>CAVOGL010000031.1:0-15580 GCA_963695415.1 uncultured Chloroflexia bacterium | reverse complement strand
TGGCAGTTTGGGTTAATCGATACCGAAAAGAGAGGGTTACTCCACTCTGAGTAGAAGCCAGGTTGAGGTTGTAGCTCCAACCACCGGACATGCCGTTAATGATGTTGGCATCCACACCTCCCAGGCTGACCTGCAGACCTCCGCCACCGCCATACCCACCGCTGGTCGTGCGTGTCCCGCTGGCGTAGGAAGGCTGGCTGGTGCCGAACGCATCGTCCAGGTAGATAAAATTATTTGTACTACTATTAAAATCGGCTGATATCAGTATTTCACCCGCCGCCCTGGCTTGCAGGACCGGGAATAAACCTACGATCAAAGCAACCATCATGACGATGGTTAACAATTTTTTGTAGGCGGACAATTTTTCCTGCTTTTTTATGCTGGAAGCCTTGTACATGCCAGCAATCTCCCTGTTTTTTTGAAAGAATACGGATTTTAAGTAAACCCGGTCGTACCCCTTGCAGGGGAACCCGTTGGGCTGCCCCATAGGTGGAGCTTTTTCAAGTTCCTCCTGCAAGGTTTATTTTTTAACGTACACTCACCGATACATCATCGATAAGCACCTCCGTCCACTCGTTGTTATAAGTCTTTTTATTATTGAAACCGCCGATCACCATGGTGTGGTTCCCAGCGGAGAGTGTGCCCAGGCTGATTTCGACCAGTTGCCAGCCGGTTGTCTGCTCGCTGCCCCCGTTGCCATCCCCGGCTGAACTGTGCCAGGTAATCATGATCTTCCAGACCGTAGAGGACGCCATCGATGCTGAACAACGCCTGGGAGTACTCATCGGATTCGTATTCTGAAGCCTGGTTGAGCTGGCAGTAGAACGAGACGATTACTTCCTTCGGATTACTCAAGGTAAAAGTCCTGTTCCAACCGCCAGACATATTGTTAATCACGTTGTCGTTCAATCCACCCAGGTAAACACGTAAACCACCACCATTGACCCCTCCAGAAGCCTCATACGAACCGGAGGCATATCCTGGCTGGTTGGTACCGTGGAATGCATCGTCCTGGTAACTGAAACCATCAGATCCATTGTTGAAGGAGGCAACGAACAGGATTTCCGCAGGTGGTAATGGAGGCTGAGTCATGACAAGTACATCGTCCACCCCCGCCTCCACCAGGCTGCCGCCCGAAGCATCGGCTGCCTGTATCAGCAGGTAGACCGTCTGACCGGCGAAAGCGTTCAGGCTGGCGCTGGCATATTCCCAGACCGCATCATCATCATTGTTCGCCCCGTACTCTTCGAATACGACACTCGTGGTGCTGCCCACCACCGACACCTGCAAGGAAATCGGCAGAAGACGAATTGCTGGCGTGCGATAGGTAGTAGTAGAACGACAGGACCAGGTCCTGCCCCGTTGGCAGCGTGAAGGATGGTGAACGGATGCTGGTTGTGCCACCATCTATATCGTAGCTACCAGCGCTGCTGCCAGCCAACGCGCCCGTGACCAGGTCATTACTTCCGCTGACGGTGCTACCCAACTGTTTGTCACCGTTGTAGACTATCGCCTCAGGATTGGCTCGCTCCCACATCCCCGTGGTGGCGGTGTCACTTCCAACCGGATTGGTTATCCAACCCTTGTTCGTCTCGAAATCATCTTCGAAGACAACACTCGGTCCGGCAGGAGTGACGGTGATATCAACCAACACCGGGATGGAATCAAGCGTTCCATCACTGGCGATGAAGCTGAATAAGTCGGCGCCGCTGTAACCCAGATCCGGCATGTAGACCAGGTCTGGGGCATTCCCGTTCAACGACCCGTTCGCCGGAGGAGATATGATTGTGTACTCTGGGATGTCGCCATCCACATCCGATGCCGAGAGCGTGATCCCAAGCGCAGTATCTTGCAAGGTGGAAACCTGCTGCGAGTCTGCGACCGGGGCATCATTGACCGGGTTCACCGTGATAGAAACAAGGGCGGTTGGTGAGTCCACCTGACCATCACTGCTCACGTAAGTGAACGAATCCGAGCCGTTGAAGTTTGCTGCCGGTGTGTAAGTCAGGTCCGGTGCGGTACCGGTCAGCGTTCCGTGCACAGGGGCTGCCACGATGGAATATGACAGTGCATCGCCATCGATGTCCGCTCCGCTGAGCGTCACCGCGGCTGAGCCGTCCTCGTCCAAAACCAGGACAAGGTTAGCGGCAGTCGGGGCATCGTTGACCGGGTTGATCGCGATATTCACCACTGCAGCTGGTGAGTCGACGGACCCATCGTTGACCACGAAGGTGAAGGAATCCCCACCGTTGTAGTCATCGGCAGGCGTGTAGACCAGGTCCGGAGCCGTGCCGGTGAGAACACCATTCAACGGCTGGTTGGTGACTGTGTAGCTGAGATCATCTCCATCGACGTCCGAACCGGTCAGCGAGACTGCAACGGAAGCGTCCTCCGCCAGGTTGACCGACTGGGCATTAGCGACAGGGGTATCGTTCACAGCCGTGACGTTTATGGTCACCGTGGCGATGGGTAAATCGTCAAGCCCGTCATTGGTCTTGAAGGTGAAGAAGTCGGTTCCATTTGAATCCGGGTCGGGCGTGTATAGAAGGTCCGGAAGTGTGCCGCTGAGAACACCATTGGTACTTTGGGAGACTAGGATGAAGTTGATCGGGTCAGCATCCGGGTCGGCACCGGTCAGCGTGATCGCAACTGCCACATCTTCATCCGTGACCACAGATCTGAGCATCAGCGGTGGGAGCATGGTTAACACGGGTCACGGCAATGTCGACCACGGCTGCGGGTGAATCCACTTGCCCGTCATTCGAAACAAAGGAGAACGAATCATCACCCTGGTAACCAGGATCAGGCGTGTAAACAAGGTCCGGCGCTTGCCCGTTCAGGCTGCCATGCAGCGGAGCTGCCTGTACGACATAGGTCAACCCATCCCCGTCAACATCTGAACCTGTGAGGGTGATCGCAGCGGGGGTGTCCTGCGAGGTCGAGACAGATTGGCTGTCGGCGACAGGCGTGTCATTGACCGGGTTGACGGTGATGTTTATCGCGGCAGCAGCTGACGTGACGCTGCCATCATTGGCGGTGAAGGTGAACGAGTCCACACCATTGAAGTTCAAGTCGGGGGTGTAGATCAGGTCGGGCAGTGTGCCGCTCAAGCTGCCGTCCAGCGGTTGGCTGACGACGCTGAAAGTGAGGGGGTCATTATCGATGTCAGAACCCGTGAGGGTGATTGCAAGCGGTGTGTCCTCGCCGGTGACGATATTCTGAGCAACTGCCGCAGGCAGGTCATTGACCGGGTTCACAGTGATAATTACGTTAACAATGCCCGATTCCTGGATGCCATCACTTACTTTGAAGCTGAAAGCGTCCGGACCGTTGTAATCAGGATTAGGCGCATAACTTAAATCAGGTGCCGTCCCGTTGAGTATGCCGTTGGCGGTTGAGCCAACCAGGATATAAGTCAGGGGATCGCCATCCACATCGGAGCCAGATAGAGTTATGTGCAGTGAGGCATCCTCACTCACCACGACCGATTGGGGATTTGCCACCGGCGCATCGTTCACGGGTGTAATGGTGACGCCCACCACAGCTGGAGCTGAATTATCCCTGCCATCATTCGCCACGAAGCTGAACGAATCACTTCCATTGTAGTCTGTGCCGGGAGTGTAGGTCAGGTTCGGTGCAGTACCGCTCAAGGAACCATGGTCTGGCACATCCACGACCGAAAAGGTCAGAGGATCGCTGTCCGCGTCGGAACCGGTGAGGGTCAGAGCCAGAGCCGTATCTTCAGCTGTATTCACAGACTGCGGATCAGCAACAGGCGGGGTGTTGGATGATAGTATGCGCACGCCGGCAAGTTCTGCCACCGTTCCCAGGGTCATTTTGACCGCGGTGAATCCCATCTGGAAATCCGCTTCAGAATAGTTCCCGTAGACATCCTGAGACGTGTGGTAATAAGGGTGCACACCTGCTATCTCATTCGTGCGCCGGTTTTCACGCACGCTGATCGAGGGGCAGTAGTTGTGGAAAGGCGTGTCATCCGTATTGGTGCTGTAATCGTTCAATTCTGCTGGATATTCATCGTAATACTCGCCGTAATTATTCACCAGCGTTTCCGCCAGCAGGCGGGATTGGGTGGCGTAGGTCGTGCCGGCGCGGTATTCCACATCCAGGTCGGCGCCGGGTATCTGCGTTGATCCTGCAGGAACGCCGTGATCATACAGCAGCATGTCGTGGGTGATGTTGCCCAACCAGGTGGGTTCGGGATACAGTCCTGAGCCTGGTGGGTTTTCGATCCCTGCAGGGAGTAGCGGTCATCCCGGTAAGACGTGCTGCCGTTGAGACCAGAACTCTTCGTTGCCCCACCAGATGAAGCGTATGGAAATGTCCGTCTCGACATCGGGCTGGGCGAATACCCGGGCACCTTCGAAGAGCAGGGAACAACCTGAAGCATTATCGTCCGCAGCACCGCCACCGCCACGCCCATCCAGGTGGCAGGCGACGATGTACATCTGGTCTGGTCGAACCGTTCCCACCTTGGTCACGTAAGTGCTGGCGCGCTGAGAGCTGTTGTAGGTGTAGTAATGGCGCTCAACCGTGTAGCCCATTGCAGCCAGCTGCCCTTCCAGCCAGTTCTGGGCGTTGTTGTAACTGGTGAGTGAACACCCAGACATCTGGCAGCGATCACCGAAGTCATTCAGTGACTTAATCACTGATTTGAAGTTGGCGTAATCCAATCTATCTACAATTTCCTGTGCTGCCGAAGGGTCTTTAACCGTCACCGAAACCGTGTCTTCACCTGTCTCTCCCTCATCGTCCGTTACCGTGAGCAAGATCGAGTGGGTGCCAGCGCCCAGGGAGACATCCGGGTTCACCCCAGAAGCCAGGGGCATTCCACCTTCAGACCAATGGTAGGAGGTGATCATGCCATCCATGTCGTAGGAAGCGGTACCATCCAGGGTCACTGTTTCGGAACCATTCCCATCACTATCGGTGACGGATTGGTCCGGACCGGCATCTGCTGTGGGCGGCACATTACCGCCTAGCACGAGGACGTCGTCCACAAGGATTTCTGTCCACTCATCGTTGTAAGTCTTCTTGTTGTTGTATCCGCCCAGGATCATGGTATGGTTCCCCGATCCCAGGGAAAATTGTCCTTCATACAGCTGCCACCCAGAGGTGTCATCAGATCCACCGTTTCCGTTGCCGGATATCTGCACCAGCGAGCTGCTGGGTCCGGCTCCCTGCAAACTGCCGTCCAGGCTGAATAAAGCCTGACCGTGTTCGTCACTTTCATAGTTAGCATCAATGGTCAGTCTATAACGGAAAGAGACACTCACCGTCTCAGGGGACGGCAGGTTGAAAGTAACCTGCCAGCCGCCAGACATGCCATTGATGGTGTTATTATCGCCGTTACCGAGGTAAACGCGCAATGCGCCTGCGGAATAACCTCCGGAAGTGATGCGGTTTCCGCTGGCGTAAGTTGGCTGGTTCGTGCCGCGGAAGGCATCATCTAAATAACTAAAACCATCTGTCCCACTATTAAAATTTGCCGATACCAGTGTTGTCGATTCAGCCAACGTGAAAGTGTTAGCACCTAATGGGGACAGTAAAGACAACACAAAGACTAAAATAATCGAAAGGTTAAGTCCAATTTTTTTCCTTGAATCCATTTTTACTCCTATTATTTATTTTGTATACTTTTTCACAATTAACCAGCAAAATTTTTTCTTTCAGGTAACAATTTTTATTTAACGTGAATAGCCCCTCCTTATTATTAATATCTCCCCATTCTTATTGCTTACATTCAGAACCTAAGATTAGAAAAAGCTGTTGGATGGTGCGTTAACAGTTTCACCAGATTCAACAGGAAGCAGCCGTCTCTCCGGGATCAAGAAGGAATCGGGCACCAACCAATGCTCTTCCTTACCCGGAACAAAGCCATCTACCCATTGAGAGTGATGCCGAGACGGAATTTTACTGGAATCAGGTTGGCAAAGAACTTCCTGCTTTTGCATCCAATCGACCACCAATTCGGCAAAACTTTCCAGGCTGTCAGCCCGAATGTGAGTGACGAGGTCATATTCATCCTGGGAGAGCGCGAAATGATGATCTTGATAACCTTCATTGACTGCCAGGAACGGATCTGCCAGTAAGGTTTCACGGAAATTTTGGTTGATCATGGCTGCACAAAGCAGTTCATTTAAAGCACGGTGTTGCATCTTCTACTCCATTCTTCATTTATTATGAACCCAACAGTTCCCTGTTCTTCACCGGCAAGACCGGCGCCAGGTTTGCCAGCAGGCTGATGATCCCGGCAGCAATGAGGACATCGCCCAGGCTGAATGCAAAAGGGTAAGGTCCCGGCACGGTGAAAATATCCGACAAAACCCAGGCACACGTTTCTTCTTTAAGCATCACCAGGTCTTTGGATCCTGGGTAATGGATCCCGGCAGCCCAATCCTGAGCACTGGTCCCCGGGTTGATGCGCTCAAGGGTTTGCGGGGAAACCGGCATAAAACCGCCGTTTATGACCATCACCAGCAAGTTTGCTGCGATCCCTGCGCCTACCAACCAGAAAGCCGTTATACGAAGGTTCAATAGGATAAAGATCATCAGGATCACATAGGACAAAAGGGCGAGCGCCTGCTGGCTCCTGATTTGACCTGGCAGGACAGCAGGCGCTCTAAGCAAGGGGATTTGCAGGATGATGGCAAGTAAAATGACCCAGGGATAACGGATGGGGAGGGCGCTGATTTGGGTCAGGGCATCTTTTCGATAACGGACCAGCGCAATGATTAGCCCCAGAACTACAGCCAGTGACAGGATCATGCTCATCTGGCCTTTGGCTTGATGGTTAGGGATCCAATTTCGGATTTCTGAGGCGGTTTACCCGCTGCCAATCCCGCTGCCAGCACTGGGCGCACCCGCAGCGGCGGCAAGTGCGGCGAGGGTGACCAGGATATAGACCAGTTTCAAGTTGCGCGGGGTGGCATATTGGTAATAGGCGCTTTTGATTTTGTTCATCGAAAATTCTCCTGTAAACTAAACTTGTATGGATTGTAAAGAAGGTGACTCACCAAATGACTCACCAATATTAAAACCTGTATATTATCTTATGGATACTCGGAAAGTGATCCAATTTATTCGTTTGATGATTTCGGGCAGACACACAGGTCTGCCGCTACGAATCCAATCCTGTAGCGGCGCACCTGTGTGTGCGCCAGGATTCGTGTCGGGGCACGATGTTCTATTCAGCAAGAACGGCAGGTAAGGATACCTGCCCTACCTTAACGACGTTTCTTAAGTTTTTTCAGTGCTTCAGTGATAACTGGGTTTAATCGATTATTTCCCAGTACAGGGCATCGGTGCGCGGGTCCGGACGCAGACCCAGCTCTTCCCACAACATGCGCACCAGCGATTGGTAATGGTTGATGGCGGCAGCGCGGTCGCCGCTTCCGGCGAGGCAGCGGATCAACTCGCGCTGGGTGTCTTCATTATAGGGATCTTCGCGTATCAGCGTCCGGTACATGTGCAGCGCTTTCGGGAATAGCTTATATTGCGAATACAAATCTGCCAGTTTTCCCAAGGCGAATCGGCGGCGAACCCGCAGACGCTCACGTTCCAAAACGCACCAGTCATCATAATTATCCTGCAGGTAATCGCCTTGATACAAGGAAAGGGCTCTTTCCAGATGTGCGATCATCTCATCCCCGTCCTCACCCGATTCGCTTCTATCGACCAGTTCTTCAAACTCCAGGCGGTCAAACCAGAAGGTTCCTGACCAGTTAAACCGGTACAGCCCATCCAGAAAAAGCACGCTCTCGCGGTACAATGCCCGTCTGAGGCGGTAAATGGTAGAGCGGAAAGCCGGTTCCAATCGTTCCGGGTTGTGATCGGGCCAGAACACCGCGCCGATCTGGTCGCGGGTCAACCCCTGAGGTGTCTGCAGGATGAGAAAGAAAAGGTCACGGCTCTTGGCTATTTCCCAATGCACTTCCCTGCCATCGACGGTGATAACCGGATTGCCGAATGAAACGATCTTGAGCTCTGGCAGGGGTGCGGCTGGAAGTTCTAAAGTTGGAGCTGAACCTGTTTCCTGGAATTTTAATGCAGTCTCAATTAATTCGCTCAACAAACCTGAGTCACCCGCTTTTACCCTGAAACTTTGCAGCAGGTTCAGCAGACGCGAACTATCGAAAACCAGATGCTGGTGATAACCGAGTTCAACGGTTATGTCCAACGCCTGGTGAATGAAATCCCATGCCTGACCGCTTTCCCCAGCCAGGAAAGCGGTTTGCGCCCGGTTGAGCAGCGCCCGGCTCAGATACTGAGGTAAACGCGCCTGCTCCGCAATGCAAATGGCTTCGTCAAGGTGTTCTGCTGCCCGGGTCAACTGCCCTCTTTCATTGGCAAGTGAGCCGAGGCTGATGGCGCAAAAACAAAGCTCGTAGGATGAATTATTCTGACTGGCTCGCTGCCAGGCATCGTTCAGGTAATCCATCGCCTGGATCCAATCGCCCTGCATACGTGCCAGGTTACCCAGCCCATCCAGCGCATAAGTGATCATCATCCTGGAGCGAGTTCGGTGAGCGATATCCAGCGCTTCCTGGTAAGCGTTTCTGGCTGCAGGGATATCGTGGAGATCCCGGTACACGTCTCCAAGACTGCCCAGGGCAAAGGATTGGATGCGAAGATCGCCAGCCTGCCGGCTTTTCTCAAGTGCCTGGTTTAAACTTGTCAAAGCCAGATCCAATCGTCCGCGCAGGTGGTCAACCACTGCCAGACTGTTGAGCTCATTTGCCCACGGGCTGGGATTGTCTTGCTGCTCCCAACAGGTAAGTGCAGTACGGTATTGCCTGGCAGCAGCAGTTAAATCTCCTGATAACTCTGCCGAGAGTCCCAGATCGTGGTGCACCATACCGATATCTTGCACAGATCCTAAATTTGTGAAATATTCAAGCGCTTTGTGTAACTCACCTATCCCCCTTTCTTTTTCACCCAACCACATCCAACAAAGACCCAGGTTTTTATGTGCCATTGCCCTGGACTGCTGGTCATCGCTGGCAGAAGTATCCAGCAGTACTAAAGCATGTTGGCAATGAGATATGCAATCTGTAAAAAGGTCTTGAAGGCGCAAGACAGACCCTTGTAATACCAAAATACGCGCCAGATCCGAGGTTGAATCAGAGAACAGGAAAATTTTTTCAGCCTTCCCAAAATATTCCAGTGCCTGGTTGTGCTGCCCACGCTCAGCATGGATTTTTCCACGCAGGATTAAGAGTAAAGGTTTCTGTTCTATAAGATCTTTATCCAACACATCCAACCAGTGGATCAGAGAATCCCACCTGCCTCTATCAAAGTATTCGCCACCCATCCGTTCCAGGGTTGTGACAATTTTTGAAGGCATATCCAATTCCTGGTAGCGCTCGATGGCGCGGTCCCATTCATGCCGGCTGGCGTGGAATTCAGCAACCTTCAAGGACAACTGGCTGTATTCCTGTGGATTAATGGTTTTAAAACGCGTGCGCAGGAATTCCCGGAAGAGGTCATTGTAACGTAGCATCCCGCCAGTCAGGTTGTACTGAGCTACAAATAAATTGCGCTCCCTGACCTGCTGCATTTTCGCTTCTGCGTCCGTAATGCCAAGTATGGACTTGCATAAAGAAGATGTGATTTCATCGAGAATGGAAGTCTGTAAGAGGAATTGGCGCAGGTCCTCGGGTTGTTGATCAAGCAGCTGCGTGGTGAGAAATTCATAAATCTCCTGGTTGATATACCCACGCTGCGGCATTTTCGTATCCCCAATTTTCCAATGCGGATCGGCAGTGAGCAGGATGCCCGTAATCCATCCGGCGGTGCGTTGAACCAGGCGGTCCGCCTCATCCAGCTCTAATTCCAGGCGGTAATTGCGCTGAGCGAGGTTTTGGATTTCCCTGGCAGTGAAGCGAAGCTCATCGATGCTCAAACCGGCTGCCATGCGGCGGCTGATCAACAGGACCAGGTTAGGCAGAGCAACCAGGTTGCGCGATGACAGGATCAGGTGGCAATTTTCGTCGACATAGGTGATAAACAACTCTAAGAATTCGGCAATCGAATCCTGACCTTCCACGCTGTGGTAGTCATCTAAGATCAGCACAAAATATTCATTGATACTCGCTTGAATATCCCGGACTATCGCCGCCACAATCCCGATCAGGTTGGAAGCGGGATCGTTGGTATATTCGAAATAACGCCTGGATTCTTGTCCAAACTTTGGGAAACGTGCCGAAATCGAGGCGATGAAATTCTCAAGGAACAGGCGCAGGTCGCGATCGTAAGCATCCAGGGTCAACCAACATACAGCCAATTCGGTTTCGGAAATGAAATCGACCAGGAGTGACGTCTTGCCGTACCCGGCTGGGGCTGAAAGGATGATTAATTTCCGGTCAAGATGGCTGTGGACCAGGTTTACCAGGCGGTTGCGGGTGAGTGTTTCAGGCGCACGGTTTGGAGGTTGTATCTTGCTCTGGATCACAGGAAAAGGCTGGGCGCGGTCCATCCCCTCGGCAGCTTGACTGCCAGAACGGTGTGCTTTATCTGGTTGTGCGTGTTCGTCCGCCACAGGCTCCTGATGGAGTGGTTCCTGCCGGTGTGGTTGATCTTTCACCCTGATCCCTGCATCCCTTGCGTTACTTGCCTGGTCACTGGCTATTCGGCTTCCATACGCCAAATAATGACAATCTGGAGTTATTTTAGACGGATCGAGCGAATATATCAATAGGATGAATGTCACTCCTGGCAAAAATGTAAGTTCAGGGTCAAGTTAAGGTGCAAGGCACTTCGTAAGTGCCCTGCACCTGAGACTGGAGTGTTATAATTGAAGCCTGTGACTGCATTGTTAAAAGAGGTCCTAATTTTCGAAGAGCGTTTAAAAAAATGAAAACATTTTCCTGGAAGGTTTTTGCCCTATTGAAAACGACGGCAGGGATGAGAAGGTCTATCACATTCTTTTTACTGGCGGTGGTTATTGCTCTGGTTGCATTCATGGCAGCAAACCCATCCTCGGGCAGCCTGCCGGTCTCAGCTGCCGGCGACCAGGGGCAAGATAACTCGAGCCCTTTCGAGTTCCCCTACCAGGAACCCGTTACGGATACAGCCACAGCAACTTCGACTGCGACTGAAACAGCCACAGCGACGACTACAGAGACCGTGACCCCAACCGTCACAGAGACGCCGACCATCACACCCACGTTTACCGGCACACCGCCCACACCAACTGCCACCGGCACGATCTCACCTAACAACTTTTTCAACCTGTCGGTAAATCCGGGCACAGCCCCTCGCGGGGGAGTTTTTACCTTCACTATCACCGTGCGCAATTCAGGCACAGCGCCTGCTTTCCAGGTAATCGTTACCAACACATTTATTTCATACCTGAATTTAAAGTTCATCCAATGTCACCAGCACCCAGGGAACTATTGAAGTCAACACTTCCAGCCGTACGGTGAATGTCTTCGTTGGAACGGTTGTCCCGGGACAAACGGTGACGATCACGATCAGAGCGACGGTTAACAATTCAGCGCTGGATTCATTCCAGCAGCAGAACTCTGTGATGGTTTTCAATTATGGCGGTGCAACCCAAACGGTCACGTCGAATGTCGTTTTCTACCGTATTTCGGTCAGCTCGACGCTGCCCGGCACAGGCGGCATGGAATTGAAGAACAGCAGCCTGCCAAAAAACGAAACCGGCTACCCGGCGCAAGGTCCTTTTCTGCCAGCGCTGGTTATCGGGATACTGCTTTGCGCTGCAGGCATCCTTGCTATCTTTTTCAGCTTGCGTTCACGCTCCGGCAAAACTGAATGGTCGAGCTGGGCTACCAGGATCGGGTTGATCATGTTGACGGCTGGCGCATTATTCACTCTCGGCGGATTCTTACTGAGCGATCCAATCCCGGTTGAAGAACCATTGGCTGAAGCCTTGATAGAAGAGTCGACACCGACTGGTGAGATCATCGATTTCTCACTCACCCCAGAAGCGCCGATAACGCCATGGGAGGATGAACTGGAAACCCTGCCAGATTTTCCCATCCCAGAACCCGAAATCCCCCAATCGCTTGAAGCCAGCAGCGAAGAACCCGATGTCAGCCCGGCAGTGCGTTTGATCATCCCTGCGATCGGTGTCGACAACATTATCAAATACGTGCCCTTCGAAGAGCAGACCTGGTTGATCTCTGGCTTGAAGGAAGAGATCGCCTGGATGGGGAACACTTCCTGGCCCGGTCTGGGATCAAACACCGGACTGGCAGGGCACGTGACCTTGTGGGATGGGAGCGACGGTCCCTTCCGCTACCTGGCTGACCTGGAGAGCGGGGACGAGGTGATCGTTTATACGGAAGAAAAGGCGTATACCTACCAGGTGCGTGAAAAAGTCTCGGTGAACGATGTCGATCTCAGCGTTGTTTACCCGAGTGAAGGCTCCCAGGTTACGCTGATCACCTGCTCCGAGTGGAGCGACAGCCTGCGGACGTATTTGCAGCGTTTGATCGTTTTTGCCGACCTGATCGAAACAAGACCCATCAGCCCACAGGCATCGTATTAACCCAAACGCCCCCGACGGGCGCACACACAGGTGACGGGCGCACACACAGGTGACGGGCGCACACACTAGGTGCGCGGCTACGGGATATGCACCCATTTCCCGTCGATCATGGTGGCAACGGGTAGAAGCGTGTGAAGCTCATTTGGATCCATCTGAAACGGGTCCTGTTCCAGGACGATCAGGTCAGCCAGGTATCCGGGATTCAAACGCCCTGAATAATGTTCCATACCAGCAGCATACGCCGGACCGGTGGTAAAACCGTGCAGCGCCTCCAACAGCGACAGGCGCTGATCCGGGTACCAGCCATCTGCGCCTGGTGTGCCGTCAATACGCCTGCGGGTGACGGCTGCATGCAGTCCCCAAAAAGGGTTAGGTGACTCGACCGGGGCATCCGAGCCAAAGGCTAACACAGCATTGTGCTCGAGCTGCGTCCGCCAGGCGTATGCCAGCTCCGAGCGGCTGCCCCAAAACCGGTCTGCCATAAGCATATCCGAAGGAGCATGGATGGGCTGCATGGAAGCGATGATGCCCAAACGGGCGAGGCGGTCAGCGTCTGCGGGATGGATGACCTGGACATGTTCGATGCGGTGGCGCAAACTGCCTGTTTTTCCCGGGTGGCGCAGGGATGAATGTAAATCTCTCTCAAAGTTCGCGCAGCTGCGCAAAACCGTTCAAAATCTCATGGTTTGCCCGATCACCGATGGCGTGAACTGCCAGGCTCAAGCCAGCCTCAACGGCCGCGCGGCCGCGTTCGTAAAGCTCCTCGCCATCGATCATCAGGATACCGCGATTAGAGGCATCCGCTTCATAGGGTTGGAGCATTGCCGCAGTCTGAGGTCCCAGGGCGCCGTCGGCGAAAGCTTTTATGGAGCCGATGCGCAGGAAATCGTCTCCAAATCCGGTTGACAATCCGAGGGCAACCACTTCATCCAGGGCATCCAGGGGCAGGCTTTTGATCACCCTCAATCCTAACTGACCTTCAAGATGCAGCTGCTGCAGGGCTGAAAAGCAGCGCTGGCGGTCGAAGTCATGCACGCCTGTGATACCCATCTTCCAGAAATCAGGCTGGGCTGCCAGGATAGCAGCTTTCACATCTTCAACGCCTGGTTCCGGCAGGACATCACCAACCAGCCCCATCGCGGTCTCGAACAGGATGCCGTCCGGCTCTCCATTTGCCTTGCGACCAATGCGTCCTCCGTCCGGGTCCGCGCTTGATACGGTTATTCCGGCGCTGCGCAGGGCGGCTGTATTGACCCAGCCAGCATGCAGAGATTTGGCTGTCAGGTAGACCGGGTTGTGCGGGGCTGCGGCATCCAGATCTTCTGCAGAGCCAAACCCTTCATCCCAGCTATTTTGGTTCCAGCCGTGCCCCAGCACCCATTCACCGGGCGGGGTTTCCGCGCTGCGCCGGGCTACACGCTGCAGACATTCCTGGCGGGTTGAAGTTTCACAGTCGACTTTCTGCAGTCCCAGGGTATAGTGCTCCAGGTGAATATGAGCATCGGTCAATCCTGGCAGGATGCAGCTGCCATCCATATCAACAGCCAGCCTGCCTTCAGGGATTTGATCACCCCAACGAATGTAACGGACATTATGGGCGTATGCATCGAGGATGACGCGGCTTTCGCCAGCAGCCGTTATCCTGTTATTTTCTATTACAAGAGCGGAAACCTGGGGAGAACCGGAATCTAAAGTGTGGATTCTGGCATTAAACAGGATCAGCATGGATCAATAGTCCGCGCCGAGGATCTCTGCCAGGAGTGTTTCGAGTTCCTCGTTTGAATAAAAATAAATGGTCAAGGTGCCATCATTCTTGCGTTTGTTCAAGCGGACTTTTGTTCCCAGTTTATTTCGCAGGCGTTCTTCCAGGTCCAGGATTTCGGGTGGTGGAGCTGAACGGGCAAGGATTTCAGCGCCAGCAGTAGACAAACGGCGCACCAACTCTTCTGTCTGGCGCACGCTGAGCTGGTTCCTGAGAATTGTGTTCAGGGCAGAATTCTGCACCTGAGAAGTGGGCAGAGCGAGAATAGCGCGGGCATGCCCTTCGCTGATTTTTCCATCAGACAATGATTTGCGCGCCTCACTGGAGAGTGAAAGCAGGCGCATCTTGTTGGTGACTGCGGACCTGCTCTTGCCCACCCGGGCAGCGACTTCTTCATGGGATAAGCCAAACTCTTCCACAAGCTGGTGAAAAGCATCTGCCTGCTCAAGCGGGTTTAAATCCGTACGCTGAACGTTCTCAACCAGAGCCAGTTCAAGCCGCTGTTGTTCACTGACCTCACGGACGACTGCTGGAACGGTGCTCAAACCTGCCTGTTGGGCAGCGAGCAAGCGCCTGTGACCCGCGATCAATGAGTAGTGCCCTTCTTGCCCGCTTTCATAGGTAATAATCAGCGGCTGTAAAACCCCGTGCTCGCGGATCGATGAAGCCAACTCAGCCAGCTGATCCGGATCGAAATCCTGGCGAGGCTGGCGAGGGTTGGGTGATATGCGGTCAATAAGTATTTCCTGTAAACCGGGTTGTGCCAGACCGCCTGCTTGTGCCTGAGCACCAGGTTCTGCCTGGTAGTCATCACCTGGAATTAAGGCATCCAGCCCACGTCCTAATCCTGAACGACGCGCCATTTATGCCTCCATCACAGGAATAATGATCCCGTCACCTGAAAGAAGTTCACGCGCCAGATCAGCGTATGCTTTCGCTCCCGTGGAAGCAGGCGCGTAAGTGGAGATCGGCTGCCCGTACGAAGGCAACTCCGCCAGGCGTACACTGCGGGGAACCACTGCGGAGAAAACTTTTTCCGGGAAGAATTTCCTCACTTCATCGACAACATCATTGGAAAGGTTGGTCCTGCCGTCGAACATGGTTAATACCACCCCGCGCACCTGCAGCTCCGGAAAGAGCGCCCTGCGCACGCGCTCGAGGGTATGGCTGAGGTGACCAAGACCTTCGAGCGCCAGGTATTCGCACTGCACCGGGACGATAACGCCATCCTTGGCTGCCACCAGTCCGTTCAATGTCAACAGCCCCAATGAAGGCGGGCAATC
>CAVOGL010000030.1:0-8783 GCA_963695415.1 uncultured Chloroflexia bacterium | reverse complement strand
TTGGGTTCACACAGGAGAACTTTTTTCATATTTTGCCTTCCCGGGAAAGTTGGTTTTGTCAGGGCGTGGTTGCTCCTGCTGCAGCTTGCAATGCCTCCAACTGGTTTTCGATCTCTTTGGTTTGCTGCGCCAGGGCAGATACAATCGCTGCATCCTTGATAGAGCCCAGGTTGATCTTCACATTTTCCAGGCAGCCCAGCGCCCCTGCCCGGGCGAGATGCCACGCGCAGTCCATATCTGACTCAGCCCGCGGGTTCGTGCGACCCGCCAGGTCTGCTGCCAACCCGAGCGTTTGGAGGCAGAGCCTTGCGTTCTCCAGCGGCACCTGTGCGGCCTCTACCCAGGCAGCCTGGATCGCCAGGCTGCGCAGCTTCCGTTCCTTGTCGAAATCCTTGGGCAGCCTGTAGCTTTTCAGGATGGCCTGGAACGCTTCACTGTCCAGCCGGCTGCCGGTCAACAGCTGGTGGCTGAGTCCTTTAGCCTGTTCCACGGATTGTTGGAGGCGAGCCCCCTCTGTCGCATCCTCAATTTGGGTCGGCAGCCGGCAGACCATGGCGATCAACGCAGCCGCCATGGACCCGGCAATTGCTGAGGCTGAGCCCCCCCCGCCGTGACATCTTCCGGCGTTAGAACTTTTAAAAAGGTCTCTGTTTCGTATTCCATGGGCAACTTAAGTGGAGCAGTGAGAATTTTAATATTAACACAGTTAGAGCATCCCGTAGGCTATTTACTTTTTCTATATCCAGCCATTCAACAAACGAGATGAGGGAATGACATTCAGCATCTTACCGGCTGCCAGCATACCCCCTATACTTAAGGAAATCCTTGATTAAGTCGTTGATTAACCTCAACTTTTCGCCAGTAATCTATTTCATGAAACCCTCGACGTCAGAACTAGCCAGGAAACAAGCCTCTCTGTGCAAAGCTGTGGGAAATGATCGCCGCCTGGAAATCCTCTGGATGATTGCCGGGGAAGAGCTGCCGGTCAATGAAATAGCCCAACGGGTAGGCAGCTCGATGCAAAATGTCTCTCAGCACCTTAAGTTACTCAGAAAATGCGGTATCGTCACAACCCGCCGAGATGGACAAACCATCTATTACCGCCTGGCGGATAATGAGTTCGTGCGGCAATGCTATGCCTTGTTGCATATACCTGACTCAAAAATTCAAACTCAAAACCCTGGATCATAAAGGAGAAAAAAATGGTTACCGTTAATTTGAACGATATTCAGGCTGTAAAGGTTATAGATGCCCGGGCTATGTCTTGCCCCGGTCCGCTGCTTGAAGCAAAAAAAGGCATTGCATCCGTCAAGGTGGGTGAAATACTTGAGATCTGGTCCGGAGATGCCAACACGAAGAATGATATGCCGCGCTGGTGTGAAAAGGTCGGGCATGAATTCCTGGGCACCCTGGACGGTGACGGTTACGAAAGACTCTTCATTCGCCGGAAAAAATAATCGGCTGAAAAAGAAAAAAGTTAAAGCGACCTCCTTTGGTAGCTAAACCTTCCAGACAGGAATGATACCTATGGCTCGACAAGAGATTGCCAAACAACCCAAGATCCTGATCCTGGCTACGATTGCGGGTGGTTACGCCGGGGCTGATTTAACCGGGCAGGTACATGCTGAATATCCAGCAAACACTTATATCTTACCCGTCATGTGTCCCTGCATGTTCCCACCTGAATTCTTTATCCGGGCATTCGAGCGTGGTATCGACGGCATCATTGTGATGTACAGCGGTACCGACAGCCCCTATAAAGTCGAGGTGGATGGTACGGCTGACTTGATTAACCGTACATACGCAATCATGAAGACTCGCGGGATTGATATTCGTCGTCTGCGTTTGGCGGCAATCTGTACGGTGTGCGTCAAACCATTCCTGAAAGAGGTCAACCAGATGGCTGACCTGTTGAAAGGAATTGGCTTTGCGAAAGACGAAATTTCCCTGCCCGCTGCCGTCTAGGTGGAAAGGAGCATAACTTTGGAGAACCTGCAAGTAGATGCCCTGGTGATCGGAGGCGGGATAGCTGGAATGCAAGCCGCCCTGGACCTGGGAGACCAGGGAATTCAAGTGGCTCTGGTCGAGCAGGAACCCAGCATTGGCGGGAAGATGATCACCCTGAGTAAGGTCTTCCCCACCCTGGACTGTTGCTCCTGCATCACAACCCCCAAGATGTCGGCTGTGGCGCATCATCCCAACATCCACATGTTGACCTATTGCGATGTCGTGTCAGTGGATGAGGTCGAGCCCGGATTCCGGGTTCGCATTCTGAAGAAGCCGCGTTTCGTCGATGAGACAAAGTGCACAGGCTGCCGCAGCTGCGAATACGAGTGCCCCATCACCGTGCCGAACCCGTTTGACCGCAACCTGGGAGCCTATCGGGCAATCCGGGTTCCCTTTTCCACTGCCGTGCCGCAAGTTGCCGTTCTGGATATCGAAAATTGTATCCTGTGTGGTAAGTGCGAAAAAATTTGCGCAGCGAACGCAGTAGATTTCATGCAGCAGCCTGAAATCTTCGACGTACAGGCTACGGCAGTGATCATGGCTACCGGATTTGAGCTGACCCCGCTGGAAGCTAAGAAGGAATACGGTGGCGAGGTGCTGCACAACGTGGTGGACCCATTGATGATGGAACGTTTCCTTGCCCCAACGGGTCCTTACGGGCGTGTCCTGCGCCCGGGTGATGGAAAAGAACCCACTTCGATCGCTTATGTTCAATGCGCGGGCTCGCGCGATGAAACCCTGGGGGTGGAATATTGTTCGCGCATTTGCTGCATGTATGCCATCAAACAGGCAATGCTGCTTTCCGGTGCTCTGCCTCTGGCGGAGATCACCATTTATTACATGGATATCCGCACCTTTGGTAAGGGGTACGAGCAGTTTTACCAGAATGCTCAAGCCATGGGCGTAGAATTTGTGCGCGGGAAAGTGGCTTCCATTCGCCAGGATGAACAACAAAACCCGGTCGTGAAAGTAGAGCTGACCGAAGAAGGTCATGTCGTTGAACGCATCCATGATATTGTGGTGCTTTCATTGGGAATGCTGCCTGCTTTTGAGTTCAACGGCACGCTGAAGCTTCCTTTAGGGAAAGATGGATTTATCGATATCCCCTCCCCCAACAGTGAGCCCTGTACCACGGCTCATCCTGGCATCTTCGTCACCGGTACAGCGATGGGACCCATGGATATCGTCGATAGTATTGTCACCGCCAGCGCCGCTGCAGCTACCGCCTCCGCGTATATTCGCGCACATCCCAATGGCAATGCAGCCAGCGCCATGCTCGAACAACATAAGGAAAAGGCTTATGCCTGAGAAGAATGACTTTTCTCCAGAATCACCCTCTGCAGATTTGAATGAACCGCGCGTTGGGGTGTACACCTGCTATTGTGGCGGCAACATCAGTCACGTCGTTCAATGCGAACGGGTTGCTAAAGAGGTTGCCAGGTTCCCGGATGTAGTGGTTTCACGTACAAACCTGTCCTTCTGTTCTGACGCCGGTCAGGCGATCATCGAGCAGGATATCCGTGAGCTGGGTGTCAATCGTGTGGTGATTGGGGCGTGTGCCCCTTCACTGCATGAGCAAACCTTTCGTGGTACGGTGACGCGTGCAGGTCTGAACCCTTACCTGTACCATCACGTGGGAATTCGCGAACAGGATAGTTGGGTGCATGCCAGCGATAAAGAAGGGGCAACAGAAAAAGCTGTTCGCCTGATGGCGGCAGGCATCGCCAAGGCGCGTCTGTTGGCGCCGCTTGACCCAATCCGCCTGGGAGCAGAGCGACATGCCCTGGTCATCGGTGGGGGAATAGCCGGGCTGCGCGCTGCGCTGGATATCGCCCGTCAGGGCATTCGCGTGACGCTGTTGGAGCAATCACCCTTCCTGGGTGGGAGGGTAGCCCAGCTGGAATCGGTCTTCCCAACTGGCGAAGCAGCCCGTTCCCTGTTAGGTGGATTGATCCAGCAGGTGGTGACAGATCCCAACATCACGATTCTTACCCAGGCAAGGATAACCAATGTCTCTGGCTATGTCGGCAACTTCGAAATCCAGGTACACCAGGATAGTCGCGGTCCCGTTGGTGAGCAAATCGAAGCCTTGCAGGCAGCCTGTACTCAGGAAGTGCCGGATGAATTTAACCATGGTCTGACCACTCGCAAGGTGATCTACCGCGCTTACCCGGGTTGTTACCCCGACACTCCAGCAGTCGATTGGTCACAGTACAATGGTCAGCCGATCCAGGTGAATGGTAAATCAATTACCCTGGAAAATCTAACGAAGTCGTTCACTCTGAATGTAGGTGCGGTTGTGGTCGCTACTGGTTTTGATCCTTACCAACCGCGCCAGGGTGAATATGGCTACGGACAATTGCCGCAGGTGATCACCCTGCCGCAGTTAATCCGTTCTCTGGCAAATCTCCCCCAGGGTCAGCCGCTTGTTTGGAATGGGCAGCATGTGCGGGATGTGGCTTTTATCCATTGCGTGGGAAGTCGCGAGATCGATGGCGTGGATGAACCGCATGAGGATGGTCAGGTCAACAACTACTGCTCGCGGGTTTGTTGCACTGCCACTTTACACATGGCTGATGATTTGCGCCAGCGGTTCCCATCCTTGAACATCTTTGATCTGCATGAAGACATTCGCACCTATGGGCGTGGACATGAAGATTATTACCTGCGCACAATGGAAGGTAAGGTGCGTTTTCTCCGTTTCCAGGGTACTGACCGCCCGGTCATCAACCCTGCGCCAGCAGGAGATACACATCCTGTACTGGTGCAGGTCAAAGATATCCTGACCTATGGGGAAGAAGTGGAGATTGCCGTAGATCTGGTCGTCCTTGCAGTCGGGATGGTCCCCAGTCCTGTAGATGACCTGGTGCAGATGTTGAAAATCTCGCGCGGGAATGATCGTTTTCTCCTGGAAGTACATCCCAAACTACGCCCGGTCGAAACCGCTGTCAATGGGGTGGTTCTGGCGGGCACAGCCCAGAGCCCCATGAATATTCAAGAAAGCCTGGCAGCCGCCTCGGCTGCTGCTGCCAAAGTTGCCACGCTGCTTGGGCAGGGCAAGGTGGAACTGCCTCCCTTCGTAGCCCATGTCGATTCTCAGAAATGCAACGGGAACGGCGCCTGCGTTCAGGCATGCACTTATGATGGCGCGATTGCATTGCAAACCTTTGTAGAAGATGGCAGGGAAATTACGCGGGCAGTGGTTACCCCCGCAAACTGTTCCGGTTGTGGTGCGTGTGTAGGAGTTTGCCAGAACCGGGCGATCGATGTACAGGCCTGGACCCTGGCACAGTACGAGGCCATGGTGGATGCCATCGCCATGGATTATGACCTTCAGGAGGTGGTTGCATGAGTACTCAGGCATCGTCTACCTCGCGCGGGGAGATGCTTAAACGCTTGCGCGAACAGCATGGCGAAAGTGTGACCCGCACACAGGCTCTCTACAAAGAGCAGCGGCGTATCCAGCAGGAGATCTGCAAAATCATCCGCGATGCTCCTAAAACTGTGCCGGAAGTGGCAGCAGCCACCGGCTTACCAACCCATGAAGTCCTGTGGCATTTGACCGCCATGAAAAAATATGGAATTGTTGCTGAAAACGGGATGTGTGGGGATTACCCGCTTTACCAGAAGGTGGAAGAGAAATGAGTAAACGCCTGGACCCCAACCTGATGAAGGAGTTTAAGCAGTATGGCGCGGTGGGCATCGAAAAATGCTACAACTGCGGCAATTGCACGGCTTCATGCCCGTTGGCAAGCGATGAATATCCCTTTCCGCGTAATGTCATCCGGCGTATCCAATTGGGACAAAAAGACCACCTGGTGCAGCAATTGGATCCCTGGCTCTGTTACTATTGCGGCGATTGTTCCGAAACCTGCCCCAAAGGCGCCGAACCAGGGGAGACGATGATGGCTGGTCGCCGTTGGCTCACCGCTCAATATGACTGGACTGGTCTGGCACGAAAATTCTACACCTCTGCTGTCTGGGAGATCACTTCGATCCTGGTCGTGGCAATCTTTATTGTGATGATGTTTGTGTTCTTTGCAGGTCCTATGGAGACCGGCGAAGTTGCGCTGAATGTTTTTGCACCCGTCGAACGAATACATTATGGCGACTGGGTGTTGGCTGCTTTCCTGTCGTTTTTCTTGATATCCAATATTCTCAGGATGTATCTCCTGACATTAAGACAGGGCTCCAGCCCGAAAATCCCCTTGAAGCTCTATATCACCGAAGCCTGGAACCTGATCTACCATTTTGTGACGCAGAAACGTTTTAATGATTGCGACGAGGAAAAGGCAGGCTTCTTCCGGAAAAAGCGCTGGCGCAATCACATTTTGCTGGTGTCTGGCTATGTACTCATGTTTGCCCTGGTGGTGGGTTTCCTACCCTGGTTTCAAACTGACAATATTTACCCCCTTTACCATCCACAGCGCTGGCTGGGGTACTATGCCACCATCGTGCTGTTATATGGCGCCTTTGATATCATCTGGGGAAGGATCCAGAAAGAACACCAGATGCACCGTTTTTCGCACCTCAGTGATTGGATCTTCCCTATCCTGTTAATTTTGACCACGCTCAGCGGTATCCTGGTTCACACCTTTCGCTACTTAAATCTGCCTTTACCCACCTACTACATGTATGTAGCCCATCTGGCTATCCTCACCCCCATGCTGGTGTTGGAAGTTCCCTTCGGCAAATGGTCGCACCTTGCTTACCGACCTTTCGCCATTTATTTCCAGGCATTGAAAGCCAGCGCTTTAGAACGAGAATCAGATCAGGCTGTGCTTGCTCCAGCCGGACCCGATTAGGACCGATCTGTCAGAAAAAGATGAAAGAAGCTATTGAAGTTATCTTTGTACGAATCACAATCTATTTTAAGGAGATAAAAAATGACGCAAAAAATGGTAGTTGTCTGTAATGGCGATGAGGCGAAAAACATCATGCCCACGCTGATCTTCGCTTCGTCCGGTCTGGCTCTCGACTACGAAGTGCACATGTTTTTCTGCCCCGCGGGCACCAGGTGGGTACTCGACGGTGAAATTGAAAAACTCGGTTCGCCGAAGGGTTTGCCGGATCCGCTCAAACTCTTTAATGACATCCTCGATTTAGGCGCAAGGGTTGTGCTCTGTGAGTTAGCTCTGGAGAACAAGGGCGTCAAACCTGAAGATCTTCGCGACCCGCGCATCCTTATTGAGAAAGCCCCTCCATTCTTGATGGCAGCTGAAGGGGCAACCATGACATACGTCTTCTAGCGCAACAAATTTAAGATGTCTGTTCCGGTAACTGGATCAAATCCGCGTTTTCTGGATCGTGGATAAAATTCCAGAACGCATCCCGGGGGCGGTGTGGAGTACTGATTGCCTTGCGCGCCATGTGGATTGTTCGTTTTAAGTTGAGACCTTCCACATCAACGTTCGCCACCCTTCCCAATGCCAGTGGGCTGGAGGTTGCCAGATTGGATACAAAAGCAATTCCATAACCTGCTGCGACAGTGTGCACAATGGCCTCGGCATTCCCTAATTCCATCAATATCCTTAAATCATCGATGCCGATATCAAATTTTGCCAGTTCCGACAACACGATCCGTCGGGTACCGGAGGTCTCCTCACGCAGGATGATCGGCTCATCCAATAATTCTCCGGGTTCAATCATTTTGCGAGAAGCCCAACGATGATCAGGGGGGACAATTAAAGTGATGGTATCGTGAAAGAACCTTTGAGAATCCAGGGTCACATCCTGGATCTCTCGACTGAGCACCCCTAGATGTGCATCTTCTGATAGCAGCTTTAAGGTGACGCTTTCAGGTCCGCAAGCCAGGATGCGAACCGTAATATTTGGATAACGCTGGCAGAAGCGCGTCTGCCAGTAACGGTAATATGTATTTTCCTGCAGTGGTACTGCATGAAATGCGTAATTCGCCGACAACATCATCCTGAATGGATAACATGATGGCTTGTAAATTTTTGGTGTCATTCATCAGGCGGCGTGCCCAGGGTAATAACACCCGACCGGCTTCAGTCAGCTCCAGACCGATGTTTGTGCGTTTAAACAACGTCACACCCATTTCCTTTTCAAGCATTTTGATCTGGTGGCTTACGGTTGGCTGGCTCAAGTGAAGCTGCTTGGCAGCCTCGGAGAAATTAAGCGTTTCGGCAGCGCACAGGAAAGTCCCAATTTTATGAATATCAACCATTCGAAACTCCAATCATCAGTACCTGGGGGTGCCAGTATCTTGAGCTGCTGCTAGCTGGATAATGCTCAGATATTGTTCTTCTATCCGTCTTGGAAATTATTTGTCTTGTAAATCCTCAACCAGCCTGGACCGGTGAGAAGCTTCATCTGCAAGCACATCGCGCATCAGGTTGCATATCTCCACGATCTTTGGATTGGCGATCTGATAAAAAACTTCCTGACCCTGGCGATGTCCGACGACAACACCGCCATTACGCAAAACACCAAGTTGGCGAGATATGGTTGCCGGCTCCTGACCGGTGATACGGGCAATCTCACTCACCCGCTGGGGTCCCTCTCGAAGGGTGTGCACAATTTCAATCCGCAATGCGCTGGACATGCACCGGCACAGGTCCGCCTGAATTTCGAATATCGATATCTGTGACATTTCAACCTCCTCAGCCTTACACATTGACAATTGGGCAAACAATCTGAAATGAACCGAACGGGATGATGGCTGGTGAGCCTGCTCCGATGAGCGAAACGAAGAGGAACCCCTCATGTCCAGCAGTTTACCTGTCATTTTATCAGCAACTTACCCATCCGAT
>CAVOGL010000029.1:0-3311 GCA_963695415.1 uncultured Chloroflexia bacterium | reverse complement strand
GGGCGCTGTCCTGATGATATTCCGGCTACCGCTGTGTTAGTCGGACCACGCTTACTGAGAATGCCGGGATATTCATCTCAACCCGGTCAGGTGTAGTATCGGCTTTAGGTTTCCAGACACCATTCTCATCGAGTTTTTCCACAAACCAATTTTTTCCTGTCAAGTGGGCAACTTCTACCTGCGCGCCTTGCACATCATCAGCCGAAAAATTGACTACAGCCAGTAGTTTCGCTGCATCCTTGTTACCCTCCAGCAGCATTGGGTAAAGGTTCACGCCTTTGATCACCTTACAGGGGAGGGGGCCTCCTGCGATGTGTTCCAGCATCGCTGTCCAGGCAGCCTGTCTTGCCTGGTTTAAAATCGCAGTGGTTGGACCCTGCAGTACATAAGGGATCAACGCTATGCGCCAGACATAATCGGCTCCAAATACTTTCTCAGGAGTCTCCAGGATCACGCAAGCCGCCCCTCGGTCGATGCCATCCACGTCGATCCAGCTCGAAAGGATCATGCTGCGGTCCGGATCAATCTGGTAAGCATATAAATTCCCAGCGCCAATATGGGTATATGCAGGCAGCAGGTGTCCTGCAAAGCTTCCGGTCAATGGTACATCATGCATCAGCTCATTGACGCCGTCATTTGTGCAGGATACTTCAACTAACCCAATCCTCTCTCCCCAACTGCGATCAAGAAGACTTTTAGCTGCAATGGGATCCACAACCAGACCCTCACGCATGTACCAGGTGAGGTCATAGTCTGACAGAGACCTGATTACGTCCCCAGCCAGCCAATGTGGAGCATCGTCGCTGCGACCCAATGGAAAACCCATGCGTGCCAGCATGCTTTCCCATGGTCTTTTTTGATTGAAATAATTCAGATCGTTGCCTCTCAGGAGTGCATGTCTGCCGTAATCCATGTGGTCACTTACGCCAATCCCTGAGCGGGATTTGCCTGAACATTCGACCGCAAGGCTGTCCAGAAAGGATCTTTGCATGCGTAAAAAGCTGGCTGTGTCGCAGCCTTCAGGATCCAGCCTGTTTTCGCCAGCCATGCTGGTCAGGACATTGAAACTGAGATCTGGGATACCGTTGAGCACATTTAAGGCTAATTCAAGCGAAAGCAGGCGATTCGATTTCCCAAATGGCGTATATGGGTGGTTCTCGATTTCAGCGATCACCCTGACGTCATTACCCAGGAAATCTACCTCTCTTGTACAGCCATGGACTTTTACGAAAACGTCCATCGGGCGTTCATCATTCCAGAATCCTGACCCTGGACGGATGATGGGTCTGTGGTTACCTGCCAGGACGCGCAAGAGGAGATCACTGCGCCTGCCTTCAGCCGCATGGTAGCTTTGACCGACAGACATCAATCCAACCGCCTGATTGGGGTCATAATCGTGGACTACTTGCTCGATAAGTGTTGCCAGTTTCAAGATCGATTCATCCTGCAGGTCAAACCAATGCTGGCGCAGAGATGTATCATGATGATCATCTCTTAATGCCTGGACAAGTTGTTGTCTTGTCCACCGGATGCCGGTGCGTTTACCCATTTCATTCAGATGTAACGGGCAAAAACAGGTGTAACCGGGCTGGTCGTGTATCAGGTAACGGGTGTCATCATCTACCCAAATGACGTCAGCATCACATTCGGCTGCCATCCTGTAAATGGATTTGGCGTGATCCTGGAAAATTGGATCAAGAGGGCAAGCCGTGGACCTGGATAAATTCCCATATTCATCCACCATGGTTTGGAAAGAAAATCGCTCGGGTCTGGCACAACCCGCATCAGTATGACCCAGTGTGATCATCACATTGATGTGCACTTCCTGCACCAGGTTTCGAAACAGGGGAACGATTTGTTTCAACCTATCAAACCTGGGCTTTAACTGTTCCAGGGTCAGGATGGCAGCATCCATATCGTAGCTGGCTTCGAAGAGCAGCACGCCATCTGCACCAGACTCCCTGGTGAAATCAAGCGCCTCCTGAAGGCGGTCGTCCGTGGCAAGCGCAGGAAAATAGAACCTGATGAAATATCCGGCGCCGGTCGATCCCTGAGCCTTCTGCCGTGAGGCGGTCGTTTTGCCTTTAACGATACCGATGGATGTTTGTGGTGTATGTTCGTTATCAGGTTTGAAATCCAGAGAATTGAACAGAAGAAGGGTCGGTCCGACCAGGTGGAGGTTGTTCAACAGGGGTTCGGTGTATCGAATATCTTCGTATAATTTCTGATCGATATGGTGCCTGCGCGTGATGCGGTTATCCCAATCCACGCCTTCCGTGAGAAAACCGAGATCTCCATGATGATGTAACGTCATCGCTTCCAGGATACTGGCTCCTGAATCCAGGAGAACCGGATCATCCTGGTCCAACCATGCCTCCAGATAAGCCGCTGCGGCTTCCGCGTTTTCCCACAGGTATGCTGTATTCCAGCTTTCTTCCATCCAGATCAGGCTTTTCGTTGGCAGCCCATTGCAATCCTTTTCCATCTTGAAGCGATCCAATCCTTGTAAAGCCACGCTTTGAGCGAAATCCCCCCAATCCTTTTGATTGAAAATTTTGCTGACCTGTCTGAGTACCCTGAAAGTTACAGCGTAAGACACTAATTCGTGAAAATCATAGGTGTCATGGTTGAGTGAGCCAAAGAAACCTCCTGCATTCAGGAAACTGGACGCGAGAGAACTTACCTGCTCCGTGTAATTGCCTGATCCTCTGGCAGTCAGTTCCGCCCAAAGCTGCAGCACATACAACCCGTCTGCGCTCCCTGAGAAGATAGGATCTTCGCCCCCATCTGCAGACCAGGGGAACCAGTCACCACCGGGCGTTATCCTGCGAGGCAGCCACCCATTGGGAAGAAAAGATAAATGCCGGTCCAGCCACTCGCCCAGCCTTCTGGCGGCATCCTTCATCGGCTGCACCCTGGGATCACCGCCCAGATCATCGGCAAACTCCAGCAGTTGGGTGCCAATACGTGCCAACGATCCAGGGCATAGCCAATTATCCTGATGCTGGTAATTCATCCAGAATTGTTTTTCAACCAGGTCATAATAAGGGCGAATGAATCCGGTTTCAGCCTCGATGAAGCCATCTTCCAGGATGTGGTCCAGTAACATCAGGGATCGGGTTTTGATGTCTGGATCGTTTATAAAATCGCCCCATTTGTAAATCAGGTGAGCACCACCTACGGTGTTGGCAGCCCAACCTGGACCTTCCAGATCCCCAAATTCATGCCAGTGCATTACCTCACCGTCCGGGCTAACGAAACTGGATTTCAGTCTCAAGTTCTTGCCTGTGGGCTCCAGGCATGCCAGCGCA
>CAVOGL010000028.1:0-27436 GCA_963695415.1 uncultured Chloroflexia bacterium | reverse complement strand
TTCGATCTTGCTTGAACACAGAATTGATACAAATGATTAAAAACTCCAGAGGCAGGTGCAGCCAGCGCCTGTCTCTGGAATTTTCGCCAACTGTCATGGTTCAAGATCTACCAACCGCTTACGACTACACGAAAGGCTGGACCCTTTGAGCGATACTGACCAGAGAATTTTCGAAGCGACCGTGAAGCGAGAAGGCAGCTTTACGTTTATCGCCATACCGTTCTCGCCGTCCGAAGCCTGGGGGCGGAGACCCAGGTTTCATGTAACGGGAACGATCAATGACATCGCCGTACGGGGCACCCTGGGTGCACTGGGACAGGACTACTTCCCCCGCTTGGGTGCAGCATGGCTGCGCGACAGCGGAATCAACCTGGAGAAAAAGTAACGGTAAGTTTGGGATTGGAAGGTCCGCAGGAAGCCAACCTGGCAGAAGATATCGCCCAGGGATTATCCACCAACCCAAAAGCGAAAACCTACTTCGATGGTTTACCAACGCATTACCGAAAAAACTACATCCGCTGGATCGAGAGCGCCAAACGTGAAGAGACACGAGTGAAGCGGATCGATGAAATGATCAAGCTATTGGAGGAAGGCAAGCGTCAGAGGTAAAAAAATTATTCTCAACTCGGCTTATAATATCCGAAAATAAAGTTTTCCAATGGTCAGTCAGCAGGAGATAACCAGAATGCTGCAGATTCCAAGAAGCACCGTAATTACAGGTCTGGAATGGATAGGCGAACGTATTCCCTACCCCGAGCCCGACATCAAGGGCGACACCTATCCAATGACATGGGCAGATGATGATGAAATCTATGCCGCCGCCGGTGACCCTCTGTGGGGAGAGACGCGCGACGGGCTTGATGTCGAGAAATTCAGCGGCGGACCCACCGACTATAAGATATCCAAAATCAACCACATGAACGAATATCTGGGTTGGGGCGGTAACGGACCCAAACCAAGCGGCATGATCTGCGTGGAAGGCATCCTCTACCTGGCATTCCAGAACATGCTGCGCACCCGCAAACCTCCATTCAGCTTGATCTCGCAGCACGGCAGCGATGCCCAGATTGTCTTTTCCACCAACAAGGGCGGCTTCTGGGTGCCGGCGCTTGGCAACATCCCAGCCCCCATGTTCCCCGGTCACAAATTTGGCGGACCCGCATTTGTGAACTTCGGTCAGAACAACGCCAATGCCCGCGATGGATATGTCTACGCCGTGTCGTCCGACCAGTGGGACAACGGCTCTAACCTCCGGCTGGGGAGGGTACCGTCCGGGAGTATCATGCGGCCTGAATCATGGGAATGGGTGTGTGCCTTTACCCCGTCATCCGAGCCGGCATGGAGTCATGACCTGGATGAGGCTGTCCCTGTTCTCAGTCTCCACCGTTGGCTGGGCATCCCGGAGATGGTTTACCTGGCTGGTATACGCAGGTACCTGTTATTGACCTGGCGGCTTCACAAGGATTTTTCGGGCGATGATGGTAGCGACCTGATTGTCTTTGAAGCGCCCGAGCCTTGGGGTCCCTTTACATTGGTGCATTTCGAGGAATATTGGGAAGGCAAGCAGTTCAATCCCTATTGCCCGCGTGTACCGTTGAAATGGATGGATACGGACGGTATTACGGGATGGCTGCAGTTTTCCGGTAG
This sequence comes from uncultured Chloroflexia bacterium, assembly GCA_963695415.1. Lineage (GTDB taxonomy): Bacteria > Chloroflexota > Anaerolineae > Anaerolineales > UBA4823 > CAVXWV01. The sequence continues at coordinate 25,789 of CAVOGL010000028.1, read as the reverse complement.
CTGGACTCCGGCTGGTCAAAAGGCAGGATACTACAGATCTAACGTGCGGCAGTTCCGCTTGAAATTGGCGTGAAGCAAATCCAAAGATTGCCCGAATAAACTTCAGCAAACGGCTTCTAGGAATCCAAATCACCTCTGACATTTGCATGAAATAGGAGAATTATTATGAAAGGAACCAGGTTGGCTGGAATGTTAGGGTCCAGTCTGCTATTTCTATGTTCCTGCACCACGCCAATGACTCCTCAGGAGGTGGAAGTTATACTACCGGAAGATATTACTACACCCGCTGGAGTACCACTGGAGGAATCCATTCCAAAACAGGAACCGAAAGTATCGTCTCCTTTTCTTCTTTCAGAACCAGGTACATACTACGCCGGGAACAGGATTGTTACCTTGACGGATGAAAGCCGGGATGGCAGGAAAATCGAACTCCTGGTATGGTATCCGGCTGAAATGCAAAAGGACCAAGACGGCAATCCCATCATTCGAGATGCTCCTGCGGACATGAGCGGCGCGCCCTATCCGCTGATCTTCACAGAACCAGATTCGGCTGATTTGATGTTCCTGTCCCACCTGGCGACCCATGGTTTCGTCATGGTTGTGGTAAAACCTCTGTCACCTTCTCAAGTTCCAAACTTTACCTGGATCGAAGACACGCGTGATTTTCTCTTCAGTTTAGATCAACTTGCATCCAAGCCTCCAGATGGGTTGGATAACATCATGGATACTGATCATGTTGGGGTTACAGGCTTTTCGTACGGTGGTGATCTCTCCCTGGCTTTGAGCGGTACCCGGTTGGACCCGGAGTTTTACCAGTCTCAGTGCGCCCAAATGACGGACATCGTGCCCATCAAACACCAATGGGTCTATGAAGATTGGACCTGCCAGGAATTTGGTCAATGGGATGCCTTTGTCTCCTATGCCGGGAAGGAAATTACAACCAGTGAGGATGGTCTCTGGCAGCCCCTCACCGATGCGCGCATTCGAGCCGTCATGCCCATGGCTCCATCCGTATCATGGTATTTTGGTGAACGAGGACTGGCAGTGGTGGACCGCCCTGTCCTGCTCCTTTGGGGAACAAAGGATGCGATGGTTCCATATGAATTAGAAGCCGAATCCACTTTCGAAAAAATTGGGACTCCGGAAAGTTATTTGATCTCTTTCGTTGGCGAGACCCACAGCATGCCCTACGCTGAGGATGCTGTCCAGCGGGTGAAACATTTCGCCACGGCTTTTTTCGGTTATTATTTACAGGGTCGCGAGGATTATGCTCAATACTTTTCAGAAGATTTTGTCTCCCAATTTGACGATCTGGCGTGGGGAGTTTATTCGGATGAATGAAGTAGCATATGTACGTTTCTAAACTGAATCCTGAGGTCAGATAATGATCAAAACCGCTTATCTGGCCGATCACCCGGAAGTGATCCCAATCCTATCGCAGTGGTTCCTCGCCCAGTGGGCGGAATACTTCGCCGGGCGCACACTGGCGGATATCGGACAGGATTTCCACGCGGAGGCAAAGCGCAGCGGTCTGCCCATCCGCCTGGTGGCTTTCACCGGCGGTGAGCTGGCGGGGACGATAACACTGCGAGAACAAGCCACCTGGACCCTGCCGGAGTATAACCCGGGGTTGGGGGGATTGCTCGTCACGGAGAAATTCCGCAACCGGGGTATCGGCACCGAATTGGTCAGAGCAGGGATGAAAGTGGCGCTGGAGCAGGGTTACGAAAGGGTGTACGCCACGACGGTCAACGCAGCCGGCATCCTGGAGCGCCTGGGGTGGGAGTTGATCCAGGAAGTTTCTCACGGTGATGAGCGGCTGCTGCTCTACCAATGTGAGCAGGCAAAAAGGCAGCTATGAAGCATTAACGATGGTTGGAGGTGAGAGACGAAACATGCATTCTTCGCGGATTACCTGGAGCGGCTGGAAGACCTGCAGGGCAGGCTGCACAGGGACGTGCACGACCTGCCGGTAGAGGCGATGGATTGGCAGCCAGGACCGGCGATGAACTCAGCCGCGGTGCTGCTGGCGCACATCACCGGCGTGCTGAAAGAGGGGATGGACATCGCCCAGTGCATCCCTCCCGACCGGGTACGCGCCCTGGAATTCCAGGCGCGCCGCGTTCCAGCGACCGAGATGCTGCGCCGCCTGGACGGCGTCATAGACTATGCGAAAGATGCGCTCCCCCGCCTTAAACTGGCGGACCTGGATGAAGAGCGCCAGGATGAGGACGGGACGTTCACCTGCGGTTGGATCCTGCTGCATGCCCTGGAACACGCCTACCTGCACCTGGGTCATTTGCAGCTGACCTGCCAGATGTGGAAGCAGAGCGATGAAATCATATGACGAACAAAGAAAAACTGTTCCACGTAATAAATCTGGTTACCATTCCCATCAGCATCCTGTCTGCAATTCTATTGGTCAGAATGGGTCGCATGGCAGATGCTGGTCAGATCTCCATGAACAGCCCGGTGGTGCCACTTTCATCTTTACTGCTTTGGATCATTATCGGTATCGGTGTAATCTGGATAGCAGTAAGCGGGATGGTCCTGGTAAATAATTCGGCAAAGGTGAGGAACGGCGGAAAAGGTAAACTCAAAGATGGAGCTCTCACCCAACCGAAAGAGTTTGATGCCGGTAGAAGCGGTTATGCGCTGGCTGCTTGATTCAGACCCTGCGATCCGCTGGCAGGTGATGCGCGACCTGACCGGAGCGCCCGCCGAGGAGGTCGCCGCCGAACGCACCCGGGTCGCCAGCGAAGGCTGGGGTGCACGGCTACTCGCCTTGCAGGGGGCAGACGGCTTGTGGGCTGGTGCAGCGTGGAACCGCGGCTGGGATTCCACGATGCACGTCCTGATGCTGCTGCGAGAGCTGGGTCTCGATCCCGCCTGCGCGGAGGCACGCCGCGCGGTGAGTCTCGTGCGTGACCGCGTCACATGGCAGGGCTCCGGTCCGCCGGAATGCGACAGCAACGCATTTTTCGAAGGCGAGATCGAGCCGTGCATCAACGGGCAGGTCGGGGCAGCCGGCGCCTACTTCGGCGTGGATGTCCGCGGCATCGTAGACCGTTTGCTCGGTGAGCAGCTGCCCGACGGCGGCTGGAACTGCGAGGCATCCAACGGCTCGACGCGGTCGTCGTTCAACACCACGATCTGCGTGTTGGAAGCGCTGCTCGAGCACGAACGGGCATTTGGTGAAACCCCGGAAGTGGCAGAAGTCACGTCGGCGCGGGAGGAGTACTTGCTCGAGCGCCGGCTCTTCCGCAGACGCTCCACCGGCGAGGTGATCACGTGTGACCGCAAGGGGGGTAATGATTGGACATCCTTCGCCTTCCCGACATGGTGGCATTACGATGTGCTGCGCGGGTTAGAATATTTCCGACTTGCCAGTACCACCTCCGGCACTAAGCCTGACAAACGCTTGGCGGAGGCGGTTGAGCTGGTCGATTCGAAGCGCACTGCCGACGGGCGCTGGCTGCTCGATGCGCAATACCCTGGCGTAATGCCGGTCGAGTTGGACGAGGGTGTGGGCAAACCCAACCGCTGGATCACCCTGCGCGCCTTTCGCATGTTGAGGTGGTATTCTTCCCAACCTTCGATTGGATAGTCTAACCAACCAGAAGTATCATATCGGTAGCGACGATCCATCAGAACCGGCACAAACCAAGATTGGCGAGGTCAAACCAACAGGACATGACTGGATCAGGGACGATTTAAGCATCGTCCTGCGCCGTCATGTCCCTACACTCAAGACTGACGTACCCAGCTTGATAACTATTCGGATATAATCGATCTTGACTATCCAGAATAAATGTTCTAAAATAGAGAAACCATCCATAATGGGTGGCTGTATGTCTGAATTGAATATCGATCAACCATAATCAGGAGTTTATGATGAGCACAAAGCAGGAAACCAAGAGCACGACGAATAACAACAAGGGATCGAGCGGTTTCACGAAAGAAGAACAAGCCGCGATGAAGGAACGCGCCAGAGAGCTGAAGGCGGAAGCGCGCGCCAATAAGAACCGGGAGGAAGGGGAAAAGGATCTGCTCGCCAAGATCGCCGAGATGGAGGAACCGGACCGTTCCATCGCTGAGCGCATCCACGCCATCGTCACAACCAGCGCTCCAGACCTCATGCCAAAAACCTGGTATGGGATGCCCGCCTACGCCAGGGATGGCAAGGTGGTGTGCTTCTTCCAAAGCGCTCAAAAGTTCGACGCCAGGTATGCGACCTTCGGCTTCAATGATACGGCAAACCTCGATGAAGGTGCCATGTGGCCGACCTCTTTCGCCATCAAGGAGCTGACTGCGAGCGAAGAGGCAAAGATCAGCAATCTGGTGAAGAAAGCAGTGAGTTGAAAATCGCCATGCACCCGGATATCCTCAAATACAACGAATCCCAGGCGCCCGTCGATCGGGCGATCTGCCAGCTCCTGGCAGAACAGATCGAACTCCATCTTCCCGAGGCGGAAAACAAAATATGGCACGCTCATCCCGTTTGGTTTCTCGACGGCAACCCAATCGTCGGATACAGCAAGATGAAGAACTGCGTGCGCCTGCTCTTCTGGAGCGGTCAGTCCTTTGAGCAGGACGGGTTGGAAAAGGAAGGCAGCTTCAAAGCCGCCGAGGTACGCTACACCGCCGTTGACCAGGTTGACTTGGAGAAGCTGAAGCATTGGTTGGCTGAGGCTCGAGACATCCAGTGGGACTACAAAAATATAAGAAAACGCAAAGGTCAACTGGAACGATTGTAGGAAAAGCTCCACATCGGACATGGGATGCTTGCCACGATTCACCAAAATGGAAGTTAGCGCATGAAACCACAAGATGAGGTCGATTCCTATATTGCCGGAGCACCTGAAGAAGTCCGTGACACACTCATAGAGCTTCGTTGTGTCATCAAAAACGCAGCGCCAGGTGCTATGGAACGTATCAGTTATGGCATGCCGTTTTATGAATATGGCGGCAGCGGGTACAAAGGACGGCTCGTGTATTTTGCCGCCTTCAAGAAACATATCAGCCTGTTTATCGCTCCGCGGAACGCCGAAACAGTGCCAGCGGAACTCGCACAATACCACGCCGGTAAAGCGACTTACCAGTTTCCTCTGGATAAACCGATCCCGTTTGCGCTGATTGGGGAAACCGTCGAGGCACTCGTGCGCGAGCGTGATGAGGCGAACAAGTTGTGATTGGGAAGCGCTGCATCGGTTATTTGTATTGTCGCTCAAAGCTCCCCGACCAGGCGACACGCAATACCCAACCAGCCTGGTTGAGCCGGATGCGATCTTTGACCGGCACATAAAAAGCAGTACCGTCAATGAAGCTGGAAACAGCTATAATAATGCTTACCTGCGATATTCTCTGATCTGATTTTCCAGTTTCAGATCATGAGTAAGCGGCTTGAGCACCTGACAAGTCATTTTGAGCTGCCAGGACCCAAAAACATATACCGATGAATTACCAAGTAAGGAGACCTGTTGTGAAACGTTTATTTTTGGTCCCAATCATACTGATACTTGTCCTCAGCGCGGCGTGCCAGCCTGCAGCGACGGAGGCACCCACTTCCACACCATCCATGCCTGCTCCTACGGAAACCCAGGCAGCCAGCGACCTGACCTCCGTGCCAATCGATCAGCTGCAAAACACCACCTGGCAGTGGGCGAGTAATGGGCAGACTGCCATCCCTGACCCGCAAAATTACAACGTCGTCTTATTCCCTGACCTGAAATTCTCATTTCAGGCGGATTGTAATAAAGGGCTCGGCGCTTATGCAGCCTCGGGGAGCAATATAACAATGCAGCTGGGTGCAGTCACCCTGGCTGAATGCGGTGAAAATTCCCAGTTCAATACCTTTTTACAAATGCTTGCTGCTGTGACCAGCTTCGGGATGAGCGGGGACCAGCTTGTTTTCGTGGTCGATGGTGGAGCAACAACGATAAGCTTCAACAATGCCGGTCCAGCCGCTCCGCCCGAGGTACAGTCTGAACCACCGCCGTTTGCTGGTTACATCTGGTACTGGCAGGCGACGAATTTTACCAACGGCACCCAGAATTCTTGTGTCCAATCCCTCAGTATATTCCCTCCGCTTCCTTTCGGATGGAACACTTGAAGGTCAGGCGGACTGCAATGCATTCGCTGGAGGTTATACTTTTGCGGATAACAGCCTGACCATCCAGCCTGGACCCATGACACTGGCTGCATGCCCTGAAGGTTCATTAGATTCAGATTTCCTCCAACAACTCCCCCAGGTTGCAGCTTATACAATACAAGGTGAGAGCCTCATCCTGGATCTGGTCGATGCAACCGGGAACATGGTTTTCAACCAGCAGCCAATCTCCCTGAACCCTGAACCCACGCCTACTTTCACCGAGATCCCGCCAACACCAACATCCACGCCCAAACCTGTGGTAATCGTCCCAACAGCGACAGCCACCAAACCACCCACGACGAGCACGAAGGATTGTAAAGTGGTTTCTGCCAAGCCGCAGGGAGCAAAACTTAAACCCGGACAATCAGATGCAGATATGCGTGCCGAGTTGGAGAACGTAAGTAATGATACCTGGAAAGGAAATGAGATCGACATTGTCCTCACTGGGAAAATCAATGGAGTTAAGATCCATAAAGGCGCGGATGTTTGGGATTTGGGTGTAGATGTAGCCCCAGATGGCACTTTCAAATTCAACCTTGATTTGGTAGCGCCAGATGAGGCAGGAACGTATGGTGAGACCTGGGCGATGAAAAGCGGCAAGCGATATTTTGTGCTCCTGGAGTATCTATATCATCGTCGAATAATAGACCGGCGAGTGAAACCTCGCCATAAATCCATTAACAATAACGATCACTGGAGCACTTCTGAAGAGCGGGATTGAAACATGAATGAAAAGAATCCCAGTGTCGATGAATTCATCAATAACACCCAGAAATGGCAGGGTGAATTTGAGCAATTGAGAAGGATCGCCCTTGATTGTGGGCTGGCCGAAGAATTGAAGTGGCGTCTGCCCTGTTACACGTTCGAGAATAGCAACGTGGTTATCATCCAGGGCTTTAAAGAATACTGTGCGCTGATGTTCTTTAAAGGTGCCTTGTTGCAGGATGCCCATCAGGTTCTCGTAAAAATTGGAAATACCCAGGCGGGGCGCCAGGTGCGCTTCACCCATGTCGGCAAGATCATCGAGTTGGAGCCCATCTTGAAAGAATATATCCTGGAGGCCATCCAGGTTGAAAAAGCCGGACTGGAAGTGGAGTTGAAAAAGACGGAAGATTTCCCCATCCCGGAAGAATTTCAAATGAAATTGGATGAGGTCCCTGGCTTGAAAACGGCATTTGAGGCATTAACTCCGGGACGGCAGAGAGCCTACCTGCACCATTTTTCCCAGCCCAAGCAGTCCAAAACCCGGGAGTCCAGGGTGGAAAAATGCATCCCCCAAATTCTCGATGGCAAGGGATTGAATGATTAGTCGATCTGCAGAGTTTGAGGTATTGTGAAACAGAAGAGAATATAGAAGGAGAGTCATCAATGAGCGCAGCAACACCTCAAAACGAGGCTGAAAAACCCACGCCAATAACATTCCACACGACGATCCTGCAAACAGGAAAAAACACGGCTGGCATCCAGGTTCCTGAGGAAATCATCGAAAAACTTGGCTCAGGTAAACGTCCGCTTGTCCGCGTCACCGTTAATCAATACACCTACCGGAGTGCGGTCGCCGTCATAGACGGCAAATATATGATCAGTTTCAGTGCGGACCATCGAAAAGCGGCGGGGGTTCAAGGCGGCGATGAGACAGATGTCACTATTGAGCTGGATTTGGAACCACGCACGGTTGCGATTCCGCCAGATTTGAAGGAAGCCTTGGTCCAGGAAGGTGCACTCGAGGCTTTTGAAAATTCAGCGCCATCCATGAAAAAAGAGTATGTCCGCCAGGTAGTAGAAGCCAAAGCTCAGGAGACTCGCCAGCGTCGAATCGCGAAGGTTGTCGAAAAACTAAAAGCGAGTTAAACCGTGTGTGTAACAGATAAAACCATCCAGATCTTAGAGCGGTTGGCACAGGCGCCGGTTCGCCTGGAAAACGCCACACGCGGGGTCCAACCGGCGCGGCTGCACCTGCGCAGCGAAGAGGAGCCCTGGTCTGTCGGTGATATCCTGGCACACCTGCGTGCCTGTTCCGACGTTTGGGGGGGCAGCATCGACGCCATGCTGACGCAGGACAACCCGACACAGCGCTACGTGTCGCCCCGCTCTTTTATAGATAAGCCCAGGTATCAGGATCAAGAGTTCGAGGCTGAGCTGGAAATCTTTCACTCAGGAACGTCAAAAACTGGTGAGGAAGCTGGCGGACCTGGATGAAGCCGGTTGGCTGCGCCCCGGCACCTTCACCGGGACGTCTCCCCGCCAGCGCAGCCATACGGTGTTCAGCTATTCCGAACGCATCGTCAACCACGAGCAGCCGCATCTGGATCAGATCGAGTCCCTGTTGAAGTGAGCGGCTGGCGGGTGGCTTCCGAATTGGGAAATGGGTCAAATCGCATATCTTCACTCCTTTCGAAGGGATTTTCAAAGAAAGTGGTAAAGTAAAGACTACAGAGCAGCGGTGGTTTTCGTCCGAATGAAACAAGACAGATACTTAGATTAGTGGAAGAACACCACGAAAAGTTGTTGGAGAGTTGGTATGAATACTTCGGTGACTGATATAGGATCAGCGAAAGCACAAGAAATAAAAATTACGAATGATGAAATCGCCGTAGAGCTGGTTGATGGGCGGACGATTGTTGTCCCATTGGTCTGGTATCCAAGGTTATTCAATGCTACCGAGCAAGAGTTGAGAAATTGGCGATTGATCGGAAATGGGGAAGGCATTCATTGGTCGGATCTTGATGAAGATATCAGTGTTGACCATTTACTGGCAGGGATTCCATCAGGAGAAAGCCAAAGCTCGTTACAAAAGTGGCTTCAAATGCGCAACCCATGAAGTAGCAGCGGACGGAAGTACCCGACCCATTCCTGGGACTTCGAAGTTTCTCCTTATCTCTTTCACTGATCCGCAGCAGGTGCTCCCTGAGCATAACGCAGGATATATCTTCTCTTTTAATGCCGAGTGCTTCGAATCCACTGCCTGCGAAATTATCCCGGAATTCCGCCGGCAAATCATTGCGCGGTTCTTGCGGTTAATATGATGTCGCCCCCCTCCCTGTTGGTAGCGCACAGGACAATTCTCCAGAAGATCGTTTCACCAGCACGAGGCAGAAAGCGAAATATCTGTTCAATAGTGTCCGGACACAGACCCTGCAAGAAGGGTACGCATGCCCTCCTTTGGCTGTGCGAGCTCGATGAAGGTTGACAGATCACATGGATGATTACTACGCCATCCTCACCGACGAGGAAAGAGCAGAAAATACTACCGCTGTGGGAGTGAATTAATTGAGATAACCGATATCCTCAGCCTGCCACTGGAAGAGCTGCTGGAACTTCTTCAGAAGCAGCACGAGTTCTTCCTTTCCCGCCTGCCGATGGCATGAGATTGTGGCACCCCAGGATGGGCTCTCCCATTTTTCATTGGATCACTCACCATTGATGTGTTTGTCCTGTAAGAGCATCAGGATCGAACAGATATAAGCTATAATTGGTCAAATTTATACATAAACCTTGACGAACCAGAACGTATGTGCTATTTTAAAAAGGTTCATATCTGTTTATTGCCGCGGGATATTTTATTTTCAAGAGAGACAACTATGCAAAAGATAGTCCCCAGTTTATGGTTCGATATTTCTACTGAAGAAGCGATCAACTTCTACACAGCTACCTTCTCAAACTCGAGCGTCATCAGCATCGAGCGCTACCCGGATGAAGCACCGGAGCCATTCATGGAAGGCATGCAGGGGCGAATTTTAACCGCCATCTTCGAGGTTGAAGGATACCGCTTCATGGCGCTGGATGGCGGTCCGATTTTTACCATCAACCCATCCGTATCTTTCTTCGTCAATTGTGATACGAAAGAAGAAGTGGATCGTTTGTGGGAGGCTTTGTCCGACGGCGGTGAAGCGCTCATGCCATTGGACAAATATCCGTTCAGTGAATGGTATGGCTGGATCCAGGATCGCTTCGGTGTATCCTGGCAGTTGATGTTGGTCGAGGGTGCCATCGAACAGAAAATCATCCCTTCGTTTCTGTTTGTCGGCGAGCAGTGCGGCAGGGCGGAAGAAGCCATGAATTTCTTTAGCTCCATTTTTGAACAATCAAAAGTGCTCAACGTGGTTCGTTATCCGGCAGGCTCAGCACCTGACAAAGAAGGTACGGTCATGTATGCCGATTTCATGTTGGAGAGCCAGATGTTCGTCGCCATGGACAGCGCTTATGAGCACAAATTCGCCTTCAATGAAGCGGTATCGTTCTACGTGGAGTGCGAAAACCAGCAAGAAGTGGACTATTTCTGGGAAAAGCTTTCCACAGTCCCGGAAGCGGAACAGTGCGGCTGGTTGAAAGATCAATTCGGCATCTCCTGGCAGATCGTCCCCAAACAGCTGGGCGAGTTGCTCAGCAGCCCTGACCGCGAGAAGGCAGACCGCGCCATGCGGGCGTTGCTCAAGATGAAGAAGATCGATCTTGCCCAATTACAAATCGCATTTGATGGCTAGAACGATACCCCCCGCCTGGCATGAGATTGCAGCTGAATAAACAGACCATGCAGAAAAACCTGATCTTACGATCGAACCAACTCCGTATTAAGTACAGGTGATTGTATGGCTCAAACAGGTCTTCTTCTTATCACAGATATTACTGGCTATTCAAAATACGTCCACCAAACCGAGCTTGAACATGCACAGAGCAGCCTGTCGGATTTACTCCAATTATTGATCGACTACACCCGTTCACCGCTGATCCTATCCAAACTGGAGGGCGATGCGGTATTTGCCTATGCATTTCCCGAAGGCTTCTTGCAGGGACAGACTCTGGTTGAAATGGTCGAGTCTACATATCTCGCCTTCCGCAAAGCGCTTGAGTTGATGATTCGCAATACGACCTGCATGTGCGCCGCCTGCCGCAGCTTGAAAGACCTCGACCTGAAATTCTTCGTCCACTACGGTTCCTTCACCATCCAAAAGCTGAATGACTATCGCGAGCTGATGGGCAATGACGTCAATCTGGTCCATCGCCTGGCGAAAAACCATATCAAGGAACAAACCGGTTTTGGAGCTTACGCAGCCTACACTCAGGCGATCATCGATAAAATGGGATTGAGCGAGATTGCAGGGAGCATGATTTCCCATCGTGAGACCTTCGCAGATGTCGGCGAAGTACAGTTGTACGTTCAAAATATGCACGACGTCTGGGAAAGACGTGGCAGTGAAGTACGAATCACGGCAGAGAAGAACCACATGATGGGCCAGCTTGAATTTGACTTTCCTTATCCGCCTGATGTCATGTGGCAATATATAACTGCTCCCGAATTTCGCTCGGTTATTAATGGTTCTGAATCTCAGGAGTTCAAAGATCTGTCCGATGGGCGCGCCGGTATTGGTTCGTTATATGTATGCGCGCACGGAAAGAATCAGGTGCTGCAGCCCATCCTGGACTGGGAACCCTTTGAAGGATATACAACATCTGATCTGATCATGGGTGCGCAGCTTCTTCATACTATTCAAGTAGTCCCTGACGGAGACGGCACGTGCCTGAAGTATTCGGTGGGTGTTTTGGATATATCCCCTGTTAAATTCCTGATCTTAAGGTTGATGACTCGCGGGTTATTGGTATACAAGAAATCCAGGTTTGCGAAACTGCGCCAACGTATCGATCAGGATGTAATTGAGCGCGGAGCTTTCATTTCGACTGAAAGCCGCATCAACACACAGGCTGTCACTGATACGGTTTCGAGACATTTTTCAACTGGCGAATAACACTGCCTCACCTTCTCGTGGCTTAGTTTTTCTGCTCAGCCTGCTGATTTGGATTGATAACTGCTTTACGTGCTTCTGATTTCATCCTGCGGATGTGCTTTCGCATCCCTTTCGAGGGACGTTTCTTCTTTGGTTTGCTGTCCTTTTTCTGAGCAGGTTTTTCTGTCACTGTTGTACTCCTTTTCTAATTACAGGCACTGGTAATCGAGTGCTGTTTGCGCGATCGATTACTCAGCATCCTGACGAAATATATTAATTCTTGCCGGCGAATCCCCAGCAGATAAATCAAGGCTAAAGCATCTTCGCGGCTAACGAAGATGGCACCCAACCCATCTACCTTTTTCCAGCCGGTGATATTTGATCGATATCTTGAAACGATTCAACGTGATCCCAAAAACATCAGGAAATTGTTCAGGTAAAACCCACGCCCCCATGCAGTCAAAACCATGACCGATTCTTTGAAGTTCTAGATATTAACCTCGTCTACTCAAAGCCCCCCTATTCTGTGAATAGACATTAAAGTATATCATGAAACCAGGAGTACCAATGTCACAAGAAGATAAAATAGTCGATCGCTTGTTCGAACACCTTTCAGGTTCCAACCCGGTCTCCGGTTGAGTTCATCCTCATTACGGTTTCTTCACCAGGGGCAAATACAACCGCTGGTAAACCGGAGCTTCGCTCATCAGGTTGAACAGGGTAAGGTGATCAACCGTGCTGGTCACGGCATAATCGGTGCGGGCGATCTGAGTTATTCCCTCGTCAACATATTCGGCTCCCGTTCCACCAGTACAGCTTCAGAGTATCCGTCGGAATGCTGCCGTCGTTGAGGTAGCGGACCGTGATGGTCATCGGTGACTACCAGGTCTATCAGGGGATCACCCTGTCTCATCGGTGGCTGACAGGTCGAACCAGACCCCGGCACTTTGCAGAGCACCTGGCCTGGACGGAAGCGGCAGAGACCGGCAGCGAAGGCTTGTACCGCAATTCCACGATCACGTCATCCCATGTCGGTGGGACATAACCCGTCACCAATTCCAGCGGGTCGTTGGAGGTAAAAGTGCCGCCTCCGGTTGGAATGGTGACGATCACCGGATCCGGCGGGGTCGGGGTGCCGGTGGATGGGCCGCGGCGCGAAAACATGATATCGTGAAACGCTTTGTAGTCTTCCTGGTCATACCACACCGCGTAAAGGTTGCCGCCGTCGTCCACCCCCAGGCTGGAGTGCTTGCCGTGATGATTGGCTTCGGTCAGCATGACGTCGGCTGACCAGCTCCGGCCGAAATCGTTGGATTCGCTGAAATAGAGACTCCGAATGCTGGATCCGGTCCATCTTCTGGGTCCAGGTTGCATAGTAACGCCCGTCCTTGTAGGCGGCAAGCGCTCGCCGGTCCCTGGATTTCCTCGGCGGTGGTCGATTGATGGTGGCCGCTTTCCATCCTTCCGTGACCAGGCCGAGAGTTCATAGCTGTGAGTCTTCCGGTGCCTGAGTGATAGGCATAGAACGACATGTTGTAGGGGTCGACGGTGAGTAGATGGTTCGGACTCGCCTACCCCTACCGGGTAGTGGGAGCGGACCGACTCCCCAGTTCTTCCCGTTGTTGCTGGACGAAGCGCTCAGAATATCGCTGTTGACTGGAAGGTTGTGCAAAGCCGCCCGCAGCGAGGAGCCGGACCGGGCGAAATCCATACCCCTGATGTCCACATATTCGGCATCGTACGGTCCCAGGAGCACGTATGAGCCGTTAATCCAGGATTGTCCCCCATCGGTGGACGCTATGTGGCGTGCGGTGACCCCGGTGTAATCGTGAGTAATCGTCATCAGCCACATAACATTCAGGTGTCCTTCCATACCCGGCCGGGTGTCGGCCACCAGCCTGAGGTTTGCCGGATTGGTGACGCTGGCCACTGTTGTGGCGGCAGACCAGCTGTTGCCGTTATCGGTGGATGTTACCAGATAGACACCCGAACCATCGGCACAGGCTACATAGATTTTGCCGGCTGCGTCAATTGCGACCTGGGGGTACAGACCGCCCAACGCGTCGTCGTTGACCTGGACGTTGGCGCTCCAGCTGCTGCCCTGGTCGGCCGAATAGGAAAAATAGATGTCCGATCGAGAATTGCGGTGGTCGACCCAGACCACGTACAGTTTGCCGCTGCCCGAGACGACCATATGCGGGTCTTCTCGTTCAACGCCCACACCGCGGTAGTCGTTGATAGCAATAGGTTGGCTCCAATCGGGTTCATCGGTCAAAGTGGGCAGGACCGAAGCGAGGGAGGGTAGGATCAGGGATGCAACGAACACCAGGCTAAAAAACGGGGTCAGAACAGAAGACCGGTAGATCACGATGTCACCTCCATTGTTGTGACGGTTGCTATATCTTCTTATCTTGGATCATATTCTGTTTTGTCATCCTGAGGAAGAGACTGCAAGAATTCCCCAAGTCTCGCTAAGGCTGTCCGCAACACAGCCAGAACTGCAAAGGTCAATTTTTATTACAATATACCATGAAATATAAGGTACGCTAAGGTAATCGCGCACCTTATAATTTATCAGAGGAATTTAGTTCTCGCCGCTGAAATTGTTACCTGGCGGCTATGTCCGATGATGAAAAGAAGACCACAGTAGTAAATCGATCTTATCGTCGGTTCCAGGCAATTCCCGATCAACCTGCTGCAGGTGGGCCTTGCATCACACGATTTCGCAGGACGGCATACGCCTGAGGATCGGTCGGGTTGAGGCCATATACTTCCGGCATCAGCAGCTCCAACCACCATGTCGCCCCTGCTTCGGCGGCAGAGTTGACGCGAGCGGCGGCTTCTGTCGCGTCGTCGCCTGGTGTCATACCCATTTTGATCACATCAAACGGACCTTCCAGACCGAGTCGTTTGCGCTCAGCCTGCACAAAAGCAACTGCCTCGGCGAAAACCGGTTCCTGCTCTGGTCCATATACGTCAAACAGTGGGAACATGCCATCCCAGCGGGCCATTCGGCGGAATGGACGTTTGTTCGGCCATTCGCCGCCCACCCATACCGGGATGCGCGGCTGTTGGAGCGGCTTCGGCAGAAACTGCGCCTGTTCAATATGATAATGCTCCCCGTCATATTGAAATGGCTCGCCAGACCACAGTCCGACCAGGATATCCAACCCCTCATCCAGCATACGGCCGCGTGATCGCAGGTCTGTCTCTTCGCCCAGGTGATCCCACTCGAGTTGGTCCCAGCGCCAATGCCCACGCCCAATACCAGGCGCCCGCCTGAAAGCCGGTCGAGCGTGACGGTTTCGCGGGCCAGCTTGTGCGGGCGGCGGCGCGGCAGCGGGGTGACCGTCGTACCGAGGATGATGGATGTGGTCTGCATTGCGGCAGCAGTCAGGGCCAGCCAGGGATCGGTACATGGCAGCGAGTTACCAGCTTCATCGTTTTCTGCGATGTGATCCCACAGAAAGAAACCATCCCACCCGGCGGATTCGGCGTCACGGGCCAGGTCGGCGATGAGTGCGGGCATCCCCGAATGGGCCATGGTTAGGAAGATAAATAGCGGTTTTCAGTCTGGCGGACATGGTTAGATTCCTTTCGTCGTGAGGAAAAAGCGGTACTGAAAGTATACCCGCAAAATCTCCACGATACCCCTGACCGGAAAATGTCCATTTCCGCAAATTGGTTCTGGATAACCGAATTTACCGGAACACTCGTGCCGATCAACGGAGTCTGGATTCAAAGTGTCGAGGTTGAGAAATAAATTTGACTATCGAGATTTATTTCTCTATAATCGAATTGAAAAACATTATTCAAAGTGCTTGACACCGATTGCGGTGTTAAGCCAGAGGTTGGTTTGAAAGCAAGCTGATAACCATACAGCCAACATTAATATCGCGATTTTTTCCACCACAGACGGCAGTCACACAGGAGGTCATGATCTGATGAAATCAAATGTTGAGATAATCCAAGATACCATTGAGCAGGTCGTTAATCAAAAGAAAATCGATATGTGGGACCAGTACTTCAGCCAGGAGTACATCTCGCGGGGAGCTCCATATATCGGTATGGGTTTTTCTAGAGACAGCTCAGAGAATAAGCACATCATTAACATCGTTGTCCCCGGCAGTCCTGCCGAGGGGAAGCTCCAGGTGGGAGACGAACTGCTCTGGGTAGAGGATGAACACCAGCGCTGGGATACCTATGAGGAGATAGAGCAGGGTATTCGGGGCAGAAAATACAAGGTGGGAGTACGTCGGGGTAATCAGATCGTCGAGTATGAATTAACCAGAGATTATTTCAAGGGCTTCGATACCCCCAATGATCAGGCAAAGTCGGAACTGCGGGAGTTTATGACGAAAGAATTTCCAGATTTAAAGGCCACCATCAAGCAAATTCTCGCAGATGGGGATATGGTTGTCTGTTTGTTGGAGTATCGCGGCACCCACGCCGACTTCGAGCGAGAGGCGGTTTGGAGAGAGGCCTGGTTTGTACGCCTGTCTGAAGGCAAGATCGTCGAGGGCTGGCCTATTATTGATGAATCTTCCTTCTTCAGGCATCTTGGCTACCAGCTCGTTCCGCCCAGCACCTGATCCGACTGTCGCACCTCTCCAGCCTTGTTGAAGGTGGGGCGAAAATCCCTTGCCAGCAGGATTCCAGGTTATCATCACCGGGCAGGTGAAACCTCCGTTAGGTTTCTTATTCAAGGTCAAAGGAAGTGAAGAGATATGAATTTTGATGAATATGTTGATCGCACTAAGTATCCGACGATGAAGTGGAGTAAGGTATTCCTGTCAGAGCATTTCAGGAATGAAGAAGCAATCCCAATGTCTGTTGCAGACATGGATTTGAAAGCACCGCCAGTAGTGATCGAAGATTTACATAAACGAGTAGCACACGGGATCTATGGTTACGAGATGAAACCAGAAAGTTATTTCACTGCACTTGAGAACTGGTATATAGACCGGTATGGGTGGGAAATCGATCAACAACAAATAGAACCGTGTCCATCGATCCTAAACGCCATTTCGATCTTGATCAATCAACATTCCATAGAAGGGGAAGGCGTAATTCTGCAACCCCCAGTATTCTTTGAATTTGGAATGGTGATCAGGAGCAACCACAGGAAAATCGTAAAGAATCCACTCAAACTGGTCGATGGGAAATATCAGATTGATTTTGATGACCTGGAAACCAAGGCCTCTGATCCGAATAACAAGATATTGATCTTATGTAACCCGCATAATCCTGTCGGCAGAGTATGGTCCGAGAAAGAGTTAGAACACTTAGATACGATATGCAGTCGCCATGAGGTATTTGTGATCGCAGATGAGATTCATGGTGATTTTGTCTTTTCCCCGCATCAATATAATCCTTATCTGAAAGTAACTGCAAAAAGTAACCAAAATAGTGCGGTATGCATCTCCCCTGCCAAAACATTCAATATCTCTGGGATGGTGGATGCGATTGCAGTTATTCCCAATAAAACTTACCGAGATCAATTCCACGAATTTGCCCATCGTTACCAAATCAACAAAGTGAATGTGTTTGCTTCTATTGCGACAGAAGCAGCTTACCGGACCGGGGCTGGGTGGTTGGATGAATTGCTGGTCTACATACAAGGAAATTTTGACCTGGTTAAAGACCATTTAGAGAAAAACACGAAAAGCGTATCCCTGGTTCAGCCTGAAGGAACGTTTTTGGCATGGCTGGATTTCAGAGAGCTCGGTTTAGATGCGAAAGAGTTAGCCACATTCCTGGCAGAAGAAGCCGGTCTGGCACTCAGTCCTGGATATTGGTTCGGAAGAGAAGGGGCTGGTTTTGCTCGCATGACGATAGGATGTCCCCGAGCAACGGTCCAGCGTGCCCTCAATCAACTGGCAAGTGCGGTTGAGAAACTTTCTTGAAGAAACTTAATCCTGGCAGCAGCGGACTTGGCTTCACCAATGGGGTACGCGGCGCGATAAGCCTTAATGGGTTTTGGTGAAAATCTAGGTAGGTCCAAGGCTTAAAACCTATAATGCCAGTAGTGTACAAAGCGAGTTTTGCTGGATTCGACTACCAGACCTGTCTTTAAAATTTTTCATCCATGAATTACTAAAAGGTAATTACTCTTTGAAAAGAAGGAATTTTATTCCGGGGCAGTGAGTCAACGCAATACACCTCCCAACAATGCGTGCAGTGGACTGTTGGGATTCTGCGCCATGATCCCCATCTGGCAGGCTACCCGTTCATGCAGAGCCATTTTACATCCGGGATCATGATGGGGGCGGTGGAGGGGTGAACCATCGAACGGATTGAGCTAATCATTCCACAGCGATGCTTCTCTCCCAGCGCAAGATGGCAATCCTTCGCCTGTGAGCTTGAGTTTATTTAGGATTTCTACGACGTTAGAAATTCCGAGTGTCTTCAGCCCAAGATGAGTAATTTTTAATAAATTAAAGTATAATGCCTATAGTAAACAAATTTGCTGAGGAAAATATATATTATTGGGCGTCAGGCTCAATTGAACGTGCCAATGTATCCAAGGTTTAGGTTAGTGAGAGCAACAATCATAGATTTGTCGCCACAAGAAGTATCCAGGAAAATAGCGGATCTCCAATCGGTTTACGAAGCGATGTATGTGATACCTGCTGGTGGTGGAGAAGGATTTGTTCCTTTCCTGATGGAGCAAAGCCAGCGAGAGGGTTTTCAACTTTGTGTGGCAGTTGATCAGGAAAATGGGCAGATAGTTGGTTTTGGCTATGGGTTTACGGGTTATCCAGGTCAAACTTGGCGGGATGCTCTCGCAGAGGTAGCGGGAATTGAAATGGCCGCCAGTTGGTTGATAGGACACTTTGAGTTTGCCGAGTTTGGAGTCACGCCAACGAGGCGGCGATGCGGAATCGGCACACAGCTGTACGAGGCATTATTCAGCGGATTACCACAAGAGAGAGCTATATTGACTGTGAGAGAAGAGAATGAGCCAGCCCGAAGGTTCTATGACAAGCAGGGGTGGAGAGTCCTTTATGAAGGCTTTTTCGCTCAAACAGGACGTGGGCCCTACATCATTATGGGAAAGATACTGAAGGCGGCTTACAGGTAGTGGTTTGCTGTAGATTGTTGGGGGATTTCAAGTGAAGAACTGCAGCCCAACACCCGCTGGAGCAGACAGCGCCTAAGGCGCTTGTTGTATCGCGGCCTTTTGATTTTGTCGGCAGGCCTATTCAGTGAAGCGATCCCACCCACCCGGCGCTGCGACTCAGCTTTTCCGTTCCCCCAACCGCATAGTACTCAATTTACCAAGGCTGCAATTTGTAAAAAAATTGAACTCAGTAAGAATGGGGCGATCAATGAATGTGCTATGCTTTGGCTTCCTCGGTACGCTCGACAAACTTCCAACAAACAGCTGACTTCTTCCAACAGGTCCTCGGTCAACAATCCGCCTGGACAAAGCTAGAATGGACCGGTTTCAGGCTCCCGACTAGCAAGAACGATTTCGTAGAGATTCTTCGGGACCTACAAAGCAAGACCCGAACCTTTATCCCCATTAAACAGCCGGAATCATTATTGCTTTCATCGTCGATAATGTCGTCGACGCTCATGCTGAGATCGTAGCGGCGGGTATCGAACTACTCAGTGATGTTGTCTGGGCTGCGGAACTGATTTGGTTGTTCTTTCTTCGGGCACCCGATGGCAGCGTATATTGTATTGAGCAGGTCAACAGACGGATCTCGAATGAATGCCAACGATGCGACGGTCTCAGTAAACCTATTGCCCGGTAATGCCTGCGCCAGACAGGAGTGAATTGTTGGGTCGTCGATGGCTGGCAGGGTTTATTCGGAGACCGCCTGGGCAGTACCGGTGTAGGGCTCATTGTCACCTTTTCAATCTTTGCGAAGGCACATCAGGTGGAACCAATTCCACCAGCTAACCCAAACGGTACACCAAACGACGACACATCGCCAACTACCAGGCATCCAACAACACAAAGTACAAACCAAATACCCTCGTTCACGTCAGGCGGACTGGACGAGTGCCTGAACAGGTAACCAGGAAGGTCACTGAAGCCTCGCCAACTAACCCGCCATCCTCTACACGCAGGATGGCACGGTGCTCCCCTTCCCAACCTGTTGGCTCAGCCCAAACCTCGTTGCCGCTCCCCGCTGGCTCGCCATCCAGCTCCCACTGCAGCGCCTCCCCGGAGAGCGCCCGACCATCGCTGGCGGTTGCCATCCCCAACAGGCGGACGGATTCTTCTGTTTTGTGGACGCTGCCCTGGGCAGGTGCCAATATCGCCACCTGGGGAGGGCGGAGCCGGGATTTCCACATGAACCGGCTCGGATTCGACCGTATAGAACCCATCGGAGACCAGCACCTGCACCATCACGGGACCAGATGCCAGCAGCGATACCGGGACCTCCGCCTCATCTTCCGGTAGGGCTACCGCCAGGGTCTGCCAGCGCTGACCTTCATCCACCGACCAGCGCAGATGGCGCTCCAGTGCTGCCTCGTCATAAACCTCTACCTGCCAGCGTAAAAACAGCATCTCACCATCCAGATCGGCGTGAAATTCAACAATCACCGGCGGCTCAGAGGACGCGCTCCGTGACCAGACCACTTCGTCCCCCTGCACAAGGCGGATCTCGGAAAGCCCCTCGATATCCGGCAGGAGTGCCTGGACAATGCCAGTTTCATCGCCCTCTTCCGTTTCATGGCAGCCACAACCGCATGCCGCCTGGGATTTCACCAGTCTCAACCCCGCGCGCCTGACCACCTGCCCTTGCGGATCGAGCAATTCGATCCTGGCGCCTGGGATCCGGCGCCCACTGGATAGGGGGACGGTGCAAATTCGCAGCACGCTGCGGATTTCAAGCTGCCCGTCGTCGAGGACTCCCGTGACGACCACGGATTGTTCAGGTTCCGGGAATGATATCTGGCGGATGCGGCGTCCCACCCACGGTGGAGGGGGATCGGGGATGAAGCGTGAATCCCAATCATGGAACCGCTCATCGACATAGGGGGGTAAGCTGACCCTGGGTCCTGTGACCCAGTGAGGATCGAACATATCATGCATGATCAGCTTGCGGTAATGGTAAGGTGAAATCCATCTTGGGGTACAGTAGGACATAAAATCACGGGTTGTGTTCGGCGGATACAGGGTGCCATTCGCCGGATCGAGACCATATTCACCGAT
The DNA here is from genome assembly GCA_963695415.1 of uncultured Chloroflexia bacterium. Lineage (GTDB taxonomy): Bacteria > Chloroflexota > Anaerolineae > Anaerolineales > UBA4823 > CAVXWV01. Next base: position 4,740 of record CAVOGL010000028.1, on the reverse strand, counting down.
GGATGCCTGCTTGTTATTGGCGGTATCATAAGGCTCATAAGCCGGATAATTCGGATCGCCCATGTCTCCGGCAACCAACCCGCAAGGGGCATGGTCTAAACCGAGAATATGTCCCAGCTCGTGAGCCATGGTTTGCCCATTATTGATAAATCCAGCCCCAACCGAACCGCCTCCGCCACAACCACCCGCATTTCCGATTGGGATCCCGTTCGGCAGCAAAGCATAATACAGGTGGTTGTCGCGGTTGCCATCCAGCAGCTTGGCGATACGCAGCCAGTAGAGCAGGTTTTCCCAGCTTCGTGGGCAGCTCGCAGATCCACCGCTGGTGGTGATATTGCCGCTGAGCGGCGCAGTCCAGGTGAAGATACCGGCGAGGCTGATGTCCGGGATTTGCGACACAGGGAATAAGGACACAGCCCAGGCTGCCGTTGTTTGGAAATCAGAAAGCGTTGGGGCAGAAAGCTTGATCCGTTTGCCCGTTCCATCATCCCCCTCATATCTGACCGGGATGCCGCGTACACGCAGCGTTTGGGACAGGGAAGCATCGACGTCCACCTCGGTATCGTCATGAAAGGCAGTACCCGGAACTTCGATATGGATCTTCAACCTGATGCGCCCGCGGATGAGCACCGTAGGGATCAGGAAATTTAACCAGCTGGAAAGAGTGCCTCGTTCTCTGGCATAATCGATTCGCTTTCGCAGGTATGAGTTTATAAAATCGGATGAACTGGTAAGAGATCCCAGTTCGATAGCATAACCGCCGCTCGTCGGGGTGCTGATGGGTACAGGTGGTTGCGGCATAAGTTTACTGTGATCGACCCAAAAACCATAGCGCGGAACCTGGACCGTAACTTCACCGACCACACCAGCGATGGGTTCACCCAGGCTGCGAACATAGACGTGGACGTAAGCGAGCTTGCCTGCCACCAGGCGGATCGAATTATCCGGTCCACGATCAGCAGGATCGGTCAGGTGTTCATCAGAATGCCAGTGTTGGATCGCCTGGGTTACTTCTACCCCATGAATGAGCAAATAAGGCAGGTTCAATCGCTGCCGAATTTCATCGGTCAGGTTATTCATCACAATATCCGTCAGTTTTTCCGTCATGATGCTACCCTCCAGGTTTTTTACACCCTCCTCAACTCGATCAGCAGATCAGGTGCTGATAAAGATTGTACCACCTTTCGGACATATTCCACCATAAATATCCGATTATTCTGCAATGAAACGATCCAGCTTCCCTCTTAACCCTTCAGATCCGCCACATCGCACACATCGGTCAGCCCCATCGTCTCGATGTTCACCATCCCCAAAGACTCGCCCTTGAACTTATTTTTTATCAGCTCGTAGGTCGGGTTCGTGACCTGGATATAAACCTGCTACCGTGCTCTACCTCACCTTGATGGCTATGCGCTACTCAGCGGGAGTTTATTGCACGCAGCTCCGCTTAACCGAGACCGCGATCATGCAATACGGATTGCTCCAGGAGAGCGTGTCCAGCTGTAAAACCCATTTATAGTAGAGTATTTTGGTAGTTCCCGTGAAACCTTTTTTTGAATTTCACATCATTTCCGTCTAAGGTCTAATCGATAACCGGTCCCATTCAGCGACCGGCAACAAATCCGTGGGGAATGCCCATCCCAGCGTTTTCATCGATCCTTCGATGTATTCCGTATTGCCATCACCCGCTCTCCGGTAGCTGTTATCACATTCAACCAGGTAAACGTCCACCGGAAATGTGAGCCGGGTTTGGACATTATCTTCACCGGTCCATAGATAATAATCGACCGACATCTTCTCGATGAGCTTGCAGTAGGTTCCATGGTAAACCCATAATCGGTCAGCGATGGATTGTGGAGGGTCATTCGCAGAAGGATCCCTGTTCAGATGGAACCGTGAATTGGGGCATACCTCGGCAGGGCACCATGCTACCAGCGTTTCCGATGAATCAATATCGTAGGAAGGTTGGTTTGCTTTTACGATCGTCCCGCATGCCGCAAGGCTCAGGGCAACAACCAACATGATAAGGGTTATTCGTTGCTTCATCATTCATCCTCCTGAAGCGAATTTCTAACGATAGCCAGGCGTGCCAACAGCTCACAGGCTACCCTCCTGCCGACTTCTTCCTCTCCCACATTGCCTTGAGGGCAAATATCTCACCCAGGTGGCGTACATTGTCCAGAAGTGCCATCTGGATGAGCTGGTACCCGCTGTACTTGCCTTCAAATCCCATTCCTCTCGCAGCAGCTCCTCGATGGAAGTCCTGGCAAGGAATGCAGAAACCTCAGCTTTCACCTCGTCGATGTAATCCAGCAGCTCCTCCCGGCTGAGATGGGGGATGGCTGCTACCTCTTCTCTTGTGTAGCCGTTGACGGATCCCCAGCCATCCCGCCCAATACCCCGGGGATCATAGCCAGTCCGCTCTGCCCAACCGCCGCTGAACCACACCTCGTTGGTCGCTTCTTTGCCTTGAACATGCTGGTTCAAGAAGACATCAAACACCCTCGCCATATGCCAGACGGTGACGGCGATGCTGTTCGCTTCAGGATCAGGAGTCCTGTAAAGACAATCTTCGTCCATCCCATCAATAACGCGGTGCAGGCGTCGTACGTTGTCGTTGAGCAGGTCGACGACAACATCGTTAGCATTCATTGGCATCGATTATAATCATTTAACTCAAACAACATCTTGAAAATACCTGGTTGATCTTAAATCCAGATCCATGAACAAAAGACAATCGACCACAGCGAACAATGTCCAGCCATGACACGGATAATTGCCCGTGAAACCAGAGATGACTGCTGTGCTGACCACCTACGATGATTTTGCCGCCCGCGTCGAAGCGCTGGGTTTCATGGCGCTGTCGAACATCCTGCCAGGATTTCCATCTTTAGGCGCTGAGACCCCCAGGAGCCTCTGGCATACCGGTCTCGATACCGACCCGTGGCGCTGGAAGGACCGAGCCGCTGAAGAGAAGCGCCTGGCGTATGGCTGCATCCTGGGTGGGCATAATGGTTTTGTAACTCAACGCATGTACCCCATCTTCTATGCCGCCTACCACTCGCCGCTTTCCATGCCCGAGCGCTGGGCGGGTGGGACCGTCAACCAGGTAACCTGGCGGCTGTGGCAGCTTTTTGAAGAGCACGGCAGGTTGAACATCAGCCAGGTGAGACACATCATGCGGGTAAAACGCAACCAGACCACTCAAGCGGTCGATGCTGCCATCCGGCAGTTGCAACACGAGTATTACCTCACCGTGGATGGCAGCGAGCGCAAGGTCAGCGCCAAAGGTGAGTTCTATGGCTGGCCCGTCAACCGCTATCGCCAGGTGGAGGACTGGGCACCGGCTGGCTGGCTGGAGGGCGCCAGTGATTGGTCAGCGGAGGAAGCGAGGGATTTGATCCTGGATGACGGGGTGGCGATGTCAGAAGGTGTGAAACGCCAGGACCTGGCGAAGAAACTCGGTTTGCGGTAGAACGCAGCCTGACCTGTGATCGCCACCACCGGGTTGAGCGATCGACAAATGTAGGGAAAATGTCACGCAAAATTCGAGTTGGTGTTATCGGGACCGGTCCAATATCAGATTTCCTCTGGATTTCTTGTCAGGAGAACAATAAGAAATCAAATCCGACATACGTAAAAATAAAAGACACTCCAATGAACATGTGGAGGCGTATAATTCATCTGTTCAAAAGGTAGATGTGTAAAGGCTTGGAAACGTTCCAAGCGATAATGGTTACATCAGGTTATTTGGTTGCAGAAAATAGGTTATCGATCTTCATCCAACCTGGGTTGGAACGTGTAATTATGTAAAGTCGTTCCTTACACGGATTCCAAAAAAAGGAGTTCCCATAATGAATGCTAATTCCGACCCTCAAGGGACGCTGACCTGGTGTTTCTACCACAATATCCGCCATCCATATGACGGGTTCATGACGGACTATATCTTCAAACCACTGAAGTATTCGTTCGTTCAAAAACATTATGATCGACCTCTGGCAGAATTTGTTCGAGAGCTCCCTGAGGTGACACACCGTTTCTCCACAGTGCATGGTCCTGGTGGCGAAGAATGGATGACGGGGATCATCAATCAGATGGAACTCGCCGGGATTGACAACCTTTTTCCTCTGCTGGAACAGGTAAGTACCCAATCGAAGGCACAGGATTTCCTGGCGGAATCAGGCATCGAACAGCCGAGTTTAATGGAATGGATTGATTATCTGAAGCAATGGTGGTTTCCATATCCGGCAACGCTTCGTCAGCTTGTGGACGAAGATGGTGATCCACTCCTCCAAACCACTCTGGTGAAGCTGAAGGAAGTGAAGATCGCCAACAGTTTCACGTTGCTGGAGGCTGCTTCCGAAGGACCAGCACGGGCTGACCTGGCTGATCGATTGCACCTCGATAGGTTCTGTCTGCTGGATCTGGTGCACCGGGCAGATGTTTCTCGTCTGCCGTACATCAGCGGTGGTGCGGTCAAACGATTGTGGGTAATGGGGTATCGCAGCCTGGCAGATCTTTGCACGGTAAACCCACAGGACTACTCTATCAGAATCCATGCCTACTTTGAAAATGGGGGCAAGGGCACAACCTTCGATGCAAAAATGTCGAGTATTGTGGGATTCCTTCAGGATGCCCGGCATGCTGCGGAAGTTGTCAAGGAAATTTAATTTTAACATGCTCTCCATCGAAACCGAACGGCTGCAAATCCGCAGCTTCACCTCTGAAGACTGGCAAGAG
>CAVOGL010000027.1:0-5301 GCA_963695415.1 uncultured Chloroflexia bacterium | reverse complement strand
TTGTTGTCAGTCATGCATATATCTCCAGGTAGAAACAAGTGTCCGGTGTTCCACCGGCCGCGAGCCCGTTAACACGGTCGACGCTGTCACCGGTTGAAACCCGGACATGGTATCCATTGTACCCCACTGAGTGGGGCCATCACGAATGGTGTCATATTGGATACATCCGGATTGTATGTCTATTCAACCGCCTAACGGATTGGCTCCACCAGGCACATAGCCCTGGCTCAAGCTGCTATCGCAAGATGCCAGAGCCTGATCGCAAATCCCACGCACCCATGCATCGTGATCTGGACCATAACCACGAAAAGCCACTTCGACCACTAAAATCAATGCAAGGTAGAGATCGTAAAGAAGCATACGGTAAGCAGCACCCGGCGTATCAGGCGGATACGCTTTACCCGATTTAACACAGACCTGGCGATAAGTAACTCGCCATGCCATCGAAACATTGGCTAAAGAGCGGAAATAAAACTCCATGAGCGGGTCCCCCCAGAGAGCACGGTCCGTATCCAGGAATCCCGCTAACTCCGCAGTGTCGCGCTTCACGATCACATTGCCATCATGCAAATCCCATAACACTAAATTGAGGTGTCTTTGACCAAATCCAAATCCGCAGAGCCAGCCTGAAAAAGATCACGCAGCGCAGATTCTGACCGCGGCAGACGCACCGATTTGTCACGCGCATCAGCAAGGACGTCATCTACCATCGCCTGAAAACTATCTGCCCACGAAAGGCTGCTGCAATGATCGTCTTGCCAACGCCCGAAACGGTCACCCTGGATTGAATTCACCAGGGCGGACTGCTGAGCAATGGCAGCATCGGTCAGGTCACACAGATAGGATGGTCGGTTCTTTCGAGCACTCCCCCAGGTTTCACCTTCTACGAACTCCATAATGAACCAGGCATGTCCCAGTTCATCCCCATCCGGACAATCTGCCAGCACGCGAGGCACGCACAATCCAGCTTGAGCCAGACGACGATGAACTGCCACCTCTGTGGCGATGATATTCCGCTCATAGCGCATGGGCTCAAAAGCCGGCGGCGGTGAAATCTTGAGGACGGCCTGCGAGCCATCTGCCAGTTCCAGAGCATAGATGGTGTTGAACCAACCATCGGTGATCTCTCGGCTATTTACCATGGTTTTACCGAGATATTTTTGAGACCAACGAGAGAGCGTAGTCCTATCCAGGACCACTTTACTGGCACTATCCATACCTAATTATCTCCAATCGCTAACAAATCTAATCGGTGAAACCAACAATTAGCTTCAGCCACACATTGGCTGAAGTGTGAAGGAGCGAGCCGGATGGAGGCGCTGATGAGGCTGCCTTTATGCTAGCCTTCCCATTCTCGCCTCAGTAATGCATAAAGATAATGATCGTAGAACTTTCCATCCAAACAGAAATAATCTCGAAGCAACCCCTCTTGCATAAACCCCAGCTTTCTCAGTAACCGAAGAGACCGGCTGTTACCAGTATAGACCAATGCATCAATCCGATTGAGTCCCATCCGGTCAAAACCACTGCGGATCACCGCACGGAGTGCCTCCGTCATGTACCCTTGACCCCAACAATCCGGGCTTAAGTCGTACCCGATTTCTGCTCGGAAATATGCCTTCATCCATTTATGATAACCACAGGTGCCGATTAACCGGCTGTCGGTTTTGCGGACAATCCCCCAGCGATTATGTGTTTTACCATCTGGCTCCAGGTAAAAATCGATGATCGCCTGTGCTTGAGCAAAATCTGTTACCGGTGATTCATCCATAAGATATTGCGTCACGCTCGGGTCACGAAAGTGCTGGAAAACAAATTCAACATCTTCCATCGTCAGCGGACGCAAAACCAGGCGGTCAGTTTGTAGTACAGGAAAGTAAACGTGGCTGTCAGTTGTCATGATCATTCATCTGGAGGACCAATCCAGGTAAATGGGTTGTGCGCAATCTCCCACAGGTGTCCATCCGGATCCTTGAAGTACCCGCTGTAACCTCCCCAGAACACTTTCTGGGGTTCTTTCACCGGCTCAGCCCCTGCATCCAGTGCCTCCTTGAAAACTCGATCGACTTCATCTTCAGAAGCCACATTGTGGGCGAGGGCAAACGAATTGAATCCTGACCCTCCGGCGTCCACCTGCGCATCTTCCGCAAGTGCCCTTCTGCCATACAACCCGAGCCATGTGCCGTTCAGTTTAAAGAAGGCTACGTCGTCGCCCTCGCCATGCCGCGGAAAGCCCAGACCGTTCTGGTAGAAATCAATGGCACGAGCCATATCATCGACCCCTAAGGTGATCATACTGATGCGTGGTTTCATAAAGATCCTCCTGACGCTTTACGGTTTGCGTTACCTGCTGGCAGAAGTGGATTCACTCCAAGTGCAGGATTCTGTTCGGGTGTGGGAGAAGTCTGAAAATGCCAGCAATTCCCCTCCGACTGTTGCATACTTTATTGGACAACTTGTTTAAGGTGTCAACTTTACTGCTTTACATAAGACATTCTTTATTACGGAACTATCAATCCCGTGCCAATCATCCGATGGCTCGTAATCATTGAGAACACTGTGTCCTGGGCGAATTGTAAATGTAAACTTGTCGCCTGCTGGTTCTGCATAAATTACAGGAAAAGAAATACCCATTGCGGATCCACGAAACAAGAATATTCCTCCATATTGCGGTTCATGATTGACAGTGATGACAAAAGCCATCATGTGTTTTGCAGACTTGATTATAGATTGAAAATCCGCAGATGCCTCTTGGGTTAATGTTAACACTTGCCCATCCCAATCGTAATTGTCAATATCAGAGATTTGGATGATAAAAGTTGCGCCTGTGGGATACCATTCTTGAAGAAGAGACCAGGAACTCTCAACTGTATAGCCTAAATTTACTTCTGCGCCGAGGTTATCCAATTCTCCAATAAAAATTCTAAAGGAATCAGAATCGTTAATTTCGGGGTAATTCATTGTACGTGAACAACCGACTAACGCAATCAAAATTATCGATATGACAAGTGCTTTCTTGAAAATTTGCATACAGTACTTCTGTTCTGGTTGCATTCAGTCGCAAATCGGTTTTTGTTCCACCAGCGACCAGAAACGGAGTTGCGCAGCGTTTGGTGTAAGTGTGAGTTAGGTTAAGAGTCCTGATTCTGTGAGAAATATATCCAACTTATTTCCTAAGGCATCGAACAGCTCGGACAATTTATCATCAACCTCTTCAAACAACACTTCAATTGATTCAGCCTGCACACCTTCATCTGGCCAAGAATTGATGATTTCGTTGCGCTCATTGATATCAAGAGGAACGTTGTCGCCGAATAACGCACACACGCCGAAGTTGGATAAGAATATCAATAGCGTTGATTGTCTCAAGAGCGAGTATACAATCCGGCAATGTGTCTGCGTAGGAGTTGTAGAAGAAACTGATAATTGCTCCATTATTGGTGGAATCGATCAACACGCGTACATTCGCCCATATCTTTTCATCATCGGAAAGTGATGAATAACCGTTTGCAGCTATTCGCTCACAAAGTTCTTCCCACCTTGGATACCAGAGAAGCTCTTCCATATAAACATCACAATTAGCTAACAGATATTTCTGGGTATTCCTTTTCCTAACCCAATCGCTCCGGAATAAACTTCCCTCTACCGCCATCGAATTATGATGAATTATTCATCTGAATAATCGATCCTGCCTTTCTTATAAACTTGATGAGTTAGCCCAGTAATGCAAAATATCCTTATCGGAATCACGTATTTACGTGATATACTTGTTTACGTGAAATATATTTATGGAGATGAAGATGGAATCCAAGCAAAATGTAACCCTGGCTATCCCCAAAAACATCCTGCGCAAAGCGAAGATCCTCGCCGTTCGCAAGAATACTTCCCTGTCCGGACTGCTGACGCGTACACTGGCTGAACTGGTCGAACACCAGGATCAGTATGATCAGCCGCGCCAGCGCAATCTGAATGTCCTCGAAAAAGGTCTGGACCTGGGTACTTACGGCAAAATCACCTGGGAACGGGACGAGCTGCATGATCGTTGATCCGCAAGTTACCTATTTCCTGGATACCAATATCCTGGTCTACGCCTATGATAGGACTGCCGGAGAGAAACACACCACCAGTGCGCAATTGTTATCGGATTGCTGGCAGTACGAAAATGGGTGCCTCAGCATCCAGGTACTCCAGGAGTTATTCGTGTGCCTGACGCAGAAGATTCAATCACCCATTGACAACCAGTCTGCCCGACAGATCATTGCGGACCTGGCTCATTGGCGCCTGCATTCTCCGGAAGCCGGTGACCTGCTCAAGGCTATCGATTTACAGCGCGATCACTGGCTTTCCTTTTGGGATGCGATGATCGTTCAAAGCGCACAGAAACTGGGCTGCCAGGTTCTGGTTTCCGAGGATTTGAACCACAATCAGGTGTATGACACTGTACAGGTGGCAAATCCTTTTTTACAGGCGGGTTAATTGTCTATTCACTCAAAATATGAACATTCGCTGAGGTATTTGGCTTCGCACCGGTAATCTACTCGTTCTGTTTTCTTAAGGCTCTTACCTACTTTAATTTATCACTCGCTAACCGGTTTAAACTAATCCCTGACTCAGCCGCCTCCAAAGCTAAACGCCGGTGCAGCTCCGGTGGTATCCTCACCAGGAATTTCCCACTATACTGTTTTAATGCTATCGGTTCAGGTACAGGCTCTCTACTGGATTGCAAGTCAATTACAACCTCGGAGACAGTCTGTCGGATACCATTCAGCGCATCTTCAGGCGTCTCTGCCAACCAGCTCAGGCTGGGGAATTCTATACAAACTCCCACGTATTCATTATCCTCTTCCGACCAGCTTACCCGGTATGTATATCGGTCATTCTTGATCATCATTTGTTACCTCCAGGCGCTCAATTGCCTTCAATACTTGCCTGACCTGGTATGCTTTTGCCATTCCTTTGTCATTCTGGATATTCACTCGTGGATCCCCCTGCCAGGATGTTTTGTAGATTCGATGGCTGCTACCGCCTTGACGTGCTTCGCCAAAATAATGATCGCATACCTTACATAAATCTTGATATCGTATCCCTTTCGGATTACTTCTCATTTGGATGACGATTGCCTGAATCGTCGGCATACCTATATGATACCACTATTGATACCATTGTCAAGGATTTTGATTTCCTGATCATAACCCTTTGGATGAGTGATTAATCTTTCCACCGCTTATAATCAGGAAATGGACCTCTTCACCCACTCCATGAACGAGCGCATGAAGTCCGAAGCCCCTTTTGCGGCGCGTA
>CAVOGL010000026.1:0-13333 GCA_963695415.1 uncultured Chloroflexia bacterium | reverse complement strand
GCTGCATACCTGAACAGCACCCTGAGTTATGAAGAATATTTAGAGACAACCACACGTGTCCGCTCCGCAGCGAGATCAAACTACTTTATGCCGCTCCTGAAACATTATTGCGCCCGGAGACAATCCTGCTGCTTGAAAGCAGTAAGGTGGACTGCCTGGTGATTGACGAAGTCGACCGCATCTCGGAATGGGGCACGATTTCCGCCCGGACTACCGCCAGCTTGCGGGGCTGCGAACCAGGCTGCCCGGGGCGGTGACTCTGGCAGTGACCGCTACAGCCACAAAAAGAGTGCGCAGCGACATCAAGGCAAACTTGAACATCACTTCTGCCAAACGAATTTATCGGCAGCTTTGACCGCAAGAACCTGTTCCTGTCAATATCAGATAAGGACGAACCCCTTGCTCAAACGCGCACCTTCCTCGACGACCACCATGGGGAAACCGGCATCAGATTACTGCACCACCCGAGAAAAGGTTGACAGGCTTCACGTGCAGTCCAGCCAACTGGGATACCCGGCACTCCCTTACCACGCAGGCATGGAAAACGCCGACCGGCGGGCAAACCAACACCGCTTCCGCTACGAAGATGGGCTGATCATGGTCGCCACCGATCGCTTTCCCGGCATGGGCATTAAACAAGTCCAACCTGCGCACTTCATCCTGCATTATGATCTACCCAGGGACATCGAGAGCTATTACCAGCAGATCTGACGCCGCCGGACGGGATGGACTGCCCAGCTTATTGCCCCGTTGACCTCCCCTGCCAATGAGACAGCATCCGTCTTGCATCGAAGAGGAATCCCCCCGACTTGCGCGGTAGTATTCGAAAGCAGCTGCGTTAATCATCGAAATCATCCGCGGAAAAAACTGCAGGCGCAAACCATTGTTGAAATATTTTGGGGAAATATATTCACAAAATTCGTGCGGTGCGTGTGGATAAACTGCCTGGAAATCGGTGCGGTGAAAGCCGAGAACCAGGATAAAGCAGACCCGGTGGAAACCAGCATGATATCTACCAAAGTGAACCTGACCGCACCGGCGCAACTGTTCATTTCAAGTGCCCTGGAAACGTGAGCCACTCTCGGCAGCTATCCCACCCCATCCATGCGCCGCGCGGTTCCAAGAACAAAAAAAGTGCTCAGGTTCAAACATGACCAGCTGGATCCGCATGGCGCCGGACGTGCGCACACTGATAGCGAGTGGCAGCACTTGGTAAACGAATTCATCCGCCAGGGACTGCTCGAGAGGGATGCTGACCATGGTTCGATCAAAGTGACCCCTAAAGGTATTGCCGTACGCCAGGGTGAAGAAGTGTGGGGGGAATTACCAGGCAGGAAACACAGGGTTAAATCTCAGCAGGAACCCCAACATAACCTCGAGCTTTTCGAGCAATTACGCGCCTTGCGCACCCAACTGGCAGAAGAAAAAGGTGTGCCTCCCTACGTGATCTTCCATGACCGCTCATCTGATCGAGATGGCGACGTATTACCCGCGAACCCCTGGTGAATTTGCGAGAATCTACGGTGTTGGCGAGCCGCAAGGTGACTGAATACGCACAGGATTTCCTGACCATCATCCAGACTTTCTGCAAAGAACATAATGTGCAAGTTGATGCGGCTCCCGGGCGAAGCGGCAGGAACAGTTCTTCCGTCCCCTTCAGCGAACGCACAGAACATATCTGGATGCGTTACCAGTCAGGCGATTCGATCGATGCGATAGCAGCAGATCTCAGACACACACAAGACACAATTCTTTCGCACCTGCAGAAAGCTTATGACCAAGGTAAACCCGTTCGAGATGATGGTCTCAGAAGCATAAGTCAATTAATGCCCGTAATGGAAAAATCGGTCATTGCCGCTTTTGATGAATGCGGTACGAATTTTTTAAAGCCAATTTTTGAGTCTTTGGGCGGAAAAGTGACGTATGATCAATTAAGACTCTGGCGATTGATATACAAGATTACGACCGAAAAAACTTAAGGGTAAGAATTATTGGCAATTATTCTGGATCCAGCGCGACATCATCAAATGGCAAATGCAGCAGACAATGAGGTATGATAGCTGCTTGTATGAATAAATTACGATACTCAACATCTATAACCGCTTTCCTGGTGAGCCTGCTCATCCTGGCACTGGCGCTATCAGGATGCGATGCACCAGCGACACCACTGGAAACGGCTCCCGCCGAGACTTCTGCACCAACGGCAACAACGAAACCATCCCCGGAACCGACTGCGACCAGCGAAGCGACAGAGACACCGACGAAGCCGACGGACACACCGGGTCCGACATCTACCCCCCAACCTTATGGACCGGATGAGTTCCCGGAAGGGATCAACCCTTTGACCGGTCTGTCTGTTGCCGACCCGAATTCACTGAACCGGCGTCCGATCGGGATCAAGGTCAACATCTTCCCGCGGGAGCAATACCGCCCAACCTGGGGACTGAGCCTGGCGGATATCGTCTTCGATTTTTACCACAACAACGGTTACAGCCGCTTCCACGCCATTTTGTATGGCAGTGATTTCCGAGCTGACCGGGGCGATCCGCTCCGGGCGCCTGCTGGACGAGGACCTGGTGCAGATGTACAAGAGCATCTTCGTCTACGGAGTGGTCTGAAGAGATCGATGCTGTCTTCTGGAATTCAAACTTTGCCGACCGGCTGGTGCGGGAAGGTCGCGAAAGTCTCTGCCCTCCCACTATTGAGTACCCGCTTTGCCGTTACGAACCCAGCGGTGTTAGCAACCTGCTGGCGAGTACGCTGCTGGTGCACCAGTCTGTCCAGGAAAAAGGCATCGACGACTCGCCTCAGGACCTGACCGGAATGCTTTTCGACAATGTCTTACCGGCTGGCGGTAAGGAAGGTGTGGCAGTTTCGACACGCTACTCAACGGATGACTACAACCGCTGGGATTATGACCCCGAAACCGGCAGCTACCTGCGTTTCCAGGACAACATCCAGGATCAGGGCGAAGGCGAAGAATACGTGCCCCTCACCGACCGGGTGACTGAAGAACAGATCACGGCGCAAAATGTGGTCATCGTCTTTGCCAGCCACGAAAACGTATCCACCAGGAGCCAGCAAGAAGTTTATGATATCACGCTGTCCGGTACCGGGAAAGCTCTGGCGTTCCGAGATGGACAGGTTTTCGAGGTGGTCTGGAACCGCCCGAATTCTGCTTCGGTGCTGTACCTTACCTTCCCCGATGGGAGCCATTACCCCTACAAACCAGGCGTGACCTGGTACCAGGTGGTCGGCATCTATTCGAAAGTCAGTGAACCAGAAAGCGGTAAATGGCGCGTGGTCCTGGGAATCCCATAACCGGAGCCTTAACCTGTCCCAAGTAATGGTGAACCCATCAGCCTGGCTGATGGGTTGTGTGCAGGGACTGCTTGATGTTTTTGACAAGACCCGGTCCGGCGTAAACCAGTCCTGAATAGGTCTGCACAAGGACCGCACCGGCGTCTAATTTTTCGCGTGCGGCATCAGCGTTCATCACTCCACCAACTGCTATCACCGGCAGCCTGCCCTGAGTGCGGGAGACGATCTTGTCAACCATCCTGGTGCTGAAGGATCGCAGCGGTTCTCCACTTAAACCACCCGTTTCAGCACTATGAGCAGAAAGTAGCCCTTCTCTTCTAAGTGTGGTATTTGTGGCGATGACGCCATCCACCCCTGCGCGCATTAGGGCATCCAGTGCATCTTCCAGTTCGTTATCATCCAGGTCGGGCGCCAGCTTGACCAGCAGCGGGAGTGCACGCTTTGATCCTTCCATTAAGTGATCACGCCGCGGGACCAATTCGGTAAGAAGACTTTCCAGAGCCTGGCGCGCTTGCAGCCTGCGCAGCCCCACCGTGTTGGGGGAGCTGACATTAATCGCCAGGTAATCGGCTAACCCGGCAAACTGGTCCATCAGAACCAGGTAATCGCGGGAGGCATCCTCCAGCGGGGTATCGCGGTTTTTACCAAGGTTAACGCCCAAAACCAGACCAGCCGGACGGGGACCTCGCAGGTTGTGCGCGGCGAACTCCGCGCCTTTACCCGGGAAACCCATACGGTTGATTAATGCGTCATCCTGCACAAGACGGAAAATACGCGGTTTAGGATTTCCTGTCTGCGCCAAAGGCGTCACCGTGCCGATCTCGATGTGCCCAAACCCCAGGCACGCCAACCCGCGCCAGCCAGAGCCGTCCTTATCGTATCCCGCTGCCAAACCCACGCGGTTCGAAAAGATGAGACCAAAGGCTTCGACCGGTTCATCTGGGGCAGCGTATAAAGCACGCACCAAAGCCGCTAAGGGCGGCAGCTTCCCGACCAGGCGCAGCAATCCCAATGTCAGCGCATGGGCTTTCTCAGGATCCATGCGGAAAAGCAGCGGTCGGATTAGGGGGTAGAGACCGGAAGGTCTTTCGGCAGTCATGCGTGATCACCGTTGCTTTCAAATCTTAGAACTTTCCCTTCACTCGAGAACAGCCACAAGCAAACACCCACCCAGGCAAGGACAACGGCTGGGAGCAGCATCCGGTTCAACCCGGTGGACACCCACCAGCTGATGTCATGCTCCTTGCCAAACGACAACAGGTAATACATCGCCAGGATAACACCGGCACATCCAATGGAACAAGAGAGCAGATAAAGGACTGAGCGCCCTGGTTTCCTGATAAAAATAGCCAGGATTAGAAAAATGATCAACCCTATTCCAACTGTGCCCCAAACTGGGAAATCGACCAGCTGCTCCAGGGCGTATCTAAAAATGTATCCGGCTTCAGAGAAATGTAAGTTACCGCTCGAAATTGCACCAACTGCAGGTAGCACCTCAGACAACATACTCGCCGGTTTCCCACCATCGAAAAAAGAAAACACGAGCCACAACAGCTCGATGCAGATCAATGGGATGACAAAAACCGACATGCTACGCGCCAGCATTGACCGGCTTCCCCACCACAGCGCGAGACCGAGTAATGTCACTGCAGCAACCACCAGGCTGAGAAAGATGCCCTCAGGTCTGGTCCAGGCTCCCAGGCCCAGGAACACACCTGCCAGAAACAGGTACTTTCTCTCAACTTCATTGACTTTATCGCGCAGACGAACCGCATAAAGGACGAGAATGACAGCACAGGTCAGCTCAAAAGCCAGCGGCAGGTTAGCGTACGAAAGCGAAGACTGGCGGAAGATAAAAGGAGAAAGTCCAAGCCCCAGGGTGGCAAGCCCTGCATAAAGGTGCCTCCCTCGCTGCCGCAGCAGATCGAAAACGAGCAGGAGAATTCCAGCGTAAAAGGCGGGGAAAAGCAGCTTCGCCTGTGCCACTTCATCACCGGTGGCGGCTTTCACTGAGGCAATCCAGAGCGGTATCTGCAGAGGATAAGAGGCGGTGTGGGTGCCCCATTCACTTGTGCCAGCAACCAACCCATCGTAAGCGATACCGTACCCCTTGGCGCCCCAGATAAAAAATTCGTCGCTGGTGGAATAACCCTTTCCAACGGCGATCACAGCTGCAACGACAGCCAGGCTTATCAACAAAACATACCAGGACAGAGTCGTAATACTCAAATCTGAGCCAGGTTTGTGGAGGAATTCCCGCTTTTTCCAGGCAACCACCGCGCAAAAAACGAGCCAGCTGACTGTGGCAGCAAGCACCCACCAGGTGATATTAATGCGGTCCCCCGAAAAGATGCTTTCAAACAGCAGAAACAAATACACACTGAATGTCAACCAACCCACACCCAAGCCAAAACCAAGAGCAATTTTCGTCCCGGATGGTAGTTGAGGCAGCCACGCATGCAGCAGGCAAAAACCCGCCACAGTTAATGCCGCGAGCGATGTAAAGGTTAACAACACCTGCCAGAATGTGTCCCAGGGTGAGATCAGGTCAGGTCCTGTTTTCTCTGATAGTCTTTCACCTGAGGGGATCATGACGCCCCATTTCTCGTTGAACATTGCCACAGATCCAGAACCCGCGTCTGTACCTTGCGGAGGGAATTTCTGGTTCCCCAAAACCACCAAAGAAGCGTTTTGTGCCAATAGATTCTGAGCGCATGATGGATATGCGGAGGTGCAGTTGACCACTTGCCTGGGCGCAAGGAAGAAACGCATAAAAGGCGTGCTGCTCAATGCCCAGGTTGTATGCTCTGAAGGTGGCAGCCCAAGGATACCATCCTCAGGAACGGTGAGGCGCAGGAAATCGAGGTAGCTGGCAAACTCTTCATTGACGGCAAAACGAACCCCGCGCCAATTGCCCGGATAAGACAGCACCTTGTAAATTTTCATAGACTCAACAACTGCGTTGGAAAGCGCCAGCCAGGCTGATATCAGTACACCCACTACCAGCAGGATTAACACCGCCCACAGGATGAAGCCCTTATATCCTGTTTGTTCAGCCTTGAGAAGCGACACGATTAGCCCCAGGGATGCTAACGAATTTGGGTGCTGCGCAGAAAAGCACGCGCGGCGTTAATTTGGTCAGCCCGACACTGCCATTGCGCTCCCATATATTCAATAATTCTGTCAGCGTAAACACCGCATGGAGCCGGTATCCCTGATCATGCAGTGCCTGGTCCGCTCCTGACTGCCGGTCGATCAATACCACCACATCGCGGATGATCAGACCGGCAGACTTTAACTTTTCGATCGCTTCGAACTTGCTCCCGCCCGTGGTGGTCAAGTCGTCGAGGACCACCACCTGCTCACCAGGAACAAACACACCTTCAACATCCCGCCTGGTCCCGTATTCTTTAGTTTCCTTGCGAGGGTAGATTAAAGACCAGCCTCTTTCCAAACTCACCGCCGTGCCGATAGGGATTGCAGCGTATGGGAGCGCGGCGATACGGTCAAAGACAAGATTTTCAAGCGCGGGGATGCAGCCTCTAGCGGCAAGGGCTAGAGCTTCCGGGAAGCTTGCCAGGATGCGCAGGTCGATATATATCGGTGATTCCAATCCCGATTTCAGCGTGAAGCTGCCAAATTTCACACAACCTGTATCCAGGAGAACCTGAGCCAAATTTTCCTTCTGTGCTGAGACAGCATCCAGCTCCGGCGCCGGTGCTGTCTTTTTTATCACGCTTTGAGCTGCAATGAAGCTTCGGCGATGCTTATTGATCTCCTGGCGGATTTTGTCAGCTTCCTGGCGCGGGTCTGCGGCTCGAGAAACCTGGCGGGAAACGGGCAGCAGCAGCCCCAGCCCATCCTGACGAATCCCTGCACTGACCGCTGCGCTTAAATCACCTCCCTGGGCGCCAATCCCAGGAGCAAGAATCCAGGCGTCCGGCGCGATCTCACGCACGCGCGCCAAGGCATCGGGCTGTGTAGCGCCGACCACCAGAGCGAGGTTCTTCTCCGGCAGCCGCTGGTTCCATGCAACCACCTTGTGCGCCACAGCCTCGAAAACGCGCCGGGATACGCCCAAACCAGGCTCTTCTTGCAAAACTAAATCCTGAAGATCATTCGCTCCAGGATTCGAAGTCTTGCACAACAGGAACACTCCCCTTCCAGGATAGCCAAGGAAAGGCTCAAGCGAGTCCCAACCCAGGTAAGGGCTTGCAGTGACGGCAGAAGCGCCCAACACTTCAAAAACAGCCTGAGCATAAGCGCGCGCGGTGGAGGCAATATCGCCTCGCTTGGCGTCCAGGATGACGGGGATCTCATTCGGAATAGCCTTAATGACAGCCTGGAGAGTCTCGATACCCGGGGCGCCAAGCGCCTCGAAAAATGCACTGTTGGGCTTGAAGGCAGCGGCATACTCAGCGGTTGTATCTACCAGCCTCAGGCAAAAATCGTACATCGCACGCGGAGTCCATTCGGGCAATTCGTCAGGATGCGGGTCCAACCCCACACACAGTAAACTATCGATCTCTTCGCAGCGAGTGCCCAGGCGCGCAAAAAAACCAGACTGCTGCGCGTTGTCCTGCGTGAGGACCATCTTATGCCTTCCCCAACACCATGGCTAACAGCGCCATACGCACATAAAGCCCGTATTCCATCTGGCGGAAATAAGCGGCGCGCGGATCTTCGTCCACTTCCATGGTGATCTCACCCACACGAGGCAGCGGGTGCATCACGACCATGCGATCTTTCGCCATCTCCAATGTCGTAGGGGAGATAATAAAAGCGTTGCGTACACTCTCATAAACCTGCAAATCATCAAAGCGTTCTTTCTGCACCCGGGTAACGTACAGCACATCGGTTTCGGGCAGCACATCCGCCAGGTTATCAAACTCATTCTGGCAAACTCCTTTCTCACTCAATTCTTCGAGGATCTCGGTCGGCATCCTCAGGATATCGGGTGAAACATAGTTGATGCACACATCGTAAAGAGACGCCAACCGCGCAAGAGAATGAACCGTGCGCCCGTACTTGAGGTCACCCAGCATGGTGATGTTCAAACCATCGACCTTCCCGAGCTCGCTGACGATGGTGAAAAGGTCCAGCAGCGCCTGGGTGGGGTGTTCACCGATCCCATCACCGGCATTGATCACCGGTTTTCGCGCATATTTGGCTGCCAGTGCTGAAGCTCCGACCTCCGGATGGCGGAGAACGACTACGTCAGCATAACATTCCAGGCTGCGGATGGTATCGGGTAGAGATTCTCCCTTGGACACGGATGAATAGGTCACCTCATTAATGGGGATGACACTGCCCCCAAGTCTTTCCATGGCGGAGGTGAACGAGGAAGAGGTGCGGGTTGACGGCTCGTAGAAAAGGTTCGCCAGGATTTTGCCCTTCAACAGGTCGAAAGAACCGACACGCTCGACCATCTCGCGCATTTCGTGTGCGACTGCAAAAATATATTCCAGGTCACTCTTGTTGAATTGTTTAACCGAGAGGATATCGCTGCCGTAGAAAGGCGCATTGCGCTGATCGCCGAATGGCAGGTGCGGGCTGGTCTGTCTGAGTGGGGGTACGAATGTTGTCATCTGTTTGGTCTCCTTCAGGTTCTAAGGTCGAAATTGATATTTTATTCATACGAATGGCACGGATTTGCGAATGGAGCGAATGAATGCGAGCAGATGGTCTTCATTGTAATATTGTCAATTGTCCTGATTCTGATTTCTTGTGCAGTGTTCGAAGTCAACCTTGTTCTCCTGCCAGGTTAATTCCAGATCCGGGCGGCGCGATCACGGAACCATTGGCGAATGCCTCCATTCCGCGCAGCACCACGCGCTCCACCTTCCCGCGCACACTCATTCCCTCAAAGGGCGTCCACCCGCAGCGGCTGAGCATAGCGGATGCGGAAATTTTATATTGTGCATCAGGATCGACCTCGATCCATGTATCCTGCTGTGAGGGGAGGTTAAAGATCTTCCGGGGGTTGTCAACCATACGGGTGATCAGGTCATCCAGGCTGAGCCTGCCAGCATGGACAGCAGTAAGCAGCAAGGGAAGGGCAGTTTCCAGACCCGGGAAACCGGGAGGAGGATCAGCGCTGTCTTTCTCTTCGAGCGTGTGCGGCGCGTGGTCGGTGGCGAAGCAATCGATCACGTCCAGGTTCTCCCACAGCGCATCCCTGTCAGTTGGGGCTGCAAGGCGAGGGCGGACCTCACCTCTGCCTGCTCCAATCAAGGGGATATCCTCCCGCGTGAGAAAAAGATGGTGTGGAGCGACCTCGCACGTCACCGGGATGCCGCGCTCCTTGGCTCTGCGAATCAGCAGAACCTCTTCCCGCAGGGATATGTGGGCGATGTGCACAGGACGATTGTAAATCGCTGCCAGCAGGATCACGGCTGCCATCGTGCGGCTTTCAGCATGTGCCACGATGGGCATGTTCTGCGGTGAGGTAGTGAAATGCTCCATCCACAGGCTCATCTCATCCAATCGCAGAGGACCGTAGGTCTGGTCAAGGTACATTTTTAAGCCGATCGTGCTTCCAGCCAGATCGGCAGTCAGGTCAACGTTATCCGCGCCAGCGCCGAGGAACTGGGCATAATCGCAGCGCGCCTTCACGCTGGCTGGATCCAGGGACAGCATCAGGCTGTCTGCATCGGTCACTGGAGGCCGGGTGTTGGGCATCGCTAGAATTGTCGTGAAGCCTCCTGCCAGGGCTGCCTGGGTGGCAGAGTCCCAATCCTCTTTGTGGGTGGCTCCGGGTTCGCGTACGTGGACATGCGGGTCAATGAGACCAGGGAGTTTGATCATCTGGATATTGGGCTCTCCTTGTAAGACTGGCAGTGATAAGTAGAGCGGATTGGCAATTCGCTCTACAAAAATACAGTTCTCCTGAAGGATGTTCCGTATTATAAAAAAGGGGCTATCCATCTTGGTGGACAGCCCCGGGGTGTTTGTAAAGATAAAAAAATCGCCCAATGGAGCGCTGGCTCCTGGGCGATCTTGTGTACGCATTGAAACTGCCTTCCGGCGAAGGGTGTATTCCATTCCGCCCGATTGTACAAGGTTTCGCTGATATGTCAAGTGCAGCCGGGTTTTTGAGCCATCGGAGATTCAATCATAGCTGGGGGACTCAGCAGCAGCAGGAACTCATAACCAGTATTATCCCCAATCCCAGGTGCCAAGCTCATCCAGGGCGCGGTAAGAAGTCAGGTCAAGGTGGAGCGGGGTGACTGAGACGTACCCTTCACCCAAGGCGCCAATGTCGGTCCCATCCTGGGGCACACCAGTTGGCGCCTCCCCGCCAATCCAGTAATAGGGTCTGCCGCGCGGATCCTGTCGCGGGATGAGCTTGTCGCGGTACACACGCAGCCCCTGGCGCGTGAGCCGCATCCCCAGGATTGATTCCACCGGTAAATATGGGACATTTACATTGAGGATGGTGTTCTTGGGCAGACCGTTCGCCTTGACACGGGCAGCGATCACCCCGGCGAACTGCGCGGCGGCGGTATAGTCCAACTCACCCGAGTAATTCTCCGGGGAATTGAGTGAGATGGCGAGACCTGGCACGCCAGAGATGGCTGCCTCCATGGCAGCAGTGACAGTGCCGGAATAGGTGACATCATGCCCAACGTTCTCATGTGGATTGATGCCGGAGACAACCAGCTGCGGCTGGTCCGGCAGCAGACCCAGAAAGGCAAGCGCCACACAGTCCGAGGGCGCGCCGTCGCATGCAAGACCAGTGGTCCCGTCGGACAGGCGCGATTCTTTCACCCGCAGTGGTCTGTGCAGGGTCTTGACATGCCCTGATGCCGACCAGTTGCGGTCCGGGGCAAGGACGGTTACCTGACCCAATTGGCGCATCGCCTGTGCCAATGCAAGCAATCCAGGCGCATTGACTCCATCATCGTTGGTGACCAGTATATGATAAGGTTTCACGAGTGTAGATTATAAATGCTGATGGCGAGTAGAATATAATTACTCTTGCCACACCTTGATTGGGAGTCGATAACCTACCATGAAAATAACCAGCCTTGAAACCTACCACAACCGGACACTCAGCTTTGTACGCCTGCTAACTGACGAAGGCGCTGAGGGCTGGGGGCAGATGTCCCCGTACAATGCCGATATCACAACGACCGTTTTCCACCGCCAGGTAGCGCCTCACGTTTTGGGTAAAGATCCAGACGAATTAGAGGAACTACTCCCGATGATTTTAAAGTCAGAATACAAATTCCCTGGGTCCTATGTCTGCCGGGCGATGTGCGGATTGGACACAGCGGTCTGGGATTTACGCGGCAAACTTGCCGGCAAGAGTGTGTGTGAGCTTTTAGGTGGTGAA
Organism: uncultured Chloroflexia bacterium; assembly: GCA_963695415.1. Classification (GTDB taxonomy): domain Bacteria; phylum Chloroflexota; class Anaerolineae; order Anaerolineales; family UBA4823; genus CAVXWV01. Next base: position 1,674 of record CAVOGL010000026.1, on the reverse strand, counting down.
CCACGCCCTTTCCCCGTTTATGGTTCAAGTATGCGGCGCGACATCACCCCAGAGGATGAAGCTGAACGCCTTGCCGAGTTAAAATCTACCAACGGATACAGCGCCTTTAAAGTCCGCGTGGGCAAGGTCAATGGGCATGACCAGGATGAATGGGAAGGCAGGACCGAGGCACTACTGCCTGCGGTGCGCATGGCGGTGGGCGATGATGTAAGCTTGTTGGCGGATGGCAATTCGTGTTACACACCGCGCAGGGCGATCGAGGTGGGGCACCTGATGGAAGAGCAAGGGTTCGTGCACTTCGAGGAACCCTGCCCGTACTGGGAGCTGGAATGGACCGCCCAGGTGACCGCTGCCTTAGATATGCCAGTGGCTGGAGGTGAACAGGATTACGATCTCAACCAGTGGCGCCGTATCGTGGGCATACATGCGGTGGACATCGTGCAGCCCGATATTGGCTATATCGGCGGGTTGAGCCGCAGCCTGGAGGTCGCCAGAATGGCTGAAGAGAAGGGTCGCATCTGCGTACCGCATTCCGCTAATCTTTCCTTGATTACGGTGTTCACCCTGCACTTGATGGGCGCCATCCCGAATGCCGGACCCTATGTCGAATATTCAATCGAAAACCCACACTGGGAGAAAGATTTGTTCACACCTGCATTGAGTGTAAAAAATGGAAAGGCGCAAATTCCATCAGCGCCTGGTTGGGGTGTCAGCCTGAATCCCGATTGGCTGAAAAAGGCGGAATATCAGGTCAGCCGTTTATAAACAGTCAGGAGGAACATCAGTGGAAACTCCAACTGAGAATAACAAAACAAATAAATTAATTTACCGCATTGCAGGATTCGTCTTGATCGTCGCCTGTACAGCGGGAGTCATCATTGGACTGGCAGGAATCGCAGCCACCTGGCAGTACCAGAAGGTGATAACAACGCGGAGCCTGAGCGGTATAGAAACTGCCAGCACAGCTTTAAAAGCCACCGAATCCGGTCTTGTTAACATGGAGCAGGCGCTGACCAGCACAATCAACAGCCTGGGCACGCTTGAAAAAACCCTTGAAACCACCGCTTCCACAGTAGAGTCGTCTGCACCTGCAATCGAATCATTGGTGAAAATCACGCGCGATGACCTGCCCAAAACTGTCGAAGCTGCTCAAACCTCGCTGACGTCTGCCCAGGAAAGCGCCAGGGTGATCGACCAGGTCATGAGCGCGCTGACAATTCTGCCGTTCGTGGATTATGCCCCCGAAGTACCGCTGCATGAAGCCTTAGAAGCCATGACCGGCAGCCTTGATGACCTGCCCGTGTCATTTTTTCTCATGCAGACCGGTCTGGCATCTACAGAGCGGAACCTGGAGGTTGTGCAGGGAGACGTGACCGAAATCGCCGGAAATGTCAGCGATATAAAAACCAGCCTGGAAGACACACAATCGACCTTAATTGAGTACCAGACTTTAACCGCTAACCTGGCAAATCAGGTTGAGAATTTACAAACCAAATTACCAGGATGGCTTTTGACTGCAGCCTGGGCAGTTACCGGTCTACTGGTTTGGGCAGTCCTGCTGCAGGCTGCGATGGCGGTTGTGGGGCTGTACCTGACGAAAGCCGCGTAAAGCGTATTGGCAATCCGCTCAACAATTTATCACTGGCGCAGCATCTTACGCAGGACTGTCTGTAG
>CAVOGL010000025.1:0-14843 GCA_963695415.1 uncultured Chloroflexia bacterium | reverse complement strand
GCCGCGACCAGTGGGATGGCGGAACGCCCGATGAACAGCAGGACCAGAATAGCCAGGAAGAGCATGACGCCCATAATGTAACGCGTAGTGATGGTCCAGCGTTTGCTGGAAAACGGTTGTTCATCATTAACCGCAGTAATTACCAATTCATCTGGTTTGGAAGCAGCATCGACTTTCAAACCAATTGGCATTAAATCACCCTCAGTTTCCGGTGTAATAGCACTGGTTCTACTGCTGCCGGCTTGCCGATCAGCCCCAGATGTCGCCTGCTGATCTGAGACAGGCAACTTCTTGGAAACCGCGCGAGTACGCCGAACTGCTTGCGAATCTGTACTAAAAGTACCACCATCTCGGTTACCCATATCACCTTCCGGGTTTGATCGGATTTTTTCCTGATCCCGATCAAACGTCAATCTGAAGCGATTGACCAATGACAGAACCAGGAAAATGACCGCCCCGCTGAGCGCACCAATGGAGAACGCTCTCCAGGCACTGCTGTGATCCTGTGAGGTGACTCGGTGCTCCGACCGGTTCTTTATTTCCATAAGTCCCTATTATATACAGCATTTTTGTCCAGCCAGGTAATTCATCGCCATCCTCAGCCAGGAGAAAGACAGGCTACCTGTACCTGGTCAACCAATCCACTCATCTGGCTGAAAATCAGTGCCATGATCAGGCGGTAACAGTCGTCGGTCCAGCTTCGCCGGGTGCGGATTGCCCTGCCGCGCAGCTGCTGCTTTGCGTTGACGTCGCACGTGGCAGTGGCATCGATGAGTAAATTTGGCTCAATCACGTTCCATCCCGTCCGCGCCCAGTTGGAGACGACTACCTTTTTAATGGGCAGAGAATTGGCATCCACAATGCGGGAAATCATACATGAGCAGCTTACGGCTGCCGCCGGGCATAGGGACATCGCTTCGTTAAAATTTTTCCCTCAATCCAGTCCATCTGATCCCAGCCGTATGGTTGTTACGGGATTGAAACGAGCCGGACATCTTGGATGTGAACGACCAAGATGACGCCAAAAATAAGTAAGATCACCCGGCTGGTAGCTACTCCGCCGCGTACGAAGTGTCACGGTGCCCTTGCAGTGCGGGCAAATGGCAGTGGAGGGAGCATCCTCTCCTGCCATAATCGACTTTCCAGCCTGATCAACTGCTATTTTCATGCAACTACCCTTTCATTGATCCTGAAAACCAACCTGCGCAAGGTTCTAATCGTACAAGAAGCAGAGGAAGGTGGTCTCGCCATTGCTGCGGCGCCCGGCAACCAGAAGCCCATACATGACTTCCCCATCACCCAGGTTGTAAACCGCCAGTTCCACTACCGCTGCATCATCATAAGCACTGGACAGGGCTTTCCGGGCATCTTCAGCATTTTCGATCCCGGTCAGGATCATCGGGACAGACAGGGATGCATCCTTATCGGTAATCCCCTGTAACTCAGCCACGATATCGCGCTCAGCGCCTGCCGGTCTGGCATACACCAGCTTCCAGGCACCCATCCACGCATCCTCACCGAATCGTGCCCAGGTATCACCAACAAAATGCTGGTATTTTTGAAGAGCAGCCTGTTCGAGGTCATTTGCGCCTTTGAGCTGCTCAAAGAAAACGGCACTGCCAAAACCACTCTGGCTCGGAGCGCCATACCCAGCTTCCAACTGCATTACATAATCCGGTTTATTCACCGTTGATTCGGGGTGTTGAACTGTATTCATGTTAACCTCTTTAATCCAATCGGCGCTGCTGGTTATTCCTTCTGGAGCAAATAGCAGCCGTTTCAGACCTTCACCCGGATCATCTGAATAAGCCAACACCAGATGACCATACATATACCCCCAAAGGCTGGCACTCTCCAGAGCCTTGAAATAGGCATCTTCCTGGTCGAGCACCGGGTCGGGGCATGCTATCTTTGTGGCTGTGATCGTGCCTATCGACATGATGAAGGGATTTGGGTCACCAAGACTGAAACTGCCGTTGTAGCTGTTGCAGCCGCCGGAACCGTTAAATTGACCTTCTTGGAAAGTAATGGATACATCGGTGTCTTCCAGGATTGGTGTATCTTCGCCGAGCTCAATCAAGGTCCAGCTGGTGCCATTGAGGTCATCCATCGAAATTTTCACCAGATCCTGTTCTTTGCCAGGCAACTCAACCAGCCGGTTCTCTTCCAGCGCATAGGTCTTGCGCGTTTTATGGCTGGGGCAGCAATCCGCATCGCCTGGTCCACGCGTGGTGATGTTTAGCACGATCTGACCTTCCTCGATCGCCGCCGAACGGACCTGTGTGCGATCTTCGACCATTGCTGTACCTGCATCGACCGGCTGACCGTTCTGGTTAAGCTGAGCGGCGATATATGTGAATACGGCGGTACCGCCGCCCCTTTCGAGAAGAAAGACAACGGCATCCTGATCGCCGTCCCCATCCAGATCAGCAAACAATTCAGCGTCCTCAATATAACGAACGGTGAAGGGCTGCTCTTCGATTGAATCTGCGAACATCCCATCCATCAGGGTGAAAGGTTCAGCGTAAATCCCGCTGTAGGTGGCGTTCATCAATTCTTTCACCGGGATCATGCTTTGCTCAACAGGCGCTGCTTCCTTAAATTGTTGAGGCGGTTCCTCAACACCTTCTGTTGTCTTTTCGACAACCTTCACCTCTGTCGCTGAGGGTGGCTCTGAGGCTGAGATGCCGGTCGTTGAATTGACCGGTGTGTTGCAGGCTGTTATCAGAAATGCAGCCAGGATCAGGAAACTAAGTACAGATTTTTTCATTGATTCGTGTTATTACCTTGCTCGGTTTGATCAGGGTCTTACTGCTCAAGATCAGGCAATACCAGCAGCTTATTGAAAGCCCATGGGTTCGCCAGATACACCTTGTACATGTACCTGCTCCTTCACCAACTTCCAGTTCTAAAAAAGCAGATAATCTTATTGCGAGGCAAATCCAGTACTCACGCAGTGCTTAAATAATCCTGGGTGAGGGGAGCGTTAGAAACTCCCACTCACCCAGTAAATCTATTTCAGAGCAGCAAGCCGACTACCCAGGCAATCAGCCAGGCCACTGCACCCATCGCAATGGCAGCCACAAGTGCCCCGAGGAATCCCTTGACCACCAGCCCTTTGACGAAATTACCTGAAATCATCAGCACGATAGCGGCAATGATCAGGTTAACGATCGCACCGATATTCCTCCGCCAACCGTGATGCCAAGCAAACCTAATAGCCAGGTGATTACCCCACTCACCACCGCAATAACGAGCGCAGCGATGAAAGCAGCGCCGAAGCCTGAAACTTCAAGCCCCAGACCCAGCTTGCCGACAATCCAGATGATCACTGCATTGATTACGGCACCGATTAATATTCCGATAATTAAACTTACGATTTCCATAATTGTTCTCCTGTTTAAAATGTTATAAAACCGATTTCCTTACCACGACAACAAACCGAAACCCATTCGCAAGATTGTCTTATACGCAATTGCTCCTTTCCTGGGTACATTCCCAAAATAACTGCTTAATCCAACACATTGCGGTACTGGCGGCGCATCACCATTGACACCAGACCATATGCAATCATAATGATCAACACAAGCCCGGTCCAGACTCCTGTACTCACGGTGGTGCCAACCAGCAACAAATCCTGAAAACCTTCGATGGCATGAGTCATTGGAATCAATATCGCAATGATCCAGGCGGGCCAATTGAAACCGGTGATGGGCAGGAAAAAACCTGTGAAAAAGATCGACAGCAGCAGGAACAGCATGGTCAATTGGATCGCCTGGCTGTCCGTGCGCGAGGTGGCTGAGATCAAGAAACCAATCCCAACTGCAGCAGTCGCCAGTAAAACCAGCAGGAGCAGGGTTTGAGGGATGTTGGTGGGTAAAGGCACCTTTAAAAGGGCTAACAACCCGACCAGAATGACTCCCGCAATGGTGACATACAGGATGTATGCCAGGGATTTACCGAAAAGGATCTGCGAGAATTTCAAGGGTGAGACACGGAACATCTCGAAAGACCCCATCTGACGTTCTCTTACCAGCCCAAGCGAGGCCAGCGTGATAGCTAACTGCTGAACCAGCAATGCCAGAACGGCAGGTGCATAGAAGACGACCAGGGGGTAAGCTCCTCCACGCAGGTTGGTATAGGTTTCGCGCACCGGTGAGATGATATTTTCGGACGGAGTCTCGACGAAAACCGAGATGGTGCCTCGCAGGCTCTGGATCTCACCGGTGGTGGAAGTCAAACGCTCTATCTGGTTCGCTGGTTCGCCAGATTGCAAAGCGATTTCGAGTTCATCCAGGTCATCTTCCAGGATGCGGATATCCTGAACCAGCTTGCTGAGCTCCGGAGAAAGATTTGCCTGGGCATAGCTTTCCGGAGGGAGTACTGCCATTAGACTTGCCAGGACCGGACGTAACTCTGTGATTGTTTCAGCCAGGCGATCCAGATTCTCTATTCCCAGGTTTTCACCAATTTGTTCAAATTCAGACTGGGCAGTTTCTAGTTTTCCAGCGATTTCTCGAGCTTTTTCCTGCGCGATGTTTGCTTCCTGGGATAATAGCTGCTGGTTAATGTAATTCATTTCACCGTATGCCAGTGAACGAATCCAGGCTTCCGCATTCGGGTCCACTGTCCGGGAAAGAACCTGGATTTCGGGGCGGGTCTTTTCACCTGACTCGTTGAGGTTGATATCCGGGATGATCTGGACCACATCTACGGAGCCATTGTCCAGCATCTGCATGGCTTCAACTTTGTCGGTGGTCACTTTAGAAAGATAGAAATTTGAGCCGATGAACTTAGAGGCATCCTCCTGGCTGATACCGGGGATGCCATTTTCCGGCCACACCAACACGGTTGAGACAAACGGGTTGGCGCTGCGAAAGGTCGCACCAAACGCGCCCAGCACCAGGAGCGGTCCTCCCACCAGGCTGAGCAGCAGCCGCGGCTGGCGGCGTACATCATGAAATTCCTTCATAAAAAACGAGAAAACTTTAACCAGGTAATCCATCATCGCACCATCTCCTCTTTCTTTTGGGACTCTTCAATGCTGGTCTCCAGCCGCTGCCTTTGTTCCGAAGCCCTGATCAGGCGCACAAAAACCTCATCGAAGGGGGGGAGATAGGGCTCTGTAACTTTAGGCGTTATCCCCAGGGTTTCATTTAAAATTGCCAGGATATTCGGGATTTCTTTACCGGAGTCATCTACATAAACATAGATTCCTCCTGCTTCAGACACTACCCGCTCTACATTGTTCACCTGAGGAAGTCCCTCCAGGAAACGGACGGTCTCCATTTCCTGGCTTTCTTCGACCTGGATGTGGATGACCTCGCCGCACATCGCCTGGCGCTGTAAGCCCTTGGGTGTGTCCAGGGTCACCAGCCTTCCATTACGCATCACGGCGACCTGGTCGCAGTATGCAGCTTCACCGACATATTGGGTGGTGACCAGCAAGGTCTTTCCCTGGTCACGAAGCTCGCGGAAGCTGTCCCAGATGCGTGCGCGCAGGATCGGGTCGATCCCTGCCGTTGGCTCATCGGCGATCAGCAGGTCGGGATCGTGCAGCAATGCTCCTGCCAGCATCAAACGGCGCTGCATCCCGCCGGACATCTTGCTCGCCAGACGCTTGCGTGCCGGTTCCAGGTCAACAAACTCCAGCAGTGTTTGTATTTTTGCTTTTCGATTGGCGTGGGACATCCCATAGATTCCACCCATGAAATGCAAATTCTCCTCAGCGCTTAAATTGGGGTAGAGGATGAATTGCTGAGGGATGTAACCAATACGGGCTTTTTCAGCCGCATTGAATTTCAAAGGTTTTTTTTCGAAAACGGTTACATCGCCAGATGTTGGACCGTAAATACCGTTGATCAACCGGATAGTGGTGGTCTTCCCACAGCCGCTGGGACCAATCATGCCCATGATGGAACCGCGTGGAAGGTTGAAGTTCAGTTCGAAAACACCTGCGCCACCGCCGAAATCCAGGCTGGCGTTGTCCATCAGGACAACAGGTTGCGTATTACTTTCTTGAGAACTTACTGTCATATTCCTCACTCCTCAGATTTATTTCCTGTGATTGCTTGCACCGCAATTGATCTATGCTGTTCCTTGCATTGCACGGGAAAGCCTCAGGTTACATCAACCAATCACCCTACCCAATACCAGACCTCCCAACCAGTAAAAGGCACCGATGGCAGCAGCTGCTACCAGCACACCGGTATAACTGTTGACCTTCACGCGAGGCAAGAGCCTTGCACTTACCAACACGCATGCAAAGGAGATAGTCATGTGGACAATGCCGCCCACCAAACCCCCGCTATCCTGTATGCCAGCAGTACTGAGCAGGAAGGTGACGATGCCAGCCACTATGGCGATTATCAATCCAACGAGGAAGGCGCTGCCAAAGCCATCCACCTCCAGTCCCAGCTTCAGCCTGCCCACGATCCAGATAATCAAGATGGATGGAAGAGCAACGATCAAACTAGCGATCAACAAGCCTAGCAATCCGCTCACAAAATTTCCTTTCGTTCCTGCCTGGTAAACACACCCATTTTCCAAAATTTTATTCAGCGACCGGAATCAACTACGGCAACTCCTGGGTAAAAAGGTCTGGTGAAGCGGTCAAGATCGGTATCAATGAGGCTACGTGGCATGATCCTGAGTTGGTTAAAAAGACAACCTGGCTACCATCATCAGGGAAAATTGCGAACAAAGTCTGGAAACCCGGGGTTTGACCAGCATGACCCCAGGCGAATGGATCACGCGACCAGCGACCAACACCCAATCCATAGCCGTCAAAGTTGGCCACAGTCCCATCCCCAAAAGCCAGGAATTGTTCGAGTGAAGCCGAGTCTTTGAACAGAGCTCCGCTGGCAAGTCCGGCAGCGTACTTTGCCATATCTTCCGCGGTGCTGACGATCGCACCACCAGCCCAACCCTGGCTACCGTTCCAACTGGTCACATTTTTAACGTCATCAGGTGCGAGGGTATAGTATCCCTGTACGATCTGACCTTCTTCAGGAACACTTTCCAACAGGAACGAATCATTCATCTCCAATGGCTCAAAGATTCTTTCCTGGTACAAATCGCTGAGAGACTTTCCGGTTGCTGCTTCTACTGCCAAGCCCAATAAAATGAAATTGGTGGTGCTGTATTCCCATCCCTGCCCGGGCTCAAAACTCGGTTGTAGGTTTTCCACCACATATTCCACCAGTTCTTCAGGCGTGTAACCCTGTTCGATTGTATCGTTCTGGAGGGCACCGCCCATGAGCGGATCAGCGTAATCGGCGATACCGGAGTTATTCTGTGCCAGCTGGCGGAGTGTTACCTTGTCGCCATATGTCAGTTTTGCAGCCAGCTCGGGAAGCCATTTTGACATAGGATCATCAAGCGACCACACTCCTTCTTCCTGGAGCTGCGTCGCCAGTACCGTGGTGAAGGACTTGGTATTGCTGCCGATTTCGAAAGCGTCACCTGTAGCTACTGGCGTCCCATCTTCGCTGGATGCCAACCCCTGAGCCTTAAGGAAGCGCCCCGAAGGAGTATCCGCCAGCAGTACCGCACCCGGTGCATCACAAACTTCAGGCGCCATGGCGCGCTCCAAAGCTTCATCCCAGGTACTTACTTTGAATTTCTCGCGGGCTTTCGCCAATGGATCAAACACACCAAACTCCAAGGTGCCAGCATCCACTGCAAGATCAATGATCAACCGACCATCTGCCATTGAGTAGATCGCGGCTGATTGGAGATAGTTAAGAAACTCTTCGCTGAGAGACTCGGGGGAGCATTCTGCCAGGGTGGTCGGACCCAGCTCGACTTTCAAGCTCTGACCATCGACGGTATAAGTTCCTGTGGCGGTATTACAATCTGCCGAAACAACGATTACGTTGTCCTGCAGGAAATTTACCACGTAGTTTTCTGGCTCTGTCACATCATATTGCTCAACCGGGCTGGTAAATTTCTCCCATTTCCAGGCATTGGCAGAAAGAGACTGGGCGGTATCCGCCACAGCATCCGCAACGGCACCTTCCCCGTCGCTGGTTGTCATCGTATCCAGCGGTGCAAAAGCCATCGTCCCGCCATCTGCCATCAGGTCGATAAGGAGGTTGCCTTCTTCGAAAAAGTAAATTGCTGCGAAGCCAAGGTATTGGATGAAATCATCACTGCGCGACTCAGGCGGACAGGCAGCCATGGTCATCGGACCCACTTCGATGGTGATGCTGGAGCCATCGAGGGTGTAGGTTCCAACCGCGTTGTTACAGTCGGCTTTGATGTTCACGGTGCCATCGTCATTGAATGTCAGGGTGTAATTCTCTGGCATTTCGACAGTGATTGCTTCATTCGGGTTGGTGAAGGCAATCCAGGACCAGGTTGTATCGCCAAGATCCACAGTTTCGACCGGTAAGGTCTCTGTTGTTGTTTCCACTTCCTCAACTTCTGGCTCTTGTGTGGGCTGTGTCTCAACAGGAGCCGTTGTAGGAGTTGCTGTACTTCCTGCGCATGCTGCGAGCAGCAAAGACAGGATCAAAAAGGTTAAAAGTATAACTTTCTTCATATTCTTCTCAAATTTCCTTGCTTAGAATTTCGCAATTGATCGCTCTTCTAAAAAAAAGGACGGCAATACCAACACAAATGTCCCTAAGAATTCTGCACTCACTCTCTTTAGCATAGACATGATTTTTCTCCTTCGCCAACGATTATCAGACTTTCTATACACCCAATAGCCTTCACTGGATCAACTCCAGCAGCTTCGGATAAACCAGATCAATTCGGGCTCCAGGTCTCGTGGCAGTAATCAGATCGTGCGGCAGCCCAAGGGACTGCTCGAACTGGTAATCTACCAGGTTTCCCTCGCCATGGTCTCGCCACATCTGCTCAAACTCGGCAACGACTGCGTTGTTGACCGAAGGGTCATTGGCGTTGGTGACCAGAATGATCTTCGCAGACGCTGGGCGAACCTTTTTGGCGTCCTCTTCGGTTGCGAATCCCAGGCGCATGTTCTCTACCAAAGCATGCAAGGGATATCGCGCGTATGCATAAGGCGCAGTATTAGGATTGTTTTCCTTGTGAACGGGATCCCACCATTGCCAGATATCCGGCAGCATCAGAACCAGGTTTGTGAAAGGACGGTTGAGAGGTCGTGGGATGAATTTCATCCCGAGGAAAGGTGAAATGGGGGCAGCGATATCGACATCAGACCGTTCCTGTGAGAGGTAGGTCGCGATGACTCCTCCACCCGACAATCCCGCAACGATCACCTGCTCACCCAGTCCCTGGGCGATATCGGCGGTCTGGTGGGCAAAAGCTGCCATTTCCTCGGCGGTCAGACCTTTCAAGGGCTCCCCACGGCGATCGTTGAAACCATGCCGCGGGCTGCGCGGGATGTAGACGTTGTAACCCTGGTCGAAATATTCTTCTCCCAATTCTTGAAACTGGCGCGGGCAACTGGTGAAACCATGCAGCAAAACGATGACCGTTCCAACCTGATCCCCATGTGTCTGTAATTGTGTCCGGCATTCGGGATGCAGGTCGAGGCTGCCCTCTTCTGCTTGAATTGTCTCGATCCGCGCAGCCGCATCCTGGTAACTGACTGCCGGGTCAGGGGTGAATGTTCCTTTCAAGGAGAAAGGTTTCAGGGCAAGAAATAGAACCAGAATCAACAGCGCAGCAAGAATGCCAAGAAGGACGCTGATTACAGGGTGACGACGGAACCAATTGACCATACCAACTCTCACTTCCAAAATGCCCCTGGTGACCAGGGTTATCTGGTCACCAGGCATAAACTTATTACTCCGGTTGAATTACCTCTTCCAATTCAGTAGATTTGGATTGCAAATCACTGGAAAGCTTATCGATACGGGTTTGCATCTGCTGCATGCCTTTCTGCCACTCATCCTGCAGCCTGGCAACCTGGGTGTCAGTCTGGCTCTTGATATTCTGTCGGAAATCTTCTCCAGAAGAGGGAGCCAGTAGCAGGGCTGATGCAGCACCTATAATCAAACCGAAAAAGAAACCTAAAACAAATCTCATCATTAACTCCTTTAGTTTCCTGAACTCACATACGTTGTTTGCTTGGGAAGGCGTGGGATCAACCATGATAGGAAGGAATCCTGGCTGCGGGTTTGTAAATTAATATTCCCGGGACCGGTAAGCTCTGCCACCAAACCCTCACCACTGAACAGTGTGCTCTTCCATCCTGCCACTTTTTTTACCTTATATCCGATTTGTTCTTCGAACGTCACCAGATGCCCGGTGTCGACAACATACTTTTCACCTGCCTGCAGCTCCATTGGGTGGATGGCACCGTAACTGGAGACGATTAAGGTTCCAGTACCACTGACCTTCAGCATGATCAAACCTTCGCTGCCGAAGAATGTCTTTGCTCCTGTCCACTTGGTGTCGACCTGTACTCCTTCAGAGGAAGCCAGGTATGAACCTGATTGGACCATTAAAGTTTGGTTTTGCATCTCAACCACAGAAATGTCGCCAGGTAAGGGTGGAGCCAGCAAGATACGGTCACCTGCCTGCTTCCCAGTGTATGTGTTCATAAAGAAACTCTCACCTCCAAACATGGAGCGTGAGATTGATTTTAAAACACCGCCTTTGGCCTGGGTTTCCATCTCCATATCGGGAGACATCCCCACCATCGCTCCGCTCTCGGCCTGGATACTTTCGTTTTCCTCCAGGATAACCCGGGCTACGGAATATGATGGTCTATATAAAACTTCAACTTGCATGATTTTCTCCTTCTCTTTTGTTCCCATTACCAGATTCTGGGTTTATCTTAATCTTCTCGATCACCTGATCCAGTTTTTCCGCCAATGCATAAGAGTATAGGATGATGTCTGCACCCGCCTGGCTTGCCTGGTTGTGTTGTTGTGTGGTCTCAACCAGAACCAGGGTGCGTGTTTTCTGGCATTTTTCCCTGATCCAGGCTACCAGCCTGGTTGTCTCGTTGTCAGGAAAGTTTGATTCAATGATCACCAGATCGGGGAGTTCCTCTTTGATCATGCTGACCGCGGATAATCCACCGCTCGCGCTTCCGATCATAGACACATCCGACCGGTTAGTCAGCGTCCTTTTCAATAGGGTCTCCATCATTCCGGGTAACACCACAATCAATACCTTTGTCTGGTGGTTTTGTTCGACAACCATCTGGTCCTTTTCTAGGTTCGCTTGATGTTCTCTCACAATCTGAACAAACTTTACCTTTTTGAGCATTTTTAAACATCGGCTGATTGCACGAAATCCGGATGCGACAAAAAGATGAGGTTGAGTACAATCCCTCATCCATTTGGATGAGGGATTGTACAAAAGTATTTTCGAGGTGAAATTTACCTGCCCTGAGCTTTTTGGACAGCCCCTAATTCTTGATGTCGCAGGATTGCAAATCCTGCTGGCGCCTGGTTGCCAGACTTACGAGTGTAATCTCAGGACATTTTATGCTGCTGTGCGTAAAGCGCCAGCTGGGTGCGGTTTTCCAGGGATAATTTTCTCAAGAGGCTGCTGACATGGGTGCGGACGGTGGTTGTGCTGACACCAAGCTCACTGGCAATTTGCTTGTTGGAGAACCCCAGGGCTACACAACGCAGGACTTCCACTTCGCGGTCGGTCAGATGAGCTGGCTGGGATTTTGGTTTGGCATCCTGGGAATGCAACATCACCAGAGAGGCCAGCTCTTGGGGCAGGGAAATCCGGTTCTGAAAAACATTGTGAATCGTGCTCACCAGCTCATCCGGCGAGGAGTTCTTTCATCAGGTAGCCCAGCGCGCCTGAGGTGATCGCCTGGACAACCTGGTAATCGGCAGCATAGCTGGTTAACACCAGGATGCGAGCCTCAGGAACCTCACCCTTCAGAACAGGAATCGTTTCAAGCCCCCCCATACCCGGCATTTCCAGATCCAGCAGGATCACATCTGGCAGGAGCTGACGCGCTTCCTGAATAGCATCCTTCCCATCGGCGGCCTCACCGACCACCTCGATGCCATACTTCTCTGCAGACAACAAAGCGCATAACCCCTTCCGAACGACCGTATGGTCGTCAACCACCAGGACCCGAATTCTGTCACTCATTTATATTCCTCAATTGAGATCTTCATCAGAAGCTTCACCAATCCCATCCCTTCCTGGAGGAGGTTCCTGCGGTATTTCCACACGGATGCTGGTTCCCTTACCCGGTGCACTGGTTAAGCCAAAATTCCCACCCAGGAGGGCAGTCCGATCCCGTAAATTCTGCAAGCCCATACCGGCGCTGATCAAGGCGGGATCAAAGCCTTTTCCATTATCCTCAACCATCATGATAATCGAGCTATCTCCGCTTTTCAATACCACCGATACATGGCTTGCACTTGAATGTTTCAATGCATTATTCAAAGCTTCGGTAACCATCCGGAATAATTCCAGCTCAATTTGTATGGGTACCTGGATGGTCTCGTCGATAGAAACGTCAGTCCTGATGCCGGATCTGCGTTCAACAAGGTCCAACCTGGATCTCAACGCGCCAGCAAATCCACCCTCCTCCAATGACCATGAGCGCAGCTGGTAAAGCAACAAACGCATTTCCCTCAAGGCTGCCTGAGAATTAAGTTCTACCTGCACAAGACTCTCCTCAAGCTTCACCTGGTCGCCGTCTTCGAATGCATCCCGTCCTGAACGGGCATACAGAACCAGGCTGTATAGAGACTGGCTGACCGCGTCGTGTAATTCACGCGCTGAACCGCTGCCTTTCCTGGTAGGTGGCAATATCCCTGGCTTTCAACCGAAGCCGGTGACTCTCCACTGCCATCCCAAGCTGTTCGCCAATCATGCTCAGAAAATTCACCTGGTAAGGGCTGAAGGAACTGTTCCCCTGCCGGTAACAACTCAACAAGCCCTGTATCTTACCCCTGGCACGTAATGCAATATGCATACATGATTCGAACGCGCTGAAACGCAATGGTGGAGGTACTGCCGATAGCGACGCATGACCAGCATCCAGCTGATCTGCATCAAGCTGTTGGAGCCACTCCTGGGTGACCTCATCCACCGGAATTGAATTCAGCAGCACCCTTTTCCTCGAGCTGATGCCGCGATGGGAAACCAGCGTCAATGTGCTGTCGTTCTCATCATAAGTATGGATCAGGGCAGAGTCACAGGAGCTGATCTCCATTATTTTTACCAGAGCAGGCTGCATAACATCGCCCAGTTCCTGTGCCTCACCTGCCAGCATGGTCATATCGAAAAACGTGGAAAGCTCCCTGGTGCGCTCGGAAACCTTTTCTTCGAGTATATTGAGCAGGTTCACGCGGGATAAAAAGCTGCTGAGCATGTCAGCGATGACGTCCAGGGACTGGATCAGGGACTGGACCAGGGATTGGATGGTGAGGTCCACATTCGGGAATTTAAGATCTCGCACCGCAATGACCGCGGATAGTTCGTTGTCCATAAAAAGAGGGATCAACATCAGCGAGGTGATGTTCATTTGTACCAATAATTCCCTCTCCAGGGAGGCATTTTCCGGCAGCGCAGAATGATCAGGGATGAAAACGACCTGGTTGTCCTGCAATTGATGGTGGAACCAGGCGTAATCAGCATCCAGATAATTCACCAATCCTCGATCCGGTTCGAGATCGTCCGATGGATGTCCTTGCTGGTGAACCTTGCCTTGAGACCGTTCGCTCTCCCGGGTATCCAGTTCCCCGTTGTCTGAGAAGCGCTGCGGCAAGCCGATCACTGCCGGGATAGCCTTGATCGGGATGGAGGGATGCTGCATGAAATGGATTCTCCTCGCCTTGACCAACTCCCCCAGATCACGGATCGTCTCCTGGATTGCAGTTTCCACATTCACGGGGCTGAGCAATCGAGCCGAGATCTTCGCCAGGGTTTCTTCCACCATCAGCCTCTCCACCAGCTCATCCTGGAACCGCTCACGGGCGTGAATTTCGTGTCTTAATTCCTGGTTCGCCTGGACGTATTGAATGGTGCGCTCCTTTACGCGGTCTTCGAGCTGATGCAGGGTGTTTTTTAAATCTTTTTCAACTTCCCAACGCTGCACAGTGTTCCCAACCATTTCGGATGATGTCTGCAGCATAGCGATTTCTTGCGGCTCCCATTCCCGTGGTCTTGTGCAATCATCAAATCCGATGAACCCCCACCAATGATTGCCCAGGAAGATCGGAAATAATTCGATGGAAAGTATAGGGAATTCTTGCTGGTGAAAACTAATCAAGAGTTCAGGTGTACTGCTGAAAACAACCTCAGTAGGTCCACCATAAGGTTGGGCAGCTCCGAGTGATTTCAACATATTGACCGGTAATTGGGTCCAGGGAAATTTTTGGTTAGTTGGATTATCGATTTGCGCGGGTATCCCAGGTGAGCATGATTCAGCTACCATGCCGGTACATAGTCCAAGTTCCGCATCCTGGAAATTAACAAAAATATAAGCCCGGCTGGCACCCGCAGCCTCACGCAGGTATTCAATCGCCTGAGTGAGTATTTGTTGACGGGTACCCGCCAAGTGGTTTTCCGTCTGACTGTCATCATCTCCCACGGGCAATAACAGCAGGCGAGAGCAATCCGCCAGAGCCTGTTCATAGGCAAGCTGGCGGTCCAGTGTTGTCTCTATTTCAATCCTGCTCTGGATTTCACCTACAAGCTTTTCATTGGTCGCCTGGAGAGCCTGCGTGCGCTCTTCAACCTGTGTCTCCAGGGATCGCGCTGCATATTCGAGATCCTGCTTGCTTGTCTTAAGCGAAAGCACCATCCGGTTGAACGACCTGGTTAGAAAACCTACCTCGTCATCGTAACGCACGTCAACCTGGACATCCAGATTGCCCTGATTTACCACTCCCACTCCCTGCAATAGCCTGTTTAAT
>CAVOGL010000024.1:0-209586 GCA_963695415.1 uncultured Chloroflexia bacterium | reverse complement strand
TTCCGGTCACATCGCGTACAACCTCGGCGATGCGTGCACCCAGGAGCTGGTAAGCCCCGTACGCCACCAGCACGACCACCGCGATGATCACGGCGACTTCGGATGTTTCGATAGCATGTTAATCCTGTAAAAACCGCATGGCGTCTTCACCTCCTTTCTGGATAAGATAAGCCAATCACAATCACCGATAAGCTCCCAACCACAACCAGGCGGCTGTGCCAAGCGTGATGGCAACGGTATAGGGGATGGTCTTACGCTTGCCGAATCAAAGCTGCCACTCCCCGGATGCCGCCGACCAGGACAATGGGAATGAACAATAAACCATCGGCAAACAGCAAAACCAGGGCAATGATGATCTTGGCATCCGCGTCCTCCGGTTCGCGTCGATCTCCCACATCGCCCAGACGGCGAAGATCACCAACATGCCATAAACCAAGTTGGGGGAATTGGTCAGCGATAACCCAAGGACCGCGGCAACACATCCAACCGGAATGCGCCACTTCGCCTGGGGCAGGTCGGAGATCAAGATTAAAGCGACGGTCAACAGCACAAGCTGCCAGCCGCCCTGATAAAGCTGCCAGACTGCCGCCAGGATAAGTGGGACAACTGTCAGCAAAGCCGGTACTGCCGTGACTGTCGGCGAAGAGCGACTGCAGATCATCCAACTCTGCACCTTGCAGAACCTCCCGCGCCAGCTCTGTGATGAAATCGCCTTCTTCCACGGGCACGATCGCACCGCCGACCTCATCTCCATACAATGTCTGGGCTGCACGCATCTTGCACCCCATCAAAGCTAGCGCCCGGGCTTCCATGGCGTCTTTGTAAACGGCAAATACTGCCTTGACCGGCTGGGTTTGCCCCAAACGCCACACCCTCCGAAGAGCTTGCCAAAGGGTGTACAGGCTGTACTCCGGCTCGAAGAACACTACCGTCTGGAAACTGACCAGATCCAACCCGGTTTGCACCAGGCGGGGATTGGTGATCAACACATCGGCTTCGAAGTGTTTCTCGATCCAGGCTTCGCGCCTGCGAGGGTCTACGCTGCTGTAAAGCGTGATCTTCCGCAAGCCGGGATGGGTAAGGTAGACAAAAAGCATAAGTCAATAAGATTAGAGCATCTCCAAAGTAGATAATTAAAAGAACCCTCCTTTGATGAAGCTTTCATTTACAGAAGCAGGGATTTTTAGAATCACCAATTAGTTTTCATTGACAGTGAAAACTAATTGGTGTATTATTTCAATATGGATGAAAATAATTGGAAATCCAAATGGTCCAAAGACCAGATCAAAGCGATGTTGCTGGAACAGAAACAGGCTTTCTCGCAGCGCCGAAATCGGAGTAGAAGAGGGAGCAATTGGGTGAAATTGAGCGTGCAATGCACCTGCCCCATGCTGTGGTCATTTCCGGGCTGCGGCGAGTTGGTAAATCAACTCTGTTGGCACAATTTGCACATCGTTTAGGAGAAGAACGCTTCTACTACGTCAACTTCGAGGATGACCGCTTCCTGGAATTCCAGACTGAGGACGCTAATGATCTCTACCAGGCTCTGGTCGAGCTTTTTGGCGAGCGCTTGGTTTTCATAATCGATGAAGTTCAGAACGTCACCGGTTGGGAACACTTCGTCCGCCGGTTTATGGATCAGGGAATAAAATTCTTCATTACCGGTTCCAATGCTTCGCTGCTCAGCCGCGAGCTGGGCACTCGCCTAACCGGACGTTACATTCCGATAGAGCTATTCCCATTTTCCTTCGTTGAGTTCCTGCACTTCAAGGGATATACCATCCCTGATCTGACGCGTCTGATAACTGTCGAGAAAGCCTCCTTGCAACACACTCTTGACGAGTACCTGCGCCTGGGCGGTATTCCTGACTCACTGAAGTACCCCGAACTACCACTACTGCGTACGCCGTATGATGATATCCTCTATCGCGATATTGCCACGCGTATCGCATTGAGGAAGTACGGGCGTTGAAAGAGCTGGCTTTCTACTTGATGAGCAACCCTACCAGCCCGGTATCTTTCAATAAGCTAAAAGAGCAGTTCCGCCTGGGAAGTGTCAATACAATTAAGAACTATATCGAATACCTGGAGAATAGTTGGCTTACATTCACCATGAACGTGTATGACTATTCGGTTAAGCGCCAGCAAATCGCGGCGAAGAAAATATACAGCATCGATACTGGACTGATCAATGCAATTGGTTTCAGTTTTTCTCCCAACACTGGCAAATTGATGGAAAACACGGCTTTCCTGGCGTTGCGGCGTAAGACACACGAGATTTACTATTACACTACCCCGGCTGGCTATGAGGTGGATTTCTACTTGCCGAGAATCACGCCAATTGGTTCAAGTGGCTCAAAGTATGGATAATCCCGCGCCAGCGTGAACGAGAGATACGGGCGTTGGTGGATGCGATGGGCGCTCTCGGCGTTTCCTCCGGATTGATCATAACCGATTCAAATACCGAGACAATAACAAGGAATGGTTTTACAATAACAATCCGTTCTCTGGCTGAATGGCTGCTGAAGAGCGAATAAAGCGGGTCTACTTGAAGTTGCTGAACTAATACTTGATAACAAAACCAGCACCAATTTAGTAAGCCAGGTGCTGATTATGTTCTATTTACCCACCGTGGAGTGGGAGCCTACCCTCTCCCGCAGATTGACAGAAGACCGGAGACGGAAGATGGGGGCTGGAGTTTGTTCGGGGGCATTGGAGTTTTATGGTCGTTTATTCGGTGCCATTAATGGTCGGGATTATCGAAGTCTTAAGCAGGTCGCAAATCCAAAACAAGCCTCACATCCTCCCCGACTAAATTACCGCATTGATCAACCTGATCCGTATAAGAGGGGAATTGGTTTTTCCTCATCCGGTGATCGATTTATGTTGAGACGCAGAGTACAACAGTTTCCTGGAGGCCGCGGTTGAAGGCTATGCCAATGCGATAATGTTCGGAGAGGCTGATCTCCTGGACATGAAAGTATTCGAGACGATCCCGATCCTGCGTGTGTCCAAATTCCTGGCAAAACTCCAAGATTAACCTGTCTGACTATATCCACTTTGTTACCGAGATACCCGATGGTTGATGGCTAACAGGAGTTTTCCAACAGGATGGTCTGTTAACCGAGCTTGCGGCGGAGGCGGAGGATCTTTCCGTGCCGGCGAGGGCGAGTTGAGAGGAGGTTGACCAGGTCGGAATTTACAGCAGAAATGTTCTGATTTGATTACACAGACACTGTTTAATGGATAGGCACGGATTTCACGGGAAGTTTGTATCCTGAAAGGGACCTTCAGGAGCCAGATCAAGATTGAATTACAGTATTTCCTTCGATAGGGGAAAGTATGTCCATTCTATAGAAGAAAAATGCAAGCTCGATTTGTTTGGCAACATCTGGTTTAATGCCATAGTACCAGTTGCAGTGTGAACCAGTTCTTCCAAAAAATCTAGCCGAGGTTGGAATTTTTAGATGCCGGAAATTTGTGCTTGGGTTATTTAGCACAGTGTTGTTCGTGCTGGCAGGATCCATCAGTGACCGTCCCTCAGCGTGCCCTATGCAGGCTACCCCACAACTCCAATCTACACCCACTGAAAGATTGGTCAATATCGACATCAACCCTTCGCCCTCCCTACCACGGCCGCTACGAGCACCCTCACGCCGAGACCTACGAGAACACCTACACCTACTTCGACCGCGGCTTTTCTGCCCCTGCCGGCTGGTAAAATCCAGCCCACGCCATTATTTACCCCAGCATTTCCGATCACATGATCCGCACAAAATTATCCTGAGACTCCTCACTCCTTTACCTACTCCACAAGATGGGAATTACCAGTTGAAAAGTTGAGCGAGGCGGGAACGGTTCAGCCGACTTACCTGATGAACCGAACCGGATGATATGGACATCCCTTCCGCTGGTGATTTTCGTGGCAATTTTTTGACTTACCAGCAGTTAGTGAACCTCGCGGTGCGTGTGCCTGATGCGTATCCCAACTCGACAGACCGGGAGCAGGTGGAATGGCAGCTGGCATTGACTAACACGCTCGATAGGCGTGATTCTGATGAGTGGCTGGTGGATGAGATTTCCGAACGTATCAACAAAGGCTGGCTGGATCCTGCTGATTTGAAGAGTGGATTAGAACCGTTGGGATTCGAAGCCTACCCGGCTTCTATCGGAGAAGAGCGATTTTCATTGACCAAGAACGGCCACTAATACCTGTGATGAATTTGTTCGGAGATGACCAGCCGGCATACTTGTGGGAAATCCAAAATTCTGAAAAGGCTATTATGGTCACAAAATGTATTTGGCAGTGGAGCATATTACCAGATCGTTCTTTCCGAGTGGCGCGGGATACAGTAAGCACAATTTTCCTTTAGCGGGAGGATATGATATCGAAGTCCGCGTATCTGACAGGCGATGGACAACCCGAGTTGATTATTGCCGAAGGAGGACGTGAATTTAGCTGTAATAACCTGAATGCTTATATCTACCAGTGGCGGGAGAACCGCTTTGTAGAAATCACACACGGCAATTTTGGCTCAGAAGACGACTTTATGGGGAGACTTCTCCTGGGGTTTATGATGAGAATGATCAAAACGATAGCACTGTTATCAATGTCACTCATTCATTCATGATCGAACCAATTCTTCACCGAAGGATGATCTGGAATGGTGAATGGTTCCAAATTGCTGAACGGCGTATGGAGCTACCAAGCATGGATAATCTGACTTATGATATATATCAGGGCTGGATTGGTCATGCCATGGATCATGAAGAATTCAACAGCATCCAGCCAATTTTCGAATACCTGCTGGAAAATCCACCCGAAGAACAAGGTGCGGCTTTTGCGGATTTCATCCGTTTCCAGATGGCGATGGTGGATGCTTTGATCTCAAGAGTGGGGCAAGCACGTGATCAACTTCAAAAGATTGTCGATTTACCGTCCGACCCATCCAAACCAGTGATAGCTATGGCTGCTGCAGCATTTTTAAAGGAGTACCAGGGAGACTCTGATATCTATCGGAGTTGCCAGGCGGCTTTATCGACCATGAATTGAAGCATACAGTCAATACGTAACCTTAATTCACAATTTACATCGGAGGAAGATATCTGAAAAATGGGGGGTATCACCAGACAATTCGCTGTGTAATTCGCGGCAGCCTTTCGCCTTCTGCTTCGCAACTTGAAACTAAAACCCGGCGATGATGTCGCCAGTAAGTTGCGCCAAGCAGGGGTTCCAGTTCTCCACTCACAAAAAGGCGACTTTGACGGCGATGAAATTGATGATTGGCTGGTTGTGGTCGACACTCCTGCCAGTGAACGTTCGGTCGAATCCTGGATTTTCGTACATACGGACCAGGAATTTTCCGCCATTCCAATTTATGATTACGAGACACGTTTCCCGGGTCATCCGATTGGCGGCTCAAACAATCCAATCCGGGTGGATAAATTCCCGCTCCCTGGAATTCACCAGGCGGCAATCGTGCTGCAGACGGGCGAGCAGGTGGCAATTTTTGTCGTTCACCATAAAGACCTCACTGCAGAAGTCGAGGTGCTTGTCAAAATAACACAGGTGCAGACCTTCGATGTCGATTTTCAAGCCAATGAGGTCAAAATAACGCACTTACCAGGAGGAAATATCAATTCCTATGATATTTACAAATGGCAAGATGGGCTCGGAAAATTTCTAAAAATAAATGAGGTTGATAGGCTGCTCTTTGAACAGGAAGACCTGGATGAAGCCATACGTATCATCCAGGATGAATTGGTAAATCTAAATCCAGAAGGATACGGATACTCAGCCAATGCCTCCCGCCTGTACTACCTGCTCGTGTCTGGCATATGAGCTGCAAAACAACCCATCCTCAGCTGTTGAGGCCTACCTCAGGGTTCGGGTGATTTCCCAGAGAGCCCGTACGCTATCATGGCGCGGGGAAAAAATACAATAATTCATACTTTGATTACATGGCAATGGTAAGCTTGTAATCAGACACTTTTCGCTTTCTTTTCAAGATGCTTTGTATCATGTATATTTTGTCCAACGCATTCAGAGATGAAATGTAGATGGCGATAAACCGAGCTTGCGGCGGAGGCAGAGGATCTTTGTGCCAGCGAGGGTGGAATGGAGCTGGAGGTCGATGAGGTCATCGAAGCTAGTGAGATCATCTCCGAGGCGGAGAGAGCGGAGGACGAGTCAGCCTTCAGCCCAGAGCTTCTTCCATTTCGTCCAGGGTTCGGGCTACCGAACGGACGGCGGCGCGGCGGGTGCGGTTGAAGGTCCCTTCTGAGATATATAAATCCATGATGATGTCCCGGTTGGGTTTCTCTTCCCAGTAAGCATCGCGCAAGATCAGGTAAGGATACCATTCCCGCGGCGGCGGGTCGCGAGTGAGCGCTCCTACCGGGCGCAGTTTGTCGACCGTCTCCAGCAGGACTTCCTGTACGGCTTTGCCACGTTCCAGGGTGGTCACCTGATTTTGATCTAAACGGTTACGAACCAGTTTCAATTCCCCCAGAGGGGTATCTCCTAAGAAAGCATAGTCATGCAGGTTGCGCAGGGAGGCTTCAACGACGCCAACCTGGATGTGGACTGATTGATCAGCCCGGGGGGCGGGTGGCTGTGCCCGGGCAAGCTGGGCGATCTGGCGGGCATAGAGTCCCTTCTGGCGGACATAAAAGATCACATCCTCAATGCGATCGGACATGCTCAATAAAAACGCTACATCCTCATCCGAATAGTGGATCGCATTGTTCGGGCGACCCAACAAAAGCGCACCGAGCTGCTCAGATTCAGCATACAGCGGTACCAGCAAAGCAGCCTCTTCAAGGGGGATGGGTAACTGACCCGGTCCCAGGTGGAGGAAATCATCCGCCTGCAGGCAAGACGGCTCTACCACCAGCGCACCAAACTGCCAGCGATATGCGGCTAATTGGCGCACATCCTGCCCTTCGAAGGCAAGGACCAAACCGAAACTGGCGCGCACAGATGTACAAAGCGCCTGGAGAGCGGGCGCCAGGCTGTCTTCCAGCGCCTCGCCTTCCTCTGCGCGCTGGATGAGATGCTGAAGGTTGGCGCGGAGCTGGCGTATCTCCGTGCGATAAAACACCCTGTCCAGCACACGATAGAAAGTAGTCATTAAGGAGTGGGTGACCACAGCCAGCACCGGCACGAATACGACGATCACCGAAGGCGCCCCAAAGATCCGTACCAGGAACATACTGGCGAGTAAATAAACCAGTGTGACCAGGATTGCGCCTGACAGGCTGTAGACGAAATCGTGTTGAACGGTACGTCCAGCCATCAAGGCGCTGTAACGGGCTACCCCATAACCGATGATGATGACCACCACAGTCAGGATGAGCGGCAAAACCAGCATGGGAACCGGTAATCCTAACTGAGCGCCTGCCATGGCAACCGGAGCAACCAACCCAGCCACAAGCGTGGCAGCTGCCAGGAGGAGCAGCTGCTTGCGAGGAAAAGCTTCTGGAGCGTCGTGTGCTGATCGAAATAGATTAATCACACTGGCAAGGGTCAAAACTAACAATGCGGTGCCAAACACCGGGAACCAGACTCCTGACTGCAAGCTGTTGAGATATAAGGGGTCGCTGCCTGAGGATGTGTAGAGGAGCGAACCATTTGCCTGGGCGATGATTGCCAGCAATGCCACCAGATACCCCCCCAGGATGCGCACCCAGCGCCAGGCATTTACCCGACCCGGGCGCATTAATATGGTGACATGGTGCCAGAAGACGATTGCCGGGGCTACCGCCCAACCCAGGAGCCAGTTATTGGGGTCCTGCGAGAGCGCAGCCACTGACCAAAAGGGGAACATAAAACGCAGCCAGGTATGGTAATAGACTGGAAGCGGAGGTGGATTGATCGCCAGGAGCACATTTATAAATAGCGTGCTCAACGACCATGCTGTTAATGCTGTAAGCCAGGCGGGCAGGTACCTTGGGTTGCGCGTGACCAGGTATAAACCAAGCCACAAGGCTATCACCAGACCCAGGAGGTTGATGGCGAACGTGAAAACATAAAGAGCACCCATAATAAGGTTTTACACTATTAAGCTCAGAGAATCAATCGCGGATTTGCAGAATATCGACCTATTAATCTCCTAAAACCAACCAAACCGACCAAGTTCCCATTTCTCCCCAAAGAACCTGGCGGTTTTTGGCAGTTAATCCTCTCGCTTTGGCAGTTTGAATGTGGAAGACTGAAGATATGCAAAAAGGTGAATGGATAAAGCGGACGACGCTCTCCTTAGTGTCAGAAGAAGCTGATCGCACGCTGTAGGTCAGGTGACAGGCACTTCAAAAGTGCCTGCCACCTGAAAGTCAAATAGGGAGATATGATGGAAACAAGAGACATACCCAAAGTCATCCATGGACTCAGGCAAAATCCACTGTTCCTCTACCAGCTGATTGTCAACGCGGGCAGGTATGCTATTCACCCCCTGGAAAGGCGTCTGGCGGGAGGCTGGAGCCTGGCACCGCGCTCGATCAGCATCATGATCACCGACCGGTGCAACCTGCGCTGCCGGATGTGCCATTATGCTTACAGCGAATCAGCGGAATTCAGCCTGAACCATGCCGGATTCATGTCCATGGAGTTATTCGAACACATCCTGGATACCTGTCCGGGAAAACCGATCATCTCGCTGACGGGAGGTGAACCTTTGCTGCACCCGCAGGTGGTGGACTTCATCCGAGAGTTGAAAAGGCGGGGCTTTCTTTGTTCCCTGACCACCAATGGCTCGTTCTTGCAAGCCAGGGCTGCGGAGCTGTGCGAGAGCGGGTTGGACCTGCTGGTGGTGTCCATCGACGGATGCGAAGAAACGCATGACCGGATCAGGAGCCAGGGGGCATATAAAAAAGCAGTTGCCGGGATCGAGGAAATCTTGAGGATGCCAGACCGACCTTTGGTGGCGATTTCAACCGTCATCATGGATAACAACCATACAGAACTACAAGAGTCCTTTTCCCTGGCGGAAGCCCTGGGTGTGGATATGCTCAATTTTAATCACCTGTGGATGCACACGGATGAAATGGTTCAGGAACAAAAGTTTCAGTCAGATCAAACGATCCACCAAGACCAGGAGGTCTGGACGGACCAGCCGGACCTGCCCCAAAATGGACGCGTGCTGTGGAAGGTAAACACGGAGGATATCGATCCCGATTGTGTCTTTGATGCTCTCCAGGCGATTAAAAGAAGAATCGCCGCTTCCTGGTCCACGAGTATCCTGAATTAAACCGCGAGCAAACCGGAATTTATTACCACCATCCTGGGCAGCTGGTCAAAGTGCGCAACTCACGCTGCGCCTGGCAAACGATGAAGATCTACCCGGATGGCGAGGTGGGCATCTGCCGGGAATACCATGCCGGTAATGTGAAAGATCAACCTTTGGAAGAGATCTGGAACAACCCGAAATATCGCCAGTTCCGACGTTACCTGAGCAAGAAGGGAACCTGCCCGATCTGCAGCCGCTGCTGCCTGGTATTTTCAAGAATGTAACCTGGACTTTGGGCGGAATTTAACACGAAAGGCTCAAAGTAAAAGGGCAAAAAGATTTTATGTGCTGTACCCCAAAGAATGGACACCAAGTTAAGGTGAACCGATAATTTGCCTGGAGACAACGATAACGCTTTTCTTATAACTCAACCAGCCCATGGCTTATCATCCAGTCCAAGCGACTCTTTGACAGCTTCAAAGCTGGAATAGCCTGGTGTGAACCCCAACAGCCGCTTTGCTTTCTCCATAGAATGATTTGGTGAACGCAAGATGTGTTCGTAAGTCTCATTCGCATCGGCCTCTGCCACATCCTTGCTGAATTCATCAAAAGGCTTGAATACAAGGTTGGCTTCCTTACCAAACCAAGAGGCTACTTCTTTGGCAAAACCACGAAGCGTAACTGCACCTGCGGAGACAGCATGAAAAGACTGTCCGTAGCTTGGACTTCCGGCCCGGATTGCCGCTCTGAAAACGCCTGCGACATCGATGGCATGAACATGGTGGACAGTCTCCATTCCGAAATTCGGGATCGTAACTGGCTCTCCGTGTATCAGCGCTTCAAACACCTTGGGATTATGATGCCCCTGCGGATTGATGGGTGGATGTCCGGGACCGACAATGTGTCCTGGGTGGATGATTGTCCCCGGAAAATGGGAAAGGGCATACTTCCGTTTCAGGGTGCGAGTCATCTTTAGTTTTTCGATTCCATATTCGCCAAACGGATTCAAATCCTCTTCCTCTGTATTGGGAACAACGGAGCCTGTTCCATGACACCAGACGCTCCCTGTGACAAGGTAATGCTCCACCTGCCCTTCCAGTGACGCAATCAGCGCAGACATATCCGATTCTTTAAAGCAAATCTTATCCATCACAATATCCGGTTTTAGTGCAGTGATCTTATGTGGAAATTCCGGGTCATTCCGGTCAAGGTCAACCTGCTTTACACTATCCCAGCAGCCATGGGCAATGAATGGCTTGGAAGCGCCACGGCTCACATTGATGACTTCAAAGCCATCCTCTACCAGCATAGGAACAAGATACGTGCCAACTTTACCTTTTCCTCCAATAATAACTGCTCGTTTCATAATAATTCTCCTTGTTTTTGGTGAGATATGCGGAAGGTCCTGGTTGATGATGGTTGGGGGGATGAGTTATGCAGCGATCCACCTTTCAGGATTTTTGGCGCTTGTAAAACCCAGCGGCGATCAATCCCCCTGCCGCCAGAACGCCAAGCAGGATCACTATGCCTGCCAGCCGCTTACCTGCAGAGGAAGCAGCCGTTTCAGGATCGAGGTTGATCGCTGTGGGTGACGCCGGCGCTAAAGCGCTTTCGGTCACGGGTGAAGGCGTAAGAGTCGCCGTGGAGGGTGATGTGGGCGTTGCCGGCGGGGGGACAGGCGTTTCGGGTGTATGCGAAGGCGCAGGCGGCGTCACCTGCAGAAGCAGCTTTTGCTCGGGGACGATGATCGAGCTGGCATTCAGCCCATTCCAAGCCATCAGCTCACCGGTACCCACACCATAATAGTTGGCGATCCACGATAAAGTCTCGCCGCTGCTGACCGTGTGGTAGTATCTGCCATCGCTTTCCGGTGTTAGCATCTCGATGGGGGTTAATGGACGAGGCGTAGGACTGGGGGTAATGTTCCCCAGGTCGATGACCAGATTCTGCCCGATCTGAAGGGGCCAATCCAACTGCAATCCGTTGTTCGCCAAAATGGTTTCGACCTTGACATCATAGGCATCGGCAATGGTGATGAGGGTGTGATACGCCTGCACAGAATGTACAATCCTGCCATCTGCGTTGGGGGTGGCTACCAGAACCATGCCAACCGGGGTGGGCGTGGAATAGCCGCTGGTGCTGCTGCCAGGGATGAACAGTTTTTGACCGATCTGCAGCTTGCTCTCCCGAGAAAGGTTATTCCACACCTCGAGATCGTTGATGGTGATTTTATAAGCCACGGCGATCGCCCAGAAAGATTGCCCGGCTTTTACTTCGTGGAAGATCCTGCCATCGGCATCCGGCGTGGCGATTTTCACAGGGATGATGAGTTGGGACACGCCCGTCACACCCCCGGGCTGGGTGGTACTGCCAGCGCTAACCACGGATTTATATTCCCCGCAAGCTTTTGCCGAGGTGTAGGCTGCCTGTAAAACGTAATAAGTTTGCCCGTTGGCGGCTTTGGAAACCCCTGCCCCGATGTTGCAGTAAGCCGGATTGACTGCCGGGATCATGTGGGAGGGATCACTCCATGCCAGCATGATCTCGTCGATGCCGAAGGATCGAGCGACGGCGAAATTTTCTGTAGCCCACACCTGAGCGCCACCTCCGTACCCAGCTGCCTGCAGGCGCCCGCGCACGTCGCCGATATGAGAGGACATATTATTGGCAGCCATATAATCCGCTGTCGCCTGAGCAACGGAGTTGATTATGGGGTCTTCTACCAGCAGCGGTAACCCGTATGAAGCGCGCAGCGTGTTCATGGCAATGATCAGGTCGAATGCGGTTACCCCGCCTGATTGGATGGAAGGGACGAATGACAACCCGGCATGAACCCCGCCCAACGGAACGAGCAAACCCAGAAGCAGGAACAACCCCAACCACAAGCGGGAGATGATATTTCTATGCACCGGGCAATTATAACGGAAGGTGAAAATTGGTATTGGGGCGGAGGAATGGATGGAGGACCGGGGACGGAAGACGGAGGATACTTCTGCCAGCGTGCCAGGGGGCTGCTTCGTCGGGCAAAGAGCGCCCTTCTCGCAGCGACAGCGGACTTTGTTAAAGCCGTGGATGTGGACTGGGTTCCTGTGGACTGGGTTCCAGTGGACTGCGTTCCGGTTGACAAGACTACGTCAGATTGGTAGAATGTAACAGTTGTTACATTGTTAAGGTTTATTTAACCCTTTTTGAACATGCAGAAATGGCTACTGCTGACGTATAAAATCCCCTCCGATCCCTCTGCCCTGCGAGTTTATGTATGGCGCAAACTGAAGCGGATGGGGGCTCTGCTGCACCAGGACAGCTGCTGGGTGCTGCCGTCCAACCCGCACGCGCGAGCAGCTGCAGTGGCTGTCGGCGGAGATTACCGAGATGGGCGGCGAGGCGACCCTATGGGAAGCCAGCCTGGCGATGGGGGCGACGGACGAAGCGCTTAGGCAAAAATTCATCTCACAGGTCGACCAGGTTTACCTGGAGATGCTCGAAATGCACGAAGGCGGAGAGGCTGACCTGGAGGCGGTTGCACGGATGTACCAACAGACAGTGCCCAGGGATTATTTCAGATCCGAGACCGGAAGACGGCTTCGCGAGAAAATCCTCAGCATGAGAGGAACTGCAAGATGAAGTGGGTGACCTGGGAGAACGCGGCGGTGGACCGTATGGCTTGCGCCTGGCTGATCCGGCGGTTTATCGACCCGGAGGCTGAGTTCATCTTCATCCCCGCCGGGCAAAAACCACTGCCGGAGGAGGCGGAGGCATTTGACATCCCGGGGGTAAAGTATTCGCACCGCAGAGGACACTGCACGTTCCACACCTTCCTGCGTGAACACGATTTGAGAGACCCGGTCCTGGCGCGGATCGCCCAAATTGTTGATGAGGCAGACGTGGTACAGGAGGCGGCGGTAGAGCCGGCAGCACCGGGGTTGGACCTGATCTGCCGCGGGATACGGCGCACGTGCAAGGACGATTGGCAGGCGCTCGAGAGGGGCGCGATGGTGTTCGAGGCGCTGTACAGCGAGCTGGCTGCCGGTCTGTTATGAGCAATTACCTGTGGGAGCTCCGCCCGTATTTCCGCCAGACTGCCGGTGAGATCCTGCTCGGTTCCATCTGCGGGATTATCATGAACATTACGGTCGTGCTGCCGGCAGTGATGCTCGGACGGGCAATCGATACGGCGCTGGCGTTCGAACAGAACCAGGCAAGCATGGACGAGCTGGTGTGGGCAGCGCTGGCTTTCCTGGGCGGCATGGCGGCTACCCAGGTGCCGCGCCTCGGGAAGCGCTGGTGGCTGATCACTGCAAACGGACGCATACGTGCCAACCTGAGAGCGGATGCGCTGCGCGGCGTGTTAGCCTGGGAAATGGAACGCCTGCATACGACGGCGGTTGGAGACGTGATGTCGCGGATTGTCGGGGATGTGGAGGTCCTGGGGGTGGGGGTGCGCGAATTCACCATCGAGATGTGGGACACGGTGTTGTTCTCTATCTCACTGGTGATCACCATGTTCATTTACGATCCCAGACTGGCATTACTGGCGCTGCTGCCGACCCCATTCGCCATGCTGCTTGCCCAGGCAGTTGGACGCTGGGTTCGGTCACGTACAACCAGCGCGGCGTGAAGCAAATGCCGGGCTGACGTCCATCCTGCAAGAACGCCTGGCGGGTATCCGCGTGCTGAAATTGTTTGGGCGCACCGACGTGTCTGCAAGACAGGTTGAGGCACATGCTCAGGAGCTGGCGGATGCCAACCTGTCGGTTGTACGGCTGCGCGAGGGGTTGAAACCGGTCTATTCGACGCTGATGCTGGCGGGGGTGGCGCTGGTGATCGGGTTGGGAGGGGAGCAGGTGATCAGCGGGGCGATGACGATCGGGGCGTTCGTGGCTTTTATCGAACTCTTCCTGCGGTTCGCCAACCGCGCCCACCGTATCCCGCAGATGTTCAACTCGATCCAGGGGGGGAGTGCGGCTTATGCCCGGTTAAAACCACTGCTGGCACCAGCCCTGGGCGTGGAGGGCGAACCGGCTCTGGCATCGTTCCAGCCCGGGCAGCTGGCGGGTCTAAACCTGCCCCTGCCCCCTGCACCTAAATTCGAGGAGAAACCCCTGCCGGTGAGGCTGCAGGGCGTGACTTTCTCCTATCCTGGCACGACACAGCCGGCATTGGAGGATGTGAGCCTGGATATCCTCGGAGGTTCGTTTGTGGCGGTCACAGGACCGGTGGGGTGTGGAAAAAGCGCTCTGATCCGCGCCATCCTGGGGATATACCCGTTTGAAACCGGGGACATCCGTGTGGACGGTCGAGAGCTGGCAGGCTTCCCTCCCGAGGAGCGTGCCAGCCGGATCGGGTACCTGTCCCAGGAACCATACCTCTTTTCCGGCAGTATCCGTGAGAATATTGCCTTCGGTGTGGAGCACGCGGAAGGCGAAGAAGAGTCAGCGAAGCCTTGAAAATTGCCAACCTTGAAGAGGACCTGAAAACCTTTCCGGCAGGGGCGGAAACGCAGATTGGCGAGCTAGGCGTGCGCATCTCCGGTGGGCAGCGCCAGCGCATCGGGCTGGCGCGCAGCCTGTCCGCATCCCCGATCTCACCGGGGCTTCTCCTGCTGGATGACCCTTTCTCAGCTGTTGATCTGGATACCGAGACCCGGTTGGTCGCCTCCCTGCGCCAGGCATTCGGTCCCAATGCACCCGAAGACCGGCGGGCGACCATACTGCTAAGCTCACACAGACTGGCAGCCTTCCCCCTGGCAGACCTGGTCCTTGTGCTGGACAAGGGAAGGATCCTCGAGCGGGGAACCCACGCGGAGTTAATGGCTGTGGGCGGGTTGTACGCGCGCATCTACCAGGCTCAAGCCCGTGTTGCCCAGGCGAACGGGTATGGAGACGAAGGATGAACAGCGCGGCAGCTGTAAATGTCCCAAGGAGCGCCACGCGGCAACGAATCGTTGAGATCCTGACCCCTCAGCGCGCATTAATTGCGCTGATCATGACGGTCATTTTGGTTGGGGCGGGATTGGAGCTGATCCCACCACTGATCTTGAAGCGAATCATCGATGATCACCTGGCTGTAGGAACCCTCACGGGGTTATGGCAGCTGGCTTACCTGTACCTCGCTTGTGTGGCAGTGGTGCAGGGGCTGGGTTTCCTGTCAAATTACCTGACCGCCCTGGCTGCACAACGGGCGCTGCGAGACCTGCGCGTGCAGTTGTACGCGGCAATTGCAAAGCCTGCCGATGAGTTACCATGACCAAAACCCGCTGGGGGATACAATCAGCCGCTGTACTGCTGATGTGGACACCCTGGACACGTTATTTTCTTCCGGCGTATCCGGATTGGTGACTGACCTTGTGCGCCTGGTGACGGTGTCGGCGGCAATGGTTGCCCTGAGCCCGCTGCTCTCACTCGTCTCAGCTCTGATCGTCCCTCCGCTGTTATGGGTGACCAACTCGTTCCGGCGGCGCATCCGTGAAGCTGAGCGCCGCAACCGGCTGGCAGTGGGGCTGATGAACACCCACCTGCAAGAAACGCTGGGGGGGCTGGAAGTTATCCGCGCTTTCCAGAGAGAGCCAGCCTTTGTGTCCAGGTTCCGGTGGATATTAAAGCAGACGCTGGATGCTTTTAACCAGACGGCAGAATAGTGTCGCTTTATTCCCCGATCATGCAAATCCTGATGGCAGCGATCATTGCGCTACTGCTGTGGAGCGGGGCGGCTGCAAGCCTGACCAGCTGGCAGATCAGCCTGGGAACCCTGACCGCCTTCATTTTCCTTTTCAGGCGTTTCTTCGACCCCATCACCGCACTGGGCGAGGAATGGCAAACCGTGCAGAGCGCGCTGTCGGGAGCCGAGCGCATCTTCCAGGTGCTCGATATACCCAGCGACGAGGCAGGAGAGGAAACACTGAAGCAAGACAGCGAAGCAACAGGCATCGAAGTGATGGAATATCACCTTTGGCTATTTCCAAAATCAGCCCGTACTGAAGCAGGTTTCATTCAGCGTGAGATCAGGAGAGCATGTGGCACTGGTAGGTCGGGACCGGGGCGGGGAAGACCAGCATCGTGCATTTGTTGGGCGGTTTGTATGCGCCATGGGAGGAAAACTGCGGTTGAACGGGATTGACCCACGCCAGATCTCAGAACATGAACGGCAGAGGTTGATCGGCGTGGTGCCGCAGGTGGTGCAGCTCTTCAGCGGCACGGTGCTGGATAACCTGACGCTGGAGGATGACAGCGTGCGCCTGGATGCGGTCGAGAACGCGGCACGAACCTCCGGAGCAGACGCGTTCATCCGCTCCCTGCCGCAGGGATACGAAACAGTGATCAACAGCGGATCGGGGGAGGGGATGCGGCTCTCTTCCGGTCAGCGGCAGCTGCTATCGCTGACGCGTGCCCTGATCCGGAACCCTGCGGTGCTGCTGTTCGACGAAGCGACTTCTGCGATCGACAGCGCCAGCGAAGCTGCTTTCCGCCAGGTGCTGGAGCAAGAATCCGCCCTGCACAGACGAGCTATCCTGACGGTGGCTCACCGCCTGTCGACGGCGCGGGGCTGCCGACCGGGTGATCGTTTTGGAGCAAGGGCGCATCCTGGAAATGGGAACGCCGGATGAATTAATCCAGACGGGCGGCAGGTTCGCGGCGCTGCTCGAGTTGGAAGCTGCCGGATGGGACTGGCGCGCTGACCACATACAGAAAAACCTAGATTAGGAAAGGAAAAGAGACTATGAAATGGGTAACCCGATCCCACGTACACGTGGACCGTGTAGCATGCCCCTGGCTGATCACGCGCTTTATCGACAGCGAGGCGGAGTTCCTGTTCGTGCCCAAAAGCGAGATCGACCGTACGGCGCAAGAGACCGGCGCGATCCCCTTCGATGCGCCGGGTGTTGAACTGGGACATCACGATGGACGCTGTTCATTTGAGTCGATCATCTTGAAATACGAACTGACGGAACCCGGTCTGCTGCGCCTGGCAGAGATCGTACACGCGGCAGACGTTGCGGCAGATATCGACAAGGAACCGATCGCGGCGGGGATTGGAAGCAATTGCTGTGGGGTACAGCGTTCGCTTCCAGATGACCTGGAAAACCTGGAGCGGCAGTTCGACGTTTATGACGCACTGTACGCCTGGTGCCGGCTGGATGCGGTGAAAGGCAAGTAGACCAGGGGGCTTGTCTAATCGATAAAGCGATCCAGAGATGTTTTCTGGTCACGGAAGGCTTCCTCGCAGGAAGTCGCCATCCTGGGCGGTTTGACCATGCATCCCTGCATGTGATCTTCGATGATCAACCCGGCTGCAGCATTAAGGGCTGCACGGACAACGGCGATCTGCACAAGCACATCCGGGCAGGCAGTGTCCTCTTCGACCATGCGCTTGACGGGATGCTGATTACCTTGGCGTTCTGGATGACCGGCATGCTTCCAGATGGGCAGTTTGCACTGTCAGAGGGGTTGACGGTATTGAGCTCCTTGATGGTGATCGTGGTTGATGTGGTAATCGCGGCGGTGGCATGGCTGAGGACAGGGTCGGGCAGGGATGCCTGACCTGCCAGTAAGTTTGGGGAGTATTAAATGCAAGACCATATAGAAATGAATAGATAACCCACTCCATGGGTTTTAGGTGAGGAAGGATCTATGACTGAGGGAACAGGAAGCAAATCCAAAGGGCTTCTGGCTGCCAGTCTATTTTGGGCTACTGCAGGAATCATCTCCATTTGCCCTGCTATATTTTTTGTCGTTTTTTCGATACGACTGCAAGCGGAAACGGGCTTGGAGACCTGGACTCAGGTCCTGATCGTCCTGGCTGTTTCTTCCCGATCATCAGCATTGGCTCAAGCATTATCATCTGGACTGCAAAGAATAGTAACCGGAAACTGGCTGTTTATGCTGCGCTGTTCCCAGCCACGGCAATAGTATTGTTCCTGGGTATGATTTCCACGATTAACTGGGTGAACTGTGGAGCCATCAGCTGTGAAGGAGCCTCGCTGATGAAAAACCAGGGCAGCACGATCGAGGCTGGCGCATGTGAAACACCGATACTGGACGGTGGTGATGGTCTGGAAACCGATCCTGCGGTGAACTTACTCCTTGGATAATTTTTGAGGGTAAAATTGGCGATCCCGCTTATGCACATAACTGGCGTCTCAGCGTGGAAAGCCTGGGCGGATACTGGCTAAAAATCCAATAATATTATGGTGAATACTGCCAACGAGGAGACCGCACCCAGAACCTTGCTTGAGCTACCTGGTGGTTAGATCACTAGATACGGTGATGATCCCGAAAGCGCTTGAGAGAAGTATGCAAACAGAAATTCTCGCCAGACGGTTACATTCGATTAATTTCCTACGCGGGGTCGGAGAGGATGTACTGATAAATTTAGCCCAGCAGGCAGAATGGAAGATTTACCCCGTGGACGCGGTGATCTTCTGGGAAGGTGATGTCGAAACCCATCTCTTTTACCTGCAGTATGGCTGGCTGAAAGTGATCAAGACCGCCCCCGACGGACACGAACAAATCCTGCGATACTTAGGACCGGGTGAGATCTTCAACCAAATCGGCGTGTTTACCAGGCGCCCTAACCCGGCCAGAGCGATGGCGTTGGAGGAAGCTGGCATCTGGCGAATTCCCCGCCATGCTCTGGAGCAGGTCCTGTACGCGCACCCCCACACCGCCTTACAAATCATGGAGAACATGGCCGATCGTTTCATTGACCTGACCGCACTCACCGCGGACATCTCCCGGCGCACGGTGGAAGCCCGTCTGGCGAAGCACTGGCTCGAGCAGGCGAAAGATGGCGTCATCCCCCGCCACCGATGGTCAACCCTGACCGAACTGGCGGCGCACCTTGGTACTGTACCCGACGTGCTCAGCCGCGTGATCCGCGAGCTGACCAAAGCCGGTTTGGTAGAAGTGGACAACAGCAAATCCGTATTTTGGACCCCGAAGAGCTGGCAAAACGGGCGAGGATCCGGGCGGATTAACATTACGCATAACCCGACAAAAGTCGACACCTTCAACCGGGAGAAGGTGATAGTCGGGCATATCCTAAAGGAGAACCAGATGCCTGACACAAATTCTCAAACCTACTTTGCCGAGACCACATCAAAAGCTATATTTGACAGCAATGGACCCAAACCGCAGTTCCTGATAGACACACCCACTTTCAAAACCCTGGTGGTGGGCCTCGGACCGGTCAACAGATTCCCCTCACCCGGGGAAGAGGTGCCATGTACCATTTTCTCGAAGGCACAGGACTGATGACCGTCGGCGAGCACCTTCGCCATCAACCCCGGCGTGACGATCATTGTGCCTGACGGGATGGCACGAGGATGAACGCTAAAACGCGGGTCGTCTTTCTAGGCGCCAAGGATGGTTGATTGTGGTCACACTCACCCGGGGCGCCTTAAGACGATAAGGGTTTTCCGGCTTGAGAGATGATTTCGATACCTGGCTTGGATTGGGTAAAGACTAACTGGAACAATACCTGAATGAACGGGAGTTTGAAATGAACCAAAGGATGTATACTGCTGCCGCAATACTTGCCTTGGTGATTGGCGCAATGGCGATTTTTGCCGGCGGGCAGGTGCTAGCCGGCAAAGTCCCAGATTATTACGTGATCGACTGGCTTCCAATCTACAACTTCGCCATGGGCATTCTATCGGTTTTCGTCACTGCGTTCTTGATTTGGAAGCGCAGCCCGTACGCCATGCTGGCTTCTGCTGCTACTTTGAGCCTGCACATTTTTGTCATGGTTATCCTGCTTTTCGGATACAAAGAAGTGGTAGCAAAGGATAGTATTGTGGCAATGACCATCAGAATTGCCGCCTGGGTTATCATCCTAATATTAAGACCGTTCCGGATCGCGACCGAGGAAAGCTGAGGAAAATAGCTGGTTATCCGAACAAGGACCTGACGATATCGAGAATGAAGAAGCACTTGATAAGAAAAACCGTATTATTAATTATCCTGCCAGGATTATTGGCAGGCTGCTCGGCGATTGGCTTTGAAGGAAGAATGCCTAATCCACCCGGCATGGGAGGCGGGATGGGCAGCGGCATAATGCAGCGACACCACGCACAAATCCCAGATGAATATGCCGGATTGAGAAACCCGATACCTGCTGACCAGAAATCTCTTGAAAACGGCGCAAATTTGTTTACTCTTCACTGCGCGAGCTGCCATGGCGAGGACGGCATGGGAGATGGTCCTGCGGGGCAAACCCTGGACCCAGCGCCGGCAGTGATCGCCCATACCAGCCAGATGATGGGAGACGACTACCTGTTCTGGCGAATAAGCGAAGGCAGCGGGGCGTTCAACACCGCCATGCCCGGCTGGAAAGCGATCCTGGATGAGAAATCCCGATGGGATTTGATCAACTACGTACGGGCATTGGGAAGCAGCGGGGTCAATCCCGGGGAACAGAATGCTCACGAGGAAGAGATGCTGGCGCAGGCGGTTGAGCAAAAGGTTATCACCCAGGCTGAGGCGAATACATTCATGAAGGTCCACGATGCTATCGATGAGTTTCGAACAGGCAACCCGGAATTCCAGTACAGCGACGGCAGCCCAACGGAACGGGAAGCAGCCATCCTGGGTGAACTCGTCCAGAGCAAGGTGATCAACCAAGCTGAAGCCAATGCCTTCAATGAAATTCATGAGCGCCTGGGGAATTCTGGGCTGATGCCTTAGGGGATCCAGATAATAACCGGAAGTCAGGTAGGGATACCTGACCTACATTGAATGAAGGGGGGATTGACAATAGTGGGGTATGATTGAGGCTGGGCACTGAGGTGAGAGACCTGGCTGATTGGTGGATGTTAGCCCTTTTAGAAAATGGTGAGGTTTATAGAATTCATGATGCTGGCGCCAATACCTGTGACCGGAAAGTTCAAGGCTGGGACATGCGGAGGAGAGGAAGATCAATAAAAAGGTAAAGGTCCCGGCACTGCCGTTTGTTGGTCTGGCAATGCTGGCGCTGGTTTTTGCGATGTGGGGCGGGCTGCTGCGGCTGGGCTGGGAGCTGCCGGCGATTTCGAACCTGGCTCTCTCCCATGGCGACGCTGATGGTGTCCGGGTTCCTGGGTGTCTTGATCCCGCTGGAACGGGCGGCGGCAATGCGGGAGAGATGGATGTATGCGGTACCGGTGGTGGCAGCTGCGGGATGGGTGTGCCTTCTGGTGCTGCCTACCCTGGGTGCGCTGCTGATGACCCTTGGCAGCCTGGGGATGGTATTGATCCTGGCAGTGATGGTGCGGCGCGAGCCGCAGGCACACACATGGATGATGGCATCTGGTGGGCTGGCATGGCTGGTGGGTAACGCGCTGTGGCTGGCTGGGGTACCCATTTACCAGGTGGTGTTCTGGTGGATCGCTTTCCTTGTGCTGACAATCGGCGGAGAACGGCTGGAACTGAGCCGGGTGCTGCGGACTCCGGTCAGGCTGGTGCGGCTTTTCCTGGCATTGGGGGTGTTGGTAATCGCGGCTGCCGGGCTGGCTCTGCTGAACTTAAACTGGGCAGCGAGGTTGTGCGGGGTGACTTTGACGGCGATGGCTGTTTGGTCACTACGCTATGACCTGGCGGTGCGCAACCTGCGCCACCCAGCTGTGCTGACGCGTTATATCGCCCTGTGCCTGACGAGTGGATTCATCTGGTTGGGAATTTCGGGCGGAAATCTTGCTGTACTACGGAGGGCTTTACACCGGTCCGGTGTATGATGCGGCACTGCACGCTTTCTTTGTAGGTTATGTGATGAGCATGATCTTCGGTCATGCACCGATCATTTTCCCGCGATCCTGGGCAGAACTGCAGTTCTCGTCCGCGGCGTACGTGCCCGTGGGTCTGCTGCATGCTTCGCTCGTACTGCGCGTGGTGGGGGACCTATGGCTTCAGTTGGAACTGCGCAAATGGGGCGGACTGCTAAATGAGGGCGGCGATTGTACTCTTCCTGGTGGTGACGGTAGTCTCGCTGCTGCGCAAGAGTTAGGCGGTTATTCGACGCTGAGCGCTGTGAGGTCAGTGGTCAGTGGGGTTTCTGAAACACCGTAATAATCATAGAAATCAGCAATAGCATTCCAGCGGTATGCTGACGTATTTGCTGAATCCAGTGTTGTCAGGTCCAGGTTGTGCTGTTCTCAGAAATATGAGAAGCCAGTGCCACCCCTGAGCGGCGGGAATTATAAGCTGATATTTTTGGTTAAGATCGACCAGGTAGCGCACCAATGTGTTGCCCTTTCAGGCTGAATGTGGACACCGGATCTGTTTGCTGTGCAAGGATACTGATAAAATGGCAGAAAAATTTGGTATCTTTGACCCGGAGCCCGGTATCCCCATGGACTACGAAATTGAAACTTACCTGAACGTTTTACGGCCGGACGACACGACTGCCGGTGGTGGGTCGGCATCCGCGATCGCTCGGCGATGGCTGCAGCGCTGGTAGCGATGGTATGCCTGCTGCCGGTGAAAAATAAGACCACTGAAGAACGGGAGCGCTTGCATGAGGCGGGAGAACGTGCAGAGGTTCTCAGCCAGGAACTGCAGACCGGCAGCCGGCTGGACAGCGAAGCGTTCCAGGCGATTTCGATGAGCTACAGGCTGCCTAAGGAAAACGAAGAGGAACGGCAGCGGCGCAGGCTGGCGATCCAGGCGGCATGGGTGAGAGCGGCTGACAGGTGCCGCTGGAGAACGCAAGGCTCTGTCTCCAAACGCTCGGGTCCAGGAACTAGAGGGACGTACAAATTCGGCGGCCGAGTCGGATATGAACTGTGCGCGGCTTCTGGCAAACGCCGGAGCTCTGGGCTGCCTGGAAAATGTGAAAATCAACCTGGGCTCGATCAAGGATGCTGCGATTGTATCTGCCCTGGCACAGCAGGCTGAGGAGATCAGTAGGCAGGTGGAGGCATTGCAAGCTGCACAGGAGCAACCATGCCCTGACAAAACAACTTTCCCGAAAAGGCAAACTATGAAAAAAGTACTCCTGTGCGAACCGAACATCAGCGAAGGCATCGACCTGGCTCTCGTGGAAGAGGTGCTGGCGGAGGTGCAGCGACACGAAGGGATCAAGATCCTGGACATAAGCTCGGATGCGGACCACAACCGCTCAGTATTCACCTACCTTGGCGATCCGGAAACGGTGCTGGAAGCAACAAAGGCAATGGCGAAGAAGGCTTTCGAGAAGATCGACATGCGCCAGCACCACGGCTCGCACCCGCGCATGGGGGCGGTCGACGTGGCGCCGTTCATCCCGGTACGGGGTATGGAGACGGCTGAAGCGGTGGAAGTGGCGCGCCAGTTCGGCAGCTATGTCGGCAGCCTGGGGGTACCGGTTTATTATTACGAGGAAGCGGCACTGCGACCGGAACGAGAACGGCTGCCCGATATCCGCAAGGGGCAGTACGAAGCCCTGGAAAAGAAGCTGCAAGACCCGGCATGGGCGCCGGACGAGGGACCAGCGTCATTCAACGCCAAAGCGGGGGCGATGGTAACCGGAGTGCGCTTTCCACTGGTGGCATTCAACGTGAACCTGCTGACGACGGACGTGTCTGTCGCTGAAAATATTGCCAGGGCTGTGCGGCACATCAACGGCGGGTTCCGCTACGTGCGGGCGATGGGGCTGGCGCTGGAAGATAAAGGGCAGGTGCAGGTGTCGATGAACCTGGTAAATTACGCCAAAACGCCGATCCCGCGCGTGCTGGAAGCGGTACGGGCGGAGGCAAAACGCTACGGCGTGATGGTGGCTGGGGCAGAACTGGTCGGACCGGTGCCACTGGGAGCGGTGGAAGAGGTGCTGAAATATTACTTACAGGTGCACGACTTCAAGATGGAGCAAATCATCGAGACGGCTTTACTCGATTAATAATTACATACCCAGGAGAAACCCAATGAAACCCGAAATTTTATATTCTGTGAAGGCACAGCGCGGAAAAACACTGCGCTGCAAAGGCTGGAAACAGGAATCGCTGCTGCGCATGCTGGAAAACAACATGGAGAACGCCGAAGCGCCGGAACGCCTGGTGATCTACGGCGGGATCGGGAAGTGCGCCCGCAACTGGGAAAGCTACCACGCCATCGTGCAGTCACTGATGGAGTTAGAGAACAACGAAACACTGGTGGTCCAGTCCGGGATGCCGGTGGCTATGTTCAAAACACACCGCCTGGCGCCGAGGGTGGTGATGGCAAACACCAATATCATGAAGGCAACGTGGGAAATCTTCTACGATCTTGCAGGACAAGAACCTGACCATGTTCGCACAGTACACGGCGGGACCGTGGGAGTACATCGGCACCCAGGGCGTGATCCAGGGCACCTTCGAGACCCTGGGCGCAATCGCCGAGCAGCATTTTGGCGGCAGCCTGGCGGGCAGGATCTACCTGACCGCAGGATTAGGCGGGATGGGGCGTAACCAGCCGCGGGCGACGACGATGCACGGCGGGGTATGCGTGGTAGTGGATGCCAACCCGGCAATCATCCAGCGTTCTCTGGAGAGAGGCTTCCTCGATATCGAGGCGGACTCGTTGGAAGAAGCCGTTCAGATCGCCGAAAAGGCTAAAGCTGAGAAGAGGGCTGTAGGGATCGGGGTGTGGGGGAACGCAGCAGAATTGTTCCCGAAGGCGCTGGAGATGGGCTGGCTGCCGGACATCATCTCCGAGATGTGCCCGTGCCACGACCCGCTGTCTTACATCCCGGCGGGTTACAGCGCGGAAGTCGGCGGCTGAACTGCGAGCCGCGGACCGGGACGGCTACTTCCAGGTGGCGCGCGATTCAATGAAGCGTCAGTTAGCGGCGATGAATGCTTTCTACCACAAGGGCGTTCAGGTTTTCGAATACGGCACCAGCATCCGCAAGGAGTGCCGCGACGCGGGCATGCCGGAGGCGGAGGCCATGACCATCCCGGGGTTCGTGGCGGCGTATATCCGCCCGTTGTTCCTGGTGGGAAGGGGACCGTTCCGCTGGACGTGCCTGTCGGGCGAGGCCAGTGACCTGGCGAAGATCGATGCGCTGGTGCTGGAGATGTTCCCGCACGATAAGACAACGGTGAAGTGGATCGAGCTGGCGCGCGAGACCCTGCCGATCGAGGCGCTGCCAGCGCGGGTGTGCTACCTGGGCTTTGGGGAGCGGCGAGAACTGGCACTGCGGGTAAACGAGATGATCCGCAGCGGGGAACTGGCGGGACCGGTGGGCTTCTCGCGCGACAACCTGGACTCGGGCTCGATCGTCAACCCGACCTTCGAATCGGAGAAGATGAAGGATGGCGGAGACCTGATCTCCGATTGGCCTTATTTGAACGCGCTGCTGAACACGGCGGGGATGGCAGACCTGGTGGCAATCCAGGCCAACTACTCGATGGGCGAGGCGGTACACACCGGCGTGACGATGATCGCCGACGGGAGCGAGGAGGCCGACCTGCGGCTGGATGTGTGCATGACCACGGATTCGGGCATTGGGGTGGTGCGGCACGCGCAGGCGGGTTACGAAACCGCGCGGCAGGTGTGCGAGGGGAAGGGACCCCTGACCGGAGAGACCATCAAGATTCCGCTGTGGTGGTCACCCACGGCGACCTTCGGACCGGAGACAGCTGGGGGCAGTACCGGTGCGGGTGACCGGCTGGGACCCCACACAAAGGATGAGTGAGAGCGCACGGATAGAAAGAGTGGAAAAGCCGGCAGTAGACCTGGTATTGAAGGGGGCGATGATGGCGCTGACGTGCTGCCCGGAGGCTGGCAACCCACTGGGACAACGAAAGGGCGCGGCAGTGGCGGTACAGGGCGAGACCATAGCCGCGGTGGCAGAACTGAGCGAACTGGAATCGCAGTTCAACCTCTCACAGGCACGCGTGGTAAACGTGAGCGGGAAGATCCTGGCGCCGGGGTTCGTGGACTGCCACACGCACCTGGTCTTCGGCGGCACGCGGGCACAGGAGTACGCGGCGAGGATGACGCGCAATGCGGCTGAGGTGGCCGCGATGGGAATCCCAAGCGGCATCCAGGCGACGGTAAGGATGACACGCGCCAGCAGCAAAGATGCGCTGTGCGATGAAGCGCTGGGGCGGTTGGAGCGCATGCTGTCCTACGGCACCACAACGGTCGAAAGCAAAAGCGGGTACGGGTTGACCCTGGCGAAAGAGATTGAAATGCTGGAGATCAACCAGGAACTGGCTTCCTGGCAGCCGGTGGACGTGGTGAGTACCTTCCTGGGAGCCCATGATTTCCCTGCTGAGGTGACCAGGGAACGCTACCTGGGAATGCTGCTGGATGAGATGATCCCGAAGGTGGCAGAGAGAGGTCTGGCTGATTTCTGCGATGTGTACTGCGATGAAGGCTACTACAGTGTGGAGGAATCGCGGCGCATCCTGGAGAAAGGGATGCAGCACGGGCTGCGACCAAAAATGCACGTGGACGCGTATGCCAACATTGGCGGAAGCCGGCTGGCGGCTGAACTGCCCGCGATTTCTGCAGACCACCTGAACTATACCAGCGAGGCGGAGATCGAGAGCCTTGCAGAAGCAGGGGTTGTGGGTGTGGTGATGCCCGGGCTGGATTTCGCGGTGCGGCATCCCAAGCCGTTCGATGCACGGGCGATGATGGATCGGGGAATGCGCGTGGCGCTGGCGACCGATTTCTGCCCG
Source organism: uncultured Chloroflexia bacterium (assembly GCA_963695415.1). Taxonomy (GTDB): domain Bacteria; phylum Chloroflexota; class Anaerolineae; order Anaerolineales; family UBA4823; genus CAVXWV01. The sequence continues at coordinate 182,745 of CAVOGL010000024.1, read as the reverse complement.
GGATGCTGGATGGAATCGATGCAGCTGGTGATGCAGCTGGCATGCCGGCTGTACAGATTCAGCCCTGAAGAGGCGCTGTTGTCGGCAACCCACTATGCGGCACAGGCGGTGGGGCTGGATGACCGCGGCACGTTGGAGAAGGGGAAACTTGCCGACATCCAGGTCTGGGACCTGCCATCCTTCGATGACAGCATCTACCGGCTGGGCAACAACGCGGTGGTGATGGTGATGAAAAGGGGGCGGTTGGTTTATGTGGGAGGACGGGAGACCGGGGACGGAGTGACGGGGAAAAGCTGAAACACGAAGGGCTGCATGAAAATCGAAGGGGGACGGGGGTTTTTAACACGAATGATGCGAATGGACGAATGGGGCGAATAGGTCAGGCAGGTGTCAGGTAGGGATACCTGACCTACAAGCTGGCTATATGCTGGCTGATGTGCTCGGATGCCGGGAGAGGTTGCTGATAAAATGGCAGAAAAATTCGAGGGATCAGTTCCGGATCTTATTATCCCAATGGACTACGAAATCGAGGAGGTTTGGTGATGATAGAGCTTAATGGTAATGAGTTGACCATCGAACAAATCGTGGCGGTGGCGCGTGACCATAAACCAGTCGCTCCATTTAATAAAGAGATCCGGCAGAAAATGCAGCGCAGCCACGAGTGGGTGCTGCGATCCATTGCACAACCTGGCAAAGTGATCTATGGGGTGAATACGGGGTTTGGCTCTTTGGCGAACCGAGTGATCAGTGCAGACCAGGCTCTGTCGCTGTCGCGCAACCTGATTGTGCTGTGCGTCAGCGGTGTGGGGAAGGCACTGCCGGAGGACGTGGTACGGGCGATGATGGTGATCCGCGCCAATATGCTGGCGAAGGGACACTCGGGGGTGCGACCGGTGGTAGCGCAGACGCTGGTGGATATGCTCAACGCGGGGGTTACGCCGCTGGTGCCGGAGAAGGGATCGCTGGGGGCGAGCGGCGACCTGGCGCCTCTGGCGCACATCGCCACGGTGTTAACGCGCGACCTGGAAGAAGGTGACGGCGGGTACAGCGGCAAAGCAATCTACATGGGAGAATTGTTTGACGGGGCGGAGGCGATGCGCAGGGCGGGGATCGAGCGGATCGTGCTGGAAGCGAAGGAGGGGCTGGCGCTGTCGAACGGGATGGACTTCATGAGCGCTTGTGGGGCGCTGGCGGTGCACGATGCCGAGAACCTGCTGCGCCATGGACAGGCGGCAGCAGCTCTCAGCCTGGAGGCGCTGCTGGGGCTTTCGGCGGCGTTCGAGCCGGCACTGCACCTGGCGAGCAACCAACCCGGACAACAGCATGTGGCAGAGAATATACGCTTCATGACCGCTGGCAGCCGATTGATCGATTCAGCGCCAGAGAAGGTGCAGGATGCCTACAGCCTGCGCTGCATCCCTCAGGTCCTGGGACCGGTGATGGACACGATCGCTTTCCTGCGCCAGCGATTTAGTGCTGCAATCAACGCGGCCACGGATAACCCGTTAATATTTCCGTCCGATCCTGAGGGTGAAGGTATGCAATCAATTTCGGGAGGCAATTTCCACGGTCAGGGACCGGCGATGTGGCTGGATTTCCTGGGGATCGCCATGGCGGAAGTGGCGAACATCGCCGAGAGGCGGGTGTTCAGGCTGCTGACACCGGAACTGAACCACGGGCTGCCGGCGATGCTGGTGAGGACGAGTGGGTTGGACGGCGGATTGATGATGGTGCAGTACACAGCGGCGGCACTGGTGTCGGATAACAAAACTCTGGCACATCCGGACAGCGTGGACTCGATCCCTTCCTGCGCCAACCAGGAAGACCACGTGAGTATGGGAGCGAACGCGGCGCGGCACTGCCTGGAGATCCTGGAGAACGTGCGTCATGTGGTGGCGATCGAACTGATGACGGCGGCGCAGGCGGTGGACCTGCGCGGTGCGGATGCCGCGGAGCGCCTGGGAGAGGGGACGGCGAAGGTGTATGATGCCGTGCGCAGTCGCGTGTCCTTCCTCGAGCACGACCGGGAGACATCCTCAGATATCAACATTCTGGCAGAACTGATTGTCAGTGGGCAGATGATCGAAAGCATTAGTGAGAAAGTCACTATAGCCAGATGAACGAGGAAATCAGGCGGATTGAAATCCCAGCTTCTTACAAAGATATCCTTAAATACCAGCTCAAGACGCTCGATTATGGTTTGCAGACGCACGCTTTTGCAAGGAATTGGTTTGAGGACCTGCTAAACGACCTGGGATCCGATTAAAATCGCTTTCCTCGTGAGGGAGACGGGAAACCGGGTACGTTACTCTGCTTGCACTGAGATTGAATATATATTGAGGAGGGTTTCGCCGGTTCCGCCGGCGACCTCATTGCCGAACTCAATCGATGCCAGGTATTCTTCACCGGTCACGAGACCCTTTTCGCGTAAATAAGTGAGAAAAGCGGCAAGTTCGAGGGTGCCTGCGCCCTGCTGCCTAGGGGCTCTGACGAAGGCGATATAGCGCCAACCGTCGCCATACTTCTCGCCCACGTAGACGCTGTAGGTGGCACCATCGATCATCTCGCGCCCCTGCCAGGCGCCGCCCGGACTCATGCTGCCATAGTAATCCAGCCAGATCATAATCTCGTGGGTGATCGGCGGCACTCCCCAGGTGGACGGGTTGTCCGTATCGGTCAGCCAGATATCGAAAGCCAGGTTCCCACTGCCGGTGTATGTGGAGGCGACATCGTAAGTGACGGTGGCGGAACGGATGCTGTTGATTTGGGCAGGTAAGGAAGCTGTGGTGGTCGAACTACCTGGTTTCTGACCGAAAACGATCTCGGGATAAGCCTTGACATTCCCACCCGAGTTCAGCCAATCCCAGGTCCAACGGGCGATAAGCGTCCCATCGTCATTATTCCCAATGCCAATACACTGGGACCAGCCGCTGAGCGTTCCCTTCCCCCAGGTGTTGTTCTGAGCCTGGTATTCTCCAAGGTCGAGTAACGCCCAATCGTCACAATTCATGGCGAGAGAAGTGGCAGGGTTGGATGGTGTGGGAGTATGTGTGGGTGTTCTGGTTGGCTCTGGAGCGTAGGAGGCAGCGTGGCGGCAGGCGTTGTCTCGATGGTTCGAGGAGATGCGCAGGCGGAAAGAAAAATGACTGCCAGAAGAAATAGGAGGGCGATGCTTTGCATTCGTAAAGTCAAGGTTTGCCCATGATTATACACATCATCACCTGGTAAGAAGCATTTTAACATTTAGAAAGGCGGTAAAATCAATCAACCAACAAAGACCATGACGATTTCGAGGGGAAAGCTGGTCAACCAGTAGAACCAATTCCGTGAGAAAGGGGATCCCATGAACACTTTAGATGCAATCGCTGCCAGGCGCAGTATCCGTAAATTTCAGGACACGCCAATACCCGATGAGATGCTCCGTGCCATTCTCCATGCAGCCATACAGGCGCCGTCCGGAAAGAACCGCCAACCCTGGCGCTTCGTGGTTGTCGAGGGAGATCGGCGCAGCGAGATGCTGCGGATTATGCGCCAAGGGATTGATAATGCCAAAGCACAGGGGGATGATCCCGGCAGCAGCGAGGGGTCGGCACGGGTGATGGAAGGGGCGCCGGTGACTGTCTTTGTCTTCAATCCACTGGGGATTTCGACCGTGGGAAAAGCATTCGACCGGGCAAATGTTCGATGACGTGGTCAATATCCAGTCCATCGGGGCGGCAATTCAGAATATGCTTCTGGCAGCGGTAGAACTGGGGATTGGGTCGCTGTGGGTGTGTGATGTGTTTTATGCGTACGAAGAATTGTGCGAGTGGTTGGGTGAGGAAGGCGAGATGATTGCGGCGATCTGCCTGGGTTTCGCGGATGAAAGCCCGGATGCCAGGTGGCGCAAGCCCATCGATGAGGTCACTCGGATTGTATGAAAATTGGGGACAGTAATTTCCTGTAAGAAAAAACTGTGGAATGTTCCTTCATGGATAAGCTCAAGACATTGTTTATGCTCATTGGTCCGAAGGGCGCCGGCAAAACGTATATTGGCACCGTGGTGGGTGAGCATACCGATATTTCCTTCCTGCGGGTTGAGCCGATCTGGCTGAGCCTTCAGCCTGGCGAGGATGGCTGGATGAAGGTCGAAGCGGCGATCGACAGGATGTTTGAGATTCACGATCAGGTGATGATCGAAAGCCTGGGGGCTGGTGAAGGTTTTCGAGGATTTTATGCTGCTCTCGCTGAAAAACATTCCATCAAGATGATCAGGGTGGTTGCGGATCTGGACACCTGCCTTGACCGGGTTAAGAACCGCAGCAGAGTTGACCAGATAGCAGTTTCGATGGATCAGGTGGCTGAATACAATCGGGTCGCAGCTAACGTGCATTATGATTGGGACCTGAAAATTAATAACAACACACCCATCTCCGAAGAGGATATCCTGGCTGCTTTCCAATCCATTGACATTTATAGTTCAGGCAATAAACCGGAAACAGGCTGAGGAGGAACATTCCATGCGTCTTTTCTTTTTAGGCACTGCGGCAGCTGAGGGCTACCCGGGCATTTTCTGCAGCTGTGATTCGTGCAACGAGGCACGTATTCTGGGAGGGAAGAATATACGCCTGCGCAGTGCGCTGCTGGTCAATGAAGATCTGCTGATCGATTTCGGACCCGATCTACTGGCTTCCGCGCAGCGCTTCAGCCTGAACCTGTGGAACGTGACCACCGGGCTGGTGACCCACGCCCATATGGATCATTTTTTCATGGGAAATCTTGAGATGCGCGTGGATGCTTTTACAGGACGGAGACCTCCGCCCACGCTGCACCTTTATGGTCCGCGAGATGTGGCGGCAATCATGGGGCAAGAGTCTCATGATTTGGCGTTAATGCACCTGGAATCCTATACGGTACACGCCTTTGATGAATGGGAGACCAACGGGTACAAGATCAGCGCTTACCGCGCCCACCACGCGGTGGGCAGTCTGGAAGCGCTATTTTACAGCGTCGATGATGGGAATCACGCCATCCTGTATGCCACCGATACCGGGCGTTTCACGGAGGATACCCGCAAGGCTCTGGTGGGGCGCTCCTTTAACGTGGTTGTGTTGGAGGAAACCCTGGGCGTTGGGGAGTATGATCAGCACCTGGGATTCGAATCATTTCTGGAACAGGTCCGGTGGATTCGCTCCGAAGGTCTGATCCGCCCTGGAGGCAGGGTGATCGCGCACCACTTCTCGCACTCCGGCAACCCGCTGCACGCAGAACTGGAAGCGATCTTCCATCCCCATGATGTCGAGGCTGCTTATGACGGGATGGAAGTCATGTTATAGGAAAACATGACAATGCAAACTTACACCCAATACTCACTCGAGCACATTCGCTACCTGGCAGAAACGATTGGCGGGCGCGGCAGCTGCACGGCTGAAGCCCAGAAAGCTGGGGAATATATCCACAACGAACTGATCAAATTGGGAGCCAGTGAGGTGGGATACGAATCCTTCGAGGGGAGAACCTCGACCTACAGGCCTTTCCTTGCAGTGTTTGCTGCTGCACTGTTGGGCAGCTTACTGGGTCTCACCGTGGGCGAACGGTGGGCGTTGGGGACCGGCGCGCTGTTGAACCTGATGGGGGTGTGGGGAATGCTGGCGGAAACTGAATTCAAAAACCACTGGGCGAGGTGGTTCTCGCCTAAGGCACTCACCCAGAATGTTGTCGGCAGCATCGCTCCTGTTCGTGAGGGTAAAAACAGAATAGTGCTCTGTGCCCATTACGACACACACCGCACGCCGGTGTTCTATTCAACGGCGAGGTGGCAGCGGTTGTTTGGAGTACTGGTGAGTGGCGCGTTCGTGAGCATGGCGGTGGGAGCGTTACTTTTTGGTCTGGGCACACTTTTCGGCTGGGAGGGATTGCGCTGGTCAGCCGTGATCCTGGCTCCGGTGCAATTTTTCGTACTGGGTTTGGTGGCAAGCGCTGACCTTACTCCCTTTTCACCCGGCGCAAACGACAACGCTTCCGGGGTTGGGGTTATCCTGGGACTGGCGAAAAGACTGGTCGAAGAACCTTTAGGACACACTCAGGTGAACCTGGTGTTCACCGACTGTGAGGAAACCGGGGCTCATGGGATGACTGCATACCTGGACCGGCACATGGAAGAGCTGGGAGACCCGGCAGTGTATATCATCCTGGATGAGGTGGGCACGGGGCAGGTCAAATATATTTCCAACGATGGATTGGTGATCAAACACCCCACACATCCGGCGGCGTTGGAGTTGGAACGGAAGGCTGCCTCAGTGCTTGAACGGGGTGTGTTGGAGATGCCCGGGACGGCTTACAATGATGCTCTACCAGCGACACTGCGTGGACTGGTCGCAGTAACAGTCTGCGCAATGACACCCGAATACGCCTCCACTGGCACACACTGGCACCAGATGACTGACCGGTTCGAGTACATCGAAGAAGAGTGCCTGGAGGACGCACATGCGTTTACATGGGAGATACTTCAGATGATCGATCATGGAATGAAGGGGGAAGCGCTTCCACTTCAGGTAGAATAGGCATTAAAATATAAAGCAGGCTTATATCGTAATCAGCAGTACACTGACAATACACCTGAAAGTTCATCTCATTTAAAAGAAAACAACAAAAACAAGGAGCATCCATGGCAAAAATCGACCCTCTTGTGAAAGATTTCCTGGCACAGAAAAGGATCGCCGTTGTCGGCGTATCGGACAGGCGCGAGACGGGGTGCAACGGCGCTTACCGTAAATTCAAGGAAACAGGTTATGAGGTGAGCGCGGTCAACCCACGCATCAACAGTTTCGAAGGAGACCCGTGCTACCCGGACTTGAAGTCGATCCCTGAGAAGCCGGATGCGGTCTTCATCCTGACTAACCCCCAAATCTGCGAAGACATCGTCCAGCAATGTGTGGACCTTGGTGTAAAGCGGGTTTGGATGCACTGCATGATGGGCACAAAACCGGGACTGGTAGCGAGCATGAGCAGCGTCTCGCAAGATGCAGTGCGCATGTGCCACGAGAACGGGATTACGGTCATCCCTGGCAGCTGCCCGAACCAGTTCTTAAATCCTGACTTCGGTCACAGGTTGATGCGCGGGATGTTCGGCGCCCTGGGTTTCCTGAATGTAGAGCAAGCTACAGAAACTGACACTAAAAATCAAACGAATTGCTGTGAAGCATGGGTGATGGATGACATGAGCAAAATCCTGGTTGCCTACGCGACGATGGCAGGCTCAACAGCGGAGGTCGCTGAGATTGTGGGGGAAGAGATCGTAAAAAGCGGTTTACGGGTCGATATCCTGCCGATAGAGCAGGTCAAGGATCTGCAAAACTACGCTGGCGTGGTGGTTGGGGCACCGATGATCATGGGCTGGCACCGGGCTGCCCGGGGTTTCCTGCGGAGAAACCGGAAAGCGCTGCAAAGAATGCCACTGGCTGTGTTTGTCCTGGCGATGAGCCTGACGCAGACCGCCGATATGCGAATGGGTGAGATCCCCATTACTGTTGATGAAAAACTGCCAAAGCATCCGGAAAATGATAAGAGATTAAATTTTAAGGAACGCTATACCCGGCTGGAGAATTACCTGCGACCGGTACTCAAGGCAGCGCGCCCTTCCAGACCGATTAGCATCGGGGTGTTTGGAGGCAGGATGGAGTATGGTCGGCTGAAGTGGTGGGCTGTGCTGTTCGCGATGCTGGTCATCCAGGCGCCTGCCGGCGACCGGCGGAACTGGGCTGCGATCCGCGAGTGGGCAGAGGAGCTTCCGGATTTAATGCTGCTCCAGGCGAAGATTTATCAAAATTAAGGGCAACTTTGGCGACGGGCTTGCATAAGCTTTTTAGGAACCGCTGTGATAGGGGATGTTAAAGCTAAATTTACTACCCTGGCCTTCGCCATGGCTTTCCACCCAGATTCTCCCGCCGTGAGCTTCGATCAGGTATCTGGCGATGGTGAGTCCGATGCCGCTGCCTCCGGATACGCGGGCGCGGGAGCGATCGGCGCGGTAGAAGCGGTCAAACACATGCGGCAGGTGCTCGGGAGAAATGCCGATGCCGGTATCCCGCACGCTGACCTGAACTATCCGCCCCTGATTTCTGTGCGGTGACAACCACCTCGCCACCTTGAGGCGTATACTGCAGGGCATTACCAAGCAGGTTATTGAACACCTGTCCCAGGCGGTCTGCATCAGCAAGGACAGCAGGCAGGTCAGGGGTCAGATTCATACTGAGGCTGACACCTTTTTCAGCATACTGGCGCTCGAAGCGGTTAACTGCAGACTGGATGACAACATCAATGTCCAGTCGTTGAAGGTTCAACTCGAAAGCACCAGCTTCTACCCGGCTGAGTTCCTGCAAATCATCCACCAGGCGTTGAAGACGGTCGGCTTCCTGGGAGATGCGTGTAAACGTCTCCGGAATGGCAGGCAAGACGCCATCCACCAGGGCTTCGAGTGAACCTTTGATGGTGGTCAGCGGCGTGCGCAGCTCGTGGCTGACATCACCGATCAATTGACGGCGCAGCGCTTCGACCTGCTCGAGGTTCTCCGCCATGCGATTGAAATCCAGCGCTAACTGACCCAACTCATCCAGACCATGGGGTTCATCCTGATGCAGTTCAACGCGCTCGCGGTAGCTTCCTGCAGCGATACGCTGAGAGGCACGCGACAATGCCTGAATGGGGGCGATCAACTGGCGGGTAACTATTAAACCAACGACCAGAGCGGCTATACTGGCAGCAATAGCAGACAGGACGAGGGCATCATAAACACCGCTGCGAAAACCCTGAAAAAGATCGCTCATTTCGTGAGTGCCCTCCATCATGCCCATCATACCGCCCATACCCAGCATGTGGCGGCTGAAAGCACCGGGAAGAACCAGAGAGACAGAGACAGCCAGCACGATTGCTCCAACCAGGATGACGATCAGGTAAGAGAGAAATATTTTTACGCCCAGATGAGTCCGAATAATATGCATCTTAGCTCAGACCCTTTCATCGTCGAAACGATAACCCACCCCGCGCACGGTAGCAAGCAGACTGCTGTCCCCCAATTTCTGGCGAAGATGCCCGATGTGAACGTCCACCACACGGGTCTCGCCATAATAACTGGATCCCCAAACCTTTTCCAGGAGCTGTTCACGAGTGAGAACCATGCCAGCGTATTCGGCAAGGACACGCAGCAGGTCAAATTCCATGGCGGTCAGATCGACAGGCTCGTCATCGAACAATACCACGCGAGCAGCCACATCGATGTGGGTGTGCTTGAAATCGAGGATATCAGCAGGATGCGTAACGCCGCTGTGCAGGCGGCGCAGGGCAGCTTTCACCCGGGCAGTCAATTCGCGCGGGCTGAAGGGCTTGGTGACGTAATCGTCAGCGCCTACCGATAATCCCACGATCTTATCCAGCTCTTCACTGCGGGCAGTCAACAGAATGACATAGGGATTCGACTCACGGCGGACCTGCGCCAGCAGTTCAAGACCATCCATCCCTGGCAGCATGACATCCAGCACGATCAGATCCGGCTTTAGAGAACGGGCAGCTTTGAGACCAGCGGGACCATCAGACGCAGTGAAAACTTCATAGCCTTCTTTTCGCAAGTATGAGGCAACCAGGTTGGCGATGGATGCCTCATCTTCGACGACCAGGATTTTCGGAGAGGACAATTTGGACCTTTAACTTTCGATACGATAGTTGCGCATCATACCGCCGTCCTCATGTTCCAGGTTGTGGCAGTGATACAGGAACAAACCGGCGTAGTGCTCGAATTTTACCAGCACGCGGACGACTTCACCCGGCATGACCAAAACGGTATCCTTCCAACCATGATCCACAAAACCGGCAGACAAGGAATTGTAAACCTGATTCGAGCCGTCCCCCAGCCGGCGTTCCAGAACCTGGAACTGCACATCGTGGATATGCATGGGATGCGGTTGGTCCATCCCACCCATCATCCCCATCCTACCACCTAGATTGTTAAACTCCCATACTTCGAGGTCCCCCAGACGCACGACTTCATGTGAAGCGACCGAATCCATCTCGAAATCGCGCCCGTTGATGAAACCTGACATGTGCATGGTGAGGTCGAACCGGCGCGGACGGCGATAATTGACGGCATCCCGTTCAGAATAAAAACCTTGATTTCCCAGGGTTTCTGGCAAGGGAACATCCTGCTGCCCGGTGTGAGTTACAGCCAGCTGGAGGACAACCATCTCGCCACCCTGTGGCAATCCCGTTGAGCGTCCCCCCATCATGGCTCCCATACCGATTTCACCAACATCAAAGACCTGACTGACCAGGCGGCGATGTGTTCCGAGCTTGTCGGCGCTGAAGTCAGCGTACAGCTCAACACGCTCACCCGGCGCCAGGGTCACATATCCGCGCTGGATTGGTCTTTCGAGCAGACCACCATCCGTGGCAATGACGGTCAAAGGTGTTGCATCGTCCCAGGCAAGTTTATAAATACGGGCATTTGATCCGTTGAGCAGGCGCAAGCGGTAGGGTGAGGCAGAAACTTCAAGGCGATAATCGACCTGACCATTGACCAGGATGCGATCGCCCAGGAACCCAACCATCGGATCGCCGGAGTAGTCGAGCTGGTTCTGATCATCAAAAAGACGGTCCTGGAGCACCAGGGGCAGGTCAAATTCCCCTGAAGGAAGCCCCAGGGCAGCTTCAGCCTCATCCGAGACAATTAAAAGACCGGCAAGACCATAATAAACCTGCGGACCGGTGCGCTGGTGCGGGTGGGGGTGGAACCAATAAGTGCCGGCGCGGTTTATGACAGGGAATTCATAAACAAAAGTTGCGCCATCATTAACCGCATCCCGGGGATGACCATCCATCTCAGCTGGCACACTGAGACCATGCCAGTGGATGGTTGTAGGTTCTTTGATCTGGTTTTCAAAGTGAACACGCAAAACCTGACCGCGAGACAACCGCAAGACCGGTCCCGGATAAGCGCCAGGGAGGAATTGCAGACTTGCCGGCGAGCCCTGAAGAAGGTCTGCCTGATAATGCCAGAGGCGTGTCTCGGCGCCAGGGAGAATTTGGAATCTCCCTGGGGCAGCTTTGAGGCTGATCTCCACCAATTCGGCCGGTACAGCGGCTGCCGGAGTGGATAAGACAGGTTGTTTTGTGGGTGAGGAAACTAGCAAGTTGTCCTGAGCTAGAATCTGGCTGCAGGCAGACAACAAAGGTGACAGAGCCACACCTCCCATCCCCAAAGCAGCTGCCTGGAGGAATTGCCGCCGGGTGATTTTTGAATGTATCTTAACTTGTTTTATGTCGGTTTGTTTCATGTGATTAAATCCCTGAGCGGCGGCTTTCCAGCCTACCGCTCAGGAGGTGAGTATTACGTGTATTTAAGGCCGGTTCTGGGAAGCTGAGGGAGCAGCGTAACCATGGCAGCCGCCGGAGGAAAATTGACTGGAGCTATCCTGACGGTTGTAGAACCGCCCCATCATCATACTTCCATACCCGCTCATCATGCTGTAACCATCGCCGGAGGTCATATTTTCGATCATCCATTCGTAATGACCTTCCATTTGGGACAGTATTGAATCTGCCTGTTCCTGGGTGAGTGCCCCATCTGCTACACCCTGCGCCAGAGCATCCTGGTGAGTATTTTCAAGAACAGTGATCAAAACGTTGCGATCCAGTCCTTTTTCTGCAGCCAGTGATTCGAGGGTCTTGCCATTTTCCAATTCTGCTGAAAGCTCATCCTGGGTGAGACCCAGGGCTTCTGCAAGATTTTCCCATACCAGGGTGTGCATCCCGCCTGTCTGGTTCATCCAGGCGTGCATCGTGTTCATCCAATCCGTATCATCCTGCCCTCGCCATCCTCTCATCATCCCACCGGGGGTGAAGGGATTTTCAGGTGTTTCGTCCTGGGCATAAGCCACACCCATTCCGACTGCGCCAATGGCAATCAGGGAAAAAACTACAACCAATAAAATTTTGATAGTTTTACTACTCATTAGAATGTTCTCCTTAATTTTGATATATAAGATGAGAACATTCTAGCAAGATGATGTAAAGAGAGCATGGATGGATTGTAAAGATTTGGTAAAGAAAGCAATGGATGAAAACGAAGAACACCCTTTACTTTCTTATTCGTTTTTTTACATAAGAAGTAAGGCGCTCACTGCCTAAGGGTTCTGATCGCAGCTGACCGCTTCCTCGTAGCGGTAGCAGCGCTCCTTATCGCGGGCGCAGACCAAACAGATACCTTTCTCCAGCTCGAAAGTGGCGGCGTCTGCGCCTTCGATGACGATCCCGATACCGCTGTAAACCTGGTTGGCGTCTTTGGCAAAGAAGTAATTCAACACTTCAAAGGTGTGTGGATCTGCGCCGAGGAATTTTTTTCCTTCGCGGTAGACGCAAAGGTCATCCACCTGCCAATCGTCCTCAAGCAGTTTGAAGGATGCTGGATCACAGGCTGCAAGGGGACGATCCTGGAAATAGATGTCTTTGCTATCCTGTGCCCACTGGATGTTGAATGGGGCAAAGGAAGCCGGATCGGCGCCTGGTATGGCTCTGCCCTGGTAATAGGCATGGGCACTGTCGCGGGCATAAGTGCCGGAAAAGGCTTCGAAGTCGCCGGCAATCGCGCCTTCGACCAGCTGAGTGCGGTAATAGACGTGCTGGCGGTCTTTTGCATATTCCTTCCCTTTTAATACCTTAAAGGTTCCGGGATCGGCGCCTGGTAGAACGTGCTCGCGCCTGCCAAAGCTTTCATCGATGGTCACGTAAACGGCACCACCGGCAGTGGTCTGAAAACCAGCGGCGCAGGCGGTGAGGAGAAAGAGCAGTAAAAGAAAAGATACGCGCAGAAGAATGGCTGCGGTTTTCATGGAATAATTACCAACCTCCGGCATAGTCAACAGAATAGGGGGCTGCCTGCGATTGGGTCCAGGCGAAATTGAGCTCGTTCAGCTGGCGGATGTGGAGGAAGTCGTGAGCGAGCCAGGAGACGAGTATGTCGCCGGCGCGGAGCACAATGACTTCGTTTTGCGGACCGAAGGATGCCTTATGGGCAACATCCCAATCCGGTGATTGGATGGAGCGCAGCCAGTCGAGGGAGGCGGCGCGTTCCTGCAGGAAAAGGTCGAGTGCCTGCTGAAAGGTCTCAACAGGGATGTACTGGTTGTCGTGCCATTCTCCCCAGGGGATGGGCGGGTCGTGGAAGACTTCTTTGATGTGCATGCGGAAGTCGATGCGCTCTTCGTTGTAGAAGTGCTGCATGACATCTTTAAGGGACCAGGTTTCAGGATCAGGTTTCCATTCCGCCTGGTTGGGGGATATGTGCGCCAGGAAGGCGCGCACGGTTTCGGCGTTGGCGGATAGCTGTTGGATGATGTTGTCAAGGTAAATCATATTTTTGCTCCTGTGAATGGAGGGGCTGCTAATTGGATAAATTATCTCATATTTTGGTTTATTTAACACAAAGGTCACGGAGAAGGGCGAAGGTGCACGAAAGGTTTTTTTTTACCGCAAAGCAAGAGAAGGGCGCGAAGGGTTAGATGGAATATACGATTTTGATACGATCGATTTGTATGATGCTGGACTCTTACGCCACCGGTGTAAGTTATATCTCGAGGACCACGACGGAGATGTCCGGATGTGGGGCTTGAGGGGGGAGGCTTATTTCGAGGCGGTCCCCGGTCTGGGTGAAGGTCAGGCTTTCTCCAGCGAGGATGCTGGCAGTGTGTATAGAGTCAGGAAAGGTGGAGATAGAAAGTTTACCGTCAATGGGCCAGTCGAAGATGTGAAGAAAGATGCGGCTGCCTTTACGGGTAGCGCGACCCCAGGATAAATCCTGAAGAGAAGTGTAGGTACTGCCATAAATCGACTCCCCGCAGCGTTTCATCCACTTCCGATGTACTCAAGGCGTTGCACTGTTTCGAGCGGGAAACTACCCCGGTCTGTAGGACCGATGTTCAGGAGGAAATTCCCGCCGCGGCTGGCAACTTCAACCAGATTGCGCAGTAAATCAGAAGGCGCCTTCCAGGCGGTCTCATCAGGATAATAGCCCCAGGTTTGACCCATGGTCATGCAGGTCTCCCAGGGTTGGAAGCGTTCGGGAGGAGGGAATGGTTCCTTCAACAGCGGAGATAATTCGAGGGTGCCGTCCTGGTATTTGCGAATCTGCTGACGCAGCCAGACTCGAATGCCGGGAATGCGATATAGTCGCTGCACCAGGCGAAAAAAGCGATCGCTGTCCGGACCAACTGCGGCTGGAGGTTTTCCGGTACGAACCGGGATCCCCCCTTTTGGGATGAACTGCTCCGGTGTAATGAAATCATAACCATCCCCCAGCCGGTCATTGATGAGGGTGCCTGGGCTGAGGCTGCGGATCAGGGCATGAAAGCGAGGCGGATCATACTTGGCATGGTTGGAAAGTCCATCAAACCAGAGCACTCGAACCGGTCCGTAATCTGTGAGCAGTTTGCGCAGGTGACTTTCCATATAGTCGAGATACTCCGCCCATTCCGGGCGGTCCGGCTCACCCAGCCAGTTTTTCAACGCAGGTTTGCGCGTGTCGCGGTAGCCGGGATGGTGCATATCGGGGGGTGAATAGTAGAAGCCGAGGTGCATGCTGGCAGCAGCGCAGGCTTGCGCCAGCTCCTGGCAGATATCGCGAGCGAACGGCGTGTTGGTGATCTTGTAGTCCGTGCCCGGAGCGTCGAACATGCAGAAGCCGTCGTGGTGCTTTGCAGTGAAGACGATATAGCGCATTCCAGCGTCCTGTGCGGTGCGTACCCAGGCTGCAGCGTCGAAGTCCACGGGGTTAAACTGGGTGGCGAGGTGTGCGTAATCTGTTTCACTGATCCTTTTGGGGTTGCCAAACATAGCCTCCGCCAGGTCAGGGGTCATGATAGGCCAGGAAGCTTCGACACCGGCAGCGGCATAGATGCCCCAGTGGATGAAGAGACCGAAACGGGCTTGTAAATACCAACCAAGAGAAGGGCGCATGACTGAAGGATAGGATGGCATAAAATTCTGTTGAGGGGATTTTACCCTGGAATTTATTAAAGGTCGATCAAAAATGAAAAACAATGCCGTTTTACAAACTTAAAGGCAGTTCTCAGGTTTAAAATACAACAAGCCAGAAAAATGGCAAACTTAACAGGTAGAATTAAGATGATCCTCGCAGCTTATTGTTCCTGCGAAAAAATATGAGGAATTCATGCAATTAAATATTAATGGACAAGATTACCAGGTAGGTGATTTACCAGACCGATTACTGCTTTGGGTTCTGCGAGATGAACTTGGCTTAACCGGAACAAAATTCGGATGCGGGATCGGGGCTTGCGGTTCGTGCACGGTGCATATCAACGGCGTGCCCACCCGTTCGTGTCTGACTATGCTGTCTTCCGTAGAAGGAAAAGAAATCCGGACAATCGAAGGCCTGGCTTCGCTGGATAACGAAGATGAGCCTGTCCTGCATCCTGTCCAACAAGCATTCCTGGAAGAACAGGTGCCGCAATGCTCCTGGTGTATGTCAGGCCAGATGATGACAGCTGCGGCATTGATTGAACAGAATCCAAATCCCAGTGAGGAGGAAATTCGCGAAGCAATGAACCCGATCTACTGCCGATGTGGCACTTACCCTCGCATCCGCAAGGCGGTACAACGCGCTGCTGAGTTGGCATCTGCTGGCAGAGGAGAGGAATCATGAGCGAAAACATCCCTTCGATTGAATCCAAACAGGATAGTGTCCCAACCCATCCGAAGAAACGGAAACGTCTGAGCAGACGTGAGTTCCTTATGGTACTCGGTGTCAGTGCGATCGGCCTGTACATTGGGGTAAAGCTGGGTACTCCCCCACTGCGGCTACGCCTGGCAGAATGGTTGGAAGAATCTGGAGGACCACCATCAGACGTTGATGCACCACCGGACGCCTGGTTTGAAATCCTGGCAGATAATACAGTAAACCTGTACCTGCCAAAATCCGAGATGGGTCAGGGCGTTCACACTGGGTTAGCCCAGATTGCGGCTGAAGAGCTGGAAATCAGCCTTGACCAGATGCGGGTTGCTCATTCGAGTACGGACCGGCTGGCAGACCCGGTGGCTACATCCGCAAGCACTACAATCGCCGGGCTATACACCCCGCTGCTTGAAGTATCTGCGACACTGCGTGAACTGCTGCGAGAGGAGGCTGCCAAGCAATTAAATACACAAGTAGAAAATTTGAAGCTCGAAAATGGGATCTTCAGCCTAAAAAGCGATCCTGCCCAACAACGCACTTATGGCGAACTCTTCCAGTCTGCCGGAGAGTGGGAACTACCTGAGAATCCGCCAACGCTAAAAAATCCCAGTCAGTATAAGGTAATCGGAAAAACCTTTCCTCGCGTCGACCTGCCTGCTAAAGTCACAGGTCAGGCGATTTTCGGCTTCGATGTGCGCGTCCCGGGAATGATGTACGGTGCGGTGGCACGACCTGAAACGGTTGAAGGGAAGCTGACCAAAGCAAGCTCCGGTGAGGCAGACAGCCACCCCGGTGTGGTAAAGGTTGTAACAAGCAAAGATTTTGCTGGCGTTGTCGCTGAATCACGGGAGCAAGCATACCAGGCTCTGACAAAGATGGAACTCCAATGGGATGCAGGTAAACTCTGGCAGCAAGAAGAAATTGAGAGCATGGTGACCATTGGTAAGGGACAGGGGGTAGTCATCCAGAAAGAAGGCAACTCTGAGAAGGCACTCAAAGAGGGTAAACCAGTGGAGGCGGAATACCGCACCCCGATGGCATACCACGCTTACCTGGAACCTTTGGCTGCAGTAGCGGATGTTCGCGGGGATAGGGTGGAAATCTGGGCTTCCACTCAGGCAGCAAACCGGTTGAAAGGCGCGGTAGCAGAAGCAATTGACCGGAATGAGAAAGAGATCGTGGTCCACCCGGTGTACCTTGGAGGCGGGTTTGGACGGAAGATCGATGAAAGAGCAGCTGTTGAAGCTGCGCTCCTGTCACAAGCCTCTGGGAAACCGGTCCAGGTGGCGATGAACCGCCCGGAAGATTTCCGCAGCGGTTTTGTGCGTCCGCCCACGCATAACCAATTGCGTGCCAGCCTGTCCAGCAGCGGAGAACTCCTGGCTCTTGAGCACCAGGCTGCCAGTGGTGAAGTTGCTTTCCCGTTCCTGCCAAAAGTGATGGGGTCTGTGCTTGGGGCTGATTTTGGCTCTTACCGTGGATCCATCCTGCATTATGCTATCCCGAATGTTCAGACAAAGGCATGGTTGGTTAAATTACCAGTTTCCACTGGATGGTGGCGTGGACTGGGATTGATGGCGAATGTCTTTGCCATCGAAAGCTTCATGGACGAGCTGGCTGCAGCTGCCAGTATGGACCCATTGGAATTCCGGTTGCGCAACCTGCCGGCGAATGAGAAGGGAGAACGGATACGCACCGCACTACAAACAGCAGCAGAAAGAGCCGGCTGGGGGACATCTCTGCCGGATGGTCATGCGCACGGTCTGGCGATGTGCTACGATGTCGGCACCATTATCGTTGAAATTGCTGAGGTTTCTGTTATGGAAAACCAGATTCAGGTTCACAAGGTCACGGCTTTAGCTGATCCGGGTCTGGCAATTAATCCGGATGGGGTCAGAGCACAAACTGAAGGCAGCATCACCATGGGTATCAGCTCTACACTTCTGGAATCTGTGGTGGTTAAAGATGGAGTGCTACAAGCTGGCAATTTCAACCAGTATCCGATTCTTCGAAACACTGATGCGCCAGATATCGAGGTATTGGTAGTGAACAGCGGGACAACTCCTTCTGGGATGGGGGAACCGCCGATTGGACCGGTACCGGCTGCAGTGGCAAATGCGGTTTACACATCCACCGGCAAGCGCCTACGCCAGTTACCATTAAAATTTAACTGATAAAGGATCTGAAACGTTGACAGCTCAAACTCAACCAAACAAAATCAACACGAGAACAGACTTGCTAGTCTTGTGGGGAGGGATTATTTTTAGCCTGGCCTTCACCGGATTGATCTGGTGGGCAGGAGGTCGTCTGGATGCGATCGAACTACTTCCCGACCAGGGCGTTGCATGGTATTACTGGAAACTGCCAAATCCCACATGGGTGACGAGAACCGTTGTCTGGACTCTTTATATGCTTCACCAAGTGGCAATCTGGTCATTGATCTATATAGCTCAGAAAAACCAATTGAAATACACCACCAACCTGCACAAGGTAAACATCATCGCCCTGGGTATCAATGCCCTGTTCATTGGGTTGCATTTCGTACAGAGCCACATCTGGTATGATGGACTGGCTCAAGATGTTTCGATCTTCAGCTCACAGGGATCGGTGATTGTGCTCCTGGTGTGGGTGATGTTGATGGAGAACCCACGCAGAGGATTGTTCTTCGGGAAGAAAGTACCCATATCCCAACAGGTGATCCGATTTGCGCGCAAATATCACGGCTACTTTTTTGCCTGGGCTACAATTTACACTTTCTGGTACCACCCAATGGTGTCTACCAGCGGACATTTGATCGGATTCCTGTACATGTTCCTGCTTTTACTGCAGGGCAGCCTTTTCTTCACCCGGATCCATATCAATAAATGGTGGATGTTTGTCAATGAGTTCGCAGTGCTAGTACACGGGACACTGGTGGCGGTTATGCAGGGAAATGGTATCTGGCCGATGTTTGCTTTTGGTTTTGGAGGCATCTTTATCATCACCCAGATGCACGGGCTAGGATTATCCCGATGGGTTCGATGGGCGCTTCTGTTCGTTTATATTGGGCTGGTTGTAGGAGTGTATAGTGAACGCGGTTGGAATTACTTAAATGAAATCCTGCGTATCCCACTAATCGACTATATTGCTATACTCATCCTGGCGGGATTGTTCTGGGCAGGACTGCATCTGGTAAATTTCGTACGAAACTGGCGATCACCCAAACTGCACCATCAAAATCAAGAAAGTTGAACTAACTGGAAAGCGAAGTGTAATTGCTTCCCTAATTCTATCAGGGCTGCTAAACATGGCCTCTGCCAGATCGGGTGTCATGATGGGTCAGGATGCAACGATACCAACAGCGGATTAGATCCCCCAGTGGATGAAGAGACCGAAGCAAGCTTGCAGATACCAATCCATTGAAATGGGAGCACCAAAGTGGATAATAGGTGAGATATCGTCCAAGAATGATTGCGGCATTTCAGTGTTCAATTCTGCAGCCATTACACTACGGATGAGGAGCAGGATAACGTGTGGAGAATTGACAATTCTCTTGCCATGAGCTAAGGTCGATTGAAATAGGAAAATTTTTCTCGTGCGAATACTGGTAATCGGTGATATCCATGGTTGTTTCTCTGAGCTGCAGGATTTGCTTGCCGGGTCCGGGATTGGGGATACTGATGCGGTGATCGCACTTGGCGATTTCGTCGATCGAGGACCAGAGACACCAGAGGTACTGGATTTCATTATGTATGGGTCGGGGGTCCAATCCTTGATGGGAAACCACGAGCGCAAACACATGCGCACGGCGCGCGGCGAAGTAAAGCTGGCTATTGCCCAAAGGATCACACAAATCCAGGCTGGCGAGGCATATCCTGACCTGGTTGACTTTTGCAGTACGCTACCAACCTGGATTGAACTGCCTGAAGCGATCCTGGTGCACGGGTATGTGGAACCTGGGGTAGCAATGGATGAGCAACTGGCGACTGTACTGTGCGGGACAATGGGTGGTGAGAGGCACATGAAGCAAAATTACAACCAGCCCTGGTATGAGCTTTATGATAGAGAAAAGCCTGTGATCGTTGGGCATCACGATTACCACAGAAATGGGGAAGCTTTTGTCTTCAATGACCAGGTATTCGGATTGGATACCAGCTGCGTACACGGAAAAACACTCACAGGACTGGTTCTGCCCGATTTTAAAATTGTATCGGTGCCAAGCCGTCAGAATCACTGGTATGGTATGAGGAAGCAATACCGCCAACAATTTCCAATCAGGAAGGGCATACCAAAGACCAGAATTGTTGAGATTGTCGAATGGGATGAAGACAGCCTGCGACTGCTGGAAGAGGTGCTGGACCGGGTCCACGCGGAAAACGAGCGCTGCCTTGCGCGCTTGAGACAACAGCCGGGCTATGAAAGCCTGACAGCACGGGAACAAGCCAGAACCTATGCTGCTGAGCTCAGTACCATTAATCTCAACACTCCGCCTATTGCGACGCTAATGCACCTGTCAAGAATTGGGAAATTGACTACCGAAAAAGCACGAATTGTGGTCAAAAATCCAGAGCTAACTTTCCGGGCTGCACAGCATATGGGAATCAGGTAAAGAGAGAGTGGACCGACTGCTCTCGCTACTGTTCGGTCAAAGGTGATATTTTCCCTGAACAGTTAGGGGGTGTCAATTTCGCTGAACATCCACACTGAAACAGGAATCCCTTGACAGAAACTAAAGCAACCTATAAAATCAAGCTTTCTTTACTATTCTGGAGGTTAACCATGGCGTATATGGACGCATTCGCGGTCTCACTGAGGAACTTCCTGGAAGTCTCCATGCGCCGCTCGATCCAAAATCTGTTCCCTGTTTTACGGCAGTATGGGCTGACGATGCCCCAATTTGGCGCTATGATGCACATCCACACCGAGATGTACTGCGGTGTGGGGGATCTGGGGGGACAGCTGGGGGTGACCACGGCAGCTGCCAGCCAGCTGGTGGAGCGGTTGGTACAGCAGGGACTGATCACGCGCACTGAAGACCCGGAAGACCGGAGGGTAAAAAACCTCCAGCTGACCGAACAAGGAAAAATGATCCTGCAGGAAATCGTCCAGGCACGACAAAGCTGGCTGGACGACCTGGCGATGGCATTTACGAGCGAGGAAAAAGAGCCATTAACGACTGCCTTAAACTTCATCACCGAAAAAGCAGTGCAGCTCGAACCTGTTACTGAAATAGAAAAAGTATTCCCGCATTAAGGAGTTCATTCGAAGATGTTAAGACTGATCCGGTTTTTAAAACCCTACACTTTTCTGATCCTGCTGACTATCGCCTTGTTGTTTGTGCAGGCGAACGCTGACCTGGCGCTGCCAGATTACCTCTCCAGGATCATCAATGTGGGCATCCAACAAGGCGGGGTGCCTAACGCGGTGCCGGTTGCGGTCAGCGAAGGCACGATGGAACGGCTGTTGATTTTTATGACACCCGAAGAGCAAGAACTGGTACTCGGTTATTACACGCTGGTAGACGAGAACTCGCCGGAATATGAGCAGTACCTGCAGGAATATCCTGCGTTGGCGGAAGAAGCTGTCTACGTGCGGAACGAGATGACTCAAGAAGAAATCGACCAAATCAACCCGATCCTGGCAAAGTCTTGGGTAATTGTGAGCACCATCGAACAGGCAATGGCAGACCCATCCAAGGCTGCAGGCATAGCGGAGCCATCCAATGAAACGGGGATGGCGGAGGGATTCGATATGTCCCAACTTGCCGCTTTGCCCCCAGGGACGGATTTGTTCAGCCTGCTGGGACAACTACCCACAGATCAACTGGCACAGTTATCGGCGGCTGTTGATGAACAGTTCGCAGCAATGGGAGAGAGCTTCCTCAACCAGATGGCTGTGGTGGCGGTCAAAGCGGAGTACGAAGCGCTGGGAATGGATACAGCCAAGCTTCAGCGTAACTACATTCTGGTCACCGGCGGTGTAATGCTGCTGATCTCGCTGATTGGCGGGGTAACAATGATCGCGACGGGCTTGCTGGCAGCACGCACGGCGGCAGGAGCGGCGCGGGATATCCGCAAGGCAGTGTTTGTGAAAGTCGAGAACTTCTCCAACGCTGAGTTCGATCAATTCTCCACGGCGTCTCTGATTACACGCTCGACCAACGATGTTACCCAGGTGCAAATGGTGATCTTTATGATCATGCGGATGGTCTTTTACGCGCCAATTATCGGTATTGGGGGGGTGATCCGGGCGATGGGCACTGGCGCGTCGATGTGGTGGATTATCGCCGCGGCGGTAATGGCACTGCTCACATTGATCCTGATCGTCTTCTGGGTGGCGCTGCCCAAATTCCAGGTGATGCAATCCTTAATCGACCGGCTAAACCTGGTGACGCGCGAAAACCTCTCGGGCATGATGGTTATCCGGGCATTCAACAAGCAGGATTTTGAAGGGGAGCGCTTCGACAAGGCGAACCGTGACCTGATGGATACCAGCCTGTTCGTGGCGAGGGTAATGGTGACGATGATGCCGCTGATGATGCTGATCATGAACGTGCTGTCACTGGCGATCATCTGGGTTGGCTCGCACCAGGTGGCTGAGGCGAATATGCAGGTAGGCGACATGATGGCATTTATGCAGTACACCATGCAGATCGTGTTCGCATTCCTGATGCTCTCGATGATGTTTATCTTCCTGCCGAGAGCGGCGGTTTCTGGAGGCAGGATTGCCGATGTTCTGGAAACAGAATTGAGCATCACCGATCCAGCCGATCCGCAGCTGCTCCCAGAAGCATTCAAAGGGCAGGTAGAATTCCGCAATGTCTCCTTCCGCTACCCCAACGCACAGGATGACGTATTGCACGATATTTCCTTCACAGCAGAACCAGGTCAAACCACAGCTTTTATCGGTTCAACAGGAAGCGGGAAATCCACCGTCGTGAACCTGATTCCCAGGTTCTATGATGCGACCGAAGGCGCTATCCTGGTGGATGGGGTGGATGTGCGCAAGGTGAGACAGGGCGACCTGCGCGACACGATCGGATACATCCCGCAGAAAGGAATGCTCTTCTCGGGCACGATTGAGAGCAACCTGCTGTATGCTGATCAAAACGCCAGCGAGGAAGATTTAGTTTTGGCGGCAGAAATTGCACAGGCAAGCGAGTTTATCTCTGCCAATCCGGATGGGATGGCGGCTGAGATTGCGCAGGGTGGCGGCAACGTGTCCGGCGGGCAAAAACAGAGGCTGGCGATCGCCAGGGCACTGGTGAAGAAACCACCGATCTTCATTTTCGATGACAGCTTCTCGGCGCTTGATTACAAAACCGACGCGGCGCTGCGAAGGGCGCTGAAAGAAAAGACCGGAAAGAGCACCGTGCTTGTGGTAACTCAACGAGTGGCTACGATCAAAAATGCGGAACAAATTATTGTTCTCGATGAAGGGCGCGTGGTCGGCAAGGGTAAACATAAGGAACTGCTGGAAAACTGCGAGACCTATCGTGAAATTGCCACATCGCAACTGAGCGAGGAGGAGCTTTCATAATGGAAAACAAAAAAAACCAAACAACTCGCAGGGAGAGCGGTGGCGGTGGACCGATGATGCGCGGCGGTCCCATGGCAATGATGAAAGGTGAAAAACCGCGCGACTTCAGGGGCACGATGGCACAGCTGTTACAGTACCTGGGAAGCTATAAGATCTCGATCCTGTTTGTGATGATCATCGCAATAGCTTCGACGGTTGCTATGATCGCGGGACCGAAAATACTGGGGGAAGCCACCACCAAGCTCTTCGAGGGCGTGATGGCGGAAATCTCCGGCAGCGGCACGGGGATCGATTTCGAATATATCGGGCGGATCCTGGTGATTACCTTTACACTTTATTTGTTCTCAGCGATCCTGGCTTACGTCCAGGGCTGGATTATGGCAAATATAGCCATGGACATCACCTACCGCTTCCGCAATGATATCGCTGCCAAGATCAACCGTATGCCATTCAGATATTTTGATAACACCAACCATGGTGAAGTGCTCTCTAGGATCACCAATGATGTGGATACTGTTAGCCAGACACTGAACCAGAGCCTGTCGCAGATCGTAACCTCGGTGACCACAGTCATCGGGATTTTGATCATGATGCTGACGATCAACTGGTTGATGACTCTGGTGGCACTGCTGGTAGTCCCGCTCTCGATGGCGGTGATCGGGCTGGTGGTCAGCCAGTCGCAAAAATATTTCAAGCAGCAGCAAGATTACCTGGGGCATATCAACGGACATGTTGAGGAAATGTACGGCGGGCATGTTGTGATGAAGGCTTTCAATGGCGAAGCGGACAGCATTGACCGCTTTAGCGGATTGAATGATGTGCTCTACAGCTCTGCATGGAAATCCCAATTTCTTTCCGGGTTGATGATGCCGATCATGGGTTTCATTGGCAACCTGGGATATGTGGCTGTGGGAGTTCTGGGTGGATACCTCGCAGCTCAAAACGCGATCACGGTGGGGGATATCCAGGCATTCATCCAGTACATGCGTTCGTTCACCCAACCGCTGATGCAGATTGCCAATATCTCCAACATCTTCCAGCAGACTGCGGCAGCGGCAGAGAGAGTCTTCGAGTTTCTTAGAGAACCAGAGGAAATACCTGACACTGTGACACCTGTTCTGACGGGTGAGATTGAGGGTCAGGTTGACTTCAAGAACGTCCATTTCGGTTACGATCCCGAGAAAATCATCATAAATGATTTTTCGTTCTACGCCAATCCAGGACAGCGCATCGCCATCGTCGGTCCGACAGGTGCAGGCAAAACCACCATGGTCAAGTTGTTAATGCGTTTTTATGAGGTAAACAGTGGTGCCATCCTGCTAGACGACCAGAATATCAAGGAATTCAGACGCGGTGACCTGCGCTGCCTGTTCGGTATGGTACTGCAGGATACCTGGTTGTTCAATGGTACGATCATGGAAAATATTCGTTACGGGCGTGAGAACGCTACTGATGAAGAAGTCTTCGCGGCGGCTAAAGCCACGCGGGTCGATCACTTCGTGCGCACACTACCGGATGGCTATAATACAGTGATCAATGAAGAAGTATCGAACATTTCGCAGGGGCAAAAGCAGCTGCTGACGATCGCCCGCGCTATCCTCACGGATCCGACAGTGCTGATCCTGGACGAGGCGACCAGCTCGGTGGATACACGGACGGAAGTTTTAATCCAGGAAGCCATGGCTGAGCTGATGAAGGGACGCACCAGCTTTATCATCGCCCACCGGTTGTCGACCATCCGCAATGCAGATTGGATCCTGGTGATGGACAATGGTGATATTGTTGAGCAGGGCAAGCACGAGAAGCTGCTGGCGAAGGACGGGTTCTATGCGATGCTGTACAACAGCCAGTTTGAGAATGTTGAGGTGGTCGCAAACTCTATATAAGATTCTTTATCTTATTCAGTCACATGTAGTTCACAACACGAAACCTGGTGCTACGAGGATATGGCGGAACAGTTGGATGCAATCTCAGCAGCTGCCGTGCGCAGAGTTCCTTCGTCGATTTCCTGAGTACTCGAGGCGTTGATTAAACTGCGCCAGATGACTGCCAGTAAGGTGTTCAAAGCGTAAGCTGCCCAATTCAATAAGCAGATTGTGCACCTACGGGCTGTGAACGGTGTGGTAGTCGTCCAGAACGAGAATAGCTTCTCTTGGAAGCCCCGTGAGCTTGATTTCATCCATGGTCATGCCATTGATTTTCGAACTTTCGGATTCGCTTTTGAATATAGCCAACATACGGGTCAGCCACAGCACGCTTCGCTTTGATCAATTTCATGGCGTCATCTGCGCTGTATCCCATGCCAATCAGCACACAGGCCGCTTGTGCCACGCTGCGATGCACACCTGCCTTGCAGTTCACAAGAACGGAACCGCCATCTTCGATAACGGGTAAAGCAGCCCGTACACCTTTGTTCAGCGTTCTGATAGGCATGGGGAAGAATGGCTTATCGATTGTCGGAAGCCATAACAGCTTGACCGGTGGTCGCCCCAACATTTTCGTGGGGCGCACCCAATGCATTGAAAGCACCAGGCGCACACCCAAAGCGACGATCTCATCGACGTGTTTTCCACGCGGGAAGGCAGAGATAAACAGATAATCGGTGATCTGCGAAATATGCGGAGAAGTGACTATATCGACCATTATTGTTTCTGCTTGTCCGGCGGCACCAGGACAGGCAGAACACCCGGCATCACCTTTGCCGAAACGGGGGTGTCATCCCACATTTCACCATCTGCCGTGACCGGCTGCGGTGGATCGCACTCGATGGAGATCTCTCGACCCTGCCAGTGCTTGATCGCGTCCGGATTAGCTTCCCGACCCAGGACCTGGTCACCTATCGCGATCAACGAGCCGACACTGGCGTCACGCACCACGATCACATCCAGCAAGCCATCGCTGACGCTGATCGCCTGGGATGCAGTCACATTGCGCATTCCCAGGTTTCCAGCATTATCGACAAGGCAGGATTTGCCATCGACTTCATATTCCACACCATCCACAGTAATGCGATAATGGGTCATTTGGACGGTTTTGAGCGCCTTCAGACCGGCGATCGAATAAGCCAGGATACCCCACTTATCTTTCATTTCGCGATCTGCCAGTCTTACCTTCTCTCCCCCAAAGCCTATTCCCAGGCGTAGAATGAACTGCTTCTCTCCGGATTGGGCGATATCGACACGACGGATGACGCTTTCGGGGTCCACCATGATCTGGGCAGCCTGGGAGAGGTTTTTGGGAATACCCAATTCCTTCGACATCAGGTTGGCAGTGCCACCCGGCAGGATCGCCATGGGGATATCACCACCCTGGACAGCTTCTGCCACCTCCATGACGGTGCCGTCACCGCCATAGGCGCCGACAACTTCTGCGCCATCAGCGATCGCCTGACGGGCGAAACGGGTTGCATCCCCGCTGTCTCGGGTAATCGAAACATCCCACAAGACACCAGCAGGAAAGAGCACACTGTTGATCTGATTCAAAATTGGCTGCGGTTGACCTGCGTGAGGGTTAATCACAACATGAATTTTTTTAACCATAATGACCTCCATAATCTCTATTGGAATTAAATTCTTTTTCTAACCAGGATTGGACTATCCCAACAAATCCCGTTCAAATTTGCTCTCCCTGCTGTAATTCTTCACTGGAAATCGTCGGGCACCAGAATTTCTCGATATAGTCCACCACCAACTGTGTTCCTTGTTCATGACTGACGTAGGGACGCATGGCAGGGTTGTACATAGCATCGGTCAGATCGCGCACAAAGGCAATGGGAAAACCGCGCCGCACCCAGCGCTTAATCCCAAAAGGACGATTGAGCACACACATGTTGGTGTGGATACCCATAAACAGGATGAATTCGATTCCCTTCTGGTGGATGAAGCTGTAGATTTCGGATTCGTCTTCCGAGATGCCGTCGCGTTCCATGTCAATCTCGATGCCGGGATGCTGGCGGCTCCATGCCTGGCGCCAGGTCGTCTCGCCGGTATCGCAGCCATCGTCTGAATCATCGATCGGAAGCGGCTGATCATCCCTATCTTCCAGAAGCGGTAAATCCACGCGCGGCATGCTGCGCATGCGCTCGCGGGCAGGAGTACCGGCATAAAACTCGGATATCTCCGAAGGTGAGTGGATGATCCAGATGCCCTGCCGGCGGGCGGATTGGATCACCCGGTTGAACTTTGGGATAAGCGGAGTCAGGCGGTCCACGGCGCCGCGGCACCAATGGTCGTCCCAAAGATCGCAGAGCAGCATACAGACCCTGGACGGTTCCAGGCTCACGGGCTTTTCAACGATGCGCCAAATGGTATGCCTTGTGTCGTCTCGATCGAGTTCCTGGTATCTGATGGTCAAATCCAGCATGATTATCTCCTGAGGATAATAAGATCGCTATGGAACTATGATGAATAAGAGAATTTAAAAACCCTGGCAAACCGGATGGTCCGGTGCATCTGCTCACTCACTCGAGCAGGAAGGTGTACGACCAGGGATTGACCCTCCTGGGACCATTCCAGCCCTGAAGATGTGGGCGTTGAATCGACACCAAGCGGCGTAATCTGCAATCCCTGCCGGACTGGAATGGATCCAAGGATCAAACGACCTGATTTACGCGCCTCTTTCCAGGCATCCTCGCAGAAGAAGGCATAAATGGAGCGGTTGTCTTTTGCCTTCGAGAAGAAGATACCCTGACCGTCATGCCATGGAGTGTGAGGGCGGGTGGCATAGATTGCCTCGCCGTTCAGTTGAAGCCATTCTCCCACCTGTTCAAGCACCTCAATTGCGCGCGGGTGAAACCAGCCATCCGCATCAGGACCGATCCCAACCATGAAATTGCCTCCCGTAGCCGTGCACTGGATCAGATTGCGGATGATCCAATCCGGTCCTTTGTGAAACCGGACCTGCGTTTCGTAGGAAAAGGTGCGTCCCAGGGGGTAAATCACCATCCAGGGCATATTGGTCTCGGCTTTGTCCGCGGGAACAATCCCTTCGGGAGTGTAGTAATCGCCGTAATTGCCGATGCCACGAATGCGCAGCATAACGTCGGGCTGGATCTGGCGCAGCAGCTTGATCGTCTGACGCAGCTCAGACCAGACGGGCTTGCCAAGCCACATATCCAGGCAGAGCATGTCGATTTTGCCGTAGTTGGTGAGTAATTCGACCAGCTGAGCACGGTGTCGCGCCATCATGCGCTGGACTTCTTCAGGAGATGGCTCAGGAGACAATATGTGGCGAGGTGGTTTGAGTAAATTCACGTACTCGACCGTGCCATATTCTTGCGGCAGATCGTAGAACTCTCTGGGTTTGGAGAGGGTGAAAGCTGTAGGGGCGAAAGTCAGCGTCGTACCAATCGGGGTGGGAAAAATACAGGTCGGTTTTGATGCCATGCTGTTGGGCTGATGCACACAACTCGGCAATAATGTCGCGCTTGAAGGGTGTGTCCATCACGCTGTAAGCCAGGTCGCAGTCTTCGATCTGCGGACCGCCAGGAGCTGCCCAATTCATCCTGCTGCGCACGCGCGTCCGGGTGTCAAACAGTGAGAAGCCTTCGTGGTGCTTGGTGGTGATGGCAAAGCACCTGAAACCAACCCTCTTAAAAAATTCCATCCAGGCGTCGGCATCAAAATTCTGGGGGTTGAACTCCTGGTAAAGCTGCTGGTAAGCCTGGCGCCGCTGGCGAGACATGCGCAGAAATTTCCAGGATTCGTTGCGCAGGTTCCACAGCGTGTAAAGCCCCCAATGGATGCGCACACCGTACTTCATGTCGCGAAAAGCTTCTTTGGCTTCATCGGAGGCATGCTGGTAACCGGGCTCAGGATGGTGCTCGATATAGTTCCTGACCTGGAGCATGTGACCTTCATTTTCTGGGGCGTAGTCCATCTGGATCTCTCCTAAGGCACAGGATGGCGTTGGACTGTTACAGATCGAATTGTAACAAATAAGCGTTCCGGACTGTGTGCGGTTTAGTTTCTCCTCACCGTTCAACGATCTCGTATTTGAAAACTTTGGGCAGATTGGTGACCACCCAAAGAGCGCCTTGAGCATCAAATTCCATGCCGAAGGCGAAACCTTCGGTCTCAATGCGATCCAGGTAGCGCCCATCATTCGTAAAAACTTGAATCCCTTTGATATCACTGATGTAAATATTACCCAGTCCATCCACCGCAATCGCTGAAGGAGCACGCAACTGACCCTGTTCATCACCGGCGCTACCGAAGCGAGTGACCAGACGACCCTGGGGTGTGTAAATGTTGATCGTGCCGCGATCAGAAAGCACATACATTCCACCAACTCCATCGACCGCGATGTCCTGGATTCTATCAGGCTTTCCGCTCTGCGTGCCGGGGATATCTGCTAAGGAAAAAACCAGATTTCCCTTCGAATCAAAGCGCATAATCTGTTCCGTATTCACAGCGGCAACAACACCATTATCGGCTGTAGTGGCAACAACCTCAAACCAGGCATCCATATTCTCAGCCATCCTGCCCAGAAGCTCACCTGTTTCTGAAGCGTACTTCCAGAGCCCGCCGCGATAGACCAGATAAACAGCACCATCCTGGTCTGATGCTATCCCGCTGACATATTTCTCCGTTCCGATATTCCAGAGCATCATGTAGTCACCCGATGAATCAAATTTCTGAACGCGACCATCCGAGTAATTGGCGATGAGTAAGTTTTCTTGCGGATCAATCGTCATCTGGCGCGGATCATCGAACATTCCAGGAGCTCTACCCTCTTCACCGAATCTCAAGCTAACCCGGGCGTATGCCATCGGGTTGATTTGATTCCAGATGAATTCCAGGGGTCCGCCCGAACTGCTGAGAGCAAACAATACCGGTACTACTGTTATGAGAATCACTGCAATCACTCCAAACACCCATAAACATGAGATACCGCCAACCACTCCGGCGGTTGTTTTCATGGCTTTGGAAGAAACCTCAGGAATTTTGATGGTATTGAATGTTTGCCGGGTTGGATCGATTGCCAGCGCATCCTGGGTAACGCCCAGGGAAATTTTATGAACCGCTTGCATGCGCTTCCGCAAAACCGACACCAAATGCACCCTGGAAGGCGGAAATTGCTGCCTGTTCTTCACCTGCCTGAACCAGCTCTACCACAGATACCAGGCTGACCGCCAGATATATATTCTCGGCAGGGTATGTACCCGGAGAAGCAGGCAAATTGAGAGAACCGTTTGATTGAAAATTATCAACCGCTTCCTTAGAATCCTTCAAACTCTGCCCGGTAACCTGGCGGTAATACTTAATCGCTTCGATCTTACGCCCGTCCTGCAGTAAACGAGAAACCTCATCCTTGACCTGCTTATCCTGCAGAAATGGACCGGGCGTTGACGTCTGTGGGTTAGAGATATTATGACCCTGTTGGATACTTTCTACGGCGTCTATCGATTCCTGGAGGCTTGCGCCAAAGACCTGCCGGTAAATTTTAATCGCCTCAATCTTGTCCCCCTGGTGAGCAAGTCGAGCTAACTCCTGGATACTGGCGACCTGGGCTGGCTGCAGGATTTGGTCTGACCAACCGGGGCGCTGAAACATTTGGACCGGTAAGGATGCGGGTTGGCGCAATTCGGTTGGAATTATGATGGAGGTCTGGCAATAGGGACAACGAACAACGGGAGTCCCACCCGGATCAAATTCGACCGTCGCACCACAGCTCGGGCATTTCATGGTTTGGTTCAAGGCATATTTTTCCCGTGAAGATGAACTTATTTCGCCCGATTTTATCGGAATACCTATATATTGACCAGCACAAAATGAGGAATCTGTGATAATATAAGATGCTTGTTACACAGTAGTTCTAGAAAAAGTTTTACCTTTGACTTGGAATTCCTGCATAACCCAGCAATTAATCTTTGAAAGGAGTTCCAAATCATGGCAAAAGAACAAGGTACGGTTAAATGGTTCAACGGCTCAAAAGGCTACGGCTTTATCGAGCGCGATGCTGGCGGTGATGTGTTTGTTCACTTCAACGCGATCATCAGTGATGGCTATAAAACCCTTGACGAAGGTCAACGTGTAGAATTTACCGTTGTCCAGGGTCAAAAAGGACCGCAGGCTCAAGAAGTTGTGGCAATTTAACACAACGATTTGACGTCGATCAGAACAGGACAGCTTTTCGGAGCTGTCCTGTTTCATTATAAGAACAGCATTGGGTGATGCCTGTATTGCATAATGGTCATCGTCCCAAATCCCACATAATATGGTAAAATATCACTACTCTTACATAGGATATGTGAAACCACAATTCCTTTTGCAGGAATGGTGGTTTTTAATTACTCGAACTGCATTCTCCAGGGGATAGATTGTGCTGGTAGATCATATTTTAGCTGCCGGAGTGATTAGACAGATACATTGATAACCATCATCGAATTAAGGTAGCAACCATTGTTTTATGCAAAGCCTATTCCTGGTAAGGATCTCTGTATGAGATGCACCTGGAATTGCTAAGGCGTGGAATAAAGAAAGAGAGGCCTAAATGAGTGAATGGGAATTAACCTTCCAGATTGGGGATCCGGTGGTGCATTGCGTTTATGGTATCGGAAGCATTATCCAGCGGGAAGAAAAAGTACTCACCGGAACCAGGAGCACCTATTACGTTGTCCAGGTGCGCGACCTGACAATCTGGGTTCCAATTAATGAGCAGGGAGTGCAATGTTTGCGTATGCCCACACCGGCAAAAGATTTCAATGAAGTCTTTCGCATCCTGGCGAGTCCAGGAGAAACCCTTTCGGATGACAGGTATACGCGTAAAACACTGCTGACAGACCTGTTAAAAGACGGAACCATTGAATCTCTCTGCCGGGTGATCCGCGACCTGGTGACCTATAAACGAGAAAAGAAAATCAATGAACATGATAATGCAATCCTAAGCCGCGCCAAGGATTCCCTATTGAATGAGTGGAGCACTGTCCTTTCCGTTCCAATCCACCAGGCTGAAAGCGAGTTAGGAAGATTATTGAATACAACCGTGTTATAATCACTGCGAACTTACTATTGGGTACGGTCACCGCCAGCCCCCTCCGTGAGGCTGGCGGTTTTTATTTTGTTATAACCAAAGGAGATTTTTTTTTCATGGAAACCAAGGTTTATGTAGGAAACCTTTCGTATGATACAACTGAAGATGAATTACGCACATTGTTTGCAACTGCTGG
This sequence comes from uncultured Chloroflexia bacterium, assembly GCA_963695415.1. Lineage (GTDB taxonomy): Bacteria > Chloroflexota > Anaerolineae > Anaerolineales > UBA4823 > CAVXWV01. Next base: position 150,343 of record CAVOGL010000024.1, on the reverse strand, counting down.
CAAGGTCGAATCAGTAGACCTGATCAAAGACCGAGCCAGTGGGATGTCGAAAGGATTTGCGTTTGTGGTCATGTCTAACCAGAGTGAGATGGAAAATGCAATCCAGATGTTCAACAGCCAGTATATGAACGACCGACAGCTGAACGTCAGTGTTGCCCGTCCGCGCGAGGAACGTAACCAGGGTGGGAGCAGCAACAACTACCAAAACAAGCGCAAGAATACCAATCGCGGGAGCTCGCGGCGGTACTAAACCTGCGTACCCGTTGATTGGAAGCGCGCATCTATCCTATTGAGATGGATGGATGCACATTATTTAAATTCAACCGTTTTCAACGCGCAAAAACCACTATAGATACAGCGGGTAAAAGCGTTGAAAGCGTACTAGTTTTATGTTAAAGGAATATTGTGAATTTTGAAACGTTTGATTTTCATCCCCGGATAAAGTCGGGGATCTCAAATGCTGGCTACTCCACACCCACGCCAATCCAGCAGCAAGCCATCCCGCCTATTTTAGCTGGGCGCGATGTACTGGGTCTGGCTCAAACTGGAACAGGGAAAACAGCCGCATTTGTCCTGCCTATCTTGCAGCGGCTTATGAGTGGATCGCGGGGCAGGCTGCGCGTGCTCATCTTATCACCCACTCGCGAGCTTGCAGAACAAACCCATGCAAATATAAAAATCCTTGGACGCCAGACAGGTTTCCGCAGCGTAAGCATTTACGGCGGGGTCGGCGCCCAACCGCAGATCGAGAGATTGCGTGCTGGTGTTGAAATTGTGGTTGCCTGTCCGGGTCGATTACTGGACCTGATAGGACGGAGAGAGGCCAACTTGAATAATATTGAAATCCTGGTCCTGGATGAAGCCGATCAGATGTTTGATATGGGTTTTTTGCCCGACATAAGGCGCATCCTGAATCAACTGCCTTCAAACCGCCAGACACTGCTCTTCTCTGCGACCATGCCCAAGGAAATCCGTTCGCTGGCGAATGAGTTTTTAAAGAAACCTGTAGCGATCGAACTGGGTGATTCTCAGCCTGTTGATACCGTCGGTCATGCCCAGTACCCGGTAGAGCAAAGCAAAAAACCGGAACTGCTGATGGAAATCCTACGCCAGAGTGGCAGTGGTAAAGTGCTGGTTTTCACGCGCACGAAACACCGTGCCAAAAAACTTGCCAGGACACTGGAACAGGCAGGGCTGCCTGCAACCTCACTGCAAGGTAACCTTTCACAAACTCGGCGAGAGCAGGCGATGAACGGTTTCCGCAGCGGTAAAATCAAAATCCTGGTGGCGACAGATATTGCTTCCAGGGGTATCGATGTTTCGCAAATATCTCATGTGATTAATTATGATATGCCTGACACCGCTGTCGCTTATACGCACCGTATTGGGCGTACAGGCAGGATGGAAAAACTGGGTACAGCTCTCTCACTCACCACGCAGGACGACGCAGCCATGGTGCGTACGATTGAAAAGCTCCTGGGACACCCATTAGAGCGGCGCAAGCTTGCTCGTGTACAATAAAATATCCCCAGAAATCTATAAAATGATATAGCGTGGTCACTCATTTTATGCTAAACTAAAGCAGTGTTTATACAGAAGTTCTGATAAAAAGCTCAGCCTTTGATTTGGAACCTGTGCAAAACATAGTGACTTTTTTTTAGATTCAAGGAGTTCCACATTATGGCGAAAGAGCAAGGTACGGTTAAATGGTTCAATGCTACAAAAGGCTACGGCTTCATCGAGCGCGATGCAGGCGGGGACGTTTTTGTCCATTTCAATGCCATCGTTGGTGAAGGCTATAAGTCCCTCACCGAAGGACAGCGGGTTGAGTTCACCGTTGTTCAGGCAGCGAAAGGACCGCAGGCACAGGAAGTAATGCCCATATAAAACGCCCCTATTTTGGCGAACCAGAGCAGGACAGGTGAATATCAGCTGTCCTGTTTTTTATTTTTCCCCGTGGTACATCTCTGATGATCATTATGGACCGATCAACCCAGGAAATCCAGTCGAAGTGACGGAGGTCTCCTTCCCAGGTAAGAAAAAGTCCAAACCTATTCTCAACTTTTTTGCGGTTGAGAAATATTCGCCCTTGACAAAAATTAAATAAACGCTGAGTATATATTACAGTGTTTATTTATAAGGATAAAACATGTCACGCTCGACCGATCGAAAAAACGACCAACTTCCCAATCTGGCGGAAAGCATCAAAGCTACCGCCTGGGAACAAATTGCAGAAGCGGGAACGGCTGCACTAAGCCTTAGGGCGATCGCCCGAAAGCTGGGCATTACAGCCCCGGCGATCTATAACTATTATCCCGACCGTGATGCGCTGGTGACAGCGCTAATCGTGGACGCTTTGTTCGTCATCCTTCTTGGGGAAACAGAGGATGGAGAAAATTAAGCCGGATGAAGCATGAGGAAAGGATCACAGAACTGGGACTGGCATACCGGAACTGGGGGATTACATACCCGCAGCGATACCAGCTGATCTTCGGCACACCGATCCCGGGTTACCACGCACCAGAAGAGATCACACTTCCCGCTGCGTCGGGTGCCCTGAAACCACTGATCATGACACTGCTTGCCACCTACCAGTCTGGCAGGATGCGGGTAGATCCGGCAACCACGAGGACGCCGGAACTCAAAGCCATGCTGGCTGCCTGGCAGCCAGGTCGCCGGAAACGCAGAAATAGAGGTGCTGTATGCGGCGCTGGTCATCTGGAGCCGGGTGCACGGGCTGGTATCGATGGAGATTGGAGGGCACATGCCTTCTTTTATCACCGATCCGGGCGATGTTTTTCGCCGCGAGATCGAACACATAAAAATCCAATATTTTATCAATGAAAGAGGACAACAGAATGAATGAACTGCACGTGATTTTTGGCACTGGACCCCTGGGCAAATGGACAGCAGCGTGAACTTGCCAGCCAGGGGAAGAGGGTGCGAATGGTCAATCGCACCGGAAAGTCAGACAGGCTGCCGAAGGGCGTGGAGGTCATCGCTGCGGATGCGTATGACCTGGAGAATAACGTGAAAATCACCATGGATGCCACGACTATCTACCAGTGCGCGCAACCCGAGTATTACGAATGGGCGGAAAAATTCCCGCCTCTCCAGACAGCTATTCTGGAAACCGCATCTAGAAATGGGGCGAAGCTGGTGGTGGGTGACAATCTTTACATGTACGGGCATTTCAAAGGGATACTTCGCGAGGAGTCACCAATCGCAGCGAATACCCGCAAGGGCAATGTCCGGGCGGAGATGGCACGCGCAGTACAGGAGGCGCACGAGAAGGGCAGAGTCAGGGCGGCGGTTGGCAGAGCGTCCGATTTCTTCGGTCCGGATGATTTTGATTTCACCGAATACACGATCCTGCCTTTGGTTCAGGGGAAAACCGCCAACCTGGTGGGGAGGAGAGACCAGCCGCATTCCTTTACCTACCTGGCGGATTTTGGAAGATTGCTGGCAACTCTCGGCACCCATGATGATGCCATGGGGGAAGTCTGGTTCGCACCAACCAATCCGCCAGTGACGCAGGATGATTTCATGCAGATGCTCGCTGCTGAACTGGGCACACCTGTAAAGATCCGTTATGGTGGACCCTTGATGATTCGGCTGCTGGGATTATTCAATAAAGAAATTGCGGAGGTTGGTGAGATGATGTTTGCAGTGGACTTCTCCGTATGTCATCGACAGCAGCAAAGCTGAACAGGCGTTTGGGATCAAACCCACCTCGATGGTACAGGCTGTTCGGGAAACCATCGAATGGTGCCGCATGGTGGGATAATCTTTATTCAATGAATTGTTATCCTCTTATTGGGGGAATAAAAACGCTAAAAGGCGTTCCAACTTGATAAAACCTAAAAATACAGACGAATGTTATCTCCTATTTTTTCTAAGCTGCGGTCTTGACGTAAGACAATTTTACTATTATACTAATATTATATATGTATAGTCTTATATAAGGAGTGTCTTGTATGTCGCTTGAACATGCAATCCTCGGATTTCTCAACTACCACCCCTACTCGGGCTATGATCTGAAGAAAATCTTTGACACTTCCGTGCAGCACTTCTGGCCCGCCGACCAGAGCCAGATCTACCGCACCCTCAACCGCCTGACCGAACAAGGTTATGCGCAGGTGGAAAAGGTCGACCAGGAAAACCGCCCGGACCGCAAGGTCTATCACATCACCGCTGATGGACGGGCTGAATTGCTGCAAGTGGCTGGCGGGTCCGCCGCCGATGGATGGAGCCACGCAGCGCACCGCTCATCCAGGTCTTCTTTCGCTGGGCATGATCGCGCGACGATGAGGCTTCTGGCCAAATTCGAAGGATTATGCCATCGATCATGCGCGCCATCCTGGCCCAGTATGAACAGGTGCCCGGTAAGCATCGAGGCCGTACAAGCATGAAATCCCATCACCACGCGAGCACTTTCTTCTGGATGCTGACGCTGGACAACGGCATGCGTAACCTGCGCGCCAACCTGGAATGGGCTGAAAATGTCATCGACACGCATCCGAAACGGCGAAGTACCGCAAGAATAGGAGATTGAGATGGCAATGAACAAACAACTACCACTGCGTCAACGTATCCGCAAGGGGATTGTGATCCTGCTTTCCTGTCCTTCCCGATCACGATGAACTTTCTTTCACCGTATGTCATCATCGACGGGGCCATGAACGGGATCGTCAACGGCAGCCTGATCATGTTCGGGCTGATGTTCGTCTCGTCGCTGTTCCTGGGGCGCGCCTGGTGCGGGTGGGTGTGCCCGGGCGGGGGGATGCAGGAGATCGTCGAGCCGGTCAACAACAAAGCGGTGAATGGGCGCAGGATCGACTGGATCAAGTGGCTGATCTGGGTCCCGTGGGTCAGCCTGATCGTTCTTTCTGGCGGTTCGTGCGGGTGGTTATTCCAGCGTCGACCTCTTCTACCACACCGAGAACGGCATCTCGGTGGCAGGCTCACCAGACCGCCCGATCCTTTTTGCCTACATCATCTACTATTTCGTGATCGCCCTGTTCGTCGGTTGTGGCGGTCATCGCCGGACGGAGGGCTGGCTGCCATACCATCTGCTGGATGGCGCCGTTCATGATGATCGGGCGCTGGGTGCGCAACCGCTTCGACTGGCCCTCACTGCGGCTGAAGGCAGACGCATCCGCCTGCAAGGACTGCAAGACTGTGCACAAAGAACTGCCCGATGAGCCTGGACGTGAACGGCATGGTGCAGTTGGGAAAAATGGAAAACTCGGAATGTATCCTGTGCGGGACCTGCGTGGACAACTGCGCGCGAAACGCAATCCGCTTTTCGTTCAGTGCAGGCAAATAAACAAACTAAAGGAGCTTTTTAATGGCAAACCAAATCACCAGCGAGCTTGTCTGGAAGGAACTGGAGAAAGAAATCTTCGCCGTCCTGGGAATGGTGACAGCAAAGGGCGAGGCGCGCACGGTTGGCGTTGTGTATATCGTGAATGAGCAGAAGCTTTATGTCTCTTCAGAGAAAGACGCGTGGAAAGTACGGCATATCCGCAGCAACCCCAGTGTCTCTTTGACCGTGGCGATCGCCAAACGGATACCCTTGATGCCGTGGATAAAAATTCCAGCGGCGACGATCTCGTTTTCGGGCAAGGCAAGCCTGCTCAAGCCTGACGAGGTCGGCGAGGATGTTCTGAAGGCACTGTTCCGAGGACTCGAACTGGACAGTAATATTTTGGATTCCACTGCGGTGATCGCGATCGAGCCAATCGGAGATTTCATCACGTACGGGGTGGGAGTTTCATTGATGGAGATGAGGTACCCGGAGAAGGCACGAGGCAGGGCGATGGTGACCCCCCTCAATCCCCCCTAAAGGCACCCCCCTCAATCCCCACTAAAGGCACCCCCCTCAATCCCCCCTAAAGGGGGGATATGCAGATATGCAGACCCGAAGGGTTTTGAAAATCCTTCGGGTCTTTAAACTGGGTGCGAGGCAGGAGGGCTATGGTTTTGACTTGCCGTTTTTCTGCGAACCGTTCTTGTTACCGTTGTCCGGTGAATTCCCAGGATTGGATTGATTTTTGTTCGACGTTGAGGGGTTTGGTTCCCCTTTCTTTTCCTGGTTGTGGTTGGCAGGAATCTTGTCGTATTCCTTGAAGATCTCGCCCCAGGACATCCCATCCTGACGTTTAGCGATGATCTCGTCGAGGGGGACGCCCAATTCGGCAGCGAGGCTTGCCGCCTTTTGCAACATGCCGATATTGGCGCTGTCTTCGCACAACCAAGCGGTCACTTCCTCGGTGGCAAGACCCAGCTTTTCAGCAAGCCTGGCAATTTTCGAAAACTCAAGATCAACTTCGCACCAATTCTTTTCCTGTTGAGCAAGTTTTAATTTCTTGGGGAAATCGCCCGGTTCATACCCGAGCTCCATCATGATCTCGCCCCAGCCCATGCCGGATTCATGCATGGCGAAGAGGTCGGCGACCGGAGTCAGGCTGTCCATGCTGATGGTGTAGGCGATGGCAATCTCACCAAAACCCCAGCCGAGGCAGTACCAGCTCATGATTTCCTCATAAGAAACCAGGTACAGCTCTGCCAGTTTTGTGCCTACGGGATGTGGACTTGTCGCAGTTCCATTGCAATATACATCCTCTTCCGGGTTGAATTCTTCTTCGCCATCTTCCAGATCATCCTGCGGATTCTCTAAATCGTCCAGGTCGCCACCAACAAGGAAGATGCTCTCCTGAACGAAATCGAGATATTCATCGGATGTTTCCGCAGATTGCACAACCAACTTTGCCGCCTGATCCTGATTCTGGAACGGACTCCACGAACCGGCACCATTAGCTACGCTGAAAATGCCAACCGCTGCGAACGAGACCAAAAGCAATGCGATCATTATTTTTTTGAACATTTTTTCTCCTTATAGAACCAAAATGCCGAACCTGATCATGTATCTTTAACCAATAGGTCGAAAAAATGGCAAAAATGTTATGGCTTTAGAGACTGAATTTCGAGATATTCATAAAGGAGAAAAACATGTCAACTTCACCAACCAGCGGTGGATGGGCGCCATCTTCTGCCAGTGGTTGAAAGCCAGGTCCAGCAGACCCGGACGGGTGATCAGGAAGGGGTCCGGCTCCATGATCCAGGCATAGAGGGTGTTATATAAAAGCAGGTGGGCGCGCGGGTGGTCGGGATCGAAGCCGCGCGGCACACGCTTGAAATGCTCACCGCCCACCTGGTATCCGGCTGAGCGTACGGACTGGAGGGCGGTTTCGAGCTCCGCACCCATTTCTTCATCCAGGACTGCAGAGCGGAATGCCTCCAGCATCTCCTTATTGAAGCCGTACATGCCCGCGTAAAAGCCCACCCCCCTGGTTTCCACATCGAAGTAGAACCCCGGATTTTCGTTTTTCCTGCCCTCACCCTCCCAGAAAACGATGCCCAGATTGGTGTTGAAAGGAGTTTTATCAGGGCTGAAGCGGACGTCACGGTAGATGCGCATCAGGGATCCGGAGCCGTTGGTGCGGGTATCGAAGACGATATTGGGTGAGATGCCTTTCAGGCGTGCCGCCATCGCTTCAATGAACGCCAGGGAAGGGACCTGGACGTTGTCAATGTATTCCTGCTTGTGTTGAGCGAACCACTCACGGTTGTTATTCTGCTCCAGCTGCTGGAGGAAGGTAATCGTGCTTTGGGGAAATACTTCGAATGCTGCTTTCGGCATGAGCTGGTTGCCTCCTGGGATTCTAAGGTGAGTGCTCATTATACCGGTTTCAAATCCGGGTGGAATGGGGGGATTTTTAACACGAATGTTTCGAATAAGCGATTAAAACAAATATGGCAAAGAAATATTATTTTTAATACTCGGGCGTTAAAAGGGAATGAAGGTCTGGGGGACAAAGACGCGGATGGCGGCCTCGCCGTTGAGGGGGCACTTGTATTCGCAGATGCCGCAGCCGATACAACGCTCGCGCACTACCCGGGGAACCTGCACGCTGACCCGCTCTCCCTGCGCATTGTACACTTCCTGCGTCTCGAGGAGGATGGCTTTCTCGGGGATGGGGCACATCTCTTCGCAGACGAGGCAGGTCTGCTGGTCTGCCCAGGGGATACAGCGGTTCTGGTCGATGTAAGCTTTGCCGATAACCTGTGTGCGTTTCTGCTCCAGGCTCAGAGGGGGAATCGCCTGCACCGGGCAGATCTGACCGCAGGCGTTGCAGGCATAGTCACAGTAACCCAGGCGGGGGACGAGGAGCGGGGTAGCGTGCCCTTGAAATCCGGCTTCAAGCATGGCAGGCTGAAGTGCGCTGGTCGGGCAGGCGCGCAGGCACTCCCCGCAGCGGATGCAGCGCTCCATCTCCAGCGCATCCTGGTTGCTTTCGCGCGAGCCAGGCGGGCGAAGCAGGTGCGGGGGCTGGCGCTTTGCCAGGCTGCTGGAACGCAGCAGCGCCAGAGCGGCGATGGCGGCGCCCGCGGAGAGCAAGAACTCCCTGCGCCCGGGGTCGTAATGGTTCCAGGGCGCTGCCGACAGGCGCGGCTGGAAGGCGATCAGGCTGCGCGGGCAGGCTTCCAGGCAGTCCAGGCACATGGTGCACTCAGCCGGGTCGCTGGAGTAGCCCTTCTGCGGATCGATGGTGCCGGTGGGGCAGGATTTCTCGCACAGGGCACAGCCGCGGCAGTCCTCTCCCACCTGGCGGCGGAACAGGGCGACCTTGGAAAACAGCCCGAGCATGGCGCCGAGAGGGCAAAGGTAGCGGCACCAGAAGCGCTCTGCCAGCAGGTTGAGGGCGATCACGCCGAGGAAGATGCCCGTGAATACGATCACATTGCGGTAATAAACCGGCTCGGAGGGAAGGATGAGCGGACGGATCCAGCCATCCAGGGTTGACACTGCACCGGACAGGAAGGGAAGCGGGTAAAGAAAGATCTCCAGGCGGGTGAATGCCCAATCCAGAGCCGGCAGCAGGCTGGTGGTGAGGGTGCGGAAGAGGAGGGTGAGGGGATCGAGGGCGAGCAGCGCCAGGTTGCCCAGCAGCGCGGCGACCAGGATCACGATCAGCAAGCCGTACTTGGCAGCGCGCCAGTTTTCAGAAGGCGGCTGGCGATGCCCGCGCCAGCGCTTCAGCGAGAAAAGATCGAGGAGGGTGCCCAGGGGGCAGACCCAGCCGCACCAGGCGCGCCCGAAGACCAGGGTCAGGAGAATCGTGAGCAGGGCTAAGGCTGAGCCTGCCAGGAAGACGCGGCTGGAGAACAGGTTTGCCAGGATGAGCAGGGGGTCCAGGCGCATGGGCAGGTTGACCCATCCAGGGAGGGAATCCTGGGTGGACCCGAGCCCGCTGCGACGTGCAGCGAAGAACAGGACGATAAAAGCCAGCAGGCAGGCATACTGGACGACTTTCCTGGCAACGATCCAGCGGCTGGACGATGGCGAAATGCCTGCAGCTTTTCCTTTACGAGATCTCTTCAATCTTGAGGTTCTCCAGGTCGCTGCGCCCGAGACCCATGCGGGAGGCTGCGGCAACGTAGGCGATATCGCCGGGCTGCATGCCGAACAGGGTGGCGGCGTAGCTGTCGGCGGCGACGATGTCGGCGCTGGCGATGAGCGTATCCAGCTGCTGGACATCATTCAAGTCCCCGCCGGAGGGACCGTGCGCCTTGAGGATGCGCACGGCGTCCACGACCGTCAATGCCGGGCGGAACAGGCTGGCGAGGTCGGCAATGCGCTGCCCCAGGTCCTGGTGGATGGCGCCGCGGTCGAGGACCAGCCCCATCAGGTTTTTCATCCCCAGGGTCAGGCGGGCAGAGCCGTGGTGTTTGGCGATGGGCACGTCGATGAGCACATCGGCGTCGAGGGCATCCTGAAATGCCTGGGTGCTCTTGAGGTCAACCGCATCAGGAAGGTTCACCTCGGCGTATTTGAAGCGAGGCATGGACACCATCTCACCGCCGGCAGCCTGCACCTGCTCCTGGATGCCGCTCTTCACGTAGGCTTCCTCGGCGGAGCCGCCAAAGGGGTAATCCATCACCTGCACGCTGCCGCGCCCCAGCTTCGAGGGCTAACCGCACCAGGGCTGCGACCACCCAGGGGTTGGTGGTGGCGGCGTATTCGTAGGTGTGGTACGCCACGCAGATATTGGGCTTGACGATCACGCTGGCGCCTTTGGGCACGAAGCGCTGCATCCCTCCCAGGGCAGCCAGGGCCCTGCGCACCAGCTCTTCCGGCTCAAGGTTGCGCGCCACGACCAGATCGGGACCGTTTGCGGTCTTCGCTGGCTCGGGGGTTGTTGGCTGCACCGTTGGAGCGGTGACAGGAACAGCCACTTCCTGGGGCTTGCAGGCGGAGAGCAGGGGCTCGAGCGCTATAGCGCCCAGACCAGCAGCGGCAATCTTCACAAAATCTCGCCTGGATATTTTCTTCATGTTACTCCCTTCCGATTAGGATCAACCAGTTTATCCTTGCCACGCTTTTAATATACAAAACCTCTGCCTCGCTGTCAGGTGTCATTCGTCCGTAAATCGTCACAATCCTTTGGACAATCACGACTGTGAAGCAGTTTGATACTGTCTCCCGGCGGAGATGGAGATTGCGGAGCTGTATGTATGCGAGAAGCCCGGGGAGGTTTTAATACGAATGAAACGAATGGGCGAATGAGGCGAATGTTGTGAGAGGTGATATTGACAGGTAAATAGTTCCTGATTTATAATGACTATAGTAATGACTATGGTCATTATATTGGAGTACATGGATGGAAAATACAATATCGAAAAGCAAATTGAAAGCAAAGATGCTGGAAGTATTCCGGGAGCTGGAAGCAAGCGGAGGTGAGTTGATCGTCACGGATCACGGAACACCGGTGCTGAAAATATCGCCGATCAAGCCGAAGAGTTCCGTTCAGGAATTGTTTGGCAAGGTGCAGGGCAAAGTCACCTACCTGGAAAATATCAATGAGCCCACCCTGGCTGAATGGGAAGAGGCCTGAGTGATCGTCCTGGACACATCGGCTCTGCTTTACTGGACCCTGGACCCAGAGGCGTTATCCGGACCCGCAAAACAGGCTATCTCCCAGGCAGACCGCATCCTGGTCAGCTCGATTTCAGTTTGGGAAATTGGGCTGAAGGTCAAGCGCAAGAAGCTGATAATCCCACTGCCCATCGAGGAGTACGTCAGGCGGCTGCAAAGCGTAGACGGGTTGGAGATACTGCCCGTCGATGTGCAGGATTGGCTGGACAACCTGAACCTCGAATGGGAGCACCGCGACCCGGCAGACCGCACGATCGTGGCACTGGCGGCGCGTTTCGAGTGTCCTTTGCTGACGTCTGATGGGAGGATGGCTGAGTTTTATGCAAAAACGGTCTGGTAGGGGTTCGCGCCAGTCCAATATGGTTCGCTCCAACTGGCTTTGCCATGGTTCTGATAGCTGCCTCCGGCTGCAGCCGTCTCTGAAACCATGCCGTGATAGTAATAAGTCCCGGCGCTGATATTGGTGTCAATTCTCAAATTCCAGATGAAGTCAATGGTTTTATTAACTACGTTTGGCACTCTGGTGTGGCTCATCACGGTTATCATGCTGTTGGGGTTTGACATGGGCAATTCATGACCTGCCTCAGCCCAGAAGCTGGTCCATGGGGAGCCTGACCCATCAGTGTTTCCGTCACATAAAGCTGCGGCGTTATTTGTAGCCACCCCTCCCCACGCGCCGGTGATATTATAGTAAGCGCCGAAATAATTGGCGAAATTATGCTCGAAATTGCTACCATAAGCCGCTCCCGGATTGATACTGCACTGCGACATGCCTACATATCCGCGCTCAATTGCGCTGGCACCGTCTGAATCTGAATACGTGGCCACGATCCGTACATCTTTGTAACCGCTTGCCTCATCCAAACCGTTTATATCTATAATATTGGGAGTAACGCTTAATATCTGCGGACGGTCCTGTGTGTCACCCATAGAAAAATATCGCGTCCATAAGCCCCACCGGCTCCGGTGGAGGCGGCATCGTTGCGGTCGGTGTCGGCGTCTCGGTGGGCTGCGGGGTGAACGTGGGGGTGGCTGTCGGTTCGAGGGTAGGCTCGGGGGTTGAGGTGGATGAGGGTTGGGGAGTGGGGCTGGACGTTGCCGCTGCGGTGGGCGACTGGGCAGCAGGCAGCCCGGTTGGAGGCACCCGCTCGCAGGCGGAGAGCAGCGGCTCAAGCGCAAGGGCGCCGAATCCAGCTGCCGCGAGCCTGATAAATTCACGCCTGGATATTTTCTTCATCCGCACATCCTTCCGGTTAGGATCAACCAGTCTATCCTTGCCTCGCTTTTAATATACAAAACCTCTGCCTCGCTGTCAGGTGTCATTCGTCCGTAAATCGTCACAATCCTTTGGGGAATAACGACTGTGAAGCAGATTGATACTGTCTCCCGGCGGAGATGGAGATTGCGGAGCTGTATGTATTCGAGAAGCCCGGGGAGGTTTTTAATACGAATGAAACGAATGGGCGAATGAGGCGAATGTCGGGCTGTTAGATACCGATATGTTTTAGAGTGGATATTTTTAACCACAGATGGCACAGATTTCCACAGATTTTTAATGATGGTCTTTGGACTAAAGTTCATTTTCCTTCGGTACCAGAGGTTCAAGTGTATTCACCAATTCCTGTAAATCCTGCTTCACAGTGTCCCAGACAGCTTCCAGGTTGATGCGGAAATATTCGTGAACCAACCGGTTTCGCATCCCTATGATTTGCATCCAGGGGATTTCCGGAAGTGATTCTCTCTTGGTTTCGGAAACACGGTTAGCTGCCTCACCGATAATTTCCAGTGTACGCATGACTGCATCCTGATGGAGTTCACTCAATTCGAAATCCTCCCAGGTAACTGCCTCCAGATAACCCATTGCTTTCCTGGCAGCAATGAGGATATCCAGCAGGTAAGCGTTATCATCGCGCTGCATAAATCACTTTGGCGCTCTCCAAAATATTTTTCCGGCGAATATAGTTCGGGCTGCGTGCGACCGCTTCTCGCTCAACCAGATCGACTTTCCGTTTAAGCAGCTGGCTGAGCTCATTTTCAATTTGAACCAGATCGAACAAGCTCCAGCGAGCTTCAGTAGAAAAAGTAACCAGAACGTCAATATCGCTACCTGGTCCAAAATCGTCGCGCAAGACGGAGCCAAACAGACATAATTCGGTGATCATCCATTTCTGGCAGAAGGATGTCATAGTTTCTGATGCAATATCAATATCAATTTTCATGACCAAGCCTTTAAGCGTATTTTAACACAACCAGCCGGTGATCTCCGTGCCCATCGAGGAGTACGTCAGGCGGCTGCAAAGCGTGGAGGGGGTGGAGATACTGCCCGTCGGACAGCCGTTGGCTGCCTGTGTCGGAGTAGCTACGGGTGGCGAAGTGGGTCTGGGGGTGTTTGTAGCTCCGGGAGAAGTGCTGGGAGCAACTGATGGCTCCAGTATCCAGCAGCCGTAATTGACATTTATAGTAGTATTCAGGCATGAACCGTCATTTGGATCATCTGTCGCACTCGTTGAGAGGTCCGGCGTAAACACAGCTCGGAGTATCAAACTCGCCGGTACACTGTACATCAATATTCCCGGTATCGACGCAATACTCTCCGCCGCTGTCGTCGGTCACCTCCAGGCAGACCGGGCCGCAGGGGCCGTCATAAGTCGGATATGGCCCCCCAGAATTACAGTCTTCGTTTGTGTCGCACTGCCGGCTTAGGTTGTTCTGACACCACTGTCGCGGCAGTCCTCGTTATATCCACAATCTTTCCACCTTACACATATAGTTTTTGCATCAGTTCTGACACGCGCGCTGGTAGACCACCCTGGTCGGAGAACATATGTCAGCATATGTTTGAGAAATTTTGGGAACGATGGCTATCGCTAGCAGAAAGCAAGCCGCTGAATATACCGCCCTTGGAAGCCTGAGTTCACCCATATATTCCTAGTTTAGCAGATACCCGCCCGGATACAATATTGAACTCCTATGTTGTTTTTAGAAACCTGCTCCCCAGCAAGACAATTATTGTTTATTTTTTGAAAAAATGAAGATCATCACCAAATATAGTACCATTATCATGATCTATGGTTGTGTTTAGGGGAACTGTCCCGCTTAGTATGGCCTCCTTCAGGCTTCTCACCGGCTCAGATTGAGGACCGTCTTTGACATTATGATAAAACTGCAGCAGCTGCCGGCCGACTTCAAAATTCCGGAAAATTTCCAGCACTTCCGCCTGCGAAATTCTACTTACTTTGCTATTTATAATTGTATTATTAAGTGGCTCTCCTGCAAATAAGGGTGTCAGGTCTCTATCTACTGTTACCGCTGAACCTTCACTGTTTTCCTGATCTGTCAGCCAGTGGAGCACAAATACAGACCGGTCAGGCGAAATCGGGCATTCCAGGACCGCAAACCAATTCTTGTATGGCCCCATATCCTTCCCCTGTACCAGCCCCCTGTACCTGAGCAGAAAAATTTCAGCTACAGTATTTGCGGTGTCTTTGCCTGATGTCCTGACAAACCCAAAGGGTGCCGGGATCAGGTTGCCGTTTTCGTCCTGCACCCTAAACATCAAGTCCTGCTTGTCCTCGGGGTCAACTGGCATGAATTGGGTCATCTCAGCGGGGATAGTCGGTATGCCAAACATTTCAGCCCTGCCAAAAACCGCAATTTTCCGGGTCATGTTTTCGGGATTGTAGTCCCAGTCTTCGGTTTCCGGGTTCCACCTGGCAGTTACCTGACCGTTCTGGTTGTACACCGTCCAGGTCTCCCCGTCATAGTCAGTGCGGGCGGCGTTTTCGTCCATAAGCCCCACCGGCTCCGGCGGTGGCGGCATCGTTGCGGTCGGTGTCGGCGTCTCGGTTGGCTGCGGGGTGAACGTGGGGGTGGCTGTCGGTTCGAGGGTAGGCTCGGGGGTTGAGGTGGATGAGGGTTGGGGAGTGGGGCTGGACGTTGCCGCTGCGGTGGGCGACTGGGCAGCAGGCAGCCCGGTTGGAGGCACCCGCTCGCAGGCGGAGAGCAGCGGCTCAAGCGCAAGGGCGCCGAATCCAGCGGCCGCGAGCCTGATAAATTCACGCCTGGATATTTTCTTCATTCGCACATCCTTCCGGTCGAAGCCAACCTGCCAGCAATTTATCTCTACTACTATACACAAACACAACTTTCCCTTTCCAGGATCACTGCAACTGGCTGATCAGCTCTTCAAGCGCCTTGAGCGCATTCCCCTCGAAATGGAAGCGGATGATGCGGCGGCGCTTGTCCAGCAATGCCTGGCGGTCGCCCATTGCCTGGGCAAGCTCGAGCACGCCAAAGCTGATGGCTGTACCGCTTGAACCAGCCTCATCCGGGATGGGCAAGTCGTGCGAGGGCACGTGTGTGAACTGGATAAACAAGCCATTGCCTGCATCGCCTTTGTGCAGCTGCCCGGTGGAATGCAGGAAGCGGGGACCGTAGCCAAGGGTGGTCGCCAGCCGCGTCTTCAAGCGGATATGCGCGCGCAGGCGATTCAACATGGCATCGATTTCCGGCAGAGGCTGGAGGTAAGCCTGGAGGGAGACGTAATCGCCCGGGCGCGCCGAAGCCAGGAATTGGCGCAGGATCTCGCCCGGCGCGTCTGAGGAAAAGCTCATTGAAGGACCGGCGAAAATACTGATTCCTCCCTGCTGAAAATCCGGTTCTTGTTTGGGGAGGGCACCATCCTGCTGGTATTGAGAGACCATCTGCCGGGCGAGGACCTTGGCAGACTCAACATCTGGCTGGTCGAAGGGCTGGATGCCCAGGCAGTGACCGGCAACTGCGGTGGCGATTTCCCAGATGAATATCTGGGCGCCGAGGTCGTAGACATCCTCCAGCTGCATGTGGATAACGGGATGACCTGCCTGCTGCAACGCATGCAAGGCATCGGGCTCAGCTTGAGCCTGAGGCTCAGCTTGAGCTTTGGGCTCAGCTTGAGCTTTGGGCTCAGCTTGAGCTTGAGGCTCAGCTTGAGCTTGATGCTCAAGACCGGTCTGAGTTAAATCCGATTTCAAATGAAGATGCACGAATAAACGATCATCTGCATAGTCCTGCGGCGCAGCCAATGCCTCACCGACAACAGGCACGATGCCCTTCCCATCCTTGCCGGTGCTCTCTGCTACCAGCTGCTCGACCCAATCGGCAAAGCCAGCAATGGCGTCTGACATCACCAGGGTCAACTTGTCGCGACCCGCCAGAGCCAGCTGCCCGAGAACTGCGCCCAGGTATTCGCCTGGATCCTGCAAACCCTGACGGCTGCGGGTGGCAGCTGCCTGGGCGCGATCCAGCAGCAGCTGCAGGTCCACGCCAACCAGGGCGGCTGGCAGCAGCCCGAAATAGGACAGGGCGGAATAGCGCCCGCCGATGTTGGGGTCATTTTCAAACACCTGCCGGAAGCGGTACTTTTCAGCCACTTTCGCCAGCCCGCTGCCCGGGTCGGTGATGGCGATGAAGTGCTCCCCAACCCGATCGCCCCCCACAAGAGCCTGGACCTGGTTGTAGAAAAACTTAAAAAACGAGATGGTTTCTACCGTCCCTCCGGATTTGGTCGAGACAATGAAGAGCGTGCGCTGCAGGTCGAGTCTGGCTGCCTGCGCCTGTACAGCGCCCGGGTCGGTGCTGTCCAAAACCGCCAGGTCGAGGAAACCTGCCCTGACGCCGAAGGAATTACGGAACATTTCAGGCGCCAGGCTGGAGCCGCCCATGCCCAGCAGCAGGGCGTGGGTAAAACCTGCAGAGCGGATTTCCTGAACAAACATGTTGATCCTGGGGAGCGCGGCTGGCATGTTGTCCGGGCTGTGCAGCCAACCCAGGCGGTTAGTGATCTCAACCGGAGACTTACTCCAGACGGTATGGTCCTGCGCCCAGATACGCGGCAGGATGCGCGACTGGCGCAACTGATCCAATCCTGCCAATACCTGTTCGTGGTATGGTCCAAGGTGCGCTTTAAGCTGGTTCATTTTTCAATTCGGCGAGCTTGGTCTCGATGCTCAATACCAGGGCATCGTAGGAATTCGCAAAAGAAGCAACGCCATCATCCAGCAGTTTATTGGAAACCGCGTTAATATCTATGCCCAATTCTTGTAATTTTTCAAGGTCAGCAACCGCTATTGCCTGCCCAGAATCAACCGTTCGAGAGACCTTCCCGTGATCCTTGAACGCCTGGAGGGTGGCGGGAGGGACGGTGTTGACGGTGTGCGGACCGATCAAGGCATCAATATATAGAGTGTCCGGGTAAGCAGGATTCTTGGTGCCGGTGCTCGCCCAAAGCGGTCGCTGCACACGAGCGCCAAGGGCGGCGAGGCGCTGCCAGCGGTCTCCGTTGAAAATTGACTCGAAACGGGCATAGGCGACTTTCGCATTGGCAATGGCGATCCTGCCCAGGAGAGCGTCTGCGCCGGCTGATTCAAGCTGCGGGTCCACTGCGGAATCGATGCGCGAGACGAAAAAGGAAGCCACCGAGGCGATGCCGTGGACAGGTTTACCTGCGGCGGCGCGTTGCTCAAGTCCGGAAATATATGCCTCGGCGACGGCGATATACTGCTGCACGGAGAAGATCAGGGTGACGTTGATGTTAGCGCCAGCGGCGATTAAGGATTCAACGGCACGGATGCCGGCGGCAGTAGCAGGCACCTTGATCATCACATTGGGGCGGTCAAGCGTGTTGAACAAACGGATGGCTTCATCAACAGTAGCCTGATATTCGTGCGCCAGGGACGGGCGTACTTCGAGGCTGACAAACCCATCCTGACCTGATGTGCGTTCATAAACCGGGCGCATGATGTCTGCAGCGGCACGGATATCCTCGACTGCCAGGATCTCGAACAATTCGTCAGACGACAATGCCTGGTCTGCCAGGTGCAGCAGAGTCTGGTCGTAATCCTGGCTGCCGGCAATGGCTTTCTCGAAAATGGTGGGGTTTGAAGTTACCCCCATGATGCCGTCCTGTGCCAGCGCCCAAAGCTCGCCGGAAGCCAGCATCGAACGGCGGATGTTGTCATACCAGATGGACTGCCCGTGTTCCTGAACAGCTTGAATTGGATTTTGTTTTTGGGTCATTGTTAAAACCTACCTTTCTTGAATTTGCCCAGCCCCTGCAGTAGAATTATCTTGAACATGCCATAAATGTCTTGAGGATTAACCAGAGAGCCGCGGGAGAATTATAAACGCAAGCGATGTTTAAGTACTACTGACGGATGTCACTTGCAGCCGTCAATACTAAAAAATACGGTTAGAATAAGTCACCAGGTGGCGCCATGACAACAGAAAAAATTGAAGAACTCGAGAAGCAGATTGCAGAGCTCAAGCTGCGTTGGCCGGCGCACTCTGTGCCGGCGGCGATGATGGAGCAATTGGATGAGCTGGAAGAGGAGCTGAGCCGGGAGAAGTCGATGTTGGAGCAAAAAAACATCCCGGATGAATTGAAGCGGCAAATCCTTTCCTTCCAGCGCAGCGAAATCACTGAATACCATATCTACCTGCGCCTGGCAAACGTGACCAAATCGCCAGAAAACCGCAGAATCCTGGAAAAAATCGCATCTGACGAACTCAAGCACTACCACCTGTGGAAAAAGTACACTAGACAGGACATAAAACCCAGTCGCTTCTCGATCTGGTTTTATACCTGGACCAGCCGCCTCCTGGGCTTTACCTTCGGAATCAAATTAATGGAGGGTGGTGAAGAGGATGCCCAAAAAGAGTACGCGAATTTAAAAGGAAAGGTGGCTGAGATTGAAACCTTTCTGAAGGAGGAAAACGCCCACGAAGAAGCCTTAATCGAAATGCTAGATGAGGAAAGCCTGCGTTATACCGGGTCGATAGTTCTTGGTTTGAACGATGCCCTGGTAGAACTCACCGGCGCCCTGGCTGGATTGACCCTGGCGCTGCAGAACACACAACTGATCGCCCTGAGCGGGTTGATCACCGGGATTGCCGCAGCACTCTCGATGGCGACCTCAGAATACCTGTCGACTCGCTCTGAAGAAACGGATAAAGACCCCATCAAAGCATCACTTTACACGGGCATCGCCTACATTTTCACCGTAGCGGTGCTGATTCTGCCCTACCTGATTTTCGAAAATTATTACCTGTGCCTGGTACTGGTATTGTGCACGGCGATTCTGATCATCGCAGCGTTTAACTTTTACATTTCGGTGGCAAAAGGGCTGCCTTTCCGCAGGCGCTTTTTTGAGATGGCTGGCTTGAGCCTGGGCGTGGCGGCTGTCAGCTTCATTCTGGGTTATTTCATCCGTACTGCGCTGGGAGTTGAGGTTTAGCGCCTGGGGGTGTGCGTAGACAGGCAGCCGAAAAAGGTATGTTAATCACAAACTTCAAACCAGTCTTAGAAATCCTAACATATTTGTTAGGAACGATCACAAGATTCTCAGTGAATCGTTTCGTATAATTAATGTTCTAAAAAAGGTATTCCTATCAGGGGAAAGATCATTAAAATTGGCGCTGGATGAAGAAGGGTGCAATGAATTGAAGCAACTCTGGCAAAAATGGAGGTGGGAAATAAGAAAATAAAATAATGATGGCTTTTTCTGGCAAACAATTCACTAAACCAGTAGTTGTATGTGTTTTAAATTCTAAGGAGAAATTCCAATGAAACGTAAAATTTTCAACTTTCTTTTGGTCATTTCCCTGGTCCTGGCGCTGACGACTACAGCGCTTGCTCAGGATGGCGGACCAAGCCGCTTCGAAGGACGCGATGTACCCGAATCGGTTACCGGATTGAAGCTTGATGAGCCGGTGGTGATGGACAATCCAGGTTTGATGGCGCTTGACAGCGAACTGCTTGGAGCGACCGGCAAGCAGCAGGTGATTGTGCAGCTCACTGCGGATTCGGGCGGAAGCGCCATGGCAAAAGGCGAAGACACCGATGCCGCAAAACTGGCTGCGAAAGAACAGCAGAACGCATTCGTGAACCGCTTGAAGCAGGCGGACCCGAACGCACGCGTGCTGGGCCAGGTGCAGATGGTGCTGAACGCCGTGTTTGTCGAGGCGGAGGCAGATGCACTTGTCCAGGCAGCGGACGATCCTGATGTTTTGCACATCAACCGGATCGGAGATTACGAGCTCTACCTTTCCGAGACCGTGCCTTACATCGGCGCGGCGGCTGTGCAGGCGGAAGGCTATGACGGCAGCGGGGTCAAGGTTGCGGTGCTGGACAGCGGCGTCGACTACCTGCATGCTGGACTGGGCGGTTCTGGAGACCCGGATGAATTTGATGCGAACGATCCGACGATCATCGAGCCGGGCAGCTTCCCGACCGCGAAGGTTGTCGGTGGGTACGATTTCGTCGGCAGCGTGTGGCCCAGCGGCAACCTGGCTCCCGACCCTGACCCGTTGGATGCGGGTCCAGGCGGTGGTCACGGAACACATGTCGCCCACATCATCGGTGGTGTTGGCGGTGTGGCGCCGGGCGTCGATCTTTACGCAGTGAAAGTGTGCTCTTCCGTATCTACAGCCTGCTCCGGTGTTGCCCTGATCCAGGGTATGGAATATGCCGTAGATCCGAACGGAGATGGCTTATCCAATGACAGAGTCGACATTATCAACATGTCCCTGGGATCCGATTACGGACAGCCGTTCGATGATGACCTGGCTGCGGCGGTTGACAACGCCACAAACCTTGGTGTGCTGACTGTGGCGGCAGCCGGAAACGGCTCGGACAAACCCTATGTGAACGGGACACCTTCAGCGGCGAAATCAGCTTTGTCGGTAGCCCAGACCAACGTTCCCAGCGCCTTCCAGCCAATGATGGAGGTGACGGCGCCAAGCGGTATTGCAGGTCTGTATCCGGCAGTTTTCCAGTCGTACTCTGTGCCTTTGAGCAGGATTATGTCGGGACCCGTTATGTATGGGGATGGCGCAGGCGGAAACCTGAACGGCTGTGCAGCCTTCGCACCCGGTTCTCTCAGCGGCTACATCGTGCTGGTGGATCGCGGCGCGTGCAACTTCAGCCTGAAGATCAGCAACATCAGCCAGGGCGGCGGATTGGTCGGGATCATCGGTCTGGTTGCCCCGGGTGAGCCATTCTCCGGCGCTGACGGCGGCGACCGCCCGATCGATATCCCCGGCTACATGGTCAGCCAGAGTGTTTCGAACATGATGAAAAGCGGAATCCCGAACACAATGGTCACCTTCGACCCAGACAAGGGCATAGATCTGGTCGGCTCGATGGTGGGCAGCTCGTCACGTGGTCCACAACATGAAAACACACATTTGATCAAGCCCGAAATCGGCGCACCAGGCGCATCTGTCTCTGCTATCGCGGGAAGCGGCACCGGGGAAGGCGCATTTGGCGGCACCTCCGGCGCTACACCCATGGTGACCGGCGCGGCAGCACTGCTTCTTGAAGGTTACCAGATCGCTGACCCGCCCTGGAAATCCAACAGCTACTACAAGTGGCTGGGGAATGGGCTGTCACCGGTTGAGGTGAAGGCGCTGTTGATGAACAACGCCGAGACGAACATCCTGAACAACGCACTGGTTGGCGACCTGGCTCCCATCACCCGGATTGGCGGTGGTGAGGTGCGCGTCGACCAGGCGATCATGGCTCCAGCGGCGGCATGGGACAACCAGGACCCGACCGGAGCGCTGGGCTTCGGCTTCATCGATGTGGCAGATGAAAGGGTGACGCTGACCAAGTTCGTGCGCGTGCGCAATTACAGCGAAAGCGCCAGGACGTATAACGTGTCCACCAGCTTCCGCTATGCGAATGACGAGGCGAGCGGCGCAGTTTCACTGAGCGTGCCATCCACCGTGACCGTGAAAGCGGATGGGAATGACGCCCTGTTCAAGGTAACGATGACGATCAATGGCTCACTGCTGCCGGCGAACTATATGAACTCCGGCTCCCAGGGTGCAAACCCGGCTGCACTGACATTGAATGAATATGACGGCTATATCACGCTGGATGACGGGGAACACCCCATCCACCTGCCGTGGCACGTGCTGCCGAGAAAGGCTGCCCGATTGATCCCACTGCAGTTCGGTTTGAGATTCCAGGACGGGGTCGACGAGGTAATGATGCTCAACACCGGCGTTGGTACGGCTCAGGTCGATTCGTATTCACTCCTGGCACTGAGCGAGAACCAACCCACCGGCGGAAGCGGAGAGCAGTCACCGACGCCGGACATCCGCGCGATTGGTATCAATACATATCCGGTCCCGGCGGGTTACTGTTCAGATCAGGACTCGTTCTTGTGGGTGTTCGCAATCAACACCTGGGAACGCCAGGAACACCTGATGCCAGTACACCACTACGTTTACCTGGACACTGACCAGGATGGCGTCGATGATTACTTGGTATTCAACAGTGACATCTCCGGGTTTGGAACCCTGTCAGACGGACGCCACCTGACGTTCGCATACGACCTGTCGACGGGTGATGCGGTCGGTTACTTCTACACTGAACACTCGACCAACACCGGTAATACAGTTTTGATCGTGTGTGGTGAACAGGTTGGCTTAACCGGAACGGACATGCTGGCGACCAACGTCAACATGGCTGTAGAAACGCAGGACTGGTACTACGGCGGACCCGGAGACTGGGTCGAAGGTCTGACGGTTACACCTCTGGGTGAGCAGTACTACGGCATCCCCAATGATATCCCCGGAAGGACCTTCGATAAAGAGGGTCTGGCGGTGATCGACTTTGGACCGTGGCCTGGCAACACTCAGGAACTGGGCGTGATGCTGGTGACCAATGGTGACCGCGGTTCTGGCGCCCGGGGTGGGGCGACAAAATGGACTGAAATGTTGGTGCTGAAAGTAAAGTAACCCCCCCTTTGTCCCCCCCATTTTCACCAAAAAGCGGTGAAAATGGGGGGGAGTTTTTTGTCTCGCCTGGTTCACCAGGAACGGTTGAGAATAGGGGGATTTTTTTGCTTCTGCCTGGTATACCAGGAGCCCTGTGCACCAGGGGCGGGTGAAAATGGGGTAGGTTGAATATGGAAGTCAGCCTACTTTTCAGGTGCGTTATTGTCTCCCGGGTCAGATGGGCGGGAGAAGGGGAGGAAATCACTGTTTTCGCAAATGAAGAAGGAGCCGCGTTCGGAGGCGTGGTAGTCGTATTCTGACTCACCCACTCGCAGGATGACCTGGTAACCTTCGATCATTGCCTGGGTATAGAATTCACCGGGTTTCGGACAGCCCAACGAACCGTCGTTCCAGATCACGAATTTGCCATGGAGTATCTCGATGGATTCTCTTTCTGCGCCGGTGCGCTCGATGAGGTCGGCAAGGATGGCTTCAAGCAACACAGGAGGGACCTCAGCGATGGTGGGCGACTGGTCAGGTTCAGCCGGGCTTCCTGCATCTGAAGACACCGGATCTATGGCTTTGTCAATTTCCGTTTTGGGAGAATCCTGTTCAAGACGGTCCTTGCGGTCAGGGGTTGCCGGGGAATCTGCATCGGGCGGAGAGCCGGCGCATCCCGCCAGAAGCAGGAGTGAAATAAACAGGCTGGCAACGATCAAGACGAGGCGTTTGTTCAAGGGTCTGGTAAACATCTGAAGTTATTCCTTTCATTCTCAGACGCAAAATGATGTTGTTTTGTTCCCTATTAAAACACCAAACGAGCCAGTTTACGCGGTTTAGGTGGAGTGGAAGCCGCTGGAGTGGATACTCTCTCCTGATTGAGCAGAACCCAGCAGCAACAACCATGCAATAACCCATGAATTTACTTCCCAAACACCGTTTTAGTTGTGCCAGATCAGGCGGTTGATGCGGTCGTCGTTGAGCAAATCTCCAACCTTCAAGGTCTGGAAATAATCATCGGGAAGGACGTTCTGCTGTCCATTAAAGGTGCTGCCGTCGGGCATATAGGCACAGGTCATGGCGCGGCGCGGATAAGCAGTCATGTTGGCACCGGCTCCGTGGGCAATCAAACCGTTGTGCAATACGGCACTGCCCGCTTTGCACGCTGCCGGGAGGGCTTCAACTTTTTTCCACTGGGGATAAGCTTTGAAGATGTCACCCAGATTCTCTCCGATCCCGACGGCGGTGAAGGTGGCTTCCAGGTGGGTGCCTGGCAAATACCACAGGCAGCCGTTTGCCAGGGTAGCGTCATCGAGTGCGACCCACAACGAAATAGCGTCCTTGTGGTAAAAAGACCAGAAAGGATTGTCGAAGTGAAAGGCGGTGTGGTTTCCATAAGCCGGCTTGAACAATGCCTGGTCATGCCAGATACGAATGCCATCCACCTGAGCCAGGGTTGAGGCAAGGCGACCGAGGCGCTCATCGAACATCAACTCCTTCATGCCATCATGGATATCCGCCAGGCGAAGACACTGGGTGAAGACCTGGGCGTAGAACGCATCCGGATCGCCCTGGTTGTTCAAGATTGCCTGGTTATTCGCCTGTGAATTCATCGCAAGACGGATGTCGACCGCATCCTGGGTCACTTCACGCCAGTGCTCTAACTCACCGGGTGAGAGGAATTCGTTGATGATAATGAAGCCCTGCTGGCGGTAACTCTCGATCTGTTGGTCGGTGATCTCGTTTTTCATGCTGACCTCGTTTTAATAGGGATAAATAAGGGCAATATTATCATATAAATATCCTCAAACCGAAAAGAAATTGACAATGGAAACAAATCCGGTATAATCGGCATATCAGACAAATTAACTCTAATTTTTTCGGGAATCCTTAAACCCAGGAGCGAATTCTTATGGTAGCAAAATTGCCCACCCGCCTAAGCGATGAACAGGTTGCCTATTACAACACGGAGGGATACCTGATCTTCCGGGAACCGGTACTGCCCGAGAAAAAATTTGCGCGGTTAAAGACAGTCTTCGAAGAAATCTTAGCTGATCTACCTGACGATTTCAGCCCCGAGATGATGGATGTGCCGCACTACACCTTCCCGCAGCTGTATGAATTCCTGTTTTCGGAAGAAGTGCTGGGATTGGTGCAGCCGTTCCTGGGGGATGATATCGCTCTGTTCTCAAGCCATTTCATCAGCAAACCTGGAGGAAAAGGGAAGCGGGTGCCGTGGCATGAGGATTCTGCCTATTGGCGAGGCTGGATGGAACCGATGGAAGTGGCGACAGTTTGGCTGGCTATCGACCCATCGACGGAGGAAAATGGCTGCCTTAAAGTCGTGCCGCGCACGCAACACCATGGTTATTCGGACTATGCATCCGTGGATGCGCGAACCAACGTCTTTGACACGGAGATCGTACCCGCTCAAAGACACGCCGAACGAGCCGTGTCCATCGAGCTGCAGCCCAACCAGGCAAGCCTGCACTCCGCAAAGTTGATCCACGGCAGCGATGCCAATACCAGCGCGATGCGCCGCACCGGCTACACAATGCGCTATATCAGCACCCGGACAAAACTCAGCCAGGAGAAGGTAGGGCACTTCCAAAAGCTTTTCCTGGCACATGGTCAAGACCATGCTGGCAATGAATACGGCGATCCAACGGTGATGTATTTTGACCTGGCGCGCACCCGAACCAAAAATATCAAGTCCGGGCATTAGGGAAAGTGGCTGTCCCAAATTGACTTTTGCGACAGCTTCATAAATTGAGCGGTACACCCAAATAAACCTGCTCTTCTCATAATCAGGTCATAGAGGTAGAATTCCTGTTTGTACAGCCCGGTTCTGTTTTAACCGGGTGTTATTGATTAAAAGGACTGGTTTCAGCCCGGATTCTTGGAAGAGGAAACAGCATGAACGCGGAGAAACAGCGTCTGGCAGACGCGAAACACAAAAACATATCCCTGGCGAAAGTGGGGACCTTACCTGAGCGAACGACAGTGGGGTACTGTGCGCGAGGATTACAGTGATAATGGGGATGCATGGAATTACTTCACCCACGACCAGGCACGCTCGCGAACGTATAAATGGGGGGAAGACGGGCTTGCCGGCATATCCGATGACCGGCAGTTCCTGTGCTGGTCGCTGGCTCTCTGGAATGGTGCAGACTCGATCCTGAAAGAGCGTTTGTTCGGTTTGAGCAACGCGGAGGGAAATCATGGGGAGGATGTCAAGGAATATTATTACTACCTGGACAGCACCCCCACTCACTCCTACATGCGATTCCTGTATAAATACCCGCAGAACGCATTCCCTTACGAAGATTTGGTGAAAACAAACCGGGAGCGAACCCGGGATGAAATGGAATATGAACTGATCGATACAGGCGTTTTCGATGAAGATCGATATTTCGATGTGTTCGTGGAATACGCCAAAGCAGCCCCCGAAGATATTCTCATGCGGATCAGCGCTGTAAACCGGGGACCATCTGCGGCGGAATTATCTATCCTGCCACAATTGTGTTTCCGCAACACTTCCTGGTACGAAGAAAGCGCCACCCAGGCAGAACTTTCCCAGGCAGAGACACCGGCTGGAACCATGGCAGTCCGGGCAACCCACCCGCAACTTGGCGAATACATGTTTTACTGTGAAAGCGCCTCAGAACTGCTGTTTACCAATAACGAAACAAACAAGCGGCGGATATTCGCAGAAGAAAACGCATCACCTTTTGTGAAGGATGCCTTTCACGATTATGTAGTTTCCGGAAGGCATGAGTTGGTTAATCCTGCCAAAACAGGAACAAAGTCGGCTGCCGTTTACCATCTGACCATCCAATCCGGGGAAACCGTATCGATCCGCCTGAGATTGAGATCCAACTCGGGCTCGAGCAATTTTCTTGCATTCGACGCTGGATTTGAAAAAATCTTCAAAGATCGCAAAAAAGAAGCCGATGAGTTTTACCACGAGATCACTCCGGAAGCGCTCAATGATGACCGCCGGCTGGTCATGCGCCAGGCACTTGCTGGTATGTTGTGGAGCAAGCAGTATTATTTCTTTGATCTGGACCGCTGGCTTGAAGAGCACGGTGCGAACCCATTACTTGGTGGAAAACGGATCATACGAAACCGTGACTGGTACCACATGACCAATGAGAACATCATCTCCATGCCGGACAAATGGGAATATCCGTGGTATGCAGCGTGGGACCTGGCATTTCACACCCTGGCTTTCGACCTGATCGATCCGGATTTTGCCAAAGAGCAGCTGGGTTTGATGCTCAGCGACGTTTACCTGCATCCCAACGGTCAGATCCCGGCTTACGAGTGGAATTTCAGCGATGTAAACCCTCCGGTGCACGCCTGGGCGACATACTTCAATTACCTGACAGGGGAACGTATGCATGCTGAAGAGATCAGTTTTTTGAAGAATGTTTTCAAAAAACTCCTGCTCAATTTCAACTGGTGGGTAAACCGGAAAGATCCAGGCGGTAACAACCTTTTCAACGGCGGATTCCTGGGACTGGACAACATAGGCGTTTTCGACCGCAGTCAACCACTTCCAACCGGAGGATACCTGGAGCAGGCGGACGGCACTGCGTGGATGGCTTTCTTCAGCCAGAACATGCTTTCGCTCGCCCTGGCGATCGCACACCAGGACCCTTCATATCAAGACATGGTGCTCAAGTTTGTGCAGCACTTTCTATGGATCGCCGGATCAATGGACCGCGTCGGTGATAACCAGGACGAACTCTGGGATGAAGAGGATGGATTCTTTTACGATGTGCTGGTGCTGCCGGATGGCAGCGCGAAGCGGATCAAGGTGCGCTCCATGGTTGGCTTGCTACCCCTGATGGCTGTAACCGTCATCGAGCCTGAAATGATCGAAGCCATGCCTGAAGTCATCGAACGCATCCAAACCTTTGTCAACAAGCGCCCCGAACTGGTAGCAAATATCCACCCCATCAATCAACCCGGGTACAATGGCAGGCGCATGTTGTCCGTAGTCAATGAAGATAAATTGCGGCGAATTCTTGGGCGAATGCTGGATGAAGATCGTTTTTTGAGCCCTTATGGAATCAGGTCCCTGTCACGCTGGCACGAAGAAAATCCTTTCGTTGTCAGTGTACATGGAGAACAGTTCAGAGTTGATTATTTACCCGCTGAATCGAACTCGGGGCTCTTTGGAGGCAATTCCAACTGGCGCGGACCGGTCTGGTTCCCGGTTAACACGCTATTGATCCGCTCTCTATTGAGCTATTACAGTTATTTTGGGGACGATTTTAAGATCGAGTGCCCAACCGGTTCCGGAAAAATGATGACACTGTATGAGGTAGCACGAGAAATTGGTCTGCGCCTGGCGCGCTGCTTTGAACGCGACGTCCAGGGCAGACGCCCGGTTTTTGGCGGAACGGAGAAATTCCAGGAAGATCCATTCTGGAGAGACAACCTACTTTTCTACGAATACTTCCATGGTGATAATGGCGCCGGTCTGGGGGCAAACCACCAGACTGGCTGGACGGGGCTTGTGGCTGTAGCGTATAAGCTTTTTGGCAGCTATTCACCCGAACTTTTTCTACAGTCAGGGCTGACTTTTACTAAGATACTCGAAGAGCAGGATTCCAACCAAAGTTAAATATTTTCTTTGATTAACCAAGCAAGGGGTTGTTCAAAAAAGAAAACTTTCGAATAAATTTACCGCCAGAGGTAGGGCGGGGTTCTGCTCTGCCGAATCGTGTCAACTGCCTAATTGGCTGGCGGGTAAGAACCCGCCCTACATCTTTCAAGACAGCCCATGCGCTTGATAAATGGAGTTTGTGGATTAATTATGATCACAACGACTGTATAATGAGGCAAAGCATCTCCGGGAGGGCATAAATATGGCTATAAACCCCAACATCCTCTTCATTACCACAGACCAGATGCGCAAGGACGCTGTCGGTTGTTATAAGAACCCGGTGATTTACACACCGGTACTGGACGGGCTGGCTGAAAGAGGTGTCCGGTTTGAACGCATGTTCACTGCCTATCCGGTTTGCGCTCCGAACCGGGTGAGCATGATCACCGGGCGCTATCCCAGCATCCACCATGTAACAAACAACGGTATTTACCTGCCGGAAACCGAAGTGACACTCATGTCGATCTTGAGGGATGCAGGATACCGGACTTACGGCGCGGGGAAGATGCACTTTGGACCGCAGTGGAATTTCCCTGCAGATGGATCCCCCCTGATCGATCCAGATCCTGCACTGGCGATCAATCCCCAGCCACCGGAAGGTGCCTTCCCCTGGCACGGATTCGACCGGGTCATGCTGAGTGAAGACCACCGCATGGGACCTTACGGCGATTACCTGGCAGGGCACGGTTATAACGTGTGGGACGAACTGCACAGCGCCAGCTACCCGCAGAGTGCGACGGAAGCATCGCCCTTCCCGGAGGAACACCACCAAACCACCTGGATCACCAACCAGGCGCTGAGGATGCTGGATGAACATCCAGCGGAGGAACCATTTTTCCTGTGGCTCTCCTTTGTCCACCCTCATCATCCTTTCAACCCGCCATCGCCATATGACCAGATGTATGATCCGGCAGACATGCCGTTACCTGTCTGGCACCCTGGAGAGGTAGAACTCTGGCCTGATGCCTACCGGGACAAATACTTCGCAAAAGGTAACGGGCACGAAGCAGTAGGACTGAACCAATTTAAAGAGGAAGACTGGCGGCGGATCAAGGCTTATTATTACGGGATGGTTTCCCAGATCGATAAGAATATTGGACGGGTGCTGGAAAACCTTGAGGAAAAAGGATTGATGGAAAACACCCTGGTAGTATTCACTTCCGACCACGGCGAAATGCTGGGAGACCACCACCTGCTTTTCAAGGGGACAACGTATGACTGCGTGACCAACGTGCCCTTCATCATCCAGCTGCCAGGCGGCAGATTTGCGGGCGAGGCACGAAACCAGCTGTGCAGCACGATCGACCTGATGCCGACGATCCTTGAACTGACCGGTGTAAACCGCCTGAACCATCCCCTATCCAGGGAATGAGTCTGGTTCCAGTATTGATGTCACCCAAAGATCCCCTGCGTTCTGTCGTATTGATCGAGAATGGAGGAGGGCGGCGGAGTACCAGGACAGAATCCACCCTGCTGACCTGGCACGGCGCAGGTAAACGCGGCGAACTGTATGACCTGGATGATGATCCGGACTGCATGTTCAATTTATGGGACAATCCAGAGGCTGCCAGCATGCAAGCCGGGCTGCTTGATATGTTAATCGAATTGATGGCATCGAACCAGGATCCGTTACCACCGAGGGTTGGGGTGTGGTGAGGTTGGGTGGGGTTTAACGCGGATTACGCAGATGGGGGGATGGCGCGGATTTTTTACGCGAATGGCGTTCATAGTGGAATGGGGCGAAGGAAATATGGAATTTATAGTTTGTAATGATTTCAGTACGGAGAGGGAAAAATCCTCAAGATCTTTCAGGTGATCCGTTAGTATTGCTTTAAGGACAGCTAGGTCAAGGTTTTGATAGTCATGAATAGCGATATTGCGGAAACCGACCATACTGACCATACGATTGGTTAACGAATGAGAGAGAATCCCGAACTTCTCCAGAAGCAAGAAATTATCCTTTAATGTGGAAGGCAGCCCCAAACTTTCTGAAGCAATCAAGTGTGCTGACAAATCGATGGCAGATTGGACTGCTCGTTGAAGATTTAAGACAAAAATATCTTGAACATTGATGTCTTCCAACCGTCTTGGATCCAGGTTGGTCACCTCGGCTATCCGCTTGAGGCAAGTCTTTATACTGCCAATTTTGGCATAAACGATATCATTGTCAATCAAATAATACTCACATTGCCTAATGAACGCTCAATAATCTGACGGTTCTGTTTGAGATCAAAATACTCGTTTAATGTACGAACAAAAAAATCATTCATCAGCTCTTTATCGTATATACAAACAGGCACCCCGTATTTCAGTACCTGATATTTTAGGATCGGAGAAGTCTGATTAAGCAAGACGAGATCAACATCTCTCCCAAACCGTTCACTAAGCTCTTCTTGATCTTTCAACCGATTTTTCCATCCAGGTGAGTGACCAGGTTTATATAGAATGCCAACATCAATATCACTATTATCAGAAAACGTTTCGCCAACAGCTGACCCGAAGAGGAAAATTGCGGCGATCTCGTTATCTACGAAATAATCCTTTACAATTGCACTGAAAATCTCGATTTTCGACCCGTGATGATCACTCATAATTAAATCATATCATAGTTACACGAGATCACTAACGAGTTTACCCTCCTCATCTAATTTGAGGGGGAATATAAGAAGAAGGACAGATTTGGACCCTACGGAGGAGAAAACCATGAAACTTGGATTGGGAATGAGCAGTATGAACGTGACGCGGGATAACCTGCGTTTTGCGAAGCAGGCGGGGGTGACCCACATCACCCTGCACAGCTCGGAGCTTCGGCGTAAGGGTGAGGTGATACCAAAGGATCCACCTGGATATGTTGGTGAAGGTGAGATGTGGACAGTGGATGATCTTGTCGAATTACGCAAGATGGTCAATGAAGAAGGCCTGGAACTGGCAGCATTGGAGAATTTCAACCCGGCATTCTGGTACGACATCCTGCTGGATGGACCGAAGAAGCAGGAGCAGATGGAAAACCTGAAGAACCTGATCCGCAACGTGGGCAAAGCGGGGATTCCGGTCTTTGGCTACTACTTCAGCATCGCCGGGGTATGGGGGCGCGTGTGGGGACCCTTCGCCCGCGGCGGGGCGGAGGTGCCGGCTTTCAGGGACCCGGAACAACCCCCCATCCCCAACGGCTGGGTGTGGGGCAGCGTGTATGACCGGGACCCGAAAGAAGGCTATTTGCCCCCAGTCAGCAGGGACGAGATGTGGCAGCGCATGCACTACTTCCTGAGCAACCTGCTGCCTGTGGCAGAAGAAGCCGGTGTGGTACTGGCAGCCCATCCCGATGATCCGCCGATGCCGGCGCTGCGCGGAACGGAGCGGCTGATCTATCAGCCTGAGTATTATCAAAAACTCTTCGACCTTGTGCCCAGCCCGAACAGCAAGGCGGAATTGTGCGTGGGCACCATGGCTGAGATGGACGGCGGAGATTTCTACGGCGCGATCGAACGCTATGCTCGAGACGGCAAGATCGCTTATGTGCACCTGCGCAACGTTAAAGGGAAGGTGCCCAATTACACGGAAGTTTTTATCGATGAGGGAGAGACTGACATCCTGCGAATTTTGAGCATCCTGCACCGGCACAACTTCCAGGGAGTAATCATCCCTGACCATGCACCGCACATGACCTGCCCGGCGCCGTGGCACGCGGGGATGTCGTTTGCATTGGGGTTCCTGCGAGCGGGGATGATGGCGGTGGAGCGGGGCTTCCTAAGCTAGAAATCCCAGGTGCGGCTTTTCGATTCCGGCAGCGATATCCTGTAGGAACCGGGCAGCAGGAGCACCGTCGATCACACGGTGGTCGCAGGTGAGGGCAAGTCCGAGTACCTGGCGGACCTTGACCTTTTTCTTACTCCGGTTACTACCGGCGGCGACCAGAACCGAGCGAATCCGTCCCACTCCCAGGATGGCAACCTGGGGCGGATTGATCACGGGCGTGAAGTGATCAATGCCCAGCGTGCCCAGATTGGTGAGGGTGAAGGTACCACCGGAAAGCTCTTCGGGGGTGACCTGATTTAATTGGGTACGCATCCACCAGGTCCACACGCTGACGGGCTAACTCGAGCAACCCGAGGGCTGCCGCGTCCCGTATGACGGGAACCAGCAGGCCGCGAGGCGTGTCGACAGCCAGCGCCAGATGAACGGCGGTGTTGGTCTCGATAAACTCGCCATCGAAAGTGGCGTTTAATTCCGGATGCAGGCTCAGCACGCGGCAGGTAATCATGACCAGGTAATCGGTGATCGTCGGACGGACAGCATCGGCGGGGAGTTCTTCCAATAACCGCTTCCGCAAGCGCACCAGACGGGTGGCATCCACCTCGGTCATGTAGGTGACAGGGACAACGGAGGAGTGACTTTCTGCCAGCCTGCGTGCGATCGTGCGGCGGGTGGGAGAAAGGGGTATGCGCTTAATGGGGTCAACCCCAGGCATAGTCTGTGCAGCGAGGGCTTTTTCAACATCGGCTTTTCGCAATGACTCACCAGGTTTGCCGGGCGTGAGGGTCGAGAGATCGATACCGGTGTCCTGAGCCACACGACGAGCAAGCGGGGTGGCTTTCAGCGACTTTACTGGCTGGTCTGTATCCGCTTTCTGCTGCAGATAGGAATGCACATCACGGGATACGACCCAACCCTGGGGTCCACTGCCCTGACCGCGCAGGATCTCGAGGTCGAGATCTCCTTGTTGAGCAACCAGGCGGGCGCGCGGCGTGGCGAATAGGCGCTTTTGTGGTTCGTAGGGAAGTTGGGTGAAAGCCGCGGCAGCAGGCATCTGCCCTATATCTCCAAGACCAGCCTCACCGGAGAGGGCAATAGTACCGATTACGGAGCGGACGCGGATTTCATCACCGGGCTGGGCGGTGACAGCCTGCAACTGACCGCTGGCAGGGGACTCCACTTCCAGGGTAGCTTTATCGGTCTCCACGGTGAAAAGCGGCTCGCCCTTGGATACCGTGTCACCTGGCTGCTTCAACCAACCCACCAGGATGAGGCTATCCATGGTCTGGCTGAGCGGGGGGACAATGATCTCAACTGTCATGACAATCCTCTCAACCGCTGAACTGGTCACCGAACTGCGTTAAAACTGCCTGGATGATTTTCTCCTCGTTGGGCAGGTATTCGGCTTCCAGGACAGGCGCGAAAGGCGGGGGAACATCCGGAGAAGCCACGCGCTTGATGGGCGCATCGAGCCAGATGAAGGCTTCATCGGCAACGATGGCAGCAACCTCAGCGCCCCAGCCGTTGGTGAGGTTGTCCTCTTCGACAATGACCAGTCGACCGGTCTTACGCACCGACTCGAGGATCAGTTCCTTGTCCAGGGGGACAAGCGTGCGCGGGTCGATCACCTCGGCTGAGATGCCTTTCTCAGCAAGCGTTTCCGCGGCAGCCAGGGCGCGGTAGAGCATGAGCAGGTTGGCGACGATGGTCACGTCTTTACCCTCACGGCGGACGATGCCCTTCCCGATGGGGATCGTGTAATCGCCTTCCGGCACTTCGCTGGCAGCGTTGACCGAACCCTTTTCGGAACGTGCTCCTTTCGAGCCGTAAAGCAGCTTGTGCTCGAAAATCAGCACCGGGTCGTCATCGCGCACAGCACTCTTGAGCAATCCCTTGGCGTCGTAGGCGGTGGCGGGACAGACAACTTTCAATCCGGGGACGTGGGTGAAGAAAGCTTCCAGGCTCTGGGCATGCTGCGAACCGCGCCGCGTGGAGCCAACAGGGGCACGCATGACCATGGGGACAGAAATCGTGCCCCCGGACATATAGCGCATTTTTGCCGCTTCGTTGGCAAGCTGGTCCATCATGTTGAAGAGAAAATCACCATACTGCACATCGGCGATGGGGCGCATGCCAGCAATGGCGGCTCCGACGGCGATCCCGGCGATGGCGGCTTCGGAGATGGGCGTGTCGATGACGCGGTCATGTCCGAATTCTGCGGAAAGACCCAGGGTGACGGTGAAGGCACCGCCAAAACCGCCCTCGATACCGATGTCTTCCCCAATGCAGAAGACACGCTCATCTCGGATCATTTCTTCGCGGATGGCACTGCGCAGTGCCTCAGCTATGGTCATCTCAGGCATGGTCTACTGCCTCCCTTCGACGGTGAAAACATCTGTGTAAGTATCAGCGGGATGCGGGGCAGAACTGGTCTCGGCGAAAGCGATTGCCTCGGCGAGGCGCTGCTCAACAGCCTGGTCGATTTCTACAAGCTGTTCATCGCTGGCGTGACCGTTTTCGAGCAGGAATTTGCTGAAACTCACCAGCGGGTCTCGCTCTTCCCATTCTTTTTCTTCATCCTTAGACCGGTATGTGCGCGGATCGGAGCGGGAATGACCGCACAGGCGGTAGGTCAGGCATTCGATCAGGGTCGGTCCTTCACCCTGGCGAGCGCGCTGGACAGCTTCTACCGCCGCGCCGTAAACGGCGAGTACATCGTTGCCGTCAACAGTCACGCCTGGCAGCCCATAAGCACAGGCCCGTTCGGCGATCGACTCGATCTTGAAAGCGGTGCTGAACGGGGTGGATGCAGCGTAGAGGTTGTTCTCACAGACAAAGATGACGGGCAGGTCCCAAAGGGCAGCACAGTTGACGGCTTCATGCCAGGCGCCCTCATTGGTGGCGCCGTCGCCGAAATAACACACGGAGACGCGCTGGGATTTCTGCAGCTTGAATGCCAGGGCAGCGCCGGCGGCGATGGGCGTATTCCCGCCGACGATGGCGATGGCGGGGGGCATACCAACGGCGATATCGCCAACGTGCATTGAGCCGCCTTTGCCCTTGCAGGAGCCTGTGACTTTACCGAAAAGCTCTGCCATAATCGCCTCGGGGGTGACGCCCTTGGCGAGGGCGTGACCGTGCGGGCGATGGGTGCTGAGAACGTAGTCATCGGTATTGAGTGCGGCGCTGACGCCGACGGCGACAGCTTCCTGCCCGATGTAGAGGTGCAGGGTGGAGGGGATTTTTCCCTGCATGTAAAGCTCATTGGCAGTCTCTTCAAAGCGGCGAATGAGGCGCATGTCGCGGTACATGGCAAGGAGATCTGGGGGAGATTGTGTGTGATCTGTCATGGGTTAACTATAACCGGATTTTGTCGACGGACAAATTCAAGGTTCACTCCAGGTTGCGCGGGGCGAAGGAGGGATGGAAATCTTTGCCGAGGTAGCCCCAGGCGGTCTCGGGGCGTTTGCGCACACCCCACTGCTCGATGGCTGCGAGAAGCTCCGGGTGAGATTGGGCAGCCTGGGTCAGAGGGATGCCGGCAACAGCGGCATCGATCGCCTGGCGCCAGGCTTTTGCACCCGCTGTATAGCCCAGCTTATGCCCGAGCATACCGCCGCCTGCGGGAATAATCTGGTCGACGCCGAACTCTTCGACCAGGACCGGAGCAAGACCCGGATACATGCCTGCGGCTGGCATCGGGAAGGTGGGCTTGATGTGGTACATCGGGGCGACCATCACCTGGTAGTTGCGAGCAGAATTCTTCGGGCGAGACCATGGGAATGCTGGTCCAGATGCAGGGTGAGAGCATCATGTCAGCGCCGCAAAGCCGGCAGAGCTTGGAGAAGACCGGGAAGCTGATCATCGGGATCTGGCTGAGCATGTGCGAGACGTGCAACAGGACGGGAGCCTTGACCTCGGGATCTTCGGTGAGCAGGCGCAGGGCGGAGGGACCGGCGGAATAGGCGAGCAGCAGCCCTGAAGCGCCCATAGCAACGGCGCGGCGGGCTTTCTCATTGATCTTGTCGATCTCATCCGTGATGCTGAGCATGTAGAGCATCTTATGTCCGGTCTCTGCTTCGGCTTTGTCGATCGCTTTCAGAACTGCCTCGAGGCGCTTTTCCCAGGTGGAGTTGCCCAGATCGCTGAGCATCTCGTCGTCCTTGCAGATATCGGCACCGCCGATAGCGGTCTGGTAAACCTGGTTGGCAGTCTCTTCGGGAGTCATACCCATCTTGGGCTTGATGATATGCAGCACAAGCGGGCGGTCATAGACACCCAGGCGCTCACGGATGCCCTGGACGCCGTACTTGGGACCTTTGAACCGGTCAACCATCTCTTTGGGGAAATAGACATCCAGCAGACGCACCTTGGATGAGAAAGCAAAGGCGTTCCCGGCGATGGTGAGCAGCATCATGGGGACATTCAGGTTGACGTCCCAGGCATCGATAGGAAAACCCAGCTGGACAACGGCTGCTTTAGTGTGCGGTTTATCCGTGGGAACTTCGAAATAGCCCAGCACCTTGCTGGTGAGCTTCTCGCGCACGGCGCCTGAATCCTCCTTTACGCGCATCCAGCTGGAAGTGGAGCCTTCCAACGCCATGCGCTGCACCTGGAGCAGGTGCTCGATCCAATCCTGATCGGGCAGGGTGTCTTCTACATAATAGGTACCGACAATGTAGCGATTGTGGTCGATACTTTCCCACTGAAAATCGAACATATCGGGATCGAAAAGTCTTTTCATCTGTCATTCTCCTGGTAATGGGATTCAAACTTGATCATATGTACATACAGGTTCCTGTAATACAGGCACTATAGCATACAAGGGAAACAGCGTCAATATACGTGAAGTGACTGGCTTGACACCGAAAGAGCGATTTGCTATACTGGCAACCAGTACACTTGTATATACAGGCTACGGCCTGGAAAACAATCCATAAACTCCATAGCGACTGGTCGGCGTGGAACTGGCTCTCAGTGGAACTGACACTCACTCACCAAAAAATCAATAAGGACTCACCGGTGCCGTTTTACTACCAGA
The DNA here is from genome assembly GCA_963695415.1 of uncultured Chloroflexia bacterium. Taxonomy (GTDB): domain Bacteria; phylum Chloroflexota; class Anaerolineae; order Anaerolineales; family UBA4823; genus CAVXWV01. Next base: position 113,107 of record CAVOGL010000024.1, on the reverse strand, counting down.
TGGTGATGATCCTGCGCGAACTAATCCTGGACCTGGATGATGCCCATTCCGACCAGCAACCGACCCCTTTCCCTTCAGAAAGCGAGCTGGCAGAATTCTTCCGTGTGAACCGCGGAACCGTGCGGCACGCGCTGTCTGTCCTGGAACGGGAAGGGCTGATCTACCGGGAAAAGGGACGCGGCACTTTCCTGCGCAGGCGGCGGGTGGAGCTGGACCTGATGAACCTGTGCTCCACCACAGAAGACCTGCAGAAGCGCGGCTGGGAACCCAGATCGATCCTGCTTGGGCTGGAGCAGGTCTCACCCAGCGCACACATCCAACGCCTGCTGCAGCTTGGTGATGGAAGCAAAACCTGGAAAATACACCGTTTGCGCCTGGCAAATGATGAGCCCATCAGCCTGCAGTGGTCCTATATCCCTGTCAGCCTGGCGGTCGGGTCTGGAGCAGCAAGACCTGGACGGGTCCCTGTACTACGCCTTGAAGAACCAGTACAACATTGAATTGAAAACCGCAGACCAGACCATCCGCACCCGGGCTGCGACAGGAGATGAAGCAGACCTGCTGCAAGTCAGTGAAGGAGATGCCCTGTTCGAGATCACCCGCCTGACCTTCGATGCAGACCAGCAACCCGTGGAGTACCTGGATTCGCTCTGGCGGGGCGACCGTTATGACCTTCGAGTGAGACTTGAGAGCCTGGCTTGAGAACAGGGAGGAAAAAAACAGAACACAGATTTCACTGAAAAAACGGATTTCACGGATGGAACAAACAAATTTTTCCCCGTCATTGACGCCGTCTTTGACGCCGTCTTTGACGCCCTTTCCTTTACGACATGAGGTGATATGATGACCAAGAATTTACGCTTTTCCGCCAATATCAATACGTTCAATGCCTGTGCAGACCGATATGTTCTCGACGGATACGGAGAGCGGCTGACGACTGACCAGCTGATCAGAGCAGCCACACAGGTCGAGGGCTTAACCGGGGTAGAGCTGGTCGGCTTATGGCATGTGAACGACCAGAATTTGGAGCAGATCCGCCGCCAGATCGGGGATGCTGGGCTGGAGGTCACCTGCGTGACGCCGGACATCTGGGCTTCGGCAAAATGGGGCTGGGGTTCCTTCACATCCAACGACCCAAAGATCCGGCGGGAAGCCATCGAGGAGGTGAAGAAATCGATGGGTTGGGCAAAGCAACTCGGCTGCGAGGTGGTCGACCTGTGGTTCGGGCAGGATGGTTATGATTATCCCTTCCAGGCAGATTACCTGAGCGCATGGGAGCGGATGATCGAGGGGACGATCGAGTGCGCTGAATACCTCCCGGAGATCAAGATCGTGCTCGAATACAAGCCCAAGGAGCCACGCACACACTGCTTCCTGGCAACCGTGGGCAAGACGCTGCTGCTGATCGACCGGGTGAACAAAGACAATGTGGGGGCGATGATCGATGTCGGGCATGCTCTGCAAGGTTATGAAAACACCGCCGAATCTGCGGCTCTTTTGCACTATTTCGGGAATAAACTTTTTTACATGCACTTCAACGACAACTGGCGCATGTGGGATGATGACCTGACCTTCGGATCGATCCACACCATCGAATCGCTGGAGCTGATCTACTGGCTGGACCGCCTGAACTACAACGGCTGGTATGCGCTGGACATCTTCCCCTACCGCGAGGACGGGCTTCGGGCTGCCAGCGAGAGCATCCGCTGGATCCAGGGTCTGAGCAATGTGCTCGACCGGGTGGGCAGGGATCGCTTTGGTGATGTGATCGCCCGCGGGGACGCGATGGATGCTTCTGCACTGCTAAGAGAGGCGTTTTGGGGTAGGTGGTTTTCATACGAATGAAACGAATGGACAAATAAAACGAACTTTTTTAACGCAGATTACGCAGATAAAAGGATTGCGCGGATTTTGAATAAAGCCCGGTAAATTCGTTTATTCGCTTATTCGTTCCAATTGTGCTAAGAGGAGGTTTGCATGTTTGAAAGCCCTTTGGTCCATCCAATTAAGGATAGACCCTTCAATCTGGAGGGAAAGCTGATCCTGGTGGCGGGAGGCGGCACGGGGATCGGCGAGGGAGCCGCCTTTGAGCTCGCCCGTCACGGAGCAGATGTGGCTGTCAGCTACCGCAGCAGCGCTCAAGGCGCTTTCGACCTGGTGGAACGTATTCAAACTCTTGGACGACGGGCAACCGCTATTCAGGCGGACCTGCGCCACGTGGAAGACTGCCGCAGGCTGGTGGACGAAGCCGTCCAGTTCCTGGGTGGACTGGATGGGCTGTTCAACAATGCCGGGCTGACTTTCTCCAAGCCATTCACCAGTGTCAGCGAAGAGGAATTCAACAATGTCTACGACCTGAACATTCGCGGACAATTTTTCACCTGCCAGCAGGCTGTGCCTCACATGATTGCCCGCGGGGAGGAGCTGCGCCAGCGCTTCCCGGAGCGCCGATGGGCTGGAGGCAGCATCGTGAATGTCTCCTCCGTGCATGGCAGCGCCGGGTATGCCTGGCACTCCGTGTATGCCGGTACCAAGGGGGCAATTAATGCGTTCAGCCGGGAGCTGGCGGTTGAGTTGTGCCCCATGCATATCCGGGTCAACGTGCTCGCTCCGGGTTCCATCGAGGTAAAAAGCTACTTTGATGATCCCAATTACACCCGCGAGGTGGGCGACAGCCTGGTTCCCTGGGGACGGGTGGGGGTGCCGGAGGACACCGGATTTGCGGCGGTTTACCTGATGTCGGATGCGTCTGAATTCATGACCGGGCACGTACTGACCCTGGACGGGGGATTGACTGCCAAAATGTCGATCGATTACGAGCCTTCGGAAGGAGCTCGAGGAGGTTTAACGATGGAGGACCCTCAAATGAAGGTAAACCTGGAAAATAAGGTCGCCATCGTCACCGGTGCAGGAGGTGGGATCGGCAGCGAGATCGCCAGGGTGTTTGCCAGGAACGGGGCGGCGGTCGTAGTCAATGACATCCACGAGGTCAGGGGAGTGGAGGTGGTTGAGGAAATCAGGAAGGAAGGCGGAAAGGCGACATTCCTCTCTGCGGATGTCACCAACAAACTGTCAGTTCAAGGGATGGCAGAACAGACCCTCGCGTTTTACGAAAAGATCGACATCCTGGTTAATAACGCCGGGATCAACATCCCGATGAAGGAGCGCGGTCCAATCCACGAATTCCCGGACGAAATGTGGGAGAAAATCATTAAGGTGGACCTCGACGGCGTTTATAACTGCAGCAAGGCGGTCCTGCCTTTGATGATCAAGGCAGGGTATGGAAAAATCATCAACATCGGATCGATCGTCGGCGCGGTGCCATTGAGGAACCAGTGCGCCTTTGCGGCAGCGAAAGCCGGCGTGATCCAGTTGACCCGGGCAATGGCGATCGAGCTGGCGCAGTTCGGGATTAACGTGAACGTCATCCTGCCAGGTTCGATCGATATCCCGGCGATGCATACCAGCGGCATGTACACTGACGGCAGGTACGAGAGCATCCTGTCGCACATCCCGCTCAAACGTGCGGGCAGCCCGGCTGATATCGCCTACGGCGCCCTCTACCTGGCATCAGAGGCTGCCAGTTACGTCACCGGCAGCACACTGGTGATCGACGGGGGGTGGACGTGCGGGTTTGCCAGAGATTGGTGAACCAAAGATCAGCGATTATTCATTGATAAACCAGAATGGAGTTTTCATGTTAGATGCAAAAATCATTTCATCCTCCAGAGTAAAACCGTTTGTCTGCGACCCGGCATATTCATCCAGAATGCTCCTGGATGAAAGCGTTGCGGGGACGGAGGTGATCAACATCAACCAGGGGATCCTGAAGGTCGGGGGGAAGACCGGGGGGGCGACCCATGAACAGAACGAGATCTATTACGTGCTGGAGGGGGAAGCACAGCTTCGCCTGGGGGATGATGTGCATGAAATAGGGTCAGGTGACCTGGTGTTCATCCCGGGAGGTGTGTTCCATGCACTTGAGAACACCAGTCCAACCGGAGATTTCGTCCTGCTGACCTTTTGGCAGCACGCCGAGGACAACGAAGTGTGGCACCTGCGCAGGAACGCCTGGGGGAAATCCTATAAAACCATTGACGAAGAATGATTATCTAAAGGCAACATATGCAAACAACCCAACTTTCCCCAACCACCCAGACCGGAGACATGCGCAAGCTGCGTGAATGGACAGAAGGCCTGTTCAAATCCGCGGAGAGTCTGCCCATTTCATTCACCTATGGAGGGCAGCCCATCCAGGGAATCCCGGCAGATTGGCAGCCTCATGCCATCAGGCAGCGGGTAGACGCTAATATCATCACAACCACATTCACTGGCAAACATCCTGGAAACGAGATGGAGATCCGCGTCGAGATCCAGGAGTATCTTGATTTCCCGGTGATCGAATGGACAGCTTGGTTCAGCAACCCGGGCGATAAAACCAGCAGGCTGTTGAGCGATGTGCTGGCAATCGACTGCGATTTCAAGGGAGACCACCCGGTTCTGACTCACTGCAACGGCGATTTTTACCACGCAGTTCCGGTTATTCAGGCGAAGCGACGCTACTCGCCTCCGGAGAGACTCTGCGATTTGCCCCCACTGGCGGGAGACCCTGCGACCAGGCGTTCCCTTATTACCGCCTTGTTTTCCAGGACTGCGGGTTGACGCTGGCGGTCGGGTGGCCCGGGCAGTGGGAAGCAACGTTCCAGGGCACGGCTGACGGCGCCAGGATCCAGGCGGGGCAGGAAATAGTTTCCCTGAACCTGCTCCCAGGTGAATGCATCCGCACCCCGCGCATCACGCTGATGGCATGGGAGGGTAACGAAACGCGGGCCTCGAAACATCGGGCTATCAACCTGTGGCGCCGCTGGTACCTTACGCATGTGCTGCCGCGACCGGACGGTCAGCCGCTAAGACCCAGGCTGGCGGTGTGCGGACCGGAGGAGGGCGAGGAGTTTACCGCCGCCACGGAAGAGAACCAGCTGGAGAACATTGGGAAATTTGCCCGGCATGGGATCGATTTCGATGTGTGGTGGATCGATGCCGGCTGGTATCCCTGCTACGACGAGCAAAGAGAACGCAAATGGTGGATCACGGGAAGCTGGGAGCCAGACCCGGAACGGTTTCCGAACGGCTTGAAATCTGTATCTGAGCAAGCAGAGAAACACGGTGCGGACCTGCTGGTCTGGTTCGAGCCGGAGCGGGTGCGCCCGGGGACACGCCTGGATCGCGAACGACCTGAATGGCTTCTTAAATCCGATGAAGATACTGCTGGCAACCGGCTGCTTTACCTGGGCAACCCCGAAGCGCGCGCCTGGCTGACAGAGCATGTATGCAGGCTGATCCAGGAAAATGGGATCAAGATATACCGGCAGGATTTCAATTTCGAACCGCTCAGCCACTGGCGGGAAGGTGATCGTCGCGATACGAAGGACGATCTGGCGCGGCAAGGATTTCATGAAAACCAGCATGTGCAGGGCTACCTGCAGTACTGGGACGACCTGCTTGAGCGCAATCCCGGGTTGTGGATCAACTTCTTGCTCCAGCGGCGGCAGGCGCAACGATCTGGAGACCATGCGCAGGTCGGTGCCGCTGCACTTCACCGACTATGGCTACGGTATCCACCCGGTCAAACTGGCTTTCCACCGCACCCTGTTCGAATGGATCCCATATTTCAAAGAGGCGACGCTGTCCTGGGACACTGCCGGTATCGCAGAGATTCGACCCCGAGATCGACAGCTTTTCCTTCCACTGCGGGATGGCGCCGATGCTGTTCGCCACGATCGACATCCGCAAGGATGACTATGATTACCCGTTGGCACAAAAGCTGATCCAGGTATGGCGCCGGGTGGCTGACCTGATACTCTCTGGTGATTTTTATGCCCTCACCCCTGCTCATCGAAGCGATCAGGAGTGGGTGGCGTGGCAGTTTGACCAACCCGAGTCTGGCAAAGGAATGGTACAGGGCATACGACTTAAGGACTGCGAAAAGGATACGCTGACCGTATCTTTGCAGGGCCTGCACAGCAATGCCCAATACCGTTTCGAGAACCCTGAAAACGGAGAAGTGCACGAGGTAAGTGGTGAAACGCTGCAAAAACAGGGTTTCTTATTCCATTTACCCAAAAGAAGTGCGGCGATCTGGTTGTACAACCTTTTGGTCGTAACCCCATAAATTTTTCTATCCATAATGAGTGGCACATGATGTGACTTTTGTCATTGCTTGAGCATTGCTAACGTTACCAACGTTTAGTATTTACAAAACGTTCGCAATGTAATACACTTCAGTTCCCAGAAAGGAAACTGAAGGATGACCATACAACTTGAAGCCACTCCCGTATCACCTGTAACCCCGGGTCAACAACACCTGCCTGGTTTGTCACCCTCTGAGGTACTCCGACTCGCGAACAGTTTGGAGAAAACCTGCTTCCGGCGGAAAAGACAACTGCAGCCTGGACAATCCTATTGAACCAGCTAAAAAGCCCGCTGGTCTATATCATCCTGAGTGCAGCATTGATCTCCCTGCTCGTGGGTGAACTAGGTGACTTTATCATTATCATGGTGGTGGTGGTAATCGACGCCGTCCTGGGTTTCATCCAGGAATTTCAGGCACAGAAAACCTACCACCTCCCTGAAAGCATTATTGAAACCGACAACAACCGTGATCCGCAACGGCGAACGCCAGGAGATCGAGGTCCGTGAACTGGTTCCCGGAGATCTGGTGGTTTTGAATGCCGGGGAGAAAGTGCCCGGTGATGGACAATTGATCGAGAGCACTCGAATCCAGGTGGATGAAGCCATCCTGACTGGAGAAAGTGAACCCGTAAAAAAAGATGTTGAGTCTGTGAACCTGGTTTTCATGGGAACAACCATCTCTACCGGGCGCGGGTTGATGCAGGTATCACATACTGGTCTACACACAGAACTGGGACAGATTGCCGCCAGCCTGAAGGAACATGAGGAAGAAGACACCCCCCTACAGGTTCGCTTGAAGGCTTTCAGTAAAACATTAACCTTAATCGTAGTGGGATTTACCGCAGTCATCATGGTGATCGGATTACTTTTGGGCAGAGACTTCATGGAGATGCTGCGCACAGCCATCGTTCTCGCCATCGCTGCGGTGCCGGAGGGTCTGTTGATCGCTGTGACCGTGATACTCGTCCTGGGTATGCGTAAAGTCTTGAAACGCAATGGATTGGTGAAACAAATGCTGGCGGTAGAGACCCTGGGATCCGTCACGGATATCTGCACAGACAAAACCGGTACGCTTACGGAAGGTCAAATGCGTGTCTCCAGGTGCGAATTGATAAACCCAGAGAAAGCGCTTGAAATAATGATCCTGTGCAACAACCTGGAAGGTCCTGTAGACCAGGCTCTTTGGGAACATGCGTTATCGCGATCAACTCGGAATCCTTCAGGACGTGGTCGATGGCTCCATCCGTTATGCAGAGGAGCTGTTCACCAGCGAGACGAAGTACATGATTACCGATACCGGTTTGAATGGTGAGCGTAACCACTACTTGAAGGGTGCACCAGAAATCGTGGTGGAGATGTGTGATCTCAATCCAGATCAAAAAAACCATATATTGAGCATGGTAGAGGAATGGGCAGGTGAAGGGCTGAGGCTGTTAGGTCTGGCATACCGCCCTTCCGGGGACATCGAGGATCACAACGATTTCATCTGGACGGGATTACTGGGGCTGGAAGACCCTGTTCGCCAGGGGGTTGCAGATGCCGTGAGGCTCGCTCATCAAGCCGGAATCCGGGTAAAGATGATCACCGGCGACTACCGCAGAACCGTGGAACGAATCGGGCGGAATATCGGGTTGTACGAAGACGGCGACAATATTTTAGAAGGGGCGGAACTCACCCGCCTCAGTGATGATGTCCTGCGAGATCAAGTCCGGAAGACCACCATCTTTGCCAGAATCCGACCCAATGATAAGCTGCGAATCGTGAAAGCCATCCAGGGAAATGGCGGTATCACGGCGATGATCGGAGATGGGGTCAACGACGCACCTGCTCTTCAGAAGGCGAATATTGGCGTGGTGGTGGGAAGCGCAACGGATGTCGCCAAAGAGACGTCCGATCTTATCTTATTGGATAATAATTTCCGGACCATTGTCGCCGCGGTCGAAGAAGGACGGGTGATCTTCGAGAATATCCGCAAAGTGGTCGCTTATACCCTTTCGAATTCCTTTGCTGAGGTGCTGACTGTTTTCACAGCGATGATCCTGGGATGGCCCACACCTTTGCTGGTAGCTCAGATCCTGTGGATCCACCTGATCTGCGATGGACCTCAGATATTGTCCTGGGGTTTGAACCGAAGGAAAACGGAATCATGGAAGAAAAACCGAAATCGCTCAAAGAGCCAGTTTTGACCAACCTGGGTCTATCGCTTATCGCAGTAATCAGCATTACCAGTGCCATCCTGGCTCTGGCTCTATTTGGGTATTATTACAACATCCACGGGGATGTGGTCGAGGGACGCAGCCTGGTTTTCGCCAGCTTTGCAGTCAACTCCATGGTTTATATCTTCGCTTATCGTAGCCTTAAGCAGCCGCTCTACAAGATGACCCCTTTAAACAAAAACAAACCCCTGGTTTGGGCTGTTATTGGTGGTCTGGCACTTGTCGCACTTGCCTTTGCCGTACCCGGGCTGCGAGAATTACTCGGCATCGTGATGTTAACCTGGCAGCAATGGCTGCTGGTGATCGGAATTGCCATCCTTTTGCTACTTACGGTAGAATTAAGTAAAGCAATTCGAAACTGGATCGGCAATCGCAAATTCAGAACGATCACATAACCCGCAAATGGAGCCCAGGCATGGATGCTAAACAACATCTGGAAGAAAAACATTTCATCGAAGATATAGGTTTATTCTTCGACCAGATGGGAATGCCGCGTATGGCGGGACGCATTCTGGGATTCTTATTAATCTCGGATCCACCCGCACAATCAATCTCCGACATCGCGCAAGCCCTCATGGCGAGCAAGAGTTCAGTCAGTATCATGGCTCGCTTGCTGGTTGAAAATGGGTTAATCGAAAGGGCAGCGCCTCCTGTGCCCCGGCGAGATTACTACCGCTTCAAACCAGGGGGATGGGTCCTTTATATGCGTCAATGGCTGGAATTGATGGCGGGGCTTCACGAGATAACGGAACGCGGGTTGGCTTTGATGGCAGATAAACCTCCAGAATTAAGGGGACGTCTGATGGAAGCACATGATCTGTTTTCAATGATCGAAGAACGCTTCCCCACGCTGCTGGACACGCTAAAAAATCCTGAGAGCAAAAAAACTAACCCGTAAAACCGTTGGTCTGATCTATATTTAAAGCGCGCCGGGGTACTGCATCCATCATTTGTGCCCGTTACTCCTGGGCAGCACTTCGCTGATTCTGCGCTCAATGGGTATCTTCAACTTGGCGCTAATAAATTGCTGGTGGGTTAATTTCATGATCGTGGCAATCACACGGATCTCCTCCGTTTCCTCGTAAGAAACACCGCCGTCTGCGTCTGCAACAGCAAAAAGGACATCCATGAAATGAAGTCTTTCCTCTTCGTTTGTAATATCGAATAACTGGCTGGCAAGCAGGTAACCATCCAGACCCTTGGTGCTCTCCGACACAGCCACCTCAGCCACCAGGTTGGCCTCGAAATCATTTACCTGCCAATGTTCACGCATGATTTCCACCATCTGTTCAATCTCACCATCGCCTAAATCCCTGTCGACGTAGGCGATCAACGCCATCAAGCCCCCAGCCAGGCTTAATTTGCGCAGCTTATCTTCGGGAATCTTAAGTTCGGCTGTATCCATTTCCAATCGACGGCTGACATTGTAGAAAATTTTATTGCGCATGAAGTCATCCAGATAAAGCTCCCGGTTCGGAGCATCCCCAGGCATTGCTGAAATGCGACTGCGATTTCCACCAACCAGCCTGCCAAATCCCCCGATCACCCCCGTGTTCGCGTTCTCGATGACCGAACGCACCACAGCATATTCGGAAAACACCTGCTCAGATCCAATTCCTTTCGCATTCGCCAGATCGCGATGGCTGCGAGCCTCGTCGATGGTAGAAAGTACAAAAGCCTTATCTTCACCGGAGCGTATTGACTCCAGCAAATCATCCACCAGTCTCTGGCGTTCAACTTCTCCTACGGGCGTGTCCAGGTAAATATCAATTTCCGCCCAATCACTCGCCGTCATCCCGGGAAGCGCGATCAGAAGGCTTTTCAGCTGATTCAATTCTTCGTTATCTATCGTCCCATCTGCCCAGGCAAGCGCCGCGATGACTTTGGCAAGGGGCTTAATCACTCTCAAATTTGCCATACAAGTTCCTTGAAATATATTTAACCTATCTGCGTTAATTGCAAAGGATATGAGATAATTCTACTGTTATTTAGTCAATTCGTTATAAGAATCGTATAAATTTTCGAGGTACTGATGGAAAGAATTTTACAGAATGACGCGAAACAAACTGTTATCCATGCAGTCAAGAATAATTTATACGCTTTTTTCAAACATATCCACCGGATTTCCCTCTTGAAGTCCATCCTTATCCCGGATTATATGCCTGGCAGACATCCATTCCACATCCCTGGTTCAATGCTGTCCTCAGCACACATCATCCTTCAGATGAAACAGAGGCGTTTATCCATGAACTGCTGCAATCATTTCAACGCCAAGGGGTTAACGCCATCAGCTGGTGGCTGGCGCCCGAACTCGATCCTAAAGACTGGGAAGGAATACTCACCCATGCTCATTTCCTGAAGGACTCGAATACTCCAGGAATGGCGCTGAAACTGGAGGATCTTCAAGTCCAGGTGGAAATCCCAGGATTCGAGATTCAACTCGTAGAAGATCTGACCGCTCTGGAAACCTGGGTGCACACCTTTGGGCGCGGTTACGGGCTCCCTGAGGCATGGGACCTGGATCTTTATCACTTGATTGCGGCTCTGGGACTGGAACCCCCATTCCACAACTACCTTGGTTTGATGGAAGGGGAGCCGGTAAGCGCGTCAACCATGTTCCTGGGTGCAGGCGTGGCAGGGATCTACAACGTCGGCACCCTTGAAACAGCCCGCGGAAGGGGTATTGGATCCTTAATGACCGCAGTCCCGTTACTGGATGCGCACCGCAAGGGATACCAATGGGGTGTGCTGCAGTCATCCCAGATGGGCTTTAGCGTTTACCAGAAACTGGGATTCGAGAAGGTGTGCGATATGGAGCACTTTTATCGCCAGATCAAAGTCTAATGACATGGTCAGTGCTTCTCGTTCCAAAAATGAAGGAGTGGATCGAAAATGCGTAAAATTTTTCCGGGATTGTTCATCTGCATCATCCTGCTGCTGTCGAACGGCTGCGCCCCTGCCCCCGAGGCACCCCTTGTTGTCCCGGTTGAGACACAGACCACCCAACTGACTGCCACACCAACCAGGCAGGCTGCTACTCCGCAGGAACAGTCATCTCCTACTCCCGTCCCGACCACGGAAGCAGGCTGGCTGGTGGAAGAAGACAGGATTGTATTCACCATTTCTAACCCGGAACCTTTTTCTGGCAAGGAGGGCGAGCCGCGCCCGGATTGGCTGGGGTGGGGAGCAGAAACGTTTACCGTCGCTCCAGATGGCAGTTTCTGGATCGCTGATACAGCCGTGACCCCGAACCGCCTGCTGCGCTACAACCCGGGCGGCGAGCTTTTAAGCGATGTCTCTCTGGAGGATGTGGTCTTGTTTGTTTACGACATCGCAGCCACCAATGAAGCCCTGTGGATCCTGGAGATCTCTGCAGAACCACCCAGGATCGTTAAGCTGGACACGGAGGGCGGCTTTATGTCCAGCGCAGCCATCCCCGCAGAGCTCTACACACAGGACGGCGTTGCCGTCTCCAATGGTGTTTTCAAACTGATGGTCGGGGAAAACGACGAGATCGTCCTGGACAGTCTGAATGGTTATCACACATGGGAACACACAACCGAAGAAGGAAAAGCCACTCATCTGGAAAGCCTGACCTATTACGGGCACACATACCGGCATGGGGATTATGATGAAAACACCGGAAAAGTGCCCATCTATGTGGATGACAGACCGCTTGAACTCCCCGCAGATTTTTACACCCTTGGAGGCGAAGCATTTGTCGGCTTCAACCCGGACGGCAGTTTTGGGCTGACAGGCTACCGCCAGAGGGAAGACAACACGAACGAGTACCTGGTGATGTATTTCCTGCCAACCGGCGAATTGTTGGGAACCGCCCGCCAGCACTCCCAGACCTTTTACAAGGATTGGAACCACCACCTGGCATTTGGTCCGGACGGTTCTGTCTACCAGCTGCTCTCCAACCCCGACCACTCCGTGCAGGTTGTGCAGCTGGGTTTTTCAGAGAAGTTGCCTGCTGACACTAACTTACCAGCTGCGACTCCAACACCCCTAGACTCCCATGCTGCCATCTGAACCCTCGGACAGCAGCGAGGCGCAGGCGATGAACACCCTGGTAACATTCTTTGATCATCTCAGCGCGGGGAATTATGCTGATGGCGCCGCCCTCTTCGGCGGGGAAATGGATGAGTTCATGCGCCAGCCAATGCCCGGAGAGAGCCCGGATGAGTACTGGGGGTATATCTGCACATTCTTGTGGTGTCTTCCAGTGGCAGAGATTACGGACGTGGAACAGACCAGTGAAGACGAGTACATTTTTTACACCGTGTTCATGCTGCCTGATGGGAAGCGATTTGAAATCGGGGCGTGCTGCGGCGGTGACCCGGCTGCCTCCCCACCTGTCTGGCAGTTCACCTATCCCGTTCGGAAAATCGATGGGGAATGGAAAGTCATGCGCGCGCCTCTTTTCACGCCATGATAATGGATTTCATTTCGCCGCTGCATTAGGTAATAATTCTCATCGTCTATTTTTCACCATCCGATTTATAATTACAACACCAGCAAGAAATAATCATCGTTTAAATCCTAACAAACCTTACCTTTTGGAGGCAAAATGCAATTTCTGAGGCGTATTCTCGGTGTGTTAGTAATGATCGCGGGGATTCTTGGACTGATCCTCAGCCTGACGGGTCTGGTCTCTGTGTGGGTTGTAAAACCCACGGTGGGCGAATATGTGAACGCTACCATTGCAACCCTGAATTCAAGCATCGACACCAGCCAGAAAACCATAGTTGTCACGGCTCAGGCACTGGGGGCTACCATCGACAGCGTGGACGCGCTCTCCTCCATGTTGAGCACGACTGCGAACTCGGTGCAGGATACTGTGCCAGTTCTCGACCAGCTGAACGTATTTCTAGGCGAAAGTCTTCCTTCCACCCTGGAGTCTGCCACCGGTTCCCTGGAAACTGCTCAGCAGGCAGCCACAGTACTGGACAGCGCTATCCAATCTCTGGATTCCTTCCGCACCGTACTGAGCGCCGTCCCCTTGGTGGGATCGTTTGTGGAACAACCCTCACAGCCGTATAACCCGGAAAAATCCCTGGCAGATTCCCTGGAAGAGCTGGCGCTGAACCTGGATGGTCTTCCGCTCCTGTTCACCGAGATGGCAGCCAAACTCGACACGGCAGACAATAACCTGGTCGGCATCCAGGAAGACCTTACCACGATGTCCGAGAGCGTTGCGCTGATCTCAAGCAGCCTGGGTGAGTATGAGAAAATGGTCTTGCAGACAGAGTCGTCGATGGACAACCTGAAAGCCATGCTCAACAACATCGAGAACAACCTGGACGCAATGCTTATGGGTGCGGCAGCCGTTCTAAGCATGTTCTTCCTGTGGCTGCTGGCAGCCCAGGTTGTGATCCTCAGCCAGGGTTGGGAGCTGTACCACGGGACGGCAGGGCGCATGGATGGACCAACCAGCGAGCCGCTCGCAGATATGCCAGGTGAGCCTGCTGTTAACGAAAGAGAGCCGGAAGCTGATGATGTCGATAAAGCTGAGGCTGCAGATGGAGAAAACGAACCGTGATACAATGCCTCTGAGATCATCCCTGGACTGGATGATTTCTTAGTGTAATGAAATTCTCAGATAAACGAAAATCAAACCTTTTGATCTAACCATTTATACAGGAGATTATTTATGGAATTCACACTCGACACCACACTCGGTGAAATCCTGGACAACCCCCAGGCAAAAGCACTGCTGGATAAGCAGTTCCCGGGGATCTCGACCAACCCCATGGTGGGCATGGTCAAAGGTATGTCCCTCAACCAGCTTCTTACGATGCCCCAGGCAGCCCAGTTCGGGTTGACAAAAGAAAAGGTTGAAGGAGTGCTGGCACAGATCAATCAGGTCATATAAACCCAGATCAGGGATCGTAGAGCATCGATCTAACCTTTGCCCCACGATGTTATTTTGAGCATTGGTGATGCCTTTGACCTTTGCGTAGACTTTTACGACAGCTGGATGAGGGCTGCCCTACCTGGCTACGGCGATATCTTTTCAACCGCCGTAGCGATGATCCCTTTTCCGGAAGATTCTCAAATTGATGTCCTTGACCTGGGGGCGGGGACAGGATTATTTTCTGAGCATGTGAGCGCCAGACTCACGCAGGCGAAATTTACGCTGGTTGACCTGGCGCCTAAAATGCTGGCAGCTGCCAGAGAACGATTCCGGGACAAGATCGGGCAGTTCGAATTTGAGCAGCAGGATTACAGACAGTTTAAAGTCAGCAAAATATACGACCTGGTGATCTCCAGCCTGTCGATCCACCATCTGGAGGATAGCGAAAAGAAAGCCCTATTCCACCAGATATACCGGTGGTTGAAGATTGGAGGGGTGTTCATCAATGTTGACCAGATCAAAGCGCCTACACCTGAGCTGAGGGCGTTGTACTGGGAGGAGTGGCTTAGGATGGTGAGAGAAAAAGGCGCAGCGGAAGAACAGATCCAGGCGAGTATCCAGCGGCAGCGGGAATTTGACCGGGATGCCAGCCTGACAGACCAGCTGGATTGGCTGAATGAAGCCGGTTTTGCCAATGTGGATTGTGTTTACAAGAACACTTTTATCGGCGTGTTCTATGCCCATAAGGGATGAATATGAACCCGCACGAGATTTTCATCCGTGAAACACACCGCCTGGCGATCAGCGCCGGGCAAAAAGGCAACCACACGTTTGGCGCGCTGCTCGTCCACCAGGGAGAGATTGTTCTGCAAGCCGAGAACACCGTGCGCAGCGAGCGTGACAGCACCCGCCACGCCGAATTGAACCTGATCGTGAAGGCAGAGCGCGAGCTGCCAGGCGAGGTAGTGCAGGCATCCACCCTGTATACAAGCACGGCACCATGCCTGATGTGCTGTGCGGTAATCCGGGATGCGGGCATCCGCCGGATTGTTTTCAGCGTGTCTTACGAAGCCTTCGCCAGCCTGATCGCGGAGGAGTACCGCTACCTTCCCTGCAGCGAAATTAACAAAAGCCTCGGCACTCCCCTGGAATGGATCGGTCCGGTGTTGGAAAAAGAGGGACTGCTCGTTTACAAATACTGGCAGCCGGATTAAGCAAGAGAGAAAGAATTCTGCCGCTTATCCTGCTGGGGTAGGCTCAGGCTCCACAGGCACATCGGCTGTGTTGTACGCAGTGGAAAGATCAGGATCCGAGGTAACCCAGCAGCCGAAGCGCTCACTAACGCTCTCCGGGCACTCGATCCGCCACCATCCGCCATCAGCACTCAAACCCAGTATGGGCACCCGAGCATTGGCAGACAAGGCTGTCAGCACGTAGCCGTAGTCGAATCCTGGACCCTTGCGTACGTTTAAGCGTACGTGCGTTATCAAGTGAGGCTCGCCATCATCGGTCACCGGTCCACTGGTTGCGGTGGGCGTCAACGTACTGGTCGCTGTCACAGTGGGTGACGGAGTAGGCGTATCAGTTGAAGTGGGTGCCTCAACAATGGTTTCCGGAGTGGATGTAGGCGTATCCGTTGGCTCCATAGTCTGAGTAGCTGAGGGAGAGGGTGTAAACGTAAAGGTCGGGGACGGCGTCATTGACGGCGTCATGGACGGCGTCAGTGTGGGCGTGTAAGATGCGGTTGGCGTCCAGGTGGCAGTATCAACCACCAATGGTGCAGCTGTCTCATCTGGAGTCTCGGGAGTCAGGGGCACGGCGACCATGGCAATGCCGGTGAAAACCATGAGCACCACACCTGCAATCGCCAGCACCAGACGGGTAACCGGCGACCAGTTACGGGTGGTCTCGATGCCTTTTCCGATCGTATCAAGTGTAGATTCTTTCAGCGGGAGCAGTTTAAGCAAGGCGAGGAGTGTGGGCACCAGGTCGGGCAGAGCAGCCAGGAAAGCGAGCGCAAGTCCTATAAAAAAGACAACACGGCTGTTGGTGCGTCCACCGATAATTTCCAAAAACAGGTTAGCAAATGTCTGCATGCCAGTATCCTCCCGCGTATTCGGATTTATTGTACTCGATATATCGGGTAAGATTACGGTAATTCATGCTCACAGACGGTGAAACTAGTATAATCACAATAATCCTGCAAAGGAAATACAAGCGTCAAAACTTATAAAGGAGAATAAATGAGCGACCAGGTATTCAAACATATTCAAATCACGGGGACATCATCGGTATCGATCGAAGATGCAGTAAAAAATGCGGTTGCCAGAGCAGCCAAAACAGTCCGGCACATGCGCTGGTTCGAAGTGATTGAAGTACGCGGTGCAGTAAGCGAGGATCAGGTGAGTCAATGGCAGGTAACCATTAAATTGGGGTTCAAACTGGAGGAATGAGCGTGAAGGAGAGGCGGTCACTGAGCCGATGACGCCTCTGGCGTGGGCGGTAGTTCGATTCAGTCTGGATGATTGGAAGTTCGTGCCCGCTGATGAGACCGTGAGCAACACTGCCGGGGTGCCTGCGGTGGTCGGCTGTGGGAATGCCACCCAGCGATTGAGGGGCGGGGATCGGGTACGGGTAGACGGCGCGAAGGGAAGCGTGGAGGTGCTCGCATAATCCCGGTGAATCAGCGTGCTCAAACCCCCAGGTATGGAAACCTGGGCTACGGGTGTCTCTTACTGCTGGTGATCGTGCTGCCCCTGACGGGCTGTAACTCGCCGCCAACTGCGACTCCAACAGGAACAAACATCCCGCCGACCCCTTCGCAAACGATTGCCGCAGCTTCCCCCACTACCACAGAGGAACCCGTAATTTTGAAATCACCAACCCTCGCAGAAAGCCCGACACCGGAAGCGACGGAAACACCTGCCACCACTTCAACTGCCACCCCGGTTCCATCTCCCACCGCAACCTATGCCATCCTGCGAGGAAAGGTGGTGGTGAGGGCAAACTGCCGGTACGGTCCTGGCGCCGCTTACCTGTATTACGTCGGATTGCGAGTGGGGACCACCATGGAGGTGATCGGGAGGAACGACCTGGGGACGTGGGTGCTGATCCAGGGCGTGGGGGATGACCGCTCGTGCTGGATCAAGACATCGTTGATGGAAATCGATGGGGACGTGATGACGGTCGCGCCGACCTACAAACCGCTGCCGCTCTCACCCTATTACCGCCCGCCAACCGGGGCTTTTGCGACGCGGGAGGGGGATGAGGTCACCCTGCACTGGCACGGGTTCAGACTGCGCCCGGGGGATGAGACCGCGTCGGCGCCGTTCCTTGTGGAGGCGTGGGTGTGCGTGGACGGAGAGATATTCTTCACGCCGGTGGGAGTGGAGGGGACTTCACTGACCCTGACGGATGAGGCGGGATGCGAGGAGGAATCGCGCGCGTTGTTGTATATTGTGGAAAAACACGGCTACACGCGCGGGGACAGAGGTGGCAATTCCACCACATCCCGGGAAGTAACAGATTGGCTCTTATATAACGACTGAAGTCGTTACTACGGAGTCAATTCATTGTAGTTGCGACTTCAGTCGCTCTGGTTTGGGTATAACGACTGAAGTCGTTACTACAGAATCAATTCATTGTAGTTGCGACTTCAGTCGCTCTGGCTCAGGCAAAAATCGTCTGATAAGGTTACTTAGAAACGGGTTTAATCCAGCTTACTGCCCTGCCAGGGCCAGCGCCCTTCCATCTCGACCACCAACGACCAGCTGAGGAAGGTGCGGACGAGGACGAGAAGCCCCAGGATCGTGACGCTTTCCAGGGTGGCTTCCAGGGCGACGGTGCGGACGATGTCAGCGGCGACGAGTATCTCAAGTCCAAGAAGCAGCGTGCGCCCCAGGCTCTCCTTGAGCTCTCGAAAACGCCCCCCTAACCCTTCCCGGCTGATACCCTTCCGTATATAACGGAGCACTCCCCAGAAAATGGCGACCACGATGATGGCAACCGCCAACAACTCAATCGCCAGTGCGGCATATTCGACAATTTCAAGGATAATTTTCCCGCCACCCACACTTTCAATCAGACTTCGCAGCATTGAACTTCTCCTTTGGTCAAGATCCCACCCCTATACAGTAATTATAACCAAAACCTTGGATCGAATCGCTTCACAATTTGAAACCACGCGATGCGAACAAAACAATCTTCTCCCGCATGATCGATTCAAAACTCTACTGAACTCGTGACGGGCAGTCTGAATGTGAAACGAGTCCCCTGATCGAGCTCTGATTGCACCGTGATCTCTCCCCCAACTTCTCCACAACCTGCTTGACGATGGCAAGCCCCAGACCGGTCCCGGCGATGTTGAGGCTTTTGGCATTCCTGGCACGGAAAAATTCACTGAAAAGACGGTCCTGTTCCTCCGCCGGGATGCCGATGCCAGTATCTTTCACCTCGCCTACCAGGTAGAGGACACCATCCTGTTGATTCACCAGGTGAGAACCCTCCCAAGTTGCCCCTGATATTTGTAGACTGACATCAACCCTGCCTCCGGAAGGTGTGTACTTCAGGGCGTTGGAAATCAGGTTCGACCACACACACTGCACCTCGTCGATCGTTGAGTTTACTGAAGGGAGGTCTGGAGCGATGGCGCTGGAAAGACTGATGCCCTTCTCCTGCGCCTCGGGTTCATACTGCTGGATGACCTGGATTAATATTTCGCCCACATCCACTGGTTCCACCTGCCCTTCCGCGTGCACTTCCTTCATGCGCCCGTAGCGCAACAGGTCTGCTATCAGATCCAGCACTTCCCGGGCTCTGTCCAGGCAGCGTCCCAGGTATTTCGGGACATCGCCAGGCTCGATATACCCATCTTTTATCAGGTCGAGGTAGGTAATGATGGCATTAACCGGTGACTTGAGCTCGTGAGTGACCAGGCGGATGAAGGCAGCCTTGGAGCGATCCAGCTCCTCCAGCCTCAGCCTTTCGCCTTCCAGGCGCTGTGCCTCCGCCTCCGCAAACTGCAGGCGCTGGCTCTCTTTCCTGAGATGGCGGTGTTCGAGACCCTGGTTTACGGCGAGTATAAGCTCGTCAGCGGTGAAAGGCTTGGTGAGGAAATCGTAAGCGCCTTCTTTAATTGCACTCACCGCCAGTTCCACTGTGGCATAACCGGTGATGATCAGGCAGACCGTATCCGGATCCTGAGCGTGGATCAGGGAGATCAGCTCAATCCCATTAATGCCCGGCATCATGACATCGATCAGCACCAGGTCATAATGATACGCCTCGATCAAGCGCAAACCTTCATCCCCGTTAGCGGCGGTATCCACCTGGTAGTCCTGCGATTTGAGGGCGCGCTGGCACCCCTGGCGAATACCGGGCTCATCATCGATCACGAGGATGCGAGTCCTTGGTGTTTGAGGAATTTCCGATTCAGGCACCAACGCCCTCCCTCCTGACAGTATCCACTAACTGCAGTTTCACGGGAAGCAGGATGGTGAAGCGGGTGCCTTTCCCCACCTGGCTGCTCACAGTGATCTGCCCGCGGTGCATTTTGATGATCCCATAGGTGATGGCGAGACCCAAACCTGTTCCCTTGCCCAGCGGTTTGGTGGTGAAGAACGGCGTGAAGAGCTTGCTCTTGTTCCTGTCCGAGATGCCCATCCCGGTATCGCTGACTTCCAGTGTCACCATGCCGGCAGGTTTGCTGCGCGTGGTGATGGTCAGGACGCCGCCGCCCGGCATGGCGTCGACCGCATTATCGATTAGATTCGACAGAACCTGGATCAGTTGATTTTCATCAGCCTGGATGCGCGGCAGCAATGCATCCAGGTCGTGTCTCATCTCGATTACCGTTCCTGCATTTGCTGCAGCATCTGCCCTGCGCATGGATTCAAGCTCGAGAAGCTGTACGATGATCTCGTTCAGGTCCACTTCACCGGCACTCACCTGGTTCTGACGGGCAAATTCAAGCAAGGACGAGACGATCGTCTTGCAGCGTTGAGTCTCGGAGATGATCATCTCCAAATCCTCTCTCCTGGTGGAGCCTGGCTCCTGGAGGTTTTCAGCAGCAGTCTCCTTGAGGAGGATATCCGCATAGAGCATGATTGTACCGAGAGGGTTGTTCAATTCGTGAGCCACCCCGGCAGCCAGCTGACCAAGAGAAGCCAGTTTTTCCGATTGAATCAGCTGCTCGTGGGTGGATTGAAGCGTGTCCAGCATGATATTAAAGGAACTGGCAAGCATGCCCACTTCGCCGCCCGGACGCACTGGCACGCGGACGGACAGATCGCCCTCGGTCACTTTCTGGCTGGCAGCAACCAGGTCATGCAGCTGGTTGAGAGGGCGGGTGATTACAACCGAAACAGGCAGTGCGAGTAAAAAGACCAGCACAAAAGTGCCGCCACCCACCAGGAAGATGCGGTTGTTGACCAGGCTGATCAGGCGGTTAAATGTGGACTGCCTGGCACCAATATAGAGGATACCGAGGATTTTCCCGTTCTGATCGAGGATCGGGTCGTAACGGGTGATGTAATTCTCATTGACCACGAATGCCGGTCCGGTAAAGATATCGCCCTGGCTCAGGACAACCCGGCTGACCTCATCGGACACGCGGGTACCGATGGCGCGCTGCCCGGTCTCGGTCATAACGTTCGTGGAGACACGCAGGTCGCCAAAGAAAATCGTAGCCGTATCGATCCCTGCTACCTGGCGTATCCGATCTACCAGGGTGAAATCATTGTTAAAAAGGTGAAAGACCAGCACCGCACCGAGTATTTCGCCGGCAGCTGACCTGACCGGCGAAATCCCCGCCAGGGCAAGCCCGGCTGTCTCTTCACGGGGGTCAAACAATTCTGAAGCCGCCTTTGGCGTTTCGATAATGGATATTAAAGTTTGTTCTGCAAGACCCACTGAGTCCAGAAGTTCGGAAGGAATGACAGCGGCAGTTTGGATTGCCTGTCCCTGGTCGATTGCCTGGCGGACAATCTCCAACTCATCCCACTGTAATCCTGCGGCGCGATCAGAGGGGATGATTTTTTCCTGCCCGTCCCCTGTCTTCAACAGGCGACCGGCGATCGCATTCCCCGAAGGGTCCAGAACCAGAATGGTATGGTTCCCTCCCGTCGTATTATCGGCGAGGTTCAGCTCCATCTGTTTCTCCAGGTAATCCAGGGCGGTTGGATCGCCCTGCTGGAGCGCCTCAAAATTCTGCACCACCAGAGGATCCTGGGAGAGACGGTCCGAAATCGCCTGGATCTCAGACAGCATGATCTCGTAGAAAGCCTGGGAAAGCTGCATGTCGCGGGATATGCGTGCATTCATCTCATCGGTCATGTAGTCGGCAATCGTCCTGGAAATCGTCCAGGTGCCTATGGCGATGGCGAGCGCCGCGACCAATGAGAATGAAACCACCAGAACCAGCTGGAATGGTGCAGTGAATAACCTTCTAAGATAAAGCCGCATGAAAGGGTGCCCTTACCTGAATACAATTACCCGGATGACACGATCGAAGCCTGTGAGTGACCTGCAACGAGTGATTCCTGCCTGACAGGTCAAACATGGCATGTCAAACTTCCGGGAGGTGGCGCTTCACCTGACGGATCAAACCATCTGCTGAAATGGGTTTGCTCATGAAGGCGTTGATGTGGATGTATTCATCCGTTGGGAAAAGCTCAGCGTAATCGGTATTGGCGATGGAGGTGACCATAATGATGGGGATCCCGGCTACTTCCGGATCATCATGGATGCGCTGGCTGGTCGAAACCCCATCCAGGACTGTGTCCATGATCACATCCAGGATGATCAGGTCCGGTTTTTCGGATCTTGCCCGCTGGTAGCCGGCTTCACCGCTGTCAGCGCTGATTACCAGATGGTTGTGCTTTTCAAGCACAATGGTCGTCGCCTCCACAAAATCAGGGTCATCGTCCACAATCAGAATCTTCGCCATATCATGCCTCCTCAAGAGTTAAACTGCTCACATTATTTACGCCATTCCACGCCAGCAGACGCGGTGTTCGAGGTGGAATTCGTATTCAGCCCTGAAATGGGCAAGGGTCGAACGAGCCGGGTTCACCAGGGCAGCACCCAAGGGGCAGAAAGTCCTGCCATCGATGTTGCGGGTGAGATAATCAATGCGTTCCAGCGCCTCATCCAGGTCGCCTGGATTTCCCCTGCCTGTATCAATCCTTTCCAGGAGCTCAAACAGGCGCAGAGAACCCACCCGGCAGGGAACGCACTTGCCACAGGATTTCATGCATGAAGAATTTTGCCAGCCGCCGGGCGACTTCCACCATGCAGGTGGACTCATCCATGACCACAATCCCACCCGTGCCTAATTGAGAACCCGCCGCTTCCAAAGTCTCAAACGCCATGGGGGTGTCAATCCTGTCCGCTGGCAGCACAGGTGTGGACGCTCCACCGGGTATCACCGCCTTTAGCCTGGCGCCTGCCCGTATTCCTCCAGCGTGCTCGTAGATAATCTCCCGCAGGGTGGTGCCCAACGGGAGCTCGTAATTCCCGGGTTTGTTCACGTGACCACTCACCGAAAAGATCTTCGGACCCTTACTCTCCGCCGTGCCGATCCCGGCAAACCACTCAGGGCCTCGCTGGACGATGTGCGGGATGCACGCCAGGGTCTCGATGTTGTGGACCAGGGTGGGCAATCCAAACAACCCTGCCTGTGCGGGATAAGGCGGCTTGGCGCGCGGCCTGCCTGCCTTGCCCTCCAGTGATTCAATCATGGCGGTTTCCTCGCCGCAGATGTAGGCGCCTGCGCCGCGGTGCACGGACATGTCCAGGCTGAACCCGGTGCCAAAGATGTTTTCGCCGAGGAAGCCCTGCTCGTAGGCATCGGCGATGGCTTTAATCCAGCGCTTGAAACCGAGGAAGAACTCACCGCGGATGTAGACGTAAGCCCGCTTCGCCCCGACCGCATAGCTGGTGATGAGCACGCCTTCGATAACAGAGTGAGGGTCACACTCCACGATCTGGCGGTCTTTGAACGTGCCAGGTTCACCTTCATCGGTGTTGACCGCCACAATTTTCTCAATCCCGGGGTCCTGGGGCATGAAACCCCACTTGACCCCCGCCGGAAAGCCAGCTCCCCCACGCCCGCGCAGACCCGATTTCTTGACCATGTCGATCAGCTCCGCTGGCGAGCAGCGAGTGAGGGCGTGACGGGCAGCCTGGTAACCGCCGTGTTCCAGGTAGACGGAGATTCTTTCTGAACCCGGGCGGTGGATGTTGCGAGTGAGGACCGGCTCGAACATACTAAACCTGGTTCCTTTCTGCCAGGGGTTCACGCTCCCCGATTCCCAGGTTTTCCAACAGGATGTCGATCTTTTCGATGGTCAGGCTGCCAAACAACTCATCATTCACCTTCAACGCCGGGGCGACATCACAGGCTGCCAGGCACTGGACGACCTCGAAGCTGACCTTTCCATCCAGACTGGTCTCACCTGGTTCCAATCCCAATCTTGCCTGGAGGTAATCGAGCAGCGACTGGGTGCCCAACAGATAACAGGAAAGCCCTTCACAGACCTGGATATGGTAGCGCCCCTGCGGCTCAAACCGGAACATCGAGTAGAAGCTGGCTGCGGAGACCACCTGCCCGGTCGACAGATCGAGCCGGTCCGCGACACGGCGGATGGCTTCGGGGCTCAACCAGCCAAACTGCTCTTGCGCAAGGTAGAGCGCAGACAGCAGCAACGCACGTTTTTTTGGGTCAGTATTACCCGTTTTTGTTTTTGCAGGCATCGTGTTCTTCCCGAAATCTGGAACACTGAATATAAAAATTTTTCTTGATCATGGTTCCCTGAAAGAAACCTAACGGCATGATCTGCCAGGAATCAGACTAAGTCGATCAACCTCCCCAGGGCATGTCGGCATAGCGCTCGAAAGCCTGGTCGTGCAGCTGCTTGAAGAGCGATTCGTGGGTGCGCTCCCAGGCTGCCAGACTTTCCAGCACCTCTTTTGCCTTTCCGTCCGCTTTACCAGCC
This sequence comes from uncultured Chloroflexia bacterium, assembly GCA_963695415.1. GTDB lineage: Bacteria > Chloroflexota > Anaerolineae > Anaerolineales > UBA4823 > CAVXWV01. Next base: position 88,844 of record CAVOGL010000024.1, on the reverse strand, counting down.
GCCATGGCATAGAACTCGGCAAAGTCCTTTTCGATCAGGTATGCCATGCGCAAGACGGGCAGGTCGGGCACCATCGCTTCGGAAACGGTCTGTTCGATCATCTCAGCTTGCGCCCGGTCGGTGAAGAATCCTCGCTCTTGAAAGACAGGCGAAGAGTCCTGGGCTTTGCCTTCTTCGTCCAGGGCATCAATTTCCGCCTGGATGATGTGGATGTGGCGCTGCTCTTCTTTCGCCAGACGCTTGAATACTTCCTGGACCGCGGCGTGGCTCATGCGCTCTGCGTTGTTGGCGAAGAAATCCCTGCCCTCGATCTCGCGCTGCAGGGCGTATGTGTAGATTTTTCGTGATGTCCATGTTTTAACAATCCTTCTTTCTATCGGTATAAACCTTGCGAAGGGGCGCAAGCCTAACCTTGCGAAGGTGTGTGAACGGCGTTCACGCTGAAACCTTCGCAAGGTTTAGCAAGGTTCCACTTTGACGGCGCAGACCTTGTATTCCGGTATTTTTGCAATCGGGTCAAGCTCTGCGATGGTGAGTTCGTTGACCGAAGCTTCAGGGAAGTGAAAGTTAGCATACACCATCCCGGTGGGGATACGGTCGGTCACCAGGGCTTCGGCTTCGATGCTGCCGCGCCGGGAGGTGACGCGCACGCGCTTGTTGCCGTTCAGCCCCAGCCGTTCGGCATCCTCCTCGCTGACCTCCACGAGCGGCTTGGAGTAAATCGCCAGCAGACCCTTCGAGCGGCGGGTCATTTCCCCGCCGTGCCAGTGATAAAGCACCCTGCCGGTGCTCAGTACCAGCGGGTATTCCTTATCGGGAAGCTCAGCCGGGGGCACGTAATCGATGGGGGTGAACTTACCCACCCCGCGGGCAAACCTGCCGACATGCAGAATGGGCGTGCCGGGGTGCTGTTCGTTCGGCACAGGCCACTGCAAGGCTTCGCCCCGCTCCAGGCGCTCGTAGGTGATCCCGGCATAACTGGGAGCGAGGGCGGCAATCTCCAGCATGATCTCCTTCGGGCTGGCGTAGTCCCAACCGGCATAAGGTGCGGGGGAGAACTGGCGCTCCCCGGAAGAACGCATGCGCCGGGCAATCTCGGAAACGATCTGCCAGTCATCGCGGGCTTCACCTATCGGGCGCAGCGCCTTGCGCATCAGCTGGACGCGGCGCTCGGTGTTGGTGACGGTGCCCTCTTTCTCAGCAAAGGATACGCCGGGTAAGAGCACATCCGCATATTTCGCCGTTTCGGTTGGAAATATCTCCTGGACGACAATAAACTCACACTCTTCGAGACAGTGGCGGATATGGTTGGTATCGGGGTCGCTCATGATCGGGTTCTCGCCCAGGATGTACAGGGCGCGGATTTTGCCATCCAGCGCGGCGGGCACCATCTCGGTAACCGTCATGCCCACCCTGTCAGACAGGCTGGCGCCCCAGGCGGCTGCGAACTTTTTGCGGGTCTCCTCGCTGGGCACGGGCTGGTATGCCGGGTAAACGTTGGGCAGACCACCCATATCGCAGGCGCCCTGGACGTTGTTCTGCCCGCGCAGCGGGTTGACCCCGCCGCCCGGGATACCCATGTTGCCCAGGAGCATCTGCAGGTTCGCCAGGTTCATCACGTTGTGGACACCGGTGGTGTGCTGGGTGATGCCCATCGCCCACATCACTGCCATGGGCTTGTTTTTGCCGATCAGGTCGGCAGCCTCGTGCAGCTGTTCAACCGGAACGCCGGTGATGTCCGAAACCCGTTCGGGCGGGTAAGCGCGGACCAGCTCGCGAACCTCTTCAAAACCCTCGGTACGCTCATCAATGAAAGCCTGGTCGTGGTAGCCCTTCTCGATGAGCAAGTGGAGCAGCCCGTTGACCAAAGCGTTATCGGTGCCGGGCTTGTGCTGCAGGTGCAGGGTGGCGAAATCGGTGAGCGGGATGCGGCGCGGGTCGGCGACGATCAAAACGGCGCCGCGCTGGCGCACCGCCTGGCGGATGCGCATCCCGAAGACGGGGTGCTGTTCGGTGGTGTTGGAGCCGATGACGAAGAACGCCTTCGCCTGGTCGGCGACATCGTCCATCGAGTTGGACATGGCGCCTGAGCCCAGCGTGGTGGCCAGACCGGCCACGGTGCTGGAGTGTCAAAGACGGGCGCAGTGGTCGATATTGTTCGTCCCGACCACCTGGCGGGCGAACTTGTTCATCAGGTAATTTTCTTCGTTGGTGCACTTCGCTGAGGTGAGCACGCCGATGGCATTGGGACCCTGTTCGTCGCGGATCTTCACCAACCTGCGGGAGACGATATCCAGGGCGGTGTCCCAATCGACCTCGACCCACTCCCCCCTGCCGGTTCCGGCGGCGTCGTGCGGACGGACTTCACGCAGGTCTTCGGCATGGCTCCCAGCGATAACCCCGTCAGGAGCGTCGAGCAGGTACTGGCGCACCCGGGGCTTCTGCAGACGGTCGCGGTGGTGGACGTAATCGTAGCCAAAGCGCCCCTTGACGCACGTCCAGCCGTGGTTGGGCGTGGGAGGAGCGGGTTGAGCGCCGGGCTCAGCAGCTGCCCCGTTCTCGTGAACAGCCAGGGCATCCACTTTGACAATGCGGTTATTTTTCACCTCGAGCACGATCTGGCAGCCCACGCCGCAGTAGGAACAGACGGTGGGGACACGCTCGACCTGCCAGGTGCGCCCCTTGCCCAGCGACAACTTGGGGTAGAGGGCGGAGGTGGGGCAGACAGCGACACAGCTGCCGCAGAACTCACACGGGCTTTCCTGCATGGTGCCCATCCCGCCGAAGGCAATGCGGGCTTTGAAACCGCGGTGCACCACGCTGATGGCATCCACGCCGTTGATGTAGGTGCAGGCGCGCACGCAGCGCATGCACAGAATGCACTTGTTCAGGTCGACCTGGATGAAGGGATTGGGATCATCGATCGGGTACTGGTGGCGCAGACCGGGAGTGATCTCGGTCCTGACCTCGTACTCGTAGACCAGGTCCTGCAGCAGGCAGTCACCGGTGGCGTCGCACACCATGCAGTCGAAGGGATGGTCGGAGAGCAGCATCTCGAGGACGAAGCGCCGCGCCTCGACCACCTTGGGCGAGCGGGTTTGCACCACCAGCCCTTCGGTTGCCGGGAAGGTGCAGGCGGGCTGCAGGGAACGCTGGCGCTCGATCTCGACAACACAGATACGGCAGGCGCCCTCCGGCGGCAGCGCCGGATGGTGGCAGAGGATAGGGATGTCGATCCCGGCTTCCTGGGCAGCCTCCAGCACGGTCTTCCCGGACTCTGCCTGGACTTTTTGTCCATCGATGGTGAGGTTTACTTTCATATAAATTCCTTATAGGTGCGCTTCGCGAGCACCGGCACGCTTCGACCACGACAGCATTGAATTTGCAGACATCGAGGCAGATCCCGCAGCGCGTGCAGCGCTCGATATCAATTACATGAGGTTCACGCTTTGATCCGCTGATTGCCCCGCTGGAGCAGTTGCGCATGCAGACCATGCAGCCTTCACAATCCTCCGCAATGATGGAGTAAGTGATCAAGCTTTTGCACACCTTCGCCGGGCAGCGCTTCTCGTAGACGTGGGCTTCGTATTCCTCTTTGAAGAACCTGAATGAGGACAGCACCGGTCCGGGGGTGAGCTGCCCGAGGGCGCAGAGAGAAGCCTCACGCATGTTGCGCGAGATGTAGGCGATCTCTTCCAGGTCCTCTGGGATGCCGTTGCCCTCGGTAATACGGGTGAGCGTCTCCAGCAGGCGCTGACCGCCGATGCGGCAGGGCACGCACTTGCCGCAGGACTCGGCGGAGGCGAAGGTGAGGAAATAACGGGCGAACTCGACCATGCAGGTCGATTCATCGACGACGATCATGCCGCCTGAGCCCATGGTGGCACCCGCCTGGACGAGCGAGTCAAAATCGACCGGGGTGTCCAGGGCGGAGGCGGGCAGGCAGCCTCCCAGGGGACCGCCGGTCTGGACGGCTTTGAACTGCTTGCCGTCCGGGATGCCGCCGCCGATATCGAAGATGATCTCGCGCAGGGTGGTGCCCATGGGCACCTCGATCAGACCGGTGCGGTTGATCTTGCCGGTGAGGGCGAAGATGGCGGTCCCGGGCGATTTGGGCGTGCCGATGCTGGCAAACCAGTCGGCGCCGTTGAGCACGATCTGCGGCGACATGGCATAGCTCTTGACGTTGTTGACGTTGGACGGGCTGTCCCACAATCCAGAGACCGCGGGGAAGGGCGGGCGCGGGCGAGGGGTGCCGCGGCGCCCCTCGATCGAAGCCATCAGGGCGGTCTCTTCGCCGCAGACAAAAGCGCCAGCGCCCTCATAGATATAGAGGTGAAAATCAAAACCGCTGCCGAGGATATCCTCTCCGAGCAAGCCGTACTCCTGCGCCTGGGTAATGGCATGGCGCAGGTGGGTGATCGCCAGGGGGTATTCAGCCCGGCAGTAAATGTAGCCTTCGTTGGAGCCGATGGCGTAAGCGGCGATGGTCATGCCCTCGATGACGGAATGCGGGTCACCCTCCAGGATGGAGCGGTCCATGAAGGCTCCGGGGTCGCCTTCGTCGGCGTTGCAGATGACATATTTGGGCGTCTTGCGCGAGCGCTGGCAGAACTCCCACTTGATCCCGGTGGTAAATCCGGCTCCGCCGCGACCGCGCAGACCGGAATCCTTCATGATCGAGATCACGTCCTCCGGGGAGAGCGCAGTGAGCGCTTTCGCCAGGGCGCGGTAGCCATCGCGGGCGATGTAGTCATCGATGCTGGTTGGATCGATGATGCCGCAGTTCTTCAGGGCAATGCGCACCTGCTTGCTGTAAAAGGGAAGCTCGCTGTAGGACGCCAGGCTGGCGGGAGCTGCCCCGTTTGTATCGAGTTGAGCGACCTCTACCATTAATTACCACTCCTCCGGCACATAACCGAGTGCCCATTCGGCGACCACGCTGCCACCCACCAGGTGCTCTGAGATGATGCGGCTGACCTGGGAGGGTTTGACGTTGGTGTAGGTGACGCGCGGCTTCCCGGGAAGCTGGACGTCCAACAGCGGCTCACGCACGCACAATCCGATGCAGCCGACCGAACGCACCTCGACCTGGAGACCGGGCTTCGCCAACTTCTCCAGTTCTTTGCGCACCGCCTGGAGCACCTCACCGGCGCCGGCAGCCTGACCACAGGTGCCCATACCGACGATAATGGCGGCGGTCTGCGCCTGTGTCCTATCGTGGTTTTCTACCAGCTGCTGGCGGTGCTGGTTGAGCGAGTCAACGTCTGTAAAGCGAGGCATCTTTCACTCCAATTTCTTCAGCTGGCGGACGAAGGCGTCCGGTTTGGTTTTGGCAAACACTTTATCATCGACCACCGCCACCGGGGCGAGACCGCACGAGCCGACACAGTAAACGATCTCGAGGGTGTACTGGTAATCGGGCGAAGTTCCGCCTGCCTGAACCCCGAAAGCGTTCTCGATCGCCTGGACGGTCTTCTCCGAGCCGCCGACGTGACAGGCGGTGCCGTCGCAGATGCGGATGATGTGTTTGCCGCGGCGGGTGAGATGGAACTGGGCATAGAAGGTCGCCACCCCGTAGAGCTGGCTCATGGGGATGCCGGTCTTCTTCGAGGTCAGCTGGAGGATCTCCTTGGGCAGGTAGCCGTAGGCGTCCTGGATGCGCTGCAGGATGGGGATGACGGCGCCCTTCTGCCCCTTGAACTCTTCGAGGATGTGGTCCAGAAGGGTGGTATCGAGGGGAGGTTCGCTGGCTGGGGGATGTGCGTTGCCGCTGCTGCCGGTTACGGGTTGTAATTAACTCACCAATCCTCCTTCTCCTGCCGGTGTTCTGGCAAGGATGGGGTGTGATGTGGGGTGGGGATAGAACCGGCTAGCGCCGGTTCAAAAGTTTAGCCTGATTATAACAAAGGGCGATCGAGATGTGAGCGCGGGATGTCATGAATATCTGATAATGTTTGTCCTGATTGGAGTGACGGGGGAACGAGGACGGAGGACCGGGATGGTTAGATGAAAACCCATGGAACATCGAAAGACACGAACGGGATTTATGGGGCAAGTTGACGGTGCACGATGTGTCGGCTGGAATTCAAACGATCGTTGAACGGGTTGGCAACCCGTTTTACATGGCAGCGTGCAGCACACATCTGACGGCGGGTGAGATATCCGTCCTGCATGGAACATCGAAAGACACGAACGGAGATTTCTGGGGCAGGTTGACGGTGCGCGATGTGTCGGCTGGAATTCAAACGATCGTTGAACGGGTTGGCAACCCGTTTTACGTGGCAGCGTGCAGCACACTTCTGGCGGCGGGTAGGATACCCGCCCTACATTTTAATTTCATCATCCCCTTGGATATTTCGAGGGGATTTTTGGTTCGCTATGGAACCTTACATGGTGGGGGTGTGTCTATCTATATATATGACTCATGCTGATTCCAATTGTGACTTCGACCACTATGCAGTATAGTAACTGCATGGATGAACAGGCTGCATCCAGGACCACAGCAGGAAGGCGACAGCCGGTTGACAGCCCGGAGGCTGCGCTGGTTGCCGCCTTGAAGAGCAGGGAACCCGGCGCGCTGGAGGCTGTCTACCGGCTGTACGCATCAAAACTGCTCAGTTACCTGGTACAGCGCCTGGGGAACCGTTCGCTGGCGGAGGATGTGCTCCAGGAGGTGATGCTGGCAGCCTGGCAGGGGGCGGGGAAGTTCCGCGGGGAGTGCCGGCTGTACACCTGGCTGCTGGTGATTGCGCGCAGCCGGGCGATCAATGCCTACAACCGCCAGCTGGCGCCGCAGGAGGCGGAGGTTGCCCTCGAAGACCTGGACCCGCAGGCAGGGGACAGACCGCTCCCCGGGCAATCCGACGAGTCCGCTTCCCTGGCAGAAGCCCTGCGCTGCCTGCCCGAGGCGCAAAGGGAGTGCCTGGAGCTGGTTTTCTTCCACGGGCTCTCGCTGGAGGAGACCGCAAGGGTCCAGGCTGTGCCCGAGGGGACGGTTAAGAGCCGCCTGCACCGGGCTAAATCCCGCCTGCGTGAACTGCTGAAGGAGGGTGGCGGGGAATGACCGCGGACAAAGCAGCGCATATACCAGACGATGTGCTTGCGTTTTATGCCAACCAGTCACTGCCACAGGTTGTGAGACAAGAGGTGGAGGCACATCTGCCAACCTGCCCGGACTGCCGGATGGCGCTGGCTGAATGGATGGCGCTGGCGGACGGGCTGAGGGAAAGCGCGCCTGGCAGTGGGAGCGTGCCGGAGATGTCACCCGTAATCCGCAGCGTGATCCACGCAGGGCGACCATCGCTGGCGCAGTCTGCCCGTTCTGCCTGGAACCTGGTGTGGGCACAGCGCGTGTTTGTTTTCCAGGGTATTTCCGTCCCGGTGCTGTCTGCGGTGGTGCTCATCGCCATCCTGGCAGCCTTGATCCTGCAGGGCAGCGCGGCATGGTGGCCGGCTGTGAGCCTCTTCACCGCCATACCGATTGCCGGCGCCGTGGTGGCGGCGTTCCTGTACCGCATTGAAGATGATCCTGCCCTGGAGTTGATCAGCGCGCTGCCGACCGAGCCTGGAACCCTTATCTTTGCCCGGCTCACCCTGGCATTGGGGGCGCTGGCGCTCCTTGCCCTGGCGGGCAGCCTGGTGGTGGCGGCTTTTGGCGGGGATTCGCCCCTGGGGCTGGTAACCGCCTGGCTGGGACCGATGCTGCTGCTGTCTGCGCTGACCACCCTGCTGGCAGTCGCCTGGAGACCTCAATTGGCGGCTGGAGTTTCCCTGATGCTGTGGGGAGGGCTGGTGGTGTTAATGGCGCGCGAACTGGGGGGGGCCTCTTTTCGGGGGTTTTCACTGCTAATGCTGCTGCAGCCCGGCTGGCAGGTGGTTTCACTCGAGCTCTTGTTTGCCGTCATTTTTTTCTGCGCCAGCTGGCTGTGGATTACCCGAGGCAGTCCAGCCTCCTCACTCACAGGCAGTCGTTGAGGTGAATCTGCTGTCACGGTTTCCCTCACGCCGGATGGAACTCGCCCTGAGCATCCTGGTGATCGCGGCGTGTACATGCCTGGTGGGGCTGCTACGCCAGGCTGCCGATGTGGCTTCTTTGTTGAGCCTGTTTACGCTTGAGTTCATCCTGCCGCTGGCATTGGGTCTGGTCGCCTCAGGTCTGTTGGCGGGTGACCCGGCGATCGAAATGCTGTTGACCAACCAGCAGCCTGCCTGGCGGGTGATGCTCGGGCGGCTGCTGGTTCTTCTGGTCATCAGCGCCGTGCTGGCAACCGTTTTGCTGGCGCTGTCCAACCGCTGGCAAGTGCCCGTCCCCAAGCAGTCCCCGGACAATTTGTTCATCTGGCTTTCTCCCCTTGCCGCGTGCATGGGACTTGGCAGCGCGGCAGCGTTATGGCGGGGGAGGGCGCTGGATGGGGTGATGGCGGTGACGGTGTTGATGGGCGGGAGCCTGATGCTCCTGCCTCAGGTACCAAGAGCCTGCGCAGGGAATGTTTCCCCGGATTCCGCGATGTGGCTTGCAAGCCCGTTGATGACGCTGGGGAGACCGGATGACGGGTTCTGGGCATTGAACCGGGTGGTGTGGTTGGGAGCCGGGGTGGGGATGGTGGTGTTGAGTTTGTTTTTAGCCAGACGGGAGGAAGTCTTGTTTGGTCGACCGGAGGATGGATGAAGGAGTTGAGCATGTTTAGAGCCATTGTAAGCAACGAGGTACGCCAATTGTGGCGGAGACCTTCGCTGTGGATTGTGCAGGGCATCATGGCGGTGCTGCCGCTGGTGGCATTGCTGGTCCTCGTTTTCAGTGGATCCCCGACCCCGGTGGCATCGGTCGACTTTGGCATTCCTGGGACCAGCTTCCTGGTACTGCAATTCTTGATCGTGCCGATCCTGGTCATCCCCAGCCTGAAACAGGACCAGGGAGCCATTGGCGAGATCCTGTGGAGCAGCCCGGTCGATGCGCTGGTGCATTTCTGCGCCAAATGGCTGGGGTTGTGGCTGGGCTTGATCCCTGGCGCGGCTCTGCAGCTGGCAGGCTGGTTTTTGCTGGACCTGTTCTTGCCGAATGTGCTGCCGGAGTGGATCTGGCTGGTCAGCCTGGGACTATACCTGTTGGTGAATACGGTGGGGCTCAGCCTGATCACCTTCCTGGCGGCATTCCTGCGCAGCTCGCTGGCGCTGGCTATCGCCTGGGTGGTGGTATGGGTGTGGCTCTTCTACGATATCTATTTTTCCGCCTCGCTGAGCGAAGGCTTCAACCCGATGCAGTCGATGGCTTTCAATAATGTCTTCTTTTCTAACCTGGTGATCTCACCATCCCTGGGATTGGGGTTATCACAGGCAAGGGTGCTGGGCATGGCGGCATGGTTTGCCGGCGTAAGCCTGGCGGCGGCTGCCCTGGGCCTGGGCATCACGCTTATCCTGGACCGGCGCCAGTCCCCCCGCCGCCCTGGGAGCGCAGTCGTGCTGATACTTGCCGGCGTGCTGGCATTGCTGGTTGGTTTTAGCGCCAACAACAGCATCCGGGCAGCGCACGATTGGGCGACTTCCCCCTATGACCCACAGGTGGACGAGTGGCGGGTACTCAGCCAGAAAACGGATGTGGAAATCGATGCGGCAGACCGCCGCATCTCGGGAACGACGCAGCTCGTATTGATGCCGGAGAAGGCAGATGGAATTAGTGAGATCGTACTGAAGCTCAATCCCGGGCTGGAGCTGACAACCCGGCTTGGCGCCAAGGATGAAAATGAGAACAATTTGGTAGTACGGCGCACCGGGGACAGCGTGGTGATCCCGGTGCCCGAAAGCGCCAGCGCTCCGTACACTCTGGACCTGGCATGGCAGGGAAAACTAAACATCCCTTACCGTGCATTCGAGATGCCCTGGAAGCACAACGAGGCACCGGGCGAGTATCGTTACACCTTTATGCCAGCTGCTTTGCAGGCGCTGCTGGACCGGCGGATCAGCTTCCTGCTGCGAGATGGCGACTGGATGCCGTGGCCCTGGACGACAAGCAGCCACCAGGCGGACGACAACCAGGTGACCCTGCGCCTGGCGGGCAGAGGCGAAATGCTGGCAGCGGACGACGGGTTGATTGAAGGTGATCCCAGCAGCGGGGAAACGATCAGCTACCAGGGCACACTGCCTGAGGCGCTCGCAGTAGTCCTGCCCAAAAAGCCAGTGAAGGGAATTGCCTCCACCTCGATGGTCAGCAGCAACCACCTGGAACATGCCAGGCTGTTTGCACGAACAACAGAGCAGCTGGCTGCCCTGCTCGATACACCAGCACCCAAAACCATTGTGGTTACCCCGTACCTGAGCGACCTGGTGTGGAGCGGCGACCTGCTTCTGGTGCCGGATGGCAGCGGCTACTACCTCGCCAGACCCGTAAGCTGGCTGTACCAGCTCGATCCGAACGGCAGAGATTACAACGTGGTGGCACGCACCACAATGCACACCCTGTTACGCGCATGGATGCTGCAGCAGTGGTCTGAGGATGGAACTGGCTACGTGGCATTGCTCACACCTGAGGGATATGACTCGCAACAGGCAAGATTAAGCGCTACCAACCCCGAGGAATGGGAGCGAGACAAGGGTCACTGGCTGCAGATCACCGAAAAGCCGGATTACCTCACCTCCTGGATGCCGCGCAAGCAAACAACCTTAACCAGCGAAGGGGAATGGAGCAGCCTGGCATTCTGGCTGGCAATGGAGATGGCGGATGAACAGACCCGGCAGAAAGACCTGGAATTAATTGAAATTTTCCTGGGTGACGTAACCAAGACAATCGGCGGCGGTGATCGCTACAGCATGATGCGTGAGCTGTTGTGGCCTTATGTCATGGAAGATGCGGCTGCCCAACAAATGGCGCTGAGCCTGCACGAGTGGGCTGAAAGCGTGGGAAGAGAACAGGCGGTCGAGCTCGTATTTGCCCAATTGAGGCAGACAAAGGCTGATGATTTCGATGGGTTTGTGGCGGAATTGGAATCGCTCAGCGGACAGCCAATCGATAGGCGCGAAGAATAAACATCACAGGAGCGTGAAGGATGAAAGTCAAAATCCTAAATTTGAGCAAGACCTACGCCGCAGGAAGTTGGGCAAGAAACAAGAGCCGGGCAATAAAACAGGTTCCCGGCAAAGTGCAGGCGTTAGAAAACGTCAACCTGGAAATCGGCACCGGTATGTTCGGGCTGCTGGGACCCAACGGGGCAGGGAAGACCACGCTTCTGCGCATCATCGCCACGCTGCTTCAGCCTACGGATGGGAGGGTGACGGTAGACGGATTCGATGTGACCGACCGGCACCAAAAATGGGCAGTGAAGCAGCTGCTGGGCTACCTGCCGCAAGAACTGGGGCTTTACCCGAGCCTGAGCGTGACCGAGTTCCTGGAGTACATGGCGACCCTGAAGAACCTGCACAACCCGCTGGTGAGGCACGAGGCGGTGCGTGAGGCAATTGACCTGGCTGGACTGGATGGCGTGCATCACCAGCGCATCCGCACATTATCCGGCGGGATGAAGCGGCGGGTTGGGATCGCCCAGGCGCTGCTGGGTGAACCCAGGCTGCTGATCGTCGATGAGCCGACCGCCGGGTTGGACCCGGAGGAGCGTGTGCGCTTCCGCAACCTGCTGTCTAACCTGGCGGGGAAGTGCGTGGTCATCCTTTCCACGCATATCGTCGAGGATATTGCGGCGACATGCAACGATTTGGCGGTGCTGCACAAGGGCAGGACACGCTTCCGCGGCAGTCCATCGGCGTTGAAGGAGATGGCGGTTGGGAAAGCGTGGGAGGTGGAGCTGCCTGCAGGTCAGAAGCCAGATCCCTGGTGGCGGGTCGCCAGCCGCGTGCAGGAGGACGACCGCCTGCGGTTGAGGCTGGTTGGTGATCGACCTGCGGATCTTGACCCGGGGGTGGCGGTAAAGTCGGTAGCGCCCACGCTGGAGGAGGCGTATCTGGTGTTGATGGGTGAGGACGAAACGCAGATTTCGCAGGATGGTGGATGAGGGTGTGAAGGCTCATCTCGCAACTGCAGGGTCGACACGCAGGTCGACCGCTACATGCCTGGGTTGACACACGAGATGCCCTAAAGGCGTACTGGATGTGGGTGTGAAGGCTCATGCCGCAACTGCAGGGTCGACACGCAGGTCGACCGCTACATGCCTGGGTTGACACACGAGATGCCTTAAAGGCGTAATGGATGAGGGTGTGAAAGCTCATGCCGCATCTACAGGGTCGACACGCAGGTCGACCGCTACATGCCTGGGTTGACACACGAGATGCCTTAAAGGCGTAGTGGCGGACCTGGGTGTCCGCCCTTTTTTTCTACCATAAGCTGACGGTCTGGTCGGCGACGAAGCGTTCCACCTGCCTGAGAGGCGCGGCAGGCTGGCGCAGGTGTGCGCGCAGGTAAAGGGGGTAAATGCCCGGGCGCGAGTCACGCGGCGAGATGTCGACCAGGGTGCTGCCGCGGAAGGTGCAGGCATAGACCTGTTCCTGCGGAGAACGGGCGTTGGCGGTGTAGGTGTACGTGCGCTCTTCCAGGGGGAAAGTCAGGGTGATGGTTTGATGGGGCTGCAGACCGGTGAAGACCACATAGCGCCCCACCCATTCCGGATCACGCGGTTCCGAATTGCCCGTAGGATCGGTATTGACCGCTGCGCGGAGGGCTTTTGTGTCCACCCAGGAAGGGATACGAACGGCAACCTGGCTGGCGGACTTGTTGCGGATGATGACCTTGCCCTCGTACGGCAGGTAGCTGTCGACATCGAGCAGACGGGCTGCCCGGTTGAGGAACAGGTTGACCGTGGCACGCTGCCCGGACTCGCGCACGGCGCCTTCCCAGGCGGCGTAGAGTCCCTGGGTGGCGTTGCCGGTGCAGCAGTGCATCACCCAGACGCGCGAGATGCTGGTGGGGTTGCCGAGTCCGGCGTAAACACCCAGGGCGCGAGGGATCACGGCCTCATAGCACAGGTAACCGGGGAGGGGATCTTTCTCGTGCGGGAGCTGCTCAAGGTAGTGACCTGAAACCCTTTCGAGCAGGTCAGCGCTGGTGAGCTGCTGCTCTACCAGCTGGTTGCGCACCACGGCGTCGACATCGTCCCAGTAATCGCCCAGACCGGCATCGCTCAGGCGGATGCCCAGACCGACCAGGTCACCGAGGGCGCAGCTTTCCATGAAGTTCAGACCGGCAGGATAGGTGTTGACCCAGCCCATGCGCGGGATGCCCTGGGTGAGGGTGTACTCGTAGGCTCGGCGGACGAACTCGGCGGCGCGCTCATCGTGCGTTGCGCGGGCAAATTCGAGCACCCCGCGCAGGGCGATGGCGCGGGCGTGGAAGTGGCTGTACCAGTGCCCCTGCTCAGGACCGGCAGTGTAAGACGGGTCGGGCAGGTGGGCGGCGATGTGGTCCATCAGACCCGCCCTGTCGCCGTAGGGATCGGGCACCCCGCCCCAGAATTTGGGCTGCATGACGTAGCGGGTCAGCTTATCTGCCAGGTCGAGGGCGAGCGGGTCGCCGCTCTGGGCATACCAATGGGCAGCGCCATAGATCTGGTGACCGTGCATGCAAACTACGGACCCTTCCCCGCCTTCGGTCTCACCCTGGGCTTCATCGGTGTTCAGCCAACCGGAGCGCGGGTAGGAGCAGGGCTCGCCCCAGCCGCCTTTCTCCGGGTAGTAGCAGTAGCCGTCCTTCTTGACGGCGATGCGGTGCAAGCCGGAGACAAGGGAGCGGATGGCGTCCTCCGTTTCCTGTCGGTCATCGCCCAGCTCGCGCCAGACCAGCAAGGCACGCAGCATGCGCCCGGCGCCCGGGAGGGTGGCGAAGTCCTCGTCCCTGCCCTTGCCGTAGAACGCCTCCGAGTAACTGTTGCGCCAGGGGCGGCGTGGATCGTAGAGGTCCCAGTAGAGACCATCCTGCACCCGGCTGCGCATCGCCTGGCGGTACTGCGTCTCCAGGTCGAGGTACTGATCGCTGCCGGACATCAGGCGCATGAGGGGCAGCGACTCGCCGAATTTCGGATCGCAGAGGGTCTCGGCGGAAGCCCAGTGCTGCTGGTGGGGGGTGGGCGTGTGGAAATGGATGAGACCGTACATGGTCATCAGACCCGGGTCGATCGAGCCGCCGATGCCGTTGACCGCCAGACGGGCGCGGTCAGCCAGGTCCAGGGTGTCGGGCACGGTTACGGTGTAACGCTTTCCGGAGAGTTCGTTTGTGTGCATGGGGAATCCTTTTGGAGGAGGTGGAAATGAGTTGTCTCGATTCTAATCCAAAGACCGGTACGATGACAGTGTCTATTGGCATCTCGCCAGGCTTATGGTCGATTTTGTTGGGTGTGTTAAGGCTTGCAACGCGGATGACGCGGATGGTCGGATTTCACGGATTTTTCAATACGAATTTAACGAATGGGCGAATGGGTCGAATTATATTGGAGGGGCATACCCAATCGACCGTGCGTGAAACAGCCGGTACGATGACAGTGTCTATTGGCATCTCGCCAGGCTTATGGTCGATTTTGTTGGGTGTGTTAAGGCTTGCAACGCGGATGGCGCTGATGGTCGGATTTCACGGATTTTTATACGAATAAGCGAATGGGCGAATGGGGCGAATATCCTGCAAGGGCGACTCGATATTAGTCTGATATGGCGATGGTGGATGGGAATGTCTTGCCGATAAAGATCAGGTTTGATTCCGGTGGGTCGCCCCTACCTTTGGCGATTCTGGCGGTGCACATTTGGGCGACCCGGTTCGGGGGATAAGAAGCTGGTGAGAATGGGTGATCAGGGCTTGACGCGTGAGAGCATCCACTCTAGAATCATACCGACCGGTCGGTATTTTGAATTGAGGAGCAAATCATGCAGGAACGAAGCCTTGAAACCCGTGACTGCATCCTGGCAGCAGCGGTAGAGCAGTTCGCCAGGAGCGGATATGATGCAACCAGCGTGGCACAGATCTGCAAGGCTGCCGGGGTGAGCAAGGGTGCGTTCTACCACCATTTCCCCTCGAAACAGGCGTTGTTCATCCAACTGCTGGACCGCTGGTTGAATTTACTCGACGAGCAATTTGCGCTGATACGGCATCAAACCAGCAGTGTACCCGAAGCCCTGATTCTGATGACGGAGCTGACCGGCGAGGTCTACCGGGTGGCAGGAGGGAATCTGCCGATGTTCCTGGAGTTCTGGAACCAGGCACAGCACAACCCGGAGATCTGGGAGTCGGTGATCAACCCCTACCGGCGCTACCAAAAATATTTCGCCGAGATGATCGATGAAGGGATTGCGGAAGACTCGCTCAAAGCAGTTGACCCACAGATGGCAGCACAGGTGATGGTCGCACTGGCAGTGGGCTTGCTGCTGCAGGGAACGCTGGACCCCAGCGGCGCTGACTGGCAGAAAGTGACCCAGGTTGGGTTCCGGATGATCCTGAATGATTTGTTGAAGTCGGAGGTTTAATTGATCCTGGTCACAGGTGCCACCGGGCACATTGGGAATGTATTGGTACGGGATTTACTCACCCGCAGGGAGCAGGTACGCGCCCTCGTCCTGCCTGGCGAAGATTTATGCTCGCTGGAAGGTTTAAAACTCGAAGTAGCCGTCGGCGACGTACTCAAGCCGGAAACATTGGACATCGCCTTTGAAGGGGTAGACCTGGTCTACCACCTTGCCGGGATGATCTCGATCATGCCCGGAAGAGATACGCTCACATACCGGGTGAATGTCGAGGGTACGCAGAACGTTGTGGACGCAGCAATACGATCCGGCGTGCGCAGGCTGGTTTACACCAGCTCGATCCACGCCATCCAGCGAGTGCCTCACGGCGTGGTGATCGATGAAAGCCTGCCCTTCGACCCGGATAACCCGGTGGGTGAGTACGATCGCTCCAAGGCACAGGCTACCCTGCGGGTGCTCAACGCCATCCGGCAGGGATTGGACGCAGTAATCGTGTGCCCGACCGGCGTGATCGGTCCCTATGATTACCGGGGATCAGAAATGGGACGGTTGATCGAGGACTGCGCGGAACACAAGCCGCAGCTGTACATCGACGGGGCGTACGATTTTGTGGACGTGCGCGATGTCTCGCGCGGCCTTATCCTGGCGGGTGAGAAGGGTAAAACCGGGGAATGCTACATCCTGTCCGGCGAGCAGATCAGCGTGCGCCAGCTTATGGAGCGGGTGAAGGAAGCCACCGGCAGAGGTTTTGCCAGGATCAAGGTGCCGATGTGGTTGGCACGCTTCAGCACCTTTTTTACCCCGACCTTTTACCGGTTGACGAAGATTACGCCGCGCTTCACACCCTATTCACTAAAAACGATCACGAGCAATTCGGTGATCAGCAGCGCCAAGGCGCGGCTGGAACTGGGGTTCAGCCCGCGCCCGATCGCACAATCGGTCGCCGACACGGTGAAGTGGTTTTTCGAAAGACGGCGGATTTCCGGCAAGAAGGCGTAGGATTGATCAAAGGTGCCAGTTAACGCAGAAAACGAAGAATACAAATCCGGAAAATCCAATAACAGGGGAACTGCACTGATCACCGGCGCCTCCAGCGGCATAGGCGCAGCGACGGCAAAAAAGCTGGCACTGGAGGGTTATACCACCGCGCTGGCAGCGCGCCGCGTTGAAAGGTTGTCAGCCTTAAAGAGGAAATTTGCCTGGAAGGCGGTCAGTCAGAAGTTTTCCCGGTTGACCTTGCGGCAGAATCAGGACGACTGGAATTGTACGAAAGCATCCAGCAGCGGTTTGGCGGGATCGATGTGCTGGTTAACAACGCAGGTTTTGGCTGGTATGGATATTATGCAGACATGCCCTGGAACATAGCGGCAGAGATGGTCGAGATCAATATCACCGCTGTCGCCCACCTGACCAGCCTGTTCCTTCCGCAAATGAAGGAACGAAACAAAGGGCACATCATCAACATTGGCTCGATTGCGGGCAGCTTTCCCAACCAGGGAGTGGCAGTGTACAGCGCGAGCAAATCGTTCCTGGACGCCTTTACCACGGTCCTTTACCGGGAGCTGCGCGGCACACAGGTACATTCCAGCGTTGTCAGGGCGGGTCCGGTGCGGACGGAATTCTTTGACCAGGTGTCGGCGAAATCCAACGGGATGCGAATCCCGGCAGAACGATTCGGCGTGACGGCTGAGTTCGTCGCAGAACAAATCGCCGGTCTTTTGAAACGACCCAGACGGGCGATCTATGTCCCAGGCGTTCTTGCCATCACGCCCTGGCTGGAGCTCCTTTTTGGCAGGCTGGTGGACCGGTTGGGTCCACTGCTGCTTAGACGGGATCAAGCTGAGCCCTGAATCCGGGCTGCCGACTTAAGGTTCGAATTTCAAACGCATAGCACCCAGTCCGAGACCTTTCAATTCCATTTGAGGTTTCCGCGACAATATGGGTAATATATTCAGGGTCGATTCTAGCAAGTCCGTGCGATGGGCTTCTGCGAGGTGGTCACCTATCCCACTGGCATCTACCTCCACGCGGATATCTTCACCTGAGATCTCCCAAAACCGCAGGGCGATCCCGCCCTCATCCGCGGAATGCATACCTGTGAGAATGACATTCTCCGGTGAGACATCTATAAAGCTGTGAACCATATCTGGCAGGTGATCATCCTGCCCTGGGGCGATGAGGAATACTTCCATGGGCTGCTCCCACCCGAAGCGGAGAGCCCCAAGCGGATCAAAACCACCGGAATGCCCGTGCAGGCTGAAGCGGAACGTGAAAACGCTCTCGCCTCCCTGATCATGGATGGCTTCATTCCAGTCATAAACGTTGCCCAGCGCCAGGCAGAAAACGGTGGCGTTGGGATCCAGGACCAGCGGGTCCTCCCCTGTGGTGCGGTGACCAAACTGCACCAGACCGCTGTCAACCATCGCCAGGGTTACACCGTAATCCTGGTTGAAAACATCAACAAATGTACGGACAGCATGAACGGACTGCCCTGCCCCGGGTAATCGGTCTGCTTCCGGATCAATGATCACACCGGGTGTCTCGATGCGGTAGCTGCGTCCGGGAACATGGAAAGGAAAAACAAAATCGAGCTGCTCCTTCCGCTCAACAACCTGCTTCTCAACTTCATTGCAGATATCGAGACGGTCCAGAGCCCGGTACAGCCGGTAGGTTGTGAGAACGTGCACGACACCGACCAGCGCCTCAACTTTCATTTCAACGAATACAGGACCCTCAATGGGTGGAAAGACTTTTACCAGCTGCGGGCGGGACTCAACGGCTCCGGCGAAGCTGGTTGAGGTGTAAAGTTTGTATCCTGCTGCAGAGGTTGCATCTGCCGCTGCATACAGTGCTTCATTGAGCCCGTAAGGGCTTTCAGGGTCAACCAGCTCAACACCCCTGACCTTATCGTACAGGCTGGCAACTGCACCGGTTTGAGCATCCAGCTCGAGGGTGTAAAAGGGGGATTCGATCTGCATGCCCACCCCTCCGGTTCTCCCCGGCGCAGGCTCAGAAATCTCACCACCGTAAGGCTTGTATTCGAGGGTAAGAACCCGGTAACCCAGCGATGGGACATCCGGGACAACGCAGTATCCGACTGACTCGTCCTTATCAACTGCGACCTGCACCGGAAAAAATGTACCCATCTGTGGGTCCATCAGACTGGAGGGAAGCCTGCCCACCAGGCGCACAAGTCCTGTACGCTGCCAGCTGCGATGGTTGAATACCAGCAGGCTCTGGGTTTCTACGGGGATACGGCTGGCAAGAGCCTGCAAACTTTCTGCGATCACATCATCAAAACCCGCGTTCGCCTGCTGCTGCCAGCTGCGGCGCAGGGCTGCATTCAGTTTCCGGCTGGAACCCGAGGAGCCATTCCAGGCATGGTCAGAAAGCGAAATGAGCGCATCCCAGGCTGACTCCAACAGGCGCTGTGTGGATTCCTTCCTGATGGTCGCACCAGGGAGGGAGGAGAGAATGGCGGATAAACAGTCTGCGAGGCTGGCACGCGACTGAGCGCGGCGGTACCCGGCGAAGTCTGCCGCCAGGCAGGCAGGCCAGGCTTCCCAGGAGGTACCATAATCGCCGCGTACAACTGGCACCCGGGCTCCGGCTTCCATCTGGCGGTCAATCTCATTCCAGAAGTCCGCGTGGGCAGCATCGTACAGGATGGGATGGTCTCCCTCCAGGTTGTTATAAGCAGCGATGGACCCGGCTTTCCGAGCGGGGAAATCACTGGACTGGTGGGAAAGATCCCCATAACAGCCCACCAAAGCGATGGCATCGAATGGATAATCGCAATGGTTCTCGTACGCGGGGATGAGGCGTCCCTGGAGGGCATCTTGGATCGCCCCTGCACCTTCGAGCACGAACGATCCTTCCACATAATCCTCTTTGCGCAGCCGCACCAGGACGCGGCTGCCGTCGGGACCCTCCCACCAGTAAATGGGCGGTTCGGTCAACCGCTTTACCCACGGGCATTCATAGGGGAGTAAAGAACGAACGAGGTGCCTGACCCCGATGTTGCTGAATATGGTGGGCAGGATCCAGGGTGCGGTAGGCGTTTCCTGGATATTGGCGTATCCATCACTCAAGCCATACCTGCGTGCCAGCCGGCGGGCAGGATAAAAGGAACGCACGATCTCCTCCAGGCTCATATTGGCAAAATTGGTCATGGTGCGGACCGGGTTGAGCGTGACCCGCCCATCACGGATCGCACCCACAAGGCTGCTCTCCAGATAGGGGTAGGACTGGAGGAAGAAATCAACCTGGCGGGAATGGACCAGGTTGAAGCACGTGCCGGCATCCAGCTCAGCCTTCAGCAGGGCGGCGTCATCCGCGATCATGGCGGAGACAGATTCATAAGCCCAGGTGCAATCTGTACAAACATCTGAAAGCAGGAAAACTTTCCAACGACGAAGATAATCTGTCATATTCTTTTAATCCTGATATTGCGGGGAACCTGACCGGTGGCGAAATTATACTTTAGCGAGAGCGTAGAAACCAACTATTTTAATTTGACAATTATCTAATTAATATATATAATTTCGATTAGATTTAATTCTAAGGAGATTGACAATGGATGAATTCCTTAAAATATTTCAAAGGGATGTGCCCGAAATCAAAAAACTGGCGGATGGTTTCGATTACCTGACCAGGATGTACCAGGATTCTTACCAGCACCAGGCTGAGATTGCCCAGGCGATGCAGGACACGGACAACCTGGTGAAGGAACAGATCAAGATGGAAATGATGAAGTTTGTGCGCAGTATGTTCAATGACTGCTACTACCAGGCTACGGGAAGGAGAGCATGGGATGAGTAAAGTCAAATCCACAAGAAAACATGGAAGCCAGGGCGGACTTCTTCAGTGCTTAGGTCACCCGGTACGGCTGTTGATCCTCAACCTGATGAAGGTCAAACCCAGGCACGGCGAGGAGCTGGCGGAGATCCTGCGGCTGAAGCCGGCAACGATCTCACACCACCTTTCCAAACTGGCGGAGGCTGGTCTGGTGCAATCGAAGAAGGAGCAATACTACCAGGTTTACAGCCTGGTCGGCACGCAGATGGGAAAGCGTTTGGGTGAGCTGGTGTTCACGCCCCAAGCGGGCATTGAGATCGGTGTGGAGGTGGATGCCTACAAGAAGAAAGTGCTGAATACTTTCTTCAAATTCGGCAGGCTGGTGCAGATTCCGGCTCAACAGAAAAAGTACCAGATCATCCTGGAGCGGCTGGTGGAAGAGTTCGAGCCGGACAGGCAGTATGCGGAAAGGGAGGTGAACCAGGTGCTGCTCGAATTTCACGACGATGTCGCTTCGCTGAGGCGGGGGATGATCGAGGAAGGTTTGATGCAGCGCGAGAAGGGCGTTTACTGGCGGGTGATAGCGTAAGAAACCCTTGAGAAGGTACGCAAACGCTTTATTTGCGCACCTTCTCAGGCAACAAGCCAGCAGAGCGTTTATAATGTTCTGTGTTTAATCGATGATTTCAAGTCGATTAACCGAATCAAAGACACTGAACACAATTGGAGACAACCTGATGACGGTAGAAACCAGCAGAATTTACCTTAAACCCCATTTCTTCCGCGAAAAAGAAAGTCTACTGGTTGAGTATGGCTCGCTCCAGGCTTACATCTTCCGCTATGAAAGCGGCGTATGTGCCCTTCGCCTGAAGAACGAGCTGGGCGAGCTGGTGATGCTGCCTTTTCAGGGTCAGCAGATCTGGTCGGCGGAATTCTATGGTCGGAAGTTGACGATGCGGTCGATGTTCGACTGGCCGCGCGACACGCGCCAGTACCTGGAAAATTACGGTGCGTTCTTCCTGCACTGCGGTGCGACGGCGATGGGCGGACCATCCAAAGATGACACCCACCCGCTGCACGGGGAGCTGCCCAACGCTCCGTACCAGGAGGCTTTCCTGCAGATTGGTGAGGATGAACGCGGCACGTACATGGCAGCAGGGGGGCAGTACCAACATACGGTTGCCTTCGCACACAATTACTCTGCCGAACCGCTGCTCAAACTCTACAGCGACTCGGCTCTGCTGTGGCTGTCGATGGACATCCACAACCTGAAGAAAAGCGAAATGGAGTTGATGTACCTGGCGCACATCAACTTCCGACCTGTGGATGGCGGTAAGCTGGTGTACAGTGCGCGGCAGACGTCCGATCATATCCGCGTGCGCACCAGCATCCCATCCCATATCCAGCCCTACCCAGAATACCTGGAATTTATCGAAGCGCTGAAAACCCACCCCGAGGTACACCACACGCTGGCGCCCGACCTGGCTTTTGACCCCGAAATGGTCTTTTACATCGATTACCTGGCAGATGATGACGGTTGGGCTCACACCCTGCAGGTGCACCCGGACGGCAATGCGGATTACGTGCGCCACCAACCTGCTCAGCTCGAGAAGGGCGTGCGCTGGATTTGCCGCACTGCTGACAAAGACGCGCTGGGCATGATCCTGCCGGCAACGGCGGAACCGGAAGGGATACCTGGCAGAAAAAGCGAAGGGCAACCTGGTGATTGTCCCCGCGGGAAGTACGTTCCATTTCGATCTCGAAATGGGAGCGGTGGACGCCAGGAAAGCGCAGGAAGTGGCTGCCAGGATCGAGAAAATTCTTGCCTGAGGAAATGATGTCGTTCCGATCCTATCTACAAAAACTGGAAGAAAGCGGTGAGCTGGCTAAGGTGCCAAACCCCGTATCAAAGACGTACACCATCGCCGGTATCTTGAAGAAACTGGAACCAAGACCCGTCCTGTTCGAACGGGTAATTGAAAGCCAGATACGCGTTGCCGGAAACCTGCTCTGCAGCAAGCAGGCATTCGCTGATTATTTCGGGATCTCGCCTGTGGACATCATCCCTAAATTAAGCGCGGCGATCGCCCGCCCTACCCAACCAGAGCAGGTAGATACTGCTCCCTGCCAGGAGGTGGTGAACCTGCAGCCGGACCTGGACGAGCTGCCCATCCTGCGGCACTGCGAAAAGGACGGCGGTAATTACATCAGCGCGGGGGTATTCGCGGCGAAACATCCTGAATGGGGTCAAAACCTGGATTACCACCGCGGGATGCAGATATCGAAGAACGAGATGGCTGTGCGTGTGGTCAAGGGCAGACACTTCGACCAGTTCCTGGAGGACCTGGGAGCGGTCGATGTGGCGGTGTGCCTGGGCACACCTCCTAATGTATTGACGGCTGCGGCAATCTCAGTGGAGCGCGGGGTGGACGAGATGTGGATCGCTAACAGCCTCGAGCCGCTGAAAGTTGTCAGGGCAAAAACGGTGGACGTGCTGGTGCCGGCGGATGCGGAGATCGTGCTGGAGGGCACCGTATACGCCGACCGGCGGCACGCCGAGGGACCGTTTGTTGACCTGACCGAGACGTATGATGTGGTGCGCATGGAACCGGTGTTCGAGGTCAAGGCGATCACGCACCGCGAAGATGCCATCTGGCAAGCACTGCTGCCCGGAGCCCTGGAGCATAAACTGCTGATGGGCATGCCGCGCGAGCCAACCATTTTCAACAAGGTCAACGAGGTGGTGAAATGCCTGGATGTACACATCAACCCGGGCGGCTGTTCGTGGCTGCATGCTATCGTGCAGATCGATAAGCGTTCAGAAGATGATGGAAAGAAAGCCATCGCGGCGGCATTTGCAGGTCACAGCTCGTGCAAGCATGTTTTTGTGGTCGACAGCGACATCGACATCTATGACCCGCTGCAGGTCGAATGGGCGCTGGCAACGCGCTTCCAGGGCGACCGGGATGTGGTCATCCAGGGCAAAGAGCGCGGTTCGAGCCTGGACCCGAGTGCGGAAGCAGGCAGCCACCTGACGATGAAGATGGGCTTTGACTGCACAAAGCCCCTGCAAAGCGCCGGGAAAGATTATGACCGGGCTGCCTTCCCCGAAGTGGACGTGGAAGCTCTGGGGATCCTCTTTTGAACCAACCTGCCAGGATCAATACAGCGTGATGATCCTTTCAGCAGAAGAGCAGGCTATGCTTGCCGGGGAGCGCGGCAGGGCAACGCAAAAAGCGATGGAAATCCTGACGGCGCTGGGCACGATCTACGGGGCAGACAGGATGGTGCCGGTGACATCCGTACAGGTGGCGGGGGTGAGTTACGACAACCTGGGCGAAGCCGGGCTGCAGTTCCTGGGGGAACTCGCCGAAGGCGGTGGGAAGGCGCGGGTGCTGACCACGCTGAACCCGGCAGGGATGGACATTGAAAATCCTGAAAAGCTGGGCATCGCGCCAGAATTTGCACAAAAACAAGCCGACGTACTGGCAGCGTTCGCACGCATGAACATCATCACCACCTGCACATGCACGCCGTACCTGGCAGGCAACGTGCCGCATTTTGGCGAGCACATCGCCTGGGCTGAGAGCAGCGCGGTGTGTTACGCCAACTCGGTCCTGGGGCGCGCAGCAACCGCGAGGGCGGTCCCAGCGCACTGGCTGCAGCGCTGACCGGGCGCACGGCAAATTATGGCTACCACCTGGATGAAGGGCGTAGTGCGGACCTGGGCGTGGATGTGAAGGCGACAATTACGGGCAGTGACGGTTTTGGAGCGTTGGGAAAAGCCATCGGCGAGGAATTACAATCGTCGGGGAAACGAGTGCCCTATATCTGCGGGATTGAGTCGGCTTCAGTGGAAGAGCTGAAGGCTTTCTGCGCCAGTCTTGCCACCTACGGCGGGGCTGCGATGTTCCACATGGAGGGCATTACGCCTGAGGCAGGAGGAGTCCAGCGCCCGGTTGAATCCATCCAGATCACTGCAAGCGCGATGGATAGAGCTGCCAGCGAGATGAGCGACAGCAACCTGGAGGGTGTAGACTTTTTCACCCTGGGCTGCCCGCACCTGACCATTGGCGAGATTGCCCGGCTGGCTGAGCTGCTAAAGGGGAAGCGGGTGAGGGGAGAATTCTGGGTGACAACGGCGCGCCCGACGAAGCAAATTTCCGACCAGATGGGATTCACGCAGACGATCGAAGCCAGCGGGGCAAAGTTTGCCACGGACACCTGCTGCGTGGTGGCGCCGATCCGTGGGCGCTTCAAAATAATGGCAACCGACAGCGCCAAAGCCTGTTATTACGCCGCATCCAAGAACGGCTTCAAAACCGTCTTCCTGCCATTCGAGGAAGTAGTACGGGCGGCAACGCGAGAATGATGGCACAGGGATCGCTAAACGGGAGAAAAATACGCGGTGGTCTTGCGGAAGGCGAAGCCCTGGTTACCCGCATGGGCATCTCGTTCTTCGGGGGCGTTGACCCGGAGAGCGGAGTGGTGGTCGAGCGCGGACATGAATTGGAGGGGCAGTCGATCGCCGGCAAGGTGCTGGTGTTCCCAACCGGGAAAGGTTCAACGGTCGGGTCTTACACGATTTACCGCCTGAAGCACAGCGGGGCTGCGCCGGCTGCAATCATCAATGCGAACTGCGAAACGATCACTGCGGTGGGCTGCATCATCGCCGAGATCCCGTGCGTGGACCAGGTTGACCTGTCCCAGCTGGTGAGTGGGATGCGGCTGCGCGTGGACGGGGATGGCGGCAGAATTGAGATTCTGGACATGGCGCGATCTGACGGGCAAGTCGTGGAAGCAACCAACCGGTCTG
This sequence comes from uncultured Chloroflexia bacterium, assembly GCA_963695415.1. Lineage (GTDB taxonomy): Bacteria > Chloroflexota > Anaerolineae > Anaerolineales > UBA4823 > CAVXWV01. The sequence continues at coordinate 63,787 of CAVOGL010000024.1, read as the reverse complement.
GCAACCCGTCCACGCCAGTTGAGGTGCCGCCCCCGCTTGGAGGCTGGGAGGCGCCATCCTTCGCACACCATACGGTCACAAAGCGACTGCCAAAAATAGCGATCGAAACACTGGAGGGACTGCAAAAGGATACAGGCGGTAAGGTACCCATGGAGGTTACCCAAGCCTTGACCGCGCTGGCGGAGGGGATGCCAGACGAACGTGTACGCACGCTGTATGACAGGGATGCGCCTGACAGCAGGTTATGGGATGAATATACCCGACCATTCCTGGGGAAGACCTGGATCGGGCTGCCCTGGTTCTTCGCCGAGATGTACTTCTACCGGCGGGTGCTGGAAGCGACCGGTTATTACGGCACAGGTTGGGGCAGAGGGCGTGATCCCTTTACGCTGTCCAAACGCCTGGGAGTGGAGGCAAGCCTGGAAGGGCTGCTGCATCTCACCAGTCAGGCGGCTGACCTGACGATGACATTCCCGGACGATCCAGACACACTACCGGAGCATACGGGAGCCCTACCGGAGAATCCGGGAGCCCTCATCCAATCACTGCTGCTCGCCAGCCTGTGGGGGAACCAGGCAGACCTGAGCATGTGGGCGGCGGGAGAGGGACCCGCGAGCCAAAAGGAGCGACAGCTGCAAGACAACCTGATCGTCGATCATAGTGGGAGAGCCGTAGACATCATCACCACAGGATTGAAACGGGTCGATATAGTTCTCGACAACAGCGGACCCGAGCTGATGGCGGACCTTGTACTCGTGGATACCCTTCTTAACAGCGAACTTTGCAGCCGTGTGGTCTTACACGCTAAAGCCCATCCCACCTTCGTCTCGGACGCGATCCGAGAAGATATCGTCTCTGCCATCGATTACCTGTCGAAGAGCATACACCCCAGGCTGCAGAATATGGGGGATCGCCTGGCAAGGCATGTGGCTGCAGGACGGCTGTATGTTATCCCCGGCGAGGGCAGGGAAAGTTTCTACTGGCAAAGTTTTTATTGGCACTCACCACTCGCCTTCTGGGATCGCCCTGCAGAAATCGACGAGATGCTGGCAGGGTCAGACCTGGTGGTTTTCAAGGGCGATGCCAATTTCCGCCGCCTGCTGGGCGACCGGCACTGGGCGCATACCACCGGCTTCAAACGCATAACCAACCTGAAGCCATTGAACGCACCCGTGCTGGCTTTGAGGGTGTGCAAGTCGGAGGTGGTTAGCGGTTTAGAGTCCGGGCAATCTGAGGCGTTGTTCAAGCGCGACCCGGCATGGATGACGGATGGGAGATGGGGAATGGCGATTCTGGCTGAGTAAAATTATCCAATTTAATGAGATACCACACACCTGAAACCCAGGTTGTTGGCCTCATCCCGTGGATCAAGTGCTACACGGTTCCATGAATGCAAATCCCATTTATCAGAATCCCAAGCACCACCGCGCACTACCCGATGTGTGCCCGTTAACGGTCCTTGTGGCGAACGAGCCGGAGAGAGTTCATAGTAATTTTGGGAATACCAATCAGCTGTCCATTCCCAAACATTCCCTGCAAGGTCAAATATACCGAACGGGCTCGCACCATTCGCATAACTAGCCACAGCAACAATCTCGTTAGGTTCACATCCCTGATAATTAGCCAGGAGGCAATTGGCGCTGGTTGCATCCCCCCATGGATATTCTCTTTCCTCTTCACCACGGGCAGCGAATTCCCACTCGGCTTCAGTCGGCAGTCGCCTACCAGCCCACCGGCAATACGCAGCAGCATCCTGATAGTTAACAAAAATCACTGGGTGATCCCCCCAACCACGCGATGAACTAGCGCTTCTTGCGTATCCAGTTTCTGAAACAAACAGGGCAAATTGCGCGTTGGTTACCTCCGTCCGGTCCATCCAGTATGAATCCAGGTACACTTGGTGTTCTGGCGTTTCATCCCCTTCCCCTTCTTCCGTCCCCATCATATAGCTCCCGGAAGGTACACAAGCGAGATGCATACCGTCCACCGGCGAAATCCAAACCTGTCCAAAATTCCTACAAAATGGGGGGAGTGGTGGAGCAGGTGTAATTGTTGACGTTTGGGTCGCCATGGCCAGAAACTTAATGGTAACCGAAGGTGATGTATCAACGAACAAAAAGGTAGATTTAAAGCCAGACAGTGGGTTTACAAGAGAAAGGTAAGCCAGCAGAATTATCAGAATTACTGCAAAAGGTATCAGAAACCAAAACCTGTGCTTCTTGAGCGTGTGCTTATTCAACTCAGGCTGTTGTAAACCACCAGATGTTTTGGGAAGTTCGGGCGGCTCGATAATTGTTCTCTCAAGCGATGCGATTTGATCGTGTGAATCATCCGTCAAACTTTTCCCATTAACTTCAGCACCACCATCCATGATGTACCTTAATTCTTCCAGCAGCTCATGTGCATTAGCATATCGTCTTCCAGGATTTTTTTCCAGGCAACGCAGTACACATTTTTCTAATCCAGATGGGACACCCGAAATAATCTTCGGTAGTTCTGGCGGGGTCTGATTGACATGCTCCCACAAAATTTTTTCCCGAGTGCTACCGGAGATTGGAGCTATCTCACCCGTGAAAGGATAATCACCACATGTGAGAAGATTGTAGAGTATAACTCCCATGGCATAAATATCCGTACCTGGAACAGGTTCTTGCCCCTTTATCAGTTCAGGAGACATGTAATAAGCTGAGCCCCAGCCTGACATTGTCGCTGAAGCTAAGTCGAGTTGGCGTGAAATTCCGAAATCTGCCAATAAATAAACTCCGAATTTATCACGCATTATGTTTGCCGGCTTTACATCACAATGGACAATGCCCTCATTATGAGCATATTGTAAAGCGGAGCAAACCGGTGTCATGATGCTCATTACCTTATTGGAAGAAAACTTACTTTCAGACCAATGAGTTATCTCAGCCTGTAAAGTAGTCCCTTCAATATAATCCATGACAATGAAGGCGAGTTGATCAGTCTGTTCAATTCCATAAAAACGAACCACATTTGGATGTTGAAGCCGGGATAAATAATCAGCTTCACGACGGAAACGGCGAATGAAATGAGGGTCTTGTGCCAGGTCAGCATGCAACAGCTTGATCGCTAACCATGTGATTCTTTGGTTATCCCAAACTCGATATACATCCGCCATTCCACCACGACCAAGGAACTTATCAACCCGGTAGCGATTAAGCAAGACTTGACCAAAATCCAGGATCATCACTATTCTGTTTCTATTGATCACATAATAAATCTTGATGGACTGATTTATAGTATATCGCCGTTAACATCAGTCTGCAACGGGTTTCGGTTTGAATTAGATGATTTCAAATCAATGCCAAACCAAAAAGTAATTTTTTCTTCAAGAGAATTTACCCATCGAGTAAAATTTCTCTATGAGTTTACTTGGAGTACCTGAAATCATTCCGTTAAAATTCGCCGAAAAATTAAAAGCCGATATACCTTTCAGCATCCTGGATGTGCGCGAGGAGTGGGAGTTCCAGCGTGCCAGGATCAAGGATGCGAGGGTGGTGCTGGTGCCGATGAGCGTGCTGGCGACCAAGGGGATCGAAGCGCTTCCGAAGTCCATACGGGCAAAGGAAGGTGATGTGATCGTGGTATGCCATCACGGCGTCCGCAGCGCCCAGGCGACCGGCTGGCTCTTGAAACAGGGGTGGGAAAATGTTTACAGCCTGGCAGGAGGCCTGGAGGCTTACGCACTGCAAGTTGACCCCACTATTGGCAGATATTAACAAGTTGACACGCTACCAGTGATTGACCAAAGAAATCTTTTATAATTGAAATTGTTTACTGAAGGCAAATAATCCTTAGCGGTATTATTACATTATTGTTTGAGGACCACTGGCAAATTGAAACCGGAAACGGCAAACTTTCCTCCACAGCCCCATGACTGGTTAAAAAATATCCGCATCAGCTTCGTCCCCGGAGAGAGCCCGGAAGCGATCGTGCTCGAGTTCGCTAATGAGCTGTTGAAAACGCTTGCTGAGCGCGGCAGCGAGGTACGGAAAACGCCGGAGGCTCAAACTGAAGTACTCTTGACTTCAGCGACGTTCGATGAGGACGTTTCCTGGCGCAAGTCTTTGATGTTCACCGGCAGAGCGCGGTACAAACTGGATAAAACCGCTACCGTGTTCTGCATCATCCATGTGAATGAGCAGAGGCTCCAGCAAACACTGGCGCGTCTTGAGACCGCAATCGAGAAATCGCCCCCGGACCCGGCGGATTTTGCATTCCGGGGACTGGCGCCGGAAGCCTACCATATCCTGTACGAACAGGGCAAACGCGGTGGCGCAATCCTGGCTTTGGAACGCGTGCTGCAGGCGCAGGCAAAAACCATCCACATCCTGCTGCTGGTTGGCGAAGACAAACCCGAGCGGGTTTACCACTTCGACCTGGTGGGCGCCTATGCGGTCAGCATCAACGATGATGCAGGGGCATTCTACAGAGACGTCGCCCTGCGCATACTTACCTACGTGAGTACGAGCGAGGTGACGTGCCCATATCATGGGTGCCCATAATATGGGCACTCACACAAACAACCAGGAACCGATCCCTTCACAAATCTGGCGTTCGCTGGACACTCCGGTGGAAATGCAGCATGCTTCCAGGGAGATGGGCAAACGCAACTTTTTCACAGAACCGGTGCAAATCAGCCGACTGGTGGCAGTGCCGGCGATCTCAGAATCAGTCGCAAGCCAATACAGCGAAGGATGCTTCGCCACCTGGGATCCACACCTGGAGGCGTTGGTGACGACAATCACGGGCAGCACGCGTCCAGTGTTGAAAAGTGAGATCACTGAGGACGACCTTGCGGTTATCAGCGGGCTGCGAGCAGACAGAATGGGTGTGCTCCTGCGCCACGTGGAGGGGAAAAGGAATGATCCGCCATCGTCGGAGGCGGTGGAGATGGTGCTGATGGATGAGGCGCTGCCCCGGATCGAGCTGCGCGGGATTACGGACAATTGGACTGTTCCGGTGATCCGGTCGAAGCTGCACGGTCACCGGGGCGTATCCGCTTTCAACCCCGCACGAGTGGAGTTTGTACCCCTGGAGCCTGCCTTTTACGATTACCCGGTGACCTGCGCAACGGAAGCACAGGCGTATGGGATCCAATCCGCTTTTGCGCGCTCAGAGGCGCTGCGCAACCCGGGCGACCCGAGGGTGATGGTTTTCACTGTGCTGCCAACGCACGGTATGATTGTGGTTGAAAAATGGGTTGAGGGGGCAGCACCGTTTGAGACGATCTGGAATGCGTTTGATGCCGGTGACCTGGTGATCAGCAACAGGGTGCCGCAGGGGAGGTTGTGGTTTGAACCGCAAGGGAGAAGGATGGTGTTGGTAGATGTGGGGTATAACGACTTAGTCGTTACTACGAAGGGGTGATAAGCTGACATTGACCTATGCGTGCCACAAGGGTGACGATGTGATAATAACTTATGCCGCCATTAATGGCGCCGTTCCCACAAAGAGGAGGGGGGAATAGATGGGTAAGTACACCTTTGAGGATAAGGTGGCGCTTGTTACTGGGGCGTCGCGGGGGATTGGAGCAGCGACGGCGCTGGAGCTGGCACGGCACGGCGCGCGGGTCGTGCTGGTGGCGAGGGATGAGGTCAGGCTGGCAGAAATCGCGGGGCAGATCCAGGCGCCGGGATTCCGGGTTCCGGGAACCCGGGCTCCCGGTATCCGGGCCGAGGCACTGGTGCTGCCTGCGGATGTCAGCGACCCGGCGCAGATCAAGAGATGCGTTGAGGGCGCTATCAAGGAATGGGGCACTATCGATATTCTGGTATCCAACGCGGGTGAATATGTGCGTGCCCCTATCAAAGACCTGGCAATAAACGACATCGAAAGGGCCATGGATGTAAATTTTTACGCCGGGATACACTTCGTCCAGGCAGTCCTGCCGGTGATGCAGGCAAACGGCGGGGGACACATCGTCTTCGTCACCAGCGTGGATGGCAAGAAAGGTCTACCTATGGACGCGCCATACGTGTCCGCAAAATTCGCGCTGACTGGATTTGCCGAGGTGCTGCGGCAGGAGCTCTACGGCAGCGGCATATATGTAAGTAATGTCCTGCCCGGAAGAGTGGATACTAAGATGATCGAGAACCTGCGGGTACCCATTATCTCAGCGAAGATCCCGCCCGAAACAGTGGCGAAGGCAGTGGTCAAAGCCATCCAAAAACGCAAGCTGGAGGTTATACTTCCCTTTAATGCCCGGTTATTGTGTTATACCAACGCAATACTGCCCGGGCTGGCAGACTGGGTTACAAATAAGCTGCACCTGGAAGGATGGGAGATACCGCCAGAAAAGTGAGGCTGAGCATGCTCTACAAGCTGATCCGTTTTTTCATCAACCTGATTACTGATGCTGACCATCGACCTGGACGTGGATGGGCTGGAAAACCTGCCCAGGAGCGGGGGGGTGATCATCACATCCAACCACCTCGGGAGGCTGGATGTGCCATTGATCTGGCACGTGGTTAAACGAGAAGACATCATCGTGATCGTGGCAGAAAAATACCAGAAGAGCGCCTTCGTACGCTGGTTGACGCGGAAACTCAATGCTATTTTCGTGGACCGGTACAACGCTGATTTCAGCGCCATGCGGCAGGTACTGGCGCGGATCAAAGAAGGCGGGGCTTTTGTGGTCGCTCCGGAGGGGACGCGCAGCCAGACGGAAGCCTTGATCGAAGGGAAATCCGGCGCCGCTTACCTGGCTTCTAAAGCCGGGGTGCCGATCTATCCTGTGGCGGTGGCAGGGACGGAGGACAGGGTTGCAAAACAGCAACTCAAACGGCTGCGGCGGGTGAAGGTGCGCGGCTGGGTGGGCAAACCGTACACTTTGCCACCGCTGCCGCGCGAGAACCGGGATGAAGCTCTTAAGGCTTATACGGACGAGATGATGTGCCGGATTGCGGTTCTGCTACCGGTTGAGTACCGAGGGGTGTACGCAGACCACCCGCGGTTGAAGGAACTGCTGGAGGGCAGGAACAACTGACGGCGTCATCCTGACGGCGCCACGATTGGCGCCGTTAGACACAAATGGGTCGGGAAACTTTTACGAAGCCGCTGAACGAAGCTGGCTGTCTTCAGCAGCGCGATCCTGGAGCTGGCCGCGCAGGATGTGGATGTCTGCCGGGATAAAATAACTGACCAGGGTGAGCACCACTGCACCGACCAACCAGGCTGTTACGCATATCCCAAGGATTGCTGTACCTAATGACAATTCACGGGCGATAAAGCCAGCAATCAATGGCGCCAGAGCTGCTCCGCTGCTTTCAATAAAGTACTGGATTGCAAGGGCAGTGGAACGTACTTCGGGTAAGGTGATGTCGTAGACCGACGCGATGACGTTTGCAGAAGCAAAAGGAATGAAGATCGCAGTGAGGATCATCATCACCAGGAATAATCCCGGCTGGTCAATCGGGATATTGAAGGTGATAAATAATAGTACAGCCCCGGTGATGACACCGACCAGGGAGACAATAATCCTGCCGCGCGGGGTACGCTTGAAGAGGGTATCACCCAGCCAACCGCCTATGAAATAACCACCCGCTAAAACCAGCACAGCCGGCGCCATTGTGAGCAGCACCTGGTTGGAGTCGTAATTGCGCTCCGTTTCCAGGTAGCGGAAAATCCAGTAGGTGATGGTTGTCCAGGGAAAAACGCCGACAAAACCCTGAACGAACAAGAGCAGCAGGCTGCGCTTACGGAACAAACCCAATGCGGTTTGAAGATCAAATTTGTGGATACTGATCTCTTCCATACTGGCAAGCTCTGGCTCGCTGCTGCCGCGGGGAACATCTTTGACACCAAAGAATATCACCACAGCCAATACGATGCCCAGAGATCCGGTAATATAAAACACACCGCGCCAGCCAATCATCCCCCCCAGAATCGTGGCAGCGATAAGCCCAATCAGGTAGCCCAGCGGCTGGGTCAATTGCAGCAAGCCATATACTTTGCCGCGCAGCTCAGGGCCAAAATAATCCGAGATCAAGCTGAAAATGCCCGGATAGCTGGAATCATCGACACCTGTTGAAGCCCTGGTCGCCATGAAAGCCGGATACGTGGGAGCTATGGCACTCAACCAGGTAGTCGAACCCCAAATGAGCGATGCAAGAGAAAGCAGTTTCACTCTTGAAAAACGATCATACAGGTAGCCCCACAGAGGATATAAGACAGCGCCCACAATCAGTGCACCGGTGAAGACTGCGCCCATGCGGACTTCATCTATCCCAAAGGTCTCCATTATGGGGGTAGTTAATGGACCAATCAACAACTTATCCGATTGGTGCAACAACATGAAGAAGAAAAAGACGGTTACAACAAGCCAGCGTCGAGATGCAGGTTTAGACATGAGACCCTCCTTACCGGAAAACTCCGTCACGGAAAACTCCGTCAGAACGCCAGACCCAGGAAGCGGTAAACAACCGCCCAGCCGAGTATATAAACCATGAAACCGACCAGGATGGTCACTGCGGTCCTGATATCATCCAGGTCCAACCCTTGCCTGACGGCAATAAAACCAGCTGCCAATGCCCACAAGCCTCCCACCAGAGGACCCACACAGGGGATAACCGAGAGCACCAGGGGAGCGTAGGCGAACCCAAGCACGCGCATCATCTCAGGCAGGGAAGCGTTCCCTCCAAATGCAAGCGTCCCGACCAGATACGTTGCCAGCGCCCACAGGAACCAGCTGATAAAAATCCAGGCTAAAGTAACGATGAAACTGGTCAGGAACCCGGCGCTTTGGAAACTGGACAATAAACTGGAACCCAATGACGCCGCCAGGGCAGCGACTGACACGACAGCAAAAGCCTGCCAAATTGCTTTGCGGTCATGTTCGATATCTTCGAAGGTGAGTACACTCAATCTAAAAACGCCAAGAACTCTTTGCAGTAACATCGTCTTCTCCTTATTAAATCACAACCGGGTCCATGCCAACCCCGACACAACTACAGGGGAAACGATTTTTTGGCACAAACCCGGTGCGTATATCATCGATTCGTTTTGCTTCCAGGTTCAGCCCTGGTTAATCATCATACACCAAATGAGGTACATACACTTTGATGGGTTCCGGGATCGGGTAGCTCATCGCCACCCAAAGCTCTCCCGCAGTGTAATCGTAATAGCTGATCACCGGCTGGTCCGCGCCGTTCAGGGCGATGGAAGAAAAGAGACCCACCACGCCATCTGATGCTACCAGTTGAATCACCCAATTGCCTGTGTATCCATTGGCATACATCAGATCCCCGGCACTGGCATCGTAATAACTGATGTGTGCGTCGTACGAGCTATCAACCACAATGGACGTATATAGCCCTGTGTTGCCATTGGAACTTACCGTCTCTATGGACCAACCACCGCCCGACATGGAAGCAACTTTCAGGTCACCGTTGGTGGCGTCGTAATAGCTGATGCGCGGGTAGCCTGCCGGATCGATAGCGATCGAAGTGTACTGACCAACATTACCGCCTTCATCTACTGCCGGATAGGTGATCCAGGAATCGGTTGGCGACTTGTACGCCATCTTGAGGTCGCCGTTGGTGGCATCGTAATAACTGATGAACGGTCGATTGCTGGAGTCCAGGGCGATGCCCGTGTATTGCCCAACATCCCCGGCAAAATCTACCACTTTCACGTCCCAGGCGGACCCGGTCCAAAAGGCGTACTTGAGATCTTGTTGGGATGCATTGTAATAACTGATATGGGGGCGGTCTGAACTGTCCAATGCGAGGGAGAGGTATAAACCGACAACATCGTCGGACGCATCCACCGTGCGCAGCTCCCAAACGCTGCCGTTCCAGGAAGCCAGCTTAAGATCACCAGCACCTGCGTCGTAATAGGCGATAACCGGACGACCTTTACTATCCAGCTTGAGGGAGGTGTAACCACCCACATCGTACCCACTCGCCAGGATATTGGCAGCCGTCCAATTGTTGTTGATGATACGCGCATATTTCAAATCCAGGCTGGTGGCGTTTTGGTAGCTGACAAATGGAAGCCCAAAATTATTGGCATCCACTGAGGAGCCCAGACCGAGGTCGCCGGAAACGTCTAGAGCCGTGAACACCCATTTGCTGCCATCATGATAAGCGTAGTACAGCGTGGCATTTTCGACACTGTAATAAACCATACCGGGGCGCCCGTTTTTATCGATTGCGACCGATGTGTAACGACCATCTCCTGCCAGGGATTGCACTGTCGATCCTGACCAACCCGAGCTGTTGGCAATTTTAATTTTATTATCCGTCTGGTCTACGTAACTGATATAAATGCGGTTATCAGATCCACGGACAGCAATGGAGGTGAACTGCCCTATATCACCGCTGGTTGCCAGTGTTGATATCCCCCAACTGCCGGAATTCTTGACCGCATATTTCAAGTCTTTTGAGCCGAAATCATAATAACTGATGTGAGGGTTGCTGCTGGTGTCAAAAGCCAGCGATGTAAACGCACCGACATTACCGGGCTCATCAACGGCCTCGGGATTCCAACTGCCATCCCCTTTGCGGCAAGCATACATAAGGTCATCGTACTTCTCATTCAGATAGCTGACACAAGGCGCCTGGTCGTTGGGTCGGATAGCGACGGACGTGTATTTACCGGTATTGTTGCGGCTGTCGATGATTGTGCCGACATCCCAGGTGACGCCGTCCCAGTGTGCGTACTTGATGATGCCGGGGGTGTTGTTGGGGTTAACTGCATAGGTGTTGTAGTAGGTGATATGGATCTCATTGTTAGAGTCAACCGCGATGGATGAATACATACCAACCGCTTCATCCTGGTCTGCAGTAACCGCGAAAGCTTGCTCACCAGGGTTCAGACGGTGCAGGTTTTCGGGAGCCAGGTCGACTATGTTGTTCCCGGGAGTATCCACGGTCATCGTTGTCCAGAATGAGCCGTTGAAAAAGGCAAATTTGAGCGAGCGATTGGCTTCGTCATAGTAGCTGATGCGAGGCAAATTATTTTTGTCGAGTGCAATGGCGGCATATTCGCCCACACCGGATGCCGGATCAACAACAACGCGCTGCCAGTTCGTCCCGTCGAAATAAGCGTAGTAGAGGTTCTTGCCACCGTAAGCGATGTGCGGGTGACCATTGGAGTCGAACTTCAAGCTGCGGTCGGTGAGGTTGAGAAAGTTATGGTAGCTATCTACCTGATACAAAGTCCACGAGGCTGCGGTATTTTTCAGCCCTGTGGCGCTTACGTTCACGTCAGCGGGCATGAAGGCTTGAAACACAATCGCCAGCACTATTAAGACAGCGGCTGTCTTGACAGCTCTCCCGCTGGCATTCTTCAAGAAGCCGGAGCGGGAGCGAGGTAGAGAGAGTAAACTTGAAATCATGGTTACTCCATTTTATTAGGGTTAGGATAATCTGTCGTTTGCGCTTATAAACAGACTTCTGAAAACCAGGTCTTTTCACCAAGCAGCAATAACGACTTTAACCATAGTATAGCACAGGTGCGGTTTATCGGTTATGCGGCTAAAGCCGGCTTTAGCCGCATCCCCCAAAGGTTTGCTATCCGTTCGAACTAAGGATTCTGCCGGACAAAATCTATGGCGTACTGCGCATCCTGGTAGGCGGGGTTGTGTTCTAACGCCTGGTAGAAATCCTGCAGTGCGGCGGATGAATTCCCCAGGCGGTAGTTGGCCCAACCGTGCCATAACAGCGCTTCTTCAGCGTTGGGCGTGCGTTTGAGCGCATAATCTGCCAGGGCGAGCAGGTCATCCGTGCGCCCGGTATGGAAATAGGCGATGAAGGGCGTAAACTGGTAGCGGAGCATGCGCTGGGGGAGCTCCAGGGAAAGCGCAGTGTCGAACACTCCAGCAGCCTGCTCGTAACGCTCAAAATAAACCAGGTTCGAGCCCAGGTTAAACCACGCTACTGCGTCCTGCGGGTCAAGATCAATCTCCCCTTGAGCCTGTTCCAGGGCATACTGCCGGTTGGCAGCGATATCCCAGCTTTTCCCAAGGAGCCTGATCACCGCTTCCTGCCGGTCAGGCGGGTAAACAAGGATGTAGACCCGGTTGAAGACGCGCCAGTTTTCATCCAACTCTGAATAACTCACGGTCTTACCGTCTCCAAAGAAGCTGTCTTGAGCCGTAAAAGTTCCCAGCGCATCGTCATATGCCGTGAGCAGTAAATAATGAGCGGCCCAATGGTCATCACCGGGCCAATATGTTTCTTCTAAATAAACGCCCTCTTCCACCATGACCGGGATGCCTTCAGCGAGGAAGCGTTTGAGCAGCTCAATGTCTCCACCCACCCTGAATTCTACGTTGAGCCAACCGGCACGATTGCGCATGTAATAAACCAGCTCCTCCACATTGACATTACGATCCTTGCGGTTGGGCTTGATCATGTCTGAGATCTCAAACTGGTCGCCGCCCCACCCCCAGTAGCGCAGGTACATCGCCAGGCTGGCGGGACCGCAGTTGTTGATATCCTGCCGTTCCCAGTCGGGCGCTTGTAAAGATACTGCACCAGGTATTGGTGTGCTGGTAGGCAGCAGTGTTGAAGTAGGCTGCGGCGAGGTTGGAGATGGAGTAGCGGTTGCAGCGGGGATTCTTGTTACGACCCGGGTGTAAAGCGGCGTCGGCTCGCCTGATATAGGGGTTGGTGTTGAATTACCGCCTTGGTCAACTACAGCAATATATGGTTCGACTGGATTCAACCAATTACGCAAATATGTCCAGGCAAAATCCAGACGCCAGCCCCAACGGTTTTGAGCCGAAGGCAATGAAAGGACTGCGATGACCAGCACCAGGCAAATCGCAACCATGATAATCCAGGTCAAATTTGTCAAACGCACGGCAGAATTGTAACACTGCGCTTTAAGCCAGGCGTTATGGGTGGATTAAATTTTGCTCACCAAGAGGAAATTTTCACGCTGATATAATACCGGACATGAAATATCACATTTGGACTGAAGGCTGCCAGATGAATGTGGCAGATTCCCTGCGGGTAGGCTCTGCCCTGGAACACATAGGATATATGTCGACAGGCAAACCTGAAGACGCTGATGTCATTGTTTTGAACACGTGTGTGGTGCGGCAGAGCGCTGAGGACAAGGCTTATAACCGGCTGCACCTGGTAAGACCGTTGAAAGAGAAACGACCGGATCTGGTGGTCAACCTGATGGGCTGCCTGGTGGGGGTTAAGGGGCACGAACAACTGCAGAAACGGTTCCCGTTCGTGGATGTGTTTTCCCCGCCTTCTGACCCCGGACCACTGATCTCTCACCTGACCCAGGATGAAGCGCAGTCTGATGAGAAAATGGCGACCGAGAGCCGTTTTTCGGTGCTTGATAACGAGTTAATCATCCCGCTGGACGAACGCGGCAAACTCGTCTCCACTCACGTCCCTGTCGTGCTGGGGTGCTCCCATGCGTGTACGTTTTGCATCATCCCTTACCGGCGAGGAGTAGAGAGAAGCCGTCTTGTGGGGGAAATCAGCGCAGAGATCAGGTCGCTGGCGGCTCAGGGCGTGAAAGAGATCACCCTGTTAGGGCAAATCGTTGACCGTTATGGCAAGGATTTGGGGGACGAGGCAGCATCTCTTTCTAACTTGCTGAGAACTGTGCACGGGATCGAGGGCGTAGAGCGCATCCGTTTTCTGACGTCACACCCGAACTGGATGACGGAGGAACTACTCGAGACCGTGGCTGAACTGCCAAAAGTTATGCCTCAAATCGAGGTCCCCGTGCAGGCTGGTGATGATGTAATTTTAGAACATATGAAACGCGGATATACTAGCGGTGACTACCGCCGTTTGGTGGCAAAAATCCGCGCGACCATCCCTGATGTTGCGATTGCCACGGATATTATTGTCGGTTTTCCGGGCGAAAGCGAAGCACAATTTCAGAACACCTACAATTTGCTGGAAGAGTTGAGGCTGGATGTGGCACACCTGGCACGTTATTCGTCCAGACCGGGCACCGTGGCGTCGCGCCGGATGGAAGATAATGTGCCTGAAGAGGAAAAATGGAACCGCTTCCGGCTGCTCGAAGAACAGCACGAACGCATTGCGGGTGAAATCAACGCACGCTACCTGGGCGAAAAGGTAAGCGTGTTATTTGAGGAAAAAGTGCGCGGCAGGTGGCGCGGGAGAACGGAAAACAACAAGCTGGTGTTCACCGATTCCACCGAGGACCTGCGTGGAAAAATTCTGCCCGTACAGATCACCTGGTCAGGTCCCTGGTCAATGCAGGCGGTGATTCCGGGCAAGCAGGGGATTTTTAACGAATTCCCCCAGGCGCTTATTCAAGTCTGAAGCGCACACTTTTATTCTTGCGGACTCTGCGCAGTTGATTCATCTGTGAGGGATGATTCGTCAACTGCTTGATCCTCATCAGTTCCGCCAGCTGATGCCCGTGAGCGCGAAGTGTTCACGCGAATGCGGCGCAAAAAAGCGGGGGTGTTCAAACCTCGTTCCAGCAAATAAGTGAGATAGTAGTGCATCAGGTCCTCGATCTCACGGTTCAGCGCGGAAGAAAAGGGTGCATTGGCAACCTGGTCCCATCTGCTGCGCTGGAAGTGGCGCAAATAACGCAGCACATCCGTAGTCACCGCTTTCGATTCCAGCACCCTACGACCACAGCGAGGGCAAAGGACACCCCCACGCTCTGCTGAGAAGTACTGGTCCTGGGCTACTATCTCATCGCCACATTCAAGGCAGTTAAAAAGCTGCGGGCGAAACCCAACCAGGTCGAGAAGACGCACCTCGAAATAACGAACAGCGAGGTCGTCCCAGGTCCCTACAGCGAGACGCGAGAGGGTATCCACCAAAAGGCGGAAGATTGCACTGTTCTCACCTTCTTCGTAGGTAAAACGATCCAGCAATTCGACCACGTAGGAAGCGTAGGTGACCCGGAGGAGATCATCGCTCAAATGGAGATAGGCGTCCAGGGTTTCAGCCTGGGTGACGATGAGCATATCACGCCCACGGGCAAGGAGCAGGTTCACCCGGGTGAAGGGCTCTAAGTGCCCGGCTTTACGCGAACGCAGCTTGCGCACGCCTTTGGCGATGGCGCGCACTTTCCCCATCTCGCGGGTGAATAACCAGAGCAGCCGATCGGCTTCTCCCCAGTCGCTGTGGCGCAGGACAACGGACTCAACTCGAAATGAGCGCTCGCGAGATGGCATGCCGGTATTATATAATGAACCAACAACTCCAACCCAACCCTTACCATTTCTGCATCCTTCTGGTAAAATCAGCGCCGCTTCGAGCGTTGTACCCTTCGCTCAAGCAAATCCGCCCGGTGTAATGCGGCGGACGGTAAAAAATCTGGCTGGTAAAACCAGCAATAAAGAAAGGGCTTGATTCCATGAAAGTTTTATTATTGAAAGACGTCTATAAGCTGGGCCGCGCCGGCGATGTAAAGCGCGTCGCAGACGGTTATGGACGCAACTACCTGATTCCACAAGGATTGGCTGTCCTAGCCTCAGCGGGGGCTTTAAAGCAGGTGGAGCAAATCCGCATCCATGCAGATACCGTGCGCGAAGAACAAAACCGTGAGATGAGCGGAGTTGCCGCAAAACTCAAAGACCTGGTCCTAACCTTCCCCGTCAAAGCGGGTGAAACGGGCAAACTCTACGGCTCGATTACATCCCAGATGATCTCTGATGCCATCCAGGAGAAACTGGATATCGAACTCAACCGGCGCATGCTGGACATGGAGCCCATCCGCACGATCGGCTCGCACACCATCCATGCCCGCCTGACGATGGACCTGGTTCCTGAAGTCACCGTCATCGTTCATCGTGAGGGTCAGACACCTGAAGCAGCAATTGCGGAAGAAGCGGAACTGGAAGTCGAATACGAAGAAGAAGAGGCTGATTCCGAAACCATCCCTTCCGACATCGAAGCTGAAACCGAAGAAACTGGCGAATAAAACACAGCTTGAATTCCCCCGGGCAGAAGATTCTCTAGATTGAAGGTTCTTCTGCCTGGAAAAAATAATAGGACAGCCTGACAGGTCCTTCCTGCTGAAATCAGAAGCAAGAATACCCGCAGTCTTTTTAGAAGTGGGGAGCGATTATAATCTTTCTACGATAATCGCTTCTTTAGCACGCTTCTCACCGGCACTGGAAAATGCTTTTGGCACCAGAGTGCTTTTATGCCGTAAGCGGTAAGGTCTACAAAAAGCGTTTATTCTACAGCATGAACAATACAGGAATAGGTCAGCAATTACGTGCCGCAAGAGAGGCACAAAACTTAAGTCTTGAGGAAATCTCAAAGGCAACTCATATCCGCGTTCACTACCTGCAAGCTCTTGAAGCCGGAGATTTTGACAGCATTCCATCCCAGACTCAGGCGAGAGGCTTCCTCAGGGCTCTGGCGGACTACCTTAAGCTCGATCCTGATCCTATGCTGGCAAAGATGAGTGGTGAAACCGCACCTCCGGCTCAAGGGGCGGCACCTGGCGAAAGCACCGGGGATGTAAAAGCTGCCGCAACGGCGATTGAGACACAGCCCACAAAACCAACTGCCGCCAAACCTGAACCGACTGAGGTGGAGATAAATCCTGAGCCTGCAGGTGAGAAAAGCGTACAAAAAGACACTGTCGCTGAGGAAATCCCCGCATATGCGCTCATCTACAAGGGTATTGGGGACCAGCTGCAAACCAGGCGAGAATTACTCGGGCTCACGCTGGATGACGTTGAAAGGCACACACGGCTGCGCCAACATTACCTGGTCGCGCTGGAAGCGGGTGATATCGACAGCCTCCCTTCCCCTGTGCAGGGACGCGGCATGTTGAATAATTATGCCGTTTTCCTGGGCATGGACCCGGAACCCGTGCTACTTCGTTATGCAGAAGGTCTGCAAATGGGTCTGGCAATGCGGCAAGGACGCCCTTCGCCTTATGCTGAGACAGGGGGATTATCCAATGAAAGTAAACGGCTGCAGGCGCAATCATCTTCGCGACTGCGGGCGCAGTCACCTTCGCAGCTGCGTCGTTTCCTGTCAGGCGACCTGCTCTTTGGAAGCATTTTCGTCATTGCGCTGCTGGTTTTCGCCGTGTGGGGCACCCTGCGCATCTTGAACCTGCGATCTGATAACAGTGTACTACCGACACCACCATCGATAGCAGAAATCCTGCTGGCGACAGAAACACCCTTAGAATCCCTTGCTGACAACCAGACCCCAACTCCCACCCGACCATCTGCCGCAGAAGACATATCCGGGGGTATCCCGATTGAGGGAGAAGGTGAGCAAACTCCTGTCCCAACGCTTTCCGGAGGGGGGGTGCAGATATATCTGACCATTTACCAGAGGGCTCTGCTGCGGGTGACGGCGGATGGCGAGCAGGTGTTCTTAGCCAGGGTATCGCCTGGAAGCGCCTACACATTCGAAGGATCAGAGCAGGTCGAAGTCTTAACCAGCAATGGCGCTGCTGTCCAGGTCTTTTTTAATGGAGCTGACCAGGGCATCCTGGGTCTGCAAGGACAGGTTGTTTTCAGGATATACACCCCGCAAGGCGTGGTACTGCCCACTCCCACCATCACGCCGACCCCTGCGCCTACAGACATACCCACAGCCACAATGACTCCCACCCGCACGGTCTCGCCAGACCTGCCCACACCGCCAACTGTGCCCGCCCTGCCATAGGTGGAGTTGTAAGCTGCCGTTATGATTATGTTCAAGCAAACTCTAGAGCAGGTAAAGAACTGACCTATGAACCCAAAAACCTTTCATTTAGTTTCTTTAGGCTGTGCAAAAAACACAGTCGACTCCGATTCGATGAGCCAGCTGCTCGTAAACTCAGGCTACCAGCTGGTAGAGAAAGCGAGAAAGGCGTCTGTCCTTATTGTTAACACGTGTGGTTTTATTGGACCAGCAAAAGAGGAGTCGCTGAACGTATTAAGCGAACTCGCCGAACAAAAGCGAAAAGGACAGCTGCTGATCGCTGCAGGCTGCCTTACCCAGCGATACGGCAATGAAGTCATCCAGCATGTACCCGGGATTGACGGAATCCTGGGTACAAGACGCTGGATGGACATCGTCAAAGTTGTCCAGGAACTGCGCCAAGAGCACCCGGAAGCTCATTACAACATCCCTGGCAGCGAGGAAGGGGCCCTCAGTGTACTCAGGGCATCGATATTCGGTGGCAGCGCATACTTAAAGATCGCGGATGGCTGCCGGCGCCCCTGCGCCTTCTGCGCAATCCCGCTGATCAAGGGGACGGTCATCAGCAGCCCCCTGGAAACCATTCTCGACGAAGCGATCCAGCTGCAAGATATGGGCGTCAAGGAAATTGTGCTGATTGCTCAGGACACCACCGATTACGGTCATGACCTCGGGTTGAAAGATGGGCTGGCGCAGCTGCTGGAACAACTGGTAAAAAAGACGCCGGACATCCCCTGGATACGCATCCTGTATGCTTTCCCTGGAGCAGTGAGTGACCGCTTGATCGATGTTATGGCAGCCAATCCACAGATTGTGCCCTACCTGGATATGCCCCTCCAGCACGCCCATCCTGCCACTTTACGGCGGATGCGCCGACCAGCGAATGTCGATTGGGTGTACAAAACCCTGGAAAAGATGCGCAGGCTCATGCATCGCAATGATGCACCTCTGGCTTTACGTTCCACTTTCATCGTCGGTTACCCGGGCGAGACAGAAGCCGAGTTTTCAACCCTGCTCGAATTCATCGAAGAAATCCGCTTCGACCGCGTGGGAGCTTTCCAGTTCTCATTCGAACCCGGCACGAGCAGCGAGCCTTTGGGTGACCCGGTGCCGGCTGAGGTCAAACAAGAACGTTTTGAACGCTTAATGGAACTCCAGCAGCCCATATCGCTGGGAAAAAACCAGGCTCTGGTGGGGAAAACCTTAGATGTGCTGGTTGAAGGCGCCGGTGATGGTATCTCGCTGGCACGATCGTACCGGGATGCGCCGGAAATCGATGGGATGGTGGTGACCGAGGGGATACTGCCTGTCGGAGAAATCGTGCCCGTGCGCATCAGCGGCGCGATGGTGTACGACCTGAGCGCTGTCCCGGTAAACCAATATAAAATGTCTGTCGATCACGGATCTGATCTCATACTACTATAAATTATCCAAAAGAGAACTGAAAAAATGATAAACCTGCACAATCCTGATATCCGTTTTTGCGTCGAAGCTGTGCAACAAGCATCCCTGATCGTTCGCCATATCCAGAGCGAACTGGTCAGCCCATCATTGACCAAAAATGACCGATCACCCGTAACCGTGGCAGATTTTGCTTCCCAGGCGCTGGTTGGCAGGCTGCTGGCTGAGACGCTGCCTGAAGATGCCCTGGTGGCTGAGGAGGACTCTGCCGTTTTGCGCCAGGCAGCGTCAAGAGATGCACTTGATTCTGTGACGCATTACGTGCGGCAGTACGTGTATGCTCTGGAAGGAGACAAGAGTGAAGGGCAGGAGCAGGTGGACCAGGACAAAGTTTGCAGCTGGATCGACACGAATAGGGCAGATTCTGGAGAACGATTCTGGACACTGGATCCAATCGATGGCACAAAAGGATTCTTACGAGGCGACCAATATGCAGTGGCACTGGCTCTGATTGTAGGCGGCAAAGTGCAGGTCGCCGCTTTGGGCTGCCCCAACCTGAGGGAGGGACGGGCGGCTGTTATCGGCGGCAGCGGAAGCCTGGTAGTGGCAGTACGAGGTGAGGGCACATGGGTAACCGACCTCAACCAACCGGGGAAGTATACACGCCTACAGGTGTCCAATCAGGATGATCCCTCCCAGGCACGCCTGCTGCGCTCCTTCGAGTCCGGGCATACCGATACAAGCAAAGTGGATCAGTTCAGCGAGGTGATGGGGGTCGAGGCAGCGCCCGTGCTTATGGACAGCCAGGCAAAATACGCCATCCTGGCATCCGGCGGCGCAGAGCTATTATTGCGCCTGTTATCGCCATCGAGACCGGATTACCGGGAAAAAATTTGGGACCAGGCTGCTGGATCCCTGGTTTTGGAACAGGCGGGCGGCAGAATCAGCGACTTATCTGGCAAAGAGCTGGATTTTTCGACTGGCAGGCAGCTGACCAACAACCGCGGTGTGCTGGCATCGAATAACCAGCTGCACGAAAACGCTTTGAGGGCGATCAACATCATCCGGGCGTGAATACCCCCATGACGCCTGACGAATCTTCACAGCCCACAATAAAACATACGCAGGAGCGATGGGATTTCTTGCGTCAGCACCTGCATGCAATCCTTGCGCTGGCATTGGCTGTGTTCGCCGTGTTCGCTTCTTTCCAGGCAGCAGGTCGTTATTTCGAAAACCTTGCCCACCTGGAAGACGAACAAGCTTTTGTCTGGCAGGCTGAGGTCCTCGCCCGGGGGAAACTCACCCTTCCCAGCCCGGAATATCATGACAGTTTCCTTTATCCATTTGTGATCGACCACCAGGGACTTCGTTTCGGGAAATACCCCCTGGGATGGCCTGCGGCGCTCAGCCTGGGAGTGAGGCTAGACCTGCGCAGCTGGGTCAACCCCATCCTGGCAGGGGTGAGTGTCTGGCTTACATTCCTGATCGGGCGGCGTATTTTTGGTAAGAGAACAGGGCTGCTGGCAGCGGGATTGACGGTTATCTCGCCTTTCTTCCTGACCATTTCAGCTTCGCTGCTCTCACATCCCTTTGGGCTGGCATTAAGCGGGGCAGCGGCACTGGGGTGGCTGACGGCTTTCGCCGGCATGGTTGAAGGACAGCCGTTAGCGGCGGCTACCAGAAAACGGTGGGGGGCAGCGATAATTTGCGGACTCGCTCTGGGAGCGCTGGCAATCACCCGCCCCTGGACCGCACTCGGCATCGCGCTGCCTTTTGGAATCCATGGCATTAGCATACTGTTACGAGGCAACCAGCAAGAGCGTTGGAGGGTGTTGGCTGTAGGCGCTTTAGCGGCTTTCCTGGCGAGCCTGCACCTGGCGTGGCAGTGGGCTGCCAGCGGTGACCCCTTCCTGAACCTGTATACATTATGGTGGGAGTACGACAGGATTGGCTTTGGACCTGGGCACGGCGTTAGAGAAGCAGGACACACCCTGGAAAAAGCGTTCAACCATGCAAAATACAGCTTCAACGGTGGTTTTCCGGATCTTTTTGGGTGGAAGTCCGCATCGTTGGTGTTTCTTCCATTTGGAGTATGGTCTGTGTTCCGCCTGTCCAGACAGAAACAGGTTGGCGCTATTTTGGTGGGAAGCATGTTTCCCAGCCTGATATTAGTTTATCTGGCATATTGGGTAGGCTCCTATGTACTCGGTCCAAGATATTATTTTGAAGGTCTCTACAGCCTGACCATTCTCAGCGCGGCGGGGATCCTGCTGCTGGCAGGTTGCTTGCCAAGAGGAAAGAAAGAACAAGCTGAAACTGAAATTACTCGAGACCCAAGCGGATTAAACGCTACCAGTGCAAAAAATTCTTCCCACCCGGTAGGGGCTGAATCCAGGCAGAGAACAGGCTTCCTGCGCGGGTTGATCGTTTCGTTGATTGTGGCAGGATTGGCACTTTATAACCTGTTCTTCTTCCTGCCGGGGCACCTGGTTTCGTTCAAGGGTTTGTACGGGATCAGCCGAACTTATTGGGAGCCTTTCCTGGCAGAAGAAGTGCAGCTCGCTACACCGGCTCTCGTAATCGTACACATGAAAAATAAGTGGGTCGAATATGGGACACTTTTAGAGCTGGCAAATCCCCTGCTGGATTCCCCCTATATTTTCGTCATTTCCAAGGGGGAGGAACAGGACGAGAAAGTGGCGGCACAGTACCCCGAACGCAATGTCATCCATTATTATCCCCCGCCATATGAAGAAGGGATTATAAGCCCCCTGGGACCACTGAATTTCCGCGAAGTGGCACCGGGTGTTTATCGCCTGGAAAACATGCCTCCTTAGAAAGTCAGGCCTGATGCATCAGGCAGGTCGCTGAGGCGTCAATCCTGACGCGTCAATCCTGACGCGTCAACTGCTCTACCCGGCTCACACCGGTGCTGAAATACCTGGCTTGTGGATGATGGATGATGATAGCTGCCGTGGACTGCTCCGGGACAAGCTGAAAGGCGGTCGTCAGGCTCATACCCAGCTCGTTTTCTGCAGGGAGCAGGTCAAAAACCTTACGATGATCTTCCAGGTCAGGTATTGCCGGGTATCCCCAGGAATATCGTTTTCCCTGTTCTTGAGGAAGACCCAGCTCACGGCGGATGTGCTGGTGAATGTATTCGGCTGCAGCCTCAGCCGTTTGCACTGCAAGCCCATGGGTGAAGTAAGCCTCGGTGTAGTCGCCTGCTGCCTGGAGCTGGTCGAAGCGGTCCGTCGCTGCCTGCCCCACTGTCACAACCTGAAAGGCGACTACATCCATCTTGCCGGACCGTACCGGGGCGAAGTAATCAGCGAGGCATAAATGTTCCGAACCAGGCTGGCGAGGAAACTGGAGCCGTGTCAATTCCAGAGGATCCCCCTCGTCAATTGAGGCTGGATCAAATATCACCAGACCATCACCATCTGACTGCGCCTGCCAGTAACCATACACTGCGCGCGGCTGCAGCCAGCCATCGTGCAGAGCGTCCCTTTTCATTGTTTGCAGACGAGCCTCAAAACTGTTTTGCAGCTGCTTCCATTCATCACCACGCGCATTCTTCGCCCCCCAGGATAACCTGAAGAGCTCATTCTTAGATAGGTGTTGAAAGACGGCTTCCAACGGCATCTTGCGCACAACGCGAGGTCCCCATCCCGGCGGGCGTGGTATTGAAGCTGCCGGTGGGATGCTGGATCGCTTTAAGGGCTTGACTTCAGCTGATGAGCGCACCTGCCGGTTCATCTCCCTGCTCGCTTCCAGCGCCAGTTTCTCCAGCAATTTCGGACGCCTGCCATCATCGACCAGGTCTTCCATCACTGCAAGACCCTCGAAGGCATCTTTACAATAGAAAACTCCTGGAGCGAAAGACTCCCCACCTTCTGTGATGAGGATGCGCCAACCGAACCTGCGGTTGATTGCTGCCCCTCCAATCAGGACCGGGATGCTCAATCCGCGCCGGTGCAGCTCGTTGACAATCAGGGGCATCTGCTTGCTGGTACTCACCAGCAATGCGCTTAAACCGATTGCATCGGCGTTTGTTTCAACCGCTTTGGCAATGATCGTTTCAGCTGGCACCTGCTTGCCCAAATCATGAACTGTGTAGCCATTGTTGACCAGGATGGTTTTGACCAGGTTCTTGCCAATATCATGGACATCACCATATACAGTCGCCAGGACGATCTGCCCCTTGGTTGTGCCTTCCATGCGCTCAAGATAACTTTCAACCCGGGAGACGGCTTTCTTCATCACCTCGGCAGACTGTAGCACAAATGGGAGAATCAACTCGCCAGCGCCAAATTTATCACCCACTTCCTTCATTGCCGGTAGCAGAACGGTGTTCAAGATGTTTACCGCTATTTCATGGTCGCTGGGATCTCTCTCCTCGCTCGGATTCGATAATCTCATCGACATCACTTTCCACGCCTTCCTTATGGCGGTGGAGGATGCGCCAATGCAGGCGCTCGGCTGCCGACATACCGGTGGTCGGGTCAACCGCGGCTGCTTCCTGGGTGACTGCGCCTACGACTTCAAAATGGATGATGAAATCCTGTAAGGCGTCCGGACGGCGGTTAAAAAGCAAGTCTTCAGCCAGATCACGGACAGTATCCGGGATTTCCGCATAGGGAGTGATGTGTGCCGGGTTGACAATTGCCATGTCCAGCCCTGCCTGAACAGCATGGTAGAGCATGATACTGTTCAGTACCGGGCGTGCGGCTGGCGCCAGCCCAAAGGAGACATTACTCACCCCTAATGAAGTGAATGCCCCAGGCAGCTGTTCCTTGATGTGGCGGATGCCCTCGATGGTGTCGACAGCAGACTGTGAAAATTCGGCGTCGCCTGTCGCCAGGGTGAACGTCAAAGTGTCGAAAACCAGATCCTGCGGGCGCAGACCATGCTCGTTCACAGCGATATCATAGATCCTGCGAGCAACCTCAAGCTTTCGTGCGGCAGTCTTCGCCATACCCTGCTCATCTATGGTCAGCACCAATACAGCGGCATTGTGCTCACGAGCCAGGCGAAAAATTTGGTCAGCCTTTTCCCTTCCAGCTTCCAGGTGTGTCGAATTCAACAGGCAGCGTCCCGGGGCTAATTTAAGGGCAGCTTCCATTACTTCAGGTTCGGTAGTATCAATCACCAATGGAACTTCCACTCCGGAAGCCAGCTTCTTGACCACTCGGCTCATCAAATCGACCTCATCAGCGCGTTCGGTGACCGCAACTGAAATATCCAGGGCATGTGCACCACCATCCACCTGATTACGAGCCAGTTCCAGAATCGAGTCCCAATCCTCCGACAGAAGCAAACGTTTAAATTTACGGCTCCCCTGCGCGTTGCAGCGTTCACCGATGAGCAGAGGAGGCGGAGCCTGGCGCATTGCCACAGCTCGAGTGGCTGCCGACAGGGCTGATGGCGATGCAAGAGGCCTTTGCTGCGGCTGTGAGGGGATGCGGTTGGCAGCCTTCCGGCGGTTAAGTTCTTCGATGAGCAGCCTTAACGTTCAGGGGTGGTCCCGCAGCAACCGCCGATAATGTTAATATGATCTTTCTCGACGAAATCCGCCATCATCTCCGAGAAAGGAATGGGTTCCAACGGGTAAACAGCCTCGGGGCCGCGACCGACATCCACATTTAATGGAAGCCCGGCATTAGGGATGCAGGAAACGGGCAGGTGAGCGTTGGCGCCTAAATAACGGATCGGCTCGCGCATATGTTCGGGACCTGTGGAACAGTTCAAACCGAGCACATCGATGGGCAAACCTTCCAGGATCGCCAGTGCGGCTGCGATGTCTGTACCTAAAAGCATCCTGCCGGTGGTGTCCAGGGTGACCTGAACCTGGAGCGGCAGGTAAATGCCGGTTTCATCAAAAGCCTGGTGGATGCCTGCAACAGCGGCGCGAACTTCAAGGATGTCCTGGGATGTTTCGACCAGGAGCAGGTCAACACCACCCTGAATCAAACCAACAGCCTGCTGGCAGAAGACGTCTGCCAGCTCATCGAAGCCAACATCCGACAACTCGGGATCATCTGCGGACGGGAGTTTGCCCGACGGTCCTATCGAACCTGCCACAAAACGGGGCTGGGTGGGAGTGGCATATTCATCTGCAAGGCGGCGCGCCAATTCGGCGGCTTTTTGGTTGATCTCCAACACACGGTTGGATAAACCGTACTCCGCCAGGGTGATGCGGTTGGAGCGGAAAGTGTCCGTTTCGATCACATCCACGCCCACATCAAGGAAGGATCGGTGGACTTTTTCTACTGATTGAGGGTAGCTTATGACCAGGTAATCGTTGCAGCCGTTGGTGGTCTCCCCACCGAAATGCTCGCTGGTCAGGTATTGGTCTTGCAGACTGGTGCCCATGGCACCGTCATACACAAGATACCTGGCAGCGAGGGCGTCCAGGTAACCCCGCCGGGAATACTGCCGGTTTGATTTTGACATAAGCGACTTATCTAGCTCCCTGCCTCGCTGATATCCTGCCTGCCTGAAAGGGCACGCTGTAATGTGTTCTGGTCCGCATATTCCAGGTCACCGCCTACGGGCAAACCCCGCGCCAGGCGAGTGAGCCGCAGACCATAGGGACGCAGCTGCTGGCTGATGTAAGCGGCTGTATAATCACCCTCCATGCTCGGGTTTGTGGCGACGATCACTTCTTCCACACCAGCGCCGTCATCGCCACCAGCTCGCACCCGCTCGATCAGCTCGCGAATCTTAAGATCTTCGGGACCGATGCCCTCGATGGGAGAAAGCGCTCCCTGTAGGACATGATAGCGCCCTGTATAAGCCGCGGTACGTTCCAGCGCAAGAACATCGAGAGGCTCTTCTACCACACAAATGACTGCCGGGCTACGGTCTGCACTGCTGCAAATTTCGCACACTTCGCTACCGGCGTTTTCCCCATTAGCAGCAACCGTGATATTAAAACAGATGGAACACCTCCCAGTGTTCGATTTCATTTCTAATACTGCACTGGCGAGTTCTTGCGAAAAATCATCGGAGGAACGCAAGAGAAAAAAGGCGAGCCTTGCGGCTGTCTTCGGACCAATACCAGGAAGCTGGGAGAAGGCATCGATCAGGTTTTGAACTGGGAATGGCAACAACATAAGCTGATGGTCAATTCAGAACAGCCAGGTTGAGATCAAAGTTCAGAAGGGGAGTCCACTCGCCAGGGGACCCAAACGCTCGGCAGCCATCTGGCGCGATTTTTCAAGGGCGTTATTCACTGCGGTCAGAACCAGGTCCTGGAGCATCTCGACATCACCATCTGCCAATAGACCAGGATCAATCACAATTGCCGTACAGCGCTGGTCGCCGGTTGCGGTCACTTCGACCGCACCACCACCTGATGTGGCTGTAACTGTCTCATGCGTGAGGCTTTCCTGGGTTTCTGCCAACTGCTCCTGCAGCCGCTGCAACTGCCCCATCATGCCACCGCTCTGCACGCTAGTCGACATGCCTCCCCCCTTACCTGCACCCTTTGGAGTCTTGTAACCTTTTGCCATGCATACCTCCTAATGAATATCTACAACCTCACCACCCAGGTCGCGTAAAGCCGTAGCAACCATGCCGTCACTATCCACATCTGCGGGGAGTGCCCCTTTCAGCCCCGCGGCAACAAAACACCGCAGGGGGACATCCTGTCCCAGGACTTCCTGGATAACCTGGCAGGTGACGGCGATGTTTTCACCTTTCTCCATTTTGGATTTTGTGAAGTCACCATTAAAACCGAGAAACAGCACGCCGTCTTTGACGCCGAAAGGCTTGCACGAATTTAGCAGAGCCTGGGTTTGTTTACTCACCTGTCCTACTTGAATAGTGATCTGACGCCACTGTCCAATTACCCGGTTGAACAGCTGGTCGCTGTCGTTGCCTGCAAAGCTGCCCGTATCCCCTGCAGCGGAGTAGGCACTTCCTCCTGCGTCGTCTTCCACTGAAGCAGCGGGGACGTGTTGAGCATCCTGCTGGGATTCAGACCGTTTTTCTTTTCTTGATGCTGTGGCTTTTTGAGGTGCAGGGTCCCCACTGCCATAATCCTGACCGCCTGCTGTATTGGAGGAGTGTGATTTTACCGCCAACGCTTCAAGGAAAGCCATCTCGAGGGGCAGGGCGGGCTGCCAGCTGCTTTGCAGCCCTGCGGCAGCTTCGTTAAATTGGCGGATGATTTGCAGCAATTGGATGGCGGTGAACTGGCTGGAATGATGCGCCATCTGAGAACGAATATCTGCAGACGCATCCACAGAAGCTGCGTTGCTGGTGATGACCAGCAGTAAATTACGCAGGTAATCAACCACCTGGCGCGCAAACTGGCGCGGATCACTGCCCGCATCCAGGGCGGCGTGGATAATGTCCAGACCTGCGCCAGAACTCCCCATCCGCCAATGCCGTGACCAGGTCTATCACTGCCTGGTTAGCAGCCGTGCCGAGAATATCCTGGGTGATTTCCAGGGTGATCGACTGTCCAGACGAAGCCAGCTGGTCCAGCAAAGAGATCGAATCGCGCATCGATCCGGTTGCCTGGCGAGCGATTAAATTCAATGCTGAATCTTCGATCTGGATCTTCTCTCCCTGTGCGAGGATTTTAAGATGGCTGACAATCTCTACCACAGGGATACGGCGGAACTCGTGCCGCTGGCAGCGAGAAAGCACTGTCGCGGGGATCTTGTGCACTTCTGTGGTAGCCAGAATAAAAATAGCATGGCGGGGAGGTTCCTCCAACGTCTTCAGCAGGGCGTTAAACGCCGCTGTCGAAAGCATGTGGACTTCATCGATAATATAGACTTTGTATTTGCCCTGATTCGGTGAAAAGTTTATTTTGTCGCGCAAATCACGGACATCTTCGACGCTGGTATTCGAGGCAGCATCGATCTCGATCAGGTCGAGAAATCGCCCTTGATTGACTGCATTGCAATGGTCACAGCGACCACAGGGACGCTGCGCAGGGTCTTCATCCAGGCAATTGACGGCTTTGGCAAGCAAACGCGCCACGGATGTCTTCCCGGTTCCGCGCGGACCTGCGAACAGGTAAGCGTGCCCAACCCGTTCGGCGACCAGTGCGTTGCGCAAAGTCTGGACAACATGCTGCTGCCCGACAACATCGTCCCATGTTTGCGGGCGCCATTTACGATACAGCGCTTGCGACATGGCTTGAGTTTATCAGATGAAGGAAAAGCGGTCAACCAAACCGGTTTGAAAGCAGCTGGATTGGAACAGGCTAGCTGGTTTGAAGCTGGTTAATTTCTTGCAGGGCGTCAATTTTTCTCAAGTGCAGCTGGGGGGAGGGGGCTTCAAGATTGTAATTGGCGATCTGGCGGTTTATGCCAGAGATCTGCGTGCAAAAATTTTCCTGCGCACGCCGCCATTCTTCTTTGGCCTCAACAGAAGCATCCGTTGATGCTTCATCTGAGTCCTGAGCCTGGCACCAATTCCAGGTTCGGATCAATTCTGCCCGTGCCTGGTCGAGGGACTTGAAGATCTCATCTCGGCTGTGCATCCATGGCAGCCCATGACCACTACCTGCCAACATGCGGTATGCCATCCGCCATTCAGGGTGAATGTGGGAGTCATCCTCCAGATGAAGCGGTTTTCCCTTGCCTGGAAGGTTATCAAACTTGCCTTCGGCGAAAGCTCTGCGTACCTGATCTTCGATGTTGGGCATATTGCTCAGGGTATCTGGTAAGTGGCGCGCACGCTGCCATCTGCGTCGCGTAAAGTGACCGTCTCACCCGGCTGCCAGATGCTGACCTCGGAACCCCAGAAGAGCTCGATGGCTGAGTTTACGCCGGGTCTGGTGAAGATAAAAACAGCACCATCTTCATACAGAATCAGGCGAGGGGTCTGAGGAAACAGGAAAACGTTCCCATTTTCATCTTCGAGGCGCCACCCGACCATTGTCAACTCGCCTTCGCCCACGAATTTGAGCAACACCCTCTCCGCACTTAAATCGCCTGCGCCAACCACGTTCCTGATCTGGATCACCCCTTCCGGCACAGGAGTCGGCTCGTAGGGGATACGCAGAACCTCCCCGACGCCTAAAGGTTGGTCCTCAGTAAACCCATTAATGGAAATTAATTCTTCCACATCAATACCATATTTGTCGGCTATGCTGGAGAAATCATCTCCAGCCTGCACTTCGTGAGTGAGATAAGCTGCTGTGGGCACAGCCGTTGGGGCAGTAACCTGCTCGGTCTCGGGGATGGAAGTGGTCTGAACAACCGGGGTTGATCTAAATTCCGGCAACAGGTTTGTGATTACCGTGCCGCGGTTCTGGTCCCAAATATACAAGACTGTAAGTGTCACACACGCTGAAACGATGACGTTCAGCAACAAGAAGAATACCAGGCTCTTCCACGATTTCATACGCACCTCAACAGGCGAATGATAGCATAAAATCCCTGGATTTTGGCTGCATTCCAATCCAGGGAGAGCTACAACAAATTTCTCGAGTAAAATCAAGCCATGCCCTATCTAATTGATGGTCACAACCTTATCCCAAAAATCCCGGGGCTCAGTCTTGCGGAAGTGGATGATGAACAGCAGTTAATCGCGCTGCTACAGGAATTCTGCCGTCAGCAAAAAAAGGATGCCGAAGTGTTCTTCGATAAAGCACCGGTCGGGCAGGCAAGGTCTCAAAACTACGGAAGAGTAAAGGCTCATTTTGTCTTCCAGGGCACCACCGCGGATAATGCGATCCGCAGCAGGTTGAGGCGGCTGCGCGATGCTGCAAACTGGGTCGTAGTTAGTTCAGACCGAGAAGTCCAGGCAGCGGCAAAACAGGCGCGAGCTCAGGTTATTTCTTCCAACGACTTTGCAATGCAAATCCAAAATAAACGCCATTTGGCTGACAACGAAGAAAATAACCCGCACAATGCGAATGATGACATCAACGAATGGCTGCGCCTGTTTGGAGAAGATTAAGGTAAAAAGCAAGAGTAATTTGGACAAATTTTATCCGGTAACTCTAAAGCTCCTTTAATGCAAAGTTGATCTAATTAGGGTATAGTCAGAGTGTGGCATCTGTTTTTACTTTATCGGTATCCCAGGTGCCCAGTCACTGGGTAGATCCTTCACATGGGTTGACCCACATAGAATGTGGCAAATCCACCGTGTTATGATCCGGTGACCCTCCTTAGGTAGCCGGGCGTGCCCCCCCCACGCCCGGCAATTTTTTTAACCCATCTTCCGGCAGATGACCAGAAGGGTCAGATCGTCAGCTAGATCACCGTCATCCACAAATTCTTTAACGGCATCATCGATAGCGGTTAATATCTCACTCGCGGAGGGAGCGTCGTATTTCGCCATCACCTGCTTGATTGTTTGCACCAACCCCTCCTCACCATACATTTCGTCCTGCGGGGAAAATGCTTCAGTAATACCGTCCGTGTACAACACCATGCAGTCACCGCGATCGAGCTGAACGGGCACATTCAAGTATTGGCTTCCATCGATGACCCCCAGGGCAATCGCCCCTTTATCCTGGCGTTGGACCGTCTTCTCATCGCCTCGGAAGATGAAGGGCGGGTTGTGACCCGCGTTCGAATAAACCAGCGAGCCGGTTTCAACATCCAGGACAGCGTAGAATAAGGTAACAAACATCCCCTTTTGGGCATCGGGCACCAATGCATCATTCACCCTCGCCAGCACATCAGCGGGATTCTCGAACTGCTGAACAGTTGCGCGTAACAATGCACGCACCAGCGTCATAAACAAGGCAGCCGGCATCCCCTTGTCCGCTACATCAGCGATGACCATACCCACCCGATTCCCCGGTAAGTGGAAGAAATCATAGAAATCGCCGGCAACTTCTCTCGCCGGGCGCCAATACACGTTCAGGTCCCATCCCGGCATCGTGGGCAGCTGGTCAGGCAAGAAGGTCTGCTGAATCTGGCGCGCCAGCAGCATTTCTTGTTCCAGCCGTTCACGCTCCAGCGTTTCACGCTGAAAGCTGTCGTTTTGGATCGCCAGGGCTACCTGTTGGGTGATCCCGGTCATAATCTCCATACGCTTCTCTCGCAGACGGCGATACAAACTTTCCTGCCCGGATTCCCCTGCAGAAAGTGAACCCGGTTCCTCTACCAGGAAAACGCCCAATATCTGCCCTTTCACAGAGAGGGGGAAAGCCAGGAGCAGATTTTCCTCGATCTCGAGAAAATCCATTCCGCCGCGCACTGCAGGAATGGTAAGCTGAGTCCAGGCGTCCAGCATTTCTCCTTGTTGGTCGGCAATCAACGGACAGGCAACCAGCGCGTGTCTTGGGAACTGACCAGGTCAAGTAAGGGAAAAGCGCCGTGAGGGAAAACTGACCCTTCAATTTCTCTCGGTATTCCAAAACCTTGTGTGAGGGTGAAATTTTGGCTGTTGCCATCCCACAAGAAGATCGCCACACGGCGGATACCGACCAGGATAGGCGTGATGCGCACAACCGAGCCCAGGATATCGTACAGCTCGTTGTTGCTGACCACAGCTTGCGCCACCTGAAGCAAGGCAACGGAAACGTAAGCTTCTTCCTTTTGCAGCCTTGCCAGGCGGATGTTCTCAATCGCCATAGCTAATTGTTGAGCCACTCCCTGCACGATGGAAACCGTCTCCTCGAAAACCGTACTGAGGTTCACCATGATGGGGTCCGGGCTGAAGGAGACCAGGAAGGCTCCCAACAACGATTCGCGACCCATCAATGGGACGATCACCACCCATGCTGATCGCAGCCGGGTATCATCCATATCATCGAAATTGAAGACCCTTCCCAATAATGACGTCTCGCCCCGCTCGATGCGGTGGATGGACGGTCTTCTCTCCATCAAGAGCTGGTCGAATTCAGGCACATCCCCTTCCAGTACATTACCTGAAGTGAATGCTTGAAGCCCGGTCAAATCCAAGCCTGCTGAGGCTGCGGGAGAAAAGACTTCCTCCCCGCCCTGGTCCTGGTCGATCGTGTAAACCGCGCAGGCGTTCACTCCCACCAGCATTGGCGTAATGCTGGAAATTGCATCTAACAGCTCTTTCGAATTGGTGATGGTTTGTGTCGCTTCGGCGACCTGCAGCAGCACCGTGGACACCCAGGCTTGTTCATGAGCAGATTCGAATAAGCGCGTGTTCTCAATTGCCACAGCGGCGTAGCTGCTAAAAGTGGCGGTGATATTACTTGCCTCGCCCCCGTACCTGCCAGAGGTATGGTGAAGCAGCATCAGCACCCCCAGGTGCTGGTCGCCAACGCGCAAGGGCGAGGCGATGGCAGAATAATCTTCCGGGAATTCAAGAGAGGCCGCCAAAGGATCCCGGAGCATGGCACCCAAGCGGATCACCGGCTCCTCAGAGTAGAGCGCATCGACGAGCAGCGATGCATCGACGTCGGGCACAACCGTTCCGCCTTCTCCAGGATCGCACTCGATAAAACTTTCAAGGCTCAACCCCTGCGCCATATCCAAGACTGAAGCCAGCGGACCGTTTAAGGCTGCCAGCCGCAAGGGAGGCAGGGCATCATCCTGACCAGCGGTCGGACTTATACCTTGCGCATCGGCATCAGTCACTTCACTACCTTCGTCCAAGAGCCAAATCGATGCGACATCACAAGGCAGGTTGTGTACAAGCTCCTGCAGGATAACGTCCAGGACATGGCTGAGATCGACATCCGCTGACAACAAACCTGCAACCTCATGCAGGCTGTCGGACACCTGCCTGCGCCAGATCTCGGATCGAAATACGTTGGCGTTATGCAGAGCAACCGCGATGTTATCGGCTAAAGATTCAAACAAGAAGCGATCTTCTTCATCAAACGACATCAACTGGTCGCTCTGCACATCGAGAACACCCAATATCTCGCTGCCATAAATTAAGGGGACAGTCAGCTCAGACCGGGTCCCGTAAGGAGGCAGCGGTGAAGGGACATAGCGAGGCTCGATATCTACATCGTTCACCAACAGAGTTTCACCATTACGTGCCACCCAGGAAACCAACCCCTCGGCAGCATCAAGGTCAAGGATATAACCTGCCTCGTCCAGTGCCTGGCTGCGCAAACCGCTGCCGGCGGCAAAAATTACTTTACGCCTGCCGGGATGTACTGTAAAAAGGTGCACGTAAGGATAAGCGAGCTGGTCGTGAATCAACCTGACAACTTCTTCGAGTAGTTTTTCAGGGTCGAGAATGGAGGCAATGGCATTGCTAACTTTGTAAACGGCTGTGAGCGCCTCGATGCGGCGCTGCTCAGTTTCTGTGCGCAGCGCAGTCCGCAAGGCGATCGACAGCTGCGAGGCGAAGGTATCCAAGAACTTGCGCTCATCGAGGCTGAACGGGGAGGTCTCATGGCGCGAAACCTGTACTACCCCAACCAGTGAATCTGGATTCCCAGGGAGTGGTATGGCGATGGTTTGTACAGCGTGCTGTGCTTCAATCCAGCCGCCGTCGGGTTTATGCAGGACACCAACCTGGCGGTTCTGGTCGAAGGCTTGCTGCATCCAATTGGTAGGGGGTAAATCCGGTTTGATTGTTGTTAAACCCGGAGAATTAACTTCCCACAATTTCTCCAGCTTGCGCTTTAAGAACCCAGGAAGCGCTGCCACTGAAAGCCAAACAATTAATTGACCGCCAAGAATCTGCGCTGCCCTGCTGGAGAACGAGCTTTGTGGTGAGATGATGCTGGTAATGACATCCAAACCAGATTCGGCTCCCAGCAGCTCCTGCCCCAATTGGAATAACTCAACCCAGTTGACTTGCCTTGAATGGAAAGGTTGTCTCAACCCGGTCTCCGGCTGACCATCCGGCTCATAACCAGCATCTAAGCTATTTTCTGGCATTACAACTTCAGCCCTGAACCGATTGTTTTTTCTTTATCATCGTTAAAACATTGCGCTGGCGCCCAAGTTGAGGGTCTTTTACCACATCAAAGTGGATTTCATCCATCCAATGCCGCATAAAGAACAATCCCAGCCCCCCTTTTTCGCGCTGGTGCAGAGGAGCCTGCACAGGAGGGCTTGAAATTTGGTCCGGATCAAAAGATCTGCCATAATCACTGAGCGAGATCACTAGATTGGTAGGATTCACATTGCAGGTGCACTCGATGCTCTCGGGAGTTCTCATTTGACAGAGCATGTTCAACAATGTTGCTGAAAGCCTCATCAACAGCAGCCTGGACATGGTAAACATCAACCGGAGGAAAACCACAGCTCCTGGCTGCATCCCCGACAAACTCTCGAACATCATCAAGGTTACGGTATTCTGCCGAGAAAATCCTGGAAAACTCTTGTGAATTCTTGCTCATGACTGTTAGAAATAAAAGCGGTGTCCTGAACGAATTAATCTACCAAGACACCGCACCCATCAAAACAGCCCAAAATGAATTAAGCCGTTGTGAGCTTATTAAAAATAACCAACTGCAGAAGTGGAGTCGTCAAAAAACTTGAACAGCGGCACAAACCCTGCAAGGTCCAGGGCTTCGTAAATCCGGCGTGGGACAGCGGCTAAAATAACTTCACCGCGGTTATAACGCTTGCATACTTTTTGCGTACTGATCATCACTCTCAAACCAGCACTGGACATGTAATCGACGCTTTCCATATCAAGCACCAGCTTATAACGCCCACCGTTAATGATCTCATCGATCGTTTCTGCCAGCCGGGGCGCAGTGTAGGAGTCCACCCTTCCGGTAACCTTGACCAGGTCGCAGTGTTTGAATTCTTCGGTTGTTACTTCCATAAAGATCAAGCCCTCCCGTAAATAAACCGTTTCCTCAATTGGAATATCCAACTGTACATGCACCACCTGGGCATCCCATCTCACCCATTTCTGATAAAGATTTCCCTTGATGCAATTCAGGAATTATAACACGTTCAGGCGCTGACAATGTCTTTCGGAACGCTATAATACCACCAGCCCTTGCTGCACGCCAAAGCGTACAGCCTCCATTCGATTCGTAACGCCAAACTTAGTGTAAATCGACGAGATGTGGAACTTAACCGTATGTTCGCTGATCTGGAGGAGCATGGCAATCTGTTTGTTCGCAAGCCCTTGTGAAAGCAGCTGTAAAACATCTGTTTCGCGCCCTGTGAGGGATGGGAAAAGCTCATCTTCACTGGCAGGCAGGTGTAATGTGTCCGCTGCCGTCTTGATGGCAGAAGCAAGGTTGGATGGATAAATCACCATCCCCTGGACTAACGCTCGCAGAGCCGCTTCCAGCTCATCTGCCGATGAGTTCGAGCATTATTACGCCCCACACCTTACAGCCCAACTGGGCAGGTAGTTGAGCTAAACGGGTATCCGTCACCATGAATAACAACGGCACCTGGCTTAATCCGGAATCCTGAAGCTGGTGAGGAGGAACCTTATCGACAACATCGTCTGTCAGCAGGAGGATGTCGATTTCGGGTAAAAGGTTATCGACATCTGCCAGGTGCGTTTCTTCTGCAACCAGGAGAGGAGCATCCATCTCGCCGCCCTGAGCTGTCGAAGCGATTTCCTCAATCATCATGCGCAAACCGGCGCGCACTACCGGAATCGTTGAGATCAATCCAATGCGGATCACAACCGCCTTCCTAATTCTTTGTCTTTTTTCGTTCTCCGATAATAACAGAAATTGACTGGAGCTGCCCGCCTCTCACGATATCGAGAAGCGCTTCCGCACCCACTACCAGAGAGGCAAGGCTGGTATACAGGTCTTGCGGGTCTGTTATTTGCTGTCCGGCAAGCCCTACGAGGATATCCCCAACAAAAAGCCCTGCCCTGGAAGCCGGGCTGTCTTCTTCAATACCTACGATAAGCAATCCAGTCTCCTGGGAGCGCTCCAAGAGCTGGTGTTGGGATAATGGTAAATCAACCGGCTGGCTGCGAATGCCAAGATAACCGCGCGGCACCCTCCCATGATTCTTCAGCATTTCCACAATGTTATGGATGTGGGCTTGAGGGATTCCGATGGATGTGCCGCGCAGCACCCCGGAGGTATTGACCGCCAGGACCTGTCCGGCGGCATTGACCATGGGTCCGCCTGAAAAGCCCGGATATGGGGTTGCGTCTGTGCGCAGGTAGCTGTCTAAAATCCCACCATGAGCCGTTCGCAAAGGTCCTGAAACAGCCGTGATAATGCCCAGACTTGCCTGAATGCCCTGGGAGGATGGTCGACCGAGGGCGAACACCATTTCGCCCACGCGGGGATCCGATTCGGAAAAAGAGGCGGGTATGATTTGGGGCAAAGTGACCTGCAGCAGAGCAAGGTCGGATGCAGGGTCATGTCCGGCAAAAACAGCTGGCACGCGTTCCCCATCGTGGGAAACTATATAAATATCTTCTTGCCGTTCAACCGTGTGATCGGCGGTAAGAATGTGGGTGTCCGAGACTGCAATGCCGCTGGCAGGAATACGCCGGCGAGCGTCCACAGTGACAATTGAAGGGCTAACAGCCTCAACAACATCTGCCATGGAGTCGGATATTGTTTGGAGCGTGGATTTTGGGGTAGGGGTCATCATGTCCTCACTTTACTAAATTGATTCTGTTTCCAACCCGATCATACCTGAGGTGATATGTTATCGCCTCCTCCAAATGGGTGGGGTGAGGCCTGGAAGTGCTTCCAGTACACCTCTGGAAGGGCTTCCAGAAAAACTCTGGAAGAGTTTAAAGGAGGACACAACTATTTAATATATTTATATCTTAATTATATTAATTATTATCTCGGTTGGTCAGGTATTGGCATAAGCGGGTGTATTACTTACACTCACCCGCAAGAAAAGTCGAAGGCTGGCAATACAAGCGAGCATGAAATGTTTCACGTGAAACATTTCATGCTCTTGGGTATCATTAATGACTATCGGGAAGCTGACGGTCTAACGGATTGAGGCGCCGTGCTGCTGTGCCCAAAGCTCAAGTGCTTCGTCAACCCTGTCCAGGTAGGAATCCAATGCGGAGATACGCTCTTCGAAATCATCGCTCATAAAACCAAGAGTGGATAATGCCTGCACCCATGGCTGGTATCCGGGTGATGCCTCCGTCACCAACGCGGCTAACTGCGTCCACTTGCTTAATAGAAGCCAAAGGGCATTAACGGGTTGAGAGCTTTCAAGCCAGCTCTGTAACGCGCTCAGGTAGTAATTCCTGCGCCCAGAGTGCAGGTGCACAGGAAGATCGTCACCGATCATGGCATCGTAAAGCTCCCGAAACTGTTCTAACCACAATGGGAGATTGTCCGGGCGAAGATGAGGGGTTCCCAATAAGCCTAATAAGCCAGGATACAGCCCGGGTTGGTTGATTTTCTCGGTGCGAAATTGGTATTCCGCCAGGAAACGGCGTTCTGTCAGAGGACTGCCCGTCAGGCTTGCGACGGCATTGCCGGCGGAAAATAAAGCGAGAAAATACCTGTCGATCAGATCGGCGGGTGAATGCGCTTGAGCTGTCTGTAAATCGAGCCAAATCCGGCGAGAATCCTCAAAGAAACTGTGCGCCCGTATCCAGATAAAATCTGAGTGATCAAACTGCCCGCGCACACCTGCCTGGATAAAATCGATGAAATGCTGGGGGTCATAGAGTATGCGGCAGCTATTAATCGTGGGTCCAAGCCATGGGTGTGACCGTAAGCGCCGGGTCTGGCGATAATCGCGTTGATAAGAATGGACAATGTCGAAATGGATATCCTCTGTGAGGGGGATTACTTCTCGATCCATCCTGACGTTTTCTGAGTGAAGATAATATAAATCCAGGTCCGTGGTTTCTCCCAGGAGATATTCTTCCTCCAGCATCGAACCGCACATAAAAGCAGCAATCAGGGTACGGTCAGAGCGAACACGCTGGTTTACAGTATCTTGTGCTACGCGCAGAAGCGCTTCACGAGTGATGCGCATGGGTACAATCCTATCCTTCTTTCTTTCCAGGCATAAATAATTCGGCTTGAAAGGGCGTTAATTTCAGAGTCTGGCGGATGCGGTTTTCAACAAGTTGAAGATCTTCCGAGTGCTGGATGTAATTAAGATAATTCGTATCGATCACGAGAACAGGCGAGCGGCGGGACTGAGAATTGTTAAAAAAGGATTCGTATGCTTGATTGAGAGCATTGATATATTCACGATCCATGTTCCTTTCGTAAGTGCGGTCGCGCGTAGCGATTCGCTGCATAAGAACATCCGTCTCAGCGCGTAAATACACGATCAAGTCCGGAGGGATTACTTTTTCCGCCAGGGCATCATGAACATTATGGTACATATCCAGCTCATCGCCTTTCAGGTTAATCTGGGCGAATAAAGCGTCTTTTTCGAAAGTGTAATCTGCTATCAAGCTTTTGCCTTCGTCCAGGCAGCCAGCTACAACCTGGCGCTGCTGGTGGTAGCGGCTTAACAGGAAAAATATCTGTGTTTGGAAAGCGTATCTTTCCCTATCCTCGTAGAAATCGGAAAGGAATGGATTCTCCTCAAAAACTTCCAGCAGTGTATTGGCTTCAAAACAATCTTGAAGCAACCTTGCCAATGTGGTTTTTCCTACACCAATTACACCTTCAATGGCGATGTACATGTCTCTCTCTAATCCAGGCTGATCCTTCAGGGGCACATGCCACTATTATATTATGTATTCCGGTCAGGTGCCCCTGGAACCAGCATGATTACTCCTGGCAGCACAACACGCGCATCAAGCGATCTTTTCAAGCTCGGAAACAAGCCTGTCAATCACGTCAAAACCACCCTGCCAGAAAGAGTCCTGGTAAATGTCGATACCAGCATCCTTCAGTATCTTCACCGGGGCTTCCGATCCTCCTGCGGAAAGAATTTTTAAATAGCGAGGCTTGAAAGATTCTCCTTCCTCTTTGTACTGCTGGTAAAGAGAAAGCACCAATAATTGACCAAAGGCATATGCGTACACGTAGAATGGCACATGGTAAATATGCGGGATGGAAACCCATTCCCAACGGAATTCATCCCCAAGCTCAACACTATCACCAAACTGATCGCGCAGATTTTCCAGGTATGCGTCAGATAACTCAGCGACAGAAGCACCGTTTACGATCAGCTCGTGAGCTTTGCGCTCAAATAATGCAAAATACGCCTGGCGCTGAATAGTTGCGTAGGCATCATCGATCTGGCGGAAAAGCATGTCACGCCTGACCAGCGGGTCAGACTCTTCTGCCAGCAAACGGTCGACCAGCATCATCTCACCAAAGGTTGAGGCAGTCTCTGCTAATGGCAGCGAAGAATGCTGGGTAAACAGGCTGTGGTGCGCTGCCAGCAGAGAGTGGATGGCGTGTCCCAATTCATGTGCCAGGGTAGCCACATCGTCCGGCTTGCTCTGGTAATTGACCAATACCCAGGGGGTGAGATCTGGTGTTACGGTGGAACAAAAAGCGCCGCCTCGTTTCCCTTTGCGTACCTCGGAGTCAATGTGGTTTTCATCGAACAAACGCTTTGCCAGCGAGCCAACCTCAGGATTGAAAGCTGAAAACGATTCCAAAACCATCTCCGCAGCGTCAGCATATGCGTATGTCTTCTCTGTCTTTGCTACGGGAGCGTAGATGTCGTAGCGACGGAGCTTCTCCATCCCAATCAGCCGCGCTTTAACTGGAAGAAGCGCTGGAAAACAGTGGCGTTACGCTGGCAGACCGCAAGGAGTGTTTCGACAACTTCGTCCGGGATATCGTTGCGCAGGTTGCGCACCGAAATGGGGGATCCAAAGCTGCGCAAATCGATCTGTTCATTACGCCAGTCTCGCACCAGAGTCTGGTAAATTTGACCGAGGATGTTCCCATCCTGTGCGTAGACGCGGTAAAGCTCCTGGTATGCTGCTGCGCGCAGCTGCTGATCATGCGAGCGCACATACACCATCAATTCACCACGCGTGACCTCCTTTTCTTCACCGTCAACCATAACTTTGTAAGCATAGCGGTTCGTCAGAGAATCGTACAGCGTATTAAACGCGCTGGCGCCTGTCACGTTTTTCAGATTGATGATCTTCTCTTCCGGTTCGGAAAGCGTGTGAGGCTTAAAATGGCGCATTTCTTCAAGCCAGTAAGTGTAATCGCCGGTTATTTGCAGCAGGCGTTCTGCAGCATCAGCCTCCAGATCTTTCCACCAGAGCCCGAAGAACAGGGTTCGATTTTCCAACCCCGTGAGTATCTGTTCTACCTGGGAGTGGAAAGTGAGGATGTCCTGGTCCTGTGTGTCTGAGGCAAAACTCAGGCTGGCAAAACTATACACGCGGTAGAGCAAATCGAACAACTCTTCGTACTGGTGGATAATTTCCAGGAAATCTTCCGGGTCCATCTGATCGGATAATTTCTGCCGGTTGGCTTCAAAAGCTGTGGTCTGTGCTTCCAACTGCTCAAATGCTTTCTGCATTTCCGGACTGTCTTGTGAAGTA
This sequence comes from uncultured Chloroflexia bacterium, assembly GCA_963695415.1. Lineage (GTDB taxonomy): Bacteria > Chloroflexota > Anaerolineae > Anaerolineales > UBA4823 > CAVXWV01. Next base: position 23,408 of record CAVOGL010000024.1, on the reverse strand, counting down.
AAAAGGTCTTCCAGAGTCCATGCCGATTGTGAATAGATGCCTGTCATTGTTTCTCCTAGGTTAATATTTATGATTTATTACTAATTAATATTAATAATAGTCCTTGTCTGAATTCAAAAGTAATTCGTCCAACTGCTGGCGGAGGGTGTTGATGGATACAAGTGAATCGCCATCCTGGTAGTACCATAGCTCCCACCCATTGCAGGGCGCCTGGTGGATATGACGGGCAACCTGGTGGATGGAGCCGCGCTGCCCATCGCAAACCAATGCCCCATCAGCCTGAACCTGGGCAATATGACTGCGCTGAGGGGTAAAGTAAAGCTCCTGCCCCGGGTAAAGCAAACCGTATTCCAATAGCATACCAAACGGCAGACGACGCCGTTTTCTCGGGTCAGGCGTAATAAACACGTTTTTATCCACGCCAGGTTCGGTTTCAGCATTTATACGCTGCCGGGCAAGGTTGACATAACCCTTATCGCGTTCGATACCAATGAAATGCCTGCTTAACCTGCGCGCCACGACCCCCGTTGTGCCAGTGCCAAAAAAGGGATCCAGAATAACGTCGCCCGGGTCCGTACTGGCTTAAATCACGCGGTAAAGGAGCGCCTCTGGCTTCTGTGTGGAGTGTGCTTTCTCCCCATTCAAGCGGAGGCGCTCAGATCCCGTGCAGATGGGCAGATACCAGTCACTACGCATTTGCAAACCGTCATTCGCCGTTTTCATCGCCTGGTAATTGAAAGTATATGGCGCCCCTTTCTCCTTTTGAACCCAGATCAATGTTTCGTGGGCGTTCGTGAAGCGGACTCCGCGAAAGTTGGGCATAGGATTGTTCTTGACCCAGCTTATTTCGTTCAGTATCCAGAAATCCAGGTCCTGCAAGATTTTTCCGACCCGGTAAATGTTGTGATAACTGCCGATTACCCACAAGGTGGCTGTGCGCTTCATCACACGGCGGCAGGCGGAAAGCCAGGCGTGGGTAAATTGATCGTATGCGTCAAAATCGGCAAACTGGTCCCAAGAATCTTCCACCGCAGAAACACGAGTCTGGTTAGGACGCCAGAGATCGTGGCGCAGCTGGAGATTATAAGGAGGATCTGCAAAAACCATATCGATAGACTCCCCGGGAAACGCCTCCAGAGTGGCGGTATTTTCCCCACAAATCACCTGGTTCAAAGGAAGTTCTGAGATATGGTTTTTCTGTACCATTCTAAAGATTAAAGCGAATGTGGACTATGTCCCCATCTGTGACGGGATATTCTTTCCCTTCAAGGCGAAGTTTCCCTTTGGAGCGCGCTTCCGACAACCCCCCTGAGGCGATTAAGTCCGCATAACTGACCACCTCGGCGCGGATGAACCCTTTTTGCAAATCGGTGTGTATGGCACCAGCAGCGTCATAGGTGGTGGCGCCTTTCTTCAAAGTCCATGCGCGCACTTCATCCTCCCCGACCGTAAAAAACGACTGTAAACCCAGCAGCTCATATGACAGGTTAATGACCCGGTTGAGACCAAGTTCTTCGATCTGGTATTCAAGCATGAACAATTCGGCATCATCGGCAGTAAGCTGCGCCAGCTCCATCTCCAGCTTGCCCTGCAGCCCAACAACCGAGCAGTTGAGGTAGGGGCAGTTTATGTCCGGAGGCTGCTGCCCATCGGAAAGGTTAAACAGGATCATCACAGGTTTGAGCGAAAGAAAACCGAATCCGTAGAGCAGCTTTTTCTCGTCAGGCGGCAATTGGATATCCCGAAGACTGGTTTCCTGCATCAGCGCCTGCTGCAGTTTTTCAAAGAGAGCAACCTCAGCCTTAATGCGGGCATTTTCCTTGCCGGCACTCTTTTTCTGCTCATCCACAAGCCGCTCGAGCCTGCGCTCCACCATGATCAGATCGTTGAGGATAAACTCGCTATCCAGGGCAGCAAAATCCCTTGCCGGGTCGACGCTCCCCTGGGGATGAGCGACCACGGCACTCTCGAAGCAGCGCACGATATGCACGAAACCATCTAATTGTGAGAGATGGTTCAATAATTGTCCCGGAAAACCGGATTTCCCCAAGCCGTTCTCCAAACCAGCGATGTCCACGTAAGTGACCCTGGCATAGGTGATTTTCTTGGGTTTAAAAATACTGGCAAGCGTATCGACGCGAATATCCGGCACCGAGATTACGGCAGTATGGACATCAAAACGCCCTCCGCTGACCGTCACCGGCATGTGACCGCGAGTAAGGGCGTTGAAGACTGTCGTTTTTCCGGATTGGGGAAGACCAATAATGCCTAGACGCATATCCTTCTAACCCAATACAAATTTTCCTCAGGCTGCAAGCATCCACCTTCCTTGACCATCAAGATAACATTCGTTATACTTCATTCGTAATGTCAATACTGCTAGCCGAAGTGGCGGAACAGGCAGACGCGCACGACTCAAAATCGTGTTCCCTCGGGAGTGTGGGTTCGATTCCCACCTTCGGCACAAGCGATTATAGCACAAGCCCTCCTCTCACCCAGGAGGGCGCACTTTTTCACCCCGGAGGACCGCAATGCCCTCATTGAACGATGTTCTTGCTGTGATCCTGGGAGGGGGGGCAGGACGGCGCTTGTATCCGTTAACCAAAGAACGCTCCAAGCCTGCCGTACCCATCGCGGCAAAGTACCGTCTGATCGACATCCCCATCAGCAACTGCATAAACTCAGGCTTAAACCGGATCGCCGTGCTGACACAATATAATTCTGTGTCCCTGCACCGTCACATCACCCAGGCATATTCCTTCGACGATTTCCACAACGGCTGGGTGCAAATCCTGGCGGCGGAACAGACTCCTCACAGCAGTTCCTGGTACCAGGGTACTGCCGATGCCGTGCGCAAGCAGCTTTTCGAAATCCGTCATACGAATGCCCGGTATGTGCTCATCCTGTCTGGAGACCACCTCTACCGCATGAATTACGGCAGGCTGGCTAATTTCCATTGGGAAAGTGATGCAGACATCACCATTGCAGTACAGCCTGTACACAAAAATGACGCTTCGCGGTTCGGCTTGCTGCAATGTGACCAGCAAGGCAGGATTCTTTCATTCGCCGAGAAGACTTCCAATCCCGAAACCCTGCAAAAATTCGCTTCCCGGGATGATCCCGAAAGACCCTATATCGGCTCGATGGGCATATACCTGTTCAATATTGAGACGTTGATCGATCTCTTGGAAGAGACAAGCTACGAGGATTTTGGGAAGCAAATCATCCCTAATGCTTTGCAAAGCCATCGTGTTTACGGTTATTCGTTTGACGGGTTCTGGGTCGATATCGGGACGATCCGCTCATTTTACGAGACAAACCTGATGCTGACCGACGATAACGCACCTTTTAATTTCTACGACCCCGACCTGCCCATCTACACTCGCACACGCTTCCTGCCGGGTTCTGTCACACTCGGAGCGTCGCTGACGAACGTCCTGATGGGTGAGGGCTGCAGGATCGCCTCAGCTGAGATCAGCCGATCTATCGTAGGGCTGCGCAGCCATATCTCTGAAAACGTTGTGATAAAAAAATCGATCTTAATGGGTGCTGATTATTATGACAGCCCGGATGACCCAATTCCGAACGGAATCCCGCTAGGAATTGGACCCGGATGCAGGATCGAAGGGGCAATCATCGATAAAAACGTGCGCATGGGCGCTGGTGTGACGATCGAGCCGTTCCCGGAAGGCAGTAATCACGAGGAAAGCAACTGGGTGGTGCAAGACGGCATTATTGTCATCCCCAAGAATACTGTCCTTCACCCTGGCACCAGCATCCGACCATAATCGTAACCTGATTAATTAACGTTTGTAGTTATCTCGAACTGCGGCGGTTTTTCGAGGTGTTTCTTGACTGCACAAAGCTCAGCAGAGCGGACCAGCGAAGAAACGTATTTTTGTGGGAATGTGGGCGGTACCTGGATATCCAGATCGATTTTCGAGACCATCCCGGTGCCCGGATCAGAATGAACACGCTGGACAATGCGAATCCCTTCCGTTGGCAGCTGGCGTGAACGGCAGAATCCAAGCACATAGATGCCTGCACAGGTGCCGATGGATGACAGGAACACCGCAAAAGGTGTTGGTGCCGAACCATCTCCGCCGCCTACCGGGGGCTGATCTGTCATTACGGTATAAGCGCCAAAATGTGCGTCAACCCTGGCACCACCAGGAAAATCGATAACCATTTCCATATTCATTTTCCTCCAAATATTTTTCTTATTATTGGTCAAAGGGCTGATTAGCAATTTACCCTTACCAATGATTTAGATGCATTTATTGTGAAAACGTTACACAATTCACAATGTAAAGGATTTGCAGGAAACAAACCTGTACTATGGTTCATTCAGGTCTGTATATGGGGGTAATGAGTAACATGTTTCTGGTGGTAATTCTCCTTAAAACTGTGGATAACTGGTAAAAAACTGTGGATAACGCATCAATATTGGGGAAAACTATCCCATTCCTATACGCAACAGGATTCTTGTATACCCCCACATATGGGGGGCTCCAGTTGACAGTTCCCATATATTCTCAGATCGTTGGTACGGATAATATTTCTACACATAACATCCCCAACCCGGGCGTGGATAAATTGAACAGCTGCCTGAAACCCAGCACCCATACATGCAGGCTTTTGCCAGCACTGCTGCCCAGGTGTAGGTGCTGAGGAGCCCTCAACGGACGCTCTGCAGCATTTCTGCACATATCCACAACCCCTACTACGATTACTAAATATATATATTTATACTGATGGATAAATATATTATTCCCCACCAGCACAAAACCTGCTCTTGAAACATCATGGCGCCTTGAAATACTTCGAGCGAAGCGCACTGAGATCCTCTTTGGAAAATAATGCGAGTGTGTCGAAAAAATCAACCGCTGTGGTTATTTGGGCGATGTGGTTTGATGTGTATGCCCTGAGAAAAGCAAAAAATGCAGTATCCCCAATGAGTGTGCGCAGGTCGGAGAGGAAATGCGCACCGTTCAGGTAAACGGCACTGCGATAACTGTTATAAGGGGTCGGGGAAGCTTCAGGGTTATAGATGGTTGTGTCTACCCAGCCTGCAGGCGCATAATAATCGATGCGGTAAACCCACCACCACTCTATGGCTTCAGGGTAATAGGTCTCATAAAATAGAATTTCACTGTAGGTACACAGCGCCTCATCGAGCCAGGGTTCAAGCGCCTGGTCATTTCCTACGAGACCATACCACCACTGGTGGGCGGTCTCGTGGGCAGCGATGGCGGTGAGATAGTCGGCCTGGGAGCCAGAATAAAGATTGTAAAAACCGTTGCTGAGGAAATAGAGACCATCGTATTCCATTCCATCCAGGAAGTCCGCTTCAACGACGGAGAGCGTTTGGTGCGGGTAGGGAGCCAGTAAATCCTGGAATAAGGTGAAGGCTTCGACGGTTGTTTTCAGAGCGTGTTCACCGGCTGCCTGGTGAAAAGAGAGCGCATAACTCAAGATGGTGACCCCTTGAACAGTTTGCGAACTTACCAGGTACTGGTCACTCACTGAGAAGGCGAAATTACGGGCTGAGTCCAGGCGGAAACGATGCTGCGATGCATCGCCCTCATCCGGAGCGCTGGCGGCAACAACCAGGTCAGGTCGGTGTGGATCGAAACGCAGCAGCACGTCAAAGTCTGAAGTTTCATACACCTGGTGTTCGCCGTAGAAAGATGGCGGGTGCGCCAGCCATCCCTTTTCCTGCTCAAATGGTGGGATGTAAGGGTACCAATCAACCAGGTTCGCCTGGCGTGCCGTGTAGCCGAACGGTACCGGGCGGAGATCCGGAGAAGGCTGAGGTGAAGGCAGATACAGTGAGTATTCCAGCCCCAACTGCAGCCCTTCGCCAGGTTTCAAGGGTTGGGGGAGCTGCACAGTGAGGAAATTGCCTTCCAGCAAAAAAGAGTCAAGCGGTACGAGGGAAGCATCATCCTCCTGCCTTCCCAAGCCCCAGGTGAGGCTGCTTAACTTGAAAACCCCGGGATAGACATTTGGCTCCACCATCAGGAGAATCTCGTCCAGCGGTACAGAGGAACGATTGGTGTATGAAATAAATTCCTGGACGGAGATGGAATGATCGACATAGTCCATGATCACGTCCAACCTGTAATGAGTAAGCTGGTCTACCGGAAGTTGATCTGGCGGAGCAGCAGAAGTGGGCGTCTGGGTGATTGCGGCGGGGGGGGCAGAGGCGGAGGCAGGTTCAGGGGAGGGTGATTCAACCGCCGGGAGAGGCGTGTTCGCAGGCGCTGAGATACTTTCTGTTGTGCTTGCCTGGGTAGAACAGCCTGCCAGGCTGAAGGTAATCAGGAAAACCAGCAGAAGTTGAATCTGGCACCGGGCTGGCGGAGACGTTTTAGCCCATTTCACTCCGGACAGCCTCATAAAGCGTTTCTGCTTTCAATTCACTCAGCGTGTAGCATGGGGAATTGAGGTGGTCGGCAAGGGTCTGTGCAAGCCCCTGGTCAAATGCGGCATGTTCCATGTTGATGACAACACAGCGGATGCTTTCTCCGGCGATCTGGTTAGCGATGCGGTGGGCTTCCTCTTGAGGCGGCAGGTTCGACATGGAGACATTCCCGGCGCCGTCGGTGAGCAGGATCATTAAAGCCAGCACGTCCGGGCGTAAGATGCGCTCTTTCTGAATTACTTGCTGGGCTAGATATAAACCGGCAGACAGGGGCGTTTTACCCCCGACAGGGATATCGGCGAGGGCTCTTTGCGCCAGCTGCACGGAGTTGGTTGGAGGCAGGATCAAAGTGGCGCGGTTTTTCTGGAAGACAACAAGACCGACCCGGTCACGCCGCTGGTATGCATCGGTGAGCAGGGATAGGATGGCGCCCTTGGTGGCGGACATTCGCTCAGCTACTGCCATCGACCAGGAAGCGTCCACCACAAAAAGGATCAGGTTGGAGGTCTTCTTGACGCGAATTTTTCGTTGGAAATCGCTGGATTGGATGGCGAAGGCTACGCGTTTGCGCTGTTCGGTGCGCTCGCGCTGGTAAGGGGCAGCGGCGCGCAAGGTCGCGTCGAAGGCGAGATCGTGAGTTTTGCCGCCAGCAGGGCGAGCCTGGATATAGCGACCGCGTTTACGATCTGTGCGCGAGCGAGAACGGCGACCGCTCTGCCGGCGGGTGAGACGGTCGATGGGTTGGTCGAGTTTTCGCGGAGAAAAGGATTCCCCGATCTTCACCTTTTCCCCGCCGTCCCACCAGTTGGCGCTTGTGGATTCAAACACTTGTTTTTGCGGGGAAGGTTCTTGTGGGTGCTGGCTGGGATCCGATGGTTCGGAAGAAACCTCAGTGCTTACTTTTTTTTTTCGCCTGCGGTCTCTTCTTCCCCCGGGCGCGGCTGGGGGTCCCCGGCGGTGGAATCGGCACCTTGCAGCTGCTCGATACGTTCCTGGAGCTCGTCCATGGTCATCTCAGCCTGTTGGAAGGGACCGCGCTTGATGCGGTGGGGCAATGCGAGCTCGGCTGCCAGGGCAATATCACGGTCAGTGATGGACTGGCGTCCCTCGAATGCAGCGTGTGCGCGGGCGGTCTTCAGGATCACGAGGTCTGCGCGGTGACCATCGACATTCATCGATGAGGTCAACGCAGCGATCGAGAGCAGGTCGCGGGATGTATAGGTCACGGATGGAACTAAAGGGCGAGCCTGGGCGATCTGCTGGGATAAATCGAGTTCTTTTGATAACCACTGGCTGCGGAAGGCATCCGGATCCGATTCGAACATCAGGTTGCGCTCCATGATCAGGACGCGCTCGCGGGTGTCGCGTATCCCATGGATTTCCACGGAGAGGGCGAACCTGTCCAGGAGCTGCGGGCGTAGATCCCCTTCCTCGGGGTTCATCGTGCCTACCAGGATGAAGCGCGCCGGGTGAGAGAAAGAAATGCCTTCACGTTCGACGATGTTGACACCCATAGCTGCGGAATCGAGCAGCAAGTCCACGACATGATCGTCGAGCAGGTTGACTTCATCGATATAAAGCAAGCCGCGGTTGGCAGCCGCAAGCACGCCGGGTTCGAAATGTCGTTCGCCTTTCTGGATGGCTTTCTCAATGTCCAGAGTACCCACCACGCGGTCTTCCGTGGCGCTGACGGGCAGATCAACGAACTGGATCTGCCGCCTGGTGGTCTGTAATTCCTCACCGCGGCTTACGCGTTCTTTTGCCCAATCGGACCAGGTATTTGGTGAATGGGGATCGTCATGGAAAGGGGAATCGACAAAAACTTCTATCTCAGGCAGGAGTGCTGCCATTGCCCTGGCGGCGGTGGACTTGGCGGTGCCACGTTCTCCACGGATTAATACACCGCCGATGCGGGGATCTACGGCGTTCAGAATCAGAGCGCGCCTCATGCGTTCTTGCCTGACGATTGCGGTAAAAGGATAGATTGGGGGCAATTCGGTTAACCTCAGCTTTGGCGCCGCAGGGACGGAGCCCCTGGCGGTCTCGTTGAGCGTAATCTTATCATAGGTGAGATTTTAAATGTACGGTTGCCAAGTTTTCCTTATACCTTTATAATAGAAAGATCGACTTTAACAGAAGATGAAAAACGCCGCAAGTCGATGATGTTATCTTATCCGCATTGGAGTTAGTTAAGCTTATGGAACAAGAAAATGCCCGCGTCGGGCAAGAGGTTGAGAGCGAAGAGAATCAGAACATGGAGGTGAACTCCTCAATTCTAGACGAGACTGCTCCGGAAGCAAATTCGATGGAAGTGCTTCTCGAGGAACAGGGGCTCAACCTTGACTTACCCACCCCTGGCGAAATGCGCCAGGGACTTATAGCCACCATTCGAGAGAATGAAGTGTTGGTCAGCATTGGCACCAAGTCTGAGGGTGTGATATCGGGACGAGAATTGGATTCAATCCCGTCTGAGGAACGCGATGCGTTCGAGGTAGGGATGGAGATACCCGTTTATGTGGTTGCGCCAGAAGACTCGAACGGGAATGTTATTCTCTCCTACACGCGCGCCCGTGAGGTAAAAGACTGGGAGCTGGTTGAAGCACTGCAATCTGCAGGTGACAGCGTTGACAGTAAGATCATTGGATACAACAAGGGTGGCTTGATAGTTCCGGTGAGCGGGCTGCGAGGATTCGTGCCTGCATCACAGGTCAGCCTGCTGCGGCGGGCTGCTTCCGGTGGGGATACCCCGGAACAACGCTGGGGAACTATGGTGGGCGAACCGATGCAGGTTTGTGTCATCGAAGTGGACCGCGAGCGCAGGCGGTTGATCCTATCTGAGCGTCAGGCTCTGCAGGAAACGCGCGAATCTTTGAAGGACCGTTTGCTGGATGAAATTGAAGAAGGCTCAGAGCGCACGGGAAGAGTAACCAGCCTGGCAGATTTCGGCGCTTTTGTGAATATTGACGGCGCCGATGGTTTGGTGCACCTTTCGGAAGTTTCCTGGGAAAGGATCGAACATCCCAGCGAGGTGCTCAATGTGGGTGATGAAGTCAAGGTGAAGGTAATCAGCGTTGACCGCGAGCGCAAACGCATTGGTCTTTCGATCCGCCAGTTGTTAGACGATCCCTGGTCTGACATGATCAACCACCTGAAGGAAGGGATGTTGATCGAAGGTAAGGTTACGCACCTGACCAAGTTTGGCGCGTTTGCCAGTCTGGGTGATGATATCGAGGGATTGATCCATGTATCTGAACTCAGCGAGCAGCGCGTCGGGCATCCGAAGGAAGTGGTGCATGAAGGAGACGTGCTGACCTTAAGGATCATCAAGATCGATCCTGAACGGCATAGGATAGGCTTGAGCCTGCGAAAGGTGGACTCGCCAGCCTATGCGGATCTTGATTGGAAGATGGCGCTTGCGGAAGAAGTGGGCAAAGCGCAGGAATCGAGCACAACAGACGATGCGGAACCCGAGACGGGCGCTGAGGAAATTGAAGCGGAGCTCATGGGAGACAACGCGCAAGCGGAAAGCGCAGACGAAACAGCATCGGAGCCAGAGGCTGAGCTTGATGAGGCTGCTGAGACATTGGCTGATGCCGAGGACGTAATCGACGCTGAAGTTGAAGTTGAAGCTGAAACCGAAACAGCAGCAGAAGCCGAATTAGAGGCAGAAGCCGAGATGGAAACTGTCCAGGAGAACGGCTCGGAAGCAGTCTAACCAACTCCGTAAATGATCAATAGGAAAGAAGCCTGGCAGCTGTTCGTGCTGCCAGCTCCTTTTTTAAGTGGGTTGTCCGGGCTCTGATATATAGCCTGGATACGCCTCTTAGAGTTGTATTAACATTCCTTTTGAGTGTTCTTTAAAAAGGAATGGCAAATAGTTTCTCTGGTAGAATCGAATTGGATAAACTCTCTCGGAATCATTTCGGCTGAACATGACGGTTACACCAGGCAGCTTCAGCTAGAAAGATGCTATGAGGGTGAGTTGTTGTAGGATGAAAGGTTGACTACTTTATAGCCAACGTTTGATTTTGGAACTGTAAATAAACAGGTATTGTTGGTAGGAGGAATCCGTGTCTGGCATGGAGAGATTTACACAAAGAGCAAGGCGAGTGCTAAGCCTGGCACATCAGGAAGCTGAGCGACTGAGGCACAATTATATAGGTACCGAACACCTGCTGCTGGGATTGATCAAAGAAGAAGGTGGGGTGGCTGGTCGAGTTCTGCGCGAACTGGGTCTGGAAGCAGACCGGGTACAGGAGATGGTCGAACGATTGACTGGTCCTGGGCAGTACCGCGGGGGAAAGCTGGATTTATCGCCGGGCACCCAGCAAGTGCTGGAATATGCGGTCGAAGAAGCGCGCAAGATGGGGCATCACTATATCGGCACTGAGCACTTACTTCTGGGTTTGGTGCGTTATGGTGAGGGGGTGGCTCTGGATGTGCTGCGCAAGATGGGTGTGACCCCCGAACAGATCCGGCGACAGACGAAGCGGGTGCTGCAGGAAAGCAGCTCTTCTCAGCGCAGCGGCGCTACACAGGAACCGGCACGCGTTGCCCGGGCAGAACAGCAGAACAAAGCCAAGACGCCCATGGTGGACCAGCTGGCGACGGATCTGACCCAACTGGCGGAGGACGGGAAACTGGACCCGGTGATCGGCAGGCAGATGGAGATCGAGCGTGTCATCCAGATCCTGGCAAGACGGACGAAGAACAACCCGGCGCTGGTGGGAGAGCCGGGTGTTGGCAAGACAGCGATTGTAGAAGGCTTGGCTCAGCGCATCCTCGAAGGGGATGTGCCCGTCCCCCTTTTAGACAAGAGGGTGCTGCAGTTGGACGTGGGCTCCCTGGTAGCCGGCACGATGTACCGGGGTCAGTTCGAAGAACGCCTGAAGCGCGTGATCGATGAGCTTAAGGCTTCCGGTGCGATCCTGTTCATTGATGAAGTACACATGCTGGTTGGGGCAGGAGCTGCGGGCTCATCGGTTGACGCAGCCAACATCCTCAAGCCGGCGCTTTCGCGCGGTGAGCTCCAGGTGATTGGTGCTACCACGCTTGACGAATATCGCAAACACATCGAAAGTGACGCGGCGTTGGAGCGCCGCTTCCAGCCCGTGCAGGTTGAAGAGCCCAGCGTGGACGAGACTATCGAGATACTGAAGGGTGTGCGCGGTGCATACGAAGAACACCACCGCCTGACCATCTCGGACGAGGCGCTTGATGCAGCGGCGCAGCTTTCATCACGTTATGTCACGGAGCGCTTCCTGCCGGATAAGGCAATCGACCTGATTGACGAGTTGTCCTCCAGGGTGCGCATGTATAAAAGCCCCATGGCGCGGACGACCAAGGAACTCATGGACCAGATCCGTGAGACGCGGCACAACCGCACCCAGGCTATGGACGATGGGCGCAATGATGATGCGCAGGAATACCTGGAGAAGCAGGAAGAGTTGGAAAATACGCTCGAGAAAATGCGCACCGGCTGGGACCGGACAAACTCACCAACGGTTACAGCGGATGACATTGCCGAACTGGTATCCATGTGGACGGGGGTTCCGGTGATGCAGATCGCCAGGGAAGAATCGCAGCGGCTGCTGCAAATGGAAAATGAGCTCCAAAACTCGATCATTGGGCAAACAGATGCCATCCTGGCGATCTCCAAGGCTGTGCGCCGCGCCCGCGCAGGATTGAAAGACCCGCGCCGACCGATTGGATCCTTTATTTTCCTGGGACCGACAGGCGTGGGCAAGACTGAATTGACCAAAGCTCTGGCGCGCTTCATGTTTGGCAGCGAGGATGCGCTGATCCAGCTGGATATGTCGGAATTCATGGAACGGCACAGCGTGAGCCGCCTGGTGGGAGCTCCTCCCGGATACGTGGGTTACGAGGAAGCAGGGCAGCTGACCGAGGCGCTGAGGCGGCGACCGTATTCGATCGTCGTTTTCGACGAGATCGAGAAGGCGCACCCTGAAGCGCACAACATGCTGCTGCAGATCATGGAAGAAGGACAGTTGTCTGACGCCAAAGGCAGAAAAGTTGATTTCCGCAACGCACTGATCGTGATGACCTCGAACATTGGCGCGGATGTAATCAAGCGCCAGGCGAACCTGGGTTTCGCCGTGAAACGGGATGAAGTAACAGAAGAACGCCTGGCTTACGACGAGATGCGCAAGAAGCTGACCGAATCGTTGAAGAGGGTGTTCAGACCAGAGTTCATCAACCGGCTCGACTCGGTGATTGTCTTCCGCTCATTGAACAAAGAAGATATCCAGCAGATCGTACGGCTTGAATTGAACAAGGTCGCAACCCGGCTGCAAGAGTATTCGGTTGACCTGCAGCCCACGCCGGCAGCATTAGAAAAGCTGGCGGAATTGGGCTTTGACCCGGAGATGGGCGCTCGACCGCTGCGCAGGGTGATCCAGCAGAAGGTAGAAGACCCGCTTTCGGACAAGCTGCTCATTGGTGAATTCCAGGATTGTGAGTTGATCGTCGTGGATGTTGAAGATGACGATGTGGTACTCAAGCTGGAAGAAAAGGAAGAGGAACCGCCGGCTGAGGCAGTTGCGGCTGTTTGATTAAAGTTTGAATTTGAGATGAGGGGCGGACACACAGGTCCGCCCCTACAAGAAAAGGTCGACGTAAAGGTCGACTTTTTCTTTTGAGCTTGTAAAAAGTAGAACGGGTTGCCAACCCGTTCTACGGGTGAGGTTTGAGGTTGAGCGGGTTGGCAACCCGCTTTACTTGGGTATATAATCACTCCATGCCAAAGACTTATTCACAGTATGTGTGCCAGCAGTGCGGCAGGCGCTCGCCGCGCCAGATGGGGCGCTGCCCGCAATGCGGAGAGTGGAACAGCATGGTGGAGGAGGTGGTCAGCTCCCAGGCAGCAGCGCCGGCGCATGCCCGGCGCGGGCTGAGCCTGAAATCCGAGCCCATGCGCCTGGCGGATATCCATGGTGCGGGGGAAGACCGGCTTCCGCTTTCGATCGAGGAAATCGCGCGCGTATTGGGCGGCGGGATTGTGCCGGGATCAGTGGTATTGATCGGCGGGGATCCCGGGATTGGCAAATCCACCTTGGTGCTCCAGGTTGCCATGGAGGTAGCGGCGCAGCAGGGAGTGCTTTACGTGTCGGGGGAAGAGTCCGAGAGGCAGATCAAGATGCGGGCAGAAAGGCTGCTGCAGCAGCTGCCCGACCAGCCAGACACGAATAGAACGAACGGAGACCAATTCCCGGAAGCGCTGTACCTGGTTACAGAGACGAACCTGGCGGTGATCGAGGAACATATCAGCTCGGTGAAGCCTTTCCTGCTGGTGCTGGATTCGGTGCAGACGACGTACATCCAGGAAATGGATTCGTCTGCCGGGTCGGTTTCGCAGGTGAGGGAGACGGCTTCGCGGCTGCGCGAACTTGCCAAGTCCACCGGGATGGCAGTCTTCTTGATTGGGCACGTGACCAAGGAAGGGACGATTGCCGGACCGCGTGTGTTGGAGCACATCGTCGATACCGTACTGTACCTGGAGGGGGACCGCTTCCAGGCTTACCGCCTGCTGCGATCGGTGAAAAACCGCTTCGGGGCGACCTCGGAAGTGGGCGTTTTTGAGATGAGCGAGCGCGGCATGGTGGAGGTGCGCAACCCGTCGGAAGCGTTCCTGGCAGAGCGTTTGGTCAATGCGCCAGGCTCAGCCATTGCGGTGACGATGGAGGGCACGTGTCCGCTGCTGGTGGAGGTGCAGGGGCTGACCAGTCCAACTTCTTTTGGCAACCCGCGTCGCACCCCCAATGGTGTCGATTTCAACCGCCTGCTGTTGATCGTGGCAGTCTTGACGCGGCGGGTTGGCGTCCGCCTTGGCGAGCAGGACGTGTTTGTGAATGTGATTGGCGGTCTGGCGATCGATGAGCCGGCAGCAGACCTTGCGGTGGCTGCTGCGATTGCGTCCTCGGCGCGCAATGCGCCTGTGAGGGCTGACACGGTGTTGATAGGCGAGGTGGGGCTGTCCGGGGAACTGCGCATGGTGGGACAGATGGCGCAGCGCCTGCGCGAGGCGGGTAAGTTGGGGTTTAAAACGGCGATCGTGCCGCGCAGGCTGCGCAAATCGGAACCATGGCCAGAAGGCATCGAGGTGATCGAAGTACGCTCACTGCGCCAGGCTCTGGATCAGGCGCTGCTGAACCCTGAGTGATAACCACCGTTTTGAACGAACTCATGCCAGATGCGACCGCCGGGACGCTGCCCAACTTTAACGTCCGCTCAATTCCAATCTACGGGGACTTGATCCTGTCCCCCATGGATGGCTTTTCCGACCTGCCGTTCCGCTCGATCTGCCGTGAGTTGGGATCGGCGATGAGTTATACGGAATTCATCAATGCGCTGGATATTTTGCAGGGGCATCCACGCATCGGTGAAAAACTGGAATACCTGCCCGAGGAACGCCCGGTTGTCTTCCAGATCTTCGACAGCGAGCCTGAGCGCCTGCTGGAGACGGCACTGCGCTTGCAGGAGCGCCGTCCGGACATCATCGATGTGAACATGGGCTGTTCGGCGCGCAATGTATCAGGCAGGGGCGCCGGGGCTGGTTTGCTGCGCGAACCGGGTAAGATTGCGCGGGTTTTCGACCTGCTCAGCCAGCGGCTGGAGGTGCCGGTCACGGGGAAAATCCGGCTGGGATGGGATGAGGATAGTCTTAACTACCTGGAAGTTGCCCGGGCGATCGAAGAACACGGCGGAGCGTTGATCGCAGTCCACGGGCGCACACGGCAGCAGGGATACAAAGGGGATGCTGATTGGGATGCTATCGCACAGGTGAAGTCGGTTGTGTCTGTGCCGGTGATTGGCAACGGCGACGTGCGCAGCGCAGAGGATATAGAGCGCATGAAGGCGCACACAGGCTGCGATGGTGTGATGATTGGGCGTGCGGCAGTTGGCAACCCCTGGATTTTCTCACGCCTGGACCGCGAGCAGGTCAACAAGCAGCAGGTACGACTGGTGATGGACCGCCACCTGGAACGGATGCTGGCTTTTTACGGCGAGAGGCGCGGGCTGGTGCTCTTCCGAAAACACGCCAACCACTACCTGCAGCACACGCTTTCAGCGGACGAGCGCCGCAAGCTGCTGACCACCGAAAATGCGAAGGAGTTTAGCTCACAAATTCATCAGATTCTATAGAAAAACTACCTGAATCTATGTTGACCTGCGTGTAAATTCTGATACATTAAGGGATAGATGACAGATACGGGATTTCATCTGTCATCCTGTATTTAAGTCACTATATCTTGCGTACTGAGGTTTAATGTTTAGGAAACAATTCCAAATTGGGCTGATCCACGCAGCGGTAGCGATGACCCTGGTGCCGATCACCAGCACACTGAACCGCGTGATGATTAAGGAATTGGGAATCCTGGCGATCCTGGTGGCTTTCCTGGCATCGCTGCCCTACCTCTTCTCCCCGATCCAGGTGGCAATCGGGTCGTTGTCCGACCGGTACCCGCTGTGGCGGTTCAGGCGGACTCCGTATATCCTTTTTGGTCTCATTCTGTGCGTGGCGGGGGTCGTGCTCTCGCCATATGCAGCTTACATGATCCCGGTGAATTTCTGGGCGGGGATCGGTCTGGGTGTACTGGCGTTTGGCGCCTGGGGGATGGGATATAACTTCGCTACGGTGGCATATTTCTCCCTGGCGACTGAGATTTCAGGTGAAAAAGGTCGCTCACGGCAGATCTCGGTGATGTTCGTGATCATGATCCTGACCATCATCCTGACTTCAATCGGCTTAAGCCGCCTGCTGGAACCGTTCTCGTGGGACGTGCTCAAGCAGGCTTTCAGCTGGGTTGGCTTCCTGGCGCTGGGCATGGGTGTTCTCGGGATTTTTCGCCTGGAGACCAGGCTGCCAGATGGAGCGCAGGGAGAGGGTTCGACAACACCGCTGCCCTCCGAAGAACGTTATTCAATTAAAACCATGCTGGATGCCATCCTGGGCAACCGCCAGGTGATCTTGTTCTTCTGCTACCTGATCCTGATGCTGGCAGCGATCCTGGGTCAGGACATCTTACTGGAGCCCTTTGCGGCGGAATCCTTTGGGCTAAAAGTGAATGAGACCACGCGGATCACCTCGATCTGGGGAGGCACTTTCCTGGTTTCTCTGGTGATCACTGGATTCCTGGAAGGGCGGGTGGCGAAAATCACCATCGCGCGGGTAGGCGCCTGGGGAGGGATCCTGGCTTTCTGTGTCATCTCGACCAGCGGGATATTGGGTTCCCTGACCCTCTTCTACCTGGGCGTGGTGCTGCTGGGCACTGCCACAGGGCTGGCAACGGTCTCGAACCTGTCCTTGATGTTGGACATGACCGTACAGGGGAATGAGGGTTTGTACATCGGCGCCTGGGGTATGGCGAATGCTTTTTCCCGGCTGATTGGCTGGTGGGTGAGTGCAATCGTGCGCGATGTCTCCAACAGTTTCCTGGCGAACCAGGTGACAGGTTATGTGGTTGTTTTTTTCCTGGAAGCCGGGATGCTGATGGCATCACTGGTGCTGCTGCGGTTCATTAATGTAAGCGCCTTCCAGAAGCGAGCCAAGAGAATATCGGTAATCGAACGTGCGGCAATAGTGAATGAAGGTTGATGTTTATGGATGAATGGATGAACCTGAGCAAGGCAGCAGAATTTCTGGGGGTGCACACCAGCACGTTAAGGAACTGGTCCAACAAGAGCCAGATCCCGGTACACCGCACGCAGGGCGGTCACCGGCGTTACCTGCGCAGCGAGATTGATGCATGGCTGCTGGAACAGAGCGACGGCACTCCGAGGGAACTGCGCCGGGCGACCGACCAGGCGCTGCATACCACGCGGCTGCAGATCAGCGAAGGGCGCCTGAGACAGGAGAGCTGGTTTAACAAGCTGGATGAGGAAGCCCGCCAGCTGTACCGCCAGAGCGGCAGGGACATGCTCAGCGGGATGATTAATTATGTGCGCGATGAGGAAGCAGCCTTACAGGAGGCTGAGAACCTGGGATTCGAATATGCCATGAGGGGGCGAAAATACGGCATGAGCAGTGTTGAGGCGACACATGCTTTCCTGTTCTTCCGCAACCTTTTGATGGGGGCGTTGCTGGATTTTGATACACTCCCCTCCCGACCGGGATCGACATGGATGGAGATGTACCAGAAGGTGACGGAGTTTACCGACTACATCCTGATCACGATTTTGGAAACGTATGAAGTTTACCTGCGTAATGGCACATAAGTTCGTCTTCTTCAAACTTTCAGCGTGACTATGAGCTGGCGACCAAGCAAACGCTTCGATCCGGCTAAGAACGCAGGGGTTTTCATCCCGTTGCTGCTGGGGTTCTGCTTCCGGCAATGGGAGGCAGCTTCCTCCTGGCTGGAATGATCGACTGGCTTTATCTCAGTGAGTTCCTGGGAGTGGTTATAATGTACATTGGCTTTATCCAGGCTACGTCTGAGGTCAGGGTGAAGCAAGCTGAGGCTGCAACAGCCTGACAGTTTCAGCAAGCCCAAACTGAAAGATTTCGTTGATTGATAAAAGGATTTCAATTTGACAGCAAACACATTTTCGCGCATCCGCCGCAACCATGGGGTCGAACACGCTACCCTGCACACGCTCAGCAGGCGCTACCCGATGCAGCCCATCGCCGGGCACTCGGACAGCAAAGGGTTCTGGATCATTGGCGACCTGCCGGAGGGGGCAGTGGAGGCGGCTGCGGTTGAGGCGCTGCACAGACTGCGTGAGGGACAGCGGCACCTGGCAGTACATCCAAACTGCGGGACGAATTTTGTTACGTCGGGGATCTTTGCCGGGCTGGCAGCCTGGATCGCCATGGCAGGCTCGGGCACCCGCCTGCGTGAGCGCCTGGAACGCCTGCCGATTGCGGCTGCCCTGGCGACGTTAGCGCTGATCCTGGTGCGACCCCTGGGAGGCTTCCTGCAGCAGACGGTGACCACCTCGGGAGATCCCGAGGGGCTTGAGATCGTTTCGGTAAGGGTGAGCCGGCGAGGGCGCATGCTAGCCCACCGGGTAAGCACCAGGGGGTAATCGTGTCTGCTGATGTGCCCACCATCTACCTGGTGCACGGGGATGACCTGGTCTCGATCGCCCGGTTCCTGGCAGAAATTGAAGCGAAAATGGGTGATCCGGCGATGGCGGAGTTCAACACCTCGCGTCTGGATGGGCGCGATGTGGACATCGATTCGCTGCCCTCAGTGGTCAATGCGCTGCCGTTTGCAGTGAAGCGGCGTATGGTCGTGCTGTCAAACCCGACTGCCAGGCTGACCACACCCGCTGCACGAGAAAAATTTCTGTCGATCCTCGAAAAAACGCCTGAGACCACGGCTTTACTGCTGGTGGAATACCAGCCTCTGACCAATGAAAGGGACCGTCGAAATAATAAGCTGCACTGGTTGGAGAAATGGGCAGAGGAGAACCAGGATAAAGTGTACCTGCGTGAATTATCCCTGCCGAGGGGCGCGGGGATGGTGCGCTGGGTGCAGGATCAGGCGGTGGTTATGGGAGGGCAGTTTTCAAACCAGGCGGCGAATGAATTAGTTTCATTGATCGGCGAAGATCCCAGGTTGATCGAGATGGAGATCGAGAAACTGCTGGCGTATGTCAATTACAGTCGGCAGGTGGAGGTTGACGACGTCCAGGCGCTGACGGCGGATGTTGCTGAAGGGAACATCTTTACGCTGGTTGATGCCATGGGCAACCGCGACAGCAAGACAGCGATGGGTATGCTGGTGCGCCTGCTGGAGGAGCAGGATGCGTTGTCTATTTTCGGCATGGTCACGCGCCAGTTCCGTCTGCTGCTGCAAACTCGAGAATTGATGGACCTGAACATGTCACCCGCTGAGATTGCCTCACGCATGAAAATACTGCCGTTCATCGCCAGCAAGCTGTCTAATCAGAGTGGGAAGTTCTCGACAGCTGATCTGAAAGACGTTTACCGCCACCTGTTGAACCTGGATGAAGCGATGAAAACGGGCAAAATGAGCGGAGAGCTGGCGCTGCAAACCCTGGTGGTCGAGTTAGCCGCCTAAGCTGTTGATACCCAGCCAAAGGTGGTTGGGTAAGACGGAGCGGTTAGAGCGGATCTCGACGCCGTCTTCCTTGATCGGTTTCGGTTCGGTGCCGGCAGGTTGGGGCAGCATGCTGGGGTGGACGAAACACAGGTTTGGGGCTTTCCCGTACTTGTCCTGGTAATAGCTGACGGCGCGCTGGATTTTGACGGGGAGGTCGGCTTTGGGATCATTATCGAACCATAACATTCCGATGTTCATTTGAATCACTCCTTCAACGTGTTATACAGAAAAGATCTAAAAAGCTTCCCGGGTTTTATGGGAGACGGAAAACCATGCATCCTGATAGGGGACGTGGAATACCTGTTTGCGGGAACCTGCCCATCCGATAGGATTGGAGATTCTGCTCAAAGCCTGTATCCTGGTGTCAAAGACCGACAATAATTCACGGTCCACCCAGGCAAGCGTGCTTGCTGGCTGGGTGGCGATGATGCGCAGCTGGTCGAGACGACCGGCATGCACCAGCCAGGCGAAGCCCCAGAAGGTCTCCTCATCCAGCCCATGGATGAAATCTGCCAGATCGTCGATCACCAGCAGCGTAGCTGACGAATGGGTCTGGATGGCTTCCTGGCGGCTGACAGCCAGGTATGACTCAAGTAAAGATGCAACCTGCGGCGAGCGGTTGTGGTGCAGTCCCGAACAGTTTGGGCTGCGCAGGTCTGGGTAGAACTTATAAGGATTGGGAGAGATCACCTGGTAGCACAGGTCTGAGGGAGAGTTGATCTGGGGGATCGAATCGAGGAAGAAGCGCAGGAACTGGGCAATGACGCTGTCCAGTGGTCCGGTCACCAGAATTGACCCGGTATCAACGTTGGCGAAATCAGCAAGTAGAGGGGAGCCGTCCTCGCAAACTCCCAAAATGGTTGACTTTGGCAGGAAAGGTCCATGGGTGGAGATGAGATCCGTTAGAGGTGATGATACGCGAAAAGAATGGATGGGATCCTGCAGGGGAAGCGGCAGGTGGGCGGATTGGAAAGAGGACTTATTTAGGGTGCGAAGAACCGGTGTGCGCAGCGGCAGCACCGGGAGGTGTATTTGAGTAGATGGGTGGGAGAGGACGGTCATTGTTGCATCCTTTGGTAATTAGAACTTATGTTCTAATTATACTAAAGGGTGCTGGTTTGTCAAGGATGATTTAAGGATTCGAGTTGGCAAGTAAAATCATATTGACAATCGCGAAAAATTGTATATACTGGAAAACAAAGGGGTGAAGAGAAAAAGCAAAAATAAAAGATAAAACCGGAGGGGAAACCAGTGGACCGTCATCCGTCATCCGTCATCCGTCATCCGTCATCGGGCGCCTTGCGCCTAAACTGCTCATCCTGATCACCATCATCACGCTGCTGCTGCCCTGGCAGGCGCCGAAAACTGCAGCGCAGGAGCCTGCGCCGACAGCCACCCCAGCCGCAGAAACACCCCCCACTAACGCCCCCACGGTAGAACCAAGCCCAGAGCCCACGGAAACGCCCATAGCGGACACGCAAACCGCGACCCCAACCGCGCCCGTGGACGGGGCAAGCGCGACGCCCACACCCACATACACCGTCGTCATCACCTCCACCGAAACCCTCACGCCCACCGCAGAGCCGCAGCCGGTAGATGAGTCTGGGGCAGAGCCAGGGCTGGAGCTGCGCGTCGACGACAGCGCCGCCACACCCGGCGGCAGCCTGACCGTGTGGTGGGAGCTGAAGGGGGTGGAGGAAGCCAGGAGCGGGGAAATGCAGGTGCTGCTGCGCCTGAGTGCAGGCATCGAGTGGAGCGGAGGCGTGGTCGCGGAATACGACAAGGAACAGGCAGGCTACCTGTTCCCCGCCCTGCCGGGAGAAAACGAGCGCGGCGCAGAGCAGAACGGAGGCAAAGCGCGCTTCAGCATCCCGGACGACCTGGCAGGACCGTACCCGGTAGAAGCGCAGCTGGTTGAGCCGCAGGCGGAAGGCGCCTCGCTCGAGCTGGCTGCTGCCAGCCTGCAGGTGCAGGAGACCGGGCTGACCCGGCTGACCGCCGCAGGCGGAGAAGCCACCGGCTTGGGCGGGAGAGTCAGGGTCATCGTGCCTGCGGGAGCGGCGCCAGATGTGGCGGCGCCTGAGGAAACAGCGCCTGAAGAAACGGCGCCCGAAGGATCGGCGCTTGAGGCGGCGCCTGAGGCGGAGGAAGAAGGCATACTGGAAGTGCGCGTGCGCGAGCCGGTGGAAGCCAGCCGCCCGAAAGAATCGCTCTCGGGAGCGCCGTTCGAGATCGTCATCAACCGCCAGGGGAGCAAGGAACGCCTCGAGCAGTTCAGCCAGCCGCTGACCATCGAAGTGGAGTTGAGCGGAAACAGGGACCGCTCCCTGTTCTACTACGACCCTTCAACAGAACAATGGATGGCGATCCCCAGTGAAATCGACCACGAAGCCGGGGTCATCCGAGCGCGGGTCTACCACCTCACCGTCTTCGATGATGACCTCAGCGACATCCAGATGGCGCAGATGCCGACCATCCAGGCAAGCGTCGACAGCACGGGCAGCGCCTCATACAGCTACCCGCTGTGGTCGCCCCCGGGACCGGGAGGCATGCAGCCTACCCTCGCATTGAGCTACAACAGCGCCACGGTCGATAACGCCATGATGGAAGTCACCCAGGGCAGTTGGGCAGGCATGGGATGGTCGTTGGACCCGGGACACATCCTGCGAGACACACATGGGACGAACACCCTGGACGATGACACCTACAACCTGGTGCTGAATGGTGTATCAGGAACGATGCTTCTGGACACGGAAGGCAAATACCACCTGGAAGATCGAAATTTCTGGCGGATCGAATACACCAACGACGTGTGGACGATCTGGGACAAAGAAGGCAACAAGTACATCTTTGGCAATGACGGCAGCCATCGCGCCAACCAGATCCGCTATGGAGGCCTATCGATTAACTGCCCGCTGACCAACTACACCTGGAAATGGGGATTGTCCGAGGTACAAAACAAGCATGGAAAGAAACTGACCTACAGCTACTATGCTGAAGATGAAAAAGTAGTGAAAGTCAACCCGTGTGATCCAACCGATGACAAGCATGTTGAGATTGGACTTTACCTGCAATCGATCACCTATCCCAACGACCGTTACCGGGTATATTTCGACCGGGAAGGGCGCAGCGACTACCCAGCCAGGTGGGATACCGATCCCGCCATCAATATCAATTTCATGCGTTACCGGTTGGACAAAGTATTGGTGCAGCACGATCCGGATGGAACAGGACCCGCGACCTGGACGACGGTGCGCACCTATGAGCTGAGTTACAACGATACATCAGGGATATTTCCAGACCTTACCTGGTCAAAAGGGGGGAAAAGTTTCGCAATCTCATCGATCCAGGAAACGGGACTGGACTCGCAGACACAGCCCGCAACCAGCTTTACCTATGACGGCATGCACCTGGTGGAAGTCGATAACGGGTTCGGCGGCAGCGTTGAATACGACTACGAAAGCCAACCCTGGAGTGAGATCGTCGCAGAAGAAGACGACTACATCCACACAACCCCGAATGGAAACTGCAAGGATGGCTGGACCGGGGACATCACCTGTGATGGGCCATACAGTGACAAATTGATCGTTGATGGGGTCGGTACCAAAGAGATCAGCAAGAAAGTCCAGCCGGGCGGTGTGTACGAAGTCTATTTTAAAATCAAGAACGAAAACTCGAGCAGCAATAACCTGACCGTCAAATTCGAGTATGCAGACAGCGGCAATCCATTCACCATCTATGATAGTGGAGTAGGCGAATTCACCACCATCACCTACACAACCACGCTGACCCTACCGCTGAATGCCAACAAGCTGGAATGGAAAGTGATCACCACGGATAACTTCCGCATCTATGACATGCACACGCGCCAGATGCTCACGCGCTACCGGGTA
>CAVOGL010000023.1:0-643546 GCA_963695415.1 uncultured Chloroflexia bacterium | reverse complement strand
GGCGCAGCGCCTCCACCGGGTCGCCGGCCTGGAGAATCACCAGGTCGGCGTGGCAGCCGGGCGCGAGCCCGTATCCCTCCAGTCCCAGGACCCTGGCGCCGTTGACGGTCACCGCGTCGAACATCTGCCGCATCTGTTCGGTGCCGGTCATCTGGGCGACGTGCAGCCCCATGTGGGCCACCTCCAGCATGTCGTGGGAGCCGAAGCGGTACCACGGGTCCATGACGCAGTCGTGGCCGAAGGCCACGTTGATGCCGGCCGCCAGCAGTCTCCTTGACCCGGGTCATGCCCCGGCGTTTGGGATAGGTGTCGTGGCGTCCCTGCAGGGTGATGTTGATCAGCGGGTTGGCCACGGCATGCACCTGGGCTTCGGCCATCAGGGGCAGCAGCTTGCGAGACATAGTAATTGTCCATGGAATGCATGGAGGTCAGATGCGAGCCGGTGACCCGGCCCTGCAGCCCCAGCCGCTGGGTCTGATACGGCCAGGGTCTCGATGTGCCGCGACAGCGGATCGTCGCTCTCGTCGCAGTGCATGTCCACCAGCAGCCCGCGATCCGCAGCCAGCTCGCACAGAGCCGCCACCGATCGCGGCCCCCTGGTCCATGGTGCGCTCGAAATGGGGAATGCCGCCCACCACGTCCACGCCCATGTCCAGGGCCCGGATCAGGTTTTCCATGGCGGCCGGGATCCGCGCAGTAGCCGTCCTGGGGAAAGGCCACCAGCTGCAGGTCGAGGTAGGGCTTGAACTCCTCGCGGACCTCCAGCAGGGCCTCGACGGCCAGCAGCCGGCGTCGCAGACGTCCACATGGCTGCGGATGGCCAGGGTGCCGCGGGCGATGGCCCAGTGGCAAAGCTTGACGGCCCGCTGCCTGATGGCCGCCGACGGTGAGGCTGCGGCTTCAGCTCCCCCCACAGGTGCGATACCCTCCAACAGGGTGCCGCTTCTGGTTGACCCGCGGCAATCCGTAGCTCAAGGTGGCATCCATGTGAAAATGGCTGTCCACGAAGGGCGGGGTGACCAGGTTTCCGCCGGCATCGATCTCCCTGGCCGCCGCAGCCTCGATTGCCGGCTCTACTCCTGACGATTTTTCGTCCTTGACGGCGATGTCCACGCCGGTGCGGCCGTCGGGCAGGTGGGCGTTGCGAATGATCAGATCGAGCATCAGCGTTCCTCCTTTCTGAACGGTATCAGCAGGGCGGCCGGCGCCTTGGCGTTGCGGGAGACCAGGGCCATGCCCACGATGGTCAGCACAAAGGGCATCATCAAAAACACCTGGTAGGGCAGGTTGATCGCGCTGCTGCCTGAAGCCGCAGCTGCAGGGCATCGATGAAGGCGAACAGCAGCGCGCCGGCCGCACTTTTCCATGGGTTCCACTGGCCGAAGACCACCAGGGCGATGCACACCCAGCCCCGGCCCGGAGATGACGCCGAAGGTGTAGGCGTTGTACTGGGCCATGGAGAGAAAGGCGCCGGCCAGGCCCATCAGGGCGCCGGAGAGCACCAGGGCCTGGTAGCGCACGGCGATGACGCTGACCCCGGCCGAATAGGCGGCATGGGGGTTTTCCCCCACCGTGCGCAGGTTCAAGCCCCAGGGGGTGCGGAACAGCACCCAGGCCGCTGCAGGCACCAGGGCAAAGGCGATATAGACCAGGGCGAAGTGGTCGAAACAGCACCGGCCCGATAATGGGAATCGCGGACAGCCAGGGGATGGCCAATGGCTTGAAAGGCCGTGATTTTGGGAATGGAGGAGGGCTGGCCGAAAATGAGGCGGTAGAAGAAGAAGGACAGCCCCGAGCACAGCAGGGTGACGCCGATGCCCGACACATGCTGGCTCAAGCCCAGGCTGACCGTCAGCAGGCCCATGAGCAGGCCGGCCAGTGACGCCGGTGGCCATGGCCGCCATCACCCCCAGCCACAGGTTGCCGCTGAAATAGGCGGCGGAAAAGCCGGTCATGGCGGCCAGCATCATGATGCCTTCGATGCCCAGGTTGAGAATGCCGGCCCGTTCGGCGAACAGCTCCCCCAGGGTGGCGAAAACCAGCGGCGTGGCGATGCGGATCAGGGCGGCGAAAAAGCCGACCTGGAAAATCTGTGAGAAGATTTCATCCATGTGCGGATCCGTCGCATCCGTATGCGGTAGCGGGTGAACAGCAGCGCCACCAGCATGGTAATCAGGGCGGTGCCCTGCATCACGTCCGCCAGAAACACCGGCACCCCGGTGGCCCGGGACATGGCCTCGGCGCCGGTGATGATGACGGCAAAAAAGAGCGCCGCCGGAATCACCCCCAACGGGTTGAGCCGGGCCAGCATGGCGATGACGATGCCGGTGTAACCGTAGCCCGGGGAGAGTCCGGCCATGACCTGGAAATGCAGCCCGGCCACCTCACCGACCCCGGCCAACCCGGCCAGTGCGCCGGAGATGGCGGCCGTCAGCAGGATCACCCCGGTCATGTTGAAGCCGGCATAGCGGGCGGCCACCGGGTTTTCGCCCACCGCCTGGATGCCGAAACCCAGGGTGGTGTGCGCATCATGAGCAGACCAGCCGCCGTCGCCGACCGCGCCAGCAGGACCCCCAGGTGGAGCCGCGTGGCCCGCAGCAGGATCGGAAACTCCGCCTCCATGCGGATGTCGGGCGAGTCCGGGTAGCCGCTCAACGGGTCCTTCCAGGGCCCGTCCAGCAGGGCCATCATGCCGTAGAAGATGATAAAATTGAGCAGCAGGGTGGTGACGACGTCATCCACCTTGTAGTGGGTTTTCAGCACGGCCGGCAGCAGGGCCCAGAACGCGCCGGCCACCGCACCGCCGAGAATCATGGGCGGGCACCAGGCACCAGGCCGGCAGCGCCTTCTCGGGCGCCGACAAAGGCCGCTGCCATGGCGCCGGCCAGCAGCTGACCCTCGGCGCCGATGTTCCAGAACTTGGCCCGGAAGGCCACGGTCACGGCCAGCCCGGTAAAGATCAGGGGCGTCGCCTTGACCGCCGTCTCCACCAGGTTGAAGCGGCGTGCTCAGGGCGCTGAGAAACAGCTTGCGAGTAGGCCATGAACACATTGGCGCCGGCCAGCACGATCAGCCCGCTGCACAGCACCAGGGTGGCCAGACACCGCCAGCAGCGGGCAGGGCAGGTTCAGCCACAGGGGCGTGTGCTTCCGAGTTCCAGGCGGAACCCGATCATGCCGCCTCCCGCGACACCGGCCATCAGCAGGCCGACCTGCTGCGACTGTCGCCGTCGCCATGGGCAGACCGCCATGATGCGGCCCTCGAACATCACGGCAATCCGGTCGACAGAGCAAAACAGCTCCTCCAGATCCTCGCTGATCACCAGCAATGGCGCTCCCGGTCGCGCAGCTCCAGGAACTGCTGATGCACGAACTCGGCCGCGGCGACATCCAGCCCGCGGGTCGGCTGGGCGGCCAGCAGCACCCGTCGGGTTCCAGGCCAGTTCCCGGGCCAGCAGCGCCTTTTGCAGATTGCCGCCGGAGAGGGTGCCGGTGCGCACCTGGCTGCCGGCGGCCTTGATGTCGAAGCTGCGCAATCTGGTGCGTCGGCGAAGCGCCGGATCGCCGCGTGTTTGAGAAAGCCGAAGCGGCTGAAACGCTGCTCCTGAATACGGGGCAGAACCATGCTGGCGCTCAGAGCGGCAGGCGGTGATCAGGCCGGTGCCCATGCGGTCCTCCGGGATCCGGCCGACGCCCATGCCTGCATGCTGCGGGGCGTCAGGCGGTCAACCGGTTTGCCCGTTGATCTCCAGCCGGCCGCCGGACGGCGGCAGCACGCCGGCAACCACATCGGCCAGCTCGCGCTGTCCGTTGCCGGACACACCGGCGATCCCGAGAATCTCGCCGGCGTGGACGTTCAGGCAGACGCCCTTCAGGCCGCGGCCGTGACCCGCCTGGGTCTGCAGGTTGTCCATCTGCAGCAGCACGGCCCCTGGCCTGCAGCGCTTTGCCGGCGGGCGCACGTCCCGGCCGCACATCAGCTCGGCCAGCCGCCGCTGGCTGATGGTGCCGTCGTTGTCGCACTTGCGGCGACCCCTGCCCTGGCGCAGGATCACGACGCGGTTGGTGATGGCCCTGACCTCGTGCAGTTTGTGGCTGATGAAGATCACCCCCATGCCCTGGGCGGCCATGGCCCGCAAGGCTGCGAACAAGCCCTTCGGCCTCCTGCGGGGTCAGGGCGGCCGTGGGCTCGTCGAGAATCAGGATGCGTGCGCCGCGGATCAGGGCCTTGATGATCTCCAGGCGCTGCTGCTCGCCGATGGTCAGATCGCCGACCAGGGCGCCGGGGAGCAGATGCAGTCCGAAGCGCTTCTCGATCTCCTGCATGCGCTGCAGAATGGTGCGGTCCAGCCGACCTCCGCGGCCGGACTGCCCGACCATGAGGTTTTCCAGAACGGTGTGGCGGGGCACCAGGTGGTAGTGCTGGTGCACCATGCCGACGCCGAGCGCCAGGGCGTCGGCCGAGCTGCGGATGTGCACCGGTCGGCCGTCGATGGCAATCCGCCCGCAGTCCGGCCTGTAGACCCCGAACAGGATGTTCATCAGGGTGGTCTTGCCGGCGCCGTTTTCCCCGAGCAGGCCCAGGATGTCGCCGGCGTTGAGCGTCAGATCGACGCCGTCGTTGGCCTGGACGGGGCCGAAGCGCTTGCAGATGCCGCGCATCTCCAGCAGTGAGGGGTTGTCCATAGTGCGTCTTTCCGGCCGGCAACCAGCAGAGGGCAAAAATGCGGATGATCAGCGGGGGCCGCTCGGTGGGGGCCATGGGTTGCCCGCCGCCGCCACGGAACCGGCATCCGGCGGTGCGGCCGCCGGCAGCGCACCGCGCGGACCCGCACCTCGGACACCGGCTCCTGTCACATCACTTCAGGTTGGTGGTTCGACCGACGCCTCAGTTGGATTTGGGAATCGATTCGTCGATGTCGACCCGGAAGGTGCCGTCCAGGATTTCCGCTTTGCGCTTGGCCACCATTTCCTTGACGTCGGCCGGCAGCTTGGTTTCCCACTTGTGGTACGGCGCCAGGTAGGAACCGCCCTTGGACATGAAGGAGAATCCGCCGAAATCCTGGGCCGTGAACACGCCGGCCTTGACCAGGTTGATCATGTAGCTGACCGTCGGCCACATGTCCCAGACCGGTCCGGTGATCACGGTGTCCGGCCCGAGGCTGGACTGATCGGACATGTTGGAAATGGCCAGGACCCCCTTCTCCTCGGCGGCCTCGACCACGCCGAACCGTTCGGCGTAGATCACGTCGACCCCGGCTTCGATCTGGGCCAGGGCGGCTTCCTTGGCCTTGGGCGGATCGAAGAAGGAGCCGATGAAGGAAAACTTGCACTTGACCTTCGGGTTGACCTCCTTGGCGCCGGCGTAAAAGGCGTTGGACAGCCGGTTGACCTCCGGAATGGGCATGGCCGCCACGACACCGATGATGTTGGTCTTGGTCATCTTGCCGGCGATCATGCCGGACAGATAGGCCGGTTCATGGATCCAGTTGTCGAAAACGCCGAAATTGGGCTCGGCCGGGCCGATGCCGGAGCCGAAAACAAAGGCGATCTTGGGATAGTCCCCGGCCACCCGGCGGGCGATCCGCTCGGCGCCGAAGGCATCGCCCGTGATCAGCTTGTAGCCTTTTTCGGCATATTCCCGCATGACCCGGGCAAAATCGGCCGACTTGACGCTCTCGGACCAGTCGTATTGAATCCCCAGCTCCTTTTTGGCCCGCAGCAGGGCCACATGGATCTGGTTGACCCAGGGCTCCTCGATGGGGGTCTCAAAAACCGCCGCCACTTTAAGCGGGGCGGCGGCGAACAAAGGGGCTGCCAACCCGCTGCCCAGCAGCAGGGCGGCGACGACAGACGCGATCAGGATCATTCCGGTCGTTCGTGGGAGACGCTTGCTCGAACCCATTTCATTTCCTCCTCTTTTAAGTGGTTGGCGGAATGCTACAATAAGTGTAACATTTTCAAGATGTTGAATAAAATAATGCGGGCAACGCAACTGCAGTTTCATCGCTGGCAACCCATATGTGATATGGCAGGCGAATGCAAGCACTCTTTTGCGCAGCCAGGCACCATCTATCAGGGTGTTGAAAAACTGCGCCTAAGGCCGTGATCCTGCGTTGTGCGGCTTTTGTAAATGCTCACATATGAACGCATATGCTGCGCTTTCCAAAACGCCGCACGCCTTGGCTGACGGCCTGATGCTTGTTTTTCAACATCCTGCTAAAGGGTTCTGTCACTCGTCGCATCTGAACGTAGCTGCCGTTTGAGGCTTTTCATTTACGCAAAGCTTGAAAACATCCGGCCTGGCATAGTGGCCCGCGACGTCGAGATCGTACTTGCCGCACGCAATCTGTCCGAGGTCGATCTCCGCCGTCAGGATGGTTTCTTCCCCGTAGTGCGGCTCCACGATAAATTCCCCAAGCGGGTTGATAATACAGCTGCCGCCGCGAATGAGTACGGTTTGAGGATCATTGCCTTGAATCGCAGGATAATCTGCAGGGTATGCTTCCCGTTTGATGTACTGGCAGGCAGAGAGAACAAAGCAGCGCCCCTCAAAGGCGATATGGCGCATGGTGGAAATCCAGCTGTCGCGGTCGTCCACCGTGGAAACGCAGTACAGTTGAATCCCCTTGGCATACATGGCCATGCGGAGCATCGGCATGTAGTTTTCCCAGCAGATCACGCTGCCGACCCGACCCAGGGGAGTGTCAACCACCGGCAGGGTGGACCCGTCACCGAACCCCCAGATCAGTCGTTCCATGGCCGTGGGCATGAGCTTGCGGTGCTTGGCAATCAATTCGCCTTGGGGCGAGAAGAAGAGCACCGTGCAGTACAGGGTCCCGCCGGCGCGCTCGATAACGCCGATCAGCAGCGTGATCCGGTTCTTGCAGGCGACCTGCCCCAGCGTCTCGGTTGCCGGCGACGGCACCTCGACCGCGCTTTCAAAATAGCGTCGGTACTCTTCCCGCCCCTCGGGGAAGCGCATTCCCACCCGGGCCCCGAAGTCCAGACCCTTGGGGTAGGCCGAGACAAAAGCTTCCGGGAACAATACCAACTGCGCGCCGCCCCGGGCCGCATCGGCGGCCAATTCGGCCACTTTCTCCAAACATTTTTTCCGGTTGTAGGGGACTGAACCTGCTTGCACCACCGACACGATTCCGGATGACATTTTTGAGATCCTTTCTCTGTTTGATTTTCGTAGAAATTGAAGGTTGGGTCCGGCTGCGTGGCGCCCTTGGGCTGACCGGTCGGTGGCTTTTCAATTGACCCGCCGATGTCGCCGCAGGCCGGGAGGATCATCCCCCCATGAGAACTGCCGCCGCAGGTCCGGACATCTCGCTGTTCTGGTGTGCTGCCCCCGGCACGACCTGAATCTGCCAGCCGAGTGTGCACTTCAATTTCGCGGCGCGCTTCCGGGTTTCCTTGAAGTAGTTCTGGCCGCGCTCGAACCGGGTTGCGCCCTGGGCCATTGCCTCCGGCGTCTTGCGGAGGTCTTTGTGGTTGGGGTCCGTATCCCGGTCGCCGAGCATGAGGACAAATTCTCGTCCGAGGCTCTGCTTGAGTGACGCTGCGGTGGCGGGCGACCCGGCGAGTCCATAGGGATACTTGACGTCGAATGTCGGCAGGGTGTACCAGCCCGGATTGGCGGCCACCGCTCTGGCATAACGCGCCTCGGGCAGAAAGAGCACAAGGCGGTGCACGAACTGGCCTCCCTCGGAATGACCATAGATGAAATAGGTGGGGCTCTGATTACCCGTCGAGCGCTTGATGAGGTCGAAGAGATGCTCGATGACGGTGAAAGACCACATCGACGCAGCCCGAGGCTTGCCGTCCTTGGCGATGACGCTCGCGTAGGAATAACCACCGCCGCCCCACTGTTCCTTGTCGAAGAGCGGGACGACGACCATGAATTGGTACCTGTCAGCATGCTCGGTCCAGGTGTCGCGATAGCCCTGGGCGTTTTTGCCGTGGCCATGCATGACGAAAACTATCGGTGCAGCGCTCGGCGTGAGCCTCTCGGGCAGGTAGGTGTAGACGGTGATCTGCCTGGACGGCTCACCGTGCTCATCAACGAAGGAGAAGCTGCCCGCTCCCGGGGCGATCGTGATCGTGGGACCGGCAGCCGCCGTGATCGGTGACCCCGTCAGCGTCCACACGAAAAGCATTGCCGCCAGCATATGCAGACACCCACGATAAAGTCTATTTCCGATGGGCATGGGATGAATCTCCAAAAAACCTTGCTTGGATACACGGGATATTGCCAGAGAAATCCAACTGAAATTCTCCTTTAACGCTGGGGAGCTGATATGGTTCGCTCAAAATCCGGAAGCCAGATACCGCTTTTATGTTGGTAGGTCTTGACAACGACTTTGTCGGGATACAAGAAAAGCGAATTGGTCCAGATCGTTTCACGGTTCATGTCCGTGTTATGAATATTGGTTACCCGGTTTGCGTAACTATTGATGGGCGCGGCAAAGCTCTCTTCTTTGGGGGATGTGTGGGTATGGCCGGAAACCCAAAGAAACACCTGTGAATTCTGCATAAGGATCTCATGAATTTTTCTATGCGGCTGCGCAATGAAATTTGGCGTATTCGCGTCGCTGTTATAGTCGCGAAGGGTGCCTTTCAAGGGCGCATGAAAAAAGATGATGGTCGGTGCATCTCTGTTTTTCTCCAATTCCGCTCGCAACCAACCAATTTGCGGGTCTGACATCTCGACCAGGTGGTCCGAACCTTCCGGCGAAAGGAAAACGAGCAGATAGCCACCAGCCTTCTTGCTGTAACAGATCGACGGCAGCCCGAAAGTCTCGCGAAATTTGCAAAGCTTGGTATTCCCTGGACGCCGCCTCGGCTCTCACCCGCTTGCCTTGCGGGCTCAAAAAGTTTGAATAGATATAGTCGTGATTGCCTGCAATTGGAAAGAGCGGCCTGTTCAGTCTGCCGAAAAACTTTTTTACAGCCCCGTACTCGTTGTCCGTGCCAAGATTTTCACAGATATCCCCCACCGCTATGACCATGTCCACATCGTCCCATGAATTGATTTTCTGGATGACATTTTCTTTTGATTCGATGTTTTTGCCCGGCAGGTGAGGATCACCCAGAATAACAAGACGATGATAGGTCCTGTCCCCGGCCGCTTCATTTGACGCAGGAATCCCCAGTTCCGGAGAAGCAGCTGCAGGATTTCCAAAATAACTCAGGGCGAATAGACTGATTATGGAAACAAAAACCTTGATTTTCATATTGTCATACCTGTTTGCACGCAGATGATATCACAAGCTGATTTCTCTCAATGCCCATGGCAACGCTTACCGACTTTCATTCTGGCGGAGGAGGAAAACTCAGGATCCCGTCGTTGCGGTAATATTCAACTTCCACGGGCGTGTCCAGGCGCGAAAGCGCTGTAAATTCAATCTCCGTTCCGTCGGCTTTAACGGCTTTGACCTTCACGCTTGCGCCGGGCTGCAAGTCATCATGCAGCCCTTCGATATGGTAGATCTCCTCACCCGTTAAGCCCAGCGTGGATACACTGTCATCCTGCATAAATTGAAGCGGGAGCACTCCCATGCCAATTAAGTTCGAACGGTGGATGCGTTCGTAGGATTCGGCGATGACAGCTTCAACCCCTAAGAGGGCTGTGCCCTTCGCCGCCCAATCACGGCTCGATCCTGTGCCATATTCCTTTCCCGCCAGGACCACCAGAGGCACTCGCTCGCGCATGTACAACATGGCAGCTTCGAAGATCGTCATCTGCTGACCGTCCGGCTGGTGGCGCGTGAAACCGCCTTCTTTCCCAGGAACCATCAGGTTTTTCAGGCGGATGTTGGCGAAGGTACCGCGCACCATCACCTGGTCATTACCCCGCCTCGAACCATAGGAGTTGAAATCTTTGGGCGATACACCGCGATCCACCAGGTATTTACCAGCCGGGCTGTCTGCGGGGATAGACCCCGCTGGAGAGATATGGTCGGTTGTGATCGAATCACCAAGCACCGCCAATGCTCGTGCGCCGTGAATTTCCTCAATCGGGTCAGGCTGGATGGGAAGATGACCAAAAAATGGAGGTTCCTGTATGTAGGTAGAAAATGGATCCCAGGGGTACCATTCAGTATCAGCGGTCTCGATCGCGTTCCATACTTCGTTCCCTTCAAACACAGCCGCATACCTTTCCCTGAACATCTCAGGGCGCACGCTTGCGTCGACGGTGCTGCGGATCTCAGCGTTCGTGGGCCAGATATCACGCAGGAAGACAGGGTTACCCTGATGATCCGTGCCCAAAGGATCATTGAGTAAATCGATATCAACCGTCCCTGCCAGAGCATAAGCGACGACCAGAGGCGGGGAAGCCAGGTAATTGGCTTTGACATAGGGATGAATGCGTCCTTCGAAATTGCGGTTGCCAGAAAGGACACCCGCAGCGACCAGGTCCCCTGCGGTGATCGCCTTGACGACTTCCATGGGGAGCGGACCTGAATTGCCAATACAGGTGGTGCAGCCATAACCGACCACATTAAAGCCAAGCTCTGCCAGTGGTTCCAAAAGCCCGGCTTTGCCGAGGTATTCGGAAACCACGCGCGAACCGGGCGCCAAACTCGTCTTAACGTAGGATTTCACACCCAGACCCAGCTGCAGGGCTTTCTTGGCGACAAGACCCGCTCCTACCATTACATCAGGATTGGATGTGTTGGTGCACGAGGTGATTGCCGCGATCACCACCGCCCCATGTGTTATCTCCATGCTGCTGCCGTTAGCGCCCAGAGAGACTGTGTCGTTCAGATTGTCTGGCGCCAGTTCGAACCCTCTTTCACTCTTTGGGGCAGCCAATGCTTTACGAAATCCCGTCTGGACCTCCCCCAGGTTCAGGCGGTCCTGTGGTCGCTTTGGACCTGCAAGACTCGGCTGGACCAGGCTGATATCGAGTTCGAGGATATCCGAATAAACTGGATCTGGGGAGACGCTGGTGCGGAATAGACCTTGCGCTTTGCAGTAGGTTTCCACGCGCTCAATCACCTCTTCAGAGCGTCCGGTGAGGCGCAGGTAACGCAGGGTCTCATCATCCACGGGGAAGTAGCCAATGGTGGCGCCGTATTCAGGCGCCATGTTGGCGATTGTCGCCCGGTCCGCCAGGGAAAGAGTCTGAAGACCTGGTCCAAAAAACTCAACGAATTTGCCCACAACGCCCTTCTGACGCAGCATCTGGGTGACAGTGAGGGTGAGATCAGTGGCAGTCACCCCCTCAGGGAGTATGCCTGAGAGTTTGAAACCAATCACCTCAGGCGTGAGCATGTCCACCGGCTGCCCAAGCATGGCTGCTTCAGCTTCGATTCCTCCTACGCCCCAACCAACCACACCGAGACCATTAATCATGGTTGTATGCAAATCAGTACCGACAAGTGTATCCGGAAATGCAATGCGCACCCCTTCTTCCTCTCCTGATTCGGCGCCGAAACCTGCGTACGAGATGCTGGTGACCACATCAGCCAGATATTCGAGGTTCACCTGGTGGACGATGCCCGTGGATGGAGGCACAACCCTGAAATTTTTAAATGCGTGCTGTCCCCAGTGCAGGAAGGAGTAGCGTTCCTGGTTGCGCTGGAATTCTAACTCCGCGTTTCGCTTCAGCGCATCGGGATGATTGAAAAAGTCCACCTGCACAGAGTGATCGATGACCAGGTCTACCGGGACCAGAGGATTTATCTTGTTGGGATCCCCACCCAGGCGGCGCATGGCGGTACGCATGGCTGCCAGGTCAACGACTGCCGGCACACCAGTAAAATCCTGCATCACCACCCGCGCCGGTTTGAAGGGCATCACCGGGCGGTTCTGCGCTTTGGGCTGCCACCCCGCCAGGTTGAGGACATCTTCCCTGGTGACGGTGTGGTCATCACAATTGCGCAGCAGCGCCTCAAGCATCACCCGGATCGAAAACGGCAGTTTTTCAATCTGGGTCAACCCCATTTCTTCTAATTTTCCCAGGCGGTAATAAGTGTATTCACCGTGAGAAGTTGATAACGCTGCTCTCGCTCCAAAAAGATTATTTTGCATCCAGGACTCCTGTTCACTCACCCAATTTTTCTCCCCAACAAGGCATCCGTCATACGGACTGCCCGAGTTATTGATTTCACATCGTGGACACGGACGATATCGGCGCCGCGCATCACCCCCATGACAACCGCCGCAATAGTCCCTTCCAGGCGCTGGTCGACAGGCTGATCGAGCGTGTAACCGATGAAAGATTTGCGCGAGGGACCTAAAAGCACCGGAAATCCCAGGGCACGGATTTCATCCAGGCGCCTGACCAGTTCCAGGTTCTGTTCAGTGGTCTTGCCAAAACCGACACCAGGATCAAGGATGATGTGCTCATCCGGGATGCCGGCGCTTCTGGCAATTTCGACACTTTCCAACAGCTCGCGCTGCACATCCGCGATCAAGTCTTCATAAGGAGCGTCAATGTAACGCCCCCCCAGGCGCTCTTTGACCTCCGCATTTGCCCAGGAACTACGGTTGTGCATCAGGATGACCGGAGCCCCGAAGCTCGCAGCGACTTGCGCCAGTTCAGGATCCGCTTTCAGTCCCCAGACATCGTTGACAATCTGCGCTCCAGCTTCAAGGCAGGCGGCAGCAACCTCGGCTTTGTAGGTGTCAATCGATACCGGCACGTCCAGTTCTCCAGCCAGCGCGCTGACCACCGGCAGCACCCTTGCAAGCTCGTCAGACGCAGATACGGGTTGGGAACCTGGGCGGGTGCTCTCACCGCCTACATCCAATATGTCAGCGCCATCCTCTACGAACTGGCGAGCACGTTCCAAGATGCCGGCAACGGATGCCTGATACTCACGTTCGCCGGGAGACAACATGCCATCACCGGAAAAACTATCCGGCGTTATATTCAAGATTCCCATCACGTATGAGCGCGTTCCCCAATTGAATTGGCTCATCCGCTCCGGACATTCTCCTGCTGGTCGCACTTCTAAACGTAATGGTTTATTTAGAGTTTTGCCGGTCACAACACCTGGGTGAGGGGTCGCTCCAGCCAATCTTCCGCTTCTCCGATACCCGTGAAAACCTGCATCTCGACACCGCTGGGTGAGAGGGCTGCAATCTCTTCGATGGCTGCGCGGACGGGTTCGGAGGAGACCACCACCGCCACGCGCAGGTTGCGCACGGATGGATCAGAATTTACTTCCAAAGCATATTGGATTGCTTCCGTTGGAATTTTGGGAATTGCCCGCAGGTCATACAGGTTTGTGGTTAACCTGTCCGAATCGAACAAATGGGACAAAGCGAATTTGCGCCAATGTTCCATCGTTTTCTCTGCCATATCAATAAACGTAACCTGCATGCCTCCATCCTGGCGACGCACGACCACGTAGCCAATTCCTGGCTCGGGTGCCCAATTTAATGGTTTTTGTTCTTTATCTGGCATCATCACACCTCTGTTCCGTCTTTTGGTTGTTGATTATCTATTCTACCCGACAACTGGTCATTTGGATTTCTAACCTGCGAACAACTTAATTCCCTCCCGGTCAGCTAGCGCCATCATCTGGCTTATCGTTTGTCCGGTATGTGGGTGGCAAAAGTCTGGTGCCAGCTCCGCCAATGGCACCAGGACGAAGCCGCGCCCCTGCAGACGCGGGTGAGGTATGCTCAATTCCGGCGATTCAACGATCAAATCATCATAAAAAATCACATCCAGGTCTATCGTTCGAGGCCCATTGGTGATCGTCTTGACCCTCCCCATTTTCTTTTCGATATCTTTCAAACACGCCAGCAGCATCTGCGGTGGGAGCTGGGTGACTGCCTCCATCACCTGGTTGAGGAAAGCAGGCTGGTCTTTATAACCCCATGGCGGAGTTTCATAAATCGATGACAACCTTTTTACTTCGAGCACATTTCGCATCAGGTCCACAGCCATGTGCAGGTTATCAAGCCGATCGCCCAGATTAACGCCGAGGGAAATATAAACTGTGTGGGTCATTTTTATACAGCTCTGGGCAAACTGTTAGCTTGTCCTTGTGCGAAATATGATAAGTTTCTTCATTATAATATACCGAACTCATTGACCGTTGGAAACACATCTTGCAGTGACATATGGACCGAATGACATTGAAAGAATCCCTTCTCCACAATCTGAGAGGCAACAAAGGAGCACCATGATCCAGGCAACCTACCATTTCCCGCGCGGTTTTTTATGGGGAACCGCCACATCTTCCCACCAGGTCGAGGGCAACAACACCAACAACAACTGGTGGAATTGGGAACAGCAGGAAGGCAGGATCATCCACGGGCACACTTCCGGGTTGGCTTGTGACTGGTGGGGCGGGCGTTGGCGGGAGGATTTTGACCGGGCTGCCAGCGGAAATCAGAATGCACACCGCCTCTCCATCGAGTGGAGCCGCGTCCAGCCAAAACCGGATTTGTGGGACGAACATGCCCTTGACCGTTACCGGCAAATCCTGCGCGGGCTTTACGAGAGGGACATCATGCCCCTGGTCACCCTGCATCACTTCACCGACCCGATGTGGGTGGAAGAAAAAGGAGGCTGGGAAAACCCGGAGATTACTGCCTGGTTCAGGGCATATGTCGAAAAAACGGTGGATGCGCTCAAGGAATATGCCAACACCTGGGTGACGATCAATGAGCCGAATGTACTCTTGGGACTCGGCTATGCCTCCGACGTTTTCCCTCCCGGAAGCGGAAACTTCCCCAGCGCGGTGAAAGCCGCCACCAACATGGTCAAGGCACACGCCAGCGCATACGAAGCGATCCACCGCATCCAACCGCAGGCACGTGTTGGAATGGCTGTCCAAATCCGTCCATTGATCCCACGCACACGCTGGTCACCCCTGGATCGCACCGTAGCCTGGATGACGAATAAATCCTTCAATGATCTCTTCCCGTTGGCGCTTGCCAATGGAAGATTGAGCTTTCCCTTCTTCCGCATCAACGTTCCCGAGGCAAAAGGAACCCAGGATTTCTTTGGGTTGAATTATTACACGCGCGATTTGGTGAACTTCAACCTGCTTCACGCGCAGCATCTTTTTGCACGGCGCTCCTTCCCCCGCGATGCCGATATTAGCGACACCGGCTTCCTGGCAAATGATCCCCCCGGGATCTACCAGGCGCTGAAATGGGCGCGAGGATTCAAGCTGCCGATCATTATCACCGAAAACGGCATCGAAAACGCCGATGACCAGCTGCGCCAGCGCTACCTGCTCGAGCACCTGCACCAGGTCTGGCGAGCCGTAAACTTCAACTGGGGCATCAAGGGATATTTTCACTGGACGCTGGTGGATAACTTCGAATGGGACCGGGGCTGGACACAGCGCTACGGGCTGTGGGAGCTGGACATCAAGACCCAGGCGCGACGCAAACGCCCGAGTGCTGATATGTTTGCCCAGATTTGCAAGACCAACGGCATTTCCACAGAATTGGTCAACGAATACGCTCCGGACGTGTTCAACAAGATTTTTCCAGACAAAGATTAACCTGAAAACCATGCAGACCCGTCTTTTTAGATATAACCGGTGAGTCTATCCCCATCCTCTCCCAAACTCACAAGACGATCCCAACCATGTCCATTCAAATGAATTATTAAATGGTATAATTTTTCGTCGCCGGAGGGTGCCCCAGGTTCTGGGGAGTGCCCCTGGGTTCTGGGGAGTGCCCCTGGGCTCAAACGGGGGCCCGAGGCAATATTGGAGAGGTCGCGTAGTCTGGCCTCAGCGCGCACGCCTGGAGAGCGTGTTACCAGTAATGGTACGAGGGTTCGAATCCCTCCCTCTCCGCTGAAAACGCCTGTCGTAACAGGCGTTTTTTGCATGGGAATACGATTATCGTCAAAATAAAACAGGAACACAGGATAAATGTGCGCATGTATCGGGTATCAATAAATCAAATAAAAGGATGCTTACTTTTCTATACCCAAATAATTTTTCTGTATTCTGCTTCCAATTTTTCATAATTATCG
This sequence comes from uncultured Chloroflexia bacterium, assembly GCA_963695415.1. GTDB lineage: Bacteria > Chloroflexota > Anaerolineae > Anaerolineales > UBA4823 > CAVXWV01. The sequence continues at coordinate 627,577 of CAVOGL010000023.1, read as the reverse complement.
GCAATATTTTGCGAGGCAGAATTTTATGCAACTTTATCAGCAAAAACCTTTTGATTTTTAAAGAGGACCAAGACTTCCCATTCTATGCAGTCGTAAATCATCACTTGTAGCACCTAAAAACAGGTCAAATGTCGATTGTGAAGATGACTGTTTTATGCTAGTATTAATGAAAAATGAAGTGGGCTGAGAGAATCAACATCGGGCCTATGGTTGTAATCCAATGAACAAAATAAAAAGGAGAAAGAAATGATGCAAAACAATGACCAGCAGTTGAAGGTAAACTCCGACGAACCAAAGCAAAATGAAAATAATGGAAAGCAGCACAAAATCCCGCAATTAAAGGTAATCACTGGTATCCGCAGCGGTGAGTTTTGTAGTTTAACCAATCGATGTGGTGAATGGGAATGTTGTTAATTTTTTAGGCAGAGGTTTATATTTCTCAGGAGATTTTGCTTGGGGCTCTTTTTTGGCTCTGTCAGGAAAAATTAAGGATACTGAGAAAAAACAGATAACCAGTTATTCTCTTGAATTAAAAATTGAGGTCTGTAATTATCTACAGGGCTTCTCATTCGATGTGCCTGGGCAATCTTGTCTGCCGTCTGCGCCAGGTAACAACTCATCACCCATAGGTCTGCGTGGTCCAGCAGTATTTGCAGGCTGAACAAGCCGACGCCCTCGCGTCGTAAAATGATGCCAAAGGTGCGGCGGAAGGAGTATAGGGATGGAGCTATCACTTTGTGGATGGGGTTGTTTCAACCGTCAGATTCAGCCTCACTCTCGTACCAGAACAGGAAAATGCGAACACCTGAAGCCCATTTTTGATAGTCATGAGCGCGAATTCGTCGTTCGGCTTGCCGAACGCAGTCTGGCGTGCACGCCTGAGTAGCCTGTTACCAGTAATGGTACGAGAATTCGGTCCCAAGCATCTTCAATCTGCGACACCCAGAGTATTCCATTTGAGCACTCAGTGTAATCTCCCGGGGGCACCAACCTTCTCCTCTCAGAAAACAGATGTAAATAATCTGGCGTTTTTTGTTTCGCTGGAACATTATTTTTTACCTTCTAGTCGTATAATTAACCCAACCATTTCGAATGCCACTTCTCAACGGCATTGGAGTGATGGCACCATTATCCGCCTTTATTAGCTGCTTCTACATCCTGAAGGATCATGATGAAAAATAAACTTCCTATCCAAAGGTTTTTTACCCTCGTCTGGGTGGCAATCCTGCTCACCGGCTGCGCCAGGTCGCCACGCCCCGATCCGCCATCGAATGCCACCAGCCTACTGGTTTTCGACTCTACTCGAGATACTGGTTACCGCAATCTATATCTCATGGAAAGCGACGGATCTAACCTTGAAATCCTGACTTCAAGCGATGAAAACTATTTCGCAGGTCCCTGGTCACCCGATGGATCAAAAATCGCTTTCACCGGTTACGGTCTGGTCAACAGTTATCTTGGTTCGATAACAGCTGATGCTAAAGAAATTACCGTATTGTCCAACATTGAGAATTCCGACGAAGGCTTCCCGGATTGGTCTCCGGATGGACAAAAAATCGCTTTCACTTCCAGACGGGATGGGAATAATGAAATTTACGTGATGAATGCCGATGGTTCCGATCCCGTTCGCCTGACCAACTCCCCTGGCGATGACTTCGCTCCGAGCTGGTCCCCGGATGGAAAATATATCGTTTTTGTCTCAGACAGGGACCACGAACCGGGGATTTATGATCTGTATATAATGAATGTGGATGGACAGAACATTCAGCGATTAACCAATGATGTTGCCATCGACTACTCACCTGACTGGTCTCCGGATGGATCAAAGCTGATTTTCCGCTCTCATGAGGATGGACCCGCTGACATTTTCATCATTGACCGGGATGGGAGCAACAGGCAGAACCTGACCCAAAACCAGTCAGAGGATTGGGCACCGTGCTGGTCCCCGGATGGCAGCCAGATTGCCTTCCAGTCCGACCGGGATGGTGATTGGGAAATTTATGTAATGGCAGCGGACGGCTCAAACCCGAAAAACCTGACCAATCATCCTGCGGATGACCAGCTGCCTTTCTGGGGTCCAATCCGTTGAGACTCTTTAAATAAAAGGAATCTTCCTCAAAATTCCAGGATTGAAAAATCAACCGCTCGAGTTTTGATAAAATGGCGTGGTCACATCTTACATCCATTCACCAACGCTGAAAATTACTATTTTATAGACACCTGGTTCGCGGAGACTTAATCATGCACAGATTTGACATCGCCCCGTTTGCCCTGCCCAACCATCCTGCAAACGAGCTTCGCTTCGAGGAGGTGCGCGATGTGGAAGTGGTGGAGGTGGAATTCGCCGGTTCTGCACCTACTGATCCCCAGCTCCAGTACATGCGCAAGGTGTGGCCCTACAATCGCTTCGAATACCCGGGCGACCTGGACCAGATACGCCCGTTCAGTTTTGGCTGGTCACCGATAGACGACACCTTCACCCCAAAATGGGTGGACGCCGCAGTGGAGGTTGAACAGGTCAAAGCCAATGCACTCCAATTCCGCTTCAAACCGCTTCGAGTTGAAATCCCGGATTTCCCTGGGGCAGAATCCTACGATGTCACCTTCCGCCGCACACTGGGCTTGCGCGTCATCGGAAACGATGAGCAGGTCAGCACCCTGCGCGTCTTCACTCGATCGCAGCCGGTTCAAAACTCCTTGCGTATCGAACTGAACGCAGGTAAGCGCACACCCGCCCAACGGTTCGAAGTGTCGGGGTACAACGCGGCTGTCCGTGGTGTGACGGGACCTGATGAAATCGTACCATCCAATCGAAGCATCTCCTTCAACACGGAACAGATCGGCTCCTTCAGGCTGGAGATCGAGCACATGCTCCCCATTCATCGTTATACCCACGACGATGGGCTTATCCTTTTTGAGATGGAGCAGGATGCGTTTACCATTTCGCTGGCTGCTCTGCATGAAGAGGGACCGATCTGGTATGAGGACGCAGGCATTTACATCGCCCTGGCAAGTCAAACTGAAACCTTCGCACAATATCACGCCCGGATAGAAGGCAGCCAAACCATCACCCAACGGGTCTCCGCCCTGACTTTGTCAGGACACCTACCCGAACAGTCGCTGGCAGGCGCGATGAACGGTCAGCCGCGCCCGCACCCGATCCCCTACTGCTTTGGGTGCAAGCACGCCCGGCAAAAGTTCTGGGTTGAGCCATGGGGCGACATCGTGTTGAACGAATGGATGTTGGTACGCCAACCAGGAGCCGACACACACCGCTGGAAGAATGAAGGCGATGCACGCTTTTTCTTCGGGCTGGAACAATGGGCGCCGTTGGGCAGGCACAATGACCCCTGGCCCGTGATGGCATACAACCAGCAATTCCGGCGCGATAGTATCAGCGTTCAGCAGAAATGTTTCGCCGTTCCGCTGATGCAGTCCATCCTGGCGGGTGAAAGTGCGGCAGACGATACGATTGTGGCGCTGGTGCGCTTCCGCTTCGAGAACGCGGGGGACAAACCTGCGAGGGCGCAGCTGCCAGTCGCGTACAGTTCCAAAGCAGGACGCAGCCACAACCGGCGTGATGACCTGGCGCGCGGCCAGCGAAACCAGACGGATGCACTCGTCCCACTTTGCGAGGTCGAAGAATTGACCGTGAACGGCAGCCTGGTGATGGGCTCCTTCCAGGATGCGCCGGTGCTGCGCATGGCGTTCCAGACGAACATGGCTTGCGAGACGACTGCTTCGGGCGTCACATTCTGGAAGGAATTAGCGCCAGGCGAGGGCTGCGAGCTGCTGCTGCGCATCCCATATGTAAGCCTCGACACCCAGACGGGGATCGAAGCGCTTGCGGATCTGGATTTCAAGCGCTGCTACGCCGAGATGGCGCAGTACTGGCGCGCAGAAAGCAGCAAGGGTGCCCAGATGCACACGCCAGACCCCCACCTGAACGCAGCGTATGCGGGTCACCTGCCGATTGTGCTGATGTCCGACTTCGCTCATCCCGATGGCTCCGGGATTGTGAACACATCGGTCGGGACGGCGACCTACGGCAATTACACCAACGAGTCGGTGATGATCATCGAAGAGCTGGAACAACGCGGTCTTGTGGAGGAAGTCCGCAGGCGGCTGGCGGTGTGGACGAAGTACCAGGGCACGGTCGGTTTGATCGGTCGCTTCAGCGACCACGAAGGCGTGTTCTTCGGCGCCGACGGGCTGGAGTCGGGGCACAGTTACAACCAGCACCACGGCTGGGCGCTGTGGTACCTGGCAACCCACTACCTGCACACGGGCGATGGAGATTGGTTTTCAAGCGTGTGTGAAAACGTGATCCAGGGCCTGGAATGGATCATCAGGCAAAGGCTTTGGAACGATCACCAAAGATGCCAGACCAACGGCGACCTGCCAAATTCGCGCGGCTGGGAACACGGCTTCCTGCCTGCCGGTGCGTTGGAAGATGTGGATGACTTCTTCTACTGGCTGAGCACGAACTGCCTCACATGGAGAGGATTTGACAGCGCAGCCCAGGCGCTTGGAACGTTTCGGACACCCGCAGGCAGCACGCTACCGTCAGGAAGCTGCTGCATTCCGCCAGGACCTGGTACGCGGCTTCGAGACGGCACGCAAACACAGCCCATTGATCCGCCTGCGAGATGGTCGCTGGATACCGCACTATCCCTCGCGCCTGTACTGCCGGGGAAGGGATTACGGCTGGATACGCGAAGTGCTCGAGGGCTCGGTCTACCTGCTGATCTCCGGTCTGTATGACCCGCAGAGCAAAGAGGGCGGCTGGATACTGGACGATTACCAGGACACGCGCTACATGAACCCTCCCTTCGGGTACCGCATCGACGATCCTGTCACGCAGTGGTACGACTGCGGTGGTTTCTCTCCACAGCCCAACTTGCTGGCAGGTTTGCTGCCTCACCTCGATCGAGACGAGATTGAAATTTATCTGTGGATGTTCTTCAACGCCTGGGCAGCCTGCTACCGTGAGGAGGTACAGGCAATGGTCGAGCATCCCCAGCCGGTTCTAGGCTTTTCGAATGCTGCACCTTTTAAAACCAGCGACCAATCCAATGCGATGAAGTGGCTGGCATACATGTTTGTCTATGAACGCGGCGGGCTGCTGCACCTGGGGCGTGCCCTGCCGACGGCATGGTTTGCGGGGGAGGAGAGCTTTGGCGCTGAACGATTGAGCACTCCCGCTGGAACAGTATCCCTGGAATACACACCCCGGCTGGACAAGATTGAAGCCCACGTTGAGCTGGAGCTGCGCAACCCGCCCGAAAGACTGCTGCTTCGCTTCCGCCATCCTGGGAAGAAACCGATCCGATCCGTCAGCGTAGATGGTCACCCTCACCTGGCTTTCGATGCCGAGAAAGGTGATGTCGAGTTGAAGCCTGTGAGTGGTAGGACACAGGTGTTGGTCCACTATTAAGCATTGTGGCGTCCACTATTAAGCATTGTGGCGTCCACGATTAAGCATTGTGGCGTCCACTATTAAGCATTGTGGCGTCCACTATTAAGCACAGTGGCATCCACTAGTAAACATAGAAGCGCCCATTATTAGAACCTGTGAGGAAAGATGATGAATATCCATCAAGAAATCGATGCTGACTCTGGCGTGCAGCTGGTGGTGCTCGAGAACGAGACACTTCGAGCAACAGTCGCCCCCTCGATTGGCGGCAGGGTGACCAGCCTGGTTCACCTGCCAAACTGCCGCGAGTTCCTGTGGCGCAATCCCAGGCTTAACTCACCTCTTGTCCTCCAGGATCAGCTTATGACCCAAACTTCTACGGCGGCTTGGATGAGCTGATCCCAACGGATATCCCCGAGACGATCAATGGAATCGACTGCCCGGATCACGGCGAGTTGTGGACTCTGGCGCTGGAAGCGGAGCCTGGAGCGGATAAGGATGGCGATTGGTTAAATCTGAGCGGTCGCCTGCCTCTATTCGGGTTGGATTACCGGCGCAGTATGCGTCTGGACAACAACCACCTGATCTGCGAATACCGGATCACCAATAATGCGGAAACTGAGCGGAAGTTCTTATGGAAGCTGCACGCGGCTATGGCGGTACAACCGGGTGACCGTATCGTCTGTCCGGCTGCCTGCGCCCAGGTGGCTGATCCCGACTGGTCGCGCTGCAAATCGATCAAGCCGTTTGCCTGGCCTGACGCTGACGGACTCGACATGTCTGTTGTGCCTCAGCCTGACGGCAGCACTGAGTTTCTATACCTCTTCGAGCTGTCCACAGGGCACATGGGTCTGAAGGCTCAGGACGGCGCCAGGTTGGATTGTTTCTTTGATGAGCAGGTTTTCCCCTGCTGCTGGTACTTTGCCTCGCATGGTGGGTTGGACGGAGCTTATACGGCGGTTCTTGAACCCTGCACCACCATGCCGATCAGCGTTAACCAGGCAGCCCAGGAGGGCTTCTGCTCGCAGCTGCAGCCGGGCGAGTCGATAAATACGACCGTCAAATGGACAATTTCAGCCTGATCGCTTAAACAGCAGCTTAATCCGATCTTATGCCCCAACCGGGGGAACGTCCTCAAGATACACCTCATCCTTACGCAAAAGGATGTGAAGTTTCTCCAGGTTAATCTCAGCGAGACCTGACCCCTGTTCCATCGCCAACGCAGCCGCTGTACCAACACCCTGCCCCATGACCATGCAGTGTGTCTGAACGCGAACAGATGAGTGACCTTCGTGCGTAGAAGATGCACAGCGCCCGACTACCGCCAGGTTTGGCACATGGGCGTTCAAACACATCGACAGCGGTATATGGTAGCTGGTACCGGTACGCAAGCGGTTGTGATCCCCTGCGTCCGTGAAGGTCGTGTAACCGCTGCCTCTTGGATCATGAATATCGACCATCCAAATGCCATGACCCAGTGCGTCCGGGTGTTTCACGGCGCCCAGAACCATTTCAACTGTCAGCGTCTTCAACCCTCGTATGCGCCGTGATTCCCGCACTCCCATGGCGAAGGCAGTCTGTTCAATCTGTGCTGCTGACATGCCGGGCATGTGAGCACGGAAGAAATCAAGGTACTTGAGGATATGTTCACGAGCCTGGGCGTTCAGGCGTGAAAATTCCTCTTCATCCAGCGGGTTACCTGCCACAGGTAGGACATTCCACACCATGTGATTGGGAGCCCCCCAATGCGTGAACGAAGCGCGCATGTTGCCTTCATTAATGGGGGCATTTGCCCCTGGTCGCGCAGCTCTACCATCCGGTCAATGATGGCATTGACCCGGTCGTGAGAGACAGCCCTGACGGCGGTTTCATCAATTCCTCGCAGGGCGTACATCAATGTCATCCCCTGAACCAGACCATCCGATGCGCGACCATATTCATAAGGGACACCAGCCTTGGCAGCAACATCACCATCACCCGTGGCGTCGATCACGAAATTGGCAAGCAGGGCACGGCGCCCGCGCTTGGTATCCACCAGAACACCGCGGATTTTTCCGTCTTCCAGGATGGGGTCACCTGCTGCCAGGTGACACAGACAGCGGACACCGGCTTCATCCAACATACGCTGCCAGGTGATGCGCATTCCCTCAGGTTCAAACCAATGCGTTTCATGGGCATAGGGGAATTGACTATCCTGGCGGATCCAGCCATATTTTTCTGCACACCTGGCAGATTCTTCCACCAGCCCATAGATCACCATCTTCTGGCGATCGCTGCGATGCCAGCCGTTCACAAGGGCATTGGTTGCCATGCCTCCGATGGTGGGCCAACGCTCCACCAGCACCACACTGCATCCATGACGCGCCGCGCTGATGGCTGCTGCGATTCCCGCACACCCGCCTCCGCAAACCAGTACATCACATTCCAATAAAACTGGCACTTTCTGACTTGGGATTATGATTTCCATTTATTGTCCTCGCAATGCAAAGGTTTGGCGGTCTCTTACAATCATCAATTTTATACTGCTTCGAGGAATTTGAACAATCATCAGGGAGTGAGCACGCAGAGAGTGCTCTCATAGAGAGTGCTAACACAGAGAGTGCTCACGCCTCGAAACCCAATATACATGAATGTGACTATGTAAATCCGCTAATTTTGGGAAGGAGGAAAGCTTTCCGAACGTTTTCTCATGAGCAACTTATGGCTCATGGGATATGACAAAATAGGTATATCCCGAACTGAACAAGGTACTGATGATCTCTTCATCCAGATCAGAGACATCCACAATGTTCTTCGGCTGGCTTATTGCCAGCGCGTTAACCAGGTATTTCAATCTGTATCCCGCAGCCCTGTAGCGCTGGCGTGTGATCCCCCAAGCAAGGTCAAGTCCCGGCGTCCCCCAGGCTGCGATCAGGTCAGGTTCCTGCGCAAAGATGTAATCCGGGTCGAACTTGTTATGCCCAACCTGGAAATACGTGCTGGGCTGCCGGGCAATATGGGCGTCATTCAGACCGAGCATATCGATGGTATGCAGTTGTGAGTAAAAAGGCACCTTGCCAGCTGCATCAATTGCCAGGGTTGCCTGTGGATGTTCCAGGGCAAGGTGTTTGCCCAATTCGACCCAGCGATCATACTTTGGTGACCGGTATTCGAATCGCTGGTCTTTTGCCAGGGGGACGGATTGCAAAGCGATGAAACAAATCAGTAGTGGAATCACCCATTTCGAAGGCAGGTTTCGAACTAGATGGATGACTGCCAGGGGAATCAGCACCAGCAGGAACCGCTCATAGAACACATCCCCGCCGATATAGAACCAATACGCTAACAGTCCCAGGGCAATGATCGGGATTATGCCTGTGGGAATATTCATTTCTGGTGTCCTCTGGGTAGATGAGATTCCCCTGGTTTTCAAACCAGAAAGAATCTTCCCCCAACCCAAAACCAGGGGAATCAAAAAGATATAAAATGCATCATTCCTGAACAAGTCTTTCATTTGATCCCAGGCAGCCTCTAATCGCTGGAGCAGGGTGCCTGATACTTTCACGTAATATGTGTTCGGCAAAAAATCTCCATAATACATATACCTTGCTGCAATGGTCAAACCCGTCATCAGGATGGTAAAGGCGACAGCAAGGAAGAAGTCGCGGTATTTCCTGGCTGATAGGAAAACAAGGCTTGCCAATAAAGGGAAGATGAATCCATCTACCCGAAGGAGGATGGATAAACCCGCCAGGCAGCAATAAAGAATCATGAACCTTCCTGATGAATTGCGGACCGCAAGATCAGCAGTGATGACCAATGCCAGCTGAACCAGCAGGACAGCTGATGTTTCCATCCCGGAAGCGGGCCATACCCACATTAACGGAGAAAGACACAATGCCAGTAAAGCAACTCTGGCAGTTCGTTCTTCCGTATTTGATCTCACGTAAACCAAGAAGATGACCAAAGTGATCAGAAAGAAAATAATATTGATAGTTACCGATGCGGGATAAACAAAATCAGGATCTATTCTGGTGAAGGGGGCAATCAAAACAGTGTAAAGGAAATTGGAGTATCCCTCCACCCTATCACCCGGATTGAACACCAGTCCATGACCCGCAGCCAGGTTCTGCGCGTAGCGGTAGGAGATGTACGCATCATCCGAACCCCAGGCGTGTCCGGAAAAATCAGCATGAGAATAACCTCTCGCAAAGTGAACGGCTGCACCCAGGAGTGCAATGAGCATAAATCCGAATGGAAGCAGAGATTTGACCAGTTTCATGAGAGGAAAAGAGATTGTTTCGTATTGATAATGAAGGATCCTGGGAGCAGTGCGATTTTGGGAAATCGATTTTGGGAAATCCAATTAAAATTCGAGTATTATTCTAAGCGTATAAATGCCGGGAAAAACCACCTGAATTATAAACAAGTTTGCAGCTTCAGTTTTCTTACCACCAGAAATGCAGTCGCAGACAACTTTGTCCGAAGGAGACCGGTCCATGCAAAATACAATTATGCGCGGTGTTTATCCCATACTGGTTACGCCTTTCGATGATAAATCCAGGATCGACGAAGACAGCCTGCGCAAGCTGGTCGAATTCAACCTGGCAGCTGGAGTGCACGGTCTTGGGGTGGCATTGGGCAGCGAAGTGTTCAAACTATCGGAAACAGAGCGCGACCTGGTCACTCGCTGTGTGGTCCACCAGGTAAAAGGGCGTGTCCCGGTGGTTATCAACACCAGCGCAGGTGGCACCGACCTGGCGGTTCACTACAGCCGCAGTGCCAGGGCAAACGGGGCTGATGCCCTGATGGTCATGCCGCCTGCTTTCATGCCGGCGAGCGCAGATGATGTGCTGGCATATTTTCAAGCCATCGCAGATGCAGTTGACCTGCCCATCTTCATCCAGGACACAGCCTCCGCTCCGGTCCCTGCCGGTCTGGCGCGCCGCATCGCCGATCTATGCCCCCAGGTCAGCCACATCAAGGTAGAGAGCATGCCGGTCACTGCCAAAGTGGCGGAAGCCGTCTTAAGTGCAGGTGACCGCCTGGTGGTTTTTGGAGGAGCAGGAGGCAGTTACTTCATTGAAGAACTGCGCCGAGGCTCGCAGGGCACCATGCCCTTCCCTTCCCAGCCGGAGGCGTTTGTAGCGGTCTGGAACCTGTTCCAACAGAATGATGAATCCGCGGCGCGAGAAGTGTTCAATCGCACGATCCTGCCCGTCAACCGCCTGGCTGAGCAAGGCTCTGGAATATACTACGCTGTCCACAAAGAGATCCTCCGCCATCGGGGAGTCATCCATAACGCCAGAGTGCGACATCCGGCTCCTGCCATGGATGTGCAAACAGCCAGTGAGCTGCAGCAGCTTCTGGCAGAACTGTATCCGTAAGCAATTAACCATTAAGCAGTTCGGATTCATCGAATCCGGAAGGAGCGAGATATGAAGATCGTCGACTTGCAGGTTATTCCATTCAGGCTGAAACGAATCCCCTTTCATAACGGTAAACTCCTGCCAGAGGTCGATATCGTGCAGACCCTGACCAGGATCGTCACCGATGAAGGAGCGGAGGGATATTATTTGGGTGGGAGCGGGCATGGGGACCAGGACGGTCTCACCGCCGGGCAGCGCACCGCTCTGGAAGGGCGTATCCGTTCACTTGTACTGGGGCAGGATCCCTACGACCGGGAAAAATTCTGGCACTGGTTGTGGGTGGCGAACATCGAAGAAAACCTGATCAGTGTTCTGGACATGGCGCTTTGGGATCTGCAAGCACGACACCTGAATCTGCCGCTTTACAAGCTGCTGGGAGCTTGCAGGGATAGGGTCAAGGCTTATGCCAGCACGTTCCCAAACATGGGCACTCCCGCCGATTACGCCCAACACGCCCTGGACTGCAAACGCCAGGGATACACCCATTACAAAATCCATCCCTATTATTTTTGGGACCCGCTGACCGGGAAACCTGATCCCGGACGCCCCTCTCACATCCAGCAGGACATCGAGGTCTGCCGGGCGGTACGCTCAGCGGTTGGAGACGATATGATCCTGAGCTACGACCCATGGGGCACATACCGCACTTATGATGAAGCCTACCGGGTGGGACGCATCCTGGAGGAGCTGAAATTTTACTGGTACGAACACCCCATGCCCGAATACCGCCCATCCACTTATGAAAAACTTTCCCGAGAGCTGTCCATCCCAATCCTTTCGCCAGAGATCGCTGCTGGCAGCCTGTACACGCGCGCTGATTGGATCCTGCGCGGTGCATCGGATATGAGCCGCATGGACGTGCTGCGCGGGGGCATCACGGGCGTCAAAAAAATGGCGGCAGTATGTGAGGCTTTTGGGGTCAAAATGGAAGTGCACATGAGCGGTTTTGGCAACCTACAAACCCTGGGCTCGATCAGCGAGGATGTGAGTGAGTTCTACGAGCGCGGGCTGTTGGCGCCGGGTGTGGATTACGAGACACCTCCCCCTACCTGGAGGCGATCTGCGACCCGATGGATGAAGATGGTTACGTCCACCTGCCCCAGGAGCCAGGCTTGGGCTACCGCATCAATTGGGACTATATCAACGATGCGATAATCAAATAAGTTCCTGAAATGTGGGCTTGCCATTCCCTGAAAAGATGACTCCGGGGTGAGAATATTTGACTAATTTGATCTATTTTTGTTAGAATGTGATTGCTGGAGGATATATGACGGAGCAGATACAAACGGATCATTTTAAGCAGGCGCTTTACTTTCTTCTCGAAGAGACATTCGAAAATGTCCATGGTCTATTCTTAGACAAAGGTACCTCGATGTTTGAAACACTGTCTTCCGTCACAGCAGAAGAAGCATCCATACCTGTTGGCGGGATGTGCGCCACCTTAGCGGCACAGGTTAAACACACAGCTTTTTACCTGGACCTGCTGGAACGCAACGTGCGCTCAGGCAAATTCGAAAGCGTTGATTGGGGTGAGGTCCGGCAGGCACTATGCACCATTCAGAATTAAGCCTATTTCCTTTTGGAAATAGTTTGTTTGGATCAACAAGGAAAGAATACGGTGAACGTCAAACGATCACCCATAATTGGCAACTAACACATAAAGGAGACGAACAGTGGCAACAATCAATCCGTACTTAAATTTCAATGGCAACTGCGATGAAGCCTTCAATTTCTATAAATCGGTTTTTGGTGGGGAATTCTCGGATTATCAACAGTACAAAGACATGCCATCTGGGAACGAGATGCCTGCCGAGGATGCTGCGCGGGTGATGCACGTTTCTCTTCCCATCGGTGAAGGCACAGTGATGATGGGGAGCGATGGACCATCAGGTCAGGGGAGTGTGGTTGTCGGGAATAACGTGAATATCTCACTTCAAACCGATAACGATGAGGAGACCGATCGCCTGTACAATGGTTTATCCTCAGGCGGTCAAATCACCATGCCCCTGCAAGACACTTTCTGGGGCGCTCGTTTCGGCATGTTTGTGGACAAGTTCGGCATCAACTGGATGATTAACCAGTCCACCAACGCGGTTGAAGAGCAATTCAAAAGCTAGGAGGATCAAAAGATGAGTAGTGTGCGCGTTTTGGTCGGCACCAGTAAAGGTGCGTTTATCCTGACATCAGATGCCAGGCGGAAAGATTGGGAGGTGAGTGGTCCGCACTTCCCCGGATTGGAGATCTACCATCTCAAAGGTTCACACATGGATGCAAACCGTATTTACGCATCTCAGGCAAGCGCCTGGTTCGGTCAGGTGATCCACCGTTCAGACGACGGAGGCGGGACCTGGTCAACTGTGAGCAACGAGTTCGTATACGATGGCATTCCGGGCACACACCAGTTCTACGATGGCACACAGCATCCCTGGGAGTTCACCCGGGTCTGGTATTTGGAGCCGTCCTTGTTTGATGCCGACACAGTTTACGCTGGTGTGGAGGACGCCGCTTTATTCCGGTCCAGCGATGGGGGACAATCCTGGCAAGAGCTGGCAGGTCTGCGTGAGGTCAAAGGGAATTTATGGCAGCCTGGTGCAGGCGGGATGTGCCTGCACACCATCTTGCAGGACCCGCAGAATCCGAGACGTCTTTACGTGGCAATTTCTGCAGCGGGTGCCTTCCGCACGGACGATGGTGGTGAGACCTGGAAGGCGATCACCCAGGGTCTTAAATCCAACTGGGAGCTTCCGGATCCGGAGGCGGATGTGGGTCATTGTGTGCACAACATCGCCATGCACCCCACTCGTCCTGACGTATTATTCATGCAGAAGCATTGGGACGTGATGCGCAGCGACAACGCCGGTGATTCCTGGTACGAGGTCAGCGATAACCTTCCCAGTGATTTTGGCTTCCCCATCGCCGTCCATGCACAGGAACCCGATACGATTTACGTTGTGCCGATCAAGAGCGACTCTGAACATTACCCTCCCGAAGGAAAATTACGAGTTTATCGCAGCCGCACGGGTGGGAATGAATGGGAAGCACTCTCAAAAGGTCTCCCACAAAGCAACTGCTACGTCAACATCCTGCGCAGTGCGATGACCGTTGACACACTCGACCCATGCGGCGTGTACTTCGGCACCACCGGCGGTCAGGTTTACGCCTCGTCCAATTCTGGGGACAGTTGGACGACCATCGTGCGCGACCTCCCCAGGGTGCTTTCGGTCGAAGTTCAGACCCTGAATTAAGGATCTTACAGCAATGGTGCACGTGATCTTACCCACCCACCTCTGGCGGCTGGCAAACACTGAACGCGAGGTAACGCTCGAAGTAGAAAATCCAGTGACGATCGATGCGGTGCTGGATGTTTTGGAGGTTCAGTACCCGATGCTGCGCGGCACGATCCGAGACCAAAAATCCAGGCAACGGCGTGCGTTTGTGCGTTTCTTTGCATGTGGGGAGGACCTGTCCCACGACCCAACAGACGCTGACTTGCCTGAAGCTGTTGCTTCAGGCAAGGAACCATTGCGTATCGTAGGTGCAATGGCTGGCGGTTAAATCCCCTCTTCGACCTCAATAGGACCTCCAACACGAAAAGGGAACAAATCCATGAAAACATTGGTGATTTACGATTCTCAATATGGAAATACGGAGAAAGTGGCTCAAGCAATTGCAGCTGAGCTCAGTTCGACTCAGGATGTGACAATTGTGCGTGCCGGCGAAGCCGAATCAAAAGAACTAACTGGCATAGAATTGCTGATAGCTGGTGCACCCACACAGCGTTTCCGTCCAACACCGGCAATGAACAATTTCCTGAACGGAATCCCCAAGGGAGGATTGAATGGGGTGAAGGTGGCAGCCTTTGATACCCGCTTTAAACTAGAAGATATCGACAATCGCGTTCTGCTTTTCTTTGTCAAAATCTTTGGCTACGCCGCCGAGTCAATCTCCAAACAACTCCAATCCAAAGGTGGAATACAGGTCATCGATCCTCAAGGATTTGGTGTGGTGGATATTGAAGGACCTTTAAAGGAAGGCGAGATGGAGCGTGCCACCAGTTGGACTAAGGAGATTAATATCATTTGTAGTCAGGTCTAGCCAGACCCAAAACTTCGAGATGAGATAATTTGGGGGAATGGACAGGAACCTTAATCACTCCCCACGCCACGACACTGACCTGGCGCACGAGGTAAGCTGCTTCATAGGTGAGGTAATTTTAAAAAAGGCTTACAATAGTGGTAAGGGTTTCAGGTAAAGACCACGATGAATTTCGGTATTTTCACCCTGGTTGGTGTCATCATGCTCGTTCTTTCAGGAGCCAGTTTCGGGTACCTTGTCCAGGTGAAGAACAAGACCAGATCCAGTTTCCTCTTGCTCTGGTTTTTCCTGAGTATCATGCTCTCATCCATCGCCACCATCCTGACGAACAGCGGTTTTGACTGGTCGCGGGCTCTGGCGCCTTCCCAGGACGCCATGCTCCTGCTGGGCGGTGTATTTTTGCTTTCCTATGCCTATGCCTTCCCCACCAATGACCAGCCACAAGAGGCACGGATCGCAGTCGCCATTTATGCCATCCCGATGGTAACGAGCCTGGCTTATTCAATATACTTTGCAGTGGTGTTCGTTGCCAACCTCCCGGCGCAGATTGCTGAAAACCAGGTCATATACCTGATCACACCGATAGCGATTCTGTTCGGTGTGATCGTCTTCTTCAGGCGTTCTCTGCACTGGTCCGCTACCCGGTTGAGTGCATCTGAAAAGAAGATGACCACATGGCGGTGGGGCTTTAGCGCCCTTTTCAAACCAGGTCCGTTGCCGGCTCTTGCATTACGTAATTTTGGACTCGCGCTGGCTCTGAGCCTGATCCCGGTGCTGGTAATCCTCATCAAGCCCGCCTTACCTCCCCTTTTCTCCAGCTTTTTATTTAATTTCAGCGTTGTGATCGCCATCAGTGCAGTGATGCTGGTCTATCTCAACCATGCCCCGGAGACATCAACCTTAACCGCCAAGCTGGTAGGTATATCACTGGTAACTGTCCTGCTCATTCTTGGTTTCGCCGGTGTGTGGTTTATTATGGGCACTCCTTCTGACCTCACTCACAACATTGTGGTCAAGTTTATGATCCTGGTCCCTGTATGCAGCCTTCTGATCATCCTGCTCTTCCCGTTATTTTTTCGTCCCACCCTGCTCCAGCCATTGAACAGATTGCTCCAATGTGGGTTCCAGAGAGATCGGCAAGTTACGGCAGCCTGGAGGAAGTGATGGAGGTCGTATATGATAGTATAAGCCTGGCTGTCCGCCCCTGGGTGCTGTCTGAAAATTACAGTCAGGCGCGCAGTGAACTTTTAGAGTTGATCAAAGAGCGGATTCCCCAAATCATCGCGGTCTGTGTTTTTAGCGTATGGGTTAAGGCACTGGGAAACAATCAACAACCTTTTTGGTCATAATAGGTATTGGAAATTCATAGCTTCAAAAAAACCATGAGTAAAACTACCCCCGAACAATCCTCAAACTCCTCTCAGGGACACCGCCCAGCCTGGATGGCTTTATCTCTTGGTGCGATCAGTGGAGCCCTGGTTCTTTTTATTCTTGCGTTGGTCAACCGGGTAAATTTCGGGTTCCGGCGATCCCGACAACAGTCGAAATCCGATCCTGAAAAAGAAGTCAACGATGGAAAAGCTAATTCTTTTATACCAGCTTTTCCATCCGCACGAGGCTCAAATTCCCCAGTTGATATAGGAAAAGACATAAAACCTGGTAATAATCAGCAATCCAGCGGTACTGATTTCAAACTGAAGAAAACAGAAGATGCAACTTCACCAATCCCTGTGGGAAATCAGTCGGACATTCAACCGATCACCGTTGGATCGGCAGCTGTGACCGTTAATACAGTTGAGACTAATGAAAGTAAGGGTTGGAGCACACCTACCCGATATATCATGGGAGTGGTCCTCTTTTTGGTGATCCTGATCGTATTATATATTGGACGCTCTGCTATTCCTCTAGTGGTGGCTGCAGCATTGCTGGCGGTGGTACTCGATCCAGTCATCAAGTTCTTTACCCGTCGGCTGAAGTACAACCTGGCAGTGGGTCTGACCTACTTCCTGGTCGTCCTCCTGCTGCTGGCAATTCCTTTGTTGGCGATCCCAGCAATCGTGGAAGCGGTCGATTTCTTTTCGAAGATCAATTACAACTTGATGATTGAACAAACGGAGGACTGGATCCAGAATATTATTGCCACATTGGAAGCCAATCCGGCATGGGCGGGTATTCTGGTCTCTCTTGAGGAATACCTCATCACCTTTTTGAATAATTTTGCCTCGCAGTTACAGCCTTCTTCTCCGGGTTTCAGCCTGTCCTTCGGGGATATCACCAGCGGGTTTGGCAGAGCTCTGGGCACAGTCACCGGGATTCTAGGTCCGACTTTTTCGGCTCTGGTTTCACTGTTTCTCACCATTTTGATTTCATTGCAGATGACTCTGACCACCAACGAAATGAAAGATTGGACCTCCGATTTGATCCCACCTGGGTACAGATCCGAATTGACTGGACTGATCACCAATATCCGCCGGAGCTGGACTGGTTTCCTGCGCGGGCAGATATCGCTGATGCTGGTGATCGGTGTGGTCACATGGTTGGGGGGGCTTATCCTGGGTCTGCCAGGGGCGCTCCTGCTAGGCGTTATCGCGGGTGTCATGGAGTTGATCCCCAGCGTTGGTCCTGTGATCGCTGCCATCCCCGCCGTTTTGCTTGCCCTATTGTTCGGATCCACCCACTTTGCCATCAACCACCTGGTGTTTGCGTTGATAGTGGTTGTATTTTATGGGCTGGTTCAATTGCTGGAAAACCAGCTCCTGGTGCCAAGGATCATGGGGGATGCCGTCGATCTGCCCCCGCTGGTGGTCCTGATCGGGATTATTGCTGGTGCCGGGGCTTTTGGCATTATGGGAGCGCTTTTAGCAACCCCTGTGATCGCCACGGGTAACCTGATATTCCGTTATATTTATGGCAAGATCATCGAGGCACCTCCACTTCCAGCACCAGAAGAAGATAAACCAGGTATCGTGGAAAATTTGCGCAGTTTTCTTTCCCGATTTCGCAGATCCGGTCCCAGGGACAAGTCATAGATACCAGGATCCCACCGGTACAGAATCCTTTTCCTTAAAAATTCACTATCTTAAGGTAAAATTCGTCTACATTCTTTTACATAAAGGAGAAACCAATCATGGGTATCATCAGCTGGATTATTTTAGGCGGTATCGCCGGCTGGCTTGCCAGCATCATTACAAAGCGTAACGATCAGATGGGCTGCATCACGAACATCCTTGCGGGGATTGTAGGCGCATTCGTGGGTGGATGGATCGCCAGTTTATTCGGATTTGGTGGAGTTACAGGGCTTAATCTTCCCAGTCTGCTGGTTGCTTTTGCAGGTGCAGTGGTTGTTCTGGCTGGGATCAATTTAATTTTTAACAGGAAGTAATCGTCTCGGAGATACTACCGGCAAAACCAGCCATCAAGTAGAAGCCTGCGAATGGATGCTTTCATCGGGGAAGGGGATGGATGCCCAAAATTCAGCATCACTGGATAGCAATTCTCACCCGTTTTAATTGAGATGTCCCATTGAGATGAACACCTGTCATGCATTTTACGCCAAACGAAGGATAATGCCTATCTGCTGTGAGCAGGTAGGCATTATTTGTCCTGCTGGTGTCACCATGTTAAAAACCATAAAATATTAAGTTTTTTTTCTTAATCGTATGAACGTGGGGATCTGTCCTTTACCGATGAGTGGTACTGATGCATAAGCAGAGGTTTGAAATAGGAGTTGAAATTGTCTGAAAGTCGTAACCGGTTTCAACTCACAATGCAGCATGAACCTGTTGATCGAGTTCCGATCGATATCGGTGGGACATCACTTACTTCCATGAGCCCCACCTGCCAGGCTGCTTTGCTTGATCACCTGGGTTTCACAGGCACACACCGTTTGACCAACAATGGAATCGATGAGCGCATCCTGGAATGGGCAGGGACCGATTTCCGCTCCGTGGGAACAATTATTGACCTTCCCAGCCCATATACACGGACGATCTCTGGCACAATCTCGATTGATTGTTGGGGCATTCGGCGAGAGCGGATCAGTGGATATGACGAAATCACCAACAACCCCCTGAAAAATGCCACACTGCAAGATTTACGCAATTTCAAATGGCCTGAAGCACGCATAGACGAAAAACTCCTCGTTCGCTGGGAAGACCAAGCCAGGATGCTCAAGGAAGAAGATCAATACGTGGTCATCGCAGAACATCCGGTGTACGGAATATTGGAACTCGGCTGCTGGATGTGCGGTTACGACGACTTCCTATCGAGGCTGGCGGGAGATCCAGATTTCGTGTTCGCTTATTTTGAAAAAGTTTTCGAAATCCAGATGGCGATCATCGAAAACTATTATGCTGTATTGGGTCCGTACATCGATCTGACCACAAGCGGGGATGATTTTGGTATGCAAACCGGACCTCTGATCTCCCCTTCAATGTTTGATCGTTTCATCACCCCGTTTTTTAGTAAGCGAATCCAGCGCACCAAAGATCTGGCTCATTGCTATTACTGGCACCATACGTGTGGTTCTGTGTTCAGCCTGCTGGACCAGATTGTCGAATGCGGTGTGGATATTCTTAACCCGCTTCAAACCTCCGCTGCACAGATGTCGCCTGCATCCCTGAAGGAAAGGTTTGGCGAAAAGCTGGTATTTTGGGGAGGGGTGGATGTGCAGCAATTCCTGCCCAACGCGACCCCGGATGAAGTTCACCAGGAGGTCGGGAACTTGATCAAGACTTTTGGTCGTGAAGGTGGTTACGTGATGGCACCAGCCCACAACATGCAGGACGATATTCCTCCGGATAATATCGTAGCCTGGGTTGAGACTATGCAGGGAGCGGGTAGGGTATTTTAACAGACAGCGTCATTTCGATCTAGACAATAATATCGCTGCTAAAATCAATATCACCGCACCCATCCAGATTGGGGAGCCAATGGATACCTGATCGAACATAATCCCAGCCCAGATGGGCGAAAATATGGTCATCAGGCTGGCAAGCGCGGTGGTCACGCCTACCAGCAGTCCAACTTCACGGTATTCAACACGCGCTACATTCAAGGAAGTCAGCGTGGGAAAGACAAATCCACTCGCCATATTAGCCAGCATGGTGATCGGGTAAAGGATCCATAAGACTGGAGCGAGTAGAATTCCTAACTCTCCCACAGACAGGACAATTAAACCGCCCATGGCAACGGCTTTATCACCAAACCTGCCTACCGCTCGTTGAACCAGTAAAAACTGGACAATCGCCAGGGCGATTCCAGCCACCACCAGCAAAGAGCCGACCTGACCAGGATCAACATTAAACCTGGAAATGTAATACAGGGTCGTTACAGAATTGATCCCATTGAAGGCGAAATTAAACAGGCTGCTGACCAACAGCAGCAAACCAAGTCCAGGCTTGATTGCCATGCTCCTGATCGCAGAAAATGGATTAATATCCGACAGGCGGATGGATACGTTGGAGCGATGTTCCTTCGGCAGAGATTCGGGCAGCCAAAATATCGCCAGGATTACGTTCAAGATAGAAAGTGCCGCAGCACTGAAAACTGGCGCATTAAGGCTGATCTCCCCCAGCATAGCTCCTGCTGCAGGACCCAGGATCAAGCCCAGACTCCAGGCAATCCCGATCAGGGTGAAGTTCTTTGCTCGCTCCTGCGGTGTAGAGATGTCTGCCAGGTAAGCGGTAGCCGTAGAAAAATTCCCGCCGGTGATGCCCCCGATCAACCTACCCAGAAAGAGCACCCATAATGCTCCTCCCAATCCAAAAATGAGATAACCCAGTGCCTGCCCAACCAGACTGACCAGCAGAACAGGACGGCGACCGAAAGTATCCCCGAGCTTCCCCATGAAGGGTGCGGCAAAGAATTGCCCGCTGGCATAAATTACGGTGATCATGGTGACCGCCAGAGCCAGATCGCTGTACTGGCGGACGATGAATGGAGCCACCGGGGCAAGGATCAACAGCCCAACGATGTCCATCAACATGACCGCAAAGATCAACGCCAGGGCAAAGGTTTTGCGAGGCGATTGGGTGGTGGAGTCTGATTCGAACGATTTTGAGGGAGCTGATTCCATAGAGGAGCGGTCGATGCCTAAAAGATTATATCGCGATTGGTAGTGAATAACCTCTTGCTTGCCTCGCCATTAATAGTTGCACCTTTGTTGCCAAATCAGGCACTACCTGAATAAACAGACATATGAAATCGCCGGCTGGCTTTGCCGGTTCGATCGTTGTGCTGACTGGGGATAACCTGCTCTCTGGCAGAAAGTGGTCCTGGTTCACAACTAGTTCGACCAGTGACCAGGTTAGAAATCACTGGATGAGGAACACCGCTTTGATCTGACCCCAGGCAGGTCCCAGGGCAGCGCCGATGGGGATGATCACCAGGGCGCAGGCGACAGCCCAGGCGGCGACGGCGCGAGGGGTCACCGGGCTGGACACGTATTTGATTTCTACTCCTTCCCCGAGATTTTTGGTATAGCGCCACAGCATCCACCACAGCCCCGAGGATAAGAGCAGTAAATACACGACCAAAAGGATTTGGACACCTAATCCGTAGATGGATACAGACGATATGTCCGCGCTATAATAATCCAAACCGGTCAGGAAAAGGAAAGACTCAAAACCACCGTTCCATAAAGTGTGCAGTCCCACCGCAAGCAAGAACGCCAACCCCAGATTGCGGAACCATCCTGATTGGCGATCCCGGGCGCGGAACAAACCCAGGGTGATGATCGCTGTGCAGATCGGGTGCAGGACCGAGCCAATGCCGCGTAAAAGCGTGATACCACCCCACGACCACCCACTCCACTGGGCGTAAATGCCTTCATAAAGCATATTTTCCAGAATGGCAAAACCGGCACCACTGGCGAGTCCAACAGCAAAAGCCTGCCTTTCATTGCGGATGCGGTGACCGAACATCGCTGGTCCCAAGGCTTTTGCAAACTCCTCCGGGATGGGAGCTTCCAGAGCAGTGATAATCAAGAAGAAGATTACCCAGGGGGAGGAAAAGAGGCGTTCCAGAAATCCGAAACCACCGGGACCCAATTCATCAAAAAAATCATAAAAAGTATACAAGATCGGCTCGACCAGCAGGTAGATCACATAGGGGATGATCATGTAGCCTAAAACGAGAGTTACCACGACCGAAACCGTACTGCCTGAAACGAACGCCAGCGACCCTTGCCTCCAGGTGACCGGGAATCCCAGGCGCCGGTATGCATATGACATTACGGCGATTGTGGGAAGCGCAGCCCCAAGGGCGAATGTGATTGGGAAAATGTACTGTGTGCTGACCTCAAAATTAATCAGCAGGTTTCCCAAACCGAGAACCACTCCGAAAAGAATCCAGAAAAAGTATGCAGGAGGCAGCTGCAAAGATTGGGATGGCAGGTTCCGCAAGGAGCGGATCCCGTGCACAAGGGCCAACCCACCTCCAATCAAACCCAGGAAAATCGCCGCCATCTGACCCAACTGTGGGGTGAGGATCTCATCCTGGTACAGGAACAGTGGCAAACCCAAGTATCCGCACATCGCCGCGATCCCACTCAGTAACAGGAGCAGACCGGTCAGCACTGCCAGGACTGCCATGGTTCTGGCGGGTATTTTCTGATTATTCATTTCGGGGTTCTGACCTGAAGGTTCAGGATGATCCATTTTTTTGCTCCACAGCTCTCAACTCCAACTTTCCAACGCGTCACGCCACTGCCTGGACTGCTGGATCAAACGTTCCCGCCGGCGTTCGATGAAAACAGCTGTACCCACCAGGAATAACCCCACCCCCAGGATTATGAACCAGCGGTTGACTTCGTACACACTTACCAGGACAATCACCTGGGCTACAACGTTGATTACACAGGCACCTATCCCAGCGAAGAAGGGTATTCTTTGCCTGCGCCACGCCCCCCACCAGATCGCCAGGAGCCCTTCTGCCTGAAGCAACAGGAAATAACGGAACCCCCCTATCCCATCCAGGGATTGGATGAAGGCGGTGATTAACAGAACTGCTAACCCAAAACCTTCCAGGATTTGAGCAAACAGGCGATTCCCCTTTCTGTTTTCAAGGTAGCCGATCAAGGTGAAATAGAGACCGACGGGTAAGGCATACATTTGGGGCTCACGGACTTCTTGCGAAATCATGACCAACACCCATGAAGCGACCAGCATGCCAGCTGCAAAATATCCCAGTCGGTAATAGCGGCCGCGGTAAGCAATTGCCAGGTACAACGCACCGGCAAAGGCGAGTGTAACCGCAATCATCAGCCTGTGTGCCAGACCGTAAGGTATAACCGCAACCAGCGTAAAAGCAGCTGTGACGACGGAGATGTTGCGCAGCGGGTGCACCCAAATTGCCAGCGAAACCAGTTTCAATGGACGCTTTTGAGTGATCCATTCAATCACAAGGCTCAGAAGATAAAGCCCGAAACCAATCCCGGCGAACCATGCCAGGATTTGTGAAATATCGAGACCAGTCCAGACCAGGCGTGCCCCTGCTGCCAGAAGTGCAAAAAATACCGCGCTGTACACCAGGAGACTATCCAACCAGAGCATGGCAAACAGCCCTGTAAGTATGGCAAATCCAATGCCAAGGATGATCGCGGTCTCGAATCCGAATAAAGCAACGATTTGCCAGATGATGATATCGAGAAAGGCAAAAACGAAGAATGGTTGTGACCATGAGGGCGTGAGGAGATGTTTCATGGAAGGCAGTCCGGCAAAATCGTACTGCCATTGACCTACTCTCAAGACCAGATTATCATTTTGACCCTGGCTGAGGCGCAGACGGCTGAAGCCGTATCCTGTAAGGGCAACGATCCAGGTCAAAACCAGGAAGGGCACGCTGATATTGCGTGGAGAATCGGATAGAGAACCCGCCGTATCAATGGTGAAGAAAGAGAGTAATGCCAGATGGACGGCAAGCAAACCTGGATAGAGCCAGGCTGACCGGCGGAACAGGGCAGCAGAACCCAGGTATACCACCGCAGCCGAACCCAGTGCCAGTGTCATAACAAGTGGGTCACCGTACGATAGAACAATCATGCTGAGGCTCAAGGCGTAAGCCAGCAGATAAAAGGGAGTCACCGGGTTGAAAATCCAGGCTGCCTTGCGCAGCTCCAATGGCTGCCGGTGAAAGATCAGGCGTCCCCCAACGATGTAAGCCAGGATCAGAGGCAGCCAGCCCAATCCCAGCCACTGTGGTGAAATCGACATCAAAGTCATGACCAGGTAATAGGGGACTGCGAAAAGCCAGGCTGCCGGATAAAGGAACAGACTCTCACGAAAAGACCATGCAGATAGTGCATAAAGCAACACACCAGCAAGAAAAGCAGCTATCGCCAATTGGGTCTGGCTGCTGGCAACTGCGAGGCTTACTGCGCTGAGCAAGTAGGCGGGTACAAAGAACGGTAAAGCAAAGGATGACAATCTGTGCGCCTCGTCTTCCTTTACACCTGTCATGCGTTGAATCAAAGTTCCACTGGCGAAATAAGTATAGGCGATGCCCATGAAAATGCCACTGATCCAAGGGGCAAACAACCTGCCAGTAGTGTTGAGCGCAAGGAGCACAATGACTGGAACGAGAAGGTTAGACAGGTAAAGCCAGAAAGCCTGACGAAAGATATAGGCTGACGCTGCATAGACCACCGCATCCAGGACAAGTACCCAGGTAGCAAGCTCCAGGTTTTCAAAAGAAACCATTGCCCCAATGGCAGTCAGAAGGTAGGCGGTGCTGAAAAGTGACCAGGTGTATTCGGTTCTCACCCTGCGCAGGCGCAAACCTGCAGCAATGTACAGTGGGGCAACCAGCGCCAGAGCTACTCCCCGGTAAGCAAGCTGGACATCATAATGGCTCAACAACAAAACAAGCCAAATTGGAAATGTGACGACACAAAAAGACAAAAAGAAACTGCCGCGCAACGCGAACCGGGATCGAGGTATCGGGCTGACGGTGTAAAGTCGTTCTGGTCAGATCTGTCCAGGTGATAAGACGGCGAGTATGTACCAGTATCTGGGCGATCAGAGCCAGCAAGATACACCACCCCAGGATGATCACGTTTGTCAGCCGGTCAGGGATCGACCAGAACAAGGCGAAAGCAGCCAGTAATAAGCCGACCAGGTAAGGACCATGAGCGTAACGGATGGGAGTACGATCTAGGACAAACCCGGCAAGCAACAGGATGGTGGCTAAAACCATCCAGGGTAGGGCGAGCTCCGCACCATCGAGGGTTCCAAACGTAATCCAGCTGAGTGTGTAAGGAAAGAATGCAAGCCAGGAAGCCAGGTGAGCGAAGATGCTCCTGCGTTGTATCGCTGCTGAAAAAATATAAAAGATCACGGCGCAAATCTGGACCGCGATCAAGCTGATGATGGACTGCAATTGCTCAGCCATACTGACTGTGCCCATCAGTATATCCAGGGTCAGGCGGATACCGGTCATAAGAGCCAGTACCGTGAAAAATTGGGCTGCCCAGTTAAAAGACCAGGCATAAGATTTCTTAATTTTCCCCAGACCAAGACCCAGTCCTAGATAGACCAGGGCGGCTGCGCTAAAGCCCAACCATTGGAATTGGGCTGTTGAAGCAAACTGGCTCAATAAGATCACACACCAGATCGGGATTAACCAGGCTGTCAACCAGAGAAATGTGTTCTCGACCAGATCATGGAGTATCCCGGACCGTTGGGCAAAGATTGCTGAAATGATTTCATTCCAGGTCCTATGCCGTTTTGCGTGAATAAAAAACGCTGAGGCGATGCAGATCAAGATCCATAGTCCAAGCGTCCAGACAAGAACGTAACGAGGGGACAGCGTCCAAAAGACAGAAAAGATGGCTAAAGCATATCCACCCAGGTAAAGCCCGTGGGCGTAACGTACTTTTCGCGAGTCAACTACGGCTGCCATCAGCAAATGGGTGATTCCCAGGCAGATCCACACCAACCCAAAGCCCTGAAGTGTCAACGGGGTTTTGAAAATCATTTCGGAATAGCCGATGAAAAACATGGTGACTGGTAAAAACGCCAACCAGGGCTCGATGAAGAGAGGCCAGGCGATCTTATACAGAACTGCAGAAAGAATGGGCAAGAGAAAGACCAGCAATTGCGCCAGGATCAGAGCGGGTTTTTGAGCAGCAGCCGGTTCGTAAAGGAAGGCATTCAGTGTAGCTGGGGCAGTCAGGGCTAAAGCTGCTATGCCCAGGGAGGGAACGCTAACCGCAAGGGGTAGGTGCACCCGGCGCAACCACTCGATTCTCGAATGGAAGAGGATGCGACCGACCAGCAGGAAAGTGATCGGCAGAACAGCCCAGGCAGAAGCGATGAATTCCATGGGCAGCCTGACCAGCACAAGGAACTGCCCGTAAACAAGTATCAAAGTCAGAACATTTGCCCAGGCAAAAATCGCGGCCCAGACCGAGATCCGGAAGTAGTATAAACTGAACAGGTACAAACTACTGATGACCAGAGGGGTCAGTACGCCGATCCAGGGCAGATCGACTGCGTAAACACCCAGGCGACCGAGAAGAGAGGCTGAGATAGCATACAGGGAAAGGAGATAACCTACAATAAAGACCGGCAGGCTGTACCTGCGAGTAAACGCAGGTAGCTGGGCGCCCACCCGATCAAGGAGCAAACCTACCGGCATATACAGGAAACAGACCAGCAAGGCATACCCCAGGGATTGAGCGTGATCGAGGATGTTAAGCAGGCTGAGGGTTAACTGAAATGGCAGGACCAGCAAAAGGGATGCTGAGGCAATGCTTATCAGGGCAATTGATGTCACACGTCGGTAAACGAAGGCAAATAAAACCAGGATAACCACATCCAGGTAGAGTGCCGCAGTCACCGCAGGGAGATTATTAGCTGCCAGTAATGCGCCTGTAATCCCGAGGAGCACGGTGGTCACGTGCAGGGGTAGACTGTAGGTATCGTTGCGTCGTGTGAGCAGCTGACCCAAGGGTATATAAACAATACCTATCCCAACCAGCATAGGACCTAACCATGACATTGAGCCGGACACATTCGGAACCAAACTTCCCATCCAGACCAGACTTACCCAGACCGGAATCAGCAACGCCAGGAGCCAGACGAAGATCGACTGCCCCAAACTCCCTGGGATCTTGTTGGTGATGGCAACTGAAAGCCCGGGATGCGTACCACGGTCATGGATCAGTGCAGACACAAGGTAGATCACCAGAATGCCCCCCAGTCCAACCAGGGAAGGGATATACTGCCAGGTAACCTTGGCGGATACATATCGCAGCAGAACCAGTCCAGCCAGGATTGACAGGGTCAGCGCCCAAAGATACAGAGCAGAAGCGTAAGATCTTGCCTTGCGCAGCAAGACAGCAGCCCCAAGGTAGCAAAATCCAAGCGCACACCAGGCTGCCGGCAGCCAGTCGAACCAGGGATCAACGGCTGCATTCTGCAAGATCCTCATCGTGCCCAGACTGAATGGAACGCAGAATAATCCACCCGCCAGGACAATAAAAAACGACTGGCTGTAAAGAATTGCCCAGACTGTCAAACTGAGGGAAAGTAAGGTCAAAGCAATAATCCCAGCCCACAGGTCGAAGAACAGGGTGATAATGCCCAAAATCAATCCTAAGAGTGCCAGCAGAAAGCCCGCTATTTCAGGTGCGAAAAGATATTGAGTACGTCCGGGAAAATCTGGCGGCAGGCGATTGTCCATCCAACGTGAAACCAGCGAGTAGGGTACGGCGAAAACAGCTGATGCAGCCCCACACCACACAGGCGGTAAAGCGAATGCGTTCAGCCCTAAACCCAGTACGCCTAACGAGCACACAATACAGGCATGGGCAAAGACTTGGGCAGGGAAGCTCCAGGCGAGAATTGCATAGCTGAACGTTGCAAACAAAAAAGCAATCGTTTGGGCAGCACCCGAAACATCAGGGACGAAGATCACGGCTGCCAGGCTGAGTGGTAATAAAACCTGGGGCAGGTAACGGGTTGCTGCTGCGGTGTCTCGTAGTGGATCACCTGCGGACCATAACCGCGGTGCAGCAGCTGTCATCAGCGTGCTGGCAACACTTAACGCGACAATGTTCCACTCGAGACCCAAACCGGATAAACGCGTCAGAGCGACCAGTATATTGGTACCACCGATTAATGCAATGAAGTCAAAGAAGATACCGTTCAAGCGCCATGCAGTGAGGGCATAAATTAAAGTACATAACAGGCTGGCAATCGACCAATACAGGTTGAAGTCAACTGCCAGATCCCCGAACTGGTAGATGGCAGCAAAATCCACTGCAACCAGCAGTGCACCGATCCCGCTGAGGGCATTTCCCGCCTGGGGCAGCTTGAGTTTGGAGCGGATGAGCCAACCCGCCAGGTAGAACACAGATGGCACTGAAAAGATGAAGACCGCTTGCACGATGGAGGGGAACAGGTCCCAGAAGCGAACCACCAGGATGCTCAACGAGACAACGATCATAAAAGCACCCAGGTAGAGCAAACCACGCAGCAGGGCGCCCGAAACAGCTGCCTGGACGATTTTGTCCCAGATATTGCCCCAATCGATGGGTGGGCGTGGGGGTTTGGCGGTTACGGGTGGTGCCGGAGGTCGGGATTCAGGCTTAGGTTTGGGAGGTACGGTGATAGCAGGAGCTGCGGGTGCTGTCTGCATCGCAGGTTTTATGATTGCTGGTGCCGGAGATGGCTGGATCAAAGCCTGGCGCTGGGTCATTAAGAAGTTCTGGAGCTTGATAACTGCGGGATCATCGCAGGAGAGGTTGAGACTTTGGACCCAATTGGGGAGTTCAGCAATCGCAAAGTTGATTACCTGCAGTTTCGATACTGAATCAACTTCTGGGCAACGACCTTCCAAGAAAACGATGGAACGCAGTTTTTGAGCTACCAGATGTTTCTCCAACCCACGCCCTAACCTCTCAGGAATCTGGTCTGCCTTCATCCAAACTGGGAGGAGATCCAAAACCGATTGTAGAAGGGCAAGTTGTTTTGCCAGGTCAGTGAGCTCAGTATCCCGCTTCCCTTCAAGATAGGAACGAAGCAATTGAGCATCCTGAAGAGAAAAGGTAGATCCATCCACCCAACCTGGAATTGCGGTGATAACATAATCAAGGATCTCGATCTCACTGAGAGCAATTTTTGGATTGGTTTGAATACGGAGCCAGATGAAGAGGTGCTTGATACGCTTGTCCAGGATCGCTCTGACCCTTTGGAAACTAACTGGTTTAATTTCGACAACCTGTTCCCAGCGAGGGATGCGGTTGATTGCTGCCATCGCCAAAGCAAGCTCGTGGGTGTACTTATCGTAGAAACCTTTCAGATCTGTGGTCTCGTACAGGCGGATCCTCTGATCCTGGACATCCGACAACAATGCATCATAGGATGGACCCACCTGGGTTTTGTGGGCAACCAGCCAGTCCTCGAGAAAGTTGATCTTGCCGAGATCCTCTAATGAACGGCTTCCGGTCGACTCTTGCTTTGTATTATTTTCAGAAACAAAATCTGTTTTCGGTTGGTGGTCCATGACATCTACACCGAGGTTTCCCATGATAAATTGGGTTGATTCTCAACCGAATTAATTTTAGGATTTACCCTTTTGCACATAACTTTCCCTCCATAAATGACTATCGATCAGATATGTCGTTTTATCCAGTAAGGAAATAACCGAGGTTACCAATGAGGAGGATTAGATTTATTCGAGTTGCAGCGGAGATGAATAGAGCGATGTCTACATAATAGTATACAGAAATTTTTTAAAAAATCAAACGGTTTCCCATATATTCCCATATTCCTGTCGATTCTTTTGCCATTGCTATTACAATTACATGGCTGATGATACACATTGGACATAACTACATTTTGAAAAAATTTATCTTTCTTACAGTTGCAATGATTGTTGGAGGAAGTTTGGTTTTAACTGCCTGTGGAAAGAAAGCCCCACCAACTGTTTCAACGGGAGGATTGAAAATCGTCGCTTCAACCTCAATCATTGGCGACGTGGTTAACCAGGTCTCTGGAGGCCTGGCAGATGTGGACGTTTTGATCCCAAACGGCTCTGACCCGCACACTTTCGAACCAAGACCGCAGGATATCGCTGCTCTTAGCAATGCTGACCTGGTTTTCATCAATGGGCTGCACCTGGAAGAAACCCTGGAGCCTTTGCTGGATGCCAATGTGGATGGTCAGATAGTTCTTGTCTCTGATGGAATCGATGCCCTGGAAATTATTCAGCAACTCCGGAATGCAGGATACACCTGTTGAAGGAGAAGGTGACCATGATCACGATAGCGCAGACCCGCACACCTGGATGGACCCGAACAACGTAATTGTGTGGACGGAGAATATCCGCAGTGCGCTCTCGAAGGCGGATCCTGTAAATGAAGGCGCTTACCGGTCCAATGCCGAAGCTTACATTGATAGTCTGCGCGAGCTGGATACCTGGATTCGTGATCAGGTCTCCCAAATCCCATCAGAACAGCGTAAGCTGGTTACAGATCATGCTACATTTGGCTATTTCGCGGACCAGTATGGCTTTGAACAGGTAGGATTGGTGACCCCGGCGTTGAGTTCGAACGCTGCACCATCCGCACAGGAACTTGCATCCCTGGAAGAGAAAATCGAATCCAATGATATCAAAGCGATCTTTGTTGGGAATACAGTAAATCCCTCCCTCGCCCAGCAGATTGCCGCGGACACCGGCGCTCAAATAATCTTCGTTTTTACAGGCTCATTAGGACAGGCTGGCTCGGAAGCGGACAGCTACTTAGATTTCATGCGCTATAATGTAAACGCAATCGTTAATGCGTTGAAATAGTATCGTAAACCCGGATAAATCGATCCTGGCACCAAACCACCAGGAAGGATGCGAGCTTGTATCCACGAACACCGCACCTGGAAGACCAACCAATTTTAGCTGTTGATCAGCTCAGCGTTCGCTTCAATGGTCGCTCAGCGTTGGAAGCAGTCTCCTTCCACCTGCACTCAGGTGAGCGCGTTGCGCTGGTAGGTCCTAATGGAGCCGGGAAAAGCACCTTGCTCAAGGTGATTGCAGGGGTTCTGGCTCCTTCCACCGGACAGGTGAAGGTATTTGGCACCGGACCGCATGGTCATATCTGCATTGCGTATATCCCGCAGCGTTCTCAGGTTGACTGGCGTTTCCCGGTCTGTGTTGAGGATGTGGTCATGATGGGGCGAAGCGCCAAACTCAAACCCTTTATCTGGCCCAGCAAGAGGGATTGGGAGAAGGTGCGCGAGTCGCTGGACCTGGTGGGGATAAACAACCTGGCGAAACGCCAGATCGGAGAACTCTCTGGTGGTCAGCAGCAGCGCATGTTCATTGCCCGTGCACTGGCGCAGGAGGCGGAACTCATGTTGATGGACGAGCCATTGACAGGCTTGGACCAGCCTTCACAAGAGAGCCTGCTATCACTCATGGATGGATTACAGGGACAGGGGATCACGGTAATGGCAGCGACTCACGACCTGGAACAGGCTGCCCAACACTTCACCCATATCATGCTTATAAACCGGAGGATGATCGCCTTCGGTGATGCCAATCATGTGCTGCAGCCCGAGACATTGATCCGCGCTTATGGCGGTCAAATCCGTCTTTTGGAGACCCCAGATGGACTGGTGGCGGTTGAAGATTCCTGCTGTGATGGCGGCGAGGAACATGAACATCTTTAATAACCTGCTGGATTTACTCACCCAGCCCCTGTCATACGATTTTATGCTGCGTGCTCTGCTTGCCTCCATCCTGGTGGGGATCGTCTGTGCAGTCGTTGGTACCTATGTAGTCCTGCGCGGCATGGCTTTCTTCGGAGATGCCCTGGCTCATACCATCCTGCCTGGTGTGGCGTTGGGTTACCTGGTCAGTGGTGGAGCCCGCGAGTCTCTATTTTGGTGGGCGCTTGCCGCAGCAATCATTTCTGCATTAGGAATTGGAGCGATCAGCAAGAACGCAGCCCTGAAGGAAGATACTGCGATAGGAATTGTCTTCGCAGGGATGTTCGCCCTGGGGATCGCATTGATCTCAACCGTGCGCAGCTATGCCGTCGATTTGAGTCACTTCCTCTTTGGGGATGTCCTGGGGGTTTCAGTGCGGGGTCTTATCACGATCTCAATTTTTGGGCTGCTGGTGATCCTGGTTGTGATCGCATTCTACAAGGAATTTCTGACCCTTTCTTTTGACCCCGTTCTGGCATCGACATTACGTATGCCGGTGGGGGCATTGAATAATCTCCTCCTGGTGTTGATTGCCGTTACCATCGCGGTTTCCCTGCAAATCGTTGGCGTGGCTTTGATGGTCGCCATGCTGGTGACCCCGGCAGCAACCGCCTACCTGCTTACCCAACGATTGCCGGTGATGATGGTGCTGGCTGCGATCATTGCTTCTTTTTCCGGAGTAGTGGGTTTGTATATCTCCTACTATGCCAGTATCGCCTCCGGTGCAGCCATCGTGTTGGTGGCAACGGCGCTATTTCTGCTAACTTTCTTGCTCGCGCCGCGCAGAGGCATTCTCTGGCAGCGGTCGGGCAGGATCTCAACTAACTAAGAAGCTGAACTTACTGCCAGGTTGATCCGGGTCTTCAAGAACATCAAGATCTAGTATAATGAGTATTACGGTCTATATTATCGCGTTAGAGATGCGATTTGGCGTTGAAAGGAATGAGGTGACGGCGTGTCGATCAATACAGTGAAATCTATCAGGCACTGCCTTAATACAAAAGGGAACCATATATGGTCCATAGAGCCGGATGCCAGCGTTTTTGATGCACTGGGTTTAATGTCGGAGAAAGACATTGGGGCTTTACTGGTTCTGGAAAACGGTGAATTAGTTGGGATATTTTCAGAACGTGATTACGCCCGGAAGATCATCTTGCAGGGGAAATCGTCCCGGGAAACGATTGTAGGCGAGATCATGACCCGGCGGGTGTTGTGTGTGGATATAAACCAATCGATCGAAGAATGCATGTTCCTGATGACAGAAAAGAAAGTCCGCCACCTGCCGGTTCTTGAAAACAAGAGACTCGTCGGTGTCATTTCCATCGGTGATGTGGTAAAGGAGATCATCGCAGAACAGGAATTCGTTATCGGTCAGCTTGAAAATTACATCACAGGCGATCGCTAAAAGAAGGGTTCGCAGATGAATATCTGCGAACCCTTCTTCATACAAAGCCAATCAGGCTATTGATTCGTCAGGAACGGGACAAATATCCGGTTCTGACCATCGTATCCACTTACCATCACGGGGGTAGTCCTCTTAATTGGGATACCCGTACCAATTTCACCATCGTCTGAAGAACCCCAGCATTTTACTTCCGATGGGCTGACCAGCGCACAACTATGCCCACCTCCAGCAGTAATCGACAGAACACCGCTCTGCAGTCCCGTGACATCAATGGGCGCATCGGTATAGGAAACGCTGTCTATGCCTAACTCCCCGGAGGAGTTGGTGCCCCAGCATTTTGCACCGCCGCTGACGATTGCACAAGTGTGCGCGCTACCTCCGTCCAGGCTGGTTACCCCGCTGTTCAGGTTGGTCACGTCAACCGGGCTTTCCTGAATCCCGCCGCTGGTGACCCCCAGCTGCCCCGAATAATTCTTTCCCCAGCACTTCGCGGCGCCTCCATTCATGATTGCGCACGAGTGATCAGCGCCGGCAGTGATGCCGATGACATTGCTGCCCAGACCTGAAACCGCCACAGGGGTGTTGCTGTCATCCGTGTTCCCGGTTCCAAGCTGTCCAAACTCGTTGTCGCCCCAGCAGTAGGCTGCGTTTGTGGTTGTCACCACGCAGGTGTGGTTATCACCGACTGCAACTGACGATACCGTTGCCGGTAAACCAGTGACATCAACCGGGGTATTGCTGTTGTCGTTACCCCCATTCCCCAGCTGACCATTATCATTCCATCCCCAGCATTTCACACCGCCAGAATTGGTTCGGGCACAGGAATGCACTCTCCCTGTCCCAACCTGTAAAATGCCACTGGCTAACCCTGACACCGCGACCGGCACATTGCTGTCACTGTTACTTGCATTTCCGAGCTGACCATGGAAGTTATAGCCCCAGCACTGGACCCCAGCGCTGACCAGGGCACAGGTGTAGTTTACGCCAGGGGATACCTCACTGACTCCACTGCTTAACCCCGTGACATCCTGCGGTAAATTATTGGCAGTGTTTGTACCATTTCCAAGCTCGCCTTTGCTGTTCCCACCCCAGCATTTGATCCCTCCACTGGCGGTCAGCGCACAGGTATGCGAATTACCAGCGGCGACATCACTCATCCCGCTGCTCATCCCGCTGACGGTCACCGGTGAGTAGTAGATGCCCGAGGTGCCATCACCGAGCTGCCCATAATAGTTATAGCCCCAGCAATACAACCCACCCGAAGACAGTACAGCACAGGTGTGCGCCCGACTTGCGCTGACCGAGGCAACCCCGCTGGTCAAGCCTGAGACGTCAGTTGGGATGTTCTTACCACTCGTTGTGCCATCACCCAGCTGCCCATCGGAATTATTACCCCAGCATTTTGCCCCACCGTTGACCACTGCACAGGAGTGTAACCTGCCAGCATCGATTGAAGTCACACCGCTTGCCAAACCGGTCACCTGCACAGGGACCAGTTTATCGTCGTACGTGCCATCGCCCAGCCTCCCATTGTTGTTGCGTCCCCAGCAGTACATCCCACCGCTGCTCGTGCGTACGCAAGTGTGTTCTTCACCAGCATCGACTTCACTTAGAACCACGGCGAGCGAGTCAATATTTACCGGCACATTGCTGTCATCGGTTGAGTTATCTCCCAGCTGCCCCGCGCCGTTGCTGCCCCAACACTTTCCACCTCCTGTAGATAATAATGCACAGGTGTGATAATCTCCTGCACCGATGGCGCTGACACCGCTGGATAAACCGTTCACATCGACGGGCACGTTCGAATTGGCGTTGTCCGCATTTCCGAGCTGACCACTGGTGTTCAACCCCCAGCACTTCACCGCGCCGGTATTGGTTAGGGCGCAGGTGTGGTTCGCACCAGCAGCAAGGGCGATGACTTCGTTCGAAAAGCCGAGAACACTCACGGGAACATTAGGTGTTGAGTTCGAGCCGTTACCAAGCTGCCCGTAGAAGTTGAATCCCCAGCATTTCACCGCTCCCACATCTGTCAACGCACAGGAATGGGTTTGTCCGGATACAACTGCCTGGAAACCGCTCGAGAGTCCAGAAACAGGAGTAGGGGTGATGCGCGATGTACGTGTCCCATCGCCAAGTTGCGCTGAGTTGTTTTGACCCCAGCACACAACCCCGCCTGTACTGGTCAAGGCACAGGAATGGTTGCTGCCCGTGCTTGCCTGACTAACTGAAGAGTCGATTGATTGGATAGAAGCTACGGCAGAAGTTGGTGGGTTGAAAGAAAAAAGAGTGAGAAGCAAAAGGCTAAGTGTGCCCAGAATGACGAGCCCGGTAATTTTCCGCATAAATGAACTCCTGTATGAAGCGATGTGTTTATTTTACGGTAAAAAATATATCATAAAAGACCAATATTGTCTTGTACAGAAATGAAAATTTTGAAGTGTGTTGATCGGCTATTTTCCAATTCCTCAAAATCGTCCGTTTCCGCTTGTTACCCATTTTCTTGTATGCTATACTGCCTCATAGTTATCGCTTTTCCAGGTCATCTGGACAGGCTGATTGGATTTTATTGAACAAAGGAAGAAACCATGAAGAAAAGTTTATTCACGCTAATACTGGTAACTGTCCTGCTCCTATCCATGCAGCTGGCTGCATGCACTTCCGGAGCAACTCCGACTGAGTCCCCAGCTACCGAAGAACCCATGATTGAGGTAACTGAAGAACCGGTGGTAGAGCCTACCGAGGAAGTGATGGAAGAACCCACGGAAGAGGTCGCCGTTGAGCCAACCGCTGAACCTGTTGAAGAACCTGCCATGACCGAAACGCCGAAGACCTTACGCCTGCCCGACCTGGAAGGGCGTACGGTAGTGGCTGTTACCGGTAATGACTACACCCCGCTCAATTTCGTCGACCCGCTTTCCGGCGAATCCGTCGGATGGGAATACGATGCGGTCAACGAGATCTGCCGCCGGCTGAACTGCGCCGTGGACTGGCAGGTGACCACCTGGGATACGATGATCGCCGCTGTCCAGGAAGGTCAGTTCGATGTCGGCATGGACGGTATCGGCATCACCGATGACCGCAAAGCCCAGGTCGACTTCTCCGACCCCTACATGGTCTCGCAGATGTTCATGCTCGTGCGCGCTGATGAAGACCGCTTCACCAACCCGGAGGAGTTCGCTGCGGACGAAGACCTGCTGATCGGCTCGCAGACCGGCACCACCAACTTCTACGTGGGTGTTTATGAAGTCCTCGATGGGGACGAAGCCAACCCGCGCATCATCCTCTTTGAGAATTTCGGCGCTGCAGTCCAGGCTCTCCTGACCGGTGATGTCGACATGGTATTGATGGATGCAGCATCCAGCCGCGGCTACATCGGCGCCAACCCCGACCAGCTCAAGGTGATCGGTGATCCCCTGGGCACCGAGGAGTTCGGTTTCATCTTCACCCCAGATTCCGATCTGGTTGAACCTTTCAACGCCGCCATCGCCCAGATGAAAGCGGACGGTTATTTAGATTACCTCAATAACCGCTGGTTCTTCATCGTGGACCCGAACAAAGAAGACGCCTACGACCTTCTTTCCGACCTGGAAGGGCGTACGGTGGTGGCAGTGACCGGTAATGACTACACCCCGCTCAACTTCGTCGACCCGCTTTCCGGCAAATCCGTCGGATGGGAGTACGATGCGGTCAACGAGATCTGCCGCCGGCTGAACTGCGCCGTGGACTGGCAGGTGACCACCTGGGATACGATGATCGCCGCTGTCCAGGAAGGTCAGTTCGATGTCGGCATGGACGGTATCGGCATCACCGATGACCGCAAAGCCCAGGTCGACTTCTCCGACCCCTACATGGTCTCGCAAATGTTCATGCTCGTGCGCGCTGATGAAGACCGCTTCACTAACCCGGAGGAGTTCGCTGCGGACGAAGACCTGCTGATCGGCTCGCAGACCGGCACCACCAACTTCTATGTGGGTGTTTATGAAGTCCTCGATGGGGACGAAGCCAACCCGCGCATCATCCTCTTTGAGAATTTCGGCGCTGCAGTCCAGGCTCTCCTGACCGGTGATGTCGACATGGTATTGATGGATGCAGCATCCAGCCGCGGCTACATCGGCGCTAACCCCGACCAGCTCAAGGTGATCGGTGATCCCCTGGGCACCGAGGAGTTCGGTTTCATCTTCACCCCGGGATCTGACCTGGTCGAGGCGTTCAATGCCGCTCTCGAGACAATGAGATCTGACGGATTTCTTGAACACCTCAATAATCGCTGGTTCTTCCTTTACGAGCCGGCAAGTCAATAACTGTTATCCTGTAGAGCGGCTCAAATGCCGCTCTACAGGATAAACTTCATTCAAATATTATTGGAGGCGGTTTTGAACACCCCGTCAACCCAGGCTGATATACCGGCGCGTCAAATTCAATCTCATCTCGTTCCGGCTTCAGACCGTCTCTCCAGGCTTCCATACTGGCTGCTTGCTGCCCTCCTGCTTCTGATTCTGGCTATCTGGACCGTCGCGAACCGGGAGGATTACCAGATCATTTTTTCTGCCGTCCGCAAGGGCGTCTGGACGACGATTTACGTCTCAATCATCTCGTACTCCCTGGCGGTTTTGATGGGATTGGGATGGAGCCTGATGCGGGTCTCGCAGAAC
Source organism: uncultured Chloroflexia bacterium (assembly GCA_963695415.1). GTDB lineage: Bacteria > Chloroflexota > Anaerolineae > Anaerolineales > UBA4823 > CAVXWV01. The sequence goes on along the minus strand of CAVOGL010000023.1, from coordinate 589,892 downwards.
CGCTTTCTTCAGGAGCTCTCTTCCTTTTTTGTAGAAGTACTTCGCGGCATACCCATGCTGGTGCTGCTTCTCTACATCGCTTTTGTCGGCGCCCCCGCGCTGGTGATCTTAATCAACACGGCAGGAAGACCCTTGATCGACGCCGGGATCATGCGGGAAATCAACGTCCGCCAGGTTGGCTTTACGGTGCGTGCTATCCTGGCTCTATCCGTTGGCTACAGCGCCTTCATCTCTGAGATCTTCCGAGCCGGGATCCAATCGATCGAAAAGGAGCAGCGTGAAGCCGCCCAGACCGAAGGAGCCAGCTACTGGCAGACCATGCGTTATATCCTCCTGCCTCAGGCGGTACGCAATGTTCTGCCGGCATTGGGTAATGAGTTTGTGGCTATGCTCAAAGACTTAGCCCTGGTGTCCGTCCTGGGTGTGCAGGATATCACCCAGCTGGGAAAAGTTTATTCTGCATCGACTTTCAAATTCTTCGAGACTTACAATATTGTCGCAATGCTCTACCTGCTGATGACCCTTGGGTTGGCGATGTTTGTCAGGTGGGTAGAACAGAAGATCTCGAAGTACTGATCGGAATGATCAGATTTATGATTGATTAAGATCCAGCCTTTGTAATCGGCAGCGAATTGTTACCAGAGCATAGGGTTGGATATCCACATCTATCGAATCATCGTCATGTGGCAGAGACTCCAGGTTTCGCTCAACCAGATCACAGCGCCAAACTTGCATGAGGTTGGTCAGGGGTAAATTCACCTTCAAATGGCAACCCAGCCCATAAACTTCAGCCAGTCTCAGGATCAGCCCGTCGCCATCCTCCGCCAGTTTGATTGCCAGCAGCTGGATATTTTCTTGATCAAGGCGACAGAAACTGGTTGTTAGATCCAGTTTACCTGGCTGCGGTCCTTTAAGACACACCGTCTCCAAAGGATTGGCACACCCCCACCCAAAGTCAGGCGCTTTGATCTGCTGCCAATCTCCTTCCCGGGTGGTTATCGAATACCGGAACAACACATCTGCTACCTGTACGGGATCGAAATTGGTGCGGAAGTTGTTGTTCATTACATAGGAGTAAATGTGACCCTGGATTAACTGGTCAGGATCCGTAAGGAATTCATGCCCATAACCAGGAGGGGTGATGCCATGATGCGCCTGGGAAACATAACCGGGCCACAGGTCACCCAGGGCTACCACCGGTGCATCCCTACTGGACCAGACCGCAGTGCAAACAGCGTCACTTACCGAGACCCAATGCTGCACCGTATAAGCATCTGTATTGGTCCCTGGCAGCTGATCTCGGATTGGCTCCACCACGCAGTTGCTGGTTTCAAAATGGAACCGGGGCTTTTTTACCTGCAAAGGAAAGGCAAAGTAAACCTCATAAAATGGAGTGGAATCCCTTAAGACCCGGTTGGCGAAATCAATCCGGCGGATGCCATGATATAGAGTGATCTCCAGGGTAAGTTGAGGGCAGCCAGGAGCCCTTGCTTTGACAAGCAGGCTGGCACACAGCGGACCATTTTCACCGGTCAGAACTTCGATTTGATCTGGAACGCTGACCGCACCCGTCTGCGGAGATCGCACCAGTAGTTGGTTAAATCCAAAACGAGCGCTGTCATCGACCCATTCACGCCGTAATAGTTTGTCGTAAATGCTGGTCACAGCGCCACTTTCAACATCCAGCTCGACCCGGTAATAACCGTTCTCCAACCAGCAATCACCTATGCGCAAGTCAGTTCCGGGAAGCGAACTGGTGTCAGCAGCAGAAATCGGGTTTAACAGATAAGTTTTAAAACCCATCGATGGTACATCCTGCGCCTCAAATAACAACTCCAGGTGATGACCTGCATCCCCGATTATCGTTTCAGGATTATTGCTCTCAACCTGACCCAACGCCCAACGTTGGGCAGCATAAGGACGGGCAGCCAGCGGGTCATTCAAATAAACAAGCTGGACCGGAACCTGCTTGCCTGTCGAGGTATCAATCAATTCAAAAGCGTTTTCCAGGATCTTCACTGGAATGTGGAACCGTTTCCGTCCGATCACCGTTCCCGGCACAAGCTCTGCAGGAGCCTGCTTTCCCACCAGCGATTCTTGCCAATACATCGGCATACCACACGGATCAGGAGACCGTACCATCATGCGGACAACATCAGACCTTGGTTGTGCCAGAGAATTGAAAACCACGATATGGTTCCCTTCCTGTTCAAACCGGATCTGATCGGCAATCCTGTTGGTGCTTTTGACAAACACATCATGAGCCAGCGCGTTTGCCCGGTATGCAAATTCGTGCTTCTGGCTCCAGGCTGCATCCTGGGCTGGTCCTATTGGATGAGCCATCCCGCCGCAGTGACCATCATGGAACAAACTGGCAGTATAGGCTTCGGTCAACGTTTGAGATGGATATTCATAATCACTTACCATTGATGCCCATGCAGCAAACTTCTCTGCTGCAGGCAGGAAGTCATGCGTCTGGCGGTTGACTGCAACCTCCTTTGCATGGCTGATGGCACCAATTGGGTAATCAGTGTTTGGTAAGTCACCGCGCAATGTGCGTAAAGTTGACCCATATGTTTTCTCAAATCGAGAAAAAAATTCAGCATTCGTAGAGACCCGTAGACGAGGAAAAGCCCAGCGCTCATTCCATTGCCGGGCAACCTGGCTGATGCGCAAATCAGGCGGGGCATTATCACGCCTGCCGCCCAACAGTTTTACGCGCACCATGTCTGCTGTGTAGCCGCCTGTGGAAAGGTGATCTAAAAATTCCGAAAGTTCCTTTTCGCCACCCTCTAAGTTCCAAAGCCAGGCATTCTCGATTTTGTCCCCACTGAACCAGCATAACACACGGCTGCCATCCCGTCCCTGCCACCAGAAAGCACCGGGCATATCCCGCATCAAGAGGGCATCCTCATCCCAGTTGGGGTGCACTTTGAAACCCCAGGCAAAATAATCCTGTACGGAAGGTGCAAAATAACGCACACCGGAACCCGATAATACACTGACGAAACCCCAGGGAATCCCGGGGATATCGTTGTGTTCCGCTGAGCTGATTTGAAAACCATACTTGTCTGCCAGCCTGAATGCGGGATAAACCAGCCTTACCTGCTGCTCGTGCCCGCATAATTCTGCGGTCATATTGTCCAGAAAAGCTGTCACTTCGATGCGACCCTGACGGATGAATTCAACCATTCTGGCGGTAGTCTCAGGAGACCGGTTATCGATATAATGAAGGATAGACCATGCCTGTTCGATCACATAACGGAATTTCACCTCATCTGGCCAATCTTGTGTCTGTTCGCAAAACTCAAGCACTTTATCCAGATGGTGGTCATGTTCACTCAATACGTTGCTGGGAATATCCGTATAGCCGAGGTCGTGGTGCGAGCCGTGCACCAGGTAAATTTCCCAGTGTTTTCCCGGAAACCAGGTAAACTCTCGGCGATCCAGCATGCGCGTACCAACAGCAATTTCCAGGAACAGGGAAGCTGGATGCTGTATATCTGGCAAATAAACTGGGAATTGCTCTCGTCCGGAAGGGATGGTGTTGAGAACATAAGATAAATGGTGTGTACGGCTGCCATCAACAATTTGGCTTGCAGACGTAATTAAGGAAATTGAAGTGGTGACCGCATGGATTGGATCACCCATGTTATCAAGAGTCAGGATCGCCTGTTGATCAAGGCTCCCATCCTGCCCGCGGCGGTAAAAGACAGTTGGCTCAAGATTTACAATTCGAATTTCATCGCTCATGAAAATATCCCTTTGAGCATCTTGAATGGAATGTTTACGAAAGATGGGTTCGGCCTGCTCAGAGAATGAATGAACTCCATAGACTTTTGGCGCCAGCCCTTCCGGGTTGGTATAGTCCGGGGTGAGGTATGCATCCAGGGTGGGCAGGTAACCCAGGGCGCCATTGGAGTTGGAAGCTATCAGGGTCGTCCGCGCCGGTGAAGCCAGGTTGATCGCCAGCCCGGTTCCAGTAAACAACTCCAGTGGTGCAAAAAATATCACAGCATCTCCCAAGCGGATCCAGGTCATCTCACAGGGGACATATTCGCCAAAAACTCCGTCCTGCAAAGCTTGAAGACTATCTTTCGCCCAATCCCGGCGGATCTCAACCACTGAGACTCTTTCAACACTCTCGCCAACCTCCGTCAATCCATCGGCCTCACCGGAATACTTTTGTACCAGCTGTTCCAGTTCCTCACGAGAAGGCAGTGGCACGCACGGAAGATCCACAAATTCCTGGCTTATCTCCAGGATCGTTTTAGAAGCAGGTTGGGATTCCAAAGCTGTTTTCGCCACCTCGCAGCCCAGGATCGCGCCCATGCGCAGGGAATCATCCGGTGTAAATGTGCGCGGGACATAGCCTTTGGGGTTGATGTCACCGGCTGTTCCCAGTATAAACATCACCTGAACGTCTTCCCCCAGGATGGCACGCACCGTACTGCGCGTATAGCCAGGATAATCGGGCGAGAAAAGGTTGCCGTAGCTGTGCAGGCTGACCGGGTGGCAGCCAAAACCGTACAGAATGCAGAGTGGTTTCCCGTCCTCTTTATCCAACCGGATGACCGGCACGGACGTATCGCGGATGTCCGCAAGCCCACGCCGGTTTTCACTGATCGAATCCACACTGCCTGTGCCCATCGATATGCGAACCGGTTGGGCAGAGCCGGCTGCCTGATTCACAGCCGCCAGCAGGATTCTCTCAAGCTCCCGGACATAATCTTTATCCATCTTCCCCCACTGGCGGAACGGTTTCGTTGTTGGTCCGGAATGTGTGTGCGAAGCGGAGAGCATCACTCGATCTCCATCAATACCTGTCCCAGACTCGATCGTCTCTCGCATCCTGGTCACAAATTCTCCCCCTAAGGTGAGCAGGTCGGCAGTGATAATTACTACTTTTTCCTCATCCTGCTGCAAATAAAGCACCTGGGCGAATAAGTTCATCCAGCACACCCACACTCGCACCGAAACTGTAACCTGCCAGTTCTACGCCAATGGGAGGGGTTATCTGTACTGCGGAAATACCAGCAAGGATGCTCATCTTTAACTCCTGGGGGATCATGCATGGTGAACTAAGGTTGTGGATGAAAATAGTGTGCCGCTGCATGTATTTTATCTCCAAATGAAATTCAAATAATTCTAAATTCATCAGAACAATGTGAAATCTGCCTTTAAGGTATCCCCTGATCTTTCTAACTTCTTATCGATCCGTTAATCAGGAGAATCATCCCGATCGAGATAAATGATACAATTCAAAAAAACCCTGAATAACAAATTAACAAGGAAATATGGACACAAATAACCAGTTCTTCCAACGAAGCACACCGGAATCTGAGGGCATTCATTCCGGAGAACTGCTAGAATTCATCCGCCAATTGGAAACAATCCCATCTCCAAACAGCATGCTGCTGCTACGCCATGGAAAGGTGGTGGCAGAGGGCTGGTGGTACCCGTACAGACCCGAAGCGCCTCACATGCTTTTTTCTCTCACCAAGAGCTTTACCTCCACGGCGGTTGGATTTGCCGAGGCTGAAGGTCTGCTCTCGCTGGACGAAACCATCCTCTCGATTTTCCCGGATGATGCGCCGGCAAGACCCAGCAAAAACCTGCGCGCAATGCAGATCAGACACCTGCTCAGCATGGTGACAGGTCATGACCAGGATTCGACGAAACGCACCCTCAGCCGGCGCGACCAAAACACTGCCAAAGGCTTCTTATCCGTCCCTGTGAAACACACACCCGGCACACACTTCGTTTACAACTCGGGTGCCAGCCAGATACTGTCGCTGATCGTGCAAACGCGCAGCGGACAAAGCCTGAAAGATTACCTCACCCCCCGCCTGTTCGAACCACTGGGGATTGATGAGGTTGAGTGGGAAAACTTACCCGATGGCACGAATTGCGGCGGATGGGGTTTGAGCCTGAAAACAGAGGACATCGCAAAATTCGGGCAGCTTTACCTGCAGGACGGCACCTGGGAAGGCAGGCGAATCCTCCCGGAAGGCTGGGTGGAAAGGGCGACTGCCAAACAGGTGGATAACGGTACAGACCCCATGAATGATTGGAACCAGGGCTACGGTTACCAGTTCTGGCGCAACCGGGGGAACATGTATCGGGGAGATGGCGCTTTCGGTCAATTCTGCTACGTGATTGCCGAAAAAGATGCCGTCCTGGCAATGACGTGTGGTGTGGGCGACATGCAGGCAGTCATGAACGCCGTACACGATATACTCTTGCCAGCCATGATGGATGGTGCGCTCCCAGAAAACAGACAGGCGCAGGTTGAATTAGATGAGAAGCTTGCCTCTCTGTGTCTGCCCCCTTTCCAGGGACAGATGGTCTCAACACAAGTGAAGGAATTATCCGGGAAGCGCTACCGCTTCGAGAAGAACCACGCTGGTATGAAGTGGATCGAATTTGAATTCGGGGAATCTCAATGGAAGACGCGCTTCGAGGATAAGAGGGGAAAGCATGAATTTGAAGGAGACTACACCAATTGGAACAAAGTGGATGATAAGTTGTATAAAGCCGTCTCGAGCGCAGGCTGGGACTCGGACGATCATTTTACCTTCCAGGTTTGTTTATTCACAACACCGTTCATCATCAACTACGAATTTCGATTCGAGCTAGACCGTGTGAGTTGTAGGCTAAAGCAAAACGTCAGCATGATGGAACAAGATCAAACCACGATCATTGGAATAGAGACTCATTTCAGGAACTGAAGGATGCACAAACAGAACATACTTATCAAGGTATGTGAAATATTCTTGCTCATATTTCTCCTGGCAGGGTGTGCTACCAACGATGTTAATCCAACCCAACAACCTGTTAATCAGGAACCAACTGTTGTTCTTATCCAAACAGAAATCAAGCTTCCTCCATCTCCATCCTTAATAGTTGAAGAAACTAAAATCCCGGAAGATTCACCAACACCAATCCTGCTACAGGCAGATACAGAAAATTCAAATGTTGAGGCAAACACGGCAGCTGATGTAGTCGCAAATGCGACAGCTACCCCTACCTTCACGGCGACGCCATCTATCACTGAGGACATTATCAGTGGACCGTCCGTCACACCTCACCTGATCATGCCCGGACTATACCTTGCTGGAGGATGTGCCGTTAAATTGATTGATCCGGAAGCCACTTTTTATTTTTGTATTACCAGCACCACAGTGAAGCCAAACCGGTATATGGTGTTCAATCTCTCTTGGCAGATTAAATATGTGGAACCGCAAACCAATCGTTATTTATATCGTAGACGCTCACTGCAACCTTTTAACAACCTATATTTGGTTGACAACCTCGGGAATCGATACGATCTTATTGGAGGTGGTGGCGATGCATATGAAAGACCCAAATATCGCTACCCGGACAATAGGGCTGAAGGGTGGTTAGAATTTCCAAAGCCTCACCCGGGTGCGGTTACATTCAACCTCCATGATGATGGACTCGATATCGTCATCAAAAACATCGCTCTGGTCCAACCGACCGTCATTTATGAAACTTACCCTTTAACAAACAAGAATTTTAACATGTACTTCAATGAGACTGAATGGGAGCTCGTGAAATCAGATGGTGGAGAATTGAGCCTCGAGCATCGCGAACAGAAAAGTTGCACAATTCAGGAGATAGAATCCAAACAATCTCGCGGTACATTAAAAAACACAATTAAGCTTGGGAAAGCCAGCTTTGATATCTTTAGCGAATTTGACAGTAATGTCAACCAGGATATTCGCAATTACAAAACTATTGGGGGATTCGAAAATTTAGGGGTTGGAGTCTTACCCCAGTTCGAGGTAAAAATACCCAACAGCGACTCTTTGAGCTGTATTTTCGATGCAAGTCAGGTACTCTCAACACTTGATCTGGCGATCAATGAAGAAGAAGCAGTTACTCCAAACCCACCATATACATCAATAACATCTACACCTGAATCTGATGAATTGACAGATGAGCTTCAAGGTCCAACAGCGACTCCCCATCGTGTTCTCCCAGGCTATTACCCGGCAGGAGGTTGTGACACGGTCACATTAAAGGGGAACGCAAAACATCGCGTTTGTGTACTCAATGTAACTGTGACAAAAGAAAACACAATGATTATCAATGTCAGTTGGGACACTAAGTTCGAAAGGATCACGTTCACACCCATAGGGAAGCAAAGAGATAACAAGAAACTATATCTTAAAGACAGACTGGGGAATATTTATCCTCATATCGGGGGTGGCGGAGACGGATACCATGGAACCGCTTTTGTAAACCGAGAACACATCAACGGTTGGTTCGTATTCAAAGCACCATCACCCGGTGTTTTCTCTTTCACATTTCTCGATGATGAAAGAGGTGTAGAGATTTCAAATATTAGACTTGAGCAGCCCGTGATTATTTATCAGGAATTCATGCTAAGTAATTCTTCATTCGTACTCGAGTACCACAAAGATGAATGGGATATTGTGGAGGAAGATAATGGCGAAATAAAACTCTCTCACAAAAATATCCCCAGCTGCACCATTCAAGAACATCCCGAAGAAAAACCTGAAGGTAAATTAAAGAACACGACCGTTTTTGGGAACACGGTTTACCAGATATATAGTTATTATGATAATGAAACACAAATAATGATGCGTGAATACCTCGCCACGGCGATGTTATCAGGCGTCGATCCTGGCGCCTTGCCTATGTTTCTCGTCCACTTACCAGAAGAGGACCAGCAGCAATGTCTTTTCGATGCCAGCGACGTTTTGGGCAGGTTGAGCTTTAGATCGCCTTGATCAGGAAGCTTATTCAGTTATCAGGGTGACAGTTCCTGATGTTCCATCCACAGTGATGGTCTGCCCGTCGCGGATGCGGCGCGTGGCAAATCCGGTAGCCATCACCGCGGGGATGCCGTACTCGCGGGCGACGATTGAACTGTGACTGAGGGGTCCACCGATATCTGTGACAACAGCCGAAGCGAGGATAAAGAGCGGTGTCCATGCTGGCGTGGTGGTCACTGCGACAAGGATTTCGCCACGATGGTGAGTATGGTCGTGAGCAGTGGATCGGTGAAAGGCGCCTGCAGTTATGCCGTAGCCATCCCCCTGAGAATCAATGCGATCTGTGCGATCAGCACAAGCCCGAATATCAACATCGTCCGGGTATTTTCTTTACCGCGGGAATAAATAAACATCCCCGGTACCGGCAGCAGGCTGAGAACGCCATACAGCGAATGCATGACCAGGTTGTCAACGACCCCTATCCCCAGGAGCATGATGATAGCGCCAAGGAGTCCCTGAATCACATATACAACCTCAGCGATGACCAGGGCACCCCAGTAATTCCCATCCGGTCCCTGTTTTCTAAAGAACTTAAAGAACGACCATATCGCCATGGCGATCGTAAAAAATAGAGCCGTATTCCCTAATCTCCCATGAATATCAATGATCCAGTCCATTTTCTCTCCTCGCTAGGATTATACCTGAGTGCCCACGGTGGGATTGAGGTGTTTTTCTACGAATTGCTATTTCGTTCAAAGGGTGATCGAAAAAATCACCCGAAGGGGACACTGCCCGTCCATTGGCTCTATGCTATAATCCCGCGCAAGGGTAATATGAGTAACTGCCTCGACTTTGCCTTGTATTAAAATCTGGCTTTTGGTTTTTAATGCAAACAAAGTGATGAGGTTTATTAAACCAGGAGCATACCAATGACTAACGAGACTCCATCAACAGAACCTGATCCGCAGGCAGCAGCGCCTAACGAGTCGGCGCCTAACGAGTCAGCGCCTCAGGCATCTGCACCTAGAAAAGCGGCTCAACCGAAATCCACAGCATCTCAATCCGAGACCACAGAATCCATGAAGGTGACCCGTCGTGAATTCCTCAATGTTGCCTGGATGGCATCACTCGGGTTCATGACGCTCAGTATCGGTGGGATGGCGTATTTCTTTGCCATTCCGCGTTTTAAAGAAGGCGAATTCGGAGGTGATTTTCCAGCTGGAACGGTTTCGGAATTACCGGATACTTCCGGCGGACCGGGCAACTTCCCCAGCGGGAAATTCTGGTTATCGAACACCGAAGAAGGTGTCACTGCATTATACAAAGTTTGCACACATCTGGGTTGTCTTTATGCCTGGCGCGATCAAGAAGGTAAATTCGTCTGCCCTTGCCATGGCTCTGAATTCGAGAGGGATGGCAGCTATATCAAGGGTCCGGCTCCACGCAGCCTGGACAGTTTCGCCATGAGGGCCGTAGATCCGGCATCTGGAAATGTGCTTGCTCAATCTCCTGAAGGCGGTGGACCGATGCCTATACCTGAGGATCCAAACGCAGTGATCATTGTGGATACCGGGAAACGCAATAAAGGGGAGCCAAAGTAATGCAGAGAGCCATACAACAATTTCACAAGACTGCGCCTCACTCACTGGAGGACTTTTAAATGATTAAGCGCCTCAACATGAAAGATTTTTTCAGCAATGCTTATACTGCGGTCAATAACCGGGTGCGGGCAATTACCGCTGGATTGAGTATCGAGGAACTGCGCGCCCTGGTGCGCGGCGATCCGCCCACCGAGAAACCGAACCCTCGTTACAAAGTGCACACCACCAGCTTCCTTTTCCATATCAGGCCGCGCTATTATGAAATGGGCTCGACGATCCTCACCCATACTTTCCGCCTGGGTTTCTTTACCACCTTCTTCTTCATCCTGGAATCAATCACCGGCATCATCTTAATGATCTATTACGTTCCAGCTCCCGAGAAAGCCTACTCCTCGATCTTGTATCTGATGACCCAGGTGCCTTATGGGCAGTTACTGCGCGACCTGCACCGCCTTGGTGCCGAGGGTATGGTTATTTTTACAGCGCTGCACATGCTGAGAACGTTTCTCACCGGATCGTACAAAAAAGAAAGATCTTTCACCTGGTTGACCGGTGTTGTTTTACTTTTGGTAACATTAGGCCTTAGCTTCAGCGGGTACCTGCTTCCCTGGGACCAGCTTGCTTATTGGGCTGTTACGATCGGAACCAGCATGGCTGAAGCGATACCGCTTGTGGGTGAACAGGTGAACCTGCTGCTGCGCGGCGCGCCAGACATCGGCGCTGGAGGGCTGCTGCGGTTTTACCTGGGGCATGTGGTGTTACTCCCAGCGATAGCAATCCTGGTGATCAGCATCCACTACTACAAGGTATCGCGTGAGCATGGGATATCGCTTCCCGCCAAATACGAGGAAGGGGACGTCACGCCTGAGAAGAAGAAATGGGCACGTACGCGCATCGATTACCTGCCCGACCTCTTCTCGCACGAAATCTTCCTGACCATCCTGGGGTTGTGCATCCTGGTCCTGACGGTGACCATCTTTGGATTCCATGCGCCCTTGGAACACATCGCCAACCCGCAGGTAACGCCTCTGGATACGGAAGCGCCCTGGTATTTCCTGTGGCTGCAGGGGATGTTAAAACTCGGTGATAAAACCCTAATGGGCATCATCATCCCAGGTATCCTGTTCACAGTTTTATTTGGCATCCCTTATATCGACCGCAACCCGTATCGCAGCCTGAACAAACGCCCTCTGGCAGTCGGCATTGGCATACTGTTGATCGGCGCATTGGTCGTCCTCAGCTATATGGGAACACCGGAATACGGCATCAAAACAGATTTAGCCACGCGCATTGCCCAGGACCTGGCACCTGAAGAGGGGGTTGGACCGCTGCGGGAAATTGCCTTTGACCAGCTACGACCTGGAGCCTATGAGGTAGGGATAACCAATATCGAGCAGGTTTGTAAAGATTTGGATTACGGCTGTCCGCAGCTCCAGGCTGTTTTCGAAGAGTTCCAGCTGCAGAGTCGAGGAGGGTGAAGCCGCCGGGGAACTTCCTAATGCTGAAGCCACCCTGGTCATTGATACCTGGCAGACAGATGCTGAAGGAAATCCAACCTTGAAAAAAGTAACCATCCGCATCAGCTGGGATGAAGGTGGGGATGCCAACAACCGTAAAACATATGAAAAGACCGTTTACATCCACCAGGATCACAACGCTGGTGAAGGGTAGAAGCCAGGAGATAACATCACATGTCCAGATATAACCTACAACTTTTCTTGGGTTTGGTGATTACCATGGTCCTGGCTGTTTTCTTCATTTATTATGGTTTGAATGAAGAAACCCGCATGGAAGAATATTCCCGACGTGAACACGCACAATCCGTTGAGGTGGGTGCCAAGCTGTTCGCGGACCAGTGCAGCCGCTGCCATGGTGTCCAGGGGCAGGGGATCCCAGGAATTTGTCCTCCGCTGAACGACCGCTTCTTCTTCGATGAGCGTTTGAAGGAGGTTGGCTGGGTAAGCACGATGGAGGATTACATCGTCACCACAGCCGCCAGCGGGCGCCTGGTCTCGACCAGACCGCAGCTTTTTCCTGGTAACGCCACCCCACCCGCCATGCCTGCTTTCGCCGATACAGCTGGCGGTCCCCTGAGGGAAGATCAGCTGCGTGCCATCGCCGCTTTTATCACCAGCTGGGAACCGGCTGCAGAGCTGGTCGAAGTGCCGACCGGACCTTCTGGTCCACCTGTTGGCACGGATATCACCATCACCCTTCCGGAAGGGGACGCAGCTGTGGGTGAAGCGACAGCCACCCGCCTGGGCTGCACGGCATGCCATGTGGCTGGACCGGTTGGACCCGCCTGGCTCCCGACAGCTGACCAACCAGGGATTGGTGATCGAGCAGGGCAACGCATCACGCAGGATGATTACACCGGCGCGGCAACTTCAGATTTGCAATATCTCTTCGAATCAATCGTGCAGACCAACGTCTTTATCGTCGATGGCTTCGCTGAAAACCTGATGCCTGCAACTTATGGAAGCACCCTGACAGAACAGGAAACAGCTGACCTGATTGCCTACATGTTGAGCATCAAATAGAGGCACCGATGACTGCATCTCGAAATTTCCGCATCATCGCTGCTGCCCTGTTTTTGGGGGCGCTTTTCGGATTGGTTGGGGTATCACAATCAATGGCGCAGGAACCTGACCCGGAAAAATTAGCTGAGGGAGCACAGATCTACGCCGAAAATTGCGCCATGTGCCACGGCAGCGAAGGACAAGGAAGAGTCGGTGCGACGATCAGCAAAGATTGGCCTTCGATCCGCCCCGATCTCACCGTTCGCACGATCATCGCTCAAGGCATACCTGGGTCGGTGATGCCGGCATGGAGCCAGGCAAACGGCGGTCCATTCACCGAGAGCCAGCTCGATGCCCTGGTCTATTTCGTCCTCAGCTGGCAGACCGGCGGGGCGCCAGAAATCATCAACCTGCCAACAGCAACCGCCATTCCTCCGATAACGCCCATACCTGAAATCGAGGGTGATCCTAACCAGGGTGCGGTCCTCTTTGCACAGAACTGCGTTGTGTGCCATGGCTCATCAGGCGAGGGCAGGATCGGCGCCAACCTTGGAAAGGATTGGGCAGGGATACGCCCTGATCTATCCATAGCCACATCGATCTCCAACGGCGTCCCGGGTTCTAAAATGCCTGCATGGGGTGCAGATAAAGGTGGTCCTCTCACCGATACGGAAATCGAGGACATCACTGCTTACATCATGACCCTCCCGGTTGCCGAGGTTATGCAGGCAGACAACACACCAGAGTCTTTTGTGCCATCCTGGTTGGCTGGATGGGGAGGGATACTGATCTTGATCGTTCTCCTGGCACTGGTTATTGGTGGAGCGCTTTATTACCAAAAGCGATTTCCCCCTAAAGAATAGTCAGCCTGATCAATTCGGAGAACGACTGAAGTTGTCAATAGATCCCAAAAAAATTTAAGTAGTATCAACGTCAGTCGCTTTTGAAATTCATAACCACTCAAGTGGTTACTACGAATGAATGCAAACCTTCCGTAGTTGCGACTTCAGTCGCTTTAAGATCCATAACCACTCAAGTGGTTACTACGAATGAAGGCTTGCTTTTTGTAGTTGCGACTTCAGTCGCTTCCGCCCGTCGCTTCCGCCTTTACAATCAAGGGCTTTTGGGGTATCCTTCGCGAAGTGTCCGGGTGGGTCCGGCGCGGCGGAAACCCCCGAACCCCGCCAGGTCCGAGAGGAAGCAACGGTAAGGAGGCCATTCTGGGTGCCGCCGGGTTGCCTGCCCGGTCACATTTATCCACGGCATACCTCCACAATGACCTTTCAACCTCAAAACAAGACGGCTCTTCCCTATCTAAAAAGACAGGCGAAAAGATTCTTGGAAGTCCTTTACGGTCAGGGCGCGCGCGCCGGTTACATGGCAGCCGTCGACCAGGGGATCATCAGCATCGCAAATTTCGCCGCAACACTGCTCCTGGGTCGTAACGTCAGCCCAACAGAATTGGGGATGTATGGTGTTGGCTTCACCTGCTTGAGACTGGCACGGGTCATCCAGGAGGGGATCACCATCCAACCCTTGAATACTTTCGGGGCAGCCATGGAAAGATCAGAATTTAAGAAGTATGCCAGCGCTACAAGCCTCGTCCAGATTTTATTGGCGCTGTTGACCGCGGGGGGAGTAGCTGCTCTTGGTTGGGCACTGCTCATTGCGGGCAACGACACGGCAGGTCCCACAATATTCAGCCTGTGGTTCCCATTCTTAACCTGGCAAATGCAGGAATACCTGAGAAGGATGATGTACACTCGGGACAAAGAAGCAGATGCGATGATTAATTCCGCCATCGCCAACAGTGTGCGTATCGGGTTGATGGTGTACTGGATTAATCAGGGCGAGATCACCGGGTTATCAGGCATGGAAGCAATTGCCTGGGGTTCGCTGGTCGCCCTGGTCCCGGGCGTTATCTCAACACGCCGCTACTGGTCACGCAAGATGGACCCGCTGCACCAAACCCTGAAGAGTAATTGGAATTTCGGACGATGGGTGTTGGGAGGATTATTCTTTAACTGGCTTTCGGTCGAATTTTACCCGGTGATCACAGCCGGGCTGGTCAGTTTCGCCGCAGCTGGCGCTTACCGGGCAATCCAGAACCTGGTAGCCCCGGTTCATGTCATCTTACGGGCAACAGATACTTTCCTCACCCCGAGAGCCGCAAAAGTTTATGCACATACTGGCAGGCGCGGTCTATCGCGTCTCCTGCGCCTTACTTATTTGTTTACCGGAATTCCCATCTTGGGGATTCTGTTTGTGGCGGTCATCTTCCCCGAACAAATACTCAACCTGCTGTATGGCACCACCTACCTGGAGTACAGCAATGCCATCATCCTCATGGCGGGATTCTATTTGCTCCTTTACCTTTACTGGCCCCTGCAAACCGCGTTTAAAGCGATCCGCCTCAGCCGCCCAATTTTCCTCGCAAACCTGGTCGCGACTCTGGCGATGTTTACGCTGGGTATCCTGGCGATCCTGCAGTGGGGTGTTTACGGAACCCTGGTCGGACAGGTATTGAATGCCGCCATCGTCACCGTCATTTTGTGGTCGAGCTGGATCAGAATAAATCCCACTAAATTACCTTCGACCTGAGACACACAAACCTGCGCCTATCCAGTCGACGCTAAATGTTCAAATACATCAATGGAGTAACCAGCGCGGCAATCGACCATCCCAATCCTTCTTCCAGCGGAACCAGAACGCGATCAGGAAAGCAGCAAATAGAAGCTTGAGGTCATAACCCAGGTTCATGTGCTGGATATACAAGCGGTCGAGACGCAGCTTCTGGCGCGGGGTCAAGTAATAACTCCCCGCGACCTGAGCCAGCCCTGCCAGTCCTGGAAGGACACTATGGCGTTGTGAATATTCCGGCATCTCGAGCAGGTATCCTGCCACAAGTACAGTGCGCTGAGGGCGCGGTCCTACCACACTCATTTCTCCTTTGAGGATATTAATCAGCTGAGGGATCTCATCCAGGTGAGTCTTGCGCAGAAACCTTCCGGAAACCAACGCCCGCGCATCCCTTTCCTGCGCCATCACCGGACCCGTCGTCTCCTCCGCTCCAATAACCATCGTGCGCATTTTCAACTGGCGGAAGTTTCTGCCGCCCCTGCCCACAGAATTCTTAACAAACAGCAGCGGTCCAGGATCCTCCAACCAGACCAGGCACATACTGGCAAGCCAGATGGGTGATGAAAACAACATTCCCGCGCCTGAGACCAGGATATCAAAAACACGTTTCGACCAGGGGCTGCTGACCGGCGCCACCAATAGTTCCTGGTGCATCTGGTAAACGAGCTGTTCAACTGTTTCCGGCGGGGGGGAATTGTCCTCCCAAAGTCCATACCGCCTGTAGGTCAGAGACAGGCAGCCTGCAAAAGCCCCGATTGCCGCCATGATCATCCATGCCAGAAAACACCAAAAAGTTAAGTCACCATCAACAGGCAGCCGTCTTAACCAAATAAGGATCGACACCAACACTGGCATGCCCAGGCTAATGCCAAAGGATAGGCGCTGGCGCCAGGGCGGTGTCACAGAAATTCCACTAAAAACCGCATCCAGGATGATTGCCAGGACAGCATGCACCAGCGCCAGTCCAACCAGCAAGACAAGAATCTGGACGCTTTGACTCTCACCTGGAAGCTGCATGCCCAGGTACCCCACCAATAAGACTGCCGCCAGACCGAGCAGCAGCCAAAGCAGCAAAAGTAAGCCTGACTTAAAGCCGTGACCCGGCATATCCGTTTTCCGGCTCCTTTATTTTCCTGAGAGATGAGATCTTTGCAGGCAGTTCTGGTACATTTCCAAGAGAAAAAATGCACCGCTGCCCGGCGATGATTATACCGCGCGCCGTCTGCGCTTGCTCCTTCAGCCAGTGATATAATGAACCGCTATTGCGACAGGAACAGTAAAAACTTCATATGAAAAAAAGAAACAGCATTCTTCTCCTGGCAGGAGGCCTGGTCGTAGTCCTGGTGATCGTCCTTCTGATCTTCCTGCCCCAAATAAAACAAAAATGGGAGACCCCGCTTGGACCAGGGCTGGAGCTTCCCACCTACACTCCCACGACGGTCCTTCTGTCCGACCCGACTGAAACACCAGCGCCAGCTCAATCAGATATTGATTCCGGTGCGGCGAGCACACCAGAAACAGAATCCATGGCTTCTCCAGAAGATGAAGCAGCACCAGCGCCTGACACCCCCACCCCCACACCACAACCGTTGTGCGGCGGACCAGAGGTTATGACCATCCTGGCGGTTGGTGCGGACAGCGATGCCAATTATCTTTACGGGCTTTCAGACGTTATCCGCATCGTGCGCGTTGATTTCGTCACTCCCAAAGTCACCATGCTCTCGATGCCGCGCGACTTGTGGGTCGAGCTGCCACCCGATGTGGGCAGGAAGGGGGATGATCCCATCACCCACAGCAAACTCAACCAGGCATATTTCTACGGCAGCCCAGGCATGGGTTATTACAACGGACCCGGCGCCAGCCCGGGATTGCTGGCACGTACTCTCGACCTGAATTTCGGTTTGCGCGCCGATCATTATGGCGCAGTAAACATGATCACGTTTGAGAAAATCGTCGACGCCATCGGTGGCATTGACATTTACCTGCCGACGGATGTGGATGGCAGACCCATTGATGAAAACACGGAAGACATGGGCTACTTCTACGCCGGACAGCAGCACTTCAACGGCGACCAGGCACTCCGGTTCAGCCGCGTCCGAAAAAAATATAACGACTTCACCCGGGCGGACAACCAGAACATGGTCATGTGCGCCGTGCGAGAAAAACTGCTTCGCCCCCAGGTGCTGCCCAAGATACCCCAGATAATCTCCGCCTTTAAGGATTCGGTGCTCATGGACTTGAGCCCGGAGCAGATCAGCCAGCTTGTCTGCCTGCTGCCGAAGCTGAAGAGTGAAAACCTGATCTTTACCGGGCTTCCGGAAGAGATCATGACCGCCGGAAGAATCTACAGCCCGATCCAAAAAGCAGAAGTGTCGATCATGGAAGCTGATTTTGATGTTATCCGCGATTACACTGCGCAGTTCATGGCAGGCACCTGGCCAACCGAACCGGACGAACCAACCTGCCCATGACACTCCCCCCCCCTGGATGTCACCGGTCTGCTTAACCGGTACCATCTACAACCCAACAAAAGACTGGGGCAGAATTTTTTGATTGATGAGAAGTCTCTGGCGGAGATCGTCCAGGCTGGCGATCCTGGCGCCAGCGATGTTGTGCTCGAGGTTGGCGCAGGGCTTGGCAGCCTGACCCGTCTGCTGGCGCAGCGCGCCCATGAAGTCCTGGCTGTAGAACTGGACCACAACCTCATCCCCGCACTCAGCGAAGTGCTCTCCGGATTTGAGAATGTCAACATCATCCAGGGCGATTTCCTGGAGATCAACATGGCTGAGCTCCTGGGAGCTATCACCCAGGAACATGGCTTTATTGTTGTCGCCAACATCCCATATTACATTACCTCCGCTTTAATCCGCATGCTGCTCGAGGCGCAGTTAAAACCATCTCGGATGGTACTCACGGTCCAACAGGAGGTGGCGGAGCGGATTAAGGCAGAAGATGGGAAATTGAGCCTGCTTGCATTAAGCGTTCAGGTTTACGGCAGTGCGCAAATCATCACCGGCATCCCCGCCAGCGCTTTTTATCCCCCGCCTCAGGTCGATTCAGCCGTCATCAGGGTAGATATTTACCCGGAACCTTTAATTCCTTCCGGATTGCTGGACACATTCTTCCGTCTGGCAAAAGCCGGGTTCAGCCAGAAAAGGAAAACTCTGCGAAACTCGCTGTCAGCTGGGCTGGCGATCTCAACTCAGCAAGCAGAGGACTTGCTGAAGGACGCAGGGATTCAGCCCCAGCGCCGTGCCGAGACACTGAGCATCAGCGAATGGGGGGAGCTTGCGAGGATCTACTCCCAAACCTCACCCCAATGAAGTTTTTTCTCATTGGGGCCTAACCCCAATGGAGCTTTTTTCCATTGGGGCCTAACCCCAGCGGTACAGTACCCATCCTGCAGCAAGACGCAGGATGGTTGTCACTATCAATGCAGGGCGTAAACCTGCGCTTTCAGCAACGAGAGGTCCTGCCAGGGAGCCGGTCAGGGCGCCTGTGTTCATCGTCAGGTTGTGCAGCGCCATCCCAGCCGGGCGCTCCGATTCCGGGACGCGCGACATCAGCCGGCTGGTGAGACCCGAACTGATGAGTGCATAAACGCCACCACCCAGCAGGGAAGCGGCGTAATATAAAAACGGACCTTTTGCCAGCCAGAAAAGGAGCGGGTAGGAGCTGAACAAGAGTGCGCCTGTAACAAGAGGCATACGGTCACCCCACCGCCGGGTTACCCAACCGATCTGCAGTGAGCCGAGGAACATGGTCAGGTAGAACAACACAAACCCGAGGCTGATCTGGCTGTCGGTCAGGTTTAACTCGTTGACCATATAAAGCGGGTAAACCGGGATGCCGAAGTACTGGGCGATGTAAAAGAACAGGAACGCCCCCATCATCATCCCGAACGGGGTGCGCAGCAAATCGAGGCGCAGCAGCGGCTTGTCATTCGAACGAGTAAGAAAACGCAAACCAGGCGCCCTTGACTTCATCGCCGGTTGGCTGACGGCTCCGGGCTGGACGATTTCTCCTATGGGCTGGTTCACGCGTTCCGGCTGCGGCGATTCTACTTCCCGCAAACGGGTAAGTGTGTGAGTGCTCATCATCGCGCCAATCGCCCCCAAAGTAAAAACAACCTGGTAGTTAAGCGGAAAGCTGAACTGCTCAAGCAGGTATCCGCTCACCAGGGTGGACAACGTCAGGCTGACAGCAAGCAGGGAATTGCGCTTGCCGATCACACGGCTGCGCTGTTCCACCGGCACCAGGTCTGCAAGCAGAGCGTTGAAACCAATCATCAAGACCGTACCCGGGATCGATCCGATCAGGGTTAACAGGATAATGACCCATATCTCCTGGATATCATTGAACAGCCATGGCAAAAATATCAATATGACATAGGCAATTCGCTGGAAGAAGGCTCCAAGATAGACGGCTTTGATCAGGCGGTGATCTCCCAACCAGGCACCAACCGGTAGAGAGAAGAGCAGCTGGATGATTGCCGGTCCCGCGGTCAGCGCGGCGATCTGGAAGCTGTTGGCGCCCAGGCGCGTGGCATAGACAACCAGGAAAGTGAGGGTCGTTCCGGATGTAATCCCGAACCAGGCTATATCGCTGTATAAATAATAGTTATTCGAGCGGGTCACACGGAAGAACGTTACCCGGCTCACTTGGTTCCCCGGACACCCCGGTGTTCCCAAAGCATCTGCCAGACTCCCAAAGCCGCTTCGCGCTGGATTTTGAAAGACATCTTCGAAGACCCCCAGCTGCGGTCGGCAAAATAGATCGGCACTTCTGTTATCCGTAAGCCCATCCGGCTGGCAAGGTAAGTCAGCTCTACCAGGAAACCATACCCGTTGGAGCGCACTCTGTCCAGGGGGAGACTCGCCAGAGCCGCACTGCGCCACAAGCGGAAGCCGCCGGTGGCATCACGAACCGGCAGGTTCAGGATGGTTGTCGCATAGAAATTCCCGAAAGCGGAGAGGGCTTTACGCCAGGCAGGCCACTGGCGGTCGACGCTGCCGCCGGGTACGTACCTGGAACCCAGCACAAGGTCACTATCTTCGAGCGCATCTACAAGCTCAAGCAGCTTCTCGGGAGCGTGCGAGAAATCAGCGTCCATTTGCCCGACCACGTCCGCCCCCCAGTCAAAGGCAGCCTGGAAACCTTCCAGATAAGCTGAACCCAAACCCAGTTTCCCGCTCCTTCGCAAGACCTTCATCCTCACAGCCTCGGGATCAGCGACCGGGGAATACTGAAGTGCCAGCTGCTGCGCTAACTCACCGGTGCCGTCCGGGCTGCCGTCATCAACCACCAGGATGGTCAGGTTCGCTATCGGCAAAGCAAATATCGCCTGGACAAGACCTGGCAGATTGCCGGCTTCGTTGAAGGTTGGGATAACGATGGTTATTTGCTTGAATTGTGGGGACATCCAGTTGTGCAATGTAGCACAAGCGCCATGTTGTGTCAAGGAAAGGGAGAACAAAAGGAAAAACGTTCTTTGTATGAAAGATAATAAAAAAAGGGAAATACAATTTTGTGCAGTAACAGCCATTTGATCATTGCCCGGGTTGAGATGTTGGCAAATTCCTGCCCTGAATATGATACAATTTGTCCAATTATTCACAATCAACCTCTCTAAAGGAGTTGTCTGAAATTCTATGAAAGCGACGATCATTTTATTGTTCACTTTATGTCTGGGTGTGTTCCTGACCGGGTGTGCTGCCGGGGGAGTATCGACGCCTGAAACACCCGCCGAGACTGTCACCATCCGGGTTGCCACGCTGCCAATCCTGGACGCCCTGCCCATGTATGTCGCCGACCAGGAGGGTTTGTTCGCAAAACACGGCGTAAGCGTCGAATTCATCCCGGCAGGATCGGCGCCAAAGCGTGATGAGTTGATCAATGCCAACCAGGCTGAAGCGATGATCAACGAGATCGTCTCGGTGATGTTCTACAACCAGGACAGCGCCGCGGGTGCAGACCGTGCGTTTCGCGCGCACCGCCACAGCAAATTCGCCTCTTTTCCGCATTCTGGCTTCCGGAAACAGCGGGATCGAGAGTGTTGAAGGCTTAAAAGGCGTTGAGATCGGCGTTTCCAAGGGCACGGTGATCGAATACGTGACCGACCGCCTGCTGCAAAAGCAGGGGCTCAGCGCCGAGGAGATCAACACCATCGCCGTTCCGGATATTGGTCAGCGCCTTGCCCTGCTCTCCAGCGGGGAGCTGGCAGCGGGTGTGCTGCCTGACCCGCTTTCCTCGCTAGCCGTCCTGCAGGGATCTCAGGTGGTGCTGGATGATACCTCCTACCCGGAGATCAGCCACAGCGTGTACACCTTCCGAAAGGATTTTATTGATCAGAATCCGGAGGCCGTAACAGGCTTCCTGGCAGCCATTGAGGAAGCGGTTAGTTTGATCAACGCCGACCCGGGCAAATGGGGGGAGCTGCTCGTGGAGCAGAAACTGGTGCCCGAACCACTGCTGCAAAATTTTAAGATGCCCGAGTTCGTGACCGCCGGCGTGCCCAGCGAGGCACAGTGGGCGGATGCGCTGGCTTGGGTGCAGGAGAAAGGTTTGTTATCGAAAGAAGTCTCCTACCAGGATTCCGTCACCGGCGATTACCTGCCATAAAATAATTCTTCATGGAATGGCACTCCACGACCATCATGCATTATTGAACATCATGTAGTGGCGACCCACCCGAATCCGGCGAAGCCTTCACCAGCCCTCTGCCGCAGAACGTAGAAACCACGTCAGGCTCAACGCGGGTCGCCTTTTTGCGCGCACAGACGCGGGTCGACCAACAAAGGCGAGCCGATATTTGCCAACTGCAGCCCGTTTTCACACACATCCCCGCGCCAACAAAGATCATCCCTTGCGCGGGTGGCTCGCCACTACAGAAAGCAACTCTGGTCGACCGGCGAGCTGATATTTGCCTTCCATACCATTCCCGGAAAATTCTTCCCGCTGCCCAATTCCACCCCGCAGGCGCGGGTGGCTCGCCGCTTACAAGGTTTTCCTGGAAATCATTATATAATCCAGGCGCGATGATTACAGTTGGATCACTCACCTACAGGCACACGGATGCTGCGGACGATACGGATATACCGATTTTTGAAGATTTCACCTGGCAAGTCGACCGCGGTGAATCCTGGGCGATACTGGGTCCTTCCGGCTGCGGGAAGACCACGCTGCTCTACCTGCTCGCCGGACTTCGCTTTCCCACCTCCGGCGTGATCAATATCGACGGGCAGCCTCTCACCCGCCCGCGGCCGCGCACCGGCTTGATCCTGCAGGATTACGGTCTCCTGCCCTGGCAGACGGTGATCGGGAACATCCAGCTCGGTCAGCAGGTGCGCGATTTTTATGGTCCCGACGGCAGGCACGCCCCCCTCGAGGCGATAGACAAGATCAGCGTGGAGTCCTGGCTGGAGCGCCTCGGTCTGCAGAGCCAGCGCGACAAGTACCCGCACCAGATCTCCGGCGGGCAGCGCCAGCGAACTGCCATCGCACGCACCCTGGCGCTGCAGCCCGACCTGCTGCTGATGGACGAGGCCTTTGCATCCCTGGATGCACCCACACGCCAATCACTGCAGGATCTGACCCTTGAGCTGTGGCAGGAAGAATCACTCACCCTGGTTGTGGTCACCCACACCATCGAGGAGGCGGCGATACTTGGCAAAAAGATCCTGCTGCTGAGCCACCCGCCCAACCGCAGTACAGTTGTGATCGACAACCCACTGGCAGGAAACCCCGGCTTCCGCGACACAGAAAGTTATTTCGAGATCGTGCGCAAGCTGCGCCGCAGCATGGATACGGAAATGGAGCTTGCTTGAGGCGGCGCGACCTGCTTCTGGCGGTGGTGGTCCTGCTGATAATCTGGCAGGCTGCCGCAATGCTTTTACAACAGCCGGTGCTTCCCTCACCGTTTGACGTCAGCCTGGCCCTCTTCGAAGCCCTTGGCGAAGGAGAGCTGCTGCGCCACACGGCTGCCAGCCTGGGACGTGTCGTCCTCAGCACCTTCCTGGCGATCGCCATCGCCGCTCCTGCAGGCATCGCTCTGGGGCAGTCGAAGCGCCTGAACCGCATTTTTTCGCCCTACATTTATATTCTCTACCCCATCCCTAAAGTCGTCCTGGTGCCTGTCGTGCTGTTGATCTTCGGTGTGGGCGATCTCTCCAAGATACTGCTCATCTTCCTGGTGCTCTTCTTCCAGATCCTGGTGCTGGTGCGCGACCAGGCTGCCGGCATCCGCCCCGAGCTGGTTCTCTCCGTGCGCAGCCTGGGCGCGGGTCGGCGTGGGCTCTTCCAATTCGTCTATTTCCCCGCCAGCCTGCCGGCGATTCTGACAGCCCTGCGCCAGTCGATCGGCACTGCCGTGGCGGTGCTTTACATCGCTGAGTTGTTTGCCACGCAGTGGGGATTGGGCTATTACATCTACTTCAACGGCAGCACCCTGTTCAACTACCCGGCGATGTACGCCGGGATCGTGGTGATGAGCTTGATGGGATTGGGCCTTTACTTCGGCGTTGACTGGCTGGCGCGGCGCCTGACACCCTGGCAAACCGCCGCCTGAGTCGGTCCTGTCACAGGATCAAGCCCAGCGAGAAAAGTATCGCGTAAAATAAGGTTAGCTGACCGGTGCCTGCCAAAGCGAGGTTGAGGGGACGTCCCTGCCGGGTGAAGACCTGGCGCGTCCAGTGCAGCGCCAGAGGCAATGCCAGCCAGGAAATTAAAAGCAGGTACGAACTCAAACCGAGCGTGGCAATCACCATGGGCACCGAAAAAGCCCCGATGATGCACAACGCATATTCGATGCGCGTTCCTGGAACACCCAGGCGTACCGCCAGGGTCTTTTTACCGGCTTCGCGGTCGGTGTCGATATCGCGCAGGTTATTGACCACCAGGATGGCAGTGATCAGGAAGCCCATTGGCAAAGAAGCCCATATCGACAGCGCCGACACCCGCAGCGCCTGCACATAATAAGTGCCCACCACTGCCGCCACACCAAAAAATAAGAAGACCGACAGGTCTCCGAGACCATAATATCCGTAGGGCAGAGGTCCACCGCTGTAAGCGATGGCTGCCAGGATGGCGCTCAGTCCCAGGACAAGCAGAAACCAGCTGGAGGCTGCTGCCAGGTACAGACCCAATAACGCCGCAGCCCCGAATGTGACCCACATGCCAACCAGCACCTGGCGCGGGGTCAACAATCCGGATTGGGTGACACGGGTGGGTCCAAGGCGCCCTGCAGCATCCGCGCCACGGTAGAAATCGAAAACATCGTTGGCGAGGTTGGCGCCGACCTGCAGCAGCAGCGCCGCCAGGAGAGCGGCAAACGCCAGACCGGGCTTGAATAGTCCTTCGCTGTAAGCCAGGGCAGACCCAACGACCACCGGCGCTGCCGCTGCCGGGAGTGTCTTCGGACGTGCTGCCAGCAGCCAGATTCGGATGGTGGGTAAGTATTCAGGTTGCTGCGTGGTCATAATTGTTGAGCGTCAAGTATAACGGGTTTCCTGAAGATAGTTCCAACTCACAGGAAAGATAACCAGCTTAACCACTGATTTTACGGATTGCACAGAAGTTCAAAACGAAAATTAGGTTAAATTTTCTTTATTTTTTACGCCTGTCTTTACCTTTATAATCGACGATATGAAATTTCGTTTATTGGTTTTATTGGCAGTATCAACTCTCATCCTGCTCGGTTCAGGCTTCGAGGCTAGAGCAGCAAGCGGAGATGGTTTGACGAACGAGTCGCCCCCACCTCTCTGCCTTCCGGGCATTTACATGTCCGATCCTGGCGACTGCGTCCCAGCCGGTCCATCAGCGTACCTGACAGAGATGGCGCAAAAAGGCATTACTTTCCCGGTTACTGCAGTGCCGGGTTCCAAGCCTGATTTCGAGTATACCTACGTGAATACGCGCTACGGGCAGATCCGCAACCTCAATGCGCCGGTTTACGGATCGATGGAAGATGCCCTGGCAAACAAGAAAAACGCCGCTATCCGCAAGATCACCTCCAGCTTTGGCTACATTTCGTACATCGAAGATGCCGAAGTGGACGGCAGGCGCGTTTACCAGATTGAGCCAGGCGCGTGGATGACGGCAGTTGACATCATCCGCATCGGGGCAGTGCCCCTGTTCCAGGGATTGGAATTCAGCAAGACCCCGGAGCGCCCCTTTGGCTGGGTGCTTTCCTATCTCAGCGCAGGACCCCTGGAGACCAAGCGCACCCCGGGATACCAGACCCAGGATTACACCGGCAACTTCCTGAACAACCACCAGGTGGTCTGGTCATATGATGAGACCAACATCGATGGCACCGACTGGTACATGGTCGGACCTGACGAATGGCTTCCGGGCAATACCCTGGCGCGCGTGGTACCAGATACGATAGCACCGGAGGGTGTGACCAATGGGCGTTGGATCGAGGTCAACCTGCACGAGCAAACGCTTGCGGTATACGACCAGAACCAGCTGGTTTTTGCCACGCTGATCGCCAGCGGATTAGACCCGTTCTGGACGCGCCCGGGACTCTTCCAGATCTACCAAAAATTGGACACTACACCGATGAGCGGCGCCTTCGAAGCCGACCGCTCCGACGCCTATTACCTGGAGGATGTACCCTGGACGATGTATTACGACGACGCCCGCGCCCTGCACGGCGCCTACTGGCGCGCCAACCTGGGTTTCCCGCAGTCACACGGCTGCGTCAACCTATCGGTCGGAGATTCACGCTGGCTGTTCGAGTGGGCGAACGAAGGAGACTGGGTCTACGTATGGGATCCTTCCGGTGAAACACCCACTGATCCAGAGCTTTTCAAGTCTGGAGGTTATTAGCCTATCGCTCTGGAAGTCTCCAAAAAAGGCTGAATGGATGACAAATCGAGCTTTATCTGATCTTCATCCCCGGCAGGATTAACAGGGGTTGGTTTTGTAATTTTGATAGAGCAATCCGCTGCCGGATGCAAAAGCTATCTGGGTAAATGCATTGACCGATTCTTCAATCCATTGGCGAGATAACGTCTGTTCCCCACTCGCCATCCCACCCATCGCCAGTAAACCCAGGAATGCCAGGATGAATAGGACACCCGCCAGGAACGCTTTCCTGCGGAATGAAATAAATGCCAGTATCCCTTGAGCAGCCAGGCTGGTGATTGTCATAACGACCAGAAAGGGTATTTTCCAGGCTGCCATGGCAATCACTACAGGGTTTGTATTTTTCTTCTGCTGCCGCAACAACAAAAGCACCGCGAGGAGTAAAGCCAGAAAACCCGGAGCGTGAAGGACAAATTGCGCATCACTCATCCAGCGAATATCAGCTCCACCGGTAGTTGTTTGCAGCTTCCAAAAGGCCTTTAGAAAACCGCCCGTGAATACCAGCACAAGACCAATCAGTGCCAGAGTCGCACAGGTTTTATCGCGCACCACTAAAGCTATTCGAACCAGGAAATATGCTCCGATCAGGAACGCAAGCACGGGAACAAAATCAAATAATGCCAGGAGCAATTCGGATGACCCATTCAACGCTGCCTCCCAATTTTCGACATAAATTAGCTCTAAAATGATCACCAAAGCGCTTTAGTCAGTTTAACATAAGCTGCATCCAAAGTCTTTACGATTTTGTAAGGTCTAAACCTTGCGTGGAAATAGACCAGCTATTTTCAGGAGAATAATAAGACTTTGGGAAATTAATCATTGAAAATCCGACCTGCCAGACATGAAAATGTGACAAATGCTGAAGGTGATATAATCGGTCTGGAATTACCAAATTGTAGCCATGAACTTCAGGGCTGTCTGACGATCAAATCCTGTAAACGCCAAAGGAGGATCATCTATGCTGTGTACAGACCCATTTGTCGCCCATTTGAAATCATACGGGTACAACGTTGTGCGCCTTCCCAAGGCGGATATAGCACCCTTGCAGGTGCTCGAACGCCAGGGTCGCAGCCTGGGGAGGTTAGGAGACCTGGCAGACATCCTCGTCGCGGGTGAAGCAATCCCTTTACCCGAAGTGCGCCGGGATGTGCGCGCTGCGAACATCTCCGGACAGCGTACCGGCAGCATGAACATCGGCATCGGTTTGAACATCCTGGGCACCATCATTGGTGCAATCGGCGGATCGAGCCTTGGTCTTGAAGCAGCCTACGAAGGCGCACGCACCTCCGTATTCGAATTCGAGGATGTTTACGAGGACAGTGTCAAGATCACCCAGCTGGACCAGTTCCTGGGGGATGCCGATGTAAACCCCTATTCCCGGCACGTCGCAAACCTGCTGGAAGCGGATGAGCTTTATATCATCAATGCGGCGATCAAGAGCACCAAATTCACCGTGGAAGCGCGAAAAAAGGATGGCACCGCGCTGGAAGTAAAAATCCCCGTGATCCAGGAGATTGTCGGCGGAGAGGTCAAGGTTTCGGGTGAGGCAGAGACAACCACCAAAGCCACCTACGAAGCGCCCGAACCGCTCATTTTCGGCTTCCAGGCAGTGCGCCTGTATTACGACCAGGGCATCTATACTGCCTACAAACCGCTGACATCGAACATCGGGCTGCGCGCCCTGGAAAACGTGGAGGATGACGGGACGGACCGGCTTGTTGATGAATTGGGTCTGCTCCAGCTGGGAGATTGGTGAGGTGGAAGATGGGTAATTGGGCGATCGTCATCGGGGTCAACCAATATTGGAAACCTTCAGTCTGCCTGAACGGCGCGGTGAGTGACGCTCAGAAAATGATGACCTGGCTGCTCAAGCCAGAGGGGGGAAATGTTCCGGGACGCAATATGTACCTGCTGTTGGATCCAGTCCCCCAGAGTACTCCAATTCCCGGTGTCCGCCTGCTGCAGGCGAGCAGGGACAACATCGTCCTGGCAATCGAGCAGCTTGTACAGCGCAGCGATGGACAGGGAGAGCGGTTATTCTTCCATTTCAGCGGTCATGGTCTTTCCACGGTCAATAATTTCGCCCTCTACAACGGGATTGTGCCCAGCGATTTCACGGATATGCTCACAAACAAAGCGATCAGTCTGCGCTCAATTTATGACCGCTTCTTAGCGACCCAATTCCAGGAACAGTTCTTCTTTATCGATGCCTGCCGGAATATTCCCTTCGAAAAATCCTTCCGTATTAGCGATCTGGACAATCCTGGCGAGCCACAGATACCCTACCCACCCCAGTTTATTATGTACGCAACCTCATCCGGGTTGAAGGCTACGGAGGTTAACGAGCAGGGCGCCTTCACCGGTGCTTTGCTGGATGGTCTGGATGGCAAAGGGGGTGCGAAGGTGTTCTCCGATGATGAGCAGCAGTACCTGGTGACCTGGGAAAGCCTGTTCAAATACGTTGAGGAGAAAGTCAGTAACCGAAGGATCGAAATTGGCAGCGACCTGATCCAGGTTCCCAAACGGGAGACGCGTGAGCAAGGTGCCGGATTGCCTGTCCTCGGGCGTTTTCCCGCTGGCAGCTTCAATAACGAGGATCTGGTCGTTGACCTGCTGCCGGCAGAGATCGCACCCTCCGCGGAAATCGTCATCGGGCATTTGGGCGGTGAAGTGGAACGGCGCAGCGCCCCGGGAGAGCTGCCATTAATTTTTTCCCTGGAGCCGCGCCGCTACAGCCTGCGCGCCGCAGCCTCCAACCACAAGTCGGGCAGACCTTATTACCCCATCGAGCTGTATTCAAGTAAAACGCTGGCAGTCAATTTTGATGCCGGTGCTATTTCCGTCACCGAATGGGATCGGTTGATGAATTTCCAGGGAAGCGAGACCGGGCGCGGGCTGGAAAGCGCCAAACCTGGAAAGATAACCATCCGCTCCTGGGACCAGCTTGCACGTCTGGCGTTGGTGGATGATACCGGACAACGGGAGCTTCAAGTCAATAATGGCAGCCTTTATGTTTATAACATGCCCCCGGGCTTTTACCGCGCGCGCATGTACACACCGGAAGGCAAGTATTCTGAGCAGTTAATTGAGCTCTTCCCCGGAGAAAATGAAGAAATAGAAATTGACGCCCCAGCGCCGCAAGCGTCGGTTATGTTCAAGGAATTAACCCAGAGAACCGGTATCGAGGTCTATGGGAATAACATGGTGGAACCCTCCGAAGCGATGGGACCTATCGGCACCGCGAAGACCTCGACCCTGCTCGCTCTGGCGGGCGGGGCGGTAAACGAAAGGGAAGAGTATTCAGAGCACTACGGTTACAAGCTGCGCCAGGTAGGTGTGAGTGGTTTTACGGAACTGACCCATCCTGGCGCGACCAGTGGAATCCAGATCATCCTGGGTGTCGAGAGCACTGACTGGCAAACTTCTGAATGGTACCTCTCTCAGATCAGGCTGGCTTGCTGGGCACAGGATGAACGAGTCCCCCTGGCATCCTGCCCGAAGAACCGGGTCCATTGATGCCTCCGCTGCCTACCCTCGAGATCATTGAACCAACGCCCCAACCTCCGCACCTGGTACAAACAATGCCAGGTCTTGGTGAGTTCGCCTGGGAAAAGCCTCCTGGCGCCTACTGGCTCTCCGTCGAGAACTCCCGACCAGGAGCCCGTTGCCTTTGCCGTGTCGGTGCTTCCAGACCGGTTATCCCTGGTGATCTTCACCCAGGATGAGAATGGGCTGGTTGAACTTTTCCAATACCTGCCCACCCTGGTGCCTGGGGAACAATTCGACAGCCGGCAAAACCTCGCCCGTTTCCCGGTGCTGCAGCGCTCGGAGCTGATCCAGCGCGCCTATTTCGCCGGGCGTCTTGAAGAACCGGATCAGAATGCCCAGGAACTGCTCTACGCCAAGTGGATCGAGCCGGTTGCCGGCGCGTTAGGGGGGTATATCTTGCTAACACTCAACCCCCAGCATTATCTTTTAAGAACTGCAGTTAACAATATGAGCCAGTATTACCCGGGACTCAGCGACAGCCATATTCTTAACGGCGTTTTCCATTCACTTCAGGAAACTCCATCCAGGGAAATTTGGAGGGACTTCCAGCGAGCTTATGAGACCGGACTGCCGATTTTCGCGGAAGGACTTGGACGCCTAAAAAAGGCTATCGAAAAAACTGATATTGATTCCCCGGAGAACAACACTCTGAAGAACCACCCCCAGGCAGAGTTTTTCCGGCAGGTTCATGCTTTACAGATTCCGGGAATACCCTGGACGGCAGTCCCCGTTGCTAAACTGGCAGAGATCCTGGGGTGAAGTTCAAGATAGAGCAATCACAGCGAAGAACCCATCTTATTAGTAACTTTTGAGACTTAATGGGATTAAAGATCAGCAAAATTGAGACGAACCAATTTCACGCAGGTGCTGAGGTAATTCTTCAAGATTACCGTCTGGCATATCGCAGCCGGCAGGCAAGCCTGGTCGGTCGCAGGGAAGTGATCAGCGGGAAAGCAAAGTTTGGCATCTTTGGGGATGGCAAGGAGATCGTTCAGATTGCCATGGCGAAAGTCTTCCAACCGGGAGATTTCCGTTCAGGCTATTACCGCGACCAGACCTTCATGTTCGCCATCGGGCAGCTGACCCTGCAGCAATTCTTCGCCCAGCTCTATGCGCACACCGACCTGGAGGCAGAACCAGCGACAGGCGGCAGGCTGATGGTGGCACACTTTGCTACTCGCAGCCTCGACGCGGATGGCAGCTGGAAGGATCTGACCCAAATCCCCAACTCTTCCGCAGATGTATCCCCAACAGCTGCACAGATGCCGCGCCTGGTGGGTCTGGCAGCAGCATCCCTGCTGTACCGCGAACTGGATGGCTTAAAAAACCAAACCATGTTCTCGTCGGACGGGAACGAGGTTGCCTTTGGAACCATCGGCAACGCAGCTACCTCGGAAGGCATTTTTTGGGAGGCAGTCAATGCCATCGGTGTGCTGCAAGTCCCTGCAGTCATCACCATTTACGATGATGAATACGGGATCTCCGTGCCCAATGAGCTGCAAATGGTCAAAGGCGACCTTTCCGAGATCCTGAAAGGATTCCAGCGCACGGAAGAATTCGACTGCAGGGGATTCGACATATACACGGTCGCAGGATGGGATTATGCCTCATTGATCGACACTTACGCGCAAGCCGCTTCCAGGGCACGGGAAGAACACGTGCCGGCAATCATCCACGCCATCCAGCTCACCCAACCACTGGGACATTCCACTTCCGGAAGCCAGGAGCGTTATAAGTCAAAAGAACGCCTGGACTGGGAGAAGGAACACGATGCGATAAAAATTATGCGTGAATGGGTGCTTTCAGATGGCATAGTGACAGAGACTGAGCTGGCTGAAATCGAAAGGGAAGAAAGGTCAGCGGTAGAAACCAGCCGCGAGGCTGCGTTCAAAGCCTTCCAATCGCCCATCCTGGATAAACGCAGGCAGATGCTGGAAATGCTGGCGAGTGTTCCTGGCAGTGACGGCATCCGCACCAGGTTAGAGCTGATCATCCAGAAATTGACCGCCCTGCCAACCCCATTACTCCGTGACCTGGATGCTGCCAGCCTGGAAGCCCTGGTACAACTTCGCCATGAGCCTGAGGCTGTCAGACAGCCCATCATCGAATGGCGTAAAAGGATCCACTTGCAGGCAAATGCCCAGATCAGCAGCCACCTGCAGGACGAATCAGCGCGCTCTGCCCTACAGGTGCAGGCTGTACAGCCTGTTTACGCCAAGGACACTGTTGAGGTGATGGGATTCGAGTTATTGAACGAAGCCTTCGAAGCCGCTTTTGAGCGTGATCCGAGGCTGGTTGCATTTGGAGAAGACATCGGTCGCCTCGGCGATGTCAACCAGGGATTTCGCGGGCTGCAGGCAAAATTTGGCGACCTGCGCATCACAGATACCGGCATCCGTGAGGCAACCATCATCGGTCAGGCGATCGGTATGGCAATGCGCGGACTGCGCCCAATAGCCGAAATCCAATACCTGGATTACATCCTCTACGGACTGCAGGTTCTCTCTGACGACCTGGCCACCCTGCATTGGCGCACCAGGGGTGGGCAGAGGGCGCCGGTCATCATCCGCACACGCGGTCACCGCCTGGAAGGTGTCTGGCATTCCGGGTCGCCGATGGCAGGGATTATCAACCTGGTGAGGGGTATTCACGTGCTGGTACCGCGCAACATGACCCAGGCTGCCGGTTTTTACAATACCTTACTGCGCGCAGAAGAACCCGCTATTGTTATCGAGGTGCTGAACGGCTACCGTATCCGAGAAAAGGTACCGACCAACCTGGGTGAATTTACCGTGCCGTTGGGCATTCCCGAGGTTCTGCGCACAGGGGGCGATGCGACCCTGGTCACCTATGGCGCCAGCTGCAGTGTGGCTCTTGCCGCAGCCGCCATGCTGCAGGATGTGGGAATATCCATCGAGGTGATCGATGCGCAGTGCCTGCTGCCGTTCGACCGGGAGAACAGGATCGTCGAATTGGTGAAGAAAACCAGCAGGCTGGTATTGGTCGATGAGGATGTGCCTGGTGGGACAACGGCGTACATGCTCCAACATGTGCTGGAACACCAGGGGGGATTTCAATGGCTCGATAGTGCTCCGGTCACAATTTCGGGCAAAGCACACCGCCCAGCTTACGGCTCAGATGGAGACCACTGGTCGAAACCCAACCCGCAGAACATCTTTGAAGCTGTATATTTTCTAATGTCGGAGAATGATCCTACCCGTTATCCCCCCTTTTTTAGGGCAGGATGAATCCCATTTCACGCCAGGAGAGTTATGGTCTCTAATCTAGTTGAAGTTTTCATGCCCCAATTCGGCGAGTCAGTCGATGAAGCCTTCATCGTACGCTGGATCAAGTCGGTGGGTGAAAGCGTCGAAGAGCATGAGGCGCTGGTCGAAGTAAACACAGACAAGATCGATGTCGAAGTCCCCAGCCCAGCCAGCGGTATCCTGACAGAGATCCTCGTACCTGCAGGCACAACGATCCAGGCTGGCAGCGTGGTTGCACTGATCTCAGCGGATGAAGCGAATCAGGGGACATCCATCATTGCGCCCGAAGAACAACCCCAAGGCAATAAACCTGTCCAGACCAAATCCACAATTAAGCCCGGCAGACACAGGGAGCTGGGTTTCATCTCTCCGGTGGTCGCCAGGCTGTCGTCCGAGGTGGGCATCGACCTGCGCAAGGTTACGGGCAGCGGGTTGGACGGCAGGATCACCAAGCAAGATGTTTTGACATACCTGGATTCTAAAAATATTGTGCCGGTTCCCGAACAGGCGCTAACAGACGGTGATGAAATTGTGCCCTTGAGTCCATTGCGCCGCGCCATCGCAACGCGCATGTCGCTCAGTAAGCAAACTATACCGCACGTCACCACGCTGATGGAAGCCGACCTCAGCCGTGTGATCGCACATCGTAAAGCTCATAAGGATGATTTTTTAAAAACTGAAGTCAACCTCACCTACACTGCTTATTTCACCGCTGCAACCGTACAGGCTTTACTGATGTATCCCATGGTCAACGCCTCCTGGAGTGAGGAGGGCATCATCCTGCACCGGGGCATCCACATCGGGATGGCGGTCTCCCTGGGCGATGCCGGTCTGGTCGTCCCAGTGATTAAGGACAGCGCCGGGAAAACGCTGCTAGAGCTGGCGCGTTCCATCTCAGAATTAAGCGCCCTGGCACGATCAGGGAGACTTAAACCGGAGGACGTCCAATCAGCCACCTTCTCCATCACCAACCACGGCGTCAGCGGTTCCCTGTTCGCCATCCCGGCGATCAATCCCCCACAGTGTGCCATCCTGGGCGTGGGTGCAGCTCAGAAAAGGGTGGTGGTGATCGAAGATGAATTCGGAGAAGATTCAATCGCCGTCCGACCGATGGTTTACCTGAGCCTGACTTTTGACCACCGCATCCTGGACGGCGCAATAGCCGACCATTTCCTGGGCAAGGTGGTTAATGTCCTCGAAGGCTGGTCATAAGCCGTGCGGCTGATTTTAAAGCGTACATGCACCTGATTGCCGCGGGTGTTTCGAGTATAATTTCTTAGCTTTGCGTGACGTTTTAACCTGGCGAGGTTAATCAGACCCGCCTGACGCAACCATTTGCAGATAACGCATAGAAACAACTGGACTGAACACATTGCGCTGCTCCGCGCAATCAAGTCCAAATAACACAAGGAGAAGTGCATGGACTCATACGATGTCATTGTCATTGGCGCCGGACCAGCAGGTTACGTTTGCGCCATCCGCGCTACCCAATTAGGGTTGAAAACGGCCATTGTGGACAAGCAGTGGCTGGGCGGGGTATGTTTGAATATTGGCTGCATCCCAAGTAAATCATTGCTCAAGAACGCCGATGTCGCCCACACGCTGCGCGAGCGCGGCAGAGAGCTGGGTTTCTCGTTTGAGAACCTCACTCTGGATTACAGTGTAGCGGTTAAACGCAGCCGGCAGGTTTCCGACCGGCTGACCAAAGGTGTCGGTTTCCTGATGCGCAAGAACAACATCGATGTACACATGGGTGAAGCCAGGGTTACCGCTGCCGACAGCGTGAGCGTTACGGATGCGGATGGCAAGACAATTGAACTGAAGACAAAGAACATCGTCATCGCCACCGGTGCCAGCGCGGCTGTCCCGCCTGGGTGGGAGATAGACGGCGAAAAGATCCTCACCTACCACGAAGCAATTCTGCAGGAAAACCTGCCCAAATCGGTGGTGATCATCGGCGCCGGGGCAATCGGGGTTGAGTTCGCCACCGTATGGAATTCTTACGGCGTGGAGGTCACCATCGTGGAGATGCTGCCCGGGCTGGTGCCGCTGGAGGATGAAGAAATCGGCACTGAGCTGGCAAAGGCTTTCACCCGGCGCAAAATCAAGAGCCTGACCGGGACGAAGGTGAACAGCCTGGAAGCGACCAAAACCGGCGTGCGCGTAAACGTATCCAACGAGAAAGGTGAACAAACCCTGGAAGCAGACCAGGCGCTCGTGGCAATCGGTTTCAGACCCAACGGGCGCGGCCTGGGTCTGGAAGAAGTCGGCGTCAGGGTGAGTGAGCGCGGCGCGGTAGAGATCGATGGGCGCATGGCGACCAATGTCCCTGGGATTTGGGCGATCGGTGATGTGACCGCAAAATTGATGCTGGCACATGTCGGTTCGGCACAAGGAATCGTGTGTGCAGAGCGCATCGCTGGCGCAGAAACAGTTACCTTGAATTACGAAATGATGCCGCGTGCCACTTACTGCCAGCCGCAGGTAGCTTCATTCGGGATGACCGAAGCACAGGCGAAAGAACGCGGCTTCGAGGTGCAGATTGGGCGTTTCCCCTTCCAGGCAAACGGCAAAGCACTCGGGCTGGGTGAGTCCGGAGGCTGGGTGAAAATTGTCACCGATGCGAAGTACGGTGAAATCCTCGGCGCGCACATGATCGGTCCAGAAGTGACCGAACTTTTACCCGAACTGACCCTGGCGCAGATGATGGAACTCACACCTGCGGAGATTGCCCGCAACGTGCACGCCCACCCCACGCTGAGCGAGGTGCTGATGGAAGCCGCGCACGGAGCTGAGGGTCACGCAATTCATATTTAACCTTCGTG
This sequence comes from uncultured Chloroflexia bacterium, assembly GCA_963695415.1. Taxonomy (GTDB): domain Bacteria; phylum Chloroflexota; class Anaerolineae; order Anaerolineales; family UBA4823; genus CAVXWV01. The sequence continues at coordinate 553,858 of CAVOGL010000023.1, read as the reverse complement.
GTTCTTGTGAAATTCTTTGTGTCCTTTGTGTAAAGGGACCGATTATCTTTTAAATCACAATCGCTGGTAGAAGTTTTCAGCTTCCAGCATACAATGGTTGAATTCAGCCCTTTCAGCGATCAAGCGCCGGTTGATGGCTTCTGCCCTTCGACACAGATCAGGGTTCTCAAATCCGACCATGATTGCCTCGGCAATCGCTCCCGGATCCCCGGCATCCACAAGTAAACCATTAACGCCCGGTGTGATCCACTCGCGGATCAATTCGAGATCCCCGGCGACCGGCAGGCAGCCCGATGCCATTGCTTCCAGCAGCGTGTTCGGTGTGCCGTCATGCGTGGTCGGTGAGACAGCCAGCTGGGCGCCCCGGAAGAGGGCTGCCATCTGAACTCTGGTTTGTACTGGAAGAAGATCCACATGAGCGCGTAAACCCAGCTCTTCCACCCAGCGCTCAATTTTCCCGTCACCCATCATCCCGGTGCACAAAATCCTGCAATTCGGAAACCGTTGCACAACCAGCGGCAGCGCCTTAAAAAACGTGTCGTTGCGCACATAAGCGCGCACACCGCGGGGATTAATCAAAACCGGTGTCCTCTCCATAACCTGCAAATCCGGATGCGCGGCCGGGTGAAACAGGTCCAATTGGATGCCGCCTGCCCCTGGGAGCACCAGGGACGGACGCAAGTGATCGAATCCCCAATGGACGGCATGGCGCACGTCCCTGCGGCAGTCTGCGTGCAGGGCATCTGCCCTTCGAAGAGCGCGTCTGGTGTAGGCGCTCATCCAGGGGGTTGAAGGCGCGTGCAGTGTGAAGTCATTGCCCCACACGGAAACCAACAGCGGTAGATTGGTCGTTTCCATTGCCAGTGCAGCCACCATGCCCTCGTAAGGGATGCGCATGACATGTACCAGGTCCGGCTGCACGCGTTCGATTGCCGCCCTGAGCTGGCGCGTCGCGCTGGCAAACGTGAGTGGTCCAAGCCACTGGCGGAGACCTGTCCTCACCCTGACGAGAGCAGCCCCGCCGAGTCTTCTAGAAGATGCCGCGCTTGAGGCGCCTGCCTTTTCAGATTTCAATTTACTGAACGCTACAGGCACAAATTCCAGCGAAGCCAGCCCTATCTGGGTTTCGCAAGGGAAAGTAGATAAAAGGTGTACTTCGTGCCCCCTGGCAATTATGCCCCCGATCCAATTCAGGGCAATCGCTGAACGACCATCCGCAACGAATAAAATGCGCATAACCCCCTCCCTAGCGGATGCCCAATCGCTGGATGGTCCCAGCCGCGGCGCAAAAAGACTCAGCCATCGCCTGGAGGTTGATTTCGTCCACCACCATCTTAAACGCAGCCGCTCCTTTGCGTCTCAGAGCTGCCGGGTCACACACAGCCTGGTTCAGGGCGGATGTCAGCGCATCCAGATCATCCGGCGTTATCAGCCAGCCGTTCTCCGGTTGTACGAGGTCGTCCTGTGTGCCGTCGCCCTCCGCCACAACCACCGGCAGACCAAAGGTCATGGCTTGCTGGACTGCCAGACCACCCGAACCGGGCAAAACGAACAGGTCGCTTTCCCTGAATTTGTTCTCAAGGTCCCTCCCATAAAGGGCGCCGGTGAATTCTGCCTGTGGGTAAACCTGCTGTGCCAGGGATTCGAACTCAGCCCGCGCTGGACCATCACCAACGATGATGAGGCGGGGAGACAGGTGTTCAGGCAGAGCCGCACAGGCTTTCAAAAGGTTGTCGATGCGTTTACGCCACTGCAGTCGACCAACAAATAAAAACCTGGGGCACCCCTCGAACCCTTCCGGTCGCTCCGGCAGCTGCCACTCCGGTCTGGGCGAAACCGCATTACGTGCGACGAAAATTCTCTCGACCGGGAAACCCAGGCGGCAGTAATCTTCCGCCCCGCGCTGGCTGTAGGCGATCATGCCATCCAATGTATGCCAGAACGAGTAGCGTATCCATTCGCGCAGTGCTTTGAACCCACCTCTCATCTCTGGTGAACCCAACCCCCACCCCAAAACCGGTCTGTGATGGGCGTGCATCCAGCGCACTGCCAGCCGCGTGCTGGGCGTGCGCGGATTCGATTCGACAATGAGAACAGCAGGCTGCCACTCTTTCAGCCAGCTCACAGACCCCCAATTGCCAGCATTGGTAGATCGGAGATGTGGTGTGCAGGAAGTTGAGATTACGCGCGGGGACAAGCCTGGCTGGAGAGAGGCTCTTTGCCGATGATGTGGTCTCTTCTGGCATCGGCTCACCGGCAAAGACGCTCAAACCACCCGGGCATTCTTGAGCCAACATGTTGAAGAATCCGGTGCGATAGGCGGGCAAGACGCGCTGCTGTATTCCAAGTCGTCCCTCAAATTGGAACCCATTCGCGCCCATCAATCTTTTACCGCCACGAGGTACGCTTTCCAATCCAGGTCGTTCACGCAGGCTACCGGTGGATAACTGCCTGCAGCCTGCATTTTAAGGATGCGGTAACCGGCGGAAACCAGCATCTCCCAACTCTGGCGTGCTGCTGTTTCACCGTGCAGCTCGAGGAAAAACACTGGCGAAAACTGCGCCAACAATTTGAGCATCCCTTTCAACGCTAACACCTCGCCCCCTTCGATATCCATCTTGACCGCCTGTGGTGGCGTGTTTCCCAGGCTGAAAACGTAATCGTCGAGGCACATTCCTGGCACTCTTAGAGTCTCGCTGTATTCGATATCATCCCTGCCAGCAGAGCCGACCGCCTTGCCCATCCCATGTGAGGGTCCGACGAGGAATTCAACCTCTCGAGAGCGTTCTACCACGGCTGTATGGAGCGGATAAAAAGCCGCCAGATGGTCGTTCAAGGCGATGTTGACTTTCAAACGCTCGACATTCGCCGGAAGCGCTTCGAACGAATGCACCTGACCGGTAGCAGCCACCCTGCGGGCAAACACCAGGCTGATGTAGCCAATATTGGCGCCAACATCATAAACCACCCAGCCAGGCTGGACCCAATCTGCTATCGCCTGCTGCAGCTCCATCTCGTATGTGCCCAACCAGTAATCCTTCTCCGTTTGCAAATCAAGGCACAAGTCCAATCCCGCCAGCGCGCCGGCTGCCACCTGCACCTGTCCTAAGCCTTCCGGGACAGCGCGGTTCAGGCTCTCTCGAAGGCGTGAGGCCAGCGGTTTGACCTGGTAAAGACGTCGTTTGATCCCGTTTGGTAGCAAACGGGCTGCGAAGGCAGCAGCACTCATGACCACTGAGGGGCGCGGGGGTGATGGCTGCATATTCCTCTTACCAGAGTCAGCCATCTATCAACACCCGCAGGTAATCATCGACCACCCTGTCGATATTAAAACCGTCCACCGCACACTGCCTGGCAGCCTTACGGTGATGGTCAAGGTTTTGCAGCACCTCGAGCGAAGCCGCGGCCAGCGTGTCTGTGTCAGGCGGATCCAACTTCCACGGATCACCACCATAAGCCACTATCCTGCCCGCGTCTCCACGGACAAGCTCATTGAGAGCGCCAGTGTTGAAAGCCACCACCGGTAGCCCGCAGGCAAGCGCTTCGATCACCGAGTTTGGGCAGGCGGCATTGAGATCAGCCGAGAAGAGCAGGTGAGCCGTTCGATCCAGCTGGGGGACGCGCTCACCCGGCACGAGACCAGCCCAATTCAGGCGAAAAGTCTGCCGCTCCACCGATGAACCCAATGCGCTCAACCTCCCTTGCCATTCCTTTTTTACCTCCGGCGAGACCTTCCCTGCCACGCATAACTCAACTGGACGGCGCAGCGATTTGTGCGCATCCTGCTGCAGACAATCTGCAAGCTTCACCGCCAGCTCAACCGCGCTTTCCAACCCCATCTCGTAACCGCCCATCAAACTGCCCTCAACCAGGAGCAGGCGCCAAAATTCATCCGGTGGGCTGCCGTCTCCATTGGGCGTAAACTCATCCAGGTCCACCCCATTATGGATGACGGTATGTTCAACTCCGGCATCCCCATACTCACGCTGCCACCAATTCCTGGCGAACTCGCTCTGGTAAATGACTGCATGTGCCAGGCGGTTGCGGATCAGCAGCATCAGCCAGTTGCTGTATTCGGCCCTAATATAGTGCCTCAAATCCTTGCCTTGTTTTGGTCTGCGCCTCAATGGTTTGTGGCTGCCACCCGTGCTACCGCCGTCAGCCACCTTGTGAAGCCAGTTCATCCCGTCCAGGCGTTGGACAAGACGCACGCCTCTCCGGCGTGCACGCCACAACTTAGCCAGCTGGCGTGTTCCGCCAACAACTAATATGGATGAGATGTCCAGATCATCCGGGTCATAACTTACCCGCATTGAGCGTGCTTCCAAACCCTTCGCCAGACGGTGCTGGAAGGACACCATCCCGCCAACCGCCGTTATCCCGGCTCCATGCAGCCGCGGCACCAGGCAGATCGAAATCAAGATTCGTCTCGCTCCCGAACACCCACCTTTCGCGCCGGTATCCCTGCCCAGATCTCCCATTCACCTGTAGATTCAAGCAGGACGGCGTTTGCCCCAATCACGCTGCCGCTGCCTACCTGAAGGACGCCTTCTTTTGCCAGGATACGGCAGCCTGGGCACAGTATAGCGTCATCGCCGATGGCTACCCCGACAAATTTTGAGCGGTCTGCCGGACGGTAGATATCCGCCCTGCCCACCGAAACGCCAGGATACACTTTGACGCGTTCACCGATCACAGTTTTAGAGTGTATTACCGTCCCAAAACCGCCGTGCTCCAACTGAAACCCGGCTCCAACCTGGACGGATAGGGGTATTTCAACGCCAAGCAGTTTTAGAAAGAAATATGCCGGCTTCCTGAGCCAGCGCGAACGGCGCAGGTTGACCAATCGTGTGTATATGTCCATAGTGTGGTTGTGTAATTATGCCACTTCGACCGTTATTTTTCCATGCTGATATCATGATCTGCCGGTCCGGTTTTTCGACTGCGCAGCAGCCTGCCTATATACAACCGCCAGCGCAGCCAGTTCCACGCGCCCAACACCCTTTCGCGGTCAGAATAAGTCAGGCGGTGGTGGCTGTAAATCGAATAAGAGTAGGCATTGGCAATCCGGTCAAGAGCCTGTTTACTCCCCTCAAACCAACGGGCGGTTAAAACAGGGAATGGGGAATCAACAAGTTTTTGTGCCAAACGCTGCGCGTATTCCTTCGGAGTGTCGCCCGCGTGCGGTTCATAACCTATTCTCTTGCTCCCCCTATACAGGCGTTTGAACACAGCCTGAACCGACTTTGACGGCGCCATGCGCATCAAACGCGTGGGTTCACTGGCAAGCCATGCCGCCATTACCAGCACAGTGACCCCGGCGAACACTGCCAGGAGGGGCAGCAAATCTCGAGGTGTGATGAGAGTTTGCGGGGCTGGAAGGACCAGAGGAGCTAATTCTGCCATTTCAGGCAAATCCCCGGCAGGTCGCTCAATTTCCGGGAGTCCTGCGGTAGGCTCGAATTCGACCCACCCGTACCCGGGGAAATATATCTCGGGCCATGAATGCCCATTCGCCTCACTTACGCTGTAGACCGCTTTTTCCGGGTTGTAATCCCCGCTGGCGTAACCGATTACCAGACGGGCGGGAAGCCCAACAGCCCGCGCCATCACCACCATCGCCGAAGCATAATAGTCGCAATATCCCTGCTTCAGGTCGAACAAGAAATAGTCGACCACATCCTGATCTGAAGGAGGAAGCGGCAGATCCAACGAATAGGGGATTGATCGCAGGTACGTCTGAAGGGCAACTGATTTCTGGTAAGCGTTCCCTGCCCCGGCGGTAACATCCTGGGACAGCTGAATCACGCGCTGGGGCAGATCCTCCGGCAGGGACAGGTAGCGTTCCAGAACCCAGTCAGGATATGGAACTCCCTCAGTCAGCAGCAGCTGGGAAGCGCTCACCCGAGAGATTGAAGACCACGCCAGATATGCTGGAGCGTTTTCCAGACTGATCACCGCAAATTGATCGCCCTGTGGTCCCTGGGTTGGATCAGGGGGCATTCTCCATAAAATCCGGTAGCCGTTGTTAATGCCCAACATTTCTCCGGCAGCAAATACCATCCCATTGAAATCCAAAGCCGGGGTGACAACCTGGTTCAACAGGTGCGTACCGGGTGTTTTGAAGGCAGGATGGATGAGCTGCTGCCTCCCCTCATCCGGGAAGAGGATGAACCCCGGGTGGGTGGCTTCACCGGCAGGATAACTGACCGATTCGGTCAACGATGTCTGCCAACCGTGACCGGTGTAGGTATCATAAGTCACGGCGCGCCAGTAATAACGTGGAATCTGCAAATTGCCCTGTGCTGATAATTCAGCCAAATCATACGGCAGGCGGGGCAGTTCCCCGGTGGAAACCGTCATCACCAATGCTTCGGACAACTCAGGACCCGATCCCAGCAGATGCTGGCGGGGCAGATCGGAGCTGCTCAAACTGGTTTTTAATTTTCGGGCTGGAACTTCTGTCGTTTTCGGCAGCGCCGTCTGGATAATTTCCAATCCAAGTGATCTGGCAGTATCCTGGTTGCTGCTGCTGATCGCCGGGCGTAAACGCCTCACCAGGTCACCGATCGTCTCGATAGAAAACACCGGTGCCATCCAGGCTGCGAGAACAAAAACTACTGTCAATACGATAGCCGTTACATTGACATCCAGGCGAAGGTCCTCGGCATAATCGACACCTTCGTGAAGCCAGCTGTCCATCCTGCGGCTGAATCCGTTCCATGCCATTAATAAAAGGGTCGATCCGATGAGACCCAGGAGCGGTGTGACACTGGCTCCCGTGTAAGCCATACTGGTGGAGAGGAAGATACCAGCAGGCAGGACCGCGGCAACCGGTCTTCGCCGCCGGCGCAGCACCCAACTCGACCATGCTGCCATCAGCCATATCGACATGCCCCATATCAGAACAGTCACCATGGCATCAAATTGGGCATTTGCCTGGACCAGGTTGAAAATCCACACCTCGGTGCGTGAAATGATCACTAACAGGTTTCCCCAGAAGTTCAGAAACTGCTCAAGCAGGAGGCGCAGTTCCAAGAGGAACGAAGCCGGGGTGCCATTCACATTCACGTACTGTTTGGTGGCGAGTGCATTTGCCCACCACAAGGTTTCAAGCGTTGACCTTCCCAAATTTCCCAGGCTCCCAGCGATCAGGCAAAAACCGGCAGCTGTGATTATGATCCACGCTTTCCAGCTTTTCAGGCGCGAGGCTGCCGTAACCCAACCGACCAGCATCCCCCCAATCACCGGCTGCCAAAGCGCGGATGCCTCAATCCGCGGCACCATTTCTATTACCGCATAAATGACGCTTGAATAAAGCACACATAACAAGCTGAACTGAATGATAAAATCCGCCCCAATTCGGCTGAGGATACGCCTTAGGTGCATTAACACCCAGCCGTCCCAGGATTCGTACTGCACGTTCATGCGATCTTCCTCCATCCTGGAAGGGGAGTGGAACTCATGGCGAACGGCACGACCGGAGGGGGTGACTTTCCACTGCAAGGCGCCCTGCCTTCCGGGACGGACGTCCGGACGGTCGAATGCGTCCCTGGGGATAATCTGTGCCGGGACACCCACCTTGTGCAGTGCTGCGCGGCAGGCTAGGGCATCACCCTCACCACCGTATGTCTCCGGATCCAACAGCAGTGCTGTCGGCGTGATAGAACTCGCGCTGGATGGCAGGAAGGGTTGGAACCAATCAGATTCTGTATTGGCGGTGATCACCACATAACTTGCTTTACGGTGGCTGGACCGAGGCAGGCTGGCAGAAAAATCTGCCAGGTTTCTTGGCGAAGGTGATGCCAGCGCGAGCGCACGCAGGATTTCCCAACGCATGCCGTCGCCCGATTTCGGCGGCAACCAGGTGGGTGTTTCAGCATTGATGCACAGACCCACTGCTTTCCCAAGATGGAGGGCGTGGTCAGCCAAAGATGCGACCAGGATGATGGCATGTTCCAGGATTGAATCCTGCCCTTCACCCAGCTGCACCGAGGCATCCAGGTCAAGGATGATCCACCAATCCCCCGCCGGCGCCCCAGAGAAAACACGCACGAATAACTCAGACCGCCGTGCGGTTGTCCTCCAGTGGATCCAACGCCGCTGGTCTCCAGGCAGGTAAGGTCTGACCGTCGATGCATCCAGAGTTTTTTCAAGCGACCGCTCGCGTGGGCTGCCTTCCTCACTCCAACCACCTACCTGCACCTTCAAGTGGTGCATTGGGGTAATTGGAGGTGTGACCAATATATCGATGGAAGTAGGGTCCGTAATTTCGACTGTAAATATCCCGAAAGGATCCCCGCTGCGCAGTACGGTGGGACCATGGGTGAACTGCCCCCGTTTTGAACACACACCCTCTGTCAGCCAGCTGTTTTCAGCATACGCACCCACTCCGGTCGCTGCGCTGGCTGAATATCCCGGCATGTCGGTGTGGTCGATGATTTCTGCCCAAAGTGCCGGAAAGAAAGAGTGGTTCGTCAGGGTAAAACGCTCCTCCAGGCGGTCACCCACTTGAGCCCAGCCGAAGCGTACTTCACGCCTGAAGCGCAGCCCTCTGGACAGCGAGCGCGCCCAGATATATGAGAGCAGCCAGGCGCTGCCGAGACCTACGAGCAAAACCGCCCAACCAGGATAAGGATCCAGGAACTTGACCACGAGGAGCACAACCAGGATGGCTGGCAGGATGGGATAATTATGTCCGAGCCGTATTTTCCGCGAAGATTTCATACCCATTGAACTGTCATTATACTCAGCAGGTGATGGATATGATCCATCCAGTAATAAATTGGCACCAAACAACCATTGACACAGAACGAATGTTCTGATAATATATTGTTAGCACAAATAATCGATTTATGTCTGGCGCATCCCATATTAATACCGGGTATTGCGCCAACCACCCGACCGGGTTTTGGTCGCAGGAGGCAGCTATGATGATGGCAAGAAAACGGAGCAAACATCTTACCGAACGGCAGAAGAAAATCCTGGAAGTGCTTGAAAATTTTCAGACCAATGCCGGTTACCCACCCTCAATCCGGGAGATTTGTTCAGAGGCGAACATCACCTCGACTTCCGTGGTTAATTACTACCTGGAACAATTGAAAGAAATGGGCTACATCGAGCGCGATGAGCGTATCTCGCGCGGCATACGTGTGGTGAAGCCGCTCTCAGAGATACAACCGGATGGTGTGCCGGTGACCGCACGAGCGGCAGCCAGCGTACGCCGTTCAGCACAGGCAGTTGCCCAGGCTGTTGATGAACTGTTGCAGTTCCCGGTTGTCGGCAGAATCGTGGCTGGCGAACCCATCCCCGTTCCATCCACCGATTTCTCAATCTTCGACTCAGACAGCATGGTGTCTGTCGCCAGCAGCCTGTTGGGAAGAGAACGAAGCAGCAAAGACCTGTTCGCCCTGGAAGTCCAGGGAGATTCTATGATCGATGCCATGGTCAACGATGGAGATATCGTCATCATGAAACCTGCCCAACAAGCGCTCAATGGCGAGATGGTGTCCGTGTGGCTGAACGATCGTGACGAAACAACGCTGAAATACTTCTACCTAGAAAATGGGCGGCGTGCGCCTGCAACCCGCTAACCCCACCATGAAACCGATCATCATTGACGATCCAAATACCGTGGAAATCCAGGGAAAAGTGGTGATGGTCATCCGCAAACTGGCTGGCGCTGTAGCCTGATCGTTTATCTTTTCTAACCAGGGCTGTGAGAAAAATAACTCACAGCCCTTTTTTATATCTCTCCCTGCCAGCGGAATCGAGCGGTCACTCCCCACCCGGCTGGTGCGGTCCTCCTCGAACATGGTGTTGGGCAGCATCTGGAAAACCTGCTCGCGTTTGTACTCCAGGCGCGTCCCATTGAGCAGCCCAGCCCTATACTTCCCAAAGCCGGCACCTTTGCCGCGCATCACAACCACAGCGCTGTCACTCCCTACCGGTCCAACTTCATACCATCCCTGTTGCGCGGTATAGCGCGGGCGCACGTCTTCCTGAAGCCGGGAAGCGGTCAGGTCATTAAGCAGTGCAATAAAAACTTCTTCAGCGCCTATGCGCAAATCAACTCCAATAGCCCTGCCAGCTGGCGAACAAGGGAGCACGCTCACACTGGCTTTATCCACCGACAGCAGGTTGTCATAAGGCTGCGGCAAAAGCAGGCTGACAAAATTCACACAGCGACCGGCGATATGCTCCCCGCTCCACGTTGAGGCGACCATCACCTCGTCCTGGAAACTTCGGCGCACATTATCGAGCGATACCTTGTTCGCCTGCCAGGGTACTTCAGGCAAAGCGATCCACAGTGACGCGTTCCGCCTGTTCTCCCAATTCTGGACTCTCCCTGATATGCGTGCGCAGCCAGCTCCCCTGTTGCTCAAGCACATCCGTTGTCCACCATAAAGCACTGAACGTGCGCGGCAGCGTGCGCCCGGAGAGCAGGCTGTCGATCACGAGCCAGCAAGGTTGATCCGGCAGGAAAACGATCGTGCGGTCCCAAACAATACCCTGAATTTCGTCACTTGTGCGTATGCGTTGGAAATCCAGCCCCAGCAGCTTACTCTGGTAAAGCCGTTCAGTTCGCACAGGTCGGTAATGACCCTGGTCTTTCAAGAATTCCCAACAACCGTCCTCAGGCAGGCGCACCCCCGGTCTCCAGACCACGCGGTTGTGGTAAACATCAGCCCGGTAGATGCCGTCCGGCGGTTGTTCGCGGTAACCGCTCTCATGCAGCAGCAAAGTGTCGTCATGCACCAGCATGGAAACACTGCCTTCATCTGAATGACCATGGTGCATTTTCTCTGCCGATACAGCCAGGTTGGTGCGCAAATAATCCCGTGCAACGAGCGCGTAATCCCCTTCATCGCGGTAATTGACACAGGCATAGGCGGCGCCTCTACCCCTGCCGCTGCGGGTAACCAGCTTTTTCATCACCAGGTCATCGAGTGCGTCGTCAACACCCTCCGGCTCGCGGACTGTCACCGCATCCGAACACCAGGAATAGGCGAGGGTCAGGACAAGCGCTGCATAAATGTTGGGCGGTTCCTCTTTTTGGAATTCCCATATTCTCTCTGACGCCCACTTCATGGTGCCATCCTGGTAAACATCTGCCCCCCATTCCAGCAGGGACAACCACTCCCAATGCGAGTGCATCAGCCAGTGGCTGTCGCCAAAGTCCGGTAATATGCCCAGCGGGGAGAGCAGCTGCACAATCGCCTTCAAGTACATACGCGGTTGGATGAGGTCATGTAGATCCGTTTTCTGACGGGCATCTGCATAAACGATCATCGCCCTCAGCCAATGCGCCTGGTACATCATCGTGTCCTCGATACTCCAACGCCCCCAGCTTTCCTCCGCCAACTCATCCGCCAGTTCAACCCAGGCGCCGGCAGACGGATGCTCGTGGAAGACACTGGCACAGGCAGCCAGGGAAGCTGCCCGCAGCATGGCGCGGTTATGCCCTCCCCATTCAGGAAAACGCCAGACCGGGTGCAGGCTGCTGGCAGCGATGTCCGCCAGTGTCTTGCGATCATCTGCAGAGATCTGCGACCAGATGCGCTTGCAGGCAGGAGCGAAGACCAGCGGATCGAACACGTGATCCATGGGCGGGACGCCATCAGAATATTCCGGTCTGAGAGCCGCAGCTTCCGCAGGATAGTGGCTGGTAAATTCTGGGTAACGCAGCAGCAAATCCCTGGCATGGTGCGCGTAAGACGCATCACCCGTTTGCTCATACAGGAATGCAGCCACAGCCGCAACCTGAAGCGGCATTTTCGGTGCCATATAACCAAACAGGGTGTTGTCCTGGGAATACAGCTTACTCCAGTTTTCGATCTCGAGCTCCACCCTGCCAGAATCCTGCAGGTAACCTGCCAGAATGTATTCTAAATATTGCTTTTTCACGGGTGTTGAGATCCTCTTTGTCATTGAATATGTACTGCGCCGGGTTCGGGCTGGGACTGGTCGATCCAATCCTGCGATGTATTGGTGTCCTGATTTGCCGGATTTCGCTCCAGGCTGTGACCTGCAGCAACATCCGCTGCTGCCGGGTCCATAAATGATGTTGAGGTCCCCCATGATAGGGCGTCAATGATCTCGTCCTGGGGATTCAACAGCAAAACCTCATCACCATCATTGTGCAATTGTACACTGCCAGTTGACCAGGATGAATATCGCACCATGTTGGGAACCGAGGCATCCTCGCCGTATATCTCAAAATCAGGCTGGATGCCGTAAACAGTATAAAAGTCGACCGCCTTGTTGGCGATGGTTATCGCCTGTCCCGCGGCTACCATCGTGCCATCCGGGAATTTAAACATACCTTCGGTGCCCCCAAATACTTCCTCATCCCCGATCTTGTACTCGCTGATGTCGACCGGGCTGCTCCCGGCATTATAGATCTCGATCCACTCGCAATTTGCGTCGGTACTACAGGTTGAGTCATAAACAACTTCACTCAGCAGCAACCCGGATGAAACTGTAATAGTTGGTGTTGGGGAAGGAGAAGGCGTTGAGGTTGCGGTGCTTGTCCAGGTTGGGGAAGGGATGATTGTATTTGTTGCAGTGGCTGTGTGAGTTGGTGAGGGAGCAGGCGTTGTTGTGAAAGTGGGAGATGGGGTTGGGGAAGACAGTGGTGTGATCGTTACTGTAGAACTTGCAGTGATCGTGAGAGTTGGTGAAGGGGAGGGCGTCACCGTAAGAGTAACCGTTGGGGAGGGTGAAGGTGTTGGAGTGAATGTTATGGTAGCGCTCGCAGTCGCAGTCGATGTCATCGTCGGGGTTGAAGTTCCAGTCAAGGTCGCAGTCTGTGAAGCCGTAACGGTCAGAGTTTGCGTTGGGGTTGCAGACGATGTCGGTGTGGGTGATGGGAAAGTCACCTCACCCGGGACGGGACTTGCCTGATGGCGCCAGTCCTGGGCACGGTCATGATCGCTGTCAGGCGGGAAACGCTCGAGCGTGCTGCTTTCCTTTGGGTCTGGCACCGGTGGGTTAAAGGCGAACGAAGATTTCCCCCATGAAACGGCATCTACCAGCTCGTCCGAAGCGCCCAGGATGAGAACATCATCGCCGTTGTTGGATAACAGGATGCTGCCTCCGGACCACGAACTGTACTTGGAAAGGTTCGGGATCGCAGGGATCGGATTCGCGGATTTCCAGGTCTGGCATGAATCCATATGTAGATTGAAACGGAAGCGCCTGGTTGGCGATAACAAGCACCTCCCCAGGGGCGATCACCAATCCCGGCGGAAAACGAAGCATACCTTCGTCCCCGCCCAACATCTCCTCATCTCCAATTTTGTAGTCTTCCAGCTCCAGCTCAGTCCCACCCGCATTGTAGATTTCAATCCATTCCAGATCCGGCTCATCACCCGCCGGATTTGCCATGACCTCACTGATCAAAAGCCTGCCCGGAGAAGGTGGCTTGAATATCAAGGGCAGGTAATTGTTGGCATCCCCATCACCGGCAAAGGCGCGTAGTGGCAGTAAAAGCAGAAAAAGTAGTACAGCACTAATGATAATTAACAGGAAATAATCGAGGCGAGTTTTCATTATTTATTCAACGACTGTGGGATAAAAACCAACTGGTTCGGGAAAATCACTTCTACGACCACAGGGTCGTGGTCTGAACTCCGGTAAATGGATGCATTCACACCAGCAAATACCGCAGGGAAATCCGCATTGAAATGATATGCACTGACACTGGTAAATGTAAATGGCACACGGATATCCTCGAGCACATAATCCATCTCCTGGGAAATTCCCTGGAAAACATAGGTGTATCGATCTGACCTGGGGATGTCGCTGAGCGTATCTTGCAGACCGGACTGCTCCAGGATGCTGAGGGGCTGTGACCCGGGTTGGTCATTGAGATCGCCCAGGACCACGATCATTACGCCGGCATCACCCGCTCTTAAGCCTGCCACCAGCTGTGCGACGAATTCAGCCTGCTTAACACGGCGCGGCAGGGTATATGCCTGAGTCAGGGTATCTTCAATTTTTGATTTAAAGTGGTTGACAACCAACCAGATGGCAAATTCCTGCTCTGCCCCGGCACAATCCGGCAGGCAAATTCTCGCCTCCACCACGAGAGGCGGTCTTGAAAACAAGCGGTTCCCATCAAGGCTGCCATTTCCATCAGAGTCGCATGTCTTGGCGTTTTGCGGTTCCTTGACATCACCGTTCCCATCTGGTCCCAACCCATCGACCAGTTTTATACAGCCCTGGTGCACCTGATATCCTGTGACATCAATTCGATCCTTGCGATACAGCAGTGCTACATCCAGACCGCGCTTGTCAGGTGAATCTTGCCAGATATAACCATATTCAGCAGAAAGTTCCGGCCGCGAGACCAGCGCGCTTAAAACGGAACCATTCTCGACCTCCTGAACCCCGATAAAATCCGGCTCTTCCAAAGGATAATTAATGGCTTTTGCCCGTTTCTGCAGGCGGCGCTGGTATTCCGCTGCGGACAGCACCGTGTCATCCGTTTGCGGATCATCATCCGCATCAAAGAGGTTGTACAGGTTGAAAGTAGCCAGCCTGAACGAGGGGTCACTTTCTTCACCCATCTCACTGGTAATTTGCTGCTCTCCCGCTCCAACCTCGGCTAACTCACCGTGCTCCAGTGAGGATGACTGCGTCTCCTGGATGACACGCGCTTCAGCGGATAGGCGCACACAATAAGATCCCAATTCATAATCTACCGCCCCACGCAAATTCAGGATGCGGTCTCCGGTCTTCACCTGCGGGTCCAGCTCGTACGTTCCCCCATCACCGATACAGATTATTTTTCCTGTTCCTTCAGGATCATCCCAAAAAACGTGGTCGATCCCCCAGCCGGGGTCGATGACCCAGCTCCACCCGGATGTATCTGTGGGACCAACAGTCACTGCCTCGTCCATGCCCACATACATGGACTCCAACGTTTCTAAGTACAGGCGCGGCAGCATTCAGGTCTGCCGGTGGATCCAGGTTGGTCACCGCAGGGAGGGGATTGCCACTGGAGAGGACAGTGACATCTTCTCTTCCGGCAACAATTTCTGTCATTCCGAAATATTCCTCAACCACCCCACTCACCCTCACCAGGTCACCCGCATTTACCAGGTCAATGCGCTCGTCCAGGAAAACGAAAATCCCGTCCGAAGTCTCAGGGTTCTCATCACAAGCCTCATCCTGGATATAGAAACCGCGCGGCGAGTCTTCATCCAGATCCAGGTGCACCACCCCCTGAGTCGTGATTGTATTACCCCAGCTGGGGGAGTTGGATCCACTTCCCTGGATAACACAGATACGCTTTACTGCGCCAGATTCTGAATAGACAGTCCCGGGGAGTAAGAACACACCCAGGAATATAAAGACCGATGAGAAGACGATGACAACCCTGCGAAGCCTGCGCAAATTCCCCATCCCCTACGTAAGAACAATTTAAACGTTTTCTCATTTTATCATTCTTTGACACGCACCGATTAAGGAGTATAATCATTTTTCGCGGGTTGGGGCAGCCCATTCCGACATCATCAATTATTCCCACCTCGACAGGTGGTTAATCTTGTATATTGGAGAGTGGTTTTATGACCGCAAACGCTCTGGACACCCAGGAAAGTGTCATAACATCTAATTTAGAAGAAATTCATCGCAAAACAAAATTCACTGGCACCGTCTTGAAAGTCACACTCGCCGGTGCTCTGGTCGATATCGGGCTTGAAGTACCGGGTGTGGTGCACATTTCTCAGCTTCAGGCGGAACCGGTCAACCGGGTCGAAGATGTCGTCCAGGTTGGGCAAACGGTGGATGTGTGGGTGCGCCGGGTAGTACCCAAGAAACAACGCGTCGAATTGACCATGATCGAACCCCTCGCATTGGAATGGCGCGAGATCAGCAAGGACATGGAACTCAAAGGAAAAGTGACCCGTTTGGAGAAATTCGGCATATTCGTCGAGATTGGCGCAGAAAGACCCGGGCTTGTGCACATCAGCGAAATGACCCAGGGGTACATCAAGAGCCCCAGTGACCTGGTCAGTGAAGGCGACGAAATCGATGTGAAGGTGCTCGAAGTCAACCGTCACAAGAAACAGATCCGCCTGAGTATGAAAGCACTGGAAGAACCGGTCGAGAAATTCAGCAAGTCTGTCTCACAGCCTAAGGAGCAGCCCAAAGAGAGTCCTGTTGAGGTTGAAGAGATCGAGGAACCTGCTCCAACTGCAATGGCGATGGCATTAAAAGAAGCGATGGAACGCTCGAAAGACACGAACCATAGCGTAGAAGGAAAACCAAAAAACCGTTCAAAAGCATCGACTGAACAGATGGAAGATATCTTAAACCGCACACTGCAAAATCGCCCTTCAAACAAATAATAAACCATCATTTATGAACCAAAGCGCTCCTGATAACAGGAGCGCTTTTTTCATCCATTATAATTTCCGCATCATGCTGCCATGTATTTTCCTTGACCGAGATGGTGTGTTGATTGAATTTCGCCGCGATTATGTCCGAAACTGGGATGATGTGGTCATCTATCCTGGTGCAGTTGCTGCCATCGCCCAGTTAAAAACCAGCGGCTACCGGCTGGTGATCATCACCAACCAATCCGCAATCGGGCGAGGCCTGGTTTCTGCAGTTGAGGTTGGAAATATTAACCAGCGCATCACTGCAGAAATCACAAAAGCTGGTGGTCATATCGATGGTGTATACGTATGCCCGCACAAACCCCAAGACGAGTGCGCCTGCCGTAAGCCGAACCCCGGCTTGATCCTGCAGGCTGCCAGGGAATTAAACATCGACCTAAGGCGCTCAATTTTAATCGGGGACAACCTGACCGACCTTCAGGCAGGTGCGGCTGCCGGGATAAGCCGTCTTGTGCTGGTGTTGACCGGGCTGGGTACGAAGATGTTGCCAGAGTTGGAACAGGCAGGTCTGCCCCAGGTAGAAATCTATGAAGATGTGCAGGAGGCTTTGCACCATCTCATCAGCACAGCAGAAAAGGACACACCTTGAATCAAAACAACCGTCCAGATCCAACCTCCCTCCAACGACGCGGCGATGAGCTGCGCAGCCAGCTTGCACATGCAGATGCCCATGACCTGGCATGGAAGACAGGTTCTGTTTTCAAAGCAGACCATCAGGAAAAAGGAATATTCAGCTTACTGGTGTGGAATAAGGAGACGCTGCTCACATATCCTGGCTTTATCGCCAAAGACAGGGATACAGGCAAAGTGGTCTCACCTCTCATCGAGACGTTGCTGCTGTATTATTACTCCACCGCATCCGGCGCACCAATACAGGGTGAGTGGGTTTCGTTTGCAGATTTGCCCGACGGGAGGTTCTACAACCAGGCTTTTCAGGGATACACTGGTTCCGAGCTTGGCAGGTTTTTCCAATCAGATGCAGCACGATTGAAGCAGGCTGTGACAAGTTCGGGAGGTGTTCTCGTCCCCGATGCTCCAGGTGACCTCGCTTACCGTTTCATGGCATTGCCGCGCGTCCCGCTGCTGCTGGTTTACTGGCAGGGTGATGAAGATTTCCCTTCCTCATACCAGGTCTTATTTGATGCAGCCGCGGACCGCTATCTCCCCACCGATGCCTGCGCCATCCTGGGCAGTTATTTGACCGGTCAAATCAAGAAGCACGCCTGACGAGGTCTGGGATTAACGTTTACCTTCGTTGGAAAGAAACCGGCGCTGCCATTCATACAATTTGTTCAAGGCTTCGATGGGTGAGAGGGTGTTCATGTCCAACTCCTCCAACTCGTCCAGCAGAGGGTTGGTCTCCGGGAACAATGCCAGCTGCCGCGGAAGGGCAGGATTCAGCTGGACGGCGTTTCCCGATGTAGCCTGCAGATGGTCCAGGATTTCCGCAGCACGCTGGATAACGGGGCGAGGCAGTCCTGCCAGCTGACCAACGTGGATACCATAGGAACGGTCAGCCCCTCCCGGGACGATTTTGTGTAAAAACACGACCCTGCCATCAGCTTCTGATACCGCCACGTTGTAATTGCTCACACCAGGAAGCAGGTCCGCCAGTTGCGTCAGCTCGTGGTAATGGGTGGCGAAGAGGGTCTTTGCACGCAGCTGGGGATGGTTGTGAATGAACTCAATGACCGCCCAGGCGATCGAGACACCGTCATAAGTACTGGTACCTCTGCCGATCTCATCAAGCACTAAAAGGCTGCGCGGAGTGGCATGGTGCAGGATATTGGCTGTCTCGACCATTTCGACCATGAACGTTGACTGACCGGCATGGATTTCATCCTGTGCGCCAATGCGGGTGAAGATGCGGTCCACCAATCCGATGCGTGCTGAATCCGCCGGCACGTAAGAACCCATCTGCGCCATGAGGACCACCAGAGCCACCTGCCTCAGGTAAGTGGACTTGCCGCTCATATTCGGTCCCGTGATGATGCGTACTCTTTCTCCTTGCTCGAAAACGCTGTCATTCGGCACAAAGCGCTCACCACCTCTAAGGAACAGTTCCACCACAGGATGCCTGCTGTCATGTATTTCCAGCAGATCTTCTTCAAGCACTTGTGGACAGCTGTACCCGCCAATCACTGCTGCCTCTCCCAGAGCTGCCAGCACATCCAGCCTGGCAATCGCTCGTGCTGTCGCCAGCAAGCGGTCGGACGAAGCAGCAACCTGAGCGCACACTTCACGGAACAATCGCACTTCTATTTCGCGGATGCGTTCCTCAGCGTTCAAGACCAGCGTTTCATATTCCTTCATCTCCGGGGTGATGAAGCGTTCCGAGTTGACCAGCGTTTGCTTGCGGATATACTCTTCAGGCACCTGGTCAGCCTGCCCGCGGGAAACTTCGATGTAATACCCAAAAACTTTGTTGTAGCCAACTTTTAAAGTTTTAATCCTGGTCCTTTGGCGTTCACTATTTTCCAGGTTCGCGATCCAATCTCTGGCGTGTCTGGAACGTTCGTACACACCATCCAACTCAGCCGAAAAGCCCGTGCGGATGATGCCGATGTTTTGAATGGTGGCAGGAGGCTCGTCGCTGAGTGACCCCCTGAGCAATTCCAACTCCGCGGCGCACAAATCGAATTCAGCCAGGATGCTGCTCAAGGGACCATTTCGTTCCGGTAGGATCTGCAAAATTCCCGGCAGCCTTTCCAACGTCCCCCTGGCAGCTGCCAGATCACGAGGCTGCGCATTCCCCGAGGCAATGCGGTTGACCAGACGTTCCAGGTCTGCCAGCGATTTCAGCGCAGAGCGCAGCTCCACGCGCAGCATGCCATCCTCGACAAACAGTCCCACACCCTGCTGCCTCAAGTGGATCTTTTCCACATCCAGCAGCGGTTTACTCACCCACTGAGAGATCAGGCGCTTGCCCATTGGCGTGACCGTATGGTCCAGGACACTCAAAAGTGAACCTTTGACTGAACCGCCGCGCAAGGTCTCCACCAGCTCCAGGTTGCGGCGCGTTGAGGCATCCAGGGTCATGAATTCATCAAGGCTGTAAGTGTTCAAACGCGTCAGCAGGTTTAGAGCCGACCTTTGTGTCTCACCCAGGTACTGCAGGATACCGCCTGCTGCGCGAATGGCAGCAGGTTTGCCCTGCAAGCCAAAACCATCCAGTGAGCCGGCATCAAAATGGCGCAGCAGCTCCTCGCGGCAGCGACCCGGCTCAAAACGCCATGCCGGGAACGGCGTGTGGTGCCCGGGCAGGTTATCGTGATTCTGCTCCTGCGGGTAAACAATCTCTGCAGGACTCAGCCTGACCAGTTCTGCGCGCAGGCTGGCAGCGACCTCTTCACCGCGTAGTTCGGTTACTGAAAATTCTCCTGTTGTGATGTCAACATACGCCACTCCCGCTCTCCTGGATTGGACCGTTTCCTCATCGACAACCACACAGGCGAGGTAATTATTGGCGTCGCCGGGCAGCAGACCCGGCTCCACCACCGTCCCTGGTGTGACCACTCGGGTGACCTGGCGCGGGAAAATACCTTTGACAGGCTGCTCCCCAACCTGCTCGCAGATCGCGACATGGTAGCCGGCATCGATTAAGCGCGAGAGATAATTGTCGAGAGCATGGTGCGGGATACCCGCCATCGGCACACGCGCACCCTTGGCGACATTCCGAGAGGTCAAAACAATATCCAGCTCGCGCGAGGTGATTTCCGCGTCTTCATCGAAGGTCTCATAAAAATCACCCAGGCGGAAAAACAGGATCGTGTCCGGATATTGGCGCTTGATTTCTAAATATTGCTGGCGGATAGGGGTCACCTGGTCTGGCATACACTCATTCTAAAATGCACGCTTGAATCCGGCAAGTGGTTTTTAGGAGATTCTGTCACATCTCGCCCGATTTCGGCTATGCGATATGACATGTCACATCTCTTTAAGCGCTTAGTCACATCCAGGAGAAAGTAATTGCGCTTTTTTTATACTGAATTTATAATATGCTCACTATATTCTCGGAGAACTGAAAGAAAGGAGTAAAACAATGGCTAGTGTAACGTACGAACATGTAACCAAGCGCTTTGGCGAGGTCACCGCCATCAATGATCTGAACATTATCATTGAAGATAAAGAGTTCCTCGTTCTTGTTGGACCGTCTGGTTGTGGGAAAACCACAGCTCTGCGATGTCTGGCGGGTCTTGAGGATGTAACCGAGGGCGATATTAAGATCGCCGACCAGGTCGTCAATGATGTCGCTCCCAAGGACCGCGATATCGCCATGGTGTTCCAATCCTACGCCCTCTACCCGCACATGTCAGTCTATGACAACATGGCATTCGGTCTGAAACTGCGCAAAATGCGCAAGGATGACATCAAGCAGCGTGTAGGAGATGCAGCAAAACTTCTTGGCATCGAGGAACTGCTAACGCGTAAACCCCGCCAGCTTTCCGGTGGACAGCGCCAGCGTGTGGCTGTTGGGCGTGCAATCGTGCGTAACCCCAAAGTTTTCCTCTTTGACGAACCGCTTTCCAACCTGGACGCCAAGCTGCGCGTTGAGACCCGCGCCAACATCAGCAAACTGCACCAACAGCTGCAAACCACATTCATTTACGTCACCCACGATCAGACCGAGGCGATGACCATGGCAAGCCGCATCGCTGTCATGAATAAGGGCGTTTTGCAGCAAATCGACTCACCGCAGAACCTGTATGACCGACCCAACAACCTGTTTGTCGCCGGATTTATCGGCACACCTGCGATGAACTTCTTCAATGCTACTTTGAAGAGTGACAACGGCAAGATGTACGTGGATGCGAAAACATTTACTGTGCTGGTGCCTGAAAACAAAGTCGAAACCTACACACCCGAACTCAACCGAGAGATTATCTTCGGCATACGACCTGAAGACATCCACAACCCGCAGTTTTCCCCTCCTGGCATTCACGCCCAGGACGTTGAAGCAACCGTGGATATCACCGAGTTGATGGGGAACGAAATCTTTGTTTATTTGCAATCCGGCGAGAGCAATTTCATCGCCCGCGTGGATCCCCGCTCCCGTTACCAGGTCAATGATAAAGTGAATATTGTCTTCAACATGGACAACATGCACATCTTTGACAAGGAAACTGAGCAGGCAATCCGCTAATAGAAAACAAATCATAAACCGGCGTCTCCCCCTGGGGCATTGCCTGCCACCCCTGAAGGGAGACGCTTATTTTTGGAGAAATGAATGAGCGAAACACACAAGATTGTACTCCTCAGACATGGTCAAAGCACCTGGAACCTGGAAAACCGTTTCACAGGCTGGACAGATGTTGGTCTGTCAGAGCTTGGGCGTCAGGAAGCACTTTCTTCCGGGAAAATTCTAAAAGAACAGGGATTTACCTTCGATATTGCTTACACATCCGTTCTAAAACGCGCCATCCACACGCTGTGGATCGTACTCGAAGAGATGGAACTGGATTGGCTGCCGGTGGTGCGCGCCTGGCAGTTGAACGAACGCCATTACGGCGCGTTGCAGGGATTGAACAAGGCTGAGATGGCGGTCAAATTTGGCGAGGAACAGGTGAAGATCTGGCGCAGGTCTTATGACACCCCGCCGCCGGCTCTTGAGCTCGACGATCCCCGCCACCCCGGTTTTGACCGGCGCTACGCGGACATGAGCGCGGATGAGCTTCCTCGCTGTGAATCCCTCAAAGACACGGTTGCGCGCATGCTCCCTTACTGGCACTCCACAATAGCGCCCACTGTCAAAAGCGGTAAAAGGGTGCTGGTCGCCGCACACGGCAACAGCTTGAGGGCGCTGGTGAAGTACCTCGACAATGTGTCCGAAGAGGAGATTGTCGGGCTGAACATCCCAACCGGCATCCCGCTGGTGTACGAGTTGGACAGTGAGTTGAAGCCATTGAAAAGCTACTACCTGGGCGACGAGGAAGCCGTTCGCAAAGCGGCTGAAGCTGTCGCCAAACAGGGCGCCGCCAAATCATAAAAGCTGTCAAAGGCTGTTTGTTTTAATTTTATCTACAAATAGGAGGGTCGACACGCAGGTCGACCGCTACATGTACCGGGACGGTTGTCATCGCGAGAACGCCGTTTTCGCGAAGGGATCTCCGCGCTCGAAAGAGAGGAGTTCACCTGGTTGGACGGGAGATTACTTCACTGCGTTCGTAATGACAGGCAATGGTAAATCTCACTCAGGCTGGTGGGTTGTCGATTGTCACCCTACGCAGCCCAAACCCCAGGATAAGACCAGAAGCTACGACCATGGCGCCGACATAAATAAAGATATCCTGCCAGAAGCGCTGCGGGAACATGCGGATCAGGCTGTCGCTCCACAGGAACTGCCAGGTACCTGGCTCGAAAAAGACGTTGTGGAAAGCGGTGAAGAATATGCCAAAAGCAATCAAAGAAAAAGCTATCAGACTGCCGACCAGGATCACGGACAACCAGCCCCCTCTGCGAACACCCACCAGGTACAAACGCCACCACTTTGCCAGCCACGCCCACACCCCCAGGACGCCCACTACTACAACCGAAACCGCCAGCACCTGAAAGGCTGCTTTGACCGTGTTTTTCACATCGACCATGTGGTGCAGCTCGCGCTCATTATAAAAAGGCGAGCTGTCCGGAAACTGCAGGTCTGCCAAAAAATCGATCCCTTCCGAATTTAGCAGGTAATCCATGGCAAACTGACCCCAATAAATACGCTGTTCGGTGGTCATGCCGTAAAGGTCATCAGGAAAACCGGGCAAGTTATATTCAAACTTCAGGAAGAACGGGTTGAACAAAACGCGCACTGCCGCCAGGCTCAGGATCACCGGGACCAAGAAGGTGACTGCCCAGGAAAGGATTGTGTACAATTTTCGGCTCATTTCATTTGCTCCATCTCGTCCAGGAATAGGAAACTCAAAACCATGCGGTTGACGATCCACTCAACCGGCGCGTGGTCATCGCTGAAGACCAGATCAGGGTCGATGTTGTAATCATCCAATGGCAGCTGGTTTTCAATCAGGCGGCGAAGCGAAGCCAGCAGGAGGGGGTGTGGGCCCTGGTTGCCCGCCAGGGGGTCCTGGTCATCGACCAGGGAGAGATAATTCTCATAGATGTTATCCATAGAAGTGGGCTGCGCACTGGCATAAATAATATAGTTGAACGTATTGGGTACTTCCATCATGTAAACCGAAGGGAACACTGATTTGATGGTCGCCAGCATCCCTTCGATCAGGCTGCGGTCAGCCGAATCGCTGCCCACATTCAACGCCAGCGTGCCATCCGGTGCCAGATGGTCTCGGACCTCCTCGAAGAACTCTTGCGTGGTCAGATGCCAGGGAATGTAGGGCGGGCGGTAAGCATCCAGGATGACAAGGTCGTATGTCTGATCGCTAACAGCCAAACCCCAGCGACCATCCTGTGCGATGGGGTTAAGGTTTTCCTGGTTCATGTCGAAATAGACCTTGCCCGCGTTGATGATCTGCGGATCGATCTCATATCCATCGATGACCGGAGGCTGGCGGGAAGGCGACATGCTCCCGTACACCTCCGTGAGTTGGCGTGAGACCGTGCCCCCTGCCAGACCGATGATGGCGACACGCTCAACCCGTTCAATATCATAAGGCGCTGGATTAAAGAATGGCGCTGCCAGGAACTGCTCCCAGGGACCCGCAAAATCCAACCGCTCGGGGTGCCAGACGGAATGGATACCCTGCCCCTCGTTCAGGCGCAGCATGCGGACACCATCCTTCTCGAGAACCTGGATGTAGTTGTATGCTGACTCTGTCTCGAAAATTTGCCCCGTCGAATTCTTGATCGGTCGATTGGCAGTGATAACCATCAATACCAAGATAGCAGCAGGTATCCACACCAGGGTCATTAAACGTCGCCGTGACCCCGCCAGACCCAACCCGACCAGCGCAACCAGGGCGAGGAACAGGCTGAACCCCAGGAAGGTCATCGCTGTTCCCAGGAGGGGGATCATCACCAGGGGCGGAAGGAAAGCGCCAATGAAAGAACCAAGGGTGGAGACGGCATAGAGCTGACCAGCTGTCCTGCCTGTTGATAGCAGGTCGGAAACCGATAAACGGATAGCGAAAGGGGAGACTGTGCCCAGAAGTGTCACCGGGACGCTGAAGAGTACCAGGACAGCGCTGAAAGAACCAAACAGGACACCCAGATTGAGCGCATCGAATGCGTCAGCGGCAGAACGCAGCACGGGTTGGGAAAGAAACGGCACCAGGCTGGTGGTGAGTGCAGCCCAGGCAAGGATTGAATACAGGGTCTCCGCCTTTGGAGAGCGGTCCGCCCAATACCCGCCCACCAGGTAACCGGCGGAAAGGTAAACCAGGATCAAGCCAATGATGGCAGCCCAAACCAGGTTGCTGGTGCCGAAGACACTCCCCAACAAGCGGGAAGCGGATAACTCGATTGCCAGAGCCGTCATCCCGGATACGAACACGGTGAAGTAAAGGTAGGGTTTGTTCATGGCTTTCTAGACCGTTACTCAAACCCTAAGAGTTTTAGAAACCCTTAAAGTCTGCGCACCAAACGGACGGGGAGATTATAACAAGATAATTGGTATAATTTCCGGACGCCAAATTACCAGGTCACAGGAGAAAAAATGCCATCCAGAAAGTTAACCGGCGCGCAAATTCGCCAGGATTTTGTCGATTATTTCGCCAAACACGGACACTCGATCGTGCCATCATCATCCCTGGTGCCCGGCGGGGACCAGACCCTGCTGTTCACCAACGCAGGGATGGTGCAGTTCAAAGACATATTCCTGGGCACAGACCGGCGCCAGTACACCCGTGCCGTAAACTCACAGAAATGTATGCGCGTTGCTGGTAAGCACAACGACCTGGATGATGTGGGCAGGGATAACACCCACCACACTTTTTTCGAGATGCTGGGCAACTGGTCATTCGGTGATTATTACAAGCCCGAAGCCATCGCCTGGGCGTGGGAATTACTCACCGGTGTCTGGGGGCTGCCCAAAGAGGTTCTTTACGCCACCTGCTTCGAGGATGAAAAGGGTGTCATCCCGCGCGATGACGAGGCTGCTGACATCTGGCGTACTCAACCCGGTTTTGATCCAACACACGTCCTTTTCTTCGGAAGAAAGGAAAACCTCTGGGAAATGGCGGAGACGGGTCCATGCGGTCCGTGCAGCGAGATCCACATCGACCGGGGAATCGAATACTGCAACATGCAGGAAATCCCTGGTCATACCTGTCAGGTAAACGGCGAATGTGCGCGATTTCTTGAGCTCTGGAACCTGGTCTTCATCCAGTACAACCGCACCAGTCCAACAGACCTGCAACCATTGCCCGCAATGCACGTCGATACCGGCATGGGTTTCGAACGCATCGTCTCAGTGCTGCAGGATGTCGACTCCAACTATAAAACAGACCTGCTCCTGCCGCTGCTGGAAACTGCCCAGGAACTCAGCGGTCAGAGCGATGAAGAGGTCGAAGCGAACCTAACCTCTTACCGCGTCATCGCTGACCATGCCCGTGCCGCAGCCTTCCTGATTGCCGACGGCGTGGTGCCTGGCAACACCAGTCGGAATTACGTCTGCCGCATGATCATCCGCCGCGCCTCCCGTTTTGGCGCCAAGATCGGACTGAACGAACCTTTCCTGGCGGATGTTGCCAGCGTGGTAATCCACACTTACGGAGACTCTTATCCGGAGCTGGTCCGCAACCGGGACACCATCCTGGCAAATTTAACCCGGGAGGAAGAACGCTTCCACCGCACCCTGGAGGCTGGCAGTTCGCGGCTTGAAGAGAGCCTGGCAAAACTTGCTGCTGCAGGCAGCAGTGTCCTGCCTGGCGATCAGGCTTTTGACCTCTACGCCACATACGGGCTGCCGCTTGAAATCACGCGTGACATCGCCCGTGAACAGAACATGCAGGTAGATGAGGCTGGATTCCTGGCAGCAATGGATGAACACCGACTGGCGTCAGGCGCCGGAGAAGCACTCGGCAGCGCCGGAGAGGCGTTTGGCAGCGAGCTTGATGGATCCAGTGTTTATCAGGAGCTGTTCCACAAACTGCGCCAAGAAGGCAAACTGGAGGATGATGGGGTGCTGTACGATCCCTACGATGTGATCGAGGATGAAACAGAGGTGCTGGCAATTGTCAAAGACAATGAAGCAGTAAAATCTGCTGCCGCAGGTGACCGCGTGGAACTGATCCTGCCTCGCACTGCCTTTTACGTTGAATCTGGCGGTCAGGTCTCCGACATTGGCACCATCCGCTCAGTCCTGGCGCCTGTATGGGAAGTGCAGGTGACCGGGATGCATAAACCCGCCGCCGGCGTCATCGTGCACCGCGGCAGGGTTGTATCCGGAGAACCCAGGAGCGGAGACCAGGCGATCGCCCGGGTTGATACTCAGCGCCGTAAAGACATTATGCGCAACCATACAGCCACACACCTGCTGCATGCAGAATTGCAGGCAGTACTGGGTGCACATGCTCGCCAGGCTGGATCGCTCGTGGCACCAGACCGCCTGCGCTTCGATTTCACCCATCCGCAGGCACTCACATCCGAGCAGCTCGAGCGGATCGAGATGGGCGTGAACCTGCGCATCCTGGGAGATTATGCACTCAAAATCACGTACAAGGACCAACAAGAAGCACTGAAAGATGGCGCCACAGCCCTGTTCGGCGAAAAATACGGCAATATCGTGCGCACCATCCGGATTGGAGAGCCAGAGACGTTCTCCTACGAGCTGTGCGGCGGCACACACGTAGAAGAAACCGGCGATATCGGATTATTCCTGATCACCAGCGAAGGCAGCACGGCAGCCGGGATACGGCGTATCGAAGCCGTAACCGGACGCGGCGCTTATGAACTTGTGCGCAATCGTTCACGGGTGCTCAAACAATCTACGCTTATACTTTCAGCGGCTCAGGATGAGGTGGTCGGCAAGATCGAAAACTTGCTCAGCGAACTGGAGCAGAGCCGCAAAAACAACGCCAGCCTGCGCAACCAGCTTGCAGAAGCGGAATTAAACCAGCGTTTCGAAAACCCTGAGCTGGTATCTGGCGTCCCGGTGCTTGCTGTCCGTCTGGAAGGCAGCGCGCCTGGTGAGACAGGCGCCAGTGATACCGCCAACACGCTGCGCCAGCTGGCGGACCGTTTTCGCCAACGACATTCCAGCGGAGTCGTCGTTCTGGCGGCGGTCAGCGAGGATGGACGACCGCTGCTCATCGCCGCAATTACCGACGACCTGGTCCAACGCGGGTTACATGCCGGCGAACTGGTTAAGCATGTCGCCCAGCCATTGGGAGGCGGAGGAGGCGGGAAACCCAACCTCGCACAAGCTGGAGGGAAGGATGCCGCCCGGCTGGATGAAGCCCTCGCCAGCGTCCCTACCTGGGTGAGTGAAAGGCTACCTGCCCCCAACCAATGATGTCCGCAATACCTGCAGCCAACCAGCGAATCCTGGGCGTTGACCCCGGTGAAAAACGAATCGGGTTAGCCATCAGCGACCCGACCGCGACCATCGCCAGTCCCCTCGCCGTCATCAACCACATCGCACGAACTGTGGACGCCGCCTTAATCGCACAGCACGCTGAGGAGCAAGGCGCAGTGCGCATCGTAGTGGGGCAGGCTCTGGACATTGACGGGCTGCCAACACCGCAAGGACGGCGTGCGGCGCGTCTGGCGGAGGCGGTGCGCATGCAGACCAACATCCCGGTGGTACTTTGGGACGAAAGCGGCAGCACTCAGGCAGCCCAACGCGCCCGGTTGGAGATGGGGGTTTCCCGGCGAAAACGGCGCGGTCACATGGACGACCTGGCAGCAGCCGTCATTTTGCAGTCATACCTGGACGCCAACTAGAAAAGGATCAATGAGCCAAACCACCAGCACTTTACGCACGTCCCCTGCCTACTCCTGCCTGTTGATCGCCCTGGTCAGCCTGTGCCTGGGGGCGGTATGCGTCAGTGCAGTTGGGGTTTTCCTGCCCATGCAGGCAGAAAAACGCTTCGGTCCTGCTTCGGTGGCGCTCAACCCGGTACAACACCTGTATCTTTCCACCCTGTTGCTGCGCCAATCCGGGGACCTCCTGCGCCCTCCAGACCTGGGTCCGTATAAAGAAAGCCTGGGGGTAGAACGGGATTTCAGCGTCGTGCTGGGTGAGTCTACCGCAGACATCGTCGCGCGCCTTGAAAACGAAGGCTTTATCCGCAGTGCTGAAGCCATGCGCAATTACCTGGTTTATGCCGGGATAGACACCACCATCCAGGCAGGCAAGCACCGCCTGGACCCTAACCTTTCCGCGCTGCAAATCGCGCGACAGCTCCAGGACGCCACTCCCACGGAAGTTACCTTCCATGTCCTCCCTGGTTGGCGGTTGGAAGAGATTGCAGATGCCATCCCCACTTCGGGGTTGGAATTTTCTTCGCAAGATTTCTTTACCGCCGCTTCACGTCCTCCCGATGGCTACGCCAGTCTGGCTGGGCTTCCGCAGTTTGCGTCCCTTGAAGGTTTCTTATTCCCCGACACCTACACGCTGGCTCGCTCCACTACGGTAGATGAGTTCATCGCCATCCTGCTGGCGAATTTTGAGAAGCACATCGACCCGCAGCTGGTGGCAGGTCTCGAAAGCCAGGGTCTGAACCTGTTCCAGGCTGTCAGCCTGGCATCGATCGTGGAACGCGAGGCAGTGCTCGACGAAGAAATGCCCGTGATCGCCTCCGTTTTCCTCAACCGACTGGAGATTGGCATGAGTTTGGAATCGGACCCCACCGTGCAGTACGCCCTGGGCTACAACCG
Source organism: uncultured Chloroflexia bacterium (assembly GCA_963695415.1). Classification (GTDB taxonomy): domain Bacteria; phylum Chloroflexota; class Anaerolineae; order Anaerolineales; family UBA4823; genus CAVXWV01. The sequence continues at coordinate 524,672 of CAVOGL010000023.1, read as the reverse complement.
CAGCCAGGGAACCTGGTGGACCAACCCGCTCTCCAGACAGGACTTGCAAGTGGATTCACTTTATAACACTTATCGCTACCCGAATCTGCCCCCAGGTCCAATCGCCAGCCCTGGGCTTGCCGCGCTCAAAGCGGTCGCCTTCCCCGCCGAGACGCCCTACTATTATTTCCGCGCTGCCTGCGACGGCTCCGGCAAGCACCGCTTCGCTCAAACCTACGAAGAACACGTCAATAACGCCTGTGATCCGTAGCCTTTAGGGTGCACACACAGGTGCGCTGCTACAACTGACAAGGTCATATGCTACAATTCCGTGCATTGTATCTACCTTCCAAACAACCACCCCATGCAGCTCGCTATTAATTATTCCCCCGCAGCGGTAGACCTGCTGAAAACCGGTCAGATCACCATCAACCGCTTCAAGTGCCCGGATTGGGACTGGATGATCACTGAAGCAGGCGCCCACCTCCCCGTCGCAGTACACTTCGACCTGGCTGCCGGCAATGGAAAAGCCAGACAGATCGACTGGGCGCACATCCAGCGCTGCCTGGAGAACACCAACACCCCTTACCTCAACCTGCACCTTGAATGCAAGATCAAGGACCTCCCTGACCTACCGGTCGACACGCGTGACCCACATCACGCACAACTGGTCTATGGTTTGATGATGCGCGACATCGAAGAAGTCAGCAAGCACATGCCAGCCGACCGGGTCATCCTCGAGAACGTGCCCTACCGCAGCCTGGATGGCAAGATCCTGCGCCCTTCTGTAGAACCAGAAATGATCACACGCATCCTGTCGACCAGCGGGTGCGGCTTGCTCTTTGACCTGCCGCATGCTCGCATCTCAGCCCACTACCTGGGTATACCCGAAAAAGAATATATCGAACAACTCCCCATGCAGCGCATGCGCGAGCTGCACTTCACCGGCATGGAATGGATCAACGGTATCCTGACCGACCACCTGGGCGCTCAGGAAGAGGACTGGCAGGCGCTGGACTGGCTGTCTGCCAGGATTACCAGCGGTAAATATCCCGAGCCCTGGTTATTGGCGTTCGAATATGGCGGTGTGGGTGATAAATTCGAGTGGCGCAGCGACCCACAGGTTATCGCCAGCCAGCTGCCCCGCCTGGCAGTTTACTGAGCAGCGCCTGCTGCTGGATTGGACACGGTTTCAACGGTCGAATTCTCCGCGGGGCGTGACTTTTCCGCTGCCGGAGTTTCACCCTTCTTTTTCCCTGGTTCCACCTTGCGTCGCTGCCGTACCAGTTTTACCGGTGGTGGTTTCAGCGCTTTGTCCAGCACCTGTTCGATGTGCTCTACCGGGATAATCTCCAGGTCATTGCGCGCTTTCTTGGGCACATCCACCAGGTCCTTCATATTACGCTTCGGGATCAACACGCGCTTGATTCCCGCCCGGTGGGCTGCAAGCACCTTTTCGCGCACCCCGCCCACCGGCAGCACCTTGCCGCGCAGGGTGATCTCACCCGTCATGCCGATGTCGCGGTAAACCTCCCGGTTGGTGAAAGCGGATGCCAGAGCTGTGCAGATGGTCACCCCGGCGCTGGGACCGTCCTTGGGGATGGCGCCCTCGGGGATGTGGATGTGAATATCGACCTGGTCAAACACTTCCACCGGCACCTTCAACTGCCGGGTGCGGGATTTCAGGTAGGAAAGCGCTGCCTGTGCCGATTCCTGCATCACGTTGCCAATCTGTCCAGTGATCTGCAGCCCGCCCTTGCCTTCATACAGCAAGACCTCCACCGGCATGATCTCTCCGCCGTTCTCTGTCCAGGCAACCGCGGTGGCAACGCCTACCTCGTCCTGCCTTTCGGCTTCCAGGTTGAAATACTGCGGCGGACCCAGGAAGCGGTTGATCGCCGCCGGGGTGACCCGCGCCGGGAAGCGCTTCTTCTCCGCTTTCAAACGAGCCACCTTGCGGCACACCCTGCCAATCTCGCGCTCCAGGTTGCGCACTCCAGCTTCGTAAGTGTACTCCCGGATGATGCGCTGCAGCGCCTCGTCCGGGAATTCCAGCTCAGCCATCTCCAGCCCGTTTTCGGTCACCTGGCGGGGGATAAGGAACTGGCGGGCAATTTCAACTTTTTCTTCCTCGATGTAACCCGGGAATTCGATCAGCTCCATGCGGTCCAGCAGCGCCCAGGGGATGCTGTTGGTCGAATTCGCCGTGGTGATAAACATGACTTTGGAAAGATCATAGGGCAGTTCAAGGTAATGGTCGGAGAATGCGTAATTCTGCTCGGGGTCCAGCACCTCCAGCAGGGCTGAGGACGGATCCCCGCGGAAATCCTGACCCAGTTTATCAATCTCATCGAGCATGAACAGTGGGTTGACACTCTCCGCCCGGCGCATCGTCTGCAGGATACGCCCGGGCAAAGCCCCGATGTACGTGCGCCGGTGCCCGCGGATCTCCGCCTCGTCACGCACACCGCCCAGGGACAGACGCACAAATTTCCTGCCCAGAGCATCGGCGATCGACTTCCCCAGTGACGTCTTCCCGGTCCCTGGGGGACCGACGAAGCAAAGGATCGGCTGGCGCATGTGTTTCGGCTTCAGGCTCCTTACGGCAATGTATTCAACGATGCGCTCTTTGGCGCGCGGCAAGCCGTAGTGGTTACGCTCGAGCACCCTGGAGGCGTGGCGCACGTCCAGGTTATCGTCCGTGCTGTTGAACCAGGGCAATTCCAGGATCCATTCTATATAGGTGCGGATGATGCCCACCTCCGGCGAAATTGGCGGCATCTGCCCCAGGCGGTCGGCTTCTTTCATCGCCCGCACCAGGACCTCGTCCGGCAAACCGGCTGATTCGATGCGCGTGCGGATCTCGTAGACTTCCTGCTGCCAGGGATCGCCCTCGCCCAGCTCGGACTGGATAACGCGCATCTGCTCGCGCAGGTAAAATTCCCGCTGGGAGCGGTCGACCTCGTTCTGCGCACGGCTGTGGATCTCGTCCTCCAGCTCGAGCACATCCGCCTCTTTCGCCAGCAAGCGGATCACCTGCTGCAGGCGCGCCAGCGGGTCGAGGGTCAGCAGAAGGTCCTGTCGGTCAGCAAAGGGAGGAGCAATCGCCGTGGTGATCATGTCTGCCAGCCAGCCAGGCTCGTCGATGTTCAAGGCATACAGGTAAGCTTCCTCAGGCAGGCTGCGATCCAGCTGGATACAGCGCTGGAACATCTCCAGTGCGGTGCGCATCGTGGCGTCCGTGTTGCGGTCCACATCCTCTTCCTCGTAGATCGGGCGCGCCCTGACAACCATATACGGCTCCGTCTGGACGAACTCGACCACCTCCACCCTGCGGCGACCCTGCACCAGTGCAGAGCTGGAATCATCCGGCATGCTGAGCAGGCGTCCTACCGCAATCTCGACGCCGATGGACAGAAAACCATCCACCCCCGGGTCTTCCTCTTCCGGGTCATCCTGGATCAGGGCGATGACAGTTGAATCGGTCAGCTGCGATTCCTCCACCGCCAGCACCGCCGGTTCCTGGGAAAGGAACACCGGTGAGACCATGTGCGGAAAAACCACCAGGTCCTGCAGTGGCAGCACCGGGCATTCGATCAACCCATCCTCATCCGGTTCCGCGTCCGGGATGTGGTAAAGCTCTTCCGTGCGGCGGTGCAGCGCATCGCCAAAATCATCTTCGTCTCGAGAAAACCAATCGCCTCTCATCTATTCTCCCAACGGTGAAGTAAACCATCCGAAAACAGCCTTTCACCGTTTATCAACATCAAATTCGCCGTCCGCCTGGGTAATCATAACCGTTATGCAAAGCGACCCTACAGACCAGGGTCACGCTGCGGGCTCACACCAATCCACCAGTAGAGCATACCCGCCCCAAGTGCAGAGCAGGCACTCGCACAACTTGCAGGTCAAGTTTACCACCCCAGAGGGGCTTGTCCGTACGACTTTACCTTCCAGCGTACTTTTCCAGCCAGGTCTCCCTGGCAGCGGCAGCGATGAACAGGCTGCCCGATGCCAGCACCAGGATTTTTTCTTCCCCGGAAGCCTGCTCCCCGAGCGTCACTTCCTCTGCCGCTTGCAGCGCTGCCTGCTCGACTTTCTCTACCACGATGGCGTCCATCCCAGCCTGCCGGGCAGCCTCTGCCAGCTGGTTCGGCTCGAAGGCGCGCGGGTGAAAGGAACGGGTGACGTACAACCTGTCCACGCGGGGTTTCAATTCAGCGAACATCCCCGCCACATCCTTGTCTTCAGATGCCCCGAACACCAGTACCACGCGGTATCCCGGGAAGTAATCGTCCAATGCCCGGCGCAGCTTACGGGCGGAATCACGGTTGTGGGCAGAATCGACCACCAGGTAAGGAGTTTTGTGGATGATCTCGAATTGCCCGGGCCATTTAACCTGCTGGAAACCGGATTCGATTGCCTGTTCAGGAATCGAAAACCCGTACTGTTTGAGAACCTGCAGGGCGGCGTAGGCAGTAGCGGCATTGGTAACCTGGTACTCACCCAACAGCGGGATGTGTAACCGGGTTGGCGGGCTGGTGCGAAGTCTTGAATCTGCCACCTCCTGCCTCCAGACAAGCAGAGACTGCCCGTCCTCCAGGGAATGAGATTGCGCCGTAAAGGCGAAATCCTGGTCGGATCCACCAACCTGGAAAAGGGGAGCATTACGTGCTGAGGCGACCGCTTCCAACACCTGACGGGCTTCATCTTCCTGAGGCGAGATCACCACCGGCACACCGGGCTTGATGATCCCTGCCTTCTCGCCGGCGATCTTCGCCAGGGTATCGCCCAGCACGCTGGTATGGTCATAGGACAGGGAAGTGATCACCGAGACGGTTGGGACGATGACGTTGGTTGCATCAAGCCGTCCACCTAACCCGACCTCGATCACCGCAGCGTCCACCCCCTCCCTGGAAAAATACAGGAAGCCGAGGGCAGTAGTGATCTCGAAGGTGGTCAGCTCGGGGATCGACGCCACCACGGGCTTGATCTCTTCGATCAACGCCACCAGGTCAGCATGGGGAATCGGCTTGCCATCCACCTGGATGCGCTCGCAGTAATCGTGCAGGTGGGGTGAGGTATACAGACCGGTTTTGCAGCCTGCTGCCTGCAACGCGCTGGCGCACATCGCTGCTACCGAGCCCTTGCCCTTTGACCCGGCGATATGGAGCGCCGGATAGCTGTCCTGTGGACTGCCCAGGGCATCCATGAAACGGCGCATACGCCCCAGGTCGAACTTATCAGGCGAAAGCGTTTCCTGGCGCGTCAGGCTGAAATCCACGAAACTGTAGAGATAATCGAGGGCAGCCTGGTATTCAGGCTCGATTAGTTCAACTTCCAGCGACATCGTCCGCCAATTCTAACCCGCTGGGGGGTAAGGTGCAAGGGAGGAAGAAATCCTTGTTAATATGTTCTAAGCTTATTCTTCTCGATGTATCGGGTAGAATTACGAGGTTTATGATCCGGAAAACCTTTACCTTTATTTTCAAGACCATCGCCATCTTCGCCGCCATCGGGGCGACCTGGTTGATCCTTTCGCGCCTGGTGACGTGGGTGAACGCCGTGCCGCGCGTCTTTGACGTTGATACAGCCCCCGCAAAGCGCGTTGCGGTCGTCTTCGGTGCAGGACTGCGCCGGGACAGCACCCCCACCGCTGTGCTGCGCGACCGGGTGAAGACCGCCGCAGACCTGTATTTCGGCGGTAAGGTGGAGAAAATACTGATGAGCGGGGACAACCGCTTTGATCATTACAACGAACCAGGCTCGATGGCTGCCTACGCGCGCAGCCTGGGGGTGCCTGAATCGGCGATCGTGCTGGATTATGCCGGCACCAGCACTTACGCAACCTGCTACCGGGCGAAGGAAATCTTCGCAGTCCAGGACGTCATCCTGGTAACGCAGAGCTTCCATCTTCCGCGGGCGCTCTACACCTGCAACGCGCTGGGCGTTGAAGCCATCGGGGTGAATGCTGATAATTACATTTACCGCCGCATATCACGGTTGTTCTGGAACCTGCGCGAGGTGCCGGCAACGGCAAAAGCGGTCTGGGACGTGCACATCTCCCGCCCTGTACCCGTCCTGGGGATGCCGGAACCCATCTTCCCTTTTGAAGCCCAATAATACCTGGAGGTCTATGATCCATGCAGCGAAGTGAAGCTTTAGGCATTGTGAACGAATATGTGAAGAACGAGAACCTGGTGCGCCACATGCTCGCCGTGGAGGCGGCAATGCGTTTTTATGCCGAAAAAATGGAGGCAGATCCCGATACCTGGGGGCTGACCGGTCTGCTGCACGATTTCGATTGGGAAATCCACCCCGACCTGGACCGCCACCCGCAGGCAGGTGTGCCCCTGCTGCGCCAGCATAACGTGCCCGAAGACATCATCCGGGCGATCCAGAGCCACGCCGACCACACCGGCATTCCGCGCCAGTCGGACATGGAAAAAGCGCTGTTTGCCTGCGACGAGGTCACCGGTTTGATCACCGCGGTCGCCCTGGTGCGCCCATCACGCTCGCTGCACGACCTTAAAGCTTCCTCCGTAAAGAAGAAATGGAAAGACCGTGCCTTCGCTGCCGGCGCCAACCGCGAGGAGATCGCCCGCGGCGCGGATGAATTTGGCGTGGATTTATGGTCTCACGTGGACAACGTCATCCAGGCGATGCGCTCGATTGCGCCCGAGCTGGGTCTGGACGGCATCCCCCTGGCGGAATGATCCCCAGGCAGCTTATTCCTCGATAACCAGTTCATTGCACAATTCCCCGCAGGCATCAATCGTCGCCTGCAGGATCTCCTCGTTGGGCGGGCGGGTGAACATGACTCTCCCATCCTTGAGTGACATTTCCAGCCGGTTCTCGGGGAGGAAGACGATTTTCGCCAACTCACCATTCAAGATCATGGTCTCAGCCTGATACCATTCCACCGTTGAATTGCCGCTGATGTCCGGGTAAGCCGCTCCCCCCTGACCAATCAGGCTGGGGGGTTCGGTCGCCACCACAATCTCGGGGTAGGGGTATTGGCGGTTCACGGTCGGAACCGGGCGCGCCTCACCTGGTGCAGGATATGCGTCTCCATCCCCTGATTGGCAGGAGACCAGGAAAACCATCGCCAGGATAAATGCCAGCAAAATAAACCATTTCTTCATTGTCATCTCCAAACATTGGTTGAGCCGCCGTTCACGGCACTCGAACCGGGGATCACACAGATTATACCTTGAAGCAGGTACTGCCGCGATTCTGGTGCTGGATCGTTTTTTAATGAGCCCGGTCCGGACCGAATCCGGGCCGAATCCTGTTTGACAGTTCCGCTTTTTTGGACTAAACTTTGCATAGCTTAAGGTCTATACGCAATATTATTGATGGCGTACCGACCAATTTTAATGAATTGCCAATCCCTTGGGAGGGAATAAGATGACCGAATCTGCTTCCGCACACATCACCTCGCAGTCGCTGCTGCTGCCAACCATCAATGCCTGGCGCTACTACCTGGAAGACCAGGGCAACTCGATCCACACAATCAAAGCCTTCAGCGCAGACCTCAACCTGCTGGCAAGCTACCTGCCGCAGGACCGCCGGGTTGGAGACATTGCCACGACCGATCTGAACAATTTCCTGGACTGGATGCAGAACACCCGCGGTGTACCCTGCAGCCCGAAGACCCTCTCCAGGCGCATCACCTCGTTAAAGCTTTTTTTCGCTGGCTGCACCAGAACGCAGCCATCGCCATCGACCCCGCCGATAAAGTCGTGCAGAAATCGGTCATCAGCCCGCTTCCCCAGGTTCTCAGCGCCGACGAGGAGCAGGCGGTGGTTGACGCTGCAGAAAGCCTGCGCTATGGCGACAAGCCAGACGCCAGACCCGCCGCTTTGCTCAACCTGCTGCTGGGCACCGGCATCAAGAAGGGCGAATGCCTGGGCGTCTCCCTGAACCACATCGACCTGGATTTGGAGGATGCTCCGTTTTTGTTTGTGCGTTACGCCAGCCCGCAGAACCGCTACAAGGAACGCAAGATCAAGCTGCCAGAATCCTGGGTGCCCATTTTCGAAGAGTATGTCAGCCAGTACGAGATCAAGGACCAGCTGTTCCCCTGGTCACCCCGGCGGTTGGAATATTTACTGGAGGACCTGCACATTGAGGCGGATATCGCCAAGCACCTGTCTTTCGACATGTGCCGCTGGACGTGCGCGCTCAACGATTGGGTGTCGGGCATGGAGCACAACGCCCTGCGCCAGAAGTTGGGCGTCTCCAAAATCCAATGGCGCGAGCTCAGCATGAAGCTGGAGCGCCTGGCGACCGGCGAAGAGGTGTAAGCCGTTCGCCATAAACCGTTCCGGTCACTGGCGAATCACCATCGAAAACCTCATGTAGGGACACGGCGGCGCGGGAAAACGTTCTGGTTTATTCTTGACCAGCCGTGTCCTTGCGCACATTCGAGGCATGACTGGATGTCCGGACGATTGAACCTTCAGCCTGCGCCGTCATGCCACTACACGATTTTCACAGGTCGAGTGGGCGGGTCGACACACAGGTCGACCCCTACAGACCGCGGTCCGTGTGTACCTGGATGAAAGTCGATAACTCCATGTAGGGGCGAACCTGCGTGTCCGCCCTTCCGCACCGCAATTCCGCATCATTCCAAACGATTGGCGTCCGGCGCTGCTCAGCGCAGCATGCTGAGAATCATCGCCAGCAGGATCAGCGCACTGACCACGAAGAATGCGACTTGCTGTAAGCGCAGGTTGCGCTTCTCACGTTTTGTGATTTGTTTCTTTTTAGCCATTCTTTTCCTATTCCAGGTTCGCCTTAATAGAGATCGCCAGGTCTTCCGAGATGCCCTGCACCGCGCTGATCTCTTCTACGGACGCTTCGCGGATTTTCTGCAGCGAACCAAAATGTGTTAATAATGATTTCCGGCGAGCGGGACCAATCCCCGGGATCGAATCCAGCCGCGAGGCAATCCCCTCTTTATCGCGCTTCTGCCGGTGAGCCGTAATGGCGAAGCGATGGGCTTCGTCACGGATGCGCTGGACCAGGTAGAGACCCTGTGATTGGCGCGGGATAATCACCGGATCGGGTCGATGCGGCAGGAAAAGCTCTTCGTTCTGCTTCGCCAGACCGGTGACCGGGACTTTTCCCTCCAACCCGAATCTCTCCAGCACTTTAACAGCCCTGCCCAGCTGCCCCTTACCGCCATCCACGATCAGCAGGTCAGGGAGCAGGGCAAATGCCGGATCCACCTTTTTTCCAGGCACATTGGGCTGCCCGGGTTCGGGGTCGTGGATGCTTTTCCAGCGGTTGAATTGCCGGATGAGCACTTCCTCCATGCTGGCAAAATCGTCCGGTCCGGACACGCTGCGGATGTTAAAACGACGGTAATGCCCTTTCTTTGCCACACCCTGTTCGAAGACCACCATGCTGCCCACCGCTGCTGTGCCCTGAGTGTTGGAGATGTCGTAACATTCTATGCGGCTTGGGATCTTTGCCAGACCCACAGCGTCCTGGAGATCACTCAGAGCCTGCTCCTGGCGGTGGGTATCTTGCTGCCACTGCGCCTGCAGTGATTGCAGCGTCTCCGCCGCGTTCTCCGCCGCCATCTCGATCAGCTCTTGCTGCTGCCCCTCCACCGGCACCAGGATTTCCACCAATCCGTCGCCGCGTTTCTGGTTGAGCCACTGATTGATGATCTGGATTTCCTCCACCTCATTTGGCAGCAGCACTCTCTGCGGCACACTCTGTGCCTGGTCGTAGAACTGCTTGATGAACTCCGCCATCACATCTGCATCCGGCGTATCCTCCGCGCCTTCCAGCAGGAAGTAATCGCGCCCGATCAGCTTACCGCCGCGGATGAAGAACACCTGCACACATGCCTCACCGTCCGAGCGAGCCATCGCCAGCACATCCGAATCGGCGTAATCATTGGCGAAGATCACCTTCTGTCGTTCGACCACTGCCTCGATGGCGCGGATGCGGTCGCGCAGGACAGCCGCCCTCTCATACTGCAAGCCTTCTGCCGCTTCATCCATCTCCAGGCGCATCCTGGAGACGATCGATTCCGTCCTGCCTTCGAGAAAGGATCCCAGGTCGGCGATCATCTGCCTGTACTTCTCCTGGTCCACTGCGCCGATGCACGGGGCAATACACAGCTTGATGTCGTAATACAGGCAGGCGCGCTCATCCTGCCCGGTGATCTCACGGTCGCAGGTTAGGTATGGGAAAATGCGCCGCAACACGTCCAGTGTCTGGTGCACCGCCCAGACGCCCGTGTAGGGACCGTAATAGCGCGAGCCGTCCTGCTCGACGTAACGCGTCACCGTCACGCGTGGAAACGCCTCACCCCAGTGGATCTTGATGTAAGGGTAGCGCTTGTCATCCTTCAGGCGCACATTGAAGTGCGGGCGGTGTTTCTTGATCAGGTTCATCTCCAGGATGAGCGCTTCCAGCTCGGAGCTGACCACGATCCACTCGATATCAACGATCTTGCGCACCAGCTGGGCGGTTCGCTGGTGCTGCTGTGCGCTGGCGTGGAAATACGAACGCACGCGGTGGCGCAGGTTGATGGCTTTGCCGACGTAAATCACCTGACCCTTGCCGTCCTTCATCAGGTAGCAGCCAGGCTTATGGGGTAATGTGTTCAGCACCCCTTCGAGATGTTCTGTCACTTCCAACATACGGTCCGATTTTAACACGTGACTATAAAGTATTTTTAATGTTTCTGCGCCAGAGAATCATGCGTATAATACTCGTATGACCACTCCACAAGAGTCCCCCCCGAAAGAGAGGCTCCTCCCCTGGAGGCAACTCCCCTGGAGTCAATCGCCGGAGACCTGCTGCGGCAGCGTGGGCTGCGCCTCGCCATCGCCGAATCTTGCACCGGCGGTTTGATCGGGCACACGATCACCAATGTACCCGGCTCCTCCACCTATTACATGGGCAGCGTGACAGCCTACGCTTACGATGCCAAGGTGCGCTTGCTGGGGGTAACCTGGGAAACGCTGGAACTGCACGGCGCGGTCAGCCAGGAGACGGTGCTGGAAATGGCGCGCGGTGTGCGCAACCTGCTGGCAGCCGACGTGGGATTGGCGGTCAGCGGTATTGCCGGTCCAGGCGGGGGCACACGCGATAAACCCGTCGGGCTTGTGTGGATCGGTCTGAGCATGGACACCCACCAGAAAGCCTGGCGATACGTGTTCGAGGGTGATCGGCTGGCTGTTAAAGAGCAATCCGCCAGGCAGGCACTGCAGCACCTGGCGGATACTTTGCGCCTGGTAGAGAAGAAGCATCTTGCAGAGAAGGTGGAGGTTACGGCGGTTTTTGATAAGGAGGGGTCTTTACAGCCGCTTTCTTTTACATGGAATGAGCGTCGTTTTGAAGTCAGCGCTTCGGGGCGGCGCTGGGAGGACGAGCTGGGCAAACATGTCCTCGTCATGGACCATGCCGACCGTGTTTACGAGCTGATATTCGTGCCAACGGAGAGCTGCTGGTACCTCAGCCAGCCGGGGAAAAGACAGCGTGCGACCTGAAATTACCCTCAGGTAATTAGCAGAAACGACGTAAATGTGATCAACTGTATATGCTCCAAAACCATCGTGTTGCCGTCAAATATTTCTGCGTAGGGGCATGACGGCGCTGGCTGAGGTTTGAATCGACACGTGTCCAGTCATGCCCGGTTTGATGGGCGCCAGGACACGGCTGGTCATAGATACATCAAGTAAAGCGGGTTGGCAACCCGCTCTACTATAACCTGTCAAAATGTGCTTGTTCGTTGAACGCTTCGGGTAGGGAAAGCACCCGCCTCTCGCAATGACGCGTTTGTAACTACCCTAACCGTGCCCTTTCTTCTTCAACCACCGAATTTTCCAGCTTCTTGAACAACGGTGCGGGCTGTTTCAGCGCCTGCCCTGGCTGCAGATCACTCGGCTGCCAGCTGCCTGCTGCACCCGCTTTACGATAACGCAGCACCTCATGCTCACCCAGGCTATCTTCGATGGTTTGGGTGTACTGCTCTCCGAAAAGAGGCTGCTCGAAACCCAGGTAAGCGTTCAACTTTTCCGCCGTAAATGGCAGGAATGGCGCCAGCAAGACCTTGAGCGAATCAATCGCTTTCAAGGCAGTGAATATCGTCGTGGCGGCTGCAGCCCTGTCGGTCTTGATTTCGAACCAGGGGGCGGCGCTGTCGAGATACTTGTTCACCTCACTCGCCAGGCGCATCGCCTCACCCAAAGCTGCGCGCAGGCGTACCGCCTCAAGGTGTTCAGCCACGGTGCCAAACCCCGCCTCAACCTGGGAGAGCACATCCAAATCCTGCTGGCGGAGTTCGCCAGGCACCGGCACCTTACCTTCCCAATTGCGGTAAGCAAACGACAACACGCGGTTCACCAGGTTACCCCAGGTCGCCAGCAAGTCGTCGTTGTTGCGGCTGACGAAGCCAGCCCAATCCCAGTCCGTGTCCTTGGCTTCAGGCATGTTCACCGTCAGGTAATAACGCAGCGGGTCGGGATCGTAGCGCGTGAGGAAATCCAGCCCCCAGACCGCCCAATTGCGGCTGCCGGAAATCTTCTTGCCCTCCAGGTTCATAAATTCATTTGCCGGCACATCGTGGGGCAGCACCAGGCTCTTACCGTCCACTTCTTCATAGATCTTTACAAACTGCTCCCCGGAACCCGCCAGCTGGGCGGGCCAGATCACCGCATGGAAGGGGATGTTGTCCTTGCCGATGAAATAATAGCTGCGCGCATCCGCATTCGTCCACCAGTCATGCCAGGCAGGCGCGTTCCCCTCCAGCTGCGCCCACTCGATCGCCGCTGAGAGATAACCGATCACCGCCTCAAACCACACATACAGGCATTTGCCCTCCCAGCCTTCCACCGGGACGGGAATGCCCCAATCCAGGTCACGCGTGATCGTCCGGCCGTGCAGTCCTGCTGCCAGGATTTGACCCAGGGATTGGCGCAGCACATTGGGGCGCCAGTATTCTTCGCGCCGCTGCAGGAAATCAACCACCTGCGGCTGCAGCTTGCCCAGGTCCAGCATGTAGTGCACCGTCTCGCGCAGCTCCGGCGTGGAGCCATCCTCCTTGGAGCGCGGCTCGATGAGCAGGTTCGCGTCCAGCAGTGAGCCGCAGTTGTCACATTGGTCACCGCGGGCGTTGGCATACCCGCAGATGTAGCAGGTGCCTTCGACGTAGCGGTCCGGCAGGAAGCGCCCGGTGGAGGGCGCGTACCACTGCTCCTGGCTTTCAGTGTACAGGTAACCATTCTCTAGCAGCGCCAGGAACACGACCTGCGAGACGCGGAAGTGGTTGTCCGTGTGCGTGCTGGTGAACAGGTCGTAGCTCAGACCCAGCTTCAGGAAAAGTTCCAGGAAGGAGGCGTGATATTTCTGGTAAACCAGGTATGGGGTCGTCGCTTCAGCATCGGCGCTTACAGTCACTGGCGTGCCGTGCGAATCCGACCCGGACACCATCGCCACCCGGTTGCCCGCCAGGCGGTTGTAACGGGCGAATATATCCGCCGGCAAATAGGAACCAGTGATGTTGCCCACGTGGATGAGTGAGTTGGCATAGGGCCAGGCTACGGCGACGAGAATATTTTTAGACATGAACGACCTCCTTAGATCGGGTAAAGAAAAAAGGCTGCCTCTGGGACAGCCTCGGTAATCTTATCAGATGCCTGGAATTCCAGGCCTCAGCGACAGCGCTGTCCGGACACGGAAATATTGCGCATGACCATGGGCACGATCCTGCCCGAAGAGAGCGCTAATAAACTGCCGGATTTGGTTTGTCGCAAATTTTTCGACATTTTAAAAACCTTATTTCAAGTGATCGTAAGTCTAAAACCCGGTTGAGGATTTGTCAAGGAATTTTTGCGTCCCTACAGTTTGATAGGATCAACGGTTTTTTCATACCATGATCCATAAATGATATACTTCTCATCAAGATCAGATATTAGCGGTGTGACCACACAGTCAGAACCGTTCCATGCGAAAAGCATTGGCGCCAGTGCAATAGAAGGGAGTGCCATGAACCTGAGTAAAAAACAAAAATACCTGGTCGGCGCATTGAGCGCCTGGGTGATCCTCTACCCGTTTTTATTCTTCCTGATTGTCGCTTTTTCGATGCTGTTACCTTTCAGCATGGCTCAATCGTTGAACCGCGAACCTTCTCCCGCTTTTATGATCCCTTTTTTCGCCATTTTCCCGCTGCACTGCCTGACAATCCTGCTGCAGCTGGGGCTGTCAGCCTTCTACCTGGCGCACATCATCAAGAACACCGGGGCATCCGAGGTGGTGCGCATCATCCTCGGTGTCGGCGTGTTTTTGATGCCATACCTCGCCATGCCCGTTTATTATTATGTGTACATCTGGTTGCAGGATCCTCCGGATTGGGCAAAGATCTCGCAAAGCGCCTGATCCTGGATGGAAATCAATAAACCAACAACCAGCTACCTCCGAAGGAGAATATGATGAAAACGATCCTATCGATCCTGGCAGTTATCGCCATCAGTCTGGTTTCCGTCTCAAGACCACCGAGTTTGGATGCCCCACCCAGCGTGGAAGCGCTTCAAAACAGTGATGAGATTGTTTATGTGCCTCTGGCTTTAGCGAACCAACCGGTGACCATATTCGGCGTGGAATCTTTCTCCTATGATTCAAACGATGTTGTGGAGCTCATCAAACAATCCGGCACCCGATTTGTGCGCGTCAACCCGCCATCGCACTCAGAACGACCCAACGCAAAACCTTTGTTTTGGTCAGACGTGGAAGCGGTGAAAGGTGTTTACGATTGGAGCACCGCCAGTACAACGGAGACCGAGTTAACAAATATCTCAGGCGCCGGCAAGGAGGCGATCCTGGTCATCCGGCGCACCCCGGAATGGGCGAGGCTCTATAGCGGGTACCCCTGCGGTCCGGTCAAAGTGTCGGAGATCTCCGCCCTGGCAAACTTCATGAAAGCCGCTGTCGAGCGCTACTCCGCCCCGCCTTTCAATGTGCGTTATTTTGAGCTGTGGAATGAGCCCGATGCTGCCAGGGAAGACGTCAAACCGGATGAAATTTACGGCTGCTGGGGTGAGAAGACTGATCCTTATTACGGCGGGCGTCATTATGCGGATGTGCTCAAACAGGTGTATCCGAAGGTAAAAGAAGCCAATTCGCAGGCAAAACTGCTCATCGGCGGGCTGCTGCTTGGCTGCGATCCGGACAACCCGCCCGAGGGCAAGGACTGCTCCAGTTCACTCTTTTTCGAGGGCATCCTGGTGGGAGGAGGGGGACCTTACTTCGACATCGTCAGTTACCATACTTACGACTATTATGGTCCGGCTGAAAAGTATCAAAACAGCAACTGGCACAGCGCCTCTAATACTACAGGACCGGTGATTGCAGCCAAAACACAATTCCTGCTGGACTTATTGGATGAGTATGGAGTCACCGGGAAACAACTTTTCTGCACCGAAATCGCCCTGATTTGCTCTGGCTGCGAAACTGCCAGCGAGACTTTCCAACAAACCAAGGCGCGATATGTTGCCCAGGCATTCGCCGTATCCATCGCCAAAGGGGTCAAAGGCGGGATCTGGTATACGCTTGTGGATCGCTGGCGGTTTTCGGGGCTGACTGATTACAACAAAAACCCACTGCCGGCATTCGATGCCTTCCAGTTTGCCCGCCAGGAACTCGGAAACGCTTACGGCGGCGAGGATATCAGCAAAGATAACATGATGATTTATGAGATTTCCACTTCTAAAGGCAAAGTCCTGGTCGCCTGGTCGCAGGATGGGAACAACCACACCCTGCAGCTGGGGGCGACGCCTAAAGCGATCTATGATCTTTATGGGAATTCGAAGAATCTAACGCAGAACGTGCAAGTCTCTAACGAGCCAGTATATATCGAACCTTAACCCCGAAAGGATCGATCTTGTGCCGATCTTAATTTTGTGCGAGTCCACGACTTTGCGCCAGACCCCAGATCATCCGGAATTGGCGGGCAGACAAAGGTTGGAAAGCAGCTCTGTTTTATGCCATCAGTCCAGCAGCGAACGCAAGGCAGCCAGGCGCGGGTCGATATCCTCATCATCATGATTGCATAAGCCCAGGTTCAGGTTCTCCCCGCAGGTCGGGCACAACCCCTTGCAATCCGGCTGGCAGACCGGACTGATCGGTACCGAGATGAGCATCTCTTCACGCAGGATCGGCGCCAGGTCAATTTTTCCGTTTTCAGGCACTATCAAACCCATCTCGGTCAGGGATTTTTCATTAAATGCGTATAAATCGGTATAATTGACATCCAGCTGCATACCGAAATCTTCCAGGCAGCGCACGCACTCAGACGGAACCCTGGCTTTCATTTTTACCTGTACCAGGAGACCCTGAGCTGTACGGGTGACACGCACCTTCCCTTTCAGATCGCTCAGTTTAAGGTCAGGAGAGAGGTTGACAGAATCGGCTTCAATGTCAAAATCACGGCTGTAGCCGATGGTTTCGTGAATGATGAAGCCTACATTGAGGCGAAGGAGATCTCGGGATGTATCCATGTTTTTCCCGGCAGCGCAGAGATTATATCACGCATATCTTTTCCAATGAGACAAAATACCCATGCACAATAAGCTGTTGATTGCCACACAAAACCCTGGAAAACGGGCAGAGATTGAAGTTCTGCTGGCAAACGTGGATGTCACCTTAATCAGCCCGCAGGACCTGGGACTCGAACTCGATGTAGTTGAAGACGGGCAAACTTACGCCGAAAATGCCCTGCTAAAAGCGCAGGCTTTCAGCGCAGCGTCCGGGATGCTCTCATTGGCGGATGACTCCGGGCTGGAAACTGCCGCGCTGGATGGTGCGCCCGGCATCCACTCGGCGCGCTTCTCCCCCAAACCTGGCGCCAGTGATGCTGACCGCCGCTCACTGCTGCTGGAAACGCTCAAAACTCACCCGCGCCCGTGGGCAGCCAGGTTTCACTGTGTCGTCGCCCTGGCTGCAGCAGGAATCGAAGCGCTGCTTTTCGAAGGCAGCTGCCCTGGCGAAATAATCCCCGACGAACGCGGGCAGAATGGATTCGGATACGATCCCATCTTCCTGTTAAGCGAGTCGGGGAAAACGATGGCACAATTATCCATGCATGAAAAGAACCTTCTCAGCCACCGTGCACGTGCCATAACTGCGGCGATCCCGGCGATCACCCGCCTGCTGAAGTTGAAATGAACCACCCCGGTGAGACCAGCCCCCGCACCAACTTGCATCCGCCACAGAGCAGGCTGAAGCGGCGCCTGCGGTTCGGCGCTTTCGCTTCAGGCGCGATATTCTTTTTGTGGCTCCCATTCGAAGATACCAGTCTCACATGGTTACTGGCGCTGTCGTTAGCAGTCAGCACATTGCTAGCAACCAGCATACTACTCACCCGCAAGGCAGCTGCCTGGAGCGGGTACTGCCTGGCAGGATGCCTGGGAGGGCTGGCAGTAACCCCCATCGCCCTTTTGCTGATGACCTTGAAGACAAGCCTTCACGCCCATCTTTCCCCGGATTTCTCAATCGAACAGATTTCCTTGCTGCTGATGACAACGCCCGTGTGGATACTTGTGGGCGCGCTGGTAGGGTGCGGTATCGGCGTCTTCAACCGGGGGCAGCATGCCTAACGCCGGGGATATTTTCTACCAGTTCCACGAAGGCATCCAGGAGGGAAAGCGCCCTCCCCTGGTGCTGATCCATGGCTCAGGCGGCAGCCACCTCTACTGGCACCCGCACATCCGGCGCCTGGCAGGTTATTGTGTTTACGCACTCGACCTGCCCGGTCATGGCAAGTCAGGCGGTTCCGGGGAGCAAAGGATTCAAACCTATGCCGAAATCGTGCGCGAGTGCCTTCTCGAGATTGGATTGCATAACGCCGTCATCGCCGGGCATTCGATGGGAGGCGCGGTAGCGCTCGACCCTCGCCCTGGATGATCCCGACCATGTTACCGGGCTGGTGATGGTCTCGTCAGGCGCAGTGTTGAGTGTGGAACCAGCGCTCCTGGAGCAAACCGCCTCGCCAACAACCTATTACAACGCTGTACAAGCGCTGGTATCTCAGTCATTCGCGAGCAGCACCCCCGAGGACCTGAGAGACCAGGCTGCACAAAGGCTGGCAGAGACCCGCCACAGCGTGCTTCACGGCGACCTGACCGCATGCAGGGATTTCAACCGAATGGAGGACCTGCCCTCTATCCAAGTGCCTACCCTGATCATCTCCGGGGAGGAAGACGCGCTCGTCCCAACCCGTCACGCAAGGTACCTGGAGGATCACATTCCTGGCAGCCAGCTGGCGGTTATCCCCAATGCCGGGCACATGGTCATATTGGAACAACCTCAGCAGGTAGCCAGTACACTGCTTAATTTCCTGAACCAGATCCCGTATTAGGCACCCTGTCTGGGATACATCAACAAGCACCTGTCAGGATATCCTGGATTAGGACCCACTCCTGGGCCCAAGATTGGGTGCATCTCTTGCCTTTTTATCCATGAGTAGGTATAATCCGCTTACTTGGCAATCGACCTTTCATTACTGCATTCATCCCTCACCATGGTTGATTGCCAAAATGGGCGGGTAGCTCAGCTGGTTAGAGCACTGCGTTGACATCGCAGAGGTCGTAGGTTCGAGCCCTATTCCGCCCACCTGCAATTTAGGTTCATTAAAACGCTAAGACCGGGACGATTACCCATCACCAGCTTCGACAGGGAATGGAAACCGAAGACTGAGAGTTTCCTGCGCAAGACCGATGGAGAAAACCACCCGTGAGCGGAATCCTGAAAAGGCAGCGGTTTGAGACTGCGAACTGAGTAAGGTGAACGGTAAGCCCCGTTACAGCTGCAATAAGATTATGTCCACTTCCAACAAACGGGATTGGGCACAGAATCTGGGTGGAACCGCGTGGTAATACACAACATCCCTCGCCCCAGTAAGGGCGAGGGAAATTTATTTTTCAGGAGGATGTCATGTCCACAAAAGAACAACAAAGCTACCAGGAGAGCGATCTTTACCGCCTCCGCCATTCAGCCGCCCACGTGATGGCTCAGGCTGTGGTGGAATTATTCCCTGGCACAAAATACACCATCGGACCTCCGATCGAGGATGGATTCTATTACGACTTTGACATCACCCAGAGCCTGAACTCCTGAAGATCTGGAAAAGATCGAAACGCGCATGCCGCGCGATCATCGCCGGTAACCACGATTTCCACAAAGAAGTCATTTCCGCAGAGCAAGCCCGGCAGGTATTCGCCGACCAACCTTATAAGATCGAGTTGATTTCCGGTCTCGAATCAGGTGGATTTGATGAATACGGGAACAGCCTCGATGAAAAACCCGAGATTTCGATCTACAAACACGCCGACTTTATCGACCTGTGCCGCGGACCACACGTGTCCTCCACCAGAGACATAAACCCGGATGCTTTGAAGCTCATGAATATCGCCGGCGCTTACTGGCGCGGTGACGAAAACAATACCATGCTCCAGCGCATCTATGGCACAGCCTGGGAGACGAGTGAAGAGTTGGAACAATATCTCTGGCGGTTAGAGGAAGCGCGCAAGCGCGACCACCGCAGGCTGGGCAAGGATATGGGGCTGTTCTACTTCTCCGACGACGTCGGTCCAGGTTTACCGTTATTCACGCCAAAAGGCGAGATGCTGCGTTATGTTATGGAGAATTATGTGCGCAATGTGCAAACGCGTTACGGATACCAGCATGTCTGGACCGGTCACGTAGTCAAGGAAGATCTGTATAAACGCTCCGGGCATTACGACAATTACCAGGACTTGATGTTTCCAGCTATGATAGATGGGAACCAGGCTTTCCGGCTGAAGCCGATGAACTGCCCCAGCCACATGACGCTTTTCCGCGAGATGGGGCGCCATTCATACCGCGAGCTGCCGATGCGCTTTGCCGAGTTCGCCACGCTCTACCGCTATGAAAAATCCGGTGAGTTGACCGGGTTGACGCGCGTGCGCGCCCTGACGCAGGACGACTGCCATATTTTCTGCACGGAGGAGCAAATCGAGAGCGAGTTCTCGCTGGCGTTACAGCTGATCCGAGAAGTGCTGGACCGCTACCAGTTCTCTGATTACGTTGTGCGCCTGTCCTTGCGCGGCGAAAGCGGCAAGTATGTAAAGGACGATGAGAAATGGGTCAAAGCGGAAGCCGCACTGCGTTCAGCTCTGGATGCCAACCAGGTTGAATATTTCGAAGCTGTGGGCGAGGCTGCCTTCTACGGTCCAAAAGCCGACTTCCTGGCGCGTGACGTCCTGGGGCGCGAATGGCAGCTCTCCACCATACAGGTCGACTTCATCCAGCCATCCAGACTTGACTTGACCTACATCGGTGAGGACGGGCAGGAACACACGCCGGTCGTCCTGCACCGCGCAGTCACTGGTTCTACCGAGCGTTTCCTTGGCGTGGTCATCGAGCACTTCGCCGGTTCCTTCCCGGTCTGGCTGGCGCCCGTCCAGGCTGTGTTGATCCCCATCGCCGACAGACACATCGCTTATGCCCGGCAGGTGGCAGAGCGGCTCAGCCAGGCAGGTTTGCGCATGGAGGTGGATGAGCGCGGAGAGCGGATGAACGCCAAAATACGGGACCACCAGCAGATGAAGATCCCGTATATGCTCATTGTGGGCGACAAAGAGATGGAAGCCGGCGCCGTTTCCTTGCGGCTGCGTTCAGGCGAAAATCCAGGCGCAATGTCGTTAGACGACTTCCTGAACCTTTCTTCCCAGGATATTAAAACCGGTGCCTAGGCTTATCCAAAACCCAAAGTTAACTGGTACAGTTAACCGTTAACTGGTACAGTTACCGAACTGGCTTAACTGGCAAGTTCTCAGAATCATGGTAAAATGTCACCCCTAGCGAACAGGTAGTTTTTTTGGTAACATGGTATTGTTAACCACTTATACTGTCTGTTGGCAGTCCATGGAAGCGAAACGTGAAGACATCGCTTCCAGCACAAGTAAACGGAAGAGTGTAATCTGCCAGGAGCGCAATAAGACATTGCGCTGCGGCAAACACTCGCAGGAATTGAAAAGGAGTAATTTATCAGCGCAGTTACTTACCGAGTGAATGAAGGTATTCGCTCTCAACAGGTCCGTGTCATAGGTCCTGATGGCGATAACGTTGGCATACTCAACACTGAGGACGCAATCCGCCTCGCTCAAGAAGCCGACCTGGACCTGGTTGAAGTCGCACCGAACTCTGAACCCCCTGTTTGCCGGGTGATGGATTATGGCAAGTTCATTTATGAGAAAGCCAAGAAAGAGCGCGAGGCGAGAAAAGCGCAAACCAAGATTGAAGTAAAAGAGATACAACTGAGACCCAAAACCAACGAACACCACCGCGATATCAGGGTGCGAAGCGCACGCAAGTGGCTGCTTGCCGGCAACAAGGTCAAAGTCCGCATCCGGTTCCGCGGCAGAGAAATCGACTACCCGGAAATTGCACTCACTGACCTCAAAGAAGTGGCAGAGGATTTAGCGGACATCGCCGTGGTCGAACAGGTGCCTATGATGGAAGGTCGCACCATGCTCATGGTTTTGGCTCCAGGGAAAACAGCCAAGAAGAATTAGTACGCTGCGTTGTTATAAAAACAGACAACCACTCCGCGGCTGAATTCAAGTCCGCGGAATTTTATGTGAGAGGAGTTTAACCGTGCCACGCAAGCCAAAAACTGGCAAATACAAGCTGAAAACCCATAAAGCGACTTCGAAACGCTTTCGCCTTACCGGGACCGGGCTACTGGTGCGCACCAAGGGTGGCAAGAGCCACCTGAGACGGCGCACCTCGAAACGGACCAAGCAGCTGTTTACTGAAATGCAGCAGGTAAAGGGCAGGGGCATCCAGAAGCGCGTCAGGCGCCTGGCTCCCAATATGAAGTAAGGGTGTTTATGGTCGCCGCAGCTATCCTGACACTGGCGGGTGACCTGACTACTGGAAAATCAAAATTTGTGCGGCTGTTGGGTGTATTAACAGGAGAACCTGTCACAGGATAACTGGCAGGTGACCGGCGCCCAGGGGACCGCAGGAGAGAACCGAATGACACGTGTAAAAACTGGTATCAACCGGCGGCAACGCCACAATAAAGTATTAAAACTCACCAAAGGGCAGTTCGGCACCCGCCACCGCCTCTTCCGGCGCGCCAACGAAGCGATGCTGAAGAGCCTGTGGTACTCCTACCGCGACAGGCGCACCCGCAAACGCGATCTGCGCAGGTTGTGGATAGCCAGGATCAATGCCGCAGCCCGGCTGAACGGCACCACCTACAGCAGGCTTATTTTCAACATGAAACAGAGCAACATCATGCTCAACCGCAAGGTATTGGCTGACCTGGCAGTGAGGGACCCAAAGGCATTTGCAGCGGTCGTCGACCGCTCCCAAACTTCCTGACTCAAACGTTGAATTCCACGCACTCACACCCCCTTTCTATATCCATGGGAAGGGGGAAACTTTTTTAATTTTTCCTCGTATATAATTACGGTGAGGTAAAACGCAATATACGCTCGTACGAAGTTTACTGGTAGTGCCGTGGTTTACCTGAAAGGTATATGATGCCGAAATTCAACAACAATAACATCATCCCCGGAAATAAGCCGGGCGTTTGGGGTGGGTTGAGCAATTATTTCAAGCTGATTGCGCGCCTGATGACCGACCGGCGAGTTCACCCGCTGCTGAAAATCCTGCCTGTTGGGACGTTGTTCTACCTGGCAGTGCCGGATCTTATCCCGTTTGTAGTCGACGATGCCCTGGTCATCTGGCTTGGGACCTACCTTTTCATCGAACTCTGCCCGTCTGAAGTGGTCGAAGAACATCGCCTTGCCCTGGAAGGTGGAACTAAAGAAAACACTAACCATACCCAAAACAATGAACAATCACAGGGAGAAGTGATTGATGCTGAATTTTGGGAAGAGATCGAGGATGAAAACTAACCGGTACCTCATTGTACTGCTCCTGACCCTTTTTGCCTGCAGACCAGAAACACCGCAGGCATTTTCAATCACTGACACCCCTGTTCCCGACTCTACCTTTACGGCGGAGCCTGAAATCCTGACGACCACAAACACTGCCACGCCAACCATGCCATCGTCCGAACCCACCGCCACCAGCCTGCCCGCGGAGCCTACCCCGGAAGAAGTCATGATTCCAGATCCGAAAGCCTTCGCCTGGGTAACAGTGATAGACAATTTAGAAAAACCGGTCGGCATTGCGGCTGCCGGGGATGGTTCCGGCAGGCTTTTCGTCATTGAACAGGGAGGGGTCATCCGCATCATGACCAGCGAGGGTTTCCTCCCAGCCCCATTCCTTGACATCCAGGACCGCGTCGGCGCCACAAGTTCCGAACGGGGATTGTTGGGGCTGGCATTCCACCCAGATTACACCGAAAACGGATATTTCTACGTCAACTACACAGACCAGCGGGGAGATACGATCATCGCACGCTTCCAGGTTTCCGCCGGTGACCTCAATATAGCAAACCCAACCAGTGAACTTCAGCTCTTGAAGGTAAACCAGCCGTTTGCCAATCACAACGGAGGTGGATTGGCATTTGGTCCGGACGGTTATCTGTACATCGGGTTGGGGGATGGCGGGTCAGGCGGCGACCCGATGGGCAACGCTCAGGATATTACCACTCTGCTGGGCAAACTCCTGCGCATTGATGTATCCAGTACGGACGATTCCCTATATACCATTCCGCCCGATAACCCGTTCGTTTCAACCGGCGGCGCCCCAGAAGTCTGGGCTTACGGTTTGCGCAATCCCTGGCGATTCAGCTTCGACCGCCAGACCGGCGACCTGTATATCGGTGATGTGGGACAGAACCAGTGGGAGGAGGTCAATTTCCTCCCGGCAGGATCAACCGGCGGCGCCAATTTCGGCTGGAATTATAAAGAGGGCACACATACCTATCAAGGCACTGCTCCCGCCGACCTGGTGGACCCGGTCTTCGAATACGATCATTCCCTGGGGTGTTCCATCAGCGGAGGCGTGGTTTACCGCGGTTCACAACTCCCCGAATGGCAAGGAGTGTACCTGTTTGGCGATTACTGCTCCGGCAATGTCTGGGGGCTGATCTCCACTTCTGCAGCAGAGTGGCAAAGCAGCCTGCTGTATTCCGGTCTGGGAAACATCACTGCTTTCGGTGAAGATGACTCAGGTGAAATCTACGCTGTCACATACGGCGGCAGCCTGCTCAAGCTTTCGCCCGTCATTCCCTGAACAGCACCTTCCCGGCTCTGGCGAAAACCCTTAAAATAACCCGGATGGTTTCAATACAAAAATCCCCCGCCTGGAAACAGCTGGTCCAGGGTATTTTCCTCGGATGTGTTATCGTTGCACTGAGCGCCTGCCAGACGACGAAAGCAACACCCCAGGCATTCTCCCAGACTGCGGTCGTGCAGCCGGCTGCACCCACAGCGGAAAATCAAACAGGGGCGTTAGAATCCACCAGCGCCGCTGCTGATAGCGACCCTGTCGATTCCAAAATCTCACAAGAGTTAATCAACGACGATCCTCTGCGTCAGAACACCCAAGAACTGCCTGATGCTCTCAAATCCGCGCCCAGATACCACCTTGCCCTGGACGTTGATTACACCAACCACCGGTTTCAGGGTCAATCACAGGTGACCTACACCAACCAGGAGTCAGATCCACTCGACCAGCTGTTTTTCCGCCTTTACCCAAACGGCAAGAAAAGCTACGGGGAGGGGTCATTAGCCGTTGAATCAGTGCTGCTGAACGGGCTGACCGTTACCCCGCAGCTGTCCTTAGAAGACACTGTTCTCGAAATCCCTCTGTCTCCTGCGCTTGACCCAGGCGATCAGGTGGTGGTTAATTTCACTTTTTCTGGCAGCATCCCCATTGACTTTTCAATCGACCAGGATGACGGCTCTGGTGGTTATGGTATATACAACTCGAACGAAGGAGTCACTACCCTGTCTGGTTGGTTTCCCATGCTGGCGGTTTATGACCAGGACGGTTGGAACCTGGATGCTGTCTCCAACATCGGCGACTTTGTCTACAGTGATGCGGCGTACTTCACCGTTGACCTGACCACGCCAGGAGACCTTGTCGTTGCAGCAACAGGTGTACTGCAGATCATCCAGCAATCGGGTGACCGCATCACCCGGCGATATTCCAGCGGACCCGGGCGCGATTTTGCCGTGGTGATGAGCCCGGATTTCAAAATCGAACAGGTGAGTGTTGATGGCGTCACTGTGACCTCTTATTTCCTCCCCGGTCACGAACACGCCGGAGCCGAAGCTTTGCAAATCGCATCCGCTTCACTAAAAATATACGACTCGCTCTTTGGACCTTACCCATATTCGGAGTTTGACATTGTTGAAGCCCCGCTGAGATATGCACTGGGTGTTGAGTTCCCCGGTCTTGTGCTGGTGCGCAGCAATCTATACGACCAACCCGAAGATCCCGTCTTCGTTACCACAGCCACCCATGAAACCGCCCACCAGTGGTGGTACAACGTGGTCGGTAATGATGTTTTCGATGAACCCTGGCTGGACGAGGCACTCGCAACCTATTCCAGCGCACTGTTCTCAGAATTCGAATATGGTGCCAGTGCAGCCCAAGGTTACTACGAATACCTCGAAAACAGCTTAAAAACCGCCCAATCCAATGGTCACGATGCACCTGTAAACACCAGCCTGTCGAGCTTCGAACAGCAAGAGCGAGGTGGAGCATACGCTTCAACGGTTTACACCAAGGGTGCGCTTTTCCTGAAAGCGATACGCGAGCAGATGGGCGACGAGTTTTTCTTTGACGCACTCAAACAATATTACGGTGAACACCAATTTTCTATCGCAACGACGGATGACTTATTACGAGCCTTCGAGACCACTGCGGGGAAGCCGCTGGGCGAGCTGTATTCACAATGGGTCACCACGGATTCATTCAGTGCAACGCCCGGGTTTGATGACAACCAGGCTCTCACTTTTGCCGTAATCGGAGATTATGGGAGCGGTGATCACAATGCACAGGCGGTCGCTGACCTGGTCAAAAGTTGGACGCCCGACCTGATCATCACCGTTGGAGATAATAATTATCCGGATGGCTATTGGGAGACGATCGATGCGAACATCGGTCAGTTTTATGCTGAGTATATCCACCCTTACCAGGGTGACTATGGACCGGGAGCCGCAGCCAACGCCTTTTATCCCACTCCAGGCAACCACGACTGGAACACGGACCGGCTGCAGCCATATCTCGAATATTTCACGCTGCCGGGGAACGAGTATTATTATGACTTCCGCGCAGGTCCTGTGCACTTCTTTGCCCTCGACACGGATTCACGTACGCCAGATGGTGTCGGCATGAGCTCTGTACAGGCGCAGTGGCTAAAAGAGCGCCTGGCAGCATCAGATGCTGTCTGGAAAGTGGTCTACGGGCACGTGCCTCCATATTCATCAGGCACGCATGGTTCTGTCGATTGGATTCGCTGGCCCTTTAAAGAATGGGGGGCGACAATTTACCTCTCTGGGCACGATCATCTATTTGAGCGCCTGGAAGTGGATGGGTTCCCCTACATCATCAATGGACTGGGCGGCGGGGCGATCTATTATTTTAATCAGCCGCTGCCTGGCAGCCAAAAGCGCTTCACGGGAGAATACGGCGCGTTGCTGGTGACGGCAAACGTTGAAGAAATCACCTTCCAATTTATCACCACACAAGGCAATGTGGTTGATTCATATACGATCCAGAAGTGAAGTCAGCTGACCAAAGAAGAACTTGATGGACCAACCAGATTTTATTTACTACAGCCTGGCTGAGATCTCTCGCTTACTAGAACAAAGGGAAATATCACCCGTTGAAATTTGTAAGGCGATGATCGAGCGTATCGAGAGATTCGATCCGAAAATTAACTCATTTATCACTCGAACCTTTGAATCGGCTTTGCAGCATGCCCGCGATGCCGAGATACTGCAGTCCAAAAACGAAACTCCAGGCGCGTTGACCGGGATCCCGGTCGCATTGAAAGACCTTTATGATACCCAGGGAATCCCCACCACCGCCGGATCACCTTTATTTCGGAACAACATTCCTGAGCAAGATGCCACTGTGGTACACAGACTGAAAGATGCTGGCGCCGTAATCCTAGGAAAGCTCAACATGCACGAGATCGCCCTGGGCATCACCAACATCAACCCCCATTTCGGCGACTGCCGCAATCCCTGGGACACCAATCGGGTGCCCGGCGGATCTTCCGGAGGTTCGGCTGCTGCCCTGGCTGCTGGATTTTGCTACGGCTCCCTTGGTTCGGATACTGGCGGATCCATCCGCATTCCTTCCGCCCTTTGTGGGGTTGCAGGTCTGAAACCCACCCGGGGGCGCGTCAGCCTGCACGGGGTGATCCCATTGAGCTGGAACATGGACCACGCCGGTCCCATGGCGCGTAACGTTGAGGATCTCGCCATACTGCTCCAGATCATCGCCGGTTACGATCCCGCTGATCCCGGTTCAATGGACGTACCAGTGCCTGACTACAGTCGGAATCTGGCAAATGGGGTTAAGGGCTGGAAGGTTATTCTGGCGAGTGATGAGTATTTCGACCAGGCAGATGCCGAAATACAGAACGCAGTGAACGCCGCAGCCGACATCTTCCTTCACCTGGGAGCCCGCGTGGAGACGCGCCCATTCTCAAACGCTGAATTGGCTTTCAATACCAATATAAAAATGCTGCTGGCTGATGCCGCTGCCTTCCACGCAGAGCGCATAAACTCGCATCCTCAGGACTTCGGCGACGATGTACTCACCCGTTTAATGACGGGCGTGCGGACATCTGCGCCGGAATACAGTATTGCTCGGCGAACACAGCAGTTCCTGATCCGTACTTTTGAGGAATTTTTTCGGGATTGCGATGTACTACTCACCCCAGCCACGCCCGTCGTCGCTCCCTTGATTGAAGGGCAGGACTCGGCAAATCAGGCTCCGGTACTCACCCGCTTTACATCCATGTTCAATCTGACCGGTCTTCCAGCCGCATCCATTCCCTGTGGTTTTAGCCGTTCAGGCATGCCCATCGGTTTGCAGTTGGCTGCCAGACCCTGGGATGAAGCCAGGCTGCTGCAGGCTGCCTATGCCTACCAGCAGGCAGCCGGCTGGCACAATCATCATCCTGATCTTAGTAAACTGAAAGCGGTCTGATTTCCGCTTCCGCAAACTGCCGGTTTATCTTTGGCATCTTATCGATCTCCATCCCATTTCGTTGGATGATTAGGGTTACAAAGGATGAAACAAGGGGAAGATTAAGGTAAGATAATACCTGCAGCCCGGCTGCTCAAAAAATACATTGGAGAAGAATATGCCAGAATTAAAGAAGAACAGCATAAATGAAGAACTTATCATCCAGAAACTTGGGGATGGTCTTGTCCTGCGCCGTTCCACAGCCGAAGATGCTGAGGCGCTCTTTGAGTTCAACAGCACTATCCACAGCGATGAGGGTCCTGAGAAACCGGACGAACGTGTTGGTCAATGGGCAAAGGACCTGCTGAGAGGTAACCACCCCACTTTTGGCATGGGTGATTTCACCATCGTCGAAGACACCAAATCCGGCAAAATCGTCTCCTCACTCAACCTTATTTCCCAAACCTGGTCTTACGAAGGCATCCCCTTCAAAGTCGGTCGTCCTGAAATGGTAGGCACCCTCCCCGATTACCGCAAGCGCGGCCTGGTGCGCAAACAGTTTGATGCCATCCATCAATGGAGCGCCGAACGCGGCGAGTTAGTCCAGGCAATCACCGGCATACCCTATTATTACCGTCTTTTTGGCTACGAGATGGCTCTCGACCTTGGTGGTGGGCGCTCGGGCTCCAAATCAAACCTGCCAAAACTCAAGAAAGGCGAAAAAGAACCCTACACCTTCCGCAAACCTACCGAAGCTGATATCCCCTTCATCCAATCGGTTTACGAATACGGCAGCCAGCGCTACCCCATCCGCTGCGTGCGTGATCATGCCATGTATGAGTACGAACTCTTTGGAAGATCAAAGAAGAACATCAATCGCGCAGATTTCCGGGTGATCGAAGACCGCGCAGGCGAACGCGTCGGCTTCCTCGCCCAGCCTCCCTGGAACTGGGGCAGCACACACGCTATGGGTCTCTACGAGCTCAAGCAGGGCGTTTCATATGGCGCCGTCACCCCTAGCGTTGCCCGTTATATTTTCAGGACCGGTGAGAAAATCGCCAAGAAAACGAAGCAACAGGATTTCGAATTTTTCAGCTTTTCCCTGACTGCGGACCACCCTGCTTACCAGGTAATGAAGGGCAGGCTTCCCCGACGGCGCGAGCCCTACGCATGGTACATCCGTGTCGCCGACATCCCGGGCTTTCTCAAGCATATCGCCCCGGCACTGGAAGAGCGTCTCGCAGGTTCCATCTACGCCGGGCACAGCGCCGAGATCAAGATCACTTTCTACCGCAATGGTGTGCGCCTGGTCTTGAAAGAATGGCAAACTGGTGAAAGTGAAACCCTACACACCCAAGCCTGATGGTCATTCCGGTGACGCCGCATTCCCTGGATTGACCTTCTTGCAGCTGCTGTTCGGCTACCGTTCGTTAGACGAGCTTCACCACGCCTTCGCTGACTGCTGGAGCAGTGATGATGTCGCCGGATTGCTCGAAATCATGTTCCCCAAGAAGAGTTCCGATATTTGGGCGGTGAATTAATCACCATTACTTGGGTTCGCCGTTTGACGCCCGTAAGGTGGAATTTCCTGTGAGGCTCACGCTGGGCGTTATCTCCGACACCCACATCCCCGACCGCGTCCGGACGCTGCACCCGGGCGTGGTCCCTATATTCCGAGACTCTGGCGTCACCACCATTCTTCACGCTGGTGACATCAGCCATCCGCGTGTGCTAGACGAACTGCGCTCACTCGCGCCTGTCCACGCTGTGCGAGGCAACCGGGACTGGCTCTTAATGCACCCCTTTTCCAGGCAGGCGCTTCACAATAACCTCGAACTGGATTTTTTCGGTGTCAGAGTGCTCCTCACCCACGGTCACGGAAGCCTGTGGCAGTACCTCGCCGGGCACCTCAGCTACATCAAAAACGGCGCCAATGACATCACCCGGATGACCACCCGGCTGAGTGCTCAATTCCCGATGGCTGATGTCATCGTCTTCGGTCACCTGCACCAGGCGGTCAACATGCGGGTTGGGGAGCAAATATTTTTCAACCCGGGGTCCCCACATTTCCCCGATCGCAGTGAATTCTCCCCTACCATCGGTCTGCTTCAAATTAATGCAAACCGCCAGGTCGAAGGTCACATCATCGACCTGGCGTAATCTTTGCCTACTTATGTGGACTTCAACCAAGCAAAAAAGTGGATGGACGACTGCCCCTCCATCCATCTGTCACCGGTCTCCGGTCCTCCGTCATTAGTAAACCGGCACATTCCATTTCTTGTACTTCTCCACATCCCCGCGCACGATTTTATCGAACATCTCGCGCAATTCCGCTGCCACCGGTCCCATGACACCATCCCCGACTTTGACAAAGTCGACCCGCGTGATGGCAACGACTTGTGCCGCGGTGCCTGTCATGAACAACTCGTCGCAAAGGTACACCTCGGTACGGTCGATGTGCCGTTCTACCACGGGCATCTTCAACTCGTTCTCGATCAGTTCCACAATCGACCGCCGGGTTATGCCCTCCAGGATGTTGGCACTCACCGGTGGGGTACTCACCACGCCGTCGCGCACGATGAAGATATTCATGGCGCTGCCTTCCGAGATATGCCCGTCATGGTTGAGCACCAACGCCTCATCAAATCCTGCCTGGACCGCGTCCGTCTTGATCAGAGAAGAGTTCACGTACGCCCCGCCGATCTTACCCCTAGCCGGGATCATGTTATCGTCCACCCTGCGCCAGGAAGATATGGTCACATGGGCATTGGTGTCGTTCGGAACATATTTCTCGAATGGCAGAACTACGATGGTGACTTCATCCGTCAGACCGTGCAGCTTTACCCCGATGGTCTCATCAGCTTTGTAAACCAGGGGGCGAATGTATATCTCTCGCCGGTAACCCTCCAGACGCAGCAACTCGAGGGTTTTCTCCAAAAGGCTGGCAGGTGTCTCATCCAGCTCCATACGCAGTAACCGTGAAGAGTTCAATAGGCGCTTGAAATGATCCAATGGGCGAAATAGATAAAGCTGCTCTTGTTCGGCGTTCCAATATCCTCTTAAACCGCCAAATGCTGAGGTACCGTAGTTCAAGGCGTGTGTCAAAACACCAACTTTAGCCTGTTCATAGGGTACTATCTTTCCGCGGAAATAGGCATGTTTAGGAAGAGACATTTTCAAGACCTCCAGTTGTTTGAGAAATGTGCAAGGTGGATTATACACGTTTTCCTATATTCATGACTTGAGGGTATACTCTTATTAACTGGTAAAATCAAAATACTCACAGCTTTGATGATAATTCAGCCACTAAGGAGGAGATAATGAAAAGGGCAGTCAGTGTCAGCCTTGGATCCTCGAAACGAGACAAATCCGTCGAAGTAGAACTGCTTGGTGAAAAGATATCTATCGAACGCCGCGGCACGGACGGTGACATGGAGAAAGCAGCTTTGCTGTTCCAGGAGTTGGATGGCAAGGTGGACGCGTTTGGTGTGGGTGGGGCAGATCTAGGGGTGATGGTCGATACCAAATGGTATCCTTTATTTTCTGTAAAAAAAATGGTGCGCTTCATCGAAAAGACCCCGGTCGTCGATGGCGAAGGGCTTAAAAACACCCTGGAGAGGCGCCTGGCGCCATTTATCGAAGCAAATATTGGCGAGTATGTCCGCTCCATGGGTCTAAAAGCATTCATCACAGCGGGTACTGACCGTTGGGGGATGACCAAATCCTTCCTCGACGCAGGTTATGAGTGTGTGTTCGGGGATTTGATGTTCGCCCTCAGCATCCCCGTCCCATTACGCACCGAACGATCCTTGAAGATCCTTGCTGCCACCCTGATGCCCATTGCTGGCAGGCTGCCTTTCGAGTGGATCTACCCCACCGGGGAAAAACAGGAAGTGCGCGTACCCAAATGGGAAAAATTTTACCAATGGGCAAGCGTAATTTCTGGCGACTGCCACTATGTCCGCAGGCATATGC
This sequence comes from uncultured Chloroflexia bacterium, assembly GCA_963695415.1. Classification (GTDB taxonomy): domain Bacteria; phylum Chloroflexota; class Anaerolineae; order Anaerolineales; family UBA4823; genus CAVXWV01. The sequence continues at coordinate 492,578 of CAVOGL010000023.1, read as the reverse complement.
CTGATAAACTGGAAGGGAAGGTCATCGCCACAAACACGACCACAACAACGGATATTGAGCTTTTCCGAGACGCCGGGGTGAAGTACCTGGTTTCATCAACCCCTGTTTTAGACGGACGCTCCTTCGGGACTAACATGATGGAAGCAGCCCTGGTAGCAATTGCCGGCAAGGGGCGTAAACTGAACTATTCCGAATTAAATGAATTACTCGACCAGCTCGGATTTGAACCTAATCTACAGGAGTTGAACTGATCATGGACGCCATTGTAACCGCGGGTGGAATCCCCAAACCGGAAGAACCCTTGTATGAATACACTCAGGGGACAAACAAAGCTATGCTGGATATCCTGGGGAAACCAATGGTGCAGTGGGTGCTGGATGCCCTGGAGAAGGCGGATTTAATCGATTCCATTATCCTCGTTGGTTTGACGGAAGATGAGGGGCTGGTGGGGGATAAAATCAAAGCATACATCCCCAACCAGGGCGAGATGCTTGCCAATGCCCGTGCAGGAATGGAAAAAGTGCGTGAGGTAAATCCCCAGGCTGAGCTTGTCCTCTTCGTATCATCGGACATTCCCGGCATACAGCCTGAGATCGTGGATTGGATTATAGAAAATTCAACAAAACTCGATGCAGACTTGTATTACCATGTCGTCGAGAAAAAGGTGATGGAAGAGCGTTATCCTGAATCCAAGCGCTCTTACACGCGGCTGAAGGATGTCGAAGTCTGCGGGGCAGACCTCAACATCGCCCGTATCTTGATCGATAAAGAGCAGGACAGCCTGTGGGAGCGGCTTTTTGATGCGCGCAAGAGCGTGGTCAAACAAGCCTCACTCATCGGATGGGACACGCTATTCTTGCTGCTGACCCGCCAGGTCACCCTGGAAAAGGCTGCCAGGAGGGTGTCCAAGAAAATTCACTTGCGCGGCGAAGCTGTGCTCTGCCCTTATGCCGAAGTGGCTATGGATGTGGATAAGCCCTTCCAGTATGAAATCCTACGTGCTGATCTCGAAAAACAGCGCGCGGGTGGCGGTTGATCTCACGCCTTTTAGCCCTCGATTCTGAATTATCCCAACGGCTGCAGTTAACTGAAAATCAAGCAGGGCTGCGCGCTGCTGCCGCTTTGTTCGCCCACTCTGGCGATTTATGGCTGTGGTACCTTGGGCTGGGTTTGTTATGGCTGGCAGGACCTGAGCCGTGGAAACGAGCCGTGGGGATCACCTTCCTTGGTATTGTCGCCGCCGCTGTTGTCGTCGCTGTGATGAAATACACCTTCCGGCGACAGCGCCCAGATGGAGATTGGGGCAAGATTTACAGGATTACCGACCCTCACTCCTTCCCATCCGGACATGCTGCCAGGGTTGCCCGATTAAGCGTTCTAGCATTCGACCTGCTGCCGCTCCCGCTGGCATTGGCAGTGCTTATATGGGCTCTTCTGGTCATCCTGGCGCGTGTGGCAATGGGTGTGCATTACCTTTCTGATGTGATCGCTGGCGCTATCATCGGGTTAATTCTGGCAATAGGAATATTAATTTTCTTCCTCTGAGTCCAAAACCTGGCACAGCCAACCAGCATTTCAAACAATCCGTCAAATGACGAGTAAACTTGCCCTTTAGCTGACGGCGTCCAATTTCTTCTTCAGTGCCTGTAATGCAGCAACCGGAGTCGGGTCAACCTGGTATGCCATCGCCAGGTAGTAGGAAGCATAATCGCCATAATGAAGCAGTGTCCATTGCTGTGCCAGCCTGCCCGCGCCCTGGGCGGGTATGAAATCGGTTCCAATCCCCTCCAGCATCAGCGCTTCCTTGGTGAAATTAATTCGCAATGCATTTCGCGGGTGGTCAGCCTGTGCCTGCAGAAAGAGCACCACCAGGCTGCCTAAAAGTTCTTCAGGAAAGAGGGTGCCTGCCAGGGTGTTGTGGTCCGCTTCCGGGATGAATTCAAATTGTGCCCAGGCTTTACCAATCTCGCTGATCTGACCTTTCCACCGTCTGGCGACCGGCGCTAAAAGACCGGAGGCAATGACCGCGGTAAACCTGCCGACGAGCTGACCGGCAATACGCTTGGCGGGATTCTGCGCTGCAGGAACTTCACGCCGCAAATGTGCCTGTTGGCTGCGCATGGCTGCCACAGCTTCTTCCAGTTCCTTCTGAGCGTCAAATCCAGGCGGCAGCAGGGAAAGCTTACTGAAAACCGCCAGCAGCAGACCGAACGAAAAACCAACCGCTGCCCGCGGCTGTCCCTTATGCTCGAAGATCCAGGCTGGCATGCCGTTATTAACAGCAGCATCAGCCAGTTTCCCGCCTGTTGAGACTGCCAGAATACGGCACTTCCGATCCAGTGCGGTTGAAAATGCGTCCAAAGTTTCTTCGGTGTTGCCGGAATGTGACGATGTGATAACCAGGGTTTCCGCTCCATGAGCCCAGGCTGGCAAACCATAATCACGATGCACCACCACCGGCACCCGGACGGTGGGCTCGAGGTAAGCTGCCAGCAAGTCCGCACCGATAGCCGAACCGCCCATCCCGGCAACTACAACCTGCCGGATGGAAATATCGGGGCTGATCCCCCCCCACTGCGGTACAGGTTGTCCCATCCCCAATCTCCAGGCTTTCTCCAACTGGTCTGGCAGACCTTCGATATGCGCATACATATCCTGGGGGTCTAGAGAGGCAAAGGATTCGAATTCATCCAGATTTATGTTAGCTCCAAATATAATTTCTTGACCTTCCCGCGCCGAACAAATGGAACGAGATGGGAAAAGGATCTTTTTTTAACTTTCTTCAGGAGGCAATCCACCCGCTACTTCGTTATTGACAGGTTCGTTCGAAACCAGCACCTTCTTCAACCGTCGTGAGAGCACACGGCGCGAAAGCAGCACTTTTCGCCCACAACCCTGGCACACAAGACCAATATCGGCTCCAAGTCGGACCACTTTCCAATCATAATTCCCGCACGGATGCGGCTTCCTCAACCGCAAAATGTCTTCCAGGTGCAGTTCCGGCAGCATGGCGAAGATTATAACATGCAGGTTTTTGCTGGCATTGAGTGAAGCAGGATGCCCGACAACGGCTGGATGGTATAATTCCGCCCGGAGATTGCATAAATGGGCTTTGGACTAGATCTGGCTACAATCCTTACCAACATCATCATATTACTGATAGCCTTCCCTGTGCATGAATTTGCCCATGCCTGGGCTGCGACAATGTTCGGGGATGATACACCTAAAATCCTGGGGCGATTAACGCTGAACCCCATCCGCCACCTGGATCTGATGGGATCGTTGATGCTCCTATTCGCCGGGTTCGGGTGGGCAAAACCGGTCCCGGTCAACGGCGCTGCCCTCCAACGGCGGTCGCCATCGGCGCTGATGTGGGTTTCACTCGCCGGTCCGCTCTCCAATTTACTGATGGCGTTGATCGCGGTGGTCCCGATCCGTTTCAACCTGGTCACCCTCGATCCTACGCAATTCAGCAGCACCATCCCCACTTTGGGACAGTTTTTGTTTTTCTTTATATACATCAACCTGCTGTTAGCCTTTTTTAACATGATCCCGCTTTACCCTCTGGATGGCGAAAAGATTTTCACACACTTCCTACCCGATAAGATTGCCCAATCGCTATACAACATACGCCCCTACCAGCCTTTCATCCTTCTCGGTGTCGTTTTCATCGGCTCACGCACCGGGTGGTTGTACGCACCTTTGAACTGGTTATTTGGAATATTGATCGGGTAAACTGTGGGAATCGTTTACCGGGCAAAACAATTCTGGCGGACCCTGAATTTCACATATGTTCCAGCGTTTAACGACCAGAATATCGCAGCAAACATTTTACCCCCCGATCTCCTGGCTCTTTATGAGCAGATGCCGCCTGTGGAGAAAGCTCACAGTTCCACGATCTGCCAGCAGATGATGCTGCAAGGGGAGACGAACACGGATCTACTCACCGCGGCGCTCCTGCACGATGTTGGTAAAAGCCTCTACCCGCTTCGCCTGTGGGAGAGGGTCTGGGGCGTTATTGCCCACACGATCATCCCTGCTCAAGCCAGGCGTTGGGGGCAGATGCCCGTTGAAGATGGCGCTGACTATAATGGACAACCTGATTGGGCGTCCACGTGGCACCGGGCTCTGATCATTGCAGACAACCATCCTGCCTGGGGTGCCGAGATGGCTTCTCAGGCTGGCGCATCAGAGGTTACCGTCAGGCTTATCAGGTACCACCAGGTGGTAGACGACACGCTGCGCTGTGATATGAGCGATCGTGAGGTCGAACTTTTGGTAAAGCTGCAGCGCCTGGACGGTGCCAATTGAGATCGAACAAAGCGCAACAAACTCAAATTACGGTCTTAGGGCTGGGGAAATTCGGCGCTTCAACCGGACTCGCTCTCGGGCAGCAACCAGAAATCCAACGTGTGGGATACGATGAAGACGATCGTAATGCACGTGCGGTTAAGAAGATGGGGGCGGTTGACCAGGTTTTTTATAACATCCCTGATGCCGTCCGTGATGCGGATGTAGTCATAATCTGCACACCTGCACATCGGATAAGCGAAACACTTGAGTTCAGCAGCAAGGACTTGCGAGAAGGTGCTTTAGTGCTGGACATGAGCCCAGCAAAAGAGACGGCGTTTCATTGGGCAGAGACGTTCATGACCAGAGGGCAAACCTGCATTGGGTTGATGCCCGTCATAAATACCCAATACCTTCTTGATCCGAATACTGGCATCGAGGCAGCTCATGCTGACCTCTTTCGGGACTGTTGGATGGGTATTGTCACCCCGCATCAAACCAGTTCTGAAGCGATCAAAATGGCTGAGAGTGTGGTGAGATTATTGGGCGCCTTTCCATTACATTCCGGAGCATTGGAAATTGATGGACTGGTCGCCATGGTGCACACTCTGCCATTGTTAATGGCAGCCGCTTACATCAATACCGCTCATGACCAACCAGGTTGGCAGGATGCTCAGAAATTCGCCAGTGAGGCGTATGCTCTAACCGGTGAATTAATCAGAAAACTTGGCGCCCCCGACGAATTGACCGCAGCCGTAGTTGGGAACCGGGAGAATACCAGCAGAATGATCACCTCGCTAATCACTGTACTCCAGGCATTGCAGGATGACATCAACGACGGCAGGGAGCGAGACTTACATCTGAAACTAAAAAACGCCAGTGATACGCTTGAAGCCTGGCGCCAACAGCGCAGTTCGGGTGCTGACGGACCCGAGAGCCTGTCTTCATCCAAATTACAGACGCCCGGCGGAGCCTTCCGTAACCTTTTCGGTTTCCAGCGGGAACCCAAAAAAATTCCTATGAAAAGAGGCAACCAATGACTGACCAACTTGCATGGATTAAAGATGAGATACAAACCTTACAAGACTCGGGGTTATTCAACCGAATCCGGACCATCAGTTCACCTCAAGGTGCCTGGCTGATAGTAGATGGCAAACGGGTACTGAATTTCTGCTCGAACAATTACCTCGGTCTCGCCAATCACCCCCACCTGATCGAAGCAGCCCAAAGTGCCATCAAAACCTACGGCATAGGTCCTGCAGCTGTCCGTTCGATAGCAGGGACGATGGACCTTCATGTCCAGTTAGAGCAGCGCCTGGCAAGTTTCAAGGGCGTTGAAGCTGCGATCACCTTCCAATCCGGGTTCAACGCCAACCTGGCAACGATCCCCGCCCTGGTCGGAAAAGGTGATGCGATTTTTTCGGACGAGTTGAACCATGCAAGTATTATCGACGGCTGCCGTCTTTCAGGCGCAAAAATCATCCGGTATGCACACAATGACCCGGCTGATCTCGAGCTTCAGCTCAAGCAACAACGCTCAGACTACTCAAAAGCAATGGTGATCACGGATGGCGTATTCAGCATGGATGGTGACATTGCCCCGCTGCCAGACCTTTACAAAGTTTCATCCCAACATAGGACAGTGCTGATGGTTGACGACGCGCATGGCGAGGGAGTACTCGGCCGCGGCGGGCGCGGGATCGTCGATCACTTCGGTTTACACGGCAAGGTGGATGTGGAAATTGGCACACTCTCAAAGGCTTTCGGTGTTGTTGGCGGTGTGGTCGCTGGCAGCCAGGATGTGACCGATTGGCTCCGGCAGCGCGGCAGACCATTCCTGTTCTCTTCCGCCATGTCTGTGCCGGATGCTGCCGCATGCCTGGCAGCTGTTGACCTCCTCGAAGCCTCTACCGAATTGGTGGACAGGTTGTGGGACAACACGCGCTACTTTAAGCAGGAGCTTCAAACAATGGGATTCGATATTGGATCAAGCGTGACCCCGATCACGCCCGTCATGTTAGGGGAAGCGCCCCTGGCGCAGCAATTCAGCCGTTCGCTTTTCGAGAATAGCGTTTTCGCCATGGCAATCGGTTTCCCCACTGTCTCGCGCGGCAAAGCGCGTATACGGGTTATGATTTCCGCTTCCCATACCAAAGAAGACCTAGACCAGGGATTAAGTGCTTTCCTAAAAACAGGGCGAGAATTGGGAGTGATCGGTCAGGTATAAACTTTTCTGGCAGACCGACTGCCTGCCACATTAGAAAACTTTTGCCTGCTTCCCAGGGAAGCAGGCAAAAAGGTGCTATTCTCCGAAGGGATCAACCGCCGGGTTGGTGCCAGCCCAAATGCAGCTGGGACGCCCATCCTGGTTGCATGACATCCCATGCGAACATCGGTGTGCGAAAACGCGCGGACCCTGATCGGGGAGCAAATCTGCCGGATAAACAAGCTCAGCCTCGAATGCGACATCTTCCCCTACATGCTCACAAAAACACACTTTAATTGGTTGCCATACCTTCTCTGCCATACTCAACCTCCAAGCATACACTTTTCAAACCCATTATAGTATTCAATTTTGATTTCGAAAAGTGCCACACATAAACCTGGACTCGCACCATTTTACCAGCTACACCCTTCTTCCAGGCTCCTGATCTCCCTGCAACTCATTCAACCGCAAATTTCTTTGACATTCTCAGTCGCTGCGACTACAATGGATAATATACAGTGGATGGTAAGGTAAAACTTTAATGGAAGCCTGGCAAGGTAAATTCACAATCGGATTGACCGGGAATATCGCAACAGGCAAAAGTGTCATCCGACGGATGTTAACACACCTGGGAGCTTTTGGCATCGATGCTGATTACCTGGTCCACAGGCTGCTGGTGAATGGAGCTCCTGGATTCGTGCCGGTGGTTAGTGCTTTTGGCACTGGCATCCTGTCTTCTGATGGAGAGATCGACCGGTCGCGTTTGGGAAAGCTGGTTTTTTCAGATACCGGTAAACTCCAGCATTTAGAAGGGATCCTGCATCCACTGGTGGATGAAGCAATCGATTGGTTGATAACGCAAATCCCGGCAAAAATCATCGTTATAGAAGCGATCAAGCTGCTCGAGTCAGGTTTGGGAGCGCAATGCGATTCGATTTGGGTAGCCGATACTGGCGAAGGGCTACAGCTTAAACGGCTCGTTCAGAATCGCAATATGCCGGAACAGCTGGCAGGTCAAAGGATGGGAGCCCAACCCGACCGATCCATAAAAATCTCGAGGGCAGACACGATCATACACAATGAAGGTTCTTTATGGAATTTGTGGGAACAGGTAAAGGGCGCCTGGAATTCGCTGATCCCCTCAAGCATGAAGCAAGAGAATGCCAGATTTACTGTCGCACCATTTTCTTTTATTTGCCTGCGACCAGACCAGACTGAGCCTGCGTTCACGCATCTGAGTGGATTCAATGACTCTTTCCTGCTTAAAGGCAAAGACCTGCTCCTGGAAGCCTTTGCAGAGAACAGTTTTTATGAAATTTATCACCAGGCTGATCCAGCAGGATTACTGGTTTGGAAAAACGAAAACTTCATCGCCAGGATCGAGAAATTGATCCTATCCCCTGCAGTCCAAACCAGTATTCTTATCAAGCAGCTTCTCAAAAGCCTTGAGGCTCTTGCAGCTGAGTTATTGTGCGAGCTCATGATCATCCCAGGAATTGGTGAAACAGCAAGTGCGGCGGAAAGTTTTCGTGAATCAGGCTATTTACAGGCGGCGAAACGCCTGCCAGGGAATAAAATCTGGTCTGATGCAGTTGCTGGCAGGCAGGATCCAGGCACCTCCACCTGGTACAAACCGCTACGTGAGGTTCCATTGCTGGTGGGGGCAAGTGCATGAAGATACAGGTGACACATGCAGTTGCTTGATATTATCAACAACCTGATCGCTAACCTGGTGTTTATTTTCGCGTGGCTTACCTGGTTGGATGTTCTCGACCTGCTGCTGGTAACTGCCGTATTTTTCCTGGTTTTACAACTGCTTCGCGGCACCCAGGCAGTGGTTCTGCTGCGCGGAGTATTTTTCCTGGTGATTCTGGTCGGCTTAATTTCATCACTGGACGTATTACCAGGTTTTTCCTGGTTGGTGCGCACCACCTTCCCGACTATGCTCCTGGCAATACCCGTCATCTTCGCTCCTGAAATCCGTAAAGCTTTAGAGCGACTTGGCAGGGCTGGAGTATTCCTGCCTAGCGAGAAGAATTCACACACTCAGGACGCAATTTCATTAGTTGTCACGTCTGCATCACGGCTCTCCGACCGACAGCATGGAGCCCTGATCGTTTTGCAAAGAAAAGACTCTCTGGATGACTATATCCAGACCGGGGTCCAAATGGACACGCAGATAACTACCGAGATATTGCTGCAAATATTTTATCCAAACACTCCGCTTCACGATGGTGCGGTCATTGTCTCCGGCTCCAGGATAGCGGCTGCAGCATGCGTCTTGCCGCTATCATCAAGCGGAGTGCTGACGCGTTCTCCTGATCGCCAATTAGGCTTGCGCCACCGCGCCGCATTGGGAATTTCGGAAGTCAGTGATTCTGTTGCTGTAGTTGTCTCCGAGGAAACCGGGGCAATATCTGTTGTTCACGGGGGGCGCATCATACGCAGGCTGGATTCCGAGCGCCTGGACAACATCCTGCGCGCATTTTTCAGACCCACCCAGGTGAAGACAGGGATCGGTAGTTGGTTTACAAGGATATTCGTGAGGTCATCCAGGAACGTGGAGAAATAAATGCTGTTAAAACTTTTCCGCTGGTTTGTCAGAAACCTGGGTACGTTAATCATCGCCTCTATCCTTGCCCTGATCGTTTGGGTTTCAGCTGTTATCGCTGCCGATCCGAACGAGGAGCGCACCTATCTGCGACCGCTGCCCGTAATCGGTCTCTCAACCGATCTTGAAATAACCAGCGAGATCCCAGGGCAGGTGCGAATTACCCTGGAAGCCCCGCGCTCAGTTCTGAACGAGCTGACCAACACACCATCGCTGCTCAGCGCGTGGATCGATTTGAACACATTAGGACCGGGCGAACACAATGTCACCACCCAGGTTCGCTGGGACCGCGAACCTGTCCGCCTGATCAGGGTTGAGCCTGCCTATGTTATTGTGACGCTGGAAAACCACATCGAAAAGTTGATGCCTATCAGCTTGAGCGTGGAGGGTGAGACGGCTTTAGGCTACCAAAAAAGTGACCCAACCATCAGCCCGGAGAACGTGTTGGTCTCTGGAAGAGATTCGCTGGTGAACCAGGTGGTCCAGGTACAGGCATACATCGACATCGATGGTGCCAGTGAGACCTTCGAAGGGGACGTTACATTGATTCCCCTTGACCAGAATGGTGAAACTGTGCAGGACGTGGTGCTCACGCCCAGGTCGGCACGCGTGACCCAACCTGTCAGCTTGCTCGCCAGCTATAAAAATGTCGTTGTCAAAGTGGTGACCTTCGGCAAGATAGCAGAAGGGTACAAGCTGACGAATATCTCAGTCACCCCACTGACAGTGACGGTGTTCTCAAACGATCTCCAGCAGATAAACGAGCTGCCCGGTTTTATTGAGACAGAACCCATCGACCTGACCGACCTGAACGAGGATATCGAAATACGCGTTGATCTTGACCTCCCGGAGGGGATTAGCCTGGTTGGTGAGCAAAGTGTCCTGGTACAGATCAGTATCGCCACGATTGAAGGCAGCCTGCCATTCAGTGCACCCGTTGAAATGTTGGGGCTTAACCCTCTCCTGACAGCGGTGATTTCCCCTCCCATCGTGGACCTCGTGGTTTTTGGTCCGCTGCCTGTATTGGACAAATTGACCTCTGACAGCTTCCGCGTAACTGTGGATCTGACCGGAAGGGAACCCGGAGATTACACCCTCCCGGTTGTGGTGGATCTCATCCCAGAGGAAGTGACGGTTCAAACCGTCTCACCGGCTTCAGTCCAAGTCACCATCACACTGGTACCTACACCCACCCCCACACCCGAAGAACCATAGGAGTATCTTGCCAAAGCCAATTGTTGCCCTGGTTGGGCGCCCGAACGTGGGCAAAAGCACCTTGTTTAACCGCCTGGCAGAGGAACGCCTGGCAGTTGTTGATGATATTCCCGGCACCACACGAGACAGGCTGGTTGCGGAGGCTGAATGGACGGGCGTAGTATTTTCAGTCGTCGATACCGGCGGCATCGATCCGTCTCAAACCAGCCGTGGAGGCAGTAAGGAACCCCTCTCAATCGGTTCCGCTGACTTCATCAATGAAATCCGTTTTCAGGCAGAAGCTGCCATTCGTGAGGCTGATGCCATCTTGTTCATCACTGACGCAATTTCGGGGGTGACTCCTGCTGATATTGAGGTTTCACAAATCCTTCGGCAGCATCAAAAAGAAAAAAACGGCGCCCCCTACCCACCCATCCTTCTGGTGGTGAATAAAGGTGACAGTGCAGCCATGCGCAACCAGGCATTCGAATTTTACGAATTAGGGATGGGTGAACCATATCCTATCTCCGCCCTGCACGGTACGGGTACCGGCGATATGCTCGACGCCCTGGTCAGACTGCTCCCAGGAAGCGACGAAGCACAGGAGGACGAATCGGTAAAAATCGCCATCGTTGGTAAACCGAACGTGGGTAAGTCGAGTTTATTGAACCGAATGCTGGGGCATGAGCGCGCAATTGTCAGTCCAATCCCGGGGACAACGCGCGATGCAGTGGATACTTACCTGTCTTACGAAGGCATCGACATAACCCTCATCGACACAGCAGGGATCCGCCGACGGGGTCGCATCGAGCCAGGTGTCGAAAAATATAGCGTCATCCGATCTTTACTCGCCATCGAACGCGCTGATGTGGCTTTGCTGGTGATTGATGCTACAAGCGATATCAGCGCACAAGACGCTCATATAGCAGGTTACATCCTGGATAAATGGAAAAGCACTGTTTTGGTAGTGAATAAATGGGATGCAGTTGAAAAAGACACCTACACAATGGACGCCTATACGCAGAAAATCCGGCAGGAGTTAAAATTCTTACCTTATGTGCCCGTGCTTTTTATTTCAGCCTTGACGGGTCAGCGAACACAGCGCGTCCTCCCCCTGGCTTTGCAGGTGCAGGAAGAAAGACTGGTGCACATCCCCACATCCCAATTGAACCAGGTATTCCACCGTGCGCAGGACCAGCACCCAGCTCCATCCCGTTCCGGCAGGCAGTTAAAAATTTATTACAGTACTCAAGTGCGCAACAACCCACCCACCTTTATGCTTTATGTAAACGACCCAAAATTAAGCCATTTCACCTACACACGCTTCCTGGAAAACCGGCTGCGAGAAGCTTACCCGTTTCTGGGCACCCCAGTGCGCATTGTCTACCGACCACGCCGTTGACTTACGGGCATCATGCGGATAAAAACACTCTAATATATAAAACCTTGCCCATGCCCAGAAGGGGATTTATAATTCTTGATAAGACTTGAGCATGGCAAATCAGCACTAAATTTTCGTTCAATATTTGCGCCGCATAAGAGTTTACGGAGGAAAAAATTGGAGGAGTTCCAAACGGATCATCCTGCACAAACAACAGAAAATAGCGAACAAAAATCAGGCGCTGGGCGTTTTTTCATCGATGTAATTGAAACCCTGGTTTTGTCTGTATTACTGTTTTTAGGCATCAACGCCATTTCAGCCCGCATCCGTGTTGACGGTTTCAGCATGGAACCAAACCTGCACACAGGGCAATTTGTCATCGTGAATAAGATCGCTTACCGGTTTGGCGAGCCTAAACAAGGTGACGTGATCGTTTTCCGTTATCCATTCGACCCAGAACAGGAATACATCAAGCGTATAATCGGTTTACCCGGCGACCATATCCTCATCGAGGACGGCGTGGTTTACGTCAATGGATCACGCCTGGACGAACCGTACGTCGCTGCAGCCCCACTATATCAAAATAGTATTACCGTGCCGGAAGGGTCGTTGTTCGTTTTAGGCGACAACCGCAATAATTCGTCCGACTCCCATAACTGGGGTCCTGTTGCCAAGGAATATATCGTTGGCAAGGCGATGGTCGTATATTGGCCTCCCACAGACTGGGGTTTAATCCAACATGCATCTGCAGTCAATGCGGCATCAAACGAATAAACAACAAACCATGTCTTTAATCACCCAGGCACTAACCAGGGCTGAGGAATACGCCCACAACCTCCCCCTTTTCCTTCCACACAGATGGCAGCTGAAATCGACATTTCAGCCTTCATCGATCATACCATCTTGAAAAGCGACGCTACTACAAACCAAATCGAAAAGCTTTGCCAGGAAGCGGTTGATTACCACTTTGCCAGTGTGTGCATAAACCCGGTTTATGTACCCCTGGCTGCCAGCATCCTTTCAGGAACCGCGGTCAAAGTCTGCACGGTGATCGGGTTCCCGTTAGGTGCTTCATTGCCTTCTAGCAAAGCTCGTGAAACCGAAGCCTGCATCAACTCCGGCGCCACTGAGGTGGACATGGTGCTTTCTGTCGGCATGTTGAAGAGTGGGAATTATGAGCATGTGTTGGAGGACATCCACGGGGTTGTCGAATGCGCACACTCCGGAAATACGATCGTGAAGGTAATCCTGGAGACATCCGCATTGGAACGCATGGAGAAAATCATCGCCTGCCTGCTCTGCCAATCTGCAGGGGCTGATTTTGTTAAAACATCGACCGGATTCGGCAGCGGTGGGGCTACCCTGGAGGATGTCGAGCTGATGTACCGTATTTCTTATCCAGATATAAAGGTCAAAGCATCCGGCGGTATCCGTACCCTGACAGATGCATTGGCGATGATCAAAGCTGGGGCTGCGCGGCTTGGAACCAGCTCCGGGATCAACATCATGAAGGAATTGGCTCAACAAGTAGAGGCGGCAGGATGACCGAAACGCCCCATACCCCTGCTCAAAAACCAGCATATGCCAGCCCGTGTTCCGAATGCCAGGCAGGTATCCTTTACCTGCAATACATTACTTACTTTACCTGGTTGAACGAGGAGCTAATCACGGTGCCGAATTTTCCTGCCTGGATTTGTGATGTCTGCGGCAGGAGAGAATATGACCCGCGGGCGGTCACCTGGCTGAACACACTATTGCATCCCGAAGCGGGGAAACGCTCACTCAAATATCCGAGAAGACACCAACCGCACTCCCCGCGCCCTCCCCGCCCCGCACGCCCTCGACCTTAGAGAAGCCTTCTCGTTAGAGAAGCCTATTCACCAGCAATCAGTTGCTGCCTTGCTAGAAGCAGGGCGGCTAAAGATTTGGCGTCTTCAATTGCTCCGTCTTCTGCCAGCTTATAAGCCTTCGTAATGGATATCTTGACGATTTCAATCATCTCATCTTCATCCGGTTCCAATGGATCTGGGCTCAATCCGGTCGCCAGGTAAACGTGCAGATATTCGGTTGAATACCCAGGAGCAAGAAAAAAACCACCCAACCTGGTGATGTTTTGGGCAGACATTCCGATCTCTTCACGCAGTTCCCTGTTTGCCGCAATCTCGGGTGATTCGGCATCTTCAAGATGTCCGGCAGGGAGTTCCAACAACCATCTCCGGGTTGGGTGGCGATACTGGCGAATGAACCAGATCGAGCCATCATGGTCCACAGGAAGGATGGTGATGGCATCCCCATGCTGGACCAGATCCACCTGTGCTTGCCGTCCGTCGGGTAAAGCAACCAGGTGCTGCTCGACTGCGAATATCCTTCCTGCGAACACGCGCTCAGATTTTAGAATTTTAAATTCCATGAGAACTCCTTGATAAAAAACCAGGAGTAGCCACTAACAGGCTACTCCTGATTTTCGTGTTTTTAATACCGCTACGGTATCTGCAGCTGGGTGCCCGGCGTCAGACCATATGGGGCAGAGATGTTGTTTACCGATGCAATCACTAATGGGTCAACGTCTCCGTAATAACAGGCGATCTCGTAGAGCGATTCACCACTGCTGACCGTATAAGTGTCCGGGTGGCTGTGAAGGGCGCGGTTTCCGGGGAAGGGATTGCCCGTCTGCGGTATCTTGAGTACATCACCTGGGTTGAGCAGCGTTCCAGATGCAAGACCGTTTATAGACATGACCTCGCTTGGATTCAAATCATAACGGCGTGAGATGCAGTAAACGCTCTCACCCTTTTGGATGGTGTGAGTTTTGGGAATTCCGGGCGTTGGATCAGGCACTTCGACAACTGGCGGGCTTGTGGGTTCAGGTGTTGCGGTCGGCTCAAGCTCAACCACCACCTCAGTCGCCTCCGGCTCTGTGCCTGGCGCAGTCTCATCAGTGGTGTTTTCACCGGGCTGTGCCTCACCCGTCCCTGTTTCATCGCTGGGAGACTCAACATCGGTGGATTCACCAACCTCAGGCAGCGAAGTCTCTTCTTCGACAGCTTTCGAACCACCCTCACTCGCCATTGCCGTCTGGGTGACAAATTGATCAAGCGACTGTAAGACATCACCCTCTACCTCTGGGGTTGCATCAGCCCCCGGACCAGACTCTGGCGGAAGTTGTGATTCGGTCGATTTCGACCGCACACATGCTCCCAGTGAAACCAACAGAAGCAGGACGATCAGGACGAACACAACTCGTTTCATGTTTCTCTCCTTCTATCAGAATACCCCCTCACCTGAAACGATTATGCCGGTCAGGGGATCGGTAAAACATAAATTTAATATTAGAATCGCACTGATACTAGCATAAACCTGGATCAGCGTCAAGCAGAATTAGCCGAAAGAATATGGGATAAGTTGGTAATTTGAAAGCCTGGTGACGATCCTTTGAACCAGTTGATGCTGCTCACTATGAAGGAAAAAGTGATCTCCGGGAAACATCCGTGCTTCAAATGGTCCATCCGTCAAATCTTTCCAGGCGAGCAAATCCTGTTGCGAGATGCGTGTATCGGCGATACCGCCAAATACAGTTACCGGGCAGTTGAGCCTGGGACCTGACGTAAATTGATACGTCTCGTTTAATTGAAAATCTGAGCGCAGCACCGGCAGAAAGACCTCCATCAATTCTTGATTCTCGAGGACCTGGCGAGGGGTGCCATTTATTTTCTGCAGATGGGCGATAAAATCATTCTTCGGGAGATTATAGACCGGCTCATCCAGGTCAGGCAGCTGTGGTGCCATTCGGGCTGAGACAAACAAGTGAACCGGCATCGCTGCCCCCATCGACTGCAAACGGCGGACAACTTCATATCCCAGCAATGCACCCAGGCTGTGCCCGAATATTGCGTAGGGCTGGTCTAATTCGGGAGTCAGTTCGTCGATAATTTCAGGGACCAGCTCATCAACATCAACATGGTGCTGCTCGAGGATGCGTGTTCCATGCCCCGGGAGCTGAGCTACCACCAGCTCGATCCATGAAGGCAGCTCGTTCAGCCAGCTGCGGAATACGTGCGGACCCCCGCCAGCATAAGGGAAGCAAATCAGTCGCAAACTGGCGTTGGTGTTCGGTTGAAACTGCACGAACCAAGCCTGGGTATTAAGTGTGCCTAACATCTTACGAGCTGACTCCGGCTCGCTCAGCCACTCGCCACTCCCCATAAACTTCCAGGGAATTCTCCAGGAAACCATTTTTACAGGCGTGACGCTGGATTTTTCCGCTTGAGGTCTTGGGCACACTGAGAGGCTTGAGCAGTTGTATGGCATAAACCTGCAGATCGTGATTCTCGGAAACGGCGCGGCGGATGGCGCGGAAGATTTCAGGTTGGTCAGCATTACGCTGGGTGCGAGTGAGTTCTTGCACGATGACTAGCTGTTCTTCGTCGTTGACATCGATTGAAAAAGCAGCACCACCAGAGCTTTGCAACGCAGGATGGCTTTGCTCAACAGTCAGCTCGATATCTTGCGGATAATGGTTGCTGCCGCGGATGATAATCAGATCTTTGCTGCGACCAGCGATAAACAACTCACCATCATAGAAAAAGCCAAGGTCACCGGTGCGCATGAAGGGCCCTTCACCCGTATCACTGGTGTATGCCTGGAAGGTCTTCATGGTCGCATCCTCCAGCCTCCAATATCCCTGAGCGATATGCGCGCCTGACACCCATATTTCTCCAATTTCATCACCAGCACATCGAGCCATGGTATCCGGATTAACGATGATGACCCGCTCATCCATATGAGCATGACCACAATTGACAAATGCCTGGGCGTCCAGGCTGCCTGGCTGCGCGGGAAGAACCTTCTCCTTCTCCAGACCATCGCGGCTGAAGTGATGCTCCGCAACCGGCGCTGGACCATCCCCACCGGTGACAAACAGGGTGGCCTCAGCCAAACCATAACAGGGATAATATGCCTTCTCCTGGAAACCGGCAACTTCAAAAGCCTCCGCGAACCTCCTCATCGTTGGCAGGCGCACAGGCTCAGCACCACAATAAGCCATCTTCCAGGATGACAGATCGAGCTCCTGGCGTTGTTCTGGCGTTGTCCTTTCGACACACAAATCATAAGCGAAGTTAGGTCCCCCGGTCACATATCCGCGGTAATCGTTTATGGCTTGCAGCCAGCGCAGCGGGCGCTGCAGGAAATGAAATGGCGACATCAGTACCGCATATAAGCCTAAATAGATCGGCGACAGGATTCCCCCGATCAGTCCCATATCGTGGAAACTGGGAAGCCAGACGATCTCTGTGACGCCTTCTTGCACACGGAACCCTTGACGGATCATCTCCAGATTGTGAAGCAAATTGCGATGGCTCACCATTACGCCTTTGGGCTGGGAAGTCGAGCCTGAGGTGTACTGCAAGAAAGCCAGGGTTTGCGGGGTGATGGCGGGCTCCTGCCAACTGGCTTCAAGCCCAATCTGAAGAGTGGCTGTATCCAACCAGCGTAATTCGCGCAGGTCGGGTGTATGGTCGAAACGCTGTTCCATGCTGGCATAAATCTCGCGAGTAGTGAGGACAACGGCAGAATTCGAATCGGCAACTATGGTCTGGATGCGCGGGGATGGGCGGTTCAAACGCGGCGGGTAGGATGGCACCGCCACCACACCAGCATAAAGGCAGCCCATATAGGCGATGATAAAATCCAAACCCGGTGGGTAAAGAAGCAAGGCGCGCTCGCCAAACATTCCTTGCTGCTGCAGCCAGGCTGCCAAACGCCTCGCCCTCATATCCAGTTGAGCGAATGTCAGGTCCTCTTTTTCTTGCTCACCGTCTATCAGGAAGGTGAACAACACCTTATCGGAGAACTGCTCTGCGCGCATACGCAGCATCTCAACCAATGTTTCAGGCTGACGAGGAAAACTCAGAGGGGGGACCGGGGGTAATCGCATACTAAAACTCCTGGGTAAATTGCCTAAGGGTTTCAGTTATAACATACCCCTATTTCGACACCTTTTCAGTTTTCTATGGAAATCTTAGCAGGATGATTACAATTGGGATGAATACGCCTCCGCCATGCGGCTCAGAGCTTTCTCGAGGGTCTGGCGCGGACAGCCAAAATTCATGCGGATGAATCCTTCGCCACCATTGCCAAATATCTTGCCATCACTCAAACCAACTCGGGCTTCTTGCAGAAAAAATTGCTGCGGATTCTGAAGACCGGTCCCACGGAAATCTATCCATGCCAGGTAAGTGCCCTCGGGGAGGTTCATATCCACTCCCGGGAATTCCTGACAGACAAACTCGTAGACGAAATCACGGTTATTTTTAAGGTAAGCCAAAAGCTGTTCCAGCCACTGCCCACCTTTCTGGTAGGCAGCTTGCATGGCGGTGAGACCAAGCAAGTTAACAGACCCCAGTAAACCATGCGCACTGTGAAGATACTGCCTGCGAAGCTGGGAATTTTGGATCACAGCGAAAGATGCGTTCAGTCCAGGGATATTGAAAGTTTTGCTTGGGGCTAAAAGGGTGATGGTTTTTTGGGCAATCTCATCATCTAGAGAAGCGATAGGGATGTGCTGGTGCCCGGGATAGATCAGGTCTGCATGGATCTCATCTGAGCAAATGATGACATCATGGCGCAGACAGGCCTCAGCCATACCCAGAAGTTCATCCCTGCGATAAACGCGCCCGACAGGATTGTGGGGATTGCACAAGATAAACAGGTTAGTTTCAGGGGTAATGGCTGCATCGAAAGCATCCAGGTCAACAAGATAACTATTATCCGCACCCTGAGCCAACTGCATCTCCTGGCGCGTCTGTCCGGCGTAAGCTGGCGCGGACAAGAAAGGGAAATAAACGGGTGTCTGGATCAGCACCCCGCCTCCCGGCTGGGCAGTGGTATGGCAGGCAAGGTTGAAGCCCATGACCACACCCGGGATGAAAACGATATCTTCGGGCTGAACGACCCATCGATATTTTTCTTCCAGCCAGTTTAAGATGGCGGTTGTGAGTTCCCTGTTGCACTCCGCAGCAGGGTCGTGGGCATCCACATAGCCAAAAACGCCGTGCTCGACGCGGGCGTGCAGTGCCTCGATTATTGAATCTGGCGAGTGGAAATCCATGTCCGCGACCCAAAGCGGGAGAACCTCGCGTTGAAAGTAGTTCCATTTCACACAATCACTGTCTGCACGATTGATTAACTGGTCAAAATCATATTGCAAGCTGACCTCCATACTGAGAGAAGATGGTCGAAGTATAACCGATCCGAATCCGGTTACAATTCAGAAAATGACGAAAAAGTGGCACCTGTTAATGATCCTTATCATGGTCGGCTGCAGCGCACCCAAGATACATCAAACGGAACCAACCATAACCAGCTTTCAACCAGCAGAAGCTCTGAGTGCTGATCTAAGCCAGGTTACTGAGGTGCATGATGAAATCACAACATCAACAACCGAACCTGACCCTGGTAAATCATCAACGTCTACCCCCGTGTTTGAGCTGACCGGCAGCACCCGGATTTGCTCTCCACTTGAAGGAATCAGCCTGGAAGACATCGAAGCGCACATCGTTAACCCGTACCTCCCGCCAAGAGCAGGCTCCGATGACCCACACCAGGGAATCGATCTGGCAATATTGCAAACAGGCACCCAAATCGCCCTGAAGGGAACGACTGTGATGGCCGTGTTGCCTGGTACTGTTGCAGCCGTTATCAAGGACCGCTTCCCCTACGGAAACGCAGTGATGGTGGAAACAACCATAGGCAACACGAATCTTCCCGCGAGCGCGCTGCCCGACCTTGAAGCTGCCGTTACACCTCACCCATCTCTAACCTGCCCGGCCTCTACCGATGCGGAAAACTTGCTCAACCCCCAAACGGCAAACGGAGAGGAGATTTCACTTTACCTTTTATACGCCCACCTCGAAAATGCACCATCGTTGAACACTGGTGACGAGGTAATGTGTGCGGACAGCCTGGGTATTGTCGGTGACAGCGGTAACGCGCTCAACCCCCACCTTCATTTAGAAGCGCGCATCGGTCCAGCAGGCGCGCGCTTCACCAGCCTGGCTCATTACCATGGTAGCGCTACGCTGGAGGAGATGGCGCTTTACTGTTTGTGGAGGGTGCAGGGCGCGTTCAAAACGCTTGATCCCATGGAGCTGCTGCGACAATGAGAAAATCATGGAGCAATAGATGGAAAACACTGCTGTGGGTGCCAGCGTTCGTTGTGCTGGTCTCGCTTGCTTGCAACATCCCTTTCCGTCGTACTGATCCTGGACTGTCACCCGATGACCTGCAAAGCACCCTGCAGGCGCTTGAGCAAACCTGGCCCACAGAATTCGTACTCGGTAACCCTGAGGAGGGAGAGGCAGATACACCTCCTATAAGCGGTCTGGCAACAGCAACCAGCGCCGGCACGATCACATCAGAGACGCCGGAACCCGGCAAAGAGCCGTCACCCAATCCGGCGCTCCCATATGGGATGCTTGCTTATTTCACACAATCCGGGGATACGCGCTCCGCCCTCGCAGCCCGGTTTGATGTCAAGGAGATGGAAATCGTCTCCAGCGAAACAGGCGCCCCAGAGGAAGCCAAAGGGCTATTAGCCCCAGGAAAGCTTGTTTACATCCCGGATAGAATAAAGAATTCTCTGTCATCCGCAGCTGTGCTGCCAGACAGCGAGATCGTGTTATCACCATCAACCATCGGATTCGATATCGCAACCGTGGTCGACCAGTTTGGTGGTTATCTCAGCACCTACGAAGAGGCTGTACACACTGAAACCCTCAGCGGAGCGGAGATCGTGCGGCGAGTAGCTGAATTGACCTCCACCAACCCGCGCTTCCTGCTCGCCTTTTTGGAATTTCGCTCAGGCTGGGTGTTGGGCGATAGGATGGGGCAACAACCCATCGGCTTCAAAATCCCGGATCAGGATGAACTCTACAGAGAGTTGAGCATTGCTGCCAATCAACTTAACCGCGGTTATTACGGCTGGCGAGATGGCTCGTTGACCTCTCTTGAGTTCCCCAATGGCGAAGCCGCGCGTTTACACCCAGCGTTGAATGCCGGGACTGTTGCCGTGCAGCGATTGTTCTCGTTTTTTTACGATCCCGGGGATTGGGAGAGGGCGCTCTATGGATCCCCAAGGGGCAGTACCGAGAATGGGTTTACCCAAATTTACAGCGAGCTGTTTGGCGATCCCTGGGAGCGCGCTGCCGTGGTCGAGCCGTTGCTGCCTGCAGGTTTGGTGCAACCGGCATTGGAGCTGCCTTTTTCGCCGGGGAACCGGTGGGCGCTCACCGGCGGTCCACACTATTCGTGGAACGCGGGGAGCCCGCGTGGCGCTTTGGATTTCTCTCCGGTCACTGGTAAATCCGGCTGTTATCTCTCGCCATTGTGGTCCACGGCATCCGCAAACGGTGTGGTAGTCCGTGATGGAGATGGAATCTTGATGCTGGACCTGGATGGGGATGGGTTTGAGCAAACCGGCTGGGTGCTTTTTTATTTGCACCTGGCTGTGGAGGAGCGCATCCCGGTTGGCACGTTCGTCGAAACCGATATGCCCCTCGGTAAACCATCTTGCGAAGGTGGGATCACCAGCGGCACCCACCTGCACCTGGCAAGGAAATATAACGGTGAATGGCTGGCAGCCGATGGACCACTGCCGTTTGTACTCAGCGGTTGGCAGGCTGAAGCAGGGGGGACGAATTACGCCGGAAGGCTGGTTAAAGACGGGCAGGTGGTGACAGCAAACTCTGGCGGGAAAAGCAGCTCGATCATCCAGCGTTAGGGATATGGTTCCTGGATCCACTCGCGCAGGATACCATCATTGACTACCTGTATATTACGTCGCTGCAAGCGGATAGCACCGCTGCGCTCCAGGTCTTTTAGGGAACGGGCGACCACTTCCCTCACCGTGCCAAGCCGTGCAGCAAGTTGGTCCTGGGTGATACGGCTAGTGCCCGTACCGCAGAGCTGGTTGGGCTCCAGCTGGCTGATCAGGCGCGCCAGTCGGTTGGTGACCTGGCAGAAAGACAGCTCCTCCACAAGGGACACCATCGTGCGCAAATTCTTTGACAGGTTAAGGATAACCGCATGAGCCATGTCAGCATGCTGCTGCATCAATTCGCCTATAACGCCTTTTTCGACAAGCCAAATTTCACATTCATCGATAGCAGCGACGTTTACCACGTTATCGCCATCGTCGAACACCGGCACTTCATTAAACGACGCCCCGCTGTCGAACACCTTGATCACAAGTTCTCTACCTTTACTGGAAACCTTGAAGAGCTTTACGGTTCCTTTCTGGATGATATAGAGACCCTCACACGGTTCATTCTGCCAGCAGATGATTTCGCCAGGTTCATAGGAGCGCAGCCAGGTGCCCCGGCTGAGTTCGTTGAATAATTCGGGGCTGAGATTGGAAAAATAGCGGCAATCGCGCAGAATGGCGATCTTTTCTTCGTTGTTGGTTGCGAGACTTTTCATTTAGAATAATTATACAACCGGATACCCATAAATGACCTTCTTTAGTGAATCGTAGCAATCTCCCCTTTGATTGTAATAGATTTCCGATGGGTTAGGAGATTGCTTCGGCAGAGATTGCCTCGCTATGACCCACGGCGGGAGCTTGACCACCTTTGCGCTCTTTGAATATTAGGTATAATCTAATCAAGTAAGCCACATATCGTGTACAGCCTGCGGATTACGCAATCGGTCTTAAACAGTTTAGAAAGGTGGTACTGAACGGGATGCTTGAAAATGTTGATCTAAGCGTGAAACTCAGCAAGCAAGCCTACCGGCAGATGCGATCCGAATATTCACGACGTATGTTTGGGATCCAGAAAGCATCCTGGGATGCGCGTGTGCCGGTAGTCGTCCTCTTCGAAGGCTGGGATGCTGCCGGAAAAGGCACCTCGATTTAAAAGTTAACCGAATCCCTTGACCCGCGCGGTTTCAAGCTCTACCCCATCCGCGCCAGCCGGACGTTTGAAAAGAAACGCCCTTGGTTGTGGCGTTTTTGGCTGAAGATCCCGGCTCGCGGAGAGTGGGCAATTTTCGACCGCTCATGGTACGGAAGGATCATGGTGGAACGCGTCGAGAACCTGATCCCAGAAACAGCCTGGAGGCGCGCTTACCGCGATATTGTCGATTTCGAGCGTAACATCGCCGACGACGGTACCTTGATCATCAAGTTCTTCCTGCACATCAGCAAGGCTGAGCAACGCAAACGCTTCGAGAGCCTCGCCAAAGACCCGTTGACTGCCTGGCATGTATCATCGGAGGATCGGGACCACCATCGCAATTACGATGTGTGGCTGAACGCATACGAAGAGGCGCTTGAGTACACCGACACCGAATGGGGACCGTGGACGATTGTAGAGGCGACCGATAGACGGCACACACGCATGAAAATCATTTCGACCATTGTCCAGGCTTTGGAGGAAAGAATGGGCATCAGCCCGGACGATTACACTGCACCAATCGGGCAGCTGGTGGCTGCAGGTGATAATGCAGAAAGCGAAATCCCTGCATCAGAGATTGCTCAAGCAGCCCAACCCCAGTCTGAAGATTATGGGGGATCATGATGTTACAAACAATGGACCTTACACAAACATTGGATCTGGAGGAGTATAAAAAACTGCTGATCAAGTACCAGGTGGCGCTGTTCTCGTTGGGTTTTCAGGTGTATGTGCAGCAACGCCCAGTGATCATTTTGTTCGAAGGCTGGGATGCCAGTGGTAAAGGTGGCGCGATCCGGCGAATCACCGAGAAACTTGATCCGCGCGGTTACGTGGTTTACCCAATTGCGGCTCCGCAGGGTGAGGACGCGACCCATCACTATCTGTGGCGCTTCTGGCGGCGATTGCCCGAAGCTGGACAGATCGCCATATTCGACCGCAGCTGGTACGGGCGCGTGATGGTGGAACGCATCGAAGGTTTTTGCACGGAAAACGAATGGAAACGCGCTTTTCGCGAGATCAACCAGTTCGAACGTCAGCTGGTTGACTTTGGTATAATCCTGTTCAAGTTTTGGCTGCATATCAGCTCCGAAGAACAACTCGCCCGTTTCGAATTCACGCGTTGATGATCCCAGGAGAAGCTGGAAGCTGACCGATGAGGACTGGCGCAACCGTGAGAAGTGGCCTCTTTATGAAGAAGCAGCGAATGAGATGCTGCTAAAAACAAGCACTATGACAGCTCCCTGGACGGTTGTTGAAGGAGATTCGAAACCCTTCGCCAGGACGAAGATCTTGAAAATCCTGGTCGATAAACTAAGCCAGGAGCTGAGTTATGATCCGTTTAGCGAAGCGACCAGCGCGGCAGCCAAAAAAGAGAAAAAACGCAAGAAGAAGGTAGACAAATCATAAGCACAGAGCATGGTGCCTGTCGAAACTGGATTGCGATCAAAGGCAACCCGGTAATGTAAGGACCTTAAGAAACGATGAGCCAATTTACCGCAGACGTCAAACCCATTGGAAAAGAGAAAGACAATGGTCCAAATCCGGAGCAGAGCATCAATCTGGCTGACCCGGAATATTTCCTAAATCGCGAACTGACCATGTTGGAGTTCCAGCGCCGAGTGCTGCAGGAAGCGCAGGATGAAAACAACCCGCTCCTGGAACGCGTTAAGTTCCTGGCGATCCTGGGATCCAACCTGGATGAGTTTTTTATGGTGCGCGTGGCTGGATTGCGCAAGCAGGTTGAAGCCGGCGTGATCGAGGTACCGCCTGATGGAATGACGCCCAGCGAGCAACTGGCTGCGATCCGTAAAGTGGCACTGCAATTGATGGTTGAAGCGCGTGAGTGTTTTCGTTACGAGATCATGCCCGCATTGACCAAAGCAGGCATCCACTTGCTCTCCTACGAAGAATTGAACAACCGGCAAAAGGAATCGGTTGACCAGTATTTTGAACAGGTAATCTTCCCTGTACTCACTCCAATGGCTTTCGACCCCGGGCACCCTTTCCCGCATATCTCCAACCTGAGCCTGAACCTGGCGGTGGTGGTGCAGGATCAGAAAGGCAGTGAGTTGTTCGCGCGCTTGAAGGTCCCGGGCACGCTGCCCAGGATAGTACCGGTCAAGCGCTCATCCGGAAGCATCAAGAAGGACGGCACTGTCCCCTACAACCACTATTTCGTCTGGCTCGAGCAGGTGATCCTATCGAACCTGGACAAATTGTTCCCGGGCATGAAAATCGTGGAAGCCTATCCCTTCAGGGTGACGCGGGATGCTGACATTGAGATACAGGAACTGGAAGCTGCAGACCTGCTGGAGACGATTGACCAGGCGATGCGCCAGCGGCGCTTTGGCTCTGTTGTTCGTATGACGATCAACCCAAATATGCCCACGCGCATACGCGATATCCTGGCGACGAACATGGAGCTTGATCGCTGGGATATTTATGCGCTGGATGGCCCGCTGGGTATCAGCTCTTTGATGGCAATACACCAGATAGACAGGCACGACCTGAAGGACCCACCTTTGAGGCAGACCACGCCTGAACCGCTGCGCATCGAACATTATGATGGGGACCTGTTCAGCGCCATGCGCCAGCAGGACATCTTGCTGCACCATCCTTACGATTCATTCTTACCGGTTGTGGAGTTCCTCAAGCAGGCAGCCCGCGACCCGAATGTGCTCGCCATCAAGCAAACCCTGTACCGCGTGGGCAGCAATTCACCGGTGGTGAAGGCTTTGCTGGAAGCGCGCGAGCGCGATAAGCAGGTTGCAGTGCTGGTCGAGTTGAAAGCCAGGTTCGACGAAGAGAGCAACATCTCTTGGGCAAGGATGTTGGAGCGCGCCGGCGTGCACGTGATCTACGGTCTGCTTGGATTGAAAACACACTCGAAAATAGCGCTGGTGATCCGTAAAGAAGAAGACCAGATCCGGCGGTACATGCACCTGGCAACTGGTAACTACAACGCCATCACAGCGCAGGTGTATGAGGATCTTGGCATGTTCACTACAGACGAAGACTTTGGCGCTGATGCGACAGACCTGTTCAACTACCTGACAGGCTTCAGCGCCAAGAACAATTACCGCAAGCTGCTCGTCGCCCCACTCAACCTGCGCGAGGGGATGATGAAGCTGATCCAGCAGGAGATCGATCTACAAAAAGGCAGTGGGCGCAAGAAGGGCGCCCAAGGGCACCTGATATTCAAGATGAATTCGCTGGTCGATCCATTGATGATTCAGGCGCTGTACCGGGCATCGATAGCTGGGGTGAAAGTCGATTTGATCGTACGCGGGATGTGCTGCCTGCGCCCGGGGTTGCCCAAGATCAGCGAAAACATCCGCGTGACCAGTGTGGTAGGGCGCTTCCTGGAACACAGCCGCATTTATTACTTCCGCAACGGTGGGAACGAGCACATCCTGCTGGGAAGCGCTGACCTGATGCCGCGCAACATCAACCGGCGCGTGGAGGTTCTTTTCCCGGTGCAGGACAGCAAAATGATACGCTACCTGCGGGACGACGTGCTCGAAACCTACCTGTCGGACAACGTCAAAGCGCGCAGCATGATGCCCGACGGCACTTACACATATAAAACGCCTAAAGAAGGAGAGGATGGCATCAACAGCCAGGAGTGGCTGCTGCGCCACAGGCGCAATCTTGGAACAAACTTAAGGAATTAGATTTGAACCAGTTAATTTGAGCCAGTTCATCTGTGAACCTTGAAAAGGTTCTCTTCTAGAATAGGAGTTTTTGAGTGAAACCCTTCACAAGGTTTGTTGAGCAGAACTTAAATAGAATCAGGAAGAGGTGCTGATGAACCTTTATTTCGTACGCCATGGTATCGCTGAAAACCGTTTAACCTGGCATCAAGATGACGCAAGCGGGGACGATGCTCTGCGCCCTTTAACCGACAAGGGGATTGTGCAGATGGGATGGGAGGCAGAGGCAATCGCAGACCTGGTACGTGACCTGGATGTGATTATCACCAGCCCATTAGTGCGTGCCAGGCAGACGGCGGAGATAATCGCCCGGAAGCTGGCGAAAGAAGACAACCTGATTGAGGATCCCCGTTTATCGCCTGGATTCGGTCTCGAGGAGCTGGCAGAAATCGTCAAAGAACAAGCCGGAGCGGAGGGGATCATCCTTGTTGGGCACGAGCCGGACTTCAGTGAAACGATGTCTGACCTGATCGGTGGTGGGCGCCTGGTTTGTAAAAAGGGAAGCCTGGCGCGAGTGGACCTGATCAGTACAGAACCACCCAGCGGAGAGCTGGTATGGCTGATCCCGCCGAAGGCATTGATCCGCTAAGACCATCCCTGGCTTATCCTGGCAGCAGGAATCTTAAGGCATCTCAGGGTTGCGGATGCGGTCGAGTCCACGATCGATCTCCCAAGGGTAAATGATGTGAGCGTCGGTTATGGCAGCGTAATAATCAGGACGTGCGCTGCCGAACAGGCTGCGATATGGGTTAAAATGAAGTACGCAGGTCGAAGGGAAACCGCCTGCAGCGCTGACCCGGTGACGGACGGTGGTGATGGTGCGTCCGGAACCCCAAACATCATCGATCACCAGAGTGCGGTGGCCGCGTATAGTATTATCATCAGGGAACTGGATAAACTGAGGCCAGGCTAATAATTTTGCCCGTTCCATTTCGGTCTGAGCAGGAAAATCAACCGCAGCGGTAAGCAAGTGTGTGATACCCATACGTTCCGCCAGGATACCACCTGGGACGACGCCACCACGGGTGATCATCACCATCGCCTCGAACTCGGCATCAAATTGGGGCACAAGATGGCTGATCAAGGCATCCACTTCATCCCAGGTTAACAGTTCTCTTCTCGTTGACATAATCTATTTCTCCTCGGCATCCCCCGGTTAAGGAGTACCCTTTGTAAAAGGGCTGAAGCCGTTTGCGCGTATAAACCCTATTATAGCAAGGTTGGCGGATTTACTTCAATATGCCAGTTTTTCACACCAGCCGTTAACAGCCCAAGGCGGTTCTCTCGGCGGATGACAGAAAGCGGGTCCGGACCACGCAGGATGATATGCCAGCGGTAAAGCCCACCCAATCGGGCGAAGAAAGGCGGGTAAGGACCCAGCATCTGTGTGCCCTTGCGGTGATCCTCGCGCATCCACTCGCTGACCCAACCTGCAACCTGTCGGGCAGCCGTTTCTGCTTCTGCTGGATCTGTGCTCCTCACCTCCAGGCGGATGAGCTGCGCGAAAGGTGGGTAACCCAATTTGCGGCGGTATTCCAGCTCCTGTCGGGCAAATCCAACGAAGTCATGTTGGGCAGCTGACTGGATGACAAAATGATCAGGTTGGAAGGTTTGCAGCACCACTTTTCCACCCAAAGGACTGCGCCCGGCGCGCCCGGCAACCTGAGAGAGTACCTGGAAGGTGCGTTCGTTCGAGGCATAATCCGGCATGGATAAGCCGACGTCCGCCAGGACAACGCCTACCAGCGTTACGAGGGGCAGATCAAGACCTTTTGCCAGCATCTGGGTGCCGACGAGGATGTCGGCGCGGTGACTGGTGAAATGGCTGAGGATGATCTCGTGTGCCCCCTTCTGGCGTGTGGTCTCCCAATCCCAACGCAAGATACGGGCATCCGGGAAGAATCTACTCACCTCTTCCGCCACACGCTCCGTACCGGTACCGAAATGACGGATATTAGCGCCGCCACATTGGGGGCACTTGCCAGGCATTTTACGGCGGTAACCACAATGGTGACAGTCCAATCGACTCTGGTCCGCGATGGGATGTCTGGCAGACAGAGAGTGAAAAGGCTCCGCAGTGTGGGTATGGTAAGTGAGCGGCAGGTCGCACCGCGGGCACTTGACCACAAATCCACAATCCCGGCAGAACACGTAAGTGGCGGTTCCCCGTCGGTTGAGGAAAAGGATCGCCTGCTGGTTGTTCTGAAACACATCCCCCAGGGCTGATTGCAGCGAACGGCTGAAGATCGAACGATTGCCGGATTTAAGCTCAGTGCGCATGTCCACTACCTCGACCGGAGGCAGTTCAATCGTGTCAGCATCCGCCTGAAGATGGTGGTAACCGGATCCGGACGGCATGGCACCAGCCTGAAGTTGGGGTTGGATGCGCTGCATCTGGGCACGGACCGCTTCCTTGTGAGCGAGGATGCGGCTGGGGAGTTGAACATAAGTGTAGGATTTGTCGATGCGCGTATAGCTGACCAGGTCTGGTGTGGCTGAACCCATCAGACAGACCGCACCGGCAAAACGGGAATAAGCGATGGCAGTATCTCGGGCGTGATAGTGGGGACGGGCATCCGACTGGTAATAGGATGGATCGTGGAACTCGTCGATCACGACCAGCCCCACATCCGGGAAAGGGGTGAACAAGGCGCTGCGCGGACCCACAACGATGGATAACTTGCCGCTGCGCGCCCGGCGCCAGGTGTCATAACGTTCGCCCTCTGACAGACCGGAATGTACCAGACCCACTTGACCGGGAAAACGATTGATAAAACGGCGTACCGTTTGCGGCGTGAGGGCAATCTCGGGTACGAGGACGATTACCTGCCTGCCCTGGGCGAGGGTGTACTCTACGGCACGCAGATAAAGCTCAGTCTTGCCAGAACCGGTGACGCCGTGCAGCAAGATTGGCTTAGAAGCTTGGGTTTGAACAGAAGTCTGACCTGGTGATTGAAAAGCTGATTGGGTTGCTTCCTGCGTGTTCTGCAAGGCTGTGTGGATAACTTCCCATGCGGTTTCCTGTTCGGGGGTGAGTTGAGGTGGATCCGAGAGTACAAACTCGATGTCTGCCAGCGGGTCGCGGAAGATCTCGCTTTCGCCCAGCATGATCAGACCGCGCTCTTCAAGTTGGTAGAGATCTGAAAGCCCCCCGCCAGATTGGGCATAAAGCCAGGTAACATCCACATCCCCCGGCTCACGGATCATAAAATCAAGTATAGCCTGGCGCCGGTACATCACGGGGGATGGAGTCTCGACTACTTCAGCGAGACCTGCCTGGACGAGGCGGTCCACATCGGAAGAATTACCGCCTGTACTTTGGTACAGATCCTTTAGCAGCACAGGCTCTCTTGCAGCGAACAAATCCAGGAACATGGACCAGCGGCGGGAAGCGGCGGTTGAGCCCTCACGACCCAGATGATGGCGCTGTGCTTGGGCGTTCTCGAGATCGGTAATGGCAGCAAGCTTGCGGACTGGCTCACCGAGGGTGAGGATGGCGGAACGGGCAACGTGCGGTGGACATGCCAGGCGTGCTGTTCGCACCGTCTTAGGCTGAACACGAGGCGGGGGCAGAACGGATCTGGAATTGAGTAATCCCTGACGAACCAGAGATTGGGCAGACGAGCGCCAGTTCTGCCGCGGCAGTCCGGCATCGATCTGCCTGCCGCGCAAAGAACCGCGCTTCTTGAGTAAATTGATAAGTCTCAGCTGGAGCGGGGAGAACTCCCCGGATTGCGACAGACTGCCATCTCGTAGCTGGTATAAGGTGTCAGCTTGCTGGGACAACCCTGGAGGCAGAATGGCAGAGATGCACTCGACCAATGGGGCCAGGGTATGAGAGGATATCCAGTTGGCAAGCTCGATCTGGACAGGTGTGAGCGCAGGGACATCATCCACCAGTTCAAGGACCGGGCGCGTGTTTTCGACCCCGGGTGCGTCCAACATATTGAGAACGACGCCGTAAACCGTCTGAGAGCCAAAGGGGACAGTGACCAGGCAGCCAGGGACGACCATGTCTTCTATCTCGGGCGGTAGATGATAATGGAAAAGCCCCATCACCTGGGGCACATTCACGGCGATCTCCGCATATATGGTCAAGACGTTTTCCTTTTTAGTCCAGGAAGCAAATTCACCTGGTAATCATCCCTGGCAATTAGGCTGGAGAGTCGCCCTGAGGCTCAGTAAGTTGTTCTACGGGGTCAGTGATTACCTTTGTACCGGTGGGTGAGGGGTCTGCCCTGCCCAAGGATACCCTGGCGATACGCATGCCATCCATCTGCTCCACCTTCAAGGTCAAGTCATCCAATGCCAGGACATCACCCTGTTGGGGGATGCGACCAATTTTTCCCAGGAAATAACCAGCGATGGTGTCATAATCCGGGTCAGCCAGCTCGAGACCGAGGTACTGGTTGACCTCATCGATCAAGGCGAGCCCATCGATAAGCACCGTTCCGTCCGCCTGCATCTGGAAGGAAGGATCGTCGAGATCGAAGGGGTCACTGACCTCACCGACAATTTCCTCGAGGAGGTCTTCGAGGGTGACCATGCCAGCAGTACCGCCATACTCGTCCAGGACGATGGCGATGTGCTGGCGGCGGTCGCGAAATTGGTTAAGCAAAGAACGAACGGAGCCGGTTTCGGGGACGAAAATAGCCTCGCGCAGGAAATCCCTGGCAGTACAGTTATAACAATCGGGGGATTGCATGGCGGTGAGTAAATCCTTGACATGGACGACGCCCAGAACCTGGTCAAGGCTGTCATCATAGACAGGGAATTTGGTGTAGGTAGACTCGGAGGTGAGGGTGATGATATCGTTGAGGGAAATATCTGCCTCAACGGCAATGATCTCAGTGCGGGGGACCATAACCTGGCGGACGACCAGCTCGCGGAAATCGAAGACGGCGTGGAGCATCTCCCTTTCGTCCTCCTCGACAGCACCGCCCTCGGTGCTGGCAGTGACGATCATGCGCAGCTCTTCAACGGAATGGACGAGTTCGTGACCGCTGGCGGGCTGGACACCGAAGAGACGCAGGAGGGCGTTACCCGTGCCATTGAGCAACCAGATGGCGGGTTTGAATATCGTCTCCGTCCATAGGGTGGGACGGGCGACGAAAAGCGAAGTCTTTTCGGGATCCTGGAGGGCGATGGACTTGGGAGCAAGCTCCCCGGCAACCACGTGGAGGAAAGTGATGATGGTGAAGGCAATAGCGGCGGAGATGGTGTGGGAAACACCTGCCTGGAATTCGACGGGAAACATTTCGACAAGGGGTTCGATGATGTGAGAAAGTGCAGGCTCGCCCAACCATCCAAGCCCAAGGCTGGAAAGAGTAATGCCAAGTTGGGTGGCGGCGATAACCTGATCGGGATTATTGATCGCCTTTTCGACCGCTTTAGCGGCCACGTGGCCGCGGGCGACGAGTTCGGCGATCCGCGTTTTACGGACGCTGACAAGGGAGAACTCGGCAGCGACGAAGAAGGCGTTTGCGAGCACCAATAAAATCATGGCGATCAATTTGAGGATGTCGATCCAGACAGGACTAGGCATTTAGGCTCCGATGCAGGGGATGAGGCTTCGGTTAAGATTGAAAGGGGGAATAAAACCGTGCGGTTGAAACAGTCGGTTGAAACCGCGGCAACAACAATTCGAAACGTGCCAGCGCAGTTTTTGGGGGAATATCTGGTGACTTTTCATTAAGCCACCGGTTTGTTCGTGAAGACGGCAGCAGCATAACCGACGACGCGGCTGTAATCGCCTGAGACATCACCGGATGTGGCATAGTGGAGCAGCTGGGCGTGGTTGGCGCCAAGGGAAAGGGCTGCCCACATGACTGCAGCGAGGGCACCGCGGCCGCAGGCGAAACCTTTTCCCTGTTCTTCGACCTGTAAAACTGCAAGGGGATCGAAGCTCTGCACCTGACGGAGAAATTCGGTGTCGTACAGGTTTGCTGCCTGCTGGGAGTAAAAATGGGAGAGATCGGTACTGGCGACGAGGATGGCGGAGCGGTCTTTCAGAACCGCGCTAAGAGCTTTGCCCAAAGCCCGGGCGATGGCGGGTCTGGGGTCGCGCACCATGATGGGTAGGAGTGAAAAGCCCGTTGGGAAGATGCGCTGGAGGAAGGGCAGCTCGATCTCGAGGGAGTGCTCGGGGTCTGCCCCGAGGTACTCCAGGGCGAAGACACTCGATTGCGATTGAAGAGCCATGTCTAATTGCTGAAGCGCGATTGCGTCAACTGGAACCTCGCCAAGGGGTGTGGAATAGGCTCTGTAGCTGGTGGTGAGGATTGGTTGGGTATAGGGGTGGTGCATAGGAGAAACTACGGCGACCAGGTCGGGAGTGGCGCTTCGTAAAGCGTCGGTGCTGCGCATAGCGGCGAAAGCGTAGGCTGCAACAGGACCGGAATATTCAATACCGGCATGGGGAACCATAACAGCGACAACTTCCCCATGCAGTTCGGGGAGCCTGACGGCATCCAGATAGCCATCAATCTGGGATGCCAGATTTTCGGGATTTCCCGGGTACCAGCGCCCGGCGATAGGAGAGGGGCGGACCCCGGTTTGTGATCCAGCTTTAGAATTCACCGCGTCTCTGCCGGATCCGGCCTGCAGTGGTCAACCTGTAAAAACATGCGTACTTCATTTTAGCATAAACTGGCGGGGAGGGGAAAAGCTGAACACGGATTGGCACGGATTTTAAAGCCCTCCCCCAATTTGCCTGAAAGTTGGCAAATTGGGGGAGGGTAGGGAGGGGTCATTTGCTGGCGTGGTGGGATTGGAGGCTCTGATAACTCAGCTCATATTTGCTCTGTGAATAAGCACAGGGGTTTTGGGAGAGTTTATGGAGGGCAAGTGACAACACGCGTCCCCGAAATCAGAATTCGGCTTGAGTGCGTGGTTCAGTTTGATAAGGCTGTCAGTATGGGCATCTTCATCCACGCATTGAATCAATTCAGGAGGTTACTGCTCAAAGAAAACTTCGACGGACATGCCCCAATACTGGCGATTGACAGGAGCATCCAGGGCAAGCTTTACGAGGAAGCTGCCCCTGGCAGAATCAAAATCATTCGGCATGATGGAAATTATTGTGGCACCCAACTCAAGCTCTGGCTGCGCGATGAACCTGACCAGCGCTCTGTCCCCAACACTCACCCCGACCAGGTCAATATCATTTGCATATGCATCAACGACGAGATAAGAGAAATCTCCCAACACGACTACCCCATCCCCTGCACCGACATACTCGCCCTCCTGGGTGACCAGTTTCATGACGATGCCGTCTGCCGGAGAAACCAAAGACGCATTTTCCAACAAGGCTTGCCTCCGCTCTAATTTCAACACTGCTTCTTGATATAATGCTTTTGCCACACCAACTTCCTCGGGGAGCGGGAGCGAATGAAGATAGTCTAGCTGCTGTACTACCACCTCAACCTCCAACGCCTGGGCGGTCTCCTGAGCTGCCCCTACCACACGCTCTGAAGCAACTGCGGTGATCTGTAATTCGGCCTCCCGGATGAGGGCAGGATGGGGTTTCGCCAAAGCAAGTTCATAATTTGCCCTGGCAACGGCGACAGCGGCTTGGGCGTCGAGAATTTCACGATCCAGATCCGATGTATCCAGCCGGGCTAATTCCTGCCCCTTTAGCACCCGGTCACCCTCCTTTACCAGAAGCTCATCTAAGAGCCCCTGCAACGGGAAACTGAGACTGACTTTTTTGGAGACATTCACCTTGCCGACCAGACCCAAATCCGGTTCGAGGAAAATCTCAGTGTTACTGCTGACAGTCGCAACGGATTCGCTACTCACTGGCAATTCACCACAGCCAGCCAGGACCAGAATGAAGAGCATCCCCATCAACAAAACACATCGTTTCATCATCCGTTCTCCTTCTCATCAATCATGATGGCAACATCATCATTTTTAACCACGAAAGCTGCCAACCCGCCAACATCATCCGGGTTTTCTTCATCGACCAAGCTTCTTTTTCTCCACCAGCGAGCAACATCTCGGGGTAATGCGTGCCAATAGCGTTCTGAGGATGAAGCATTATATTTGTTGCGCATGGTGTTCAAGAAGTCGACATAGATCGCTAAAAGCCCAGGTTCCAACAGGTAATCCGGGTGGGTGATGACCAGTGCCATCCCACAATATGCCTTGATAAACTTAACTTTATGAAGCCATAACGCGGATGTCCTCTCACCGAGAACATGGAAAAGAGTCAAATCCTGAACCAGTGTATAAGGCAACTCGATAAAATGTCCTATCTGGAAGGGCCAAATACTTCTTGTCCCACCTGGCATCGGCTCAAAAGGGTCGGTATCGAAGAAAGAGGCATCGTACTCCATTTCCAACCGCTGCATCCATTCAGGATTGCGATGGGTTAATGGTGCCCTGAAACCGACTGCATGCAACTCCCTCAACGCATGGTTAATCATCCGGGCTCGTCTTTGAAACACCGACTCCGAACTGAACAACTTGCCATCATGCCTGACCCCGTGAACACCAATTTCAAAACCCCGAGAGCGCAGATCATCCAACAAACCGTGATCCAAAGGATAACGCCCGATGACGAAGTTGAATGACGAGCGGAACCCCAATTCCTCTTCGATATCTGCAATCCGGGCAACGTAGCTCTGCCCCTGGCTGAATTCAATGTCGTGAGTGAGGACAAAAGCAAACCGGTAACCGCCGGGCCAGAATGGGGCAAAATGCCATGAGTTGACCCCTTTAAGATGGAGAAACTGGCGAAAGATTTCCCATTGAAAATCCTTGTAAAGATCATCCATCGGCCATCCAGGCGAGATAACTCTACTCGACCGAAGTGAGCTCATTTTTTTTACACGGTCTTTGACCCAACGCCCCAGATAAGGCTTGACTCGATAATACACCCGTCTGCTCAAAGGCATCTTCCAACAACTATCACCGGATTTCCCTTCCCCCAAGGTTAATTGCAAGACATCCTGCAAATCAGAACACTGGCGTTTTAAACCCAACGCAGAAATCGCCATGAGAATCGCAGATTGCTGCTCCTGCAGGGTTGGCTCCGAAGTCCAGCGCCAGAAATTTTCAGGTGTATTTCCAGCCCAAAGCCGGCTGTAGTTTTGAGAATCCTCAAATGACATAGTTTACTGCCTTATCGATGAATGCCGGTCCATCGTCCATCTCCGAGGCGGAAATGGGGATGCTTTCATCGTAATAAGCCAGGATCGATGTTCCGGCTTTGACCTGGTCACCAGGTTTGACAACGACATGAACATCACTTCTCAAAGGAAATATGACCACCACCAGCGAGCCGAAGCGGATCATCCCAAGCCGCTGCCCGGCAGAGACATGCTCGCCTGGATGTAGATATCCATCGACACGCCGCACCAAACGAGATGCGACCTGGACCACCGCAACTTTGAGTGATGCATTGTGGATCGAAGTTGTCAGACGGGAATTGGTAAGCTGAGCAATTTTCATGCCGAGAGATAGAAAACCACCATCCAACCGATGAACCTGATCCACAACACCATTGATTGGGCTCCGGTTGACGTGAACGTCCAGGAGATTCATATCCACCCCGATGAGGTGAGTATCCTCCTGAAACAGAGGTAAGCCAAGTAATTCATCCAACAGGTAAGTACGACCACTTTTCGTGATGTGGAAAGGCAAGCCGGCTGCCAAGGTTTTGACATAAGCGACTTTCCCATCCGCAGCTGAAAGGATCACACCTTCCATTTGAGGCGGAATGCGGTTGGGATCACGCCAAAAGCGGATGAACAGCAAACCCAGGCAAATCAGAATGGACAACAAGATTTGCAAGAATAAGGCAACAGGCAACCAACCTGAGGACAGCCGCGGGGTTACCGCAACAAACGGTACTGCGACAACCAACGAAATCGAAAACGCCCCAAACAGAGAGACGAGCCGAGGAAGCTTCCATTTTTGGGCTAATAGAAAAAGACACAGAACAGAAACTACCTCGCCGGCAAGCGGAATACTGTATTGAGCCATGATCTCAATCCACCTCCATCAGCCAAAAACCATCTTCCGATACCAGATCCGGTTAATCAACGAGCGGGACAATATGTTGTGGAAAAACAACCACTGCCCGAGCCTGCTGGCAAAAATCCAGCCTGCAACCGTCCCCAGCAAGGGCAGCTTCGCAAACATATTTCGAACGGCGCGCTGCTTTACCTGCTTCTCGATTTTCCTGCAGCGTTCGAGTATCTGGCGACGCGCTTCCAAAGACAGCTCAGGAGTCTCGAAGACCGGCATATCGGCAACTTCAGTTACATTGTTTAAATACACTTCAGGTTGAATGACAAAATAATTGTTCTTCTTGACGATGTCAAAAAGTTCCGTCCCAGGATAGGGGATCGGGTTGTTCAAGTGCACCCAGACGACCGGATAGCGTTGTGCCAAAGCGATCGAATCCTCGATATCCTCCATCGTCTCACCCGGATGCCCAACAATGATAAACAGCTTCACTTTCAATCCAAGGTCACAGGCATCCTGCAATGCATTCTCGATGTCATCCAGCGTTTCACCTTTGTGGACGATGTGTTCGAGCACGCGATTATTGCCGCCATCAGCACCAAAGGCAACCTCCCTAAATCCGACATCTTTCATCCTGGCAAGCAGCTCACGATCGACACGGTCCGCCCGGATGCCGTTTGCACAGCGAATGAACAAATTCACCATATCGCGCTGCTCGATCTCGTCACAGATCTGGTAGACCCGGCTCTTTTTTAATGTGAAATTATCATCATTGATGTTAAACTGCCGGATCCCTCTTGCATACCAGTATTCCAGCTCATCCACCACATTCCTGGCACTTCTACACCGGAAAATCTTCGCGGTAAGGCTGTTGGGACAGAAGATACACCGATAAGGACAGCCCCGGCTGGTGACGATATTAATCTCTTTTGCATAACGCCTGAGATCAAACTGCGCATACCTGGGGAATGATAAGGCGTCCAGATCCTTTACTGGTTCAGGCTGGGGACCCGAGAGAATAGAACCGTCCTGGCGGTAGAGCAGCCCGGGAATCTGCCCTTCAGGTACTTCACCCCTGCAAAGCTGCACCAGGGGACGCTCTCCCTCGTGCATGATGGCGTAATCAACCGCCTCACATTCCGAGAGAACAACCTCACCCATGACCGAAACGTGGGCACCACCCACAATGATGGAGACATCAGGGAATGAAGCTTTGATGTTACGGACCAGGCTATAGGAGCGCTTGTATTCATAACTCACCATACTTACGCCGACCAAGTCTGGCTTGATTGTGCGAATACGATGGAATAAGGGTGTTTCGTTTTTACTGGTGCGCATATCCTCCACGTAGCACGAGATGCCAGAATCGTGCAGTGCCTGCGCCAGGTAACCAAGTCCCGCTGGGGGTCTAACGGCGCCTAGATAGCTGGATGATGGTGGGGCGACAAGCAGGATATTGTTAAACATCTTCAGAAACCTCTTCCTTTCATGTAATTCACAGGTGCAAGGAACAGATCCACCAGGAATGGTAAGGGATCTGACAATGAGAAGACTGCGTCTCCAATATCACCTGACATCAATTCGAAATACTCACGAAATGACATTCTCCCGGCGAAAATCTCGTTCAAAACCGTTGGCGTGTCCGTCAACAGGCGCACCCATTTCACATCCTGGCGGATATGATCGGGCGCAGATGCGGACGCAAATGCAGTTGCATTTAAGTCCTGGTCCTGGTCCCGGTCCAAGGCATATTGATAAGCCAGGTAGGGCAAATTGAGACCGGCATGGATCGCGATGGTATGCCAGCCCCAAATGCGGGGATTGACCTCCAGTAATTTAAAGCTGCTAACTCGCGGATCATACATGAATTCCACCTCAGCCAGACCGGAGAAGTTGAGCGAAGAAAGCAGCTCTGTCGCCAAAACCTTCAATTGAGGAAGGTCTACAACCTCGACGAATGTGCTGGCACGCCCGAAATCCATCGGATGCTGGCGAGAACGCCGGGCGGATAAGCCGGCAAGGGGAATCCCGTCCTTGAAGAAACCCACGAAGGAGTACAGGTTTTTACCACCACCCGGGATCAGCTCCTGCACCAGGACCAATGAAGGGTCGATCACGGCAACCATCCTGTTGTAGTTCTCCAGCAATTCCTGCTGGTTATCGGCGCGATAGGCTTTCTTCTTGGTCGCAGCCATAAATTGCTTGCTGATGGCTGGTTTCAATACCAGTGGATAACAGAAACCCGGCTGGAGAAGTTGGTTCACAGTTGAGGGATTGAAGGTTTGCGGTGAGGGGATGCCAACTTTCTCCGCCAACAAATGTGTCTGGCGTTTGTCATAAAGGTGGCGGACAACATCCCAGGATTGGATCGTGAGGGCATAATGCTGGCTGAGGAGGTGGTAATTCTGGGAGACGACCCGGACGTGTTCGTCCGTGCTCGGGAATATGACCCAACCCGAGAATTCTCGCTCGACTGCCAATCCAACCAGGAACTCGAGAAGGGCTTCCTCGTCATCACAGGATGGGCAGTGCAGAAACTGGGCGACCGAACGGGAGAAACGAGAGATACAGTTCGATTGGTCGATCACACATACGGAGACCTTAAATTTCGCCAGGTTACGAGCCGCACCAAGGCTGTGGAAACTGCCCCCAAGAATCAACGCACCGGGTTTCACACCTGAGTCTCCCAGGGAACATCGACTTTTTTGATGTGCTCAGCAGGAGAACCACCCACAATTGTGTAGGGCTCAACATCCCGGGTGACGACAGAATTGGCTGCTACCACAGCACCTTCACCAATATGGATCCCAGGCATGACAATAGAACCAGTCCCGATCCAGGCATCGTTCCCAATCTGAATGGGGCTGTGTTTGACCGGGACATATGGAGCGATGCGAGAAAGATTAGGCATCGAGGAAACAACAAAAGTTACGCGGGGAGATACCGCCACGCGATCTCCTATAGTCACCATACCCCGATCCGTGAGCTCATCGATGATCAGCAATTCTTCGCCAATGTAGGTATCAACGCCCACCGGATACCCACACCACCGTAAAAAGACCACGCGCAGCTGGTAGACTGGAAAGTGCTTCACCAGGAATTTCAAGATTTTCTTGATGATCACGCCCATTCTTATAGCTGACTGGTGATGGTCAACGTTCTGCATGAAATTGAGGCTGGTGCAGCGCCTGCCGGCTGGCTTTAAATTTATGTCTGGCGATAATCTCGACAAAAAACGCCTCCAGTTTCCGGGTCAAAACCCTCCAATCGTATTCATTAACGGATGCAGCTCTGGCGTTAAGACCAAGCTGCCTGGCGATATGCGGATTTTCGATGAGGAAAATCATCTTCCGGGCAAAATCGTCAGGATCCCATTCGGCGAGCAGACCAACTTGATGTTGCTTGAATAACTTTTTAACATCACCCACTGGATTGGAAACTGTGGGGCGACCGATGCTCATATATCCGTTAATCTTGCTGGGCCAGCGACCCACATTGTAAATTTTGTCCGGAAAAGGCATCACAAACAGGTCCGCGCAGCCAAGGTACCAGGGGAGCTTATCGTAGGGCAAATAGCCCGTCAGAATCAAGTTTTCTCGAACACCCAGCGATTCAGCCATTTGAGTGACCCGTTTGTCAGGCGTACCGGTGATCAACAACCTTGCCTGCGGATAGCGAGCAAGGACTCGCTGGAAGGCTTTCAAAACGAGGGACATGTCCAGATGGGAATCCAGGCTTGAGAAACCAATCACCGGCGCATCTATTTCCAATCCCACAGTCTGACGGCAGGCGGTGGGATCTGGGACTGAAAACAACCTGACCCAAGAGCCATTGGGGAAGAGGAATATGTTGTCCGGGTCGACCCCGAGGTCGATCGCACGTTTTTGAAGCGCAGTCGAAATGACAGTCAACCCTTCCGCTTGTGCCCGATACGCTTCCTCATAATAGGTTTCCATCCATCCCAAAAGAATCCGGTACCATCCAGGACGTAGCTCAGCAATAATCCCCCCCCTGCCCCACCAATCGATCCAATCTGTCACCATGGGTAAATGATGAATGCGTTTGTAGTACAGGGCTGGATATATTGTCGCCGGGCGTGTCTCGAGGACATACATGATGTTGTAAGGGCGTGAATCGGTACGCAAGTACCTGATTTTGTTGACAGCATTCCAGGGATCCCAACCCTGCCGGAGGCGATCCCAGAGCAAATCCGGACACTCCACAGTCCGCACGCCATCCCAGTCATCCATGATGAGACCCCAACGGCGCGTGTTCGCAGTCACGATCAAGGTGACATCATTCCCGTTATCCTGAAGGTGCTTGGCGATCGCATAAGTGCGGACGTGGATTTTATAACGCCGGTGACTCGTGATCATCAGGATCTTCAACTCTCACACCTCCCGTTTGAGCGCTGTCTCGTTTACGAGCATCATATCTACGAGCGTCTCGTCCACTAGCATCCATCTTCAAATGCATCCAGGTAAAGATCTCGGTAAGCCCGAACCATGCTGTAAACATCGAAATTCATATTGACAAATTCTCTCGCTTTCACTGCTGTTCTTTGTCCCACGTGAGGATGCGTGATGAGATCGAGCAAGGCACTTTCGAACGCATCTGAAGAGCCTGGCTGGATCAAAATACCTGTCTCCCCATTCCTGATCAGTTCACGCGTACCGCCCACATCAGTGGCAATGATCGCCTTTTGGGCAGCCATGGCTTGCAGCAGGCTCAAACTTAATCCTTCGTTCTTGGAAGCCTGTATAAAAATATCGATCCCGGCTAATTGCTCGGGGATGTCGTTACGAAAACCAGTCCAGACGACTCTCTGGTCAATGCCTAAAGTTCGCGAGAGACCCCTCAGCTTCTCTTCCTGCGACCCTTTTCCGATGATCATCAAGCGGAGCTGGGGATATTCACCGGACACACGCTGGAATGTATGAAGCAGGAGATCGATGGATTTGACTTTTTCAACCCTCCCGACACAACCGATCACGATGTGGTCCACAGAAAGTCCATAAGCTTCGCGCCAAGAAGCACGGCAGAATTCCCGCTTTTCAGGCTGGAAATAGTAATCGCAATCAATCGAATTGTGGATCACCATGACCTTTTCTGCTCTCACGCCTGGAAATCTTACAACCTGCTGCTTATCCCTATCACTAACCATAACAAGCCAATCCGGTAGATAGAGACTCAGCCTATC
Organism: uncultured Chloroflexia bacterium; assembly: GCA_963695415.1. Classification (GTDB taxonomy): domain Bacteria; phylum Chloroflexota; class Anaerolineae; order Anaerolineales; family UBA4823; genus CAVXWV01. Next base: position 451,056 of record CAVOGL010000023.1, on the reverse strand, counting down.
CAGGAAGGTGTAGATCATTCCCCACCTGCGATCGCCCGGATTTTGTAAAATATGCTTGGTGGCAATATGGTAAATTTGGCGTTTAGCCCCAGTTGGAGCGGCTTCCACCTGACCAGAACAGATGCCTGCCAATGCAGCGGAGGTTGCCAGGATTGCGCGGGGCGTGTGAGAATGCACCACGTTGATCTCGTTGTGGAGAATATAATCTCGGAGGCGAGTCTTCAAAGTTGAGGGATTCTTACAATGTGAGAGATCAAGCAGTTGAACCTGGCGCTTTTTGAATTCCGGCATGAGGTTGGATGCTGTCATGGAACTGCGTTCGCCCTGTGAGGTATCTGCCGCGTTTGCGACGGCTGCATTCGTGGCTACACCATTTGCGGCTACCGCATTTTCGGCTGATTCACACAAACCACCGACATACCAGGTAAACCCATTTTCCTGGTGCGCACCCTCCCCATCCAGGATCTGCATAACAATCCGCGTGATGCTTGAATCAATAAAACCGTTCATCAGCTCTAAAACCTTAAAACCAGACGTTTTCATGTTCAGACCTGTTAATAACCTCTGGAATTCAAGCCAACTTCAAACGCAGCCATCAGTTTTTGTGCGGATGTTTCCCAAGTCCACTCAGCAGCGGCAACGGCGGCAGCTTCACCCATCCGCTTCAATTCCGATCTGTGATCCCATATCTGCCTCAACGCCATTACTAGATCAGTTTCAGCAGATGATTCTGCCCAGAACACTATCGGACGGTTCCCAATCACATCAATATGGCAGTCTATTCTGGTGGCCAATAGCGGCAAACCACTTGCCATGTATTCGAAAAGTTTGATTGGACTGGAAACACGGAATTGGACGAAATCCGGAAAAGGAAGCGTACCGATATGGACACGGGCTAATAACTCGGGGATCTCTTCGTGTGGGATACGTGGGACCAACTGAACCCTGCCCTCCGTATTCAGCGAAAATTTACGCAGATCCTCCATCTCTGTCCCCTCACCCACCAGGCAGAGATGGAACTTCATCCCCTCCCGGTTTGCCTGTTCAACTGCTTTACACAGGCTCATCAGTTTTCGTTCAAAATTCAAAATACCAGTATAAACGAGCTTAACCGCATCTTCTGTTCCTGACCAGTTTCGATGAGCTCGCGCCGCGGAAAACTTTTCAAGGTTCACCCCCGATGGCCAGACGCCCCATAGTTTTTGTTGGGGTATGCACAATATTTCTGCCATTCGAAATGTGATGGTCGTCTGCCCATCAACCCAGTGGTTGGCGATCTTGTTCATAAAAGACCGGTAAGAACCTCGCAACAGGTCGCGGATGGATGCTTTCTCTCTCGTTTCCATCTGGATCGTACGAGTGTCGAGCACCAAAAGAGGTTTGCTGCGGTGGGTAAAAAATTTAAAAAATTGAAAGGGCAAAAACCAGATCAAGGACACCGGTCCTATGAATAATATATCGATACCTTCAGGAAACCGCCTCAGGAAATGGATCACCTGAATGTGAAACCACAATTGTTTCACAAAATAGATTTCGGGAGCCTGAAAACTTACCACATCAACGCCCTGGACGTCATTTTGCCCGGGATTGCCAAAGATCAATAACTGAACTTGCCAGCCTGCCTGACGGCATATCCTGGTTACTTCCAATGTAGGAGCTGAAAACAACTCTTCCGCCAGAAATGAAGGGTAAACCCAGATGATACAAGGGGAAGGGGTGGTTCGCTCTTCTACGAGCCGCTCTTCTAAGAGCCACCCTCCTAAAGCCGCTCTCCTATCCCTGCTACTCATCCTGCGCTGCCTTTGGTCTCATTCCTCCTCCTGTAATGCTTGCACCTGTTAGAACCTCTGATTGAACAGAATGCCTGCTCTCCCTCAGCACATAACCCAATGCCACCCAGTAGACCAGCATCGGTACTCGTAATGTCCAGGCCATGTTGTACCAGAGCCATAAAGGGAACAGTGTGGTAAATAAAATCAATGCATAACGGGTTTCTACCGCAGGCGATTCGGGATACAGTCGAATATCACGCATCTGATGGTAAATGACCCAGATATAAAAAACCGATAGAAGCACCATCCCAACCATCCCCAGCTCATGGATCATCACCAAAAGACTGGTGCCGACCACCAATCCAGGAGTAGAGCCGCTCTCTTCGATCCCGATCCCTTCTACCCCCAGTGAACGGCTCTCGCTGCGTGAACCAATCCCAAAACCAAAAAGGAAGATAAGGGGATCTTTGCGGATTGATTCCCAACCAAGACGTAAGGCATAATTGCGACCTATGTCATAGTAATAACGCCCATTCTCGTAATGTCGTTCTACCCGATTTGTATAACTGATGTAAGCATCTGGATTATGGATATAAGTCTCAATCGGATTTCGATCGGCTCCCGGAACAATAGCATTGTAGGTCAGGATGAAAATAAAAATACAGAAGGCAAACAGAACCAGATAAGGAATTACGCGCAAGCTTGATTTATAACGAACCATATAAATCACCAGTGCCAGCCCTGAGATCAAAGCAGCCGCAACGATGAAAAATTTCATCTCTCCCAAAGTACTCGATATGATCGCCAGACTTAAAGCGAACAGGCTGAGTGTGAATTTCCGGGTTGCGATCCAATTGCCAAAGGCGAAACTCATCACAAGCAAGATAAAAATCACCAGGTTGCCGGTACCATTTCTCCCAAATGTGCCAGACAACTGGTCGCCTGGTTGCATACCACTTAAATACTGGAACAATTGAACCACCACCTCGAGAGCGAGTACAAAGACCAATCCGTTTCTCAAAAGCCTGGGGAAATTCCTTGGCCAGGATGCCTGAAGATATGCAAAAAGACCAATGAGTGGATACTGGAACAACTGCCACCACCCCCAAACAGTGGAAATCAATCCCTGGTTGTGGATGAATGCAACCGACACACCTGTAATGGATACACCCAGTATGAACCAGAACGCTAACGGGACCAGGTCTTGATGCAGCATCCTCAAGAATAACCAGATTATCATCACTGCCAGGGCAAGGTGTGAGAACCAACGAGCTGAGGCAGGCAACCATCCATAAGTAATTAATAACGGTGTGAATAAATCCACTGCTAATGCGAGGAGAATCAGGAGGATTCCGCTATATCCACCTTCCCTGAGGTTATTACAAACCCTAAGGGTTTTAGAAACCCTCAGGGTTTCAACTTCTGAGCAATCCATTTTGCACCCATCACACGGACACCCACCAACTCGATCAGCAGTAAAACCATTTCCTTATCTTGGAAGTACAGTATCGCCAGGTAGAGAACCCCTGATATACAAGCCGAGATAACCAATTGAAGTGCAGGTACGGTTTTTGAAAAGATATTAACCAGGACAAACGCCACAACCCCAACAACCAGGCTCAAAACCAGATATAAACAACTATCCCTGATCAACTTTTGGGGATGGACTCGCGGCAATTTCCTGAACAACAAAAAAAGTGTGAGGAGACAAACCAGCCCCATTTGCAGGGTCAAGGATGCTGCCAGTCCAACGTACCCAAAGGAAGACATGAGTGGTTTGGCGGCAAATAAATAAGCAAGAACTGTTAACGCACTCACCAAAGTGAAGGTCAGGGTATCCTTCATGGTGAAGAATGCCCGGCTGATCACATTGGCGATCATACGGAATAGGACATTCCCGATCAATATCACCAGGACAACACGGCTGACTGAAAGGGTATGCTGATGAGTAAATGCACCACCTTCAAAAAGCAAGGTCACCAAGGGAACTGATACCGCCCCTAAGAAAGCGATGATTGGCAGAGCTACGGCTAAGGTCAGGCGTAAACTAAAATCTACATTCCCCGCCAGTCCTGCAATACCATCCTTTGAATATGACTCGGCCATCACCGGAAAGATCGCAGTGGCAATTCCTGTCGCCAGGATCAACACCAGGAAGTTAGAAATTTTATACGCATACCCCAGATATGAGAGATCCCCATCCGGCAATACTGAAGCAAAGTATCGTTCGAATACCATCGTACTCTGAGTGAGTAACCCGAAAATGAGAAATGGTGCCATCAGCCGGAGCAGCTCCTTTATTCTTGGATCCTTGAAAGGCAATAATTTCTGTCCAGGCAAGATTTTATGCCCCCCATGGCGTAAGAGAGGGAGCACTGTGACCCATGCAGCCAGGATAGCAGCAACAAGGCTACCCCATGCGAGTGAAATCGGACCAAATCTTGAAAATAGTGAAACCAACACGAAAATATTACCCACAGATCCAATTCCCTGGGCAACAGATGGCCAGAAAAAACTCTTGCGCGCATTTTCAACACCCTGAGCAAGATAACCCAATCCTGCTGCTGGAACCATAAACATCAGGATCCCGAGCATTTGAGCTGATAATTCTGCTTTATCAGGATTAAGGTTTGCAGCCGTTATCGAAATGATCTGGCGAGAAAATACCGAGCCGATTAAGGCGACCAGCATTAAAATAACCAAGGTCATCCAAAATGTGGTTCCCACCATTGCCCAGGCATCCTCATCAGAACCACTTGCAGATTCATGCAGAAAAGCAGGGATCAAAACAAAGGACAGGCCTCCGACCAGAGCATATGTCAGGAAATTGGGGATCACAATTGCCGTCAGAAAAGCATCCATATCTGCTCCGGCTCCAAAAAGGGCAGCAACCACCATCTGGCTTAGCAGTCCGGCTGCTAACGCCAGTGTCCCGCCAGCCATGACGCGAAATGCCGATCGTGAAACGATCGATTTGGTGGATATGGATGTCTCACTCACTCTTTATTCTATCCATTCAACTTTTTCTTTTATTTCTCCTGAGCTTTATCCGTTTGAGCCGCTTGAGCCGACCTGCCCGTTTCTTCTGACGATGGAAGGAAACGCTTTCGTTGAAAAAACCCTCCCACCAAATTTAATTCGGAGCCAGTCGCTTCTTTCCTTTGTAAAAGGTCCTTTTGAAAAAAGCCTCCCACTTTTGTGTTTGGCAATCGAATATTATTCGCACCCATCCAGGATGACACCTTTGCAAATGTTACCTTTCGAGGCTGGTAATACCTACTGTAACCTGCAGGGACGGGTCTGCTTACCCGGTTCAATACCAGACCCAATGACTTCACATCCATATTTTTGAATTGCTCGCAGGTGTACTGGATAGATGACTTCTTGATCGTTCCGGGACGCGCCACAAACAGCACCCCGTCTACCGCACTGGCAAGGATTGCAGCATCGGATACTCCCAGGAAAGCGGGAGAATCAATGAAGACGAACTCGCACATGTTCTTAAGGTCTGAGAGAAATTCCCTAACCCAATCTTCTGTCAGGCTCTTTTTACCAGAAGACTCCCGCATCCCGACAGTAACTACCTTCAATCTCTCAATCTGGCTATCCTGGACGATATCTTTTACACCTGAAAAACCGGACAGTACATCGAGAACACCCCGTTGATGGTCCACCCGGAAATATCGATGCAGACTTGGACGGTGAAGGTCCGCATCTACAACAATCACAGAATGTCCATCTTCAGCAAAGCAACGCGCCAGGTTCGCCAACACTGCAGATTTCCCTTCTTTTGGCTGGGCACTGCTGACCATGATCGTTTTAATGGATTGATCAGATGCGATGCAAAACAGATTTAGAAAAATCCTTCTAAACGCATCACGTCCCACATGGTTTCTATCGACCAGTTTGTATTTTCCACTTGACCAGCGATGGAGAGTTGGTACTTCACCGATGACGGGTAAATCGATGATCTCTCGAATTTGATCCGCTGTATGCAGCTTTGCATCCAGATTCTCGATGAGAAATGCCAATCCAACCCCAAAAACACCACCGAGGATCAATCCCAATACGGTGATTTTCAAGTGATCCGACAAAGAAGGCAATCCTGGTTCAATGGCTGGATCAATGACATAGATTTTGCCGGAATGCATAGGATTATGCTCAACCAGCATACCGGCGAGCGTGTTTGCTGCTTTGGATGTCAGCTGCCTGTCCTGGTCTTCAACGGTTATTTTGATGATTTCCGTTTCAGGTATGATCTCGACGTCAATATTCGCGGGTTGGTTTCTTTGTAAATCCAACCTATCCCTCAGCGCATTCAAGACAGAATTGCTGGTGGCAATTTCAACATAAGTATTCATAATCCGGTCCGCATAGATCAGTTGTGGATAGCTGGGATCTGAATGTGGGCTGAGGTTGATCCGGATTTTTGTCGTTGCTGAAAAATTCTTGGGGAGGTACACACTGACCGAAAACGCAGCAACCATAACACCTACCATGATAAAAAAAACAACCCAGATTCGTCGCCTGATCACTTGAAAATAATATTTAAGCTCCATGGTGCCTCTACTTTCGATGATTTTCCATCACTTGTTGTTCATTAGCTGGCAACAAGCCAGTTAGCTGGCCACGAAATCCAATTCTGGGATTTCGAGACCTACATTTTTTTTCAATGAATTACAGGCTGCCTCGATGACCGAGACTACTTTTAATCCCGAGTAACCGGAACTGATCGGAGTAAGAGATGGATTTCGAACGCAATCAATAAAATGCTGGCATTCAACCCTGAGCGGCTCAGCAAATTGGATGTGGGGAATTACGATATCACCATAACGATAACTGCAGTGGAAATCTCCATACGAATTTGTGTATGGCGGATATTCAACACCTATGTCATAAATTCGGATTTTTTCCAAACTCTCGATATCATCGTAAACCAGCATTTTCTTACTGCCAACCACAGTTATGCGGCGAACTTTACAGGGATTAAGCCAGCTGACGTGGATATGGGCAATGACCTGTTCAGGATATTCCATGTAGATAAACGCAATGTCATGCTTATCTTTAAAAATACAATCTCCTCCTCGGGCACTCACCCGAACAGGATCAAGACCAAGGATGTAGTTGATGATCGAAATATCATGAGGCGCAAGGTCCCAGATAACATCCAGATCAGCCTGAAATAAACCCAGATTGAGACGCTCGGTGTTGATGTAGAACACTTCACCCAATTCCCCGCGATCAACAATTTCCTTGACTTTTCTAACGGCTGGGTTGTACTCATAAGTATGACCGACCATCAAGGTGAGTCCTTGCTCTTCAGCAACTTTAATCAGGCATCTGGCATCATCGCTGTTGAGAGTGATCGGTTTCTCAATAAATGTATGCATCCCTTCCCGCAGGCAGGCCATACCAATCGGGAAATGGGTGCTCGGAGGTGTTACAACGGCTACTGCATCCAAATTCATCGAGAAAATATCCTGGTAATCCGTTGTACTTTTTATACCCGGATATAACAGACGGATATGATTGAGCCGCTCAGTCCGTAAATCAGCAACTGCCACAACATCCACGTCTGGAATGGCGGCAAAATTACGCACGATATTTGGTCCCCAATACCCAATCCCTATGATACCAACCCTGATCTTGTCCATTTTTTCTCCTTTTTCTACATTGCCCCAACACACTTGATAACCACGGCAGGGGTCTTCATCAGGATAAGCAAATCCAACCAGCAGGTTTGTTCTTGAAGGTATTTGATATCCAGAAGTACCATCTCATCAAAATTTGAAGAACTGCGAGCAGTTACCTGCCATAAACCGGTAATGCCTGGTTTGCCATTAAGCCTGTAATGATGCCAGGGATCGTACTCTTCCACCTCATATGGGATTGCTGGTCTTGGTCCTACCAGGCTCATTTCCCCTTTGAGCACATTAATTAATTGTGGCAATTCATCCATACTGCACTTCCGCAGGACTCGACCCACTCGAGTGATCCTGGGATCATGAACCAGTTTCTTGACCTGCGTGTCATGACCCTGGCAATGAGTCATTTGTTTCGGGTTGTTGTTGATGAAAGCTTTTATGTAGTTCCGATGCAGAGCTTGATCTGCATTCTGTTTCATCGTACGAAATTTCAGGCAAGTAAAAGGACACGGTTCCCAGATGTCGTTATTTCTTCCATTGACCCTTCTTGCCCCCACACGCGTCTGGCAAAAGAAAACAGATCCCGGGCTATCCAGGACAATGGCGAAAGCGATCAACAAAAATAATGGTGAGAAAAGGAGGAGGAATAGAATTGACCCAGTAAAATCGAATAGCCGCTTAATCCGGTAATAATTTAATTTTGACCGTGTAGTAGATGCTTTAAATTTTATAAAAGTATGGTCAACCGTATCAACCAGAGTAGACTGGAAATTCGGAAGGGATTCTTTCCCAGACACAACCATTCGTGATCCATTTGTTTTCATACCAGCCTCCAGACAAATAACATGATCGTCTGAACCGCAGTGAAGGCAAATGGTGCACTCTCAAATTCTGGTGAGTGTATTGGTGAGTGCCAGTCGCTATACTATTTCTAACTTTCTTGAACTGGCATATTTATCCCCAGCACGTTATACTAATGTGCGCGAACGGCGTACTGAGAGTGCTCCGTTTTTGCCTGCCTCGGTTGGTTGCCGCCAGCCGAGGCAATTTATTATTTGAAAAAACAACGCACATGAAAATGTGCGCTGCCCCCCGAGCCTGGAGTTCAGTCAATAATGTAAACCACGAAAAAAACCCATTTGCTTGAGGAGCAAATTACTGGTTAATATCTCTTCTTTCCCACTCTCCTTCCTGCATTATCCAGTTTTGTTAGCAGTTACGGGATGCATTCCGCATACCAAGTTAGAACTTCTCCCTTATAAATAAATCCCAAATCCTGTTCTACTCTTTAATTATTTTATAACAGTTCGAAGTATATGTCAACAATAACAAAACTATCGTTATCTATGTAACTCATTTGTGAAAGATAACATTCGTCCTCCCTACCGCTATAGAACGGGATTATTTACCTGCGTAATGGTCCTGCAGGCTCTTGAAGGTGAGCTCGTGCTCGCGCAGGGCGCGGATGCCAGCGACGGCGGCGGAGGCGGCGGAGAGGGTGGTGAGCAGGGGGAGGTCCATCTGGATGGCGGCGGCGCGGATCTCGACGCCGTCGGCGTGCGCATGGGCGCCAAGCGGAGTATTGAGAATAAGCTGGACAGCGCCAGAGCGGATGAGCTCTACGGTGTGCGGGGAGCCCTGGTGCATCTTGTTGATGACCTCCACTGGCAGCCCGGTACGGGCAAAGAACTGGGCGGTGCCGGGGGTGGCGTAGATCTTGAAGCCCATGCGGAAAAGGTCGCGGGCGATCTTGAGGGCAGCACCCTTGTCGTAGTCATTGACGCTGACGAGGACAGCACCCTCGAGGGGCAGACCCATGCCGGCAGCCAGCTGCGATTTGGCAAAGGCGTGCCCGAAACTCCTGGCTGAGCCCATGACCTCGCCGGTGGAGCGCATCTCGGGACCCAGGCGCGGGTCGGCGCCGGGGAGCTTGGCGAAGGGCAGCACGGCAGCTTTGACGAAGAATCCATCGACATGGGGCTGCTGGTCGATGCCCAGGTCAGCTAAGGTTCTGCCCGCCATGACCTGGGACGCCAGGCGCGCCAGAGGCAGACCAGTTGCTTTGCTGGCATAAGGGACAGTTCGGGAGGCGCGCGGATTGACTTCGAGGACGTAAACGACATCGTCCTTGATGGCAAACTGGACGTTCACCAGGCCGCGCACACCCAGGCGCAGACCGAGCTGAACTGTGTAGTCTTCCATGACACTCTGGTGGTAGGCGCTGATCTTGTAGGGCGGGAGCACACAGTCGGCGTCACCGGAATGCACCCCAGCTTCCTCAATGTGCTGCATGACGGCGCCAATGATGACGTTCTCACTATCACCGATGGCATCGATGTCGATCTCGTAGGAGTCTTCAAGAAAGCGGTCGACCAGCAGGGGCTGACCAGGAGCAGCATCCAGAGCTTCCTGGATGAAAGTATCCAGCTGGACCTCGTCACCAACAATCGCCATTGCGCGTCCACCAAGGACGTAGGAAGGTCGCACGAGGACTGGGTAGCCGATGCGGCGGGCAGCGAGGCGCGCTTCGGCAGCGGAACGGGCGATCTGGTTCTCGGGCTGGAGGATATCCATCTCAGCGAGGAGAGCAGCAAACTGCTCGCGGTCCTCGGAAAGACGGATGGAAGCAGGTGAGGTGCCCCAGATAGGCACTCCAGCAGCTTCGAGACCCTCTGCCAGGTTGAGAGGCGTCTGCCCACCGAACTGGACAATGACGCCTTCAGGCTGCTCGCGGTCGACAACGTTGAGAACGTGCTCGTGGGTAAGCGGCTCAAAATAGAGGCGGTCGGCGGTATCGTAATCTGTAGAGACGGTTTCAGGGTTGCAGTTGAGCATGATGGTCTCGTAACCCATCTCAGAGAGGGCAAATGCTGCCTGGCAGCAGCAGTAATCGAACTCGATGCCCTGACCGATGCGGTTGGGACCCGAGCCGAGAATGAGCACCTTTTTCTGCTGCGTGGGGTTGGCTTCATCTTCGGTCTCGTAGCTACTGTAGAGGTAGGGGGTGTGCGCCTCAAACTCGGCGGCGCAGGTATCGACACGCAGGAATGTAGGCAGGATGCCGGTGCGTTTACGCAGCTGGCGCAGTGCCATTTCTTCCATACCCCACAGCCGTGCCAAATAGGCGTCGGAGAAGCCCATGCGCTTGGCGGCGCGGAGTTGCCGGATGAAAGCAGGATCCTTGTCGTCCGGTGAGAGAGCCTCCAGCCGGGATTCGGTGCTGGCAATGAGCTCGAGCTGGCTGAGGAACCAGAGGTCGTAGCCGGTGAGGGCACAGATTTCCTCCAGGGAAGTACCATCGCGAAGAGCATTGTAAACACCAAAGAGTCGGTCGGCGGTGGGCATGGAGAGGTCCTCGACGACGGGTGGAGCATGCTGCGATGACTGTGCCGGATGAGGTAAGGAGAGCCCATCGGCGCCGATCTCGAGGGATTGGACCGCTTTCTGCAAAGCTTCGGGGAAAGTGCGCCCAAGTGCCATTACCTCGCCAACAGACTTCATCTGCGGACCGAGGGTAGTGTCTACACCGGGGAATTTTTCGTACGCCCAGCGCGGGATCTTGACGACAATATAGTCGATGGATGGCTCGAAGGATACCGGGGTAACGCGGGTAATATCGTTGGTGATGGCATCAAGGGTGTAACCGCAGGCGACCAGGGCGGCGATCTTGGCGATGGGGAATCCGGTGGCTTTGGAGGCGAGGGCAGATGAGCGCGAGACTCGCGGGTTCATCTCGATGACCACAATCCTGCCGGTGCCTGGATCAACGGCAAACTGGACGTTCGAGCCGCCTGTCTCCACACCGACAGCGTTCATGACTCGCTTTGCCATGTCGCGCATGACCTGGTATTCGCGGTCGGTCAGGGTCTGGGCGGGGGCGACGGTGATTGAGTCGCCGGTGTGGATGCCCATGGGGTCGAGGTTCTCGATGCTGCAGACGACAACAAAATTGTCGCTGGAATCGCGCATGACCTCAAGCTCAAACTCCTTCCAGCCGATAAGGGACTGCTCGATCCAGGCTTGGTGGATAGGAGAGACGGCGATGGCTTTGCGCACAGCTTCGGCAAGATCTACCTCGTGATGCACCCAGCCGGCGCCGCTGCCTCCAAGGGCGAAGGAAGCGCGCACGAGGAGTGGGTACCCGGTTTGGGAAGCAATCTCCTGGGCTTCGCGGAAGCTGCGTACCTGCCCTCCATGAGGTACAGGGAGACCGGAGGAGAGCATGGCGTCGCGGAACAACAAGCGGTCCTCAGCAAGGCGAATGGCTTCCAGAGAAGCCCCGATCAATTCCACACCGTGGCGCTCGAGGGCTCCATTCTCGCTCAGGTGCAGGGCAAGATTTAAACCGGTCTGCCCGCCGACAGTAGGCAGAAGGTAATCCGGTCTCTCTTGCTGGATGATGGCTTCCACAGCGGAGGGGGTAAGTGGCTCAATGTAGGTGGCGTCGGCGATCTCCGGGTCCGTCATGATAGTGGCGGGGTTGCTGTTGACCAGGACAACGCGGTAACCGTGCTGGCGCAGAACCCGAACTGCCTGGGTGCCGGAATAGTCGAACTCAGCCGCCTGACCGATGACGATGGGACCAGAGCCGGGAACGAGAATGGTGGCACCGGTAGGGATCACGCGTCACCTCTTGCTGCTTGAGATGATTCCATCAGCGCGCCAGAACTCAGCGAAGAGAGGGTGACCATCGTGGGGACCTGGAGCAGCCTCGGGGTGGAACTGGACGGAGAAAACGGGTTTGTGCTTCAGACGCAGACCCTCAAGGGAGCCATCGTTGAGGCTGATGTGGGTGAGTTCGACTTCCGCCGGGTCGAGGGTATCCGGATCCACCATGTAATTGTGGTTCTGGGCAGTGACGAGGACCTTGCGAGTGCGCAGGTCCTGAACAGGGTGATTGCCGCCATGGTGCCCGAACTTGAGACGCCGAGTCTTGGCGCCCAGTGCCCTGCCTAAGAGTTGATGACCCAGGCAGATGCCGAACAGGGGAACGCCGGACTCGATCAAGCCAGAGACAACCTCCACAATGTGCGGTAAGCCTGCCGGGTCTCCAGGACCGTTTGAAAGCAGGACACCATCCGGTTGGTAAGCCAGGGCTGCCTCAGGAGATGTGGCGGCAGGGACGACCATGACGTCCGCACCCCAGGATGCCAGGTGACGGGCAATGTTACGCTTGGCGCCAAAATCATAGAGCACAACTCGGGGGCGCAGGCTTTGCAGATGGTTGATAACGGGCTGCCCGTCCTGATCACCCTCCGCAGAAGTTGGCGCCCAAGGACTGAGAACCCAGTCGCTTCCGCTATCGCCGGTCCAGGCATAGGCTTCGGCGCAGGTGACGGCGCTGACCATATCGATACCGTCCAGACCGGACCATTGACGGGCTGATTCGAGTAATTGGCTGGCGGGGGTTCCGCGTGTGGAAAGGGCGGCTTTCATGGTGCCCTGGTCGCGCAGACGTCGGGTGAGGAAACGGGTATCAACATCGCTGATGGCGGGGATATTGTTGGAAGCGAGCCAGGAGTCGAGGGTAGTTTCGGAACGCCAGCTTGAAACAAGCTGGCTGAGGGCGCGCACAGCGAGGGCGGAGATTTGTGGAATGGACGATTCGGGGTCCTGGCTGTTAATGCCGGTGTTGCCGATGTGGACTGCAGTAAAGACAACGCCCTGGCCGCGGTAGGAGGGATCGGTGAGGATTTCCTGGTAGCCGGTAAGGCTGGTGTTGAAGACGAGTTCGAAAACTGCATCGGCGGTGGCTCCGAAGGCACTACCTTCGAGGATGGTGCCATCCTCGAGGACGAGAGTGGCGGAGACGGGGGGGTCCAGGTTGGTCATAGTGTGGTGCAACCACAAAGAATTCGAAGGAAACGAAAATTCACAAAGTTTTGGTATATCGAGGTGGGTTGGCGCGGCGGTAGCACGGTGTGGAGCCGGGATGAGGTGAGATCATGCATCGGAGGGAGGGGTTTCGCCGGGACCGATGCCGAGAGGTTTCCACTTGTTCTCATCCTTAAGGCGGTGCTGGATGCCGTGACGCTCGTGGAGCTGATCGAAGCCCTCGGGCTTGATCAACATCTCTTCGCCATCAAGCAAGGCGGAGATGCCCGCCTGTCCGGGCTCGAGCCGCTTCGTCCCTTTGAATTTTGCGGCATGTTCGGGCAGGTAATCAGTGGGTTCCTCGTAGGTGGTGATGAGACCCTCGAAGTTTCTCAGGATAATCTTGTGGTCGGACATGCTGATGAGATACTGGGGTGAGACAGGTATCTTTCCACCACCGCCCGGGGCGTCGATCATATAATTGGGTACAGCATAACCGGAGGTATGCCCGCGCAGCCCTTCCATGATCTCGATCCCCTTGGCTACGGGTGTGCGGAAATGACCAGCGCCCTCGACCAGGTCGCACTGGTAAAGGTAATAAGGACGCACACGGATGCGCACCAGGTCCTGCACCAGCTGGCGCTGTATATGCACGTTGTCGTTGACCCCGGCAAGAAGGACGGATTGATTTCCGAGGGGGATGCCGGCGCGGGTCAGTTTATCGCAAGCATCGGCTAGTTCCTGGGTAATCTCATTGGAGTGATTGACGTGGATATTTTAACCAGAGGGGATGATGTTTCTGCAGCATGTCGGTCAGCTCAGCCGTAATGCGCATGGGCAGGAACACCGGGACTCGCGAGCCGATGCGCACAATCTCGATGTGAGGGATCTCGCGCAGGCTGGTGAGTATCTCGTCGAGGATTCTGGGAGCCAGAACCAGCGGGTCTCCGCCAGAGAGGAGCACATCGCGCACCTGGGGCGTGCGGCGCAGGTATTCAAGCTGAAGCTGGAATTCTTCGCGCGAAAACGTGGCGGAGGGGTCACCAACGATGCGCGAGCGGGTGCAGTAGCGGCAGTAAGAAGCACACTGTGTGGTGACCAGCATGAGGACGCGGTCCGGGTAGCGGTGCACCAGCCCCGGCACCGGAGAATGGCGGTCTTCTGCAAGGGAATCCTCCATCATGGCGGTGAAAGGCACCATTTCGGCAGAGGAAGGAACGACTTGCTTGCGAATGGGATCGTCCGGGTCGTGGGGATCAATGAGCGAGATGAAATAGGGAGTGATGTCGACGCGGAAAAGGTTGGGGGCTCGCAGGGCTTTGCGCTCGCTATCGGTGAGGGGGAGGATGGTCTCGAACTCTTCGACCGTATTGATGCGGTTGCTCAACTGCCAGCGCCAGTTGTGCCATTTTTCAGCCTCTATATCCGCATAGACGGGCGCTCGTTTCGAAGGAAAGTGATTGTGTGGCATGGGTCTCCTTTAGCACTGCAATCCGTGCCTGGAACTCAAAATTTACAATAATCTTGGTTTATATGTAAGACCAGATCTACACCGATAGTTGAACAATTTTACCTCAGGGTAAGAGCCTTTACCTCAGGGTAAAGCTCAAGCTCAAGACTGGCGAGATGCGTATATGGTGAGTGAGGGCTGCCGTCCTCAAACACGAGCAGGCGGACGCGGGTAGGGGTAGAAATCTTATATGGGATTTCGGCTGTGAAATAATAACCTGTTGCACCGCCGTCAGGAGCTTCAGCATCGGCGAGGGACGCAATGCGTTGTCCGACTGTGCGACCATCCTCGCTGACAAGCTGGGTAAAGAGTTGAGGTCGGGAGGACAAGAATGGATGTGGGGTGAAGCGAAAACCGCTGACCAGCACGGTTCCTGTGTCGGTCTTAGACCCAGGGCGAGGAGATTCGATGGTGATCGCCTGGAGTAGATGGTCCTGGTTGTCCGTAAGCTGGTTGGTTGGTGATTCCAAGACCGCATTTGGCTGCAGGAGCAAGTCTATGGAATTGACTGCCTGGGGACGGTGAAAGGCATCGAGCTGGGTGACCACCAGGCGGGCATCCTGGGATTCAACTGCGGAGATTTCAAAATCCAAACTGGTAAAGAGTGGGGTGGGTTCAGCCGCAGCCGGAGCCCAAACCTGTCTGTAGAGCAAAATTCCATCGCGGGCAAACAGCTCGAGCCAGTATGGACCGGAGGAGGTCTGGTTGATTACTGCATTGACCTGGATCGGCGAGGTGATAGAAAAACCACTCAGCGGGGCAAATACCTGGATATCTGCCGGTGCAGGGGTAAAGGCGGCAGGTTTGTGCGCCGACGCCTGGTCAAGGAAGATAGCCCCTGAGAAGATCAGGAGGATGAGAAGGCTGCTCAGCCTTCCCACCCATTTAAACAAAAAGTGAATGTTTTGCCGCCTCACGCCAAAGCGTAAATGGCGCCGAACTTGGCGCGCAGGTAACGCAAGTATGCCGAGGGGTCGATCTTCGAGCCAGTGACCTTGTGGATCAATTCCTGGGGCTCAAACTTCGAGCCGTGGCGATGGATGTTCTCGCGCAGCCAGGTGAGTAAAGCTGAAAACTCACCGCGGCGGATCTGATCCTGCAGGTCAGGGATGTCCTTGATGATCACTTCCCACAACTGGGCAGAGACCAGGTTTCCGAGGGCATAGGTAGAAAAATAACCGAACAACCCGGAAGACCAGTGTATGTCCTGGAGGACGCCGTTGGCATCCGAAGGCGGTGCGATGCCCAGGTATTCATTCATGCGGCTGTTCCATGCTTCTGGCAGGTCTTTGACCTCCAGGGTGCCTTCCATCAGGGCGATCTCAAGCTCGAGACGGAGCATGATGTGCAGGTTGTAAGTGGCTTCGTCAGCTTCAACGCGGATGAGCGAAGGCTGTACTTTGTTAATACCCTTGTAGAATGCATCCAGGCTGACTCCAGAAAGCTGGTCGGGGAAAACCTGCTGAAGGCGATGGTAATAATGCTCCCAGAAAGGCAGCGAACGACCAACCAGGTTCTCCCACATGCGCGACTGCAATTCGTGGACCGCCATTGAGGCACCGCCGGCGAGCGTGGTGCGCGAGAGCGCCGGATCGATGCCCAGACCGTAAAGGGCATGACCGGCTTCGTGCATGGTAGCGAAGAGAGCAGGATTGAGGAAATCGGGGTAGACGCGAGTGGTGATGCGCACATCATCCACACTGGAACTGTTAGTGAAGGGGTGAGCGGCTTTATCCTGGCGCCCGTGATTCCAATCGTAGCCAAAGGCGGTGATCACCTCGACACCAAAGTCCCACTGCTTCTGTTCATCGAACTTCTGGTGTAGGAATAAGTCGTCAACTTGTGGTTGGTCGGAAATGGCGCGGATGAGGGCAGTCTGTTCGGGGCGCAGGGCTGAGAAGATCGCTTTTACGTCCCGGGTCTTCAATCCCGGCTCAAAATCATCGAGCAGAGGATCATAAATATGATCGTAAGGAGCAAAGAAGTCTGCATACTGACGGCGGAGGTCGACGATCTCTTCCAGAAAGGGTTGGAAGATGGAAAAATCATCCTCTTTCCTTGCTTGCTGCCATACGTGGTGAGCTTTGCTGGTCACACTGGAGAGTTTCACCAGGTATTCACCTGGCACGCGAGTGTATTTCTCGAAATCGTGCCTGGTGACCTTGACCAGACGGGCATCATCGGAGTCGGGATCGAGGTTCTTGACCGACTTCTCGAGAGCGTCGAGGAGCTGACCAACTTCAGCGGAGGTGAACTTCTGGTGAGCAAGACGGCGCAGGGTGCCCAGCTGCTGACCTCGTGCGGCAGCCCCACCCGGAGGCATGTTAACCTGCTGGTCCCAGCCCAGGAGAGCAGAGGCGCTCTGGATATCGGACACTTCAGCAAGGATAGTCTTTAATTGGGTTAGTTCGTTTTGCATATAGTAAATCTCCGTTTGTAGTTATTTGGATTGCCTGTAAGATTATAATTTGTATTGATGTGAATCATATGAACGTCGGAAAAGATTCTACCCAACCCCTGCAGGTGCACCCGCCTGGGGACACACCCCGTGCACAGCCTATCCTGGTATTGATCACCGCTCCAGGCGAAGATGCTGCCATGGAAATTGCGCACATGCTGGTGGAGCAAAAGCTGGCAGCGTGTGTGAACATCCTTCCGCATGTGAGGTCGGTTTATGCCTGGAAGGGAGAACTGCACGAGGATGTGGAGTGGCTGCTGATCGCAAAGAGCTGGCAAGAGTTGTTCAAGAAGCAGCTGCTGCCGGCGGTGAAAGAGATGCATCCGTACGAGGTACCGGAGATTGTGGCTGTGGAGGTAAGTGAGGGGCTGCCGGAGTACCTGGCATGGATGGACGAGGCGACACGCGAAGAATAAAATGCGCGGGGGCAGAGGGAGATTGCTTCGAGGTGGAAAAACGCCCACATCTCGCAATAACGGGCGCGGGGTTCATTCGTAGCGCAGGGCGTCGACCGGCTGGAGGTTGGCGGCGCGGTTAGCGGGGTATAGTCCGAAAAACAGTCCAACCGCGGTGGAGAAAATCGTCGCCAGCAGGACCGTGTCCAGACCGATGGCAGGATCGATGGGGGCATTATTGGCAGAGGCGATGAAACCCACGACGACCGAAATCAACCAACCGAGGATAATGCCCACCACGCCTCCAACCATACTGAGCAGAGACAACTCGGTGAGAAACTGGATGAGGATATCCACACGGCGGGCTCCAAGGGCTTTACGCAGACCGATTTCTCGTGTGCGCTCGGTGACCGACACGAGCATGATGTTCATGATACCGATACCGCCGACTAACAGGGAGATCCCGGCAATGCCTCCAAGAAAAATGGTGAGTACATTGGTGACGACGAGGGCGATGTCCAGGAAATCCTGCTGAGATAAGATACTGAAGTCGTCTTCACCGATGGCGGTTCGATGGCGAGTTCGCAGGATCTGAGCTACCTCCAGGCTGGCCTGGGGGACCGAGTCCGGGCTGACCGCCTGGATGATGAGCATATCCACGCGATCGCGTGGATTGCGCGTGATCAGGCGTACCTGGGCTGTGGTCATAGGGATCATGACCTGGTCATCTTCGTTCTGGAAGCTGGAGCCGCCTTTCTCCTCCAACACGCCGATGACGCGAAAGGGCTGTCCTTCGATACGGAAGGTCTCACCCAACAGACCCTGGCGGCGACCGAACAAACTCTCAGCAGTGTCAGCGCCAATCACAGCGACCGATGATCGCCCAAGCAGGTGTTCTTCCGTGATGAATTCACCCTCGGAAACGGGATAATTGCGAATCCAGGTGTAGGCAGGGGTGACTCCTGAGACCTGGGTGGTACTGGTCTCACCACCGGCAGTGACCTTGAGAGTCTTCTGGAGCATGGGCGCCACACCGGCTACTGAAGGCGCCTGGAAGGGATCGGAGATGGCATCGGCATCGTTGAGGGTTAAGGGCTTGGGATTGCGTACATCTTCCGAGCCGCCGCTGAAGACAAAAACCAGGTTGGTGCCAATGCCTTCGATCGAGCCGGTGATGGTGCCTTCAGCACCCCGACCGATGGAGACCATAGCTATAACAGCACCGACCCCGATGACGATCCCGAGGATGGTAAGACCAGAACGCATTTTATTGGCACTGAGGCTCTGCAATGCTTCGATTACCGCCTGGAAAAAGGTCATAATGCGCCTCCATTCTCGAGGTCGGTGCCCACATTGTGGGTGCCCACATGTGGTGCCCACATTGTGAGTGCCCATCGTGGCAGCGATGACAGCACCCTCCGGTGGGACCATCTCACCATCGAGGAGATGGATGGCGCGGTGGCTGTAGGCTGCAATCCTTGGATCGTGAGTAACAATGATCAGCGTGGTGCCCTTCTCCTTGTTGAGTGAAAGGAGCAGCTCCATGATCTCCTCACCTGACTTAGAGTCAAGGTTGCCGGTGGGTTCGTCGGCAAGAATAATGGCAGGATCGTTGACAAGAGCCCGCGCGATTGCTACACGCTGCTGCTGCCCGCCGGAAAGCTCGTTAGGGCGATGGGTGACGCGGTCTCCCAAACCAACACTCTGCAATGCCGCGCGGGCGCGATCACGGCGTCCGCGGGTAACACCAGCGTAACGCATCGGGAGCTCAACGTTTGCCAGAGCCGTTGCCCTGCTCAGGAGGTTAAAGCTTTGAAAGATAAAGCCCACTTTACGGTTACGGATAGATGCAAGCTGATCGTCCTTCATGTTGGACACACGTTCTCCATCCAGGTAATATTCACCCGAGGTTGGGCGGTCCAGACAGCCGATGATATTCATCAGGGTGGATTTGCCGGAACCGGAAGGACCCATGATAGCGACAATATCACCGCGTGTGATCTCAAGACTCAAACCGCAGAGGGCGTGCACCTCAACGTCCCCCATCTGGTACACCTTGGTCAGGTCTTTAGCAATGATGACAGTGTCTGTTCTGGTATCGCTCATCGCCCGATGTTGCGCATACCCCTGATGAAGGAGGGTTCCTGACCAAATTCGAACTGGAGAGGCGGGTTGAGGACAATCTTATCGCCAGCCTCAACCTTCCCATCCAGCACTTCGCTGTCCGTTTCGGAGGAGGCGCCTAGAGTAATTATTACTGGCTGTGGGATGCCATCGACGAGGATGTAAACAACGCGCTGACCATCCTCCACGCGCACCGCCCGGTTCGGCACCAGGAGCACATCTTCAAGCCGTTCGGCAATGATGTTTACAGCAGCAGTCATGCCAGGCTTGACCGACTCCATAGAATGCGGCGTTGTTCCTGATTCTTCAAGGGGTCCGATAAGTTCGATCGTGACGGTGAAAGTCGACGACGCCCTGGTTGACGACGCCCACGTTGGCAACATCACTGACCACACCCTTGTAAACCTGGTCGGGGATGGCGTCGAAGGTGAGGGTGGCATCTTGACCTATAGTAACGCGACCGATATCGACCTCCGAGATGGGTACTTTGACCAGGAGGCGGGTCAGATCATCCAGGCGGAAGGCGTTTGAAGCGGAAACACTATCGCCGGGCTTGACGTTGATGTCCATGACCGTGCCATCGAAAGGAGCGCTGATTTGAGCAGCAGCCAGGGTCGCCTGAGCTGCGGCGATGCGCGCCTGGATGGCGGCGATATCCCGCGGGTCGGGACCTGCCTGGAGTTCTTCAAAAATGCGCTGCGCTTCTTCCAGGTTTGCCTGGGCAACGTCCAGGTCAGCCTGTGCCAGTTCGAAGGTGAGGTCAGAAGGTGTGCCCTGCAGGTTGTTCAAGCGCCTCACGGCAAGATCGTGTTCCTGCTTTGCCTGGGCGTATTTATTGAACAACGCCGCACGAACCGGGTTGCTCTCGGACTTCTTTTCGTAGGGCTTGAAATCGTCCCATGCCCTGTCCAATTTGATCTTCGCCAGCAGAACGGTCGCCTCGGCGACATCGATGTCTGCCTGAGAACCGGAGCGACCCAGACCATCTACGCGCGCCTGGGCGATACGCAAAGCATCACGCGCCTGGACGATCGCCTGCTCACTCTCAACCGCTGCCAGGTCTGTTTCATATAGTTCTTCTAGCGATTTCTGGGCGCTGGCGAGGTCAGCCTGTGCAAGGATCACATTTTGTGGCAGCGAGGTCTGCTTCAAGGTCGCCATGACCTGGTCTGCCTTAACCTTGTCACCAATTTCAACCAGGACTTCATCCACTATCCCGGAAGTCTGCCAGGACAGGATGGCTGACTGGTTAGTCTCCACAGTGCCAGTACCACCGATGGTGGTGACCAGGTCGCCGCGCTCAGCCGCCACGGTTTGTAAATTTGCCAATATTTGTTCCTGTGCCTGTACCTGCCTGCGACCGTAAAGGTAGATGCCTCCAATGACAATAGCGACCACGAACAAAATAAAAACCAACCACTTTCGCATTCAAATCTCCTAAAATCTACAATCGCAAATTGGGTATTTCCTAATTGCCTCCGGGAAATGTCTCCAGGCAATAATTATCCTATCAAGTTTGCAGTTAATTGATTAATTACTGCTAAGAGCGCAGCTATGCTGAAAGAAGAAAACACTTCCAGAGAAATCCCGCCCGTATAACGAACAAGGGAAATGTGACAAGAATCAATGAAAATGATGACTTAAGAACTTGAATAATAATCACCTTAATGGTTATGATAATAAGGCAATGGAGGCTTAAATATGCGAAACATACCCGGTGAATTTCTCGCACTTGATCGCAAGTCCCGCGCCAAAGTACCTTCCATGGACATCAGCACGCGCCCGGTAACCGAGCGCGTTTTAGATTTTGAAGATGTGGTCATCCCACTGGATCCCATCCAGGCACGCATCGAAGCGGCGCGCTGTGTGCAGTGCCCTGATCCGGCGCCCTGCATGCTTGCCTGCCCAACACACAACGATATCCCTTCTGCTATGTGGCTGATCGAAAACGGCATGTTCCTTGAAGCGGCTGCGCTTTATCGCCAGACGAGTTCACTGCCGGAAATTTGCGGGAGAGTGTGCCCGCACGAGCAGCTTTGCCAGGGTTCGTGTTCACACCGCAAATCCAATGATCCGATCATGACCGGAGCCCTGGAGGCGTTTGTGTGTGACTACGAGCGAGCCACTGTGGGAGTGAACATCCCGGTTGGGGAGCCAAGTGGCAAGAGGGCTGCAATCGTCGGTTCCGGACCGGCTGGATACGCATGCGCTGAACAGCTTGTGCGCATGGGTCACAGCGTGGTTGTGTACGAAGCAAAGCCAGCTCCCGGCGGATTGATGACCTATGGCATCCCCAATTTTAAACTCCCCAAAAAAGTGGTGCTCAACCGGGTGGAAGACCTCGAGAATGCCGGTGTGGAGTTCGTCTATAATACTTATATTGGCAAAGACAAAACCATCGATGACCTGTTTGAAGACGGGTTTGATGCCGTCTTCGTGGGGGTGGGCAGCGAGATCGACGCGCCGATGGAAGCGCCGGGCGAAGACCTGCCCGGTGTGTATAAGGCATCGGAATTTTTGATCCGCGGCAACGCCCCGGTCGAATTCCTGCCGGAAGACATGCCTACAAGACCTGAGATCGGCAACCGGGTAGTGGTGATCGGCGGTGGTGACACTGCCTCCGACTGCCTGCGCACAGCTCTCAGGCTGGGAGCAGATGAAGTGATCTGCCTCTACCGGCGCACGGAAAAAGAGATGCCGGGTGGGAAACACGACCGCGAGCTGGCGCGCGAGGAAGGCGCACAATACCAGTTTCTGACTCAGCCTGTGCGCTTTATTGCCGGTGAGGACGGACACCTGGCTCAATTGGAATGCATCCGCATGGTGATGGGTGAACCAGATGCCAAGGGACGGCGAAAGCCGGTCCCGGTGGAGGATTCGAACTTCTTCGTCGAAGCGGATACCGCCATCCTGGCGCTCGGTTACTGGCCCGACCCCATCATTGGAGAGACCACACCCGACCTGAAAACACACAAATGGGGGTTGTTCGTAGTGGATGAGGAGACGGGCGCAACCTCAAGACCGGGGGTCTACGCTGGCGGTGACGATGTGACCGGACCTGACCTGGTGGTGACAGCCATGGTGGCAGGGCGCCGCGCTGCACAGGCGATGGACGAATACCTGGCTACTTTGTAAGCAAACGGTTGGCTGGCAATCACGACACAATGAAGGACCCCCAGACCTCTGGGGGTCTAAAGCGTTCAGGACGCCTGCAGGTGATCGGGACGGTTGAAGCCGTCCTGGCGATTGTGCTGTGGGGTGTGTCTTTCATCAGCATCAAGATCGCCCTGGAGGAAATCTCACCGGTGACGATGATTACAATTCGCTACACCATTGGCGCGGCGATTATTGGCGCATTTGCCGCAGCGCGCAGAGAATGGAAACAAATCACACGGCGCGACCTGCTTGCTCTGGCGATGGTGGGATTTGTGGGCATCGGCTTGCAGCAGTTATTACAGGTTGCCGGGCAAATGCTGGCACCGGCAAGCATTGCAGGTCTGCTGGCAGCAACAGCACCTGCATTCACTCTGATCCTGGCATCCATTTTCCTGGGTGAGAAACAAACCTGGCTGCAGGCAGCAGGTGTGGGGTTGGCGCTGGCGGGGTCAGCAATCGTGATTACCAATGGGCAGCTGTCAGACATACAGTCTTTTTTTACCACCGGCGACGCAATATTCAGCGGCTCTGAACTGCAGGGGAGTCTCCTTGTGCTGGCTTCGGCGCTGGTGTGGGCGTTGTTCATTATCTTCAACCGGAAAGTGGTGCAGGACAAACCGGCGATGATCGTCACCGCCGCCATGTTTTCTTTTGGAACCCTATTTGTGCTACCGCTCTTTATTCTGCTGAGAGGCTGGCAAGAATTTGCGGACATCAGCCCACGAGGCTGGAGTGCTATCCTGTTTACTGCACTGCTGTGTACCGCGGCAGCATACCTGCTCAACACACATGCGCTAAAACACGTACCCGCTTCGAGAGTGGCGGTGATCCAGATGCTCGAACCGCTGGTGGTGGTGGTGACGGCTGTGTTGGTGCTGGGGGAGACCATCTCCACACCTGTGGCAATAGGTGCATCAGCCATACTGGTTGGAATTTTCCTGGCACAAAAACTATCCCTGAAGGCAGTATAATCACCAGAATGGAATGCCGCAGTGCCTGTGGGGCATGTTGTATTGCTCCATCGATCTCATCTCAAATCCCCGGAATGCCCACCGAAGCGCCTTACTACGGTGGAAAACCAGCCGGCATACGCTGTGTACAACTCACAGACGATTATCGCTGCCTGCTGTTTGGGAAGCCTGAACGCCCGAAGGTTTGCGACAATTTGAAACCTTCTCTGGAAATGTGCGGGGAAAACCGCCAGGAAGCTCTGGAATACCTGGCTTACCTGGAGACTTTCACCTGCCCGAGAAGCAGCGGTTGAATGCCAGCATAACAGCATAAAGACGGTTGGAGACGGGCAAAGATAGGCACCTGACATGTGACCTGAAATGAATGTCGATATCATCATCCCACTGTTTAACGAACAGGACCTGGTCCGTAATTTTTACACGCGCCTGTGTGCTGCCATTGACCCGCTCCCACACCAGTTCAAAATCACTTATGTAAACGATGGGTCAACGGATGGAACCCGGGAGAAATTGGATGAATTAGCGCTGAGCGACCATCGCCTGCGAGTTGTCGAACTCAGCAGGAACTTTGGTCACCAGGCTGCGCTGACGGCAGGGTTGGACCTGGCGGAGGGAGATTACGCCATTACCATAGATGGGGATGGCGAACATCCCCCGGAACTGATCGCCGAGATGCTCAGGCTGGCTGAAGATGGGTTCGAAATCGTGCTGGCGCAGCGCCGCGAAAGTCAGCATGCTGGTGTGGTCAAAAGATGGACTTCACGCGGCTTCTACAGAACTATCAACAGCATCGGCAGCACCGATATCCTGTCCGGCGCGGCTGATTTCCGCCTGATGGAACGCAAGGCTGTGCAGGCTTTACGCGGGATGCGCGAATACCACCGGTTCCTGCGCGGCATGATCCCGTGGATGGGTTTCCGCACCGCTATCCTGCCCTATTCGCCCGGGGAGCGGATAGGAGGCGAATCGAAATACAGCTTCAGGAAGATGACCAGCCTCGCTCTGAACGCGATTTTTTCGTTCTCACTGGTGCCGCTTTACATCGCTATCTCGCTTGGGGCGGTATTCCTGGTGCTTGCTTTTGTCGAGGCAATCTACGTACTTAGCTTCTGGTTCAGCGGGCAGCAGAGCAGCCTGGCGCCGGGCTGGAGCTCGCTGATGTTTGTGCTGCTGGTCGTCGGCGGTACCCTGATGGTCACCCTCGGGATGATCGGGATATATATCGGTTATATCTTTCAGGAAGTCAAAGGGAGACCCATCTACCTGGTGAGGACCATCAATCCGGCGCTAGACCCCAAAACCATCGAAAATGACCTGGATGAAATCACTGGTTAACAGGCTGTGCCGGTTCTCGCTCCCAGACTGGTCTGCGCCTTTTGTGCTGCTGGGAGCCTGCATCCTGGCATACGGATTGTTGATCCCCTGGTTGGGATTGTATTCGGATGACTGGGTGTTCCTGTCTACTTATAATAAGATGGGCAGTACCGGGTTGACGTGTTATTTCACCACCAACCGACCCTTCTGGGGGCTGTTCTACCAGGTCACACTTCCTGCCATCGGTACGGCTCCCTGGCGGTGGCACGTTTTTGCTCTGCTCTGGCATTGGGCTGCGGCGGTGTCAGTTTGGTGGCTGGTGAGGCTGGTATGGCACAGAGCCAGGGAAGCTGCCCTGTGGGTAGGTCTGCTGTTTGCAGTGCATCCTGCCTTCCTCCTACAGCCGATCGCCCTGACCGTGGGGCATATGTACCTGGTGTACACGGCGTTTGTGTTGTCGATCTGCCTGCTTGTGCTCGCGCTAAAAGAAAGAGAAGGTGGTGAAATCCGGGGATGGCGCTTCTGGACGTACGCCATCCTGGCATTCATTGTCAGCGCGGTAAACCTGTTGAGCATGGAATATTTCTTGTTGATGCACCTCTTGCAGCCCGTCTTCCTGTGGTTTACCATGGGTGAAATGGAAGCGGACCTGAAAATTCGCTTCAGGAAAGTCCTCCAGCTGTGGTGGCCTTATCTTCTCCTGCTGTCTGCAGTGTTGACGTGGCGTATCTTCTTGTTCCCCTACCAAACGCAAAATTACCAGTACCTGTTCCTCGACCAACTCAGATTGAGTCCCGGGACAGCGGTCATCTCTCTCCTTGGGAAGATGCTCAATGACTGGTTGGCAACCGGTTTAGGAGCCTGGTTAAGACCTTTCGTGTTGAACTTCCAGGGAAGCGGGGAGAGGGTTGATCTGGTCTACCTTGTGCTCGCTCTGGGTTCCGCTTCCGCCATCGGAATAACGCTGCTCTTCAGCGGAGGTCGCAGAGCCAGTAAGGGTGGAATCGAGGGCGAGCGCGGGAACCAGGGTGCCCCACAGAGAGCTGGTCTGCAGATGGTCGCTGCTGGAGGACTGGGGCTGGTGGTAGCCGGAGCTCCGTTCTGGTTGACAGACATCCCCGTGGGGATCGAAGGCTTTCACAGCCGCTTTGCTATGCCATTCATATTTGGCGCTTCCTTCCTGGTGGGAGGGTTGATCCTCGCCATCCCCATGCCGAGATGGACGAAGGTACTGGTTCTGGCGCTGCTGCTGGGGTTCGGCATCAGCAGCCAATTCAGGGAGCAGAACTTTATTCCGGCGTGAGTGGATTGTGCAAAAAGACCTGTACTGGCAGCTTGCCTGGCGCATGCCGGAGCTGGAGCCGGGCACGGTGGTCTTTTCAGCTGAATTACCTCTGGAGTACAACGCCAGCGATTACACTCAATCGGCGATGTTCGATTGGACCTGGAAACCTGACCCTGCCCCGCAGGTGATGGACTACGCGTATTACTACCCCAATGAGCGGCTTTTGTTTGGCAGCATGCAAGCCTATGGCGCAAACCAGAACGTGGCTGTTGACCACCTCGGGGCTGTATTTGAAGGGAACACCAACCAGAGCGTTGTGGTGCAGGTGAACGACCCGGAGGCGCTGACCGTTGGATGCCTGCACATCATGAACCCAAATATCGATGCCAACAACCCATTTTTCCCAAAGCTTGAGAGGGAGCTGATCTCCTATTCGAATCCATCTCTGATCATGGCTGAGCATCCTGCCCAGACTAAACCATTATTTCCTGAACTATACGGGAAGGAACCTCCACCCAACCATTGCTATTATTTCCAGAAGATCGACCTTGCGTACCAATTGGGCGAGTACGCTCAGGCGGTTGAATATTACCAACAGGCAGTCGAAGCTGGGTATGGTTCCTGGTTGGACACGGAACTTGTGCCGGTGATCGCTTCATTCGCCCATTTAGGGGAATGGGATCAGGCGTTTACGCTGACAAACCAGATGAGCAAACGTTCGTTTTATCCCCTGGGAACTTATGTGTGTAACCTGTGGGAAATCCTCGAGGAAGAAACCCCTCAAAACGACGCAAAAAACGTCACACTGTCGAGGATCCAAGACAGGTACGCCTGTGGTGATTGAACCCTCAATTTCAAGCACTTTTGAATGGTGTCCCAGCGGATTCGGGCAAGATTTCCAACATCAGGCAGTAATCCTGGTAACCGAGTGAACGCCAGAATGCCACACCAGCTGTGTTCGCTACCAGAACTTCGACAGTCAGGCGTTTTGTGCTCGACCAGATTTCTTCGCGGAGAATCCGGAAGGCACTTTTACCGATCCCTTGCCGACGAAGATCTCTGCGGACAAAGAACTGGCGAAGGTAGACTTCATCCCTTTTTTCGCGGTAGAGAGCGTACGCCGCAGGTTGACCTCTGCAACTGAAGATCACAGCGGCATATTCAGCAGTCGGGTAAGGGCTATCCATCGAATCGCCTTCTTGAGACCCGATTTCTTCCTTCCTGAGTTGAAAACCCAACCAGCCTGTCATGCGATGACGCAACTCAAGAACCGTCATTGGATTTCGGTGTCCTTCGTCACGGATGAGTTGGTGGTTCCACCCTGCCAGCAAGTCGAGGTCATTTTCGGTTGCCAGATGCCAGGTAATCATAGTTCCTCCTTCTTCAACAGAGAATTGACGGATGATGTCGTACTATAATTCATATCTGCCAATACTTGAATGAAAGTGACCAACAGAAATGGACACCATGAATAAAATGCGTGTACAAGTCATCGTTGTGAGAAGAAACCAGGTTCTGATGGTGCAGCACTGCCTGGGAAATGAAACCTGGTGGTGCCTGCCTGGCGGTGGATTGGAACCCGGTGAGACCCCGGCAGAGGGGGCTCTGCGCGAGCTGGCGGAGGAATGCTGTGTCCAGGGGAAAATGGTCCGCCAGATCTCCCATTACGAGACAACACCAGGAGATGAAACCGTGACTTTCCTGGTAGAAATCGGAGAGCAAGAACCACGCCTGGGCAGCGACCCGGACGTGGCTCCAGGGAATGAGGTACTCTCGGATGTGCGCTGGATGACTCTCGCGGAGGTAACAGAACGCGACCGGGCATTCCTGTGGGCAAGCGGCTTGTTGGTCGTACCTGTTTTTATGGATGAAATCGCCAGCTGGGGTGATGCAACCAGTTATCCAGATGAAAAACCACGCCATGTTTAAATTGTCATATCGAAAATCCATATTCGTATTCAGGAGCTAATAATTCGGAGAATATGATCACAGAACCCAAAACACCCCAGGTAAGCCTGAGAGAAATCACCGAAGAGACTGTCGTGGAAATTTGCAAGTTAAGCGACACGCTCTCCGAGTCCCAGCAAAAAATGGTGGCTCACAATGCAGTATCGATCGCACAGGCACATTTCTCTGTCCAAGCCTGGTTCCGGGCAATTTATGCCGACGAAACGCCAGTTGGATTTATTATGTTATACGATGATGCAGAAAACGGTGAATATTTCCTGTGGAGGCTGATGTTGGCGGCACCTTTTCAAGGGAAGGGTTACGGCAAGAGGGCGGTTGAATTGCTGATCGATTACGTCAGAACGCGGCCTGGCGCCAGCGAGCTGGGAACCAGTTATGTCCCTATGGAAGGGGGACCTGGACCATTCTATTTATCCATGGGATTTGAGCCAACTGGCGAGGTAGATGATGGTGAAGTTGTCGTCCGCCTGAGACTATAAAATCATCCACGGATAACCAGTTCACACGTCTACCTGATTAGCTTGCAGCGGGTAATGTAAACCAAATCTCCAGACCGCCAGTCTCAACATTCCGGGCGCCGATCTCGCCACCCATGGCTTCAACCAGCTGTTTAGAGATCGCCAGCCCCAGACCCACACCTCCCGAATCACGGCAGCGAGACCTCTCAGCGCGCCAGAAGCGGTCGAAGAGAAATTCCAGGTCCTCAGCGGCAACGCCCGGACCGTTGTCGATCACCGTCAACCGCGCCATACTCTCGACCATTCCAATCCTGACCTCTACCAGGCCTCCTTCCGGTACATATTGCAAAGCATTGCCGACCAGGTTTCCAATCACCTGCTCAACCCGCTGAGGGTCCCCAAGCGCGGAAAAACTGGCGCCCATGGAAGGCGCGAGATTGAGGCTTAACCCAAGCTCGTCCGCCTCCGGATCAAAAGTGCTGACTACTTTCTCAGCCAGCTTGTAGAGATCGAAAGACAGGTGTTCAAGATGAAGCTGGCGTGCCTCTGCCTGGGTGAGAGTACGTAAATCGTTCACCAGGCGATCGAGGAGATAGACTTCCTCCAGAGCGGTGGCTATGTGTGCTTCGTCATGCGGGTAAACGCCATCCATAATCCCCTCCAGCCTGCCGCGAAGGATCGTCAATGGCGTGCGCAGCTCGTGGGCGATGTCCGCCAGCATTTCGCGGCGCTGCTGATCTGAGCGCTGCAGGGAGCCAGCCATCTGATTGAAACTTTCGCTCAGAGCATGGAGGTCATCCCGGTGGCGGTGCAGGGGAACCCGCGCGCTCAAATCACCTTTTGAGACAGCCCCGGCTGCAGCGATCACTTCGGAGAGAGGGTGCACCACCCGGCGCATGAGCAGCAGACCGATCACCAGGGTGAGGATGCCCAGGATCAAGGAGATCGCTCCAATGGGGGGGAGAATTTCGAGCATCAATCCGAATGGAGTGCTGAGTAAATCACGCTCGATGACCAGAATCCCGACTACCTGATCATCGATTACCATCTCTTCACTGTTCGCGCCTGTCTGCTCCTGGTAAACCTGACCAATCCTGCTCGAGGTAGTCTGCCCGTGGTCAACCACAATCCTTTGATCATGATCCAGCAGCACAGTCCGGTTCCATTCACGCTGGAGATATGGGAGGACAAAGGCGTTTTGACCAGAAAACAACCCATCCACCCCATCCCAGCCGCCATGACCATGGTAGTAGGCTTCCAGAAGATAAGCCACCGGTGATTGATAAAACGGGTTCAGGTTGGTGCGTACACCCAGGAAGATCAGTGTGGCTGACAGAGTAAAGATGAGGATGAGCAAAACCACGAGACCAAAGGCGCGCAACAAGAGCAACCAGAGCCGCCGGCGGATAGATTGGAGCGCATTACCTTCGACCTGAGATGGATCAACCGGGATCTGGCTGTCACTCGTATCTTTCATGATCATTCATCACCCAGCTCAAATTTGTACCCAACTCCATGGATTGTGACAATGAGACCGGAACGCGAATCTACACCATCATTATTCTCATCCTGTTTCAGTTTCTTGCGTAAGTTTCGGATGTGAGAATCGATGGCACGTTCGTAACTCTCGAAGGTGACCCCTCGGGAAGCCATCAACAACTGGCTGCGGGAGAAAATCCTTCCGGGCTGGCTGGCGAGAGTATAGAGAATATCAAATTCAGTCGGGGTGAGGGGGATGACCTCATCGCTCATTTCCATCACATAACGTGAACGATCGAGAACAAGACCGCCGACCCGCAAGATCTCAAGCGGTTCCAATTCACCAACTCGGCGAAGAACAGTCTCAACCCGGGCGACCAGCTCCCGCGGGCTGAAAGGCTTGGTGATGTAATCGTCCGCACCCAGGGCGAGTCCCCTCGAGCTTGTCCGCCTCCTCGACCCGCGCGGTAAGCATGATGATCGGGACGCGGCTTTCACGACGGATCTCTCGGCAGACATCCATGCCATCCATCCCCGGGAGCATCAGGTCGAGGACAACCAGATCAAATGTACCAGCACGTGCTTTTTCCAGACCTGTCATGCCATCACCAACATCCACAACTTCATAACCGGCAGCTACCAGATAATCACGACTGATCTCCACAATTTTAGGTTCATCTTCTATGATTAGAATTTTTTTCTTCATCGATAAACCGGTATTTACTTCCTTTCTGCTGCTGCGAGGAAAATCACGTCAACGGGTGAACCTTTTTCCTGATGGGTTATCATCACAATCCGGCAATGAGGAGGCATGAAAACGATTTTGACAACATTTTACAACAATCCTTTATCTGCCTGGTTATTCACTAATCTCGACAACTTCACTCGTATCGTAAAGCTTCGATGGGACGTAATGCGGAGGCTCGAACAGCCGGATAGATGCCAAAGAAGAGCCCAACTGCTGAGGCAAAGAAAAAGGCAAGTGCGATCGTGTCCAGGCTTACGAAAGCCTGGATCAGATCAAGTGCAGCAAATGCGTACGAAATCGCCCCGCCCAGTGCGATCCCCAGGATTCCACCGAGAAGGCTGAGAGTGAGAGTCTCCACCAGAAACTGCACCAGGATTGTAGAGCGCTTGGCGCCAACCGCTTTACGCAAACCAATCTCACGCGTGCGTTCAGTCACTGACACCAGCATGATATTCATAATTCCAATCCCGCCAACGAGCAGAGAAATGGCAGCTATAGCGCCGAGAAAGATGGTCATCGTACTGGTGATCATGTTCAAAGTGTCCAGAAATTGCCCCTGGCTGAAGAGTGAAAAATCAGCATCTGCCTGGGGAGGAAGAGCGTGCAGCTTGCGCAGCAGGAATGTGACCTGGGCAGTGACTTCATCGACATCATCCGGTGTTTTGGCTGATATCGAGATATCGGAAACAAGACGCTTGCCATTATCCTCAGCAACAGATCCAAACACCTTGGTATATCCGGTCTCGAGAGGGATCAGGACCACATCATCCACGCTCCCAAAACCTGACCCTTTCTCCTCCAGCACACCAATCACCTCGAAAGAGATATTGTTGATGCGGATGCGCTGCCCAACAGGATTGAGTCCTTCAAACAAATCTTGAGCAGTTTGCGAGCCCAGGACCGCAACCTGAGCGTTCTGTGCGCGATCAGAATCTGCCAGGAAACGTCCTCTGGCGATGTCATAGGCGCGCGCTTCGGCATAATCTGGGACAACACCCGAAACAGACAGATTGGTATTCTTATCGGCATATTTCACCGCGGCAAAAGACTGGAAAGACGGCGCAATCAGGCGCACATCGGTCAGATTCTCCGCCAAAGCTTCATAATCGGAGTAATACAACTTGGCATTATCCGCCCCTCCTTCACGCTCGAATACTCTCCCAGGCAAAACCGAAATCAGGTTCGAACCAAGATCTTCCACCTGACTGGTGATCGCCTGGGTAGCTCCATCACCTATCGAGAGCAGGGCAACCACGGCAGCCACACCGATAATGATGCCAAGCATGGTCAACAAGGAGCGCAATTTGTTGGCAGACAGCGCCCGAAAGGCGATGCGTATGTTTTGTAAAATGTTCATCAGTTCCTCCTAGTCCGGGCGCTCTTGCCCGGCGACCAGCGGTTTATCCACCGTCTCATCGGACACAATCCTGCCATCCACCAGTCGGATGATACGGTTGGTGTGGCGGGCAATGAAGGAGTCGTGCGTGACAAACACGACCGTCTGGTTCTTCTCCTTGTGCAGAGACTGGAACAGGTGAATAATTTCTGCTCCAGTCTTGCTGTCCAGGTTGCCGGTGGGTTCATCAGCAAGAAGGATGTTGGGGTTATTAACCAGGGCACGCGCAATAGCTACCCTCTGCTGCTGCCCACCAGAAAGCTGGTTGGGTTTATGGTCCATCCGATCACCCAGACCTACGATCATCAAAGCTTCCTTCGCCTGCTCAGTCCGTTTTCGCCCGCGCAGCCCGTTATACATCAGGGGCAGCATGACATTTTCGAGGGCGTTGGTACGCGGCAGCAAGTTAAAGGTTTGAAAAACAAAACCGATCTGCCTGCCGCGGATATCGGCAAGCTGGTTGTCATTCATTTTTTCCACCTTTAGACCATTCAAGGCGTAGCTGCCGTTGGTGGGCACATCCAGCCCCCCGAGGATCGCCATCAGGGTGCTCTTACCCGAACCCGAAGGTCCCATGATGGCGACCAGCTCACCGGCACCAATCTGTAAACTGACCCCATCCAGGGCGCGGACTTCCTGTTCGCCAACCTTGTAAACCTTAGTCACATCATTCACTTCAATCATTGTCATTGCTTTTACTCCAGCTGCTGAGGGCAGGCTAGTATCCTGTTTCGCGGTGAACCAGCTTCTGTTCCGCCTTATTGCCCACCAGACATGAAATTCATCCGCTCCATTTGCTCCGCCATCTCATTGCTTGTAACGAGCTGAACCAGATCACCTTTCACAAGATTGCCATCCAGGATCACCACCTGTCCCCCGACCAGCTGCCCGGTCACCACATCCACCCGCTCTATCGAGCCTGCTGATGTGATGATGTTGACAAATTCACCAGAGTTGTCCGTCTGGATTGCACGAACCGGCACAGTGACCACAGTCCGCGACTCACCAGCAGCTATGCTGACATCTACGGTCGCTTCGAGCAAAACCGGCACATCCACCGGATCGAGATCGATGCGAACAATGTATTTCACATTTCCGGACACATCCTGTCCCATCGGGTTGATAAAAGCGACTACGCCGGTGAGAGGTGTGCCAGGCATCGAATCTAGGGTGAGGTCGACAGGATCACCAACAGCAACACTGTGGATGTCGAGTTCATCGATCAGGGTATCCACATGCAATTGATCGCGGTTCGCAAGGGTGAAAGCGACTTCTCCTGCATTGACCACATCGCCGGGCTGAACGTCAGCGACAAGGATTTCGCCGTCAAACGGGGCAGTGATGCGGATTGTTGCCAGATTCGCTTCTGCAGCGGTGATGCGCGCGGCAGCGGCAGCGACGTCCTGTGGGTCAGCCCCACGCTTGAGATCTGCCAGCTTCTCTTCAGCATCAGACAGATTTGCCTGCGCCAGATCCAGGTTCGCCTGGGCAAGATCCAGATCTGTCTGGTTTACGGTTGATCCTTTGAGGTTGTTCAGACGGATGACAGCCTGATCATATTTCTGGTTCGCCTCTGCCCACCTGTTGTACAGGGCAGCGCGGATCTGGTTGCTTTCCGGTTTATTCTGGTAAGGTTTGTAATCATCCCATGCTTTATCCAGCTGGATTTTCGCCAGGGTCACAGTGGCATTCGCCTGCTCGATGGTTGCCGGTCTGGAAGGCGTGCCCAGACCATCAACGATGCGCTGCTTATCACGGACTTCATCCTTGAGCGCAGCAATGCGCTGTTCCGCCTGGACAATCGCCAGTGCTGTTGGTTCCAGGTCTTCCAGCGACTGCTGGGCATTGATTAACTCAGTCTGCGAAGTCAGGATATTGGACGGCACGCTGGTCAGGTCCAGTTCTGCCAGGACATCCCCGGCCGTCACGCGTTCGCCGGCTTCGACCAGTACATCAGCAACCACGCCGCTGGTCTTCCAGGTCAGGACCGCGTCCTGGGCAGCTTTGACTTTCCCACTGGCCTCGACCACATCTCGGGTCACCGTGTCAGCGACCAGCCCGGACTCGACCGAACCCGGCGTAGCACCGCTCTGGCGAGTGGGCAAATTGTCAGCGATTGAACATCCCGACACAGCCAGAACCAGAAGAATGGTCACCGCCAGTACGGTTAACTTCTTATAAGAAAACTTAAACCTTTTCATGATGCAACTCCTTCGTTTTCAGCGCCAGGACGGCGCTGTAGATATCATTTTTATCAGCACGGCTTCTGTGCTGGCATAGTATAGATTAACGAAGAGTTGTGGAGAAATTGTGGAGGTCAGGTGAGAGGAAGATGATGCTTGATTGGTGAATTATAATGGCTGCGATGTTTGAGTCCTGTAAACATCCAGCTGGAGCGGATATTGGTCGACCTGATTGACTTAAATTCTTTGCCTGAGGATCTCACCCCGCCACCCGTAGAAAATGAAGCGCCTTCTCCCGGTAAACGTGTGTGGTTAAGCCTGCCTGGATTAAGTGTGAAGTTCTTGCTTTATCTCCCCACAGACTGGCAGAATGACCGATATTACCCGGTGATCATCGAATATCCAGGAAATGGAAATTATCACAATGCGCTGGGCGATACCTGCACCGGTCGAATAGAAGATTGTGCGCTGGGCTATGGGGTCAGCGGGGGATCCAGGTTTCTGTGGGCGTGCCTGCCTTTTGTCACCTCGGACAGGGCAGCTCACCAGCTGGAATGGTGGGGGGATGTGAATGCGACTGTTCAGTACTGCATTGATGCTGTCGATATCCTGTGTACCAGGTTTGGCGGGAACCGGGAGAAGGTTTTCCTTGCTGGATTCTCGCGGGGCTCGATTGCGTGCAATTTCATCGGGCTGCATTCAGATAAGATCGCCAGCATCTGGCGCGGGTTTGTCTGCCACAGCCATTACGATGGGGTTCATGCGTGGCCCTATCCGGGGAGCGATGAGGCCGCGGCAATCCAGCGCCTGCAAAGGTTGGGAGATCGTCCCCAGTGGATCAGCCATGAGACCACGGATTTACGAACCGGGAGTGATTGCGCGAGCCGCCCCCTTGAAGATGCACAGCGATGGTTAACCAGGGTTTATCCGACCGGAAAATTTACCTTCAGAACCCTCCCCTTCCTCAACCACACAGACCGCTGGGTCTTGCGGGACATCCCCCAACGGGATATGTTGAGGAAATGGGTAGATCATCTAACTTGATGAGAGCGGAGAGAACTCGAACAAGGTGACAGAAATAAAAGATCCTCAAATCAATGACGGATTGAATTCGGGCAGGAATACCACCAATCTCTGGTGGCTGGTCATTCTTTTTTCGATGCTTCTCGGCACGCTCATCCTGGGTGTTATCAATCTCAGTGTGGGTCACGGCTGGGGCGATGACTTTGCCGCTTACCTGATGCAGGCACAGGCAGTGGTTGAGGGCAGAGTGGATACGTTCGTGATCCGGAATGCGTTTACGATCGAAAACTCCATCCCCGGGCTGGGACCGGTGATCTATCCCTGGGGATACCCGCTGGCGCTAGCGCCGGTGTACGCCGTGCTGGGTCACGCCCTTACTGTCTACAAGCTGTTTAACCTGGCGTTCTACCTGGCATTCCTGGCAATACTATACCTGCTCTTCCGCAAGCGATTGGGTCAGCCTTTGAGCCTGCTGGTGGCTGCCTTCTTCGCGCTGCACCCGGCGATGCGCGGTGCATTCAATGAGATTGGGGCAGACCTGTTGTTCCTGTTCCTGGTGTACCTGTGCATCTTCCTGATCGACAGATGGATTGCGACAGCGCCGGTGCGTCTGCCATTTCATCGCGGGATCCTGCTGGGTGCAGTCCCTGTTCGCAGCGGTGATTACCCGCACCAGCGGTTTCATCCTGCTGCCCACACTGCTGGTAAGCCAGGGCGTCGAGTTTTATCTGCAGCGAAAAACCATCCTCCGATGGAAGGCAGCTTTCCTGCAGGCGGCGATCCCCTACTTTACACTGGGTGTCCTGTGGGTGTTCTATAGTTTGCTGTTACCAACCGAAAGCGAGGCTTACCTCAACCAGATCAACCTGGCAGGAATACATAAAGTGATCTACAGAAACTTGCTATTCTACACCGGCGAACTGCTGCCAGGATTCTGGGCGCCAGCCTTTGGCACGTCTGCGGATGCGGTCTCATTCATTATAGTGATAATGTCATGGCTGCTGCTGGGGGTCAGTCTGGTTGGGGCGATCGTGAACCTGCGCCGAGACCTCGCCATAATAAGTTTCTGCGTTATGACCATCCTGATGTACCTGGCATGGCCTTATACACAGGGGATGCGCTTCATTTACCCGCTGCTGCCTTTCCTGGTGTATTTCTGCCTGCAGGGATTGAGATGGGTGCTTGACCGGGTGCTCAAAGATCGTAGCTGGGTAAACGCCCTGCCCATCCTATTTCTTTCAATCGCGGTTGGGGTTTTCCTGATCTCCGCCGTGCGGGGAACAGCAAGCCAGATTGGTACAGAGCGCATGGTGAGTGGTCCATACGATCCCCGCTACGCGCCCTCTGTTCACCTATGTCAAAAACAACACTCCGGAAGGCAGCGTGGTGGCGTTCTTCAAGCCTCGGGCGATGCGCCTGCTGAGTGACCGGGACTCGTTCTCCCTGGTTTCCTGCGACCAGGTACACCTAACAGATTTCTTCGCCGCGCATCATTTTAAAAAGATGATCACCAACGGACAAATCGATCCCTCAACGCTGGATCAGTGTGCCGCACAGGAGGGTGTTCGATCTGAATTGGTCTACGGAAGTGAGCACTTCAGCCTTTACCGGATCACCAGGACGCCATAAGCGCTTTGAAGATGATGTCTTTAAGAAAAAAGAAATGAAATTAATAATACCGCCTCAAGGACGGCGGACCTCGAAGATCCTGACGGGTTTATTCTCGTATACCAGTCTTGCACTTTCCGGCTGGACAAACTCATCCAGTTTTGTTTTCTTCATGACGTCTGCCAGTGTCTGCGCATAACCTTCGTGGACGACAACATATACACGCTCAAACTGCGGTGTCTGGGTCTTGCGGAACAATGAGGCTGCATCGATCGATTCGAGGAACAAATAGTAGCGCAATGGAAAGTTTGCAGGGATTGCTGAAGCAACGAAAGTCCTTCCATCACCCGAACCGAGAGATGTTTCCGCTGCCAAAAATTGCGCCGCTTCGAACTCAGCGGCGTGCGCTCTACCCCATGCCTGTGATCGGTCCAGCAAGGATGATGCGGAATAGGCATTCCAGGACAACCAGATTGCAAGCAGGCAGATGATCACAGAACCGGCAACGATGCTGTTCCCCGATTTAAGGCGAAGAAGAACCGGAATCCTGCCAGAAAGCCAGCTTATCAGCCAGTTTGCTGCCCATATCACCCCACCGGCTCCCCAAACCAGGAAAATCGGGAGAAGGAAGATCCAGATGCGAGGCCAGGGTGTCACCTGCTGGAACCACACAAGCGCCGCTACCCAGATCATACCCACAAGAGGGAAAGGGATTCTGCTCCGGCTGATCCTGCCACTGAAGAAATTCGAGAACAGGAAACCACCCGCCAAAAGCAGCCCAATCCATGTGGGAACATCTTGCACCCAGTCTGCCCAGGAGGCACGGATGCGCGCCTGGATGCTTTCACCAAAACCGGCAGCCTCGACCGCACTGACAAAGCGGTTGCCCACGAGCACATCCACTCCGGAAGAAAGCAGCAGAGGCAGGTAGAGCAGGATGACCAGTGCGGCAGTCAGTGAAACCTGCCGTAAGCCAGCTCCAAAAGAACTGCCCGCGGCTGTACGAGGGCGAAATATCCTTGAACAACCAGGAAACAAATAACCAGAGCATGATCATCCCAAAGGGGTAGAGAAAAATGGGGATGGTGAAAAATCCCAGTGCCATGCTGACAACCAGCAGCGTCCATGCCATCCGGTTGGGGCGCTCACACAGGTACAATGCCAGTCCAAGGGAGACCATGGTGAGTAAACAAACCCACATGTACCCGCGGGCGTTGGTAGAAAATTCAATTAAGGTGGTCGAAGCTGCCACCAGGGCGGCAGCGAACAGGGCTGTCAAAGAGCGTACCCGGCGTGAGCCAGCGTTAAAAACCTGGAAGGCAACCAAAAAAGTGGCAGGCACCAGCAGAACCCCCGCCAGGAAAACCGGCAGGCGCAGCGACCACAGTTCACTTCCCAAGGTGAGGTAGGCTGCGCGCATCAACAGCGTGTGGAAGATGTGGTTGTTGGGTACGTGGTAATCGGTGAGGATGAACTTTACAGGCTGCTGGGCAAACACCAGGAAACTGTAGGCTTCATCATAACGAACGGGAGTCTCAAGGAACGCCAGGCGGAGTACAGCGGCTAACAGGGTGAGGAATAACAGCGCCAGCGTTACCGCACGATTTTGGAACACCTGTACCATGTCCCTGGTCACGGAGACAAAATCTCGCCCCCACAAACTGAAACCCTTACCCGACCAGTCGAGCAGTTTTCCGATACCTTGTGAGATCCAATCACGAAAGACAACGCCCGTACCCAGGAGAACAAGGCTGATTGCCGCCACCAGTCCGGCAGCTGTCCGCAGCGCTGTATGCCTTGCCGGGGTGAGGAACTCCAACCTGCCGTCCGGCGCCAAGGAATCCAGAGCCTGGCTCAACAGATCATAAGGGAGCAGGGCGACCAGCAGGCAAACAACCAGTGCCAGTGTGCTGGCAAGCATATACACGAGCCAGAATGTGTTCGCGCGCTTATTTTCTCTCATCCTTCGATGTCCGCCATTTCCAACATCGCTTACCTCTTCATCTGGTCATAACGCACCAGGTCGATTCACTATTCAGCCTCATTTCCTCTCCTGGCAATTTTAACGAGTGACTATCCCGACCGCAAGGTATAAGGCTTAAGTATCAAGAATCCAGACGGATATTATGAAGATTGCCAAAGTGGATAAAATAAGGTAAGATTTATCATCAGTTGGTCGTCTTAGACCATAGGTACAGAGAGGAAAGAGACCAGCTCTCACTCTCCGAACATCATTCGAGAAGGGGATACATATGTCGCAACGAGAATTAGAAGTGATTATTTCCAGGCTCCTCGCCGAACACCTGGCGATGTCGATCTTCATCGTCGATACAGAGGGCAACTTAATTTTTTACAATGAACCGGCTGAAGAGATCCTTGGCTTTCACTTCGATGAGACCGGACCCTTGCCTGCCAGCAAATGGGCTACCATCTTTAAACCCATCGATGAGAACGGCGATCCTCTCAAACCGGATGATCTTCCTCTGGTGATCGCCACATTCAACCTGCACCCCTCTCACCGCGAATTTTGGATCGAAAGCCTGGATGGGGTCAAACGCAAATTGGCGGTTACTGCGTTCCCGCTAATTGGTCAGGCACGTAAACTGCATGGAGCTATGGCGATCTTCTGGGAGATTAACAAATGAAAGTAACCCTTTGGGGCACGCGCGGCTCTCTTGCATCCCCAGGTCCGGATACCATCCGTTATGGTGGCAACACCTCTTGTGTGGCGGTGCAGGGTACACAACCCTCACCCCTGATCCTGGATGCCGGAACTGGCATCCGCGGATTGGGGATGCACCTACCGTATGACCTGACCTGTTATCATATCCTGCTGACTCACCTGCACATGGACCACCTGCAAGGTCTGCCTTTCTTCATCCCCATGCTGCGTCCAGGTGTGGATATCAACATTTACGGACCTGCCAGCCTGATGTACAAGCTGGAAGCCAGGCTGGACCGGTACATATCCCCGCCGTTGTTCCCGGTGAGGGTGCGCGACCTGCTCTCAACCCTGCATTACCACGAACTCACCATGGAGACAGTTGAGATCGGCGAGTTCCAGGTTCAGGCACAAATGATCCTGCACCCTAACCCGACCGTTGGTTACCGCATCGAAAGTGGAAACGCCAGCATGACCTACCTGCCCGACCATGAACCCGCTCTGGGTATCTCCGATTTTCCCACGCGGGGAGAATGGCTTTCGGGGTTCCAACTTGCGCAGGGTGTTGACCTGCTTATTCACGACGCGCAGTACACCGCAGAAGAATATGAGGCACGTAATGGCTTTGGTCACAGCAGCCTTACACAGGCTGTCCAATTTGCCGTCCAGGTTGAAGCACAGCACTTTATTTCCTTCCACCATGACCCGGCACACAGCGATGATTTTATCGACTCCATGATGACACGCATGATGGACACGCTGCAGCCCGATATTGAAATTACACCCGGTAAAGAAGGAATGGTCTTCGAGCTGGAAACATAAGAAAAAGTGCCAGGCACCGGCGATTTCATCGCTCAAGTACCTGGCACTTATACTCAAGACTTAGAACAAACCAAGCACACGCTCAGATTCCAGGTCCAGATCAACATCATAGAAGACTGGACGTGTGGGCAAACCAGGCATCGTGCGCATCGTTCCAAGGAGCGGATATAAGAATCCTGCCCCAACGGAGGCGCGGATATCGCGGATGGGCACGACGAATCCGGTGGGAACACCTTTCAAGTTCGGGTCGTGGCTCAGGCTGAGGTGTGTTTTCGCCATACAAAGCGGGAGCTTATCAAACCCGAGGCGGGTATACAGCTCGATCTTCTCTTCTGCTGCCGGCGAATATTCAACCCCGTCTGCTCCGTAGATCTCCTTGCAGATCGTCTCGATTTTCTCTTTGATCGATATATCAAGCGGGTAAAGGAAGCGGAAATCATTCGGTTTTTCCGCTGCCTTGACAACAGCAGCGGCAAGATCAGCGGCGCCCTTTCCACCTTCCATCCAGTGACGGGCAACCACGGCGTCTTCAGCGCCCGCAGCAATGG
The DNA here is from genome assembly GCA_963695415.1 of uncultured Chloroflexia bacterium. Classification (GTDB taxonomy): domain Bacteria; phylum Chloroflexota; class Anaerolineae; order Anaerolineales; family UBA4823; genus CAVXWV01. The sequence goes on along the minus strand of CAVOGL010000023.1, from coordinate 409,717 downwards.
CAGCCTGGCGCACCAGTTCGACCTCGGCGGGTGTGTCGGTGGCAAACGAGTTTACTGCCACGACAACATTCACACCATAACGCATAGCGTTTTTAATGTGATGCTGCAGGTTGCCCAATCCCGCGCGCAGCAGGTCGAGATTCTCATCCGTATAAGCTGGATCAAGCGGCGCCCCGGCTACAACCTTGGGTCCGCCACCATGCATCTTGAGGGCGCGGACAGTGGCGACCATCACGACCACATGCGGGATGAGACCGGAATAGCGGCATTTGATGTCGAAGAACTTCTCCATGCCGATATCAGCGCCAAAGCCCGATTCGGTGACGACGTAGTCCGCCAGCTTGAGGGCGATGCGGTCGGCGATGATCGAGCTCTGCCCGTGGGCAATATTCGCAAAAGGACCGGCATGCACGAACACCGGTGTGCCTTCCAGCGTCTGCATCAGAGTGGGCTTGATGGCATCACGCATCAAAACCGTCATGGCGCCGGCGACACCGAGGTCTTCAGCGGTTACGGCTTCTCCAGCACGGTTCGTGCCGATGACGATCTTGCCCATGCGCTCGCGCATATCTGCCAGGTCGGTGGTCAGCGCCAGGATCGCCATGATCTCGCTGGCAACCGTGATGTCAAAACCAGTGCGGCGCGGCATCTTTTCCTCTGGACCAAGACCAATCTCGATCTCACGTAAGAAACGATCGTTCGTATCAACCACACGCCTCCAGGTGATCGAATCCGGATCAATATCCAGGCGAGCAAAGCGGGATTTTTCTTCCGATGTCAGCTCATTCGGGTCAGTTTTTTCGATCCCCAGCTTCTTCAACCTGCGCAGCATCGAAGGCGAGAAACTTCGGTTCCCTTCTTTGTCTGGTGGGCACAGGCGGTTGAATAGGGCTTCGTCCGATTGGCGTGACTCGTGATACATTCTCACATCGATAGCAGCAGCCAGCAGGTTGTTGGCGGCTGTGATGGCATGCAGGTCACCCGTCAGGTGGAGGTTGAAATCCTCCATCGGGATCACCTGGCTGTAACCACCTCCAGCCGCGCCGCCCTTGATCCCAAAAGTGGGACCCTGGCTTGGCTGGCGGATACAGGTGAAGACACGTTTGCCCAAATGAGCGCCCAGGGCTTGTGACAGCCCCACCATGGTCGTGCTCTTACCTTCACCCAGGGGAGTGGGTGTAATCGCGGTTACGTCGATGTACTTTCCATCCGGCACATCCTTAAGCCGGTCGAGGACACCCAGGCGCACCTTGGCGGCGTATTTCCCATGCAGCTCAAGTTCTTCGGGCAGCAAGCCAACTTCTTCAGCAACAGTGTTGATTGGCTTCAACTCCGCTGCCTGGGCAATTTCGATATCCGATGGCACCGGAGAAAGCAATTTAAGCGGGATGGGCGTAAACTGGCGCAATCCGGGGAAGTCTTTTGAATCAACCATTTTTATCCTTCCTTTATAGTGTTAGGTTTTTAAGTGGAACCAGCACCACGCTGGATTTTTTGGCATTACCATTTTGGCAGATGGTAGTGTTTTAATCAATGGATAGGTATCCTGTTTGCATACGCGGAGTGTCACTTTCTCATCACCCGCTGTTCTACATCGTATGGTTCAGACCTGTATTACTCACAACGCCCGTAATATAATAGCTATTATGGACTCGCCAGAGATCAAATCCTCCATCCTGCTTTGGCAGCTCCCCCTGGGCAGCAGTCTGTCCCAACCCAGGGAATTGGGTTTACTTGGCGGGATCAACGAAGCCAGCAAACAACTGCCTGGCGGGGCTTATACAACCCTGCGAACCTATGGCGGCGTGCGGGTATTAAGGCTGGGCGATCACATTTCAAGGTTGAATGATTCTGCACGCCTGCAAGGGGTGGCGATCAGCATCGATTCTGCCACACTGATGGCAGCGTTAGGCACGACAGTACGGTACCCTTCAAGAGATCGTGATACACAAGAATACCGCCTGCGTATCATCCTCGACCTCGAGGAAAAGATAGGAGATTTGTACATACTTCGTGAAAAGCTGGTCGTGCCATCCGCCCACGAATACCAGTACGGTGTTCGTGTTGGAATCTCTTCTCTACGACGCGGACAACCAGAAGCAAAATTAACCAGTTTCTTGACCGAGACGGCAAAACACCCGCCGCCAGAGAACGCGAATGAAGCACTGCTGGTTGATGCTGCCGCAAACATTCTGGAAGGGTTAAGCAGCAATTTTTTTGCGGTCATCGATAATGAAATTCACACTGCCGGGGAAGGTATTCTCAAGGGCATTACGCGTGAAATCATTCTGGAGGTGATCGAGGAATTTGGTATTTCGCTGTTGTTGAAGGCTCCCAATCTGGTGGATGTTCCGCGAATGGATGAAGCCTTTATATCCAGCTCAAGCCGGGGGGTGCTGCCGGTCGTGCAAATAGGCGCACAGATCCTACGAAGCGGGAGCCCCGGACCCATCAGCAAACTGGTAAGTTCCGGCTTCCTGAAACATATCGAAAACGAATTGGAAACGCTTTAATATCCTGATCGCCATTTAGTGCGTTAAACTCACAACTGCTTTAGCAAATAGTATTCGCCCCGTTCAAAACCACGGTTCAGGTAATACCCGCGCGTACCGATAGCCGAGATAACAGCCAGGGAAGCATATCCGGCGTTCCGGGCAATTTCTTCCGCGCGCATAAGCAACTGAGTGCCCAAACCGCTGTGCTGGGCAGTGCCTGCTTCTTCCCCGCCCAGAGGCAGTGACTGCCCGTAAACATGGACCTCTCGAATGATCGCAGCGCTTTTTAACTCCTGAATGCCCGTTAAGTCGACGTGCTGGTCGGGGAGAGAAAGCCGCAGGAATCCTGCCAGATCATCGTCAGGTGTGTCGAACGAGAGGAAATGCTCTTCAGCATGAGTTGCGGCATATACCAGGTCATTCAAGCGCAGGCTTTGCGAGTTCGATCTCCTTACCGCGCACCTCCCGGCAGCGCACACATTGGCAGCGCTCACCCCTGCAGGATAATTCTTGCTGCACATCCTGGCGCAGACTGGTACGCTTGTTGCCTTCGACCACATTGGTTGAAGGGATATCACGGATAACTCGATTCACCCGGCAGTATCGCGGAATCCCTGGCTTGATATCAGCAATCAAGCCGATTAATTGCTCGGTAGTGTAGGGCTGGAATTCGCCGCGCAGCCAATATTGATGCAACTCAGCGTTCGCCAACAGCTGGTTCGGGTAAATCTTGATCTCATCCGGGCAAAAACCATCCCACAAGCGGTCGAAATCGACGCGGTCTGATTCTGGCGTTGCTCCGAGCAGGTTAGGCATCCAATGTAGCACGATCTTAAAACCCGCAGCGCGCAGTAAATTTATGGCTTTGAGCGTCTGTGCGGCAGTATGTCCGCGTTTGTTCAATTGCAGAATAGTGTCGTCCAGGCTCTGCGCGCCCATTTGTACCTTGGTGACACCCAGGCGGCGCAGCCTGATCACCTCCCGCTGGTTGATGTGATCGGGGCGTGTCTCGATCACCAACCCAACATTACGGTGCCTGGCGTTCTCGTTGATCTGGTGCGCATGCTCCAGCGATGGCGCTTCAACGCCGTTCAAAGCATCGAAGCATCGCCGCAGGAACCATTCCTGATAGTCACGGCGATATGCGCTCCAGGTCCCACCCAGGACAAGCAGTTCCACCTTGTCCACCGGGTGACCGACCAATTCCAATGCCTGCAAACGCGCCGCAACCTGGTTGAATGGATCAAACTGATGCTGCAATGCACGGCGCGCGCCTGGCTCATCCGGGAGATAACTCTTTGGCATTCGTACGTCCGTCGGGCAGAAGATACATTCTCCCGGACAGGGGTACGGCTGTGTCAAAACTGTTACCGTGGTTACCCCGGAGAGCGTTCGCACCGGTTTCATGCGGATGCGAGCAAGCAGCCGGGGGTCTTCTCCCCATTCCCCGCTGTCAACCAGCTGGCGGTAAGCAGCTACAAGAGTGTGTTTGGCTAGATGCCCACCTTCAGGCAGAGGATGCTGGCGCACGGCACGTGACACGCTTTTTCCATTGCGAACATCATCCAAAACCAGGCGCGCCAATTCAATGTGCTCAGCCGTGTACTTACGCTGTTCCTGCCACTCCTGCCATTCAATATCCAGGTCATGATCCATCATGGCTCATTTTACCAGTGGAGGGTCCAGGAGCCTTAACGCTTGATAAGAACCAGATTGGAGTTAAAGGTCCTTCTCAATCATGCTTCGGATGGTATGCACAGCAGCCTCGACTGCAGCACCACCTTTATCAGAAACTGCACCCGCCCACACCCAGCCTTCATGCGGTAAAGCGATCAGGATCTTCAGAGCGTCCATGTGTTGGAGCATTTGCCCGGATCCAAGACCCTGCCAGGTGGAAATGACGAAATCCAACCCTGGGGCTGAATCTGGCGGTGCTGCCTCACCAGCTTCTTGCTTGGTAGCGTCGTCAGCCATGATCTCTACTGAAGGGATTCGTTTTTCCAACAGCTCAAGCAGCTGTTCTTTATACGGTGATTCAACTGCATATATCCAGACTCGCACCTTTTTAATAGATGCCTCACGCAGAGCGTTGATAGACTGGCGGTCTTGTTGAAGCACATAACCGTGGTACAACCAGACTCCAACCCCGATCAGGCTGTATGCAACCGCCTGACCGATATCCACCACCAGACCGGCACCTGTCCGGTCTGCCATCATAAGCTCCACGACCTGTGAAACAATGTAAACCAGGGAGGCTAAAACGGTAATGGTTGCTGCCAAAAGGAAGAAATACAAATAAAAACTGCGGACGAAGGAACGTCTCTCCGCGCCGCCCGTCTCGGTCTGTGTCACCGTAAACTGCACCTGCCGCCAGTGGATCAACCAGACCGGCAGCCCTGCCAGCAGGGCTGCGCTGAACCAGGAGAACTGCTGTAGTAAATCACCGACCCATTCTGCGGATGCCAGACCCCGAATTAAAACACTCAACAAACCGCCCAGACCAACCAGGAACGCCCCCAACCCTATCCCAGCCATCAGGTAGCGATACAAGCGCTGTACCAAAGCCTGCCGCCCGCGAGTCGCGATGTAGCGGGTGTCGCTTTGGAGCACACGAGCATGAAAAACCCAGATCAGTCCGCTGACAATAATGGCAGCAACAGCAGCGCCAGGTCCGTCATCGGTGGTTTCTGGGGCTCCTACCCAGCCGCCAATTATGGCTGACATTAACACCGCCGAAAAGGTGACGAAGAATAAAACCGCAAAGAAAAGCACAATATACAAGTATATTTTTCGAACGACAGATCTTTGGTCAAAATTTACTGATGTTTCGAAAGAGTCCTGCGCGTACCGCCAAAAAAGGATCCAGACAACCAGACCAACAATCAACCGACCTGTGATCACGCTGACCAATCTTCGTTGGGAATCACCATCGAAGAATTGAGCGGTGGGCAGCAAGTTCTCGAGTAATAGTCGAAGGAACTCGAATGCACCCAGCGAAAAGAGCAGCAGCCCAACAGCCGAGAAAGCATATACATAAACCTGGCGTATCGTAGCAATGACTGGGGTTTCACCACCCGACTGGTTATCGCTACGCAGCACCCAGAAATGGTAAAACCATAACAACCCGGCAACCAGGATAGCACACAGTGCATAGACGACCCAGGCGCCATGCGAAGCAGGCATTCCGTAATCCAGGCGGTTTACGCCCAGCGCCATGTCCATCAATGAGCGTACCAGGAGGATGCCCTGGTCAACCAGCACCCCGCCAAAAACCGCCAGGAGTACATAAAGGTACAGCGTGCGAGGCACACTGCCAACATCATCTACCGTAGAAGCTTTATCCCGGCTCAAACGCTGAGCCCACAACCAATGAACGATGTAGAACGGCAGCGCAACGACAATCGCAGCGACCTGGAAAGCCGTCTGTGCCACAGGTGATCCACCTGGAAAAGCCAACAGCCCGCGCAGCAAGGCAATCGTCTGAAACGCCAGTACCAGCAAACTTACCCCGCTGGCGAGGTAGATGTACCAACTGCGAAGTGATTTCATCACAAACTCCTTATCACTCAGGGGCAGCTTGCGGACTTCCATTGTTCCGGAAGCCAATATCTTTCCCCCATTACCAGTTTCCAGCCTTGCGATGTATCCATCAGGCGCATGGTAAATTCGTCACTGTATTCACTGCTCCCGAAGAGCCCGTTGTTATAAAAAAAGCGTTGTACAACCCTGACCGATGCCAGTTCACCTGATATAACCGCATTTTCTACGGAAAGGGCTGAATCCTGCTCAAGTTGTTCGAAATACCATCTCTCATTACTGATCTGTCGAAACAAGTCTTCACCATCCGCTGGATTACGTTCAAGGCAGTCTGCCAGGTAACCCGCTGCCCGGGAGTAGTCCATCTTTTTTAACGCGAGCAAATAATTGTGCACCACGCTCTCTGGAGAATCTTCAACACGGTATTCGGCTTGAGGCTGGTTCAACACAACCAGCAGAGTTACCCCGACCAGGATAACTGATGCAATCACGATGCCGAGAAGGAATTTGTCCGAATTTTTCATCGCCTTTTTAGTCCCAATATCCACTGCCATCGAAAATTGCGACACCAGGCTGGACGTTGGGCAAACTGAGCAATTGACCGTTCTCAGTTTCGGTGATAACAAGCCCCAATTCTCCTGACGGATCTACTGCCGCATTAGTAGGGTTTAAGCCGGGCATGTCGAGCTCGCGCACAATCACACCAGCCAAATCGACGACACGGATAACGCCATCCCCATAAATTGCCTGGTAGAGCAGACCGTCCATGCCCGGAGCCATGCCATCCGGACCTTCAGCACCGCCAACTTGTGCCCAATCTTGCACATCCGTCCATGATTGGGAACCCGCATCCCACCTGCCCTTGAAGAGCATTTTTTGGTAAGTGTCGGCGACGACAAGACTATCACCGCCGTCAACGATCTCGAGCCCGTTAGGGCGGTAGTAACCTTCTGCTATCCGGGTTAATGCACCGCCGGGTGTCAGGCAGCAAACATAACCAACCGGCTCAGTGTTAGCAAAATTGGGGCAGGTGAAAAGGAGGTTACCAACAGCATCAAAACAAAGGTCGTTCGGAGCCTGCAAAGGCACGCCGTCAATTCGATCCGCCAGGGTCTGCCAACCCCCGCTCTGAGGATCATACCGGCGCAAGGCGTTTTGCCCGGAATCGCACACCCAGGCGCGCCCTTTCCAATCGAATGCCAGACCATTTGGCCTCCCTCCCGTGGGGATGCGCTCGATGCCCCCGGCGGACAGGCGCACCAGATTACCCCCAAGGAGCTCGGTACACCACAAGCTGCCATCCGGAGCGAACGCAGGTCCTTCAGGAAATTCTAAACCGCTGGCAAGCACATCAATTCTCATATCAGGCATAATGCCCTCCTCAGGTGATGGTTCGGTCTGTTCATCCGCCATTTCTAAACCTGGTGTCCCCATCGCCTGCCGGTCACAGGCTGCGAGTAAACTTGCTGATACTAAACAGGCACCGAGACGGATAAAATTCTTGCGTGAAATTACTGGCTTATTCATGTGCAAATTGTAACAAACACATTCACACTCAATGGTCAAATTGTTAATTCCATTTACAAGTATTAACACCAACCTGTTATTGTCGTTCCCATACAGGTAAGATAAGATATGCCCATGGAAACCAGCATTACAAAGCAGCTGGTGGAGTTGAACCGGATATTCTATGCTGACTTTGCCAGCGCTTTCTCTGCCACACGCCAGCGTCTCCAACCAGGCGTAAAGCGCGTCATCCAGGAAATCTCTCCCCAGGCTAAAATACTCGACCTGGGCTGTGGGAATGGGGAGCTGCCAGGGGAACTCTTTGAGAAAGGTCATAAAGGCAGCTATGTTGGATTGGATTTCAGCCAGGAGCTGTTGGAAATAGCACGGTCTCGCAGCAAGATGGAGGCAGGGATCAAGGCTCCTAGCAGTATTTTCTTCCTGACCGATCTTACACAACCGGGATGGCATAAAGCGCTGCCAGAAAACCTGATCCCATTCGATTACGTGCTTGGGTTTGCCGTGCTCCATCACATCCCAGGATACAATACACGCCTGGAAATTATCAAGAACGTCAACACCTTGCTGTCATTAGGAGGCAAATTTATCCATTCTGAATGGCAGTTCCTCAACAGCACACGGATGAGAAAACGGATAGTAGCATGGAGCGAGGCAGACATTGACCCCGCAGAATTGGAGAAAGGTGACACGCTCCTGGATTGGCGGCGGGAGGGACACGGGCTGCGTTATGTGCATCATTTTCAGGCTGATGAACTATCACAATTAGCAGATGAGGGCGGATTCTGTATTCAGGAAACTTTCGAGTCCGATGGTGAGGGGGGCAGGTTGGGACTTTACCAGATCTGGGAAAAGGCGCTGCCTGGCAGCTGATAATGGCAGCGATATTTTTCGGCAAGAGCCAACCGCCCAGATGGATGGAGAAGGTATATAATTACGCCACGTATTAGTGGGTGACTCTTATCGAGTAACTATTGATGAGCAGCTCGGAATCGGGTGAATATGAAAATTCTGGTGATATCTGATATCCATGGCAATTTGAATGCGCTTGACACTGTCCTGGCACATGCCGGAAAATTCGATGCCGCCTGGTGCCTGGGTGATCTGGTCGGATACGGTCCTGATCCCAACGAGTGTGTGTCTCGGGTACGCGACCTTCCAAACCTCAGCTGTATTATTGGCAACCATGATGCAGCTGCATTGCAGCAGATCGATGACGAGACGTTCAACCCTGAAGCCCGTACGGCAATCCAATGGACGCGCAACGCCCTCAGCGACGAAACGATCTCATTTCTTGATAACCTGCCCGAAAAAGCACAAAATGGAACCGTGACCATGAGCCACGGCAGCCCGAGACACCCGGTCTGGGAATATTTACTCGACGTGCGCACCGCAACCTCCAGTTTCGATTATTTCTCAACACCTTATTGTTTCGTTGGGCACACGCATTTACCCGTAATTTACACTCTCAATGAAACAGACCAGTATGCTCAATTAATCATCCCCCAGGCGGAAAAGGTACTGCGACTGGATTCACGCGCTGATCTTGAATCCGGGCTCGGTTGGTCAACCTCGCGACCGGGATCCACGCGCCTCCTTTGCTGTATTCGATTCCAGCGATGAAACCTGGGTGATCCACAGGGTCGAATACGATATTGCTGCCACCCAAATAAAGATGGAAAAAGCAGGGCTGCCAAACAGGCATATACAACGCCTGTCGGCAGGTTGGTAGCTGGTAGACTGCAAGCAATTATCAGGCGGGCGGGTGAGGTTATTCCTTTCTCCAGCGAACCGGGATACTGAATAAACCTGGTATCCTGGGAACAAATTCAGCCGTTTAACCGTTTAAAATCAGAAGACGATTGTCGCCAATGTAATAATCCTGATTAACCTAAACACGGAGAAAGGAGAAAAGATGCATAAACAATTTATTAAAATGCTCGCTTTCGTTCTCGCCGCAAGCCTGCTCGGTGCGTGCGCCTCAGCTGCATCACCATCCATGAGCGCGGGTGAAGGTGTATCTTATTATGAAGAAGCTCCGATGGAAGCGGATTTCGATGAGGCTGGCAGGAATTCCCTGAACAGCTCGATCCCACCACAAGATGTCGAGCGGGTGATCATCCGCACCGCTGATATGACACTTGTTGTCGACGATCCGCCAGATTCGATGGAGAGGATAAAAAAACTGGCTGAGGAGTATGGCGGTTTTGTCGTTACTGCCAACCTTCGCCAACAAACGCTTGGTGATGGGACGGTGGTCCCTTATGCCAACGTGACGATCCGAGTCCCCGCAGAAAAGCTTGAAGATGTCATCGCTGAAATCCGGGCTGAAAGCAGCGAGCTGCCGTTGTCAGAAAACATCAGCAGCCAGGACGTGACCGATCATTATGTTGACCTGCAGTCGCGCCTGCGCAACCTCGAAGCAGCTGAGACCAAGCTGGCTGAGATTATGGAAGATGCCAGAGACACCGAGGATGTGCTCAGCGTGTATAACGAATTGGTGAGAGTGCGCGAAGAGATCGAAGTGATCAAAGGTCAGATCAAATTTTATGAGGAATCTGCCGCCCTTTCTTCGGTAAGTGTCGAGTTGGTGGCTAACGAAGCCGTGCAGCCGTTAACCATCGGGGGATGGCAGCCGGTAGGTGTGGTGAAGAATGCCTTACAGGCTCTGATCAATTTCTTCAAAGGATTCGTCAACTTCTTGATTTACCTGGTGCTTGTCGTCGTCCCAGTGCTATTAGTGATCGGTCTGGTATTTATCCTGCCGGTCGTCCTGATCATCCGCGCGATCCGCAAGAAGCGGAAAGCTAACCAGAGCAGCGATCCAGAGCCTGCCTCAACAGCAGGAGAGGGAAGCTAAACAAGAATTTACAGTCAGGAGTAGAACTGCAAGTCTTAGGCAGCTTTCACTCCCCCAATAACAACACCTGGTTGGTAAAGAGCGTGTAAGGTTCGGCGATACTGTTCTTGCCAGCCAGTTGTTTTAAATTGAGCCTAAATTGTTCAGCCAGCCCGGGTAAGGTATCCCCCTCTTTCACTTTATAGGTGATCGGCACAATTATCAGGGGCGTTGCCTCGAGCGCAGAGATAAGTTCCTGTCTGGTAACCTGAACGCTGGTGAGCTCTGCAGATAAGGGTGAATAAACCTGGGAAGCTTGTGCCGATTCCTCAACTACGGCATCTTCAGAGACATGGAGGTTTTCATCCTCTCCCAGTAAACCGGTGACAAACACAGCCATGTTACCCAGAACTTTCCACGACCTCTTAAATTCCTTCAACGTGTATGTGTGGCTTTTACCGTGAGACGGATCGATCACAGTTACTTTCTCAGGTGTGTATCCCACCAGCAGCATGCTGTGTTCGAATCGGGCTACGGTTGTTGTGCCCGAATCAGACTCATATTGCAGAGGTTTTCCCGGCCACATATGCCCAATCACCCACACGATGACCGGACGACCGGCAGCGATCTCAGCGCGCAATTGATCCCAACTCAAACCTTTATGAGCCGTGGCACGCAGCCCGAATTTCCGTAAAGACCTGGCAACAGGTCCAGCGTGAACACCATAAGGCAACGGCGGTGTATAGCCCCAATAGCCGTTTGGACTACCGACAAACCCCTCCTCCGGATTATCCGAGCGTGTAAGGCTTTTCAGGAACTGGGTTTCAGAAACCCTCACATCCCAATAAATCGCCAGATCAACGGCTGAGCGCGATTCACAGGAAAGGTTATATTTTTGAGCGCGCCCTGTGATACCCGTCACTTGGGCTTGAAAAGGTAATTCTTCATCGATACCAGAAACGAGATCCTGGGGGAGCACCAATAGTAACACCAAGAAGACCAACACAAAAACTCTCAGTGATTTCATATGATTTATACAATTGCAAGTTTCTTGCCAGTTAGCGCTCATCCCTTAAATTATACTGGTTCGAGAAGCATGTGGGTATAATGGTAAACAATGAAGCCTCTTGCACAAAACGCGTTCAAACTTTTCGGGTTACGCCTGACACCTTCACAGCTGGCTGACTTTGAGTGTTACGAGCAGGAACTTCTTGACTGGAACCAACGCTTCAACCTGACCGCCATTCAGGACCCTGAACAAGTACGGCTGAAACACTTCCTCGATTCCCTCTCATGCCTGTCTGTAATAATGGAGCAGCCCGTTGAACGGGCACACGTACGCTGAACGGGCATCCGCCACACGGGTTATCGATATCGGCAGCGGAGCGGGATTCCCGGGGATCCCGATGAGAATCGCCAATCCAAATATAAAATTGACCCTGGTTGAATCCGTCAAGAAGAAAGTGGATTTCTGCAAGCACATATGTGAGAAGCTGGACTTGCATGATGTAGAAGTAATCCATGACCGGGTAGAAATTATCGGCAGGAGCATGGATCACCGGGAGCGTTACGATTGGGCTGTCGCACGAGCTGTGGCGATACTTCCAGTGCTGGCGGAATACCTGCTCCCCTTAGTCAGAAACGGAGGTGGTATGGTAGCAATGAAGGGCGAGAGCGCACCAGCCGAATCACATTCAGGAGATAATGCGATCCGAATCCTGGGAGGGCGGTTGAGGAAAATCATGCCCGTCGTACTTCCTGGCGTCGCGGATGAGCGTTATTTGATTCTGGTCGACAAAGTGGCTGCTACCCCCGAAAAATACCCCAGGAGAGTTGGAATACCATCCAAACGACCATTATAGAGCATCACTTCTAAGCCTAACTTGAAAGGAAACAAAACAAATGCCAACGATTTTCCAAATCAACACATCAAAAGGAGGTCTGCCCAAACACGGGCAGCCGCGCGCAGAAGTCAACACACCTGGAATTAACGGTGACCTGCACCGGGATCTTGAACACCATGGTGGACCAGAGCGCGCAGTTTGTTTGTATTCCCTCGAACACATCCAAACACTGCAGGCAGAAGGTCATCCTGTTTTCCCAGGCGCGATGGGAGAGAACATCACCATAACCGGGTTAAACTGGGATTTAATGGTTCCGGGCGCCAGGCTGAAACTCGGAGAGGACGTATTGCTGGAAATCACCAGTTACACAACACCCTGCAGTCACCTGATCCCCTTCTTTCTAAATGGTGAATTCAATCGAGCCGGGCAAAAACTACACCCGGGCTGGTCACGAGTTTATGCCCGTGTCCTCAACAATGGTGTTATCCAGGTCGGGGATGAAGTGTTCCTCAATCCTGCCTGAATCCACACGCCACAACCGGGCTTTGCTGAGGAAAGTCCTGGAGAACAAATCCAGGTCGGTTGTGGTCATTAAAACTTGTTCGCGGCTCGAAATACGTTCCTGTAGATCGAAACGGCGGTCGGGATCTAATTCAGCCAAAACTTCATCGAGCAGCAGTACCGGGATCTGTCCGGTTTTTTGCTCCATCCAGTCGACTTCAGCCAGTTTCATCGACAGCATGGTTGTGCGCACCTGCCCACGGCTCCCATAAGAGCCCAGGTCAATCCCATTGCTGAGGAAGCGAAGCTCATCGCGGTGGGGACCAATAGTGGTCATCCCGCGGCTGATCTCTTCCTTGCGCAAACCCGCCAGCTCTTGAGCGAATCCTGCCTGGATTTTCTCCTGCGAAAGATGGGATCTATCAGCTGGCGTTTCCAAACCGAGCATAAACTGGTTGGTCTGCTGTGGCAATGGCTCGTAAGATGGGCAGTAATCCAGGCGGAGCACCTCCTGCCCTCTGGTCAACTCGAGATGAATGCGAGTCGCCACACGTTCCAGATCTCGGATCGTTTTTATGCGCTCATATATAATTTTGGCGCCGTAAAAACACAGGCGCTCATCCCAATAATCAAGCTCACCACTGGCGGTGGAGGCGCTTACGCCGCGTTCGAACAAGGCTTTCAACAGCGCATTACGCTGGGTAACAATCTGGTTATATTCCTGCAGCGCCTGTGCATAAGCGGGATTTACTTGGGAAAGCGCCAGGTTCAAATAGCGGCGACGGTCATCCGGAGAACCATCAATCACATTCAACATTTGGGGTAAAAAAAGGACGGCGTTGAAGTGTCCGTATGCCTCACCAATCTTGCGTTTCACCCCATCCACCAGGATTTCCTTGCGCAGGCGCGGTGCCCCATTTTGCCCACCTGCGTTTCCGGTCTTGTTTTCCAGGATGAGGCGGATCTCCAGACGATTGTTTTTCTTACGACCTGGTGTCAGAATTTCAGACTGATATTCTGCGACAATCCGCCCCACAGTCAGGGGATCTCGGGCTGAAAGAAAATTTACCAGCTCACGGTCATGCGCGGCATGGAAAGATTCAAACGCCGCCAGGTAGAAGACCGCTTCCAGGAGGCTCGTTTTGCCCTGGGCATTGCTGCCCAAGAAAACTGTCGCCCCGCCGGGGATATCCAGATCGAGACGGGCAAAATTGCGAAAATTTTCGAGAGATAAGTAGGTTAAGCGCATCGAGTCCGTTTTCAGTCGAGGGGCGGTTCTTCCCCTTCTTCCAGTCTCCTGACACTTTCCGCTAAATCTGTAAACAACACGCCTTCAAGGTGGTCGATTTCGTGCAGAAAAATACGCGCCAGCCAGTCTTTCGCTTTCACCCGCATTGGTTGACCGCGGCGGTTCTGTCCTCTCACTGTGATCTCGATTGGACGGTAAACATCCCCGACAAAACCCGGGATGGAAAGGCATCCCTCTGTGCCAATGATCTCTTGCGTTGATATGCGTGTAATTTCAGGATTGACCATTGTAAAAAGCTTGGGGGGTTGTTTACTCTCCTGAGCCTGTTGAACTGGCTGCTCATCGGGAGTGCTGGAGACAGAATCTGAACTGTTCGGAGCCTCCTGGTCGACAGCTGCCTGTCCTCCAGCTGGGGTAACCTCTTCACTGAATTCAATCACAATCACGCGCATGGGCACGCCGACTTGTGGAGCAGCAAGACCAACCCCGGGTGCTTCGCGCATGGTCTCAACCATATCATCAATCAGGGTTTGAAGCTCCTTGTCGAATTCAGTTACTTTGCGCGCTTTCCTGCGTAAGACCGGTGCTGGGACTGTTACAATCTCGCGAATCGCCATTTATTAAATCAAACCTCCAAACAAAATACCAATATTTCCCATAATATACCCGGCAAAAACGAAGCTGGGACTACCCGTATTTTACCCGATTCTGCTTCTAATCAATTCCCACGTAGCCGCAGCTTCCTGGGTAGCCGCCGACTTCCGCTAGCTGTCAAATTCTACGTCAGGATCTTCTTCTTCCAGGTCTGTGACCTGACCATTTTCGTCAATGAAATCATGATACGCTGTCAACCAGTCCAACATTTTCTCCTGGTTGCGTTTTTCTTCATCCTGTCTTTTTCTGTGGATCAAAGCGTACCTGCGCATTGCCACTTCCTGGTGTACCTGGTCGGGGTTATAGACACCCTCCAGGTTGAAGGGAGTCTGACCGACATGCACAACGACATCGCCAAAATTAAGCAGGTTGGAGATAAGGCTTGGGCGGACATGTTCGACACGGAAATCTGGCGAGTCGAGGCTGGCAGTCTTTTTGCCCTCCGCGCCCAGGGGCTTCTTGTCAATGTCAATAATTTGGGTATCGGTAAGTTGAAAGATATCGTTTACCCAGTCCCAAATGCGGTAGATCATCGTCAAGAAAAGCGACAAAACAACAATGGAACCAAAAGCACAGGTGATGTTGACCATTTCACCATTCGCCGACAACCAGGATGCACCTGCAGTGATCAGCAGAATCAGGGCGATTTGCCACCAGATTTTCCCTACCAGGCTGTACCAATGCCGGCGATAGGTGATAATCCCGTCCGTTTCCCAGCGCATCATGCCGATCGTGCGCACGGATTTGGTAAAGTTGCGCTGGATGATCGCTTTTGCAACTGGCACCGGTTCAGGAGCTTTTTCAGGCACTGGCACTGAATCCCAGGTTGGCTCTTGAGATCGATTTTCAAACCCCTCACGCAAAGTCTTATTGACAATATCGCGGCTCTTTTCCTGATCAATCTTATTAGCTTTTATCCTGTAATCATTCACAACCGTGGCATACTGTCCGGGCTGATTAACACCGCGCATCATTAAATTACCCATATACGACCGGACGCTGACATCTCCGAAATCAAAGATCTGACCAAAAAAACTGCGAATAACATCTACTGCGATGATCGAAGAAAGCGGCGCTTCCACGCGGCTGTTGTAGAAACCAATTACTTTTTCCATGTGGACCACGCGAGAATTAGTGACGATAAAATAATCATTGCTCCAATCGAGGAGCCTCCACACCAGCCAAAAAACGCCAATTACCACCATTCCAATAGAAAAATAGAAAAACCAGAGGAACTGTGATTTTTCGGAGAAAAAATATAAAGCCACTGCCAGAGAAATGCCCAAAAAGACGGCAGGGAGAACTGTGGATTTCAACAAGAAAAGCGGGTGCCGGCGGACGGCGAATTCAATCACCTCATCTGGTTGCAACCAATCTTCTGCATAGCGGTCTGTTGCTTCTCGGCTTTTGGATTTTGTCGTAAGACGTTTTTCAATCTGGGGATATTTATCGAGGATCTCATTAAACTGCTCTTCATTAATTTTCAACAACCTGGTTTCCTCTACCGCTCTGAAGGTATAAGATTCCAGGTAATCAAACAGTAAGGTCTCGTCTCCGAAATGCTGACCCGGGTTCAGGATCGAGACAATTTCCTCCTCTCCATCTTCCGTGAAAAGTGTGTTAACCTGACCCGAGTAGATGATATAAAAAGCATCGGACTCCTTATCCTCTCTAAGGATAACGTCCCCGGGCTTGAATGAAACCATCTGGCACCGTTCGGCTACCCAGCGAAATTGGTCGCGTGTTAATCCCTGGAAGAGGGGTTCCCGCACCAGGAAGTAACCAATTTCTACAACCTCTTTCTCGTTCATGGTTTCATTTTAGCATGATCACGTCTGTCTTTTGGTGTTTGTTCGAAGGACGGCATACAGCAGGGATATTTATCCTACTGAAAACACCATTAATCGCCTTATTATTTGTGAGTGAGAGAATTTGGGATTCCCAGTAAGACCTCATTATCAGGTAAAATTCATGGGCTTAAGATCGTGCTTTATATACATCATTGCAAATTTCGTGCCGGAGGCAGTTGAATGCCGATACACTTTGGAACAGATGGTTGGCGGGCTGTAATTTCAGATACCTTTACCTTTCACAACCTGCGCCTTGTGGCACAGGCGATCGCTGATGCTGTTGCTGCACCGGACGGGTCGTGGGATTGGAATAATGGTAAAAACCACGTATACAGCAAACAAAAGGGAGAGGGTGACTCTTTCGATGGAACCAAGAAAATGGTCGTCGGTTTCGACACCCGTTTCCTTTCGGACCGCTATGCATCAGACGTAGCTCGTGTGCTGGCGGGAAATGGGTATACGGTGTACCTGGCACATTCAGATGCACCCACTCCAGCAATTTCCTCCGCAATCCGTGACTTTGGGGCGTCTGGCGGGGTCATGATCACCGCATCGCACAACGCGCCGCGGTATAACGGGGTCAAACTCAAGGCAGCTTATGCTGGAGCTGCCAGCCCTGAGCAATGCCGGCGGGTCGAAGTTTACTTGAACGACAATGAAGAACGCAGCCGCGGTCCAAACCTGATGGATTACCAGTTAGCCCACAACCAGGGTTTGATCAAGCGCTTCAACCCCATACCATCTTATTATGAACATCTACGAAAAGTAATCGATTTCAACGTGATCGCGAATAACCCTCAGCGCCTCGTGGTCGATTCGATGTATGGTTCCGGACGAGGGGTCATCAAAGGAATTTTGCAGGGGACCGGTTGTGAGGTTGTTGAAATCCGCGGCGAGATGAATCCTGGCTTTGGCGGGGTGCATCCTGAGCCCATCGAAAGGCATCTGCGTGCTCTCGCCGGTGCAATCAGCACCCACATGGGCGATTTCGGTCTGGCGACAGACGGCGACGCAGACCGTATCGGGGCAATGGACGAACGCTCCATATTCGTTGACCCGCATAAGATCATGTCTCTCAGCCTGAAATACCTGGTAGAAAAACGCGGGTGGAGAGGACCTGTAGTGCGCACCGTTTCAACCACTCGCATGATCGATCGCCTCGCATCCAAATATGGACTCACGGTATATGAGACTCCGGTCGGCTTCAACCATATCGCCGACCACATGTTAAATGAAGATATCCTCATAGGAGGAGAAGAATCGGGAGGCATCTCAATCCAGGGTCATATCCCCGAAGGAGATGGGATTCTGATGGGGCTGCTGCTGCTTGAAATCGTGGCAAATTCGGGTGCCTGCCTGAACGACCTGGTGGAAGAGCTGCTGGCTGAAGTAGGTCCCGCTCATTACCAGCGCACTGATCTGCGCTTGAACCGCCCGGTGTCCAAGGCTCAAATGACCCGGCAGCTTTTAGATAATATCCCTGCCAGTATCGGTGGTGAAAAAGTCTCAGATGTGGCGACAACGGATGGTGTGAAATACATCCTCAGCGATGACTCATGGCTGCTTATTCGTCCATCCGGGACCGAACCGGTCCTGAGAGTATATGCTGAAGGGCGCTCTAATGAAATTGTGAAATCACTGCTGCAGTACGGTGAAACTGTAGCTAACCACGCGGCTTAAAACCAGTCACCATGTCCTGCTTTGTTATAGCCTCGTCAGATTAATTCCAGATTTCCCAGGGGGACAACACAGCAGTCCCCATTTTCCAGTTCGACCTCGACCGCCTCACAGCGGATTCCGCTCGGAATGCGGGTGACCCCCAGAAACTTTCGGACAACCGCAGTTTTTCCCAATGCGGAAATGGTGGAAATACGCACCGTTGAACCCAACTCCAACATGCCGGGTCCTGGAACAGCCTGAATATCCATCTCCTCCGGGGATTCGACGAACAGTTCAGGTCTCTCCACCAAGAAAGGATCCCATATTTGAGCGTTTAAGAAACCTGCCGCACCATGGTGAGTGAGTAATAACTGCACGGTTCCAGGTGTCATGGGATACCTGCCAAAGCCTTCCAGCACCAGCACCGGGTAAGAAACCTTGCTCGCCCGAAGTATCGCGGAAGGATGCAGGCTGGATAATATCAATCCGCCAACCCTTTGTGCCTCAGCCTTCACAAGGAGATCTTCATCTCCACAATATCCAGCACACACCAGGCTGCCATCAATACTTGCGCCAAGCTGTTCCCGGGTGAGGGTATGATCCGGAGACTTACACAAAACCATTAATTTCCCGTGCGCCATCTTGCCGTTTGCCCACGAACCCTGTATTAATGAACCTCTCGATTGGATAACTACCCCCTGGTTTTCAATTACCTCGATAATCTCTCCTGGGTAACCTGCCGGGATCAGGGTCAACTCATCCTCCACCTCCAGGATCAGGTGAGTGCCTATAACCTCAACCACCCTGCCGGGTGCAGGCGCCCTGACAACCCTGCGGGATATACCAACTGGTCCCACGAGAACATCACCCGGGAAAACCTGCGTATCACGTTCCACTGTCAAGTACTGCCTGATTTCAGCTTGTGGCAATCCCAGGCCGCGGGCGAGGTCAATCTGCATGTAATTGGGTCTAGGCACACACCTGCCTATTGGATCATGTATGCCAACACGTTGACCCACGCGTACAAGCACTCTCCCCTTTTCGGGCAAAAGACGAGTGCGCTGGATTACAGCATGGTTCAGCGTCAGGCGCACCTGCACCGGTACCTGGTGAGTAATAACCGGGAATACGGGTCTCATCCCACCAGGGCCTCGTGCCATTTCCTAAGTATCCCTGCAGAATTGATTGGATCATATGGCAGTTCAACCGGTCGCCCGCGTGCATCAACCACCACTCCAAACACCCCCCCGACAACATGCAGTTTCCCGCCTTTTCCAGCTCCACCCATCCCTATATCGACACCGCGCCTTGGCTGTAAATGAAGGTGAGCGCGTTGACCTGCTGCCAGGGGAAGCGACATCAGTGAGCCATGCGTAATATCCTGGGTTTCCGAAACCCCATCTTCCCGATCAATTTTTATTCGCAGGACGGGCGCGCCTGCTCTAGCCGTCCCCTGGGCACTCACCGGTGATATAACAGTACCCAGGTGCTGGTATGCGGATGATTCAAGGACATCCAAGATCACGGCGGGATTTTTTGCGGTGGCTGCGCCCAATGCAGGCAGCGTGTGGAAGCAGTCCAGTATGATGGTGGAAATCCCCGCAGGTTGAATGCCATCCAGGTACAACATCATCAGCTGGGCTTTATCCAAGGCGATATCCACCAGGCTCCCTGTAAAAAACAACGTCTCAATAGATGGATCCAGCCCAATGCGCCTTTCTGGCGTAAAGCTACTGACTGCCCTCTGCATGACCAGGCGAGCTATAGCCTGGTCAATCGCCAGTTCCAGGGGCGTAGAAGGGATGTTGCCGGGGTTGATAAAACGATTGGAGACATATTCCATTACCTGGTCATCAGAAAGCGGCAGGCCCGACCAGCGTAAGATATCTGCTATTGGTAATTGAGCAAAAACCGCATTCAGGCTGGAATCGGCAGCAGGTGCTGCTGGAACAGATACTGCTGAAGCCAGCGGAGAATAAACGACCTGCTTTATTTGGTCTCCCCAGGCTATTGTCAGTGTTGCGTCCAAGGTCGAGGCTTCCACGACCAGGACATTCTTTTCTACCGGAGAGGGTGTTGTTAAAAACAAGGCGGCTTTTTTATTTGCCAGAGCCGAGGGCAGCAAACCATCATCCACCATGGTCTCCAGGCGGTCAAACCCTGGTGTTGTCTTTGATTTATACCTGCTGACCGCCTTTACGAGATGGCTGGAAGCGTCCTGGATATCTCCGTTTGAAGCAAATATCTGGTTCTCTGTTCCCGGAAAAATTGCCTGGAGCTGAGAATGAAGTGAAGCAACGCCTGAGAACAAAATCACTGGTCGCTCATGCACCGGCAGCAAGCGGCTGGCTAAAGAAACCAGTTGAAGCAGCTCGAACATGTCGTTTTGCAGTATTTCATTCATTACAGTCTGTTTGAGCGAACCAAAGACCGTCTTGTCACCGGCAACAGCATATTTTTCGGGGTCAATGATCACTAACAAGATATCAGGTCGAAACCGGAGCATGTATTCCAACCGGTCTCCCATGGTGATGGAATCTTCAAGGCACACCCTCCCCACTTTTTCCCGGCACCACCACTCGGTAAGAGGCTTGAGGCTCTCAACGGATTTCTCCGTAACACCTGCCAACAACAGTTTTTGAGCAGGGAATGCCGAATCGAGTATTAAGATGGAAGGGTTAACACACACCCCGCCATCACTCATTCGACCAGTGGGAGATGGCTCTGGGTGTTCCAACAGCGTGTTAATCAATGAATTTTCGTCCGAACAGACAAAATTCAACGCCAATACGTCCTCCAGGTTGGTCAAAGCGTGCACAACACCTGTTACAGCATCATGTGATCCGGCACGGAATGCAGCACTGTAGGTGGAAGGTGATTTCCCTATAGCGATAAAACGGTACTTCCCCTCGACGAGGTCAAAGAACATCGCCCTTGTGGTTACAGCACCCACATCAATTACCAGGAAAGCGCTTGAGTTTCCAGCCATTTTCCCACCTACCCTAACCAAGATTGCCAGAAGCACCGGTCAGTTTCATGGGTCGAAGTATAGCATATCCATCTTTCCAAACTGGCGATATGGTCAGGTTTTGATACCCTTACATTGGCTTCTTTCCGACAAAAAATCTCGTAAAAAATACAATTCACCCAATTTTTGTCAGATATGACAGTACACAGGTGGAATATGTGTCAAACATTACTATGGGAAACAACCCATGCGCGATAAACTTTTAATTTAAGGAGTAACAATATATGAAGAAACCTATGGCAACTATAGACGGCAACGAAGCCACCGCGGCAGTTGCCCATAAATTAAGTGAAGTAATCGCGATCTATCCGATCACACCCTCATCCAACATGGGTGAACACGCCGATGCATGGTCGGCACAGAACCGCACCAATTTGTGGGGCACAATCCCTCTGGTCGTCGAGATGCAGTCTGAAGGCGGGGCAGCAGGTGCCGTACACGGTGCACTGCAATCTGGCGCGCTGACGACAACCTTCACAGCATCCCAGGGATTGCTGCTGATGATCCCCAACATGTACAAAATTGCGGGTGAACTGACCTCAGCCGTATTCCATGTCTCGGCACGGACAGTTGCCACCCACGCGCTTTCAATTTTCGGTGATCATTCTGATGTCATGGGGACACGCCAAACAGGATTCGCCCTGCTTGCTTCCAATTCTGTCCAGGAAGCGCAGGATATGGCTGCAATCGCCCATGCCGCCACTCTCGAGACACGCATCCCATTCTTACACTTTTTCGATGGATTTCGCACCTCACACGAGATTAACAAAATCGAGCTGTTGTCAGATGATGAATTAAGAAAACTGATCCAAGACCAATACATTCAGGCACACCGTGCGCGAGCGCTGTCACCAGAGCATCCTGTTGTGAGAGGCACGGCTCAAAATCCAGACGTTTTTTTCCAATCTCGTGAAACAATCAATTCCTTCTACCAGGCTTGCCCTGCAAAAGTCCAGGATGTGATGGACAGGTTTGCTGCTATTACGGGTAGAACCTACAAACTGTTTGACTATACCGGCGCGGAAGATGCGGACCGGGTAATCATCGTCATGGGTTCCGGCGCTGAGACCGTGAAAGAAACGGTAAAGTACCTTGCTTCCAAGGGAGAGAAGGTTGGTGCGGTCAATATCCACCTTTATCGACCTTTCTCTATTGATCACTTCTTGAGCGCTTTGCCAAAATCGGTTCAAAAAATCAGCGTCCTTGACCGGACTAAGGAACCAGGCGCTGTCGGCGAGCCGATGTACGAAGATGTCATCACAGCAATTTCTGAAGCCTGGGAAGGCGACCGTCCGGAGATCTTTGGGGGTCGTTACGGCTTGGGCTCCAAGGAATTTACACCAGCGATGGTTAAGGGAGTCCTCGATGATTTGTTGAAATCCGAGCCAAAGAACCACTATACAGTCGGCATCCAGGATGATGTGACATTCACCAGTATTGCCTATGATCCAACTTTCTACATCGAGATGCCTGAGACCGTACGTTGTGTTTTCTGGGGTCTGGGTGCAGACGGAACGGTCGGCGCAAACCACAACTCCATCCGGATTATCGGTGAGGAGACGGACAATTTTGCGCAGGGATACTTTGTGTACGATTCAAAGAAATCCGGAACCGTTACCATGTCACACCTGCGCTTTGGACCTAACCCCATCAAGGCGCCATACCTGATCAACCAGGCAAGTTTCGTTGCCTGCCACCAGTTCAACTTCCTGGAACAATTCGATGTATTGAATTATGCGGCTAAAGGAGCGGTGTTCCTGTTGAACAGCATTTATGGTCCTGACGAGGTATGGGAAAAAATCCCGGTCGAGACTCAAAAGGTAATCCTTGAGAAAGAGTTGAAATTTTATGTGATCAATGCTTATGAGGTGGCGTCTGAAGTGGGCATGGGCAGCCGGATCAACACTATCATGCAGACCTGCTTCTTTGCTATCAGCGGTGTGCTGCCTCGCGAAGAAGCCATTGCCCAAATCAAAAAATCCATTGAGAAAACATATGGTAGGCGCGGTGAAGCCGTCGTCAAGGCAAACTTCGCTGCAGTGGACAGTACCCTTGAGAACCTGTACCAGGTTAAAGTACCCAGCGAGGCCACAAGCCAACTTACCCGCAGGTTCCCAGTTCCAGCCAATTCGCCGGAGTTTGTTAAGGAGGTACTGGGAACGATCATCAACCGCCAGGGAGACACGCTACCCGTCAGCTCATTCCCGGTCGATGGCACCTTCCCAACGGCAACCACGCAGTGGGAAAAACGCAATATCTCTCTGGAAATTCCCGTATGGGATGAGAACGTTTGTATTCAATGTGGAAAATGCTCGTTCGTTTGCCCACATGCAGTTATTCGGGAGAAGGTTTATGAACCTTCCTACCTTGAAAACGCCCCGGATGATTGGAAATCTTCGTCTGCCCGGTGGAAAGAATTCCCAGAAATGATGTACAGTCTCGTTGTAGCCCCCGAGGACTGCACAGGCTGCGGGTTGTGCATCGAAGCGTGCCCTGCTAAGGATAAAGCCCAGGTCGGGCGCAAGGCAATCAATATGGAACCCCAACTGCCAATCCGAGAACGTGAGCGACTGAATTGGGATTATTTCCTGACACTCCCCGAAGTTGACCGCACCCAGATCAGCCTGAAGACCGTCAAGAATTCCCAGCTCCTGCAACCGCTCTTCGAATTCTCCGGAGCCTGCACAGGATGCGGTGAGACTCCTTACGTCAAGCTGGTCAGCCAGCTGTTCGGCGACCGAATCCTCATTGCTAACGCCACAGGATGTTCCTCCATTTATGGCGGCAACCTGCCTACAACCCCATGGGCTAAAAATCTGGAAGGGCGCGGTCCAGCCTGGTCCAATTCCCTTTTCGAAGACAACGCAGAATTTGGATTGGGTATGCGCCTGACCGTGGATAAACACACCGAATATGCACGCGAATTGCTGCCCAAATTTGCCGGCGATGTCGGCGAAACCCTGGTCGACGAAATTTTGGCTGCCGATCAAAGCGGCGAAGAATCGATCCAACAACAAAGAGAACGCGTTACAGCGCTCAAGAATAAGCTGGAAGAGCTTGATACCCCTCTCGCCCGTGAATTGCTTAGTGTAGCCGATATGCTGGTGCGTAAGAGTGTGTGGATCATCGGCGGCGATGGCTGGGCATACGATATCGGGTATGGCGGTCTGGATCATGTGCTGGCAAGCGGGCGCAATGTGAAAGTCCTCGTGTTGGACACAGAAGTATATTCCAACACCGGCGGGCAAGCGTCCAAAGCCACACCGCGAGCAGCAGTAGCCAGGTTTGCGGCACAGGGGAAAGCAATTCCCAAGAAAGACCTGGGTTTGATTGCGATGGCATACGGATATGTCTATGTCGCCAAGGTAGCCATGGGCGCCAGCGACCAGCAAACCCTGAATGCGTTTATCGAAGCGGATGCCTATGATGGTCCTGCAATAATCATCGCTTACAGCCACTGTATTGCGCACGGCTTTGACCTGAGGAAAGGCTTGGAGCAGCAGAAACTCGCCGTACAATCCGGCGCTTGGCCGCTCTATCGCTACAATCCAGCCTTAATTGTGGAAGGCAAGAACCCTTTGTCAATCGACTCGAAAGAACCGAGTATTCCCCTGGAACAATATGCTTACAACGAAACCCGTTTCAAACAGCTGCTGCAGGCGGATGAGCAGCGCGCAGAGACCTTGATGACCCTGGCTAAAAAGGATGTACAAAGCCGCTGGGATCTTTACCGCCAGATGGCTGCCATGCACTACAACGGCAATAACGGAAAGGAATAGAAATGGCTGTAGAATTATCCACCACTTATATGGGCTTAAGCCTGAAAAATCCACTGGTCGCTTCCGCTTCACCTCTGACGAAAAAAGTTGAGACCGCAGTTGAGGTTGAACAGGCTGGCGTTTCAGCAGTTGTGATGTATTCCCTGTTCGAAGAACAGATCATCAAAGAAAGCCTGAAACTGCACGAAGACCTGGAGCGCGGATCCTACCAGTTTGCGGAGGCGCTTACATATATACCGGAAATTGGCACATACAGTGTCGGACCTGACAATTATCTCGACCAGGTGAAGGCTTTGAAAGCTGCACTGACAGTACCGGTTATCGGCAGCCTGAATGGGGTTTCTACAGGCGGATGGATCGATTATGCTCAGAAGATCGAACAGGCAGGCGCTGACGGGCTTGAGCTCAACCTGTATTACATGGCAACTGACCAGGACCTGACCAGCATGGAACTTGAAGACCGGTACATCACACTGGTTTCAGATATCCGCAAAAAAGTAAGCATACCGTTGGCTGTCAAACTCAGTCCATTCATCACGGCGTTGCCGAACTTTGCTTTGAAGATCGCTCAGGCGGGCGCAAATGGGTTGGTGCTTTTCAATCGTTTTTACCAGCCTGACTTTGACCTGGAAGAGCTTGAGGTCGTGCCCAATTTAATCCTGAGCAATTCGTCAGAACTGCGCCTGCCTTTACGCTGGATTGCGGTCCTGTACGGCAAAACTCCGATCGACCTTGCATTGACCAGCGGAGCGCACAGCGGTCAGGATGTGGTCAAGGGCATCATGGCGGGATCCAGCGTGGTGATGACCACCTCAGCACTGCTCAGGAAAGGTGCGGGACAGGCAAAGATGATGTTAGATGAGCTGTCGTCTTGGATGGAAGAGCACGAATACGAATCCGTCCAACAGATGCAGGGCAGTATGAGCCAACAGTCAGTGGCTGACCCGGATGCTTTCGAGCGTGCAAACTACATGAAGGTGCTGGGGTCTTATTAAGCCCCAGTTACGATCGAACGAAAACAAAAATGCTGCCGGAAATATCCGGCAGCATTTTCATTTATTCGTTCAGGACGAGTTTTTTGAACGCCAAACACAGGTTCAGCGAATTTGTCTACAGCCCTGCCTAAAACTTAATTCCCGAACTGGGGTTGCTGCGACTGCTTTCGCTGGCGATAAACAATCCTGCCCCGTGTTAAATCATAGGGCGACATTTCCACCCTTACCCGGTCACCAAGCAAAATGCGGATGTAATACTTACGCATTTTACCGGACAAGTATGCAAGGACTTCGTGGTCATTGTCCAGGCGCACACGAAACTGCGTGCCAGGCAATGCCTCAACAACAGTCCCTTCTACTTGAATTTTATCTTCTTCTTTTGGCATTCACTCCTCCAAAAAATCTCGCAAGAAGCGTTTCCCCAGAGCTACTTTCTCCATCCCGGGAACCCCAAATTCTGGAACCCCCATGATATGGGGCCCCCAGTTCTTAGGGCCGAATCCTGCACTTAATCATAATCTGTCATCTGTTTCCGCTTGTAGCGGCGGATCGCCTTCTTCTTATCAATTCTTCGAGACTCACTCTTCGAAACAAACCATCGCTTGCGGCGGACTGTGCTGAGAATACCACTCTTCGCTACTTTTTTACGGAAGCGCCGGAGTAATTGATCCTGAGATTCATTTTGTCTTAGATTAACACTTGCCACTTCTTTCACCTCCTTCCCATTACAGAAAGATATCGAGGGTGTGAGCCCAAAATGAATTCTGGGCATAATAAAAACCCGACTGGCGTTCGCGGGCACAGTCGAGCTTACATCACTCACTAAAAGCACAACCCAAACTTACATATTATCTTCTATACGCTCTCTCCTCTACATGAACATTGTGGTGGTGAAGAGCCTGCCCGCGACGATGTAATTATACAAGATTAACATACGAGTGTCAAACAACGAGCCGTTTTCTTAAAAAGAAAAGTCTCTTGGCGATGACCTACTCTCCCAGGGGGTCGCCCCCCAAGTACCATCGGCGCTGACGGCCTTTACGACCGGGTTCGGGATGGGACCGGGTAGACTTCCGTCGCTCCAATCACCAAGAGACTGTTTCACATATTGTTCCGAACAGGCTTTTCCGTTCTCCAGAAAGAAGTTCGAGTTCTCCGCATCACTTTTTGAAGCCCTCGGTCATTAGTACAGGTTAGCTCCACACATTACTGTGCTTCCACTTCCTGCCTATCGAGCAGGTAGTCTTCCTGCGACCTTACTCCCTTATCAGGATGAGGGATCTCATCTTGAGGCGAGTTTCCCACTTAGATGCTTTCAGCGGTTATCTCTGCCAGACTTAGCTACCCAGCTATGCCGTTGGCACGACAACTGGCACACTAGCGGTCTGTCCACCCCGGTCCTCTCGTACTAGGGGCAGCTCCTCTCAAATCCCTTTCGCCCACAGCGGATAGAGACCGACCTGTCTCACGACGGTCTGAACCCAGCTCGCGTACCGCTTTAACGGGCGAACAGCCCGACCCTTGGGACTTTGTCCAGCCCCAGGATGCGATGAGCCGACATCGAGGTGCCGAGCGAAGTCGTCGATGTGAACTCTTGGACTTCACCAGCCTGTTATCCCCGGGGTAGCTTTTATCCGGTAAGCCACGGCCCTTCCACTCAGTTCCGTGGGATCACTAAGCCCGACTTTCGTCTCTGCTCGACGCGTTGGTCTTGCAGTCAAGCTCCCTTTTGCCTTTACACTCTTTGGCAGGTTTCCATTCTGCCTGAGGGAACCTTTGGGCGCCTCCGTTACCTTTTAGGAGGCGACCGCCCCAGTCAAACTGCCCACCTGGCACGGTCCCCCACCCGGTTTACGGTGTGGGGTTAGAGCCTAAACATGTTCAGGGTGGTATTTCACCAGCGGCTCCACCGAGGCTTGCGCCCCAGCTTCCTAGCCTCCCACCTATCCTACACAGTCCATGCCCAAACTCAATGCCAAGCTGCAGTAAAGCTCCACGGGGTCTTTTTGTCCTGCTGCGGGTAAGACGCATCTTCACGCCTATTTCAATTTCACCGGGTCCTTCGTTGAGACAGTGCTCCAGTTGTTACACCGTTCGTGCGGGTCGGAACTTACCCGACAAGGAATTTCGCTACCTTAGGACCGTTATAGTTACGGCCGCCGTTCACCGGGGCTTCGGTTCAGAGCTTTCACTCCTCTCCTTAACCTTCCGGCACTGGGCAGGTGTCAGCCCCTATACGTCGCCTTTCGGCTTCGCAGAGACCTGTGGTTTTGTTAACCAGTCACTAGAGCCATTTCACTGCGACCCGGACGCGCTCCTCATGTTCATAATTCACGCTTCCAGGCACCCCTTCTCCCGAAGTTACGGGGCTAATTTGCCTAGTTCCTTAACGAAGGTTCTCCCGTTCGCCTTAGTATTCTCTACTCATCTACCTGTGTCGGTTTGCGGTACGGTCGCTCTGGTTTCATCGTTTAGAAGCTTTTCTCGGCAGCAAGGTACTACCACTTCCGCCTTTACGGCTCGCTCTCGTGCCTCAGCTCTGCAAGGGGATTTACCTCCTCGCTTCTTCGCCTACACACTTCCACCCACTCTTCCATTCGTGGGCTGGCTTCCCTCCCTGCGTTCCTCCTTCACTCTTCCAGTGCGGTTCCGGATTGTTGACCGGATGTCCATCGACTACGCCTTTCGGCCTCGCCTTAGGCCCGACTAACCCGACGCGGATTGACCTGCCGTCGGAAACCTTAGATTTTCGGCGAACACGGTTCTCACGTGTTTCTCGCTACTCATGCCTGCATTCTCACTTCTGTCACCTCCAGCACTCCTTTCGGTATGCCTTCCCCGATGACACAACGCTCCCCTACCATAGCTGCCTTCCGGCAACTATCCATGGCTTCGGTATCAGACTTAGCCCCGTTATATTTTCCGCGCACGATCACTTGACCAGTGAGCTGTTACGCACTCTTTAAAGGGTGGCTGCTTCTAAGCCAACCTCCTGGTTGTCCTTGTAATCATACATCGTTTCCCACTTAGCCTGTATTTGAGGACCTTAGCCGATGGTCTGGGCTCTTTCCCTCTCGACTACGAAACTCATCTCCCGTAGTCCGACTGCCAAGCTCCGAGTACCGGCATTCGGAGTTTGATTGAGTTCGGTAAGCTATAAGCCCCCTAGCTCATTCAGTGCTCTACCTCCGGCACTCAACACTTGACGCTAGCCCTAAAGCTATTTCGGGGAGAACAAGCTATCTCCGGGTTCGTTTGGCATATCACCCCTACCCACACCTCATCCCCTAACTTTGCAACGTTAGTGGGTTCGGGCCTCCACGAGACATTACTCTCGCTTCACCCTGGACATGGGTAGCTCACCCGGTTTCGTGTCTAATCACCGCAACTCCGCCAGGTCTCCCTGGCTCCGCCCTATTCAGACTTGCTTTCGCTTCGGCTCCGGGTGTCTCTCCCTTAACCTCGCTACGATGATTAACTCGCAGGCTCATTCTCCAAAAGGCACGCCGTCAGGCTTAGTGGCGCGCACTCCGTTCTCACGGCTGCACAGTCCCACCATTAGCCCTTCGACTGCTTGTAAGCTTACGGTTTCAGGTTCTATTTCACTCCCCTCACCGGGGTACTTTTCACCTTTCCCTCACGGTACTTGTTCTCTATCGGTCGCCAGATGTATTTAGCCTTGGAGAGTGGTCTCCCCAGCTTCCTACCGGATTAGCGTGCCCGGTAGTACTCAGGTTCCTAGCTTGAGCCGTCTCGTTTTCGTCTACGGGACTCTTACCCTCTTCGGTAGGCTTTCCCACACCTTTCCACTAACTCAACGGTTTCTTACTCTTTTTCTGCTAGGCCCTACAACCCCGCTCGATTTCTCTCACGGTTTGGGCTGCTCCCTTTTCGCTCGCCACTACTCAGGGAATATTCTCTTTTCCTCTGGGTACTTAGATGTTTCAGTTCCCCAGGTTCCCTTCCCTATTCCTATGTGTTCAGTATAGGGATGCTGCATAACAGCGGGTTTCCCCATTCGGATACCCCCGGATCGTCGCCTGTACACGGCTCCCCGAGGCTTTTCGCAGTGTCCCACGTCCTTCTTCGGCACCTGGCGCCTAGGCATCCTCCGTAAGCTCTTTGTAGCTTCTTTCGTGATGCGGAGATCTCGACCCTCTTTCTCTTGAGATCTCGCGTCTTCTCGCTTTTCTTTCTTTCTTTTCTATTTGCCTGTTCGGTTGTTAAGGTACAACGCTCCTGAGAGCGACGCTTTGACAAGCGGCACCTCAGCAACTGAGAAGTGATAGGAAGTCTAGGACTTCGTGGTTTGGTGTCTTGCACCGCGCAAGACCTTCCTCTTTCGGCACGGACTTCTTCAGCCTCATGCCCTGTGTGGTTCCACTTCCGTGGTCCCACTGGAAGCTTCAGGTTCAAGCCCTCAGGCTCTCCCCTTTCTCTCCCTAGAAAGGAGGTGATCCAGGCGCACCTTCCGGTACACCTACCTTGTTACGACTTCGTCCCAGTCACCAGCCCCACCTTCGACAGCGCCTTCCTTTCGGTTAGGCTACCGGCTTCAGGTGTTGCCAGCTCCCATGACGTGACGGGCGGTGTGTACAAGGCCCGGGAACGTATTCACCGCACTATTGCTGACGCGTGGTTACTAGCAACTCCATCTTCATGCAGGCGAGTTGCAGCCTGCAATCTGAACTGAGACCAGCTTTCTCGATTGGCTCTTCTTCGCAGATTCGCTACCCATTGTACTGGCCATTGTAGCGTGTGTGTAGCCCCGGGTATAAAGGCCATGCTGACTTGACGTCATCCCCACCTTCCTCCGGTTTGATACCGGCAGTCCTCGATGACACTTGTAACATCGAGTAAGGGTTGCGCTCGTTACCGGACTTAACCGGACATCTCACGACACGAGCTGACGACAGCCATGCAGCACCTGTCCAGGCTCCCCGAAGGGTCGGTCCACTTTCGTTTCCCTACTACCTGCATGTCAATCCCGGGTAAGGTTCTTCGCGTATCATCGAATTAAACCACACGCTCCGCTGCTTGTGCGGGCCCCCGTCAATTCCTTTGAGTTTTAACCTTGCGGCCGTAGTCCCCAGGCGGTAGACTTACCGCGTTTGCTTCGGTACTGATGGCTCTTACACCACCAACACCCAGTCTACATCGTTTACAGCTAGGACTACCGGGGTTTCTAATCCCGTTCGCTCCCCTAGCTTTCGCTTCTTAGCGTCAGTTTCGAACCAGGAGGCCGCCTTCGCCTCTGGTGTTCCTCCAGATATCTACGCATTTCACCACTACACCTGGAATTCCACCTCCCTCTTTCGTACTCTAGCCAGGCAGTCTTGAACGCACTCTCCCAGTTGAGCCGGGAGCTTTCACATCCAACTTACCTCGCCGCCTGCAAGCGCTTTACGCCCAGTGAATTCGGATAACGCTCGGATCCTACGTGTTACCGCGGCTGCTGGCACGTAGTTAGCCGATCCTTATTCCTGCAGTACCGTCCTTCCTCTTCCTACAGAAAAGCACTTTACAACCCGAAGGCCTTCTTCGTGCACGCGGCGTTGCTGCATCAGGCTTTCGCCCATTGTGCAATATTCCCTACTGCTGCCACCCGTAGGTGTCTGGCCCGTTTTCAGTGCCAGTGTGGGGGGTCACCCTCTCAGGTCCCCTACCCGTCTTCGCCTTGGTAAGCCTTTACCTTACCAACTAGCTGATGGGCCGCAGGCCCCTCCCAAAGTGAGACCGTATCTCTACGGCCCCTTTCCTTGTTTTACCCTATCTCTAACAAGATTATGCGGTATTAGCAGCCCTTTCGAACTGTTATCCCCCGCTTCGGGGCAGGTCACCAACGTGTTACTCACCCGTTCGCCACTATGGTCATTACCGAAATAATTCCCACCGTTCGACTTGCATGTATTAAGCACGCCGCCAGCGTTCATCCTGAGCCAGGATCAAACTCTCCGCAAAAAATTAGCTTTCGCTTTTTCTTTACTCTTTTCCTCTCCAGTCTTTCCCGCTTCCTATCACTTTTCAGTTGTTAAGGTGCTCTGGGCTATTGTGCGCCCAAGACGTCTCATAGAGACAGATATGCCGATGTCAATTGACACCGGCTCGTCAGACCGACAAATCGTACGACTCTGGTCTCTGACGTTTGCATCAACGATGCCTGCATCCATGATGCGTGACGTCTATTCACTTGTTATCGATCTGCTTGACGCAAGACCTTGTTCAAAGTGCGTTCCCTATTATACGCCACTTCAGCGGTTTGTCAAGGAAATTCGCTAATTTATGTGGATGTTCAGGGAAAATATCACCCTATGGAGATAAGAAAACACTACTCATGATCGGATTCATTAATTCGAAGAGGTGATAACCGCCACCCAGGGTGCGGAGCCAGGCGCATTGATCAGGATGCCATCTCCTGCGGTGGTTTTAGCGGTACTTTGACTTTCTCCTGTTTGGATATCAATCCAGGTCAGGTCTAAAGGTCCGGCAGAATCGGTTAAATCCAACCGGACACTTCCCCCTTTTGGGAAGAACAACACATAGGCACTACCAGGGTTTGCAGCAAGGTAAGCCTCGTTATCGGCGCGCTCTTTCATTAGATGCATGTGCGGCTCAAGCTCCCAGAAACACACCAGGGTTTCGACCTTCCGCGCGGCGCGGATGCATGCCTGCGCGGTCGCGTTCAGCCCGATACCAGCGGTGGGACGGTGGAAGCGGGACGAGGCTGACCCGCAGAGCAGGTTGCGCCAGAAGCGCTCGATACCGTCCTGGGGCGTACCGGAACCAAAATCAGTCTCGCCATCCGAGTAAATTTTAGTATGGTTGACGGGTCTCGGGTGTTCATCGGCGCGCTCCATGATCCAGCATAATCGGTCCCAGTGATCTTCAGCAAAATTTCGGCTGTTGATCTGCGAGATATCGAGGAAATCATAAATTTGAGGATTTTCCAATACCATCTTAAAATCAGCCGACTCCTCCGGCTTCCATACATCGTCGAACATATCGGTGACGAAGACGCTCAAACCCGTCTGTTGTGCGTGGTGTTTAATAAATGCCATCCAGTGTTGACCCCAGGCAGGATGCGTGGAGGTCTCGTTGTTCATGCAGTAGAGCACATTTCCATGAGGCAGGCTGAAGGAAAGCAGTTTGGCGACATAGCGTTCCTGGTAGGCGCGCAGACGGTCATACCGCGGCTCGTACTGCTGCATACCAGGGATGGTATGGAAGAAGGGGTGTTTATCAGCGGAAGGATGGTCTGGGTAGGTGTCTGCCAGTCCGCTCTGCGACCCTGAATAATTAACATTGTTGGCGGGTCGGTATGGATGCCGCTGCCAGTTGCCCATCCCCCTGACGTCGCTGAGGTCAAAGCGGTCCCAGACCTCGATCTGCACGATGATGCCGCGCTCCTCTGTCAGGCGCAGTAAAGTGCTGAAGCGGTGCCAATATTCGTCGTTCCATTGGTCAAGGTCATATAGCCCGCCCTCAAGGCGATGGTAAGGGTAAACGTCTCCCTCATCGCGATCGCTCATCGTGTTGCGGATGTAGTTACCCCCAACGCTGGCGAGCAGGTCCAGGTGCTCCTCGATGTCCGGGATTTGGAAGAGGTTATCCTCGCGCGACCCACCCAGGAGTAAGACCGGTTTACCCTTGTACTGCCAATAGCGAGGGTTTTTCACCCATGGTCGAATACGATGGCGATTCTGAGTTGTATTCACAATCGATATTCCTCCAGATCAATTATCCCAATAGAGGCTGCATGTCCGCGACAAACACCCTGCGAGTCCCGCCAACAAAGGCGTTGAAGATCACGTAACGCCAGGTGCGGTCCCAGGCAGGATGCGGGTCGATGCGCAGTACGCCGTCTTTGCAGGGCTGGGCAGTGTTGATGCGCACAAGTACCTGATCCTCCCCTGTCTCCAGGTCTACCCAACGCAGGGGGATGGTGCCGTCTCCATAGGCTGAGGCTTCCATGGTATAGGTATCGGTGAGGATGTGTCTGCCATCCAGGTGAACGGTTGGATGCCCGGAACCGACAACACCCTCAAGCATCTTGCGCAAACCGCTCCCATCGGCATTCACCTGGACGAAACGCAGCACATCGCGGTCGATGTTCAGGTTCATCGAGATCTGCCAGCCATCGGGAAACCAGGTGGCGTGGTGCCCTCCCTTTTCCCACTGCTCGGGTCCAACGGCGCAGTGCATCTCGCTGCCATCCAGCTTCATGGTCACCCATGCATATCGCACGGACTCGAAATCCTCCCTGAACATATCCCAGCGCGGCTTATCCGCTGCCGGGAACCAGCGCAGGCTGAGCATCAGGCGGTCGGATTGGGGATTGAACTTGCTGTGGAAGCCGTAGATCTCGCACTGCTCGGGATTTTCAATTCGGACAGGCGGGTCAGCCCTGGTAAGCAGGTCGTGGATCGAGACCAGCAAGCGGCATTCGCCTGTGGCGGTGTCAGTGAGGTAAAAACCGTCATCCGCCACCATACCCACGTTGCGGCGAACCAGTTCATCGGGCAGTCTCACGCCGTAACCGGGCTGTGTCTTGCGCATGGTGGTCATGTTGGCTGAGATCAACCAGCGCCCATCTGGCGAGGCGTGGTACAAGGTCCCGCCCATCTTCTGACGCGCGCCAGAAAGCGGGTCCAGCTTCCATGCAAAGGGCTGCCAGGTTTCAACTTCGACATCGTTGAAGAAAAGCTCATGATCACTGGCGCCCCAGGTTAAGGTTAGCGCCCATCTGCGGCTCCCAGCCGCACGTGTCGGCGACGAGGCGGTCTTCCCCGGTCTGGAGGTCAACGAGGATAATGCTCCCGGGTTCACCAGGTTCGGGCTGCCGGTCCTCAAAGGGGAGTTGGAAAACCGCCAGGTATCTGCCTGAGGGGCTGATGGGTGAGGTGTCGAAGAAACGGTGGATGCAGCCAGGACGGTTTGGGGTGACGCACCAGATGGGTACACGCGGGTTGTAGTCTGTATAACGGGGGAAGCTTTTGGAGAGCATAGGTAATCCTCCTGCAGTTTGTAAAGACTATTTTACAGGAAGTTTTGGAGAGGAACCCAGATTTCACAGATCAACGGTGATTTCCACCGATTTATCTAATATGCAGCCACCGTACACAGATTACGTGCATGGACACTGATAGAAAAAGGCTGTCCAGAAAACAGCCTTCTCTTAAAATTGATCGATCCCTGGTCGCTACGATTTTCGGGTGAGAGTAATGACCGGGATGATGCGGTCTGTGTTCATGCGGTAATCTTTAAAACCGGGGTAAAGGGTCTCCACCTGGGTGAACAGCCTCGTGCGTTCTGGTTCCTCGGTAATCGTGGCGCTGGCAGCAAACTTCTCGGTTCCCACCTCCACATAAACATCCGGGTTAGCAGCAAGGTTGTGGTACCAATCCGGATGAGACGGCGCGCCACCTTTCGAGGCAATAATCACATAGCGGTCACCATCCTTGATGTACGCCAGCGGGTTGATTCGCTCTTTCCCGCTCTTAGCGCCTGTGGTATGCAGCAAGAGCAGTGTCATGTTCTGAAAATAACCGCCAACCTTGCCCTGGTTGGCACGGAACTCCTTAATCACGGTCTGGTTCCAATCCTGTTGGTCACTCATCTTATTTACCTCCAAACTCGAAGACAGGCTTTAATCAATTACCTCTAGTATAGCTTAAATCACCAAATGGGTCTGAATTTGAATATTTTTTAGGATTTATTCATTCACTTAGGTTATATTCACTACGCAGCAAGCCATAATGTAGCGTCCCGGAGATGGTGCCGTCTGGATTCAGTTTGTTCTGGCGAATGTGTCCTTCACGGATCAAACCACATTTTTCAGCCACGCATATACTGGGCAGATTGGTGTCGTCCGTCTCCAGGCGAACTCGATGAGCTTTCAAGTGATCGAAACAAAGATTCAAAGCACCCCTCACACCTTCCGATACATACCCCATCCCCTGGTGGTCTACTTCTGCAAAATAACCGATCTCAAATTCAGGCAATTCCCAGGTGACCACCCCGATGTAAATCTGGGCGACAAATTCACCCGTCTCATACAAAAAGGCACCCATGAAAAAGGCTTCGCACGCGTTCCAACACCGGGCAAATTCATCCAATACTCTGCTTGCGTCTGATTCGCGGTTGATCGAGAGCACGGGATTTCCCAACTCATAACGCACGAGATGAACCCTGTTCCGCTGGCTCATCAGGTAATACCAGGAACTATCATCAAGGCTATAGCACCGCAGATATAAACGCCTGGTTTCAATACGAGAAGGTATGTTCAGATTGCCAGGTTTCATATTTCACCCCTTCAAGTAATCCGCTTCAGCCGAACGCAGGTTCGCCAGGTGGTTGTCGAAGTAGACATCGTTAATGAACTGGGTACCCCACTGGGGGGCATTACGGGTATGAGCCCCCATATGCCACAGATACCGGGCACAGACGAACAATGGCACCACCTGGACGTCGAGATCGTTAACGATGCGGATCTCTCGATAACCACTAAGGAACGACTCCCAACGAGCTGAGACGGCATCCTGAAGGCGGCAGCACCACAGGAACACGGCAAGGTCGTATGTGCGGTAGCCATAGCCACCGCAGTCGAAGTCGAAAAATGTCAACGTACCATCCGGGGCATGGATGGCATGGTTGGCATGGTAGCCCTGCAAGTCGCCGTGGCAGAAACCCTGCTCGAGCGCCTCCGCCGGGGCAGCAAGGATGTGCTGGCGAAGAGTCTCGGCGAAGTGCTGGACATAGTCCCAATCAACGGGACGGTGGACGAGGAACGGAGCAATCGTGTGCAGAGGTTGGTCGATGAAGTGCTCGATATCCAGATGAAAGCGCGGATGCGGGCTGCTGAAATCATCGAGGGCATTGTGCATCTGCGCCACCGCCTGACCGTAACGGCGTGCCATCTTCTCAGGCTCGTGGTCATATGAGACCTCGTGACCAACCGCCTCAGTAAAGAGAGTGAGGTAACGCTCACCCTCCGGGGCAGGCACAGCACAGTAATACTCACCATCCTGGTATGGCAGTGGCTGAACTGCGGGAAAACCCTTAGTCTTGAGGTGATTGAGCACATCCAGCTCGTAGCGGATGTCGGCGAGGGTGCGCCACGGCTTGCGGTAAGCGCGCAGGTAGTATAAGGTACCGGAGTTGGTCTTGAGGCGATAGGTGTGGTTGAAACCGCCGGTGTAAAACTGGCATTCAGCAACCTCGCCGACGCTAAAACCGGGGACGATGTCTTTCGCCAGGGCTTGAGGTGAGAGGATCGAATTCGGTCACTGGAAAATTGGCTGTCATGTAATCATCCTTGTTCGGTGGATATGGCTTCGAGCCAGCCGCGCAGGACGGCGGCATCGCACAGAAAATTAGCTGGATCGTCATCCTGGACGAACTCGAGCAAGACATAATGGCTGCGCATGGTGCGGTCGATGGCGTGAAGGTCTTTCATCCAGGCAGATTCCGCACCCGACAGAGGCTGGCGCCTTACTTCGCCATGGAACGAGACCATGTGATAAACATGAAAATTAGAAAGAAACGGCAGGACTGCCTCCAGGCTGCGGGTACGGTCTTCGAGAGTTGCATCGAGCGGCACCTGCCAGTACGTGGACAGGTTGGGGTGGTCAACCACCTTGAGCAAGGAGACGGCGGACTCAGGGGTCTCTGTGAGGGTTTGGGGGTGATATTCATAAGCAATGCGGACTCCAGCGATTTGAGCCAGCGCGGCTACACGGCTGGTGTCGGCGGCAACTCGGGAACGATAAGCTTCATCGGCATCCTGAGGACTGCGGTTTCCAGCCCAGATGCGGATGAGGGGAGCACCAAGAGCAGTGGCGGTCTCCAGGACGGTGGTAAAGTTGAGATTTTTCACCTCGGACTCGCCAGCACGATAGTAAGAACCATATGCGGCAACCTTGAGCCCGGCAGACGCGAGTTGCACGCCCGACAAGTCGAGCAGTATCGAGGTCACCGTGGGGGACGTGGACGTCTCCACCCCATTCGATGGCATCAAGCCTGGCTTGCCTGACAAGTGAAATTATCGCGTCTGGGGTAAGAGCACGGAAGGTGACAGATACGAGACCGCTCTTAATTATCATGGATGCGCTTTATTACACCGTCGCAAGGACGGAGGTGATGATGACCAGGTCATAACCGGCGTGGAACAACACGGCTCCAACCAGGTTATTTGTCCGGTACATCGCACAGGCGCCAACCACGCCGAGCAGGAAGACGACTATCCCAAAAACAAAGCCTCCACCGGGAAATTCGTAAGTGGCGTTGATGTGCGATGCGCCGAAAACAACAGAGATGACTAACACAGCAGCAACCCGACCAATGAGCTGGTCGTAGGGTCTGAGGCAGATCGCCCGGAACCAAAGCTCTTCCATGGTGGCGTTGGCGAAGACGAACAGAAGGATCCAGGGCAGGGCATTTAGCAGGGATGAATAAGCTCGAATGGCTCCTGCCTGCAGAGCGTAAGCGATTAGGGCAAAGACGGCAAAGGAAATCAGACCAAAAACGAAGATGGCTGAACCACCCAAAACCAGGAGTAAAAAAAGCAGGATTTGGTCCAGACTACTCATTGTGCTCCACCCTGCAGAAATACTGGATCTCGGCAGATGTCGTCGGGTGAAAGACATAGTTAAGCCAGTAAACCCGTGCCCGCCGACGAACTGGTTTTCGACAGGATTTTGTGAGCCGAACTGGTACAGAGTACGCGAAATCTCAACACCAGTTTCCAGTGCCGTGACGATAGTGGATAGAGCGCGACCTTCGTATTCATCATCCTGAAACCTGGCTTCGAAAGCCATGTCATCGAACTGAAAAGACTGCAAGTCGTTGCCACCCTTAAAGACAAGCGGAGGATGGGACTGCATACCGCTACCAGGAGATGGTCTGTAGAAAACCTCGCAGACCAGGGTGTTGAAATCAGGTGCAACTGGCTCCGTGACGGTCTGCGAAGGAAGACAACCTACCATCAGGAGAATGAAGAGAAGGAGTAAGCTGGAGAAAGGCAGGATGGTTTTCATTGTTTACTCTCTACGTCGATAAAGTCTCACCTACATGCGGAAAGAATCCCTGTAAAGATCAATCACACGCTGCACCCATTCGTCACTGAGGTCATCAGCCTGGCGCTTGAGACGGCGTGGAGCAAAGACCAGTGGCTCGTCAAAGTGAACACCAAGGTACTGGAGAATTGTCTTTGCAGTTTCCTCGTATGCATTCACAAAATCTTCGTAAACAACCACGTATGGTTCGGTACCAATATGACCACCAATCCGGACAAAGAACTCCTGCCAGGCAGTTTCGTGTACGGCGATCTGGGTGATGAAACTGTTGATAATCTCCATGTTGAACTCAAGGTTATCAAGCACCTGGGGCTGCTCTTGCTCCCAGTACCAGGCTGAATGCATTAGACCGAAGTACTCATCCGGAAGTCCAGACCTGTACTGCGTAAAGCTTCACAGAGTAAAGTGCTGCCGGACCGTGGTGTAGCGCAAATGAGGTAAGAGGTGGTGGGGACCATGAGGGCAGTAACCGTTATTATAATAAAGTTGCCTGCGGGACAGGCGCCCGGAAGTGGATGGGCTTCAGTTGAGAGGCATGAATCTATCCGCTCTAAAGTGGTAACTAGCAGTAGATTGTCAGGGGAAGCGCTGCCAGCGCAGGGACAGGACGAAAGCACAGGCAGCGAAGATAGCGCCCAGGATCGAGAAGAGAACGGTGATCTCAACACGCTCTTTTTGCAGCACGAACTCAGCCGGCAGGTTGACAAAAACATCGTAGAGCTGATCAGCATCTTCAGCGCGATAATAGGAACCTCCGGTCAGGTCTGCCATACCCTGCAAGGTGTCCTCGTCCAATAACAGGAAGCGGCGGAAATTACCTCTTCCCCCAAAACCACCACCTCCTCCCTGGAAGCCTCCACCACCCCCAAAACCGCCGCGGAAGGTGTCCGAGCCTAACTGTTGAGGAGAACAGACCATCTGCTGCGGATCGGTAGAGCCAAACCCGATCGTATAAATGCGCACCTGACGACCCGCTGCTTGCAAAGCGGTGTCCAGAGGTCTGGGTCCGCGGCTGTTGGCGCCGTCGGTGAGTAAAACGATGATGTCCGGCTGAAAAAAGCCAGCCTCAGCCGGGAGGGCGCCTTCAACCGGCGCCAGGTTTACGCCGCTTGGGGCTACAGCATCGTTCACAGCCGCGATGGCATCGATCGATTTCAGCGTAGCCGAACCGATTGCCGTGCCAATCGAGGTGGTAAAGTTAGCAACAGCCTCCTTGAGCAGCTCCTTGTCATGGGTGGGAGGCACAACCACCTCTGCAAACCCCGCAAAGGCTACAATGCCGATGCGGGTATCAGCTGCCTGTTCCTCGATGAAAGCAAGGACTGCTTCCTGGGCAACAGTCAAGCGGTTTGGGTCAACATCCGTGGCACACATGGAGCGGGAGACGTCAAGGGCAAGGATGATGGTTGTCCGGCTGAGAGGGACTTCAATTTCAACCACAGGACGGGCAAATGCCATCAATAAACCTGCCACTGCCAGCAGAAAAAGCAAAAAAGGCAAATGCTGCCGCCAACGGGAACGTCTGGGCAAAGCCTCTCGAATGGCAGCAATGTTTGAATAGCGGACAGCGAATTTGCGCCTGCGTTCCAGATTCCAGATATACAACCCGATTAAAAGCGGGATGATCAGGAACAGGGGTAAGAGCCAATACCAAAGGAAAATCATCAGGGGATCCTCCCAAACCATACGAAGGAGAGAGCACCAGCCGTCAGTAAGAAAACCAGCCCCAGCCCGGCAAAAACTGCAGTCACTTCCATCTTCTCCCCGCGGATGCTCAAACCTAAATCAACTTGTTTGTAAACTTCTAGCATGGATTCTTCATCAGACGCATGGTAGTAGCTGCCGTTTGTCAGGCTGGCGATCTCTTTGAGGAAACCCTCATCCAGGCTCGAGAGCACACTGAAACCATCCACCTGTAAAACCGTGCCCTGCGGGCTGCCGATACCAATAGGAAAAATACGCACACCTGCTTCCGAGGCAATTTGGGCTATCACTATCGGGTCAGGCGCGGCGGTATTTTCCCCATCCGTAAACAGCAACACGACGGATGATGGAAAATACCCGATCTCTAAAGATAAGACACCATCCGGAGAAACCAATCCCTCTTCTGACAAGACAACCTCATCCAGGATTGCCGGATCAATCGAGATCGGTTCGCCAGCAATAGCATTAAGGGCTGTGAAGATACCCTGTCCCAATGAAGTAGCTCCCTGAGGCGTAAGCCGGTCGAGCGTATCCATCACAGCAGTGCGGTCATCGGTAGGAGTTTGCACCACCAATCCCCCGTTGCTGAAGGCGACCACACCGATCCGGATGGCGGCAGGCTGGTTTTCGACGAAAATCCGGGCGGCATTTTTTGCTGCTTCGATGCGGTTTGGCTCCAGGTCTTCAGCCAGCATGCTGTTGCTGACATCAAAAGCAAGTATAACGGTACCCTCAAAACGGGGCAGATCAACATACATCTCAGGTCGGGAAAGGCTGAATAACAGGAATGCCAGACCGAGTAATAAAAATAGTGGGGGTGCGTGGCGGCGCCAACCAGGCTGTTTATCAGAACCATTTTGTACCAGCCCTAAAGCGCTTAAAGCCTTTAAAGATTGCTGCCGCTTTTTGAGCGCGACTACGTAGCCCCAAATCGCAAGAGGGATGAACAGGAGAAAAATGAGCGCCCATGACCAGATCAGGCTCATCAGCAACAACCTGCCCGCAAAGTTCTACCTCCTCCTTTTTTTACGCAGCGCAGCGATGCGGATGATGCCCTTGACCAGATCCTCAGCGGTAGAGATCGCATACAGGTCAACCCCTGCTCTGGTCAAATCCTCCTTCAAGGTGAGTTTACGCTGTTGTGTGATCTCGTGGAAACGCAGGCGAAGTTCAGGATTCCCTGTATCCACAAGCAATTGCTCGCCTGTCTCCGCGTCTTCAACAATAATCAAACCCACATCGGGAAGCTGATCCTCAAGCGAATCCCACAGGCGCACAGCGATCAGCTCATGTCGGCGGTTGAGCAATGCCAGCGGCTTGGACCATCCAGGCTTGCTGAAAAAGTCTGATACCAGGAAAACGAGCGAGCGGCGTTTAAACGTATTCAACCCGGCGCTGAGCAGCAAGTTTAAATCAGTGGGGGTGCCAGCGTGGAGTGGTAAATCACGAAGAAGCTCGCGGGTGATGCGCAGCACCTGGATGCGGCCTCCGCGTGGGGGAATGGTGGCGTGAACATGGTCCGAATAAATGATGGCACCAAC
This sequence comes from uncultured Chloroflexia bacterium, assembly GCA_963695415.1. Lineage (GTDB taxonomy): Bacteria > Chloroflexota > Anaerolineae > Anaerolineales > UBA4823 > CAVXWV01. Next base: position 367,445 of record CAVOGL010000023.1, on the reverse strand, counting down.
ACGGTTCCCGTCACGGGTGAGTAGCCTGGAAAGCGTGGTGACAAAATCCACCAGCAGAGCGCGCTTGGTTTGATCCTGAGGACCAAAGCCCATCGATGGGCTGATGTCAAGCAAGAACCATGCGGTAAGCTCACGGTCTTCAACATACTGTCGCACATAAGGGCTGTCCATCCGGGCGGTAACATTCCAATCGATATGGCGGATGTCGTCTTTGAGCTGGTATTCCCTTAAATCGGCAAAATCCAGCCCATCCCCGTAAAACAATGTGCGATAATCGCCTTGAAGTAATCCATCCAGACGGCGGATGACCTGCCACTCCAGGCGCTGTAAAATATGCTCCGGCGAGTTATTCCCCAAAAAAATGCGCTCCTGCGTCTCAGACCGCAGCTGAGACAGGTAGATTGGCTCGTTCATGCAGCGGGACCTCGGGCATAGCGACAGCATCCAGGATACGGTGAAGCAGGTCATCAGGACTGACATTGTCTGCCAATGCCTCATAAGACAGCACCAGGCGATGGCGGATCACATCGAGAGCCAGGTCACGCACGTCCTGCGGTAATGCATAACCGCGCCCACGCACAAACGCCAGGGCTCTGGCAGTGAGAATAAGGTTGATGGATGCCCGCGGGCTGGCGCCATAAGAGATGAACTTTTCCAGATCCGCCTGCCCAACCATGCGCGGACTGCGAGTTGCCGTGACCAGCCTGACGCTGTAGTCGATCAAGGCTGGGTCCACGTAAACAGCATCAACCGCCTGCTGCAAGGTCAACAATTTCTGTGTATCGATCACCTGTTGAGCGGACTGCAAAGCGCTGGTCATACGCTCAACGATGACAAACTCTTCGGTCTGGGTTGGATATCCCACCAGCACCTTGAGCATAAAACGATCCACCTGCGCTTCTGGTAAAGGATAAGTACCCTCCGATTCGATTGGATTCTGGGTCGCTAAAACCAGGAACGGGTTGGGCACCGGATGGGTCTCGCGACCGATGGTGACCTGGCGTTCCTGCATGACCTCCAGTAAAGCGCTCTGAACTTTGGCGGGCGCGCGGTTGATCTCATCCGCCAGGAGCAGGTTGGTAAAGACAGGACCCAGCGAGGTGTTGAACTCACCGGTCTTCTGGTTATAGATGCGGGTTCCAATAAGATCTGCTGGAACCAGGTCCGGTGTGAATTGGATCCGCTGGAATTGACCTCCGATGGAGGCAGCAAGGGTTTTGATTGCCATGGTTTTTGCCAGACCGGGCACACCTTCGACCAGGATATGACCACGCGCTAAGAGGGCGACGACGAGACGTTCCAGCAGGATATCCTGACCCACAATGATCTTTTTGACCTCGAATAAAACTTTTTCCATTGGTTTGTCGTTGTTACCAGGTTGAGATTGTTGCATGATTCCTTCCATTTGAATAACTGTGCGTTTCTATGGTTTTGTGCGAATATTTGGCGATTGATTAATAATCAATATTGCCACCTGCTGCAGATACGGCGGTGCCTATGGGTACAGCAAAACCAATACCGACGAAGAAATTTTGGTCGGAGGGATTGGCAAGGGCAGTTACAATCCCCACCACCTGACCCTGGCGATTCAATAAGGGACCTCCCGAGCTCCCCGGATTGACAGCAGTGTCAAACTGGATCAGACCTTCTAGGCGCTGGTCACTTCCTTCTATGGGTATCGAGCGGTCGAAACCCGAAATCACACCAGCGCTCATCGAGGCAGCCAATCCGAGAGGGTTACCAACGGCAAATGCCTCATCTCCAATCCTCATTCCTCTTGAACTTCCAAGAACCGCAGGCACGATCAGCTCCGGAAGCGCCTCCGGATGGAGCAAAGCGATGTCATTCTCCGGTTCGGCGGCAATGATTACGGCAGCTGCTTTCTTACCATCCGCAAAAATTACCTCGATCTCCGCTGCACCTTCGACGACATGAAGTGCGGTCAGGATATCCCCATTCTCATTGATCACCACCCCACTGCCGACACCAAACCCACCTTCTTCGGACAGCTCTGTCCCTTTCGTCTGGATATAAACGAGGGAGGGAAGAATAACCTGGTAGACAAAGGAGGAATACGGGGGAGGATCCGTGACCGAGGCAATTGCCTGGGAGATGCTGTTGTTCACATCAGTCTGGCTCAAAGGTGCAGGAGGAGGGAAAAGCCGGTTGTAAAGCAACACCGCCAGAAAAGCGGCGATGAAGACGAGGAGAAATGGAAGAGCGCGTTTGAAGTAGGTCTTTAGTTTTTGAACCCTGGCAGACCAATCTTTTCTGATCTGCGGGATAGATGTCCTGGATGGCTCCTGTTCCATAAATCAGCATCCTGAAAGGTGCAGAGGGATGAAGAGATTATAGAGAATCATAATTAAGTCCATATGAGTAGGAGAGGATACAAATATGAGAAAAAAGGTAAAGTTTATAGCTAATGCGTAATTGGCATCAGCTTCTGCTAAAAACTATGGAAAAAGGATCGTTTTGGTTATAATCGTTCGTGGATCTACTTTTAGAAACTTTAGCTCAGGAGGTTGTGATGAAACGCGGTAGTTTTCTCATTGAAGCAGACGAACTGCTAACGAAGATTAACAAAGCGGATATGCGGATATTCGATGCCACCATCCTGTTTTACATTGGATTAAGCCCGGAAGAAATTGCCAAAATGCCGACAGCGCACCAGCAATACCTGGAAGGGTCACATTCCAGGCGCTGCTTTTTTTGACCACCAGGATTTTTCAGATGTCGATAGCCCGTATGAATTAATGCTGGCTGCTGATGAGAATTCTGGTTGAGCAGATTGGTAAAATCGGTATCGCCAATGATTCAGAGGTCGTTGTGTATACCACCGGGATTTTAGCCTGTGCAACACGTGCCTGGTGGCTGCTGCGATATGCCGGACTGGAAAATGTGCGCGTGCTGAATGGCGGATTAGCAGCATGGAAAAAGGCAAGGGGAGCTGTTGAACAGGGCGAGAGAAGCTATCCACCTGCCCAATTCGTGGCGGATTTCAAACCAGCGATGTTCGCCAGCAAGGAAGAAGTCATGTCGGCAATGGATACTGACAAGCACTGGTTGAGAATGCTCTGAACCAAGAGTGGCACGACAAAGAACATATTCCCGGTTCTAATTGCCTGCCACTCACAGACCTGATGATTGAATGGAACACCTTTCTACCAAATGATCAGCTGGCGGCGCAGTTGAAAGGAGACAGTCGGAACCGGCGAATAATCACCTACTGCGGTGGTGGAATTGCCGCCACCGTAAATGCCATGGCATACTTAATGATTGGCAATGAAAATGTGGCAGTATATGACGGGTCTTTATTTGAATGGAAAGGTGAAGGGCTGCCTCTGGCAAAAAAGGAAAAATAAACCCGGTTACTGGCACGAGGTGAAATGCTCGAAATCCGGAGATTTCTACAGAAAACTGTGATCCTCGATCGATTGTCCGCCCCTTTGTGTAGCGTACTTACTGGTCGCCAGGACAGCAGCCTGTTCCTGAGGCAGATTGAAGAGAGAAATTGATTTCTCGTTCATCTTGACCATGAACGCCAGTGGTACCGCTATCATCAACTTTTTGCAGAAGCGTTGTGCAAGCAACTCAACCAAACGTATCCGGATGAAATACCCGGACTCCACGAACGAGCCAGCAAATGGTTCGAAGAACAAAATCTGATCCCTGAAGCCATCCTCCATGCCAGGTTACCCAATGATCATGAACGGCTGGCTGACCTGGTGGAATATCACACCTTAGAAGCGATCATGCGGGGGCAGATCCATTTATCGCGGAGATGGATCGAGTTCGTGCCCGTTGAGAACGCAGCAAAACTCGTCTTGTGGGACGAGCCAGAGAAGCTTACTCAGGTGTTGCTTGAAGTTTCACTGATAAAATTGCTTTACACTTTATGACCCTGATTGCGATCATTCTCCTGGCGTTTGTGGTGGGTTGTAGCGCCGTTCCGCCTTCTCCAACGGTGTTATCTCCATCCACAGAAACTGTCTCGAGTGCTGTGGCTACATTGGTCCCATCCCCGACTGCCTTCGAATTTCCAGCAACCAAACCCCCGGTCTTTACCCGGCAGACTGAGACCCCTAGGATAACCGCCTCTCCAATCCCCACAGAAACAGAAGTCTTATTTGAAGTCGGCAGAGAGCTCACCATCGAGTACCTGCGAGGACTGGAGATCACCGGTAGTGAGATCACTTTCGAGGAAGAACTCCCCAAAACCCATTATTATCACCAGCACCTAGTGAGTTATATCTCGGAAGGAAACAAAATCTTCGGTCTTCTATTGGTCCCCTCCATGGAACCGCCGGAAGGCGGGTTTAAGGCGATCGTTTTCAATCACGGGTATATACCGCCGGCTGCTTATCGCACCACGGAGCGATACATTGCGTACATAGATTACCTGGCAAGGAGTGGATTTGTGGTCTTTAAGATCGACTATCGCGGTCATGGATTCTCGGAGGGTGAACCGTCCGGGTCGTATTTCTCGCCCGGGTACACCATCGACTCGATCGCCGCGCTCAAGAGCCTGCAGAAGTTGGACATGATCGACCCCCAGGGGATCGGGATGTGGGGTCACAGCATGGCTGGCAATCTGGTCTTACGGGCGATGCTGCTCGAGCCGGACATCAAAGCAGGGGTGATCTGGGCAGGGGCTGTCTATAGCTACGAGGATTTCGTAACCTACGGGATCGACGACAATACATACAGGCCACCCGCCACCTTGGAAACCCAGGAAACACCTGACCGCCCGAGAAGGTCGCAGGAAATTTTTAACACTTATGGTCGTCCGAACACCCAGGTCGATTTTTGGAAAGCCGTGTCCTTGACGGAAAATATCAAGTTCCTTGTCAGCCCATTGCAAATTCACCATGCGCAGGATGATCCAGTAGTGAATATCAGGTACTCATTCGACCTCGCGGCTGTATTACAGGTGAATGGCAAGGAGTACGAGTTCTATACCTATGAAGGTGGGGGGCATAACCTGATCTCACCCTATTTTGACCAGGCAATGCTGCGAACGGTGGAGTTCTTCCGAAACAACTTGTGATGGGGGACCTTTTTACTCGATGAACAGTTGGCTGCGCGTTTGAAAGGAGCAAGTCGGCACAGGCGACTCATTACCTCTTTGCAGAAGTGTTGTGCAAGCAACTCAACCAAACGTATCCGCTCGAAATACCCGAACTCCACGAACGGACCAGCAAATGGTTCGAAGAACAAAATCTGCTCCCTGAAGCCATTTACCACGACAGATTAGCCAATGATCATGAACGGCTGGCTAACCATCACACCTTAGAAGCTGTCCTGCTGGGGCAGGTCCATTTATCTTGGAAATGAAAGTCTTTCAGCGACCTGCAATGCGCACTTGCTCTTGCTGAACCGGAGGGCGAAATCTATGCCTTCATCAAGGAAGATCCAGCGATGCAATCATTGTTGAAGCAATTACCAGATCATCCTTTTGCGCAAATTCATTTCAATGAATTTCCAGAATTGATCCGCCAAAAGCAGGATCAAATCTCTCACCCTGACCTGGTTGAGGCCCTGTCTGAGCGAGAGATGGAAGTACTGAAAATTAATGAGCGAAGGATTAACTTATCAAGACATAGCAGAGCGTCTGTTTACCAGCGCGAACACGGTACGCTACCATATTAAAGGATTGTATAGAAAACTGGGGGCTCTTCGCGAGCAGAGGCGATCACCCAGGCTCATAAAGTGAGTATTTCATAAGTGCAAGGCACTGGCGATTTCATCGCTTCAAGTGCCTCGCACTTTTTTCCCGGCTAATTTGCCGCTACATACTCAAACTACATTCTCTTTGCACCTGACTGCTGCTTTTTGTGGTTACATCACAGGGTAATGCGCATAAACTTCTTTTGCATCAATTAAGCCGTATAGGGGCAAAATAATCAGACACCATCCAAATCACTTACAGACAAGTAGATTTGATCACGAACAAGAATAAGAGGGAAAGACGAATTGGCTGGTGGGTGATGACCTTCCTGTCCATGGGCATCGTGCTCGTGCCGATAGGCCGGCAGGCACTTTCTCATCTGGTTCCGCAGACATCGACTGACTCGACCATACAGGAGAATAAGTACAAACGAGGTGGCTGATCCCTTCTTCCTGATTTTCGTCGTATGTGACGTGCTGGTCAGCGGACACCTGACTGATTTTTAGCTGCGATTGTTCCCCTTCCTATCAGCACCAGACGGCTTTGATCCTTCTGGTCTGTTTTCACCAGAAATAGTACAGCAGTGGAAAGGTGCCTGGGACTAATCTTGATTGAGCACAAGGATTACCTGCCTGATCCAGAAGTTCGATCCAGGAACGAAAGCCAAAGAATACTGGTGCGTGCGACAGGATCATGATTGCAATCAGTATAAATGCCAAACAGGTAACCACGGAACTGGTAAACTTCAGATACGGATTTCAATCAAACATCCTTTTAATTTTATGGTGTTCTCTCAATTCGTTCGCAAATACCTTACGTACCGGGTTCTCAGGCTCTCTCCAGTAGATCCGCCTGGATTTCAATGCGGAGCAGAAAGGATTCAATGACACAATTCGATCCCAAAAGCATATTTGGTACACGTGCAGGAAATTACATCCGGTATCGCCCTGGCTACCCGGTTTCTGTGGTGGATACACTGCGAGCAGAGTGTGGGTTGTCATCTTCCTGGCGAGTGGCAGATATCGGCTCAGGGACCGGACTGCTGGCGCGCCTGTTCCTCGATCTCGGATGCGCGGTGTACGGTGTGGAACCCAATGAAGAAATGAGAATGGCTGGGGAGAAAATCCTTGCCGGTTCTTCACGCTTCACCAGTGTGCCGGGATCTGCCGAGGCTGACTGGACTCAAGGCATCCAGCGTGGAATTGGTAAGTGCCGGGATGGCTTTCCATTGGTTCGATTTCACCCGCACGCGATTGGAATTCCAACGCATTTTAACTCCTGGAGGATGGGTCGCTCTGGTATGGAACCGGATGCTGCCTGGTCCTGACCCATTCATGCAGGCTTATACGGATCTACTACTCGAATACTGCCCTGGTTGGACAGAAACCCAGCGCCGCGACCAGCCAGGGAATTCCCTGGATCTGCCTGGCTTCTTCGGAGGCGATTATCGTCGCGAAACTTTCCCTAACCAGCAGTGCTTCGGCTGGGAGGGGTTGATTGGGCGGACCTTATCTATCGCTCATGCCCCTCAGCCGGGTGAACCCAATTTCGAGGCCATGAATCCTCGTTTGAAAGAAATCTTCGACTGTTTTCAATCTGCCGACCAGACCGTCATCCACTACGAGACGGAGCTTTACTTCGGTCAGATTACGAAAACCCGAACAACATAATTCAATTTACAAGTAGAATCGCCAAGTATTTCCTTAGTAGCAAGTCGGGTCTTATAGAACTGTGTCCCTATGTGGACCTGTCTCGAACACCTTGACCATGGATCAAAAGTTGATAATTCTCTCACAAGGTGCCGACACCATTAAGCATAAAGTTGATCCAAAACAACTTTGGTTTTATTTAAGACCCGAGCAGACCTCCCAAGAATGCACCACCTATTCCAAGCAACCCTAATACCCATCCTGCGATGAGATTAATGACGAGCAGGGCGATAAAGCCGAGGATCACCGTAATAATCGTCTTGCCCCAATCTAAATCGAGAGCTTCCTTGGCTGCTATGAACCAGGCGACAATTGTTAAAATCACCGCAATCACCATAATGGGTGCTATTACGCAGGCAAGTGCGATTGAAAAGGCGGAGAAAACCCCGAAAACTCCCACAACCTGCCAGACATAAGCTAACCCTAAGGTTCGCACCATTTCTTCAAATGTAACTTCGGCGTTAAAATACTGCTTTCCCCACCCAATTGATGATAAAAGCTCCGACTGCGAACGCAATAACCGCGAATATGGTCCCCACCACGGCACCAATTAACCAATTGAATATATTGGTCGAAGCATTGGACCCAATCTGGTTCAGAAAAGCAACAACGGCAACCAGTATCCAGGCAGTCGTGGTGAAGGTGGCGTCCTTTTCAACATCAGCATAAATTCCCTTGCGAAATGTGAAGGCTCCAAGAATGCGCTCAGTAAGCATAATTCCATCTCCTTTTTTAAGTTCAAATTGGGATAACGAGATAAAAAATGATTTAATCCTGTTGACATCATTTAACCACAAAATCCGAAAATTACAAACGAGTAGATGTGAAATTATTAGTGAACCAATATCTAACCACCATACAGTTTGATGATTTATCGGTAAATACAGAGGTTGATTGGACAAGGGAGCGAATTGATCAAAAGACGTTCGATAAAACGCAAGCCGATTTGGAAAATGCCCAAGTCATGCCTATCTTTACGATCAACTTGTTCTCTTTGGCTATTGCGGATCGTTCTTGTGCCAATGGAAATTGACCAGACGTATAACAAAACCACAGCCAGGGTCAGTCGAGAGAGTTTGTCTGCATGACGGAGCATGGTGCATTCAAGGTCAAAGCCGTGGCTTTTCAAATCACCGAAGGTTTCTTCAATCCACATTCTCCGAGCGTATGCCTGCAAGGTCATATGCCGGTCAGGAAGGTTGGTCGCCAAGCACCACGGTTCATCTTCCCCTACTTTCCAGTGCGCCAGCAAATTCACCGGATAGATCATGGATTGTGTCAACCATCCCTGCCCCAACCACACACTCCCCCCAGGTTTTTTCACACAACTACCAAAATCGAAGTCACCCACCAGCAGCACGGCTATCCCTTTAGGCAGGAGACTGTGAACATACGTCACCAATGCCAAAGGGATCTCCGCAGCAGCATGCCCTTTCTTGTGCTTGACCCACGTCCAGGCAAGCGGGATGGTCCGTTTCCGCCAAGCCAGGCTGACAATCAACAATAGATGCGCAAAACCAACTTAGAGCCTATCGACGATCAGCCAGGCAAAATTGCGAATGCGTGTGATCCTTTCGGTTGGTTGTAATTGTCGAATTCTCAAAATCCAAGTATTTTGAACGTGTTGATCGGCATGGGTTCCTCCTGTTCTTTGGTGGTACAAAGACATGAGGTACATTTTTCATGCCGATCAATCCTTTATTCCCAAAAGTGATTGGTGAATCAATAATACGTCGTCATTCGTACGCCAGGACTTCGTTAATCGTCAGGCGAGTGGCATTGCGTGCGGGCATAATGCAGGCAATGATCGACAAAACCACAACAACCGCCAACCATAAGAAGACCCCGTATGGTGTGAAAACCAGGGCAAATGTGGAACCGTCCATCGCCTGACCAATGATATTAAGCAGCGACAGGCTTATCGGGTAGGACAACCCGATCGCCAGCACCCAGGTAATCAAGCCAATCACCAACCCCTCGATGATCACCGACTGCATAACGACGAAATCAACTGCGCCAATGGCGCGCATAACCCCGATCTCGCGGGTGCGTTCCAGCACATTGATGCTCATCGTGCCCGTCAGCCCAATACTGCCCACAAATGCTGTCAGCAGTGCCATGATCAACAAGAAGATCACCAGCGTGTTAATCCCAGTCGTGGCGCCATCTCGAACAGTGGAACCAGAATAAATACTATTGAGCGCGTAACCCCGGTCTGCCAGCTGGCGGTCGATACGCTGGATCAAGTCTTGTAAAGCAGTGCCCTCTCTATCTGGCGTAGTGAGGCGAAAAGAAAAAGCCCGGTTGGGGAGGTTCAACTCCTCTGCCATATAATCAAAACTGGCATAAGCCATGGGATCCCCAAGCATCGACACAAAGCGGAAAATCCCCACCACATCCCAATCCTCTTCTTGCCCTCCTGAAAGCTCAACTTTCAATTTGTCACCAGGCTGCAGATCCGGATAAAAATTATAAATCGTATCGGAAATCACCATGGCTTTCTTTTCACCAGGAAGCAACCAGCGCCCCGCCGTAATTTCCGGGTCGAGTAATTGTGTATCCTGAGGCGGAGCAACGATAGTGAGTCCTACAACCTTTTCACCGTTCGAATCCAGAATATCACCACTGGCATTACCCCAACCTTCGACAGCGGAGACTCCGGGCACATCCATCAAATCACGGTCAACCTTAGTGATGTGATAAGGCTGGTTAAAATAGATGGTTACATCTCCCAAAAAGTGCTGCATCAATTGATCCATGAGTGTGTCCATGGAAGCGCGCACATTGAAAACGGCGATGAAAACAGCACCTGCAGCTGTAAGGGTAAAGATCGTCAAAACCAGACGACCTTTCTTACGGAAGGTATTACGGAAAGAGAGTAAGATGGGGCGAGAAATCCAGCGCACCCAGCGACCGCTGCGGTTCAGGAAACCCTGGCTGGATATTCCACCGCCCGGACGGTAGTTGCTAATCGCCCGGCGGACGTTGGTCTTAGCGCCCTTGTTCACCGGAAAGAAACCAGCGCCCAATGGGATCAAGAAAGCAATCAGCACCTGTACCAAAATTGATACTGGAACGACCCGAAACCCCAGTAATTCAGCCCCCATCAAATCAGTCACATACATGGCAAGAGCATATCCTGCCATGCTGCCAAAAGGTATGGCAAAGACCAGCGCGATAAAGCTGTATGCAACAATCAGCGCCAGATACATGCCTAGTATTTGGAGGCTGCGCGCGCCTATCAACTTCATCACCCCTATCTGGCGCAGCTGCTGGGTCATCATGGCATTGAGCATGTTGATAATCAGCGAAGCGCTCAAAATTGTGATCAAAATACCCAATGCACCTAAAATACCCATCATTGCCTGAAGCGTATCCGTCATTGGGTGTTCATTGGAAAGTGTTTCTCTTGTCCTATAAACATTATGGTTGTGGTGTTCCAATTTGTTTTCCACATCTGCAGCAACCGCAGAAATGAATCCCTCATCACTGCCATCACCTTCGACAGTGATTAAGAGGCGGTTGAAATTGGAGCCTAAGCCCATGGACCTTTGCGTGTTCAAGGAGACAAAAGCGTCGCTGTTAATATCGGTATCGGGTTTGGCACTGGTCTGGTCAGTAACATTCCCGGCAACCTTGAGGTGATGGGTTAAACCAGCAGGAAGTTCCACCTCAATCACGTCGCCAACCTGGAATCCCGTACTGGCATTAAAATCATCACTGATGATGACTTCGCCTCTGCCAGGAGTTTGGGTGCCATCCAGCGTGATAAGCTGGTTTATGGAGATGTTTTCAAGATCTGCAACACCAACCAGAGACAAAGTCTGCCAGTTCTGATCGCCTTTCTTAGCCCGTACGGTTAAATAACGGCGTCCTTCAACGTCCGCCACTCCAGGAACCTTTTCTACCACCCGAACCAAGTCCTCGTAGAAGGGGTCTGTCCAAATCTCGATATTTACCGGATTGATAGCCGCATAACTGGAATCGATGTCTTCGCTCAAGATGACGAAGGCGCTGATGATCATACCCACAGCGAAAACACCGACAGCGATCGAAGCAACCACCAGAGCCGTGCGCGCCTTATCCCCCCACAGATCGGCGAACACCTTGCTCCAGCGAGGTTTCAGGAAATTGGGCTTAATTTCGGCGCTCACTTGACCGTGTTCCTTTTTCTTCTATTTTCAGCCAGTCGGTCCTCCGCTATTTCTTGAATAACCTCACGTGAAAGCGGGGAACCCGCGATTAAATCCGTGAAGATTTCTCGAGACAGAAGAGCGACTTCAGCCCCCTGGATGGAAGCGCGCACAGCTGCGATAGATGTTCCGCCGCGGGTGAGTTCCACCTCCCCAAAGAACTGCCCCGGACCCAGACAAGCCAGGCTGGTTTCTTGCGACCTATCATGGCTGGCGACGACTTCCACAGCGCCGGAGGCGATCATGAAGAAATATTCGACGGACTCCCCCTGGCGCAGGATAGTCTCACCCGGTGCGAATTGTTTTTTGTCTGCCTGCCTGGTGGCTGCCAGCATTTCCGGGTGGGTCAGGAAGGGAAGCGCGCGCGCGACCGCCTGGTCGATGATCTCACCATCGGATAGGATGATGGTCTGGTCCGTCCGCTGGGTGATCGAGGGATCATGGGTGACAATCAGGATGGTTTTACCCTGAGCCGCCAGGCGCTCGAATATGTTTAGAATATTTTCTGCGGAGCACGAGTCCAGGTTGCCCGTAGGCTCATCCGCCAGGATAATGGCTGGATCGGTTGCCAGGGCGCGGGCAATGGCAGCGCTTTGCTGTTGACCGCTGGAGACTGCTGCCGGTAAATCGAAGGCGTGATCTTCCAAACCGACCATTTTCAGCAATTCCATCGCCCGGTCTGAACGCTCACTGAACGCATACACCTTGCAGTAATCCATGGGAAGAATCGTGTTCTCCAATAACGTTAAAGTCGGCAGCAGCTGGAAGAATTGGAACACCACACCCATATTCTTTCCTCGCCAGAGGGCACGCTCGCTTTTGTTCATTTGATAAATGTGTTCGTTGCCAACAATAACATCGCCAGAAGTGGGATGGTCGATACCGGTGATCATATTCAACAAGGTCGATTTACCGCAGCCCGATTTCCCAACGATCGAAATAAACTGCCCATAACTCAACTGTAAATCAACCCCATTCAGAGCCACAAATTTCCCGGCAGCGTTTTCATATACCTTATGGACATCGCGTAAAACAATCGCGGGATGATCGAAAAGCATTCTTTCGGGTTCGGGTTCCGGTTCATCACACGTTACAAGGCTGGACAATTCCACTGAGTCATCACCTTTAGATAAAATAGCTGCGGCACCGACGGTTAACACCTGCCCAGGGCCATCTTCGGGCGGGATTGAAATGACGCCATCGATGATATGCAGCCTGCGGGAAAAACGCGACGCCAGGCTTTCGTCGTGGGTCACCATCACGACGGTTTTCCCCTGGTCAACCAGCTTCAAGAAAATCCGAAAAATCGTTTCAGCAGTGACGCTGTCCAGGTTGCCTGTGGGCTCATCTGCAATAATCAGCGCGGGGTCATTTACAAGTGCCCTGGCGATGGCAACGCGCTGTTTCTGCCCACCAGAAATATGGGCGGGAATCTTGTATGCGTGCTCCGCAATCTCAACCAGCTGTAAAAGTTCCAAAGCCCTCTGCTTGCTGATAACAGGCTTGTACCCGCCTGAAAAATCGGGGGGAAGCATTACGTTCTCAACCAGGTTAAGCGTGGGCATCAATTCGAAAGATTGGTAGACGATGCCCACGTTTTGACCACGCCACAAAGCAAGCTTATCCTCATTCAGCTTGTGGATTGGCACCATGTTGGTTGTTGAGGTTTTTCCATTATGAAAGAAAAAAACCTCTCCAGATGTCAGTTCGCTGACTCCTGAGATCATGTTCAACAGGGTGGTTTTACCAGCGCCAGATTTTCCGGTGATGCCCAAGAATTCCCCGAGTTGGATATCCACAGTGACATCCTTAAGCGCGTAAAAAGGGCTTCCACCGGTCTCGTATGCTTTGGTGACATCCCGTAAGCTCATGATTAAGTTTTGAATATGGTGCATATTATTTCCCATAAGCCAGGAAAAAGGACTGGGCACTCACCCTACCCCATCTTCCATCTGCTTAATATTCAAATTCAATGTCGACATTGGCGCTCATACCCCAACGCAGCCCTTCCGGGATCTCTTCCAGATCAATAAACACGGGGTAATTGACAGCAAATCCCGGCACAGGCATGGGTACAATCCTGGCGACCATACCATCGACCTCCACCCCCGGCAGCGCATCAAAGGTGACGATTACCGGATCACCTAAGCCGATCATGGTTGCTTCTCTTTCATCAAGATTGGTAGTCTTCACCTGCAAATATCCCAAGTCTGCCAGCTGCAGCACCGGACTGCCGGGCATTGCCCACTCACCAACCCGGATGTGCACATCGGTGATCGTGCCGTCAAATGGAGCGTCCAGCTCAAGTTCCTCAAGCGTTTGCCTGGCAGCAGCAAGCTGGGCTTCTGCGTTCGAAAGGCGTGCCTCTGCACGCCGGATGTCGTCGGGGTCAGGACCCGTGCTGTACCTGGCATAATCCTGGTATCCATTTTCTATCTGGGCTTCCAGCACAGCCACATCCCCAGGCTTGGGTCCAGCCATAACCCGGGCTAATTCTCGTTCTGCCTGCTTCAGTGTCTCTTTTGCGACGCGAAACTCAGCCTCAGCAGCCTCTACATCAACAGGATCTGGGGGCAGCAGCAGGTTGTTGTAGCGGGTGCGTGAGTTATTGTGAGCGAGCTGATCCAATGAGCGTTGGAACTCAAGCCCCTCCAACGCTCGAGCCAGCTTGCGCTTTACGCTGGGGAAGTGGGCGTACTTTTTCAACTGCCATTCGACATCCTCGATCTGGTCGAGGGTCATCTCCAGCTTGTTTTCTGCCAGGAGCATGTTCGCATATGCCTGCTCGATTGCCTGCTGCCCAGGAATACCTGTCAGAATCTCCAAATCACTCTCAGCCTTGAGCGCAGTCTTCTCAGCAGCGGCGACATCCAATCTCACCAGTGCTTCCCGCATCTCAGGATTGTTCAAATCCTCAAGAGCACGTTCTGCAATTTCTACGGATCGCAGCGCCCGGGCTGCCAGCACATCCGTATCCTTGTTCAGCGCCTCCAACGCTGACCTTGCGTTCATCAGCTCAAACTCGGCGGCAGACACCCTGGCTTTCTGAAGTTCAGCCCCTTGCTGTCGTACAAGCACCTGCCCGGCTTGGACCCGGTCACCTTCCTTAACAAGCACTTGTTCAACAATTCCACCCAGGCTGACACTTAATAACGCTTTGCGTTCCGGCACCACCTCTCCCGAGGCACTCACCAGCGGTTCGAGGGTAGATGCCGTAGGACCAGGCAAGGGAGTCTCACCGACCCCGGTCGCACAGGCGGTCATAAAAAACGACACGCTGAGCGAAAGCAGGATTATTCGTGAAATTATGTTTGGCTTCATGGAAGTGACCATTCATACGCTGGATATGGCAAAATATTGCTGTCTACCTCGCCCCTAAACAACGCCGTCTTCACTCTTTATCGATGTCCACAAAGGCTGTCATACCCCAGCGCAGTTTTGCGGGGATTTCACTTAACTCGATCACCACGGGATAGTTGACGCCCGAGCCCTGCGCAGTCTTTGGCGCAATGCTGCTGACAACACCCTTCAGGACCAGGTCTGGCAGGGCATCAAAAGTAACCATCGCCTTATCACCAACCTCGATCATGGCAACATCGATCTCTCCGAGATCGGTTGTCTCCACCTGCAGGTGATCGAGATCAGCCAGGAGAATGACCGGACTGCCCGGCACCACCCACTCGCTGGAATTGATATACACCGCCGAGATGATGCCATCGAAAGGTGCTGTCAGTTCCAGGTCAGCCAGGGCTGCCTGGGCTGCTGCCAGCTGGTCCTCTGCGGCTGCCACGCGTGCCTCAGCCCTGGCGACATCATCCGGGTCCGGACCAACGCTGTAGGTCTCAAAATCCCGGTTTCCCTTGTCGAACTGTGCCTTGAGAAGGGCTACTTCACCGGGTTCCGGACCATCCAGGGCGCGCTGTAAATCGCGTTCCGCCTGAAGCAGCTGCGCCTGGGCAGTGACATAGTTTGCCTGTGCCACATTGATGTCCTCCTCGTTGGCTGTCCCTTGAAGGGCATTTAGCAGGCGGACTTCGGCATCGTAAATTTGCTGAGCTTGCGCTTTTTTCGCCAGCAAGTTGGCGCGGGTCAGGTTGTCTTCAGGTTTATTGGCATAAGGGGCATAGTCTTCTTTGGCGTTGTTCAGGACATCTTCAGCAACAACAACGCGGGATTTCTGGACATCGATGTCCGCCTGGCTGGCTGGCGACTGCAGGTAGCGAACATTACGCTCGGTGGTGGATACCGCTTTCTTTGCATCAGCCACCGCTTTCTGCGCCAAAGCCTGTTGGAGCTCCACGTTGTTCAGATCCTCGAGGGCGCGCTCGGCAGCTTCGGCAGATTGCAGTGCCTGAGCGGCGAGAAGGTCTGTGTCCCTGGACAGGTTCTGCAGGGCGATCCTCGCATTCACCAGCTCCATCTCAGCGGCTGTCACGGCTGCCAGCTGCTGTTCGCTGCCTTCAAGGCGTACGAGAACATCACCTGCACTGACGCTGTCACCTTCTTTTACAAGCACATCATCCACAACGCCGCCCGAGGAAACGCTGAGAACCGCTTCCTGCTCGGGGACAACAACTCCCGTGGCGCTGATGAGTGATCGATCGACCTCGATCTGCGGTTCAGCGGCTTCAGTCTGAACAGAAGGAGCACCTGGGGGACGAGGCAGACGGTCACATGCAGCCGCGCCTATCACCAATAACAGCGCAAGCAGTAGTATTTTGATCGAATTTTTAAACATCATTTTTACATCTCCACTAATTCAAACTTTGCCCGCAGCTTCCCATGTCGGACACCAAAAACACGAACCCTAAAGACTGAAATAATCAAAAGTCAGCCCCATCAAACGGATCAACGTCCGGGTATCTTCTTCTCCCAAATGATCGACCAGACCGGTTAATTTTGCACGCAGCTCATTCATAAAACTCTCCGCCATCTTTCTGCCCTTTTCTGTCAGGCTGATCAGGACGATACGGCGGTCATTCGCGTCGCGCAGCCGCTCCAGGCAGCCTAGTTCCTCCAGAGGATTAATCAGATGAGTGACTCCGGCAGGTGTGATGTTCAACAACTCGCTGATGGCAGTGACGGTCATTGAATCCGGATTGTCCGCCAGATTCAAAGACAACATCACCAGCAGCACACATTCACTTTGCTTCAAACCCTTACAGGATTCCAAATCCGGTCTTGGGGGAGGAAAACGCTTCATCATCAAGAGGAATATCTGGTTGATCAGGTCTTCCCGGTTCTTCTCGATCATCATCTCAGCCTTTCAGTTCCAAACAACAACAGATCAATGTTTAGTTAATAAATATTTTAGCAGATAAACATTTTACAAGGTTTGGGATTATACGAGGCTATTATTAAATTGTCAAGTGAAAATTCAAGGATGTTAGGTATCCCTACCAAAAAGGAATTGCCCAAAATAGAAAACCCCCAAACCATTGTTTTTCAACCTGCTTGAACCAGAGTCGCCATCGACCGGTAGTAATCATATCGGAGGGATTATGAGACCATTGACCATCCTGGCATTATTCCTGCTCGCCTGCCTTCTGCTGGGCTGCAGCGCCACTACACCACCCGCCACACAGGCACCAACCCTGGCTATTGAACAAGAGAATGGGCAGGTAGAACAGGCTGCCACAAAACAAGAGACCGCGAACAGCAGCGATTATATCCAAGACACTTCCACCCCTGGTACAGGAAAGTCATCCGATCCGGAGGATGCAGGAAACGAGCCCGGTTCCAGGCAAGGATCAAATGCGCATTTATCACCAAACCCGTGGCATGGTATACCGTTTGATCAGTTCCTTGAGGAATCGTGGTACAGCGTTATGCGCCGGGATCCAGAAACTCTCACCGAGTTGGGTCTTTCGAAAGACTTTGGATCTGGGCGATGATGCCTTGACAGACATCTCTCAAGCTTACGTCCTGGAGACATACGAGCTGTACGCCCAAATTTTGGAAGCTCTGCTGGGCTATGACCGGGAATCCCTGACGGCGGACCAGCAGCTCAACTACGATATCTACGCCTGGCTCCTGGAGGATGTTCTGGAAGGTGAAGCCTACGCCCGCTACGCTTATCCGGTCACTCATTTCATCACCGGAGTCCAATACCAGTTGATCAACTTCTTCACCGACATACATCCCGTGACAGATTTAGACAACGCCCAGGGCTACATCACGCGTCTTTCGCAAGTGGACACAAAATTCGAGCAGGTGGTCGACAATATGAAATTAAGCGAACAGGCAGGGATTATCACCCCGCGCTTTATCCTGCAGTGGTCACTCGGTGATATCACCGATATTGCCCAGTCCCATCCTAAGAATACGCCCTTTTATACGAGTTTTGCCGAAAAAGTGAATGCCCTTGATAACATCAGCGCGGATGACAAATCTGCACTGCTGCAATCTGCCGAAAGCGAGATCGAAAAATCCGTCATTCCAGGATTCCGGGCTCTTGCCGCGTACCTGGAAGACCTGCAAAATCGCGCCCCAACGGATGACGGCATCTGGCAGTTCCCTGGTGGAGAAGCCTATTATGCCTATCAGGTGAAACATTTCACCACCACGGGTATGTCACCGGACAAGATTCTCCAGAAAGGTTTGGACGAACTCGAGCGTATCCATACTGAAATGCGCAATGTCTTTGACCAGTTGGGGTATCCGGCAGATGAAAGCCTGCCAGCGTTATACGAGCGCGTGGCAGAAGACGGCGGCATGCTTTATGGTGAAGAAATCGTCTCAGGTTATGAAGCCATCATCGAGGACGCAAAAACACGCAGCGAGCAGGTACTCGACCTGCAGCCCGCGGCAAATGTGATCGTCATCCCCGGATCCAGCGGCGGTTATTACATTGGTCCATCAGTAGATGGCTCGCGCCCGGGCGCTTTCTACGCTGCGGTTGCTGGTTCTGAGCCAAGATACGGCATGGCGTCCCTGGCTTATCATGAGGCAGTACCCGGGCACCACACCCAGATTGCCCTGGCGCTGGAAATGGACCTGCCGTCCTTCCGGCGCGGCAGCCTGTTCACAGCTTACGTGGAGGGCTGGGCGCTGTATGCCGAGAAGTTGATGGCGGAGACCGGCGTCTATGCTGATGACCCATATGGCGACCTGGGGCGCCTGCAGTACGAGGCTTTCAGGGCTGCGCGGCTTGTTGTGGATACTGGTATTCATGCTGGACGCTGGACATTCGACCAGGCGGTGGATTTCATGGTGGCAAATACCGGCATGCATAAACGGCAGATGCAGTTTGAAGTCGCCCGTTATATTGCCTGGCCCGGGCAAGCGCTGGCGTACAAGATTGGCATGGATGAGATCCTGCGATTACGAGCCAAAGCAGAAGAGGAACTCGGTGATGAATTCGATATCCGTGAGTTCCACAACATCATTCTGGGCAATGGCGCCGTCCCGCTGGAAATCCTCGAACGGATTGTGGATGAATATATCGCCACAAACGGTGGTGTCTAACTATGAGAATTAATGATCAATAGCTTGAGAATTTTGGGCAGAATCAGCGAACACCAGACCGGATTATTGATGCGTAAAGCTGTTCGTGTGATGAGATGAATTTCTGGTTGGAATGAAATTCAGCGATCTCTCTTCCTGCCTTTCCCATTGCCTCTGCTCTTTTTGGATCCTGTAAGATGCAGATTATCTTTTTAGCGATCGCTTCAAAATCACCCGGTTTTACCAGGTAACCATTTTGGGCTTCATAAACAAATTCTGGCATTGAAGAAGATTCAACAACCACAACGGGTTTTCCAGACGCCATAGCCTCAAGAACAACTGAACTCTGAATTTCGATTTCCGAAGCTGTAACAAAAACATCTGCTAACCTGAATATACCTGGAAGGTCTCCATTCTTTGGTACGAATCCTGGAAAGATGCATCGATCATAAATATCAAGAGATTGACACAGGGAAATAATTTCACCCCTCATAGTTCCATCCCCAACCACGATCAATTGAGCGTCAATTTCTTTAATGACCTGGCTTACAGCTTCAACAACTAGATCCACTCGTTTATCTTTATCTATTCTTCCAACATAAAGGATTGCGGCTTGATCAGGATTTATCTTATATTTTTCGCACAGGGCTTTTTTTTCATTTGGCGTTTTGCTTGACGGAGTGAACAAATCAATTTCAACACCATTACTGATCACCTCAGGGCAAAATTGAGTGTTTTCACTAATTATGTCGGCTATCATTTTACTCGGGGTGAGGGAAATACTGCATTGAGCCATAAACCACATGGAATATTGCCACAATCCATTTTCAATGATTCGCTTTACATAATCGGTTGTGTTTAATGAAGAAGAGATAAACCAGGGAAGTTGGTGAATGGTTATCACAACAGGAATTTGGTGTTTTTGTGCAATGCGTACAGCCGATAATCCCAGGTTTAATGGATCATGAAGATGGATAACATCCGGTTTGAAATCAAGCAAAACTCTTTCCAGTTCCTTATGGTGCCCTAATATGAACCTTTGATCAACTCGAAGTGGATTCTTGAGAGATGGAAAATAATGGATGTTAATATTTTCCGAATCCTTGACATATGCTTTTCTGCAATCGCTGGCTGCCACAACCATTACCTTGTGGTCGCGTGCCGCAATCCCTTCAGCAAGTCTTTGAACAACAATAGCAGCACCACTGATAATGGGTGGATACGATTGACTGACAAATGCTATTTTCATTGGGGCGATTTATTATCCAAATGCAAAGGGTCTTTTAGTAGGATAGATTGATTTATTAAATCATATCAAAAGATAGATTAAGTGTATATTTACTGGTTTCAAAAAAAATTAACCCAACCATTGCCAAATCAGATCACCGAGATAATACAACGAATTTTCGGTATCAAACAAGCAAACATAGGTGGTTACTGCGCTTCTTTTCATGCAGCTTTTTACATGGTGTCAGAGTAAACTCAGATTCCTTAAAGTTATTACCACATTCCCAGCCTTTTCCCCGGTTTCCACATACCTGTGCGCTTTGACAATTTGCTCCAGGGGATATTGTCTATCAATGACCGTTGTGATCTTCCCTGTCTCGATGAGATCCTTGAGGTATTGCAGGTCTTCAATCGACCCGCTCGCAGTCTGCATAATAACCTGTTTGCCGGTCGTCAATCTGGTCAACGGTCCTCGAACGATTTGAGAGCCGAGTGGATTCGCCAGCAGGTAGGTGCCGTTTTGTTTGATTACTCTATTGCTTTTGGGAAAAGAAATTTTCCCCACCACATCGAAAATCACATCATAGACCACACCTGACTCGGTGAAATCTTCCCGAGTGTAATCAACAACATGGTCAGCGCCAATCGAACGCAGCATGTCCAATTTCGCTGTGCTGTCTACGGCAGTCACTTCAGCACCAAAATATTTGGCAAGCTGCACCGCGAAGACACCGATACTGCCTCCCGCGCCGTTGATCAAAATTTTTTGCCCATCTCGGACATTGCCTTTGCGTAGAAAATGCAGTGCATCGCGCCCTCCAAAAGGGACCGTGGCAGCCTGCTCAAAACTCATGTTTGCCGGCATCAACGCCACACTTCCCCCCGTTTCCCCTGGAACCTCAGGCAGGCAGATGTATTCAGCATTGGCGCCCAAACTCATTCCGGTAGAACCAAAAACCTTGTCACCAGGTTTTAATCGCTTCACATCCTTGCCAACAGTCTCGATCTCCCCCGCCAGTTCCGTACCAGGAATAGTGTTCACCTTCGGTTTACTGAATCCGATCCACAAACGCATGGGCAGGCTCAAGTAAAAGGGGAATTTAAGACCGCGCATCTCACAGTCCCCCGCAGTCACCGTGGTCGCATGGATCCGAATGAGGACCTCATCGTCTTTCGGGACAGGTTTTTCCACGTCCCTAAGTTCAAGCACATCAGGCGGTCCATATCTTGTCCAAACAACCGCTTTCAAGCCGTCACCCACTTCCAGGCATACCAGATCGTCAGAGCATTGAAGCCAAAACTCACAATGATCAGGAAATTATCATATGCGCCTTTATATGGCAGTCCCGCCAGGTTAAAAACAATCAGCAGAGCAGCGACAACAATGTTGACCCATCGAATTGCGGGGTATGGCACGATCAGGGTGAGTACAACCATCAGGATTGGCACAAGCATAATCGCGGCGATTAACAACCACAAGCCAGGTGTTGGTTTCGTGCCCATCAACTCACCCGGAGTGGCATCCCCGGCAAATATCCGCAGCACATCGCCCAGAAGGTAAGTAAGCATGAGGGCGACCCAGATTCCTGAAAGTACGATGCGTGAATCCAGCATATTTCACTCCTTATCGGTCTGTCAACTGAGCAATTCAGGCACCTACCAGTATAGCAGTTTTCAGATCATATGGAAATTACAGATTACGCTTATTTAAGAACCGTATCTTTCAATGCCTCACTCAACCGGTATTCACGGATCATTGGGGATGCAAAGAAGACAACCAAAGCGATGACACCAATAACCACACTAAAAATGATCGTCATCGTTTTCGGTCCCACAAGATCAGCGCCAATTCCAGCGATGAGCGCGCCAACGGGCATGAAAACGGACGTCAGGCTCACTATTCCCATCACCCTGCCGCGCAGTGAAGCCGGGATCGAAAGCTGAAGCAAAGTCGTGTTGGCAGTAATAAAAATCATTTCGAAGAATCCTGCAAACGTCATAAAAACCAGTGCCATCCAAAACTCGGTGCTTAACGCAAAAGCGAAGAAAGATAAGCCGGTGAGCAAGAGTGACGCCAGCTGAATTATCCCCCAGTGTTCCAATCGCCGGAATGAGGCGCTCACAAAACCACCCGCAATACCCCCAACACCGGCGGCAGAAAGCAGCAAGCCCAGCGTATCTGGTCCACCGGAGAAGACGTCCTTGGCATAGATCGGCGGAAGCGCACTGAAATTAGGTATGATAAAGAGAGGGAGCATTAAACTCATCAGCAAAAAGTTCCGGGTGGTTGAGCTCGAGGCGATAAAATGCCATCCTTCCCGAAAACTACCGGCTGAAACCGTTTTTAAATCTTCTTGTCGTTCGTATGGCATTTGTAGCTTGAAGATCGTCAGAAAAACGAGCGCGAACGCACCAGCCTGCACAAAGAAATTTCCGGCTGGTCCGATCCACAGGATCAAGAACCCGCCAATAGCCGGACCGATCGAACGCATGATTGCCCACCCGGTCTGTACCAACGCAACCGCTGAAGGGATCATGGCGCGCGGGGCCACTGAAAAAACGACCGTCTGGCGCAGCGGTGTGCTGACAGCCTGACCAACACCGTTGAGAAAACTGAACAGGAAGAGAGGCCACACCACGGAGGGGTTGCCAAGTAATACCAGACCAAAGATAAGACTTATCGAGAACAGCCAGGCACTGGTTGCGAAAAGCATCCGGCGCCGAGAAAGCCTGTCAATTGCCATGCCTGCGAAAGGCGCCAAACCCACCGCAGCAATCGAACTGACCAGGCTAAGCGTTCCCAACATGGCTCCGGAAGAAGTCAGGTCGTAAACCAGCCAATTGATTGTGACACTCTGGATCCAGAAAGCCGCATTCGAGATTGTCGTACCTGTCAGGAACCAGGCGTAACTCGGAACGCGCAGGACGGCAAAAGTACCGCCCTGTTCTAAGCTGCTTGATTTGGTGTTTGTGTCAGAGTGGATAGCCATTGAGTATTTCACGCGGTCAGGTTTGACACATAAAGAAGAATAGTAACACTAAAAGCAATCTTTGCGACTGCGTTAATTGGAGACGATTGAGCACATAATCAAATCCTCTGGTAAACATCGAGACGTCCAACGAGCCGAAATCGGGAAGGCTCCTGTTCATCTGTCACTTGACGAAGCGATAATCCGGACAGGTATAATACAAACAGCACCGGTTTTCTTATTACCGTTCATTCATCCACCTGTCATGCTGTTCTGGTGGCAGGATTACTTGAGGAAGAATCTTATATGGTTTCGCATGTTAAGGGCGTTCGCAGGCTGTATCGCCAAATCTACAAATTGACGCGTACACCCGGCGAGTTAAATCGAATGTTTGCAGTTGGAGATGCCTCGATATCACAATTTGCCCGAGCGTTTGGGGCTGCTTTAAATCATCAGCTTTCACAAGAGGAGTCAGAGTGGGTCTATCGCATCGAGACATTAAGAAATGAATTGATAAACTCAAACATCCCTCTCCCTCCAATGGACAACGCCGCCGAAATGACAGGCAACAGTCGGACTGCATCAGGTACAACTGTGGGTCAGGTGTGCAAGCAAGCCAGCAAGCCGCCGCAATGGGCCTTATTGTTGTTCAAAATAATCCGTGAGTTCAAACCAACCTGGTGTTTAGAACTCGGCACCTGCCTGGGGATTTCCGGTTCGTACCAGGCTGCAGCTCTCAGGCTGAACGGCTGCGGGAACCTGGTAACCCTGGAAGGCGCGGAGTCGCGCGCCAGGATTTCGCAGGAAAACTTCTCCAGGCTCGGTCTGGACAATACTGAGGTGGTGACAGGCTATTTTCAGGACACTTTGAATGGAGTGCTGGACCAGCACCCGCCTTTCAGTTATGTGTTCATCGATGGTCACCATGACGGGAAAGCCACAGTGCAGTATTACCGGCAGATATTACCCAACCTGACAGCAAGCTCAGTGGTCATATTTGACGATATCGCCTGGTCGCAAGGCATGCGAAAAGCCTGGGATACGGTCATTGAAACACCAGAAGTTAAAGTCGCCATAGATATGTTTCATGTGGGAGTGTGTATTTTGGACCCTGCAATATTGATGAAAAAGAGCTTCAGAATCGCTCTAAATTAAATTTTCATCTTGAACACAAGGGACTTTTTGAATGTTTTTTCACCACTCATCCTGGGCTCTTCGATAATAGATTTTAATATCCTCAGCCGCCTTCCCGCAATAAAGATATAGAATCACACATTTGATATTCAGCAACCATTGCTTTCTCGGTTTCTTGACTGAAAACTGGCGGCTGGAGGTTCTTACTCGTAAGGGTATCCTGACCAATTGACCTACCTTAGCCAGGGAACGAGACATTTCAAGATCTTCCATGATAGGGATATCCGGAAACCCACCCACACGCTCAAAGGTGTCACGCCGCATAAATTGAACCTGGTCGCCATACATGAGACGCCAATTGGCCGGATAATTGATCCGATTGCGCAGATTCAAAACTCCCTTTGCTGGCAGTATTGAAAGTTGAAAGGTACCGCCACTGATACTCGGGTTATCCAGATTCTCTATCACAGCTTCGCGCCAACCCTCAGGTAATTGGGAGTCTGCGTGGCAAAAAACCAGGATAGTCCCGTGAGCATTTGCCGCCCCCAGGTTCATTTGTTTAGCCCGACCCTGCTTGGAATGGAAAACCCGCACATCTGGAGGTATCAAAGAAATTGTCTGGTCCTGGCTGCCACCATCTACGACGATGATCTCTATTTCGCCAGGACCGAACCCCTGACGGGCTGCGGTAATTGCATCCAGAATATACTCTTCTTCGTTAAGGGTTGGAATAATGATAGATACAAGCATTGGTTCAGGTTCCCAATGGGAGCCGATCATTATTTACTTCACTGGAATTCATCCAAATCCCCATTTTGATAATTTCTCGAACTCCGTTTGAATTTTCAAAACCGCTTCCACCAACGGAAAATATCTGTTCTTAACAGCAAATCTGGATCAGACGACAATGGGTGCCAGAAAATCCTGTCATTATTGATCGTTATTTCTGGGATATGATTCGGCAACGCAAGAAGAACAACACAAATTACAGTCATAATTTGTATAGATCCATAGCTTGGTTGATAAAGGCGAAGGAGGTCTTTCGAGTTGATTTACGGCGTTGGTATGTGTCATGCTTGGGAAACCAAAATCCTCGAATATAATCAAAAGTATATCATTCCATTCGATGGGAGCAAGGCTATGAAAATTTTCTCAAATAATTTCGAACCAAAAATTCCATTATCATGGATTGCACTCCTTCGCATCATGGTGGGTTTGATGTTTTTACTAACCTGGCTGCCCAATTTCCTGGATGGGCTCTATACTCCGGATGGATTGCTGTTCTTTTTTACCGAAGAATTTCCTCAATCTGAAAATTCATTGAAATTTTATGCTAATTTTATCGATAGTGTGATTATCCCCATTCGACACATCTTCGCACCCTTCCAGTTAGTAGCTGAATTCCTGTTGGGGTTAGCCATCCTGATGGGTGCTTTTACCCCCCTGGCAAGTATCGCCGGTATTATTTTTTTGCTCAACACCATGCTGGCCACCTTCGGTCATGATTGGTTATGGTCTTATATCCTACCGATTAGTATCCTGGTTGTGACTTTTTTTACACATGCCGGCCGCGCGATGGGTGTTGATGCATATCTTTTAAAACGCTTTGGGGAAAAGAATTTCCTCTTTTGGTAACCAATAAAACTTGCCGGTGCCTGCCGTCCATCACCAACCGCCGTTGTTGGCTGCCAAATCTCAATCCAGTAAATTCTTCATGACCCAATGTTGATCCCAATGCCAGTCAATCAATAAATCTTTCACGACGAAAAAACCGTTCTACGGAAAAAGTAGAACGGTTTTTTACTTCGGATGCCCCCAGGGAGATTCGAACTCCCGTCTTAACCTTGAAAGGGTTACGTCCTGGTCCCCTAGACGATGGGGGCTCAAAACCAGTTTGAGCATGTGAGAATTCTATGATTCTGCAGGCATCAATCTGCTAATAGTTTAGCGACGGGATTTTACCATCGCCATCCATGCTGGTCAAGCAATTACCAGCCAGATCATGACTCACTCCTCTTTTGGGATAATGGTCACTTTGCGGCGTGGCTCTTCGCCAATACTGGAGGTGGTGACATACGCGTTGCTGCGCAGCTCCATATGCACCCAGCGGCGTTCATTGGGAGGCATAGGCTCAAGCACCTGGCGCTTGCCGGTTTTAATGCCTGATCTGCCATACGCAAAGCCAGCTGTCGCACCTGCTGCTCGCGCCGTTTGCGGTAACCCTGTACGTCAACGACCACGAAAACCATCTGGTCTAGCTCTTTGTTAACGATCATGTTGGCAATGTACTGGATGGCATTCAACGTTTCAGCCCTGGGACCGATGAGGATGCTCAGGTCATCACCATTGACATCCACGCGGACCGTAGTCCTGCGCCGGTCGTCTTCGTCTTCGAGATATTGGGCAGAAACTCGTGCGCGCACGCGCATCTTTTGGAGCAGCTCTGACACAGTCTGGCTTGCGGTGTGCAGCACCGGGTCTTCGATACCCCCAACCGGTTCAGGTTCCCATTCATCCGTTTTCCCCAGACCACTCACCGGCATCGGTACCGCCACTGGCACTGCCGGAGTAGGCGCTGGTAGCTTTGCTTTATCTGAGAGGGGCTTTTGATGGTCAAACGCACACGCGCCTGGCGCCCTCCAAGACCAAACAGACCCTTCGTCCCTGAATCGAGCACCTCAACGTCTACTTCATCCTCAGAGAGGTTTAACTCGTCCAAGCCAGTGGCAACGGCTTCTTCGATACTCGGTCCGATAATTTCCAGGCTGGTTCGTTTCTCATTCATACGTCTCTTACCTTTTATAATTCAGGTTCCATTCCATTACTGGGTTTATTTCTTCTTGGGCCTGCGCTTCTTAGTGTTATACGTTCTCTTTTGGGTTGTCGATGTGCTGCTTTTTGTTGAACTGGCAGTCTTTTGCGAAGATCCCGGGTTAGACGCCTGGCTGGCACCCGGCATCAATGAAGACAAAGAGAATTTGGGTATCAGGTTCTTCGGCTTCAGGTTCTCCCACTGCGCCTTACCCATGACCGCATACTGCAGTATGGTCACCACATTACTGGTGATGAAATACAAACTGAGACCCGCCGCAAAAGTCAGAGCCAGGTAACCCATGAAAAACGGCATATACAGGTTCATCATCTGACCCATCTGGCTGCCCTGATCCCCAGGCTGCCCTGCAGGCATCATAAGCTTGGACTGAAGGTATGATGTAATTACAACCAGAATTGCCAGAACCGGTATACCAATCCCGAAGATATACAGGCGCTCAGGCTGGCTCAGGTCCATCCACAGGAATTTGTTATTCACTGGGATCAGCTTGGATGCGTCTATGAAGGGATAAATATGCCTGGACAAATCTGCCAGCTGTATGGGCGCCGTCGCCAGAACACGTATGATCGCCTGGTATAGACCGATAATGACCGGGAACTGGATCAAGAGAGGCAGACACCCCCCTAGCGGGTTGATTCCTTTCTCCTGGTAGAGGCGCGCCTGTTCCTGCTGAAGCTTTTGCTTGTCATCCTTATATCTTTTTTGCATGTCGGCGAACTCTGGTGACTTTTGAAGCTCCTGCATCACAGTTTGCGACTTGACCTGCTGGACGGTAAGCGGGTGAGTGATCAGCCGGATCAGGATGGTGAACAAGATGATGGCGATCCCGAAGTTACCTACAAGACTGTAGGTAAACAAAAGGATGTTTACCATCGGGTTGATAATAATCGTATCCCACATATAATATTCCTAGTGTCTCTTTATATTGCTTCTACTCTTTTGTTATTTGCCTGGTACAAATGCCCATCGCTGGTTGCCATTTTCATCAAGGGCAATTAAAGGTGAATCAAAGTCATTAGGCGCCACCAGGATCAGGTCACCGGTGGAAATAGGTCCTGCGAGGATTTTCCCGCCAATCGTGCGGGTGTTCAACAGCGAACCGTTGTCCGGATCCACGGTAAAAAGATTTCCAGTTTCTGAACCAAAGTAGATTTTCCCATTGACGGCAAGCGGTTTGCCTATAATCTGCCGCTTATCGACGGTTTCTGGCTGGATGCTCCAAACCTGCTGGAATGTGTCAGCATCGATGGCATAGAAGTTCCCATCGAGGTCACCAAAATAGAGACGCCCTTCATAAAGAAGCGGGCTGGACCATACCCACTGAGAGGTCTCAAAGCGTTTGATCACCTCGCCGTTTCGCGAATCGATGGCAAGCACTTCGTTCCCAAATGTACCCACATATAAGATGCCATCCTCTCCCTGGGTGGGGGTATCAACGATCGCCCCTCCGAGATCTTCCGTTTCCCAAATCACCTCACCGGTCATTTTATCCAGGCTGTAGATATGATGGTCCATCGACGCCAGGTACAGCACCTCGCCATTGAAGAGAGGTGCAGCCCAGAGCGCATGACCGGACTCGTACTTCCATTGAAGGATGCCATTCGAATCCAGTACATACAGCCAGGCATCAGCATTGGGAGCATAGACGAGACCATCTTTGATTACTGCGCCGGCAACATACGGACTCTTGGCTTCTTCAAAAGACCAGGTCTGCAAACCGTTCTGGGCGCCGTAAAGGATCTTGTTGTAGCCTCCCACGACCATGCGCTCATCAGTGTCCAGTGCTGCCGGGGCATAAAAAGTCGCCCCGCGGATGGCTTCGATCGGAAAGCGGTGCATTTCAATCCCATTTTCAGGATTGACCGCATACACATGCTGGTTATAGGTGACATAAATCGCTTCATCACCAACAGTTACTCCGGGCCAGCTGCTGGATTGAACTGCGCCAGCACATGCGCTCAACACCAGTGAGCCCAAGATTATCAATGTCAAAATTAATAGAGTTCGTTTCGATTTCATAAGTTTTTTATGGTACGGGATCATAACCCCCGGGGTTAAACGGATTACAGCGCAGGATCCTCCAGGCTGCCATTAAGGAACCTTTCAATACGCCGTATTTGTAAACTGCCATAAAGCCATAATGCGAGCAAGAAGGATAAAAGCGGCAGGTGTTCATGGGAATCGTTTTCGAAAAGGTCGCCTGGTATCCGCGGATCAGACCCAATACTGCCAGCCTGGGAAGGTTCCAAATTGTGCGCGGGAGATCGCGAAGCTGCGGTTCTTCGATGTGGACGCCTTTTGGAATGGGACGCGCTTGGCTCTTGCCTTTTCCCTGCTTCACATCACGTTTCGGCGTTGATTTCTTTTTTGCGCTCATTCATCTTCCCAGCATTGCGGCACGCTGCAGTAATTGTCTCAAGGCATCCTGAACATCGCGATAACGCGCTCCCACGACAGGTTTCCTGGCGATCAACACAGCGTTCCATCCCGGTTCAATTGATTCAAGAAACGGCTGCAAACCCGCCCGCAGTAATCGCTTGGCGCGGTTACGCTGCACCGCGTTGCCCACGTTTTTGCCTGCAGAGACTGCAAAACTCGTATGTTCCGAATCATTGTTCAAAACTACAAGGACGACAAGCGGGTGGGCATAAGATTTTCCATCTTTCCTCACCCGCCGGATCTCGGTTGACCTGGTCAGGCGGAACTTGCGTTTCACTTTGGTGTACCTTCACCCTGGTGAAGCCTCGACTTGGTGAAGCCTTGCCCTGATGAAGCGGTCCCTTCTGTGTTGTGGTCACGCCAACGACTGGTCGCTGTCTCAAAACAACTAACCGTTCCAGTTCGTTTTCTTGACGTGGTTGTTTTTCTCAACACCCAGTCGGTAGCGTCCTTTAGCTCGCCGGGCTTTTAAAACTTTGCGTCCGCCAGGAGTCGACATCCGCGAGCGAAAACCATGCACGCGTAGCCGTCGCCGGACCTTAGGTTGATAAGTACGTTTAGGCATCGTATATTCCTACTCAGTTTATTATCAACCCCACACAGTGTGGGCCCACACCGGGTGGGGTCAGATTTCAAATCCAATTGGCTGGTCGAGTAATACTCTCGATGAACATCATTCCGGCATCTGCCTTCGACCAACCACTAAAGCAGCTCATTTCGCCCCGGAGTGTCTTTACCGTCCCGTCCGGGCGAACTGCCTGTATCCAGCCAGTTATAGACGAAGGCTGATTATACCTTAACCTTCACCTTTTTGGAAGCAAAAATTACACTTACAGCTTAAGACAAGTTAAGCGTTCGCTGCCTTTGCTGAAACGAGCGTATTGTTGAGCAGCATGGCGATTGTCATGGGACCCACACCACCAGGAACCGGCGTGATCGCCGCAGCCACTTCTTTGACTTCGTCGTAACAGACATCCCCTACCAGGCGGGAACCCTTTGGGTGGGACGGATCATCGATGCGGTTCGTGCCCACATCGATCACCACCGCCCCGGGCTTCACCCAATCGCCGCGCACCATCTCAGCACGCCCGACTGCAGCAACGAGGATGTCCGCAGATCGCACCACGTCAGGCAGGTCTTTGGTGCGGGAGTGGCAAATTGTCACCGTAGCATTTTCACCAACCAAAAGCAGCGCAACCGGCATACCTACGATGTTCGAACGCCCCAGGACAACCGCGTTGGCACCATCGAGCTTTACGCCCGTCTTCTTCAGTAAGTAGATCACACCGTTGGGGGTGCAGGGCACAAAGATAGGATCACGCCCTTTTTGAGCTAACCGCCCGATGTTCACTGGATGGAAACCATCCACGTCTTTGGATATGTCGATCTTGTTCAAGATCTTCTCTTCATCCAGACCTTTTGGCAGCGGCAGCTGTACCAGAATGCCGTTCACCAGCGGATTGGCGTTCAAATCTGCCACCAGGGTTTCGACCTCCTCCTGCGTGGCGCTTGCAGGCAGGATGTGTCCGAAAGATTCCATCCCAACCTTGGCGCAGGCCTTCTTTTTCATGCCTACATAGAGGTGAGAAGCCGGATCATCTCCCACCAAAACAGTCGCTAACCCGGGTTTGGGTAAGCCTGCCTCACTCATCTTCGCGACTTCGGCAGCAATTTCCTCACGCAGTTCGGCTGCTATCGCAGTACCGTCGATGACATTTGCGCTCATGACACTCTCCTATTTGTTTCGGTTTTTAGCCTGTCATTTTTTTGAAGTTGATGAAAAGGACCGTCCACCAGTCCACTTCACTATTTATCGTCTTCATATTATCCGGGAAATTGGACTGCCTGACAATTGACATTTGTCATATCCCCACGGGTAAAAAGGCGTTTTCCTTGAAACAACCTGCTGCCAGTACGGGTTTTGGGATGAGATATAATCCAATACCGATGAGATCCTGGCATTATGCCTTAACTTTCATATTCATTTTTATCGCCGGCTGCACCACCCCTCAAAGTCCAACACCCGTCATGGTGGAAACACAAACCCCATCAACGACAGTCCTGGTCGATACGGTAACATCTTCCCCTCAATCTGGAGCGCTTGAGCCCGAAACCAAGACTCCCTCCTCTCAGACCGCGACCCTCATCGCACCGATTGAGACAAATGAATCCGAACCCACCGAAACATCCATCCCTGCGGACGATGTCGCAGCGGACGCATCCACACCCATAGCAACGCCAACCCCATCATTGGACCCAGAAAACTGGCAGGAATGGCCCGTTATCCCTGATATTGGACCCACTGCGATGGAGATATTCCGAAAGGGCATCGTCCTCGGCAATAACCCCGGCGCGTTTTCAAAAATCGGTGACTGCGGAAGCACACCTGCCTGGTTCCTGGGGGATTTCGATCGTGGTGAAAAATTTTACAGCCTGGGGCAGTACACGGAATTGACCGATGTGATTAACCAATTCCAGGGATCGTACGGTCGCACCAGCCTGGCTGCCAAATCGGGGTTCAACGCATCCTCAGTCTTCGCCTCCATCTGGTCGAACCGCGAATATTGTGATGTCAATGAAGCACCGATTGAGTGTGAGTACCGCCTGCACAAACCTTCTTATGCCCTGATCATGCTGGGATCGAACGATGTTTACCATCTGGACACATTCGAGCTGCAGATGCGCAAGATTATCGAATTCTTGATGGAGGTCGGCGTTGTCCCGATCCTCTCCACCAAAGCCGACAATCTGGAAGGCGATTTCAGCGTCAACCAGACCCTGGCAAGACTGTCCCTGGAATATGGCATCCCTTTGGTCAATTATTGGGCAGCCGTCCAGCCACTGCCCAGCCAGGGTTTGCAGGAGGATGGTGTGCACATCACCTGGGCGCGCAATTTCTTTGACGATCCAGAAGCGATGAAAAGCGGCTGGACCATCAGGAACCTGACCGCACTCCAGATACTGGATGCTGTCTGGCGCTCGGTAACTCAAAACAAATAGGAGCCCGGTAATGAAACGTTTATTTATGACCCCCAACAAGAAAACTCAATTCACCATTCTATTACTCACTTTGATCACCTTGCTAACCGGCTGTTCGGGAACCGGTGGAGACGCAGCCAGCGGGGTCGAAAATTACCTCGAAGCCCTGGTTAATAAAGATGCCCCCAGGCTGGTAAATTATTCGTGTGCGAAATGGGAAGCCGATGCCAATCTCGAACTCGATTCTTTCGCTGCAGTGGAAGTGCGTCTGGAAAATATGGCATGCCAGGTAAATGGGGAAGATGGTGAAATCGCCCTGGTTGCCTGCACGGGAGCCTTAATAGCCAATTATGAAGGCGAAGACCAGCAATTCGACCTCGCCGACCGCATATACGAGGTCGTCAACGAAGGGGGAGAATGGCGGGTGTGCGGTTACCGCTAAAATTTGATGCGCAAGATATTTTCGCGCGAGAACCTGCTCGCCATTTTGATTTGTATCGCCCTGATCCTGATCGTGATCATGACTTCCGGTCAGGCGCCTCAATGGATCTACCAGGGTTTTTGACCCCTTTATGACCCTCGTCCACATCCTGATTTTTATACTGACGGCTTTAGCGGCTGGTAAAGTAGTCCCCAAAAAGTACCGCATGCTGGTCATCCTCGCCGCCAGCCTGATTGCTGCATATGCATTGCAGCCTGTCCTTCCCATACGCAGCCTGGATTTTTGGCTGCCAACACTCTCCATCGGGTTGGTCGTACTCACCTGGGCAACGGTGCAAACCACTGCGCCTCCTTCTCCTCAGAACGACCCCACTCAGCCCAATTCCTTATGGAAGCGTTCAATTCCAAGCCTGCTGGTTTTTGCCGCCGCTTTACTGGCAATCGCACTTACTCGCTACACAGGCGATCTTTGTTGCCTGAGCGCTACAAGACCACCGCCGGTCTGGCAGATACTGATTGCCGCGGGCGCTATCTTACTAATCGCATGGCTTTTCTTGAGAGGAGTTCAAAACAAACACAGGCTGGCATCAGTGGTGATCTTGCTCATCCTGGTGTTGTTCATCATCCTCAAATCGCCAGCGATGAGCTTGAAAGCCAGCGCCTGGCTGCGCGCCCTCACCGGTCAGAATATCGAGCTTGCCGCGGCCTCCGACCTGGTGTGGCTGGGCTTCTCGTTCCTGGCGTTCCGCCTTCTGCATGTACTGCGTGACTTCCAAACGGGTAAGTTACATACCGGCAATTCGATGCCATACTCCCTGGGAGAGCTCAGCAGCTACGCTCTTTTCTTCCCGGCTTACACCGCTGGACCCATCGATCGCTCACAGCGATGGATCAAGGAGCTGCAGAGCCAGAATCAGGTCACAGGCGAAGACATTATCGAAGGCAGCAAGCGCATCCTGGTTGGCATCTTCAAGAAGTTCGTCCTGGCAGACAGCCTGGCGCTCCTGGCACTGAATGCACAGAACGCAACCCAGGTGCAGTCAACGTTGTGGGCATGGTTTTTCTTGTACGCTTACGCCCTGCGCATTTATTTTGATTTCTCTGGCTATACAGACATTGCCATCGGAATCGGGCGCCTGGCTGGCTTTAAACTTCCTGAAAACTTTGCCGGTCCTTACCTGAAGACCAACCTGACCGCATTCTGGAACAGCTGGCACATCACCCTGGCGCAGTGGTTCCGGGCATATTTCTTCAACCCCCTTACCCGCTACCTGCGCGCGCCTGGGGGAAGAAAAATTAACATCCCGGTGTGGGCAGTGATCCTCACCGGGCAGATTGGGACCATGCTCTTAATCGGCTTATGGCACGGCATCAGCCTCAATTTCGCAATCTGGGGATTATGGCACGGCGCGGGGTTGTTCCTGCACAACCGCTGGTCGGAATGGATGCGTCCTCGGTCAGCAGCATTGGAAAGCCGCCCGGTGCTGGCAAAATTTGCCCAGGCTGGCGGGTGGCTGTTGACTTTCAACTTTGTCGCTATAGGATGGGTATGGTTTTCTCTGCCAACACCCGCTATGGCGAGTGAATTCCTGCGCAGACTGGCCGGTTTTTGACATCATGTATAGCAGCAACCCACCCAAAACAAACGAGGCGCTCTCCTCCGCCTGGCGGATCGTCATAAAAGCACTGCTGTTGTTTGCCTTCGTCAGCATCCTTTTCTTCATATTAAACCCCTCAGAAACCTTGGGGAAAATCAGCCTCTATAACCACATCTTCCCTGGCAGGACTCGCCTGCCATACGGGGACAACCCCCAGCGCGCCTATAACCTCAGTCTGTTCAACCTCGAGGCGATGTTCGCCTCCCACGAGCTGGCGTTCGGCGAAAAACCCGATGACGAATACCGCGTCATACTGATTGGCGACTTATCCACCTGGGGGTTCCTACTGCCGCACGAACAGGCGCTGTCTTCTCAAATCAACGAGGCGGAACTGGTGACACGAGATGGGCGTGAGATACGCGTGTACAACCTCGGATATCCAGTTATGTCCCTAACCAAAGACCTGTTGATGCTCTCGTATGCAATGCGTTACGAACCGGATATGGTGATCTGGTTGGTGACTTTGGAATCTTTCCCGAAAAGCAAGCAGCTTTTCCCTCCCCTGCTGCAGCATAATCCGCAGCCTGTTGGAGACCTGATTACCGCCTACCAGCTTGATCTCGACCCAGATGATCCCGCCTTCGTGAAGCCTTCACTTTGGGACCAGACGCTCTTCGGGCAGCGCCGGAACCTGGCTGACTTGATCAGGTTTCAAATCTACGCCATTCTCTGGTCAGCCACAGGCATCGACCAGGACATCCCCAAAACCTACACCCCGCGGCAGGAAGATTTGGAGGACGACAACAGTTTTCAAGGATTCCTGCCTGGTGAGTTAACCGAGGGAGACCTCGCCTTCGGCATGATAGAAGCCGCACACCTGATGGCGGGGGATATGCCCATCATACTGGTCAACGAACCAATGTTCATCAGCGAAGGTGAGAACAGCGACATCCGTTATAATTTTTTCTACCCGCGATGGGCTTACGATCAATACCGGCAGATGATGAACGTGAAAAGCGCCGAAGAAGGCTGGATTTACTTCGATTTATGGGACGCAGTCGATAACGAAGAATTCACCAACAGCGCTGTTCATATCAGCGCCGAAGGCACAGCGCAGCTTGCACGCAGGGTTGCTGAAGTTATCGAACAGGTCTTGTCAAAATAAAGCACAGCCCTGCTCCAGGCTTAACGCCTGCCTGGTTTTCTGTTGAGCGGAATGCCATCCCGATCTACGTGCTTATGCCTGGATCCCGTTCACCAGAGCCATCAAACGACGTCCGTATTCCACGTAATTGGCAAAGCGGATCTCGTCTGGCGAAGTGATCGAATTATCGTGGTAAACGACTGCCAGGTGGGGTTCTATCGAAAGGGCACCACCATACCCGTTCGCCATCAAATCCTGGACAATCCTGCGAACATCGCCATCCCCATCACCAGGGAAGGTATGCTCCAGGACCGGGAATGTTCCACCCGTCTCGGAGACAAATTTACAATCCTTGATGTGCACATGAGCAATAAACTCGCGCACGTTCTGATAAAAATCCCACGAACTTTGCTTGCTGTATGGAGGCTCTCCAACAAAGTGGTCTGAACCTACCGGATTGCCGGTGTCAAATGCCAGCTTGAAATTCGCGGAATCTACCTGTTCAATTAATTTGAGCGTGTGTGTGTACGATAACCCGCCGTAATTCTGGCAATTTTCGTGCACGTATGTAACCCCGCCATCTTCGCATACTTTCACCAGGATACGCAGTTTATCAAACACCAGCTGTTCGACCTGAGGGCTGTCGGGTCTCCCGTTGCGCACGATGGCGAAGCTCATCCCGCGGATCAGATGTGTACCTAATTGGTGCATGCGCGGGATTGCCCGTTTCAAAGATGCCAGGCTGGTTTGAAAATCTTCGTCTTTTCGGGGATCTTTACCCCAATTAGCCACCGCACTGCCAAAACAGTTGATGCGCACCCCGGCATCCTCGAGCTTCCCGGCAGCCGCCTGGAACGCTTCCTCCGAAAGGTCGGTGAGGTTTACCCCGTCCACATTTCGGCACTCGATGTTTGACCAGCCTAATTCTTTTGTTGCACGGATCTGAGTCTCGATCGACTCACCCGCTTCATCTGCAAAACCTGAAAAGTACATTTGATTCTCCATTTTTTATAGATTATGGCTTAAGGTGGTTAGATCAACGGCAGCACCCAACTGGCAAAAGCCGGGAAGGCTAACTCAGGCTCAGGTAATTCCGGATGCCAGCGTTTTTCGTGCTCAAATTGCAGCCAGCCATCGTAGCCGTTTTCCTTCAGCACCTGGATCGCACCGGCTAATGGGACACTGCCCATCCCGGGAAAGACATAACGCCAGCCATCCTGCATGGCTTGAGGATGGTCAGGCTCATACACAGCGTCCTTGATGTGTGTGTACCCGATCCAACGACCGATGGCTGCATACGTCTCCTCAGGCGTCTCTGCTGCCACGCGTGGCGTGTGACCCATGTCCCACAAGGCGCCAAATGCTGGTGAGGGGATGCTTTCCAGCAACAGTTTACAATCCTCGGAGTGTATCCAATGATCATGGGTCTCGAAAAGCCAGTTCAGGTCAGCGCCTCCATCCAGTTCCAGGATAGCCGACATACATTCCTGAGCAATTTTTGCCAGGTCTGTGCGGGTATGTGTCGTCAGATCCCCACCTCCGAAAACGCGCACGTTGCTGGTCTCCAGGTTATGGGCAACCTCAATCGTTCTGCGCGCCTCTTCCAGATTGCTGTCAAGCCGCTCAGGCACACACAGGGTGATGCTCGAACTGATCCCGCTTACGCGTAATCCTGATGACTTAAATTTATTCAGGGTCGCAGCCGCACCCGTAGTGAATTCCGGCAGCAGGGTTATGTCCAGATCATCCAGGTATCCACGGAAATCTACCCCGTGGTATCCATACTCCACGGCGCGGTCACAGATGGTATCCAGGTTCCAATTGGGGCATCCCAACGTGGCAAAACTAATTTTCATGTGATTTCCTCTCCCTCACAATTGTGGTGCGAACTCAATTCGGTCGAACAGATTTAGCCTGCCAAAATTATACCCCCCTGACTGCCGTTGACCAGCCTTTCAATCTAGAGGGTAAAATAGATGCAATATTTTTATTGAATAGGAAATGACAAAATTAATGGATGCAAACATCATCGAGAAATTATCAGAATACATCAATACCGAAATTATCAAACAATCCCAAAGGAACCTGGCTCCCGATGAGGCGCTGATCTCCAGCGGATTGATCGACTCGTTCCACCTGGTGGACCTGGCGATGTTCGTGGAAGATGCGTTTAATGTGCGCATCGATGACACTGAGTTGAACGCAGACACTTTCGACACACTCGAACAGCTGGTTGAGCTGATCAACCAGCGCCAATAACGCCGATCTATGACCACTCTCGCCAAAAGCCTGATCGAAAGCTATCGGGATGTCCCGGACCAGGCTGCGATATCGTTGCTGTACAACCAGGCAGCGGATGAAACCATCCGCTATTCCGACCTGATGCGAGGCGCTGCCAGATATGCCAGGAGCCTGGCAGAAAATGATATTCGCCCGGGTGAAGTAGTTGTGTTGATATTTAACCATGGCGCTGACCTTGTTTACAGTTTTTTCGGGGCGGTGCTGAACGGTTCCATCCCGGCGATAATGCCTTTTCTCACAGAGAAGTTATCGCCAGAGCAGTATCGAGCCTCGCTGGCAGCTCTATTCAAGATCACATCACCCGCTGCCATTTTGACCTATGCGCAGTTTGCCAGCGAGGTAGAATTGGCGACCACAGGCAGCCAGGTGCGCCTTATCCTCACCGGTGAAGAAATACGAAATGGCAGGGACGAAATAGAGCTGCTGGAGTTCAGCGGATTAAGCCGGAGAGCCAGCGACACCGCTTTACTGCAGCACTCTTCCGGCACAACCGGGCTGCAGAAGGGTGTGGCGCTTTCCCACCAATCGATCTTCAACCAGGTCGAGAGTTATGCCGGCGCGCTACGGCTGGATCCCGAAGACGTCATCATTAGCTGGCTTCCTCTCTACCACGATATGGGGCTGATTGCCGGGTTTATCCTGCCTGTTCTAATGCGCACACCGCTTGTGCTTCTCTCGCCTTTTGATTGGGTGCGAGCGCCCTACCGCATGATGCAGGCAGTCAGCCGCTTCAAGGGTACCCTGACATGGCTGCCAAATTTCGCCTATAATTTCTGCGCAAAGAAAATCCGTGACCGCGACATGGAAGGAGTGGACCTTTCATCGTGGCGAGCTGTTATCAACTGCTCCGAGCCAATGGTTTGGAAAAGCCACCAGCTGTTCATCGAACGTTTCAGCCCCTTTGGCTTGAACCCCGCAGCCCTGGCAACAAGTTACGCCATGGCAGAAAACGTTTTTGCAGTCACCCAGGGTGGGATCGAGGAAGCTGTCAACATTGATTGGATCGACGCGAAAACCCTCGCCAGCGATAAGATCGCCCAACCCGCATCCTCTCCATCCGGCACCCATCCTTCTGATGCGGGAGTGATTGCACAGCTTTCAGCAGGTCGCCCGATCAAAGGCACCGAGGTGCGCATCCTGACTGCAGAAGGACAGGACCTGCCTGAACGTCACCTGGGTGAGATTGCCATCCGCAGTAACTGCATGCTTACAGGCTATTACAACCGACCAGACCTGACCCAGAAAGCTTTCCTCGACGGATGGTATATGACCGGCGACCTGGGATATATGGCTGGTGGCGAGGTATATGTGACCGGGCGCAAAAAAGATTTGCTCATCGTAGGCGGTAAAAATGTGTACCCGCAGGATTTAGAGCGGCTCCTCGAGGATGTGGATGGCATTCACCCCGGGCGCGTGGTTGCCTTTGGGGTATTTAATGAAGAAATCGGCACTGAGGAAGTGGTCATCGTTGCTGAAAAAGAGAACGAGACTGAAACCAGTTCAGACGCTGACCGGCAGATCGAAATTGAAATCCGGCAGCGCATCAACCAGGGATCTGATATAGCCGTACGTTACATATACCTGGTAGGCAGGAATTGG
This sequence comes from uncultured Chloroflexia bacterium, assembly GCA_963695415.1. Lineage (GTDB taxonomy): Bacteria > Chloroflexota > Anaerolineae > Anaerolineales > UBA4823 > CAVXWV01. The sequence continues at coordinate 327,762 of CAVOGL010000023.1, read as the reverse complement.
CTTTTAAAAACAAGCAGCGGGAAGATCGCTCGCGGCGCTAACCGGGAGAAGTGGCTGGCTGAAACTCATACCCTTTGAACCTGAAGATCAGGGGACCGGCTTCCAGACCGGGTCAAAGTCAATGGCTGGTGCAGAAGCAAGCACCTGTCGTTCCGATCCATTCACGGTCATAATATAAATATCGTGGTTGCTGCCGGTGGGCCAACCTTCATAGACCACCCAGGTGCCATCCGGTGAGAACCGCCCCTCGTTCATAGGACCTTGCTGGGTGATGATGCGAAATTCCTGGTAACGCTCCCCGTTGTACGGAGCAACAGCCAGTTGAGGTATCCCGCCCAAAGCCAGGAATTGGGTAAAAAGGACCCTTTGCTGGTCAGGAGACCAGTTGGGATGCAGGTTTATGCGTTCCTTGGTCTGTGAAAACCTGCGCTGGTCTGAGCCATCATCGTTCATTACCCAAATTTGAGCATTACCTTCTCTCTCAGAGACGAAAATTATCTCCTTTCCATCCGGAGACCAGAAAGGCTGTCGATCTCTCCCGTATTTCAAGGAGATAATCTGATCAGTCTGGTTTTCCAAATCCAACACATATATTTCCATTAAACCGTTGTTACGAACGGATGTATAGGCGATCTTGTTGCCATCTGGCGACCAGACTGGATCAAAATCACCGCCAAAAAAGGAGGGCAAAGGTGTCAGCCCGGTCCCATCGGCATTGATAATATAAAGTGCAGCCCCTGGATACAGGTCCTGGTTACGCTCGCAAGGGGATATAAACACCAGCTTTTCCCCGTCCGGAGACCAGAAAGGCTGGCAAGCGCCGTCCTGCATGTTGGTCACCTGGCGCAGCCCGCTGCCATCCACATTGACAATGTGGACCTGGACGCTGCCGGAACGTTTAGACGCAAATGCGATTTGCCCGCCGCCGCCAAGAGGGACGGGGGTGGGCGTGGGTGGATCTGTAGGTGTGGGTGTTTCGGTTGGTGTAAAAGAGGGTGTGAGCGTAAATTCCGCAGTAACGGTTGGAGAGGGAAGCACGGGGGTCAGCGTTGCAGTCGATGTAGCTGATGAAGTTGGGGGCTGTGTGGCGCCTGTGGGCGTTGCCCTGGATATGGAAATCGTGACTCCGCCCAACCAGGGAGCGTACCAGGCGACCGGGGTGCCCGGGGTGGTTTGCGCCACCTCGAACATCATCCTGGAGAACTCGCGCGCCCATGATGGGCGCAGGATCCAACCCTGGGAAATTGCCAAAATGCCGAAAACTAAAACTGTCAGAAAAGTAATCACTCCGAAAGTTGTGCGGCGCCTTGTCCGTTTTTCAGCCAGATCCTTTGCAATTAACGCTTTTTGCGCATCCTCTTCAGATTCTTCTTCCTCAGGGTCCTCGTAAAAGGGTTTCGCTTCAACAATCGGTGGAGGTTCGAGCACCAGATCAGCGCCTCGTTTCGTGATGGACCTTGCGCTGAGCAAAGCCTCTTTAAACTCGGCAGCAACCTGGTAGCGTTCAGCCGGGCGCACTTCCAGGGATTTTTCGATGATGCCCGCAAGGCGGCGAGAAACTTGTGGAGAATGCTGCCTCAGGGGGGTTAATTTCTCCTGGTCCATTGCCCTCGCCAGCGAATCTTCCGGCAGAACACCCGTCAATGCTACATAGAGCGTAGCTCCTAACGAATATATATCAGAGCGCTGGTCTGTACGAGCAGTGCCGTACTGTTCCGGTGGTGAATAACCCGGGGTCATTGCCCTTGCCCCTGTGGCAGTGATTTGGGAATCCTTGATGGTTTTCACAAGTCCAAAATCTACGAGGAAAATGTGACCCGTGGGTGTAATCTTGATGTTTCCGGGCTTAATATCCCTGTGCACGATTGCAGGTTCACGCGTTTCCAGGTAGGTAAGCGCATCACACACCGCGACACCAACTGTGATCGCATCGTCATCCGGCAAACACCCGATGCGGTCCATACGCTGGCGCAGGTCTTCTCCTTCGATGTAATCCATCACCAGGTATTGCCCCTGACCTTTGATCACAAAGTGGTCGGTAACACGGGGCAAATTTGGATGGCGCAGTTTTGCCAGTATCTCCGCTTCCCGGCGGAACTGAGATGCATATTCATCCGTGGTGAAGAAATTGTCCTTCACCGCCACTTCCACATTTAAGTTGATGTCAATGGCGCGGTAAACCGATCCCATGCCCCCCTGACCAAGGATTTCAATAATCCGGTATCGGTTATTTAGTAGGAAGTCGATCTCGAGAACCATGATCTGGCATCTTGGTGGTGTGAAGACTCGGTGAAATCAGATCGTCCATCCCGGAGCTGTATTTACACTGCCCAAAGGATCTTGTGATCAGATATCCAGGTTGCGTACCTCGCGTGCATGTGTCAGTATAAAGCGTTTGCGCGGCGGGACCGCGGATCCCATCAACATATCAAAGGTACGGTCAGCTTCGGCAGCATCGTCGATCGTCACTAAAAGCAGTGTGCGGTTGGTGGGATCCATTGTAGTCTCCCAAAGCTGTTCAGGATTCATTTCCCCCAAGCCTTTATATCGCTGCAAACCGGCGCGTTCGCCATCGATATTCATTTCCTTGAAAATACGTTCCCGATCGCTCTCGGTGTAGGCATAACGAACCTGGTTGCGGTAGGAAATACGGTAGAGTGGGGGCTGGGCAATATACAAGTGCCCTTCTTCGATGAGCGTTTGCATATACCGGAAGAAGAAAGTCAATAGGAGGGTGCGGATGTGACTCCCGTCAACATCAGCATCGCACATCAAGATCACGCGTCCATAACGCAGCCCGGTCAAATCAAAACCCTCACCAATTCCTGTTCCCAGGGCAGATATCAACGCCTTTACTTCATTGCTTGCCAGGATCTTGTCCAGCCTGGCGCGTTCCGTGTTAAGGATTTTTCCCCGCAGCGGAAGGATTGCCTGGAAATGGCGGTCCCTGCCCTGTTTGGCGCTGCCACCTGCCGAGTCACCCTCGACAATATACAATTCCGTCTTCTGGGGATCGCGTTCGGAGCAGTCAGCCAGTTTTCCGGGCAGGGTCAGACTCTCAAGGGCAGACTTTCGTATCACCAAATCACGCGCCTTACGGGCTGCGTCCCTGGCGCGTGCAGAGGTGAGACACTTCGAGACAATGGCGCGGGCTGCAGAAGGGTTCTCTTCAAGGAAAGAGCTGAAGGCTTCGCCCACGACCTGTTGGGTCAGGGTTTGCACTTCCGGGTTCATCAACTTCACCTTCGTCTGGCTTTCGAATTGTGGATCGGGGTGCTTGATGCTGACGATGCCGGTCAACCCTTCTCGAGTGTCATCACCGCTGAAATTTGAATCTGCATCTTTCAACAGCCCGGCTTTGCGCGGCATAATCATTAATGGTTCTGGTAATTGCAGACCGCAGACCGGTCAGGTGCGTGCCGCCATCAATGGTGTTGATCGTATTGGCGAAAGCATAAACTGATTCTGCGTAGGCGTCTGTGTATTGGATCGCGGCTCCGATGGTGATACCATCCAGCTCTTTTTCTTCAAAGACGACGGGGTGCAGCGTCGAACGGTTGCGGTTGAGGTAACGCACGAAAGAGGTTATCCCTCCTTCGAAGTAGAAGGTCATCTCGCGTTCAGAGCGTTCGTCCAGCAGGAAAATGGTCACCCCGCGGGTAACAAAAGCCATTTCGCGAAAGCGCTGCACGAGCGTTTCGAACTTGTAATCTAACTCGCCTTTGAAGATTTCAGCATCATATTTAAACGTAGTCGTCGTTCCTGTGTTTTCTGGAGCTACCTTCCCGGTCACGGAGACCGCGGCGGTAGGATATCCGCGTTCATAACGTTGGAAATGAACTTTCCCATCCCTGCGCACGCGCACTTCACACCACTCGGAAAGCGCATTGACGGCTGAGACACCAACGCCGTGCAACCCACCAGAAACCTTATAACTGCCTCCGCCAAATTTACCGCCAGCGTGCAGGACAGTCATGACCACTTCAAGAGCAGGTTTTTTTAACTGCGGGTGCATGTCGACCGGGATACCGCGGCCATTATCAGTCACAGTCACACTACTGTCCGGATGAATAATTACTTCTATCCGATCACACGCTCCAGCCAGCGACTCGTCAATAGAGTTATCGACAACCTCGTATATCAGGTGGTGCAGCGCTTTTACATCTGTGCCGCCCACATACATTCCGGGGCGTCTGCGGACTGCCTCCAGCCCCTCTAATACTTGAATATCTTTTGCATCATACGAATAAGTATCGCCTCTTGCCACTTCATCCTCCAAAGACTATTTACACCAGCGCTTTTTGGTTCTTTCTTGTGTTATTACGACGATCTCTCTACTGGCAGGTTCCCCACCTTTTGGGCAGCCTTTTGAACCCACAGTCCCGCCTCGTGATAATAAATAAAACTAGCTGCGATCAAACCAGCACTGACAAAAGCATGACCTGTAATACCCACCAGGTGAAACCACGATTTATCTGGCGGAACCCGCCAAAGTACGTTTAAACCTTCATTGATAATCAGCGCGGCACCAATGAATAATGCCGATGCCGGGAACGTCCAGCGTACCAGCTTGGCGCTCTCGCGTACAGACTCCCATGAATTTTTCCTGTTCACGAAAACCCCATGAGGAGAAAAAATCAAAGGGAAGAAAAACCAGACCAGCACCATGAGATAAGGGAAGATAAAAACCATACTGGTTGAGAAACCAGTGACCCCCAAAAGACTGAACAGGCAAATGAAAGGAATGCTCAAGCCGATCGCGATAAGAAACATCATCACTGTAAGTTTCATAATCTGCCAGTAATCCCACGGTAAATTTAATAACAGCGCTTTCCAATCGAATTTTCGTTCCAATGCCGCCACAGAAAGCATCGAGAAGTAAACTGTCCCGAGCATGATGCCCACAAGCGTCAGGCAAACCCAGATTACGGCTGCAGCATTCCAGGAAGGCACATCAAGGGACCAACTGCCGAAAATCGGGGCAGAAAGCAGCCCTCGAGACGCCATCAAGCTGGGGATGCCAATCGGGTAAGAACGCAGTGAGCTTAGAAGGTTGAGTTCTTGTGAGGCATCCAGCAGTACCTGCTTGTTCGTCATCACAGGCAGCTGTTCAACGAGTGATGCCACCAGCGATCGCAAAGGTACCCTCGGACCCATCCAAAGGAAAAGGTCCAGGACTATAGAAAAAAGAACGATCCCTAGCTTGCTGCTGACCGCGTCAAAACCAGCCAGCAGTGATTTTGTCAAACTTGGGGGCGCTGGTAATAATTGAGAATTCGCTGAAGCCATATATTCTCTTAATTTTACCATAGGGGGGATAAAGATTAATAAGCCTGGAACGATGGTGAAGCGCGCAAAAATGGGGGGAAATTCCGCTGTAGAAGTGTGATTTTCCCTTGGCACAAAAATTGATTGGCTATTGACAAATTTCTAATAATTCATTTATCATATAACGAATATATCCTCAGCACGCTCCTGAGGAGCCTGTGCGGGATTTAACCGAAAACCTGACTGGTATCCAAATCTCATTTCCACCCCCAAGAATTAAAATTTTAATTACCGCGTATGTATTATCAAATTCTTGGGTTTCCCAAAACGGTCAGGAAAAAACACGGTTAGCCAAAATTTCAATAAGGAGGTAACTGTAAATAGACAATAATTCCTCTCAGGTAGACATATCTACCAAACTTTCAACGTCGTTCGATAAATAAATGCACACTTTAAATTTTGGAGGAGAAAGATGAAAGCAAGATATGTATTTTCGGTTTTAGCGATTATCGCCTTATTGCTCACAGGTTGTGCTGGAGCAGGAAGCGGTGGGGGTGACCCCGTCAAGATCGCTATCCTGGCACCATTAAGCGGTGCCGTGCCCACCTTTGGTATTTCCACCCGCGACGGCGCCTTACTGGCAATCAAGGAATGGAATGAAAAGGGCGGCGTACTCGGTCGACAGATTGAAGCAGTCGTCGAAGACAGCCAGTGCAGCGCGGACCCAGCCGTCAACGCAGCCAACAAAGTCATCAACGAGGACAAAGTTGGTTTCATCGTTGGTGAGGTATGCTCAAGCGCATCCATCCCGATTTCCGAGATCGCCAATCCTGCAAAGGTTCTTCAGATGTCGCCGACATCTACCAACACCCTGGTGACCGTGGACGAAGATGGCAACACCAAGCAGTTCATCTTCCGTGCATGCTTCATTGACCCATTCCAGGGTCTGGTGATGGCGAAGTTCGCCAGCGGCAGAGGCATCAAGACTGCCTTCGTTATGTACGACCAGGGCAACGACTACACCCGCGGTCTGGCGGAAGCTTTCGAATCTTCCTTCACCGAATTGGGTGGACAGGTTATCGGTAAAGAGACTTATACAGCCACAGACACGGACTTCTCCGCGATCCTGACCAAAGTCAAGGACAGCGGCGCCGAAATGCTCTACCTGCCAGACTATTACCCGATTGTCAACCTGGTTGGTGCCCAGGCGAAGACCATGGGCGTTAACATCCAGATGATGGGTGGTGATGGCTGGGATTCAGCAGATCTCGATCTGGCTGCTGCTGAGGGCGGCTTCTACTCCAACCACTACTTCGCTGGTGACACCCGCCAGATTGTTGTCGACTGGCTGGCAAAATATGGTGAAGAGTACAAAGATGAAGCCGGCGCACCACTGGTACCCGATGCTCTGGCAACCCTGGCGTATGATGCTACCAACCTGCTCATCGCTGCCATTGAGAAAGCCGGCACGGACGATCCCGAAGCAGTTGCCACAGCCCTCGAAGGGCTTTCCTGGGACGGCGTTTCAGGGAAAATCACCTACGATGCTCAGCACAACCCGATCAAGAGCGCGGCTGTGATCAGCGTCAAGGATGGGCAGCTCGAATTCGCCGAATCAATCGCTCCATAAATCAAACCTTTACATTAAATTGGGGGACGGTGTCTCGCCGTCCCCCTTTCTAATTCCCTGGGAATCACATGCAATCTGATGCAGTTGTAAAGAAACAAAGTACCTTGCTCGAAGCCATCATCCAGAAAAAAATTCTGGGGAAAGCTTTTATGGTATTGATCGGGCTGTTGGTCGCCTGGAAGCTTGTGGCTTCATTCATTGCCGGACCCAGCGTCTTCGTCCAGCAAGTCATAAATGGGCTGCAGTTGGGCTTCGTTTACGCCCTGATCGCCCTCGGCTACACCATGGTTTACGGGATCGTGCGCCTGATCAACTTCGCCCACGGCGATGTATTCATGGTCGGCGCCTTTACCAGCTACTACGCCATCGCCCGTTTTGGTATCGACCAGTGGCCTTCCAGGCTTTTCCCCGCCATCCCCGCATGGTTGAGTGTCGCCATCGGCTCGATATCCGTGATGATCATCTCGATGATGATCTGTGCTCTTCTGGCATTTACCATTGAACGCGTGGCTTACAAACCCCTGCGCAATGCTCCGCGCATCTCTGCACTCATCACCGCCATAGGCGTTTCTTTCTTTCTGGAGTATTTTGCCGCGCTGCCGTTTGTGTATGGACCCAATTTCGTAACATACCAGAGACCCATCGAAGTAACCGCCTGGAAATTGGGCAACACGGACATCCAGATCAGCAACATCGCCGTTATCATCATCATCGCTTCGGTCATTTTGCTCTTAGGTTTGCAGTTCATTGTCCGCCGCACCCGCCTGGGGATGGCAATGCGGGCAACAGCCTACGATAAGCCTACCTCGAGGTTGATGGGTATCAACATTAACAGCACCATCTCACTCACTTTTGCCATCGGCGCTGCCCTGGCTGGAGCGGCGGGTGTTCTCTATGCAATTGCTTTCCCGCAGGTCTATTTTGCGATGGGCATCATCCCCGGCTTGAAAGCATTTGTCGCCGCGGTTCTGGGCGGCATTGGCAGCATCCCGGGAGCCTTCATCGGCGCCCTCATCATGGGGCAGGCTGAAATATTAAGCGCAGCTTACATCTCAACTCCTATGCGCGATGCGGTCGCCTTCACGATATTGATACTTGTGTTGCTCATTCGACCAACCGGTCTGTTCGGTGAACCAACCACGGAAAAGGCATAACCCTATGTTAAAAAAGATCTCGAGAGACTCACTCATCTTTTTTGGCGGTGCGCTGGCGCTTTTCCTGGTTGTGCAGATCCTGATCAGCGTGGGTGTTTTAAATAAATTCTGGAGTACGCTGTTGATCAAGGGCTCGATCATTGCCATGGTCGGTATCGGTTTGAATCTGATCTATGGTTTCAATGGTCAATTCAGCCTTGGGCAGTTCGGATTTTATGCCATCGGCGCTTACACCGCCGCTGACATCACCTATCGCTGGGTAAAACAAGACAGTGCGATTGGATTAACCGTGATGGTTTTCATCGTGTTATTAACAGGCTCAGCCATTCTGCTTCTGCGCAAATGGTTAAGCCGGATACGAGGTTTGGATGCCCTGTCTGCCTTTACGATCTATCTGGCCGCGGTTATCCTGTTGGCTGCACTGGGTTTGTGGCTTGGGGCGATCACTGCGCCAGCCGTAACCAGCGTTTTCACTGCACTTCCCCCTTCAATAAGCATGACGATCATCTTTGTGATCGCCGTAATTGTTGCAGGGTTGGTCGCTGCCGAAATCAGCTTCCTTTTCGGCTTACCTATCCTCACACTGGGCTCAGATTATTTCGGTATTGCGACACTCGGTTTCACCATCATTGTGAAGGTTCTGCTCGATAACTCCGACACGATCCTGCCCTTCCCGGAAATGAAAGGGGCACGCGGCATGATCGGCATTCCTGCCGGTTTGACCACCTGGTTCTGGATGTTCGTTTTCCTGTTTTTGGTAATACTGGTGACCCGAAACCTGCTGCATTCCAGTTATGGGCGCGCGATCGTATCCGTCCGCGAAGATGAAGTGGCAGCCAAAACAATGGGCGTGGACGTTGCAGAGTATAAAATCCTGACCTTCGTGATCGGCAGCCTGTTTGCAGGTCTGGCTGGCGGATTGTACGCTCACGTGGATGGTTTTCTGCACCCCAACACTTTTAACTTCATCAAGTCGTTCGATCCCATGATCATCATCGTGTTGGGCGGGTTGGGCAGTATCACAGGCACACTGGTCACCTCCCTGATCTGGATCCTGGTCCTTGAGGGTTTCCTGCGGCTCTGGCTTCCAGATGGCTTTGAAACCTGGCGTTACGTGATCTACCCGCTCATCCTGCTGTTGGTCATGCTTCTGCGACCGAAGGGACTCTTTGGAGATTACGAATTTCCATTCATCCGCCAAAAGCTGCCTGAACTTTCACCAACGGTCAACGATGTGACAAGTGGGTATGGATCAGCCACAGAGGTCAGTTCACTTCCAGGCGTGACCCAGGAGGTGACAGAATGAGCGGAGCGGTTACAACACAAAACATGGAACAGGTAAACATAAACAACGAAGATGCGCCGCTTCTGGAAGTACTCGAACTGAACAAGCAGTTTGGTGGGCTTCGCGCCGTCAGCAATTTCGACTTGAGCTTGAACACACACGACCTGATCGGTTTGATTGGACCGAACGGCGCAGGAAAGACAACCGTCTTCAACATGATCACCGGAGTCTATGTGCCCACATCGGGGACAATCAGATACAACGGTCAGGATATTAGCGGGATGCAGCCTCACGAGATCAACCAGATGGGCATCGCGCGGACATTCCAGAATATCCGCCTTTTCCCCAACCTGACCGTCCTTGACAACGTGCGCATTGCTTACCATGCTCATGCAGGTTACAGCCTGACGGATGGGATTTTCCGCAACAAAAACTTCAACCAGAAAGAAAAGGAACTCACCCAAAAAACTCAGGAATTCCTGGCAATTTTCAACCTGCACGATCGTCAGGGAGAGATCGCCAGGAACCTGCCCTATGGGGAACAGCGCAGGCTCGAGATTGCACGCGCCCTGGCATCTGATCCTAAACTGCTCCTCCTGGATGAACCTGCAGCCGGGATGAACCCGGCGGAATCAGCCTCGTTGATGGAACTGATCCACTTCATCAGGGAGCGCTTTGAGTTGACCATCTTGTTGATCGAACACCAGATGAGGGTTATCATGGGCGTATGTGAACGCATCACAGTTATGGATTTTGGGCAGGTAATCGCTCACGGCACCCCGCACGAAATCCAGCACAATGACAAAGTCATCGAAGCTTATCTGGGACCTGGCGCCGCCGTTCTGGCAGAGAGGTTCCGACGGAACAGGTCATCATGACAGATAATATGCAGACAACTGCTGAACTACTTTTGAAAGTCAACGACATTAATGTCTATTATGGCGCCATTCACGCTGTCAAAGGAATCAGTTTTGACCTTTGCAAAGGCGAGATTGTCACCCTGATCGGCGCTAACGGCGCAGGCAAATCAACCACGCTGTCCACAATCTCCGGCTTGCTGAGAGCTCGTGTGGGCAACATCCAATACATGGACACCGATATCACCCAGGTGAGTGAGGAAGAAATTGTCAAAAGGGGCGTCGTCCAGGTGCCGGAAGGTCGTAAAATATTCGCCACCCTTACTGTGATGGAAAACCTGGAAATGGGAGCTTACACGAAACCCAACAGGGCAAGGTTTGAGGAAAACCTGCAGGAGGTGTTTACCCGTTTTCCCAGGTTGAAGGAAAGACGGAAACAGCTTGGAGGCACCCTCTCCGGTGGCGAGCAGCAAATGCTTGCAATCGCCCGCGGGCTGATGTCTGACCCAAATCTGCTGCTGCTCGATGAGCCTTCGATGGGGCTTGCTCCTCTGCTTGTGGAAGAAATCTTCAGTATCATTCGAGACATCAACGATCAAGGGGTCAGCATCCTGCTGGTCGAACAGAACGCCCAGATGGCGCTCTCCATTGCAGACCGCGGATACGTGCTGGAAACGGGCACCATCGTCATCCAAGGCGATGCACATGACTTGCTTGATGATGAGTTGGTGATCAGCGCTTACCTGGGAGGTCACCATCACTAATTGGTGAGAATATTATGCCGATTTTTAAACGAATCCTGTTTTTCTTTGTACTCCCCATTTTGGCTTTCCTATCATATCCACCCGATATGATCGGAAGTAATGTTGGCATCGGCACTATCATTTTGATAGGATTAGTGGTTGCGTTTTTTATCCTACTTGGTTTCATATTGATGAGTGGTCGGACATGGGCACTGACCCTGGCAATTTTCCTGCAGGGTCTAAACGTCATTATTCGCCTGATGATGCTGCTCCCAAACTCATACAGTCTAGCAACTCAAAATTATGACTTTCCTTATATCGTGATGAGCTTGATCGGTTTGGCACTCTCTTTTTACCTGATGCTGCGTATTGACAGGATCGATGTGCGTTTGCTGATGGTCACCTAAACCACTCTCCAGAAAAAGTAAGAATCCCTCAATACCAACTAACCCCAAAGATTGTTTTTGGGGTTAGACTTGTATCTGCTAAAATAGAGAAGGGAATTTTAAAAACTATGCCATCAGCTGAAATCATCATCATCGGAACCGAAATCCTGCTCGGGGAAATACCGGACACCAACGCCCGATTCATCGCCCGGCATTTACGCGATATTGGCATCGACCTTTACCGCATCACCACAGTGGGTGACAATGCCCAGCGAATTGCTATTGTGGTGCGCCAGGCAATGGAACGTTGTGACATCATCCTGACCACCGGTGGGCTAGGTCCTACCGTGGACGATCCCACCCGGGAAGCGATCGCGCTTTCGGTTGACCGCGAGCTCGAATACCGCCCGGAACTCTGGGAGCAAATCCAGGCACGTTTCAAACGTTTCAACCGCACACCCACCGAAAACAACAAGCGCCAGGCATATGTTCCCTCGGGAGCTCTTGCCAGAGAAAACCCGGTCGGCACAGCCCCTATATTCTTCGTCGAAACCGGCAGCCACACGATCATATCGCTGCCGGGTGTCCCTCGGGAGATGGAATACCTGGTGGAAAACACCGTCATCCCTTACTTGCGCGAGCGTTATGAGCTTCGCGGCATCATCAAAGCCAGGGTTTTACACACCGCAGGAGTTGGGGAATCGCAAATCGATGACCTGATCAGCGAGTTCGAAAAACTCTCTAACCCGACGGTTGGGCTTGCTGCCCACTCCGGTCAGGTGGACGTTCGCATTACAGCTAAAAGCGAGTCTGTAGAGCAAGCTGACCTGTTGATTGCCCCAGTAGAGCATGAACTGCGCCAGCGCTTGAACCAGTGGATTTATGGCGCTGATGAAGATACCCTCGAATCAATCGCGCTAAAACATGTCACGCATAAAGGTTGGACCTTGGTGGTAATCGAAGCAGGACTGGATGGGGAACTCGTGCGGAGGCTGAATGCGGTTGGCGATGGTTTCCGCGGTGGTGAAATACTCAGCGAGCGCCCTCAGGCAGATGAACTCGAAAGCATGCTGGCAGAATACTGCCTTTCGAGGGGCGCTCAAGTCGGATTGGGGGTCGTCATCCACCCCGGGAAAGAAAAGCAAGATGTGCACGTGGTGTTGATTTCACCAGAGAAAAGTCAAACTTTCTACCGCCCTTACGGTGGTCCCCCCGATTATGCTTCACGCTGGGCTTTACACCACAGCCTGGATGTGATCCGAACTATGTGAGGTAGAACCATGTCAAAAACTTGCGATCTTTTACTGACGAACGCCATTGTCTTGACCATGGACGAGCAGCTGAGCCAATACGAGCCAGGCGCTGTTGCAGTCCAGGGAGATCAGATACTTGCGGTTGGCTTCGAAACTGACCTGGTAAAACAGTTTTCGGCTGCGAAGATCCATGACTGCCGGGGCAGTGTCTTAATGCCTGGGTTAGTGAATGCGCACACACACGTGCCGATGACCCTTCTGCGCGGCCTGGCAGATGATTTGCGCCTTGATGTATGGCTTCTGGGCTACATGATGCCCGTCGAGCGCGAATTTGTCTCCCCGGATTTCGTCAGCCTGGGAACAAAACTTGCCTGCAGCGAGTTGATCCGCAGCGGGGTTACATGCTTTGCGGATATGTATTATTTTGAGGACGATGTCGCCAGGGCAACGGCTGAAGCAGGCATGCGGGCGGTCTGCTCACAGACCGTGCTCAAATTCCCTTCTCCAGATGCCCAATTTTTCGAGGAGTCGCTTTCTGCAGCACGCAGTTTTATCAGTAAGTGGAAAGGGCACCCCCTGATCGAACCTTCTGTCGCACCACATGCTCCTTATACCTGCACGGAAGAAATTCTGAAATCCTGTTCTGAGCTGGCAGTCGAATTCGATGTACCCTTACACACTCACCTGGCTGAAACCGCCCTTGAAGTCGAAAATAGCCGCCGTGATTACAGTATGCCCGTAATCCCCTGGGTGAAAAAACAAAACCTGTTCGATGCCAAGGTTTTGGCGGCACACTGCGTGCACATAGATGACGGTGAAATCCTCACTTTGACCCACCATCGCGCCGGCGTTGCACACAATCCCTCATCGAATTTAAAGCTGGCTTCCGGGTTTGCACCTGTGAGCAAGATGCTTGACGCAGGGTTGAACGTCGGTATTGGCACTGATGGTCCTGCATCGAACAACGACCTGGATATGTTCGAGGAAATGCGCCTGGCAGCGTTCATCGCCAAAGCTCACACCGGGGATCCAACCGCACTCCCAGCGACAACTGCAGTAAAAATGGCAACCCGGTTAGGCGCCCAGGCTCTTCATCTCGGTCACCTGACCGGATCTATCGAAGCAGGGAAACGCGCCGACCTGATCCTGGTCGAGATTAATGCCTTGCACAACACCCCGCGCTTCCAACGCGATCCCGCTGGGGTTTACTCTCAACTGGTTTATGCCGCTAAAGCGAATGATGTCACGGATGTAATGGTCAATGGCACTTGGTTGATGCGTGATCGACAGCTGGTCACATTGAACACTGCTGAGCTTTTCACAGCAGCTGCAGAATATGCACGCCGGATCGACACTTTCCTGATCAAGCGCGAGAAATCGATCCTGTCCAAGCTGGTGGCGATCGAAGGCGTGATGGAGAAAGAAAGTTTTGAGGTCCAGGCAAAAATCCAGATCACAGACCCAGCCCCCGTGATCGCAGCATTAGACCAACCCAGTTTCGAAATCCTGCATTTCCGCCACTACCACGAGTTCGATACGTATTTCCTGTTTGATGATCCTGAACAGGGGTCGCTCCGCTATCGCGAAGACGAATTCTTAAATGAGAAGGGTGAAATTGCCAGGATGCGCTACCGCCTGACGCTCATTGGAGAAAATCGCGAAGGACAATTCCCCAGCGACGTACTTTTGTCACGCAGCCGTTACCTGGCTCCTGCCACCCACAGCCTGCGCTTTTACCGTGAATATTTCAAGCCAGACCGTGAGGTGCCCATCGAAAAGGACCGACTACGCTGGCGTATCCTCTTCCATGGGACGGAATTTTATATCAACCTTGACAGAGTTGATAATCCCAACCTGGGTTATTTCCTGGAGGTGAAAAGCCGCACCTGGAGTAAACGCGATGCAGACTATAAAGCGCGCGTTGTCACAGAGTTAATCAGCTCCCTGGGTGCTTCACCAGAGAAGAGCATCGCCCAGGACTATCTGGAAATGATTCTGGCAACCCAAGCATGATCTATTGAATCTAATGGTAAAATTTATAAGCTGGTGAGATATGATCAAAATTATCCTTTATGGAAGATTGGTGTAACCGTTGCTACGAAGATTATTTGGACGCTCAAAGCCTGATAAACCGGTAAGCGACGACTCTAAAGAAGCCGCAGCCGGTGCTGAAAAAAGCAGCCCGACCGCGGCATCCCCCCTGGATTCCAGCGCGTCGGAAGCTGGTGCATCAAAGAAAGTAGATCCTGCTGAACCGGAGAGGTTTGAAGCGGACAAATCGGTGGAAGCTACGCTACAGGACAGCACCGTAAAACTCCCGCTCCAAAACCCGTCTGGAAACATCCAGCGTGAAGAGCTTGGCATCGAGAATTCCCTCGACGGAAAATTGGCGGCAGCGGGGAAAACATCGGTTGGCAGGCAGCGAGACCACAATGAAGATTCTTTCTTCATGGTGACCTATTCCCCGAAAGATGCCAAGAAGTACTTCAATTTTGGGTTATATATCGTCGCTGACGGGATGGGAGGGCATCTCAATGGTGAGGTTGCCAGCCAGACAGCAGTGAACTCAATCAGTAATGATTTGGTCACCCAAATTTTCGATCCCATGGTGACTGGTAAACGCTTCAGCGAAGAGACTGAGATCCATGATTTGCTGAACAACGCTGCTGGAAATGCACACCGAAGCATCCGTGAACAGGCACCGGGCGGTGGCACGACCATGACAACGGTGTTGATCACCGACAACCTGATGACCATTGCCCATATCGGCGACAGCAGAGCGTACCTGATTGGTCAGGACGGAAGCAGTGAAGTACTCACCCGTGACCACTCTTTTGTAAAAAAACTGATCGAGCTTGGTCATATCACCGCTGCGGAAGCTGCGGTCCATCCCCAACGTAATGTTTTATACCGGGCGCTGGGGCAGGGTGATACCTTTGAACCTGATATCGCTACCAGTCCCTTACCTCAGAAAGCACATTTACTGATATGTTCTGATGGGTTGTGGGGGGTGATTGCGGAAAATGAAATTATTCAGGCGATCAACTCCGATTCCACACTGGCGGCAACTTGCGATAAACTGATCGATGCAGCAAATAAAGCGGGCGGTCCGGACAATATCACCGCGATTGTGGTTCGGCTGCCAGAAGAAAATTAAACGAGTAAAACATAAAAACAATTATTTTCAGGATAAAAATTCAAAGGCAAAAATGATTGATAGCCAATTAAGAGACCGGCGCATCCTGGTGGTTGACGATGAAGAAAGGATGGTGCGTTTCATCAGGTTGAACCTGGAACATGATGGTTTTCAGGTGAGTGAAGCCTTTAACGGCACGCAGGCTCTCAACAAAATTCGCTCGCAGCTTCCCGATCTAATTCTTCTGGACGTAATGATGCCAGACCTGGACGGATTTGAAGTCCTGCGCATTGTACGGGAGTTCAGCACGGTGCCGGTGATCATGCTCACCGCAAAAGGTGAGGAGGACGACCGGGTGAGAGGTCTGGAGCTGGGAGCGGATGATTACATCACCAAACCATTCAGCCCAAGGGAGCTGGTCAGCCGGGTTAGAGCAGTTCTACGCCGGACAGAAATTTCTGGACCAGCGACCCACGGGCTAATTGAAATAGATAATCGACTTAAACTTGATTTCGACCGTCATGAAGTCTGGGTTAACGATGAATTGATTCAACTCCGCCCAACCGAATACCGCCTGCTGTACCACCTGGTCCAGAATGCCGGCTGGGTAATTTCTCACGACCAGCTTCTCGCCAAAGTGTGGGGTTATGAATACCAGGATGAGCCGCATTATGTGCGCCTTTACATCAATTACTTGCGCAACAAAATAGAAGAAGACCCATCAAACCCGAAATACATCTTGACTGAGCGGGGATTGGGGTACCGATTCGTGGATTTTCGTCGACAAAAGGACAATTTGAAATGACTTTTAGAAAGATTAAGGAACTGTGTTGCGGCACCCAAATCGCGGTTTCTGTTTCGAAGTGGGGAGAAACCGCGTGGTGAAACAGCGCATTCTGCTTGTGGACGACCACGAAGTGGTGAGGTCTCGGGTTAAAAGCCCTTTTGGATCGCCACCCAAACTTCGAAGTAATCGCAGAAGCCAGCACTTCCCGCGAAGCAATCGAGAACGTCGAAAAATATAAGCCTGATGTTGTCGTCATGGATATCCGTTTACCTGGCAGCTCTGGTATCGAAGCTTGCTCAGAAATCACTGAACGCTTCCCCGAGTCAAAAGTGATTATGTTGACATCCTATGCAGAGGATGAAATGTTGTTCTCCGCCATCAGGGCTGGCGCAGCAGGTTATGTCTTGAAGCAAATAGGCGGGGAAGACCTGGTACGGGCGATCGAGGCTGTCGGGCGGGGCGAGGCTTTGTTAGATCCAGCTGTCACACAACGCATCTTCCAGGAGGTGCGCAAAGCGGCTAAAGATGAAGAGGCTTCTGCTTTCTCTGCACTCACGCAGCAGGAAAGGCATGTCTTGCTGTTGGTTTCCGAGGGGAAGACAAACCGAGAAATCGCTAAAGCGCTTTTCCTGGGGGAAGGCACTGTACGGAATTACGTCAGCAGCATCCTTTCTAAACTGGGGGTCAGCAACCGCGCTGAAGCTGCGGCTTTTGCCGTGGAACACAACCTGCGCGACTATCTTTAATCACCCTCTGGGCTTAATGGCTAATCCAGCGTTCAGGCTGGTCTTGCCGTGTGGAAAGACAGTCTTCCCCCCCAGTACCAGTCTGAGATCACTCGAGGAAACGTGCTCCTCGACATTCATCACAAGGGCACAGCTGCCGCAAATAGTGCCATGTATATATCCCGTAATGGTGCCCATCCTGCCAGGCAAAAGTCAAGGCGTAGGTGCCTACTGCTTCGATATTCTCCAACTTCGTGGCAGGTGAATCCTCCTCCGGGAGATAAAAAACGGCTTCATCAGGCTCGGAAGACATTTTGTCATGTCCACCGCGGCACTCAGCGCACGGACAGGCATGGCGCACTAAGGAAAAGGAATACTCACTGCGATGTCCGTCCGACCATTGGATTGTTAGGTTATTTTGGTTACGGTCAGCAGTGATACCCGTGGGGCGTAATGTAGTCAATTTTATTAATTCTCCAGTTTTATATTTCAATCAATGACAGCGCAACACCTGGCTCAACCGAGGTCATGGGGCAGGGACATCCCGCAGATAATCCGCGACTGCCCACCCACCTCTTGATTCGTCGGCAGGATTTTGTAAGCGCCACCAATCATACCCATCCAGACTTTGAGGACCTTCCATCACATAAAGCACTTCGCCTTCATCCGCCAGAAATAATACACCCTGGCTTAAACCCGGATTCTGTCTGATGCGAAGTCCCGCACCGCCAGTGCCGGTGACTTCCACATACCCCCCCACCCGGATGATGCCTGGCTCCGCTGTTGAAGAAAGCAAGGTTTCGGTAGGAACAACCGCTTCTGGTACAGGTGTTGAGGTCGGCGTTGCCGTTGGCACCCGGATAATCTCCACAACCGCTGTAGATGCACCCTGATCGATCTGCTCCGGTTTTGAGAGCCACAAAGCCGCCAGCAGCGCTACGGTTAAAAAGATCCCCAACGCCAGAGCGCTGATGATTACCACGGGATTTAAAACGATTCTTAGCAATGGTCGCATTTATTTAATATCTTCGAGATCAAATTATTGGCTCTGCTTGGAAAAGATTTTCGGAAACCTTTTGGGGTACCAACACCCGCAGGGCTCGCGGCTGCACATGCACATCCATTCTCCCAACTTGTTTGATTGGCTCCCCATCAATTTGTCCATAAACCGGCATCTCCGACACCAGGTTTAGCTTGCTAAAAGAAATGCGGTGAATATTCTGTGAGTGTTGGCTGCGCTGAGAAAGCAAATCCCAGGCAGAATGAACTGTATCAGCCATCCTGTCACCTTCTACGAGCCACAAATCCATCACACCATCATCCAGGAAACATTCTGTTGGCAGTTGAATTATTCCACCCGCATACAAGCTGATGTTGCTGACCAACACCATCAAATAATGACCCGCTATCTCACTGCCATCCACCAGGATGTGGAATTCCGAGCCTTTCCAATTTCTTGCATACCATACGGCAGAAGTCCCGTAATGCAGAATGGAAAGTATCTTTTTCCAACGCGGGCGAGGCTCGATGTGGTTAACAATGTAGCCATCCAGACCGAATCCCACCCAGAGTAGAAACGGCAGCCCATTGCATATCCCCACATCGACCGTGTGGATATTCCCATTGATCAGCTGCTGAGAACATTCTCCCAGCGCATCCCAGTGCGTCCATCCAGGCGCATCCATGTGCAACTCCTGAGCCCAGACGTTGCTGGTGCCAGCAGGTAATACACCCAGGGCGGTGTTGGAATTGATAAGACCTGCAGCAGCACAATTCATTGAACCATCACCGCCCACCACAATAAAAACCTCAACACCTTCTTCAGCAGCATCCCTGGCAGCCTGGGTAATCTGCCTGCCGGAAAGTGACTGATTTACGCTGACATCCCAACCCTCCCGAGCAAAAACCTTTACCGCTCGCTCTACCAACATACGCGAGGAGTATCGTCCTGCGACAGGATTGTAAATCAGATAAGCGCGTGGCATGATTGCTCCGAGATCTTCAACCATTCTACACGACTTTGCATCGATGGTAAAATTTCGTCGACAGACAAGAAAGTTGAAGGAAGGCAAGATCTGAATGGATCCGAAGGAAACTAATGACTGACACGGTGACCTTAAACAACCGTTACCTGTTGCAGGAACGAATCGGAAGTGGTGGGATGGCGGTAGTTTACCGCGCCCAGGACCAGATGCTTGAACGCACCGTTGCACTCAAGCTGCTCAAAAAAGACTTCTCGACCGATCCTGCATTCCGTGAGCGCTTCCGCCAGGAAGCTAAAGCCGCAGCGAATCTTTCCCACCCCAACATTGTCACCATTTATGATTTCGGTTACGGTGAAGAACAGCTTTTCATCATCATGGAGTATGTTCCAGGTCAAGATTTAAAGACAATCATGAAGGATCAGGGCAGCCTGGAATTCGGAGAGGCCCTTTCCTTAATGATACAGGCCTGCGCCGGTATTGGCAGCGCCCACAGATCTGGTCTGGTGCACTGCGACATCAAGCCGCAGAACATGCTGGTCACCCCGGATGGTCGGTTAAAGGTGGTTGATTTTGGTATCGCCAGGGCAATGGCATCCATCCGACCGGACGAAAAACACCAGATTGTGTGGGGGTCCCCACAATATTTTTCACCTGAACAGGCTTCTGGCGCTCCGCCATCACCGGCATCGGATGTATATTCCCTCGGGATCGTGCTTTTCGAGGCTGTCACAGGTCAACCTCCATTCAGAGCGGTTTCGGCGGAGGAACTCAGCCAGATGCACCGCGAAACCCTACCCCCTTCACCAAGACAGCTAAATCCGAACATCCCCCATCACCTTGAAAGCATCATCCTGAAAACATTGAGCAAGAATCCTGCGAACCGGCATCAAACAGCGGTTGAGTTAGGTGAAGCAATCACAGCCTCCATCTTCCCCACGGGAACATACTTAACCGCAGACCTGATGATCAACGGCGCCGAAACCAACTCATTGGGTGGGGCTGCCCCAGGCGGCACGGCAATTGCCTCAAAAACTGTTGTCCCCGCAACTGCAACGACAAAGAAAAACCAGTCACTGGGGTTCGATTGGGTCACGTGGATACTTGCTTTGATTGCCTTAATCGCAATCGGTGGTTTAATCCCCTTCTGGTTGTGGGTTTACTACCTGATAAACCCACCTGTTTAAAAACGAAAACCGCGACATACATCGCGATCTTCAACCTTCTTGGATATTTGGATTGAGGTGCGCTGTGTAACTGTCACCTCTGAACGAGTGTTATGCCTCGGTCTTCACTGTGGTGCGGATGCACTTGGTGCACAACACCTTTCGGACTTTGCGACCTTCCTCGATCAGACTGACAGTCTGTAGGTTGGGCTTGAAGGTCCTGCGGGTTGCTTTTTTAGACCACGGTCTGTTGCGACCGAATGAAGTTGTTTTTCCGCAATGCGCGCACTTTGCCATTTCTTTCTACCTTCTTTCAAATTATTTCTCGTCTAAAAGCGAACTAATTGCAGCGACTTTGATAGTGCTTTATAATTAGCAAACCTGTCCGCTCGATAGCCGCACAATATTACCATAAAAAGCGGAACAGGTGAATAGACAATCTAAAAGACTCATGAGTTATCACACCAGGAAATCCATATGACAGACGAATTCTCATCGCTGGGCAACATTTATGTATCTCTCCATGCAGTCGCTTGTATTGCGTATCAAGCTACCATGGAGTCGTACGGGGTCGTCGGGTTTACATCGAAAAACCTGGTCTCGGGTTGGGCACATGCTCTGGTCAAGGATCCAACTCAGGGGGTTGACGTAGAATACGATGATGAAAGAATTACAATCGATCTGTACGTGATTATCGAGTACGGAACGCGTATCTCATCAGTGGCAAACAGTGTTAACAATGCAGTACGATTTAAGGTAGAAAAAGCGTTGGGGATGCCTGTTCACGCGGTCAATGTTCATGTCAGGGGGCTGCGCATCAGTGACCTTGATTGATTGTAACCCTGCCAAAAACTTGCCCTTGAGGAGTTATTTTTGATGTTATCAGAATCTCAAATTGCTGCACGGGAAGCGTTCCTGGAAAAACCCGTCGATGGGCAGGTTTTGAAAGAATTAATCAATGCAAGCCTGATATGGCTGAGAACAAACCAACAAACTGTTAACGCTCTGAATGTTTTCCCTGTACCGGATGGTGACACGGGCACAAACATGGTTCTGACCCTGCAGTCAGCTTACAACGAGATCAAAGATTCGACGGATCTGAATATTGGCGCCATCTCTCACCTGTTATCCAACGGAGCGTTGATGGGAGCGAGGGGTAATTCCGGCGTTATCCTCTCACAGCTCCTGCGTGGGTTCGCACGTGGGTTGGATCATTATGACAACCTGGATGTGACCAACCTGGTCGAGGCATTTTCAACGGCGCGTGACACGGCATACAAAGGCGTAGTCCGCCCCGTTGAAGGCACCATTCTAACCGTAGCAAAAGATATTGCATCTGCAGCTGAAACCGCGCTGGAAAACAATGAAGCTCCTGACGTGGTCAGAATGCTCGATATCGCAGTCAAGGCAGCTCACGTTTCCGTTGAAAACACACCTGAGCTTCTCCAGGTCTTGAAAGAGGCAGGGGTTGTTGATGCAGGCGGAAAAGGGCTGTTCTACATCCTGGAAGGCATGCTTCGGCATATTGACAACATGCCTCTTGATGTCGCTTTAAGCGGTGTGCAGCCGTTAGCCTCCATAGACCTGGTAAACGCTGCCAATTACATAGAACCCGGTCAAGATTTCGAGGTCGTCGTAGATTTCTTGTATTCAAAACCGCTGGACAGCACGAATTTTTACTCTGAACTGGAAAAAATAGGCACTTCCATCCAGATTGGAGAAGGTGATGGGATGTTTCGTATGCATATCCACGTCCCCACCGAGAAACGTTACGAACCGATTGATTACATCATGCAAATGGGCACCGTCACCAAAGTGACCATGGAAAACCTGGTTGCGCAAATGGAAGACAGCAACGATCCATGCCGTGAAACTGCAACCCACTTTGCTCCCGTTGAGCCTGGTGAAATCGCAGTAATTGCTGTCTCCCCCGGGATAGGCATCACCCGTTTATTCGCCAGCCTGGGCGTTGCCGCAGTGGTTGAGGGCGGACAAACGATGAACCCAAGTACCCAAGAAATCGTCCATGCCTTCGAAAACTTGCCTACCGACAAAGTGATTGTGCTGCCAAACAATAAAAACATCATCATGGCTGCAAAGATTGCTTCCAGCCTTTCAGTGAAAAATGTTGCAGTCGTTCCCAGCAGATCTATCCCGCAAGGTCTGGCTGCTGTCCTGCGCCTGGCACCGGATGGTGATTTCGACGAGATTGTTGCAGAGATGAACGAAGCCCTTGATGAGGTCGAAACCGGGGAAATCACCACCGCGACAAGAGATGTCGAGATTGATGGTATCCAGGTGTCTGAAGGGCAGATCATCGCCCTGCACAATGGAAAGCTGATTTGTTCATCCAGCAGCCTTGAGGAAGGTTGCCTGAGTTTCCTGGAAAAGGCAAAGGCGGATGATTTCGAACTGATCACAATGATTTACGGCAGCAATGTTACCAGGGATGATGCCGAGCGAATCTCAGTGCTGATCAGTGAACATTACCCCGATCAAGAGATAGAAGTTCAGCAAGGCTGCCAGCCTCATTACCAATTCATCTTTTCTATCGAATGACCATGGCAAGCGGTCCGATCGCGCTGGTAACAGACAGTACCGCGGATATCCCTGATCATTTATCCGAAAAGTATAAAATTCACATCATCCCCAATATTCTTATCATCGGTGAAAACACTTACCTGGATGGTGTAGATATTTCGCGCCAGGAGTTTTACGAACGACTCCCGCAGATGGACCCCCTACCCACGACCGGAACGCCTTCCATCATCCGTTTCCAACAAGCCTACGAGGCAATCCTATCCAATGGAGCCAGCCATATCATATCGATCCATGCCGCCAGCCGGTTAAGCGGAATCTTCGATACTGCAACAAGCGCAGCAAACGATTTCCCGGGGCGTGTGACTACAATCGACAGCAGGTTCTTGAGCCTGGGGCTTGGATTTCAATGTATCGACACCGCTGTAGCTGTTGATCAGGGTGCAGATATCGGCGAAGCGCTTCAGGTTGCGCAACGCGCCCGCAGAAGAGCGCGGGTCATTGCCATGCTCGACACGGTGGAATACGTGCGGCGCAGCGGACGTGTTTCCTGGGCAAGAGCACGGATCGGGAATCTGCTCAACATGAAGTATTTCATTGAATTGAAGGATGGGAATGTGCAAAGCCTGGGACATGTCCGCACCCGGCTAAAGGGTATCCAGCAGCTGAAGGTATTAATCCGCAAGGAGGGGGCTATGGCTCGAACCGCTATCCTGCATACCAACGCAGAAGAAGATGCACTGTCTCTGGTGGAGGACCTGTACTCTGATTCAACGCCCAAACCTGAAGTTGTGAACGTCACAACCGTGATCGGCACCCACGTCGGTCCTAATGGGCTTGGTTTTGCGGGTCTGGCAGTTTAGGCGACCGGCAATCCCAACCGCACCCGGGATAGGCTCAATGGTAAAATAAAATTTCAATGAAACCATCCCTGGAAAAATTACAAAAATTTTTTAGACTGGAAGCCGAGCGTGGGTACGATAACCATGCAGTTGTCGGCGGATTGGACCGCATGTTAGACCGTTGGGTGGCAGAAGCGAGAATCGACGGCGTTGAGGATGACCTTATCCAACTGATTATTACCAGGATTCGCGATTATCCAAGGCTCAGTGTGCCCTCTCGCGTGGAAGTCCTGGAGGGAATCTGGAAAAGAGTTTTGAGAAGTGAGGGTATTACACCTGATGGTGAATCTCAGCCAACCAACCCTCCACCCAGATCCTGGAAATTTGCAGGAACCGCCTATAGAAGAGAAATCAGAAACGGAAACTCCCGCCGCACCGCCCGAGACAACCCCGATACCGGAAAACCAACCATCTCAGGCAGAAGAAGCTTTACATGAGACTGCAGACCCGTCGTTGTCTGCACCTGCAGACCCTTCATTGTCTGCACCATCTTCCACTCAAGTAGCCGACTCCAGCGCTGATATAACCAGCTCTGGTGAAGCATCCGCTGCCGATCCCAAAACAAGCGCACACAAACCATTTCCTGCCCCCAGACGCAGCCCGGAGAGAAACCTACCACCCGAAGAACCCGAGGCTTTGAACGCATCGGTAACCGTTTTACCGGGTGTCGGACCGAAGAACGCGCAAACTTTAGCGCGCCTGGGATTGATCACTTTAAGGGATATGCTCTATTATTTCCCCAGGCGTTACGATGACTACTCCCAGCTAAAGCCAATCAACCGCCTTGTTTATGGGGAGGAAGTCACCGTAATTGGAACCATTCAGAGCGTAAACACACGCAGCATCCGCGGCGGGCGCTTCCAGGTTGTCGAAGCGATAACCACGGATGGCACGGGTGCCTTAAGGCTGAACTGGTTCAACCAGCCTTGGGTGGGAAAACGCCTGAGGTATGGCGCTCACGTGGTCGTCTCGGGAAAGATCGACCAATACCTGGGCAGGTTGGTGATGAACAACCCGGAATGGGAGCCGGTGGACCAGCAACAGCTCAGTACCAACAGGATCGTGCCTGTGTACGGTTTGACCGCCAATATCACACAGCGCTGGCTGCGCAAAATGCAAAACAGTGTGGTCGAGTTTTGGGCTCCCAGGATTCCTGAAACGCTCCCAGCGAGTTTGCGCAACTCAGCAGGACTGGTTCCAATTTCCCAGGCGATCCTGCAAACCCATTTCCCCGATTCCTGGGAAGACTTAGCTGCAGCCCGCTACCGCCTGGCGTTCGACGAAATCCTCATGCTCCAGTTAGGAGTCCTGAAGCAGAAGAAAACCTGGCAAGAGCAAAAAGCTGATGTTTTCGAAGTGGTAGATTCCTGGATCGAGGAGCACGTATCAAATCTGCCCTTCCAGCTGACCAACGCACAACAGCGTGTTTTAGAAGATATCCGTCATGATCTGGCTGCAGGAAGACCGATGAACCGCTTGCTTCAAGGGGACGTTGGATCAGGTAAAACCATCGTAGCAGCGCTGGCTATCATCATGGTTGCCAAAACCGGCGCTCAAACAGCTGTCATGGCACCCACGAGCATCCTGGCTGAGCAGCACTACCACAGCCTGGTGAATGTTCTGGCACGCGAAAAAGTCCTCTCCGGAGAGCCACCGGTTGAACATGAAGATGCTGCCATCCCAACTCCTCTAAACGAAACTGAAATCAGGTTGATGATCGGCGCAACACCCGAATCCGAAAAGGATGAAATCCGCAGTGGTTTGGTGAATGGGGAAATCAAGCTCTTAATCGGCACCCATGCGCTGATCGAAGACCCGGTTCAGTTCATGAACCTTCAGCTGGTGATCATTGATGAGCAGCACCGTTTTGGGGTGGACCAGCGTGCCAGGCTGCGTGCAAAAGGCACCAACCCCCACCTGCTGGTGATGACAGCGACACCCATCCCACGTTCTCTGGCTCTAACAGTCTATGGCGACCTTGACCTATCCGTGATGGACGAAATACCTCCAGGCAGGCAGGCAGTGAGTACCCACGTGGTCACACCATTGGAGCGTGAACGAGTGTACGGTCTGATCAAGAGGCAGGTAGCGAATGGACGACAGGCTTTTATCATTTACCCATTGGTGGAAGAAAGTGAAAACAGCGAATCGAAAGCTGCAGTTGAGGAACACCAACGCCTCCAGAATGAAGTGTTTTCCGACCTCAACCTGGGATTGCTGCATGGTCGCTTGCGCCCTGATGAGAAAGAATCCGTCATGAGCGCCTTCCGGGATGGTGAATTCCAGGTTCTGGTGACTACCTCCGTGGTAGAAGTTGGCGTAGATATCCCGAATGCGACTGTTATGGTCATCGAAGGCGCAAACCGCTTCGGATTAGCGCAGCTGCATCAATTCCGCGGCAGAGTGGGTCGTGGGTCAGACCAATCATATTGCATTCTCATCCCTGAATTCAGCGATGATCTCGAAAACGAGAGACTGCAGGTGATGGTTGAGACCAACGACGGGTTCGTCCTGGCAGAACGAGACCTGGAACAGCGCGGTCCAGGGCAATTCCTGGGTACCCGCCAGTCGGGGTTCGCGGAGCTTCAGATGGCAAATTTGACGGACGTTCATATCATCGAAAATGCACGTCGTCATGCCGCAGAATTATTTGCAGTTAATCCTGACCTTACTGGCACAGAATTTGCAGCATTAAGAACAGCCCTGGAGAGATTCTGGGCGGGCAGCATAAAAGGAGATATCAGCTAACTATGGTGAGAGCAGTTTTCCCAGGCACTTTTGACCCAATACATTACGGTCACATCGACATCGCCTTTCGTTCTGAGCTCCTTTTCGATGAAATCATCGTTGCGGTTTATGATAAACCGCTTAAATCTTTGCTCTTTTCTCCTGAGGAGCGCATGCGGCTTGTGGTAGAAGCATTCACCGGTCACCCAAAAATCAAAGTGATAGGATACAGCGGATTGACGGTAGAATTATGCCATTCGGTTGGAGCACAGGTGATCATCCGTGGACTGCGTGTCTTTTCCGATTTCGAATACGAGTTTCGCATGGCTTTGGCGAACCGCCGCCTGGCGCACGATATCGACATGATCGCCCTGATCACGGCTGAAGAACACACTTTTCTATCATCCAGCACTGTGAGGGAAATCGCCTCACTTGGTGGTGATGTAAGCACAATGGTGCCTCCATTCGTCAACCAGGTTTTGCTTAATCATTACTCGAACTCGGTTGAGGAGCAGACATTAATCCCGACATCATTGAGGGATTAAGCTCAAGATGCTCGGGAGGACAAAATGTTAATGAAACCAGATTTTGAGTATAATCTAATGTGGAATAATAATGCCTAAACACTACAAGGAAAACTCCTGAGGGGAGGAACCTATGGACATCTTACACCTGGTTGACCGTCTTGAGGAAATATTAAATAGGGCTCGGTCTGTCCCTTTCACCCGAAATGTAATCGTCGATGAGGAAAGTATTCTTGGCATTATCGATCAAATGCGCGTTGCGATCCCTGAAGAAGTCAGGAAATCTCAGCAGATTGTCACCCAAAAGGAGCGCATCCTCGCACAAGCTCAGGAAGAATTTAACCGGCGCCTGGCATTAGCCAGGGAAAAAAGTGACCAGTTGGTCGAAGGTGATGCTATTGTCAAATCAGCCCAGGACCGCGCAGATCAAGTCATTAATAATGCACACATCGAGAAAGAAAAGATCATGCGTGATGCCGACGATTATGTCATCGAAACATTAACTCGCCTGGAGATGGAATTGGACCGCAACCTTAGCCAGGTGCGGAACGGAATCCGTGCCCTCCAATCGGACAACCAGATACCTAATTCACCTGAGTAAATCCGTATCGTCCATCCTTTCCGGAATCGTAAACCGTTTTTCGATCACACGGTCGACGAGTCCAGGAAACAGACTATTCATCCAGATCGAAAATTTCATCACGCCAGGAATGACCTTCCCCCGGTTGGGGCGCCTGGCAACTTGAAGCACTGCATATGCGACATCCTCTTTTTCTAACCGCAAGGATTTAGGCGTGGTCTGTCCGGTTTTGCGCTTAATCTTCGCCTGATCCCGAAATTCCGTCCGTGCTCCCCCTGGATAAATAGAGGAAACATGGATGCCGTAAATGCCCACTTCACGACGCAGCGCTTCGGTAAACCCGCGTACCCCAAATTTCGTTGCAGCATAGATTGAATACGTCGGCGTTGCGACCAGGCTGCCGATCGAACCCATATTGATCACATGACCATGTCTGCGCGCGATCATGTGTGGCAGCACGAACCTGGTGGTATGGATTACGCCTAAGAGATTCACCCTTATTTGAGCTTCGATGTCGCTAATCGGGTCCAGGTCTTCAAGCCAATCCAACCTACCAATTCCAGCGTTGTTGAAAAGGACATCAATCTGCCCCCATTCTCCCAGCGCCATCGAAACCATGTTCGAGATCGAGTTGAGGTCTGCCAAATCGGCTTCAATGGGCAGCGCAGTTCCGCCCTGGACCGTAATCTCATCAACAATCGTCTGAAGCCGGTCGATGCGCCGCGCTGCCAGCACTACACGGTACCCTTCTTTAGCAAAAAGCCTGGCAGTCGCCTCACCAAAGCCAGACGATGCACCTGTAACCAGTATGACCTCTGTGCCTGACATAGATACCTCCTTTTAGCAACTCTATACACATTTTACCTGTAAATATTTCTCTGTTACACTTAGAATAACATACACTTAATAATTCTTACCCACCATGAATAAAGTTTTGCGCTCGTGCAGCCTGGTCGCTATTGTTGTGATCGGCATGTGCCTGGTCATAACCATTTGCCTGGCTTTATATAATCAAAAATACCTGGCACCAAAACCCGCTCCCACCGCTCTTGGTGAACTCGACCAGGCGAGGTTGGAGGAAGCAGTCCATCTGCGCAAGAAAAGTGGCGATTCACTCTGGGATGATTTCGGGTCCATGCAGATCCCCGTCCTGGTTTGGGAGGGCGAGCAGGCTTATCTGGTCCGCCAGCATCGCCACGAAAGGTGAAACGGACTGGTTTCTGATCGAAACGTTCCACTCGATGCTACCTCCGGGAATTCGGTCAGTCTTTCCATATTTTATTTTGGTCCAGCCCAGTGAGGTGCAGATCAGCGCTGTTTTGCATGAAGCATTTCATGTTCTCCAGGCTCAGCGCTATCCTGACCTGCTCGATAAAGCTGAAAACATTCACCGCCTCGGGGAGCAATACTGGTTGGTGGATGGAAAGATGCGCGATGGGTGGGGCGCAGAAATAAATTCTCTGGCAGAAGCCCTCAACGCCAAAACAGACAGTGATATGATTGAACACACCCGGTTATTTCTCGACCAGCGCCAGAGGCGGCGGAAGGACGCAAATCTGGATCCTTCATTGATTGAATATGAAAAGCTTCTTGAATGGGAAGAAGGTCTGGCAAAATATGTGGAGATGAACGCCTGGAAATTAGCCGTAGAAAACGGTAAACCGTGAACCAAATGACCACGATAAACACAAACCGACAAGACCCGTTCGACCCTTATCCGGACCCAGAACATCTCTACCCGGATTTCACGACGCAGTCACTGTACATCACCATGCGTGACGGCATCCGCCTGGCAGCCGATGTAATCCTTCCAACAGGTCTGCCCGAGGGGGAGCGTATCCCGGCTATCCTTCAGCAAACCCGATACTGGCGCAGCAGTGAGTTCAGGGCTCCCTTCCGCTGGTTCTGGCCCATCGCCGATGAACGCAATCCATATATCAAGGCACAAAAATCATTTTTTACCAGCAGAGGATACGCTCTTGTTCTTGTTGACGTCCGCGGCACAGGCGCATCCTTTGGGGTCTGGCGTTATCCGTGGGAGCCCGCTTCTATTGAAGACGGCAGAGAAATTGTCGATTGGATTATCCAACAGCCCTGGTGCAGCGGAGCTGTTGGTGGTATGGGTATCTCTTACTTCGGTACCACAGCAGAACTGCTGCTCGCCACACAGCACCCGGCGGTCAAAGCTGTCCTGACCATGTTCAACCACCCAGATGCTTTCCGCGATGTTGCTTTCCCAGGTGGGCTATTCAACAAACGTTTCATCAGAGCCTGGTGTGCGATGAACACATCCCTTGACCAGAACAAGCTGCCTGCAGACACAAGCAAAATCATGAGACTGCTTGTGGGCGGAGTCAGACCGGTCGATGGCAGTAAAGGGCGCGCCTTACTGCGCAAAGCTGTGCGAGAGCACGCTGAAAATGGTCAATTCGGTAAGATCGAGCAGGTCAATTACCGCGATGAGATCGCACCCGGCTTGGGAGTCTGTGCGGACGACATCTCCGTGGAACGATATCACCAGGCAATTGCCTCCAGCCCGGCTGCCATTTTCGGCTGGGCAAGCTGGATGGACGCAGGTACAGCTGATGCTGCCATACGCCGGTTCTTGACCTTCCCCAATGCGACCCGTTTGGTCATCGGTGCCTGGAACCATGGGGGCACAATGCAAGCCAGCCCTTATCAAACAGCAGATGAACCGCTGTCTCCCGAACCCACAGCTCAATGGCGCGAGCAAATCCGCTTCTTCGATGCCTACTTGAAGGGAGTGGACAACGACTCACAAACCAAGAAATCTATCCACTTCTTTACTCTTGGAGCTGAGACCTGGCAAACAGCCGATCAATGGCCACCCGCAGGAACAAGAATGGAACGCTTATTTTTTGCTCCCGAACACAGGCTGGTGAACGAGGCCCCGGTCGAAAATGAAGGTGAAGACAGGTATGAAGTCGATTTTTCAGCCAGCAGCGGTGGGCGCTTGACACTTAACCGCTGGTGGTCTTTGGGTGCAGTCCAAAACCAATCTGTAGTTTATGAAGGACTCGAAAGCCAGCAATCGCTGCGCTTATCCTATTCAACATCACCATTCCAGCACGACACCGAGATTTGCGGATATCCCACCGTGCGTCTATTTGTTTCCAGCAGTACAGCCGATGCAGCCATATATGTGTACCTGGAAGATATCGACCCCAATGGGAAGCCAATTTACATCACCGAGGGGCAGCTTCGGGTGATCCATCACCCCATCAGCACCACAACTGCCTACCAACACCAGGTGCCTTATCACAGCTTCCGGCAGGCAGATGCCCGTCCATTAGAACCAGGCAAAATCACCGAAATCACCTTTGGGCTAAACCCGGTGTCCGCCTTGATCCGTACTGGGCACAGCTTGCGGCTTTCCATCGCTGGTCATGACGACGGCACTTTCCGGCGGTATCCTGAGGGTGAAACACCTTTGCTGTCATTCATGCGCAGCCGCGATTATGCATCCAGCATTGAACTGCCGTTGCTTCACCGTTGATAAAGTAGTCGCCTGGTGCAACTAATTACCGCTTATAGGCAGCGGATTACGCCTCTTTGGCTATTGTGACGGCTCGGGGTTTGTC
The DNA here is from genome assembly GCA_963695415.1 of uncultured Chloroflexia bacterium. Taxonomy (GTDB): domain Bacteria; phylum Chloroflexota; class Anaerolineae; order Anaerolineales; family UBA4823; genus CAVXWV01. The sequence goes on along the minus strand of CAVOGL010000023.1, from coordinate 296,517 downwards.
TCTATTGCGCCTGATCGCAACCAGAAAGAGAACGATCCAACTATCGAGAGCAAACCACAGGCAACTAATACCGGCTGGAATCCGAAAATTTCTGATAGGGCAATTCCAACCATTGGGGCTATAAAAGTTCCGATGTTCATAATCGTCAGGTAGATGGCTGTAAAACCTGGACGGTCTTTTTCCGGAGTAACCCTGAGCAGCGTGTTCAAGTGGCTCAACGATATGCCGCCTGCAATCAAACCATTGATCCCCACCCAAACCAGGATCATGTTCAACGAACCTGATAAACCCACCAAAAGGGGGAAAAGACCAGCCAGGATGATGGTAAAGCGTAAGGTTTTCAACTCACCCAGACGCTGCATCCATTTACGCCACAGCAGGAAACCCACAATGGTCGCCAGGCTGGCAACTGCGCCCATCAACCCGATCCAGGCATCGTTCGCCTCTAATCCGCGCACATAATAGAGCATATACAATGGCAGCGCCATCCAGATGCCAATGCTGTGGAAAAGTGTATTTCTCACAAACACTGCAAATTCCGGGTACTCCTTAAAATCCTTACGAATTTCTCTTAAGGTAGCAGCCAGGGATTGTTTTTCCGGCTGAGCCGTTAGAATAGGTTTTTGCGGCACCTGGATCTTGATCAAGTAATAAAGGCTGAGCAGAGCAATAATGTAGCTAACTACATACATGACCTGGTAATTGATGGGGAAAGTGATTTTATTCAACCACTGCCCATATGAATAAACACACACGCTCAACGCAGCGTTGTAAACCACATTCCGCCAGGTAAAAACGTTGGCACGGTTTGCAGGCGGGACCACTTCTGTTAACATGGGGATAAATCCGACGTTAAAGAATTGGACCGGTATCGTCATGAGCACCAACAAAAAGACCAGCAGCGTGCCCTGGTTGATGCCCAAGAATCCGAGCCAGGGTATCAGGGCGACTACCAGGAAACCGCTTCGGTAAAGCGCAAGACTGCCTAAAAGCCAGGGTCTCGGGTTCTTCACCCGTTTTATGAAGCGCCCAGCGGGTATCAACACCAGGAATGCCAGAAGTGCTGGCAGCGATGTCAACAAGCCTATCTGGCTGTCTGTCGCTCCCAACCTGATCGCAAAAGCTACATTAAACGTCGCAGCCGCGCCGAGAAAAGTCGCCCAGAAAATCTCAACCACCAGCAACCAGGCATTTCGATCGTTGGTGTCGTTGATGTTGATATGTAATAATCGAAGAAAAGACTGCATCTAGCAAATACCTTTTCGTATTTCCAAAGTTTTTGTGAATCGCAAAGTGAGAATTCGTCTTGTTGCCGGGCTGATGCGGTAAGGATGGGCAATGCGATACCCCGGAACCCAGACAATCCCCCCTTTTGACACCAATAGAGGCCAGGTGTCCCGGACCCGTTCTGGCATCTTTGTGTTGATCATAAAATCCGCGAGTTTCATCGAATGTCCCTGCATGCCAAGAGGTTGGAATCGGTCACCTGGCAAGCGCGTGCGCAGAGACAAGGGAGGCTGCAGCACATCTGCATCCAACCAGGCAATAAAAGGGTCGGTGTTGTTCAATCCTTCTGCTTTGGCATCAGCGAACTCGCCTGCCACATTGATCGATAAGGTAACCCCCTCCGCCAGAATTGTCTCACCCGGCAATTCCAGCCCCTGCTCCACACCAGCCGGCAGCCAGCGCCAGGGCTTCATGTCCACCTGGCGGACTGGCACTTCAGCGTTCCAATCAGCAATCCCGAGCACCTCTTCATCCAAAAATACTCTCAGACCTGCGGTGAGATCCCGCTGGCGAGAACGCGTTGGGTCTGCAGCAAAATCCAGGACCGACTGAATATGATCAAAACCAACGTCCCTCAATCCGGGTCTCAAGGCGCCAATCGCCCGGCGCACTAACCCACGCTGTATTCCTGTTGGTTGTAACAGGAATTGCGCATTGGACAACAAAATAAAACCTTCCCCGCGCTCAACAATTATGCTGTCATATATCCTGGAAACCACCGATTCGAGTGCTGCATGATCCTCACTTATCACCTCAGCAGTCTGCCAGATACGCTTGCGCAGTCCGGCATGGTATTCCTCCAGGAACGGGATAACTTCGTGGCGAAGATAATTTCGATAATAACGGACATCTTTGTTGCTGGCATCCTCAAGCGGAACCAGCTGGTATTCTCCCAAATAAGCTTCGATTTCAGACCGCCATACCCCCAACAGCGGTCGTACCAGCGGGATTGCACTCCCCCATTGAAGCGCAGGAGTGCAGTAAGCCATCCCGCGCAAACCGGATGTACCCGCGCCGCGCAGGAAATGCATCAGCACGGTCTCGACCTGGTCATCAGCAGTATGACCGACTGCCACAGCCTGGACATCATTTTCCTCTGCTGCACGAAAAAGGAAACGGTATCGAGCATTGCGCGCAGCTGCTTCGAATGAAGATGCTCCCTGGGAACCCAACTCATCAGCAGCAGCCCTATGCAGGATGAAAGGATAACCCATCTGTTCAGCGAGACCTGCTACCACATGCGCCTCTTCCTCAGATTCAGGTCGAAGCTGGTGGTCCATATGGGCAACAAGAAGCTGCGCGCCAAGCTTCCACAATACATGCAGCAAGAACAGGCTGTCCGGACCACCGGAAACACCGACCAGCATCCTGCGGGTCATATCCAAACCACATTCCTTGAGGAGAACTGAACGTATTGCTGCTAACATCGGCTCATTCACTCAATTCAAGTTCGTGGGAGGAATTTCAAACGCTGTCCCGCGCATGAGAAGGGAGTGTTGTGGACGAGGGTTGATTTTTGATGTTGTTGGCAGCATCGGCAGTGCCATCAGCAGCGCCAATAGCAAGGATGATCTTTAAAACTCCGGGCGTTCCTGCCTCTTCAAATGCTCTGAGCGAATCAGCCAGTTGATATTGAGCCTGAATTATTCCAGCCGGCTCAATGCGCCTCTCTTGAAGCAGGCGTAGCGCTGGTTGAAATGGACCGCAGCGCGAACCCACAATCGTCACTTCATCAACAACCAGAGAGGACAGGTTCGCCGTGATACTGCCGGCGTAAGTGCTTTTGAGCACCAACATGCCTCTCGGGCGCACCGCATGACAGGCTGTTTGAAAGCCGCTCGCAGATCCGGTCGCTTCGACAACAACGTCGAATTCCCCAGCTTTAATATCCTCACTGCGAATGTCACGGATACCCCTGACTTTGAGCAGCTCTTGTTGTGAGGCGTAGCGAGCGGCTACGCGCAGGTCGCAACCGGTCAATGAAAGCACCTGGGCAACCAATTGCCCCAGGCGACCAGCGCCCAAAACCAACACCCTATCGTGTGGGCGGACATTCACCTGTTCAAGAATTTCAAGGGCAGCCGCAAGTGGTTCGGTGAAGACGGCGTTCTCATCCGGAACCTCGTCCGGTACATGATGTAAATTTTCGAGCGGCAGTGTAGTGTATTCAGCAAACACACCCGGGCGGTTTGTTATACCCAATGTTGAACGCCGCTCGCAGTGCGTCGATAAACCCGATCGGCACATCACACATGTGCCGCAAGTAATATTGATCTCTCCGACAACACGCCGACCAATCCAGGCTGGATATCCTGGTGCGGAAACAACCTCAGCGACGAATTCGTGCCCGATAATACCGGTAAACGAATGCCCGGAGGTTGAGCCGTATCCTCTAACCAGTTCCAGATCGGTGGCGCAGATCCCCGCCATGCGCACGCGTAGTAGTGCCTCTCCGGGCGCTGGCACGGGTACACTCACTTCCCTGATGGAAAGCCTGTTATCTTCCAGCCAGAGCGCTTTCATGCTCTCAGTCACCGCGCTCCTCGGCGTCCAAATTGACGCTCAAGCAGGTCCACCGGCAAGTGGATCATGGTTGGTCGTCCATGAGGACAGGTGCGCGGCTGTTGGCAATTCTCTAGGTCCTTTATAAGACTGGATTGTTCACTCGCCGACAGGGGTTGCCCTGCTTTGACCGCCATGCGTTTGCAAATCCGCGCCGCAAGCCGGGCTTCAGTCTCAGACTGCAAAGGTGTCTCATCCTCTTCAAAGTCCTCGACCAGGGCGCGCAGCCCATCCCTTGGGTCACCTTTCGAAAGCATCTCAGGAATAGCCCTGATCAGGAATGTGTTCAGACCAAAAGCCTCCACGCCGAACCCAAATCGGGTGAGCAGTGGAAGCTGTTCTTCGATAAGCAGGGCATCGGCGGAGGAAAGTTCGAGCGTGACGGGCTGCAGTAAATTCTGCGCAGGTAGTGCCGTGGTTTCGTGCGACGCACTTTGTGTCATGAACTGCTCGTAAAGCACTCGCTCGTGAGCGGCATGCTGGTCAACAAGGTAGAGACCGTCAGGACCTTCGGCGACGATATAGGCATTGGCAATCTGACCAACAAGGCGCAGGATCGGTGTACGCGCCATGGGCGAGGCGATCTGTGCAGAGTCATCCCCTCGGGCTGGTGCCAGACCGGTCACCTGGAAAGCACCGCCAGACTCAGTTGGACCAACTGATCCATCTGGCTGCCGGATTCGGTCGAAATCGTTGTCCCAGGAAACTGCCCGGTTTTGCTGTCCCATATTAGAAACTGGTCCACCTGACCAGCGTAGCTTATTGTTCATGCCCGAAAACTGGGCATCGATGCCTGGCACGGGTGCGTGAGCCAGCAGGGCGCGGCGCACCGCACGCTGCACACCGGTGAACATGCGGTCTGGGTCGCGGAACCTGACTTCCGCCTTGGTTGGGTGCACATTGACATCGACGGCGTCAGCCGGTATCTCCAGGAATAAAATCGAAATCGGATAACGCCCGGTCATCAAATAGGTGTGGTAGGCCCTCATGACGGCTGCTACAAGGGCAAAATCCTGAACCGGACGACCATTGACAAAAAATGTAATTTCACGGCGGTTTGAGCGTGTCAACGAGGTGGGGCTGATAAAACCGGTAACACCCATACCTTCCTCATTCGCCAGGACCTCAAGCATTTGCCGGGCGACATCAACCCCGTACAAAGCTGCCAGGACTTCCCTCCGATCCCCATTACCACTGGTTTGCAAGGACAGGCGGTTTTCCTGGCGAAGGTGAATGCGGACTTCAGCATAAGAGAGCGCATAACGTGTCACCAGGTCGCTGATTACCCGTCGCTCTGTGCTGTCGCGTTTCAGGAATTTTCTGCGCGCAGGGACATTATAAAAAAGGTCTTCCACGCGCACCACAGTCCCGATAGGAGCGCCAGCCAACTCGACTACCCCGATCTTACCGCCATCAACACGGATGCGTGCTCCCGTTTCGGCTTCCGGTGGTCTGGAAGTGAGGGTCAAGCGTGGAAACCGAGCCGATCGAAGCCAGCGCTTCCCCTCGGAAACCCAGCGAGGCAATTTTAAACAGGTCTTCAGCGCATGTTAACTTGCTGGTGGCGTGTCGTTCGACCGCCAGGTGGATGTCTGCCTGTGAGATACCGCTACCATTATCACTCACCTCTACCAGTTTCTGACCACCATCCTCGACGCTGATCGCGATGAAAGCAGCCCCTGAATCCAAAGAATTTTCAAGCAGCTCCTTGACCACTGATGCCGGTCTCTCAACCACCTCACCAGCGGCGATCTGGGAAGCCACCTCCGGAGGAAGCAGGTGAATCTTCATGCTTGTATTATAAATCGGATAATATCTATTCTCAAACCTCGGGTAAGTTCATGACCCTTTATAATACTGCCATGCAGCACCGATTACTCCTCTTTGACCTCGATGAAACCATTTACCCGCCTTCGAACGGATTGTGGATGGCGATCTCTGTGCGAATGGCTGAATACATGACCCGGCAGCTTGGGATAGCGCCAGAGGATGTGCACAACGTGCGCAGGCATTATTTTGAAACCTACGGCACCACCCTGCGCGGTCTGCAAATCCACCGGCAGATTGATACCGAAGAATTCCTGGAATATGTGCACAACATCCCCCTGGAGGATGTTCTGCTACCAGACCCAGAACTGCGCCCACTGCTGCTGAGCCTGCCGCAGCCAAAATGGATCTGCACTAACGCAGACGATAACCACGCCAGGCGCGTGCTACATCACCTTGGCGTACTTGACTGTTTCGAAGGTATTGTTGACATCCAAAAAACCGGATTCAGCCCCAAGCCTTCCAGCGCCTATTTCAAGCAGGCATTGAAGATAATTGGTGGGAGTAAGCCTGAATACTGCGTTTTCTTCGATGATCTCCCACGCAACCTGGCTCCCGCACGCGCCATGGGCATCATAACCGTACTGGTCAACCCCAACAACCACAATGATCCTGACGCATACCGCACAGTGCCAAATCTGCACCACCTGCCGGAAATTTTCCCGGAGCTATGGAGAAAATAATGCAAAAAATAACCACCATTGATGAAGCAGCAGCCCTGGTTTCGTCAGGAAGTTCGCTGGCTTTGGGCGGGATGACCATCTACCGCCGACCGATGGCGTTCGTTCGAGCCCTTCTGCGACGTTTCTATGAACATGGCGAACCCAGTAATTTAACTTTGATCTGCTTCACTGCCGGCATGGAAAGTGATTTGCTTGTGGGTGCCGGGATGGTGAGCAGTGTGCGCACCTGCTATTTTGGATTAGAAATATTCGGGCTTGCGCCTATGTTTACCTATTTTGCTAACCGGGGCAAAATTGATGTGATTGAGGAGACTGAAACCAGCCTGGCAATGGGTTTGCGTGCCGGGATTGCCAGGATAGGTTTCATGCCCGGGCGCGCCTGGCTGGGCACCGATTTACCCAAATTGAGACCGGATGTAAAAACGATCACTGACCCTTATAATGGCGAAACACTGATGGCATTCCCGGCTATCCGCCCAGATTTTGCCGTGATCCACACCCTCGAGTCAGATCCTGACGGCAATGCCACCATCGGCGGGAATAAGGGAGTGGATGAAGAGTTGTTGATGGCATCAGAGAACACGTTGTTAACTACCGAAAACCTTGTCCCAGAACTCTCCAGCGTCGACCTGATTGGTCCCACCATCCGCTCCATAACCCTGGCTCCCGGAGGTGCTCTGCCCACATCCTGCCACCCCTACTACGCGCTCGACAGCTTGAGCCTGCTCGAATACAGTGAGAGAGTGAGTACGCCGGAAAATTTCCTGGAGTTTATAGAAGGTTGGCTGGCGGGTTAAGCTTTTATATTTTTTTGTTTACATTCCTCTAATAGAATTGTGATAATCTAGGTGACATGATCGTAATGCAGGATAAAGGAATTTAATCATGAAGAATCGCGGTTTAGTGGTATTTGGGGTGGTGGTCTTGTTTGTGTTATTTGTGTCCGCCGCCTGTGTGACCGGTTTTGCGGCGGGTGGATTGTTCCAAACGAGCTACCGGGAAATCATGTCTGGCAGCACACCCAGCGATTTACCCACACTGCTGGAAAGTTTTGAACTGCCTGAGGTTGAACAGAACGGCATTCAGACACCAGGTGAGAACGATGATCCAGCGGCAGAGCTTGAAACAGTAGATCAAACCGATGTCCCGGTCGAAGAACTCTTCGGGGCGTTTTGGCAAGCCTGGGATCTGGTTCATGAAGAATTCGTGGACCAACCGGTCGATGATGTCGCCATGATGCGCGGTGCCATCAAGGGCATGTTGGAATCGCTGGGTGACCGGCACACCTCCTACCTGAACCCTGAAGAGTTCCAATCCTCAGAAGACTTGCTGCGCGGGCAGGAATACGAAGGGATCGGCGCCTGGGTTGACATTACTGGAGAATATTTGACCATCATCAGCCCAATGCCTGGTTCCCCTGCAGAAGAAGCTGGATTGAAACCAGGCGACCAGATCATCGCCGTCGATGGTGAAGATATGAATGGCAAGGATGGCGAGAGTGTACGTCAAAAAGTGCTTGGTCCCCGCGGCAGTGAAGTCATCCTCACAGTCCGGCGGGAAGGCATCGAAGAACCCTTCGATGTCACCGTCACTCGCTCCAACATCGTTGTCCCCAGCATAACTTTTGAAATGCTGGACAATGAGATCGCTTATGTACGCCTGTATACTTTCGGCGAGGACACCAGCAAAGACCTGCGTAATGCGCTCAAAGAATTGATGGCAGAAAACCCCAAAGGGTTGATACTCGATCTGCGCAATAACGGTGGAGGATTCCTGGATACCGCCATCGAGGTGGGATCAGAATTTATCAAAGAAGGCGTGCTGATGTATGAAGAGTTTGGGGACGGCTCACGTCGATCCCTCGAAGCCAGAGGCAATGGTCTGGCAACGGACATCCCCATGGTCGTATTGATCAACGAAGGCAGCGCCTCCGCGTCCGAGATCGTAGCTGGCGCGATCCAGGACCTTGACCGCGGTGAGCTGGTTGGGATCACTTCCTTCGGTAAAGGTTCCGTGCAAACTTACCGCCCTCTTTTGGATGACCATGGAGCCGTGCGCGTTACCATCGCCCGGTGGCTGACACCCAGTGGTCGCACGATACACGAAGCAGGTCTGGAACCAGATGTAATCATTGAGCTTCCGGCAAGCGAATCGTTCAGCACCAGTGACCCGCAGGTGCAAAAAGCAATCGAAATTTTATTAGGGAAGTAAACCGAAACGGAGTTAATTGTGCCTGGTCTTGGATTTGGGTACTTTAATATCAATTATTTTATTTTTATGGTGCCTGCCTTCATCTTGATGATGGTGGTGCAGTGGTATGTCAATTCTGCCTATCGAAAATGGAGCCAGGTTCCCGCACGCAGCCGCATCAGCGGAGGGCAGGCAGCACAGCGCCTGATCCAGCGAGGCGGGTTATACGATGTCAATCTGGAGGGAATCCGCGGGAGAATGAGCGACCATTACGACCCAAGGAAGAAAGTCCTGCGCCTTTCGGAGGGTGTTTACAACAGCAGTTCCGTGGCTGCACTGGCGATCACTGCCCACGAACTCGGGCATGCCATGCAGGATAAAGAAGGCTATTTCCCTCTGAAATTACGTGCTGCGATGGTGCCAGCGGTGAATATCGGTTCGTACCTGGGTTGGATTTTGATATTTGTCGGTTTCATCCTGCGCTCCCCTGAATTTGGCTGGATTGGTTTGATCATATTCTCTGTAGGCGCCTTATTTGCCCTGGCAACTTTACCAGTTGAGCTAAATGCTTCACGCAGGGCAAGAGAGCTTCTGGTTGAAAGTGGATTGATTGTCGGAGATGATGAAATGGGCGGTGTTAATCACGTCCTCAACGCAGCTGCGATGACCTACGTTGCTGCACTGATTACTGCGATCATGCAAATCCTGTATTACGCCACCGCACTTTTGGGAATGGGCGGCAGGCGCAGGAGCTAAACCCGGTTGATGCCCCGAAAGGGAGCGCTCCAACCGCAATTTCTATGATCCCATTTAGGGACAACAGAGATCACCAATAGGATTTACGCGCTTGATCAAAAAATGGCGTGAATCCTATTTTTATAAAATCCTGCCCTTGCGCAGGGCTATCATCCTGGTGGTGATCCTCCTGGGGATCGCCTTCATTGCGGCGAGGTTTTCCGAGATCGAAGCCGTCACTGATTCGGTGCGCAGGGGAGATTGGCGTTTTCTCCTCCTGGCTGTTGCCATCCAGGCAGTTTGGCTGGTCACAACCGGGCTTGTGTACCGTTCCCTGTATGCCGGGTTGTGCATGGAGGAACACAGCTGGCGGTTGGTGCTGCTTTCTGCTGGCAGCTTTTTCTCCAACATCGTTGCCCCGAGTGGTGTGGGCATGAGCGGCATGGCAGTATTTATCAGTGACGGTCACCGCCGCGAGTTGCCCAGGGGTAAAATCACTATCGCTGGTGTGTTATTCACTTTAATCGAGTATGTCTCGTTTTTAATGATCCTCGGCTTTGGTCTCGCCGTGCTTATCCGCAGGAACAACCTGAATATCGCTGAGCTGGTCGCTGCAGCAATCCTGCTGGTGTATGCCGTCGTACTTTTCATCCTGTTTGTCCTGGCAATGCGCTCCGAAACGGCTCTCGCCAACGCACTGGTGTGGCTCACCAGAAAGATTAACCGTATTTCGAAGGTGTTCATCCATCGTGAGTACTTATCAGAGCAGAATGCGCGCTCCTTTGCGCATGAAGCGGTTGAAGGATTGCACGAATTGCGATCACAGAAAGGCTACGTGGTGTTGTCCGTGGGACTGAGTTTCTTTAGCAAGGTTTTATTGATCCTGGTGTTGCTGTGTCTGTTTTATGCATTCAGTGTGCCATTTTCACCCGGGACGATCATCGCCAGCTTCAGCCTGTCTTATCTCTTCACCCTTGTCTCTCCAACACCGGCTGGTCTGGGGGTGGTGGAAGGCGCCATGCCGGTGGTTTTAATTTCGCTGGGCGTTCCCATAGGCGCCGCAGCAACGATCACCCTCGTATACCGCGGCATCACCTTCTGGCTCCCATTCCTGTTTGGGATGGCGGCTATACGGCTGCTGGCTAAACCGTAATCAGAACATCACTTATGATGAGATATTTTGTAGTGGTGACCCACCCGCAGTCAACCCCATTCCAGTAAAAACTCTTCTCCAGTTCCTCCAATCACTTTGCCTGGGATACTTCCCAGTTGGGGCAACCTATATCACTTCACGACCATTCCGGTCTGGCAGTAGAGGAAAAGGTGCTGAGGGCAGGGTCTGGTACCAGTAAGCCACAGAAGCAATGTCATCCTGTAAAGGCAGATAACGCCCTTCACTGCGCCACCCAATCGCCTGCATGGTGACTTTCAGGTCTGTCTGAAAAAAAATCGGGTCGTGGACGTGAAAACGGTAAAGTGTCATACGTGCGCCGGGTAGTTCCGACTTGCCGACGACCTGGAGGAAACCCATGTAAGGTGCGGAATAGCTTTCCGCACCGAATCCCCAGGCACCGCCAAAATAATCTTCGGTACCTGTTCCACAGATGGTCGGGAACTCTCCATCACCATCCACAAACATCTTTATTTCTCCCTCACCCCACCATCCAGCATTGTTCTGCTGCCAGGACATGAATGTGCCCACGAACTGCCCCTTACCTCGGACATCGTCCAGGATCAGGTGATCTGTGCCGTAAGTCAGCGGGTTAGCGCGCCGCCATTGGGCATGCAGGTACAGGCTGTCGGAAGGTACATCCTCCAGTGTGTAGTTGATCGTGTAAAAGAAATGGTTCATTTCATTAGGTGAATCATTCTCTATCGTGATACGGGCATGCTTTTGGAAGGGCATGGGGAAGAAGCAGTTCATCCCACCACTGGGATTGACATTAACCGGCACAGCGAGCACATTTTGCCGCTTCCCCCACGAATTGCAGAAGAAGTCGCCAACCGGGCATTCTACAGATGGGTTCATTTCACCATCCCAATAAATACGCAGGATGAGATCTCGGTACCAGCGAGGATCCATGGTCACCCATATATGCCGGATAACGCCCGGACCCGAATCGTCCATGATCGTTGCGGTCTCTCCTGCAGGGATGATCAGGCAGGGGGACATCTTCCAGCCTTGACCCAACTCACGGGCTGAATTTGCAGCGCCTGGATGCAGGGTTGTTTCCACAGTTGCCATCCCACCCTTGCCCTTCTGCGCGCGGAAATTCTCAGCCGAAAGCGAGCGCGACACTGCCTTACGGGATCTATACAGGTTTGCCAATCCAATATCCATTTTTGTCTCCTTTTTTCTTTTTATCAACTGAATTTAAACGAATGTGAGCTACAATCTTCCGCATGGAAGATGCATTTGCCTGCCACCTGGTGAATAATACCTATTTTAGCGCGGATTGCACTGGTTCGTGAATTCTTCAATGAGTATATATGAAAAAGTGGTATCTTGACGCTGTTGATCGGGAGGAGTATCATCACTTTTCGTAAATCGAACCAGGTATGAATATGAGTATGAACCAAAACGAAAAAGACAGCGGAATCTTAGAACGCAGTGCGGGTGTTGTACCCAGGCGCTCATGGCACACCTGGTTGATCGGGCGACCTCTGCATACCGCGGATGCACCTCACCAGACGATTGGCAAAGCAATCGGTCTGGCTGTTTTTGCATCTGACGCGCTCTCTTCGACAGCATATGCCACGCAGGAGATCATGTTCATCCTGGCAGCTGCCGGGACAGTGGCTTTTGGATACGTTTTCCCAATTTCCCTCACCATTATCCTGCTGATGGCAATCGTAACTCTTTCTTACCAACAAACCATCCACGCATACCCTAACGGCGGAGGATCCTATATTGTCTCGCGGCGACAACATTGGCATCTTTCCATCTCTGACCGCTGGCGCAGCGCTGCTGACAGATTACATCCTCACCGTGGCTGTCTCGATCTCCGCTGGGGTGGCGCAGCTGACATCGGCGTTCCCACTACTGTACCCTTACCGGGTTTACATAGCCGTGATATTGGTGCTGTTTATCATGTTGATGAATCTGCGCGGGGTAAAAGAATCGGGGGTATTCTTCGCCATCCCAACATATTTCTTCATCGCCATGATGTTCCTCACGGTCGGCATGGGTATCTTCCGCCTGTTGACCGGGACACTGGGCCAGGTGATTGACCCGCCTCACCTGGAGGCAACGGGGGAACTCACCCTGGTGTCTGCCTTCCTGATCCTGCACGCTTTCTCCAGTGGGACAGCGGCTTTGACGGGCATTGAAGCCGTCTCGGATGGCATCACCGCATTCAAAGAACCGCGCAGCCGCAATGCCGGGACGACGCTGATATTTATGGCACTGATCCTGGGCACACTGTTCCTGGGCATCTCTTACCTTGTTCAGCCTATTGGCGCTGTGCCTTCCGAACAGGAAACGGTGATCTCCCAACTTGCACGCACAGTTTACGATGGTCGCGGGGTCCTTTACCTGGGAGTGATCGCCGCGACAATGGTCATTCTGATCCTGGCGGCGAACACATCCTTTGCCGACTTTCCACGTTTGAGCGCGATCATCGCCAGGGACGGCTACTTGCCGCGCCAGCTTGCATTCCGCGGCAGCCGATTGGTTTTCTCACGCGGGATCGTGGTTTTGTCGCTGTTTGCCTGCATTCTCATTATCATTTTCCGTGCAAGCGTGAACTCTCTAATCCCGTTGTATGCAATCGGCGTTTTCCTGTCTTTCACGCTTTCACAAAGCGGGATGTCGCGGCGCTGGTGGAAAACCGGAAGACTAAAACCCGGAGAAGAAATCCAGGAAAAGGGATCCGTCCTGCGGTTTGACAAGAGTTGGCGGGTAAAAATGCTCATCAACGGCGTTGGGGCTGTCTGCACCGCAATTGTGATGATGGTCTTCGCCGTCACCAAGTTCGCCAGCGGAGCCTGGGTCGTGTTAGTGATCATCCCCAGCCTGATCGCCTTGTTGGTCGCCATCCACCGCCATTACCGCGAACTTGCTGGCAATCTGTCATTGGAGGATTACGGTGAACCACGCCGCGTCTCACGCCACCGCGTGATCATGCCGGTGAGCGGCATCCACCGCGGATCACTGGCAGCTTTGCACTATGCCCGCGAGCTCTCAGAAGACATCACTGTTGTGCATATTTCGGTTGACCCTGAGGAAACCGAGCGCGTCCGCCAGAAATGGGACACATGGGGTGAGGGCGTCCGCCTGGTAATACTGGACTCGCCTTATCGGTTGCTGGTCGAACCTCTTCTAGATTACATCGAAGAGATCGACGCACAGCGCCAGCCCAACGAATTCATCACAGTTGTTGTGCCTTCATTTGTGCCGGAAAAGAACCTATATAACGCGCTGCATATGCAGACTGCGGAAACGCTGCGCAAAGCGCTGCGCAACCACCAGGATATTGTGATAACGGATGTTCCCTATCATGTCGATTAACCCGCTGGATAAGGAAACGGAGAAAGGTTTATGAACTTGATTGTAATAGGCTGCGGAAGGCTCGGGGCTGAATTGTCCCACAGACTCTTCCTGAGGGGCGATAAAGTATGTGTTGTAGACCTGAACGAAAAGGCTTTCAGCAATCTGCCGGTTGACTTCCGCGGACGCACTCTGGAAGGTGATGCGCTCAGCCGCATCGTACTGCACAGGGCAGGGATTGAAACGACGGATGGGGTGGCGGTCGTAACCAGCAATGACACGATCAATGCCGTGCTTGGACATGTGGCTCAGCATTTTTTCAAAGTACCGCGAGTTGTGGTGCGTAATTATGCACCGGGCTACCGGGAACTGCACGAATCATTTGGTTTGCAGATGATCGGTTCTTCCACCTGGGGCGCACAGCGTATTGAAGAAGTGCTTTATGGGCAGGAAGTGCGCACCGTATTCTCTGCTGGAAATGGCGAAGTTGAGGTGTACGAGTTCATTATCCCCACACATTGGAGAGGTAAACAACTGGCAGAACTGCTGCCGGGTTCGGGCTGCCGGGTTGCAGCACTCACCAGGGCTGGTCGCGCCATACTACCAGAGATGGACGTGGTCCTGGAAGAAGGCGATATGATCCTAATTGGGGCGACTGCAGGCGGCGCTGAAACACTGCAAGGCAAATTGTCCCAGCGACGGGCGGAGGTTTAGTATGTTGGTATTAATTGCAGGCGGAGGTCGAACAGGTACAGAACTCGCCCACCTATTAATGGCACAGAACCATCAGGTGCTTGTGATCGAACACCGCCCAGCGGTGATCGAGAGACTGCACCGAGACCTTCCCACCGAGATTATCCTGCAGGGTAACGCAACCGAACCAGCCACACTCGAACAGGCTGGCATCCGGGATGCCCAGGTCGTAGCGGCGTGTCTAGCGGATGATGCTGACAACCTGGTGATCTGTTATCTTGCCAGGGAAACCTTTAAAATCAAACGCACCGTTGCCAGGATCAATGACCCGCGCAACGTGTGGTTGTTTGATGAAAAATTTCATGTCGATACTGCGGTTAATCACTGCGAGATCATGGCACGGATCATCGAAGAGGAAGTTTCGCTGGGGGACATGGTGACCCTGCTAAAGGTGCATGGCGGAGATTACTCGATCGTCGAAGAAACGATCGCAGAAGGTGCGCCAGGAATAGGAATACCATTAAAAAACCTTGGGCTGCCTGAGAACTGCGTGATCGCCGCTCTGATCCGAGAAGGGCAGGTTATGGTCCCGCGCGGGGAGAGTGCATTTTCCGCAGGCGACCAGGTTTTAGCAGTGACCGACCGTGAGGGCGCCAGCAGGCTGGAAGACCTGTTCTCCGCCCCCTGATTTTGGAGTTTTCAAAAAGAAGAGTGGAAACGCGTATCCGCTCAGGCGCACACGCAGATGCACTACCACAGGAATACGTAGCGGTTGACCTATGTGTCGACCCTGAACACCAAAAGACACCACCCTATCGGACAGTCTCTGCTTTTTCCATCAAGTTGAATAATTCTAACGGGATGCCTTTTTCAGGAGCCAGCTGAAGCGAGATGGCTTCCTGCTCACATTTCGATACACAAACACCACAGCCCATGCAGCGTTCTTCAATAACGCCCATTACATTGCCTTTTAATTTCAAGGCGTTGAACTGGCAGGTCTCCCGGCAGGTCTGGCAACCAATACACCATTCCTCATTAATCCTCGCCAGGTAACCTGAAGATGCCAGCATGGGGGTTCCGCGCTGGTGAATCTGCATCGCGCCGCAGCAACAGGAACAGCAGTTGCAGATGGCGTAGAAGCGCCCCAGCATGGCATCTTTGAAGAAAGCATGGTGAACGTGACCGCGCTCGTCCTCTTCTTTTAAGATTTGAACCGCTTCTGCCTGTGTGATCTGGCGCGAGCGTTGAATATGGTGTTCGAGCACAAAACTGGCGAACGGCTCCCCGACAATCAAGCACACATCCAGGGGCAAGCAAGGTTCAGAGCGGGATGAACGGCAAGGGCATTCCAGAGCGACGATGTGTTCAGGGTTCTGAAGCACGATATCGCGCGCCTTTTTATAAGGAATCACCTGCTCGAGGTCAAGTATCTCTACGGGCTCGTTGACCATCACCAACTGCGAGGCAGCCTCGAGAGGCACCACTTTTCCATGGTAATTGTCCGCCAGGGAACTGGGCGCCAGGTCTTGAGGTTCCTTTATCTCACCATACCGAGCCTGGACAGGCGGTTGCTTACGGGTGAGGCGCGCATAGAGAGTACCAAATCGCCGCGCCAGGGGATGTTCACCTACACCTATACCGATATACAGGTAGGGCCAGCGCGCATAAATGTATCCGTGCAGAAAATCAAGAAAAGAATAGTGCGTGTTTCCGGGCACGCTGCGGCTTTGCCGGACAAATTCACGGGTGGATGGGCTGAGGATACGTGTAAACAGGTTTGTGCGCGGCGGCATAAGATACTCCTTTCTTAAATCCTGGAGAACCGTTTCTCCGATTTTACAAAAAAGCTTGCACTAAAAAAAGTGTCAGACATCCTCTTGCGGGATGACAACCGCTATATTCGCGAGCATATTTACAGGCACCGCTCCGCGTAAGGATAATGACCTGGGGTTATGGTAAGATTGGGGGGTTGTCCGACCTAGGAGCACTATAAACATGTCTAAAGGTAGCAAAAATGCTTGATTTTCGCACTGAAATCCCCAACCAGTTCAGCCTGCCAAAACGTATCGACCGCCTTGGTGAACTGGCATATAACTTGTGGTGGACATGGAACCCGGAAGCGCAGCGCATATACCAGCGCATTGACCAGGTGCTGTGGCATAAACTCGGGCATAACCCCGTGTTGTTCCTGCGCAAGGTCGAAAGGTCAGCTCTGAATGCAGCCACCAACAACCGGTATTTCCTTCAAGCCTACGATCGTGTGATGCGCAATTTCGATCACTATATGAGCACCGCAGACACCTGGTTCAACCAGACACTCTCGGCACACCGCAACCGACCGATCGCATATTTTTCAATGGAATTCGGTTTACACGAATGCCTGCCCATCTACGCCGGTGGTCTTGGGGTGCTTTCCGGCGATCACGTTAAAGAAGCAAGCGACCTGGGGCTTCCCTTCGTTGGGGTAGGATTGTTTTACAGCGAGGGGTATTTTTTCCAAAATATCACGGAAGACGGCTGGCAGGAGGCACGTTTCCCAGTCCACAATCTGCCTGACCTGCCCGTTCAGCCACTGATGGATGAAGCCGGGAACCCGGTAACGATCAGCATTGAGCTTCCGGATCGGGAAGTGGAAGCGCGCATCTGGGAAATCCGCGTCGGGCGCGTGCCGGTTTACATGCTCGATACTAACATCGAGTCCAACACCGAGTCCGACCGGGCATTGACCGCGCACCTCTACAGCAGCAACCAGGAGACCAAGGTGCTCCAGGAAATCCTGCTGGGGATCGGCGGTGTGCGCGCTTTACGCGTAATGGGTTATAACCCGAACGTCTGGCACATGAACGAAGGGCACTCTGCTTTCATGGTTCTCGAGCGCTCTCGCGAGCTGATCGCCGCCGGGCGCACCTTTGAAGAGGCATCCAGACTGATCAAGGCTTCCAATGTGTTCACCACGCACACCCCCGTGCCTGCTGGGAACGATGAGTTCGGTTTATGGTTGATCGATAAGTACCTCTCCACAATGTGGCAGCAAATGGGAATGTCGCGTGACCAGTTCATTGATCTGGCGAAACACACACTGAGCTGGGGCGATGCCTTCTCGATGCCCGTCCTGGCGCTGCGCAATTCGGCTGGTCGTAATGGGGTGTCTGAACTGCACGGACAGGTGACGCGCAAGATGTGGAATTTTATCTGGGAAGACCGGAAGGTAGACCAGGTGCCGATCGGGCACATCACCAACGGCATCCACACCGGCACCTGGCTGGCAAGACGTCTGCGCAGCCTTTTCGACCGCTACCTGGGTCCCGGCTGGATGGACCGCATTGATGACCCCGAAATTTGGGAACTGGTCGGGAATATCCCCGACGCCCAGCTTTGGACAGTGCGACGGCATTTGAAACGCAAGATGGTGCACTTCGTACGCGAGCGTGCCCGTCAGCAGTGGCTGAAGGGGGGCACACACCCTGTCCAGGTAATCGCTTCTGGCGTGTTGTTGGATCCCTATGCCCTGACGATCGGTTTTGCGCGCCGGTTTGCCCCATACAAGCGCGCCAACCTGATCCTGAGTGACATCGAGCGCCTGTTGAAAGTTGTCAACAATTCCGCCATGCCGGTGCAGATCATTTTCGCCGGTAAATCCCACCCCGATCACGAGGGAGGCAAAATGTTGATACAGGAAGTTTACCGAACGGTGAAAAAGTCCGAAGCCGGCGGCAGGTTGGTCTTCCTGGAAGAATATGACATGAATCTGGCGCGCTATCTGGTCCAGGGAGTTGACGTGTGGTTGAACACACCCCGGCGCCCGAATGAAGCCTCAGGCACTTCAGGACAAAAGGCTGCCCTGAACGGGGTGCTAAATTTCTCCGTCTATGATGGCTGGTGGCGCGAAGGTTACAACGGTCAGAACGGCTGGTCGATCGGTAAAGACGCCGATTACACTGCATCCGAAGCCCAGGACCTGGAGGATGCAGCAAGCCTGTACGACACCCTTGAGAATGAAATCGTACCATTGTATTACCAGGAGCGTTCATCTGATGGTCTGCCTGCCGAATGGATTGCGCGCATGAAGGAATCAATCCGCACCCTGGCACCGCAGTTCAGCACGCGGCGTATGGTCAAGGAGTATGTCGAGACACTTTACATCCCGGCAATGCCAAAACAGCCGGATTAAGGGGGATACTCGTCAGGTATAGATAGTGACAAATGCAATTTGACCGACTGCATCGAAGCTAATAGGATTTAACTGCGCTGTATTTCAGCCCGAGATAGAGCCTGAAGTGTTTGGTTCTCACCAACCTGACGCGTCGGGTCATCTCGTGTTAAGTTTTCCACCATATCTAAGGAGAGGCAAATGGATGCATTATTTTTAGCTCGCCTCCAGTTCGGGGTCACAACCGTCTATCACTTTTTCTTTGTACCACTAACGTTGGGTTTATCGATTCTGGTGGCGCTCATGGAAACGCTTTATGTGCGTACCGGTAATCTTATTTACCGGGATATGACCAAATTCTGGGGGAAGTTATTCCTGATCAACTTTGCTATGGGTGTGGTAACCGGTATAGTTCAGGAATTTCAGTTTGGGATGAACTGGTCTGAATATTCACGCTATGTCGGCGATATCTTCGGCGCACCATTAGCGATCGAAGCATTACTGGCATTCTTCCTTGAGTCCACTTTCCTGGGGATCTGGATCTTTGGCTGGGACAAGCTGTCAAAGGGACTGCACGCGACCGTGATGTGGATGGTTGCAATCGGCGCCAACATTTCAGCGGTCTGGATTCTGATCGCCAATGCTTTTATGCAACAACCGGTGGGTTATGCGATCAACCAAGGAAGAGCGGAGATGACCAGTTTCTTTGCCCTCATCACCAACCCGACTGCGCTGGTGATGATCCCACACACCATTGCCGCAGGATTGGCGACAGCATCATTTTTTATCCTGGGCATCAGCGCATACCATTTGCTACGCCAAAAAAATATTGAAGCTTTCCGAAGATCCTTCTCGATCGGTGCGATTGTCGGCACCCTGGCAGTGCTGGTTGTGGGTCTGAACGGGCACACTCACGCCCAGCACATGGTGCAGACTCAACCGATGAAAATGGCTGCTGCGGAAGCGTTATGGTACAGCGAGGAACCTGCCTCCTTTTCCGTTTTGACGATCGGCAATCTTTCCCAAACTGAAGACGTCTTCAGCATCCGCATCCCAGGAGCATTGAGCTTCCTTGCTTTTAATAACTGGTCAGGTGAAGTGAAGGGTATCAATGACCTGCAGGCAGAGTACGAACAGACCTTTGGACCCGGGAACTATATTCCTCCCATTGCGGTTACTTACTGGTCGTTTCGTTTGATGGTAGGCGCTGGTTTTATGATGCTGGTTCTGGGACTGTTGGCTCTCTTCATGGTGATGAGCGAGTTGGTTGGGACCGGGGGAAAATGGTTAAAGATATTCATTTGGGCGATTGCCCTGCCGTATGTTGGCACAACTGCTGGCTGGTTGATGACCGAATTGGGCAGAACGCCATGGGTAGTGTATGGACTTATGCGGATTGAGGATGGGGTATCAAACACGGTTCCCGGGTATCAGGTTCTGATCTCATTGATTGGATACACACTGGTCTACGCTGCACTAATGGTGGCAGATATTTACCTTCTGGTCAAATTTGCCCGCGCAGGAATTCCAACTTTCGATCCCCAGGCAGAACTATCTGATAACTCCGGATCGGATGAAAACCTGTCATTGGTCCCAACCCCAGGCAGTGGTCAGGATTGATCGCGAGCCACCCTGGATATGCTGGCTCTCTTTACATTCACGCTCGATTAATTAAGGAGTAAGAAATGGACCTTAATACACTCTGGTTTGTGTTGATCGCAATTCTATACATCGGTTTTTTCCTGTTAGAAGGATTTGATTTTGGAGTTGGAATCCTCCTGCCCTTCCTTTCGCGAGATTCCGATCCACAAAAAGCCGACATTAAGCGTCGAGTGATGATAAATACCATTGGTCCACACTGGGATGGTAACGAAGTTTGGCTGCTTACAGCAGGTGGGGCGACATTCGCCGCGTTCCCTGATTGGTATGCAACCCTGTTCAGTGGCTTTTATCTGGCACTCTTCCTACTCCTGTTGGCACTCATCGGGCGCGGTGTTGCCTTTGAATTTCGCAGCAAAGAACAAAATCCACGCTGGCGCAGCTTGTGGGATTGGCTGATTTTCATTGGAAGCCTGCTGCCGGCTTTGCTTTTGGGAGTAGCTTTCGCTAACATGGTTAGGGGTGTACCCATCGATGCTGAGATGAATTATGTCGGTGGTTTCTTTAACCTATTGAACCTCTACGCGCTTCTGGCAGGGATCACATCCGTATTGGTTTGCACACTATACGGGGCGATTTTTCTCAGCTTGAAAACGACGGGAGAGCTGGTTGAGCGAGCGCGCGGGGTTGCGAAACGCTTCTGGATTTTCAGCGTTGTGGCATTACTGGCTCTACTAGTGACGACATACTTTGCCACCGATATCCTCAGTCACCTGGGCGTCAATCCCGGGTTGGTACCCATCATAGGGATCGTTGCCATCCTTACATCAGGTTATTTCCTGCGCAAAGAGATGGATGGGTGGGCATTCACGATGACAGCGGTTACCATCGCCTTAACTTTAGTGACGTTGTTCATGATCCTCTACCCGCGGGTGTTGATCTCCAGTCTGAACCCCGTCTGGAGTCTGACAATCTACAATGCTTCATCAACACCATACACGTTAAAAGTTATGACAGTCGTAGCAGTAATCTTTGTCCCCATTGTGCTTGGGTACCAGGGATGGACGTATTGGGTGTTTCGCAAACGCATCACTGCCGACCCGCAACAGTTGACTTATTAAAATGCAATTGTTCGAGAGAATGATATTTTTGCGACTTCTTTGCTCAATTCGTTCACCCGTTTCATTGGGTTAAAATCCTTATTCGATGAGGATTGATTCGAGACTGTTGCGGCTGGCACAGTCTCAACGCCTGTTATTTTCATTGGCAATCCTATTGGGAGTGTCGGCTGGCATTCTCATTGTGCTGCAAGCCAGCCTGGTGAGTAGCGTAATTGCCCGGGTTTTCCTGGCAATGGATCCCCTCAGCCAGGTAACGCGTGGGTTGATTGCCATCCTGTTCGTGATCGCCGGACGCTGGCTGGTCACATGGGTGGGAGAACTCAGCGCCAGGAAGGCGGCAGCAAACATCATGGGGGAGTTGCGTCAGCGCCTCTTCAACCACCTGTACGAACTCGGTCCGGTGCGTATGCGAGGTGAAAGCAGCGGCGAACTGACCAGTGTGTTCATTGAAGGGGTAGACACTCTGGATGCCTACTACAGCCAGTATATTCCCCAGGTGGCTCTGGCTGCCTTTCTACCATTAACCTACCTGGTCCTGATCTTTCCGATTGATCCGCTCAGTGGGGTCGTTTTATTAATCACTGCACCTTTAATCCCGATTTTTATGCTGCTGATCGGCAATCTCGCTGAAACAGTCACCAAGCGACAATGGAAAACCTTGCGGCAGATGGGAGCCTTTTACCTGGACATCCTGCAAGGACTGACCACATTGAAGATACTGGGTCAGAGCCTGGCAATGAGCGGGAAAATCGCTGAAGTGAATGAGAGCTATCGGTTTACCACCTTCAGAGTACTGCGAGTAACCTTCCTGTCTGCGCTTACCCTGGAACTGATCGCCACTTTGAGCACCGCAGTGGTTGCGGTTGAGATCGGGCTGCGTTTGCTGTATGGTCGCCTGGATTTCGAACAGGCTTTTTTTATCTTGCTACTGGCGCCTGAGTTCTACCTGCCGTTACGCACGTTAGGGAGCCGTTTCCATGCCGGGATGGCGGGGATAACAGCAGCAGGAAGGATTTTTGAGATCCTCGGGAAAAATGCTCGAGGTGTGCAGACCGGAGACGAGGATGCCAGAGATTTTCATCCATGGCAATCATCCAATTCAGATCACCCGTTTCGACCCGCAAAACTACCCTCGATAACCTTCCAGGATGTGCATTTCGAACACACTGGAGGACGCCCGATTTTGACAGGGATTTCCTTTACCATCCCTGCAGGGAAAACGATGGCTCTGATGGGGAAAAGTGGTACCGGCAAGAGCACAATTGCGGACCTGCTTATGGGGTTCATCCATCCAGATCGCGGGACGATATTCATTCAGAACGACTCCGAAACCTCAAATAATCCTGCGCATTGGAGGGGAAGGGTTGCCTATCTGCCACAGACCCCTTATCTTTTCAACGCCAGCGTAGAAGAGAATATCCGCCTGGGGAAACCCCATGCCAGTATTGAGGAAGTTGCGGCTGCAGCAAGGCTGGCACGTGCCGAGGAATTCATCAGTGCGTTACCCGACGGATATCAAACAATGCTCGGAGAGCGAGGGGCAGCGTTTAAGCGGTGGAGAAGCACAGCGAATCGCTCTGGCTAGAGCTTTTTTGATCAATGCCGAAATAGTAATTCTGGATGAGCCTGCAGTAAATTTGGATCCGGTGACAGAGGCAATACTGTCAGAATCGGTGGAACAACTTCTCGATGGCAGGACGGCGATGGTGATCACCCACCGCCTGAAGACCGCACAGCTGGCAGATTTTGTGTTTCAACTGGATGAAGGCAGGTTGGTGGAAAACCATTCCTCTACCCAACACACACACGATTACCAGAATAACGCATTGGAAAATATTTCAGGTTTTGGTATATCCGCAAAAAATCTGCACGATGCGAATACCTGCCCAAAAGAAAAAGAGCCGGAAAACTCAGCCCAACATCACCAGAATCTCAACCTCCCTGGGAAAATGGTGCTGGTGTGGTTGTTGAGTTTCTTCCGTCCACATGCTTTTCAGGTGGCTCTTTCGGTAATCCTCGGTTTTCTGACCATCGCAAGTGGGGTTGGTTTAATGGCAGTATCTGCCTACCTGATCTCTGCTGCTGCTCTGGCACCTTCGATTTCAGACTTGCAGGTTGCGATTGTACTTGTGCGCGCCTTCGGAATCTCGCGGGGAGTATTTCGCTATCTGGAACGCCTTTCATCCCATCAGGTAACCCTCAATGTTTTGGGGGAAATAAGAGTCTCTTTCTTCAATCGCCTCGAGCCGCTTGCACCGGCACGCATGATGAGTTACCGGGGTGGGGATCTCTTAAGACGGATCTCCGGCGACATCCACCAATTGGAGGGTTTTTACGTAAAAGCGATCGCGCCTGGGCTTACTGCTGTACTGGTCGGGCTTGGAGTGGGATGCTTCCTGGGTTGGTTTAGCTGGCTTCTCACATTTGTGCTATGGACTGGATTGCTCATCACAGGAATTGGTTTACCCCTGGCGATTCATGCACTCAATCGAAGGTCAGGCAAGCAACTTATTCAAACCCAGGCAGATTATGCCATGTTCCTCATCGACAGCTTGCAGGGCATGACGGATATTGTCGCTTACAACGTAAAAAAGCGAACGATAGGTAGAAATAATCATCTCAACGAAACCTTAATCCACATCCAGAAGAAGCTGGCTGGCACCGACACCTTCCAGCATTCATTTACTGTCCTGTTAGCAAATTTCTGGGGATGGCTTGTTCTAGTCCTGGCAATCCCTCTGGTTGAAGATGGCATTGTACCCGGGGTGATGCTGGCAGCTCTGGTCCTGGCGGCTTTAAGCAGTTTCGAAGCAATCCTGCCTTTACCTCAGGCAGCCCATCAACTGGGGAGATACCTGACTGCGGGAGAACGGTTATTGGAAATTGTCAGCGCTGAGGCACAGGTAATCGAACCAGCCGATATTAAACCCGTTCCCTGCCAGTTTCAACTGCAGGCAACGGGCATCAATTTCAGATATCCTTCTGCATGGTCAATCAACCCTCGCAGAGAAACTCCGGTGATCCAGGAGCGTGAGCATGCAAAATTTACACTGAGCGATGTATCCTTCGACCTGGCACCTGGCAAGAAGCTGGCCATTGTTGGCGCCAGTGGTGCGGGTAAATCCACATTGGTCAATTTACTGCTCCGATTCTGGGAACTTCAGGAAGGTGAAATCGCCATCGATGGACAGGACTTGCGCAGCTTTCGATCCAACAGCTTCAGAGCACGTGTCGGTGTTGTCTCCCAAAACACTTATTTGTTTAACGCCAGTATTGGCGAAAACCTGCTTCTGGCAAAGCCACAGGCTACCCTGGCAGAAATCGAAAAAGTGCTGGAAACTTCCCAGCTGAGCGAGTGGATCTCAATCCTCCCGGAGGGAGTAGAGACACCTGTTGGCGAACTTGGGATGCAGATCAGTGGTGGAGAACGCCAGCGGATTGCTATTGCCCGGGCGTTGTTGAAAAATCCTGACCTTTTAATCCTGGATGAACCCACCGCAAACCTGGACGCAGCCACAGGAACCCGGATCCTGGATGATATCCTGGCATTGTCCAGCAACAGCGGAATGTGATAAATACTCTTCCGGCAGGATTGGATACGCAAGTTGGCGAACTTGGGAAGCAGATCGAGTGGGGGGAACGCCAGCGGGTCGCCATCGCTCGTGCTATGCTAAAAAACACTCCCTTAATCCTCATGGACGAACCAACTTCCAACCTGGACACAATCACAGAAAACCATATTCTGGAAGAAATTTCTTTCGAACACTGGTGGCAAATCTATCCTGCTGATTACCCGATCGCCTGTCAAATCTGGAAGAATGGATGAAATAATTGTCTTACATGAGGGTCAAATCATCGAATCAGGCACTCAGGAAAATTTTTTGAAAAACGATGGATATTATCAAAGATGTGAAATCTGCAGCACCAGACATCGGATTAGAATGTCTCTTCTGGATACGTGCTTTCTAACAGAAAAAACAGCATGAGTTGGATCGTAGAGCACAGATCACACCAACAACCGGAAGCGATACATTGGGATTTTACAACCTTTTTTCGGTATCTTTCCATTTCATTGTGTTTGCAGGAAACAGTTTGTAGAAAAATTGGAATAACGCTTCGAAACTGGAAAAGCCATAGCGTTCACCGCTACGAACATCTTCCAGGATGATGCGCAGGGCAGGCTCTCCCCCTTCAGACACCTGCCACATACGCAGCAAATAGGAGAGGTAACGTGGGATGTCTTCCTGTGAGAGATCCTCGCTCAGGTCATCGCCCACCTGGATTAAGATCCCACATCGATTGCATACAGGTTATTGTCCAAACCTCCGAAATAAAGCATCCCATCGCTGAGCAGAGGGGAGATTGGTACACCATTTTTAACCTTGAAGAACCAGCGGATTTCTCCAGTTTGTTGGTCAAGGGCTGTTAGACCGGTCAGGTCACCAAAATACAGATTTTTCTCATCCAGGGCAGGCGTTGAAACGGAAAGATCCCATCTGCTCATATGCCAGATTTCTTCACCTGTTTCAGCATCGTTGGCACACACAAAGCGCCCAACCTCATTGGCGAAGACAACGCCATCTTTTACGGGCGTGGAGGCAAAAATGATATGATCGGCGTTGTCTGTGGAGGGGATCGACCAGACGATCTCGCCGTCTTCGATCTTCATCGCATACAGCCCACTCATACTGCCCAATATGAAGTTGGACTCGTTTACAACTGGCGTACCCAGGATGTTGCCACCAATGCTCGCTTTCCAAATCTTCGCCCCGGAGGCTGCATCGAGGGCATACACGTCCCCCATCCAGTCACCGAAGTAAAGCTTACCTTCCAGGATAAGTGGCGCTGAACGTATACGCCATTTGCTGTCATTCTGGAAGCGCCAAACCTCTACACCAGTGGCAGCATCCAGTGCAAACAGGATGCCCTCAAAGCTGCCGATGTAGACCAGTCCATCACCCGCAACTGGGGATGCCTTCCACTGGTCACCTTCCCGGAAGATGGGATTGCGCTTTTCCGGGTTGGCGTCGACCTGCACGCGCCAGAATTCGATGCCGCCTGTCGTATCCAGTGCATACAAATAACCGTCATCGGCGATGAAATACACTTTCTCTTCTAAGACAAGCGGGGTCGAGCGGATTTTCTCGCCAGCCGTAAACTTCCATTTCAGCTCGTGGGAAGCAGCATCCACCGCATAGAAATTTTGGTCATCGCTACCGAAGAAGATCACGCCGTCCGCCATTACCGGCGAGCTCCAAATCTTCCCTTCGGTGGCGAAAGTCCAGGCTGGTTCCATGCTGGGCATCTCCGGTGTGCTGGTTGCCTGGGGTTGCGCTCGGGTTGCAGTAGGTGATATTTCTTCGACCTGAGGCTCCTCAGTCTCCACCAGGCTGGTTGCAGGCGAGGAGCAGCTTGAGATAACAAGGCAAAACAGGATCATCAGGCTGATCCAGCTAATTTTTCTTGAAAGGTTTTTTATAATCATCTTTCCTCCATTTCTTTGTCACACAAAATCTGCTTATAGTTTGCCCCCTCAGAGGCTGCCAAGCATCCTTCCGGGACAGCCTCTGGTTGGGTTTTCGCTTTCACAGGTAACTACTTTCCTTTTTCTTCTATGGGTGCTCCAGCTTCCAGAGCTTCCCAAACCATGCATCCGAGTCCGTGCCGATATAGAGTCCGTCTTTAAAGGTAATGGCTTCGTAGGCAGCCTGGTTGTACTGCGGCTCGCTGCTCCCGAAGGCGCTGTCGCTGACCTGCACCCAGGTGCCCGGATCCCCTCTTTGGCTCATCCAGACTTCGCAGCCAGTGGCAAAATTATTGGTGACGGCGTAGAGCTTGCCCAGGTTCGACGCCAGGGCATAGATCTGCTCGTTTTCCGGGTTGCCGAAACCACCCGCCATCACCAGTTCCCAGTCCATGCCGTTCTTCGTACGAAAGATGTCCGGACCAACGCTGAAGTAGAACCAATCCTGATGGATGACGAAGTCACCACCAGAATTCAGGTTTTCCTGAACCCCCAGGATTCCGGCAAAACCGTCGCCGACCACCTCTTCCCAATTATTGCCATCGCTGCTGCGCCAGATAGTGATGGGACTTCCATGATCCTGGACAGACATGTAAAGCATGCCCTTGTACTCGTCGAGACCGTTGGTGTGCCAGCTGAACTCGCCAAATTCGCGCACCAGCTCCCAGGTCCCTGGATCTCCATTCGGACTTCTCCACAATTCGGCAGGACCGAAGGAACCGGTAAACACTGGATACTTAAATGAGGTGACATAGACATTTCCCTTGAAGACTCCAAGCTTGTCCGGGACCATGATGGACGAACCCTCCCAGGAGTTGGATACGGCTTCCCAATTCTCTCCATCCGGGCTGCGCATGATCACACCCGGCTCGTAAACGAGCGAGAACAGGTTGACGTACAACTGGTTCCGGAAGACTTTCATATCCCAACCACCCATGTTGTTGTAGCCGAATCCGGGTTCGGTCACCGCTTCCCAATCCTCCCCATCTGGGGAACGGTAAAGCTGACCACCGTTCAGAAAATCCCCAAGGCTGTTTACCACGATGTAGAGGTCTTCTTTGAAAACCTCTGTCGTTGAGAAATAGCCTCCATTACTGGGAAATGGGGGGTAGGTGCTCCAATCAATCTCGGTAAAACCGTAATGCCTGGGATCGAACGCCACATCCCATTGGTAACCATCCGCAGCCGCCATGCTGACAAGGGTCAGGCTGAGGACAACCATCAATACCAAAGAAATTATTCTTTTCTTTACCATCGCTACCTCCTTTTTATCCATCTGGTATGTTTGTTTTTACAGCAAGCTAGTTCTCCTGCACTTTGTTTATACAAATCGATCGTAAAGAAATCGTAAATTACACAAATGAATTGGCAAGAATCCTTATATAATTGGGGACACACCTGGACCATCGCACCTCCATCACACCCATCAGGCTGAAAATCGATTTGCCCGGGAGATGAAGTGGCTCATCTTGAACTCCGATTTTTAGGGTCTTTCCAGGCGACACTGGATGGAACTCCTCTGACCGGGTTCCCTTCCAACAAGACGCGCGCCCTGCTGGTGTTCCTGAGCATGGAGGCAAAGCGCACTCATCCCCGCGATGCACTGCTCGACCTGCTTTGGTGCGAATTCCCCCAGGTAAAGGCTCAAGCCAACCTGCGTAATGCCCTCTCCAGATTACGCAAGATATTCGGTGATGCAGGATCTCCTGCCCCCTTCTTCACCATCACCCGTGATTTTGTACAGTTCAATTCCTCAGACGAAGTCTTCCTGGATGTGGTCGCCTTTGAAGAATTGGCAGGGAAAACCGGAGGGCGTTTTATTAGAAAGGGAAGAGGTAAACTTCCGAAGCGGGAGACGCGAGGAACAAAGGAAAGACCTGAGGGAATTGGAATCTTTCGTGATCCGTTTTGATCCTCATTTCCAGGCTATTTTAAGTTTGCGCAAAGCACGGCTTGCGGCTGTGTTGTGGGACTTTTCCACCTTATTGGAAGAAGTCCAATCGATTATCCATTGGGCACGTGATGCAATAAGGTCTGCGGATCCATCAATGGTAACTCCCCAAGCACCCCCTGCTCTCGATATCGAATTACCAGATGCGAATATCCTCGAAATCGAGGGGGTGGTTCTGTTGTCCAGATATTATTCTATGAAGGACCAGCTCAAAGCCATAGAAATGGGTGAAAAAGCCCTGCAGCTGGCAAGAGAGAAACGGTTGGGAGATCTGGAGGCAGGGATTTTACAACATCTCAGCGATTACCTTATCCGATCCGATCCGGAGAAAGGATTGGTATATGCGATGAAATCATTGTCCATCTACCGTTCTCGAGGAGACCTGTATGGGGAAGGTCAGGCGATGAACGTAGCCGCCTCCTGCCTTGCAGAAATGGGAGATTTCAAGCAGGCATACCTGTACGCAGAAGAATCATGGAAGATTTGCCACCAACTGGGGAACTTGTTTGTCGAAATTTGGTCACTGCAAAACCTCTACCAGTACTGCAATTTACAGGGCAGACTGGATTTAATTTACGACCGCATGCTGGAGGCCGTCGAATACAGCGTGGAATTGGAAAATGCATACCTGCAGGCTCTGCCTCATTTCGCCTTGAGTGATTATTATTTTCGTGATGGTGATTTTTCCAGGTCACATCAGCACGCGGAACAATGCCTCCACCTGGTAAACAAGGGGGATTTGCGAGGCCAACCACTCGGGACAACTCTTCCTCGATTGGATCCATTTTGACTGAGATGGGAGAATTCTCTCGAGCTGAAGAGCATTTCCAAAAGGCTGTGGCGATCCTGCGCGAAGATTGCATTATTCATTTCCAGCATATGCCCCTGGCAGGTCTGGCAAATCTGTACCTGCTCCAGGGAAATCCGACCGATGCATTGAAATATATCGGTGAATTCCTTCCAATGCTGAAGGAACGCCCGAAATCGTATGATGATTTCGGTTACTTCAAGTGTTACTCCATCGCCTTCAAGGTTCTTGCAGCAAACCATGTAACTAGCGCAAATGATATACTCGAAGAAGGCTATCAGAAACTAATTACACTCGCAGCAAAGATCAATGATGAAGACTGGCGTAGATCGTTCCTCGAGAACCACCCCTGGAGCCGCGAGTTAATTCATTTATATGAAGAGAACATAATCAACCCATTAAATTAGGTGCCAAACTTGCCTGATTTATATGTCCCTGCGAAAATGACGCAATTCCCTTTCACAATCCGCGCCGTACTTCCATGTGCGTAAACCGCGTTATTCTTTCATTCGCCGAATTCGGGTTAAAAAACTTCACAGCTCAGACAAAGGCCAGTTCGGACGCACATCCATATTCAACGCGTCGCGCTGCCCGTTGATATAACGGAAGTAACCCGCAGCGGCGATCATGGCTGCGTTGTCTGTGCAGAGAGCAAGAGGAGGGATGTGCACGCAGAATTCCTCCTGGGCAGCGAATGCGGTGCGCAGCGCCTCATTGGCAGACACCCCACCAGCCACCAGGATCTCTGCCGCTTCGTACTGGCGCGCTGCCTGAAGTGTTTTCCCCACCAGCACATCAACCACGGCATCCTGGAAGCTTGCCGCCAGGTCAGCTACTGGCAGCAAAGGAAAGAAGGAGCCGCTGCTCGCCTTGAGCTGCTCCACCTGGCGTAAAACTGCAGTCTTTAAGCCGCTGAACGAAAAATCCCAGGGGTCTTCCAGCCAGGCGCGTGGAAATTTGAACGCCCTCGGATTGCCGTTATGGGCAGATTTCTGCACCGCCGGTCCACCGGGATAGCCCAACTCCAACAAGCGCGCAACCTTGTCGAAGGCTTCACCCGCGGCATCATCGCGAGTTCCTCCCAGACGTTCATAATGTAAATGGTCGCGCATCAATACCAACTCGGTATGCCCGCCGGACACAATCAGCACGACCAGGGGGAACTTTGGCTCCGGTTTGGCCTCATCGGGGTCGACAACAAGCTTCGGCGGCCAGTGCAGCCAGGCGGAATAGATATGCGCTTCAAGGTGGTTAATGCCAATCAGAGGTTTGCCGCTTGCCATCGAAATCCCCTTGGCAGCATTGATGCCAACCACCAGCGATCCCGGCAATCCCGGTCCCTGGGTTACAGCGATTGCA
This sequence comes from uncultured Chloroflexia bacterium, assembly GCA_963695415.1. Lineage (GTDB taxonomy): Bacteria > Chloroflexota > Anaerolineae > Anaerolineales > UBA4823 > CAVXWV01. The sequence goes on along the minus strand of CAVOGL010000023.1, from coordinate 265,539 downwards.
TCGAGGTCCCCAAATTCCAGATGAGATGATTTCATCGCCTCATCAATGATCGTGTAAATCGTGAGGATGTGCTGTCGAGATGCCACCTCAGGAAAAACCCCGCCGTATTTGGCATGGATTTCAGCCTGAGAAGCGACCACGTTGGATAACACCATACGCCCATTCTCGATGACAGCCGCTGCCGTTTCATCGCAGGAGGATTCTATGCCTAAAATTCGCGCATATGGGTAATTTTCAGGATCGACCAGGCTCATCGCTGCACCTCACTCAGGTGTTCTTTACAGGTAAAACCAGGTCCAGGGGAAACGATGCCAGGATTTCGAAACCACCTTCCGGGTTCACCCATACCGTATCTTCCAAACGTACGCCCATACCCCGGTCGGGGTAATAAAGCCCTGGCTCGATGGTTACAACAGCGCCCGGGTTCAAGCGGTCGGCGTCTGTGGCATTTGTCCCGGATACCGGACGCTCGTGGACGTGCAGTCCGAGACCATGCCCCACGCTGTGCACGTAACCTTCCTGGGTTTTCGGGTTCGCCCGCACAGTTGGGTGCCCGCGGGCTTCGAAAATATCACAGGTCAGCTCCTGGTAGGCTTTGAACATAGCGCCCACTTCGAGCTTTTCCATCACCTGGTGGTAGGCATAATACACATCCTCATAAAGCGCCTGGACCTCGTCCGGCGCATATCCCAAACACCAGGTGCGCGTGAAGTCATAGAAATATCCCCCTCCCGTTTCGCAGGGGAAGATATCGAAGACAATTGTCTCCCCGGTGCGCAGCAGGTCGCCCGCCTTCCCGCTGCTGTGCGGAATGCCCGCATCCCTGCCGATGGCGAAAATGCTCCCATTCGGGTTGTCTGCGCCGCGTTCCGCCAGCCAGAGGTTGATTTTCTGCTTCACTTCCCCGATGGTTACCGGATCACCTCCGGCTTTGACCAGTACACCATCTTTCTCTCTTTGCGAGCAGAGGAAATCCGCAACCTGACCCACGACTGAGGTGGTCACTGCACCCATCCTGCGCATCCGTTCCGCCTCGCCAGCATCCTTTGTCGCCATCGCCTGGATGATGAGAGAATCGCCCGGCTCACCAACGATCTCCAGACCGGGAAGTGCTCGCTCCAGCCCGGAGAAAACCGCATGGGCGTAACCGGCGTCGATCTTGCCATATAAACCCACCCTGCCTGAGTGGATTCCCAGCTCTTCGAGCATCATGCGGTACCTGGCGATGGTAGCCTGGAGCAAGTCGCCCTGATGCTGCTTGAGCAGCTCCTGGAGAGGGTAGGCGCCAAGGTTGCGTGTTTCCAGTCCGGTAGCCGCCGCTTCTTCGCGCTCCATGGGGTAGCAGAACAGTACTGCGGGTTCACCGCGCTTTTTAATCAGGTCCGCGTTGGTCAGGTGGGCGCCTCCGGTCAGGTAAACCATTGCCGGGTTATGCTGTCCCGGTCCTGTAACCAGTATGGCATCGATATTCCTCTCTTGCATCAATCTATCAATATCAGATTTCATATATACCTCACTCGATTTTCAACGCGGATTTCGCAGATGAATGGATTTCACGGATTTATTATTATGATGAAGCTTTGTGTTGACAATCCGGGCGATTTCTACACTTGGACTTCCAAAATTTAGTAATAATGCAAGCGGCATATTGGTTGCCATCAGATAGGATAAGGTTTGCTGCTTGTGAATAGGCGCTAATCCGGACAAAGCTTTCAACTCGACGATCACTTTATTATTCACTACAATGTCGATGATGTGGTGACCAATTTTATACTCCTTATAAAACACATCAACGGATTTCTGCGCCTCAACATCCAGCCCGTTATTCTTCAACTCGATAATCATTGCCTGCTCATATATCGACTCGAGGAATCCTGGTCCTAAATTATTGTGGACTTCAAACGCGGCTTGTATGATCTTGTATGATAGATCTTCTTCGACCAGTTTTTGATTCACAAATTAATCAGTTCCCTTTCAATCCCAATCCGCGAAATCCCATCATCCGCGTAATCCGCGTTAAATAACACTCTTCAAACTTTCAATCAATACCCCTTCCTGGTGAGGGAGGACGGTGCGGGGGTCAAGGACCAGGCGGTCGTCTTGCAGACGGGCAATGATCGGCTTCTGCGAATTCCGCAGCTGTTCCAGCAAGCGGTTCGGCGATGGTGAATTGATCGCCAATAAATATGTTGGCAGGGTCTCACCTGGCAGGCTGCCGCCTCCCACGGTCGATTCTCCAGGCACCACCTCGCCCATGCCCAACTTCTTCTCCCAATGCTCAGCTCGCTCACGGATGGATTCTGCCGGCGCAGAGATCATCTGCCATATCGGTATCTTTCGCTCTGCCTCATCTTTCAAATAATGCAGCAGCGTGGCTGAGAGCGCCGCCAGGCAAAGCTTATCGGCACGGATAGCCCTCGCCAAAGGGTGCTTTTTGAGTTTCTTGAGGATCAATTCGCTGCCTACCAGGATGCCAGCCTGCGGACCTCCCAGCAGCTTATCACCGGAAAAACAGACCAGGTCCACCCCCGCTGCCAGCGATTCTTGCACCGTAGGTTCATGGCTCAACCCATAATGTGCAGTATCCAGCAGGGTTCCCGACCCCAGGTCATCCAGGACAGGTATGCCGGCACCATGGGCAACATCAACCATCTCTGCCAGGCTGGGTTCACTTGTGAACCCCAGGATGGTGAAATTGGAACGATGAGCGCGCAGGAACAGGGCAGGTTTCTGCTCCAGAGAATCCTCATAATCACTCACGTGCACGCGGTTAGTGGTGCCGATCTCAACGAGGCGCGCACCCGACTGCTTCATCACATCCGGTACGCGGAACCCCCCGCCAATTTCGACAAGCTGGCTTCGTGCAATCACCACCGCCCTGCGCCGGGCAAGAGCTGTGATTCCCAGAAGCACGGCAGCAGCGTTGTTGTTGACCACCATAGACGCCTGCGCGCCGGTCAGCCTTTTCAGCAGTTCCTCTGCATGCACAAGCCGCGAACCGCGCGCCCCTTTTCCCAGGTCGTATTCCAGGTTCGAAAATTCCAGGGAAGCTGCCTGGACAGCAGCAAGCGCATCCAGGCTGAGCGGTGAACGACCGAGGTTTGTATGCAGGATCACGCCGGTGGCATTAATCACCGGTTGTAAAGTTGGCGCAGTCCACTCATCCAGCCTGTCGCGCGCCAGCAGGAGCAGTTCCCTTTCTCCGGGCACGCTCCCCGTTTCTTTGTACTGGCGGCGGGCACGCTCCAGGGTTTCCCTGACCGCTTCCACAACCAGTGGACGCCCAAAGTCTTCAATCCACCCAGCCACTTCACTGGATTGCAGAAGCCGGTCCACTGAGGGCAGTGATCGCAGATCAGTCATCGCCAGCTTTTAGGACTTAAACTGGCTGCGTTCGCGCAAACGCAGCAATACTTCGATCAGGATCAATCCAGCGGCAAAGAGCAGCGCCATCGGCAGCGTGAGTACACGCCCAATCTGCAGCCATGCAAGGGTGGGTACATAGATCCCTATCCAAAGAGATTGGCGCACAATCACCCAATGGGAGACCGGTGGGTCGGATGGGAAGCGCAAATTCAAATAAGCCATCACAGGTAAAAAAGTCGCAGTGATGGCAATGATTCCAAAAAAGAAAAATGCCCAGCGCGTGCCCCCCTGGGGAGTTGTAAGTAGCACCACGGTGATAATTCCCGCCCATCCGAATGCGCCGAGTAGAATCGATGCCGGGAGGAAGGAAAGTATCGAAGGCGAGGATTCGTTTTCCATTGAATGTATTTCAACCTGACGAATTAATTCTAACACAAACACCTGTGATGACTACCAGGTGGGGGATTAAAAAGAAAAAAGGCTGTCCTGGATGTTCAAACATCCAGGACAGCCGCTGATCACAGGGCTAATTTTTAAGCCTCGCGGAATTCTCCTTCAATCACTTCACCTTCTTCCGGACCGCCATCGCTGTCCGGTTGGCTGCCGTTGCCGTTTTTCGGCGCTTGTCCACCGGCATTTCCGTAATTGGGGAAGTCCGACACCCCAGACGCCTGTTGACCAGCGTACACTTGCTGGCTGAGGGCGTGTAATGCATTCTGCAGTTCATCATTCAATCGCTTGATTCTATCAGCGTCCTCAGACTTCATTACTTCGCGCAGTTCATCCACCTTAGACTGGATATTGGTGCGTTCTGCATCCGGGACGCGGTCACCCAACTCCGTAAGCGTTTTCTCAGTCTGGTAAGCCAGAGAATCGGCGGTGTTTCGCACTTCAACCAGTTCCCGGTGCTGGCGGTCCTCCACCTCATGTTCGCGCGCTTGCTGGACCATACGGTCAATGTCACTTTTACTCAGGTTGGTCGAGGCAGTGATGGTGACTTTCTGTTCCTTGCCCGTGGCTTTGTCGCGTGCGGTCACGTTGATGATCCCATTGGCATCAATATCGAAAGTCACTTCGATCTGTGGGATGCCTCGAGCAGCCATCGGAATACCTTCCAACCGGAACCTGCCCAGGCTCATGTTATCGGGCGCCATAGGACGCTCGCCCTGGAGAACATGCACGTCAACAGCGGTCTGGTTGTCTTCAGCCGTTGAGAAAGTTTCGGTCTTGCGCACCGGGATGGTGGTGTTGCGCTCAATCAGCCGGGTCATCACACCACCCAGGGTTTCCAAACCGAGGGAAAGAGGTGTGACGTCCAACAACAGCACATCCTTGACTTCACCTCCCATAACGCCTGCCTGGATGGCGGCACCAACAGCAACCACCTCATCCGGATTGACGCCTTTATGCGGTTCCTTCTGGGTAAGGGAGCGCACCAGGTCTTGCACCATTGGCATTCTCGTGGCGCCTCCAACCAACACGACCTCATCGATCTTATCGGATTTCATAGAGGCGTCTTTCAGCGCAGCAGTGAACGGTCCTTGCAGCCGGTCAACCAGGTGCCGGGTCAGTTGTTCGAATTTCGAGCGGGTGAGTTTGAGCTGGAGATGCTTCGGTCCATTTGCATCTGCAGTGATGTAGGGCAGTGAAATTTCCGATTCAAGCACGCTTGAAAGCTCGATCTTGGCCTTTTCCGCAGCTTCGCGCAGGCGTTGGAGCGCCTGGCGGTCATTCCTCAAGTCAATACCATTATCTCGCTGGAATTCCTCCGCAGCCCAATTCACGATCTCCTGATCCCAATCATCACCGCCCAGGTGGGTGTCGCCGTTCGTGGCTTTTACTTCGATCACACCATCACCAACCTCAAGCACGCTGACGTCGAAAGTGCCTCCACCCAGGTCGAAGACCAGGATCGTTTCATTTTCTTTCTTATCCAGGCCATAGGCTAAAGCTGCGGCTGTCGGCTCGTTGATGATCCTCAAAACTTCCAGACCGGCGATTTTACCGGCATCCTTGGTCGCCTGGCGCTGGCTGTCATTAAAATGAGCCGGCACCGTGATTACCGCCTTGCTGACGGGTTCACCCAGGTATGCTTCTGCATCATTTTTCAGCTTGGTCAGGATCATTGCTGAGATCTCCTGAGGGCTGTATTCCCGGTTATTCATGGGGATACGGACGCGCGCATCTCCGGCAGGTCCTTCAATTACCTGGTATGAAATCATCTTCCGTTCCGTTTCCACTTCATCGTACTTTCGCCCCATGAAGCGCTTGATCGAATAAATGGTATTCTCCGGGTTGACCACCGCCTGTCGTTTTGCAGTCTGCCCAACCAGGCGCTCATTATTCTTATTAAATCCCACCACAGAAGGTAGTAAACGTGGACCTTCAGCCGTTGAGATGACAGTCGGATCGCCGCCTTCAATTACAGCAACCACACTGTTGGTCGTACCTAAATCAATTCCAATAATTTTCGACATTTTCAATTCTCCTTTATCCATTACTATTGGATAAAAGCATAACGCTTCAGTGCAAGAATCTCGTTAACGGAATGTTGGAAATTTATCAATTCCCTGCCAGTGCCTGGCAGAGCTCAAACTCTGACAGTTGGAACACTGCCTGCTGCCTCCGCGATCTCACTTTTTCGGTCTGAATTCTTTAACATTACAAGAAAACATCGATTCTAAGAACATTCAAAAAATGAACCGCCAGAATCGAACGCAGGAGTCACCTTGCAGCAGGCTTCTCGAGTTTTGAATTCTTTAACATTAAGAACCCCACATATGGGACTAAGTGTAATATTTATGCTTCCTTACACAGATATGGGGGTCAGTTGGTTGCACAACCCCCATCTAGGGGCAGGCAAAATCCATGGCGAATTTTTTAACAATTAGACAATATGATCTATTTTTTAACATTTAACAATCTTAAAGTTTTAAAAACTTTTAGACTTCTCATCATTTTTGGTATTGCCTTGGGTAAGGTTTATCTGCTAAAATCCTTGTAGATCAAGACCCAGGAGGCTGCAGCTACTCACATCACACCATGCAGTTCTTCTAAAAGACAATTCGCTCATCCGTGATTGGCTGGTTGATACACACAGGGGAAGGAACCTATCACCGGATTTCAAAGAAGGGCGAGAACCCAAAACATACCATATTCTTGCTTTCCGCTGTTGCTGCATCTCGCAGCAACATTTCTATCAATGTTGCTAATCGCGGGAGCAATTTGCAGACAGCAAGCTGGCTCATCGAGTCTCTGAATACTGCAAGGAAGAGAGAACAAAATGAAAGCTGATCAAGCATGGCAAGCAGCACTAGGGCAACTCCAAACCGATATGCCAAAAGCAGCCTACGACACGTGGGTGAGTGGTGCACATTTCCTCACCTACGAAGACGGCAGCTTTATTATCGGCGTTTCGAATGCCTACGCCCGCGACTGGCTGCAAAGCCGCTTGACCAGCACTGTGACGCGCATCCTGACCAGCTTGATGAACCGTACAGTTGAAGTTAATTTTACAATCTGGACGGGTCCGAACGGGTCAGGTCCCTCTGGTTCCGTTTCCCAGATCGCCGATGAGGAAGAAGATGAGTGGGAAGATGACCTCCCGGATATTGTACCTAATGGGACCCTGAACCCGCGTTATACCTTCGATAATTTTGTCGTTGGAACGGATAACCGCCTCGCGCACGCGGCCTCCCTGGCAGTGGCGGAAAAACCAGCTCAGGCTTACAATCCGCTGTTCCTGTATGGCGGTGTGGGATTAGGTAAGACTCACCTGCTGCATGCTATCGGGAATACCTGCCACGATGCCGGGCTGCAGGTGCTTTATGTTTCTTCCGAGGAATTCACCAACGATCTGATCAACGCCATCCGCAGTCACAACACGCACACCTTCCGGGAAAAGTACCGCCAGATTGACGTACTTTTGATTGATGACATTCAATTTATCGCCGGTAAAGAATCCACACAGGAAGAATTTTTCCACACATTCAACACGCTACACGGGCAGAATAAGCAAATCGTGATTTCTTCGGACCGCCCCCCCAAGGCAATGAATACCCTGGAAGAAAGGCTGCGTTCGCGGTTCGAATGGGGATTGACCGCGGATATCCAGCCACCCGACCTGGAGACCCGCCTCGCCATCCTGCGCTATAAAGCAGAAAGGATCTCATACCCGATCCCGGACTTTATCATGGAGCTGATCGCCAGGCGGGTGCAGTCAAACATCCGTGAGCTGGAAGGGGCATTGACCCGGGTGGCAGCTTATGCTGACCTGAGCGGTCTCCCTCTGACCACTCAGCTGGTTGAAGTCGCCCTGGTTGATCTGCTGCCGAGGCGCAGTGAACTCGACCCGGAACAGATCATCAGCAAGGTCGCCGATGTCTACGGGATCACGGTCAAAGACATGCTGGGCAGAGGCCGTTCGCGTGAGATTGCACTGCCCAGGCAGGTTGCCATGTACCTGCTGCGAGAGGAAGCCAATCTTTCCCTGCCCCAAATTGGTGAACTTCTCGGAGGCCGCGACCACACAACCGTGATGTACGGTTGCGATAAGATTGCTGATCTGCTGGAAAGAGACGACAGGCTGCGCCGTCAGATGCTCCAGATCAAGGAACAGTTCTTTCAACCCGAGCGGATGGCGGTCCCAAAGCGGCTGTAGGTCTTCAGAGCAGGTCTAAATTCACTAGTATTTACGCAGTTTTCTTTGGAATAAACGCCAGAGAGTTGCCGCTCGACGCAAACTGAACTTCGAGCCGGGCGTTTTACCGTCATCCGGGGGGAATGGATCCAATTCGAGCATTTTACGGGTGGTATATCGCCCTGCCAGCTGCAGGGTAGCCAAAACCGGTGCTGCAAGCACCAACCCCACAATACCAAGTAAATTGGCTGCCATGATGGCGACGACAAGCAGCGCCGCCGGATGTACCCCCAGGGTAGCTCCCAGCAGGCGCGGTGAGATGATCTGGTCAAAGATCTGGTCGACCAGGAAGCTGATCGCTACCACAAGCAGCGCAAACGCCCACTGCTCGAGCCCAAAATAATTCCCATTCTGGAAAAATGTGACCAGGAAGACTACGCCCCAGGCGGTGATCGGACCCAAATAGGGAACCAGGCGCGACAGTCCTGCGAGTACTGCCAGTGCAAGTGCATAACGCACGCCCAGGATCAGGAAGAGCAGTGAATAAACGATCATCACCAGCACAATCAAGATCACCTGCCCGCGCAAGAAGGCGTTCCAAATCTCGCGCAGCTCGTGCCCCAATTTGCGGAAATCTTCGTTATAGCCAGGCACATCGATGGGCACTATCGCGTCGCTGACCACGTTCATCTCCGAGAGCAGGAAATAAGAAATGATCAAGACAAAACCCGTCCACCCCAAAGTGCCCAGGGTGCCGCTGGCTAATGCGCTGATAACCGAACCCACCTGTAAAAGCGGTGACTGAAGGTTGGGCAGGTACTCACTCGCCAGGCTGCTTAACTGCAGCTGTTCAAGGTCAAACATGAAAGGTCCGACCTGGTAAATCTTGGGCATATCGCGAATCAGAACCGGTAGTTCTGTGATGATGCGGGACAGCGCCCCCAGCAGGCTTTGCACCTGCTGCACGATGACAAATCCCAGTACAACGATCAATCCCGCCAGGATGATCACCAGCAGTACGTAAACAATATTGACTGAGAACCGCCATGAAAGGTGCAGGGATTTCGAAAGGCGTGCAACCAGGGGACTCAGCAGGTACGCCAGGACAAACGCCAGGATGATCGGACCAATGATAAAACGGAAGCGAATCAGCAGCGCAGCAACAATCGCCACCACGGTTAAACCCACCACCAGCTTGGTGGTGGAACCCCAGCCCGGGGAGGCGTTCTGACCGGAAGCGGTATCGTCGGACATGAGCACTCAGTGCGTCATAAAATCAGTCTTTTAAACAGGATCTGAACCGCGAACACCTCAGCGCAAAAAGAATGACAGGACGACCAGGATTGCCAGGAAACTGGCAGCCAGAGTACCAATCCTTTTCAGGTCTCGGATCACATAACTGTAATCCGGGTTAAATGAATCATCTGTCCGGGAAGTGGTTACCCGAGAGGTACCTGAGGCAGCTGCCTCCCGGTTCATACGCGACTGTTTTCTACTTTTCCTGCTCATCCAATCTTCTCCATCAAGGGAATTATTTTCCTGTTCAGTCAGGGAACATCAACAAGGATAACATGAAATCATCAATCTTATCTTGTTTTCTGTGGCAAAAAGCCCGTCAGGAGCGGTTTTCAAATCCTGGCAGTTCCAATTCCTCAGCGCCCACCTGGCTGAGATAAATTGGCATCCAGGCGATGCCGAATTTTTCGATCAAGATGTCCTTCTTATAGGGCTCAACAATGATCTCGCTTGTATCCTGGATCATCGCCTCAAAACGGTCATTGACCTCCTGAAGCGCTTCGGCTTTCGCATCTTCAAGTTCCTCAATTTGTTCTTCAAACTCTTCGATGGCATCCTTGCTTTCTTCGACATCCGCTTTTGCCTGAGACGTCATGCGCCGCTTACTCAGCGAGGTGGTCACGCGCCGTTTGCGCCCGCCAAACAGGCTGAGTACGTTTTCCGCATGAGTGCCCCATTCCTCCATCTTTCGCTGCTCCAATTCAGCTTCATCTCCTGCCAGTTCGCGTTGTTCGCGTTTTAACTTATCCTCAATGGCATCGATCCGTTTTTCGAAGGAATCCTCAACTTTCTTAAATTCCGCCTCACCCAACTTTTTTGCCGCATTGGTGCACAGCTGCTTGAACTCTTCATCCGGCACATCGGGTCCAGCAAAAATCTTCAGAGTCTCATTTGCCCGTACGGTCACGCGGCTGTTGTGGTAAAGCCAGTCCTGAAAATCCTTTTCCATGGCTCTGATGCCCTTTTCATCCGAAAGGGGCGATTCCAACATGGCAAAACGCCCGCCTGGCTCTGCCCTCGATTCCAATGCCCTCACGTTCACCGGCGTTGATAAATAATCTTCCCAGCGGACCATGCCTCGCCGGTCCGGGTTCTCGACCAGTGCAGCTTGTGTCAGCTCATGGCTTAAGTTGTATCGCCTGTTCTGGAAGCGGACACTCGCCTGTGCAAACAACACCGGTCGATAAACCAGCCCCAAATTCTGTGCCTGAGGCGGGAATTCCCGCCCGGCAGCTTTGAACGCCCTCGAGAAGGTCAGGTTGTTGGCGAAGAAGTATTCCTCCGCTCCTGCAGGCACCGCCGGCTTCGTCGCAGAAAACGAGGTGAGTGCAGTGGGAGCTGCTTGCGACTTGGTAGTTGTGCCAGGTTCACGCTGCTCTGGTTCATATCTTGGACTCTGACCCTGCGTGACGGTGGCATCCTTCCTATTGCCCAGCCCAGCCAGATTGTTGAGTTCGGGAATTTGTGTGCGCGTCAGCGGACCTGCCAGGTAATTCATTGCCCAGCGGGTGCCAAACAACCTGGGCGCCTTGTCATGCACATTGTGCAGCAGGAACACTCGCTTGCCCAATCCGGAAATTAGCTTGTCAAACTCACTGCGGTTGAAACTGCCTGCTACCGCCCCCTCCAAACCATCCAACAGGCGCTGCTTGTCCTGATCGGTCTGCAGTTTGCCCACAAACCAGGTGCCCGTGTTGGAGAGTCCCTTGTAATCGACGTCTGCCGGGTTCTGCGTCGCCAGCACTAACCCGATGCCAAAGGCACGCGCTTGTTTGAGCATGCGCATCATCACAGGCTTCGAGGGCGGGTTGCTGATCGGGGGCAGGTAACCAAATATCTCGTCAAAATAGACCAGGCTGCGCAGGGATGGAGTCCCGGGCTGCGAGCGCATCCAGGCTTCGACCGCCGAGAACAACAGTGTCACGAAGAACATGCGCTCGGTTTCCTGCAGGTGGGCAATATAAAACACGGTGTGCCGCGGTTTGCCCTGTGGTGTGTACAGCATCGAGGCGATATCCAGCGGTTCGCCCTCGATCCAGGACTGGAATGAAGGCGATGCCAGGATGTTGTTCAGGGACATCGCCAGGTCAAACCGCTCTCGCTCCGGATAAAACGTGTTGACCTCGAACACCCCCAATTTTTGGAAGGGCGGGTTCTGCGTCTGCAGGATCAGCTCGCTCAGGCTGAGGTCCTTCCCCTGCTGCCAGGCATTCTCAAAGATGTTGGCAAGCAGAATGTGCTCGCGCGAAGCGCACCGGGTCTATGTCATTCAGCCCGACCAAGCCCAGCAGGGCTGTCACTGTCGCCGAGATTTTCTCCCGCAGCAGCTCGCGGTTTTCTTCCCAGGCGATATCCGGCGCTTCCAGGGAGGCGAGGATACTCACCGGCAGCCCCGAGTCGGATCCGGGTGTGTAAATCGCAAACTGCACGGCATTCTTGAGCGCCTCAATCCGGTCTCTGCCGATCCCCCAGCCATCCAGCCCCTTACGCCATTTCTCCGCTTCCTGTTCCGCTACCGTCTCAAGGCTTTCGCCGGTACGCCGGGCGATGTCCGGGTTAACCCATGGTCGGAAATCCTGCGGGAGCAGGTCGGGGAAATGCAGCAGCAGGTTGGTCAGATCACCCTTTGGATCGATCATCAAGGCGGGGAGATTGTTCAAGGCGGCTTCTTCCAGCATACCCACACAAAGACCCGTTTTCCCGGAACCGGTCATACCGACGACAACCGCATGGGTGGTCAGGTCATCCGCCTCGTAAAAACTGGGCGTATCGGTCAGCTTGCCCTCATCGGTGCTGAATATTTTGCCGAGGAAAAATTCTCCTGGCTTGAAGTTTGCGTCCATGTTCCCTTACCTTTCTGCTAATTTGAAGACCAGGTCGAACGCCTCCAGGTATCTGGCTGCGATGTCTCTATTGTACAGGATGAGTGTGTTCTCGTCATTAAATTTCTCGGCGCTGGCGCTGAAATTGTACGAGCCTGTCACCACAATGAACTCATCAATAATAAAAACCTTGTGGTGCATTTTGTTGGGATTGCCGTCCGGTCGCACATCCAGCCCCGCATCCACCAAACGCTCGAATTCGCTGCCCTGGTTACTGGAAATTTGCGATTGGTCCATCACGCCTGCCACATGCACCCCCGCCCGAGCCCTGCGCATGAGCGCATCCGCCAGGTCGTCTGATGTGAAGCTGAATGCCAGGAAAAAAACGCTCTTTTCAGCGTTGTTAATCAACTCCTGCAGGCGACGCGCAGTCTGGTCGTCGGGGGAAAAGTATGTTTCAACCCGGGTGCCATCGACCGTGACAAGCGGATTGGGCGTGGCTGCGCGGATATCGGGTCCGTACAGGTCCTGTATGAACATCTCCTCGAACTCGCTGGTGTAATTCTCAGCCACCTGGGCGGAGCGGATGCGCAGCAGGTTGTTGTCGTTGCGGTAGCCATCCGTGGTGGTGAAATTCATCGAGCCCGTCCACACTTCCTGCCGGTCAATAACGGCGAACTTGTTGTGCGTTAATCCTTCGCCCAGGTCTCCAGAGACAGGGATACCCGCTTCAATCAGCTCCTGGACCTCATCGAAGTACAGGTTATCGCTCTCCGTGACCACGCGCACCTGCACGCCGCGCTCGTGTGCATCGATGAGCGCATCGCGCACGCGCCACAGGTTCATTTCCAACACGGCGACATCAACGCTGACCCGCGCCTGGTCGATGGCGGCGCCCAGGGCATCATCCGGACCGCCGCGGTAAGACCCTGCCTGCGGGTCGAGCGGATCAGTGAAATAGACACTATACCAACCGGACTCCGCTTCTGGGGCGGTCAGTGACCCGGTCAAGCTGCCTGAATTTTTATTGCATGCCGTCGCTAGAAGTCAGCAACCCGGTAAAGGCTGCCGACAATAACCTGGGAAAAGGATTCAAGATCGAAAAATTATAGCAGATGTGTTAAACTTTGGTTGTGGAGCGCAATCCGTCCAGTGGAGTTTCTCCGCTCAACATGGACGGAAAACCTGGGACGAAAGACCGGGTTGGAATTACCCCCAAAGAAAACCAGATGACAGGGAGGGATCGATAGATGACACGGGATACCTATCCGATTGAGATTGCCGGGAAGCACCGAGAGCTGCCCATTTTTGAAGTTGCGCCTGGCGTGCGTATTGCTTTGCTGAACATCCTTGGCGACACAGAGCTGGTGCAGGCATGCGCCAGCGCCCTGGCAGATAAGCTGAAAGACTTCGATTATGGCTTCCTTGTCACGGCGGAGGCAAAGAGCATCCCCCTGGTTTATGCCCTCTCTGTCGTCACCGGTAAGACACACGTTATCCTGCGCAAATCCTACAAACCTTACATGGGCGTCGCCTTGAGCGCCGAAACACTCTCCATCACCACCGGCAAACCGCAGACGCTCTACCTGGACGAGAAAGACCTGATATTGGTCCGCGGCGAGAAAGTCATCCTGGTCGATGACGTCATCAGCACCGGTTCAACATTGAAGGGCATGCACCTCTTGATGGCTCAGGCAAAGGCTGAAGTCGTCGCCGAAGCCGGCATCCTCACCGAGGGCAACATCGAAGACTGGCAGCACATCATCTCCCTCGGGCACCTGCCAGTGTTCACGGATTGATTAATAGAATCCCTACGGGAATCAGCTACTGGTTCATAACCATCAATACTGTAGCGGCAAGCCACCCGCGCCTGTCGTTACCACTTCTGGCACGGTAATCCGTCCTTGTAATACCATTTCAGCCCCCTATCGGCTTGCCCCCGTTCATCGACCTCTGTTCACCTCCACGCACAGGGCGACCCGCCTTTCGCCAGAAAACGCCACAGCAGGCGCCGACCCCTTGCCCGCAATCACCAGGATCGATCCGGATGGGTCGCCACTACAATGAGGATCTTTTCAAATACAACACCGCATCCCCGGTGAAGGGGGCTGTTGTTACAGCGTAATCCCCGCCTTCCAGAGGATACGCGCCGGGGAAGGTGCGCTCGATCCACGGGAAGAACCATTCCACGTCAAACCGGCTGCCCGCCGGCGCTTCACACAAATCCAGGGTCACCGACCCGCCTTCCGGCAAATAAACCAGGTATTCGAAACCAGGATTGGCAAGGCAGTAACGCGTGGAACACAAATCAGGGCGCGGCGCCATCTTCGCCAGGTCCATCCGGTCGGCGTAACGCTTCGTATCGCCCATCGCTCTGCGGGTGGGCGCCCAGTCGGGGTAGTCGCGCTGGTCCTTGCTCACGCCGCCGGTGAACGACCAGGCGGCGACATCTTCCGTGGAGCCCAGGTACAGCGACCACCAGGGGTCCATGAAGATCGGGTTGTGCCCGCGCGTGAACGATTTCCACACCCACTGGTGGTTGCCGCCGTGCCCCCACAGGTGGTCGGTATCGGTGATGCTCACCTTGCGCCCATCCGCCACGGGCGGGTCCTGGCGATAATCCTCCACGTAGGGGACATTACCCCGGTCCCACCAGTTGGGCTGGTTGACGGGCGAATACCAGTCCGTGCTGCTGGCGACGATCGGCGCGTTACGCAGGTACGGCGTGCCGGAGGTGATGCCAACGGGGTGCTGTTTGGCTTTGCCGCGCTCGCAGGCGTGGATGAAGTCCACCATGTGCACCTGCCATGCCAGCGAGCCGCCCTCGTTGATGATCTCGTAGAGCACGTTGTCGAGGTCATTGACCGTGTCGATCACCTTGCGCACGTAGGCTTCCTGGTGGGCAATGACCCCGGGATTGTGCAGGCTGTGCAATGAGGGGTCGGTCTCGTTATCCCACCCAGGATAGGGCACATCCACGCCGTTGATGTTGTTGTCCCCATTGAAGGGGTGCACCATCCATGGATCGAGACCGCGGTCATTCACCGCCAGGCTCCAGCCCTGGAAGAGCATCACCGCGCAGTAGATGCCTGCCTCTCCCGCCTGGATGATGCGCTGGCGCATGCGCTCGAAATAAGCCTCATTCCAGGCAGACAGATCGAATTTGGGCTTGCCGTCGGCCGCCTCACCAGGACCCGGTGCGCGCCCAGGGCAGCGGGTCGAAATAGATGATCGAGTTCGGTCCAGCAGGCGCGCTCAGGCTGCTCGAACATCCACAAGCGCATGAAGTTATGGTTGGAAGCCTGCATGAAGTCGAGGTATTCCTGGTAAGGGAACGGCGGGGTGTCTATCAAGCCAATATCCTGAAGGTTCGCCCAGGTGTGCGAGCCGGTGAGGTAGATGGCGGTTTCGCCATCCAGGCTGAAATAACGCGGGTTGGAAGCGAGAACAGATAAGGGGGACATCGGTTTTTATTCT
The DNA here is from genome assembly GCA_963695415.1 of uncultured Chloroflexia bacterium. Taxonomy (GTDB): domain Bacteria; phylum Chloroflexota; class Anaerolineae; order Anaerolineales; family UBA4823; genus CAVXWV01. The sequence continues at coordinate 249,939 of CAVOGL010000023.1, read as the reverse complement.
CCTGTCAGTTTTTTGGGATTATTTTACTCTTCAGCGATGATCATGCCGTGATTTCCTTCTGCGCCAGGATCACGATTGGCTTGCCGTTTAGCTGTGTCAGGAACACCCAGCGGAAGGCGTCCCCTTTCAGGCGCAGGTCGCGGATCAGGCTTTCCGGCTCCAGCGGCGAACCGCGCTTCTTCACCGCCGCCTCACCCACATTCCGGGCGCGCAGCTCACGCCGCAGCCGTTTCAGGCTGAAAGGGAACCACGCCTCCACCTCCCAGGCGCGGGCGAAAGGCGTTGGGAGCAACGCATCAGCGGTCAGGTAGGCGATCTCAGCGTCCAGCTGGCAGGCATCCAGGACCAAGCCAAGATGGCGCACCAAACCTGCGCGCAGCACCGCCGGGTCCGGCTCGTAGAAGTACTGCCGCGGCTCGCTGAGCCGCTGTGTGAGGTGAAGCTCATCGCTGTCCACCGCCAGTGTGTGTCCACCCGGCAGCAGCGTCGCCCTGCGGAAAGCATTCTTCAACGGTCCAAACCATAACACCGCTTCCTTCAGTTCACCATGCAGGGAGATAAACTCCACCTCGGCGTCGTAACCCGCCAGCTCATCCAGGTTCACCCCGGGAGAGAGCTTGACGCCAATGGAAGGGAAACGCGGCAGCCATGCCGAGACCGTGCTCAAAGGCGGGGCATACGCCCTGACAGAATACACCCGCCCGCGCTCATCGCGCCGCGCCGGGTCGAAGAAGAGACCAACTCCTGGCACCGCTTTGAACGGCAGTTCACGCCTCAGGTCTGCCTGCAGCAGCGTGACGCGGCCGCCCATACCAGCACCTTCGGCGTTCGCCTTCGCCATCGCCAGGCGCAGCGGGTCCAGGTCGACGCCCACGACCGGCGCGGCGATCAGCCAGCGCTATGCTATCTGACCCAATCGAGCAGCCCAGGTCGGCAAGGAGGCGGTACCCCTTATAGCGCCCGGCGCGGTAAACTGCCACGGCATGGCTCGTCGCCTGCTCCAGCGCCTGGCGGGTGAAATACATTCTGTCCGCCTGCGGGAATTTAGCTCTCGCCTCACCCCGCAGGATGGCGGTTTCCAGGGCAGCGCGGGAAAGGTCTGGCGGGAAAATGTTCCTGAGCCTGTCGAAGTGGTGCAGGAAGTCTTTTTCAACCGGCTCAAGAGACGCTGCTGCAGCTAATGCCTCCTGACCGGTGGGTGTGAGCAGCTGGTGGAATACGGCTGGATTCATGCGCGGGTCGTGTTTGGAATCACACGCCTCGGGCGGCAGTCTTTAACCCGCCAGCATCATCCCCGCGGCGCGCCTGCCGATCTCCACGGCGAAATTAGTGCCCCGGTCCCAGGGGTACACCTGGCTCATGCTGGCAAAATACAGCCCCTGCAGTGGCGTCTGGATGGCGGGGATATTCTGGGAATGGTTCACCTCAGGCACAGGCTGGGCATATTTCGTGCTGAAGAGCCAGCTGGAGCGCACCCAATCGGGTTGAAAATCAGGATTGATGCGTGATAATGAGGGCAAGAAGCGCTCCAGCAATTCATCCTTGCTCAGGGAGAAATATTCGTGGTCAGTATCCAGGTAATCACCGATATAGACTATGTGATCACCGCCAAAGTGTTCCGCTGGAACGTAATTGGTATGCTCCACCACCGCCAGGAAGGGGAACCCGGCAGATTTGGGGATGTTGTACCAGTAATAGCCTTCGGGTGAAAGCCTGTGTTTGAGAGACAGCACCATTACCACCGCGCCCATGCTTTTCAAGGACAGCAGCCCGTCCAGGTAATCGGCTGGCAAATCAGGAGCCAGCTTCGCCATCAGACCCGGTGAAGTGGTGACCAGGCACTGGTCGTATATCTCCTCCCCTCGCCCTGACTCCAGGCGCAATCCGCCATCGACCTGCGTGATACTGCTCACCCGCGAGTCATAATGCATCTCTACGCCCATCTCAATCAATCTGCCGGCAAAGCGGTCAGCAAATGCCTGGAACCCGCCCTTGAAGGTGCCCAACCGGGTGGTGCGCGCCTTGATGCGCGCCCACATCCACGCCATGTTGACCACGCCGGCATAGCGCTCTCCAAATTTCCCGTTCATCAACGGCTGCCACATCAGCTCGTATACCCGATCCCCTGCCCATTTACGCATCCACGCATCAACCGTCACTTTTTCCAGCGCCTGCCAGTTGTTCGTCAGGCGCAAGAATAAGCCCACCAACCCGAAGCGGACCTTGTTCAATCCCCAACCCAGCCCGGGAAAGAGTGCCATCTGGGTAATGGCATCGAAGGGATAAAATTTGCCGTTGTAATACATCACCGTGTACGGGCGCGGGAAGATCACCTCCTCGCTCCAGCCCAGCTCGTCGATCAATCCCAGGATGTGCCGGTCTGTGGCGAACCAGTGGTGGTAAAAATTCTCCACCGACCAATCCCAATGCGGCTCTTTAAAACCAGTCGCCAGACCACCGGGATGCGCTGCGCTTCGTAGATGGTTACGTCGTGACCCGCTTTTTTCAGGTCATACGCGGCTGCCATACCGCCATGCCCGGCGCCGATGATGGCAATCTTCTTCATTTAGCCACCTCAGCCTGTCCCTCAGCCACCACCTGGGAAAGGTTCTTGTCCCACTTCACCAGCTCACGCAGCATAAAATATCCTCCCAGCAGCGTGATGGGCAGCCACAGTGCTGCGTGCAGCACGAAGGTGTATGCCGCGGCGATGTTGACATCCACACCAGACGCTTCCAGGACGGCGATCCCGGGTTTGTCGAAGGTGCCAATATAACCTGGGGCGGAGGGCAGCGTCGTCGCCAGGTTGACGATCCCGTTCATCAGCATCAAAGCAAAAAAACTGACCTCGAACGGGAAAGCGTGCATCACAAACCAGTATTTGGCTGTTTCCAACAGCCAGATCAAAATCGAAGTAAAGAAGATCATCAGCACCATGCGCGGCGAGCGCAGTGCCGCCAACCCGCCCAGGAAACGGCTCGTTATGCCAGTCACTTTCTCCCGGTATCGGGCTGGCACAATCCTGTTATTAATACTGGCAACGGCTCTTTCTGCCTGCCCCGGGAACATGGCAGCCAGCAGGAAGACCACCAGCACGCCCAGGAAAATCCCGCTCCCCACTAACGCCAGGGTCTGGATGTCGCCCACAAATCCGGATGATTCCGTCATGGCGGCAAGCGCGGACAGGTTGACGAAAACGAACCCGAGCATCACCACGCCGTCAAAAACGCGCTCGACGATGATGGTCGCCAGGGAAGCCGAGACAGGCACCTGTTCGTCCTCATACAGCACGAAAGCACGCAGCACCTCACCCAGGCGCGCCGGGAACACGTTGTTGCCGAAATAGCCGATGCAGGTCACGGGAAAGAGCTTTCTGGTCGGCATAGGTTTTACCGGCTTGAGCAGGTAATGCCAGCGCCATGCACGCACCCACACGCCGATGAAATAAACCAGAACACCGGGTATTAGCCACCAGTAATTGGCTGCTTTCATGATCTCCCACAGCTTGCCAAGATCAAGCCCGCGGAGTGTCCAGACGATGAATACCAGGCTGATCCCAACACCCAGCCAAAGCTGCCAGCGTTTCATGCCAGTGATTATACCTTCAGGGTGATGCAGATGGCTGCATCAGGCGAAATCCCTGACCGCTTCGTACATGGCAATGATGTTCTCCGCAGGGATGTCCGCCTGGATATTGTGCACCTGCTGGAAGACAAAACCACCATCAGGCTGAAAGATGTTCAGCTGCTCCTGTACATGGCGGTAAACCTGTTCTGGGGATCCGTGCGGGAGTACATCGCGTGTATCGCAGCCTCCGCCCCAAAAAGTAATGTCCTTACCAAAATCCGTTTTCAAGCCGCGTGATTCCATCCCCTCGCAAGTGATCTGTACCGGGTTGATCGCATCCAGACCGGCATCGATCAGATCAGGCAGCAGCTCTCGTACACCACCACAGCAGTGCAGCATCACCTTCACCGGCGCCAGCTGCTTGGCGCGCTGCCACATGCGCGCGTGGCGCGGTTTGAAGAACCGCCGGTACATGCGCGGCGAGATCTGCGGTCCCGACTGCATGCCCAGGTCATCGCCAAACAAGATTACGTCGATGTGCTCCCCCACCGCTGCGAGGTATTTTTCCAGGTTGGCGAGGTGCATTTCGGTGATCTCGTCCAGGAATTCATCCGCCTTTTCCGGTTCCCCTGCCAGGAGCATAAAGAAGACGTCGTTGCGGTACATGAACTGCCCGAACTCGAGCAGGTTCCCGCCGAACAAGCCGATGATGGCGCGCTCGCTGGAACGGCGCAGACGCTCCGCTCCCTGTGCCAGTTTCTGATATCCATCCTCACCCCCAACAAGTGGTCCGGGTGGGGAAGCAACCGCCGTCCACATGCTTTCCTCGATCACATCCGTTACGGACACCCCAGGTGGTCTGCCGTTCACGAAGGGCCAGTAAGTCTGCTCGAAATACAGCGAGCCATCCACCATCTGGGCGATCACCCGCCCCGTCTTCGTGGAGCGGATCACCCACCTGCCAGGTTCGCGTTCGGGCACGCTCCAGGCTGGCACCAGGCACGCTGTCCCATCCGGCAGTGTCCAATCCACCCAATGATGGTCCTCGGTGGCAAAAGCGCGCCCAAGCTCAATCGTATCCACTCCCGCCCATTCGAGTACATCCTCATCGACGATCGCCATCTCCTGGACGATATCGTAAACACGGATGGGTTTTTCAGGCAGTCCCAGCGCCTGGCGCAGATGGCGGTAAGCGATTGGTGATATCCCGGACGAGCGGTGTCCTGAAAGATCCACCGGGACTCGGTCCGGCTGCTCATGGTTCAACGCCGACAGGACTTTTTCTCTTGAATTCATGGTGCCCTCCTATAGATTGGTGCCAATATTATACTTTGAGGCGGGTATGACAAGGGCTGAGATATAATTGTCACACTCTGCCTGATGAGGATGCTTGCCAGATTACATCGATGGGTTTATTGCAGACACCAATCCACACTTATCTCCTGATCCATTCTCCGGTTTGGCGGTCGTGAGCCTGACCTTACTTCCTTTCCTGGAGAGCGACATCAACCGGTCGATTGCTGACCGTTTTACTCATGTCGCCGCGCAATTGCCAGACTTACCCGCAGTCAAAAGCGGAGAAACTGCCTGGACCTACAGCGATCTGGGTCGGACTGCCAGTAAGGTCGCCCAGGCGATCCAGGCAATCACCGCTACGGAACCGGAACCCATTGCCCTGCTGGTCAATATTGACGCCCCCGCTATCGCCGCCATCCTCGGGGTTTTCATGTCCGGAAATTTCTACTCCGCGCTGGACCACAACTATCCCCCAGCTTATCTCTCCGGGATCATGGAACTCCTTGAAGCCCGGGTGCTCCTGGTAGACCGCCCCAATTTGGAACTGGCAAAGAAGCTGGTTCCACCAGGATGTAATCTCATCCTTTTCGAAGACACCCAAACCCTCTCTGGCGAATATCTCGTGAAGGACGTGCCCTCCAGCACGCCTGCTGGCATATTCTTTACATCCGGCTCCACCGGTTCTCCGAAAGGCGTTATACGCAGTCAGCAATCCGCCCTGCAGCGCGTCTGGCTGGACAGGCAGATTCTGGACACATATATTGCCGACCGGCAGTCTTTATTCACCTCATTTTGCTTCACCTCCTCAAACCTGGACCTGATGAAGGCGTTGATGAATGGCTGTGCCCTATGCGTGTATGATCTGCGCGAACACACACCGGCTGAATTGTCCAGGTGGCTGCAATTAGAAGCCATCACCAGTTTTCACCCGCCGGTCGCTTACCTGCGCCATTTCCTGAACAATTTGGGGGAGGACGAATTCTTCCCCAGCGTGCGCGTGGTAAGCCTGGGCGGAGATTTTCTGTTCAAAAGCGATCTCGAAAAAGCCAGGGACCGTTTCCCGGTTGACTGCGAATTCATTTACCAATTCGCTTCCAGCGAAGTAAGCACCATCACCAGGAATAAGATCACATCCAAAACACACCTCTTTGAGCACATTGTCCCTGTTGGACGAGTGGCAGCCAGCCGTGAGGTGTCTATCCTGGACAGCGAGGGTCAACCCGTCCCTGCTGGAGAAGTGGGGCTGATCGCTGTCCGTTCCCGATACCTGGCGACAGGTTACTGGAAGAATCCGGAGGAAACTGCACGCCGCTTTCTGGTTGACCCTGTCGATCCCGAGGTGCGCACCTTCATCAGCGGAGACCTGGGGCGGTTCCGCCCGGATGGCACGCTTGAGTTCTTGGGGCGGGAAGACTTTATGGTCAAAGTGCGCGGTTACCGTGTTGAATTAGCGAGTGTGGAAGCTGCCATCCTGTCTTGTGAAGGTGTGCGCGATGTAGTTGTGGTCGCCCGAAGCGGCGAAACAATTGACCCAGAGTTTGCCGCTGAGACCTCGAATCCCGGCGCCGATTCACTGGTCGCCTACATCGAGGTCAGGACGGCTGAGCAGGCGAACCCCGAAGATATCCGCAGAATGATAGCCCAACAACTGCCTGACTACATGCTGCCAACTCTTTATGTTTTTTTAGACATTCTGCCTCGCCTGGCAAATGGCAAAGTCAACCGGGGCGCTCTCCCCGATCCCATCCAGGCTGGCAGCTCTTCCACGAAATCGCCAAAAATAAAAAAAGAGCCGGGAGCGCCATCCGCTGGTGACATTTTATCCATCGTCCGTTCAGCGACCGGTGCGGCAGCACTCGGTGAGCAGGATGACTTTTTTACACATGGATGCAACTCTCTGTTGGCAGCCCAGATCGTAAATTCGATAAACCAGATGTATACTCCTGAACTCCCGCTGCGTGTTTTTTATGAATATCCCCGGGCGTCCCTGTTAGCAGCCTGGTTTCAGGTTCAGGCATCCAGCCCAACTGGAGATGAACCCCCCACTGGACGCCTGGATGGACCGGACAGCGATATGCGAGATTACCTCAGCCAGTTCGGATGATGGCGGTAAACGGATCAAAAAAGGCGAATGGAATGAAAAGAATCGGGATCGTTTACTGGGACAAAGGGGAAGGGATGGCGATGCAGCACACGTCCATCGTCAGGCGGCTGGGATACGAGCCGGTTGATTTCTACCACAACCAGGCAATCCCACCTGGGCTGGACATGATTTTGCTCCACGGTCCCTGGGGCAGCATGGTGCCGGTTGCCCGCCAGCTGATCGCCATGCCTGTCGAAATCCGCCCAAAATTCGCCTGGTGGTTCATCGAGCCGCTGCCCAATCCGGATTTGCCCGAATGGTTTCGTTATTCAGTCGGTCGTTTGCGCTCTTGGATGGAAAAAATTTCATACCAGCAGGAAGCCGATGGCAGCTGGCATCTGCGCAGGTTTGGACGATTGCTGACGGCGAAAGGAGCGCGCTACCGCTATTATGGCGATCTATATTGGCTGCGCGAAGCAGGCGTCCTGGACACCCTTGTGATCGCATCCGCCATACGCACCAAATTCCTCGAAGAGCGCGGGTTTAAAGTCCTCGAACCGCTGTCTCCAAGCTATTATCCTGAATGGGGCGATGATCTCAAGCTGGAGCGCGACATCCCGGTTCTGTGGATAGGTCGTGTCTGGAGCAAGCGGCGGCGCCGACTGCTGCTGCAGGTCGAGGCTGGTTTGCGAGATTACGGCATCGAGATGTTGCGCATCGATGGGGAGACCAACCCGCCGGTTTATAACGAGGAACGCACTGTCCTGCTCAACCGCACCATTATCGTCCTCAACCTGCTGCGGGAAAAGTGGGACAATAACTTCATGCGCTTCCAGCTAGCCGCACAGAACCGCGCCCTTGTGGTAACGGAACCGATGCTGCCGCACTCGTCTTTCGTGGCAGGAGAACATATGGTGGAGGTGCCGGTTGAAGAAATACCCGCCCAAATCCATTACTACCTCACCCACGACGATGAGCGTCAGGCAATCGTCGAACGCGCTTACCAGTGCATCACCCGGTACACCCGCGACGATGTTATTTCCCAAATCATCCAGGAAACCCTGCTGGAAACCCTGCAGGAGACCCCATGACTGGCAACGCAAAAAAGCTGGTTATATATGGCAACGGCTCGACTGCCCAGACTCTCCATTATTACCTGTCGCGTGACACCAGCTGCCACATCGCAGGTTTTTGTGTCGACCGCCAGGTGATCACCAGCGAGACCCTGTTCAACCTCCCGGTTGTCCCTTTCGATGAGGTCACGCACCATTTTCCTCCGGATGAACACTGGATGATGATCGCGGTGGGCTATGTGCGCGTTAACCAGCTGCGTGCTGAACGGTTTGCTCAGGCACAGAAGCTTGGTTACCGGATGGGCAGTTACATCAGCTCCCTTGCCACTGTTTGGTCGGGGTTCGAAACAGGTGAAAACCTGCGCATCGGGGATCATACGATCATCTCGCCTTTTGCCCGGATCGGGCACAATGTCTCCATTGGCGCTGGCTGCGTCATCGGTCACCATGCGGTAATCAAAGATCACTGCTTCCTATCATCTCAGGTGAGTATCGCCGGTCATGTGGTCATCGAGCCCTATTGCTACATCGGCACAAACGCCACCATCCGCAACAACATCACCATATCGGCATCGTGCATCATCGGAGCCGGGGCGGTGATCCTGGGCGACACCCAGGAGAAGGGTATCTACATGGCGCCTGCCGCCGAACGCCTGCCCCTGGACAGTGACCAGATCTCGCCAAAATAAGCCTGCACTCCATGAAAAAATCCACCGAACAATTCGCCATCTTTGGCGGGTCACCTCAGTTTCCCAGAATCATTGCATGTCGGACGCCCGAATATTGGGAACAGGGAAAAGTTCCTTGCACGCGTCAACACCATCCTGGACAACCGCTGGTTTACCAATAATGGACCCTTTGTCCAGGAGTTAGAATCGCGCATTGCCGGGTTCCTGCATGCAGAACACGTGGTGGCTGTTTGCAATGGCACCCTGGCTCTGGAGCTGGCTATTCGGGCATGTGGTTTGAAGGGGGAGGTCATCGTCCCATCGTTCACTTTCGTCGCCACGGTGCATGCGCTGGCACTCCAGGGCATAACACCGGTTTTCTGCGATGTTGATCCGGAAACACACAACATTGATCCCGATCAGATCGAGTCCCTGATAACACCCCGAACGACAGGCATCCTGGCGGTTCATCTATGGGGACGTCCCTGCAATATTGAGTCCCTCGAGTCCATTGCTCAAAAAAACCAACTCGAGCTCATTTTCGATGCTGCCCATGCTTTTGCTTGCACACATGACGGGGTGATGGTTGGATCGTTTGGTCATGCAGAAGCCTTCAGCTTCCACGCGACCAAATTTTTTAACACTTTAGAAGGTGGCGCTGTGGTTACTGCGGACGACGAGCTGGCAGACCGGATTCGCCGGATGCGCGACTTTGGATATGTATCCGACAACATTACCGCTGGTCTGGGTACCAACGCAAAAATGAACGAGGTCTCAGCCGCGATGGGTCTCAGCTTGATGGAAAACATCGATGAGCTCCTTGCCATCAACCGCGCACACTATCTTCAATACCAGGAGGCTTTAACCGGAATCCCGGGACTGCGCATGGTCCAATACGATTCTGGTGAAAGACGCAATTACCAGTACATCATTCTGGAAATCGATCCGGAAGCTTCAGGGATCCATCGTGACCAGCTGCAGATGATTCTTAAAGCGGAAAATGTGCTTGCCAGACGCTATTTCTACCCTGGCGTTCACCGCCTGGAACCTTATTTCAGTCTTTACCCGGACGCTGGCAAACGTTTACCGGTTACGGAATCCCTGGCAGACAGTCTGCTTGCATTACCAACGGGCTCCGCTGTTTCCGAGAACGACGTTGCTGAAGTCTGCCAGATGGTCAGGTTCATCATCACGAACGCCGCTGAATTCAAAGCAAGACTCCGGTCACTGGATAGTTTGATATGATCACATCGCTTTCCGGTTCGAGGAATAAAATGGCAGCAATCATCTGCGGGCACCAACGCTCCGGAACCAGTATGACCTCGAAAATTCTGCGCAGCCACCCGGAGATCGAGATCACCAATGAGTTTGGCGCCTATATGTATTCGGGATTACCTTATGGCGCCTATCGTAAGGAAATTTTAAAATTATGGTGGCGTAATGGCAACCGCCGGTTGGTACTGCCTGGTTCAACCGATGGTTCCACCCAGTTTTCCTTTCCCGCCAGGAACGCCCAGGTACCGCCGTGTACTTTCGGGTAACCTGCTTAAAAATTTCGCTCTGGTTTCGAAATTTTTAAGCCACATTCCCAGCGAACACCGTACGCCTGTGAATATTCAAGGCATTGGCACCGGTCTGCAGCGTGCCCTGAACCATTACCGGATCGTGGCTGACAAATACCCGGATTATGTGTTCGCTTTATCCAGGCTGGCTGGTGATGAACACTTGAAGGTGATCTGTGTAGTCAGGGACGCGCGCGATGTGGTCAATTCAACCGTCAACGCCTTTGCCATATGGGGGAAGTGGTGGCCTGATGAATATAAGTATCCTGCCGCCATCGCATCTAACTGGGTTAGAGCAGCTAAATTAATCCTGGAGTTTTCAAGTAAGTGCCTGGTGCTGCGATACGAAGACCTGGTTTCTGATCGTGATCAGATTCGCCAGCAGTTAGGACAATTTCTGGACGTTGATCCCACCGGTTTCAGATTTCATTTCATCCACGCCAATAGTATTGGAAAACATAAAGGATCGCTGACACCAGAGGAGATCAACGCTGTCCTGGAGATTGCGTGGGGACACCATGGAAAGACTCGGCTACCGGTTCTGAGCCTGACCGGTGATTTTGCTGTAAAAAACTTACCCCTTGCTTCCGGGAAGGCTGACCAGGATATCCGTCAGCTTCTGAGCAAGCACTGACCGGTCGAAATTTTCTTCAATATACCTGCGTCCTTTTGCTCCCATCGCCGCTGCCTGGGCACGGTTCAGCGCCATCCATTCGATCCCATCCGCCACATCACCGGCACTGCCAGGCTGCACAAAGATGCCTGCCTGCGCCTTTTCAACCACATCACGGACCACACCGTCGATTGCCAAAAGCACCGGTTTCCCAGCAGCCATATAATCGAAGACCTTATTTGGATAGACTGTCGCGTAGAGCGGGATGGGTTTGAGGATGGCAATACAAGCGTCTGATCCAGCCAGTGCAAGGTTCATCCCTGACTTTGGCACAGGCGGCAGGAAGAGCGCGTTGCGCAGTCCCAACGCAATTGCCTGCTTTTGAAGCGTTGCCTTCTCTTTGCCATCGCCAAGAAACACGATGCGGACATCCGCGCCTTCCTCTTTCATTGATGATGCAGCCTGTTTCTCCTGGAGAATCCTGGCAGCCTGCAGCAGCACACCCAGATCGTTTGAGATGCCGTGAGCGCCGGCGTACAAGACCACGAATTTTCCCCCTAAACCATGTGCCTTTCGAAAGGGATCCCCATCCATGGTTGGGTCAAACATGCGTGGGTCCGCTCCGTTGGGCACCAGCTCGATCGCTTGAGCCCCTCGTAAACGCACATGCTCGATGAAGCCCGGAGAGTTCACCATCACCCGATCTGCGTGGCGATAGAGGAATCCTTCAAGCCATTCCGATAGAACGATCAGGAAGCGGTTCTGTAAAACGCCTACCGCCATGGCGAAAGCAGGCCACAGGTCGCGGATCTCAAGCAGGAACTTTGCCCGTTTCAGCCGCGCCAGAGCCCAGGCAGCAGCCGCCTGGAAGATCGGTGGTGACGTGCCCCAAACCACGTCCACATTCTTCACGCGCAGCCCCAGCCAAAAAGAAGAAAGCATGAAGCTGATGAAGCTGAAGACGCGGTGGACAAAGCTTTTGTGCAGTGCGCGGTAGGTGTATGCACGCAGGATGGTGATACCTTCACCAGGTTCGGTCCGTGAAGTCTCAGGCGTATTCCCGGTCAGGTAACTGACCGGGCTGGCAATGACCGTCACGCTGTGACCCTGCTCAACAAGAAAACGCGCCAGCTCGTAATGGCGCGTGCCCCCGGGCTCGTCCAGGGCGACGAAGGATTGGTGAATCAGCAGGATGTGCATTGATGGCTGCTTATGTTCATTAAAAGGGTAAAATCCTTAGCGAAATTATAAACCACACAGACCCAGCCTCTGCACCTCAAGGCGCATTCCCAACTCTGCAAACAGACCAGGCTATGTCAAACCAGAATTCAATCCTCCAAAACCAGTATAAAGATGCATCTAACCTGAGTGCGCGCATTGCCATCCACCTGCGCTTCAGCACCAATCCTTATGGCTGGTTTGAGTGGGTGTTCGATAAGATGGCGCTGTCTCCGACCTGCCGCATCCTTGAAATTGGCTGTGGTCCCGGTAAGTTATGGGCTACAAACCGGGACAGGCTGGGCACTGACTGGCAGCTGGTGTTGAGTGATTTTTCGCACGGGATGGTATCCCAGGCGGCAGCCGCCCTGCAAAATGATGTCGTGCTGGCGGAAGCCGGCTCGCCTTTTTCCTTTTCGCAGGCTGATGCTTCAGCGCTTCCTTTCCCCTCCAATTATTTCGATGTCCTGGTCGCCAACCACATGCTCTACCATGTCCCTGACAAACAACGCGCCCTGGAAGAATTCAGGCGCGTGCTAAAAAATGACGGGCGATTATTTGCAGCCACAATCGGGCAGAACCACATGAAAGAGCTGCATGAGCTCGAGGAACAGTTTGACCCCAGCCTCGAACGAATCGATATGGGTACGCCTTCATTCAACCTTGAGAACGGCGGGACAATATTGGTGAATCATTTTTCTGCAGTCCGCCTGGAACGCTACGAGGACAGCCTGGTGGTCACGGATGCCGAACTGCTGACAGATTACGTTCTGTCAACAACCAGCAAATCCGTACCCGCAAAAACCCAGGAAAACTTGCTGGCATTTTTCAAAGCGCGAATCTCAGCGCATGGGGCAATCCGCATAACAAAAGAAAGCGGGATGTTCATCGCCGAGGCATAATCTTCAACTCTCTATTGGAGCGATCTATCCGGGCTCCTCAAGGTTAACCCATCTGCGTGTCACCTGGGATCCCAGCCTATCCTTAAATACACTTTGCAAGTGCAAATGTTCCGTTCAGATCCTGAGGCAATCTCCATTCCGAAATAAAATTCGCCCCCGTTTCACCTAACACCTCAGCTACCAGGGAAAGCGCAGGTTTTTTTACAGCATAGGTAGGAGAATACCACCCCAGGATGGCGAGGGATGGTGTCGGCACGATATCCGGGAATGGTTCCATCTTACTGGAAACCGTCTGGACGACCTCACCTGCTCGTACAACCATAAAACGCGCTAAGAGCGGCTTGCTGCGTATCGCTAATTGGATCTTCCCTTCGACCGAATTCAGTCCGAAAATCACTCCGTCCGTTTTCCATTCCAATTCCCACTCCCAATCCGGCAGCAGCCAGTGCAGGCGGTAAGTGTGTGTGTCACCGCGTCGGTCACCCATCAGCAGGTCATCCTCCACCAACCAGCGGTCGCTCACAAAGGCTGTCACCGACCTCCGGTGGCTGAGACCCAGCTGTCGGTAGCCATCGTGTTCGGCCGTCAACTTCTGCCAGGCACCATCCCCTGCAGTTTCATCTGCGGTGACTTCTGCCTGAGCCCAATCCAGGTAAAGAAAACGCCCAACCCGCTTCATCTGATCCAACCCATCCACAGTAACGGTGTTGTGTACCGAGGCAACGGTCAGTGCATTGTCCCAGGGCACAGGCGCCGTATAGCGGTAGGTGCCGGCATCCATGGCGATATTCCTGCCCCGCCACCATAAGTCCAGGTGCAGCTGGTCAGCGTGACCGGGACGGTCACGGAAATGCACCGCGCGTAAATACGCCCACGAATTCGCTGAAACCAGTTTTCCCTGCACTCTTCGCGGGTCTGCCCCTGGCTGCACCCCCCTCTGACCTTCCGTCAAGCCAAGCCAGTATTCCATTTCATCAACTGGCAGATCACTCTGCCCCCCGCAGAACGCCCGTTGTGCTGCGTCAACCACCGGTCGGAAGTCGATGAAAGGCTTGCCCGTTAACGGCAGAATATAGGCGCCGTCATTGGGTCCAAGGTTGGGCACACACCCGCTGCCAGCGTCCACCAGGTTTGCTAACCATGCAGTGGATGCAGCAAGCCTGGATGAACTCTCCCGGGGGAATGGGTCGCCTTCACGCCGTGCGAGCGCGTACATCCACAACGCAGTTTGCAGCATCAGGCGGTGATAATTGGTGCTGTTCTGGATATAGCTGCCATCTGCGGCAATCTGTGCCTCCAGCCCGCGGTGGAACCATTCCCAGCCAATCATGCGCCAGCGTGCAGCCTGGGGATGCTGACCGGACAGGAGTGTGCCGGCGGTGTACAACCCGGCAGCCTCCGTTAACAGGTGGTTGTTGTTTTGTGATCGGGCATATACCAGGCTTGGGGGGATGCGCGACGCGTGAACTGCAGCTGCTTTCAGCAATCGCAGCTGGCGTTCGGGAGTGCTGTGCTCCGAGCCGGAGAAAGCGCTTATTGCCCAGCATAAGGCGATTAAACGCAGAGCCACTTCCTGCGCAGACACCCACTGCGGACCCAAATACGGTGGGTTGGCGTCCAGGAATAATTCCGCATTCGCCCAGAACGCCTCTGCGTACCGTTCGTCCCTGCCCAGGTGGTAAGCCCTACCCAGGCTGAACGCCCAGCCGAAACGCCCCGGTTCCCAGGCAAATTTTGGATCTTCCCCAGGGATGGCAGCTTTACCCGCCTCGTAAACAGTCCAATCAACGGCAGGATACTCAGCATCGAACACCAGATCGGTCTCGTATCCGCCGAAAAGCCGCACTTTCCCTTGAATGACCCTGTCTGCCTCGCGCTGCAGTTCTGATTGAACATCCCGGTCGACGCGCATTCCCCCACCAGGCATTGGCAGCAGCTCGCAGGCGCGGCTGACCAGGCGCTGGCGGTCCGTTTCAGAAACCTCCCAATCCGGCGCCGCAAAACGGTACCAGCCCAACCGCAGCCCCAAGCGGTAGGCGGCAAACAACGCCATCCGGCGGAAACCCAGGTACTTGAGCGCAGACATAATCCTGTGCACAACTAATTCAACGGTTATGTTCAACTTGTAATTTTGTTTTGAAACTCACCAATTCGCTGTAGAGCAAGCGCCAGGTAGTCCGGCTCAACTTCATAGCCCACGTAACTGCGCCCGCACTTCAACGCCGCCAGAGCAGTCTGCCCGCTTCCCATGAAAGGATCGAGGACTAGCTCACCCTGGAAGGTATAGAGCTGGATCAGGCGGTAAGGAAGTTCGACCGGGAAAGGCGCCGGATGACCGACTTTTTTGGCGGATTCTGCCGGGAAGGTCCAGACACTCTTTGTGTATTCGAGGAATTCATCCCGGGTTATCGTGCTGGGGCGGTCCGCTTGCTTTCTGCGTCCGAATGCTCCTTTGGAAAAGACAAGGATATACTCGTGCACATCGCGCAGCGTGGGATTGGATGCCGAAAGCCAGCTGCCCCAGGCAGTGGAGGCAGCCGCGCTGGCGCCTTTATCCCAGATAATCTCACCACGCATAAGAAAACCCAGATCGAGTAAAGACTGCGCAAAGAAGGCATTCATCGGCAGATACGGCTTTCTGCCCAGATTGGCAATATTAATACACGCTCTGCCCCCAGGAACCAGCACCCGATAAACTTCTTTCCATACCCGTTGGAGAAACTCAAGATACTCACCAAGCGTCAGGTCTTCATCATAATCTTTCCCCACGTTATATGGAGGAGAAGTGACCATGAAGTGGATGCTGTTATTCGGAAGCTGTGACATCTTCTCCGAAGATGCCAGGTAAATTTGATCGCGCAGGTCATCAGCAAGTACGGTTTCCGTATCGACCGCCATCGTTTCCTCCTCGAATCCATCATAGAGGCGGCTGGAATAGAATGGCGATAAATCGTGGTTCGACCTTCCTGGAGAACCAAATGGATTGGTGCGGGTTGACCTTCGGGGAGAGGGCATAATCCTGATTTGAGTATACCAAGGATTGCCTCTTTCTTCGCGGTTCGGGTACAATCTGAAACCCGGTGATCTTTCTCTTGATTTTACGCGATAAAATCATCTGGACGATGAGGAAAACCACTTGCCCTTGAACCTATTGTTTGGACCGAGCATGGAATCTGATTCCAACAAACCTATCACTTCCGGCAGGGTAATTCAAAGGAAATTACGTGGTCACTGAGATTCTATATGCCGCGGCATGGTACTTGATTTCTACTCTATTGGGGATCATTGCCCTGCCAATCACGTTTAAATTATTCCAAAAAGTCCCTGGCAAAGGCTATGCACTTGTGCGCATTTTCGGGCTGCTGCTCACCGGTTTCATATCCTGGGTGCTGGGCTCACTGGGCATTTTGGGCAATAATGCTGGTGGCATCCTTTTTGCAGCTGCCCTGGTCAGTGCCTTAAGTTTACTCAGCCTGCGAGGCGAGGGGGTTCAGCCGCTTAAACACTGGATTGAGGACCAATGGCAGGCTGTCGTGCGCATAGAGCTTGTTTTCCTGCTCTCCTTCGTTGGTTGGGCTCTGGTGCGCGCTTACAGCCCGGAAATTCTGGGTACCGAAAAACCGATGGAATTCATGTTTTTGAATTCTATCCTGCGCAGCCCTTCCTTCCCCATCTCCGACGCATGGCTCTCAGGTCATGCGATCAGCTATTATTACTTCGGGTATTACCTGGCATCCATCCCGGCACGCCTGTCCGGGGCGCCGTCCAGTGTCAGCTTCAACCTGGCACAGGCGCTCTGGTTTGCCCTGGCAGCTTCTGGAGCATTAGGCATCGTAATCGATTTGATCATACTGGTGAAGAAAAAAGATGCCGGGCAAAAAAACCTGCCTCTACCCTCCATCCAGGCAGCTTTTCCTGCAGCATACCTCGCACCGATTCTTTTACTCCTGGTTGGTAACCTGTACGGCATCCTCGGACTGGCAAACGCCAACGGTTTATTTTCACAACTGAAGGTCCCCGCCATCTACTACGATTTTGGCGGACAGTTATCGGAAGAGACTGGCACAATTTCCGAGCCGGGAATAAGCGCCGGAACGCTCAACTTCTGGGAATGGCTGGATTTGAAACAGCTCTCCATACCTGCCGGCAAACCCGAAAGTCTGCGACTGGATCTGGGCAACTGGTTCTTCGCAGCCCGCGTGCTGCATGACCGGGACCTGGTCGGTAATGAGATCGAGGCCATCGACGAGAACCCCGCATTCTCATTCTTATTGGGAGACCTGCACCCGCATGTGCTTGCCCTTCCATTTGTCCTCCTGGCAGTCTCACTTTCACTCGAAGGATTGCTGACTTTTGCAGAAAAACCTTATCCCCGCTGGCGAACTCAAACCGCACATTGCTCGCCTGGCACTCGCTGCCCTCATCCTTGGCAGCCTGTTGGCGTTGAACACCTGGGATTTCCCAATCTATGCTTTCCTCTTCATGCTGGCAGTCCTGGCTGGGGCAAAAGCTTCCTACAGATTTGAAGCCCCAACGAATGTTGATGCAGCATTTAATGATGAGACCGAAACCATTCCCCGGCCTCCAAGCCTTACCGAAATCCTGAAACGCCCTGCCCTGGCGCTGTTGCTTATCCTGCTGGGATCGATCCTGCTTTACCTGCCATTCTTCACCACCTTCCAGTCCCAGGCAGGCGGGATTCTGCCCAACGTCCTCACCCCAACCCGCTTCCGCCAGTTTTTCGTCATGTTCGCTCCTGTATTTGCAGCAGCGCTTGCATTCCTGGTCTTCCTGCGCATCCGGCTGCAGTTCCTTTACCAGCGCAGAACTGCCTGGAGTGTTGGTGGGGGGATATTGATCCTTCTGACCTTAATCACAGTCTTCCTCGCCCTGGCGGCGTTACAGAGCGCTGCTGCCCAGCCCTACATCTCATCCTTCCTGTCCCACTTCTCAACCGGAAAAGCTTTCTCACTGGCAGCCCAGCGCCGCCTGGTGGACAGCCTGGTCGCTATTTCCGCGGCAGCCATGCTGGGCGTTTCTGCCGGTTTGGTTGGCGGTATATTTTTTCGGAGTAACAACAAAAATTCACCCAATGGGCAGCAGGCTAAGGCCTTAGATTCACCATCTAAGGTCTTAGATTTACCATCTAAGGCCTTAGATTCACCATTTAGGGCCTTAGCTTCACCAGCCATCATCTTAGCTCTGCTGATGACTGCTGTGGGGGCGCTGCTTGTATTGGGTCCTGAATTCGTGTACCTGCGCGATAATTTTGGCACGCGCATGAACACACTGTTCAAGTTCTATTTCCAGGCATGGGTACTCTGGTCACTGGTTGGCGCTTTCGGGGTCTGGGTCATCCACCACTTCGGGAGAGGCTGGGGGCGCCGCATCAGCCTGGTGATAATTGGCACCTTGATTATGATGGGGCTGGTTTACCTGCCTGCCAGTCTGTGGTCCAAAACTGGCGCCTTCCGTGGGCAGCCATCCCTGGATGGGATGGCATATTTCCAGGAACGTTACCCTGACGAATGGGCTGCAGTTCAATGGCTGCAGGAGAATGCAGCCGAAAATACCATCATCCTGGAAGGCACCCGCGGCGCTTACTGGTTAGAGGGACCTTCTTCGCGTATTTCTATGGCAACGGGCATCCCCACCGTGATCGGCTGGGTCAATCACGAAGCCCAATGGCGCGGTGATTATTACTCCATCGTATCCGGCAGGGAAGGTGACGTGCGCACGATCTACCAGTCCAGAGATTGGCTGGAAACGGAAAGACTGCTCGATCTTTACGGTGTAGAATATGTTGTGGTCAGCGATGAGGAGCGGCGCTGGTACCAACCGCTGCGTGAAGCCAAGTTCGAAAGCTACATGCAGGAAGTATTCCGCTCCGGGAATCTGGTCATCTTCCGCCGATTGGGCGCCAAATAAACCTGGAATGACACAACCGCTTCTGGACTTCCCCACCACTTACTCACTGCGTGCCATCGGTCCCCTTCAGGATGAGTTTGAACAAATGGTAAAAGACCTGGTCGAATCCTACGTCCCTGAGCCCGACCGCAGGTCAGTTTCATCCCGCGACAGCGGCGGGGGCAATTACCGCTCCGTCACAGTTACGTTCATTGCCCAAAGCCAGGAGCAGCTCGAATCCATCTATTCAGCACTGGGTCAGCAAAATCAAGTGCTGATGCTTCTCTGAACCGATGCATCCAACCGATCCAGACCACCAACCTGTACACCAAACCATGACATCAAATGGTGGCACTGCCGACTCTGGCACATCCCATGGAGACATGATCCGCATCGAGCATGTAAAGGTCAAGGACCTTGTTGATTTCGCCCAAAACGTGATCTCTTCTGCTGGTCAGGGGCAGTTCATCCCAATTACCATGCAGCGCGCCATCGCCCATTCCCATAACCCGTTGGCAGATGGGGATGATGTTGCCCTGCTGGCAGCATACCAGGGGGATGAAATTGTCGGTTTTTTCGGGATCATGCCCGTTCTGCTGAAAACCCAGGATCGCTTCGACAAAGTACACTGGTTTTCCACCTGGCGCGTGACTCCCAACCTGCGCGGTAAATCCGTGGGCTCGCTGTTGATGCAAGAAGCGCTCACCCTCGACCGGGACTTCCTCATCGTTGGCAGCGGACCTGCGCGTAAGGTTTGCCGCCGCTTTGGTTTTTGGGAGCATCCACCCCTGGTTTATTACCAGCTAGACCTGAACGGTATGCCCACTCTCAACCCGGGAGTGTGGTTGTCCCGTTTAACCCGGCGCTTGCTGCGCCCATTAAAAGTGCGTGTGAACATAGACAACCGCTTCACACACCTGGCAGATCGGGCGCTCTCTACCATCACATATCCAATTTTCACAAAACTGCTGCAGCGTCGCCTGGCGGCTGGACTAAAAGGTCTGGCATTCAGTGAGGTTACGCTGGTCAAGCCCGAGACACAGGCACAGCTTACGCAACTCTCCCCTGTGCAGCTGTTTCGCGGTGCAGATGTAGTCAACTGGATGCTTGATTATCCCTGGGTCGTAAAGCCAGGGGAATCACCCACCGAGACAATGGATTTCTATTTCAGCGACGTCCGCCAGGAATTCAAAATGATCGCCTTGGAATTAACAGACCCGGCAGACGGTGATTACAAGGGATACATCGTATTCCAGGCATCCAGTGTGAATGGTCGAAAAACGCTCAAGACGCTCGATATCTCCCTGTGTGATCCCGCTGATGTCAAATTCATCCTGCCGCTTGCCTTCCATTACGCCCGTAAATACGGTTCACGCCAGATCGACCTTCCGGCAGAGGCGGTCGAAAATTTCCGATCCACCACGCTGGGGAAGCTGTTGTTGAACCAGCGCAAACGCATTTACCAGTGCAAACCCAGGTCTGAGACAAGCCCACTCGCCTGCGCCTGGGAAAATATCCAGCTCCAATACACCGATGGGGACATGCCCTTTTCCTGATGACAAACCTGAACCCGAAACGACTCCTGCGCAAGGTGCTGCGCAAAACATCCAGCCATTTACCCCTGAAAACACTGCAATCTCTCGTGCCGCGCACAGCCATCGGGCTCTTTTACCACGTAGTCGCCCCCAACCCTCCAGCCCATATCCAGTACCTCTACCAGCAGCGTCCCATCGAGTTGTTCCAAAAAGACCTGCTCTACATCCTGGAACACTTTCAGACAGTTGATTATCCCGAGCTCCACACCAACATCGAAATTGGTTCAATACGCCAGCCATCACAAAAAACCTTGCTGCACCTCTCTTTCGATGACGGTTTCGCTGAGTGTTACGACATCGTGCGCCCACTGCTCCTGGAGTACCAGGTCCCTTGCACGTTCTTTGTGGCAACTGGTTTTATCGATAATCATGCCATGTATTACCGCAACAAGGTCTCGTTGTGCATCTCGGAGATGTTCAACAAGGATGACGAACAGGTGCGCCCAATACTGATCGAGCTGAACCGCGAATTTGGCGTCAGGCTCTTTAACAGGCAGGATTTTTTGCGCTGGATGAAATCCCTGACCGATGAAATCCTGATCGAGCGTATCTGTGCTTCAATCGATGTGGATATCGCTGCCTATCTGCGCGCGCACACGCCCTATCTCACCAGCGAACAGATGCGCAACATGGCGCACGAAGGGTTCACCATCGGCGCCCACAGCCGCCGCCATCACAAGCTGGGACGCCTGTCCCCAGCCGAAATGGAAGACGAGATTGTCGAATCCTGCGAAACGGTCGCGGCTCTCACCGGTCAATTCAGCGTGCCCTTCTCATTCCCAAATTCGGGGGATGGCGTCGACCGTAATTTCCTGGCGGATATACGTAAACGAAACCCGCAGGTGGGCTTATTCTTCGACACCAAGGCGTTGAAGCAGGATCGCAATTTCATCATGAACCGCATCTGGGCGGAATCTCCCTGGTTCAACCCGGACGGCAGCCGCCAGCTCCCCGAAATCCTTCACCGCGCCTACCTGGACGCATTTTCTGGTACGCGATAAAGCACAGGCCCCGAGTTCACTCGGCAAACCGAGTCCAATTGGGGAACCGAGTCCACTTGCGCATTATTTTTCTCTCATCAAAACAATCATCATGAAACGGTCTTGACATCTGAACGGAGTCAGGTACAATTACTACGAAGTTTGTCATAAAAATCGGATTTAGACTATTGGATAATCACTTATTGCTTTCTTGCATGTGTCTGAGGCGGGGTTTGTAACCACCCTGTCGCTCAGATACGGCTGATACTGAACCAACAGACTGACGAAGGGTGGCTGCGGCCCCGCTTGTGCACAATCCCGTCTCCGGACGGGTGACAGGCAAATGTGCATCAATTCACACCGCGTGCCCTTTTTGTTTGTCTGTTGGTTTTTTTAAGTACACGTAATTAATTCGATGGTAAATGGTACAGAATAATATGGACAACATACTGACAATTTCTCAAACACAGGTTATCCAGGCGCCCGGCGCAGGCAGCCTGGACATGCACGTAGGCAACACGCCTCTGCTGCCCCTGCAGCGCATCACCCAGCACCTGTCCCCGGGTGTGCAGGTGCTGGCTAAAGCAGAGTGGTTCAACCCGGGAGGCTCCGTAAAGGACCGCCCCGCTCTGAACATCCTGCGCACCGCCATCTCCGAAGGCATGTTGACCGAGGGCAAACACCTTCTGGATTCAACCTCCGGCAACATGGGGATCGCATACGCTACATTTGGCGCAGTGCTGGGAATCCCCGTAACCCTGGCTCTTCCCGCCAACGCTTCACCCGAGCGCATCACCATACTGCGAGTCCTGGGCGCAGAGCTGGTTCTCACCGACCCGCTGGACGGCTCAGATGGCGCCATCCAGACAGCCCGGCGCATGGCAGCGGAAAACCCTGAAAAGTATTACTATGCCAACCAGTACGACAACCCCGCAAACTGGCTGGCACATTACACTTCCACAGGACCGGAGATCTTGCAGCAGACCTGCAGCCAGGTCACCCACTTCGTCGCCGGACTCGGCACCTCAGGGACGATGACGGGCGCCGGGCTGGCACTGCGCGAATACAACCCCGATATCAGGCTCATCGCCGTCCAACCCGATTCACCCTTCCACGGTCTGGAAGGTTTGAAACACATGGCGACTACGATCAAGCCCGCTATTTATGACCCTGCCTTCGTTGACGAAAAGGTTGAAGTGCGCTCCGAGGATGCCCATGCGATGACCCGGCGGTTGGCTCGCGAAGAGGGACTGTTCGTTGGGATTTCTTCAGGCGCCGCGGCCGCGGCAGCGCTGCGCATCGCTGAGACCCTGGATGAAGGGGTTGTTGTCACCGTGTTCCCCGATGCGGGTTACAAGTATTTGAGCGATGATGCCCTGTGGAGGGCAGACTGACGCTCTCGAATTTTACGGAGAACCTCATGCTTGAAATCCCCTCACAAGTCCTGACAGACATCAACCAGCATGGTGAGAAAGCCTATCCCGAGGAAGGGGCAGGGCTCCTGCTGGGTTATGTTGAAGCCGATGAACGCATCGTCGAGCGCATTTTTCCCCTCACCAACTCGCGCGAGGATGCAGCCAGGCACAACCGCTACCTGATCACCGCACAGGATATGCTCAAGGCGGAGGATGAAGCCCTGCGCCTGGGTTTGGATGTAATCGGTGTTTTTCATTCCCATCCGGACCACCCGGATGAACCGTCTGAATTCGACCGTGAGTGGGCGCTGCCCTGGTTTTCTTACTTGATCACCAGCGTGCGCTCCGGGCGGTCTGTGTCCCGGCGTTCCTGGCGGCTGAGCGACGACCGCAGCCTTTTTTGGGAAGAAAATATCCTGACCCCGGATAGCGCTTGAACCATCCCCGGTCAGTATCATTTATTGGTTTTATCGAGGTACACAATGGAAAAAGAACTGGAGAAAGTTGACCATTCTGCGATTCGCACCAGCCAGGTTTCCCTGCTGCTGCTGTTAATCGTCGCGTTCATATTGAACACCCCTTTACTGGTGGCTCTGATCGCTATCGTCCTGCTTACGGGCATGTTCCGGCGCAGACCCGCATTTGATTTCGTTTATACCCGTCTGCTGCGCCCACTCGGCTGGGTAAAACCCGATGTCATCCCTGACCACCCGGAACCGCACCGCTTTTCGCAGCTGTTGGCTACCATTTTTATCAGCGCCAGCGCGGTGTTTCTGTTTGCTGGCGCCCAGGTCGCCGGATGGGTTTTGTCCTGGATTGTGATCAGCCTGGCAGCATTGAACGCTTTTGGAGGGTTCTGCGTGGGCTGTGCTGTCTATTACTGGCTGGCTCGCCTGAACGTTCCTTTGTTTACAAAAAGCGCACCTGAAGGCGCCTTCCCGGGCAGGCGCCCAAAGCATGTTACGGTGGATCAGGCTTGATGACCATGTCTGCCGACATCCTCTACCGCACAATCCTGTCCGTAGGGATCGCTGCCAGCATCCTCGTGCTTTATTGGCTGGTAAACCGGTACGTCCTGGCAAGAGCTTCCAGGAGGCGCACAACAGGCGGGTCTATGCCCGGGTTGGATGGCGCCGCGTCAGGCATCCCCCTGCTTTTGTATTTCACCACGCCAGACTGCGCCCCTTGCAAAACCGTGCAGCGCCCGGCGATCGAACGCGTCTGGCAGCTGCTGGGAGACTGCCTGCAGGTGATCGAAGTCGACGCATCCGACCAGCCGGATATTGCCAGCCATTGGGGCGTACTCAGTGTGCCGACCACCTTCATCATCGACTCAAACGGGAAACCGCGCCACGTGAACCACGGGGTCGCCACTACAGACAAACTGCTCAAGCAGCTTGAAACACTGTAAAATGAGCGCTCAGGAGTTTATACCAAGGAGGAACCAAACATATGCCCGTAATCCGCATCCCTACCCCGCTGCGTGTGTACGCAGACAACCAGCGCGAAATCGCAGTGGAAGGGTCAAGCGTCGGCGAAGCCATGGCTGACCTGGTCAACCAGCACGCCGCTTTAAAATCCCATATCTACAACGAAGAAGGCGACCTGCGCCCCTTTGTCAACCTTTTTCTAGGTGAGAACAGCGTCAAGGACCTGCAGGGGTTAGACACTCCCCTGAAGGAAGATGACCGCCTGATGATCATCCCCAGCATCGCCGGTGGGCGAGACCAAGCCCATGCTGCCTGAACTCACTCACGAAGAAATTATGCGCTACTCGCGCCACCTGCTCATCCCGGAGGTGGGCATGGACGGTCAGCGCAGGCTGAAAGCCGCCTCCATCCTGGTCATCGGCACCGGCGGGTTGGGCTCCCCGGTGGCGCTGTATCTCGCCGCCGCGGGTGTGGGGCGCATCGGGCTTGTTGATTATGATGTCGTCGACTATTCCAACCTGCAGCGCCAGGTCATCCACGGGACGGAGTCGATCGGGATTTTAAAGGTTGAATTCGGCGCGCCAGCGAATGCTCGATCTCAACCCGGATATCGATGTGCAGGTATACAACGAGCCTTTTACCTCCGAGAACGCCTTCCGCATCGCCGAGTCCTACGATCTGATCATCGACGGCACCGACAACTTCCCCACCCGCTACCTGACCAACGACCTGTGCGTGCTCACCGGAAAGCCCAATGTCTACGGCTCGATCTTCCGTTTCGACGGGCAGGTCAGCGTCTTCGACGCCAGCCGCGGTCCCTGCTACCGCTGCCTTTTCCCAGAGCCGCCCCCGCCCGGTCTGGTCCCCTCATGTGCTGAAGGCGGTGTACTCGGCATCCTGCCGGGCACCATCGGCACGCTGCAGGCGACCGAGGCGCTCAAGATCATCCTCGGCATTGGCGAACCTCTTATCGGCAAGCTGCTGCTCTACAATGCCCTCGACATGAGCTTCGAGTTCGTGCGCCTGCGCAAGAACCCGAACTGCAAGGTGTGCAGCGACAACCCCGAAGTGACCGAACTGATCGACTATGAAGCCTTCTGCGGCGTTCCGGGGTACGATCATGAAGATGGAGCCGTGGGCAGCGGTTGGGACATCACCGCCCCCGAGCTGGCGGAACGGCTCAAATCCGGCACCAGCCTGAAGCTGCTGGACGTGCGCGAGCCGCACGAGCTGCAGATCTCGCACATCGAAGGTGCCGACTTGATCCCCCTCGGGCAGCTTGCCTCGCGCCTGTCAGAACTCGACAGCGCCGAAGAGATGGTCGTCTTCTGCAAGGCAGGCACACGGTCCGCCCGCGCCCTCGAGCTGCTGGTCAGTGCCGGTTTCCGCAAAGTCAAGAACCTGCAGGGCGGCATCAACGCCTGGGCAAGCGACATCGACCCATCCCTGCCGCTGTATTAATCGGACCATTTTGTAGCGGCGCCCTCTACCCAGGTAGAGGCGCCACCCGCCCTGCCCTGACCATCTCTGGCACAGCGACCCGCCTCTCCGCCATTTGTAGTGGCGAGCCACCCGCGCCTGCCCTGGTCATGTCTGGCACGGCAACCCCGCCCCAAAACCACCACTTCAGCCTCATATCGGCTCGCCCTGCGTTGGTCAACCCTTTGCCTCCCCGCCACCCAAACGGCGACCCGTCATTCCTGATGATTTCCGGGTATTCAAGAGCAATTTGCCCGCCAAATACTGGGTTGATTCGGGTGGGTCGCCGCTACAGGTTTCCTGTGGTGATAGAATTGTGCCCATGTCTGACATGCCCAAACTCGACAAACCCGACATCGTGCAGCTCTTCGTCACCTGCCTGCTGGACACCTTCTACCCCGAAACCGCCGAAGCGGTGGTGCGCGTGCTCAACCGTGCCGGGGTGCGCGTCGAGGTGCCTGCAGGGCAGACCTGCTGCGGTCAGCCCGCCTTCAACGCTGGTCTGCGCGCCCAGGCGCGCCCCGCCGCCGAACACACCATCCGCACCTTTGAGCAGACATCCGGCGCTGTGGTTGTCCCCTCCGGCTCGTGCGCGGCGATGCTGCGCCACGGCTACCTGGAACTTTTCGCCAATGACAAAGACTGGCTGGCGCGCGCCGAGGCGCTGGCAGAACGCACTTTCGAACTCAGCGAGTTCCTCGTTGACGTGCTCAAGATAACCGACCTGAACTGCACATCCAGCGCACGCATGGCGTACCATCCCTCCTGCCACCTGCTGCGTGGCCTGGGCGTCGACCGCCAGCCGCGCCAGCTGCTTGCAAAGGTAAGAGGGGCGGAATTGGTGGAACTACCCGAAGCGGAGACCTGCTGCGGGTTTGGCGGTATCTTTTCCGTCGAACACCCTGAAATCTCCTCCGCCATGCTGGAGCGCAAAATCAGCAGCATCAACGAAAGCGGTGCGGAGGTCGTGGTGGCATGCGATGCTGGCTGCATCACCCACATCAACGGCGGTTTACACCGCCAGGGTCAAAAGCCACGCGGAGTGCACCTCGCCCACATCCTCGATCCAGGCGCACAAAACAAGACCGCACCATCCTCGAAACCGGGAATCGATGGCAAACCCGTTTAAGCAAAAGATAAAAATATCTCTGGCGAACCAGGGTCTGCAGGCTGCCCTGGACGATAATGCCATACGCAGGCGCGCCGCCCGTCTGGCAGCTTATGAAAGTCTCCCGGAAGACCCCCAAATCCTGCGCCAGCGCGCCCACGCCGTGCGCCAGGATGTGATTTCTCACCTTGACTCTTACCTGGAGCAGTTTTCCAACCAAGCACAAGCAAACGGCTTCACCATCCACCGCGCTGTGGATGCGTCAGAGGCAGTACACACTGCGCTGAAGATCATCTCCGATAATGGCGGGAAGCGGGTTGTTAAATCCAAAACCATGGTCGGTGAGGAGCTGGATATCAACGCTGCCCTTGAAGCCGCTGGCTGCCAGGTCACCGAAACCGACCTTGGAGAATGGATCGTGCAGCTGCGCGGTGAGAAGCCCTCTCACCTGCTCACCCCTGCGGTGCATCTCAACCGCATAGACGTAGCCCAACTTTTCACGGATTGCTTCGGCTGCGCCTATACGGAAGATGTGCCCGAATTAACTGCTTTTGCCCGAAAAACCCTGCGCAGCGCTTTTCTGGAGGCAGACGTGGGCATCAGCGGGGTTAATTTTGGTGTAGCATCCGAAGGCTCGATCTGCCTGGTGACCAACGAAGGTAACGGGCGCATGGCAACCACCCTGCCGCGCGTGCACATCGCCCTGATGGGCTGCGAACGCCTGGTGCGCGACCTGGACGACCTGGCATTGATTCTGTCCCTGCTGCCGCGGGCTTCCAGCGGGCAGAAGATCTCTGTTTACACCAGCCTGATCCGCAGTCCGCGCCAACCCGGCGAGATCGATGGTGCCCAACAGCGGCACATCATCCTGATCGATAACGGCAGGACCGCGCTGCGAAACTCGCCTCTCGAAGAAGCGCTCTACTGCATCCGCTGCGGCTCGTGTCTGAATGCCTGCCCGGTCTTCCGAGAGATCGGCGGTCATGCTTACGTGGGCAGCAGCGGTAAACCCACCCCCTATTCCGGACCCATCGGCTCGGTGATCTCGCCGGGATTATTCGATTTCAAAGAATACAGTAATTTAGCACAGGCCTCCAGCCTGTGCGGCGCCTGCCAGGATGCCTGCCCGGTGGACATCGCCTTGCCCGACCTGCTGCTGCGCGTGCGCGCCGGGACGATGCCTGAAAATGGACTGACCGGACCAACCCTCTCACCAACCGGCATCTCCACGGGATTGAATTGGGGGCTGCGTGCGTTTGGATGGCTGGCAGCGCACCCATCCCGCTTCCGGGCTGTTCAAAGAGCTGCTGGCAGGATGACAAGAATGTTCTTCCCCCGCTCAAACTGGGTGCGCCTGCCTGCTTTCAGCGGTTGGGGCGCCAGCCGCGACCTGCCGAAGCCCGCGCCGCGCAGCTTCCAGGACAGCTGGCAGCCAGACAACCAGACGCTCCCGGACATCTCTACCCTCAGCAGCCTCCCTCCACGAAGAAATGATCACCACGCAAGCCGCGATGACCGACACGGTACCCGGCTTGTTAAAAAAATTCCAGCAGGAGTTGGAGTTAATCGGCGGCAGATTCGAGCTGTGTGAGCAGGATAAGCTCAGTGACAGGCTGGTTCAAATACTGTCCGAAAATGAAAGTGAGAGCCTGCTCGCCTGGGACGAACAGGAATTACCACCAGGCATCGTCTCAGCGCTGGTGGAGAAGGGTTTCAAGATCACACATACTCCCGATCCATCCATCCGCGTGGGCTTAACGGGCGCTCTGGCTGCGGTAGCTGAGACCGGCACGCTGGTGCTCGATGGGCGCCGCGGCCGTCCCCAGGCGCCTTCCTTGCTGCCGGAGATCCACCTTGCGATCATCACCCGGGAGCAGATTTACGAGAATCTGTCCCAGGTGTTTGCGCTGCGCGCAGCCCGGGAATGCACCAACCTGGTGCTGGTCAGTGGTCCTTCCAGGACCGCCGACATTGAGATGACCCTGACGATTGGTGTGCATGGTCCGAGCCAGGTTGTGGTGTTGTGTGTGGATGAGAGGGGACGTCAGATAGGAAACCTGCCCTACAGGTGAGGCGGATCAAGACCGAGAGATGGTTGTTCAGAAAACTGCATTTTGGGTGAATGTGTACGGCGCAGACCGGCTACAGTCAAATTCATTCTACGGAAACACTCTGACCCGGCGCAGGAGGAAATACGCCAGCGCCCCGATCCCCAGGATGACGATCCCAATCAACAATCCGGTCATGAACAAACCGCCCATGCCAGAACCACCCTGCTCTTGATCTGGCGCTGAGTTAGAACTCCACTTCTGCGAGTGACTTTGAACTCGAGACTCCATCCCCAGCTCCGCCCACGTTCGGCGCCTCAGCGGCTTGCTCGCCGCTGCTTTTATCTTCTGCAGGATTATTAGATGAACTCGATGCCTGGGTAGGCAGCACGATCACCGTTGCTGTGGGTGTTGCTGACGGCAGTACGATCAAAGTAGCTGTTGCGCTGGGGGTCGGCGTGGGGAAACCGCCCGAGTCGGCGGTGACAAGATTAACCGCCGAGGGCAAGACCAGGCTGACTATCGCTGCCAGTCCCAGGAAAAAGATAATCATGCGGGATTTCCGCATTCGCCTGCGCGTCTCCATCACTCGCTTCCTTTCACCAGACCGATGAAAATCATTCGCCTGGCAAACAAGGTTTTAAACGAAAAGTGCTTAACTAAACCTGTTGCAACAATTGTACCAGCATCAGCGCAAGAGTTGACACTTTATTTATAACCATCCCGCTTCGCCCTAATCCAGTTCCACTGTCTGGCGCAGGCGCTTGGTCTCCCCGCGCCGTTTCTTTGCCTGCAGCCTGCGTTGGCGCGCGGCAGCGCCTGGGCGGGTTGGCTTGCGAATCTTTGGCTTTTCTAACGCCCTTCGCACCAGTTTTACCAGGCGGTCAACTGCATCCTGGCGGTTATTTTCCTGGGTGCGGAAGCGCCTGGCTTCGATGACCAGCACACCGTCCGCAGACAGGCGTTTACCCGCCAGGGCAATCAGCCTTCTGCGCACATCCTCCGGCAGCGATGTTGAGTGAGCGACATCAAAGCGCAGCTGAACCGCAGTGGCTGTCTTGTTGACGTTTTGTCCTCCCGGACCAGACGGCCCTCAGGTAATCAAAATGTAATTCGGCCTCATCGATGGACAACTCTGGCGTGATTTCCAACATAAGTGCAGTATAACAGAGCCGTCGTGCCCATCGGACAGCATTTATTCAGTGCGCAGAACTGCAGCGGTTTCCTTTAGCTGTTGGATGATCGGGATGGACTGCGGGCATTTCGGCTCGCATTCCCCGCATTCTTTGCACGCCTCCGCCTTCAGACCTTTGATCAGCCCTGCATATGGCTCCCACGAGCCCTTCTCGTTGTTCAGCGCAGCGTAAGCCTTTTTTGCGGCTTCTGGCATGCCCCACACCTGGTGCCAGTTCATGTAGCGGAAATTCTCTACCACATGAACGTCGTTCGGGCAGGGCAGGCATTTACCACACAGGCTGCAGTACTCATCAGCCTGTGCCTGCTTTTCAGAAACGTATGCCAGCACAAATTCAGCCTGGTCGCCAGGCTCTGCATGGACATCGAGTCCAGACACTGCCAGTGCGGTGCTGAGGTTCTCCTCAAGCTGCTCGATGCTGTTCATCCCGGAAACCGCCACATCCACATGTGGATTGGCGTAAACAAAACGCAGCGCCAATTCCGCAGCCTTCATTTGCTCACCACCCAGCACAATTTCACCTGGCTCTACCAGCTTGCCGGCAGCAGCGGGTCCCATGACGGTAACCGCCACCCGGTGCTGTGCTGCCAGCTCAAATGCCGGTTCATTGTAGCGATCGAGGTAGTTATACTGCCGCAGGAGCAGCTCAAATTCACCAGTGCGGATCAACTGGAGCACATTCTCCAGCGTGTCATGCGAGGAAAAACCAATGTGACCGATCAAACCTTCGGACTGCGCTTTGCGTGCCTCATCCAAAGCCATGCCGGGTTTGGATGCAGAATCCCGGAAGGCGTCCCACTGCAGACCGTGTAACAGCACAAAATCCACATAAGGGGTTTTTAAATGCCCCAGGCTCTTCTCCAGCTTCTGTCGAAAGGCCGATGCCTGGGAATCCTCCTGTGAATTAACCGATAACTTGGTTGTCAGGTAAAAAGAATTCCTCGGCACACCATCGATCGCCATTCCGATGGCTCGCTCACTTTGCCCATCATGATACACGAGCGCTGTATCGATATAATTGATGCCCAATTCCAAACCTCGGCGTACAACAGCAGCAGACTTTTCCATGTCCAGCTTACCAGGCGATATTTCGTGCAACCTGCCGGTGCCAAACCCCAAAATGGTGGCGCGCTTTCCCGTGGCGCCCAATTCCCTCGTTCTCAATTTATTGATCATTTCTCTACCTGTTTTCTACTAAAAAACACCGCAGTGGCAGATGCAACTTATGCCCCACCACTGCGGTCGTCACTATCGATAAAAAATCAGCGAATTCCCAACAATTCCGAGACACGCGCCTGGTCAAAATTAACAATGATCGTACCTCGAATATCGAATAACGGGGTGGATTCATATCCCCTCGCCCAGCCACGCACCCGCTGAGCCGCTGTCCTGTCTTTCGTAATGTCGATTTCGACATAATCCACATTGTGGTCCTTCAGAAAAGTACGCACCCGGCGGCAGCTGGGGCACCACGGCGTGCAATACAGGACCAGGTCAACATCCGGGCGTTCGTATTCCTCTGCCTGCACCTCAGGCATGGATTGCCCGACTGCTTTCTTACCCTCGATTTTTTCCAATTCCGAAAATAGGATCTCGTTATCCGGCTGGTCGTCGATATCGTGCACATCCACATAACGAATCAGCCCGTTCTTGTCCATGATAAAAATAGCTCGCTCGCTGTGACCATCCTCGGGGCGGAAAACACCGAACATCTTTGCGACCTCACCGTGCGGCCAAAAATCCGCCAGAAGAGGAAAGGTGATGTCGCCCAGGCTCTCGCCCCAACCTCGTAATGAATGCCTGCTGTCAACACTGATACCCAGGACCTGGGTATTCACCGCATCGAACCGGTCGAGTGCGACCTGGTACGATGGGATCTGGCTCGTTCATATGGGAGTGAATGCCAGAGGAAAAAATGCCAGGACAACGTTTTTCTTGCCCCGGAAACCGCTCAGCCGGACAGGGGTGTTGAGATGGGATCTCAATTCAAAGTCCGGTGCAAAGTGACCTGCACGCAAAGCCATAGGATTCTCCTTTTGTTGAAAGATTTCTTTTATTTTTTGAAT
This sequence comes from uncultured Chloroflexia bacterium, assembly GCA_963695415.1. Taxonomy (GTDB): domain Bacteria; phylum Chloroflexota; class Anaerolineae; order Anaerolineales; family UBA4823; genus CAVXWV01. Next base: position 217,734 of record CAVOGL010000023.1, on the reverse strand, counting down.
GATAGATTTAGACATGATAACACCAGATTTATACTTGACTTTCGACGGTTTGTTATGGATTTATTCGCTGACCCGATCGAGATATTCCTCCCGCGTAATCCCAACCAGCCACTCATCATACCACAACCCGCGCTTCAGGATCGCTTTTCTTACAGTGCCTTCAAGGCTGAAACCATTTTTTTCGAAAATCCTGCGGCTTGCGTGGTTGCCCACAAAAGCACAGGCTTCAATCTTCTCCATGCCCAGAACTTCGAAGCCGTACGCCACAATCTGGCGAACAGCCTCGGTGCCATACCCCTTTCCGTGAAACTCCGCCCCAATCCACAACCCAATATCCGCTCTACCTTCCTGGCTGCCGGGACGAATATCAATCGAGCCTACCGGAGCGCCAGTCATCGCTTCCACGATGGTGAACAGGTGGCTTTCCCCACGGCGCACTCGCTCAGCACGCTCTGCCACACCCTGGTGGTACTCCTCGAACGAGGAGGGACCATCCCATATCAGCGTGTCGGTAACCTGGCTGCCAAAAACAAGAGGGAAAAGCTCGTCGGCGTCCTCTGCCTGGACCGGGCGGATAATCACCAGGGGCTGGACCGCGTTCACAGAAGAGCCACAATCCTTTCCAGCACAGCCTCAGCCACATCCTGTTTACTCATCAGGGGCAGGTGAACCGGCTCAGAATCCGGAGAAAGCAGTACCACACGGTTGGTATCCACACCGAAACCTGCATCACTGGCGCTGATATCATTGGCGACGATCAGGTCAAGACGCTTGGCTTCGAGCTTCTCCTGGGCGTTGGCAAGCAGGTCTTGCGACTCGGCGGCAAAACCCACCACCAGGCGCGGGTACCCGCTAACAGATTTCTTCTCAGCCACGGCTTTCAGGATGTCTGCCGTCTCTTCCAGGAGCAGATCAAGCGCTCTTTCACCTTTTTTAATCTTAGACTGTGCCTGCCGTCTCGGACGGAAGTCCGCTACTGCCGCCGCCATCAAGAGTACGTCCGTATGGTCAAGGAGGCGCATGACGGCATCAAGCATCTCACCTGCTGTGAGCACGTCCACCCGCTGCGCGCCTGCTGGCGTGTCCAGCGAGACCGGACCGCTGACCAGCGAAACCTGCGCGCCCAGGTCCAGCGCAGCCTGTGCCAGGGCGTAGCCTTGTTTGCCGGACGAGCGGTTGGCGATCACCCGCACCGGATCGATCGGCTCCTGTGTGCCGCCTGCGGTAACCAGCACGCGTTTCCCGCTGAGGACTCCGCTCTTCCCCAACTCCCAACGGGCGAGACCCAGGATTGCAGCAGGTTCGACCATGCGCCCCAGTCCAGCCAACCCGGAAGCCATCCGCCCTTCCACAGGACCAGCGAAAAGGACGCCGCGCTGCTGGAGCGTCGCCACGTTTGCCTGGGTCACCGGGCTGTTGTACATGCCTGCATCCATCGCCGGTGCAACCAGCACTGGGCAGTCTGCTGCCAGCACCGCCACGCTGAGCAGGTTGTCGGTGATGCCGTGGGCGAGTTTCGCCAGCGTGTTGGCTGTGCAGGGTGCCAGGATGAAAAAGTCTGCGCTGTGCCCCAATGCAACATGCACCACGTGCGCCTCGCCACCCCACAGGTCCGCGTCCGTGAACACTTTTCGCCCGGTGAGAGACTGAAAAGTCAGAGGAGAGATGAACTTCTCCGCAGCCTGGGTGAGGATCACATCCACCTGCGCACCCGCTTGTGTCAGCCTGGATGCCAGGTCTGCGGCTTTATAACAGGCGATCGAGCCGGTTACGCCTAAGAGGATGTGTTTACCGTTAAAAGGGTTTGGCATGGCGAATCTTCATCACTGGCATTTTGGAAAAATGTATCTTATTTAATCTAATCGGATTTTAGCGATCACAACCTAATTATACAATTTACTGGAGCGCCAGACCATGGTGGTTCCTGTGTTCTTCAAGATCGAGGATGGCTTTAAATTGTTTTCCAAAGGCAGCTAAAACCACTTCCAGGTTGGCTTTGAAATCTCTCGACCTTTCCATGAAATACGCCCAGAGAGACTGCGCCTCATTGATTGAAATGCCACCACTCCAACTGTGAAGATCGTAATCGGATAAATCATCGCAAGACCCAACGGTGATCCCATATCCAGGTACGGGATCACCCATAATAATAAGGATAGCACCAGGCTGATGATAAGTTCGATCAACTGGGCTTGCGGTGCATGCCCAATTGATAATAATAAGAGTACAATCAAAGGCAGCCAGAAAACCACTCCTAACCAGAGAAAAACAAACATGAATGGTAGTAATCGGTAGTCGAAAGCTGCGAAGAGGTTTTTTGTAAATCCCTCAAATGCCTCATTGCTTTCATAATACATCCGGCAGGAAACCAAATCCGAAATACGCACTACTCGCCAGCGTCGCCCCGCTTCCTTGATTCTCCTTGCCAAAACCAGGTCTTCAACAATAAATTCTTTAACCGCATCATGTCCGCCAATTTCTTCATAGGCGTTGCGCCGGAACACCATTAATTGTCCAACGGCGATGGAGAGCACAGGCAGCCGCAGCCGATATGCCAGACCTAGCGGTATAAAACAATACGACGCCCAACTAAAGAAAGGAACCAGCAGTCTCTCTCCCCATGTATGAACATTCTGACGAGGAAAACCGGTCAATAAATCTGCCTTCTCACCCACCAGGATCGTGACTATCGTTCTGAGTGTTTCAGCATGGTGAAAGGTGTCAGCATCGGTAAAAACCAGGACATCACCTCGAGCATGTCGGCTGAGCTGGCTGCATGCCCAATTTTTACCAACTTGTTTACCTTCAGGCGAGCTTCCATCCAAAACCTTTAGCTTCGCATCCGATCGAGAAATTTCATCAAGGATGATTTTTGTTCGATCGGTGGACTGATCGTCCAGGACTATTACCTCAAAGGATGGATAATTTTGTCTCAGCAGGGATTCCACACACCTGGCGATATTCTTTTCCTCATTTCTAGCAGGGACAAGAATCGAAACGAAAGGGGATTCTGACGAGGTTGGATGTCGTCTGGCTGCACGCATGATCCAGATATTACTCAAGGCAATCATGAATACCACGACCTGAAAGAAAACAACCCCTTCGATTAGATCGTGGGTGAAGTATTCATTCAACAGGTCGATCAATCTCTTCCCCTGCGAAAGTTTTTTTCGATCTTTTCTTAAGTTTAGGAACATGGCGCAGGTCTACACGGTGTGTCCACATAAGGATGAACGCTTCACCAACCCAGATCCAGATAAAAAGTGATTCCTGGTACCCAATGAGAAGCATTGCCAGGATTACGGCTAGAGCAAGCATAATCGACCATCCAGGGGGCGTGAGAAGCACAAATCCTATCAAGGCTGCTATGATACCAGGCACCCAGGCTTGCCAGACCATCAAACCGATCCATACTCCCAATGCAGGGGCTAGAGCTTTCCCCCCCTTGAATTGTAAAAATGGAGAAAAAACATGACCCAGTATCGGCGCAAGCGCAATCAGGACCATCGTCAATCCCTGCACATTGAAATGATGATAAGCTAATGCAACGGGAACAACTGCTTTGCTGATATCAAGAATGAGTGCCAGGATTCCCACCAACCAGTTTCCTGCTCGAAAGACATTTGTTGCACCCGGATTACCATCACCATAATTCCGAACATCCAGCCGCATGAAAATCTTACCCAACCAGAAGGAAAAAGGCAGGGAACCGCTTAGAAACGCGATCAGGACCCAAATGTATCCCGGGAAATTTAAATCAGTTATTGTCAACGGATTTATTAATTGAATTCCAGTGCATGAATATTTTTTCTCTTGCCATACGTGCATCAAGATAGTAGACTTACTATATCAGAAAAAATCCTGTGGCTAGATGGTAGTTATTACAGAATTACCGGTAGGTATCACGAAAGGTGTTATGGAAGAGTTAACCATCGAACAATTTCGAGATCTATGGACGCGAACTTACAACCGGGATGGCAAACCGGATTGGTCACACATTATGCCGTATTATCACGAAGATATCATCTTCATGGACAGTATCCAGCGAATCGAAGGCAAACAGGAATTCATCGCTTTATGCGAACGTCTGACTAACCGCTGCCAACAACTCGATTTTGAAATCCTTACCCTTATGAAAGAAAACAACCAGATCTTATTTGATTGGAAAATGGTGATGTCCTTTAATAAATATCCCAGCACACCCGTATTTGGTTGTACAAAATTAGTTTTTGGAGAAGATAACCGCATTATCGAACAGCGAGACTATTTTGATCTCTGGGGAGATATTTTCAACGGTATTCCCTATTTCAAACGACTGTACCGTAATTTCATGCACAAGTATTTTGGCTGATCGATCATTCATCATGCAATTACCCGAGGAACTTCAATTCATCACCAACAGCCGCAAGCCTCAAAAACGTACCAGGGAAAGGATCGATGGTCAAACCTGTGTAATTACCGGCGCGACCTCAGGTGTAGGCTATGCAGCGGCGAAACGGATTGCTGAAGGAGGGGGAAATCTTGTTCTAGTCTGTCGGAATCTGGAAAAAGCCAGGCGAGTCAAAGCAGAATTATTGCATGAGTTCAAAATTCAAGTAGATATTACGATTGCCGATTTTTCAAACCTGGATTCGGTTCGCGAGGCTGCAAATTATATTCTCAGCAATTACCAGTGCATTGATATACTCATCAATAACGCCGGCTTACACACCACGCGAAGAACCCTGAACGCAGACGGTATCGAAACTGTTTTTTGCGTCAACCACCTGGCATCATTCCTGTTCACCAGGTTACTTCTCAACAGATTGAAACATTGCGCGCCAGCAAGGATTCTCCAGATTAATTCCCAGGGACACCGCTTCGGAGGGCTTAACCTTGATGACCTCAACTGGGAAAAACGCAGGTACAAAGGTTTGCAAGGTTACGGCGCTTCAAAAACCGCTCAACTGCTCACCGTTTGGGAATTTGCTGAACGACTAAAAGGCAGCGGTGTTACCATTAATGCGATGCATCCGGGAGCAGTTGCTACTAATATTGGCATGAATAACGGGATACTATATCAATGGTACCAGCGCTACCTGCTTTTTCCGCTGTTAAAAGGTCCTGAGATTTCCGCCGAGGCAATTTACTACTTAATCGCTTCCCCAGAAATGTCAGGGGTAAGTGGTAAATTCTTCAACCAGACTATTGAAGAAAAACCTGCCGCCCATGCCCTGGACCGAAGTATCGGCGAACGTATCTGGGATATCAGCGAGCAGATGACTGGACTTTCAGATATATAATGGACACTATTCATTGAGGAGTGGTTATGAATAATGATGTTGTTATTGTCGGAGCAGGAATTGCCGGTTTGACCGCTGCTGCTTATCTCGCTAAAGCCGGGGTCAAAATCCTGCTGCTTGAAAAAGAAGCAAAATGCGGAGGATTGATCAACTCCTTTGAACAGGATGGATTTATCTATGATGGGGGCATACGGGCGACCGAAAATTCCGGCGTTCTGTTCCCCATGCTAAAACAATTAGGACTGGAAATAGAATTCGTCAAGAATAAAATCACCCTGGGGATAGAGGACCAGGTGATCCACGTGAGTGACAAAAACAGCATCCAGGATTACCAGGATCTACTCGGTCATTTTTATCCAGAGAATGTGGATGAGATCGCTGAAATCATTAACCAGATCAAAAAAATCATGGGTTACATGGAGGTCCAATACAGTATCGATAATCCTGCTTTTCTGGACATGAAGAACGATCGAGAGTATCTTCTCAAAGAAATCCTTCCCTGGATGTTTCGATATATCCTGACTGTGCGCAAGATCGAAGCGCTGAATGAATCCGTGGTGGATTTTTTAAAACGATACACACAAAACCAGTCCCTTCTGGACATCATCACTCAGCACTTTTTCAGAGAAACCCCCACAAGTTTTGCACTGAGCTATTTGAGTATCTACCTCGACTATTACTACCCGATGGGTGGAACCGAGACATTAATCAAAAATATGGTGGCTTTCATCAAAAAACAAAATGGTCTCATTCAAAACAACACCCAGGTTGTCTCAATTGATCCGGAACAACGGATACTCCGCGATGCATCGGGAAATTCATATGGCTACCAACAGATGATCTGGGCTGCCGATCTAAAATCTTTATACAATTTGATTGAACTGGAGAAAGTTTCGCAACCGGGACAGAAAAACATCATCAACGAACAAAGAACTGCCCTGGCAGACAAAGTAGGAAACGATTCGGTTTTCACGGTTTACCTGGCTGTTGACCTGGACAAGGACTATTTCTCAGAGATTGCCAGCGAGCATTTTTTCTACACCCCAAAAAGGGTTGGGCAATCCGCAGCGGGGGAAATCCCTGAAACCAACGACTGGAAAATCATTGAAGCATGGCTGACGGATTTTTATACGCTAACCACCTATGAAATCTCCATCCCGGTGCTGAGAGACAGCAGCCTGGCTCCACCCGGGCAAACAGCTCTGATTATCAGCGTACTTTTCGATTATCAATTAACAAAACGGATCCAGGACATGGGGATGTATGATGAATTTAAACGATTTACCGAAAAAACCTTTATCCAAATCCTGGATGGCTCTATTTATCCCGGGATAAAGGACAGAATCCTTCACCAGTTTTCTTCGACACCTTTAACCATCGAGAAATTTACTGCCAACACGGATGGCGCCATCACAGGATGGTCGTTTACCAATGAGACGATCCCAGCAGAAAACCGCCTGCTCAAGATCTTTAGTTCTACGGAAACACCCGTAAACCACATCTTCAAAGCCGGTCAATGGAGTTTCAGCCCCTCCGGTCTCCCGATCTCGATCCTGACCGGCAAGCTGGCATCAGACAAAACACGAAAAGCGTTGAGGAAAGCGAAATAGTTTTTTGGTTAGCAGGCAGATGATTTCGAACAACGATAGTAATGTCTGTAAGGGGTAATCTCCAAAATACCCATCACCAATGAATGGACTCAAAACCTTTTAATTTATACCCGGCTCAATTCGCAGCAGCCGATCATGACCAGCCAGGTCCCGTATCAGCTGGACACCGCGCTCCCGGAAAAGCTTCCTCTGCCAGCCGTACTACAGCAGCTCCCTGTGACGCTTCAATCTCCAACAGCACCAGCGATTCTGGCGCCAAAACACCGAGTGTCGAGAAAGAACTTCCTGCCAGTTTGACGAGTAATCGCCGGATCAGGTCAAGTCCGTCAGGACCACCATCGAGCGCCAGCGCTGGTTCCCACCTGGTTAACTCCAGCCCTTCGAGGGTCTTCGATGGGATGTACGGCAGGTTGGCGCAGACCAGGTCGAATGGCTGGCTGATGCGAGGCAGCAAATCTGCCTGCAGGCAGTGCACGCGGTCATCGACATCATGAAACCTGGCGTTCTCCTGCGCCGTTCTCACGGCAGCAGCGGATATATCGACCGCGATAACCTTCAAGCTTGGCTGGCGCACCGCCAGGGATACGGCGATGCAGCCGGAGCCAGTTCCGGCATCGAGCGCAAGACTATTTTTTCCACGCCTGGATTTTTCCAGCATCCATTCCAACGCCTGCTCCACCAGTAATTCGGTCTCAGGGCGCGGCACCAGCACTTGCGGGTTCAGCCTGAAATCAAGCCCGAAGAATTCGCGGTGACCAAGGATGTACGCCAGCGGTTCTCCTGCCTCCAGGCGCCTGCCAAGCTCCGTCAGGGTATCTGCCTGCCGCTTGGTTAATTCGTATTCCGGGTGCGCCAGCACCCAGGAACGATCTACGCCAAGCATCCCCGCAGCTGCCGCCTGGATATCCAGCAGCGCAGTATCACTGCGCGCCGAATTCGTTAACCGCCTTGCCAGTTTCTTCACCAGGCGGTCCATCTGCCGGGCGCCTAGCCAGGGCATAGGTCAGTCGTCCATTCCAACTGCCGCCAGGCGGTCGGTTTCATCACGGGTGGAAAGCTCATCGATAAACTGGTCGATATCCCCATCCATCACCGCTGAAAGGTTGTAAGAGGAAAGGTTGACGCGATGGTCTGTGACTCGCGATTGAGGATAGTTGTAAGTGCGTATCTTTTCAGACCGGTCCCCGCTGCCTACCTGCGAACGACGTGTTTCGTCCTGCTCAGCCTGCCTTTTTTCTTCCTCAACCTCGTACAGGCGTGCGCGCAGGATACTCATTGCCCGGATGCGGTTCTGCAGCTGGGATCGCTCATCCTGGCAGGCGACCACCATGCCAGTTGGTATGTGGGTGATGCGAATGGAAGTGGCATTCTTCTGAACATTCTGCCCACCTGCACCCGAAGATTTGAACACATCCACGCGGATATCGCTCTCCGGGATCTCGATCTCGACATCCGCCACTTCCGCCATGACGGCGACAGTGGCAGCAGATGTATGGATCCTGCCCTGTGATTCTGTCACCGGCACGCGCTGCACGCGGTGGACACCCGACTCGTACTTCATCCTGGAATAAACCCCGCGGCCTTTGACCAAAAAAATAATTTCTTTAAACCCGCCAATCCCGATCTCACTCGACGAAAGCACTTCCACTTTCCAATTCTTGAGCTCTGCATAACGGCTGTACATGCGGTAAAGGTCGGCGGCAAATATTGATGCCTCGTCCCCGCCTGTTCCGGCGCGGATCTCCATGATCACGTTGCGCTCATCGCGGTGGTCCTTTGGAAGCAGCATTGCCTTCAACTCGCTTTCCAGCTGCTCAATGCGCGGCTCCAATTCCTGGATCTCGGCTTCCGCCAGCTGGCGCAGGTCATCATCTTCCTCCTCGCTCAATATGCGCGCTTCATTCAGAGACTCGACAGCCTTTCGGTAATCAGCTGCTTTCATCGCCAATTCCTCCAGATCAGAGCGTTCCTTGCCCAATTCAGCAGCACGGTGGTAATCGTCGCCCACTTCGTTCAGCAGGCGCGTGAGCTCATCATATCTCTCTACTATTCCAGCAAGTTTATCTAACATACTACCTTCTTATCGATCCATAACAACCAGGCAAATCTATCATCCTGGGATATTTGTATTTACCTGCGCTGGCAATCTATCTTTATGCTGCCAGCATACAGCGGCGCAATTATACCACTGCGCCTGTGTTGCTTTCAAACTTGTGCCCATGCGGAACCCAGCAGCTAATAGATACGTCCTATGATCAGTGTATTCGTTCGAGGAGGCAGACATGTTCCGAAAATTATCCGCCCTGGCGCTCTTAGCCACCATTCTATCGCTGTTCGCAGTTCAAACCGCTCGTGCCGATGGCATCATCGTCCCCGAACCGCCCATCTGCCCGCAGCCCGACGGCTGCCCGCTCCCATCCCCCATGGTGCAGCTGGTCATCCGCTACCATCACGTGGATATCACCATCGACGACCAGGTCACCACCACTCGCGTCGACCAGGTTTTTTACAACCCGAACGATTGGGCGGTTGAAGGCACGTACATTTTCCCGCTGCCGCAAGGCGCTGCGGTGACGTCATTCCTGCTTTGGGTTGACGGCGAACCTGTTGAGGGGAAAGTGTTGGATGCCGAACAGGCGCGGCGCACTTACAGGGAAATCGTCAGCAGCCTGCAGGACCCGGCTCTGCTGGAGTATGCCGGTCATGGCGCCGTCCAGGCGAGCATCTTCCCCATCCCGCCCGGAGGCGAACGACGCATCGAGATCGAATATACCCAGGCGCTGGCAGCTGAGGGTGGTCTGCTGCGATATGTTTACCCGCTCAGCACAGAAAAATTCTCTGCCCAGCCGCTGGAGCAGGTCAGCGTGAATGCCCGGATCACCTCCATCTCTCCCATCCGCACAGTTTATTCTCCCAGCCATCCGGTGGCGGTTTACCGGGAGGATGAGTTCCACGCTACTGCCAGCTTTGAGGCGAGTGATGTGCTTCCCGACAGCGATTTCGCGCTGTATGTGTCCCTGGGTGAGACCAAAGCCTTCCACCTGTTGAGTTATCGTGATAGCACCGATGCTCAGGAGCCTGACGGGTACTTCCTGGCACTCATGGCGCCAGAGCCGGAAAGCGGTGCCAGGGTAGTCCCAAAAGACGTCATCCTGGTGCTTGACCATTCGGGCAGCATGGAAGGAGAAAAATTCCTCCAGGCTCAGGCTTCAGTGAGATACATCCTCGAACACCTCAACCCGGAAGACCGGTTTAACCTTATCGGCTTCAGCAGCGAGACAGAAGTTTATGCCAACCAACTTGTTCCCGCATCACAGGCAAACGACGCTGTGAGATGGATTGACCGCCTGAGCGCCGCCGGAGGCACAGATATCCACCGCGCCTTGCTGGAAGCGGCTGCCATCGCCGCCAGCGAACGACCTACATACCTGGTTTTCCTCACCGACGGGCTGCCAACCGTGGGGGTGGTAGAAAGCGCACAAATCTTGAACGATTTTGATAAGTATTCACCCGCCAGCGTGCGCCTTTTCGCCTTCGGGGTGGGATATGATGTCGATACTTTCCTGCTGGACACGCTGGCACAGGAGCACCACGGCGCCAGCTATTATGTGCAGCCCGGCGAACGCCTGGACGAAGCACTCTCCACCTTTTATGCCAAAATCAGCACCCCGGTGCTCATCGATCTCTCCCTGGATTTTCGCGGCTTGAGCGTCCACGACATCTACCCATCACCCCTGCCAGACCTTTTCAGCGGCTCGCAGATCGTCATCCTGGGACGTTACCGCCTGGGTGGTAGCACGGATGTGCGCCTTTCTGGAACGGTGGATGACCAGGAACAAACCTTCCTCTTTACAGACCAGGTTTTCAGCCAGCAGTCGGCGGCTGGTGACCCGCTGGCGATGACCTTGCCCAGGCTGTGGGCGACGCGCAAGATCGGCTACCTGCTCAACCAGGTGCGCCTGAATGGCGTTAACGAGGAACTAATCGACCAGATCGTGCACCTGAGCATCCGGTATGGGATTATCACACCTTACACTTCCTACCTGGTGACAGAAGAGATGCCGCTAGGAGCTGAAGGACGGCAGGACATCGTCGAAGATGCCATCCAGGCATTCTCCGCCCCTCAGCCCGCCGCCGGTGAAAGTGCGGTGCGCAAAGCCGCTGACCAGGGCATGATGGTAGAAGCCGAGGTGGTAACAGAGATCCTGCCTGCAGGTCAATACGAGTCAGACCGGCAGGTGCGGTCCGCCGCTGGGCGCACATTCCTGCTCAAAGATGGTGTGTGGATGGATACCGCGTATGATCCCGCGGCAGAAACCGTCAGGGTCGCCTTTTTGTCCGAGGATTATTTCAAGCTCCTGGAGCAGCGCCCTAGCCTGTCGGGGGCATTCGCTCTGGGACCGCGAGTGGTCGTGGTTTCGGCAGGAACGGCGATCGAAGTGGTCGCCTTGGATGCGCAGCCCGATCCCATCAACCTGGCGCCGGATGTAGAACCTGATCCTGTAAAACGCCTCCCAGAAGAACATCCTGAGGAGAGCATAGAATCCACATCAAGCCAGGATGAGCAAGCCTGGTTCCAGCCCTGCTCCGCCGGCTTGCTGCCGCTGGGCGTTATACTGCTTACTGCATTATGCAGCACTGCATTAAGCAGCACTGCAACAAGCAGCACTACCCTGGGGACGCGCGTTACAAAACGATATGGAAGCGCAAACGGGATCAGAGATAAGGCTGGTTTGAATCATCCAGTCGCTGCTTCAACACAGCAAGCATCTCGCTGGTAATGCTTTTTCTCGCGGCGGAGAGATCAACCAGCTCTTCTGCATCCGCTTCGATATCGTACAGCTCCACCAGGTCGCCTTCCCCTTCGAGTTGGGGATACCCGAAATACCAGATCAGCTTGTAACGATCATGGATATAGGAGAGTGTCCCTGCTTTGATCGACTCACCCTTAGATGTATGCTGCGCCTCGACAACAAAAATGTCCTTCATCGGCGCTGAATTCTCCTGCGCATATGGCGGTAGCACGTCCCCTTCGATCCATGCTGGGATATCATGCCCGGTCACCTGCAGCAGGGTGGGCAGCACATCAATCGCGTTGCTGCGCTGGTGTATGTCCATACGCGCTGCCCTGCCCGGTTCCCAAATCAAGAGCGGGATGCGGATGATCGCCTGATTCAACAGCGGGGTTGTGTGGTGCACGACGCCGCGTTCGAACAACTCACCATGGTCAGATGTCAGCACAACCCAGGTGTTATTCAAGACTCCGGACTCATCCAGACGGTCGAACAGGCGTGCGAATTCCGCATCGGCATACAGGATGAACTCATCATAGAATCGGCTCAACCTGACCTGCTTACTGTAAGTAACATCCTGAGAAAAAAGGTGTTCGGGTTTTTCAGGCGGACGGTAGCCGTCATCCTTGAAAAAGCGGTAAAAATCCTTGCGCGTGTTATAGGGATAATGGGGCGGGAGGAAATGGAAATATCCCAGGTAAGGTTTTGGGAAAGCCGGGATCGCCTCTGCAAGGTAGTCCACAGCATGCTCAAATAGGAAATAATTGTCCTGGTTGATCACCGGAACGCCGAATGGGAAATCGCTTTTGTAATCATTCGGGGTCCTGGAAAACCGTCGGTACAGGTCCGAAAAATAGATAGCATAGGCTGAACCCTCGTTATTCTTAATGGCGCGGGTCCAGGCTACGTTGGCTGTGTCCTCATCATTTTTGAAAAGCCAGTCGATGATGCGGTCGCTTTGCAGAAACAATTTTTCGCGTGGGATGTAACTCGTCATGCCCGGCTCGAACTGGCGCAGCAGACGGTTGGCAAAGGCGTTGTGTGTATATGCCGTGCGATAATACTTCGGGAAAGCATAAAAAATGTTCTTCTCAACGAAATCGTTAATCACCTCATCGCTGAGGTTGAGTGCGCGGTGCGTCCAGGGACGAGTGCCTGTCAGGAGAGACGCTGTCCCGGGCGAGGTGAAATTCCCACCCGAATAATGGTTGTGGAACACAACCGCCTTTTCTGCAAGTCTGGCGAGGTGGGGCATCGTCGTACGCTGGAAGCCGTGGAGCTGGATATGGTGTGCGGACAAAGCATCCAGCACAAAGATGAGCACATTTTGCATCCCAGAGCTCTGGCTGGATCCAGCGCCCTCGGGCTCTTGGCTTGCCCAGGTAAAAGAGCCCGGTAGAGCCATGCCCAGCGAGGCAGCGCCGAGTAATTTCAAGAACGCTCTGCGGTTAATGCCTTCCTGCGCTCGCGGTGACGAACTACTACCACCCGCTGCCTGTCCTTTTGTCACAGGTTCCTTCCTATCACCAGCACCAGGGCAGCGATGTCAATCACCAGATACGCAGATGTTAACACTGCCACCCGCTCGAAAATGCTGTTCATCGATGCTGTAAATTGCCTCGAGCACATAACGCCATAAACTGGCAAGACGACCATGATCCCAGTGATGAGCAGGAAAATCCCTGCCGTAATCCTGAAAGGATGCCGGCTGCCTTCCAGAAACCGCGCCAGGATACCCGGCAGGCGTGTGTCCGGCAGAAAATAAAGCTGCCCTAAAACGCCCCAAAGGAACACGACAAATGCCAGTAATCCCAAAAGGACTGTTCGTTGGGTCTCCGTCCACCTCTTTGGTAACAGGAAACTCAACACAAGGGTGACAAGGAAGACCGCTGTACTTTCTACAAGTGCGATTAATAAGGCATATGCACCCACACCTACTGCGTCCCAGGCATTCGTGCGTTGGGCTATCCAGTCATAGTCAAAAAAAAACATGATAATCGCCCAGACATGGATCGGGAAGGCGATACTCGTAAACAACACCCATAACCCGCGGGTTGAAAAACGACCCTTAAAATATGCCATCGGCGCTAAATCCTGTTCCCATAAAGCAGGTCAGATTATATCAAACCCCCCTCCCTGATTGGGCACCCAACCTTTTCGGGTATGCGGCGCCAATCATTCTCCTGACCCGCCCATAACCACTCACCCGGTTACCACAAAACTCGCCCATTCACTCGTAGTAGCGGCTTCAGTCGCCTTCTTGACCTGAAACTACATTCATGATCATGCTCATCTCCTCCGACCCATTTTTCATGGAACCTATACAGGCTTCACACCGTCTTAAAAAAAGTTATATAATGCTGTTAAGCCACCTGTGCCCCTGCGGACACCAATCCGGTCCCGTACAATGGCAAGCCGGCTGTGGAGAAGACATGAAACTGATCAAAAAGAACCCGCTCTTATTGCTCTCGCTGCCTCTCCTGGTAGTGTTTGTTTCCCTGGCATGCAACATGCCGTTGACCCAGGATCCGGACGGTAGTGCTTCCGACAGAATCAAGACCGCTGCCGCGCAGACGCTCCAGGTACAGCTCACCGAAATCAGCCAGCCTACTGCCACACTGATGCCCGGTCTGGACACGCCAACGCCGACAGCGACCGCACAACCGTCAGACACTGAAGCAGCGCCATCTCCAACCAACGCACAACCCACGGCGACATCCTCCGCTGCGACCAACGCACCCAGCCCAACGGCAAAAGCAGCCTGCAATCAGGCTAAGTTCGTCAAGGACGTCAACATCCCTGACAACACCGAATTTGCTCCCGGCAAAACCTTCACCAAGACCTGGCGCTTGCAGAATACCGGAAGCTGCGCATGGAATCCTGCGTACAGCCTGGTGGTGGAAGGCGGCAATCCACTCGGCGCGCCTGCATCCTCGCCCATATCTGGGACTACGATCCAACCTGGTGAGACAGTGGACATCTCGGTAGAGATGAAAGCGCCAGACACCGTCGGTACATATCGCACGAACTTCCAGCTGCGCAGTGACACAGGTGAAAATTTCGGCAAGATCTGGACACAAATTGCAGTCGTCAGCGCAACCGGTCTGACATATGATTTCAATAAGCAGTCATCAGCAGCAACCTGGACCAGTGGTACGGGCAACAACAAAGAAAATGATCTGTCATTTGGCGGTGATGTCGCCGACCCCAACGGCACCGCAACCATTGCCGACGGTATCGTCATGGAAACCAAAGCTACCTCCGGCAAGCTGCTGCTGACCATCCCCAAGCGTACGGACAACGGATACATCCACGGCATTTATCCGGAGTACCTCGTGCAGCCCGGCGACCGCTTGAAAGGACGCCTGGGGTTCATGATCCCCTCCGGATCAGGCGTCTGTGGAGACGGCAAGATCAAGTTCGAGATCCGTTATAGGACCGGTGGTGATACGAAGAAACTCGGGGAATGGACAGAACTGTGCAACGGCAGTCTGACCCCAATTGACATCGACCTGACCAGCCTTGCCGGCAATAAAGTTCAGTTCATCCTCATTGCCCGGTCAGTGGGTCCTTTCAAAGATAATTTCGCCATCTGGAACTCGTTAGGCGTGTTTCATTAGCCCGGCGTGTTTCATTAGCCCGGCGTGTTTCATTAGCCCGGCGTGTGCTGCTAAAAAAGGGAAAGGGTAAAGCCATTGCCTCCAGGTCGATTCCTCGCCATGGTCGGCGCGCTGGTGTACCGTCAGGACGGTCGCTGCCTGGTGCTCAAGCGCGCCGCTGACAAAGACTTCGCTGCCGGAGTATGGGAGTGTGTCACCGGCAGGGTGGACCAGGGTGAGAGCTTCACCCAGGCTCTACACAGGGAGGTGTTCGAGGAGATTGGCATTAAAGTGGAGGTCGATTTCATCCTCGGCACCACCCACTTTTACCGCGGCAAGGCGGAACCGGAATTCGAGATGCTGGGCGTGATCTACGCCTGCAGCACCCAAAAACCGGAGCGCATCAAGATCGGGATTGAGCATGCTGAAATGCGCTGGGTGAGTGCCGCAGATGCTGAAGTAATGTTTTCCGAAGGATACTGGTTATTAAAAGCCATCCACCGAGCCGAAGCCCTGCGCAGTGCCACACCTGTTGACCTGCACAACTTGCTCATCAAACGAGGCTTCGAGATCTAAATCATCCTGATTGTCGGGGCGATCTCTACCTGGTTTACAGATATCCACCGCGCCTATCCAGTTGGAATCAGGACAGACACTTGTCAATTAAGCAATCTCATGCAAGCATCGGGTCGTCCGGTGCATATCGGGAGCTATGCCGACCAAACCCACAGACAGCAGCCTGCGGGTTTAATAATACAACTTCTAAGCCTCAGAACGTCAGCAGTGCCTGAGCTGCCCAATCCAGCAGCGGTCCGGCGAAAATCCCCAGCAGCACGATGCCCACAGCCGTCGCAGCGATGGTCAGGTAGAGCCAGCCCTCCCGGCGCACCTCAGGCTCCCCGTCGCTCATGTACATGGTGACCACCACGCGGCAGGTAGTAATATGCTGAGATCAGCGAGGTCAGGACACCGACGATCGCCAGCCCAACATACCCACCGGCAACCACCACACCAAACAGGTTGAACTTGCCAAAAAATCCCAGCGTGGGCGGGATGCCGATAAAGGACAGCATCGTCACGGTCATAGCCGCCGCCAGCAGCGGGTGTTTGCGCCCCAAACCGGCATAATCCGCCAGCGCCAGCCCCTTACCCTCTTTCTGTTCCAGGGCGATCACCACCGCCCAGGCGCAGAAGCTGGTCACTGCGTACGCTGCCAGGTAAAACAGCACCGATGCCACTGCCTGCGGCGCCAGATCCGGATTGCCATCCGTCGGAGACGCCGCCACCAGCGCCATCAGGATATAACCTGCGTGGGCGATGCTGGAATATGCCAGCATACGCTTGATGTTTCTTTGCACGATAGCTACCACGTTCCCCAGCACCATGGTCAGGACGGCAAGCCCCCAGATCACAGGAGTCAGGTCTTCAACCAGGGACGGGTATGCCAGCACGAAAATACGCAATAGTGCAGCGAACCCGGCAACCTTAGCGCCAACTGCCATGAAACCGGTCACCGGCGTCGGCGCTCCCTGGTACACGTCCGGTGTCCACATATGGAAGGGCACCAGACCCACTTTAAAGCCAAAGCCTACCAGCACCATTGCCGCACCCACCAACAGGAGCACCACATTAGCGCTGCCAGCTTCTACCGCAGAAACTATCGCCGTAAGGGATGTATTGCCGGTAGCACCAAAGGTCAGCGCCACGCCATAAACCACAAAACTACTGGCGAAGGCTCCCAATAAGAAATACTTCAAACCGGCTTCTTCTGAATCCGGCTTCGGAAAGGCGATCCCAGCCAGGACATAGAGAGGGATAGACAGCAGCTCAAGCGAGAGGAAAACCACGATCAGGTCAGCAGCCTGGGTGATCAGCAGCATCCCGCACAGAGAAAACAATAACAAGACATAATACTCACCGCGCACCAACCCGGTACGTTTTAGATAATCATGCGCAATGGCGATACCCGCCAATCCACTGAACAGTAGCAGCAGGTTAAGGAAGTTCGAAAATCCATCGTTGGAAATCATACCGCCGAACGCCTGCCTGCCAGTGCCAGATGGCACCTGGACCAGAGTCAAGATTATCGTCACCACCAAACCAAGGGCTGACAGCAGCGCGGTTAACGATTTTCGCTCTTTGGGAATCCACAGATCGACCAGCAGCAGCACACAAGCCCACACCACCAGCACAACCAGCGGCAGGATGGTGACCATGTTCGACCAGAATTCACTCATGTTCATAGCAACATCCTTTCAGACCTGTATACTCAAAGACTTCCAGTCTCAAGGCAGCGCGGCCACACTTGCCGCCTGCACCGACGAAACCAGCTGCTCCACCGTCGGTCCCATCAGGTCAAAAAACGGTTGCGGGTACAAACCTATCCAGAAGATCAACACCAGCAGCGGTACCAGCACGGCAATCTCGCGCCAGTTCAGGTCCTTCAGGCTCTGGTTTTCTTCCTTTGTAACAGGTCCCAGGAACATCTTCTGGAACATGTAGAGCATATACACAGCTGCAAGGATAACGCCGATGGCGGCAAGACCAGCAAACAGGTATGATCCAAGAGCCCCGTCTGCGCTCCCCGCCCCCCAGGCTCCTAGCAGGATGGTAAATTCACCCACAAAACCGTTCAAACCCGGCAGCCCCATCGAGGAGAGTGTCACGATGAGTGTGATCACGCCGTAAATGGGCACTACCTTCCACAAACCGCCAAAATCATCCAGCAGGCGTGTGTGCCGCCTCTCGTAGACTATGCCAACCAGCAAAAATAACGCACCCGTGCTCAATCCATGGTTGATCATCTGCAAGATTCCGCCCTGGATGCCCTGGGTGTTCAGGGCGAACAGACCCAGCATGACAAAACCCAGGTGGCTGACAGATGAATATGCGACCAGCTTCTTGACATCCTTCTGGGCGTACGAAACCATTGCCCCATACAGGATGCCAACCACTGCAAGACCCGCAATCCACGGCGCTAACTGCAGGGAAGCCTGCGGAAAGAGCGGGATATTGAATCGAAGGAAACCATAGGTGCCCATCTTCAGAAGTACGCCTGCCAGGATCACCGAACCCGCCGTCGGCGCTTCCACGTGGGCATCAGGCAGCCAGGAATGCAGGGGCCACATGGGTACCTTGATCGCAAAGGCAGCCGCAAACGCCAGGAACAACCAGAACTGGATTTCAGCGGGAATTCTGCCTGCAGCGATCAGCTCAGGCATCAGGAAGGTACCGCTTTCGATCCCCAGCCACAGTATCGCCAGCAGCATCAGGACCGAACCCGCCATGGTGTACAGGAAGAATTTAATAGCGGCATAAATACGGTTAGAGCCGCCCCAAATACCGATCAAGAAATACATCGGCACCAAAGTGAACTCCCAGAAGATATAGAATAAGAACAAATCCTGCGCCAGGAACACGCCCACCATACCGACCTCGAGCAGCAAGAAAAAGATCATGAATTCTTTCACACGCTCTTCTACCGCCTTCCATGTGGAAAGGATAGATATTGGCGTCAGCAGGGTGGTGAGAAGGACCAGCAGGATGCTCAAACCGTCAATGCCCATAGAATAAGTAATCGTCCAGGCATCCACCTGTATCCAGGGCTGGTTGATTTGCATCTGTAAACCTGTATTCTGAGGATTGAATCCTGCCAGTACCCAGATCGAGATGGCAAAAGTTACCAGGGATGTACCCAGGGCGGTCCAGCGGATGGCATCTTTCTTATCCCGGTTCAACAGCAGGATCACCAGCACGCCCACGAGTGGGAAGAAGGTGACCAGGGTCAGGGGTTGGAGCAATAAGTTCATATCTGTTTCTGCCTTATTCTAAAAATCAAGTGGCTTAGTTTCATTTCAATATCAGGTAACCCAGGATGACGACCAAACCCAGGAGTATGCCCAGGGCATAATTGCGTACATACCCGGTCTGGACGAGACGCAAACCTCCAGCAGCGCGTTGCGTGATTGCTGCCAGGCCATTGGCTATGCCATCGATAATACCCAGGTCCACCTGCACAGACAGGAATCGTGATAACGAGCGGAACCCGCGCGCGATGACCTGTTCGTGGAACCAGTCGTGCCAGAAGCGCCAGTCGACCACATCCGCCAGAAATCTGGACAGGGCGATGTATGGGTTCAGGATCAACGCCCAGTAAACCTCATCGACCCAATACTTGTTTTCCAGCATCGTGAATACACCACCCAGAATCTTTCGCAGCGGGTCATCTACCTGCTTATTCTCCGTCTTCGCACTGCGACGTCTCATATAGATCCACCAGGCAAGGAAAATCGCAAGTAGTGACAGCGCTGAGGCCAGCAGGGCGATCCAGAGCACAAATTTCCCGGCATGGATGGTCTCGTTTGAATGTTCAAGCCATTCAGTGAAGGTATGCAGCTGCGGCAGATTTAAGGCACCACCAAAAACTGTCAGCACCGCCAGAGCAATGAGAGGGATGGTGATGATGGGCTTATTTTCATGGGCGTGTTCGGTTGCCGTTGTGCGCGGCTTGCCAAAGAAGACCATAAAAACCTGCCTGCCCATGTAAAAAGCGGTCAGAAACGCTGCCAGTACCAGCATGACCAAAGCCCAGGGGTTCAACGAGATCGACTCCGCCAGGATCTCATCCTTGGACCAGAAACCAGCAAAGGGGAAAATGCCTGCCAGGGCTAACGCGCCGACGAGGTACACAATGAAAGTGGTGCGCATGCGCGTGCGCAGCCCACCCATATTGCGCATGTCTTGCGGGTCGAAATGATGCGCTCCGTGATCATCGCCATGTGTCTGTGGTTGCTCTTGCGCCGCATTTTCTCCATGCGCCGCATTCTCTCTGCGCCGCATTCTCTCTATGCGCCGCTGCATGATGCCCGTGCTCAAGACCCAGAATCACCGAACCAGACCCCAGGAAGAGCAGCGCTTTAAAGAAAGCGTGTGTGACCAGGTGGAACATGCCGGCGGCATACGCACCCATACCCACTGCAGCGACCATGAAACCCAGCTGGCTGATAGTGGAATATGCCAGCACTTTTTTAATATCAAATTGAGCCACAGCAATCGTAGCAGCGAATAACGCCGTCGCAGCACCAACCATGGCTACAGTGTTCTGCACCTGCGGTACCAGGCTGTAGAGCGGGGCTGAACGGGTTACCAGGTAGACACCCGCCGTGACCATTGTGGCGGCGTGGATGAGGGCAGAGACCGGGGTTGGACCCGCCATCGCATCGGGCAACCATACAAAAAGCGGAATCTGGGCGCTTTTGCCTGCCACGCCAACCAGCATAAATAGGGTTATGGTGGCTATGACCGCAGGCAGGACAGCACCTGCTTTCTCAAAAACACTCTGGAAATCCAAAGTACCAAACGCCCAAAAGATCAGAAATATCGCCAGAAGCATGCCGAAATCACCGATCCGGTTGGTGACGAAAGCCTTTTTCGCCGCCGTAGCGTTGGCGGTTCCCTGCTTACCACCCTTGTCGTACCAGAAACCGATCAGCAGATAAGAACACAGTCCCACACCTTCCCAGCCGACGAAGAGCATCAGGTAATTGTCCGCGCTGACCAGCACCATCATGGCAGCGATAAACAGGTTCATGAACACAAAAAAGCGGCGGTATCGGCTGGGGTCGCCCTGGAAGCGCACATCATCGTGCATGTACCCGATGGAGAAGATGTGGATCAACGTACCCACCCCGGAAACCACCAGCATCATGGTCACTGACAGCGTGTCTACCAGGAATGCCCAATTGACTTCGAACATACCGATCTGGAACCAGCGTGCCAGGATCACCGTTTTACCTTCCGGGTGATTTGCCAGAGATACAGCCAGCAAGACGGAGACAATAAATGCCAATCCAGAAGCCGCGCTTGCGACCGTGCCTATGATCTTCTCCCCTGACTTACTCCGGCTGAACAACCCGCCAAAAATGGCGTTGATCAGCAATCCAATCACAGGAAACAGGACGATCCAGGGCACCAGGTTAAAAATATTCATCCCCGTTATCCCTTCAAAGTGTTGATTTCATCCACGTTAATACTCCTCTTGGAGTGGAAGATCGCTACAATCAAAGCCAATCCGACTGCCACCTCCGCAGCCGCCACTGCCATCACGAAGAAGACAAAGATCTGCCCGTTCAGCGATTCATACATACGCGCAAAGGCGACGAAGGCAAGGTTAGCAGAATTGAGCATCAGCTCCACGGACATAAAGATTATGATGGCGTTACGCCGGATCAGGACACCCACAACGCCCAACGTGAATAATATGGCGGATAATGTGATGTAATAACCTATCGGCAGCATCGAAACCTCTTCTCAACCAACTTAATATTCATCAAAAAGAATAAGCTCATGTCACTATCTCAATCCTGTCCGGATTGGTCATCGGCGCTGATCTCATCGGCGCTGATCTCATCGGCGCTGATCTCATCGGCGCTGGTTTCAGCAGAGCCGACCTCACCCGCAGAAACCAAAGCATCCGGTTCCTGTTCGCCTTCATCCTGCACAACTGCATTCTGAGTGCGCGCCAATCTCCTCAAACGCTCTTCACGCGTCTGGCGGCGGGTGAGTACGATCGCTCCTATCATCGCTACCAGCAGCAGCACAGAGGTCACCTCAAAAGGCAGCAAGTAACTGTTGAAGAGCTCCTCCGCAAGCTTCAGCGGGTTGGAGAATTCTGTTACCAATGTTGGCGCTTGCGGCATCAGGTGCTCGCGGAAGATGATCAGCGCCATTGCCTGACCCAACAGGATAATGCCCAGAATGATGGCGGTAGGTTTCTGCCATTTCAATGCACGCACCTGGGCAGTGTCTTGGCTCTGGTCACCCAGACTCTCATCTAAACGCTCCGCACCCAGCAGCATGATCACGAAGAGGAAGAGCACCATGATCGCGCCTGCATAAACCGTGACCTGAGCCAGGGCGATAAACGGCGCTCCCAGGATCAGGTAGAGCATGGCTACAGAGCCGAAATTGACGATCAGGTGAAGGGCTGAATAAACTGCGTTGCGGCTTGCCAGCATACCAATCGCTGTGACAATGGCGATCAATGCCAGGATAAGAAAGGAAATCATTTCGAAGTTCATGCTGTTACACTGTCCATGCTGCGCCTGATCTTTAGGCCTAATCCTTTGGGTTCAACATGACCGGTATCGAGCGGTCAAACTTTCCAGGTTCGGTCACCTGGGGTGTCGTCTTCCCATTCCCTTTAAGCGGTTCCAGCAGCATTGACTTGTCGTATATCGCCGAATGCCTGTCGTAAAATGACAGTTCATAATTATCGCCCAATACAATCGCTTCAGTCGGGCAGGCGTCTTCGCAGTACCCACAGAAGATGCAGCGCAGCATGTTGATCTCGTACACCCTTGCATAGCGTTCACCGGGTGAATAACGCTCTTCATCTGTGTTCTCCGCCGCCTCCACAAAAATGGCATCCGCCGGGCAGGCTGCAGAGCAAAGCGAACAGCCAATGCACTTCTCCAGCCCGTTCTCGTACCTGTTTAAAAAGTGCCTGCCTTTGAACCGCGTGCGCACTTTCCGTTTTTCCTCCGGGTATTGGATCGTAACAGGCTTCGAAAATAGTTCCCGAAACGTTGTCGCCAGGCCTCGTGCAATTTCTGTAAACATCGTCTACCTAACCTCCAATTTCCCTTTGCCTTTAGGTCCCCCAGCAGAATGTGATGATGGGTGTGATAGCGTGCTGGAAGTACCGCGTGCGGTGAGAGTGACGACCACCGCCAAAATCAGCAAGCTCAAGACTGGGATCAGCCAGAGAACTTCCAATACCACACCGACTGCGGTGATGATCACCAGTAGCAGTGCGAGAGGGAGCATGATTTTCCAGCCGAACGCCATTAAACGATCATAGCGGATTCGCGGCAGGGTCGCACGCGTCCAGATCATCCCGAAGAGCAGCAGCCCCACCTTAACAAACAGGTAAATGGGACCAAGCCAGGGGAATTGATCAATAAAGGGTCCACGGTAGCCGCCAAAAAAGAGCGTCGCGGCGATCACACTTACAGCGATCATCTTAATGTATTCCGCCATGAAGAACAAGGCAAATTTCATCCCAGAATATTCTGTGTGATAGCCTGCAGTCAGTTCCTGCTCCGCCTCAGGCATATCAAATGGTGCACGGTTGACCTCCGCCAGCGATGCAATCCAGAACACCATCGCCCCAACGGGCTGCCAGATCACGAACCATCCCATCTCCGCCTGTGCGTTGACGATATCTCCCAGGCTCATCGATCCTGTCAGCAGGATCGCGGGCACAAAAGCCAGCCCAAGCGCAAGCTCATAGCTGATCATCTGGGCGGTCGAACGGATCCCACCCAGGGTGGCGTATTTGTTGTTCGAAGACCAGCCCGCCAGGACGATCCCATAAACGGAGATGGAAGCCACCGAAAGGATGTAAAGCACACCTACGTTCAGGTCCGTCAGCGAAAGCGAGACCTGCCTGCCAAACACCGTTACCGTGCCGCCCCAGGGCACTGTCGCCAGGATCACCAGCGCAGGCACCACCGTGACAATCGGCGCCAGGATGAAGATGCGCTTGTCCGCCATGCCCGGAATAAGCTCTTCTTTAAAGATCAACTTAATGGCATCGGCAATCGGCTGCAGCAGACCAAATGGACCTGCGCGGTTAGGACCGATGCGCACCTGGATGCGCGCCAGGGCTTTGCGTTCGTAAAGCGTCAGGTAAGCAAATCCGGTCAATAACGCCACTACAATAATGATGGATTTGATGATCCACTCGATGACCAGGGCAAAATCAATCATGCATCCACGCTCCCTATGGCAGCACCGGCACTTATCAACTGCAGTTCAATAATTACTGGTTGAATGACAGGCAGCCCCATGCTGCGCGGCACGAGAACCACGCCAGCTGGCACGTCTTGATCCAGACGGGCGAGGACCTGGTATTCCCGGTTGTCCAGGGTAACCACAACACGCAGCCCCTCTGATGAGGCCTCACCTGAGGCCTCACCCGGCACGCCCGAAGTACCATCACCAACATCTTGCGGGTTGAGGTAAACGGTAGGCTCAGGGATGCGGGACTGCAGCACGGTCGCGGACAGGAGCGTATTTCCACGGTCGTAAAGGCGCGTCACCGGGACTGCCACCAGTTTGACTCCAGGTGAATCGCTTTCGCCAGGCGCTCCCAAAGCAGGAGGTGGTTGGACCCACCCCAACGGCGTCGTCTCACCGCGCTGATCTGCCGGGGCTGAGCTGCACACCCAGTCCCTGGCGATTCTCGTAGGATGTACCGCCATAATACAGGTCTTCCCTGCCGATGATGGGCCATTGCTCCGTGACCTCCGCCAGCTTCTGGTAAGTAACATCAGCGTAATCAGGAATGTTTGCGCTGATTTCTTCCATCACCAGTGAAGCAATCGCTTTCGATGCCATCGCTTTCGATGCCATCGCCCTCGATGCTATCCCCCCTGATGCCGCGCCATCTCCTAATTCCAGACCCAGTCTGCTGGCAATTTCAGCGCTTACTGCATAGTCCACTCTGGCGCCGCTGGTATAACCGCCATTGCTGCCGGCATAAACGCTCGCAGGAACCACGGGGTAGAAGCGCTGCACGCGCCGCTCGCCAGATGTGTAGCTTCCCTCGCGTTCAGTGTATGGCTTAACAGGCAGGACGACATCGGCAAGCTGTGCCGTTTGGGTCATTGCCAGCTCCTGGACTACGATAAAGCGTTCATCACCGTTAGAAAGATTTTCCAGAATTGCCGCATCGTCCCCTGCAGGATCCGCCGCGACCAGGTAAAGGGCTTTGGCGCTTTGCATTTCCTGCCAGAGACTCACAGAAGGACGCAAACCCATGTCCCAGGCGCCCTGATCGTTCGCCCGCTGCCAGACCCCCAGGAGACCATTATTCGCCCTTCCGGTATGACCGGTGGTTATGAGCAGATTAGCGCATGCCTGTGCCAGCGCTGTCGATGCTTCCAATCCTGTGCCCTCACTGCCAAAGATGACCACACCATTTTCCGCTTCTGCAAAGACTTCAACAGCCTCACGGAAAGCAGGCTCACGCAGAAGGGTGCGTAATCCTTTCTCTTTCGGTTCCAAACCTGTGTCCGGTTTTTTTGCCGAAAGGGCATTCACCATTTCTAACACCACGCTGGCTTCGCTGCCGTATGGATAGCGCAGCCTCGCCCGTGCATAACGATCGAGCTTGGTGTGCCTTGGATTGGCGACAATCAATTGCGCCCCGCGTTCGGCAGCCTGCTTCACGCGCAGCCACCATAACGGCGCTTCCTCCTGCAGGTCACACGCCACCACCAGGATGGTGGTCTCGTCACCCATGGCAGCGAAATCACTGCCGGCTCCGAGTCCCACCCGAGCAACCAGATCACCGCCTGCCATCGTGGAGTAAAGCACCGGTTTGCCACCCAATTCTTTGGTCAAGGAGTGCAAGGTATACAAGTCTTCATTCGAAAGACGACCGCCAGCCAGGGTCACCAGCTCGTTCCCCGCTGATTTAAAACGGGTTGCAACCACATCCAGGGCTTCCTCCCAGGAGGCTGGTTCCAGGTTCCCGTTCGGATAAGCCCCTCCCCTGCGGATCATCGGCTGCAATATGCGGTTGGGTCTCTCCGTATAATGGTAGCCGAAACGGCCCTTATCGCAGATCCAGATTTCATTAACTTGCTCGTTCTGCCTCGGCATCGCCCGCTTGATGACCACATCCCCACCCGAAACAGCCTCACGGCGCACGTTGTAAGTAAGGTTGCAGCCTACCGGGCAGTGGGTGCAAATTGAAGCCGCGGCATTCAATTCCCAAGCCCGCGCCTGGAAGCGGAAATCCGCCGTAGTTAAAGCGCCGACCGGGCAGATATCGGTCGTGTTGCCAGAGAAATAAGAGTCGAAACCTGGTTCTGAATAAGTGACGATCTCCAGGCTGCGCCCCCTCTGGGCAAACCCAATCACCGGATCATCGGCGATCAGGTCCTGGAACCTGACACAGCGCCCGCACTGGATGCAGCGCTCCCTGTCCAGGAAGATCATCTCCCCCAGGGGCACATGTTTCGCCATACGTTTCTTCTCATCAAAGATGTAGCGGCTCTCACCCGGACCAAAGCTCATCGTCAGGTTCTGCAGGGGGCATTCACCGCCCTTATCGCAGATCGGGCAGTCTAATGGGTGTGAGGTCAGCAGGAATTCGAGGATGTCCTCTCGTCCCGCCTTGGCTTTCTCGCTCGCTCCCAGGACGACCATGCCTTCCGAGACCGGGGTGGTGCAGGCTGTCTCTAGTTTGGCGCCAAACTGCACCTTGGGTGAGCCGTCTTCATCGACCATCACCTGACCCGTCGTGCGGTCGATCACCGGTCTGCCCACTTCCACAAGGCACATCCGGCACATCCCCACCGGCTCCATCTTGGGATGATAACAAAATACGGGGATGTCGATGCCAATTTTCCTGGCAGCGTTCACGATCAACGTCCCTTCTGGCACGGTGACATCAATACCGTCAATGGTCAGAGAAACCTGTTTCATTGCCATTGGCTCACCGATTTGTTCACCCATGCTTAGCTCCATTGTCACCAAGCGGCATACTTCCAGCCTCGTTACTACGGGCGTTGACTGCGCGGTCGAAATCCGGGCGGAAACGCTCGATCCCAGAAATTACCGCCTCCGTAGAGAAATCACCCAGCGCACACAGGCACTTCCCCTTTACCTGGTTGGCAACCTCAAGGAGGAGGTCGACATCTTCAGACTTTGCCTTTCCGTTAGTCTTGTGATCGGTAATTCGTTTCGTCAGGTGGCTCATCCAGAATGTGCCCTCACGGCAGGGGGTGCACTTCCCACAGGATTCGTGGCGGAAAAACTGTATTGTTTTACTCACCAGCCAGTCGATGCCCACACTATCGTCGATAACGATCACGGATGCCGATCCTAATTGTGCGCCTAAAGAGGGCACGCTCTCATAATCCATTTTGGTGTCCAGGGCTTTTTCATCAGCAACTATCAGGGAAGATGAAGCCCCCGCTGCCATGATGGCTTTAATGCTGCGATCTTCAGGGATGCCGCCGCCGTGCTCGAAGATCAGCTCGCGGAAAGTCGTCCCCAGAGGCAGCTCGTAATTCCCTGGCTTATTAACCTTGCCCGAAAGTGAAAAGATTTTCGTGCCCGGGCTGCGTTCCGTGCCAATCATGTGGTACCAGTCAGCGCCGTTGGCGATGATCAGAGGGACATTGGCGAGGGTCTCGACGTTATTCACCACCGTGGGTTTACCAAAAAGCCCATATGAGGGCGGGAATGGCGGTCTCAAGCGCGGCTGACCCAATTTTCCTTCGATGGACTCGAGCAGGGCAGTTTCCTCACCGCAGATGTAAGCACCCGCACCCAGGTGGGTGAAGAGCTGCAGAGAATAATCTGATCCAAAAATCTTATCTCCAAGGAGACCCTGCTCGTGCAGTGTTTCAATATGGCGGTCCAGCTGCTGGGCGACCTGCCAGAATTCCCCTCGCAGGTAAATATAGGCTGCGTTGGCACCAATGGCGTAGGCACAGATGGCAACACCTTCGAGCATTTGGTAAGGATTACGCTCCATGATCTCGCGGTCTTTGAAAGTGCCTGGTTCCGATTCATCGGCATTGACCACCACATAATGGGGCCAGCTGCGGTTATCGATGAACAGCCACTTCATCCCAGTGGGGAACCCGGCGCCGCCTCTGCCGCGCAACCCGGAAGCGCGTACCACCTCGGTCACTTCTTCAGGTTTCATCTCGGTGACAACCTTCTTGAAAGCCTCATAACCACCATGCTGGCGGTAAACCACCAGGTCATCAATATCCGGGATGTCGCGGTGTCGCAGGAGTATGTGTTTCAGAAGTCGGCACATCAGCCATCACCCTTCCTCCTCCGAATGAGTATCCAAATTATCGCCGCCCGCCCTCAGCTTCGCAATTGTCGCCAATGCGCTTTCGACCGTCTGGTCTTCGTGATATTCCAATCCTTCACCGCTTTGCAGTTGGAACATCGGTGCGTGATCGCAGCCCGCAAGACACATCACGTGCTCCACAGTGACCATGCCGTCTGCGGTTGTCTCGCCAACCTGGATGCCCAGGTTGTCGCACAATTTTTCGAGGAATTCCTCCGCGCCGCGCAGCGCACACGGCAGGTCGGTACACACCTGCACACGGTATCTCCCTGCTGGCGCATCATAATACAGGCTGTAAAAGCCCACGATCGAAGCCACTTCCGTGGTGGAGATCTCGAGTATCTCGGCGATGTCTGCCAGATCAGACTTGGTGACATACATCCCGTCGCGCTGCGCCAGGTAAAGCAGCGGCATCACCGCGGCTTGCTTTCGCTCTGCCGGGTACTTTCCAAGAATACGCTCGATCTCTCCAGGATATTTATCACGCAGCGATGTGCCGGTTATAGAGCCACGCGGCGCGGTACTGTTCATTGTATTTCTCATAAAAGATCCTTATTTATGAGCCTCAACGGTCGACGTCTCCCAAAACAATATCAACGGTGCCGATCAAGGCAACCAGGTCAGCGACAAAGACCCCTTTGGCGAGAACCGGCAGCACCTGCAGGTTGGTAAAGGACGGCGTGCGCCAGTGTACGCGGTAAGGTTTAGGTCCTCCGTCACTCTCCAGATACACGCCTAACTCACCGCGCGGCGATTCCACCGCGGAATACACACTGCCCTTGGGCGGGTTGAACCCTTCCGTCCACAGCTTGAAATGGTGGATCACCGCTTCCATGCTTGTGCTCAGCTCCGCGCGCGGCGGGGGGACATATTTGCGGTTGCTGCTGATGACGGGTCCAAAAGGCAAATTGTCCAGCGCCTGCTGCACAATACGCAAGGATTGGCGCATTTCCTCAATGCGAACCAGGTAGCACGCGTAGGTATCGCTGTCCGTATGAGTTGGCACAGCAAAGTCATACTGTTCATAACCCATGTAGGGGCGCACTTTGCGTAGATCGTAGTCTATGCCTGAGGCGCGCAGCGGCGGTCCGGTCAAACCCCAATTCAACGCATCCTGCGCAGAAATATAGCCAATGTTGCGCGTGCGTTCCAGGAAAAGCGGGTTGCGCGTCAGCAGGGCTTCGTATTCATCAATCCGCCTGGGAAAAACCGCAATAAAACTGCGTACTGCTTCCTCGAATTCGACCGGCACATCGCGCCACAGCCCTCCCGGGCGGATGAAGGTGGTCATCATGCGCTGTCCGGAGCAGAGCTCTAGGATATCCAGGATCATCTCGCGTTCGCGGAAGCAGTAAAGGAAGACAGACATGGCTGCCAGATCGAGTGCATGGGTACCCAGCCAGACCAGGTGGGAGGCGATGCGCTGAAGCTCGACCAGGATTACGCGGATCGCCTGGGCACGCACGGGCACATCCAGCTCGCAAAGTTTTTCGATCGCCATGCAGTAAGCCAGGTTGTTTCCCACCGTGTTTAGATAATCGATCCGGTCGCTCATCACCTCGGCTTTGATATAGGTCTTGGCTTCCATGTTCTTTTCAATGCCTGTGTGCAGGAAACCGACATCCGGGATACAGTTGACCACGATCTCGCCGTCCAGTTCAAGCAGCAATCGCAGCACCCCATGTGTGCTCGGATGCTGCGGTCCCATATTCAAAAGCACAGTCTCGCCTTCGATCGCCCGGTCAGAAACCAGGTGCTTGATCTCATCGAATGAAACATCCATGGTGGCAGCGCCGCCAGGGTCGGCGGTAGCATTAGCAGCAGTGTTCCCGGTTTCTATTTCAGCCAATTTATTCCTTCCCCGCAGATGTATTCGGTGCCGCCGCCCTCGGCGCCGCCGTCCCCGGCGCCTCATCAGCGCTAAAGTTTAGCGACGCGTACGGTTTGCGCTTGTTGATCTCATCGAAATTGAAGCTGAACTGCACTTCTTCGTAACCGAGAGGATAATCTTTGCGCAGCGGGTGACCTTCCCAATCCTGGGGCATCATGATGCGGCGCATGTCAGAATGCCCTTCAAAACGAATGCCGAACATGTCCCATAGCTCGCGCTCGAACCAGTTTGCATTAGCGTAAATATTCTCGATGGTCGGCAGCGAAGGCGCGTTCCCGTCCAAAGGCACCCGCAGTAGCAGAAGCAGGTTCTGCTTGAGTGAGCGCATACCGTACACTACGTGGAATCGGGGGGTTTGCTGGGGCCAGTAATCGACTGCCGTCTCCTCGACCAGGATCTCAAAGCCAAACTCATCGCGCAGCGTCTGGCACACATCCACGATCTTCCCTTCAGGGACAGTCAGGCTGACATCCCCGCGGAATTCACTCATTTCCAGCTCGTAGCGTTCCACCAGTTTCATTGCTACATCTTGTTCTTGCATCAGCCCACCAACTTCTCTCCACGCACTTTTTCGTGAAGCGTCAAGATACCATGGATCAGTGCTTCGGGGCGCGGGGGACACCCGGACACATACACATCCACCGGCACCACCTCATCCACTCCCTGGACCAGCGCATAGTTGTTGAATACACCCCCGCACGAAGCACAATCGCCCATCGAGACCACCCACTTTGGATCCGGCATCTGGTCATACAGACGGCGCAGGACGGGTGCCATCTTGCGCGACACGCGCCCGGCAACGATCATCAAATCCGACTGGCGCGGGCTGGCGCGCATGAGCTCCATCCCAAATCGGCTCATGTCGTAATTCGAAGCCTGCGCCGACATCATCTCAATGGCGCAGCATGCCAGACCAAAAAGCATGGGCCACATGGCGTTTGTTCGCGCCCAGTTCACGGCATCCTCCAGCTTGATGGTTACCGCCCCCATTGAACCAGACTTAGGTAATTTTTGCTCTATTCCCATAACCTATTCCCATTAACCTGAAGCTTTCAGGCCTAGTCCCATTCCAGGGCTCCTTTCTTCCACGCATAGGCGAAACCTACCAGAAGGATACCGATAAAAATGCCCATCTCGATCAACCCAAACAAGCCCAGCTTGCGCAGGACGATCGCCCATGGTAGAAAGAAGACAACCTCGATATCAAAGAGGATGAACAAGACTGCCACCAGGTAAAAATGGATGGGCATTCGCCTTGCTCCAGGACCAATCGGGCGCATGCCTGATTCGTACGGCACCGACTTTCGCTCTGTGGGGCGTTTTGGTCCGAACAATTGACCAAGAACAAGAGCGATCCCCGCTAAAACGGTAGAAATAACCAGCAGTATGATCAATGGTAGATATTGGTTTAACATCCCAGCCTCAATCGTGCGGCAACATAATCAGACAAAAATGGTAAAGTATCACCTGACGAACAAGTTTATCACACGCACCCATAGGTGTCAAATTTCACAAACGGATTGGTTTTAGTAGAGCCTCGCCGCGCATCAACTGAGAAAATCTCGCAACGGTCTGCTGCCGCGTCGGGTGGCGCAGCTTGCGCAGCGCCTTGGCTTCGATCTGGCGGATGCGCTCGCGTGTCACTTTGAAATGCTCCCCCACTTCCTCCAGGGTGTGGTCCTTGCCATCCATGAGACCAAAGCGCATCTCGAGTACCTGGCGTTCCCGGTCCGACAACACCGCAAGGGCGCTCTGCATCGATTCTCGCAGCATATCGCGGGCAGCAGCGTCCATCGGCTCAAGGGCATCCTCGTCCTCGATGAAGTCGCCCAACTGGCTGCTGTCCCCGCTGCCGACCGGGCCGTCCAGCGACATCGGCTCCTCCATGGCGCGCAGGATACGGTTTACCTTGGCGGAAGCGCGTTCCCAACGCCTGCGCAGTTCGGGCGAAACCGGCAGGTCTTCAAGCCGCAAGCGCAGAATCTCCTGGTGGTCCTGCGGCTCTAGGAAACCTGCCTCAAGGGCGATATCCTCAACTGACGGCTCGCGCCCCAATTCCTGGATCAGTTTACGCTGGACGCGCATCAGGTGGTTGATGGCATCGAAAATATGCACCGGGATGCGGATTGTGCGCGCCTGGTCGGCGATCGAGCGGCTGACTGCCTGGCGTATCCACCAGGTAGCGTAGGTGCTGAACTTGTAGCCCGCGCGTTGGGTCGAATTTCTCCACCGCCTTAAGCAAGCCGATGTTGCCCTCCTGGATCAGGTCCAGCAAGGAACTGCCTCTTCCCGTAAACTTTTTAGCAACGCTGACAACCAGCCGCAGATTTGCCCGGATGATCACGTTTTGCGCCTCAGCCGTCCGGACGCGTATCTGCGCCAGTTCGTTTGCCAGCTCATCCCCTTTCTTGGGACAGTAGCGCGCAAAGGTACGTTCAGTGGGTAAACCGCCATGCCGGTCAATATTGCGTTTCAACACGACCGCGAAACAATCCGGCATCATATAAAGGTAGAGGAACACAGCGAACGCCTGGCGTGCGACGCCATCCCATAACGGGTCTTTGCCCCAAAGACCGTTATCAAGATAGGAGTGCAGGTATGATGGGGTTCCAAGCTGCCAGGTCTGCCGCAGCATCTGTGCCTCTGCGAGGATGAGACCAAGATCCGGGCATTCGAAACCCAATCGTTGGGTATCCTCCACAAGCCGTTGCCAGGAAGTGCGTAAATCATCGAAGAGCGCACGGTAAATTCCGCGTTCGTCGAGAATACCCTGGCTACCATGCACATCCTGGTCACCAGACGCCGACTGCTTCCCAGCCGCCGACTCTTTCACCATCGGGTGCTGGCGGATGAATAAATCCAGGCGCGGCGCCCCTTCCAGGCGCGTGGCGAGCCAGAATTCCTGATCAATTTTTAACAGCTCGAAATTGCCAATCTCTTTCAGATAGAGGCGAACCGGATCATCACTGATCTCCACCATAAACCTGGTTTTGGATAGCAGCTCCCGTTCAACATCCACCTGTTCTGGCTCAAACTCATCCCCCACAAGCAAGATCTCATCAACCGGTTCTTCTTCAAAAGTATCGTTCTCGTCCTGATCTGTCATACCAACTGCCTCAAGGTGTCTCAGCCAGCCTGCTGGTATAGCGTCCAAGAGCTTTATCAAGCAGCATCTTCGTGCGTGTATACTGCAGTACCATCTGGCTGTATTGATTGGCACGTAAATCGCCCTCGGTCTGCGCCTCTTCTTGCAGAAATCTCAGGTAATCCATATCCTGGTACAGGCTGCGGCGGCGCAGATCCAGTATAGCCCGAAGCAAGTCATCGAAAACCCTGTCTTCATTCGGATTCAGCCTGGCAGTCATCCCCAGAACACCATCAGCCACGTCCATTATTTCCAGATTGAGGTGTCCCAATACAAAATCCAATGGTTCAGCCATGTCTTGATCGACCGACTCCTGCAGCAAGCGGAAGATCGTGCGGTGATCCGAGTGTTTGAAATCTTCAGGCACTAAACGGGCAAGCTGTGCTTCTTGCAAACGTCGGTCAACCTGGTAAAGCAAATCCGGACGACGCAGCAAGATACCCAGGATGTGTGCCTCCAGGCTGTAGCCCGCGCTCAACACAACCGGCGTGGTTTCGTCCTCGGACTGCCCTTCCTGCGTCATGCCCGGATCAGCCTGCTGCGGAAGCGTAGTCCGCTTGCTTTGCAGACGCCGGCTGCGCCGTACGGGACTCGGTCCGATCTCCAGCAGTGCGCGTTCACTGACCCGCAGCAACCGCGCCAGGCGCTGACGGTACGTGTCACGCTCGATCGGATCAGGCACATCCTCGATCAGGGGCAGCACCTGACGGGCAAGCTCTGTTTTCACCCGCGGGTCATCCAGGTCCTGCCCAGACGCCAGCGTTTCCATCACGTGGATCACCACAGGCTTTGCCTCTTTGACCAGGTTGACCCAGAGCTGTTCATCCCGCGCCACCACCTCGTCCGGGTCTTCCCCTTCAGGCAGGGTCACCACACGGATATCTACTTGCAGACGCGACTTCAAACTCAACATGCCGCGCGTGTCGAATACCGGGTCACTGCTGCGGTCCATGGACTGGCGTGCGATCTGCAGACCGCGCATGGTCGCCTGCACACCTGCGGCATCCGGGTCGAGCGCCAGGATAATCTGGTCGCTGGAGCGCTTTAATAAGGACAGCTGGTGGGCAGTCAGCGCCGTGCCCATCGGCGAAACTGCGTTGCGAAAACCCGCCTGGTGCAGGGCGATGACATCCAGGTATCCTTCCACAATCACTGCCTGACCTGCCTCGCGGATTGCACGCCGCGCCGCGTCCAGTCCATAGAGCAGGTGTCCCTTATCGAACAGTGGACCCTGGGGAGAGTTGAGGAACTTGGGGAAATCATCAGGGTTCAGTATGCGCGCCCCGAAACCTGCCATCCTGCCGCGCTCGTCACGGATAGGAAACAGTACCCGATTGCGGAAACGGTCATAGAACCCGGAACGCCCCTCCGAACTGCCGTCGTCGCGCACAGTCACAAGACCGGCATCAACCAGCTCTTCTTCACTGTAACCTTTGTTCTTGAAATAATTCAGGCTAGTGTCCCAACCAGACGGAGCATAACCCAGCCCAAATGCTTCTATAGTTTCGTCGGACAGGCTGCGCTTCTCGCGCAGGTATGCCAGAGCGTGCGCGCCACCTTCCGTAGCAATCAGCTGGTGGCGGTAGAAGGTCACCGCATCCTCCAGCAGGGTGCGCAGGGAAGCATGCTCCTCGGCGATCTCCTGCTCGCGCTCGGTGGGCTTGTGCAAGGTCACACCGGCTTTTTCAGCCAGCGTGCGCAGGGCTTCGGCGAAATCGAAGCCCTCTTTTTTCATCACAAAGCGGAAGATATCACCACCCTCGTTGCACTGACCGAAGCAGCGCCAGGTGCCCGAATCGGGGAACACGGCAAAGGCGGGGGTGCGCTGGTTGGAATGGAAGGGGCAGAAGCCGGTGTAATTTTTACCCGACCGGCGCAGCTGCACCGACTCGGAGACAAGGTCTACGATATCGATGCGTGCCTTGATCTCATCTATCGTGGACATGGAGGAATTATACCTTTATTCGATTTTTACCGGCTTCCAGTCACGAGAGTGAATTCTCGTTCTTACCTCTGAAGGAGGTGTTCCCCATACTTCGATGGCAGATCCGGACCGTTGCCATACTTCTCTACAAATGAATGGATCAGGGTTTCCGATGGCATCTGCCGCGCCACGAAGCTGCAGTTGCGCACGATGGACTCGAATACGCGGTTGGCAATGATCCGGTGACCCAGGTCGTTCGGGTGGCAGTGGTCCTGATCGATGATCCAGTCCACACCGACCTCGGCGGTGTAGATATCCGCCAGGATGAGGCAGTTTGCCCTCTGCGATTTGCTGGATGACCAGGTTGTACACCTCAGTTAGTTCGTAACTGGACTCTTCCCAGTGCTCACAGTTCTTGTAAAAAAACTCGTGCATATAGTAAGTATTGAGCAACACGATGGTTGGCTGGATCCTGGCTCGGATGCGGTCGATCAGTTGTTGGTAAGCGCGCCGGAAGGTTTCCGGCGGCGTGCCTCCGCGCGAATCGTTCAGCCCGTAGGAGAGAAAAACCATGTCCGGGTTATGCGCGATCAGATCAGCATCTACGCGCTCCAACGCCGAAGGTTTCGCCGAGGCAGCATAGGATGGGCATTCCGGAGTCAATACGTTGCTGCCAATGCCCTGGTTGATCAATTCAATCTCGCTGCCCTGGAATTCCTCCAGCAACCCGGCAACCTGATTAACCCAGCATCTGCTTTTCTCAGATACCGAGTAGCCCCAGGTGGTACTTTCACCCAGCGCCACGATCCGCCTGACTGGTTCTGAGCGCAAATCCAACTGACGTTTGAACATCATAGTATCCTGTCAAAATCTCGCCATGGTCCTGTTTTTTTGCATTCATTTGGTCGCTTGGTGAGACATCCTGACCTGTCATTCCCTGATAGATATTTCTCCCAATGCCTTGATGAACGCATCTCTGTGCTCCAATTCCTGGCGAGTGAAATTAGACTGAAGTAATTCCTGCTTGAATTCCTCGGCATCGCGATCATCGGGTACAACCCAAGATTCCAGAGCATCGCAAGCCAGTTTTTGATCCTCACCCAGAACGAAACGCTCATTAACAACCGTGCCTGTCCCCAGGGTCGCCAGCGACCAGGTTGCATCCACGCTCATGTGCCCTTCCGGCAGCCTGAGGAGATGGTAATTGTGCACATCCACGAAGCGACCATTTGATTCCTCAAGCAGCTCTCGCAGTTTCCCGTTTGAATCTTTCGGATTTATGTGAGTTACGGTACACTCCAGACTGCGATCTGATCCACGCGCACATCAAGGTTGGGGGTGTTCTGTGCACCAACCATCAAGCCAAACACGCCTTTCCCGTAAACCCCGTCTGTCCATTCCGCCACCTTGGCGCCGTTGATGTATACTGCCAGGGTATCGCCGACCGCCAGTATGCCGATCTTGTTGACCTTCTCTGTCCCACCATTCAGGTTTGCGGAGGCAGTCCAGTTCTGGACACCTGAATAAACACCACTATCCATACGGTAGAAGCGGTACCTGCCATCACAAGAAAAACCGAAGACATACCCGGAATCGACTACCCCTTGCTGGCTTCCCGGGGCGCGCACGATGAAACCGTAGTTATCCTTGCCCGAGCAAGTATCACCCATCTCGAAGATCGCCTCCAGGTAGAAATCCGCTATTGCCGGACGGCTGACCATACGCCACTGGTCGCCTACCGTCTGTTTTGCGCGCATCACCAGGTAGCCGTCATTGACCGAGAAATTAACCAGGCTGTCATCCCCCGTATACATGGATGTGCTCTTGCTGGAGAAGTTATCGATCCAGTCCGGGGTGCCCAGATCGAGACCTTCTGCCGATTCGACCACCGCGATCTCAACATAAAACGGTTTGCTGCCATCGGCGCCCAAACCGAAGGTCACGCCCGTGTCACTCTCGATCATCCAATCGCTGCGATACTCACCGGACTTATCCGGGGCAGTGAAAGTGACCACAAAATCCCCGCTGTTTTCCGGCACTACTTCTGCCGTGAAGGCGACCGGACCTGCCTCACCCAGGTCATTGCCCCCTACCTTGACAAGTTTGTACCCGGTCGTCCAGGTGCAGGTTCCGTTGTTGCGCAGCACCCATTTCTTTTCGAATTTCTGTCCGGGGTTGAAAGCCGTTCCATCGGGTACGGTCTCGGAAACAAATTTCGCCAGGTCAGTGCACTCCGGTTTCGGTGTGGGCGTCACAGTGGCTGTCTCTGTTGGGGTCGGAGATGGTTCCACGGTGGGAGTCGGTTGTGGCACGGTGGGGGTGGATTCCTCGTCAACAGACGAAACAGGGGTGTCCGTAGGTGTAGTGAACACCACCATCGCGGTCTTCGTCAGCGCGACAGCCGTCCCCAATTCATTGGGATCGATGGTCGGCTCGGGTGCACCACAAGCTGTAAGTAGCAGCAAGACAAGCATCAGGGTTAAGGGCAGCCAGTTTTTCATGATAGATCCTTTCATGCAGGGGATTGACCAGCGCCAGTTCTGATCCCCGGCGCGTGATATGGACCTGCAGAACACAATCATAAAACGAATTTCGAGTAAATAGGTTCCCAAATTCAAAAAATGCAATAAGTAATTCTGTTTGCGTTTTAACTGGAGTTGGGGTACATTTAAACAAGATGAACACCCTTCAAAACCGTGATTTCTTCATTTCCGTGGACGTCGAAACTGCCGGACCCAACCCAAGTCAGTACTCGCTGCTGACGATCGGCGCCTGTACATTGACTGACCTGTCGGAAACATTTTACTTGGAACTACAGCCGGTCAACAACAAGATTACGCCAGAAGTCTTACAAAATACATCGGCTGGACATCAAGCGGTTGGCAGAACGGGGGGTGCCCCCCGAAGAAGCCATGGCGAGTTTCGAAGCCTGGCTTCATAGCGTCACACCTGAAGGATGTTTGCCCGTATTCCTGGCGTTCAACGCTCCTTTCGACTGGATGTTCATCAGCGATTATTTCCACCGCTACCTGGGGCGTAACCCGTTCGGGCACACCGCAATCGACATCAAGGCTTATTACATGAGCCAACAGCACGTTGCCTGGAGCGAAACATCGATGACCTACCTGGCAGATCGCTACCTGGGCAGTCGCGAGATCACCCACCATGCACTGCGCGATGCCATTGACCAGGCAGAAATATTCCGCAAGATGCTCGAGGATACACAGTCCACAGACACTTAAGCCTGTAGTCACCGCACCACAGGAACCAGACCAATCCCCTCGTTCTTCGCTTGACGATGGGATCCAAAACTGAATACCCCAAGGAGCAGCGAATGAATTAGGATTCTCCCCAAGATTTGACCCAATTGATCGAATCAGCCCAGCGCCTGGGTATCGAACTGGACGAGGCTGAAGCCTTGCAGTGGTTAACCGCCATGGCAACGGTTGAAGCTCTGGAAAACAAGGAAAGTGATCTCCACATCGATGAGAAGAGCGGCGTGTTCGGGCACAAGATCGTCATGCTCGATTTCAGCCACGAAGAGCTGGCGCGCTTCCGCAAAATTGGTGAGCTGGTCGGCTTTGACGACCAGCCCGGCGTCGTCGAGACCGCCCTGGCGCTTTCCGGATCATCAGCACAATCCAAGATCCAGACCTACCCCGGTGACGCCGATTTCTTCGAGAGGGTAAACATCATCGCACCCACCAGAGAAAAAGCCTGCGAAATATTGGCGCTGATCATGCGCGAAAAAGCGCTCAGCACTATGCGCGGAGCAGGATACCAGTTCATCGAAGCCAAGTTCGGTTCCTTCCCGGTCACCATGATCAAAGATGGCGAGGTGTGTAAGCAAGGCTCGCCGATCTCCTGGAGTGCGTCCGAGGTTGAAGACGGGCATATTGAAGCCCTGAGCCAGGACGGTACCCCCTTGAACCTGCGCTGGGAAGATGCAGCCCTCGACCCGGGGTGGTGTAAACTGGACTGGGTGGTGGTCGACCCGCAGCGCCAGCAGCTTTCCAACGTCAGCAATATGCTCGATGTCACCTGGGAAGCGCCCGATGGTACCATCACCCCCCTCGACGGCTATCTGGACCCTTATTTCCAGGAAGTTTACCTGGAAGCCGAATCGATCCCGATCTTCTCCAAGCTATCCAAACACGTCTCCGGCGATGCGCTGGATCATTATATCGATCAGCTCGAGAAGGAAGTGCGCAAGTACATCTCCAGGGAACCATCGAATTACGGTAAAGCGGCTAAACGCATGTACAACGTGTTCCGCCTCACGGGACGATATGAAGAAGCCGCTTACCTGCGCGAGCTGTTTGACGAGCCCGCAGCTCTGCTCTACCAGGTATGGTCGCTGATCCGAACGATCGACGATATCGATGACGAGGACACCGCCATCACCGTCGATCAGATGGTAAAGCAGGCTGACCAGTTGATCATCTCGGTGATCGAGGTGCTGGAAGGACCCAAAGAGACCGAGATCGTACGCATCCTGCTGCGTCTGCGTGATAGTTTATTGGAGCAGGATGAAGACGCTGAAGAATTGAACCCGGAAGCGGAAGCCGCCCGTGCTGAGGTGATCAACCTGGTGAATAACTTTTTCCAGGGAGAAGCTGACCGGGATGCCAAAGATCAACACCTACCTGGAAGAACTGGCGGCTTAAGCCAGCAGGCGGTAAACTTTCACCGCTGTCCCGCCCCAAACAGCTTCCTTCTCGGCATCGCTGAGTCCTTCCACCGCGGAACGCAGCAACCCCACCGCCTGTTCGTAGGGTCCACCCAGCGTGCACACCGGCCAATCACTGCCAAACATCAGGCGTTCAACGCCGAACAATTCCAGCGCATCCTCGATGTAAGGGCGCAGGGTCTCTAACGACAGAGGTCTGGGCTCTGCTGCGCTCAAGTAACCTGAAAGCTTCATCACAACATTGGGCAATTCGGCAAGAGGTTTCAGTCTCTCCATCCATTCAGGATGCCCTTCAGGCGAAACGCGCACACCCGCCAGGTGATCCAGGATGAACCTGACATCCGGATGCATTTTCGCCAGTTCATGAACAATCGGATAAGTTTCGACGCGGACCAAAAAGTCACAGGACAGGCTGTGCCTGGCAAAACACTTCAAATTCGCTTTAACGACAGGCGACCCGACATCGTGCGGTACGTCCGGACGAACCCCTTTAAAATTTCGGTGAACCCGGTATTTTTCCAGTTTATGGTCCAGCTGCGGGTCCATCAGGTCTGCCCAACCAACCACGCCGGCGACCTGGGGATGCTGTTCTCCAAGCGAGAGCATCCACTCGACCTCATCCAAGCCTGCATCTGCCTGGACAAGGACACTGCGAGCGACACCTGATGCCTGCATTAGCGGAACCAGGTCTGCTGGCAAGAAATCACGATAAATGGGCTCGAGTTCAGGCTTCAGCCAGGTGTATGGGAACCGTCCCAGCTGCCAGTAATGCTGGTGCGCATCGATCGTAAGATTATCCGGCACACGACTCCTGATACAGGTTCACCTAGTGAACCTATGAGCTTTCGGACACCATGCGGTTGGTCAAACGCCCCATGCCCTCGACCTCGACCACCACTTCATCCCCAGGCTTGAGCCACACTTTCTCCGCCATGCCCAGGATCACGCCCTGCGGCGTGCCGGTGGAAATCAGGTCTCCAGGCTCGAGGGTCATGAAATCGCTGATGTAGCTGACCAGTTCAGGCACAGAGAACACCATGTCTGCCGTGTTCGAGTTCTGGCGCAGTTCGCCGTTCAACCAACAGCGCACATCCTTTGTCCCCGGATCTCCGATCTCATCCGCTGTGACCAGGTAGGGACCGACCGGCATGAACTTATCCGGGGTCTTGCCCAGCAGCCATTGGCTGGTGCGCATCTGAAGGTCGCGGGCACTGAGATCATTGCCGCAGCAGTAACCGAAGACATGCTCCAGCGCTCCAGCTTCCGGGATGTGCTTCCCGCCTCTGCCAATTACCGC
Organism: uncultured Chloroflexia bacterium; assembly: GCA_963695415.1. Lineage (GTDB taxonomy): Bacteria > Chloroflexota > Anaerolineae > Anaerolineales > UBA4823 > CAVXWV01. The sequence continues at coordinate 176,617 of CAVOGL010000023.1, read as the reverse complement.
CACCAGCTCAACCTCGTAATCGTACTGGACCGCATTCTTCCCCAGGGGAACATCCTCGCCGCAGGCTGCCAGTGCATTGCCGAACTTGGAGAACAACACCGGAGTTTCTGGAACCGCCAGACCCGATTCGGCAGCATGCTGGCGGTAATTCAAGCCCACACAGATGATCTTCTTGCCGGATGGCACACAGGGACCGTACTCAACTGTCGACTCGTCCAGGACCCATGTATTCTCATCCTGATCCATCACCCGGCTGACCATCACCGCCAGGGATTCCAGTGCGGAATGTCCTCCGGCAAACAACTCATTGAGTGACCGGGGACAATCCAAACCAGGCATGGATCTGCATGCTGTCTGGATGTCCAGGCAGCCTCCCGGCAGCTTGACACCCAGGCGATAATTCGGGTTTGATGGGGTTCGGAAATTTAATAATTTCATTTTTTACTCCAATTCTTGGGTTCAAAGCTTATTCTTCGGCGCTGATTTTACCTTGCGCCAGGGCATCAGTAAACAAGGCAATCGTTTCAGCCACGGCCTCCTCCAGAGGCGTGTGTGGAATTTCGCCCAGCACTTTCCTCAATTCGGCATCGTCTAACGATTCGGGGAATGGCAGCGGCTTATCGTCAAAAGTGATCGTGCCTCTTGACGCTGGCACGGCGGCTTCGATGGCAGCTATAATCTCTGGCATGGTTGCCACACTGCCGCGCAGACCGTATGCTTCCGCTCCATGATTAGGGACCCGAGCAGCCTGGATGAACATCGCCGCGGTGTCGTCTACATACTGGTAACCGATCCTGCCGCCAAAGGGAATGTGGAATGATTTCCCTGCTGCAGCAGCCAGCATTGCCCTGGTGGGGGCGGAGGTCAAGCCCTGATCGCGTCCGGGACCATATACCGTGTAAGGTCTCAATCCAATACTGGAAATGCCGTCATCCCACCAGTAAACCCTGGCAGTAGCTTCATTTGCCTGCTTGTAAACGCCGTACAGCGTGCGCGGTTTCGGCTGGGCATCATTGGGCAATTCCGCTTCTTCATAATCCTCGCTCCTGCCATACACCGCCACACTGCTGGCATAGACCACGTGTTTCAATCCGGCGTGCTTGGCTGCTTCGAATATATTCACCGTGCCCACCACGTTAACCTGTGCCCCCAGCGCGGCATTGGCTTTGCAGAACGGCACCTGAAGAGCAGCCAGATGGATGATGTGGGTCGCCTGTCTTTCCTTTACCACACCCTCGACCACGGCAGTATCGGTGATATCACCCTGGATAAAATTTACCCGGCTGAGCTCCTCGTTATCCATGACCAGCTCAAGCCGATGCTTGTTGAACCCCAGATCAAAAATCGTTGTCGCCACACCCTCGCGCACGAGACGGCGCACAACCCATGCGCCTATACATCCCAACGCCCCCGTGACCAAGAAACGTTCTTCACTCATAAGACCTCCTTAAAAATTTAACGCAAATTGAACGAATAGGCCCATATGACGAATATTTGAAGAAATATCACTGCTCATTCGTTTCATTCGTCCATTCGCTTCATTCGAATTAAAATCCTACTCACATCTTAAATCAACGATCAACTGTAATGTAGTAGTTGCCCTCGATATAGGGAAAGCGTTCTTCCAGCCCCTCAGCCAGTTCAACGCCCAGCCCGGGATTATCCGGCAAGACAAGCCAACCATTCTGGATCTCCGGTTTCTTTGTCAGGATCTCCCACTGCAGCGGTCCCTGGATCATGCACAACTCAAGCACTCTTGGGTTAGGCAGAGCAGCGACCAGGTGGGCGTTTGCCATGGTCATCAAGCCGTTGTGCCAGTTGTGCGGGCACAGGTCCACGCCGTATCGGTGAGCGACTTCGGCAATGCGCATCCCCTCGCTGATTCCGCACCAACCTGCATCCGGCTGTACTTTAGCGTAGGCGCCTTTCTCCAGGTAAGGGCGGAACTGCTCCACGGTAGTGAACTGCTCGCCGCCGGTGATAGGCACATCAGCGGTGTGATTTAATCTTGCATACCCGTCCACATCCGCCATGGCGATCGGTTCCTCAAACCATGCGAACTCCAGCCTGCTGAGCTCCAGTGCGATCTCGAGCGCCTGGTCTTCTGTCAGGCGCTGGTTGCCATCCAGCATCAGCTCCATGCGCCCGTCAACCTCGCTGGACAGTTCGCGCATCAAGCCCAAAAATCGATCCACCGTGACGCCATCCCACTCCCAATGTGTGCCAATACGCACCTTCATCGCCGTGTAACCATCAGCGATGTACCCCAGTGCCTCTTCGATTAACTGGTTAGGATTATGTCTCCAGTCATAGCGGCAGCCGCTGGATGCATACAGGCGCACCTTCTCCAAAGCGCCCAGGCGCAGCAGTTCACTCACCCGTCTGCCTTCGATCTTCCCACGCAGATCCCAAAGAGCGCAGTCAATGCCGGCGACGGAGCAGTCATAAGCTGCAGAACGACCATTCGGTTGTGGGAGGATGTCTAACCTGCGCGGATCTTTGCCGATCAATTCAGGCTCGAGCCACGCCACCCACTCGCGGATGCGCGCCGGGTTGCCGTAAGCGCAGGCCTCGCCGATGCCTTCGAGCCCTTCGTCTGTTTGGACGACGACGATAGCACAATCCGCTTTGACGATGCGCAATGTGGCAGTGAACCACTGCCGCTCAGGTTCGTGCATACGGGACAACGCAAGTGTTCTGATTTGTGTGATTTTCATGGGATGCCTGTTTCTAAGATTTGGTATGAGATGGCAATACGGTTATTATATCCCCATGCAATCCCGAAAATCACCTGATGTGAAAGACTTCCAGGAATTAATTTGCATTATCAACATTTATTCACAGGAAGAAGTGTTAAAATTGATATCAAATCACTGAACCCATCTGAATGAGGTGCCAACATGGAAAGTGTCATGCTCAAAGTCCCCCCCAAATTCATCCAATCCGAACGCATCCAGCTGCTCGCGCAGCGCAGCCGCGAGCTGGCGATCAGCGGCAAACGCAAACTGGGCTGGGCTGCTAATTCAGTTGGAGACCACGCCTGCTGGATCGACATCGGTCCCTTCCCCTACATCGACCAGATGCCCTCGCGCGTCGATGGATACGAGGCCACCGGAGAGAGCTGGGGGCGAGACTATGCTTTTCTGGTCGACCACTTCCCAGTCAATATTCACACCCACGAGCGCATCGTCGGCGAGATCCACTGGGAGATGCACATGGTGCGCCAGTACGAGTGGCCCGAATACGTGCGCGAGATGGAGATTGAGGCGCGAGAGATGGGCGCTGGCGGCATCAGCGCACAGCACACCTGCCCGGACCTGGCGATCGGGATTACACAAGGCTTCGGCGGTATCCTGGCGCGGATCAAACAGAGCCGCGAGAAATATCTCAAGCTGGACAACCAGCCCAGGGCGTCTTACCTTCTGGGCTTGCAGATGATCTGCGAGTCGGTCATCCGCTTCATCCGCCGCCACGCCGAAGAGGCATACGAGCTCGCTGAGCAGGAGAGCGACCCCTGGCAGAAAGCCACCTACCAGCGCATCGCCGCATGCTGTGCCAACATCGCCTGGGACCCGCCCAGCACGTATTATGAAGGCGTGCAGTGGATCCACTTCGCCGTGATGATGGACCGCGTCGTCGGGCACGGCAACGGCTACGGGCGTCTGGACCTCTACCTGATCGACCTGTACCGCAAGAGCAAGGCGGCTGGCGAGCTCTCGGACGAAGAAGCGCGCGAGTACCTCTCCGAGATGTTCCTCAAGCTGCGCGGGCATTTCTTCAGCATGGGCGGGCGCGATGCTGATCTCAACGACGCAACCAACGAGATGAGCTTCGTCGTCCTCGAAGCCTATGACCTGATCGGTGATTACAACAACCTGGGCGTGATGTGGCACCCGGACATGGACCCAGAATATTACGCCTACGCCTGTGACGTGCTGGCGAGGCACGGCGAGAGCCTCCCCGTGCTGGTCAACTACGACCTGATGTATGAATCGGAGCTGCGTTCCGGCATCCCGCACGAGGACGCCTGGAAAGTGGTCTACAGCGGCTGCCAGTGGTTCTGCATCCCGGGTATGGAATACTGCGACCAGGACGTCAACTCGCTCTACCTGATCAGACCCATGCAGCGCGCGATCGACGCTGCCATCGAGCGTGATATCCATGAGTTCGAAGCTTTTTACGCCATCTTCGAAGAAGAGCTGACCGTCACCGCACGCTGGCTGCGCGATTGGAAGAACGCCCAGTACGAGCTGCTGGGCAGCCTGTGGCCCGAGATGTACACCTCGATGATGAGCCACGGACCGATCGAGCGCGGCATCGACATGGTTGACAACCGCGGCGTGGATTACCAGTTCTCATCGGTCAATATTCTCGGCATCCCCAACGTGGCTGACTCCTTCCACGCAATCAAGAAGCTGGTTTTTGAGCAGAAAAAGTACACCCTGCAGCAGGTCAAAGCTGCAGTCGAGTCCAACTGGGAAGGGCTGGAAGTGATGCGCCAGCGCTTCCTCAACCAGGACAAATTCGGCAACGATCTCGACGAAGTCGATGCGCTTTTTGTGCGCATCACCGAGTCGCTGGCAAAGGTGCTGAGCCGCTTCGTCAACCTGCGCGGGCAGGAGTTCAGGGCATCCCTCTTCCACTTCCAGGGTCACCTCAACCCTGAGCTCTACGGAGCAACCCCGGACGGACGACTGGCAGGTGAATACCTGGCGCATGGCATCAACCCACAGGTCGGGCGCAACACCGAAGGGCTGCTCGCCACCGCCAATTCGATCGCCAAGGTCGACCAGCGCAAGTTCCAGGGCGGCACCATGCAGGTTGAGCTGCAGCCAAAGTTCCTCGACGGCAAAGAACATATGGGTGAGTACATCCAGAAATTCTCAGAGACATTCTTCAGGAAGGGCGGCATCCAGATCAACCTCAACATCATGGACCTCAACAAGCTACGCGACGCCATCGACCACCCCGAGAACCCCGAATACCAGAACATCATCGTGCGTGTCACCGGCTACGCCAGCCGCTTCATCTGCCTGAACCGCGCTTACCAGGAGGAATTTGTCGAAAGGGTGAACTACGATAGTTTCTGATCATCCATGGGTGAATTGAACGGCGAACTACGCTGCAGCGTCATTGAGATCAACCGCGGGACCACACACGATGGTCCCGGGATGCGCACAACCGTCTTTTTCAAAGGCTGCCCACTGCATTGCGCCTGGTGCCAGAATCCGGAAGGCATCGATCACGCCCAGGGAAAATGGTGGGACGAACGCAAGTGCATCGGCTGCCTGTCCTGCCTGGAGGCTTGCCCCAACGATGCCATCAGCAGCCTGGAAACAGGCATACGCACAGACCGGGCAAAGTGCCAGGTTTGCGGAGCTTGCGTCGAAGCGTGCCCGTCCGGCGCCATGGCATTCACCGGCAGGGAATGGACTCTTTCCGGGCTGGTGCGTGAGGTTTTGAAAGACCGCGACTATCACGAAGCCTTCGGGGGCGGGGTGACCGTCTCCGGAGGCGAGCCGCTCGGGCAGTACCCATTCGTGCGCGAATTCCTCAAGGCTCTCAAAGCGGAAGGGGTGCACACCGCTCTGGACACCTGCGGGTATGCACCGGTCGAAGCTTTTGACGCCGTCCTGCCTTACAGCGACCATGTGCTTTTCGATCTTAAGCTCCTCGATCCCGAACATGCACAGGTCCCTTACGGGAAAGTCTAACCAGGTGATCCTGGATAACCTGCAATATATATCTGACCACTACATCCGTCCTTCACTCGGAGCTCGCAAACTCTGGATTCGCACACCTTTGATCCCGGATGCGACTTCAGGAGATGCAAATATCACCGCCATTGCCCGGTTCATCCGGGACAACATCCTCGATACCGTAGAGCGATGGGAACTGTGTGCATTCAACAGCGCCTGCATCATAAAATACCAGAAAATGGACCAATCCTGGGCTTATGAAAACACCGGTCTGATGTCGCAAAGCCAGATCGTTCAAATTGAAACCACTGCACTCTCCAACGGGATCCCCAGGGAAAAACTGGTGATTTCGGGTCTCTACACCCGAGAAGCAGTGCAGTCTTCAAAATAATATGCAACAAAGCGTACCCATCCAGATTCTTATCAGAGACCAGACCGGTAGAAATGAATCGTAAATCGAAGGACATTCAAGTCCTGCGCGCCCTTGCTGAACGGTACGCTGAAGTTGCTGCCCATCCCATCCAGCAGGAGCGTCGGGATTTGTGGATGCGCCATAACAGCCTGCAGCCCACCCGCCCTTTGATCACGGTTCAATTTAATTGGTGGAACGTGTGGTTTGACCAATACCTTGAAGACCAGGTCCTGGAATGTGGTGACGCTTTTCTGCGTGGTCACGAGCGCAGCTTGCGCCAGCAGCTTTTTCAGGAAGAGATTGCCGACGACACCATCCTGGAGCCGTGGATCACCCAAACCGCCTCCCATATCACCCACCCGGATGGATTATGGGGGGTGAGTGGTGGGGATATCGACGGCGTTCATGATAACCATGTGTGGAATTTTAAGCAGCCCATCAAGAACTGGCAGGACATCCAGAATCTGGTTGTGCCTGAACATGCAATCGATGAATCAGCCACCGCACTTAATGTAGAGCGCCTGCAAAGTGCAATCGGTGATATCCTGCCGGTTAATATCGACCGTGGTCCGGTTTTCCAGGATTTTACTGCTGATATTTCCCAACACGTTGCCCTGCTGCGCGGGCACGAACAATTAATGATCGACATGATCGAATCACCTGGAGAGCTTCACCGGCTCCTGGCATTCCTGCGCGACGGTGTGCTGAAGGTGCAGGAAGAGGCTGAAAAAGCCGGCGATTGGAGCCTGACCAGCCAATCCAACCAGGCGATGTGCTACTGTCAGGAATTGGAAGCACCGCGCGCCAACAGCGGTGCACGCCAGCGCAAGGATTTGTGGTGCCACGTCTCTGCGCAGGAATACACCTCGGTCTCTCCTGCCATGCACGATGAATTCCTGCTGCAATACCAGCTTCCTATCATCGAGAAATTTGGATTGGTGGCATATGGCTGCTGCGAGAATTTAACTCGCAAGATCGATCTCCTCAGGCAGATCCCTAACCTGCGCATCATCGCAGTCACACCTTCCGCAGACCTGGCAAAGTGCGCAGAACAAATTGGTACAGATTATGTAATATCCTGGCGACCCAACCCAACTGACATGATTTGCTCTGGTTTCGACCGGGACCGCATCCGCCGCATCCTGCGCCAGGGTCTGGAAATCACCAAAGGCTGCCGGGTGCACATCTGCTTGAAAGATATCGAAACGGTAGAAGGGGAACCTGAGCGCCTGGTAGAATGGGTGCGGTTGGTGCAGGATATTATTGCCGAGTCTGGATGAATGGTGAAATCCTCTCCAGAAAACCTGACATAAAAGATAGCATGAAGAAGTAAAAGCTACCGGTAGATAACCCGAATATTTTATTATAAGGAGATTCCAGTGAAATATATTCAAATACCCAACAGTGACATGAACGCCTCCGAGATTTCTCTAGGCTGCATGCGCATTTCCGGGATGGCGAGCCAGGAGATCGCAGCTCTGGTCCACACGGCGATGGATGAGGGCATTAACTTCTTCGACCACGCCGATGTTTACGGCGGCGGGCAGTCGGAGGCGAAATTTGCTGAAGCCATCCAGATGAATTCCAGCCTGCGGGAAAAGATGCTGCTGCAGACCAAAGCAGGCATCCGCCAGGGGCACTATGATTTCTCCAAAGAGCATATCCTGGAAGCCGTTGACGGTAGTTTAAAACGCCTGCAGACCGAATACGTGGACGTGCTGCTGCTGCATCGCCCCGATGCCCTGGTCGAGCCGGAAGAGGTGGCAGAGGCTTTCAGCATCCTGCAGGAAAGCGGAAAAGTGCGCTATTTCGGGGTCAGCAACCAGAACCCGATGCAGATCGAGCTGCTGAAGAAATACGTCCAGCAGGACTTGATCATCAACCAGCTGCAGCTGAGCATCGCCCACACGGGGATGATCGACGCGGGCATCAACGTCAACACCCTCTTCGATGGAGCCATCAACAGGGACGGCAGCATCCTGGATTACTGCCGGCTGAACGATATCCTCATCCAGCCCTGGTCACCCGTCATGTATGGATTCTTTGATGGTGTATTCCTGGATAATGATGAATTTCCAGAGCTGAACCAGAAGATCGATGAAATTGCAGCCTCTTATCATGTGACCAACACCGCCATCGCCATCGCGTGGTTATTGCGCCACCCGGCGCGCATGCAGCCGATCATCGGCACCACCACCCCGCAGCGCGTCAAGGACAGCTGCCAGGCATCAGATGTAAACCTCACACGAGTGGAATGGTACGAAATCTACCGCGCTGTGGGTAACACACTGCCGTAGGAGAAATTATTAATGCCTGGGGTATAATCAAGAATAAGGCGCTTTCAGTTGATCAATATCTCATTTCTCTAGGCAATATCCAGACACAACTAACTGGTGAACCAGTCAACTGGTGTGGTTCATATCATTATGCTGCCAACTCACTCATCAAAAACCTTAATCGAGATTTTGCTTGGACACATTAAATAATGCGGCTTTATTAGAATTTCTAGAATCAATTAGCAAACGTACGAATTCACCAACTCAGCTTTATCTACTTGGCGGGGGTGCGTTGCGTTTACTCGGTAATCCCAGACCAACTCTTGATCTGGATTATTTGGGGGGTTGAGTTTGATATGAATCCTACGGAGATGCGCCAACGCCTGGCTCTGGTTATGAAAAGGTTTTCAGATGCAACCTCGAAAACCTAAAATTGGTCTACTACTCCTCACCGCCGAATGGTTCTCCGAAATCGGCGCCACCGGTGGATCCTTCGCCGGGCTGCCCAAAGCCCTGGAAAAGGACGCTGCCAGGATCGAGACTGCTCTCAGCCAGGAGCTGGAGGTGATTAACCCTGGCGTGCTTGCCACCACGCAGCAGGTGGAAGAAGCCGTGGACCGGTTCCGTTCCGAGATGGTCGACGCAGTGGTCTGTAATTACATCACCTGGGGCGAGGACCGCACCATCCTCAGAGCAGTAGAACTCCTCGGTCAAATTCCGCTGCTGCTCTGGGCGTATTCCCCCTTCGAGCGATTACCCGACCCGTTGAGCATGCCCGAGATGTTCCGCGCCAGCGGTCCGGTCGGCGCGCTGCAGGCAAGCGGTCCGCTCAAGCGCCTGGGCAAACGCTTCGCTACTGCCTATGGACCCTATGAGGACTCGCAAACCCTGCGCAAGATCGTCGCCTTCAGCAAAGCTGCCATGGTTGCCAGCAATCTGAAATCAGCCACAATCGGCGTGCTGCCCTACCGCTGCGACCAGATGAGCGGGACTTTCGTGGATGAGTTCCGCCTGAAAGCAGATATCGGACCATCGTTGAAATATATTTCATTAACAGACTACCGCCAGGTCTGCGATGCTGTATCCAGCGAGCGCTTGCAGGCATTCGTCCACCAACTACAAAAAGCACACCTCTCCGCCCCCAACCTGACCCCGAGAGGTCTGGAACTCGGCGCACGCGTTTCTCTTGGGCTGGCAGACCTGGTGGCGCAGCTTGACCTCGACGCCGTGGCGATCGAGGACGTGTGCGAGGAGACCCACCGCATCCTCGGCTTGCGCCCTTGCCTTTCAGTCCCCGAGCTGTTCGACCGGGCGGTGGTCAGCATGGAAGCCGAGATCGGCGGGGCGGTGGGGTTGATGATCCTGAAAAGCCTGACTGATTTGCCGGTGATGTACACCGAAGTCTTCACCATCGACCCGGCTGAGAACACCCTCCTGATCGGCCATGCCGGCATCGAAGACGCCCGTCTGGCAGAACGTCCTGAAGACATCCTTATCGAGCCCGATGGTGAATATGTGGAATCCGAGCCGGACAGCGCCTGGATGAGCTTTCGTGCCAAAGGTGGTCACGTCACCCTGTTGAGCGTGTTCTGCGACGTGGAGCGCTTCAAGCTGGTCATTACTGAAGGCGAAGCCCTGCCCGGACCACGCCGCCTGCTGGGTTCCCCCCATGCGGTGGTCAGGCTGGAGACGCCGCTGGAGAGCTTCTTCGAGCAGGCGCTTATTACAGGTATGACCCAGCACTGGGCGCTGGTGCATGCAGACGTCATCCCCGAGCTCATCGCCCTGGGGGATATCCTTCAATTGGACACAGTCATTATTGAATAATTTCCAATAAAACATCTGATTCATAAAAGCAAAAATCCGAACACAGATTTCACAGAGAAAACCGGGAGAAAAATATGAAAAACCAACCACGGATTTCACGGATGACACAGATTAGAACGAACCATGAAACCTGTTAATAAAGTGACCCAATTTATCACCAGAAATATGAAATCTGTCACGAATTTTATTCATCCATAAAAACATCATCCGTGAAATCTGTGAAATCCGTGGTTAAAAAAACGGAGGTAAAAAATGACATCTATCAAGGCAGGCATCATCGGCATGGGCTACATCGGCGTCAGCCACATCGAGGCGGTGCGCAGGATCGGCTTTGCCGACCTGGTCGCCGTCGCCGATGTCAACTACGAGCTGGCGGAGCGCAAAGCGGCTGAAAACAACGTCCCGCGCTGCTACCAAAACGTTGAAGAGCTGCTCGCCGATCCTGAGATCCAGGTGGTGCACAACTGCACGCCCAACCACCTGCACACCGAGATCAATATCCAGATCATCGAGGCGGGCAAGCACGTCTTCTCCGAGAAACCGCTGGCGCGCAGCAGTGTTGAATCCGCCCGGCAGCTTGAAACACTGGGCAGACACGCGCAAATCGTCGCCGGGTTGAACTTCAACTACCGCATGAATCCCGCTGGTTCAGGAGATGAAACACCGCGTGCGCAAGGGCGAGATCGGCAAGCCGCGCCTGGTGCACGGCTCCTACCTGCAAGACTGGCTGCTCTACGAAACCGACTACAACTGGCGCATCGAGCCGGAGATCAGCGGTCCATCGCGTGTCATGGCAGACATCGGCTCCCACTGGATGGACTTCGTCCAGACCATCACCGGCGCCAGGATCACCGAAGTCTGCGCCGATCTACTCACCGTCTTCCCGGTGCGCAAGAAACCCCGGGGACAGGTAGAGACCTTTGCAGTCAATATCAACGCTGAATATGAAGACAGGGACGTGGTCACCGAGGATTACGGCGCAGTGCTCTTCAGGATGGAGGATGGCGCCCGCGGGGTCTTTTACGTCTCGCAGGTCAGCCCCGGGCGCAAGTGCTACCTGAACTTCGAGATCGACGGGACCCAGGCTTCCCTGTACTGGAATCAGGAGCTGGCAGACCAGATGTGGATGGGGTTCCGGGACCAGGACAATCACCTGGTGATGCGCAACCCCAACCTTATGGACCCGGCAGCCCGCGGCTACACCTACCTGGCAGCCGGGCATCCGGAGGGCTGGAACGACGCCATGCGTGCCAATGTGTACGCCTTCTACCAGTTCGTCAAGGATGGCAAATCGTTGAAAGACGGGGAACCCGACTTCGCCACTTTCCAGGAAGGTCATTACCTGGTCAAACTGGTCGAAGCGATTTTAGAGAGCAACCACACCCGTTCATGGGTATCACTCGGTTAAACTGATGAATTCTCGAGAGCGAATTTTAGCCGCCATCAATGGACTGCCTGCAGACCGCATTCCCCTGACAACCTGGTGTTTTGGCTTCAAACCTGCTGCCCACCTGCGCTGGAGCCGGGACGGGATTGAACGCACCTACTGGTACTCTCTGCGCATGGAACACATCCACACCCTGCCGCAGCCCTGGGACCTGGAGGACGATTTCCGCCGCGTGCTGGCATGGCAATCGCTGGGCGTGGATGACTGGCTGGATGTATCCGTCCCCTGGAGTGTCTCACCGCAGGTAACCTGGACCGATCGTGTAATCCCCGCCGGGAACGTGGATGATGAGCTTGTGGCTGAGCCTGTGGCTGAACGACAATACACCACCCCCACCGGGCAGTTAACCCACCTGGTTCGCCTGACCGGGGAAGATCCAGGGGAGGGATGGGTGGTGCAGCCAGCAGTCGTGCCGCTGTTTGAAGATTACAACATCCCGCGCGGCCACAAGCACATCGTCAGCCAACCGCAGGATGTTGCAGCCATCCGCTTCCTTTACCAGGGACCGGATGCCACATCGAAAAGCTGGTTTGTGGAGCGCATGAGCAAAGTCAAGGCATTTGCCGATGAAAATGGCGTCCCCGTTCAGGCGTGGTCTGCCTTTGGGTTGGATGGCGTCGTCTGGTTGACTGGCGTGGAGAATGCGGTGCTGCTTGCTATGGACAATCCTCAGGCTTTCGGGGAACTGGTGGACACGATCTTCGAGGCAGACTACGCCCGAACCGAGCTGGCTGTGACAACCCCGGGTGTGGATATGGTCGTCCAGCGCGGCTGGTACTCGTCCACCGATTTCTGGTCGCCGCGCCTGTTCGACCTCTTCGTCTACCCACATCTGGCAGAGCTGACAGCCCTGGCGCACCGTCACGGGCGGAAGTTTGCCTACGTGATGACCACTGGTGTGGAACGGCTTGGACCCCGCCTGGCAGATGCCGGGGTGGACCTGCTCTACTTCGCCGACCCGATCCAGGACCGCCTCTCCCTGGAATGGGCGCGGGACAACCTGGCAGAGCGGATGACCCTGGTGGGAGGCACGAACGCCTTAAGCCTGGGTTCCGGAGACAAAGAACGAATCCGGACTGAAGTGCGCAACGCCGTAAAGACTCTGGGCCCAACGCACCGCTTCATCCTGCACCCGGTGGACGCCATCTTCCCAGACACACCATGGGAAGGAATGCAGACTTTGGTTGAAGCATGGAAAACCATGAGGTATGTTTAAGCATCCAGATCTTATTCTCCAAATTTTTCTAATTTAGAAAACAGGTCGCGAAAAATGGGATTGCGATAAACAAACCAGGCTGCACGCACGCTGTGACGCCCTGCCGGGGGCTGCTCCCAGGTCAACTCATCCGTCAGCACCGGGCTGGGTATCAAGCTGGACGGCACCCAATCCGGATTCAACAGGTAAGCGATCGAAGCGATGTCCCAGATCTCCTTCGCCCAGGCGAAGTGGTCATCATGGTACTCACAGAACCTCTCGAAGAGGAAATCGCTGATGGCATTGCGACCTTTCAAAGCGTTATCCAGTTCAGGCACCGTCGTGAGCAGATGCGAAGCCACACCGCTGCAAGGGACGTACATCAAAGGCACGCCGCAGTCGAAAACAAGCTGGGATGCCTTCGGATCCTGCTGCAGGTTGAATTCTCGCGCCGTATGGAAGTGGCGCGGCTGCCCGCCAAGCCAGACGATGACAATCTTGCGGATAATTTCCGGCTCGATCAAAATTGCCGAGGCGACGTTGGTGATCGCCCCGATGGCGACCACGTACAGCGGGTCGTCTTCCGGCGCTGACATCGCTTTCTCTACCAGGTCCAGAGCCGCCGGGCTGTGTTCGGGGTGTGCGCGCCCGGTCAGGTAACTGGTTGAGCCGCGTAATACGCTCCCCTGGAAATTAAATACAGGATCAGTCTCTTTCAAGCGCTCCAGCAGGCGTAAGATCTCCTCATAGCTTTTTTCCATCCCTTCACCAGGACCTGTGGAGCGGTCGTTGAAATAAGGCGCGGCATACAATGCCGTCACATCCAGTTTCTCCGGCGAGAGCAGCGCGTAAGCGACGGCAAACTGGTCATCGATCTCGTTGTATGTGTCTGTATCCAGCACCATGCGGATGCGTTGTTTCCCACCCGGAGGCATCAACCGTTCTTCGAGTTCCGCTTCTGGTAATTTTGGGAATTTCATTTCATCTCCTTAATTTTCGAAATTTACACCGTATGCCGGTTGAAGTGGCGATCACAAAGTCTCGCCCAGCTTGATCGCCTGGAATATTTTGATGCGCTGCAACACCAGCAGTAAAATAAACAGGGTCACCAGGAATAATGCCCCGAAAAGGATATAAATCTGGCTGATGGCATCCCAGGCGATGTTCACCAGGAATGGCGGGGTGTGATCAGCAGGCGTATCCCCAATTTGAAGGTATGGGATGTAAAAACTACTCGTCCCCACGCCCAGCAAGGTCCCAATCAAGGCGCCAACCAATATCAAGAACAGAATCTCAAAAGCCAGGGTGACCGACATTTGCCGGCGCGAGAGACCGTTTGCGCGCAGCACACCCAGTTCCACATACCGGCGCTGCAGCGAGAAGATGGCATACAAAAGGAACCCGACCACAGACATGACCGCCGCCGCGATGAATCCCACGAAAAGGAAACCAAATATCCCCTGGTATTCGGGTCTGTTTTGGGTCGTCTGTATCTTCGGCTGCGAGGCAAGCCACGATAGCACTTTAACATTGAAATCGCTGATTTGTAAATCGTAAATGCCCTTGTAATCAAATTCAGGACTTACCTTCGCCCAAACCTGGTATGGGGCATATCCCCCCACCTGGTCAAAAAGATATTCCAGGTTGCCGACGAAAAGCGGTCCTTCCTCTTCTTCGTACCAGGTGGGGAATAAATCGAAACTGCCCACAACTTGAGACTGCAGTGCCATCCGTCCCAGGTCCGTGCGCACCACCAGCTCAATGGAGTCGCCAATGCGTATCCCTGTCTGGTCCAGGAATCCCTGGTTAACCAGCACCCCATGCGGCACAGCGCCCAGGGAATTCAAGATGTTATTCAATGGCTGGCTGGCGAAATCTTCCCGCCAATATGCCATCCTGGGAAAATCCAACCGTTCCACGCCAATAAAGATACCGCTGTCCCGCGGCGCACTCAACGGTCGGATATCAACCGGATAATATCCAACCCGGGTGGCATCGGTGATGCCCTTGACTTTCAAGTATTCGCTGACAGGGAAAGAAAGTGACTCCGCTGCCGCCTCCGGTATCGCCCCTTGAGAGAGAAACGAACTGGATGTGTTCCTGCCGACTTTTATGAAGCGCACATCTGAGCCTGTCTGGTAATTCACTCGGGCAAAGAGGTCATCCTCCAGCGTCCTTGCCAGCGACGCCGTGTAAATGGAAAGACTGAGGGTTAAAGTCAGGATGATCAGGGGAATCTCGTAACCTCTGGTCCGTGATAAGGAACGGACAGCCAGCAGGATGCCAACCGATGGAGTCTGTTCCAGCAGGTGAGCGATCAGCTCCAAAAGGCGGGGGAGAATCCGCAGCAATAAAAGGGTCAGAGACAAGACAAGCAAGGAGGGGACCAGGTAAAGTAATGGGTCGTTGAGGGGTTCACTGCTCCCATCGGGCATCAGGTTTCCCCTGTTTCTCAACAAGTATGACCCATAGAGGGCGGGCACCAACAAGAACAAATCCAGCCATATCCGCTGCCAGAAAGGTTTCCGCAGCTGCCTGGCAAGTTCCTGCTTATAAGAGATGACCGTGTGCTGGACGGCAGATATTGCCGGGAAAACGTTGACCAGGGAAACGAACAAGACCGTGATTAGCCCGGCTGCCAGGGCAGTATCTGAGATCCTCACACTTAATTCTGTCCTGGAGGAAAAATCCATGAAGCTGGTCGACAGTCCGACAGCCTGGGTGATGAGTGCGCCTAATGGATAGCTCAGACCCAGCGCCAGCAAGCCCAGGATCAAGGTTTCGATAACAATGGTGCTCAAGGTTTGCCAGGTGCTCGCGCCGCGGCTGCGTAAAACCGCGATCTCATTACGGCGTCTTTCAATGGACAGGCTAGCCATTAAAAAGACAAACAGCATAATTAACGCAACTACAGGGATGGTAAAAATATAAAGCAGCATCATCAACTGTTGAGCAGATCTTTGAAAACTGCGTAAATCCCCTACGGGCGAACGCAGCATACTGAAGTTGGGAAGATACTTGTTCGCGCCCTGCTCATATACGGCGATCCGCTCCAGCAGATCGGTCACCTGGTCAGCGTTTATTTCGGTGCCATCCAGGATAAGATGCCATATCGCCTGGCTGATGTCCATATCATAAAAAGGCGCAACCCTCTCGGTGAGTGTTTGTTCCGGGACGATGAAAACACCTTCCAGCAAGGCAGGGCTGACAATCCAGTAGGGATCCCTTGCATTCTCAGGCTCCCACACACCGGCAATGCGCACCGGAAAAACCGCTCCTGCATCCTCGTTTCCCTGGACGCGGTTGACCGCCGTCAAAAGATACTCCTCCCCCGGCTGGAATCCGTATTTGTTTGCCGTTTCCAGACTCACCAACACTTCGATCAGGCTGTTCGCGTCCGGTTCCGCTGCTTCCGGGAACTTCCCATCGACAATCTTGATGTTGTCCTCGATACCGTCTAGAAACCCAAAGCTTGCCTTCCCAAACCCGCCGTCGGGCACATCCCCGGATTCACCGGCATCCTCAAGGGATATGTCGAACAGGTCAGTAACCATGTGCCGGGTAATGCGCAGCATCGGCATAGCCAGTTCGCTTGAGGCAGTCTCACGCAGGTAGGTGTCCAAGGGCTCAACATTTTCCCACTGGTTTTTCCCACTCCACAAACCGTAAAAAACAAACCGGAATGAATAAGGCAGCACCTCACCGCCCAGGGTGTGGCTGCTGATCTTATCCAGCAGGATGCTGTGATGCACAGCGTCCACATACAGCGGGATGCTGACGATCAGGGTCAGGATGGCGCATAAACCGAACAACGTCAACAGCATCAACCCGACCTGGGAAGTCAGGCGTTTGACGATGTAACGTAATGTCATCAAGACACGGAAGAGGTAATTTCTCACGGGTGTTACCGGTGCTGCAAATTATTGACCGACCACAACCTGACCTTCTTCAAGACCTTCCAGGATTTCCACCCTGTCTTCACCAACCACCCCAAGGCGTACATCCACGCGCCGCTGCAGCTCGCCGTCTTGAACTACCACAAACGTGCGCCCTTCGAATTTCCGGATCGCAAAAGGAGGCAGCCACAAGGTATCTTCACTGCTGTCGAGGATAATACTCACATTCACCAGTTCGTTAAAATCGAAACCTGCTTCCTGAGGGGAAACCTCCGGTGTGATTCGCACCGTATCCTCACCTGCAAACTCATCAACAAACCCGCGGTACACCCACCTGACCTCTCCATTTACGTTTTTCGAACGTTCCCGGGCTGATTCAATCGTCACCTGCATGCCGGACTCTATGCTCCTCAAAATATCACCGGCAATATTCAAGCCCACCTCCAGGTTTTCGACGTCAGACACTGTTCCAATGGATTGGTATGCCTGTACTTCCCTGCCTTCGCGCAGATACAGCCAGGTGATCTTCCCATCGATTGGTGCGATCAGTAAAGTGTCGCTGATGGCAAGCTGGACATCCAGCTCATTCAGCTTCGCTTCTTTTACGGCTATCTCAGCCAGGGCAACTTCGTTTTCACGCATACGCAGCGTTTCTGAATAGCCCTTGGTATGAGTGGGGGTGAGCAGCTTAAACATTTCCAAAGACAGACGGGCATTATCAGCGTGTATCTGTACCCGTTCCAAAGCCAGGTCATTCATCGCCTGCACGCGCTGGATATCATCAATGCCTTCCAGGTCAGCCAGGACCTGGTTCTCGAGGATTTCATCCCCATTTTGGACATACACATTGCGCACCCGCCCATTGATCTGGAAGAATAATTCATTTTGTTCCACAGGCACTATCCTTCCAGGTATTTCAACTTTGTTCAAGACATCCCCGCGTTGGACGGTGTAAGTAGTTTTCGCCATCGCCGCGGTAGTCGGGAAGGGTGTTACCGTCGGCTGCACCTCATTATTGGACGTGCACGACAGAGTCAAAATAGCCACCGCCAGCAAGAAAATTACCAGGCTGCATCTGGATGCGGCTTTTTTAAGTTTTCGAGTTTGTATAATTTTCATTTTATTTTATCTATTCAAGATTATATTAATATTACTGCAGGGATTTCTGATTTTACCACCCCGCAAACCGCAGCAAGGTGCAATCCGGGTGTATGCTAATGGATGAAAAGGAACACATGATGGAAAAACAAATTCTCAATTCACTCATCGAAGCTCTCCAGGTCCGATTGGAAACCAACCTTTTTGAAAACAACTTTTATGTTGACGAATCATTCTTCCTGGAAAGCATCCGCAATAATTTTGCCGGCTGGTACGAAGAATCCGCTTTAGTCCCACAGGTTGAGTTTATCCTCCGTCAGTGCCGCATCCCGGAAGGAGGTGCAATCCTGGATCTTGCTTGCGGGCACGGCAGGCACGCAGACCTGTTTGCCCAAAGGGGGTACCGCGTGACCGGCAGGGATGTCTCTTCAGTCTTAATCACCCACCTGGACAAAACCTACTCCAGGCATAACCTGGCTTTTGAACTGGGTGGTTTCATGGACACCCACGACTTCGAGCGATTCCATCTCGCCATTGTGCTGGGCAACAGTCTCAGCCTGGTTCCCAGGGGTGACGCCCAGGTCATTCTCAAGAAGCTGCACGCCAGCCTAAAGCCAGGTGGAAGGCTGTTTCTCGAATTGGACAACCGGGATTATTTTATTGAAACCGAGGCTGGCAGGCGTGACTGGAGTTTCAACGCAGGAAGATGGCTGCAGTTCTCCGAACATATTTATGACCCGGTTGAGAAGCTTGAAAAAACGATTGACACCAGTCTCGACTTGCAGACCGGGAAGGTGCAGCAGTACCGGCTGACGAAGAGCCTCTACGACCGCGCAGAATTGACAGCTTTATGCACTGGCGCAGGTCTGAAAGTGGAGCGGATCTTCGGTAACTGGCAAGGAGATGCTGCAGCCAGTGGGTCTGCCAGCTTACTGCTCGCGGCCGTGAAGTAACTGACCATCGCACGCTGCCCTTCTAAAAACCTTCCAGTTTGGAAAAATCCGCCACCCCATCCGCAAGCTGAGTGATCCGCTGCAGCAGCCCCAGGCGGTTTGTACGCAGCACCTTATCCTCCGCCATCACCAGGACGTCATCGAAGAAGTTGTTAATGGCTGGGATGATAGGCAGAAAGCTGTTCAAGAAATCGTCCACGCTGCCGGCTGCGCGCTGTCTCGCCTCAGCAGAGAGCAATGCATCCCACAAAGCCTTTTCTGCATCTTCAACAAACACCTCTGGCTTCACAGAATGAAGTTCCTCCATCGGACGGGTTATGCGTACGCAGCGCGCATACGCCGGCAGAATCGTGTGCCAGTCTTCCCTGGACACCCACGATGCCAGTTCCTTCACCGCGCGCACAGCTCGAGCCGGGCGTAGTCCCTGGGCGTTGAGCACCGCATCAATCACGTCGTAACGATAGCCAGTTTCGAGAAGCATATGTCGCAGTCTCTCGATGATAAATTCCCCGGCTGCCAGGATGGCTTCTGCTTCCACCTGGATGGGAAGACGCCGTCCAGCCATCTCCAGAGCAGCAGCCACGTCTAAATCGGCTTCCCAACTCACCAGGCACTGTACCAGTCCCAAAGCGATCCTGCGCTGCCCAAAGGGGTCTTTATTTCCACTCGGCGCCAATCCGGCAGCGAACAATCCTGCCAGGCTGTCAACACGGTCTGCCAGACCCACCACCAGAGCAGGCTTCGTATCCGGCACCGCATCCCCGGCAAAACGCGGCAGGTAGTGCTGCTCGATCGCACCAGCCACGTCGCTCGATTCCCCGGATTCCAGCGCATAATAACGCCCCATGGTGCCCTGCAGTGAGGTCATCTCGATAACCATATGCGTGACCAGGTCCGCTTTACACAGCTCTGCCGCACGCCGCGCTGTCTCTGCTTCGTCCCGGGTAAGTCCGAACAGCGGGGCAAAATCACCTACCAGTTCAACCAACCGCCTGGACTTATCCAGCATCGATCCAAGCTTTGTCTGGAAGATGAGGGTGCCCAGACGCGGCAGGTAACTGTCCAGAGGCTGCTGGCGGTCTTGTTTTACAAAAAAGCTGGCATCCGAAAAACGGGCGCGGATAACGTGTTCGTTGCCCTCTACAACCAGGTCTATATCCTGCGCGTCACCATTTCGCACAGCAATGAAATATGGTAGCAGGTCGGCTGCAGAACGGTAAACCGGGAAATAGCGCTGGTGCTTTTTCATCACCGAAATCAACACCTCACCCGGGAGATTGAGATAATCGCCATCGAACTCGCCGCGCAGCGCTGTAGGTGTCTCCACAAGATTCGCCACTTCTGCCAGCAGGTCAGGGTCATCCACAATCCTTCCACCCACTTCTGCAGCCAGCATCTCAACCTGCGTCAGGATCACACTGCGGCGTTCATCAAGATCGAGCAGGATATCCTGCCCCGACAGGAATGTGAAATATTCATCCGTGTTCCGGATTTCAGCGTAAGCGGGGTGGTGGAAGCGCAAACCACGAGAAATGCGGTCTGAGGTAATACCAGCATATTCAAAGGGGACAACCCGCTCACCATACAACGCCAGCAGCCAGCGTATCGGTCGCGAGAAGATAACGTTGCTGTGGTTCCAGCGCATGGGTTTGTCAAATTTCAGGGAGGCTATTAAACCAGGCAAAGCCCCCGCAAGCACATCCAGGGTCGGGCTGCCTTTTTCCTGGACAATGGCAACCACGTAGCGCCCTCCATCCATTTCACGCACCTGCAAATCGCTGACTGCCAACCCTTTACCGTGGGCAAATCCCTCCGCAGCCTTGGTAGCTTCTCCTCCCGGTCCAAAAGCGCGGTCTGCAGGCGGTCCCCTAAAAACAGCTTCCTGGTCTGGTTGGAAAGGCGCCAGGTCCTGAACATGCACCACCAGACGGCGCGGTGTGCCCATCACCTTCACTTCCCCATGTGCCAGGCGCAATTCGTCCAACAATTCCGGCACCCGCATTTTTAACTGGTCGATGGCTGTCCCCAAATCGCCCACCGGGAGTTCCTCCGTTCCAATCTCTAACAGGAGAGGCTGGTTCAATCCCGGTATCACAGCCTGATCACTTCCCCCCATGCCCTCTTGAGCGGTGCTGCTGGCGGGTTTTCTTGCCGGAGACGCCCTTTCACTCAACCAGGGATATTCCATGCGCTGCCGCTGCTCCAGGTAAGCCTCCGAAACGTGGCGCGAGAGATCACGCATGCGCCCAAAGAAAGCCTGTCGCTCTGTAACCCCGATCACTCCGCGGGTATCCAGGATATTAAAGGTGTGGGAGCATTTCAAAATATAATCCAGCGCAGGCAGCACCATTCCATTTTCCAGGCAGGAATCAGCTTCCAGCTCAAAAAGCTTATACATCTGGCGTGTGCGCTCAACATCCGCCAAGTCAAAGTAATAACGGCTGTGTTCCTGCTCAGCGAGCAGGTTGACATCACCATACGCCAACGTATCGCTCCACGCGATATCCTTAAAATGACTAACCCGCTGCAAGGCGATCGCGATGCGTTCCAATCCATAAGTGATCTCGACCGACACCGGGTCCAGCGTAAATCCGCCAGCCTGTTGGAAATAGGTGTACTGGGTGATCTCCTGCCCGTCCAACCAGACTTCCCAGCCCAGCCCCCATGCCCCCAGCGCTGGCGACTCCCAGTTGTCTTCCACAAAGCGGATATCGTGCTGGCGCGGGTCGATGCCCAGCGCCTCCAGAGACTGGAGGTAGAGCTCCTGTGGGTTGCCCGGATCGGGCTTCAAGATAACCTGGTACTGGTAGTGCATCTGCAGCCGGTTTGGATTTTCTCCGTAGCGCCCGTCGTCCGGGCGCACAGAAGGCTCAACGTAGCCCACGTTCCAGGGCTCCGGACCCAGCACGCGCAGGATCGTCGCCGGGTTGTAAGTTCCCGCGCCAACCTGAGCATAATATGGCTGCCAGATCAGGCAACCCTGTTGAGCCCAGAAATCGTGCAGCCGGGAGATCATTGTCTGGAAATTTATTGGCTTAGCTGACATCAATCCTCACACATGATAATTGTTTCCCAAATTCTACCGCGCAATAATCTTTATTGCGTACAATGCTTTTTAATGCCCGCAATGTCTTTTATTGCCCGCAATGTCTTTTATTACGCCAATGCTGGCAGGAAAAAAACCTGTGCTGTCCAGTGGAACTCGAACAACTTTTGGATCGAGATCGTGGAAGACGATGAAGTGCCTGATCCAGTCGATGCAAGCCCGTTCGGTGTGTCAGGCACAGAGCTTCATTTGCAAGACTTAACCAACTTAATCCAATTATTTGGGTGATTGGATAAACTCATATTCCTTCTAAGTTAGAAATTGTGATGTAATTTGACCACAAAATTCATAGAATGCCGTAAAATTTATTAAATGATTAGGCTTTTATGCAGATTGTATATACGCCGTTATGCGATCCGCTAAAGCGAGAGTTATGCGGTGACCACCTGACTTCCAGAGGAGATCGGAGCAATGTTCAAGGAAAGATATCGGCAACATCGCAGACCAGGTACTCCACCCAAAGAAACCATCTTGAGCAACATCTTGGGCGAGTTCCTTGACCCCATCGATGCACTCTTCACCATCTTCTTCAGCATTCTCTTTGCGCTGCTCTTCACGCTTTCCTATGGCATTTTGATCTATCACGGTGCCATCTCGTCCTCTTTTGCAAGCGGATATGGAAGAGAGTTGTTTGTTACCATTATGGGGGCTGTCACTGCCTGGGGAATCATCGACGGCGTTCTGTATGTTCTGGGGGAGGGTCTAGCCAGGCGTGAGCGCTATCGGTTGCTCCAATATGTTCAGACCAGCGACAGTGAAGAAGAGGCCACTACCGCCATTGCTAATGAGCTAGATTTCATCCTTGAGCCAATAACCAGCGACGAGCAGCGCCATGCTCTTTATCACGACATTCGTGCCTATCTAAGCCAGTCTGAACCTCAGGCAATTGGCATACAGCGTGAAGATGTGGTTGGTGCTGTGGCGACAGTGTTGCTATCCGTTGTGGCGGTTCTACCATCCCTGCTCCCGCTGCTGCTGCTGCCTGATAACACCGCGCTGGCAATTCGGATCTCTAACGTTGTGTCGTTTATAGTTATCTTCGCTGCGGGCTACAGTTGGGGGCTTCACACCGATATAAATCCGTGGAAGATAGGTTTGCTGCTCTCATCTGTTTGCCTGGCTATGGTTCTAGTGGCTATGTTACTAGGAGGCTAGCCTCACTCTCGTTGCCGCGACTCAGTTGTTCTTTGGTGAATGGCAGCCATACAGTCTTCCCAGAGTAGAAATTGTGACATAATTCGAGCACAAAATTTATAGAGTGCCGTACAATTAATTAATGATTTTGTGTATATGCAAATTGTATAAGCCGTTATGCGATCCGCTATATCGCGAGTTGTGCGTTTCCTTGCTAGATAAGCACCAAATAAAAAGGAAAATTTATGAAAAGTAGTAAAGTACGCTTTGCTTCAATTGATGAGTACATTGCAACTTTTCCTAAAGAAACACAAAAAATAATGGAAGAATTACGGGCAACATTAAAAGCGGCTGTTCCTGAAGCAGAAGAAAATATTGCATATCATATGCCTACTTTTACTCTGAAAGGTAATTTAGTCCATTTCTCCGCATGGAAAAATCATGTCGGGTTTTATGGAACATCTAATGAAATTCAAGAAACGTTGAAAAACGAAATATCCAATTATGCGAATGAAAAAGGTTCTTTATTATTTCCTCTCGACAAACCCTTGCCGTTGACATTGATAAGCAAGATTGTGAAATTAAGGGTTGCTGAAAACCTCCGAAATGCTGAAATAAAATCAGGTAAGGAATTTCTTTATACACTTGGCGCACCAGCAAGACGTGCGTTGGACGCTGGGGATTCTGCGACATTTCAAGCATTTTTCTGGCTTCGAGTTTTCCCTGCTCCCAAGCAGAGTCCACACCCGCCCCTACCGTCAACTACTGCATAAGAGAAATCCAGTGAAAAAATTGACATCAAGACTATATGAAAACCAGCGTGACTTGGAACAAATGCAAAATTTGTTGATGGAAGCACGTTCACTCACAAATGACTGGCGTTATTCGCATGTTGGCGAATTAACCTTTAATTACTTCATGGTAGCCTGCCATCTAAATCCACAAGAATATATTCGTCTCTGGTATGAAAGTGGTAAATTAGTCGGTTATGCCATTTTAGGCGAAGACCCATCCTTTGATTGCCAGGTACTGCCAGAGTATGAGTGGTCCGGTATTGAAACCGAAGCACTCATTTGGGTAGAAGCGCGTATAAACGAACTCCGAAAATATGATAATAATAAACAATGGTGTGAAAATCTTGTTTCGGGCTCGCGGCAAGATGATGCAAAGCGGATCTTGTTTTTGGAACAACACGATTTCCAATACTGTGGTGATTTTGCAGAAGTAAATATGATACGCTCGTTAAATGAGCCAATTCCCGAGTCACAATTGCCTCCCGGTTATCAAGTTCGTGAAGTTTTTGCAACAGGCGAACTTACAAACCGAGTCGCCGTTCAGCGCGAAGTATGGCTTCCGTGGACGGTTGGCAATATCAGCGATGATGATTACGCACATTTTATGCAATTACCTGGTTATCATCGCGAACTTGATATAGTTGCAGTTGCGCCAAATGGAATTATTGCCTCGTATGTGAATTGCTGGATTGATCCAGTAAACAAGATTGGTGATTTTGGACCAGTTGGAGCACTTCAGGCCTATCGCAGGCAAGGATTAACTCGTGCCGTTCTGATAGAAGGTTTGCATCGAATGAAGTCTTATGGAATGAACCGCGTATGCGTCTCCACTGGCGTATCAAATGTGCCTGCAAAACAACTTTATGAATCCATTGGTTTTAAGATTGTCAACAGGTATCTTGATTATGCAAAATCAGGAGAAACGCAAAAAGTGGGCTAATAAGACGTGCGCCTTGCGTATTAGACGTGTCCTATTTTCAGATCATCGAACTGTGGACTTCTCCATACTGCCATCTAAGCGCATGGATGATGTGTTGGTCATGAATGCCGAGGTTCATGCCCAAGGGTATGATCCCAGCAGGGCAAAACCTGAAAAGGTTCAACAATCACCGCGTAGGCTAATCATTATTCGCTTGAACCAAAACCAATTTAAGGAATTTTTCCAGCAAGTTCCATTTCGACCACCTGTTGGAAGACCTCATAAGGCTGCGCACCCACCAGTGGTATGCCGTTGATGAAGAAGGTCGGCGTCGAAGAGATCCCTATTTGTGCCGCATAGGCAACATCTGCCTCTACTTCAGCACGGAAACGTCTTTCTTCCACACAGGTTTGGAACGCTGCCTGGTCCAAACCGACTTGAGCTGCGTATTCCTGGTAAGCGCCAGGATTCAGACCCAATTCACCATTAAACAACAGGTCGTGGTATTCATAGTATTTACCCTGCTCACCAGCACAGTTCGCCGCCTCAGCGGAGGGGACGGCGTTGGGGTGTCCCGGAAGAGGTAGATCACGGTACACCAGGCGGACCTGACCGGCATATTCCTGGCGCAGCCTGAGCCAAACCTGTTCGAACCAACGCTGGCAGTAAGGGCATTCGTAATCGCTGAACTCAATGATCGTGATTGGCGCGTCCGACGGTCCATAGGCGTAATCATCATCCTCAGGGATATCATAGCGCTGCACCTGTTCAGGAATTTGCACTTCACCTGGAGCCACATCCCCTGGAGGTGCCGCAGACACGGATTCCGCGCTGCCTCTCCCCCAGATCAGGTAACCGGCGCCAAGACCAGCCAGGAAAAGAACCGGCACCCACAACATACCCCACGGGAAGCCTCTCCTGGCGAGTTTCTTCTTTTCAGTAATCGATAACCCCTTAGCAGGCGTTTCCATAGACATGCGCCGCATAGACATGCGCCGCATTATAACATTGATCAATCCACCGTTTCAGACAGCAAAGCCTCGATCACCTGCTCCGTTTCAGCATACCTGCCCTCGCCAACATGGACGTAGCGGATTTGCCCGCGCTTGTCGATCACGTACAGGGTGGGCCAGTAGCGATTTTTATACGCGTGCCAGGTCTTTCCATCGTTATCCTGAGCAACAGCATAGGGCACATCCAGTCGTTCGATGGCATCCTTCAGGTTGTTCAAATCCTCTTCATATCCGAACTCCGGATAGTGGTTGCCGATGACCACCAGACCTTGATCCTTGTACTTCTCATGCCATCCCCTCAACGAGGGGATCACGTTGCGGCAGTTTATTCAGCCAAAAGTCCACATGTCGAGCAGCACGACTTTTCCGCGCAGGTCAGCCAACCGCAGAGGCTGCTCCACATTCAGCCAGATTTCGTTTTCCAATTCAGGCGCTTCCCCGAGATCAGGCAGTGAGGCCACGCTCATCGCCTTGCTTTTCAGAATCACTTTTAAGCACCGGATTTACCCCTTCCTCTCCCCCAGGCGTACTGCCACCAACGCCAGAACACGCTGCCAGTAACAGAACAAATACACCAATAAGAAACACACTCCGACTTATAACTCACCTCCACAGCCCAAATTTTAGTCCGGAGAGGTTACGAGTTTATTACCAAATGGTTATGGCTCCTGACCGTGGCGTACCTGCGCCATCGAGCCAACAAAGTCAGGCAGGTTTTTGTGCCCAAGCGTCTGGCGGATGGCGTGCGCTTCACCCAGGTGAAACCAGTAGTGGTATATATTGCGCAGCAGACGTGTGCCCACGTCCTCGTGGGACACTTCCCCATCCCTTTCCAGGTGGACCGCCAGCGATTCCGTTGTAAGTGAGTCCAGGAAGGGATCCGCAGCCCCGGTGACATCCAACCAGATTGTCCACACCTGCTCCCAACCAGGTGTCGTTGCGGGCTGCCCATATCCCACCATCCGGTCCAAATCTGGGTGAAGCACCTTGCCCTGGGCAAAATACAGCCAATAAAATTGTTCCTGGTTCGCCAGGTGAGCGACGATCCAGCTCAACGAGTTCATCGGATCAACCCGGCGAACCGCGTCCTGTGCCGAGACGCCATCCAGGCAGCGTCTGAATTCGCTGCGCGGCGAATCGCAGCTGTGTGACCAGGGGCAAAATCCCTTCAGTGTTCATCCACTCAATCCAGCAGGCAAAATCCCTTCCAGCCTGCACAATTCGGCATGTTTTACACCAAGTTTCGTATAAACGGCTCGTTTGAAATCCACCGACCTCGAGATTAACTCATCCATGGTGATCCATTCAAAGCTTTGAAACTCATCATCCGGTGCATTATCCAGGTTAATCGGCACATCCACATCAACAAACCGGAAGAAAAACCAGCGATGCACCTGACCGATAATGGTCCCAGAACGCACCTTTGTGGCGCGTGGGAATTCGTATGCCAGCCACTGCGGGTATTCGCCGATCATCTGGAGCTCCTGCTGGGAGATACCTGTCTCCTCATATATTTCTCGGTAGACCGCTAAAAGGGGACTCTCATCCGGCTCCATGCCGCCCTGGGGAAGCTGCCATCCTGCATCTTCCGTCGAGCGTTGGAAAGCCAGAACCAACCCGTCGTTATCAATAATCAAAGCGCCGACCCCGGCACGGAAAGATACACTTTTCATCATCATTTTCCCTCCGTGGAATTTTACCACCTGGTATTTTCAGTTGAAATTCTTCGTATGACCTATAATTCTGCCAGCATCCCGGTAAAATTATGAGGAGGAATTTCCCTTTGTCTTGTATCAACAAACTCGTTTTTTCTTTATCTGACTGCGCGCCAAGGAGGAGCTAATTGAACCACTGGAATAAGGACGAATTGAAATTCATACTTCAATTCCTGCACCCGGAGAAGATCCTATCAGGGATGCCAGGGATCGATGATTCTGTCAGCGCCGAGGAGATTGTGCCCCAAATATTCGCTCTCTCACCAGAGATCTACCACAATCTGCGCAGCTCTTTCAAGGATGCTGCGTGGCAGGCTGCCAGAGAATTACTGATGGAACCAGCCTTTAATCACCTGTTTCGACAATTGCCCTTTCCCCAGGGAGCAAAAATTGTTGGGTTGGGTGATTCGATCAGTGATGATTACCAGTCCTGGGTGGAGATCCTACGCTGCCTGTTTGCCCAGGGGTGCCCCGAGATGAACCTCCAGGTTATCAATGCTGGTGTCTCCGGCGATACCACTGCAGATGTCATCACCCGGTTCCTGGCAGTGGTGGAAGAAAAACCGGATTGGATCATCTGCATGATCGGCACCAATGATGCTCGCAGGCATGGGGTTTCACCCCAAAAAACCCTGGTCAGCCTTGAGGAGACCAAACTCAACCTGGAAGCATTGAGGTGTTTCGCTGCATCACAAACGGAAGCGAGCTGGATCTGGATGACCCCAGCTACCGTTATCGAAGAACAGGTAGCAAAACACTGGTATCTGGGACCTTACCAACTAGCCTGGAAAAATTCGGACCTGCTTGCGATCGGTGCCATCATTCGTCAGCTGCCAGATCCAGCGGTTGATCTCCAGGCGGTATTTGGTTTACCTCCAGACCCACAGCTCCTGCTGGCGGATGGGCTGCATCCATCACTGGTTGGGCAAAAGTTGATCGTCCGAACCCTTGTCGAGGCTCTGGCAAACCTTCGTTGACCGGGACTTAATTCTCATCTCCTCATAAATCGTCACCGGAATAGCCAATTTCTCGCCATGCCTGCCTGGCAAATTCCAGGTCCTGCTCGGTCGGCTGGTGCGGACCCAGGATGCTGGCAGGTGGAGACCCTGATTCTGCTTGACCAGGGAATGGACACCAGTGGTCATTTTCTACCAGCTGGCGGCTGGCTTCATTTTTAAAATCAGGCACATCGAAAGGTGTCCCATCTTCCAGCGCGCTTTTCCATGCCAGGATTCCGACGGAAGACATAGCAACCCCGCGGTAAACGTCCAGGAATGGCTGCTCGCCTGAGCGCACAGCCTCGGCAAAATGCAGGTTGACCCAGAAATCACCTCCGCCGTGCCCCGCCAGTTCCGCGAGCCTGCCGTGCGCCTGCCATTCAGGGGTATAGGTCCGCTCTAACAACTGGTCTTCGGACCTGTTCCAAGGCTCGTGCCAGACGCGCACCTGCTCGGGACCAAAGTAGCCCGGACCGCGGGTGGTCTCCATCGCCCCGCGCGTCCCGTGCAGGCGGTACCAGTTGCTGTGCCCGGGCATCACCAAGTCCAAACAAGCGGAACACCGCGCCGTTGTCCATCCGGCACAGGATCACCGAACCCGGATCCCCGCGGCGCACGCTGGAAGCGTAAGGCGGAGGCAGCGCGATCGAAAGTGCATTCACTTTCACCGGCATCCTGCCCGTAATATGCACCAGGGGCGCCAGGGCGTGTGTGCAGTAATACGTGGAGGGCAGCCAGTTGCGCCAATGGTTCAGTCCAGGCGATATCCGCAGCCAATCTTCACGCGGCATCGGGTGGTTGTATTCACCCTCCGCATACGTCACCTCACCAATTTCCCCATCCTGGTACAGCCGCTGCATCTCCTGGTTGAAGACTGTGTAAGGATAATTCTCAGCCAGCATGTAAATCAAACCGGTTTTTTCCACAGCCCGGCAGAGAGCCACGCCTTCGGCAAGAGTGGCGTTGCTGGAAGTCTCGCTGAGCACATGTTTTCCGGAATCGAGGGCCCGGATGGCAAACGGTGCATGCTGGTGGAAGTAATTCGCCAGCACAACGGCATCCATTTCGTGCTCCAAGAACGCATCGTATTCCGTATAAGTACTGACACCTAATGCACGTCCCTGTTCGAGCAGCTTCTCTTCCCAGGTATCGCAAAGTGCTACAAGCTGCATCCCCACCAGCTCTGCACTCCTGGCAAAACTCATCCCGCGACCAACACCTAGCACGCCCACGCGGATGGGCTTTTCATTTATATCCTGCATTTACATATCTCCTTTCATCCAGATTGGTCAACAATTCTTTCATGAAGTTCATCAATTATTTACGGTCGTTCATCAACTGGAACTCAAGACAACAACCGCACTCACCAACCCGAGCAACAATATCACCGCAAACATAATGACCATCGTCCATTCACCCTTCTGTGCATAATAACCAGGACTGACAATAGCTGTGTAAAACAACATCCCCAGGGCAATCAAGTAAATCCACACACCCCAGGGAATCCCCAACAAGAGACTTACCCCTCCGATCACAAGAAGCAGCGCGGTTAGTGCTTCTCCTGCCAGGTGAAACCCAATGCGGTAAGGTTCCGTTTGCAGCTCCGGGATCTGTTTCTTTAGATAAAGCATTAGCCACAACCCAAGCATCGCCAGACCAACCACAATAGCGTAAATGGATGCAAAGATGATCAAATCGACCTCCTGAAGTTAGCTTTCTCTTAATTTACCAACCGCTAGGATTACCAATAAGCTTCCACATCCACCCCCTGCATGATTATACTCATCTTCAGCCCAATCTTAGTTAACGAGACTCTTCCTTAAGTCAGCTTCATTTATAATCAAATCCAGTAGTTTCTGATGCCATACCAACTCCTTCTCGCCAGCACTGTTTTTCTTTCCGCTTTTTTGCTGTTTCTCATCCAACCCCTGATCAGCCGGTATATTCTTCCCTGGTTCGGAGGTACGCCTGCGACCTGGTCTGCAGCCATGTTGTTTTTCCAAACCTTGTTGATGGCGGGATACGCTTATGCTCATTCACTCTGGCAGAAACCAACCTCTCACCCTAAACGAAGAATATTATTGCATGCCTGCCTTGTTGGCGGTGCCCTGCTACTGGTCACGTCAGCTGCAGTGGTGTGGGGACAGCCTTTGCTGCCTGGTGCGGACTGGAAACCACCCGATGCAAGCCTGCCAATCTTACGCGTGCTGATCGTGCTGCTGGTCAGTGTTGGGCTGCCCTATTTCGTGTTGTCGACCAGCAGTCCATTACTCCAGAAATGGTCACAACTGCTGGCTGCTCAACGTTCCCCTTACCGGCTTTACGCCCTTTCAAACCTGGGGTCGTTCCTGGCTCTCGCCTGTTATCCGTTTTTGATGGAGCCTTTTTTCACCCTGCAGCAGCAAGCCTGGATATGGTCCGGTGGATTCCTGATTTTTGTGGGTCTGTGCGCATGGTTGTTGGTGGTTGTCAACCAGCACTCAACCCAGCCGGGCAAATCTTCCCAACAGGATGAGCATAATGAGGTGTCTGTTCCGGACGTCCCATCCAGAAGACAGAAGTTAACCTGGTTCATCCTGCCGGCTGTCTCATCCATCCTGCTTTTAGCCGTCACCAATGCGCTGACCCAGGATATCGCCGTGATCCCATTCCTGTGGGTTCTGCCGCTGGGCATCTACCTGCTTTCCTTCTCGATCACCTTTGTAGACAAGAGCCTGTACAGACCGGTTCCTGTCATCATCCTGCTGGGAATTTCATTGCTCTTGCTTGGCTACAGTTTCGAAAATATACTCTCCATTGGCATTGCCACCCAGATCATCCTGGTTTCATTTTTTCTTTTGATCGCCACGATCTTCCTGCATGGAGAACTGTACAAGACACGACCTCACAGCCAGAGTCTGACTTCCTTTTATCTGTGGGTTTCAGCCGGCAGCGTCGCCGGAGCCCTTTTTGTCAACCTGGTCGCTCCACTACTCTTTTCAGGATATTGGGAACTACAACTCGGCATGTTGGCTTGCTGGGTGCTCGTGCTCATTTTGGTCATCGCAAACCGCAAATCGAGCCATTATCTCGGAGAAAACCAGATTGTGATTTACGCATGGTTATTTGTAATGGGCTTGATCAGCATCTTTGCCTTCGAAGCTTTCACCGCTTCTCGGGCTGGGGCTCTGGAGTCACGGCGTAATTTTTACGGCGTCATGCGCATTCGCAGTGTCACCTTCGGGGAAGACGAGGTCGAGAGCAACATGCTCTCGCATGGCGCTACCACGCACGGTTACCAATTCACTGATCCCAGCCTGAGCAGCGTTCCCACCGCATACTTTGGTTTGGACAGCGGGATCGGTCTGGCATTCACACACCTGGCGAAACCAGACACCGAGTCAGGCAGGAAAATCGGCATCGTCGGGCTTGGGATTGGCACCCTGGCAGCTTATGGACAGCCTGGAGACCATTTCCTGTATTACGAAATCAATCCCCAGATCATCGAATTCGCTTCCGGTAAGGGCGGTTACTTCACTTATTTACAGGACACAGCGGCAAAAAATACCATCAAGGAAGGAGATGGGCGCCTGCTCCTGGAAGGGTCTCTGGAAGAAACGGGAAGCGAGCGTTTCGACATGCTTGTCCTGGATGCGTTCAGCAGTGATTCGATCCCCGTCCACCTTCTCACAACCGAAGCTTTCAGCCTTTACATGCAGCATCTCAAGCCGGATGGAGTGCTGGCAGTGAATGTCTCCAACCGCTACCTGGATATTACTCCCTTGATTCAAAAATTGGGGGAAATTAACGGGCTGCACATGGTCAAAGTGACCAGTGAGGAACACTCACCTTACACATACCCCGCTGTCTGGATGCTGTTAAGTAGCGATCAATCCCTTTTCAACCTGCCAGCAATCGATTCTGCTGCGTCTCCCTTACCAGTTACAGCAGACCATGTCCGCGAGTGGACCGACTCATACAGCAACCTGCTCCCCTATCTTCGTCCTGGAAGTGCATTTCGAATTAAATAAGCTTATATACGATTGACTGAGATCAGGAATGGCTGCTCACATCGAGATAAAGAAACCCGTGAAATAGGGGACCAGCCAGATAATCCAGACCAGCAGGCTGAAGCGGTGGAAGATGTGGATCATTCGCTCATTTTTACGCAGGAGGACGATAGTTGCCCATACTGCATGGATAACCATCAGCAGAATCGCCAGGACACCGGTCACGCCATGCAGGTCAGCCGTTAAACCACCGGCATATTCCATCATCATTCCCGTGCCAACCGTGTCACACACCAATCCCGCCCAGAAAAAGATCAGGTGCCACCCCTTCAACCTGCCAGCCAGGCGCTCTGCCCACACACCGATGGTGTAAAAGACCAGAGCCAGGGTTATCAAAACTGTGGACAGAATCATTTCAGATGGCATTTTGCCTCCTTAATAAACTTGATCACTCTAATTATTTCATCCATCCAACCGGATGAGCTGGGGGCATACTTGTTCGGGCAGATCAGACACGGACATTTTCAATTTTTCGGGCAGTTCCACGCCTGGAAATGTACATCACCAGCAAAAATTGGGTTAGCAATCCAACTGCCAACATTACTGCCAGCAGCCAGTATGCAGGCTGAAATACTTCCCCATGAGAATGAAATAATCCTGATATAGGGAATGCGACCAGGAAACAGGCGCCAATCAGGGTTTCATTCAAAGCAACACGTTTTACTGCTTTTGCCTCATTGACCATGGCATGAAAAGCCGCCAGGCTGTACATACTGCCCAGAAATATCCCGTACAGCAATGCTCCTCCGAAGAAAAATGCAGCCGATTCCTGCTGGCTCAGGTAAACCAGTCCCGCCACACCTGCGGCTCCTAAGCCCGCAATCCAACCAGGTTTGAAAACCCAGTTGGTAGCAAACGTCAAACCCAACGCGGTCAAACCTTGGGCTATCGCTGCTGTAAATTCAGGCAGCCCGCGCAGGTTTATGGGGACCTGCCACTGCACAGCCTGGACTGGCCAGTAGATCATCACCACATTCCAGATCGTCAAGCCAAACATTAGCCCGACCCAGGCTGGTAGGATGAGGCTGCGTTTTCCCTGGAATCCTGTTGAGGATGTGCCATATCCTGGTTCCAAAGGCTCAGTAGAATTACCAGCGCCCGCAAGGTCCCCTTCTACTAAAAGGGGTGGTACCGGTAGTTGACTCTTGCGGGGAGAATAAAAAACCAGCACAGTGCCGACAAAACCAGCCAGAACAGAGATAAGATAATAAGCGATTGACCAGTCAAACTTCGCCACCAGTTGGGAAGAAATAATCGGTCCCAGGGCAAAACCGAGTGACCAGGCCAAGGTGAAGTGCCCAATGGTCACCTGCAAAGGTCGTTGATCCTGGTTAGACACCCCCAGCATGTAGATCTGGAAGGCATTGAAGAACAGGCTAACCAGGAAAGGGAACACCAGATAAAGCAGCTGCATGGCAAGTAGCAGTTGGATGTTAGCCAGGCAAACACCAACCACCACCATCCCCGCCAGGGAGAAAAGCATCAATGCCTTTGCCAGGTGGGGTTTGACAATACGCATCATCAAAAGACTGGATAAAAGGTAGCCGATGCCAAAACACATCACCAGCGTGGCAATCGTTGCTTCCCCATAGCCTCTGCTCGCCAGGGAATGCCTGCCCAGGAACAGCGTCAGCGCGACAATGATGTCCACCACAAATGGAAAGAAATATAGAATTATACGGTTCATTTCGGGACCAACTTCGAAGCCCGATTATACCCCCTATCTATACTGCGCAACGAACTCCATTGCCTTGTATGCTACCCATCACAGGCTGTATTTTGAAGTATCGGCGCCAGCCGTTAACTTTTAACCACTTAAGTGGTTACTACGGTTCATCCATTACTGTTCGTAGTTGCGACTTCAGTCGCTGTTTGACGAGTATAACCACTCACGCGGTCACTGCGAACCATCCAATACTGTTCGTAGTTGCGGCTTCAGTCGCTGGATCGTGATCCTCTCCAAAACCTTTAAAATTTAAAGCGCCACCGTCTCCGACTGCTCGACGACAACCTCATCAACCTTACCGTTGCGCCCCTGCTCAAAATTTACCACTGCGGGGATAAACGCCATACTGACCGCCATCACCAGAGTGACAATCCCTCCCACTATGAACCAGGTCTGCACACCAAAACGGTCTGCTACCGGTCCAGCGATCGCTAAACCAATAGGCGACATTCCCCCGGCAACGCTCATGATCAGGGTAAAAACGCGCCCCTGCATCTCCGGTTTGACCACAGCCTGAACCGCCGCCAGGAGCGGTCCATTTGTGATCGGGTTTACCATCCCAAGCCAGAACATCAAGCCTACAGCGACCGGATAGGCAGTAGATGGCACCAGCCCCATGAAAAGAGCGCCAAGACCGAGACCAACCAACCCTGTCAGCGATGTCCAAATCCTGCGCTTGAATCCACCCCAGATACTGAGCAGAAGTCCTCCAGCGAGTAAGCCAAAGCCAAAAGCCGAGTTCAACCACGCCAGTTGGAACGCTCCGCCATTGAAATGTTTGGTTACAAGGATCGGCAACATGGTAAAACCTGGGTTTAACATCAGGTTGATCATCGCAGCCATTAAACCAATTATCATCAATCCAGGCCATGAAAACACATACTGGAACCCCTCTTTAAATTCCTGCCAGAAAGAAGTTTTCACCAGGACGCCGTTGGTATCCACTTTGCGCACCGGTTGTGGAATTACGATAAAGAGCAGAGGCACAACCGCGAACATTGCCGTGACAACATCAATTGCCAGGATGCCTTCGACGGAGATGAACTCCAGCAGCAAAGCGCCTAACGGGGCAGAAGCGATATCCATTCCACCGCGCAGCATCTGGTTGAGTCCCTGGATGCGAGAAAGGTGTTTTTCGGGCACCATCATGGACGTTGATGCCGTCATCGCGGGCCAATGGAACCCCCCGGCGATGGAGCGTATCAGCATCAGCACATAAACATGCCATATCTCAACCAACCCGGTGAAAAAGAGTATCGCCAGAAATGCAGTCACCAGAGCAATGGTTGTGTCTGCCACAATCATCACCAGCCTGCGGTTCCAGCGATCGACCAGGGTTCCAACGATCGGTCCCAAGACCACCTGGGGCAGTAAACCCACCAGGGAAGCCGTCGCCAGAACAGTAGCAGATTGTGTCGTTTGGGTCAGCCACCAGATCAGGGAAAACGAAACCAGCATACTGCCCATCAACGATACCGCCTGCCCTGCCCATATGGTGAAGAAGGGTAGCTGCCATTTATCGGCATATTTCCAGGTTGCAGTGGTCATTTAAACACCTCTTTAAATATTCTAAAGGTATTTTACTTAAATATTAAATTATGTCAACATGCTTTTAGGATTTTTAATAATCTTTTTGAAAGCAGGCTTTATCCCGCACTGCCTGCCTGCAGACCTACACAGTGCCCGAGTCATTGGGCTAATTCATAGGCCTAATCCAAAGCCGCATCGACTTCGACGGTCACCGGTGATTTTGCTTCTTTGCCAGCATCGATATTCACCACCACCGGGATAAAGAAAGTGATGAAGGCGATCAACAACACCACCAGACCACCTACCAGATACCAGGTCTGAACACCATATGCATCCGCAAGCGGTCCAGCCAATAACAATCCCACGGGTGTCATCAAGCCCACCACGCTGTTAATCAATGTAAACACCCGCCCCTGAATCCCCGGTTCGACCACTGCTTGCACGGCAGCCATCAACGGACCATTGGCAATTGGATTAACCATCCCAACCCAGAAGGCAACCCCGACGGCTGCCACGAACAAGTATGGAGGGATCACGCCCAATGCCAGGACTCCGATGCCTATCCCAATCAACCCTACCAACGAAGTGATCACCCTGCGCTTAAACCCGCCCCAAATTCCCAGCACCAATCCACCGATCACCACGCCGATCCCAAAGGCAAACTGCATCCAACCGAGTTGGAACGCCTCACCGTTAAAATGTTGCGTAACCAGGATGGGCAGCAACGAGAATCCCGGGGTTATAACCAGATTCACGATGGATGCGATCAGGATCAAGATCAACAGACCAGGCCAGGTGAAAACATACTTGAGACCTTCATAAAATTCCTGCCAGTATGTCGTCGGTTCCTGCCCTGTTCCTTCCTCTAAACGTTTTTTCTCCGGTTGTGGGATCGGGATGAATAACAATGGCAGGATGGCGATCACTGCAGTGCCTACATCAATCATCAACACGGCATACACTGGCATCAAGACAACCACCAGTGCCCCCAATGGTCCGGATATGATGTTCAACAAACCCTGGAACATCTGGTTGACTCCCTGAATACGGGCGAAATGCTTTTCTGGCACCATCAGGGATGTCGAAGCCATCATGGCTGGCCAGTGAAACGCACTCGCAGCGGAGCGGATACCCATGATCAGGTAAACATGCCAGATCTCAATCCCTCCCAGCACGAAAAGATAGGCAAGCACCAGCGTGGCAGCAGCAGTCGCCGCATCGGCGAGGATCATCACCACCCGGCGGTTCCAGCGATCCACCAGGGTGCCTACAAAGGGTCCTAAAATCACCTGGGGAAGCAATCCTACCAGCGTGGCGATCGATAATACTGTTGCCGAGCCGGTCTCTTTGGTTAGCCACCATACCAGGGCAAAGGTAACCAGCTGCGATCCCAGCACTGAAAACATCTGGGCTCCCCATATCGAAAAGAAAGGCAGCGGCCAGTTGAGGGCGTATTTCCATTGGGATGATGTTGGCAAGGCGGTGTCCTTTTTATTCAAAGATGGCGATGATTATACAACAGCCGCTGGCTGGTCCTTGTGCGCATTATTCCTGATCAGGTTGTGGCTACTATTCACCCCTTATGGTGCTGCTGGATCTTGAACTGAGCGGTTTCTTTCTATTTTTGTCAAAAGGATAAATGCCGCTGAGCTGCTTGCTCCGATGATCGATGCTCCTATCCAAATTGCTGCTGGACCAACCTGGTCATTCAAGAACCCTCCAATCACCGGTCCAATCCCGGCAGCCACCCCCCAGGTTAATCCATACAGGCTCATATACCGCCCGCGCATGTCCGCCGGAGCCAGGTTGGCTACAAGCGTGGTCGCCGTTGGGGTCATGATCAATTCCCCAATTGTCATGATCACCATGCAGACCAGGAAGCCCCAAAAACCGTCCGCCAGGGCTATTCCCCCCACTCCAATTGCATAGAACAGCGCGCCGACAGCAAGCGTGGGAAGAAGGGAAAACCGTCTGATCACCAGGGTGACCGGTATCTGAAAGAAAATCACCATTAACACGTTGGTCATCGGGATCAACCCATATATGTTCTCCAGGATGCCGTAATTGTTCTTGACGTAAACGCCCAACAACAACCACAGGATCGCCGCACACATCTGGTTTAGGGTAAAAGCAACCAGGAAAGAAGCGTAAGGTTTATCCCGGAAGACCTTTTGGTAACCGCTCAGTGTGGTCAGGAATGGCTCTTTAGGACCATCTACGGCTGGCATTGTTTCCTTTGCCAGGAAAGTAACCAGCAGACCATAAAATATCATCCCGCCAGCAGCAATGAAGAATGCTATCTCGTACGATCTCGCCGCAATGAATCCCCCCATAGCCGGACCCAGCGCTACACCAACGTTGTTGCCAATACGCAGGATCGAATACCCATCCAGCCGCCGTTCAGGCGGCACAAGATCCGCCATCATAGCATCCGCACCGACCCTGTACAAAGGATTGAACGCTCCACTCACCGCGTAAAGCACCGCAAAAACGGGCAATGAGTCCGCCTGGCTCAAGCCGATATATGCCAGCCCATTGACCAGCAGGCTTATCACCATTGACCATTTTCTGCCCATCCTGTCGGTGATCGGACCTGCAACAAAAGCAAAGACCAGCCCAAAAGCCGCATTAATCGTGATCAGGCTGGTCACAGTTGCCAGCGGCAGGGCAAGTTTTTCGCTGGCATAGATCATCAGGAAGGGCCAGATCATGCTTGCCCCGGTGGTGCTGATCAACATCCCCCAGAACAGCAGCCAGAACTGGCGCGGGAAAAATTGGCGCGCCCGGAAGGCACGCCAGGAGCTGGCTAAGTTAGACATTTGTTTTGAAACCCAGGGACTTCAGGTGTGTTGAGACACGCTCACGATGATCCCCCTGGATCTCGATGGTATCGTCTTTGACGGTCCCCCCCGACCCGCAGGCTGCCTTCAGCTCTTTGGATAACGCTTTCATGGCGCCTGGGGTCAGAACCAGACCGCGAATAACCGTTACTGTCTTCCCACCGCGACCCTTGCGTTCCATCTGGATGATGGCTTTTTGCTGCTGGGGCGGCAGGCTGCGTGCCTGCCGGCAGCGGCACGGCGATTGCTTACATCGCGGGCAAACGACTACCTGTGGATCGGTTGAATATACGGTGGGTCGATCGTCTCTGGGCAAGGTGAGTCTCCTGTTTTACAGGAAATTCTACCACCCTGCATATCTGTTTACCTGTTTACAGGCACCTGTTTACAGGCACCTGTTTACAGGCACCTGTTTACAGGCACATGCACCCCACTTCAGGACTCCTTATAAGCAGCAACAAGCCATCCGACCAGCTCGTCGTTGATCTCCTCTTGACTCTCCAGCCGCACCCGGTGGCTCACCATGCTATTAAAGCTGCCTGAAGCTTCCAACCGCCCCTGTGGCTCGACATCCTTTAAATTAATGCCCACATCCAGGCGTGTCTTCGTGGAAGGCTGAAGGATAGCAAATTGCTTCTTCCGCCGCAGGCTGACGTA
Organism: uncultured Chloroflexia bacterium; assembly: GCA_963695415.1. Classification (GTDB taxonomy): domain Bacteria; phylum Chloroflexota; class Anaerolineae; order Anaerolineales; family UBA4823; genus CAVXWV01. The sequence goes on along the minus strand of CAVOGL010000023.1, from coordinate 137,333 downwards.
AGTTTTCTTCGGGGAAACCTCGACATCCTCCCCGAATGCCTGTACTTTCTCGATCAGTGCATCGTAAATCGGGCGCAGCGCGGCTTTGTCGCCGGCATACTGCTCGGCAACCAGGTCAACTTCCGCGACCGAGCGCCCCGTCTCGGCTGCCTTCCGGCGCGCCAGCGTCTCCTGGGCAACCATGTTGGCATACCCGTACGTGAAACCATGATCCTTTTTCAGATAATCGATAATCGCTTTGTTCTTATCAAGACCGGTTTCATTCACGACCGCAACCCACTCATCCAACGACTTACCTGTTTTTTCCTTCAGGTTTGCCAGCATCGTTTCCCCTGCTTTATCCGGACTGCTGCTCATTTTTTCCTCCTGAGTAAAATGGATCTATTATTCTTTAGTATACCTGATTTGTCTCAACCACATCTCTGCATGACCTTTCAAAGGCAGCTGTATTGATCCATGCCTGTTTATGCTATACTCGTCTGGAACAAATTTTAGGTTCTTGTCGACTGAAAAATGCATCTCTCGACGAAAGCCTATGATGTTTTCCGGGATGCTCAGGAGGTAACATGGGAAAAGCTCGAATGCTGCAAGTGGTTCTGGTTCTTCCAGTATCAGACATCCACTCATCAACCAGGTATATACTGAAATGAAAGTGTCGGGCGTCGAAATCACCCGAGACCTTCGAGAAGAAAACTGGGGAGCGAGGGGATTTAACCTGAAAGACCCCAGCGGCAATGAGATTCACATCGAACAGGGCGAATAAAGAAAATTATAACGAGAACAGGAGTAAAAAAAAATGTGTTGTTTCTTCGCAAGTCTATTTTTCTTTGGTCCCCGGCTCGCGTTCCTGGTTTTTTGGTTGATACCCTACGGACGGCTGAAAATTGCAACAAGTTTTAACACCTTCATATGGCCTCTCCTGGGTTTGATCTTTCTGCCCTGGACGACTCTGGCATACACAATCGTCTATGGTCCGGGCGGGCTTACCGGCTTCGATTGGGTCTGGCTGGCTATCGCTTTCCTGGCAGACCTGGCAGGATACTCTGGAGCTGCCTCCCGACGGCGGTAACACATACGCCCTAAAAAAATCTCCCTATGCCAGACCAACCAATCCCACCCCGTTTTCACATCCTCGCCAAGCCCAGCGGTGCTACCTGCAACCTGGCATGCTCGTACTGTTTCTTCCTGGATAAGGAGCTGCTCTATCCTGACAGCAAATTCCGCATGCCAGAGGAGATCCTTGAAGCATACATACATCAATTAATCAATGCACATCGCTCAAACCAGGTAACCGTGGCGTGGCAAGGCGGGGAACCAACATTGATGGGAGTCGATTTCTATCGCAAAGCGATCGAATTCCAGAAAAAGTATGCCAGACCCGGGATGAGCTTCGAGAACACCATGCAAACCAACGGCACCTTGCTGGATGATGAATGGTGCCAGTTCTTGAAAGAAAATGATTTTCTGATCGGACTGAGCCTGGATGGTCCCCGCAATTTGCACGACACCTACCGCGTCGATAAGGGTGGCGCGCCAACTTTCGACCGGGTCATGCAGAGGATTGCGTTTGCTTCAAAAGTACGATGTCGAATACAACATCCTGGTGACAGTTAATCGGGTAACCGGTGATTATCCCAAGGAAATTTACCGCTTCCTCGCGCGACGAAGTCGGCACAGACTGGATCCAGTTCATCCCGGTCATCGAACGCATGAATCCTGACGGTCATAACTTGACACAATTAGGGGATCAAGTTTCGCCGCGGTCCGTGCGCCCTGAGCAATTTGGGCGTTTCTTGATCCAGGTTTTCGACGAATGGGTGACCAACGACGTGGGGAAAATCTACGTGCAAACCTTCGAAGCAGCCTTGCGCAACTGGATGAAACATATGAAAATGAATGTGCAGACATCCGGCATGTGCGTATTCGAGGAGACTTGCGGTTTCGGTCTGGCATTGGAACATAATGGTGATTTGTATTCCTGTGATCATTTTGTGGAACCAAACTACTTGCTGGGCAACATAAAAGAAGAGAACATGCTCGACCTGGTAGGCTCGGATGAACAATTTAAATTCGGTCAAGATAAACTCACTACACTGCCCAAGTACTGCCTGGAATGTCCGGTTTGTTTGCCTGCCACGGTGAGTGTCCGAAGAACCGGTTTATCAAGACACCAATCGGTGAGTCTGGATTGAACTACCTTTGCGCGGGATACAAGGCATTTTTCCAGCGGGTGGATGAACCCATGAAACTAATGGCAATGTTGATGAACAACGGTCGATCTGCCTCGGATATAATGGATATCATCGCTCAAAACAAGGAGGAAATATCGAATCAATACCAACATACCAAACCGGAACATTTATGCCCTTGCAGTAGCGGTTTGACCTTCCGGGAATGTCATGGATGGACACCACACAGACGTCGCAGGAGTGGCAAGGGAAGTATCACAGGCAGCCCGCGTCCACCTGTGCGAGAAATTCAGACGTAATAAGCATCTAGCAAAACAAGATTACTTTCTAAAGGAGGCACAATGCCAAACGGAAAACCAAATATCCTTATTTTATGGGGCGATGATATCGGCTGGTGGAACATCAGCTATAACAGCCGCGGCCAGATGGGCTACCGCACCCCCAATATCGACAGGGTGGCTAACGAAGGGATCGCTTTTACAGATTACTACGCCCAACAAAGCTGCACTGCTGGACGCGCTGCTTTTATCACCGGTCAAAACCCAATCCGGACCGGGTTGACCAAGGTAGGTATGCCCGGCGCAGATCTCGGCTTGCAGCCAGAAGACCCAACCATCGCCGAATTACTCAAGCCCCTGGGTTATGCTACCGGGCAGTTCGGCAAGAACCATCTTGGCGATAAAGATGAGTTCCTGCCCACCATGCACGGGTTTGATGAGTTCTTCGGCAATCTCTACCATCTCAATGCCGAAGAAGAACCGGAAGATGAGGATTATCCCAAGGATCCGGCATTTAAGCAGCGGTTTGGTCCCCGCGGCGTGATCCACAGTTGGGCGGATGGTCAGGGTGGACAGAAAGTGGAGGACACAGGTCCTCTCACCAAGAAAAGGATGGAAACCATCGACGATGAGGTGACTGAACACGCGCTCAACTTTCTGGATCGTGTCCACGAGGAAGGACAGCCATTTTTCCTCTGGTATAACACCACAGCAATGCACTTCAGGACCCATACTGCAGAGAAACATAAAGGGAAGAGCGGTCAGGGTTTCTACAATGATGTGATGGTTGCCCACGACGAGAATATCGGCAAAATGTTGGACAAGCTGGACGAATTGGGTATCGCCGATGACACGATCGTCATGTATTCAACTGATAACGGCGTGCACTACAACACCTGGCCAGATGCCGGAATCACCCCATTCCGCTCGGAAAAGAACACGAACTGGGAGGGCGGCTGGCGCGTACCAGCCTTTGTGCGCTGGCCCGAAAAGATTAAGCCCGGCACGGTGCTGAACGGTATCGTCACTCACCAGGACTGGCTGCCCACGATTCTGGCTGCTGCGGGAGAAACGGAGATCAAGGAAAAGCTGCTCGAAGGGCACCAGGCTGGCAGCAAGACATACAGAGTCCATATCGACGGATTCAATATGCTCCCATACTTCATGGGAGAGGTAGGACGAATCCCCCCGTAAGAGCTTCTTTTATATCAGCGATGACGGCGATATTCTGGCGTTACGGTTCGGCGATTGGAAAGTTGTGTTGATGGAACAACGTGCCAAAACTTTGCTGTGCTGGTTCGAGCCCTTCGTTCCTTTGCGGGGACCGAAGATATTCAACCTGCGCCGAGACCCGTTCGAGCGGGCAGATGAGAATTCAAACACCTACTGGGATTGGCTCATTTCACACGCTTACCTGCTCTATGCAATGCAGGGATTGGTAGCGCAGCAAATAGAAGCCTTTAAGAAATTCCCACCTCGCCAAAAGCCCGCCTCCTTCAATCTGGATGCAGTGCTGCGGCAATTGGAGGAATCTTCCAGCAGTAAATCGCACTAAACTGCGATCATAATTTCGCACTGAAATGCTTCCCCGGCAGCCAAAAAACTGCCGGGGAAGATGCTCCGTACTTCGCCTCAGAAATGCTGATCATTTGATGATGAGTCAAACCCAAGACACTGATTCAAGCCCTTCCCGGGTGATGGATGAGGTCCGCGACTTCTACAATCGTTACCCATATCCCCAACCGGTATTAAATCTCGAAAATTACCGCTCGCAATGGCAGGATGCGCAGCGGCGTCGTGCAGATTTCCATTTATTCTGGCCTTCCCGTCCTTATAAGGAGGAGCAAACAATCCTGGTTGCAGGTTGTGGAACCTCACAAGCTGCAAGGCATGCTCTTCGTTGGCCTGATGCCCAGGTTACTGGAATTGATATCAGCGGCACCAGCTTGAGGCATACACGCGAGTTGAAACGCAAGTACAATCTGCGAAATCTAACTATCCGCAAAATAGCGATAGAACAAGTCGAACAACTGGGCAGTCAGTTCGACAAGATCATTTGCACAGGCGTACTTCACCACCTGGATGATCCTGAAGCTGGTCTGAAAGCCTTACGATCTGTACTCAAACAAGATGGTGCGATGCACCTGATGGTTTATGCGGCTTATGGGCGGACCGGCATCTATATGATGCAGGATTACGCTCACCGGCTGGGGATCACCCCTTCAAACCAGGAAATTGAGGACTTGAAAATGGTCCTCAGTGAGCTGCCGCGCGGACATCCGTTGGATTATCTTCTACGGCAGGCGCCGGACTTTCAGCATCCGGGTGCGCTGGCGGATGCCTTGCTCAATCCCCAGGACAGGGCTTACACTGTTCCACAATTATTCAAGCTTCTGCAAAGCTGTGGAATGCGTTTTGTGCGCTGGTTCCGCCAGGCGCCCTACCTGCCGCAATGCGGCATCCTTTCCAGAACACCTCATGCCGCCAGGCTGGCAAATTTACCGCTCCAGGAACAATTTGCGGCTGTCGAACTCTTCAGGGGTACGATCACACAACACAGTTTCATAGCTTATCGTGACGATCATCCTCAAGGAACTGCATCGGTCCATTTCGATGGAGACGATTGGCAAGGTTATGTTCCCATCCGCCAGCCCAGGTTGGTTTGCATCGAGGATCGTCTGCCTCCCGAAACTGCGGCAGTGCTGATCAACCAGGATCATATAGATACGGACCTCATCCATCCCATTGACCAGCTCGGAAAACGCTTGTTTACTAACATAGATGATTACAAATCTGTTCGAAGTATCATCCAAAGCGTTGAACCCTTCCCAACCCAAAACCAGATAATGGAAAGGGGCAGAACTTTTTTCGAGCGTTTGTGGCTTTACGATCATGTGGTATTTGATGCCTCTAAAGGAATACATTGAATTCTGAAATCAGGTACTCTTCTGTTATGGAGAAACTATATGGCTAAACCATTATTCCTTTGGAAGGATAACGCTGCACGCCAGACTATCCTGGATTTTGTAGTTGGTGTGACAACACCCGGCAGTCCAAATTTTCTTCCAACTGACGAACGCATTGCTGTCTTCGACAACGACGGCACGTTATGGTGCGAAAAGCCAATGTACATCCAGCTCGATTTCCTGTTACGCAGGCTGGCGGAACAGGCGCAGAGCGATCCATCGCTGCAAACGAAACAACCCTGGAAGCCAACGGCTTCAGCAATTACATCGTCTCCGGCGGCGGGCGCGACTTCATGCGCGGCTTCTCCTCTGACCTGTATGGCATCCCTCGCCAGCGCGTCATCGGCAGCACGGTCGTGTATCGTATTCAGGAAGACGAGAACAGCATTAAAATTGTTCAACAACCGGAGTTGGATGTGGTCGATGATGGACCGGGAAAACCAATACAGATCTGGAATGTGATCGGGCGCTATCCGATCCTGGCAGCAGGGAATTCGAACGGTGACATCGAGATGCTGAAATTTACTCAGGCAGGAGGGAAACCTTTTCTCAATCTCCTGCTTAATCACGATGACGCTGACCGGGAGTTTGATTACCAGCAGGGTGCTGAAACTGCACTGCAACTGGCAGATGAACGCAAGTGGAAAGTGATCAGCATGAAGGACGATTGGGAGAAGGTGTTCTGATAGAATTCGCCAGTATGATTATCATCGCCGGCTTGACTCCAATAGCTGGCACGAATAAGGTGCTTTCATGGAAATCGATTTCACCATCTTCCTTATTATTGTAGTCCTCTACACCCTGGTATCCCAAAAACTTAACCGGATATCAATAACAATGCCTATGTTCTTCGTGTTCATCGGCGCGGTTGCCAGCCCCAAGCTGCTGGGATGGATCGATTTTCCCATCCAGGCAGGATCGATAGAAATCATTACCGAGGTAACCCTGGCGCTCCTGTTGTTTGCCGATGCTTCAACGCTTAGTTTCCGGCGCGTCAGCGAGGACAGCAAGCTGCCAGCCCGGTTGCTATTCTTCGGGCTTCCGCTGGTCATGATCGTTGGCGCACTTGTCGCCTATGCACTTTTCCGAGAACAAGGCATCTGGTTCGCATTTCTGCTGGCAGCTATCCTGGCGCCGACCGATGCCGCGCTTGGGCTGGCATTATTCAACAATCCCCTCGTCCCTGTGCGCATCCGCAGGGCATTAAACGTCGAGAGCGGTCTCAACGATGGCATCGCCTCACCCTTCGTGACCCTTTTTCTCGCCCTGGCGATTGCAGAAGAGAATTTACAATTACAGCCAGGAATTACTCTCGGCTCTCTATCAAATCGGCATCGCCGTGGGTGTTGGCATACTCTTCGGCATTATAGGTGGCATATTATTTAACTGGGCAGTGAAACGAAACTACACGTCTCAGACAACCGAACAAATCGGAAATCTCGCCCTGGCCCTGGCGACTTTTTTGTGCTCCCTTGCTCTGGGAGGAAATGGCTTCATTGCCGCTTTCATCGCCGGCTTGTTATTTGGTCATACCACCCAACACCAGCGACATCTCGCCACAGAATATACGGAAGTTACAGGCAACCTGCTGTCAACCTTTGTCTGGACTGTTTTTGGCGGCGCGCTCGTAATCGAGCTTTTCACGTCTTTCAATCCACTGGCATTTCTTTATGCAATTGCCAGCCTCACCATCATTCGCTTGCTGCCGGTTGCAATTTCAATGCTTAAGACTGGTTTCCGTTCCGACACGATTCTCATGATGGGCTGGTTTGGTCCACGCGGCCTTGCGTCCGTGGTGTTCTTGTTAATTGCTTTTGAAGCTTTCCACGAAGGCGGGCACCCACACGAGCTGATGTTTGCCATGGCAGGTTGGACGATCCTGCTCAGCGTTGTCCTGCATGGGATCACAGCCCTGCCATTCGCCCGCATCTATGCCAACAGGTTGAAATCGGCGCCACCGGATGCGCAAGAACTGGTAGAAGTCCAGGAGATTCATTCCCGGGGTAAAAACCTGACCACCTGGAGATCATCGCAATGACCAGGAAGTTCACCGGAGAAAATCCTATGAAGAAATCAACCGCTTTAATCGTACTGACCATTCTGCTCTTCATTTCTCTCTTCACTGCAGCCTGCTCCACGGACAGCACGCCTGTTCAAGCGACAGAAACGGCAACACAAACATCCGTACCAACCGACCCCCCAGGCGGCGTCTCCACCGAACCTGCTCTTGAGGACCAGGTGATCATCACCCCAACACCCAGACCTACGGCAACCCCGGGTGCGATCAGTGAACTGGTGGAGAGAGCCGTTCAAGCAGCGGGTTTGGAACAAACAACATTCCTGGGCTTAACCAGTGAGGATTGGGTCAACCTGTTGATCTCTATCGCCATTTTTCTTCTAGGCGCCGTGCTGGTGATCCGCCTGGCAGTTTTGTTGTTTAAGAGATTGGCGAGGATGACACCCACCCAGATCGATGATACCATTCTTGTGGCAATCCTTCCTGCCCTCCGCATCTTCATTCTGGCGTTATTTCTGGATTTTGCCATCCAGCGCCTCGCTTTTATCCCTGCAAGCTGGAAACAAACCTCCAACCAGGTTTACCAGGTTGTCGTTATTCTGGTGGTTACCTTTGCGATCTGGCGGATGATAGATGTTTTCTTCGAATTGCAGCTGGTAAAACGCGGCCTGGATAGGAGCAGTAAACAGGCAACCATTGTTCTGCCGATATTGCGCCTGGTTGTCCGGATTACGCTTGTATTCGTCGCCGGCACAGTTACTCTGAACATTTTCGGTGTCAATGTCGGAGCCCTGGTTGCCGTATTAGGCATCGGCGGGTTAGCCATCTCTCTGGCAGCCCAGGATACCCTCAGCGATTTCATCAGCGGTATCATCATCCTGATGGACCAGCCCTACCGTGAAGGCGACCGCATCGAAATCAACCAGCTGGGCACCTGGGGCGATGTGATGCAGATCGGTGCCCGGACGACCCGCATTCGCACGCGCGACAACCGCATGGTCATTGTCCCAAATTCGCAGATCGGCAAAAGCCAGATCGTTAATTACACCTACCCCGATCCTGTCTATCGGATTGAAACGATGGTAAGTGTTGCTTATGGGAGTGATTTGGATTTAGTTGACACTACAATTATTGGGGGAATCCGGTCGATTTACGGGGTTCTTGCCGACAGACCCATCGACGTGCTGGTAACGGAACTGGGTGATTTCGCTATAAATTTGCGCGTACGCTGGTGGATCAACTCCTATACAGATACACGCCAGATCGTCAACCAGGTAAACCGGGTATTGATCACCAGCCTGGATCAGGCAGGGATTATTATGCCCAACGCCACTTATGACATCAATTTGAGATTTAGCGATGACAATGCAAACAGAATCGTTAAAGCCCTCAGAGGAAGCAATCCGGAAAACAAGACGGACGGGTAAGTAATTTCTGGAAACAAACTCATAATTTTGTTGCATGACCCGGACACAAAGGTTATACTATCTATAAAGAACGGTTTTGAAAGGCAGCGGTCATGGACAAATTTCATAAATATATCGAAGAATTCACCAGGGAAGCGATTGAAAACAGCAACGGGACGCCGAGAGGCATCTCGGAGTATTTATGGGCAAAAAGAGATGCTGGCAGATTCTCCCGGGATCGCGATGAAAAAAACAAAGCCCTCGTTGAATTACGCCGCGCCTTCGATGAATACCGCCACTGGCCCCTCTCCATCATCCTCTCTCACCTGGGCATCGAAGATAAAGAATCGCTCCTGCCCGAGGAATAATAATAAAGCTGAAGTTTTAATACCAAGCTTGTCCAGGGATAAAAACAACAGAATGCATCCCGGGCGAGTGTTAAATCCAACCAACATTTTATAATTCGCAAAACAGAATTCACAAAGTAAAAACTAAGGAGGGTATTGTGGCGAAAACCCTGATCGTAAAACGTGATGTTGAAATGACAACACGCGACGGTGTCATCTTGCGCGCTGATGTTTACCACCCAAACACAGATGAAGCACTGCCAACCCTTTTGCAGCGCACACCCTATGGTAAAAGCTTCTCGCAAGTTCCCTTTGCCATGATGGCGGCTGAGCGCGGTTACACGGTTGTCGTACAGGACACACGCGGCCGGTGGGCATCGGATGGCGACGGATATCCCTTTCTTCACGAAAAACAGGACGGGGTGGATACTGTCAATTGGGTTTCCCGGCAGCCCTGGAGCAACGGCAAGGTAGGGATGTACGGTGGTTCCTATGTGGGCTACACTCAATTTTCTACTGCGATAAACCAGCCGCCCGCATTGAAAACGATAGTCCCATCGGTTACATTTTGCGATGCCACCATCGTGGGGTACGTGGGCGGTGCTTTTCACTTGGGTCCCATGATGAGTTGGAACCTGACATCTACAGCAAACATGACCATCATGCGCCACTCTGACGAAAAAGTAAAACAAACCATGATGGACCAGTGGATAAACTTTGTCGACGGAATGACGTCTGGAAGCTCCTTTGAAGAACTTCCCCTGGTCGACACACCCCTCATTGGCAAAACAGCAACTCTCCCTTTCTTCGCCGATGCGTTCGAGCATCTCCCGGAAGATAACTACTGGCAGAGGTTATACTGCCCCCCGGAAAAGATCAACATCCCGGCATTACATATTGGCGGTTGGTACGATATCTTTGCCGCCGAGACACTCAAAGACGCCACCGCCATACGAACAAAAGGGAACCCATCCCAAAGCATCATCATGGGACCCTGGCTGCACGGTCCTTACCAGGGTTATGTCGGTGAGGTGGATTTCGGGATGAGAGCCTCGGACGCTCTGGTTTTGCTCGATGAACTCCACCTGCGCTGGTTCGACCACTGGTTGAAGGGGGTCGAGAATGGCATCATGGATGAAGCCCCTTTGAAAATATTCGTGATGGGCGAGAACACCTGGCGCGATGAAATCGAGTGGCCTCTGGCACGCACGAAATATACACCTTTTTACCTGCACAGCCAGGGAAGTGCCAACACTCGCCACGGCGATGGCTTGCTCAGTCCGGCACAGCCGCGAGAGGAACCCTCTGATAATTTTATCTACAACCCTCGTAATCCCGTACCCACCCGCGGCGGAGGCTTGTGCTGCTCGCCAGCAGCATTGTCTGCAGGAGCCTACGACCAGCGCCAGATCGAAGAACGCCCCGATGTACTGATTTACACTTCAGACCCCTTAGAAGAGGATCTTGAAGTCACCGGTCCAATGGAAGTTCACTTATGGGCTTCCAGCTCCGCACCAGATACAGATTTTACCGCCAAGCTGGTGGATGTCAGTCCGTGCCCAAATGGGAACTGCGCTGGTTTCGCCCGAAACATCCAGGATGGCATCGTCCGGGCGCGCAACCGCATACCCGGGAAAGTATCTCTACTCAAACCGGGAGAGGTGTACGAATTCGTTATCGATCTTTCTGTAACGAGCAACGTTTTTAAATCCGGGCACCGCATCCGCCTGGAAATCTCAAGCAGCAATTTCCCGCGCTTCGACCGGAACCCCAACACTGGGCATACTGCTTCAACCAGTGCCGACCTGAAACCTGCGATGCAAACGGTTTTTCACGACGCAACCCGTCCTTCGCACATCCTCTTGCCAGTGATTCCCAGATGACTTACATAAAAATTTTGAACTTTCTTTCCGTGGCTTCGAGCAGGAGCGGGTGCATGACAAAATACTGCTTGCCATCCTCAAGCCGTTGTGGTCTCCGCTCCAATTTTCCCTGGAGGTAATCAGCACAGGACGAAACAATCTCACGGGTCATTATCGGCTCGAACAGGTCACGCACCTGGCTGAGTTCGATATCTGCAGGGAGTTCAATCTGCCGTACGCGCAGAATATCGCCAGTGTCAACGCCTTGAGCCATGAAATGAACGCTGATCCCCACCTGGTCCAGCCTGTTTTCCAGGATCGCCCACTCAATTACATCCATGCCGCGGTAAGCAGGCAGTATCCCAGCATGGCAGTTGACCACACCTGCCCCCGCGCGTTCCAGCACTGGCTGCCGGATGATGCCGCCTCCGGTGAATACGACCAGGTCCGGTTCGGTTTTTTCGAGCAGTTCCACCACAGGATCGTCGTTCAGGTCGCTGACGTAAAGGATTTGCAGTTCGCCTTTCCGCAGTTCATCAACCTTCCTCGAGCGGATCCCTTCGCTCTGCAGCAGATCAGGCAGAAGTCTCCAAAATCCCTCCCCCCATATCCTCGCTCGCGCAGGAGCAGTTTTCGTGCGATCTTTCGCAGCAGCCGCGCGCCATCACGACGGAACTCTGAGGCAAACCTTTTGGGGTTGACCAGACGGCGCACAACTACCGCAGGCACTTCGATCCCCCGGTGCAACAGCATCTCTATCACAGCCACTGTATACAGCGAGTAACGGCTGGGAGAGAAAACCACCACCCGTCCGGCAACGGGCACCCTGCTCATCGCCCCATCTCGGTGTTCAACGCTTCGAGGGCACAAGCACACATCAGGCTCAGGCGGAACTGGAACAACGCCCATGTGTATGGGCTTCCCGATTTCCCCAGGTTCCTGGTGGTATCACTCGCAGTAAATATCCAGGCTTTATCCATTAATTTGAGCGTGGTGTTGAGAAAGCGAATATCCCGACTGTCAAAGTAAACATCCAGCAAGAAACTCGCCAGGTGCAGCATTCCACTGCGAGTTTCCTGCAATGATCCCCATTTTTGAATGGCTCTTTTTTTGAGAGATGTGTTGTAAATCTCACAATAGCGCATCAGCTTCTCAGCCCATGCCAGGGTAATCTGTTCATTTTGGCGTTCCGCAAGGTTTTTACGCAGCGCCAGCAGAACATCCATGGTGGTTGCTTTAAAGCTTGCATCGTCCGGAAGGCTGCCAGGATCCCATTCCAAAAAACCTGCTTCAGGCAGGCTTTCATGGGGCATGTCTAATTTTTCTTCGCACCCAGCCAGGTTCATCAACGGCGCCCAGGGGTGCCCGTAGGCTTCATTCCACCTGTTTTGAATGGACGCCCACCATTCAGCGAGTTTATCCGCGCGGAATTGTTCGACCATCACGCCGCGATCCTGCACAATGCCGTCTTGCCATCTACGCCTTTTAACGCTTCAAAGAACATGTAAAAACCCTGCGAGGTTTGCTCACCATCCGGGAAACCAATCACGCCGAATTTAAAGAACCGCTTCGGCAAGCCATCGTGTTCGAAGCGCATCGACCCATTTGGGTTGCCCGTAAATACCTGTACGTCTTCCCAATGCACCAGGTCCCGTGAGACCATCAGGTGCGCATAGCGGTCCTTCACGCCAGGTCCGATCTCCTGGGCTGTGGCAGCCAGGTAGTATCCATCTGCCAGGCGTTTGATATACCAGACCGGTCCAGGGAAAGCCCCTGTCGATGTCTGCTTTTCCACTTTACGCGTTTTCCGGTCCAACACCACGTGGTAGCTGGTCTCGAGCTGCGAGTCCATCACCCAGTGTATGCTCTCAGGTTCAAAAAAAGCGTTGCAGGTGCGGTATGTCTGACCGCCATCCCCCACCCACTCCACATCCTGGAAATCGCGGTCAGCGCACAGCAGGTAACACTCCCCGTCAAAGTCTCCTGTGAAGACCCAGATCTTTTCTTCCACCGGGTCCCAATAACAGCCATGGATGTGTTTGATCTTGCCTGCCGGGAATGTGTAGATCTCCTCCCAGCTCATACCGCCATCCTGGCTGCGGTACACCGGGACTGACCTGCGCTCCGGATTTGCCCCATACTCTCCGAAATACAGGTTGTGTGCATCCACCACGGCAATCGATTGGTGCAGCACATTGCGGCAGTTACGCAGGATGAGGGTTTGTGTTAAGTGCTTGTTCTCCAGCCCGTAATGGTAAGCCTTCCCCTGGCGGAGGATAACCAGCCCGCCCTTGCCACAAGAGACATTTACCGGGACTACATTGCACTTGTCCAGCCGCATGGCGCGGCGCGCCAGCCGGTTCCATCCAACAAAATTTTCCCAGCCTTTACCGGGCAGAACCAGGGTCTCAACCCAGTCTTCCCCCTTCACCGTAACCGAACGGTTATTGCTGGTGATTCGCAACCCTGGTTCTGCGTGATGGCAGATCTCGAAAGGCAAGAGATCTAAAATTTCAAACTTCAAATTTCTTCCAAAAGCACACATCCTGCGCCTAGTTTTTGGCTTGGAGCGGAATCACACTCCAGCTTAATCACCGTTACCCCGGTAATTGGGTCAGGGTCATCCACAGGCAAACCTTTAAAAACCAGGCGGTCACCAGTTTGCTCAAATTCGATCTTCTCACCTGATACCAGGAAGGATGCAGATTGCACCTTACACCGCAATCCGCCGATGGTGAGTTTCCCGGCAGGCCAGCGTGTGCACCAGAAATATGCAGTCTTCCCTTTAAAGGTCCAGCTTCCCAAAGGCATCCAATCCGTCCGATCATCAGCCCTATCTACGCCACCGTAGACTGCCTCACTGTTTTGCTCCAGCCATTTGCCGACAGGAGCCAAACGCTCGTATGCCAGAGGGGGCACGGAACCATCCGGCTCCGGTCCGATATTCAGCAGCAGGTTACCCTGACCTCCAGCAGCTGTTCGCAGCATTTCCAGCACTTCTCGTGAAGAGCGCCACTCCTCATCCGGCGCATAAGGCATATAGCCCCAGGAACCGTTGAACGTCATGCATGCTTCCCAATCCCTTCCGGATTCAGCCGCGGTGACGTGCTCCTCCGGGGTGCCAAAATCCTCAGGGAGCTGGGCGCGGTTGTTGACGATGATGCCTGGCTGCAGTTGGCGTGCTATCGAGGTCATCTTCTCGCTCTCCCATAATTCCGGCGAGCTCAAGGGCCAGGAAACATCGTACCAGAGGATGTCGATCTTGCCGTAATTGGTCATCAACTCACGCACACATCCCTGGGTGAAATCCAGGAAGCGCCTGCGCGCAGCTTCATCTTTCGCACAAAGTGCGCCATCCGGGTGATGCCAGTCCATCAGTGAATAATAGAAACCCACCCGCAAACCGAATTCACGACAGGCATCAACATACTCGGCTACCAGGTCGCGCCCTGGACCGTGCTGCACAGCGTTATAACTGGTTTGCTGGGTATCCCACAGGCAGAAACCTTCATGATGCTTGGTGGTCATCACCATGTATTTCATACCGGATTGCTTTGCCAGCGCTGCCCACTCGCGCGCCGGGCGTTCTTTTGGCTTCCAGGTGGCAGCAAGTTTTTCGTATTCGTTCACCGGGATACGTTCTCGGTTCATTACCCATTCATGTCTACCTGTCTGCGAATACAATCCCCAGTGGATAAACATGCCGAAACGCGCCTCGCGCCACCACTGCATGCGGCGGTCAAGGTCAACTGAAGAGTCGGTTTTTGTGGTCATTTCATTTCTCCTGTTTTTAGATGATCTGCATTTTTTTAAACGTGATTCACGAGCGAATGGCTATCACTCAATCCAATTTTACCTTGACCTTTCATTAACCATGATTGTGAATCCCGGTAAGGTTGATAAATATCATACTCATGATATGCCATTTAGTAGATGACTCCAGTTTTAATAATTGATATACTCAAATCTGCGCATCCAGTCAATATCCAGGAGGCATTGATGAAACCTGTCATTCCAGCGGTTATTGAAACCCAAAACCTTACAAAAACTTATAAACATACCCAGGCACTCAAGGCATTGAACATGCGGGTTCAACAGAATTCGATTTTCGCTTTCCTGGGACCGAATGGTGCAGGTAAAACAACCACGATCAAACTGTTGCTGGGTTTGATCCGTCCGACCGGTGGTTCTGCCAGCGTTTTCGATCTGGACACCATCCACGATTCGGTTGCCATACGCTCTCGGATCGGCTACCTGCCCCAGGAACCTCGTTATTATGAACACATGAGCGCGAGAGAATTCTGCGCTACACAGCCCGCTTCTTTTTCAAAGGACCCAAAACTGAGATCGAAAACCGCGTGCATGAGACTTTGAACCTGGTGGGCTTGGAGGAAAAAGCCGACCGTCCAATTAGAGGATTCTCCGGCGGTGAGCGTCAGCGGTTGGGTATAGGTCAGGCACAGGTGAATTATCCAGACCTTTTGATCCTGGATGAACCCGCCGCATCCCTGGACCCCATGGGACGCCATGATGTACTGGAGGTAATGGAGCGCCTGCGCAAGCACACCACGATCTTCTACTGCACCCACATCCTGGACGATGTCCAGCGTGTCAGCGACACGGTGGCTATCCTGAACCGTGGCGAGCTGGTCGCTTATGGACCGATCGAAGAATTGCTGTCAGGTGGGGAAGGGAGCGCCTATTCTATTACCATCAAGGGAGATGCTGAGAACGCCTTCCAGCGAGTTCAGGGGATGCCCTGGGTGACCGGTATCCAGACCAGGACCCACAATGACGCCACCATCTGGACGGTTGGTGTCAGCGATGAGACAGCGGCTGAAGAACAGCTCTTACGCCTGATCCTAGATCAGGATTCCCTTATCGTGAAAGAATTCCGTCCCAGGGAATATGCCCTGGAGGACGTTTTCTTAAAGATTGTTGAAGGAGGAAACGATGACAACCGGTAATAGCAGCATGGTTCTGGAAACCGGGAGTGGCTGGAGCCGGGGACTGAATAATGTCCTTGGCGCTGAATTTCACCATTGGTTTGGAACACGTACCTGGTGGATCCAGACCCTGATCTGGACGCTGGTGGCTAATGGGATATTGCTCATCCTCCTGGTCTCTGAAGATGTACCGAACATTTTCGATGTAATCATGATGTTTACCATCTTCCTGGGGATTGGAGCTCCCGTAGGAGTTTGCATCATAATGCAGGAGGCGCTGGTTGGCGAGAAACAAACCGGGACTGCCGCATGGGTGCTGTCCAAACCTGTCTCCCGCATTGCCTTCATATTTTCCAAGCTGGTCGGCAATACAATAGGGATTGCAGCTACTATGGTCCTTGTACCCGGGCTGGTTTGTTATCTAATCCTGGCAACCCTGGGTGACCGGGTTCTGCCACTGGCAGGATTTTTTAGCGGTCTTATCGTAGTTTTTGTCTACGCATTTTTCTTTATTACTCTTACCCTGATGCTGGGAGCAATTTTCAACCACCGTGGTCCGGTGATCGGCATTCCTTTGGCTTTTGCTTTTGCGCAGCAATGGATTCCAGGTCTTATCCCCGCGACAGCAGACTTAATCCCCTGGGTGCTGATGGTACCGCTCAACGGTAGTAACGAACTCTCCATTGCAGCCACCCTGATGACCGGCGGGCAGCCCTCCACATTCTTACCTGTGATCTCTTCCCTGGTTGCCAGCCTGGTTTTCCTGGTCGTTACGTTCTTCGTCTTTGATCGCCAGGAGTTGTAATCACTTCCGGGTAGAATTCACCGACATCTGGTCCAGGATATACACCTTCACCTCAACTCAGTAAAGTGGTATCAAGGTTGCCTTCCTTGCTTAATTGCTTGCAGTAAACATTTAAGCAAATGGCTTTTTGTCACAAGGTATCGGCGTTACACAAGAAATTTTTCCGAACCTATTCCCTGGTTCAGTAATTGGCGCAAAGAATACACGTTCGCCAACGACCAAACCCTCACCCGTCGGACAGAAGCTGGTGTACCCCTGCTTGAATTTTCGCAGCATGATATCATCCCATTAAGGTTAACTACCGCTGGAAAAGGGAATATCTGTGATTAATTCAACTGCCGATTTTTAAATTATAAGAGTACCCATGGATAAACTAAAAAATTTACTCAAAGCTGGGATGTCTGGCACACAAAACCGGACGGCGCCATCTATCTCCATGAGGGTTTTCTCGGCTACCTGGAAGAATTACATCATTGCCATCTGCGAGAATGAACCCGAATGCTGGCATGCGCTGGAGCTTGCCCGTACCAATGCAGACCGCCTTATTCCGGGTCACGATCCGCGCGTGTTATCCTTGTACCCGGGCGGTTTAGTAGCCTGAGACACCCCAGAAATGTGCCGATTTACGCGCCTTCCGACTCACCATCGGTTAAAATATTCTGGTACAACCATCCATTCGCACCTCATTACCATTTTAGGAGATAACATGGCTGAAATCTTAACGATCATAATGAACCTCTCGGTGTTGGTTTTCGTTCTTTCCAGTATGCTGGCAATGGGATTGAACCTGACCATCCAGCAAATCATCGCTCCGCTACGCAACATCCGCCTGGTGATCCTGGCTCTGGTTGCCAACTTCATCCTGGTACCAGCCCTGGCATACCTGATTTTGCTTGTGATCCCATTGAGTGATGGGCTGGCTACAGGCTTGATACTGATAGCAACGGCTGCTGGTGCGCCTTTCATCCCCAAACTGGCTCAGGCTGCCAGAGGCAACCTTGCTTTTTCAGTTGGTTTGATGGTGCTGCTCATGGTCGTCACGATCATCTACATGCCTATTGTGCTGCCTTTCCTGCTTCAGGGTGTCAGCATCAATCCCTGGGAGATCGCCCAATCACTGATCATCCTCATGCTCATACCGCTGGCAGTGGGTCTGTACATCAAGTCCCGCTTGCCTGAGACTGCACAGAAATGGCAGCCGCGCCTTTCGCAGCTTTCCACCTACGCCATCGGTCTGTTGATGGTCACCGGTCTTCTGGTGAACATCAAAGCCATCATAGGGGTGATCGGCACAGGCGGTCTCCTGGCGGTGATCCTGTTCCTTCTTGTTTCGCTGCTCCTGGGGTATATCCTGGGGGGTTCTGACGGGAAAATTCGCTCCGTGCTTGGGCTGGGCACAGCCCAACGCAACCTGTCCGCCGCCCTGGTCGTGGCTGCCGGGAACTTCGCCGGTGACCCGGATGTGATAGTCATGATCCTGGCAGCCGGTCTTGTCGGGCTGGTATTGCTGATGCTGGCAGCGGGAGAGCTTGGAAAACGAACAGCAAGCCAATGATTTCCTCTTTGATAAATTTTACGGTAACGTAAAAAAGATCCAAAGGAGACACTATGCAGATAAAAGACTTCATGAAAAAACGGGTCTTCTCCATCCACAAGAACGCCACGGTTTGGGAAGCAGCCCAGATTTTGATTGAATACCACATCGGGCTCTTGCCCGTCGTGGATGATGATGAGAAGCCCGTCGGCGTCCTGGGGATGCGCGACCTTATTGAGCTGACCATGCCAGCATTTGTTAATTTAATTGCTGATGTGGATTTTGTGCATGATTTCGGCGCCATGGAAGACTTGCAGCCATCCGATGAAATACTCCACGACCCCGTTCACAAACACATGCGCCCAGTGACGATGGTCAAAGAGTATTGCGGTTTGATGCGCGCCTATTCCTTGATGCTGCAGCGCCATCTCCATGATCTTCCCGTGGTGTCGCCAGAGGGCAAACTGACCGGGATCGCCTCACGCGTGGACCTGGGAAAAGCCATCCTCTCAAACTGGAAGCCAGCATAGATGGATATTCTTATCCTACTGACCTCCATTGTTTTTCTGGTCATTCTGGCGCTGATTTTTACTGAGAAATTAGAACGTACGATAGCAGCCGCGATAGGCGCGGCAATTATTCTACTGCTGGGGATCTATCTGGGCTTTTACTCCGAAGAGGAGGCGATTGCGTCGATTGATTTCGAGACCATCGGTTTATTACTGGGCATGATGATTATGGTCGCCCTGATGGAACCGACCGGGTTTTTCCAATTTATGGCAGTATGGGCTGGAAGGATATCAAGAGGTAGACCCGTATTGCTGGTGATCATGCTCGGCGCTGTGACGACAGTGATCTCCATGTTTCTGGACAACGTTACCACTGTGGTGCTGATCGCGCCGGTAACCATCCTGATCAGCGAAATCCTGGGCATAAGCGCCGTCCCGTTGTTGATGGCAGAAGCATTGCTCTCCAACACGGGAGGCGTCGCCACACTGGTCGGCGACCCGCCCAATGTGCTCATCGCCTCTGCGTCTGGATTGACTTTCAACGATTTCCTCACACACTCACTGCCCCTGGTAGTTGTAGTCTGGCTGGTTGCCCTGGTCATGATCCGCTTTCTCTTCCGCAAGGAGCTTGAGGTTGAGCCGAGAAATAAGCAAGCCATCTTTCAACTCGACCCCAATGAGTCCCTGGACGATTGGAAAACTGCCCGTAAAGTGCTGATCGTGCTTGCAGGAGCCATCGTCCTGTTTTTCCTGCAAAATATCACCCACCTGACGCCAGCGGTAGTCGCCTTGAGCGCCGCTTCGATCGCACTGGTCTGGGTGCGTCCTAAAATCGAGGACACCCTGCACCATGTCGAGTGGAGTGTGCTCCTGTTCTTCGTCGCCCTTTTCGTCATGGTCGGCGCACTGGAAGCTGCCGGTCTATTTGAATTAATGGTGGAACAAATCAGCCAGCTGACAAACATGCATCCGGCAATGTTTGGTGTTATGCTGCTCTGGATCACCGCCATCCTGTCTGCATTGATAGATAACATCCCCGTGACCATTGCGCTCATTCCCGTAATCCTCGGGCTGGCGGATAATGGCATCAACCCCAATCCCCTGTGGTGGGCGCTGGCTTTCGGCGCAGGCTTCGGAGGTAACGCCACAATCATCGGCTCATCCGCCAACATCATCGTCGCCAACATGTCCAGACGCACCAGGACACCCATCACCGGACCCTTGTGGATTAAACGAGGACTTCCCGTAATGATCGTTGCATGCACGATTGCATCGATTCTGTATGTAATTTTCTTTGATTTTTTCAGTCGCTAGATTCGCACCAAGAGGAGATAACCATGTACCAGACCGACCAGTATGAGGGCATAATCGCTGAAACCATTTCCATCCACGGCTACCAGGACGATGCCATCAATGCCTACTACGCCCGTCCCCTGGGTGCAGGTCCTTTTCCTGGACTTGTCGTCATCCACCACATGCCCGGGTGGGACGAGTGGTACCGCGAGGCAACGCTCAAGTTCGCTTACCACGGCTTCGCCGCCATCTCGCCCAATCTTTACTACCGCCTCGGGCACGGAACACCGGAGGACGTAGCCGCCAGGGCTCGCGCCGAAGGAGGTGTGCCTGACGATCAGGCGGTAGGCGACATCGCCGGCGCGATGCTGTACCTGCGCTCACTGCCCAACATCAACGGCAAGGTCGGCGTCTTCGGCACCTGTTCGGGTGGTCGCCACGCCTACCTGGCAGCCTGCCTCGAAAAAGGCTTCGATGCGGTCGTCGACTGCTGGGGCGGTGGCGTGGTGATGAGCAAGGACGACCTCACGCCCAAAAGACCCGTCGCCCCGCTGGATTACACCAAAGACCTGTCCTGCCCGATCCTTGGTCTGTTCGGCGACCAGGACCACAGCCCCACTCCGGAGCAAGTCGCCATCCACGAGGCGGAACTTAAAAAACACGCAAAGGAATACGAGTTCCACATGTACCCGGGCGCCGGGCACGGCTTCTTCTACCACAACCGCCCAAATTATCGACAGGAACAGGCAGTCGACGGCTGGAACAAAACCTTCGCCTTCCTCAACAAGCATTTACTCAGGACGGGAGGATAATTTTTAACACAAAGGGCGCAAAGGAATCACAAAGAAGCACCAAGTTTTTAATATCTTTTTTCCTTTGTGAACCTTCGCGTTTCCTTCGTGTTCTTCTTAAAAAAGGAGTTTAATGATGTGCACGATGATCAGCAACAAGGTCAAGATAGAGGGCAGCGCTAAAGGCGACTGCCGGATGGTTCCGCGTCCACCAGGCAAACGTCTCCTACGACCATCCCTACGATTTCCCTGACGAACACGCGCTCAACATCGATTTCGTCGATCCTGCGCTCGGACCCGGCGCGCGCGTCGCCGTGGAGCTGAGCGCCGAATCAGCCCGCGCCCTGATCCAGACCATCCAGGCGGTCCTCGCCGAAGCAGAGACCGGCGGGCACCTTAAAGAACGTAACCAGTAGGTCAGGTTTCTTACCTGACCTATTGTTCCTCGCCCACACCATGCACATCGAAGAACCCGGTCGCCAGATTCCAGTAAGCGGTTTTTTCGACGTCCTCGTCGCCGGCGGCGGCATCGCTGGCGTGGCTGCCGCGCTAGCTGCGGCGCGTGCCGGGGCAGCAGTCTGCCTGCTGGAGAAAGCCTGTGCCCTGGGCGGACTGGCGACCCTGGGAAACGTCATCGTATACCTCCCCTTGTGCGATGGTCTCGGGAACCAGGTCATCGCCGGTCTGGGCGAGGAGCTGCTCAAGCTTTCGGTGGCAGACCTGACCGAGGATGATCTCCAGGCACGCTTCCGCCGAGTCCCGGATTGCTGGCTGCCCGGAGGTGACTTGGAAGAAAGGCAGCGTGTCCGCTACCAGGTCGAATTCAACCCGGTGGCTTACATGCTGGCGCTCGAGAAGCTGGTGGTCGACTCCAACATACATCTTCTCTACGACACCCGTGTCTGTGCAGTGAAGAAAAATGGGGACCACATCAGTCATTTGATCATCGAAAACAAGAGCGGTCGCAGCGCCGTCGCCTGCCGCGCCGTGGTCGACGCCAGCGGCGACGCCGACCTGTGTTTCCTGGCAGGTGAAGAGACCGAAACGCTCGATTCCAACGTGCTCTGCGGCTGGTTCTACCACTACGATGAACGAGGCATTCACCTGCACTCGCTCTCCAACGACTTCAGCCCGTATGCGCTTAAAGACGGCGCCACCGGTCCGTTCTTCTGCGGCGATGACGCCGGACAGGTGACCGCCCAGATCCTCGGCTCGCGCCAGCTGATCCGCCAGCGCCTGGAACGGCTTCGCCAAACATCCCCTGGTGACGATCTCCAGCCGGTCTCGATCCCCACCATCGCCACCTTCCGCATGACGCGCCGCCTGGTCTCTTCCTTTTCACTCGGTGAACAACACGCGCAGACCGCCCAAAGCCTTTTCTCCCATCCGGGTTCATCCTTCACAGACACAGTCGGTCTAACAGGCGATTGGCGCAAGCGCGGTCCGGTTTACCCGATCCCCTTGCGCGCCCTGCGCGGCGAGAAGAACCACAACCTGCTGGCGGCGGGTCGCTGCATCTCCGCCGACACCACTGCCTGGGACGTCACCCGCGCCATCCCCACCTGTGTCGTGACGGGGGAAGCCGCCGGCGCGGCCGCAGCCCTGGCAGTCCAGCACACAGCCGGCGATGTACACGCCCTGCCCATCACCCTCCTGCAGGAGCGCCTGCGCCGCCAGGGTGTGCTTCTTGCTCAGGATTTGATAGACTCCAGGACCGAATCCCCCATCGATCACACCTGAAAACATCCCATAGACACATCTGAACACTGATGGAATAATTGTGCCTGCACCCAGCCTGAAACGGTGAGGCGTTCTTCATGGAGTTCTTGCCCATTCAATGGCAAACTGCACCAGGCTGGGACACCAGAAATTAACCGAAGGAGAAATTAAACGCATGGAATTGGCTTTGAATGCAAAAATCTATACTTCCGATTCTGACGATTCGGTTGGACACCTGAGCTGTATTGTGGTCAACCCGGTCTCGGATGAGGTGACCCACTTCGCCATCAGAGTCTCGGATATGCTCCACAACGAGTATCTCGTGCATCTCGAGGATGTTGCTGAAAGCAGCCCTGATAAGATCCGGCTTACCATCACCCGGCAGGAACTGGCGAACTGCCATCCTTTCCTCCGTCACGAATATCTTGCCGACCAGGCTTCGGACCTGAACCTGGATACTGCTGTCCTGGAAACCGGCTGGATGACATGGCCCTATGCTGCCCCCATGACCGGTTATGAGTTTGGTAAGACCGTGGAAGAGATCCCTTATTCCGAATTGGGCATCCACATCGGTTCGAAAGTCGAGGCGAGTGACGGGCACATCGGCACGGTGAACGAGTTCCTGGTCAACCCCGAAAACCACCATATCACGCACATCATCCTGCGCGAAGGGCACCTGTGGGGTAGAAAGGATGTCTGCATCCCGCTATCTGAGATCGAGAAGATCGAGGACGACCGCGTCCTGCTCAAGCTCGACAAGCATGCCGTGCGGAATCTGCCTGACATCGCACTGCGGGGTAAAGAGAAGAAATCCTGACGATAAATGAAACAGCAGCCGAATATCCTGATCCTGTATTCCGACCAGCACAACGCCGGTGTTCTGGGCAGCGAAGGGCACCCAAATGCCATCACACCAAACCTGGACCGGCTGGCTAACCAGGGAGTACGCTTTACGCGGGCATACTGCCAGCAGGGTATCTGCCTGCCATCGCGCTGCTCGACCTTCACCGGTCTGTACCCGCGCACCCTGGGGTGCCTTGACAACGGCGACCGCAGCGAAATCATGCACGATGTGGTCCCCCTCCAGGCAGCCTTCCGGGCAAACGGCTACCGCACAGCCGCTTTTGGCAAACGCCACCTTGCCCAGGCGTGCGATTCCGGCTGGGAAATGGCAGGTGATGATGGGCTGGTCGCCAGCCACCTTTACAGCGAGTCACCAAAGGATAACTACGTCTCCTGGATTGAGTCCCAGAGTAAGGGTGAGGATTTTGCCTGGGATTGGGCTGCGGAATTCGGAAAAGGTCCGCCCGGCGGCAGCTTCGAGGACCTTGAGATCCCCTATGCCTGGATGGCGACGCGCCCATCGCGGCTGACCCCTGAGACCACCATGGAAGCCTGGACGCGCCGGCGCACGGTCGAATTCCTGCGCCAGGTGGCTGCCAGCGAGGAACCCTTCTTCTGCTGGTCGTCCTTCTACCGCCCCCACCAGCCCTACACGCCGTTGAGCGAATACCTCAACCATTTTCCTGCAGAAACCTGGGGAGAAGGCGGCATCCACATGCCTGCCTCCCTGCGCCAGGACCCCGCCACGTTACCTCCGGCTTTGCAAGCCCAGCACCGGGGCGAGAACCGCATCTGGCGCCTGGACCAGGCACGTCAAAATGAGCAGCTCTACCGCGACTATATCGCCGCCTACTATGCCCTGGTCATGGAGATCGATGCTCAGGTCGGTTATATCCTCGATGCCCTGGAGGAGACCGGGCTGAGAGAAAACACCCTCGTCATCTACACCGCCGACCACGGCGATTTCGTCGGTGCGCACGGGATGGTGGAGAAATGCGCCCACGGTCACAACGTCTACGAAGATATCCTCCGCGTCCCGTTGATCTTCTCCCTGCCCGGTGTCCTGCCCCAAAACTCCGTGTGCGATGGGCTGGTTGAACTGATCGACCTCTACCCGACCCTGATGGAGATTTGCGAAATTGAAAGACCCGCAAACCGCTGGCAGCTTCAAGGGCGATCTCTTTCTGCAGCGATAATGGAAGGCGCCCCAACCGGCAGAGAATTCTGCATCTCGGAAAGCTGGTTCCAGTCAACGATCATCACCGATCGATGGAAGCTGGGGCATTGGACGGACCCGGGAGATAAAAGGCGAGATCAGGATTACCGCGATTTCGGCGATATGCTTTTTGACCGCCGCAACGACCCTGCCGAAGTCACCAACCACATTGATAACACACATACACACGATATCCAGCAGGAACTGCTCAAAATGCTGGCGGACTGGGAGCAAACCATCCCGGACAACCGCAGCCATACTCTCTAATCAAAAGGTGAACATCGATGAAAGCACAGCTCAAACAGCACAACGGCACGCCCACCGTATTCCTGGACGACCAGCCCGCTTTCTTCGGCTGCCACCTGGTCGGCTACATGTACCCCGACAACCTGGCCGAGCACCAGCCCTACGCCCGCAAATACGCCGAAGCCGGCATCCACATCTACTCCATCGACACGCTCAATCCCGAGTGGTGCGGGCCGCGCCCGGATAACCCCAGCCCGTACGACTTTTCCATCGTCGTGCCGCGCATGCAAGCCTACATCGACGTCGACCCGCAGGCGCTGTTCCTCATCCGCATGGGCTTCGACACACGCTCCTCGCCCAACAACTGGTGGAACCTGGCATATCCCGACGAGGTCGAAGTGCTCTCGGACGGCTCGCGCTGGTGCCAGTCCTTCGCCTCGACCGTCTGGCGCGAGCAGGTCAACGACCTGCTGCGCACCTACATCGATTACCTGAAGGAAGTGGGCATGTACGACCGCGTGCTCGCCTTTCAAATCGGGGCAGGGACCTCGGGGGAGTGGATCAAGGACATGTCCAGCATGAAGCTGGAGACCATGGACTACAGCCCCCCGATGCGGCGCCACTTCCGCGCGTGGCTGAAGGCGCGCTACAAGGGTGATGTCTCGACGCTGCAGGCTGCCTGGAACGACCCGGCGGTGACCTTCGAGACCGCCGAGATGCCCTCCCACGAAGAACAGTCCTGCACATCAAAGGGGCAGACCTTCCGCGACCCGCGCCTCGAGCGCAAAGTGATCGACTACTACACCTGCTTCAGCGAGCTGTGTGCCGACGACCTGGCGGATTTCTGCCGCACCGTGCGCGAAGCCACCAACGGCGAAAAGCTGGTGGGCGGCTTCTTCGGTTACATCATGGAGCTTGCCTGGAACATGGTCTTCTTCGCCGGCGAAGGCAGCATCGCCGAAGCCGAGGTCTCCACCATGCAGCGCAGCGGGCACCTTGGGCTGCACCGCCTGCTGCACTCGCCCGACCTCGACTTCGTCATCAGCCCCTACGCCTACGCCTTCCGCGGCCTGGGCGGTGACTGCCTGCCCATGCAGCCGGCGGAGTCACTGCGCCACCACGGCAAGATCTATTTCATGGAAGAAGACACGCTGATGCACAACAACTTCGACCCGGACGGGCGCAACAACCGTCCGCATGATTCGATCGCCATCTACCAGCGCAACTTCTGCCAGGCGATCACCCACGCCCACGCCGTCACCTGGTTCGAGACCGCCCAGCTGCACGAGTACCCCGAATGGGTCGACGAGCGCAAGCGCTGGATGAAGCGCTTCCAGGAGCTGGGCACCTGGGCGCTGCAGCTCGACCGGAAGCCCTCTGCCGAAGTTGCCGTCTTCCTGGATGACGAAGTCCTACTATTACGAATCGAACCAGAACAACCTGGACATCCCCCTGATCTGGCGGCAGCGCGTCGCCAGCCTGAACCGCTTCGGCGCCCCGCACGACATCTACCTGCTCGACGACCTGCTGGACGGGACTCTGCCTCCCTACAAGCTCTACGTCTTCCTCAACCCCTTCCACCTGGACAACCGCCGGCGTGAGAAGCTGAAAAGCATCCTGCGCCGGGACGGCAGGACGGCGCTGTGGCTGTATGCCCCCGGTCTGCTCAACTCCGATGCCGAGGGACCTGCCATGAGCACAGACCACATGAGCGACCTGACCGGGCTGCGCTTCGGGCATTCGGACGGACCCTGGGGACCGCTGATGCACGTCACCAACTTCCAGCACCCCATCACGCAGGGGCTGCCGCAGGACTGGATGTGGGGCTCGACCAACCCGATCGGTCCGCTCTTCCACCTGGAGGACCCCGAGGCAATCACCCTGGGCGAGGTGGTCTACACCCTGGGGCGCTGCAAGCCCGGGTTTGGGATCAGGACGTTCAACGCCGGAGACCAACAGGTAAAGAATGGACCTCGGTCTACCTGGCCAGCCCCGACATCCCCGCGCCGGTGCTGCGCGGCATCGCCCGCCACGCCGGCGTGCACCTCTACAGCGAGGACGGGGACGTGCTCTACGCCACGCCCGAGCTGCTCAGCGTGCACACGGTTTCGGGCGGGAAGCGGACCTTCAGGCTGCCGGGGCAGGTGGAAATCGTGTATGATTTATTTCAATGAGAAAATACTGGCAAAGGATGCCAAAGAATTCCAGGTCGAACTGTCCCCCGCCTCCACAGTACTTTACTTTACGGGGAGGCAGAGCCTGTTAGCTGGCATGTTGTAGGATAAGCAAGGAAGGGCTAAACCATGTACATGATCCTGTTTGTGCTTGATGACCCCCACCGCCTGGATGACACCCTGGCAGCCTGGGAGCAGGCTGGCATCACCGGGGTGACCATCCTGGAAAGCACCGGCATCAACCGGCGACGGCGCGTCTCCCTCCCCATGCGCTACCTGTTCGAAGGCAGCCAGGCGGTCGAAGAGGGGCATGTCACTCTCCTGGCGATCGTCCCGGATATGGCGATCGTCCAACGCTGCCTGCAGGAGACCGAAGCGCTGATCGGCAACCTGGACCTGCCCAATACCGGCGTGCTGGCAGCCTGGCCGCTGGCACTTGTAAAGGGAGTCCCCCCGCAAACACCTGCTGAAGGAGAATAGCCATGCCCTGGCTGATCTTCCTGGTCACCTCGCTGGTGATCGTCATCGCTGCCATCCAGCTGGCGAAGTATGGCGATGTGCTGGCGCTGCGCACCAACCTGGGGCAGAACTTTGTTGGTATCTTCCTGATCGCCATGGCGACCAGCCTGCCTGAAGTTTTGACCACGATCAGCGCCATCCTGCAGGGCGTGCCACAGATCGCCGCCGGCAACCTGATCGGCAGCAACATGTTCAACATGTTCATGCTCGCCATCCTCGACCTGGTCTTCCACCGCCAGCGCATCCTGCGAAAAGCCGCCCTGAGACACGCCCTCACGGGCAGCCTGACAGTCCTGCTGATCGGGCTGGTGGTGTTCTTTATGCTTGCCAACCTGGACTTCAAGATCGGCTGGGTGGGGATCGACAGCCTGTTGATCATCGCCACCTATTTCGTCAGCCTGCGCCTGATCCGCGCCAACATCTCCTCCAGCAGCCATGGAATGCTGCAGGAAATCCCTCCGGGCACGCCCAGCCTGCGCAACGGGCTGATCGGCTTTGGCGTTTCTGCTCTGGTGCTGGTGGTGGTCACCCCCATCCTGGTGAGTGCCAGCGCCGACATCGCCGAGATCACGGGGCTGGGAGGGTCGTTTATCGGCATCACCCTGGTGGCTTTCGTCACTTCGATGCCCGAGATGGTCACCACCATCGCCGCAGCGAGGATAGGCGCTGAGGACATGGCGATTGGCAACCTCTTCGGCAGCAACATGTTCAACATGCTGGTGATCGGTCTGGCTGATCTCTTCTTCCTGGGTGGTCGCTATTTGGGCGTGGTCGACCCCAACCTTGTGCTGGTCGGTATGTTGGGTTTATTGATGACTGCCATGGCGTTAATCGGTAACCTGGCAAAGTTGGAGCGTAAGTTCTGGATTGTGGAGCTGGACGCCCTGGCGTTGATCGTAATGTACGTGCTGGGGGTATGGTTCATGTACCGGCAGGGCGTGGGCGTTTAGGTGCGTGCAGGAGCGCACCTTCCGGTTACCGGGTGGATCGTGTACCCGGATGAGTGGTTCAACAAGAAATTAACCCACATCGTTGCCTGGTTGTATGCAGGCTTGTTAGAAAAATTCAGCCAGCCCGTCAAGAACCTGCTCAACGAAAACGAGATCCTGATATCACCGATCGTCCGGTTGGAATTGCAATATTTATACGAAATAGACCGGGTAAGAGAGCCAGCAAATATGATCGTCCCTGACCTGGCTGACCGGATCGGGCTCAGGATCAGCGAGACGGATTTCAATGCTGTCATCAGCCAGGCATTGGCAGTGAATTGGACGCGTGATCCCTTTGATCGGATGATTGTGGCACAGGCAGGACTCGATAACAGCGTTTTAATTTCAAAGGACGAGAACATTCTCAACCACTATGCCCATGCTCGTTGGTGAATTTACGCTTAGTCAGGCACTTACTCAGGTATAGGGATATCCGTGACTTCCTCCAGGTCCTGCGTACGCACCCAGCCTTCCAAGAACACATAACCCACCTTATGCTCCGGCACAGCCACCAGAGTCCAGCCGTCTGAGTCTTTCTCCTTGCGCACCGGCGTACCCTTCGGCAATGTCTTGATCAGCAGGCTGGGGGGCTTATCCTTCAGCCCGCGGTCCTTGTAGAAATCCTGTTCGCGCTTCATGTTATAGAGCCATACTCCGTCGCTTTCCCTGACCCGCCAGAACCTGACATCATTCTTGCGCACCCAGCCACTTTTCCCCTCAAAGTTCTTTTTCTCGCACTTAAACACCTTGATCTTCGTCCAGTAATCGCACTCATCTCGCAGCACCTCCACCACGCATTCCGGCAGCTTTGCAGGGATGGTGGGCACATCCAGCTCCGGTGATTCGTAGCAGGAATTTTGATATAGATTGGTATCTTTCCTGGTCCGGTGGATCTGGAATTTCGGTTTGCGCTCCCCGAGCACATTCTGGCGTAGCCTATCCATATTAAACATGGGACCCGGGTCGCTGCGGTTCCTCAGGCTGAGGCGGTCGTGCTCGAGCAGCTCTTTCACCTGGAAATGCGCTGCCAATGCTTTAACCACTGCCTGGGTGACATCACACTGGATGCGGGTGAACCGGTGCCAGGGTCTTTCTTTATACTCCTTCCAGTAGCGCACCCACTTGACCTGCTCCTCCGGGATAATCGTCGAGCGCCGGGCATAGAGACCATCTTTTTTGTGGATCAGCTTTCCGGCGTTGTCCACCTCGATGCCGATCGAGTGCCGGTTGATCTCTCCCTGCCCTTCCCAGCTGCCCGGACCGGCATGGTAAGCCGCCCGGTTGAAAGGCACCATCTGCACCACCCTGCCGTCCCTGCCGATCACCAGGTGGGCGCTAACCCCCGAGGATGGGCTGCGGAAATAGTTGATCGTGCTCTGCGCGTGGGTGCCTGTCGTGGCGTGCATAACCACGAACTTCACGTCCTCCGGTTTTACCTCGGTGTGGGTATCGTAATTGCTTTCGATGGCGGGGATGAACTTGTACAGGCGCCCGTCCGTGGTGCACAGTCGGTCACCAACAACAACTGGTGTGAATAACCCGGACTGCACCAGCCGCTCTTCGACCCAGCCGATCAACCAGGGGTTCCCACCCACTTCTCGCATCACCTCTACCTGCACCCAGCCTTTCCATTCTGCGGCGATGCTCACCGGCGTGCCAGTCGGCAGGGGCTGGTTTGTGAGTGGTGTGCCCTGGGGATCGGGGTTGTTACGCAAAGTGGTCGCCTGGGTAAGCTCTTCGAGCACGATCTTGCTGCCCATCTTGCCAGCAGTGCGCTCGAGGAGCTTTTCGCGGAAGATGGTGATTGGGAAAGCCGGTCCAGGATAGGGGCTGTTGACACGGATCTCATCGTTACTGATGAAGGAGGTCACGCCCAGGGTACCCTGCAGGAAGACTGCCAGATCAAGCAAGGCGTCGAGCTGCTCGCGTGGGAAAAGCGCCACGCGGTAGGGCTTGTTGTTACCGCCGATCGTCACCAGATAATCATGCGGTGCAGCATCCTCCTGGTTCTGAGAGGAGGGATAGTAATCGAGCGCCACGCCGATCGAGGTGCGGTCGTAATCCGCCGTTTTCTGCGCCAGGTGGTCGAAAGGCACCATTTGGACCAGCTCCTTCCCATCTTTGCCCAGGAGCAGGTGCACAGATTCGCCATCCGGCTTCTTGTAATGAAAAACAGCGTTATCCACACTGGCACGCCCGGTTGCATACAGGATCAGTTGAACAGCCTCCTGCAATCCTGGCTTGCTGTTCGGGCTGAGATCGAAAAGATAATTCCAGGGATCGCCTGGCTCGATTTCCAGCTGGTGATTCTGGTTGATTTTCATGGCAACCTCAATTCCTGAAATACGGTTTGCCCATAACAGTCAGGTTTCAATACCAACTTACTTAATCATACCTTATTAGTCGGAAATGCAACCAGGCATTTTCGCCAACTTGCTGGTTAGCAACGAAAAGGGATCTGTCTAAAAAAGTTGCTAATTGGTGGAAGATTGGCGACTATTAATACCCCTGTGGGTATTTCTCCAGTAGCTGCTCCGCCTGTTCGGGCGTTACACCGCCGCAGTCTATCAGCAGGCCAGCGCGCACCTGCCTGCGGATGGGCACCTACCGCCCGCACCAGATCATCGATCTCATCAAAACGGGCGAAAACCTGGACGGATTTCCCCCTTCCAGGATGCGGCGGATCAGCCCATACCACTGCACCACAGGCTCGCGCCCGGCGCCCGGCACCCACTGGATGGCACGCAGGCGCGGGATGCGGAGAGGTAGGGGCACGTTGCAACGTGCCCCTACCTCTCCGTGCCGTAAAGCCCCGCCAGGATATCGCCGATGCCCACCATCGGGTAACAGGCGACGAAGTGGTGGTCGCGCGAGAGGCGGCAGAACGCCGGGTCATCTCCATCACCGTCTGGTAAAAGCGATTCT
Source organism: uncultured Chloroflexia bacterium (assembly GCA_963695415.1). Taxonomy (GTDB): domain Bacteria; phylum Chloroflexota; class Anaerolineae; order Anaerolineales; family UBA4823; genus CAVXWV01. The sequence goes on along the minus strand of CAVOGL010000023.1, from coordinate 105,759 downwards.
TCGGGCTGATCTCCACTTCCACAACATCTTCCAGCCGCTCGCAGACCGGATACGCCCAGAAGGTTTCCTTCCCGACCATTTGCATACGGGCGCCCAGCACCCCGGCAAAGGTCGAAGCGCCCCAGTCGGGCCAGTGGAAGGGCAGCGCCACGCCGTAGCAGGCGCGGTTTTCGACCCGCTTCATGGCGTATTCCAGCCCCCAGTCAACGTCCCACCAGAACTGGTCGAGATCATCGGTCTGCGGTATCGGAGGCGCGTCAGGTGCTGGACCATGCAGCAGCAGGCAGGGGGTGTCCATGTCGGCGTGCTCCCACCATGCCAGCAGTTTGTCCTGAACACGATCAACCTGCTGGAAAAGTGATAATTGAGTATTCAACGGTCGATTCTAAGTGTACATTACTCAGTGCGCCTGCAGCAGCTCCAACAATTTCGCGTCCAGAGCGTGCCCCTGCCAGTCCTGGTATTCCACATCCTTGCGTCCCGAGTCCAATATCCCAAATGCGCCGCGCAGGTTCCATAAGGAATAGCCGATGCCCAGGTCGGTGAGGATGTCGAGTACATCGCTGAACCAGCGCAGGAAAACTTCGTGCGGGGTGCGGTTGAAACAGCCGCCCTCGCCGCAGTGTACGCCGACACCACTCTCAAACAGGCGCGCCCAGTTCTCATAATGGGCCGCGAGACGATCGCGGTCCCACGTCTCCCCAAAGTGATCGCCTCCGGGCCACTGCGGCTCGGGGAAGCGCTCGCCGCCGACCCAGGGCGCCTGGTAATGGCTGATGCCCATCGGCAGGTAGGCGCGGCAGCTCTGGGCAATGCCCAGGTCCGTCAGCTCGGGGATGGGATCGTTGCCGTAACCGGTGCCGTCGGCGATAATTAACCGTTCGGGGTCTTCTGCACGGATGGTGGCGACCAATGCGCGGATGACGCGCTCATGATCAGCAGGCGTAACATCTACGGAAAAGGCTGGCGGTTCGTTGAGCAAGTCGAAGCTGAGTTTCTCCGAAGGGATGTCGCGGTAGCGCTGGGCGAAGGCGCGCCAGTGGTGGCTGCAAGCCTCTAGAGCCTCCGCGTCGGTCCACAGGCTCTTCGGCTCCGCAGGCGGGTTAACGCAGTAACCCGGTGCGCGGTGGAGGTTTAGACTGACGTGCACGCCGTATTTGCCGCCGTACCCCACAGCCTTGTCGATGTCTACCAGCACAGCCTCGTCCATTTCGAACCAGTTTTCCGGGCTGGACCAGCAGCGGTAGGACATCGGCAAGCGCACGAAGTCGAAGCCCCAGTCGGAGATCCACTGGAAGTCGCTCTCGCGGAAGGGCGGGTTGCGGCTGCCGAAGCTGGTGCTTTTCGAGGAATTATCAGCGGTAAATTTCTCCAGCAGGTTGAAGCCCCGCCAGCGTGGTAACGGATTTTTAGGAGTTTGTATCATGGGATTCTGCCCCTCCAGTCTTAAGATTTCGGTTTATTTTTATTTTTAACCACAGATGACACAGATTACCACAGATTCTATGTATAGTCTGCTATTCATATCAGGTGTAGGTAGAAATTCTTATCTGTGGGAAACATATTTTGATTTCCAGAGTGAGCAGCTGCCTGCTTCATCCAGGTTTTGGATCGATTACAGATGTCGGATATAACCCTATTAGGGTGATTTTTATCTTATTGCAGTATAATTTTTTATCAATCCACCAAACCGGGAGGAAACATGAACCTGTTCCAAAAATACCTGCTCGACGAATACGTTGAAGATTACCAGGAAAACCGCATCACGCGGCGTGAAGCGCTCAAGGTGGTCGCCTCAATCGTCGGTAGTTTTGCAATCGCCAATTCCATTCTGGCTGCCTGCGCGCCGCTCGAAGCGCAGGAGGCATCTGACTTCGGCACACCCACCACCCCGCCAACCGAAGCAGACACGACACCAACGAACCCGCCAGAGGATTCACCCGAGGCTGTCGCAGCGTATGGCACCGTCACGGTGGACGATCCGATGGTGAGTGCCAGTGCTGTGGTTTTCCCAGGGCTGGATGCAGACCTTCAGGGGTATCTGGCGCGGCCTGCTGCAGGCAAACCTGCCCCGGTGATCCTGGTCTGCCACGAAAACCGCGGTCTGACCGAACACATCCAGGATGTAACCCGCCGCCTGGCGAAAGCCGGTTACACCTCCCTGGCAATTGACCTGCTTTCCCGCCAGGGAGGTTCAGCTACACTGAACAGCAGCGAGGTCCCCGGCACTTTGAGCGCAATCTCGCCCGACCAGTTCGTCCAGGACTTCCTCAGCGGCTGGCGCTGGCTTCAGGATCAGGGCTTCGCTATAGATGAGCGGGTGGGCATGACAGGCTTCTGCTTTGGCGGCGGTGTCACCTGGCAGGTGGCAACCCAGATGCCCGAGCTGAAAGCGGCGGTTCCCTTCTATGGACCACACCCGGACATCGTTGATGTGCCCAGCATCCAGGCAGCCGTGCTGGCAATTTACGGAGAGGATGATTCACGCATCAACCAGGGCATCCCAGCGATCGAGGGCGCGATGCAGCAGAACAACAAAACCTTCAACAAGCTCATCTACCCCGACTCAGGTCATGCATTTTTCAACGACACCGGCTCTCGCTATAACCCCTCAGCCGCACAGGATGCCTGGGCACAGATGCTGGCATGGTTCCAGCAATACGTGTGACCCGTGAATCCTGAAATTCACACTTACCTTGCATGCTGGAGTATGCTAAAAAAACCATGAAAGATGTTCATGCTGGATAATCTCGATGATTGTGGTTGTCTGGACTCGCCAGGTAAAGGTCTGGTTATTGAGAGGGAGCTGGGGATGGATCACAACTTCGCCGAAGTTTCCTTGCTTATTTGTCCGCGCTGTAGTCGAAGATGGCTCAGGTATTTCTATGAGGTGGAAGCTTTTACTGGGTCAGGCAGGTGGTACCTCGGGGTTATTTCTGAAAAACAGGCAGTGCGGATAGATGTGGACAATGCAAAAACGATCCTGGAAAACCTGGACTGGTATTATTATGGTGGCAGTTATTTCAGAGGAAAGGTTGGCAAAACGCGGGGCAGGATTCCACTGAATCCTGTATAGGAAGGATCGACTACAATGGCAGGACGAGAAGTGCAGGAGAAGGCAACCGTTATGATGAAGGAAGTGGTCCACCTCGAAATCGTCAGACTCCTGGGTGACTGTTCCCATCTCAACAAGCTGAATCGGCTTTCGAAGAAATTGGAGCTGAATTCAACCCGGCTCTGGCAAGGCACATATTGGTGAAACTGTGATAATTACATCTGATCAACCATCTCAAACTTTTACCTTTCTTTTCACAGATATTGAAAACAGTACGCGCCTCTGGGAGAAGCATCCTCAAGCGATGAAATCTGCCCTGGAACAACACGACACCATACTTTTTAAAGCAGTAGAAGGCGCTAACGGGCGCGTAATCAAAACCACCGGCGATGGGCTGCTGGCTGTATTTTTATCCACAACAGACGGTGTAAATGCCTGTTTCAATGCCCAGCGGGCATTAAGCCAGGAACCTTGGGGGGAGACGGGTCCCCTGCGCGTGCGCATGGGGCTGCACACCGGGGAAGCGCAGCAGCGAGGAGATGATTTCTTCGGACCGACACTTAATCGAACAGCACGGTTAATGTCGGCTGCGCATGGAGGCCAGGTAGTGCTTTCAGCTTCAGCAGCAAGCCTTGCTCTTGATCACATAACCGAAGGGGCTTCACTGCGCGACCTGGGTACCCACCGATTAAAAAGTCTGGAACGTCCCGAGCAGGTCTACCAGCTGATCATCCCCGGGCTGGAATCCGATTTCCCTCCGCTTGCCACGTTGGACAATCGCCCAAACAACCTCCCCGCACAGCCAACAGCGCTCATCGGGCGGGAAAGAGAAGTAGGCAGGATCGTCGAAAGCCTGCGATCGAGCAGCATCCGCCTGCTGACACTCACCGGTCCGGGTGGCATGGGCAAGACGCGCACATCCCTCCAGGCTGCGGCTGAGCTTGTCGAAGAGTTCAACGACGGTGTATTTTTCGTCGATCTGGCGCCCATCCGGGATCCCGCATCAGTCCCCACAACAATCGCTCAAACCCTTTCATTCAGAGAATCGAGCGAGCGCCCTCCGCTCGAAGACCTCAAGGAACAGCTGCGCACCAAGACCATGTTGCTGCTCCTGGATAACTTCGAGCAGGTTACGGGTGCCAACAACATTGTGGTCGAACTTCTCCAAAATTGCCCCGGGCTCAAGGTACTGGTAACCAGCCGCGAAGCCCTGCACGTGCGCGGCGAACATGTCTTCCCCCTGGCACCGCTGGGGCTTCCCGAAGCCGGATCCGGCAGGCTATCTCCCGATCAGCTTGCTGGTTACGAAGCAGTTCACCTGTTCATTGAGCGCGCCAGGGCAGTAAAACCCGACTTCACATTGACGGTCGAAAATGCCCGGGATGTCCTAGAAATCTGTGTACGGGTAGATGGTCTCCCCCTGGCAATCGAGCTGGCAGCTGCACGCATCAGGCTGTTTCCCCCCAGGCAGCTTCTCGATCGATTGGATAACCGCCTGAAGATGCTGAGCGGAGGTGCACGCGATTTACCCACCCGGCAGCAGACCCTGCGCGATGCAATCCGCTGGAGTTATGAAATTTTGGAACCCGGTGAACAGCGCCTGTTCGCGTTGTTGTCCGTATTCCAGGGCTGCACCATCGATGCTGTCGAAGCGATTTCCAGCCAGGTCAGTTCTCTGGAAGAGACAGGCATCGATATCTTCGACGGGTTGCTATCACTGGTGGACAAAAGCTTACTCCGCCAGGAGGAAACGACCACAGGGCACACGCGCTTTAACATGCTGGCAACCATCCGCGAATATGCCGCTGAACGCCTTAGCAGCGCCGAAACCGATCCCGCCTTCCAGGCAGAGGTGCAATCAAGCCACGCCACCCATTTCGCAGAATTTACCTTCCAGCAGTGGCCGCGCCTCACCGGCGGTGAGCGAGAGGCAGCCCTGGAAGTATTGAGCGCGGATCTTGAAAATGTGCGCATCGCCTGGCAGTATTGGGCAGAAAAACGGGATCTTGAACAGCTGGGTAAGTTCGTCGACAGCCTGTGGCTGCTCTATGACATGCGCGGCTGGTACCATGCCACGGTTGACCTGACGACCGATTTGCTCGAAATCCTTGAAACCACCCCTTCCACGCCTGAGGTTATCCAGCAGGAGATCATCCTTCGAACCAGCCTCGCACGAGCCATGCTTGCGACCCGGGGGTACTCACCTGAGGTGGAATATGCCTACAACCGCGCCCTGGAATTGATCCAGTCGGCGGGTGATACTTCACAACTGTTCCCTGTCCTGCGAGGGCTTTATTCCTTTTACACATTCCGGAGTGAAATCGGATAAGTGCCTGCCAATCGGAGAGCAAATCATGCAGCTTGCAGAACGATATGACGACAGCGACATGCGCATCGAAGGGCACCTGGTGCTGGGTTCTTTCTACGCCTTCACCGGAAATCCAACACTCGGTCTGCAGCACCTCGAAAAAGGGATTGCTCATATCGATCCAACCCGCCGACCTTCGAGCCGTTTCCGCCTGGGCAATCACCCAGGCGTTCCCTGTTACATTTCCTCTGCTTTACTCCTCTGGGGGCTTGGATTCCCGGACCGTGCCTTGCGCTATGCAGAAAACGCCGTGCAGCTGGCAAGAAGCATCAACCACCCCTACAGCCTGGCATATGCTTTGTATCACACCGGGTTTCTGCATTTCTGGCGGCAAGAGTTTGAAGCCAGCCTGGGATACACCCGGCAGCTGCTGGAAGTCGCTGAGGAACATCGTTTCCAGATATGGTATGCAGTGGGCTCCTGCCTGCAGGGCGCGGGGAAAGCCATCCTTGGCAGTGCTGAAGAGGGTCTGGCACAAATTAACTTAGGCATGGACATCTACCAGGATTTGAAGAGCCCACCGGTGTTCTGGCCCCTGCTCCGCACCCTTCAGGCTGGTGTGTGTTCAATGGCGGGTAACCCGGGTCAGGGATTGGCTTATCTGGAAGAAGTGCTTGCCATAAAAAGTGGAGGTTATGGAGATGTGATGATGGTGGAATCCCTGCGGCTCAAAGGGGATCTCCTCTTAGCTCTGCATCCTCCCAACCTTGCAGAAGCCGAACAATATTACCGCCGGGCGCTTGCGGTCACTCAGCAGCACGGAGTCATCATGCTGGAACTGCGCCTTGCCATCACCCTGACGCGATTGTTACAGGACCAGGAAAGCCTGCGGCTGCTGGGAGATACATACAAGAAATTTACCGAAGGCTTCTCAACTCCAGATCTGGTAGAAGCTAGAGACCTCTTAGGCATAATCTGATCCTTCCCTGTCAACGAGTTGCTCTCTCTCCTCCAGTGTTGGTGGTCGCTTCTTCCAAATGGCAATCTGATCGCGACGACGATTTTTCGGAAAAGATCATCATCTGACCATCTGCGTCTTGATTTAATTGCTTTTTTCCGCGAAAATAAAACCACGGAAGTTAACCTATCAGGAGCAAGTTGGTGGCAAAGAAAACCATTCTCTCAATCATCCTGATTATCCTTGGTGTAAGCACCGGTTCGCTGGTGATCCTTACCTATTCCATGACGGGTGGAAAGGCTGTCATCACCCTTCCTTTCCTGGTGATCGCAATCGTCTGTATCATCACGGGCACAATCGTAGGGTTTACGCGTATACTCGATCGATTCGTCAATCCGGTACTGGATGATGTCCACAAAGACCTGGAAGATGAAATCCAGGATCTGAAACAGGGATCGATAAAGACCACCGTCTGGATGGGCATCTTCGTCTTGATCGCCGCCCTACTCTTTGTCTTTTTTGTATTCCGTCTGCACAAAGTCGAAGCCATGTGGGGGGGAATTCCCGTGACCATACCCGCAATCATCGGTGTCATGATCCTGGCATGGTTCATCAACCGCACGTACTGGTATCAAAACCCGAACACCTACACACCTATGTGGGTGTTCCTGATCCCAACAATTGGGTTCATCCTCACAATGTGGGTTGGTCTCACCAGAACCGAGAACCTGGGGGCAATCAGTGCCTCGCGACTGGAATCGATTGAATACAATGTCGTCCAGGCAACTGATTTTGTCGTCTGGGATACGCTAAGCTTTGTTGAGGGGCAGACGCAGACATTTTCGATTGCGATGGGGAAGCCTGTGGAGTGCTCCTGGTCATTGCCCTGATCGTGCTAACTTTTATACTGGTGATTGGATCCGCCTTTATCCCACATTTCTGGCTGCTGAGTGGCTCAATTCTGTTGAGTATTATGCTGCTGATCACAATCCGCGACCTGCGCATACGTTCGCCTTGACCATGCAAACTCCAACCGATCAAGCTTTTATGGACCCGAACTGACCACCTGAAAAGAACAGCCCAAAGGTAAATTGATGAAACTCGCACAACATCCCGAATATCTGGATTACCAACGGGATCTGCGAATTTTCCAGCAAATGCAGCTGGCTGCAAACGAATGGCAGAGAGACCAGCGCACCATCACCGTGAACCAGCCCAGAATGCAGTGGAGCTACCCGCAAGCACAGGAATTCATCCAATCAATCTCTTCCTTGTTCCTGGAATACAACCACATTCTTTGGAACCAGTTTCCCTATTGCGATCACTGCCGTGGTCAGTGTTGTGGTGTGCACGCTTCAGGGGTTCATCCATTCGATCTGTTTGCTCTGGTTATGCTGGACCGGTCGATTCCCCACTTCACAAGCCAGGTACAGGCAACCGATCGTGAGTGCATCTACTTTACCCATTCCCGATGTGGCTGGCCAGTTGAATGGAAGACGGTGAAGTGCTGGTTATTCTACTGTCTGGGTTGTGGCAATTGGGAGTTGAACGAGCCGGTGGTTAGGCACTATAACAAAATATCCCAGGAACTCGAACAACTTTTTCATGCAAGGTTGCCGGAAGCTCTACACAATTACGAAATTCACTCAGGTGTCCGGTTTGCAGAACATCTCATCGACCCGCTCTATTTTGCCAATATCCTATGCCAGGCTGTCCAGCAGATACTGTTAGGACCTTTCATGAGCGCCTTTTTCCCAGATAAACCGTTTTCAGATCTCCACGATCGGGACGAGATGATCTCAGACACCCTGATCAGCTCTGGAGGTCTGCATGCATTCATCGCCGAAATCGCCGAAGAGATCGAGCATCTTTCAACAAGTTCGTTGGCAACCTCGGAGCATGAGATTGACCAGATCCTGGAAGACCTGGAGACACTCGAGATGATTGCCCTTGGTCAGCCGGGAAACGAGAAACGCTTGCTGGCCGAAATGGATGCCCGTTATTCACATGCTGCGGATTGCAAAGAAACACCCATCACTCGCCACATGCGTAAACAAATACACCTACTTCTCAGCTCGTAGAACTTTCAAATCATTGAAATCAGGTTTTTTCGAAAGAATGAAATACGGCATACCATATAACACGAAGAATTAGAAAGGAGAACATTGTGACATCGCCGGAGATAACCAGTTTGGAATTGATCACGTTTGAGTACCAGGTTCGGGATATGGGTAGAGATTACAACGGTTTCAATCATGTCTATGAGGCAGGCAGTGTGGAAACGTTACGGAATACCGTCTTGAGGGTCCATACGAACCTGGGCATAGTCGGTGAGTACCCGGAGTCGAGATCCAATTTGCCATCGGTTGTGGTGCAGTACCTCCTCGGGGCAAACCCGTTCGAGCGCGAAAAAATCTACAATGATCTCAAACGAGGGCTGCGCCACACCGACCGCACCACAATCGGTACCGTCGACGTTGCCCTATGGGACCTGGCGGGCAAAGCCTACGGTGTGCCAATCTATCAGCTTCTGGGCGGTTATAAGCAAACCCTGCCGGCTTATGCCAGTACCTACCACGGCGACGAGAACGGAGGGCTTTCTTCGCCGGAAGCCTTTGCCGACTTTGCACAGCAGTGCAAGGAGCTGGGGTACCGGGCGTTCAAGATCCACGGGTGGGGCAATGGTCCGATCGAGCGCGAGGTGGCGACAGTCCTGGAGACGCGCAAACGGGTTGGCGAGGACATGGACCTGATGATCGATCCCGCTTGCGAGTACGAGACCTGGGCGGATGCACTGCGCGTTGGAAGGGCATGCGACGCGGCGGATTTCTTCTGGCTGGAAGATCCTTATAAAGATGGTGGCGTCTCGATTTTCGGTCACAAGAAGCTGCGCGAATTGATCAAGACGCCGCTCCTGCAGACGGAGCATATCTTTGGACTGGAACAACACGTGGACTTCATCGTCAACGGCGGCACCGATTTCGTGCGCACGGGGGTGTATGAAGACGGTGGGATTACCGGAGCAATGAAAGTCGCCCATGCCGCCGAGGGGTTCGGGTTGGACGTGGAATTTCATGGCGGCGGGCTCGCACACCGGCACTGCATCGCCTCTATCCGGAACACAAACTACTACGAATTGGGTCTGCTCAATCCCAAAATCAAGGTCACGAAACCCCCCATTTACCCGCCGGAATTCACGGATGAGTTGGAAAACATCGATCAAAATGGGCATGTGGCAGTGCCCCAGGGTCCGGGTTTGGGCGTGGAGCTGGATTGGGATTACATCCAGCGTCACCAGGTAGAGACTGTGGTCTACGACTAGACCTGAATCATCACCTGCACGAGCCAGATCACTCTCGTTGCGGGCTCATACCGGAACCGGCTATGTAAACCGCAACCTTTTTCATCCTTGATTTTAGGAGCAAAACCCTTGACCTGGAGCCAACTCCCGGTAGTAGAACTCTCTTTAGAGGTGACAGTGCCTGGTATAAAAACAGCGACACAGACATAAACATGAGGAGAGGATTATGCAAAATCAAACATCAGAACAAGAAGTCATCAATCTCTCGAAGGAGAAGTGGCGCTGGATGTCAGAGCGCAAGGTAGAAACCCTGGACGCTCTCTTCCATGAAAAGGCTGTGTTCGTCCATATGGGCGGAAACATGACCAGGGAGCAGGAACTCGATGTCATCAAAAGCGGTGGAATTCACTACAAGAAAGCGGATATCCACGAAGTATCAGTGAATATCATTGGCACCACTGCCATCCTTCTCAACAAAATTACGCTGCTAGCCGTTGTTGGCGGCAATGAGGTCACCAATCCCTTCATGGTGACAGAAGTGTATGTGCAGCAAAGTGGCACCTGGATGCTAGCCTCGCTCTCGTTCACCAGGCTGCTTACCCCACAGTGACACGCTAACCACAGAAATCATGAGGAAAAATGATGCAAACTGTAATATTAAATAATGGCGTTGAAATCCCTGTTCTTGGCTTCGGTGTTTTTCAGATCACGGATCCAGCTGAATGCGAAAGAAGCGTGATCGACGCGATCCAAAGCGGATACAGCCATATCGACACGGCAGCTTCTTACCAGAACGAAGAGGCGGTTGGCAGGGGGATCCAACAAAGCGGCGTTGCCAGAGAAGAATCTGTTTATCACGACAAAACTTTGGATCCAGAGCAATGGTTATGAAGGCACACTAAAAGCCTTTGAAAATTCCCTGAAGCGCTTGCAGTTAGATTACCTTGACCTGTATCTGATCCACCAACCATTCGGCGATGTGTATGGGGAATGGCGGGCGATGGAAGAACTGTACCAGCAAGGCAAAGTCAGAGCAATCGGGGTTTCAAACTTTCCTCCTGACCGGATCATGGACTTGATGGTACATAACAAAATAACGCCTGCAGTAAATCAGATCGAAGTAAGCCCTTTCCACCAGCAAATTGACACGCAAAAATTCTTACAGGATAACCAGCGTCCAGGTTGAAGCATGGGCGCCATTTGCAGAGGGAAGGAATCATATTTTTCAAAATGAACTCCTGCTATCCATCGCCGCAAAACACAATAAAAGTGTTGCCCAGGTAATTCTCCGCTGGCTGGTGCAAAGAGGAATTATTGTCCTTTCAAAAACGACCCGCAAAGAAAGGATGGTCGAAAATATCAGTGTGTTTGATTTTGAATTAAGCGCGGAAGACACGGCGGCGATGACAACCTTAGACACAAAAACGAGCAGCTTCTTTGACCATCGTGATCCTGAAATGGTGAAATGGCTGGGTGAAAGAAAACTGGACGCCTATTGAACGAACGCCCGTCTCAGCGTCTGGTATCACAATTCAGTATTCCCTTACATCCATGAGAGAGCCCCCGCTTCGCTGCCCTCACACGCTGAACTCGAGATTCGATCGAAAAACTTTTAAACCGGTAAAATCCCGATTGCCCGCCACATGGCAAGCTCTTCGCTGAAGCGATTGTTGATCACCTCGCATTTTGTATCAATGCGCAGGGATGGTCGATCTTCAAAATTAAACGCCGGCCACTCCGGGACGCCAACCGCCGCGGGTCTTCCTGTCCGGGCAAAGGTGGTCCACAATTCAGCCATGTGATGGGATGCGATGAAACGCTCAGGGCGGCTTCCGGAGAGATATTCTAAACGCTCTGTGAGCGTTTCATTATTAAATTTGAAAGTTATATCCATCGCGTGAGGTGTGCCCAGCGCATAATCGGTTCCGGGAATTTTTTCCTCTGACTTATACCCAAAGTGATACAAATAAACAGGCGCGCCATTTTGAGCCGCCTTTTTCTCAGCGATCTCAACGGACCCGAGACCCATCATGGTGATCGAGGCAACTGCCACAAAAATATCCGTTGGGGAGGCGTCCGGCATAGCGCTGCGGTAAGTCTCAATGATCTGTTTCGTATCGGAACCATACTGCGCTTCGAGCTTTGCTTCCAGGCTGGCGAAATCAAGACCGATCGCACTCGTGTCCTTCCTTTCCCAGGCAAAGAAGGTGTATTCATCTTCATTCCAACCAACCATCAACGGTTTATCGGAAGAAATGGCAGGGGCTGCCGGGTCGAAGGGATGGGAAGGGAGGCAAACGCCATCGACCACCGGTCCAAAACCAAAGGGACCTGCGCTTGTGGCTTCTCCGGTCCTGTTCCTGGCGCGAGATGGCGGCACATCTGGGATTGTCGATTGGAGCCGTAACAATTCAGCCGCAGGAATGGAAAGCAGCTTTCGCCAGTCTTTCGGGGCAATATCCAATTCTTTGAGCAGCCAGGAGGTTGTTTGAGATGCCATCTCGCGGGTGAACATGCGCACACCTGGTCCGCTCTCGATCGATGCCTTATTGAAATATGGCGCGGCTGCCGGCATGGCATATAAACAGGATGTTTTGGCACCGCCACCTGATTCGCCAAAGATCATCACGTTGTCGGAATCTCCGCCAAAGACGCTGATATTCTGGTGCACCCATTCCAACCCCGCAACGATATCCAACAAGCCCTGGTTCCCGGAACCCTCATAATCCGGTCCTGCCAGGTCGTCGAGGAAAAGAAAGCCCAACAAGCCCAGGCGGTGGTTGGTTTGCACCACAACGACATCAAAGTCTCGCGCCAGGTTGGAGCCATCCTGGTCTGGCTTCCCACCTGAGCCAATCTCATAACCCCCACCATGGTTGTAGAACATCACCGGTCGCTTTTGATGGTCATTGGCAGGAGTCCAGATGTTGAGGAAAAGGCAGTCTTCTGCCGGATCCGGTTCGTTTATTCTGGGAGGTTGGATGGCAGGTGCGCCCAGCTGCAGCGCATCTCGTACCCCTGTCCATGGCTCGAGTTCAGCCGGGCGGCGGAACCTTCGGTCTCCCGAAACCCTGCCGGCGTAGGGTATTCCTTTGAAGATATTGACGCCTTCGTCTCGGAACCCTCTGATCTTTCCATGGGAGATTTCAACTTCGATGGTTTTCATTTTTGGTTAGTTACCTTTCTGAAATTTACGAGGGTCGTAAGCCTGTCCAAGGTTATTGCTTTGCTCTCATGCGAAATGGTTTTGTCGTTCCCGAAGGGCTTTCTAAGCAATTCTGGTCGTGGCGTGGTTAGCCTGACCTAAATTAATTCAAATACTCCTGTTCATACAGAAGTGTTCTGAACTGCGCATATGTAGAGGATTATTAACCTAAAAAATTGGGATCATCTTCTATACGTCGGAGAAAGGCGTGAATTGAAACTGCCTCTTCGTTATGAATATGTTCTTCTGGTGCATCCAACGGGTGCCAATGCCAGCCTCCCGTGTTGTCAGCGCCGAAAATCCGCTTTCCGTTTTGGATGCGGGCGAAAGCCACTTTTTGAGTCGCCTCATTGAAGAATGCCTCTATGAACGATTCGTCGATCAAATATGCCCTTAAACGCAACCAGGTGATACCGATGCCAATAACTGCCACACTGGTCACAATTGGGGAAGCAGCGCAGGCTGAAATCACCTGGACCTCAAATTCATCTACTGTCATACCATTGAATAAGCCAGTTCCTGGAGTGCTTTTACATCGCTGATGGCTGCTTCCCAGTCCCAATAATCCCCTTCAACCGCGTATGAATACTGAGCAGATATATGGCCCGCCTGCCACGCTTCCTGAAACTCGTTGAATGGCATACTATACTTCCCTTCAAAGTTGGCGATAACAAACTGCGCAGCTTCCAGGCGCAGTCGTACCAGGTCTTTCAATGCAATACTTAAAGCAACGTCAGGACGAGTTTCCCCGGTCAAACGCCGCAGAACATTATAGGCTGGTTTTGGGAGGACGAGAGTATCCATATATTGTAGGTCTCAATAATCAAACATTCTTGAGGATATTATAGCATGTTAGCCTATGGTTTGCCCTTCTCCGTCCAACACTACCGTGCCGCCCGGTATTACCGTGCCGCCTCCACCCACATCATCTCCCCATCCGTGCTCAGCTCAATCCAGCCGTCCCGGTCCGTACGCAGCAGGTTGACCCCCCCGCCACCTGCAGCGCCTCCGGGTCGGGCAGCCCATCCCTGTCCCCCGCAGCCACGCTGAGCAGCACCACCTGCGGACTCAGCCCCTCGATCCACTCACGCGTGTTCAGCGGGGCATAGCCGTTTTCCGCCATCAACACCGCGGTCACCTGACATGGGTCAAGCGCCTCCATCGTCACGAAATCCAGCCCCGCCGGCAGCAGGGTCCAGAAGCTGCCCCACTCCAGCAGCAGCACCATCCCCCGTCCGGTGACCGCCAGCACCTGCAAGACGGCACTGTCCCCCAGATCCAGGCTCTGACCACTCTCCACCTGGCGGATGGGATCACCACCTCTGCTGCCAGATATCCCCAGTACCTGCCCAGATAGCGCCCCAGCAGGACGATGATCAGTCCACTTTGTATCCCTGGGGGTGGTAATACATCCAATAATCATATATTAAATGTAAACATAGGCATCCTTGACTCTTTGATGACGATAGCAACTCCTCAACAGCATAGACGGCTGCTTGGGTGCAATTACTCTAATGCTAAAACTTCTGGTGATCGAAAAATTTTCGATCACAGTTATAATCATTTAGGTAGATTTACGAATAGTCTCTTACATTATGTAGAAACGATAGGAAGCTATCGTTTTATTGTCCATGACGGATTTCCTGCCTACATTTCCTCGCAGAAAGCTTTATCGCCCTCAACCAGCTACCAGGTGGATCACCCGCCCTCGCCTGCTGGAGCGGCTTGACCAGGTTCTCCACAAGCCGGTTGCGCTTATCTCTGCCCCGGCCGGATTCGGTAAAACCACCTTGCTCTCCCAATGGTTGGAACGTTGTCCGCTGCCTAACGCCTGGCTTCAGTTGGATGAAAATGACACTGAGCTCCCTGTGTTCCTGTCTGGTGTGGTATCCGCGCTGCGCCAGTGCTTTCCAGATTGTTTGCAGAAAACAGCCGATCTACTGCGTGCACAGAACCCCGTGCCACTGGTTATTTGGAAAAGCGCCTTGATTGGCGATCTGGAATTGCTTGTAGACACGCCCTTTGTCCTGGCGCTCGATGACTATCACCTGGTCGGAAATCCTTCGATCGATTTGTTACTCACCGATATATTATGTTATGAGCCGCTGTCACTGCATTTGATTATCTCTGCCCGGCGCAGTCCTTCGCTATCATTCAGCCGGCTGAGAGCTCAGGGTCAGGTTGTGGAAATTCCGACGGCCGATTTACGTTTCACTGCACCAGAAACCCTGACTTATATCAATCAAGCTGTCGATGTCGCCCTGAGTGCGCAGGCTGTTGATCAACTGCAGGACAAAACCGAAGGTTGGGCGGCTGGATTGGCGCTGGTGGCGATCAGCTTGCGTGAAGAGACTCAACCGGAAAAGTTGATCGCGCATCTGGGCGGGGCAGACAGGGGAGTGAGTGATTACCTGCTCGACCAGGTATTCAATAAACAGCCGGATGAAATCCAGGAATTCCTGCTCAAAACGGCCTCCTTCGGCCAGTTCTGTGCAGCCATGTTATTCGAAGTGTTCGATTCGAAGCAAAGCGAAGGCGATATCCAGGCGCAGTTGGAGTACATCGAAGCATCTCAGCTTTTCCTGATTCATCTGGACACCCAACGCACCTGGTATCGCTATCACCACCTGTTTCGCCAGATGCTGCTTTCACGCCAGCGTTATCACCTTGACCCCAAACAAATCGAGCTGTTTTACCAACGCGCAGCAGCCTGGTTGATTCGCCATGAACAGAAAGACGATGCGCTGGATTATTTAATAGCCTTGCAGGACTGGGACGCTGCCGCCCAGTTAGTGGAAAGCCAGCTGTGTGTATTGCTCAACAACGAGGATTTCCAGGGAATCAAGCACCGCCTCGCTTTTTTTTCGGATGATCTGATCGCAATCCGTCCCGGGCTGCTATTGATGCAGGCTTGGATCGCTCATTTTGCCCTGCGGTTGCCACTGCTGGGATCACTCACCGCCAGGATCCAGGCTCACTTAGACGCTGCCGCACAGTCAGGTGCGGCATTAGGCCGAAGTATCTCCCCGCCCGGCTTTGAGAGCATCTCTTTCAGAACTGTCCAGGCTCAAGTCTGGATGCTGGACAGTATACGCTATTATCTGACCAACCAGGGTGATCTGGCGATGCCACTTGCCCGCCAGGCGATAGAAGCCCTACCTGAGACCTGGCTATTTGCTCGTGGTAATGCGATGGTCTACCTGGGGCTTTCCATGTTCATGCAGGGTCAGTATCATCGGGCGATTGAAGCGCTAACGCAGGAATACGAAAGCCTGCAGAATCCGGGAACCACTTATGGGGCACGCTTATTGTTTTGCCTGGGCGTGATCTATCTGAACAACGGTGAGCTAGAACGCTGCAGGCAAACGATTGAACAGATGCTCCAACTCTCGCTCGCCCATGACCTGAAAATGATGGAAGGCTGGAGTTATCACATTCTCGGGCGGGTCTATCAGGAGTGGAACCAGCTCGAGTTGGCAGCCGAGTATTACCATCAAACCGTGGAACAACGCTTCACTTCGAATTTGATGCCTTCTCTTGAAAGCATTGCTGGCTATGCTTACATACTTCAATACCTCGGTCATGCCGAGCAGGCACAGCAATTTTTTGATGCGCTAGAACAGCTTCACGGCGAACAAGCCGCCGCACCACCTCTCTTAATCGTTTCATTGGTTGCCTGGATGAAGCTGCAGAACGGCCAGCGAGAAGAAGCGCACCGTTGGGCTGAAGCTTTCACTGCACCTATCGCCGAACAGGCCATCGTCTGGTACCACATTCCCCACATCTATAAGATCAAAATACTGATGGAAACCAGCGAACCTGAAACCGGCTTCGAGGTTGATCTCATGGTGGATGATCTCCTGGCGCTGGCCGAACGCACGCACAATATCTTCATACTCATCCGCGTGCTGGCGATGCGCGCCATCTGGCTCGCACGGCAGGGCAAAGGTCCGCAGGCCCAGCAAACGTTGGAACGCGCCATCCGCCTGGGGCGTCCGGGCTGGTTTATCCACGCCTTTGTGGAACAAGGATCGGAAATGCTGGCGCTCCTTCAAGCGGCGAAATCTCGTCTACAGCAGGATGCGGGATTAGACGAGTATATCGATAAACTGATGGCTGCGTTTCCAACATCCACCGTTCTTCCGCCGGCAACTACCAATCTAGATGAGATAAAAATATTGCTGACCGAGCGCGAGCTTGAAGTCCTGGAACTGCTGGCCGAAAGGTTGAGTATTAAGGAAATCGCTACCCGGTTACATATCTCCCCAAGCACCGTTCAGCAGCACACCCACCACATTTATCGCAAACTGAATGTCAACAACAAGCGCCAGGCGATTGCCAGCGCCATGGAACTCGGCATTCTCCCAACGAAGCTCTAGCTCCACGCTTTCACATTCCCCTTAAATAAAACAAAAATAAAACATTTTATTGCATGACTGCTTGGATGCAAGCAGGTATGCTGATATGCGTACAAGGAGGCGCTAATGCCTGATGAGATCGTGCGACCATATCTATTTGATCGTCCGGGTCACTACCAGATCCGCGTGGTGGGTGCGCTGAGCAAATGCTGGCTCGATCATCTTGAAGGATTGGAGATCTCGACCACTCCCTGGGGGAGTTATCCTGAGGTGATGCAGATCAATGGGTGGCTGGCCGATCAAACCGCGCTGGCCGGGCTGCTGGACCTGCTGACGGATCTGGGTCTGGTGATCCTGACGGTGGAGCGCCATGAATTAGAGAAGGAGATCAAACCATGAAAATTCTAACCATCAGTGTTTTGATCATTTTAGCCCTCGCTTTAGCTGCCTGTGGCCGTGGCGAGGGTGAGATCATAGGCCCAACCTGGCAATGGGAAGCCTTTCAGGATACCGCGGGCCTCAATGATGTCAGCGTGCCTAACCCTGAGAATTACACCCTGACCTTGAATGACGATGGCACCGCCAGCATCAAAGCGGATTGCAACCAGGTGATTTGGCCCTATGAACTGGATGATAGCCGGTTGACCTTCGACACCACCGGCCCTTCCACTTTGGCGATGTGCCCCGAAGGTTCACTGGACCAACTATTTTTAGAGCGCCTGGGACATACGGTCACTTTTGTACTTGCAAGATGGCAAACTCTATCTCAATTTGTTTGCCGATGCAGGGAATCTGGTGTTTCAGTCCAAATAAATGAATGATGCCAAAGAATTGAGTTGTCGGATACACCAGGCGTGATGGTATGCGCTATCTCTCAATGGATTTTAGCTCCGTAGAAAAAATCATGTCATGCAAGGAATCCGAACAAAGAAACCATTTTTTTTGAAAAGGAGTAAAGAACATGCCAAACGGAAAACCCAACATACTTGTCATCTGGGGTGATGATATCGGTATCACCAACCTGAGCTGCTACAGCGACGGGTTGATGGGCTACCGCACCCCCAATATCGACCGCATTGCCAACGAAGGCATGCGTTTCACCGATTCCTACGGCCAGCAAAGCTGCACTGCCGGACGGGCGGCCTTCATCACCGGCCAAAGCCCCTACCGCACCGGCCTGACCAAGGTCGGCATGCCCGGCGCCGATGTCGGCCTGCAAGCCGAAGATGCCACCATCGCCGAGTTGCTCAAACCCCTGGGCTATGCCACCGGCCAATTTGGCAAGAACCACTTTGGCGACCTGCAACAAGTACCTGCCCACCGTGCACGGTTTTGACGAGTTCTTCGGCAACCTCTATCACCTGAACGCCGAAGAAGAACCCGAAAATGTGGATTATCCCCCGGAAGAAGATTTCCCCGGCTTCCACGCCCGCTTCAAGCCGCGCGGCGTGATGCACTCCTGGGCCACCGAAGAAGACGATCCCACCGAGCACCCGCGCTGGGGCCGCGTCGGCAAGCAAAAGATCGAAGACACCGGCCCGTTGACCAAGAAACGCATGGAAACCTGCGATACCGAGTTCGTGGCCGCCGCCAAAGACTTCATCGGGCGCGCCCACGACGACGATCAGCCCTTCTTCGTCTGGCTGAACACCACCTGGATGCATTTCCGCGTGCACCCGCCGGAAGAGATCAAAGGCCAGGCCGGGCGCTGGCAGTCCGAATACCACGATGTCATGGTCGAGCACGATAAGCACGTTGGCGAGATGCTCGATTATCTCGATGAACTGGGCCTCACCGAAGACACGATTGTGATCTACAGCACCGACAACGGCCCGCATATGAACTCCTGGCCGGATGCCGCCATGACGCCCTTCCGCAACGAGAAGAACTCCAACTGGGAAGGCGCTTTCCGCGTCCCGCAGGTGATCCGCTGGCCGGGTGTGATCGAGCCTGGCACAGTCTCCAATGAGATCATCGCTCACCAGGACTGGCTGCCCACCTTGTTGGCGGCGGCGGGGGCCGCAGATGTACCCGAAAAATTGAAAACGGGCTATCAGGCCGGTGACAAGCACTTCAAAGTGCATATTGATGGCTACAACTTCCTGCCTTATTTCAAGGGCGATGAAGAGAAAGGCCCACGACCGGGCTTCATCTACTTCTCGGATGATGGTGATCTGGCTGGCGCTGCGGTTTGACAACTGGAAGCTGGTCTTTGCCGAACAGCGTGTGCAAGGCACGGCTGCGATCTGGATGGAGCCGTTTGTCTTCCTGCGCATCCCCAAAATCTTCAACCTGCGCACCGATCCCTACGAGCGCGCCGATGTGACCTCCAACACCTACTACGACTGGGTGATCGACCGGGCCTATTTGACCTATGCCGGCCAAGGTCTGGTGGGGCAGTTCCTGGCGACCTTCGAGGAATTCCCGCCGCGCATGAAACCGGCCTGCTTCACCATTGACGATGTCATGGCCAAGATGGAAGCTGGTTATAGCAGTGGCGCTAATTAAATGCTAGTCTAGAAATAATTTCCCGATTCGCGAGTGCCAGTCACTGGAGAAGTGATTGGCACTCAGTCGGAATTATATCTTTGATCATTGTTGAGTGTTGCATCGCTCCAGGGCAGATCAGCATCGCCTCGGCTGGATGCCGTTCTGCGGTAACTGGAAGAAGCCACCAGCAGCAAATCACATTAAACGACGGTCTCATAAGATTGGAACTTCGGCTTTTTGATCCCCAAAAGCCACTCGTAAAACCCATGGGGGCTGTCATCTGGTAGATGACAGCCCCATTAACTGAACATATATGAATGAACCACCTACATTCTTGTATTTGGTTAGCAGAACACAAACTCACTCTGAACGACCAGGAAAGGAAAAGTCTCATGACCTTGATCGCGATTAATATACTACTGGATCCAGATGCTGCCACGGTTGAGAAGGCACGGGCGACGAATGCTCGGCTGCGAGAAGATTTTCCACATGGTTTCGCCCTGGATGCCAACCACGCGCCGCACATCACACTGCTCCAGCGATTTGTCCGACACGGAGAACCTCGACGAAGTGGCAAATGCTGTGACCGAAGTGCTGCGTACAGAGCATTCGATGAAAGCGGATAAAGAACATCCGTGGGAATGCCTCGCGACTGGCTACTATGCCCTGGCCGACAAGGATCTCCGGTTGGTGGGAATTGTCATCGAACCGACCGAGGATACTGCGCCGACTTCAGCAAAGGATCATCGACGCCGTCTCCCCATTCGCTGTGGAGAAGGGAACAGCCGATGCCTTTGCACCGCGCCTCGACGGCGGGGCGATCAGCCAGCCGACAGTGGACTACGTGAACAACTTCGTCGGACCCCGCACCGGTATGAACTACCACCCACATCTGACCGTTGGGATCGGTACCCGTGACTTTGTGGACGCTCTGAAAGCGGAGCCATTCGAACCCTTTACCGTCCGGGCAGTATCCGTGAGCCTCTACCAGGTGGGGGATTACGGTGTCGCACAGAAAAAGCTCTATGATCTTCACCGTATTGATCCGCTGCCATCCTGGAACGATGGCCCTGCCAAACAGGGAATTCTCGCGTTCATCGCCAGGGTGACAAAGGAAGGCTCACCCGACTTCTTGCCGCTGGCTGAACGCATTGCCGTTTTCGACAACGATGGCACGCTGTGGCCGGAGTATCCGATGCCTTTTCAGGCCGCCTTTGCCATTGACGAGCTGAAGCAACGCATCCTCACTGATCCCAAGCTCGCTTCGGATCCAATGGTGCAAGCCGCCTTGGCTGGCGAATTTGCAAAACTCTTGGAAGGCGAACACTTCGATGGATTGATGCAGGTCTTAGCGCTCACCCATGCAGGGATGACGATCGACGAGTTTCGTAACGCCGTGGAATCATGGCTCAAATCGGCCAAACATCCGCGATATGGCAGGCCCTATGACGAACTCACCTACCAACCCATGCAGGAACTTCTGTGCCTTCTGCGGGCAAATGGCTTCAAGAACTTCATCGTTTCCGGAGGCGGAGCGGACTTCATGCGCGTCTGGGTGGAGCGCGTTTACGGCATACCACCGGAACAGGTTGTCGGCTCGACCGCGCGGACGACATTCGAACTACGCGACAGCGGACCGGTGCTGACAAAGACCCTCGACTATTTATTCGTAAACGACAAGCAGGGCAAGCCAGTCGGCATTCATCAGTTCATCGGCCGGCGACCTGTGCTATGTTGTGGGAACAGTGACGGCGACCACGCGATGTTGCAATACACCACGATCAACAACCCGCGCCCGAGTTTCGGCCTCATCGTCCACCATACCGACAGTGAACGCGAATATGCCTATGACGCCAAGAGCAGCAGCACCGGCAAGCTGGTCGAAGCCCTCAAAGAGGCCCCCAGGCGCGGCTGGTTCGTTGTGGACATGAAGCAGGACTGGAATGCCATCTTCCGGCCTGAGTAGAGGTAAACTTGTGGAAGGGTGCCATTGTGCAGCGCGCCGACCCGGCGCTGATCAACGTACACACCGCTCGTGGCCGACGGCGAGATTCCCGTCGAGGTGCGCCAAGGCGACGCTGGTATCTTTGCCAGGCATCAATGACAATCAAGCATTTTTAGTGGAGGTGGCAAACCTGATCCGAATGATTTGATGATGCTAAAATGGTTGCAGTCCTGATAAGATGGTCTCCAAGCAGTAGATCGGCTGGATGACGCCTTTGAGGTGCGTAATCTACGATCACCGGCTATCCAGATTTCTGAAAAGGAGAAAAAACATGTCACTCAAAGAATACAAACCCGGAACCGCTTTTACCGGCGTCGTCGGCCGCACATTCGACCAGTCCGCGCCGGCCTGGCCGGAGCCGCCGCGTGCCAAGAAAGGCGCTCCCAATGTTCTCTTCATCGTCCTGGACGATGTCGGCTTTGGGCAGCTCGGCTGCTACGGCAGCCCGATCCACACGCCCAATATGGACGCCCTGGCGGAAAACGGCCTGCGCTACAACAACATGCACACCACCGCGCTGTGCTCGCCCACGCGCGCCTGCATCCTGACCGGGCGCAACCATCACTCCAACGCCATGGCCTGCATCACCGAAGGCTCCACCGGCTTTCCCGGCTACAACGCCAATATCCCCTTCGAGAACGGTTTCCTCTCGGAAATCCTGCTGGAGAATGGATATAACACGTATGCCATTGGCAAATGGCACCTGACCCCGGCCGACCAGATTTCGGCTGCGGGGCCGTATGACCGCTGGCCCCTGGGGCGTGGTTTCGAGCGTTACTACGGTTTCATGGGCGGCGAAACCCACCAGTATTACCCCGAGCTGGTTTTTGACAACCACCAGGTGGAGCCACCCAAGACACCTGAAGAGGGCTACCACCTGACCGAGGACCTGGTGGATAAGGCCATCAGTTTCGTCGCCGATGCCAAGCAGGTCGCGCCGGATAAACCCTTCTTCATGTATTTTGCTCCGGGCGCGATGCATGCCCCTCATCATGTGCGCAAGGAATGGTCCGACAAGTATAAAGGCGTATTCGACGAGGGCTGGGATGTCTATCGCGAAAAGACCTTCGCCCGCCAGAAAGAGATGGGCCTCGTCCCGGCGGATGCGGAACTGTCCCGGCATGATCCGGATGTCCCCGATTGGGACGCGCTTTCGGCTGAAGAGAAACGGCTGTATGCCCACATGATGGAGGTCTTCGCTGGTTTCATGGAGCACACCGACTTCCACTTGGGCCGGTTGTTTGACTTCCTGAAATCGCTCGGCGAGTTCGACAACACCCTGATCATGTTGATCTCCGACAACGGCGCCTCCTCCGAAGGAGGACCGACCGGCTCGGTCAACGAAAACCTGTTCTTCAATCAAGTGAAGGAGGATCTGCAGACTAACCTCGACCACATCGACGAGCTGGGCGGCCCCACAACCTTCAACCACTATCCCTGGGGCTGGACCTGGGCAGGCAACACGCCCTTCCGCCGTTGGAAGCGCGAGACCTACCGCGGCGGGATCAGCGATCCCTTCATCGTGCACTTCCCCAATGGTTTTCAGACCCGCGGCGAAGTCCGCAGCCAGTACACGCATGCCATCGACATGATGCCCACGGTGCTGGAGCTGGCGGGCATAGAACCCCCCACCAGCATCAAAGGTGTTCCCAATCCCCGATCGAAGGGGTCAGCTTTGCGCACACGCTCGATGATGCCCAGGCGGAGGGCAAGCACCACACCCAGTACTTTGAGATGTTGGGCCACCGTTCCATTTATCACAACGGCTGGCGGGCGGTCTGCCCCTGGCCTGGTCCTTCCTTCACGGAGGCGGGCACTGGCTTTGGCAATCCCATCCCGGCCGAAAAACTGACCGAGCTGGATGCCAAAGGCTGGGAACTCTACCATGTGGCCGAGGACTTTGCCGAAAACCACAATGTCGCCGAAGGTAACCGCGCCAAACTGATCGAGATGATTGCCACCTGGTATGTCGAAGCGGGTAAATACAAAGTGCTGCCTGTCGATGGCCGCGGCATGCCGCGCATGCTTGACGAGCGCCCGCAGATCACCAAAGACCGCAAGCGCTATACCTTCTACCCGCACACGCAGGCCGTGCCCGATAACGCCGGCCCGCGCCTGCTCAACCGCACCCACAGCATCACCGCCGACGTGGACATCCCCGCTGGTGGAGCAGAAGGCGCCCTGGTTTCTTTTGGCGGCGTCGACGGCGGTTATTCATTCTATGTGAAGGACAACAAGCTGCAGTACGTTCAAAATTACGTCGCCCGCGACTACCTGCATGTTGTGAGCACCGTCCCGGTCCCGGCCGGACATCACGAACTGCGCTTCGAATTCGAAGTGACCGGCGCGCCGGACTTCGCGAATGGGAAGGGCACTCCCGGCCGCGCGCAGCTTTACATCGACGGCAAACTCGTCGGCCAGGCTGATTTTCCTCACACCACGCCCTTCAGCTTGGGGCTCACGGGGGGGATTACCGTCGGCGCCGATCCTGGCGCGCCAGTAGCGCCTTTTTACCAGCCGCCCTTTGAATTCACCGGCACGATCCACAGCGTCACTTTCGACGTCAGCGGAGATGTGATCCAGGACAGTGAAGCGGAGATGCGCATCATTATGGCGCGACAATAAAGATCGACTTGAGGAGAATTGCACCATGAGTAACAAATTTCCCGAAAAAGTAGGGAACAACGTTTACCCCCGCCCCGAGTATCGCTACCCGGATGCTAAGCTTGGCCTGACACACAAAGACTCCGTCGCCGATTTTCCCAAACCCCAGCAGGTGCCGGAGGTGCCCCCAATAAGCCGCGAAACACAACGTGCTCCCGCTGGATGACCGCTTCGCCGAGCGAGCCGACGTTTCCTTGCGGCCCAGCTATTTCTACGGGCGTAATTCGGTTACCTTCTATCCGGGCATAATTCGCCTGCCCGAAGGCAGTGCGCCCAAGACCCATAATATCACCCACACCATTACGGTTTACGCCGAGATTCCCCAAGATGGAGCCGAGGGTGTGCTGGTCTGCCTGGGTGGTGATACCGCCGGCTGGTCCTTCTACATCATGGATCGCAAGCTAGTCTACCATTACAACTGGTTCGATATGGAGCGTTACGAAGTATTCTCTAATATAGATGTACCGGCGGGCAAGGTGGAACTCAAATGCCACTTCGTCAACGAAACTGAGATACTGGCGGCCCGGCTAGTGTGACGCTCTTCATCAACGGCGAGCAGGTCGGCACGGGCAAGATCGAGAAGCAGGTGCGTGGCCGCTTTAGTGTCGAAACCCTGGATGTGGGCGTGGATGCCCTGGCGAACCGGACTTCGCCAATGGCAAGGGCACTCCCGGCCGCGCCCAGCTCTACATCGATGGCAAGCTTGTCGGCCAGGCTGATTTCCCCCACACCACGCCCTTCAGCCTGGGGCTGACGGGAGGCATCACCGTCGGCGCGGATCCTGGCGCGCCGGTAGCGCCTTTCTACGAGCCGCCCTTTGAATTCACCGGCACGATCCACAGCGTGACGTTTGACGTCAGCGGAGATTTAATCGCAGATAGTGAAGCAGAGATGCGTATGATTATGGCGCGGCAATGAAATTGGCGCAGCAGTAAATAACTTAGGGGGTGCTGTCGTTAAATGACAGCACCCCTAAAAAGGTCAAGAAAAGGAGAAAAACATGAGTACGGAAAAACTAACCACACCGATTGGCGATTTTGAATTTGTGCTGGATGGTTACCCCACCAAAGAGACCGCCCAAAAGCTGTTCGATGCGCTTGATTTTCAGCGCGCCTGCCAGGCCTACCTGGATTTTATGCCGGCAATGTCGATGTATTCATTGCTGGAGGGGCAGGAAAAAGGCTGGGGATGTAAGGAATGTTTTGACCTGGTTGTGGCCGCCGATTTGCTGGACGCCACCCCGCTGGTTTTGACCGGCAATACGGAAAGCGTTTATTTTGCCGGTAATGTTGACCTCAAGAAAGATGGCCCCACGGTGGTTGAAATCCCCCCGCAGGTTTTGGGGATGGCTAACGATGCCTATTTCCGCTATATCATTGATTTTGGCATGGTTGGCCCGGATCAAGGGCAAGGGGGCAAATACCTGCTGCTGCCGCCGGATTATGAAGGCGAAGTGCCCGAAGGGTATTTCGTCGCCCGTTCGCGCACCTATAAAGTGTGGGTCATGGCGCGTGCCAGCCAAAAGATCAGCGGCATGGGCGAGCAGGCCATCCAATGGTATGGCGATAACTGTGCGGTTTATCCGTTAAAGGATGGCTACAGAAAGCCCAATATCATCAATGGCGGAAGCTTACCGGCAGATACCATCCACCCCAATGATTTCCAGTACTTTGTCAATCTCGATAAGGTGATCCAATACGAACCCACCGAAGCTTTCTCCACGGAACATTTGGGGCTGTTAAGAGCGCTGGGCATCGAGAAGGGCAAGCCGTTTGACCCCGATGAGCGCATGCGGAAGATTCTCGATACCGCCGCCAAAACGGGTTTTGGCATGGCCCGGGCGATTGCCTATCAATCGCGCGAACCGGAAGCGAGGGTGTACCCGGACCGCAATTGGGAATATATCTTTGTGGGCGGCAGCCATGAGTTCTTGAAGAACGGCGTCCGCAACCTGGATGCCAGAACGCTCTTCCACTTCACCGCCATTTGCGTGACCCCAGCCATGGTCAACAAAATCGTGGGCGCTGGGTCTCAGTATCTGGGTGCCTATGTCGATGCGCATGGCGATTACCTGGATGGCGGCCAAACCTACAAGCTTCACCTGCCGCCGAATATTCCCATCAACAACTTCTGGTCGGTGACGTTATACGATCCCAAGACGCGCTCGCTGCTGCAAAACGGCATGCCCAAGCCCAGCCTCAATAGCTTTGACGGGCCTGAACAGAACGATGACGGTTCTTACGATGTCTTCTTTGGTCCGGAAGCGCCCGCTGGCAAAGAAAAGAACTGGGTCAAAACCGTTCCCGGTAAAGGTTGGTTTACCTACATCCGCCTGTACGGGCCGCTGGATCCTCTTCTTTGACCAGACCTGGAAACCGGATGATATTGTGAAAATTTAGGTTCATGAAGAAGCCAGGCGCAGCGATTTGCCAAGGCAAATTACGCAGTGTCTGGCAATCCTGCAAAGAAAGAAGCTTGGTGATCGATAATGGATACAAATCTGGACAAAGATTACCGCCGCCTGACAACGCCGCGGGCGGCGGCCGTTGCCGGCATTCTGTTTGCGCTGCTCTTCGCGGCCAGCCTGGTGCTGCTGCGCAGTATCGATCCCGGAAAGTCTGAACGCAGATACGGAGTGGATGGCCACCGGCTATCAGCGCATCACCATCGCCCTGGGCCTGATGCCCTTCGCTGGGATCGCCTACCTGTGGTTTATCGGTGTGGTGCGCGACAAACTGGGCGACTATGAAGACCGCTTTTTTTCATCGGTTTTCTTTGGCAGCAGCCTGCTCTTCCTGGGGATGGTTTTCGTTGCGATGGCCATCGTGGGCGGTCTGGTGGCCGGATACCGGCTGAATTCGGGAATGACGATGGATAGCCAGGTGATCTACTTCAGCCGCGCCTTCATGATCCAACTCAGTAATGTCTATGCCCTGCGCATGGCGGGTGTAACGATGATCTCGCTGGCCACCATCTGGATTCGCACCGGGCTGGCGCCCCGCTGGTTGGTATTGGTGACCTACACACTGGCCCTGATCCTGCTGTCTGGTGGTCAATTTCAGCCTGTGGGTGACGCTGATCTACCCCGCCTGGGTATTTTTAATCAGCCTGTTCATCCTGTGGCTGCGCTACAAGCATCCGGAAGTACGGAACCTGGCGTCCGAATAGACCAAAGCGATGTATAAAGAATGATCATCTTCAAATCACGTATCTCCCTTATTTCCCTGCTGCTCTTTTTAATCCTGGGGTTGGCAGCATGTCTTCCGGTACCGGAGAACTTTCCACCAGCGAACCCTCACCGACACCATCTGCCACCCGCATCAGCAGCACCACGCCGGTCCCCACTGATGAGGAAGTTCAAGCGGAAGAATCCGGCACCGCTGAAGAGAGTGAAGAGATCCTCCTCATTCCGACCCTGGCGCCGACTGCCACTCCCGGCGTCATTTATGAGGTGGTCAATCAGGTTGTCGAAGCCACCAAACCTGGACCAAACGCGCTTTCTGAATCTGTCGGCAGCGGATTGGATCAACCTGGCGATTTCGCTGGTGCTGGTCTTCCTGATGCTGACCCTGATCTCCAGGCTGATATTCATAGCCTTGATGAAAATTGCCCGGCGCAGCCCAATACCCTATGATGAAGAATACCTAAAAACAATCAAGCCCTATCTTGCACTGGCTTTTTGAGTATCATCATCCTATACATTGCTACTGCGCGCCTGCAGTTCCTCAGCCCGGTTTTCAAACAGTGGCTTGGGCAAATTTATATTGCCGCCATCATTGTTCTGGTAGCCATCTGCCTGTGGAAACTGGTCGATATCATCCGGCTGTGGTACCAGGAAAAAACCGCGCACCTGGAAGAGAGAAACCGCAATGATGCGGCTGTGACATTAGGCGAGGTCGCCGTACGCGCTGTGATTCTTGTTGCAGGGCTGATCCTTATCTTGAATCATTTTGGCGTCAATATTTCGGCCTTATGGACCGCCATCGGCATCGGCGGCCTGGCGCTTTCACTGGCCGCCCAGGACACCCTCGCCAACATGATCAGCGGCCTGATCATCTTGCTCGACCAACCATTCCGCACCGGCGACCGCATCGGAATCCAGGAACTGAACACCTGGGGGGATGTGGTCTCGATCGGCTTGCGCAGCACGCGCATCCGCACACGCGACAACCGGCTGGTGATCGTGCCGAATGCCAGTATCAGCAATAACCAGGTGGTCAACTACACCTATCCAGACCCGCGTTACCGCATCCAGACCGAGATTGGTGTGGCTTACGGAACCGACCTGCGTCTTGTTCGCCAGGTGATCGTCGAATCCTTAAAAGGCGTGGAAGGGATCATCCCCGATAAGCCAGTCGATGTCCTCTTCATGGAATGGGGCGATTCAGAGATGGTTTTGCGCGTGCGCTGGTGGATCGAATCGTATGTCGATGCCCGGCGCAGCACAGACCGGGTGAACGAACATATCTACCAGGCCCTCGAGGAAGCGGGCGTGGAGATGCCTTTCCCGACGATGTCTGTGGAACTCTTGAACAGAGATCAGGAAGATATTTCCTCTAAATATCGTGGGAGGAAGGAAGATGAATAATACATATCCGAATCAATCTTTTTATGATCAAGGAGAAAAACCATGAAGAAAATTGTTATTTGGATCATTTTGTGTGCAACCTTGCTTGGCATGATGGTATCAGCCTGTTCAACTGCGGAAAGCTTGGATGCCACCAGTTGGGCGATGACCTCTTTCAGGGACTCACAGGGTAACCTGGCAAATATTCTCCCGGAGACAATCGTCACGGCCGATTTCCAGGCGGACCAGGTTTCGGGGAATGTGACTTGCAATAATTACAGCGGTCCTTACCAGACCAATGGCAATAAAATCACGATTGGTCCTTTGGCGACCACGCTGAGAGAGTGTGTGGGGCTCGATGGCATCATGGAGCAAGAGGCTGCTTTTCTTAGCGCCATGGAGGCCGCGGCTCGATACGAAATCAAGGGTGACACCTTGGAGATGATGGATGAGCAAGGTGCAACCATCCTGGTGTTCAAGCGGTCGACGAGTAAGTAACGTGCTCCAGCAGGAGTAAATGAAAAATGATAGATAACTAACCAAAGGATATGCTGTTAATATGGTCGATCTATTTTTGGAGGGTCATCATTTTTTAACACCAAAAGCCAAACCTCAAAACGCATCCCCAATTCTACAAGAAATGGGTGCTAGAACAGGTCGCTGAAGCCCCCACAATACCAGGGTTAGGTGAGCTCATTCTGAAGGATCAAGAGAGAAACCAACCAGGTGCTGGTAGATTAGATATTTTTCCAGGATCCAGAATTGATCTTACGGTATAAAGTCGAAATCCAACATTGGAAAACTGACGACTGCCACATTTTCAGAACAATGGAATATTGGCATCTCGAGTGGATGTTATACTTCAAACAAGGAAAATGCACATAAGGTCAACCCCTATTTCTCGACTTCCACCCACATCCTCTCCCCATCCGTGCTCAGCTCGATCCAGCCATCCCGGTCCGTACGCAGCAGGTTGAAGCCCCCCGCCGCCTGCATCGCCTCCGGGTCGGGCAGCCCATCCCGGTCCCCCGCCGCCACGCTGAGCAGCACCACCTGCGGGCTCAGCCCCTCGATCCACTCCCGCGTGTTCAGCGGGGCATAGCCGTTCTCCGCCATCAGTACCGCGGTCACCTGACCCGGGTCGAGCGCCTCCATCGTCTCGAAATCCAGCCCCACTGGCAGCATGGCGCGGAAGCTGCCCCATTCCAGCAGCAGCACCATCCCCCGGCTGGTCACCGCCAGCACCTTCAAAACGGCACCATCTCCCAGGTCCAGGCTCTGCCCACTCTCAGCCTGGTGGACCGGGATCTCCTTCAACCCCGCCTCCTCAAGCAGCTGGCGGCTGCTGGCAGAGCCCAGCGGGGAACCTGACCACAGGATTTCCTGGAAGTCGAACCGCTCCAGCACCCCCGGCAAGCCACCCAGCTGTCCCTCCCCCGTCCCTGCCACCACCAGCCAGTCGATCTCTTCTCCTTCCCAGCGGCAGCCTGCGTCCGAGGGCATCGGACAGGGCGTTCGGGCTGGGTCCCCCATCGATCAGCACGTGGCTGCCCGAGGGCGTGCGCACCAGGACGGCGTCACCCGATCGTCCATCCGCGTTGACGTCCAGCACCGTCACGTGCAGCCTGCCGTCCGGCGCGCTCAGGGCAACCCGCCAGGCGCCCACCGCCAGCGTCCCCAGGATGAACAATAACAGCGATGGCTTCCACAACTTGCCCAGCACTTCCGAACTCAGGAACGGCACCCGGTCTTTCAACACCACAAAGACAAACAGGGTGGTGTAGTACGCAATCACCCAGCCTACCCACACCGGACCGAATTCATAGGCGGCATAGGGCGCCTGCGCCAGCAGCTCGACCACCCGGACGGTGTAGGCGGAGAAGGGCCACGCCAGGTACGCCAGCGCCTGACCGGCTGGCAGGTAGACCAGCCCCACCAGCACCGCCAACCCGCTGACCGTCATCAAGGCAGGCTGGGCGGGCAGCACCAGCGGGTTCGCCAGCAGCGAGACCAGCGACAGATTACCGAAGTAGTAGATCATCAACGGCAGCACCATCACCTGCGCCGCCAGGGTGTAGAGCACATACTCGCCCACCGGTCCCGCTGACCGCCTTCACCACCGTCTCCGGCAGGAAGCGCCCGGCGAAGGCAGTGAACGCTTCGGACAGCGGGGTTGCAAAGAGCACCAATCCCAGGGTTGTGAGGAACGAGAACTGGAAGCCGACGTCCCAGAGCACGAACGGCGTCCAGCCTGCCATCACGGCAGCGATGAATGCCAGACTGTTTACCCCGCTCTGGCGGCGCCCGACCAGCAGCCCAAACATGCCCATCCCCGCCATGATGGCGGCGCGGGCAACCCCTGCCTGGGCGCCAACCAGCAGGGTGTAGATGCCGATCACCACCACCGCTGCCAGCGAGCCCCAGTATTTGCCCAGGAAGCGCCCCAGCAGGACGATGATCAGTCCGCTCAGCACGGTCATATTGAATCCGCTGATGGCGATGATGTGCGCTGTCCCGGTGGTGCGGAAATCCTCCATCAGCTCCTCGGGGATGCCGCCCTCCACGCCAAGCAGGATACCTGCCAGCAGACCGGCTTCCGGATCAGGGAAAATCTGGTAGATCACGTGCCAGGCGCGGGCTGCGCAGCGCCCAGACCCAGGACTTGAGCCAACCCCCTGACCCATAACCAATCCGCTCTCCGCTGGCTTTTGCCAGCAGGCTGCTGACGCCCTGGCGCGCCAGGTAAGCGCGATAAGAAAAACCTTCGAATTCAGGCGGCGTTTCCAGTTCCCCTTCCAGGCGCAGTCTATCGCCATACTGCCAGTCGACTGGCTCGAAAAACCGCGCCTGCAGCACCCCTTCCGTAGCGACAAACCGCATCCTGCCGACCGGGTGCAGCCTTTCCACCTGCAACCGCAGATCCGTGTGGTTGTCCACTACTTCGGGCGGTGTAACCATCACGCCCTCGACGACAAACCGTTCCCCGCGGTCATTGTAAGCAGCTAAAGAGCCCGGACTGGCTCCGGAAATTGGGGAGTCAAACCAAATAAGAGGCGTTATCCGCGCCGCGCCGAAGAAAAAAGCCACCAGAAGCAGGCTGTAGGGTACCGGTGGTTTGGGAAAATTTTCCTGATAAAAATCAAAAAGCCATTTCAGAAAATTTAGCCGCAGCAGGCTCTCCCGTAAGGGCTCCGCCCATTGATTAAGCGCATCTTTTATCCTCCCAGGCAGCAGTCTTAAAGAAATCAGACCCAGGCAAAAAATCCCCGCTGACAGCCAAACCGCCAGAGGCAGTTTCAAATACCAACCTGTTCCTATCCCTACCACAAACGCTACCGAGAGCCAAAGAAGCGGCATCCCCCCACCTCTACGTGCAATTATTTGACGATTTCCACCACAACACCCGTTTGCTCTTCAATCATACTGGCAAATCGAACGATCTTTTCCAATCTTTGCTCATAAGCCTCCACATCCGGGTGAGGTGAGCCCATCAACAACCTGTCAGCAGGATGCTCGCGCAGGTACTCAAGCACCGTATCAAACAACTTCCCATAACGGACCACACGTTCTCCCTCCACTTCCGCCCTGGCAGCGCGCCGGAACGCCAGCCCTAATGTAGCCCGCGCCAGCCAGGTCATCTCTTCCTTGGCAGCTTTCCGCAGTACCGGATTCTGGAACCCAAGCGAATCAATATCTACAATGTGCAGGAAAACCAGCATGCCGTCATTCTCTTTCGCCAGCTTTATGCCGTATTCCTGCAGCTTATGACTGGCGGCGCCACCTCTCACCAGGCAAACGATACGTATGCTCATTCTTGTACCTCTTCAGCATCATCCTCGGGAGCAGGGACATTGAATACCGGTGTTTTACTGACCGTTTCAGCCAATCGTGCCACAACCTCGGACCGCGAGTCCACATCATCGATCATCTTTTCCTGCATCTCTTCAGAGATGACATCTCGCCTCTCTGCTTCCCCCAGGGCGGTGCGTTCAGCCTGAAGCATCGCCTGGCGCACCTGCAAGGTTAGTTCCATTGCAACACCTGGATTGCGTTCCAGCATCCGGCGCAATTCCTGGTCTCTCTCTCCCAGTTCAATATGCTGAGCTTCTGCCAGTGCCTCCCAAATACTACCAGAAACAATACCAACATCGTGCAAACGGTTTAGCTCGCGTTGTGCCTCGCGCGCTGCAAAATAACGTCCCAGGTGCATCTCACGGTCAATTTGCCGTGGCGATCGTTTTGCCAGACCGAGCTTTTTGATTAACCTTTCAATAGTAGTCCCCTGCACCACCAGGGTAAACAGCACTACTCCAAAGGTCATCACCTGGAGCTGTGATCCGATGCCGAAACCGAAACTGCCGGCGCTCAAGCTGAGAGCCAGAGCCAGGCTGATCGCGCCGCGCAGCCCTCCCCAAAACATGACGTGCTGGTAAGGGCGCGGGATTTTCTCACCCAGCAGGGCACTTAATGCCGACATACCATAAACAACCAGCACCCTGGCAATCAGGATGGCGATCACCGCCGCGCCGATCAACAACAGGTTTTGTGGAGCAATCAGCTGCTGGATGTCGATTTGCATGCCAATGACCAGGAAAATTAAGGATGTGAAAATAAAGGAAACGACTTCCCAGAAGTTAAACAGGGCGATCTTGGTCGATGGCGTGGTGATCACCGGTATACGATTGCCCAGGTAAATCCCTGCCGCCACCACAGCCAGGATTCCGCTGACATGCAGCGTATGTTCAGCGAGAATATAGCTACCAAATGCAACCGGCAGCGTGATCGTGGTCTCGATCAGGCGGTCTTCAAGGGGTTTCAGGAAAACATAATCAGCCACCACAGCAACTGCCAACCCGACCAGCAGTCCACCAACCGCTACTAAAAGGAACTGCCAGATGACCGTTAGAAAACTGATGTCCCCAGCTTCTCCAGTTGATCCTGCCGCCACCCCGCCCAGAGCCAGCATGATCCCAAAAATAACGATGGAGGTGCCATCATTCAACAAGCTTTCCCCTTCCACCAGCACGCTCAATCTTTTTCCCACACCAAGCTGGCGGAAGAAAGCAATCACTGCCACCGGGTCAGTCGCCGAGATTAAAGCGCCAAATGCCAGGGCAGCAATGAATGGGATCTGGCGCAGTTCACTCTCTCCAGGGATATTGACAATCCCTGCGAGTGCTATCAGCCTGTTGTCCATCCAGAACACCACCCCCCCGACGATAAACGTAGACAGCAGCACACCCAACACAGCCATTAGCAGCACAGGCAGCAGGTTCTTTCGCAGTGTTTGCCAGTTGATGTGTAAAGCGCCTTCGAAAATTAACGGGGGAACTAAAAGAGCCAAAATCAATTCACCGGTGATCAATTGGTCCGTGGTTCCTATATCAAGTATCGGCGTCGTGGGAAGGATCGCCAATCCAAGACCGACCAGCACAAGTGCCACCGTATATGGGAATTTTACCCGCCGGATAAAAATCGCCACCAGCGCAATCACCACCAACCCAATCATCAACAGGATTTCGAGCTGGATTACACTGCTTTCCTGACCGTTCTCCGCAAACACTTCCAAGAAGTTCATGTTGCCCTCCTGGGAGAATTTTATCAAATATCCGGTCTGCTATGGATGTATCGAAATTATCTGAATGCCAGGTGAGGCTCCAGGACCAGTTGAACAGCAGTCTTTCAGGTTAGGGTTTCAGTTTTACGCTGGTTTGCAGCCTGATATCGGGTTACCTCAACAGGGTAGCGTAATATATGGCTGCCCCAATGTGAATGAAAGCAGCGGTAAACAGTACCAATCCTAGAGGGATGTGTACCGTGTGCCAGAATGAAAACATCTGGCGAGTCATTGCCAGCTTGCGTTTCTGCTTCTTCAGTATCTGTTGGTAACCCAGCAGCTGGTACAGCTGGTTTAAGGGTCTGCGCTCAATGGGGGTTAATGTGCGCATTGCCCAGGCACGGCGCAGGTTTTGCAACCTGCCTGGGCGGTAGCTGTTGATCAGAAGTTCTACCTTATTTTCCACACCCGAATTTCCTTGTGAGACAGGTCCGCTCAACAATCGTTTGAAGACTTCATCCGCCGCGCGTGGGTGCAGCTCAATCCATCTTAGCAGCTCCTGCCGGTAGCTCCCCATCTCTACATCCAGCCAATCCTCATCGAATTCAAAACCTTCTGCGCTGCGCGGGATGGATGTGTAGATGTACCTTCCGATAAACCCGCTGAGCACCATCAAACCTGTCATCAATAGTGTCAACCCCGCCAACCCATTAAACTTCCATGATGTATGCAAAAGCACCAGGAAAGGTCCTACAATCCCTGTGATGATGTGGAAATTTAACCAGCCTGACAGACGTCCCCAATACGCACGCTTGCTGCGCTTTCGCAAAGAATATAGCGTCTCGGTCATCAACATCAAGATAAATCCAAGAACCCCCAATCCGTGACCAAACAATTCGCTGGCGGGTGGGATCCCTTCCAACCCAATCACACCCCCCAGGTACACCAGCGTGAACAGGACAATCAAGGCAAACGCGATCCAGAGTTCTCGATTTCCTTGCCTCGCCCCAGATATCATCGATTACTCTCCCCGGTATCAACCTCATAACTTTGATACTGGCACCAAAAATTGGCGACTATATCAGCAACGTCAGCCCCAGGCATCAAAAGCTGCTCGCGGATGGACGAGATATCAACCTGCTCCGCCACAAGGTGCTGGATCGGGCGTGACAGTGCCTGGTCACCCATCACCACTGCCCCAATCAGGGTGCTTGCACCCACCAGGAGGCGTAAGTTGTTAACATCGAATCCTGTTTGTGCCGCGATCGCTCCGGGTAGCTGGCGCCAGACCTCGCTGTCCCCACGCGCAATCCCCATCAGGTCATCATCCCTGCCCTGACCTACCGTGCCGATGATCGTCGTGGTCAGGTTTGCCAGCCGTGTCACGTTGAATGCAATCCCTTTCTCGTAAGGTGTCATTTCCTGACCCAACAGTGCAGCAGCCATGTTCTTCCCAGCAGTAAAACCCTGCTGGCGAGCAGGTCCCCATAAGCTGTCCAGGACCGATTTCTTCGTCAATCGGTCATACACCTGGGCAACATCCCCCGCAGCGAAGACATCTTTCTCACTCGTGCGCAGGTACTCATCCACCATCACCCCTCTATCGATACGAATCCCTGCACGCTCAGCCAGCTCCCGTTGAGGCACAACCCCAATTGCCACCGCCACCAACTCACACGGGTAAAACTGCCCGGCTTTTGTGCGTACGCCTTTCACCACACCTTTATCTTGCAGCACTTCCGCGAGTTCAGTCCGGTAATGTATCTCCACGCCTTCTTCTTTCAACCGCTGTTCAACGATGCGCGATTCTGCTTCATCGAGCACGTTGCTCCAGTATTGGTCACCGCGCAGGAAATAATGCACTTTCACGCCTTGAGCTGACAAACCTTCGATAATCTCCAGTGCCGTGATCCCTCCCCCAACAACCACAGCCCGTACAGGTCTGATCCAGCGTGGCAGTGGGGCGCGAGTCTCGGCGCGCCTGGCGCATGATGTCCAGGGCATCATCCAGGCAGTCGAGCTTTACAACACCCCGGGCTTCAATCCCTGGGACCTGTGCTTGTGCAGCTCTGGCACCAGTTGCGATCAGGAGCTTGTCATACGTAATTTTCATCCCATCATCCAATTCCACCTGGTGTCTGTCAGGATGTAATGCCGTAACGCGGGATTTTTGAAAGGAAACCCTCAAACGTTGGAAGTCCTGGTTTTCGAATGGGAACAACAACTTTTCGGGCAGTTCACCGGTTAAGAAATACGCCAGACCAGGTCTGGAGTAATACGCCTGCTCAGGAGAACCAGAGCCTTCCTCCCCAAGCAGTACAAGTTGTCCCGTCGGGTCCAGGGTACGGATGCCCTCCACTGCTCCAATCCCCGCCGCCCCGCTTCCGATCACCAGATACCGTGCCATTTACCTGTCGCTCCCACTGAATAACCTCGTGTGTTCAAACACCAACACGCCTCGCGGGCAGCGCGAACGCATTCACCGCACGTCAGGCAGTGACTATCGACAACCGGCACCCCCTCCCATGCATGCCGGCGGACATCTATATTGATCGGGCAGTTAAAATGTGCAAACCCCGCACTGGACACATCGTTTCGTGTCCGGCACAACCTGCCCGGCAGCCCGAACCAGGTTAACGATCTTCCTCTTTCCCCTTCGGATGGCATGACAGGCAGCGACCGGCGATATCTAAGATGTCTTCCTCGGCGTGCTTATTTTCCATCTTGGCTTTATCGTGGCACTTGTAGCAATTCACTTTATTCGTTCCTTCTGTGTGGCACTTTGAGCATTCGCCGTTGGCATTCCCATGGTTGGTTGGGAAGGAATGAATTCTTAACATCCACATCACCCCAGCGACTGGTATTGTGGCAGTTGGAACATTGACCGCTGGAATGCCCGGATGGTCTCTGGTGGCAGCCCTGGCAGTCCGTCGCCCCGGCAGCTTTATGGTCAAAGTTCGCCGGTCGCCACCCCGATGTGCTGTGGCAGGAAGAACATTGCCCGCTTGAATGTCCAGACGGGCGCTTATGGCACCCCTGGCAGTCCGTCGCCCCGGCTGTTTTGTGGTCAAAACTCGCCGGTCTCCACCCCGATGTGCTGTGGCAGGCTGAACACTGCCCGCCGGAGTGTCCGCCGGGACGTTTGTGGCAGCCCTGGCAGTCTGTCGCATTGGCAGCTTTATGATTAAATGTAGCCGGTCGCCAGGCTGAGGTGTTGTGGCAGGAAGAACATTGTCCTGAATAATGGTTCGTTGGTCTCACACCACTGTGGCAGTTTTGGCAATTTGTCGCATTGACTGCTTTGTGGTTAAACGTAGCCGGACGCCAGGCTGAGGTGCTGTGACAGGAAGAACATTGTCCTGAA
This sequence comes from uncultured Chloroflexia bacterium, assembly GCA_963695415.1. GTDB lineage: Bacteria > Chloroflexota > Anaerolineae > Anaerolineales > UBA4823 > CAVXWV01. The sequence continues at coordinate 67,927 of CAVOGL010000023.1, read as the reverse complement.
TAATGGTTCGTTGGTTTCACTCCGCTGTGGCAGTTCAGGCAATTTGTCGCATTGACTGCTTTGTGGTTAAAGCTTGCGGGTATCCAGGCTGTGGTAATGTGGCAGGCAGAGCACTGTCCCGAGTAATGGTTCACTGGTCTAACAGAAAGATGGCACGATTGGCAGTCCACTGCAATCGAAAGCGAATGATCAAAACTGATGAATTCCCAGCCATCCGGATTATGACAGGTATCACATTCGAAATCAAAATGCGGGTCCGGTCTATCTGTCTCATGGCAATCCACGCAAAGGTCTGGTATGCCGGCGTATTTCCCTTCGGTATGGCATTTTTCACAACTGAGCTCCAAATGCTTCCCGCTCAACACAAAAAATTCATGCTCAGCCCCCAGGCTGCCTTCCGGGAATTCGACAACGACAGGTTCGATGTTGGATGATGAATTAGAGGGTGGTTCCTGTTGACCAGTCAGGGGTGTTTCATCCTGCCTCCCACTTGCAGAGAGCAAATCTCCTGTTTCAGTATCGCTTTGGGACGATATCGGATCACCCATCATGCCTTCCAGTGAAGAGATGAAGGCTGCAAATTCGTGGGCAAGTTCCTCGTCCTGATAAGCTCCTGGCTGCAGGCTGGTTTCCAGTTCGCTGGTCTCTGCTAAAAGCTCAGCTAACCTGGATTTCAAAGCGGGAAGCGCATCTTCAGGAACTTGTGCCAGCGCCGCAACAACATTTCTTAATGCATCAAACAATGCTTCCACAGCCTGCTCTTCATCAGGTGTGCCCAGCAACGCTCCCAGATCCACCAGGCGCTGTTCAACCAGATCAATACGATAATGACTTTGCTGGACTGGATCGGTAATTACTGAAGTGCGCTGGTTCTCAACAAATCGCTGCACCGGGAAAAGAAGATCACCTGGCTGAAAAACGGCTGTTTCTGACATGGCAAAACCAGCTCCTGCCATCAATAAAACAAGCATAACTACGAGCAGCAGGGATAAGATTAAAAATCGTCTCACATCAACACCTCCTTAGCACGGCAATCTCAATCCTCACGACCTGCTGGATGGCAGCGGACACAATTGGGCAGCTCATCCTGTGATATCCCTTCTTCCAGATGTTCCTCGAGGATATCAGCAGGCTGGTGCTCGTGGCAGGAATAACAGGTGTATTGTGTGTAAGATTGTGAGTGGCAAGTCTGGCATTCTACCACTCCCTCACCGCCATGGTTTATCGGAAAACTATGGTTTGTCATCAATGCCGGCGCCCAGGCAGTAGTGCTGTGGCAGTTCAGGCATTCCTGACCAAAGAAACCTTCATGGATTTCAGGTTCCTGGTGACAGCTCACGCAAGAAGATGGTGTATCCGAATAGCCAGATGCATGGCAATCCTGGCAGTTCAAACCGGTATGCGCTCCATCCAGGACAAAAACCGCGGCGTGTTCAAAAGCCATCATCCTATCCACACCATCGTGGCATTCCAGGCAGTTATCCCCGGTCTGTTCCGCGTGAGACACCATTTCTTCCTTAGCTTCACCAAGATGGCAGTCCATGCATATTTGCTGTTGAAACAGCTCCTTATCTGGTTCTACTCCTTCTCCCATACCTGCAGCGATGAGTGAATGGCAATCAGTGCAGCGCAATGGTTTGCCATCGAAACCAAGCCCGTGTTTCACCAGGCTGAACCGGGTGTTCTTTGCGTGATCGAAAAATGTCCCCTGCAAGAGTGCAGGACTCCAGCCCGTGCTGTTATGGCATTCGTCACAGCCTTCTTCAAACAATCCGGCATGCACCTCGGGTTGCTGGTGACATCCAGAACATTCTCCCGGAAGACCTGAAAAGAAGTCTCCCTCAGCCTGTTTAAACTGCTGGTTGTGACAATCCCCGCAGCGAAGAGGTGAATGCTGCCCATCAAGAGGGAAAGCTGTCAACTGGTGGTCAAAATCAACCATCCTGTCCTTCCCATCGTGGCAAGACAGGCAATCCAATCCAAAATCTTGAATATGCTGGCTCATAAACTCCGGGAGGTGCGCGTCATGACATTTTGTGCAGCTTTCCGGCAAAAACCTTAGCGGACCATCCAAATCATGGCATTCTGCACACTCGATTGGCGAAGCCGTGTAATTAATCTGGTGCTTGATCAAGTTAAAGCGCGCTATCGAATGGTCAAAATTATTGTAGGCTTCAGCTAAGAGGTCATGATCTCTGCCGCGATGCTCTTGGTGGCAGCCGGCGCAATCATCAACATTACTGATGCTCCCATGCACGCCTGTGCCACCTGCCACCTGGATCGAAACTTCGTCGTGACAATCCTTGCATAATTCAGCAAGCGTGCTCTCAAACGGGCGATGACAGTAGCTGCACTGTGATTCGAAATCTGCATGGGAGCGGAAACGCGGATCCTGCGCAGACTTTCTGACCTGCGCGCTTAACCTGCCAGGACTGAAAGCCCAGCCGCCGCTGCGCCAGATGACCAGGCTCAAAACCGCGATCAGGATTGCGGTTAAGATCAGGCTACTCTTTGAAAAAAAAGGTGATTGTCGTCGAATGATTAACTCTCCACAAGCAGGGCAGTTTTAAATGACGGTATCATAATTAGTCGGACAAATATCACAAAAGTTACGGGCAGTACTCACACTCCTGGTTTGCGCACAACAGCGCGCCTGCATCGGCTTCAATCCACAACCGGGCAGTCTCAACCACGTCCCTGACCCGAACCGCCTGGATGACAACCCCGTTCAAAGACGATGAGCGTACTTTACCCTCCAAACGCTCAGCCAGTTCACCAAAACCTTGCGAACAGCCCGGCATCCCAGGGCACTCCACCACCCCCTGTGGCGTCAACGCCCATCTCACAAACTGCTTCCTCCCGGCAATGCGTTCCGCCCAATGGATGCTGGCATTCTGCGTGTGATCTGTGCCCAGCAGCAACACCCATCCTCTCTCGTCTGCCAGCTTGCCGATGGGTGCCAGTGGTTCTTCGATCGTTTGAGTGTCCAGATACCTGCCGGCATTTACCCCGGTGAACGAAAGTATCGGATGACCCGAACGTTGTGCCTGCTGGTGACGTCGTAAAGCCTCCGGCAATGCGCCAAGATTTCTCGTCAACGGGCTGATCTTTGTGGAAAAACGATGCTTGCAGGTTTGCTTTGACCCCAGAACCGTACTGTATGGCATTATTTTGAGGCCCGATGCCTGGCACAACCACCGTTTGGTGAGTGAATGCAGGCATCAGCACCTTACTGAAGGTAGACAGTAAAACACCGTTAAACGTATCCGCCCCACCGCGTACCGCGCCAAACCGGTCGATATCTGCATGCACCAGGACTGCGGCATCTGGACTTATTTCAAGCTGCCGCAGGCTCAAGACGATGTCACGGTAAGTGATCGGTTCACTCGTTATCGACATGATGGACACATTCTTCTAAATGACCCGATGAATCGCTGCACAGGTACAATGTTTTTTTGACCACTTCTTCGCGCCCGCTGGAATCGGATGATGTGATCAAGTACACACGCACACCATTGGGCGCCAACTCATCGGCAGCAGCTCGGGTTAACGCCCTCAACCCCGCCTGGCTTGCGCGGAATGCTGCGTATCCTGAACCGTGTTGGGCAGACGTCTCATCTCTTTCACCGGCAGTTGCACTAAAATTGACGATCACCCCTCCCCCCTGATCCGCCATCACCCTGCCTGCTGTCTGCGTGAGGAAAAACCCCGCACCCAGGTTCACGTCCATCGTGCGCCGCCAATCCCACTCATCCATATCCAGGACATGCGCTTTTGGCATCACCCGTGCCGCGTTCACCAGCACATCCAACCTGCCCAACTCCGAGACCACTTCGGCTACCATCGCCCTGCATTGGAGTTGAAAGGCAACATCGAACAGGAACTCCCTGGCGCTATTGTCCCCCGCTGTTGCGCGCATCTCCTCAAGGGTTCTATCCAGGTTTACAGGTGTCAGGTCATTTGCTGCCACGAACGCACCTTGCTGCGCGAAAGCCACCGCCAGTTCTCTTCCCAGACCGCGTCCCGCTCCGGTCACCAGCACAACTTTCCCTGAAAAATCACCCAATTTCCTGTTTCTCCTGCATGCTTTTTAGTTTCTAACCCGACTAACCCTGGGGGACAGCTTGTGGACAGAGCGGGACCTCACCCAGATTCATCTTCCCATTAACCTGGATTCCCAGGTACGGCGACGGATCCAACGTGTTCTCGATGCGCAGCTCATTGAGGAATTTGCCATCCCCATCATCCAGTACCACCGAGAAATGCAGGTGAATGCCTACCGGGTTACCTGGCTCGCCAGAATAATTCCCCTGGTACCCGAGCAGCGTCCCCGCTTCGATATAAACTTCATTCGTGCCAGGCGGGAAATCCTTCACGATGAACGACTCCCCATCCGCGCTTGCCATGTGTGTGTAATACGTCCAGATCTGCCTGCCAGCGCGCAGTGGGTCATCCGGGATACGAACAATAAGTGAAGATTTCCAATCCGAGAGACGAGTCAGGTAACCTGAGTACGCCGCAATCACCGGTGTTATGTTTCCCCCAGTTCCCCCAAAAATATCTAATCCCTGATGCCTGTGCCCGACCCGGAACGAATCGTCGTACAGGTAACCTATAAACCCATCCGTGGGCAGCAAGAAGGGCGCCTCCCCGCAGCGGTCACCGTGCCGGATCATCCAATCCGGATGGTCGCCAGGATGGCGCAAGAATTCGAGCACTCTCGACGATCGGTCGATGACCGGCGCTGCTTTTCGGAATGCCAGGTACACCATCACGCCCATCACCAGCACCGCAAGACTGATGAGGATGACTTTATTCAGAAAAGGGCTTTGTGCTTGCATCAGCGGTCGAGAAACCTCACAGAACGTTTTTCCCTGCCGCACTGTCTCGCACAGCTTCCTCTACACCAGAGCCTTCGGTGCCAGGGCCCCCTGTGTCAGGGCCCCCTGTGTCAGGGCCCTTTGACTGATGTTTTCGGATGTTAGCCATATCGTCTTCATGATGGTCAGCGATGAGCAGGGTCACTCGCCCTCCGGTCATCGTCTGCAGCAGCCGTCCAGCCGCTCTACCGTTCTCCGACGCCATCGCCGATTTGACAGATGACAAAGAATCGAAATATAGCTCGTGCGAGCGGGCATAGCTGCTGCCAAACAGCGCCATTTCGACCATGCTGGATGATTCCTTGATTAATCCCGGCATCGTTTCTACCAGGTGTAAGAACTCAGGCCAGGTGTTTTCGAATTCTGTCCAATCTTCCAAAGGCTCAAACAAGATGAGCAGCTTGTGCATGTTCAAACCTCCAAATAAGACCGCAGTGCGGGTTGTTTTTGGCTTTTTGTTTAGATTCTTTGCCCATTATACCTTCTGCATCCCTGCCTCATTATGGTATGATTCCGACCCGGAGTTTTTAACTTGGATGATAAGATCACAATCATAGAAGGACCCCCGCCAACCTTCGAAGAGGTGAATGATGGCTGGGCATTGAGTCTGCACGAAAGCCCCTCCCTTTCAGACATCATGGTCACCCGGCTGCGCACCTTTAATGGTCCTGCGCTGGTGGAACGCTGTTACCGTACATGGAAACAACACGCCGCAATGCACCTGGAATACCGCTCAATGGATGGGCTTCCGCAAACTGCCCCAATCGTCGCCGCACGCACCGTGGATGTCTCCGATGGGCAGATGCTTATTCTCTGGATTGTGATCGAAAACGATGAGGTGCATCTGGAGTTTGGCTACAACGAGGACGATGATGACACCGAGCTCCCCCTCGACGACGACCTGGGTCCTTCACAGGATTAGCGTCGCATTCCCGGCTTCCCAGATGCTTGCATGAGCCTGGACTCACAATCTAATCCAGGTAGCTGCTCCTGCGACAATTACAAACACCGCTCCGATCAGCGCAGTGGCGCGTACCGCATCATCATTCCCACGCGCATCTTTTAAGAAGAGACCGTTTTCATCCGCACCCATCACCAGCACAGGTCCCGCCAGCCAGGCAAACGCAACCCCTCCCAGCAGTCCGCCCAGGTGACCCCAATTGTCAAAGCGACCCGTCACCCCGATGATCAGGTTGACAACAGCCAGCAGAATCAGGTTATTCAAGTCCCGCCTTGCCGCCGGACCGAAGACCTTCCAATTGCGGTAAAGGAATACCCCCTGTGCTCCCAACAAACCGTAGATTGCCGTCGACGCTCCCACTGAGACCGCCGGTGAGAATGCATAAGAGACCACATTTCCGCTAAAAGCCGCCAGCAGGTAAATGACCAGGTAGCGCCAATGCCCATAGTATCGTTCCAATCGAGGTCCAAATATGAATAGCGCATACATATTGAAACCTATGTGCATCAGCGACCCGTGCAGCAGCATCGGTGTTAGCAGCCGCCATACCTCTCCCGCCGCTATCGCCTCGTTGATTTTGGCGCCAAAATAAAGTGCAAGATCATATCCCCATATGTATTCTCCGGCAAGCTGCAGCAGGTAAACAAATATCGTCAACCCCATCAGCACGTATGTGACGATGGGTTTCGATATGGGAATATCGATGCGCACCATCACAGGTGGAGTTTCTAAATTAGGCGCAGCCGGTTCTGGTTGGTTATTGTCGGGAATAGTGTCGTTCACAAACGCACTATCCTTGGTCGAGTGCGGTGGTGTTCCGCCCTGATGATTGCCGTAATGGTTTCAACAGTCTCAGCCAATTCATTTTCGCGGTTCACCACCACGTAATCAAAATCCTTTACCTTGCTCATCTCCCGGCGCGCTGTCGCAATGCGCAGGTTCAACCCTTCGGGCGTCTCACTTTTGCGGACTTTCAGCCGCTTTTCCAGCTCGTCTTCACTTTCCGTGGTCAAGAATATCAGCAGCGCATCCGGGCATATCTTGCGGATCGTGGCAGCTCCCTGAACATCGATCCGCATAATCACGTCCAGACCGCTGTTGATTGCCTGTCGCACCTGGACTTTGGGGATGCCCTTATAGTCGTTATAGACGATGGCATATTCTAGTAGTTCATCATTCTCGATCATCTCGGCAAAACGGTCGTGTGAGATAAAGATATAATCCACCCCATCGACTTCCTCTTCACGCGCTGCTCGAGTTGTCGCTGTCACCACAAAGTGGAAAGGCATCTTCCGATCTTTCATACGCTGGATGACTGTATCCTTCCCGACCCCGGATGGACCGGAAATAACAATTAACAACGGCTCATTCTTAATCAGGCGAAAGCTTTCACTATCAGACAATTCCGACAAACCAACCTCCCGTGGGTGTGTTTCAGGTAACCCCCAACGCTTCTACCATTGTTGGATCACCAGTCGTTTGATTATAATAGGTTATAACAGCTTGCGAAACACCTTATTAATGACCGGAGGATTTATGCCGACCTACCAATATCGCTGCCTGGATTGTAAAAAACGTTTCGAGATCTTCATGACCTACGCTGAGTACGGCAGCAGACCGGTCCAATGTTCTCACTGCGGCAGCGAAAATATTCAGCGGCGGATCGGTCGCATCCGCGTTGCCAAAAGTGAAGACAGCCGCATGGACGACATGATGGATCCAGGCAGCCTGGAAGGACTGGAGGATGATCCCCGTGCCCTGGGTCAGATGATGCGCAAGATGAGCCGGGAAATGGGTGAAGACATGGGTCCGGAATTCGACGAAGTCATCGATCGGCTGGAGAAAGGTCAAAGCCCGGAGGATATTGAAAAAGACATGCCCGATTTAGGCGCCGATGATGGTCCGATGGGCGCTATGGATGGCGGCTTTGATGATTTCTAAGGCAGGCGTTCGAACAATTTCCTGCTGATCTGCGCCTGTATCTCTTGCGGGGATGGTGAAGCATCGATGATCACCCACCGCTCCGGATCCTGGCGGGCGAGTTCAAGATATCCTTCACGGACCCGTCGATAGAAATCCAGACCGAGGGCATCCAGGCGATTCCAGTCACCCCCCTCAGCCCGTCGGCGCAGCCCAAGCTCCACATCGATATCCAACAGGAACGTCAGGTCAGGTCGTAAACCGCCGGTGGCGAATTGCACCAGCTGCCGGATCATCCCCAGGTCTAATTGGTATCCATAACCCTGGTAAGCCATGGTCGAATCCCCGTAGCGGTCACAAACCACCCAGCCGCCTCGCCTCAAACATGGTCGGATAACTTCTTCAACAAGCTGGGCGCGTGAAGCCTGGAACAACAATATTTCTGTCCGTGCAAGCATGCCCGTGTTCTTCAGGCTGGTAAGCACCTCGCGGATCTGATCGCCAATGAGCGTGCCCCCCGGCTCTCGCACCGCGAGCACATCCCGCCCTTCCCGCTGCAACGTATTCACCAGCTTTGCCACCTGGGTTGTTTTCCCACACCCTTCAGAACCCTCGAAAGTGATAAACATACTTATTCGCGGAAAATTCTCACCCTTCGTCGGGGCTCTTTCCCATAAGAATGCGAGACCAGGTTGGCATCACGAGCCATCTGGTGTTGGAGTTTGCGAATCGCCGCAGCTGCTGGTGTAAGTTCCACCCAGCGCTCACCATTCATCACTGCTTCTATCGCTGCACGGGTTTCCAGCAGGACGGGGTCCGTGCCTCCATCCCCTGATGTCGTGAAAGACAGATTGAACAGGTCACTCAAAAACTGCTGTATCTGGTTCACCGTGTTTGCTCTTAAAACATAGATGGGCAGGTTGCGGTTCTCCGCGTCCGCAATCGTTTGCTGGCGTTTGCGGTAATATGTGCGCAGCGTCACCAACACATCCGCCTCACCGGGCTGGTCAACGATGACCACAGGCACCGCCAGGCGGCGCGCCGCCTGGTTCAAACGGTTGCGTGCCACACCATATGGGTACACGCGCACAGCTTTCAGAGCTCCTCGATCCGCGGGTGCATTCGAATCCGGATATGGGTATTTGCCTGATGTGATTTCGCGCGTTCGAGTTCTGGTTTGAAGATCTGCTGCCATCTGATGGGCGTTCACGGGCAAAATCATTCTGCCTCCTCAACCCTTGTTGAGGACCCATCATTGACCTTGGTACAGGAGGTGCAGGTCTTTCAACCGAAATCTGTCCATCCGTTCCCCTGGTGCGAATCTCCGGCAAAAGCGGGTACCCGCGCAGTAAAGAATCGACCGCAGCTGCCACATCAGGGTGGACCGCCAGCCTCTCCCTGTTTTGGATTTCGATCAATACATCGAAGGTTGGCGGCGAACGCCTTTCCAGGACTGTCTTTTGTGTCCCTCTACGGCGCGCTTCCTCATCTGAAAGTGTGACCGATTCGATGCCTCCGACCAGGTCGGACAGGGTCGGGTTCAGCAGCAGGTTTTCCAGGCTGTTTCCATGTGCTGTGCCAATCAGCTGCACGCCGCGTTCAGCGATGGTGCGCGCCGCCGCTGCCTCCAATTCGCGCCCAATCTCATCGATGATCACCGCTTCCGGGTTATGGTTCTCAACCGCCTCGATCATAACCTCATGCTGCAAATTCGGACGTGCCACCTGCATCCTGCGCGCGCGCCCAACCGCCGGGTGAGGCACATCCCCATCCCCACCAATCTCATTGGAGGTGTCCACAACCACCACCCTTTTAGATTCTGCCAGGATGCGTGCCGTTTCCCGAAGGATGGTCGTCTTCCCCACGCCGGGTCTTCCCAGCAGCAGCAAGCTCTTCCCACCCTCGATCAGGTCCTGGATGATGTCGGTTGTGCCGTAAACAGCCCGTCCCACACGGCATGTCAGACCAACAATATGCCCCCTGCGGTTGCGGATGGCTGAGATACGGTGCAGCGTGCGCTCCATCCCGGCACGGTTATCCGCATCGAAATCACCGATCCTTGCCACTACGTAGTCGATTTCCTCGCAACTCACCTCAACCTGGTCCAGGACCACCTCGCGGTCTACAAACCGCGCCGTCGGCACCCTGCCCAGGTCCATGATTACTTCCAGTAAGTTATCGCTGTCGTCCAGTTCGTTAAGCGCAGCAGCCAGGTGGGGCGAGAGCACCCCCAGCAGTACTTGTAAATCATCCGTGATTTTGTTTTGTTCCATATTTCCTATGTTCTATTCAAAAACACCCTTTGGTCGTTGTTCATTAAACAACTTATCGCTATCGGGATTGTTCCCTTTCTCATTACGTGTAATCGAGGCGGTGGTTTCTGGCTGCCCTTTCTCCATACGCATCAATTCTGCTACCTGCATCCCAACTGCCTGGGTTGCTTTCTGCACCAGCGCCAGGTGCTTCACCATCACTGCCTGTCCAGGACCAGCTCGTGCGCCCATCATCTCTAGTGACGGCTCCAACCAGGACTGGTAAGAACGGATGCAGACGTAAACCGGTCGTGACCGCCGGTTCGGGAGCGCTGCCACCAGGGGCGTAAACTGTTCGACAACGCCTTCCGCATCTGGGTGTACGAACGGCTGCAGCCAGATTCCTTTTGACCCATAATTCAGGTCAACATAAGCCAGGATTTCCCCTTTCCGCTCAAATACCATACCTTTATGGTTCTGTTTCATAGAAAATGGCTCCACCTGCTGCACGAGCCCCGGAACCACATTATTATAAAGCGTACGGATAGCATGGCCGTCTAGTGAGGTCGCATTACGCCAGGTTGTGTTTTGCACTCCGTCCTCAACCGGCGTATCCTTTTGACTGAATTTCCACACCCTTTGCCGCGTATATACCGCAAACGAAGACCGGCGCAGCGCTTCAAAGGCTTCATTTTTCTCATCCACGTGCGCCAGCAGGCGCAAAGCCCCAGCCTCACCTGCATACACGACCATCGACTCCAGCAACTCGATTATCGCCTGTGTTTCTAAAGCCTCGCTGGGCGATAAGAATGTGAGTTGTGCGAACGGAGATCCGGAGGCGTGCATATATTGACCATAAACAACCGCCCCTTTATTCTCCCTGCTCCTATGCACAAACGTTGATATCCCAGCTGTTGGCGCCACGTAAGAAACCAGCGCACCTGGAACCAGCAATGGTCCACGGGTCAGGACCAGGGCAGTATCCAGGAACACACTCCTGTTGCGGTAACGGTGCAGTAATGGGAGATCGCGCCAATGGATTGGCTGGACGGTCAAATCTATGCCTCTACCAGGTTGCGGTCCGCCTGCTCAATCATCGTTAGAAAATACCTGTGAAAACGATCATCGAGCGTGAGTTCCGGGTGGAAAGATGTCGCCAGGAGCCGATCCTGGCGTGCTGCCACAATCCTGCCATCCGGCAAACTTGCCAGCACCTGCACACCATCTCCGACCGATTCGATCAGCGGGGCGCGGATGAACACGCCATGATATGGTTCAGTCATCTCCCCCAACGCAGGCACATCCAGATCCGTTTCAAAGCTGGCAACCTGTCTGCCGAATGCATTTCGTTCCACAATAATATCCATTAAGCCCAATAATGGCTGCTGGCGGTGGGCGTCTTTAGAAAGAAAGATCGCTCCCGCACAGGTACCCCAGATCGATTTCTTAGCCGCGAATTCACGCAGCGGTTCCATAAATCCATAAGCAACCGCCAATTTGCCGATCGTGGTAGATTCTCCACCTGGGATGATCAAGCCATCCAGGTCTTTCAGATGCGTTGGCAGGCGTACCTCTATGGCATCTGCACCCATTTTATTCAGCATAACGGCGTGTTCGGCGAAATCTCCCTGGAGTGCCAGAACGCCAATCTTGATCACCAACCTCGACCTGCGATTAGTTCCACGTCCGGTATGGAAGAAATCTGCCGTCCAACCATCGGTTCACCCAGGTTGCGGCTGACCTCCGCCAGAATATAAGGATCATTATAGTGAGTGGTGGCTTTGACAATTGCTGCCGCTCGACGGGCAGGATCGCCCGATTTAAAAATGCCTGAGCCTACAAAGACGCCATCCACTCCCAGCTGCATCATCAAGGCAGCATCAGCCGGGGTGGCAATCCCACCAGCAGCAAAATTGACCACGGGAAGCCTGCCCAATTGTGCTGTCTCCAGCACCAGCTCATACGGTGCGCCGATTTCTTTCGAAAATGCCATCAGCTCCTCAGCGGGCAGGTTTTGAATAAGGCGAATCTCACCCAGCACTGTCCGACCGTGTCTCACTGCTTCCACAACGTCCCCGGTGCCGGCTTCACCCTTTGTCCGGATCATCGCTGCACCCTCGCCAATCCGGCGCAGGGCTTCACCCAGGTTGCGGCAGCCGCAGACAAACGGCACTTTGAAATCGTGCTTGTAGATATGGTGCGCTTCATCAGCGGGTGTCAGCACCTCGGACTCATCGATGTAATCAACACCAATCGCCTCTAAAATCTGCGCCTCAACGAAATGCCCGATGCGGCATTTTGCCATAACCGGGATAGACACGGCGTCCATGATTTTCAAAATCAATTCCGGGTCGCTCATACGCGCCACACCACCGTCCGAACGGATATCTGCCGGAACCCGTTCGAGCGCCATCACAGCCACAGCTCCGGCTTCCTCAGCGATCCGGGCGTGTTCTTCGGTAACGACATCCATGATCACGCCACCTTTCAGCATTTGAGCCAGGCCCTTTTTCACCGTAAAGGTAGCAACTTGTTGTTCCATTCTGAACCTCCAAAAAATTAACCTTGCATATTTCGGATTCTACCATGCGCACATATGCGTGACAATCCATGTCACGGTCCATAATATAACCCGGTTGTATGTTTCCGACAGGTTATATGGCTGCCAGATCTATCCATCCCAACGAAGACACAGGTTAATCACCCTGGCAGATGATCTTCATCCAAAAACAACCTGATGTTCATCATATTCGGTATTTCGAATGTATGGTAAACTATATTCAGGATTTTGAATATGACAGAGATACTGCCCGAGGAAAAACTCAGCCGCATCTTTAAGGCAATCAGCACACCGGTGCGACTGCAGATCTTGGTCGCAATCGGATCAGGCGAGGCTTGTGTCTGCCACCTTGAAGCCCTGCTCGATTTGCGCCAGGCATATATTTCACAGCAGCTCATGGAAATGCGTGATGCTGATCTGGTAGATACGCGCCGCGATGGTCGCTTCATTTTTTATCGCCTGACAGAGCCGCGGCTTGTCAACATGTTGATAGACATTGGAAAACTATTCGCAATCCCTACACATGAAATTGAAAAATGGTTGGACGCCGATCCGTTACCACACTGCTGCTGCCCGGATTGTGTTGCCCAACTCACTCCAAAATTAATCAAAGAGATAGAAATAGCTTCTTAGACCGGAGAAAAGAACAAATGCTTACTATTAAGGTCCTTGGTTCAGGTTGTGCCAACTGCAAACGCTTAGAACAACTCACCCTGAAAGTTGTTAACGAGCTTGGCATTGAAGCCGAAGTTATCAAAGTCACCGATCCCCTGAAGTATGCAGATTATGGGGTCATGTCAACGCCAGGATTGGTGATCAACGAAAAAACTGTGAGCAGCGGCAGGATCCCTTCTACAGCTGAAATCACAAGTTTTGTGACCTCAGCTTTGGCTACAAGTTAACTCAAATATATGGGCTCTGGTCGCCAGCCTGACGCTTCAAAATAGGGTATAAAAACGGCGTAAGAACATGATAGAGACGCTGGTTGATTTTGTGGGGCGCTTACTTTACAGCGGTTTAGGGAACCTGGCATCTTATCTGGCTGCCCACGTTCTCCTCTGTCTTCTGCCTGCTTTTTATATAGCAGGAGCCATGACTGCCCTGATCCCAAAAGAGACCGTTACACGTTATCTGGGACGCAGCACATCAAAGATCATTTCTTATCCTGCTGCAGCAGCGGCTGGGTTCTTGTTAGCGGTTTGTTCATGCACGGTTATTCCTCTATTTGCCGGTATCTACAAGAAAGGCGCTGGATTGGGTCCAGCGATCACGTTTCTGTTCGTTGCCCCAGCAGTCAATATCCTGGCGCTTTCTTACACTGGAACTTTGATCGGTATGGACCTGGCGATTGCCCGGTTAGTGCTTTCGATCACCTTTGGAATTGGGATAGGCATCATCATGGCGCTCATTTTCTATAAAGAAGATCTCGCTCATGATAAAGCTGCGGATGCCATGTTCTCTGGTCAGGCGTCCATTCGGCGGATTACTGTGATCTTCTTGCTGCTACTGGTGGCGCTGCTGATCGTTGGTACCTTCCAGGTTGATCTTCTCAAGGAGACTTATGCCACAATTGAACTCCCGTTTACGGGTGTGGATCGATTTCAGAACTGGCTTTTCCAGTTAGTGCCCTTCGATGCATCACGCGGCGAAGAAGGCGTCACAGCCCAGGGAGTGCTTTTGATCGGTCTGCTGCTGTTAATCGGTCTTGCTTCCTGGAAGGGGATCGAGACCATCTTTGAAGGTTTTTCTGCCTGGACCTGGCTCTCCGTTGGTCTGGTCGGCTTGACCTTACTGGTAGCTTCCATTGGTGTGGCACCCTACCCGGGTGGTATTGCTTTGAACTTTACCGGCAAATTCTTTGGAGTTTTGCTTCTCACCATCCTGTTGGGATGGATGCTCAGGACCCAATTGACAGAAGATGAAACTCGCGGCTTCTTGTGGGAATCCTGGCGCTTCGTCAAGCAGATTTTTCCCCTGCTCGTAGTTGGCGTTTTCGTGGTGGGTATGATCCGGGAATTGATCCGCCCGGAATGGGTCCAAACACTGGCAGGCAGCAACACCGTTTTCGGTAATTTCATCGGCGTGGTTTTCGGTGTGTTCATGTATTTTCCCACACTGGTGGAAGTGCCCATTGCGCAGATGTTTCTGGAATTGGGTATGCACCGCGGACCGCTGCTCGCATACCTGATCTCCGACCCCGAGCTCAGCCTGCAAAGCATTCTGATTACAGCAGCGATTATCGGTCGCTTGAAAGCCTGGGTTTATGTCGGATGGGTGGCGCTTTTCAGTATACTGGCTGGATTGCTGTATGGCGCCTGGGTTGATGGTGCTAACCTGGGGATCGTTGTGCTGTTTCTTGCCGCGATTCTTAGTTTTGCTTGCGGTGCTGCTCTGGTTTGTCAAACGAACCTACATGAAAGAATCGCAAACTGTGGTGATTCAATAATTTATAAACAGGAATAGGGATTTAGAGATGCTGAAAAAGCGTAAAGTATTGTTCCTTTGTACAGGAAACTCATGCCGTTCACAAATGGCAGAGGCAATTGTTAATGCCCGTCTGGGTCAAACATGGGAGGCAGTATCCGCAGGCACCAAACCCGCCGGATATGTACATCCTAAAGCAATCCAGGCGCTGGCAGAAATTGGTATTGAGCACCAGGGTGCTTCCAAACATGCCAATGAATATCGTCTGACACCTTTCGATCTGGTTGTAACCGTGTGCGATTCGGCTGCTGAGGAATGTCCAGTGTGGCTGGGACAGGGAAAACGTGTTCACCAAAGTTATCCCGATCCGGCAGAGAGCGATGATATTGAGTCTTTCCGGTCAGTTCGTGATGCGATGGAAGAAGAGATGATCATATTATTAGAGCAGCATCAATCCTCAGGGAAATAAATGATGATAAATTGTGAATATTACTCACACACCTTTCTGGTATACGGTAATTCAGAGGCTGCCTCATGACCCAAACAACCAGACCAGCAAAACGACTGTCAACACTTGACCGCTACCTGACGCTGTGGATCTTCCTTGCCATGGCTGTTGGCGTTGGTGTGGGATTCTTTTTCCCCGCCGGGGTAGAAACATTCAACCAGGTAGTATCCGTTGGGACAACGAATATTCCCATTGCTATTGGCTTGATCTTGATGATGTACCCGCCGCTGGCGAAAGTACACTACGAAGAACTGGGAGATGTGTTTCGCAATTGGAAAGTGCTGGGGCTCTCGTTGCTTCAAAACTGGGTGATTGGTCCAATCCTGATGTTCATCCTGGCAGTTATATTCCTGCGCAGTTATCCTGAACTCATGGCTGGATTGATTCTGATCGGTCTGGCTCGCTGCATTGCCATGGTAATTGTATGGAATGATCTTGCCAGGGGTGATACCGAATATGCCGCCGGGCTGGTTGCCTTCAACAGTGTCTTTCAGGTTTTTTTCTACAGTTTATATGCCTATGTGTTCATCACCCTGTTACCCTCGTGGCTGGGCATGCAAGGCATAGCCGTAGATATCACTATCAGAGATATTGCAGAAAGTGTTTTTATCTACCTGGGCATCCCCTTTATCGCTGGTTTTCTAACCCGCACGATCCTGGTGCGCATTAAAGGCAAGCAGTGGTACGACACGGAATTTGTCCCGCGAATCAGCCCATTGACCCTGATCGCTTTACTGTTCACCATCGTGGTCATGTTCAGCCTGAAAGGGGAGCTGATCGTCACCATTCCCAAGGTGGTGCTGCTGGTAGCCATACCCCTGGCGATCTATTTCGTGATCATGTTCCTGGTCAGCTTTTGGATGGGACGAAAGATCGGCGCGGATTATTCGAAATCCACCACCATCGCCTTTACTGCAGCAAGCAACAATTTTGAGCTGGCTATTGCGGTGGCGGTTGCAGTATTTGGAATCAACTCCGGTCAGGCTTTCGCTGCAGTGATCGGTCCGCTCATTGAAGTACCCGTGATGATCGGTCTGGTGAATGTCGCTTTCTGGATTCAGAAACGCTATTATGGTGGCGAAGTGAGTGCAGCTCCTGAACAAGCAGTTGCTGCTGCCGAAGCCTGCCCGCCTGATGAACGTTTTCAAAGTAGGTAAGCAGTATTTATTGCCCTCTTTCCAGTTGATTTAATCGTCCTGTGTGGTAAATTATGCTAAAGGTTTTAAGGAGAATATCATGCATGGAGAATTCACCCGGTCATTAGGACGATCTGGCATTCAGGTCAGCCCGTTGGGGATGGGTTGCTGGGCAATCGGTGGTCCATTCTGGAGAGACGGCATCCCAGTTGGTTGGGGTAAAGTGGATGACGCTGAGTTTATCCGAGCCATCCACCGGGCGCTGGACTTGGGCGTCAATTTCTTCGACACATCCGACGTTTACGGCACCGGTCACAGCGAAGAAATCCTTGGAAAAGCACTGGCGGGTTCTGGTAAAAGCGCTGTTGTCGCTACCAAATTCGGCAACGTGTTCGACACCGGCACCCGCAGCATCATCGGTGCTGACGCCTCGCCCGGCTTCATCCGCCGCGCCTGCGAGGATTCTCTGCGCCGTCTGAAAATGGAACGCATTGATCTCTACCAGTTTCACCTGGGAGGTTACGACCCGGATAAAGCTGGCGAGGTGCGCAATACCCTCGAGGAGCTGGTCAGCGAAGGCAAAATCCGCTCTTACGGCTGGAGTACCGACTCGACCATCAGCGCCCGCGTTTTTGCTGAAGGCGAACACTGCGCCGCCATCCAGCACCACATCAACGTGCTGGAGGATGCTGCTGAAATGCTTTCCCTGTGCGAGGAGTTGAACCTCGCCAGCATCAACCGTGGTCCCCTGGCAATGGGCATGTTGACGGGTAAATTCACTCCCGATTCTAAATTAGGTGACGATGACGTCCGCGGCGACCGCGGTCCAGGCTGGATGCAGGCATTTAGAGATGGTAAACCCAATCCGGTCTGGCTGGCGAAAGTGGCTTCCATTCGCCAAGTCACTCACCAGTAATGGGCGCAGCCTCGCCCAGGGTGCCCTGGCATGGTTGTGGGCGCGCAGCCCTTCCACCATCCCAATCCCCGGTTTCAAGACTGTGGCACAGGTCGAGGAAAACTGTGCTGCTATCAGGTTTGGACCGCTAAAACCGGATCAACTAAGCCAGATAACCTCTATACTGGACGAATCCTCGTAATTCTATCAATCAAGCCCAGAGCGGTTCGGCATCCTGTGCCTGTACCAGCTCCTGCATCTGTGCTTCGGTCGGCGCCCTCTCGTAGCGGCTCGCCGCATCCAGGATTTTGGGCAGCACATGGATATCGCCTGCAGTGTTGATGAACACTCCAGGATGCGATAAGGCGAAATGGATCGCCCTGTCAACTGCCCATTGCTCATCGAAGGGTTCATACCAAGTTGCATAGTGGGGTTTCCGTTCACCCCATGGGCGCCGCTGCAAGGTCTTGATCACCTGCACTGCCACGTTCTTCCCCTCACAAATTTCCAGCAGGGCATTGAAATCCGCTTTATACTGCGGGTTGTTGATCAACATATAGTTATATGGCAGCAGTACCGTGTCGAAATCGAATCTTTCCAGGCTTTTGCGATGAACGACCGGCGCCTTAAGAGAATGGGAGGTGATCCCGATAAAGCGCACCTGTCCCTTTTCCTTCGCATCAATGACCGCTTCCAATGCACCGCCTGGACCCAACGCCGTCTCCCATTCATCATCCTCAACCACGCTGTGCAGCTGCATCAGGTCGATCCGGTTTGTGCGCATGCGTTCCAGTGATCGCTGAATGGAATCTCGCGCTTCGGGATATTTTCTCTCGCCAACCTTCGTCGCCAGGAAGAAATCATCACGGCGCTTTTCCATCCAGGGACCAAGACGCAGCTCTGCATCCCCATAGCCCGCTGCGGTATCAAGGTGGTTCACCCCGTATTCAATCAACAATTCCATTGTCCGGTCAGCTTCTTCCTGCGTAACCCCGCCAAAAGCCGCCGCACCGAACAGAGTGCGCGTCGATAAATGCCCCGTTCGCCCGAATACCATCTTTTCAATCGTCATCCTGTCCTCCAGTCAGCTATTTCTTTGAAAACGATCCGGATCCACCCCGGCTATAATAACATGCCTGCCGGCTTTGCCTCGAATTTCATCTCCATTTTACGAAATGCTCAAGCCCGTCAACCGCTCGCTCAACTCCCACAAACGCCTGGCAGCTTCTTCGTCATATGAACCGGATTGAGACTGAATCGGTGCGCGATCTTTGAAGAATAACCCGTTGAATTCCCCTGCTTCCGGCGAACTTGCCAGCCAGATTACCGTATCTGCACCCTGTTCAGGTTTTCGTGCAAACAGTCGCCCAACCCAAAGGTATACATACTTCAGGGGTTTGAACACTCCCTTTATGTTATCCATGGCGAAATTCGTCAATACCAGACCCGGGTGGAGTGCATTGGTAATTACCGGGAAACCTTCCAGCCGTCTTGCCAATTCATATGTGAAGACGATATTGCACAATTTCGAAGACCCATAAGACTTCATAGCTTTGTATCGCGTCCTTCCCAACAATACATCTTCATCCAGCGTTCCCGCACCCTCTGCCGATGAGGCCACATTGACAATTCTCGCCGGATCACTTTCCTTTCCACTCGCCTTGATCGTGTTTATTAGCAAATTGGTCAGCAAGAAGTAGCTCAGATGGTTGAGCGCAAAAGTCATTTCATACCCATCAACTGTTGTCTCCCGGTTTACAAACATAGCGCCTGCGTTGTTCACCAGCACATCTAACCGTTGTGAGTGATGCAAGAATTCTTCAGCCACCATACGCACCTCCTGCATAGACGAGAGATCAGCGCACAGGTAAGTGACCTTATCGTTTCCTGTCTCGCGGCGGATCACACTCTCAGTGCGCTCGCAACGTTCTGCATTCCTGCACACACCATATACCTCAGCGCCCATTCGTGCCAATTCACGCGCAGTTACCAGACCAATCCCGTTTGTTGCGCCAGTAATCAAGACCACTTTTTCATTCATATTCAATATATTCTGACCTTTCTTCAAATAACCTACCGTTTTGTTGCCAATTTCTTTTTTATTACCAATTCGTGGCAGAACACCATCCTGTTCACCAGAACGGAAGTTATAATATCATAAGCATGGTTGGGAAAAACCCAAAAAGACGGATCTCAGCAGAAATTCAGCTGATTAAGAACCGTCCTTACGATTTAATCACCTTCGGTGATTTATGCGTTGACCTGATCATGACCGGTGAAGATGTCGTCCCTGAATTTGGTCAGGTCGAAAAACTGGTTGACGATTACCACCTCGAAATGGGCGGCTCTTGCAGCATCTTTGCCTGCCAGGCTGCACGCCTCGGCATGCGCGTTGCCCTGTTGGGCAGGGTAGGACCCGATTCATTTGGCGAACTGATCATCGACAGCATGCAGTCAGCAGGTGTGGACACTCGTTTTGTCATCGTCGATCCTTCATACAAAACCGGCATGGGCATCGCCCTGACAACCGGCAATGACCGCGCCATCCTCACCTACCTGGGCGCTCTCAATGCCATCGAGGCATCCGACATCCCTGATGGGTTCCTCGAATTTGCCCATCACCTGCACCACGGCAGCTTCTTCCTGCACTCCCGGCTGCGTCCACACATCCCGGCAATCTTTCGCCGGGCAAAAGATCTCGGTTTGACCATTTCACTCGATACCAATTGGGACCCTGCGGAGGAATGGGGAAGTGATTTAGCCGATATTTTCCCCCTGGTAGACATTTTCTTCCCCAATGAACAAGAAGCGTTGCGCATTACTGAATGCAATGATCTGGCTGGCGCCGCAGACCGCCTGCAGTCATTGGGCGTCGCGCTGACCGCCATCAAGCGGGGCGAGCAGGGCGCAGTACTTTTCACCGGAGAAGGCACTTTCTCCTGCCAGATAGAACCCGCCCCACCCGGAGGCGACGGCATCGGCGCTGGCGACAGTTTCGATGCCGGTTTTTTGTCTGCCTGGCTGCACGGCATGTCTTACGAGCAATGCCTGCAATTAGGCTGCTTCTGTGGTCGTATGGTTGCAGCAGCAGTCGGCGGTGTGCGCGGGCAGCCGGATTGGGAAATGGCACAACGCCATCTTCAAACCACGATATGAAACCTGGGTCGCCAGGTTCAAAGAAGTAAGATAAGGGCAGTTACCAATGAAAAAGCTAAATTCTCGTCAACGCCTGGTTAAAGCAATCAATCTTCGAGAAGTTGATTACATACCCTGCAGCTTCATGAGTTTTTCTGCCTTGCGTAAGCGGTACAAGGAGGATTTTTATGCAGTTGCCGCCGCCGAGGCAGAGATGGGTCTCGACCCCATTTTGTTCATCCCCAGTCTGGGACGTCCTCAACGCACTGAACACCCCGACCTGCGCGGGCTGCCTGTTCACTTTCACCCTGAAGTTAGAACTATTGAATGGAAAGAAGATGGGATGATGGGCGCCCAAATCCTGTTTAAAGAGTATAGTACCCCTGCTGGACCTTTGACCACGCGCATCCGTGTCTCTGAAGATTGGCCCCACGGTGAGCATATTCCCTTTATGGACGATTACCAGGTCCCACGCAGCCTTAAACCTCTGGTCACTTCCCCCCAGGACCTTGAATCGCTGCAATACCTCCTGCAGCCTCCTCACGTGGGTGATATCGACCAGTACAACAGGGATGCAGATCAAGCATCCGCCTTTGTAAAGAATACTCCGGCATTATTGGTTGGCGGTTGGGGTGTGGGTATGGACATGGCGAACTGGTTGTGCGGTATGCAGGACCTGATGGTATTGGTGATCGAGCAGCCTACTTTCGTGGATGATCTGCTCGAAACCATCCACCGTTGGAATTTGCAGCGAATGAAAGTAGTACTCTCAGCTCCCATAGATGTGTTCATCCGCCGCGCCTGGTACGAAGGCTGTGACTTTGTCACCCCGCGCTTCTTCAAACATTCTGTGCTGCCTCGCTTGAAGCGCGAGGTCGACCTGTGTCATGAACACGGGGTTAAATTTGCTTATATCTGTTCAAGCGGTACCGAACCACTGCTCGATGACTACCTCGAAGCAGGCATCGACATTCTCATCGGCATCGATCCCGTGCAGGGTACGCACACGAATATGCCCTTGATGAAGGAGAAGTTGGGTTCTCGTGTCTGCCTGTGGGGCGGGGTGTCTGGAGCCGTCACCGTTGAAACCGGCGAAGAAGCGCAAATCCGTAATGCGGTCGCCGATGCAATACAAACACTCGGTCCACGCGGTTTTATCCTCTCACCGGTGGATAACATTACCATCGACTCCCCAAAAACATGGAGAAATATCGACATCTTTATCGACGAATGGGTTAAAAGAAGATGACCTGCATACAATTGCAGGTCATCCAATCAGTCTTTTCCAGGGTCCCGTATCTTAAGCCAGCTCAACCGTAACCGGCATACGCTGGATACGGAACCTTTCAGCATTTTCCATCACTCTGCTCACATACATCTCCGGCACATCCACCAGGGTGTGCTTTTCTTCGATGTTAATCTTGCCGATGCTTGAACCGGGGATTTCTGCGAAATAAGCGATGGTGCTGACGACCTCGTTCGGGAGGATACCGTCCGATTTTCCCCGGCTCAAAGCCAACCGCACCATACCATATTCATGGGAGATTTTCCCCCCACGGCGCTTGCCGTTCTCGTTCTTGCGTTGGTCCCCACGCTGAGTTTTACCCCCCTCGACCGCTGAGCCAGGTTTCCTCGTGGACCACTTCCCTTCGCGGTTGGATCTATCGCCTCCTGCACTTGCCCTTGATTCTACGATTGCGCTGACCGGCGCAATTGGGCGTTGTTTCTCGTCAGCACGAGCAACCTTTAAAGCCGCTGCGGCGATCTCCCAGGGATCATGCCCCGCTTCGATCAGACTGGCTACCAGTTCCCTCTCCCGGCGATAACGTCCCCTGTTCAGCCAGACCTCCACCTGTTCCAGCAGCTGTTTCTCGCGGTACTGGATGATATCTTCTTCACTGGGCAATTTGGCAAGGCTGACTTCGCGCCGCGAGAATTTCTCGATCCGGCGCAGGCGCCCTCTCTCTCGAGGCGTCACCATTGAGATTGCCACACCCGATTTCCCCGCCCTGCCTGTGCGCCCGATTCGGTGTACATAGATCTCAACATCTTCGGGCAAGTCATAATTAAACACGTGTGAGATATCCTCGATATCCAGGCCTCGTGCGGCGACATCCGTTGCCACCAGCACTTTTATCTGGTTTTGCCGGAAGCGGTTGAGCACCTGCTCGCGAGTTTCCTGAGCAAGGTCTCCATTGATCACTTCCGCCGGGAAACCGCGTACGGTCAGCTCATTTGCCAGCTCTCCTGAGCTGGCGCGCGTGCGTGTGAAGATCAGCGCACTCGTAATTGGCTCCACCTCGAACAGGCGCGAGAGCGCCGCCAGCTTATCCTTCTCGTTCACCAGGTAATAGCGCTGCTCGATCGCTTCCACGCTCATTTGCTCTTTCTGGATGGTAACTTGTTTGGGATCGTTCAAATAGCGGTCTGCCAGACGGCGGATGGCTGATGGGATTGTGGCTGAGAAAAGGGTAGTCTGGCGTTCCTTCGGAGTTTGTTCCAGGATTGCCTCGATGTCTTCGATGAAACCCATACTCAACATCTCGTCAGCTTCGTCGAGAACCACCGTGGTGACTGCGCTCAAATCCAGTGCCTTTTTCTGGATCAGGTCCAACAACCTGCCGGGAGTACCGACGACGATATCCACACCTCTTTTCAGGCTCCCGATCTGGCGGTTGTAGGGTGTACCGCCATAAACTGCCAGCACCCTCACATTCATGAACTGCCCATACTCCTCTATCGCCGTTGCAACCTGGAGCGCAAGCTCGCGGGTAGGCGCTAGGATCAGGGTTTGCACAAAATCAACCCCCTCTACCAGGTTATTCAGGATAGGCAGCCCAAATGCAGCTGTTTTTCCAGTGCCCGTTTGTGCCTGACCTATCACGTCTTTTCCCTGCATCATTAAGGGGATCACGGCTGATTGCACCGGTGTAGGTTCGGTATAACCGAGGGTTGTTACTGCTTCAACCAGCTTTGCTTGCAGGTTGAATAAATCGAATGGGTTGGTCATCAAATTTTCCTTTTAGCGGTTATACCGCGCGGCAGTATTACGCCTTCCGGCAGTAATACTGCACACCGGCTGATTTTCGCCGGACATATTCCACCAGGATAGCTGTTTCTCCCTGGTGGTCAGTTTTATTGCTTTGATGACTCCGCCGAATGTTCAGTTCGATAGAACCGAACCCCATTTTGCCCCCATCACAGGTTATCCTTGCGCACAACCTGTACCTCGTGGCAAAAACCACGTCGTTGCCCGAAAAAATGCCCGTTCAAACGGGCAATCCTTTTGTAACATGCGAACACTTATGAGTGAAACTGGTCTTTCAGTTTCCTGATTTTGTCCAGTCCACCAGCAATCTGTTGTTATTCAAAACCGGTTATGCAGTCCGGTTAAGGTTATTGTCTGGCAGTGATCAAAACAATTGTTAATTATTACTGGTTCTCATGCGAACCGGAGCGGGAGTATATCACACTTGAACCAGCATGGGAGGATTCAAAAAATCCTCTCATCCTGTTCAGTGTTCATACTCTCACCAATCCACCACCGAACCATCATCCGGGTGGTAGCTCTCGGGATTGCGCCAGTCGTGGTCGATCTTGTCCTCCAGCGCATCCTCGTCCAGCTCAATCCCCAGACCGGGTCCGGTCGGCAGGTCCACATAACCATCCTTCGCCACAAACGGCTGTTTCAAGTATCCTTCTCCCAGCGAAACATGCTCCTGGGCGATGAAATTGGGAATGGTCGCATCCAGCTGTATGCAGGCAGCCAGCGAGATGGGTCCCAGCGGGTTATGCGGTGCAATCGCCGCATAATATGCCTCCGCCATGCCGGCGATGATGTGCACCTCGTGAATCCCACCCGCATGGCACAAATCCGGCTGCAGGATTGAAGCCGCACCTTTTTCCAGGATCTCCCGGAACCCCCACTTGGTGAACACCCGTTCCCCGGTGGCAATGGGCAGGTGGGTCCCGCGCGCAATCTCAGCCAGCACATCCACATTCTGGCACTGCACCGGCTCTTCAATGAACATCGGCTGGTACGGCTCAAGACCCTTGATCAACAGTTTCGATGTCTGCGGGTTGATCGCACCGTGGAAATCGACAGCGATATCCGCCTCATCGCCACCTGCCTCGCGCAGCGCGGCAAAATTCTCCACCGCCCGGTCTACAAAAGCCTTGTTCTCCACGATCCGTGCCGGTCTCCCGCCGCGGACGCCGGTCTTGAACGCTGTGTACCCCTGCGACATCCAGTCCCGGATCTGTTCTGGTGTGCCGGCGTGCTTATACAGCCGGATGCGCTCCCGGGTCGGTCCACCAAAGAGCTGGTAAACGGGCACACCCAGCGCCTTCCCTGCCAGGTCCCACAGCGCCTGCTCCACACCGCTCAGCGCGCTGGTCAGGATCGGACCGCCGCGGTAGAAAGCATGCCGGTACATCGCCTGCCAGTGATGCACCACCCTGCGCGGGTCCTGACCGATCAGGTATGGCGCCAGCTCATCCACCGCCTGTGCGCACGTCAGCGCACGCCCTTCAGTAATTGGCTCTCCCAGCCCCACCAGACCTTCATCCGTGTGGATTTTCAAGAACAGCCAGCGCGGCTTGACCAGAAAAGTTTCCAGCTTTGTGATTTTCATGCAGTTCTCCTATTCTTGAGCATTAAATATCGTCACCGAGTGAGCCGGGGCGCAGTAGCCAAATCCGTCCAACTTCCTCAGCGGTCGGTCATCTGGATATATAGCGTAGATTTCTGAGGGGTGTGCGCATCAGGCTGCATTGAATAAGCGTTCAGCGTTCCCACCCATCACCAGCTCGCGGTCACGAGCAGGGATGTCTTCCAGCAGCGCCCGGTACTTCGCCGCCTCGACATGCGTCAGCTGGAACGGCGTGTCGCTCCCGTAAAGCACCCTCTTCTGCTCCCAGGGTCTGGATGGCTCTCATCACTGCCACCGGTGAAACCGCGCTCCCGATCAGGTAGATATTGGCGCACTCCTGGGCGAATTCGATCATCGCTTTGGACAGGTCAGGCACAGCCGCACCGCCCATGTGTACTGCCAGGATATTCGTCTGCGGGAACTGGCGCGCGATCTTCGCCAGGCGGAATGGGTGCGTGTTCTCGAAAGAGTCTGCACCAATATGGAATGCCAGCAGCTTGCCGGTGGCAGCAATCGCCTCGATCAACGCCATGCTCACGTCGCTATCGATCGGGAACTCATTCTGTGCCCCGTTCAGCTTGACGCCAATAAATCCATACTCCTCCACGCAGCGTTTGACCTCCGCCAGCCCTTTGTCCAGCCCGAAATGAGCGTCAACCCAGCCAAAACCGTACACACGGTCGGGATGTTTGCGCATGGCTTCGTGAACATACCGGTTCCCGCCTTCGACGTCACGGAAATATTCGGGCTGCAGCCAGGCAAGCGCCTTATCCACGCCTGCCCTGTCCATCCTGCGCAGCATCTCTTCGTACGAAATGCGATTGCCTTCTCTTAATGGTGAGATATGGATATCTGCATCAACTATCATTGTTTAACTTTCCTCATGTATTTCTGGTTTTTCTCAATTAATTCCAGCCGCTGTTGCACGCTGGCAGCGGAGCGCAGCCCATCCTGCGGTGTGTTAATCACATAATCGAGCATCTTTTCAACCGTTGTCCTGGCAACGTGCACCCGGGTATCAGAAGATGCGTAATAAACGAACAGGTCGCCGTTCTTCCGCGCCACTACCCCGTTGCAAAAAACCACGTTGGACACATCCCCCACACGCTCCTCGCCTTCCGGTGCAATCAGGTACCCCCCTGGTCTGTGAGTGACTGTCTCCGGGTGGTCCGGATCGCACAGGAACGCATACAGCACGTAGCGCAGACCGGCTGCGCAAGCTCGCACACCATGGGCAATATGCAGCCAGCCCTTGCTGGTCTTCACCGGCGGTGCTCCGGCTCCATTCTTTAGTTCCTTGATCGTGTGGTAATCACGCGGGTCGATGATCGTCTCTTCAGCAATCTCTGCCCGGGTGATATCCGCACACAACCCCCAGCCGATCCCGCCCCCTTCCCCGGCTTCGATAAACGAATCCTGCGGGCGAGTGTAGAAGGCGTACTGCCCCTCGACAAACTCCGGGTGCAGCACCACGTTGCGCTGCTGGGCAGAGCTGGTCTTCAAATCCGGCAGCCGTTCCCACGTCACCAGGTCCTTCGTGCGTGCGATCCCTGCCTGGGCGATGGCGCTGGAGAAATCGCCGGGCGGCGCGTCCGGGTCTTTGCGCTCCGTGCAGAATACCCCGTAAACCCAGCCATCTTCGTGCTTCGTCAGGCGCATATCGTAAACGTTTATATCTGGATCTTCCGTTTCCGGCATCACCAGCGGTTTGTCCCAGAAGTGGAACCCGTCCACCCCGTTCTTGCTTTCGGCGATGGCAAAGAATGATTTTCGGTCATATCCCTCCACGCGTGCCACCAGCAGGACCTTGCCCTTCCATTCGATCGCGCCCGGGTTGAAGGCTGCGTTAATGCCCTGGCGTTCGATCAGGTACGGGTTCGTCTTCGGATTCAGGTCATAACGCCAATTCAACGGGACATGGTCCCCGGTCAACACCGGGCGCACATAGCGCTCGAACAAACCATTCGACCAGCGGCTGTCCACCCGGTTCGGGCGCTTAACCAGCTTTTCATGTTCGGAAAACAGTTTCTTCAATCGTTTCTGGTGCTCTTCAGTTTTCTTGCTCATCCTTTACTCCGTCAGGTTATCGATGGGGATTGGCTCAACCGTGCCCTCAGGCAGGTCGAAGTGGAAGACCCGCGAATAGAAATACAGCTCCGCATCCAGAGCGCGTTTGATGTTCTCCGCCTTACGGAAACCGTGCTGTTCGCCTTCGAAGGTGATGTATGCCACCGGCAGTCCCTTCTGGCGCACCGACTCGGAACATGGACTCAGACTGGCTGGGCGGCACCACTTTATCTTCCAAACCCTGGAAAAGGATCAGAGGGCAGGCAAGCCGGTCTGCATGATAGATCGGGGAACGCTCGATGTAAAGGTCTTTTCGCTCAGGATAAGGACCGACCAGCCGGTCTAGATAACGCGACTCAAACTTGTGCGTGTCAACCGCCAGCATCTCCAGGTCGCCTATCCCGTAATGGCTGGCACCAGCGCTGAAGACCGACCGGAAAGTCAGCGCACACAGGGTTGTATATCCACCAGCGCTTCCCCCGCGGATCGCCAGTCGGTTGGGATCTACCAACCCTTTCTGGCTGAGATACAACGCCCCATTGCAGCAATCGTCCACGTCAACCACTCCCCAATTGCCATTCAACCGCTCCCGGTAAGCGCGACCATATCCGGTGCTGCCGCCGTAATTGACATCCAGGACCGCAAAGCCTCGGCTGGTCCAGTACTGGATGCTGAGGCTGAAAGCTGCGCTGGTCGAGCCAGTCGGTCCTCCGTGGCTGAGCACCAGCAGTGGGGGCAAAGCGCCATTTGGCGCGGCATAATCCTGGTTCCTGGGAGGATAATAAAAGCCGTAGGCTGTCAATCCAGCTTCGGTCGGGAACTCGATAGAGTCGGGAACAGAAATATATCCGGGGTCGACCGCCAGGTCACTGGAGCAGCGCAGCACCCGGTAGTCGCCAGTCTCGAGGTCAAAATCAACAATGCAGAAAGGATCCGTGGGCGAACCTGCATTGAACAGCAGTCTTTCACCCCTGACAAACGGGTTTGAAAATTCCGTGAATTTCGTCTCGATCATCTCAAGGGACCCTGTCTGCGGTTCGATCCAACCTAACTGGCTCACCCCGTTCTGGCTGAATACACACACCATGCGCTCTGCGGAGGCAAAGCCATACGTCGCCATCC
This sequence comes from uncultured Chloroflexia bacterium, assembly GCA_963695415.1. Taxonomy (GTDB): domain Bacteria; phylum Chloroflexota; class Anaerolineae; order Anaerolineales; family UBA4823; genus CAVXWV01. The sequence goes on along the minus strand of CAVOGL010000023.1, from coordinate 39,415 downwards.
CGAACACCCATTGGGGCAGACCGAATTCCGCTTCCATCGGGCAAATTGGTTCCACAGGCAGATCTGCATGTTCGCCATTCCAGCGGTACAGGTTCCACCAGCCCGTACGATCGGATACAAAATACAGCCTCCCGTCCGGTGACCACTCAGGTTGGAAAATGGACTCCTCAACGCCACCCACTAAAAGCACCGCTTCTCCCAGTCTTCCACCATCCACAAGAGGCGCAATCCACAACTCCGTCCCATCCCAGGGCATGTTGGGGTGGTTCCACGAAAGCCACGCCAGCGTTCTTCCATCCGGGCTTAAACGCGGGGTCGCGTAAAAGTCATAACCCGAAGCCAGCACCACCTGGTCGGCGCCATCCTCAAGATTAATACTCACCAGCGTATTGGCAGGTTCCTGCCCGGTAATGCTATGATCCTCGCGCACGCAGATCAAGCGGTTGTACAAGTGGTCGATGACCGGGTCTGCGTACCGCCAGCCACTTTCTGGCGTCAAAGGCAGCGGATCTTCAGCAGAGCCATCACTCAGCAACGTCTGAACATACAGACGCTGGTCAGCGAAATTGGAGAAATACAGCCGATCGCCATCCACCACCAGGCACCTGCCGCCATATTCGTGCACGGTAGAGCGCACGTTAAAGCCTGCCGGGGTCACATCGACCACCCGCCCATCCGGCATCCGCCGTACCAGCACGTTCCTGCCCCCTTCCAACGGACGGGATTCCAGCCAGTAAACATCCTCACCGGAAGCAAACGCGCTGCCCAGGCGGATCGCTTTGGAAACGATCATCTCTGATGTGATCGGGGATGTCCACGAACCATAGGGAGCGATTATAGGATTTTTTGTCATGTCTTTACCCATTCTCCTTTTAGGATCATCAGGTGCCAGACACTGGCGCTTTAGAGCGCTAAAAATTACCTGGCACCTATTTTTACGGCAATAATCCCTGAGGATTTGTTTCCCCAGGGAAGAACTTGGGCTTGCGGAATCCCTCGGCATACCGGCAGCCTGCCTGGAAACCGCGCAAACGGCTCTGCACCTCACCGAACTCCACGCAGGAAACGCCGTACTGCGCCACCATCCACACCTCCTGGCTTTCGTGGCAGGCAATCATCGCTGCTTTCCGCTCCCACTGCTCGCTGATGTCCACGTAAAACTCCGGCTGGAAATTGACTCCGGCAACCGTATCCATGTAATAGATCATAGGTATTTTTTCGCATGGCGCGGTAGGGGTCTCGATGTTGGGCACGGTCACCATCACATGGATGTCCCAGACGATCTGTCCGGTTGTAGTGTGGTCAGGGTGGTAGTCAGCGTCCTTGTCCGGGCAGATAAGGATATCCGGTCGGAACTGGCGCACCACGTCGATGTAGTGCAATCGAACATCGCGGGAGTTGAACAAAAACTCATCCGGGTAGCCCATCCAGAAGAACTCTGCCCCGATCACCGCAGCCGAGGAGCGCGCCTCCCGCTCGCGGATAGCGGCGATCTCCGCTTTGGTGTGGTTTGGCGAGCCCACCTCGCCGTTGGTCGAGATGGCGATGGCAACTTCGTGCCCCGCCTGGGCATACTTAGCCAGCGTGCCCGCGCACAAAAACTCGATGTCATCCGGATGCGGTCCAAACGCCATGATTTTCATGTCACACTCCTTGGTTAAGTAAGGTGGATATTGGTAAGAAAATACACCAGTTCAGTACCATGAGGTACACCATGATGATTGGGATTTTACGTGGCCCTTATTCGGGCTGATGATAACACAGGAAGGCTCAAGCTTGTGCTTATGCCGCCCGTGAACCTCTCGAAGGACGAGAGTCTACTCAATTACAGAAAAATTTTGTCCTGTCAGCAGCTGAAAGCGAATATCTTGAGCAATTTAAGTGAAGCAGTAATTTCGAAAACTGCTTCACTGATCTGGGATGTACGCACAACGAAATCCAAGAATGTTTCTGTATAATGTCAGGGTGGTTACTGACGCGGACCCAGGCATAGAGGTCGTCCCCCTCGCTACTACCCCAGCCTCCCCCACGCAGCACCCGCCCAGTGCCAACGGGTGGACCTGATGGGTCTTTGACAGGAGAGGTCCAGTAATAACTTTCCTCGTACAAATCATTAACCCACTCCCAAACATTGCCTATCATGTCAAGAGCGCTATAAGGGCTGGCTCCAGTTGGGTAGCTACCCACAGTTGTAGTATCATTTTCGCACCAGTTACCATTCACTCGCGTACAGTCCGGATCCTCATAACCCCACGGATAAGTGAAACCACTTGCACCTCGAGCTGCCTTCTCCCATTGAGCTTCGCTGGGAAGCTGGCGCTGTGCCCATTCGCAGTAAGCCGCGGCATCGTCCCAACTCACCTGTACAACCGGATGATTCTCTAATCCATCAAGAGAAGTTTCCGGTCCACTTGGATGTTGCCAGTCAGTATCTTCTTCCGCCTCGGACTTTATACCTTTAAATACATAGCCGAATCCACTTATTTCAGCCTGAGTCTCTGGTAATTTATGGCTTCTACAAACTGCGCAAACATGGTATTGGTCACCTCAGTCTGGTCAATCCAGAAGGCGTCCAGGTAAACAGTATGCTCTGGTTTTTCGTCATCATCACCAAGTTCTGATCCCATGATGAACTCCCCGGCTGGAACGCACACCAGGGTCATGCCATCGATGGGTGAGATCCAGGTCTGCCCGATCGAAGTGCACGCCGGCGGGATTGAAGAGTCAGGTGAGGGCGTGTCGGTGACAGCATTAGCTGTCTTCGTCAAATAGCTTGCAGTAGAAGTCCCCGCGATTGCTGTTGCTTCTGTAGAAGCATCCGCAGTCTCCCTTGCCATCCTGGTACTCTCGATAGAAGTCACTGTCCGGTCAGCAGCCTTTTCTGTTTCTGCCATCTCAGTCTCCCCTGCCAATGCTGTGCTGGTTTTCTCTGAGGCGAGTGTCTGCACCCACACAAGACGTTCCATTTCTGTGCTTGTTTGTTGCTTTTGCTCTTCAGCCTCGATGATCATAGCCGTCCGAGTTGCCGGATCAACGGTAGTCGTTCCCTCAGGTGGCGAAAAACCCCAGACCTTCCAGCCCATCCAGCTTAAGACAAAAACAAGGACGACTGCGCCCGTAATCCCGGCAATCCAGCGCCAATCAAGCTTTCTGCGCGCCGGCGGTTGCCCTCCAGTCTCCACCTGCGCCTCGACCGTTGCATCCGGAATTTGCGCTCCGGGCTGCTTTTCTGACCCCGGCACTGCCTTCTTATCCTCCTGACTGGCACCAACTTTCGCAGAAGAAGCCCCGCCGCTCAGAGCTTCAGCGGCGCGGCGGCGCACCTCGCGGTCTTCATCCTCGACCTGCATCCTCTCCAAGATCAGGTATACCTTATCGCCCAACTCCGGATCAGCAAGATATTTCACCGCCTCATCAACGGCAAACTGGCGGATGTGCGGATTATCATCGGTCAATGCCAGGCGGAGTCCCTCAGGCAGCGTATCGAACGGGGTGGGCGTGACCAGGACCATCTGACCCTTGCTGCTGCCTTCAAGATAGCCATAGACTGGCGTCTGGCGACCGCGACTTCGGCTGTGGATGACATCCTGGATGTGCTGGCTCAGGCGGTTGAAGGTGAATGGGGGCCCTTCTCCTGGAAGCCCTTCTCGCAACGCTTTGACCAGCTCATCGGTCATCGACTGGCTGTCTGCGACCACTTCGACCCCTCCAGCAGTGAGTACCTGGTAAGCGTTGTGCAGCAGGTATTCCTGGGCGGCAGCCGGCTGGACAACTGCGCGGGTCAGACCCAGGGCACTGCCACTGAAGCAGGCGTCCAGGATGAAAGCCACGTGCTTGGCTTTGGCATACCTTGTCAATTTCTTGACCTCATCATATTCCAGACCATCAAAGGGATCGTCGGGATCAGTGTCCGCGCAGGCGAGGTAACCGGTATCGTAACCACGGTTGTCGGGGTGGATATAGCCGTGACCGGCGAAATAGAAGATGACGCGGTCATCGGGCTGGGAGGTCTTAATGACCCTGTTGAGCGCCTCGGTGATGGCTTCGCGGGTGGCGCTCTCGCCCAGCAGCAGGTCGACCTGGAAGCTGTAAGGTTTGGTCGAGATCACCTCCGCAAACGAACGCGCATCCTCTTCCGCGTTGCCCAGCGGGCACAGGCGAGGGTGGAGGTAGGTATCGATGCCAACGACGATGGCATAGGATGTCCCGTAAAGGGGATGAAAGGCAGAGGGTTTTGAACCGGTGCCCGATCCAGTGAGATCTCGATTTTCGGTTGGTGCCATACTTCACTCTCCAAATAGCTTTGATGACGGCTTTTTTAGTTTAAACCCATAAAAAATTCAACGTCTCCGTATTACTGCAATTAATTTTCACCTTCAGAAGACAAAGAACGCATCCACATCCGTCGCGCTGGCAACTGCAAGACGCTTATCTTTAAGGATTTCCTGCATGAACCGGCTGCTGGCGGTGACCACGGCGGCGTTGGCTCTTGGAAAATAACGGACCGTTTCTGGTTGTTCGCCTGACCGCAGGATGGCACTTTCGATCACCTGCTGTGTCAGTCCCTCATCAGTCTCTGCCAGGACTGAAGCGTCACCCGCTTTGAAGACAAACACCCCCTCGACCAGACCAGCTTCCCCAGCCTCGCCTATCTTTTCCCTCAATCGCCGGTCAATACAGGTTGCCATTCCACCTTGCTCCATATCCTGCTCCGGATCGCTTCCACCGCCCCGAGCGGATTGACCAACCCGCTCCCGCACCGCGGCGCGCCTGATTCCGGCAGCGGTGTACAGGTCACCAACATCGCCTCCGCCACCGCTTCCGGGGTTGCGCTAGTTTTGGCCTGAAACAGGATCGCTGCCACACCAGCGACATGCGCAGCCGCCATTGACGTCCCGCTGCGGGTTTGCAGACTGCCGCCGGGTCTGGCGGAGGGAATGTTCGTCCCGGGAGCCACCAGGTTGGGCTTGGAGAAGTCGATAGCCCGTCGAAACACCTGGCTGGCGGAAAAACGCGCCATCCGGTCCCTGGAGTTCGTCGCCCCAACTGCCAGGACGCTCGGGTAATTCGCCGGGGAACAGCTGCGCCCCGAGCCGCGGTTACCGACTGGAGCAATGACCAGGATCCCTGCCTGTTTCAGCCGCCTGAGCAGTATCTCAAAGAGCGGGTTGTACCCGGGAACACCCAGGGAGAGGCACACCACGCGCACCCGGCAGTCCAGCATCCAGTCCAGCCCTGCCAGCAGCGCGTACCAGGCTCTTTCCCCCTTCGATGACTACCCCCGAGCACAACTCAGCTTCGGGGGCAACGCCAATGTGCACCTGCTCGCAAGTCCTGCCGTGGATGATCCCTGCGGTGTGCGTGCCATGGCTGCCCGAGTTCTCACCTGTGCCTGGGGAACTGGATAGCCGTCACTGTCGAACTCCACGAATTCAACCACCCGCCCGCGCAGCGCCGGGTGAGAGCCGTCGACCCCGGTGTCCAGGTGCCCGACGCGCACGCCTGCGCCGGTCAGTCCCTGCTGCCAGCAATTCTGGATGCCGAGGCGCTGCAAACCCCAAGGTAATTCTGAATTGAGGATGGCGCAATTCATGTCGGAACCTGATACTCCAGCAGAATGGTCATCATATTGAGTTGATTATTCAATCACTAATTTCATCCCAAATGATCAATGCTAAAGGAGTAACCGCAGCTACTATATCAAATGTCACTAAAGAAGGAATTGCTATAGGAGCTATAGGAGATTTAGCAATTACTGACAATCTCAAGAATGATCCTATTTCAGGTAATGTCGTGCAAACCTCCAACAATTCTTTCTTGAGTTGAAAATGTTTTTCTCCAATCAATAAAAAAGCATGTACCACACCGAGACCAGATGCAATCAAAATTGTCCATTCATTTCCTCTTTTGAAGCGTTCCATTTTCCTCGTCTTGTTTTTAGGCGGTCCTACCGGCGGTTCTATTGATAGTTCTAATGTAAATGCCCGAGACTGAATTTCCCGCGTTTTTGTGATCCAGCCATAAGCAAATGTCCCAAGATCCAAGACCAGGATCCCAATATCGTACCCGAATAACCACCAATCCCATCCATCAGCCGATTCATCAGGATCTTGACTGCCAGAGAGTAATTGCGCCCCTCCTGGCATAAAACTTACCAGCGCACAAAGCCAGCTGAATGCCTCCAGGAAATTGCCCCAGGCTCCCAATTTGTCATCCTCTCCTTCAGGCACAATATCTAATGGTATACTCGCCAATCCACCCAATAGACTGCTTACGCCAACAGCGATGTCCCACCCATCTGTGTTCATAGCCAGTTTGGGGACATGATTGAAAGGTGCTTCACCCGTGACGATTTTGGAAATGGCGGTGATCGGAATTGCCAGGATCAGGGTGATGGCATCCAGTATGGAGAAACCTAACGTCCCCTGCAACCCAAGCCATTCCAGGAGATCAGCAAGGAAGGGGATGCGAATATCTGCGCTGATGAATTTCTTGAATTTCTCGATCAGGTAAGCTGCCAGGTCGAGCAGCCCCAGGATCATATTCTCGCCAACCTCCAACAAGCCAACTGCCAGGTCGCGGAGCTTATCCAGCAGCACCGCAACTGCATACAGCGGCTCATCCGGACGTTGTACCAGCGCCCTGATCACATCGAATAAGCCTTCCGGGATGGCAAGCCCCTCATCCAGCACACCAGCAAGGATATCTGTCCAGTAGCCTTCCAGTTTTGCGTCCCCCTCCGGATCAACAGATGCATCTCCTCCTCCTGGGATGATCCCGTCCAGGGCAAACAGGATGCCTCCCGGACCTGCGCTCAGGATTTTCGACAGGATCCACTGCCCGGTGCTGACCATATCGAGGACTTCACCGACGATCTTTTTGGTCAGCTTACCCTTCGTCTCAGCTTCCTTTTCGACCGCATACCCAAGCTCACCAATGATCTTGTCGAATTGATTGTCGAGCAGATCCTCTGCCGCGTCGAAAAATTGTTTGACCGGCTTCTTGAAATCTTTCATCGTTCGCCCCATTCGATCCAGCATGTTGAGGATGCTTTCACGCAGATAATCGCGCGTGGCGAGGATGTCGTCCCAATCGAAGAGAAACCGCAGCCACTTGACGAGATCTTCGATGAACGCCCCAATTTTCTCGAATACCTCCTCCACAAAAGCGATCGCCTTCTCGGCGGTATCAACGATCCAGGCAACGGCTTTATCGACCAGCTTGACGATGACCGCTACCGCAATCTTTAACCACCGTGACGACCACGGATACTGCAGACTTGATGCTTCTTGCAATCGATGACCACCACGCCTGGGCCAGGTCCGCCTCGGGAAACTCCGCCATGTCCAGCAGCGCCTGTACTTCCTCCTGGCTGATCTCGTGAAAACTGACGTTGGGGGTTAGAGCCATCATCCCCGCTAAAGGCATCGGCAGCACCGCAGAAACTTCAGGCTCAAGTGCCCGCTCGAGCGCCCGGGGTACCTCCGGTTCAATGAAAGCCAGGTACCTGGCAGAAGACCAGCCGGTCAGGCCGTCACTGCGCACAACTTTTCGCCAGGTTCCCTGCTCGTTCATGCCGATGGCGGTCACGACATCATCCTGCTGGATGTATCCCAGGGTGCGGAACTCAACACCCGGGCCCTCTCGCACGTGCAGCCCTCTCGCCGTGACACGGGTATTTAACCTGCTCTTCTGGATGTATTTCCGGGATTTGATCCATGTATCGGATTGAGCTCCAACCGCTCAAACCATCCGCCGTGCGGCGGATGCGCGCCCAACTGGCGTCCGCGTTGAATTCGAGAACTTTGACGACATCGCCCTTGCGCAGAAAACCGGATGAAGCGAAGCGCTTGCCCGGTCCTTTGCGCACGTACAGGGCGTTTGCCGCCACACGGTAGGTAAGGAAATCCAACGCCCAGGCTTTGCCCTGCAGCCCTTCCGCGGAAATGGTTTGTCCAATCCCTCCTGATGGATCGACTGCATATTTCACCGTGGACATGACGCGGGTGACCATGTTCTGAGCACTCGCAACATCAACTTTTTTCTGCGGGCTGCGGTCCTGGATCACCGGATGTTCTATGCCTTCCCTGTCTGTGTACGTGGCATCCCACAGCTCGTCATCCTTCAGGTTTGCCAGCCGTTCGTGCACTTCCCGGTCCGGATAAATGATGATGCGCTCGTTGGGCAGCATGGTGTTGGTGCGGACTTTGAGCCCGGGCGCACTCAACGAACCCCTCGGTTTTCCATCTTCAGAAGCCACAACGGCATCGGTGGTAATCACCAGGCATCCGATCAGGTTAGGCTTCAGTTCAACCGGATGGTCTTCATCGACACGGTACACCTGGTCATCGACCTCGATATCAGTTTCGTCCGTCGTCCAGACCTGCACGCTTTCCACGGTTGGCGGCAGCCGCAGGATGGTGCGGTATGCGGAATATTCATCAAATTGACCTTTGGTCCTGCGGAAATCCTGGCTCAGGCTGCAGGTGAAAGAGACATCCAGCCCCTCTGGCGGCACGATCCGCCAGATGCGCAGAGAGGATATCTGGTCCTCGCCCACCTGTTCCATCTCCAGGGAGGGCAGGTTGGCGATGACATCCTGCTTCCCCGCCAGTGGGTCGCTGGCGTGAAATTGAGCCTCCCGGTAGATCGTGGCGCAGGTCAGCGGTCCGAGCTGGAGCGAAGATACCTCCTCGTTCAAATCCACCACGCGCTCGAAATCAGCATAATCGGCGTAGAACACCCACGCTTTCCCCCAGTAAGCCGGGTTTTCGAACAGGGCGACTTCCCCCATTAGCAGTTCGCCCACCTGCGACTCTATCCTCGGCAATCTTGATCGCCTGGCAGAAGAAGGTGCGCGCCTCATGATCCTCCGTTTTCCGAAACTGGCTCGTACCCGGGTCATGAACCAGCCACCGGTCATCTGCAAAAAGGAGCGAGAATTTACGGAATCCCGCCTGAAACTCGTCGACCAGCGCGACCGCTTGAAGGTCATCGAGGCTTACAGGTCCAGGTGATTTCGCTGTCCCCCTCATCTCCCGCATGCTGAAAGACACCATCCGGCGATCAGGACCGGCTTCGCCGGTGTCCGTGATGCAAAAACACTCGCGTTCAGCCACCTTCGAGCTGGTCGTCAGCACTCCGCCCTCGTCGACGCTGAGATACAGACCTGGGCTGGCTTCGATCGCCCAGAGTCCTGAAAATGGCTTTAATGCCCAGGTTTGGAGCGACATGGGCTTTTGATCCCCCAGCCTCGAACCGGCAAACCAAGCCAGATCGGAGGTGAGCGTCTGGGACAGCCCCCCGTAATTCGCCTCAGAGAACACGTCACCCCGGTCTTCGGTCCGATACGAATGGAAGCGGCAGGAAAGTTAAGCTCGAGACCGGGCATGTCAGCGGTGATCAGCTGCTCCTGCCCGCTAAAATTACCCTCACTGAAGACAAGCGCTTCCCCTGCCTGCAGGGAGCGGTTCAGACCGGAGTCAGGAATCTCCACATCCATTGTTTCCTCCTCCTGAGCGATGCCCAGGAAATCTACAAACCGTATACGATTGTGAGTAGTTCCAAATTAAAAAGGCGAGGTTTTATGCAGCAATGACGATTTTAGAGCCTCCTTTATCAAAAACCAAAGGCCTAAATGCCCCCCATAATTATGTGTTTCAATCAGTCTCTCAGGAGAGCTTTATTCTCCACATTTAGCTTAGCAAATATTCGCCCTTGAAGTTAATCACGAATAACCTGAATTATCCAGACAATGATCTTCATAGGCAAATGAAATAAGCCTCCAGAAACCTGGTATCGATATTAGGTCTCCAGATTTCCATCGTATTTTACTTTCCTCCTTATTAATAAAAAGCAGCCTTACGAATTCGTAAGGCTGCTGAAGTTTCTAAAATTTTGTACTTACCTCAAACTTCCTCCACCATCTCCGCCTGCACAACCGCCGTGAAGTTCAAGCCATCCGGACCTCGATCCACCCGGATCACATCTCCCTCGCGGAAATCACCCGAAAGGATGTGCAGCGCCAGCGGGTCCTGGATCTCACGCTGGATCGCCCTCTTCAATGGTCGCGCCCCGAAGTCCGGATCATAACCCACCTCGACCAGGTACTCGCGGGCTGCCTCACTCACCTCCAGCCTGTAGCCGCGCTCGATCAGCATACCGCTCAAGCGGCGCAGCTGGATTTCCACGATCGACATCAGGTGTTCGCGGTCGAGGGAATGGAAGAGCACGATCTCATCCAGCCTGTTGAGGAATTCCGGACGGAAGTGCGCCTGGAGCAGGCTGGTCACCATTTCCCGTGTGACCTCATGCCCGGAAGCAGAATCTTTCATCCACAGCTCGTTGCCCAGGTTGCTGGTCATAATCACCAGTGTATTGCGGAAATCGACCGTCCTTCCGTGCCCGTCCGTCAACCTGCCGTCATCCAGCAGCTGCAGCAGCACATTGAACACCTCCGGGTGTGCCTTCTCGATCTCATCGAACAGCACCACGCTGTACGGGCGCCGGCGTACTGCTTCGGTCAGCTGACCGCCTTCATCATAGCCCACATATCCTGGAGGCGCACCGACCAGCCGCGAAACGGTGTGTTTCTCCTGGTACTCGCTCATGTCGATGCGCACCATGGCGCGCTCGTCATCGAACAGAAACTCCGCCAGGGCGCGCGCCAGCTCCGTTTTGCCCACTCCGGTCGGACCCAGGAAGATGAACGATCCCACCGGTCGGTTCGGATCCTGCAAACCCGAGCGCGCCCGGCGTACTGCATTCGACACGACTCTCAGGGCATCATCCTGCCCGACCACGCGCTGGTGTAACCTGCTTTCCATATTCACCAGCTTTTCCGTTTCACCTTCTATCAGCCGCGAGACAGGGACGCCCGTCCAGCGCGAGACCACGCCTGCAATTTCCTCTGCATCCACTTCTTCTTTTAATAATGCCCCATCCGACTGCAACGCCATGATCCGCTTCTCGCCTTCCGCCAGTTTCTGCTCCAACTCACGCAGAGTACCGTGGCGCAGGCGGGCGACATTTTCCAGCTCGTAACGCCGTTCTGAGCGCTCGATCTCCAGGCGCGTGGTTTCGATCTGTTCCTTGATGCTCTGCAAATTGCTGATCGCTTCCTTTTCGGTCTGCCAGCGGGCGGTCAATTCGCTCGATCGTTCGCGCAGGTCTGCCAGCTCCTTCTCCAGCTTTCCCAGGCGTTCCTTGGAAGCCTTGTCCTTCTCCTTGCTCAGCGCTTCTCGCTCGATCTCGAGCTGCAGGATCTCCCGGTCCACCTCATCGATCGACTGCGGCTTGGAGTCGATCTCCGTGCGCAGCCAGCGCGGCTGCCTCGTCGATTAAATCAATCGCCTTATCCGGCAGGTGGCGGTCCGTGATGTAGCGGTTGGACAGGGTCGCTGCGGCAATGACGGCAGCATCCGTGATGCGCACACCGTGGTGCACCTCGTAACGTTCTTTCAGCCCGCGCAGGATCGACACGGTCTCCTCCACGCTGGGTTCATCAACGAACACCGGCTGGAAGCGGCGCTCCAGGGCGGCATCTTTTTCCACGTATTTGCGGTATTCGTCCACCGTGGTAGCGCCGATCAGGTGTAATTCACCGCGCGCCAGCATGGGCTTAAGCATGTTCCCGGCGTCCATTGCCCCCTCGGCAGCCCCCGCACCGACGACTGTGTGCATCTCATCGACGAAGAGGATCACCTCGCCTTCCGAATCGCTGATCTCCTTCAAAACGGCTTTCAAGCGCTCCTCGAACTCACCGCGGTATTTCGCCCCAGCGACCAGCGCGCCCATGTCCAGCTGCACCAGCCGCTTTCGCTTCAACCCTTCTGGCACATCCCCATTGACCATACGCTGCGCCAGCCCCTCGACAATGGCGGTTTTTCCAACCCCGGGATCTCCAATCAATGCCGGGTTATTCTTCGTGCGCCGCGAGAGGATCTGCACCACGCGGCGGATTTCCTCATCCCTGCCAATGACCGGGTCCACCTTTCCCTGGCGAGCCTGTGCAGTCAGGTCGCGCCCATATTTTTCCAACGCCTGGTAAGTCGTTTCCGGGTTCTGGGATGACACCCGCTGTGTGCCGCGCACACTCGCCAGTGCTTTCAGAATGGCGTCTTTTGTCAACCCAAATTGGCTCAATCGCTTCCCTTCAGCGCTTTCCGTCAGACCCAGCAGCAAATGCTCTGTGGACACATAATCATCCTGCATCCCCTTCGCGTACCGTTCTGCCGCTGCCAGCACATCGGTGGTTGAACGCGCCAGCCCCACTTCCCCGGTAGCACCGTAAACGCGGTGGCGCTGTTCTAATTCACCGGCAACTTCCTCTTTAACCGCTGCCGCACTCCCCGCCACGCGGGTGACCAATGCCGGCACAACGCCTTCTTCCTGCTGCAATAGTGCCAGCAGCAGGTGGGCAGGCTCAATCGCCTGGTGGTTCAATTCCTGTGCCAGGCGTTGCGCGGTAATTAAAGCCTCCTGGCTTTTTTGTGTGTATTTATCTAAGTTCATCCAATCCTCCTGTTAAATGTTAAATCGCAGATCTCAGTGGACAACCTTTCGAAAACCAGACAATTTAACTTCCTTTTTCCAACTCAATAGCAATCGTGGCTCTTTTTGATTTTTTAAGCGCACCCATAGCATCAAACATGCGCTTTTGGAGACCATATTTACGGTTAAGCAGTCTGTCAACTTTCTCTGCTTCGCTATCATCCACCAACCACGCACGACCATCAACCCACTCACCAAGCAGGCCTCCTCTTGCATCACATGGAACAACTCGCACATCGCTGTTATTGCGTATCCGTTTTACCTTTCCCGAGTCATCAATCGTGCGCACAAACAATATATTTTCATTCTTAACAAACCAAACCGGAGTCTTTACACCAACTCCGCTTTTCCGAAGTGTTTCCAGATTTAAATATTGGTGTCCATCAAATTGAGCTAAACTTTTACTTTCCATGCACCCTTCCTTTAAAACGAATATAACTGGCATGTCCCAGTTACTATGTTAAACAAAATCTATTTGAATTACGTTAGCAGAATATCAACAATTTATTGGTTTCTTCCGCTGGTTTTTTATTCGCCGATCGAAGCAGAGCAGGTCATCCCCCAATAGATACCCTCATCGCGAAAATCGCCGCTGATGCGCACCATATAAACAACATCCCCCTGGCTCTTCTGACCAAAGGGCTGGATCCAGTCAACCTCTCCATCAAAATTCTTCTCCGGCATTGCATCAAACACAATTTTTACAGGATCCCCCGCATGGATGGCGGCGACGTTTAACTCGGTTAAATTCGTGGTTTCTACATAATAATTATCCAGATCGACCAGCAGCAAAACCGGCGCTCCAGCCGCGGAGAACTCACCCTGCACACGGTAGACCTGCACTACTTTCCCGGAGAAGGGAGCAATCAAAACCCTCTCCATCTCCGCTTCTTCAGCCGCATCCAGATTCGCTCGAGCTTCTGCGATGCGCATCTCCGCTGCCGTAAGCTCATCTGCTGGAACCCCGTTTTTGATCACATCATAAGTGTCCCTTGCCTGCTGTAAATTTGCGCGCACAAAACCAAGCCCCGCTTCCGCCTGGGCGATCTCTGCGCTGCTATTATTGCCATCTTTCGACCGGTTCAGGTTCTTCTGAGCATCTTTTTCAGCAATTTCAGCATCTCGCAGTTGTTTCAATGCCTGCGCCACACGCAAATACACATTTTCGTTTAGAAGGGTCAGCGCCTCTTCCGCCGCTGCAAGCTCCCGTTGAGCGCTAACCAGGGCTGCTCGCGCCTTTTTTTGCCCATCCAACCTTGCCAACAAAGTACCCGCTTCGACATTCTGCCCCTCTTCCACAAGCAAAGAATCGATCAAACCGCTGGTGCTGAAGCTCAATTGTGCGGAATGCACAGGCACCAGCCTGCAGGCTGCCTCAACCCCACCGCTGGCACGGATGGGTGTCTCTGCAACCTCCGGGGATGGTTCTTCGCTCTGTTCGTCACTGGAAATCGAATTCCTCAGAAAGCTCTGCGGCTGCTGCCACGCAGCCACTGCCGCCAGTGTCAGCACAAGGAGCAGGAAGATAGAAATGCTCACTAATAAAATGTTTCTTTTCATCATCAATCCCTTCTCAGCGGCTCGTCTTCATGGTCGTGTTGGTTCATCCGAAGCCGGGCGAGTTGGCGCCGGTCTTTCAGGAGGTTCACCAGCAGGGGTATTGGAACCGCCCGTAGTTCCGGATGCTGAACCGCTGCTCCCGGCAGGCTGGCTGTTCTTCTCGCTTTGTTTTACCGTCACCCACTTATTTACATTCAAAGCCAGGTGAGGCCGTGAAAACAACTGCTGACCATTCACAACCAGGATCCATTCCCCACTCATTTTTTTCGCCTCATCTCCTTTGAATGTGGCAACGATGTCCAGGATTTTCCCATTCGCACTCGTCTCCACGCCCATTTCAGACAAGGCTTTGATGTCCTGGCTGAGGATGAGTGGGATGATCGTGGAGCCGTTTGTGATCGAGTAGAGTTCAATTGTCTCCCAGCGGCAGAAGCTCGTGTTGCGGATCGTCCATTTGGCTTGCGCTTTGAGTACCTGGTTAGCATTCAAGATCGTCCCCGCGGCTGGATCCAATACAGGTCCGGAAAGGAATTCGTACTGCATCTCATCTAAACGCTCGCAGGCAGCCAATTCATTCGAGATCACCGGTAAAAACACGGAGGCTCGTTCAGGCTGTGTTGATTGTGCTGTAGGAGTGCCCCCATCTTCGATGATGCCAGGCTCTGCCTCGTCGCTTGGCTGGTTTTCGGCAAGACCCTCACCAGCCAATCCGGGTCCCTGCTCACCAGTTAGCGCCTGAACAGATGGTTCTCCCATCTCAGCCTGAGCGGCAAAATGGAACTCGCCCCTGCCGAAAACGAGCCAAACCAATATCAGCACGGCGGAAGCAGTCAACAGGGCAACCACTCCCTTCCCACGCCTGGATTTGCTTTGATCCAGGCGTTCAACCTGCGAACGTGCCAGCTGGTGCAGTTCGCCGATCGAATTTCCCGGATTACCTCGCCCTCTCAAGTCCTTCCCGCTTTCTTCCTCAGGCATTCTCAACCCAACCTGTCATTGACTATCGCCAATCTAAATGCTTACTGCACTCACTTATCTCATAATTTTACAGTTCTTTTATCCGATTTCCAACCCTGGTACAAAGCTCACACGCAGACTAACAAAAGTGTTAGCATGGATTATAGACTATATTGCATCATACTCTATGATCTGTCAAACTCGAGGCGTTTGTCTCGCAACACATAACAGGCTATACTTGCTCTAGTGGAAACGTTCACGTACAGTGTCCTGCATCTCGGCACGGTCCCATTCCAGGACGCCTGGGACTTCCAGGAGGAACTCGCCCTAAAAATCAGCCGCGGCGAAGTTCTGCCAACCCTGCTCCTCCTGGAACATCCCCACACTTTTACCATAGGGCGAGGCGGGAGTTTAGAGAACCTGGTCTGGTCACAAGCAGAAATCAAACTGCGCGGGGTTGAGTTACACCAGGTTGACCGGGGCGGCGACATCACCTATCACGGTCCGGGGCAGCTTGTTGGTTATCCCCTCATACCTCTCCAGCCACAAAGTGTAACCACACAGGTCACCCGCGTGCCAAAAAACAATTACATCGCCTACCTGCGCTCTCTGGAAGAGATGCTGGTTCTGGCTTTACGCCAATGGGGCATCAGTGGGCTGCAGGTGCCCGGGCAAACCGGAGTCTGGGTAAAAAACAGCGCCGGCAATCCAGCCGCCGGCAGTCCGGCCGCTGGCAGCCTGGCGAAAATTGCTTCGATCGGCATCAAGGTCGATGCGCGCGGTATAACCCGGCATGGTTTCAGCCTGAACGTAGCCCCCGACATGCAGTACTGGACGGGCATCGTGCCCTGCGGCTTGCCGGGAACCGCACAAACCAGCCTTGCCAGCCTGCTCACCCACCCGCCGCAAATGACCACCGTTATGGAGGCGATTGTCGAGGCTTTCAGCAGCACCTTCAATGCTGTGGTCGAACACGCAAATATTCAGCCGAATGGCGTATAATTCAGTTCACGCATCACCAGCAAGGTAGGGCGAAAGTCATACCTTATCTCAGCGAAGATTGAGTAAAATATCCGTCACGCTTCTCCCTGGCAAGAAGGGAAGGTTAGGAACAAAAATTGTGCAGCATCCGTCTACAACTTACCGATATCAATAGGAGGCATTATGGACGCTCCTGAATTCCGTTTGATTATGCAGCGAGGACCCAACCCGGGTGAAATATTCCAGCTATCCGGGATAGAGGTCACCATCGGGCGCGATACCAGCAACCAGATTGTGATCAACGATGTTGAGATCTCCAGGCGCCACGCACAGGTGACGCCTCAAGGTGGCGGTTACTTGTTCCAGGACCTGGGCTCAACCAATGGATCCTTCATCGATGGCAAACGTTTATTGGGACCTCACCTGTTACAACCGGGTGAAGAGGTCACCCTCGGTCAAAATGTCACCCTGCGTTATGAAGTCTCGCAAGAGCTTTACCGCGAAGACCCGGACGCAACCATCGTCGCGACTTCACCGGCAGCTTCAGACCCACGATCCGTTGCCCAGACGTATATCCCACCCCGCGAAACACCTCAGGCTCGCTCCCTGCCCCCTGCGCCACCCCCCATTTATGCCCAGGTGGAACCAGATCAACCCGTTGAAGCCTATCCTTCAACGCAGGAAGAACCCAGCAGAGGTATTGACATGCGCTGGCTGGCTGCCGGCTGTGGCTGCCTGTCGATCGCATCTTGCGCTGCCCTGGCAGCCTTTTTCTATTGGATCGACATCGGCGGGGTAGCCAGGTGGTGCCAGTTCTTCGGCTTTCTCTTCCCCGCCTGCCCATAATCCATTAATTACTTGATCGGAGTTTCCGAAACCAGTTCCAGCCCAGCTGATTCAGGTCTATAAACCTGTCGCACGCGCAGCGTCGGGCAGCACATCGGGTCATCAGCTGCTTGTTTTACCAGATCAATGTTGATCTCACCATCCTGAATTGAAATTCGCTCAACTTTTGTTCGGTCCCCTAACAGGATGGTATCCGTGTTTTTGAGAGATCCATCTTCATTCAGCACCAAAGCAAATAGAAATCTTGGAATGCATCAGCAACTTGCTGATAAAATACCGCTGTTACAGCTCAAACACATGTAAATCGAACTTTTCGTACATTTATCAGAAGGAGTGACCATGCAAGTTGAAATTCTATACCAGCCCTCTTACTCCGTTGCCAGGGTTACGCTTCAAGCTCAAGAATCAATCCAGGTAGAAAGTGGCGCCATGGTTGGCATGTCGCCTGACCTGGAAATGGAAACCCGGGCACAGGGAGGATTTTTGAAATCCATCTCGCGCTCGATGTTCGGCGGAGAGAGCTTTTTCATAAACACTTATACTGGCAAAGTCGGCGACGAGCGCATTATTTTAGCGCCTCCCCTTCCGGGTGATATTGCTGTGGTTGAGATGCATGGAGAATCCTTGTTGGTGCAATCTGGCTCCTACCTGGCTTCATCAAGTGGCGTCCAGGTCGATACCAAGTGGTCGGGCGCCAAGACATTCTTTGGAGGGGAAGGTCTGATCATGCTCAGAATCAGCGGCAGCGGCACACTGATCCTGTCCTCCTATGGGGCAATCCACCCAATGGAGTTAGCCTCTGGAGAGAAATATGTCGTGGATACCGGACACCTGGTGTCTTTTGAGCAGCAAATAGATTTTCGCGTGAAAAAAGTTGCTGGATGGAAAAGCACCCTGCTCAGCGGCGAGGGTCTGGTCGTCGAACTGACGGGACCCGGAAAAGTTTAACCTGCAAAGCCGCAGCCAGGACGCTTTCCTCGCCTGGCTGATACCTCAACTTCCCAAAAACACGAGCTCGTCGTAAGTATTCTTATCATGAAGGACAAAGGCGATATGAATGGATCTGATGAAACCAAACCCCACAACTGGTTCAAACGCCATAAAATGATTACCACCATCCTGGTCATCGTTGGTGTGGTGGTGGTTGCCGCGCTGGTCGTGGCTCTGCTCCCGTTCCGGATCAAGGATGTGCCGCAAGCAAATCCAGCTGCCTCATACGAGGCAGCCATGCGGCGGTTGGAAGCCATCACTGCCGAACAAAAGCAAGACGCAGATATCAACCCGTTATGTTACACGCGGGCGATGACACACGGTCAGGAGACCGAAAACGTCATCATCCTGCTCCACGGCTTCACCAGCTGCCCGCAGCAGATGGAAGAACTGGGAGAGGTTTTCTTCGAAAAGGGCTACAACGTTATCATACCCCGTGAACCCCATCATGGAGAATTAGAAAGGATTGAAAACTCCACCCCCAAGATCAGCGCTGAAGAGCTGGCGGCGTTTGCCATGGAGACGGTGGACATCGCCCATGGTCTTGGCGAGAAGGTCACCGTTATGGGATTATCCGGTGGCGGCACGATTGCCACCTGGCTGGCACAGGAAAGGGACGACATCCACCTGTCAGTGCCGATTGCACCCTTCCTGGGCATCGGTTTTATCCCCACACCTTTGAACCGTCCGGTAGCCCAAATATTGGACGACATCCCCAATATCTGGCAGTGGTGGGACCCGGTGAAGAAAGAGAACAACCCCCACACCGGCGAGTACCAGTACCCGCGCTACGGCACGCACGGGCTGGCAGAATACATGCGCCTGGGATACGCCGCGTTGAACGATGCGCGCAAAGAAGCCCCAACAGGCAAAATCATCATGGTCTCCAATGCAGCCGACTCCTCCGTCAGCAACGGGATCATCGACCGGTTCCTGGCTGAATGGGATAAACACAACCAATCTGGCGCAGCCGTGATTAAATCCTTCCGTTTTCCCAAGGAAGAGAACCTGCCTCACGACACAATCACCCCTCAGAGGGATCCCAGGAACACGACCCTCGTTTACCCGAAAATTCTGGAGTTACTCGGGCTGGAATAAGCCGGAAAATCCTGGAGTCAGCTTACAACAGGTGGTGTAAAATAGTTCACACCACCTGTTTTTGTTATCTTCAGGGGTTTTGATCTTCCTGTCCCACCCATTCAGGAGACCCTCGCATGAAAGTTGTTTCCATCATGGCACACGCTGACGACGAGATGCGCTGCCTGGGCACCCTGCTTAAGTGCCAGTCGCGAGGTGACCGCATCTTCTTCATCACCCTTACCGATGGCAGCAAGGGCTTCGTCCAGCAGCCTGATATTTCAAGAGAGGAGGCTGCCCGCATCCGCCATGCCGAGATGAGCGCCGTGGCACAGAGCGCGGGTGGGGTATACATCAACATCGCCGAAGCCGACGAGTTTCTCTACGACACCCCGGATGTGCGCATGAAACTGATCGAAGCCATCCGTAAGACGGGTGCGGAGCTGATCTTCACCCATTACCACGAAGACTACAACGCCGACCACACCACCACCCACCATCTGGTGCGCCACTGCGCCATGCAGTCCTGCCTGCCCGTGCTCCCCACCGAATCGCCGCCCCTGAGCGCGCACCCTGCCATCTTCCTGACAGAGCCCTTCGGCGCCTTCCATTTCCCTGCCTCCCACTACGTGGATATCAGCGAGTTTCACCAGGAGAAAGTGCGCCTGCTGCTCAACCACGCCTCCCAGGAGACCGCCATGCAGCTGGCGGTAGGCTCCGGTTTCGAAGAATTGTGCTCCCGACCGGCTGCATACCATGGAGACAGGGTGGGCTGCCGCTATGCCGAAGCCTTCTTCCCCATGCCCGGGCGCGGCTCGGTTAAGCCCTACCCGGTATTGCCCTGAGGAATGCCATGCACAATATCCACACCCACGCCTGGGACGCAGCCCTGCATTTCACACCCGAAACCATCCGCGAGTCCGACCTTTCCCGCGGCTATCCCCTCGACCTGACCGTGAAGATTGGACCCTACCTGGATGACATGGAACCCTTCGAGAAGGTGGTCGTCTTTGGTCTGAAGGCGCGCCGCACCGGTTACTGGGTACCTGACGAATACGTTGCCGAGTTCGTGGCTCGAGCCCCAGGAAAACTGATCGGCTTCGCCGGCTGCGACCCCACCCAGCCCGAACACTTCTCTGAATTAAGACATGCCATTGAGCACCTGCACCTGCGCGGGGTCAAGATGGGACCCATCTACGCCGGATTCGACCCGCGCGACTCGCTCTGCGACCCGGTCTACGCCTACTGCCAGGAAAACGGTCTGCCCATCCTCTTCCATTCAGGCACCACCTTCAACCACAACGCCCCGCTCGGTTTCAGCCGCCCCTGGTTGTTCGACGAGGTCGCCATCCGTTACCCCGGGCTGCGCATGGTCCTGGCGCATGCCGGGCACCCTTTCTCCGAGGAATGCCTCGTGGTGATCCGCAAGCACCCGAACGTGTATGCCGATGTCTCCGCCCTGTACTACCGCCCCTGGCAGTTCTACAACACCCTCATCGCCGCCCAGGAATATAACGTCACCCACAAGCTGCTCTTCGGCACCGATTATCCCTTCGCCAAAGCACAGGAATCGATCGACGGCTTGCGCAGCATCAACACGATCACCGGCAGCAGCGGTCTGCCGGTCGTGACCACTGATACCATTGAAGGCATCCTGCAGCGCGATGCGCTGGCGCTGCTGGGGATCCGGGATTGACCAGGAACCGCAGATGAAAGCCCTTGTGCTCAAAGCGCTCAACCAGCTGGAGCTGGAAGATGTCCCCATCCCGCAGGTACAGCCCGGTTATCTACTGGTACGCACCGGCGCAGCCACCATCTGCACTTCCGATATCCACGACCTGCACGCCAACCCTTTCGCCATCCAGTTGCCCGTCACGCTCGGGCACGAAGGCGCCGGGACAGTCGTTGCGGTGGGGACTGGAGTAACTGGATTCCAAACCGGAGACCGCGTCGCCACCCACCCCGTGCATCCCTGCCGGGAATGTTCCGCGTGCCGGGCGGGGCTCGAGCACTTATGCCTGGAGATGGGTCATTTCGGGCTGAACCTGCCCGGCACCTTTGCCGAATATTACCTCGTCCGCCAGGACCGCGCCCGGCACATCCCGGACCATGTACCTTTCCCGGTCGCCGCCCTGGCGGAGCCGGTCAGCGTGTGCCTGGAAGCGCTCAACCAGGCGCAGCTCCTGCCCGGTCAAAGCCTGCTCATCCTCGGCGATGGACCTTTCGGGGTGCTGATGGCGCGCCTGGCGCAGAACCTTGCGTTGGGGATTGTGGTGATCGCCGGCTGGCTGGATTCGCGCCTGGCTTATGCCCATACAGCCAACCGCCTGAACACCGCCCACCTGCCAGACCCGGTCGCTGCCATGCTCGAACCGGTAGACGGAAGTGGATACGACGCCGCCATCCTGGCAGTCAGCAGCGCGCAGGCTCTCAAGGACGGGCTGCGCTGCCTCAAGCCGCGTGGCCGCATGGTGGTGTTCTCGGCACTGCCCGGTGAGACCCCCGTGGATTTGTTCTCGCTGCACCTCAAGGAGCTCGAGATCGTTGGCGCCTGCGGAGACCAGGACCTGTTCGACCAGGCTGTGTCTCTGTTGGATGAACCGCGGCTGGCGCTTCACGAGCTGGTGACCCATGAATTCCGCATCGAAGACTACCGCCAGGCGTTTGAAACAGCGGAATTCAACAAAGCAGAAGCCATGAAGGTGGCATTTCGATTCGGCAGCGAAAAGCACTGATGAAAATCACCGACGTTGAAGCCTTCGTCCTCGATACCGGGAAAGACTACCCCGATCCCGCCAGCGCCGTCGAAGCCCACGGTGTGCGCTTCATCTGCCTGCTGAAGATCAGCACCGATGAAGGCATCAGCGGCTGGTCGGACATCGAGACCCAGCCGCACGTGGCGAGGGCGATTGTGGACGCCGCCTCCGGCGGGCAGATCGGCTTCGAGGGGCTGCGCAGCGCCCTGGTCGGCGAAGACCCGCTTGAGCGCGAGCGCCTGTGGCAGAAGATGTATCGTTACATGGCGTACTACGGGCGCAGCGGTGCCGGGATGCACATCCTCTCCGGGGCAGATATCGCCCTGTGGGACATCACCGGGAAGGCGTTCGGGCAGCCGGTGTGCAAGCTGCTCGGGGCAAAATACCGCAGCCGGGTCAAAGCCTACGCCTCCACCCTCTTCCGCCCCACGCCCGACGACATGCGCCGCGCCGTGGCAGGCTACCTCGAGCAGGGTTTCCGGGCAATCAAGTTCGGCTGGGGCGCCTTCGGGAACGACATCTCACTGGACATCCGCCTGGTCAAGGCTGCCAGGCAGGAAGCTGGAGCTGAGATCGACCTGATGGTGGACGGCGGCTGGTACGGTGTGGGGTATGACGATCCCTTCCGCCCGCGCCCGGTCAAAGACTGGATCCGCCTGGTGCCCGCGCTGGAAGATTTGGGGGTCTTCTGGCTCGAGGATTTTCTCCACCCGGATAACATCCAGGGCTATGCCGAAGTCTCCCGCGCCACGCGCACGCTGCGCATCGCCGCCGGGGAACAGCTCTCGGGGTACAGCGAGTTCGAGCGCCTGGCAGATGAAGGCAGGGTCCACACCCTCCAGCCCGACCTGTCGCGCTGCGGCGGGTTGACCGTCGGCAGGCAGATCGCCGAGATGGCGGGGCGCCGCGGCATCGACTGCGTCCCCCACGCCTGGCTGACCGACCTGCTCAAGGCTGCCTCCCTGCACCTGAATGCCTTCCTGATGGATTCGCTCTTTCTCGAATACAACGTCTCGTCCGCCTCCCTGCTCAACAACCTGTGCCAGGAGAAGATCGCCATGGTCGACGGGTATATCGATGTGCCGGATGGACCCGGGCTGGGGGTGACGGTGAACGAGGACATGGTGGGGCGTTTCAGAATCGAATGAGATACCCCTTTCCAGCCCTCCCCATCGTAAAAGCAGCGATGGAGAGGCAGAAACGCACAGAACACTCCCCTATCGCCAAATCAGCGATGGAGAGGGAGCCACTCACTGGATACCCTTCCATCCCAATGGCAGCGATGGGGAGGGGGTACCTTCTAAGGAGCTAAACATGTCCAACAACGACACCGAAACCTTCACATTCATCCAGAACAACCTCTACGTCGCCGTCGTCTGCGATGTCCTCGACAGCCTCGGCATGCGCCAGCAAGCCATGCACCAGCGCCTGCGTCCCCTGCTGCCCGACATGCGCCGCTGTGGCTTTGTGGGCAGGGCGCGCACCTTCCGCTGGATGGAGACCGACTACGTGGATGAAGCAAATCCTTACGGTCTGGAGCTGGAAGCGATGGATTCACTCGGTCCGAGGGACGTCGTCGTCCACTCGACCGATTACGGCGGGGTCAACGCCCCCTGGGGTGAGTTGATGTCCACCATCGCCATGCGCAACGGGGCTGTTGGCTGCGTGTGCGACAGCCAGGTGCGCGACTGCGTGCGCATCATCGAGATGGGCTTCCCGGTCTACTACGCCGGCATCCGCCCCCTCGACAGCCAGGGGCGCGCCCGCCTCATGGCTTACGATGTGCCCGTGCGCTGTGGCGACGTGCTGGTGCACCCCGGCGAGCTGGTCTTCGCCGATTTCGACGGCGTGGTGGTCATCCCCCTATCCGTGGAGCAGGAAGTGCTGCACCTGGCACAGGAAAAAGCCGGTAAAGAAAGTGCCTCGCGCCAGGACCTGCTGGCAGGCAAAACCCTCAGCGAAGTCTACAAAAAGTATGGCGTTCTCTAATCGCCTGTACGCGCTTGAACACGCTTGTAGGACAAGCTGTTAGCTTGTCCCTGTTCACAGGCTCCCTGTTCACAGGCACCCTGTTCACAGGCTTCCCCACCCAACAAGAAATTTTTAAAACAGGAAACCAATGATCACCATCCACTCCGATACCATCCAACTCACCGTCGACGAAGGCGGAAAAGAATTAACCCTCATCGACCTCAACCGGCATACCGCCTGGTCTCTCGACCAGAAGAGCCTGATCTACGGCAGGATCTCAGACGACGGCAGCGGGAGACCTGTGATGCCGCCCTCCGCGCTCGTCCCCCAGGCTGCCCGCAGACTCGACAACTCCTCCCTGGTGGTCTCCTACCTCGCCGGCGAGAGCCAGGTCGACGTGCACTACACCATCCAGCGCGAATACGTCGAGATCCGCCTCCCCGTGCCTGCCAGCCCGGAGATCGGTTACCTCTCCTTCCCGGGGTCTTTCCTTCCTGAAAAAGACCAGTACCAGCTGCTCCTGCCCATCATGCAGGGCATGCTCTGGGACGGGCGCGGGCAGCCCTTCGAGTGGCTGCGCGGCGAGGGCTCGCACACCGGCTTCTCGATGGCGATGCTCGCTTACCTGGGCGAGGAAGGCGGGTTATTGTTCACCGCCGAGACCCGCGACGACTGCCGCTGGTGGTTCGGCAAGGACGCCGGCGGGCGCTGCTGGGCATGCAACCTGCAGATTGCCTCCCTGGGCTCGATGCGCTACGAGCGCGTGGCGCGCCTGTACCTCACGGACCCCGACATCGTGGCGGTTGCCAAACAGTACCGCCGCAAGGTCATCCAGCAGGGTCGCTTCAAAACCTGGGATGAAAAGATCGCCGAACGCCCGCGCCTGGAGAACATCTTCGGCGCCCTGATGACCTTCATCGGCTACTGCGAGGACGTCACCGCCGGTCAACCGCTGGACTACCTCGAGAACTGCCGCAAGCTGAAAGCCTATGGCTTCGACAGGGCGCTCCTGTATCCCTCCCGCTTCAACATCTATTACCCGCACATCCACATGGGCGGCGTGCCGGCGATCAACCTGCCCGCCGATATCGTGGAGGGGATTAAAGCCATCGGCTATGACATCGCCCCCTGGAGCTGGCTCAACGAAGCCCTCGACACCGCATCGGAAAAGGGGAGCGGCATCCGCAGCAAAATGCGCCGCAGCATGCGCCGCAGCGCCCACGGCGACCTCATGCCCCACTGGGCGATCGACGAGCAGCAGTGGTACTGGATGTGCTACTCCTTCATTGAGGAATTTCAACGCAATGCGCTCCAAGGCGAACTTTCCGACCAGACCTGGGACCATTTCGACGTGCTCGCCTGCGTGCCGCCGATGGAGTGCCACGCCGGCGACCACCCCAACCATGCCGGCAGACCGCTCTCGCGGGGCGAAGACCGGGAATGGGTCCGGCGCGCCTTCCAGGCAGACCAGGCGGCAGGCTTGATCGTCAGCTCGGAAAACTTCAACGACGCCTACAGTCTCGACCAGGATTTTGGCTCGGTGAAAGCCTGGCCCCAGTACGGTCCCTGGCCCTTTTGGCCCGTACCGCTGACCATGCTGGTCTACCATGACAGCATGGTGCATTCCTGGTGGGAGATCCACAACTACAATAACCCCTGGCGCGGGCGCACCACCATGCTGGACGGGCTTTTCGAGTACGGCGGAGGCCGCCCCAGGCTGATGGCTGCCATGGACGCCCTGATGGGCTGCCCGCCCGACGTTTTCCCCTTCGGCGCCCAGTACGGCTATTCCGGTCACGGAAAAGAGACCTTCCTCTATCGCTACCGCTTCGAAGACCCCGAAGTCCAGATGGCACTGCAGGCTGCCCTGCCTGTGGCGCGCCTGCACCGGCGCATCGGTAAGCAGGAGATGGTGCACTTTAAAATCCTCTCCGAGGACGGCTACATCCAGGAAAGCGCCTTCGCCGACGGCACCCGCGTGGTGGCAAATTTCTCGCGCGACTTCGCCGGAAGCCTGCCGGGCGTGGACCATAAAATCGTCCCAGGAATAGAACGCCTGGCCCCAGAAAGCTGGCAGGTAAATTGACTCGCTCCCTCTCCAACGGTGATCTTCCGTTGGGGAGGGCCAGGGAGGGGTAAAACCACAATGAACCAATCCATCCAAATCACCAACGACCTCATCCTGCGCAACGTCCAGAACGAGCGCGATAAAGAACGCTTCACCGCCTTCAACACCACCTTCAACAACCCCTTCGAAGGCGCCACCTGCGCCTGCCTGCTCAACCACCATCCCACCACCACGGAACAGGACTACTGGATGGTCGAGGATATCTCGCGAGGCGAGATCGTCTCCACCACCTGCCTGATCCCCTGGGAAAGCCGGTTCTGCGGGGTGAAGCTGAACATCGCCCAGCTCGAGATGGTGCTCACCCACCCGGATTACCGCGGGCAGGGTCTCGTGCGCGTCCAGGTCGAGAATTTCCTGCGGGTGGTGAAAAAACGCGGCTTTGACCTCAGCCTGATCTGGGGCATCCCCTATTTCTACCGCCAGTTCGGCTTCAGCTACGCCCACGATGGGAACACCTTCGACTCCTTGACCCTGGATGCTCTTCCTCCCGGCTCTGCTACCATCTCCCCAGGCGTGACCACGCGCCCGGCTGCCCTCGACGACATCCCCCGGCTGGTCTCCATGTATGCTCGCCTGGTCGGGGATCTGGATTTCTACCTCGACCGCTCTGAGGAATACTGGGGCTATTTACTGCAGCACGCCCGTCACCCCATCGAGATAGTAGTGGATGAGGCTTCCGGGAAAGAGTTTGGTTACATCTTCCGGGAAACCCGGCAGTCCCCGCCTCCCGGATCCATTCTCAAGACGACTATTACTGAGAGCTGCCTGCCAGACCTGCAAACTGCCCATGCGCTGCTGCAGCGCCTGCGAAGCCATGGTCAGCCCGGAAACCTCACACAAGAAATCCGCATCAATCGCTTGCCTGCCGCACCCCTGACACAGGCAGCTCGAGAACTGGCAGAAACAGCAGGGGGCAGCCGCCTCATTCCCGGCGGGCAGTGGTTGTGGAATATCAGCGACGTGCGGCAGTTCCTGGAAAAACTCTCCCCGCTTTTCGAAACCCGCCTGAGGGCATCCGCCTGGAAAGACACCGCCTTGCACCTGGTGATCAACCTGTACCGCCAGGCATGGAAGCTGAGCTTCCGCCAGGGGGACCTCACCCGGATCGATGCCCTCGGCTTCGTCGACAGCTCCATGGGCGCGGACGGCGGGGACCTGTGCATCCCGCCCGATGCCTTCGTGCGCCTGGTCAGCGGCTACCGCAGCCTGGACGAGCTCTCAGACGCCTGGCCCGACACCCTCGTCAAAGCTGAAACGCGGGACCTGGTCGAGACCCTCTTCCCGCGCCTGACATCACACATTTCCACCCCCTACCACTACCTCGGAGATATCCAGTAGGGGTACGTTGCAATTCGTAGGGGCACGTTGCAATTCGTAGGGGCACGTTGCAATTCGTAGAGGCACGTTGCAACGTGCCCCTACTCAACCTGATCCAACCGCCGGTTGACCGTATCCAGCAGGCGCTGAACCGCAGGGAAATCGCCCTGGCGCAGCTCCTCATCCGCCTGCACCAGCAGGGATTCGAGAGTGACGTTCTCTTCTGAGATCGGGCGGCGCAAATAATCGGCGACGATGCCTTCTTCCCGCATCTCCGCGTTCCCCGGCAGCCAGGCGTAGAGGAAATATGCTGACGGGTCCAGCAGCTCCTGGTAACGCCGGACGGTGTCGTAGAAGGCGACGGTGAGGCGCACATCCTCCACCCATCCCGCCGTCACGTCCACCTCCTCCAGCGCGGCGATGAAAAGCCCCTCAAGCTCCGCCAGGGTCAGGTCGAAATGCTCCCCCAGCGCCTGGTCCACCGCCCTGGACGGTATCACGCCCTGCTCCTGCCCTTCTGGCTCCTGCAGCGGCTCGATATCGCGGTAGAAGGCGTCGAAAGCGTCCCTGCCCCAGGTTCCGACCATGAACTCGACCAGCGCCCCCGCCTGCAGGTAGCCTGTCTCGTGCTGCGAGAAGTAAAAATCGTCCATCAAGGGCTGCAGCGGCAGGTAGCTGCCCAGGCGGCACACGGGGTCTTCCGGGGCGGGGTCTGCCTCCCCCGCAACGATCTCGCTGGCAGGCACACAACCCGCTTCAGGCTGGAGCAGCCCAGCAGCGCGCTCGAACAGCGGCTCCGCTTTGAAATGACCGCCGCTCAGGTACACCGCCAGCCCCTCCACGAACAGGCTGGGGCGGTATTCCCCGCCCAGGCGGCTGTCGAGGATGTGCACCATCTCGTGGTGCAGCACCAGGTCCATCCCCCCGCCGGCGTAATTGCGGTCCAGGTACGAGACGGAGATCTCCTCCCCGGCAAAGCCGCCATGACCCAGCACGCGCGGCAGGAAGGTGATCTTGATCTTTTCCGATGGATCCGCATCCTGACCATCCACCCGGAGGGTCAATTTGGGTGGCTCAATCTCCCCCTCACCCACCTTCTCTCGGGCGCTGGCAGACATCGCCTCAGCCAGCTCGATCAGCTCCTCCAGGTCGCGGTGCGCCTCGGTGCCGGAGATGAAGTGATAGATGCAGCACTCGCTTTCCACCTGCATCCAGCGCGCCCTCCGGCTCCGGGGACGGCACCTGCCCGGCAGGCAGCAGCACAACC
Organism: uncultured Chloroflexia bacterium; assembly: GCA_963695415.1. Taxonomy (GTDB): domain Bacteria; phylum Chloroflexota; class Anaerolineae; order Anaerolineales; family UBA4823; genus CAVXWV01. The sequence continues at coordinate 11,013 of CAVOGL010000023.1, read as the reverse complement.
GTCTCCGTCCACGCAGCGCCGTCCGGCTCCAGGCTGAAAGACAGGGTATGTTCCCCTGCCGGGAGATCGCTGGTGTCCCAGATCCATTTCAACGTCGCCTGGGTCCTGCCGCCGATGCCGAAAGGCTTAAAACCCGCCATGCCGGTCTCTTCGCCATCTTCACCCAGGCGCACCTCCACCTGGATATCCTCCAGCTCGCTCAACCGGGTGTCGCCGGCAGGGATCACCTCGATACTCACCCGGTCCCCCACGTATAGCGGTCCATCCGGGTGGAAGCGCACCTCGAGATCGGGGGGGCTTTCGTTCTCTTCGAGCGCTGGTGGAGCTGGCTCCGTCGCCTCCTGCCGCTCCCCAGATATTTCATCTCTGGACTCATCACTCTGATCCGGGTACGGCGTTTCCACAACCGCGGTGACCGCTGCTGGACCATCCGCCAATGCCGGTGATTCTGCCAGCCTGCCCATCACCGCCTGGCAGGACAGGCTGGTGAGGACGAGGAAAGTGATGAAGAGCAATAATTTACGCATCGTTACCAATCAGTCTGGCTCGATTATAATCAGCAGGGCAGTAATGACAGCCTTCCTTAACCGAGTTATTATCTACACATGCAGACTGAGACGATCACGACCAAGACAGAAAAAATGGTATACGGCGGCGAGGCGATGGGGCGCCTGCCGGACGGGCGCGCTGTTTTTGTGCCCTTCGCCCTCCCCGGCGAAACCGTGCGTGCCCGGGTGGTTAAGTCGAAACGCGGCTTTCGCGCGTGCAGAGCTGCTCGAGGTGTTGGATCCCTCCCCGCTGCGCGTAAAGCCGCTTTGCGCCCATTTCCAGGTCTGCGGCGGCTGCCACTACCAGCACATCCCTTACCCCGAACAGCTGCGCCTCAAGAACGCCATTTTGATCGACCAGCTTGAGCGCATCGGCAAGCTGGCGGACCCGAACGCGCTGGAACCCGTTCCTGCGCCTGAAATTTACTATTACCGCAACCACGTCCAATTCCACCTGGACGAAGCCGGCGCCCTGGGTTACATCTCCGCCAGCCCGGAGACGGGCATCATGGCGGTGAGGGAATGCCACCTGCCCGAAGAAGCGATCTCGCAGGTCTGGCGCCTGCTCGAGTTCGAAGCCGGCACGGGCGTAGCACGCGTGGGTCTGCGCGCAAACGCCGGGGGAGCGGGTATGGATGCTGATGTCCAGGTGATCCTGGAGAGCGACGAGCTCCACCCCCCGGACCTGTCCGTGGAGGAGTTGGATGTCTCGGTCGTCCACCTCAGCCCGCACGGTTCCATCGTCGTCGCTGGTTCCGAGAACATTCACATGGAAGTGTTGGGGAAAGTCTTCCGCGTCTCCGCCGGCTCGTTCTTCCAGGCGAACACCGCCATGGCGGGGAAGCTGGTCACCGGGCTGCTCGATGGGGTAGCGCGGTATATCGACCTGGCGCCTGCCTCAGTGGTCTGCGACCTGTACTGCGGCGTCGGGCTGTTCAGCGCCTTCCTGGCGCCGCTGTCGGGCAGGCTGGTCGGGATCGAATCATCCCCTTCCGCGGTGGACGACTTCGCACAAAACCTGGACGAATACGACCACGTCGAGATCTACGAAGCGGAGGTCGAAGCCGCCCTCCCCGGACTGGACATCAACTCTCCTCAGCTTGTCGTCGTCGACCCGCCGCGCGCCGGTCTCGACCGCCACGCCCTCGACGCCCTGCTCCGGCTCCAGCCGGAACTCATTGCATACATCTCCTGCGACCCTTCCACCCTGGCGCGCGACGCAAAGCGCCTGAGCGCGGGCGGTTACCGCTTGAGGGAAATCACGCTGTATGACATGTTCCCACAGACCTACCACATCGAGACGCTCAGCTTCTGGACGAGATAGCATTTCCAGGATCGTCGCGTCGAGTGACCCTAAACAGCAACCCAATCTCTACAATGAACGAATATAGAATGGTAAAAACCTATTCGGCTGGTTCTTCGACATGAAACCTACTTCACCATACGGTTTATAACGAAGTTCTCCCGTCTTCACCGCGGTCACGCTCACCGTCAGGCTGGTGCTGCCCAGGTTTATCCTGAGCGAACGCGAAGGATCATCGCCCAAGAGCCAGGACAGACCCGTGGTGCCAGAGCCATTACCCACGCGTACAGCGATGCGTACTGAGCCGGAGTAATAATAACGCTTCATCGTGCTGGTCGAGCCAGTCCACTCGAAAGCTGCTCCGATGTAGACGGTGGTGGTTCCGCCTGCATAACCTCTGACGCGGTTACCGTCCCCGTCGTAATCAAAATTCGCCGAGGCTGTCCCGGTCACCTCCACCAGCCGGTTCTCGGCGTCGAATTTGCGCGTTTGCGTTCCCACATATGGGACTGTCTTGGTCAGCTGGTTCCCATTCGAATCATATGTGTAGCTGTTGCCGTTGGAGAGAGAGGTCACCGCATGTGGGTGGTTGCCATCTTCGTAGTAATAGGTGATGCCTGCTTTGGTCAGGAGGTTGCCCGTGGTGGCGTTGTAGGTGTAATATTCCTTGGCGTAGGTACCCCCAACCCCTCCACTGGCGACGGCGTCCTTCAGCCTGTCGATCGTGTCATAGTTAAAGGTTTGAGTTTGTGTTCCACCCGCCTTATAATCTTTGATCCAGTCAATATTGCCCACCGGGTCGTAGTCATACTCAAAGCTCTGTAAGGATGTGAGGCTTGACGGGATGCCTGACTGCAGGTATTTCAGCCGGCCTCCTTGCTGGTTCCAGGCGTAATAATCAAGATTCGTCTTGAGTACGGGGGTGCCTACCAGGCTGGTGGCTCCCAGGGAGCGTACATCCAGCCTCCCCGCCACGTCATAGGTGGCTGCTTTCACGTATTTGTAGCGGCTTGAAATCGAGCTATTGGTTTTAAAGTAAACAGACCCTATTATATTAAGGTTATTTTGTTTCACTTTGGACTGGTATCCAACCATCCCTGCGGTATGAGATTTTCCGCAATTGTCGATATAGTTCCCCCATCCAGATCTACCAGGACCGTATCGTAATTGCCCTCTTCATCCCGGTTGGCGATCATCACCAGCGATTTCCCATCTAGTGACCAAACAAGATCGTAGATAACCATTGATGTGTCTTCTAAATTTCCAGCTGACAGACAGTAGTTGGTTTCGTCTCCCGTCTCCGTGTCCAGTACAGCCAGGGTGGCTTCGTCAAATCCATTTCTAGCTGTTTCCTTCCAGAATGCAAGATCCCTGCCATCCGGTGACCAGCTATATTTCTGTGAGTAAAAAACACGTTCTGGTGGAGAGCCATCTTTCCCTTCTTCGTTCAAATGAGAAATCTTGCTTACCTCACCATCCCGAGTCATGACATAGAATTCTCCTTCATATCTCGCGTTTACCACAATTTTCGATTCGTCCGGTGACCATTTCGGGGCATTTCCGCCGCCGGTTACTATCTGAGCGATTTTCTCCCCTCTTTCCACATCCCATAGCACATGACCCCACTCGCCGTACTCCTCGAGAAAGCCTTGATAGACCACTCTTCTCAATGTAGCATCGTATTTCGTCCTAGTTGGACCTTCCTCTCCAATTTGAGGAGTTACGTCATCAATACCGGGGTAGTCAGAGGAGAGAAACTGCTCTTGACCGGTTAAGATATCGATTACGACTTCATCTTGTGGTATATCCACCCAAAAATGACCGTCAGCCTCCATAATTTTCATAATGGCTAGTAGGATATGATGGTTATCGAGCCACCGGTCGATGGCATAAGGATGCTCTCCCTCTTTCAAGATCGCCAATAGTTCCCCCTGTGCAGAAAAAACTTTTATCTTTCCATCTTCTTCATCCACACCCGCATATCTTGTCCCGTCTGGAGAAACCTGAACGTTGTATATTTTCCCTAAAGGAATTAAGTTGGTTTCTCCAGACGATGGTTGATAAAGGTAAGATCCAAAATCTCCGACAAGGATAATATTCCCTGTTAAATTCATCCCTGAGATTGGTGACTGAAGCAGGGAAAGACAGGATTGATGGAACTCTGGAGTAGGTGTAGAAGTCTCCGTGGGGGATTCTGTGGTGGCAAGGATACGTGTTCTTGTTGGTACAGGTGTGTGCGTAGCTGATGTAATAGGGGAACTGGTAATCACTGGCATGACCGTCGAGGTAGAAGTCTCGGATGAGAATCGAGGCTCTACATCTGGTTGATCAGTTTCAGTCTGTACAGGGGGTCGGGCACATCCCTCGAAAAACATTAACAATAGTAAGCACAATATGAAGGGAGTAATCCATTTCATTTCATAACCTGATCTTGTTTTGAATCAATTATTGTCTTATCGCTACTCATTAGGAAATATATACATTAATTGGTTTCCTACATTGTATACAGTGAATTGGTAACCCATTAATTTATCGTTCCATTTATTTCCCCAATCCCACGGTACCGTGTTGGGATTTCCAAGCTCATACCTTGCTCGATCAGTAAAAAGGGCATCGCCATATTCCTTAGCGGCTGGGGCTAGATTTTCCTCATCGTAATCTTTCATCGGCATATCTTGCATGTTAGTGAACCGCCTAAGCATATAATTATCCTTGGGGTATTTATCATTCCCTTGGTATGCCGAGATCAAATTAAAGGCGCCATTCTGGCAGACCTCACCCGGACAGTAAGGGGCGTTAGATCCTTTGGGAGGATTTTTTATGAATAACTGGTATCCTGTGACATCCGTGATATATCTTGATACTTCATCTTTTCGATGACCAGCAAACTCATGTAGTAAATAAATCCCCAAATATTGCTCAACCGTCATACTATCTACTCGATTGTTGTTCCACCATCCACGATTTGATCTTGCCCACATGTATAATTCCTTGGCTTTGAGACCACCATCGGTAAGAACAACATCATCTTTCGGGTTGATACATAAAGATTCTAAATCCCAAGCAGTGTGTGTTGGCGGTCTGACTTGTTGACCACTGGTGTTGAAACATCCACGTATATCACACTCAACATGACCGGATGGGTCATTGTATCTTACGGGATTATTTTTGACATAAGTGTAGCGATTGTAACTTTGTGAGTCATACTGGTCGGGAATAATGCTATCTGGACTGGTCCAGCGGTTAAGATAAGGGTCGTAAAATCTCGCCACATAATACAGCAGCCCTATCTCGCCTGCGTAGGAATATTGCCCCGTATAAGCATATTTCGTCGGCAGGCTCCCCGATGAGTACCTCACTTCTCCCCAGGCTTTGTAAAGCTGGCGAATTGGGTTATTACCACTCCCTTCCGCAGTGATGCTGGTGGAACCGAGGTGGTCTCCGAAGATGTACCTCACCCCGCTCGAGGTGCGCATGGCGACACGTGTGGTGTCTGCATAATAATATTTGGTAATCACGCTGCCAGTAACTTCATAGTACATGCCCACGAAGGTGGTCGTGGTACTTGTGTTGAGAACGCTCGTGACACGATTACCATCCCCATCATAGTTAAAGTCCATCCTGTTTGATCCTAACCAGGTCACTTTCACCAACCTGTTCTCAGCATCATAGCTCAGGGCGTAGGCAGTCCCCCCTATTGTGCGTGAGGTCTGGTTTCCGTTGGCATCATATCCGTACGTGTTCCCGTTGCTCAATGACGTCACCGCATGGGCGTGATCGGAGTTGCCATAGGTGTAGGTGACGCCGGCTTTCGAATACAAATTACCCGTTGTGGCGGTGTAGGTGTAGGTTTCTGTGGCATAGATGCCATTGGTCCCGCCAGAAGCCTGTGCGGACGTCAACCTGTCGAGGTTATCGTAACCAAACGTTTGTGTCTGCGGCGATCCCATTCTTGTAGTCGTAGATTTTCTTGATATTGCCGACCGCGATCATACTCCGGGGTGTTGGTGCCTGTGTAGTAGCGCAGGTCCAGCAGCGAAGTCTGGCTGGCGACTGTGCCTGCCTTGATCTGCCTAAGCGGAAGCGGCAGCCTGCCATTGCCATTCGGCGTGTCCCAGGCGAAGTAGCTGAACTGCGTCAGCAGGTTGTTCGATCCGCCCCGCTTCTGCTGGACGAGGCGATTGGCGGCATCGTAGTCAGTGCTGTACACGTAATACAATCCGCTTTCCAGGCTGGTCTGCACGGTCTTTCAGGGTCTTCTGCGGCAGGTAGGCGTAGGTCAGCTTCTCGTTGTCCGGGTACTGCATCCACCTCATCGATCCATCCGGGTGATAGCCCCATTTCGTCACAAACGTGCCGCTGCCGGTGACAACTTTGCTCTCCTTCTCCACTTCTCCCCGGGGGGTGTACTCCCAGGCGGTGTTTCCCGACCCGTCCGTCATCTCCGTCCTCTGCCCGATGGCGCCGTCGTCATATTCCTGCTCATACTCGATGTCCACTATCCCGTTCTTGACCTGCACCAGGTACACCCAGTCGCTGTAGCTCCAATTGGCGGCAAATGGCTCGAGGCTCTGTGCCCAATTGTCCGGATTATCGGCCTCCCACACCACCAGCCGCATGCGCGGCGCATGGCTCGAAGATGCTGTGCTCGGGTCGCTGCCGTCGATCCCCAACACGACTTCGTACCACGTGTCCGCTTTCAGCGCCATCAGGCTTGTGCTGGCGCTGCTCGTGCCCTGGTTGTAAACCCGCATCAGGTTCCCACCGGTCAGCTCCAGCGACCAGCGCCGGTAGTTAGAATTCCCATCGGTCCCCCGCTCCACCATCAGGTTCGCCCGGGCGCTGGTGGTGTTCACCTTGAAGCGGAAGCGTACTGCCTGCCCGTCCTTCAGCGCTTCTGTGCGCTGGGCATTGGTCGCTGTAATCACTGTCGTGTTCCCCGTCAGGTGCAGTTGCCCACTGCTGACGCTGACGCTGCCCACTTTGACCCATCCGGTCGCTGGCCACTGTCGAACGGCTCCCAGTTCAGCACGCCGTCATATTCGTTGGTGACATGCCGTCGTGTCTTCTGCACCGCAGCCCGAGGTGAGGTAGTTCTTATTCACCAGCCTGCCTGCATCGTCGTAGGTCAGGTTGGTAACACAGCCGCGCGCGTCGGTCTGCTTCGTCAGGGCGTTGAGCCCGTCGTACTCGTAGCTCCACTCGCCCATGTCAGCGTCATCCATCCCCATCTTCCTGCCGGCGAAGTCGTAGCTGATGCTCGTGACGGCATTGCCCATCGTGGCGGTGAGTAAACGGTCCATCCCATCATAAGTATACGCCACTCCCGGTCCTTCCGGCGCATCGACTTCCACCGCCCTGCCGCGGCTGTCGCTCAGTGTGCAGGTCTGGTGCTCCTTGCCGTCGGTGACGCAGGTCTGCAAATACAGCCCTGCCCTGCTCTGAGACGATTTCGTAGCTCGTGCTGGTCTCGGTGCCGTCCGGCGCCACGACCTTCACCACTCTTCCCAGGAGATCATATTGGGTGGAGGTGTACGCCACCGGGCTGCTCTCCCCAGGCTCGATGCGCTGCCCGCGGTAGGGGGTGCCGTAGCCCGGCATCCCGCTGTACCAGTAGGCGACGGCGTAGGGCACGGACTGTCTGTGTTCCAGCCCATCCGCCGAGTACCAGGTGTCGACGAGGATGTCGCAGGTGTCCGGGTTGAGGTCCCCGTCCGTGGAGCAGGCGTTGTCGTGCAGGGTGGCTTTGGCGACCTGCTCCTGGATCAGCCTGCCCTTGCCGTCGTAGAACCTGCGCACGTTGTAGTAGGGGGCATATTCGTTCTGGCTGGTCTTCTGCTGGAGGTCGATCATGAACGGCTGCCAGGAGGTGAAGTAGCCTGCCCCCAGGGTCGCTCTCCCGCTCTCATCCCCCGCCCGGCGCAGGACGGTGGGTGAGCCGAAGCCGTCATATTCCGCCGTGCTGACTGACCCGTTGGCGTCGATCTCCACGTCCGGCAGCCCCAGCCGGTAGTCGTAGCCGTAGCTGCTCTCACTCACCCGCGATCCCTCCAATGACTGGCGCTGCCAGACCCGGTAGGTGTGGTAGTCCGGGTCGTATGCCATGCTGGTGGTGGTAGGCATCGGTTGAGGCAAACGTGGCATTCTCCCCATAGCCGCCGTACGAGGTGACGCTCACCGGGTTGCCGTAGCTGTCGTAGGTGGTCTTCTGGTCGCGGTAGCGTTTGATGGTGTGCCCCGAGTTGTAGCCCGGGTAACACACGCTGCTGCTGTCAGCGAAGCAGACGAACTCACGCCTCCAGGTGAGTTCGCCGGCGCTGGGCGGCGTGGTCTCGCTGGTGTTTGTGTCGTAGATGAATTTGTTCGAGCTGACCAGGTTCTGGATGCCGTAGTCACAGCCCGTAACCGGGCAGTCGTACCCGTAGACGGTTGCCGGCAGCCCGACCAGGTAGAGACCGCCGCTGGTGTTGGGGTAGAAGCGCGTCCAGGTTGCCCGGTAGTCCTCCCAGCCGCTGCCGTCCCACACGGCTTCTTCCACCCGCGTCAGGCTGCCGTACTGGTTGTAGTTCTGGTCATATTGCAGGTATTTGTTGGTGAGGCGGCTGCCCAGGTACAGGCTCCCGCCTTCGAAGTTCAGGCTGCGCTGGCTGATGAGCGGGCTCCACTGGATCTGCAGGTCGTCATAGCTGCTGAACCCTTCCTTGGTGACGGGGTCGTCTTCGCCATATCCCAGGCTGTATTCGAGCATGTCCAGGCTGCGCAGTTCGCCAGCGCTGTATTCGTCCAGCCACAGGTTGCCCAGGTTGACCCACGCTTTGAAGGTCCACGGGTTGGCGCTGCTGCGCGCCTGCCGGAATTCGCTGCCTGCCGCTGGGTTGTCCCGCTCCCACAGGCGCAGCCAGTAGCCATTGGTTTCGTCACGCATCAGCGCCAGCACATACCAGGCGTCCAGCTCGAGGGCGTTGCCGCCCAGCAGGTAGTTGCTGTCGATGCAGGTGGTCCCGCTGCAGTATTCCGCTCTCACTGTGCCGTCGGCGTGGATTTTGATGCCGAAGCGGTTGAAGCCCGTGCCCCAGGTGCCGCTTTTCAGCCCCAGGAGCATGTCCCGCTGCCCGGATACGCTGTTGGTGACTTTGAACTGCATCGCCACGCTTTCTCCGTCCGCCACGTACTCGCCGCGCTCGACGGTGGTGTTCCAGTTGCCGTCTTCGTCGTTGATGTGCAGGGCGTTGTCTCCCTGGGCGCGCTCGATGGCGGGTGTGTTGCCCCCGCACGTCCACCCGCTCCCGCACACGCTGCTTTCGAACGCCTGGTGGTAGTTTTCGAGCATGGTCATCGTGCCCACGACTTTGCCGGTCAGGTCGTCGTCCTGGCGCTGCCAGGTGGTGGTCGCCAGTTGCTGCCCCGTGCCGTCCGCCATGCCCACCACGCGGCTGGCGGCGTGCCCGCGGAAGTCGCGGTAGGGCGCCGCATAAGTCTGGTCCGCTTCTACTGCGGCGGAATGGTCTTCGTCGTTGCTGGCGGGTGCGTCGTATTCGTAGGTGAGGATGCTGCCGGTGTCCCCTTCGCCGCCGCTGGTGGCGCTTTCGACTACCCGGGAACGGGTCACCCGGTAGCGCGTGAGCATCAGGCGCGTTTGCATGTCATTGACGCGGAATTTATCCCCGTATCCACTTTCCATTTTAGACGGTAGGCGTCCATCGGCATGACGAATTTCGTGGTCAGCTCCACCACGCCATATTGCGGCACAGACCCATCGTAGATGGTCATCCGCCCTCCAGAACCGGCATATTCGAAGGTGACGGTCAATGGGTTCGGGTTGCTGCTCGCACGTTTGTTGGTCAGTTTGATGTGCACTTCATAAACTGCCCCAGGCTGAACGTTGTTGCCGATCAGTTTCGATCCTGTCCCATCAACGATGAGTTGGATTTCCTTCACAGTCAACGTCTCCATTCCAGGCGTATGGACAGCTGCCATCAGGTGTGGTGTGGATGTAGTCGTCTTCCTCTGCCACGATCTCCGCCCACGGGTCGCTCTCATATTCGTACTCTACGGTGCCCCCGAAGCCGTTGTCTGCCTCCACCAGGTGCATGTCATCGTATGTAAAGCTGGTTGCAGGCCGCGTCTGCGAGTCCAGACCGGTTTCCTGGATCGTGCTGATCCCGAACGATTTGCCTCCCGCATCCCAGGTGTGGTCCGGGTAGATCTCGGCTGCGTAGCTCAGGTCATAGCTGCGCACGGTCTCCCACCCGATGCTCCGTTATGCTGCACCAGCACTTTGTCTAACCGGTAGCGGTGGAAGAGCACGTTGTATGTCGAGAACCCCCACCAGCGGCTGGTGTAGTCGCTGCGTCCTTCCCGCAGGAACTGCACCCGGTATTTGCCGTTCGGGTAGTTGATCGTGTCCAGGTACTGGGCGATTTCTACGGTCTTGGTGTCATCCTCGTCACAAGGGTTGATGGTCACGGTCTTGCTGTCTTCGTAGTAGCTGTAGGTCAGTTTCTTGCCATATTTGTTTTCCACTTCCGACAAGCCCCAGCGCCAGGTGTAGTTCGCTCAACGGGCAGTTGTAGTTTGGTGCCCATAGCGGATCTGGTTGGCGCGGCTGCCGCCGTCTTTACCGAAGATGTACTTATTGCCTTCTTTGTCCCATACCGTCCATGTGTCGCTGGCGTATTCGATCTTCCAGAAGTTGCGCTCTTCCAGGTGGTATTTTCCTTCCGTGTCCAGAAGCATTGTCCCAGACACCCCGTTCAGCACCAGGTCGTAGGTGTCATCACTCGAGACCTGTCCGTCCCATGGGTATCTCTCTGGATGTATCCCGCGTCCAGCGACCAGCCCATCCCCACCCAGCCTCCCTGGGTCAGGGAGATCATGGCGTCGTCTACCATGGCGCTGTTGTAGCTCAATGCGAGGGTAGGCTGCAAGCCTCCCGGTCCCGGCGGCGTCCACAGCGGGTAGCTGTATGAGGCGCTGCCCGTGCTGTCGACGCTTGCCTGGATGGTCGGCATCTGCGCCATCTGCAGTTCATTCAGGTCATCATCGAAGACGGTGAGGTGGTAGACCCGCGTCCGGATGACCCCGGCTTCGTGGTCGATTTCACTGGGGATCAGCACCCATTCCTCTCGGACGGAGTCGAAGTAGAACAGGGAGCGGTCCCTG
>CAVOGL010000022.1:0-15767 GCA_963695415.1 uncultured Chloroflexia bacterium | reverse complement strand
ATCTCTTTCTCCAGGTGCGATGCCGGCGGGTTCCCCCATGCCATCATGTCCCAACCGCCCAGCTCCACCTGCCCGAGCTCGGGGTGCTCGTAGGGATACCATTCGACGAAGCCCTTTCCGTCCAGATGCTCATCATTCCACTTCATCAGTGCGAGGTCATCTTCAACGGGATGCTCTCGTGGTACCAGTCGATGAACTTGTAATCCTTGATCCCCGCCTGGCGCATGGGCGACCACAATTCGACCACGAAGAAGAACATCCCCAGGTGCTCGTAGGTCCAGTCCTAATCCGCCTGAGATGACCTGCTTGGGATGGGATTTAAACTCGTGGAAGATGGAAATCGCCGGATAGCCGGTCAGGTCGGTGCCTTTTTGCCCCAGCTTCTGGTAAGTCCACAGGTCGTTGACCGGCAGGTCGTCGTCTGGTTTGGATGCGTAGGGTCGCAGGATGACGCCGCTGAAGGTGTGGAAGGTGAGGACGCCGCAGATGTTGTTGTGCCGGATGAAGAAATCGACCAGGGCGTGCACCTCAGGCTCGGATGGTGGGGTAGGGACCGGCGCCGTGCTGCTCATTGTCCTTGTTGCCATTCCATGGGGAAGTTGCGGTTGAGGTCCAAGTCCCTGTTTGGGCGGCAGCACCTTGATGGTCACCCCGTCATAATTCACCACCCTCCCCTCCGGGAGGAGGCTGTAGTACTTGCCGCCGGTCTCCACCGGATCGTGCGCACCATCAGGCGCGGGTCGTCCGGGTGCTGCTTCCAGGCGCCATTGGGATCCGACAGGCGGACCTGCAGGATGCGCCCATCGCCATCGATGTCTTCGTATGCCATCAAGCCCTCGACCGGTTCCTCGTCGTACGGATAAGCACGCGTGCTCGAGCGCACCATTTTGGGACGGTCCGCCAGAGCCCATTCAGCCCCGTCCGGGTTGAAGCGCGGATCAGGTAGAAAGTGCGTGGTGTCCAGGCAACGGGTGATGGTCTCATCAGTGTTAAAACCACTGATGAGAGAGTGCAGGTGGTGCAGGCAGGCGGTGGAGGCGGATACCTCCACGGCGTGGATGTTGCCGTCGACGTAGAAGGCGGGTTTCTCGGTCATTGGTTCGGTGGCGAAGTTGGTCACGGGAGCTACCCAGATGTCCCTGCCCTCGTAGCTCTTGCCGATCGAGCCAATTTTGACCAGGTGGGATATTCCTCGGCGTAAGCGTGCAGCAGCTGGGTGAGTGCTTCGAAGCGATAATAACGGTCGAATTTGATGTCTGGCACGGATTTATTTCCTTTCAGGCTAATTTTTTGACAGATGATATTGTAATTCTAATCGAACATCAACCAGTAGGAATGGAATGGTTTAACTGATTTCCAGACCTCATGATATCTCACCTCAGGGCAATTGCATCTTCTATTGGGGGATCCAAAAAGCCCTCCAACTTGGAGGTAATCTTTGATCACTGTACCGTCAAGAAGAGGTAACTTTCAGGAACAGCTAAGCGGACAACACTTTGAGCAGATAATCTGTATCCCAACCACAGCGTAATCGTTTCCCCTTGATACCGACCTTCAGTGTTTTTTCCTGTTTGAGTAAATTCAGCGCCATTTTCCGAATGATTGCCAGGTTTTCTGGCCCATAATTTTTACGCACCCGGTTGCGGTCCTCATTGAAAGCAATATCTAGTACCCAGTGTACGCTGTTTTCGATCTCCCAGTGGCTTCTCTTGGCTTGTAGTATCTTCTTCGCATCGCATTCCAGGCTAGTAATGTAAAACTGGGTCTGCAACTCTACCTTCTCGTTGATCCGGCGTTCGCTCTCAATCATAACCAGTGTCTTCAGGCCAGGGAAACGTTCACGTTCACGGATCGCTTCCAGGTATTCCGGGTCGGAGATACACCAGCATTGGCGGAGCTCGATCCGGCCATGGCCCTTATTGATCATTTTTGTGTACTGATAAGGTGCATTCTCAAAATTGATCTCCCGATCCACCCCAAAGAGGTACTCCAGATCTTCTTTGAGGTTTGACTGGTTCTCCTTCACCGCCAGCAGGTAATCCCCTCCCCGTTCCAGGATGGTCTCTGCTATCCTGGTCTGGGTCCCGATGGCATCGATGGTCACGATGCACCCGTTGATTTCCAATAACTCCAATAATGCCGGGATGGCTGTGATCTCATTGGACTTTTCATCCACCTTCAACTGACCTAACACCAACTGGTTGCCACTGGCCCAGGCATTCACCAGATATATCGCCCGTTTCCCTTTATTGTTATCCAGCGACCCTCGCATCTGTTTCCCGTCGAGCGCTATCACTTGCCCCTTGGTCAGCTCAAAGATTGCTCTTACCCACTCCATGAAACTGTTTTCGAATTCTTGCGGGTCGAGCGCAGCAAAAACTCGACCCAATGTGTCGTGTGATGGGATCCCACCCGGTAATTCCAGGAATGTCTTCAACCATTCCAGTTTGGCTTTCCCGAATATCTCTATATTGACCCAGTCATCCGCACCACAGATCACCCCACATATGGTGATCACGATGATGTCCAATAATTTGTGCCGCTTTGTGCGTTCTACTCGCGGGTCTGTGATTTTCCCAAAATGCTTTTCTATGTTTCCTAAGCCTTTTGCTTTTTCCATGAAAATTGTTTCCTCCCTCTTTTACCTGTACAATTTTCGTGCCAATTATTATCTGACCCCATTTAGATGCAATTGCCCTGTATCTCACCTGCATGAATGGGCTTGAACGATCATACATGCGGTAGAATTGAAAATTATCCATGTAAAGACAACCTAGAATAACCAGCAAAATTCTCAAAGGAGATGCAAAATGGCTTTCAACTTACGCAACAGGAACTTCCTCAAGGAGCTCGATTTCACCCCTGATGAGCTCAAGTTTCTACTCAAGCTTTCCGCGGATCTCAAAGCAGCCAAGTACGGCGGCTACGAGCAGCCGCGCTTGAAAGGCAAGAACATCGCCCTGATCTTCGAGAAGGCATCCACGCGCACGCGCTGCGCCTTCGAGGTGGCGGCTTACGACCAGGGCGCTCATGTGACTTATCTGGGACCATCCGGTTCGCAGATTGGGCACAAAGAGTTGATGAAAGACACCGCCCGGGTGCTGGGGCGCATGTACGATGGCATCGAATACCGCGGCTTCGGGCAGGAGCTGGTCGAAATCTTGGGAGAGTATGCGGGGGTGCCTGTGTGGAACGGGTTGACCGACCAGTTCCATCCCACCCAGATGATCTGCGACATCCTGACCATGCAGGAGCACTGCGACAAGAATCTGCCCGAGATCGCCTACTGCTACCTGGGTGATGCGCGCAACAACATGGGCAACTCACTGATGGTCACCGGCTGCAAGCTGGGGATGGACGTGCGCCTGTGTGCCCCCAAGGCGCTCTGGCCTGAAGAGAGCCTGGTGAACACCTGCAAGCAGATTGCGGCTGAGACCGGCGCGCGCCTGACCATCACCGAGAACGTCGAGGAAGGCGTCAAAGGCGTGGACTACCTTTACACTGACGTTTGGGTCTCGATGGGTGAGGCAAAGGAAGTCTGGGATGAGCGCATCAAGCTGCTCAAGCCCTACCAGATCAACATGGACGTGGTCAAGAAAACCGGTAACCCGAAAGTCAAGTTCATGCACTGCCTGCCCGCCTTCCACAACCGTGAGACCAGGGTCGGGGAGGACATCTACGAGAAGACCGGTCTGGAGAGCCTCGAAGTGACCGAGGAAGTATTCGAGTTGGAGATGTCGATCGTTTTCGCCCAGGCGGAGAATCGTATGCACACCATCAAGGCGATCATGGTTGCCACGCTTGGTGATTGACAGTAAAAAAGCCCTACACCAGTAACCAGCGCGGTAGCTAAAAGTGCCAATATATCAATTTCTCGGTAAACCTGTCAGGATCGCCGTCAACCTTATACTTTGCGTCTGAGAGGTAGTATATGCCAGTAGCTCGTGATATTGCCGCTGTTTTCGAAACCATTGCCCCTTTGGATTCTGGTATACACGGGGATGAATTGGGATTCGTGTTTGGTGATGCCGACCAGGAGATCCACGGGGTCGCCTGCATGTGGAATGTGCACGCAGGCAGTATTCAAACCTGCCTGGACCAGGAATTGAACATGATCATCTGCCACGAGAGCGTCTGGATGCAGCCGCAGACCAGCCCGTGGTATCAGGGTCCGGCAGAACACGAGATCTTCTCCAACAACCTGCGCCGCAGGCTGCTGGAGGAAAACAACCTGGTCGTCTACCGCAGCCACTCGAACTGGGATGCGCTCATCGAGGATGGCGTCCCCGACCAGGCTGTTGCTGCATTGCATCTGCCGGGGTTAAGAGTGACCGCCAGGCAGAAATTCTTCTCCGTAATGGAATTGCCACGTCCGATCACCATCCAGGAACTCAGCCAAAAGGTTTCAACCGGGCTGCAGTTCCCCGATTACCGGGTATTTGGGGATCCGGCGAAAAAGGTGCGCCGGTTTGCCTTCCTGATCGGTGGATTCGGCGAGAACCAGCTGCACATGCCCCAGGCTGCCGGCGAGATGGGCGCAGAGGCAATCATCATCGGCGAGATGAGCGAGTTCATCGTCATCGCCTGCCTGGAGATGGGTATGCCGGTGATCGAGAGCCTGCACAGCGCCAGCGAGATCCCGGCGGTGAAGCGCCAGGCTCAGATGCTGGCGGAACGGTTGCCCGTCCCGGTGAGGTACATCGCCAGCGGGGCGATGATGTTTCAGATTTCGGCGTAGTCCTGGGCGTAGCGGACAGCTTCGGTTAGGCTCAATTTCTTCCCCTCCACCCACTCTTTTTCCAATTCCTCGACCGGCATGTCGCCGCGCAGTTGCTCGACAAAGCCAGCGTACTCGATCTGTTCCACGGGGGTCATCGTTTCCTCGATCCGGGCGCGGATGCTCTCCGCCGCACCGAATAACCTGGCTGCTCTTTGCTCACGTCCTTTCTGCACGGCGATGAAGGCAAAACATTCCAGAATATTGCAGGCAGCAGCCTGGTTATGCCGGTCGAAAAACACCTGGATGGTGCGCTTGTAGATGTGTTCCGCCGCTTCCAGGTTCCCGGATTTCCGCTCAATGTGCCCCCTGTGGTTTTCGAACATGCTGAAGAAGTGGTGGTTGGGAGGATGTCCTGCCTGGACGGTAAGCTCAATGCCGCGGTCCACCCAGCACCTGGCTTCATCCCAGTTTCCGGATATTATCTCCATCTGGATCATGAATTGAATTCCAGCGGAAAAGGTTCCCCAGCCGGGTGAGATCGAAAACGCCTGGTTCGCCAACGAACGGGCTTTATCCAGGTCGCGTTCGACCGCCATGGCGAACAGGCTCCTACCGATCAGGACTCCGGAGGTGATGACATCCTGACCGGTCTGTTTGCCGAGTTCATCTGCCTCATCCAGGGCAGAGAGCATAAGCTCGATTTTTTGTTGGTGGAAAGCATTAACGGCATTAGTCAAGAGGGTCCAGGGAAGAAAATCTTTATCACCCACCTCGTGATACAGGCTGATTGCCTTCTCTCCTTCATCGATAGCCCTGGATGACTCCCCCATCATGCCGTAAATTGAGGTCAAGGCAAGCAGAACGTGCGCATAAGCTGTTTTATACCGGGTGTCGTGAACGTTCACCGGGATGTCATCCAATTCTGCCCTGATCGCCAACAGCAATTCTCTGGCTTCATTCCACAAACCTGAATAAGTCCAGAACATGAACAATTTTCCAGCCAGTTCACCCGCTGATACAGGATCATGTTCCTTTGCCCATGCCAGGGCGCCGCGGATGTTATCGATGTTAGCACTGCAGCGCTTGTTGAATTCATTCTGGTTTTCTAGTCCACCATCGGTGGGTGGGTTTGAAAAATTGAGGAAGTATGTCAGGTGGCGGGTGCGAACCTGGTGAACCCTTCCGGATTCCATCAGGCGGTCGCGGGCATACTGTCGGATCGTTTCTAGAAAATGGTAGCGCATTTCATCGCCTTCCGGTTCCACCACCACCATAGATTTGTTAACCAGCTGGGGAAGGAGGGTGAAGATGTCCACTTCAGGGGAGATATCCATGGCAGAGTCGATTGTCCAGCCGCCGCGAAACACGCTGAGATCCTGGAGCAGGTTCTTTTCTTCCTCGGACAGGATCCCGTAGCTCCAATCGATCAATGCCTTGAGCGTCTGCTGGCGAGGCAGGGCTGTGCGGCTGCCGCCGGTCAGCAGGCGGAAGCGGTCATCAAGCCTCTGCAGGATCTGGACCGGGGTAAAGATCGCCAGGCGTGCAGCAGCGAGCTCGATTGCCAGGGGAATGCCGTCCAGTCGGCGGCAGATTTGAGCGACTGCCAGGCGGTTTTCCTCCGTCAGGATCACCTGGGCATTGACGGAGCGCGCCCTTTCCATCATCAACTGCACGGACTCGCTCTGGCTGATCAACTCCCAATCACTCGTGTTTTCCGGTGGAAGGGGCAGCGAGGGAATGCGCACCACCTGTTCGCCGTAAACACCCAGCGATTCGCGGCTGCTTGCCAGCACCTGCACCATGGGACAATGCTGCAGGAAATGCTCGATCCATTCCGCACTCGAACTCGATGAGGTGCTCGCAGTTATCGAAGATCAACAAGAGCTGCCTGCCGATCAGATACTGCGTCAACATTTCACGCAGCGGAGTCCCGGCGGTCTCTTGAAGGTGGAAAACTTCTGCGAGAGCATAAGGGATCTTCTCTGGTTCGGATAACGGTGCAAGCTCAACGATCCAGACCCCATCCGGGAATGCCTGCCGCATCATCTTCCCGGCTTCGACAGACAGGCGCGTTTTACCGGTTCCCCCAGGACCAGCCAGGGTGACCAGGCGGATGCGCTGAGTATGCTCAGCGGTGTCTACCAGCAGGTTGGTAATTTGAGCCAGCTCCTTCTGCCTGCCGATGAAACTGGCAAGGTTGGCGGGCAGGTTATTGGGCACTTCATTGCTCCCGCTCAACGGAGGGAAATCATGCGCCAGTTCGGGGTGGTTCAGCTGGAAGAGCTTTGTCTGACCGGGGAGACCGCGCAGGTGATAATTGCCCAGTTCCATGAAGCTGATTTCTTCCTGGGGATGTTCCTTTAATAAGGCTGTGGTCAGGTCCGAGATCAGTATCTGCCCTGCTGATGCCATCGACATGATCCTGGAGGCTTTATTGATCGTTGTACCGAAGATATCGCCATCCCGCTCCTCGACCTCACCTGTGTGCAGACCAATGCGAACGTGCAAAGCGCCAGTCTCGTTCCAGTCCTGGCTTTTCAGATTTTTCTGGATCGCCACGGCGGAACAGACTGAGTCACCCACAGAATTGAAAACCGCCATGACGCCATCCCCGGGTAGACTTTAAAATCCTGCCCTCATGCTGGTTGATAGACTGGTGTATAACTTTGTCGTGGACTGCCAGCGATTTGCTCATCTGCTGGGGATGCTGCTGCCAGAGCCGGGTGCTACCGGCGATGTCGGTAAACATAACAGTGTACATGGATTCCTACCTTTTTCACGAACGCGCCAAACCATCGTAGTTCACCGACTATTATAACCTTATTTATCTTGTTCGTCTTTTTCGGGGCAGCTATTAATCCAGCGAGATGATCCCCTGGCGCAGTTCCTCGTTGAACGCCTGCACCGCCCGGTCAATGGTAGGGTAAAAATGACGGCGGTTTATGGTCTCGTATAAACCATAGCGCTCAATCTTTTCCCTGACCGGGTCTTTCAGCTCTGCCAATGCAAGGTGGATTTCCTGGGAATTCAACTCCATGTCGAGGTCAACGAGTACATCTGCGGCAGTTGTGTCCACATCCGTTATCGGTTCTGCTGCAACGAGGATCCAGACTGGTTTAGGATGGGCGCTGGAAACCAGCTCCCGGATCCATTTCCTGAACAAGTTTGCGTTGGCGAAGAAAAGCGGTGCATCCCAGCGAACGATCACCAATCCTGGAATGCGGTATGCGTGCGGATAATGTTTGATATCGTGATAACCAGGCACCCTGTCCGGTTTCCCCAATATTGCAGAATACGGACGCCAGGCTCTTTGGAAAAATCTTAGGATGGAGATGACCACTGCAATGACGATCCCTTCCAACACACCAAACAGGACGACCACCAACAGGCTGATGACGGCAATCGCGAATTCACTCTTGCGCACTCGCCAGAGATGCAAGAATTCACGCAGGTTGAACAGACTGATAGAAGCAACAATGACGATAGCCGCAAGAGTGGTTTGCGGGAGGTTGCGGAACAAACCTGGAGCGAAAACGATCAGCAGCAGAACCAGTACAGCAGCGAACACGCCTGTCAGCTGTGTCTTCGCACCGGATTGATCCGCCACGGCAGTCCGCGAGCTGCTGGTGCTGACCGGAAAACCTGAAAAGAAACCCGCCAGAATATTGGCAGAACCAATACCGACCATCTCCTGATCGGCATCCACCTCGTATCCTTTCCTGGCAGCAAAACCCGAGGAGGTGGAGATCGTGTCACCGATCGCCACCAGCGTGATACCCAGAGCAGCCACCGCCAGCTGCAGGAGATGGTCAGGATCTACAATCGGGATGGATGGTCTTGGGAAACCTTGAGGCAGCACCCCAATGACCTCCACCCCTTCTGCAGCAAGGTTAAAAAAACTGGTAAGGGCTATGGTGAGAAGAACAGCTATCAATATTCCAGGGATAGATGGTTTCCAAATTTTCAGACCTAAAACCAGAATGATGCAAGAAAGACCCAAGAGCATCGAGTAAATATTGGTCTGGTCTAATGCACCGAAGAAATCAACGGCATCCTGAACGGCATTCCCCCCTTCGACCGAGAATCCGAATAATTTGGGCAGCTGCCCTAACAGGATAGTGATCGAAAGCCCAGCCAGGTAACCGGTACGGATGGGCTTGGAGAGCAGGTCAGAAATAAAACCTAACCTGGCAACCCCGGCAAAAACGCTGATTCCCCCAACCATTAATGCCAGCATACCGGCGAGGGCAATGGCTGCCTGTGCATCCCCAGCAGCCAGGGGCAGTACGACGGCTGCAATCATGGGTCCCAGCGCAGAATCTGGTCCCAGCACCAGGAATGGAGAGGGTCCAAAAACGGCATACGCAGCCAGGCAGACAACCGTGGTATATAAACCTGTGATGGTTGGCAAGCCCGCCAGCTCTGCATATGCCATGCCCTGTGGCACCAGCAGGGCACATAGTACAAGCCCGGCAAGCAGGTCGCGCGGCAGCCAGCGCCGCTGGTAATTACGCATGGCGTGGAAGCCGGGCACCCATTTCCAGATGCCGCGTGGGGGTCGTTTTAGTGACGCGTTTTCGCTGTCCATGGGATACTAAAGGTAAATTATATCTGGTAATGGTTTTCGGTTCTTATATATAGAAACCGCAATACCCATCCACCAAAGTATAATTTAAACTGGTAAATTATTTAGAAAAAGGACAGCAATGAAGCGGACTTCGGGTGAGATGAATTTCAACGCAGGTGTGGGAGTGAGGTCGATCACACCGGAAAAAGAGTGGATCGATGCAGGGCAAATTTATCTTTGGGGCTTTGCCAGCCGCACCCACAGCTGCCAGGGGATCCACTCACCCATCTATACACGCGCTCTGCTGATCCAGGATCCTGAAGAAGAAACCATGCTGCTGGTGTCTGTGGACATCGCCTCTCTCGACCCTGAACTGACCGCTGAGGTGCGAAAACGCATTAACCAGTCCTTCCGCATCCCGGCTGCGAGCGTGTGCATCAATGCCAGCCACACCCACGGCGCGCCGGTGACCATGAGCGTGCCTACGTGGCAGGAAGGATTTGACCAGCCATTTCCAGCCTACCGCAGTTTCCTGATCGAGCAGATTGTGGATGCGGTTGGGACAGCTGTCAGTGAACTCCAACCCGCACGTGTGTGGTTCGGGAGAGGGCAGACGGCAATCGGATTCGACCGTCATTTTAAACAGCCATCGGCTGCGGACCAGACCCTGGATGTGATCAAAGTGACGGATGTCAACGGTCGAACGCGCTGCACGGCATTCTTCGCCAGCTGCCACCCGGTTTGTATGGGTGATTATAATTTTGTGAACGCCGATTTCCCCGGGGTTGCGCGTGAGCAGATCGAGGCAGAGGTCGGCGGGACGGCAATTTTCTTCCAGGCATATGCCGGGACGACTAACCCGAAGGCGCTGGATGCAAACCTGACTGGGCAGCAGCTTGCCGGGGAGGTGATCACCATCCTCGACCAGCCCTTGATGGAGGTGAGTGGGGGATTGGTCTCCGCCGGGTTGACCTTTTTCCAACCCTTCCAGCCCTTCCCCGGAGATGAAGTGCTTTCCAGAGCCAGGTCCGCTGGCGGGATGTTCGCTCGCTGGGCTGGGGCAATGCAGGCAGCGCGAGGCACTCAAACGAGCAGGCTTGAAGTGGAGCTGGTGGGTTTCCGAATCGGAAAGGGCAGCTCAGCATGGTACCTGGCAGCCTGCTCCCACGAAGTTTCCAGCGACCTGGCAGAACCAGCCCGCAGCCAGTTCGAAGCGCACATCGCCACTCTCTTGGGGTACAGCAGCAGCGTGCTCTGCTACCTGACTTCTGACCGGGTGCGGTCCATGCCTGAATCCTGTGACCATTTCCCATTCTGCGAGCAAAATTATGAGGGCGGAGTCTCCTTTGCCTGGTACGGTCACCACGCGCCGTTGGAAGCCGGTGTTGATGACGCTTTGACCACAGCCCACCGACGGTTGTTTCACTTATTAAATCAAACTGGGGAATAAACGAGGCTTGTATGAACACATTACACCTGACTCTCAAAGCGATATTCTTCAGTGAAATCGCCGCGGGAGAAAAACCGTTTGAATACCGGGAGGTAAAACCCTATTGGAGCACACGCCTGGAAGGGAAGCAGTTCGACCGGGTGTTGTTCAAAAATGGGTACCATGCAGATGCTCCCACGATGCTGGTTGAAATCCGGGCGATCGAGAAGGGCATGTTCCAGGGCAAATATCAATACAGAATCACGCTGGGCAGGATCCTGCAAGTGACAAATTATGAAGGTGCAGTCGTAGAAGGATACTCACTTGCATGAAAATTTCAATAAAAACATACGACCCGTCTTATTGGGACGCGGTTGCCGATTTGCAGCATAAATATATCGAAGCTAATCCCCAGGGGACGAAATTTACGCCGGGAGAATATTATGCCAGCGATGCGGAGAACGTTTTCTGCGCCTGGGATGAGGGTGGACAACTTCTTGGATACGGCGTGGTACATCCCCATCCGGCGGACCAGAGCGCGGCAGGCGAAGTACCGCACACCCTGTGGATCGGGATCCGCTGCCGGCCGGATATCGGGCACCACAGCGAGGTCCAGGACAGGCTGTTTGATGCAATCATCGAACGCGCCAGGTTCTACCAGGCAACATGGACGGACCGCGACATCCGCATCGCCATCAGCTATCCTGAAGCCAGAAGGGATGAGATCGATTATTTCCTGGCGAAGGGGTTCACGGAATCCGGTTACATCCTCCAAATGGGCAGGGATTTAACCCAGCCGATCGATGAAGTTCCAATACCGGAAGGCGTCCAGGTAAAGAACTGGTGGATTCAAACCGAGGAGGACAGACATAAGTACCTGGATGCGATCAACCTTTGCTTCCCTCATGCCCAGACAACCGAGAATAATCTGGCAGGCATGCTGGATTCGTGGCAAGGAGGAACCCTGGTCGGTGCTTTCGGTCCGGATGGTGAGATCATTGGCGGCGTGATGGCGTATTGGATCGCCGAAGGTTTCGGGTTGACGGAAGAAGTCTTCGTGCATCCTTCCTGGCGGAGGAGAGGTATCGCCCGGTATCTTATCACCCGGGGGATGCACTACCTGAAAGAAAACGAGAGGTACTGGGCAGTGCTGGAGGTCCTGGAAAGCAACGATCCTGCGGTAAAGCTTTACCAATCTCTCGGCTACAGTGTCGGCAGCCGGGAGGTGCAGGCGGGGATGGTTTTACCTTAAAAGGCACCCCCCCTTTAATCCCCCCCTGAAGGGGGGGAATCAAGATTCGGTCGTGGTTAAAGTCTTTTGTCGATCCCACACTCAATCCGGATCTCAACCGGATCGGGGAAACCTTCCTGGATGGGGTTTTCCTGGTCGCCCTGCTGGAGGACAGGATCATGGGGACGGGAGGACTGCTGCCTGAGGATGGGGAGACCTGCCGCATCGTGCGCATGTCGGTTGACCGGCAGCAGCGCAGGCAGGGCGTGGGCAGCGCTATCCTGGTTAGATTGATCAACCAGGCACGAATTCTGGTTGGCTTCAGAAAAAGAAAATTACAATATAATCAAACCATGAAACTCAACCACGATCTCCATATCCACACCTACCTGTCCGCCTGCTGTTCCGCCAAAGACCGGCACAAACCCGCCGCCATCCTTTCCCTTGCCGAAGAGATGGGCGTCGAAACGATCGGCTTCAGCGACCACATCTGGATGAACCCGCACGTGCAGCCCAGTGATTGGTACCGTCCCCAGGATGAATCTCATATCGACCGGCTGCGGCAGGATCTGCAAGGACTTAACTCGAATGTGCGCATGCTGGTCGGGTGCGAAGCTGACATGATCGCGCCGGGGAAGTTCAGCATTACACCCGAATTCGCAGAAAAGCTAGATCATGTCCTGCTGGCATGCAGCCACTTCCACATGACGGATTTCGTCGAACAGCCAGTCAGTAAAACCCCGCAAGAACTTGCCCGGCACATGCTCAAGTTTTTCAACTCCGCCGTACAGAGTGGTTTGGCGACGGCTATCCCCCATCCATTGTTCCCGATCGGATACCTGGAAATGTACGATGCTGCGATCGAACTCGATCCCGGATGCGGAATTCTTTGATGTCTTCTCCATGGCTCGCGAATGCAACGTTGCCCTGGAGATCACCACCGCCTTCCTTCTGGGTGGTCAGGCGTCATTCTCCATCGAGACGCCTTTGCGCTACCTTTCCATCGCCAAAGAGACCGGCTGCAAGTTTACCCTGGGCACGGACGCCCACTGCCCGGAGGAACAACGCAGGCTGCCGGAATTGTGCAGGATTACGGATGCCCTTAACCTGGAAGACTCCGATCTGCTGCATTTACCTTAGGTACACATCAAGAGGATAACAATGAGCTTGAAACAGGCTTTCCTTCAATCGGATCTTCCGAACAAGTCTGAGCTCATCACGCTTATCAAGCCCGGGATCCTGCTGCTGCCATCCGAGACTGAAGATAACGAAGGCATCCCGGGGAGATCCAGGATCGGGGGTACTCCAGAACTGCCTGAAGGCACTAGATGGCCATATTCAGGTAACCTTCCCCTGGCTTTCATCGCGCAGATCAACCTGGAGGAACTTCCGGATATCCAGGAGAGACAGCTTTTACCCGCCAAAGGGATCTTATATTTTTTCTATGAGCCCACCCAGAACTTCGACACGGCGGTGCTCCCGCCAGAAAGCCCGATCTACAAAGTGATTTACAATCCTGACTCGCCTTTGCCCTTGAAGAGGCTTGCATTTCCGCCTGAGCTTGCTGCTCGCTACCGGCTTGAACCCTCTTGTATCAGTTTTACAGTCACCGAGACCTTCGCCGGGATTGCCGACCCGTTCTCGGGTTCACTCGATGATTTCCTCAATTCCTTCTCCAACGACATGGAGATCCTGGACATTGTGCGAGAAAACTCTACCACCGGTCACCAGGTGCTGGGGTACTCGGATAACGTCCAGGGTCACTTCGAAGGAAGCTGTGATTGGGAAAGGCTAAAAAGGCTTCATCCCCAGAAATCCTGGGATGAGATCAAAGATATGGCGGTCAGTGGGGCAAAAGAATGGGTGCTGCTGTTTCAATCACCATCATGGGATGGGAAATTCGGGACCGATTGGGGGTACGACGGGGCAACGGTTTATTTCGTCATCCACAAAGATGATCTGCTGGCTGGGAATTTTAATGAGACCTGGTTTGTCTTCCAGGACCATTGATTTATCCTGGATAGGATGTTCGCATAGGAGGTGTCCATGAAAAGAGAAAACCCTACCCACGATAGCGTGTTCAGCGACCCGCTTTTTGCCGAAAGGTACTTCCAGGGACACCGCCAGATGTCTGAAAAATTCGGAAACGAATACGCCGGAAAACTTGCCCGGCGCGGGTTTCAGGAGGGCAAGGTGCTGGACGCAGGCTGTGGATTTGGCGTCACCAACCTGGTGCTGGCGGGAAAATTCCCCGCCGCCGAGGTTGTGGGCATCGACCTGTCCGAGCCGTTGTTGGAGATCGCCCGTTCCCTGGCTGAGGAAGCAGGATATGGCAGCTCCGAGACACCCTAGAGGGTACGTTTCGAAAAGGGGGATGTCCAGGCGATCCCCTTCGAGACAGACAGCTTTGACGTGGTGCTCAATGCCAACATGGTGCACCTGGTGGAGCATCCGGTGCGCATGCTCGACGAGATCGAGCGCGTGTTGAAGCCTGGCGGGTGCCTTTTCATCGCCGACCTGAGAAGGTCCTGGCTGGGGATGATCGAACGCGTGATATGCGCTGCGTTGACGCTTAAGGAAGCCCGCAACCTGTTCAGCCGGTCAGCGATCAGACCCTGCAAATTCAGCTCCAGCCTGCTCTGGTGGCGCTACGAGGTGTAACATGCAAGTATTTAATGGCGTATACCAGATCAACGGCTCCCCTTATGGGCGCCACCAAAACAGCTACCTCGTCCACCGCGATGGTGCGACGATCCTGATCGATTTAGGTGACCTGGAAGATGCCTTCACCCTCCCCGAGATCGAGCGCAATGCCGCCAGGTGGGGATTCAGGCTGGAGGATGCCTCGCACCTGTTCATCACCCACGCTCATTTCGACCACGCCAGCCACGCGGCAGAGCTCCAGCGGCGCGGGGTCAGGCTGGCAGCCTCAGCAGAGACCGCCGCGGCTGTTGCGGCTGGAGACGAGCGCTGCATCGGTTTTGCGGTGCAGAAAGAATTCGAGCCCTGCCAGGTGGATATCGTCCTGGCGGATGGTGAGGAAATCGACGTGAATGGGCTGCAAGTGCGTTCCTGGGCAGCACCTGGTCACACGGCTGGCGTGCTGGTGTTCGAGATCGTCCTGGATGGTGAGCGCTTGTGGTTCAGCGGTGACCTGTTCGAAGCCCAACATGCCCACCGGGATGTGGGGTTTCCTTATACCGGCGCGCCTGATTTTGACCGCGGACTGCATATCGAATCGCTCAAGCGTTTGCTCGACCTGCCGCGTTGTGATCACATTTTTCCCGGGCATGGACCGGTGAAGATTGGTAATGCGCACCGCCTGGTGCAGATGGCGTATAACAATGTGCTGATGGAATGGCGATAAATTAAATCTTTTCCCCTTTCCAGTGAACCAGACTGCACCTGATAGTGTACAATATATATCCAAGGGAACAAATTTCTACCAGGAAGCGTCATTAACCTGACGCTTTGAGCCAACAGGTTCATTCCCTAGCGGATAGCAAGGAAAAGGAAGGCAAAGATGCAATACAGAGTACACCGCTTCCCCATCAAGATGACGGAAGACCAGGTGAAGCTAGAACAGTTTCTTAACAGCCTGAAGGGAAAAGTCATTTCGATTGTGCCAAACGTGACCCTGCACATTTTCTGGGCGCCTAAGGTAGATTTCCTTCTGATCGTTGAGGAGCTGCCTGAGTAATTTTATGTAGGGCAAACTGTTAGTTTGCCCCCGCCAAATTGGACAAGCTAACAGCTTGTCTTACAGCGCATGTCATCCTGAGGCATTTTCCGAAAGAGCCCCGAGCCGGTGTATGCCGAA
>CAVOGL010000021.1:0-57189 GCA_963695415.1 uncultured Chloroflexia bacterium | reverse complement strand
CAGCGGTCTCTCCGGCAATGAGCGGCAGCAGCGACCTGCCGAAGTGCGTATGGGCTGGGACGATACCTGCCAGCGCCTCCACGGTGGCGGGGAAGTCGATCAGCTCGACCAGGGCGTCGCGCACCCCGGGCTGCACGCCCACGCCTGCCGGCGGTTTCACCAGGAACGGCACCCGCGTCAGGCGGTCCTCGAAGGTGTTCTGCGTCTTCTCCACCAGCCCGTAATCGCCGGTGAAGTCGCCGTGGTCGGCGAACAGGAACACTGCCGTGTCGTCGTAGATTGCCTTCGCTTTCAGCGCCTCGCAGCAGCAGACCGAACTGGTGGTCCAGGCGGCTGCACATGCCGTAATAAACGCCGCGCAGCTCGCGCCAGCGCTCCTCGCTCCAGCCGCGCAGGTTCTGGATTTCAGCGATGCCTGCCAGGATGGAGGGTTTGCCTTCCCAATCCGGCGGCGTTGGCGCTCGCTCAGGGATTGCATCGCGGTCGGTCAGGCTGTACCAGGTTCCTCCACAGCGTAAGGCGGGTGCGGGTAGGTCAGCGGCAGGTAGATGCACAGGGGCTGGTCGCCCTCGTAGTTGTTGATCAGCTCGATGGCGCCCATCACGTTCGCCCAGTCCCGTCATGATAGTGGTCGCGCCTGGGAGTGGGGCAGTTTGCCCACGTAAAAGGAGTAATACGAGCGTCCCCGGCTGGATCGCCGCGCCACTGCTCCTCGTCCTCCGTCGCCACATCAAGTCGACCGCTTCTTCGGGCTCGTACTTCACATCGCAGTATTCGGCGTACCCATCCTGAGCGGGGGTCAGGTCGTTCTTGCCGCCCCACCACACGAAATAGCCGTTCTCCTTGAGCGTCTTCAACAGCACCGGCTCTCCGCGCTCCGGGTGCAGCATGTGGTACATGGTGCGGTGCCCGCGCACGTGCGGGTACCAGCCGCTCATGAAGCTGCAGCGCGAGAGGCGTGCACACCGGGTTCTGGCAGAAGGCATTGCGGAACGAGACGGCATCCTCCGCCGTAAATCGGTCCAGGACGGGCGTGTGCACAGCCGGGTCGCCCATGTGCCCGAGCACGTCACCGCGCCACTGGTCGGGGTTGAAGATGAGCAGGTGTGGTTTCTTGTCAGTCATAAAAGATCCTTTCGGATGGGTTCGTCGGGTAAGAAACCCGACCTACCACGTAAAGCCTGAGAGTTTTAGGCGGACACGCAGGTCCGCCCCTACAGTCTGTACCGGTCGACGGCGTCTCGTCACCAACCACGATGTAGCGGTCGACCTGTGTGTCGACCCGTCGTCCCCGACGACGACCGTCGACCTGCGCGTCGCCCCCCAACCACGATGTAGCGGTCGACCTGTGTGTCGACCCATCGACCCCGTCGACCCAGTCGACCCCAAACACGATGTATCGGTCGACACGTCGATCCATCGACGACGTCGACCCACCCGTCGACCCATCGACCTCAAACACGATGCACAGGCGTCATCCAGGATCGACCTCTAGGATGTCGTAAATTTCCAATCGCGGCAGCAGCACCTGCACCTTTCCGTCGCTGAACGAAAACGGCATGTCTGTGCCGGCAGGCTGCAGGGTGATCCGCGCCGGCGCCTGCTCCAGGCGCAGGTTGACGCTCAAAGGTCCCAACGCCGGGATCTCGTCGAAGGTGTACACGTCCGGGTCGCCGTGCGGTCCGCTGGTGTTCACCAGGTTGACCAGCAGCTTGCCGTCCTTCTTACCCAGGCTGACGTCCACCTGGTGGGACCCGTGCACTTCCACGATCGGATCGGGCAGCAGCTGCCTCACCAACCCTGCCAGGAAGCTGCGTACAACGTAATTCCTTCCGTGAACGTAGCGCTCCCCCAGGTTGAGGTACACCCCGGCGATGCTGCCTTTGCCATAGCCGTGCGTGGACGCGGCGATCTGCGCCTCTCCCGTCAGGTCGTTGTCGTCGTACAACCAGCCGCAAGCCCGGGCGCCGTCCAGTTCAACCGGGCGGTACGGCACCTGGCTGAGTCCCGCCAGCCTGCCGTCCTGCTCCAGCCACCAGGTGCGCTTTTCCTGTTCGCCGCTGAAGCGCACCCCCAGTACCTCGCTGAAGTGCGCTGCGGCTTCCGGTCCAATCACCAGCAGGTTCCCGCCCTCCTCCACGTACTTCAGCAGCCTGGAGCGCAGGCTTTCTCCCAGGATGCCCCATTCGGGCAGCACGAGCAGCGGGTAGCGCTGGATGTCCGCTTCCAGATGGTGCTCGGAGACAATGTCGACCACCTGCTGGCTGTCCAGCAGCGCCTCCAGCACCCCGCGCATCGGCAGCAGCAGGTCGCCGGGTTGGAAGAGCACCGGCGGGCTCTGCGCGTAAATGGCTTCCTGGGGATAGATCAGCCCGATCTGCGGCAGCAGCTCCTGGTTGTGGCAGTGCTGCTCCCTTGCCCGGCAGAAGCGCGCCACCTCCGCCATCACGTCCATCTCCCACAGGCGCACGGCGCCGTTTCGCTTCTGCGGGAAGTACGCCTGAAACCCGCCCCCCAGAGCCAGCACGACGCTGGCTTCCTGCATCAGCTGCACGGCGCCCTTGACGCAGGCGGCGTTCTCCAGGCTGCTCTCCGGGTGCCATTTGTAGGCGAAGCCCCACGCCATCAGGTCCCAGGGCAGACCCTGGTGCGCCAGGCAGCGCCCCTCGAGACGCGCCGAGTTGAGGCTGTCCTGCAGGGTGAAATCGCCGGACAGGTAATCCAGGTCGATGCTCACCGGCTCGGGCATCATCGAGCTGAACGCCCAGTTGCTGGCAATCTGGAAGCCGGGGGCGTGTGCGTGCAGGGCATCCACGTAGTGGCGCACGTACTCGCGGAACCCCTCCCGGCAGAAGTCGCTGAACTCCAGGAAGCCCGGCTCGCCCGGGTGCCTGCCCACATCCTGGATGCCGGTCTCTGCCTTGAAAGCTGCCAGCACGGGGTGGGCGTAGTCGCTGCGCGTCGCCCAGCACTCGCCGTCGATCCACACCCCGTCGATGCCGTACACGTCGACCAGCTCCTTCAGCTGCGGGATGAGCAGCTCGTCGACATAAGGTCCAAACACTGAAGTGAGGCGTCTGTCCGGGTTGCCGTCCTCGTCGATCCGCGCCCATTCGGGGTGGTGTCGCACCGCCTGGTTGTCCCACACGCCCGAGTAATGCATGTACAGCCCCACGCCGTGTTCGGCGGTCACCTGGCGCCAGATCTTGAGCGCGTCGGCGCTGATGCCTGGGGCGGGATTGCCGGCTTTGGTCGGATAGCTGGAGTAGCCGGGGTGACCCTTGCAGTCTGTCTGCACGTAATCCGGCTGCACCTTGCGCACGATCGTCTCGATCATCTCGCGGGTGGTGTATTTGCCGATCTCGGGGCAGTCGTCCCCGGCGTGAAAATCGAAGTGCACGCCCAGGAAGCCGCGGGCGCCTTCCTGCTGGGAGCGTTTCTTTGGGGTGGGGTGGTTCATCGGGTTCCTCCGTGTTATTCGAAAACAATCATGGCGTGCCCGCGCACTTCGGGCACAATGACTTGCGTATAGCCGTCTTTCATCTGAAATTCCAGGGGCTGCATCTGCGGCACGAGCTGTACGGATTCGGGCGCAGTCTCCAGCCGGACCTGCAGAGGCAGGTTGTAGAGCGGCAGGATGTCCTCGACCAGGTCGAGACCCGGCGTGCGCCGTTCAGGGGTGTAAAAGAGCAGGTGCACGATTGTCCGCCCTCCTTGCCGGGTGAGGCTGGTTTCCAACCCGGTCGGCACCACTGCTTTTGAAGCCAGGTCCAGCTCCATCTTCAGCAGCGGCTCGGGGAGCAGCAGGTCCAGGCAGTTGCCCACCAGCAGGCGGTGCGAGGCGTTGCCGTATTCGGCGAAAAGGCGGAAGATCGGGTAGCTGATGTAGATAACGTTCCCGCGCCGCACTGCCGCCGCGTACTCCGTCACCTCATCCGGCGGGGTCTGGTTGTGCGAGCAGAAGTGTTCCCAGGTGCGCTCAAAATACGGTTCCACCACGTGCGCCAGGGCTTCTGACCCTTCCCCCAGCCTGGCGCGCACCCCGGCTTCGTAGACAACGTGGTCTGAGTCGGGCACATCCCTGCTGATCTGTCCTCCAAAGCGCATATAGGTAGTCGAGTAGGGCGATATCCCTTCCGGCAAGACGCCGAGTGCAGGCAGCAGCAGCTCCGTCCCATCCGGGCTCAAACCGCTCGTACCCGTAGCCAGGATTTTGCCTCCACCTGCCAGGTACACTTCCAGGCGGGATTTCAGACCGGCATCCACCTGCAGCCCATCCGGCAAAACGAGCAGTTCGTAGTCCTCCAGGCGGCTGTCCGCCTGGACCACGTCGAACTGGTGCTTGAGCTGGGTCAGCATGCGTGTAGCGCCTTCGTCGCTGCGGCTGGTGTTGCTCTGGGTACGCAGATTGCTGGTAGGCAGCTGGAACAGTCCGATCTGGGCGAGGGGTCTGGCTCCTTCCAGCCAGGGTTCGCGTTCTTTCACCCGGGAATAAGCCTTGCCGATCAGCTCGTAGGCGCTATTGTCCAGGGTGCCGCGTGGGTGCAGTTGGTCGCCGATCGAGCAGCGCGAGCCGTGCGCCATCATCTGGCTGGTCTCGTATTCCAGGGCGGGATAAGGCTTAAGACCGCCGAAATCGCCCCAGGTGCGGTGGAAGCGCGCCGTCATGCCCATGGTGGGCTTCGGGTAGGCGTGGCTGCGTCCACGGTGCGCGCATAGCGCACGTTCACGGGATAGTACATGTAGCCCCAGCCGCCGGTGGGCAGGGCTTCGATCTCGACCTGCTCGAGGTAGTCGATGTCCTGGGGTAGTTTGGAGATGGGTCGCCCGTTGAAATAGACGGTTGCCTGCGGGCTGGTCGCCTTGACCAGGTCGTAAAAGCGTTTCATGTATGCCAGCGCCACCTGCCGGGCGTATTCATCCCGGTCTGCGCTGGATTCAGGGTCCATCCCCTCATCCTTCATCCCGGCGATCGCCCAGGGCGAGGCGGAGGGCTGGTCCCAGCACATGTCAAAAAAGATGCCGTCCACCGGCTTGAACTTTTCGAGAATCTCAACGGTCTGTTCATGGACGAATTCCTGGTATGGGCTGGACATGTCCAGCAGCTGCCAGCCGGGTTCGAATACGCCCGTTTGTCCCCAGCCCTTCCAAAGCGTCCCGTCCGGGTTGACCACCTTCCACTGCGGGTAGGTGTTGGCGGCGTATTCGTCCACCTGGATGCTGATGTAAATGGGGGCGCGGATGCCCTCGGCATGCAGCGCCTCGATTTGTTCTCCGGTCAGGTCGAGGTCCGCGCGCAGCCCCGGATGGCGCTCCGCTCGCTGCGTGTTGTAGTACAGGTGTCCGTGGTGGCACTTGGCGAATACGGTCACGCTGTTGACGCTGGCATCTGCCATCGTCCTGGCGAACTGCCGGGCGTCAAAATCCCTGCCCACATCCAGGATTTTCGGGCTGGTGTGGAAGTCAAGATGGATTTGGCGGTAGGGGAGTGAATAATTGATGCTCATGGTTCCTCTTTATGGTCTTTTATAACCCTGCGCGGATGTTGGCGACAGGCTGCTGGCTGATGCTGAAATCATAGAAATCCACCCGGGTGCCCATTCCGATTGGGCATTGCGCCACGAGCCCCACTTTCACGGTCTCAGGCAGCGCCAGGCGGAACAGGCGCACCATGCGCCAGTTTTCCCCATCCAGGGAGTAGTGCAGGGCGAAGACGTCTCCCTGGCGGACGACCTGCAGCCAGAGTTCGGGTGAGACCAGGTCAGCGCCGTTGGCATCGTCGGACGTGCCGTCCGTCACCACGCTGATCGCCGCGGTGGTGCCAAAATCGGTGCCTTCGTAACACAGTTTCGCCCAATGGCTGGCATCCTGGCGCACCATCAGCGCTCCGGCGTCGTACATGGTGTCGTGGTCTGGGCGCACTTTGACCCTGGCTCGAAAATCGCCGGTAACTTCCCGGTACAGGTAAGGTGCATCGTCTTTTTGGATCTTCCCCACCGGGTCCTGAAAGTAATCGACCTGGGCGGGAACTTCCACGCGCATCCCACCACCTGGCAGTGCTTCCCAGGACGCGGGTGGATGCAGCCACTGCAGCTGGCTTTCAGGCAGGTTTTGCGGATTGAGGTTTTTGAGCAGATTCATGGTTTTTTCCTTTAAGAAATGGTGTAGTGCGGGTTGCCAACCCGCTTTACGTCACGCAAACGAATCATACAGCGAGCGCACGTTCAGGGCTTTGCGCGCCTGAGCCCGGTCCCAACCCTCGGGCAGCGGGCATGTCACCGTCACCTGGCGTCCGGCGGGGATGTCGAAGTAGTTATCGCTGAAAATCACGTCTGCGCCTTCGAAAGAGACCTCCACGAATCGTGCCAGCGTATCGGAATTCAATGAGATCTGCAGGCTGCCGCCCTTCTGTACCACGCGCCTGCGGATTTGTGCTTTCTGCAGCTCAAGATGCTTGTTGGGTACAAATGTCGCCAGCGCAGTTGCCAGGTGTCTCTGCCCGAACTTCAAATCACAGATAAAGACCACCTGTCGGCGGTTGTCTTCGCGCACCTGGGACTCGAAATCGAATGTGTCAATGTGTGTGCTGCTCAAGGCGGACACCAGCACGGTCTCCTCACCGGCTGAGACAACCTCCCCGGCGAGTGTCTCGAAACGCCATTCCAGGGTGCCGTAAAATGCTGCCGGGTTGTCGTTGGTCACGTGGACGCTCATCAGCGTACCGTTGTCCTCAATTGAGAGCAGCACGGGAGCGTAAAACCGCTTTGCCATGTAGTGCAGGGCTTTCCAACGGGCGAAGTAATCCAGGCTCGACCAGGACGCCACCTGCCAGCAGTCGTTCAGCTGCCAGTACAGGGTCCCGGCAACGCGGCGCATGTTGTGTTCCATGCTTCGCCGCCAGTGCTCCACGCCGTAGCGGATGCCCTCAGCCTGCAGCACCATGCTCAAATAGACCAGGGATTCGAAATCCTTGGGCATGCGGAAGGTGTCCGTCATCTGCCCGATCATCAAGCCGTTGCCGCTGCCGCTGCGCTGGTGGTGCTCCATGATGTACGAGGTCATGTTCCAGTCCTCGGGTTGGGCGTAGGTCTTGATCGTCTCCATGGGCGGCAGTGATTGGAAGCCGAACTCGGACTGAAAGCGCGGGAAGGTGGTGCGGTAGGCGCTGAAGGGCTTGCGCCCGTGCCACACGTCCCAGTAATGGGCGTCGCCCTGGGTCTCGCTGTTTGGCTGTTCGAAGGGCACACCGGATGAAGGCGAGCTGGGCCAGTAGGGGGTGTTCGGGTCCAGTTCAGCGCGTCCAGGCAGGCAGTGTGTGGTGGAAGAACTGGTCGTAGGCCGTCTTTAAGATCCTGCATCTCGGGTGTGTTCCAACCCCAGCCGACCCAGCCCCATTCCATCTCGTTGTTGCCGCACCACAGCGCCAGGCTGGCACGGTGCCGCAGGCGCTTCACATTCTCGACCACCTCCTGGCGCACGTTCTCCACGAAACCGGGTCGGTCGAGGGGGTAGATGCTGCACGAGAAGATGAAATCCTGCCAGACGAGGATGCCGTAGCGGTCGCACAGGTCGTAAAAGCGTTCCTCCTCGTAAAAGCCTCCGCCCCAGACGCGCAGCATGTTCTGGTGTGTGGCTGCGGCGGAGCGTATCAAATTTTCCAGGAGCTCGTCACTGATGCGCGTGGGGAAGGAGTCGGCGGGGATCCAGTTGGAGCCCTTGGCGAAAATGGGCACGCCGTTGACGATGAATTGGAAGGATTTGCCCCACTCGTCCGGCTCCTGGCGCAGTTCGACCGTTCGCAGCCCGATCTGGTAAGTGCCCTGGTCAAGCAGACTGCCGGTTTTGTCCTGCAGGCTGATGCTGACCTGGTACAGGTTTTGGTCTCCCAGCCCGTTGGTCCACCACAGCTTTGGCTCTTTGATCTCCAATTCAAGGCTGGCGGCGCCTGCGACCAGGTCTGCTGAAGCAGAGCCTGCCGCCTCACCATCCGGGTCAAGCAGCTGCATGACCACCCCAAGACCGGCGGCGTCCGACCAGGATTGTGCCTGCACCACTGCGGAGACGGTCACGGCGCCATTCACGTGTTCCTGCTGCAGGTGGATGTCCTCGAGCCGTGCCGTTGAATAGGCTTCAATGCGCAGGTCTTTCCAGATCCCGACCGGGGGCAGCATGGGACCCCAATCCCAGCCGAACTGGCAGGGCGCTTTACGCAGGTGCGGTCCGCCGGCAATCGCCTGGCTGACGCCGCGAAGCTCTCTCTTCGCCTGCTCTTCCTGGCAGAACTGCACGGCTGAGTCGAAATCGGATCAGGATTTCGTTTTTTCCGCTGGAGAGACGCTCTTTGATATCCCAGCGGTACTGGCGGAACATGTTGTCCGTTTTCCCCAGGGATGTGCCGTTGATGAACACCTCTGCCAAAGTGTCCAGCCCATCGCAGACCAGGAACACCTTGTCCATGGAGAGGGTTTTGGCATCCAGCTCGAAATCGCGGCGGTATTCCCAATCGCTCTCCGCCACCCACATCACGCTGATCTCGTTGTCGCCAATGAATGGATCTGGTATCAGTTCAAGGGCGAGCAGATCGGTGTGCGCGCCTCCGGGGACACTGGCCGGCAGCCAGCCTTTCACACCATTGTTACCGGTTGTTTGCCCAACCTGGCGGAACTGCCAGGCAGTCTTGCTGCTGAGAGAGATTTTTTGCATTCGATGTTCTCCAATCAATTGATTAAGATGGTTTTTCATCCGGGTGAGCTGCGTAAAGTGACGGCAGGTGGTTGCCTCTGCCGCTTTCTTCCAGGCGTTTGCTGTAGCTTGACAGCATCCGCCTTGCATGGGTGGGTCCGCCTTCCGCAAGGACAATATTCATGGGGTCCTCCCGGTAGCCTGCAGGCATCGTGCGCATCATGCGCTCGTGCCAGTCTGTCAATATTTCCAGCCCTTCCCGGCAGACCTGCGGGTTTTCGGCGGCAAGGTTTTCCTGTTCGTAGGGGTCGCTTTCCAGGTTGAAGAGCATCTCCTTGGGGAACAGGCGATAGCCGTCGTGGTAGGTGCGCATATACAGCCAGCTGCCCCAGCGCACGCTGCGCTGGCAAACGTGGGCGTTCTGGCTGAGCACCAGGCTGTCCCTGCCGCAGTCCGCGCCAGCGCTGACCGCAGGCGCAAAGCTCTCGCCTTCCCAGGCTGCTGGCGCCTCAACCTCGAGCAGCTCTGCCAGTGTGGGTCCCAGGTCTAGCTGGTAATGCAGCCCCTGGTCGCGTGTGCCGTTGGTTAACCCGGGCCAGCGGATGATCAGGGGGATGTGGTGGGTTGGGTGATCGGCAGTGCCGTGCTCGCCGTAGATGCCCAATTCACCCATGTTCTCACCGTGGTCTGAGCTGATGATCACCACCAGGTCGTCCATCACCCCTTCTCTCTCAAGGGCTGCCAGAACCTGCCCAACATGCGCATCCATATATGCGATGCCGGTGTCGTAGCCATCGATCATGCGCCTGACGTCGGACATGTCTTCCAGTTCCCCGGGATGTCGCGGGTAGCGCGGGTCGGTTTTGTTGTCGTACATGTTGATGTCCCGGGCAGTGTGCGCACCCGGCAGCGTGCGGTGGTGTTCGAGGATTTCAGGCGTGATCCAGGTGGGCAGCGGTTCGGCTTCAAAGGGATTGCCGAATTCCAGCGGAGCCCGGTAGGGGGTGTGCGGGTCCCAATAGTTGATGTGCAGGTACCAGTTATCCTTGTGCGCGTTGTGTTCGATCCAATCCATCACCGTGGGTGTGACATGTTCCGCAGATTCCAGCCCTCCCATGCCAGTATCGTGGATCTCGCGGAAACCGGCGTAAAAGCTCCAGCTGGAGTGGCGCTCACCGAAACCGCCGATGAATACCGTGTGCAGACCGGCTTTCTTCAGCATCGCCGGCAGGCTGGAAGCAGACAGGCTGTCGCGGAATCCTCGCCGCTCGCCATCGATGCGCAGGTCGGCGCTGGTTCCGCTGTGCCCGATCACGCCGGTGTGGATGCCGAAACGCCCGGTCATCAAGCCGGTGCGCGAGGGCAGGCAGGGTGCGTCGGCGCAGTAAACTTTTTCGAACACCAGGCCTTGAGCCGCTATCCGGTCGATGTTGGGTGAAGTTCTCCTCGTGTAGCCGTAGCAGCCCAGGTGGTCTGGTCGAAGGGTGTCCAGGTCAAGATATAAAATTCGCATGGGTTCATCCTTGTGGGGTTTTGTCAACAATTATACTGGTTTCAATGCAGTCATGGGGATGCGAGACTATTAATCTTCTCAGGTTCTTTTCAGGCTCTATTATTAATCTTTAAGTACAATTTTTCACTAGTGATATAAAAGTATGTTTAATCTATTCAATAAGAACCGAGATGGTACAACTTCCCGGGCAGCGGCAAAAAACCAGGGACAACGATTACCACAAGCGGCGCAGGCAAAAACAGCTGCGCCGCTTATTTCGCATGGTTCCGAAAACCAGACCCCATGCAGTTTCACCAATCAACGCCACGCATTTGACAGGCACAAACGGTCACAAAGTCCAATTCGGGCAGGCATTGATCGAACTTCATCATGTCACCAAATCCTACCCGATGGCAGATGGCGAATTTTTCGCCTTGAACGATGTCTCCTTTGATGTGTATCCTGGTGAATTCCTGGGTGTGATCGGTAAGTCCGGTGCCGGCAAATCAACCTTGCTGAATATGATCAGCGGGGTTGACCACCTCACCCAGGGGAGCGTGGTGGTGCGTGCCAATGGCAACGGACCTGTTTCGGTTCACGAGTTATCCGAGAGTAAGCTGGCTCTGTGGCGCGGGCGCAACCTGGGGATTGTTTACCAATCTTTCCAACTGTTGCCCATGCTCGACCTGGTTGAAAATGTGGTCCTGCCGATGGACATGAGCGGGACATACCAGGGTAATGCCAGCCGTCAAAAAGCCATGGAGCTGCTCCGCCTGGTCGACATCGAGGAACACGCTTCTAAACTACCCTCGGCAATTTCCGGAGGGCAGCAGCAGCGGGTGGCGATCGCACGCGCCCTGGCGAATGATCCCCAGATCCTGATCGCCGATGAGCCAACCGGCAGCCTTGACTCGAATACAGCCGACATGATCTTCAAGATCTTCGAAGATCTGGTCGAAAAAGGGAAGACGATCGTGATGGTTACGCATGATAACAGCCTTGCGCCACGCTTCACCCGCCGGATCATGATCGCGGATGGGCAGCTGTTAGGCGCCTCCGATTACGCCCCGGTTGCAGCCTGAGGAGAATATGGATAAGTTGATCGAATTGCCTGTGGAGAGGCGCATTCCTGAGATGAGTCAGGGTATTGAACTGAGCAATGGCATTGAACTTCTCAATGTGGTGAAAACTTTTAAAACCACAGCGGGTGAATTCCACGCACTCAAGGGCATCAGCCTGGATATCCGGGAAGGCGAATTTGTCTCTGTGATCGGTAAATCGGGCAGCGGGAAATCCACCCTGTTGAATATGATGACTGGTATCGACCGACCGACTTCGGGAGAAGTGATCATTGGCGGAGAAAATATCTACGCTTTAAATGAAAGCAAGCGGGCTTTGTGGCGGGGAAAAAACCTGGGGATTGTTTTCCAATTTTTCCAATTGATGCCCATGCTTACGCTTCTGGAGAACACCATGCTGCCGATGGATTACTGCGGGGTGTATGCCACAGCGGAGAGACCCAGGCGTGCACTGGACTTACTGGACATGGTTGGTCTGGGGAACATGGCTCACAAACTTCCCGCATCTTTGTCGAGCGGACAACAGCAAAGTGCGGCCATAGCCAGGGCTTTAGCCACTGACCCTCCCATTATTGTCGCCGATGAACCAACAGGCAACCTGGACTCGCGATCGGCAGAAGCCATCATCCAGTTATTCAAGCAGCTGGTTGATGATGGCAAAACCATCATCATGGTGACTCATGACCCATCGATGACCGAACATACCGAACGCACAGTGGTTATTTCTGATGGTGAGATCCTTGAACCGGTTGTTGTCAAGGCGCTGCCTTTACTCACTCACCGCCAGATGCTGGACCTGACCCATAACCTGGAGAGACGCAGCCTCCAGCCCGGCGACACAGTGATATCCAAAGGACAGTCGCAGGATCATTTTTATTTGGTCGCCAGGGGTGAAGTCGAGGTTGTGCTGCAATCCCGGCGATGCCCGGATCAAGTGGTTGCCAACCTGGGTTTTGGTCAATTCTTTGGCGAGGTTGAACTGCTGCGCGGCGGGAATTCGATTGCT
Source organism: uncultured Chloroflexia bacterium (assembly GCA_963695415.1). Lineage (GTDB taxonomy): Bacteria > Chloroflexota > Anaerolineae > Anaerolineales > UBA4823 > CAVXWV01. Next base: position 44,930 of record CAVOGL010000021.1, on the reverse strand, counting down.
GAGATCCGGGTAACGGACGATGCTCCTGCAGAACTGCTCGTGATAGACCGGTCCCAATTCATCAGCCTGCTGAAAGATTCGCCATTAACGGAAGAGGCGCTCACAAAGGTGGTGCAGTCCAGGATCCAACAGAACCGCGTATCTGGACGGAGATGTAAATGAGTATCAAAATTCGTCCGCGCTGGTCCAAGGTTTTTTCGGATGTATGGGACAGCAAGCTGCGCACCTTGCTGGTTGTTTTCTCCATTGCTGTCGGGGTCTTCGCGGTTGGGATGATTGCCGGTGCTTATGAAATCATTTCGAACGACATGAGCGCCAGCTATGCCAGCACCAATCCTGCCAATATTGAGATTTGGACTGAGCCGTTTGCTGATGAGCTGGTGAGAGCGTTACAAAATGTCTCGGACGTCAAGGAGGTCGAGGGACGCAGGTTTGTAGGGGTAAGGGCGCGTCCAGTCGATGGTCAGGATACCGGTACCTGGGTGAGCTCTGGACCTGGTCGTCCCTGATAATTTCAGCGAAGCACAGATCAACCTGTTTTCGCCTGTCGACGGGGCTTCGATCCCCAATGACAAAGAGCTGTTACTTGAGCAGGACACCCTGGATGACTTGAAAGCTTCGGTTGGAGACGACATCGAGGTTCAATTATCCGATGGCACCTACCGGGTGATGCGAGTAGCCGGCATCGTAAAGGATCAATCCACAGGTGCGGGTGATTTCCTGGGTTCTCCATTAGCCTACACGACCTTTGACACCCTCGAGTGGCTGCATGAACCACCTCTTTATAACCGCTTGTGGGTCACGGTTGCTGATTATCCTAATGATGAGGCCTACATCCGCCAGGTATCAGAAGCAGTCACAGACAAGCTTGAAAAAAGTGGGCGCCAGGTTTACCGTTCGAATATTAACCTCTCCAACGAACACCCGATGGCCTCACTTGTGAAGGCAGTTCTGGGTGTGTTGGGTTTCCTGGGGATCCTGATCGTGTTCCTGAGCAGTTCGTTAATCGCCAACACCCTGAACGGGCTGCTGTCCCAGCACACTCGCTACATTGGCGTGATGAAACTGGTGGGAGCAAGCACGCGCCAGGTCTTTGGGCTGTACCTTGTCTTGATCCTGATTTTCAGCGCAATCGCATTGGCGATAGCAATCCCCACCGGAGCGCAGGCTGCATACGCACTCTCGCAATTAATTGCGGATATGCTCAATTTTTCCCTGTTGGGCTACCGGTTCATCCCCTTTGCGCTTTTAATTCAAGTTGTAATCGCATTAACCATCCCCATTCTGGCAGGCTTACTGCCTATTTACCGGGGAGCGCGGGTATCGGTACACTCAGCCATCAGTGGTGATACCACTCCAGCTGTCCAGGACAAAGGATCAGGTCTGGTCAGGGGGCGTTCGGTGCGCTGGATATCACGCCCTTTGTTGATTTCGCTGCGCAATACCTTTCGCAGAAAAGGCAGGCTGGCGCTGACCCTATTCACCCTGACCATGGGTGGGGCGATATTTATTGCCGTATTCAACGTACGGGTTGCCTTAAACCAGTATATTGGCAACATCAGCGATTACTTCCTGGCTGATGTTGAGATGAGCACCGATCGATCGTACCGCACCAACGAGATTGAGCAGGTTGCAATGCAGATCCCTGGCGTCGAGATCGTCGAAGGATGGTTGTTCTCCAGCGGTGAGATCTTAGGTCAGGGAGAAGTTGTCTTGGATAACATCCAGATCCTGGCTCCCCCTGCGGACAGCCAGCTTGTCGATCCCATGCTGATATCCGGTCGATGGGTCCAGCCGGGGGACACGAACGCGATTGCGGTGAGTGAAGCGATCCTTGAAATGTACCCCGATCTTATGCCTGGCGACACGCTCCATTTGAATGTATCGGGGCAAAAAGGTGACTGGCGGGTGGTGGGTATCTTTAAGTTTGTTGGCTTGCAAGGCGTCATGGGATATGCCAATTACGACACCATTGCTGCCATGCTGGGCGAATCCGGGCGCGCATTTTCTTTCAGGATTTCGACGGACGATCATTCTGAAGCAAACCAGGTGCGTATGTCGGCGCTGATCGATGAAACCTTCAGGGATTTGGGGTACCAGGTGAACCAGGTTGAGCCTGGTTCCAACTCGATGAAGGTGGCAGCGGAAGGGATCAACACCCTGGTCGTCTTCCTGCTCATCATGGCGCTGCTCACGGCAATGGTAGGGAGCATGGGACTGACCGGCACAATGGGCATGAATGTTCTGGAGCGTACTCGCGAGATAGGGGTTATGCGCTCGATTGGCGCAGTGGACCGTGTCGTGATGAAGACGGTGATCGTCGAGGGGATTCTGATCGGGGTGATTTCGTGGTTTCTGGGTGCCTTGCTCTCTTTCCCGTTCACCACGCTGCTTTCGACCATCATCAGCCTGGCTATATTCCAGACTCAGATCGATGTCGTTTTCACGCCTGAAGGTTTTTTGATTTGGTTAGGACTGGTCATCATCCTGGCAGCCGTTGCCAGCGTGCTCCCAGCCCGTAATGCGGCTCGTTTAACCATCCGCGAAGTTCTCGCTTACGAGTAACAAGATTTGATATTTTCAGGTGCATACGCAATTTATGCACCTGCTGGTGACTATAAGATTTAGGTAACAAATAAAAGGAAGACGAATGAAAAAGAACGTGATCATTGTGATTGGGATCGCCATCATCAGCATGGTTTTTTCTGCTTGCAGCATACTGCCTGAAGCGACGGCAGAATCAGCAGAGCCGACTGCTGTGGTGACCCAGGTTGAACAGGAGTTGAATGTGATCAGTGATGGTCGCATTGTCCCGAATCAGGAAAAGCTGGTCGCTTTCCTTTCCGGCGGTGAAGTGGCTGAAGTGTTGGTGGAGAAAGGAGACGAAGTCAGCGCAGGGCAGGTGCTTGCCAGGCTGGCAAACCAGGAACAGGCGCAAGCGAATGTCGCAGCCGCGGAATTAGAGCTTGCCTCTGCCCAGCAGGCGCGTGATGAGCTGGTTCGATTGGAAGCGGTTTCCCGGGATCAGGCATGGCAGGTTCTGATTGATGCTCGCCAGGCTCTCATTGCTGCCAGCCGTGCCTGGGAGGAAATCGACACGGTAGATACCCAGGACGCCATTGATGAGGCAGAAGTTGAGGTCGCGGATCGCAAAGCTGACCTGGATGATGCCCAGGACGAATATGATAAATATACCGATTTGCCGGAGGATAACACCACGCGTGAAGACGCATCCGATGAATTGGAACAGGCGCAAAAAGATTATGATGAAGCAGTGCGCGCACGCGATGAATTGGTGAACCAACGCGATCGGGCTGAAGCAGATCTGGCTGCTGCTCAAAGCAGCCTTGCTGAAGCGCAAAAATCGTATGATGACCTGCAAGCAGGTCCAGACCCGGATGCGCTGGCTCTGGCTGATTTAAGGCTGGACGCCGCTCAGGCACAGCTGGACGCAGCATTAGCGGTGTTTGACTCCTTCGAACTCAAGGCGCCCATTGCTGGTACTGTGGTGGATGTGAATATTGTTGACGGTCAGATGGTCTCGCCCGGACTCTGGGCATTCCATGTTGCAGATTTCAGCACCTGGTATGTCGAGACGACAGACCTGACGGAACTGGAAGTCGTTCGCATCCAGCCGGGGCAGCAAGCTACCATCATTCCGGATGCACTCAAAGATCTCGAATTGACAGGCATGGTCCAGGAGATCAGCCAGGTGCCCGGGGTGCAGAGCGGTGACGTGGTCTATGAAGTACGAATCAGTCTCGATGAGCTGGATCCCTTGCTGCGCTGGGGGATGACGGTTGAGGTAAGTTTCGCCGAGTAATTTCACTCTAAACTCCTGACCCTGGAAAATTTACAGGCTATAATAAAGACTGCCGGTTAAAATCAGCGGCAGTCTTTTTCATTTACCCGGGAGAAATGTGGATCAATCTGAAATCAGAGCCAGGGTTGAGGATCCGAAAGCGGCAGAGCTGCTGAAGCAGCCTGTTCTGGCACGGTTGGGCACTTCAAATCCGGTATCAAACCAGCCCCATGTTGTGCCCGTGTGGTTCCTGTGGGATGGGAAAATCCTTTGGATCAGCGCCTTCACCAGCACCCGCAAGGTGAAGGACCTGGTACGCAACCCGCGCTGTTCTGTGCTCGTGGAACCGGCTGACCCGTCCCAGAGCAAGATCCAGGCTGTCCTGTTCGAAGGAGTTACGAAACTGATCGATGAGCAGCCGTTCGTAGCCGAGATGTCAGAACGTATTTACGAGAAGTATATGGGTGCCGAAGGTGTTAAAAATAGCGAACCTCAATCGTGGAAGGTGGATCCAGAAAACAGGATCGTTCAGCTTGCGCCTGAAAAGGTGTTCGTGTGGTGATGGCTCAGATGCGGTTATCTTGACCAATCACCGGAATTCTACAAAGCAGTAAGTACAGGAACAAATCAATATATAGGAGATATGTAAAATGGAATACAGGTTATTGGGCAGAACGGGCGTGAAGGTTTCTTCTTTGTGTTTGGGCGTGATGAACCTGGGGGGACCCACCAACGAGGCAGACTCCTACAAAATCCTTCAAAGAGCTCTGGATGGGGGCATCAACTTCATTGACACAGCCAATGTGTATAACGCCGGAGAGAGCGAGCGGATTACGGGCGAATTCTTAAAAAAGGCTGGTAATCGGGACGACATTGTGCTGGCGACAAAGGTATACAGCCGCATGGGAGAAGGTCCTAACGAAGGCGGGGCATCGCGTTACCACATCATCAAAGCCTGTGAGGATTCACTGCGCCGGCTGCAGACGGATCACATCGATCTCTACCAGCTGCACCGGCCTCCGCTGGACATGCCCCAGGAGGAGACTCTGCGTGCCTTTGATGACCTGGTTCGCTCCGGCAAGGTGCGCTATATCGGCTGCTCCACGCACCCAGCCTGGATGGTGATGGAAGCCCTGGCGACCAGCGAAAAATACAACCTGGCAAGTTACGTCAGCGAGCAGCCTCCTTACAACCTGCTCGACCGGCGCATCGAGAATGACCTGGTGCCCCTGTGTCTGAAGTACAACCTGGCGATCATTCCCTGGTCCCCGCTGGCGGGTGGTGTGCTCGCCGGGCGGTACCGCAAGGTGGATGAAATCCCGGAAGGTTCACGCGCCTCGCGTTGGGATTTCTTCGCCTCCCGCGTGACGCGCCGCGGGTTGGAAGTCACTGAAGCGGTCGCGAAAATGGCAGACGAACGTGGTTTGACCCTGTCGCAGCTGTCCCTGTTATGGGTCAAGGACCAGCCCGGGATCACGGCTCCGATCATCGGACCGCGCACTCTCGAACACCTGGAAGATGCGCTGCCGCTGTTGGAGATGAACCTGGCTGAGGAAGATCGTGCCCTGTTTGATGAACTGGTCCATCCCGGCAATGCTGTGGCTGATTTCTTCAATTCGAACGAATGGATGAAGGCAAGGATCACGGGCTAGGTTACATTTCCGCGAACCCAACATGGCAGCGGTTAGGTCGAGATAATAAAGAGAAAAGGGGAGTCTCCGATGATGGACAAAAGCAAAAAAGAGAAACTATTTGTCCCGGATGATTTTACAGTCCCCGCTGTCTTCGAAACGGACCAGTTTCGTTTACGAATGCTGTCGGTGGGTGATGTAGAACTGGACTATGCCGCGGTCATTGAGAGCAGAGACCTGCTGCATTCGATGGGCAGCACCTGGCCCAGAGAAGGCTTTACGCTGGAGGAGAACCTGGAAGATCTGCAACGGCACCAACAGGAATTTCTGGATAGAAAGGCATTCGCCTACACCGTTGTCTCCCTGGATGAAAGCCGGGTTCTTGGCTGCGTATATATAAATCCAGGCAACAGCAATGATAATGATGCAACGGTCTACATGTGGGTCAGGCAAAGTGAATTCGACCGGGGTTTAGATCCCGTTCTATTCAGGGCAGTGAAGGATTGGATGGATGCAAGCTGGCCATTTACAGACGTCCATTATCGCGGGAGAGAACAGTTTACTTAGGACACTAACTCTGAAGGAATTATGGAATGAATAAAAAAAGTAGAATTCAGTTAAGCCTGTTTGGATTGGTGCTGTTCGTGGTGAGTCTTGCATGCCAATCATTGTTCCCGAAAGCAAGTGTACCGGGCAGCCCAGAAGAAGAAATCGCTAATGGCAATGTCCGTTTCGAGGGAAAGGAAACCTGACCTATGGAGAATGCCAGGATCCAACCGCAGTGGTCACTTTGACAATTAGTTTGCCCACGAAAGAATACGAAGGTCAGGAATTTAACGATGTGATCAATCCGGTTAGTGTGAATGCGGAGACCGATGGAGCCATTCCATGGTCTGGGAACTGCGAGAAACTGAACCTGGATGAGAAGCATAACTGGCCTGCCAAAGGACTTTATTATCCCAAGGAAGAAAAAATCCTGTTTTATAGTTGTTCTATACGTGATGGTAAAGCGGAAGGAGCTGCAACTTTGAACGGCGAAGGTTCCGACCTGTATTTTGAAGGCGAGTATGGCTGTTATGGCGAAGATGGCAGCCTGGTCTACTCCATGGCTTTCAGCGTGGTGCGCGTCGGTCAGTAACCGCCTGCCGAAAAGAAGAAAGAACTCCCGGTGAATCGAGTTGACGTCAGATTAGGGATAACGTCCTAGACCCCGCTGACCCCTTTAAAATTTAGGGTTCTCGTTTTTTACCCCCGATCACTGGTTTGCCTGCTTACCGACCTGAAGTGGAGTTGCCGCGGGGGGTAGAGCAGGTCTTTTCCCCCCAAAGGCACCAGCACGGTCTCGGCAGCGCGCCCCATCAGTTTTTCGTACATGGCGACATCGATGCGGCGCGGGTCAGGCGTCCCCGGGCAGTCCCAGGCGTGCACATCCGGTTCGCCGCGCAGGTACAGGAAGCGCACACGCTGCCCGGGGCGCATCTCCTTGCCGATGTCTGCCAGCTGCCGCGCGGCGCGCGCTGCCGGTGAGGGCACGCGGTACTGGTCCAGCTCGCGGCTGAGCTTCAGGCTGACCAGCAGGTCCTCCAGCGGCACTTTCCCCTGGCGCAGCGCTCTCAGGCGGCGCTGCATGTGAGCGTGGGCGCGCGGCAGGTAATCGTGGAGCGAATCGGCGTCAGGCGCCCGCGCCAGGATCTCGAGCATTTCCATCTGTGTCTGGGCGACGAACGCGGGGGTGTCGTGGCGGCGCGCTTCGATCCCGCGCACTTTCAGCGAACCGTCCTGGAAGACCCCAAAATAACGGTTCGCCACCGGCACGCGGTCGTCCACGCGGGAGGGCAGGAAGGCGACCCAGCGGTAGATGCCGTCCAGGGAGATGGGCAGCCCGGTGCGTTGGACGATCTCGTCAAGAAGCGGCTGGAAGTCTGATACGGCAGCGGCGCTGTCTTTCGCAGCGGCGCCATCTAGCGAAGCGGCGCCATCTAGCGAAGCGGCGCCGTTTGGTATCACCCACAACCCGTCCACGTACATGTGCAGCACCGTAAACCCCATGTCTTCAGCCGCCTCCTTGGCGCGGATCAGCGCCTCACGCCCGTAAGCGGTCACCGCCTCGTGGGCTTCAATGCGCCCGAAACGGGCGTTGCGGTAGCCCAGGTAGCCGAAGCAGGTGACCAGCAGCCACTTGTGTGCGGAAGCGCGCGCCTTGTAAAGCTCACGGCGCGGGTCCCACTTCGGCATCACGGCGAGGAAATTCTTCAGCTCCAGGCGCTTCTGCAGCAGTGGGGAGAGCGTCTGGGGCACCAGCCCGCTGCCCGTGGGGAACGCACCTTTCCGGATGCTTCCGGCAGCGGCTGCTGGGGGTGTAATGCCCGCGGCAGCGCTTTCCCCAGCCTCAGCGTTTTTCTGTGCTTCGAGGAGCGGGGTGAAGTGCTGTTCCGGAACGCGGGGCAGGGAGTGCGGGTCGGGGATGGGTTCCAGCTCATCCGCCCGGTGAGGCACGTTGCCTGCAGTTTCGGGAGAGATGTTGAAGCGCACCATGATTCCGGGATACATGGAAACAAAGTCGATGCCGCCAACGTTGGCATGCAGCCCGGTCAGCGGCTGGTACACCAATCCTCCCTGGTCGGCAGCGAACAGGTCGGCGGCGCGCTTGAAGCGCTCGGGTTCGGATTTCTGCCAGGGCACCAGCACTTCCATGCGCAGCGCGGTGACGATCTGCATGGAGGAGATGCCCGTGCCGGGCGAGGTGCGCGCCGAGGTCTGCACCGGAAGCCCGGTCACCCGCGCCGATTCCAGCACCCCCTCCAGGGTGTAATCGTCCCACAGCATGGCGTTGGAGCAGTCGATGTGCCAGCGACCAAAGAGGTGCACCTGGCGGTCGCGGTAAATGACCTGCCCGTAGGAGAAGTAGGAAAGCTCCTTGCGGTGAGCGACCTCGCAGTCCGGATCGCGGTTCAGCGGCAGGTGGATGCCCAGCTTCTCTGCGCTCTCCAGCAGGCGGGGCAGCAGCCAGCCATCGCCCCAGGTGGTCAGCAGCAGGTCGGGATCATGGCGCTTGAGGATTGCCGCCAGGTTGACCAGCAGGGGGCGTTCTGGCTCAAGCTGCAGGCGATAGACCTGGTTGGGATGGCAACATAAGGAACCATCACTACAGTAAGGTATGTTCTGCATAGGGGAACCCTGGTTGGCGATCTGCAGGTCATCCGGGTTCCGGGTCTGAGCCGCCGATTGAGGGTTGACCATGCACTGAGGCGCGTATCTCAAGGCTGCGCGGCGGGGCATGGTGGGGGTCGCAGTCGGGCATGATCCTGAGGATGCGCAGCGGGGGGATGGCAGGTTCCAGTTCCCAGGGGGTGTCCAGCGCCTGCAGGCTGTGGTCCGGCAGCAGGCGGCAGCGCGAAAGGGGGAAGACGCCCCAGCGGGCAGCGGCGTGCAGGGGAACAGAAATATCCGCGTCGAAGTATGTCAGGTCCGGGTAGGTGTTCGAGACGTGGTAGAACAATTTAGACTGCACCGTAGGCGAATCCACCCTGACCGCCAGGACGGGGACGGGCTGTTCGCTGAAGAGCTCGCGGCGTTCCTCTTTGTTCAGCTGCACCCGGGTTGAACCGCGCCGCAGGAAGCGCCAGAGCTCGCGCAGGCGCGGCGCCGGACCGGCGGCATAGAAGGTGACCGGGAAGGGCAGCGCCAGGCGGTAACGGATGCCGTCGTCTCCCAGCACCCAGGCAATGACCCCGGGCTGGGCATCGCTTTGCGGCGCGCCAGTCTCTGCACCCCCCAGCTGTGCTGGAACGGGGTAAATGTCCAGCAGCCAGCCGGTCAACCCGGCAGGCGGCTGCCCGGTGCCGGCTCCCACTGACACGCCGGAGCGGGTTGCCCCCGTGGTAAGCCCCCCGGTGCCTTCACCGGACCCAGTCGCCATCATCCTCGAGCAGGCTGCGCAGCCGCATCACCTCCTTGTGCTCTTCGAGCAGCATGGCGAGCAGGATGGTCTCGAAGGGCAGCGCGTTGGCTGCATAGGCGGCGGCTGCCAGGTGCTGGCGAGCGGCAGCAAACAGGTCATCCAGCGCCAGCTGATCGCTGCGCCGCAGCGCCCTGCGGAAACGCGAGAAGCTCTGCTGCTCCTGCATGAAAGCCTGGGTGATGGAAGGTAGTGTGCGTCCCATGGTTTGCCTCCTGATCAGAAAAGCTGTGGTTGTCCGGGCGGCGCCGGTTCTTCGAAGCGGTAAACCTGGTCGCCATGTTCTGCCAGCATGTCGATGAAGCCGAGAGGATCCGGCTCTGGCGGGGGAGGGGGTCTGACGCTGACCGCCACAGGAGCGGCGCTGCTCAAACGCTTCAATTCGGCGATGCAGCCTGTCAGCAATCGCTGGCGTTCCTTGAACGGCAGGCTTTCATCGTAGAACGTGCTCAGCAGGTCGAACACCAGGGTGGGTTCTGCGCTGGCAGGCGTGGTTTGCAGCATCGCCAGCATCTGCGAGGGGGTGAAGGCGCGCGCCACGCGGATCTGGTCCAGCGCTTGCTGGAAGCCTGCCGCGCCTTCGCTGCGCAGGAAGCGGGCGACCTGGTAAGCGTTGAAACGATTTCCCGCATCCAGCGCCCGGATGGGTCCGCGCCGTGCCAGGCGCGCTGCCAGCGCCAGCATGTGGGTGCGTGCTGCGTGCGGCGCCAGCACGATAAACAACCCCTGGGAGTTGATCTGCTCTTCAGACAGCAGCTGCAAGGTGTTTGTTCGGTTTCTCATGACCCAAGCCTAACAAAAAAACAGCCTGCCTGCAATGGCACAGGGGGGATGAAAAAGGGTTAACCCCATGGATGAGGCAGGCGTGGGGGTAAGGGTGCGGCTAGTACCAAGATGTGGGTATAGAGGGTTATTCGTGTGCCCCAAGCCTGGAGAAAATGCAAGTGTTTTTCTAATGAATATATTGTGCAATATTTCACAATATATGCTATAATGACTTCTAAGGAGGCTCACCGATCCCCACATCACGCCTCTATCCTCCAACAATAACCATTTTCTAGTAATTTTCTTAAGGGTGGCTGCCCGCAGGGAAATGTAAAAGCCAGTAGGCTGGCTGCTGCCGCCATACGGGTCGAAAAGGAGGTGTCTCTGATGGAGATAAGTCGGATGAGAACATCCCGATATTCCCAGGATATAAACCCCAGACGCATTGGCGTGTATGTGTGCCACTGCGGGACCAACATCGCCGGAACGGTCGATGTAGACGCGGTTGCCCGGTACGCGCGTGAGCTGCCGGGAGTAACTGTCGCCAGACATTATGCTTACATGTGCTCTGACCCCGGGCAGGCGATCATCAAGGAGGATGTACAGCAGGAAGGGTTGGACAGGGTGGTTGTGGCATCGTGCTCGCCATTGATGCACGAGACCACATTCCGCCAGGCGTGTGCTGAAGCCGGGATGAACCCTTTCCTCTTCCAGATGACGAATATCAGGGAGCACTGTGCCTGGGTCACGGATGATCAGGGATCTGGCGACTGAAAAGGCGAAGTCACTGGTGGCGGCTGCGGTCGAGAGGGTGAACTGGCACGAATCCCTGGACCAGCGCCAGGAAAGTGTTTTGCCCAGTGCGCTGGTGGTGGGGGGCGGCATAGCCGGGATCGAAGCGGCTCTGCGCCTGGCTGACTCAGGCAAACATGTGTACCTGGTCGAGCGGGAGGCGACGATTGGCGGGCACATGGCACAGCTCTATAAAACCTTCCCCACGCTTGACTGTGCGGCTTGAATTCTCACCCCCAAGATGGTGTCCGTGGGACGCCACAAAAACATCACCCTGTTGAGCTACAGCGAAGTCGAAAATGTTTCTGGATACGTGGGTAACTTCACCGTCCGGGTGCGCCGGAAAGCGCGTTATGTCAACGAAGAATTGTGCACAGGCTGCGGCACCTGCGTCGAGAAATGCCCCTGGAAAAAAATACCATCGCAGTTCGATCTGGGTCTGGGAGTCAGACCTGCAATCTACTTCCCTTTCCCGCAGGCGGTGCCGCGGGTGCCGGTGATCGATGCGCAGAATTGCGCTTACTTTCAGAGGGGCAAATGCCGGGCGTGTGAAAAATTCTGCCAGCGCGGCGCAATTGATTTCGATCAGCAGGATGAAATCATTGAGATTGAGGTGGGCGCCATCATACTGGCGACCGGGTTCAAAGATTTCGACCCCCGCTGTTCACCGCAGTACGGCTACGGTACGCTGGACAATGTGATTACAGGGATGGAACTGGAACGGTTGATCAACACGGGCGGACCCACATTGGGCGAAATCAGGCTGAAAAATGGGCTTAAGCCGGAGAAGATCGCTCTGCTGCACTGTGTGGGCAGCAGGGGGGACAGCGTTGCAGATGGCGCACAGACCGGAAAGGGGCATGAGTATTGTTCACGCGTCTGCTGTATGTATTCTTTGAAACTTGCCCAGTTGATCCGGGATTATATCGGTGCAGAAGTCATCGAGTTTTACCGTGATATGCGCGCCTTTGGGAAGGATTACGAATCGTTTTACGAGCGGGTTCAACGAAAAGGTGTGAACTTCATCCGCTTTGACCGGGACATCAGCATTGTGAGCCAAAATGGCGGGTTGTGTGTGTCGGTGAAGGATGTTTTCACAGGGGAGCGGAAGGAAGTCCAGGTGGACATGGCGGTTTTGAGCACGGGGATGGAGCCTCGAGAGGACCAGGCGCAGGTGGGTCATATTTTTGGTGTCAGCCGCAGCCCGGACGGCTTTTTCCTGGAAAAACATCCCAAGCTGGCGCCGGTGGAAACAGCCACAGATGGCGTTTTCCTGGCAGGCACCTGCCAGGGTCCGAAGGACATCCCCGACAGCGTCGCCCAGGGGGCGGCAGCAGCGGCAGCGGCCTTGAGCCTGCTCGATTCGGGCAGCGTTATCCTGGAACCCTTCACGAGCTTCGTGGTTGCGGAAAAGTGCGGCGGATGCCGCACCTGTGAGGGTCTTTGCCCGTACGGCGCCGTGGTGATGCAGCAGGTTGACGGAAGGGATGTAGCTTCGATTAACGAGGTGTTGTGCAAAGGATGCGGGGCTTGTGTGGCAGCCTGCCCGGCTGGTGCCCTGATCCAGCATGGCTACACCCAGGAGCAGGTGCTGGCGGAGATCGAAGGCGCGCTGCTTTCGGTATTTTGATTGCATTTGACCACGTGATGATAAAGATGAAGCTGGAGGCGTCTTCGAAGGAGTGGTCTCTACAGGAGTGGTCTCCAAAGGAGTGGCCTCTATAGGAGTGGCCTCTATAGGAGGGAAGATGAATCGAAGGAAAATAAAGACAGGCGTTTATGTCTGTCACTGCGGGACGAACATCGCCTCAAATGTGGACGTGGCTGCTGTTGCTGGTTTTTCCAGCAAGCTGGAGACGGTGGCTGTCGCACGCGACTACGCCTACATGTGTTCCGATCCTGGACAGCAAATCATCAAGGCAGACATCCAGGATATGGGTATTAACCGCGTTGTGGTTGCCTCCTGTTCACCTCTGATGCATGAAGTTACCTTCAGGAACGCCTGCCAGGAAGGCGGCTTAAATCCGTTTTTCTGCCAGATGGCGAACATCCGCGAGCAGTGTGCCTGGGTGGTCAGTGATCGGGTTGCCGCCACCGAAAAAGCGAAAAATATGGTGGCAGCTGCGGTACACCGGGTGAGATACCACCAGCCATTAGAAATGGTTCCAGTCGAGATGACTCCTGTGGCGTTGGTGGTGGGAGCTGGGATCACGGGCATCGAGACGGCATTAAAAATCGCCGACGCCGGAAGGGAGGTGATCCTGGTGGAGAGGGAGCCTTCGATCGGTGGGCACATGGCACAGTTGTATAAAACGTTTCCAACCCTGGATTGTGCGGCTTGAATTCTCACCCCTAAAATGGTGTCCGTGGGACGCCACAAGAACATCAAGCTGCTCAGCTACAGCGAAGTCGAATCCGTCAGCGGATTCGTGGGCAACTATTCAGTGCGCATCCGCAGGAAAGCGCGTTACATCGACGAAGCGCTTTGCACCGGGTGTGGGCAGTGTGCGGAGGCATGTCCGGTCGAAGCCAGCAATCCCTTCGACCTGGGTTTGAGCAAACGAAAAGCCGCTTATCGCCATTCTGCCCAATCTGTGCCAAACGCTTTCACCATTCAAAAGCGGGGAATCGCACCTTGCCGGGATGCCTGCCCGACTGACCAGCGCGCCCAGGGTTACATCGCCCTGGTCCGCCAGCAGCGTTATGCGGATGCATATTGGGCGATCCGGCGCGAACACCCATTCCCCTCCGTGTGCGGACGGGTATGCAACCACCAGTGTGAGGACGCCTGTTCACGCGGAAAGTATGATGACCCAGTCAATATCATGGGTCTGAAACGCTTCGTTTCGGATTGGGCGTATCAGCACAGGGAAGAGCTGTCCAACATGCGAGATAAATCGATCGTTGGAACCGAATTTTCCCATAACCCGGCATCGACGGGTAAACGTGTGGCGGTCATCGGCGCCGGACCTGCGGGATTAACGGCGGCTTTGGACCTGGTGCGCCTGGGTCATGTCGTGACCGTCTTTGATGCACTCCCAGTCGCTGGGGGGATGATGCGCGTTGGCATACCACCTCATCGCCTGCCAGTGGAATTATTAGAATGGGAGATCCAGCAGATTCTCAATGAAGGTGTTGAGCTGCAGTTGAACACCTGGATCGATGACATCCCCGGGTTGTTTGAGTCAGGATTCCATGCCGTTCTCATCGCCACTGGGGCGCACACCGCCAGGAAACTTTCAATCCGTAATTCTAACCACCCGGACAACCTGTTCAGCCTGGACGTACTGCGCAGAGCGTGCCTGGGTGAATTGGACAGGGATGGCGGGTTGGATTTGACCGGGCGCAGGGTGATTGTCCTGGGAGGAGGGAATGTGGCTTTGGACACCGCAAGGACGGTGGTCCGCCTGGGTGCGGCTGAAGTGCGCATGGCATGCCTGGAATCGCGCGGTGAAATGCCCGGATTCCAATGGGAGATCGGTGTTGCGGAGGATGAGGGCATCCAGATCTATCCTGGGAGGAGTTTCAAAGAGGTTGTGGTTGAAGGTAACCGTATCAAGGGTGTGCGTTGTGTAGAGATTAACTTCCACGGGTTCGAGCGCGGCAGACCCAGATTCGATGAGATCCCCGGGAGTGAACACCTTCTCGCCGGTGACCTGGTGGTCTGGGCGATCGGTCAGTCTCCAAATTTCTCATTTCTACCTGTAGATGGAAGCATCAATACCCGCTTCCCGGTCGGGGTGCAGGCTGATGAAAAAATGATGACCACGCTGCCGGGCGTGTTCGTGTGCGGTGATGTACGCAGAGGCGTCACCTTTTATGTGGTGGATGCGATTGGTGATGGTCATGCCGTAGCGCGCAGCATGCATGCATATTTGTCACCTGCAGCCATTCCCGACCAGGAGAAAAGCCTGAAGGAAATGAGCAACGGAAATGTCAAACAGCGCATACCTGTAGTGAAACTGACCCGAGAAGAGATTGAGCAAAAAGTGAAGGACAGGCAGGCATCTGATGCCGCACGTGTGGCGATCTCCACAATTGCGTTGGAAGACCGGGTGAACAACTTCCGCGAAGTTGATCTGACCCTTACAGAAGCAGAAGCTCTAACGGAAGCAGAGCGTTGTCTTGCCTGCGGTGTCTGTTCTGAGTGTCTGGAATGTGTGGCAGCATGTGAACGTGGCGCGATCCAACATGATATGGAGGATGAGCTGATTGAAGTGACCGCTGGCACAATCATCCTGGCTACGGGATTCAAAGACTTTAACCCGGCAAGCATACCGGAGTTGAATTACGGCAAGCTGGATGATGTCATCACGGCGATGGAATTCGAGCGATTGATCAACTCGAGTGGACCTACGCAGGGCAAAGTATTGTGCCGAAACGGGCAAAAACCTGCGAGTGTGGCGATTGTGCACTGTGTTGGCAGCCGGGATGAACGCTACCATTCATACTGCTCGCGGGCGTGCTGTATGTATTCGTTGAAGATTGCTCAGCTGGTGCATGATTATGTGGACGCAGAAGTCTACGAGATTTACCGCGATATGCGCGCTTTTGGCAAAGGTTATGAGGAGTTTTATAACCGTGTCGAAAGCGCTGGGGTGAATTTCTACCATGGCAAAGTGAAAAGTATCTCTCGTGAAAATGGGAAGCTGACCGTCAAATGGGATGAAGCTTATTATGGTCAACCAGATTGGATAAGCGTGGATATGGTTATCCTGGCGACCGGGTTTGAACCCCAGGATGATGCCGGCAACGTGGCGGGGACCTTTGGCATCAGCCGCAGTGCGGATGGCTTTTTCCTGGAACGCCACCCCAAGCTGGCGCCTGTTGAGACGGTGTCAGAGGGGATTTACCTGGCTGGCGCATGCCAGTCGCCAAAAGATATCCCGGATAGTATTGCCCAGGCTGGGGCAGCAGCAGCGGTGGCGCTCTCCTTGATCGATCAGGGGATGATCAACCTGGATCCATCGGTTGCAGAGGTTATTCCCAACCGCTGTAAAGCATGTGGGCAGTGCATCGCAGCGTGTCCCTATGAGGCAATCACCCTTGACGAAGAAGCGGCACGGGTCAATGGTTATGTCTGTAAAGGTTGCGGTACCTGTGCAGCCGCCTGCCCCAATAAAGCTATCTCGATTATCCATTATGACGACCAGCAGATCATTGCAGAGATGATCGGAGCGTTATCGTCATGAGCAACTGGTCTGGAGATTGGGTTGATAAAGAAAGTGTGGGAGGAGGTCCGATGTTCGAACCGAAAATCGTAGCCTACCTGTGCACCTGGTGCAGCTATACCGGCGCGGACACCGCCGGGATTGCGCGGTTGAAGTCACCACCAAACCTGCGCGCTGTGCGGGTGCCTTGTTCGGGTCGTGTCTCCCCGGAACTGGTCATGCGCACGTTTGACCAGGGAGCGGATGGCGTCCTGATCCTGGCATGCCATGTTGGGGAATGCCACTATGATACTGGCAACCATCGCACTGCCAAACGGGTGCCGATCCTGAATTCATTGATGAGTTTTGCCGGTTTGGAGCCGCAAAGGCTTCGTCTGGATTACGTCTCGGCATCAGAAGGAGAGCGTTTTTCACGCATCACGACAGAATTTGTTGAAACTGTGCGCAGCCTGGGACCGGTCCATTGGAGGGTGAGACGGGATGAAAGGGCTTCATTATCACCAAGGATTGTTTTTGAACCGCCTTCAAATCGCAGCCAGGCGCGTCAGGAAAATTCCAGCCAACAGGAACAGGATATGCGGCATCAGGTGAAACGCCTGTTGGAGGAAAAACTCGTCGATCGGGTGATCGGATATGAAACCAGCCTGCGGGGCAGAGTGCGTCCTATCTTCATTACTGATCCCAAAGATGCGGAGCGTCTGGTTTGGAACAAGAGGTGCGTGCAAAATTTACTTGTTTATGTGACCGGAAAGAGTCAGGCTAATAAGGGGAACGGTCGCACAAAGCGCACAGGTCTTGTAGTCAAATCCTGTGATCTAAGGGCGGTGAATGTGCTGTTGGTGGAAAATCAAATATCGCCCGGCAGCATTTACCTGATTGAGGTGGAATGTGATGGAATGCTGGACAAGAAAGGTCAGCTCCAGTCAAGATGTGCGGCATGTGAGCAAAAGCCGGATACAGCCGCAGTCCCGGAAGTTGAGCGCATCACCATCAAAAAAACAGGTGGAGGAACTTTCCCAGGTACGGGTCAAAATCCATTAGATCAGCGTGTATCGGAGCTGGATGCGATGGCTCCGGTAGAAAGGATGGAATTCTGGTTGAGCCAGTTCGATCGCTGCATCCGATGTTATGCCTGCCGGCAGGCTTGCCCGATGTGCAGCTGCCCTACCTGCCTGTATGAGAGAGACGATCCTGTGTGGGTTGGGGCGGTGATGGGCAGGCAGGGGATTGGCTTGAACGAAAAAAGAGCTTTCCATCTTGGGCGCGCATTCCATCTTGCCGGACGCTGTACCGGATGCGAGGCTTGCGAACAGGCTTGCCCGGTTGGTATTCCTTTGAACCTTCTTAATCACAGGCTGGTGATGGAAATGCAGGCACTGTTTGGTTTTCAAGCAGGCACTGCGCCAGTACATTCTCCTGTGGTTACGGGTTTTGAGCAGGGGATACCGCAGGCGATGGTGCAGGAGGGATGAGATGATGTTTACTATTTCCAACCAACTATCTCAACCAGAGCTTGAGTTCCTGGCTCGATAAAGTGCGGTTGGATCGAGTGCTTTACGCGCCATGCCAGGAGGGTGACGCGATCACGTACCGGATGGTGTGTACGTTGGATCAAATCGCTTGGGACTATGTGCGCCCGGTGATGTCCATAAAAGAAGTGCTGTTTCCCCCGTCTGAAACACTGTTCACCATTGAGAAAGATGGAGATAGGGTGTCAACGAAAGAAAACGTGTTCGGCGAAAGACAGGTTGTTTGGGGGGTGCGTTCGTGTGACGCCCGCGGTCTTCTGGCTCTGGACGCTGTCTTCTTGAGTGATACGCCGGTTGACGTCTTTTATGCCCGCAGGCGGGAAGGCACCATCCTGGTAGGGATGGCTTGCAAGGAGAAGGCGGAGACCTGTTTTTGCGACCTGATGGGCGGGGCGCCGGATGCTGTTGATGGGCTGGATGTACAGGTGTATGAGCAACCTGGTGGGTATCGCTTCGAGGCTGTCACCGCCAGGGGTCTTGAATTCCTTCAAGCAACGGGCATGAATATCAACACCAAATTGAACGATCCTGTAAGAAGCCTGGAGCGCCAGCGGATGGAGCTTCCCGATCTACATACGCTGCCGGTCGATACTTATTGGGACAAGCTGGCGGAGAGCTGCCTGAGCTGTAAAATTTGCTCCTTTGTCTGCCCAACCTGCCGATGCTTCGATGTTCGGGATGAAGCCGTACAGGTACCAGGTACAGGCAAAGCCGTTTATGAGCGCATCCGCTGCTGGGATAGCTGTGCGGGTGAAAACTACCGGCTCATCGCTGGCGGGCATCGACCCAGGGCAGAAAAAGGAGAAAGACTGCGCAACCGTTTCCTGTGCAAGTTCTATTATTTCCAGGAGCAGTACCAAATGGAATCGGCTGCATGCACCGGCTGTGGTCGCTGCATCGATTCCTGCCCTGTTGGCATCGACATCAGCGAGGTGATAGGGGATTTTCAGGCAGCGTTATCGTGAAATGCGCTGGGAAAAGGTGGGCTGCGAGATGAAGGAGAAACATGATGGCTGAAGTGACTGTATCTAACCCTCTATATCCTCATCCGGGTAAGCTGGTTGAAGTGATGGACCTGGCAGACGAGATTAAAATGCTGCGAGTTGAGGTTTCAAACGGCAGTAAAAATGGTTTTTCCATGTATCAGCCGGGTCAGTTTGCTTTTTTATCCGCTTTCGGTCAGGGTGAAGCGCCCTTTGGGATAGCCTCCGTTCCAGGGGAAGCGCACAATGGTACGGCTGTGCTTGATTTTGCTGTCAACCGCATAGGCTGGGTGACGACCGGTCTGCATGAGCTGGGGGAAGGAGACATTGTCGGCGTTCGTGGTCCTTACGGGAACTGGTTTCCCATGGATGAGTTCAAGGGGAAAAACCTGGTTGTCCTTGGAGGCGGGATAGGCGGCGCGCCTCTCCGCCCCGTCATCCAGCATGTCTTGAAAAACCGTGATGATTATGGCGTCCTGACCATCCTGTGGGCTGCGAGGCACCCTGCGCTGCTCATTTTCACGGATGAATACGAACTCTGGCGTTCGTCAAGAGATACTTATCTTTATTTGACCGTTGACGAGCCGGACAAGCGTTGGGATGCCAATGTCGGTTTGATCACCGAGCTGCTTGAGAAAGTTTCCCCGCAAGTTGAAAATTCGGTAACCATCACCTGTGGTCCACCGGTGATGATCCACTTCGCCACCAAGATGTTGGAAAACATGGGATTCAGCCCGGAGAACAATTATGTCACCCTCGAAGCGCGCATGCACTGCGGGATCGGGAAATGTGGTCGCTGCAACCTGGGAGAAAAACTGGTCTGCCGGGATGGTCCCGTCTTTAACATGGCGGAGGTGGGCACTTTTTTAGAAAGCTATTTGTAAACTGGCATATCGTTCAGGCGCTGCCTAATCCCAGGCGCTGCCTAATCCCAGGCGCCGCCTAGTCCCAGGCGCCGAAGTCCCAGTCTGCCAGCATTTGGCGCAAATCTTCACGGCTGTGTATGGCAAATTTTGACATTACTCTGCGCCAGTGCGTGCGGATGGTACTCTCCGACAGGTACAGGCGTTTGGCGATCTGGCGGGTCGTGTAATTCAGGCAGACCAGGGCAGCCACATCCTGCTCGCGGGGGGAAAGGTCATCCCAACGCTCTTGCAGGTCGAACCAGCCCAACTGCTGGGCAAGTCCGGTCATGAGCAGGTCAGCGGCTATTTCTCCCGGCGTACACTGTTCTTCATCCGCCAATCCTTGAAGTTTTTGGGACAACCGGATGTCGAGCGGGTACTGCCTGACCTGCATACCGCTTTTATTACGCGCCGCGTTTGCTATTGCTCGTATGAGCTTTTCCCACTGCCTCTGAAAGAAATGTTTTCGCACGATTCCCTGCCTTGAAATCATTATAATAGAACATAAGTTCTTATTCAAGGTGGCGTTCTGGAATTTTCAGAAACGAAAGGTCTCCCTCAGGATTTGTGAAGAAATATCTGTTTCATCGGGGAATGGGAAAGCGATATAATTCACGCTGATGTTGCCTAAACTTTGGGCATTTGTGATTGGTTCACCGCTGGTTACAGAGGATTCATCCCATACCAGGTTGAACAAAATTCGTGCCCTGGCAGCGTTTTCTCCGGACGCCTTATCATCGATCGCCTATGCCAACCAGGAAATTTTCCTGGGATTGGTTATTGCTGGGTCTTCCGGATTGCTGCTGACCTTCCCGATAGGATTATTCGTCGGGGGACTGCTCCTGCTTGTGTCGCTGTCTTATTACCAGACGATCCATGCTTACCCTTCTGGCGGTGGGTCGTATGTCGTTGCTAAAGAAAACCTGGGAGTGCTGCCCGGGCAGGTGGCAGCGGCTGCGTTGTTGATTGATTATGTTCTCACGGCAGCTGTCAGTCTGACCGCAGGTGTGGAGGCGCTCTCTTCGGCGTTTCCAGTTTTTTGGGAATATCGTGTGGTGATATCGCTTTTCTTTCTGGTGATTATCACCTTAATCAACCTGCGAGGAGTGCAGGAATCGGGCACATTTATGGCAATCCCCGTTTACCTGTTTCTGTTTACCTACCTGGGATTGATAGGGTTAGGTGTGTATCGTGCGTTGACAGAAGGACCAGGTTCTTACACTCGCACGGCTCCCGCTCCCCTGGAACCGTTGAGCTTGCTGCTGATCCTGCATGCATTCTCATCAGGAAGTACTGCGTTGACGGGGATTGAAGCGATCAGTAATGGGGTGCCAGTATTCCATCCTCCTGAATCACGCAATGCTGGAAAGACATTGCTGGTTATGGCTGTACTCATGGCAGTCCTTTTCCTGGGAACACTGGGACTGACACAATATTTCGCAGTAGTCATCGATGGCAAAGAAACGATTCTGTCTGCACTGGCACGCCGGCTGGTTGGGGGTGGCTTGATGTATTACCTGGTGCAGATCACGACTTTACTGGTGCTTATCGTAGCAGCTAACACCAGTTTTGCTGGATTTCCCAGATTAGTCTCCATCCTGGCAAAGGATAAGTTTCTTCCCAGGCAATTCATGAACCTGGGAGACCGCCTGGTGTTTTCCAACGGGATGCTGGTGCTGGCAGCAATGGCTGCTGTCCTGGTCATTGTGTTTCAGGGGGATTCTCATTCATTGGTGCCATTATTTGCAGTCGGAGCTTTCCTGGCTTTTACCCTCTCCCAGACCGGTATGGTTGTGCACTGGTTCCGCATGCGTGAGTTTGGGTGGGTGGTCAAAATGATTATCAATGGGCTGGGAGCCATGGGTACACTGGTCACCCTTTTCGTGGTTGGCATCAGCAAATTTACGCATGGCGCCTGGATCGTTTTGATCCTGATCCCATTGTTGGTGTGGTGGTTCAACATGGTGTATGCTCATTTCAAGGAATTTGCGGTCGAATTAAGCTTGCGAGGTCTGCCACCATCCCTGCGCCCTGAGCCAAAAATCCGGTTGGTAGTGCCGATTTCCGGGGTTCATCGGGCAACGATTGCTGCAATCAATTATGCCCGATCTATCACGGATAACATCACGGTGATCTATATTGAGGTTGAGCCTGAAAGTGGTCATAAAGTAGCTGAAAAATGGTTGGAATGGTTTCCTGACATACCGCTAGTGGTAGAACCATCCCCATACCGCTCAATCGTCAATCCACTGATGGAATTTCTGGATAAAACCGATCGAGAGCATAATGACGGGCGTCTTGCGGCTATCATGCTTCCGGAGATCGTACCAGCACAGTTCTGGCAAACCATCTTGCACAACCAGGAAGCCTGGTTGATCAAAGCGGCTTTGCTCTACCGGCGCAGGAACCTGGGTTTCCAACGATTGATCATCGATTTCCCCTATCACCTCAGAAAATAGGCAAACCCGTTTTCCTGTTGTAGATGGGGAAACTAAGGATATATGCACCCGCCGCGGTACAATAACCCCAGCAAATGGAAGAGCAATCCGCGCATACACCTGTTACCCAGGAACTCGATCAGAAAAAGATCCATTATCAGTTTTTCCGCCACCCAGGCGAGGTGCGGTCGTTAGAACAGGCTGCCTCGGAGCGCGGGCAGCGACCTGAGCAGATCGTGCGCAGCATTGTATTCCGCGTGGGGAAGGGTGATTATGTCATGGTTTTGGTGGCAGGACCGCAGCAGCTTTCCTGGAATGCTTTGCGCAGGTATCTGGGTCAATCGCGTATGACGATGGCGAGTGAGCAGGAAGTGCTGGAAGCAACCGGTTATAAGCTGGGTTCCGTTTCACCTTTCGGATTGCTGACGGAGATGAGAATCCTGGTTGACAAAAATGTATTACTGGAAGAAGAGATATCGATTGGCTCTGGCGTGCGTTATACCACGATCATTCTTAAAACCAGCGACATGCTGGAAGCCCTGGGCGACCATGAAATCGGTGAGTTCACCGGAAATGAGGCATGAGTGACACAAATTAAGGCGCGAGTTGGGTTCGTCCCCTCCTACCGGTTTGGGGAAAAAGGATGGTGTAAAAAACTGCGGGGGGACATCCTCACCCTGATGGGGAGTATTGATGGTTTGGAAGTGGTTGCCCCGCAGCCCTCTCCTGGCGACGTGGGGGTTGACCCGGAAATGGGGTTGACGCCGCACGGCATGGTGCATACCCTGGAGGAAGGGGACGCGGTAACGCAATATTTCCGCCAGCAAAAAGTAGATGGATTGGTGATCTGTCCATTGGATTTTGGCGATGAACGATCAGCAGTAAAAATCGCTGAGAGTCTGGGGGTACCGGTACTGCTCTTTGCGACCAAAGAGCCTCCGGCTTTGGACGGACCGGCAATGGCGCGGGCTTCCGATTCCTACTGCGGGAACCTGTCGATCTCGTCAGGTCTTTACCGTCGGAAAATCCCCTTTCACTTTGGGGGAATCTTCTTCCCCGATGACCCGGAACTGCGCCAGGTGTTGGAAGATTTCACCCGCGCTACTGCGGTTGTGAAAAGCTTGATGGGAGCGCGTATCGGGCAGGTGGGGCTGCGTCCCGCGCCGTTCGAGACGGTGGCTTATGATGAAGTTGCCATGATCACAAAATTCAAGCAAAACGTGATCCATGCGGATTTGTCGGATCTCACCATGCGAGCCCAAAGTTACCAGCAAGGCGACCCTGGTTTGCAGTCCGTCATCGCTGAAATACGCCAGGTAGTGAAGAGCATCACTGTTTCCAACGAATACCTGGAGAACGAAGCCCGTTTGGAACTTGCGCTGAGGGAGTTTTGGGAGAATAACAGGCTTTCGGCTATGGCGATGGCTTGCTGGCCCAGCATCCAGAAAATGATGGGTATTTCGGTCTGCGCTTTATATGGACGCCTGACAGGAGGTGGCATGTTGACTGCCTGCGAGACAGACATCCTGGGGGCGCTGGCGATGTTAACCAATTATTCTGCTGCCCTGGGCGAGACCCTGCCTCATTTCATCGACTGGACCATCCAGCATCGTGATAATGACAACCTGCTGCTTGCCTGGCACTGTGGGAACGCACCTGCTTCGCTTGCCAGCGACCCGCAGCTTGTCGCCCTGCGTTCAAGGCGTGACATGAGCGGCGACCTGCCAGTCATCCAGAATGATGAAATGGCGGGGCTGTTCCAGTTCCAGGTGAAACCAGGTGTGGTGACTTTCTGCCGGCTGGCAGAATATGACAACGAATGGAAAATGCTTATCTCGCGCGGAGAAATCGTCCCCTCAGATGAGACCCTGGCAGGAACCTGGTCGTGGGTGCAGGTGCCCGATCACCAGCGTCTTTACCGTACCCTGGTTGAGCAGGGTTTTATCCACCATGCCAGCATGATCCATGGTGACCAGGTCGAGGCGCTGAGACAGGCGTGTAAATTCCTCGCCATCCAACCCATCGAAGTGTTATGAGCCATAACCTGGATGTTGTTGGGCTGGGTTATTCAGCTCTGGACATACTCATCCGGCTGGGAGAGTTCCCGACCTGGGAAAAAGGCGCTCGACTGGATGGGATCGAAATCGATGGCGGCGGTCCGGTAGCTACGGCTTTGGTGGCGGCGCAGCGATTAGGGTTGAAAACAGGCTTCATCGGCACATTTGGCAATGACCGCATGGGCAGAATCAAGCTGGAAACGCTGGTGGAACATGGGGTGGATACCCGCTTCTCAGCCTTTCGTGAGAATCCCGAAGACCAGGTTATCCTGGTGTCTGTAAATTCGATCTCGGGTGAGAGAGTGTTTTCGGGGAAGCGCCATTCTGACCCCTTGAAAATCGAGGAATTAGACAGGGAGTACATCACTTCAGCCAGGATCCTTCACCTTGACGGCTTCCACACGGAGGCTGCGTTACAGGCTGCTGTGTGGATGCGACATGCAGGAAAAATGGTTATGCTCGACGGGTCAGCCACGCGTGGTCCTGTGTCAGAAATGATGCGCGAGCTGGTTTCATTAACCCATGTATTGATCTGTGGGTCTGGGTTTGGGTATGCGCTCAGCGGGAAAAGGGATTTGTACCAGGCTGGGGAAGCCATGCTGCAGATGGGACCAGAGATCGTGGTGCAAACGGAAGGAAAAGACGGCAGTTACACCTGCACCCGCCAGGGCAGTTTCCACACCGCTGCATTTGAAGTAGATGTGATCGACACTACCGGCGCAGGGGATGTATTTCATGGCGCTTACCTGGTGGGAATGTTAAAAGGTTGGGATGTGGAGCAAATGGCGCTTTTCAGCAGCGCGGTCTCAGCGATGAAATGTTCGCAGCTGGGAGGCAGGAAGGGGATTCCGGATTACGCTCAGGTTATTAAATTCTTAAATGAAAAAGGTATTGTGTTCAATGAGTATATTGTCGATAAAAAATGAGCTTTATAGTGCCAGGGACGCACACCAGGCGGTGCTTCTGGTGGATGTATTCGATATCCCCAGCATCGAGGGCGCGATGGCTGCCTTCGAATCGCGTGGATCTGCCGGCATCATAGCAGTTTATGGGGGGTGGATGGAAGGACAGAATGCCGAGGCGTTGGTGCGTTATTTGCGCTTACGGATCGAACAGTCCAACGCCAGACTTTCAATGATGCTGGATCACGGTTCCAGTGTTGACCAGTGTAAACAGGCGATCGATTGGGGATTCAGTGATGTGATGTTCGATGGATCCAAACTGCCATTTTCCGAAAATGTTGCCAGCACAAGTGAAGTGGTCGCCTATGCAAAAAAGGCCGGGGTAGGGGCGGAAGCAGAGCTGGGTCATGTCGGTCTTGGCAAGGATTACCAGGATTACGGGGGCAAGCGCAAGGGATTCACGGTTCCGCAGCAGGCTGGAGAATTTGTAAAGGAGACGGGGGTCGATTTCCTGGCGGTTGCTGTTGGTACAGCGCATGGTTTATACGATGGTGATCCGTACGTGGACATCGATCTGTTAGCGCAAATTCGAAAATATGTTGGTATCCCCCTCGTCCTGCACGGCGGTACTGGTCTTTCCCGGGAGCAGTTCCAGTCTGCGATCAGGGCGGGAATCACGAAAATCAACGTGGCGTCTGATATGTTTGCCGCGGCTGGGAAGCGTGTGGCGGAGTTTGCCAACGCAGGGGAGACCAGTTATTTTCGCTTTCAATCTATCGCCAAAGACGCTTTCCAGGAAAGGTGTGAAAACTATATAGATATTTTCCGGTCAGCATAAAGCATTGACCTGGGACCTTAACAGGAGATGCCAACTGCGAAAATCATGTAAAATTTAAATCAAATCAAAAATATGGAGGTTCTCATGGAGTTTTTTGAGGTTGTGGCGAAGCGCAGGTCCACGAGGATGTTCACTGACCAGGCGGTGGAGGCGGAAGTCCTGGAAAAAATCTTCGATGCGATAAATGCAGCACCCTCTGCGGGTAATATGCAAGCCTTTGAGGTGTATGTTGCCCGTGATCTTGAAGTCCGCCAGCGATTGGCGAAGGCGTCATATGACCAGGAATTCATCGAGCAGGCGCCTATCGTGCTGGTATTCTGTGTCAATCCTGAAAGGAATCGCCAGCGATATGGTGATCGGGGTGAACGTCTGTACGCCGTCCAGGACGCGACTATTGCCTGCACCCACGCCATGTTAGCCAGCCGCAGTCTTGGATTGGGGAGTGTCTGGGTCGGCGCCTTCCAGGACAAAGCTGTACACCAGGTTGTTGGATCTCCAGAAGAACAGAAGCCGGTAGCACTTTTACCCATTGGTTATCCGGTCGAATGGCCGCTGCCGCGCCCAAGGCGTCCATTGGAGGAATTGGTACATTCCATTGAGTAAATAACGTCAGGTAGACGCTGCAACCTGGCTTAAGCTAAATGTCGATGGGTGAGAGCGACATCCGTTCGCTTCATGAGGAGGCTGATTGAGATGAGAAAAGTTATCCTGATTCTTTTATCCTTCGTCGCCATCCTGGTGGTCTGTATCTACTGGTTTTGTATTCGCCCTCGCAATTCTGAGGTATCGTCATCAACGCGTGACCTGGTTGCAGACTCTGTAGAATTCGAAGAAAAAAGAGAAGCAATGGTGAACAATACGATCATCCAACGAGGTGTACGCAGCCAATCGGTGATCAATGCCATGCTTGCCACTCCCCGCCATCAGTTCGTATTGCCTGAGGATATTGAGCAGGCTTATGATGATCACCCATTACCGATCGGATACGGTCAGACAATTTCGCAGCCATATATCGTTGCCTGGATGACGGAACTCCTGGATTTACAACCAGGAGAGAAGGTGCTGGAAATTGGCACAGGGTCCGGTTACCAGGCTGCTGTACTGGCTGAAATGCCTGATCTCGAGATTTACAGCATAGAAATCGTCCCAGAACTCGCTGAAAGTTCAGCAGAACGACTGAAGATGCTGGGATACACACACGTTCACTTACGCCAGGGTGATGGTTATTATGGATGGGAGGAGGCTGGGCCATTCGATGCAATCATCGTGACCGCATCACCTGATCACCTTCCAGCACCACTGGCTGCTCAGTTAGCGGAAGGTGGCAGACTGGTTATACCGATTGGACCGCAAGGTGGGTGGCAGTCATTGTGGCAATTCGTCAAAGAGGATGGTGAGTTAATTGCCTACGAATTGGGTCTGGTTACGTTTGTACGCTTCACGGGTGGAGGGGTTGGGGGCGATTGATCCGGAGCGACCAAATAAACATGATCAGCGCAGCTGCATAAACGAAAGCACCCAGTAAAAACACCAGCCGGAATCCAGTTGAAATTGCTATAAAAGATGCAAGGACCGTTGCTACGACCGAGCAGGAACCATTAATCGCCCACGCCCATCCAATCCAGGCAGAATTTTTAAGCGGATCCATGATTGAGAGGCGTTTTATGCCTGATGGAAAGGGAAAACCCATCAAAAAACCAACCGGTGCCAGGAAGATCACCGTCAGAGACAAACGTAGACCAGGCGAAAATCCTATGGTCTTCCCAACCAGCAGAGCAACGACCCAGGGCAAAAAGCAAAGCAGCGAAATCAAACATGCCAGCAGAATGGCAGTCATCCTTTCATGTTTCAATCTACCTGAAACCAGGCTGCCGATACCAGAGAAAAGCAAAAGGGAGAACAAAACTGTGCTGAAGGCAGTTGCCGGGTTGCCCAGATAGAGGATGAACTGCTGGATTAAAGGAATCTCAACCAGCATAAATGCCATTCCAATGCAACCAAAGAAGATCAATAAAGGTATGGCTTGCTGGGAAGGGCTGTCCCGGGGAGCATGGGGATTGAGTATTGCAGGTAACAAGACAAGGATGATTGACAGCAGGATGGCAATCAACAGAAGGACCAGCAGGATAAAGTAGCCTGCTCCACCGAATGGCTGCCATATTTTACCCAATTCACGTATCACCTGCTCCGCCTGTGACCACCTGAAATAGTGATTGAAGAAAGGCTGGTCATCACTGGGCGGTCTGACGTTGAAGGGGTACTGATTGTAAAATTCTTGGCGAGCAGGTGCGTTCAGGAATTTTGAAAATTGTTGTTCATAAACCGGTTCGGATAGAATATTGAACCGGTTTACCTCATCAGATCGCAGTCCGGGCAAATACACCAGGTCAAATGCGCGTTCGGAAGCAAATTCCCGTATGGTTTCCAGCTCACCGTTTGAAAATGGTTGGTTTTTGATCAGGATGGTGATCATGTTAAACGATCGCACTGCAATGATTTGCTGTTTTGGATCCCCTCCTTCGCGCTCTACTGCTGTCACAGCCATTGCGAATGTTTTTAGACTTTCACTGGGTGGATTTTGGAGCCAGCGGTTAATCGAAAGCATCCCACCTTCCGATAATTTCGCAAGGGCATCCCCAAGTGCTTCCAGCGTGTACCGGTATTCCTCTCCAAGGCTGTAAGTGCCAGATCGAACCGGATGGTAGGAATCGGTCAGCGGGATCACTATGATGTCATATTTTCTGTGAGTACCACGCAGGTAGCTTCTGCCATTATCGATTATCGCTTGAATGGCAGGATTGCTTCCAGGCAGTGTCTGGTAGGACCTGGCAGCTGCCTGCATGACCAGAGGATTTGCCTCCACTGCGGTGACTGAACCGCTGACCAGAATCCTGGCTGTAACTGCATCGATCCCGGAACTGGCATCGAGGACGAGTACATCCGCATCCGGTTGTATGAAGTATGGCAGAGATGTGAGCAGGTGACCCGTGAATTGGTAATCCGATGATTCCCTGGAATTGAGGATCAGGGGGCTTAGATTATCGGCGTCAACAAAGATACCGTCCAAATTGGGAACCATCCCCTTGAAGCGGTAACTCAGACCCGGAACCATGTGCAGACTTGGGGATTTGACAACATCAACCCTTGAATACGCGTTCCATTGGCTGGAATAAATCATTGCCCCTGGAGCCTGGAGGGCATAAGACAGACTCTTATAGGGTGAAATATTAATCGCCAGGAACGGATAACCAGAATCCTGAAAAAGCCGCAAGCCCAGATCTGGGAGTATGGCAAAGATCCAGAACAGGGATAGGAGGAATAAGCCTGTTCTCAGATGTTTTTTTTTAGTGAAATCTGCCCTTTGGAAACGGGTAAATACAAGGCAGGCTGTTACTGCAAGGATGCTGCTGACAATAATGATACCTTCCCCACCAATAAACAAAGGCAAGATGAAAGCGCCAGCACAACCTGCTGCTGACCCGATCAGATTGGCACTGTAAATCCCTCCAGCTTTGGATGGTTGTTCTAATAAGCTGAAACCCATCACCAGGCTGCTGGTAAAGAAAGGCATTGACAGAATAAAGATATGCAATCCCAAAACCAACAATTGGGATGGCTTTTGAACTACCCTGAAGGAGTCAAATGGGAATTCATTGAACAGTATGTACGAAGTCAGCATCAAAATCCCGGTTGCCAGTGATAACGCTCCAGGAAAAAGCCATGAATTACCCGATAAGATTTTCCATTTTTTTGCTGGCAAGCTTGCGAGAAGTGTGCCTCCTGCACCGTTACCGAACATAACGATGGTGATGACAAGAAAGGCGAAATGGTAGAACTGTGATACCGAGAATACCCGGATCAGGTTGATTTCAAATAGGAGCACTGCTGAAGCGAGTACGAATAATCCCAGGTTGCGCGATTGGATGATTGCGCTGATAGAAGGTTTCAAACGCGAATCCATAGGTATATTTTAATGGATGAATGTTGTCAATAGAAATTAGTTCAGAAAATCAGGTTTCTGGTGTTAAAATTTTTAAACCTGGAAGGAGATTAAATAATGAGTGACCCATCTAAATTCCCCGGTGAGATCGTTATTTACAGCACCGTCTGGTGCCCGGATTGCAAGCGCGCCAAGCAATGGTTTGGGGACCAGCGCATCCCTTATGTGAATATTGATATCGAAAATGATGCAGAAGCAATGGCTTACGTGGAGCAGGTGAACAATGGCATGCACGTCATCCCAACGATCGTTTTCCCGGATGGGTCGATTTTGGTGGAGCCGTCCAATGCACAGCTGGCGGAAAAGATGGGGCTGCAGACCAGGGCGAAGCGTTCATTTTATGATGTGATCATCATCGGAGGCGGACCTTCCGGATTATCGGCTGCCCTGTACCTGGCGCGCGAGAAGCTCGAAACCCTGGTGATCGAAAAAGGTGGGATGGGTGGTCAGATCGGCGCTACCATGACCCTTGAGAATTATCCCGGTTTCGATGAAGCCATATCGGGACCGGAATTTGCTGACCGCCTTGTGCGCCAGGCGCGGCGATTTGGCGTTGAGATCTTGCAGTCGCAGGAAGTGGTCGAGATCAAGCAGCGCGGACCTTATTTGTGTGTTTGCACGGGAGATGGGGTGGAATATGCGGCTGGGGCAATATTGCTCACAACTGGAGCCAGCTACCGGCGCATGGAGGTCCCGGGCGAAGAGGACTTGATTGGGATCAATATTCATTACTGCGCCACATGTGATGGGGCTTTTTACCGGGACAGGAAGGTGCTGGTTGTGGGTGGGGGCAACAGCGGGTTCGAAGAAGGGCTTTTCTTGACAAAATTTGCCGCCCAGGTTGATATTGTTGAATTCTTGCCCAGGGTGAATGCCAGCAAGGTGCTGCAGGAAAAAGTAGCGGAGCAGCCCAACATGAATGTGATCGTTAACCATGCCATCCGGGAATTCCGTGGGGAGCATAAACTCGAGTCGATCATTGTTGAGCATCTGGGTACAGGCGAGCTGGATACCTGGGAGTATGACGGGGTGTTTGTATTCATCGGTTTGACCCCCAACAACCAGCTGGTGAAAGACATGGTCGAGGTCGATGATTATGGTTTCGTGGTCACTGACCATACCCTGATGACTTCCTTCCCGGGCTTATTTGTGGCGGGGGATGTGCGCAGCGGTTCCACCAAGCAGGCAGCCTCGGCGGCAGGTGAGGGAGTCACCGCTGCACTAATGATCCGGCAGTACCTTAATGAACGAGAGGTTACGCATCACATGATGGAAGGGTAAAATAGTGGCGTCTGCTGCAGTCCCTCAGCCATAAACAACACTTAAGGTATTGTTCACACAATATTCTCAGGAGGTGCAAATGAATTCGAGAGAACGAGTCCAGGCAGCCCTGGAACATAAACAACCGGACCGGGTGCCGCTTGACCTGGGCGCCAGTGCAGTGACGGGCATGCATGTCAGCTCTGTTTACCTTCTGCGCCAGGCATTGAGCCTGGACCCGCCCGGCACCGCTGTGAAAATTATCGAGCCGTACCAGCTCCTGGGAGAGATAAAACCGGACCTGGTGGAGGCGTTGGGAATCGATGTGCTCCCGCTGCCATCCCCGCGCACGCTCTTTGGGTTTGCCAATCAAGGCTGGAAACCCTGGATAACCTTCGATGGAACACCAGCCCTGGTGCCTGAAGCATTCAATACCGATGTAGAGGAAGATGGCAGCCTGTTCATGTATCCGGAAGGGGATAAATCTGCACCACCCAGCGGGGTGATGCCTGCGGGTGGCTTTTATTTTGATACGATCATCCGCCAGCCGGAGATCGACGAAGACAATCTTGACCCCATGGATAATCTGCAGGAATTTGGACCCATCTCGGAAGAAGACCTGGATTATTACCGCAGGCTTGTGAGGGAGATCGATACATCTGAGGATGGAGATGGCAGTGGAAAGGCTTACCTGGGAAATTTTGGCGGTACCGCCTTTGGTGATATCGCTCTGGTGCCTGTCCCCTGGATCAAGCACCCACGCGGCATCCGCGATATCGCAGAATGGTACATGAGCACCGCGACGCGCAAGGAATACGTATATAAAGTTTTCGAAAAGCAGTGTGAGATAGGGCTGCAGAACCTGGAAAAGGTTTACCAAATTGTCGGCGACAGGGTTGCAGCAGTATTCGTAACCGGGACCGATTTCGGCACCCAGCAAGGACCTTTTATCGCCCCGCGCAGTTACTGCAGCCTGTACATGCCGTTCCATCGAGCCGTTAACCAGTGGATCCACACCAATACCAAATGGAAATCATTCATCCACTCCTGCGGTTCGGTTTATGCCCTGATCCCCTATTTCATCGAAGCTGGATTTGACGTTTTGAACCCGGTACAGACCTCTGCCGCTGAGATGGATCCTGCCAGGTTGAAAGATGAATTTGGCGAGAAGCTAACGTTTTGGGGTGGTGGGATAGACACTCAGGTAACTCTACCCTTCGGATCTGCCGAGGATATGCGCGCGGAAGTCAAACAGCGCATCGATATCTTTGGCAAAGATGGCGGGTTTGTTTTTAACACGATTCATAATGTCCAGGCAAGGGTTCCTGTCGAAAACCTGGTGGCGATGTATGAAGCGTTCGCAGATTACAGATAGCGGTTGATAGTTTGATGGATGCTTTGTTTGACCGTTTGAGGCAGGTGAGTCATTTTAAAGACCTGCCTGATTCGGGCATTGAAGCGATTGTGAAGGCGGGACAGGTGCTCACACACGAGCCTGGGAACACGCTCTTTGATGAGGGAGCAGCATGTGCAGGCATGTTTGTTCTCCTGAGTGGGTTGGTTCATCTTTATAAGACCAGTCCACAGGGGCGCCAGTCGCTCCTGGCAGAGATCCGCCCGGTAATCATGTTCAATGAGGTGGCGGTGATCGATGGCGATGCCAATCCGGTTACTGCGAAAGCGGTGGAGCGCTGCCGGACATGGCAGGTGAGTTGTGAGCGCTTCCAGGTTTTGCTGAACAATTTCCCCCAGGTTGGTTCTGGACTGCTGCGAGTGATGGCTGCACGCAACCGCTTGCTGATCGCGCTGCATGAGGACCTGGCATCCCGGACGGTGGATGGACGGCTGGCGAGAACGTTGTTGGAGCTTAGCCGGAACGGTGAGTGTATTATTGATCGCTACCAGCACACCAATCTCGAACTGGCTGCCAGGACATCCACTGTACCCGAGGCCGTCAGCCGTGGTCTGCGCTGGTTGAAGAGCCAGGAATGGATTGAAACCAACCGAAAATCAATCCGTGTGACCAACCCCCAACACCTGGCATCTTTGGCGGATCAATTCTCCAGGACATTCCGCTGATTAATCCAACAAGGGTTTTATCCAGGTAGAACCATGATTGTATAGTTTTGAGTACTTCGAAAAAATATTGCGTAATCCTGGTAGAATATTAACGCAATAATTTTTGCTTAAAGAGAGAACCAGTGACTGACAGACTGTAAGACATTCGACCATCTCCCCCTTTAGACTGGGCATAATCCAGTTTGGGGAGACCCTCCTTGCCCTTGAGAGCAATCACCGATTTTTATAAGTTCAAAGGGCTGGGGAAGGCGTCCATCCTGATTTTCGCGGTAGCGAATCTCAGGCGGATTATTGGAGAGAAGCATGCTTACCGTCCATTCAGTCAGTAAATCTTACAACCTTCAAACACTGTTTAAAAATGTCAATTTCAGCGTCAATCCAGGCGACCGGGTTGGGCTGATTGGTCCTAACGGATCGGGGAAAACCACTTTATTGCGCATTATCATCGGTGAGGAGCTGCCTGACACAGGAAGCGTATCGTTGATTAACGGGTTGCGCATAGGGTATCTTCCCCAGGGTTTTGAACCAGATCCGGGGCAAACTCTCCAGGAGATCATTGGGCAGGCGGCTGGTGATATTAGAGCGCTGGAAGGGGAATTGACTGCTGTCTCGGTGGCAATCTCCCAGGATCCGGATAACAACGAACTGATCTCGAGATATGATGAGATCCTCCGGCGGATTGAGTTTTCGGAGACCGGATGGGCTGCATCCATCCTTTCCGGGCTGGATCTTGCGCACATACCTGGGGACTTCCCGGCTGCAAGATTGAGCGGCGGGCAGAAGACCAGGCTTTCGCTGGCTTTGGTGCTGCTGGGTGATCCGGTTCTGCTGCTGCTGGATGAGCCCACCAACCATCTCGATATTGAAATGCTGGAGTGGCTGGAGCAATGGCTTGTGCAGAGTGCGTGCGGGGTTTTAATCATTTCACACGACCGTGCTTTCCTGGATAACGTGGTCAACCGCATTCTTTACCTGGACGCACAATTAATGCAGTTGAAGGAATACCCGGGCAATTACTCCGATTTCCTCGAACAGCGCCAGATGGAAGCCAGCAAGCAGTGGTCCGCATACCGTGACCAGCAGGCAGAGATCAAACGCATGAAACAGGATATCGCCCGGACTCGCCAGCAGGCAGAACACACAGAGCGGATGGCAAGCTCGATCCGCATCGGTGGACCGGAGTATAAAATAAAAGGTTTTAAGGACTACCAGCAGCACATTGCCAAGAAGGTGGCGCGTAAGGCAAAGGCGAGAGAGACAAAACTGGATAAATACCTGGATTCAGATGAGCGGGTGGAGAAACCAGGTCAATCCTGGGAGATGAAGCTTGACTTCGATGAGGCTGCTCCGCTTGGAAAATCGGTGATAGTGCTGGAAAATTTAAGTGTGGGGTACGATCCTGCATTCCCATTACTTGAAGACATCGATCTGCAAGTGCGTTCCGGTCGCAGGATTGTGCTGACAGGACCGAATGGCAGCGGAAAGACCACGCTCTTAAGGACGATTGCGGGCGAAATCCCGGCGCTTGAGGGCAAAGTGCGCATTGGCGCCAGCGTGCGCCTGGGTTATCTCACCCAGGACCAGGCGGATCTGGATGGCGGTGTGACGCCTGTCGATTTGCTTTCGCCCGATTTCCCAAACCAGACCGAAACCAGGCGTTTCCTGCACAAGTTCCTTTTCAGCGGGGATGAGCCTTTGAAGCCGATCCAACTGCTCAGTTATGGTCAGCGTACGCGGCTGATGCTGGCGCGCCTGGTAGTCGATGGGTGTAATGTGCTCCTGCTGGATGAACCGGTGAACCACCTGGATATCCCCAGCCGGACCCAGTTTGAGGAAGCACTTAAGCAATTCGAAGGGGCGGTCATCGCAGTGGTCCATGACCGCTATTTTATTGACCGTTTCGCCCAGGAAATATGGTGGACCGATGAGGGTACGATTAAAAAATGGTAGAAACAGACATCGTCACCGGCTCGTTTGGCTACATCGGTAGGTACATCACCAGGCATCTGCTGGAGGAGGGTGGTTCGGTGCGCACCATCACAACGCATCCGGACAAACCCAATCCATTTGGGGATCAGGTGCTGGCATATGGTCTTGATTTCAGCCGCAAAGAGCAGCTTGTTGAAAGCATGCGCGGCGGCAGGTGTCTTTACAACACATACTGGGTGCGGTTCGCGTATGATGGCATGACCTTCGCCCAGGCAGTCGAGAACACGCGCATCCTCTTCGAATGTGCGCGCCAGGCGGGTATCGAAAAAATTGTCCACATCAGCGTCACCCGCTGCGACACGGCATCACCCCTGCCCTATTACAGTGGGAAAGCGATGCAGGAGGAAGCGCTGAAGTCTTCCGGCTTGCCTTATGCCATCGTCCGCCCGACACTGGTTTTTGGTAAGGAAGATATCCTGGTCAACAACATCGCCTGGCTGCTGCGCAAGTTCCCCGTCTTTCCAATCTTTGGTTCGGGCAGATACCGTGTTCAACCGGTGTTTGTCGAAGACCTGGCGCGAATCGCCGTAAATTGCTCTCGTGAGACCGAAAACCTGCAGGTAGACGCCATCGGACCGGAGATTTTGCAGTACGGCGAGATGGTCAGCCTGCTCAGGACTGCGGTAGGAAGCCGGAGTAAAATGGTGCATCTCCCTCCAGGTCTGGGCGTTTTGCTGGGAAAACTGGTTGGGATGGCGGTCAGAGATGTTGTTCTCACCCGAGACGAAGCGCGCGGGTTGATGGATGAATACCTCACATCTGACCAGGAGCCGAATGGGACTGTCCGTTTTTCAGAATGGATCACACAAAACAATGCGCAGCTTGGGCAGTTTTATTCATCTGAGATCAAGAGGCATTTCCGGTGGCAGACGACCTGAGCGATATCCGTGATTATTACAACTCCGGGGTGGATGGTGAGGACTTTCGACTTCAACGCCACCAATTGGAGCGCGACCTGACCTGGCGTTACTTCGAAACTTACCTTCCTGAGACGGGTGGCTTTCTGAACCAAAGCAGGGTGCTGGAGATCGGCGCGGCTGCGGGAGCGCATACACTCTGGCTGGCAAGCAGAGGGTACCAGGTCGTAGCCGTTGACTTCGCTGCCAGCCTGCTTGAGCGATGCGAGCAAAACCTGGAGAAAGCCGGGTTGGATTTATTCGTTTCCTGCAGGATTGATGATGCACGACTGCTTAACGAAGTACCTGAGGATAATTTCGATGCCGTCCTGTTGATGGGTCCCCTATACCACCTGGTGATGGAAGAGGACCGGAAAATGGCGCTGTCGGCAGCGATCTCTAAATTGAACCCAGGCGGGATATTCTTTTCCAGCCACATCAGCCGTTATGGAATTATGGGTGACCTTATCCGGAACATCCCTGATTGGATTGAAAGACAGGATGAGGTGCGGAGTGTAATGGAACAGGGACGAGACCCGTTTCACCGTCCAAATGAAGGTTTCCGGGGTTATTTCGCTACAGTGAATGAGATCGTGCAGTTACATGAAGAGGCTGGTCTGGAGACGCTGGCTCTGGCAGGTGTAGAACCGGGGATTTCCGCAGACGATGAAAGTTACAACCGTCTGCACGACAGGCAGAGAGCTTTATGGCTGGACCTGTTTTTCGAAATCAGCCGGGAAGCGAGTATCCTGGCAGCATCCAGGCATCTGCTTTATGTGGGGAAGAAAAGGGGTTTCAAATGAAATTGATCATGATCCTGGGTGGGACAGGACAGACAGGCAGATTGATCGCCAAACATCTGATGGAAAATACGGATGTCCGTCTGGTGCTTGCCGGTCGGAACCATGAGAACTGCCAACGGTCTGCCGATCAGTTGAACCTGGCTCATCCTGGTGAACGCGTGTCTTCGTGTTATGCGGATGCTTCCAAAAAGGAAAGTCTGTTGGCAGTATTACCAGGCGTTGACTTGATGATTGTGGCCGCGCCGACGACACAGTATGTCGAAATTGTGGCTGGAGCTGCCCTGGAATGCGGTTGTGATTACCTGGATGTGCAGCTTAGCGAAAGCAAGTTGGCAGTACTGAAAGCGCTCGAGGGTGAGATCAACCAGCGAAACCTGTGCTTCATCACTGAAGCTGGCTACCACCCGGGGCTGCCGTCCGTCCTGGTGCGGTTGGCAGGGACGAAATTCGACAGCATGCAGCGTGCGGTGACCGCAGGTTATTTGACCATGGGCAGCGGTGCTCAGGGAAGCCGCACGGTGCCCTATACCGAGGCAGTGGACGAACTGGTGGACGTTTTTCGTAATTATCGGGGGCAGGTGTTTAAAGAAGGCAGTTGGACAAAAACGAATTCATATAAATCAAAGAAAATCGACTTCAGCACAGAAAGCGGAGAACCTGGCATTGGTGTGCGCACGTGCTATTCCATGTTCTTCGACGAGCTGAAGGATTTGCCAGCCCTCTACCCCGAACTCAAAGAGATGGGGTTTTACATGGCAGGCACGCACTGGCTGCTGGATTATGTGATCTCCCCCCTGGCTGTTGCATTGCTTAAATATTCGCCTGAAAGCTGGAATAGACCCATCGGGAAACTGATCTGGTGGGGGATGTGTGAGCTTCCCAGACCTCCTTACCTGGTGCTGTTGAAAGTCGAGGCTGGTGGTGTGAAAGACGGTCTACCCTCGGTTTTTGAAGCATCTATCTCTCACAAGGATGGGTATGAATTAACAGCCATCCCGGTCGCTGCCTGTGTGATGCAATACCTGGAGGGGTTTGGGCGTAAAACCGGTTTGTGGATGATGGGACACCTGGTCAACCCAGAGAAAATGCTGGCGGACATGCAGCAGATGGGTGTCCGGGTGAGGATGACTTGATATTAAAGCCCATGCAGAGAGTGTTAGTAGTAGGTACCAGCGGATCGGGAAAGACCACCTTCGCCCAACGCCTGGCGGAAAAAATGGACGCTGACCACATCGAGCTTGACAGCCTGCATTGGCTTCCCGGCTGGCAGGAACGCCCGCATGAGCAGTTTGCTGAATTGCTGCAGGAACGATTGCAGGGGGAACGCTGGGTTGTGGATGGCAATTATACAAGAACGAGGCAATTGATCCTGTCGTGTGCCACCCACCTGGTCTGGCTGAATTATCCGTTCGTTTTTGTCTTCTGGCGGGTGCTGGTAAGGACATTTTCAAGGGCTTATACTCAAGAACCGCTATTCTCCGGGAACAAGGAATTGTGGCGGCAGTCATTCTTCAGCCGGGATTCGATCTTACTGTGGGTGATCACCTCGCATAACAGGCGCAAGCGCACCTACCGGCAAATATTCACTGAAAAGGCGTTCCAGAACCTGGAATATGTTGAGTTCACGAACCACAAGCAGGCGGAGCGCTTCATCCAATCACTGTGATTTTTTTCTGACTCAGGTGTTTAATCTAGTAACTGCCCCATTCATTGGACCCCAAATTTATTTGTCACCCAAAATATTGGGCCCCAATATATTGGGCCTTTTCTCGGCAATGATCACAGGGATAGTCCATCCTCCTATTTGATGGGTTTCGAGCCTGAAGCTTAAGCCAGCATTCGTTGCCAGTGTGGAAAAGTCTTGCTTGAATTGATCAATTCCTCGTTCAACAGGACTGTTATCTTGGGCAGACCTGACTTGCCGGGTTCGCCATAAATAAGTGCCTACCACGACAATCCTGCCAGGGAGGCGGTCAGATAAATTTCCGGGTTCTTCCATCAGGTTGGGACGAAGGAGCCTGTTCATCTCATGCCAGGTGGCAGGATCCAGAATGTAGCCAGCGGGGAATGTGGAGACGATCGTGTCGAACGAATGGTCTTTAAATGGCAGGTTCTGAGTCACAGCCCACACCATCGGGATCGTCACCCCCATTTTCACCTGTTTCCTGCGTGAAACAATGTGCATCTGGATGGAGCCATCAACGCCGACGATGTGGAATCCAGACCTTTTGAATTCCAGGAGCAGCTCACCTGTGCCAAATCCGACTTCGAGGATATCCTCACCCACGACATAATCGAGGGCAATATCGCGGATCGAATCCCACTGCCCCAGGCTCACCATCCAGCTGACGAAATCATACGCCCATGCAAATTCGTGGTAAAGGCGCAGGGTCAACCAGTTGTAAAAACGAAGCACTGTGGAAAGCAGTTTTTGATTCACGAGGCATTTCCTTGTATGTTATGATTCATCCTGTACTTTCAAACCCCAATAAAACGAAAATAAAAAATGGATGTGATTATGCAGGAATTTTACATTATCCCCAAACCAACGTTGATTCGCAATGAACCCGGTGTTTTCAGGTTGGATCCTGACGTAAGAATTGTGACCTCAAATGACCTGAGAAGCGCGGCTCTCGTCTTGAGAGAATTGGTGAAAAATGCGACAAAAATCGAATTGCCCATTGAGATTTGCAGTATATGCGTGCCGGAAAAGGATGCCATCGTCTTCACCACCGCTGCTGTCGGCGAAGTGCTTGCGCCGCATGGTTTGAACCAGATGAACGGCGAGGGGTATGTTCTCGATGTGACCGGAGATGGTATCTGTGTGCGCGCTTTCACCCCCAGGGGAGCATTCTATGCGGTCCAATCTTTACGTCAGATGCTGCCCCTGGATGTTGAAGATAATGCGTCTGATGATGAATTTTCCTGGGAACTGCCCTGTGCACGCATTATCGACGCGCCGCGGTTCGCCTGGCGCGGTCTGCACCTGGATTGCGCCCGTCACTTTTTCCCTGTAAACTTTATCAAGCGCTACATCGATCTGCTGGCGATGCACAAAATGAACACCTTCCACTGGCACCTGACTGAGGACCAGGGATGGCGCATTGAGATCAAACGATATCCCGACCTAACCAGGATTGGCAGCAGGCGGTCTTCAACACCCATCCTGGCAGATCCAACACAGGCAGATGGGCAGGCATATGAAGGGTTCTATACCCAGGCTGAAGTCCGCGAGGTGGTCGCTTATGCCGCAGAGAGGTTCGTGACGGTTGTGCCTGAAATAGAAATGCCCGGACATTCCCTTGCTGCGCTGGCAAGTTACCCGCATCTGGGATGCACGGGTGGTCCTTATAAGGTACGCACGCAGTGGGGGATTGAAGATGATGTTTACTGCGCGGGAAATGATGCCGTCTTTGAATTCCTGGAAGGCGTGCTGGATGAAGTGCTTGAGCTGTTCCCATCAACGTATATCCACATCGGCGGAGATGAGTGCCCAAAAACACGCTGGCGAGAATGCCCGAAATGCCAGGAGCGCATCAAGGTTGAAAGTTTAACAGATGAAGACGAACTGCAGAGCTACTTTATCCGCAGGGTTGAGAAGTACCTGTCGGCAAAGGGCAGGCGGTTAATCGGTTGGGATGAGATACTGGAGGGCGGTTTGGCGCCGGGCGCCACCGTGATGAGCTGGAGAGGCACCGAGGGAGGCATTCAGGCTGCACAGGCGGGGCATGATGTGGTCATGACCCCGTTCACCCACTGCTACTTCGATTATTACCAGTCGGAAGATCTGGAACATGAGCCTCCTGGGATCGGGGGCTTCCTGCCGCTTGAAAACGTGTATGCCTATGAACCGGTGCCGGAAGAGCTCGATCAGCAGCAGGCAAAATTTGTCATCGGGGCACAGGGCAACGTTTGGACGGAGTACATCCCCACTCCCGCCCAGGTGGAGTACATGGCATACCCGCGCGGGCTGCCCTGGCGGAAGTTGTCTGGTCGCCAGCCGGGGAGCGAGATTACCCGGAATTTTCACGCAGGCTAACTCACCATCTCGCACGGCTGGATCGCATAGGGGTGAACCACCGCCGTTTTAAATAAAATTAACCCCAAGGTTTTGACTTCAAGTGCAAAAAGTCTCTTTTGGAAAAAACCCCTGGGGTCTGGTCAAATTCGGGAGGAAGAAAAATGAAATGGGAAGAGATTGACGGCAATAATTTTGCCAGCATCGTTGAGCAGGTTGGGCAGGTGTGCCTGGTGCCAACCGGGTGCCTTGAACGCCATTCTCACCACCTGCCGCTGGGGACGGACATCATCGTGGCGCGGGAGCTTTGCCTGCGTGCGGCTCAGGAAGAGCCAGCGATTGTGTTTCCGGATGTGATCACCACCCAGATCCTGGAAGCGCGCCATTACCCGGGGACATTCGCCCTGGAACCGGAGCTGGTCCTGCGTTTGCTGGATAGCATTTGCGCTGAAATCGCCCGCAATGGTCTGAAGAAAATCGTGTTTGTAAATGGTCATGGCGGCAATAACAACCTGCTGGGTTTCCTGGCGCAGAGCCAGCTTGCCAGCCCGAGGGATTATGTGGTGTATGTTACCGGTGCGCGGGTGCTGCCTGAAGACCAGTCAGCGGTCGATGCGCAATGGGAAACGCCATTCGATCACCATGCCGGGGAGACGGAGACCAGCCTGATCCAGCACCTGCGTCCTGAGCTGGTCAGGATGGAGCAGCTGCAATCCGGTGATGAGGGGCAGCCGTTGGAAAGGTTGAAAGCGCTGAGTGAGGCAGGAGTTTACACGGGCATCTGGTGGTATGGGGACCATCCCACCCATTACGGCGGGGATGCGCGCCCGGCTTCAGCGGAGAAGGGGAAGGTGTTGATGGATGCCCACGTGCGTGGCCTTGACCCGGGCAATCCGGGTCATCAAGGAAGACACGGCTAGTTTGAGCCTGCAGGGGGAGTTCTTCGAGAAATGCGGTTAAAGGATTTTGGGGATTGACGCGGAGTATCAGGAGTGGGTTCGCACCGTGGAGCGAATGCGACCAGGATAATTTCCCT
Source organism: uncultured Chloroflexia bacterium (assembly GCA_963695415.1). Lineage (GTDB taxonomy): Bacteria > Chloroflexota > Anaerolineae > Anaerolineales > UBA4823 > CAVXWV01. The sequence goes on along the minus strand of CAVOGL010000021.1, from coordinate 3,078 downwards.
GGTAATGACGCTCCGCGTCGTTACCCGAATGTCACGCTCTGCGTTATTCGAGTGCTGCAAGCAAAATGAGTGATAGGAAGGAACTATGCCTGCTCATTGCGGTAGACATAGTGATTCACTTGCAGGATTTCACGAACTTGATCCAGTAATTTTGTGTTGTCTGGCAACCAACCAGTCCTTCCAGGTTCGAAATTAGGATGGAATTCTATCCCGATATAATAGAGTGCCGTATAATACCCTAAATGAATAGGTGCTAATGCGGATCGTATATAAGCAGTTATGCAATCCGCTAAAGCGCTGAGTTGGGCCGTTTGATTTTGTAATCAGGCCATCTCATTGTATAATTTTTGTATGAGCACAAGAACAAAAGCAATTGACGAATTGATTAAGGAACTCCAAAATATATTGCCAAAACTGCAGGATCAGTATCATGTGCAGACTCTAGAAATATTTGGGTCGTATGTGCGCGGGGAGGAAAAAGCAGATAGTGATCTAGATTTGTTAATTACATTTGACGAAGTCCAACCTTATTCAAATTTGTAGAATTAGAAAATTACCTGGGGGACAAATTAGGAATTAAGGTAGATTTAGTTATGAAGGATAGCGGCTGAAGCCTGCAATTGGGAAACGAATATTAGCAGATGCCCAATCGATATGAGTGGAGATCGGTTATATATCGATTACCTCAGAGATATGCTGGAAAGTGCCCAAAAGGCAATCGAGTTTGTGGCGGGATGAATTACGCGACAATTTTCGCAAGATGATAAGACCATATATGCGGTAGTAAGGGCTATAGAAATCATTGGTGAAGCAGGCAAAAAGGTACCGTTGGATTTGCGGCAAAGTTACTCTGAAGTACCCTGGCGAGAGATAGCGGGAACAAGAGACAAACTGATACACGAATACTTCGGGATAAATTTGTTGGTAGTATGGCGAACAGTACAGGAAGATATACCGCCGTTGGTTGAACAATTGCAAATACTACTCGATGATTTTGATCACGAGGAATGAGAAACTGCCCAACAGGTTTTGCAGGCGACATGGCTGCGCCGTTAGGGTCAACAGAGCGATTGGCTGAAATTGGCTCTGGTCGATCCGTATCACAAGCAAAAACGTCGTGCGCCTGAAACCAACGTTGGGCTGCTGACGAATTAAAGTGACACTCCTTTATTAAAATATGTAGGAGATTTCAATGTTTATAAACGTTGGAGACGCAAAGATTTACGCTACCTCATTTGGCTCAACTACATCGCCTGTCATTGTGGGTATAGGTAGGTGGATTGGGAGTTGGGAGTTATGGGCTGAGCCATTCTCCATATTAAGTCAGAGTTGGCACACCATCGCCTATGACCATCGCGGTGCAGGCGCAACAATAGCGCCAGTGGAATCCATCACTTTCAATAGATTAGTTGACGATGTCTTTGCTGTACTCGACGCCTACAAGGTTGAGAAATGTGTGCTGGCAGCCGAATCGGCTGGAGCACTCACCGCTTTGGGAGCCGCTCTCAAACATCCAAAACGAATCACGGGACTAGTAATCGTGGATGGTATGCATTCCGTGAACGCCCCCAGAAAAGAATTTGTTTCTTTTGGGGTTGCGTAAGGCTTATTCCAATACACTTGATCGTTTCGTTGAAACATGTGTACCTGATCCAGATAGTAACCATATCAAGCGTTGGGGGCGACAAATCATTGACCGTGCTTCACAAGAAGGCGCAATTGCCTTGTATCTCTCCGCTGGCGAAGTCGATTTGCGTAACAAGTTAAGCCACATCTCTCAACCTACGCTTATCCTACATGGAGAAGCCGATGGTATCGTACCAGTTAAAAAAGAAGCACGTCAACTTTCCGAATTCTTTCTAATGCAAAATTATCTATTCTTCCAGGAGCAGGTCATGTTCCAACTATGACACGTCCTCAGGAAATTGCGCATGAAATCATGAGTTTCTTTGAATTAGATACATCCAATCATTAAACAAGCCGCCCAAAAGCGCGTGGTGTGTCCTGAAGTCATCGTCTGCTAACTGGTGGAAGTCCAGTCATGGTAAGGGTCAGGCCGTTGATCCTTCACACTGTTCAGGAGGCAACCGGTGCATCTGGGTGACTGGATGTGCCGAAGCGTTGTAGACTCCCGAGAAAAGAGTGCAAAACAGCCGCCCGTAAGATAAAGTGAATGACTTGCACAGCAAGCACCGCAACGCTGACATGTTAGCCCCGCAAGGGGAGCAAGAAAGAGTTGAGCTTGTCACGCATGGCGAAGGCAGAAGAAGCGGTGAAGAACTTGAGAAGCAGCCGCGAAGAACCCTTCGCTTTGCTCTGGTCAGGCTCCTCCAGTGTAGGGATTGCGGCTGAGCAATCTTCTTTCCACGAATCTTAAATCCAGTACTTCAGTATAAATGTTTTCTCAAGCAGCCGGTTGCCCGATTTATATCGTCTTTGTCATTGCGGACGAAGGTCGGGTGTGTGGGGGGGCTGCGGAGCAAGATAGTGTGACTGATCCAGTTGATGTACGCCTGATCGGTGCAATCAGCATCGTGCTTCATGCGCAGGATTTCACGAACTTGATCCAGTAATTTTGATGGTCTGGCAGCCAACCAATCCTTTCAGGTTAGAAATTGTGATGGAATTCTATCTCAATACAAATATTGTGCCGTATAATAACCTAAATGAATAGGTTTATATGCGGATCGTATATAAGCTGTTATGAGATCCGCTAATGCGCGAGTTAGCTTTCGCTGTGTTTAATATCATGAACAACAAGAAATAAATATTAATTTAAAGATAATAAAGTCTTTATAGATTTAATTTACATCTTTCTTGTAAACAACTATCATCTTCTTCGTTTTGTAAGGAGAAGAAAAAATACCCATTGCGTGCAAAAAACCTTGTAAAGCATGCCATTCCAGCTATGAATGGCCGCTATATCCCACACAAAGGAGGACAATGAACACCTTCACCAGTTACAATATACGGTTACAGAACTCTGCATATGAAAATGGGAAAACAATAGGTGAATTCGTGATGGCTGATGACTATTTGTGGTCATTCTTCAAGAACACCATGGATGAATTAAGCAAG
>CAVOGL010000020.1:0-237443 GCA_963695415.1 uncultured Chloroflexia bacterium | reverse complement strand
CGTCCGCTCCCATGTCTTTGGGGTGGCGCTTGTTGTGGAAGAAGATGAAACGCTTGATCCAGTCGATATAAGCCTGCTCGGTGCGGTAGGCATAGTGCTTCATGCGCAGGACTTCACGAACTTGATCGAGTAATTTGGACGGTTTGGCAGCCATACAATCCTTCAAGGCATAACAAAATTGTGATAGAATTCTATCACAATACTCATATAATGCGGTATAACTGCCGAAATGATTAGGCGAATATACAGATCGTATATAAGCTGTTATGCAATCCGCTTAAGCGTGAGTTGGGCAGCAAGATACATCAGCATCAAGAAAGATTTCAGATGAGAAGCAGCTATGACGGACAAGGAAAAACCCAAGTCGCTTGAGGGTCGTTGGGACATTCTCTATCGTGATTACCCAGAGATCTACGAGGAATGGGGACAGATACCGATGGTCCCTGATTTTGTCGATGTCATGGTCGCCCACTTCCCGCTGGCGGGGAAAGTGGTGGTCGATGTGGGTTCGGGAACCGGCCTCTCCACATTCAAACTGGCAAAACACGCGGACTTTGTCATCGGGATCGAAATTGAAGAAGCTATGCTATCGGTGGCAACGGAACGCGCGAAAGAGTGTGGCGTGGAGAACGTCCGCTTTGATCTCGGCGACGCGGAGCACCTTTCGCTAGAGGATAACTCTGTGGATGCGGCCGTAGCTATGACGCTTGCCGACCGCGATGTACGGCGGGTCGCTATGGAGATGGAGAGGGTGGTTCGACCCGGCGGTTTGGTCCTGCGGGTTGATGTTGCGCCGGGCTGGTACGGCGGCGAGCTGGGACCGGTGATCTCAGGTAAGCCTCGTGATGAGACCCCAGTCAAGGGAGCAAGAGACGATATACTGGCCGGGCTGGGCTACGAGGCGATGGATGTCTTCATGGATCAGGATTACGGGGCAGTGGAACGCGTTGTTCGCACCTATGGCTTCATCCACAGCGAGCGGGTCATTGACTACATCAGGGAACACAATGTGACCACGATCCGCTGGAAGTTCCGCGCCCGCTTCAAGACGATTGCGTAGAGAGACAACGTTTATCGGCCTACAATTCTGGGGTGGCTGCCCAACACCGCTTGGAGCGGACTGGCTAATCTCGGCGCGAATTGAAGGTTCTGTGGAAAGCAACGAGATCTGTTGCGGAGGACCTATGGGAAACCCGCCAGCCGCTCAAGCCAACCGTTAGGCAGCAATCTGGAAAGTGACCCATATAAGGTGATTGCGTGATGAAGAAGATGACTATTATTTTTATATTCCTAAATTTTCTTCTATTTGGATGTCAGCAAGGCAATACTCTGCCAACGACTGGGGATTATTCATCTGGCATGGAGTGGTATGACCGCGCCTTTGTGAAATCTAGTGGAAGAGTGGGAAATCCCTGGAGGAGCTCTTGCAATTATCAAGGATTCGCAGATTTTGCTGGCAAGAGGATATGGTCTGGCAGATGTGGAACAACAGGAACCAGTATATCCAAAGTCACTTTTCCGAATAGCGAGTGTTTCTAAGCCGATTACATCTGTGGCTATTCTCAAGTTGGTGGAAAATGGCAAGTTGAGTCTTGACGATAAAGCCTTCATTCTCATAGACGATTTCCAATCCCTTGATGGAATGACCGTTGACTCCCGAATCTACGACATTTCCATCAGGCAACTGCTGCAACACTCTGGGGGATGGAACACTAATGTAAGCTTTGACCCAATGTTCATGACCAATGAGATAGCCCGAGAAATGGAAGTTCCTGAACCAGCGGATTGCGTAACGGTCATCCAATATATGCTGGGGCAGCCGCTTGATTATGACCCTGGAAGCCAATATGCCTATTCAAACTTTGGGTATTGTGTTCTCGGTCGTGTCATCGAAAAAGTGTCCAACCAGAGTTACGAAGAGTACGTCATGAGTGAGGTACTAGAACCCATAGGTATCAAGGAAATGCGCCTAGGGGAATCATTGTTATCAGGCAGACATGAGGGCGAAGTTCATTATTACGATTATGATGGAGCACCACTAACCCAATCAGTGTTCCCGGAAATATCAGAACAAACGCCCTGGCCCTATGGAGGATTTTACCTTGAGGCCATGGACTCACATGGGGGTTGGGTTGGTTCAGTGATTGACCTGGCACACTTCGTTTCAGCAGTGGATAACACAAACTCATCGACGATATTGAATACCGACACATTGACAATCATGTTGTCTCGCCCTGCACCACCTTTATGGGATGGATCATCAGATTATTACGGACTTGGGTGGAGAGTTCGACCTGCGAGTGACAATGCCAATTGGTGGCATACTGGTTCAATCCCTGGTTCTACTGCCATCTTATATCGCACGTCAAGTGGTCTAGCCTGGGTTGCTCTGTTCAATACCAGTCCCAGAATGCAGGGTGATGAATTCTTAGTCGATGTTATTTCTGCGATGGGGCAGGCTGAAATAATGGACGAAATCATATGGGGTTCCCTGATAATCCTGATCATCCTTGTTGGGGTTGGAATAATGTTTGTATTGCGAGTTAGGAAACGGAAGAAGAAAATTTAAAAAACCATAAAGCATCCTGCCTAACCCAGTCTGTACACGGACGGGGCTAATGCCGTCGAAAATCCGGCGCAGTTTTCCAAGTTTCATGCCATAATATAAACAGGTCTTGCAAAATCGCCCCGCCGGTAACGCAAACCGTTAGGTGGCATAAACCACATGGCTTCTAAATATGGATGAAAAATGAACGAAAAAAAGAAGTGGGTAATAGTTATTCTTGCTCTATTGCTGATTAGCGGAATTCTGTATAACTGTTCACCACAAAAATCTAACCAAAATTCGATGATTAATATGGAAGTTGAGCATAGAATCAAAGAAATAATGGTTAGTGGAGAGCTTCCTTCAGTCCAAATTGCAATTATCGATCAGAATCAAATCACTTGGTCAAAAACATTAGGCGAGAATTCAGACACCCAATCTTTATATATGAATGGCTCAGTTCAGAAGGTTGTGGATGCAACGGCTGTGCTTCAATTGTATGAGAAAGGTATGATCGATCTTGACGCTGATATTAATGAATATATCCCATTTGAGATAAGTCATCCTAAATATCCGAATGTTCCAATTACAATCCGAATGCTGCTCGCTCACCGCTCAGGTTTGGATGCCGTTAGAGATCAATTTGAATGGGATACAGAATGCAAATTTGTAGAATATAGACCAACTTGCAACCCTGAAACTCAAAACATGTCATTGGAAGAATATCTGATCGCTTCGTTTACCTCGAGTGGATCGAATTACAATCCAAATATTTGGATATTTGAACCTGGGGAGAAATATCATTACTCTGTATCAGCATATCCTTTGCTGAGATACCTTATCGAACATGTGTCGGGGAATCCTTATCCAAAGTACATGAAAGAAAATATTTTTGAACCGCTAGGGATGTTAAATACCGGTTTTGTTTTAGAAGATTACATTGATCAACATGCAATCCCATACACACGAATTAATGGGGATAATATCGCGTTGACATTTTGGAATGGGAATGGCTACATGATGCGCACAACGGCAGAAGATATGGGGAAGTTTATGCTAGCTTATCTGAGCAATGGTTTCTACAATCAATTTCAACTGTTGATGCCTGAGACCATTGAAGTCATGCAAGCGAAAGTATCAAAGGGAAGAAGTATTCTGAATCCAAATTCGGAATTGTATGACGCAGGATATGGATTAGGGTTAATCCATTATCAGAATGGCTGGATGGGACATGGTGGATCAACAGTGGGCTATCAAAGTTTATGGCAATTCAACCCAGCAAAGCAATGCGGTTATGTTATCTTCACTAATGTAAATGGAATATTAGGAGAAAATGATGATTTTACATCTGTTTGGGGAAATATAGCGGAGATACGAGATATTCTATTGAAGCAATTGGATCCCCTATCGAAGGTTCGCACTCTTCCATGGGAATGGATATTACTTTGGTTTGTAGTTGTTGTTTTTATTAACTTGATTTCTCGTTCTTGGCGAAGAAAGCGAGAAGAGCAAAATGTGCCACCTAACCCTGCATGAACACAGACGGGGCTTTCGCCCCGAGGATACGCGGCCCGATTTGCCAAACTTGGTTACGGTTCAAGGATGGCCTGGGGTAGAGCGCCCCGCTGGTTATGCTCTCGTTAGCTTTCGCTGTGTTTAATATCATGACCAACAAGAAATAAATATTAATTAAAGATAATAAAGTCTTTATAGATTTAATTTGACATCTTTCTTGTAAACAACTATCATCTTCTTCGTTTTGTAAGGAGAAGAAAAAATACCCATTGCGTGCAAAATACCTTGTAAAGCATGCCATTCCAGCTATGAATGGCCGCTATATCCCACACAAAGGAGGAACAATTAACACCTTCACCAGTTACAATATACGGTTACAGAACTCTGCATATGAAAATGGGAAAACAATAGGTGAATTCGTGATGGCCGATGACTATTTGCGGTCATTCTTCAAGAACACCATGGATGAATTCAAGCAAGAAATAGATAGTAAGCGAGTCCGACAATTCGAAAAGGAAATTCCGAAATATTTACCCGAGTTCCTGGATGAAATCACAGGGTTTACTGACACGGTCAATGTCGCCTATGAAACATTTCTCTATCGCTTTATCTATGATTGGTCAGCCAATAATTGTAGCCAGTTTATTGCGTTCCCATCAATAACAGCCAACAATCATCTGTATACAGGACATAATTATGATTGGTCACTCTCGGATGAACATCTTCATATCATCAATACCCGCCCCGGATGTTCGTTTATGGGATTCTCCATGATGTTCTTTGGTCGATGGAATGGATTGAATGAACATGGGTTGAGCATTAATCATAACGGATTGCAAGGTGTAAAGATAGAGAATCAATCGCTGTTTTGTGATCATATCTTTGTTCGCATCTTACTCGAAACATGTAAAACTGCTCAAGAAGCATTTGAAGTTTATCAAGAATTACCCAAGGCAGGAGGGGCAGGATCGCTGATTATTGCTGATACACATGGTGACGCATTTCTGGTCAATTTTGCCGGTCCCGCATTTGCGTATCGCAAAATTGGTCTAGAGCATTCTGAGCAGTATCTGTGTTCGACTAATCATTATCTCTTGGAAGCGATGTGGGAGAAAGAAAGCTTTCGAGGTGTCCATTCACTTCTCCGGCATAATGCAATGAATGCATGGTTCGCAAAACAGGTAGTGCCGATTGGGCTTTCAGAATTAAAAGCTTTCCAGGCATTAACCATCCCTGACGGGCCGTGTTGTCACTATTATACGGATTGGCTAGGAACTATTCGGTCGATGATCTATGATCTGACGGACATACAAGCCCATGTATGCTTTGGCTCACCTGTTCATAACGCTTGGCACATCTATGATTTTCATGAGAACACATCGGACGTTGACCAGATAATAACATACTATGAAGATGAGATTTCCGATCCAAAAATCTGGAAAAGACTTCCTCCTGGGTGTACTGACATAAACATGTAAAGACGGTCTAGTTTTGCGATAGGCGCGATATGTCCGTCGAAGGGGCAAAATACGCAGAATAAGGATAAATGACAAGAGCCTATAGGAAAGCTAACAAAAAAAATGCACCAGACCTTGGGGACGCTCTGTACTTTTTAAAATGTCCTTTCGCTTATTGCTTCGTGCAAGTTTCAGCCTCCTTGCCCGTTGTTAGGGCGTCCCCAAGGCTGGTGATTTTAGGCGTTGGCTGGCATACTATCAACAACATTTTTATGGATAGTATGCCAGCGTAAAAAAGATTATTCTTTTCTCAGAATCACTATTCCCCAGATGAAAAATCCCAGTTCTACAATGGTGGATACAATCGTGATGGCATCCAAACTGCCATTGATAAAAGCCGGTATTCTGCTCAGGATGAGCAAGCCAAAAACGACCAGTACGGCTTTGATATACGTTGTTTTATTCATCACTGCCTCTCTATTTCAATAGTTCTACGATTGTGATTTTGTCGGAATCCACAGGAATTTTGACCATAGTGCCATCATTGGCCATATAAATCTCACCATCATAGACTGCTCTGGCATCCCTTAAAAATGGATTGACCAATATTTGAGAAGGCACTGGCGGCAATACATGGGTGATGATCAGATACGGGAATCTCCGGCATCTCTGGCAACGATCCCGGCTTGTTCAGGGGTAATATGATAGTCTTGAATATCTTCCGCAACGATAGATATATTGTTGTCCATATCGCGACTGGCCTCCGACACCATTTGTGAAAATTCATGATTCAAGGCTTCGCTGACCAATACATCGGCACCCATCGAGTGGTGGGTCAGGCTTTCGGTATAAATCGTATCGCCTGTGATCACCACACTGTGGTCTTTATAGTTCACTCGATAACCAACCGCCGGGAAGATCGGGGCGTGATCGACATTGAAGGCAATCACCTGCACGCCATCTTGTTCATATACCACCTCACTGGCCATCAGATCGGATCCCAGATCGAACAGATGGACCTCGCCGCCAAATCCTGAAGGCGGCATGGCTTCTTCGCCGTGGTGAGCAACCCGATAACCTTTATCAGTTGATAGGCAGCCTCAAATCCAGCCACAACTTCTTCGATCCCCGGAGGACCGTAGATGGGCAGCGGCTCGGCAGAGCCGCTGGTTGCCCAACGCTTCAACATCAACTCACCCATATCGCCGATATGATCCGAATGGTAGTGGGTCAGAAACAATGCATCGACCGAACTGGCATCCATGATCAATTCAAGTTTATGGGTGCTGCCAGGTCCGGCATCAAAGACCAGGACCTGATCGCCAGCAACCACGACAGTCTGCGGGCCAGCACGTCCGTGATCCGGCAGGGGGGCGCCTGTTCCGGTGGTGATGACATAGAGAGCATCATCTTCAAAATGCTTTGCGGTTTGATTGGTTGCATACCGTACTGTTGAAAAGCATCTTCAACCAGCGAAATCCGGCAGGTTGTTCAGTGAACCAGACACCACCAGCAACGAGGAGGATCAGTACAACCGCTCCTACGATAAACGCTTGCTTGTGCTTTATAATAAAGTTCATCATTTTAGTTCTTCTCCGCCAGCATGCGCAGCAATGTCTGGGCAGTCTCGCCAGATGAATTCTGGTTTTGCCCGGTGACGATATTGCCATCCACGGCCACATAGGTGGCAAAGAAATCCCTGAATGCCGTGCCGCTGACGAAGTTGGCATCCTGTTGACGCAGCTCGGTTTCCGGATGCAGCGGCGTGATTTCAATGCCCAGTTCTTCAACCTGCTTGTCGGTGACAGCGGTCATCGTCTTGCCTTCTACCAGCGGCCTGCCATCGACCTCGGTTGCCATGCAGGAAGCCAAGCGCCCCATGACACACCGAACCCAGCAGAATACCTTCCGCATGGGCTGCTGAGATCTTCTCACCAAGCACTTCGCTGTAGCCCAGGTCGTAGGCTGCACCCCAGCCACCTGCCATCCAGATGATGTCGTAATCCAGGAAATCCACGTCTTCGATACTGAGCGAGTTTTGCGTTTTGTTCTGAGCATCCTCATCATTCAGGTAGCGTTTGTCGGCATGGGTGGCCAGCGGCCAGCGCAAACTCACCGGTTCAAACGGGATTACGCCCCCTTCGATGCTGGCAATATCGACGGTCATGCCGGCATCCAGGAACTCATAATAGGCAATGGTCAATTCGGACCCATAAACACCAGTCGCACTCACCTGAATCACCCAAGGTATCGTGATTGGTTGCAATGATGAGCGCCCGGCGCCCCTCGAGATCGTATTCTGCTCGATCATAGGCAGGATGGAATCCAATCCAACTGAGGATCTGCGGTAGCAGGATCAAGACTAGTGCAATGATCCCTACTAACGATATTGCTGTGATCAGTAATGTTCTTTTCATAATTTTTTCCTTTATGTTTTATGTTGTATCAATTTGATATTTTATGTTACGATTTGTATTGTAATTACAAAGTTCAAAATATTGCAACAGGCAATTTCTGGCGCTGAAACTTAAGTAACAGGTGTAACTTTATGAGCATTAATCAAAATGATTTGCGGGTCATCAAAACAAAACGCGGGCTGCGGGAAGCATTCCTCCGCTTGCTGTTGGAAAAAGGGTATGATGCGATTTCGATCCAGGATATTGCGACGGAGGCAGAAGCAGCCCGTGTAACCTTTTACCGGCATTATGCGAACAAAGAAGAATTACTGATCGATTGCATCGATGTGATCTATGAAAATCTTGCCGGGCAGTATCAGCCAAGTATCCGATGAAGAATTTCGACAAGGGTATTCACCGATGCTGGCTTTTTATAAACAGCTTCAAGATGATGGAAAGATCTATCGCCTGTTATCATCCAGTCGGGCCGGGCAGTTTTTGACAAAGCGATTGATCGAATTATTTGCGAAAAAAATAAAAAGCCAGATCGAAGACGGCTTTCCGGCAGAACAACTGCTGGCCCCAATTGAAATTATCGCACTATCATATCGCCAGTGCTCAAATTGGATTGGTGAACTGGTGGATTGAAAATGATCAGCCCTATTCCCCAGAATACATGGCAGCGCATATTTTCCTCTATTCATATGTTGGAGTAATAAATGGCGCGTCATTTCCTGATTGATACGGATACTGCCTCCGATGATGCGGTCGCGCTTGTGATGGCGATGCGCACCCGGGTGTGCAGATTGAAGCGATTACTGTCGTTGCCGGCAATGTTCCACTCGATCAGGCCGTCCAAAATGCGCTATATACGGTTGAACTTTGCCAGGAGACCATTCCCGTCTATCGCGGCATGCCTGGACCCGCTGACACGACCACTCGAAACCGCCCAATTTGTGCATGGTCAGGACGGTATGGGAGACATCGGTCTGCCGCTTACCGGCCGTCAGCCTGCTGACGGCCATGCAGTCGATGTGATGATTGAAACCATCCACCGCTATGCAGGCGATATCACCCTGGTGACGCTCGGCCCTTTAACCAACATCGCTACCGCACTGCGACGAGATCATCTGATTGCCGATGCAGTGAACGAATGTGTCATCATGGGCGGTACAGGCCAGGGGCGCGGCAACATCACCCCGGTCGGAGAATACAACTTCTGGGCAGATCCTGAAGCGGCAAAAATCGTGTTTGAATCAGGGATGCCTATCAAAATGGTGGGCTGGGATGTCTCGCGCACCTATGCCGTGTTCAACCCTGAAGATACGCGACACTTCGAGGGTATCGGTACGCCGCTGGCAAAGTTCTGTGTGGATATTCAGGCAACCGTAACACAATTTGCCATGAACCAATCCAAACTGGCGGGCTTTGATCTGCCGGATCCCATTGCAATGGCCATTGCACTTCAACCAGAAGTCGCCACCGAAACCAGGTCCCTATTCGTCGCCATCGAAACACAGAGTGAACTGTGCCGCGGGCAGTCGGTTGTGGATCACTTCGGCGTCCTGGGTCAGCAACCGAATGTAGAAGTTGTGCTCAAGGCATCCCGCAGAGTTTTTGTGGAATGCTATTTGAAGCTGTCCGTAGTACCTAGAAAAACCATCCCCATTCCGGAGGCATACCCATGGATTGGACTAAACTCCCCAAAGTTGAATTGCACCTGCATCTCGATTGCTCGCTGAGTTATGCGGTTGTCTCACAAATTGATCCGTCGATCACGCTTGAGCAGTACCACGCGAACTTTATAGCGCCAGCCAAATGTGTGGATGTAGGAGATTACCTCAAGCGTGCTCCCAGTAGTTATCCACTGATGCAGACCGAAGAACAGCTTCGCATGGTGACATTGGACTTGTTTGAGCAACTCCGGGAAGACAATGTTCTTTATGCAGAGATGCGGTTTGCCCCCTTGCTACACACCAAGAAAGGGCTTTCCCCTCATCAAGTCATTGCCAGCGTGGAAGCAGCAACGGCCGAGGGTGTGCGTAACACCGGCATTGAAGCGCGGATCATACTGTGTACGTTGCGCTATTATTCAGAAGCACAAAGTCTTGAAACCGTACACCTGGTCGAAGCCTTCCGTGACACGTATGTAGCCGGGTTCGATATTGCGGCGGATAAACCAGGGAATGTATTTGATGACCACATCGCTGCTTTTCAGTATGCACGTGACAAGGGGATTCCTTACACCGCACACGGAGGAGAAACACGTGGACCAGACAATGTTTGGGACACAGTACGGTACTTCGCACCAGCGCGCCTTGGTCATGGCGTACCCTGTTTGGAACGTCCAGATCTGGTTGAGCATCTGCGGCACCACCAGATCCATCTAGAGATATGCCCGACCTCTAACATACAATCAAATACCTTTGATACTTATGCCGACCACCCCATCGACACGTTGTATCGAGCGGGTATCTCGGTGGGAGTGAACACCGATGCGCGTACCATCTCGGATATCACGTTAAATGAGGAATATGCGAAATTACATGAAACGTTTGGCTGGGAAATTGATGACTTTTTCAATTGCAATAGGAACGCACTGAAAGCGGCTTTTGTGCCGGATAATGTGCGTAATAAGCTACTAGAACAATTAGCTCAAGGCTATCAACAAGATTTTAGCGAACAATTTTAGTGAGACCTACGATTTCCCAACCATAGTTGCAAGCGACTCGGCTGCGCCTCAGGGTAAGCAGCACGATTTGGGGCAATACACTTTGGTAAAAAGTGGTTCGGGCCAGCGCCGCCGAGTGCCAGAACAAACCGTTAGGCGCTACATACAGAAGGATGTATAGAGAAAATGAAGACATTGTGCTACAAGCAAGTCGAAGGAATCCGCATCATGGCGGATGTCTATGCAGTCGACGGCAAAGCGCTGCCAGCTGTTGTCTTCATTCATGGAGGGGCACTCCTGTGGGGTTCCCGGCGTGATATCCAACCCGCGCTGGTCGAATTGCTAAACCTGCATGGCTATGCAGTCATTTCTATCGATTATCGGCTCACACCAACTACGAAGCTTCCTGAAATATTGAAAGACGTAGAAGATGCTATCAATTGGGTCAAAGATGGTTGTGGTGGCTCGGTGGCGATTGATCCTAGCAAAATCGTGGTTATGGGTGGTTCGGCTGGAGGCTACCTGGCGCTGAGTTCCGGGATATTCACCAGTAAGCCTTCCGCGATCGTGTCATTTTATGGGTATGGGAGCATTGCAGAAGATTGGTATCTGAAACCGAGTCTTCATTATCTAGGGCAGGGAATCGTAGAAGAATCTGACGCACTCGCTTCTTTGGGTTCCACTGAAATCATTTCTCAGGCAAGCTTTGATAGGTTCCCCTATTATGTTTATACTCGCCAAAAGGGAACTTGGCCACAGATTGTCACGGGTGGAGAGATCCACGCGCTAGACGAATTCTGTCCAGAAAAGAACGTGAATGCTGACTACCCCGAAACCCTCCTCATCCATGGGACGAAGGACTCTGATGTCCCATTTGAGTGCTCAATAAATATGGCATTGGCGCTGGGTAGAGCGGGAAGGTCCGTTGAACTTCACCTTGTCGCTGGCAAAGAGCATGTTTTTGATCAGAATATGAATGATCCAGAGGTTTCAAAGGTTTACGAGAAGGTGCTCTCGTTCCTGGCACATCAATTTTCAGCTCACTAGCAAGGAACGCCTAACTCAGCGTGGTGTGTCCTGAAAGTCATCGTCTGCTTGCCGGTGAGAGTCCGGTCCTGGTAAGGGTCAGGTCGCCAGTGATCCTTCACACTGTTCAGGAGGCAACCGGTGCATCTGGGTGACCGGATGTGCCGAAGCGTTGTAACCTCCAGAGAAAGGAGAGCAAAACAGCAGCCCGCAACATAAAGAGAATGGCTTGCTGTGCAAGCGGCTTGCTTTGCAGAGCACGGCAGCGCCGGCATGTTAGCCCCGCAAAGGGAGCAAGAAAGAGTTCGAGCCTGTCACGCATGGCGAAGGCAGAAGTGTGAGAAAATCGCGAAGGCGTCTTGGCTGCACCGCCGTTGCGCTTGAGCCTTTTCGTTAGGCTGTGCCTGAAGTATTTGGGAGTGCGGCACGGTGAATCGCTTCAGATGGAGATGGAAGCCGGACGGGTTCCATACAAGGGTGTGACAGGTTTGGTTGTGACTGGCCTTGTCGGCCTGGTCAGCGGTGCAAGTCTGGGCCCGGAAGGCCCGCTCGGGCACATGGGCGCAGCTTTTGGAAGCTGGTTCTCCAAGCGCATCAAACTCTCCCCGGAAAAGTCGCGTATCATGACCCTGTCGGGAATCTCAGCGGCGTTTGGGGGCTTTTTGGGCCAACCACTTACTGGAGCGTTCATGTCGATGGAGTTCAGCGGTTCGCTGGGCTATCCGATCTATGCCAATTTGATCGCCGCCGTGATCTCCGGGCTGATCGGGGCGCTGGTTATGTTCAGTATCACCGCGATCATACCGGATATGGCCCTGCCTTTCCCGGACTATACCGGCTTTCGGTGGAGACTCATCTGATGTTCGGTGTGGTTTTCGACCTGGTGGATCTGGTGATGGCCTTCTTGTTCAAGTTCATTTTTCAATCCGTCACCCGCCTGGTCAAGCCGTTAGACCGTTATCCAATCCTGAACCCGGTGGTTGGAGGGTCGATCTTTGGCATCGTCGGCGCTCTGCTGCCGCTCACGCTGCATTCCGGCGAGGCAGAGTTGGAGACGATCCTGGTGGAAGGTGCAGAGATCGGGGCAGCCATGCTCCTGCTGCTGGCAGTTGTCAAGCTTTTCACCTTGAGTGTTTGTTTTGGCAGCGGATTCCCGGGCGGCTTTGTCTTCCCCCTGTTATTTTCGGCGGGATCGTTGGGGTATGCCCTCCACCTGATCTTCCCATTCATCCCACTCAGCGTGGCGATTGTAGCCACGATGGCAGGCACGGGCGGAGCGGTCATGCGCATGCCGTTCACGGTGATTATCCTTATGTTCACTATAAGCAATCGTGAATTGTTGCCGGTCGCCACCGTTGCCGCCTTCACCGGCTTCTTGAGCGCCACAATCCTGGCTGCGGGGAACGCCCGCAAAGCGATGACCGATGCTGCAGAAAAAAGAAGAGAAATCTATATTCCGTCGAAACCAGATGCCAGTGAACCAGCTTCACAATGAGGTCGCAATATTGCAGCAGTGTGTTCTTCATCGCCTCTCAGACGATCGAAGAAGCCTTCCCCTCCGCAGATAACACAGATCACGCCGTTGTGATTCTGGGTCTGCGCGGGCATGCTGAGGTTGGGAGTACCTTTATCACCAGCCTCAAGCGATACGCGGATAATCTGAAGGTCCACAACAGTACACTGATGCTGGTCGGGATCAACCAGGGAGTGCATAATAAGCTGGTCAATACAGGTCTCGCCCAGGCTTTGGGGGAAGAGAATGTGTTCTTAGCCACGCCCCAATTCGGTGGAGCATTGAACAAAGCTATGGCAGAGGCCCAGAAGTGGATCAAACAGACCCAGGAGATGCGGTTAAACCTATCCTGACGCCAATTTCACGTATTAGGACCTTCATGAAATTTACCCCATCTCCTTGAAGGCCTGGCGGACGATCTCAAGGTCTGTGCCATAATGGTGGTGGGGATGGAAATCGGGAGGCGTTCCCCAGCCATAACCGAAGAAGTAATCGCAGCCTTTTTCGACCAGCTCGCGCCACAGGTGGGGGTTCGTCTCGCCTTCTTCGGTGCGGCCAATGATGGTAGTCATGATATGCTGGCCGGTTTTGCGGATTCCCACCAGCCAATCGATCAGCTCGGGGCGGGTCGATTCGGCAACCAGGAAATCGCTCTCCAGCAGCATTGGGTGATCCACCCACAGCGCTTCCGCTGGTTCCCAGTATGGGACGTTGAACCCGATCTGCGTCTGGGGACTGACTGAACGTACCGTCTCCTGGATGCGGTGGAACTGGTGCTCCAGTACGCTGCGTTTATATAGCAGGCTTTCCGCCGGTGTGATCTCCGCAGCGGTCTCCGGCATCTCCCTTCCAATGATCTCCTTAAAGGGTTCTTTGACGAACCAGGCGGGTTGGACGGCGAAGTCTGGGCGCAAGTTGCCGTACACGAACCAGTCGAACAACATGTATTCGCAAGGGTACATTTTCAGGAATTCTTCGATGCGGGCACACAGCAGGTCCGTCCACGGGCTTTCAGGCGCCAGGAAACCACTCTGGGTTTCCGTGTAGCCGCGGCTGGTGGGGATGACCCAGGTAGGACGCAGGTTGCTGGTGATCAAATCCGCACCGATACAGAAATAACTGCAAAACGGCAGGCCATGTTTCTGTGAAAGGTCAACCAACTTGGGCAGGAATTCCTGGCCCGGACCAGGCGCTACCGGACCCAGGCGGGTGGGATAGAAGGCATACCCGCTCAGGGTGTAGGCCTGCATGAACATGGCATTGTTGCCGAATTCACGGTGCCAGTTGAAGTATTCGACCGGATCGACGAAGGCAAAATCATGGGCCAGGCTGGGGGGAGTGTGCCAGAAGGGTTGATCGAAGTACGCCCAGTTTAGATCGCAGGTGTAGATTTTCAGGATTTTGTTTGCCATGCCATGCTCCATTTAAACGAATTGATGTGGGAACGATTTTACTCTAACCTGGATGCGGTGCAGCCAAATATTTTATAGACCCTGGCATAACGCTAAGTTCTTCAAAGGGCAAGTACTATTTATTCCAACCAATCGAAGCGTTCGTTCAACAGTGGTAACCCTCGATGTTGTTCGTCCACTACATACTTAGCTGCTTCCTCCAAGAAAGACCCAAGCTCAAAACATGCCTCAGGCGGCATGACTCCGTGCAAGGAAACTTCCCCTCTCAAAATACGCAGAGCAACGATTATGAGGGGAACATTTGTCCAGTCAAGAACCATAGCCGGCCAGCACAGATAGCGTGCTAGCCGTCCGTTCTTCTGCCCGGTCACATTAACCCACATCCACCATCCACCAGGATACCCGGATGGGGATGAGAGACAGCGTTCCTTGTCCGCCAAAGCTTCTTCAAAGAATGCTACCATAGCCTTCGCCGGATCGGTTTCATCATTCGCCATCCGTTGGCCATGTTGGAGGTAAAGCTCGTTCAGCCGAGGGGGGACTAAGCTCATCAATATGGAAATGTTTTTGACTCCTGGCAAGTAAGGTGGCAAGGTTATAGCTTCCAGGGCATCTGTAGGATAGGCTGTGATAATGGGTCCCGACGGATGAACGATTTCCATAGGATATTCGATGGGTTCGATAGAGATCCATCCCCCTGCGCGGTATGTTTTGACTGGGCTTCGGGCGCATTCCATCATATCAACACCGCTGGTTTCCATATGACCTTGTTTGCGTACCCTGGCGAGGAATTTTTCAGGTGAAAAAAAACCACCTGGAGAATAGTCAAATTGAAAACAAGCGGACAACTCATCGATTTCATCCAGTTGGCGTGCGGCGTGGACTGCCATCAAGCTCCGAATTGCACACCAGCCGGTCCCGATGATGGCGGTCACTCCTCTTGCTTGGGCTTGCTCAGTTAATTTGAGTGCTTTTTCTGCAGTACGACCGATAACGCCCAGATCGCAGTAGTGAACACCTGCATCAATGGCAGCTTGGATAGCAGGTATCTGTATTTCGGACGTAGGTCCAGCAGCGTTAACGATTATGTCGTAATCACTCGCGATGGCCGAGAGCCGGACCAGATCTTTGATGTCAACACATACTGCATGCGCTTTTTCACCGATCTCTGATGCGACCCGTTGAGCATTTACAAGAGTTCTGCTGCCAAGTGCAATCTCGGTGACCTGTTTCTCGCGAGAGAGGAGAACTGCTGCGCTTTTACCAGAGATGCCCGTGCTTCCGAAAAGAAGAACCTTCATGGGAAACTCCTTGAATTATTGTTTGAGGTTTAGTTGAGGCTCAGTAGTAGGCTGCCCAAATAACAAAAAACGAAAATCCACGTCGTTCTATTTTGCCAACATTCTCACCTCAGAGGGATGATGGATGTAGCGGAACTCAATTAACTTTAACATAATTACATCCGTTTTACATTAATTTTCGTGATCTGTTTAATTGATCAAAATGGCAAATTCGTTGGTTGTAGTGACCCGGTCAGGATTTAACGCATGCGGAAACGGGGAATTGATCCCCATTGACCGCCGACCCAGAACGTCCTCAACTAGGCCTCCTGGCATCGAATACATGCGTGGGATCCGCAATGGGAACAACACGTCATTCTTGGAAATGGCCCACCCGAGCATTCCTATGATTGTTGGATCCACTGGAAACAAGGCGATCCGAGATGGCATGTGAGCGTGTTCGACACAACCGATTTAGAGATTGAACAAATCCTGGAAATGACGACAGGTTGGGTAAAATCAGAAAAAAACAAAACTCCCGCGCTCACCTTTACTTCTAAATGGTGGGAATGAAGGCAAATCTCAGAGAGTCTGAGCAGCAGGGTAAATGTATTTGAACAGATATTAACCATTTCTTCGGTTGTCACTCCGAAAGAAATGAGGAATCCAGTTACTGTTTACTCTATACAGGGAAAGCCAAATGGGGTAGAACAGAGATGAAGGCCCAATTCACCAACTGGCTACCCCATCGGCGAGACCTGGTCTGGGAAGCAGGACCCCGAGGAATCAGCACTGAGAGTGCCAACAGGGACCGTCCCCCAGACCTACCAGGGAGCACTGTTAAGAACATGTTGCATTACGAACGCCAGGCAGGTTATGCCCTTGTTTTGTAGCCTAGGTATAAAAGAGGAACAGGCGTCAGCCACGGTAGCCAAAAAGGACCTAAGATCAACCGGTTATTGCAGCATAGGAGACCAGGATGGAAAGTGAGGTGCCTTTTGATCTTCAAGTCAAAAGGTTGGTAAGCCGGGTATATGTAGCAGGTCAAGAAATTAGAGTTAAACATGGCAACCCAGAATGTTTTCCAGCCATTAACGACTTATGTAATAAATTCTTGTCGGAAGACATACCGTCCAATACACAAACTAAAATCGAACCTATCAATCGTTTCAGGTTGTGTATTGATCATGTTTATAATTAAGATATTATCGAATTTACTTACATAACAGGCGTCCAGATAAAGGGACCAGAAGAGAAAAACAAGTTGCCTGAATTTGGGCAGGATTTTACCTTCTCGCATATGGACCAAAAATAGGGATAATCAGCAAAAGAATAAGGAAAACAGAATGAAAATCTCATTCCATCCATACCAAACAGAAGAAGATTTCTGGCGCATGCGCGAATTCCTGCGCCAGGTTTTCCTGCTCAATCAGCGTCTTGAGCGCTGCTGGCATGTTGCCCGGCTCGATTATGCCCGCTGGCATAGCTGCCTGAACTGCGCCGGGGTCAGCCTTGAAGAGGTAGCCTACCTGTGGGAGGCGCAGGGGGAGTTGATAGCGTTCTTGATGCCCGATGGTGGACGGGGCGAGGCCCATCTCTGCGTGCATCCTGGATGGCAGACCATCGAGCTCGAAGAGGAAATGTTGAACGTGGCTGAAGAACATCTTCCTGCCATCAAGCCAGATGGTTCCCGGAAATTGTTTGTGTGGGCACCAGATGCGGACGATTTACGCCAGGAACTGCTGCTGAACCATGGCTACCAGAAGGACGATTGGCCTGAATATCAGTGGCGACGTGACCTGGATGTTCCTGTTCCCGAAGTGCAAATTCCCTCAGGATATAACATTCGTCCTTTAGGAGATGGTCTTGAGCTTCTTGAGCGATGTTACGCTTCTGGGTTGGGTTTTCACGAGGGGGATATCAAGGTCGCAGTGGAAAACCGGGATGATCCTACCTGGTACCGTAACATACAGACGGCTCCGCTATACCGCAGAGATCTTGACCTGGTGGTGATCTCGCCGGATGGGTCGATCGCCTCTTTCTGTACAATCTGGTTCGATGACGTAACCCGTAGTGCATACATCGAGCCAGTTGCGACAGTGCCAGCCCACCAGCGGAAAGGGTTAGGTAAGGCGGTATTGACGGACGGATTGCGCCGGCTTCAGCGAATAGGCGCAACCCGGGCATTCGTTAGTGGTTTTAGTGCTGCAGCCAATGCGCTATATCGATCTGTTATGGGCGAACAACATGAGTTATACGAAGTGTGGGTCAAGGAATGGATCCCATAAATATTTGGTAATCTTTTTATAATCGAGACCATGACACCGGCAGTTTATATCCTTTGCGGAATACCGTTTTCAGGTAAATCAACTCTTGCGCGCACGCTTGCAATGCAGCGTGGATGGACTCATGTTGATGTTGATGGAATTGTAAAATCACTTATCGATTCTGAAGACAGCGATGTTACTGAATATGTGATCTATTTTGAAATTCCTGTCGATGAAGCTGATCGACGTCGTGTAGCCAACCAGGGTCATCCTCAGCGTCATCAGGTATCGGCTGCCGATTTCTTGGAAGTGGTGCGCAGCATGGAACCACCTACAGATGATGAGATCAGTGCTTGTCTGTGATGGGACAATGGATGTTGAAGCGTGGATCGATCGTTTCATCTGTGATTGAGGTTATCATTTCATGTATTGGTTGGTTAAGTGGAATTGTCATCATCAATATTCATCCGTTTGAAAGGAGTGTAACCATGAACGGCTCATCATTCCGGAATTTGACTGTTTCACGAGTTCTCAGCACCTACGCAATCGTGATCTTTGCCATCCTGTGGATCGGATTCTTCGTTGCCCTCATTGTCAATCGCGAGTGGCTTGAAATGCTTTGGAATTGGGTCAGGGCATTGCCAACATTGGCTGAGGTGGTTGTCTGGTTGCTTTTCCTTCCCATCACGGTCGGTCTTTGGATTTGGGAGTCCTCCTGGGCACCGATCGTTCGCTTGCTGGCATTTGCCGGGATGGTAGTGTGGACGTACCTGGCAGTCTCCAGTTTTTGGCGGGTTAAAATTCACTGGCATTGAAAAACCAGTTGCCTAACTTTACCGTCCTCTACAAAGGCTTTCTCACCGGGATGCTCCTGCAGGTTGCCATCGGTCCCGTCTTCTTTTACCTGGTCAATGTGGCGATCCAGCAGGATTTAAGCGCTGCATTTGCCGCTGTGATCGCCGTGACATTGGTCGATTACATCTATATCAGCCTGGCTGTCCTCGGGGTCGGGAGAATATTGAACAATGACCGTTGGAAAAAGGTCTTCGGGAACATCAGCGCGGTCGTTTTGATCGGTTTTGGTATTTTTATGCTTAAAGGAGCCTTCGACAGGCTCCAGGTCAGTGCAAGCATCCAGGATCCGGGCATAGTCAAGACTTTTCTTAGCGTTTTTTTTCTGACGATCAGCAGTCCGGTAACGATCATCTTCTGGATGGGTGTCTTCGCCTCAAAGTCGATCGAGCTGGACCTGTCCCGCAGGCAGACGGTGCTGTTTGGGGTGGGTTCCGGTTTCTCGACCCTGGTTTTTCTCGGAATAGTGGTCATTCTGGTCAATTTACTGCAGAAATCGATCCCATTCATGGCTGCTGTTTATGCCAACCTGGTCATTGGGGTCGTCATTATTTCCTACGGGTTCCTGCGCATTTGGAAGATCAATAAATTCAGCCTGAAACCTGTGTCCACATGAGACTGATAGAGTGCTTTCCCGTTGATCGAGGACACAGCGCTGAGAAGAAGGCTGCAGGAGGATACGCACTTATGAACTATCTCCTCAGACCTGCATCTCAACCGACCAGTCTTGTTCGCGTCATTTTCAGGCTTTTACTGGGTGTAATCCTAATATTTGCTGGTATCGGTCATTTGACCTTCTCGCGGGTTGAATTCCTGGCACAAGTGCCTGGCTGGGTTCCCCTGGATGGAGATCTTGTCGTTGTGCTTTCCGGAATTGTTGAGATCGTCCTTGGGACAGCATTGGTTTTCGTCCCCCGTTACAGGATTTTCATCGGATGGGTGACGGCGGCTTTCTTCGTAGTAATCTTCCCTGGAAATCTCTCCCAATACTTGAACGGCATGGATGCTTTTGGTTTGAACACTGATCTGACCCGCCTTATTCGGTTGTTTTTTCAGCCCTTATTGGTAGTGTGGGCTTTATGGAGCACCGGGGCATGGCGTGATTTTCGTACTGCGCGACGGTCTGAAAGCTAATATAGGGCTTCATATCACTTTAGATCGGGATCGAACGGCTGGATTATTTTCTTCAAAGGAGAATCATGCAAACGACAGATACACTATCAACCTTATTTCGCCATAACCTGTGGGCGAATATTCGTCTTATTGAAAAGTGTAAACAATTAACGCCAGAGCAGCTGGAAGCTACGCTTGCCGGTACCTATGGATCGATCCACGACACCTTGCTGCATATCGTCAGAGCTGAACGATCCTACCATTCCAGAATCACCACCGGAAAACGTTACGATCTGCCGGACAGCGACGCTCCCATGACGCTGGATGAAATGATCGACACGGTGCGGAAATCGGGTTCGGGTTTGATCGAGTGGGTGTCCAGGGTGCAGCCGGGAGATACGGTGAAGGTGGATTGGGATGGCACGCCAGTCGATGTGCCGAAAGCGGTTATATTCACCCAGGCAATCAACCATTCCACGGAACATCGTGCCCAGGTCATGGTGATGCTGACCCAGCTGGGGATCGAGCCCCCGGATTTGGACGGCTGGACTTATTTTGACGAGACTTAGATTGATTTGGGGAGAATTGATATGATAAGGATAAGCCTGCGAATTTTATTGCTGGGGATCTTGTTGATAGTGCTTCAGGCATGTCGAAGCATTTCGGCTGAGGAGCGCCCATTTGAACATGATGAATTTGCCTTTACGATCCCGGCTGGCTGGGAGACGATGGAAGAGGTGTGGGACCGTCCCTTTCAACCGGATGAAAATTACTATGGGCTCGGTTTGCAAGAGCAGGTGATGATCCAATATCCTGCTGAACAGGGTAAGGGTGCTATGTTTTTTGCTGTAGCGTCCTCACCCCTGGCTGCAGGGGAAAACCTGGAAACCCGGTTTGAACAGGCTTACGAATCCGCAATCCCGGAAATCGAGCAGGAATCCAGCCGCTCCTATCAGCAGGATGATTACCAGGTTCTTGAAAAAATATACCGGCGACCCTGGGGTGAGCCGTGGTGGAAATTTCGCGACATCTGGTTCCAAAAGGACAATATGATTTATGTACTCTCCTTCCATGCATCTCCTAACGCCTTTGACTCTGGCGAGGAAATCTTTTCCACGATCCGGAACAGTTTTCAATTGAAGGATTGACTGGCTGTTTCAGCCTCCAATTCCGGATGAGAGACTGGATAACTATGAAAATTACCAGCGATATGGTGGATCCCGAACTCCTGCCCATCGGCAAGTTATCGGATTTCATTTACAGGATGCACTCCATAAACGGATTCCGCCGGAGGGCGAGTTTATCCAGGCTGATGAAATTCATCCCCGCTATGGGGGCTCAGCGCGAATATGTCCTCATACCACGCAGTAATGTTGGATCATACCTCCGTTTGTGTGTCATCAAACCCCTGGTGCCAGTCAAGAAAGCACCCGGTTTGCTCTGGCTGCATGGCGGTGGTTATGCAATTGGTGCCGCTGAGATGGCATTAATGAATATGCCAAGATTATTGATGGAAGCAACTGGCTGCGTGATCGTCGCTCCAGAATACCGTCTTTCGGTAGAAGCGCCTTATCCAGCGGCTTTGGAAGATGCTTATGACGCCCTGTTATGGATGAAGGAAAATGCAAAGGAACTGGGCATAGACGACAATCGTCTGGTTGTCGGAGGGGAGAGCGGCGGGGGAGGCCTGGCTGTTGGACTATGTCTTCTTGCGCGAGACCGCAAGGAAGTGGCAATATCATTCCAGGTCCCGCTATATCCCATGTTGGATGACCGTATGAAAACGGAATCGGCTGGGTTTGAAAACGCCTTTGTTTGGGATAAGATTTCCAACGGGATCGCATGGCAAATGTATCTGGGTGACCTGTACGGAAGAGATGACATCCCGCCATATGCTTCTCCTGCCAGAGAGACGAATTTTTCCGGTCTTCCCCCGGCAGTCTCTTTTGTCGGGGAGCTGGAGCTTTTCCGGGATGAAACGATTGCTTATTTTGATAACCTGCAACAGGCTGGTGTTCGAGCGGATATAAAGGTTTTCCCAGGTTGTTACCACGCCTTCGATGTCATCAAACCCAGGGCAAGTGTTTCCAGAATTGCAGCAAGCTTCGTACTTGACAAATTCCGCCAGGCGATGACGTAATATAATTCCAAGCAAGTCAGTTGAATCATGCATGAATTTTAATTCTCTGCACTATAATCTCTTGAATCAATCGGGAGTGAAACTCATGATAGATGTGAATAATCCGGTGATCCAGCTTTGCATGGAAGGGACCAGTGCTGAGTTTCGCGGTCAGATCGATGAAGCCCGGTCCTGCTATCAACAAGCCTGGGAACTTGTGAACGTTATTACGATATGGCTACCAGGCTGGGAGCTGGCAACTCCTGCTGTTGTTGAGGGTATCCGGGAGTTGATCGCTGGATTTAACGGGGAGTCACCAGGAGGGGGATATTATGGGAAACAAAAAGGGCGCATCAACGGGTGGGATGTGGACTTGCCAGATGATAATTCCTTTCCACTTAAAACAATGTATGGTTATGAGGTGGTAATCGATTTGGTAGAAAATATGCAGAAACGTAAGCTGTTTGCCGAGAATTTCAGGTACCTGATGTAAGCCCGACTTTAAAGGAGACTCGCCAAGACCGCCAGTGTGAAAACATTGTCCATTGAAGAAAATACTAAGAAAGAGAAATTACCTCCATGGGAGCAATCGAAACGATCCTCAAGCGAAGAAGCATCCGCCAATACACACAGGAACCGGTTGAGCAGAATAAGATCATCACATTATTGGAAGCGGCGATGGCAGCACCCACCGCTGCAAACTGCCAGCCCTGGGAGCTGATCGTCGTCACCGATGAAAATAAGCTTGCCCTGGTGAGAAGCAAATGCATCTTTGCCCGTTACAACGCACCTGCGGCGATCGTTGTTTGCGGGAACATGAAGCTGGCATTCAAAAGCCAGGAACAGGACTTGTGGATCCAGGATTGCAGATTGCAACCTCTATCTTCCTCATCACCACAGCTTTCTTTACTTAATTATTTTTCTTGATCAATGACAGGATGCCCTTGATGTAATTACCATTCGCCAGGTGAACAATCCCATCTGTCACATGCCTGGGCAATCGCTCCGGATTGAGCTGGCTCAGTCTTTTTAATGGAGTGCTGACCGAAGTGGATAAGATCATCTTAAAAGTAGGATTTCCGTAATCTACTCCTCCGAAAGCTTTTGCGACTGTGATCTCGATTGCTTTGATCATTATCCGGATTAGGACACTCCTTTTCATATCATTGAAAGTACACTCAGTTGTGTACTCCCCTTTTTCCCAAACCTTTGGTGGTGGGATCTCTCTTCCGAGAAGTTTTTCGAAATCCGCCTGGGAAGGTGTCCCGATGGGTTTGGAATAGAATGTCGGAATTTCACCGTCGTTTACTGAGATCGAATTTCCGCGAATCTGGATCTCATTTTCCAGCCGGATATCCCTGCTGGATGAACCCACCATGATTTTGTATACTCCTGAAGGCACAACCCATCCATTGGAATTTACATCGTAAATGGCAAATGCCCGGGAATCCAGGATGAAATTTACCTCCTTCGACATTCCTGGTTTGAGAAAAACTTTCGAAAATTCCTTCAGCTCTTTCACCGGGCGAAAAACTGGCGAATCCACCGCGCCGGTATACAGCTGGATAACTTCAGAACCGTCCAGATTGCCGGTATTTTGAACCATTACAGAGACTTCTAATTTATGGGGAGGCCCTAATTCCTGGTGCGACAATCTCAGATCGGAGTAGGTGAAGTTGGTATAAGACAACCCGTGACCGAAGGGAAAGAGGACATCTTTTCCTGCTTTGTCGTAATAGCGGTATCCCACATAAATCCCTTCGCGGTACTGTGCCTGTTTCCCGCTCGATTCATACAATCCGGCTGAAGGCACATCCGCATAAACGAGTGGGTAACTTTCTGCCAGCTTGCCGCTTGGGTTAGCCAGACCCAAAAGCAGGTCTACCACCGCAAGTCCGCCTGCCTGTCCGGAGAGGTACATGTGTAAAACCGCCTTGACCTCACCCAGCCAGGGCATCTCCACCGGTGCACCGCCGACCAGCACGACTACCGTATTGGGGTTCGCTGCCGCGACACTGGAAATCAGCCTGTTATGGCTCTCCGGCATCGCCAGGTTGGTGCGGTCGAAACCTTCCGACTCATACTCCTCCGGCAGACCCGCGAAAATCACCGCGACATCACATTGCTGTGCGCCTTCTACCGCCGAGATCCGTAAGCCTTCATCTTCCGGGCCTTTGAGTGGGTAGCCGTCATAATAATCGACATCCACCCCCACATCAATGAACCCGTCCACCGCACTGGACAGCTTCGTCGGGGTGATGTGCGAGCTGCCCGCGCCCTGGTAGCGAGGCTGCTTTGCCAGTGCGCCGATCAAAGCGATTTTCTGTGTTTTGTGGAGGGGAAGGATACTGTCTTCATTTTTTAACAATACCGCTGATTTCGCGGCAATCTTCCGGGCAAGCTCGTGGTGAGTCTCCGCATCGTATCGATAGCCGGGTTTGCGATTTTTGTCGCCGCGAAATACCAGGTCCAGCAGGCGGTCGACGCTTTCATTCACGCGTTCCTCCGCTAACACCCCGTTCCGGATCGCGGCAATCACCTCCGCATCGAAAATCCCCTTGCTGCCGGGCATCTCCAGGTCCAGTCCTGCTTCGAAGGCTTGGACGCGATCATTCATCGCTCCCCAATCGGTGAGGATGACCCCCTCGAAGCCCCATTCATCCCGTAGTATATCTCTGAGCAAAACGGGATTATCGCTGCAGTAAACGCCGTTCAGCTTGTTATAAGCGCACATCACAGTGGCGGGTCTGGCGCTTTTAACGGCTTTCTCGAACGCCGGTAAATAGATCTCACGCAATGTACGTTCATCCACGATGCTGTCGGACGACATCCGCTCACTTTCCTGGTTGTTGGCGGCAAAGTGCTTGAGCGAAGCGCCAACCCCCAGGCTTTGCAGTCCTTCGATCCAGGCAGCCCCCATCTCTCCTGCCAGGTACGGGTCTTCGGAAAAATACTCGAAATTCCTCCCGCACAGCGGATTGCGCTTGATATTGACACCCGGGTCCCAGCACGATGGACACCCCTTCCTGCAGGGCTTCCGCAGCGATAGCCGCGCCCATCTCTCTGAGCAAATCCCGGTCCCACGAGCATGCGCTCAGGCTGGCGGTCGGGAAGCAAGTTGACGGGAGGCTGAGATTAACATCCAGGTAATCAGCACCGTCGAGTTGTTTGCGCAATCCGTGGGGTCCATCTGCCACCTGAATGCCAGGTATGGCGTACTTAGTAAACTGTTTGGTCGAAAAAAATCCTTTGCCGGAACAAAAAGCTACTTTTTCATCCAGGGAGATTTGGTTGATGATGTTTTTGTATTTCATGGTGCAAAATGTGGAATAATTATATTCTGGTTGGATGAGGCTGAGTTGCATCCGGTGGTAACATTGATACGGAGAAATGGATTTTTTTCTACCCGTTCGAAAGGATCAGAAATCTGATCCTAATAGTATATCGCCATCTGGGTGAAATATTTGTGATCCAATCTCAACGGATATGAGGTGAACTGGTGAAAGTGTGTATTGTCGGTGCATCAGGGAAACTGGGGCAGTACATGGTTCAGCACTGCCTGGATCGAGGGTATGAAGTCGTCGGTGTATGCCGGGAAAAAAGCGTTGGGAAGCTTGCTGCATACCAGAATCGAATTCAGATTTATCAAGGCGACACCAATGATCGCAAGGTCATCAAGGAAGCAGTTCGCGGTTGTAAGGGGGTGCTGGCTGTCCTGGTTCCCTGGGGGATGGACCATTATTCCTCCGGCACCGCGCAAGCTGTCCTCGATTTTGCCGAACCTGGGGCGCGCCTTATCTTTTCTGTCGGCTGGCACATTTCTATGGACGGTAAAGATGTGTATTCTGCGGGTTTCAAGAGATATGAAAAGATTACCAGCTGGTTAGGCAGGTTCCTTCGAGTGGTGGACATCGATGACCAGACGCAAGCCTGCCGGCTTATCTTTGACAGCGATACACTTTGGACGGTGGTACGCGGCAGTGATCTGGAGGAAGGTGAGAGCCAGGGTTTGCCGGTGTGGAGCAGGCACATAGGTGATCCCATCCTGGAAAGCAACCTGACCCGCAGGATTGATTTTGCCCTGTTTATGGTGGAAGCACTGGTGAATGACGAGTTGATCCAAGAAGCACCAGCCATCGTCGGGTGCCAAACCGCCTCTGCACTTGCCCATCCCACTGGCGGCACACGAACCAGCATACCCGACTAATCGAAGCGTGGCGGAGAGCCGCGTGGAACCTTTATAATGAAGAGAGGAGGTCAGTTTGAATAAGGAACGCAGTCAAAAAATCGAATCTTATGGTGATGCTTACCAGAAGCTGGTCACTGCCCTGGGCAATCTGCCGCGCGAGATGTGGCACTTCCGGGCGGACGAGAACGGCTGGACAGTTCACGAGATCATCATTCACATCGCCGACAGCGAAGCCAACAGCTATGTCCGCTGCCGTCGCTTCCTGGCTGAGCCGGGGAGTGCTGTGCTTGGATACGATGAAAATCGCTGGGCGCGGGAGCTGGATTATTCCAGCCAGGATGCAGACGCTGCTTTGAAATTGTTCCGCTGGCTGCGACATAACACCCACCAGCTGATCAAGGATTTACCGGAGAGTGTCTGGTCGAATACGGTTAACCATTCCGAAAATGGGATCATGACCCTGGACGACTGGCTGGATACCTATGATCGCCATATCTTGGACCACATCCGCCAGATGGAAGAAATCCATACAGCCTGGGAGAGGCGTTAGCCCCGAAATGGTAGCAGTCCATTAGGACGTTGGACACCCTTATAGGAACTAATGCCTAAGAATTGCTTTTTCCACCGAAAACTCTGCCAGAAGCGTTTCTTTCAATAATGGATCCGATGTGTAAGCAGAGATGGTATCTGCCAGGATGCGGTATTCTTCACGCCATGTCACACGTTCATCTTCTGTTGTACCAGGGAGCTGGAACAGTGTCCTGAGGATCTCCAGTTGTTGAAAGCGGTGACCTGTTTGAATTGACTGCGTATAGGCTTCTTCCAGATAAGAACGGGCGCTTTTTACGTCATCCATTTCTTGCGCGTACAGTCCGGCAATCCGCAAGGTATCGGGGAGATAGTAAAAGCCTTTATTTTCTCGTAAGAATGGGATCCAGTGGTCAATTTTTTGCCTGGCTTCTTCCAGCCTTCCTGTTCGGATGCAGAGCTCCATTTCAACCTGCTCAACTACGTAATCAAAGAAAAACAATGAGCGAATACCGTGGTTTTTCTTGCATTGATCCATCCAATAATTAGCCGCCTCCAGGTCCCCGGTGTGAAGATAATAATAGGCTCTTACAAGATCAGAAGCTGACATTAATGGTAGATATGTGTTGGCGACTTCCACCATGTGATTGGCATCTTCCATGGCTGATTGGAGAGCGCCAATATTGGTGAATAACATGCCACGGTTCATTAAGATGAAAATCAATCCTGGATGCTTAATTTTCTCACCCTTTCGGACGGCCTCCTCGCATTGTTTCATGAAGGCGTCTATCTTGCCTTGTGCCTGGGTGACCAGCAAATAGAAGATAGAGCCATATATAATCCCCCACTCATTATTGATTCTGCGGCTGCCTTCTAACCCTTGAACTGCCAGTTCCAAAGCCTGATCAAAATCGCCGGTTGCGATCAGGCAGGAACTCATATTCATCAGGTTCTCGTTGAAATTTGTCAGGTCGCCGATCTCCTGGACAATCGGGTTTACCTCTCGCAAGATATTCAAACCGTCCTGGAATCGACCAGAACTGCTGAAAGCCCTGGCAAGGTCGCCGAGTGAAGCAGTAAGCTGTTCCTTCCAATCGATACTGCGAGCGATCTCTACAGATTGCTCCAGGTATTGGATTGCGTGATCCGTATTATCGGCAAACAAATGGATCAAGCCCAGGTTCCACAGGATGCGCGCTTCCGCCCTGCGATCGTTGACCTGCCTGGAAAGTGCAAGCCCTTCTTCACAGACTGTCAGGCAGCGTTGCTTGTCCTGCGCATTACTCGGTACTGCGTAAGCCGTACCAAGGGCAGTCAGCGATGCCAGAATGCATTCTTTATCATCAATTTTACGTGCAGCAGATTCCATCGCGCTGTAATGGACTTGAGCGGCGTGGTAATCCGAGAGCAGCTCAAGGCAGCGCCCGGCGCGCAGGAATAGATCGATCACTTGATCTTTTGTGAGGTATACCTGTTCCCCGATCGATTCTGGTAAACCAGCTGCCTGGATCGCCCTGCGGTAATGGAAGAGCGCTTCGGGTATTGCATAGATTAGGAAAGCTTTGTCCCCGGCGAGTTTGTCGAACCGGATGGATTGATCACTCCCAGCCTGGAAATGGTGATGGGCGAGTAAAGAAAAGTATTCTGCCAGGCGGTCTGAGAAAAGCTTCTCGATCACTTCCGCCACGCGCAGGTGGTATTCTTTACGCCGCTTCACTAACAGAGTGTTGTAAGCCGCCTCCTGAGCCAGGGAATGCCGGAAGGAATATTCCAACTCAGGGATACGGGCAGACTCCTGGATCATATCGACGCGTTGAAGCAGGTCGATATGTTGTTCCAGATCATCGCCTTTCTCAAACAGCGCCACAAGCACGCGGAAATTAAAATTCCTGCCTATCACTGAGGCAACCTGAAGTATCCGGCGCGTCTCCTCCTCCAGCCTGTCAATCCGGGAAATGATCAGGGTTTCCAGGCTGTCAGGCAGGTCATAATCGGTCGCATCATCGCTGATCTGCCAGCTCCCGTCCTCTTTCTGTGAAACGACCTTCTTCTCCACCAGCGAACGAACAACCTCCTCAAGAAAGAGAGGGTTGCCCCCGGTTTTTTCCAGGATCATGTTTGTGGTTGCCTCGGGGAATTGCTGGTTCGCCAGCAGGGATTCGATGAGTATGCCTGATTGTTGGTCAGACAGGGGTACAAGGTTTACCAGTTTCGTGCGGTGAGGGTATTCGGTTTGTAAGCCGTCGACCAGCTGCCACCCCCTGGATTCACGGTCAGGACGCACCACGATTACCAGCATGACTGGAAGTTCCTCGATCAAGCCTGCCATGCGTCTTATAATTTCAACCGAAGCAGGATCGCCCCATTGCAGATCATCGAAAACCAGGACTCCGGGCGATTGACCAGACCAGAAATCGCATCAGGTCATTGACCGCCAGGTAAATCTCGTTTTTGAAATTTTCGCCTTCCAATGAAGTCGTAGTGCCAAATAAAGTGTCCAGCGCCAGCTCCAGGTTGTACCTTCTCTCGGGAGTAAGACTTTCCAGGTAATCGTAAAAACCTTCTGAATATTGTTTGTTGGCTGATTTCTTGTTCAATCCGACTATCAAGCCAGCCATGTTTTGGATCACCTTGTATGGCAGGTTGGATTCGTATGATTGGCTGCTTGTGCCAATCCAGAAGTGTTCCTGCGAGGCTTCTGTAAGGAAGAAACGCTTACCTTCCCTGACAAGCCTTGTCTTTCCAATCCCTGCCTCTCCTACGAGCGCAATGATGCCCCCGATGCCGCGCTGCAACCGCTTCATCGCCTCGACCAGGAAATTCATTTCTCGTTCTCTGCCGACAAATGGTGTCACGCGAAGCTGTGAACTTTCACCTGAATTGATTGCTCTTATAACCCGGTAGGTCTGAACAGGTTTTTCTTTACCTTTTAATTCCAGGGTGCCCAGGTCTTCAAATTCGAAAAAGTTTGATACCAGCCGGTATGTGGATTCACTCACCTGGATCGTCATCGGTTGGGCGGATTGCTGCATACGTGCCGCCAGGTTCGCTGCATCACCCGAGGCGGTATATTCCAGGTGCATATCACTACCCATCCCTCCGACGACAACTGTGCCGGTGTGGATGCCCACCCTGACCGAAAAGTCGATCCCCCAATGCTTTTTTGCTTCTTCCTGGTATGCTTTGATGCCATCGATGATGTTCAATCCAGCCAGGATCGCCCTTTGTGGATCATCTTCGTGGGCAAGGGGTGCGCCAAATAATGCAAGCAGGGCATCACCACTCAGGTGTACCATGGTACCTTCGAACCGGAAGACTGGCTTGATCATGTATTCATAGGCGCCGTTGATGATCTCGGTCCATTCTTCGGGATCGAATTTCTCTGCTTTGGCAGTCGACCCCACGACATCACAGAAAAGGAGGGTGACCAGCCGTCGTTCACCTTCCATAGACTGGTTATCTTTAAACCCTTCAAGTTTCTGGCGTAATTCTGGGGGCATAAATTTATTGATCGACGACGATCTTAGTGAAATCTGAATCCTCATCGACCACTTGCGGTTGTTCAAAGGATTGTTCCTTTTGATTATGAGCTTCTCCAGGGATCAGAGCTTCTCCAGGGATCAGAGCTTCTCCAAGGATCAGAGCTTGTGAGGGATAGAACCGATTTTTCCCTGTGAATTGACCCGCACCGCTTGATAACTGGTTTCCGCATTGGTCGCAGAAGATGGGGGATTCTGGTAATTGCTGCCCGCAGTGAGGACATGTATTGAGCAGCCAGCATCCGCAAGATTTGCAGAAGCGGGCTTCATCTCTGTTTGAAGTCTGGCATTGAAAACATATCATGAAATTAAAGTACCCGAATCAATTTTGATAAATCTGATAATAATAGAGTGATTATACCAGACCTGCCTGGTAAAGAGGTCAGGTTATAATCAATCGCTGGAAAGAGGTAATTAGACGATGAGAGCCATAGTATACGAAAAATTCGGACCTCCTGAGGTGCTTTTCATGAAGCAAGTTGCCAAACCTGTACCCAGAGATGGTGAAATCCTGGTGAAAATCTTCGCAACCACCGTGACCATTGGGGACACGATCATGCGCAGTCTCAATATCCCAGGTTCAGCGTTGCTTAAGATCATGTCGCGCCTTTACCTGGGCATCACGAAACCGAGAAGACCCATCCTGGGGATGGAAATCTCCGGTGAGATCGAGGCAGTGGGCAAGGATGTCAGCAGGTTCAAGGTAGGCGACCAGGTTTTGGCTTCAACGTTCCAGGAGAGTTTCGGTGGTTATGCGGAATATAAATGTCTCTCGGAGAATGGGCTCGTGGCGCTTAAACCTGCCAATACCAGCTTCGAGCAAGCGGCTGCCCTCCCGAGCGGGGGAATGACCGCATATCATTGCCTCGAACAGGGCAACATCAGCAGCGGGCAAAAGGTGTTGATTTTTGGCGCTTCCGGATCAGTGGGCACTTTTGCTGTGCAAATTGCCAGGAACCATTATGGCGCTGAAGTGACAGGGGTCTGCAGCACGGCGAACATGGATCTGGTGCGCTCACTTGGCGCAAGCCAGGTCATCGATTACACAAGGGAAGAATTTTCCCAACGCGGGGATGTATACGATCTCGTCTTTGATGCTGTTGGCAGGGCAGATCCTGAGCAATGCAAACGGGTGCTCAAGCCAGAGGGCAGATACCTCAATGTTCACAAAGATTTTGAAAAAGGTGATCGTATCGAAAATCTTTTAGCGGTCCGGGATCTGGTTGAAGCGGGAAAACTCAATGTAATCATCGACCGGCAGTACACCATGGAGCAGATAGTCGAGGCGCATCGCTACGTGGATGAGGGGCATAAAAAAGGCAATGTGGTGATCACTATTTTATCCATATAAAGTTGATGAAACATCATCGCCAAACTGTCTGAAGTGCAGACGCGGAGGGAAGAATGGATCACGGAAAGCCTGTCAGCAGAGTCTTGAGGAGCAAAGCAGAAGCCAGGGCTAGTTACGACCGGATGAGCAGCTGGTATGACCTGCTGGCAGGGAGTTCCGAGAGACGGTACAAGGAAAAGGGTCTGGAGCTGCTCGACCTGCGCCCAGGTGAGAGAGTGCTCGAGATCGGGTTCGGCACCGGGCATTGCCTGGAAGCCCTGGCGGAAGCTGCCGGCGATACCGGCAGGGTTCATGGGATCGACCTCTCACCGGGGATGTTCCAGGTGGCTCAACGCAGGGTCAGTGATAAGGGTTTGGCGGCAAGGATCGAGCTGAGTTGTGGGGATGCCCTGGACCTGCCTTACGAGGACATTTTTTTCGACGCTGTCTTTACCAGCTTTACGCTGGAATTGTTCGACACACCAGAGATCCCATTGGTTTTGAATGAATGCATGAGGGTGATGCGCAGCGGTGGACGCATCTGCATTGTAGCCCTGTCAAAAAAAGAGCAGGAAGGCTGGATGGTGCGGCTTTATGAGTGGGTCCACCAACGATTTCCGTCTTATGCTGACTGCCGTCCCATCTATGTCCGTGAAGCCTTGGAATTAGCTGGTTTTCTAGTTGAAATTGTGATCGATATGTCGATGTTTGGCTTACCAGTGGATGTGGTATTGGCGAAGAAACTCCC
The DNA here is from genome assembly GCA_963695415.1 of uncultured Chloroflexia bacterium. Taxonomy (GTDB): domain Bacteria; phylum Chloroflexota; class Anaerolineae; order Anaerolineales; family UBA4823; genus CAVXWV01. The sequence goes on along the minus strand of CAVOGL010000020.1, from coordinate 204,943 downwards.
CTAGGTGGGGATTTATTTCCGAAGGGCTTAACAAAATCCTTGTTGGGGAGGAAATCGAAATATACATCTGGTTGCTGAAACCAATGATCGAGTTCCTCCGCTTACTGATTCTCAGGGAGGACTCGATATTTACCAATCCAGTCGATAAGGAGTGGCTTGATTAATGAATAGCGGATACAGTTCGGCTATACTTCAACTCACTACCTAGTATTCGATAATCCTCGGCAAGTTTTTCGCCTGGGTGACCCAGCTTTCCACTTCAGCCTGGTGTGGTGCGCGCCCGGTCAGTTTCTTTTCGGAGTTTACCTCACTCAGCTTTTCAAACAGGTTCACAGGATTACGTTGTGCCAGTTCGGGTACCGTATCGACACCAGCAGCTTCGAGCAGCTCTCCATATTGTTTTCCCACACCTTTAACCCGGAACAGGTCTGCCTGGTTCACCCATTTCAAGATTAATCCTGCTGGGATCGCGGTTGCTTCTACCAGTTCGGCGCGTCCCTTGCGAGTAGCTCCGCGGCGCAACAGATCGATGACAGTTTCGATGCCGGCTTCATTCAGCTTCCCGGCATATGTAGCGCCGATCCCTTCGACGAAGATCACCTTCTCTTGCAGGGCAGCCATTTGGGTACCATCGAGAGTCTCTTCAAGTTGATCCTGGGCTTCGGGCTGCTCCGCTTCGACCACAGGTTCTTCCTCTATAATCTCAGGCTCTTTGGGAGGTTCTGGTTCTTCTTCATCAGAAGATTTCATTTCAGTCGCACTTTCCATGGGTTCAACTGCGGGAGGTGCCGGTTTCAGTAACTATAGGGGTAATTGCTGGCTCAACAACAGGAGCAGTACGCGTGGCGCCGGGAGGTTCAGCCGGACCACCCACCCCAAGCAGCTTCAGATGCCTGTAGCGCTGCCATTGCCAGATGATGCCGATGATTGCCAGGACAATGAAGATCACCAACCAGATAAACGAGCGAATGGTTCCTTCACCGAACCAGATTCTTAATCCGGAAGCGACGAACCCCGCGCCACTGATGGCTGTCAGGATGATCACCACTTCGTCGCGTATCCTCCAAACCAGGATACCGCCTAAAACCGCCAGGACGATAATGACAATCCACCCCAGCCAGGTCCACAGGTTGAGACCATGAGCGATGGCTGCCCCGATAGCCCCACCAAGGATTATGCCCGAAATAGTCACCATAACACTCCACACGGTATATGCCAGCAGGAAAAAAATAATCGCCAGCACGATACCGACCACCAGAGCAACGACCCAGCTGTTTGGGAATAACGCTGAAGCAATCAGATAGCCCTCGATTCCACCAAGAATTGGCAGAATAATTCGAAAGATTCGATATCCCCAGAACACCCCTACCAGCCCTGCAATCACAAGAACAAGACCAACCAGGATCTCACTCATAATTTCTCCTTTACTTTGTTTGAAATCTGTGTGTTAGAAAAAATGCCAAAAAAGATTAGATTACGTTAATTTTACGCCAGTCTCCGGGTCCTGTCAATTAAAATGAAGGTCGTAAAAATAGACACTATTTTAGTTGCACTATGACGCCGACCCGAATGTCCAAAATTGAATCTGCCATGCGCACCGTGCTGGCGTTTAATGAAGCCTTCAACCGGCATGATGTTGAGGCGATGATGGCGCTGATGAGCGAGGATTGCGTTTTCGAAAACACGTATCCGGCTCCGGATGGGACGCGCATTACCGGAAAAACTGCCGTCTCCCAATTTTGGCTGGAGTTTTTTCGCCAGTCACCCCGGGCAAAAATAGACATTGAGGATATTTTTGGAATGGGTGACCGCTGTATCATGCGCTGGAGGTACAGCTGGGTAGAAGCCTCTGGAACTGAAGGTCACGTCCGTGGCGTAGATATTTTCAGGGTGAAGGATGGCGTCATCAACGAGAAGCTGTCCTACGTAAAAGGTTAATCGCAATGTTGGTGAGAGGCTAATCACTCGTGACCGACCTTTATGTCCCAAAGCTGAAGGGGATCAGCGAAATTCAAGAAAGGATCCAGGACATTCACCCATTCCTGGAGAAATTATTTCCTGTCGCCATCGTCGAGGATGGTTATTTCCTGGTTTATGATGTGAATCCCGGCGGTAACAACTACCACTTTATCCTCAAGGCTCCGGTTCCGCTTCCCATCCCGCAAGGCGTTCGGGCAGCTTTATGGCCTCGATTGTTACCACAGCCAAATGGGCTGCGTGGTCAGTTCGGATGTTTTCGATGAGCCTGGAGGCTATGTCACCATCTTCCATGAATTCATCCATTGCCAGCAGTTTTACGATGACGAGTTGGAATTGAAACAGGGGTTGGGGATCGCCCGGCGTGCGCAGGAATCACAGGATTTCATGTGGGAGATAAACTACCCGTTCCCGTATGAAGGGGAAGAGTTTACCGCACTCTACGAGTTATTCCTGAACGAACAGGATCTCGCAGGGGTATTGAGCGCCAGGGGAGCGCTGCAGAAGAGGCTGGTTCTGGATGATTATGAATATATGCTCTGGCAGGAATGGAAAGAAGGATTTGCGCGATACATCGAAAATCACATCAATAAAAGGCTGGGGCTCCCAGTGAATCACGGTGGCAGGCGGCAGCCATTCGACCGAGTCACCTTTTATGCAGGGGGAGCACATTTCATCCACCTTCTCAGCAAGCATGAACCGGATCTTCTGGTCGATTTACGAAGGTTATTCAAGAGGATGTTCCAGCCAGAATGACGAACACCTGTCTGGAGATTGGTTTAGATCATGAAAATATCAAAGATTTTTTTCGAGCGTTACGATCCACTTCATAAGGTTTACATCGAAGGATTCTGGGAGCTGGTGCCTCATGACCTGATGCGCCAGCAGCCTCACCCGCGCCTCAACTCGATCGCCTGGATCCTGTGGCACATGACCAGAGCGGAAGATGCTGGGGTGAACCGTTTTGTGGTCGACCGGGCGCAGGTCCTGGATGAGGGCGGCTGGATGGAACGGATGAAAATCGCCTGGAGGCACCATGGCAGCGAGATGCCCCTCGAAGAGCTGGCGGAGTTCAACCGGACCATCGATCTGGATGCGCTGCACGGTTACACCCTGGCGGTGGAGGCGCGCACGCGTAAGATCGTTCCCAACCTGACCACGGGCGACCTGGAGCCTGTGATGGAGCAGGATCGGCTGAGGCAGCTCCTTGTCGAGGAAGGATTGGCACATTCCCAGGCGGAAGGGTTCATCAGGAATTACCTTGGCTGGAGCAGGAGCAAATGCCTGATGACCTTTGCCCTGACGCACCCTTTTCAGCATATCGGAGAGATCGAAGTGATTGCCACCTTGCTGGGGATCGATTTTGGATAATCGATGTTAGGAACGGGTGAATATGCCCGTGACCGGGTGGGGATCGAAGGAGACGTGGCGCTGGGCGAGAAGGCACTCGACCTGGTCGCCATCATGGCTTGATATTAACGTTTCAGGAGCAGGATAGATGATAGGCACCGAATCGCAAGTAGAAGAACGGCTGGTCACGGTGGAAAAAATTCATAAAATCAACCGAGCCAGGTTACCTTTTCCATGTTAATTTTCCTCTTCCGGAGCAGGAATCCCGGCTGCCCCCCTCCCCGCCTCTGTGGCCCAATTATGTGCAAGAACGCGTTATGCGTCGCTGGGCGGAGTACGAGCTGATGTGTCACAAGAGCAAAGCTCGTTGATGATGACCGCGTCCCATTCCTGAGCAACATGACCGGGACGGAGATCTTCGCCGAAGCTTTTGGATGCTCTGTTTTCCGTCCGGAAGACAACAACCCCTTCGCCCAGCCCCTGGTTTTTTCTGCGGCAGAGGCGGACCGTCTGCAAACTCCGGACCTCAGCACTTCTTCCCTGGCTTATCTGTTCGACATCGCCGATGAGCTCCACCGGCGTGGGGGTGCTGGTGTGGTGATGAAGCCGGTCGACATCCAGAGCCCGATGGACATCGTCGCCCTGATCTGGGAGAAGCAAGACCTGTATGTCTCGATGATCGAGGCTCCTGAGGCCGTGATTGCCCTGGCAGATAAGGTAGGGCGGCTGCTGGTGGCATTCTTCGATGAGTGGTTCAAGCGCTATGGGACAACCTTTGTGGCACATTACCCGGATTACGTGATGCACGGCGGGATCACCATGTCGGTGGACGAAGTTGGGGCTGTAAACTCGGAAATGTTCCGCCGGTTCTTCAGGGAAGAATTGGTAGAGCTTTCCGCACATTTTGGCGGTTTGGGCATCCATTGCTGCGCCGATGCGCGCCACCAGTGGTCCGAATTCCGCAGCCTGCCTGGATTAAAGTTAATCAACCATAATTTACCACCCACGCGAGAAGCGGATGAATACATACTCGACTTTCTGCGTTTTTACGGTGGTTCCATCGCGCAAATGCCGGTCGGTTGGAATCCGGATGGAGCAGTGGATGAATGGCTGATGCGTTTACCTGAAGGTGTTCGTATCGTTTTCGAAATTGATGCACAGGATGTAAATGAAGCAAAGCGTATAGCCGATCTTCTCCGGTCTTTGCGCATAGATCTCAGCTAGTTATTATTGCCTCATGAAAAATATTTCCACTCGTTCTCTTGTTTTTGGCCTGACGTGCGCAGTGGTTGGCTTTCCTTTCGGAATTATGTTTTCCCTTGGATTTACTGACCCTTCATTCAGGTACTTCTGGATTCCAGTTGTGATTTCATCATTCTTTTTCGGATCGATATTTTGGTGGTTGCTGCCGGAGCGGATTGCCAATCGGAAGATATTATGGGGAGTTGTAGCGGGGATTCTCGGCAGTCTAATCGCTCATTTTTCCACATGGCTGCTGACATCGATCTTCTCATCATTATGCATAGGACCTGATTGTGCAGGTTCGCTTGGGGAGTGATTAAACTTCTGGGAAATGATAGCTTCGTCGTTTTTGTTGGGTTTTGTCAGCATTTTGGTTTTGGGTTGGCTGACTTCCCTGGTGGGTGGGGTACTGGGTGGTATTTATGCCTACGCCCTTCAAAAACGAAAGCTCTTCTGACAACTTGCTTGCAGCTATAACTATCTTCCATTTATTTATGCCCGAATCGAAAAAGCGATCCGCTGGCGACCAATGTATTGGGATTGACGGTCGGTGCTGAAAATCATGGTCATTTTGTGCCAACCGGTCATAGTGGATCGTCTGGGAGTTGATCCAGCCTGAGTGGATGGCTTTTGACAGACTGATTAGATCGCGCCTACCATACCAGGACTCTATATGTTTTTGGGGGAGTGGTAAAATTGCCCATTATATAGAATGATGTAATCGATTATTCAAATATTTGTTATGCAATAATCTATATTCGTCATAATTAAACAGGAGTTCATTGATGAGCATCATCGAAGTCAAACAATTAACCAAGTATTATGGCAAATCCAGGGGGATTGTGGATGTTTCTTTTCAAGTTGAAGAAGGGGAGATCTTCGGTTTTATCGGACCAAACGGCGCCGGTAAGTCCACAACGATCCGTCTGATGCTGTCGCTTATTTTCCCCACCAGCGGATCCGCCAGCATCATGGGCAAGGACTGCATCCAGTTTGGTCCGGAGCTGCGCCAGGAGATCGGTTACCTGCCTTCTGAAGTATTTTATTACGAGGGCATGAAAGTGATCGACCTGCTCAAGTATTCAGCGTCATTCTTCAAAAAGGATTGCACCGATCGAATGTACGAGCTCTCGGAAATCATGGAACTGGACTTGAAGCGCAGGATCGATGACCTGTCGTACGGGAATAAAAAGAAGGTCGGGATCGTCCAGGGCTTGCTTCACCAGCCAAAAGTACTCATGTTGGATGAGCCAACCAGCGGATTGGATCCGCTGATGCAGCGAAAATTCTTCGACCTGATCCGCAAGGAAAATGAGAACGGTGCAACCGTATTTTTCTCCTCACACATCCTGGGCGAGGTTCAGCGCCTGTGCAACCGGGTCGCCATCATTAAAGACGGCAGTGTGATCAATGTCCAGGACATCAAGACCCTCCAAAACGAAAATTACAAAAAAATTCGCATAGATGCAGCGAGTATGGACGAACAGCGCTTCGCCATGGATGGGGTGATGAACCTGGAGAAAAACAACGGCTCGATCAGCTTCTACTTTAAAGGGAATATCAACACCATTTTGCGGATGATCGCGGAACAGGATGTCTCCGATGTGGTCATCGAAGAACCCACCCTCGAAGAAATATTTATGCATTATTACGAGTAGGTGGGAACGATGAATATTTATAAACACGAATTCAGATCCCTAATAAATTCGGTTATCACCTGGTCGATTTCCCTGGCGGTGGTTATCCTGCTCTTCCTTTCATTCTTTTCTGCCATCGCAGAAAGCGCAGAGGTGCTTAATGAAGCCATGTTACAGTTCCCTGAAGAACTGTTGATCGCATTCGGTTTAACGGGTGTCGACTTTACCACCATCCTCGGTTTCTTCAGCATGATATTCCTGTTTTGCCAGATCATGCTGGCAATCCAGGCGTCCAATTATGGCTTTTCGATGCTCTCCATCGAGGAACGAGAACTGACCGCGGATTTCTTACTCACCAGACCGGTCAGCCGCACGAAAATCCTGTTAAGTAAACTGCTCGCAGTCCTGACAGCGTTGGCGATCACCGACCTGGTGTTGTGGGTGAGTTGTGTTGTCTTCATCAACCTGTTCAAGGGTGAGAGTACTTATGAATGGAAAACCTTACTGCTGCTTCTCTTGAGCGTGGTGTTATTCCAGCTAGTTTTTCTAACACTCGGGATGCTCATCTCATGTACTGGTGAAGCGTGTGCGCAGCGTAACCACTTTCTCGATGGCATTGGCGTTCGGCATGTATGTATTGAGTGCATTTGGCGGGATGTTGGGGGAGAGTTTCCTCGAGTGGTTGACGCCTTTCAAGCATTTCGATGCCAGTTATATTATTATTCACCAGGCTTACGATCCCAAGGTTTGGATCAGCCTGGTGGTCATCCCGATTGCTGCTGCGGGAACTTATTTCCTTTATTTACGAAGGAACATCCCCGCGCCGGTATAAGGAGTTTACAGTGAATATTTTTTTACGAGAATTACGCTCGAGCCTGAAGTCGTTGATCATCTGGTCGGTCATTGTAGTGCTGTTTACGGTGATCGGTTTTTCAAAGTTCTCCGCCTATGAAGGCAATCCTGACCTGCTGGTCATCCTGGACAGCATGCCTCCTGCGCTGATGGATGCGATGAATTTCAACGCCTTCAACCTGACGACCGTGACTGGATTCTTCGGGGTGATGTTCACCTATTTTGTGTTGATCCTTTCCATCGCCGCGGCGATGTGGGGGAGCGACGTAATCACCAAGGAAGAGCGTGACAGGACAGTGGAGTTTGCCCTGACCCTGCCGGTGACCCGTTCCAGGCTGGTTACAGGGAAACTCCTGGCAGTGCTGGTGGACTGCATCGTTTTGCTGCTGATCACCTGGGGGGCTGTGATGGTTGGAGCATCGCAGTACGAAACCACCAACCAGGAGTTCTATAATTTCGTCAATATTTCAATGCTGGCGTTGTTGGTCTTGCAGGTTATTTTCCTGGCAGTGGGCATTTTTCTGGGCTGCACCATGAAGCAGTATAAACGTGCCAGTGCTGTGGCGATCGCACTGCTGATGGGTACTTATTTCCTATCGATTTTTTATACACTGAGCGACAGGCTGGAATTTCTCAAGTATTTCTCTCCCTTCACCTACTTCGATCCTGCGTCTCTCTTGCATGATCTCAAATTGGAGCCGGTTTCTCTGGTTTTGTCCTTGGGGATCATCATTGCTGCACTGGTGGGTGGATACCTGGTTTACGCCAGGAGGGACCTGTATATCTAGGCAATAAAGATCGTTTTGTCATGCATTGACAGTTTGGGTTTTATGAGTTTAAAATTAAGCTCAATTCTTTGATTTCCGGTTCTTCAGCTAATCCGTCAGGCACAAGGAGGATCGCATGAAAAAGTACGCAGCGGAATTTTTTGGTACCTTCTGGTTGGTGTTGGGAGGGTGCGGGAGTGCAGTTCTCGCAGCCACATTCCCAAATACAGGCATCGGTTTCCTGGGTGTTTCGATCGCATTTGGTCTGACCGTGCTGACCATGGCTTATGCCATCGGGCACATCTCAGGCTGCCATCTTAACCCGGCTGTATCCATTGGGCTGTGGGTGGGTGGTCGTTTCCCGGCGAAAGAGCTGCCAGGTTATATCATCTCTCAGGTGCTGGGTGGGATTGCCGCCGGGGGTATTCTCTACCTGATCGCCAGTGGTGCTGCTGGTTTCAGCCTCGCCGATGGTTTCGCTTCAAACGGTTATGCGGAGCATTCACCGGGCGGCTACAGCCTGCTTGCAGGTATCATCACCGAAGTTGTCATGACCATGATGTTCCTGCTGGTGATCATGGGGGCAACGGACAAAAGGGCGCCCCAGGCACTGGCGCCGGTTGCCATCGGTCTTTGCCTGACACTGATCCACCTGATCAGCATCCCGGTGACAGGTACTTCCGTCAATCCTGCGCGCAGCACGGGCGTGGCGATTTATGTGGGCGGTTGGGCGCTTGCCCAGCTGTGGATGTTCTGGGTAGCCCCCATCGTTGGCGGTTTGCTGGGCGCTCTGGTTTACCGCTTCCTGGGCAGTGAGAAGGCTCCAGCAGAAGCATAAACCTGTCCTTCTAAATCTGCACAAGTTTTTTTTACAACCATCCGGGTAACCTGGTTCCTTTTGGCGCGCCATGACTGCTTGGTTACATAAATTGGCTGGTTGTTACGCGACCCTGAAGGGAAAAAATGAATACGGAAAATTTTACACTTTGGATTTTCCTGGTAAAAACAGAACATTTGTGCTATTATTGCTCATGTAAGTTTATCTCTGCAGTGAAAGGAAACCGAATATGAGCAAGAAGATGCTTTACCTGACGGATATGCCGGCTGATGTTGCCCTCAACGCCCATGAGCATAACTATCTCAAGTTAATTGCCGCCTGTGTTCCCTTAGAATACCGCAAATACGGAGTTTATATAAGCCAGGTTGAACATGATGACGATTGCGCAGTCTTCCGACATGGAAATTGTAACTGTAAGCCAGATATCACTTTCATTAAAGCAGCCACGGGTGAGGTTGTTTATGCAATCCGTTGGACCGAATCGGGAATATAATTTAACTGAAATTAGAAATTAAAATTGAGGAAAAAATGTCACCGGAATCTGGAATTCAAACTTACCAAAATATTTCCCAGAGAGCGATCGCATCCTTCGTCAAGTTGTTGCGAGAGCCCCAAACTGGATCATGCCTGGAGGAACGGGATGTCCAGGAAGAATTGATCCTTGACTTCCATGGATTTCTAAAAACTCTGTATTCGAATTTATTTACCCAACCCCAGATTTTTGGGCTGCCAACCAGCCCGGATGATTTCATCGGCGATGATGAGCCAAATGAAAAAGAGAAAAAACAACAGGTCAAGCGCAAGCTGGATAAGCCCTTGAAAATGATCCTATCCGGGATGGATTTCCTCCGGCTGGCAGGTTTGCACGGAACGATGGATGAGCATGGGTTGGTGCTCGAAGATGCTTCGGGCATCATCCGGCAATCCGGGATGAAGAAGAATTTCCTTTCCGGGTTGGAAGCAACCGGGCTGGTGTTCTCTCACCTGGAAGAATTGACTAGGCTGACTTATCCAGGATTCCCGGCGATGATGCCGGCCTTGAAGGCTCTCGCCGCCAGTTGCTCTGCTTACGCCGATGAAAAACAGGGCAGATTCATGTTCTTAACCAGTGATTTCCGCGCCCTGTGTGGTTACACACCACGAGCGATGGATCTCTACTGCGCCTTTTCCGGCTGGGAATACGAGATGGTCAGTGACCTGCATCGTTATTTTGAAGACAGGAATTTCAAGACGATCATCGCAATCCACGCCCCTCATGCATGGGTGGTCAAATATCAGGGTGACCGCAAGGTGAAAAACACTCCCTTGTTCCAGATCGATTATGAAGAACGATACAGGCAGCCACTTCGCATGTTCATCAAGCCGGCAAGCACGCAGCGTCTTGCTGACCTGTTGCCCAGGCAGTCCCAGCTCCTCCAGGGTGATTTTGCCAGAAGGGCGAACGTCTGCCTTGGGGATGAGTGTGGCTGGTGCCGCAACAACAAGACCCTCGGTCCCACGGCAGTGGAATACAACGGTGAGATGCGCACGCTGTGCTGGTACACCAACCCGGACATTCGCACCTACGATGAAAACACGGTCGAGCTGGTGAAGGCGTATGAAAGGATGCACGCAGAGCTGCTGCCAGCCTTCTCGCTTTCCTGATCTGCTATGAATAGATTTCGCCTGTAGTTCCTCTGGCGCTGCGGTGTCCAAGCCTTTAGTGAAGCTTCAACCCAGGCGCGCCATCTCCTCCTGGCTCAACACCAGGTCGGCTGCCTGAATATTCTCAGCCTGGTGCCGCGGGTCGGCTGACATCGGGATGGTGATCACGCGTGGCTGGTTGACCAGCCAGGCGATCGCTACTTGCTCAGCAGTTACGCCTCTTTCTTTAGCAATGGCATGCAGTGTTTTATTACTCTTTATGTTCCGCCGTTTTACCGGACTGTAGGCGGTGAGTAAGATATCTGATTCCTGGCAAAATTTCAGCACACCATTTTTCGCAAAGGTCCTGTCTGGAAGGCTGTAGGAAACCTGGTTAGTCAGCAATGGCTTTTCCGCCAGCTGCACGGATTTCTTCAGATCGCGCATTTTGAAGTTACTCACACCCAGGTGCCTCACCTTGCCATCCTGCACCAGCTTGTTGAGAGCAGCAAAGGTCTCTTCCAGTTTCATGCCCACCCGAGGCCAGTGGATCAGGTAAAGGTCCAGGTAATCCATATCTCAGCCTGCGCAGGCTGTTCTCGCAGCTGTGCAAGACTGCGTCGTACTGCAGGTGATCGGGTGAGACTTTTGAAGTGATGAACAGAGAATTCGCGGGGAACCTTCATCTCCCGAATCACCTGCCCGATCAATTCCTCTGAGTGACCGGCGGCATAACCTTCAGCAGTGTCGAAATGTGTATATCCGAGCTCGAGAGCGTTGCGCAATGCCTGGAGGGAACGGTCGTCGCTGGACGGATCGGGGTTTCCATGTCCCCCAATCGTCCAGGTGCCGAACCCTACCTTGGGGATTTGTAAATGGTGTAAGGTTTCATATCTCATGAAAATATTATAGCATTTGAAACACTACATACGCACCTCGTGATTGAGCCTTTGCCTATGTAGGCTTATAAAGATAGGGCTCGAAGGAAGGAGAAGGTTCACGAAGATTTTTTTATTAAACCGCTAGGACACAGGGCGCGAAGGAAAAAATTTGAAAATCTGAATAGGGCACAATTATCATTGTCTAGAGTTTTTTGGTTTTCCTTCCAACGATGCAGTTTTCTCAAAATTCTTATATAATTCATCCCATGTCTTCTTTACCCAAGCCAACCATCGTCAATGTTGGTTACCGCTCGACCAATTACTGGGTTATCAGCGCAGGCAGGTCGCCTGCCTGATGGTCGATATAGGCTGGCCCGGTACCCTGGGCACGATGCTGGCGAACCTTAAGCGCATGGATATTCCCTTGAAGGAGATCCGTTACGCCTTCGCTACCCATTACCACATCGACCATGCCGGGTTGGCAGAAGAGCTGAAGCGTGAAGGTGTGCCTCTGCTCGTAATCGATACCCAGGCACCCACCATCCCATTGATGAAGAATTGGACCAAACCCCAGGACAATTATGTTGAGATCAGCATGGATGGAAACATATTCATTGGCTGCGATCAGAGCCGCCAGCTGTTGAGCGATATCGGCATTGGAGGTGAAATTGTGTCATCACCCGGACATTCTGCCGAATGTGTATCCTTGCTGCTGGATGATGGCTCTGTCTTCACTGGAGATCTTCCACCGGAGGAGGTGTCCTGGGACAACCCGGTTGCCCTGAATACATGGACCATGCTTCGTGAGAAGGGCGCTGCGCGTGTCTATCCTGCCCATGGACCTGTGCGCTATTTACGTCCGGCATCAAAATTTTAATCATTTCGATCAAACAACAATATGATCTGGTGTGAATAGAACCGGTCACAGTCAGCACATTACCCTGCTACGAATGTTCGGGCTGCCTGACCATTTTCAATATTGATCAGGCAATTATTCTCCAATTTTCAGGATGCTTGATGCGCAGTCCGGATGAACTCAATGAAATTTTCAGGTGGGGTTCCCGGTAGGACAGCATCGGCGGTTGAGAATATATGCCTGTGACCGCGAACCGAGTTGACCATCTGCCGGGTCGCTGCCCGTACATCCTCCACGTTCCCATCGCGCAGAATGTGCAGGTCCAGGTTGCCTTTCGAACATATCTCGGGCGACAGGTACTGGCGTGACTCAGCCAGGTCATTGTCTCCTTCGGGTGGCGGTGCGACTGTTTCGAGGACATCGGGGTGGAATTGGTTGAAGCGACCCGACAGGATCATGTCTCGGGTCATCCCGCAGTTGTGGTACCAGAACAATCCGCCGTGTTGGTGCGTCCAATCGGACAGACGCTTTAGATAAGGCAGGTCCTGGCGGTCGAAGCGTGCTGGAGAGCTCATCTCGACACCGTAGGTCGATTTAGACATGAAGTCGATGCCTTCCTGCATGGCGATCTCGAAGACAACTATTGCTGCACTGAAGATCGCCTCCATGCTTTTGTGGAAAGTATCCGGAAAATCGTTGTAATGGTAGATCAGGTTAGTCTGGCTGACCTGGTATCCCATCCAGGTGACATGCGGATGACCGATGACGATGACACCATCTTCTCCAACCTGCTCGCGCCATTCGCGGAAGTATCTGCGGATCGTTGGCTCCCGGTCTGCGATCATCTCGCAAGCTTCGTGGATCAGCTGGTGGTCTTGTTCTGACTTGACCGGGAAACCGGACTCGTCTCCCCATTCACCCAGGTTTCGTGAGACTTTACGTTCCCATACCCTTTTTCGAGTGCGCAATTTCGAGACCATCCAATCCCGGTCAGAGAGCGCCTCATCAAGCTCCCAGGGAAAGATCAATCCATGGCAATCGGTCATGAACATCGGCTCGTAATCCAATGCTTTCGCCAGGCTGATCTCGCTCTGAACCAGGTTGTTTTCATCAGCTGGTAAGCCTAACTGAAGTAGTGAATTGATCACTACGTCCGGATGGGGGAGGAAGGGTGATATGACCGGTCGTGCACCCGGTTCACCTCGGACGTATTCCAGGAATTGCTGGCGTGGTGATGTGCTCATCGGCAGGATTATACTCGCTAACTTTTCTCTTGATAAAGAGGGTTCAAACTGGCAAAGCTTATCTGGATTTCCATTTTTAAAGTTAACCTGTTAAAATTGAGTGAATTTATCTTAATTCGATGGAAGGAAATTTCGGATGGAACACAGCAGCCCACCAGGCACCACCACATTGAAACCACCCTGGCTCCAGATTGCGCGTATTTTCTGGTTTGCTTGTGTTATGCTGGCGGTGATCGCCATTTTCGCCAGCACCTATGTCTCCACCCAGGAGCCTTTGCCCTCTTGTGGTACCGGTGAGTTCACCTGTGGACCCTGGACGATGACCCGAGAGGATGCAGAAATTGCAGTCTCGATGGGTTTGCCGGAAAACCTGGTTAGGATTCTGGTTATCACTTCTTCGCTCATCGTAGGGGTCGCTTTTGTTGCCATCGGGTTGGTAATTTTTATCAAGCGGTCCGATGATTGGATTGCCTTGATGCTTTCCCTCATGCTGGTCTTGTTCCTGGTGGAAGGGATTTACAACCTGGGTGCATTCATGCCGGTTGTTACCGTCCTTTACCTGATTGCATCAATAATTTTCATTCTAATCCCTTTCATCTTTCCGAACGGTATATTCGTGCCTGGATGGACGAAGTACGCGGTGTTGATATTTGTAATTTTTGGAGCGCCTGTGTCTGTCATTCCCAACCTCAACCTGGGAATCAGGGAAGATCTGTATGCATTGTGGATGCTGCTCATTTTTGGGTCCTGGTTTATCGTCGGAGTCTATTCTGTCGTTTACCGCTACCGTAAGGTATCAACCATGGTGGAACGGCAGCAGACCAAGTGGGTGCTTGCAGGAATATTAGGTACTTTCATCGCCTTTATTCCATTTATCATCGTGTCCCTCTGGTTTCCCCCCGCCGAACCAAGTAATCAGCGCTTGATGTTCATGTTTTTCGTTTACCTGCCGGTATATGTCTTGAGTTATCTGTTGATGCCCACCGGCATCGCGTTTTCAATCCTGCGCTACCGGCTGTGGGATATCGACCTGATCATCCGGCGCTCCCTGGTTTACCTGAGCCTGAGCACAATTCTATTGATTGTCTTTTTTGGCGTGGTTACCCTTTCAAGCAGTATCATCACCCAGGTAACCGGTCAGCAATCTTCCTTGAGCCTGGTGCTCTCCACACTGCTGATTGCCGCTTTGTTTAACCCATTACGTAGACGGATACAAAACGGCATAGATCGCCGTTTTTACCGCCGCAAATATAATGCAGAGCAAGTCCTTTCCAATTTCAGCTTGATCACCCGCTCTGAAACTGATATAAATGTGCTTATCAGTAAAATGACCAGGGTGATCGACGAAAGTGTACAACCGGAAAGTGTCAGTGTCTGGTTAAGAAGAAAGGATTAAGTCCCGGGTATTGCAGTTCCAAATATCTCGAAATCAAATTTTCAATAAAATAATTGCCATTCCCCAGGATCATGGTTCGTGGGTATTCTTAATCAGCCCGTTGTTTATCGGCATGTTTGCCGGGGGAACAATCAACACAGGAACGCCTTTTCTTTTGCTGGGCGCCTTCTCTGCATTCCTGATCAGGCAGCCTCTAACGATTTACATAAAGACTCTGTCTGGTCGCAGGTCAACCAATGATCGCTTCCCTGCACTGGTTTGGACGGGCGTATATGCCGTATCAGCATTGCTGTCCCTGACCGGTCTGATTTTGACTGGTCATGGGTATGTGCTTTACCTTGCCTTGCCTGCTGTGCCTGTCTTTGGGCTGGCACCTGTGGTTGGTAACCCGGCGAGCAGAGCGCAGGCAGATTGGCGTTGAGATCCTGGGAAGCGGGGCGCTGGCATTGGCTGCTCCGGCAGCATATTGGATCGGAATTGGAAATGCGCATCCAATGGGTTGGTGGTTATGGTTGCTAACCTGGTTCCAATCTGCCGCATCGATTGTTTATGCGTATTTGCGGCTGGCACAGCGAGAGCTATCCGGTGTGCCACCGGTTGCCGAAAGATTGCGAATGGGTAGAAGGGCGATTTTATATACCAGTTTCAACTTCCTGGTAGTTTTTGTGCTTTCAGCAGGAAACATACTTCCCCCTTTCTTGTGGATTCCTTATGCGCTGCAATGGCTTGAGACGGTCTACGGTACGTTTCGTCCGGCGATTAATGTCCGACCGACCAGAATTGGAATCCGTCAATTGATCGTCAGCAGTGTGTTCACCATTCTTTTTATTGTCACCTGGGTGATCTGATATTATTTTGCATTAAAAAGGCAGCCTTTATATTTGTTTTCTGATTCGCAGAATCACCAGCATACTGATGACTAACAGAAGCAGGGGGATCGTTAGAGTGTTCAGAGTGTCCCAATTTGAAGCGAAGAGCACTGTGCCAGCAGATAATGAGGCCAGAGCCTGAATACTGAATATGCTGAAGTCGTTGGCAGCCTGAGTCTTGAACCTTTCAGCAGGTTGGTAACTGTGGGTTAGAAGCACTGTCCCACCCACGAAAAGAAAATTCCAACCAATGCCCAACAAAACGAGCGCCCACCACAAGTGCAAAAATTCTTTGCCGGCGATACCGATCACTGCCGTTGCCAGCATGGCTATGGCACCAGCAACCATCACTGGAATTAATCCTATCCTTGCGATTAGGGATCCGGTGAAAAATGATGGGAGATACATGGCGACAATATGGCTCTGGATCACTAAAGTAGTCTGCGCCAGGCTGAAACCCAGCATGTGGTTCATTTGAACCGGTGTGGCTGTCATGATGAACGTCATTACACCATAACCCGTTATCCCGGCAACGGCTGCAGCGAGGAACTTTGGTTGGACGATTATCTGTTTTAAAGGTCTCTCATCGCCGTTGATCTCTTCTACTTTTTGAGATATTGGTGTGAGGAACTGCATCAGGATAATAACGAGCACATACAAGCCTACCAGCACGACGAAAGAACCGGCAAATTCGATCCCTGGCACCAGGTTTCCGGTGCGCCTGGCAATCTCAGGACCCAAAATGCCTGCGATGATCCCACCCACCAAAATCATCGAGATTGCCCTGCTGGCATATTCTTCCGCAACGCTTTCAGCAGCTCCGAAGCGGTATTGTTGGATGAATGCGCTGTTGGCTCCGACCAGGAAAGTGGCAACACAAAATAAGGGGAAGCTTTCGCAGCTCAACGCCAGGATGCCCAGCAGTGCCCCAAGGATGGCGATGGCGCTGCCAATCGAGAATCCCCATCTACGTCCAACCCGGCGCATTAACATTGCAGCAGGGATGGTGGATAGTGCGACGCCCACCACCATCAACGACACCGGCAGGGTTGATAGCGTGGGTGAGGGTGCTAATCTGGTCCCGATGATCCCACCCAGCAGGGCGATGGTAGTTGGTCCGCACATCGCAAGAGCCTGAGAAAGCATCAGGAGAAAAACATTCCTATTTCTTTTCATTAAGATTTGGAATTATACCCCTTATCAACTCCTTGAAAAAATCAAGGTTGGTCTTGGATATTGCGTGTGAATATTAATGGATTATAGAACTCAATCTCGCAAACAATTGGAGGTAATAGTTCCATAGCCTCTTTCCAGTTCTCTGACCGAAGCGGAATGACAGAAAGCGAAAGTACCGCATCACGGTGATAACTTTATGTCGTATACCGTTTTTCTTATTTAAACGGATCTTCACATCGTCCAGTGGTAAAGGTTCCTGGCGAGTGTTATCAGAGAGATATACTTTGTGTAGAATTTCATCCCAGGACGATTTTCTCAGGTAAGTTTTGATGTCAATTAACGTGTCAAGCACGATGTGGTTCTCGTTGACCAGCTCCCCGAAGTTAATCCTTTCGAAATCGAAGATTTTCATCGACTTGATGTCCCCATCGGGAGTGAGAAATAAAGCCGCATCACAATAATCGATGCTGAATCCATTCAACCAGGACCACGTTCCGAATTCGGAAAGCAGAAATTTTATTTGTTCCTGGTCAAGCTTTACCTGGTGCGCCGTTGTCCCTTTTTTTACTTTTTTGAGGCAGGCGCCAAGAGACCAGAAATCTGTCCCTTGAACGAGCCGGGTGGTGTACAGACTACTTGATGTAGACGATTTGATCTCCTCGAGGAAAAATCCTATCCATTTTCTGGTTTCTTCCCGGTCAAAGGGTACTGCCAACTTCTCCAGGTTGAATATTATAGGTCCAACTTCCAAAACATATTCTCCAGTTTCAGAAGACTTTTCATGGATATACCGGTAACTGGCATATTCCTTCAGGGTATCTAACAGGTGAGTGGTGCCAGCACGGTAGTAAGACAACCCGCGAATCTTTAACATCATCCGCTCAGCTGGAATGATGCGATCCTCGTACTCTAAACCAATCACCTTACACAAGGTGAATTGGTTTTCTTTTTCAAATCCCTTATCATCCTGCAACTGCCGGGTGGCATCTTCAACGATGATTGAATCAAATTGGTTTGTTTTCAGATGCGTGAAAAATTGATGGTTTTCTTTTCTCCAAGGACTGGAAGGGTCGAGTACTTCACCGAAATCCACACAAACTACCTGATCAGCGCGTTGTTTGTTGGTTTGATATCCTGCGATGATCTTGGAATCCCAATCCTGGTCCTTCCTTGTGTTGTTTTGATCAAGCAACAAATCCGTGACGATCTGCCCCAGGCATTTGTCCAAAATCGCATTTCCCTCACTCGTTAGATAATTGCGGTATTTCTGTTTTAAGTAGATCCTGTACACTTCCATTGTCAAAAAGGATGAACGAGGAGATTGCATCAGGCAGAGAAAAGGACCCGAGTAAACGAATTTCCACCTCGACCGGTGGTGAAAAATTCAATAAATCAATCAGTTCATTCCTGATTGAATTCCGATAATCCAGATTGGAAAATTGTGGTGGTTTATCGAACAATAAAATTATCTCGAGAGTACTGGTAAACCCTGGATCAAGAAAACGAAGGTTAGCATATTCAGGCGATTTCCCAATAAAGGCGAATAACCATGCATAAATCAACCGGAATAGTCCAAGAGTTTGTTCAGGCAATAGCTGGTTTTCGATGGTATTGAGGAAAAGGTTGGCTGTACTAAATGCGAAAGATCCTTTGATCAATGCGGCACACAAGCCTTCACCATCCAAATCACCACTTACCAACAATCGTTTCAGGCAGTTTTGTAATGTTTCCTGGATAATTTGAGAGTAGGTTGAATCTTTATCCGGAAAACTCACTCCTCTTTTGGATTTCAATAGAACTTTAGCAGCGTCAGCCATTAATCTCAAATGTTCATTGTTGTATGGTGAACTTTGAGGTTTATTGCTGTATTCTTTTAAAGAATCAATAATTTTTGCATACTGCAAGGAAGAAAAGTCATCCATAGATGAGAAAATCGATTAAACCTTGCAAAAAGCCAGCATTCGATTCTGTTTTTGAGGAGATTTCTCGAATCGAATATCTGAGAAGAGTGCATTCTGCACCTGGAAAATTGTCCGGAATGCAGTTAAATTGTAAAAATAAGTCCAATCATATTCCTGGTCAGAGCTTATCCTGTCTCCTGTAACAATGACTCCTGCTTTTTCACCCAAAATGCGCAATATAAAACTTCGAAAATGATCGTTTATTTTCTCCTGGAAATCGCTTCCACGAGGATTTCGATCATGGTCTTTGCGTCTCAACCTGTGTTCTGGTAAGCAAAATTCGATGACTATAACACCTGAACAAATACTTGCCAGCCTTTTCATCACCGCAACAGGTTCCTTGATATGATGGAGTACGCTGAGGAACAAGATGACATCAAATTTGGTTTTCAGATTCACATCCAAAATATCACCATGGATAATCTCGACTCCATCGCCGATAAGATCTGTGATTTTCTGAGCAATTTCCGCTCTTTGCTTATTCAATTCAATACCAACCACTCGCCCGGCGCCTCTTTTCTTTGCTTCGTGAGAGTACAAACCATAATAACAGCCGATGTCGAGAACACTCTTGCCTTTTAATTCCATACTGAGCACCGAATTTATCTTAGGACTGTGATCTTTACCCGGAATCTCGAGGTTGTAAGGTAAAGGTATATTTTGATAACCGCTTAATGAGGTGGTTTCGATGAATTCTAGAATTTCTTCTTTACTGGCAGTCATGTTGACTCCTGATGTATTTTATTTTTATTATATCAGTCTGATGCTATCAACAATTTACTTACAAAAAGATATCAATAACAGTATGAATTTCGGATATAATATATGTTATTAGTCTCAATATTAAGGGAATTCCTAACAACGGAGAATAACATGATGAACCAGTCAACCATGGAAAAAGAGCAGGTCGACTGCATCCTATACGGTACATGTAAACGAATACATCACTTTCAAGGAGCAGGGTTTCCTGGTTGTGCGCGGTTTGGTGCCGGATGCGGACATCACCGAGATGAATGACCACATGGACGCGATGCTTTCCGGCAAGGAGACGATCAAAGAAGCCACTATCCTGGCAGATATCGGCATCCGCGATACACCCAAGAAACCGGAAGACTGGCTTAGGGCACACATGCTGCACCGCCGTCATGCACTGCATGAACGCTTCTTGCTCCATCCAAGGATCCTGGATGTGTTAGAAGCTCTGATCGGTCCGGATGTGCTGGCGCTTCAGTCGATGCTGTTCTTCAAGCAGCCCGGTCAGCCAGGTCAGGGACTGCACCAGGATGCATATTACATTCCTTCTTTCCCGGACACGTTGTGTGGTGCCTGGGTTGCGCTGACAAAGGCGACTGTGGAGAACGGGTGCCTGTGGTTTACGGTGGGAACGCAGAATGAGCCAATCTATCCTGATGATAAAGGGATGGGAACATCGCTGCAATCGACACTCGAAGATATGGGCACAATCTACGGCGCTTCGGTGACCGATGAAAACCGCAATGGACTGGTCCGCATTGCCCAGAAATACCCGGGAAAGGAAGTGCCTGTGGAAGCCGAACCAGGAGACGTGGTCTTTTTTGGAGGTCACATCCTGCACCGCTCCCACTCCAATCGCACGGACAAACCTCGCCGGTCATTTGTGGGACATTACTGCAACGCACGTTCTGCTGTGCCCTGGAACCATGGGTTGCCCTGGGATGGGGAGATGGCAAATTACCTGCATATTCTGGCGCGCGGCAACACGCATCTACCTTTCGCACAGCCTGTCTTTGGCACTCCCTGCGCAGCTAACCAGCCTGAAAAACGGCGCAGCATCAAAAACGCCCCAATGTCGATGATGGGTGCTCCGGATGGCATGATGGCGCCGACGATGCATGGCAAGGACCATGATTGAGTGAGATTCGATTGAGATGATGATAAATGTGGTCGGGCTTGCGGTTCGAGCAATGATCATTCTAGAAATGCTGAGGTAGTCTGTTTCAATTTAACAGACCAGAGTCAATTTTTGCGCTATTATTAAATTCAGGTGATTCATCCAACAAATAATGAATCCCTCCCCAAATGGTCGCTAATTGTCTTGACAAAACACTTTCCAGGTTGTATATTTATGTTACCGTTAACAGATATCTAACAGCTTAACAGGCAGGATGGATGGCGTTTCCCATGGCAGGCAAATCCGAACTCATAACTGTAAAACTAGCCGATATTGCCAAGAAAGCTGGTGTATCGACAATGACAGTTTCGCGGGTTCTGAACAACAAACCGCATGTCAACGTGGAGACCCGCAAGCGTATTTTACGCATCGCCACAGAGCTTGAATATGCGCCTAACATACCGGCGCGTTCATTATCAACCGGGCGTTCGAAGATGCTGGGTCTGGTCGTGGGCAGCATCCATTCAGAATATTTGCTCGAGATTATCCGCGGCGTCAGTGATGAGACTCAGGCTCAGGGCTATAATATGATCCTGTTGACCAGCGGGCAAAACAGCAAAGATGAATTGACACAGGTAACCTACCTGATGGGAGGATTGGTAGAGGGGATATTGATGGTGCTGCCAACCGAGGCAGACCGGTTTATGGGCGTGTTGTGCAAGGACAATCTACCCTGTATCCTCATCGATCACCGTTCCGTAGAGTATGCCTTGCCCATGGTCAAGGCATCCAACCAGGCAGGGATGCATGAAGCCACGCGTTACCTGCTCCAATTGGGTCACCGGCGAATTGGATATATCAAAGGCATTCTTGGAGATGGTACCAGCCTCGAGCGGTTCTCAGGTTTCTGTGATGCCCTTGAAGAGGCGGGTATCCCGGTAAACGATGAATTGGTCAGGCAGGGTGATTACGAATCACCTTCCGGCGAAAGTCACGGTCTGGAACTTC
Organism: uncultured Chloroflexia bacterium; assembly: GCA_963695415.1. Lineage (GTDB taxonomy): Bacteria > Chloroflexota > Anaerolineae > Anaerolineales > UBA4823 > CAVXWV01. The sequence continues at coordinate 183,396 of CAVOGL010000020.1, read as the reverse complement.
TTCAGATGGAAGAACCGCCCACTGCCATTATTGCATCCAACGACCAGATGGCGATGGGGGTTTTGTCCGCGGCGCACAAATTGAGCCTGAAAGTCCCGGAACAGGTATCAATCATGGGATTCGATGATATTCCCATGGCAGCACGCACCATACCGCCATTAACCACGGTCCACCAACCGCTCTACGAGATGGGAAGGAAAGCTGTGATGATGGCTTTGAATACGATACGCAACGGGAGGCTGGAAGTGAAAGAAGAGATCCTTCCCACTCGCCTCGTCATCCGGTCCTCAACCGGGATGGTCGATCCCCAGACCATGCAAACCCAACACTCTGTCATTAAAAACCGGTAATTGAGGAAAGGAGAGCGGCATCGAGAACGATAAGAATTCGCATCCAATGAGACATTCCTGTTTAAAGGGGGAGAAATGACGAAAATTATTAAACGTGCCGGATGTATCCGGCGAAAGGAAGGATGTTATTGAGAAAAGTGAACCTTGTGAGCAATGTTTTACGGCAAATTAGATTGAACTATATCTGAAGGAGAAAATTTAATGGAGAAGAAATCTTTATCCAGACGCGATTTTGTGCGCATGGTGGGAATTTCCGCAGGAGCGACTGTCCTGGCTGCCTGTGCTACCCCAACACCCGAGAAGATTGTCGAAACTGTTGAAGTCGAGGTCGTGAAAGAAGTCATTGAGACGGTTGAAGTTGAGGTGGAGAAGGAAGTCGAGAAGGTTGTTACTGCGACCCCCGAGCCCGCGGAACCAGCCGGCGATGTGGTCATGGAGATCTGGTTCAACACCAACATCCCCGATATCAACGCAGAATGGACACCGGACCCGGAAAACGAAGAGTTCCAGAAGCAGTGGTATTTTGGCGGTCTGGGACGCGCCATTTTCAAACCCTGGTTGGAAGCCAATCCTGGTGTTTCGATGAACATCACCTCCCACAGCTGGGACTGGGACTTGCGCCAGAACCAGTTGATGGCATTGGCGGCGGGTATCGTTCCTGAAACCACCTACGGTGAAGCCTATGTGAATGAATTTGTGCAGTTAGGTGTCTTCGCACCGCTCTCGAAGAGCATTGCTGAAGAGAGTTTCGCCGCAGGATCGTTCGGTGGCGCGATTGGCGCAGACGGGGAAGTTTACGGTTACCCGAAATCCTCCGGAGCGGATGTCCTTTTTGTGAACCTGGACAAAGTTGAGGAAGCTGGATTGGACCCAGAAAATCTGCCCACCACGTGGGAAGAACTGGTGGCGATGGCTCAAGCGATCTCGAAGATCAACAGTGATGAAAAATGGGGCAATAACGCCTACTTCACCTATGGTCCTGCACCGGAAACTTACGGAACTGCCATGCGCATCCTGCACTGGTTCAACCAGGCTGGTGCTCCACTTGGCAGCAACCTCGGTGAGCCCAATGCCAATGATCCCAATGCAGTGGCAGTATGGGAGTTTCACAATGACATGATGTGGTCTTCTACAGAGGCCTTGATCATGCAGGCTGAAGCGGAAGCAGGTTCTGGCGTGTTGTTCAACCAGGGCGTCATCGCACTCAAACCTGGTTGGAACAATGACGCTACCTCCGTTGGGCAGGCAGATCCTCCGATTAATGCCACTGCGATCCCGTTCCCGCTGCCTCCTGGTGGAAAACCCGCCACCATCGTCATCGGCAATGACATGCACTCGGCTCTGAATGGATGCAAGTATCCCGAACTGGCAGTCAAGTCCATTGAGGAAACCCTGGTCAATCCCGACGCTCAGGCTTTCCTGGCGGATAACTGCGGTATCTGGATCCCGGCTCTTAAGTCACAACTCGAGCAGTACGAGACCTATGACAAACTCAATGGGTACAAATCTGAGATTTCCCAGAAGATCGTGCGTGTGACGATGAAAGAGCTTCTGGAAGGTGGTTCAGGTCCACTGCCTGGCTGGCCGAAGAACGGTTCACGCATTTGGTCTGCCTGGAATGAATCGTACGATCGTATCTGGAAGGGCAACCTGAGAGGTGCGGATATCCAGGCTGATCTCGATGCACTGCAAACAACGATCGAAGGATTGGTTGCTAAATCAGGTTAAGCTGTAAGATCAATTTTTACTCCCACCTGAGTTTTTCACGGGTGGAAAAGTCGAAGGGAAAAGGGTGTTTACACACCCTTTTCCCAACGAATTTTGTCTGGAATTATTCCCAATTATTGAGAAAATTATGAGTATAAACGTCGCATCAAATTCATCCAACCTTATGGAACAGACTGCCTACCAACGATTCAGACTTAAGATCAGGCGTAATCGTGAAACAATCGTTGCCTGGTCATTGTTAACCCCGTTGATAATCTATTTCGTCATCTTTACCTTCGTTCCTCTGATCTTTCTCATCGTGATGAGTTTCATGGAGTGGAATATCATCAGTCCTCCAACCTGGGTGGGGCTGGCGAACATTAAAAGAATTTTTTCAAGCGGTCAGGACTGGTTCTACATCCGGGTGATCGGCAGAACGATCGTTTATGCAGTGGCGATTTTAGCGTTAAATATTGTTGGTGGCTTTTCAATCGCACTGATCCTGAACCAGGCACTCTTCGCAAAAGGTTTATTCCGCACGATGTGGTACCTTCCTGCGGTGTTTTCTGGCGCTGTAGTGGCGTTATTGTTACGGATTTACCTTGCGGGGTCCACCCAGGGTATTCTAAATATGATTATTTACAACTTCGGAGTCGACCCCGTGGATTGGATTAGAAACCCTATCTGGATGCCGATCATTGCCGTGTTATTCGTGGTCTGGCAGGGGATCGGTTTCACGGTGATCTTCTTCCTGGCAGGGCTTCAAAATATCGATGAAAACCTCTATGACGCAGCCAAGATCGACGGCGCTAACGATTTCCAGCTATTACGCTATATCACCATCCCGCAGATGGTCCCGGTACTGCTTTTTATCTCTGTTACCGGCATCATTGGCTCCATGCAGATGTGGGAAGTGCCCAAGATCATCACAGCGGGTGGACCGGGAAATTTAACTTATACTCTGGTTTACAGCATCCAGAATGATGCGTTCGGTGCGCTGGATATGGGCATGGGGACAGCCCAATCGCTGGTATTGTTTGTTATGCTCCTGATATTTATTGGCTGGCAGCTGAATAACTACCGTAAGCAATACAATGTGTAATAAATAGGACATCGATGAAGAATAAAAGACTATTAATTAAAACATTAAGTATTATCTTCCTGGTGATCTCCAGCTTCTGCATGATCTACCCGGTGTTGTATATGGCATTGGGTGCTTTCACCACCAATGAGCAATTTGTCCTGGCAACAATTCTCCCTATTCCAAATACGCTGAACATTGAGTTATTCACCAGGGCTCTGAATGCAGGGATCAGCCGTGCGTACACGGTGACATTAATTCGGGTTGCTTTTTATATGGGAATTACCCTCCTGGTTGGTTTGACCGGTGGCTATGTATTTTCAAAAATGCACTTCCCCGGGAAAAATAAAGTCTTTCTGTTATTTCTCTCCGGCATGGTTATGCCCGGCATCTTGATGCTGGTACCGATGTACTTGATGGCAGCCTGGTTCCCTCTTGCAGGTGGTAATAATATCCTGGGGCAAGGTGGGCATGGATTCATCGGTGAATGGCCTGTTTTGTTTATTTATGGGTGGGTGCCGGTGTTTGCCATCTTTTTGTTGAAACAGAGCTTCGATATGCTGCCCACTGAATATGAGGATGCTGCAAAAATGGATGGAGCAGGGATGTTTACCATCATTTTTCGAGTTTATGGACCCCTGCTTAAACCCCCAATCGTTGCCTTGATTATCATTTCGTTTCTGGGAATCTGGAACGATTACCTCTGGCCCGCATTAACCATCTCTGGCAACCAGGACTGGCAGCCGATTGCATATCGAATCCAGAGCGTCATCCTGACCGACTGGTCCCCAGTCGGTACAACCAATTACCCTTCGGTGATGGTGCGCACCTTCCTGGCAACCTGGCCACCCGCATTTGTTTATTTTGTCTTGCAGCGCTATTTTGTTCAAGGGCTTGTTGCCAGCGGTCTCAAGGGATAACGGATTTTCCTGATAGGGACATTCTTCTTTATCGCAGGAATATCCACCAGTTTCAATGATCGCCCATCGGATCTGGTGGATTTCATCTTGATTTATTTACTACCTTGTGATTGATGAAAAAAAGAAATAGGATATGGAGAATACTGGTATACATATTTCTACTTGTATCCAGTTTCTGCATGGTTTACCCCATAATTTTCATGGTCCTGGGGGCGTTTACCACTGGAGATAGGTTCCTAACAACAACTATCCTGCCAATCCCTAATACGCTAAACATTGACCTTTTTAAGTGGGCTTTTAGACGGGGAATTTTGGAGGGGTATACGATCACGTTTTTACGGGTAGGTTTTTACGTCTTGATCACCCTGGCAGTCAGCATAACAGCAGGTTATGTATTTTCAAAAATGCGTTTTCCTGGAAAAAACCAGGTTTTCCTGATTTTTCTTTCAGGGATGGTGATGCCTCAAATATTGATGATGGTCCCGATGTATTTACTGGCAGCCTGGTTTCCCCTCGCTGGTGGCAACAATATCTTTGGTCAGGGAGGGCACGGATTTATCTGGGAATGGCCCGTCCTGTTTCTGTATGGCTGGGTTCCTCCTTTGGCGATCTTCCTGATGAAGCAAAATTATGACATGCTTCCCAGGGAATATGAGGAAGCTGCTCGAATGGACGGTGCAGGGACTTTCACGATCATATTCCGCATCTATGGACCCTTACTTAAGCCAACGATTGCTGCGCTGGTAATCATCACGTTCCTGGCTTATTGGAATGATTATCTCTGGCCTAGTTTGACGATCACAACCAGACCGGAATATTACCCGATCGCCTTGAAAATCCGCAGTCTTACACCCAGGACTTTTTGGTCGCCATTCGGAACAACCAACTTTCCAGCGGTAATGGTGCAGTATTTCCTGGTTACCTTACCACCGGCAATCGTTTATTTTCTTCTGCAGCGTTACTTTGTCCAGGGTTTGGTCGCCAGCGGCTTGAAAGGATAAATCGAGGCGTTGCCATCAAATCCCATCCCCCAAGTTATTCCTGGCAATCTAGATGAACACACTTCGGCTCTAAATAGCCAGGTTTCCACTGACGATATTTCCGCCAAGCAGAAGTGCGTAAGCTGTTTTATCCTGAAGGAATTCAGCCGATAGACGGAAATCTACCGCTCTTTTATTCCCGTATTGGTGCACCAGTTTCCAGGCAGAACCTTCCGTAAGATGCAGCACCTGCTGACCTGTGCTGGCAACCAGGTGCACTTTCCCATCGATTTGAAACCCTTCCAGTGCGATAACCGGTTCCTTGTGGTCATCCTCAAACAGGGGCAGCGCCGCTCCCACACCACCCCGGCGGGTTGAAAACCGCCATACCTGCTCACCCAGGCTGGCGTACCAGGGGCGGTCTGGCGCTGCCTCGGGTATCCAGAACGAAACCACGGGATTTGCCCCGGCTGGTTGGCTGTGTACCAACTCCAGGTCACCTGGCTGTCCCTGCCAGATGCTCACTGTCTCGCCAATCCCTTCCAGGTGGGCTGCGTGGATGGTGCCATCCCTCTGTTGGGCAAGTGCAAGGATAACCCCCCCTTTATCCCAGGGACCCTTGATAATCCGCCGCGGGATCGAATCCATTTCACCATCCCCAGCCGTTAAATCCAGCATTTCAGCGCCTAGCCCCGGTAAAATTGCCAGTAATTCCCCTCCATTGGTTGAGATCGAAACTCGTGAACATGGACTGCCGGAGAGCTGAACCCACGAATCACCCTGGTCTCGACTCAACCACAACCCGTTGTCGCTGGCCACGACCAGTGAGGCGTTATCAGCGAAACCAGGGAACAGGCAAACCTGGTTGATCATCTCACCCGGGAAACCCGGGCTTAGATCCTGCCAACTGGAGCCACGGTCACTCGTGCGCCAGATCCCATCCTGGCTGGATGCCAGAAACGCGGTTCCATCCTTCTCAAATTCTGGGGAAAGATTAAGACGGCTGAATGAGCGTACCATCAACCCACTTAGAGGTTTCCAATCCAGTCCTTCGGAGATCCATGCGCCGTGCTCCAGGAACCCAGCAGACAGCAGGTTTGCGCCTGCTGCCAGGTTGAGCGCATTCTTTGGTGTTGGATTATCGACCCAGGTGAGGGCAAGGTCGCTTGAGGCCAGTATTCCAAGTTCCGTGCCGGCAACAATCGTCCCCGTTTCGGTCACTGCGAGGGAGTTGATACACAATGCGGGTATTTCCACGGGCTGCCAGGTCTTGCCATTATCGCGGCTGGCATGCAGTCCGCTGTTTTCGGTTCCGGCAAAAATGGTGTGGTCATTCATAAAATTCGGAGATACTGCAAGGCTGAGTACCGGGGCTAATTCTTCCGGGAAAGGCAGGGGTTTCCATGCCATGGCATGGTTGTAGCTGTAATAGATGCTGCTTTCCGTTCCAGCGAACACCGTGCCATCCCTGGGAAATTCAGGGGAGAAAGCGAGGGAAAAAACGGATGCATCCAGCATGCCAAAGCTCTGGCTCTGCCACTTGCGCCCATCGGTGTTCGAATAAAAAATGCCGTCTTCCAGTGTTCCCGCAAGAGCTATCGATTTTCCGGCATCGAGCGGTGAATAGGCTACGGTGAGGATTGACGATGCACTCAGGGGTAGTTTTGCTTTCTTCCAATGATCACCCATGTCCGATGAATAATAAATACCGTCAACCGTACCGGCGAGAATGGTACTGGCTCCACCAGAGTCCATGGTCCCTGATATACAGAGCACCCCCAGCGGGGCGCGATCAAGCCGTGTCCAGTTTTGCCCCTCCGAATCGGGTTCCCAAAATGCCCGGAAAATCCCCACCTGCGAGCCAAGGAAAATGGTCACAGGATCGGTCTCCAAAATGAAGGTGGTTGAGATGCTGCCTCCAGGGGGCCCGGGGATGATGGTCCAGTTGAGTGCCTTATTTTTCTTCATCATATTTGTCATTGTTTAAGGTTCTACCACTTCTTTGGGCTTCTTATGATGCACGATCACATCCGTGGTTAAGGCGATACCTGCACCACTGACTGCCATCTGAACGGCTTTTTCCAGTACCAGAACTGAGTCCAGAACGCCGGCAGACTGCATGTCGACAATTTTTTGTTGGTGAACTTCATAACCGCAGCCTTCCGGTGCATTCTCAATCTGGAACACAACCACATCAGGTGAAATTCCTGCATTCTCGGCAATGGCGCGCACAGGTTCTTCAAGGGCACGTCGAAGGATACGGTATGAAATGGCTTCATCCTCATTTGCTGCTGGTAATTCGACCAGCGCACGCCGTGCCTTAAGCAGCGCAGCGCCACCTCCGGCAACCACACCTCCTCTGACCGTGTGGCGGATTCCCAGTACGGTGCGGTTTGCCATCTCTTTACGCACTTCGATCTCTGTCTCTGTATGTCCTCCAAGGCGCAGGATGACGGTGTTACCGGACAGGCGCCCCAGCCGTGTTTCGATTTTTTCGCGCTGGCGCCCATCCAGCTCGATCTTGAGTTTCCCCTTGAGATGAGACATATGCTGGCGCAGGTAACGCAGGTCCCCCTGCCCTCCAAATAAGCCAAAGAGGCCGTGGGATGCCCACACACGCCGGGCTCGGGCGAGGTCTTCCACCTCGAAGTCATCAAGATTTTCTCTGGCGGCATGAAGGAACATCTTCCCCCCAGCCATCGCGGTGATGTCTTCCATCGTGGCGACCTGGTCTGCGTCACCTGCCTGGGGTGTGCGCACGGCGAGAATTTCGATCGTCTTCGCCCTGGTGTTACTCACCATAAGACCAATCACGGAGTCCGAGAATTCTCTACCGATCACTACCAGGCGTTTAACCCCAGCCTTGACGCATTTTTCCAACACAGGGACAAATTTGTCTGCTTCTGTGAATTTTAGATTGGTGACCAGGATGGATGCATTTTCAAATGTGGTGCTTTTCTTCGCCTGGTCGGTGACCAGGGCTCGGGAAGCCCAACCGCTTAAATTCCAGAATGTGCCTTCGATGTACTCTCGGTCCAATCCGGGTCGGTTACGTTTTTCGACCATGATCAAGCCTTCGGCGCCTACGATGTCGAAAATTTCGCCCAGCATTTCAGCCAGTTCGAAATCTCCATGGGTCATGCCGGATGCCACACTGGTGATCGCCTCTTTGCTTTCCAGGGGCTGCGCATCGGCACGAAGAGCCGCCACAATGGCTTGAGAACCTTTTTCGAGCCCTTTGCGCAGCAGCATTGGATTGGCGCCGAATTCGGTGATATAGCGCACCCCTTCATTGAAGATGCTCTGGTAGATGACGCCCATGGTTGTCGAGCCATCGCCAACGTCCTCCTTCATGTTCCACAGGGCATGGCGGAAGAGCATAGCGCCCACATCACTGCCGCGTGGGATGATCTGGATGATCCTGCGGGCGATCGTCGCACCGTCATCCAGGAATTCTGGGGCGTCACTGCGGTTCAACCTCTCCCATGCAACCAGGCGCGGCAGGGGACCGATGGTAGGACGAATAGCGGCGGCGATGGTATTGATACCGCGCTGCATTTCAAGGTAAGTTTTCGGTTGGAATGTAACGGCTGCTTTTCGAGGTCCTGGGATTTTTCGTGGGTCAGTTTTATCGATACCGGCTCTGTTTTCCATAAAGGGGACGTGCACCTTTCATAACGTGATAGGTTGCTCGCCTGCTATTTTACCGGAAAGATGGATTGATGTCGACAACTCATTGGATGAATGGGAGTCCGAGACAGACCGGAATGTCAGGGGTTGGATAGATTAGGAATTCAGCAGAGCCAGGGCTTCCTCGTCTGGTTGAATCTTCGCTTCGCAGATTGTGTCAAAGATCATGGTAACGGGATCTGTCCTGACTGTAATCTGACCATAAAGGCAGCCCCTCGCCATTCGGATCGCCAGAACGGGCGAAATTAACCCATGCCTGGCTCATGGTTTGTGATAATCGCAAAGCGTTTGCGTCCCCACCCGTAAGCTGGTCACACAGCCCAAGGTTATCAAATACGAATGCAATCTCAGCGCTGTGAAATGCGCCGGGTCTGCCGTCCAGCACCGGGGTGCGGAAGTTGAACTGGTAAAGGTAAACGGGCGCTTTTTCCAGCTCAGACTTGAGCTGTGCCTGGTATACAGCAGCCTGGCGGACGGATGCTGTGACGATCGCGGAGTAAATATCGAATGGTTTCGCCCAGGGATATGTCTGGTGGAATAACTGTACCAGGCGTTCGCTTTTTTCCTGATGTAGAGCCTTTATCCGCGTCAGCAATTCATCTTCAGTGAGTAAATATGCATCCGGGTTGTCCACCCCAGAGATAAATTCATGGAAATTGGAACCGACGAGGAGCGGGACATCGGAGCTGTGAGGCATGGCTTCAGGCGTGAGAGGATTATTGGGGAAGAAAGTTCCATCGACGGTGGGTGACCACTGCAGGCGCCTGCCGATCGATTTGAAATCCGGTGTGGGATCGAACCCATTATGCAATTTTTGAACCACTTTTTCACCGGCGGCGATCAGCTCTCCAACCGGGATGCCGAATAAACCTTCCGGGTTGTGCGGTGTTACATGCAGTTCATCCAGCATCAACCTGGCGAATTCACTGCTGTCCTGTTGTGAAGAAAATTCAAGGATTGATCCACTTTGCACCGCTGCCTTGTGGAACAGACCTTTGGCAGAAGGCATCGCAAGCAGAGCATTCACTTTACCGCCACCGCCCGACTGCCCAAAGATCATCACGTTATCCGGGTTTCCCCCAAACCGGGCGATGTTCTCGCGGATCCACTGCAACGCAAGGACAATGTCCAGCAGTCCGGCGTTGGCGGATGCAGAATATTCTTCACCGCACAATTCTGAGAGATTCAGAAAACCGAAGCAGCCCAGGCGGTGGTTGAGCGTGACCACCACCACGTCATGGTTCTTGCTCAGGTTCTCGCCGTTGTACGCAAGCAGGTCATGACCTGAACCCACATGGAAGCCACCGCCGTGCAGCCATACCATCACCGGGCGGTTGCTGATGGCGTTTATTTCTGGCGTCCAGATGTTCAGGCGAAGGCAGTCTTCGCCGGCAGGCTGCCAGTAAGCCCTGTAGAGCAGGAATCCGTCTTCATCCTGCACGGGCGAGTTATCCCCGCCTGTGTTCAGGTAGGTCCCATCAAAAGCTCCCTGGGGGCAGACGTGACCGTAATGCAGGCAGCTGCGTACCCCTTCCCAGGGTTCAGCAGGTAAGGGTGCTTTAAATCGGTTTCTACCCCCGGTTGGGGCGCCATATGGGATGCCTTTAAATGTGAAGACTTCGTTGCGAATGTAGCCGCGCACTTTTCCGGCACTTGTTTTTACAATGGCACTGGATGAGGACCGTGCTGATATTTGTTTGTGATTGTGGGGCTTGTTCAGGGTTCATGTATCGATTATACAATCGTCGGGATGTTAAAGGATATTAATTCAAGTCCAAATATAGGTTCGGCAACGGTTTTTTTACGCAACCATCGAAGCAATTGTGCGTAAATAATATGAAGGAGAAATTACCGGTATGGATAGAAGAATCAATCAAATTTTGGCAGTAGTAATCATCATCACCGGAGTGCTGGGGATGGTGCTTGGGGCAGCAGGGGTAACAGGTACCTGGGTGCTGCGTCCTGGTGTTTACCAGGGTTTGGACAGCACCCTTACGACCGTTGAAACTGCGATCGAGACTGGTTTAAATGTTTTGGAAGTGACTGACCAGGCTTTGAGCGCGACGGTTAATAGCCTGGAGGCGGTTGAAACGATGATCGACGCAACTGCTGATATTGTAGCCAAGACAAAGCCGATCCTGGATAAAGTCAACGATGTTGTTGGAAATGCGCTCCCCGCCACACTGGGCGCAGCCAAATCATCTCTGGAAATTGCTCAAAATGGAGCCAGGGTGATCGGCAACGCGATTGAGTCGCTTGAAAAATTCCGTGAAAACCTGAGTGAGGTCCCTTTGATTGGAGACCTTATCGGATCAGAAAAAGATGGTGAGGCGGTTAACAATGATAAACCATTGCATGAATCGCTTGGAGAAGTGGTCAGCAGCCTGGAAGTGATCCCTGGATCGCTGGAGGAGATGTCTGGCAACCTCGAACAGGCAGACGACCAGCTTGGAGGGATGGAAGCCAGCCTGACGAACATGGCGGACAACGTGCGCGAAATCATCACCAGCCTGGAAGAGTATCAGGAGATGATCGACCAGGCTGGTGAATCGCTGCAGCAAACACTCGACCTGCTCCTGCGCGTCCATGAAAACCTTAACACAATCCTGATCCTGGTAGCAGTGTTTTTGACCCTGTTTTTCCTGTGGTTGATCGCCGTGCAGGTGGTGATCCTGTTGAAAGGCTGGGAGATGTGGCGGTCAACCAGAATAATTTCACAGTCAGACAGCGAATTGGATGCCTGATTGGCTCATGTCTGCGTGTATAATCAGCACCTGAATGACCTCAGCAGACATCGAAAATGAAAATCAGGAAAAAAACCTAAACCAGGAAAAATACACAAGAGAACAGAATACTGCCGAGAGGTACGCCCGGAAGAATGCCCGTTATAACTACGTGGTAAATTTTCTGGACGGCAGTTTGTTCTGGCTGGGTTACGCTTTCATCGCACCTGGTGTGATCCTGCCTCTTTTTGTAAGCCATTTTACCGACAATAAACTATTGATCGGCATGGTGGCGACGATTGGCGCCAGCGGGTGGTTCCTGCCACAGCTGTTCACGTCTAACTGGATCGAACAGGTGCCGGTGAAGCGCAATATCCCGGTGAAATTGGGCTTCTTCACGGAGAGGGTGCCGGTGTTTCTAATGCCGCTTGCCTCCCTGCTGGTGGTGGTCTCTCCTGCCCTTGCCATCGTCATTTTCTTTGCCCTATTCGCCTGGCATTCCATCGGATCCGGGATCGTAGCAGTCGCCTGGCAGGACATGCTGGCGAAAATTATCCCGCTGAAGCATCGTGGTCTATTCATGGGGTTCACCACCCTGGGCGGGAACCTGGTCGGCATCCCAGGCGCACTGCTGGCGGCGTATTTCCTGGACCGCTACATTTTTCCTTACGGATATACGATCAATTTCACCATTGCGGCTGTTTTGATATTTCTTTCCTGGATTTTTCTTGCGATGGTTCGCGAAGCGCCTGTGCACAACCCAAACCCGAAATCAACCACCAGTGCCTACTGGCAGCGACTGACTGGCATCCTCAGGATCGACCGCAATTTCCGCTGGTACCTGATCACGCAGTTCTTCGCCTCAATGGGAGGGATGGCGTGGGGATTCATCGCCGTGTACACGATGGAACGTTTTGCGCTGACGGACGGGCAAACGAGTGTGTTTAATTCCTGGCTGCTCGTGGGGCAATCGATTGGCAATCTGGTAGGGGGCGTGGTCGTTGATCGCATCGGTTATAAGCGCGTCTTTGTGTTTGCTTATCTTTGCATCATCTCAGCCCTGGGGTTGACCTTTGTCATCACCAGTGGTCAATGGATGGCGTTGGTTTTCTTCCTGAGAGGGCTGAGCCTGGGTGTGCTTTGGGTGTCGGCTTTGATTGTGCTGGAGTTCAGCAAACCGGATGTGAGACCGACTTACATAGGCATCAACAACACCTTACTTGGGATAGTTACAATGTTTGCACCGTTACTCGGAGGGTTGATCGCTCAAAATGCAGGTTATAACTGGCTTTTTGCCGTGGCAATCACGATGGCTGTGATTGCTTTAATCGTTTTTAGTTTGAAAGTGAAAGATCCCAGGCACTTAACCAAGAAGCAGAACCAGCTCAGCGAAAATAATTGATGATTGCCAGGTAGATTTCAAGTATTTTATCGGTTAAATTCACAATAATATTACTAATTTCCACGATGAATTGGGTAATCGCGTCTAACATACTCAAACCTTTGTTAGTCTCTTAAAATTTGGTTCATTGGAATTCCAGCAACGCACACGACTGATCAGGCAGTGTGAACGAAAACTTGTTTCCTTCCCTTGTGAGTAATTCTGTGCTTAAACTTTTCGCCGAAATCGTCAGGTATGCTTCTGGATTTCCCTTCTGGGTCAGGTCTTCCTGATTGATGTAGACTTCCTGATTTTTTGCGGTCCAGTTAGCCATGATGATGCCCTTCCTGCCGTCTGGCGCCTGCCAGGCGGAATGGAACACCACCGGGATCTGGTGCGTCTTCCCATTGTATTCCCAACTTTCGTGGGGAATGCCTGCGATGTTCGCAGGTCGCAGCATGCGTCCATAGACCAGGAAGTCCTTCGCAGGTCCCCTGCGCAGGGCGGTTACGGCTCTGATCATTTCAAACCCGGCTTGCTGTTCACCCACCTTTGGTTCCCATGGAGCCCAATTGACAGTATCTTTGTCCAGGAGAGTACCATCACCGCGCAGCACACCCCCGGGAATTTCACCCAGGACACAGTTGGCAGCAGCAGAAATGGCGACATGGTGAGGCTCAGGACCATAACTCATCATGCCCTGCAGGATGATACATTCGTGGAACAGGTAATGGAAGAGCGGGATGATCTCGGGAGCGGTGCCTGGAGGAAAAACACGCACGTCGCATTCCTGGAACAGGGGGAGACTGTACTCACTGATGCCTGCTTCGACTGACTGGATCACTCCGGGATGACCAGCATCTTTAGCGAGAATTTTTAATTCATTTAACATGCTGTCCATGCGCTCGGACATCCATTTCCCGGGCAGCGGGGGGTGGTCGTGTTCTTCCCCAAAACAGGCAAAGGTCACGGCGAAGCAGTTCTGGTCGAAGAACTGGATCGATTCCCAGCCATAATCCAGCATGGTACTCACCGTTTCCGTCACCATCTGCCGTGTAGCCTGGCTTCCCAGGCAGCACAGGTACCCCGGACGCCAGTAATTATTGAGATACCACAGGCTGCCTTCCGGGCGCACGCAGGCGCAATCCGCGCCTCCATTTTCCTTGAAGAAAGCCTGTCCATCATGGTTGTTCCAGCCATCTCCGACCAGCCACTGCGTGCCGTTCCCGAAGGTGCCCACATGCCAGCCTCGCTCCCGAGCCAGCCTGGTGAAGTTCTTCATCGAATTCTCACCACCCACCGGTGGGAAGCAATCCGGGAAGATCCACGAGCCATGTTTCTCCCAACCCATGAAGATGACGGCTAACGGTGCGCCAACCCTGGCTGCCACGTCGTCGAGTAATGGCAGGCATTTCTCGTAGGGTAAAAATTCGTCCACCAGGTCGACAGGTCCCTCGTCCAGAATGCCTTGCGGGCGGACAGTGATGTAGACCGGTAAATCCTGCAGCCATTCCGGGATATCATCCCGTTTGTGCAGCGGCGTTCCCCAGTGCTGCTCCAGACTCCAGCTGCGGTAGATATCGGCGGCATCCACCCAGTCGCCCTTAAAACTGCCCAATAAGACATCATACTCAAGCGTTCTCTTGCCATTTTGAGTCCAGTCGCCGACATGCGATACCCCCAGACGGAAACCGGGTTCCCGGTGGAGCACTTTGAAACGCTTGATCCTGCCTTCATGGTCATCGCAAGCCAGGTAAAAACCACATCGATCGTTGTAATATGCCAGGAATTGGGCGAACTGCCAGCCGGGATAATGGTCCTGGTTCAAATCCTCCCAGAGCCAGGTGGTCCAGTTATCCGGCAGCAGTTTTTGCTTCCAGAAGGTGAGTGAGTTGGAAACAATTGCTTCCTGACCGGCAAAATCCTTCATCAATAAACCACTACCATAGCCTTTTGGCAGCACCAGGCTTTCGGATCCGGGTTCACCGCCCAGATCATAGGCACATACCACAAAGGGGAAGTGGACATCCAGAATTTCCAGTCCACTACGGTTATCCAGACTGATATTCCAGCGGCTGAAGGGAGATGTCTTGCTGGCGCTGACCCGGAAGGAAACGTCCAGCTGCAGGTCAGACAGCCCGGAGTAATGCGCATAAAGAACCTGGTACTCTCCTTCTGAACGTTTTTCTACCTTTACAGATGCTGCAGAGGAGGAACTCGAGCAGGTGGTATTTTCTCTCCTGGTCGAAATAACCGATCAGAAAAGCTGGATGGGCTTCGGAAAAAGCGATAAACTCCTGGTCAGAGTTATCTTTTTTTCGAAAACTGACCAGCCTGCCTGAGTTTACCTCGAACAGAAGGTCATCCTGGCTGGTCTGTAATTGGAAGTGGCTGCTGGGTGTCATTTTTTCTCTTCTTTATGTCTCGTTGAGTGTTCCGGATGAGCTGCTTGAGAATATCGGGAAATGAAATCCCGTAAAGGTCCAGGATCACGGACAGGGCAACGTCCTGTTCTTTCGGACCCATCGCCGGGTTGCAGTTGCTGTCGATAAAATAGTAGCGCCCGGATTGGTCGAGGCGCACATCAAATTTGGCATAATCTGCCATACTGCTCACATCAAAAGCTTTTCGCACATATTCCGAAAGCAGGGGGTCAGTGAATTTTTCATAATGAAAAGCTGAATTCGCCTCAGACAACCATTGATCCTGGAAAGTTAAAAACACATATTTCTGGTCGGGATGGTGAAATACCTTTTCAGCCAGGTAAACTTTTTTCTTCTTTTCATGCAGGACGATGGCGGTAATTTCCCTGCCATTGATGAATTCTTCAACCAATACAGGCTGCTTGTAGATGGACATCAATCTTCGTACTCGTTTGCGCAGCTGCTTCTCATTTTCGGACACCGCTTCCTGGGTAATTTCTACTGAGCCATGCACCGCATTCAATTTAGAGATAAGGGGGAAGCGGATGCCAGGATCGAGAAAATCTTTGGGAGTGTTGAACAACTGGAAATTGGGGACCGGAATACCGTTTTGCTGCAGCAGCTTCATGATCAGGAACTTGTTCGTGTCCAGGCTCATTCCCAGTATGTTCGCTCCGGTGTAAGGAATCTCGAGCAGTTCGAGGATTCCCGGGATGGAAGAGGCGCGGCTCTCCAGTCCCTGTACTGAATCGACCAGGTTGATGACCATACCAGGCTTTTCCTGGTGCAGGCGAACTGGCAACTGCGCATCACCCGGGTAGAGTGAAACTTCGATCCCCATACTTTCGAGTATTTCAGCAATCAATACTGCATCCTGTTCAGCTCCCAGTTCGGTGATATAGAGCTCTTCACTGGGGAAATAGGAACGCTGCACATCAGAATAGAGGATCGTAACCTTTTCGGGAAGGTCAACTTCTGGCAAAGCTGGATGAACTTTATTCATCCTGGTCCTTAGTGAGGTCCAGTCTGAAATTCTTGTAGAAATCCCACATTTCTTTGGTCGCGTTGATCGATTGTGTTGTTTTGCCTGTTATAAATTCGGGCAGTGGATTTCCACCTGGCCATGTATGCCCTCCGCCGTGGATGGTGTACAGGATGACACGAGCATCATTTTCGCATGCGGAATAAATCACTCCGCTGATATCGTCTATACGGGCAATTTCCTGGGGAGGGGTTTTGCAGCCATTCACAGCAGCCCATTCTCCTACCCATTCAGGGATAACCGGAAAGAACGTATCAGATCGTTCGTACCTGCCGCCATTATATGGAACGATGTTGTCTTCCGTCCCATGAAAGAAAATCCCGGGCACCGGTCTGGAAGGTCTGCAGTCCTGCCAGTCCGTCATGTAAGCGCCTGCCACGCCACCGATCGCTGCAATCCGGTCGGAAAGAGTACAGGCAAGCAGGAAGGTCATGCCTCCGCCGTTCGACATCCCGTTAGCGTAAATGCGAGTGGGATCGATGTTGTACTCGTTCTCTAATTTATCGATCAGGTCGCTGATGAACTGGACGTCGATGGGCAGGCTGCCTTCACCCGCAGGCTTTATTGTCGTGCGCCATCGGAGTGGGAATCCGCTTCCCATGGGATAGACGACGATGAAGCCATTTTGATCCGCAACTTCATTCCAGCCGCTGAGTTGAGCCTGGTGGGCGGGCCATTCGATAAAACCGTGAAAGCTGAGAACCAGCGGGGTGGGAATGGCAGGGTCGTAGGAATCAGGCACATGAATCAGGTAGAGGCGTTCCTCGCCAGATGAAACGATTTTCCCATTGCTGCGGTTGTTGATCAGGTAATATGCCAGAATACCAAGGAAAATGAGGGCGATGATCGTGAACAGGACAAGGATAACGTTCCAGCCAATTCTGATAATATTGTTGGTCATACAGTTTCTATTTCCCTTGAGATTTTTCTTTAGCTTTCATAAACATCATCTTTCTTTCTTCCCTTTCCTTGATCTGCTGTTCAACCAGGGAGACCAGGTCCAGGTCCTTCAAAGATGGATCAAAGGTATATTCCACCACAGAACCCAGGGAATAACTGCTGCCATCCTGATCTCTAAGCAGGTATCCTGAATCCACCAGGTACCTTCTTAGTGTCACATGATCAAGGGGGATATTCTCTCCAAACGCCTGCATCCAGTTTTGGAGTTCAGCATTGATTTCTTTTTCTGTATAAATTTTACCTTCTTCCAGACCTAAAACTGCGCTGATGAACAGGATGTTTATATCCTGCGGCTTCTTGGGGAAGTCGCGGCTGCTGAGGATCAATGCAGGGAAACGGTTAACAAATTCTGAATGATTGATATGCGGCATGTTCTGCTCCTGGAAATGAACTCTCTAAATTAATCGGATTCTAAAACAATCGAGTCGAAAAGTGCTAACGATGGGAGCGTGAAAGAAAATCCTGAAGCATTCGAACGTTGAAGACCGAGGCTGTCTCCGCTGACCAGGCTGATCGCTTTGCTGAAGGGTTCTTGAGTATGGATTGAAATGTCGATGTCCCTGAGCACCAGCGGTTTGTGGGTGGCTCTCCATGACTGCCCGCTGTTGTTCACCATGTTGAGCACCAGGTTGCCGGTTGTGGATTGACGGTGCAGTACCATCTCAACCAGATGCGGAGCATTTGTAGTCAGTTTCCGTTCGAGCTTTAACAGGTCGTGCAGGATCGCCCGGAAAACGGCAGGATGTGCGTGGGTGCTGAATTGCTGGTAATGAAAGCCGATCCTCCAGGGAACCGTCACGGCACAGCCGTTCCCATGAGAATTGAACAGGATACCTGGAATCGCGAGACTTTCCGCATCCTCCAGGTAATAACATTTTTCCGGTGGTCCAAACATGTGCGCTGGGATGTGTCCCAGAAATTTCCGGGTATCGGATGATGATTGGAAGGTCTGAAATTCATCGTTCAGGTAGATAATATCCAGGTTTTCCAGACCGGTCAACGTCTGCTTATCTTCAGGCTTAATGCGCCAATACATACCTTTCTTAAAGGGAATCCGATCTCTGAAAAATGTGATTCCGCTGGAGCGCATGCCTGGGGTTGTCAGCGGGTTTCCCCATGCATCCAGGCTGGCACAGAAACCGGTGGTGAGGAGTTTTCCGCCCGCAAGCACATAAAGGTCCATCATTTCACAAACCTTCTCACTCAGCAAGCGCATATCTGGCAGGATGATGAGTTGGTAAGGGATCAGCCGTTCGAGCGTCGTCGTTTCTAAAATGCTGTCATGCAGCACATCGAAAAGGATGTGCTCTTCGGTCAACATCTGGTAAATGCCCCTGAATTCTTGCAGGCTGCCAAAGGGAGCATTGACGGATGGGTAAATCAGGGCTGCATCGGAAATGGTGCGCAGGTGTGTGAAATGGGTTTCGTTTTTCTTGTGGAAAGAATAGATCTCTTTGACACCTTCGAAGCAAGCCCGGTCATCCTGGTTGTCCAGGTGTCCGATGACGTAATAATCCAGCCACCCCCCGGATGCCAGGTTCTGTGCCAGCCTGCGGTGGGTGAGGTGTGGAGATACTGCAGCATGGCGGAACTGGAAATCAACAAAATGGACAGCTGCGTTGACCACCGCCATGTCTTGCCAGGAATTCAAAACAGTCCTGACATTCTCACCGGCGGAATAAACCCATTCTGGTTGGTTGCGCTCGATGCCTGAATTGGACTCCGATCGGAAGACGTCCACGCCTTCGTGGGTGTAGGTACAAATACAGGCTTCAGGTCGGATTCCCTTCACGAGGTCGTGGATGCGGTGGAAAAGTTCCTGGCTGATGTCTCGTTTGAACTGCTCATATTTCAGAAATGCCGGATCACTGCTGTTTTCACGCATGGGCAGGGACATTCCATAGCGTTCAGCAAAAAGGCTGGCGCAATTTTTGCACTGGCAAATACCATGGTAGGTGTGGTCGTAATCGTAGGTCACGAAACCGATCATGTTGAAGAAGACGCCATCGATCGGGTAGCGTTTGCAGGCTTCATCCAGGATGCGCAGGGCATATTCCTGCTGGTAACCAGCGCAGATGCAGGTATGCACCTGCCCGTTGTAAGTTACCGTCTCACCGCGCACACTCTTGTATAACCACTCCGGGTGCTGTTTCGCATAGATTTCATTGATCTTGGAAAAATCAAAACGCGCCAGGAAGCGGATGCCAGCCTTGTGAACACGCTCGATTACCTTGCCAACCAGGTCATCCTTTAGATACGGATTGCGGAATTGCCATTCGAGGTTCGTGGGGTAGTTGGCGACAATGCCGCCTACATTAAATAGAACGACATCTGCGGAGAATTCGACCAGCCGCTGGATGTATTGGTCTACATCCAGGTCCGCATCGATCTCGCGCAGGTTGGTCTGGATCATGCGCATCGGTTTTTCGAGCCACCAGTGGTTCATATTCACTGCTCCTGAGTAGTCTGGCTATATTCTACTATTACAGGAGACGGTAAACGCTGATGTCGCGCGCAGGAGCCTCGATTTTAAGGTTGTTTGCCTGCAGTTCTGCCCGTCCGCCGCGTAAGCACTCGAGCCTGTTGAAGTTTCCTTTGCTGGGATGGATGTTGATCTCAACCGTGATATCTGTCCGGGATGGATTTGCGATCCAGAGATAGAAGCCGCCTTCGCCAGCCCAAAGGCGCGTTTTGATGCGCTGGTCGCTGCACTTCAGAACATGCGACACACCTGCGAATTCCAGCAAGCGAGAGAAGAACTCACCTGAATCCGCATTCGGGTGGTTGAAGTAGCCAAATCCGGGCATGCTGCCGATCAGGCGGGTTCTACCGCTGCCATAATGGTTATCGATCACTGCCATCTTCCCGTCCTGGTAATATCCTACAGTTTTCCCAGATGTCGGATGGTATGCCTGCAAAAAAATGCCCCCGCGCACGGATTTCCCTTCGACGTTGAAGGTTAGATCGTCCAGCAGGTCGGGTGTAAACTCGACATAATTCTCCTGGACGCCAAAAACCTCGTCCAGACCCAAATTTGGCTGCCTTGTGCCAGCTTTCCCCCGGTCGCCAAAGTAGCCCGGGCAGCCCTCACATACCAGGATACCGCCAGCCTCCACCCACTTTTTCAGTTTATCGGCGGATACCTGCTTGAGCATGACCGGGTAAGGGAGATACAGGAATTGATAATCGTCGATATCATCGATATGCACCCAGTCTGCCTGGATGTTGTTGTCGAAGAAAGCCCGGTAAGCGCCTTGCATGGACTGCGTATAATATTTTACGTCTCCTTGCTGGGCGAAATTGAACAGCTGCGTCTCCGGCACGTATATGATGCCGACCTCCCCCCGGATGGGGGCTGATTTCCACAGGTCCTTTTGCTGCGAATGGAATACCCATTCCGAAACCGATTTTGACATCTCCGACCGGACTGTGCGCGATCCGTCCATGCCATAAGGACCAAATGCGCCAAACAAAGGTCCATCCAGGAGCGGTCTCCAACGCAGGTAGAATAGACCGCGCGCACCCAGCATGAAGCTGGTCAGGTTCCAGTAGCGGATGTCCTCCGGGCTGGCGATCCTGCCCTCGTCCCTTGGCTTCCCGATGACGTTGGACTGCATCCATAATGGTCCCGCGTAAGCTTCAGCATGCCAGAAGGGCTTGCCTTTCGAAGCAGCACGCACCAGGTCAACGGCATGGAACTGTTTCCACGGCTCATCTCCGTGACGGCTGGATCCCCAGGTATAACCGTAAGACTGCACATTTGCAGCCGCTTTCCAATCGTCTGTGCCCTGCTCAGCCATGCGGAAAAGAGTGGCAGCCACCCCGTGTGCAGTTATTGCATTCTTATCGTCCAGCGAGCGGATCAAATCCACCCGCCAGCGCATCTGATCGTAGGCATTTTCGATGCGGAATTCGAGCCAATCCAAAGTGTCGGGATATGGACCCGGATGTCTGGGCGGTTGGACGTTATCCCAGGAGGCGTGGCTATAGCGGTACCAGTTTTTTCCCAGGTTCTCCAGGTCGCCATACTTCTCTTTCAGCCATTGGCGGAATTTTTTTGCAGTCCATGGGCAGTAGCAGGTGCCTTCGTGGAAACCACATTCATTCCACACATCATATCCACCCATGCCAGGATGGTCTTTGTAACGCAGCACCAGCTCCCGGAGGAACCTTTCCGCAGCATTCGATGCATCCGGGTGGTCCAGGCACAAACCGCCACCTCCGCCCACGACACAGCTGCCGTGCATGCCTGAATCAATTTTTCTGCCGTCAATCCGTTCCAGGCGCGCGTCCGAATATTTCAGGAACGCCCATTCAGGCGCAATCGTGGTCATTTCGGCGATGATCGTCTTGATGCCATACTTTGCAGCAAGGTCTAACTGGCGGTCATAATCGTCCCAGTCGTAAACACCAGGCGCGATCTCGATCGCAGACCAGATGAACCAGTGGCGGAAGGCGTTCATCCCATCTTCAGCCGCAGTCCGGTAATCGCGTTCCCAATCCGAATCTGGCGGATTCGATTTACGGAAATAGACTGCGCCATAGGGAAATTCTGGCACGGAGATTAATTTTTGCATGGTACCCTCCAATTGAATTTAGTTTGGGGTAGTTATATCGAGACGCTTGATCAATAGTTGCCCGGCGATTAATAACAGGATCCCCGTCGCAAAGAATGCTAGCCAGATGGGGAAAGAAAACACAAGCCCATACGCGCCGATCAATGTCAGGAAAATGACACCCGGCAGGCGCCCGAAAAGGTTGGCGACGAAGAACCTGGTTGCGGTCAGGGTGCTCAATCCGGCAACATAATTCATTATATCCGCCGGGAAGATCGGCAGCATGAAAGCCACAATGAAAAATAAAAACCCGTAGCGGTTCGCAAACCGGTCCCATTTTGTGATGGTCTCAATGGAAGCAAGTCGTGCCACCAGGGGACGACCACCCCACCTCGACAGCGTAAAAACAAGCTGGCTGATGCCCACCGTGGTCACAATCGAGAGCAGCAGCCCACCCCAAAAGCCGTAGGCATATCCGGTTGTTATAACCACTACCTGACCGGGGATGGCGGCGATGAAAATCTGCAGCGCCTGTACCACGAATACAATGGCTGGACCAACCAGACCAGCTTGTTCAACCTTTTCGGTAAATGCTTCCTGGTCGCCGATGAGCTTAATGGTATCCAGCAGCGGATGCCATAGGAAGAAAATCACCAGGCTTAACCCGCTGAGCATGAGAAAGAATAGAAACCAGCGCACCCATGGTCTCGCTGCCGCAGATGTGGCTCTTTGAATCATTAATCGAAGCCGCATTTCAGGAAGTCATCACCTGGCTGAGGTAGCGACCCAGCCATACTGCACCCAATCCTAAAAGCAGGTGAAGGATGATATTGGTGAGTGTCTGCAAGATTTTGCCTTCGTTCAACAGGTTTATGGTTTCCATCCCAAAAGAAGAAAACGTGGTGAAAGCTCCGAGTAAACCAATCAGGACAAATGAGCGTGTCTCAATGGATAACACCCCCCTCGATTCCACGAAGTAGGTGACTATCCCGATGACAAAACAACCCAGTAAGTTTAACTGCCAGGGTGCCCAGGGGAAAACTGCTCTGCTTGAACATGGTTTGAACCGATGTCCCGATCCCGTAGCGCAGCAGCGCGCCAATGAAACCGCCGACGCCAATTACCAGTAATTTCTGCATTTTGAAATAAGATCCTCATGTGCTGGACGAAATTGGCATCAACTCGCCATAGAGCCAGGCATTCGGGCAATTTTATCACGACAGCTTTATGGATGAGGACTCAAGAGATGAGAAGCTGGAATTGGCTTTCGTGCAAACAGAACAACAATCGAAAGAACTGCCGGGATCAGGGCGAGGGTGGTCAACGCCAGGTTGTAGTCACCGAAGATGTCACGGGCGATCCCCATTGGCATGGGTCCCAGCGATGATCCTGCTACATTGACCAGCGCGGCGACCCCGGTGATGGCTCCCAGGTAGCGCCTGCCAAAATACATCGCCCAAACAACAGAGCTGACGGTCATATTCAGGCTCCCGGTGATACCCATGACGATCCCAAAAACGAGAACGGAAGTCGACCCTGACAGCCTCGGCGCAATCAAAAGGCTGGCAGTCATCCCCATCAACGCCGAAGAAAGCAGGTAGTTGGGCGAAATCCTGTCGATCAGGTATCCTGCCAGCAGACGCACCAGTGAACCGCTGATGGCGATAGGCATGTAAACGGCAGCAGCCGCCCCGGCTGAAATACCAGCGTCGTCAAAGATACTCACCGTGTGGAAGTTCAAGCCGGTTACCAGCATGGCAATCGCAGCGATACCGGAAGACAGCATCCAGAATGCCGGGGTGCGGACGGCATCATATCGTGTCCAATTCACTTCCTGGCTGACTTTGTTATTGGCATTGTCCGGATCTGATACATCTGAATCGCCATCCGGCAGCAGACCGTATTCCTCCGGTTGCTGGCGGAAGAGACCAATCCCGACCGGCAGCATCACCGCAGCGACCATTATCCCTAGGAGGAAGAAGCTGTTCCTCCAACCGCTCCAGGCAATCATCCCGTGGATCAGAGATGGGAAGCTGCCGCTGCCCAGAATAGACATCAGAATCCCGGCGATGCTCATGATCACCCCTCGCCTGCGCACCCACCAGTAGTTAATCTCGTTGCTGCTGACCATAAACATGCCCCCCGGCGCCAGGAAGCGCAGAAAGACGAACCCAGCCAGCAGCATGACGGCGTTTTGTACCCATCCCATGTACACACAAGCAGCCGCGAGCAGGATGGTGACGATGGCGATCATCACCCTGGGACCACGTTGGTCGATCTGGCGCCCGAGATATGGCAAGCCCAGGCTGGCGATGAGGGTGCCGGCTGTGTAAAGGGTGCTGACCAGGCTGCGGCTGATGCCCAGGTCGGTGATGAAGTGTTCGATGAAGATGGAAATCGAATAGGTTTGACCGGGACTGCTCATGATCAACCCGACCGAGGCTGCCCCGAGGATGATCCAGCCGTAGAAAATGGGGGAGCGTGTTACCAGACTGCCGCGCATAACTGCATAGTTATACTCGCATTGATTGCAACTGTCCAACCTGACGTAACAGTCTCCCTGGCAGGCGGAGAGGGAGATTGCTTCGCTCCGCTCGCAATGACCGCTGGGCTGTCACTGCGAGGCGGGTTGGACGGTGAGATTTTTGATGGATGAAGTAACCTTGTCTCCGTCCAACCTAACGAAGCAGTCTCTCTGGCAGGCGGAAAGGGAGATTGCTTCGCTCCGCTCGCAATGACCGCTGGAATGTCACTGCGAGACGGGTTGGACGGTGAGATTTTTGATGGATGAAGTAACCTTGTCTCCGTCCAACCTAACGAAGCAGTCTCCTGGCAGGCGGATAGGGAGATTGCTTCACTTCGCTCGCAATGACCGCTGGGCTGTCACTGCGAGGCGGGTTGGACGGTGGGAATTTATTGGATGACGTAACCTTGTCTCCGCCCAACCTAACGAAGTAGTCTTCCTGGCAGGTTGAGAGGGAGATTGCTTCGCTGCGCTCGCAATGACCGCTGGAATGTCACTGCGAGGCCGGTTGGACGGTGGGTTTTTATGGGATGAAGAAACTTTGTCTCCGTCCAACCTAACGAAGTAGTCTTCCTGGCAGGCTGAGAGGGAGATTGCTTCGCTCCGCTCGTAATGACCGCTGGACTGTCACTGCGAGGCAGGTTGGACGGTGGTATTTTGTGGGATGATTTAATTTTGTCTCCGTCCAACCTAACGAAGCAGTCTCCCTGGCAGGCGGATAGGGAGATTGCTTCGCTCCGCTCGCAATGACCTGATGGCTATTAATACAAATCCTCAGTCAGATCACGCCATTCATGATTTATGGATTCAACCAGGTCAATTTTCTTCTGTCTGGAACCAGCTTTAATTTGTTTTTCTCGTAATATGGCTGCCTCTATATTGTCTGAAGTTTCGAAGTAAACCAGTTTGGTTAACCTGTATTTACTTGTGAATTTGCTGCCACTCCCGTTTTTATGTTCCAATACCCGGCGAATTAAATTGTTGGTTACGCCGGTATAAAGGGTTGTGTTATATGCGTTTGTCATTATGTAGACGCAGTAAATTGCCTGAGGCATGATTAGCTAATCCCCATACGAATGTGATAGAAAATTTTAGATTAATTATACTGTTACTCTCGTCTGGATTCCATCACAACGAGGGGACAACAGGGGACCACGGTTTTAACTAAGTCGCTTGACAGTCAGTATTTATTCTGGAATATCATTTCGTTGTACATCAAGTGACCGCTGGGATGTCACTGCGAGGCAGGTTGGACGGTGGGGTTTATTGCGGGATGATGTAACTTTGTCTCCGTCCAACCTAACGAAGCAGTCTCCTGGCTGGCTGAGAGGAAGATTGCTTCGCTTCGCTCGCAATGACCATAGACTGTCACGACGAACGTGGTCTATCTGGCTGGCAGAGAGGGAGATTGCTTCGCTTGCGCTCGCAATGACCCTAGACTGTCACGACAAACGTGGTCTACTCTGGCGTGGAATTCTTCATGAGAAGGCAGATTGCTTCGGTCCGCGCTAGCAATGACCGCTGGAAGGCTGTCGCTGCTGACGATGGCTGGGCTGCACTGGACGGTGGTTGGACGGTGGTTTTGTGGGATGATGTAACTTTGTCTCCGTCCAACCTAACGAAGCAGTCTCCTTGGCAGGCGGAGAGGGAGATTGCTTCGCTCCGCTCGCAATGACCATAAAATGCTACGACGAACGCGGTCTCTCTAGCAGCTTGAGAGGGAGATTGCTTCGCTCCGCTAGCAATGACCGCTGGGCTGTCACTGCGAGGAGGGTTGGACGGTGGGTATTTGTGGGATGATGTAACTTTGTCTCCGTCCAAACTAACGAAGCAGTCTCCCTGGCAGGCGGAGAGGGAGATCGCTTCGCTCCGCTCGCAATGACCATAAAATGCTACGACGAACGTGGTCTATCTGGCTGGTAGAGAGGGAGATTGCTTCGCTCCGCTCGCAATGACCGCTGGGATGTTGGGGAATTTAATAAAAGTCTATAGTCCTGGCACCTGCGTCGGCAGCTGTGCTTCGAATTGGTAACAGGGATCCGCTTTCTGCTTTTGCAAGATGGCGATGATCTCCTTCCAGGCTTCGAGCAGGCTGGCGGGACTGTGCGGCAGGTCTGACTTAATCTCAGCGTGTAATTTACCCAGGTTGTAGCAGGGCACTGCGGCGTACATGTGGTGTTCGATGTGGTAGTTCATGTGCCAGTAAAGGAACTGCACGAAGGGGTTCAGGTGTATGGTGCGCACGCACAATCGGAAATCGGAGGTGTTGTCGATCAGCCCGGCATGCTGGGTGTTGTTGCAAAGGTATTGCAGCCAACCGCCGTAAAATGGCGCCAGGGTGATGATCACGGGGATGATCCACAATCCGAAATACAATGACACGGCGATGATCACTAAATGACCCAACACCATGATGCGAGACCAATTAAACATGGCGCGGCGCAGCTCTGTCTCTTCGGGCGGGAAGAGCGATTCGATCCAGCCAGGTTCGGGTTTTCCCAGGCATAAGCGCAGGATGTACTTCATACGGTAGTAGAAATCCCACGGGTTGACGAACGCGTTCTTCAGGAAGCTTTCCAGGGTCAGTTCCTGCGGGAGCACAACCTCCAGGTCTTCCGGTGGGTGCAGGGTGTATTTGTGGTGCTCCTGGTGGCTTTCCCAAAACATGACCGGGTTTGACCAGCTTAAAAAACTGACCAGGTAGAGAAATAATTTGTTCAACCAGGAGGATTTGAATACAGACTTGTGGCAGAATTCGTGGAATGCGTTCAGCAGGAATGCCCAGAAGGTGCCGTGCAGGAACAGGATGATCAACAGAATAGGGATTGGTAAATTTTCAGATGCGTAAAATACCGCAGTTCCTGTTATCGCCAACAAACCCAGGTGACCGAAGGTTTGCAGAGCGCCTTTCAGGTCACTGCGCTGGTTCAATCTGCTCAAGATATCGCGATCCACTGGAGAGCGGTACCAGGATACGCGGAAAGGCGGCTGGGATTTGGGAAGACTGCGTTTGTCGGCTACGGATAACATGCTGGACCTCCTGGGATATGCTGGAGGCGAGTATATCACCGCCTGACCGGAATATCCAGATATTTTATATCTAGAAAGTGTGGATTGGGTTAGCGCCGTTCGAGGAAATCGAGGATTTCCTGTCTGGCGATCTGGTTCCACTCGATCAACTGCCTGTCAGCATTTTGACCCAGGGAGCCCCCTATGTTGAGGATGATCTCGACTGCGCAGCCTTGCGAGCATTCGAGCACTTTGCGGATTTCCAGGCGCGCCCGACTCCTGGTCCCACGGGTCGGTGATGAAGGGTACGCCGGAGGGCTTGTAGCCAAAAACATAATCGCTGCCGATGGCGTCCCTGGCTTTTTCAAGGTTCGCCCATTCGCTGATGGTGATCCGCCGCGCATTGGTCACGCTGCGGATCAGGTCGATCTTGTTCGATAGGACCTCACAGCAGCCAATGTTGGCATATTTGAACATGGGCATGAGCTGGCGATCGTATTCGAAAGCAAATTCGTCGTGCATGCTTGGTGATACGGTAGTGAAAGCTTCGGCGCAGGTGAAAGCCCAGGATTTATCCAGCCGGGCTTTTCCACGTTCTCGCAGCTCATGGTACGAGGGGATGTGCGGGTTGAAGCGCAGTCCTGTTGAACCGAGAGGATCCGATGGCTCCCAGGGTCCCCAGATACCCAGACGCTCGCACTGCAGGAAGCGTGAACGGAAGTTTTCGGTGATCGACTGCAGCGCCTGGTGTGTCCAGTCGGGATCGTCGATCAGGTCAATGTAAACCTGAGACATGCCGCGCAACTCGACCCATTCGTCGACCACTTTGGCGGCAAAGTAGATGCCCTCGGGGAGCACATCCAGGATATCGCCAAAGATCTCCTCCGCTTCAAGGCGGTCTTGCTCTCGTCTTTCGTAATCTACCCAAACTAGCGGTTCACCGATTTTATCGATATCCGATTTCTGGACCACCACCGGGAGGAAACGCGGCTGCGCCGGTGTGAGCGAGGTCATCTTTGGCGTAAACTTTTTTCAGGTTGAACCCTGGATAAGGCTGGATATTCACATTATGGGGGTAACGAACCACAGGTTCGACAACCGTGTCGTCCACCAGGTTTTCGACGGTCCATATGCGCTGGCGCAGCTCGCGCTCGTAGCGCCGTCCTTGCTCGCTCTCACACTTCAGGTTCAATTCGTCAGGAAGCACCTGGCTCCAGGCAAGGGGCCAGAGATGTGTGAGCAGCATCGGGCGCACGCTCGTGTCCAGGTCAGTCAGGCGTGACCAAAGGCTGCTCTTTTCAGTGCTTTCCGGTCTGAGCAGCCAGTTCGGCGATGCGAATCGCAAGCTGGCGCAGTATGACGGTTTCGTTTTGGGGGATCATCGTGGAAGATTATCGTCCCATCCACCCACCGTCGACCGTAAGCACCTCACCATTGACGTAATCGGATGCAGCCGATGCCAGGAAAACGACCGGACCTTTGAAATCATCCGGTTCACCCCAGCGTCCAGAGGGGATGCGCTCAAGGATGGCTTTATATCGCACAGGATCATTGCGCAGTGCTTCTGTGTTGTCGGTGACGATGTAGCCGGGGGCGATCGCGTTTACACAAACACCTTTCCCAGCCCATTCATTGGAAAGGGCTTTGGTCAGACCGGCGACCGCGTGTTTTGATGCGGCGTAACCGGGAACCGTGATCCCGCCCTGGAAGGTCAGCAGCGAAGCGGTGAAGATGATCTTCCCATACCCACGCGAGATCATTTCTTTACCAAACTCACGGCTGAGTATGAATTGCGCGCTCTGGTTCACCTCGATGATTTTGTCCCAATATTCATCAGGGTGTTCCGCTGCTGGCTTGCGCAGGATGGTGCCGGCATTGTTGACCAGGATGTCGATTTTCGAGTGCTGCTCTTTAACCTTGGTAATGAAACGGTACAGGTCTTCGCGGTTGGAGAAATCACATTGGTAAGCATTGAATTTTCTACCTAATGCAGTTATTGCCTCACCAACCTGGCTGCCTACCACCTCAAGACTTGCGCTCACAGCGATGATGTCCGCGCCAGCTTCCGCAAGCCCTACCGCCATCGCTTTGCCGATACCTCTTTTACAGCCTGTTACCAGGGCTGTTTTGTTCGAAAGGTCGAATTGATTCATGTTCATGGTTATACCTCAATCAAGATTTTCATCACATCTCCGCCCTTCTCCATGGTTTCGAATCCGGAGAGCAGACCTTCGAGCGGGCGCACGTCACTTACCAATGAATTCTAATGGCAGGCTGCCTGAGCTTGCCAGCTTGATGGCGGTCTCGAAATCCTCTGATTCGTGAACGTGCACGACCGCGAAAGTCCAATTCTCGCCAGAAAACTCGAAACAGGTCTACTTCAGGCGCTTTGCTGTAAATCGCCACCACGACAATTTTGCCTCTCGTCCTGGCAATAGCGGTCATCGCTTTAGCGCCCGCCTGTGATCCGGTCACTTCAAAAACAACGTCCGCGCCGGCGCTGCCTGTTTTATCCAACACTGCCTCAAGCAGATCTCTTTCATTGGGATTGATTGTTTCGAATCCCAGCGACGCCGCCAGCTCCAGGCGGAATGGGTTGATCTCGGAGATCATCACCTTCGCACTGTATTCCCGCGCGACGAGGGCTACCAGGATGCCAATGGGACCTCCACCAAGGACGACGACTTTGTCGCCGGGCTGGACTTCTGCACGACGGACATCATGGCAGGCAACTGCCAGCGGTTCGATCAAAGCACCGTGCTGCATGGTGAGCTCATCCGGCAGTCGGTGAAGGGTGTGCGCGGGAACAGTCCAGTAGGTCTGCAATGCGCCGGGGGTGTCGATACCCAGGAATTTCAAGTTGTGGCAGATGTGGCTATGACCTTGCAGGCAGGCGGGGCATTTCCCGCAGGAATCGAGAGGGCATGACGGTGACACGGTCACCGGGTTTGAATTCCCGGACTCCGGAGCCTACGTTTTGAAAATCACCCCAGACATCTCGTGCCCCATGATCTGGGGCATGTGCACGCGGGCGTCCATAGCGCCGTGAAAGATGTGCAGATCTGTCCCGCATAAACCACAGTGTGATACTTTGATGACCACCTCACCAGGAGCGGGTGGGGTGGCTGTCCCCGCTCCCACGTCGATTTTTCGACTGTCGGAATAAAACGCTGCTTTCATTTGTTCATCTCCTGTTTTTACTGGATATTAGTTTTTAATGCTGCCAGGGCAGTTGGCTGGTCTTTCAGCCTGATCGCATCCAGAATGGCTTTGTGTTCGTGATAACTTTCGATCAGATCCCCGTGCCGCTGGTAATCGATGAGCATGCGCAGGACGATTGGCTGCCAGATGTTGATCAGGTCCTGATCGCCATATCGGCTCAGAATCGCCTCGTGGAACTTCACATCGTTTTCTGTTAATGCGGCGATATCGCTTGATAGGCATGCTGATTTAATCTGTTCAAGTATGGCGTTCCAGGATTCGATGTCCTCTTCACGGATGCTGTCAAAAATTGCCTCCATGGCAAAAGATTCGATTGCATAACGCAATTCGACGATCAGGTGGCGGATATCTTCACTGGGCTGGGAGGCTAACGCGCACACCTTTGTTCGGTTCAGTCACCAGCAATCCCTGTTGGCTGAGCTGGCGGAACACCTCCCTGATCGGACCTCGGCTGACACCAAAACGTTCTGACACCTCCTGTTCGCGCAGTGGGTGGTTGGGTTTTAACTTCCCGGACATGATATCCAGCCTCAGCCGCTGGGCGATTTGTTCAGGAAGAGTGCGAATAAGGGAATCGACCATAATTTTCCTCGCTTTCAGCGAAGATTATAGCAAGAGATATTAGAATTGTCAACAATATACAATCTACACTTGACAATTAGTTTGCAGTTCATATATGCTTAGGGAGTTGGTTCAGTGATCAACATTGGCGCAATTTCATCCCGGATGATTGGGATCGATTTACAACCATCAGTATAGGCAGAACGATGATTAAAAACGAAAGACGATGGGAATGTGACCTACCAGATGTTGATTGGAGGTCAATGGGTCGGTTCTAAGCAGCGGAGAAACACTGCCGGTGCTGAACCCATCGACGGAAGAGACCCTGGCGAGCATCCAGGCTGGGACCCGCCAGGATGCACAGCGAGCTTTGGAGGCGGCGCGCGATGCGCAGCCAGCCTCGGCAAACTGCCCCCGATCGAAAGAGCGGGGATATCTGCTCGCGTTGAATCGAGAATATCTCTCAAACCGAGAGCGATTGGCTGCGATGCTCTCCCGCGAGCAGGGGCAAAAAATATGTTCCTGAAGCCCTGGGCGAGGTCGACGCCAGCGATCAATTTCTCCAGATGTGCCTCGGAGACAGGGCGAGCGTATCGAGGGCGAAATCTCCCCATCGAGACTTGCCGGATGAACGAGATCTGAATTCCAGCGCGTCTCCCTACGAGCGTGACTGTCAGGGTTGCGTCGCCTCGCAATTTCCCCCTCGCCCTTGCGGGTCGAAACTTAGGTCCTTCCCTGATTGCGGGAAGTTCAATGATGCTCGAAGCGCATCCAGACACACCGCTGACTGTGCTCGAACTTGGCGGCTGGTGCAGGAAGCTGGGATACCGGATCGAGTGGTTAGTGTCGCTTCCGGTCAGGGTTTGGTGATCAGCGATGCGCTGGTTCGCAGCCCGTTGGCCCGGCTCGGTCACGCTCGCCGCAGCGCGCGCGCCGGGCGGCGGATCTTTACGGCTGCAGCTGGTGACGTCACGCCCGTTCGTCTGGAATTGAGCGGAAAAGCGCTTCAGTCGGGTGATCTGGAAATGATCGACCTGGAAAAAGCTGTCGACGCAGGCTCTGAGTAGGCGATTTAACAGCCGTGGTTAGGTATGCACCGGCAATGAACGAATGTATTTACATGAAGATATATACGATGCCTTCATGGAACGATTTCTGGAAGGCGTTTCCAAAATCCGGGTCGGAGATCCCTTCGACGAGGTCACATGGGTCCCAAGGTCAACAAACCAGAGGTCGATAAACTCGATAAACTTGTCAATGATGCAGTGAGGGCTGGTGCGAAAGTACTTGTTGGTGGAAACAGGCTGTCAGCAGGAGTTTACCAGCGCGGCTTCTGGTTCGAACCTACTGTAATCACCGGCGTTGACCACAGCATGGATATTATGCACCAGGAAATCTTCGGACCCGTAGTGCCGGTGCAGAAAGTGAGTGGTTTTGAACAAGCGATCGAGCTGGCGAATGACAGTGAATACGGGCTCTCCGCTTACCTGTTCACCGAGGATATGCGCCGGATCATGAAGCTGGTTGGAGAACTTGAATTTCGTGAGATTTATGTCAACCGCACCATGGGTGAGATGGTGCAGGGCTTCCATAACGGCTTCAAGATGAGTGGAATTGGCGGGGAAGATGGTAAACACGGGTTGGAAAATTACCTCCAGAGAAGACGATGTACGTGAGTTATGCCTGAAAGTGACTGCTGGTAAAGGAGAATAAATGAGGATCACGAATTTCGAGTCCAGACATTACCGTATCCCGCTGCGCATGCACATGACCGACGCGATCTCCACGGTGTGATCGACTCACTTTGAGGTGGTCTACGTGATCTGGGCACAGACACAGGTCATCAGGGGATCGGTTACACCTACACCATCGGACATGGTGGCAGCGCGGGCGCCTCGCGGCTGGACGAATCGGTTAAACCGCTGCTTCTTGGGGAAGACCCGCGGCATATCGAGCGCCATTGGGAAGTCATGTGGTGGAACCTGCATTACATCGGCAGGTGGATTGGTAAGCTTCGCCATCTCGGCAGCAGACATCGCCCTACGGGACCTGACCGCCCGGGTGGATGGCGTACCCCTGTGGGTAAAACTCGGGGGCAATTCAAACCGGGTTAAACCCTACGCAGGCGGGATCGACCTTCACCTGCCCATGGATGCACTGCTTGCGCAGACTCGCACGAATCTTGAAGACGGTTTCAGAGCGATCAAAATGAAGGTCGGTCTGCCTGACCTGGATGAGGATGCTGCACGGATCAGCGCTGTCCGGGACATTATCGGTCCGACGACCCCGCTGATGGTCGATGCCAACATGCGCTGGGATGTGCAAACTGCCATCCGTGCCTCCAGGCGTTTCGGAGAATTCGATGTTTACTGGCTGGAGGAGCCTACCATCCCGGACGATTTCCTGGGTCATGCCCGCATTGCCGTCGAAGGAGGGCTGCCCGTTGCCAGCGGTGAAAACTTGCACTCGGTTTACGAATTCCGCAACATGATCCAGCTGGGGAAGATCAGCTTCCCGGAGCCGGACGTGTCTAATATCGGCGGTATCACAGGCTGGATGCGGGTGGCACGCCTGGCTTATGCCCACAATCTGCCTGTGACGACGCATGGCGTGCACGAGCTGCACCTGCATCTGCTGGCGCTGCGGTGCCAAACGCCTCCTACCTCGAGGTGCATGGCTTTGGACTGGAGAGGTTCATGCACATCCGCCACCCATCGCGGATGGGTGGATGCAGGCTCCATCAGAGCCGGGGCACGGAGTCAGATCCTATTGGGATCGTTTGAACGAATATATACAATGAGGTTTTGAGGGTAATTAGTGATGATGGTAGAACAGAAAACAACACACTGCTCAGCGCTGCTTCCCGCAGAGCGTTGGCGTATACCATGGGACCGGAATGGTTCATCGAGTTTCGTGAGATGGAGCTGGGTGGTGATTTTGCCTACGAAGAAGGCATTATCCGCCGCGATCCCAGCGCTGTGATTTTTGTTAATGGTTATTATTACACCTGGTACACACGTGGAGACGGCGCAACTGCCGGATTTGGGACTGGCGATCCGGACAAAAAGGTATTCCAGTGGGACCTGACCGAGGTCTGGTACGCACGTTCAAAGGATGGATGGGATTGGCAGGAACTTGGCCGCGCGGTTGGTCGCGGTCCCGCAGGGGCGTACGACGATCGATCGGTTTTCACGCCGGAGATTTTTATTCACCAGGGGAAGTATTACCTCGTTTACCAGGTGGTGAAAGCCCCTTATCTTAACAGGGTGAAGGAACACGTTGCGATGGCGGTTTCAGATTCGGTCCACGGACCCTGGGAAAAGCTGCCTGCCCCGATCCTCAGCCCTGCCGATAATGGCGTCTGGCTCGGGGAGGAGGATGACCGTTTTCAAGTGAAAGCTAAAGGCGATTTCGACAGTCACAAGACCCATGATCCCTGTCTCATGTTCTACCGGGATAAATTCTACCTGTATTACAAAGGGGAGCGGATGGGTGAGGAGATGACCTTTGGGGGCAGGGAAATCAAGTGGGGTGTCGCTATCGCTGACTCACCGACTGGTCCATATGTCAAATCCCCTTACAACCCGGTTACCAACAGCGGTCATGAAGTGTGCGTGTGGCACTACCAGGGCGGTATTGCAGGTCTGCTGACAACCGATGGACCGGAAAAAAACACCATCCAATGGGCGCCGGATGGAATAAACTTCGAGATCAAGTCCGTGCTAAAAGGGGCACCGCACGCCCTGGGTCTCTTCCGCTCTGATGACCCTCAAAAGAAACCCATAGATGATCTGCGCTGGGGACTATGCCATCGCTACGAAGAAACCTGGCAGTGGAATTACATCCTGCGTTTCGAGACTTATTTTCCAAGGTCAGTTTGATTCCTGCTGCTGGATGATGAAAAACCCTAAGGGTTAACCAAACCTTTTGGGTCTTAAATTTCAACAGGTTGACCTCCGCTGTAATTATTGTCGATTACTTGAATGTTATTGCATGTTCCGGTGATCGAGCAAGGATGAACATCAACACCGCTGTTGCGATGACCACACCGATGAGGGTGATCAGCCACGGGTTATCGATGGCAAATCCGATCCCGAAAGCGGTACTGATTAATACAGTCACCGGTGCTGTTGCCTGGTTAAGTGCAATGCGCCAGTTGTCGAAGGCTGCCGTTCCAATTTCCGTGCCTGGTGCATTCTCACCACGCCTCGAGACGATCAGAAGCCAGATCAACAATGCTGGACGCGCCAGGTTGCTGAAATTCTGTATCGTGTTCCCGGGCGCCAGGTTACCCGTCGCGGCGATATCCATCAAGTGGACGACCGAGGCGCCTACCGAGAAAATTGTAGCAGCTACCACAGCAGCTTCTCGGAATCCATCACGTCGGGTGACGGCAACAATCCCCAGGACGCCCATCGCCAGGTTGGCGAATGCGATCTCCAGCTGAAATGGACTTCCTGTTTCCCAGCCTATCAATTCAGCCACAGTGTCGGCGAGGAAAAAGTGGGCGAAGAAACTCATGATCCCGCTGCCGCCCATGCCTAACCCAAACAGGAAAATTAATAAAGTCTCGATGTTGCGCTCTTTTGAGTTCGTGCGTCTGTCAAAAATAATGACGATCCCGCCCAGCAGTAATGGCAGGATTGTGAAAAGTAATATGCGCAGTATTGTCGATTCCATTGTTGAAACTCCTCATATCGTCGGTAATTCCATGTAAATCCAGGGAATTGTAAAAAAAGATTTTTATTAGCAGAAATGGTATCACAATTTCTATCATAATTATCCGATTTCCCTGGTTGGTTTCTACTGCAAAACCTTGCGACGATTTATTCGTAGTTTTTTGGTTGGACATAATCGCATAGTTCAAACGAGTCTTTTACCGCAGCAATTCCAAAAACATCCTTGACAAAAGTGAATTTGTGTTTATAATGTAGCAAACAGGTTTGCAATACAAACTAAATTACATCGCAAACAAAATTGGAGAAAAACTGATGGATGATTTATTCGAAGCTGAACGAACAAATTACCTGGCTTATTTCAACGATGGTCTCGCAGAAATTACCGCCGGTTTGGTGGTGTGCCTGTTTGGGCTGGGTATGACTTTCGATCAAGATATATTCTTTATCTTTAACTGGATGCCGCTGTTGTTCTTCTGGCCCTTGAAACGCTGGATCACCTTCTCCCGCATGGGTTATGTAAAATTTTCGCCCAACCGCCAGCGCAAGATTTCAAAAAACTTTGTCTGGATGTTCGTGTTTGGTGTTTTGGTTTTACTCCTGGGTGTAGTTGTCTTCCTGGGCACGCAGCATGACACATTCAGTATCAGGGACCTCATGGATGAATATGGTCTTCTGGTCTTTGGATTTGTGATGGCTTCTGGCTTTTTCCTGCTCGCCTTATTATTTGAGGCGAACCGGTTCTATATCTATGGTCTGATGGTTTTTGCCGGTTGGCTGGTACCCATCTTGTTGGGATATAGAGCCTGGCATCACGGTAGCTGCTTCCGGCGCGTTGATTTTCCTTTACGGGCTGGGTCTGTTAGCCAGGTTCTTACGCGACTATCCCCAGGAAGAGGGAACCGTCCGAATGAAAGGTAAAGACTCTCAAGAGAAGCAGATGGATGCGATTGACCAACTCGACCGCACCATCCACGAGCCGGCTCGCTTGAAGATCATGACCCAGCTGTACATTGTCGATAGCGGTGATTTCACTTATCTCATGCGCACGACCGGGTTGACCCGTGGGAACCTGTCTTCACACATGACGAAGCTCGAGAAAGCGGGTTACCTGGAAGTCATCAAGGAGTTCATTGAACGCAAGCCAGTCACGATGTTGAAGCTGACGCCTGCCGGGCGCGTTGCTTTCCTCGATTACCGTCAGAACCTGGCGAAGGCGATAGGCGAGTCTGGTGGGTAATTGATTTGGCAAAAAGAACTAAAATCCCATCAGGACTTTATATACTTTCCTGTCAATCTGGATCGAAGCCGCTTTCCCAATCCCGGCATTAGCACCTGTAATCAGGCAAGTTTTCTGAGTCATTTGCTCTCCCTGAATTGGATGATTGATCCTGGTTCTACTCCAGGATGAAATCATCAATCCCAAGGGAATATCCCCGTATCTGCCCTTTCGGTGCGTCATCCAGGAGGTAGTTGACGATATAGATCTCTCCATGCGGGAACTGCACCCAGCCTGAATAGCCGGTGTCGCTTTCTGGCGAGCGGTCGAAGTCGATGGGCAGGATGCGGGTGTGGGCGGAATCCCGAGTTGGAGCAAGGACTGAAATCGACGTCAGTGAGTGCGGCGAACAGGTTCTGCGTCCACCAGCCTGTCCAGCCCTTGCCTCCCTGCATGTAGCGGTGGGTGATCAGGATGCGACCATCGTTCAGGAATCCTGCAACCGGACGGTGGCAGGCAGGCAGCGGGAATGCTGTCACTTCCCCCCAGGTTTTGCCTCCGTCGGCAGAGATCGTTTTGTAGCAGTCCCAGCCCTGGAAAGAATTCTCGCGCAGGAAGGCGACCAGTTTATCCTTGACCGGGAGGATCGATACCTCGCACAGGTTTAAGCCTTCCTGCCTGGCGAGGGTGACCGGTCCCATCCAGGAAGAGCCCTGGTCGTCCGAATACCACAAACGCTGCACCAGGTACCCGAACTGGTGATCGGAAAAGTGGCAGGAAATGATCCATCGACCATCATCCAGCTCGAGCAGCCGGTCAGGCACGATACCCCTGGCGGGTGTCTCGATGGGATCGGACCAGGTCTCGCCTTCATCTCTGCTGAACAGGAGGTAATTCAGGCACTGTTCTGGGGAAGCGCTTTTTTCTGTGTCCAGCAGTTTATCGACCAACACAGCAAGGCGCC
Source organism: uncultured Chloroflexia bacterium (assembly GCA_963695415.1). Taxonomy (GTDB): domain Bacteria; phylum Chloroflexota; class Anaerolineae; order Anaerolineales; family UBA4823; genus CAVXWV01. The sequence continues at coordinate 145,408 of CAVOGL010000020.1, read as the reverse complement.
CGTCCCTCAGTTGCGTGATGCGCGGGCAGTTCCAGAATTTGGGCAAACCATGGGTTGCCTCCGTGATCGCTCGTTTATGAGACCAGCTGCGCCCCCGGTCGCCTGAAACTGTGACCATGATGCGGGTGTAAGAACGGTCGGCATGATGGGTGCATTCTGCAAATACACATACCAGTTTCCCTGACTGTGTCAGTGCGATGTCCGGGAAAGCTTCATAGATCGAATCATCCCTGCTGATGGTGAATTTCTGGATCATAACACCGGAAACCAGCGCAGCAATTCTCTCACCACAATTTCGTGACCCTGCCGGTTGGGGTGGTTGGGCCAGGAAAGGATGTCCGTTAGATCGCCATGACACAGGTATTCGTGGCTGGCTGCGAAACTGTCTGCCAGTCCAACCTGGTAATGCTCAGCCAGTTCTCGGATTTGCCGGGCATGCTCATCGAGTAAATTCTTATCCTCCCCCTGGTAACCTGGCGCTTGTGTCATGTCCAGCGTTGGGGTGAGTAGAATGATTTTTGCTCCTGTGCTCAACCCGCCCTCGATCATCCGGCTCCATGCCTGGCGGGTTTTTTCCAATCCTGCGCGCCGGTCGTTCAACCCGTAATCGATGGTGATCACATCCGGGCGGTGGCAGAGAACTTCATCCTGGAAGCGATCTGAACCTTTCGGAGATTCTTCGCCTCCAATGGCAGTCACGATCACGTTGATTACCGCATAAGGGTATCTCTGTTTCAACCCTGCATGTAAAAGGTGTGGGTATGCGTTGAAGGAGTCCACAAGGGGCGTGGCAAAGTATCCTGCGGGGACGCTGTGCCCATGACAGACGATGTTGACGGTGCGGTTTTCTGGCCAATGAGACAGCAGGATAGTGATTATGTCGGAAAGATAGGTCTTGCGATCAGCGATGCTCATAAATCCTCTTCTCAGAGTTTGGAATTTTCTTATTACAGGTTTCCTACCAGCATTAAACCACAAACTGTTGCACCATGATGTCCCTCTAGAGAATTCACATCAGCTAAATCTTAGTCTTCATCCAATGACCATATCCAGGCATCCGTCAGGATGCAAGTTGTGCTTCCCGACTCCTGGAAGGCGAACACGCCAAACCTACCCGGTCCCGTTAAGGCAGTGCTTTGCAGCTGGCTGAGACGCGCGTAATTCGCATAGGCAACAAAAAGGTCTTTTTCCGCCTTGAGAATATAGGTGTTCGTCCATCCATTTTCCTGTTCGATCGCCTTGTTAGATCGGGCTCTGCCTCCCAGGGTGGTTGCCCAAATGTTATCCCGGTAGAGCTCGATGTCCCATAAAGGCAAGCCTTCCATCCTGATGGTATAGAAGCGGTACTGGTCCTGTAATTTTAATTCTTCATCTCCGGTTGAGCGGAAAAGGAGACCGCAGCCTGAAAAACCCATATCCGATGTCCAGTTGATATCTGCCTTGAGGATAAAATTATTCAGGCTGATATCATCCCCTATTTTCTCCATGATTAGATTGTTTCCACTATCTATGCTCAGGATAATCGGCGTCTCTTGAGCCCAAATGATTTTACCGGACTGAGGAAGCATGCCGATATCGCTCAAAACTCTAATGGCATCCGTCTGTACAGCTTCCAGGAACCTTTCCTGCTCGACAGCTTGCGTGGCAGCGATATCTGGCGTTTCAGTGGGATTGGGTGTGTCAGTTGGAAGCGCCGTCTGTGTAAGTGTGGGTGAAGCCGTTGGTTGGGGAGTGTTGCTGGAAGTCGGTGCGGACGTAGGGGATACCGTTGAAGTAGGATTCTCAAGGGTTTGGGTTTCTGATGAAGAGGGCGCCTGGATGGGTGTAGACACCGTTTCAAGGCTTGCAGGATTGCACGCGGCAGTCCAAAGCAGGAGCGAAACCAGAGCCAGAACGGATTGGCAATGTATATTTCGATGCATAGGCTTATCCTCGGTTTTTTCTCGTCCCAGGATTGAGGTTAAGGCGCGGTATCCACCCAACCACCTGGGTCACTCATCCAAAGACCAGATCCAGGCGTTCGAAAGGGTGCAAACCGTGGTCCCGGATTGTTGGAAGGCGTAAAGACCAAAACCTCCAGGTCCACTGATTGCAGTGCTTTGGAGCTGGCTCAATCGCTCGCCATTGACGTAGGCTACGAATAGATCTTTCTCTGCTTTCAGGATAAATGTGTTTGTTGCGCCGTCAGTCTGGTCGATAGCGCTGTTTGTGCGCGCTCTGCCTCCCAGGTGGGTGATAGATTCTCCATCTCTGACCAAGATCACGGTCCATAATGGCAATCCTGACATACGCCAATATTCCAGGGTGTAATAATCGCGATCATAAATGTTTTCTTTCCCGAGCATGCGGAACATGATGGCGCAGCCAGCAAAACCAGCTTCGGTCTCCCAGGTTATGTCTGCTTTCAGGATGAAGTTTGATAGAGAAATATAATCTGCGAATTCTTCAGCATACATGAATGGACCACCATCTACATATGTCGTCAGATCGCTTTGCTGTGTCCAAACAATCTCCCCGGATTCTGGAACCAAATCCACCACGGCGAGTTCTTCAAGGGCTGCAGATGTGATTGCATCCATGGTGGCTGTTGTTTCTGCGGCAAGGGTAGCTGCCTGGTCTGGGGTTTCGGTTGGCGTTGGTGTATCTGTCGGGATGGGGGTAGGTGTGTGGGTCACTGTTGGGGTATAAGTCACCGTTGGCGTTGGTGTGCTCGTAGATGTCTGGGTTGCTGTCGGCGCCAGAGCAGTTTGTGTGGCAAAATTGGAAGCGGCTTCCTGGGTGGCTGTGGCATCGAGATCTTGTTGAGACGGTCCGCAGGCACACAATAACAAAAGGGAAGTGGCAATCACCCCTAACCATATAGAAATACGATACTTTTTCATAATTTTCCTCCATTGATTAAACTGACACGAATAATTTCAATATAATTTAATGGGCAGGCTTCTTGTAGTTAGATAATTTTTTGCATTCCACGATATTTTTAGTGAGAATATCGGTGAATAGATAAAGAAAGATATACACGGAACCAGATATCCGCTATGATACCGGTAAGAAACCTGTAAATTGTGATACCGCATCGATAAAATTTTGGCTTGGAATTACGGGGGCACTATTACTAATGCTGGGTTAATTATAACTCAAATCAGATGTTAGAAATCCAGATGGGACCCGGGTTGGTTTTGCGCATCAATTGTTGATCGTCAGCCTGGCTTACCGGAAACGGACCATCCCGCTTGCCTGGACGTGGGTCAAGCACAAGAAAGGGCATGCTGCTGCGGAGATCTCTTTGGCTGTGGATCGAAGAAACCTTCAGTGATTTGAAAAGCCACGGCTTTGACCTTGAATGCACCATGCTCCATCATGCTGACAAACTCTCTCGAAGGTTTTAACTTTTCGTCATTCCAACCCTGCCAACCAACAAGCTCCAGTAGGCGGTAAAAATGTGGTTCATCTCCTGGCTGGTAAGTACGCAGCAAGTAGCCGGCAGGGACTGAATAATTCTTTAAAGTTTGGAGCGGATTTCTCATCCTAAATCATCTCGATCTGGATTTGTAGTTGGTTCATCTATTTTGGTTCCAACAGCTAACTGTAGATGTCCCTTGCTCCTGCAATGTGTGCCGTAAACCAGAAGGACTCGCCGCTGTCCAACCCGCGCAGGATCCACTGCAGCTCGATTTCCTGGGCGAAGAACCTTGCTCTTGGGATGTATCCCGCGATCTCTGGGTAGGAAGCGATCATTTTTCGGACCAGGCTTTCACCATAGAAATTGAGCAGACCGCCAATATCCAGGGCAGGATCCCTGATCCCTGCAACGCCAAAATCGATCACGCCGGATATTGATTTCTCTCCTTCATCAAAAAGAATGTGATAAGGCGACAGGTCACCATGGATCAGGGCGGGTTTATGGTTGAAGAACGCATCTTGCTCAAGTGGGACGGAGAATAGCTGCTCCACCCACTCAACCTGGTGGGGCAGTAACAAAGGGAAAATCTTTTTTCTGATCTCGAGGTATCTAACCGATAATTCTTCGTTCGATGTTGGCGCCAGGGATCCGGATAATTCCCAGTCGATCGCAGAAGTGTCCGTTTGGTGCAGCTCCTTCAGGAAGAGAGCCAGCTGGTACATCAGCCGGTCCTGGATGTACTCATCTTGTTCCAGGATCAGGCGGCGTGTCAGAGATGCACCTTCCAGAAAAGGGTAGACCATGCAGTCATCGCTTGTGAAGACTGGCTCGGGTATTTTGATGTGAACACCAGGACGGACCAGGTCCAAAACTTTGATCTCAGACTGGAGGATCGAGTTGTAAGCTTCAGCCTTGGAAAAGCGGAAGACCAGTTCATCGTTAATGATCACAACATCGTTGATCAACCCATCCTGGTTCAGCTGGAACGTATTGATCTTCAGATTGGGCATAATCTCCTGCACCCGCCTGATGAGATGTGACTTAATTTCGAGCAGAATTACCTCTAGCTCGCCGCCAGGATTGGAAAATCGACCACACTAAACGCATGCCGAGGAATAAAAGGATAAAAAAACCGGTAACGATCACCCAGCTCACCAATTTCCAGGGCCAGGTGAAATCGAGACGCGGTATCAGGAAAGCCAGTGCGAGAGTCAGGGCTGATATCAGTATCCCGTAAATAATCCGGTTGACAGTTCCATCCAGGCGGTCCATCACATAAACAAGGTCGGGTACATGAATCTGAGCGGCAAATTCACCTTTTTCAAGCCGGGTCATGATGCGCCGGGTTTGACCTGGGAAGTTAACCAGCAGGTCGTTCCAGTTCATCCCCAATCGAAGTACCGATTGCCCCCAGATGGTAGGGTTCCACATCTGGCGGAAAATGCGCCCAAGGTAGGGCTGGACGGCTTCGAGCATGTTGAATTCCGGGTCGAGACGAAGCCCGACTCCCTGCATGATGCCTATGGTCTTCAGCAGCAATAAATAATCGCTGGGGATGCGCAGCTGATGTTTGTAGATGATCGGCTCCAAACTTTTCATGACATCCGCCACTGGGATTTCCTGCAGCGGTAAGTCGATGTAACGCACCAACACATGCCGCAGCTCGCGCTGGAGGAGGTCGCTGTCGACTTTATAATCAACAATACCCATACGCACCAATTGGTCAACTACACCTTCCATGTCCATCTGCACCACGTTGATCAACAATCGTGCCAGGTTGAGGCGGTCGCCTTGGTCCAGTCGTCCAATAGTGCCAAAATCAAGCACCCCAAGGATGCCCTTCGGCAAAATCAACAGGTTCCCCGGGTGAGGGTCTGCATGGAATATGCCATCTTCCAGGACTTCTTTCAGGATCAAGCCGGCAAGTGTGGTCGCCAGTTGATGGCGGTCAAAACCAGCCCTGTCGAGGGCGTCGATATCACTGATCTTTATCCCCTGGAGGTATTCCTGGACGATGACCTTGCGGGATGTAAATTCCCAGTAAATCTTTGGGATGCAGACTAACGGTTCCTTCTCGAAATTTTTGCGGAATCGGTCTGCGTTTCTGCCTTCACGAAGGAAATCCAGCTCGTCTCTCAGCGCAGCTGAAAAAGTCTCAACCACCTCCCTGACTTCAAATCGTTCGCCGAAATTGGTACTTTTCTGAATCCTGTCCGCAAAATCGTACAGGATGTCAAGGTCCAGGTTGACTGTTTTATCAACACCGGGTCGTTGAATTTTAACAACAACCAGATCTCCATTTACCAACCTGGCTGGATACACCTGTGCGAGAGATGCCGAGGCAATTGGTGTCGGTCTGAATGTTTGAAATACCTGTTCAAGTGGACATCCCAATTCATCCTCGAGAAGCTTCTTCACATCCTCCCAGGGTGCGGGGGCGACTTCATCTTGCAGAAGTACCAGCTCTTCAATGAATTCGGAGGGTACCAGGTCTGAGCGTGTGCTCATAATCTGTCCCAGCTTGATGAAGGTGGGTCCCAGGTCTTCGATTGCCATGCGCAGCCTTCTGGCGTGTGAAAGCGCTTCTTCCTGAGCCGGTTCGCGGCGCAGGATGCGGCGTGGCAGGTTCAGCCTCTCACTGAGACCAACCTGGAAGAGAAAGGCACCGAAACCATGATCGATCAGGATCTCTGTAATCTGGCGATAGCGGCGGAGATGACGCGGGCTTAAGTGCAATTTGTGTCCGTTCCTGTGTAGTGGTTTTTCAGGGGTGAGTGTACCATTAATATTATACCTTCTGGAAATCCTTTCAACTTTCTTACATCTGATCCGGCGGTTATTTCAAATGGTAGAATATCCCCGTGAATTGTCCTAATTATTCCGAATATGAGAACAAACCTGGATATATTATTGAAACGATCTGATGACACTACCTGAACAATCACCCGAAAAAGCCGGTTTCCCCTGGAAACTGTGGATTTACACCAACTTTGATTGCAACCTTCGCTGCTCATACTGCGTTGCAAAAAGCAGCCCAAATACGCCAAGACGCGCGATAGGTTTTGCTAATGTCAAGCAGCTGGTGGACGAGGCGGTTGAACTCGGTTTTACCGAGGTTTACCTGACGGGAGGAGAGCCTTTTATCCTGAAAGATATTTACGAGATGATTGCTTATTCCAGCAGCAGGCTGCCTACCTCTGTTTTGACCAACGCCATGATCATCAACAACTCCAGACTGGAGCATCTAAAAGCCGTTGCGAATGAGAACCTGATCCTGCAGGTCAGCCTGGATGGTGGAAATGCGGCTGACCACGACGCCTACCGGGGAAAAGGATCGTTTGATAAGGCGGTCGATGGGATCAAGATCCTGAAAGAAAACAACCTGCGCATCAGGTTGAGCACCACGGAAACCCCGGCAAATACCGACAGGTTGGAAGAAGTGTGCAAGCTGCACCGCAGTCTGGGTATCCCGGATGAAGATCATTTTGTTAGACCGTTGGCAAAAAGGGGGTACTCGAAAGAAGGATTGGAGCTTGACATGACAAACCTGGTGCCTGAAATAACTGCGACCGTTGACGGCATCTTTTGGCATCCATTGTCTACGGATGTAGATATGCAGGTCAGCCGTTCCATTTTCCCTTTATCAGAATCAGTAAACCAAATTCAGGAACAATTGGAGATTATCGCCAGCACTGGTTGCGCAGCTTTGACCACTTTCACTTGAGGCTGATTTTTTCTCCGGTACGGAGAATTACCAAATAAAAACGATAAGGAGAGCCATGATCAGAGCATTTGTGTTTATCGAAGCCGAACCTGCTAGGGTGCAGGAATTGGTGGGGGAGCTGGCAGGCATGACGCTGGATGCGTCGGTGATCCGCCAGGTGTATGCAGTCACGGGAAGGTGGGACCTGATTGCCTTGATCGAGAGTCCAGACATCGTCAGCTTGGGCGATTGAGTGGCGAATGGCATCGGCAACGCCGTGGGCGTTCGACACACAGAAACAAGCCTCATCGTATGGTCTGAAGAAGCAATCACACCAACTCAAGACACAACACCGGGAAGGGATGAAACCCATCCTGGTGAGGTTGATCCTGTTTTCCAGGCGGATGAAATTTTCAATGCCGGTGATCAGGGGTGCGCTGCGGGTCCCATGGAAAAAATCGCTGAAATTTTGAGCAGAATGACCTCAGGTCAAACTCTGGAAATCTATGCAACTGACCCCAGTGTCGATGTTGACCTGGGCGCGTGGTGCCGGATGACTGGGAATTTGCTCGAGGATCAACAAGGGCATCATTACCTGATTCGGAAAAAATAATGGAGGAAGAAATGGCAAAAATCATGGTGCATAACACGCGAGGGAAAGAAGACATCGAAAGGGCTACACTCGCCTGTATTGTCGGCAACACAGCACTTACTGCAGGTCAGGAAGCCATCCTCTTGTTGACCATCGATGGTGTTTGGCTGGCGACCAAAGGTTATACGGATGGATTGCAGGCTGAGGGATTCAATCCGATAGGCGAGTTACTCGCTAATTTCACCAGGAATGGGGGAGAAATCTGGGTCTGTGGTGCCTGTGCCAAACCTCGGAACATAACAGCTGAAATGATTGTACCGGGTGCGAAACTGGTTGGTGCAGCTGCAGCAGTAGAAGCCCTGGTAAATGGCGCACAAACATTAAGTTTTTAGAAATTGCCTCCCACTCCCTGGAAAACACTATCCAGCCGACCCGTCTACGAAAATAAGTGGATGCGCCTGCGCGAGGATATCGCTGAGATGCCCGATGGAAGAACAACCATTTATGGCGTGGTTACATTTGGAGAATGTGTGGGGGTGCTGCCGTTCGTCGATGAAGACCATGTTCTCCTCGTGCGCCAGTACCGTTATGTTTTCGACGAGAATACGCGCTGGGAAATGCCGTCGGGTGGCATCGATCCAGGGGAGAATGTGGAATCGGCTGCCCAGCGAGAGCTCCAGGAAGAAGTGGGGTATTCAGCCGGCAGGTTGGTACCGGTCAGTGTCTATTACACTTCCAAGAGCGTTTGTGACGAGACCGCACACCTGTACCTGGGATATGACCTGACACCTTCGAGGATGAAACCGGACGAGACCGAATTCCTGGAAACGGCGGTGTTCCGGTTTGATGAGGCGCTTGAAATGGTCAACCGTAGTGAAATCCGCGATGGGATGACCGTGATCGCCATCCTGCACGCTGCCCTGTTGCGCGCAGCAGGGGATTAGGGCAGAGTTGGATATTTGGTTCGCATGAATTTACCAGGAGGATAAGATGACAGAAGAAAAAGATGAAATGACTGCTGCCCCAGTGAAAGAGTCACCTGAGGTCAAAGAGGGTGTAACCGCAACTGCACAATCCAGGAAAGGCATCTATTCCGATGGATTGACTCCTCGCGCTGACCGCTGGTTCTTCAAGGTCTGCGTGGTCATCGCCCGGTTGGGACTGGCATACCTGTTCTTCACGCAGTTGTTCTGGAAGCTTCCACCCACGTTTGGCTGTAACAATGATTTTGCTTTTCCGGTCGCCGCCGAGGAGAACCATTGGGACTCTAATGGCAGCAGCGGATTGTGTTTCTGGATGGGGTTGGAATCGGTCTTCGCCTCCAAACCTCGCCAGGTGCTGGTAGCCGATATGCGCCCTGCCAATCTGCCTAAGCTGGCAGTGAGTATTACCCCGCTTGCCCAGTTGAACGGCGCCCTCCTCGATAACTTGATCATCCCCAATATCCGCATTTTTGGCTGGCTGGTGTGGCTGGCGGAGTTTTGGATTTTCGTTTCCATGCTTTTGGGCTTATTCACGCGGTTTGGCGCTATCGTCTCCATCGCGGTTTCTGCGCAGCTCTTCATCAGCCTTGCTAACATCCCCAGACCTTATGAATGGGAGTGGAGCTACGGCACGATCATCTTGCTGTCAATCGCCATGTTAGGCGTCGGTGCTGGCAGGACATTAGGGCTGGACGCGCTTATTCGCAAGAAGCTGAGTGGATCGGCAGAGAGAGGCAATTTCTTTGCCAGAGTTGGGTTGCTGCTCAGTTAACTGGCTCTATGCCTGATTCACTTTTGGTGGTCGCCAAGCGTCCGGCGCCGGGTCAGACCAAGACAAGGTTATGCCCGCCACTCGACCTGGGAGAGGCAGCCGCATTGTACGAGTGTTTCTTGAGGGACACACTCGATATCATGCGCGGTGTCCAGGGGGTGGAAAATCACATCGTTTACCTGCCTGAAGACGCAGGTGGTTTCTTTCGTTCTATAGCGCCTGACATGGCACTCTCTACCCAGGTTGGTCAATCCTTGGGACAGCGCCTCGACGAATTGTTGACCAGGGCGCTGTATTCAGGCTCACAGAAGGCTGTGGTGATAAACAGTGACAGCCCTTCGCTTCCTGTCGAATATCTGGAGCAGGCTTTTTCGGCACTGGACGATGCGGATGTGGTATTGGGTCCTGCGGAGGATGGAGGCTATTACCTGATCGGAATCAAAGAACCTCAACCTGAGCTGCTGCTGGATGTGGAGATGAGCACATCACACGTCCTGACGGATACTCTGGAGATCAGCAGGGAAAAGAGATTGAGCGTGGCGCTGCTGCCTGAATGGTACGACGTGGACACAGTTGATGCCTTAATCCGGTTGAGGAAGGAATTGAGCCAGTTGAGCAATGGAATGTGCCAACACACAATCGGATGGTTTCAGAGGCACGAGCTGGCTGGTAGGATCTCAGATTGGCGTTGGGGCATGACGGCGCTGGATGAGGATTGAATCAACTGGAATCCAGTCATTCTCTTCCCGATCTACACAGGACACGGCTGGGCATGGGAGGATCAAAGGCATTATTGCGCCGCCGTATCACTACAGAAAATTTCAAGGTCCTGAACGACAAGCAGGGCATCTTTCACGTTCCTGTAAGTAATCGTAGATAATGATACACTCGTGAACCATGAAAACGTCTTTGATCATCCCGGCTTTGGATGAGGCTGGATCTCTGCCTGGTTTACTTGCAGAGGTACCAACAGGAATTCTCCATGAAGTTATTGTTGTCGATAATGGTTCCACGGATAACACTGCCTCAGCGGCGCGGGAGGCAGGAGCCAAGGTGGTGGACGAACCGAGGCGCGGGTATGGATTTGCTTGCGCGGCAGGAGCCGGTGCCGCAGCGGGTGACATCCTCGTGTACATGGATGCCGACGGCAGCTTCGTGCCTTCTGAAATACCTGACCTGATAAACCCTATCTTCATCGGCAACAAAGACCTTGTGCTTGGCACGCGAATGCTCTCACCGATTCGTTCCGGGGCAATGCCGCCTCATCAAATCTTTGGCAACCGGTTGATTGCCTGGTTGATCAAGCGTATCTACAGGATTGAATTAAGCGATCTGGGTCCTTTCCGTGCCATACGCAGCGATCGGTTGGCAGTCCTAAATATGCAAGAGATGACTTATGGATGGCCTGTGGAGATGATGGTCAAAGCTGCCAGGAAGAATATGCATGTAATCGAGGTGCCGGTGTCCTACAGGATGCGAATGGCGGGTCGTTCCAAGGTGGGGGGAAATTTTAAAGGCTCCATACTGGCTGCAACGAGGATATTAAGGGTAGTATTCAAATATGCATTCAAAACAACTCTTTAGCTTCCCGTTGGATGACCGCAGCCAGTTGGTCGACCAGCTTCCCGGTCAGGTTTACATCGAGGTGACCAATTACTGCAACTCGTTGTGTATCTCATGCCCTCTTACGTACAACCACCATCTGCCTTTTGAGCCCAAACACCACCTCTCCTGGGATAATTTCCTCCGTATCGTAGACCAGCTTCCAGATATCAAGCGCGCGGTCCTGCATGGGATTGGTGAACCTCTGCTGAACAAGGAATTGCCCCGGTTCGTCAGTCATCTGAAGCACCGCAATGCTGAAGTGTTGTTCAATACCAACGCAATCTTGCTGGATCAGGCACGCGGGGATGAGCTTGTGGCGGCAGGATTGGACGAATTGCGTGTATCCATCGACGCGGTCACACCCGACCTGTATGCCAGGCTGCGCGGGGTGGATGCACTCGAAAAGGTGGTTGCCAACCTGAAAGCATTTGTCCAGCGCCATGGCGGGTTCAGATCCCCAAAGCTTTCGCTTTGGTTGGTGGGGATGCAGGCGAACCTGCACCAGATACCCGATTTTGTCCGCCTGGGAGCTGACATTGGGGTTGCGGAGGTATACCTTCAACGCCTGGTATATTTTGGCAGCGGAGCATTGATTGGCGAGGACACAACCATGACTGCCGGTCAAACCCTTTACAGGCAGATGCTCGCTGAAGAACAGGAGATGGTGTTGAAAAGTGAAAACCTGGCTGAAGAGCTGGGTATTTCCTTCCAGGCTTCGGGAGCCACAACCCCTCACGAAAGTATTTCTGTAAAGGGTGCCCATCCCTGGCAGGGGTGTATGCGTCCCTGGGTGCTGATGTACATCACCGCCAATGGGACGGCGCTGCCTTGCTGTATCTCGCCGTTCGCAGCGCAGGACTATGGATCGATCATCCTGGGAAATGTGCTCCAGCAGCCTCTTGCAAATGTGTGGAATGGGGAGCGCTACCAGGATCTGCGCCTGTCGGTGTTGAGTGAATCTCCAGCTCCCTGGCCCTGCCAGTTTTGCGGGTTGAAATGGAGCCTTTAGGTTCGTTGAAGGATCCAATTATTTCCCGTCCGATTATTAGAATTAGCCTTCTTCGCCATCCTGACCATTGCCTGCTACTTCATCCTGGCATGGCGATTCCCGCTAATCACCAGCTTATTTGATCATCGTGCGACCTGGTTCAGCATGGCTGGAGGCAGTCTGCCCTGGCTGGGAGTGCAGACAGTTTTATACCTCATTCTTACATTTTGCTATGCAAGCGGGATAAAGACCCTGACCAGTCCCTCCAGCATCGAAAATGCGTCATTCAAGGAAGGGAATAAGGTTACACGATGGGTGCTGTTCATCATCGTTTTGACCTGGTTAATAAGCAGTATGAGCCTGATGTTTTCAGCCCCTGCAGGTGAATCCCATGATATCTTCGATTACGTCTTCCGCGGCAGGATGATGACGGAATCGACGGCTAACCCTTTAGCTGAGATCCCCAAAGATTACCGCAAGACCGCTTTCTTTCGCTATGTCGCCTGGCACAGCAATGTGGACACTTACGGACCGTTGTGGGAGTTCACCAGCCAGGCGATATCCGGATTGACCCGCTGGGAAGCAGGCGTCCTGGGCTGGTGGCTGGATGAGGAACCTGTCTGCCCTGCCGGGAAGGACAGCAACCCTGAGCTCGTTTCAAACTCCTGTCGTCTTCTGGCATTATACCTGGTCAATTATCGTGTTGCTGCTGTGCTCCTCTCTGGATTCAGCGGTCTGCTGGTATTCAGTATCGTCAGAAGACATACTTACGGGAAAGGGGCGGATACCGCCGGGGCGGACACCGCCGGAGCGGACACCGCCGGAGCGGACACCGCCTCAAACGTGGCAGGTCCTTCGAAACAACAGCAGAATAGGATGCTCCCCCTGGCAGCAGTGTGGGTGTGGCTGCTCAGCCCGGTGACCCTGATCTCCTCTGGGATGGGCGCGCACAATGATTTCTTGATGATTGCGCTTCTTATCCTCGCAGTCTGGTTGGTCCAGAGAAGTTTCCCCTTCCTGGGTCTGGTTGTTTTACTTCTGAGTGCGCATGTCAAGTTGACCGCCCTGATCTGGGTACCTGTCTTCGCTGCCTGGATATGGATCAAATGGGGCTGGAGGAGGAGCCTGACGGTAGTTGGTGGCGCTGCCTTATTCGGAACCGGGCTTTCCTGGCTGTTATACCAGCCCTTTGGCGGCTGGTACACCCTCCCGCAGATGCTCGAAGAGCGGTCGCGCTACCTGGCGAACTCGATCTGGAGGGTTATTTACGCTTATTTTTACCTGCACAGGGGATGGGACAAAGAGCTGGTCAGGATGTTCTCGGTTAGTCTCCCAAACCTGCTTTTCTTCCTAATGGTTTTATTGATTTGTGCATGGCTTATGAATTACCTTCCTCGCCGCTGGCGAAGATCAGAACAACTCCCGCTAGAGGAAGAGCGCAGGTTCTGGATGGCTTTGAGCTTGACAGGACTCCTTTACCTTATCGCCGGGGCATATTGGTTCCAGCACTGGTATATCTTGTGGGTGCTGGCTCCGGCAGCACTGCTCCCGGCAAGTGTGTTGACCTCTTCCCTTTTGCCATGGTTGGGGTTTGGTGCTTTAACTGCCAATATTTCCGACAATTATCTGTTTAACCGCCTATCTAAAGAGACCCCAAAATTCGTCATCCATTTACTTACAGTTGGGGTCATTTGGGCACCGTTCTTTCTGGCTGGATATTTCCAGTTGAGGAGCAAAAAACCATTGGATTCTGAGAGACATTAGTAATAGGTTTGTTGTTATAATTGTGCGGGTTTCTTAAAAATGCTTACCGGTACCATATTTAATATCCAGCGCTTTTCAATTCATGATGGTCCGGGAATCCGGACTACGATCTTTTTAAAGGGCTGTAACCTGCGCTGTTTCTGGTGCCACAATCCTGAAGCCTGGGAGCCTGATCCTCAGATTCAATTTTTCCCTGAAAAATGCATCACCTGCGGCGCGTGCGTTGACGTGTGCCAGCATGATGCGCAGCTGCTTAAGGATAACCAGCGTTTGTACCTGCGCCATCTGTGCAACAATTGCATGGATTGTGTTGAAGAGTGTTTTTCTGGTGCGCTGGAACAAAGTGGAAAGAAGTACAGCGTGGACGATGTACTCACAATAGTGGAGAGGGATAAAACTTACTACGAATTCAGTCAAGGAGGTGTCACCTTTTCTGGAGGAGAACCACTGCTTCAACAGCCATATCTAAAAGAATGCCTGTCAGCCTGTAAGCAATCAGGTTATCACACAGCAGTCGACACAGCTCTGAATGTTCCCTGGTCCCTGATCGAAGAGATTGTGCCTTTTACAGACCTTTTTCTTGTGGATATCAAGGCTCTGGATGAACAAGTACACATTCATGCGACAGGCGTGAGTAATATCAGGATCCTCGAGAACTTGAAGCACCTGGCAAACAGCCACGACAATATCTGGATCCGCATCCCAGTCATCCCGGGGGTAAACGACACCACAAAGGAAATTCAGGCAATTATCGATTATCTGTCGGGGATCTCATCGGTCAACTGGATTGAGCTCCTGCCTTTTCACACACTTGGCTCTGAGAAATATCCCAGTCTGGGTCTGGACTATATAGCCAGGGAATTGGTACCTCCATCGCAAAAAGACATGGAGGAAATCCGGGCAACGTTCAACCGCCATGGTTTACCGGCAAGGATTATGATTTAAAGACTTTTATGATTAGGGAAAATAACATGAATAAAAATATCAACTACAACGACTACATTTCCACGCTTGCTGCATGGAAGCTTGAGCAAAACCGTATCAAGATCGAAAACAAGGGTTTCCACAACATTGATGACCATGGTTATATCTATTGGAAAGACCCGATCCCGTTTGAGCGGGTGAGTAACCATGAAAACGGCGGCAGTTATGGTGTGCGCTGTGTGGGCGAAAACTTCCGCCGCTGGCTGGAAGTGCATCCTGTTTTTATCAATCCGTACAGCGCTCTGGCTGGTGCCTGGGTGGGACCTGTACCGGGTATGGGTGGTTGGCGACCAGAAGACAAACCCGTGCACCTCTACCCGATTCACCAGAAATATCATATTTACTCATCCGGGATAGGGGCGTGTAATCACCTGGGACCGGACATGCGCATCGGGTTAGAATCAGGATGGGGTGGTATTCTCGAAAAAATCCGTTATTTTCGCGGGTTTAACAACCCGGTAAACACAGATTTTTATGACGGTGAAGAAGATCTTATACTCGGTTTACAATCCTGGATTGGCAGGCATGTATCCCTTGCCCGAGAATTGGCTGCCGAGGAGAAAAACCTGGAACTGCGTCAGAACTTGCTCGAAATTGCCGATATTAATGAGTGGCTGGTAGATAATCCACCACGTACTTTCCGAGAGGCATGCCAGTTCCTGGCATGGTTTCAATCGATAGATCGAATGTGGGCAGCAGGCGGCGCACTGGGTCAGCTCGATGAATTGCTGCGACCATTTTATGAGTTCGATAAGGCAGCTGGAATTCATGATGATGATAATGCAATTTGGTGCATCGCCAGCCTGTTCATCAATGATACCCATTATTCCCAGATCGCAGGACCTGCCCCGGATGGGCATGATTTATCCAGCCCTGTCTCCTATTTGGTCCTGGAAGCCGTCCACCGGTTACGCATCCCCATAAATCTGGCATTGAGAGTCCATGATGAATTGGACAGGCAGCTCTTGCGAAGGACAGTCGAATATCACCTTCAAGATGGAACAGGACCAAGTTTCTCGCTCTCTGGCGGACTGGATAAAGGCTTCTCGCGCAACGGTTTCCCGATGCCGCTGGCTCGCATGCGTGCGAAGGTGGGCTGTAACTGGACTGCATTACCCGGGATCGAGTACAGCTTACAGGACGTCACACGTCAGTGCATCATCACACCATTGTTGATATCGCTCGATGAATTGATGGCAGAAGGCGCAGTGGTTGATTCGATTGAGACAATTTGGGAGCGTTATGTGCACCACCTGGGTATTTCCATCGATACGATGAAAGAAGGATTTGACTGGCACATGGCACACCATTCCAGCAACTTCCCGGAAATTGTGCTTAACTTGTTCTGCCATGGTCCGATCGAACGCGGCCTGGACGTTTCTGAGGGAGGCGTGGATATTGTCAACATCGCTGTTGACGGGGTTGGTCTGGCTACGGTCGCAGATTCGTTCGCTGCCATCGAACAACGTGTGTTTATTGAAAAACGGCTGACCCTTGGCGAACTCCTTGAACACATGAAAAATAATTTTGAGGGAGTGGAGAGGGTGCGATTGATGCTGCGTACCAGCGAACGCTATGGAGCTGGTGGCAGCCGCGGAGATTATTGGGCGGAACGCATCGCTGAAACGTATTCGAATTTGGTCAAATCTACACCGACGAAAGGCGGTTATAACGTCATCCCGGGTTTATTCTCACATGGTGATGTGGTTCACCTTGGCAAAAGGTTAGGCGCAACACCCAACGGACGACGTGCGGGTGAGATGTTCGCTCACAGTACAAACCCGGACCCTGGTTTTTCACGTGACGGTGGTGCGGCTCCGACTTCAAAGGCGAACGCCGTTGCATTGACGCAGCCCGGTTGGGGCAACAGCGCTCCCTTGCAGCTGGACGTCGACAGTCACCTGATGGAGGAGATAGGCGGGTTGGAGGCTTTGGAAGCTCTCATCCTGACCCACAATGCGATGGGGGGCACTTTGATCAACCTGAACGTGGTCTCCAAGGAACAAATCCTCGAAGCGCATGCCGACCCGAGCAAATACCCGGATCTGGTGGTTCGTGTCACCGGTTACAGCGCTTACTTCCACTCTCTCTCACCAGAATACAGACAGCAAATCGTCGACAGGTTTTTGGGGAACTAAGACCAAACCCTAAGGGTTTTCACAACCCTTAGGGTTTGATAAATTATTTCGTTGACTTATACCTTTTTTATCCTATAATATAGTCAGTTACACCCGTTCAAAATATTATAGGAGGAAACCATGCTGCGATTGCACGTTCTCCAGGCTGAGGAAGGTGACTGCCTGGTATTAGAGTATTTGTCGGATGGGAAAACAGCGTTTATGCTGATCGATGGTGGACCAGGTGGAGTTTACGATGACCATCTGCGTGGGTTCCTGCAAACGAAGGTCGCACCGCGGGGCAGCGTCGAACGTGTGCTGCTCAGCCATGTGGACGATGACCATGTAAATGGTCTCCTCGATTTGTTTGGAGACCTGCAATCTGGAAGCGTAGAGCTTGATGTGCAAGGCTTGTGGCACAATTCGTTTAATGAAATTGTCGGCCGCGACATAGAGGAACAGCTGTTTGACCTGACTGAACGAGCTTTCGCGCCTCGTGAAGCTGATTTTGTTCTCTCTAAAGACCGCAGCATCGCCCAGGGAGATCGGTTAACCACCCTGGCGGGTGCGTCAGGGGTTCCAGTTAATCCCGATCTGGGCAGTGAACAGTTATTCAGCGTTGAAACAAATAAAGAACCCATCCAATTGGGGAACATGAAATTGACCGTTGTGGGTCCTCGCCAGAAAAACCTGGAAAAATTACGCAAGGAATGGATGAAATGGCTGGAAAAGCGTAAAAAAGAGCTGGAAAAGGGCATTACTCCCAGGGCGCTGGACCAGTCTGTACCAAACATGAGCAGTATTATGTTCCTGGTCGAAGTCGATGGCAAGAAGCTGCTTCTGACTGGGGATGGGCGTGGCGATCACCTGCTTCAGGGGCTGCGTGCCCAAAAATTGTTGAAGTCAGGTGGGACTTTCCACGTTGATATCCTCAAGCTGCCCCATCACGGCAGCGTGCGCAATGCCTCGCTCAAGTTCTTCCAGACAATCACCGCTGACCGTTATTTGATCTCTGCCAATGGCAAGCATGACAATCCTGACCTGGAGACCCTGGTGTGGATCGCCCAGGCTGCGAAGCAGGACGGACGAAAGATTGAGTTCCTGGTGACCAATGAGACGGACTCCACGCGCCAGTTCCGCACAACTTTTAAAGCGGATGTTTACGGTTATACCTGGACCAGCCTGCAGAAGGGTGCTCATGCCATGTCCCTGGACGTATTAGATGAAAATGCCGTAATCGAGATCGATGACAGCTTGCCCATTAAGGAACCAGAACCCGTTATCGCCATTGTGGAAGCTGAGGCGCGCGGGAACGAACCCACCTCGCGCCGTGCCTTGCTGGTTGGTGTGAATGAATTTCCGAATCCTGCCTGGAAGCTGCGCGGTTGTGTCAACGATTCGACGGATATGCGTGAAATTTTACGCACATTTTACGGTTTCCAGGATGAAGACATTCACACATTGGAGAATACCAAAGCGACAGGTAAGGCAATCCGCGAGGAGTTGAACTGGTTATTCAGCAACTATGCCGGAGGGGATGTGCGCATTTTTGCCTTCTCCAGCCACGGGACACAGGTGGATGATAAAAGTGGTGACGAGCAAGAAAGCTTTGACGAAGTGATTGTGCCCTACGACCACTCGTGGTCATCACCTTTCACAGACGATGATCTTTATGAGGTGTTTAAGAATGTGCCTGAAAAGGTAAATTTCACCTTTTTGGCGGACTGCTGCCATAGTGGAACCATCCAAAGGGACTTGCTGGACAGCAACATAGATTTCAAGTCACGTTACATTCCCCCGCCTCCAGAGGTAAAAGACCTGATTCTTCAAAAACAGGATGCACTGGCGGAAGACGAAGAAGCATACATTGCCAGGGAAATGGTCGAAATGTTGAAAGCAATTCCAATGGATCAATGGGCGAACAAAATCGATGAAATCCGCGCTCTGCTGCGCAAACGTTTTCGACAGAACCGCTTCCAGATGGTGGAAACGAATAAGCACATCCTGCTTGCAGGGTGCCGGTCTGAACAAACATCGGCAGACGCATTCATTGAGGGTTCATACCGGGGTGCGTTCACCTGGGCTCTCGGAAAAGCCATCCGCGAAGCAAATGGGAACCTATCCTATGAACAGATGATGCGTGAGGCAACCGAAAAAATGAAGCAGTTCACACAAACACCACAGCTGGAATGCCCGCAGGATCTGCGTAAGTTGAAGATTTTCTCAGCTTTATCCTGATCCCGGGGTAATTCATGATACCGGAGCACCTGAAGACAGATTTTCAATTTGGCACCAGCAAGGTGTCCGTTTTGCATGGTGATATTTTCAATATCCTTGAGCAGACCAAACCTGGTGCGCTGGTCATCAACGGTGACAATTACCTGACCATGTCTGCCGGACTGCCGGCAGCTATTTACAGGTTGATTGGAGGTGAATTTGCCCGTCAGGCTCAAGAACTAAGCCCGGTGAAGTCAGGAACGGTGGTGGTCAGCGATCTGCACCAATTCACCAGTGAGGGCAGCGATAACTCAAATGAAAGCATTCACGCCCTGCCGCGATATATTTTTCATGCTGCCGTTGTGGATTACGATTTTTCTGGCAGCAGCCTGGAGGAGCTGATCGCTGCAGCCTGTGTGCAAAGCCTGGAAAAAGCTGAAAGCATGGGCATACGCAATCTGGCTGTCCAGGTATTTGGTTTGGATAAACCCATGCTGGCGATGAATACTGCCGCACGCAGTGTTTGCGGCGCGGTTAAGACGTTTTTAGCAGAGGAGAGGAACCTTAAAGAGGTCATCCTTATCCTCGAGGGACCAGCTCAGACCAACGCATACGAAGATATAAACTTCCGACGTGTGACAGACTTCTTACGGGAAGCGAATGCCATCCTGGGGACTCCATACGACCCTCAGGATAGAGTGCGCCAGGCGCGTGATTTCTTCGCCCGTGAGGCTGAAATGGAGTTGCTTGAACGGCTGCTAACAGACCAGGTTCCCGGTAAGAAGCACCTTCTTTTGTCAGGAGGAGCAGGTACCGGCAAGTGGATGCTCCTTGACCAGCTTTACTATCGATCCCAGATCCCTGGCAGTACCCTGGGGCAGGGGCGCAGGTTTTTCAGGGTGAATTTCACATCAAATGTCCCGGTGGGGGATGATGCTTTTCTCTTCCGTAAACTCATCATCGCCATGCTGCGTGATGAAGCGCATCCTGATAGGAGAGCCCGTTTACGCCACGCATATGCCAGCGAAGATATGGATTCGGGCTGCTTCCTGGAATTGTGCTCAGATTTAGCCGACGACTCCCTCGAGCTGGTGTTCCTGTGTGATGGCATCCCATTGGATGAAACCCTGGCGCAGGCTCAATTTGCCGGTGCTGTTCCCGAAGTTGGCACATACCAGATCAAGAGTGAATTGCTTTCGTTTTATCACGCCGTAGAAGCTGCACAACACAAGGTGCGTTTCTTTTTTGCTTCTCCAAGCGAAGACCAGTTCGTGCAGCCTTTACTTCTGGCAGCGCGTGAAGCTCCATTATTTTCAGCCTCCCTGGAGCACATGGTTGTGGGTGTAGTTACAGAGGCTGGACGTACTGATTGGGTAGATGCGGTTTACCAGAGGTACATGGGTGTTACTGATCTGGCTCCGCTGGAATTTCATCGTTTCATCGATGAAACCGCCGGTGTGCATCCGTTCTCCATCAGCCTGGGATGCAGCTTGATGTTGAACCGGATGAAGAGGGTCGTATTGAACTCTCCCCAGATCCTTAGCGAAGGGTGGAACAGAGCCATACTCAGGGCTATCGCTGAGAATTCGAGGAAATTGATCGACCAACTTTTGCGCGAATTTTTCGAATACACGTATTCAGTTCTGCCACATAAAGCCGCTGTGGACCTGTACCACCTGGCAAGGGCGGTGATTTCAGAGGAGCAGGTGCAAATCCTGGGTCCTGCGCTGGCAATGGGCGACCTGAATGCGCACGCCAGGTTGGGAGAAATCATCCAACAGGGGGACCCGCGTGATCTGCTGCATAAAGACACCATTCAGTGGCTGGTGGACCATGGTTTGGTCTATCGCGGGCAGAACGGCAAGGAGCAGTTGTCCATTCCTTTTCTGGCTTCGTTTATCCTTGAGAAAATGGGTGGGCTCAAACGTCTGGAAGACCGTCCGGCGGATGTTTCCATCAGCTTGCTTTACCACCATCATTCTGGTAGCGGCAGGCGCGCAGAAAAAAGTACCATCCGCACCATGTTCAATTCCCGGGGTGGCAGGGTTTTGGCAGCAGAAAAACAATTTGCTAGTGATTTGCGCAAGGATTTCCTTGAGAATTTCAATCGATTCCTGGACCACCGTCGAAGAAGCATCGGCAAAGATGAGAATATACCTGACCTTGTATTCAGGAATGTGGAGGAAATTGGGAATTTCTTGTTATCACAGTATGCCACCATGATGGTAAAGAATTATCTCGAACAACCGCCTCCCAACTGCACAATTAATTTTTTGGTGGATGAAGCCCTGAAAGATATCCCCTGGGAGTTGATGCTGGAGGCAGCATACGCCGGCGAAATCCCCTTCAGGGTTGGCAGGAGCATCATCAGCAACCAACCGCCAGGTCTTAATAATCCACCTGTGAGAGGTCCTGGGGCTGTTAGAGCGCTTTTAGTCGGTGATCCCACCGGGGATCTGCAGGCAGCTGTATACGAGATTGAGTGGCTGGCAAGCGCCCTGGACAACAGTCCATATTTTGGTGATGTGGAAGTTTTCATGGGTAGAGATATGTGCCATCGAATCAAGGTGCTTAATGCTTTATCCAGCGGGAAATTTGGTCTTGTGCATTACTCAGGACATTCGCACGCTTCAGGGAATGACAGCGCCTGGATTCTATCGGATGGCGATGCTACCACAAGCACCTTGACCAGTGCGATCCAATCGGCACCGCCAACCATGGTGTTTTCTTCCTCATGTTTCAGTGGGGCTGGTGAAGGTTGGCAGCCAGTTGAGTATGAAAACCAGGCGTTCGACCTTCCTGGCGCTTTCCTTGGCGCTGGGGTTGAGGCGTACGTGGGTACCTTGTGGGCGGTCGAAGAAGATGCAGCTCGCAGGCTGGTTGAAAGATTCTATGCCAGTTTCCTGATAGGTGATGTTTCTATCGGAGAGTGTTTGCGCCGGGCGCGCCAATCCTTGAAGTTGGAGCAAGAACGCCGCGATCAAATTGACTGGCTCGCATTTATCCTTTATGGTGACCCGCGCTTGCTGCCGGGTGAATTTTATCCCGTATTTCGTGGCAAATAAGGAGGTGGGTTGGTGAGCGCTACTTTAACAAAATTCGATGCGAAAAAGTTTGCCTTTAAGTTTCCAAACCGGTTTGAGCTGGATCTGGGGGCCTCTGTCCGTCTGCCTATTGTCAATGGGATCGACCTGGGAAATATCGTCTATGGTCTGTGCGGCGGGATGAGCTGCGCAGCCATTGATCATTTCCTGGCAGGTAAACCCGTGATCGCTGAGGACAGGGTGGAGAACCTGAGTATGGGTTTCATCCTACATTTGTGGAACCGGCAGCTTGACAGCCTGAGTGGTTTGGTAGTTCTGGATGTGCTGCGTTGGATGCTTCGTACGGATGCGGAGGCTGCAAGGCGCACCTGCCAATACGAATTGACCAAATTGAAACGACGCTTGCTAAAAGGTGAACCCGTAGTCCTGGCTTTGATCCGTGTGGGTGGTTTTGGTAACCTGACCCTGAATCACCAGGTACTGGCAACAGGTTACGAGGACGCAGAATTTGGCAGGCTGACGAAAATTTACCTGTATGAGCCAAATTATCCCGGACGGTCAGTGCATTTGACGGTGGACCGCACCCAGAAAAAACCAATTTTGAGCCAATCGACCGGAGAACCATTGCGCGGTTTTTTCATCATCGCCTACAAGAAGAAGGCTCTGTATTCGGAGACGACCAGCCGCGGCCTGATGGAGCCAGGTTCAATCACGGGAGAAGCACTTTTTCCCAGCGAGGAGAATTAACCCACTCGAATCCGGTCAGGAGAACCACGTTCAGACTGGTATCTCCAAGGAAGAGCTGGCTTGAGTTGGCATCATAATCCGAGACTTCAATGAGGAAACGTTCAGCATCAAGCCATTCAACTTTTGAATAGGGTCCTTCGAACACCGGTTTCCCAGATTTACACGGATTTCCCAGCATGATTCGCTGGAATTCAAGGTTTTCGCCAAATGTATAAATGAAATGAGCTGCGTCCGGTGACCAGGCAAGCATCTGGGCAAATTCCTTTTGATCATACAGTGCTAATTCTGCTCCATCTGAGAGCGATACATAAAGAGACCGCTCGTTAGATTGTTCAGGTGCATTCCAGAAAGATATCATTGCCCCACCAGGTGAAAATTGGAAAGATCCTGGAAAGCCTGAAAGCAAACTCACCTGGTGGGATTGAGCATCTTCCAGGTTCAATGAAGCAGGTAAGATAGAAAGAATATGAGCGGTATTTGTGAGTAGTGAATAATCAATTTCACCTGTTTCTGGAGATGCGACATACAGACTTTTAGAATCTGGTAGCCAGGCGACGGGTGGGTATGAATAATATTCCCCCAGCCCGACGGCGAAATAATCGACCGGCAGGATGAAGGAATCGCTGCCATCTGCATTGGCGATCAGCAAATGATCAAGCTGTTTTGCCACTAACATGTTCCCATCCGGTGAAAACTCGATGAAACCTGGCACAAATTCGAATTTTTCACCACTGGAAACATCAACCAGGGCATTGATGGGGATGTAAATCATCAAACCTTCGCCCATGGGAAGGGCATCGTATACCAATAACATAGACTGAGGAACCCAGGTGACATTTGCGGGGATAGCGCCAAAGTCGGATAATTCCGGGTGAAACTCTTGCAGTTCTTCGGTTGTTACCAGCTGCTTTAAACCTGTTCCGTTCGTGCGCACAACCCACAATTCTCCATGGGTGGGATCGGTCAGCATCGAAAACGGGAGCCATTCGTTGTCTTCTGAAACCGCATGAAAGATTAAATCCGTCGCAGAAGCAAAATCCTGTACAAGCGGATAAACCTCTGCTTTGAACAGGTCTACGCCCCAAATATCGATCCCTTCCCCTGCCTGGCGCGTGAAAAATGCCGAGGCGCCATCAGCCGAAAGGATAAAGTCGAGGACATTGGCATCGTCAGTTAATTGGACGGGCTCTTCATTTTCATCAAGAACAAACAGGTCACCCTGGTGTAAGTAGACCAGGCGTAGTGAACCTTGAGCAAAGGGCAGGTCGGGGGCAGGAGGGCAGTTTCCCAACCAGTGCTGCTCGGAGGTTTCCATGATGGTCGCCGGATATGCAGCGGCAAGCTCAGGGCTGAAATTGTTTCCTGGCAGCCAGGGTACGAATTCAATCCTGTAAAATTGACCTTCGTAGAGCATTACTTCTGCAGTGTAAGCGCCGTCCGTGAGATCTATAAATGTAGCGATTTCTAATGGACCTAATTCAACCACCCATGTTTCTCCAGTCTTAAGGGGAGGCGGTGCGTATGGTGGGTGGAGCGGGAACAATGGCACATCGACGGAGTCATCGACCTGGTCAGCGGAAAGTGCGGTAATGAATAATGCTCCCTGTTGAGCCTGGTATCTTTCGGCGTCCGGGTGGGAAAACTGGTGAAGAGTATTTATTATCTTATCCAGCGCCTCCATATTGTTGGCAAAACCAGCATAATTCCTCACCTCTTTCATGATGCTGTCTGGCGTAAATATCCTGAGCAGAGAATAAGCGCCATCAGCGATGCATGTTTGTTCATCTTCCGATAACTGATAACATTGGTCAAGGTAGTTATCCAATTCCAGCGCTCCAGCCTCGTACAATGTGAGCACGAAACTGGCAGCCTCTGCCTGAGTTATATCCACGGTTAACAAGTAGTTATTTGCGGGGTCCTGGTAAATAATTTTTCCATCTGAATACAGGCTGAATACTGGAAATCTGCCAAAGGCGTGAAGATACTGGGGCATTGAGAAGGTAGGTTCGTAATCCAATTGCACCAACAGGTCGCCTGGCTGCAGTTTTTGGATGTCTGCCAATAACTTTTCTTCAGTAGACGGGCTGGGAATTGGTTCTGCCTGTTCTTCTGCCTGGGTTGGTTTGACGGGATCGGACTCCGTACGGGTTGTGGGGGTAGATGAACAGCCTGCCAGCAGAGCGAGAAACAATATGGTCAGTATTCCAAATAAATTGAAAGGCGAGAATCCAGGTTTCATCATAATTTCATCCTTAAAAAAAAGTTATGGTCGTAGACGAAGAACTCCAGGCACGAGTTCCCATAAACCACCACCAATTTACCAATTCCAAGAATAATCGTCAACGAATTATCGACTCGTACTTCTTATTATAGCCAACTGTGCACCCGGGAGCATCATAACCATTTTCGTGCGGGTAAAGTGTTCCCCCTCCCGCAGGAGGTCGGGAGGGGGTTCACGAGGGGAGGAAAACCAGGCTGTCTACCTTTAAAATGCTCTTCAGCCTGGCAGAAATATGCGGATTAATCAGTCAGCTGCACGTTGAGCTGCAAGCTTTTACCGTCGCGGATGATGGTCAGGTTTATCAGGGCATTGGGTACATACTGCAGCAGTTGTTCGCGCAGCTCATCAATGCTACTCACTTCTACCCCGCCGATTTCGACAATGATGTCGCCACCTGCCGAAATCTGCTGCCCATCAACTACTACAATTTCTGAACCTCCGACCAATCCAGCTGACTCTGCGGCGGTCCCTGGGATGACCTCTAATACCAATACGCCTGAGTTCACTGGCAGGTCGAGTGCTTCGACCAGGGCGGTGTCAATTTCTCGTCCATAAATTCCCAGGCGAGGTTTGACTTCCTCATTTTCCTGAACTCGGTGCGGATTTCTCCTCAGGATCAGAAAAAGGAGTCTCAGGCTGGACAGGTGCATTCTGAAGTTGGACAGTTTCCGGACGCTTACCAAGGGTGACGTCCAGGGAAGTTTCCTTGCCATCCCTTAAAACGGTGACCTTGATTGACTGACCGACAACGGTGTTAGCGCCGAGGAATGAGATCACGTCGTCCATTTCGTGTATAACCTGCCCATCGATGGCGGTGATGATGTCACCTCCGATGTTCACCGGAATACCATTGATGGTCACCTGTTCGCTGCTGCCGATTAACCCGGCTTCTTCTGCCGGACCACCTGCCACAACCTCGCTGATGATCACACCACGGGTGTTCTTGTCAAGGTTCATCGCTTCGGAGATCTCCGGGGTGAGTGTCCCGGCGGCGATGCCCAGCCAGGCATGCTCGTATGCGCCGTTATTAATTAAATCAGGCACCACTTTTAGTACGGTGTTCGATGGCACAACAAATCCGATGCCTGCATTCGCTCTCACAGGAGATTCAATGGCTGTCGTTACACCGATCAAGTTGCCGTCTGCATCCACCAGGACCCCACCGGAATTGCCGGGGTTAATGGGTGCGTCGGTCTGGATGATATTCGGTATAGAGAATCCGCGTCCGGTTACCGATTCGGTTGGCAGGGAGCGCCCCTTAGCACTGACGATCCCAACTGTCATTGTGCCGTCAAGACCAAAGGGATTACCTATAGCGATTGCCAGCTGTCCTACTTTCACGCTGTCCGAGTCAGCGACCGTGATTGGGATGAGTTTGTCAGCTGCAAGGTCAACTTTCACGACCGCCAGGTCGCTGTCCGGGTCAGTGCCCACGAGTTGCGCTTCGCTGATTGTGCCATCTGCAAAGAGCACGAGTATTTCCAGTGCTCCCTGGACAACGTGATTGTTGGTAATGATGTGACCGTCTTTATCCCAAACAAACCCTGAACCCAGACCCTCTCCGTAGGGTGTTCCGGGTTGTTCGTCCTCTGGATTTCCTTCAGGATTGTCTTCATCCGGACTTCCATAAGGATTGGGAAATTCGAATGGCATATCTTCAGGGAGCTCGAAGGGAAGACCACCCAAGGACAATGATGCAGGGTCGACTTTTACCTGGATGTTGACTACCGATGGGTTTACTTTCTCGTAAACATTCATCAGCGCGCCCTGGTATGCTGCCAGCGTCTCATCGATTTGCGCTGCAGCTGCAGATTCGTTGGCTGATGGAACCGCTGGAAAAGCCAATTCCTGCTCGGGCTGCTCCGCCACAGTCAATGCAATTTCTTCAATGGGTTGAGTTGAGACCTCCACTACTCTCTCTTGCAGTTTACTCACCAGGTTGCTTCCGGCGAATACAGCGGGAGCGCAGGCAGAAATAGTGAGGGTGAGGACAACCAGGACGGCTGTTAGGGTGAAAGTTTTATTGCTTCTCATGTATTACTCCTTGTAAATTTTGAATTACAGGAGTAATTTATCATTTAGCATAAAAACTTGACCTTAGGTTTCACTGTTTTGAATCTAAAGATCTCCTAAAGATCAATGTTACGGAACAGCTTGGGAAAATGCAGGCGGTGCGGTCTAGCCAACACCACCTGCCACATGAAACAATTTAATTGTTGAACAACGCCTCAACGATGGCTGGATCTGCCTGGTTCAGGTCGAGCCATTGGCGGAACAGTGCTTCCATCTGCTCTGATTGCTGCAGGTTTTGTGTGTGGATGTTTACGCTGCAGCCGGGATCGCTGGACAGGTCAAACAACTCGCGGCTGCCAACAGCGCCAATAGGTGCGAACGCCCAATCTTGCGTGTAGATAACCGGGGAAACAGATTCTGCCGCTAACTTTCCGCCATCCAGCGTTAAAAATTGGGAGGAGATGGCGTATGGACGGTGAGTTTCTGTTTCGCCTTTCAGCACTGGCGCAAAGGAACTGCCATGAATAGATTCTGGGGCATTCAACTTTAACCCACACAGGTCTGCAATCGTGGGCAGGATATCGGCAGGTTGGGCGATGGCGTCCACCTCCACACCTCCTGGCAATCCTGGGGCGGAAATCATGAACGGGATATGGGCGACTTCGGGATAAATTGGCCAGTAACGCGTGTCCCTGGAATTGATATTGCTCTTGCCGGTGCGGTTGTGGTCTCCAAGGCTGGTGCCGTGGTCGGTGGTGAAGATAACGATTGAATTCTCCCACAAATCCAGATCGTCAATTTTCTGAAAGATGCGCCCAACCCAGCGGTCGACGAGTTCAGCTTCGGCGCAGTAATGAGCTCTGAGGTTTAACAACTCTTCTTGCGTGTAGTCAGTCGCCAGTCCATAATTAGGATGCAGCATTGCAGCTCCTTCATAGGATGGGTTGTATTTGGAGACCATATATTCGGGAGGATCCCAGGGTTCATGCGGGTCGAAGAAGTCAATCCACAATAAAAATGGCGAAAACTTGTAATTGTCCTCCAGCCAGTCAACCGCAAGTCCTGCAGTACGTGGTGGGAACGTGTCCTTTTCGTAACGCCAATCCTGGTTCTGCCAGCGGTGCAGGTTGACCAGGGGGTGGGCTTGAAAATGTTCGCCATCGCGGGTTTTTTCCCTGGGCATTGTCTCGTCGATCTTCTCATTCATGCGCAGCCGGAAAAGGTCGCCTTCCTGCCCACGTGTCGCCACAGCAGCGTCGAATTTTTTCTGGAAACCAGTGTTGAAAAGGTGTGGGCAGTCGCAGATCAGCTGGGAGACAAACCCACCTGGTTTCAACAGCTGCGGTAATGCGTTTGCGGAGCTGAGAGCCAGATCCTGCCACCCATATCGCGGCCAGCCAGTTCTGCCGGTGATCAAATCTGTGCGCTGAGGGATGGTAGGGAAACTGCCCGTGTAAAAATTCTTGAAACTCACTGACCAGTCGGCAAAAGCATCCAGGTTTGGAGTTTTAACCGGGAGTGAAGCCCGGTCGAATAAATTGTCATAGCGAAATGTGTCAGATATGATCAGAATGATGTTCATCTTTTTATCCTTTTTAATATTGAGCTTGAATGGCTGAGCCGCTTTCGTAACGCTTCAGCCCGCGGCTGAAAATGATTAATGCCAGAGTGGAAATTATTGCTGCTGCAAGACCGAGTTGGAGCAGATCGATCCAACTGGCAGACTTGACAAAACTGGCAGGCACCGAGCCCATAAATGCCGCAGGCAGGATCACGTATAGCACAAACCTGCCGCCTCCTTCGAACAGGCTGATGGGATAAAGCGCAAAGGTGATCATTGCGTTGAAAACCTGCTGGCTGAAAAGACTCGCATTCCCCATGTAAAAAGCCAACGAGTGGATGATGACCATGAAGGACAGGAATACCAGCATACTGATATCGATATCATGGTTGGTTCTGGCTCAGGTTTAATGCCGGTAAGCGGATACTCACCACGGTGCCCTGTTTTTCCCTGCTGCGAACGGTGACCTGACCCCTGTGTCGTTCCACCACTGCGCGGACAAGCGCCAGTCCCAATCCACTCCCCTGGATGCCGCGGGCGCTTTCTCCACGATAAAGCTCTTCCCAGATGTGGGGGAGTTCCTCAGCTGGGATGCCGGGACCGGTGTCTGCAACTTCGACAACAACCTGAGTATTGTCTTCGAAAGCCCTGACCTCGATATTATCACCCGGTTGGCTGAACTTAACCGCATTGTCTACCAGGTTATGAAATGATAGCAAGAGTAAGTCGGCATCACCTGACACCATGGGCAGCGGCCAGGGAGCCTGTGGAAGGGAAAGGATCAGGTTGCGTGTATCAGCTGAAATTCGATCTTGGGAAAGTTCTACGACGGTGCTCAAAATCAGAGCCAGGTCAACAGGGTCATTTTCGATTGGACGGGTTTCCAGATCAGAAAGCTTACGCAAATCACTCACCAGGCGGCTGAGCCGCTGTACCTGAGCCTTGATGCTGGTCACTACATCCTTATCCAGGTCAGAGGTGAGGTTAGCCAATCCTGCCTGAATAGCGGTAAGAGGGTTTTTCAGTTCATGATCCAAACGCTGTAAAAACCTGCGCCGGTCTTCGAGCGCTTCGGACTCCACCTGCTGCCTGAGATCCTGTTTCAAGCGGTTGTTCCATTCGATTAAACTGAAGAATAGCGACAGTAAGACTGCGATGCTGATGCCGCAAATTTGCACGGCTGCAGCCAGATCCATCCTGGATACCATGGTTGGGTTGGATATCACACCGGTCACCATCAGGATTGCCAGGGTACCTCCAAGGAGCAATGGCAGCAAGATGGTGAGCCAGCGCAATTTAATCATGGATTATCGCGCCTCCACCCTGGCGATAAACCTGTATCCCAAACCGGGAACAGTTTCTATAAATAACGGGTTGCTGGAGTCATCATTCAACACCCTGCGAAGCTCGGCTATCCGCGTATCAACAGCCCTTGAACCTACCGGGTAATCCCAGCCCCAGACGACATCCAGGAGGCGCTCACGGCTGAGTAATTCATCTGGATGGGTCATCAGGAACTCCAATAACAGTACCGCCTTGGGGGTTAGTGTAGCTTCAGTATCGGCGATGAAAACCCTGCGAGAGCGCCGGTCGAATTTCAAATCGCCACTCTGCAAATTCCATGAAGCGCTGAGCGGAGGCTGCCCGGGTTTGGCGCGGCGAAGTACGGAGCGGATGCGCGCCACCAGTTCCTGCGGATCGAAAGGCTTGTTAAGGTAATCGTCAGCTCCTTCCTCCAACGCCATGGCGCGTTCGAACGACTCGCCCACCTGGGTGAGTAAGATCACCGGCAGCCAGTTGCCACTCTTACGCAGCTGGCGCAAAGTCTCCCGTCCATCCATCCGGGGCATGAGTACATCCAGGACTACCAGGTCAGGCTGGTTGCTGGTTATTGACCCCAATGCCTCCACACCATCTGAGGCAGTATGCGTAGAAAAACCGGATCTTTCCAGGAAAGATGCCAGGTTGGTGGTGATATCCGGTTCATCATCGACCAACAGGATTACGGGTCTCGAAAATTCAGTCATCAATCATGCTGCCGTTTTAATTGGGATGCCAAACTAACCATTTTGGATGGTCCTATTCTAAACCAATTCTGCGGGTAATTGATGATGCAGCTAAAACCAGGCTTTGTTGATGAAAAAGCTATGATTAACCGCTGGATTAAGTTTTTTTCAGTGAACCGGGGTTATACTGCTTCGAACACCACCACGGTGATGTTATCACGCCCACCATTCTTCAGTGCAGCCTCGATCAGGTTCTCGCAAATAGCTGCCGGATCACCGGACCTGGACAACATCGTGGTGATGTCTGCCTCGCTGATCAGATCGGTCAAGCCATCGCTGCACAATAACAACCGGTCCCCAGCTTGCAGGTCGAGGTGAGAAAGGTCAGGCGTTATCTCCTGGCTGAAACCAAGCGCCTGGGAGAGTACATTTCGGGGCATCAATTCGAGCATTTCGGCTGTAGCTTCGCCAGATCGACGCCATTCATTGATATAGGTGTGGTCTTCGGTCAAAAGCTGCAGGGATCGTTTACGCAGCAGGTATGCCCTGCTGTCACCCACGTGAAGCAGCCAGAGGGTTTTGGCATCTTCTGGCCACCAGGCAGCTACCAGCGTAGTGCCCATCCCGACCAGGTTGTCATCTAGCTCTGCGAACTTGCGGATTGATTTATGCACTGCGGTGGTGACTTTTGGGAGTAAAAATTCAGGGGACAGGTGACCCTTCAAATTAAATTTATGCATCAGACTGGAAATGGCTTCGACTGCGATCCTGCTGGCAACCTCACCAGCCTGGTGACCACCCATGCCATCGGCTAATAAAAATAAACCGAGTTCAGGCTCGATTAAGAAATGGTCTTCGTTGTTGTTCCTGACCAGCCCGCGGTGTGAAGCGCCGGCAGCTTTCAGGCGTATATTATTGGTGGTCATTACGGGTGCATCGATCATAGCGACCTACTCCGGGAGGCCATTTTCTGACGGTTTTATCCAGCGAGTTTCATCCTAACAAATTTGAAAGGATGTTCTTATTATGTCACTTCTTTTTAACCAGTCAATGCATTCTGTGAGGAATCAAAAGGATTCCTAGAAACTCATAAAAAGACAAATTCAGGTAATGAAGGTATCGATTCTCATTAATCTGATCGTTTATGAGAGGCTTTTTGAGCTTTAATGGGTTAATATATGTGAGTTAATCAGATAAGAATTATCTGATTGTATATTTTGTAGCAGGAGTATGATTTTAATGGATAAAAATGAATTGATTGAACAGACCGGGGAACAGCAGGATTATCGTGATGTTCCTTTTTATGAGCGAAAAGGTGTTTATGTTCGCCAGGTGAAAGTGGGCGGTGGTGTCCCATTTGGTTATGAAGTAGTCCAAAACATAGGTGTGGGTATTGGTGGTGTTTATGGGGCATGGGGGAAGAGTTACGATAATGAATCACTCATACCTTTCATCGAAAACAGGATTGGGGAGGCGATGTTTGAAGGGGAAGCGATGAAATTGGATGATTTGGGTTTCATGTTCCGCCATCATACACCTTTGTTGAGCGATGAGGAGGATTATGAGCTGGAATTGGAAGTGGGATCCACCTTACTGCGCGAGGCTGCACGAGCCTGTGGTTGGGATATCAGTGAGGTCGATGCGGTTCTGATTGGTATGAGCGGTCCGATTTCAAAAGACTTTGTTGATGAAATCAGCCATAAAGCTGGGATCCGTGAAAATGCTTTGAAAGTGAGTGTACACAAGGCGTGTGATGGCTCCGTAGGCAGCCTGCATCTGTCGCTCAATCCTGCCCTTTCTCCAAAAGGTGAGGGGAACATTGCGGATAAGCTGGCTGGGAAAAAGGTTCTAGTAGGCGGATTCGAGGGCTTGAGCCGCTTTATCCGTCATTCGAACGACAAACTCGCCATGCAGCTGTTCGGCAATGGCGCCGGAGTGATTGGCATAATTCCGGGTGAAAATATGAAATTCCTGGTGGGCAAGAACCACGAGGTCTTCGATGAAGAAGGTGTGCTGGCGGTGAAAATGTATTACCCGCACTCACGCCTGCGTGTCCCTGGGCAGTCCCTGGTTGAATATTCTGTGAATGATGCAAACCACATACGCGTAGCCGGGATGATGAACGAGCCGGGTAATGGTCAGCCAATTGCAATGTCGGGTCCTATGGGGATGGTAAAGTTGTTCGTGCGATCCGGTGTCGAAGTGGTTACGGAGGTATTCCGCGCTTACCAGGAAATGATGGGTAAAATCGGATTACCCGACAAACGCATCGCTGTTGCCATTGTTCATCACGCCAATTACAAAATAAACCGTTTGAAAGAAAAGACCCTTTCGAAGGATGGCATCCCTCTGTCGATGCCCTGGGTGGTGAATGACTTCGGAAACGTCAGCGCAGCATCGAACATGATCGCATTTTTACGTAAACTCCCGGAATTCTCGCGGGGTGACCACATCTTGTTCGATGGATTTGGAGCAGGAACCTATTATGATGTGCTTGCGGTGCAGCTGAGTTAACCTCTTCTGAAAATTTCGCCCAATGCCAGGGCAGCTGGTTTGGGTTCACCATGAAAGTCGATAACCGCGGTATTGGCAGTACACGGGAAGCAATCGTGACCCATCCAAAAGATCACCCCGCCGCAGCGCGGGAATTTTGATTTCAAAGCGTTCGCCACGATTGCCAACGCCTGCGCCTGCCTGTTCTGGCTCCATTCGACGAATTCTTGGAGGCTGCCGGCCTCTCTGCCCATTTCCTGTGAAAATTCTTCCCATTCGATCCACCAGGACGTTCTGCGCCAGTATGGATTGGCAATCGACGCCGGCATCAATTCCATTCCCCCGCTGAAAGAGGAAATTATATTAACCGGACTGCAGCCTGGTGCGCCAACTTCTGAGTGGAATAACGCATCAACTTTGTCCCAATAGGATCTCCATTCTTCCATCCCCGCTGGAAGTTTCCATGGACCGTGAACGTCCCAATGCAGTCCTTTGCCAATATCATCAGGATTTATATAAAAGCGGGGTCCTGATGATGTTGTTACCAGGAAACGCCTGCCTTCATCTTCTTCAGCGACGATGTCTGCAAACCGCTTGATCAGCGGATGTGATAGGTCCACAGGTTTGCCGATGCCGATCTTCCCACCTTGAAGATCGCCCTGGAGCTCATTACCTCCGCACCAGCACAACAATGAGACGTGGTGTTGTCGGCGTGCGATGTAGCTTTTGGCTGTGAAGGAGAGAGCCTCGATGCTGGTTTCATCTTCAGGAGGCCAGTTATCGACACCGGAGGAGGACAGGGGGAAATCTTGCCACACCAGGATGCCCAATTCATCACAAAGCTGGTAAAAGATTTCCTTCTCCAGAACCGCCCCGCCCCACACTCGCAATACGTTCACGCCTAAATCACGGTATAGTTCCAGTCGTTTACGGTATTCGCTGTCTGTTACATCCGCAAAATTGGGGCGGATCGGCGTCCAATTAAACCCTTGCAGGAACAAGCTTTTTCCGTTGACTACACAAATCCATGGATCTGCGTCCTGAGGTGCGTCCTGACATTGTGTCCATTCAATCGATCGGAAACCGATGATGCGTTCCTTTTTGTCGATTAAGTTTCCCTGGTTATCGATTAAAGTGATTTCTAGATGATAGAGCGGTTGGTCGCCGCATCCAGCCGGATACCAGGCAGAGATATCCAAACCATCACTGCTACAACCTTCCAGGTTAAAATTTTCGCAGTCCTTTTCCTGAAAGAAAATTTTTTCCCCGGCATGAGTAAGTTCTATCGAGACACGCCATCCGGGAAGAGCATTGACCTTACCTTCAACATACAGCTTCCCAATTTGGGAGACAGGATCGTAAGTCGTTTTTGGCTTGGTATTCTGGATCTCCAATCCATCGGAAACTTCGAGAGTGATCACATCCCACACACCAATCTGGACCAGCCTGGAGACCCAATCCCACGTGTAATAAAAGCGTGCCTTCCAATCCGTCATTTGAGACGTATACCCAAATTGCCCCAGCCAGCGTGCGGGTACATCGAAGATGATCTGCAGCAAGTTGTTCCCCTCAATTAAAACCTGGGAAAGCTCAACCTCATGAGGCACAAACCCGTTCTCGAAACGGGAGAGTATCTTACCATTTACAAGTATCCAGCCGCGGTCATCGAGACCTTGACACACAAGGCGCACTGTTTTCTCTTTACCCAGCCATCGCCCGGGAATCTCAGTCTGAAAAAGCCAATGACGGTTTTCGACCCATTCGCAAAGGGGGGCATTGAGTCCCTGGTTCCAGTCTGGAAGCTTTCCTGCCAACCGCAAGGCGTTTTGAACGGACCCGGGAACAGCAGCTGGTATCGGATCGGTTTCGAGGGCTGGGATTTCGTTGATATCACTGAAAGGATTCAACTGCCACTGGTGCGGAGTGCAACCAGCAAGGACCCAGTTGAGCTGGTTGAGGTTGTAATATTTTTTCATTTTCTTTTATTCCGATTGGATCTTTAGATTTTGCGAAATAATAATGATTGCAGCATTCATTATACTTCGATGGACCGTCAATCCTATTTTCATGTTCAAGGGGGAAGTATACTCTATTCAAAGCATCATCAATATTTAGTGGTGATGCCTGGTAAATGTGCGTGTATAATTTAGGAAATCGGGTAAATTTACCCATTTTCCAGGTCAGTTTTGCTTTACGCTTGATAACATTACCGCCGCTAATGTAGTAATCAGTTGTAACAGGAGGGCACGATGAGATCGCTTAAATTATGGGAGATTATTGTTCTTGTCGTTTGTATTGTCCTTGTGATCACCGGGATCGCCCTGGCAACCTGGTCTCTCTTTCGCTGGCTCACACCAGAAAAATCTTTTCCCAATGAACCGACTTCCGCTGCTGTTGGAGCTGATTGGCAGCAAATCCAGGAGGCTGGGAAGATCAGGGTTGGTGTTTCCGCAGATTATGCACCATTCGAATATTACAATCCAGAATTCAAAATTGATGGTTTTGATATCGCATTGATGCGGGAGATCGGCAAGAAATTGGGTTTAGGGGTTGAATTCCAGGACTATGCTTTTGATGGTCTGGGCGGAGCGCTTTATCTCGGGCAGATTGATGCGGCGATTTCAGCCATTTCCGTAACTCCAGAACGAGAAGCGTTAGTTGATTTTTCCAATGTGTATTTCGTAGGCACAGATGCTTTGCTGAAAAAAGAGGGCAGTCCCATTGGCACCATAACTCAGCTTGAACAGATCATCCCCTACCGGGTGGGGGTGCAGTCTGGTTCATTATATGAACAGCTCGTGCAGGAGTACCTGGTTGATGTAAATAAGATGGGGACGGAACAGTTATTCATTTATCCACACGTTGATGATGCAGTGAATGATTTAAAATCAGGGAACATCGACCTGGTGATTCTGGACGCGCAGCCTGCAATTTCCTTTGTCAGCCAGGGGGGTGTTTCTCTCACAGGTACGGGTCTGAGCCAGCAGCGTTACGCCATCGCTGCCAGGAACGGCTCCACGGAATTCCTGGAACAAATAAACCGGGCGTTGATTGAGCTGAACAATGAAGGGAAAATCAACGAACTGGCGCGCATATATTTAAACCTGGGACCGACCGAGACTTTGCCTCCACCGCCGCCCACAGCAACTCCACAACCGGTTCCACCTCCAACGCCGCTCCCACCGGGATGTGTTGATGATATGCAATTTATTAGTGACCTTAATCTGGACGACGAGAACATGATCAGCATCCCGGTCTTACCACCCGGGCAGTCGTTCATTAAAGGCTGGCGGATCAAGAACACGGGCACATGTACCTGGGACAGCTCCTATTACCTGGATTACGCCCACGGGAATACCTCAGCTTCGCAGATGGGTGGTCGTCCGACGCCGGTGAGAGGGCTTGTACCACCTGGCGCTACCTATGACATGTATGTCGAGATGGTGTCTCCGGTCCAACCGGGCACGTACCAGGGATTTTGGAACATGTTCAACCTGCGCCAGGTTGCCTTTGGTCAAAAAGTGTATGTGGCGATCAAGGTGCTGCCAACACCAACGCCTACAGCCTCTCCCACGCAGACTCCGTCTCCAACGATGGAATTTTCCGCCAATCCAACTACAATCACGGGGGGCGAAAAAGTCCAATTTGTCTGGCGAGTCAGTGGAGCCAGGCAGGTTTATTTCTACCGCCAGGGATTGGATTATTACAATTTCCCGGTGGCGATCGAAGGTTCTCAGATCGAGTATCCTTCGATGACGTCAGTGTATGAGCTCAGGGCTGAATTCGAGGATACAAGGATCGAAATCCGCCAGATACAGATCGTGGTAAACCAGCCGCCGCCTGGTGCACCCGTGATCCGAAAGTTCGATCTGAATCCCCCGGACGTGATTTACCAGGGACAGTGCGTGAATCTTGACTGGATCATTGATGGTCAGGTTACTCGTGTCCGCCTGTTACGTTCAGACACCGAGATTTGGGGCAGCGCGCCGCAGGTGGGTAACACGCGTGACTGCCCGCCAGGGCTTGGGATGGTGGTCTATAAGCTGGAAGCAAATGGACCCGGGGGACAGACTATATTACTTGACCAAATCAACGTCTTGACCCAGCCAACCACTCCGATTCCATCCGCCACCCCTGCTCCCTCGATACCTGTCGTTGAATATTTCACTGTAAATCCCAATGAAGTCCAGGTTGGAAACTGTGTTCTACTTTCGTGGAAAGCCGGTGGCGGGGCAACCCGCGCCGTGTTGATGCGCGCCGGCGCTGTGATCCTCGAAAACGCGCCGTTATCCGGTCAGGCTCAGGATTGTCTGCAGAAAGCAGGACAGGTCAATTACCTGTATATAGCCTATAATGCTCAAAATCAGACTGCCGAAGCTTCTGCGTCAGTAAATGTAACTACACCTCCAGTTACCAATCCGCTTCCGGGGAGTGAATGGAGCCTGGTGGCTTATTACGATGGCGTGGGAGCGATGATTAATGTGGATCAGTCACTGGGGATGGATTTAAATTTTACCAGTAACACAAACTTCAATGGCTTTGGTGCATGCAATGATTTTAACGGAACCTATAATTCCAGCGGAACTAACCTGATCTTTGATCCCAACTACCAGATTACCCAAAAAGCATGTGCCCAACCAGCCACGGATTTGGAGCAAAGGTATCTGCAGTTATTGGTGACGACATCCCGTTTCGAAGTTTTAGGCAACCAGTTGTACCTCTACGATGGAAGTAATAAACTCATTTTACAGTTTAAGGTATCAGGAATTTGATGGTAGTGCTTCTATGGACTTTGTGATTTAAGGAATAATTTTATGGTTGATCGCTCATCCTGGTTAGGGAAAATTTTAGGAGACCGTTATCGAATTGATGAATTAATTGGTCAGGGCGGGATGTCTGCAGTATATAAGGCTTACGACCCGAATCTCAAACGCGTGGTGGCAATCAAAATGATCCACTCGTATCTCGCTGATGACCCGCGTTTTATCAGCCGGTTCGAAGAAGAAGCGACTGCCGTAGCAGGACTTCGTCACAGCAATATTGTGTTGGTTCATGATTTCAATTCGGATGGCGACCTTTATTATATGGTCCAGGAATTCATCCCCGGGGAATCATTACAGGACCGCCTGCGCAGGTTGAACCAATCTGGTAGGGTGATGCCCATCGAAGAAATCTGCAGCCTTTTTGCCCAGGTCTGTGATGCGGTGGGTTATGCCAACAAGCGCGGTTTGATCCACAGGGACATCAAGCCAGCAAACATCATGATCAATATGCAGAATGAAGCCATCCTGATGGATTTTGGGATTGTCAAAATCACCGGGGGAAGCAGGCATACCGCCACCGGAGCCGTGGTTGGCACAGCGCTTTACCTGGCACCTGAAACGGTCCGTGGTGAGTTGGCTGATGCCCGTTCAGATATTTACTCACTGGGGGTGACTCTTTTCGAAACAGTGAGTGGACGACCACCGTATCAGGCAGATTCTGCCATGTCTTTGATGATGATGCACCTCAATGACCCAGTCCCTGACTTACGCAGCTTACGACCCGGTGTGCCTGAAAAATTAGTTGCAGTTATCGAAAAATCTGTAGAGAAAGCGCGCGAAAGAGGTACCAGAGCGCAGATGAAATGGCATTTGACCTGAGGCAAATATTGGCGAGTTTTCCTGATGAAGATCAAGTTTCATTCACCATAGCTGACCAAGCCGATACGGGTCACATGGGCGATGTAGAGACATCACCCGGACAACCTGGATCTGAAACCGGCGCTTCAACCAGCGTCGAAGATCAATCTCCTCAGGAATCGACCGAAGTTGTTGGTGCTGCCTCCAGGACTGCTGTCCAGTCTGAAATGGATATGGAAAGTGGCGGTGATGTAAAACCGGAAATTTTCGACGATACTATAATGGATGACCATCAGTCCGTCTCAACACTGGACCAACCCGGTCAAACGGTGTCGGTGACATTTGAGCGGGAGTCCGATCAAACGCTGTTGGTAAGTGATCCTGACGCGCAAATACCCAGGGAGTCGACGGAGCCTACGCTAACCTACCCCGATGAAGACATTGATGTGACTGTCTCCGGTGAAAAGGTTGGGGCACCTTCTCCCGGAACGCCTATGGAATATGAACCGCCAAAACCAGCGAAAAAGAACCGCCTGTTGATCGGCGGGGTGGTAGTTCTCTCAGTTTTTCTACTCGTCGCCTGTATCTTAATTTTTGCTGGCGGATATCTGTACAACAAATCCACCCAGACTCCTGCGCCAATCACTCAAGTGACCGAATTGGTGATCGATAATGACCTGGAACCTACAGTTACTGATGTAGTGGGTGAGGAAGTGATGGGAGACACGGATGTGGAGGAGCCTGAACCTGCCACCCCCACGATATTCACAGATGAACCAACGCTTGAGCCGACTTCTACACAGGTCCCTGTGCTTGTGCCGGAAGAGATCCTTGGAAATTTATTCCCCAGTGCGATCGTGGAAGATGCCTGGTTGGAGCAGTACCTGATCTTGGATGTTGCTTATGGGAACGGCGAGTGGATTACGTCATTTATTTATGATCCCGCAAAACGTAAACAGGGTTGGAACGCCGAAAAAGGTGATCCTTCTACGATAATTACTAACCGTTATCAAGATGGGTATTACATTACTGCAGCCAGTTATAGTGAACAGGATGGGTGGGTGTTTGTGTTCACGCAAGACGTAGGTTATACCGATCAATGGTGGTATTTCGATAACGAATTCCCTGAGGAATTTATTGACCAGCGCTGGTCAGAAGATTTTATGATCACATCCCTGGCTTATGGAGATGGCGAGTGGCTGGTGATTATGTCGGAAAATTCGGGGATCGTGGATCAGGCATGGAATACTGACGATTTCTTCAACACAGATGTTATCGAAGAGCGGAAGGGAGAAGGATTGTATATTTCCGCGATTGCTTACGGTGACGGGTTGTGGGCGCTTATTTTTTCAACCGTTGATGGCATTCAAGGTCAGGATTGGGTCACGGGTCCTTTTTTCCCAGGCGACGAAGTAGATGAGATGACTGGATCGGGCTTCGATATTTCCAGCATGACCTATGGAAATTCAACCTGGGTAGTCGTGTTGACAAATTTAGGATCTCAGGATGATATTTATTGGGAATCTTCAGGCGAATAACATATTTATTTGCCGAACTTGCGTGATCCTCTGATAATGCTCTGAGCATCGGCAATTCGCATTTTTGAGGACGCCGGACTGGCTGCCAGGAAATTAATATCGGCTTCCAGATCGCGTACCATCTTTTCTTGGTCAACCTCACCCAGCAGTGATGCGTATTCACGAAGGGATTGGGATTCCTCAATTGACTGCTTTTGGGCATCCTCCATGCTCCGATTGGCAGTGCGCGATACCCCCATAACGTAGGCAGCCTGACGGTGTCTGATAACTTTCTCCACAACTGGCGCAGCCACACCCTGTCGCAGTTCAAATCCAGTTGGGGTTGTAAAGCGAAGTGTAACCCGGTTGAGGGTTGAAACCAGGCGGTTCTCAGCGGGACTGGTGTAATCGACCTTGCCATCCACGCTGAGCCGGGTTCCTTCATTCTGAGCGAAAACCGTCAGGCGCAGTGGAATCTCGAGTTCAATACCCGCAGGTATATCACCAACCATAACTCGAACTACATTCTCAGTTTGTTCGGCGGGATAAGCGCTGCTGAGTGGGATCAAAGCGCATCCAGGGGGTAAATTCAGGTTGAGGACGGTCTGACGGGCGGCGATATTGGCGGCTTCACCCAATTCGCCGGTCATGTAAACAGGAATTTGCTGAGCGTCCACCAAATGGTAAAAACGTCCACCCCCCTGGTTGGCAATTTCAGCCATCAAGGCTTCATTGTAATCCAAGCCTACGCCGATGGATGAAATAACCAGCCCATTTTTTCTACCATGTGCAGCGCGCACTCCGATTTTTTCAAGATCAACTTCACCGACATTCGCCTGCCCATCCGAGAGTAGGAGAACCAGGTTATTCGCTTGCTTGTGTTCAAGTGCTTTCAAAATCCCCATCTCAAGTCCGCCATCCAGGGCTGTCATGCCTGAAGCCAATATTTCATCAAGAAGGCTTTCAACCTGCTTGCGGACCTGGGCATTCAGTACAACTGGTTTAACGATGCAGCGGACGTCATTCGAAAATGTCACCAATGATATGGTATC
This sequence comes from uncultured Chloroflexia bacterium, assembly GCA_963695415.1. GTDB lineage: Bacteria > Chloroflexota > Anaerolineae > Anaerolineales > UBA4823 > CAVXWV01. Next base: position 103,945 of record CAVOGL010000020.1, on the reverse strand, counting down.
GCCTTCCTGAAGGTGGTGCAGGGATTGTTGGATAGCTCGTTTTGCGTATTCGATCTTCTGCCCCTGCATCGATCCGGAGACATCCAATACTATGCTGAAGTTCAATGGTGGGTGTCCGGCGGTGGTTTTTATAGACTGTGATTCTGGGATGTCATCCGGGGTGGTGAGAGTAGCCAGAAGGTAGCGGTCCACATTGCGTCCTGCCGGAGCCTGGACCTGATCCAATTCCAGCTGAGCGAGCAGGTAGGAGCCCTCTGTTGAGCCGGAAGCAGCTTCGTATCCCAGCTCTCCACCGCATCGCTGGCATTCTTTGACCCCTTTTGGCTCATCCTGGAGTAGCCCACAGTAGAAACAGCGCATTAATTTGGACATAGTTCACCTGCCTGAGAGTTCATGGATTGTGATGTTAGTTGGTCATTTTGATAGTGAATATATCATAATTATGGCGCGAATTTATGCAGTATGATTTGACCGGAAAAAACTGGAATTGTGTGAAAATAGATTAGGATGATCAGCCTGAATGGCGTGAATCTTGCAATATTATTATTCAACAACTTGCCTTATGTTTAAAGTCTTCCAACCATTAACCTTTTTAGAACGAATAGTTCTGGTTACCAGTACGATCTTATTGGCATTCAGCCTTGTGATTCTGGCCTGGATCACTTTTAATTTCATTTTTCATCGTACCGACTCCTTACCCCCTCCGCCCCACACATCCGGATTGGCGGATTGGCAGGCGATACAAAGCCGCGGACGTATCCTGGTTGGTGTTTCAGGTGATTTCACACCTTTCAGCTATTATGACGTTGATTTCAACCTGGATGGCTACGATATCGCCTATTTGCACGCAGCTGCCACGGATTTAGGTCTTGGGGTGGAGTTCATCGAGATGTCTCCGGATGGTATGGGGATGGCGTTGAAATTGGGGCAGATCGATGCCGCAGTTTCCGGATCAGGCGCCTCTGCTGACTTACTCACTTATGCAGAATTTACGCTGCCATATTTCTACGGCAAGGACGCTGTGCTGACGACGATCGGAGGCACTACAGATAAATACAATACACTGGCAGAAATATCTGCATTAAAAATAGGAGTAGTTGCGGGTACTTTCTATCATGCTGTCCTTTCCCGTCACCTTTTCCAAAAAGGCGATATGCTCAATGAAAATATTGTCCTCGCCAGCAGTGTTGACCAGGCGCTTGAGCTGTTGATGAACCGGGTTGTAGATGCGATCTATATGGACTATGACACGGCTGTGTCTCTGACACAATCGCGCGGCTTTGTCCTCGCTGGCAGTGGATTGGCGCCGATGCAGTACTCCATTGCCGTTCGAAAAGGCAACCAGGAATTTATCAAACAGCTCAATGCTTCTACGCAAAGACTTGTTGAAGCTGGGATAATTGCCGGGCTTCAAGCCAGGTATTTTATCCAGCCAGGAGGCAGTTCCCTGGTTTATTCCACCTCGCCGGAATTATTACCTACTGCTACTCCACTTCCTGATGCCCCGCCGGATTGCCTGGATGGGATGGAAGTAGTCGACATGGTTGACCAGCAAGGGATATCTGCTGCTGTAGTCGCACCAGGACAGGCATTCAACCGTACCTGGAGAATTAAAAATATCGGCACCTGTCCTTGGACGACCTCTTACCGCCTGGAGTATATTTACGGCAATAATCCAGGCGCACGCCTGGGGAACCAGAGCACTTTCGTACAGACCACCGTTTTGCCTGGTGTGACATATGATATCAGGCTGGATTTTACTGCCGGAGCGGATAACGGGGTATACCAGGGTTTCTGGCAGATGGTCAATGCGCGCACTGTGCCTTTTGGGGAGCGTGTGGAGTCCCTAGTACAGGTAGATGCAAATGCATTGCTGATAACTGCCCCGACTCACACAGCGGAGGGCGGCAGCGGAGGCGATTCATTAAGTGGTCCAACCCGGATCGTTACCTTTGACGTGGCGCCTGGTGAGCAGATAAACCTGGGTGAATGTATCTCCCTTCGCTGGGAAGTGGAGGGAGAAGCCCAATGGATCCGTTTAATGCGCAGCCAGACAATCTTATTCAATAACGCAATGGCGAATGGGAATTATTTCGATTGTCCCGCCCAACCTGGGACCATCGTTTATTCATTGGAAGCCTTTGGGCAGGAAGGGAGTGACCGGCGTGAGGTGCCTGTAAATGTCTTTGTTCTTTCCAGCACGCCCTATCCACCTACCCAGCAAGCAGCAACGGCGACACTGCCTCCTGCGCAGGCAACACCATCTCCAATCCCTCCCGTAAACGGACCAGTGATCGACAACTTCACTGTCATCCCAGAATCTGTCAATGTGGGGGCGTGCGTCACCATTTCCTGGTCAGTGTCTCAGAATCCGGTCCAGGTAAAATTACTGCGAGATGGAGTGCCTGTACTGGATCCGGCTCCCTTTACAGGTGTGGCACAGGATTGCCTGCAAATTCCTGGCGAGGTAGTGTACACGGTCACGGCTTTGGGTGCTGACGGGATACCGGTTGAGCTGAGCCGGTCGGTCACCGTGTCTGAATAAAGTCTGCGGCTATGTCTGAGTCCTGCTGCGCTGGATTGTCACTCAAAACAAGGCAGCGAAATTGTGAATGTACTGCCTTCAGCTGGAGCGCTGACGAGAGCAATTTCCCCGCCGTGGGCGATCACGATGTCGTGGGCAATGCTCAAACCAAGACCCATCCCCAAAGGGAATCGACCTTGATTAGACCCCCTGTAAAAAGGCTTCCAGACGAGATCTTGCTCATTCATTGCGATTCCGCTGCCATTATCGATCACCTGTAATTGTATTTTTTCAGACGATACCCAAGCTGTAACGATAACCTTTCCTCCAGGCTGGGTATACTGCACAGCGTTTTGAACCAGGTTTTGGATGGCTTGAGCCAGGCGGTCAGGGTCAATGGATACCTGCACAGGATCTGTTTGCAGATTGAATTCGAATTCCAGACCTTTATCAAAAGCCAGTCTGGCGGATGGGCGCCAGGATGGTTTTCAGCCAAGTATATAATTCCACCTGCTGTCTGTTGAGTTCCAAAGTGCCCAGAACCTGACCATGCAAATGGGCAAGTTCTTCGAGCAAAACTTGCAGCCGCCTGGTAGTGTGTGACATCCCTTCCAATAAGTCGTGGCGCAATTCTGGATCGTCCATAGCGCCAGTTTTTAGTGCCTGGATGGCAGATCCCAGAGAACCCAATGGACGACCTAATTCATGAACCAGGTTTGCCAGTAGTTGTTTGCGAGCCGATTCAAGCGAGCGTAATCTCTCGACAAAACTGTTGAAGGCTGACTCAAGCTGTCTAATTTCTGTGGGACCCTGCTCCGGCAAGGGTTCGAGGTCTTCTCCGCGTGTGAGTCTGCTGACAGCCTGGGTGACACCTGATATCGGCTTGCCTATCTGTACCGCCAGCCCTCCCCCAACCAGGACGCCAAGTCCTAAACCTCCAACAAGGATCCAGATAACAAGTTTGCGAATCTGGGCGAAACGTTCATCGAACCCACTGGTCTGGTGAGTCAGGCGAACTATGCCGATCAAAGTACCATCTCTTGCCAGAACCGGAACAAACACATCGGCAAGTTCATCGGCTGTACCGGTCTCACGGGCGGTGTGTACGATTATTCGCCCATTTTGCACCTGGCGGAACTCATCAACTGTAATCAATGTTTCAAGGTCATCCGAGGATTGATCACCTGTGGATGCCAGCACAAGGCCATTGGGTGTCAGCAGCATCACCTGGCTGGTTAGGTAAGGGCTGAAGCTTTCGATAAAGTATTGTGCCCTAACAGGATCGGCTAGTATTTGAGGATCGCTGAATGCGAGTTGTGCCAGCAATCGTGCCTGTGAAGTTAATTCTGAGCGAACGCTGCTGATTAACAACTGGGTTTGCACCACATAGAACAAAGCCGCCACAACAATAGGAGTGACCAGCAGCACCGGAGCCAGGTGGGAGAGTATCAGTCTGCTTCTCAGTGTTTTCATGTCAGATCATGCATCGAGCCGGTATCCCACCCCGCGAACGGTAATAATCAGGGAAGGGTTTTTAGGATCGCGCTCGATTTTCTCCCGCAGACCACGCATGTGCACATAAACGACTTGAGGTTCGCCAACATATTCGGCACCCCAGATGATTTTTAGCAAGTCTTCAGCCGCGACTACCTTCCCTGCATTTTGCATCAAGATCGCAAGGATTTCAAATTCGCGCGGAGTTAAATCCACACCCTTTCCGTCCAGAGTGACGGTGTGTGCTTCGAGGTCAATGAAAAGGTCTCCAATTGACAACAGTTTCACAGACTCGAGAGGTTCAATCACGGATTGCGACCGGCGTAAAACTGCCTTTATGTGTGCGATGAGCACATCCAGGTTGAAAGGTTTGGTGACGTAATCATCCGCGCCTAGTTCAAGACCCAAAACCTCATCCAACTCACGGCGTCTTGCCGTCAATAAAATGACAGGAATGCCCAGCCTGTCACGGAATTCCTTCAATGCTTGTAAACCGTCCATCCCTGGTAATCCAATGTCCAGCAGTACGAGGTCCGGTTTGTCGTTTGTGGCGACGACAAGCCCATCCTCTGCAGATTCAGCTGTTGTTGTGCGGTACCCGTTTTTTTCTAAATTAAACGAGAGGCTGCGCCTCATTAATGAATCGTCGTCGACAAGCAGTATGTGGGTTGGCATCTTAAACTATGTCTGGATTAACCTGCCGGCTGCGGCAGCTCCGGGGCAAGGATCTTAATAGCTACCTGGGCATAGTGGCATGCATAACCGGAGTTCTCGTGAGCAATACCCATTTATATTAAGTGCACTCGTCGCCAATTGAGGTCTCGTCTATGGTGCAGGTGGGCTGGGTATCGTTGGCACCAGGTCACCGCTGACTACTTCGACATAATCCTTACTAACCCAACCACTGTTATCGGGAGAATAACCAGGTGGCAGCTGGATGACCCACCACTCACCATCTTCACTTTTCCCGATCACCTGGGCTTGAGCTCCTACAGGCGCAATCCCGTAACTGGGGTATTGTGTCCCTGGACCACTGCGGACATTGATGGGTTCCAATACCGTGGCAGTGGGAACTCCGGAAGGGGGCAGGGGCAGCACGACCGACAGACCGCCGTTATTGAAAATCATCTTGTTACCGCTCCCTTGAAGGATCAACACCAACCTGCCTCCTTGGACAGCATACGATTCAGTGCCAGGCAGACAGGGAGAGGAATTGCTCAGAGAGGGATCCTTCAGGGCACGCTGCCTGTGTCACGGTTTGAACCTGGATGGTCACCTGAGGACCATTATATGTGTACGCCCCACTCGCCTTGTTGCAATCTGCGGTAATTGCCAGGCTGCCATCAGGCGCAAAGGCGACAGAATACTTATATGGTTCAGCAATGATGGTCTGGCTGGCAGGTTCGGTTTCATTATATTCAGCCCAAAGCCAGCTGATATTGGCAATTGGGGGAGGTTCACCTACCTGGGATGTGGTACCCCAACGTAGTGATTGGATGAGTTTATCAAGTGTTGCCAGGTCAGGGCTAAATTCTGAAGGCAGGATTGCGTTCAGTTCTGCTGTCTTTGTTTGCGCATACGCAACCGGGTCTGCTTCAGCCTGGCTGGTCTCATCTGGCGTAACCTCAGCTGCTGCTGGCAGTTTAGTTGTGGTCACCGGGTAGAAGAAACTGACCAGTTTGCTGCCGTCAAAGGTGAGTCCCTGGTAAACATAAAAGAGCTGCGGCTGGTCGCCTGCCAGGGGAACGGTCGCTTCGACGAAGCGGGTAACAAAACGGATTCCTGGACCATTCTGCGCAGTCAGGTATAAAAATTGTCCCTGGATGTCGGATGTCCCTGTTTCGCGTTCCTTGGGGAGGATTGATACAGTTCCAGTGAATGGGTCGGTTTTTTGCAGTAATATTTCCTGCAGGTCAAGCAGGTCATTGGTAATCGATGGATTCCCCGCTCCTTCCCATAATGCGGTATAAGCATCTTTGGGGATCACATATATAATAGGATCTTCAGCTTTAACCAGGGCAGGGTCACTCACACCGAAATTGACCTGGATGTGATCGGGTAAGCCAGTGGTTAATGGCACTTGGGATTCATCGTATGGAGTCTCGAAGACGCAATTTGGTTGGTATGGATATGGCAGCCCCTGGGTGTCCAGGGTGACGGTCGCGGGATCTATGCCTGCATCACATTCTCGTTCGGGTTGGGTTGATACCGGACCGGCATTTGAGAAAGTCAACACTCCAGCAGCGTTCGCTAATTCCAATACCAGGTTACCGCCGGAAATGCCAAATGCGGTTACATTTCCCAAAAGCTGAAGGTACTGGTCGTAGAGTGATTCAGGTCCACATTCGACCAGGGTTGTTGCTCCCGGTAAAAGAGAGAGTAAACTGCCGTCGCTGGTGTAGGTACCCGAGAGGGAATTGCAATCTGCGACTGCGGAATACGACCCATCCTGGTTGAGCACCAGGGAATACTTTTGGGGCTCAGCCACGATGGATTGTCCTGCTGGATCTGTCTCGAAAAGAGATTGCCACTGCCAGAGTACGTTTTGGACTTCCTCCAATGGCACGGCCTGGTATTCTATCCCACCCGAAGTCGACGCTTCGGTTGGTTGGGGGGGAGGGGTTGAAGTCGGTTCTGGGGTAGGTTCTGCGGTTGTTGCTTGTGCCCCCCCGCAAGACACCAGCAAGAACATGATGATCACCAAATGGAGCAAAAACAGCCACTTTTTCATCTGATAACTCCTTTCCTAACTAGCGGGGCAATCGATGGTGCAGAATGACGGGCGAAATTGCCTACATTATTATACGCTTTAAGAAAAACGATTAACCTGCTGTTGATATGATTATATTATTAACTGGTAAATCCTGTATTAGTGTAAAGAAAATAACGGATTACCGGATAGAAGGTTCTCTATCTGGTATCCGTTTCAGGTTTATTGAGGATTTTATACGGTAGGAAGTTGAGCTGAGGAATTTGACCTCAAGAAGTACGCTTCCTCAGTTCTTCCCGGAGGGCTTTTTCGTCTTCATCCGTGAGAGAAGTATGCAATACCGTACCCTGGTAAGGTCGCAGGGAAGCGATGGCATAATTGACATCATCACCCCGAAAGATGAAGAATATTGCCGATGTGCCCGGATCGAGTTTTTCAGATACTTCTTTTACGAATTTTCTGGAGACATTGTTGCCCCACGAGTGTCCGATCAGGCCTCCAGCGGCAGCACCCAGAGCGATAATCCCGATCGGAAAGACGATCCCTGCCAATAAAGCACCGATGACACCTCCCCACAATGCGCCTACTTTGGTCCCATCAGACATCTCATTATCGATGTGAATCTTGCCTTCTTCATCGCAGACAATTACCGCCGAATCTCTCAGATCCAAATATCCACCCTTTTCTCCGGTATGAAGCGTATGGTGAACTTTTCCAGCTTCTTCCATGTTATCAAAAGCAGCTACGACCAGGTATGACATATTCTTCTCCTTATATCGAGGACTTGGATAGACCGTATTGTATCATGTACAGACTTTCTCGAGAATATCTTGCCGGAATGGAATAAATCTATTAAACTCGTCCATCACGTATGGAACGAAAAAAATCACCCGAAATTCAATATAAGCGGATCGTCTTGAAACTGGGGACATCTACGCTGACAGCTGGTACTCAGAACATTTCGATGCCGCTCCTGGTGGATCTGGCATGCCAGGTCGCAGCGATGAAAGAAAATGGACGCGAAGTAGTGATTGTTTCCTCCGGCGCTATCGCTGCCGGTAGAGAACGGCTGGGTTTCCGCAAGTTGCCAGAAGATATCCCAGCGAAACAAATGCTGGCAGCAGTGGGGCAGCCGCGCCTGATGGTTTTTTATGACCAGGTATTCAGTCTTTATAACCTGATAGCAGCCCAAGTGCTTCTCACCCGTGCCGACCTTGATGATCGTCGACGATACTTGAATTCTCGCAATTCTCTGAGAGCTCTACTCGACCAGGACGTTATCCCGGTGATCAATGAAAATGATACCGTTGCTACTGAGGAGATCCGGGTCGGTGATAACGATAACCTTTCTGCCCTGGTTTCGAACCTGATCGAAGCTGACCTGTTGATCCTGTTGACAGATCAGGTAGGCTTGTTCACTTCAGACCCCCGACAGGACAAAAATGCCCAGTTAATCCCTGTGGTTGAAGGTGATGAAATCCCTGAAAAGTTATGGAAGATGGCAGGTGGCAGCGCAAAAGGGTTAGGAACCGGTGGGATGGTGACGAAATTGCAGGCTGCTGACCTGGCACGGCGCGGTGGTGCTACTGTCGTGATTACCAGGGGCAGCGACCTCAAGGTGCTTGAGCGTTTGGTTGGCGGTCAATTTGAAGGTACTCTGTTCATGCCAACCGGAACAGCCCTGGATAGCCGTAAACGTTTCCTTCTAGCAAGTGGAGTAGGGGATGGAAAAATCATCCTGGATGAAGGTGCGGTACGGGCGATAAAGAATGGGGGCAGCCTTTTACCGGTGGGTGTCCAGGATTATTCCGGTGTATTCGAGCGGGGAGATATTGTCTCGGTCCTGTCCGGATTGGGCAAAGAAGTCGGTCGTGGGCTGGTCAACTACCCTTCCGGAGACCTGTTACACATCAAGGGTGTGCGATCAGACCAGATTGAGACCATGCTTGGGTATGATTATGGGTCGGAACTGATCCATCGTGATAACCTGGTGGTTTATTGATTAGAAAGTGAAGGTTAATATGGTCAGGGAACTGGCTCTTAGAGCAAAAAAAGCATCGAGGCAGCTGTCTGTTGCCAGGTCACCACAAAAAGATCAGGCTTTGCTTCGTTTGGCGGATCTACTTACTTCCGACCAAAACGAAGTCTTGATGGCAAACCAGCAAGACCTGGAAGACGCTCATCGGACAGGTTTACAAACGGCGATGCTCGAAAGACTGACCCTTACTCCTTCCAGGTTGGAAGACATGTCATCCGATCTGGGTGATGTGTCAGCCCTTCCGGACCCCATTGGAGAGCAATTCGATCACACAGTGCGTCCTAATGGGCTTCATGTGCACAAACAGCGAGTGCCCCTGGGAGTGGTTGGCGTGATTTACGAATCTCGACCGAATGTAACCATCGATGTAACCGGTTTGACCTTGAAAACCGGCAATGCTGCGATCCTGCGAGGTGGGAGTGAGAGCATCCATACGAACCGCGCACTGGTGAAGCTGGTGCACAGGGCGCTGTCTTGGGCTGATTTGCCCCAGGACAGTATCCAGTTCATCGATGACGTCGACCGGGCGCGGGTGACTGAGCTGCTGCAGCAGCATGACCTGATTGATATGCTCATCCCCCGAGGTGGACAGGCGCTGCATGCCTACTGCCGTGAAAACAGCCGTATACCTGTGATCACCGGCGGTATCGGAATTTGCCACCTGTTTGTTGACGAGAGCGCTGACCTTGAAGCAAGCCTGCCCCTCATCCGCAATGCGAAGATTCAAAGACCAACAGTATGCAACGCGTTGGACACTCTCCTCGTACATGAACGAGCTGCCCAAAATATCCTTCCAAAAGTCATCCAGCTTCTGTCAGCAGATGGCGTTCGATTCAAAGCCGACCCCTCAACACTGCCTATCCTCGAGAACCAGGGATTGTCGAATTATGTCGAAATAGCTGGAGAAAATGATTTCGACACAGAATGGCTCAGCCTGGTGCTTGGTTTGAAATTGGTCAGCAGCCTGGACGAAGCTATCGATCATATAGAAACCCACAGTACTTTCCATTCCGACGGCATCCTGACTGAATCGGAAGAAAACGCCAGGAGATTTATCGCAGAGGTGGATTCGAGTGCGGTTTACGTGAATGCAAGCACTCGTTTCACCGACGGAGGTCAGCTTGGATTAGGGGCGGAGATTGCCGTGTCCACTCAAAGGCTGCATGCCCGTGGACCCATGGGGCTCAGGGAACTGACCACCTACAAATGGGTGATCCAGGGTAATTATCTCTTCAGGCAGTAGCTTTGCCAACCAAACAGGTTTAGCTGCTTGCGCTGGCATAACGCCTGACGCCCAGTTTCCAGAACTGGTAGGCGAGGACAAAGCTCAGTATCCCCGCGGCGAAAACAATGACTGCCTGCCAGACCATCAGGTCTCCACGCAAGCCTTGAAGAGGTACAGTGGTCGCCACAGCGATGGGGATGATAAACGTGACGATCAGTCGAAGCCACGTAGGGTAAACGGTGGCTGGAAAACGACCTGAATCCAGAAGCGCTTGAAGTATGGTGACATTGTTGTCGAACTTGATAAACCAGAAGGTCATGGCAATCAAAACAACCCACAGGCTGTAAATGACCATTGCACCAGACGCTGCCAGGAACAAGAAAATTATGATATTAAGCGGTGTTGTTCCACCTCCGCTCATTTGGATGCCCACAACGATGAGCACGATGGCGAGGAGCAGGTCCCAGATGCGCCAGAGTGTCATCCTGGAAAAGCTGACCAGGAAGAGGCTGTTCGAGGGTTGTAGGAGTGTGTAGTCCATGGAGCCATCGCGGATGCTGCTGTTGAATTTCTCGGTTGCGGGCCAAATCATGGAAGCCATCATGGTATTAACCAGCCTGAAAACGCCCAGGAGAGCAATCATCTGTCCCGGTCCCCAGCCCCCCAGGGATTCAGTGTTGGAAAAGATGATTCCCAGCCCGAGTAGTTCCCAGCCCAGCCACATGAAATTGATCAGGATGTTGACGACGGTGTCGGCGCGGTATGCCAGGGCAATCTGCAGATTGATTTTTAAGAAGGTTTTAATGAGTTTCAATGTATGCATATCAGCCAGAAAGTGAAGTTATCAACCGAAATCTCAAGCGCCTACTGCGGAAAATTTCTTCACGCCTCTGCTCCAAACGAGCTGGAATGTGACGAAAGCGACCAACAGCCAGATCAAACCTTGAGCGAAGGTTGGCAGAATCAGCTCGGTTGGAACCTGGTTCAGAATCAATTGGATTGGAAAATACAGGTAGAACTGGAAAGGCAAATAGGAGGCTATGGTTTGGATGACCTCCGGCATTAATGATAGCGGGACAAACTGCCCGGCAAACAACAAACCAAGCGCATAATAAAACTCCATGATCGAATAAACCCTCGTAGTCCAGAATGCCAGGCAGGTAATCGCTGCGCCAAAAAGAAAGCTGATGGCGAAACCTAGAATAATGGCTGGTATGCTGATAAGGATCGATTGGATGCTGACGGCTGCAAAATCTGGGCGGAAGATCAAGAAAAGCACCAGCCAAACCGGGATCAAAACGATGAACGTCAAAGCTTTGAAGGCGATATTATTCACCAATGTGTTGGTCAGGATTGGGTGGATGGGCATGATCAATTCAGATGAGAGCGTGCCGTCCTGGATTTTATAGGCAAGAATGTGGATGGTGATATCGCTGGTCAGCTGGTCCACGATGAGCAGGGTCATGTAATAGGTGATGAAATCGTTGGCGGTTAATCCGTTTACATCGCCTTGCGAGTTGGCAATCGATGTCCACACTGCCAGGTAAACAATGGGAGAAACGAGCCAGTATAAAAGGTACATCAGCAGGCTGGCGCGGTACTGCCACTGCTGTGCCCAGTTCAACTGCCATAGGCGTTTGTAGATCAGCATCAAAGCGTTCATTTGATCACGGAGTTCATAGATTGAACGCCCCCTCGATGACATCTTCGATTGGAGGATCTTCGATGGTCAGATCGCTGACTGGAAGGTCAGCGAGAATACGGCTGGTGACTGCGGTCACCTGGTCCACGGGCACTTTGATGTATTCTTTACCTTCACCATTGGTCGTTGGGATGATTTCCCCATAAGGACTCAAGTCGCAAGGGTCTGTGCAGCTCAGCAGGACTCCAATACGCTTGAAAGGAGCTATTTGCCTGGAAAGAGCGTTAATTCCGCCATCATATATGATTTCACCGTGATGGATCATCACGATCCGTTCACACAGGGCGGTCACGTCTGCCATGTAATGGCTGGTGAGTAAAATCGTTGCGTTGTGCCGGCGGTTGTATTCTTGCAAGAAAGCGCGGATACGCACCTGGGCGGTGATGTCCAGACCGATAGTGGGTTCATCCAGAAAGAGGACCTTCGGTCTGTGAAGCAGACCGACAGCCAGCTCACATTTCATCCTTTCGCCCAGTGAAAGGTTGCGGACTGGTTTACCCATAACCGGTGAAAGCTCAAGCAGCTCATCCAATTCGTCGAGAGCTGTCTTGTATTCATCATCAGGGATGCGGTAAATTGCCTGGTTGAGCAAAAACGAATCGGCTGCCGGGATATCCCACGCCAGGCGGTTTCTTTGACCCATCACCAGAGTCATCAGAGAGAAGGTATTCGCGTTTCCGGTCCCAGGGTGTGAACCCAAGCACCTCTGCTTTGCCTCCCGAAGGGTGGAGCAGACCGGAAAGCATTTTCAGGGTTGTGGTTTTGCCTGCACCATTTGGACCAAGAAAGCCAACGATCTCGCCCTGAGAGATTTTAAAGTTTATCGCCTTAACCGCTTCCACATCCCGGTATTTACGTTTGAAGAAAGATCGGACAGACGCGCTGGAATTCGCCTTCACGTTCGGGAACTTTATAAGTTTTTGACAGGTTGTCGACAACTATGGTGTCAGGAAATATCAATATTCACATGCCTTAGGTAATATTTCATTGATCATGAATTTCAAAAATTCGTCAAAGATTGACGATAAACCATTTTGCTGATGCATAAGAGGTAATTTTAACACAGATAACGGTTGGGTTCCTTTTGTTGAATCAAATATGGTTAAAATATCAATAATTTCAATTCATTCCCCGAGAATTTTTTATGAAAATAATAGGCTACTTCTACGTTGTTATCTCAGCTATCGCATTCAGTACACTGGCTATCCTGGGAAGGTTGGCATATGATTCCGGTGTAGATACATTCACGCTCCTATTTTTGCGTTTTGCGATTGCCTTTGGAATCATGCTGTTTATCATGGCTCTGAAACATGAATCGATACCTGAGCGCAATGCTCTGGTGAAATTAGCAGGGATGGGCGGTATTGGGTATGTTGCCCAATCTTTTTGTTTTCTTACTGCTGTCAGGTATGCTTCGGCGGGTTTAGTTGCTTTCCTTCTCTACCTTTATCCAGTTTTTGTGGCGATCTTATCTGCAGTTTTTCTAAAAAAACGCATATCCTGGCAGAAATGGCTGGCTCTTCTCATTGCGCTCATAGGGATTGGCTTAACGGTTAATCCTCAAGGTGGGCAGCCTTTGGGGATTGCCCTTGCGATTGCTTCAGCTCTTATATATTCGGTTTACATTCTGACCGGTTCAAGTGTACTGAGGACGGTAACAGCCTTACAGTCCTCGACCGTAATATTTGGCTCAGCTGGGGTTGTTTTTGGAATCCTGATGTGCATCAATGGTAGTTCTTTCCCCACAACATCCGCTGGTTGGTATTCCATCATAGCAATGTCGCTCATCTCAACTGTCATCCCAGTGTTTACTTTCTTGGCTGGTATGAAATATGTTGGTCCAACCAACGCTTCGATGCTCTCAACAATAGAACCTGTGGTTACGGTGCTCCTGGCGGGGTTATTCTTGGAAGAGTTGCTTCAGCCGGTTATTCTCCTCGGTGGAATCCTGATTCTGGTTGCTGCATGGATAGTGATTTGGAGTGACATCAAGACCAATCGGAACTCCTTGAAAGCAACGAGTCTTTAAAAGCAACCACCGCGCCGTAAAGCGCGGTGGCTATAAAAAATATTAGAGATCTACTTTTTCTTGAGTACGGGGAGACCGGTCTTTGACTCAACGACCTGGTAACCTGCCGGGACGGCATCCAATGATGCTCCAGCTTTCACTTCCTTGGAAAAATAGAACAACTTCTGTTCTTTACCACTCGCCAATTGCCGAGTGCTGGCGTGGAGGTAATACATAACCCCTTTTGAATTAGTAAAACTGTAAGCCATATTTCGCTCCCTTCTTGAAATAACGAGATTTTAACGACCAGAATTTCCGGTCCTTTGACAATTTATTATACACTTATTTCACCCGAATTTGGGTATTAATCGGGTAAACGTGCTATACTGTTGCGATCACCTGATCTTACCATCCCGTCAACTATAGAGGTCTACATGAAGAATTGACGGCTCGTTTCATTTGTGTTAATCATTGGATTGGTCTCTTTGTTATTTGGAGGTACGGCATATACAGCCAACCGTGGACAAAAGGTAGAAATTAACCCTTCTATTCATTTGAAGGCTGGCACATTTACACCTGTGAACAAGGGTGAAACCGGGGTTATGTCTGCGGGAATAGAATTTGTCGGAATTGATGATATAGGCGACGGGTTCTCCGGAGATATTGGTATTTTTCTCGTCCAGTTCCAGGGACCTGTACAACAATCCTGGAAAGATGATCTGGAATTATTGGGAGCAGAAATCCTGGATTATGTCCCGATGTTTGCTTTCAAAGTGAGGATGTCGCTGGAAAAGGCTCAAGCTGCCGCCAGTTTGCAAAACGTCAACTGGGTCGGTTTATTTTTACCTTCCTATAAATTAAGCCCGGACCTGGTGTATGGGGAAATCGGGTTATACACTTTGCAGATCGAAAATGGAGCATTCTTAACCGAAACACTCATCCAGCTGGCTTCAACTGGAGCTGAAATACTCGGTGGGTCATCGGGAATCCTGAATGTGATCGCAACGCCAGAACAGGTTGAAGCGCTTTCACTCATCCCGGATGTTGCCTGGATTGAGAATTTCACCATGGATGAGACCAACAATGAGTACGGCGGTGGTTCGATCATTGGCTCTCAGGCTGCCAATAACCTTGGATATGATGGCTCGACACAAATCGTGGCTGTAGCCGATACTGGTCTCGGCGGAGGTACCAATGGAACAGCACATGCTGACATCCCTTCAAGCAGGATCACGGCTATATACAGCATGCCGGATGTTTCTGACTCCTGTTTTGATTCGGTCGTAAACGATGGAGCAGCAGATGTCGACTCCGGGCATGGCACGCACACTGCCACTTCAGTGCTGAGTGATGGCGGGGTGGGTGGCATAGGTAAAGGTACAGCTCCCGCTGCGGACCTTGTTTTCCAGGCAATCGAAAATTATGCCATCGTCACCCAATTTTGTAAGGACAATTACGGGCTTGTGGATGATTATTACCTGACTGGTATCCCGGATGATTTAAACGATTTGTTTTTACAGGCTTATAATGCCGGTGCGCGCATCCATTCCAACTCATGGGGGTCCGCTGTCAACGGTGTGTACAATACAAGCAGTTCGCAACTGGATACATTTATGTGGAACCATCCTGACATGTTGATTGTTTTCTCAGCCGGAAACTCGGGTAAGGACAATAACAGTGATGGGAATATCGATAACGATTCGATAGGCTCACCTGGGACCGCTAAAAATGCACTGACAGTGGGTGCATCCGAGAATGATCGCCAGGGAAACTGGAACTGTGATACTGATCTGACTTACACGAATTGTTCAGGTCAAGGCGGGCAGAACACGATCTTTACCTATAACGAAGGTTGGGGCAGCACCTTTCCAACTAACCCAATCAAGGACGATCCTTCGGCTGGGAATGCACAGCAGATGGCGGCGTTTTCCAGCCGTGGACCTACCGATGATGGCAGGCTGAAACCGGACGTTGTCGCGCCCGGGACCTGGGTGTTGTCCGGTTACTCGGATCTCTACCAGCAGGAATACGATGGTGTCGTCAACCCTCAAAATGGATTGTTCCAGTATGATGGATGGGGTTATCCGTTGAACAACCAGTACAAATACATGGGTGGCACATCCATGTCCACACCTCTGGTTGCCGGCGGGGCTGCCGTAGTTCGTGATTACTTTCAGGAGGAACACTCGATCGCAGCCAGCGCTGCCCTGGTAAAAGCCATGCTGATCAATTCCGCCGTAGATTTGCTGGATGAAAATAACGACGGCGCAAATGACAATGATTACCCGATACCCAACAACCACGAGGGTTGGGGCAGGGTGAACCTGGTTAACGCCACAGACGGCAGCGCTGATTTCGTGGAAAATTCTTCAGGCTTGAACACGAGCGGAAGTGTGAATTACCAGTTTTACGTGGAAAATCCGGGGTCAGCATTGCGCATCACATTGGTGTGGAGCGATTATCCGTCAGCAACTTCTGCCGGCATCAACCTGGTGAATGACCTGGACCTGGAGGTTACGGCACCGGGTAACAGTAAGTACATGGGCAACGTTTTCTCCGCTGGTTGGAGTGTTCTCGGAGGCAGCGCCGACCGTCTGAACGTGGTTGAGAATGTGTATATCCAGTCAGCGGTTTCCGGAACCTGGACAGTTACGGTAAAAGGCTACAATGTACCCAACGGACCCCAGCCATTTGCACTGGTGGTAGATGGAGATTTAGGTGACCCTCCTGCAACTGGAACACCAACTTCTACCGCAACACAAACTGCAACAGCGACTAATACACCAACTTCGACAGCTACAGCGACCCCAACAAAAACAAGCACCCCAACCACGACGCCAACGGCAACCCAAACGCCCACGGCAACGACTGTGCCGGATTATTTATTCGTCTACATTCCCCTTTTGTTCCGACCTTGACAGACAGGATGACAAGGATACTTGGTTAGTTTGAACTGCAGCCAAAAAACCGCCAGAATGTTTGGCGGTTTTTTGGCTTGTTTTCGACCTTGCTATGGTGTTTTCATAAACAATTCAGATAAATAAACTGATATTTTGTGGAATTTGGATGCTATACTTCTACGTGCTATCCCATAATTACAGGAATTTTTGAATTATGCTCAAACCAGACCGATCGAAGCCAGCCATTGTTCTAACCATTCTTGTCATGGTATCGCTTTTATTTGGGAGTACGGTTTTTTCGGCTAACAGATCGGTCGAACCTGAGAAAGCCCCAAGCATTTACCTCAAGTCTGGTACGATCACTCCTGGAGAAGGTGGTCCGGATCAGCCAGAAAGGTTTGTGACCGAGGGTATTGCTCCTGAATTGGTGGGTTATTTCCTCGTACAGTTCCGCGGACCGGTATTGCCGGCATGGGTTCAGGCATTAAAGGGCTATGGTGTCGAAATCATCAGTTATATCCCTGATTTTGCATTTAAAGTACGGATGACTGCTGGATTGGCAGAGACTGTTTCTGAATTGACCAACATCAATTGGGTTGGTATATTCCAGCCTGAATTCAAACTCAGCCCGGATCTTAAAATGGGTGAGTTGTCTGTTTATCGGATCAGGTTTGAAACTGGCGGTGATCTGGTTAAGAGTTTGGAATCCTTATTACAAACTGGTGCAGAAATTCTGAACCTGAATGGAAATTTTGCCCAGGTTGCTGCCTCCGCAGAGCAGCTTTTACAGATTTCCGAGATCCCCGATGTTGCCTGGGTACAAAATTTTGTGCTGAATGAACCCTTAAATGAATACGGCGCCGGCAGCATTTTAGGTTCCAATACAGCCAATGCGCTTGGATACGACGGTTCCACTCAGGTGGTAGCAGTGGCAGACACCGGTATAGGAGGGGGTACAACGACGACGGTTCATGCAGACGTCCCTTCCAGCCGGGTTGTAGCGATATATAACTGGGCTGGAACTGCCGGCGGATGCTTCCAGACAGTTGTTAATGATGGTGCACAAGACGTTGACTCGGGTCACGGTACCCACACTTCCCTGTCCGTATTGAGCGATGGAGGTGTCAGCGGTGAAGGGAAAGGCACAGCGCCTGCCGCAAGCCTGGTTTTTCAATCACTTGAAAATTATGCGACGATAACGCAATTGTGCAGTATTCTGTACGGATATCCGAATGGTTATTACCTGACGGGTATTCCCGATGACCTAAACCAGCTTTACCAGCAGGCCTATAATGCAGGCGCTCGTATACACTCAAATTCCTGGGGAGCTGGTGTCAATGGCGAATACACGATTGACAGCGCCAATACTGACACGTTCGTGTGGAATAATAAGGACATGGTTGTCACATATTCTGCCGGGAACGCTGGTATTGATGACAACAGTGATGGCGTAGTCGATAATGATTCGATGAACTCACCGGCTACCGCAAAGAATGTCATTACTGTAGGCGCAACTGAAAACGACCGCCAGGGTAATTGGGATTGTGATACGGGGCTAGGTTACACCAACTGCGCTGCGCAGAGTGGGCAGAATAACATTTTTACCTGGGGTGCAGCATGGCCCAGCGATTTCCCAGCCAATCCATTAAAGGATGACCTGAGCGCGGGGAATTCACAACAAATGGCATCCTTTTCCAGCCGAGGACCCACAGACGATGGGCGCATCAAACCGGATGTGGTCGCACCTGGCACCTGGATCCTTTCAGGATACTCTGACCTTTACCAACAGGGTTATGACGGCTCAACAAACCCGCAAAACAGCACCTGGCAGTATGATGGATGGGGATACCCGCTGAACAACCAGTACAAATATATGGGCGGGACATCGATGTCCAATCCATTAGTTGCGGGTGGAGCTGCAGTCGTGCGTGATTTTTACCAGGAGGCACATGAGATCGCCGCAAGCGCAGCACTGGTTAAAGCGACCTTGATCAACTCGGCGACAGACATCCTGGACGAGAACAATGACGGTGTAAATGACAATGATTTCCCCATACCCAATAACCATGAGGGCTGGGGATTGGTGAATCTGGCGAATGCAACGGATGGCAGTGCAGAATTTATCGAGAATACAACAGGTTTGGCAACGAACGGCAGCATCAATTATCAATTTAATGTTGCTGCCTCCGGTTCACCATTACGGATAACGGTTGTTTGGAGCGATTACCCCTCTGCTGAAGCTGCCAGCATCAACCTGGTAAATGATCTCGATATTGAAGTCACTGCCCCGGCAGGGACCAAATACCTGGGAAATGTTTTCAGTGGTGGCTGGTCCGTAACTGGTGGATCGGCTGACCGGCGTAATAATGTCGAAAATGTTTATGTGCAATCGGCATCCGCCGGGACCTGGACGGTAACTATTAAGGGGTATAACATCCCTAACGGACCACAACCATTTGCCCTTGTTATGGACGGAGACCTGGGAGGAATACCACCCACAGCGACCCCAACCAACACAGCCATCCCGCCGACAGCGACGCCCACGAACACGGCTATCCCGCCGACGGCTACGCCTACCAATACCGCCATCCCGCCGACGGCTACACCCACCAACACCGCCATCCCACCGACGGCAACGCCAACGAACACAGCCATCCCACCGACGGCAACACCCACGAACACAGCCATCCCGCCGACGGCTACACCCACGAACACAGCCATCCCACCGACGGCAACGCCCACGAACACAGCCATCCCGCCGACGGCTACGCCTACCAATACAGCTATCCCGCCGACGGCTACACCTACCAATACAGCCATCCCGCCGACGGCTACACCTACGAATACAGCCATCCCGCCGACGGCTACGCCTACCAACACAGCTATCCCGCCGACGGCGACACCGACGAACACAGCCATCCCGCCGACGGCTACGCCTACCAATACA
The DNA here is from genome assembly GCA_963695415.1 of uncultured Chloroflexia bacterium. GTDB lineage: Bacteria > Chloroflexota > Anaerolineae > Anaerolineales > UBA4823 > CAVXWV01. The sequence continues at coordinate 84,397 of CAVOGL010000020.1, read as the reverse complement.
GCCATCCCGCCGACGGCGACACCGACGAACACAGCCATCCCGCCGACGGCAACACCAACGAACACAGCCATCCCACCGACGGCAACGCCAACGAACACTGCCATCCCACCGACGGCAACGCCAACGAACACAGCCATCCCACCGACGGCTACACCGACGAACACAGCCATCCCGCCGACGGCAACACCTACGAACACAGCCATCCCACCGACGGCAACGCCTACGAACACAGCCATCCCGCCGACGGCTACACCTACGAATACTTCCATCCCACCGACGGCAACGCCTACGAATACAGCTATACCGGCAACGGCTACAGCTACAGCACCTACAGCAACGGCAACGGCTACAGCAACTTCTACGGCGACTGCGACTGCTACTGCCACAGCCACAGCGACAGCGACAATGACATTCACTCCAACCGCGACCTGGACTTTAACCGCAACAGTCACATATACATCAACGCCAATACCTACATTCACTGCGACGCCGACATTTACTGCGACGCCGACATTTACTGCGACGCCGACATTTACAATGACGCCGACATTTACAATGACGCCGACATTTACAATGACGCCGACAGCTACATCGACTCAGACGCAACCTATCAGGAAAATATACCTGCCAATAATCTTGGTGAATGCTCCCTGATCGAAAGTAGCCTACTCCAGGACCAGGTTAGAAACTGCACATTTAGAATCTATAATTTCCTGCCCAATCATCCCTGTTTCTGGTAAAACAGGGATGATTTTTCGTTATAATTCGGAATTATCAGCATATCCACATCAGTTATCTTCCATCATATTATCCAAATTGAGAAAGGGAGTAAAAATGAAATTTCGAACAGGGATAATAATCTGCATGGGATTGATTTTGCTGCTCAGCGCGTGTGCCACATCCCTTCCGACTGAAACTGTCGAGGTTTCAGTAGAGAGGGCAACCGATACGATTGTGCTACCGACAGAAACCGTGGTCGAGGTTACCGCCACAGAGCCTGACCCAACCCAAACCCCTGTCTCACCAACGGAGACCGAACCTCCACAAGTTATTGAAATAGAAACATTAGCGCCTCTGCCGCCTGAACCTCAGAGAGTTGAATTCCAGGCAGAAGATGGTGAACCCATCGTGGGGATTTATTACCCGGCAGCCATTAACCCTGCTCCACTCGTGGTGCTGCATCATTGGGCTCGCGGCGATAAGTATAATTGGCTGAAAAATGGGATGGTGCAGTGGCTCACCAATCGTGGGATGCCACTTGGATGATCTAGATATGACGGTCGAAGATTACGAAAAGTTGTACCCAGCGATGCCAGAAGGTACCAGTTTCGGTGTATTCATTTTCGATTACCGCGGTTTCGGCGACAGCCAGCTTGAAAATAAATGGTATCCGGATGGGTGGCGTATGGATGCATTGGCTGCCGTCAAGATGGGGCAAACACTGCCGGGTATTGATCCAGGCATGGTCGTCTCAATAGGCTCAAGCATTGGCGCTGACGGAGCGGTTATCGGCTGTGAAACTGGCTGCCTGGGAGCAGTGTCACTCTCACCCGGCGGTTACCTGGGTATAGGATATGCCGAAGGGGTCTCGGTCTTAGATTTGATTTCCGCTCCGGTGTTGTGTTTTGCCTCTGAAGGGGACGGCGAATCTGCCCCGACTTGCCAGCAGCCGGTTGGCGAATTTTATGAATTTATTATCTACCCGGGCTCAGACCATGGCGATGAATTACTCGTCCCAGGTCGCGATCCGGAGATCGGGCAGTTAATCCAGGAATTCCTATTCCAGGTTTTCCAGGTCAAATAACTGCTTTTCCAGGCACACTACGAATACTTCATGTACAACGGACCGTAGTTGGCGCAGGCGCGCTGGTCGGCATTTTCCAGGTCGTTGGTCCCAAAGGCGTTCCAGGCTGTTGGGCGGAAGATGTCACTGCCGGGTATATTGTGCATATAAACAGGGATGCGCAAAATGGACGCCAGGGTGATCAGGTCTGCACCGATGTGTCCATAACTGAAAGCTCCGTGGTTGGCACCCCATGCGTTCATCACCGAATAGACGTCTCTGAATGGACCTGAACCGGTAATGCGCGGCGCGAACCAGGTAGTTGGCCAGGTCGGGTTGGTGCGCGCATCTAATACCTTGTGTATATCATCCGGACAGCTCGACGATATCGCCTTCAGCGATCTGCAGAGCGGGTCCAATGCCCTTGATGATGTTCAACCGGCTCATTGTCACAGGCATTCCACCGCGTGTCAGGAAGTCTGTTGAATAACCGCCTCCGCGGAAATACTCGGTGACCGAAGGATGCCAGACCGTTGCGTCAAGACATTTCACTGCGTCTTCCGGAGTTACTTCCCACCAGGGTTTGATGCCTGGTTTGCCGTTGACAACTTGCTGCCCGGTTCCATCGAGGGCTGATGGACCTGAATTTATCAGGTGCAGGATGCCTTGTGCTGCCAGCCCTTTCGGTTTATGACCGGTCACTCGTTCGATTGCCTCTGGGCTCCAATATGTTCGTACGTCGGAAAAAACCTGCGCTTCGCCGGTCAGCAGGTGACCGAAGAGCATACACGCCCCATTGAGCGAATCGTTTTCAGTTGCGACGATATATGGCTGGCGGATGCCGTTCCAATCAAAGGAAGTGTTCAGGATTGCCTCAAGGAAATCGCCGTTCGGCATAAAATCTGTCCATTGACGCTGACCCTGGAATCCGCCGGCGATTGCATTGTGTCCGAGGGCTTCCTCCCCAAACCCCAGCTCAGCCAGTTTTGGATTTCCAACCATCATATCCCTGGCGATCAGCGCCATCTTGACCGAAACTTCCCAGTCTTCATCCTTTTGCGCCCGGCTGCGTTGTTGGTGCGGTGGGTTAATATCCTCGCCTTCAGGGCAATTTTCCCTGACCCATGCGATTGCCTTGTCGAATTCCTCAGGATCGAAAATCCCTTCCTGCATGCGCCGGATGAATTCGCTCATGTCTTTGACTTCCACGCGCATCCCCAGGTAGGCTTCGAAAAAGGATTGGTCTACGATCGAACCAGCGATTCCCATGGAGACACTGCCCATGGATAAATATGATTTATTCCTCATCGTGGCAGCTGCCAGACCTGCTCGTGCAAAGCGCAGTAATTTTTCCTGAACATCCTGCGGGATAGATGTGTCACCTGCGTCCTGCACATCCCGCCCATAGATACCGAAAGCAGGTAGCCCTTTCTGATTGTGTCCTGCGAGAACTGCTGCCAGGTATACGGCTCCTGGTCTTTCTGTGCCGTTGAAACCCCAGACAGCTTTTGGCAGCAGTGGGTCGAGATCCATGGTCTCTGAGCCGTAACACCAGCAAGGTGTGACCGTCAGGGAAACTCCTACGCCTTCTCTGGCAAATTTATCCGCACACATAGCGGCTTCTGCCGCACCGCCGATACAGCGGTCAGCGATCACGCATTCCACCGCGGTCCCATTTGCATGGTGCAGATTTTCAGTTAAGAAAGACGCGGCGGAGATTGCCATCGCCATGGTCTGCTCTTCGAGCGATTCGCGTACACCGCCCAGACGACCATCGATTGTCGGACGGATTCCGATTTTCGGTTGGCTGCCGATCAGGCGGTTGGTTGGCTGGTTTTTTTTGATTTGGCTTGGGGTGATCATTATGGACTCCTAAGGTATTGTTTTGGGCTAAAATAATTATAACGGAGAAGAGAGCAATGAAGAAAAAAATCAGGTCACGTATCGAGACTGCAGGGCGGATAATCGGGGTGGTTTATGTAATAATCTGGGTTGTGTTCTTCCTGTTCCAGACAACAGGTGGGAATTTCAATAGCTTTATCGCATTGATCCCGCCAGCGATCATGCTGCTGCTCCTGATGGTTGCTAACCAAAATCTCCTTGCCGGTGGGATATCGCTGCTGGTCGCAGGATCTGCGATCGCCGTACGTTATGGGATGGTTCATACGACCTGGAGGGCACAGCTGCTCAACGGAGCACTCACCGGGGGTGTTTATCTTGTAGTTGGGATGCTATGCTTAATCGCCTGGTGGATGCAAAGGCGAAGTTAAAGCATCGCCTCGACGGCTCTGACGATATCGCCGGGTTGGGGCAGCACGAAATTTTCTAAAGGTTCTGCCACCGGGATAGGTATAAATTTTGCACCTAACCGCCTGGGATGGTCGACCAGTGTTTCTGGCGCCTGTTCAAGCATCCTTGCCATAATCTCTGCCCCGATACCGCAGTTTGCATGGGATTCATGCACAACCAGCAGCCTGCCGGTACCGCGCACGGATTCAATGATGGTGTCCATGTCCAGGGGTTCGATCGTGCGCAAGTCGATGATTTCCGCCTCGATCTGCTTTTCAGATAATATTTCCGCGGCTTCGAGCGCATGCAGGAGCGAGCGCGAAAAAGAGACGATGGTTATATCGCGTCCATATCGCTTCACTTCAGCTTTACCGATTGGGATGGTGTAATCGTCGTCCGGCACTTCTCCTTTGGTGTTATAAAGCAGCTTGTGCTCTATGAAAATAACGGGGTTGTTGTCTCGAATGGCGCTTTTCAACAGTCCTTTGGCGTCGGCTGGAGTCGAAGGGGCGGTGATGATCAGTCCAGGTACCTGGGCAAGCCAAGATTCGAACGATTGGGAGTGCTGCGCTCCGTTCCCGCGCCCGCCACCTTGCTGTGTGCGGATCACCAACGGGATGGAAACCTTCCCTCCAGCCATATAGCGCAGTTTTGCTGCCTGGTTTACGATCTGGTCCGCAGCAACCAGAGCAAAATCCATGAATAAGAGCTCAACTATGGGTCTCATGCCTTCGATGGCCGCGCCGATGCCCAACCCGACAAAAGCAGACTCAGAAATTGGGGTGTCGCGTACACGCTCGCCTCCGAACTCATCAATCAGGTCCTTGGTTACTCTGAAAATGCCTCCATGGTGACCGATGTCTTCTCCCATAATAAATACTTTGGCATCTCTGCGCATTTCCTCTTGCAGGGCTTCATTCAGTGCTTGGGTATATGTAATTTCTCGCATGGTTTCCTTTATCCAGAAAATATGTCTTCGAGGGCAGCTTCAGGAAGCGGTTCAGGTGATGAGTCGGCGAAAGCAAGTGCATCCTGTATCACTGAGTCAGCTTCTTGCTCGATCTTAGCAAGGTCTTGCTCATTATTTCCTAAGGAAAGTAACTTTTTCCTGAGCCTCGCCACGGGTTCGGTCTGGTGAGCTTTTGTGACCTCATCTTTGGTGCGGTACACCTCCGGATCACCCATCATATGACCCCATAAGCGGTAGGTCATTGCCTCGATAAAGGTTGGACCATCTCCGGACCGTGCCCGAGAAACGGCTTTTTCTACTGATTCATAAACTGCCTCGACATCATTGCCATCCACCCGCTCTGCCGGCATGCCAAACGACCCACCGCGCTGGTAGGTTGCGATATTGGAAGTGGTCTCATACGAGGGTGTCATCTCGGAGTAAAGGTTATTCTCACAAAGGAATATAACCGGCAGCTTCCATACGACCGCAAGGTTGAGAAGTCTCGAAGAAGACGCCCTGGTTAGTTGCGCCTTCGCCGAAGATCGTCAGGGCGGCGTTGTCCCTTTTTTGCAGTTTGTAAGCCAGAGCGGCACCGGCAGCATGGGGCACGCCTGCAGCGACGATCGCATTAGCGCCCAGCAAACCCACTGCGGGATCAGTAAAGTGCATCGAGCCTCCTTTACCCTTTGAGCAGCCGGTGGCTTTTCCCAGCATTTCTGCCATGGCTGCGTTGGGATGTAAACCTTTTGCCAGTGCGTGCCCGTGACCGCGGTAGGTGCAGCTGAGAGCATCATCTTTCCTCAGAGCCCAACACGCTCCAACGGACACAGCCTCCTGACCGACGCATGGATGAAACGACCCGCGTATGCGTCCCTGCTGGTACAGGCTGCGAATGGTTTCCTCGAATTTGCGGATGATATACATCTGGCGGAGTGCGTCCGGTAAACGTTCGGTATCAAGCGGCATTTATGACCTCCTGGGGTAGCGAATTGATTTTACGAGCTGCATTACAGCTCATGGAGAAATTACAGCCTTTTTAAGGCATTCGGCTTAAAGAGGCGGAGTGAATATGGTCAATAATAATACGTCCTGGTTCCCTTCGTTGCGCAGAGAATGGCGAATACCCACGGGCATTGCAACGATGCTGCCCTCTAAGAAGGTGTGGTCTGCGTCTTCGAAATTCATCACAGCTTCACCAGATAGAATATAAATCGTTTCGATCTGCGTCCCATGACTGTGACTGTTGATCATGGCTCCGGGCGGCACCCGCACCATGTTCAGGCTGGCATGGGGGTTCTCTTCTCGGGTGTATAGGGGCTTCATCCAGATGTTTTGGAAGCGAGGATGTTCGCCCCAATCACCTTCCAATGAATTCTTGATGATGATTTTTGGGTCCTGGGTTGGCGAGTTCATGTGTTCTCCTGGTGTACTATTTTACACGCATTCATTGGGTGATAGGCATGATTTGACGCTTGATAGAAAATACGATATATTGCTGGCATGATCCCAATTGTAGATTTTTGCGGTTTGAGTGTTTCTCGGCTCATCATCGGGGCAAACCCATTTGGTGGTTTCAGCCATCAGAATGAAGTGCGAGACCGTGAAATGGTCGCATATTACGATACCGATCGTATCCTTGAGACCTGGAACCTGGCAGAACAAGCTGGGATAAACACGTTCATCACTAACAATGAGTCTCCCCATGTTGTCGATGCAGTAAGACAATACCTGGGGAATGGTGGAGCGCTGCAGTGGGTGGCACAGGTGAACCACCGAATGAAAGGCATGTTCGCAGCCATCGATGAAGTGGTTGAAATCGGCTGCAGGGCGATGTACATCCATGGTGGGGTGGTGGATGAGTTATTTTTACAGAAGGATGCTGGCTTGCTTGATACGTGGGTATCGCATGCTCGTGAGTTGGGGGTGCTGGTTGGGACTGCCGGACACAGCCCTGCCGTCCACCGTTGGGTGGACAGCCTGGACCTGGTCGATTTCCATGCGGTTTGTTTCTTCAACTGCGGAAGTTTACATTCCGGAAAAGGAGAGCGCTTCAGCCTTGAAGATCCACCCAAGGCAGTGGAGGTGATCCAGTAGATCCGCAAACCTTGTATTGCTTATAAGATCATGGGGGCGGGAAGGATCGACGCTCGCATGGCTTTTGAGTATGCATTTGACCATATCAAGCCTGGAGATGTCGTCAATGTGGGGATGTATCGCGGCGATAAAGAAGGCATGGTGGCGGAAAATGCTGCCTTTGTAAGAGACCTGCTCACACCGGTACCGGTTTAGTGCTTTTATTTTTTCTCTATAATCTGTAATTCACATCCACAGCCTGCTTCGTTTCAGCACTGCGTTGGATGTGGGCAATAAGCTCATCCACATCATAACCGGTCGTTATGCGCTGGCTGCCCTGGGTTCCGCGCTCGATATTCGTGCAAAAATAATTATCGGCGCCCAAAAATGGCGATACTGTGCCAAACCTGTGTTCGGTCACTTCACCAGTGCGGTTGTCGTAATGCACCAGGATCGAATCTTTCGTATCGGGGGCGTCCCACATCGCTGAAAAGATCTCCAGCCTGCCCTGAGTGCCGTTAATTTCAATGCGCTCGTCCCATCCGTCTCTCTGAAAGCCAATGTGAGTGAGTGGGTGGGCGGCTGCTTCAAAATGAGCCACTCCATTCGGGGTTTCCATGATCGCTGATGCCAGGAGGTCATAATCAAGATAAGACGGTTTTATCATGCTTGCACTGAGCCGTGTTGGTCTGCCTAACAGGTACCCAATCAGATCCAATATGTGACTGCCTCCGCAGACGAGGATCCCACCGCCATAAAATTTCACCACCATTGAGGAGTCTTCACCTGGATTGTGAAAAAATCCTTCCTGAGGGTTACCAGTCCATAAGTCCCCCCAGGGTTGGTAGGAACGGAAGTATGATGAAAAAATTTGTCCTAACTGGGGGAGGATTGTTTTGGCTTTTTGCACTGCAGGAATGAAGCGTTTCATGTATGAAGTGTAGAATACCGTCCCTTGATCTTGGGCGGCATTTATGATTGCATACGAGTCGTCAGGATTTTCTGAAAGAGTTTTCTCACAGACAACTGCCTTACCTGCCTGGATCGCGCTCAGGCAAATATTTTTGTGACTGGTTGAGTTGGTCAGAACAAATACTGCATCTACACTATCATCTCGAACCGCTTTCGTGTAGTCATTCGTGAATATTGCGTTGAATTTCTCGGCGTATGGTCTGGCGACTCTTTCGTCCAGGTCGCAAACCCAGCAAATATTGACGCCGATTTTCTCTAATGCAGCAAAATGAAAGCGTGCGATGCTCCCGCAGCCGATCACAGATGCTTTTATACTCATGAAACCTCCTGATTTTTTTACATTATCAAGTGTCAAATTCTTGCGAAAGTTGGTGGGTGTTTCCTCACCGTATCGATCATCATATAGATATTCTCGTCCGGTGTCTCCGCCGCCACCTGGTCTCCAGTGCCCACGATCATTCGGTGTGATCCGTGGAATACATCCAGGATTTCAACCACTTCCCGGCGGACATCCTCGAGGGTGCCTTGAGCCAGGGTCTGGACTGTGGATACATTCCCATTGAATGTGGTCTGACGATCCAGCTTTCTGAAAACTTCAGCCAGGTTGGTGATGTCGCCCCCGGGCGGGCGCTCGAAGGGGCAGATGCAGTCCATTCCCACTTGAGCCAGCTCATCCAACACGCCCAGGCATTTGCCATGGAAGTGATGGTGCACCAAACCGCCACACGCGTGCGCTGCCCGGGTGACAGCCTCGAGTACAGGCTTGTCCCACTTTCGCCACAATTTCGGGCTGAGCAGGGAGAGTGTTGACCAGATGGAGGCGATAAACACACTCCTGGCGGCTGTCTTTAAAAACTGCCTTTGTTTTGGCGACCATGTAATCGATGTAACGCTGCTGGAGCTGCTCCATCTCCTCAGCTTGGTCGTACAAGTCGGCGATCACCTGTGCCAGCCCTCCCTGGCGCTGTTCTCCGGCAAAGTCGATGAAGGGGAAGCCGACAAACACTTCCAGCAGGTAATCGTCTCCTACACACTCTAAAGCCTTCCTGACCGGTTTCCAATCCAGGTTTTCGGGTGGCACCAGCACCTGTGCTTCATAGACTGGCCAGTCGAGATGGAAATCCTTGATGTACCTCTCCGTCTGCCAGGAGGGCTCGAAAGAGTCATAGATCGTGCGTGCGGAGAGAGTGAATTGGTCGGTCAGGATCTCGGAATGTGATTCAAACTTGTCATCCGACACACGGCGAATGGTGGTGGTTTGTGGATATCCCCAGTTCTCGGGAATGGCGGGTTGGACGATACCCCATCCTTCACAACCGTAATGTCTGAATGTTGCTTGCAGCGCCTGCCAGTGAGGCACTTCCAACTCCAGCTGGTACATGGGTATTCCAAGCACCCGGCTTGGAATGTAATACCAGAACTCTGGCGCCACGGGAATTTGATCGACCGGTTGCCCCTTGTAGGCTGCCAGCATTCGCTGGCGAGGGGTCATGCTCATATGGTCGGCATGACGTTCCCGCCGGAGACCGAGATGTATTGACCTGAGATGAATTCTGCCAGGTCTGAAGCCAGGAAAACCACCAGGTTAGCGATGTCCTGGTCATAACCGCGCCTGCGCAAGGGCACTCTCGAGCGGTACTCGTTCTGTTCTGTGGAGTCCACATCGGGGACATTTTCGCTGATCATCCATCCTGGTGCAACCTGGTTGACGGTGATGGCATGTTCTCCGATTTCTTTCGCCAGCACCCGTAACACCCCATCCATGCCGCGCTTTCCGGACACGTAAGCACTCTGGTTGGGGAAGTTCTGCATGGCGCACTCGGTGTTGATGGCAATCACTCGCCCCCAATGCTTGGAGATCATGTCGGGGATGAATGCCTGAGCCATCAAAACATTATGGAGCACGCAGGAGCGGAACTGGCTCTCGTAGTCAGCCGGGTCCTGGTCGAGGACGTGCACCCACTGATACTGGATCACCGCATTGTTGACCAGGATATCGGGTTTTCCGATCTCGGCTTGGATGGTTTTTTTCATCCTTTGGATTTCTGCGGTATTGGTGACATCCGCCTGGACCATCAACGCCTGCACCCCCTTGGCTCTCAGCTCATCGACCAGCTCCCTGGCTTTGTCCTCGTTCTGGTGGTAATGCACAACCACATCCGCTCCACAGTCTCCCAGCGTACGGCTTATGACACGTCCCAAGCTGACCTGACCCTCCTGTAACCAGGGCAAGATGGCCTTTAAGGTTGATCTCCATATATCACCTCCCGAGCTAATAAAATGGTTTAAATTTCTTGATTACGGAAATTATAGCCGGGAATCTCTAATTCATTGACTTCTTCCAATTATTCCTTGAAAACAGAAAATAGTGAAAACACAGAAGGCTGGAATTCAAGACCGGTGAAAGGTTCTACAAAGGCGACCACCATATAGGTTCCACTCTGGGCATCTTCAGCAATCGTAAATGAAAGTTCAAAACTGCCATCCTCCTGAACCTGTGCAATTTTGCCATCGACTGCATTCCATACCTCATCATTGAATCCCATCAATGCCACCTTTAGATCCTCGATTTTTGGTATGTTCTTTCCCATCACTCGAATTGACTCACCTGGGTAAATCACGGTTGTTCTCGCTGGATCACTCGGATCCTGGATGCCGAATGCGTTTTCGCGCACGATCGTCATTTTAGGAATGTCTCCAGGATCGAAAGTAAAACTGGTTTCTACTGTTGATCCTCCAAAATTTGCGCTGGCGTTCCAGACACCGGTGGGCAGGTCGAAGGCTAAAACAAGAGGGATGATGCCCGTCGAGACGCCCTCAATACTTCGATGGGTGGTTGAATCAATGGTTGTTACTTCCTCTCCTTTCGGGTTGGTGATCGCCACTCCGATTGTCTCTTCTTCCGGAAAGTAGAACAGGCAGAGGAATGAGAGACCACTCAGTTGGGCTCCGAATAAATCATCCAGTATGATTGCAGGTTGGGTACTGCCTACACTGAAGATTGCATCCTGGCAAGGTTCATACTCGAAAGGAAGGATCCCGAAGAACGCCAATTCTTCGAAGTCGAATGTCTGGATGATTTCGATTGTTGCGGTAACCGCAGTGGTTGGTGTTGGCGGTTCTTCCTCAATAGGAGCAGGTGTAACCGTCGCAGTCTGATCTGGTTCATCCTGCTCTTCCGCAGCCTGAAGTGAGGTAGCGGACGGTTCGACATTGGGTGTTTCATCAGCTGCCAGTGTGGCAGGAACACCTGGCTGGCAAGCAGACAGGCTCAGCCACAAGAATACGAAAAGTACCGGGAGGAAGAAGCGTGGGGAGGATTTCATTTGGTCACCATCAGGGATTGTTCGTGATAAAAATACTTTTTAATACCTGCTCCGAAAATAGATCAGGTTTTGCGGGGTTGGTGAAAGCAATTAACCGATACCAGCTTCTCTCCAGGTCGATTGGAAGCTGAAACTTGTGCTCGAACCTTCCCTTTTCGTCGATGGTCAGGATCACAGAGTATACAGGTGTCAGGGATTCAAGCGACTGCCGGTATAGACCTACCGGAACCTGCATTCCGGGGGTAAATTTGTCCCCAAGAAGAATTACATTTTCACCGGCAACCAGTGTCTCCACTCGCTCTTTTGCTGCCGGGGAGAGAACTCGTCCCGAGAATTCGCGGCGTAAGGACATAGCTGGTGTATCCCCGGGACGCACGATAAATGATATTTCTTTTGGTTTCACTTCGGGGGGATTCCTGCCGATAATCACGATCCTGTCCAGAACAACGTTCCATTCCCCTCGCGCGATATCAAGACCAATATTGAGTGGGATATCGATAATGTCAACCAGACTGTGGGTGTCTTCCTGGACAAAATCAAGCTGGTCTACTTTATTTCCTTCTGGATTGATCAACTCAATGCTGAGTTGAGAACCCAGCGGAAAACCCAGGAGGCATAAGGAGACAGATCCTTCATGGATCACTTCCGGTCCGGCGTAATACAACATCGGGTTCCCATTGAATACCGTTTCTGCTGCCACCACACATGCAGTTAACTCGGTAGGGATGCCACCAAAGAAGGCGAGTTCTTCAAAGACGAAAGCTAATTGAGTGGGAGTAGGTGTGAGTGTGATCGTTGGTGTGGCGGTGGGCGATGGGCTGGGTTCAGGTGTTAAATTTGGAGTGAAGGTTGGATGTTCTTCAACGGCAAGGCTTCCTGTGTCAGTGTCCTGTTCCGGTGGGGAAGTTTCTGTTGAGACAGGAGTATCCGTTGGTAAGGAGGATTGCACTTCTTCTGGCAGGGCGGTTGCCGGCAATGCGCAGGATGTCGCCAGGACTACCAGGACCAGCGCCAGATAACCATAAACGATCCTATCCAAGCGTGGACCTTTCCCGTATTTATCACAGCCCACTCTTCCACCACCTTCGAAGAAATGGATAAATTCAGTCAGCGAGATCAATTTCTTTCTCATTTCTGCTCTATCTGTGCCAGCAGGTTGGTGATCTCATCGATGGTCTTTTCATCTCCGGTAGTCTTGGCGAAGTCGATGGCGTCCTGGTAGGCGAGCACCGCCTGGTCCAGATCACCCGCCATGCGGTAGGTGTCTCCGAGTAAAGCGTAGAACCTGACCCGGTAATAAGGGGATGCAACCTCGATTGCCTGTTTAAGGTAACCGACCGCTTCGTCAAAATTTTCCCGTGTTCGTTCGATGAATGCAAGGTTGGCATATGCCTGGCTTGCCAGGTCAACCAGCCTGTCATCACCATTTTTGTAGTCATCCAGAAGTGTCTGGAAATGTTCTTCTGCGATGGCAAAGGATTCTTCAGAAGACGGTAAACCAAAAGGTTCCAGGTCTTCTTCTCCAGAAGATGACTGTGATTCGATACTCTTGCCCATCATGGCGCGCACGCTGTTTAGCTGACCCAATCCAAAATGGGCTTTCGAGACGATGTTGGCTGATTCAGGGGCATCCGGGATGCCCATTGCAGAGATGAATGCCTGCTCAGCCTGGTTCAGCAGTTCTTTATCCGGTAAAAACACACTTGGATCACCCAAAGCTTCCTGGTACAGGATACCTGCCAGGGCAAGTTGACCGCGAGCGTAGGTTGGATTGAGCTCGATTGACTTCAAATAGGCTTCTTTCGCTTTGGAGAGCAGCTCTGCATGTTCCTGATCGCTGACTTCGCGGATCAAACCAGCCTTCTTTGCCAGCGAATTGCCTGATAGAAGGTAGATCACTTCTTTCCCCTGCGAATCCAGCCAGCCATCCTCCTTTTCAGCTTCCTGAAAATACACCAACGCTTGATCAAAATTATCCAGCGCATAACTCGCCAGACCGCGCACCGTGTCGATCAGAGCTTTGTTGCGAGCCTGGAGGGTCCTATTTTCACCTTCCTCCAGATCTGACTCCCTGATCGGCAAGATAACCCGGATTTTTTCACCCATGCTGTGATCCCCAACAAGTTCTGCTGCGTCGTGGAACCCACGGTAATCGACAAAAAATTCTGGTTTGATGTAAGTACGGTCGTTTTCTTCGGTCAGAAATCCGTAGATGAGGATATCGGCGTTCACCTTGCGTGCAAACCGGTCAGCGTTTTCCTCGATCTTCGCTTCGGACTCTCCTGTAATGGGGCAGGGAAAAACGCCATCCCCGAGGTCGCTTGAGATCGGCAGGTTCAATTCGCCAACCCCTGCATTCAACCGCTTGTATAGATCCCTGGCGACCACTTCGCCATCTGGATTGTTCGATATCTTCCCGGATGGCGCCAGCATGCCAAATTCGACAATGGCAATATTAAAACTGGGATCTTCCTGGAGAGGGTAGGGGTACAGGCAGTTGATAATCGGCACCTGCTGGCGGACTGATTTGGCGATATCTGGAACCTGCAAAAGCAGAGCGGTCGTACCCAGGATGGATAATAACGCAGCTGCACTCCAACGGATCGCTCTGAACTGCCATGGGACACGAATGGGAGCAGGTTCCAGCTCAAGGGTCAAACCCTCCTCGGGTCCCATGTACAGGACCGGGATGCTCCAATCTGCTGCTGAGCCAGTCGATTGCTGGCTGATCAAGCGCCTGGCATACGCCAATGAACTCTCGATCGGCTCACCGGACGCCCAGGCACTATAAAATTCACGGGCAAATTCAAGCGCTGCCCGGTCCAATACGGGTACTTGCATACCGATCACTGCCGGGATGCGCGCTTTTAGGCATGCTTCGGCAACGTTGTCCAGGATTTCTTCCGCTGCACTTTCACAGGCATTAATCACTGCCAGGTTGACGGATGGTTCGGAAATGATTTCTGCAAAATCACTGGCGGATATGGATCCATCTTCGAGCAGCAGCCGGCTTCCTTCTTCATCTGTTTCCCCGTGTCCAACAAAGTGGATGATGTGATATGGTCGATTATCACTGCGCGAAGTAATCATTCTCGCCTGGAGGTTTCCCCTGGTCGCTTCTGTCAGGATGTCCATCTCAACCAATCTGCGTTGAAGAAGCCGCTGTCTCAATCCTCTCAAAGATCGCTTGGATTGGACATGGCTGAGAGTAGCCTGGATGCTTTCTGAAATTGAGTAACTGGCTTTTGACAATCGAGACGCGATTTTCTCGATTTCTTCCAGAGTGCTGACAGGTGGTTTGCCGGCAGGGGATGCTGTCACGACCAGGACGCGCAGTGGTCCTTCCTCTGGCAATTCGTGGGGAAGCGGAAGGTCGGTATAATGCCGTACCATCGGCGCGGTTACAGATCTTGCCAGGAAGCCGATCCCCTTAGGGTCATAAAGCAGCTCCCAGGGGATCTGGTTAAGACCCTGCGGCAAAGGAAAATTCAACAGAATGCGCAGACCCCCTTCGGGTTCTACACGTTGAATCGCTTCACGAAAGAAGGATTCAATTTCTGCAGGGAATAGGGTTTGAAAGAGGCGGCTGCCGAAATCCTGGGCATAAGGTCGATCGATAAAGCCGCGCTCCAACCATTGCCTGACCTGCCGTAATTCTTCGCTTCGGATGAGGGGCAAATCACCCGGGATGGAAGCTTTGCGTTCGATCCCCTGGAAACTAACCCGCAGGGGGAATGAACCTCCTTCAAGGGGCTCAATTTGAATCTCAAATGGTTCGTAAGGTTCGGTCATACGAATAACGGTCTGGCGGTGGTGATGACGGAACCGCCAGCTCGGTTTCCTCCAGGTAATTATAGATTAATAATACAATTAATGCAAGAATTGTCGTAATAGGGCGTGAACCGGGACAACGATGGTGGGGAAAGAATTAATGTGCTTCCCGGACTGTTTTCAAGTATCGTTTGAAATTGTCAAGGCTGACATCAGGCGGTACGGTATGGTCGAGACAGGGGATATAACCACCTGATTTAAGCAATGGTACAACTGTCTCGTGAATATGTTTTGCAAAACTTCTATCGGGGTTTACCAGCATGCGTTTATCAATCCCACCGATGATGGCAAGGTTCCTGCCATATCTTCTTCGGAAGACACGAATATCCATCCCAGCCTGGACTTCAAAGGGCAGCATTGCGTTGACGCCCGCACTCAGGAACAAAGGCACCAGCTCTGAAACGTCACCATCCGAGTTGACGATGATCAAACCGCATCCGAGACTGTGGATTCGGTCGATCAATCTACGGTAATATGGGAGCATGAATTCCTTAACCAATCTGGGTGAGATGATCGATCCTCCCTTGTATGCCATATCTTCCCAGATCAGGACGAAATCGAATGGAAGATCAACATAAACTTTGGATACCAGACGGATATAGAAATCAGACCAGTTCTCCATAATTTCGTGTAATAAAGCAGGCTGTTCGTGATAAGCCAGGCAAAGGTTCTCCACTCCCATCAGGTTACGCGGATGTCCGAAAGCGCCACAAATGGTCAGTCCAACCGGGAAATCCCGCTCCTTGTATTGTTTCGTGATGGATAACCAACCAGGTGAGAAGCGGTCTGGATGGTCGGGGTCCAACCTGGGTAAGAGCGCAAGGAAATCATCCCGATTTTCAACCGGGAATTTCAAGTATTGTGGCATCGAACTGGTTTCATATGCGACGAACTCTCGCTGGATGATGCCATCCTGTCCACGTATGATCCGGGTTGTACTGCTTTCTTCAATCACTTCTCTCGTAAAAGCCGGGTAAAAAGGTGAATCCGTATATCCTGACACGACACTATCTCGCAAGTAATCAATGCGGTCAAAATTAAAACTCCGGACTAAAACTCGTGTGTATTCATCAGTGCGCAATGCCCCCCAATCCCCATGGGAAGCTTGCTTGAGGGAAGGATCGAGCCCTTCCCGATACCATCGGTCCAGTGTCTCTGGCCACATGCCAAGGGTTTCCCACTGGAAAGGGCGATCAATCTCTTCGAAATTCAGTGATGCGATAAATCGTTCTCGTCCGTTCATATATCTTAAACTAGCTGGTGAGTAACTCAGTTAAGTATTCACACCAACGCGTCTCTTTAGCAAACGCCAGGTCTTTGTATAGAGGTGAAAGGGTGCGAGCCGGGTAATAGATACTCAAGCCGGTTGCCCTTGCGACTGAATTCTCCAACGACTTCACTAGCCAGGATCGGATTATCGGATTGGCTCAAATGTTCGATCACTCCCCGGGCAGCAGTCTTTATCGAAGGATCGGCTGCAACCTGGGTAAAAACACTCGCAAGGTCCATGAGATCGACATAGTCTGGATCGGAGAATTTTTGGGCAGCACGCATCGCACTGAAAGCAAGCTTTCGTTTGCTCGAAGAAGATCCACCCTTGACTAAAGCAGATGCAAGGTTGTCTATAGTTTTGACGACATTATCCAAATGGCTTATTGAGATGGATGATTGGGTTACATTGGTTCCAGGAAATTCTTCCCGGTAGTATTGAGCAAATTCTTTTACGATTAAAATAGATATATCTGCGGGAGACATCTCCGGTTGCTGCACCAACTTCGAAAGAACCCGGTGGTATGGCCATCCCTCACCGGGTTCAACCTCCTGAGAACCAGTGAGAAAACTAACAACGCCGTTGAGCTGGTAAGCGACCTCGATCATGTTCATCAAGCAGGCATCAAATCCAAGCAAATCCAGAGGTTTACCCAGGATTGCACAAGCTTTGCCCAGAACCTGCTTCAACTCCTGATTATCCAGAAAGTCGGCAGAACTGTCATCATAGGCGATAGCGCGCTGGGGATTCTCAACAAACCATTCGATGCTTGTACGGAATAGAGACCGGCTTGTTCGACGAGAAGCCAGGCTGCGAGTGTGACTTGTTTTAATTTGGTCTCTGGTTCCAACCCGTTCAGCAGCCTGGTAGATATTATCTTCTTTCCAACCTGATCCATGGTTCCACAAAATAAGCGCATAGTTCCGGGCAGGAAATGTACCAATCGACCATTGTATGAAATTCAGAAGGTTTTCCGGGTCACCGGTATTGGTTTCTGGGAGCAATTCTACGATATCGTCTGCCAAATTGCCCTGGGAGGTCAGGTAATAACGGCGGGTGGACATATCCGACATCGTATCGAATTGGGCAGTGATAGCGATGTTGGAGGTGGATCCAACTTTTTTCATCTCGCGCAGGTCATCCACTCCGTAATCCTGCAGGTTGTTATCGCCTGCGAGGTATACCATGAATGTCCAATATCGATTAGTTATGCTGAAATCGGGCTCTATCATCTTCGAATACAACAATTATATCCTTATGGTCAAATTCTTACTGAATTTGTTCCGGATGACAAGTTGTTCATGGCACCGTTTACCTGCTCAAAGTCCTTTCCCAGTGAGTGATATGGTTCCCTTATCCTTGATAGGGTATATTTATCAACCAATTGGATATATGGAATTAATCCATATGGGGGATGAGACAAACTCAACCTGCCTCTATAATAATAATTGTTGATTTGGCGAAGAGAATTTAACCTGTATCATCGGATTCAAGGAAAGGAGCGCTGTCATGTCAGGATTGGCAATTAAAATTAACCAACTAAGCCGTAATTTCAACGGAGTCACGGCCGTTGATTCTCTTTCCCTGGAAGTTCCGTCAGGTACGATTTTTGGTTTCTTAGGACCCAACGGCGCTGGAAAGACGACCACGATTCGCATGTTATTGGGGTTGTTGGAGCCATCATCAGGGAGCGCGGAAGTACTTGGTTACAACACCCGAACTCAGGGGGATTTGGTGCGGCAGCACAGCGGTGCCCTCCTGGAACACCCTGGCATATATGAACATATGACCGTTGAGGACAACCTTGAGTTCTTTGGCAGGATCTGGCAGATACCCGACCAGGAACGGAAAACAAGAATTCAAGACCTGCTCACCAGAATGGATTTATGGGAACGACGAAAGGATAAGGCTGGTGATTGGAGCCGGGGAATGCGCCAGAAATTAGCATTAGCGAGAGTGCTGCTTCATCGTCCTAAATTGGTTATGCTGGATGAGCCAACTGCGGGACTGGATGTGATGTCGGCAACTGAGGTCAGAGAGGGTCTGGCCTCACTGGCTGAGCGAGAAGGTGTGACCGTTTTCCTGACCACACACAATATGGCTGAAGCAGAAAAATTGTGCAGCCAGGTGGCGGTGATCCGCAAAGGAAAACTGGTTGCTGTAGGGCGCCCGGACGACCTGCGCAGCCGGTCTGGTGGACCCAGAGTTCAAGTAGTTGGGCGAGGTTTCACCCCGGAATTGGTTACTCAGCTTCGATCCAGCCAGGAGGTTGCAGCCGTTTTGGTCTCAAACGGTCATCTTGAAATTGATTTGCGTGAAAATATCGAAGTGGCGCCACTGGTCAGCCTGTTAGTTTCTGGAGGGGCCCAGGTCGAGGAAGTGCGTCGAGGGAAAGCAAGTTTGGAGGAAGTATTTGTGGCATTAATGGAGGAAGAAAAATGATGCAGGATTTCCGCACAATTTTGTGGAAAGAAAGTAAAGGATTGATGTACTCCAGCGGGAGTGCGAAACGCACCTTGATTACTCAATTGTTCTCCATCGGCATTGTGGCGATCGTCCTGCCATTGCAGATGAAAACCGATTGGCTGGTGACCGGTTTTTCCTTGATTGTTGCCATCGTGGTACCTTTGATGCTGGTCGGTACAACCATTCCTGCTTCTTTTGCTGGCGAGAGGGAAAAAAACACCCTTGAAACGCTGCTGGCATCCCGTTTGCCAGACCGGGTGATATTGTTTGGGAAAATGCTGGTTGCAGTTCTGTATGGCTGGATGGCTACTATTTTGATCCTATTGATATCCATGGTTGTGGTGAATATACTCTTCTGGCAGGGAAAGATCCTTTTCTTCGAAACCAGGTTTTTCCTGGCTGATTTAGTATTAAGCCTGGTATTTTCAGTATTCGTAGCCAGTTTGGGAGTTAACATCTCTTTGAAGGCACCCACAACCCAGGGCGCTCAGCAGACGCTGCTTTTTTCCATACTTGTGCCTCTGATGATTCTCCAGGTAATCCCTGTGGTCTTGTTTTCGGTATTACCGAACGGCAGAGATATCATCGACCAGATCGTCCAGGCAGTCAGTTTTAATACCCTGGTCCTGGTTTTAGGCACTACGTTCCTGGTCCTATGTGTTGGATTGTTATATCTTGCTGTCAGCCGGTTCCAACGTTCGAAATTGTTAAGTGCCTGAAACTCACTCAAAATTAGGTGATAGGATAGACACCATATTTCTGGATTGCATCTGCCATTGCCCTGACATTTTCGTACCTGGCATAATACGGCACGCTGTTTGAGCTGCCGCAAATATATCCGCCTCCGGGGGCAGCTGCGACTATCGCCTCTTTCACCAGCCGATCGACTTCCTCCGGGGTTCCCCGGCTTAGCGTGTCGACGTTGATATGACCCACCAGGCACAGGTTTGAGCCATATCTCTTTTTCAGATCTGACAGGTCCATGGCTCCGGGTTCAATGGGGTGGAGCCCGTTCATTCCAAGCGACAACAGGTCGTCCAGGATGGGGTACAGGTTTCCGTCGGAATGGAATATCCAGGGTTTGGTAATATTAGCGGTGACTTTGCGGTAGTAGGGCATGAATAATTCCCTGAATGTCTTTGGAGAAACATAGGGGGCATTCTTGAAGGCGATATCATCGCCGAACCAGAGAAAATCAAAATCCATTTCGCATAGGTGTGTCACAGCTTTGCCATACCAATCCGTATAAAGAGCAATAAGATCATGAATTAATCCAGGATCGTCATAGATCGTTTCGGCAAAGGTTTCAAAGCCCATTCCCAGGATTGCCGGATCTGAACCCAGGTTGAGAAAGCAGAATCTTGCCAATCCGGTGGGCTTAAGTTCCTCCAGCCAGCGTTGGTATGGTTCATAAATCTGGAGGTCGTCGGGGTCGGGGAGGTCTATGTTATTCAGATCCTGGCGTGTTTTCACGCTGCCGCCGGCAACCATAAAATGACCATCCACCTCGATTTGTACACCGCCGTGTTTCAAAAACAAATACATGCCCAGTCCATCCAAACCGAGTTCTTCTGCAAGAGACAAAGCTTCATAATTCTCTGAACCCATCAACGTTCCGGTCAGGACAGGATCATCGCCTGTACCAAGCTCGCCTCCCTTGAGACCTTCAGGAGGCTGCTGTCCCAACAATGCCAGTGCAACCGGTTCATCGATGACGGCTTCGAGGAACGGTACCCGGTCAGGCTGCTGGCAGTTTAAACTAAGCAGTACGCGTTCTCGTGAATTCATAAAAGTCTCTCCTGATCAACTTTGTGTTTAATGAAAATCCCTTTCAAAAACATACAGACCATAATCCTGCCCAACAATGTAATAGAGATCCTGGTCAATAAAGAATCCAAAGGCATGGGTAGGAAGGAGTACGCGTCCAATTGTTTTGGTCATAGAAGGATCAGATAGATCTATTTCATTGATACTGAAAACGTTTGAGAGGGTAAATAATAATTTTCCCTGTGCATCAATATCAAAACCACTAACCACGCCAGGAATATTGCCTTTCAAAGATGGATTGGAAGGATCTGACACATCTAACAATAATACAGAAGACATTGAACCACCCGAATATGCAATGCCATCCTGAACATCAAGGCATCCAGCAAAAACAAACGGCGTTGGGACCAATGTTGTACCCAGCAAGATTGGGCTGGAAGCATCCTCAATGGAGTAGATATATAATCCATGACCTCCCTGTCCATCAAATGTGATGTCCAGCATGAATAAATAATTACCTTCTTCGGACATGGTCCATGTAATGTTTTGCCGTTCATCCGACGGTATTTCTATGGTGTTGACAATGGTTGGGGATGATGGATCCTGCACGTCTACAATCAATAATTTAGGGATTCGATCGTTTTTCCAATCAACCGTGCCAAGGTAAGCGTATGGATAACGCAGAACCATATCCTGAACAAATCCGATGTCAAAGATGGTACCAACCAGATTTGGACTTTGAGGATTTTCGACATCATATATTCTGAAACCGCTGTTGAGATCACTGATGTAAATATTTTGACCATGCTTGGCGATCGCCGAAGGCACCTGCAGGTAGAGGTCTATTCTCTGGTCATCAAAAGCGAGTTCTTGCATCTGTTCTGGATTAGAAACATCGAGGATACGTAAACCACCTGTATCGCTGATCAAATAAGCTAATCCATCAGAAATGATGGTGTCAACCAATCGATCAGGTGCTGGTGCCTGGAAGTGACCGAGTTTATAAGGGTTTTCAGGTTGCGAAATATCATGGATGTACACGCTGTGCCATGCATCTGTTACGAATAACTTTCCATCCTCAACTGCCACGTGTCGGACTGCTGGCGCTACGATACTCAGCTCATCTTCGGTACCCATAATGGAAGGAACAAGTCCGACCTGTTTTGGTTGAGACGGATCACTTACATCCAGCAGGTAAACCCCCTCAACTTCATCGACCAGATATGCAATACTTCCACTGATTTGGATGCCGTTACTCGCATTGGAGTTGAAAAATCCAATCAAAACAGGATTTGCCGGGTCATTGACTTCTATGACTGCCATACCAGCAACCCCCGCTGAAACATATGCGATGCCATTCACAACCTCCAGCCCATAAAAATATGCTCCTTCGGTGCTTTCATCACTTATTCTAGTCGGTGTCGCAAAAAAACCTGCCTGTAAAGGTGATGATGGATCACTGACATCGATGATGTCGATGCCATCTCCAGCGGAGACTAGGTAGGCGAACCCATTGTCCACATCAATATCCAGGATCGCTTTTTTCAGATTGATACTTCCTTTTTCCAAGGGTTTTGCCGGGTTGGAAACGTCAACAATATAAAGACCGAAAGGATTGCAGCCTAAATAGGCAACCGTATCAACTAAATCCACTGAATTGCATCCTGAAGATTGAGGTATAAAACTTCCTGAGATGGTCGGAGAAGCTGGATTACCAATATCAAGTATGTGTAATCCCCCGTACAAATCTGTTGCGGCATAAACGGTGTCCTTGGTCAGGACGATGTCCTTCACTACACCGGGTAATACCTGTGATTCTCCCATGTATTTTGGATTGGAGGGGTCACTGATATCAAGTGTTACCAAACGTGTCCCGACGCCAATTACAGCAAGGTTATTTTCCACAGCCACGGCATATGTGCTGCCGCCGATTTGTCCAAGGAATCGAAGACCATCGATCGAAATAAAACCTCCTGGGACGGTATCGTCTGACTGTAAGACAGAATCGCCACCCATTGGCTCTACTGGATCGGTAGCGGGTTCTTCGCCACCCATATTCGGATTTTCACCAGTTACGGCTTCAGATGGGGGTAAATCGGTTTCACCCGCAGCTACCTGAGTTTGTAGAGCCTGGAGGGTGGACAGTAATCCATTCTCATCGTCATTCTTGTTCGAGCATCCAGGAGTGACCACAATACAAATTATGATCAAAATTATTATGAGTTGTTTTCCCTTCATGGTGTCCTCCAAATTTATCTTAAGATAAAGAAGTTTGAAAAAACTACCAATAAAGGTTACGGGAAGGTGAGTTAAAAAATTACCGATATTCCAATTTGAGATGCTTTTTCTACCAGTGCCGCTCGGGCGATAGGTACGAGATCATCAGGCAGGTGCTCGATCAGCATATACCCATCCGGACAACAGGTTTCGAAACGTGTGAGGAACAATTCATAATTCAGGGATCCGCTACCCAGGACTACTTCCTCGATATGTAAAACCAGTCTATTCTGGATTGCCATGTCTTTTGCATGACCAGCAACGGTATCAGTACCGAGAAGGTCAAATAACTCATTTTGAATCCTTGTAGAGTCATGGGCATCGGCAACACTTCCAATGAAATTCACAGGATCCGTGTTGAATTTTAAAGCTTTGGAATTAACGGCATCAAGAAGCAAGCGAACCTTGTGCGGTGTATCAAGTATGGATAAGACATGTCCTTCAATAGCGAGGATCATCCCTTCCTTTTCAGCATTTGCGCAGACTTGTTTTAAACTGTCAATGAGCCTGTCAAACGTTTCCGGGAGGTGGTTGTCCGGGTGAGCATACCAGTGTCCGAGTGGATTTAACCCACCAGGACGAACATAAGTGGTTGGAGCACCCACTTCGACACCGATGCGGATTAAGGCGTTCAACCCTTTGATCCCTTCCAGGCGTTTATTGTCTTCCGGTTCGACCAGGGCTTCATACCAGCCGTTCGCCTGGGCTACTTCGAGGTCTGAATCGGCGAATGCTTGCTTCACTTTGCGAATTTGTCCAGGTTCAGCTTCCAATGGCTTATCGATGAACAATGAAGCTCCCAGGAATCCAGCTTCCCTGACCCTTTTTGTTGCTGCCCGGTCGATCAAGCGCCAGTTGCCAGGAAGGTAGCCAGCAACGCCTAGTTTCATGCAAATCTCCTATCGGGTGGTGATAATACCACGCACATAACTGGCATCCTCACTGACCAGCCATGCAGCCACCCTGGCTACACCTTCAGCCGATCCCAGGGATGATTGAGCTAAAGCTTCTTCGATGGATGTCCCGCTTTTATCTGCTTCTACCGCGATCACCGATCTTTTCATCGGTGTGTCGATATTTCCAGGACTGATGACATTGACGCGAATATTTTCCGCAGCCAGTCGTTTCTCAAGAGTGTTGAATAATCCATTCACACCACCTTTACTGGAGCCATATGCCAGGGATGAAGAACCTCCTGTGGCTGCACCCGATGAAAAAAGTACTACAACCGCCTGGGAGCTTTTCTTGAGTAAGGGTTCAGCATGTTTTGCACATAAGAAACTGCCCGTGACGTTGACCTCCCAAACATTTCTGAAAACATCGACATCCAATTCACTTAATGGCACATACTGCCCCTTGAGGATGCCGGCTGTCTGAATTAATGCATCCAGGCTGTCGAATTCTTGCCCTACCTGAGTAAACAAATCCCGAACTTCGTTTTCCTTTGTGATATCAACCTCGAAGTATTTCCCTGACCAATCTTCTGGTCTGGTCATATCTGCGATGAACACCTTAGCTCCGCGCTGGGTGCATATATCCGCCGTGGCGCGGCCGATCCCCGTTGCGCCGCCCACAATTAATATATTTTTATTCGTTAGCATGATGTTTTTCCTTATGGGGTTGGAGCATTTGCATCGATTAAGTTGAACCGGCGTAACTCATCCCAAACCTCTTGTGGGATGGTCATGTTAAACGCACCCAGGTTATCGTATATCTCCTCTGGTTTACTCATTCCTACGACTGCTGATGTCACAGCTGGATGAGCCCAGGCAAATTGGATGGCAGCTGCACGGATAGGCACGCCATAACATTCACAAATGGCTTCGATCTGTTCGACTTTACTGCAAACTTCATCAGGCGCATCACTATAAATATACTTTGCCCCAAAACTGGCTCCGGTCGCCAGGATACCGCTCTGGTAGATGCCTGCAAGGTGTACGCTGATACCGCGTTCATGACAGCGGTTGAGGAACTCCAGGGAGGACTGCTGCAGTAATGTATAGCGGTGAGCGAGCATGAATACATCACAATCGGTTTCAGTGAGGAATTTGTCCAACATTTCCCACTGGTTCATCCCCGCACCGATCGCTTTTATTAATCCTTCATCCCTCAAATGCTCCAGTTGTGGGTAAACAATATTTAATGCGTCTTCATAATATTGATCAGGATCGTGCATTAAAAAAATATCGATCGTTTCCAGTCCCAATCGAGAAAGGCTTTCTTCCAGGCTCTGGCGCACACTTCCATGAGGTTGCTGATAACGCAGAACTTTGCCTTCACGCAACAACCCATATTTTGTTTCAATTACAAATTGATCTCGAGGTACTGTCTTAAGCGCTTTTCCCAGGCGTTCTTCACTTAAGCCGAAACCGTAACTGGGTGCAGTATCAAAAAGACGGATACCTTGTTGAACCGCCCGGTGTACTAATTCAATTGCGTCATCATCGGTAAGTGGGGTGAAAATACGAGTCCCTTCGGTTGCAGCCAGCGGTGCCCCGCCGAATCCGAGGGGTGATACGCACAGGCCTGTTCGTTCTTTGCAATAAAGTTGGTTTAGAGGCTTGTTCATTCGATTGTGACCTTAGTATAACCAGATTACCTTTTAATTGCAGGGGCAAATCCTTGAAAATCCCAAGTTGGTTGTTTGCGTTAATCATGAACGTAGAAAATGCCCGAGCTGGTCTCGTAAACCTGCGTCTTGCAGTTAAAATAAACCTGATTAACCTGATGGATAAGCATATTATTTATTTCGGTAATTCGGAACCGCCACATGAACCTCTCAGGCTGAATGCGGGAGACCTGGCAATGGTTTTCGAGGATGGGGCACTCAAGGATATCTCTTTTGCAGGTGAGGTTGTATTACGTTCGATCTATGTCGCTGTGCGCGATCACAATTGGGGCACGATTGAGAATCAAATAAGCGATTTACAGGTCAAACAAAAGCAGCAAGGATTTGAGATTATTTTTCACTGCAGGAATCTCAAGGATAGTATTGATTTCACATGGAAGGGCAGGATAAGGGCAAAAAATGATGGAAGTTTAGTTTACGAAATGGATGGGGAAGCTCAATCCACCTTCATGAAGAACCGGATTGGTTTTTGTGTTCTCTATCCTTCCACATTGGCCGGAAAATCGTGCGTATTGCTTCGCCAGACGGATATGTATCAAGAAGAAGTCACAACCTGTTTCCCTGAGTTCATTTGCTCTGAACAACCGGTAGATGGTTTCTATGATGTGAAAAGCATAAGGCACGAATTCCAACCTGGTCAATGGGCAGAGGTCGGATTTGCCGGAGAGAGCTTTGAGATGGAAGACCAAAGAAATTGGACGGACGCTTCGTTTAAGGTTTATGGGACGCCATTGAATCATCCGTATCCTGTTCGCATGGCGGAAGGTGATCGGGTTGAGCAAAAGATTAATTTAATAATTCATCCTGGAGTTCGTTCGAAAACACGCGGGGCAACGATTACCGCCTCAGAAATTCCTGTTCGGTTAACTTTGGGTCTCAACACAGAAATTCCATTAGCCGAAATTGGCGTGAATTTATCGGCAAGGGAATTACCCTTGTCAGATGTGGAAGTTCATCGGACACTCCCGCTTAACCTTAACCACTTGCGTGTGGATTTCGACCTGAGTGAACAAAATCCCGTTGAATGGGTCACAAAAGCCGTAGATGCCAGTAACCTCACCCACCTGCCTCTCGAAATCGCACTCTTTATAAAAGAGGGGTTTGCGCAACCGCTCATTGAGTTCAGGCGTTTACTGGATGAATTGAATCCTGTGATCAGGCGATGGCTGGTCTATGCCGACCGGGAATCGTATTCAGGAGGCACCCCACTGTCCTCTGTAGTCGGAATGTTCAAGAAAATAATGGGCGATTATAAGCCTGAAATTCCATGTGGGACGGGCACAAACACGGATTTTATATTCCTTCTGCGTAACCTTCCACCTGTAAATCTTGTCGATTTCATCACAATATCCGTCAATCCCCAGGTTCATGCCTTTGATCATAACTCTTTAATGCAAACCATCCCGGTTCAATATGAAGTTGTTAGGAATGCACGCAGGATTGCCGGTATTAAGCCTGTTGTTGTCAGCCCGGTTACCCTGAAGCCGCGATTCAATCCCTACGCCAGTGAAGAAAAAATTTCCAGTCCCCCAGGTATGCTTCCATCAAACGTAGATGAGCGTCAATCCTCGTTATTCACGGCTGCATGGACTCTGGGCAGTGTTTCTTCCCTTAATCGAGCCGGCGCGGCCAGTATCACTTTCTTTGAATTATCGGGGTGGAGAGGAATCATGGACCGCGGGACAGGGTCTCCTCTCCCGGATCAGTTCTTTTCGATCCCAGGGAGTGTATATCCTGTATATTTGTTTTTATCCAGCCTTGCCGGTTTCCATTGGGGAAGTTATCTCCCATTCGACAGTACCAGCCCGGGCATGATAACCGGATTTGGTGTCAAGTCCAGGGATCGGATACGAATTTTTCTGGCAAACATCACGAGAAACGAACAAAAGGTTGAACTTGCTAATCTTCCACCAGGCGATTACACGGCATCCACTCTGGACGAAAGAAATGTGCTCAGTTTGATGCGAAATCCTGAAAGTTTTATTGATAAATATGTCAATTTCCGAGTTGAAATGAATCGCTTGTTTTATTTGGATATGATGCCTTATTCCATGACCGTGATCGATTTCTTGATGGGGAAATAGTACATATCACTCAGTGATAAAATCGGACCATGTCCCTGTATGGAATAATTCCTTGAATAAAGATATCAAAACCCGAAAAACGATAGGATTAATCGCTTGTGATGTCTTCGACGAGATCGACCGCACAATATGGCAGGGTGTGGCTGAGGCAGCCCATGACTTTTACTTGAACCTGTTCTATTTTGCCGGAGGCGGGCTTCAGGACCCGGTGCCGTATCGCCAGCAGGCTAATGTCCTTTACCAAATGATCTCCTCTGAAAGGATGAATGGTCTCGTGGTGATGACATCATCGATCAATTATGCCGCTTCAAAGGAAGACATAACTGAATTCCTGAATAGATGGCGTCACATTCCATTGATCAGCCTGGAAGAAGACGTTTCGGGTTTCCCGAGCCTGGTTAAAGATGAAATGGCGGGTATGCGCCAGGCGGTTGACCACTTAATAAAGACTCACCATCGAAAAAAAATCGTTTTCATGCGTGGTCCCATGGCGACAAAAGTTGCTCAACAGAGGTTCATAGCTTACCAGGAAACATTGTTGGCAAATGGACTGCCGTATGACCCGAAATCTGGTTACCCCAGCACCAGAAAGCTGGTACATCGAGGAGGCAGTCCACAACTTTCGGAATTTCCTGGATGAACATGCTCTGGAACCAAGATTTGATTTTGATGGTGTGGCTGCGGTCAATGATGAAAACGCAATCGCTGCCATCCGCGTTCTTCAAGAAAAAGGTTTGAGAGTTCCTGATGACATTTCGGTTACAGGTTTTGACGATCTGTCGATGGCAGGATCACATTCCCCAGCATTAACTACCATCAAGCCTTCGTTTTTTTCCATGGGATACAAGGCTGTGGAATTATTAATCGACCTGATCAATGGTAAAACGATCGATGCTGTCACAGTAATGCCAGTAACTATGACCATCCGCCATTCATGCGGATGCCTGCTACCGACTATTCAAGAAGCCGTTATTGGTCATAATCAGGATCAGAAGCCGGTCAGCGAAAATCAAAGCCTTGCCTTCCAAATTTCGGGTATCCGCAGGAAAATTATTTCGGAAATGGCTGTGCCGGTTGGATCAACTCGTGAGTCAATTCGCTGGTCTGCACAGATTTTGAATGGTTTCATCAATGAGATTGATCACCAAACCGATGCCACGTTCATTCCAGTTTTGCATCAAGTTTTGAACCGTGTTATTGCTGAAGGCGGTCGTGTGAAGGAATGGCAGCGCGTGTTGTCAGTGATGCGCAGTTGGCTGCAGCCTTTTCTCATTGATCCCAGAAGGTCTCTTCTTGCTGATAACTTGTGGCACCAGGGTCGGGTACTCGTGGGTGAATTAGCCTGGCGGCACCAATCCTGGAAGCGGTTACAGACCCAGGAACGTGCACTCAAATTGCGCATCCTCGGAGCGAAACTGGCTACAGAATTGAAGTTAGAAAACATCTGGCGCACCTTGACCATCGAACTTCCAGGTATGGATATTCACAAAGGATACATTGTTTTGTTCACTGATTCTGACCAGCCAGCGGGTGCAGGAAAAGTAGTGTTGAGTCTTCGGCAACAACATCGGGAATGGGATTGATGAGACAGAATTCAGTACCACAGAATTACTGCCAGGAGAATTATTGGATTTGGCCGGTCGTTTTAGTTTTTTAGTGGAGGCGCTTTATACGCGTGATGAACCCCTGGGATATATGTTATTGGATGTGGAAGGAAAGGAAGGCAGTAATGAGGGCGATATTTTTGATGCCTTACAGAGGCAAATCAGCAGTGCCGTAAAATCTGCATTGCTGCACAGGGATGCCCAGACTGCCCGAAATGAAGCAGAAGCTGGATGGAAATTGGCTGAGGAAAGGCGGTTTGATGCAGAAGAAGCCAACCAATTGAAGAGCCGTTTTTTATCCATGGTCAGTCACGAGCTGCGTACACCATTGAATGTTATCTCAGGACTGACCGAGAACCTGCTTCGAGATTTTGAAAAATATTACGATGCGAACCAGCCTGGGGAAGCCTCTTTATTGCGAGATCTGCATAAAATTCAAAGCAATTCACAGCATCTGGATAACTTGATTCGGGATGTACTCGACCTCGCTGTTAGCCAGACGGGACAATTGAGGCTGATTTATGAAATCATAGATCTGACTGAAGCTCTTCATCCTGTCATCGAGATTGGTGAGAGGCTGGCAAGAGAAAAGGATTTACTTTGGAGAGTTTTTGTCCCTGAACAGTTACCTGAGATCTATTGGGATCAGAACTCGCTTAAGGCAGGTTTTGATTAACCTGGTTACTAACGCAGTTAAATTTACAGATCAGGGATCGGTGAC
Organism: uncultured Chloroflexia bacterium; assembly: GCA_963695415.1. Taxonomy (GTDB): domain Bacteria; phylum Chloroflexota; class Anaerolineae; order Anaerolineales; family UBA4823; genus CAVXWV01. The sequence continues at coordinate 54,353 of CAVOGL010000020.1, read as the reverse complement.
GCTCGAACTATCTATAGACTATGATACCTCTCCGGGTGTTGTTACGTTTTCGGTAAGAGACACTGGTATGGGAATACCCCTCGATGAACAGGATATTTTGTTTGAGGAATTTAAACGGACCGAACGAGCCACTGCCCGTGGATATGGTGGTATGGGTTTAGGTTTAGCCATCTGTAAAAAATTAGTTGAGCTGGGGGGAGGAGAAATCCGTGTAATTTCATCCGGCGAGATCGGAGGCGGTTCCTGTTTTACATTTTCATTACCCTTGCCTCAAGATAAGGATATTCATGAAGGTTTTTCAGGGAGTTGTGTCCTGTTATTGAGAAATGGAAGTAACTCTGAAGACACCATCGCAAACCATCTTGCCCAAAAAGGTTTCGAAGTCAAAACTGCATCTCTGTTGGAAGTCAATAAAATCTTTCAGCAGATTTCAGTTGAACCTCCAGGTGCTATCATTTGGGAGACAGAACCTTCCAGCGAGAATGCGTGGACTTTATTGTCAGAATTGAAGGAACATCCCAGGACCAGAGAAATACCTATCATGTTTTATTCTGTGAACGAAAAGAATCAAACAGGGGACCTGATCCAATTGAATTACCTTTCCAAACCATTATCGATCTCAAAACTCCGCAATATCATTGAAGAGCAGGGTCTGGTTGGTTTGGAATCTCCACGCAGTATCCTGATCGTCGATGACGAGGTAAATTTTCTGGAGATGCATACCAGGGCGATCGAAAGCCAGTTTCCAGGTGCGGAATTACGACGTGCTTCCAACGGTAAGGTTGCTTTGGAGATGATGAACAAATGGTCACCAGAATTGGTGCTGCTGGATTTATTAATGCCAGAATTGGATGGCTTCGAAGTTCTTGAAATCATGAGATCCATGCCCAGTTTGCGCAGTATCCCCGTGATCGTGTTGACCTCACATCAATTATCAAGTATCGAAATCCAGAAATTGAACCAGGGGGTGGCGGCTATCCTCGAAAAAGGTATTTTCACAACGGATGAATTGCTTTTACAGGTAGAATCCGTTTTAGATCGTAATAAGAAACTTGGGGGAGAAGCGCGGCGAATCGCGCGTAAAGCGATGGGATATATCCATGAATTTTATGGTACTGCAATTACACGCAAGGATCTTGCGGCTTATGTTGGAGTCAGCCAGGCGTACTTTTCGACATGTTTCCAGAAAGAGACCGGGATTACGCCTTCGACTTATATCGAACGCTACAGGATCAAACAAGCTAAAAGGCTTTTAGAAAACTCTGACCTATCTATCATGGATGTGGCTATGCAGGTGGGGTTCTGTGACAGCAGTTACTTCTCCAGGGTGTTTAGACGCGTAATAGGCATCAGCCCGATGGCTTACCGAAAAGGTGAGAAGAGGCTAATTCCCTCTGTTTATAAACAATAGTCCTGAAAAAGTTACTTAACGTTATAGATATAAACCGGCTTTGTTTGTATGATAGGAATATGAGCCGTGACCTCAATTCGGTACCAATGTGCCTGTGTGTGGGATTGGATGGTGACTTTTATTACCTGATCCAGAGTTATGCCCACCGAAACGGGCTGCGTTGCGAGGCTTCAGATTGGGGATCTGGTCTGAAAGACCGTATTCGGTTATCTCACCCAGCAGCTATCCTGATGGAACTGGACCGCGCTGAGCAGGAATATTTATGGAGCTTCCTGCAAGAAGTCAGGAGTGACAGGGAACTGCATGAAATACCCGTAGTCCTTTTTTCCTGGTTGAATTTGGAGGAGACTGCTCTTGAGAACGGTGTTGATGTGTATGCACGCAAGCCGATCATGTATGCAGACTTCACCAACGCCCTGATCTCCATCGGGATTTGCCCACAATCGAACGATTTAGATTTTGTTGATGATCAAAGGAGGTGAAAAGTTAGAGACAGCATGTCATGCAGCTAGAATCACATTCAATGAACCTATATATAAGGAGAGTAGAAAATGTCTAAGAAATTTTGGTTCGTATTCGTCAGCCTTCTGATTGCGTTCTCCATGGTGCTGGCAGCCTGTGGTGGCGGTGCAGCTCCGTCAGGAGAAGAAGGTGAGACGGCAACCGATGCAAATGCGCCAATCGAGATCTGGATTGATGCAGCCCGCGAGGAATTGTCGGCAAAATTCCTGGATCAAAATCCGGAAAAAGCCGACCTGATCAGCCTCACTACCACCGATTATGGTCAATTACCTCAAAAGATCCTCTTCTGGAATAACGTCGGTGCAGGTTGGCCGGATGCTTCCTTCGGTGTTCCCCAACTGGTTCCTTTGATCAATGATGCGGCTCACAGTTATCTGGGAGATATGCGCCCTTACCTGACCCAGGAGATCATAGATGGTTTCGCAGCTGGTTCTTTACAAAACTGCTGGGATGGCGAAAAGTTATATTGCGTGCGCAACGACCTGGCACACTTTGTAACCTGGTACAACGCTCCGAAAGTCGCTGAACTGGGTATCACAGTTCCGGTAACCTGGGAAGAAGCAGCCGTGACCTGTGCAAAGGTCAAGGAAACCAATCCGGAAATTCAATGCTTCCTGGGTCAAGAAAGTGTCTCGTGGTTCAATATGCTCACTTCGGCGAAATGCCCCTGGCAGCAGATCCTTGGACCTGGAAAGATCCGCATCAATGCTGTGCATGATAATTGTTACAAGGCAGCCAAGTTTCTCGATCAAGCTGCTCAGGATGGATGGTATATGCTGACCAATATGTTTGGGACTGAAGCATCCGATATTGTTCAGAGCGATAACTGGTTATTCATGCCGTCCTCTTCCTGGTTTGGAGATTATGTCATTCGAGGGACGTATTATCAGGAAGATGATCCTGCATTCCAGGGCAAGATTGGTGTAGCTCCGGCTCCCAAATTTGAAGGAATGGACCATCCATGGGTATTCTGGTGGGGTGGAGCTTCCTGGGTGCTCTCAAGGCACTCTAAGAATCCTGAACTTACCATGGATTTCCTCAAATTCATGACCACAGACGAAATCAAGAATCAGGGCACTTACCCAGCATATAAACCTGCGGCAGAGATATGGCTGCAGGAAAGGATGCCTACCCTTACATATTTAGCGGACACTACCAAGGCTGGTGAGGTCTTACAACAGGAAGCTAATCACATGTGGACAGTAGCTACCCAGGGTCCTGTAGATTCTGATGGGTTATGGGGTCCAATCCAGACGATGATTAATACCGGTGATTTGACCTACGAAGCTGCATTGGAACAATTCCAGGCAGTACTGGTCGATGGAGCTGGAAAACTTGGTTATGAACCTGTCATAGATGGCTTGGACGATTTCCCATCCGAATAGTCATACCATATGAACACTTGTGGGGGGCATACAGCCCCCCACAAGAATTTCAATACATTGACCACTTTGAAGTGACTTGAAGAATTATTCGAATGATTAACGGAGAGACTTGTAAATTTACTTTATGGAGGAACAATTTATGGGTGTAGAAACTCTTGAGACTCCAAGACGTACTAAAAGGAAAAAATTTCAATTTAATACAGCTTTACTCTTAGGATTACCTTATTTAAGCTTCATGATTGTATTTGGCATTGTACCAATAATCCTGGCATTGATTTTCAGTTTCTCTACATATGGTGGATATCGTCCGGAGTACTTCACCGCAGGAATTTCGAATTATGTGTCGATCTTTACCGATCCGCAATTATTGATCAGTTTTGGAAATATTTTTAAGTTCGCAGCATTTTCGTTGCCTATTAGTTTTATTGGGGCACTAGGAATTGCATTAGCCCTAAACCTTGCTGATGATGGATTTGGGCGGTTGATGCGCACCGTATATTTCATTCCAGGTGCAATAACCCTTTCTGCAGTAGCACTAATCGCCATCTTTATGTTTGATCCGGGTGTCAGTCCATTTAAACCGATTTTTAGTGTTCTCAACTGGTTCAGACCTCCTGAAGATCAACTGGCATATGTGGGAGATATCCTCAGTAACAAGACATTGATCCCCTTCCTTGTCATCGTGCGTTTTTTTGCTTTAGCTGGTGGATGGATTGCAATTTTCTATGGTGCCCTTACCGGGATAAACCGGGAAGTGATCGAGGCGGGTATGATCGATGGATGCGGACCCTGGTCTCTGGCGTATCACATCAAGCGCCCACTGATTATGGGGTATGTCTTTTTCATGTTAATCACCTTGACCATCCAGAGTTTACAATTGTTTGCAGAGCCTTTTATCTTACAGACAGCTTTGATGACCTCATCCCCGATCGATCCGTATTGGTCACCCAATATGTGGAGTGCTTTTATTACCGTTCGGACAGGTGATTTTGGTAAATCAGCAGTGATTTCTTTAATCATGTTATTTATCAGTCTGATCGCAGCAATTATTATTGTTACCCGAACAGGCTTTTTCAGAACTGAAGTAGCGAGGAAGTAATGATTATTGGAGTTGATTTATGACATCTACAACCCAAGAACCGAAAAGAAACTATTCATTAAGTAAAACTTATTCACGCTGGCGTTACACGATTGGCTTGGATCCAGGAACATACTTATTGCGTTTCGTTATATTAATTTTATGTTTCTTATTATTTGGCATTCCAGTGCTCTGGTTGTTCCTTGCTCCCACCAAGACTCACTCAGAACTGGTTGATTTACCCGCGTTGGCGATTGGTACCTGGCAAAATGTAGTCGATTCATGGACCCGATTATCCAATTACAACCGTGGGATTATGTTTCTCTGGGCAAAGAATTCAGTCTGGTATGTGGCTGCAGCACTGACGATCAACATTTTCGTAACAGTGCCAGCAGGATATCTCCTGGCGAATGTGGATTTCCGGCTCCGTAAAGCGTTGCTTTGGGCGACATTAATCTTGATGCTGACGCCTTCCGATGCAACAGTTCTGCCTATGTACATGGAATTGTTTTTACTTAGATTAATCAATACTCCGTGGGCCGTCATCCTGCCAGCGGGGCTGGCGCCCTTTGGTGTCTACCTGACCTACACATATTACAAAACGGTGATGCCCAGAGATATCGTCGATGCTGCCAAGGTGGATGGCTGTACCGACATGCAGATGTTCTGGTATATCGGGCTACCGCTGGCACAAAGCGTTGTCGCCATGCTGCTTTTTACTCAATTCGCGGTTCTTTGGAATGGTTTCTTCGCAGCATCACTTTTCCTCGAAAGAGATAAACTGAAGACACTGCCTGTAGGTATCTGGGTGATGGCTCAGCAAACGGGCGCTCTAAACCCCAATCCTTCAGCGTACGGAAAAGTCCTGTTATTCAGACCAGATCTAGCTTTGATCAGCGTGTTTACCGTTCTTCCGGTGATCATCATTTTCTTATTGTCACAGCGGTTGATTGTTCGCGCAGCGACAGCTGGGGCAATCCAGGGAGAATGACAGCCGTTGTTCTGTCAGATCAATTATTCTTTACTACCTTCTATAAAAGTTTATGATTTCTGAAACGGATACCAGAGTTGTGTGGCTGGTATCCGTTTCGATTTCAAAGTGGGATAAAAATGAATAATAATTTTTTTGAAACGAAATTACCCAAAATTCAGGATAAATTATCCAATTGGTGGGAGTTCGGGGATCAAAAAAATCCGTGTATCCTGATCACCTTACCCCCAGAAAATAACACTTTGCTGCCGGACACGAACGACCTGGATAAATGGTGGCGTGATACAGATTTCACCATCGACCGGCAGATGATTTTAATGGAACAACAGCGATACTTTGGACAGGCAGTGCCATTTCATTATATAGATTGCAGTTCAAGCGCCATGGCGGGGGTGCTGGGAGCACGCATGCAGCTGGTCAACAAAGAGACCATGTGGGCATATCCTTGCTTCGAATCCGTCGAAGAGGTCATCGAGATGCCGCTGGCTCGTGATACATTCTGGTACCAACAGGCGAAAACTCTCACGGAAAGGTCCGTTGATCTTGCGTACGACCATCACTTTGTGTCGTTGTTTGCGATGGAAGGTATTACCGACATACTCGCAGGATTATATGGCACAGAAAATTTCCTGGTGGATTTGATCTCGAAACCTGAACAGGTAAAAACAGCCGCAGAACTGGTCAAGGGATATTGGATCGATTTATTCAAAGAATTCCAGGCGTACTTGAACCGTACAGGGAATCGGGGACATATCGGCTGGGCGGGAATCTGGGCGCCAGGCTCGCATTTTCCCTTGCAGGAAGATTTCTCCTACATGATCTCGAATGAGATGTTCCGCGAGTTTGTCCTGCCTCACCTGTTAGATATGATCGATGTGATGGAGTATCCTTTATACCATCTGGATGGGATCGGGGCGATCCCTCACCTGGATACGCTGCTTCAGATTAGGAAACTAAAAGCGATCCAATGGGTGCCGGGTGCGGGTAAAGAACGGTTGTCCCAGTGGTATGAATTGATCAGGAAAATATTGGCAGGAGGGAAATCAGTCCAGGTGTTTGCTGATGTTGATGAAATTGATGATCTGGTGGCGCAGGTTGGCGCCAGGGGACTGCTGGTTACCGTCCAAAACGCGGATGCTGAACAGGCACAAAAAATTATCGATAAATACTCGGAGTGAGGGCAGTAGAATGGCGAAGGAAAGATTTCTTATTCGCAGGAAATTAAAACCTGAAAGCGTGGCTGAATATATCCAATATCACCAAAACGTTCCACCGGCTTTAATGGAGATTTACCGTGAATGCGGGGTAACAGACCTAAGCTGTTTCCTTTGTGAAAATGATCTGGTGGTATATCTGGAAGTGGAATCGGAAAAATATGCACTTTCAAAAGAACGCCTGGCTCAAAACGCAGTAGACGCTGAATGGCAGGCGTTGATGCGCACGCTGAACCTGCCTGGTTTTGAAACGCTTAATTACCAGGAAGTGTTTAGAATGTAAGCCAGCCTACTCCTGGGTACTCGATTCGATTTCTACCTTTGGCTTCCGCTGTCTTAAGCCAAAGTATAAGAATAATATCCCTGCCACAATGATCAAGATGGGCCAGATGTAATCGGAGCCCACTCCCAGGATGATCGAAGCGAGCCCCAGGAGTCCCAGAACAATGGATGGGTATTTGGCCCATTCGGTTGGTTGATTGTCCCTTACCAACCACAAAATAGCAAAAGTGCCTGACAATCCCAGCATGAATATTCCAAATGGAAGCCCGGACAATGCTGGATGTAACTCACCCAGACCAAGTACTAAAAGGGTCAGGGCAAGGCTGAGCAGGACTCCTGCTGGGATTACGGCCCACCATTGGCTGCGATTGACAAGGTAAACAACCAGGAAAGGAAGCCCAATGCCGCCAAGGACTAAGGCACCAATCCATTCCCCAACCACGATTGTAGACAACAGTGGTACGAATCCCAGGAATAGCAAGATGATGCCGGGTATCAGCGCCCACCAATTCTTACGGTTAGCAACAAAAACAACCAGGAATGGCAGCCCAATAGAGAATAAAACGATTGCCCCGATGACTTCTCCCATGATCTGGTCAGACAGGAAAACGATAACAGAAAGCACTCCCAGCACCCACGCCGGGATCAGCGCCCACCAATTAGTGCGTACATCCAGCAGGAAAGCGACTAAGAAAGGAATGCCGATTGCAGCCAGTATCAAAGTTCCCCAAAACGGGCTGGGATCTGCCCGGTCAATCATAAACATGAGAACCGCAAGTGCAGCGAAAATTAAAGCGGGGAAAAGCCAGCCCCACTGCCTGACGCCGTTCAGGAAATAGGAGATAAAAAACAAAATGCTCAATCCCCCGAATATAGCTGCCCACATTGGGGTTGAGACGAAGGACAGGTAGTTGAAATTGTAAGCCAGGAAAACCACCCCGGCGATGATCAATACGAATCCCCAAAACATGCTGACGATGTTTTTCCTCATCTTTTCCTCCTTTGCTATAACTTGCCGAATAACGTTTCCACCGCAACCATCGATGGGATGTTGACCTCCGGTCCTGATGCTGCAGCGGCGCCGCAGGCAACTGACCATTTTGCGGCTTCCTGCATGGTCGCACCTTTATCAAGAGCGAAAAGCAAACCTGCTAACAAGGCATCTCCAGCCCCGGTTGGATTGCCGCGCCTGATTTTTGGTGAAGCTGTCATCAGCGTACCACCCTCCCAGAACAAAAACAAACCCTGAGCGCCAAGTGATATAGCAACAATGTGGGCGCCCATGTCCAGGAATGCCGCCCCAGCCCGCATCAGGTCGGATTTACTCTTCAAACGGTATCCCGTGACGGTTTCTGCCTCATACCGGTTTGGTTTCACCAGGTATGGATGTGCCAGCAGACCCAACCTGAAGGCTTCACCGGAAGCATCCAGTACAGCGCGAGCAAGTACCGAATCATTGCAAGATGATTGGATACGGTGAATTAGTGTGGCATAAATATCAGGGGGGATTCCGGGGGGAAGGCTGCCTGAAAGTACCCAGATTTGCTTGGTATAGCCTGAATTGATCTCATCTGGCTGGCAGGGTAAATGATTGTTCACACATTCTAGAAAATTGGAAATTTCAACAGGCGAAATGGTGGGTCCTGGTTCATTTACTTTGATATGTCTGCCGGTGTTTTCTTCCAGGATTACGGTGTTGATCCTGGTTTCCCCACTGATAGGGGTGAAATCCGTCATCAAACCCAATTCATGTAATCCATCTTCGATCATTCGACCGGTTTGACCACCGATCAATCCAAGAGCAAGACTTTCCTTTCCTAATACTTTTAGTGCACGCGAGACATTAAAACCTTTTCCACCCCAATCCAACCGGGCTGTACCACCTCGTAAGACACGGTTGTAATGCAATTTCGGCACGACAACTGTCCGGTCCAAAACAGGATTCAATGTGACGGTGATGAACATAGTTTCAACCTCGCGATCCAATCCAGATTTCTGCATCTTTGTCCCAGCGTAAAGTGCTGCTTTCTATTTCCAGGTCCAGCCTTTCCCACCCAGCCCGAACCCGGTCGATCGTCTTTTCCCATGACTGCAACCCACCCAGCGCATCGGCAGCCTCGACATTGCAAGCGCCAACTGCTACTGACATGGTCAGGGCTTCGTCAGGGGAAAGGTCTCGCAAGAGGGCGCTCAAGAAACCAGCAATGGTTGAATCTCCCGAACCTGTTGTGCCTGCCACGTTGACCTTGAAACAGGGCGCCCATAACTCGACCCCAGACCATTGAGCCGGAGACTCAGGTTGTGCACGACCCATATTTTGGAATTCTACCTCACTGGTTGTCCGCAGGTAAGCGCCGCGTTCCCCAAGTTTGATCAACACAACTTTCACGCCAAGACTCAAAATCTCATCACTCACCTCTCTCAGCAGTTCAGGTGTAATTGCCGGCAGGATATGGATAGAACCAGCTTCTTTACACAAGCTTTCATACAATTCCGGCTGCATGGTAAAGAGCAGTTCTTCGATGCTTGGCGTGAAAATGTCCACGAGCGGAAGCGTTTTTTGCAGGATTATGCGCCATGGCGCTTTTCCGGAAGCCGATGCCGGGTCCGGGAATGACATATCCAGGGAAGTGCTGGCGCCGGTGTTTTTGGCGATCTTGAATACTTCTTTGAGATCGTTTCCTTCATTTGAGTACATGCGGCTCATCAGGGGAGGGTAACCAAAGTGGAAAAGCGCTGCTGTTTCCAGGGCAGAGGTATCCAGGTCCTCGGGACCGAATGTGTTGTTCGCTCCCGGATTATGCAGAAATATCCGGTCCAAACCAGGAGGATTAATGATCACGGTATAGGAAGTGCTCGTAGCCGAATCCACCACCATCCCATCCGCCAGTTTATTACCAAACCTTTTCACCAGGGAGATAACGGTTTCCCCAAAACTATCGTCTCCCACTTTACCCATCAAGGAAACCGGAATCCCAAGTACACTGAGAGCCAGACCCGTATTCGATACCGGACCACCAGTGGAAAATAGTGGCGCGCCTACTTCAATAAGACGACCGGGCTGAAAGAGGTTCATGAATTCGGCGTTCGGCAAATGATTCAGGTCAGGTATGATGTCAAGGCAAATATGACCGGCAACTACGACTGATTTTTGTACAAGCATGAGCTACTGAGCCTTTTTAAGTGAAGTAAAAGCAGGAAATCGGAATTAGAGATCATTATAATTGGAATTCTCCTGCGTTGATATAATCACTCTATGAATTCGAAAGATCGTTGTCTGATGGTTCTTTCAGGCGGTATTCCTGATCGTGTCCCGGTCGCGTTGCATAATTTCTTACCTGCAGCGTACATGAATCATTCCCCAATGGGTCTGGTTTTGCAAGATGGCAATCTTCTTGCGGAATCCCAAATTCAAGCCTGGCGAGAGTTCGGTCATGACATGCTACTTGTTGAAAATGGTGTCGTTGCTGAGGCTGGAGCTTGCGGTTGTGAATTAGAGTTTTATGATAATGCTCCTCCGCGTGTGTCAAAACACGTGCTTGGAACAGGACTGGATGGAATTGACCAATTACAGGTACCAGATCCATATACTACATTCCCTATGTGCGAAGTTCTGAGAGCTGTAAAAATCCTGGTTGATTGTATTGGAGACAAAGTTTTCATCATGGGTAGGTCCGACCAGGGACCTGGAGCATTAGCCATGGCATTACGAGGGTACGAGCAATTCATTCTTGACCTGGCGCAGAATGACCAGCCAGAATTGATCAGTAAATTGATGGATTATTGCGTGAAGGTTCAGGTGCGTTATGCTCAGGCGTTAAGAGAAACCGGAGCCCATGGAACGGCGATAGGGGGGCTGGGATTATCTTTACTCAGTCCTGCCCTATATCGGAATTTAGAGCAGCCCATGGAACGCAGAGTTTTAAAAGAAATTATCCGCGGAGATTATCCTGCTGCCTTGCACATTTGTGGCAATGCATCGTTGATCCTGGATGATATGGTTTCGACAGGCGCATCCATTTTGGAACTGGATTACTTAACGGATTTAACGAAAGCGAAACAGAAAGTTGATAACAGGGCTGTGATACTGGGACCGGTTAATCCGGAAGTCATCCGGAATGCAGATGATCCTGTAGAGATCCAATTAGCAGCCAGAGATGCAATTAATATCCTTGCTCCAGGAGGCGGTTTTATACTGGGTGCGGGTTGTGCCATAGCCCATGATACACCGCTTGAAAACATACATGCATTAGTAGATTCAGCCAGGATTTATGGACGATATGCGAATGACGGGAGTTTGATGAAATAGAAATTATGAATATTGGAAAACTTATCATCAAAGTACCGTATTGTGGGGATATGGAATCATTTCATCAAATAATTGATGGTACTCCGATTCCTATCGTTGCAGCAGGAGGACCGAAAACAGCTGATTTTTCCTCGTCGCTTGAGATGATTTCCGCGGTCATGAAATCAGGAGCACAAGGGGCAACAATCGGTAGAAATGTTTGGGGGACAGGATCGATTTCTATGGCAATCCAGGCTTTCAAGCAGATCATCCACGATAACATTCCGGTCGAGAGAATTGATTTTAGAGGTTGAAATACTCATGAGGAATTTCCTGGTAAATTCGCACACAATGAGGCAAACACCATGATAAAGAAAAACTGGGATGTACTCGGATTTGGTGCAGTGGCTGTGGATGACCTCATGTATGTCCAGAAATATCCGCCAATTGATGCAAAAGAACAGGTACTTCATAGGGAAAGGCATGCGGGAGGACTGGCAGGTACAGCATTAGTAACCGTTTCCAGGCTTGGGGGCATCGCGGCATACTGGGGATTACTGGGTCAGGACGAACTCAGTGAGTATGTTCTGGCTGAATTCCAACAAGAAAATGTAGATTGCAGCCTGGTTATTCGTAATGAAGTAGCTGCACCTATCCATACAGTAGGTATCGTCGAGCGGGATAGTGGAAAAAGGACTTTATTTTTCGATAAATCAGGAGTGGTAAATATTCCCGAATCCATGGTGTCTGCAGAAACCATATCTCAAACCCGGGTGCTGTATTTTGACTATACTGCATTAGAGATTGGAATTTACTCCGCAGCCCTGGCGAAGAAACTGAATATTCCAACGGTTGTAGATCTTGAAATGGGTTTTGGAACCGAGATCGACCGTCTTGCTGCGTATATCGATCACCTGGTGATTGGACAGGAACTGGGTGAAGCCATTACTGGGAAATCATCCCCACCAGCAATGGTTAGCGAGTTGGTGAAGATTGGTTTTCCTGCTGTAGTCATCACCGCAGGAGAGCTTGGTTGCTGGTACCATCAGAGGAGGTGGTCAAGTACTACACGAAGCGGCGCTGGAGGTGGATGTTGTTGACACTGTGGGCTGCGGGGATGTTTTTCATGGAGCATATGCACATGCCATCGCAAAAAGGATGAGAATAGACGCGGCTGTTCGTGTAGCCACTATTGCTGCGGGATTGAAAACTCGAAGTCGGGGTGGAAGGGAAGGAATCCCGACCTGGAATGAAGTATCTTCTATTTTGAACGATAAGGAAGGAATCAATGGATCAATCTGAACTCGCTCGCGAATTATTCGATGGCATTGGGACTATCCCAATCCTGGATGTACACACACACCTGGATGCTGATCATTTGAGCGCCAGAGGATTGCACGATATTCTTCTTTATCACATGGTTATCTCTGACCTGGCAAGTGCTGGATGTCCGAGCCGGTCGAGGTTACCTGAGATTCCGGGTGAGGAAGAAATCGAGAAAAGAATTGAAGAGGCAGTTGCCTTTCTTCCATACATCCGCAATACAAGCCTTTACTGGGCAATGACCAGGATGTTAAAAGATCTGTATCAATGGGAAAAACCAATAGATATTAACAATTGGCGGTTAATTGACGCAATCATCAAGGAAAGAAGCGGTGATAAAACTTGGGAACAGAATGTAATGAGACTTTCCGGTATCAGTCGATACAGCACTGAATTGTGGAGGCAGAAAGATGGATCCAGGGATGACTGGCTGCAATATTCGCTCGAATGGGCTTTTTTTACTCGATCACAGTGGGGTGTATGTGACATCTCATTATTGGAATTAGAGCGTGCCTGGAACCAGGATGAACCATCTGAACCGCTTCCGGTGACACTTGGGGATCAACGACCTGTGTTTCCAAAGATGATTAAGACTATCGAAGATGTGCATGATGCCATCGACCATTATGTGAAATGCATACCTTACGAGCAAATCATCAGTACAGCCCAACACTTTTCTACCGATATAAATTTCCACAAGGTGGGGGAAACTGATATGTCGACGGCTTTATTGAACCGGACAAATGCTGGCGCTACAGAACGTGATATATATGCCAGTTATATCCTGGAAGCTTTTTTGACGCGCCTGGCACCATATGGAGAAAATTTGATTTACCATTTTTCGATCGGTGCAGAACCACTTCCTTACGAGACTGGAAGTAAGTTAAGGCAGGAGACTATTTTTGAACTGGCAGATGTGTTCGAACGGCATCCCGGAATTCGTTTTCAGGCGCTGCTTTCCAGCGAACATACCAACCAATCTTTTTGTACTTTGGCAAGGGAAATACCAAATCTTTCTCTTGCTGGTTTTTGGTGGCACAATTTCTTTCCGGGCACTATCCGAAAAATTATTAACGAACGACTCGATATGCTGGCAGTCAACAAACAGGTTGGTTTTTTCAGCGATGCTTACTGTCTGGAATGGGCTTATGCGAAATCCTTCATGGTTCGCCTGCAATACGCTGAGGTGTTTGCGCAGAAGGTAAATCAAGGACAATACACTTTAGATGATGCATTCAGCATTGCCAGGGCAATACTTTTTGAAACGCCGCGTGATTTGGTGGGTATGATACCCGGCAATATAGAAGCCAATTAATGGAGGTTGTAAAATGAAAATTGTTGAAAAACCATGGGGAAGGGAAATCTGGATAGCCCACACTCAGAAATATGCTCTGAAGATAATCGAATTTAACAAGGGGTCCCGTTCCAGCCTGCAGTACCACCAGCAAAAACACGAACATATTTATGTGGACAGTGGTAAATTGGAAATAGAGCTGGAAGATGAAAATGGTGAAATGAAGGTGGTTGTCCTGGGACCTGGAGAAGTTGTTGAAAATCAGCCGGGTAGGAAACATCGTGTCACTGCGCTGGAAGATGTACGCCTTATTGAAGTGAGTACTCCGGAGCTCGATGATGTTGTGCGTGTTGAAGATGACTACAAAAGGGAATAGGCTGAATTGAAAACCAGAGGTAAAGTTGTGGTTTTTGGTGCTGGCGCGACGGGCAGAGGGCATGTCGGCTTGTTATGCTGGCAGGCTGGATACCATATTGTTTTCGTCGACCGTAATGCGGTACTGGTTGACGATTTACGTAAGAAAGGCAGGTACAGGGTGCGTTTGTTTGGGGGAGAAAAACCGCCTGAGGAATACAAGGAAATCACAGTCGACGGTTTTGATATTTACCATTCTGAACAGCGCGCTGAGATTGTTTCTGAAATTATGTCGGCTGACCTGGTACTCACGGCTGTTTTCGACCAGAACCTCCCTGATGTAGCTGTCACACTTGCTTTAGCTGTTGCTGCCAGTGAAAATGCTGGCAGACATATCACCATTGAACATCATTGCCTGTGAGAACATGATGGACAGCTCTTCCACATTAGGCGATCATGTAAAAAACGAACTGCCTAGCAGAACTGCATGCATTTGTCGATTCTCAAATTGGTTTTCCAGACTGCATGATCAGCAGAGTTGTGCCTCGACCAGAAGCCGATCCATTCACGATCATCACGGAAGATTACAACGAATGGACGGTGCGAAAGGAAGCCTTTAAAGGGGAAAAACCGGACGGTTTGGATTTCATAGAACTGGTTGAGAACCAGACAGCCAGGTTAGAACGTAAATTGTTCATACATAATGGTGGACATGCGGTGACTGGATATGTTGGTTATCATCGTGGCTGTAGATATATTCACCAGGCTGTGGCTGATCCAATTGTTGCGAACGCTGCCGTTGGAGCATTGGATGAATTGGGAGAAATTATCCGCCAGAAACATGGTTTCAGCCCGGAGAATATCGATGATTATAAGAAGAGTTTCGTAAAGCGAGGTTCGATCGCCATGATGAAAGATGAGATCTCGCGTGTCGTGCGAGATCCAATCCGGAAATTATCCCCTCGCGAACGCCTTTTAGCACCGGCAATATGGGCAGTTGATCACAATTTACCCCGCAAGTGGATCGTTAATGGCATCGTGGCAGCTTTAAAATATAACGATCCTGCAGACGAGCAATCCGCCATCCTCGCAGGTAAAATTGAGCATAATGGCTTGACCAAAACCCTCCAGGAAGTATGTGGTTTGCAGAAGCGATCACCACTGATTGATGAAATCACAGAAAAATGGGACACCTGGGCATAATTTTCAGGATGTTATAATTTTTTCTCCATGGCAATCCACATTAATTCAGTAACCATCCACCAGGAATTATTCCCTGACGAGCATGATTACCCGTTTTGTATCCCAATATTCAAGCACACGCAAAAACTTTCCTTGAACCAGGGCATCACCTTCTTTATCGGTGAAAATGGTTCTGGAAAATCGACTTTGATCGAAGCTCTGGCACTGAGATGCGGAATCCATATCTGGCGGAACACAGAGAGGAGAAGGTTCCAACGATCAAAGTATGAAGACACTTTTTATAATTATTTAAGCGTTGAATGGACAAACGGGAGTACGCCTGGTTCGTTTTTTGGATCAAAATTTTTCCACCACTTCGCCCAAAACCTGGATGATTGGGCGATTTCAGATCCTGCGCAGTTGAAATATTTTGGCGGAAAATCACTCCTGGGGATGTCGCATGGTCAGTCACTCCTGGCATATTTCGAGAACCGGTACCTGATCAAAGGTGTGTATTTCCTGGATGAGCCTGAGACGGCTCTGTCCCCAAAAAGCCAGCTGAAGCTTGTCGAAGTGATCAGGAATGCTAGTGAAAAGGGGAAGGCACAATTCATCATCGCCACCCATTCGCCAATATTGATGGCTTGTCCGGACTCTGTCATTTACTGCTTTGATGGGGATTCGATCGATGAAATTGAATACACACAAACTGAATATTTCCAGATTTATTTTGATTTCTTGAATAAATTTAAATGATTTGATTTTGTACGGCAGTAAGATGTTTTTGCATGACAATTTCAATCAATCATCGTCCGGTAGGAGAAACAGCATGGTTTCAAAGAAAATACTCGACAGCCTTTGGTACGACCTGGACACCCGCGAAGAGCTGCTGCGGAAGGTTGTGACGGATCGCCTGGCAGCCAGACCAGCTCCGGTAAGTGATGAGCATATCATTGCCACTTATTTCTTCGCTTTTCGGTCGCAAACTTTGCAGCAAGCTGTCGAAGAAATCAGCTATCATGCCACCAGTGGTGTCAGGCATCCAGCTCCAGGCTCGCTCTTGGAAGCATGTTCAGCTAAACCTGCCGGTGTGGATGCCTTCGACGATACCGGGCGGCTGGGAATACTGCACATCGCCTTTCCCCTCAAGATGATGCTGCAGCCAGATGGGCATCTGACCAGCAGTGACATCCTGCATACGACTGCTGGTGCGATCATATTTGATGTTTATGAAAACCAGGACGCCAGGCTGCTGTCCTTGCAAATCCCGCCGCATGTGCTGAAAACGTTCCCCGGTCCCTTTTATGGACCTGCTGGAGTGAGGCAGGCGGCAGGATTTTCACCAACCCAACCAGCTTTTGGGACGATATTGAAACCCACCGCCGGGATCACGCCAAAAGATGTAGGCAGGTTGGTCAGGGAAGTGGCTGGAAACAAGTTGTTTCTTTTCATCAAGGAAGATGAAGATTTATATCCCAACCTTGATTACTCACCCGTGGTGGAACGGACCAAGAGAGCCGTTGATGCAATTCATGAGGTATCAGTTGAGAGAGGAGGATTGGGGATTTTATTCGCCCCGCACATCAGCGGAGCGCCTCATGAGATCCAGGAGACAGTGCTTGCGGTGATGGAAGCCGGCGCAACAGCGGTGATGTTGAGTGAGACATGGGCTGGCGGTACCGTGAGGATGGTGCGGGAAGCGACCAAAAACCTGGACCAGCCACCAGCCATCTACGGTCACAACGCTGGTATTGGGGTCAAGACCTCACGTGTTTGGCGGGAAGTGATCGACCTTCTCGCCCGCCTGGACGGGATCGATTTTCGACAGACAGCGCCTGTTCGCCCTGGTAAACCTTTCTTGAAACCATATGGTCAGGAATGGGAAGCCTCAGAACACACATTGATCATGCCCATCGAAGGCATAAACCCAACAACAATTGTGCGCGCAGGAAGTCTGGACCAGGGGAACATCGGACTTAACCTTACTGATGCCGAGACTCGCGGGATTTCTGCCTCAGTTTTATTCCTGGCAGGTTCTGCAATTAACTCGATAAAAAATGATGCCGGAGTTGCTGACCCACAGCTGGGCGCCGAAGCGATGCAGCAGGCGATTGATGTCCATTTTTCCGGTGAGTTGGCAGGGGTCCCGGTTGAATCCCATTTGGTAGAATTGATGACTTTGGCGGAAAGGAAAAATTACACCGCACTAGAACGCGCATTGGTTCAAAGATACCCGCTTGAAGCGTTGATGTAACAGGCAAACGACGCCTGTTAGTATGCAAGGACTACATGAATTCTCTGAACTGCAGCCCGTGCCGTTTGCGTGCTGCCATCCAGGCTTTACGCAAAATTTCATACACTTCTTCGGGTTCTTTGATATTACGTAATTTCACCATCTCTGCAGAGGCATCATGCCCGCGGATGGAAATGTCTCCTATATTAAATATGCGTTCACCGGCATGTTGTTTGTAGTCGATATCTTGCAGGCGGATCAGCTCGAACACCTCCACATCCCTGCCAACGAATCCCTTCACAATTTTTAATCGTTCGGTTGTGATTGTATAGAATTCGACCATTGAGAGAAATGGTCTTCCCTGCCATAATACTGTCTCTTCGTCCTGAAGTTCATCTTCAACTGCCAGGGCGATAGGATTTTCGTTTTCGATGACTGAATCCAGTGCCATTAACAGGTTCTCGGAAATCTTTGAGACGAGTTTTTCCTGGTCTGAGTGAGTGATCGTACCAAGATCAACACCGCTCTGTGCAACAGCCTGCCAGATGGCTGCATTTATTTTTGCGCGTGATTGGTCAATGGACATTGTAGGTCTCCTTTACCGTGCAGGTTAACGAAAAGTATGTTCAGCATTGAGATTATTTTAATTCGAATCGGTTTCTCACAGAACAATTGCCAGATGGTGAATGGCGTTTCTGCTAATTAAATTCCGGATGAGGTCTGGTTCAAGCCCCTGTTCCTCGAGCCATTTTGCGCAATCTTTAAGTGTTGCGGAGCTGCCAGCAAGATACCCGCTGGCTTGATCGTAAAGTTTTCCACTCTCATCCAGCCTGGCAGTTGCCCCAAAATACGTATAATTCCCAGGGGGCATACCCGCAGCGGGTGAGGCATCCGAGACCACGATGACATTCCTGTCTCCTTTCGCGGCAATAACTGCCTGAATGAAAACAAAAGGCAGGTGATGCCCATCCGCAATTAACATGGGCACAAGCTCAGGTTGAGCTAATTGGGACCATATTGGGTTTTCATGGCGATGGATCATCTGGGGGATGCCATTCCCCAGGTGAGTAGAAAACCTTGCACCCGCACTGACCGCCTCGCGGATTACTCTTTCTTCAGCCAGAGTGTGACCAAGAGAAACGTTCACTCCAAGGGAAACTGCATGCGCGATTAATTCAAGCCCTCCAGGGATTTCAGGCGCAATTGTCAATAGGAGTACGTTTCCCCCGGCTGCATCGAAAAATTTATCTAATATTGAGATGGATGCGTCGATGATATGTTCTTTTGGGTGTACACCTCGGGCTCCGTCCATTGGTGAAAGCCAGGGACCTTCTAAATGGATGCCAATTATGCTGGCAAAATCCGGATCGTTTGAGGAAATCGACATTGCCTGGGAGATGATCGGGAGGTTACGCATATAAGTCTTAAAGGATGTTGTTACCAGTGTAGGGCAGAAAGCCATGGTGCCTCTGTCTTTCAACAGACTGGCAGCCCTCATTACGTCGTCAAGTTGTAGATTCAAAGAACTGAAATCAATCCCCGCAACCCCATTTACTTGAAGATCGACCGATTCGAAGTCTGGCATGTTCAGGGTGTTAGTCCGCCAACAAAGAAGCTGCTGCCTCATCGAGGAAAAGGTGATAACTTTCGTGCGTACGAAGGATAGATGCCGGACAGTCAACCGTGATGGGACCCTCCACAGCAGCTCGAACCGCTGGTGCTTTTCGCTGATCGGGTACGGTACAAATAATGTGCTGGCTTTTCATGATCTGACGCACACTCATGGTAATAGCCTGGCTGGGAACTTCGGCCAGGTTTGTAAACCAGCCTTCCCCGACCTGCTGGTTTCGACATGCCTGGTCAAGGTTTACCACAATGTAAGGTTTTTCGGTATCGAAATCGGCTGGAGGGTCATTAAAGGCGATATGCCCATTTTCTCCTATTCCGATCATTGCCAGGTGTACAGGATTGGCAGAAATGATTTCACTCAGGCGAAGACATTCTTCATGTGGATCGGGGGAATCGCCATGGATTTCAAAAAATTCACCGGATTGGAATTTTAGAGATCACACGGTCGATCAAGTATTTGCGGAAACTGGCTGGATGTGTCGATGGAATCCCGATGTATTCGTCGAGATGGAAAATCCTGACCTTGGACCAATCGATATCCGGGTACATAATCAATCGCTTCAACATTTCGAACTGACTTGTCCCGGTTGCCAGGATCATCGAAGCACTGCCCTGAGTATCAAGCACGTCCGTGAGGATTTTGCCAGCCAGAGAAGACGCAGCTGTTCCCATTTGAGCTGGTGTTGGTAGTTTATGTATTGTCGTCATTTTGTTCCTTGGTGGGAGAGCGTTCTCGTTTTTCCTGTCTCAGATTATAGATCATTATCCCTGGTGAATATGAAAGGGTTTTTGTCTGCATACATTTCCGAAATGATGATGACATCGATATATAACATTCAAGTATCTCGTAGATCGGTTTTCAAATATAATAGGCTCACGAATATTATCATCAAACAAAAACTTCGCTATGATAAAGGAGAATAAATGAACGGTTTTCCGCGCACAACGGTTGGAGGGATCTCGGTTTCCCGGATGATCATCGGCACGAACTGGTTCTTAGGTTACACACACTGCACACATGCCAAAAGTGTGTCGGTCGAAAGGGCTGTGACAAATGTCGATGCCATTGCAGACATCATCGAAGTATTTTTCAACCGCGGTGTGGATACGATCATGTGCCCGCATACCAATACATGCATGTACGATGCTATTGAGGAAGCAGAACAACGCACTGGAGTAAAAGCGGTTATTGTTTCCACACCGGGTTTTACCACGAGCAAGAACACACCTTTTGATGGGTTCGACCTGGATGAGGCCAGATGGATTTTGGATGATCTGGTCGATAAAGGTGTATCGATCTGCATGCCTCATACCAGCGTGACAGATTTAATGGTTGACAAATGTACGAGAGAAGTACGCCAAATGGATTCAATCTGCGCGTTAATCCGTGAGCGGGGGATGGTGCCGGGCTTGAGCACCCACGTCCCGGAGACGGTGGTGTACGCCGACGAGACCGGTCTGGATGTTGAATCTTATATCCAGCCTTTTAACATGATGGGATACCTGATGCAGCTCGAGGTGGATTGGGTTGCCAGGATCATCAATAATGCCCAGAAGCCTGTGATGACTATAAAAACCATGGCGGCAGGTCAAATTCGCCCATACCAGGCGATGGTATTTACCTGGAATGCAATCCGACCCATCGACATGGTCACCGTGGGCACAATGGCGCCTGAAGAGGCTGCAGAATTGGTGGATATGTCTCTAGAAGTGCTTGACGGTGCTGTTGTGTCTTTCGAACTTCAAAGGACCAGATCTAAGGCAACCGTGTTAAGTACTTGAGCGCAAAATTCACGAAAGAGTTATCAAATTAGTACTGATTACTCTTTCGGTAGGACCGAAATCCCTATAGTGCCTGGTCCGACATGCGTACCGATCACCGGGCTTAAGCCCATGATGTAAAGTTCAACGGTATCGACTTTCGCCCGGATCATGGCGGCGACTTCATCGGCGACCCCGGCAGCATTGGCGTGTAGAACGCCGATGTAGGAAGGTTTCCCGTGGGCGTTTTCAACACAGATCTCGACCATACGGTCCAGAGCTTTCTTGCGTGTACGAACCTTCTCCAGAGAATCGATTTTCCCTTCGGTGTTAAGCTCGAGGATTGGTTTAATATTCAACGCCGATCCCAATAACTTGGAAGCACCGCCAATTCTCCCGCCGCGATGCAGGTACTTGAGTGTGTCAACCATGAAGAATAAGCGGGTGTTCTTAGAAGCTTCTTTTGCCATTTGGGCGATCTCAGTCAATGATTTGCCCTGTGAAGCGGCTTCTGCCGCCAGGATCACCACTACAGCAAGACCGGATGCCGTCAATTTTGAGTCACAAACTTCCACCGGAATGGCGTCAAATTCAGCTGCTGCCATCATGGCAGAATCGACCGTACCACTGATCCCGCTGGAAATCAACGCAACAAAAATTCCATCTGATGTTTCAGCCAGCCGCTTGTAGGTGTCAAGGAATTTTTGGGCGGCAGGTTGTGAAGTCGTCGGGATGTTGGGGTCTCGCTCTAACCGCTCGTAAAATTGTTCTGCGGTCATATCGATACTGTCGAGGTAGGAATCGTCTCCCCATTGGATATTCAAAGGGATGACGGTTAAATTGTATTTCTCAATAAGTTCTTTAGGCAGGTTAGCGGTTGAGTCAGTGATAATTGAAATTTTAGACATCTGTTGATTCCTTTTAAATTTATAATGAATATCATCAATCAAGATTGCTGGATTTGAATTATTATACAATTAAATAGAGATTAATTTACCCACCAAGTATTAACATCTGGAGCAATCGATGCCTGATCAAACTGATGTCGAGAAATTACCGGACCAATCCTGGCAGGCAACTGAAGTGCCGGCAACTTTTGAGGAATTGGAAACCTTTCTTGTCGATGAGATATTTAAGAACTCGGGGTTACGTCCGGAAGGCTTTCTGCGTAGAACTGCAGGATGGATTTTTTCACCATTTATCCGCCGTTTTGTACGCACGGCAGCAGATTTTGATCGGAATGTGGCTCAAAAAGGACTTATCATAGCAGCGCGGGAAAAAATGGAAAGCTGGACCCCTGGGATCATGGCGGAAGGGGTAGAGAATATCCCTTTACAAGGTCCTTTCATCATCGCCGCCAACCATCCTGGCACCTATGACAGCCTTTCCGTCATCGCCAATTTACCCAGGGAAGATTTTAAAGTGGTTGTTTCGGCAAATCCTTTTTTCAGAATTTTGCCCAACATGAAGGAATGGTTTATTTTCACCACTCGAGATCCTCACGTTCGCATGGCGACAATGAGGAGAGCAATCCGTTTCCTACAGGAAGGGGGATTGCTGGTGATCTTTCCAAGCGGAAAACTGGAACCTGATCCCGCCTATTTTCCGGAAGAGTCTTTGGGGGCATTGAACTGGTGGTCGAACAGCCCTGGTGTCTTCTTGAGGCGAATACCCTCCTCTGGAGTAAGTGTGGGTATCAATTCTGCAGTGAATGACGCCAGCTATTTCAACCACTTTTTAGTCCGGCTGCGAAAAGAAAATTATGACAAACAAAAAGTTGTAGAATTTTTGCAGGTGGTCGATCTGATGATCCGCGACAAATCTGTCGCCACCCAACCAAGGATTAATTTCTCAAAACCAGGTTGGATGAGTGATTTCCAGGGTGATGGGGACAGGCTTTTCGATTGGATGAAACAACAAGCTGCTGGGTTAATTACGACAAAAATCAGAGAGTAACTGGTTAGTGTATGATTCAAGGTATCGGGCAACATCCAGCATTGAGACCAGGTTGCCGGGCTTGGTAACTTGCTGGTGGCGAGCTAAAAATACGTCCAGGATTTCGAAAATATTGTTCAGATCCTCGAAGTAGGGGATCGTTTTTGCTTCATCAATTTGCTGGACCCAAAAGGGGATGTTGCCCCAATTAAAACCGGCATTTTTGGGGATATCGAACCTGGATTGTGGATGAGTGAAAACGACACCTCCGTAGATGGATTGTTTTATTGTATTTATACAATTTTTATCAGGATGGTTGCGTTCGATTGTATGAACCAGATCTTTTTTCATTCTTCTCCACTGGGTATTTGGAGGTTGTTCTATGTGACGAACATCCGTAATTTCGTCTCCTGTCCGGCGTTTATATTTCTTGCTCTTCTGCCACTCCCCGTTTTCCATTTGAATAGAACCCTTCCAGTATTTAACTTCGAAAAGCCAGATACCTTTGGATCCTATTAGCACAACATCCAGGTCATCACCATTTTTCTGAACCAGTCTATGAAGAACGAACATTTGTTTCGAAAGGTGTTTAATTTTCTCGAGGAATAGCAGTTCTCCAGTAATTCCTTCATCGGGACCTTTGGTTGGAGTTTTTACGGCAAGGGCTTCCATCCATTGTTCTGTTAATTCAGGTTTTACGAGTTGATCGAATGCGTCCATCGGGCGTTCGGGAATATCAGGTTGGGATGGTTTGGGAAGGTACATCGCGATACCGCCCAACACGATGAGCCCACCTAGACTGAGGACACAAAAGATGGGTCCGATGCACAAGATATCCGCCGCCCATGAACTACCTTCAGGCACTACGAATGGCAGCAGAGAAAGGATCACGCCAATCAGGAAGAAGAAACCAATGAGACCGAATCCGACTCCAAAAGCCAATTTTCGGTTCTTTTCCCGCAGCTTCATGATTTTCATCAAGCTGTCGTATTCCAGCCTCTGTTCTGAATACTTTTCTACCAGTGGTTTCCGCCACCGGTTACGTAGTTTTTGTTCAGAGCGTTGTACCGCTTCGTAACCAATTTTTAGGTTTGTGAGGTTGAGTGAGATTACCAAGAGTTTGCTTGATCGTTAATTTGATATGAGAATTTTATCATACCGATAATTCCTTGAAAATGATGGCTTCCAGGGGTGATATGAAAAATCACCCCGCCTGATTACCTTTAAATCCACCTCATTTCACGATGACAAATCAGACAAGATTTGGTAAATTTAGGAACAGCTAAGATAGATCGATCCAATACATACTCAATCTAATCGAAGCCCAACTTAGAACATGGAAATTCAGCTTATATGAAAACTCGCCGAGTACTCATCGCTTCCAGCCATCCATTATTCGCACAAGGTTTGCGTTCTCTATTACAGGGCAGGTTTGGAGAGGATGTGAAGATTGTTGGTGTTGTGTCGAGTATTGATGAGGCTGTAACATCCATCGAGAATCTTAACCCGGACCTGGTTGTCGTTGATTATGACGATGAGGTGCTTAACCGCGAGGAATTTCTTGCAAGGTTCGTTGAGAGCGAGAGAAAATTAAGGGTAATCCTGCTGTCATTACAAAGCGGTGGGGAAGCTCTGGTGTATGACAGGCGGACATTGTCTGGCTCTCAAATCAACAGCTGGTTTGAAGAATGGAATTCATCTGGAACCGTTGTTGAAGAGATAGTTATTAAAGGTAAAACAGAAATTAAATCAGGCAATAACAGGAGAAACAATATGAAGCATTATATTGCTGCGGGTGTCCTGGTGGTATTGCTTGCTGTTTTTGTGATCCTGGGAATGAACAATGTAAATTTGTTCCCGGAAGCAGCAAGCGCCCAGGCAGAACCAATTGACCGAATGTTTAGGATCGAATTTATCATCATCTATATATTGTTTTCATTAATCGTTGGCTTGATGATCTACTCGATTGTTGTGTTTCGCCGCCGGAAGGGTGATACTACTGACGCGGTGCACATTGAAGGGAACACAAAACTTGAACTCTTCTGGACCATCATCCCTTTGATAATCGTGATCGTACTCGCCTTCATGGGCAGCCAGGCGCTGGCTGACACCCTTGAACCGGACAAGAAACCACTCGAAATCAGAGTGACTGGTCAGCAGTGGCTTTGGCGTTTTGAATATCCGGATTTCGGGATCATAACCAACGAAATGGTTATGCCGAAAGACCGGCAGGCTTTATTGAAATTATCATCAGTAGATGTAATCCACTCATTTTGGGTACCTGAATTCCGCGTGAAGCAGGATGCACTCCCGGGCGGGGATGAATTTGTTCGCGACCTGAGGATCACACCGACTATAGAAGGTGAATATAAAGTGCGGTGTGCTGAATTATGCGGCACCCAGCATGCGTTTATGCTCAGTCCTGTAAAGGTTGTTTCAGAGGGCAGCATTCGATACATGGGTGGCTGAGCAGATGGGGGAATCGACCGATCCCGTTGAGAGAGGGCGAAAAGTGTGGGAGATTTACTGTAAATCATGTCATACCATTGATGGCGCACCAGGAATCGGTCCCACGTGGTTAAAGCCCGATGAAACGGAAGTTTTGTTGAGCGATGGAACCAGAGTCCCATTCGATGACGAATACATATTGAGATCGATTATCGATCCCAACGCTCAACTGGTAGAAGGATTTGCGGCAGGAACTCATGCCCCAAAATTTCTCGGACCAATTGACTGAACGGCAGATTGAAGATGTCATCGCCTTCAAGTGGTTTTTGAGAGGGAAATAAGAGAGGTATAGCATGGAAGAGAACACGAAAAAGAACGGAAATATCATGTCCATCGGATTATTCCGAGGTCTGGTTGGGCTGGTTTTTGGTTTATTGATCGGTATTTTGTTGGTTACCACGATCCGCGCCCTTATGGGTTTGGACGCTTTCCTGCCGTGGAATCCCCAGGAAGGTAAATTCTTATTTTCAGAACCAGCCTGGGTGATGGGTCTGCTGCTCGGAAGCATCGTCTTAATGCTGAATGTGGGGGTTACGAACGATTGGTTTAAATGGATGAAAGGTGAATCCACGCCAGAACACCCAAAAGACGCCTTCGAAAGCGGATGGCGCCGGTATCTCTCAGCTACCTTTGACCACAAAGCCATAGGCATGCAGTATGGCATGTTGATGTTCATCATGTTTGGTCTTGCAGGATTCTACGCCCTCGTTTTCAGAACAGAACTTGCGGCTTCTGACCTCCAATTCCTGACGTCTGAATCACAGGTTTTGGGGATGAGCGGACCGGCTTTCTTCAACACTATGGTCGGGCTGCATGGTATCGTGATGATCTTTGCGACCTTGCTGGGCGTAGCTGCCATGTCGAATTATCTTGTGCCTGTGATGATTGGTGCAAACGATATGGCATTCCCGCGTTTAAATGCATTCGCCTTCTGGATGAACGTTCCTGCATCGGTTGCGCTTACACTGGCGCTTTTCCTGGGCGGTTTCGACACAGGCTGGACCGGATACCCGCCACTGAGCGCCCAGGCTCCCTTAGGTATGCAGGCTTTTTTCCTGGGGGTCTTCTTATTCGGGGTATCCTCGATCCTGGGATCGTTGAATATTATTACCACCATCGTCCGAATGCGTGCGCCGGGGATGGGTTATTTCAAAATGCCAATTTTTGTCTGGACAGCATTTGCCACATCGATCATCAGCCTCACCGCCACCCAACTAATTGCGCTGGCGTTTCTGCTGGTGATGTTCGAGCGCTTGTTTGGGATGGCTTTTTTCAATCCCGCCCTGGGTGGAAATCCGATCCTTTTCCAGCACCTGTTCTGGTTCTATTCACACCCGGCGGTGTATGTATTTGTGCTTACAGGTTTGGGTGTGATCAGCGAGCTTCTGCCGGTTTTCTCGCGAAAACCCTTGTTCGGGTATAAGTGGGTTGCATTGAGCTCATTCGGAATCGCACTTGTTGGGTTCCTGGTTTGGGCTCATCACATGTTTACGTCCGGGATGGCGTCTTATCTGCGTGTGCCATTTATGTACAGCACCTTACTGGTGGCGATACCCACCGGGATCAAGTTCTTCAGCTGGGTGGCTACCATGTGGCAGGGTAAATTGTCTTTCGAGACTCCGATGCTCTTTACGCTAGGCGCGATCTCGATATTCTTACTGGGTGGTTTGAGTGGTCCGCCAAACGGCGTTGTTGCGACCGATTTGCACTTACAAGACACATATTGGATTGTGGGGCACTTCCACGCTACGTTATTTGGCGGTTTCGTCTTCCCATTCTTTGCGGCAGTTTATTACTGGTTCCCCAAATATACGGGGAAAATGTACAGCGAGCGGTTGGGCAAAATCCATTTCTGGTTGATGCTGCCGGCATTTTACATCCAGTCCCTTGCCCAGATGGAAACGGGTCTGGTTGGTATGCGCAGAAGAATTGTCGATTATGACCCGCAGCTGGGCGTAGATTTCTCTCAATTACTGGTGACCATAGCGGGATACGCCATATTCACAGCGGTGTGTATAGCTGTTTTCAACCTGGTTTCCAGTGCACGCCGCGGCAAAGCTGCTGTGGCAAACCCCTGGAGATCTCGCTCGCCCGAATTCATGCTTCCCTCACCGATCCCGGTTCACAATTTTGACCGACCTTTCACTGTTGTGGGTGAACCATATGATTATGGTATTCCGGGTGCATTTGTAAGTATTGATAAGGAACGAATGCCAACGGAAGAAAAGGTGGATGCTGCTGCTGCAGCACCTGCGTCTGCTCCAGCGAGCAGTGACTAGAACAGATGACGTTATTTTATTAATTGTTGATTTGAAAAAGGAGAATTTAGTATGGATGAACAGAAAAAACAGGCTTATCAGAAAGGTGTTGCCGTCTTCATCCTCCTGATTTTTTTGTCGCTTGCAGAATTCCTGATGGGTGTTTTTGCGAGTTTATGGTGGACACCAATCCTTGCCATAGCAGTGATAAAAGCTTTTTTCGTGGTGCGGGATTACATGCACATCAGCCGGGTATTTGGTTGGGAGGAGGAATAAATGACAATCGAAGCCAGTAGGGATACAGGTTCTATAATGAGCCACACAGGAACAGTCAGCCTGACAGAATACAGACGTAAATCCGCAACCAACCGGCTGGGATTATGGTTGTTCCTCCTTTCGGACCTGTTTACTTTCGCCGGTCTGTTCGCATCCCGGTTTTACCTTCTAGGGACGGCTACCAGACCGGAATTGAACCAGATTGTTGGTGTGATTGTCACCGTGGTTCTGCTGGTAAGCAGCTTTTTTGCTAACCGCGCTGAAACGGCAATGAAATTTGGCGATTTGAAAGCCTATAGTCGTAATACATTCATCGTGATTGTCCTGGGCACCATTTTCCTGCTGGGTGTTGTCGCAGTAGAATGGCAGATCGCTCCTTTCGGACCTGCGGATGGCGCTGCTGCTTCCTTGTTCTACACTATGACTGGATTTCATGCCCTCCATGTTTTGAGCGGAATTGTGTACCTTGTGGTCGTTTACAGAAATGCCCAGAAGGGTCTTTACAACGCCGAGAGGCATTTTCCCGTTGAGGCTTCCGTTGTGTACTGGCATTTCGTGGACGTGGTCTGGATTTTCTTGTATCCGGCATTGTATCTGATCGGACTTCCAGTTCTCTGATGTTGATTGGTACCGAGGAGTGGTTGAGTGAAAAATACACTTTTCCTTGGTCTCGGAATTGTTGGGGGAGTCTTGTTGGTATTCCTGGGGTGGAAGTTATTTTCACCCCAGTACCAATTTCGAGGCTCATTAATTGAACCTCCGGTTAAAGCTCCGGATTTTTCACTAGTCTCCCAAAATGAAAAAGACTGGAGACTGAGTGAGCAAAAAAATAAAACGATCGTGATATTTTTTGGGTACACTTCTTGCCCAGATGTGTGCCCACTGACGCTCTCAAAATTCAAACAATTAAAAGAATTGTTGGGAAAAGACGCAGATGAAATTGAGTTTGTGTATATCACCGTCGATCCAGAAAGGGACAGCCCCGAAAAAATGAAACGCCACCTGGACGCATTTGATGAAGAATTCGTGGGGCTGACAGGCACTACTGAATTAATGGAGCCTGTTTGGAAAGATTATGGTGTATACAGGCTCAAAGTAGAAACTGAAAGCGCGACTGGTTACCTGATGGATCATTCAGCGACAACGTATGTGATAAATTCCAATGGCGAGTTGAGGCTGACTTTTCCATATGGAATGGATGTGGAAGAAATGTCTGCTGACCTCTCTGAAGTTGTAAAGGAGGGCAAACGTGACTGAATTCCAATACAGCGAATCGGGATCAGACATGTCGGCGTCGGAACGGAAGGAAGCCTTTAAGAAAAAGGCTCGTCCGTACTTAATACGATTTTGGATTGTTCTGGCTATTTCAGTAGTCTTTGCCCTCGGTTTTAATGAGCTGGCTTATGCTTTCCAAAAGGAAGCCTTCGACCGTCCTGCGGAAACCATCACCATTAATATCCCCAGAGGTACTGCGGAAAAGGTCTCCAGGGGTGAAACACCGCCCGAAATCCCGGCTGATTTAACATTCATCTTGGGAGATACGCTGGAAGTGGTGAATAAGGATGTTGAACCTCACCAGCTTGGTCCCTTGTTTATCCCCGCGGGGACGGCAGCCAGGCTGGTGATGGAGAACGCCGATCGACTGGTGTATACCTGTTCATTTCGATCGAACGATTTCCTTGGAATCGAAGTTAAGCAAGCAACTACTTTTGGTATCCGTTTTACAGGATTACTACTCGCAGCGCCTACGACTGCAGCCCTTTTTTATCTGTACAGCCTGGTACTACTACCGGTAAATAAAACCGGTAAGAAAGAAAAGACTACGGTCGCAGAGGTTCTGGGAGACGATGGGGACA
This sequence comes from uncultured Chloroflexia bacterium, assembly GCA_963695415.1. Classification (GTDB taxonomy): domain Bacteria; phylum Chloroflexota; class Anaerolineae; order Anaerolineales; family UBA4823; genus CAVXWV01. The sequence goes on along the minus strand of CAVOGL010000020.1, from coordinate 24,573 downwards.
GAGAACAGGAACCACCCGGCGAATGATCAAGAATTTCTTCACCCGTAAATGGGTGCCATTGTTTATATTCGCTTTGTTCGCTGCAGCTTTATTCATCCGGTTGGGTATCTGGCAACTCGACCGGCTGGCGCAGAGAAAAGAATTTAACAATCGTGTATTAAGTCAAATTAATGAAGCGATATTCCGGATCAATGATCACACAGACCAATCTGATTATTTTGATATGGAATACCGACAGGTTTTGGCAGAAGGTGAATATGACTTTGATTACCAAATTGTGATTCGCAACCAGGCTTATGAGAACCAGATGGGCGTGCACCTGGTGACCCCGCTGCACCTTACTGACAGCGAAGCCGTGATACTGGTTGATCGAGGTTGGGTGCCGTATGACGATTTCGTTAATGGGAAATTGGAACAATATAATGAAACCGGCGAAGTTACAGTTTATGGAATCATCCGCCGCTCGAAGGAGCGTGCTGATTTTGGAAGCCGTACTGACCCGACCCCGTCACCAGGCGAAGATTTTCGTGATGCCTGGTTTTTTGTCAATGTTTCCGGTATCGACCAACAGATCCCTTATCAACTGGTTGATGACGTCTATATCCAGCAGTCTCCTGAGGAATTATGGACAGGATTTCCTGCGCGTTCCGAAGCGGATATCGAGATCAGTGATGGACCACACTTCAGTTATGCCATCCAATGGTTCACCTTCGCTTTGATCGCGGTTGTGGGAGTGCCATTAATGTACATTCTGCAAACCAGAAAGTCTGCGAAAAATATAGCAGACGATCGCAATGGCGGATCTGCTGATCAGCGTCCGCAGATTATTTAACAATATTAGGATTAATATTTGATTATGAATAACTTGAAAACAGCACGAATCGAAATTAAGGAGAGTGTTCTTCTTTCATCAGGAATTGGAAAACTCCTTCTCAGCCTGCTTCTTTCTTATGTATTCCTATTCTTGACAGGATATCTGGAAACTTACACCAGCAGTGCTTTTTCCTGCCAGGGATGGCCATTGTGTATGCCGCAAAATGCGATTGGCTGGTTGTCAGTTATTCACCGGTTGATGAGTGGACTTGTCGTTGTTCTTACTGGATTGGTGATAGTTGATGTCTGGAAAAAATTTCGAAACATGACTTATATGATCGTGCTGGTAACTGCTTTCGGTGTCATGTTAGCTGCGCAAACATTGATTGGGGCTCAACTGGGAACGCTCGAATCTGCGGTGGCGTTGGTTGTACACCGAGTAACTGCAATCTCCAGTTGGGTGGTTTTGTTGAGTTTGCTTGCAGTAACGATGGTTACTACTCCAGAAAGATCGACAGCTGGGATCGAAGCCAGTGGAAGCCCAGCAACTACCAGGACAGCGTTAAATTTCCTCAAAGATTTATTGACATTGACCAAGCCCATCGTGGTGGCATTATTGCTGGTAACAACTTTCGCCGGTATGGTCATCGGGTTGCAGGCAATGCCATCCTTGGGGCTGGTTTTCTGGACGCTGTTAGGTGGTTTTCTGGCTGCTGGAGGGTCAGGAGCCATCAACCAGTACATTGACAGGGCTGATGACCAAAAAATGCAGCGCACCCAAAATAGACCGCTGCCTGCAGGTCGCATGGAACCAGGCGAAGCGCTTGCCTTTGGTGTCGGGATGACTCTGGCTTCTTTATACATTATGCTCGTTTTTGTCAACTTGATGGCAGCCATATTGACCCTGGTGGGAATTGTATATTATGTGCTGTTATACAGCATATTATTGAAAAAAAGTACGGTCCAAAATATTGTAATCGGGGGCGGTGCAGGCGCAATACCACCACTGGTCGGTTGGGCTGCCGTGACGGGAACACTCGAACCTACCTCATTATTACTATTCGCGGTAGTTTTCATCTGGACACCGCCTCATTTTTGGGCATTGGCGTTAGTCAGGATGAAGGATTACGCTCGAGCCGGAGTGCCTATGCTTCCAGTAATACGCGGTGAAGCAGAAACCCGCTTACAAATCCTGATTTATACGACCGTGCTGGTGGTCTCATCCCTTCTACTTCCGGTTTTCGGATTAGGAAGTGTTATTTATCTGGCAGGGGCAGTACTTCTGGGGACCTGGCTGTTCTTGTCAGCTTATAAGTTGTGGAAGAAAGGCGGGAACAAGCTTGCCTGGAAAATGTACCGCTACTCCAGCATGTACCTGGCTTTATTATTCATGATCTTGATGATTGACCGAGTAATCCTGTGACCTTCTTCGATTAGGAGATTATTCCAGCGGGGACTCTTTTTGGATAACGTCTGATACTTCAGATATCCAAAGGAATCCTGGCAGCGTGGCAACCATTGAAAGAAACCGGGTGATTACAGCCAGGATTGCAGCTTGTTCGCTGGATGCTCCCAAATGGGTGTAAAGACCGGTTATCAGAATTTCTCGAATTCCCAGTCCATTCAAAGAGATGGGCAACAATGTGATCAGGTAGGTAATTAATGTAACCGCCATCGACCTCGATAAGGGTGACCTGCATTTCCAATCCAGTTGCCACCAGCCATATTGCAACAAAAATAACAAAAATGGACAACCAGGAGATTGCGAAAGCGAGTACGACATATCCGGGGTTCTTCAACCAAATCGTAAATGAAATTTTTCCTCGGGTGAAACCACTCAGAATTTTTTTTGATAATTTGGATAAAAGACTTACGGGTTCACCATCCTCGTTGGTATCGACCTTCCCAACAAGGGGAACCAGAAAAATCAGCTTAGATGACGAAGTTAACAGGTTTTTAATCAAAGAAATTGGAGAACCGAATACTGCCAGGGTGATTGGCAATATCGTAAGAAAAGCTGCCATATTCACTACCCGATCGATCGCGATGCTGGTAAAACAAAGAACGCGGTCAGGACTGAATCGAAGCATAGAAATAAAGCGAACAGCGTCACCTCCAACCGTAGTTGGTAAAAAATTGGAGGCATACACTCCTGAAAAAACCATCTTGGTGACATCTTTAAATGATATTTTGATTTTCGCAGGAACGAGTAATACCTTCCAACGGACTGCATTCAAGCATAACCCGGTTACATACAGGCACAACGACAGCGGTATCAACCAGATTGGAAGTTGGCTGAGATACAGCATAATTTCCTGCCAACTTTGATTGCTCAATAACCATATAAAAAGTATTGCAGATAATGTTGTGCCAATGATCCGCAACCAGAAAGAAGTTTTCGGTTTGTTTTTATTCTTTGGTGAATTTACCACTTTTCCCCTGGCTATACTGTTGGATTAAGCTGTCAAATTGCTGGAAAAAAGCCTTTCTTGTTTCTCTATAGGATGAATTCCTGGTTGGTATTTCCAATTGGAACACCTTAATACTCGCCAATATATCCTTTAGTAGCCTACTTTCGGTAGAATACCAATGATTGCGCCAATTTTTAAAATCAATCAAGACATGACTTTTTTCAACCAGGTTCAGAAAATGCCTGGCTTCATAAAAATTCATATCCATCAGGGATTGTAAGATCAGTCTATCATCGCAAAACGGGGTGATGTGCATTTCATTAATAAATTCATTCTTACTTAGGAGCATCAATGCCTGGATATCTGCTTGGGGTTGGATTTCTTTGTCGGGCCAGATCCGATCCATAGGCAAGCGAACAGGTAATTTTATCCCCTCTTGTGTAATCCTTCGCAGGTAACCCAAAACATATAACTGAAGCTTTTCGGACAACATCAAACGAGTATAGACCTCCGGGATCCATAGATCCAGACCGAGATATAAGTGTGAACGCGTGATATAGCATAACGACGTAGATGCAGGCTTAAGGAATACATAGTCGTCGGCGTGGATGCGCCAATGTTTGTCCCCTTCAACCAGCAAGCTCGAGGTAGTGGTTGTTTTTCCTGCGCCACCCTGACCCGTAATGATGAAACTTAATCCATCGAAAGCAACTGCACCGGCATGTAACATCAATACATCCTTGTAAGCGCATAAATACCGTAATGAAGGATGTAAAAGCATGTGGTGGACTAAAGGAATCGATATCCGGTTGCCGTAGATATCGATTTGGATCGTATCCGGTTGAATAGATAATTTGTACTGCCAATTTGCGACCAGTTTATGGGTGTGTTTCGTGCTATTGTGTCCAGTTGAACGATAAAAATTCTTCTTATCACGGTGGAAAACCAGGTATAAGGTGGGGATATCTTTTTCCAGGTGATCGGTTTCATGGTACCGGTACTCTTCCGCAAAAAAACTGGTTGCTGCTGGATGATCTGAACTTACATGGATTTGAACGAAGTCGTGAAAATTGAAATAAAGGGATACAGGAGGCAATTTTGTGGTCATTTTCGTGTCGAGTTATTCCTAAGAACTCCAGAATATATTTCCTCGTAAGCATTAACAACTTTTTTGATATTGTAGTTTTCGGCTTTTTTCCGACTTGCAAGACGGAAACGTAGCAACTCATCTGGATTTTTCAACAGTTGTGAAAGGTGGGTTAAATAACTGCCCTGATCCTGGTTCGAAATTATGAAACCATTGACCCCATCGTCTACCAAGTCACTCCATCCACCAGCATCACTGGCAACGATTGCCAACCCCATAGCCAGTGCCTGTACGCCGACAACAGGTAATCCTTCTGAAAGAGAAGGCATGAATAGCAGGTCACTTTGCCTAAATTCTTGCATCACCTGCTCCGGAGTTACCCAACCAGGAAGGAGAAACCTTCCTGTAATTCCTTTTTTGACGATGGATTGATTTACCTCGTCCATAAGTGGTCCATCACCCAATAACTTACAAGTCCAGTCTAAGTGTTGAAGGTTTGCCAGAATATCTATTAATTGGAGGATATTTTTTTGAGGCATGAAACGCCCAGCGAAAATAATAATGGGAGGCTGGTTAACGGAAAAATTGTTGGTTGCATATTTATCCAGATCGATGCCATTGGGAATCACTTTGATTTGGACCGGATAATACGACATGGCAAGCTGGCGTGTGAATTCACTTACCGCAACGACGGCTGCAGCCTTTTTCCAAATCGGAGGGGTAAATGGCTGTACCCAACGGAACCATCGCCCCGTTTTTTCAGGTACTCCGCCTGGTACATCACCGAGATGGGCAGTCAGAACGTAAGGAGTTCCTGTAAACGAACTGAGGACCCAAGTTAATATTCCGGTAGGTACAGCAAAATGAACATGGATCAGATCGGGTTTCCAACGGTGGATCAGTTTCATCGCCGGGAAAAAACTGGCGATCAGGAACAGGCTCATGGTTAGGAAACTTGCACGGAATGCTTCTTTCCGACCGGAGCGAACACGCTGGATGCTAACACCTTCTTCCACTGTTTCGAAATCCAGACCTGGAAGATGTGCCGTCAGCACGCGGACTTCATGACCAGATTTCACCAATCCGATCGCTATATCTCGCGCGGCCTGCCCGCCACCTCCGCCAACCGGGGGATATTCATGACATATAACTAATAACCGCATCACAAATACGTATCTTCAGGGATATTCATCATCTCGCGGATAGTGTAGGTGGGCTTATGTTGTAGATTCGTGGTAAGTGCGTACGAGCAGCTCCGCAATTAATCCCATCAACATCGATTGGAATCCTAAGATCAAGAAAACCATTGAAGTTAGAAACAAAGGAGAGTTAAGAACTGAAATACCCCATCCGAGTCGGCGGATAAATAGAAACAATAAGGTAAATATACTGGCGATCATGAGTGCTAATCCTGTACCACCAAACAGGTAGATGGGCTTGTTAGCGTAACTCATCAGGAATTTCACTGTGAAAAGGTCAAGAATGACTTTTATAGTCCTGTTCAACCCATACTTGGTCTTGCCGAATTTCCTGGGATGGTGATTGACGGGTATTTCAATGATTTTTGCACCAACATTTTGAGCATATGCCGGGATGAACCGGTGCATCTCTCCATACAATCGAAAGCCAGTTAGTATTTCTTTGCGATAAGCCTTCAGAGTGCAGCCATAATCGTGAAGATGAACACCGGTCACCCATGAAATTAGTGAATTGGCTATTGTTGATGGCAATTTCCTGGTGAAGAAAACATCTTGACGTTTCTGACGCCATCCGCTGACAACATCATATCCTTCATCGATCTTGGAGAGAAGCAGGGGGATATCGGCAGGATCATTCTGCAAATCTGCATCCATTAAAACGATGATATCGCCTTCTGCATGGTCAATGCCAGCGGCTATAGCGGCTGTCTGTCCGTAATTGCGGCGGAAAATGATCGTGCGTATTGTTTCAGGATAATTTTTTGCCAGGTCTGTGAGAATATTCGTACTTTCGTCTGTACTTCCATCATCAACAAAAATAACCTCCCAATCATTCTGTAATGCGATCAGCTGGTCAGAAAGGGATTCGAACAACAAATGAAGGCTTTCCAATTCGTTGTATACCGGGATCACAATGGATAATTTCAATCGTTTCTCCTAGTAAAAATTAATATCTCTAAATCAGGTCGGCATTTCTCGGGAATGGAAATACCAGGGAGTTGGACAAAATCCGCTGAAATGATCGCCTGTTCCACCCAGCCGGTCAGCCATTGCCGTTCTACGAGAACATAATCGGATGCCTCTAACCATTTGAGTCCCAGGTTTTGACTCCATAATCCAAATCTTGCCAGTTCTTCATCTGCGGCTCCAGTACGCAGATTATGGAAGTGGTTTAGTTGCTGAGGAAATATCTCCATGTCAGTCAGGTAGAGGAAAATTGCAGGAATCCTGCCCACCCACCAGATTCTTGAGCCAGGAGCAATAATTTCTTGAATATCCTTGGCGGTAGATTCGAATCCTGTTAAAACGTCGCTATCACACGAAAAAAAGTCATTGCCCTTACTCAAGAAAAATGTAGGTGTGAGAATGAAACCGGCAATCAATGTGATTGAGAATAAAATATAACTAAACCCATATTTTCCCGGTTTAAATCTATTGAGTAATAGGCTGGCAAGAAAAGCGGTTAATAGAATTAACACAAGCGCTTTATCAGCGATAATTAATGCTGACCTGATCTGGTAAATGGGATAATTTTCGAAACCGTTCTTGATAAAAACATCCCATAAAGGTATTTCATTCAAATTCCAATCATAAATTCTGGCGATTGATTGAATGGTTGACCTGGTAATTTCTTCGTTTGCTGAGTAAGCAATCCCAAACCCAAATAATATGAAAATGAGAATTGCGAGAATTCCTCGCCACGCCGGCAACCTGGTTTTCAATGATTTAAATGATATCGCGACCAGGAGAATTCCCAGGAAATCGAAAAAAGTGATGTAGAGCAATATACAAGATACGCAAAAACCGTAAAAAAAGGAATAGAAGAAAGTGCATGATCGAAAGCATTACCAAAGTTAAAGAAAGGAACACAGCAGGTTTGAATGATTCCTGGTTTGCCCAATTTGTCATCTTACCAGGCCAAAGGATCCATACACAGATAGCACCAAAAAGACTGATAAAATGCAGCCTGAATGAGAGAAAGAAGTACAATCCTCGCTCAAAAAAATTGCTATTCCCAGCACTTTCCCCCCATTTACCCACCTGTTCCGTCAGTCGGAATAAATCCAGGAATGGGGTTAGATTTGCAGGCAGCCATGTAGCCCATGTTTTCAGGATTCCGGGGAAGAAAAGAAAGTTAATCACAATAAATACAACTGAGGCTGCTGTAATAGATAAGATACCTTTTGTTTTCCCATGCTGCCAGAAAACAAACGCTATGATGATCAAGACAAAGGGTGCCATATTTATACGAACAAAGAAAATTAACATTGCCATGGCACTTCCCAGGACAATCATCCAGGTAGATCGATTTTCTCCAAGAAGAAAAACCAGACACCAAACCAAAAGACAGGCGATGATCACCTCTGAAATCGCAAGTGTGTAAATTTTTATCGTAGCAGTATTTAAGGCAATCGCCCAAATCGCAGCTGCTGACCACCATCCACCTGAAAATCGATTTACCAGGATCCATACTGCAACAAGAAAGAGACAACCCAGAAAAATCGAGAAATAACGCCCCGTCCTCAAGCCTGGTCCGAAAATGTTCTGAATAAATCCTGGAATGTAATATGAAAGTGGCATCTGGTTTGTCCAGGGACCGAATTCGGCAAACGGTCGGTAAATATTTCCCGCAAATAGGTACCCTTTGACAAGATATAAACCTTCATCCAGGAATGTAGTTCGATAAATCGCATTCTGGATGGCGCTGACCAGGTAAAAAATAATACCGGATAGTGATACAACAACCGGTAATGCAGGTTTTTCTAAAAACCTAGTTTTGAACTTCCCCATTTACGGCTGTTTTACAGGTACTTCCAGGCTTATTTCAGGGGAGTTTTCGAAAGCAAGTGATAATTCAAACGTTTCATCCGGTGAGAGATCTTTGACCAAGCCAATCAGCATTACATGATACCCGCCTGGCATGAAGTTCACCACTTCTCCTGGTGGTAGAGCAATACCCTCTGTTTGGTGCTCCATTTTCATCACCCCATCGACCATTTTCGAGAGATGCAGTTCAACTGCTTCGGCAACTTCACTGGATACACTTACAATCCTATCGCCTTGAGGTGCAGTGATGTCAAAATACACTGCGCTGTTATCGCCCTGAGAGCCTGGACGCGCCCAGGCATTCTCAACGATGACAGCTTCGGTCTGGGTGCCAACATTCCTGTTCGTCCGGCATGCTGATATCACGAAAGCGAGAAGGATTAATAAGCATGAAAATATAATTTTCTTCATTTTGTACCCTTTATATTTTTATTTTAGAAAAACACCCACCTGTTTTGAAACAAGAATATTGGTGTTAATAAATTCTTACAAGCGTGCCGTACCCGGTCTGTTCCCAATCGGTGATTGCCTGGATGTTGGGGTCGTATGGGGGATTATTCCACCTGAAAATCCACTGGGCGTCTTCGTTGCGCATATTGACACAGCCGTGACTCATCTGCATGCCGTAATTATTGTGCCAGTATGTGCCATGAATTGCGTAACCACCTGGATTTTCGAAAAAACTGGTCCAGGGAACTCCAGGCAGAGAAAAACCATCACCGGCTTCGACTTCCGGACCGCCTGCCACGCTGCCCATGTGCTTGGAAGGCTGCTTAGCGTAGATGCGGAAATCTCCTTTGGGGGTTGCTGTGGGTAAAGCGCCTTTGGGAACGCGGGTGGGGATGCCTGTGGAAACACGCGCATTAAAAACCAATTCATCGTATTCGTAAGCGCGCAGCATCTGTTCATCGATAGATACCTCGATACGTTTATTCTGCACAGGGATTTCGGGTCGGATGGGAGAGTATTCTTCTTCCGGGATCAGCCTGAAGTGACGTGCGGGAGCGAAATAAATTTCAGATTTGGATAGTTCACTCGTGATCTGGTACCAGGCGGTCTTATCGGGTCCTTCGACGACACCAGTGAGCCAATGGGTGGAACCATAATACAGCCGCGAGCCTCGCCATGTGATCCAACCCTGTAATGTATTGAACTGCATTGCGGTGGAGTAGGGCACCGTAATTTCAGCGAGTGCGCCTGTTTCAGGGATAACTGAAGCCGGTTGGTTAACCTTAATTTTCACTTTCTGGACATGGGCACTGTACATGTAACCGCCCCAAACCCTGTACCATTTCCAGTTGAAATCCGGTGAAAAACCAGTTGGAATGATTTCATCATAAATATGTACGATTTGATCTCTGAAACGTTTACCGACAATTTCCGAGTCATCCCTGGGCTTGGCGTAAACATCAATACCGATAAATGTAGCCACTCTGCCTAACATTCCGATATCATGGTCAGGCTGCCTGGGAAAAGGATCGATATAGCGGAGGGGAGGTGGAGCTGCCAGGCTCCCGATTTTGGAAGGCATCCAAGCAAGACCGGCAGCCGCTGCGCGAACCAGCTCCGATTTTCAGGAAATCCCGCCGGTTTATCCTGGATTTTAACGATTTTTCCTCTTGCATGGGGAAAATTTTACCATTCAATCATGAGAACAATCTGAATTTCAAAACCCACGAAACGTTGAGACCGGGGTCGGTCCAAGACCGACCCCGATCAGTAGACAGCTACCTGTTGAACATCAGCGGTATGTAGAAGTAGATTTTGTCAGAAGCGGATATATATCCGACCTTGATTTCCGAATCTTCTCCGCCATCGCCTGAAATGCTCAGCGTGACTGTGAATAAACCGCTTGTTGTATAGGTATGTTCCTGGTTGGAGCAGCTTGCAACAGTAGAACTACCATCCCCAAAATCCCATTGGCAGGTATCGTAAACGCCCGTGCTGGTGTTGGTGAAATTCACGGTTAAAGGTGGCAATCCTTGGGTTGGAGTACCGGAGAAATTAGCGACTGCAGCGGCGATGACCGTGATGTAATTTACCTGCTCTGAAGAGGAATTACCGCCTTTGCCAGAAATGTCCAGCGTGACAGTGAAATTCCCTGCTGAATTATAAGTGTGTGATGGGTTGCAGATCGTACTCGTTGTTCCGTCACCAAAATCCCACTCGCAGGTGTCGTAATCGCCGCTGGAATTATTGGTGAACGAAACATTCAATGGCGCCGGTCCTACGAGTGGAGAGGCTGAAAAACTGGCAGAAGCCTGTGTATAGACTTTGATGTAATCAACCTTTATCTCTGTGTCAACTCCGCTGTCCGCCGTGATGGTCAATGCGACTGTGTAAAAACCAGGGGAGGCATACAGATGGTTCTGATTGCTGCAAGTGTTAACGATTACGCCATCGCCAAAATCCCAAGTACAGTCACTGATATTGCCGCCAGACTGGTTGGTGAAAGAAGCAAACAGGCTGTTAATTCCTTCCGTTTGCGCTGCACTGAATTGAGCGAAGGCAGACTGGTAGACAATGATGAAGTCAACCTTGGTCTCGGTGCTTTCACCGCCGTCGCCATTTACTGTCAGACTGACAGTATGCTCACCCAGGTTCATATATGTGTGCGAAGGATTTCCGCACGTATTGCTGGTAGCACCATCGCCAAAGTCCCACAAGCATGTATCGTAATCACCCGTAGACAGATTGGTGAAGTTGACATCCAAGGGATCGAAGCCATACATTGGATTTGCAGAGAAATTGGCGGTGGATTTCGTGTAGACAGTTATCAGGTCCACTTTTGTTCGTGTGTCTGAACCGCCATTTCCAGTGACTGTCAATGAAACTGTGAAAACACCTCCGCTGGTGTAATTATGAGAAGGATTGGAGCAATTCGTACTTGTGGCGCCATCCCCAAAATCCCATGAACAGCTGTCATAATCTCCGCTGGAGTTGTTCGTGAAGGAAACCAGCAATGGTGCTATCCCAACTGTTGGAGAAGCTGAAAAATCAGAAACAGCCTCCTGATAGACAACGATATAACTGGTTTTGGTTTCCGGATCCGATCCTCCGTTACCTGTGACGGTCAGGGAGACTGTGTAAGTGCCTGGATTGGTATAGTTGTGGGCAGGATTATTACACACATTGCTTGTTCCTCCATCACCGAAGTCCCAGGAGCAGGTATCGAAATCGCCTGTGGAGGAGTTGGTAAAGCTGACGTTCAGAGGTGCAATACCTGAGGTTGGGTTTCCGCTGAAGGCAGCTGTGACTGGCTGGTAGACAGTGATATAATCGGCTTTTGTCTCGACATCTGAACCGCCATCTCCACTGACGGTCAGGGAGACCGTGTATATGCCAGGATTGGTATAGTTGTGGGCGGGATTATTACACACATTGCTTGTTCCTCCATCACCGAAGTCCCAGGAGCAGGTATCGAAATCGCCCGTTGAAGAGTTGGTAAAGCTGACGTTCAGGGGCGCGATGCCCGAGGTTGGATTACCGCTGAAGGCAGCTGTGACCGGTTCGTAAACAGTGATGTAGTCGGCTTTCGTCTCGACATCTGAGCCGCCATCTCCACTGACGGTCAGGGAGATCGTGTAGATGCCGGGACTGGTGTAGTTGTGGGCGGGATTATTACATACATTGCTTGTTCCTCCATCACCGAAGTCCCAGGAGCAGGTATCGAAATCGCCCGTTGAAGAGTTGGTAAAGCTGACGTTCAGGGGTGCGATGCCAGAGGTTGGATTACCGCTGAAGGCAGCTGTGACCGGTTCGTAAACAGTGATGTAGTCGGCTTTCGTCTCGACATCTGAGCCGCCATCTCCACTGACGGTCAGGGAGATCGTGTAGATGCCGGGACTGGTGTAGTTATGCGCGGGATTATTACATACATTGCTTGTTCCTCCATCACCGAAGTCCCAGGAGCAGGTATCGTAGTCGCCCGTTGAAGAGTTGGTAAAGCTGACGTTCAGGGGTGCGATACCTGAGGTAGGATTACCGCTGAAGGCTGCAGTGACTGGCTCGTAGACAGTGATGTAGTCGGCTTTCGTCTCGACATCTGAGCCGCCAGCCCCGTTGACGGTAAGGGAGACGGTATAAATACCAGAGACACCGAAAATGTGGGATGGATCGTTGCATTCGTTGCTGGTACCGCCATCGCCGAAGTTCCAGGTGCATGTATCGAAATCACCGCTGGATAAGTTGGTGAAATCGACGTTCAAAGGCGCAACACCTGAAGTGGGCGTTCCTGAAAAGTTCGCCAGTGATTCGAATGAAACATCGATGTAATCGAATTTGGTTTCAGTGTCAGAACCGCCATTCCCGTTAACTGTCAGAGAAACCGTATACAGACCTGAAGCGTTGAATGTATGGTCAGGATTATCGCATTCGGAGCTTGTGCCACCATCACCAAAGTCCCAGGAGCAGGTGTCAAAATCGCCGGTGGAAGTGTTGGTAAAGCTGACGTTCAGAGGTGCAAGACCTGAAGTTGGGGTAGCGTTGAAAGCTGCTGTTACCGGTTCATAAACGGTGATGTAATTGACTTTTGTCTCAGTATCCGAACCGCCATCACCTGAGACGGTTAGAGAGACAGTGTAGATGCCTGAAGCAGCGAACTGGTGCGAAGGGTCATTACAATCCGAACTTGATCCACCATCACCGAAGTCCCAGGAACAGGTGCTATAGTCACCGGTAGAAGTGTTCGTGAAGTCGACATTCAGAGGCGCAATACCAGAAACTGGAGTAGCACTGAAAGCCGAAGTAACCGGTTCATAGACAGTGATGTAGTCGACCTTGGTCTCGGTATCTGAACCGCCATCACCTGATACGGTGAGAGAGACAGTGAATACACCGGATGAAGTATATTGGTGCGACGGGTCAATACATTCAGCACTGGAACCGCCGTCACCGAAGTCCCATGAACAGGTGCTATAGTCACCAGTAGAAGTGTTCGTGAATTCGACATTCAGAGGCGCAATACCAGAAACTGGAGTAGCACTGAAAGCCGCAGATACCGGTTCGTAAACGGTAATATACTCGACCTTCGTCTCTGTATCAGTTCCGCCTTCACCGGAAACGGTTAGAGAGACGGTGTAGATCCCCAAAGCATACAAACTCGTGCGATGGATCATTACAATCCGAACTGGATACCACCATCGCCAAAGTCCCAGGCGCAGGTATCAAAATCACCGGTAGATGTGTTGTTGAAGGCAACATTTAGAGGGGCAATACCCGAAGTTGGTGTACCGCTGAAGGCGCAATCGGTGCGTTTGTAACCTCAATATAATTTATTTTCTCCTCGGCATCCGAACCGCCATCACCTGAGACGGTGAGAGAGACCGTGTAAATACCTGATGCAGCATAACTGGTGCGATTGGTCATTACAATCCGAACTGGAACCGCCGTCTCCGAAATCCCAGGAACAGGTATCAAAATCACCGGTAGAAGAGTTCGTGAAGTCGACATTCAGAGGCGCAATACCAGAAACTGGAGTAGCACTGAAAGCCGCAGTTACCGGTTCGTAGACGGTGATGTAGTCGACCTTGGTCTCGGTATCTGAGCCGCCATCCCCGGAGACGGTAGAGAGAGACAGTGAAAATGCCTGAGGCTGCGAACTGGTGAGATGGATCATTACAATCCGAACTGGAGCCGCCATCGCCGAAGTCCCACGCAGCAGGTGTCGAAGTCACCTGTGGATGTGTTGCTGAAGTTGACGTCCAGCGGTGCAATACCTGATAGTAGGTGTCCCGCTGAATGCTGCAGAAATCGGTTCGTTTAAACCAGATAATGTAATCGATCAGTGTCTCGGTGTCAGAACCGCCATTACCTGAGACGGTGAGAGAGACAGTGTAAAGTGCCTGAGGCAGCGAACTGGTGAGATGGGTCATTACAATCCGCACTGGAACCTCCATCGCCGAAGTCCCAAGAACAGGTGTCGTATTCACCAGAAGAAGTGTTGGTAAAGTCGACATCGAGAGGGGCAATTCCGGATGTCGGCAAACCGCTGAAAGCTGCTGCCACGGGTTCATAGACGGTGATGTAATTTGTTTTTACTCTCTGTGTCTACCCCTTGAGTACCGGTGATGGTTAAGGTTACCGTGAACAATCCAGGTCCCGAATACTCATTCGAAGGATCGCTGCATATTGGGCTGGTTGATCCATCGCCGAAATCCCAGGAACAGGTGTCAAATTCACCAGTGGACGTATTGGTAAAATCGACATTTAATGGAGCCACTCCAGAAGTTGGTGTGCCCGTGAAATCCGAGGCTAATCGGTTCATCTACTGTGATGTAATTTATTTTGGTCTCTGAGTCGGAACCGCCTAATCCAGAAGCCGTCAGGGAAACGGTAAATATCCCAGCGTTAGCAAACATGTATGCGGGGTTATTACAATCAGCGCTGGACCCACCATCTCCAAAATCCCAGGAACAAGTGTCGTATTCACCGGTTGAGTTGTTGGTGAAAGCTACTTCGAGAGGAGCAATTCCGGATGTGGGTGCACCAGAGAAATCAGCGACCACTTCCTCGTATTTGACATTGTTGAAGGTGCATGTCATCTCTTCATCGCCATCCGAGCTCAATGAACACAGTCGGCAGCACAACTACAGGGTCATCCCCCACCTGTGTTGTTTCACATACGATCGAGTCGAGATACCAGACTTCCTGCTGGATCTCGGTCATTTTATAACTGCCAGGTTTCCCAACGTATTGGATCTCGTGATCAACTTGATCAGCTTCATTTGGTTCTGGTTCATCATCCAGATAAAATTTGGTTACACGGTACTGCTTTATGCGCTGGTTGTTCTGATCTGAGATATAAACTTTCCCGCCGCTGGCTGCTGTGATGCCAAATGGACCGTCAAACCCGTATTCGAAACCGCCGGTATAACCCCAGGTGCTAAGGAAAGTTCCATTGGAAGTGAATTTTTGGACTCGGTCATTACCATAATCGGCGACAAAGACATCTCCTTCTTCATCAGTGGTGACACCGACCGGGTTATTGAATTGACCGGTAGAGCTGCCGGTCGATCCCCACTTCCCCAGGAATGAGCCATTCAGATCAAAATACTGGATGCGATTATTCTGCGAATCGGCAACATATACCTGGTCAAGAAGGTTGACCCCGATACCTGCAGGTTGGGCGAATTGACCATCGCCACTACCACTTATTCCCGCAGAACACGAGCTGGTGCATACTTCGAATCCCAGCTCCACCGGAGACACCCCAACCCCATGCACGCTCGAAGATGCCCTCAGAATCGAATTTTTGGATGCGGTAATTACCGCTGTCAACGACGTAAATATTGTCATACTGGTCGACTGCGATCCACGTTGGCTGATTAAAATCCCCTTCTGCTGTACCTAGAGACCCCCACTTATTGACAAAATTACCACTTTGATTGAATTTTTGGATTCGATTATTATCGCGATCGCCAACATAAAGGTGGGTTGTGCTGTCCAAGGCTGCGCCGACCGGTGAGTTGAACTGTCCATCACTGGATCCATACTTTCCAGCCTGGCAGCCGCTCGTGCAGATCTGGTAACTGCTGGCTCCGTTATTAACACCCCACCCCCATGCAGCGATGAATTCCTGATTTTCATTGAACTTTTGTATCCGGTGATTGTTGGAATCAACGATGAATGTCTGGTTGATCGGATCTACTTCGATCCCTGCGGGGTTGTTAAATTGGATATCAGTGCTGCCACGCTCCCCCCACATGTTGAAGAAATCTGGCAGGTCTGTATCGCCCCATACGAAAAGGAAATCAGTCCCATCGTCCGGGGTTTCTTCTTTGATGAAAGTGATCGATCCCTGTTCAAAGGCATTGTTAAAAGTACAATTGACGTTTTCACCCGTGTCGAGATTGATAGTGACTTCTGGTGATGATACAACAGGATTGTCACCAGATTGATTGGTTGAACAATTGATATTCGGTAAATTCCACCAATAATCGTTATACAGCTCCTTGATGGTATACGTGCCCACAGGTAAGGAGTAGGTGATAGTTTTGGGAATCCCATCAAAAGTATCCAGATAATCATTCAAAAGGAAGGAGGTCGCAACAAATGTCTGTACCCGGTAATTGTTGAGATCCAGGGTTATCACATGTGACATGTTGTTGATTGCAATCGCTCCCAGTCCGTCGAATTGACCTGTTCCGGAACCGGTTGACCCCCATGCCAGTTTTGGATTACCTTTAGCATCAAATTTCATGACACGATTGTTGCCATCCGCAACATATGCATATCCAAGGATGTCACCATCGACATCCACTGGTGAGGAGAATTGAGCGGTACCGCTGCCACTGATACCCGACTGGCAATCTGATGTACAAACTTCAAACTGGCTTTTACCAGTGGCTACTCCCCATCCCCAGGTTCTCTGGAATGATCCTGCATCATCGAAAATCTGTATGCGATGGTTGCCCGTATCAGCGACTGCCACGTAATCGGCAACAATTCCGATTCCGGATGGATTATTGAATTCCCCATCAGCAGTACCTGATGTTCCCCATTTTCCGCCGTAAACACCATTGTTATCAAAGTATTGAATACGGTTATTGCCTTTATCGACCACGAATAAGGTATCACTGGCAAAAGTGATGCCTTTCGGCAAAAATAACTGACCATCACCGCTGCCGAATATCCCTTGCTGGCAGCCGCTTGTGCAGACTTCAGATGCGCTTGCACCTGTGTCCACCCCCCACCCCCAGGCTTGTTGGAAAACTCCCGTGTTATTAAATTTCTGGATGCGGTGGTTTAGTGAATCAACTACATAGACCATGTTAGAGCTTCCAACCACTAAATCGCTGGGTAAATTAAACTCCCCTTCAGCGCTTCCGGTCACTCCTGCCACACAACCGCTCGTGCATGTCTCGTAACCTGACCCTCCATTAACCCCGCTTCCCCAAGCGAGTAAGAAGTTCCCATCCTTATCGAATTTCTGCACGCGGTGATTCTGTTCGTCAGCAATGTAGACGTTGCCACTGGTATCAACATCCACCCCAGCCTGACTCCAGTCAAATTGACCAGGACCAGTGCCCTCACTCCCAAAAACCAGGAGGCTCGAAGGATTCCCAGGGCTTTGGATTGAGAATTCGAAATCGGTATATGTGTCCGCAACGTTCACTGATTTTGTGATGGTGATTGAACCTGTATCCACAGTTGGCGCGGCGAGAATATCTATTGGAGATTGGAAGAGCCCCATCATCAATAAAAAGCTTGTGAGGGTGGAAAGCCAGTGCTTGGATTGTTTTTTCATGTTTACTCTACCTTGGAAAGAAAATATCCAGATACTTGGTTGAATCACAAACATTGGTAATTGGATTATTACCAACACCAATTTTTTTATCGATAGGTTAATGTTACCACCAATATCAGGTTAAATTTTTTATGATAAAGGTTGTAAAATTCGTGAAAATGACTTTAAATTCTAAGGGAGAGGAGGGTCGGTCACTTTGTAGAATGCCTGGCATACATATATTTCTTCGTTTTCTTCAACATAAAGCCTGTTGGTGACCGTGCATAATTTTTGGGTATAAAGGATGTCATTACACCCAAAGCAATAACTGCCATCAGCGGACTGGGCAGAAAGGTCACGTTGGATACCGGGGCAGTCGATGACCACTTCCACTTTCTTGACTTGGGGCGGCAGGTCCGCTTGCTGTCCAAAAACTGTGAAAGTACCGCAAGTCTTCCCAGGTGTAAACATACGGATGGGGTTATTGTTCCAAATTTCATCTGGTGCAATAGCAAGTGGCTCCAATTTGAATTCTCTGGTCGGGAGTGCGAGAGCATCCGCCTTGAAGGAAGCTTTAGCGGTGCCAGGGAAGGCAAACTTAACGTGCAACCCTAAACCGAGTTTTTCGCAGGAGAATGGTTCAGGAGTAGGCGTTGGGGTGGGGGTTGGCTCCTCAGGCATTGGTTTAAACCTTTGAAAAATCCCACATTGGAAAGTGTTTGTGGCATCGAGTGTGCATTTTGTACCTGGAGGTGGAATGGGCAGACCAGGATCAAGGCAGTAAGCTTTTATCTCGAGATCATCCCAGACAAATGTTGCAACCGTTCTCATGCCCAAACCAGGAACAAGTTCCATTTCCGGGAAAACTTTTTTTACTTCCCATGTTCGCAACTCACCATCCTCCGCTTCTTGCTGGGCTTCGATAATATTGGTATTCGCCGTGGCTGGTTGCGCGAAGGAGGTGATGGTAAGCAGCATCATACTCACAATAAAAATAAGAGGAAGTCGCTTTAAATAATTCATTTGCATGTCTCCTGATATTCAGGATGCAATAATTGTGCCATAATAATAAAAAATTAATTAATATCTGCGGTGCTATAATCACATAATGCGCAGCGCTATCGTGGATTGGACTCTCTGCCAGGGTTGTGATCTCTGTGAACCAAAGAATGTCTGTAAAACAAAAGCTTTCGTGAAAATGGTTGAAGAAGACTGTTATTACATCGACCAGGATCGCTGCAGGGCATGCGGTGACTGTGTCCTGGTTTGTTCATACATGGCGATAAGTTTGTTCGATCCTGGAAAGTCAAAATAATTAAACGAGAGTGAGAAATTTTCTTATGATAGATAGCAATAATTCTTCTCTGATTCACACATCAGAATTGGTAAAGAGATTTGGAGATAAAACTGCAGTAGATGGGATAAGTTTTGATGTGAGAGCTGGGGAGATCTTCGGCTTTTTGGGACCCAATGGTGCGGGAAAAACGACCACAATAAAAATGATCGTGGGTTTGTTAAAGCCTACAGCTGGAATATTACACGTTGGTGGGCATGATGTAGTCGCCCAGCCTCTCGAGGCAAAGGCAGCGTCTGGGTATGTGCCTGATGAACCAAACCTGTATCCGAAATTAACGGGGAGGGAGCTTCTCCAGTTCGTTGGCAGGTTGTATGGTGTAAAGCCAGATTTGATCGAGCGCAGAACTGCCGAATTCTTCCGCCTGTTTGACCTGGAAAACGCAGCTGATGACACCATTGATTCTTACAGTCATGGCATGCAGCAGAAGACATCTTTGGCAGCAGCGTTGATTCACGATCCGAAAGTCCTGGTTTTGGATGAACCAACGGTTGGTCTGGATCCCAAATCCGCAAGGATTATTAAGGATATCCTGTCCCAATTGGCTTCGCGTGGAACAGCTATTTTTCTCTCCACTCATATCCTGGAAATTGCTGAAAGGCTTTGTGACCGAATTGGGATCATTCACCAGGGCAAAGTGATTGCCATTGGAACAATGGATGAATTAAGGCATAACGGCGCAGGCAGTGACATTAATACAGATCTTGGTTCTCTAGAGGATATTTTTCTAAACCTGACGGGGGGATCAGAATACGCAGAAATTGCTGAGGTTTTAAAGTGATTGTTCCTTCAACTGGATCTATGCAGGACGATGTCCCAGGCGTAGTTCATACCGGCTTCTGGCAGGCAGTTTGGCTGTTGCTCAAGTTGAGGTGGACAATCGCCATCAGCGGCATCAAGCGTGGAAAGCGGCGCACAAAGTTCCGCTATGTTTTATTGTTGGTTTTTATACTTGTCCTCGTGGGTGGCGCGATATTCCTGACCTGGAAATTCCTTGACTTCATGCGCTCAACTTTGATTATGGAATCGCTGGTAAATCAGGATGAATTGCAGCCGTTGATTTTGCTTTTGTCCAACATACCGATCCTAATCACATCCGGAGTTTTTATTATCCTGTTATTGACCAGCTTTGGTGTCATGCTGCAGGCATTGTATTTGTCAAAAGATATCGATTTTTTGCTGGTGATGCCGCTGCCAACAAAGTCGATATTCCTGGCAAAAATGATCCAGGCGATTCTGCCAAATCTTAGCATCGTATTCTTATTCGCCCTGCCTGTAATGTTTATCCTGGGTTATATAAAACAATACAGTTTTGTTTATTACCCACTGGTGTTTATCCTTTTTATTGCGTTAGCACTGGCTGCCTGTGGAATTTCATCCCTATTGGTAATGGCAATCGTGCGGATCATACCTGCCAGGCGTGTTGCTGAGGTGTTAGGTTTTTTAGGGGCAGTTTTTTCAATCCTGTGTTCGCAATCCGGTCAGCTGGCAAGGTTCGAGTCGATATCTGGCGACCAGGTTGAGCGATTGGTGGGGCTTAATGCGATTTTGGCTACTTCGTGGTCTCCGTTATCATGGGCAGGAAGAGGGCTGGTTGCGACTGGAGAGGCAGAATGGCTTCAGGGATTGGGATTACTGGCAATTGTGTTGGTGCTGTGCGGTTTGAGTTTCGGTGCTTCGCTTTTGTTATCCGAAAGTCTATATTATTCAGGCTGGGCGAGTCTGCAAGGTGTTTCCACCAGAAAAAAAGTGAGGAAGCAACAGAAAAAGGACATAAATCATCAGAAGGACCGGGTGCAGTCCAAAGGAGAGGCAGGTGCAGGTCTTTGGCTCGACCGGATGATGCCTTCTCCATTAAAGGGTTTGTTGGTCAAGGATTCGCTTGTATTAAGGCGAGACCTGCGCAACCTTTCTCAATTGGTAACCCCAATCATCATCGGTATTGTTTATTCACTGTTGCTGTTTCGAGGCGGCGATAATCCATTCGGGGGGAGGGGGGATGCACCCAAACTTGTGCAGGAAGGACTGAGGTCTCTGTCAATTTTTGGTAATGTTTTTATTTCGTTGTTTGTCAGCTGGTCATTGTTATCTAGACTGGCTGGAATGGGATTTTCGATGGAGGGGAAAAATTTCTGGATTTTAAAAACTTCCCCGGTTTCTTCAAGCATTTTGATTGCTGGCAAATATATCATCGCTTACGTGCCCACATTTGCGTTGAGCAGTTTATTTCTGGTGATTGTTTCAATCATTAGTGGATCAGCATGGAAGTTGCTGCCGTACACGATTCCAGCGATTGCGCTGATAGTTGCGGGAAATTGTGGTTTGAACCTCTCTTTTGGTTTGGCGGGTGCCCGGTTGGATTGGGAGGATCCACGCCAGATGCAGAGGTTCTGGTCGGGCTGCCTGGGGGCGATAGTGACGTTTATTTATTTGCCCATCAGCCTGGTTTTCTTCTTTGGTCCGTCAGTTATTCTCCCAATCTTTGGAATGAACCAAAACCTGGGTTATGCTGTGGGATTTTTGTTGGGTACAATTTTTTCATTAATGGTTACCGTGATCCCTTTATTGATTGTTCAAAAACGGATTGAGAGTCTGGGAGAAGTATAAATATCAATATTTAAAAAAGGTAGGGGTGGACACATAGATCCACCCCTACTTTGTGGTTGAACTAAATCCAGCTTTTCGAGAAGCTTATTTGTCTTCCAGGTGATCCGTACCGCCAGCACGGAATTTCAGCGCTGACAGAGCCGCCGCCAGGCGGGCGACGGGTACCCTGAATGGTGAACAGCTGACGTAATTATTGCCGACATTGTGGCAAAATTCGATCGATGCCGGGTCACCTCCGTGTTCTCCACAAATTCCCACCTCAAGATCCACTCTGGATGAGCGACCATCTTCGACAGCCATTTTCATCAACCTTCCAACGCCTTCCTGGTCAAGGGTTTGGAAGGGATTGGCATCCAGGACACCTTCCTCGACGTACTGCACAAGGAAGTTCCGTTCTGCGTCATCACGGGAGTAACCGAAAGTCATTTGGGTCAGGTCGTTCGTCCCGAAAGAGAAGAATTCGGCAACTTTGCCGATAGCGGCTGCAGTCACGCAGGCGCGCGGGATCTCGATCATGGTACCAAATTTGTAATCGAAGGTTACTTTCTTTTCATCCATTACAGCTTTGGCAATGCGTTCCAGCCTTGGTTGGATCCACTCAAGTTCCTTGACGGTGCCGGTCAGCGGGATCATCACTTCAGGCTTCACATCCAGACCTCTCAGGGCGATATTGGCGGCAGCCTCGAAGATCGCGCGTACCTGCATTTCCACGATCTGGGGCATATAGATTGAAAGTCGGACGCCGCGCAAGCCCATCATGGGATTGGATTCGTGCATGGAGCGGATCGAGGCAAGTAATTGTTCTTTCTCTTCGATTCCCTGGGTCTCACCCTTCACGCGCATGGTGATAACTTCTTCAAACAGGGTCTCTTCATCAGGCATGAACTCGTGCAGAGGGGGGTCGATCAACCGGATGATAACTGGCAGCCCATCCATGGCTTCGAACAGACCCTCGAAATCCTGGCGCTGGAACGGGAGCAGCTCATTCAATGCGGCAGTGCGTTCATCGATGGTTTCCGCCAGGATCATTCTCTGGACAATCGGCAGTCTTTCGGTCTCGAAGAACATATGCTCTGTCCGGCAGAGACCGATGCCTTTTGCTCCATATGATCGTGCTCTGCGTGCGTCTGCAGGATAGTCAGCGTTTGCCCAAACCTGCAAACCCTTGGTTGGCCAACCAGCTTTTGTGGTTCGGATGCCCGGGGTTGCGCAAACTTCATCTGCCCAGTTGAGCAGCTCAAGCAGTTCGGTTTGCTCTTCCAACTTCGGTGCAATGGTTGGGATCTGACCGAGGAAGACTTCACCCGTAGTCCCATTGACGGAAATCCAGTCACCTTCGGCAACAACAACCCCGTTTGCGCTCATCTGCCGGCGTTCCAGGTCGATCCTGATTTCGGATGCACCCACAACACAGGGAACACCGAACTGCCTGGCGACCACGGCAGCGTGAGACGTAGCTCCACCTTCGCTGGTCAAAATACCTTTAGCAGCCAGCATTCCATGGACATCATCGGGCTTGGTGAATGGGCGGACCATGATCACCGCCTGACCGTTCTCTTTCGCCATTTTTTCAGCGGTATCAGCGTCAAAATAAATTTGACCCACGGCTGCACCGGGTGAGGCGTTCACGCCTTTGGCATAACTCCTGCCGTCTGCAAGCGCGCTTTTGACGGCTTCGATATCAAATTGGGGGTGAAGGAGAGCATCAACCTGGTCTGTTGTCACTCGCAGCAATCCTTCTTCTTTGCTGATGAGACCTTCTTTTACCATATCGATAGCCATTTTCACGGCGGCTTTCGCGGTCCTCTTGCCAACCCTGGTTTGAAGCATCCAGAGCTTACCGCGTTCGATGGTGAATTCGACATCCTGCATGTCCTTATAGTGGACCTCCAGTCGGTCGGTGATATTGAGAAATTCGGAATAAGCTTCCGGCATTTCTTTGGAGAGGTTTGCAATGGGTTCGGTGTTGCGGATACCGGCAACCACGTCTTCCCCCTGGGCATTGATCAGGTAATCGCCGTACATCAGATTTTCACCGGTTGATGGATCGCGGGTGAATGCAACTCCAGTTCCAGATGTCGATCCCATGTTGCCAAAAACCATCGTTTGGATGTTGACGGCTGTGCCGAGGTCGTGGGCAATTCCTGCGGCGTTTCGGTAGTCAATGGCGCGCTTACCGTTCCATGAGCGAAAAACGGCGTCCGTTGCTAACCTGAGCTGCTCGTACGGGTCCTGGGGGAATTCGAAGCCCATTTCTTTCTTGACGACCTGTTTGAAGGTCTCAGTGATCGCCTTCCAATCTTCTGCGCTCAAATCGGTGTCCAGTTTTAAGCTTTTTCGCTCTTTATATTCAGCAAGCGGATGTTCAAAGGCTTCATCCGGGATTCCAAGCACGACAGAACCGAACATTTCCACCAACCGGCGGTAAGAGTCGTAAACAAATCTCGGGTCGTCCGTCAATTTGATTAAACCTTCAGCGGTTGCATCGTTTAAACCTATATTTAGTACAGTGTCCATCATTCCGGGCATGGAAAATTTCGCCCCGGATCGGCAGGATACGAAGAGCGGGTTGGCAGGATCACCGAATTTCTTTCCGGTGGCAGCTTCTACGGATTTCATAGCAGTTAATTCCTGTTCCCACATGCCATCAGGGAAATCCTGTCCCGAGTCGTAATATGCATTACATGCTTCGGTCGTAACTGTAAAACCAGGAGGGACAGGGACGCCTGCACGCGTCATGTCTGCCAGACCAGCGCCTTTCCCGCCGAGGAGCGAGCGTACACCTTCCCAGTTCTTGGCATAACTTTCCGCCTCCTCAACCTCCTTAAACAAATAAACCCATTTTTTTGACATGCTGAAAAAACCTCCGTTTTTTAATCGTTTCTTTCTGTTGTTATGTACTGGCACCAGTGTCCTGGAAGCCAGTATTAATTCGATAAGATAATATCGTGATGATAATACCTGGGATTACAAACCCAAAGAATAAGTTTACCACATTGACAGGGAGCATCCAGGGAAAAATGTCATACAAATTAGGATTTATTGTCAGT
>CAVOGL010000019.1:0-25596 GCA_963695415.1 uncultured Chloroflexia bacterium | reverse complement strand
TGATCTGCCTGTCGCAGTCCAGCCTGGAAGTCAAAGGTCGTTTAGAAGCAATCTCCGGCGTGGGCGAAATTATCCTTGCGTACCCAGGAGGACCCGACACGCATCTTTGATCCTGAGCTGCCACACTAAATCATCTAAGTTAGTCGCTAACATTAATAACTTACAAATTTATCAGGCAAAAACATAAAAAACAATTTATAATGCTCGCATTACTGGTAGCGGGGCAGGCAGAGCAGTTTCTCAATATTGGTAGAACTGAATATGTGGCAATGGGGGGATCCATTTATCATCCAATCCTTTCAGGTTCCGGAGGGCTAAATGTTCCATTTCAGGTTCATCAATCACGCGTTCGTTCACAACACATCATTAAAAAATAATCTGACCAGGGCCCATGAGGGTACTCACATTCCTGGTCATTTTATTTTCCCTGGTAGGGAGCCCGGTAATCGATGCAAAGGCTACCACTGGGGCGCCTTATTCCGGTTCCGAAGATAATGGTACCCAGGCAGTAGATGCGCCTGCGACTTTCAATATCCTCCTTGGCAGACCCACCGACCACTCGGTCACCGCCAACATCATCCCCGACGAAGCGGTCGACCTGTATATCCAGTTCGGCACCTCCTCCGGTGTCTACACCGGGCAGACAGGAACGGTCAGCGCTGTCGCCGATGAGCCGGTCGAGATCCTGGCGGATGGTTTACCCGCGAATGATGAAGTATTCTACCGCATCGCCTACCAGGCGAGTGGCGCGAGCGAGTGGGCTTATTCTCCCGAATCATCTTTCCATACCCAGCGATCGCCGGGCGAGGGGTTCACTTTCACGATCATCTCCAACTCGCACCTGGGTCAGTACGGCGGTCAGACCGCCGATCAAATGAGGCTGTATGCCGTTGCGCTGGAAAATGTGGAAGGCGACGAACCGGATTTTCACATCGACCTCGGCGATACCTTCGCCATGGATCCCTCACCGTTAGGCACCGGGATGACCGATGCGGAAGCCAAAGCCGCTTACTACATCCAGCGCCCTTATCTGGGTGAGATCACGGATGAGATCCCCTTCTTCCTGGCGATCGGCAACCATGAAAATGAAGAGGGTTGGAACTTCGACGACATATTTACCGCACCCGACCAATCCCTTGCGAAAGTTGGTCTGAAATACCGCAAATATTACTACCCCAACCCGATCGAGGATGGTTTTTACACCGGGAACCAGGACCCGCTGCCGGAAGCGATCGGCGGTGACACCAACCGGGAAGACTATTACGCCTGGGAATGGGGGGACGCCTTGTTCGTGGTCCTCGACCCCTATCATTATTCGGATCCATGGCCTTCTGAGGGCGTAACGTATGGCGGGGAAGGGACGGACGGAGAAACGCAGGGGGACCGCTGGGATTGGTCCCTGGGTATCGACCAGTACCTGTGGTTCAAGGAAACCCTGGAAACCAGCGACGCCACGTATAAATTCGTCTTCTCGCACCATGTCACCGGGGGCAACATCCCCTACGGGCGCGGCGGGATCGAAGCCGCTCCCTACTTCGAATGGGGCGGGATGAACGCCGATGACACCTGGGGCTGGGACACGGAAAGACCGGCGGCGGAAGGCTGGGACCTGCCCATCCACCAGCTGATGGTCGCCAACGGCGTGAATGTCTATTTCCATGGGCACGACCACATCTACGCCTACGAACAACTGGATGGGATTCACTATGTTGAGTGCCCCAAGCCGGATGATGACGGCTACACCTGGCAGCCTTTCGGCTATGGTTACAACGAAGGACATTACCCCAATGGGCTGATGATCCCAAACTCCGGGCATATCCGTGTGCAGGTATCTCCCGAAGAGGTGACGGTCCAATACGTGCGCTCGTATCTCCCCGAAGATGAAAATGCGAGTCGTGTCAATGGACAGGTCGACCATGAATTCACCATCGAAGGTCAGGCTGCCGTAACCCACGAACTGACCATGCAGGTGGACCCGGTTGGGGCAGGCGCCACCTCTCCACCGGTAGGACCACATACATATGACGAAAACGAGGTTGTATCGGTATCGGCATCCGCCAACACCGGTTTTCAGTTCGATCACTGGTCAGCCAACGTCGCCGACCCCAATAATGCCAGCACCACAGTTACCATGGACGAAGGAAAGACGGTCACTGCCTACTTCACCCCGATCTGCTACCCCCTCACACGCAATCACACCGGTGAGGGCAGCGACCCGGTCGCCAACCCGACAAATTCCACGGGCTGCCCGCTAAATCAATACACTTATAACCAGGCGATTGACCTGAGCGGTGCTGTACCTTCAACAGGCTGGCACATCAGCAGCTGGACGGGCACTTCGAACAACGGAAGCACCGCCTCCACCAACTCGCTGGTCATGCCTGCCAACAGCCACACCGCCAGTGTCGTCTATAGCCGCAACACGGTTACATTGACCATCAATACCGCCGGTAACGGCACGGTAACCCCTGATCCGTCCGGTCCCTATCTATACGGTGACAGTGTGCAACTCACCGCCGATGCAGACACCGGCTGGAAGTTCGACGGCTGGAGCGGGGACCTGAGCGGGACGACCAACCCGGCAACGATTATATTGGACGGGAACAAGACCGTTAGCGCCCAGTTTTCCGAGGCGGGTGTGCCAACCTTGCCCTCCAGTTTCTACGGGGTGATCCACATCTACGACGATCCGCCTTCAGTGGGAGATAATGTCGAAGCGAACGTACCTGGTGTCGCCAATCCAGCCACCGCCACCATCTCCGATTACGGTGGAGACCTGGTTTACGCTATCAATATCCCTGGTTACGACGGCGCCGGGGCTAAAGACGGGGGCGAGGAAGGCGACATGATCACTTTCATGATCAACGGACGCATCGTCGCCACCGCGACCTGGCACAGCGGTACCAACGTTGAGCTGAACATCCACCCGCCCCAGGCGCTTCACGGTGGACCTTACACCGGAACTGCAGGAGTCGAGATCACCTTCAACGGTTCTGCCAACGACTGGGCATCCGACACCACAACTTACGAATGGGATTGGGACAACGACGGCACTTACGATACCAGCAGCCAGAACTCCCGGGTACACCTGGACCGTGTATGATGATTACACCATCGGCTTAAGGGTGACCGACGCGCAGGGAGGTACCGGCACAGCCACCACCACCGTCACCATCGCAAACGCAGAACCGGTCCTGGCATCCATCGGGAACAAAAACGCAGATGAACTGGTGCAGCTGGCGTTCACAGCCACAGCTTCTGATTTCGAAACACTCACCTTCAGCCTGGTTGGAGCGCCTTCTGGAGCATCCATTACCCCGGCAGGTGGTTTCACCTGGACGCCTACTGAAGCCCAGGGTCCCGATGACTACACCTTCACCATCAAGGTGTGTGATGATCAAGTTCCGTCTTTATGTGATGAGGAGGAGATCACCGTTACCGTGAACGAAGTCAATACCGACCCAGTTCTCGACCCGATCGGCAACAAGAGCGTAATGGAGCTGCAGCTGCTGTCCTTCACAGCCACGGCTTCCGACAGTGACCTGCCTGCCAACACCCTCACCTTCAGCCTGGTGGGAGCACCGACCGGAGCCAGCATCACACCTGCGGGTGACTTTACCTGGACTCCCACAGAAGCGCAGGCCCCCGGCACTTATCCTTTCGATGTCTGTGTGTTCGATGCCACCGTCTCGGACTGCGAGACGATCACCGTTACGGTGAACACCGCTACCGCCACCCACAGCATCGACCTGGTTGCCGGCTGGAACCTGGTATCGTTCAACGTGGTGCCGGCAGACACCAGCATTGCAACCGTCCTTACCAGCATCACCGGTAATTATGACCTGGTCTACGCCTGGGATGCTGCCGGAGGTCATCCAGGCAGCGGTAACTGGATGAAGTTTGACCCGACGGTTGGTTTCGGCAACACCCTGGAAGACCTGGATGAAACGATGGGCTTCTGGATCCACATGACCGCAGCGGATACACTCGAAGTCGAGGGCGCTGTTCCCGTTAGCTCCAATATCCCACTCTCGACGGCAGTTGGCGGCTGGAACCTGGTGGGGTACCCATCCGCTGCAGCACTCGCGCTGCCAGGCGCCTTGAGCGACCATGGTGTCGGCGACCAGTTCAACCTGGTCTATGCTTACCATGCTGCAGATACTGCCGACACATGGAAGCTGTTCGATCGCACTGGGCTGCCCTTTGGAAATGACCTGGATGATCTTGAACCCGGTTGGGGGTACTGGATCATGGTCAGCGCAGACAATTCCTGGAATGTCGCATACAGTCCAGAATAAAACATAACCGAGTAAAATATGCGCAATCCAGATTGCGCATATTTTACATATTTTCCATTTACCTGAAAGAGGTGTTGATGAAGATAAAAATGATCCTGACCACAACCATTCTGACGATCGCCCTGTTGATCGTTTCCGTATCCGTGGCTCTGGCGGTTCCACCACTACCTTCCAGCTTCTACGGGACCGCAAAATACAGCGGTGCCAACGTGCCTTTGGGCAGCGTCGTGTCTGCCCGGATCAACGGGGTGCAGTATGCTCAGACAACCGTCCAGGTTTACAACGGGGATACTGTTTACAGCCTGGATGTACCCGGAGACGATGACTCAACAACTGGAGTAAAAGAGGGTGGTGTACCTGGCGATACGGTGGTGTTTTTTATCAATGGCATCGAGGCGGATGAGACCGCCAGCTGGATGAGCGGTACCAATGTACAGCACAACCTGACCGCGGAAGGTCTCATCCATCTGTTCATACCGCTCTTGATGCAAAAGTAATTCAATGCTGTTCACCAGCAGAAATCAGGAAGAATAGTATTGGGATCCTGATGTAAAATCTGGCGCACCTTTAAGCATTTAGCTAAGAAAATCCAATACTAACAGAATTGAAAGCTTAACAGATTTATTTATGAGTATAATCGACCAAGTAACATTAACTGAACATAAGAAATTATGGGGTTTTTACATAGTCTTTCTCCAATTCAACAGTCTAGAAACCCAAATCTGGAGTTAAAACCAGTTGGCACTTTTTTTTTCCATCAAAATCAACCAAAAGATCTCTGAAATCCAAAAAAAATTATGAACAATCGCCGGAGGCGAGATACCTTAACTTAAACCTTAACAGCTGATCAAAAAATATTTTTCATAAAGAACCAAAAGAGAGGCTGTTAAACAAAAATCTTTATTACATCCTTGGGGAATCAGGATGATGGTTCATTTACTGGTAGCAATCCATATCTCCTTTATCGTTAGTAATCCAACGTGTGCAGCATCAAGATAAATGAATTGTTATTAAACAAAACCAGGAGAAAAAATGAATCACACCAAATCAATCCACCCGAAAAGCCAGAATAAATTCATTAAAGGTGTTCACTTATCCAGGATGATGCGATGTTTAATCCTGCTGGTCTTTATGTTCTCCATGGTCGGTGCACCCGTGAACCCGGTCCAGGCTCAAACTGTTACTTTCACTGCCGGGGAGCTGTTGGGCAACCCGACAGACGAGTCGATCACGATCAACATCGTTCCAGCGTCTAATATCCAATACAAGTACGAATATGATGTTGACCAGGGGGAACCCTACGCCTTTTCAACAGGCACCTACAACGCAACAGGCGGTCAGCCGCATGAAATTACGATCACGGGGCTCAGCGCCAACACGCGCTATTATTACCGCATGGTCTACGACGGCGATGAGAGCATCACCGACGGCGATTACGAAGTGCGCGATGAGCACACCTTCCACACCCAACGAGCAGAGGGAAGCAGCTTCAAATTCACCGTTGTTTCTGATTCTCATGCCCAATTTAATACCAGCCACCAAAACGCTATGCTGGGTATCCTGGGTGACACACCCGATTTCCACCTCGACCTGGGTGACACATTCTATACAGATAACCAGACTTCCCAGAGTGCGGTAAATAACGATTACCTGGATTATCGGCGGGTGGAATACATGGGCAGGATCGGACCTTCGGTCCCGATCTTTGTGACCCCAGGAAACCACGAGAACGAAGAGGGTTGGAATTTCGATGATGCCTTCAGCATCGCCCTCGCCAGTGTCCAGGCACGCAAGGCGTACTTCCCCACCCCTTTGAATGATGGTTTTTATTCTGCAAACACCGATCCGTTATCAGCGATCGATGAAGCGATCTATGGTGACGAATACCGCGAAGATTATTACGCCTGGGAATGGGGGGATGCGCTTTTCGTGGTCATCGATGAGTACCAGTACACCATGGATCTCCCCTATAATCCCACAGCCGGTGAAAGCAATGAGGCCGTCACCGGAGACCAGTGGAGCTGGACCCTGGGACTGCAGCAGTATACATGGCTCAAGCAGACCCTGGAAAACAGCGACGCAAAATATAAATTTGTCTTTTCACACCATGTCACCGGTGGAATCCCTCGAACCATTGCCGGGGTAGGCGCTGGGTATGTGCGCGGCGGTGCTGAAGCCGCAGCTTACTTCGAATGGGGTGGAAATAACGCGGACGGCACCTGGGGATTCGACGATCAACGTCCAGGATGGGGAGGCGTACCAATCCACCAGCTGTTCGTGGCGAACGGCGTCAGCGCGTACTTCCACGGACACGACCACCAATACGTCTATGAGACGCGCGATGGGGTCGTCTACCAGGAAGTGCCCTCACCCAGCCTCGGCGGCAGTGGTTTCAGCGGGATTTACACCGAAGGCGCCACCGCCACCTACAACACCATCGAAATCCTGCCCAATAACGGTTACCTGCGTCTCAACGTAGCTCCAGCACAGACTACGGTTGAGTATGTGACCTCGAACGATACTTCCAAGAATGTTCAATACACGTACACCATCCTGCCTAATACGCCCTCGACCGATCCCACCATCACCATCACCGGCACGCCGCTGAGTGCATTCAGCAGCACACCGGGGACGCCGTCGGCGGAACAGAGCTACACCGTCTCCGGCAGCAACCTGACTGCCAACATCACCATCACCCCGCCAGCGGACTTCGAGATTTCGACCACTTCCGGCAGCGGGTGGACCACGTCTCCCATCATCCTCACCCAATCCGGGGGAGATGTACCTGCTACTCCCATCTACGTGCGTTTCAACCGCGCTACACAAGGTACTTCCAGCGGGGATATATCCCACACCAGCAGCGGGGCGACCACCAAAACCGTTGCGGTCAGCGGAACCGCCGCTGTACCTGTCCCAACGATCACGATCACAGGGACACCACTCACATCCTTCAACAGCGCTCCCGGAACTCCCTCAGCAGAACAGAGCTACTCAGTGTCCGGCAGCAATCTGACCGCCAACATCACCATCACCCCGCCCACCGATTTCCAGGTCTCTCAGACCAGCGGCAGCGGCTGGGCATCCAACCTGACCCTGAACCAATCCGGTGGAACGGTGCCTTCCACACCCATCTATGTGCGCTTCAACCGCGCCACAGCGGGCACCTCTAACGGGAATATCACCCACACGAGCAGCGGGGCGACCACCCAAAATGTTGCAGTCAGCGGAACAGCTTCCGAAGGTGGAACCGGTGTTGTAACTTTGGAGGGTGACTATTCCAGCGGTACTGCGGACGGAGTCAGCAGCATCAATGTTGCCCATACAACCGGCACAGGCGCAGACCGCCTGATGCTGGTGGGTGTCTCATCCAACAGTTATAACGGTGCACAGACGATCTCATCAGTCACATTCACCCCATCAGGTCAGGGCGCCATCGGCTTGAGCCTGGTCGGATCGAGGGAAAATGAAGCGGGTCGCCTGGTGGCGATCTACAGCCTGCTCAACCCGCCAGGTGGCGTTTCTGGCACAGTAACCGTCACTTACTCCGGAACTGTGAGCTATGGGATTATAGTCGGCGTGCAAAATTTTGCCGGCGTCGATCAAGATGATCCATTGGATGATTTTGCCAGCGCGGTAGGGACAGAGTCCGCCCCGATCAGCGTGGACGTAACTGCCGACACGAACGACCTCGTCTTCGATACAGTATTCATTGGCGCTGCCACCATTCCAACCCTCACGGCTGGATCTAATCAAGACCAGCTTTGGAGTACGAATGTAGATCGTGCAGGCGGCGCTGCCAGCACTGAACCGGCAGCTTCCACGGTGACCATGAGCTGGACGCCTTCTGGAGGCGCAACGGCTTACTACTGGACGATCGGCGCGGTGCCGATCAACCCGGCTGAGGAAGACGTTACCAACCCAACCGTAACCATTGAGCAAGCGTCGGGGCAAAACGACCCCACCAGCGCCAAGACGGTCAACTTCACCGTTCAGTTCAGCGAAAGCGTCACCGGATTCGAGACTGGAGATGTCTATATCGGCGGTTCCGCACCTGGTACCCTGGTCGGAACTGTGACCGGCAGCGGTGCGACCTATAACGTAGCCGTCACCGGGATGACAAACTCCGGCATAATTGCCACCAGCATCCCCGCCGGGGTCGCCCAGGACAGTGCCGGGAACCCCAATGAAGTCAGTAACAGCACGGACAACATCGTTACCTACAATCACGATACAACCGCACCCACTGTGACCATCAACCAGGCTTCCGGGCAGGCGGACCCCACCTCCACCTCCCCGGTCAACTTCACTGTCGTTTTCAGCGAGCCAGTGGAAGATTTTGCCACCGGTGATGTCACCCTGGGTGGACCGACCGGCGCCTCAATTGCCACTGTGACCGGCAGTGGTACCACCTACAACGTGGCGGTCAGCGGGATGAATGCCTCGGGCACCATCACCGCCAGCCTCGCCGCCGGTGTGGCGCACGACGAAGGCGGCAATGGCAACACCGCCAGCACCAGCAGTGATAATACAGTCACTTTCGAATATACAGGACCGACCATCCAGCACATCGCCAACATCGGTTCGAATACGACAAAAACCTCAGGTACCAGCCTGACCGTTACGACAACCCAGGCAGTCGCCGCCGGTGATACCATCGTTGTTGGTTATGCCACCGACCCGGCACAGGATCTGGTTGTCACCGTAACCGACTCGGCAGGAAACACCTACGAACAGGTTGCTCTGGCAGTGAACTGGGGTAATGGACGTTCCTACATATTTGCGGCATACGATGTCGATCCCTTGCCTTCCGGCGGCACCATCACCATCACCGGTGATCAATCGGTCACCGCCAAGGCAGCCGTGGTGAGTGTGTTCCGAGGTCTTGCACAAATCAACGTTCTGGACCAATCCCTGGGCAATCCAAGGATCGAGGATGAAACAACACAGTCCGGCACCACGCCTAATGTTGGACCGACAGGAATGACCACCCAGGCGGATGAGCTGCTGATTGGCGTGATCGGCACCGAAGGTCCGGTTGGTGACACAGCCGGAACCTGGAGCAACTCTTTCAGCGCGGGACCACGCGCCGGAACCACCGGTGGCGATGCCAACACAAACTGGACGGTGTCGCTGGGTTACCGCATCGTCTCTTCGACAGGCGCTTACACAGCCCAGAAGAGCGGTGTGACCAGTCGAAACTGGGCAGCGACCATCGCCACGTTCAAGTCCGAAAACAGCCTGCCCCCAAACTCATACAACATCGTCCTGGGACGCCCGACGGACGAATCGGTGACGGTGAACGCACTGTTCACCATGAACGGGCAGGTCTATTACCAGTACGGCATCCTGCCGGGCAATTACACGGCTGGATCAACCTCCCCACAATCCGTCACAGCCGATACCCCGGTGGAAACGGTTATCCCCAGCCTGACGGCGAACCAGCAGTACTATTACCGCCCGGTCTTCCAGGAAAGCGGGTCAAGCACCTGGGTGCCCGGGGCTGAGCATTCTTTCCACACCCAGAGGGACCTGGGTGAGACCTTCACCTTCACGATTATCTCGGACTCGCACCTGGGGCAGACCTTCTCGAGCAACGATCCTGCCCGTTATGAGCAGACCACAATGAACGTGGCTGCCGACCAGCCCGACTTCCACCTCGACCTGGGCGATGCCTTCATCGTCAGCACCGACCTGGGGGTGGGCACCTACCAGACCGGCACGCAGGCACAGGTGGACGACGTTTACGAGGGGCAGCGCCCGTACTTTGGCAACTTCAGCCACTCGGCGCCGGTGTTCCTTGCTATCGGCAACCATGAAAATGAGGAAGGTTGGAACTTCGACGACACGCCTTTCAGCCGGGCACACGCCAGTGTGAGCGCGCGCAAGCTGTACTTCCCCAACCCTGTTCCGGACGGCTTCTACAGCGGTAACACCAACCCGTTGCCCGTCAGCATCCAGGGGGACACCAACCGGGAGGATTACTATGCCTGGGAATGGGGCGATGCGCTCCTTATCGTCCTCGATCCCTTCCAGTACACCATGACCAAGCCTTACGGCAGCATCACCGGTTCCGGCGAAGACGATGATGAGACGGTGGATGCCGACCAGTGGAACTGGACTCTGGGTCAAGATCAGTACGACTGGTTCAAGCAAACCCTCGAGTCCAGCAACGCCAAATACAAATTCGTCTTCTCGCATCATGTAGTGGGCGGGCAGCTGGATGTCTCAGGCGGTGCAGGCGCTCCCGGCTACGTCCGCGGCGGCGCCCTGGCAGTGCCCTACTTCGAATGGGGCGGGAACAACAGCAACGGTACCTGGGGTTTCACCACCGAAAGACCTGGCTGGGGCGATGATCCCATCCACCAGCTGATGATCGACAACGGGGTCAGCGCTTTCTTCCACGGTCACGACCACCAATACGTGCATGAGGTGCGCGACGGCATCGTCTACCAGCTGGTGCCGTCTCCCGGCATGACCGGCTCCGGATTCGACCTGTATACCAGCACGGGATACGTGGTCAGCGGCGGCAACCTGCCCAACGCCGGGCACATCCGTGCGACTGTTTCTCCGGACGAGACCCTGGTCGAATACGTGCGTTCCGCCATCAGCGGCGATACCGGCGTGACCAACGGGCAGATCGACCACCCCTACACCATCGAGCCCAGCGTGACCCTGGACTGCTACCCCCTGACCCTCAGCCACACCGGCGAGGGCAGCAACCCGGTCGCCAGCCCCACAAATTCCACTGGCTGCCCTTCCAACCAATACCTGGAAGGTGAGCCGATCAGCCTGAGCGGCGCAGCAGCCGCCACAGGCTGGCACATCAGCGGGTGGACCGGTACATCCAACAACGGCAGCACCGCTTCGACCAACTCGCTGACCATGCCCGCCAGCAGTCACACCGCCAGCGTCATTTACGAACGCAATACGGTCACCCTGACCGTCAACGTAAGCGGCAGCGGAAACGTGAACCGCGATGATCCGGGTCCCTACCTGTACGGGGATGTGGTCGAATTGACCGCTGTTCCTGAAACAGGCTGGCATTTCGCCAACTGGACCGGTGACCTGACCGGCAGTGACAACCCGGAGACGATCACCCTCAATGGGAACAGGACCGTCACGGCGGTCTTCGCTAAAGACACGGTCACTCTCACCGTCAACGTGAACGGCAGTGGTAGCGTGAACCGGGATGACAATGGACCGTACGAGTACGGCGACGTGGTACAGCTGACGGCTGTCCCCGGCACCGGCTCGCATTTCGTCAACTGGACCGGTGACCTGACCGGGTCTGTCAACCCGGACACTGTCACCTTGACCGGCAACAAGACGGTCACAGCTAACTTCGCGAAAGACACCGTCACTCTGACCGTCAACGTGAACGGCAGCGGGAGCGTGAACCGGGATGACAATGGACCGTACGAGTACGGCGATGTGGTGCAGCTTACGGCTGTCGCCAGCGCCGGCTCGCATTTCGTCAACTGGACAGGTGACCTGACCGGATCCGTCAACCCGGACAGCATCACCCTCGACGGCAACAAAACCGTTACCGCCAACTTCACCCAGGATGAATACACCCTGACGGTGAATACCAGCGGGAACGGGTCGGTCACCAAAGATCCCGAAAAGACTACCTATACCTACGGTGAGGACGTTGAGTTGACCGCCAACCCGGAGGCCGGCTGGACCTTCTCCGGCTGGAGCGGCGACCTGACCGGGAGTGTTAACCCGGAAACCATCACCATGGATGGGAACAAGACCGTCACCGCCCAGTTCACCGAGATCGGCGTGCCACCGCTGCCGTCCGGTTTTTATGGTGAAATCCACATCCTCGACAACCCGCCTTCATTGGGTGGGACTGTCGAAGCCTATGTACCCGGGAAGGTCGATGCGGTCGCCACTACCGCGATCACAGAATTCGAAACGGACCTGGTGTACACCATGGACATCCCCGGTAACACGGGTTCCGGTCCGAAGGACGGCGGTATCGAGGGCGATATTGTCACCTTCATGATCGCCGGACGTGTGGTCGCCACCGGAGTATGGCACAGCGGGACGAACGTCGAGCTGAACTTCCACCCGCCCCAGGCGCTGCCAGGCGGACCGTACAATGGGGATGCCGGCGTGCCGGTCAACTTCAGCGGGAACGCCAACGACTGGGGCAGCGACGCCACCACCTACGAATGGGACTGGGACAATGACGGCGCCTACGACGAGACCGGGCAGAACCCCAGCCACACCTGGAACACCGCAGGGAACTACACTGTCGGATTGCGTGTGACCGACGCCCAGGGAGGCGAAGGGGCTGCCACGACCACGATCGAAGTGATCGTCACCGCTCACAGCATCGACCTGGTGGCTGGCTGGAACCTGGTCTCCTTCCACGTTCATCCTGCCGACACCGCCACCGCCAGCGTGCTTGACAGCATTGCAGGCAACTACGACCTGGTCTACGCCTGGGACGCTGCCGGCGGTCACCCGGGCAGCGGAAACTGGGTGAAGTACGATCCCAACGTGGGTTTCGGCAACACCCTGACCGCGCTGGACGAGACGATGGGCTTCTGGATCCACATGACTACAGCGGACACGCTGGTCGTCCAGGGCAGCGCGCCGAGACTCCACCGAGATCGCTCTCTCGACGGCTGTAGGCGGCTGGAACCTGGTGGGGTACCCCTCCGGGGAAGCCCGTACGCTGCCGGAAGCCTTGAGCGACCACGGCGTGGGCACCGATTTCAGCCTGATCTACGCATACCATGCGGCTGACACAGGCGACCCATGGAAGCTTTTCGATCGCACCAGCGGGGCTCCGTGGGCGAATGACCTGACCAGCATGTCCTCCGGGTGGGGATACTGGGTCATGGTCAGCGCGGACCACACCTGGACCGTGCCCTTCCCGGCGCCGTAACCTATCTACACCGGATCAGACCGGGGACCCTATCAACAAGGCGCTCCCGGTCTGATCCAGGCAACAAAAAAATAAATGAACCCCAATCAAAATAAATCACAAAAAAGTCTACACGCTCATTTTTATTGTTGGAAGCAGAATGAAGCAGCCGCATGCTGTCCCATTCTGCTGCCTTTTACCGGTATCTGAAGCGCATCCTGGAGTGCAAACTCAGGGGTTAACTAGAAAGTAAGATAAGGATTATTCGGAGGATATCATGAGAACCACTCGAAATTCAAACAGGAAGGTTTGGGATAAAACAGCCGTGCGCCAGAATCTTGTCAAGGATGGCGCGTCTTTTCTTCGTCCTGGTTTTTCTTTTAGCAACCCTGGGTGCACCACCCGTGCGAGTCCAGGCAGCCGGGATAGTTGAGCTGGACGGTGATGTCCACTCCGCCACAGCAGCTGCTAACGAAAGCAACATCAATATCAGCCACACCACAGGTACCGGTTCTGACCGCTTAATGTTAGTCGGCGTGTCCTGGAATAGCGGATCTACTGCACGAACCATATCTTCCGTCACTTTTAGCTATGGATCTGGACCGACAGTGCTTAACTTTACTGAAAAAATTGCACAAAAGCATTCTGTTGCGGCTAATTATCGCTATTCTGCAATTTGGTATCTGGTCGCCCCCCCCAGTGGAGAAACAGGGACTGTAACTGTCACTTTCAGTGACACAGTCAGCAATGGTATTGTAGCCGGTGTGGCTAATTTTAAAGGGGTTGACCAGACTACCCCACTTGGTACCGCCCTGGGCGCTTCATCACCCAGTAACAATACCACTCCAACAGTAACCTTAACAGGGCTAAATGGCGACGAACTTGTTTTCGATAATGTGTTCCTTGGTGGGAATCCCCCAGCAAGTTTGACCGTTGGCGCCGACCAGACACAACTGACTGGTTGGAACAGTACGATTTCTAACACTCGTGGAGCAGCCAGCACCGAACAGGCTACTGGGAGTTCAGTCACAATGAGCTGGACCGCTGCAAGCAATAGTATGTGGGTCATAGCCGCGGTTCCTATTAACCCCGGAGAATCTGGTCCTACCCAGGAATTGACCATGGCAGTCAACCCGGGTGGCGGTGGTACCACCAATCCAGCCGTAGGCACGCACACCTATCCCCAGAATGAAGTCGTCGGCATCACAGCCACACCAAATGTGGGCTATGTATTCAGCTCCTGGTCGGGTGACGTCGCCGATCCCAACTCCGCCAGCACCACGGTGACAATGGATACAGACCAATCCGTCACCGCTAATTTTGTCACACAGAACTATGACCTGACCATGGCAGTAGACCCGAGCGAGGGCGGTACGACAACGCCTGCAGCTGGGGGTCCTTACTCATATGGGGCAGGATCTGTGGTAGATATTACCGCCACCCCCGGCTGCGGATATCTTTTCGACCACTGGTCGGGAACCGGTATTGCGGATGTCAATGCAGCCAGTACCACAGTCAGCATGGACGCTGCCAGGACGATCACCGCTCACTTTGTGGAAGGTCCACCCATTTATCTGGATGGCGATGTTTCCTCCGGCACCGCCGATGGTGTCA
The DNA here is from genome assembly GCA_963695415.1 of uncultured Chloroflexia bacterium. Classification (GTDB taxonomy): domain Bacteria; phylum Chloroflexota; class Anaerolineae; order Anaerolineales; family UBA4823; genus CAVXWV01. Next base: position 10,803 of record CAVOGL010000019.1, on the reverse strand, counting down.
GCAGCATCGATGTTGACCATACATCAGGCACATGCGATAACCGTTTGATGCTGGTAGGCATATCTGCTAACAGTTACAACGCGGCTCAAACGATTACTTCCGTCACTTTCACTCCCACGGGTGAAACCGCTTTAACACTGGATGAGGTTGGATCGATCGAGAATGAAGCTGGTCGCCTGGCAGCGATTTACAGTTTGCTCAACCCGCCAAGCGGTATGTCCGGTACTGTGACAGTTACTTTCTCGGGGAATATCAACAATGGGTTTACTGTCGGGGTGGCGAATTTTGCTGGAGTTGATCAGGCTGATCCGCTGGATGATTTTGTCAGCGCTGTAGGGACCGAGTCTGCCCCGATCAGCGTGGACGTAACTGCCGACACGAACGACCTCGTTTTCGATACGGTATTCATTGGCGCTGCCACCATCCCAACCCTCTCTGCTGGAACTAATCAAGACCAGCTTTGGAGTACAAATGTAGATCGTGCAGGCGGCGCTGCCAGCACTGAGCCGGCAGCTTCCACAGTAACCATGAGCTGGACTCCAACCGGGGGCGCCACCGCTTACTATTGGGCTATTGGTGCAGTGCCGATCAATCCAGCTATAATTGGACCTACCCAGGAATTGACCATGGCAGTCAACCCGGGTGGCGGTGGTACGACCAATCCAGCCGCAGGCGTATATACCTATCCCCAGAATGAAGTCGTCGCTATCACAGCCACACCAAGTGTGGGCTATGTATTCAGCTCCTGGTCGGGTGACGTCGCCGATCCCAACTCCGCCAGCACCACGGTGACAATGGATACAGACCAATCCGTCACCGCTAATTTTGTTGCACAGAACTATGACCTGACCATGGCAGTAGACCCGAGCGAGGGCGGTACGACAACACCTGCAGCTGGCGGTCCTTACTCCTATGGGGCAGGATCTGTGGTAGATATTACCGCCACCCCCGGCTGCGGATATCTTTTCGACCACTGGTCGGGAAGCGGTATTGCGGATGTCAATGCAGCCAGCACCACCGTTACCTTGGACGCTGCCAAGACGATCACCGCTCACTTTGTGGAAGGTCCAGCCATTTTCCTGGATGGTGAGGTCTCTTCGAATAAACTCGCCACAGGTAGCAGTATCGAAGTCGCTCACACCACCGGTGCATGCGCTAACCGCCTGATGCTGGTGGGTGTATCCTGGAACAGTGGTTCCAATGCACGCACCATCTCCTCCATTATTTTCACACCAGAATCAGGTCCGCCTGTGGGACTGACCGAGGTTGTGGGTCATGTATACAGCGCAAATCCTCGAAATGCCGCCATCTGGGCACTTTTGGATCCACCCGCAGGGCAGGACGGGACGATTACCGTCAACTTCTCCGATTCGGTGAGTAACGGCATCGTGGTCGGAGTCGCCAACTTCTCGGGAGTGGACCCATCGACTCCATTTGGTCCAACCAATGTCGCCGATGCATCCAGTAACGCACCCAGCGTGGTTCTATCAGGACTTGATGGGGATGAGCTGGTATTTGATACCGTGTTCTACGGCGGTACAGACCCAGTACCAGCTTTGACCGCCGATCCCAGCCAGACCGTGCTCTGGACGGATAACACTTCCAATACGCGTGGAACTGCGAGCATAGAGCAGGCTGCAGGAAATTCCGTCACGATGAGCTGGTCGACAGGTACATCCAGTGTCTGGGTGATCGTTGCCGTCGCCATCAATCCTGTTTCCACGGATCCCACGATTACGATCTCAGGAACACCTTTAATTGCCTTCAGCAGCCAGCCCGGTGTGCCCTCCGCCTCGCAGAGCTACACGGTCGCCGGCAGCAACCTCACCGAGGGGATCACCATCACGCCTCCAGGCGATTTCGAAGTCTCTTTGAATGACTCTGATTGGACAGCGTTTCCATCCTCACTGACGCTGCCGGAGACGGATGGGTCTGTGGCTGAAACAACCATCTACGTGCGTTTCAACCGGGCTACAAGCGGAACGACAACGGATGATATCACCCACACCAGCAGCGGTGCGGCGCAGATGGATGTGGCGGTCAGCGGCACAGCCACACCCATTTACCACACGTTGACCGTCAGCAAAGGTGGCAATGGGAGCGGGTTGGTTACCAGCGACCCGGGCGGTATTGACTGCGGCTCTGACTGCACCGAAGATTACGTGCATGGCACCGCGGTCAGCTTAACGGCTGCCGCCGACACTGGCTCCACCTTCGACGGCTGGAGCGGCGACCCTGACTGCGCTGACGGCTCGGTGACCATGGATGCTGATAGGAGCTGCACCGCAACCTTCACCCTGGAAGAATACAACCTTAACATCCAGGTCAACGGTCATGGTTATGTCACCAAGGACCCTGACCAGGAAACCTATCATTTAAATGAAATAGTGCAATTAGAAGCATTCGCTGACCCATATTGGACGTTTGAAGGTTGGTTTGGAGATGTGGAGGGCAATCAAAACCCACGCTCGATCACGATTCTGGGAAACATGAACATTACCGCCAGCTTCATCCCGCCCATCCAGCGCTTCCACGCCCAACTCACCCAAAACAACGTCGAAGGCTTTGACTGGACCAAAGATGATGAGGTCACTTTGACCATCGATGATGCCAGCAATGGCGTCGGTGTGGACTTCACCGATACCCAGACCGTGATCGAAGCGGAATGGGACCCGAACTCGACCGTCGTCCACTTCAACGACCTGGGCGGCATCGACCTGGAAGCCGGTGACATCATCACCATGACGGATGGCACGATCGTCAAGACGCACACGGTCACTGTACTCAGCCTGGGCGGCGTCGACCCGGCTACGGACACCGTCTACGGCACCGCCGCTCCCGGAGCACAACTTACCGTACAGGGATTGTGCGAAGGGAACGAGTGTTCTCTCCGCAACGTGACCGCAGGCGGGGACGGCAGCTGGAGCGCCGATTTCACGCTTCCCGTCGAAGACCAGTTTGACATCAAGCCAGGCACCACGGGCGAGGTGATCGAATCGGATGACGACGGCGACCACACCGACATCGACTGGCGAGTCAATGATCCAACCCTGGTCGCCCGTCCACAGCAGGATCAAATCGAAGGTCTCGATTGGCCTCTTGGCGAACTGGTGACCCTGTTCATCAACGATGTTGAGATCGATACTCAGACGGTTGGGGGTGAGCCCTGGTACATCGGTGGATCTTATGTCCTCTTCGAGTTGGACGGCATAGACCTAGTTCCGGGCGATGTGGTCCGCCTCACTCACCTATCCGCGACCAAGGAACATACCGTTATCAACCTGGTGCAGACCGATTACGATGTCGAAGCTAATACGGTCACTGGCACAACCAATTCGGATGGGGATATCGATCTCTGGGTGCATCCAGGTGTCGAAGGCAGCTTCATCACGGCTGCACCTGCTGGAGGCAGTTGGACCGCGGTCTTTGATCCGTTTGACATCGTCGCCGGTGATGGAGGGGCTGCCATGCAGTACGACGATGAAAGTGATGCCACCTATATCGACTGGCAGATACCGCTACCTTCATTCACAACTTATCCCCAAAGCGACCAGATTGAGGGACATCAATGGCATCTGGGCGACAGCGTGGTGTTGAATATCAATGGGGATGACCTGGGGACGGAGACGGTCATACCTAACCCCTGGAATCCTGAGGAAACCTACGTGGCTTTCGACTTGAGCGGGACCCATGACCTGCTTCCAGGCGACCACGTGACCTTAACCAGCGGCAGCACGGTCAAGGACCACATCATAACCGACCTTGCGGTCACCGACATCGATGCCGGCGCCAATACCATCACCGGCACCACCGATCCGGACTCGACATTAGATGTTCAACTGTGGGTACATCCAGGCGTGGATGGCAGTTTCGTCTTTGCCACTCCGGCAGGCGGTAGTTGGACTGCGGACTTTAATCCATATGACCTCGAAGCCGGAGATGAAGGTCCAGCCGTGCAAACCGATGAGGATGGGGACGCCACCTGGGTCGAATGGCGCATCCTACTACCTAACCTGATTGCCCGCCCTGTCGATGACCAGGTGGAAGGCAATGATTGGGAATTGGGTTCCGAGGTGACCCTCACCATCGATACCGACCAATACACGGACAACGCCACGGTTGGCACAGCCCCATGGGATCCCAACATGACCTATGTGTTGTTCGACCTGAGTGGGATCTTCGACCTGCAGCCCGGTCAGGTGGTAACCCTTTCAGATGGAGACACCACCAAAACTCACACCATCACCGACCTGGCAGTCACGGTTGTGGATGAGGCGCTTGACACGATCACGGGTACTGCCACCTCGCCGGCGGATGTTGAAGTCTGGGCTCACGAGGATTACGAAGCCAGCCATGCCGTAGATACTCCTTCGGGAGGTACATGGTCTGTCAATCTGGCGCCCTTCGACCTGGTTCCCGGTCACGAAGGTGCCGCGATCCAGATGGACGATGATAATGATCTCACCTGGGTCGAATGGTGGGTGCCGTACGAGCTGACCCTGAATACTTCCGGGGATGGAAGCATCACGCCGAATCCTGCCGGAACGGAGTTCCGACCAAACTCCGAGGTGCAGCTGCTGGCTGAAGCCGCACCGGGATGGACGTTCACAAGCTGGTCCGGTGACCTGGATGGGAGCGACAATCCCGCCACGATCACCATGGACAGCAACAAATCCATCACCGCCAATTTCGTCCAGTCGATCACCACGCACAGCATCCCGCTGGTCGAAGGCTGGAACCTGGTATCGTTCAACGTCCACCCCGCCGACACCGCGGTCGCAGCGGTTCTTGCCACGGTCGATGGGAACTACGACCTGGTCTTCGCCTGGGACGCCACCGGCGCTCACAGCAGCAGCGGCAACTGGGTCAAATATGATGCAACTGCTCCTGGCTACCAAAACACCTTGAGCGACCTGGATGAGACCATGGGCTTCTGGATCCACATGACGGCAGCCGACACGCTCGAAGTCACCGGCAGCGTTCCCGGGACGACGACCATTAACCTGTCCACCAATGCTGCCGGCTGGAACCTGGTTGGATATGCATCCAGCCTGAACCGGGACCTTCCGGGTGCGTTGAGCGACCACGGTGTGGGCACGGATTTCAGCCTGGTCTTCGCTTACCACGCCGGCGATGCCGCAGACCCCTGGAAGCTGTTTGACCGGGCTGTTGACCCGTACGCCAATGACCTGACTGAACTGGCACCCGGGTGGGGTTACTGGATCAAGGTCAGCGCTGGCAGCGACTGGAGCGTAGATTATTGAGTTGAGAACACAAGAAACAACAGGGAGGACGGGGTGACTCACTCCCCGTCCACCTCTATCTTTTTATCGTTGCGAGAGTTTGAAGGTACCTGAATGCCGAGTCTAAAAAAAATATCTTATATCACCATCCTGATCATGCTGGTCAACCTGTTCATCACGGCACCGGCATCTGCAATTCCTCCTTTACCTTCCAGCTTTTATGGAGAAGTGAAGTACAATACTACCAATATTCCCGATGGAACTTTAATCCAGGCTTTGATTGATGGGCAGGTCTATGCCGAAACCTATTCCCTCACCTACCAGGGCAACTCCGTGTTCGCCATCGATATCCCTGGTGACAATTCCTCCACTCCTGACAAAGATGGCGGACGAGAAGGTGACGTGGTGAATTTCACCATCGGAGGCGTCCTGGCTGATCAGACCGGCACCTGGCATGGAGGCACGAATACCAACCTGGATATCAGCGCCTCAGCCAGCAATCCGATCATAACGCCATCTCCCACACGCACTCCCCTGCCAACTCAAACCGCCATCATCCAAGCAACGCCAACAGCAACCCAAAATTCAGCAGAAATCAGTGATACCCCTGAACCCAATCCGGCGGATCTTGTTGATGCACCTGGTGAAACCAGCCTGACCGATGGGGATCCCCTCGAGCCAGATTCAGACAATCTGGCTGATATTGGTGAAAATCCTGTCTCCCAGGAAGGAGATGAACAGGCTTCTGGTGTGGTTGAGCTCCCACCGGATCAAGAAAGCCGCATTGCTGAAATTACGCCAGAAACAGGTTTCTCATCTACGATTCTCGTCATCGGGGGCATCATCATCGCCGGAATCTTAATATCGCTCTTATTCCTGTCAAGAAAAAAAGTTTAACCAAAGCTGTAAAGAATGAACTCTACCGGAAAAGGATAAAAACCATGCATAAACGAAAAATATTCACCGCTTTACTGTTAGCCATCACCCTGCTGGTGTCAACCGTGTCACCGGCGCTGGCTTTACCCCCCCTGCCATCCAGCTTCCTGGGAACGGTGAAGCTGGACGGCGCCAACGTCCCGGCAGGAACCGTAATCTCAGCGCGCATCAACGGGGTCGAATATGCATCAACCGTTGTACAGCTATACAATGGTGACACCGTTTACAGCCTTGATGTGCCGGGCGATGACCCTGCCACTCCGCCCGATGTCGAAGGGGGTGTCGCCAACGATACCGTGGTCTTCTTCATTGGCAGTCAGGAAGCTGACCAGGTGGGGACCTGGTCCAGCGGCACCAATGTTGAGCTCAACCTAACCGCCACATCCCCCCTCCCGAATACACATTGACGATCGTTTCAGACCACGGTAGTGTTACAAAGGATCCCGATAAATCCACCTACACCTCGGGAGAGACCGTGGAGTTAACTGCCGTCCCCTGATGCAGGTTGGGATTTCGACAGCTGGAGCGGCGACGCTGCGGGAAGCGTTAATCCAGTGATGGTCACCATGGATGGCAACAAGACCGTCACGGCGAATTACGTCCTGCATGAATATGTCCTGGAGATCGCCATCGACGGCAGCGGGAGTGTTGCCAAGAACCCAGACCAGGAGACTTACCACCTGGGCGAACTGGTCCAATTGACCGCTACCCCAGCTGAGGAGTGGAATTTCATTTTCTGGGTAGGAGATGTGATCGGCAGTGACAATCCGGTTACGATCACGATCGATGAAAATCCCAGCGTCACCGCATACTTTAACCAGAATGAGTATCTACTCACGGTCGAAATCGTGGGCAATGGCACGGTTTCCCGGAACCCGAACCAGGGCAACTTCCACAAGGGGGACGAAGTCACCCTGACTGCCAACCCGGCAAACGGGTGGACGTTCGCTGGCTGGAGCGGTGACCTGACCGGCTCAGAAAATCCTGCCACCATCACAATCGAAGGCGAAACAAACATCACCGCCACCTTCACGCAGAACGAGTACAACCTGGATGTAACCGTTGTCGGGGACGGCAGCGTCACCAAAAACCCCGACAAGGCAACCTACCATTATGGCGAAGTCGTTACCCTCAGCGCTCTTGCGGATACAGGCTGGCACTTCGTTGACTGGACCGGTGACCTCACCAGCACGTCAAACATCGAAGACATCACTATCAACGCTAACAAGTCTGTAACTGCGACTTTCGAGGAAAATCCCCCCAGCTGTTATGCTCTCACCCGCAACCACACCGGTGAGGGAAGCAATCCGGTCGCCAGTCCCACCAATTCGGAAGGATGCACGGCGGGATTATATGTCGCCGGTGAAGTCATCAACCTGACTGCAACTCCCAGCACGGGATGGCATGTTTCGGGTTGGACGGGAACGAACAACAACTCCAGTACCGAGGCTACCAATGCGCTGACAATGCCAGCGAATGCACACACCGCCAGTGTCATTTACGCGGAGATAATGTTACGCTGACGGTGAATATCAACGGGAGTGGTTCGGTCTCGAAGAATCCGGACGGTGCTTATCTATACGGTGATGTGGTCGAATTGACTGCAAATCCGGCTGTTGGCTGGCACTTCGAGAACTGGACCGGTGACATGACCGGCACCACCAACCCGAAATCGATCACCTTGAATGGCAGTAAAACCGTCACCGCCAATTTTGTTGAAAATCCCCCGGAGTGCTATTCGTTAACCCGGACACACACCGGAGAAGGCAGCGATCCTATAGCGAGTCCTGAAAATTCTGAAGGATGCCCAACCGGATCCTACATCGAGGGTGAAAACCTCATCCTTGTTGGAGCAGAACCTGCCACAGGCTGGCACATCACCGGTTGGAGCGGGACCAACAACAATGGCAGCACAGATACGTTTAACTTCGCCACGATGCCGGCTGAAAACCACCAGGTGGGTGTTAATTACTGAGGCCGATCCGGTTTCCCTGACGGTGAACGTGTCCGGCAGCGGCTCTGTCAGCCGGGATCCAATGGGACCATACCTCTACGGAGACGTGGTGCAGCTGACCGCTGAACCGTCCGATGGCTGGCACTTCACCAGCTGGTCGGGTGACCTGAGCGGCAGTGAGAACCCCAAGGACATTACGCTTAACGGAAGCAAGACAGTTACGGCGAACTTCGCCGAGAACACCCCGGACTGTTTTGCGCTGACCCTCACTCACAGCGGTCAGGGCAGCAACCCCAGCGCCAGCCCCACCAACTCGACCGGCTGCCCTGCAAACCAGTACGTAGCAAGGTGAATCAATCAACCTGAGCGGTGCAGCGCCATCCACCGGCTGGCACATCAGCGGTTGGACGGGTACATCAAATAACAGCAGCACCAACCCCACCAACTCACTGACCATGCCAGCCAGCAATCACAGCGCCAGCGTGGTCTACGCCAAGGACACAGTCACCCTGACGGTCAACACCAGCGGCAGCGGGTCGGTCAGCCGCGACGACAATGGTCCCTACGAGTACGGCGATGTCGTCCAGCTGACTGCCAACGCAGACACAGGCTGGCACTTCGTCAACTGGACGGAGTGATCTCACCGGCACCACCGAACCCGGATTCGATCACGCTCGACGGCAACAAGACCGTCACCGCCAACTTCGTCAGGGACACCGTCACCCTGACGGTCAACACCAGCGGCAGCGGTTCCGTCAGTCGTGACGACAATGGTCCCTACGAATACGGTGATGTCGTCGAACTCACCGCCAATGCGGCTGCCGACTGGCACTTCGACAACTGGTCGGGCGATCTCACCGGCAGCACCAATCCGGACACGATCACCCTCAACGGCAACAAGACCGTCACCGCGATCTTCGAGGAAGATGCTCCCACGTGCTACTTACTGACCCTATCCCACTCCGGTCTGGGCAGCAACCCCAGCGCCAGCCCCACCAACTCGACAGGCTGCCCGGCAGACCAGTACGTGGAAGGTGAAACAATCAACCTGAGCGGTGCAGTGCCAGACACCGGCTGGCACATCAGCGGTTGGACGGGTACTTCGAATAACACCAGCACTCTGCCACCAACTCCCTGACCATGCCTGCCAGCAGCCACAGCGCCAGCGTGGTCTATACCAAGGACACCGTCACCCTGACCGTCAACACCAGCGGCAGCGGTTCCGTCAGCCGCGACGACAACGGTCCTTACGAATATGGCGATGTCGTCCAGCTGACTGCCAACGCAGACACCGGCTGGCACTTCGTCAACTGGTCGGGCGACGTCTGACCGGCACCACCAACCCGGACTCGATCACGCTCGACGGCAACAAGACCGTCACCGCGGTCTTCGAGGAGGACGAGCCTACCTGCTACCCGCTGACCCTATCCCACTCAGGTCAGGGCAGCGACCCCACTGCCAGCCCCACAAACTCGACTGGCTGCCCTGCAAACCAGTACGTGCAGGGTGAAACAATCAACCTGAGCGGTGCAGCGCCAGCCACCGGCTGCACATCAGCGGATGGACGGGAACCGTCAATAACAGTAGCACCAACCCCACCAACTCGCTGACCATGCCTGCCAGCAACCACAGCGCCAGCGTTGGGATTATGCCAAGGACACCGTCACCCTGACCGTGACGACAGCGGCAGCGGTCCGGACGCCGGCAACACCACTGGTCCCACGAGTACGGCGATGTCGTCCAACTGACCGCTAACCCGGACACCGGCTGGCACTTCGACAGCTGGTCGGGAGGTCTGACCGGAACCACCAACCCGGACTCGACCACGCTCGACGGCAACAAGACCGTCACCGCTACTTTCGTCAAGGACACCGTCACCCTGACGGTCAACACCAGCGGCAGCGGCACTGTCAGCCGCGACGACAATGGTCCTTACGAGTACGGCGATGTCGTCCAGCTCGACCGCCAACCCGGACACCGGCTGGCACTTTGACAGCTGGTCGGGAGGTCTGACCGGAACCACCAACCCGAACTCGATCACGCTCGACGGCAACAAGACCGTGACCGCTACTTTCGTCAAGGACACCGTTACCCTGACGGTCAACACCAGCGGCAGCGGTTCTGTCAGCCGTGACGACAATGGTCCCTACGAGTACGGCGATGTCGTCCAACTCCCGCCAACCCGGGCACCGGCTTGGCACTTCGACAGCTGGTCGGGAGTGTCTCACCGGAACCACCAACCCGGACTTCGATCACCCTCGACGGCAACAAGACCGTGACCGCTACTTTCGTCAAGGACACCGTTACCCTGACAGTCAACACCAGCGGCAGCGGTTCTGTCAGCCGTGACGACAATGGTCCTACCAGTACGGCGATGTCGTCCAACTCACAGCTAACCCGGACACCGGCTGGCACTTTGACAGCTGGTCGGAAGTGTCGACCGGAACCACCAACCCGAACTCGATCACCCTCGACGGCAACAAGACCGTCACCGCCAACTTCGCCAGGGACACCGTCACCCTCACCGTCAACACCAGCGGCAGCGGTAGGTGGACCAGGATCCAACCGGTCCTTATCTTTATGGCGATACCGTCCAACTCACCGCCAACCCTGCCTCAGGATGGCATTTCGAGAACTGGACGGGTGACCTCACCGGCAGCACCAATCCGG
>CAVOGL010000018.1:0-4122 GCA_963695415.1 uncultured Chloroflexia bacterium | reverse complement strand
TCGGTCTTTTTGACCACAATGACTACTTTACCTTTGAACAGGCTGGTTCATCCATGAAGAGCGATAAGCTGTTCTATCCTTTAAATGAAATGTACGCACTGGATAATACCTGCCGGGCCGCCTCAGGCTTCTCTCCAAAGGGGTATGAACCGGGTTCTATGCCCGATAACAACTGAGCAAAAAACTGGTGAAAACTGCAGGCGGGTTTGTATCAGGTATTATTTGACCCGGGTCGGTTGTGCAGAATGGGGTCAAATATGTAATTAGAGGTGGAGTTTTTCTTAAATAGAATTCAATTTATTAGCAATTTATCAAAAATTCTAATAATTTATTTTCCACAATTTACTAAGCTTAAGTATTTAGGAGGTATTCCATGCATCGCCCATTCAAACTCTCTGCAATTGCCACATTATTAATAGTTTTGATTCTTGCATGTACTTCTTCACCAATCGGCGGAAATAATGCGGTAGAAACACAGCCACCTGTTGAACCCGGTAATGCACAACCAACGGAGCTGGTTCCCCCCGCTGAACCCGTCCAGCCGCCTCAACCTACCAATACGCCAGAACCGATTGCAACAGCCGAACCCACCGCTGAACCGCTGCCAACAGAGATCATACACCTGGTCAGCCCGATCGTCTCCGTGTTGAGCGAAAAACCCCAGGTCATCTATGATCAGGAATCCATTCGAAAGGCTGCCCAAAAAGAAGCCTATTCAGGGGATGAATTCCTGAAGGGACGCTACGAACGACCTTTCGACCAGGATATGAATTACCTGCCATTCATTGATATCAAAGAGACTGATCTGGTTCGCACACAGGACAGTGAATTCATTTATGCATATATATATTTAATGGAAGACCCAACCCTCAAACCGGATGAGGAATATGGCTTTGGCATTGAGATGGATGATGATCTCGACGGTCGAGGAGATTACCTGGTCTGGACGACCCTTCCGCAGAGCAAGGAATGGTCAACAGATGGGGTGAGCGTCTGGAAGGATGCCAATAACAATATCGGCGGTCCTCAGCCTGTGATCAGTGATGCACCAGCCGGTGAGGATGGCTATGAGTTGAACATTTTTGACTCTGGCATCGGCGCCGACCCCGATCTTGCCTGGTCGCGCATATCACCTGAAAAAACAGGTGTGATCGAGATCGCTGTGAAAGTATCTGTCCTTGAAACCTCACCAAAATTCCTATGGGGAGCCTGGTCCATGCTGGGACCGGGGCAGTTCGGTTTGTTTGACCACAACGATTACTTCACCTTCGAGCAGGCTGGTTCGCCCATGAAAAGCGACAATCCATTCTATCCAGTGAATGAAATGTTCGCGTTGGATAATACATGCCGGGCTGCCTCTGGCTTCTCTCCGCAGGGATATGAGCCCGGTTTATGCCCCGTAACACCTCAAAACTGCCATAAAGTATGTCAGTTGTGGGTGAATGTTGGAGCTGGTCGTATATGTGCTTTATGGGAAAGTGTCTGTAAATAAGAAAAATGGTTCGTGGTATTTTCAAAAACCCTAACCGTATTATTTAACTAGATACAAGGGCTGGTGGTTGGTGTGAGGATATCCGTCCTCCTCCCATCCCTTTTGCAATTGCGTCATTCAGGCGATTAGAACGCAAATAAAAGTTGCAATCAAGAGCATAGTTAATAAGTTATCGTAAGAAATTTAGTCTTACGAAATTTTCAGATTGCCCTCATTCGATTATTACGGGGACTATGTTCAATTTCGGCCAACCCTAGCACCTCCAATAATGGCGGCAGGTACATACCGAATCTTCCTCGAAGCCCTTTTTTCAATCCATACCACCCGCCAACAGGGTTCTCAGTAGACCGGCCCCATGCCTCAACAGTACCTTCAGCAGCCGGTTTTTGCTCATCGGTACTGCCCATTAGTATCCAATCACCATGATTTTTGAGCATCGTATGAAGATCCTCGATGCAGCTCAGATGATATCTCAGCTCTGTTTTTCCCACCAAACATACCAGCGCCGGGGGAGATGCTGTTTCATCTCGATACATCAGATAACTAGAGGATCCAGGGGAGTTTTTAGCTGCCAGGGATCTTCTTTCGTTCCAGTTCCAATCGGTTTCATTGCCCATTATGTTCTCCTAAGTCATTTTGAATTCGATATATTTTTTATAGCGTTTATGCTATTACACAGACTATTGATTGATAAAGTAGATTTTAAATATCAACAAATCTTTTGGTTGTTGCGGCGAATGTCCAAAGGCCACACACATGATTGATTCCAGTTCATGCGTGACTTAATCCCCAACCTTGCAAATCAGACTTGCCTTATCCAAATAACATCGGTATAATGCCAAACATGAGATCCATTTCACGTCGTGATTTCCTGAAACTCTCCACCCTCAGCCTGAGTGCGTTAGCTATGCGCCCCATGTCTGGTAATTTTTCCATGATGAACGGGATCGATCAAGGCCGCATTGCATACGACCAGCTCAGCATTTACAGCGCGCCGGATGAAAAAAGCAAGATCATCAGTCAGCATTTCAGGGATGAGGTCATCAACATCTATGAAGATGTGATCTCTGATGCGGGACCTGGATACAATCCTTTATGGTACCGGGTTTGGCGCGGGTATATGCACAGCGCGCGAATTCAAAAAGTAAAAACGCGTCTCAATGAACCGCTGAGTTCCGTCCCAGAAACCGGCATCCTCACCGAGATCAGCGTACCATATACACAGGCATTTCGCTATACAAAAACGTATGGCTGGATGCCAATCTATCGCCTCTACAGTGGTTCATTGCACTGGATCATCGGTGTCGAAGAAGGTCCAGACGGACAACCCTGGTACCGCATCCGCGATGAACTGCTATCCGCGCGGCATGAGAATTACCATGCGCCCGCTATCCACATGCGTCCAATTCCACCGGAAGAATACGCTCCAATTTCAACGGATGTTCCACCTGAGGATAAGCTCATCGAAGTTGATCTGGGAACACAGGTATTGACCGCTTATGAAGGCTCAAAAGAAGTATTGAGAACAAAAATCTCGTCTGGAATACCGAATACTGTATCCAATAAAAAACTCAACGACACCGATACGCCACGAGGAAAATTTACTGTTTTTAGAAAAACTCCCTCAAAGCATATGGGTGGCGGCTACTTCACAGATGACCTGGATGCTTACGTTTTGCCAGGAGTTCCCTGGGTATCATTCTTTGTAGAAAATGGGGTTGCCTTCCACGGTACCTGGTGGCACAATAATTTCGGCATGGTGATGTCGCACGGTTGTATCAATATGCGCACCGAAGAGGCAAAGTGGATCTTCCAGTGGACGACACCTGTCAGCCCGGCTAATACTGTCGAAACAAATGGACGCGGCACAAAAGTGCACGTATTCTAACCCCCCACGAACTGCATAAATACCTGGTTTCCAAGCATAATTCCGCGTTCTGTAAGGGCAAGCGTAGATCCTTCCCCTTCATTCCATTTAATCAAACCTTGATGAAGAAGATCGGTAACCTGCTTCCCAAACACATCCACCAGATCCAAACCAAATTTCTCATAGAAACCATTTGCTGAGACACCTTCATCGATCAACCTCAACCTGAGCATCATTTCATCCTGCATTTGTTCAGCAACTGGTATCTTACGACTTTCTCTCCACCATGCACCATATTGATCCGATATTCTTGAATTTATTTATATATATTGGAATAATATCGATATTGGCTACGCGCATATTGCGTAAATATCCATGGGCGCCTGCGCCAAAACCATAGTACTCTTCGTTTCTCCAATATTGCAGATTATGCAGGCATCGAAAATCCGCCCCGCTGGCATCTATTTTTGCCCAATTTGAGATCTCATAATGCCGATAGCCTGCCTCATCCATATCCTGTATCGCCAGTTCATACATTTCTGCTGCAACATCGTCCTCTAAAGGTATGATCTCTCCACTTTCTACTGCCTCAAACAATGGCGTGTCCCTCCTCCATTGTCAAGCAATACATGGAAAGATGATCGGGATTGAAATCCAATGCGCGCGTCAATATTTCCTTCCAACTCGATAAGGTCTGCCCTGGAAGGCCGTAGATCAAGTCTAGGTTCAAATTCGCAAATCCGGATTTTCGAATTTTATCAAC
>CAVOGL010000017.1:0-50322 GCA_963695415.1 uncultured Chloroflexia bacterium | reverse complement strand
TTACGCATCGACGATGTCACAGATTGACACAGATTTTGGAACACAGATTGGACGGAATTTTAACCACAGATGTCACAGATTGACACAGATTTTGGAACACAGATTGGACGGAATTTTAACCACAGATGCTACAGATTGACACGGATTTTGGAACACAGATTGGACGGAATTTTAACCACAGATGTCTACAGATTGACACAGATTTTGGAACACAGATTGGACGGAATTTTAACCACAGATGTCACAGATTGACACGGATTTTGGAACACAGATTGGACGGAATTTTAACCACAGATGTCACAGATTGACACAGATAAAAAACAAACCACGGATTACGTCGCTGCGCTTACGGATTTCACAGAAAAAACAGGTTTTGTTATGAGTTTACCGTTTGCGTAAAGAAACACGCCAAGACATCAAGAATAATTTAGAAGTTCCTGGAAGCAAGTTTCGGCGCGGATGGAATTGAAGTCGGTGTCCGTTTTTGCCATGTCAATATATTTGGGATCCATTTGAATGGCAATTTCCAGCCAATGACAAGAAGATTGGGAATCGCCCATCAGGGCATACGCACAAGCCTTGTTGTAATAAGCATTTGCATACTGCGGGTCGATCTCGATGGCTTTGTCGTAGTCCTCGATCGCCTCGCCGTGCTGTCCCAGGGCGGCGTACTGCAGATGCCCCGGTTGTAGTAAGCGGCTGCATACTGCGGGTCGATCTCGATGGCTTTGTCGTAGTCCTCGATCGCCTGGCGGTGCTGTCCCAGGGCGGCGTACTGCAGTTGCCCCGGTTGGAGTAAGCGGCTGCATACTGCGGGTCGATCTCGATGGCTTTGTCGTAGTCCTCGATCGCCTCGCCGTGCTGTCCCAGGGCGGCTTTGCTGTTGCCCCGGTTGGAGTAAGCTTGCTGCATACTGCGGGTCGATCTCGATGGCTTTGTCGTAGTCCTCGATCGCCTCGCCGTGCTGTCCCAGGGCGGCGTACGCAGTGCCCCGGTTGTAGTAAGCGGCTGCATACTGCGGGTCGATCTCGATGGCTTTGTCGTAGTCCTCGATCGCCTCGCCGTGCTGTCCCAGGGCGGCGTACTGCAGTGCCCCGGTTGGAGTAAGCGGCTGCATACTGCGGGTCGATCTCGATGGCTTTGTCGTAGTCCTCGATCGCCTCGCGGTGCTGTCCCAGGGCGGCGTACTGCAGTGCCCCGGTTGTAGTAAGCGGCTGCATACTGCGGGTCGATCTCGATGGCTTTGTCGTAGTCCTCGATCGCCTCGCCGTGCTGTCCCAGGGCGGCTTTGCGGTTGCCCCGGTTGGAGTAGGCTTGCTGCATACTGCGGGTCGATCTCGATGGCTTTGTCGTAGTCCTCGATCGCCTCCCGGGCGGCGTCGCTGTGCCCCGGTTGTAGTAAGCGGCGATCTGCGGGTCGATCTCGATGGCTTTGTCGTAGTCCTCGATCGCCTCGGTGCTGTCCCAGGGCGGCGTACGCAGTGCCCCGGTTGTAGTAAGCGGTGCATACTGCGGGTCGATCTCGATGGCTTTGTCGTAGTCCTCGATCGCCTCGCGGTGCTGTCCCAGGGCGGCGTTGCTGTTGCCCCGGTTATTGAAGAACCAGGAGAAGGGGTAAAAACCAATCGCACTGGTGTAGTACTCAACAGCCTGCTGGTGGTTGTCCTGTTTACCTGCCATGAGGGCGGCATCAAATAATGCCCAGGCATGATTTTTAGCGTTTTTATAATACTTCCGGCGGTATTTGCCCTGAAAGGCTTGACGATATTTCCTTAAAAATGTTCCCACCGATTCAAGGGCACCATCTACCTTGGATTCCCAATCGAGGGCGGCTTCCGAGACCTGCAGAAGTCCCGACTCGACACGGATGAAGTCACCCAATCTTTGCAGGCAATGCCGGGTAAGAAGATTGGGGATGAGGCTAACTTTCATCCTCTCCTGCCATTTTAATTTTTTACGTGAGTTTGATTTCTTAAACAATTCTACTGCGAAAGCCAAGACGAGGTGCCGATCAGGACGCACGCCTGAAGCGCGGAACCATTCAAGGGACTCGAAGATGGACTCCGCCAATGGACAGCAGGGGTGGATTAATTTCTGACGAACTGCCATCCACAGGTTTGATAATGTTAGATCCATCACCGGGGAAATGCTTTCATAGTCGACCCTTACCAGTCCCTGTTCTGCTTTCAGAAATTTCAAACCCAGGATGACCTGTTCCGGGGAGATGATCTTACTAAAATCTAACTGATCGAAGAGATGTTCATCCAGAGTCATATTTTCAAAATCAGCGGTATTCATGAACAACTGGCGCAAAAAGGTCTCGTGCGAATCCGGAATGGTGACGGTATTGAAATCATGTGTTTAGCAACCAGGCAGCCAATACTTCAGGGGGGTTCTGTGGATGAACGATGCCGGTGGCTACCACCAAAGCCGTATGGCAATGTTCCAACCCTTCGAGCACAGCGGGGAGGCGCTCTTTGCGGTTCTTTTCAGCTTCCGGGTCGGTGGTGATCATGCGGACCAATTCATCGATGAAAACCACAATACGGGCATCATTGGAGAACTGGTTGCGGACGGAAGAGAGGATGGCGTTCCGTTCCAGAGAGCGGATGTTGGGTGAAAGCTCGTAAATCTCACCAGCGTGGATGGTATTCTGTGATAACCGGCGGATCAACTCGATTGCCTCGCGAGTCTTACCGCGCTTCATCTCGCCCTGGATGAGGAGGCGTTCATTGCGATTAAAAAGATTGGGATGGACCAGGTTGCGGTTGACCCATTTGACATTGCGGCGGTCACCGAGTTTGTTATCGAGATCGTCGAGAGAGACACGACGGAGGACAGTGACGGAGTTGGTTATCTTGAGCAGGAAGGATCAATAACTCGAGGATGACGATGAGGACGGCGAAAAGGGTGGCAACTCCACCGAGGGCGCTGCCGATTACTTTAAGAATTCCCCGCAGAGGAGGTGAAGTATTCCGGGGCAACCAACCAGGTGATCGAGGACAACCAAAGAGGTGGCGAGGATGAAGAGGAGAAGGTAAATAACAGCCCGGGTTTTGGGGTTTGCCATCTATACTCAGTGTTATGTGGATTAGTTAATGGTTGATAAATGAATTATAAACCAATACCCCCTCCCTGCCCTCCCCCAAACGGAGGGTGTTGGGTGGGATTATGTTGGCGTGTGAAAGCAGGTTCATATGCCGGTTGGGGTCTCAAATGGTATGATTGGGGCGTGCCGGAGGCGGCATAGAGGCCCGAAATTTATCAGTTTCCAGAGGAGGTACAGGATGTCTCATTTCAAGGATGTGAACGTGGTGTACGCGTATGTGAGTGATTGGGAACGGGCGAAGAAGTTTTACCGTGAGACTTCTCGAGTGGCAGGTGGTATGGTCGGATGATGAGATCGGCTGGGAGGAGTACGGTGTGGAAGGGCAGGCACACGTGGCGATCAACCGCTGGGACAGAGAGGAGCCGCTGCCGGCGAAGAGCGCGATCGTGGGGGTGCTGAGCGTGGAGGACGCCTACGCGACGACGGAGGCGCTGAAGGCGAAGGGGGTGAGATGCGCGGAGGTGTTCCACATCCCGGAGGTGGTGACGTATGGGACTTTCTTCGACCCGGACGGGAACGGGTGGCAGTTCGCCAGCAGCCAGGGGTGAAGTTTTCAAAGCAGTTCGTACCGGGACTCCACACGGGCAGACACGCAGGGCAGACACGCAGGTCTGCCCCTACTGAAATTGCATGGCACCTAAATACAGGGCGGACACGCAGGTCCGCCACTACAGGATGAGGAGGATTAACATATTGGAAACCCTCCAAATAAATAACCAATAAAAGGAATAATTCATGTACACTGAACTACGCAGGAAAGCGAAGGTGGGGTATTTTGGCAGCGGGCTGGCGGCTTACTGGCCGCAGTTCCCGGAGCTGAGACCGGCAGTGATGGAGACGATGGCGAAGCACCGGCAGCGCCTGGAGGCGATGGGGTGCGAGGTGGTGGACGGGGGGCTGGTGGACGCGGCGGACAAGTCCAACGGGGTGGGAGACCTGTTCGCGCGCGAGCAGGTGGACCTGATCATCGGGGAGATCATGACGTACACGGCGTCGCACGTGCTGATCCCGATCGCGCAGCGCAACATCGCCCCGTATCTGACGCTGGCGCTTGCAGATGGTGCCGACGGTGCCGTACGGGGAGATCGGGACGGAGGAGATGACGCTGATCGGTGCGGCGATGACGGCGCCGGAGGTGTCGTGCGCGTTCAACCGCTGCAACCTGCCGTTCCACTGCGTGGTGGGGGGCGACTTCCAGGAGAAGGTTTGGAAGAACGTGGGGGAGTGGATCGAGGCAGCGGCGGTGAAGCGGGCGCTGCGCGACAGCCGGCTGGGCTACCTGGGGCATTACTACCCGGGGATGCTGGACATGTACACGGACTTCACGATGCACCAGGGATTCCTGGGCACGCACATCGAGATCGTGGAGATGTGCGACCTGGAGGACAGGGTGAGGAAGGTGAGTGAGGCGGAGGTGGAGGCAAAGCTGGCGCAGGTGCGCGAGATGTTCCTGATGCCGCCGCCAGGTTATGACCGCATCACGGAGAAGGTGGACGAGGCGGAGCTTGCCTGGGCGGTGAAGGTGGCTGTGCGCGGAGGAGAAGCTGGTGGAGGACTTCAACCTGGACGGGCTGGCGTATTACTACCGCGGCTGGAACGACAACGAATACGAGCGCATCTCGGCGGCGATGATCCTGGGGAACTCGCTGCTGACGGCGCGCGGCATCCCGTGCGCGGGGGAGGCGGACCTGAAGACGTGCGTGGCGATGTTCATCATGGACCACTTCAACGCGGGCGGGAGCTTCTGCGAGCTGTACCTGCTGGACTTCGAGGGCGGGTTCGTGATCGCGGGGCACGACGGTCCGGGGCACATCGCCATCGGGGACAAGAAGCCGATCCTGCGGGGGATGAAGCTGTTCCACGGGAAGGCGGGGAGAGGGGTGAGTGTGGAGTTCAACGTGAAGAACGGACCGGTGACGATGCTGGGGGTGACGCAGACGGGCGAGGGGAAGTTCAAGTTCGTGGCGGCGGAAGGGGAGAGCGTGCCGGGACCGATCCTGGAGGTGGGCAACACGAACACGCGGGTGAAGTTCGGCGACATGACGCCGGACGAGTTCGGGCAGGCGTGGACGGAGACGGGCTCGACGCACCATTTTGCGCTGGGCGTGGGGCACCAGCTGGGGAAGATCCGCAAGCTGGCGAAGATGCTGGATATCGAGCTGGTGGTGGTTGGAGGGTGACCCTGTGGGTAAAAAACAGGAACCACAGATGACACGGATTTCACGGATTTTTTTAACGAACAAACCAATGAAACGAATTTTTTAAGCAGGATTTCTGCATCAGGAACCTGATGCTGGCTGGAGCTGGTGGATGAGGATCACTTATGCATCAACGACTCACGCGCCAACGATATTGGCGCGGCAACGACTAAAGTCGTTACTACGGGATTTTGTGGATGAGAACGACTTACGCGCCAACGATATTGGCGCGGCAACGACTAAAGTCGTTACTACGGGATTTTGTGGATGAGAACGACTTACGCGCTAACGATATTGGCGCGGCAACGACTTACGTCGTTACTACGGGTTGGAAGGTGATTGAGCGGTTCTTTGGGAGACGATGAAGACGCTGCCGTAACCATCCAGGTGAAGGTTGGGAGATGAATCCCAGGGGGTGATGGCTCCAGTTGCGGGCTGGTACAAATCATAGGGTCCAGGAACGCGCAGCTTCACGCTGAGGTGCGCCGGATTGGGCGATGCGTTGGCGACAAAATAGAGGTCACGACCTTCAAGCACCCGGTGGGTATAAACAATGTCCGGGTTGGAAGATGCCAACTGGAAATCAAGCGGGAGTTTGTCCCGGATGACTGCCATGATGCCATCCAGCGGCAGCGTAAATAGCGAA
The DNA here is from genome assembly GCA_963695415.1 of uncultured Chloroflexia bacterium. Lineage (GTDB taxonomy): Bacteria > Chloroflexota > Anaerolineae > Anaerolineales > UBA4823 > CAVXWV01. The sequence continues at coordinate 44,369 of CAVOGL010000017.1, read as the reverse complement.
GCGGGACCAGGGAGCGAACCTGCAAGGGTTGTGTGGAGGAGGGCTTCTGCCTGGGGAGTGGGCGTGGAACCACGTGCGGAACCAGGTGAATCAGCAGTGAAGATTAATATGCCCCCCTGGGAAACAAATTCCCGGATCGCTTCCAGGCAGTGCGGACTGAGCTGATCGACGTCCGGGAGGACCAGGAGGCGGTAGGATTCGGTGGAGATTTCCAGCCTGCCCTGGCGGACCACTGCCGCTTCGATGGACTCTTCATCGATCATGTCACAATCGACCTGGTTGACCAGCAATGTGCGCACCGTGCGGGTATAAGTCCGGTCGATGTCTTTCAACCTTTGGGTTCGAAAAGGTCTATTTTCCCAATCCTGCATCGGTTCGAGCGGGGGGAGGAAATGGGCCCAGGCTGTGCGGATGGGATATAACACGGCAACGTCACAGCAGTGAACGCCCCCGGTGAGCAGCGTGCCCAACCGTCCGGCAACGTCGTTGAATTGCTTCCATCCCGCTTCGCCAATTTCTTTCCAGGAGTAATAGGAAGTGATGACATTGATCCCGAGGGCATACTGGAGGTTGATTTGACCGATCCTTGACTCCAGGCTGGCGTGGAAACCGGAATTACGCTGGACCCAGTCGGAACTTTCGGAATGAACGCGGGCTTTTCCAGCCAGATGGGCGGCTGAGGAGGCTTGCTTGATCGCCATGAAGGATGCACCCATGTAAGAATCTTCATGCAGCATGGCGTGGGGATCGGCATTGAGCATGTCAAGCCCCGGCAGGTCCATGGTTTTGAGCATCCTGATGAGGCTGCCCTCATAGGGCGGGTGATCGATAATCGACTCTTCCAGGAGCACGTGACCGGATGAATCGACCCCATGCTGCCGGCACCATTCCTGAATCTGTTGGAAGAAACTGTGTGCATAGAGATCGGTGATGAACTGGTAATAATCCATCCTGACTTTCTGTGCCTCGTCGCTGGCAGAGAAAAACAAAGCATAAAGCCGGGGAACCAGGTCGTATCCTGTCTTGGATTGGAACTTTTCGGGGAGGTCATGCACCCAGGGCAGGGCAGGGGGGCGGTCTAAAAAAACAGGGGCATCGACAACGGGTATCTTCCCGATATAACGATCGGGTAATTCGGGCAAATACTGGGTAACAAAGGAAGGCTCATCGGTAAAAACTGCGTCTATTCTCGACCAGAGATGGGAACCTAACTCCCGGTAGTAGGCTGCATGGGTTGTGCGGATGAAGGCTCTGACGGCGTCGGGATCCAGCAGGTTGATATACTGCTTAAAATCGGAGACGTTACGAGAGGCATGCGTGCCTTCGTAGGTGTGACGTTCAGCAAGATAGATCACCTGCCAATCTCCCCCTGGCGGCGTCCAGCGCAAGGTCTGCCATTCATCCACGTACTGAGTGAGATCGATGAAACTCTCACGGGTGGCATCATCCAGCGACCGGGCAGCACCCGCCCAGACAAAGCACTTGCAGGAAACCGGCAAGGGGAAGACGATTTCGGCAGCAGGGGTATTTTCGACCCGGTAACATGCCAGGCTCAAGGAGAGAAATTCGGGGTTGGCGCGGCTGACGTAACCTCCTGCGGTGCCACTGGGGTAACCTTTCTCGTCATACAACCAGACCCGCAAGCCCAGGTCGGAGGCTTTCCTGACCCCATAACGAAGAATATCCCACTGTTGGGGGTCAACCAGGTAACGGTTGAAACCAACGTTGGTGACGATCCCGCCCGTGCCCAAATCTGCCAGATTGTGAAGGTATTGATCTAATTTCGGATAACGACCAACGGGCTGAACGGTCGAATTTTCCGGAGAATTTCCAGCCTCCAAATCGGGACGCTCCTGCTCCAGGTGGGACATCCTGTCCATGCCATGGATGATTTGAAGGGGTCTGAAATACCTGGGAGGATCCAGAAAAATGTCCTTGTTGAAACCATTCTCATCCATAAGTCATTGCCTTTCGACAAAAATAATCCGTGACTGAACAACTTGATCCCGATATAAAAGATTGTAGATTTAATAAACTCCCATTTCAGTGACAATTTCTGCCACGCGGGCGATGCGGCTGCGAAGACCGTCGGGGGGGACCTGGTCGGCAACGCCCAGGACATAACGGGGAGACTGCTTCATGGTTTGGGCAACCTCTGCGACGAAGCGGTCGAACTCCTGATCACTGACCAGGGGGGTGAAGTAGACGCCAGGGATGCCGCCCCACAGGATGGTCGTTGGTCCGGTGAGGGCGCGCATCTCAGCAAAGTCCAGGTCGCCAACGGGTTTGGGGGTGACGGCCTCGATGACATCGAAACCGACGGAGGCGACCTCGGCGATGAGACCTTTGAGGGTGCCGTCCATGTGGATGAAGGAGTGTTTGCCGGCGGCACGGATGCGGTCGACCCAGCGGGTCTCGTAAGGGCGCAGGTAGGATTCGAAGAAGCGCTTGCCGATGAGCTCGGAGGAGAGGTTCTCGGGGATCATGAGACACCCGGCGGGGGATTCGACGGCGATGCGGGCGGCTTCGTCGTGCTTCGATGCGATGATGCTGAGGGTGCGCTCGAGATCATGTCGGGCATCCACCCAGAGGCGGACGAGGGCTTCGAGGCTGGAGAGCTCGGTGACCATCTGCATGAAAGGCGAACGGGGCAGGTAGGCGAGCAGGACACCGTTGTCGCCGATCATGGGGACGCGGCGCTCAAGCTCGGCGTAGTCGGGCTGGTAGGAGGCGGCCTCGAAGAGACTGGCGATGACGGCGAGGTCGGCGGGGGTCTCGACGAAGCGCTTGACGGGCGCTTCGGAGAAGGAGGTGCGCAGGAAGCGCCACTCTTCCGTGACTGTGCCGGCGGGGGTGTCGATTTTTGTACGGCGGATGTCACCGTCCTGGATGCGGTCAACGCGGATATCGTCCGTGTAAACTGTCTTGAAGGGCCAGTAGCCCTGGAGGTAGAAGCCGGCGCCCAGGTCGCGGTGCAGGTCGAAGTACGCCTGGGTGGTGCGGTAACCCGCGGGGAACTCGCCGGTGCGCTCTTTGGAGGATGCCCAGTAATCGAGGTCGGCGAACCAGGGGAGGCGGTCAGGCTGGCTCCCGGATAAGAGGGCGAGGAGGCGGTCTCGATTGCTGTCGCTGGCGCTTAGGCGATTGCTGTCGCAATCGGTGTCGCTCTTGCTGCCGTCAAAGCTTAATGAAGTTGACATGATCAGGCTCCTGGAACTGGAGATGGGACCATCTCACCACCGACGCGGGAACGGACCAATTCGGCCCAGCGGCGCAGGCGGGAGCGGTCGGCGTGGATGCGGTAGGTGTCGCGGTAGATGATCTCGAGGCTGCAGTCACGGGCGGCGTGAAGGGTATCATCGAGGTCCTTTTCAAGCGCGTCCCAATCGGGCTGTTCACCGCTGATGAGCCAGGGCTTCGGCTTGCGAGAGAAGATGATGTCCTTACCGAGGCGCTCGCCCATGGCGTGCATGGTCGCACCAGGGCGAGATGGAGACGGCGCGGATGTTGGGGATGGCGGTGATGATCTGGTCCCAACGGTCGTGAACGGGCTCGCAGCAGCCGTAATAGACGAGACCAAAATCTTTACTGATTTCCGCCATATAGGGGAGGAAGAATTCAGCGAAAACTTTCGGCGAGATCATGGTGGTCTCCTGCGATTCGATCCAGACCCACAGGTCGCGCAGCCTGACCTGCCCGTCGAAATCCATCTGGGGGAGGTCGCTGACGAAACCGGGACTGCCAGAGCCGACCTCCGAGGAATTGTTGTTGAGACCCAGCATGGTCTCGGCTTCCAGCCAGCGGTAATCGTGGAGACGGTCGTCGCGGAGGAAAGCCATGATGGCATGGAGGGCCTCAGGCTCATCGTAGATCCAGGTGAGCAGGTTGTCGTTGCCGATGAGCCGGTAGAGGTCAGCGGTCAGCCCCGGGAGGAAAAAGGCGGCGCCGTGGATGGTGACGGGGAGGATGTCCCCAAAGAGATCCTGGAGGACGGCATGATCCCGCCGCGTGCGCTGTTTGTCGAGTTTCCAGGTACGCGGCTGAAGATGGGAGACGTCTGCAGGGGTGCGGATGGGGTGGTTGTAGTGGTAAGCGTGACTTCCGCCGAAGTCATCCTGGGCGCGGACAAGATCCAGCCCGACGCCATACGCGGGAGGAGCAGCGTGCCATGAGAGGCGAAAGACGGGATCCAGGACAAAATCGTCGCCGACCTCTTCCGCCTGGCGTATGCTGCGGCGGAGGATGTGCTCAATATCCCGCAGGTAGGAATCCTGGCATACCAGCTCGTTTTCGTGGATGTATCCTTCCAGAGTCCAGGTCTCGAAGAGGAACATAGGGCGTTCGGCTTTGCGGTCTTTCAAGGCGGTCCACAGGCGGCGGCGTTCCTGCATGAGCGGAGAGGAAGCAAGCTCCATCCAACGGGCTGCCAGACTGCGCATGGTTGAGCGTTCGTGTTTATGCATTGGTTGTGCCTTTGAGGGCTTCGAGGACACGCTGGTGCTGGGGTGAGGGGACGGCACCGTAACAGAGAGGGTCACCGGTAGTAATCATGAAATTCCACAAACGGGAGGTCAGATCGAGACGGACCTGTTGATATGCGGGATCGGTAGAAATATCATTCAGTTCCCATGGATCTGCCTGCAGATCGATATAGCTCAATGTCGGGATGGTAGGAAGTGGCGCGGTTGGGTGGATTGACCGTGTCCGAACGTGGGCGCCAGCTCTGGGAAGGGTCCATGAAAGCCGCGGCTGAGGAAAAGTTGGCAATGAGCTTGTGGGTGCGGGTGCGGATACAGCGTCGCGGGTCGTAATAGTCGTGGTAGGTCATCTCAGCGTAGACCTCGCTGCGCGGGTAGTAGTTGCCTCCATTAAGAAGGGAAGCAAAGGAGATGCCCTGAAGGTCGGCTGGTTGTGGAATGTCGAGCAAATCCAGGATGGTGGGAACGTAATCGACGTTTGAAAGCAGCTCGTGGCTGGAGATGCCTCCGTGCCAGCCTGGGCGGGAGGGGAGACGGAGGATGAAGGCAACCTGGATGCCGGGATCGTAGAGGCAGCACTTGGCGCGGGGCATGGCGACACCGTGGTCGGTGGTGAAGATGACCAGGGTGCCGGCGCTAAGCTTCAGGTCTTCGAGCGCGCTCATGATCCTCCCAAACTGAGCGTCGACATGACGGACGGCGCCCTGCAGCTCCGCAAGCTCAAGGCGGGTTCCGGGGGTGTCGAGGAGATAACCTGGAACCTGCACACCCAGGGCGTCATCCGGCTCGACAGCGGGGCTGAGGAAACCATGCTCGCCAGGGGGGTGCGAGTGTGGATCCGGGAGACGGTGAGGCTCGATGAAACCGACCGATAAAAAGAACGGGGCTTGAGGATTTCTTTCAAAATCCTCAAGCATATGGATTGCAGCATTGGTGGCTTCGATTGCCCTGGCAGTAGAATCGTAGTGCTGGTAACCACAGCGATCGGGACCAGAGCGAGTTCGTGGATCACACCGACGGCAGCGGTGGTGTAACCGTTTTCGGAGAGGATCTGGGCAAGGTGACGTTCATCCGGGTGCAGATCCCAGGCGAAACTGGCGTGACAGAGCCCCATGACCCCGTTGGTGTGAGGGTAGCGACCGGTGAAGATGGAGGCACGCGAGGGGCTGCAGCCCGGGGCAACGCAGAAGCTGTTCTGGAAGAGGACGCCCTGCGCAGGCAAAGGCGTCGATGTTGGGGGTTTGGACAGTTTCGACACCGTAGCAGTGGAGGTATTGACCGAGATCGTGACAGTGGATCAGGAGGATGTTGGGGCGATCAGGAGACAAGGGTCAGGTCCTTTGATGATGTAAGTGGAGCGGCAGGTGTCCTGACTATGTCAGACGGATACCTGCCCATTGGTCGCGGTGTGATGGCAGGTATGGATACCGCCCCTGCGGGGAGCCCTACAGAGGTCGGGGTGATAGAAGCGGCAGGTAAGGATACCGCCCCTGCGGGGAGCCCTACATATGCTGTTATCATAATTGGATCACGGCGACACCGAAGCGATCGAGGGTGATGGTCTCATTGGTGGTTGAACCGGTAAGCAGATCCAATTTACCTTTGGGAACCGGGACTGTTTGAGACTCTTCGGTATGGTTAATGATGAAGAGAAGCTGCTTATCTTCCCCCATGCGGAGGGATACCTCAACGCCTTGTGGGAGCCCGGTATATGATTTCAACGAGGCGTGCTGGAGAATATCAGCAATGAGCAGGTCGTAGAAACCTGGTTCAGCAGCCACCGTGCCGAGGAAGTATCCCCAGCCTCTGCCAAAGGAATTGCGGGTGAGGGCTGCAAATTCCTGCATATGCCAGGCATCGTAACCGGCGAGCGACTTCAGCGGTGAGCGTCCTGACCCACTCGGCGGTCTGGGTGCCCTGGAACGTGCCTTCGAAGGGACCCGTACCCACCACGGGATAGGTGATGGCTTGACCACCAGCCCACTCGTGACCGAGGGATTCGTATTCCTCGATGGTGATGCCCAGGGTGTCAGAGAGCAGACCAGGGAGGGTGCGCGGGTGCATCAAGCCGGTCTCGTCCTTGACCCCGGTGCGGCTATCGGCATAGAGGATGCCACCATTGCGGACATAATCCGCCAACCTGTGGGCGACCGTGTCGGGGAGGATGTAGAGTCCGGGGGCGAAAACGACTTTATAGGCGGAGAGATCGTCGCTGGAGCGGACAAAGTCGACATTGACACCATGCCGGAAGAGGGCTTGATAAATACGGTCCATGGCGGCATGGTAGGAGTTGCCGGCATAGCCGGGCTGGATGCGGGTCGCCCAGATGCTGTCGTAATCGTGGATGATGGCGACCTGGGCTTTGACGGAGGTGGATTCGAGGAGTGCCGCAATTTTGCGCAGGTCGGAGGCGGTCTGGGCGAGTTCCTTATAACGGCGCAGACCTTTGCCATCGTGACCGAGGATTCCGTGCCAGTATTGCTCCCTGCCGGCGGTGCAGGCGCGCCAGCGGAACCAGAGGATGTGATCGGCTCCGTGGGCGACCTGTTGAAAGGCGATCTTACGCATCTCGCCGGGGCGAGGGTTGCGCCCGTAGGTGCTCCAACCGCCAGGACCGGAAGTCTGCTCCATGATCCAGAAATTCTGCTTCTTGAGGCCGCGCATGATGTCGGCAGCTTCGGAAGCGGCGTAGGGGACATCGGGCTTGCCCCAGACGGGGTAATTGTCCCAGGAGACGAAATCGAGGTCTTCAGCCAGGTCGTAGTAATCGAGCTCGTGGAAGAGACCCATGAAATTGTGGGTGACGAAGTGGTCGGGGCATTCGGCACGCAGGATGCGCACCTGGTCGCGCTGGAATCTGTTATTGAGCCACGAATAGAAACGCTGCCAGTCGAGGCAGGCGGAGGGGTTATGCGTTTGGGCGTCGACAGGAATGGGGATCTCGGACCAATGGGTGTAGATATGACCCCAAAAGTGCGTGCCCCAGGCTTTGTTGAGACGATCGAGCGTGGCGTATCTTGATCCTGCAGCCAGGCCTGGAACTCCACACGGCAGAGTTCGCAGTAACAGACCGGGTTGCCAAACTCGTTGTCGGTCTGCCAACCGATGACTTGCGGATTGTGACTTGAAGTGCTGCGCCATGGCTCGGGTGATCCGTTCGGAAAGCAGGCGATAAGCGCCGGAGGAAAAACAGTTGTTCTTGCGCACGCCCCAGGTGATGCGCGTGCCGTCCGTCTGCATGGCGAGGGTCTCCGGATATTTCCTGGCGAGCCAGGCAGGCATGACGGCAGTCGGGGTGCAGAGGATGGTTGATATGCCATGATCGCCTAGAATTGATACGGCATTATCAAGCCAGGCAAAATCGAACTGCCCTTCGATCGGGCTCCATATTGATCCAGGCAAACTCCGCCAGGCGGACGATGTTGAAACCAGCTTCCTGCATCATCTGGGCGTCTGTAACCCAGCGTTCCTTTTCCCAGTGCTCGGGGTAGTAGTCAGCACCGATGTACATATGGTATGAGTTCCTTTCAGTATTTTAATATCGTAACCTTGCGAAGGTGCGCCAAAAGATCATTGGCGGAAACCTTCGCAAGGTTAGTAGTACATGACCTCGCGGTAGACGTCGACGACGTACTGGTAGGTGTCGTAGCGGACGTGGGTGGAGAGGGAGTGGTCGGAAGCGAAGACCAGGCGGGCATCGCGGGCTTTCATGCCCTCAACGTAGTCGATTACCTCGCGGCGGATGAGGTCGCGGTCGTTGCTCTCGATGATCCGGGCGTCGAGACCGCCGACGAAGGCGAGCTTATCGCCGTACTTCTCGGCGAAGACGAAGGGATCGTTGCCTTTTGCCTTGCGCTCCATGGGGTTCACCGCGTCGAACTTTGCCTCGACGATGAGGGGCATGGCCTCGGCGGTGGTGCCGCAGGTGTGCAGGACGACGGGGAGCTCTTTCTGATGGAAGAACTCGACCATCTCGGCGTAATAGGGGAAGATCAGAGCGCCTAATTGCTTCGGGGAGGCGAAGAGACCGTTCTTGTAGCCCATGTCCTCGTAGATCCAGATGCCGTCCGGCATGCCGACGTTGTCGAAGAGGTATTGAAAGGCGTTCTTATAAAGATCGGTGTAGACGCGGTTGTAGTCGTGGATCCAGTCGGGGTCGAGGACCATGCTCTCGTAGAGCGTAATATCGCCCATTGACTGGCGCATGGATTCCCAAATGAACATGTGCCCAAAGAATGCCCAGCGATCGTCAGCTTTGGCTTCCTGGAAACTACGCTGCTGGTCAGCGAGATTGGTGACGCGAGCGGGATCCCACTCAACCAGGTGTGAGCGGTAATCGCGCTCCCAGATCTCACGGGTGGTCATGAGGAAGTCCATGTGCTCGGGCGTGCCGGACTTGTGTTTCCAGTATTTGAGGGCAGCACCGGCGCCGTTGCGCTTGACGGTCCATTCATCGGTCTCTTCGAGCAGCTCTTCGTAGTCGATGAGGGGCATGATATCGAACCACCCACCTGCGCCGACCATGTCGAAACCGAAATGCTGCCAGACTGGCAGCGGTTCCTCGTATTCGCCATCGGCTGGCGCTTCGACGGACATGCCGTCCGACCGGCGCCAGATGTCATCCCCTTTCTTTTTATGAACCATGCGAGTCGGGTAACCATCGCGGACCCAATTGGCGACCGTATCCGCCCAGGGTCCTTCGATCAAACCGACCCTTTCGGGATGCCCCTGGGGAGAAAGCAGCTGGTTGACGACTTCTCGTGGATTTTGCATTTAATCCTCCTGATTTTATTTTTTATTTTGGATTATATAATGGGTCGCCTGAAAAAACATTCAGGACACGAAAGGCACCGCCCCACTCGAGTCCATGGGATAACCCCACTGGCGCATGTATTCGACACCGGGCAGGAAGGCATCGCCTCGCTGGTGGAGCAGATCGGAGAGCTGAGCATCAAGCCTGGCTTGAATTTCGCCGGTCTCCTGGCGCCCGATCAAATTGGTGAGCTGGTATGGGTCAGCCACATTATCATAAAGGAGCCATGGACCATTGAGATCGCGCACGTAGGTGTGCGTGCGGGTGCGGATGCCGCGGTACTCGCGCCCACCCCAGGCAGGCTGGAACTCGCTGAATGGATGGATACACTCGATCAGGGCGGCAGCGGGGCGGGGCTTATGTGCAGGATCGAGGATGGCTGGCGCATAATCGACGCCCTCGACCGTGCCGGGCACAGGGATACCGGCGAGACCGAGAAGGGTGGGCATGATGTCGGGCGTGTTGAGGAGCAGGTCATCCTGGCGCGGTCCAGTTCCAAAAAGCGCGGGGCAGCGCATGAGGAAGGGAACGCGGATCGATTCATCCATGGGCCACTGCTTACGCCACTCGCCATGCGACCAGAGCATGTCGCCATGGTCGGAGGTATAGATCAACAAAGTGTTGTCGGCGATACCCTGCTCCTCGAGGGTGTCGAGGAGAAGACCCAGGCAGTGGTCCAGGGCGGAGATATGGCTGTAATAACCGGCGATCTCTGAACGTGCCTGGCGGGTGTGCTGGCGGTAAGGCTTGTCGGTTTGCTCGATCACGTTGGCGCGCAAGGGAATCGATGCAGGATCGTAAAGCTGCTGGAACTGCTCCGGGGCGGTCTCGTAAGGATTGTGGGGCGGACCCCAGGAGAGTACCAACAAAAATGGATCCTGCTGTGTGCGGGTGCGGATGTATTCCTGTGCACTTCGTGTCTGGGCAAGGGCATCGTAGCCGTCCCACAATTTTGGCGCCGGGTCATCCTGGTCGTAATAATAGGATTGGTTGTAATCGTGGGTGCACTCGAGGACCTGCCAGAAATCGAAGCCCTGGCGCCGTTCGGGCGGGATATATGCACTGCGCCCGTGACCATCCAGGTGCCATTTGCCGATGTAGGCGGTGTCGTAACCTGCCTGGGAGAATGCCTGGGCAAGAGAAACTGCACGATCGCCCAGGTTAACATCGTTGACAAAAACGCCGTGCGTGAGTGGGTACTGACCGGTGAGCAGGCTGGCGCGGTAGGGACTGCAGACCGGCGCGCAGGAGACGGCGTGGGTGAAGGTGATGCCCTCGGAGGCGATTTGGTCCATCACGGGCGTGTGGACGCCCTGGTCTGCTGCTGGATCAAATCGGGTCGCATAACCCGTTGATTGGGCGCGGTGCTGGTCGCCAAAAACAAAAACGACGTTTATATGTTCCCGATTGTTCATTTAATCCTTTCGGTGACATAAAGCCAGTGTTCACGATGCTCTTCGACCAGGTCCAGTACAAGGCTAGTACCTTCGATGGTGAATGGAACCAATTCATTGCAGAAACCCAGGCGCAGGCGCTGCTCCTGGATGCCTCTGCGGCGGGACCAGTGGCGGGGCACGTGTGTACCCAGCCAGACCTGGATGTCCTGTCCAGGGGTAATCCCCACGGGGATAACCACACGACCTTCACCCGAGAACCAGACCCTGAAGAGGGGGCGCAGGTCTGCGCCTTCAACCTGCATGTCCGCGCTGAGAGGGTGCCAGGCAATGTCGACCGGCTGGTCAGACCAACGGAAAACCTTCCCATCCAAGACAACCTGGCTGCAGCCAAAACCAGCAAATGCCAACAACGACCCGGTTTGCTGCCCTTTATTCCATGCCAGGCAATGACTGCCCTGATAAGAGACGGTTTGACCCATGACCTGCAGGTCGACCAGCTGAATGGTGGCACCATCGAGGATGGGATTTTCCTCCAGTGCTCTGGCGTCCTGTTCTTCATCCCTGAAGAAGCCCCCCTGCCAGTTCTCTTCGTGGGTACGGAAGTGAGGCGCTACAGAAACCGCGCCGTTCGGAAAAGCTGCCACAAGGTAGGGTGAGGTGCGCGAAAGGAGGCTTGGGTTGTCTTGCACAATGGAACCAGGCGTGGATTGATACACTCCCAAGGCATGCAGGATTTCAAACCAGGCGCGTGTTTCGGTGCCTAACGAGGCGGACTGGTCGTCCCTGGGGCGGAAACCCAGGTAGAGGGCATTTCCGCCTGCCCGGGTGCGGCTCAGAACGCCAACCAGCCACTCCTGGCTCGATCCACCGGGGCGCAGGCTGGCGACCGGCGTACCTTCTCCCTGAGGGTTGAGAGGATAAACCCTGTCCACCAACAAATCGGTGAGGATGGGCATGTCAGCCACCGCCTCCAGCGCCCCAGAAAAGTGGATGCTCCTGCCGGGCATGGCGTAACCGGGTGAAGACACGAGGCGGGAAAAGTCTATGCCGAACAAACTTGCCAAACGGGAAGCATCCAGCGAAGACCCATCCACATTGAGGAGCGGTGGGAGACCCGACCAGACCACCGTGCCCCCTTTTTCGACCAGGGCTTCGAAGAGATCGAGCAGTTGCGTGGAGAGGAAAGGCTCATACAAGGCGCAGACCGCCCGGTAGCGGCTGGTGAGAGCCGGTCCTTCGAGGATCAGCCAGCCATCCTCACTCACGCGGGCATATTCGAGAAGCTTTTCTGCGGTGATGAAATTGGCGTAGCCGTACTGCACCATCCAGCTGCCAAAACGTTCATCCACCGCGACGAGATCCTGGGGATAGATGAAGAGCACCTCGACCTGGCGGGGGAGATAATCCTGAACGGAGCGGAAAACGGGGTGACCGCCGACGCCATAAGCCTCACTGACCGCGGTCATGCGCTGGCGGATGATATCGGGCATACCCCACATGCCGCAGGAGGCGAGCGGGTTGCGGTTGAGCGCTGCCAGGGAAGCTGCGATGGCGCGACCATAATAGTTACGGTCGGCATATCCACCTTCGGGAATATCATTATTGCCCCCGGTAAGGAAGTCGTTCCAGGCGAAGTAATTGGCACAGGCAGCAGATGCCTGCTGGACCGTGTTGGACCAGAGGAATTCGGGTGTGTATTCATATTTCCTGCGGTGTTCGGCGGGAGTCCAATCGCGCTGGACGGAATCAACCGTCCAGGCATCACAGGTCGGCGATTCAGCCCAGGTGGCGTGATAGAAAGCTTCCAGTGCCGTGCCCTGCAGGCTTTCAATGTGCTGCCTTGCGGAGATCATCAAGTCGATCACCGAATGCTCGAGGAAATGGTAGTAATTGCGGCGGAAAAGGTGGGTACGGGCTATGTCCTCCCTGCTGGGACCGAAAACGTGCTGAGAGGGCAGTTTGGGCTCGTGTGTCGCCAGAAAGCCATGCTGGTTACAGGTGAAATAAACCAGCCAGGGAGCAAAATCGGCGTAACGATCACCATATTCCTGGGCGAACCTCTGCTCGAAACCTTCCGATACATAACGAACCGTAAACTGACCCTGGTCGAAATGGTGATGGTATATCCAGTCCTGCTGGATGTGCATCTCGTCGGAGTAAACACCATCAAGATGGATGCCCTTATCGAAATACCTGTCAGCAAGATCAATGACGAACCGGCTGGCGGATGGTGAGAAATAATCCATCTCCTGGGTGTGGTAGATCATGACCACCAGGACGCGGTCAAACTCACCCGGGTCATCGACAGAAGCAAGCATACCGCCCCCATGGACGCGGACACGCTGAGCCTGGAACTGCCTGGATGGATCGCCACCCACGGCAGGTGCGCCGTAATGCACCGGGCTGGTGCCGGGATAGTCTTCGACCTGCGGCGTGGGCAGCTCGATGATGTCATTACGATCAACACTAAAAAAAACTGAGCCTTCGACCGGTTTTTCACGGAAAGCAAAGGCGCGCACCCCCACCCATTCGACCGGGGAAGGACCTTTATTATTGACCCACTGCCTGTGCTTCCACAACGTCAGCGAATACTGACCGGTGAGAGGGTCGCGGTAACCTTCGCCATACTGCATCCAGCGACCCTGCTCTCCCGTCTCCGCCTGGTAACCGGCGCCCAGCTCGAGGGGGGAGAGCACGCTGGGCTCGATGCCCAGACCGTGCTCCTGGGCTACATCGTGGATGAGCTTGAGGTTGTCGATAAACTCGTCGGAATCAGGGAAGAGGGTACGACCGCTGCCACCAAAGAAATAGTCAAATGCGATGTGGATCTTTACCGCGCCAGAGCGTGCCAGGTCGCGGCAGAAATCGTGCAGGCTGAGCGGCTGGTCGAACCAGGGAGCTGGTTTCTCGACCGCCTGATGCGGGAAACGCGCCAGGTTACGGAACTGGTCATCGGAGACCAGGATGATGCTGCCGGCGATCGATTCAGCCGCTTTCCAGGGGTAATCGAAGCTGGCTATCTGAGTTATTTTTGAGGAGGTGTCTGGGTTTTCTGGCATAGTATGGTCGGTATATTCCAAGGAGGTTCGGGCTCTTTTAATTTGATTGCTTGCTGAGAATGGTCTGCATGGTTTTCCCCAGTATCCAGTCTTTATCGTTCTCACTGATGAAATCACAGCGAGAGCGAAGCACTTCGATCGACTGGCGGTAGGTCATGAAGAAGCGCACAACGGGATAATCGGAACCCCAGCAAAGACGCTGGGGTCCGATATGCTCATACAGCGCTTTCAGAATCCAGTGCGTGTCGACATAAGGAAAATCCCATTTGACCTGTGTGGCATAGGCAAAACCGGAGACTTTAAAATAGATGTTGTCCTGGTGCGCGGCTTTGAGCACCTGTTCAAGGCTGACGCCGTCGTTCTTCACGTGCCCCATGTGGTGGATGAGGATTGGGATGGTGGGAAAGTGACGGGCGACGGTGAGAACGGACTCGATGTGGTGAGGCTGGCAGCTCAAGCTGGCGATCAAGGATTTTTCGGCAGCAAAGCTGAACAGGCGCATCCCTTGCGGAGAGAACAACCAGCTGCCGTCATCATCGGATCGCAGGTAATGAGTGAAACCAGATAACGACCAATGGTTCACCATTTGAGAAAGGCGGTCAACGGCGCCGGGTTGGTGGTATGTATCAGACCAGGAGCTGTCCAGGTCAGCGAGCATATATAACTTTCCGGGATGTGAAGAAACCATGATCTGCAATGTACTGGTTGTTGTCCGGATTGTGCTCAATCTGGGCGCAGACGATGAGAGATTTGTCGACCGAGTGCAGCTCCATCTCGTTGAGCAGCTGCTCAACTCTCCCCCTGGATTGTGGGTCCGGAACGGCTGGCTGATAGGGCCAGTACGTCCAGGCGTGGCAATGGCTGTCGATGATCATGGTCAGGCGAAAGGTTGGATGTCTTTTTCGGATACTTCCAAACCAAAACCAGGCGCATCGTTGGGCACCAACCAGCCATCCTTGGGGATCGCCTGTCCCGGCACACCCCAGCTCTCCTCCAGGGGAACGCCGATGGGCGTGCTGACGAAACATTCCAGCCAGGGTGTGGCTGGAGAGGCAATACTGAAGTGCTGCCCATAAATGTTGTTGCCACCTCCATGGATGATGACGCTGGTGCCGGCTGCATCGGCGGCAGCGCTGATTCGGGCTAAAGTCGTCGCGCCTCCGCACCACATGATGTCTGGCTGTAGAATGTCAACGACTTTGTTCTGGATCGCCCACTGAAAGGTGTAATGGGTGTACCAATGCTCGCCGGTGGCGAGGGTCTGCCAGGGCAGCCTCTCGCGCAGGCGGATGTGACCATCGATGTCCTCGGGGATGAGGCACTCCTCCATCCATTTCAGGCGGTAGGGGCGCAGCACTTCCGCCAGGCGGACGGTGTACTCGACGTCGAATGCCATCCAGCAGTCCAACATCAATTCACTTTCGTCACCTATGACCTCGCGGGCGTTGGCGACAAACTCTTCATTCTTCTGGATACCGTCCCATCCATCTGCGGGACCATATGGACAGGCAAGCTTAAAGGCTTTGAAGCCCAGCTCTTTGTACCAATCAACATCATTGCCGGTGCAGTAGCAGAAAATCTTCTCGCGGGCGGGTCCTCCCAGCAGGCTGTAGACCGGGGTGTCATAAATCCTGCCTTTGAGGTCCCAGAGGGCGAGGTCGACGGCACTGATGGCATAGGACGCCAGACCGGGAGTGCCGTAGGACTTGGTCATGCGAAACATCATGTCTGCCAGACGCTCGATGGCGAGACAGTCCTGACCCGTTAACTGCTCGTTGAAATGCTCAATGACCGGGGTGAGGGGTCTCGCAGGCCAGAGAGAGCCCGAGTCCCCAATGACCGTCCTCAGCGATTACCTGAACAAAAGCTCCTTCCCATTTTGGCAGCCACATACCCCGGTGGCGTTTAACGTGGGGGTAACGTGACATGGGATTGGCAACTTCGGCGTGGGTGCCCCATGAATCGCGCCTGGCGGGAGTTTTGGGTTCTCTCGAGGGCAAATTCACCTTGACAACACGGATTTCCTTGATTTTCATCGGTATAACTCCTCTATTGAAACAGTACGACCATTTTCTTTCGCGGACCTGTATGCCGCGTCCAATACCTCCACCACCCTCCAGCCTACTTCTCCCGGTGCTTTATTTTCAGCCTTATGTGTGATCACTTCAATAAAATTACGTGTTACTGCATAGGGTTTTCGGGAGCGGGGCTGCCAACCCAATTTTTTCACAGTTCCATTTTCACCGCGGATCTCGGCTTTACGCAGCAGGGTGTCGACGATATAGGAGCCCTTGCGGCAGTACACCGCCAGAGCCATGCGGTAACTCGACACGGCGTTTCCAGTACCACCAATGACGCCAACACACCCGTTCTCGAACTCTACGTTGATGGCGTTCACAAGATCTACCTTATTGCCAAGATTTGTCATGAATGCCTGCACGCGTTGAGCTCTCAGCCCCGTGATATAAAGAAGGTATCCGATGGGATGCGTCATTTGCAGCTGTCCCATACCTCCGCCCAACATTTCGGGTTTATTGTAACTTTCACTGGGACCTTGAATAGTGAAGCGCGTAGGACTGTTGCTGTCAGTCACATTCCCACCCAGGAAACCCATCATGTTAGAGGCAAACGAACAATTGACGTACTCGATCTCACCCAAATCACCAGAAAGCAGAGCATCGCGGGCAATCTTCGCCTGTTTAAAATGATGGTATGTGTACCCGATGACAATGTGTCTCGATTTTTCACTAGCCAGTTCGACAAGCTCTCGAGCCTCATAAGCATAAAGGGTCATCGGTTTCTCGATGAGGATGTGCAAGCTGTGGTTGAGGCAGTTTCTCGCAATCTGGTAATGGGTTGCGTGAGGCGTGGCGATGATAACGCCATCCAGCTCTTCTTGAGCGAGCATCTCGTTGTAATCGAGGTATGAATTTTGGATGTTGAATGCATCCTTCGCCTTCTCGAGCCGGCGAGGATCCAAATCGGCTATGGCAACCAGAGTTGCAGCAGGATGCTCAATGACACCGGGTATATGATATTCCGTAGACCACCAACCAGTACCGATAATGCCAATCTTTACCAATTTCTGCCATCCTATTCTAATGATTGAAGATGATTTTCAGGGGATCAGAAGGACTTTCGCCACACCCCCGGACTGCTCCGCGCTCAAGCGCTCGAACCATTCCCCGCCTTCAGCTAAACCAGCCTCTTCGATGCGCAACAACGGGGCAATATCACCCTTTGCCAGCAACGCGGCAGCTGTCTCGAAATCCTGGGCAGAATAACAGAAACATCCTTTAAGGGTGATCTCCCGGCGGATAACGTCCGCGACAGGCATGGTACTGACCTCTTCGTGCAGACCACTGAGGATCACCTTTCCGCCTGTCTGGACAGCAGCCACACACTGTGCCCTTGTGACCGCTTTGCCAACTGCATCAACGGCAACCACCACACCTTTGTTCTCCGTTTGCTCGCGGATGGTGGCAACCACATCAACTTCGCTTGGGTTGAGGACAACACCGCCAAATTCCAGGGCAGCGATCCGGCGGTCAGCGTCTGTGTCGGATATGTAGACTGTTTTTGCCCCGTTCATCATCAGGACCTTCATGGTTAACAAACCGATCGTGCCAGCACCCACAACAAGAGCCGCTTCCCCTTTCACATCACCTGCCATATGTCCAATCCTGACCGCAACGGCAAGCGGTTCGGTGAGGGCGCCATCGCGTAGAGTGACATTTTCAGGCAAGACAGTGACCATCAAAGCCGGGACAGAAATATATTCAGCAAAAGCGCCTGGGCGGTGGGCACCGATCAGACGCCTGCCTGTGCACAGGTGAGTCGCACCGGATTGGCAATAATCGCAGACCTCACAATACACCATCGGATTGACGGTTACTTTTTGCCCCAACTGCAAGCTGGGGTTGTGCTGCGATGCTTCCTGCCCCAACTCCATGATTTCACCACTAAACTCATGCCCCATCACCAGCGGAGGGACGCGCAAGGCGTTGTGACCCAGGTAGCCGCTCAATTCTGAGCCGCAGATCCCGGCAAAAGCGACCCGGATGAGTACTTCATCCGGGGCAGGCGTTGGGATGGTTTCCCGCCGCATATTCATCAAGTGTGGGGCTTCCCAAACCAGGGCAGACATGCTTCCAGAGGGATAGTTTTTCATATTAGACTCCATGATTATTCCGGGATTGTTGGTAATTATCCCATATTTCAAGCTGCTGTTAATCGTGTTTTTGGGGGAAAGATGTAAAATTCTAATCAAAAAGGTATTGATTTATTTTCTTTTTCCTATATAATCATCATATCCGTTACACGTGTAACGTTATCCGCATAACCTTATCAACCCTAATTATAACCCTTCCTTCATCAAGAAAACAGATGAAACTACCCACTCAAAGCGATATAGCCGAGTTAGCAGGGGTTTCAAGAGCAACAGTATCTTATGTTTTAAGCGGTCGTTCGGGCGGCGCAATCCGGATTACCGATCAAAACGCGCGAACGCATTTTGACTGTTGCCGAGGAATTGGGGTACCAACCCAATGCGGCAGCACTTTCATTGCGCTCCAGTATCACCCGCAACATCGGCATTACTATCCCCGATTTGAGCAACCCACATATGCAGGCGATCCTTTGCGGAGCAGTGCAGGAAGCTCAGGCGAATGATTACAACATCATGCTCGTGAATACCGAGATGAGACCGGATTTCGAGCGAGCGGGCATCCTTGAGCTACTCCGCAGAGGTATCGACGGTCTGGTTCTATTACCGACGTATGTCAACATCCTCGAGGAGGAATACCAGCTTTTAGCCCGGCGGCGCAGCCCGATTGTCATTGCCGGGAATTATTACGAGCACCTCAAGGAGCTGGATACCGTCATTCCAGGGCATGACCAGGGGGCGAAACTGATCCTGGAACACCTGTTTGAGCTGGGTCACCGGCAGATCGGGTTTATTTTCGGTGTCATGCGAAAACCACTGGGCAGTGAACGATTCAAGATTTATTGCCAGATGCTCGAAGAAATGAACATCCCTTTCCGGGATGAATTCGTCCTTCAGTGCGGAATCACCTACCAGGATGGGTTCGATGCGACGAACGCGCTGTTGGATTTACAACCACGACCGACGGCAATCCTGGCGATCAATGACCTGCTTGCCTTGGGAGCTATGCACGCCGCTCACCAAAAAGGATTGAACATCCCCGAAGATGTTTCCATCGCCGGTTTTGATGACAATGATTATTCTGCTTTTCTCAACCCTTCTTTAACCACGGTGGATGTGAGTGCACACGAAATCGGAACCCAGTGTGTGCGCATGGTCCTGGAACGGATTAAAAATCCGGAAAGACCATATCGAAGCCACCGGATCCCACCTGCATTAAAGATGCGCAGTTCGACAGGTCCGGTGAAAAGTGTTATCCCCTTGCCAGCCAAGCAAGAAATGGAGGTGCAATCCAACGATCACCAACCCAACAACTATTCCATAGTGAACCTTTAACGAACATAAACATAGTAAATGAGGAGAATTTTCGAATGAAAAGCAAAACCCTACTATCCATTCTATCCATCCTGATCGTGCTCTCGTTCCTGCTGGTAGCCTGTGGTGGTGCAGCCACAGAAGCGACCCAGGCTGTGGAGGAACCTGCCGCTGAAGAACCTGCAGCGGAAGAGCCAGCGGCAGAAGAGCCGGCTGCAGAAGAACCAGCCGCTGAAGAGCCGATGGGCGAGCCAACTCGTGCTGAAACCTTTGTTCTGACCCTCTGGTCCGATACCGGTGGTTCTATCCCAGGCTTCGATAACTGGAGCCCGGTGATGAACGCTGGTGGTGCCCTGCGCGGCAACGGTGGCAACATCGGCATGTCCGAAGGCCTCTTCTACCGGAATCTGAACAACGGTGAAGAAACTCCATGGCTGGCGGAAAGTTACGATCACAATGAGGATTTCACCCAGTGGACGATGAAGCTGCGTGAAGGAGTTGAATGGTCGGATGGCGTCCCCTTTACCTGCACGGACGTGAAGTTTACCCTCGATATGATCATCGCCAATGCACCAGATATGCAGCAGTCTTCTTACTTTCAGGAATGGGTAAAAGATGTGAGTTGCACTGATGATTTCAATGTAGTGATCAATCTGAACAAGCCCCAGTCCCGCTTCATGTACCCGCTGGTGATCGGTTGGGAATATCATTTCGCGGTCGTCCCAGAACACATTTGGAAAGATGTCGATGATCCCAAGACTTTCACCTTCTATGATCCAGATAAGGGCTGGCCGGTCTGGACCGGTCCCTACAAGCTGGTCAGCACATCCGCTACCCAGGTTGTCCTCGACCGACGCGATGATTGGTGGGCGATCAAGACTGGCTTCGTCAATGAATTGCCAGCTCCCCGCAGGATCATCACCATCCCCTTTGCCTCGGACGATGTAGCTGCCCAGAAATATATCACCAATGAGATTGACTACGGTGGTCCCCTTCTGATTGGCACCTTCCAGGCAGCCAACGCACAGAATCCCAAGCTGCTGCCATGGTACCCACCCGATCAAAAAGTCCTGGGCGCTCCAGATGGTTGTCTGTATGACCTGATCCTGAACAACCAGAATCCGCTGTTTGCCGATAAGAACGTCCGCCTGGCCCTGAACTATGCCACCGACCGTCAGCAGGTGGTTGACCTGGCTTACCTGGGTTCGACAGTTGCCAAGGTGGTTCCCTTGTCGGAATACATCTATGACACCTGGGTTACTGGTGACCTGAAGGCTGCCATCGATTCCTTCGATCGTATGAACCCCAACCCGGATAAGGTCGCCGAATACATGACCGCCGCCGGTTACGTCAAGAACGACGCGGGTGTATGGGCGAAAGATGGAGAGACTGCCAAGTTCACCATCATCACCCCAAGCTGGCTGAGACCAATCGGCCCGGTCCTCACCGAGCAATACACCCAGGCTGGCTTCGAGGTCACCGAGGATCCAGATGCAACCAACACTTTCGGTAACGCTCTGACTGCTGGTACTTTTGACGCCATGGTCTTCGTGTTCTGCGGCAGCAACTTCGACCCGTGGGATACACTGACCATGTTCCACAGCAAGATGAGTATGCCAGCGGGTGAAGCTGTTCCGAACGGCATGGCTGGCTGGCGATATGAGAACCCTGAGATGGACGCTGCCATCGACGCCATGACGGCCATGATCCCGGATCCCAATGATCCCGCCTACATGGAACAGGTGATTGCTGCCACCGAGATCTACCTGGATGACATGCCCGCTATCGTTCTGGCGGATGAGCTGCATGTCATCCCCGGCAACCACACCTACTGGACTGGCTTCCCGAATGCAGACGATCCATACGTTGCTCCCTTCCCCTGTTGGCGAGACATCTTCCTGATGACTTCTAAAGTTGCAACCCGCTCAATAGCAGAATAAATTTGTTGTTGAAAATGGCTTCGCCATTTTCAACAACAAAAACCATCAAGTCTACATTGGGACGTTATCACTCTTCAGGGGGTGATAACGCCCCAATAAAATTGTTTTAGAACACCCGAATATCAATAGTAATAAGGAAGGGCTTATGTTAAGCTACCTTGGCAAGCGTGTTTTCCAATTTCTTTTAATCATTTTCATTGCCAACTCACTGACTTTCCTTCTGCCGCGAATGATCCCCGGAGATCCCATCCTGGAAGCCTTGCAAATAAAAGCGGCTGCGGCAGGTCGCCAGAATGTAGACATCCAGGCTTGGGTGGCTACATACAATGAAAGATTTGGACTCAATGAACCCTTGTGGAAGCAGTATTTTTCTTATTGGTGGGATCTAATCCGTTTCGATTTTGGATTTTCATTACTAGATTATCCCGCCACGGTGATGTCAAAAATTAAGGGGGCCATTCCCTGGACACTGGGTTTCATGTCAGTGGCTATTTTTTTCGCATTTATTGTGGGAACCACCCTGGGAGCTTTACTCGCCTGGCCAAAATCTCCTAAATTTATCTCGGGGATTGTGCCATTTTTGATGGTCATCTCAGCAATACCTTTTTACCTTTTCTCCTTGGCAATGATCTGGGTATTTGGGGTCGAGCTACGCGCTGTTGCCCACTGGCGGTGGTCATTCCCCTATATTAATGTTAGGCTGGAATTGGAATACGTTCGTCGATGTCGTCAAACACGCGATCCTGCCTGCCATGTCTTTGGTCTTGTTTGGCATCGGTGCTTGGGCTCTGAGTATGCGGGCGACCATGATCTCGGTACTGGGTGAAGATTATATAACCTTCGCACAGGCGAAGGGTTTACCGGAACGAGAGATCTTTGTCCGCTACGGGATCCGAAATGCCATGCTACCCCAGGCAACCGGTCTGGCCATCTCATTTGGCTTGATTTTAAGTAGTGGCGTATTGGTCAAATCCTTCTTCAATTACCCCGGAATCGGCAGTCTGATGTTCGCTGCAATCAACCAGAAAGATTATTTTGTAATCAATGGGACTGTATCTATCATGGTAATATGTGCTGCATCTGCTCTCCTGATTGTTGACCTGGTCTATCCTCTGATTGATCCACGCATCCGATATAGGAAATAATTGATATGAGGGAAACCTATGAAACTGATTTCAAATCTACACATGTGTGGTGGAGAATAGCATGACGGCGGTGACGATAAAAACCAAGCAAGCCTCCAGGGTCAATTCCAGTCTTCTTTTTGGCATTATCATCATCAGCTTGATCATCCTGGTTGGAGTAATTGGACCCCTGGTGGTCAACCAGAAATTGGCGCGGGTTGGGGCGGCACAACCGAACTTACCACCATCGTCCGAGAATTATTTCGGTACCGACTCCCAGGGCAGAGACGTATTCACCACCCTGATATTAGCCATCCCTCCTACTCTAAGGACAGGTTTGATCGCAGGGGTGATTAGCGTAACCATTGGCCTGATCCTGGGATTAATGGCTGGATTCTTCAGCGGAACCGCTGATTCAGTTATTCGAACCTTTTCAGATGTACTCGTCGCTGTACCCGCCCTGGCATTCATGATCCTGGTGGTTGCGCGTATGGACCGACCCAATATAGTGGTCGTGTCCGCAATGGTCGGTTTATTGACCTGGTCAGGCACCGCCCGTGGCATTCGCTCACAGGTGTTGTCCATTCGAGAACGATCGTACACCGCTGTCGCGAGGGCAAATGGCGAAACTGAATTAGAAGTTCTCTTCAGGGAGATCATGCCCAACCTGCTGCCCCTGATGATGGCGAGTTTCATCGGGGCAGTGACCGCTGCCATCGGGATCGTGATGGCACTCGAGGTGTTTGGACTGGGATCAAACGTGATCCCCGCCCTGGGCATGATGATCTTCTGGTCGCAGCGATTGAGCGCCGTGCTGCGAGGTTTATACTGGTGGTGGAGTCCCCCGATCGTGACCATCGCGCTGATCTTTATTGGTCTATTCTTCCTCTCCCAAGGTTTGGACCGGTTATATCAACCCGAACATACCTGCCAACAAGAAACGCCGTAATGAAGATAAGGCTCTTCCAGAGGTCCGAAACCGGGCTGGAACAGCCGAAGCTGGAATAGCCCAAGCAGAACCAGCCCAATTGGGATCCCTCGTTATGAAAGAGTGAACCGAAGCTTATCAAGGCGATATCCTGGTTATTAAGAACCTGCAAGTTATTTACGAGACAGATGCTGGTGATGTCAAAGCCGTGGATGATGTGTCATTCTCACTGCAGCCAGGAGAAAGAATGGGACTGGTCGGTGAATCCGGGTCCGGAAAAACAACCATGGCAACGGCATTGATGCGGTTGACACGCCCACCTGCTTACATCACGGGGGTCAGGTATTCCTCGAAGGCAATGATATCCTGACGATGAATAATTCAGACCTGAGAAAAATTCGCCTGAAGGAAATATCCCTGATGCCCCAGGCTGCGATGAACTCTTTGAACCCGGTCGTCAGGGTTGGACCACAAATCAGGGATGGCTTCAGGGCACACCACGGTAGTTCAAACCAGAATGAAGTGGACGAGATGGTGGTCGATGTGCTCCAAAAGGTTGGGCTGCGATCGGAAGTAGCCGATCGATTACCCGCACCAGCTAAGTGGTGGAATGAAGCAACGGGTCGCCATGGCAATCGCGATCTCCTTAGAGCCGAAAGTGATCATCGCTGATGAGCCGACCAGCGCCCTCGATGTGGTCGTACAGAAGCAGGTGATGATGACACTGAGCCGGTTACAACAAGAACTCGGTGCGGCGGTGCTGCTGATCGGTCACGACATGGGGTTGATCACCCAATTCGCCGATACGATTGGTGTCCTTTACGCCGGGAAGCTGGTTGAACGGGGGCTATTAGTGAGGTACTCGGGAGTCCTTATCATCCTTACACACGCCTTGCTGATCGACAGCCTACCGAATGTGGATGGCAAACACGATTTGATCGGCATTCCCGGTCTACCTCCCGAACTGCTGAACCTTCCCACTGGTTGTCCATTTCACCCTCGCTGCCCCTTTGCGATGGAAGAACTGCCACTGAGATGCACCTTTGTTGCAATCCCAATCGAAGGCAGACATGTATCCTGCCACCTGTACCCAAAGCATAAAAGCCTTCCCGCCATCCCCGCCCTGAGCATGGGGGCTGATGTCGGAGTTGTAGCCAGTTACCAGGACGCAGGCACAATCCGGGAAACCGAACGATAAAGGGCAATGACCATGGAACAATTACTTTACGTTGAGAACGTAACCAAAATCTTCGGGAGTGACGCAATTCGCAAACGAGATGTCACCGTTGCAGTCGACAACGTGACCTTCTCGGTCTCGGATGAGCGACCATCGATCACCGCCATCGCCGGTGAAAGTGGCAGCGGGAAAAGCACCCTGGCACTTTTGATGATGGGACAGCTGTCTGCCAACTCTGGCACGGTCTTCTACCGGGGGAAAGACATCTCCAAAATGAACCGTGAAGAGAAAAAAACACTTCTCAGAGAAGTCCAACCCATCTACCAGGACCCGTACGCGGCATATAACCCTTTCTATAAAGTCGATCATGTTTTGGATATGCCTATCCGCAATTTCGGCCTGGCAGGAAGCAAGGACGAAGCGAGGACTATGATCGATCTTTCGATGGAAAAGGTCGGCTTGCGTTCTGCTGAAACACTGGGACGGTACCCCCACCAGTTAAGCGGCGGGCAGCGTCAACGCCTGATGATTGCGCGGGCTTTGCTCTGTCACCCAAAGGTGATCATGGCTGATGAACCCGTGTCGATGGTCGACGCTTCCCTGCGCGCAACAATCCTGTCCAGTTTGAGGGTTTTGAACCAGGACCTGGGAATCTCGATCATCTACATCACCCACGACCTGACGACTGCCTACCAGATCTCCGAAAACATCCTGATCATGTATGCTGGCGCTGTCGTTGAGGCAGGTTCGGTTGAGCAGGTGATCAGGGCTCCTCTGCACCCTTATACGCAGCTGCTTGTTTCTTCTATCCCTCTGCCCAACAAAGAAAAAGCCTGGGGAGGCGGTGAATCCGAAGAAATCCAAAGCTCAAGGCAAAAATCATCCGGTTGCCGGTTTGCACCGCGCTGTCCTAAGGCAATGGAACAATGCTGGACGGCACGCGCCCTGCGTTCTACATGCCAGATGAAGACCGGACGGTCGCCTGCTTCCTTTACGATAACAGCCCGGTGATGGAATCAGCAGATGTGTCCCAATCGTTTACCGATGGGGTGAAAGAAGCCTCGAATCGAATTTAGTAGGGGCACGTTGCAACGTGCCCCTACTGTGTATGACATGATGGCGCTGGGCGAGGTCACAGTCAATTCTGACCCTGGCATGTCCTGGGCGCGTTCGGGGTGGCGGTCGATTGGTTGATCAGGTATTCGAGGATATTTTTTCAGGCGCGACCTTGTAAGTCACGCGCACTTCGCCTGGTCCAACCGTGAAGTCACGGTTGCCGGTATATTTCAGGCTCAAGATCCTTGATCTGGTCCTCCGCACCTTCCTCTGTCTCCACGACGACCGGACCGCTGACCTGCATGTAGCGGTACGGCTCGGAGAGGTTCATGATAGCAAAAGCGACGATCGGTTTACGCTTCATGATCCGGTCTTTCAACCTGCCGCGGGCGGTGTTGAAAATAAAATATTCTCCATCGTAATCGAACCAGATCGGAGTTACCTGGGGAGTGCCATCGCTTTTGACCAGGGCGAGGAATGCCATCGCCCTGGTTTGCGGTTTGACCAGGTCGGTCAATGCATCAGGGATTTTTACACTCATGTTTCCTCCAAAATCTATACTTTTAAGGTGCAAGGCACTTTGAAAGTGCGGGGCACTTTGTAAGTGCCTTGCACCTGGGATTCGGATTAAACCCAACAAACCACATTATTCAGCCCATCTTCGTAATCCATAAAATGAGCCAGGAGACTCCAACCCCAGAACGGGTCCAAGCCGCAGCCCTGACCATTTTCAGCATCGTAATATTCACGGTTCCCACTCATTTTAACCAACGACTGAGTTGCCTGTGCCAGCATGCTTGCCAGCTGGTGATAGCCATAACGCCTGAGCCCATGGTATGCCATGTAGTTAGTGGGAATCCATACTTTTGCGCGCCAGTTGCAGCCCAGGTCGGCGTGTAGAAAATCCTGGGAATACCATCGTTCACTTTTAGCAAGTGCTGCCAATGGGTAAGGTGTCCAGAATTCTCTGGGGTTAAACAGGTGTTCGTGAACCATGCGGTGTGCCTGCTCCTGGGTGGCAACGCCAGCCCACAAAGCTGTGAAAGCTGAGACCGATTTCACTCTTATCAACTCTCCGGGATCATTGTTGATCGTTGAAGCCCAACTGGCATGCCGGCTCATTATAGGTTCACCAAGTCTGGCATTGTGATCGAAGAAGAACCCCTCTGAATCATCCCACATCATGCTGCCGATTCGACTGGAAAGTTCACCCGATTTTTTAAGGTAAAGGTCTGAGAGGTCCGTTTTGCCTTTCATCAGCGCCAATTGAGCAAATGCCTGGCACTCTCGAACCAGGTAGCAGTTCAAGTCCACACCTTCGCAGAAGCGATCCAGCCACCAGCCGCAGCGCTCGTGCTGGTTGTCCATTCCGGTGTGCGGAGCGCTCATCCATTCACTCAAGCCATTGCTGTTCCCGTCCATGTCTACCAGCCAGTAGTCCAGATACTTTTGCAGGCGGGAGAAGTAATGGTTGTCCAAAATCCAGTCCTTTTCACCATAAGCGTTGAATATAAGCATGGCTATCTGGGAGAGAAATGGCTTAACATGCTCGGGATCGTGAAATTGATTGCCCGGGACTGAACGGGCGATGTGACCTGACTCCAGCTGGTGATCCAGGAAGATGGTGACTCCATTGCGGATCAACTCGCTCGACCAGCCCATATACACCTGGACAATCGCCTCGAAATATTGGTCCCAATCGTAAAGGGTTTTGTAGCTGTATCCGGTGAAATACTGCCTGCCGGTATCCGGCTCAAGAAAGATGCCATTTTTCATCAGCTCATTTTCTGCCTGAAGTGATTGGCGCAAATCAATTAATTTACTATCTTCGAACCGTTCCATATCCCAATTTTCCTTCTACAATAAAAAACAAGTTTTCATAGCGAACCTTAACGAAACAGAACGCGATCAGCAAGCAATCATCATCAAGGTCAATATTCCACGATCAATGATGAATCCCCAGAAATCCATACGGGGGGTTAGTTTCAGTTTGTTCGATCACCTTATCTACCAGGGACGGGCTTTTTATCCGTTATTGTCCAGGATTGCGAAAATGTTCAGCGCTACCACGTCTGGCATAATCCCGGCACCGCCGTAATTGCCGGTAGTTGTGTTGTGAGTATCGGCAAAACAAAGGTCCATCTTACCGCTGCGGAACAGGTCCAGAGTCCAGGGCAAATTGTGTGGGAGCCAGTTCTCCACGCGGTGGTCAAGCATCCAGCGCATAACGGCTGTGGTGATACCGCGCTGGTAAGTGCCCCAATCGATGTCCCTGTCAATTTCGTGCCAGCGGATATCGTAATGCTGTGAGATGGCAAAGGTTTCGAGCACTTCCCACTGGACATGGTCGCGCACCCAGTTGGCGAAGTACCAATCGCTGGAGCACAGGCAGGGCTTGGTGTTGTAGATCATCGGCTTGTCCGCAGGCTGCCATAAATGGGTGAAAGGAAGCAAGGTCCTGATCCAATAGATCGCCTTCTCCAGGTATATTTCTTCCGAAAAGGTTCGATATCCCAGGTAATAGGCAATCGCAGCATGACCAGCAGCAAACAGGTTAGGGGCATGCAGCGGCGTTTCCCAGAAGTCCCCTCCTTCGGGTCGGCGCATGGAGAGACAGTAATCCAATGCCTTCCGGGCAGCGTTCAGAAATTTCTTCTCTCCAGTCTTCTGAGCCAGGTCGAGGAGCTCGATCACCGGGAGTATGGTGATGTCCAGGGCAGTGTCCTGGTCGAGTCCCATCGGCTCGAGGAAGGTTGTTGCAACGACAAAGTCATCTTTGCGGTAATGGGCGCCGTGCGGGTCAAATGGGAATGACCCATCTTCACGCTGCCTGGAGAGGATCAGATCACCGGTCTCCATTAATTGCTGCTCATTTTTTATCTTCTCAGGGCTGTTCTGTTTGCACCAGGCGACTTTATCCGCCAGTGACTGCGCCAATGCAGACCCAGGATTCTGATCAATATACCGCTCAGCAAAACGAGGCACACGCGGGTGAATGCTGTGCTCAGTTTGCTGGACTCCAAATCCTACACCTTCATGCCAGTAATGCGATGTGTAGGCGGCTGCAATCCTGTCCAGCGCTTCGCGGTACTGCCAGCGCGGCTCAGGCGGTTCAGGCATCCCGTGCCGCTTAACCCAATCCAGGACAACGTCCATGCTGTCTCCCTGAACCAGGAATATTTCAGCATCGAAATTCACCCACTGTTTCAGGTGCAGCTCGAGAGGCGGTTCACGGTAAACCTGGTTTTCCTGGGCTTCAATCTCAACATCCGGGACCATCAGACCCATGACGTGATTGTTCTGGCGGTCAATGAAATTTGGGGATGCGAATACCGGCTGCTGATGGTTACGCCGGTAATTAAACCAGCCCGTACTGTCCTGGTTGGGATCCCACGCCAACCCTATCCCAGTCCCTTCGTAACTGGCTGCCATCAACGGGATGGCGACTTTATTGGCATGCGGTACCCAGCGCATTGCCCAGGGATCCTTGAACCAGTCCGAACCACTGGACCACTCCTCATCGAGAAGCCATTCAACCCCGGGCAAGATGGCGTCCGTTTTTTTCGAACCAAATTCTCCCTCCCCTACCTTCAACCACGGTCCGCGAATGTACCGGGCATACTGGTTGGCGTTCGATACCAGTCGGAAGGAAAGATGGAGAACAGGTTGCTCGGGTTCCAGCGTAAGAGTGACCACGCCACTCATGCAGTGCATGTCCAACGGGTACTTCATCCACGGATCGAAAGAAGTGCCCTTCAACTTTTCCCCGATGATCAGGGATTCGACATTAAATTCAAGGCGCTGACCAAACTCCCCTTGAGTCTGCTCAACCGTGTCCGCCTGCAAGCGCATGGGAATCTCCTGGTCGCGCAGCATTAACTCTCCCAGGTGGTCGAGAATGCCCATGCATTTCCCATCCGGTGTGAAGATTTCGGCCCATCCCCAACCGGTCGCTCTCTTATGGACATCTATGCGCATGGTTGCGTTGCTTATTGTGATCGTCTCCCCCGCGTATGTGGCATGCTGGTAAACGGGCATGTTGTTTTATCCTTTCTCTATTGCAGCAGTTTTTTGTTGGATGCGGCGCAGCTTCTCCAGGTCGAATTTCAGGCCGCGGTCGAATGTATAGATCCCGTTCTGTTCCTGGTACACGTCGGTGAGTTGGGTGTAACAATAGGCGAACATATGCGGGTTGTCCAGGAGGATGGTACACAAACCCTCGAAACGAGCGTAGAATTCCTCGATACTGCGAGGGCGCTCACCATAGCCCCAGGAGTCTTCACCTTCCCACGCGGCAGGATTCCACCAGATACCCCCAAATTCGCTGACGAAGTAGGGCTGCCCTCGGTACGGGAGCGAAAACTCACCTTGTTCGTTCCGGTTCCTGAACGGATTGCCTTGATTAATTGGTTCGATTTCTGCACGAAACCTTTCAACGTCCTGCTCATAGGTATGGCAGTCATATACATCGGATTCTGCAACTCGATGAGAATATCCTGATGCATCCAGGACCGGACGGGTGCGGTCGTGAGCTTTTGTCGCCAGGAACATGCCGCGGGTGACATCGTCCAGAACGGTGATGTTATCCGTAATCACCTGCCAGGTTTCATTTAAGGGGCACCAGCCAACGATGGAGGGATGCGAGTAGTCGCGTGCCAGTACTTCCAGCCACTGGGTAATGTAGGTTGCCCCTGGCACCTGGTGTTCAGGCGCCGGACCAAAACCACCGCAGCCCCAGTCGGGGAATTCACCCCAAACCAGGTAACCCATCCGGTCAGCATGATAAAGGAAGCGCTCCTCGAATACTTTTTGGTGCAGGCGTGCGCCGTTGAAACCAGCAGCCATACTGAGCTCGATATCCTTCACCAGGGCATCGTCAGAAGGCGCCGTCATGATGCCATCCGGATAATACCCCTGGTCCAAAACCAGGCGCTGGAAAACGGATTTCCCGTTGATGAGTATCTTCTGTCCTTCGATAGAAATACCGCGCAATCCAGCATAGGTTTTTGCCCGGTCGATAACCTTTCCTGCAGAATCCACCAGCTGGATCTCGATGTCGTACAGGTAGGGGTCTTCGATCTGCCACAATCGCCTGCGGTTGTGCGGCACCGGCAATTCAAGCGTGGTGGTAAGATCCCAGCCCGGTTCGACGTTTGCAGAGCTGACCACACCCTGATCATCGTATAAATCCATTCTCACCAGCATCCCGGATCTCCCTGCGCAAACCGGCTGCTCGAGGTGAAACACCCCGCGTGCCAGGTCAGGGGTGATGCGCGGTCGTTCCAGGTGAACGGCTTCGACAGGTTCCATCCAAACCGTCTGCCATATCCCGGTAGTTCGTGTGTACAGGCAGCTAAAATTCTCGTATCGCGGGCTTTGTTTCCCACGCGGCTGAGAAATGCGGTGGCTGTCACGCGCGCGGACTACGATTGTAATGGTTTTCCCATTCTGCTCGTAGGGTCCAAGATGGCAGGTGACGGGGGTAAAACCTCCCCGGTGGCGCACCACCTCTTCGCCATCCACCCAGATGGTGGCATCATAATCGACAGCCTGGAAATGAAGCAGGATCACTTTGCCAGTCCAGGCATCCGGGATCGATATCTCACGCCTGTACCAGACAGCGTTCATGAAATCTGTATTGCCAACACCAGAAAGCTCAGATTCCGGGCAGAAAGGCACAGTGATCCTCCCCGAGAGTTCTTTATGCAGCAAGCCTCGTTCCAGCCCTGTGTCCCCCGAATTTATCTCAAACTGCCATTCTCCGTTGAGACATAACCAGTTCTCGCGCACGAACTGAGGGCGCGGGTATTCATTTCTGGGGATGATTTCCATTAATTCGATGCTCCTGGGATTATGATTATGATGATTTTCATTGCGACAAATTGTTCGGGTCGACACGCAGGTCGACCCCTACAGTATTTCCTACCAACCCAACAACTTTGCAATTTCATGCCGGTTGAGGGTCGAGAATAACACCATCTGCCAGGAGGCGGTCACGAAGCTGACCTGTGTCAACTTCACTGGCGCTGCAACCTGCCTGGACAGCCATCGCAGCCGCGGTCCCGGCTGCCTGACCCGCAACCAGGCAGGCGACGGTGTTGCGCGTGCTGCTGTGCCCGATCCAATCGATGGTCATCATCCTGCCGGCAATCCAGACATTGTCAAGACCTTTTGGTAGCAATGCACGGTAGGGAATACCATAAGCGCCGGCATCCTTTACGAAATAACCGCCGCGGTCAATGAAGGAAAACAAGCCAACCTGGTCATCGAACTGCCTTCCGCTGACACAGTCTTCCTCAGTCAGTTCATAATGGCAGTGTATCGACCTGCCTCGGCGCTGACCGGCAGCCGGGGCAGCGCCCGCAGCATAGGCTTGCTGGCAACCGTCAAAATTCCTGCGGAAAACTTCAACCACCTCGAACATCTCATTGCGCAGGTAGGTTTCTGCGTGACTGAGCGCATCGACATCAAGCCCATTATTGGGTCCGTAATTGATGCAGTTACAGTAGGTTAATTCGTTCGGTCGCATGGACGTGGAAAGGAAATATCCCGGAGACCGTTCTTCCCCCGCATCTCGAATCTGGCGCAGGTCAATACCCAGGCGCACCAGTTCCTTTTTTTGCATCATCGGTTTCTGCGCATGAGCCAGCTGGGTGATCATGCCGCGCCGGTCAAGGTCCGCTTCCAGCGCGTCCAGGTCGATGTTCACCATGCGGAAGGTGAAACCGGCAGGATAAGCGCCTTTGTCGCCCGGTTGGGCGACGTAATAATCCGCGCCTGCCTCACCGGCGAGATCGCCATCACCGCTGCAGTCGATGTATGCCCCGGCGCGCACCAGGCTGCGACCGGCTTTGTTCCATACAACCAACCCCTCCACGTGACCGTCACCGGCACGAACTTCATCCATGACCGTGTGGAATAGGATGCGGCAGCCGGCCTCCAGGCACATCTTTGCCGCTTCCGCTTTGAAGGTCTCAGGTTCCACGACCGTGATCATACTGACAAAATCCGCGCCTCGTTCCATGGGCACATGCCCAACTGCGCCTCCACGAGCTGTGACCCTGTCGACCAGCTCCTGCGCCAAACCAGCCACGACGCGCTTCTTCTCGGCGCCATCCCAGGCGCCAAAAATGTTGAAGTAAGAATGCAAACCGGTCGCCCCGGTGATGCCCATGCCGCCCAGCCAGCCATGTTTCTCAATGAGTAACGTGCTGGCGCCGGTACGTGCAGATGCTGTGGCAGCCGCAATACCCGCCATCCCGCCGCCAATGACGACGACATCAAACGTTTCATACCTTTCCGTATTGATCATGTTGCCGGCTCCGTAAACCTGTAATCAAAACGCCTGGGAGGCGCGCTGTCACCGTGTGTGCCTTCAGTGATAAAGTCTTTCTCCCTCCAGGAGCCCCCCATCCAGGGGCTGTCGCCCGGGTTTTGTAAATGATCGATCCAGTGGAAATCAAACGCCAGGGGGGAATATTCCAATCCCAGTAATCTCCGGGGCAGCGCGACGACCAGGTGGCAGTCCTGAACATGAAGGCGCGCCTCACCAACAGTCTGCCAATCCCAGCCTCCCACATTCATTTTGATCGTAGTCCTCTGATGATCGATCACCGGATAGTTCACCAGATAATCATAACCCAGCCATCCTGTGGCGGCGTCCAGGTCTGTGTTAATAAAAAGCAGCATCCAGTTTGGATCCAAATATGAGCTCAGAGGCAAACGCGTTTCAGCAAGGAAATACACGTTGCTTTCATCCCAACTGACCTTACTGCGAACGATCTCGTTGCGCCCGGTATTGTTGACGTATCTTCTCGGGCTTCCATCTTCCAGGCTGCCCCATCCTGGTTCGTCGCGCATGAGGGTATCAAACTGGTGATCGCGGTATTCGGGTTGAACATCGTCCCATTGAGACAAATCCCCATCCAAACGAATCGTTATCGGACCCTTTGACACAGGTTGGGGACGAACCCCCTTGAAACGGCGGATGTTAGCCACCATCTGGTAATAATAATTATCGCTGTGACCGCCGCGCATCGGTTCGACGTCCCGGCTGTACTCCTGGTTGTACTGGTCGATAAAATAGTGGTCCCCTGGCTGCAGCAGCTTCCCAGCCCTTCCCAGCACCGCCCCGGGAAAGAAATCCCATTTTGCCTGAAGCGCTTCCTGGCTGGGGTCATCACAAACGGCACAGCCAGCCGTCCATTCATTCCAGCCTGTGATGAAAATGAACTGCGGGTCTACCTCCAGGGCATGACGCCATTGCTCTGCGAAATGAAGCCCCTGGTCAGTAAATTCGGTCAGGTCCAGGTGATTGGTGGGCGGCTGCTGACCATCGTGAAAACTGCGCCCGATGTTCGAAAGTGGGTGCTGACCGACGGCAACCGGCACCATCTCAGCCACACCGGGTTCGTCCCATCCAACGCACTGGGGATAATGCGCCACCCAGGGCCAGCGGTGGTAACCGGCGCTCTGCCCCGTGCCCTTCTGCTCGTACCAGGGGAGAGTGTCCCACGCCCAGCTGTGACGAATGGTGAAAAAGTCTTGCACATCCTGGGGAAGGACCACCTGGTTCATGTCACCACGCTTCTCCCACTGCCCGAATAACAACAACGGTTTTCCCTGCCATTGGAACCACAAATCCTTGTGCAACCCCGGTGCATAAAAATCCGCCCACAACTGCTCGATCGAACGCTCACTCGCCAGGAAACACACATCCGGCGTTCTTTCACCTTCCGCGCGTACCTGCTGGAAAACTTCACACACTGCCAGGTAAGACTGCGGGAAAGTGACATCATTGGTCACGTCGAAGATCAACGTGTCCACACCCGCGTCAGCGAGCATGTAGGCATGGCGCCGGATCACCCAGCGATCAGTAGAGAGGTAATAACCCAGCTCCGGTTCCCCCCAATAATGCGCTTTCCCCGGGACAAATGCAGGATCATCCGGGTTGGCGGCGATGATGCGAGAGACATCATGCACCGCTTCCTCCCCCTGGTAATTGTTACAGATGAAATAAAAAATGCCGACATAACGGTCTTTTCTTTCGGGACCACATTCCTCGAATCCAGGCAGCACCCTGCCCAACGAGTTGGTCCCAACCCATGTATCGGCATGAACATCGTGGCGAAATTTCTTGGTCATAATTATGAGGTCTCGGAGTATCAGTTTTCTATGAAAGTACTTTATTTAACAAAGGGAACTGTCACTTTGACCGGGACAGGATCTTCGAGAACGAAGTCCCGCTCAAACCAGGATAAGGGATACCGTGTCACTGCGCCAATGGCTTCCAGGCTGAGTGTGTGCACACCTGGTGAGATACCGGCAAGGTTCAGTTCAACCTGATTCCCGCTGAGGTTTTCGATTACGGGCTCACCATCGATGGCTATACGGAAGGATTGCGGATCTTTTCCAACCCATGCCCATTCCACTTTCATGCTATCTCCAATGATCTGTGCGCGGTGTAAAGGCTGGCTGACCGTAAGGATGGTGGAGAGCTTATCGTCACTGCGGTAGTGATGCATGAGCGCGCCAACCAGGTTGAGGTAGTAGAAACCCCAGCCTCCCTGGTCGCCGCGGTATCCCGGAGCAGTCATGGAAACCGGCTCGAAATCATCGCTGAATTCGACACTGTAGCTGTCGACGAAGATGTCTTTGCCCGGTCCGTAACCGTGTCCTTCCGGTTGACCGGCGAATTCGTTGAACTGGTGCAGAAAGACAAATTTTGGTCTGTCAGCCAGCGCCTGCTGGAAGGTCTCTACCAGCGTCGCCCCGCCCCTGCGTCCGGATCCTCCTTCTCCCAGCCATCCCTGTGCGCCGAAGAAGCCAACGCAAACCGTGACTGCTTCGGCTTCGCCCTGGTACCAGGTGACCGGTGGGGATTGGATGCCATCCATCCACGACCAGAAACCCAACTCGTGGTGCCGGGTGGTGTCATTTTGAGACGATACCCAGCGTACGGTAAAGTGATCGTCATTTACCGGCACCTGCGCCTGCCGGAAAGCATCCAGTTCTTCTTCGCTCCACGATAAGGTTTGTTTAAAGAACGGGATTTTGAAGGAAGGCGCGGTGCGAGCGCGTTGATCTCCCATGGCACAGGTGTCCAGCACACCCACGAGTGGCTTGCCCTCATACTCCAGCCAGAGCCCCTCAAAGCGAGGATTGCGATTGTACGTGTGGTAAATCCAGGCAAGCTCCTCATTCAACGCCTGCATGGTTGCGGGAGGTCCGTTGCTCAGACCAGGGAACAACACAACCTGGGGAACAGGGATACCTTCCGCCTTCATGTCTGCCAGGACTTCGAGCATCAGGGTGGTGGCATGCACGATGGCATTCACGCCCTCACCGCGCTCATCCCAATGCTCCTTCCCCCACAGGTGGTTGGTCCAGTCCGGGAAGATGAAATCCACGCCCAGGTCAACGAACCACAGGATGTGCTGGCGGATGACATCCCGGTTGTAAGAATCGTAAAAACCAACCAGGGGAACAGCATGGGCAGTCCTCCAGCTCCTGGTTCCATGGCAGAACCAGGGTTCCCACTGCACACCGAAAACAGGTGCCAGGGCGGGTGCGGTCTTCATATTCGCGCCGGATCACCTCGACCTCAATCCGCTCGCTCTTTAATACGGTCTCCGGCATCCAGGCCCCTGGCATCCAGGCCCCTGGCATCCAGGCCCCTGCCATCAGTAAATCGGGAGGATCGAGCGGTATCCAACCCTGCGTATTCGCCTCAACTGCCATTATTTGCAACCAGGCGGGTCCAGGATTCGGCATGGGCAGGTAGAATACAGCTTCCCCGGCTTGATTCACTCTTTCATGCGAGCCCCAGCGTTTGCCATTCACAAACGGGAGCAGGATATATTTTTCGAAACCAGGGAGTCCAGGCTCCTGGCGTCCAGGCACCTGGGTCCAGGCACCTGGGAACCAGGCAATATTTGGGCTTCGACTCGCAGCGTGGACCCCATGGGCAGCTGCGCAGCGGGTATTTTTATGTTGATTTGGGGATTGTTTTCCGGCATTATTGTCCCTTTTTTAGTTTTTTTAAAAACCCGGGATCATCCCAATGATTCATGAGTTGACCCCGGGCTAAGCGAGCTTCTGAGTTGTTATTTCCCGGTGATCAGTGTCTAACCCTTGATCCCGCTCATGATGACACCGCGGATCATATGACGCTGGGCAACGAAGAAAACGATGATCATGGGAACAACCATCAACATGGACATCGCCATCATCAAGGGGATCTCGGTTGCATATAAACCCTTGAAGGAATTAACGCCCAGCGCCAGCACGTAATTATCCGGGCTGGAAAGGAAAATCAGCGGTCCATAGAAGCTGTTCCACACTCCCTGGAAACTGAAAACGGAGACGGTCGCCAGGACTGGTTTTGAAAGCGGAAGGATGATCTGCCAGAAGATGCGGAACCTGCCTGCGCCATCCATAATGGCGGCTTCTTCCAGCTCAATCGGGATGGTCTTAAAGAACTGGCGCATGAAGAAAATGTTAAAGGCACCACCGCCAAAATAAGCCGGAATGATTAAAGGATAAAACGTATCCAGCCAGCCAATTTTCGAATACACCACAAACAAAGGAATCAAGGTGACTGCACCAGGGAGCATGATCGAGGCGAGCACAAGCATGAACCAGAAATCCCTGCCCCAAAACTTGATCCTGGCAAAACCATAGGCGCACAGGGCAGCCGAGAATACCGTGCCGACCATCACAAAAAAGGTGATGACGATCGTGTTCCAGGTCCACAAGGGGAAATCGGTGCGCGGGTAGTTCCACCCCTCCACATAATTCTGCCAGTTAAAGGTTTCCGGTAAGAACGTAGGCGGGAAAACATACACCTCTGCCTGAGTTTTCAAGGAGGTGCCGATCATCCAGAACAGCGGCAGCAGGAAACAGGCTGCGCCCAGCAGAAGGAGCGTGTAAACAACGATAATTTTCAAAGACCTGGCAGGTCTGCGGAGGGAAATATCTCCCAATCCCATGGCGACATCGGATTGTGCACCCATCACTTCACCTCCGATTCATAGAATACCCAAAGACTGGAACTGCGGAATATCAACAAGGTCAGCAGCATAATGACGATACCCAGCACCCACGCCATGGCAGATGCCATGCCCATCTGGAAGAACTGGAAAGCCCGGTCATACACCATGAGACCATAGAAATAAGTGGCGAACAAAGGACCACCACCCGTCATCAAGAAAGATTCGGTAAATATTTGCAGAGCGCCAATCAAACCGATGACCACATTAAAGAAGATCGTAGGGGTCATCAAAGGCAGGGTGACATGCCAGAAAAGCTGGTTGCCGTTGGCGCCGTCGATCTTGCCTGCCTCATACAGCTCCTCAGGGATGCCCTGAAGACCTGCCAGGTAGATGATCATACCTGCCCCAACCCCCCACAGGCTCATCAGAACGAGGGACGGCAACGCAGATCCAGGATCTGACAACCATCTGGAGGTCGGCAGGTGCAGGAATTTCAGGATTGCGTTGACCAGACCGTAGTCAGGATTAAGCAGCCATCCCCACAGGACGGCGCTGGCAACCACCGGAACGATGACCGGCATATAAAACGCCGTACGGAAGAAAGCGATCCCCTTGATTTTCTGGTTCAAGAATAATGCCAGGATAAATGAGCCGATAATGCCTAAAGGCACTGCCGTAATCGCATACAGAACGGTAACCTTCACCGATTGCCAGTAGAGCTTCTCCCGGGTAAATAATTTCACATAATTGCTCAACCCGACCCATTCCGGTGAACGCAAGATGGGGTAATCTGTCAGGCTGAAATAAAGCGATGCCAGCATAGGACCAAAAGTGAATAACAGCAGCCCCAAAACAACCGGCGAGATGAATAAATACCCATCAATCGTATCGCGTATGCGCCTTTTATTTCTATGTTTTTTGGGTTGTTTTTGGGTGGGGATTGTTTCGTCGAGTTTGACAGAGGTGTCTGAAACTGTCACCTGGTTACCTCCTCGAAATAAATTAGTTTATTTAACTGACAACATCCAAAATCAAGGGATGTGCCATTGAGAGGTGTTTCTGGTCAGCCCAGGCATAACCTGAGCTGACCAGGAAATTCACATGTTTCCAGATATGGCTTGGAAACAAAAAACTATTAACCGTTTATTGGTTCTCGTCCAGGCATGCCTGGGTGGTGGAATCGATCTCTGCCAGGGCTTCTTCCACTGTCTTCTGACCGCGGATGATTGCCTCAAGTGCGGCGGTGATGGAGAGATTGAGCTCGCCAGCGTAGAAGCTGCCGCAGTCTGCGGGGTAATCCACGATGGGCAGAATTGCTTCTTCTGCGCCTTTGATGAATGCCTGCAGATTGGTGGGCGGGGTCGGGAGACCTTCCATCCAGGATGGGATCATTGGCGACCGACTTGACCAGTGGGGTACCCATTTCATTCTCTGCCATGGTGCGCTGGATGGCTGGGGAAACCAGCAGCTTGACATACTCGTATGCCAGCTCGCGGTTCTCACTGCCGTTATAAGCAGAGAGACCCCAGGCGCCCATGCCGGTGCGGCGTGCGCCATCGGGCATCTTGGGCATTACCTGAACGTCCCAATCGAACTTATCACCGATGTTGGTGCGCAGACCGGTGCGTACACCGGGGATGTGGGTGTAGATGGCGGCACGACCGAGGTCGAATGCCGGTCCACCGACGTCCAATCCCAGAGGCTGGGCGACGTTATCCACGGTCCACATGTCGGTGTAAGCCTTGATCGCTTCGACCGTCTTAGGATCTGACCAGGTCGATTTACCATTCTCGATGATCTTACCGCCGTACCCAACGACCCATGGGAAGTAGGTTGCCCACCAGTTCCAGGTGGCATTGGAAAGCCCGTAATACATCGGGTTTCCGTTCTCATCCTGCTCCAACTCGGTGATCTTCTTCATGTTGGCAATGGCATCCTGCCAGGTCCAGTCTTCCGAAGGCATCTCTGCGCCGGCATCTTCAAACATCGTCTTGTTGTAATACATCGTGACAACGTCCAAGGCTGAGGGCAGCATGTGGATCTGGTTGTCGAAGGTGCCCAAACCGAGCATCGATTCGAAGATATCATCCAGATCCATATCCGGGTCGGCATCGGCGAACGGCTTCACATCCATGGAGATATTGTTCTTGGCGAACTGCACAACCCAGAGGTCAGCGCTGAAGAACACATCCGCCATGGTGCCGGCAGCGGCTGCAGTGGCGTACTTCTCAGCATTGCCCGCACCGTCATATTCAAGTTTAACGGTGACATCAGGATATTTCTCATTGAACAACGGGATAATCAACTCCTGCACGGGTTCCACTGGCGGACCCTGGAGGGTCAGCATGCGAATTTCGCCTGTGACTGAAGGTGGTTGTGCCTCTGGAGCTTCCTCTTCCGGCATCTCCTCCTCGGGCATCTCCTCTTCCACGGGTGCTTCAGTGGCTGCTGGACCACAGGCTGCCAACAGTGCGGCGCCTGCGCCAGCGGCGGTCAATGTCTTCAAAAAATCTCGTCTTGAAAGCTTGCTTTTCATCGTTATACCTTTCTCCTTCTTATTATTGGGTTCCTGTCTAAGTTGGATGGAACAAATTTGACACAATATGTGAGGGGATTTTATGGATACTTTGAAATCTTGCACCTCCTAGAAAAAAAACAGGTGTCGAAAGTACGAGAAAATTACAAAATGGGGATCAACCATTATTGTACCTCGCATTAACCTGTTGTTCCAGAGTGATCACCTCCGGGTTTACGCCTGTTGACTGGCGGACTATCAGCTTTGTGGGCAAGATTGAGGATCTGCTGTGGTCGTTCAGGGTCCTTCAACCGTTCAAACACCATACGCACACACTGCCTGCCGATTTCGGCGCCATCCGATCTTCCAGTCGTTAACGACGGGTAAAGCAGGCTGGACATGGGCAGGTCATCAAAACCTGCGATGGACAAATCATTCGGGATACGCAGCCCGCGGCCCATCGCTACCTGCATTGCGCCCAAAGCCATCAGGTCATTGATCCCAATGATCGCAGTGGGCAAGGGGTCTAAATCGAGCAGCATTTCGGCTGCACGCGTGCTTTCCTCCAGAGTGTTACCGCAGGTGACCAGCCAGCGAGGATCAGCGTCAATACCTGCAGATTGCATGGCATGCTGATAGGCGCTGACACGGTCGTTGCCCAGCTCACTGCGCCCCACCCCCCAGATCATGGCGATACGCCTGTGCCCGAGGGCAAACAGGTGCTGCATCAACTCACCTGCTGCCTGCTCGTAGCGCGCCCAGACCACGTCGCCTTCGAAATCATGCAACGGCGCGCCTGAAAAAGAAACCGCGACCGGGATGCGCTTTTGTTTCAGTAATTTCAAATCATCCAGGAATTCTTCCGGGTAGGTGAACAAGGGGATCAAACCATCCAGGCGCTGCCGGATCAGGGCATCGAACGCGCGCCGCTCTCGCTCGTGGTCCATCGCTGTGGTCGCCAGCAGGATGCTGTAACCGTTCAGGTTGGCTTCGTCTTCGGCGCCTTTGACCGTGTCCCAGAAATGCGGGTTGTAGGCATCGGGGATCATCAGACCGATAATCTTGCTGCGACCGGAGCGCAGGCTGCGGGCGGCAGCATGCGGCTGGTAATCCAATTCATCGATAGCCTTGAGGACGCGCAGGCGCGTTTCGTCGGTGACGCGTGGTTCATTGTTAATCACGTTCGAAACCGTCTGGTAGGATACCCCTGCCAGACGGGCGACATCTTTCATGGTGGGGAGGCGGTTTTTTGCCACGTTTGCTTTAGTGGGTGGATTTTTTAGCCGGTTGAACGTTCAATTGAACGTTCAAATCGATTTTAACATAATTTTTTTG
Organism: uncultured Chloroflexia bacterium; assembly: GCA_963695415.1. Classification (GTDB taxonomy): domain Bacteria; phylum Chloroflexota; class Anaerolineae; order Anaerolineales; family UBA4823; genus CAVXWV01. The sequence goes on along the minus strand of CAVOGL010000017.1, from coordinate 3,075 downwards.
AAAATCAATAATTTCTAATTTTTAGAGTACATGAGCACATTCTCGCGATTCATGCTGCTCAAAGAGCCCGGAATGCGTATAATTTCACACGTTATGGCGATCCACCCCACTGAAATGGAGAAATACCGCCGACTGCCGTGGAGCCTGGCTCATCTCGCTTTCAATAACTTCTTTTACACCTGGACCTTTGGAAGTTCCATTTTCCTGTTGTTCCTGGATGAGCTGGGGCTGCCCAAAGACCAGATCGGTCTCCTGCTGGCGTTCTTCCCTTTCTGCGGACTGCTGGCGTTGTTCACAGGCTCGATCATCGCGCGTTGGGGAAGGAAACGCATTTTCCTGTTGGGATACGGCATCCGCAAACCGGTGATGGCGTCACTGCTGCTGTTACCCTGGGTTATCGTTGCGCTGGGCAACCAGAGCGCTCTGGTTTTCTTATCCGGCGTCATACTGACCGTCGCAGTCCTGCGCGCCCTGGCAGAGACTGCCTTCCTGCCCTGGTACCAGGAATATGTACCCAATGCGGTGCGCGGCAAATACACCTCTGTCTCCAATATCGTGCTGACCATTTCGTCAGTCATCGCTTTATGGTCGGCGGGTTGGTTGATTGCCCAAAGCGAAGGCATCCGCGCTTACATGATCCTGATCGGCACTGGCGCATTGCTTGGGCTGGTGGGTGTTTTCCTGATGCTGCCCGTTCCCGGTGGGAATCCCATCCCGGGTGAAGGTTCCTCGCGCCTGCATTGGGCGAACCTGCGCAGAACCCTGCAGGATCCGGTGTTCCGCTATTACCTGGGCGGTATGGCTTGCTTCATCTTTGGCTCGGTGATGCTGGTCAGTTTCCTGCCGCTTTTCATGAAGGATAACCTGGGCATACCGGCAGAGACCGTGGTCAAGCTGGAGATAGCTTCCATGGCTGGCGGAGCGCTGGCAAGCGTGATCAGCGGGATCCTCGCCGACCGGATCGGCAGCCGTAAAATCATGCTTCCCGGTCTGGCACTCACCATCCTCATCCCACCTGGCTGGTTTGCCATTTCGGCTGCGGCACCGGTGAATGGATCTGCCACAACCATCCTTCTGATCGTGGCGAGTGCGGTGATGTTTTTTTTACTGGGAGCCTTCAGCAGCACAGCCTCGCTGGGCGCCGGACGTATGCTGTATAACGAAGTCATCCCGGTTGAGAAAAGCACAGCCTATACATCCATCTATTATGCCTGGGCGGGTCTGATGGGAGGCGTCTCGCCTATCCTGGCAGGCAAGCTGCTGACATCTGCCTCGCAGCTCCCCTTCGGCGTTTTCTCTTCCCCTTCAGGCGGTTACCACCTGCTTTTTGGTCTCAGCCTGGTTGGGTTCACTGCAGCGTTTTTCTTCTACCGCCAGGCAAAACCTGGTGAGTTATCATCACAAGCGGAGGAAAGTAATCATGTATAAAAACCCCATCATCCCGGGCGTCAATCCCGACCCATCCATCTGCCGGGTGGACACAGGCTCCAGCTCGGATTATTACCTCGCCACGAGCACGTTCTCGTTCATCCCGGGCGTGCCCATCTACCACAGCCGTGACCTGGTGAACTGGCGGCTGATCGGTCATGCACTCACCCGCAAGGCGCAGTTCCGCCTGGACGAAAGCAGCGCACACCCCGAGATTTACGCCCCAACCCTGCGCTACCACAACGGCACATTCTACATGGTGACCACAAACGTGCACGCTGGCGGTAATTTCTTCGTCACAGCCAGCGATCCGGCGGGTGAGTGGAGCGACCCGATCTTCATCGACGATGGCGCTTTCGATCCCAGCCTGTTCTTCGATGACGACGGCAAAGTGTATTACACCCGCCGGGGAGCCATTCACCAGCAAAGACATCGTCCAGGCAGAGATCGACGTGCGCACAGGCAGGCTGCTCACACCGCTGCAGCAGGTCAGCCTGGGAATGGTGTCTGATGATGCCGAGGGACCGCACCTTTACAAGTTCAACGGCTGGTATTACCTGATGATCGCCGAAGGGGGCACGATGTACCTGCACATGGAGACGATAGGGCGCAGCCGCAGTCCCTGGGGACCGTTCGAGCCGTGCCCGTGGAACCCGATCCTCAGCCAGCACCATGCCTGGTGGCACCCCGTGCGCAGCACCGGTCATGCGGACATCATCGAGACCCACGATGGCAGCTGGTGGATGGTGTTCCTGGCAAACCGGCATGCCAGCTATCCTGCCCTGAATATCATCGGCAGGGAATTGTTCCTGGCGCCAATCCACTGGCAGGACGGCTGGCCCGTTGTGGATGTGCGTGCCACGCGCAGGCTGGAAGTCGACGCGCCCACCCTCCCGCTTCACCCATGGACTGCTGAGCCAGACCGGGATGAATTCAACGGCAAAGCCTTATCGCCAGTATGGGTGTCAACTTCTTATCCTGATCGCGAAGTGGCACAACCTCGACGAGCGACCAGGGCACCTGCGCCTGTGGGGGCAGCCCGATCTGCCCGGCGAGGGCAAGCCGGCAGCCTGGTTCGGTCAGCGCCAGACGTCCTTCCATTCCACGGCAGCCACGCAACTGGAATTCGAACCAGCCGAAGAGAACGAGGCAGCCGGGATCACGGTTTTTATGTCTGCCGATTACCAGTACCTGTTCGGGATCACCCTGCGGGAGGGGCGCCGCGTCCTATTCCTGCGCAGGCTGGTAGGCGACATACGCCACGAAGAGATCCTGGCAACCCTGCCAGATGGCGCGGTGCAGCTGCAGGTCACCAGCGAACCGGAGACCTACACCTTTTCCTGGGCAGCGCCCGGACAGGGGTGGCAGCCCGCCGCCAGCGCACTCACCCGCTTTCTCGCCACCGACATTGCCCGCACCTGGAGCGGTTTGCTGATCGGCGCCTACGCCAGCGGCAATGGGAAACCTTGTTCTCAGCCAGCGGATTTTGATTGGTTCGAGGTTGTGCCGGAGCAAAGGACGATCGAACCGTTCTATTAGGAATTTGCCAGTCCATGGCTGCTGAACACCGGCAACCATGAACACAAACCCCAGGTTCGCGGAGATGGACCCGGTTGGATTAAGGCTATAATGCCAGTATGGAACCCG
>CAVOGL010000016.1:0-112232 GCA_963695415.1 uncultured Chloroflexia bacterium | reverse complement strand
GAGCAAAGAGCGCGTCCAGATGCTGCTGGAGCCGGAGCAGCGCCGGAGGCTTTCCCGGCTGGCGGAAACACGGGGAATAAGCATCGCCGAGGTCACCCGCCAGGCGATCGAGATCGGGCTGGAAAAGCTGGAACAGTTGGAAAGCCAGGAGCGTTTATCCGCGGTATTGGTTAAAGCAGAAAAACTGCGCCAGTCCATGCCGCTGCTCGACCTGGATTTGGTCGCGGATCTCCACACGCTGCGTGAAGAACGGGACGCACTCACCAGCGAACCTTGAAACACCAATAATGACGCGTCATCGGATATAATCAATGAAGGTTATACTCACAAAGTGATCATCACATTGTGATCATCTGATCACCCTCATCAACCGGAGGAATTTGTCCTTTGAGCGATAAGATATCTTTCCCTGAACCCGATCTTAAAAATTTCTGCCAGCGCAACCAGATACACAGCCTGGCGTTGTTTGGATCCGCGTTGCGCGATGACTTTACACCGACCAGTGATGTCGATGTGCTGGTTGAGTTTGAGGAAGGAGCGAAGGTGGGGTTAATCAAACTGGCTGGGATGGAAATCGAATTAAGCCAGCTTCTCGGCAGGAAGGTTGAGATGCATACTGTGGAAGGGCTTCATCCTGGGTTTAAAGATGAAGTCCTTGAACTTGCTGAGGTACAGTATGAGTCGTCGTGATGACTTTGTCAGCTTGCTCTGGGATACAGTTACAGATGATCTGCCCCCGTTGATCGATGAATTGAATACGATTCTGTCAGACTGCTAATTCGCTAATTATTCTTTCAAACTGGCAAACCGGCAGTTTACGGGCAAGCTGGCAGCTTGTCCAGTTTGTGTGCACGCCGGGGCAGAATCCTTCACTTCCCAGGTCGGAAAAATGTTGGCGGTGTTGGCAGAGTGGCGGAGTTCTTCCTGCTCTTTTACTGATTGATTCGGATATATAGGTATGACTGGTCCGGTTTAAACGAGTACGTCAACTCACACCTTCGGGAGGTAACCAGTTTTTCAATGAAAGCGATCGTACAGGATCAATATGGCAGCGCAGACGTCCTTCAATTCCGGGATGTTCCGCGCTCGAAACCCGGCGCCGGTGAAGTGCTCATCCGCTCGCAGGCTTCATCCGTCAACCCCTTCGATTGTGCCGCTCGAGCGGGTTAGCTGGCAGGATGTTACTCGTATAATTTCCCCTTGACCCTGGGGCTGGACGTGGCAGGGGTAGCTGAGGAGGCTGGCGCGCTGCCGCAGGCGGGGTGGGTCACCTGGCGGTCCCGTTCGCCAGGCAGCGGGCGCACGTGCGCAACCTGGCTTTCCTCTCCCGCCCTGTCCCCAGCGCATTCGTTTTATTTTTAATTTTTCGATTTTTTTTTTAATTAATCCCCCCTGATCCAGATTCCTGGCAGAGTAGACAGAGTGGCGGGATTATTCACCTCAGGGATTTTCACTCCGCTCCGCTGCGTTCAGAATGACATTCTCTTGTTGTCATCCTGAACGGGCACAACTGGGCGCTGCCTCGACAAACCGGTTTATTGCGCCGTTGTGCCCCTACAAAAAAATCGGCGCAATCCAGACATCCGCGCAATCCGCGTTAATATATTCGCTTTATTCGTCCATTGGCGCCATTCGTGTTAAAACCCCTAAGGCTCGACGCTGCGGATGCCCCCGAAGCTGTTCACTTCCAGCGTCCACACGCTGCCCGGCACAAACTGGTCCAACAGCGAGGCGCTGCTGAAGGTGTAGGTGTAGACCTCTCCGTCATCCACGAACACCACCTTGTACTCCTCCTCCCGCTCCCCCTCCTGCTGACCTGCTGCCAGGTTTAACACCGGCCACTCAGGGCTGAGTCCAGAGCCCTCCAGGCTGAGGGTGTCGACCACGTCCCATTCCAGCAGGGTGTAGCTGCAGTAGCTGTCATACACGTCGTAGACGCAGTCCTGGACGACCTCGCCCACCCCGCTGCCCGTATCGACCGTGTAGGGCGTGCCGCACACCTCGGTGGATTTGGGCGCGGGTTCATCCTGGGTGTCGCGGTACTCGTCCGTGCAGGAGACGTTCTCGGCGCCTGCGGGCAGCTGGTCCTGCCAGTCCTGTTTTTCCACGTCCACTTCTTCGAGCACCTCGATCGAGCGCGCCCAGGCAACGCTTTGCACCTCGGCACGAATGTCGGTGGTGCGGTTGCCCATGACCACATACCCGATCACCGCCCCCAGGCAGAGCACGATCACGGCGATGATGGCGATCAGCTGCCACAGCGGTCGCTTCGCCTTGCCGGCGGGTTGGGCAGGTCCAGCCAGGTCTTTCTCCTGGACGAGGTCCCCGCCGCAGTTCGGGCAGCGCGCCGCGCCTGCCTTCACCTTTGCCGCGCAGAACGGGCAGTCGATATCGGGCACAGGCTCAGCAGTATGCGCCCCGAGCACCTTCCCGGCCTCGCGCAAAGCTCCCTCGCTCAGGTCGCCGCCGCACTGACCGCAGGCAGCCACTCCGGCGGCGTTGCGCGCCCCGCAGTAGGGGCAGTGGATATCGGCGCCGCGCTTTGCCGCCTCGATCTTCTCCTCGTCGGTGATCAGCTTCTGCTCATCGGGCAGCTCGAACTGGTCCTCGGCTGCCATGGGCGACCCGCAGCTGGTGCAGGTTTTGACGGTGCCGGGATTCTTGGTCAGGCAGCGCTTGCACGTCCACTCCAGTTCGGTGTATCCCAGGTGTTTCTGCGTCATGTTCTTCTCCTGATCGGCGTAGTTGGTATGTGCATTCCCGTGCGAAGATGCGGGTTTTCGAAATTATACCCAATAATGCCATGTCCTTGCACTTCGACGACGAACGTGCCGAGGGCAGCGAGGCATTCTGAAGGCGTTGGCGAGGATGTACGCATAAGAATATCACGAACGGTCCTGCCGTTGCTGTCTGCTGTTGCGGTATAATTCCAGCCACAAAAATTCCGCTCAGCCGAGCGGATGTCATAAACGGGAAAAACAGCGCATGGTCAAGGGGCGATGCCCCTTGATGACGAGGATGAGGGTTCCTGAAAAAGTAAACGGGATGGCATCCCGTTCTACTCAGTCAATGTTCAGGTCAGCTGCAGGATGCACCGCTAAGCAGCCTGCAGCCAAAATCGAGAGATCAGCGGATGCCCTCCGGGTGTGCCACCACCCGATTGTTTCCCTCCAGATTGAATCCCCCCAACAACGCCGCAAGGGCAACCTTGCGGACAAAAAGGGATGGGAAGTGGTGGACCAGAAAACTATAAAACCAGTTTTCTGGCGAAGGAACGATTAAATTTAATGTTGGAGGGATTGCTATGTGTGGAATTGTTGGTTACATTGGACCGCGTAATGCCACGCCGATCATCTTGAACGGCTTGAGCCGCCTGGAGTACCGCGGCTACGACTCTGCCGGGCTTGCCGTGCTCGAAAACGGGCACATCGAAATCCGCCGCGACGCCGGCAAGCTGGCGCGCCTGGCAGAGATGGTGGCAGAATCGCCCGTGAAGGGCAACCTGGGCATCGGGCACACGCGCTGGGCGACCCACGGCGCGCCCTCGGCGCGCAACGCCCATCCCCACCTGGGCATGACCGGGGAAGTGGTGGTGGTGCACAACGGCATCGTGGAGAACTTCCTCGAGCTGCGCGAGGAGCTCAGCGCTGAAGGCGCCGTGTTCAACTCCGACACCGACACCGAGGTGATCGTGCACCTGGTGGAGCGCTACCTGTCCAGCAGCAGCGACCTGGCAGACGCCTGCCGCCAGGCGTTCAAGCACCTGAAAGGCGCTCACGGCATCGTGGTGATCTCGTCGCGTGAGCCGGACAAGATCATCGCTGCGCGCATCGGCAACGCCGGCGGGGTGGTACTCGGCAGGGGTGAGGGCGAGTCCTTCATCGCCTCCGACCTGCCCGCCATCCTGGAACACACCCGCCAGGTGGTGTTCCTCGAATCACGCCAGATGGCTGTGGTGACCAGGGACAGCGTGCAGGTGCAGACTCTCGACGGAGAACCCGTGCAGGTGCAGTTCCAGGCTGTCGCCTGGGACCCGGTCGCCGCCGAGAAGGGCGAATACCGCCACTTCATGCACAAGGAGATCCACGAGCAGGTGCGCTCGCTCACCGACACGATCGCAGGCCGGGTGGAGTCCGGCAACGGGCAGCACATCCGCCTGCCGGAGCTCAACCTGACCCCCGAGTTCGCCAGGCACATGCAGCAAGATCTTCATCACCGCCTGCGGCACCGCCGCCCACGCCGGCATGGTCGGCAAGCTGCTCATCGAGCGGATCGCCCGCATCCCCGTGGAGGTGGACATCGCCTCCGAGTTCCGCTACCACGACCCGATCATCGAACCGGGCACGGTCGTGCTGGCGATCAGCCAGTCCGGCGAGACGGCCGACACCCTGGCGGCCATGGAGGAAGGTCGCAGCAAGGGCGCTACCCTGTGGTCGATCGTCAACGCCATCGGTTCACAGGCTATGCGCATCGCCGACGGCTACATCTCCATGCAGACCGGTCCGGAGATCGGCGTGGCTTCCACCAAAGCCTACACCGCCCCGCTGGTGGACCTGTACATGCTGGCGATCCTGCTGGCGGACCTGCGCGGATTGTTGAACCACGCAGAACGCAGGAAGTTGATCTCCGACCTGCGCCGGGTGCCGGACCTGGTCGGGCGCTGCCTGGACCGCGAGGCGGAGGTCGAAAAGGTCGCCCAGAGCCTGTTGAACACCAGCCACTGCCTGTACCTGGGCAGGGGCATCAACATGCCCACCGCTTACGAAGGGGCGCTCAAGCTGAAGGAGATCTCCTACATCCACGCCGAGGGCTACCCGGCCGGCGAGATGAAGCACGGCCCGATCGCCCTGATCGACGAGAGCATGCCGGTGGTGGTGATCGCCCCGCGCGATCCGTGGTACGACAAGATGTTCAGCCAGATCGAGCAGGCCAAGGCGCGCGGCGGGAAGGTGATCGCCGTGGCGACCGATGGCGACGAAACGATCACCGCCAAATCCGACCACGTGCTGTGGGTGCCCGAAACGCCCTGGATGCTGCAGCCCGGTGATCACGGTCATCCCGCTGCAGCTGCTGGCCTACCACATCGCCGCCCTGCGCGGATTGGATGTGGACCAGCCGCGCAATTTAGCCAAGAGTGTTACGTCGAATAGAAACGTAGTGGCGCACCTGCGTGTGCGCCAAAAGATCTTCGATGTAGGGGCATGACGGCGTAAGAATTCATCATGGTTTACCCGAATCCAGTCATGCCCCCTTCCGGATGAGGACAGGACATGACTGGTCGAGAGACGATCGGAACCTCGTACTGCGCCGTCATGTCCCTACAAATGTCGAGGGCAGACACGCAGGTCTGCCGCTACGAGGGGTGACCGTGTAGTATACTTTCCACGGGAGGACAATATGGAGATACCAGAATATATCACCAGGCAGGAAGTACAACGGGTTTGCTCCGAACTGAAGATCAGCGACTGGACAACACTGACCCGGGCAAAGATCGAGCCCCGGGATGCTGCTGTCATCCGCGAGATGGTCGGGGCAGAAGCGCTTGAGATAAGCGTCGAAGATTTCCAGGCAGGTCTCGAAGTCGAGCTCGAGCACGGGTTCGCCTTCCCTGACGCCAATGTGACCAACAACCACCCCTTACTCACCGGCAAGATCGTCCTGGCACACCTGAAAGAGAGCCTGGACTATTATGCCCGTCTCGAGGTGGCTGAACTTGAAGGAGACATCTTCAAGGCGCTGGTGGCGGGTAATGCGGCGAAGATGGCGGATAAATACCAGAAGCTGGTCGAGGCGAAGGCAGCCCTGGCAGCCCTGGAGCAGGAACGCGCCCCAAAAAGCTGAAAGGCGGTAGTGATGAAAATAAAAAAATTGGATGAGGTGCCCTTCGAGGACACCACCGGCTACCAGAACGTCTCCAAGCAGATCATCATCGGTCCTAAGGACGGCTCCGATGAGATCGTGATGCGTTATTTCAGCCTGGGGGAAGGCGGCGCCAGCCCATTCCACGACCACGGCTTCCCGCACCTGGTGCAGATCATCCAGGGGAACGGCGTGGTGCTGGATGCGCAGGGTAAGGAGCACCCCCTGGTGAGAGGCGACTTCGTCTTCGTGCAATCCGGCGAGATCCACGGTTTCAAGAACACCGGCGTGCAGCCGTTCGACTTTATCTGCACGGTTCCATCCAGAGCAGAAGCTTAACCTGTAACACAAGGAGGGGATATGACCACCAACCTGAGCTCCCAGCCTGAGCAAACCCAGGCAATGTGGGACTTTTTCCAGGCTCTTCAGGCTTCCAGGACCCTGGAGACAGTGCACGGCAGCCTGTTAGCCTCGATCAGCCGCCTTCTGACCTGCGACCTGACCACACCGCCGGGTGTAGTGTTATACCTCGGGGATGCCAGGTTCCCGGCAGCCCACTTTTACCAGCATGGTCTCGACTCACAGGCGGCGGATGAGGTCGAGAGATTGTGCGCCGTCCGCTACCAGCAGGCAGTAAACAAGGTTGGCATCTCCAATCTGGCACACACACTCACTGCCCCCGGACTTGCAGAGGGCGCTTTTACCCTCCACGCGTTGGTACATGATAACAACGTCTGCGGATTGCTGGGGCATACCGGGGAACGCCTTTACCCTACCGAGCTGGGGGAGCGGCTGTGCGCAGCGCTTGCTCTATGGGCGGACGAGATGGCGAGCCGCTGGCGGTCAGACCGCCAGCTGGCGCAGCTGAACACCTACCTGACGGTCAGCTCGATGATGTCTCAGTCGCAGGGGCTGCACGAATTGCTGGAAGTTGCCCTGTACTGCTGCATGGAAGCTGTCGATGCGGAGACGGCGTCCGTGCTGCTGCTGGACGACGAGCAGCGCAATTTCCGCTTCTACCACGTCGAAGGTCCCTCCAAGCTGGTGCTGGAGGCGACGGTGTTCCCCGCAGGTCAGGGTCTGGCTGGCTCTGTGCTCAGCTCACGCCAGTCTGAAGTGATCAACGATGTGCAGCACGATCCGCGTTTCTACGGCAAGGTGGACCAGGACTTCAGGTTTCGAAACCCGGTCGATGATCGCCGTACCCCTGGTAGCCGGGGACGAGTTCATCGGCGTGCTCGAGGTGCTCAACAAGGTGGATGGCGACGGATTCTCCGAGGAAGACCACCTGCTGCTGCTGTCCATCGCCGAGGAGATCGCCTTCGCCATCCGCAATGCGAAAGTGTTCGAATACGTGGTTAACAGCTACTGCAAGCAGCGCCAGGGCATTAACTCCTGCCGCGGCTGCGAGCGCCCCCTGGGTTCATGGACACCATGCGTGAGATACCGGGAAGCGGAGCTTTAGCCCTTGATCCCGACTCCCTGCAGCCCTTCAATAAAGTAACGCTGGAAGATGAAGAAAGCACACCACCGGCGGGATGGTGGCGACCGTCCCGGCTGTCAACAGCAGGGGCGTATTGGTCAACTGACCGGTGGTCGTGACGGTCTGTGTCTGGATGGGCACCGCCCCAGCCATCAGGCGCTGGAAGAGCAGACCCACGGGCCAGAGAGTCCTTTCCCCGCCAACCACCATCAGGGGCCAGACGTAATCGTTCCAGTTCGCCACAAAGGTGCCGATGACGATCACGACCAGCACTGGCTTCAACATGGGCAGGTATACGCTGCGCAGGATCTGGAAGGTGTTGGCGCCGTCCATGCGCGCGGCTTCCTCGTAATCGATGGGGATGGAGTAAAACGACTGGCGCATCAAGAAGATGTAATACGCGTTGATCAATCCACCCAGCAGCAGGGAAGGCATGGTGTTGATCAAACCGCTGCCACCCTGCCCCGTAATGTCGTTCCCACCCAGCAGGGGGATGCGTGCCATCATCACATACAGCGGCACCTGGAACACGATCCCCGGCACCAGCATGGAAGCCAGCAGGAAGATAAAGGCGACTTCCTTGCCGCGGAACCTGAGCCGGGCGAAGACGTAGCCGCACAAAATCGAGGTAATCGACGTAAAAAATATGTACCAGAGAATGCGGAACACCGTAATCAGCGTCGAACGGCTGATCTGGGGCATCATCAGAGGATTGAACAAATCCTGGTAATTTTCGAGGTTGAGACTGCCGGGGATGGGCAGCCAGGTAGAGCGGATGTATTCCGCTGGCGTGGTGAAGGAAGCGAAAAATCCGTAGAGCAAGGGATACATCATCACCAGCGAGCCGATGATCAGGAGAATATGGAGAGGGAATTTGTTAAACTGTAGTTTTTTCATTTCATTCTCCCTGGCGCATCATGCGCAGCATGAAGACACTTGCAAAAAGCAGGAAAATACCCAGGATTGTTGAAGAGGTGGTCGCCAGCCCGAAATCCATGTTCTTGAAGGCATCATTGTAGATCTGGTTGATGATCACGTTCGTCTGGTTGAAGGGACCGCCTTTACTGATCAACAGGATCGGCTCGAAAATCTGGAAGCCGCCGATAATACCCGTCACTACCACGAACAAGGTCATCGGGCGCACCAGGGGGATGGTCAGATGCCAGAAGCGGCGCAAGCTGTCCGCGCCGTCCACCATGGCAGCTTCATAAAGCTCTGCCGGGATTGCCTGTAAAGCGGCGAGGTAGAGGACCATGGTGATACCGACCCCTTTCCAGACCGAGAACACGATAATCACCGTTCGCATTGCGGGGGCATTGATCGTCCAGATCACCTCATTCATACCGAAGCTTTTCAGGATGATATTGAGGATGCCGCCATAAGGGGAGACAAACAGGGCAACGAACTGGGACATGATTGCCGCGGAGGTCACCGTCGGGACATACCAGAGTGAGCGGTGCAGTCCCATGGCAAAGACCTTCTGGTTGAGGATGACTGCAATCACAAGTCCCAGGGGCAGGCTGATGAGCAGTGAAAAAATAGTAAATAATGCCGTATTGAAAAATATTTGCTGGTAGAGAGGGTCTTGTATATAGCGAAGATAATTGCTAAAACCCACCCACACGATGTCTGTGATCCCGTTCCACTCGGCAAAGCTGGTCACCACGTTCAAGACCACCGGGACGGCAGCAAAAATCGTGTAGTAGATAAGGATGGGCGCTAAAATCCCCCATCCCAGGAGTGCTTCGTGATGGCGGTAGCGGAAGCGTTGGAACCGCTCAGTAAAACTCAGTTGGGGCGTAGCCTGGTTGGTGACCATATAAACCTCGTTCCCTGAAAATTTTCTCGGTGTGATGGAATTAGGGGAAGCCGGTTACCCGGCTTCCCCCAGTGTTCATGAATGTTTCTTATCCTGTTCGGTTGTTGGCAGTCCTACTTGACCGCTTCCTCAGCCAGCAGCTGTGCCTCATCCATCAGAGCCTGGATGGGCTCCTCGGTGGTGAACAGCCTGGTCAGGAAGTCATTATAAACCTGCCAGACTTTCTGCGGGTTCTTCACCCACTGCGGCATGGCATTGACGTTGGTGCTGGTGACCAGCGTGTCGATGTATGCCTGGGTCGCCGGGTCGACGGTCGGTCGGAGCGCTTCCAGCGCGGTGTAGGTGGTGGGGATGCGACCATTTGCCTGGAAGACCAGAGCCTGGACGTCATCTCGCTGTGTGAAGCGGATCCACTCCGCGGCAGCTTCGGGATACTTACAGGTATTCATAATCCCGTAGATCACGTTTGCCACAACAACCGTAGCGGGCTGCCCGCCTTCTGGCAGGGGTACGGTCGAGTACTGGCAGTTGGTGCAGCCGCTGTCCTTTGCCCACTGCACGTGCCAGCCGCCAGCCATCTGGTAGGCTGATACGCCCTGGAACAGCTGGGTGTAAACTCTTCCCTCGTCTGCATCAAAGAGCAGTCCGGGGGGGGTCGTCTTGGCGATCTCGCGCAGGAATTCGTAGACTGGAACGGCGTTCGGATCATTGAAGTAGGGGAAATCCAACCCGGTCTCAACATCCGGTCTGGCCATGTCCGCACCTGCTTCGAGCAGGTAAACATAGATGCGGAACGGTGCACCCATCGAGAATCCAGCCGGACCCTGGAGGGTGTAACCGTAATAGGCACCCTGACCAGCCTCGGTGATCTGCTCAGCCTGGGCTAGCAGCTCGTTCCAGGTGGCTGGAGGAGTTGAGCAGTCCAAACCGGCTGCTTCAATCACGTCACAGTTGCGCTCGAAACCGAACACACTGGTGAAGCTTGCCAAACCGTAGATATCGTTGTTCAACTGCGCACCCTGGTAAGTACCGGGGACAGCATTCTCAATGACATCACCCAACGCATCGTTGAGTGGGAGCATGGCGCCCAGCGCGGCGTAGTTCTTGAAGAAACCTTCACCCACGATGACGCAGGGACCAGTCCCGGCGAGCACAGCGTTGGTCAGGTTCTGGCGCAGCTCTTCATCCCATCCATGGTTCTCGAATTTGACAATGATGTCCGGGTTCTCTTCCATGAATTTTTCCACCAGCATGTGGGCGTATTCTGCCCTCGGATCTGCTGCTGGATCAAGGTCGAGTTGACCAGCGGTGATGCCTTCACCCCAGATCACCAGTTCCACCGGTCCCATGTCTTCAGGAACGGGAGTCACTTCGACTTCTACCATAACTTCCTTGGTGACTTCAACTTCCTTGATGACTTCTTGAGTCTCAATTACTTTGACCTCAACCGTCTTCTCGATGACTTCAGGGGTCGGGGTTGCACAAGCCGCCATGACCATCGAGAGCAGCAGTATCAAGGTAAAAAGGGAAAACAATTTGTTCTTCGACATTCTAATGCCTCCAAAAAGATTTAATCTGATTTTCGAACCGATTCACTTGCTGTTGGTGCTTCAATCGTGCGATAGAACCTCCTTTCCAGAAATAACGGTGATCAATTCCCCCCAGACACTTCAGAATTATAATCCTGTCTGGTAGATTGACGTATCACCAACGATGTTGGCAACACGATCGTCCGCTGAGTTTGCTGCGGGTCATTCAACAGGCTGATAATCAGGTTAGCGGCTTCACGACCGACTTCCAATCCTGGCTGCTTTACCGTGGTTAGCGGGACGGGCAAATACTGCGCCAGGGGGATATCGTCAAAACCTGCGATGGCAACATCGTCAGGAATTTTATAACCTTTCGCCAGTAAGTATTTCATCACCCCAATGGCGATAAAATCGTTCACGCAGAAAATTGCAGTTGGCTCCTGTGATGAGTGGATAAACTGCTCCACCGCCAGCATCTGTTCCAGCGTGAATACCGGCGGGTGCAGGTCCCAATGTACGTGCTGCCAGTCCAGAGGGATGGCTGCCAGGGGCAGCAAACCTGCCTGGCGCATCGCCAGCTCGTAACCACGCACCCTGTCTGCGACAGCGCTGACGTAGGTGGCTTCCGTGATACAGCCCACGCGCTGGTATCCCTGCTCGAGCAGGTGATTGACCGCCAGCATTCCTCCCCCCAGGTTATCGACAAACACCCCGTTCGTCACCCATCCGGGGATAGCGCGGTCGATGACCACCAGCTGGATGTCTTTAGAGAGAACCCGTGAAATCAACGCCGCTTCGTTTGAAGTCGAGACGGGCATCAAAATTAACCCGCACACTTTCTCAGCCATCAGGTGTTGTATCTGCTCTTTTTCCAGGTTAAGATCACATTCCGATGGGCTGTAAATCAGGCTGTATCTGTGCTCGCGCAGCACACTCTCGATGCCGTTCAAGAATCCGATCGTCAGGTTGTCGTTGATATAGGGCACGACGACCCCAACCTGGTTGGTGCAGGTGATGCGATCCGCAGATGCCACGTAAGTGCCCTTGCCCTGGATGCGGTTGAGCAGACCTTCTTCGACCAGCAAATCCATCGCCTGGCGCACTGTCCCTCGGGCGATGTCATAACGCACGGCAAACTCCGGTTCCGATTCCAGCCTGGTCCCAGAGGGGTATATTCCGGTCTGGATTTGGTCTTTCAGCAGGTCGGCAAGCTGTTGGTATAAGGGACGGGAACTGGACGGATTTAGCATAGTTGTATAGAACAAACTGTACTACTATATACAATTATAGACAACTATGCGGTTAAGTCAAGAATTTCTAATCTCTGCGGAAATTGGGGAAATCGACCGGCGCGCTGCGATTGGCAACCGATAACTCGGAGAGCGGACCGGGCGCGCTCCACTCAGCAGCCTCATAGACATCACTATCCGGAGGGAGACCCTCGCGCATGGTTTGTACCAGGCGGTAGTTCATCAGGTAATCCATTCCGCCATGACCGCCACGCTGGCGGGCAAGTTCACCAACCTCACGCCATAACGGGTGCTCATATTGCTGGCGGTAAGGTTCGATATCCAACCACTCCTCGTCCTTGCCGATCCCATCCAGGTAAAGGCGCGGCGGGTAATCGCGGAAAGTGCCGCGAGTTCCGGAGATCAGGAAGATGCGGTCATACGGGCGAGGCAGGACTGTGCTGTGCTGCAAGATAATGGTTTTCCCCATCCTGGTACGGATCAGGCTGAGGTTGATATCGCCGGCGAGATAAGTCTCCGTCTGCCTGGGGTCGCTTGAATCCAGCATGCGCTGGCGGTATTCCATCAATCCCTCTGACCTGCTGCTCATCGATACCAGGTAATCGAATGAATCCTGAGTGCCGATCTCCAGAATTTGGGCGACCGGACCCAGCCCGTGGGTGGGATAGTGGTTGCCGTTTCTCTGGGTTTGGGGTAGCCGGCGCCACAGCCCTTCCGATGAATTTTCGAACAACATGGCGCGCAAGTCATGAATGTAAGCACATTCAGCGTGGACGATTGTGCCGAAGAGACCTGCGCGTGCCATCCGCTTGACCAGGGTTTCCCAATAATCGTAGCAGCAGTTCTCCAGCATGACGCAGTGCCGGCGGGTGCGTTCTGAGGTCTCGACCAGCTGCCAGCACTCTTCCAGACGAACTGCAGCCGGCACTTCAACCGCGGCGTGTTTTCCGGCTTGCATTGCCGCAACCGCGCAGGATGTGTGCGTGTCCCATGGAGTCGCTATATAAACAATATCCAGGGGCAAATCAACCAGTTTCTCCAAGGCTGCGGATCCCCACAATCTTTCTACTGGTTTGCCAGCCGCTTCGGAGATCTGCGCTGCAGCTATGTTCGACTGCCGATTCCTCAATATCAGCCAGTGCGCAAACTTCCACGCCATCACAAGCGAGCAGGTCACCCAGGAGCCAGCGACCGCGAGCGCCGCAGCCCACCAATCCAACGCGGACGGTCTCACGGCGCTCAAACGCGACCCCATGCATCGATTTCATTTAGAAATTTTCAAGCAATTCGAGTACAACACCCAATTTTTCACTGCTGTCAAGGTAAGAATACATACCGCCGGTATAGTGTCCCTGCTGGACGAGGGGGATGCCCTTGCTCTCCAGACAGGCGACGACCTGGTCGGTGCCCTTGACCTGGAAGGCGATATGGTGGACACCTTCGCCTTTTTCGTCCAGCCCTTCTTTCCAGGTGCTTGGTTCACCGATTGGCTCAATCAGCTCGATCTGAACCTGTCCAAAATTGAAAAATGCTAATTTCGCCCTGGCATAGGAAGGCTTTCCACGATAATTTGTTTTCGCCTGATCATATTCATCGGTAATGATGACAGATGGTCTGGGCAAGCCAAAGATTTCACAATAATGATCGATCGACTTATCGATGTCCCTGACAACCATCCCGATTTGAGTGACAACGGGAGTATTAAAACAAGATGGTGCTGAGTTGGTCATGAAAACATTCTCCTTGGAAATTATTCAGGTAAAAAATCGAAATCCTGTGGGTTTACCTTATTGATTATACAAAAAGATCTACAAACCGTGAGAGAGGTATCCAGCTTGCAGACAATGCAGAGAAATTTTCGGGAACGCCGAAGTGCCTATGTGTTGATGTTAATTATGTGCCATGGTCAATTCGGGATCTGCCACCACCCACCAGGGCGCGTTCGAGTGCCCGCAGCATACCAAAACCGTGCTTCGTATCCGGCAGGAGGTAATGACCTTCCGTCCACTCATTCCAGCAGCCGATGGTCAGCACGGGTTGGATCTCGGGTCGTGCATTCAGGTAGGCAAGTCCTGCCCTGGTTAGCGCTTCAAAAGCTGCCGGTGTTTCGTTCACCACAATCGGCGTGCCAGGCCATTTCTCTCGGCTGGGTGTTCCAGAGCGAGGGCGCTCGAGAACGCGCGGGGCATTATCCGTCCCTGGATTGATGTTCGGAAAACACGGCAGCGGTGATAAGGCGTCATATTCCTTCCAGACCTGGCTGACTACATTGGCTGCCAGGATCCCATAATCAAGCAGGTCTTCATCATCTGGACGGTTGCCTGAAGCCATGGCAATCGCATTGTAGTTGCTGTAACTTTGAAATCCAATGGAGTCAAGATCGGGGAGCAGGGAACGCACACCTGCTTCCTGTACTACTGCGTGCAGGTAAATGCCTGGATGGCCCAGTTTTTGTGCGAAGCCGCGGAGTTCATCCACCAACTGGCAGACACCATCCCTGCCAAATTCAGCAACCAGGCGAGCAATGTCCCATATCACTAATACAGGCTCTCCATTTATCCGCCAGTACTGCGGGTGATGGAAATACCTTGAAATAATGTATGACAGACTGCGCCAAACATCAACGACCTTTTCGGGCGCTGTATGGGTCAATTCGTACCCACCCAGCCCACTGGTCTCCCATTCACGTAAATATTCTTCCTGGGGAAAATAACCTGAGGTGGGGAACCAGATCGCCCAGGGATGGTTCGTCCACATGACCGAGAATCTCATCTGATCCAGATTTCCAGCCCTCATCAGCCCATTCTCAAGCGCCTCATGGAAGACCGGACCTCCGTCAAACCAGTACCAATCAAAAACAAAAACATCGATCCCTGCAGGTCGCGCCAGCCCAATATATCTTTCCCAGGTTGACGGCAGACTTTCATCCAGCTCTCCGAGCATTGGTGTGCGAGGCTGGTGATGCCCTTCGAACCAGGGTCTGCAGCCGCGCATCTGGACATATTCGGTCCACCCAGGACCATACAGGCGATCATTAAAAGGATTAGGGTGCCAGTGCGGGAATGTCCAGCAGGCTACGGTCAGGTTGTCCGGTCTGTGAAATAATTTGGGATCGCATAACTGCTCCAGGTCTTCAGGCAATCGAAAGGTCATTATATTTTTCCTCTGTGATTTTCCTTATTGAGGGGATCAATGAACTCAATTATCCCAAACATCGGGCAAGCGCGCCATCGTCAAAACACATGATGGAAGCCCTTTCGGATGTAGGATTTCTTAAAAACGGAACTATCCTAATAATCTTCCTCGGGACGGCGCAAGCGGCTGGCAATGAATAAAACAATCAGCGCAACAGGGATCATAATGATTGGGATTACGACCAGGTTATCCAACTCTACAGGCTTGAGTGGAGCATATTCTACAGATGCATTCTGCTGGTCGATACCGGTTGAAACCTGCGCCTGTGCCTGTAATTCGTCTGCCTGCGGTAAATTATCCACCACTGGTTGGACTTCAATCTGCGCCTCACTTTCCACTACCGGAGAATCCGCTGCAGAGGATGACTGCTGATCGGAAGCGGCATCAATAACGACAGCGTTGGTAACCCGGGCTGTCTCTGTGAACTCGACCTCACTGGCGATCACTGCCAGAGCCTGCGGGATGAGGCGCTCAGATGAAATCACGCTCTGTCCCTCACAGAGGAGCTGGGTGGACCCACCCCCATCAAGCATGATGGTTTTCTGTGCACCAAAACTTTTCAGGACAGCGTCTGCGTCCACCTGACGGGCAGTGCGCGTGTTGAATATGTACAGAGTTTCGAATATCCCATCCCCATTACGATCCTGTACACCGGCGAAGGTTCGCCCGGTGTAATCCTTGGCGCGACGGTTGGCATCGACGCTCAACCCACCCAGGATATCTGGCGCTGAGGAGTTGTACAGATTCTCCCTGTTTAATTCGCGGATATCAGCATACCCCTTCCACAATTCGAGCATTAACCGTTTGCCGATGAACTGATCCGCGCCGAACCCATCGGTGATCACATTTCCGTCTACTTTCAAAGGGAGTGTCAGGCGAGTGGGGCTTTCCGGCATGTAAAAAAACTGCCCGTTGGTCACACAGAAGACTTTATCGCTTAACTGGGTGGCAGCATTCCAGAATTTCTGCAAGCTTTGTGATTGGATTCGGGCATCGTTGCCCCCGAAAACACCCTTGCCAGGACGCTCCGCCGTCACCGCACCGTGAAGCAGTTCCACGGCAGCGCCCTGGTCCAGATGCACAATCTGAACAAAATCAGGCGTCCCATTCTTGTATTCCTTTTGATAGAGCTTAACCCCATCCGTGGATTTGACCTGCCAGAAACCCTGCGGGATTACGTCAGGCTGAGAGAGGAGAGGACCTGCGTTTTCTGCAGGCACATCACAACCAGCCAATCCGAGAAAAACACAGGCGATCAATCCCCAAAAAATGAACCTGAAGTGCTTAGTCATGCTGACCTTCTTGTGTTCTAAGTAACCATCTTTGGGTAAAAATTAGAACACACGTTCTATTATTTGTCAATGGTCGACTTGGGTTGTTTTAATCCTGGGTTTCTTCCTCCATATCAGAATCCTCGGATTCATCCACCAACACTTCCTGTCCGGCAGGTTGTTGCTCTTCTTCTGCACCCGCTGGTTCATCAGTATCGGCAGCAGGAACAGCTTCGGCTGTTGGAACAGCTTCTGCTGTCACTTGTGCCGATTCTGATCCACCTTTTGGTTCAAGCCTCAAAACAAATACCCCAAACTTAAGGTAGTTGTAACCCGCCAGGAGCACAGCTGCCTGCGCAACCAAACCCCAAACCAGGACCAGTGTGACAATCAGGGTGAGCATATCCAGCCAGAAGGGAAGCTTTTCTTCCAGCGTCTCAAGAGCAACCAACACTGTGGTCGATAAATCGATATACCCTGTCAGTTCGCTCTCGATGAACGCCAGATCGCTGTCCACTTTTTCAACCCTTTGCACAATCGGGTCAATCATTGTCACGACCAATGAAGTACGGAACTCCTGGAAACGCAGGCGGATGTCCGCGATTGTGTTGTTTACCTCATTGATCTTGTCCTCTACAGCCTGAAGTTGAGTGGCAAAAGTTGGCACTTTGACCAATGGAATCTCGTTCAAACTCTCCAGGAACTGGTTCAGGCTCGCAGCCGAATCCAGGATTGAGCGCACGGTAACCAGGGCAGAATTGATCTTTTGCCCTAGTTCCTCGCCCATCAATCGATCGACCAGGTTGAGCAGCGGTTCCCCACCTTCGATTAATTCCCCGGCGTTGGTCAGGTAGCCATTAATCTCAGCAACAATATCACGACCTGTGACAACGACATCGTTGGCGCGCACCAGTCCTGTATTGATGCCCTCAACCAGCACTTCTGTGCTTTGAACGACATCGACCAGAGTTGTGGTCAGGCGTTCATTCAGCCACCAGCTGCCACCCACCCCGGCAAGAGCCACGATGATCATCAAGATTGAGATAACCATGGCGATTACAACCAGGACTCGCTTAAAAGTCTTCATCATACACCTCTCCTGATCAGGTTCGATCTTCTAGAAATGACATCAGCATCAGCCTAAACTGCCGGTAATAGCCTCAACGGCTTCCAATATTTTACAGGATGCAACCAGATCCTTCATCACATTATGGTCCGGATATAATGGACGGTCTTCGTCAAGATGTTCCACGTACTTGCGGATCATCTTCCGTGCAGTATTGACCCCTTTCCCTGGGGTGAACTCGCGGAAATCCAGAGCCTGCGCTGCCGCCATGAACTCGATGCCCAAGACTCCGTAGGCATTATCGATAATCTGTGCGTTCTTGATGGCTGTGTTCATGCCCATGGAGACAAAATCCTCCTGGTCAGCGGCAGCCGGGATCGACTGGATGCTGGCAGGAGCGGAGAGGATGCGCTGTTCGACGATCAGGCTGTCTGCGGTGTACTGGCTGAGCATCATACCCGAAAACATCCCTGCGCCTTTGGTCAGGAAGGCTGGAAGACCAGCGCTGAGCGCCGGATTGGTCAGGCGGTTCAAGCGTCTCTCCGAGAGCACGCTGACCATGGTAATGGCAGCACCAGCCATGTCCATCGGCAGGGAGACCGGCGTCCCCTGGAAATTCGCCCCGGTCAGGGTCAGGCGCTCGCCGGTCAGGAAGACCGGGTTATCGCCCACCCCGTTCAGCTCCGTCTCCACTTGCTGCCTGGCATAAGCCACAACATCGTGAGCTGCGCCGATTACCTGGGGCGAGGAACGCATCGAGTAAGCATCCTGCACCTTGGTCTTGATCCTGCCGGACACCAGGTCAGAACCAGAGATACACTTCATGATAGCTGTCGCGGAGCGTACCGCGCCGGGGAAGCCGCGCAGCTGGTGCAGGCGAACGTCATAGGGTTTCATGTTCGCCAGCAGCGCCTCGAGGCTCATGGCGCAGGCTATTTCCGCCTGCTTCAACCAGCGGTTCATGTCGTAAAGGTGGATGGCGCTCATGGCAGTGAGCAGGTTCGAGCCGTTGATCGCGGCAAGCCCATCGCGCGCCTTGAGATCCGGCACCGGGATGCCTGCACGGTCCATGGCAACACGCCCCGGCAGGCGTTCGCCCTGGTAAAACGCCTCTCCCTCTCCCATCAGCAGCAGCGCCAGCTGCGCCATGGGCGACAGGTCTCCACATGCGCCCACCGACCCCTTCTGGCAGACGACCGGGGTGACGCCTTTGTTGAGCATATCCACCAGGGTGAGGGTGATCTCGGGGCGGCATCCAGAATTACCGTGGGCATGCACGTTGATCCTGCCGGTCATTGCCCCGCGGACGTATTCGACGGGCGCAGGTTCACCAATCCCAGCAGCGTGGTTGTAAATCAGGTAGCGCTGGAACTGCTCCACCTGCTCGTCAGTGAGGACCACCTCGGAAAACTCTCCAATGCCAGTGTTGGTGCCATACATGATCTCGCGCGCCTGGATCTTCTCTTCCAGCATGACGCGATTGGCGCGGATCCTCTCAAGGGCATCCGGGTGCAGATCCACCGCTTCCCCATCCCGGGCGATGCGCACCAATTTTTCAACCGTCAACCCACTCCCATCAAGCACAATTGTCATAGACTCTCCAAAGTAAATATCAAAAATTTCTTCGTGTCTTCTAGCAGTCTTCATTGTCGTACAATCCACTACCCAGCTCGAAAACGTATCGATCAAAAGGTGCACATCCCCACCAACCGGATAAAGCACCGGGCAGGTGCAGCCGTGGCGGCGGTATTCCTCCACCTTCGCCCTGGCTTCATCCGGCGTCCCCGAAGCCGTGATGGCTTGGATCAATTCTTCCGGCACCAGGTGTTTGGCTTTTTGGATCTGCTCTTTCGTTGCGGGCCACCCGAGAATGGACTGGATTTGCGCCACCACATCCACAGAAACCCCGGATGCTTTGGCGATGTGCGGCTGCTGTGCCAGGTACTGGGTCAGCAATTCACGTGTGGTGTCGATCGCTCTCTCGCGGTCATGATCCACCGAACAGACAACCAGTTGCGGACGGTCGATTTCCTGCAAGCTGCGTCCCGAGTTCAGCGCCCCTTTTTCGAGCAGTTCCAGCGCGTTGTCGTTATACACTGGCGGAACACAGTAATTGAGCAGGCAACCGTCGGCGATCTCGCCGGTCAGCTCCATCATGCGGTCGCCCGTAGCGCCGATGAAGATGGGCACATCTCGAGGCTCCCTGCGACCGTGCACCACATCCAGCTCGATCCCTTCCACGTGTATAAACTCCCCATGATAGGTGACCCGTTCCATATTCAGCAGGCGGCGCAGCACATCGACCGTCTCGCGCATCGCCGTGAGTGGTTTGCGCCGCTCGATGCCTACGTTACGCGCCAGCGGATCCCACCAGGCACCAATGCCGCACAGGATCCTGCCGGGCGCCAGGTCGTCCAGGGTCAGGTATGTGGAGGCGAGTAAGCCAATGTTGCGCGTCCAGTTGTTGATCACACCTGAACCGACTTTGATCTTTTCGGTGACCGCAGCATAAGCCGCCATTGGCACCACAGCATCGCGTACCAGGCGCGACTCAGCCTGCCAGACCGCCTCAAAACCTCGCTTTTCAGCGTAACGCACGATGTCCAATCCATCGCGCAGGTCGTGCGCATCCTGCAGGTATAAAGCAACGCGAGATTGCATCTTTTGTGAACTCATTTTGCCTCCTTATACAAACTGCCCTCTACCGGTGGAGGGCCCTTGAACATCAAGCCCATTCCCAATTTCGCTTCCCGGGATTGTTTTCGCGTTGGTTTTCAGCCAGAATTCTCGCCTCCCGGTTTCGACTTCGACGAGATCGAGGTCCTCGGGTAAATCCAGATCCAATGCCAGGGAAGGAATTTGCACTTCCACAACCTGGGCGCCTTTTTTGCGCGCCTGAACACAATGCCGCTTGAATGAGTTCCTGCCGAATTGGTAATCCAGCAGCCCGGGCGGAACTACCAACAAGGCATTGGTACCTCGACGGTTCCGGTCGGGGACGATGATGACAGCTGGCGGTCCAGGGTCATGCTGCAGGATGGTCTCAATATGGGCTCGTTCAAGCAACGGCAGGTCAGCCGGCAGGATCAACACGCCGCGCAAGGTGTACTGCCTGGCAACGACGGTCGCCCTTTGCAGCGCGGTGTTGAGGTCCGGCTCGCCGGTCTCCTGAACGGTCAGGGCGTTGTGGTCCCGCGCCAGCGCCAGAGCCGCCGGGTCACGGCTCACCACCAGAATCGCGCGCCACCCTCGGCACCGAGTTCAAGGTCACCAGCGTGTTCTCGAGCAGCGCACGGTTCATCTCCAGCCGGTCTTCTGCAGACAGGACTCCCGAGAGTCTTGACTTACCTCTGCCCAGAGGCTTCACCGGCACGATCACCCAGAAAGTCATCAGGCACCCCCCTGAAGCCTGATCGCGGAAAGTGACTGCACATAGACCCCACAGCCGATTTGATTGTTTTTATTGCGGAAAACCTTCAGAATTTCAGCCGCAAGCCTGCCCCTGTCCAGGCGGTCTTTCATTAAAATGTCGCCACTCCAGAAATACACTTTTTCCAACAGGGTTTGTTCCGCTCCCGTATCAGCAGAGATCAGGTGCGCATCTGCAACATCGAGGACGAAATCGGTAAGCAAATCTTGGTAATGTCGCGCCACCGCGATTGCGGATGGCTCAATCCCCAATTCGCGGTACATTTTGGCAGCGGGTCCCTTTACCGTCCCACCGCCAATGATTGGGGACACCGCAAGGATACGCACTCCCCGGTTCTTCGCATTCATCAGCGCTTCTCGAATCCCGGGCACTGCCAGGATGGGGTCAATACTCACCCACGGGTTTGACGGGCAGAATACGATACCATCCGCCTCGTCGAGTGCCTCGATCACGCCAGTAGCTGCGCTGGCATTTTCCACCCCGTAGAAGTGGAAGCCGGTCACTGCTGGCTCGCAGCGCAGGCGCACAAAATATTCCTGGAAGGGCAGTTCTCCATGTGATGTCCCCACCATCGTGGGCACCGGGTGGTCACTGACCGGCAGGACAGCGTTCCCAACCTCCCATGCGTAACATACGTCCCGCGTGAAGGCGCTGAGTGTCTGCCCTTCAGCCAGACGGCGGGTTCGTTCCAGGTGCAAACCAAGGTCACGATCACCCAGGCGAAACCAACCCGGTCCGCCCAGCGTATTGATGGTAGCCATCGCTTCCCAGCTCTCTGCCGCCCTTCCCCATCCGGTTTCCGGATTTGCCAGCCCGGCGAGGGTGTAACAAACGGTGTCGAGATCCGGGCAAATTTTCAAACCAAAGTGTTCGAAGTCATCCCCCACGTTTACGATAACGGAGAGATGGTCCGGCGCAAGCTCTTGCGCCAGCCCATCAGCCATCCTGGCACCGCCAACCCCGCCGGCGATGGCTACGATCTTCAAGCCTCCTGCTCCTTTTGAAAACTGTCCTGAACACCCAGCACATCTTCCTTTCTCCCAAAGTGGAAGGTGTTGTCGATTCCCCACGCACCACCAAGTGTGAAGTGACCCAATGCCAGGTGATCCACAGTGATATCAATGCGGATTTCCCGGTAAACCAGCTGTTCTAAAGCACAAGCAAGGTGATGGGGAAGATCTACGCCAGAAGCGATGGTAACGTGAGGCACCCACTGGTCTGGCATGTAATATTCGAAGGCACCTTCGCTGAAAGGGGTCACCTGCTGCGACAGTTTGCGGTGTATCCTGATCAGACGGATCTTTTTCAGGATCGGCACATACAGCGTCGGCGAAGATCCAGTGAACAGACCCAACCCGGTAGCCTGCACCCGGAATGGTTTGCGTTTCCGACTGAAATCTTCGAGGATCCGGATCACTTCCGGATGCTGGTAGCTTTCAGCGACATGCCAGGTAAAATGTGGGACGGGTGAAAGCAATTCCCCTGGTAATTGGCAGCTCTTTACCAAATCTGTCCAGGTTCGGAAGACACGCGGGTTTTCACTTTTTTCGAGGATGGTGATGATCCCGTAAACCGTCTTCACCGGAACAAATCCATTTCTTTCGGGCGAAGTAGCTCCCCAAGCGAGCCATCCCGCAGGGGATAGGGAAATCCACGCACATGCACGACCGGGGTTCCCTCAGCCGCCTGCCCCATGACCAGCGAAGCGGCAGCAGCCAATTCATCCGCTGCCCCGACAATGGTGATCTTCAACTCGTAACCGAACAAATCCGGCAACCCGCGCAGGTCCACCAAACCCGGCACGCCAGACATGCCGATGACCGCGCCTACCGTGCCCAAGCGCCAGGCGCGCCCATGTGAATCGATGACCACCACACCAATTTGCTTACCGGTGAACGTCTGCAACTTTTCCCGGATCAAACGCGCAGTAGCATCCGGGTCTTCGGGCAGCAGAAGCACCCATTCATTCTCATTATACGCACTGGTGCCTCCGTCACTTCGAGCCGGCAGATGGGGATCCAGGCTGGCGTTCGAATGATCCACGCCAGCGCTGGCACAGACAAAACCCAGGCGGTGTTCGACAATAATCGTGCCGGGTCTCACACGTAAAACTTCACTGCTCTCGCGCAGGATCACCTCCACCAGACGGGGATCCTTCTCCGCGATTGCGGCAACCTCCTGAGCACGAGGAGAAGGCGTCACCGTGGCAAGATCGACCAGCCTGCCCTCCGCTTTCGAGACGATTTTCTGTGCCACCACGAGGATATCACCATCATTCAGGGCGATATCATTCTCCTTCAAGGCTACCAGGAGGACAGTTGCAAGGTCTGCTCCGGGCTGGATGAGGGGGATTCCTTTGAGCGGGGTTAAGGTCAAGGTCATGGGGGAAGTGCGTAATTTTCCGTATTAGTCTGGGATGCCAGAGATGTTGATCGAGGCTGATTTAACGCCGTACTGTTTGTTAATATTGATTAATAAGGAGGTCAGACCTTCGACCACTACTGCGTTGTCCAGGTCGCCGGCATAATATGCGCGCATCCCGGCAGCTTTCGCCAGTTCGACCACCATCCAGGCAGCCTGGGCATCATCGGCACACACCAGCACATCCGTGTCTAACTGCCCATCCAGGTTCTGTTTGAGCGAGTGAGCGGGGACGTTCTGAAACGCTGCTACTACGGTCACCTCTGTTCCGAGCAATTCCTGGGCGTGACGCGCAGCTGAAGGCGGTTTCGGCGGGCGTGGGTCACGAAACTCGACCCTGGCAGTGGCATCCACCAGGATCTTACCTTTCAAGTCATCCCGCAAACTCTCCAGAATCGCCTGGTGAGCGCTCTGGACCACCGTGAGCACACAGATGTCAGCAGCGCGCGCGGCAGCCTTGTTCTCCATGCCGGTTACCGTGTCGATGCCCAGAAATTCGTTCAACGAAAATGCAGTCGCCTGCGCTTTCTCCAACTGGCGCGATCCGATGATCACCCGGTAACCGGCGTGCGCCCAGCGCATCGCCAAGCCGGGACCTTCCTTGCCAGTTCCGCCCAAAATCGCCAGAATTTGCTCACGTCCAGACTGCACCTCTGAAGAGATTTTATTTGGGGGTATATTTTTTTGATCTTGGTTCATAACAGTTATCGGTCCTCCAGTGGTGGACTTATTTTATGGTCACGTTATCATGATAGCGTTGCCACACACCATGCGCCAACTCCCTGGCGCGAGCGGCAATCTCTGCTTCATCCAATACCAAAAGCTTGCGATCTTTCATTAATACTTTTCCCGCCACAATTGTCGTCGTTACCTGGCTTTCCTGGAAACCGTACAAGATATGCCAGGGCAGGTTTTCGGGATCCATGGGCGTGAATGGATGGTAATCGACGAAGACGAGATCGGCATGCGCGCCTGGTGCCAGCACTCCGAAGGGGGCATCCGGATAGAAACTTCCTGCCAGTGCGGCGTTGTTATATACTGCCATGCGTATAACATCCCCGCCCGGCATCCTGCGTGGATCGGCGTGCCAGCTTTTTTGCAGCAGGTAGGCGGTTTTAGCCTCCGTCCACATGGTAGACGAAAAGCCATCCGTCCCCAGGCAAACCGGCACGCCAGCACGCAGCATACCTTCTACTGCGGCGACGCCAACGGCATTATTCATATTGGATCGGGGTTGGTGAGTGACCCAGGTGCCAGTCTCCGCCAGGATGTTAATCTCGCGCGCATCCACATGAACGGCGTGGGCAGCGATTGAGCGCGTTCCCAGCAAATCATGCTGCTGCAAGCGCTCGATCACACGCAAGCCAGATTTCGCCAGGCTGTCGTACTGGTCAGCGGCGCCTTCAGCGGCATGGACATGAAACCCGCTATCGTCCGGCACCGATTCCCTGCAATCCTCCAAGGTTTTGTCCGAGAGGGTCAGGCTGGCGTGCAGCCCGAAAGTGGCTGCCACCTTGCCACCGGCAATCGTCTCAGTCCTGGCGCGGCGCAGGAAACGCACATTCTCATCGATCCCCTGGCGCGCCTTCTCGGGACCATCACGGTCACTCACCTCGTAACACAAAACGGCGCGCAGCCCAAACTCATCCACCGCTTCTGCAATGGCGTCCAGGGAGCCATCAATGGCATTGGGCGAGGCATGGTGGTCAACCAGCGTAGTCGTGCCATGGCGGATCGCATCCACCAACATCACCAACGCGGAATAACGAACGTCTTCCAGGCTTAACGCCCTGTCCAATGGCCACCACAACCGCTCAAGGATCTGGGTGAACTCCGCCGGCGCCGGACCGGGGATGCCCATACCACGGGCAAAGGCACCGTAGAAATGGGTGTGGGCACAGATGCTGCCTGGCATCACGATCTGCCCCCTGGCGTCCATGTGCTCAACACCCGGGTAAGCGCTCTCCAGTTTATATGATGCGCCAATTTCCTGTATCCTGCCATCCGCGACCAGCAACCCATGATCCGCCAGGATACGGTTCGGTTCCTCCCACGTTATCAAAGTCCCATTGGTAATCAGCAGCATTTTTTTGTCAAAAAACACCCCAGTTGATGATGATCCTGATCGTAATAAACCTTTTTTCAATCCGTAAAATCTTAATTATCTACCAAATCTATATTCCATACCCTGTTCAATCGAAAACCGTTGGGATGTCAGGCTCCTGGGAAGACCTGAAAGCGTCTTCGATGTGCTTCATACGGGTACGTTCATTTGAAAGCTCCGTCGGAATTTCATCCCGACCAAAAAACCTCACCTCGCTAGTCTCAAAACTGGCATATTCAGCACCCGCATCGGCATCCTGCCCCTGTAATAACTCACAATGGAAGATCACCTTGAAGGCGTGGAAAAGCTCCAAAGGTCCGCTGCGGTTGGCATCATACACCCCGATCACCTTCTTCGCCCGGACACGGAAGCCAGCCTCCTCCCTCACTTCCCTTTCTGCAGCTTCAGAGGGGACATCGCCGACGTCCGCCCAGCCGCCTGGGAGCGTCCAGCGCCCATCCATACGCTCACGCACCATCAATATCTTCCCCTGGTTGAAAACTGCCCCACGCACATCGACGCGTGGCGTGGCATAACCTGTTTGGCGGTCATAAAGCTCCACCACCTGAGCCAACGGCAGGGTCGTGTGCTGGCTGATGATTTCGGCTGCAAGCGCTTCCAGGCGGAGGTAGCGTTCACGATCATAATCGTTCAGGGAATAATGGAGCCCTGTCTGCCCAATCGCCTGGATCTCGCGCGCCCATTCCAGCCAGGGTGGCACGAACGGGTTCACGAAACTGCTCCACAAAGCTCAGCCATTGGATGTATTTTAGCACGGAAACCCACCGCAATCCCCACCCCAACAACTCAACTGAGCTCAAACGAAGACAGGAAATATCGCATATAATCTCAGGCAATCATGGAACTACTCATTAAAATACACCGCTTCCTGGCGACCCAATCCTTCTACCCGATCGTGCTCTCGACAGGACTTGCGCTTTTCACTTATTCAGGACGGATATACCAGTCAGACAGCTGGCTGGTTTACCGCAATCTGGTGTGGAACCTGTTTCTTGCGTGGGTGCCTTATCTTTTCAGCATGCTGGCAGCCTATTTCTACATCACCACCCCAAAACGCTGGTGGCGTATCGTGGCTGCAGGTGGGCTATGGCTGATCTTCTTCCCCAACGCGCCTTACATTATCACGGATTTCCTGCATCTATACCAGCGTCCCTACGTGCCGTTATGGTACGACATCCTGCTAATCTCGATCTTCGCCTGGACGGGCATCTTCCTGGCAATTGCGTCTCTGCACACCATGCAGCGCATCACACGGCGGTACTTCGGCAAGGCGATGGGATGGGTATTCGTTGGCATCGCCCTAGGGCTGAGTGGTTTGGGCATTTACCTGGGGCGTTTCGAGCGCTGGAACAGTTGGGACCTGCTCATCCGCCCTCGCTCGATCATCGAGGATGTAATGGGGCGATTTGCTGACCCTCTGGATAATCTGCGCTTCTTCGCTTTCACCATGCTCTTCACCGCTTTCCTGCTGGTCTGCTACCTGATGTTCCTTTCTTCAGGCTACCCAGACCGTCTGGACGACGATCAGGCTGGGAAACCACCCACCTCAAATGAATAAGCCACCCAAAGTCACATCCAAAACCTTTTTCTCCAGTAACCTGCCTCCAGTCAGCATAGCAGTCACATTGCTCCTGGTCGTTTTTATAGCAGGATGTGCCAGAATAAACCAGGAAACCATGCAGCCGATTGCCAGCGAACTGCCACCTGCCGTTAATCAATCAGAAGCAACCAGCGATCCTGGCATAGGGCAAAAACCAGGCTCTGAACCGACGCGCACCCCCACACTCCAGCCTGTCGTGAACAAAGTTACAGTTACCGCATGAAAACCGGAAAGCCCTTGAAGATGGTGCGCCTGATTCACAACCCCTGGAAAAAGTCCCGAATAACCTGAAAAATGCACCAGCTACGCCGACACCAGACCTGCGCCTGCCGCCAGAAGACTGGCAGAAGTGGCCCGTTGTACCTCAGCGTCTGAACAACAGCCTGAAAACCCTGTATCTGGAAGGGATCGAAACCGGCAACAACTCAAGCGCTTTCACCAAGATAGGTGACTGCCAGAACGTCTCGGCTTCCTTCATGGGTATCTATGACCGCCCGGGTAATTACTGGTTTGCGGACGGTTATGATCACCTGGAAGAAACCGTACAGCAGTTCCGCGGCTCCTTCGACCGCGACGGTCAGGCAGTGCGCGGCGGTTTCAACGTCGCCTCGGTGCTTTCTCCATTGTGGTCAGACCGCCAGGCTTGCCAGAAAGGCGAGAACCCATTGGAGTGCGAATTCCGCATGTGGAGACCGAGTATCGCAATCATCAGCATGGAGACCTGGTTCCCCGGGCGCACGGCGGAGACCTACGAGGACTACCTGCGCCAGATCGTGGAATTCACCCTGGCGCATAAAACCGTGCCTATCCTGGCGACCAAGGCAGACAACACTGAGGGCAACCATACGATCAACCTGGCTGTTGCCCGGGTGGCTTACGAATACGACCTGCCATTGTGGAATTTCTGGTTAGCCGTGCAGCCGCTGGAAGGACATGGGCTTGATTGGGCGCGGGATAAAGACGGCTTCCACATCACAGTCGAAGCCTGGGACCGGCGCTCCTTCACCGCCCTGCAAGCAATCGATGCTGTGTGGAAGATGTTGAATTCACCAATTGCCGCTTTCCCTACAGACAGCGAAAGCGACCAGGTCGAAGCAGCCCCGCAACCGACATTTACCCCGACACCGATTGAGACCACGCCACCAACACTTCATCCCACACCTCTTCCCGTCACTCCGGAAGCAATCATCACCCCGGTGCCGGATCTGCTTCGCACTGCAGATGGAACCGGTTCGTGGCAAGATAATGTCCATATTGTGCTCAACCTGGGCGAGCGGGTGGGCGGGGAGCAAACCTTCTCCGGGCTATACCTGGTCACCGTCAAAGAAGAGGGCATAAGCCTGGAAGCGATCAGTGGGACAGGCACTCGTCTGGAGGGCATCCTTCCTGCGGAGGAGGATGCCGTGCTCGTCAACAAAGAAGACAGCCTCTACCGCGCTCCGCTGGACGGTTCGGCGGCAGCTCACGTCTCAACTGATACTGATCGAGACTGGGAAGCGTGGAAAAGCGGACCAATGTTTTCCCCAGACCAGACTTTTTCTGTAAACATACAGACGAATACGGAAAATGGAGCCCAACTTTATTTGAAGCACCTGGAAAAGGACCGTAACGTTCTCCTGAGGGAGATCCCTGGTTATTACGAGTACCTGAGATGGTCGCCAGATGGAGAATGGCTGCTGGCGATCGAGACCTTCCAGAGCAGTTATTCAGGAAAGATCCTGGGGCGTAAATTATGGGTGTTCAACCCGCCGTCGCTGACCAGTACGCTGCTGAGCATGGGCGAACTTCCCTATACACACGCTGCCTGGTCGCCGGATGGCAGCCTGATCGCATTTCTGGGGATTGAAGAAGTAGAGGGTGAGCAGTCGCTGCGCGTGAAGATCATGGAGGTGCAGCGCAGGAGAGTGCGGCTGGATGATTCGAGCTCTCTGCCATGGGGGAAAGGTTTTGTTTATCTAGATCGGGTGGGATGGTTGCCGTGATATGTTTGAAACGTGAACCCTAAAAGGGATACACTCTTGACGATTGGCGCTATTTCCACCAATCCGGGTATAATTCTGACCGTCTTCCGGAAGGAGATGATACCTTTTCAGAAGCAATTAATTTACTACTACTGGATTTCTCCGCTGACCAGTCCGCGGATTTCCCAACACAATTTTGTACCGGTAGCTCTTACCAATACCGGTATCGATTAAGGAGCCTGAATGAGCAATTTTAGTGAACCTGCCCTGCGCTATGCCCACGACAACCAGGAGCGGTTCCTCAACAACCTGAAAGAGCTGGTACGCATCCCCTCCATTTCGACTGACCCCGCTGCCAGGGCAGACATGCAGCGGGCTGCCAATTGGCTCGCAGACCACCTGCGCAGGACTGGCTTTGCGAATGTTGCCATCCACCCAACTGGCGGTCATCCTGTAGTTTATGGAGAAAACCTGGAAGCAGGATCCGACGCGCCAACCGTGCTGGTTTACGGGCATTATGATGTGCAGCCTGCCGAACCTTTGGACCTGTGGCAGACACCACCATTCGAACCCACCCTGGTTAGGGAGAACCTCTACGCCCGGGGCGCTTCTGACATGAAAGGGCAGGTGATTGCCAGCTTGAGCGCGATCGAGTCTCTGATGAAGGCTGGTGCCCTTTCTATCAACCTCAAACTTTTGATAGAAGGCGAGGAGGAGATCGGGTCTCCCAACCTGGGAGTTTTCATCGCGGAGAACAAAGAGCTGCTGGCTTGCGATTATGCTGTCAACCCGGACACCGGAATGATCGCGGCGGATATCCCCACAATCACATACGGTTTGCGAGGCCTGGCATACTTCGAGATCCGTTTACAGGGACCTCGACATGACCTGCACTCGGGGTTGTTCGGCGGCGTTGTGCAAAACCCAGCCCAGGTGTTGAGCGAATTGATCGCCGGGATGAAGGATGCAGAGGGCAGGATCTTGCTGCCCGGTTTTTACGACAGCGTAAAGCCGTTGAGTGAGGAAGAGCGCACCGAGTTAGGACGTCTGCCGGCGGACGAAGCCTTTTACCTGAAACAGACTGGCGCACCGCGGCTGCATGGCGAGAGCGGTTACACACCCGCGGAGCGCGTTGGGGCACGCCCCACACTGGACGTCAATGGCATCCTGGCTGGTTTTACAGGGGAAGGCTCGAAGACAGTGATCCCGGCAAAAGCCATGGCGAAAATATCTATGCGCCTGGTGCCCGATCAGGATCCAGTTGAGGTGCAGCGCCAGCTCGAACAGTACCTTGAAGAGCACGCGCCCGAAACTGTGACCTGGGAAGTGCTGAACCTGGCTGGTGGACCGGCATCTGTCACAGACCGCAGCCTGCCGGCAGTCAAAGCCCTGGAGAAATCGCTGGAAGCAACCTGGGGCAAGCGCCCGGTGTACAAACGTGAGGGAGGCAGTGTGCCTGTGGTCGCCCAGATGCAGGAAATCCTCGGTATTCCTTCGGTCCTGACCGGCTTCGGTTTACCGGACGACAACCTGCACGCCCCGAACGAAAAGCTGCACCTGCCCACATTTTATAAGGGTATCGACGCACTGATCCGCTTCATTGGCATACTGGGGGATGCATAAGATGGCGGTGTCTGAGAAGGTGCCTTCAGGGTTAATGCCGAAACTTCCCACCTATGGCGGGCAGGCAGTCATCGAAGGGGTGATGATGCGCGGTTCGCAAAATGTTGCCATCGCCATGCGCGCACCAGACGGCTCGATCACCATGCACTCCGAAGAGCTGCCAGCAGTTTACCGCAGCAGGTGGAGCCGTGTCCCCTTCCTCCGAGGATTGGTGATCCTTTGGGACGCGCTGAGCCTGGGGATACGCGCCTTGACCATCTCCGCCAATACCCAGACCGGGGAGGACGAGAAGCTAGAAGGAGCCCCCTTATACCTGACCCTGATCATCGCTCTGGTGATCGGATTGGGCTTGTTCTTCGTGCTCCCAGCTGTTTTGGGATTTGTGGTCGAACGATGGTTGGTGCCGTTGTTTGCAGCACAGGCACTACAGCCCCTGGTTAGCGCGTCAACAACCGGTTTGGCAGCAGCAGCCTCTGCACCGCTGCAGCAAACCGCAGCTGCATGGTGGGGGAATCTGTTCGAGGGCGTGCTGCGCCTTGGGCTGCTGGTCGGCTACATTTGGCTGATCGGACGGATGGCTGACATCCAAAGAGTTTTTGCCTACCACGGCGCTGAGCATAAGACGATCAACGCCTTCGAAGCCGGCGCTGAGTTGACCCCGGAGAGTGTCAGCCGACATTCCCTTCAGCACCCGCGCTGCGGCACATCATTCCTGCTCACGCTGGTGGTGGTCTCTGTGCTGTTTTTCAGCCTGCTTGGACCGCTGCCCCTATGGGCGCGCCTGGCAAGCCGCATCCTGATGATCCCCGTGCTGGCATCTGTGGCATACGAATACATCCGCTGGACAGCCGGTCACCTTAACTGGACGTGGGTGCGTTGGTTGGTCAAACCCAACCTCGCCCTGCAGCGACTGACCACGCGCGAGCCCTCCCACGAAATGCTCGAAGTGTCGATCTCCGCCTTCCAGGCGATGCGCCAGAAAGAAGGTGTCTAAACTTATACTCCCATGATCTGCAGGATGAGCTGGCGTTGGCGGGGACGGTTGTCGAAATCGAGGAAAATGATTTGCTGCCAGGTGCCCAGGGTCAGGCTGCCGTTCACGAATGGCACAGTGAGGGAAGGGCCTAACAATGCGGCGCGCACGTGGCTGTGCCCGTTCCCATCCCCCCATCGAGCATTGTGAGCATAGGGCTGCCCGGGAGGCACAACCTGATCGAAAAGGCGCTTGAGATCACTAACCGCTCCGGATTCATACTCGATGGTGGTCACTGCGCTGGTCGAAGAAGGACAGAAAATGGTGACTGTCCCATCCTGGAGCCCACTCTCCGATATCAACTGAGAGACCTCATCGGTGATGTCCTGAATGTCGGCATTTCCACATGTGGATAATTCGATCGAAGCTGATATGACTTCCATGTTCTGCCACCTTTAAAGCTGCTTAATGCTGGTCGCAGGACCACCAGCACCTTGACGTTGATTTTGAATAGTAGTATATCAAACCTGAATATGAAAATTACAAACCAGAATCACACTCATACCCACATACATCACTCCATGCACGGTGATGGTGAACCGGTGGTCCTGATCCATGGCACTGCTTCCGCCAGCAACAGCTGGTACCGGCAGGCGCCTGCGCTGATCTCACACGGTTATCGTGTCTACCAGGTGGACCTGCCAGGGCATGGCGAGAGCACTCGTCCAGAAAACGTGGCAGCATACAATGCAGTCGCAGCCCATGACTTGCTGCATGAAACCATCCTGGGCTTCGGTTTGTCCACCCCAGTCACCCTGGTGGGTCACTCTCTAGGCGGGTTCTTCTGCCTGTTCACCATGCTGCACAATCCAGAGATTGTTGGGCGTGCGGTTTTGATCGCCCCTTACTTTTCACCCACACAGTTGAATCCCCTGGTGCAAAAAACGGGTAACTTTGCCTCTATTGCAGGGAAATTCGCGGAGTTGATGCCGGAAAAGTTTGTTTCCATGCTGATGGGCTCAGGTCTATCAGAAAGCCCCCCATTGGAAATTGAGGACCGCCAGCTGCTGGCGGAGAATTT
Organism: uncultured Chloroflexia bacterium; assembly: GCA_963695415.1. GTDB lineage: Bacteria > Chloroflexota > Anaerolineae > Anaerolineales > UBA4823 > CAVXWV01. The sequence continues at coordinate 79,546 of CAVOGL010000016.1, read as the reverse complement.
TAAAAATGCCTCCCCGTTAGTTTACCACCTGGTGCAGACAGCACCGGATCTTGCGGATCATGTAAGCCAGATCGATATCCCTACCCTGGTCATCTGGGGAAAGCGCGAGCGGACTTTAAACCCTGATTCTTTCCATCTGCTGGTTGAGCGAATGCCCAACGCACATGGTGTTAGTCTGGAGGACTGCGGTCACCTACCGCACCTTCGCAAACCCAACCTCGTGAATGAACAGGTTCTACGATTCCTGCATGATCATCCCATTAATTCAGTTTTATGAGTTTCGAGTTCGACTTGCGTATAGAATTTTTCGAGACAAGACCAGGAATGAAGTTAAGGATCGTTGAAATTTATCAACATGAACCCGGAGAGCGTCCTGGCAGTGCGTGAAGGTGTACTGTTAACTGATGACAAAATTATCAAAGATGGTGACCGGATCAAGCTGGTACCGGTGAGTTCAGGAGGCTGAATGAAGCCGTAAATGCGGACAGTCGACCACTGCACCAGGGAATTGCTCATTCTGCTGCTTAGTCGACAAAGAGGGATTTAAATGAAAATCACCCGCGCTGCTGTGATTGTAATCGCGGCATATATCGCTGCACAAATGGTCTCGGACATCGCCAGCCTGAAGATTGGCATTGTACTGGGACTGGCGGTTGATATGGGCACCTTCATCTACCCAATAACCTTCACCTTGCGCGACCTGGCGCACAAGCTGCTGGGCAAGCGCAATGCCCAGGTGCTTGTGATCTCTGCTGCGGTTGCCAACCTGTTCATGGCGGGTTACCTGACCTGGACTGCGAGCGTGCCATCAGACCCCAGCTGGGGTCTGGGTGAGGCGTTCTCGGCTGTATTGGCACCAGTCTGGCGCATCGTGATGGCTTCGATTGCGGCGGAAGTGGTCAGCGAGCTGGTGGACACAGAAATTTACCACTGGTTCGTCACCCGCGTCACCACGCGCTACCAATGGGCCCGGGTGCTGTTGAGCAACAGCGTCAGTGTGCCCATCGACAACCTGATCTTCGCCGTAGGCGCTTTCGGTTGGACGCTGCCCTGGGATGTGGTCTGGCAGATCTTCGTCTTCAACCTGGGAATAAAGTATGCTATGACCCTGCTCAGCCTGCCGTTGATCTACCTTGTGAAAACCCCGCCTCAAGAGGGCGGTGGGGCCAAAGCTGAATTAGATGAATGATCCGAACACTCTCATCATTGCCATAGAACCAGCGCGCATTGTGGTATATTTACGCCGGTGGCAACACTGCCAATACGTGGGAGTGGTTGGGTCCCGGTGGGCTCCCCGGTCTTCAAAACCGGTGGCGGGTCGCGTTGCGGGCTGCGGTGGGTTCAACTCCCATCCACTCCCGCCTGTGGTTAACAAACGATGATGGCTGAAATCGAACAAATCACCCCTATTGTAGAGAAAATCCTGAGGATCGACGACATCACAGCCGGGGATCCCCAGAAAGATTACCTGGTGCGCTACCGCGGGCAGCTGCTCATGGAATCATCGCAGGCATACGCGGCGTTGGATGAAAAGTTGACCGCGTTTAACCTGACCCCGTTGTTCCGCGAGTCGGATGGGCAGCACCTGGTCATCCTGCGCGCAGGCAGGGTGCAAACACGACCATCCAACCCGTGGGTCAACCTGGTGTTATTCGCGGTAACGTTCGTCAGCGTTGTTTTCACCGGCGCTGCCAGCGCATACGAGGCGGTGCCCGGGCAAAGTCTTCCAGAAATCATGCTGGGGATCGCCCAAAACCTTCCCGCCGGACTGCCCTTCGCTCTGAGCCTGCTGGCAATCCTGCTGGCACATGAGTTTGGGCATTACCTGGTCGGTCGCTACCACCGTGCCCCGGTCACCCTTCCCTATTTTGTGCCCTTCCCGTTCCCGCTCAGCCCGTTCGGCACCATGGGAGCGGTGATCCAAATGAAGGCTCCGCCGCGAGATAAACGCTCGCTGCTGGAGATCGGCATCGCCGGACCGCTGGCAGGTGTAATCGTTGCCATCCCCATCCTGATCTATGGGCTCTCGCTGTCACGCATCAGTGTCCTTGAGCCAATCCCCGAAACCGCCCTTCAGATGGAGGGCAACTCGATCCTCTACCTTTTTCTGAAATGGATTGTGTTCCAACAGGTACTGCCCTCACCGATTAGTTTTGGAGATCAGAATCCGTTGCTTTACTGGATTACCTATTTCTTTACCGGGAAGCCGTTCCCCTGGGGAGGTCTGGATGTGATGATCCACCCGGTCGCTTTTGCCGGATGGGCGGGGCTGCTGGTTACGGCATTGAACCTGATCCCTGTCGGGCAATTGGATGGGGGTCACATCTTGTATTCGCTATTCGGACAGAAAGCAAGGCGTGCTTTTCCCTTACTTTTAATTGCTGTGGTTCTGTTGGGATTCGTCTGGTCCGGCTGGTGGCTGTGGGCGGTGCTGCTTTTCGTCTTCGGACGTATGTACGACGATCCCCTCGACCAGATCACGCAGTTGGATACACGCCGCAAGATATTGGCGGTGGTCGGGCTGGTGTTATTTTTCCTGGTTTTCTCCCCAGTCCCCCTGATCTTCGTGCCAACATAAACTGAAATGAAGTTCTTCCAGTCGAAACAGCGCTGCTCCTGGTCCAACCAACTGGTAACTGCAGCGGCACTTTTCGCTCTGGCTTTCTCTGCGCTCGCAGCCTCTGCGCTCGCAGCCTCTGCGCTCGCAGCCTGCACACCTGCCAACACAGCCATGGTGGACCAACCTGGCGCTCCAACCCCTACCAACCCGGTCGAACCCAGCAGCACGGAACCCCCCAACTTTGATAAGGAAGCAGGTTCTGCCCATTGAGACCAGTACAGAGGCAGTGTCAGGACCTATAGAAAAGACTGCCCAACCTCTGCCAGAAACTGTTGAAAATCCGGGACCGGCTCCGCTGATCGTAGTCTCTTTCGATGGCGCCCCTTATGTACAGGTGCAAAATTGGATGAATGATGGCATCCTGCCTGCATTTTCATCTCTGGCGGAACAGGGCATTCCTGGGGGAGCAGGGCGTCTGATGCCTTTGAAGACCGTGAATCCTTCTCTCACCGCTCCAGCTCACGCCAGCCTGGTGACAGGTCACTACCCATCGCAAACCGGGATCGTCAGCAACCTTTACCACAACCCGGCGGATTCGATCTACTGGTACCGCAGTGGTTTCAGCCAGCCACTTGATGGTGTGGAGCCAGCCTGGGTGAGTGTCTCGAACGCCGGTTATTTGACGGCAGCGTTGTTCATCGCCGGCGGCACGCCTTTCCTGCCCGGTCAAACCGCGGATCTGACCATCGCTTACGGTACCCGCCTTGCGTATTCAAACCTTGAAAGCCTGAAACTCGAACCCCTCACCACGGAATGGGAAGGCGACATACCTATCTCATTCAGCCCGCCGCTCGAGGGGAGTTGGATCGTGCCCAAGGTCGCCCAGGTGTATGTGTATGCCGTTGACAGTATGGACGACAACATCGTAGCGTATGATACAGTGCTGCTCAACAGGGTGCGTGTGATGGATGAAGCTGCTGCCCAATTGCAGAAAGGAGAGTGGGGCGCACTGGAGATTGACCCGACAAAGAAAGCTGGCGCACATTTCCTGCTGCAGTCGATCAGCAATACGAATGGGGGAGTGACACTCGAAATTTACTACACCGGTGTTTATCACAACATGGCGAGCCCGCGCACCCTGCAGGTTGCACTCGACGAGCAGTTTGGTTTCTTTCCCGCCCCTGCGGATGCATATGCCCTCGAGCACGGCTGGATTACGGCAGAGCAATTCCTGGTGATGCTCGAACGCTCTACCCGTTGGATGGCAGAAGTCACAGCCTGGGTTTTCCAGAGCTATCACCCCGACTTGACCTTCACCTGGCTGGACCCGTTCGATACAGCCGGGCATGCCTTTTACCCTCGCCCACCGGAGTCAGCCGGTTATGATCCAGATATAGATTTAATGAACGCCCAATACTACCAGAGAGCTGCCGTGATCGCCGATCAGGCGCTTGCTGCCCTCACCCAGGCGATTCCTCCTTCGGAAACCACTTTCCTGCTGGTCTCCGACCACGGCATGGCGCCTGTCCACACCATGGTCAACTTGAACACCTTGCTCGAAGATGCTGGATGGCTTATCCTCGACGAGCGCGACTACGTGGTTAGCAACCAAACTCAGGCAATCGCCTTTGCCAGCGGCGGAAGCGCTAATGTTTACATTAACCTCGCCGGCAGGGATAAAGACGGGATTGTACCGGAGGAAGAATACCTTTCCTTGCGGTCCGCAATTATCGAAGTTCTTCAGTCTCTGCGCGATCCGGAAACCGGCGAAGCGATATTTGCCCGCGTCCTGGTCCGTGAGGATCTGGCTGCACTACACCTGGACAACCTTCATACCGGAGATATCTTCATCCAGGCGAACCCGGGTTTCAACCTGGACAGCCACCGGGGTTACCGTGGCGTTTTCCAACCCACAAGTTTCAACGGTCAGCACGGTTATGATGCCAGCATCGAGGCAATGCAAGGAGTATTCCTGGCAGCTGGCGCGGGCATCCCGCCGGCAGATGTCATGATATCAAATTTGCACATCACCGACATCGTTCCGACAATCTACACTCTTCTCGACATACCTCTCCCAGACCACCTGCCCGGGATCAGCGCCTTCTCAACCATCCAACCCCCCTAACCGGCTTCTCCGCGCCATGTGTTAGCGTTTTGTAAGAGAAACCAGAGGGTACTTGCCATTCCACCAGAACGGGAATATAATCAAAAATTGCGTTCTGACGGATGGAGGTAAGAAGTGCCAGTTTATACGTATCGATGCGAATCCTGTGGTGTCCAGTTTGACATCCACCAAAGTTTCAAAGATGACCCGCTGACTCAATGCCCTGAATGCGAAGAAAAGAGCCTGAGGAAAGTTTACCTGCCGGTTGGGATCGTGTTCAAAGGCAAGGGTTTCTACGCCACGGACCACAAATCACCCTCTGGCGGGAAATTTGCCCCATCCAAAGAACCGACTGGCAAAAATGAAGGGGAGTCCAACTCCGATAAGAAGACTGGAGAAGGCGAAGCCAAAACCACCTCCAGCGAAAAAGCCGGCAGCCCAGCGTCTGACAAGAAATCTGAATAGCCTGATCCGTACCATGGATCGTCACCTGCCATCCTTCTGGTCTAGTTACAGCCTGGCGATCTTCGACTGCGACAGCACCCTGTCGACGATCGAGGGCATCGACCAACTGGCACGTATTGCCGAAGAAGAGGACAACCAAAACCCTTCCGAACGCTCCACCAGCAGCACCGCTAACATTAGCGCAGCTAAAATTAGCACTGCTGCCAGCATTGCCGCCCTTACCAAAAGAGCCATGGAGGGTGACCTGCCCCTGGAAGCCGTTTACGGGCAGCGGTTGATGGCGGTGAACCCAACCCGGTCCCAGGTGCAGCGCCTTGCCAGCCTGTACCGCGAGCCGCGCTATCCCGGACGCGCGCCAGCTGGTCGAAGCCCTGCAGGCACACCAGGTGGAGGTCTTTATAGTAAGTGGTGGGCTCATCGAGCCTGTGCGCGAGTTTGGCGCCTGGCTGGGTATCCCCCGACAGAATATTTACGCGGTGGACATGGAATATGACCAACTCGCCGGAATTTGGTGGCGGTATTGGGAACAATCCGGCTGGCAAAACCCCTCTGCCAACCATCTTGCCGTGGAATCCAACCCACTGACCGGCACTGGTGGAAAAAACCGCATCATCCAACGCATCCGAGCACTGCACCCGGGCAGAGCGTTGATGGTTGGCGATGGATTGTCGGACCTCGAGGCGAGGAATGAGGTTGACCTTTTCATCGGCTTCGGGGGAGTCGTTTACCGTCCGGTAGTGGTGCGTGAATCACCCATCTATATCCACACCCCTTTCTTATCACCAGTGTACCCGCTTGCCCTGGGAAAGATGGGCGGTTCCGCCTCCTCCTCAGCGAACCAGTACCCCCACCTGGGACCGCACCTGTGGGCAGACGGCATTCAGCGCATCTTTGCCGGCGAGGTGAGTTTTAAGGATCCTGAAATGCACAGCGCGTTCCTGGCAGACCTGCGTATGAACGGCGCGCCACCCAATGGTCTGCGCCAGGATGGATCTGAAGAGGAAAGCGGATAGTGAGTCCATACAACGTACTCGTAGCAGACCACCTGCACGAGTCAGGCTGGCAGGTACTCAAACAGGCTGAAGACGTCGCCGTACATGGACCTTTTAAGGAGCGCTCCCAGGTTCTATCCACTTTAGCTGACATGGACGCACTGATCGTGCGTTCGACTACCCAGGTTGACAGAGAACTGCTCAATCAGGCTCCGCGTTTGAGGGTGATCGCCCGGGCTGGAGCGCAGATACAGAACATCGACATCGACGCGGCGACAGAGCAAGGAATTGCAGTAATCAATGCTCCTGAGGCGCATATAACCGCGGTTGTCGAGCACACCTTCGCAATGCTGCTCTCGCTGGCGCGCATGATCCCTCAGGCTGACCACCAGGTACGCCAGGGTGACTGGCACAGGCACGAGATATTAGGTTTCGAGTTGCAAGGGAAGGTTCTGGGTATTCTGGGGTTCGGTCGTCTTGGGCAGGAGGTTGCCAAGCGAGCCCTGGCATTTAATATGAAGGTGCTGGCATATGACCCTTATAAGGACCTGTCCTTCGCCCGTGCACAGGGGGTAGAGATGGTTGATATTAATGAACTTCTGAAACGGTCAGACATCATCAGCCTGCACACCGCTTACACGACCCAGACCCACCATATGATCAATGCTCAGACCCTGGCGAGATTGAAACCAGGCGCCTTCCTGGTCAACTGTGTTCATGCTGACCTGATCGATGAGGCTGCACTGGTCGAAGCATTGAGATCAAGACATCTGGGGGGTGCAGCAGTGGACACGTTCCACCAGGAACCGCCACCAGCCGAACACCCTCTTTTGGGGCTGGCAAACACCGTCGTGGCTCCCCATCTGAACCAGAACACGCTCGAATCCCAATCGTTAACCTCATACCAGGTCGTGGAGGACGTGCTGGCGGCATTGCGTATGGAAGATTACAGACACGTAGTCAACCTGCCTTTTTATGAAGGCAGCCTGGAACATCCCGCAGTGCTTTACCGGCAGGTCAAACCTTATATAAACCTGGCAGAAAAATTGGGAAAACTACAAGGGCAGCTCGCCGAGGGTTGGATCACGCGGGTGGAAGTTGAGGTGCTGGGGGAGGGCGCCTCGAGCCAGGGTGCCAGGGGGCTGGTGCGCCCGGTGGCAGCTATGCTGCTCGCTGGGATGCTGCGCTCTGTCAACGGGCAGACCGTGAACTGGATCTCAGCCCCGGTCCTTGCCTCCAAGCAGTCCATCTCCATGGCACAGGCGAAAGGACTGGTTGACCTGGCGGATTACCCTAACCTGATCGCCTGCCGTGTGTTCTGGGATGAAGGGCACCGAACTATTGCCGGCGTGCTTTTCGGCAACGGGGAAGCCCGGTTGGTGCAGTATGACCACTTCCGTGTTGATGCCGTCCCGGAAGGGTATGTGCTTGTTCTGGAAAACCTCGACCAACCCGGGGTAATCGGCAAGGTTGGCACGCGCCTTGGACGAGAAGGCATCAACATCGCTCAGTGGCGTTACGGGCGGGAAGAAAATGGCAGCCGTGCCGTGTCCTTCATCAACCTGGATTCGCGCGTGCCCAAGGAGCTCCTGCTGGATCTGGAAAAAGAGCCCGAGATCCAACACGCCCGCCTGGTCAATCTCTGATCTGTTCATATTAAAAAAACAACCAATATACGCTGGATTGTGGAAATTGAACCAAAAGTTAAGCGGTTTACCCCAAAAACTGTCTTCTGGCTGGAGGCGGATGCTTGCCGGTTCCTGGCTTAATTGCTACTGCAGGTTGGGAGATTAGCTGGAGGTTCCGGCGCTCGCGGCGCCGGCACTGATGGCTTTTGCCGCAGCTGCAGAGCGTGTGTGTACATCCAGTTTTTCGAACACCGCTTTCAAGTGGCGCTTGACCGTGTTGGTGGAGATGACCAACACCTCGGCTATCTCCTTGTTGGTCATGCCTCTTGCCAGGAGCTCTAGCACTTCCTGCTCACGCGCTGTCAGGGCTTCCTGGATGGCTGCCAACTCACTCTCGCGCGACGCCGCACTGGATTTCACGAGCTCACACACCGTGTCCCGGAACACCTGGCGGTTGAACACCTGTTTGGGCAGGAAGGCAAAGATCGAGTGGTCTTCATACGCCCGTTCGATGTCCTGCGGATTCGCCACCCCACTGACCACCACCGTAGGAATCCTGCCGGCATGTGTGCTTGCCAGCAGGCGGAAACCATACATTTCGTGCCTGGCTTTTCCTTTAGACTGCGTGATGAGTGCATCATCATCCCCAGTGTCCCAGAGGGAGGTTACCGGCGGGAGTGAGCCGTCCAGGGAAAGGTCGATCACAGCCAGCTGGTACACTTCCCGGCGCAAATGACCCAGGGCTTGCGCATAACTGGCACAGGCATGCACCCGGAAGCCGGAATCCAACAGAATCTCAACCAGGCTTTCACGCCAGGCGGCAGAGTCCTCAACAACCAGCGCAAGAGGCTGCTCATCCCTTTGGGGGAGTGAGGATGGTTCGGCTTTCTCCCCATCAGTCAACTCGACCGCGGGAAGCTCTCCCATGTCTGTGCCTCTGCCGGGTGGGGATGAGTCCAGCAGCCTGGTTAAGGCGTTTTCTACTATCTGGCGAAACTGGCGCCGGTTGAATGCCTCCTTGCGCATGCAAGTGAGCGCGCCATGCTCAGAGATCGCACTGACTGCGATCTCGACATTGGCATACCCCGTCAGTAAAATGGTAACACATCCCGGATCGTGAAGGCGTATGTCATCAAGAACCAGGAGACCATCCCGGTTGGTGTGGTCTCCACCGCCCAGGGAAAGGTCAACCACAGCGAGTCTGTGCTGGAGGACGCAGATAGCTTCCTGGGCTTCCTGAAGATTGGCGGCACAATCCACCTCAAGCCCGGCATCCGTCAGTATCTCACTAAGGATCTGCTGCCAGGAACCATCATCTTCCACAACCAGTGCTCGGGAGCGATGATCAGTCACACCAGTCACCTACATGTTCATTCAACAAGGTCAGATACCGGGAAGCGCAAATGGAAGGTTGTACCGCTGCGCCCATCACTTTCGACCGAAACGCTACCGCCAAGCCGGTTCATCACCGACTTGACCCACCAGAGCCCAAAACCCAGCTTGCCAGGTTTGCGTTTATCTGGACCAAATTCCGGCGGCAGGCTTGAATAATTCAACTCGAAGATGATGTTGTGCAGCTCTGGCGAAATCCCCGAACCGCTGTCGCGCACATTAACATCGATCCAGTTGGGTGAAGCCGCACCGGAAATGTGCACTGTTCCTTCACCATTCATGGCAGCTGCCGCGTTTTCCAGCAGGTTGCTAAAAACAAGTACCATACTGCGTTCACCAGCAAAGATGAGCGGAAGCTTCTCGATCCCTTCGATCTCCACCATCACCCCAGGCGGCAGTGACGCCTGCTGGAGAGCATTCTGGACACAGACGTTCAGGTCAACGGGTGCCATCTGGATGGGGTGCAGGTGCGCCAGATTGTCGCGCGACGAACGCCATGGCTTCCACCGCGCTGCGCTCGATTTCTGTCAGACCGGAATCCAGATATGGATTCGCCAGGAGGGCATCCTGGCATTTGTCCTGGATGCCCTGAACACGCACGGGGATGACACCAACCTTGTTGTTCAGGTTATGCAACAGGTTTGCGGCGATGTCCCCTACTGCGGCGAAAGTCTCCGCCAGGGCATTGCGCTCCTGGATGGTGCGCAGGGTGTTCTGCCGATCGGCGTTTTGTACAGCAAGAGAGGCGTAATGCGCCAGGCAGGTGAGTACTTTCTCGTCCCACTCCGAACCAGCGAATGTGCCCTGGAAAGACGCGTCCTGATCCGTCTCGCTGCGGTACACGCTGAACGCGCCAATGGGTTCAGACCTGTGGTCAGGGCTGTGTTCATCGTTTGTCCGGCTTGCGAGAAGAGGCACCACCAGAGCATACTTCCACCCCTGGCGGACAGCCAGCTCACGACGATGGAAACGATCATCGGTACGGATATCCTCAGACACGACCGGTTGGCGCGTGGACATCGCCAGCCCTGCCAGGCTGTTTTTGACAGGGAGCAGCTGCCCCATGTCATGGTGGCTCGAAGCATGAGCTTCCGAGTGCGTCCACCCCGCCTGTCGAGACGTCCCCTCATCGCGATAATTTGGTGAGGCACTTACCAGGAGGAGGTGGCTTGCATCGTTCTCCTGATAAACGGCAGGTGTGGCACGCAAATGGTCCATCCGCAGCCAGATCACGGAAGCTTCAGCGTTCAGAAGGGAACATGCCAGCTCCACCAGATGATCGAGCACCTCCTGGTAGGGCAGCACCAGCAGGATCTGGGCGACCGCCTGGAGGGCATCGAGAAGGCGCGCCTCTTGAATCGCCACCATCGCCTGGGTTGCCAGGGCTTGCAGCAGGTGGCTGTCGGCTTCACTGAAAGCGCCAACTTCCGGGCTTTCGAGGTTCAATACCCCTTCAAGCCTTCCGCTGGAGCCAACCAGGGGCACTGCCAGTTCGGAGCGCATGACCAGATCCGCGTCGAGCGGATAATACATTGCGGACCAGGGCTGCGACTGAAGGTCATGGATTAACACCGGCTGACGTTCCTTGGCAACCCAGCTCATCACACTTCTGGCATCGATGGGCAGCGCTTCCACAAGCGGTTGGGCTAACTGGTCACCAGCAATCGCCCGGGTGACCAGGTTTTGACCGCCCTCGTCCACCAGCCTGAAGATACCGTACCTGGCATCCGTCACTTCCAGCGCCATCTGCAGGATCGCCTCCAGCGTTTCCTGCAGCCGAGGACGGGATGAGATTAACAAACCGGCGCGGCGCAGGTGGCGCAGCTCTTCATCCTTGCGCGCCAACACCCGCTTTGTCAATGAGAACTGGCGCTGCTGATACACAGCCATCGCAGCTTGATTGACCAGGTTCTCCAACATCAAGAGCTCGATGGGGGAGAATTCCCGCGTGGCAAAGAGGTACACATATAGGAGTCCAACCACCTCATTGGCTGCGATCATGGGAAAACAAGCGACAGTCCTGGCACCAGCGAGGGCTTTTTGAGGGTGAATGTTCAGATCGGGATGTTCGTAAGAGAGGATTCTTTGTCGATGAATAAAGGCACGGGCACCCAGCCCATCTGATCGGATGCCTGCATGGGTGATCGACTTTTCACCGAAACCCTCGACAATATGCAAAGCCGTAATCCCCCTATCCTCAGAAGTCACTCTCTGAAGCACCCTGAGTATCACTGTCTGAGGCGCCCGGGGTTTGCTGGGTCCTGGGATGCTGCCAGGGAATAAATAACCGCGGACGCATCGGGCACCACCCTGCCTGCGCTCTCCACAATCAGGCGCAGCACCTGGGTGATGTCGTCCGGGTGCAAATTACCTGGGACGCGTTCACCGAGTGAGTCATTAATCGCCCTGCTGATCTGGTTCAGGTTCTCAAGGACTTCCAACAAGCGCGGGTCAAGATGCTCAAAGCCGGAAGCAGTCAAAGAAAGATCTGTTGAACCTGGTTTCATTCTACCTCCTGCAGCTTATTATAGTGCAGGCACATTCCCCCGTGCATCCATCTGCTGCACCCAGAATGCTGCCCTGTAGTAAAGCACGGGCAGCATCCATTCATTCGGGCATGTTGTGAGTTTGCGGATGGCTAAAAAAGAAAAGCACGCACCTCCGCAAACGGATCTCCTAGATATCAAAATACAACATAAACTCGTGCGGGTGCGGTCTCATGCGAACCGGATCCAGCTCAGCCTGGTGCTTGTAGGCAACATAGGCTTCGATCAGGTCCATGGTGAATACATCACCCTTGAGCAAGAATTCATAATCCGCCTCAAGCGCTTTGAGCACGTCACCGAGTGAACCGGGGACCTGTTTGATCAGCCTGGCTTCCTCGGGAGGAAGCTCGTAAAGGTCCTTGTCCTGCGGTTCACCGGGGTCGATACGGTTCTGCACACCATCCAAACCCGCCATGAGGAGCGCCGAAAAGCACAGAGTACGGATTGCTTGATGGATCGGGAGCGCGGAACTCCACACGCTTCGCCTTCGGGCTCTTGGAATAAACCGGGATACGGCAGATGGCTGAGCGGTTGCGCTGCGAATATGCCAGGTTTACGGGTGCTTCAAACCCAGGAACCAGGCGGCGGTATGAATTGGTGGTCGGCGCGGCGAATGCCAGCAAGGCTGGGGCATGCTTGAGCAGTCCACCGATGTAATAACGCGCCGTCTCGGAAAGCTGGGCATAACCTGTCTCATCATAAAAAACATTCGTGCTGCCCTTCCAGATGCTCGTGTGAACATGCATACCGGAACCATTATCGCCAAACAGCGGTTTTGGCATAAAGGTAGCGGTGAGACCATTTTTCCTGGCAACATTTTTTACCAGGTACTTATAAATCAGCATCTTGTCCGCCATGCGCTTCATCTGGTCATACTTCAGGTCGATCTCAGCCTGACCTGCGGTGGCGACCTCATGATGGTGGACTTCCACTTCCACACCAGCAGCCTGCAGTGCCAGGACGATACGACTGCGCACATCCTGCTGAGTGTCTGCAGGCGGGACGGGGAAATAGCCGCGTTTTGGCGGGATCTGCGCGCCAAGGTTTGGTTTCAAGTCTTCCCCGCTCTGCCACCAGCCCTCTCGGCTGTCGATATAATAATATCCCGAATTGGTGCCCCCACCGTAGCGGACATCATTGAACATAAAAAATTCGGCTTCCGGACCCCAGTAGCTGATATCGCCGATGCCCGTCTGTTTAAGGTAAGCCTCTGCCTTGGTGATTACGTAGCGCGGGTCACGCGAATAAGGCTGGCGGGTGATCGGATCGTAAACATCGCAAAAAATTACAAGGGTAGGCACTTCAAGAACCGGGTCGAGGAATGCCGTGTTCGGATCGAGCATAAGCAGCATGTCCGATTCGTGGATCATCTGGAACCCGCGGATGGATGAACCATCGAAGCCAATCCCGTCCTCGAATATATCTTCGCTAAACTCTGTCGCCGGGATGCTAAAGTGCTGCCATGTGCCGGGCAGATCGACAAAACGGAGGTCCACCATTTGAACTCCCTTTGCCATTTCCATTACTTGAGCTGGTGTTTTTAACATAATTTTCTTCTCCCAATCGTTGGTTTATCCTGAGTGTTGAAACTATTGTTTCACCCAAACTTATATTATAGGGTAAATGCCATAATTGACCATCACCCAAATGGGTCATATCTATGAAAACCAGGATTAACGCGCTTACCGGTGAGAGCATACCGTTACCCGCCGTTGACACCCCAACGGCGAACTTCTATAATGCTTACATGTCAGGGAAGCAGCTCAGGCCAATCGAAGAACACCAGCCAACACTGCCGCAACCAGTATTGGGAGAAAAAATATCGAAACAAGTGGGTGCGGTTGGTTTCTCCAACTCGGGTCATGCATTGCGCTGCCTGGAGCGGCTGCATGCCATGATCCTGGCTCAGGAAGCAAACACAGGCGGAGAGCTCACACGAGCAAAATTCGAAATCCTGGTCACCGATCTGCTTCAAGCATTGTCCACAGCCGCTGATCCTGACCGTGTTTTGGTGGACTTCGAACGTTTTTACCAGGCGCTTGCGTCTGAAGGAGACCAGCTGCTTTCACAAAACGATCTGCACAGGTCGATCGAAATCCTGGTAACCCTTTTCGCCGGCAGCCAATTCCTGACCGAAATACTTCTGCGAAACCCGAAGTACCTGAACAGTCTGTTGGACAGAAAACTACTGGCAACAACCAAAACAAGTGTCGAATATAAATCCGGCGCGGAGAAACTGCTTGGAACAGAAATGTCAGCTGCCCAAAAGCTGGACCAAATCCGCCTCTACCAGCGCCAGGAGCTGCTCCGGATTGGTTATTGTGACCTGCTCGATTATCTGGACCTGCCAACTGTAATCCTGCAGTTGTCCAACCTTGCAGATGCTTTGGTTCAGGTATGCCTGGATATCGCAGTTGGGTTGTCGGGAATATCGAGCGAGGGCTTCGCGGTGATCGCAATGGGTAAATTGGGGGGGCAAGAGTTGAATTACAGTTCGGATATAGATTTGCTTTTCCTATCCAGATCCGCTGGATCGCAGTACCTTCGCCTGGGAGAAAGCCTGATCGAAACGCTGGCGCGCATCACGGCAGAAGGATTCCTGTACCGGGTGGATATGCGCCTGCGACCCTGGGGCAAAGACGGCAGCCTGGTCTCATCGTTGGATACTTACCTGGGATATTTAGGCAGGCATGCCAGACAGTGGGAAAAACAAGCCCTGTTGAAAACGCGCTTCATCGCCGGTGACGAGGGGGTTGCCAGGGAATTCCTCATCGGCTCTCTACCGATGTTGTTTGATGCACCCGCTGAATCGGTGCGCCTCAATGTGCATGCTATGAAGAAGCGAACGGAAAATTACCTCCAGCAGAAGGGGCGTGGTTGGGGTGAAGTCAAGCTTGGCGCCGGCTCTATCCGCGACATCGAGTTTGTCGTCCAGTTCTTGCAGCTCGCCCACGGGGCACAGCGAACCGACATTTTGACCGCCAATACCCTGCTTGCCCTGAGACTTCTCAAAGAACAAAAGCTCTTGCCGGTAGAAGATCAGCGCACTCTCATCGACGGATATGTATTTTTTCGCACGGTCGAACATTACCTGCAGATGATGCACTACCAGCAAGTAAGCACCCTGCCACAGGATGAGCAAGAGCTTGCCTTACTGGCGCGCAGGCTTGGCTTCCAAACCGAATCAGCCGGAGACCTGTTCAAACAGCGATACAACGAACACTCGAAAGCAACCCGACAGGTTTACCTGCGCTATTTTGGAGAATTATCCATGGAAACAAACCAACCTTCAGGCAAAAACAAAGGAACAAGCACAATCCACAATGCGGATATCAACCAGCACCTGGTGCGTATGGATCCTTCCTACCAGGAGACCTTTAAGCCAGAGGAGATCGCCAAGCATGCCGAAATGATCCGCAGGTTGTCCATTGGGTCTCAAAGTGGAGAAGAGGATCACCTGGTCGAGATCGAAGCCGTGCGAGTCTCTGAACTCGACATCGAAGATGGCGCTCAGAGTGATGACGAGTGGATGGTTACCATCGTCGCCTTTGATTATCCTGGGGAACTTTCATTAATCTGCGGGATGTTGTACGTATTCGGTATTAATATCATCAGTGGGTCTGTGTTCACGTATGAACCGTTCAACTATGAACCGTTCACCTATGAACCATTCCCTGACGATACTCCAGAGACAGAAGCATTTAAGAACGACTACCAGGCAAGCCGACAGAAGATCGTGGATGTGTTCCGCGTGCGTTTCTCTGGTGACGCTACAGGTTCCGATGAGGCTTCTTTGAATGCCGATACATGGGAGCAATACACGCACGACCTGGAACAATTGCTGCGATTGATGCAGTCTGGAGATCAGCGTGAAGCTCGCAACCAGCTGACGCGGCGCGTGGCATTACGCTTGAGCCAGGAAAGCAGTCCCGAAATCCCTCCGCTGTACCCCATCGAAGTCACCTTCGACAACACAGCATCGGATAAATACACGGTGTTGCAAATATCGTCTCAGGACACCATCGGCTTCCTCTACGAACTGACAAACTCGCTGGCTCTATACCAGATTTATATCGCCCTGGTTACGGTAGAATCGAAAGGGGTCCGCATTTATGACACGCTTTTTGTCACCAGCGCGGATGGAAAGAAAATCACAGACCTGGAGAGGCAGGGTGAACTAACAGCCGCCATCCTGCTGATCAAACATTTCACCCACCTGCTGCCCCATTCTGCAAATCCTGAATCTGCGCTTTTACACTTCCGCGGGTTCATCGAAAAGCTGCAGCAGCAACCTGCCTGGTTTGATGAGGTTGCCGCTCTTGAACGCCCTGAAGTGCTGTATGCCCTCGCTGAAGTGCTGGGGGTGAGTGATTTCCTATGGGAAGATTTCTTGCGCATGCAGTACGAAAACCTGTATCCCGTGGTGCGTGATATCGAACAATTGGCTGAACCAAAATCGAAAGCTGTCTTGATGCAGGAGATACGCGAGTGCATCGATTCCCCTAGCGAGAATTTCAGCGACCCGATCTACGGCACAGGATGGCGCAGCAGCGTGAACGCTTTCAAAGACCGCGAACTATTCCGAGCCGACATGCGCAACATCCTCGGTTACACTGATGTTTTCGACCAGTTCTCCTTGGAGCTCACTGAACTTGCTGAGGTGGTCATCGAAACAACAATCAGGCTGTGTGAAGAGGAGTTACTACAGCAGTATGGTGCCCCGGTCCGGGAGGACGATCAACCTTGCAGAAAGGCGATATGCGCGTTGGGAAAATGCGGAGGGCGCGAGCTTGGGTTCGCTTCAGACATCGAGCTGATGTTTATCTATTCGGGTAGTGGGCAGACTGATGGAGAGAAAAGTATTTCCTCGGCTGAGTTTTACGAGAAGCTGGTGCAGTCGTTCCTGAGTGCAATGCGCACGCGCCGCGAAGGGATCTTTCATATCGATCTACAACTGCGCCCATATGGTAAGGCTGGAAGCCTGGCGGTATCGCTGCCTGCCTTTAGCAATTATTTCTCTCCCACAGGTCCAGCCTGGTCGTACGAACGCCAGGCACTGGTACGATTAAGACCGATCTGTGGTGATGAAAATCTGGGGACACAAATTAGCAGTATGCGGGACCAGTTCGTTTATGCAGGGGAACCATTCGATGCAACATCCATGAGGGCGATGCGCGAGCGGCAAATCCGCCATATTGTCAGCGGGGGAACTTTTAATGCAAAGTATAGTCCGGGGGGATTGCTGGATATCGAGTACCTTGTACAGGGGCTGCAAATAAATCACGGATTGGCACATCCGGAGGTGCGCTCTCCGAATACGCGCCAGGCATTAAGCGCATTGGCTGCAGCTGGTTTGATCCAACAGGATGATTATGACCGCCTGCGAAGGGCTTTGACTTTCCTGCGCTGGTTGATCAACACCCTGCGCGTGGTGCGGGGCAACGCCAAGGATCTGACGGTGCCACCTTACGGCAGTCTGGAATTCGAATACCTGACCCGCAGGCTTCGGTACGGAAGCGATGTTGAACGATTACGGGAAGAACTATCTCGTTTTACCGGGGATGTTTTTGAGATTAATCAAAGGCTGCTTTCATAAAATGGTGTTCATGGGAACTGGTAGGAACCAGACCGAAATTCCGGTTTTCACGATAACCGATCCAGATGAATTGCTACGATGAATAAGAAAAAAAACATCGTCTGGTTGGTAGCAATACTGACTGCCATGCTGACAGCAGTCGGTTTTGGGGTATGGCTGGTCAGGCGGAAACGAAATTTCAGGAATTCTCCAGAAAGAGAACCAGATCCTCGTTCCAAGCAATTCATGCTGGGTGTAGATGGGCTTTCGGAGGAAGAGGCAGCTCTAAAGGTAAGTGACGAGCGTTTAGAAGAAAGTAAGCAAGTCTCACGCAAACGATTGAAGCACACATTACGCCGGACCACTTTTTCGGTGTTTAACCTGACGATGCTGGTGTTGGCGTTGACACTGTTATGGCTTGGTGATCCCTTAGGAGCTTTGAGCACTTTGGGAGTGCTTTTACTGAATATTGCAGTGAATAGTTTCCAACAGATTTTTGCGTCACTGATGGTAGAAAAAGCCGCTGTACAGGCACGTGCCTTTGCTACGGTGATCCGCTCGGGAAAAATTATAAGCGTTGATCTCAATCAAGTCGTTGTGGGCGACGTCCTGGTTGCTGGGAAGGGTGATGAAATTCTAGCAAATGGGATCCTGTTGGCAGCACATGAATTCGAGCTCGTAGATCCTGCAAATCCAGAGACTTTGATATCTGTTGATATCGGTGGGGATATCGCCTCTGGAACCGTGTGTATGCGTGGTGAGGCGGTATATCGAATCGATGAAATTCCACCTGTACAGTCGTTTGATACCAATTCCGAAGACAGTGATCAAGAAAAAACGCAAATTCGTCAAAAACTCACGGGGACGATCCTCAAACCTGAAAAGCGAAAACAGCGCCGTCTAAAGAAGCGAACTCCTCTTGAAAAAATACTGCAACGAATCCTTTTCTTTCTACTGGCAATTTGTGCTGTTTTTTATCTGATCCTGGTACTGCAAGTTATGCGGATCGATATCCTGACACCAGAGATAGAATTGCTTTACCGGGATGTTATGTCGATATTATTCTCGTTAAGCCCGGCAGGATTCTTCCTGATCGTAATCGTCAACTATGCGATGGGCACAATCGATCTTGCCCGGCAGGGCGCACTGGTGCGGGATAATCGCTCGATCGAACTGATTGCACAACTAAATTCCTTGATCACAATCCGCAGCCAGGGATTGACAGACATCCGTGCAGAGTTGGAAATGATCCCAGCCGAATCCGGGGAACCTGTGCTCGCAGAGAATTTTGTCCGCCGAATCCTGGGTGAACTATCCAGAAGTGTGCCCACTCAGCACGAGATGGCCAGGATTCTTGAAGATTCTTTCGCAGGAGAACGTATCAAACTGGCGGATTCCGCCTTTTTCCCAACCATTTATCACTGGGTAGCTGTCTCAATCACCTCCCCTGAAAGACGAGGCACCTATGTGATTGGCACGGCAGAAGCGCTCAAACCTTACCTGAACCTGCATCGCAAACGCCACATCAGGCACAAGAAGGATGAGGCGCAAGATAAAACAGGGACGAAGCGGGGGGGTAAGGTACGAGGATTTCTTTCCAGATTTCATGGTATTAGAAAAGAAAAACAAAACAACAGCAGCGACACAGAAAAAGGTGAAGAGCAAACATTAAAGCCAGCTTTATACGAAGAGAGCGAGGCGGATAAACCGACCGATTCTGTGTCAAAAGTCTCGCCAGTAAAGATTTCTCACCAGCAGAATGGCGCAAGCAAAGTCACTTCCAACCATATTACTGGCAACAGCAATAATCCAGATAACAATGCGAAACCTGAACTCACCGAGATGGAGACCGGAGAGCTTAGAGAAGAAAATCCTGGACAAAAAGGTCTGGTTGGCTTCATCAAGAAAACTGCAGGCAGGTTGACGAATATGATTGAACGGATACAGGATCTACCAGAACCCTTAAAAAGCGGAGATGAGGATCTGGCGACACTGCTGCTAGCATACAGACCAGAACCTTACCGGCTTTATTTACCTGACCAGAGACCTGCCATCCCTGGGAACCTGCTCCCAATTTGCCACATTCATTTCACCCGCAGCCTGGAACCAGGTTTGATAGAAATGATCGAGCGATTTACAGCCGGTGGGGTACGTACACGTTTCTTCACCGATTGGTTCTCAGATGAAATGATCGAAGTGGTTCAGAAATCTGGTCTGGTTAAACCAACAGATCAAAACAAGGCTTTACTCACCTCAGCGAACCTGTCTCGACTCATCGACCAACAGACAAACCCCAACAACAAAAACCAGGATAAACCTGATGATCCTGTATCAATCATTTCCCCTTCCAGCGCAATTCAATCCGCCGTTTTCTACCAGCGTTTTACCCCAATCCAAAAAAAACTGGTGGTTCATACTTTACGCAGGGATCGAGAATATGTAGGGGTGATCGGATCATCAATCAGCGACTGGCAGGTTATGAATGATGCGAACCTGTCGATTGCACCTAAAAGCAGTGACCAGGCAATCATTACCAATACCAACGTGGTGCTGACCAAAGATAATCCCCCACCTTTGAATCCTGTACTGGAAAGAAGCCAGCAAATAGTACATTCAACACTGGATGTTATCAAACTTAATATGGTGCCCATTTTCTACATTTTATTCTTGTTTGGAATCATGCTTTTATGGGGTAACCATACATTCATTTACAATGCCACGCAAGGTGGCATGATAGCATTTTTCACCGTAGTCATACCGTCTATAGCAGTCTCATTCTGGGCGCGCAAGGGTGCCATTCATGTTGAAACGATGGCTAAGGAGCTCATCTTTTTCATCTTCCCGCCTGCAATAGTGATAACTCTAATGGAAGTGATCTTTTCGCTATTCTTTCAGTCCCAGTCTTCAAGCTTTGTTGAAGTTCAAAATGTCAATACGCATTATTTGATCGCCACAGGCTTGCTGGTTGCTGTTTTCATAAAACCACCAACATCATGGCTGGCAGGCGGGGCGAAGGTGGCGCGCTCTCGAGGAAAGGGTGATTTCCGGCTAAGCTTCACTGCTGCTGCGATTTGGATTTTGTTTAACCTGGTCATCTTTATTCCCCTTCTTCAGAACCTGATGAAAATCAAACCGCTAGAACTCTGTGACAATATATGGGATTGTGATAGCAGCTGCATTAATGAGTGGGGCAATGATGCAATTTTTGTGGCGTTTTGTACGGATATTCTGGAAAGAAAAACTTTAACTTCCATACCTGGTTCTTTAACCATTGGTACAGTGACAAAATCTAATTGCTTTACCAAATATGATGTTCTAACAATATATGCAGAACTCAAATTGACATACTTGTCTAATTTTGCTACAATGAAATAGACATATTTGTATAAAAAGTATGCGATATGCTGGCGAATGACCTGTCCGAAACCCTTTCTCTGGATGGCGCCTGGAAATTTAGATTAGGCGAGGATTTCGCCTGGAGCGATATCGAAGTGCCCGGATGCTGGGAGGCACAAGATTTTGATAAGTTCCTCGATGGACCTGCCTTCTATCAGCGAAAATTCGACTTACCCATGGGATGGTCTCATAAACGGATCCAGCTCGAATTTGATGCCGTCAGTTACGCCTGCGAGGTCATGCTGAACGGTGTATGCGTGGGAAGGCATCGCGGTTTGTGGACTCCGTTTGCATTCGAGATCCCAAATCATATCCTTCGAGAAGGAGAGAATACCCTCGAAATCCAGGTATATAAACCAGGGATGCAGGTGGAGACAGTGCGCCATTCTGGCGAACGCCAACCTGATGCCCGATACCCGATGCGCAGCAGTCTGGCGGGATTCATCCCGGATGTTGCTACGACTTTTGGCGGCTATATGGCAGTCTGTTCGCTTGCGACTGGTGGAATATGCGCTTGAGGGATTCAGCGTGGATGTGGAGGCTGAAAGGGGCAGCCTGCGAGTTCGTTGTTTTGTAGACACATCGCGCGCAGACTTAAGATTAGCACTCGAATCACCTGCCTGGGGTGTCTCCGTTTTCAGAGAAGGTGAACAAGTGGCAAACTCGAGACCGCCGTTCTCGCCTGAGCTGGACACAGATATTAATATCAATAACCACGAACTTTGGGAGCAGGATAACCCCGTCCTATACACAGTGGAAGTGTGCTTGTATGAGAACGGGGAACCTGTCGCTAAAGTTACGCAACGCACCGGCTTCCGTTCCCTGACGGCGAAAGGCAGCCAGCTGTTGTTGAACGGGAAGCCATTCATGGTGCGGGGTATCCTCTCCTGGGGCTGGGAACCTGCTACCATCGCCCCGGCTTACTCGCTTGAGCAGGCTCGGGGTGAAATCCGCCGTATCAAGAGAATGGGCTTCAACATGGTGAAACTGTGTTTGTTCGTGCCCAACCAGGCATATTTTGATGCTGCGGACGAAGAAGGGATGTTGTTGTGGGAAGAACTACCCATGTGGCTCCCGGAGGTTACCACTCAGCTGCGCCAGGATGCACCCCAGGAATATGCCGAGATCACCCGGTTGGTACGCCACCACCCCTCTATCGTTATCTACAGTCTGGGCTGCGAGATGAATGCCGCAGTCGATTCCGCTTTACTCGAAAAACTCGACCAGGCTGTCAGGCACAATATCGGACCACAGGCTAATCCCGGAGTTCTGGTCTGCGACAACAGCGGGTCCGGGGAATCTTATGATGGTCTGGATGTGGACTTTGCCGATTTCAAAGATTACCATCCCTATTACGACCTCCATTTCTTTGAGCCCTTACTCGACAACTGGAGGCGTGACTGGGAGGAACCCAGACCGTGGATATTCGGTGAATTCTGCGACGCGGACACTTTCCGCGACCAGAGGGAAATCATTGCAGCAAATGGAGGCGAACGCCCCTGGTGGTTGACCACAAATAATCCTGTAACTGCCTGGAGGTCCGAGTCGAAAGCCATGCTTGAGGCGGAAAAGCGGTTGGAAATAGCTGATTTGCCCTTTTCTCCCGCGGACATCCGCCAGGCTTCTTATGCCCAGGCGCATGTGGTTCGTAAATACACCTTCGAATCTCTTCGACTCAGGTCTGGTATGGGGGGCTATATTGTCACTGGTTTGCCGCGACACACCTATATCTACATCCGGCATCTGGGACGACCTTGGGCAACCAAAATGGTCACCGCAAGAATTTGCCAAAGTAAACGGTGATACGATCTTGTGCCTGGATGTGGGACGAAGGCGTCAATGGCGTTACGGTGGTGATAGACCCGACCGGTTGGATGCATACAATTTCCACTCAGGGGAAAGCGTAAAATGGCACGTCATCCTGCATACAACTGCCGTGGATTTAGTCTTTGATGATGGATTATCCTGGGGGTTGTATTCCCTGTCCGGCGAAAGAATATTAGAAGGTCTCAACCCTATTCTCAAAAAATTGAGCCCTGGGAAACCAGATGAGGTGGCAACAGTCGTCTGTCGTTTACCCGAAGTCACTCACGCCTCCGAATTCATTCTTAAAGCTAAAATACATCTGCAGGACGCAGTATCCAATAAGAACCTTGAATACGAAAATCAATGGTCAATCTTCGTTTACCCTAAACCTGACCCAGGATCCCTGCAGCAAAATTTTGGGTTGGTCGATCCATCCCATGTATTAGACGAGTTGATGGACACACAAGATGGATGGTCTCCCAACCATGGAAAATTCGTGATGTCGGGATGGTTGGATTCGTTAAATCGTCTTGATGATTTCAATGATTTGGGAAAATATCCCATTCTCATAACAACGGTCTGGAATCAGCGATTGCACGAATATACTACACTTGGTGGGAGGGTTTTGCTTCTTCAACCAGCGAGTGGTTCTCTGCCAGTAAAACGTTGTCCCTTTTGGCGCGAGTCAATTCAGTTATTCCACCCACATCCTATCTGGGATGATTTTCCTCAACAAGGATTCGCGGGAATGCAATTCTTCGGGCTGGCCTCAGATGTTGTGTTCGAAAGTGAATATATCCGTCAATTCCCAGAGATTGTTGACTTCCGTCCCATTCTCCGACGTTTGGATGCACGTGAATTCCTCGTCACGGATTACATTTTCGAAGCAAAAATTGGCAAAGGCATACTTGTGGGCTGCAGCCTCAGATTAAATGGGGGCATGGGGAAGCAACCCAATGGCTTGCGTCGTAACGTCGCTGGGAATGCCATGCTGGAAACACTTTTGAAATACCTGGATAGTATTCCAATTAGTGAAAATTTTAAAGAAGAAAGGCAAAGCATGGCATGGACATCATGAGATCATTGCTGGCTTTGCTTATCCCTCTGATAACATTATTTGGGAAGTTGGCTGAATGACGAAGGATCCTCCGACCACGCCTTTGTACATGCGCATTCATACCCAATTAAGGGAGAAAATCCTCGCGGGAGAATGGAGTTATGGCGCGATGCTCCCATCCGAGATCGTACTGGGCGAGATTTACGGCATCTCGCGCGGTACCGTACGCCAGGTGCTAACAGAGCTCGAAAAAGAGAAAATGGTCAGCAGGGAACGCGGCAGGGGCACGTTTATCTGCTACTCTGGACTGAAAAAGAACTCAATTAATATGGGCAATCACAGCATCTCTTTTATTGTCCCCTATGTTCGTGATTCTTATACCGCGTCAATCCTACTGGGACTGGAGCGAGAAGCGCGCCTGAATAATTATGCGGTCGTTTTCAGCCACTTCGAAAACGATCCAGAGAAACAAGAACAGGCTCTGCGCACAGCTTTAAGTCAGCGGGTATCAGGTGTGGTACTGTATCCGGTCGATTCTGATACCATCAGCCCTGCGATCATAGAATTACAGGAGAGTGTATTCCCGTTGGTTCTGGTGGATCGCTACCTGCGCAGCCTGGATACTGATTATGTCACCAGCGACAACTTCAGCGGTGGATTGATTGCCACGCAGCATTTATTAAGGCTGGGTCACCGACAGATTGCTTATCTGAGTTGGAAAGAAGGAACAACCAGCTTTGTGCACCGCCAGGCAGGCTACCGGCAGGCTTTGATCGAAGCAGGAATTACTCCACGGTCCGAATTAGAGTGGGAGGTTGACGGTTACCCAGAGATCGACCATCAAGCCCTTGAAGCTAAGTTACGAGCCGGGGGAGTTCCATCAGCCATCTTTGCTGCCAATGATCAACTGGCGATCGCCATCCTACGCGCTGCACGCGCCATTCACTTTTCTATCCCGGAAGATCTGGCTGTCGTGGGATTCGATGATCTGGATATCAGCGCGCACCTCGAGATCCCTTTGACAACCGTAGCCCAACCCGCGTTCGAAATCGGACGCACGGCATGGCACCTGCTCAGCAGGAAATTCGTTTCCAGATCCAACAGGACCGAGAAGCACGTTTTACCTGTGCAATTGATCATTCGTGAATCATGTGGGGGTTTAAAAAAAATCAGAAAGGAGGTGGTTAAGGATATCAGGCAACCAACCCCAAGGGTTTCAGAAACCCCTGGGGCATAAACTATTGTGTAAATTGTTGTGTGCAAATTCAAACCTAGTAACTTTTTGGAGGAAGTAAGAATGAAAACCCGTAAGACTATGAGTAGTAAATTGCTCAGCCTGCTGGCTATACTTTTGATCGCCAGCATGGTATTGGCTGCCTGCTCCCAGGCAACGACTGAAGCTCCCGCCGAACCTGAAGTCACCGAAGAAGTAATGGAAGAGCCAACAGAAGAGGTGATGGAAGAACCCACGGAAGAGCCCACAGAAGAGGTTGTGGAAGAGCCCACGGAAGAGGCTATGGAAGAACCAGCCGCATGCCCTGATGGTGTTGTAACCGTTGGAGTGCACGACTGGTCATCTGCAGACCGACAGCAGTACTGGGATGACGTTATCGCAGCATTCAACGACGCCAATCCGTGTATCGTTGCTGAAACCGTGAAACTCCCAGAAGACCGCGCTGTGCGCTTGAACGAGATCTCCGCCGGGACAGCTCCCTGCCTGGTTGGTTTCGACTCTTCAGACCTGCCGCGCGTTTACCTGATGGGCGCGCTGATGGACCTGACGCCATTAATGGCTGCTGATGGCTTTGACCCAATGGCTGAATTCTACGAATCAGTGTACAACACCGGTATCGTGGACGGCAAGCCGGTCGCAATCGCCAAGGACTACAGCGTCAGTGCCTTCTACGCAAACACGGGTCTCTTCGAGACCGCCGGCATTGACGTGCCAGTCGAAGGCTGGACATACGATGACTACCTTTCGATCGCCCAACAGCTGACCGTGGACGAAAATGGCAACAACGCAACCAGCCCAGACTTTGACCCAACAAAGATCACCCAGTTTGGCGCCAGCATGCCCTACTGGGGCGGTGATACCGGCTGGTGGCGCGGCTTCCAGAGCCTGTTGTACTCCTGGGGTGCGCACACCATCAGTGATGATGGCACCACCACCACCGGCTACATCAATTCCCCGGAAGCTGTGGCAGCCTGGGAATGGACGCGTGACCTGATCCACAAGTACTATGTGGCTCCCAGCGCGACCTACATGGCAGCCACCAATGTGGGCAATGACAAGCTCTTCACCCAGAACCAGCTGGCAATCGCCGGCTCCTACTGGGGACCATGGTTCCAGGACACCTTCAACCAGACACCTGACCTGCAGTGGTCCGTTATCTCGTTACCCACGGGACCTGGCGGACATGAGGCGGCGATCATGTGGATGGGTTGGGGCATCAACTCCAACTGCTCGACCCCTGACCAGGCATGGCAGCTGCTCAAATGGCTGACCACCGATCCAGGGCAGCGTGTCTTCGCCCTGAAAGCGTTGACCGGAGATATCTCTGTCGCTGAAGAGCTGCAGCAGGAATTGGATCCCTACTGGGGTGTCTTCCTGGCTGAAGTGCCCTTCCAGGGCAGGCTGGATGATATGACCACACCGTTCTACACCACCTGTGTTGACATCCCCGCCCAGCAGTTGATGGGCAAGATCTTCCAGGAAGGCGGAGCGGACCTGGATCTCCAGGCTGAGTTGGACAAACTGGCAGCGGATGCTGACAAGTGTCTGGCTGAGTCAACAATTGAAGAGTAAGCCCGTTTCAAAATACCTTCCCAGGACCTGAACAATTTCCTACCTGGGAAGGATTGTTTCAAACCAGTAGGTTGGGGAGATGGAGTCCATCTCTCCAACCTACCAAAACATAATGAAACTGATTGATTGATCTAATCTGAAGCCATAACGCCTTTTTAGGCAATGTAGCTGCTTGAGGAGGTGCTGATGAGCACCCTGTATCAAAAGAGCACCCATACCCGTAGAAAATTAACCAAGCTTGAACGCCGGGAAGCACTTGATTTTTATTTATTTGTTTCACCCTGGCTGATTGGATTCTTCGTTTTCCTGGTTTACCCGTTAATAAGCTCTCTTTATTATTCATTCACGCGTTACGAAATTGGTGGTACACCGTCCTGGATCGGGATTGAAAATTATGTGCGCATGTTTACTGATCCCAGGTACCTTAACTCCATCTGGGTAACGGCAAAATTTGCCCTGATCAGTGTTCCGGGCGTCACCCTTTTGGCGCTGTCCTTAGCCCTGATACTTTCCCAGAAAATAGGGGGGATCAATTTCTTCCGTTCTGTTTATTTCATGCCCAGCGTCATGCCGATGGTGGCGATCTCGCTGACCTGGTTCTACGTGCTGCGACCGGATACAGGACCCCTGGCTGGGCTGCTGGCACTTTTCGGGATTGAAGGTCCGCGATGGCTTGGCGAGGCAGCATGGGCGCTGCCTGCCCTGATGATGATCAATATCTGGATCAGTTTTGGCGGGCAGATGGTGATCTTCCTGGCAGGCATCAAGGGCATCCCCAGGGAACTCTACGAAGTTGCTGAAATAGACGGGGCTGGTTCCTGGGCAAAACTGTGGAATGTCACCCTGCCCATGCTGACCCCCACCATCTTCCTCAACCTGATCCTGGGCATTATCGCAGCCATGCAGGTGTTCGATATCCCCTACGTGATGACACGCGGCGGACCTAACGATGCGACTCGCACCTACATGGTTCACCTTTATAACCGCGGATGGGTAGAAATCCAGATGGGTTCCGCCTCAGCGATGGGTTGGATCCTGTTCATCATGATCCTGGCGATTACCTTGTTTGTGATCCGCTCAAGCCAGGCTTGGGTATTTTATGAAGGAGAGCGGAAATGAGTCTCAAGTCAAGAATAAAAGAAATCACTGCGTCAAAGTCGCGCATGAGCTTCCTGGGACGTTTTACAAGTTATTTCGCCCTGGCAGTCATGGCTTCGGTGATGATCCTGCCGTTGATTTGGCTGGTGAACGGCAGTTTCCAACCCAGCTGGCAGATTAACGCCGATCCAGTCATCTGGATACCGCGGGAATGGAAATCAGTCCGGGCGGGTGACTCTGAAAGAAAGATGTTCCTGTGGGAGGCGCCGCTTCCCACCGCAGGCACGGATGTGTCTGAAGAGAAAGAAACCAGCGAAGTGATCCAGATCGGATCGCGCAGGTATACCACGGTGGTTGATACTGCCCAAATTGCAGGCATCCTATCCATCCCGCGTGATGAACTCAGTGAGGCTGTGCCCACGGAGATTTCCACTGCGGATACCAGCATCACCGCCAACCTGAGAACCTGGAACGGACCGGAAGGCAGTATGGAAGTGATCGCCCTGGCAAAAGATGTACAGAACGATGCAAACCTGATCGTGATCCCGATTGATGCCGGAGACTACCAGGCTAACCGGGCTGCCCTATCAGTGCTGCCTCTGGACCAGGTCAACACAGGGAAAATGGGTGCGGTTGTTATCGAAGATTTTGAGCTGAATGTCCGTCAGTATGAGGATGGTACCAGCTTAGTCGTCACCGGACCCGAATCGGAATTATGGGTGGTGGGTACGCCTGAAATTGCTGCCGAAGCCGAAATCATCCAGAGCAGCAGGCTGGGAAACAAAGAATTAATTCCGGTAGGTCAGACCCAGATACCGACCTACTCCGTCAACGGAGCGCCGGAAGGAAGTCGGTATGTGGCAATCATACAGGAGAACTGGCAACCCTTGATGGAGCAGAGCCTGCTGGCAGAAAACGCCTTTGTCGCCCAGGAAGGAGACCTGTCCCCAGAAAAGACTACCCAGGTCTTTAATGGGATGAACATGACCGTCAGTCAGTGGCAGCCCCCTGATGGGAGCAGTCCATATGATGTGGCAATCCTCACACCGGGCTCGATTGAATACCTGGTACTCCCGGTGAGTTTCATGGACCAGTTATATGCTGCCCCGATCAGCGAACTGGTCGAGCCAGGCAGTGTAAACATCGAGACGTTGACATACCGCGTCCAGGAAGATTATGAGAAAGGTGGTGAGATCACACCATCGGCTTTCGTTGGGGACATCCAGGAAATGGCAATTATTGTGCCAGCTGAAACCGTAAGCAGGGCTTTTGATATCAGCCCGGCGGAGCTTGAGCGCGCCACGCGCGTCAAGCTAACCACCACTGGTTATAAGCGCGTGCTCAATCTGAATCTATCCGGGACGCCCTTCTGGATGTTCTTTGTCAACTCAGGTTATGTCGTCCTGATGAACATGCTCGGTCACTTTGTATCCTGTGTACTGGTAGCGTACGGGTTTGCACGGCTGCGTGCACCCGGCAAAAACGTGCTCTTTGTCATCCTGTTGGGAACCATGATGATCCCATACACTATCGTCACCCTACCCACATATATAATTTTCCGCGACCTGGGCTTACTGGGGACGATGATCCCTTTGTGGATCCGGGCGTTTTTCGGGAACGCCTTCCTCATATTCGTCCTGCGCCAGTTCTTCATGACCATTCCCTACGACCTCGACGAAGCTGCTTACCTGGACGGCGCTACCCGGCTGCAAATCCTGCTTAAGGTGATCGTACCACTGAGCAAACCCGCACTGGCAATGATCGGGATCTTTACCTTCTGGTGGTATTGGAACAGCTTCCTCGATCCGTTAATCTACATCACCAAGCAGCAGAACTACACGATTTCATTGGCGATGAACAGCTTCAATCAGTTATACTCGCGTTCAGCAGGATATTATGACCGCATCCTGGCAGGGAGTGTATTAACACTTCTGCCGATGGTGATCATATTCCTATTTGCACAACGCTATTTTATCGAGGGCATCCAGCTGCAGGGTTTGAAGAGGTAAGAGTTTTTGGAACCTGGTTGGACAATCACAGAAAACGAATATGACCCAAAACTGGGCAAAGCGTACGAAGGACTGTTCACCCTGGGCAGTGGTTTGCTGCATGTACGCGGCAGCCTGGAGGAGCATCTCTACGATGCGCCTCAAAACCTGGAGTTTCAACGCTTACCGACTAACGTCACTTCCGAGAAATTTATCGAGCAAAAAGCGAAATGGGGCACCTACCACCCCGGAATGCGCGGCCGGCATCCGCATCTGAACCGCGGCATCGTCAACCTGCCGTATTTCCTGGAGTTGATCCCCTGCGCAGTTCTGGTGCAAGGCGCTGGCGATTTCATCGCGTCGGAAGCACCTTACACCCTAGAAAAACTGGACATGGAACGCAGCCAGATTCTGGAATATGAACGATCTCTGGATTTGAAGAGAGCCGTGCTTTCGCGGCGCATTGTCTGGAAGACGATTGAAGGTGCCTGCCTGGAAGTTAATTTCATGCGTTTCATCAGCGCGGCGCACCCCTGCCTGTGCGTGCAGCGCATGGAAGTCTCTTTATGCCAGCCTGATGGGTCAGCCGAAATGCTGGAAGTAGGTCTGGTTATCCAGGCAGGGATCGATGCGGATGTGCGCACCAGCGGTTACGACATGTTTTCAAGCTTGAATTTCGAACCCGACGGAGATACCGGGTTTCTATGCAATGTGACCACCAATGAAGGGGATACGGCTGAGATACGCACCTGGCTCAGCCTGGATGGGATCATAGCAGCATCCAAGGCAAATTCTGGATGGACTTATCGAGTTGGGGAACGCAAAGGTAGTCTTGAGTGCAGGCTGATACTCACACCCAATCAACCGATTGTGGTCGAGAAGAGGACGTGCGTGCACACCAGTTTCGATGCAGATTGGGAAAGCTACCCGGCATCCTCGGTTGACAGGCTGCAGCGAACGTGTTCACTCGAAAACCTGCTGGCGGCTCACACCCGCATCTGGGAGCAGCGTTGGGAAAAGTCTGACGTGATTATTGAGGATGCAGACCCTGAATCAAGCGTGATTTCCTCACAGCTGGCGATACGAGCATCGATCTTTCACCTGCTGCGTTCTCATCCGGATGACGAGCGGGTGGCGATCGACCCCAAAGCTTATGCGGGAGACGCCTACCGGGGTGCTTATTTCTGGGACACCGAGATGTATTTGCTGCCCTTCTACCTTTATACCGACCCTGAGCGAGCACGATCTCTGCTGGCGTACCGCATCAATTCATTACCTGGTGCCATCAAGAACGCCCGACTGACCGGCTACAGGGGAGCACGCTACGCCTGGGAGGCGGACATTGACGGAACGGAAACCTGTGCAAATTGGCAGTACCGCGACCACGAGGTACACGTCACTGCAGATGTGGTTTATGCCATGGCACATTATGCCGCTGCCAGTGGGGACACTGGCTATCTCGAAGATTCCTGTACCCAGGTCATCCTGGAAACAGCGCGCTACTGGCAGGACCGGGTTGATTGGCGTAAAGGAGACCCATTCCCGAGCCTGTTGGGCGTGATGGGTCCGGACGAATACGCCCCGATCACCAGCAACAACAGCTATACAAATCGTTTGGCAGCCTTCAATCTTGCTCTTGCTGCAGAGTTAGGGGCGCCAGCCGGAGCCAGCAAGGGTGAGATTTTCGAATTCTGCAGAATCGCCGAAGGGCTGCCGATCCTGCGCTCAGAAGACGGCAGCCTGGTGCTGCAGTGCGAGGAATTCGAGAAACTGGCTGAGCCTGCCTTCGACCGTTTCTGGCTGGATCGCACACGTCCGTTCGCTTCCCAGGTTGCCCAGGAGTGGCTTTACCGGAGCAAGTGCCTGAAGCAAGCGGATGTCTTGATGTTGATGATGCTTTTCCCAAACGAATTCAGTGACGAAGATGTAAAAAATGCCTGGGATACGTATCTACCTTACACCACCCACGACTCATCTCTTTCAGCCGGCGCACACGCCATCGTTGCCTGCAGGTTAGGAAACGACGAGGACGCCTGGCGGTTCTGGGAAATGAGCTCGCTGAATGACCTTGACTTCAAACAGCAAAGCGGTCACGACGGCGCCGCTGAAGGGGTTCACATTGCCGGAGCGGGTGTTAACTGGCAGGTGCTGATTTTTGGGTTCGCGGGTTTATCAACGGCAATCAATACTGATGTCCTCAGCCTGAGACCCAGGCTGCCGAAGAAGTGGTCGCGGCTGGCTTTTAGTCTCACCTGGAAACAGCAGCGGGTGCATATTGAAATCACCCACGAGTGTGTGAACATCACCAACCTGTCCAATCAGGACCTCGAGGTGAATGTTCTCTCCATGACACAAACCATCTCGCCTGGTGAGAGAACTGTTTTTCAAACTTAACCAGCCATGCCCAAGATTATGGGCTGGAGGAGGAACCCTTGTCTGTCAATAAACAAATCACACCCAGCGATGCGATGTACATCGATACAGACGTTACGTTCAAACCCGGGGTGTATTACATCCCCAATGGTTTGATCATCCTTGAAGATGGGATCACCGTGGATGGTAACGGCGCTTTACTTGTCGGGAAAGATCGAAATGGACGAGGGGTCAACATACAGAACCGCAAAGGTGTGACAATAAAGAACCTGCGCCTGCGCGATTACCAACACGGAATCTACGCCAAAGATTGCGAGGGCTTGAGCATCACTGGCTGCCAGATTACCTCTACCGCTGAGGTCGAAGCGAACACCATCTTTCTGGACATCTGGCTTACAGCCGAAAAGGCATATGGTGGCGGAATCCTGTTGGAGAGGACAACAAACAGCACCATCCAGGGCAATGATCTGCAGCACCAGATGAACGGTCTACTCACCTATGCTTGCAATAATCTTTCCGTGCGCGAAAACAACGCAAGCTACTGCAGCGGTTGGGGATTCCACCTCTATCAAACCAGCCACAGCATCTTCGAGGACAATCGTGCTGATTACTGCTGCCGCTGGGAACCGAGACCTGATGCTAGCGGCGATATCCGCAGGGGGCACATGGGTGCGGATGCAGCCGGGTTCCTCATCGTATACAATTCATCGAATAACATTTTCCGCCGCAACCTGGCACGATTGGGTGGGGATGGTTTCTTCCTGGCAGGGCTTTGCCCTATCCCTGTTCACCAGGGTTCAGGTTTCGAACCGGCTCCCTGCAACGACAATCTGTTCGAAGAGAATGATGGCTCCTGGAGTCCAAACATCGCCTTCGAAGCAACCTTCAGCTCGGGAAATGTTTACCGCAATAATCACGCCAATCACTGCAATTATGGCTTCTGGTTGGGATTTTCACGAGACAATGTAATCGAAAATAACCAGATCAACCACTGTGCCCAGGCAGGAATTGCTGTGGAAAATGGTATTAATTTCCAGGTAATAGGAAACATGATCACGGACAATAACCACGGCGTGCTGCTGTGGTCAAAATACATCCCCGAGTTCCTGGACGCCGTCCCCGAGAATATCACCAGTTCCGCCTGGCTCATAGAAAACAACCGCTTAATCCATAATAACATTGCCGTGCGCATTGCAGCCAACCAGGATCATGGCATCCGCGATTACAAAGTGCCCGAAGGAAAAGACTCGGCAACGTGGTACCGCCCACACAATCACACCGTGAGAAAAAATATGTTTGAAGACAACCGTGTGGGCATTGAAGCATTGGATACTGATAGAACAATTTCCGAGAACAACGTTTACAGGGGAAATGTAGAAACGAACGAAAGGATCATTTAAAACTAGACAAAATATGCTTTGCTTTGGAGTTGGAGGTGATCATGCAGATGGGTTCTTCTTCGCTGGCTGAACTTGCCCGGCTGAGGGATGGTGTGCGCCGCGAACGGATTTCCAGTTACGACCGCAGTGGAGGAAACCAGGACTGGTGGGTGATCCCGGCAGGCACAACCGCAACGATCGCAGAGGTTAAGGGCGCAGGCTGTATCAGACACATCTGGATGACGATGTGGTGCCCGGAGGAAGCTTACGCCCGGAAGATCGTGCTGCGCGCCTGGTGGGACGGTGAGGCTGCTCCAAGCATCGAATGCCCGGTGGGCGATTTCTTCGGCATCGGGCACGGGATTGTCAAAAATTTCTGGAGCCTTCCCCTGCAGATGAGCCCGCAGGCAGGGCGTGGTTTCAATTGCTGGTTTGCAATGCCCTTCAGCTATAGTGCTCGCTTCGAGATCTCCAATAAACTACTGCCGGTTGAATTCCGCCTGCCAAGACCCAATAATGAAGATCATGAATAACCTGACCCAGATTAACATCCCCTACGAGGAAATCCTGGAACGCCAGGAGCGCATCGAAAAAACCAAACGTTTTGAAACTCCAGACCGGGTAGCAGTCATTCCGGCTATCAATTACCGCACATTGCTGCCCAAAATCGGAGTGCCGTTCAGGGACTATTACAGTGATCCGGAAGTGATGCTGCGTTCACAAATCCTGGGGCAGAAATGGTTGATGGAAAATGTTAAGACCGATGCCTTCTCAGTCACAGGTGCCTGGACTGGAGGATGGACAGATTTTCAGAACACTTTCGAGCCATCCGCCTTTGGGATTGAGGTGGATTTCCCGGAGGATGACATCCCGGTAGCAAACGAACGCGGCTGGGTGAGTTCGGATGAAGACCTGCAAAAACTGGAAGATATCGATTTCATCCACAATGGTTTGAACGGCAGGCAAATCGAATTCCGCGAAGCAATGATGCGGGTGGCAGAGAAATACCCGGTACGGTTCCAGGGGGGACCAGTAATTTTTCCAGGCTCAAATCCTTCTCTCACACACACATCCAACGGTCCTTTCACCAACGGATCACATGTGATGGGATCTGTAGAAATGTTTACCGCGATCCTTGAGAAACCAGTTTTCGTCCATAGATTGTTCGAAATCATTACAGACAAAATCCTGGAATGGCTGGACTACTGCTGGGAGGTCGAAGGCATCCCAGAACGATCATTTGCCTGGACGGATGACCTTTCCGCTTATTTATCAGCCGATACCTGGCGCGAGATGGTGCTGCCCTATAACAAGAGGCTGCGCGATCACTTTGAATGGGCAAGCCTGCATATGTGCGGGAAGGCGGGACATCTCCTGGAAATTTTTACAAATGAGCTCAAGATCAATGAATTCCAGGGGTTCGGCTGGGAGGTGGATTTGGAAAGAGTGCGGGATGTGATGGGCGGAAAAGTTGTGGTGTTGGGCAACATCAACCCACTGACAATCGCTAACGGAACACCGGAGCAGGTAAAAGCAGAAACACGTAAAGTGATCGAGATTCTGGCTCCTTCCGGGGGCTTGATCATCCAGGATGGCAACAACATCGCCCCAGAATCTCCCCTCGAAAATATCAACGCGATGATGGAAGCAGCGGAGGAATATGGCAGGTATTAAGCAACACGAACCAAAAACCGATCCCCGAACCGATCCCCGGTCCATCACCATCGTCAGCCACACTCACTGGGACCGGGCATGGTATGTGACCTTCCAGGAATTCCGCGCCAGGCTGGTTCGACTGGTTGACAGGCTGATCGATGTTCTGGAGAATGATCCCAATTACCGTGTTTTTATGCTCGATGGGCAGATGGCGGTACTGGAAGATTACCTGGAAGTGCGCCCGCAGCGCAAGGATAAGCTCATCGCATTGTGTAATGCTGGACGCCTGAAAGTGGGTCCCTGGTATGTGCTTGCAGACGAATTCCTGGTTCACCCTGAAGCCCTGATTCGCAATTTGCAGCTTGGTCACCGCATGGGTGAGGAATACGGCGGGGTGAGTAAGATAGGTTATGTGCCCGATGGATTTGGACACATCGCCCAATTACCTCAAATCCTGAGGGGATTTGGGATCGATAACGCATTCTTCTGGCGGGGTCTTGGTGAGGAGAGCGACCGCCTGGGCACAGAATTCATCTGGAAAGCCCCGAATGGGGCTGCGGTCACTACGATCTGGATGCCGTACGGATACCACATTATCTCCAATCTGGGATACCCAATCCATTGGGGCGACACTTCACAAATGATGTTTGACAACGAACTGGCACTGGAACAAATCCAGGCAGCTATCCATAAGCTGGAATCGATGACCAATATAGATACTCTGCTGTTGATGAACGGGATCGACCATGAAGAAGTGGAACCAAGACTGCCAGAGATCATCCAATTAGCTAACGAGAGGCTGAAGCCTTACCAGTTTATGCATGGGACCCTTGAAAACCATTTGTCTGCAGTCCAAGGCCGGAGTGCAAACCTGCCAGAATTATCCTCACCGGAATATTCATTACCTGAAAATTCATTACCTGAGTTTTCATTACCTGAGTACTCAGGCGAATTCCGCTGGGGTAAACACTCGGAGATCCTGCAGGGGGTTTATGCCACACGCATACACTTGAAACAATCAAACCATCGGGTCGAAACTTTGTATGTAAATTATGCCGAACCACTGGCAGCGCTTGCCAGTTTGACCAGCGCAAATGTGCCAGATGGCACACAGGACCTGTTATGGACGGGTTGGCGCTGGTTGTTAAAAAACCACCCTCACGACGATATTTATGGCAGCGGGATTGACAGCGTTCATGAAGAGATGGATTACCGCTTCAGCCAGGCACAACAGATAGGAGAAGTAATCGTACGAGACAACCTGCGCCAGTTAAGCACGGAAATCGATTTTTCCGCCCAACCAGGAATGCCTGTCCTGGTGTTCAACCCTCTTGGCTGGGAGCGGGAGGAAATGGTAATTGGTGACCTTGACTTTGAATTCGATGATCCTGATGCCAATAATTTTAGAATTGTCAATGCGAACGGTGTCGTCATCCCTCACCAGGTATTGGGAGACCATGAAATCTTCTGGATGGAAACATTGAAAGCCAACCGCAAAAGAAGGATACGGCTTACTTTTCCAGTCCAGGTACCAGCAGCGGGTTACCAAACATTTTTTGTCCTACCCGGAGGACCACCAGGAAGCAATCCATCGCTTGAGGTACCAGATTGGGAAATCCGAAAGGATGGTGCAGCGAACCGATTCTTATCTTTTCACCTCAATCCGGACGGCAGTCTGAACATCCTGGATAAACAAACAGGTGCAAAATTTGACAACCTGGCCTTTTTTGAGGATGTTGAAGATTGTGGAGATGAGTACTCGTTTTGTCCGTTGCCCAACAGCACGGTTATAACTTCTTTGGGAAATGCCGCGACCACCCGTCTGCTGGTCGAAGGACGCAACCAGGTAACGTTCGAAATTAATCATCTTCTGTTATTACCAGCAGGTCTGGCAGAAGACCGACAGGAAAGGTCCTCTGAGCGGGTTGAAATGGAGATTACAACCCGGATTACCCTGTTCCGAGATCAACCGGGGTTATTTTTAGAGACTGAATTGGACAACCAGGCAAAGGATCACAAACTGAGCGTTGTATTCCCAACCGGTCTTGATAGCGAAACTGCGTTTGTGGATCAGCCATTTATGGTGGTAGAAAGACCGATCGCCCTACCGGATTCAAAAGGTTGGGTGGAAGATCCAACGCCATTGATGCACCAACGTGCCTTTACTGACATCTGCACCGGCTCTATGAGCCGCGATGGCATCGGGTTGGCAGTATTCAACCGTGGTTTACCCGCAGTAGAGGTGAAACAGGATAAGAATGGCACACGAATTGATTTGATTCTGCTGCGCAGCGTTGGGTGGCTCAGCCGGGATGACCTGTGGAACCGGAGGATCGCCGCCGGTCCACTCGTGCCTACACCAGGGGCACAGTGTCCGGGAAAATACCGATTTGAATATGCTGTTTTCCCGCATGCTGGAACCTGGATTGAAGGCAGAAAAAATTCTGTGATCCAGGCTGCCTATGGTTACAATACACCCTTACTGATGGTTCGAGCTGATACTCATGAGGGGTTGGATCTACACGAAATGAACATCACCCGAGATGACCCTGAAAAAGTCAGGGCTATCCCGTTCCCACGAGGGGGGAAATTACCAGTTTTGGTATCTTTCTTCAGCCTGGATAGACCAGAACTATCACTCAGCAGCCTGCACCGACCAACTAAGCAAATAAAAAATCCTGCCCAAGAAGTGGTCCTGAGATATGTAAATATGAGTTCCACATCTTCGATAGCAAATCTTCGTTCTTATCTTCCAGTACGAGAAGCCTGGCAAATAGATTTAAATGAAGAACCAGTGGTATGCTTGGATGTGATCGATTCACATATGATCGAATTCCCCATTGGAGGGTATGAGATTGTTTCCCTGTTGCTGTGCATGGATTGATCACCATAACCGACCGATCAATTACTAAAGAACAATCAACATTGCTTCGGACATCCTAAAATTACCTGACAATCAAGAGAAGAGCCGCAAACCTGCTTCACAAGAAGTAAAAAAAAAGTAAAGAAAAAAGGGGTTAACCATGAAAAACAATTCTTCTACAATCATGATAAAGATGGTCGTTTACCAGTTTGTCTTCTTACTCATGCATTATGCATATGACTGGTTCCCCAGTAATCTGACAAAGATTTTCGGCGGAATCAACGAATCAATCTTCCAGCATATGAAAGTTGCCTACTTTGCCTATTTAGTATTGAGTATCCTGGAATATATCCTGCTCAGAAAGAAAACCATAAAAACAAACGAATTCATCGTTTCCAGGATATTCGCAACTTCATTTATTCCCTGGACGGTGTTTGTCTATTACTTCATGGCAGCCGCATATTATGGTGAAATCGACAATATCCCGGTTGAAATTATCTATGCCAATATCATCCTTTTGCTGGCATCATTTACCACGATCACGGTTGAGAGACATATCGAAAAGATATTCCCGGGAACTGCGTTTAAGGTTGTTACCGCTGCCATGTTTGTGATATCGCTTTCCTACTATATTATTTTCACAGTCAGGTTACCCTGGTTTGATGTTTTCGCAGTGCCACCAGGATGGTAATCTGACACCAGGATGGTAATCGGTGCTAAAACCATTTCTGCGGTAAACTTAATTCCAAAAATACATAAACAACGAAGATAAAGGTTAGCATCCAAATTGATATCCTTAAAATCACTGCAGCTGAAATTTAAACCATTTTCTGAAGATGTGCGTAAAAAACTCTGGCGATCCGTTAGCATTATTTTTCTTACATTTTTCTTCCTGATCGGTTGCGATGGAGGGGGACAAGAAAAGTCCCGCGTCGGGGCACCTACCCCAACACCAATCCCCCTGGTGCTCGAGCAGGATAAGATCGTCTTGACTGTCGAACGCGGACCGATTCTGTCCCAACGGGAAGTAACAGGTGAAGTGCTACCTGCCAACCAGGAGCAACTCTTCTTCCGCGCGAGAGGTTATGTCTCTCGAGTTGCAGTCAAAGCCGGGGACCTGGTGGAAAAAGGGCAGGTAATGGCTGAGTTACAGCTTGAGGATCTATTGGACCAGCTTGAACAAGCACAAATCGACCTGACAGTGGCACAAGACTCGGCTGTCAATGAGCAGCTGCAACGAAATTTCGATATCCAACAAGCAAAAACCGACGTTCTCACCTGGGAGAATAAAGTGGCACTTGCCAGGAACCAGGTAGACGCTTCCGCTGGTGGCGAAAAAGAAAACGCTGAACTGGAATTGAAGATTGCCGAGTCGCAGCTGGAAACCGCCAAAGCATGGCTGAACCTGGTCGAGAACAGAAAATCCTCATCGCTTGAAAATGATGTTCGTAGAAAAATGTTATCGGTTGAACGCCTGGAGCGCCTGGTTTCCGAACGCCAAATCATCGCTCCTTATGACGGTGTTGTATTAAAAAGCAGCCTTTACGAAGGCAGTGAGGTAGAAGCTTTCGCCCCGGCAATTCTGATAGGCGATCCGCAATCCCTGGTAATCCGCATACCCTTCAACACTGAGCTTTCCAAGATCCTGGAGGCGGATACAAGAGTATTCCTGGTTGGCAAGAAACATACCCCTTCGCAAGAAGGGAGCAGCACCGAAGATGGAGTGCTTTATCCAATCCAATATATTTCCGAAATCCTTCCGGTAAGTGATAAAAAAGAACCCATCACCGTCCGAGGTGAAGACATCTCTTTAAATTTCCATTATTTTGCTATTCCACCCGGAACCCCCGAAGATCAGCTTCCCCTGCTTAGATCTGTACTGTTGCGTGTGATCCTGGGTGAAAAGGAAGATGCCCTGTTATTAAATCCTGCCGGCATCCGCGGGATTGATGAATTTAAATATGTCATTGTACTTGAGGAAGGATATCACCGGCGGGTTGAAGTAATCCAGATTGGTTTAAAAACTGCTGACAAATGGGAGATTTCGGGAGACCTGGAACCTGGTGACCAGGTACTTGGACCCTGATAGTCGGACGCATAAACACAATGCTGCGACTGATCTTCAAACGCATCCGTTATAACCTCGGATTAACCATCAGCACGGAAATTGGTATCGTGGCGGTGCTCGCGCTGGTCGTCACCATTCCGTTGTTCACCAATGCTGTCATGACTGATATCCTCCGCGAGCAGCTGCTGTTGAAAGCTGAAAAGAACAGGCGCAGCCTGTTCAGCCTGCATGCCTATTATCCCGACAACAGCAGCTATTCGCCTCTAACCATTCAAGGCATGAAAAGCGTCTCAGACACCATGAACAGGGAGCTTGAAACCGGGATGGGATTGAGCGTTGACCGTATCATTACCGAGACAAACACCAAACAAATACTGTGGAAACCTGTAAAGACGCGGTCAATATCTCAGCCCTACCAGTACCTGTATCTCAGGCTGATCAGCAACAGCTTACTGCCACAAGGAGCGGATTTCGTCGAAGGCACTGTCCCCAGCATGGAAGATTATCTGGCGAAAGTCGGCAGCCAAAACCGGGAGACAACACCCATCCCGGTCGCAGTGCAGGAAAAATTAGCAGACGAGAACTTCATCAATGTCGGTGACATTTTACAGGCAAACGAGTTCTCGATAGAGGTTGTGGGTATATTCCGGGTAAAAAATAATCAGGACCAGGGCTGGTTCTATTCTCCTGACACAACCTTCAGCGGATCGGTTTGGGTGCCTGTAGAGTTTTTCGTTACCGTTCTGCCTGAACTCCTCGACCGTCCCCAAAGCGGCACATCATGGTACGCCATCGTCAGCGACAGCAGTATACGTTACCACCAATCAAGGCAGTACAGCCGCGACATGGTACGCCTGGAGTCGATCCTGAAGAACATGGCTCCAAATATGCGCGTCGACTATTCCCCCCTGGACATGCTGCAAATATACGATGAAAGACTCAAGTCGATGACCGTCTTGTTTTATGCTGCAGGCGTACCGATGATTGTACTGGCTGTTTTATTCATCAGCCTGACGGCTTCGATCGGAGCGCAGCAAAACACCGGCGAAATTGTCACCATGCGCACGCGCGGGGTCAACCTTCGCCAGGCAATCCTGATGAATATAGTCGAAACCCTGATCCTGGTCCTGATCGCAATACCTGGGGTGATCATTGTCTCCTGGCTGGGAACCTGGTTGATGGGTCAGTCTCAATCCTTCTTACAGTTTTCAACGCCAGACACAAGCGTCCAAGCATTTTCATTGACATCTGTTTTCTTCAACCTGATCGGGACGGGTATCCTACCCTGGTTGGGCATAATGCTGGCAGTGATCATCATTGCGCGCATCGCGCCCATATTGGTTTTGTGGCGGGGCATAATCATTGATTTGAAGCAGCGCATGGGGCGCCAGGCTGTGGGTGCAGCGGGACAGCCAATCTGGCAGCGATATTACCTGGATTTTTTTCTATTAATTCCCAGTATTTATGTGTATATCACACGCCGTGGGATCATGAAGCCGGTGGGGTATCTAACGGACCTTAGGATAACAAGCACCAGTTCACTACCAGAACTGTTCATTCGCCCAGAAACAGGGAGTATCAGCACTCCCAACCTGACTTACGACCCGCTGGAATTATTATCGGCTTCCCTATTCGCTATCGCCTGCTGCATGATCAGTTTACGCATCCTGCCTTTCATCCTCCGCTCGCTGCGCTATAAGCCATTCGGCGGCATCAACCGCATCACAAAACCTTGGAGCTACATGGCGCTGCAAGAGATCATCCGGCGACCGCAAGACCACACCAGCACTTTACTGCTCATCATGATCGCGTTAAGCCTATCGATCTATTCAGCTTCCCTCGCCAGGACTCTCAGCTTGTGGATCACCCAGTCACGCTCTTACGCCAGCGGGGCAGACCTGGTGATCAGTGAATACACACTCGACTTTGGGTCAGGTCCATCACCAGCTGGTGTGCCCTCATCTCCAGAAACAACAGCCGCCAGCCCAGCGAATTCATTCAGAGGTGGGAAGGCGCTTGTCAGTCTTGACCGGCACCTTGATGTCCCCGGGATCGAAAACCATACCTTCGTGGGGAATTATGCATGCAAAATTGTCACCGTGATGGGAGATAAAGAATGCGGCTTGCTGGGGATAGACCGGCTGTCTTTTCCATCCGTGGCTTTCTTCCGGGACGATTTCCTTGTTGGAAACGGTGCTGCCCCCACTTCCCTGGGAGCATTAATGAACGCCCTTGCGGTTCACCCTTCTGGGGTGCTGGCTCCACAAAGTTTGCTGGACCAATCCGGTTTGACACCAGGGGACTCCATCAAAATCAAGATATATGACAGCAGCCTGGGTCTGAGCATAAACAGGGAATTCGTGATCGCCGGCGCTTACCAGTATTTCCCAACCGTATACCCCAACGACCCTCCGACTCTGATCATGTCGCTTGACACGCTCTTCGGCAGTTATGATGCTATTGTCGGCTACGATGTCTGGCTCCGCCTCCAATCTGGTGCAGACAGCGCGGCAGTCATACAGGACATCCGCAAACTGGCATTGAAGGACCTCATGGCGGTACAGGTACAGTCCGATTCATTATCGTCTATCGAAGCAGCCAAATCTCAGCCAGAGTGGATGGGATTGTTCGGCGTGTTAAACCTGGGCTTTTTACTCACCAGCCTGCTGCCAGGCATTGGTTTTATCCTGTATTCATTCGCCTCGCTGCGAAAACGCACCATCGAACTCGGCATCCTGCAAGCGATCGGTTTATCAATCCGGCAGTTAATCAACAGCCTGGTTTTCGAACAACTCGGGCTGATGAGCATCGCAATCATCGGCGGGATCCTGATCGGCTATCTTACCAGCCTGATCTTCCTGCCCATACTGCAGGCAAGCATCATCCCTGGCGATCCAATCCCTCCCTTTCAGGTTCAGAGTGTTTGGGTCGAGTTCTGCCTGGTTGAGCCTGTATTTCTTCATCGTACTCAGTCTCACGGTCTTCTTCACAATCCTGCACCTGGTCAGGATGAAAATCTTCCAGGCAGTAAAACTTGGGGAGTCGATCTCTTGACGCCAGCAGTCATAATAATGAAACGAGGAAA
Organism: uncultured Chloroflexia bacterium; assembly: GCA_963695415.1. Taxonomy (GTDB): domain Bacteria; phylum Chloroflexota; class Anaerolineae; order Anaerolineales; family UBA4823; genus CAVXWV01. The sequence goes on along the minus strand of CAVOGL010000016.1, from coordinate 36,709 downwards.
TCTATTGCTTCAAGTATGGCACCACTTTCTCGCCCAACAGGCGGATGCCAGTCGATGGATTTAACCCATGTGGGGTGCCAAATTCGATCCTGTCCACTCCTGCGCTGAACAAGCGCTCAGCATGCGCTACCAGGTCAGCAGGATTTCCAGAAAAAGAAAATTTCTGCAATAATTCATCCGATATCAACCTGGCAGCGGCATCAAGTTCTCCCAACTCTACACTCGATTGTATCCTGTCAAGTAGTTCCACCTCGATCTTCACTGTCGGGTCCAGAGGCGCAACAACCGGGAGGTAAAGCGCAGCAGCTCGTTTTGCTGCCTGCCGGGCAAGGTAACGGTCTTCATCGACGACACACACCGCCCCCATTACAATACCCACTGAACCTGGCTGCCTGCCAGCAGCTGCCATCCCTGGTCGCAAATACTGGCGCATCACGGGCACGAAATCAGGATTCGCCGATCCCCCTACCTTGACCTCATCGGCAATTTCACCCGCCAGTGCAGCGAGTTTTGCCCCCCATGTGCCGATCATGACAGGTATATTGCTGTCAGGGAGCGGGTATGGGGCGCGCACGTGAGGCGCAAGGGTATACACACAACCCCGGTAACCGCCTTCTCGCCCGGAGATGAGCAGGCGCACAATCTCGACAGCTTCACGCATAGCCTGGATCGGTTTTTGGGGTTCGGGGATAGCGTGGTCCGCTAACCATGCCCCGCGCGCCAGACCCACATACACGCCCCCATTTGCCAGGTCTGCTAACAAAGCCGTGCTTGCGGCGATATCGATGGGGTGGATGCGGAAGGGTGAGACAGCGGCGGGTCCCAGGCGCGCTTTGGTGATGTGCGGCGCCATCAACATCAGGGGACCATAGCTGGGGTGGTATGGCGCATCGCAGTAAACGCTGACCACATCGAAAGGGTACTGGTTCACAAGCTGCGCCAGGGCGATGTATTCGCTGGCGGTTTTATCGGTCTGGAAGGCGATGCTGACCTGGCACGGCATTTGGCGCGACATTTGGCGCCCCATCAGGTCAGGTCATCGCTGTCGAGGGTGCGCTCGCCGATACGCTCGATGCGCATGATCAGGCGCTCTTCCGGGTCCGGGCAGGCGACGTACATATCCTTTTCCAGCCAGTCCCCCTCTGCCAGCTGGCGCTGCTTGGCAGGTAAAAGCGGGAGGACTGCACTCAGCGCGTAGATGCAGAAGTGCTTTCCATCCGGAATGCGCAGCTTGCTGCTCTCGGTGACTTCGAAGTAATCTCCCACCTGCAGCCCGCAAACAGAGCGCCCTTCGATGGCGTGAACTGTGATGCGGAGGTCAAATAATTTAAATTCTTTCTTCATAATCTTCTATGCTGGTGATCCAGCCGCTGGTGATCCAGCCGTTATCTAATGATTTGATAATTCATAATTATTCTACAGGAAATGGGTAAATATTGATGTTGAATTCCGATAAAAAAGTATAGCAAATTTCAGACCGTTTCCACAGTGCCACTTGGCAAACTAACAGTTTGCCCTACATTCGATTGCGCTAAATCTGGCTGTATCAGGTGCCAAGCACTCAGGTGCCAGGCACTTTGGAAGTGCCTGGCACCTGGAACGGTCATCTACTCGTTAATCCATAGCCATCAAGTCCCACCCGGATCATCGACAGAAATTAAGAAGACCGATAAAATCCATTTAAACTGGGATTTTTATCGAATGGCAGTCCATATCTTTGAAATCGATCTGTCCTCCAGGAAGCAGGTCAGGAATTTTGTCCGGTTCCCTTTCCAACTGTATCGTAACAATCCGAATTGGGTGCCGCCGCTGCTGTCTGAAGCTTACCGCGCACTAAACCCGAAACAACATCCATTCTATATCAACTCGCAGGCTGCATTCTTCCTGGCTGAAAAGGATGGAAAAACAGCCGGGCGGATTGCCGCGATCATCAACACCCGGCACAACGAGTATTTTGGCAAGAAAACCGCCTCCTTCAGCTTTTTTGACTGCATCGATGACAAGGAAGTTTCCACGGCGCTGTTCGAACGTGCATTTGAATGGGCGTGTCAGCGTGGCATGGTGGAGATGGTGGGACCAAAAGGGTTGACGAGTCTGGACGGAGGCGGTGTGCTGGTGAAAGGGTTCGAACACCGGGCGGCTTTGAACATGCCCTACAACGATCCATACTATGACGGGCTGGTTCAGTCTGCAGGTTTCGAACGCGCCAGTGACATCCTGTCGGGTTACCTGCCCGGAGATCACGAGCTGCCTCCCAGGATTGGAGAGATCGCCCAAAGAGTGATGGAAAGGAGAGGTCTGAGGATCCAATCCTTCACCACGCGCAAAGAGATGAAAGCCTGGATCCCACGGGTGGCGGAGGCATATCAAAAAGCGTTCAGCGTGCGCCCGGACTACATCCCCTTCACCGAGGAAGAGATCCGATCCCAGGGTGATGCCCTGATTGCCATCGCCGACCCACGCCTGGTCAAGCTGGTGATGGCAGGGGATGAGGTGATCGGATTCGTCTTTTCCTACCACGACCTCGGTCCTGCGTTGCAGAGGTCCGGCGGCAGACTGTTCCCCCTTGGATGGCTCTACATCCTGCTGGAACAGCGCAGGGCAGACTGGGTGAATATCAATGGTTTGGGATTGGTGCCGGAGCACCAGCGGGTAGGCGGCGATGCGATCCTGTTCAGCGAACTCGCCAGTAGCATAAAATCATTCGGTTTCAAACATGCCGACATTGTCAATGTCGAAGACACCAACTTTGCCAGCCGGAGCGACATCGAAGCCCTGGGCGTGAGCTGGTACAAAGCTCACCGCAACTACCGCAGGGATTTGTAATTCAACGCACTCAAGAAGGTATGTCGATCCCGCGCGCCTGCGCTCTGGCAGCCATCCATTCTTCTCCCGTAAGGGGGACAGAGGGGATCTCACCTTCCGGACGCAGCACCATCTGAAGTGCACCTTCGGGGCAGTGGATCACGCACAATCCGCAGCCGACACAGCGAGACTGTTTGATATGCAAGGCAGTATCCAGGGTGAGAGCATCAAACTGGCAGTGTTCCAGGCAGGTGCCGCACAACGCGCAAATCTCATCATCCACCTGGCTGACAAAGGCGGACCTGGCAACCACGTTGGCGATACCGAGGTCCGCCATACCGCGCAGCACGCCACATGAGCAGGAACAGCAGTTGCAGATGTACCAGATTTCCTGCTGGTGATTGCTGACCGAATGCACCAGTCCGGCGTCGGCAGCTTTCTGCAGTGTTTGCCGCGCTTCCTGCTGCGTGAGGGCACGAACCGTTTTCGATTGGTCGAATGCCCCGGGGTGTGTGCTCAGCACCATGCAGTTGTCGATGGGATGCTCGCAGGGATCGCCGACCAGCATTTTCTGCTTACGGCAGATGCAGTCGACCACACCCCAGGATGCACAGGATTCGATGATGGCTGAAACGCTTTCATAGGGTCGTACCTCGATGCTATTGGGAATGCTCTCATTGACGGGGATGACGCGGTGGACTGAAGGACCCTGGGCAAGCATCTGACCGAAAGCCTGCAGGTAATACTGCTCGAACAACTCAGCCAGCTCAACATCGATAGTTTCGCCCTGCATCTCGTAAATGCCCACCACGAAAGGCATAAGGCTGTAGCCCAGACCGCCCTTCACCGGACTGGCGGTGATCAAGCCCTTCTTCGCCATCGATTTCAACTGTTGGCGGATATCGCGAGGATCACCGCCAGCACGGGCGGCGATCTCTTGAGGCGATTCGGGATGGCGTTTCAGACAGGCAGCGAGGGCGGCTTCATCAGGGGTGAATAATTTTGCCAGCAGGCGCAGCTCGATGCCGTCCGGCGTTGCAGGAAAGCCGTTAGGTAGTTCATCAAGCCGCTGAGCGAGAGGGCGGTAAACATTGAGGTCCATGGGAAATCCTTCGGGGCAGCAGTACTATAGGAGCAGATTTGCACAAATTGTAATACGAAAATATCAACGTCCCCCCAAATAATACCAGCAAAAAAGGAATTACCTTTCCCTACCGCTACCTTTCAACTGGATTGTGATATTCTCCGGCTGCATCGTCTCCTGAATCAAATCGATTAATTCCTGGGTGATGCACTCGATTTCGGTTTCATTGCGTATCGCAGTGGCGAAATCTGCCAGAGCCTTTTCCGCATTGTATCTCCGACGGTAGAAGCGCCGGTCGATGACAGACTGGATGCGAATACGAAGGGGATTGAACAGAGCTGCGATCAACAGGGTTGAAATGACAATGATGACCGGGGATTGAAAACCAAAGACTGCGGATGATATAGCCTGAAGCACAGTAACGCTGCCAAAGTAGACCAGACCCATCAAGACCGTCACCAACGCATACTGCAGTGTCTTGCGGATGATGAGGTCGATATCGTACAAACGGTAACGGGTGATGGCGATGCCAATAGCCAGGTAGAACGGGATGATCGCCAGGTTCCCAATCAACCCTGCCCATTGACCCAGATAATCCAGCAAGAAAATCCCAACAATAAACGTGAGCGCGTAGAAAACACTCCCCAGGACAAACCAGCGGATTTGAACCTGTACCAGCGTGCTGGAGCGGCGATAGCGAAGGATAATAGAAACAACAGACAGCACAAACATGATCAAAATCGAAAAGAATCCGATCGGGGCGAGTGCATTAAAGACAGGGCCAAGGCTTTCAGGCAGAAACCCAATCGGATTGTCAACCGTTGGGATACCCCCAACCAGACCATCTACCTCAGACCAGGGAACCCTAACCGCAAACAACCCAAGGGTTAAGAAAATAAGCGCTACAACCACCCACCAGTGCATGAATCGCCAGCGCGGCGAGGGTGGCTGCCCATCCGGGAACCAAAGCATCAACAAAATCATGCTGATGAGGCGGACGATATTGGCTGTCTCGCTGAAAATAAGCATCACGAACAACGGGTCAGAATAACCCATGAAAGATGATACTTTTGCCTGATATTTCAGTGCGTAGGAAATGCTGAAGAATGCGACCGAAAGCCCGACAACCATCCACAACCAGCCGATGCGATTACGCGGCTGGCTGCGGATGATCACCAGCCCCAGGACTGGCGCGCCGCAGCCGATGATGGCGCCGCTGAGGATTTCCAGGTAGCGTTCATCCTGTCCCGCGGGGTTCAGGATTACCAGGATGGCAGATGTCAGTAAGGCTGCCAGGGTAATGAAGGCAAGTGCCCAGGCGAACGGGCGAAGCAAGTTATGTTTCATCGTTTTTTTCCATGAGGCTTCAGCCAAAAACTCACCTGGTCCGGCTGCATGGTCTCCTGGACCACATCCAGCATGGCTGTGGTCAGGCATTCGATGTCCGTCTCGTTTTGCGCGGCAAGGGTAAACTGCGCCAATGCCTGCTCAGCATTGTACTTCTGCCGGAAAAACCTGCGGTCGATGAAAGTCTGGATGCGGTTACGCAGAGGATTGATCAGGGCAGCGATCGCCAGGGTGGAGAGGACGGTGACGACCGGGGACTGACGACCGAAGACCGATACCGAAAAGGCTTGCAGCAGGGTGATGATGCCGAAATAAAGCAGGGCGAGGGCGGCGGTTAGGAGACCGTAGACCAGGGTCTTGCGGATGATGACGTCGATATCCCACAGCCGGTAGCGCAGGACGTCTCGTTGCGCGCTGCCTCAGCGAACTGTGCCAGAGCTTTGGAGGCGTTGTATTTCTGGCGGTAAAAACGCCTATCGATGCCCGCCTGGATGCGGTTGCGTAAGGGGTTAAACAGGGCTGCGATCACCAGGGTGGAAACAACAATGATGACGGGAGACTGGAGACCGAAGATCGAAGCAAAAATGCTTTGCATCAGCGTGACCAGACCAAAATAAAGCAACGCCAGGGCTGCACTGAGCAGACCGTAAACCAGCGTCTTGCGGATGATGACATCGATATCCCATAGGCGGTAGCGCAGGATGGCGATGGCAATCGTAATCGGGATCGCCATTGCCAAGAAAATCAGACAACGTAAATAGATTCCCATTCCAGACCCCATCGCCTAGAATGAAAACAGAAAGCACTACTAAACCCGTAAAAAGCGCCAAAAATCCCACACGAATAAACAGCCACTTGATCTGTTGGCGTTCAAGCACTGCCGAATCTACGGTAGCGAATGATGATCGAGGCAACACTTGAGACCGTCACGACCAGCAAACCCACCAACCAGATGGGAAGGAAGAACGTATCGAACCCCTCCTCCAGGGGAAGGAAGCCAATCGGATTGGGTACTTCCAATTTCGTATCCCCGACTGGGAAAGTAGTCTGAAAGGTAGTAAGGAACACCAGCACCACCATCATACCCAGAGCAAGGTAAGCGACCCAATTCCAGCGGCGGGATGGTGGTCGACCTGTGGGGAAGAGCAGGATAAGTAAAAAGATGGGGAAAATCATCAAGATCCATTCCCAGTCCCCTATACCAAATCCACAAATAATCACTTAGAGTCAAATGGACAGGCACGGAGGTCCAGCTGCTGAAATCCTGCAGGAACGGTGAACTCCATGGTGACAGCCGGAGCGAATAACAACCAGCCGATCAGGTTACCCGGTTGGCGTGAAATAATCAACGCTCCACCGTGGCAAAAACTACCGGGATAATACTACCAAGGATCAGATCAGCCGGCAATACTCATAGAAGGTGGATCCAGGCTCCGACTTCAATAACCCGTTTACAACATCTACGATAGCCATAAGGCAAATGATTGCCCAGAAAAACCAAGCGATCCACGAAATTTTACTTTTCACCGGCAAAATCTCTTCCTGTTATGCGATCCTGGAGCACGTCCTACACAACAACCACCTTAACCTGCCTGCCGAGTCATCCACCAGCCCAACAAACCACCATACGCCAGGTGCGATAATGCAAAAAGCCAGGTTGGAATGGTTTGTAGTTGGGAAGCCACTCCCGGCAAGACAACAAATCGGGCAAGCAAATACAACACTGCGCCATATACAATCGCAGATATCCATATCGGGAATTTTGACCATAACCGAGAAAAAATAAACACCAGAGCTCCAAAGACCATTCCATAAACGCTGGAGACTGCAATATGAAGCAGCGCGCCAGTTACTGGGGTCGGATTGTCCCAGGGGACAAAGCTGTTCAGGATCGCAGCAGGATTCCCCCCCAAAGCCCAGCCTACCAGTATTAATATCACTCCCATCCCGGTCCCGGCAATGATCCCGGCAACCAGACCATCGATCAAACTATCGGCGATGGATTTCCCTCTCTCTTCCCCTATGCTCTTGATTGATTCCATGTCAGTTCTCCTCAGGTGAGGCTTCAGGTGATTATAAGACCAATTTACGAGATTATTGATCTTAATATACTAATTAAGCGTCCTAAAATCGTTACCAGGACCGTTACGGAAAATAATAAGCAGCAAGTAGGAAATTCTCAAATAAGCCACGTAAAGTTTTTGCCAGTGTATAAGGTTTTGAAAAACACCCTTCGCAAGATTTTTACACCAGGCACTAAGGTATAATTTTTCTGCTCAACAAAAACCTGAATTGAAAAAGAGATCGAAGAAATCTATGGCGACAAAGAACATAATGGAAGAATTATCCTGGCGAGGGCTGGTTTACGACCACACCGAAGGATTGCCCGACCTGCTTTCGAAGGAAAAAGTAACCGTTTACAACGGTTTCGACCCGACTTCCGACAGCCTGCAGGTGGGCAACCTGCTGGCGTTGATGGGACTTGCGCGCCTGCAGCGGCATGGGCACACCCCGATCGCCCTGGCTGGCGGGGGCACTGGTCTGGTGGGTGACCCCAGCGGTAAGGCTCACGAGCGCCAGCTGCTAAGCACTGCCGATGTGGAGGCAAACGTCGAAGCGATCAAGCTGCAGCTCGCCAGCATCCTGGATTTCGAGGTGAAGAGCAACCCGGCGACGGGTGATGAACAACGCCGACTGGCTGGTGTCGCTGAACCTGATGGAGTTCCTGCGCGACGTGGGCAAGCACTTCACGGTGAATTACATGATGGCGAAGGATTCGGTCAAAGCCCGGCTGGAGGATGAGGGCGGAATCTCGTACACCGAGTTCACTTACATGCTGCTGCAATCATACGATTTCCTGCACCTTTTCGATCATGAAGGCTGCCGTCTGCAAGCGGGGGGCAGTGACCAGTGGGGGAACATCACTGCAGGAACGGAACTGATCCGGCGCATGCGCCAGGAGCGCGCCCACGGGCTGGTCTACCCGTTGGTGACCGGCTCGGACGGCACCAAGCTGGGCAAGACCGAGAAGGGTGCTATTTACCTCAGCCCGCAGCGCACCTCACCGTATCGTTTCTATCAATTCTGGTACAACCAGGGCGATAGCGATGTGATCCAGCTGCTGAAATATTTTACATGGTTGGATCAAGCGCAGATTACCGAATTGGTAGATGAACTGTCGAATCAACCGGAGCAGAGGAACGCACAGCGCAGGCTGGCTCAGGAAGTGACCCGGATGGTGCACGGCGAGACTGCGCTGGCGAGGGCGGAGCAGGCTGCCCAGGTGCTGTTTGGCGGGGAGCTGGCGGGGTTGGGAGTGGCTGAGATCCTGGACATCTTTGCCGACGTGCCCTCCAGCAGCCTGGCAAAATCCAGCCTGGAAGGGGATGGGATGTCCGTGATCGACCTGATGGTGGAGACACGGTATGACGGCTTCCAAAGGAGAAGCGCGTCGACTGGTCAGCAATGGGGGGGTCGTACCTGAACAACCGCAGGGTCGATGAACCAACGAGGCAGGTCACTATCGAGGACACCCTGGAAGGTCAGGTGCTGGTACTGCGTAAGGGGAGGAAGTCGTACCATTTGGTTAAGTTGGTTTAGTTTAAGTGCAAGACTGTTAGTTTGCCCACGTGGAGAAGCTAAAAGCTGGTCCTACAAAAGAGACCAGAGGTTGGGAGCCCTGCGCGGGTTGATTTACCATAACGTAAGCTATAATCCTTTCATGTTATTTCCGTCCCGCACAACGTGGTCATAACTTTCGTGATCCGCAAAAGTAACATAAACTTTACTGAAAACAATCTAGTATCTAGCGTATTGCCTGGTACCGAACCCTTTCACGCTGATGATCTTTACAAAGGAAAATAACCTGCCGCATTTTGTAATGGTGTTCATACCAGGTACAGTTAAGCCTTAATAAAAGCATCCATTTCGAACACTTTCCAATGACCATAAAAGAATTCAATAACCAATACGCACTTCATCGTTTGCCAACCTTTGTAGATCATATACACCAATCCAGTAAACAATCGATTTTATCGAAAGAATTTTCCGTGCATTGTACAAAGCTTTTAGGGTCTTTTAGATCTGGACGATTGCCCGAACTACTAACTTTGGTTTTTCCTCTTCTAGCGCTGATTTATCCTAACTTTAAGCAATCCAGCTAATGTGAAGGTGATGAAGATTGTGGCTCCAGAAGGCTGGTAATGTGGTAAATGGCGCTGGTAGAACAACTGTAATCGTTAGGAGACATGGTTAATCTTATTTAGGGTAACTGGAAATAAAGCATAGTACACGAGGTGCAAGCAACAGCTGGCCTATTTGCAATCTCATTTTAAAGGGAAAACACCATGGCATCTGGTGTTTTCGTGCTCCTCGAGTAGGACTCGAACCTACAACCTAGCGGTTAACAGCCGCCCGCTCTGCCGAATTGAGCTATCGAGGAAAGTACGGATTGAGATTATATCCTTATGCCTTAAAACCTGTCAAGGAAAATTGACTCAGGAAAATGCCTCAAAAACTGGAAAGGGTGCCTCCTTCGGGGATCTGTTCAAGGTCATAAGGTGTACGCTGGTAAACGTAATAATTCAACCAGTTGGCATATAAAAGGCTGGCATGACCACGCCAGCGAACCACCGGCTCTCTGGTGGGATCGTCATCCGGGTAATAGTTTGCCGGAACTTTGATGGGTAATCCTTTACCCACGTCGCGGTCGTATTCCGCCTTGAGAGTGAGGGGATCGTATTCCGAATGCCCGGTGACGTAAAAATTACGCCGACGATGTCCAGCGACGATGTACACGCCAGCGACCTCAGATTCCGCCAGAATCTCAATATTGGGCACCCTGGCGACATCCTCCCGGCGGATCTCGGTGTGGCGTGAGTGAGGAGCATAAAACTCATCATCAAATCCGCGCAGTAAACGCTCATTACGGACTTTGACCTGGTGCGGAAAAACCCCAAACATTTTCTCAGCCAATGGATACTTCGGAATGCCGTAGCGGTGGTAGAGACCCGCCTGTGCCGCCCAGCAGATGTGGAAGGTGGAAAAAACATTCCGATCGCTCCAATTCATTATCTCCACCAGCTCATCCCAATAATCCACCTCTTCGAATTCCAATTGTTCGACCGGCGCGCCGGTGATGATCAAACCATCATACTTACGCCCATTAATTTCATCAAAACAGACATAATGTTCGATCAGGTGCTCTTCTGGGGTGTTCTTCGATTGGTGCGAGCACATGTGCAGCAAGGTGATGTTCACCTGCAGGGCAGAATTACCCATCAACCGTAACAACTGGGTCTCAGTGGAGATTTTTGTCGGCATCAGGTTGAGGATCGCCAGCTCGAGAGGGCGGATGTCCTGGTGTTCTCCGCGGCTTTCCCCCATGACAAAGATGTTTTCATTCCTCAAAATTTCCAAGGCGGGTAAGGTATCAGGTATTCTTACAGGCATAAATTTCCTCCAACTCTTCTACACTGCGGCTTATTATGGCTGCAGCCTGTTATTGATATGGTCCAACGGTTACACATTGAGAGCTTGATCCAGGTCCCAGAGGATGTCATCAATATCCTCGACGCCTACACTCAAACGTACAAAATCTGGCGTCACTCCCGCGCTCAACTGCTGGTCGGATGACAGCTGGCTGTGTGTGGTGCTGGCGGGATGGATCGCCAGGCTGCGAGCATCACCCACATTCGCCAGGTGGCTGAAAAGCTGCAGCCGGTCGATAAAACGCCTGCCGGCTTTCAAGCCGCCCTTGATACCAAAACCCAGGATTGCGCCCGGACCCTTTGGCAGGTATTTCTTTGAAACTACATGATCCGGATAACTCGCCAGACCAGGATACGTGACCCAATCTACTTTCGAATGCGATTCGAGGAACTCCGCCACTGCCTGGGCGTTCTGAACATGACGGTCCATGCGCAGACTGAGCGTCTCCAGACCCTGCAGGAACAGCCAGGAATTAATGGGCGCCTGGCAGGCGCCAATATCGCGCAGGATCTGCACCCGGGCTTTGAGGATGAAAGCTGGCGCACCCAGGGAAGCGTAAACCAGGTCATGATAACTCGGGTCAGGCTCGGTGAAATTAGGAAACCGCCCGCTGCCAGCCCAGTCAAAATTCCCGCCGTCCACGATCATCCCACCGATGGAAGTGCCATGTCCGCCAATAAACTTGGTTGTGGAGTGCACAACCAGGTTCACCCCCCATTCGAAGGGTCTGCACAAATACGGTGTCGCAAAAGTGTTGTCGATGCCCAAAGGGATGCCGTTTTCCCGGGCGATACCAGCAACTTGCTCAAAAGGGAAAACATTGATGCGCGGGTTGCCGAGTGTCTCGCCCCAGATTAACTTCGTGTTTGGTCGGATCGCCTTGCGGAAATTTTCAGGATCGCTTGGGTCGACAAATGTGACGTCGATGCCAATCCTGGGGAATGTATATTCGAACTGGTTGTAGGTACCGCCGTACAGCGTGCTGGCGGAAACGATGTGATCTCCGCTGCTGCACAGCGTCAGGATCAGCATGGTCTGGGCTCCGTGACCCGAGGATGCTGCCAGGGCGCCCACGCCTCCTTCCAGGTCTGCCACGCGCTGCTCGAACACGTCTGTGGTCGGATTCATGATACGCGTGTAGATGTTGCCCGTTTCCTCCAGTGCAAAAAGACGGGCTGCATGATCGGTGTCTCTAAAAACATAAGACGTGGTCTGGTAAATTGGCACTGCTCGCGAGCCGGTGGTGGGATCCGGCTGCTGCCCTGCATGCAGCTGCCGGGTGGTAAAGCCATATTTCCTTGAGGTATCTTCTTGTGTCATCGTCAATGTTTCCTTTTCCATAAATTGAAATAAAAAAAGCAGCGGACAGCTTCTCACAACATTCGTTGCGGGAGGCTGTCCGCTGCCTCTATGAACTGGTGGTTGTTTTACATCACAAGTCGCACGAGGCTCGGGGCACCTCCCCACCTCATGCACATCATACAATTCGAAATCCTGGTAAGCCTGTTAGCTTTCATAATTCGGTTGATTTTAGATGCTTGGATTGAATCTGTCAAGCGATCTGTCTTATTGAAATTTAGGGTTTGTTGACAATCTAAATCTACTTCGGTATACTTACAGCACCAATCACTTGCACGGGGAGCCTGAGTTGCCAGGCTGAGATAAAGGAGCAAATGCCTTTGACCCGCGAACCTGATCCGGATAATACCGGCGGAGGGATAGCACCAAGATAAAAACAAAACCTCCCTCGGTGAAAGATAAGGAGGTTTTTTATTTCCACCCCAACCGAAAAGATCACCCGACGAGCTGTCATCTTTGCCAATGGCGACCTGGTCTCCTGGTCGGCTAACGAAAAGATTCTCCGGGAGAATGACCTGATTATCGCTGTTGATGGCGGGGGAATGCACTGCAAGCGTCTGAACATCACACCACATGTGCTGGTGGGAGACCTTGACTCCATCCCCGAAAACCTGGTGACCGAGTTCGAGAATGCTGGGACAGAGGTTAACCGCTTTCCTCAGCGTAAGGACTTCACAGATCTTGAGCTGGCGCTTATCTATGCGCAAAATAAGGGGTGCCTGGAAATCCTGATCCTGGGTGCACTGGGCAACCGTTGGGACCAGACCCTGGCAAATTTACTCCTGCCTGCGAAAAGTGATTTTTCCAATATTCAGATCAAGCTGGTCGATGGCGCTCAGGAAATACAATTACTGAGAGCCGGTGAGATCCTGACCCTGTATGGCAAGCCCGGGGACACCGTTTCCCTGGTGCCGCTGCTGGGTGACGCCGACATGATTCACACACGTGGATTGGAATATCCATTAAATGCAGAAAACCTGGTGTTTGGCAGCACCCGAGGGATCAGTAATGTGCTCCTGGGCACCACGGCGACTGTTTCACTGGGTGCGGGTCTGCTGGTGATTGTTATGATCCACTTTTAATGGATAGAGTAATAGAGGTAACAAGGTGAACAAAAAATTTATTGTCTTATTAGCACTCAGCTTTTTGATTGCAGGCTGCACGCAGTCATCTGACACACCCGGAATGGGAACACCCACCACTCCGCAGGAATTGACCGTAATGACCCACGATTCGTTTGCCATCTCCGAAGAGGTGGTGGCAGCCTTCGAAGAGAATCACCATGCCAAAATCACCTTCCTCGCCTCAGGCGACACCGGCACTGCGCTGAACAAAGCCATCCTTTCCAAAGACAACCCGTTGGCGGATGTGTTTTACGGCGTAGACAACACTTTCTTGAGCCGTGCCCTGCAAGAAGATATCTTCGAACCTTACGAATTAGGTCTGCTCAAGGATATATCCATAGAGTTCAAACTCGATCCTCAAAACCGCGCCCTGCCTGTCGATTACGGGGACGTATGCCTGAATTTTGACAAGGCGTATTTCGATGAGTCCGGCATCACGCCCCCTTCGCTGCTGGAAGACCTGGTGAAGCCCGAATATAAAAGCTTGATTGTCGTACAAAATCCCGCCACATCATCACCGGGACTGGCTTTCCTGTTAGCGACCATCGCCCATTTTGGCGAAGAAGGCTACCTGGATTACTGGCAGCAGCTGGTGGAAAACGACCTCCTGGTAGTCAACGATTGGGAGACCGCCTACTACACCGAATTCAGCCGGTCGGGAGGCACACGCCCAATTGTGTTGTCCTATTCATCCAGCCCTGTTGCTGAAATCATTTTCGCCAGCGAACCTCTTGACGACGCACCCACGGCAGCGGTTGTTGGCGATGAGAGCTGCTTCCGGCAAATCGAATTCGCTGGCATCCTAAAAGGGACCCGGAACAGGGAACTTGCGGAAAAGTGGATCGACTTTATGCTTTCAACAACCCTGCAGGAGGATCTGCCATTGCAAATGTTCGTTTACCCGGTGAACGACAACGCGCAATTGGACGAAACATTTACCCGTTTTACGGTTGAACCGGTTTCCCCGGCATCTCTGGACCCGGATTACATCGCAGAAAACCGAGAGCTTTGGATCCAGGAATGGACGAGTTCCGTGCTCCGTTAAACCTGTGGTGGAGAAAGATGAGTTGAAGACAAAAAAAACTGGCTGGGTGGGAGTCCTGTTGTTATGGCTGCTCCCGCTGGTTTTCCTGCTGCTGTTCTATTTTTATCCGCTGGGCAGTATCCTGGGCACAAGCCTGGCGCGCAGCAGCCAATTCATCCAGCCCTTCGTGGATATTTTTCGATCGGACTCTACCCGGGCTGTTATTGGCTTCACTTTCTACCAGGCGATCCTATCAACCGTATTCACCCTGCTCCTGGGTCTGCCCGTGGCATTCTTGATGTCGCACTACAAGTTCCGGGGGAAGTCATTCATCCAGGCGCTTACCGGAATTCCCTTCGTTTTACCCGCCATTGTTGTCGCTGCAGCCTTTAATGCCCTGCTGGGTCCGCGCGGCTGGATCAACCAGGGGTTGATGTCCCTCTTTGACCTGACCAGCCCGCCAATCCATTTCACCAACACGCTGACAGCCATCCTGGTGGCTCATGTTTTCTACAATACAACCATTATTGTGCGCATGGTGGGAGACTATTGGGCGCACCTCGACCCGCGCATGGGACAGGCAGCTGAGGTGCTGGGTGCGAACCGCTGGCAGGTGCTGCGGGAAGTGACTGTGCCTCTATTAGCACCCGCCATCATAACCGCCAGCCTGCTGGTTTTCTTATTCGATTTCACCTCTTTTGCCGTTGTGCTGATCCTCGGCGGTCCGCGCTTCGCCACAATGGAAGTCGAGATTTATTACCAGACCGTCAGCCTGTTCAATCTTCCGGTTGCAGCAGCACTTTCGATTCTGCAGCTATTCTTTACCCTGGTTTTTACCGTAATTTACACCCGTCTGGCAAGACGCACCACACGCCCGGTCTCATTGAAGCCGCAAGCCTACGCTCAAAAACCCCTGCGTGGTTGGCGCAGCCGTATCTTAGCTGTATCGTTGATCACAATTCTGCTTTTACTGATGACCGCGCCGCTCATCGCGCTTTCGGCGCGCTCCTTTACCCATTTTGAAAGTGTGCGCGGGCAGCCAGGCAGCCAATACCAGGGTTTGACGCTGGATTATTACAGAGAATTAAACACCAACCGGAGGCAAACCTTGTTTTACGCGTCTCCCATGACATCAATCAGCATTTCTCTGGTTTACGCCAGTCTCACCGTCGTGCTGGCTCTGGTCCTGGGTCTTCCAGCTGCTTTTGCCCTCTCACGGAACGCCAATTCTCGCCTGAACCGCCTCCTGGATCCGCTGCTGATGCTGCCCTTGGGGACCTCCGCGGTGACCCTGGGTTTGGGTTTTATCATCGCCCTGGATCACCCCCCTGTGGATCTGCGCGCCTCTCCCATCCTGGTCCCGCTGGCACATACATTGGTAGCATTCCCTTTTGCCGTTCGCAGCCTGACCCCTGCATTAAGCAGTATCCGCCCACGCCTGCGCCAGGCTGCGGCAGTGTTAGGAGCTTCCCCTCTCCAGGTAGCCCGCAGTGTGGATGTTCCGATGGCTGGCAAGGCAATATTGGTAGCAGCCATATTCGCCTTTACCATCTCCCTGGGTGAATTTGGCGCTACAGCACTGATTGCCCGTCCAGAATATCCCACAATCCCCGTGACAATTTTTCGCTTACTCTCGCAGCCCGGGGCGCTTTTCTACGGTCAGGCGATGGCTCTAAGCACCGTTCTGATGACGGTGACCGCTGCGGCAATCTTTTCTGATGGAAAGATTCCGCCCGCAAGGAATCGGTGAATTCTGATGGAAGGGTTAAGGCTGGAAAAGCTGGTCAAGTCCTTCGGAGAGACACTTGCGGTTAATTCAGTGTCTTTTGAAGTCGGTCAGGGCGAAATCCTGGCTGTCCTGGGTCCCAGTGGGTGCGGTAAATCCACCATCCTGAATCTCATCGCCGGTCTGGATAACCCCGATTCGGGCGGTATTTTTTGGAACGAACAATCACTGGAAGGTGTTCATCCGCACCAGCGCGGCTTCGGGCTCATGTTCCAGGATTATGCCTTGTTCCCTCACCGCAATGTGGAGGAGAATGTCTCTTTTGGATTGAAAATGATGGGCATGGGCACAGAACAGATGAAACAAAGGACAGAAGAGGTGCTCCAGCTTGTCGGGCTGCCCGGCTATGCCAGGAGAGATGTAAACAATCTTTCCGGTGGCGAACAACAGCGCGTGGCGCTCGCAAGATCGCTGGCTCCTCAGCCAAAACTACTCATGCTGGACGAACCCCTGGGATCATTAGACCGAACCCTGCGCGAGCGGCTGGTCGAGGATTTGCGCCGGGTATTAAGACACGAAAAGTTGACTGCCATTTACGTGACCCACGACCAGGAAGAAGCCTTTGTGCTCTCAGATCGGATTGTGGTTTTGAATGCCGGGAAGATCGAGCAAACAGGTACAGCCCAAGAGATTTACCAGACCCCGGCGAGCATTTTCGTCGCCCGGTTCCTGGGGCTGAACAACCTGATATCCGGGGCAATATTCATTGATGGGACAGTGACTCATTTACGTACAAATTTCGGCGTATTCCCGATCGATGGAGATTATAAAACTGGTGATGTCAAAGCGCTTCTGCGACCGGACGCTGTCCGTCTGGATGGGCGCGGGAGGTGCCAGCTGACCGCACTCGTTTCTAACTCATCCTTCCGCGGGAATTCGTGGCGGTTGAGTGTGACTGCGCAGGGAGAACGTCTGCAGTTCGAGATCCCCGCCTTCTCCAGTATTGAACCACAGGCGCCAGATCAGACCACCTCGGGCACCATCCCCAAGATAGGCGAAAAGGTGTGTCTCAGTTTCGATCCAGGCGCTGCTTTACAAATTTTCACTACAAGAGGTCAAAGCGAATGAGCAGAACATCTGCCAATCCACGATGGTTGTCAGTGATCAAATTAAACACGCATGGCGAAGAAACATGGCGCTACCAGGGCGAACTTCTCAGCCAGGACGGAACCAGCCTGGTTCTGGAAGCGTTTTTTGATCGGGAAGACACCAGTTTTCATGGCATGCTGTTGGCGCAAGGGGATCGTTTTGTGGAGACCTATTACACCGACAGGTGGTACAACATTTTTGAGATCCATGCCAAAACAGACGACCATCTGCGCGGGTGGTACTGCAATATAGCCACTCCTGCGCGTATTACCTCTAACCAAATCTCGTATATGGACCTTGCGCTGGATCTGCTTGTATTTCCTGATGGTAAACAAATCGTTTTGGATGAAGACGAATTCAACGAATTGGAAATAAGCAGCGCCTTGCGCGAATCCGCACGCAAAGCGCTGAAAGAATTACAGGCATTCTTTACGGAACAAACAACTAAACAGGTTTACACAACCAGGGGAAGCAGCTGACCCAGATAAAAGATACTATCGCCGTTGTTCCACAGCCACCCCAAAAACCCCCAGAGTCCGGCTACGAAAGCGATCATGGCGCAGCAGCAACAAAGAACCAGGACCAGGATTATCACCAGGATCACGCGCAGCGCAGTGTTCCCATTCTGCTGCGGAGTTGAATAGTATCCAGGTTGGACAACTTCGACGGGTGTTTGTTCAGACATTAATTATCCTCCAGGGATTAGAATTTATTTAAGGACTTCAAGCCATCTTCCCTTGATCTGGTTTTGGCGCACGCATCCTGCCCCAAAGCGCCCAAATCAACAGCGCCAGGACTAACAGTAAAATAATAAAAATCAAGATCGGTATCACAATCGACAGGATCGAGACTACCGTTGCGGCGATGTCTTCAAGGATCGATACTGGCGTATTGCCGATCCCGCCCGTGGTGGCGGTGACCGCAGGGCGGACGGCAACCGATTTGACCGCATGTACGGTGCCTGCAGTCAAAACACCTGCAGCTAACGCCAGAACCGGATGCAGATCGCTGAATATCTGCGCGCTGGCTGCGAAAACGATCGCTCCAGCAACCGGACGGACAAAAGTCTGGATCACATCATTAACATGATTGACTGCCGGGATTTTATCGGCGAAAAACTCGATGGTGATCAAAACAACCAGCAGCCCGATGATCCACCAGCTGGTCAACGTGTCAAACGGGGCTTTGAGCTGGACCAGGTTGGTGAATCGTCCCAACAACGCTACTACCAATAAAGGGATGTAAGCGTTCAGTCCTGCGCTTGCAGACAGCCCAAATGCTGAAAATATACCTAATAATGCTTCCAATGTTTCTCTCCTTATGTTTTATCTACGCAGCCAGCTGTTTTTGGTTTCGATTAAAATTTTGGCTTCACCCAAAACTGAAACCAGCCCATGTGCCGGTTAGAAAAAACCGGACCAGGTTAAAAAAGGACACCTGGAGCAGCGCCAAGCCAAATCCTGCAATCAAAGGAACTGTGAGTTCTCGAAAAGTCGTATATTTGTTTTCCTTACGCGTGATCATCAACCAGATCAGAGTGTAGACCATCGTCAGGATTATCCATATACCCGCCGTGCTGACGAAAGCCAATGGATAAAGCACCACAGGATTCTGTATCCATACAAGAGCTATGAGAGCCGCGGCAGCCAAAGCCAGTGCCAGCTGATTTTTCCAGTTATGAAGAAGAGGACGGTTGTCCAAAAATGTCCAAACGGTCTGGTTGAATCCAACATATACCATCACCGCCAACACGATGCCCATACCCATCCCGGTGGTCAACCTCAAGAAATGGTGCGATGGGTAAAGGGAAGGGAGAGCGGGGATCAGGTTCAAAAATGAGTTGACGCCATCGAACGCCCATGCCAGGAATAGCAGTCCCAAAACCACGAGCACACCAGGACGTGGGATACCGCCTCTCCTGGGATAAGCGGTTGACAGAAAGACGAGACCCAAAACGACGCCCAGATACATCCCTGAACAGCGAATGCACAGCGGGAGAGGACGATCGCCAATATGAAATGAACGGGCATCGATTCGGTGGCAAACCGCGTAGGCAGTAGCATCGGCTTTACCTAATAATCCGGGTGGGGTATTCAATAACCAGAGTAACAACACAACGAAGACAACCGACAGAAAAATAATGTCTCGCAAACGAGCAGATTTATCAGGTTTTTCAGATGCACCCATTTGAGGAATTATAAACCGAATAGGAAACGTGTTCGAACTCAACCTGTCCAACAGGTCAGGAGAGGGACCCAACCAAAGAACAAGTACAGTTTTTCAATATATGAGTACACTGAAGGCATGAGGATATATCCAGATATGAAAACAAACGTCCTTCCACCCGTCATCACACCGATCATCATCGTTCTGGTTGTCCTGGCTGTCATCATTGTTGTTTTAGGAGTTTCCGGTAAGAAAGTGCCTGTACTCTCCAACATACACGTAGAAATCATTTTATTAGTGGTCATCGGAATGGCTGTCTGCCAGCAGGGAGGAATCGGGCGCGTTGCAGCTACTGGAGAGTGGTCACACCCTCTTGCTATCCTTGGTTACCTTCTGGGAGGTCTGATCATCTTCGTTGCCGTATTCGCATTTGCTGGCTGGAAGATACCCTTAAATCAAAATGACCAGCAAGCACTACTGGTGATCGGTGGATTAATGGCATTGAAAATTACCAATTCCGTTATGCACTATATGCTGAACCGGATGTGACCTGGTAACATTTAGAATTATCCACAAATGATGATACATTACCATAATTGGTAAATCCATATCAAGGACCAAGCAACATCGAAATCCTACCCTTTTCTTCAAAGCAAATCAGGGCATCAGCAACCCTGTTCATCGAAAATTACAAACGTCAACAACAGGTCAACCCATTACTTCCGGACTTGATGGGCGAGAGATCCCATGTTGAGGGCATGCTGGCAAACTCATTCAATCCACAATCGGGTCTGGTTGCCGTTGATAATGGTGAGTTAAAGGGATTTTTATGCTGGTTCCTGGTCGATCATTTCCGAGATACATCCCGGAAAGGAGCATACGTGCCCGAGTGGGGGCATGGCTGCCATGCATATAATAATACAAGGATTTACCAGGCGTTGTATCGGGCTGCCGGAGAACGGTGGGCAGAGGCAGGATGCCAGGTACACGCCATCACGGTACTCGCTGAAGATAAAGAGGCTGAAAGAATCTGGTATTGGAATGGATTTGGGTTAACCGTGGTAGATGGCATCCGTCCAGTGGAGCCTTTGGACATTAAATACCAAACAACAATGGCGATTCGTAAAGCTACCGCGGCAGATGCAGCATCGTTAACTGAGCTGGACGCAGAACATTGCGAACACTATATAAAATCGCCGATTTTCATGGCACCGCGCAGATGGAATACCGTTGAAGAAAACCTGGAATTCATGTCTCGTCCCAAGAACAGCGTCTGGCTGGCGGAGGACAATGATGAGCTGGTCGGTTTCATCCGCTTTGAGGGATATGACTTCGACTGCGCGACAATCCTGGAATCTGATGAGAGTGTTTCGATTACAGGTGCCTATGTCCGTCCTGCTTACCGCAAACAGAGATTGGCAGCCATTATGCTTAATTCAGCTATGCGTTATTACCAATCCATGCACTTGAAATACTGTTCGACAAATTTCGAATTTTTCAACCCAGAAGCAGCTTCATTCTGGATGAAATACTTTGAACCGGTCTGCTATTCATTGCTCCGAGTGCCTGAAGCCTGATCCTGTCCGCAATAGATGAGCTGGTATCAGGGGAAGAACAACTGACCAATTGACCAGGAACAACACTCACCCAGCGGTGAGTGATTTTTTATATGTACCTGAATAAAATGAGACTACAACTGCCCGACCGGGAGAAACCATTCTATGCCTGACCTGACCGGAGGTAAAACATGAAAACATGGATCCAAAAACACCCCCTGATCTCCTTCTTTGTGCTGACATATGCCCTTGCCTTTGGCACCACCTTTGCTTACATATACCTGAATCCGGGACAACCATCGGAACGCTGGTCGATCGATTGGTTTCTGAACGCTTTCAGCCCAACCATCAGTGCCCTGATCGTGGCATGGATCATTGGTGGGAAAGACGAAGTCAAGCGCCTGCTTTCGGGATTCACGCGTTGGAAAGTGGGATTCCGCTGGTACATGGCTGCACTTTACTTATTCCTGGGACCCCTCACGGTAGCCTTGATATATGCCCTCCTTGGATTTCCAACCCCCGGCATGGTGACCGGTCTGACCGCAGCAGCCATCCTGGGACAAGTTACCTTTAATGTCTTTTCTGGTCCGCTAGCGGAAGAAGCCGGCTGGCGCGGCTTTGCGCTACCCCGCCTGGAACGCAGATTCAATGCCCTGGTTTCGAGCCTGATCCTGGGCGTGATCTGGTGCTGCTGGCACATCCCGCTGTACTTCCTGCCCGGATCTTCCCAGCAGGGCATCCCATTCCCAATCTACTTGATGCTGGTTGTCACCCTGAGTATCTATTTCACGTGGCTGTACAACAACACGCAAGGAAGCCTAGTCATCACCACACTGGCGCACCTATCGTTTAACCTGAGCGGTGGCTTTATCGCGGGAACACTGGGACTTCTACCTGGAATGATCCTGTATGTAGTCGCCGGATCCCTTTTGGTACTCAGCGTCATCGGGGTGGTTGTCTACTTCGGACCGAAAACGTTATCGCGAAAACCGCAGGAAGATCTGCCTTTCCAAACTCTTGATAAACAACGTATCGTCCACCAAACCGTTTAAGAAGATCGTGAAACTGGTAAAATCGCTCATCAAATTCCTCCCATCAACCTTACTAACACAAAACGTATGAACATCAAAGATATCATCAAAACTATCGTACGGATACTTATCCTCATCTTCAGCCTGCTGCTCTGCCTGCCGGTTATTCTGCTGCCATTGACCACATCCGTACCGGTGTGGGTCTGGATGCTTCTGGCGATCGCAGAAGTGGGTTTGATCGTCCTGCAATTCTGGCTGAAACCCACCTGGCGCGGCATCGTCTTAAGCCTGACCGGAATCCTGGTCGCAGGTGTATTGGCGGTCGCTGCCTCGCAGTATTTCGCCCAAACGCCACAGATCACCAATGCCAATGGAGAATCGATCCCCGGCTCGATCGCTTTACTTGAGAAAGTGAACCTGAATGGAAGCGACCAATGGGTTTCCATCCGTGGGAAGGACGTGGATAAACCTGTGTTGCTCTTCCTTGCAGGTGGACCGGGTGGAAGCCAGCTGGTCACGGCGAGGCGCGTCCTCCATGAGCTGGAAGATCATTTCGTTGTGGTGAACTGGGAGCAGCCAGGGGCGGGAAAATCCTTCGACGCAGTAAACCGGTCTACCCTGACACCTGAACGCTATATCGCGGATGGGCTTTCTTTGACAGACTACCTGCGCAAGCGCTTCGAAGAAGAAAAAATTTATGTATTGGGGGAATCGTGGGGAAGCGCACTCGGAATCTGGATGGTCCAGCAGAGACCCGAGCATTTCCACGCATTTATCGGGACGGGACAAATGGTTTCGTTCCTGGAGACTGATTTGCTATGTTACGAGTTCGTACTTAAACTGGCAAAAGAAAGAGGCGATACTCAAAAGGTAGCACAATTGGAAGAGCAAGGTCCACCACCTTACTATGGTAAAGGGGTGGCAATGAAAGAAGCAGCTTATTTGTTGGAGACTTACAACTACATGAATGCTGATCCAGCCATCAACGATGACGGTTTCAATACGTTTCAGGACCTTGCCGGCACTGAATATGGCTTATATGACAAGGTGAGCTGGTTTCGAGGCTCACTTGAAACTTTGAACATCGTCTACCCCCAGCTCTGGGACAAGGACCTGCGCGAACAGGCGGCAGAACTCGAAGTGCCAGTGTACTTCCTGCTGGGACGCCATGATGTCAATGCTCCGCCCATATTGACCGAATCGTATTATGGGATTCTGGATGCCCCTCACAAGGAATTGATCTGGTTCGAACGATCCGGTCATAACCCCTGGGTTACCGAATCAGAGGCATTCGCTGATACAGTTATCAATAAAATTCTGCCAAAAATCCAAAATTCGGACCGAACAAGAAATTTTGAAGTTGACTGATGAAAATAACTCGTAAGACAGTAATCCAGGAATGCCAGTTTCGCTTGAAGGGAACAGGATGTCACAACATTTATTTTAAAGGATACAGCACCGAAGTCATTGCTCTGTACGGTTCGTCAGGCGCAGTGGATAAGATAAAAACTTGTATTCTAAGGAGTTAAAAAATGAAAGTATTTTTAATCATTATCGTAACGGGGATCGTGGTCGCACTGGTTTTTGCGCTGGTCATCGCCCTGCTCACCCCGTGGATGGACCGCTGGGGGGCGACGGACGAAGAGATCATGGCAGCTTACCCGGGTGATGAGCTGGTTCCTGAGCCTGCAAGTTTTGTCAATCGAGCAATCACGATCCATGCCCCAGCAGAGCTCATCTATCCCTGGATCGTGCAACTGGATGCGATGAAAGGCGGCTGGTACAGCTATACATGGTTGGAAGGCATGATGGGATGCAAAATGGTCAATGCAGACAGCATCCATGCTGAATGGCAGAACCTGCAGGTTGGGGATAAAGTCCACATGTGTCCTGAAGGGTCAGGACCACCCCCTTATATAGTGGCTCAAATTCACCCCAACCAGGCAATCGTGCTGGGTCACCAGGACGACGGTGAATGGGTCGACCTGTACCAGTTTGTCATCATCCCTCAGGAGAACGGCACCACGCGGTTAATTCTGAGAACGTGTACCATGATGGTTGGAGGGATCTGGACAGTCATACATCCGGGCACCTTCATCATGGAACGCGGCATGCTGCGGGGGATCAAGGAACGCGCTGAGAACCTGTCCAACAGGGCTGTCACCCAAATCCCATGAGAGCTACCCTTCAGGTCGAAAGGTCTCCATTGGTTTCCGATTCGTGGAGAACTGCCGCTCTCACAGGCGTTGTCGGAAAAAATTAATGAGAGAACCAGTACACAACCTATAGATTGGTGCTAGAATCAAACGGGTTTATTAACGTTACAGTTTTCGCGATCCACTTACCGATTGATGAATTCCCCCAGTCAAGATCCCGTTTCAAATCAAGTATTCGATGAATTGCAGCTATCGGAAGCTCGTTTCCGGGCGATGTTCGAGAATGCCGCGGTTGGAATTGGCATCCTGGGGCTTGACCGGAAGATCATCGATGCAAACCCGGCGATGTGCCGGATGCTGGGAATGTGCCTCGAGGAGCTGGTCGGGCAGACGCCGGAAATTGTCACACATGCGGATGATTATCCAGATTCGACCCGGGATTTCCTGGATTTGATTTCAGGCGAGAAGGATTATTACTGGTCTGAACGGCGTTTCCGGCGAAAGAACGGAGAAGTTTTCTCGGCACAGGTGACGATGAACCTGGTCCGAGATGCTAAAAGAGAGCCCCTGTACCTGGTTGGGATGATCATCGATATCGACGAGAAAATCCGTGCACTTGAGGAGCTGAGACAATCGGAAGCACGCTTCCGGGCACTCTTCGACAATGTGGCTGTCGGCATTGCCATTATGACCCTGGAGCGTAAAGCACTGGCGGTAAACCCTGTTGTCGAAAAAATCATCGGATACACGGATGAGGAGGTTCCTGAAAATCGATCCCGTCTCATTGGTCATTCCTGATGATCGACCCATCGATGCAGAACCATTTCACGAGCTGGTGAGTGGAACCCGCGATTCGTATGTGATGGAACGCCGGTACCGCCACAAAGCCGGGCACATCATCTGGGCGCGGGTCAATTATTCACTGGTACGGGACTCGGCAGGTAACCCCAGTTACCTGGTGGGGATGATCGAAGATATCGATGATCAAAAGCGCGTGGCAGAGAAACTTGCTGCTGCGGAGAGACAGTACAGGCAGATGCTGGAAGCGCAAGTGGAGGAGCGCACTCGCGAATTAAGACAGATTAACCAGCGCCTGGAAGAAGAAATAGCCCAGCGGCAGACCATCGAAAACACCCTGGCTGAGAAGGCTGCCCAGGATGCGATCATCCATGAGCGCACACGCCTGGCACGTGATCTGCATGACGCAGTCACCCAGACCCTGTTTTCGGCAAGTCTGATTGCGGAAGTTTTACCGGATATCTGGGAGATCAATCCTGCAGAGGGAGAACGGCGACTTGATGAATTACGCCAAATGACTCGTGGCGCGCTTGCGGAGATGCGCACGCTGCTGGTTGAATTGCGCCCAAATACCCTGGTCCAGATCCCATTGCCTGATCTTTTACGCCAGCTGTGTGAATCGCTCATCGGGCGCGCACGGCTGCCGATAGAATTTACAGCCGATGGACAGGAAAAAATTCCGGCTGACGTGCAAATTGCGTTTTATCGGATCACCCAGGAAGCTTTAAACAATATCGTCAAACATGCCAAAGCTACGAAGGTGGCTGTATCTTTACGATTGGGTGAACCTGTTAAACTGGAGATCCGCGACGATGGAAGCGGGTTTGATCTCCAATCGATTTCAGCCGATCACCTGGGATTGAAAATTATGTGCGAGCGAGCCGAGTCGATTAGGGCTGAATGTACGATCCGCAGCCAACCCGGTCGGGGAACCCGGATCCTGGTGACCTGGACGAGAAATGAGAAATCCATTGAAGGAAAATCAGAATGATGGAAACAAAGCGTATCCGAGTGATGATCGTGGACGATCATGCGGTCGTTCGAAGTGGTCTGGGGGCATTTTTTGCAGTTTATCCTGACCTGGAACTGGTCGGTGAGGCAGAAAACGGAGAAGAGGCGGTTGTCCGGTGTGGTTTGTTGAAACCCGATGTAGTCCTGATGGATCTGATGATGCCGGGTGTCGATGGGGTTGCTGCCACACGGCGGATCAAAGAAAAATATCCTGATGTCAAAATACTTGCCCTGACCAGTTTTCAGGAAGATGAACTTATTCAAGGAGCTTTACAGGCAGGTGCTATTGGCTATTTAATGAAAAATATCTCAGCCCGCGAGCTGGCAGTTGCTATCCGGTCGGCGAACGAAGGGAAAATGACTCTTTCTTCGGAAGCTGCACAGGTTCTGGTTCAGGGGAAATTACGAACCCAGGAATTCGAAGATCTGACTGAAAGGGAAATGGAAGTGTTGAAGCTCATGGTAGATGGATTGAGCAATGCGGAGATCGCCGACCAAATGGTGGTGAGTGTATCAACGGTCAAATACCATATCCGTAATATCCTGGCGAAGCTGGGGGTGGAAAACCGCGTGTCAGCCGTGAAGATCGCCATTCAGAACAAATTAGTTTAGTGCTAAAGAACCGTATTCGCGGTATTCAAAGTAAATCAGATTCCTAAACCT
Organism: uncultured Chloroflexia bacterium; assembly: GCA_963695415.1. Taxonomy (GTDB): domain Bacteria; phylum Chloroflexota; class Anaerolineae; order Anaerolineales; family UBA4823; genus CAVXWV01. The sequence continues at coordinate 10,220 of CAVOGL010000016.1, read as the reverse complement.
GTCCACTTGACCAGGATAAAACTCAACAACAGTGTAGGGACAAATTAACTGATCCGGAATACACTGATAGCAGGAGGTAACGACCCATGTTGCGTATCCTGCTTGCAGATGATAAATACGAAATCCGTTCAGCATTGAATTTATTTCTTCAATCTCGGCTGGACCTGGAAATGATACTTGAAGCCAGAGATATGGAACATGTGATGGCCCAGCTTGAGGATGCCCATCCTGATTTAATCATCCTGGATTGGGAACTGCCGGGTCGTCCAACCCGCGAGCGTGTGTCGATTTTAAGGACCCTGGTTCCGGAACTGAAAATCATCATCATCAACTCCAGACCCGAACTGCAACAACAGGTTCTTGCTGAGGGTGCAGACGCTTTCGTCTGTAAAACCGATCCACCTTTTAAACTTCTGGAGACCATACAGAAAGTCATCCAAAACTCTTAAACCAATTAACAAACGGAGATAACCATGAAAATTCGATTAATTCCATTCTTATTGTTGATAGCAGTCATGTTCGCAACCAGCTGCAACAGCGTGATTGAATTCGGTGCGAAAAGTATCACCCCATCGGACGTAACGATCACGGAAGAACGCTCAATCAGCAACTTCACCGGCATCGATATGCGAACCTTTGGGCAGATGGAAATACAGCAAGGTGAGAGCGAGTCCCTGATCATCGAAGGCAGAGACAACCTTGTCCCACTCGTCAAAACATCTGTTCGCGATGGTGTTTTAGTGATCGAGATGGAGGAAAATATCAATATCCTGCAAAGTGATATAGAAGACCTGCTAATGTTCCACATCACCCTTAAAGACCTTACGAACCTGACCATCAGCGGATTAACTGACTCTAAAATGGAAACCCTTTCCACATCAAGCCTGGATGTCACGATGGGCGGTGCGGGTCAATTCCAGCTTGGGTATTTGTCGGCTGAAGAAGTGAATATCGAACTGGGAGGAGTCGGAAGTATGGAGATCGCCGGTGAAGTCATCCATGCAACGATTGATGTCTCTGGCGCCGGGGAGGTAAAAGCAGCTGACCTTAAATGCCAGACTGCTGATGTCACCTTCCCGGGATTGGGCAGCGCCACGATCTGGGTGACGGACACACTGAATGGAAACATCAGTGGAGGCGGCAGCGTTTCTTACTATGGCAATCCTGAAACCAACTTAGAAACACCAGGTTTAGGCAGCTTTAAATCCCTGGGTGATAAGTGATCACCTTTAATTAATTTCTGGTGCAAACACCTTGCGAAGGTTGTTTTTCAAAATCTCATACACTGGAAGAAAAACTTTGCAGAGACTCATTTCGAGAATTTCGCGCCAAAAATTAACTGGAACGTAAACTGACATCCAAACTATTACAAAGGAAGGAAAATAATGAATACAGAACAGAATAATTCATCAGAAGACAGGGATATCCACTCCAATGATAGCAACCGATATACTTCTCGCCAACAGCGGCGCGAAGAACGACGGGCAGCACGCGCCAACAGCATGGGGGGCTCATGGATTTTAGGCGCTATTTTGATTGTGATAGGTGTGATTATCATGCTCCAAAATTACACATCGTTCACCTTGAATAACTGGTGGGCGTTGTTTATCCTCATTCCAGCGATTGGAGCTTTTGGAACCACGTGGAGAATTTACCAGAACCAAGGAAGATTGACCGCGTCAGCCCGTGCCTCACTCATCGGAGGGATCGTTCTGACAATGGTTACCGCGATATTTTTGTTCAACTTAAATTGGAGCATTCTCGGTCCTGTTCTGCTCATGCTGGCAGGCGTTGGGCTCATCCTGAATGTGATTCTGCCTTCCTGAATAGATGAGGCGACATATCCTCATCACCGGAGCCAATCAGGGAATCGGGCTGGCAATGACCAGAACCCTTGTGGAAATGGGAGATCATGTAGCAGCCCTTGACCTTTCACTGGAAAACCTTGATCCAGGGGGTTCCCAACCTGATCCGGTTTATGTGCGATGTTACAGATGCCCAACGAATTGGACAGGTCATAGAAGATATTGTTGGCACCTGGGGAAGTGTGGATGTCCTGATTAACAATGCATGCCGGGCTGTGTTCAAACCATTCTTTGAGCGCAGCATCGAGGATATCCGCGGTGAAATTCGAGGTGAACCTGTTTGGCTACCTGAACATGATCCACTCTGTTTTGCCAGTGATGAAGGGGCAGAAGTCAGGGATTATTCACAACATCAGCTCCGGAGTAGGTTACACCGGAATGCCTGGGATGAGCGGCTACACTGCGAGTAAAGGCGCTATCGAGTCTCTTACCCGTATGGCAAATAGAGCCAGGAAATAAAACGAAAGGAGAAATCCTATGCAATCCAACACACCAACCATCGCCGGATTAGGATTTGATCAAGATCAAATGGCTGGAGAAACCGTCATCATCAGCGGAGCGGGAGGAGGGATCGGGTTTGAAGCGGCGCGGGCATTTCTCTGGCTTGGGGCGAATGTCTTGATTGCCGAAATCGATCGCCAAAAAGGAAATCAAGCTGAAGAAACCCTCAAGGCGGAGTTCGAGCCTGAACGAGTATGGTTTATCCATACGGACATAGGTGACGAAGCCAGTGTACAAAACCTGTATGAAAGCGCTCTGGAACGGTTCGGTAAAGTGGATGTGGTGATCAACAACGCGACGATCGCGGTTCTGGGGATGGTGAAAGACCTGCCCATCGAAGACTGGGACGCCAGCTATCGGGTCAACTTACGCGGACCCGTGTTGATGGCGAAAGCTTTCTTGCCCGGAATGATCGAACGTAATCACGGGGTATTCGTGTGTGTGTCATCCACCGGAACCGCTTTCCTGGGCGGTTATGAAACCTTCAAAGCTGCCCAGGTGCACCTGGCAAACACGCTGGACGCAGAACTGGAAGGGAGCGATGTGACCGCCTTCACGATCGGTCCCGGGCTCGTACCCACTGAGACTGCGGCTAAAGCAGTGGGACAACTGGCCCCACAAATGGGCATGTCGGTAGAGGAGTTCTTCAAGATGAATGAGAACGTTGTTCTGACCGTGGAGGAAGCAGGAACCGGGTTTGCGGCTGCTGTTGTTTTTGCCGAAAAGTTCCGCGGGCAGGAGATCTCTTCCATCCAGGCTATCAAAGCTGCTGACATCCACTTTGGTGGGGGTGAAACTCGAAAGTCCAAGCCGTCCACGTCCGAAATCCAGCTCGATAACCGGGAACAGGCAGTGAGCCAATGCAAACGGGTACGCCTGACCCTGAAAGAACAGTCCAACGGATGGAAAAAGCGGTCAGTATTCGAACGCCAGTGGGTGATCCGGGATTTCAGGAAGACGGCGGGAATGCCGGTTGAGGAGTGGCTGAACACTTTAGAACGACTGGAAGATGAATTACAGCATGGTGGAGAGGTCAGCGATGTACCTCTTGAAAAACTCGGAAATTACTACAACCACCTGGCAGAGCTGGCGAAAGGTTATGAGAAAGATCCGATCCAATTAGAAGAAAACCTGCAACACGTTTACGGCTGGCGTGATGATGTCAACAACTGGCAACCCTTCTTATAAAGTAAAAATAGGCAAACATATCTATGAACAATAAACTTTTTCCGTGGTTTATGCTGATCTCGAGATCGGCACTTTTCCTCATTTTTCAAGCTCTTATTGCGCTGGTAATCGCTTTAACAGGTCAATCGGCATCATGGAGTGAGTCTGTCCAGTGGTGGCCTTTTCTCCCCATCCTGACGAATATCGTGTGTATCGTCCTGCTGGTGTACCTCTTCCGCGCTGAGGGTAAACGCTTCATTGACCTTTTTCGCATTCAACGCTCAACTGTAAAAACTGATTTAATCTGGTTTTTTGGCTCAGCCATCATTGGTTTACCCCTCGCCGCTGCCCCAATTTATATTCTTGCGGATTTGATTTTTGGAGACAGGATGGTGCCTATCCAGATGATGTTTATACCGCTCCCAACCTGGGCAATGGTGGTCAGCATCCTCTTCCCTGTGACCATCGCCTTTGCGGAACTGCCAACCTACTTTGGTTACTCTATGCCCCGGATCGCGAACCAGATCAAAAATGGTTGGGGCGCCTGGCTGGTAGCTTCCCTTTTCCTGGCGTTACAACACGGGTTTCTTCCCTTCATCCCCGACTGGCGCTTTTTCATGTGGCGAGTTTTGATGTACCTCCCATTTGCGCTGTTCGTCGGATTGCTGCTCAAACTCCGCCCAAGTTTGATGCCTTATTTTGTCATCGTCCATGTACTGATGGATTTTTCAACCTTGAGCGTGTATTACATGATATAAATACATCATCCGACCGACACAAAACCATTCAACATACCGGAAGAACATTTGAATTCTGGAACACCGATCCACACCATCGGCTACGGGGCACGAGAGATTGATTCCTTCTTGAAAGTGCTCCAGGCTAACCATATTCGATTTTTGATCGATGTGCGCAGCAAGCCGTATTCAGGCTATAAACCGGAGTATTCGAAGCACGCCCTGCAAACATTCCTGGAGACTCACGGTATCCGGTATATCTTTCTGGGAGACAACCTGGGCGGGCAGCCGGATGACGAGCGGTGTTATACAGATGGCAAAGTCGATTATGATAAGGTAGAAAAACGACCATTTTACCAGGCGGGTATTGAACGTCTCCATAAGGCGAGCCAGCAGGGACAGCGCGTCGTTTTGATGTGCAGCGAGGGAAAGCCTGAAAACTGCCATCGCAGCAAGCTCATCGGGCAGACCCTCACCCGAATGGGCATCGATGTAAAGCACATCGATGAAAACGACGAGATCATCACTCAGAATAATGTTCTCTTAAGATTAAGCGACGGGCAGCCCAGTCTCTTCGGGGATGATTTCTTCACTTATACCTCGAGGAAGAAATATCGAGATGCGGAAAGCAACGAGGAGAAAATGAGGCAACCACAGATTTCACAGAATGAGTGAAAACACCAAAATAAAAATTCCAGTTACTTTTAAATTCATAACGATCGGGGTTTATGGATTTTCAGAAGAGGAATTCTTCCAGGCTTTGGAAGATGCCGGGGTCGAGGTGTTCTTCGATATTCGCTGGCGTCGAGGGGTGCGCGGGGCGGAATATGCGTTTGCCAACCACAAACGTCTCGAGGGAAGGTTGGCATCAATGGGGATCAGGTACATCCACCGACACGATCTGGCTCCGCCGCCCGGCATACGCCAGGTACAGTACCAGGTTGATGCCAACGAGAAAGTGTCAAAGCGCCAGCGCACCAGCCTCAGCCCTGAATTCGCAAGCGCGTATCTGGAGCAAATCCTGAACCAATTCGATCTGGAATCCATCCTGGAAGAGGTGCCCGAGGGCACCAGCACCGCAGCGCTGTTTTGTGTGGAGAAATACCCACATGCCTGCCACCGCTCCCTGGTTGCGGAAAAATTAAACCGGGAATTCGGGATCGAGATAGAACACATTTTACCGGCTTAGTTAAGTAATCAGAATAGGGGAGGGGTCCATGAAAGTTGTCATCGTTGCGAAGACCCGGATGGGGAGTGGGGCATGTATAGGGGCATTGACATTCGAAGGGAAATCCTTGCGCCTGATCGCTGCCGATCGGGAGACTAACGAGCATTTCAACACAGAATATGAGGTGGGCGATGTGTGGGAAATCGAGACCACAGCGGACACCCATATCGTCCCTCCTCATGTCGAAAATGTGGTGGTCACAAAAAAACAGCTCAAGGGGAAGATCACCGAGATCGAAAAATTCATCGAAGAGCAGATGCCGCCAGTCCGTGGCGGGATCGACGTGATCTTTGGCGGGCTCACCCGGCGAACAAACTCTGGGGCATTGTACATCGCTGAAAAAAGCGGAACTCCCGGTGAGAAGCACCATGTTCTGGCGCCCAGACCAGCCTCTATTACGGGTTGAAGACCAGAAGCGTATCCGTTACCGTTACCCCGCTGAAAATGGAGGTAGCTCTTTGACTTTTGTCGGGTTCCAGGAACCTCTTGCCGAAATCCCGGCAGGCACCTTTCTGCCGCGTTTCGCTGGCGCATTGGTGGCGTCCTGAACAAAAACCGGATGGAGAATTGCGATGTTTCGTACAGCTCTCCGGCTGGTTCCTGGACGAGAAAACGGTTGAAACACCAGCCGCGAATCCAACCTTAGACAGACCCAAGGCTGAGAAAATCCCTTGCGAAGAAGCAATTTCTACCATCGAATTTGTGCTCCAGGAAACCTTCGGCTATACCGAATTCCGACCCTTGCAAAAGGCAATCATTGAGAACGTTTTGCGAAAGAAAGATACGCTGGCGGTCATGCCTACCGGCAGCGGTAAATCACTCTGCTACCAGCTTCCTGCCATGCAATTCCCTGGGTTAACAGTGGTCGTCTCACCCCTGATCGCCCTGATGGAGGACCAGGTGCTGGAATTGAAGGAATGGGGCATCCCGGCTGCATACCTGAACAGCACCCTGAGTTATGAAGAATATTTAGAGACAACCACACGCGTCCGCTCCGGCGAGATCAAACTACTTTATGCCGCTCCTGAAACATTATTGCGCCCGGAGACAATCCTGCTGCTTGAAAACAGTAAGGTGGACTGCCTGGTGATTGACGAAGCTCACTGCATCTCGGAATGGGGGCACGATTTCCGCCCGGAATACCGCCAGCTGGCGGGGCTGCGAACCAGGCTGCCCGGGGCGGTGACTCTGGCAGTGACCGCTACAGCCACAAAAAGAGTGCGCAGCGACATCAAGGCAAACTTGAACATCACTTCTGCCAACGAATTTATCGGCAGCTTTGACCGCAAGAACCTGTTCCTGTCAATATCAGATAAGGACGAACCCCTTGCTCAAACGCGCACCTTCCTCGACGACCACCATGGGGAAACCGGCATCATCTACTGCACCACCCGAGAAAAGGTTGACAGGCTTCACGTGCAGCTCAGCGAACTGGGATACCCGGCACTCCCTTACCACGCAGGCATGGAAAACGCCGACCGGCGGGCAAACCAACACCGCTTCCGCTACGAAGATGGGCTGATCATGGTCGCCACCGTCGCTTTCGGCATGGGCATTAACAAGTCCAACCTGCGCTTCATCCTGCATTATGATCTACCCAGGGACATCGAGAGCTATTACCAGCAGATTGGACGCGCCGGTCGGGATGGACTGCCAGCTTATTGCCTGGTGTTGTATTCCTACAGCGACATACATACCATCCGCTTCTTTATTGAACAGGAATCCCCCCACCTGCGCGAATATTCTCGAGTCGCGCTTGAAATCATTCACCGAATTCATCCGCGCAAAAAACTGCAGGCGCAAACCATTGTTGAAATATTTTGGGGAAATATATTCACAAAATTCGTGCGGTGCTTGTGACAACTGCCTGGAAATCGGTGCGATGAAAGCCGAGAACCAGGATAAAGCAGACCCGGTGGAAACCAGCAAGTCTTCTACAAAAGTGAACCTGACCGCACCGGCGCAACTGTTCATTTCAAGTGCCCTGGAAACGCGGCAACTATTTGGCAGCTCCCACCTGATCGATGTGCTGCGTGGTTCCAAGAACAAAAAAGTGCTCAGGTTCAAACATGACCAGCTGCAATGTCACGGCGCCGGACGTGCGCACACTGATAGCGAGTGGCAGCAGTTGGTTAACGAATTTATCCGCCAGGGATTGCTCGAGAGGGATGAAGACCATGGTTCGATCAAGGTGACCCCTAAAGGTATTGCCGTACGCCAGGGTGAAGAAGTGTGGGGGGAATTACCAGGCAGGAAACACAGGGTTAAATCTCAGCAGGAACCCCAACATAACCTCGAGCTTTTCGAGCAATTACGCGCCTTGCGCACCCGATTGGCAGAAGAAAAAGGGGTGCCTCCCTACGTGATTTTCCATGACCGCTCACTGATCGAGATGGCGACGTATTACCCGCGAACCCCAGGGGAATTTTCGAGAATCTACGGCGTCGGCAGACCGCAAGGTGACTGCATACGCACCACTCTTTCTGACCAGTCATCCAGACTTTCTGCAAAGAGCATAATGTTCAAGCTGGCGCTGTTCCTGGGCACAGCACCAGAAATGGTTATTCTGTCCCCATCAGCGAACGCACAGAACATATCTGGATGCGTTACCAGTCAGGCAATTCGATCGATGCGATAGCAGCAAATCTCAGACACACACAAGACACAATTCTTTCGCACCTGCAGAAAGCTTATGACCAAGGTAAACCCGTTCGAGAGGATGGTCTCAGAAGCATAAGTCAATTAACTACCTTAATGGAAAAATCGGTCATTGCCGCTTTTGATGAATGCGGTACGAATTTTTTAAAGCCAATTTTTAAGTCTTTGGGCGGAAACGTGACGTATGATCAATTAAGACTTCTGGCGATTGATATACAAGATTACTACCGAAAAAACTTAAGGGTAAGAATTATTGGCAATTATTCTGAATCCAGCGCGACATCATCAAATGGCAAATGCAGCAACAATGAGGTATGATAGCGGTTTGTATGAATAAACTGCGACCGTACTCAACAACAATAAATACTCTCCTGGTAAGCCTGCTCATCCTGGCACTGGCGCTGTCGGGGTGCGACGCCCCGGCGACACCACTGGAAACTGCTCCCGCCGAGACTTCTGCACCAACCGCAACAACGGAACCATCCCCGGAACCAACTGCGACCAGCGAAGCGACGGAGACACCGACGAAGCCGACGGACACACCGGGTCCGACATCTACCCCCCAACCTTATGGACCGGATGAGTTCCCGGAAGGGATCAACCCGTTGACCGGTCTGTCTGTTGCCGACCCGGATTCATTGAACCGGCGTCCGATCGGGATCAAGGTCAACATCTTCCCGCGGGAGCAATACCGCCCAACCTGGGGACTGAGCCTGGCGGATATCGTCTTCGATTTTTACCACAACAACGGTTACAGCCGCTTCCACGCCATTTTGTATGGCAGTGATTCTGAGCTGACCGGGGCGATCCGCTCCGGGCGCCTGCTGGACGAGGACCTGGTGCAGATGTACAAGAGCATCTTCGTCTACGGGGGCGCGTCTGAAGAGATCGATGCTGTCTTCTGGAATTCAAACTTTGCCGACCGGCTGGTGCGGGAAGGTCGCGAAAGTCTCTGCCCTCCCACTATTGAGTACCCGCTTTGCCGTTACGAACCAAGCGGTGTTAGCAACCTGCTGGCGAGTACACTGCTGGTGCACCAGTCTGTCCAGGAAAAAGGCATCGACAACTCGCCTCAGGACCTGACCGGCATGCTTTTCGACAATGTCTTGCCGGCTGGCGGTAAGGAAGGTGTGGCAGTTTCGACACGCTACTCAACAGATGACTACAACCGCTGGGATTATGACCCCGCAAACCGGCAGCTACCTGCGTTTCCAGGACAACATCCAGGATCAGGGCGAAGGTGAAGAATACGTGCCCCTCACCGACCGGGTGACTGAAGAACAAATCACGGCGCAGAATGTGGTCATCGTCTTTGCCAGCCACGAAAACGTATCCACCAGGAGCCAGCAAGAAGTTTTCGATATCACGCTTTCTGGCACCGGGAAAGCCCTGGCGTTTCGCGATGGACAGGTTTTCGAGGTGGTCTGGGACCGCCCGAATGCTGCTTCGGTGCTGTACCTTACCTTCCCCGATGGGAGCCATTACCCCTACAAACCAGGCGTGACCTGGTACCAGGTGGTCGGCATCTATTCTAAAGTCAGTGAGCCTGAAAGCGGTGAATGGCGCGTGGTCCTGGGTATCCCATAACCTGTCCCAAGTAATGGTGAACCAATCAGCCTGGCTGAAGGCTTGTGTGCAGGGACTGCTTGATTTTTTTGACAAGACCCGGTCCGGCGTAAACCAGTCCGGAATAGGTCTGCACAAGGACCGCACCGGCGTCTAATTTTTCGCGTGCAGCATCAGCGGTCATCACACCGCCAACCGCTATCACCGGCAGCCTGCCTTGAGTGCGGGAGATAATCTTGTCAACCATCCTGGTGCTGAAGGATCGCAGCGGTTCTCCACTTAACCCACCAGTTTCAGCTCTATGAGCAGAAAGAAGCCCTTCTCTTCTAAGTGTGGTGTTTGTGGCGATGACGCCATCCACCCCTGCGCGCATTAAGGCATCCAGTGCATCATCCAGTTCGTTATCCTCCAGATCAGGCACAGCTTGACCAGCAGCGGGAGTGCACGCTTTGATCCTTCCATTACATGATAGCACCAGACCATTGGTTAAGAAACTTT
>CAVOGL010000015.1:0-7943 GCA_963695415.1 uncultured Chloroflexia bacterium | reverse complement strand
TTTTTTCCTTTAAGGTTTGCATAAAAATGCGATGGACCGCAGCAGGATTGTGCGGTTTTCAGGCAATAGGTTAATCATCAATTTTCCTTCATCCCAATCCGTTTCAGCTAGGACAGTAGGATAAGTCAAACTGCGCCAATGATTGGAAACGGTAATGAACGATTTAATGAATGGCGAAAAACGATCGGCATCCCTCACCGCTGCAGAAGTCGCCTGGAAACGCGAAATCGGTTCGGACCGTATTTTGTTGTACCCAAGAGTGACCGGATGTGTGAGTTGAGTTACTGTCACATCGATATGGTTGCAAACCCAGGATTCCACCTTCCCAGGCAGCCATCGGACCGGCATCGCTTCCCAATTTTCACTGGGATTAAACAGGAGGACTTTGCCTCCCTTCCTGATATATTCCGTCATTCGTTCACCATCTGCATCAAGATCTTTCATTGCAGCTTGACCGATAACAAGAACTTTTACCCGGGCGAAATCGCTGTCCTTCGACAACCTGGTATAAGGTAAATATAGCGAATCTAATGCCGCAACGGTTTCTTCAGACCCAAGGATTCCGATTGGACTGTTTTGAATTCCCCAATTGATGAGATCTCCTGCTACCCGCAATGCATTGATCAATTCACCTGGTGGGGTGACCATCCACGGATACCCACCAAATTGAGCATCGATGTTAAAGGGTAAAGGCAGATCATCCTGTGGCAGACTCGACATCGCCTCATCCATTTCATCCGCACCTCTGCGGACCTGGACACCGTCTTTCGGGTTACCTCGTTTCAAATAGAAGAAAGCACGGGCAAGCCCTCGGAAAAGCTCAGCGTAACCCTTGAGCCATTGGCAGCGAGTGAACAGTTCTTCGAAATGTTCGGGTGAGAGGTCTGCTTCTGCAGCCACAACCTGGTCGATGATCCGTTCAGCAATTTGCACGGCTTCATCCTTCCCTTTGAGGATGTGAGAGATATTTTCATTAGTTAGTGAAAGCCCTTTTAGAGCGGCTTCAACCTTGGGTCCGTATGGAGGTCCAGATGAGGTGATCTGGTCCTTCTGAGATTGGTCCAGAAACGATGGGGCGCTGTCGTATAAGGTATATATGTCCCACATAATACGCAGGTCATTTTCGATATGCGAGTGACCCGAGAAGCGTACCCCGGAAGGAAGGAAAAGAGTTTTAGCGACCACTTCTCCCGTTTTGAGCAATGCGCCTGCGATTCGAGAGGCGGCGCTTGCCCCAAAGCACTCCTGGCAATACGCCAACCCAGCCTGGGCTGCTGTAATACTATTGTCCCACATCATCTGGCTGAGGGCGTACATCTCTACACCTTGAAGATTATCTTTTTCACGTTGGGATGAAACAGTATCCGTCGCCACAAATCCGCTCGCTCCTTGCTGGCGGAGAATGGGTAAATTTTTTTCCATCCATTCCAGCAACCAGGCAGGCACGACACCATCTCCACGATATTCAGGCCACAGCAGCACAAGACCCGTGTCATTGGGACCTCGACTGCCGATAACCGGATTTGGTTTGTGTGTTATCAGGAAATCCGCTTCTGTGGCAAAACTGGAAATAATCACATCATCTGGGTTGGCTTCTGCCCAATCCTTGACCCATCCGAAGTAATGGTCGTATCCAGGGATAACCGAATTACAACCACATACCCAGGTCCAGAACCAAATTTTCTTGTGATGTCTCTTAACTACTTCGTACACCCACATCACCTGGTCCTGGAACCGGTGGTAATAATCGTAATCTTCACACAATTCACAACCGCAGCCCAGGGGATATCCATCATATCCAACCCCGACGCAAATTCCATCCACGCCTGGATGGTTCGTGATGAATTCATCCACCACATCCTGGTAGAACATCTTCGTCGCAGGCTGGCTTGGGCAGAAATTAGGCCTGTCCTGCCATTCATACGGAGCCCATTCACTGCCACCATAAAAACCTTTTGCCAGCATGATTGGCTTTTCCTGGATGATCCCCTGGTATATGTAATCTGGCACCGTGAATATACCGTTTAGACCGCCAATGAATGTTTCCAGACCGTACGAGAAAGCCAGATCGACGGCGATATTCGTTTGTTGTTGCAGCCTTGTGATTGAATCGACATGCGCTTCGATGAAGGGTTGATACTCCGGGTATTTAGCCAAAGATACTTCTGATGTTACCGACCCATCCAGCCAGACAAGGTTCAGGCGGTGCCTTTTAACAGCGACCGAGATGAATTCACTGTCCTGCCGCCATGTACACCATGCTCTTAACCTGTCATCTGGTTCTTCAACCAGAAGATCAAGATCGATCACAATTTCACTGCTATCTATTGTTGTGTGCCGAGGGATTTCATAACTACACGCATATACCACACCGCGAGGTTCGTGCGCATACACCATGCATGTATTTTCAAAGGTAGTGATTACATATCCATCATAACGCACACTAGACGGCAGTTGGTGCTGGGTGATCAGCAGTAAAATTTCTGGCTGAGAGAGTGTACCAATGATGAATTTCATACCAAACTCGTCATCGCTATTGCCAACATTCACAGGAACTTTGTAACCTGAAATATCCTGCAGCCATCCAGACAGTTCATTTGCTGCAGTTACTACTGGAACGGGTGCATAGGGAAAAGTATGGATGCTGATTAGGTTAACCTTAGACTGGATCATTATTGCTCCTATGAAAACCTTACCTTCTAGACACCGTCATCGCTTGAAATGAACAACCTAGTTTCCCATTTTTGCATCGACACCACTATTTCCTTGGTACTTTCAGCAACCGTATCACCGGTATAAGCATCGTACACTCGCCTCCTTGAAGGAAAATGGATCTTCTTGCGACCTTTCGATTGGCTGTAGACGGCGATGAATGATTCGTTTGCCCAAACCATATCACCTGAATCCTCATAAAGATGAACACCGGCAAAACAGGCGATATTCTGCAGCAACTTCCATGATAAAACTGGAGCGGATGAATAAAGAGATTTCCACCCGGCAAGTTGCTTTACCACCAATCCTGGTTTTCTCGTGTTCATAGCCAATCCTAAGATTACAGCATCCTGATCATGTGCAAAAAAAGCTGGTGAAATTCGAGTGTCAGGCATGTATTGAATTTTGGGCGGTTTATTGTATTGGTCTCGATCGATACCCGTTCCATAGCTGAAGCCAGGTGAAAGCTGTTTAGTTAATGGGTGGTCAAACCTCGTAATTTCCACATTTAATTCGTCATGCAGGTTTTCCATGCCAAAACTGATGTCTGTAACAGCTGCCATGTTTTCTAGTGAAGAATCTCGATCATTTTGAAATCCTGGTGCATAACACCAAAGAATCGTGTTTCCATTGCTTTTAATTCTCCGGTCGATAATTTGGCGCTGTTCTGAGGACAGATAGAACAGGTTTGCCATGATAAACAGCTTGTACCTGGATAAATCGATATGAGACAATTCGTCAACTTCCAGGGTATCAAACGGCGCTCCAATTCTACTGAGATGCCAGTTACGGAAGATTTTCTGAACAGCGTTGTGCAAACCTTCTGATGGAACAATAAAGTGCATTGCTTTCTGGCTAACCACAAATGCGATCTCTGCGACAGAATTTCTATCAAGTCCGGCAACTCGATCCTCTATCTGAATGATGTGATGGATTGGCTCAACTGCCTCCGGTGCATAGAACCAGCCTTCATCTGTCAGATCCATCCACCAGAATGCCGTGCCAGAGGAGATCGCATAAGATGCATCTTTCTTCATCATCTCAATAGTCCCATCCACCGTTGTCGGCTGGGTGATATGTGTCTTCCAGGTAACTGTTCGGGGTGTCCACACAGTTTTACAATCGACCTCATCGAAATGGATTTTCCCAGCCCGTCGTATGGTCTCAGCCAGGGCTTGTGGGGCGTGGTATCCTCCCTCCCCGCGATTACCATATGCATGCGGTGATGCAATCATGTCCACATTCGGTGATGACAGAACAGTTTCCAACGCATAATGGGCGTTTAATTGAGGCCTGGGCATGTTACTGAACTGGTATCCATAAAAAACGCAGGTCAACTTTGGCTCAGGTAAAGCATTTTTTACAACCTCACAGATAGTCACAAGGCTGTCTGCCGTTGCCTGACTGAGACACATCGAGTAATCGATTGTTGGACGGTCTACTCCTGGATCGTACAAATCCCCATGAAACGCTCTCATTCGTTCCGCAGGAAGAGGGACATCAGCCTGGTCGAAATTCAGCTCTCTGCCCCATGCTTTCGAGAGTGCTTTTTCGTCGTCCTTGTAATGTCTCCGCAGCCACTGGCGGAAATCCTGCTGCGCAGCAGGGGAATAATCCGACATTGCGCCAAAAGAATATTCATGCCAGTGGAACCACTCACAGAATAACCCATCACACAAGTGCCAAGCCCAGATTTTGTCGGCGTAATCCATTGCTTCGCAGTGAGTGATGATGGCGGTAACAGCCTGACCTGCCTGCTCGCGCCAGATACTCGAATGGAATGAGTGCAAATTGATACCTTGCAGGTTCACCTCATGGCCAAGATAAGGAACGGCAAGCGGATTGGGTAATAAAGGATCGCGAAACTTACCCGTTTTGATATCCAATAAAAGGTCCATTTCATCAGGATGTTCTTTACCCCACCAGGGATAGCCTTGACTGGCGAGATTGATCCTGGGCATAAAGAACGCGCCGGGTATCCTGGCAACATAATCTTTTATGAAGGAGTCTACTTCATCAAAAGCATATTCTTCTCGACCAATCCACCAATCCGCTGAGACAGAAAACGTAAACAGCCGTATCCCAGCTTTCAGGAAAGTATCAACGTACTGAGGCCCAACATAAGCTGTGGTTGGGTTAACTGGTTTCTGGTTCAGAAGTATAACGGGTTGACCGCCAACGCTTTGGATTTCAGAAGTGGTCATATTATCCTTTCAACCCGGTTAAAGCAACGCCTTCAACAATATAACGTTGCAAGAAAACATAGATCAAAACTGGTGGCACTGCGCCCAGGAATGAAGCCGCCATGACAATATTGATTGTCAGCCATGACTGTGGATTCAGGTAAGATGCCACAGCAAGGCTGACCGTGTACCATTCTGCTTTGTTCGAAACAACCAGGGGCCAGAGGTATGAACCCCACACAAACATGAAGCCCAGGACACTGAGGGTCACTAACCCGTTTTTCGATAAAGGCAATGCAACATGCCTGTAAACCCCGAAATGAGATGCGCCATCAATCCTGGCAGCATCTAAAAGCTCCTTAGGCAGGTTTTCCATGAACTGACGCATTAAAAACAAACCAAAAGCAGATGCGATACCTGGTACGGCCAACCCTTGGATTGAATTCAGCCATCCTAGCAAGGACACGATGCGATACGTTGGAATGAGAGTCACCACGAAAGGAACCATTAGCGCTGATAGAGCCGTCAGGAATAGAATTGATTTGCCTGGGAAATTATATTGGGCAAATTCATAAGCTGCCATGGAGCAAACCAGAAGCATCCCGGCGATCTGGACGAATGCGAAGGTAAAAGAAATCAAGAAGTTCCTTAAAAATGTTGTCCCTTGAATAACTTCACGTATATTATCGATACCACCCCAGAACGAGGTCGGATAAAATCGAGGTGAAAGGGCAACCTGCTCACCGGCTGACGAGAAAACCACGTTAAACATCCACCAGATGGGGAAAACTGAGAAGATCAACCATACAATTGCGATCAACCAGGTGAGTAAGTTCCCAGGTCGCAGATAAGGTTTAAGTCTGGGCAGGACATATAGCCAGGACTTCTTGGAAATCATCGATATCCTGACAGTCAAGGCTCATGCCCTAACCCTTTAATCCGGTCAAAGCGATACCCTCAACGATGAAGCGTTGGAAAACCATATAAAAGATCACCGGAGGTAATGCTGCCAGCAGAGAGGCGGTAAGGATAATTTCAGGCGGAGTCCAGGACTGTACACTCAAATATTTCGATACAGCCAGGCTGACTGTGTACCATTGGGCTTTCGAGTTGATAACTAGGGGCCAGATGAAATTACCCCAGGCGAACATGAACCCTAAAACACCCATCGTGATCAATCCATTCGAAGAGAGCGGGAGAGCGACGAACCTGTAGACACCAAAGTGCGTGGCACCATCCACCCTGGCTGCATCGAGCAAGTCTTTGGGGATGTTCTCCATGAACTGACGTAGCAGGAACAGTGCAAACGCCGATGCCATCCCGGGTATTGCCAAACCCTGGATCGAGTTTAACCACTTGAGCTCAGCCACGATCCTGTAGGTTGGGATCAAAGTGACCACAAACGGCACCATCAAGGCAGAAAGAGCCAAGATAAACAGGAAATTTTTTCCAGGGAATTCGTACTGTGCGAATTCATATGCCGCCATGGAGCAAATCAGCAGCATTCCTGTGATTTGAAGGATAGCGTAGGCGGATGATACAACGTAGGAGCGCAGGAAATCAGACTCACTAACCACGATCTCAATGTTATGGATCCCAGCGCTTAAGGAAGAAGGATAGAGGCGGGGATTTAAAGATATTGGCTGTCCAGGATCAGTAAAGACAACATTAAACATCCACCACACCGGAAAAACAGTGAATATGAACCACACAATGGCGATTATCCAAACAATTATATTGCCGGGTCTGAAAAACCTGCGTACGGATGATTTATTTTTTTTAGCCATGTCAACCTCTTATAACCGCTCAGAATAACGCTGGCGGAAGCGGAACTGGAACAGCGTGATGATCAAAACCAAAACTAAAAGAATCCATGCATACGCAGAGGATTGACCGAATTTCAAACTGCCAAATGCCCGACCCATAATATCCATAACCGGGAACATCATGCCCTGTAAGGGACCGCCATAAGATGTGTATGATGATTGGGTGAGTAACCAGGGAACATCGAAGATTTGAAGGGCAGATATGAACCCGTTTACGATCACCAGGAAGAGCACGGGTTCGAGCTGAGGGATGGTGATATAGAGCGTCTTGTGCCAAAAATTAGCCCCATCGATCTCCGCGGCTTCGTAATATTCTTCAGGGATACCTTTTAAACCAGCCAGGATGATGATCATGTTGAAACCAGTCGAGCGCCACACATCCACAATCACCACAGAGTAAATCATAAATTTTGGATCGGTCAACCAGTTGATCGACTCCCCCCCAACCCCACGATAATCCTGTTTAGCATCCCAAAATCAGGAGTCATGATCCAGCGCCATACCGCCGCGGTCAGGAATAGAGGAATTACCGTTGGCAAGAAGTATGCACTTCGGAAGACGTTGGCAGCAAATCCGGTGAAGCGGTTGACGAGCATTGCCAAGCCGAATGCGATTGTGATCCCGAAGAACATTGTTATGATCACGTACTTGATCAGGTTAAGGAATGCTTTTGTAAAATAACGTGATGTAATCACTTTTACGTAGTTCTCGATGCCAACGAATTCGGCAGGATGCACGCCATCCCATTCCTGGAAGCTGATATAAAAACCATAAATGAGTGGGATCAGGTAAAAGACGATGAACAATATGAAAAACGGGGCAATCATGGCGTAATTTGGCCAATATGACCAGATTGGTTTACGTGTCTTTTCCATTTTTATTTCCGTGGTTTATATCGACCAGGACCGGGAAGTTATCCGGTCCTGGTCCTTAACTTAGTGTTTCATCAAAGTTTTCGGAGAACTTCAGGATGAAATTGTGAGTACACTGGTTTTGGAATACCTTATCCAGCCAGAATTTCATTGATCGCGGGGATCATCTCAGCTGCCGCGTCTGCCGGGCTCATTGCTCCTGTGTCAACCAGTGAACCGTAGTCCACCTCGGGCTGTCCGAAACCGGTGGCAACTTTCTTCATGAAGAGGGTTTCATCCACCGCAGTATTGAAAGCTGCCCCAGTCAACTGTACCAACCAGTTATCCATCACATCTGGTTGGGCGAGAGC
>CAVOGL010000014.1:0-14562 GCA_963695415.1 uncultured Chloroflexia bacterium | reverse complement strand
TGGCACCGATGCGGAAATTCCGTACGGTTGGGTTCGCCCGGTATGGAGGCAATGGTGTAAAAGCTACAATGAAGCCCGCCAGGAGGAACAAACCCAGGAGACGAAATTTCGGAGATGTGAGTGGGATGAGTTTTTGTACTGCCAATCTTAGATTCTCACGGCATGTTCGTTGGACCAAACCGGGAATAAGTCTGGTCCACGTATGTACGGATCGCTGATACGCTTTGCCCCCGATTAAGCATACGCATCGCATCCTGGGTGATGTCTACACAGATAGAGCAACCTAAAGCATGGTTGTCGAAAACCCAGACGCCCATAACCATCATCGGGGCGAAGATAACAGGCGTAATCGGAGGTATGCCCCATACCGCCGCATCCACAATAGCAGGGAATCCGGGTCCACGCACACCCGGATTGGCAACCGCAAACTGGTAAGCCTGCTGGACAGTAACAGGCGCTCTTTGAACATCCATTGGCATGACAGACATTTGAGCCATTTCGTAATTTTTTCCATGCACTTCTGGGTTATTCGCAGAACCGCTGCAACCTGTAATAATTACACTGACAACCAAAACAAATCCGATTAAAAAAGAAAGGCGACCGACACGGAACATTGGGCATTTTCTCCTTAAAACCGATTCGCTCAATTTCAACTTATCTTATCTGTCCATCTTTTCATTGTCTTGAGCAAGTTAGCTCTTACTAAAGCAGGCATTATTGCTTGTGCACTTTGTCAATTTATGACATGAGCAGTATCACATTACCATAATCGCCACAATCAACCTATGGAACAACCGAAATCGCCACACAACGTAACTCTCTCTTTAATAGGCAAATTTGCGTACCTACATATCCGACAAAATGCTCTTGGTAAATTCAAGATTTCTCCATACACTCTAGGCAGTGCAAACTGCCATGATAGATTTAATCACTTCGAATAGTAAGAATCCATCAACGACGTTCCAATGAAGTATTAAAAGCATCATCTCTTCGAGCTTTAATCAATAGAATCATGACAAAAGGTCCGCCTCCACATTTTCTAAACCAATAGGTTTAAAGGGTTGAGAATGGGATACTATTCATCAAATTCACAAACTTATAATGCTGGTTTGATAACAAACATGCATGCCTCATCACCTGAACAAATCGCAATGGATGACTCTGTGTGTAATGGTTTGTCAAAACCAAACCGGTTTTATTTATTGTTTAGTCGTTACTGGATCCTACTATTCAGTGCTGTTTTTGGCATATATGATAGGAACACCTTTCTTGTCTCCGGTACTGATGAAGAATGGTTGGGAAAATCCCGCCAAAGTGATTTACTTTATCTATTCGTTTTTTTGCCACCAACTACCACAACGATCGTTCTTCTTCTTTGGCGCCCAATCAATGTACTCGCTGAATCAGATCCAGGCTATATGGCAGAGCACCACAAACCCACTGATACTTCGCCAGTTCATTGGCAACCCGGTGGTTGGTTGGAAGGTGGCCTGCATGGTCTGACCGCATGGTATCCATGTACACCAGCATCTTTAATTTTCGCATGGGTATGGTGGTTTTTACGGAGAAAAGTGAAGCCGGTGCCATTATGGGGTTTTATCCTTTTTCTTCTCCCCATGGCAGTCGACGGAACATCGCATCTACTCAGCGATCTTTCCGGTCTCGGACAGGGATTCCGAGCGCAGAATAACTGGTTGGTCAATCTTACAATGAACAGGTTTCCGGAAAACTTTTATCTTGGAGATGTGCTGGGCTCCTTCAATTCGTGGCTGCGGCTTACTGACTGGATTCCTGTTTGGAGTTGGGGTTGTATGGTATCGTTTTCCTCGCGTTCGCGATGCCTTTTCCAATACTTTTAATGAACATATGGCGAAGTCTCAAACATTTCCGATTGACTCAACAGATTGACTGATTTATGCGCGCCAAGATACTAATCAGCCAGATAATTATTGGGGCAATCATCGCAATAACAGCCTGGTGTCTGCCTCAATTTTTGCCCCCCGAACCCGTAACGATCAACAATACCACCGTTCCACCGGCGCCGACATTGAGCCAGAAAAAAATAAGACAGGGAGATAAGCTTTATGCTCAATATTGCGCCAAATGCCATGGCGAGAACCTGGAAGGCGCGCCCAACTGGAAACAAACTGGAGCGGATGGAAAATTTCCAGCACCACCTCACGACAGTACCAGGCACACCTGGCACCATCCAGACGACCTTTTAATTTCGATAATTTCCGAGGGAAGTGATCCAACCTTCTCGAATATGCCTGGATACAATAACATCCTTTCTATCCAGGATATTGTTTCAATTCTCGAATTTATCAAATCCTCCTGGGGGCAAGACGAGCGAGAATTCCAGTGGTGGGTCACATCTCAAAACAATCGAACACCACCATAATTTTCTTTGAAGAATCTTAATGTTCAATCAAAAATATCAGCTGATAGTCAAACTTCCTCAATCGAGCTTCCCAGAGTGTAGAAGCCGGGAAGCTCGTGGGTATAGTAGAATCACAACATGAGTAACTCGAGCCCCCAGATTTCTGTTCTACTTGCCGACGATCATGCCGTCGTACGTGCCGGAATCCGCCAATTTTTAGAACAGGCTGGAGATATCAAAGTGCTTGCTGAAGCTGAAGATGGGGAAACCGCAAAATCGTTCATTGAAAAATTTCATCCCGATGTTGCTGTGCTTGATATCCAAATGCCAAACGCGAGCGGGATCGAAGTAACTCGATGGGTTCGCCATCATCACAGGCAGGTAGGGGTGCTTATCCTCACCGCTTACGACGACGATCCCTATGTGATGGCTGTTTTAAAAGCTGGAGCGAATGGATATGTCTTAAAAACCGCATCACCCGGTGAGATTATCCAGGCAGTCCGAGATGTACATTCAGGTGCATCGGCATTAGGTGCTTCAATCACAAAAAAAATGTTGAAGCAGTTATTTCACAACGATCAGACACGGACAGCAGAATCTCTCACCGACCGCGAAATTGAGGTGTTGACACTTGTGGCAAAAGGATTCACGAATAAAGCTATTGGTGTTCAGCTAGGGATCAGTGACCGTACAGTTCAGGGACACCTGGCACACATTTTCGCCAAACTTCACGCCGGCAGTCGAACAGAAGCCGTCATGCGGGCGATTTCATCGGGTTTGTTATCCGCTGAAATCACGACGTTTGATGATTTTTGAGTAAACCAGATCATGGGAAGATTCAATCCGCTAAAGAGTGAGAGCTGGCGCGGCCTCACGCATACAACTTCTCTTCCGCATTATTCTACCTATATCGGCGGTCTTGCTTTTAATCGCGTTTGGGAGCCTGTTCTTACACCAGGATGCAATGCGCACTCTGATCGGTGAACGTGATGAACGCGCTGCTCGGACTGCGGCAAGCGCGATAAATGACAATTGAAACACCACTCGATGGCAATTCGCGGCTTAGCACTACGGGCATCAGACAACACCTCTCTCCAGGAAATTTAGACACCTCAAACTTCCTGCAACCTGAGTTTTGACATAGGGCTAGCCTATTTCTCACACATGGGTGTATTGCTATCATTCTCAGGCAAATCATCCTTCTGGGATGAACTGGTCAATGATCCTATCTTGAACGATCTTCTCGATAAAGTAGGAACCGAACCAGTTTTCACACCCCCCGATCAGAATTTCAACCCAGGAAAAACCAATTGTTCTTGTGGCTGCTACTTCGGATCCCACTTCACCCATCATCATTGGCGCATTTTCCCCTTCACTTATTGCTCAGCGATCTATCTCAGGAGCATTCAAGCCAGGGAAACGCGCCAGAGCATTTTAATAGCACCTGATAACAATCTCTTATATTCAGTTGGCGAGATCGGGGAAAACGAACCCAAGGAAGATTTGGGGGAGCATACTGGGGTTGCAGAAGCTTTACGCGGAGAAAGTGGGACTACTTATGTTCAATCCGGAAACAGTGAACATGTTATCGCGTTCAGTCCAATCCCTACGACTGGCTGGGCTCTGGTTTTCGAAGAACCCTGGGATGCTGTTACAAATCCAATATTGAACACTACTCAATTAGCTCCGTTAATTCTGGTTCCAATTCTGCTCCTGGCAATCATCGCACTCTGGTTTGGTATCAGACAAATTGTGCAGCCTCTGCAAGCTCTGGATTCCAGAGCGGCTGAACTCGCCTGGGGGAATTATCACTCCATTGAAGAACCACTAGATGCGAATCTATGAAATTGGTCGCTTACACCGAACACTTATTCATTTAGCACAAAAAATTCAATCTGCTCAAAACAATTTGCGCAGCTATATTGGGGTAATCACGACTGGTCAGGAAAATGAACGAATGCGCCTGGCGCGTGAACTCCACGACCAAACGATCCAAGATTTGATAGCGTTAAACCAGGTCGTGCAAATGATCAGCCTTACAGTAGACGAAAATAATAAGACAGCGCAAATAGTCCTCTTAAAGATCCCTCATAGAGGATACTCTCCCAACGTTCGCAGGATTACTAGAGATCTTCGCCCCTTTATACCTGGAAGATCTGGGGCTGGTGACTGCCCTGGAAATGCTGGCGAAAGAGACACGGAGTGCATCCAGGACTTCTATTCCGTTTTTCATAAAAATGGAACAGAACGTCGGTTAGCGTCTGAACATGAGATTGCTCTCTTTCGCATCGCTCAGGAAGGTTTGAATAATACCTTACAACATGCAAAGGCAAAAAATATATTTATAAGCCTAGTTACTCTACCACATTACCATAACTTGTTGGTTTCTGATAACGGTTGTGGATTTGAAGTACCTGAAAGCCCAGGAAGCTTCGCCCAAAATGGACACTTTGGTTTGCTTGGGATCCATGAACGTGCCGAATTGATCGGGGCGAGGTTAGAGATTTGTTCTTCACCCGAGAAAGGAACCCAGCTTATTATCACTCTACCATTATCATTCTCAACAATGCTTGCTGAGCAAAGGCAAGATTAGGAGATTTTATGTCAAAACCGCCCTTTGGAGAATCTCATGAATTGGCAGCCTTGTGGAAAGCAGTGTGCTCAATTTTAAACACATGCGCATCGACCGAGGCAGCCATCAAGGGTGAGATCAGCACGGGAACAATTTGATGTGATGGTAAAAGATCTTTCGCGTTTAGTTCTTTCAAGTTGCCAATACTCCAATTTCTTTTAACCTTTCAGCTACGAGGTACACCAGACATGAACGATAATCAACCCACAAATCACCACATGATGAATAATAATTCAAGAGCATGAAGAGCACGATATACCGGATAGTGTTTCTGAGATGAATAACCATGAGGTTCACAGTGTCCATGCAGCTCACTCCAAACAGCATAACCATGAAAAGCACAATATGTACTCCGAACCGATAAGCCTCATTCCGATAACACCAAGAAGTCGGTTCGCGATACTCACGGACCCAGCATGCATACAGCGGAACAAAATGACCACAGCGCACACATAGATCACAGCGGACATGAGGAAATGTTCCGAGCACGCTTCTGGGTAAACCTGGTATTGTCGATCCCTGTGCTGTTGTACAGCCCAACGATCCAGTCCTGGTTCGGGTTTACGATGCCAATTTTCATGGGCAGTCGTTGATCGTCCCGCTGCTTTCAGTCTTTATATTCTTTTATGGCGGAGCCCCATTTTTACAAATGGCACTTCCCGAGATAAAGGATAGAAAACCTGGGATGATGACGCTAATCTCATTGGCGATCAGCGTGGCGTTTGTATACAGCATTGCAGCCCTTTTCCTGCCAACCGAGGACTCCTTTTTCTGGGAACTGGTGACATTGATCGATATCATGCTGCTGGGGCACTGGCTGGAAATGCGCAGCGTGCGTCAGGCATCCGGCGCCCTGAACGAACTTGCCAGGTTGATGCCAGAATTCTGCGGAGCGTATCAGACGCGGATGGCAAAATCGAAGAAATTCCAACATCGAAGCTGGTGGTGAATGATCTCATCTTGGCAAGACCCGGTGCCATCATCCCCGCAGATGGCACAGTTGAAGAAGGTGAATCGGATGTCAACGAAGCGATGATTACTGGGGAATCAATCCCCGTTAAGAAATATTCTGGTGATGCGGTCATAGCAGGTACGATCAATGGTTCCGGAAGTTTACGCGTCTATGTGACCGCCACAGGTGAAGAGACTGCGTTGGCAGGCATCATGCGCCTAGTCAAGGATGCCCAGATGAGCAAGTCTCGCACCCAATTGCTGGCAGACAAAGCAGCAGGCTGGCTCTTTTATATCGCTGTCGGAGCTGCTATTTTCACCACGGTCATCTGGTCCGCAGCGATCGGCTTTAATGCTGAAGTTATCGCCCGGGTTGCTACGGTACTCGTGATCGCCTGCCCCCATGCACTAGGGTTGGCAATTCCCCTGGTGGTAGCAATCACCACCTCCATGGGAGCCAGGAACGGTATCCTCGTCCGCGACCGTATTGCCCTGGAAAAAGCTCGCGATATTGATGTTGTGATTTTCGATAAAACAGGCACCCTGACGAAGGGAGAGTTTGGCGTGGTTGGCATCCAAACACTGGACGATTGGGATGAGGCGAAAGCACTGGCTCTGGCAGCTGCCATTGAAGGTGATTCCGAACACACTATCGCCCGAGGCATCCGAAGGTCAGCGGAAGAACGGCAACTAGAAATTCCCAAGATTATAGAATTCGAAGCGATCAAGGGGCGCGGCGTGCGTGCTACCGTGAATGGGAATAATGTTTATATTGGCGGACCGCGCCTGCTGGAAACCTTGGAAATAGAGACTTCATCCTGCATGACAGACTTCACCTTGCAAGCCAACAGTAAAAGCCAAAGTGTTGTTTACCTGATCCAAGAAAATGAAATAAAAACAGCATTCGCACTGGCAGATGTAATCCGACCAGAAAGCCGCCAGGCGATCCAGGATCTGCATGCGTTGGGTGTTGAAGTTGCGATGCTCACCGGTGACAGTGAAGCTGTTGCCCGATCTGTTGCAGATGAACTTGAGATAGACACTTATTTCGCCGAAGTACTGCCGGAGCACAAGGAACAGAAGATCACTCAACTTCAACAGCAAGGCAAACAGGTTGCCATGGTAGGTGATGGGGTAAATGATGCTCCCGCCCTTACACGCGCCGATATCGGCATTGCCATCGGCAGTGGGACCGATGTGGCAATAGAATCTGCTGGCATCATTCTGGTGAAGAGCAATCCCCAGGATGTTGTCAAGATCATTTCTTTGAGCCGGGCAAGTTATCAGAAAATGAAGCAGAATTTAGTCTGGGCAACCGGTTATAACGTAATCGCCATCCCGTTAGCTGCCGGGATTCTGGCTCCATTTGGCTTCCTGCTAACCCCAGCAATCGGAGCAATCTTCATGTCCCTGAGCACGATCATCGTGGCAATAAACGCCCAGCTGCTCAGACGATTCGACTTAGTATCGTGACCTTCACTTACAACTGTAACCAAATGAAAAGATTTCAACAACACCTCAAACCTTTAACAGTTTTTTTGTCTCTACTAACACTTGAAATAGCACTCACTGCCTGCGGTGCTGTGTTACAGCAAACCAGTGGTTTTGGATTCTCTGAAAGCGGTCAAGCCAAATCAGCAGGAAACATCGACATTTCAAATGGCGAGCTTATCTACTACCGGGCAATCAACAATGACGGCGAGAGAATCAGGTATTCAGACGGTCCCAGGTCCGGCGGGATGATGATGGGCAGCTACCTGACCTGTGCTTCCTGTCATGGACCGGAAGCCAGGGGTGGGCAGCATCGAATGCATATGACAGTGATGAACTCACCAGATATCCGAGTATCTGCACTCATCAGTGAAGGTGACGAGCATGGAACACAGGAGGATGCGCACAGAGAAGCACACGGGGAATACGATTTGGAAGCATTCCGCATGGCTGTGATTGGAGGCAAGCATCCAGGTGGGGAATTGCTCCGCCGTGAAATGCCGCGCTGGCGGATAAACGACCAGGACCTGCAAGATTTATTCGAATTCTTGAAATCTATCCCCTGATCCTGGCGTGAATCCCTTTAATAACTTGTAAAGGATCGCGAAAATTTTTTCTCGCTATTCACCTTCCATGGGCAAATCGACCGCCTTCCAGGCATTAAAACCGCCCTGAAGATCATAGACATTCGTGAACCCCAATTCGACAAGATCCTTTGCCGCTTTACTGCTCATACTACCACTCCTGCAGTAAATGACGATTTTGGCATCTTTATCAACCGGGAGTTGGTCAATATTATCGGCAATACGATCATAAGGGATTGAGCCGTCCGTACCGGGCAAATTCCCTTCGAATGGGATATGCACGTTGATCATAACGAAATCTTTATTCTCCAGCATCGTTTGCAGCTCTGGGACAGATATTTTTGTATACCCATCACCCGATCCCGGTACGGAAATGCCTTGAGATGCTGCCGGACCGCCACAAGCTGTTAATAATACAAAAATAAAACTCATAATGATAGTTGCTGATCGCTTCATATTTCCTCCATTTGGTAGGTTACTATAACAAATGGTTCTTCCTTGGAGCACTTCAAATTCTAGGAGATAATGGCGCGTTTGGCTCCGGAGCCCGGTTCCGGTTCCGGGAAATAAATTCCGAAGCTGATTGAGGATCAAATTCCATATATTTTTCCAGATGTGCCCAAGATGTCAACACTACCAGCACATCGATAATTCCCAGGGAAAAGCGATCACTTTTAAAATTATTCTCAGCATCGAGTACAGACCTGATCTGGTCCTGCAGTTCCTCGCACTCTGTCTGATCGATCACTTTACAGTTGTACCAGATGATCACGTACCCATGTTCCAAATTGTGAACAAGGTAACCGGCTGGATAGGTTGCTTGTGCCTCTGGGCTGCTTTCATCGTAAAATCCTGCCTTATACTCACTCGCATAATGCCTACCAGATGTGGGAGGATCTGAATTAAACGGACCAGGATCCTGCCCTTCGTCCACATGACCTGTGTCCTCCATCACAGGGATATCCTGCCCATAAACAGGGCGTATACTCTTCCATAACCCGAATCCAAGGATTGTGATGATGATTACAGTAACACCTCCCCAGATCAGTGCCGAACGTGTCTTCACACGTTGGGCTTGCTGTCTTCTCTTCTCACGCATAGATTTCTGACTCATTAAAACTACTCTCCCTTGAAATAAGGTGTATGACCGATTTCTTTCTTCGATCACCAACCTGTCATAATTAGTTATTATAGATGAATTTTGTCTTGATAGTACAGGTTTGATGACCCATTGCCCTGTAAGCCATATTGCTTGTGGGCGCATAGTGTTTATTCCGCGTGACATGGAAACCGAAAGAAATTATTATTCAGTTTACGGATTGCTTTTGGAGGATAGTATGAAGCGAATTTTTTTGGCTCCAGTTTTCATGGTTCTGTTATTAGTTTTTCTCGCAGCATGTTCACCTAAGACATCTGCACAGACTGAAGATGTGGTTGAACAGGCACCCGAACCAGTGGAATATACCGTCGAAATGAGTGAGTATGCCTATTCCCCAGCTGAATTGACTGCCAGAGTTGGGCAAGAAGTCACTATTAAATTGGTTAAACGTTGGGGCACTCGAACATGAACTGATGTTTGGTCGCACAGTGGTTTCCGATGATGTGGGTCGTCCAAATGGTTTTAAACACGATATGTTCGCCAATCGGGTATCGAACCAGAGGTGATGTCAATGGAAAAGGATATGGACGGAGACCAGACTGAGGCAGACGAACATACCGAGGACGATGATGAACTCATGGACGAGCATAAGGGTTTCATGGTGCTGGTTCCTGTTGGAGACCAGTCAGCCAGCTTGTCTTTTACCATCACAGAGGATATGGTCGGTGAGTGGGAAATGGGCTGCTTCCTTCTGGATGGCGTGCACTTTACTTCAGGAATGAAGGGGATATTTACTGTCAAACCCTAAGGTTTAAATAACATCACGTGATATTGACTTAAGCCAGGTCGTGTTCAGAGAAATTGCTGAAGCGAACGACCTGGCTATGCATATTTTCCACTCAACCATTTAACCAATAGTTGCCATAAAAACTTACCGTGGTTTTTTGCTGTGCACTTTTCCCCTGACCCGCGTCACGAAAATTCCAGCTAACACACCACAAGCAACCTGAACCCTTCGAGCAAGGTGACTGGTGACTGTCAAGTAGATATTCCCCTTGATGAATCGTTTCTAATTCGGGTGTACAAGGTATTGAATGAAAGTCTCAACAAGAATGATGAATTTAAAAAAGATTCCCACAAGGTGCAGTGTAGCCGGATAATCTGGATGATTAACATATAAAAGCGCCCAAAAAATCGGACGCTTTTATTTTTACCTTTAGGCAGTTAAGTCAGGATAGACAGATCGGTTTTTCTTGGTACCGACCTGGACCTAATTTTTAAATGGCTTGTTGTTATCAATATGCACGTGAACATTGCCATTTACACTAACATGTTTCCCGCAAATCCAGCCATCATCATTAAAATCCGAATCATTACCGACATGTTTATGTTGTCCAAGATCATGAGAATCGTGGTGCCCTAAAGGATGGAAATTAAAATTGTCCGGACAGGCCCTCGTTGGCTCCCCGGTCGAATCGCCATGGGCAGCAAATGCCACACTAACGCCAGAGAGAACCAAGACCATGACTAACAACAATGGAAATAATATTCTTTTCATTTCAACTCCTTATAAGATATGCCAACTGTAAAAATATTGGATGTCCTGCATCCAGAAAAAGTTTAGCCAACGATAGAAAACCTGTCTATGCGCTTTAATGCTTATGGCAAATGGTGAAGATCGCTCATAACTTGCACATTACAGGATGAAATCAAGATCCTGTTTTCGCTGCGACCATCAAGGTTCAAGCCTAGCGACGATATTGGCAGTGATCTCGACAACTGAAATGTGAGCTATTGGGTCATTGGACTCAATAAATATTTGGCGGGTGATCTGCCCCACCAGGTCCGGTCCGTGAGCGCCAGAATCAAATTCTACAAGCAAGATCCCAGTCTCGCCCGGCTGGATTGTGTGCGAATCCATGCTTGCTTTAGTGCAACCACAAGTAGTGGATGTGGTAGTTATCACCAGAGGCGCAGCACCAATATTTCTTATGGCAATATCCAAATCAACCACGTCTCCATTGACCACGTCCCCAAAATTGATGGTGTCCGTTTCCAACTCAATACTGGGTCTGCCAGAAGAACAAGCTGAGAGCAGTAAACTGACAACTACCCAAAAAACAATCGCATATTTTTTCATCAATCACTTATGGCGAATTTCGCACTGTTGCCTGAGTCCATATCTCCACCAATGGGTTCGCTGGATCATTATTTTCAATCATCAGACCTCGTCGTACTGTCTGACCGCGCACGTCGTGAAAACCGGCATCCAACCGCAGCGTCACCATGCTGAATTTCCCCGGTGGGATAACCGTCGCGGAGAATTCCGCAGTGGTGCAGCCGCATGTGGTGTAGGCACGATGAATGGTCAGAGGGCTTCCCCGAGATTTGCGATGATGAACACGTGGGTGGCCATATCAGTCGCGCCAATACTGCCAAAGTTGTAGGACTTCCTCCGAGATGGCAATCTTGGGCTGTGACTCCCCTTTGGGAAGAAAAGGAATCGAAGGGAGACTGGAGGTTCCATCTCGTGAATAGCCAGAATCGGCTTATCGTAAACAACGTTTTCTTGACTGAAGGCAAATGCTGTTTCTACCCTGTTCCGGTTACCCAGCAAAAACCATACTGCCGCGACCAAAAAAACCGCTCCTGCGATAACCGCCAGAATCGATAGAAACTGCTGCCTCTGACGAACCTGACGGTTCCACACTCGCTCCACCCTGATTGATTTGGATTGTTGATTGGGCATGATTCACTCCTCAAAATTAAAAATAAAAGTCCAAAGATATTGTGTGAGATCCCAGGTTTGTTTTTCGGTGAAGATAAGACCCCAGGATGGCATCCCCGTTCCCATACCGCCGCGAACGATCTTGCCCTGAAGAATTGCGGATGACGTCTCTAGCATGAGTGAAGGATCGGTAAAATCCGTCGGAGTCACAGGTTCATGACCAAAATCGGAAGAAACAGGATCATGAGAAACTCCAGGCTTGTCTTCAATAGCAAACACACCGTCCCCCTCTCCATCTGTGCCATGACATGCGGCACAATTCTGGGCAAAGAGGTTAGCACCATTCTGGATAGAATCTTGGGTTGAGTTTGCTGTCCAGGTATACACGACCAGGTTCCAGAGGTCATCGTTACTCAGATCTAGGTTTCGATAAAGCACCTGCATGTCTTGCCAGACCTCGTACGGAGTTGTCTGGAGGACATATTCTGGATCTAACCTATCAGCCGGGATAGTTATTCCTAATTCTTGTCCTCTGGCTGCAGACGGTCGCTCAAGCAAGTCTACGGGCACTTCACGATGCGCGTCCAACTCCAACCCTAAGGTCAAATAAAGCGGCGGAGAAACAGATTCAAGTGACCGGTTACCCTCGTCCCCCCTCACCACGATCGTCCCGCGCATGCGCCAGTGGTTCGGTCCACACCAACGCGTGCAGTAGTAAGTATATGTGCCTGGTTGGTCAAATTCGAGTGTAATTTCCGTAGGTACGCCAGGATGTAAGTCCACGGCAGGAGCATCATTCTGACCAATAGCAAATCCGTGGACAACATCGTCCGAAACAAGGCGTAATTTCAACGGGTGACCGACCTCAATGGTAATGGTATCCGGCAACCAACCGCCGTTCTCCGGCATGACAGCGTGTACATATACGCGATCATCAACCAGCCTGAAAGCAATAGCCGCGATCACCAGCCCAACTACTACGAGAATCACCAGAAAACGCGCGAGATATTCACGATTCATCCGACCAGCATCCATAGAAAACCCAAAGTAACAAAGGTTGAAAAAAGCATGACAGGAAAAATATGAACAGGAGCGGTAAACTCAGACGTGAGTTTGTGCGCCGTATACCCCGTCCAAATCAAACCGCCGAGGAAACGAGGACTTGAAGCAACGGGATCACACCCGTAAATAATGGCGTCCATTCTGTTTCAGCTGTGCCTAACAGGTCCATCCCCAACCCAACGGATCCGAAATCACAGGCAAAATATAGGAGATGTTGGTGAGAACGAAACCAAGGCTGAAGGCAACCCATGCGGTTAAACCTAATGGGATGAGGCTATTCGTATAACGATTAAACAACTGTTTAAGCCTCAGTTTGGTGGGAAAGAGCATCTGAGCGCCATAAATCGACAGCAAGAAGGCTCCAGGCAGCAGTACAAATACGAACAAGATAAAACAGGTTGCGTATCCCAGCCAGGCAAGGGTGCCAACAAAATAAGCAGCTTCCTTCAAAACACCCCAGGGACCCAGCATGACGGCTGAATAGACCATGGCACTGCCCAGCATGATGAAAGCCTTGTAAGCCTGGTCCAAACCGAATCCCCTGGTATGCACCAGATCGGAACCGATTGGACGTACATTCAACGAGATATTGTTGTACTCGCATGTACGCAGGCATTCCATACACAACCCGCAATTGGTATTAACCGACAAACCGCCAGGGAAAACGTTCCATGGGCAGCCAAAACCGAATTCATTCCCAGAATAACAGGATTTTTCCGCATGCGCCGCGCAAATTTTCGTGTCGACCACACGCAGTTCAACCGGTGAGAGTTTTGAATACAAACCGATGAACCCACCTACCGGACAGACATAACGACAGAAAGATCGGCGCTCGTAAACCACGCTCATCCCTGCAGCTAGAAACAGGAGTAACAGCAGTAACCAGCCTTATGGCAGGTCGGGTAAGTATGACCACGCTGAAAAGTGCCATCAAAGTGAAGGCAATATTTTGCAACCAGATGTTATTTAGCGCCCGGGGAAGCGTGGAATCAATCCGCGCGGTTTTCATTCTTACCCGGACCCAAGACAGCGCCATTTTGGATCCACTCCCCCGGCATCGGTATTGGACATATTGAACACCAGCCTCGACCCAGAAGGGGCACAGCGATGATGATCAATGCCGCCCACCACGCAATCCAGACCAAAATGATGCTCAAATTCCGGCTGCCAACCGGGGTTCCTGCCAAACCTGCAAAAATCACGAAAACGAACCCACCCAATGTCAGAGCTCGGATTACGAGCTGGGGCCAGCGGTTCACCAGAATTTGCCCGCGACGCCGGTTACGAAGTAAACCTCCAGACATCATTTACGCGTTGTCCAGATGACGGCAAGGGCAGTGATTACAGCCAGGAACACCCCCCGCCAGAGGAGCAAGTTTTGACCAGCCTCGAGCTTTCCTATCATGAAGGGATGCAGGTCACCGCAGGTAACCGAACAGCGGAAACGAAAACTCCCAGGTCTGTCAGCAACAAAGGACAGCCTGGTAGTTTGCCCCGGATCAGCGGTAACTTGCAGGTCATACCCATCGAGGTATAAACCGTGGACAACATCAACCGATGTCAGCTCAATTGTCACATGGTCACCCTGATTCACCGCAAGAACAGCAGGCTTGAACTCGAAACTGCTGGCACCGA
>CAVOGL010000013.1:0-138240 GCA_963695415.1 uncultured Chloroflexia bacterium | reverse complement strand
CACTTCCGCAAGCCAGAATGAAATCAATGCCCGGCTTTTCTCCATTCCTGGTTTGAACGACATTCTGCCAGCTGAAGTGGGTGGATCAGCTCATCTCATTGATGTTAACAAGACCAAGTATCGGTCCTGATACAGGATCCTATTTCAAAGGGTTAAGAACCATACAACATACATTAAGCCACGCGGTCGGGGTAGCAAAAGGTAAAAACAAATAGATTGGGTAATTAAATTTAACCCCACTGACGATTTAATCCTTGGCACAAGATATAGTTCTGGTTACAATTATCCGCATATCCAGGAAATCCAATTTATCAAAAAAATAGCTTATCAATTTTATTAATCACATACTTTCATTGAATCGTCGATTCGAGTAGAAAGTGCACCAGATCTGCTTAAGGAAACCTCAAAACGATATTTTCTGCATTCTGAAATGAAGCTATTCGTTAATCGAGGTCAACTACTCCCGGGAGGATTTTATGGTCAAATTTCGTTCATCAAATAAAAATGACATGCCGTTGAAGAATTTATTTCGATATTTCACCAGGTTTACGAGAGTTCTTTTCTTGTTGGTGATTTTCGTGTTCCAAGTTAATGGGACAAGGGTGAGGGCTGCCACACCGGGCTCATTCCCGATTACTACCCTGATCGATAACCAAAGTGGGATTCCTTCCAATTTTCCCTCTCAAACCGATGGATCTTCCCAGACGGTTGTCAACGAAGAGCCACCACCCGAATACATATTGACGATTATCTCAGATCACGGCACGGTCGCTCTCAACCCGGATAAAGCCACATACACTGAAGGCGAGACTGTTGAACTTACTGCTACCCCTGATGCAGGTTGGGATTTCGACAGCTGGAGCGGCGATGCAACGGGAAGCGATAATCCAGTAATGGTCACCATGGATGGCAACAAGACCGTCACGGCGAATTACGTCCTGCATGAATATGTGCTGGAGATCGCCATCGATGGCAGCGGGAGTGTTGCCAAGAACCCAGACCAGGAGACTTACCACCTGGGGGAAATGGTCCAATTGACCGCTACCCCAGCTGAGGAATGGACTTTCAACCTTCTGGATCGGTGATGTGATCGGCAGTGATAACCCGGTTACACTCACGATCGATGAAAATCCCAGCGTCACCGCATACTTTACTCAAAATGAGTATTTACTCACGGTCGAAATCGTGGGAAATGGGATGGTATCTCGGAACCCGAACCAGGGTAACTTCCACAAGGGGGACGAAGTCACCCTGACCGCCAATCCGGCAAGCGGGTGGACGTTCGCCGGCTGGAGCGGTGACCTGACCAGCTCGGAAAATCCGGTCACCATCAACAATCGAAGGTGAAACAAACATCACCGCCACCTTCACGCAGAACGAGTACAACCTGGATGTAACTGTTGTCGGGGATGGCAGCGTCTCCAAGAACCCAGAAAAGGCAACCTACCATTATGGCGAAGTCGTTACCCTCACCGCTATTGCGGATACCGGCTGGCACTTTGTTGATTGGACCGGTGACCTCACCAGCACGTCTAATATCGAAGACATCACTATCAACGGTAATAAGTCTGTAACTGCGACTTTTGAGCAAAATCCTCCCAACTGTTATGCTCTTACCCTCAACCACACCGGTCAGGGAAGTAACCCGGTCGCCAACCCCTCCAATTCGGAAGGATGCACGGCGGGATTATATGTCGCCGGTGAAATCATCAACCTGACTGCAGCTCCCAGCACGGGATGGCGTGTTTCGAGTTGGACGGGAACGAACAACAACTCCAGTATCGAGGCAACCAATGCGCTAACCATGCCGGCGAATGCGCACACCGCCAGTGTCATTTACGCGCGAAACAGCGTCACGTTGACGGTGAATATCAGCGGAAGTGGTTCGGTCTTCACAGAATCCGGACGGTGACTTACCTGTACAGTGACGTGGTCGAATTGACTGCAAATCCAGCTGTTGGCTGGCACTTCGAGAACTGGACCGGTGACATGACCGGCACCACCAATCCAAAATCGATCACGCTCAACGGCAACAAGACGGTCACTGCCAATTTCGCTGAAAATCCCCCGGAGTGCTATTCGTTAACACTGACACACACCGGCGAAGGAAGCGACCCACAGGCTAATCCGGAGAATTCTGAAGAATGTCCAACCGGATCCTACATCGAAGGAGAAAACATCATTCTGGTCGGAGCAGAACCTGCCACAGGATGGCACATCAGCGGTTGGAGTGGGACCAACAACAATGGCAGCACAGATCCGTCTAACTTTGCCACGATGCCTGCTTCAAACCACCAGGTAGGTGTCAATTACGAGGCCGATCCAGTGACCCTGACGGTGAACGTCTCCGGCAGCGGATCTGTCAGTCGGGACCCAATGGGTCCATACCTTTACGGAGACGTGGTGCAGCTGACCGCTGAACCGTCCGAAGGCTGGCACTTCGACCAGCTGGTCCGGTGACCTGAGCGGCAGTGAGAACCCCAAGGACATTACGCTTAACGGAAACAAGACAGTTACGGCGAACTTCGCCGAGAATACCCCGGACTGTTTTGCGCTGACCCTCACCCACTCCGGACAGGGCAGCAACCCCAGTGCCAGCCCCACCAACTCGACAGGCTGCCCTGCAAACCAGTACGTGGAAGGTGAATCAATCAACCTGAGCGGTGCAGCGCCATCCACCGGCTGGCACATCAGCGGGTGGACGGGTACATCGAATAACAGCAGCACCAACCCCACTAACTCACTGACCATGCCAGCCAGCAATCACAGCGCCAGCGTGGTCTATGCCAGGGACACCGTCACCCTGACGGTCAACACCAGCGGCAGCGGTTCGGTCAGCCGCGACGACAATGGTCCCTACGAGTACGGCGATGTCGTCCAGCTGACTGCCAACGCCGACACCGGCTGGCACTTCGTCAACTGGACGGGTGACCTCACCGGCACTTCGAACCCGGATTCGATCACGCTCAACGGCAACAAGACCGTCACCGCCAACTTCGCCAGGGATACCGTTACCCTGACGGTCAACACCAGCGGCAGCGGGTCGGTCAGCCGTGACGACAATGGTCCCTACGAATACGGCGATGTCGTCGAACTCACCGCCAATGCGGCTGCAGACTGGCACTTCGCCAACTGGACAGGCGACCTCACCGGCAGCACCAACCCGGACACGATCACCCTCAACGGCAACAAGACCGTCACCGCGATCTTCGAGGAAGATGCTCCCACGTGCTACTTACTGACCCTATCACACTCCGGACAGGGCAGCAACCCCAGCGCCAGCCCCACCAACTCGACTGGCTGCCCTGCAGATCAGTACGTGGAAGGTGAACCAATCAACCTGAGCGGTGCAGCGCCAGACACCGGCTGGCACATCAGCGGGTGGACGGGTACTTCCAATAACGCAGCACTCTGCCACCAACTCCCTGACCATGCCTGCCAGCAATCACAGCGCCAGCGTGGTCTATGCTAAGGACACCGTCACCCTCACCGTCAATACCAGCGGCAGCGGTTCCGTCAGCCGTGACGACAATGGTCCTTACGAGTACGGCGATGTCGTCCAGCTGACTGCCAACGCAGACACAGGCTGGCACTTCGTCAACTGGACGGGCGACCTGACCGGAACCACCAACCCGAACTCGATCACGCTCGACGGCAACAAGACCGTCACCGCCAACTTCGCAAAGGATACCGTCACCCTGACAGTCAACACCAGCGGCAGCGGCTCCGTCAGCCGTGATGACAACGGTCCCTACGAGTACGGCGATGTCGTCCAGCTGACTGCCAACGCGGACACCGGCTGGCACTTTGACAGCTGGTCGGGAGGTTTGACCGGAACCACCAACCCGAACTCGATCACGCTCGACGGCAACAAAACCGTCACCGCTACTTTCGTCAAGGACACCGTCACCCTGACCGTGAACGTCAGCGGCAGCGGTTCTGTAAGCCGTGACGACAACGGTCCCTACGAGTACGGCGATGTCGTTCAACTGACCGCCAACTCAGACACCGGCTGGCACTTCGACAGCTGGTCGGGAGGTCTGACCGGAACCACCAACCCGGACTCGATCACCCTCGACGGCAACAAGACCGTGACCGCTACTTTCGTCAAGGACACTGTCACCCTGACCGTCAACACCAACGGCAACGGTTCTGTCAGCCGTGACGACAATGGTCCCTACGAGTACGGCGATGTCGTGCAACTGACTGCCAACGCCGACACCGGCTGGCACTTCGACAGCTGGTCGGGAGGCCTGACCGGAACCACCAACCCGGACTCGATCACCCTCGACGGCAACAAGACCGTCACCGCCAACTTCGCCAGGGACACCGTCACCCTGACCGTCAACACCAGCGGCAGCGGTAGTGTGAGCCAGGACGCAACGGTCCCTACGTCTATGGTGATGTCGTCCAGCTCACCGCCAACCCTGCCTCCGGATGGCATTTCGAGAACTGGACCGGCGACCTCACCAGCAGCACCAACCCGGACT
Source organism: uncultured Chloroflexia bacterium (assembly GCA_963695415.1). Taxonomy (GTDB): domain Bacteria; phylum Chloroflexota; class Anaerolineae; order Anaerolineales; family UBA4823; genus CAVXWV01. The sequence goes on along the minus strand of CAVOGL010000013.1, from coordinate 133,750 downwards.
CGATCACCCTCGACGGCAACAAGACCGTGACTGCGGTCTTCGCCGAGAACCCGCCCAACTGTTATGCGCTGACCGTCACGCACAGCGGTCAGGGCAGCAACCCGACCGCCAACCCAACGAATTCACCCAGCTGCCCCTCCGGGCAGTACGTGGAAGGTGAAGTGATTGATTTGAGCGGAGCCGCGCCGGACACCGGCTGGCATATCAGCGGGTGGACGGGTACATCGAACAACCTCAGCACGGCTGCGACCAACTCGCTGACCATGCCTCTCGGCAGCCACAGCGCCAGCGTCGTTTACGCGAAGTGACACCGTCACCCTGACGGTCAACATCACCGGCAGCGGTTCTGTCAGCCGCGACGACAATGGTCCCTACGAGTACGGCGATGTCGTGCAGTTGACCGCCAACGCCGACACCGGCTGGCACTTCGACAGCTGGTCGGGTGACCTGACCGGTAGCACCAACCCGGACTCGATCACGCTCAACGGCAATAAAACCGTGACAGCAATCTTCGTCGAAGACGCAGCCGCCTGCTTCACATTGGCACTTGACCACACCGGTATGGGCAGCGACCCAGCAGGCAGCCCGGCGAACTCAACCGGCTGCCCAGCAGGGGAATATGTGGCAGGTGAAATCATCAGCCTGAGCGGCGCTTTGCCTGACTCCGGCTGGAATATTGCCGGTTGGACCGGGACCGATGACGATGAGTCCACCGCTGGCACGAATTCAGTCACCATGCCAGCCGGCAACCATACGGTCAGTGTCATCTATGCCACCAGGGTTTTAGTGCCATTGATATCAAACAGCGTTCTGAGCGAAGTAATCAATTCAACACAACCCACTCTCGAACAACCGGCTGTGGTGGCTGCCCCATCGACAGGTATGAACAACCTGTTCATGTTTATTTTGATAGCATTGGTAGATATAGCCAGGAGGTGGCTGACTTAGTCGTTCTACTTAATTCATACAGACCAGGTTGGTGGGATTAAACATCACCAACCTGGTGGGTCATCAAACCTGGTCAGTTTTCCTTTCTAAAACCTTGAAACAGAGGTCTTCAACAGGAACTCTGACCAGGTTTTTGGTAGTTGTTAAGGATGTGTTAGAACGAGTCTAAACCCATTGACCAGGTCTAAACTAAACTATAATTTAAGTCTGGAAAAAGAATAATTCTCTGCGTTAGCTGGTAACAGTTAACGAACCTTGCGAAGGTTGGAAAGAAACCTTCGCAAGGTTAAGCAGGAGGATGAGAGAAAGGTAATATAGGTAGAAATGAATTGGTTAACACCCTCATTAATTCTTGAATTCGTCATTGGATTGATCATCTTGATCATCATCCATGAATTCGGTCACTTTTTCGCCGCACGCCTTTTCAAGGTAGGGGTCGATGAATTTGGGATCGGTTTCCCGCCGCGCATTACGCGCATGTTCACCTGGAAAGGCACTGAATTCACATTGAACTGGATTCCCCTGGGTGGATTTGTGAAGGTGGCGGGTGAAAACAACCCCGATATCCCAGGCGGGTTGGCAGCTGCAAGCCCCTGGGTACGGCTGGGGGTCTATTTTGCCGGACCACTGGCAAACATCCTCACCAGCGTGGTGTTATTCACCCTTTTTTTTGCACAGTTAGGTGAAATGCCAGACCGCAATAGAACAATGCTGGCATTCGTTGAAGAAAATTCCCCCGCATATTTGGCAGGACTGCAGGTCGGTGACATCATCCTTGAGGCAGATGGTGAGTTGGTAAAATCCCGTGATCATCTGCACAAGATCATATACGCCAACCTGGGTGAGACGTTCAGCATTGTTTACCAGCGAGACGGTCTCGAAAAGACCCTATCGGTCACACCAAGGGCACAACCCGAGCCGGATCAGGGGGCATTGGGTGTGATCATCGAAAACCCCAGGGTACCTTTTGAATTGCCCGGGGGGATCAGTGCTTCGCTTTTTTACATGCGCGACTATACCAGCGCGCTGGGCGATATCTTAGGCAGGCTGATCCGTTTCCAGGAAACGCCGGAGGGCATGGGGTTGGTTGGGATCGTTGGCATGGGTGACATGTACGTCGATTTCCGCCAGACTGACATCGAACCCGGGGTTCCGCGCACGGCGAATATTTTCCTGTTCTTTGCTACGATCAGCTTCTCTTTGGGATTGTTAAACTTGCTGCCGATTCCCGCTCTGGACGGCGGCAGAATTGTGTTGACTCTGCCCGAGCTGGTGACAGGCAGAAGAGTGCCTCCTCAGTACGAGGCTTGGTTGAACGGGGCAAGTTTTGTGGTTCTGCTCCTGCTCCTGATCTATATAAACCTGCGTGATGTGGTAAACATCGTCACACGCTGAGTGGGCTATGAACAACGATATTCAAGCAGTCTCCATCGAAGAGCTGGTCAAAACACTACTCGAAGAAACCACCCCTTTCCCTGCTAGATATCTGTACCGCCTTTCCGACCTGGAAGGTAACGATATCGAAATACTTGCCTCCGCCTGGGGCGATATCCCCACCTGGCGCCGGAAGGCTTTAATGGAGGATGTTTTTGAGCTGGGCGAACGGGACGACCTGCTGGACTTTGAAGCCCTGGCGCTCCTGGCAACAGGTGACGGTGAAGCTGGAATACGCCTCGTCGCTGTTCAGACGTTATATGAATATGATAGTAAAGAGCTGGCTGAGGTTTTCTCTGAGCTCATGGTCTCCGACAGCGATGCGGCAGTCAGGTCAGCCGCTGCCAGTGGTCTTTCCCGGTTTGTGTATGCAGGTGAAGTGGACGCACTGCCGCGTGAGCAGCTGAACAGAATCGTCTCGTCCCTGATGAAGGTAGTTCACAGCGGAAGAGGGAGACCAGGTACGCAGGTCGGCTCTCGAATCACTGGGGTTTTCCGAACATGCTGAGGTCCCGGGCATGATCAAAGCAGCGTATGCCAGCAGCAGCAAGGAATGGAAAGCGAGTGCGCTGGTCGCTATGGGTCGCTCTGCCGACAAGAAATGGGCGTCTGATATCATCCGGGCAATGGACAGCCGGTTCCCCCGGGTACGGTCTGAAGCAGCCACGGCGGCTGGAAAATTAGTTTTGAAGGATGCTGTAGAAAAACTGACTGAATTGTTAGAAGACGTGGATGAGGATACACGCGACGCAGCGGTGTTATCTCTGGCACAGATTGGTGGATCGGATGTGCGTTCCGATATCGAGGCGCTGTTAGAACGTTCAGAGGATGAATTTGACGAAGAATTCATCGAAACCGTGTTAGAGTTACTGGATTTTTCCGAGGAAATGGAATTATTCCCATTAATTGACCTGAGCGAGTACGAAGATGGTGACGAATTGAATTACAATGATTGAACCCAATTCCCCGGATCAATCATTTGTCTGAGCTCTTCATCCTTTTCACCAATAACCTGCTCCCGGTGTTTCTAGCCGCTGGCGCAGGTTTTGTTTTGGCACGCTACCTGCGCATCCCGGCTCGCCCCTTTTCCCAGGCTGTATTCTACGTTTTCAGCCCCTGTCTGATTTTCACTTTGATGACCAACTCATCTTTGGATGGGGGTGAAGTTTTAAAAGTAGTGGGCATCACCGTCGCTTTAGCTGTGACCATGGGCTTACTTGCCTGGATGGTGGGCAGGATTCTGCGTTTCGACCGCGAGATACTCACCGCCACGATCATGACATCGATGTTCAAGAATGCAGGCAATTATGGGCTGGCGGTGACATTATTTGCTTTCGGGGAAAACGCACTCTCTTATTCCTCCATTTTCTTCATCACCAATTCGATGTTGTCTTACTCCGCCGGCGCTTTCATTGCTTCGCTGGGGAAAACGAGTGCGAAAGACAGCTTGAGGAACCTGCTGAAAGTACCCGGATTGTATGCAGCCATCATCGGGATCACCATCATGGCAACCGGTTGGCACATCCCACTGCCAGTCGACCGGGCTGTGACACTTTTAGGGGATGCATCCATTCCAGTTATGCTGATCATCCTGGGTATGCAGCTGCATGGCGTTCAGTTCCGGGAAAGAAAAATCCCATTGGCGACTGCAGTCATGATCAGCCTGCTCGCTGCACCATTTGTCGCACTTTTGATGAACCAGATCTTCGGTCTTCAAGGAGGAGCAAGACAGGCTGTGATCCTGGAAGCTTCAATGCCGGCTGCAGTGATGAACATTGTTTTGGCAACAGAATATAACCTGCAACCCTCTCATGTGACCGCAGTGGTATTTCTGACCACGCTGCTCAGCCCGTTGACCCTGACGCCACTGATAGCCTTTCTGGGAGGATAAGATGTGCCATTGGAAACCAATAACTTCAGGAGGTGTGCATGTCTGAACAAAACGACAATCCATCAAAACGCCTGCATGCGTGGGTTGATGGTCACGTCCAGGGGGTGGGATTCCGTTATTTCGTCCAGCAAAATGCCCAGATGCTGGGGATAACCGGGTGGGTGAGGAATCTGTGGGACGGTCGCGTGGAGTTGATCGCCGAAGGTCCGCCAGAAAAGCTGGAAAAACTACTTTCCGCGCTCTACCGCGGTCCAAGATCATCGGATGTCCGCGGCGTTATACCGGAATGGCATGAAGCGACGGGAGAATTTTCTGGTTTTTCGCTGCGTGCGACGAGTTAAGTTATACTCGAATTAGATAAAAGCCAGCCGGGACTCAGGCTGGTCATAGCAGCATTGTCGAGGAGGTCAGCATGAGAGGGTTAACCCAAAAACGTGTTTTGATCACAGGAGGCGCCAGCGGGATCGGGGCTGCCACCGTAAAAAGGTTCATCGAAGAAGGTTCCAGGGTTGTTGTCCTGGACCGGAACGAAAGCGCTTGCAACTCGATCAGGCAGGTGCTGCCCGAATTGGAAAGTGTGCTGGTATATGATGTATCAGATCCGGCACAGGTTCAGGCAGCCTACCACGAGCTTGATGCCATCTGGGGGGGATTAGATGTCCTGATCAATAACGCCGGCATCAGTATCCGTCACAACTTCCTGGACATCACGCCCGAAGAATGGGTGAGGGTTCAGAGTGTGAACCTGAACGGGGCTTTTTACATGGCGCAGGCGGCAGCCAAACGTATGCTCGCGGGTGGAGGCGTCATCTTGAATATGGGGTCAACCAACGCGCTGGCAGGCAATCCGTATTATACAGATTACAATGCCTCCAAAGCTGGCATCATCGAAATGACCAAAACGATGGCGCTTGAACTGGCGCCCAAAATCCGCGTAAACGTCATCTGCCCCGGTTACGTGATGACACCCATGCAGAGAGCAGAATACACGGACGAGATGTTCGCAGCCCTCAACCAGAAAATCCCATTGAAACGGCACGCTGAACCTGCAGAGGTTGCGGCGCTGTTCGCATTCCTGGCATCCGATGACGCCGCCTACATGACCGGCGGAGTCTTCGTGATCGATGGGGGTGAAACTGCAGGCGCGCTGGCGAGCAGGTAGAGAGCGACGATCATCGACCAGGTGTATGTTAGAACAGCGCTGAATACATCACACTTGCAGCTCGATATCGGTTAAGGGGTGTCCAACCCCAATTCTTCAGAACGTGAAGCGCCGCGCAGGATCGCCTGGACGACTGCATCCCTGAACCCAAGTTTCTCCAGGGCTATCATGCTGGTCTCACTTACCCCACCCGGAGTGCTGGCTTCTTTGATCAATTCAGCCGCATCTTCCTGCTTTGACCGCCACACAGCGATGGAACCAGTGATGGTCTGTGCTGCGACTTTTTCTGCGACCTCACGCGGCAGACCACACGCCACACCTGCAGTGACCAGGCTCTCCAGGAAATGGTACGTCGCCACAGGACTGCTCAACGATGTGATGGCATTGATGAATGCCTCGTCAACTTCCAGCCATTCGCCCAGCACGGAGAAGAGATCAAGGACCAGCTGCCGTTGTTGAGGTGAGACTGCCTGTGAAAAAACGAGAGGGGCAATTCCTTGCCCGACCTGGCTGGGGGGATTGGGTAAAGCGCGCACCAGCGCCTGTCTTTCGCCAAGACTGGCATAGGCGGCGAGCGGTACACCAGCCGCCACGGATATAACAACCTGTTCCGGGCGCAGGACTGCCGCTTTCAGATCTGGGATTACGGTTTTCACAACCTGCGGTCGTACACATACCATGACGAGGTCACCTGACCTCGCTGCCAGGAGGTTGCTGCCGGCAGCTGTAACGCCAAACATCTGCGAAAGATAATTGCAGCGTGATTCTATCGGGTCACTAACAAAGATTTTGACTGGCTCAACCACATTTCCTGTGATTAAGCGCCGGATGATGATCTCGGTGATATGCCCGCCGCCAATGAAAGCAACTGTGTGGTTGATTAACATTAAACATCTCCTGGGGGCAGCAAGCGACCCCACCCGCTGTCCAGGCGGTCATTGATTTGAAAGCCGAGGCGCAGGATGTCTGCACGTACATCAACCGGCAGAGATTCCCCGTCCATTTTCTGGTTTAAAACGCCGCCCATCAAAACTGGAACCTGAACCTGGCGTTCATGCAGCTCATGCTTCAATCTTTGGGCATACTCCAACGCCATGCCGTTGTGGGTGCTGATCAATATCGCGTCCACTCGTCTGCCGGCGGCAAATTCTGCGATGTCAACCGGGTTCTTCTCCGCGCCCAGGTTGATGATTTCGGCTCCAGCCTGGAGCAGCAGTTCATTCAGGACAAAAAGGGCGTGTTCGTGTACATCGGTCGATGCCAGCAGCAGCCTGCGCCGCCTGGCAATCGACTTGAATTTTTCTGTTGTGAAATATGCCAGGTTGTCTTCAATCGTATGCATCGTTTGCTGGTGGATGTCAGAAGGGATCAGAGGTTTACGCTTAATTGCCCCCCTTTCGAATTCCCCCAAACCAAACATAGCTTCGAAAAGGCTGGGTCCCAGCTGCTTGAGCACATACAATATCTGCAGCGGATTTTTTACATCCACGCCTGCGTCTCTCAACCCATCCAGGGCATTGTTGAACACGAGTAAGCCAGCCTGCACCAATCTTTGCGCCAAATCTTTCGCTGGAGCAAAATCAATGAACGGGTGCATACGGCGCGCTGCCGCTTCAATCTGCCTGCCGTAGGTATGCACCTCGGCGATTTCCTGAGCAGTTGGCACGCGGATTGCCTCCGTAATGGGTAATGGGTGCACGGCATGTCCGGTCGGGCACTCAAGCTGGGCGAGGATATCCCACAGCAGATACTCGCCCACGACCCCCAAATTGCGGGTGATGTTTTGGGTGAAAGAGATAGTGTCGCCGTAGAACATGGAACCCAGCAGATTGCCTTCATGGATATCCTGCAGAGCGAACACCCAACCCACCCTCTTGAGCGGGTCGCTGGTCAACCCGCCAATACAGTGAGTGAGTCTGGCTCCCAACAATTTTTCAACGATATACCGTTCAAGGTAAGCCCAACCAGCAATCGTGGTGCAATCCTGGAACAGGGCGCCGTAACCATCCTCCAGGTAAGAGTGGAGCATGAGACCATCATCCGACCTCCTGCCCAGTATAGAAATGGCGCGCACGGTTTCTGCTGCGGTTGTGATAGGATCATTCCACATCGGGGCTTCGTGAGAGAAATACTGCGAAAGGTTGCCAACCGTTGTCACACCTGAGCGCAAAGCATTCACCGTATTGGCGACAGCGGAAGGAAAACCGATCATAAAATCACCCATGTGCGGTTGGATTGCCACAGTTTGCCCGACGGCATCCCAATCAGCCATTGTTGAGAGCATGGGTCCGGTTTCCGCGGGGATTCCCTGGCGGAATTGGTCTGGGACAGCCATACGGCGGTCCAGGCAGATTCCCGCACGATCGATCTGGTAACGATTTTCCTGGGCGACCAGGTGAATATGGCGCAGGGCATCCGCAGTGGCTGCCCAGGATCCCAGACCGATGTGAGCATGGTACATGATGATCCCATCCTGCACACAGCGCGACTTGTACTCAACCTCCGATCGCACATCCATCTTTTCGCAGAAGAGCGACCTTCCCAACGCTAAACCTTCAGCGATGTCGTGACCTTCGGCGATTAATTTACCGGGTTCTGGTAATGGATGGGTTAATAACTCCTGCACCCGCTTGCGGAATTCGGAAACAGTCACACCGTTTATCATTTTAAAGACAGGTCAGAACCCCAGACCACGCTCTTTCAGGGAAACAGACCTGCCCAAACCGATGATGATATGGTCGAGCACATCCACGTCCAGCAATTTGCCAGCCTGGATGATCTGGCGGGTCACGGCAACATCGTCCGGGCTTGGTGTGGGATCACCGCTTGGGTGATTGTGCACCACGATAATGGCAGCTGCATTGGCGCGGATTGCCGACTTGAATAGTTCGGATATGCGCACCTGAGACTTGTTGATCGAGCCGCGATAAACCATCTCGATTTTTAATACGCGGTTGCGAGTGTCCAGCAGCAGCACGCGCAGCTCTTCCTGTTCGAGGACAGACATTTCATGAGAGACGAGCGCGGCCGCATCCTCCGGGCTGTGGATAGCGGGGCGTTCCTCGGGCGCTTCGATGCGCAGCCTGTTGGCGATTTCAATAGCAGCCTTCAGCTGGGACGCTTTTGCTGGTCCAACACCATGTTGGGTGCATAATTCCTCGAAAGAAAGGTGGTGCAGCCCGACCAACCCACCGTAAGTTTTCAACAGTCGCTGTGATATTTCGATCACATTCTCCCCCTGGACACCTGTACGCAGCAGGATAGCCAGCAGCTCAGCGGTGGTCAGGGATTGAGCGCCCAGTCTTTCCAAACGCTCGCGCGGTCTTTCTCCAGGCTCGATGTCCGCGATTCGGTACGGTAGGGTTGCTTCTCTCATGGTTGACCTTTTACATTGAAAGGATTGAGTCTGACTACAATATTGTAACCCAGGTGATTGGGATTGTAAGCGAAATAGCTTGAAGGATTAAAGTTAAGTCGGTGCTGTTTTTCTGATTGTCTGGTTCTTAAAAAAAACAGGGCAAAAGTGTTATCACCAATGCCCTGTTTTTGAATCATCTGGTTTGAGACTATCTCCCTAATGCGCCCCAACCTGCATACCGGGCGGTATCACCCAATTCTTCTTCGATCCTGAGCAGCTGGTTGTATTTCGCCACACGGTCGGAGCGCGCTGGAGCGCCTGTCTTGATCTGCCCCATGTTGAGCGCAACTGCCAGGTCAGCAATGGTCGCGTCTTCGGTCTCACCGGAACGGTGCGAGGTGACGGCTTTCCATCCTGCACGGTGGCAGGCTTCCACGGCTTCAATAGTCTCGGTCAGAGTGCCAATCTGGTTCAGCTTGACCAGGAGAGCATTGGCTGCTTTGTCACTGATGGCACGGCGGACGCGCTGTGGATTGGTCACCAACAGGTCATCCCCGACGATCTGGACCCGGTCACCAATTTCCTCAACCATGAGCTGCCAGCTCTTCCAGTCATCCTGTGCCAACCCATCCTCGATGGAAACGATCGGGTACTGGTCAACCCAGGATTTCCAGAAAGCCACCATCTCTTCACCGGACAATTTCTTGCCTTCCTTGCGCAAATTATAGAGCCCCGACTCCTCTTCGTACAGTTCAGACGCTGCGGGATCAAGTGCAATAGCAACGTCGGCGCCGACGCCAGCTTTGTAACCCGCCTTTTCAATCGCCTCAAGGATGACCTCAACCGCTTCTGCATTAGCTTTCAATGCAGGCGCGTAACCACCCTCATCACCAACCAGGGCGGTGTAACCGCGCGATTTCAAGACAGCCTTCAGAGAATGGTAAATTTCCGCACCCCAGCGCAGACCTTCGGAAAAACTGGCTGCGCCAAAAGGCATCACCATGAATTCCTGCGCATCGGTAGACTGCCAGCCCGTGTGTGCGCCGCCATTGAGTATGTTCAACATCGGTACGGGCAGCACATGGGCATACACACCACCGATATAGCGGTAAAGCGGAATCCCCAGTCCATTAGCGGCTGCCTTGGCGACTGCCAGGCTGGTGCCCAGGATCGCATTGGCGCCCAGGCGAGATTTGTTGGGCGTGCCATCCAGTTCAAGGAGAGTCTGATCGATACCCATCTGCTCGGTGGCATCCCATCCGAGCAAGGTGTCTGCAATCTCGTCATTTACATTGTCAACCGCGTTGATCACTCCCTTACCGAGGTAGCGTCCTTTTTCGCCATCACGCATTTCAAGAGCTTCATGGACGCCTGTTGAAGCGCCGGAAGGGACAGCTGCCCTGCCAGTGCTGCCATCCATCAACGTTACCTCAACCTCGACAGTCGGGTTTCCGCGGGAATCCAGGATCTCCCTGCCCAGAACGTCCTCAATATATAAATCCATTTTTCACCTCAATTTTTTTGTATGACTGGCACGAAGGTATCCAAACGCAAACAACCTTCAATCACCAGGTTTTGATTTAACCAAGGTATAAGTATACCCGAATTCGCTGTCTAACCGGCAACTTCTTGGGAAGAAATCTCTAACACACCTGACCTCACAGCTACTGCCTCAACAAAGCCCATGAACAATGGATGAGGCCGGTTTGGTCTGGATAGGAACTCAGGGTGGAACTGGGTGGCGACCATGTAGGGGTGGTCAGCGATCTCAGCAATCTCCACCAGGCGGTCATCCGGTGAGATACCGGAGAAAACCATTCCAGCTTCTTGCAGCAGCTGCCTGTAAGCATTATTCAGCTCGAAACGGTGCCGGTGACGTTCTTCGACACGGTCAACCCCATACGCACGCTGTGCGTGTGTGCCAGGTTTCAAGCAGCAGGGATATAGACCCAGGCGCATGGTTCCGCCCATATCCGAAACCATTTTCTGGTCTGGCATCAGGTCGATCACCGGGTTTGGAGTAGAACGGTCAAATTCCGTAGAATTGACCATGTCATCACCCAGAACGGTCCTGGCTAACTCCACGACCATCAGCTGCATACCCAGGCAAAGTCCAAGCAAGGGAACTTTATTCTCCCGCGCATAACGGATTGCCTGCATTTTCCCTTCGGTGCCGCGGCTGCCAAAACCTCCAGGTATGATGATGCCATCAGCGTCCCTGACCGCCTGCCATTCTTTGCCTTTCTCCAGGTCAGATGAATGCACCCACGCTATTTCCGCCTCCACCCCATGAGCAAGGGCAGCATGCTGCAGCGCTTCACGCACGCTCATGTAAGCATCATGCAGCTCCACGTATTTACCAACCAGTGCGACTTTAACTTTAGGGCGGTTCTGCACCATCTTTGTCACCATGTTTTCCCATTCGGTCCAATCCGGTTTTTTCTTTGGACTCAGACCCAGGCGTTCAAGGCAGTAATCGGCAAGTTTCAATTCTTCCAGCAGGAGAGGGATCTCATAAAGGTTCTTCGTGGTGACCATGGGAGCGACAGCCCGCTTGTCAACATCGCAGAATAGGGCTATTTTTTCAACCAGATCTTCGCCCACCGGGTGATCGGACCTGGCGACGATTACGTCAGGTGAGATACCAATCGATCGAAGCTCCGCCACGGAGTGCTGCGTTGGCTTGGTCTTGATCTCACCGGTCGCACCGATATTAGGAAGCCAGGTGACATGTACGAACAAGGTATTCTCCCTACCAACATCTTTGCGCATCTGGCGCAGTGATTTAAGGAATGGAAGTGATTCGATATCCCCAACAGTCCCGCCGATCTCGACCAAAACGATCTCTGCACCGGTTGATTTTGGACCCAGGACGATGCGGCGCTTGATCTCATTGGTGATGTGAGGGATCACCTGGATGGTACCGCCGAGGAAATCGCCGTGCCGTTCCTTGCTGATCACCTCAGCATAGACCTGTCCGGTGGTGAAGTTGCACACCCTGCTCAGGCTGACGTCGATGAAACGCTCGTAGTGCCCCAGGTCCAGGTCGGTCTCGGCGCCATCATCCAAAACATAAACCTCGCCGTGCTGGTAAGGGCTCATTGTTCCTGGGTCCACGTTGATATAAGGATCAAGTTTCTCGGCGATGACCGAAAACCCGCGTTCTTTGAACCCACGACCCAAAGCCGCCGCGGTCACACCTTTGCCAACCGAGCTGACAACACCACCGGTAAAAAAAATATACTTCGTATTCATACTCGTCTCCTCAATCCATCACCAACCCAAAAACAAGAAAAAAGACCAGGGAGGGCGTTCAATCTTCCTCCCCGGTCTTAACCGTTAGAAAAAACCATAAAAAAACCGTGAAGACATTTTTCATCACGGGATTTAAGTTTACCATAGTTATGATAAAATTTAAGGTCGATTTGTAACCAATCACCAGAACCTGGGTAAACCGTATACCCAGGATTATTAGCGCGTTTGACTATCGATACCGTGAATTTTCAACCCTCACACAACGACACATCCCCGTTTTTATTCGCCGGATTGGGAAACCCGGGTCGTGAATACCGCGATACGCGCCACAACGTCGGTTTCATGGTGCTGGACAGGCTTGCGGAGAAAATTGGAATTAATTTTTCAAGAGTAGAGATGAAGTCCCTGGTCACAAAAACGGATCACAAGGGCAGCCGACTGGTCCTGGCGAAACCGCAAACATACATGAACTTATGCGGAGCATCCGTGCAGTCTCTGCTTCATTATTATAAAGTTGAGGTACCAAAATTAATCGTCATTTATGACGAAGTGGATTTGCCTCTAGGCGCTCTCCGTATCCGTCCCGGAGGCGGGTCTGCCGGACACAAAGGCGTCGAGTCGATTATTGCGGCTCTTGGTACGGACGAAATTCCCAGGTTGCGGGTGGGTATTGGTCGCCCGCCAGGAAAAAAATCAGCAGCCAATTACGTACTGAAGAATTTTGCTAAAAACGAACACGAGCTGCTGCTCATCACCCTCGACAAGGCAGTGGACGCGTTGTTCATGTTTGTGGAGGCCGGATTGGAAGCGGCGATGAACCATTACAACACAACGGTGAATGATTGATGCCAGACCATTTGGAAGAGCTGATCGATAAAATCTGTGCGGCTGCCCCTGATTTTTTACAGGCAGCCAGAGATAGGCTGCCTATCGCGCCACTCGGTTTGCGGCGGTCTGCGAGGCTTCCTGTGGCAGCGGGACTGCTGCAGTGCCTGGAAAAACCTATCATGATCATCACAGACCGTATGGATCGCGCCCTGGTACTGCAGGAAGAACTGCACCTGTGGGCAGCGCAGTCAGAAATTTTCCTGTTCCGTGAGCCAACGCCCTTGTTTTACGAGAATTCCGCCTGGGGGGATGCCACACGCCAGGATCGCCTGACCGTCCTGACCATCCTGGCGAAGTACCTGCTTCCGGTCAGCGAACCACCCTCTGCGCCACCGGTGATCATCGCTCCTGCCAGGGCGATCATGACCCGGACGATGCCCCGGCGAGAGTTTCTCAAAGCCACACACAGCCTCAAGCCGGGTCAGGTAGTCCTGGTTTCTGAATTGGTTCGCAAGTGGGTCAGGATGGGATATGAACCCACCACCACTGTTATTGCTCCAGGACAATTTGCACGCCGTGGAGGACTGATGGACATCTGGCCTCCGGCAGAAGATATGCCGGTGCGCATCGAATTTTTTGGGGACGAAGTAGACACTCTGCGGCAGTTCAACCCCGCCACCCAGCTCACACTGAAACCGTCTCGAGACCTTGATGATAAATCTGGCAGAAGTTCGAGAGAGATGCGCATCCTGATCACTCCAGCTCGCGAGTTCCTTTTGGATGGTTTTTCGCTCGAAGGTGAGACCGGCGGGGATGGCGCTGATAAAGAACCAACATCACTTCACCCTGGCGCTGCCATTACGCTGGAAACCGGGAGTGAGCGTGTTAATGAGTTTTCACTTCCGCTGCTGCACCCATTCTCTGCCAGCATCCTGGATTACCTGCCCGTTGATGCGCTGGTTCTGCTGCATGATTGGGGAGCCATCACAGATACGATCAGCGAAGTAGAGGACCAGGCGGTCAATCTCCGGGGCGAAATGATCCGAGACGGCATAATGGCTGAGGATTTTCCCCTGCCTTACCAAACTCTGGCTGAGGTCACGGACACCCTCTCCTCACTGCAGTGCATCGAATTGGGATATCCGCTTTACGATCCTGAAGAGGGTCAATCGATCAATTTCAACCTTGAGAGCTGGTTCGCTGCAGGACCACGCTTCGGCGGTCAGATCAAACCCTTCCAGGAATATCTGCATAACCTTTTGAAATCAGGCGACTCAGCGACGATTGTCTCGCGCCAGGCAGCGCGCTTGAAAGACCTGTGGGATGAATACCTCCCTGCAGGTGTGTTGGAAGGGGCGGTAAGGCTGCCGGAGTCCCATTCGCCTGGAAGATCCACCAGCCTACCGCAGCCAATTTTCATCGAAAACAGCCTCAATGAAGGATGGATATTTTCTGCGCCAGGCAGCAAGCCGGTTCACCTGTTGACTGATGGGGAAATATTTGGGTGGAAGAGACCCGAGGCAAGGCAGCGGCACCGCCCGGTGATCGATTCACCCGAAGCACCGTATTCAGACTTGAACCCCGGAGACTGGGTAGTGCATATCGACCACGGCATCGGGCAATTTTCCGGGTTGGTGAGAAGGACAGTTGAAGGAAGCGAGCGTGAGTTCCTGTGCGTCGAATATGCTGATGATGCGCTTCTGTTTGTCCCAATCCATCAATTCGACCGGCTGACTCGTTATGTCGGTCCGGACAGCCGCAGCCCTACCCCCAGCAGGTTGGGAGGGCAGGAATGGAAGAACGTAAAAACACATGTAAAAGAGGCGGTGGAAGAGGTCGCGGTTGATTTGCTGGAACTCTACGCAAAAAGGAGCGTTGTGCTTGGTTACGCATTCGGTCCCGATAGCGTGTGGCAGGGAGAACTGGAAGCAAGCTTCCCTTATTTTGAAACAGATGACCAGGTAAGAGTTTTAGCGGAAGTCAAGCAGGACATGGAAGGACCGCGCCCAATGGACCGCTTGATCTGTGGTGACGTAGGTTATGGTAAAACCGAGATTGCCTTGAGAGCGTCCTTTAAAGCCGTGAATGACGGTAAACAGGTCGCTATATTGGTGCCCACTACCGTTCTGGCACAGCAGCATTACAACACTTTCCGCCAAAGGCTGTCTGCCTTCCCCGTTTCGGTGGAGATGCTCTCCCGCTTCAGGTCTCCCCAGCAGCAAAAGGTGATCGTCGAGCGCATTCAAAAGGGCAGCATCGATATCATCATCGGCACACACCGACTGCTATCTAAAGATGTTAAACTTTAAAGACCTGGGTTTACTGGTCATCGATGAAGAGCAGCGTTTTGGTGTGACACATAAGGAAGCGCTGAAGAAAATGCGCTCCGAAGTGGATGTACTCACCCTCACAGCGACACCCATCCCGCGCACCCTGTACATGGCGCTCTCTGGCGTGCGAGATATATCCACAATAAACACCCCACCCGAAGAAAGACTGCCCATCATCACCCACGTCGGCGCTTATTCACCCAAGCTGGTACGCCAGGCGATCTTGAGAGAGTTAGAGCGCGGAGGCCAGGTTTTCTTTGTGCATAACCGCGTCCAGACCATCGGCGCCATGCGTGCACACCTGGAGAACCTGGTGCCAGAAGCGAGGTTGACCATTGCACACGGACAGATGCCGGAAAATGAGCTTTCCGAGAGGATGGAACTGTTCAGCAAGGGAGAGGTTGATTTGCTGCTTTCAACTTCAATCATCGAGAGTGGTCTTGATATCCCCAATGCCAACACGTTGATAGTCGATCGTGCGGATACCTTTGGTCTCGCCCAGCTGTACCAGCTGCGCGGGAGGGTGGGACGCGGCGCGCAACGCGCATACTCTTATTTTTTCCGGCATAACAAACTGGTACCCACCCAGGAAGGACGCCAGCGCCTGGACACCATCGCCGAGAACACTCAGCTAGGCGCCGGTTTCAACATCGCCATGCGCGACCTTGAAATCCGCGGCACCGGTGATATCTTGGGCAACCGCCAGTCGGGGCACATTGCCGCCGTTGGGTTCCACCTGTACACCCGCCTGCTTTCTGAGTCAGTGCGCCGCATGCGCAGTGAGGGCAAATTGAGCAGCGGACAAATCCACTCTGCCTCCTTCGAAGCCATCTCGGCACAGTTGAACAATGTTCTTGTGGAAATCCCCCTGGCGGTCAATATCCCGGTCGAATATGTGCCTGACAGGACAGTACGCCTGGGACTCTACAGGCGGATGGCAAATTTACGCTCCATCCAGGAACTGGACGCGATCGTGGAGGAGTTCAACGACCGGTTTGGTCCAGCCCCGGAGACCGTCCTGAACCTTGTTTACCAGTTTAAGATCAAGCTGCTCGCTGAGACCGCCGGATTGAGCTCCATTGGCATTGAAAGCAGCCAGATCACCCTGCGCTTCCCCGGAGGAGCACTGCCTGAAAGCCTCCCCGTTCTGGATGCCCATGTGCGACCCGGGAAAATGGCTTTATGGATTGCTTACATGAACCTGGATGACTGGCAGGGAGTTTTGATGGATACCCTGCAGACCTTAATTGCCGCCATTACGCCGGCAACAACTGAAGCCTGAACAAAGCTATGCGAATATTCCTTGATGGAGTGCCTAAGAGTAAACGCCTTTTCGACCTGTTGACTGCCAGTCTGTGCATCATCCTGTTCTGGCCCGTATTGGTGGTCATTGCTGTTCTCGTCCGCTATTTCCATGGTTCTCCGATCTTGTTCACCCAGGAACGCGGCGGTTACAAAGAGAGTGTGTTTAAAATCTATAAATTTCGTAGCATGACGACCGAACTAAGCAGTGAAGGTGAACTGCTGCCGGACACCCAGCGCCTGACCCGTTTTGGTCGTTTTATCCGCTCCACAAGCCTGGATGAACTCCCGGAATTGATCAATGTGCTCAAGGGAGAAATGAGCTGGGTGGGTCCGAGACCGCTGTTTTGGCATTATATGGAACGCTACACACCGGAACAGCGCAGAAGGCACGATGCTCTGCCCGGAATTACGGGTTGGGCGCAGGTGAACGGTCGCAACGCCATCAGCTGGGAGGAGAAGTTCGAACTGGACACCTGGTACGTTGACCATTGGTCCTTTTCCCTTGACATAAAAATCTTGTGGACGACATTCATCAAGGTCATCAAGCGTGAGGGCATCAACCAGCCAGGTCACACCACTGCGCAGGAGTTTCAGCCTGAACAGCCACCTGAGGATCTTTCAGACAGATAAGTCGAGTAAAATTAAACCGTGCAGCTGAACGATAAAACTATTTATCAAAGCCTTTTCCAAATCCGCAGATTCGAAGAAACCGTCCTCGAATATTTCCCTAAAGGAGTTTTTTCTGGTACCACCCACACATACCTGGGACAGGAAGCCAACGCGGTTGGCGTGCTTTCGAACCTGGAGGCAGGAGACATCGTTTTCAGCAACCACCGCTGCCACGGTCACTTCCTGGCATATGGAGGTGACGCTCGCGCTCTATTCGCAGAATTGATGGGAAAATCCAGCGGGGTGTGCGCTGGCAGAGGTGGATCTCAACACCTGAACTGGCGTAATTTCTATTCAAATGGGATCCAGGGAGGCATCGTGCCGGTAGCGGTGGGTATGGCACTCGCCGAGAAGAGGAAGGGCGAAGGGAACATTGTAATTGTTTTCCTGGGAGACGGCACCCTGGGAGAAGGTGTGGTATATGAAGCGCTAAACATGGCATCCTTATGGCAGGCACCAATTTTCTTTGTGCTCGAAAACAACCAGATCGCCCAGACAACTCCTATCGAATCAGCCGTGGCTGGCGAAATTGCCCTGCGTTTCGAAGCCTTTGGCATCCGCACAACCGAGCTGGATACCAGTGATGTAATGGAGATCCAGCCCCTTGCCAGCCTGATAATGGCAGAAATCAGGGTCACATCAATTCCGCAGGCGCTCATCTTGCGCACAAACCGGTTTGGCGCACATTCCAAAGGGGACGACACACGTCCCGATGCTGAGGTCAGCCGTATCAAAGAATTGAGCGATCCCATAACCCTTCATGGGCGACGCCTGGATGAGATTACGCGTCAGGAAATCGAAGACGCGCTCCGTGATGAAATTCAAATGTCTTTCCAAAGCGCACTTTCAGACCCTTTCCCGCAGGCAGGTGACTAGATTATGGTGCAAAGAATTTTACTGATCATCTTCTTGTTCGTCCTTGCCCTTGGTTTGTTAGCGGTGGCTGTGTTCATTTCAGCTGGCTATTTCAATGACAATATCAATGCAGTTACAGCCTTGTTAACCACTGAACCACCATTGGATCAAGATCTTATTGAATATATACAAAACAGTGAGAAAATCCGCAGAGTAATTGTGACACCCGGTACTCAAAGCGATTACCAGGCTCAGAACGACGCCATCAAAAAATCCTTGGATGCAGTTTTCCAAACGTTTGACGAGAAATCGTTTTCTACATACGTCAGTCTTGCCTTGTATAACTATCCTGAGTCAGAGGGATACGACCAGAGCATCGCAGTTCGCATCGAGGCTGCAGACTATGGACGCATGGAAGAATTCACCCGAAACCTGGTGCTTAATTACAGCCCGCGCAACCCGGACCAATCCCAGGTGTTTGTGGATTTACAAATCTGCAACCCCGGTGGAACGGAATTTGAGAAAAACAACTTGCTGCGTGCGCTTGAAGACACCCAGCAAAAATTCCTTGAGATGGGTTACCAGACCTACATCGAAGAAATCCCCAACGCTACCGACAGCGGAGAAGAACAGATCGGCAGCCTCACCATCCCCGGACATTACAACCTGATCGTCACCAAACCTGCTCAAGGTGATCAGACCTATCCAACTGTGATTGAAATTGGTGCGAACCTTGACACAGGATTGACGACCCCCGGAGCTGGCAATAATGCAGCAGGTGTGGCAGGATTGCTGGAAATGGCAGCTGTGTTGAAGGATTACCCCAACAGGCATCCCTGGCGGTTTGTGATATTCGTGGAACGCGGAGAGGACAAAATCGGATCACGACTGCACGTGGAACAGATCCCAGCGGAAACCCTCAAAGCAGCCCTGATCCTGGACGGGATCGGTTGGTCGGAAGCAGAACCAGGTCTGATGAACTGCATTGCAGCCAACGATGGTCTGCCTTTCACTACGGAAATAGCCGACTCCTTCAACACAATACGTGAAATTTACAAAATCGGCATCGGCTGGCGCCTGTGCAGTTCCGAAACCCCGTTCTCAAGTGAGGGTAGTTATTGGGAAAGGCAACTGCCTGCAGTTCTAAGCGTAGGTGGTCTGCCTTATAAAAATCCTACCATGGATAAATGCTCTGATAACATGGCTAATCTCAACCTGTTGAACGCATACCTGACCGTACAGCAGAATATCGGTGTTTTACTCATGCTTGACCAGGCACCATGACGATATTTTATATAAGGGAAATGACCCATTCAGGATATTCAGAGCGATGACCACTGTTTTAGAATCGCTCAACAAGGGCTTAATCTCTGCCATGCAGGAGAACCCGCTCATAATCTTGCTCGGGGAGGACATCCTGGATCCCTACGGGGGCGCTTTCAAAGTCACTCGGGGAGTATCCACACAATTCCCAGATCAAGTACTCACTACCCCGATTTCCGAAGCTGGCATCACGGGTATCGCTGCGGGTATGGCGATGAGAGGATTCCTGCCGGTGGTCGAGATTATGTTTGGTGATTTTCTGACCCTGGCTGCAGACCAGATCATCAACCATGCTGCCAAGTTCCGCTGGATGTATAACGATCAGGTCAGGGTGCCCATGGTGATCCGGACACCGATGGGAGGCAGGCGAGGTTACGGACCCACGCACAGCCAGACCCTGGAGAAGCTTTTTATGGGCGTGCCGGGCATGCGCATATTAGCCCCGGCGACAACCGGTGATCCTGGGATGCTGCTCAAACAAACCATCTTGAATAACCAGGATCCCTTGTTGTTTGTTGAAAACAAACTGCAATATCTGCTGCCGATCAAAGATGGCTTTGATGATTTTACCATCGAGGAAATACGCCAACCTGATCATTCTTCCGTTCATAAAGTAACCTTCCGGGGGGTGAACTCAGCGCGGGTCACGATCTTGACCTACGGGTACATGGTCGAATTATGCCGCCAGGCAATGATTACCCTCGCATATGAAGACGAAATATTTGCGGAAATGCTGGTTTATGAACAGCTGGCACCTTTCACGCCTTTCGCTGCAGTCAACTGCCTTGACCAAAACAAACACCTGCTGGTTGTGGAGGAGGGAACAGTTGACATGGGTTGGGGAGCAGAAGTGGTAGCCAGGATAATGGAAGAAAAAGGACCTGTTGTTCGTTCAGTCTCTCGGATCGGAGCTAAATCAACACCGATTCCAGCCTCGGTACCATTGGAAAACACAACCCTCCCCGGAGTTGATACAATCTGTAAAAGCATCCGTGCGATGGTTTCTGGATAGAATAAAAATCACATGCTGAACACACCTTATACTGTGACCATTCCCCTGGTGAACACAAATGAACCTGAAGCGATTCTGGTATCTTTACTCGTGGAAAATGGTGATTATGTCGAAAAGGGATCGGTGTTAGGCGTACTGGAAACGACCAAGTCAACCCTGGAGATCCAATCAGAGCATAATGGGTATGTGTCAGCGATACAGATCGAAGAAAGATCGATGGTGAATGCTGGGGATGTTTTTTGCAGCATCGTTGCCACTCGTGAGCAAGTCAAAGAGTTTGTGAAGGAGTATGCGGAAGATGAATTATCGCAGTTCTCTGCCAACGGGGGTGATTTTGCTGGATTGAGGATCTCTAACCCGGCTTTAAAACTGCTCCAAGAAAGCGCATTGGATCCTGCCTCACTTCCCAGAGACCGTTTCATCACCAGGGAGATGGTAGAACAGCTGCTTCAGGCGGACCGTCCCCCCAATAATAACCTTACATTGGAAGGGGACACCGTGATCCTGTATGGCGGAGGGGGGCATGCTAAAATGCTCATCGACCTGATCCGTTCAGCCGGCGTTTACAATATCGCTGGGATCATCGACGATGGGTTGAATACGAAAACACGAATCATGGGTGTTCCCGTGCTTGGTACCCGCTCCATACTTGAATCTCTGAAGAGTGATGGGATCAGGCTGGCTGTGAATGCAGTGGGAGGCATCGGAAACATCAAAAGCCGCATCCAGGTATTTCAGACTTTGATCAACGCCGGGTTCGGTCTCCCAGCCGTGATCCACCCTTCGGCGGTGGTTGAAGACAGCGCCGTGCTTTCGCAAGGAGTGCAGGTATTCGCGAAAGCCTATATCGGTGGTGATGTAAAAGTTGGATTTGGCGGGATTATCAGCACTGGCAGCATAGTGTCTCACGACTGCATCCTGGAAGAGTACGCAATCATCTCTCCGGGTGCTGTGCTTGCCGGCGAGATCACCATCCGCAAAAAAGTCCTTATCGGCATGGGTGTGAACATAAACTTGAGAGTCGAGATCGGGGAAAATGTGCGTATTGGAAATGGTGCCACCATCCTCAGCAGCGTTCCAGCCAACCAGATCATCCAGGCTGGAACCACGTACCGGTGATCGTTTGATATGAGTAAAAAGAAGAACAAACAAAATCAGAAGCGCAGGTTGACAGTTGGTTTGCCCATAATGAATGTCGAATCTGGCGAAAAACGTGACTTCCTGCCCGATTTTATCGCCCACCTGGAGAAAGTCGGAGCTGAGGTTTTTCTGGAAGAAGGTTACGGCAGCAAAATGGGCATCGGTTTTGAAGAATACAAACGGGCTGCAACAGGCATCCACACTGCGTCACATGCAGAGACCTTCCAGAAAGATATCATACTGGTCTTGCGCTGTCCATCCGATGAAGAATTACACCTGATTCAACCGGGATCTATTCTGGTCTCGATGCTGCACTATCCAACCAGGTTGGAACGTAGCAGAATGATCCATTCTCTCGGAATAGAAGCCGTATCCCTGGACAGCCTCACCGATGATAGTGGACGAAGATTGGTGGAAAATTTATCAGCGGTCGCCTGGAACGGAATGGAAGTAGCCTTCAAAGTGCTGGAAGAAATCTATCCTGAGCCGGGATTTTCTTCTCCCAAACGAAAACCAATCCATGTCACCTTACTCGGTTCCGGTGCAGTGGGGATGCATGTAATGCAGGCAGCAATCCGATATGGAGATGCTCAACGCTGGAAGACTTTTGCGGATCAAAAAATTCCTGGAGTCGAGGTGACTGTGATCGATTATGATTTAACCACCAAAATCGATGTGCTGCTGGAAATCCTCCCAAGGACGGACATTCTGGTTGATGCCACGCAAAGACCTGACCCAAGTGTACCGGTGATCTCCAATGATCTGATCCGTTACCTGCCGTTACATTCTGTTTTACTGGATTTATCTGTCGATCCTTACATGTGTAGCGGTACTCCGTTCAGCGTGAAAGGGATTGAAGGGATACCGCATGGAAATCTCAACCAATATATTTTCAAACCAGATGACCCTGCCTTCGAAACCATCCCGAGCTGTATTAATTCGGCTCACAGACGCCATTCTGTTTCATGCTATTCCTGGCCTGGGATCCATCCCAGAGAATGCATGCGGGTATATGGCACCCAGATCAAGCCGGTGATGCGCATGCTTCTGAAAAAACGAGGTTTCAAGAAATTACAGCCTGACGGCAGGTATTTCGAAAGAGCCATCCACCGCGCCTCCTTATCGCATTGGATATTTTCCGGGCAGGAAAAGATGGGAGCTATTTGAGAATAGTTTCCATTTTCTAGATGTTGGGACTTAACAAAGGAAAAGTGTTTACATGAGTTCAATCAGTTTCTTACGCATGAAGAACGAGAGCGGGGAAAAACGTGTTTTCCTGCCAGATTTTATCCAGTTCTTAGCGCTCAGAGGTGTTCACGTTTACCTGGAGGATGGTTATGGGTCCAGGAGTGGTTTTACCATGGATGAATATATGAGAGGTCAAACAACCGTTTCATTTACTTCCCGAGAAAACTGCTATCAAAAAGATTACGTTGTTATCCTGCGGTCGCCACGAATGAGTGAATACGAATTTCTTGGTGAAAATTCCTGCTTGATCAGCATGCTTCATTTCCCCACACGACCCAGGCGGATCAACAAATTGAAAACGATGACACGGCGTGCCATATCTATGGACAGCATCGTTAATGATCAGAACCAGCGCCTGGTGGAAAACATGAAAGCAGTTGCGTGGAATGGTCTGGAAGTCGCATTTGACCAATTGGAGCATAAACTCGCAGGGCTGCAAAAACCAGACAATTCACCCATCCGGGTTCTTGTCATCGGGACAGGAATGGTCGGCAGGCATGCGCTGGACGCAGCAACAAAACTGGGTAATGTTGAACGCAACAACGAGTACATGATGAAACCAGGAGGCGTTGCGATTGCCCAAGCCCTGGGAAGGAGCGCAACCTCTCATCCAGAGATCTTTAAGGAATTCTTGCAACAGGCTGACATCCTGGTGGATGCGGCTCAACGCCGAGACACCAGTGTTGCTCTGATTCCCAATGATTGGATTGGTTTGCTTCCGGAACATGCAGTGATCGTTGATCTTTCCGTTGATCCTTACACGATGGAGATTCATCCCCCGGTTGTGCGTGGGATCGAGGGCATTCCCCAGGGTAATCTGGATAAATATATTTTCCAACCTGAAGACGCAGATTGGACCAACACAATACCAGAAGGTATTCCTTGTTCCTGTCGCAGAACAACGGTGACATGTTATTCATGGCCTGGCATCCATCCTGAAGCCAGCATGGTCCATTACGCACACCAGTTGGAACCATTAATGGAATCTTTGTTGAAATGTGGGTATGATTGTCTTTCCCTGGATGGGGATTATTTTCAAAGAGCTTTATACAGAGCCAGCCTGAATGCCTGGTAGAACTTTTTCGCCGGAGGAATGACATGAACGTATCCATGTGGAGGAAAGCATTACAGGTCATCCCACGCATTTCCAAAGAAGAATGGGATCAGTTGGATATTATTTCTAAATGGTTAATCGCCACACGTGCAGTGGTTCTGATTATGACCTTTTTATCAGCCACCATCGCCGGAATCATTGCGCTCGATCACGGAAATTTCCACCTGGGATACTGGGTCTTACTGGCAATCGGACTCGTTATGGCACACGCCACCAACAACCTGCTGAATGATTACACGGATTACGTAAAGGGGGTGGATGAGGATAATTATTACCGCTCTCAATATGGTCCGCAGCCGCTGGTACATGGCTTGCTGTCCAAGAAGCAGCTGTTAATTTACGCATCTGTTACTGGCGCAATTGCCCTGGGTGCAGGCGCAGCATTGGTCTTGGCGCGCGGTCTGCCTGCCCTGGTGTTATTGGGTTTGGGGGCAATATTCGTGCTCTTCTACACCTATCCCTTAAAATACATCGCCCTGGGTGAGATCTCAGTGTTGATAGTTTGGGGTCCGCTGATGATTGGCGGTGGGTATTATGTCATCACCGGTGCCTGGGATTGGAATGTCGTACTCGCTGGACTGCCGTATGCCCTTGGGGTCACGGGTGTGATTTTTGGTAAACACATCGATAAGTACGAAATGGACAAAAGCCAGAAAATTTACACCCTGCCAGTCGTCATCGGCGAAAAGGCAGCACGCTACATGCTGTTGGGCATGTGGGTTTTACAGTATCTCCTGGTGATATACCTGGTACTGACCGGCTTCTTCAGCTGGGTGATGTTGATCGTGCTGGTTGCCTTACGCACATTTATTAGATTCTTCCCAATGCTGCTCAAGCCCCGACCCGAAGAAAAACCAACAGACTATCCGGACGTCTGGCCCAATTATTTCGTTGCAGCTGCATTCGTTCACAACCGCACCTTCGGTCTTCTTTTCCTATCTGGATTGATCCTGGATCTGATCCTCGGTTACATCATGCCGCTGATCAATTAACGGTACCTGGTCAGTCGAAGATCACTTCTTCTTTTCCCGATAATTTATCCTGGATACGATTGACAACGATATCCAGGTGTTTTGGCTTGTTGACAAAATCCAGGTCATCGGTACGAATGGTCAAAACCGGGCAAACATCATACACTGCCATCCACTCATCATAATATGCTCCAAGCAGCGCGAGATAATCTGCAGAGATCCCGGATTCAATCTCACGTGCTCGACGCCGGATTCTTTTCATCAACACTTCGACAGGGCATTTCAAATAGATCAACAGGTCAGGCGATGGAAGGTTGGAAACAACCAGGTCAAAGATCCTGCGGTAGGAAAGATAATCACGTTCGTTAAGGTTTCCGAGGTGGTGCAAGCGCTCGCGAGAAAATCATCGCGTCCTCATAAATACTGCGATCCAGGATCACAGAGTTGCTATCCCTGGACAACTGCAGATATTGGTCAGCGCGGTGCCCTAAAAAGAACACCTGCAAGTGGAACGACCACTGCCCCATGTTTGCATAGAAATCTGGTAAATAGGGGTTATCGGCGACGGACTCGAATGCGGTTGTCCAACCCAACCTGGCGCCCAACCGTTCTGTCAGCGAAGTCTTGCCTGCACCAATGTTCCCGGCGACTACAACAATTCTTTTTTGCATTTGCCAGCCGTCTCAGCTTACTTGGTTAACTCTGCAAGGAAATTAAGCAGCAGGGAAGCTCCGCTGGGGGTCAGCTCTTTCGGCGTTTCTCTGAAACCCCACAGGACCATGCGACCATCCTGGCGGATGATCGAGAACTGGTTCACATTTTCAGGCCACTGAACGTAAGCCAGAATGTTTGCCGGGAATGGAGGCTGCAGGTTGCTCATGATGGTGTCTACATCATTGTTGTAGACCTGGATGACCTTGTTTCCGGGGATGGGGATGGGGTTTGGCGTCTTCCAGAGCAGATCATTTGGGTTGAGAACGAAAATATCTTTGCTCGAAGAGCCAATCCCATTTGGGTACCCGATTGGCATGTTGGTCTTTCCAAAAAGATTAAACCCCCCTTCTCCCAAACCGATTACGGGCAGGTTACTGTTGACGATCTTATTTGCCCAGGTTCCGTTGGCGTCGCCCCAATTACCATCCTGACCGGTTTCAGGTGCGATGAGAATTACACGATATTGGTTCAAATCTGTGCTGGGAATGGAATCAAGCGGTTTCAATTCCACCTGATAGCCATGTGGCTGCAAGAACTCCTGGTAATCCTTTCCCAGACCCGTACTGGTCAAATAAAAATAGGCGATTTTCTTCAGCACCGGTGTTTTGGTCAGGTTAGCCTGCGCTGTCGCAGTCGCTGCCTGGGCGGTAGCGGTTCCGCTGAAGCCTGCCTGAGCCGTAGCAGTTTGGATCAATCCTGCCTGTGCTGTCGCAGTTTTACTGAAAGCGGTTTGTGCAGTCGCGGTCAAGAACATACCCGCCTGTGCTGTCGCGGTCTGGCTGTTGCCAACCTGTGCGGTAGCAGTCATGAGCTGCCCGGTTTGGGCGGTTGCAGTCAGGGCGACTGCCGTGGCTGTCGAACCCAGTCCGGACTGCTCGGTTTCCCTGGCGACAGCCGTCTGAGTGAAGAACACAGCCGATGTGGCGTCTGCCTGCGAAGTAGATTCTGCCGCTATAGCTGTCGCTGTCTCAGCGATGGAAGTAATTGTTGCGTTCACCTGTTGAGTGGCAGCCTGTTCGGTAACCGCCTGGGCAGTCTGTGTCACAGCCATAATGGTTGCCTGGTTTGCATTCTCGAGCGCCTGCACCGTTAACGTGGCAGCCTGCAGCGTGCTTTGCGCTGCGTCAAATGTGCTTGTACGCAAAGCCATTGAGGTGCGCTGAGCGCTGGTCCCCTGGAAAGTGTTACGCGTCAGGTAGAATAAGCCAGCGGCGGTAAAACACATGCACACCAGTAAGAGAATTAAGGGCACCCATGCTGGCAAGAGCGAGGTTGAAACATGTTCTCCAGTTTGGTTTTGTTTTTCTCCACTCGCAGCCTTGACAGACACCGTGTAAGCGTGACTGCGCACTCCCCCAAAAAGCCGTAAGGAGCTGAGATATGGCTTGAATTCAGCTTTCCCAACCTGTTCTGGATTCAAGCGAACCTGGGATTGTTCCGGTTCAAAACCCAATTCACCATCGATATCGACAGGTGAAATGGTGTATGTATCAAGCACATTGCCCGTGTTTGTGATTAAGATCTCGGTAGATTCATCCCCTTGCGTCCTGGGTGATGGAAATTCCAGCCTGAATTGGTTGTACACTCCAATTGTGAGAGTGATTGAGGCTTCACCCTGCAACAAAACCTTTTCTGTAGACCTGACACGTACCGTGATCGGGTACCTGCCTGCACGTGTTCTAGAGAGTCGGGGAGGTTTGAAGATTAATTGGGCAGTTTTTTGTTCACCAACTTTCAAAGTGAACTTCCGAGGTGATAATGCCACCCACTCTGGTGCAACACCTTCAATGCTGATGTTGAATTCAGCTTCAACATCAGCGGAATTGTGCACTACCACAACGGTGGATGCGGTCCTGCCAGGTTCAACGGAAAGCTGCACCTGGTCGACGGTCACCTCGATCTTCCCATTTTCCCCGATTGGGTCAGGATTCGGGGAAACAGGACGGGTAGCAGGGTCCTTGTATGGTTTATCCGAAGCCAAAAGAGCAGGTGCGATTTTTTCGGCATACAGGCGATGATCGCCCAACGAAGCCAGGTACAAAGCTGCCAGGGAGATCGATTTTTCAAACACGGGTGGCGGGTCAACAACACCATCTAATCCTGGCAGAAGCCAGCTGAGTTCCTCAGCGAAATTTGCAAGGGTCTCGAAACGGCTTCCAGGAACTTTCTGAAGTGCTCGGATGATTACTGCCTCTAAAGATTGGGGCATGTCCGGGCGCAGTGACCTTGGCGGAGGCAGCGGCTGGCGGGGATGGTAACGCGCAGCATCGGTTTGGGTGACTACTGGGAAGGGAAGCTGACCCGTAGTCAGTTCATATAAGAGCACACCCAGAGAATAAACGTCACTGCGCGGATCGGTAGGCTGGTTTAACGCCCCCTCGGGAGAAAGGTATGGCGGTGCACCACGCGAGTTGGCTGCACTTTCATCCATAAGCAAGGTTTCCAACCCCAGATCTACCACCACTGGCGTATAAGGCAGCTGTTCAATGGGGGAGGCGCGAAACTTTATCAATGCCGTGTTCACTACCCTCACAGCACCTGCATTACGCACCTCATCGAATATGAGAGCCAGCTGGCGTACCAGGCGGACTGCCTCACCCATGGTAACCCAATTACCCTCATCTTTCATCTGCGCCAAAAGTTCAGCCATATTAGCTCCAGGAATCCATTCGCTAATTAAGTAGCCTTCTTCCGCAGGATCAGGTAGTTTACCGTGTTCAAGTACGCGGATCAACCCAGGATGGTATAAGCTGGCAGCGGTCTGTGCCAGCGACTGGAATTTGTTGGAAATTGCTTCGTCCTGGCTGAGGTTCGGGAGTAGAACATAACACGTCACCTCACGCGAAAGATCGACCGATCTTCCCCAATACTCGGTGACGACACGAGTTTTTCTTTCCTCCCGAAGGAGAATGTAATTTCCAACCGTTTTTCCGGTCTGGTTGTCGTTCATCCTTTTGTCTCCTCCTTAGAGAGAATTGGGTCTCAAGGACGACCTGTACTCGATTAACAGGTGTCTCAATTATTAGGTTATTATAACTTTATTTTATCTGGCAGTCAGAGACCCACTCATCAGATTGAGTGCGGCATAATTCCCGTACCGAGTCACCAGGATCACCGTTCCAAACATTAACGCTTCATTTTTCTTTTAACAACTCATCCACTGCCAGGGTCAAGAAAATATGGCTGGCAGCCCCCCCGATGACATATTCTGACTGCTGCCAGATATAAGGATAGGGTTCTTTCAACTCGGGGAAATCCGGTCGTACCAGGTTCGGACCTGAGGCAACCCCACCTGGGATATAGGACCATTCTGCACGGTTTTGACCGTAGGCGACCAGTAGAGATTGCGCTCCGACACCGGATACAAGTGAAGTACTTGATGCAGGATGGCAGCCCAACATATAATTGAATGCCCTTTGGATAATTTCGCTCCCGAATAAATTCGGATACTGCCTCACCAGGAAATACACTTGCACGGCTTGAGCCTGGATACTCCAGCCAACCCCCCAAACATGGGGATGGAAAGGAACACCAAAGGGATTGCGTGCCAATTCTTCTTCCAGGTCTTGAGCCAATTTCTCAAGGAGCTTATAAAACTTTTTATTAAAATCAGTGTCCTTAAAAAGATGCGCCACCCTTGCCAGGCTCCAGGCAATGGAAGAAAAGTTTGATTGGATCGTGTCCCAACGGGAAAGGATCCAGTCAGCAACCGTATCGTGCTGCCAAGTGACCAGTAATTCGATCGCCGCCAGGATCTCCTGGACGTCCGGATGCCCGGGAACATAACAATTGGGTCCAACAGCGATGGGGCGCTTGTGTTCTGTCTCCCAGGCGTTTTGCGCTGTTTGCAGACATTCCTCGGCTAAATCGTCGTACCAACCCTTCAAAACTCTTCCTGCTGCCAGAAGGGCGCCTATCACCTTGTATTCGAGCGCGGTATGGCGGTTGGTGAATGCCCAACGATCATCTAACTTACCTGATCTTTCACCAACAACATCCTGACTTCCCAGTTTCCCGTCATACACCCTGTTATCCGTCATCGAGGCTGTATCTCCCAGCATAGCATAGCGATCGAGAGTGTCCTCGATGATGCCGATAAACGAATGCCCCGGTTCACCATGATGGCGGTACACCCGGTAACCTGATAGCAAGTTGAGGGCGCCATGGGCAACTTGCTGGACGATATCGGGGATACCATCAGGTTTGTGCAAGAGGACCGTGCGGTCTTCCCAACGCACCGTTGTCTGGTCGCTTGACAATTCGAATACTTCGCGTACGAGCGCTAATGTGAATGTTGTGCTCGCCTGGGAGCCGGCAGCAAGGTCAAAATCACCTGCATCATGCCAACCTCCCTGGTCCAGATAGGGGATATGTTCCAGAGGTTGGTATGGTGTTTCGGTCTCACCACTTTGCCGGTAACTGTCGAAATGAACCTGGTGAAGCGGAGCCTGCAGGGCATCATCAAGATGGCAGGCAGCGTGCCAGATGCGCATGTTATCGAGAACAGCCATGTGACACATTTGCACCGGAAAATGTGTCTCAAAAGTCGGCTGCCAAACATTACGCTGGTAAACGTCCTCGGCGATTGGGAAGGGTGGTGTAACCTGGTTTCCCAGGCGCAGCTGGTACAGCCCGGGTTGGTCGATGAGCGTAAAGTCGAAAACGCCGTAATCGTAGCACAGGAACCTGCCCCATGGCAGTAATCCCCCGGCACAAACCGGCACGAATCCTTGGGAAGGATCCAGGTATTCCAGGGAAACCGGTCCGGGTACCGGCGCGCTCGGGTCCAGCTCGACCAGCAATCTTTTTTCACCCATTGGGTGATATCCAACCTGCGAGAAAAGCATTACAGGCTGTCTGTGCCATCCTGGAATGCGGTGCGGGGTGATTGAGAGTGAGACAACAATTCCCGCTTCCCGATGCGTGATGGGCGCCCGGACTACAAACCACCCATTTTCCGCATTATTACGCCCATCCAGCAAAATTAACGCCCCATCTTCTCTATTTATCTCAATGTGATGGTGCTCATCTTCAAGCGCGGCTACCAGCCTTGGACCACTACCGAAGGATTGCCCGGTAGCATCCGCCTGGGTCGGACCATTGGCTTGAGGCGGGAATACGCCGTAAGAATCACCTATGTGGTAACTTTTCCCGAAATAAGCTGGGGGGAATAATTCAAAATTGAAACCTGGATCCACCGGCAGGTCAGCTGGCAGTTCAGACTGCAGGACAACCTGAATGTGGATTGATTCACCCTCACCCCAAAGTGAGATTAAGTAATGGATATCCACTTGAGGATACTTCAAAGAAACGTCAACGCGCTCGCTGCCGGGTATAACAGACCTGGATATGACCTCTGGGATCAGGTCCCACTGCCCGGGAGTACTTACCAGTCGGACATCTCCGTTCGTCAACAGCCGCTCACCATGTAAGAGCAGCTCAATCCCTCCCTGATGTCCTTCCGGGTAGAAATCATGGAAAACCAGCAAGCTGCTGCCTGGTGCGGAAAGGGTTTCATCGTCATTTATCTTCCATACAGTGGGCATCTTCGCTCCATTTCTATTTTGTTTCAGAGTGATGGCAAGTGAATTTGGTATTACCAATCCCCAAAAATATCAGGATTTTCATATGACCGGTGAGTTGAATCCAGCCGCAATACCGATTGTAACATGGTAATATCAAGGTGCCATACGACCTTAACCAGGCATGTTGACGGTTTTGAGGGTATTCCAAAATCATCGAAATCCTGTCACCACCCGGTTGACCGTTTTGCATGTCAGATCGATTTCTTTCGAGACCCAGGTGAAGCCATGGACAAATACGCAATCATCAAACCACTCAGACAGTTATTTCCGAAAGAACGGCTGCTTGAGTCACCCGCACAATTAGCTGCCTACGAATCAGACCGCGCTGACTGCTTATAGACAGCTCCCACTGGTTGTGGTGATACCCGAAACGCAAGACGAAGTCATCGAGTCGGTGAGGTTGTGCAGCCATTATGGCGTACCCTTTGTCGCCCGTGGCAGCGGTACCAGTCTTTCCGGTGGATCATTACCGGTGGAAAGCGGGGTACTGATCGCACTGAACCGCCTTAACCGTATCATCGAGGTCAAACCTCAAGACCGGATCGCCGTCGTCGAGCCCGGTGTGATCAACTCAGACGTCAGTAAAGCGGCAGCTCAGTTCGGGTTATATTATGCGCCTGACCCTTCCAGCCAATTGATTTCAACTATTGGCGGAAACCTGGGGTTTAATGCCGGCGGGGCGCACTGCCTGAAGAACGGTGTGACCAGCAGCCATGTGCTGGCAATCAAGGCTGTACTGCCGGATGGTGAAGTTGTCCACCTTGGCAACCAAAACCAGGAATTCATCGGTCCTGATCTGACCGGGGTGTTTGTCGGATCCGAAGGATTAACGGGTATCGCGCTCGAAATCACACTGCGCTTGATGCCAAAACCCGCCAGTTACCGCACCGTTTTAGCGTCCTACCAAAGCCTTGAGGAAGCTGGAACCACCGTGGCCAGAATCGTGTCTGCCGGGATACTCCCTGGCGCCATCGAAATCATGGATCATCTCGCCATTCACGCCGCCCAGGCTGCCGTGAAAGCCAATTATCCCGCAGATGCAGTCGCATTGTTGATTGTCGAGTTGGAGGGTGAGCAAACCCAGGTTGAATACGATTTTCAGCGCTTGATGGGAATCATCTCTGCATCAGGATCAAACGAAGTCCGTATCGCCCAGAACGACTCGGAACGAGCGGCGATATGGAAAGGCAGAAAAAGTGCTTTCTCCGCCGTAGGCAGGTTAAGCCCGGATTATCTCGTGCAGGATGGTGTTGTCCCGAGGGGCAAATTGGGACAGGCATTGGTTGAAATAGGGAAATTAAGTCAGTCGTATAACATCCGGGTGGCAAACGTGTTTCATGCCGGAGATGGAAATCTACACCCCTTGATCCTTTATGATGGGCGGGACGAGGCGGAGTTCAAACGTGCAAAGGAATTGAGCGCAAAAATCATGGATCTTTGTATCGACCTGGGCGGATCCATCACAGGTGAACATGGAGTTGGTGTTGAGAAGAAGGAATATCTGCCGAAAATGTTCAGCAAAGAAGACATCGAGACCATGCTTGACCTTCAAATGGCAATCGACCCTCAGGGTCTTGCGAACCGCGGAAAAATGTTGACCCGTTGAGGCACAGGCAAAACTGGCTAACTGATTCTAATGACCTATATGACAACTTCCCCCGTACTTGATAATATATGTAACCAGGTAAAAAAAACGAGGAGCAAGAAATTGTTTCCTCGTTCAGGCGGCAGCAAACCTGGTATGTCCAATTTAATGGGCGATATTGAATTTGTCGAATTGGCAGAACTGTCCGGGATCGTGGAATATAAACCTGATGAATACACGATCAGCGTGCTCGCAGGCACACCTATCCACCACATCAATCAGACGCTGGCTGAAAATGGTCAGTACCTGCCCTTTGATCCTCTGCTGGGTGAGCGCGGGGCAACCATAGGCGGCAGTGTGGCTTCCGGGCTGAATGGTCCGGGCAGTTACCGCTTCGGTGGTATTCGAGATTTCATCCTCGGAATTCGTTTTATAAACGCCTCCGGGACAGCAATTTGGAGCGGAGCCAGGGTGGTGAAAAATGCTGCTGGATTTGACCTTCCAAAATTGATGATTGGAAGCATGGGGAGACTTGGAATCCTGGTTGAAATCACCTTCAAAGTATTCCCTTCACCAGCATTCTATTCCACAATAACGCGCCGTTTTTCCGGAATTAATGAGGCGGTAGACCATTATTCGAAATTTTTCAACAACCAGCTAGACCTTGAAGCGCTCGACCTTGCTGTTCACCGCAGCCATTGTGAGCTTCTGGCGCGCATCGGTGGTTTTGAGGCAACCATCGAAAAACGGACAGCATTGCTCCATTCAATGCTGGAAGACGGTGAAGAATTCACCGATGAAGAAGAAATGATGAAGTGGAGCAACGCAAAAAATCTTTCGTGGGTGCCCGAAGGTTGGAGGTTGTTCAAAGTGCCTTTACATCCTTCCCAAATTTCCGAATTCGAGAAGAATATTGGGAAATTTGATCTGAGAGAAGCAGCTGAGCGTCGTTACAGCAGCGGTGGGAACCTGGTTTTCGTGGGTCTGGAACCGAACCTGGAACCCCTGCAGAAATTTTCAAGTCTGCTCAATTCATCAGGGCTTGAGGCAGTCAAAATCCTGGACAGCGCTGCCACCTCTCCGGAAGATATTCTGTTAGGCTCAAGAAAGATCAATCCTTTCCTGATGAAAGTCAAATCCGCTCTTGACCCGCAAGACCGCTTTCTTGAATTTTAGGAGCACACATGCAGCACACCATCAACCTACAAGAAATTCAGGCGGTTTTCGGCGCCCAATCCGAAGGGATGGTCAATGCCATTAAATCCTGTGTGCATTGCGGGTTCTGTTTGCCTACCTGCCCTACATACCTCAACCTGGGGAACGAGATGGATTCCCCACACGGCAGGATCGTCTTAATGAAATCCGCATTGGAAAAAACCATCTCGGTCTCGGAATCTCGCCCCTATATAGAAAAATGCCTGGGGTGTTTCTCCTGTGTGACAACCTGTCCATCAGGCGTTAAATATGGAGAACTCTTGCAGCCATTTAAAACGCAGCTTCGTAATGAAGCAAAAGACGGAGTTTTCGGCAGTATTCGTCACAAAATATCCACAGACGTGATGCCTGACCCGGCGAGGTTCCGCCTGGCGGTCAACCTGGGGAAAGCAGCCAAACCATTTTCCAAAATCCTTCCCGGCGATATTCGCAATATGTTGTCCATCCTTCCGGACCGCCTGTCCGTTGACATCCCATTGCCACAATTCACACCAGCAGAAGGGACAAGACGGGCGACAGTAGCCTTATTAGCAGGCTGTGTTCAGCAGGTCCTGGAACCTTCGATCAATGCGGCAGCCATCAGGGTGCTTTCCAGGAATGGCGTGGAAGTGGTGATCCCTCAAACCCAGGGTTGTTGTGGGGCATTAGCACTTCATAATGGGGACGAGAAGCAGGCGAAACGCCTGGCGCGCAATAACCTACTTGCTTTCTCAGAGGTGATTGAAGGCAATTACGATGCAATGATCACCACCGCGGCGGGCTGCGGTTCAGCCATATTGGATTATGCTTATCTGCTAAAAGGTGAACCGGAACAGGGTCAGGCACAGCGCCTTGCTGAAAAATGCAAAGATATCAGTGTTTTCCTGGATGAATTGGGGCTGCTTCCGCCTCCACCTCTGGCGCAGCCTTTAAGAATCGCTTATCATGACGCCTGCCACCTGGCGCACGCGCAAAAAGTTACTTCACCCCCGCGCCGCTTACTCGAAGCTATCCCGCACGTGCGACTTGTGCCCATCGAACAAAGTGAAATATGCTGTGGTTCGGCAGGCACCTACCAGTTTGAACAACCCCAAATTTCAAGAGACCTGGGATTATTGAAATCCAAGAATATTATTAATACGGGCTGTGACCTGGTAGCAACCGGGAACATAGGATGCATTGTCCAGATTCAACACTACCTGGAACAATCGGGCGTAAAACTACCCGTTTTGCACACCATCGAGATTATTGATCGTGCTTATTTTGGTCAACACTCACTGAACCCGCAAGAATAGCATTTACGGCATCCTTCTTCATTCACAACGGAAGCCTGACCGCACTCCGGGCATAGATCTCCAATTTTTAATGGCATCTGGGCGGATGAATGTCGCTGCTCAGCGTCAGTCTTACGCCTGCGCATCAACGATTCGCTGCGTGAATGATCCCCATTATCATTTTCAGAACCTGCGAGTTTTTGCTTGTATGGGCTGTCATCCCCTTCAGTGTTCTCCAAATATTCAGCCAGGATTTGCGCGACGCCATCCGGCAGTGACCTGACTCTGTTGGGACCAAACCCAAGTGAGCGACCGCCTCCGATGCCAGAAAGTTGGCGCCATACCTCCTTTAATCGCTCTCTGGGAGCAACAGGAGATGCGATACGCAGCGTGTAAGAGATCAGGCGTCCAATCGCCTCAGATACTGCTGCGGTGTCTGATCCTGCTTTCGCCGTGTTGACAAACACCTCGAACGGCTGGTTGCCGCCATTAACATTGATGGTCACGAAGGCTTCGCCCAGCGGGGTGCTGATGCTGTAGGTAGCACCGTGCAGCGAACGTGGACGCGGCTTCTTCTGCTCGTGCCAGATAGGAAGCTGTTCAATCCCTGCCATTTCATTGACCACTACCTTTTGTTCTTCCACTAAATCCTGACCAGATTCGCCAGATGCCTTTGCTTGAGAAGTCGCCTTGGTTTCCAGTACCACGATCTGGCGGGATCCGGTCACATAAACAGTTATACCTTTACATCCTAATTCCCAGGCAAGTTTATATGCGATGGCAACATCAGCCTCTGTCGCAGTCTCCGGGAAGTTAACCGTTTTCGATAATGAATTATCCACAAAAGCCTGGAGTGCTGCCTGCATGCGCACATGCTCTTCTGCACTGATGTCCTGGGAGACTACAAACGTCTGGCGGATTTGCTCGGGAATTACCTCCAAATCCTGGCAGGTACCATGCACCATGACATGATCGACGATCTCTTCGATTTTTTCTGCTTCCAATCCAGCTTCCTTCAAAGCAAGCTCGAACATTGGACTGGCGTAAGTGAGTTGTAAATCTTTACCATTGTCATTGACGTGGCGGATATAAGCCAGGGCAAAGACCGGTTCACACCCATATCCTTCACATCCAGCAACAGTGGCAATGGTGCCTGTTGGGGCAATAGTGGTTTGAGCTGCATTACGGATGCCGTGAGTCTTGATCCCGTCCACAACTGTGCCCCAATTTATTTCCGGACGCCCGAAGTCACGCTGGTAGGCTGTAACCGGAGCAGGTGGAGTCCAGCTCATCTCCTGCGGATCGTAGATTGAACCAGTTATGGCTGGGAAAGATCCACGTTTTTCAGCGAGATCGATGCTGGTAAGCATGGCATGGTAACGGATAAACTCCATTACCTGCGCGCTAAATTCTTGACCTGCGTCGGAACCGTAGCGGATTCCTACGTGATACATCAGGTCCGCCAGTCCCATAATCCCCAGACCAATCCTTCGAGCACGCACCGCAGCCTCCATCAATTGGGGGACCGCAGGGACATAGGCATTCGCCTCGACGACATCGTCGAGGAACCTGGTGGACAACTCAACATCTTTACGCAGCTTTTCCCAATTCACCTGCCCATCCGGCGAGAAATGCTGGGAGAGGTTGATTGAACCCAGGCAGCAGTTCTCGTAGGGTCCCAGGAATTGTTCACCACATGGATTCGTTGATTCCAGCTGGTACAGATGACCAACCGGATTCGACCGGTTGGCAGCATCCAGGAACAGCACGCCCGGTTCACCGTTATGGTGGGCATGCTGCACGATATTTTCAAACAACTCACGCGCCCTGACCACCTTATGAGTCTTGATCGGCAAACCCGCTGCCTCAGCCTGATCGATCGTACCATTAAAACCTTTGTAAACTGGCGAGGTGATGTCTGGAAACCGCAGTTCCCAGTCCTCATCATCGATAACAGCCTGCATGAATCC
The DNA here is from genome assembly GCA_963695415.1 of uncultured Chloroflexia bacterium. Taxonomy (GTDB): domain Bacteria; phylum Chloroflexota; class Anaerolineae; order Anaerolineales; family UBA4823; genus CAVXWV01. The sequence goes on along the minus strand of CAVOGL010000013.1, from coordinate 96,585 downwards.
ATCTGTGATACCAACTGATATATTAAAATTGGTGATCGCATTCTCATCAATCTTACAGGTGATGAATTCTTCGACATCCGGATGGTCGACCCTCAATACCGCCATATTTGCCCCCCGACGTGTACCGCCCTGGGCAACTTCACCGAAGGCTTTGTCATACACCCTTAGAAATCCAACCGGTCCTGTCGCCTGCCCGGCGGACGATTTGACGATCGTTCCTTTTGGGCGTAAGCGTGAGAATGAAAACCCATTGCCTCCGCCGGTCTGCTGGATTAAGGCTGCATCTCTTAAAGTTTGAAAGATTCCAGCCTGATCCTTACCCATATCATCCGTGATCGGGAGTACAAAACATGCAGCCAGCTGCCCCAGCGGTGTGCCGGCGCCTGTAAATGTAGGAGAATTCGGAAAAAAGCTCTTGCTGGATAATAACTGATAGTATTCTCTGGCAATCGCCAGGACATCCTCCCCCCATTTTTCCTCCGGAACGGCAACATTATAAGCCACACGCCAAAACATTTCTTCAACCGACTTACTCGGGTTTCCATCACTCCCTCTGCGAACATAACGACGGATGAGAACCTGACGAGCATTATCTGTCAGGACGACATCACCTGTGCCTTCAGGCAAATGAGGGGTCACTATTTTTACCTGGTTGGCTTGATTATCCGTTTTATCCTTTAGCATGATACCTCTCCTGTCGTGAATATTGATCCGCTTTATCCAATTCTCAATAAGAAATCTAACACTAAGGTCCTTCCAGAACTACATCCAGCGGACCAGGGCATAATTCAAAAAATTATAGATAATTTATGAACGCACGAAAAAGTACATGTTTTACGCATCGAGCAACCGGTCGATTTCACCACGGATCTCCTGTAAGTCATCTAATCCAAGGTAAACAATTGCATAACGGATGTAGGCGATCTGGTCCAGATTTTTCAAACCCGTGATCACCATATCACCCACAATCCTGGATGATACTTCAGCCCGACTTAACATTTGCAGGGAGGCTTCGATTTCACCTACCAGCCTTTCGATATCGGCTGCAGACACCGGGCGTTTGGCACAAGATATGCGAATACCACGCATCAACTTATCCCGGTCAAACTCTTCCCTCGTGCCATCCTGCTTGACAATTAATGGGGTTGCTAAAATTGGTCGTTCATACGTGCTGAATCGCTGCCCACAATCAAGGCATTCTCTCCTTCTACGAACTCCACCTCGCGTGTCATGCGAGGTGTCGATAACTCGGGAGCTCTCTCTTTTACAATATGGACAACGCATCAAACCCCTTTCCCGATTAATTAGAACGTTTGTAACCGCCATCTCTGGGGGTACAAATGTCAGTACCTAGTACAGATGGGGTTTGGTCCCGTAATTCTAGCATATCAACGAACTCAATGCAAGTCATAAAACCACCAATCTAGCTTAAAGTTTTCAACAATGTGGTTTGTTTTAAAGGTTCTAATCTTTCCGATGGCACAGACGTTTCATCTTCAAGGAATCACAAACAGGCGCGTGAAAATCCGATGATGGAAAACCCGCACCCTCATAAAATCTGGTCTCCCGAAGGAACACTTCAGTGAAGTATTCCTTCGGGACCCATAATGATTATTCTTTCGATACCCTGTTCCGCAAGAATGTGGGGATATTGATGTCTTCGGTGTCAATCCTGCGCGGCGCAAACCCTCTTGTTGTATCACGAGTAGGTTCCTTAGCTACTTGAACCGATTCATAAAGATCATCTACCGGTTTCGCCGCGGGAGTAGGGTTTGGTGAGTAGCGCTCCCGATCTTTCAAATCTCGAACATTTGAATCGGGAATCCGGTGCATACCGGCATTTTCGAATCCTGTGGCAATTACCGTAATGCGAACAGCGTCCTTCATGTTTTGGTCGATAACTGCGCCAAAAATCAAGTTGACGTCTGGGTGTGCGGTCTCCTTGATGATCGCGGCTGCCTGGTTCACATCAAAGAGTGTCAGGTCAGGACCACCAGTCACGTTGAACAGGATGCCGTGAGCACCGTCGATGGTGATGTCCAACAACTGGCTGGAGATTGCCTGTTCAGCTGCTACTCTGGCTGCATCCTCACCCTTCGCATTGCCAACTGCCATCAATGCTGCACCACCTTCTGACATAATTGTGCGCACATCAGCGAAATCAAGGTTGATCAGACCAGGAACGGTGATCAATTCCGAGATGCCCTGTACCCCCTGCCGGAGTACATCATCAGCCTGGCGGAATGCTGACTGCAGGTTAGCCCTTTTGTCAACGATCTGGAGCAAGCGGTCATTAGGGATGACGATGAGTGTATCTGCCTTTTCCTTCAACCGGGCAATCCCATCTTCAGCAGACTTGATGCGGCGCGAGCCTTCGAACGAGAACGGACGAGTTACAACGCCGATCGTCAACGCGCCAACTTCCTTGGCAATCTGCGCAATGACTGCTGCCCCGCCGGTCCCAGTGCCTCCACCCATGCCTGATGTGATAAACACCATGTCCGACCCTTTGAGCACTTCGTAAAGCTCCTCAGCAGACTCCTCTGCGGCTTTTGCGCCGACTTCCGGATTCCCACCCGAGCCTAAGCCCCGCGTTATCTTTTCACCAACGCGGACGCGTATGGGCGCTTTCGAGAGCATCAAAGCCTGGGCGTCCGTGTTGATGGCAACGAAGTCAACTCCCTGGAGCCCTTCGTCGATCATCCGGTCAACCGCATTGCAGCCTCCGCCTCCAATACCCACCACCTTGATCCGAGCGAATGACTCGAACTGGTTGTTTGGATTTTGTAATGTAGACATGTCCAATCCTCCTGAAATTAGATTAATGATAATTACCGGTAACCCCGATGGGGACGATTTCCATGATTTCCTCCAATGCACATTGCCAGGTGGAAAACACTGATACCACGAGGAGAGCTGCTGCAGACAACCTCCTCATGGAGTAAGCACCTTGATAAGTCGTTTGATCTTTTCGATTAATGTTTCACCTCCCAAATTGATTGACGGATGGCGATCTCCTCGAACGTATGAAGAATAATCACTCATATTAAATGCCCAGCTAAGCAAGCCTACGCTGGTAGCAAAGGCTGGTGTTTCCAGCCGATCAGACAATCCTACCAGGTTCTTGGGCGCAGCAATGCGGATTGGTACACCCATCACTTTTGTGGCTACTTCTTTTATTCCAGGCATCAGGCTACCTCCGCCTGTGAGCACAAGTCCTGCCGGGAGCAAACCATCATATCCCGACCTTTTAATTTCCTGAACAACGAAACCAAATATTTCTTCGATCCTCGCCTCGATGATGTGAGCAAGTTCCTGCCGGTTGATCATAACCGCTTCAACCTCGCCGAAAGGTCTCACCTGGATATTTTCACGCTGGCTGACTTCCGAAACAAGCGCATGTCCATGAGCCAGTTTCACATCTTCCGCTTGGGAAATGGGCAGGTGGAGACCATGGGCAATGTCGGAGGTCACATAATTGCCTCCAACCGTGATCACGGCAGTATGCCAGATATCACCATTGACATAAATCGCCAGGTCAGTGGTCCCTCCCCCAATATCACAGACAGCCACACCCATCAGGCGCTCTGTTTCACTCAGCGCAACCTCAGCTGAAGCAAGAGGGTTGAGCACAAATTGAGACACATCCACATTTGCTGCCGCAACCGTCTCGCGTAGATTCTCCACACTACCCGATGCTGCGGTGATGATATGCGTTTCAACTTCCAGACGGTACCCGTGCATCCCAATGGGATTCTGAATTCCGTCGTGATCATCCACCTTGAAACTCCGTTGGATTACATGTATGATCTCGCGATTGTGCGGGATGGCTACCGCACGGGCTGCATCCACGGCACGCAGAATGTCCGCATCATCGATGACTCGCCCGGAGACGCCGACAACCCCACGGCTGTTGATTGATGAGACATTTGCACCAGCAAGACTAACCAATGCTGAGGTAATTTCCATGTTCGAGGTATGTTGAGCCTTATCAATCGAACGGGTGACTGCCATTGACGCCGCTTCCAAATCAACAACCACACCTTTTCGAATCCCCTCAGAAGGCTCAATCCCAACACCCAAAATATTGATTTGTCCGGGTGTTTCCTCACGCCCAACCAGTGTGCAAATTTTCGTCGTCCCGATATCAATGCCAACAACGATTTGGTTGTCCATCATCTCTCCAATCTATAATATGGAGCGTCGACCCACTCAACGCTTACCAAATTAGGAGTTTCTTCATTTCTATCCAGGTGACGGAGGATACTGTGGTAAACCCTCAATTTCATTTCGATGTCATTGGCATCACCGAAATAAACCATCCAACCGCCCGGATCTTCCCAGGCAAATCCATGATCAACCGTAAATAATAATGGAATGCCTTCTGGGGCATAATCTTTCAACACCAACACTGCCTGCACCATTTCAGGCTCGATGACCTGTCGGGGCTCGACCGGATCACCTTCCTGCTCTTCTTCACGGAAGAGAGAGAATATTTGGTCCAACAGGCTGGTTTCAACCGTTTCTTTTGTTACAAGTTCCCTTTCCTGGTATATACCAGAGGCATCGACCATCGGTAAACCGCTTTCTTCCAGGTTAATTCCTTCCAACAGCATGGGGAAGGCGATCCCATCCCCATCCACCATGTCGGTGCGTCCGCTTTGAATCCAAATCAAAACCGGCACTCTTTCTTTTACATTCACGATCACTTTATTCGGGAATTCGAATTCCACAGATGATTCCGTGATTGCAGGGAATTTTTCCAGGATGGAATTATTCAACCTTTCCGCATCCACCAGGAAAGAGGGCACTCCAGATACCCCAAGAACAGCATTCAAGTCGTAAGGTTGTATTCTCTGTAACCCATGGATCTCAACGTTGTTGATCGTAAACATCGGGGAAGTCCACAAAAAATAAATCGCAAAACTGAGGCTTGCCACAAGTATCATCGAGAGTATCCGCCAGCTAAAGCCAATGATGGGAAAAGCAGGCAGGGAGATCGAGGCAGCGGGAGCGTTTGGAACGTTCATATCGTATCGCCGGCGAACTGGCGGTTTTCCCCTTCCGGTGCTTCGCGTGGTGGTGCGCACAACCGGAGCTCCGCGTACCAGGATTGGAGGAGCTTCATAACTTCTGCCAGTTTTCTTAGATTTACTACTCGTCCGAGGACCCAGGTTGAAGAACGAACCAAGATTATCAAGGAGACCCTTCTTATCAGAACGGCTTTTTGGGGATCCCTGATATTGGCCTCGTTTCGCCGGACTGGTTTTTGACGCTGGTTTCCGGTTCTGGGTGGTGGTCCCAGGCTGAGTGAAACCGGAAGTCCGCCTCTTCTTCCGGTAAACATATTCCACCTTGCCCTGGGAATTCCGATCGCTGTCACTCATGCGACCCAAACCTCCAGTCAGCTGTTATCGATTCAACACCAAACCGTGATCTCATATCTCCAACCTCAACCTGTAAAGAGCCTTTCATTTCGATCTCTTTGAGCCTTCCTTTCTACTGCCAATCCGACAAGTCGATCAACGAGAGCAGGGTAAGCGATCCCGCTCGCTTCCCATAATTTTGAGTACATACTGATTTGAGTAAAACCCGGGATGGTATTTACCTCATTCAAATACAGGTTTCCATCATCCTTATCCATCAGGAAATCGACCCGAGCCATACCAGCGCAATCGATGGCTTTGTATGCTCGTAGAGCATATGCCCTGACTTGCCGGGTTGTTTCCTGGGGAATATTTGCTGGAATCACCAATCCCGATGTACCATCAATGTACTTTGATTCATACGAGTAGAACTCCCTGCTGGGCAGCACTTCCCCTGGCACTGAAGCGATGGGTTGGTCATTCCCCAAAACACTCACTTCGATTTCCCGCGCGTTCACGCCTCGCTCAACCAGGATGCGCCGGTCATAACGGGCGGCTTCTATTAACCCCTCGACCAGGTCAGACCTGCTAGTACACCTTGAGACTCCTACCGATGAACCCAGGTTGGCAGGTTTTACAAAAATCGGGTATGGCGAAAACTGCTCCAACCTTTCGATTGTTCGATCCATGTCAGCCTGCATGTCATCCCGCAGGATGAGTTCCGACTCAACCACAGGGATGCCTTCAGATTTCATAACCGATTTAAATACACCTTTATCCATTCCCAGGGATGAGCCAAGTACCCCGGCTCCCACATAGGCAAGGTCTGCCAGTTCAAGCAATCCTTGTAAACAGCCATCTTCGCCAAACGAACCGTGCAGCACCGGAAATACGACTTCCACCGTTGCGATTTTCTCAAGCTTTTGATCACCACCTGTTATGGTGTATAAATTCCCGTTATCAGGGGAATGCATCAGGATGACAGGAAGCAGTGTCGAATGGTCACCGTCCTGCATAACCCGGAGTGTACCTCGTTCGTCGGGGCTCCACACCCAGGCGCCTTGCGGTGTAATTCCAACCTGCACCGGATCGAATTTCTTCAAATCGAGTGCATCCAATACCGACGAAGCTGACATCATGGAAACCTCATGCTCGCCGGATCTACCGCCAAAAAGGATCAGGATTTGCACCCTCCGGGGTTCAGTGAATTCGCCGGTCTTCAAATCCATTCTCCTATCAACTCGATTTCCAGCTCCAACCGTACTCCAAATTTATTTTCCACTTCCTTCTGCGCAATTTCGATCAATTCCCGCACATCACTGGCACTAGCGCCACCAAGATTGGTGAAGAAATTAGCATGAAGACTGCTGATTTCCGCTTTTCCCACCGCCGTCCCCTTCAATCCTGCCTGGTCAATTAACCTACCCGCATAATCACCCGGTGGATTTTTGAACATCGATCCCATGCTTGCACCGGGAGGTTGTGTCCGCCGCCGGAAGGATACCAATTTTTCCAGCCGTTCGCGTAAAAACCGCGGCATCATCTTTACCCAATTGGAAGAGAGCGTCGATGACTACTCCCCATGGTTGAGTGGAAGGTCCTGCCAGCCGGCGTTTCAAATAGCTGGTCCTGTAAGAATATTCGAGTCTCTCGTTCTGCCACAAAACCACCCTGTCACGCTTATCCTGTTGCAAGATTTCCCGCCAGCACCAATGATTGGGCTACATCCTCACCGTGAGCGCCCGCGTTGCCGACCACTGCGCCTCCAACAGTACCCGGAATTCCTGCTGCCCACTCCAACCCGCTGAAACCCTTTTGGGAGGCTGTGCGCGCCAGTACACCAAAATTTACCCCTGACTCAGCCCATAGTTGGGGATTATCAGGATCTATATCTTCAATAAACCGGTAAGCTTTCGCCTGATTCAAGATAATCACGCCTCGATAACCAGCGTCCGAAACCAGGACGTTAGATCCACCGCCAATGACAAGAAAAGGAACTGCATTTTCCCACATCCACCTTGAAGCATCCACCAGTTCAGCAGAAGAAGCCACTGTCAGCAATACATCGGCAGGTCCTCCCACGCGTGCGGAAGTGTATCGTGCCAGGCTCTCGTCCAGGCGTACGCTCTCGCCGAATTCTTCCTGGATCAATTCACGAGCGAAGGTGGTCATGGTATGAATAGGTCTCCTTTTTGTGTTCTCAACGGCGATCATTCGCAGCACCTGAGATCCGGGGTGGATATATTGTCAAGAACATCTTTGCCAATAATGTCGGCGTCTCCTGCAGATAAGATGACAAGGACATCACCTGTCGTCAGGCGTTCGAGTAAAAATTCAGTCACCTGCTCCAAAGCAGGTATGTAATATACTTCTCCCGATCCTCTGGTCACCGCCAAACCTGAAGCCTGCATACGCTCAACGATCCGGAGCGCTGAAAATCCGTCCTTGGGCTTTTGTTCACGAGCGGCATAGATTTCTGTAACCACCACGAAATCGACATCTTCGAAAGCATCCGCAAATGCTTCTGCGAGCTGGCGGGTACGTGAAAAAGTATGTGGCTGCCAGACCGCCCATATTCGGTGATCACTAAATCTCTGGCGCGCAGCAGAGAGTGTTGCCCGAATTTCTGTGGGGTGATGGGCATAATCATTAATCACGATAACACCTGCGGCTTCACCCAACATCTCAAACCGCCGGCCTGTGCCTTGAAATCTAACCAACGCCGCGGTCCCAACCGCCAGTGGTAAACCGATCTCCTCCGCAACCAATAAAGCCGCTAAGGCATTTTGCAGGTTATGAAAACCTGGCACCTGTAAAACCATGCGGTTGCCTTGATAGCTGAAAGCCTGACCGCCTAACTCCGAACCATTAATTTTGAGGTCTGAGAGTGAGTAAGGTTTAATACGCATCTTGTGCTTGAATTCTTGCATCAATCGGGCTGCCCCAGGATCGTCTGCGCAGGCGATTAATAATCCACCCGGCTTGATGTTGGCGGTAAATTTGCTGAATGCACCGAAGTAATCTTCCTCAGTTGGGAAGCAGTCCGGATGGTCATGTTCGATATTGGTGACAACGGCGATGTCGGGTTTGATACCGAGGAACATGTTGTCATATTCATCCGCCTCGATGACGAATTCACCTCCGTTACCTGCGTGGGCATTTGTCCCCAGATTTGTGGATATCCCGCCCAGTATAAAAGATGGATCCTTATCTGCGCTGCTCAGCATCCAGGCGATCATCGAAGTTGTCGTCGTCTTCCCGTGAGTACCGGCGACGGCGATCACCCGGCTGCCATTCAACAGTACATCCAGAAATTCGGCGCGCTTTAAAACTGGAATACCTGCTTTTTGAGCTGCCAAGATTTCCACATTGTTATCGGGAATGGCGGAAGAGCGAACGACCACATCCGCGCTTCCGATATTGGCAGGATCATGCCCCTTGAAAACCTGCACTCCCGCCTCAACCAAAGCTGTGGTCACATTCGACAGCATACGGTCAGATCCACTCACCCGGAATCCCTTTTCCAACAGGACCCGAGCAATGGCTGAAAGCCCACTCCCACCGATGCCGATCAAATGCACGTGCTCCAAGCAAATCCTCCTTATAAAAATACGACGATGACGAACAAGAATGCGACCCCAACAGCCAGGTAAATCCATGGCGGTACTAGCACAGCTGGCGGCATATACTTCATATACATGTCAACCGTTGCGGATAATGAAGCGCTGGGCGGCTGGATGATGTTCGGGTTCGGATAACCCGTCAGGTCTATGTAATACCAGATCGAACCAAAAATCAAGTATCCATTCAAACATCCAATCAACAGACCCAGCAGCGAGTCCTGGAAACGCTCTCGCACAAACCTGGGTCCAGCCAGCCCGCGGATGTTGGGTGTCTGGTAACCAAAAAATGCCAGCAGCCCGATGATTAAAACACGCACGTACAATCCCGTCGAACTGGTGCTGTTCATGATATTGCGCACGAACGGCACATAGTTTTGGAGGACGGTGATCAAGAATAATGCCAGGATTACGCTGAAAGTGACCAAAATCTCTTTCGCCCAACCGCGCATGATCCCAACGATCCCAAATAAAATCACAAAAAACCAGAATAAGACAACGAGTGTTAACACTCTTCCCTCCTCCCCTGGTTATCCACCTGCTGGACCAGGATGTCGGCGATAGAATAAGCTGCATCGGGTTGAGCCAGCTGTCTGGACGCTTTCCGCATCAACTCAAGCTTTTGAGGCTTATCTAATAATTCCCGGATCGTGGGCACCAGGTTAGTGGTTAGCTGATCATCCAAAACGATTACTGCTGCCCCACGTTTCTGCAGCCAATCGGCGTTTACTTTCTGATATCTCCATGCATACGGATATGGCACCAGGATAGCGGGTAACCCGAAATAGGGATATTCGCCCAAAACAGAAGCGCCTGAACGGGAAACTACAAGATCTGCCGCGGCAAGGGCACTGCCCATATCGTGTAAAAATGCGAACGGGTGGTAGTGTTGGAGCCATGACTTCCCAGGATATTTTTGGGTGATCTTTGCGAATTTTCCCTGCACATCATCCCAATCCAGCTGTCCGGTGGTATGTATTACCTGGATATCGGGCAGCAGTTCGGGTAGATCTTCCATTACAGCGTTGTTGATCGATCGTGCTCCCTTACTCCCACCGGTGATCAGCAGGACCGGTAAATCAGGCTTAAGACCCAGGGCTTCCCGGGCGCTTTCTCTCGTTTTGTTTTTGAATTCTTCCCTCACCGGGTATCCTGTAACTTCCAACCTTCCACCCCAGGAATCAGAGAAATATTCCTTCGAATCCTTGACCGTAAGGGTGATCTTATCGGAAATATATGCCAGGGTGCGCAGTGCCAGTGCCGGTTCAATATCCGGGACATACAATACCTTTCGCTTGCGCATTGCTGCCAGAGAGACCGGCACACCGATGTAACCACCGGTAAAGAAAAGCACGTCTGGATCGAAACGGTCAACAATTTCCCGGGCACGTCCATAACCCCTGACCAGCCGGGCAATGTTGCCAGGCAAAGACCGCAATCCCACACCATGGACACCGGCAGCGGGGATCGCCTCGAAGGGAATATCCAGTCGCTTGACCAACTCGACCTCCATGCCGCCTTCTCCTCCAATCCACATAACCATCAAACTCTCTCCCAACCTGGTTTTAAGGGCTTGATATATTGTTACTGCGGGGTACACCCCGCCGGCGGTTCCGCCCACGCAAATGATCAATCGCACTTATGACACTCTCACTTTCCTTTTCTACACCTTGCCTGGCTACATTCATAATGATGCCCACAGCTGCCATGCAGGCAACCAGGCTTGAACCTCCAAAACTAATAAACGGCAGCGCATTACCAGCGAAGGGCAGCACATTGAGCATCACTGCCATGTTAACAAAGGCTTCTAATGCCAGCCAGATCGACAAACCGGCTGCCAACAATGACCCCAGTTGGTCTGGGGCGTTCCGGGCAATGGTCAGGCCGCGCCACAGCAAAATCACAAACAGTCCTACCAACACGGTTGCCCCAAAAACCCCAAACTCCTCGCCTACAACGGCAAAAATCAAATCGGTTGGCGCTACCGGCAGGTCAAGCAGTTTCGCTTCACCCTTACCCAGACCTGTGCCAAACCAGCTCCCGTTTACGAACGATTCCGATGCGCCGCGCACATGGTCTGAGACACCGGTTGGATTTTGCCAGCCCGACCAAAACTGTTCCATGCGTTTCGAAGCGGTTGCACTTGCCTGGAACACAAAGAAACCTGTCACCAGCGCGATTAATAAGAGGAAACCGAGCTGCTTGAGGTCTCCACCTGCCAGGAAAAAGACTATAGTTCCCAAAGCGAAGACGGTGACAACTGCACTCAAATCAGGCTGTGCAAGTATGAACCCACCCATCACACCCATAACAATCGAGAGGGGAATCAGACCGATGGATAGCTGGGTCAACCGTTCTTTTCTGGCAAATAACCACACGGATGTGTATACCACGATCACCAATTTCGCCAACTCAGAAGGTCGGATTGAACCACCCAGGATACTGCGTTCTGCGTTGTTGATGAACTGGTTCACAAATAAAACCACCACCAGCAAACCGATTGTGCCTAATAGAGCCAGGACAACGAACGGAGTGTATTTATGATAATCAAAAAACGCAAAGAACAACAAAGCAGCAATCCCCACCCCCAACCACATCAACTGGCGGGTGATCATGAAATAGGGGCTGCCGTTCCAGCTGCGTGAATAATCGTAGCTGGCAGAATACAGGATCACCAACCCTACAATAAGTAAGGTGATGATGGTGATGAGAAATGGTACATCCACCTTCAAATGAAGAGGTTTCAAGGTGAGTCGCAGTCGTTCTTCAACTTTCTCACGGTTCAATGGTCTGGCACCCAACTCAACACCATAAACCCGGTTCTGGTTTGCATGCCACTTCCCACTCCGAGAACCTGTGCCCCTGTCATTCGTACGCCTGGTTATCACAGTTCGTTCACCCATTTTTTGAACCACTCCCCACGCTCCTCAAAATCCTTGAATTCATCAAAACTGGTACCACCAGGAGACAGGAGGACAACATCGCCCGGTTTTGCCAGCCTGTCAGCCTCAATCACCGCCTGGTGAACTCCCTTTGTCCGGGATACGGATTGGAGACGGTCTCCAAGTTTCCGTTCTACATCAGCCACACATCGCTCGATCTTTTCCGCTACCTCACCGAATAGGATCAAGTGATCCACCCTGGAAACCACCAGGGTCGAAAATTCTTCCCATTTCAAATCTTTGTCACGACCACCGGCAAGGAGCACCAGCGGTTCGTCAAACGACAGGATCGCCGCAATCGACCTCTCGGGCGCGGTGGCAATTGAGTCGTTGTACCACTGGCTGCCATGCCGTTCCCGGACAAACTGCAGCCGGTGATCAACTCCGCTGAAACCTTTCAAACCCGAGACCATCGACTGAGCAGAGATCCCGGCTGATACCGACAGGCAGCAAGCAGCCAATATGTTGCTGACATTGTGTTTGCCGCGAAGTTTATTGATGCTCAAGGGGAGTAGTTTCTGCACAACTCCTGATCGCCTATAAACAACGTCACCATTCTCAATAAAGGTGCAGTCCTGCTCTTCCGCAGGCTCTTCGAAACCATATGACACCAACTTGCCTTGTACCAATGTCCGTAAGGACCATGCGACCCGGTCATCACGGTTCAACACCGCGACTGAGCCCTCTTCCTGAAATGACAATATCCGTTCTTTGGCAGACTGGTAAGCCTCGAAACCGGCGTGACGATCAAGATGGTTCGGAGTGATATTCAAGACTGCGGCAATTTTTGGCGCAATCGACATCAATTCCAATTGAAAGCTGGATAATTCCATGACCGCAAGATCCCTGGTGCCAACCTGACCGATATATTCGATCAAGGGATTTCCAATGTTTCCACCGATGAAAACTTTTCGATAATGGCTTGAAGGCTGCCGCGAATATTCTTGTGCCATTCGTCCAACCAGGGAGGTTGTCGTGGTTTTGCCTGCAGAGCCGGTAATTCCAATAACCGTGCAGGGTGCCAGCTCAAGGAAGATTTGTAAGTCGTTGGAGAGCGGGAATTCCCCGGCGCACAGCATCCTGGATCAGCGGCAGCGTCAGTGGTATCCCACCCGATGGGCATACCATGTCAATTCCATCCAGTAGATGCTGCGGATGTTCTCCCAAAAGCCAGGTGAGATTTTCGTGGGAGAGTGCAGATTGCTCCATAACCAGCTCGTGAGCCTTGCGTTTATCATTGATAATAACTATCGCCCCTTCATTAAGCAGGAAGCGTGAGAGCGCCAGACCCTGCCGGGCTGCACCGATCACGAGTATTGTTTTCCCTGTAAAAAGTTGTGATGAAATCATCAAATCAAAGCTTTCCTTCATTTACCTTCTTTACACAGCTGCTAATGCCGCACCAACCATGGCAAACAGCAGGCTGATAAGCCAAAATCTTTGCACAATCTGGGTCTCACTCCACCCTGACAATTCAAAATGATGGTGGAGAGGTGCCATCTTGAACAACCGTTTTCCCTTGGTCAATTTGAAATACACCACCTGGAGCACAACACTCATGCCGATGCTGACCGGGATGATGGCGATGACGGGCAAGAGAACCCACTGACCGGTCATTAAAGCGATGACGCCCAGGGTTGCGCCTAATGGCAGAGAGCCGGTATCTCCCATAAATAATTGGGCTGGATGAACGTTGAACCAGAGGAAGCCAAACACAGCCCCGACCAGCACAAAACAGAAACGACCAATGTAAAACTGTCCCTGGTACATAGCGATTCCGCCATAGGTTACGAAAGCGGTCGCGGCGATCAAACCCGCCATCCCATCCAGACCATCCGTAAAATTCACTGCGTTGCTTGTCGCCACAATCACAAAAATTGCGATCGGGATATAAAACAACCCGAGGTCAAATTCGCCAGTGAAACCAGGCAGGTACAGGCGAGGCACATCCAGGATGTAGTACAAAACGAAAGCGGCAACGGAAGCCAGGAGGACCTGCAGGGAAAATTTTGTACGTGCCCTCATCCCTTCACCCTTCGTCTTCCCGCTCAAACCCTGCCAGTCATCGATTGCGCCCAGGATTGCATAACCCAGCATCACTCCGATGGGAAGCAAGATCGAGCGACCTATGACGCGTGTCCCCAACAGTGAACTGGCATTCAACATCACGATGATGAGTAAGACCGGGACGATGAACAGGATACCACCCATCGTAGGTGTGCCTATTTTTGGAAGGTGCCTTTGGGGTCCATCCATACGGATCAATTTTCCAATGCGGAAATACCGCAGCACGCGTAACAGAGGCTGTCCCCAAATCACCGTGAGCATGAAACCAAAGCCTGCCAATGCAAGCGTGATCGCCACCTGGTTCATGTTCTCTCCTCCAGAGCGGATACAATGCGGTCCATCTGCATAGCATGAGAGCCTTTCACCAGGACAACATCTTCTGCAGTCAGGTGGGTCGAAAGGAAATCTACCGCCTGCTCAGAATTCTGGAAGGAAGAGACCTTCTCTGGAGAGAGCCCACCCATCTTTGCAGCCATGGCAATTTGCATACCTTCTCACCCACAGTTACCAGGGAATCGACCACCTCCGCAGCTCGCAGCCCCACCAATGCGTGTCCGCGTCGTTCGTAAGGACCCAGTTCCAGCATGTCTCCCATGACAGCGATCCTTTTGCCATCGATTTCTTTCAACAAGTTCAACGCTGCAAGGCATGATTCCGGACTGGCATTATATGTGTCGTCGATGATTAAAGACCCTTGTCTGGAGCGCACTATGACCAGTCGGATCTGGCTTGTTGGCGAACGTAATCCTTCAACAATTTCCTGCCAGCTCAATCCTTCGACGAGTCCGACTGCTGCCGCCCTTAAGACGGTATGGACAGAATGACGTCCGATCATTGGTGCGCGCATGTGCAGTGTTTCGTTGCCGTAATGCAGGCGGAAGCGGATACCATCCAAGCCCATACCAACCACATCATCCGCCCATAAATCTGCCAGCGGATCGAGACCATAATAAAAAACCTTTGCCTTAGTCTTATCCGCCATCTCTCTAACGTAAGGGTCATCAAAATTGAGTATGGCGACACCTTGCGGTGCTGCGGGTAATGCCTCTACCAGTTCAGCTTTCCCTTTGGCAATCTCGTCCCTGGAACCCGCTCTCTCCGCATGGATCGTGCCTACGTTGGTAATTACACCTACCTGAGGCAAAGCTATGTCGCAAAGCAGCGAGATCTCCCCCGGCACATAAAATCCCATTTCCAGCACAGCGCGTTGGTGTTGGTTTGTCATCTGAAGCAGAGCCAACGGTAACCCGATCTCGTTGTTCATATTCCCGGGGCTGCGGTGAGTGCGGTATTTCTTGGAAAGGACGTCAGCAATCACTTCTTTTGAGGTCGATTTACCAACCGAACCAGTGATCCCCACCACGCGAAGGTCCAGTTTCCTGCGCCAATACCTGGCTAATTGTTGAAGCGCCTCAAGTGTGTTATTGACTCGTATACAGAATGGCTGTTCGACAGGAAACACATCGATCAATTCCTGTGTCAATTTTGTACGCAAATCCAACACCGGATACTGGTCACAATCTTTCTGGATGAAGGCGGCTTTGGCGCCATGGTGGAAGGCATCGGCGACAAACTCATGACCATCGACGTGTTCACCGGGCATAGCAAAGAACAGATAACCTTTCCTTGCCAGGCACGAATCCACCACCGCCCCCGTGAAAATTGGTAGATGTTTCACGCGCACTTTTTGGTCTCCAGCGGCGGTCACTGTTTGGAAACCAGATAAGGCTTCGAGGACTTCGGCTAATCCAGGCAAATTATGCTCCCGTAACCCATCTCATCGATTTGCCATCCCTCTGCGCACATCGTCCGGAGGAATATCCATCAGGACAACAAGGCGTTCAACAATATCAGCGAATACCGGTGCCGCCACTTCGGAACCCCACGGAGATGTCCTCGGTTCCTCGAACCAAACCAGGACTACAAACTGGGGATCATCTACGGGACCAAATCCGACAAATGATGCATTTGTCAGATATGGATGGTAACCGCCCAACTCAAGGTCCGGGATTTCAGCGGTTCCTGTTTTCCCAGCAATTCGATATCCCTCAACCAGGGCATCCGAGGCTTCCAATTCGATCGATTGCGCCATCAATTCACTCACATATTGGGCTGTCTCTGGCTTGATCGGCTTGCTAACCACGCGCGGCTCAATATCGAATTTGTACCCTTGCTGGACAATGGATTTCACAATATGAACCGCCATCATATCGCCATTATTGGCGATGGCAGCAACCGCCTGAACCATTTGCAGCGGTGTGGTGGTCAACCCCTGACCAAATGAATTTACGGCAAGATCACCCTCAAACCATCGCCCTTCGTGAGGGGTCTTCAAAATGCCAGGATGCTCACCTGCCATATCTACGCCGGTTGGTCTTCCAATCCCAAATGAGCGCATGTAAGCGTAAAAAGTCTGGTTACCAAGATACTTGGTCGATAACGTAGCCATGCAGACGTTTAGTGAATGCTGCAGACACCCAAGCAAACCTTGGGGTCCCCAGGAACCACGGTTCCAGTTATAAATTGTTACCCCACCATATTCCAGCACACCTTCATCAACATATGAAAACTCAGGCGTAACGCTGCCGCTGTCAAGTGCAGCGGCGACTGTAAGCACTTTGAATATCGAGCCGGGTTCATAGGGTAAACTAACTGCCCGGTTATAAGGTTCACCGACATCAAAAACCCCGGTGAGGTTCTTGTAATTGTTGGGATCGATCGTAGGCGTGACTGCCATTCCGAGGACCTCACCATTTCGAGGGTCCATCACGACAATCGTCCCCGATTTCGATCCGTTGTAATCCAGGGCCCTTTCCAGCTCTTCCTCCAACATTGCCTGGATGGTCAGGTCGAGGGTCAGCACAAGGCTGGCGCCATCCGGGATGATGTTGTAATCCTTGACGTTAGTTGGATGGCGAGGGATTTCACGAGTGACGATTTTACCGCCCAAAACATCGTTGTAAAAACCTTCAACCCCGTTGTAGCCCACGGGTTCACGTCTGTCCTGGTGAAAACCCACGAACCCAATCATATTGGCGCCTAAATTGGCATTTGGATAACTCCGTTTGAGCCGCTTGATATGGTAGAGACCGTTCAGCTTATACCAGTCCAGGGGTTCGGAGGACTTGTTCAAACTTTCTTCCGCCGCCTCGATGACATCTGCCGCAGATTGAGGTGCATAGTTCTCGAATGTGAACCAGAATACCTTGTCAATTGGCAAGGTGGTCGGATCTTCGTTCAGGCGGATAAATGAATTAATCGTTTCCTTGTAATAGCTGGCAGGCTCACCCAATGCATCACTGAGGACACGAGAAACTTCTTCGACATCCCGGATCTGATCTAGGGCAACGCCAATCTCGTATGCGCGTTGATTTCCCGCCAGCAGGTTTCCGTTCCTGTCAACTATAGTGCCGCGCACAGGGAAATCATTTTTCTGGTATTCCTTGACCTCCTCCAGAGATTTCTCGAAAATTTCCTTGTAGTAAGGAGTTTGCAGAATGACCAGGCGGAAAACAATCGCCAGAGGCAGCAGGGACAACAGTATCCCTGTGAAATAATATCGTAGAGAATGTTCTTCTTTCATCTTAATGCCTCAGGAAGATCAAAAACATTATCATAATAATTCTTCAACAACCAGGAGAAGATCAACTCGAAATATTCGTCTGGCAGCACTTCAGGCTGTGAAGCTGAATCGGGCACTTGCTCGTCATACACCAGCCCACGCGGCTGATCCTCAAAATAACCTTCTACGACGATGAACTCCATCTCCTCAGGCGTGATAGGATCAAACCCCAGGTCTCTGGCGCGATCGCGTAATTTATCAACAGACATAAGGTTACCGAGATCCAATTCCAGGGCAGAATTTTCGATCTCGATGGCGGAGATCGTAGCCTGCATTACCTGGATTTCCCTTCCCACGGCGGTTGCCTCAGCGGTCACATTCAGATAAAAAATCGCCACAATGGAAACCGCAACCAGGAACAGTAAAAATAAACCGACCACCTGGGTTTGGGAACGCCAGGGTGCCTGTGGAAAAGCCTGGATTAATTTTCTGGTCCTGTTCATGCTAATAAAAACCTTGTTATTGTCTACTTATAAAAGTGCAAGTCATGTGCCAGATACTCTCTCTGCCACGCGAAGACGAGCACTGCGAGCCCTGTTGTTTTTGGCAATTTCAGCCTCATCTGGTTGGATTGGGCGCCTGGTAACCTCCTTAATTGTTGCTTTATGATTACATACACATACAAGTTGTTCGGGAGGGCAGATACAATCTTTGCCCTCACGCCGGAAAAAAGTTTTCACAATTCGATCTTCAAGGGAATGAAACGAAATCACTGCCAGTCTTCCTGCAGGTTTTAAAGCCCGGATAGCTTTGGGCAGCACCCTGGTAACAGCTCCCAATTCATCATTCACCGCAATGCGTAAAGCCTGGAAAGTTCGTGTGGCGGGATGGATGCGCTGCTTTCCATAGTGGGTTCCTACCGCCATTTTGACAATGTCTGCCAGATCCCCGGTAGTATCGATCGGTCTTGCCTTCACAACCTCACGCGCGATACGCCTGGACAACTTCTCTTCACCGTACTCGTAGATCAGGTCAGCCAGTTCATCTTCTGGCAGCTCATTGACAAGCTTGCACACGTTGATTGGATTCAAGGGATCAAAACGCATATCCAGGGGGGCATTTTGAGAAAATGAAAACCCTCGCTCAGGTGTGTTTAATTGCATCGACGATACGCCAAAATCCAACAAAATTCCATCCACCTCTTCCCATCCAGATTTAATAATGAATTCATCCAACTCGGTATATGATCCCTGGATCAGGGTTACCCGGTCTTTGAACCGTGCCAGTGCCACTCGCGCAATCTCCAGGGCATGCGGGTCTACATCCAGACCCAGCAATTTACCATCAGGATCACTTGCTTCCAGGATTCCAAAAGCGTGACCTCCTGCTCCAATCGTGCCATCCAAATAACGTCCACCACTGGAAGGCTTGAGCGCTGTTAAAACCTCTTGGTAAAGTACTGGGTCGTGAGGGAGTTTCCCTCCCATCTCAGGCGTTTGCATAAACAGCCATTGCTCCTGGGAAGCGACCCTAAAATGAAGTTAGTTCTAATGCAATAAATCTTTGAGCGTTCTCCTGGGCATCCTGTACCTGCTCGTCCTGGGCTGCCCAGTTTTCGGCTGACCAAATTTCGAAGTAATCACCTACCCCAACAATGACAGCTTCGACATCAAGTCCGGCGAATTTGCGCAGATCGTTGGAGATCAAAATGCGACCAGATTTATCCAACGTCAGGCGGTCTGCTCCAGAGAAAATGATCCGCCTGAGCAGCCGGGCATTTGGGTCCGTGAGGCTGAGTTGGCGGACTTTGGCAGATATCTTTTCAAAGTTCGCTTTTGGGAGTACCATTAGGCTTCGCTCGAAACCCATGGTGATATAAGCGCCTTCTTCATCAAGATCTTCACGGTACCGTGATGGGATTGTCAGGCGACCCTTATCATCCAGATTATGGTAAAAACGACCAGTGAACATATGTTCTATCCTGCCTTTTAACACCGGAACGCCGGGAATATGACCGGCGCTCCACTTCGTCCCACTTTTCTACACTTTCTCCCACATTTTACCCCAATAGTTTTTTGAAATCAAGAGGAAAATGAAATTTTTAAGACAAAATTTGTAGGAATTTCAATGAATCGACCAAAAACTTCTCACCATTACCAACAACTCTTTATTGGAACCGACGTAATTGTCCCAACGCTTTCTGGCAAAAACCGCAAGTACATCAGCCTGGACAACGCAGCCTCAACACCCGCCTTATGTTCAGTCATGGATGCGATCAACCAGTTTATCCCCTTCTACAGCAGCGTTCACCGAGGCACCGGTTATAAAAGCCAGCTGTCAACCCATCTTTACGAACAATCCCGCAAAGTAGTTCTCGACTTCCTGGGTGCGGATGACCGAACTCACACTTGCATATTCAGTAAAAACACCACCGAAGCTATCAATAAACTTTCGAAGCGTTTTCCCTTCACCCCGGGCAGGGACATCGTCTTGACGAGTGGTCTGGAGCATCATTCCAATGACTTGCCCTGGAGAGCAGTAGCGAAAACCGTCCACATCCGCCTCAGTCAGGAAGGGCAGATAGATGAAGATGACTTTGACCACAAATTGGAACAGTTTGCCGGGAGAGTTGCCCTGGTTTCCATTACCGGGGCGAGTAATGTCACTGGATTTATCAGCCCCATCCACCGCCTCGCCGCAAAGGCGCACTCTGCCGGCGCTCAAATCCTGGCAGACTGCGCACAATTGGCGCCCCACAGAAAAATTAATATGCTACCTCTGGAAGACCCGGAACACCTGGATTATGTGGCGATCTCCGCACATAAAATGTATGCCCCTTTCGGCACAGGAGCTCTGGTTGGGCGGCGCGACACATTCGAAACTGGCGATCCGGATCAAAGAGGAGGCGGTACGGTCGAAATTGTCACTCTTGATGATGTGGTTTGGGCAGAACCTCCGGACCGCGAGGAAGCCGGCAGCCCAAACACAGTCGGCGCCGTTGCCCTTGCTGCAGCCATCCGGCAACTCGACGAAATAGGGATGGAAAAAGTTGCCCTTCATGAAGCTGAATTGACCGCTTATGCCCTGACCCGGTTGAACGAACTTGATGGGTTGGAAATTTTTGGGGACTCAAACCCACATAATGCAGCTAACCGTGTAGGGGTAATCCCCTTCAATTTGGGAGCAATATCTCACTTTAAAGTCGCAGCAATCCTGGGCTATGAATACGGTATTGGAGTGCGGAATGGGTGTTTCTGCGCTCACCCCTACATCCTGCACCTGTTGAAAATTGACCAGGTTGAGGCCGGCAGAGTGCGCGATGATATGCTAAACGGTAATCGCCAGGATATGCCTGGGTTAATCCGTATGTCGTTCGGCTTATATAATAGCGAAGAAGATATAAACTCGCTGGTGGACGGGCTGCAAGCCATCGCGGCTGGCAATTATCAAGGAGATTATGTCCAGGACCGATCCACCGGTGAGTTCCACCCAATAGATTGGCAACCGGACTTCACCAGCGTCGGAATCTGATCACTGAATAGTATATTTTTAGCTGCCTGAATGGTTCAGGCATGATTTTAGAAATTCTGCAAGGTCTGCCTTCAACTTCGCCAGTGATGGGATATGGATGTACATCATGTGCCCGGCTTCGTAATAGCTCATCTTGATATTATCACGGTCTGCCGGATCCAGACCGAGGTGGTTGAAAGTATATTCGGTGGCGAAAAACGGGGTTGCCAGGTCATAATAACCGTTGGCGACGAAAACCTTCATAAAAGGATTCTGAACTCATGGCCGATCGTAATGTCTCCGCGACATTCACAAACTGGTTTTCGAATTCCGCATAACTCCATGGATGCACCCTTCCCGATAAAATCTCATAAGGAAGGTCGCTCTTAAATCCTAACTCATCACTGACATAATCATACAGCGTGGCTGTATAAGGTCCGGTGATGTTCGCCATACTTGGGTCAAATTCAGAATATTCACCGGCAGCATCGCGGTCTACACCCTGGAAACGGCTGTCCAGCCTTCCTACGGTTCGGCGTTTGTCGCGCAGAAGCTCTTTGATAAAACGATGGATTTCAATCCTTAAATTAGTACGGTGAATATAATCTTCACTCAGTCCAGTGTAAGCTGCCAGTTTTCGGGCGATATGATTCTTTTCTTCTTCCCCCATCGCTTCACCTTTCATCAGGGCTAGGGTGTATTCACCCGCAGCAAACGATTTAACTTCTTCCAGGGTTTTATAAAGGTCTTGCTGGTAAATATCGGGCAGTCGTTTGTGGAACCATCCCGTCGCAGCGTATGTCGGTAAAAATAGTATATAGGGTAAATCATTGTTAGGTCTGAAAATCAGCGTGGTGAAATCTAATACTGAAGAAATCAGCATGATCCCGTTCAAATACAGCCCATGACGTTCTTGCAGGTAGCCTGATAAACCAGCTGCACGAGTTGTGCCATAACTTTCTCCGATCAAGAATTTCGGGGATGTCCAACGCTGATATCTGGTGATGTATAAACGGATAAAATCACCCACGGACTCGATATCCTTTTTGAATCCGTGAAATTGACCTGGTTCCTCCCCCTCGGCAGCACGGCTGAAACCTGTGCTGACCGGGTCAATAAACACGAGATCCGTCTCATCCAACAAGCTGTATTCATTGGGTACCAACCGAAACGGCGGTGGTTTTATGTTTCCTAATTCATCCAGGTCCACCCGTTTCGGACCCAATAAACCGAGGTGAAGCCAGACCGAAGATGAGCCAGGGACCTCCATTGAAAGAAAATGTGATCGGTCTGCTCTGCCTATCAGTCACGTCATCACACGTGTAGGCTATGAAGAATATTTCTGCTTTAGGTTTGTGTCTGGCGGCTTTCTCGCCTTCTTTCGCCTTCTTCTCTTCTTCTTCCTTTAATACGATCGTTCCCGTGGTCACGGTATATGTCAACTCGACACCATCGATCTCGGCAGTGTGCTGCGTTATGACCAGGTTATCGACCACATCTTGCGGCTTGGTTACATCATTCTCTGATTTCTTATTTTCGTTTTCGTCTGTCATTGGAAACCTCCTGATCAGTTTAGATGAATAAGGTTATGTGTATTTATGAAGAATGGTCAACACCTGTGAAAGATAACTGGTCCCAAACAAATTGAGGTGATTCATCAGGTGGTAGAGATTATATATTTCAAAACGCTTTCGCCAACCGTCTTCCAGGTGGAAAACCGTCAGATATGCCTCATAAAAGGAAGCGGGGAAACTTCCAAATAAGGATGTCATCGCAATTTCCGCTTCAGCCCAACCATAGTGTACGGCTGGATCGATCAAGGCTGGTTCACCGGCAGGACCAGTGATTGCATTGCCCGACCACAAATCACCATAAATCAGAGACGCAGGTTGGGATGGCACCAACTCGGGAAGCTTTCGCCCCAGGCTGTCCACCAACCTGACCTGAGTAGAATCCAGGTAGCCTCGGCGCCTGGCAAGCTGTGCCTGGAAATTGAAGCGGTTTTGAGCGAAGAATTCAAAACCATCAGGCATAAAGCCGTTTGGCTGAGGTGTGCTGCCGATGTAATTATCATGATCAAATCCAAAATTCTGGTTAGTGACCTGGTGCAGTGCAGCCAGCTGCATTCCAAAAACCTGCCAATAATCCCCTGCTCTAACAGTTGGATTTAAATCTTCGAGGAGCAGAAACGTACTGTCAAACAGCAGCGGTTTTGGGATTAAGGGTCCCCCACTGACACGCAGCGCATTTAAGCCTTCCGCTTCGCGGGCGAACATGTCTTCTGGGGTTGTAGTATTGGTTTTTAAAAAGAAAGATTTGCCTTTGTCCGTGATGATCCTGGTGCCCTGGTTGATGCATCCCCCTCCGACAGGCAAGGCTGAACTGACCTCACCCAGGTTATGTTCTCCTAACCAGGCTGAGACTCCTTCAGGAATGATCATTTTTCAGCTGATCCAGCAATGCTCGCACGGAACGTTCGATCATGTGAAAAACCTCGATAAAGCCGTCTTTGTTCCCATAATATGGGTCGGGGACGTTCATTGTCCTCCCTGAGGCTGTGCCCCACTCCATTAATAAATGCACCTTTTGACGCTGCTCATCGTTTTTCGCCATCGCAAATATGGCGGCGAAGTTTTCCCGATCCATCGCCACGATAAGGTCAAATAAATCCAGGTCAGCCAGCGTGATTTGACGGGAGCGGTGGGAATAGAAAATATTATTTTCACTGGCGACTCGAAGCATGCGCCGGTCTGGCTGTTCACCCACGTGCCAGCCACTGGTACCGGCTGAGTCTGCGATTAGAACGTCGGAAAGCCCTTCCATGGCAGAGTAAGAATTAAACAATCCTTCTGCCAAAGGACTGCGCACGATGTTGCCCAGGCAAACAAAAAGCACCCGCTTGACTTTCAATTCTTCTTTCAGAAGTTACTCACTTTCAAATAAGAATTACCACTCAACCAGTTTCCAGATTTCTGGCTGCCAGGTTCCAATACTCTCACCAATTTCTGACAGAATGGCGACTGCCAGAAGCAGCTGGTCCATGGCATCTTCCTTCTTGCCCTGAACCTGGAACAGGTCTGCCAGGTGGTTCCTCAACGCTGCTTCCCTGTGCCGGTCGCCTTGCTGTAAACAAATGGAGAGCGCCTGTTGTACGAGAGATTCTGACGTTGCGTAGTCACCACTATTTTGATAAACCAGGGCGAGGTTGTTCAAAGCAGCTACCTTCACCGATGGTTCATTCAATGCTTCAGCCAGTGAAAAACTCCTTTCAAGATAGACCACTGCATCCTGCGTTTTACCACGCGCTCTAAGTAATACACCGAGAAGGTTATGCGCCTGGGCAAGCGCAAGGTCATCATTCTCCAGCTTTGCTCTTTCCAATATTTCTGCAGCCATCGCTTGTGCATCTTGAATTTCACCAAGCTGGTAAAGCGCAAGGCTGCGGTCGATGCTGATATGCATCCACAATAGATTCGAGCCAGTATCCAGGTTCTCTATTGCAGTTTTGAACTGCTGCAATGCCTGCTGCCATTCACCCATCCGGGCGTACACCTGTCCAATTTTCCACTCAACCCGTATAAGGCATTCCCGACTTACTTCAGCGGCTGTGTCTTGAGAAGCCGCAGCCTGATAACTGCGTATCGCTTCGGTGTACTGCCCTTCTAACACATGCAACTCTCCCATTGCCATATAAACGCTGAAACGGTCAACATAACCCAATGCCAATGCATTACTGAAATGCACCATCGCTTCTTTATTAGCATACAGGCTTTGCTCATGCTCCCCAGCTTTGTACATGAATTGGGCAGCTTTCTCCACCTCTCCTGCCAACAAGTAATGTCTGGCGATTTGACCAGCCAATTGGCTGGTAGATTGGTCGGATTTTTGTTTGAGTTGTAAGATTTCCTCTGCCGGTCCTCTGATCAGGTCATAATTCTGCGGTATTAGCTGAATGGTTCGGTCGAGTAAACGCCTTTCCATACTCTCAGCGATGCGGCGGTTCAACAGCCGAGAACGTGCCAGACTGACATCTTCGCACACCATCTGGCGCATTATTTCATGCGAGAAGTCATAGAAAATCCCAGGCTGATGCAAAGATCTGGTCTCGCGCACGAGCCCACGAGAGAGCAGTTCTTCCATGGCGGTGATCGTCTCCTCTTCTCCCCTACCGCTGGCTTCGAGGATCGTTTGGAAATCAAAAGAACGTCCTGTTACAGCAGCAGTTTGCAGGATTTGCCTGGCGGAGGAACTTACCAATCCAAGGCGTGCCATCAACAGGTCGCGGACGCTATCCGGAGGAGCACTCTTGGTTTCACCCGGCATCAGACGATCTCTTGCCAGCGTGTGAAGATACGCCGTGAGAATGAAAGGATTTCCTTCGGAGTCGGTAATCAAGCGCTCCAACCATAAAGCATCAAGCCCGGGTTGTTCTTCCTTTGCCTTTGTTTCAACGAATAACATATCCTGGGCTGAACTCACCAGAAGGTCAACCTGTTCGGAATCCAGGCGCTTTAAGGAGTAAAGGCTGGCAATGTGATCGCGCTGCAGCGAACTTACAAGGCTGTTCAAACGTGAAGTGCTTTCCGTGCGGACATCTTCCCAGGTGCACAGGATGAAAACCGGATGCCCCTTCAAACGCCTGGTCATGAAGGTCAAAAGTTCGATTGAGGCCGCATCAATCCAATGTAAATCGTCCAGGAATAGAATCCCAGGACCAGACATCTCACCCGGTGTCACCAATTTGAATAGCACATCGCGCAGTCCGGTAAAAAAGCGGGTTTGAGCTCCCGGTCCATCCACAGAGGCAATTCTCAGCGCTTGAGGTACAAGTTCAGCAAGCTCTGGAACCAGGCGCGCTGATTCGACCAGACTGTAAGGTGGAAGCCCTTCCCACCATTTACTGCCTGCTGCTGACTCAATACCAGATCGCAGCAAACTTGAGAATAAAGAATAAGCGAGTTCTTGTTCCCCTTCGTAACACCGCGTGTTAAGGCAGGATACGCCATTTGCCTTCAGGTAACGCATGAACTCCTCTCCCAGGCGGGTTTTCCCGATCCCAGTTTCACCGGTGAGCACAGCAAAACGACCGTCTGCCTTAATGCCGTAATACCTGGTGAGGAGATCTTCGAACTCCTGCTCACGTCCGATCATAGGCAGTCGAGGTACCTGACCGTGGGCAAAATTATCAAGGAAAGCTGCGTGAGTCGGAACATCGGGAGTTCCATCCACAGCAGGAGGCGATGAGAACAGGGCAGCAGTTTCTGCATCCACACCTTGAGCTGAATCGACTTGAAGAGGCTCTGGAGGTTTAATTTTGTCCAGCTTGATCTCTTCATAAAGGTGTGTGGTCTCGTCCAAAGGTGGTACGCCAATTTCTGTTTCCAGAATGCGAACACATTCGCGATACTGGCGCATCGCCGCTTCGCGTTGACCTGAATATGCGTATAAGACCATTAATTCCCGATGTGCTGTTTCGTTCAGTGGATCGAGAGAAAGCCACCTGCGACAGTATTCCAACGCTGTCATATATTTCCCTTTCAGGGTATGAGAGCGCACCAACACCAATAAAGCCTCTGCCAGCTCACGTCGGAACTGCTCCGTCTCGGTAAACTGCCAGTTATCGAAAATAAGGCTATCGCGAAGACCGAAACCCGCCATAAAATCACCTGTATAGAGATCGGCTGCTTTCACGTAATTCATCAGGCAGGTTTCACATATAAATTCGTTCTCATGTTGGTGAGATCTGATTTCAGATAATAATCTGCGGAATAAGACAGCATCGCATAACAGGTCAGCCTCTGGATTAATGGAAACAATATCCCTGCCGGTTTTGAGATTTTCTTCACCAACCGCTTTGCGAAGTGAGGAAAGGGTCCTGCGCAGCGCACCTCTTGCACTGGATTGGTTTGCATCGGGCCAAAATAACAATGCAAGTGAATCACGATTCTGACCTGAACCTGTCACCAGGAGGTATGAGAACAAAGCCATCGCCTTACGAGTATCCATTTCAAGGAATTTCCCGCCTTTGATAATACTTGTTCTCCCAAACAAGTGGACTTCGTATTCTGGCATGCGCTATATTTTACACTAAAGCGTGACGAATAATTAAATCTAAGATTATTCGTAACGTTTCTAAAGCTTACCTGACAGGAAATATTGCGATAAAATATATCTAAAATGACCACAGTTTTTTCCGTGACCTATATGAAAGCTGAAACAATTGCAGAGATATAATGGAATGCGGATTTGAAACCGATTATTCCCATCAATAACCCTATTATTTCGAGATAAGATTATGGAACAAATGCAAACTTCTCAATTCGATATCATGGTGATCGGCGGCGGTCCAGCAGGAGTAACCGCGGCGCTTCGCTCATGTGAATTAGGCGCCACAGTTGCCCTGATTGAACGCGGCAGACTGGGTGGCACATGTACAAATGATGGATGTGTGCCCACGCGTGTATTGGCTAAAGCCGCCAGGCTTTTACGGGACGCGGAGCAATTTTCGGAATATGGGATACTCGCCATCAATCCGGTGATCGATTTCGAAAGGCTGTTACAACGCACCCAGAACATCGTCTATACCATTCATGAAAAAAAACAGCTCATCAACCACCTGGAGACCTCGGGCGCTCAGGTTTATTCTGGTGTTGGAGAGGCGAGGTTTGTAGATGCGCACACCGTACGGCTTGCAGATGGGAGGCTGGTTAGTGGCAAGAAAATCATCCTGTGTGCTGG
This sequence comes from uncultured Chloroflexia bacterium, assembly GCA_963695415.1. GTDB lineage: Bacteria > Chloroflexota > Anaerolineae > Anaerolineales > UBA4823 > CAVXWV01. The sequence goes on along the minus strand of CAVOGL010000013.1, from coordinate 68,780 downwards.
AGGCAGGGCAAGACGATTGGACTTCCCTGGCGCTGAATTGGCTCTCACGCACAGTGACATATGGGAGTTAAAGACACTGCCCGAATCGGTCGTTATCGCCGGAGCATCTGCGACTGGATGCCAGCTGGCATCCATCCTGTCTGCTTTTGGCAGTAAAGTAATCCTGCTGGATGTCTCCCCCAGGATACTGGGATTGGAAGACGAGTCGATCTCGGCAGCAATCCACCACGCCTTTGAAAAAAGAGGGATCAAGGTCACTCTGGGTATAAAAAGCATACATAAGATCGAGGCATCGAACTCCCAACAGTTAATTACCTACGAAAGTGAAGAAGGAATCGTGCAGCAAGCATGCGGCGCCGTAATCCTTTCTACCGGGTGGCTGGGGAATCTGGATTCTCTAAACCTGGACGCAGCTGGTGTAAAAACGAATGGTCGATACGTGATTGTTAGCGATTCGCTTCAAACATCCAGCGCACACATTTTTGCTGCTGGCGATATCACCGGACGAATGATGCTGGTGCAATCTGCTGGTTATGAAGCCCTGTTAGCTTCGGAGAACGCAGTATTGGGGGGGGACCGGGGTGAGAAGCACAATGTTGTCCCACATGGTGGTTTCACCGATCCTGAATATGGCAGCGTGGGATTGACAGAAGAACAATCGCGCCAACTGGGGGAAATTTTGTCTGTTACCGTGCCATATAGTGATCTGGACCGTGCGGTGATCGATGATCACACCGAAGGGTTCTGCAAACTGATCGTCTCGCGCGACACACACCGCCTCCTTGGCGCCCACGTTGTAGGTGAGCAGGCTCTTGAAATTATCCATATCGTTGCTGCTTGTATGGTGGCGGATATGTGGATTGAACAACTGGCAGAATTAGAGATTGCCTACCCAACATTCACCTCGATCATCGGGATCGCTGCCCGGCGTATCGTCAGCGAGCTGGGGGTACGCCCACTTTCACCCGAATGGCAATCTTTAAAAAGAGCGCCTGCAGCGGAATGGGAAAGATCCAGCAATTTGTAAACAAATGGTAAATCACGATTTTCGTAACGGTTCCCGTAACGAATTCTGGACGTTCAACAGGTAAAATTACAGGAGAATGAGGAACAATGGATGAGTAATTTCTGGCGAAAAATTACAGGTAACCAAGATTTAGAAACCATACCTGCGGAGGCAGCCACCGAAGTGGTTGATACTTCGATTACTCGGATAGAAGATATGGACATCGTCCTCGACGATCCGCTTCTTGCATATCTGATCCAGATCGCCAGCCCTGTGGAAGTTGAGAAATTAAGCTTACAATCCAATGCTCTGAACCGCTTACGCTCGGAGGGTGTGAAAGTGATCGTTCCTCTGGTCAGCCAGGGAGAATTGACCGGTTTAATAAACCTGGGTTCCCGGCGTAGCGAGCAGGAATATTCATCGGACGACCGGAGATTGTTGAACACGCTGGCAACCCAGGCCGCACCGGCATTGCGCGTGGCGCAGCTTGCCCGCCAGCAGCAGATCGAAGCGCTCGAGCGTGAGCGTATAGAACAAGAATTAAAGGTTGCCAGGGTTATCCAGCAAACTTTACTCCCGAAGCAGGTGCCGCAGCTTCCCGGTTGGGAAATCAACGCTTTTTGGCAGCCCGCCAGGGAGGTGAGTGGTGATTTCTACGATTTCCTGGTGATGGAAGATGGACGTACATGCGTCCTTATTGCTGATGTGACCGATAAGGGTGTGCCGGCGGCGATGGTGATGGCGACCACGCGTTCACTATTAAGGGCAGCTGCTGAACGCCTGGTGGAGCCGGGAAAAATCCTGGAACGAGTGAACGACCTGCTCTACCCCGATATACCGACGAAAATGTTCGTCACCTGTTTGTGCATTATTTTCGATCCATCCAGCGGAAACATCGTAATGGCAAATGCCGGTCACAACCTTCCCTATCACAAGACAGAGCAGGGTCTCTCAGAACCACGAGCGAGCGGGATGCCTCTGGGCTTGATGCCCGGGATGGAGTACGATGAGATCACTTTTCAATTAAATCCAGGAGAGAGCCTGCTTTTATTGAGTGATGGGCTTGTCGAGGGTCACAACATCAACCGTGAAATGTTCGGTGTTGATCGGATAAAAACCATTTATGATGAAATGGTACCCGGACAGGAAAGTATTGATAAATTGATAGGAGAATTCAACAATTTTGTCGGAGAAGGTCACGAACAAGAAGACGATATCACCCTGGTTACACTCAGCCGGTTACAAGTTGAAACGAAGAAGTCAATTTACCACGAAGAAAATATTCTCACACATTTCGAAATCCCAAGTGAACCAGGTAATGAACGTCTTGCAGCGGCAAAAGTGCTCGAAGCAGTGGACGATCTCGTGGTCGACGATACCCGAAGAAAGAATCTGGAGACTGCAGTCGCCGAGGCAACCATGAACGCCATGGAGCACGGCAATCATTACGACCCGGACAAACCTGTTAGTTTCCAGGTAATCCAGAGGGGAGATGAATTAGTTATCCACATTCGCGACCTGGGAGGAAATGCAATAATTCCAGAAGCCCAACAGCCTGATATCGAAGCTAAGCTTGCTGGACTGCAATCACCCCGCGGTTGGGGATTGTTTTTGATCAAGAATATGGTTGACGAAATGAATATGTCTACCGAGGGTCAATATCATACGATGGAGTTAATCCTGAAAGTCAACAGATAACCAGGAGAGTGAGTTTATGGCTGCGAGAGAATTTAATGCGAACGTCCGCCAGCAGGATGGAAAGACAATCATTGACTTGAACGGTGAGATCAATGGTCTCGTCGAAGCAGACTTGAATGAGGCGTACACAATTGCTGAAAGTACAGAGTCCAAGACGATTGTCCTGAACTTCTCTGATGTAGAGTATATTAACAGCACCGGTATCGCTCTGATCGTCGGTCTGCTGGCACAGGCTCGGAAGAACCAGCGGCGTCTCGTTGTGTTCGGTCTTAGCGACCATTATACAGAGATATTCACCATCACCCGCCTGGCAGATTTTATGACAATTTTTCCCGATGAAGTTACCGCAATTTCATCATAAATACTAACCCACAGGAGCAACTATGTCTCAAACCAATCTAACCACCCAGATCCGCCGTCCCTCAACCACAACCGCCGTGATTGACATCAATGGAGAGGTAACTGGATTTGCCGAGTCGATCTTATCGGATGCTTATAACCAGGCTGTTGAAGGCAATACCAAAACCATCTTGCTTAATTTTTCGGGACTGGAATATATGAACAGTTCTGGAATTGGGTTACTGGTCACTTTGTTAATCCGCTCACAAAGGCAGAAATTGAAACTTCTCGCCTGCGGTTTAACCGACCACTACAAACAAATCTTCGAATTAACCCGATTGAATGAAGCCATTGGTATCTACGATACGGAAAAAGAAGCCCTGCTTTCCGCATAAGTTCAGCAACCCAATTCCAGTTTACCGGTATCGTTTATTGTTATTAAGGAGTAGGAAATGTCTGAAAAGACAAACAATCATCCAGACCCAGAATCAACCTGGGCGAAGCCTGTTGGTCATTTGAAAGTTGGTGAAACTCCAGGCGCTGAAATAAATATGAATGTCAATGGACGTCATCTGACCAGCCCCTTGAATGGCTTTGGCGCACTTTGGCAAAAAACTTACCGTGTACGCCTCAATGGGAGTAGTGTTTCCCCACAAGAAGTAGTCAAATTGTGGAAGGAGAAACTCCCCCAACTTATGCCTGACGACAGCCGATTTTATCCCTCCATCAGCGGAGTGAAACCCGGAGAAGTGGTGGTCATCAACGCCACTCTTCCGGGGATCCCAGGCGGAATGACTGTATCAACTGGTGTATTGATCCTTTATGCAGACGATGTATCTTTCTCAGTGATGACCCCCGATGGACATCCTGAGGCAGGATTCAACACATTCAGCGCATATGATGAAGAAGGTGTAACCGTTGTCCAAATACAATCCCTGGCTCGAGCCAACGATCCAATCTTTGAACTTGGGTTCAGGTTCCTTGGAGGCTCAAAGCAGCAGGAATCGATTTGGCGCAAGGTGCTGACCAACTTGAGCAGTGAGTTCGGGATCACTGAGCCAGAAATAACCCTGGATAAGGTCTGTGTAGATAACCGCCTTCAGTGGAAAAATGCTGCTAATGTACGCTATAACGCCATTATCAGCACCACCCTGACCGCTCCAGGAAGGTACTTTAAGAAAGTTTTTAAGCGAAAAGAGTAGCTCAATTATCCATTTCGCTGCTTATGTCCATTTACCTGAATTGAATGGCGCCGGATCAGGTCCTTTTCGTCAAACGACCACCACCGATCCGGCGTTAATTTTTAATAAAGGTCAACTGCTGTGGGTTGAAATTAAAGCCAACTCAACCATCTCGACTATAATTTGGAAGACATGAATACAAACAGCAATTATGATGCGGTGATCGTTGGCGCCGGTCCAAATGGGATTGCGGCTGCAATCACCCTTGCACAAGAGGGATGGAAAACACTGCTGATCGAAGGCAGCGACACGCTTGGGGGAGGAATGAGATCCGGAGAGCGGACTCTACCTGGATATGTTCACGACATTTGCTCCGCTGTCCATCCCCTGGCGAACGCTTCAGCGTTTTTCAGGCAGTTGGACCTTGAGAAGTATGGATTACGCTGGATCCATTCGCCGGTAGAAGTGGCTCACCCTCTGGATGGCGGGCAGGCAATCCTGGCATATCGTTCCCTGGATGATACCGGACAACAGCTGGGGGCTGATGGTGACGCTTATAAACGGTTGATGCAACCCTTTGTAAACAATTACACCGCCTTGCTGGATGATTTACATGGACCTTTACCCCTGCCGCCTAAACACCCTTTACTCACAGCCAGATTTGGTCTAAAGGGGGTGCAGCCTGCAGTAGGTTTCGCAAAACGCAGCTTTCGGGAGATGTATGCCAGATCGTTGTTCGCAGGGATGGGCGCGCATGCCATCTTACCCCTTGACCAGCCAGGTACTGCTGCAGCCGGAATCTTGCTGGGAATGACGCTGCATGCGGTCGGCTGGCCCCTGGCAGAGGGGGGATCTCAATCCATTGCTGACGCCTTGTTGAATCTTTATTATTCATTGGGAGGTGAGTTGGTAAGCGGGTGGAAAATTAACAGCCTGGATGAGCTGCCTGAATCCAGGGCAGTGCTGCTTAACCTTGCGCCAAAAAGCCTGTTGGAAATCGCCGGTGATAAGTTCCCCAACCGCTACCGGCGGAAACTGAATAAATACCGTTATGGAGCTGGGATTTTCAAAATTGATTATGCTCTCTCCGAACCCATTCCTTGGGAAAACCAAGAATGCGCCAGAGCGATTACCGTGCATATCGGGGGCACTCTGCAGGAAATCCGCCAGTCAGAGCTGGCGATGGCTCGCAGCGAACACGCTGAACGACCTTTTGTACTGCTTTCCCAGCCTACCCTATTTGATCCTGGCAGAGCGCCTGCAGGCAAGCACATCGCCTGGGCTTATTGCCACGTCCCGAATGGTTCTAAAGTGGATATGACATCGCGTATTGAAGATCAAATTGAACGGTTTGCACCCGGCTTCAGGGAATGTATTCTCAAACGTCATACCACCAACAGCGAGCAGTTGGAATCCTATGATCCAAATTTCGTAGGAGGTGATATTTCCAGCGGGCAGCAGGACCTCATCCAGCAGTTTGCCAGACCAGTTGCCAGCCTGCAGCCGTACCGTACACCCATCAAAGGCGTGTACTTATGTTCGTCTGCGACACCTCCTGGCGGGGGTGTGCATGGGATGTGCGGGTATCGTGCTGCACAGCTGGTCTTGAAAGATACTGCCCGGGCGTAATTATGAACCAAATCCCGATGCAGTTATCTACTTACGAAGGAACCACAAGCACCGGGTCTATCCGGCTCGATTTCGCACTGCAACACGGAGGATTGCGTCCAGGTTCAATTGTGCTCATCCACGGTGAAGAAGACAGCGGGAAAACACTGTTGAGCCTGAAGATGGTGATCCATGCATGCCAGTCCGGAAAACCTGCCGCGATCATCGATTCTGATGGTACCTTTGACACCTCATTTGGGATTCGATACGGTGTCGATCCGCAGCAGCTATTCATCAGCCGGTTTTTTGATCCTCATGAAGTTCTTGAGATCGCAGCCCTATTATCAATCTCGGGATGTTTCTCAATGGTGACGATAGATTCGATCGACCCCTTACTGGAAGATGATGAGCAGGGAATTTTGGTGCATGAGAATTCTACTCAACGTTTACCTTCCAAGGATCTTTCAATCTGCCCGCAGGAACGGCACCATCCTGGTTTTTACTCAGCACCGCAATCCATGGATCAGGCGCATATACCATGAACTGAAAACTCAGATCCCTCGGCTTTCTTTCGCTTTTAATGCCGATATTCACCTGGAAACATCTTCCCCGACCGAAGAACCTGCCACAATCCCAGGATCAAAAACCATCGAAATCTCAATTTTGAAAGGTAAGAAAAATGGGGTTCCAATCCCACTGAACATGGTTTTAATGTATAATCATTTCATTGAACGATGTGAAGAGATCCTGGTGCTGGGGGAACAATTGGGTTCCATCCACATCCAGGATGGTCATTACATATTCAGGGACCAGCGGTTAGGCTGCAACCGCCAGGAATCGGTCAGATTCCTGGCGCAGAACAACCAGTTGGCGGAAGTGATTGAACAAGATATCCGAATAGGTTTAGGAACACGATCTGGTGTGTAAGGTTTAACAGGTACAGGATGTGCGACCGGGTGCCCGTTAGAAAATCTCAAGAGTACTAGAGGCTTGTATCATTTAGTAATTAGGAAAAATAGGAAAAAATCCGAAAACGGAGATTTAAGTGTTTTCAAACAGCTTGAGCCAGTAACCAACCTTTCCAAAATGATACCTGCCTGTAAAAACTGGTCGGTATGTGCCTTATGTAATGAAGTGATGGGATCCAGGAGTAATTTAACCAACTTGTAGCAGCCCATCATAGCAGCACCCACCCAAGATATGTGAGCCAACCTGCACAATCACGGTTGTTTTGTTCAAGGTCTCTACAGGACAAGGACCTGATCTCCTATTTTCGAAGAGGTCCGGATTTATGAACAAACGTGGACAGGATGGTCATAAACAGTCATACAATCACGGCTCTTGAGCCTCAAAAAAAGAACCAGCATCGGGTTAACGTTTACCTGGATGGTGAGTTCGCTTTTGGCTTGCGCCGGATTGTGGCAGCCTGGTTGACTGTGGGTCAGGAGATCGATGATGAGAAGATCAAGCAGCTTCGGTCGGACGACGCACGCGAAGAAGCCCTGCAAAGGGGGCTGCGGTTTATAGACTATCGCCCAAGGAGTGTCGATGAGGTGCGCAAAAACCTTCTCGAACACGACATTCCCGAAGACGTCGTTGATGACACGATCCACCGCTTCCAAGAATTGGACCTGCTCGATGATAAACGTTTCGCTAATATGTGGGTCGAAAACCGCAGTGAGTTTCGACCACGCGGCAAGCGTGCGCTGGCATTTGAGCTTCGACAGAGGGGCATAAACCAGGAGACGATCGATACCGCGATAGAGGAGCTGGACGAGGAAAAGCTTGCAATAAAAGCTGCCTTGAAACAGTCAAGGCGCATCCACACAGATGACGCCCTCATTTTCCGAAATAAACTCAGCGGTTTCCTCGCACGAAGGGGCTTCAATTACGAGATCATCCAGCAAGCGGTCCAGATCGCCTGGGAACAGAAAACAAACCCTGACCCTGAATATGAAACTTTAGCAGAAGAAGAGGAAATGGGATGAATGGAACTTTATATATCTTAGCGATAATATTACTGCCCGTATTTTTAATTGCCGGATTGGTAATCGGCTATTTGTTCAAACAAAATAAGGTGGAACAAGAACGCCTCCAACAGCGCGACCAGGGTGAAAATTTCTTGAAAGAAGCCCAAGAAAAGGCAAAACAGATCGAAATCAAGGCTCGCGACGAAGCGATGGAGATCCACCAAAAAGCTGATGCCGACCTAAACCGGCGCAGGTCTGAGATCAACCGTGAAGAAGACCGCCTGCAGAAAAGGCGAGACGAACTTGACCAGCGAGTTGACAGGATCGAAAAACGTGAGCAGACCTTGAACAAACGGCAGAGTACAATTGACCGACGTGCCAATGAAATTGACAACCTTTACACCGAACAAATGGAAGAGCTCCAGAGAGTGTCTAACCTGACACAGGACGAAGCCCGTCAGGTGTTGTTGAACGAAGTTGAGAAAACCACGCGTTTGGATATGGCACGCATTATCCGCCAGATTGAACATGAAGCACGTGAAGAGGGTGAAAACCGCGCTCGCAAGATCATCTCTGCTGCCATCCAACGAGTGGCATCGGAACAGGTTGCCGAGATAACCACATCTTCGGTCGAAATACCTTCCGAGGAAATGAAGGGCAGGATCATCGGCAGGAACGGGCGAAACATCCACGCCTTTGAACAGGCAGCTGGAGTTGATGTGATCGTCGATGACACACCCGAATCGGTCACGATCTCTTCATTCGACCCGGTACGACGGGAAATCGGGAAACGGTCACTGGCTAAATTGATCCAGGATGGGCGAATTCACCCGGCTCATATCGAGAAAGTTGTCAAGACGGAAGAAAAGGAAGTTGAAAAACTGATTGTGGAAGCTGGTGAGGAAGCCGTTTATGAGGCTGGAGTCCCCGGTCTGCATCCTGAAATCATCAAGACCCTTGGCAGGCTGCGTTTCCGCACTTCGTATGGTCAAAACCAACTCAATCATGCCGTGGAAACTGCAAAAATTGCAGCCATGCTGGCAGCGGAAATTGGCGCTAATGTAGATATCTCCCGGGCGGGAGCGTTGCTTCACGATTTGGGGAAAGCAATCGATTTCAATACTGAGGGCACTCATGCCCAAATAGGAGCGGAATTATGCCGCAGGTTCGGGGTGAATCCACGGATCGTTAACACCATCGCCTCCCATCACCACGAAGTGGAGCAGGAATCAGTCGAGGCAGCCATCGTAGAAGCAGCTGACGCAATTTCAGGTGCACGACCCGGCGCCCGCAGAGAAGGTGTGGACCAATACCTGAAACGTGTCCGCGCCCTCGAGGAGATCGCCAATTCGCACAAAGGTGTTGTGCAAAGTTATGCACTGCAGGCGGGACGCGAAGTGAGAATCTTCGTCAAGCCTGAAGATATCGACGACCTGGAAGCGACGCAAATGGCTGGCGATGTTGCCCGTAAGATCGAAGAAACGATGCAGTACCCAGGGCAAATAAAAGTTACCGTGATCCGCGAGACCCGGGCGGTCGAATTCGCAAAATAAATTTCGATTGTGTAAGTCGAAATTTAATAACCGAAGGCGTAGCCGATCTTCCCTTTTTGGGAAACCGCACCAAAGATGACACCGCGATCTTTATCCATGCGGATGCCCATGGCTTTACCGTGGGCATAGTCGCCTGAATAGACAATTTCGTGACCTCTGCTGCGCAGACCGTCGAGGATTTCTTCGGGGATACGGTTCTCAACTGCTACCCGTCCAGGGAAAGCATGGCGTGGGTAGAAAGACGAAGGGAAATGCTCGGAATGTACTGAGGGTACATCCAATGCTTCCTGAAGATCCATTCCAAAATCTACCACGTTCAAGAAAAACTGCAGTGTCCATTGGTCCTGGCTGTCGCCGCCCGGAGTACCGAAAACCATATAAGGTTCTCCGGAACAGGTCACCAGGCTTGGTGTCAACGTTGCTCGCGGGCGCTTGTGAGGAACGAGAGCATTGGGTCTGTCAGAATTCAGGTAAAACATCTGTCCACGTGTGCCCAGCGGAAAACCTAAACCTGCTATAACCGGAGAGGAGGGGATCCATCCCCCGGATGGCGTTGATGCAACCATATTGCCTTCAGCGTCGATCGCATCCAGGTGGGTTGTGTCACCGATATGGTTCGATGCCATAGCTTTACGGTTATCTTCGAGGACATCTCCCCAAATGAAGTCTACGGCACTACCGGTCAACCTCCCTGGGCGCATCTCTAAAGAAGCCTCGTCTGCAATCAATTTAACCCTTTCTGCACCGTATTCTTTCGACAGCAGCCAGTCAAAGGGTACCTGGTCAAATTCCGGATCACCATAATAAGCTTCACGGTCTGCAAAAGCAAGCTTGGCACATTCGATCCAGGTGTGTAAATATTGTTCGGAATTATGCCCCATACCCGCCAGGTCATAGTTCTCCAAGATCGCCAACTGCTGCAGGAAAACAGGTCCCTGTGTCCACGATGAACACTTATACACATCCAGGCCGCGGTAATTGAAAACCTGGGGCGCCTCCAACGCAGCATGCCAACCGGCCATGTCTTCCACAGTCAACAAGCCTGTGTGTGCCTGACCGGAATCATCCTGCACCGGCATTGATGTGATAAATTCGACTATTCTTTCCGCAATTTCACCTTCGTAGAAAACTTTGCTTCCTGCTTCAAGACCGGCGATACGACCCTTGCGCTTCCCATCGCTCTCGCCGGCGATGATTTTCCGGTAGGTGTTCGCCAGGTCGGGATTATGGATTAATTCGCCCACATCCGGGATAAGCCCATCCGGGCAGAATATTTTCTCTGTGGTCGGGTAATGAGTGTGCCATCGCTCAGCATTATTGACGATGGTCTGGCGCAATCCATCATAAAGACCGAAACCGCCTTCAGCCAGCTCGATAGCTGGTTGTAAAATTTCGGCGAAACTCAGTGTGCCAAACCGTGCCAGAGCCAATGCCCAAGAGCCCACAACCGATGGAACACATGCTGGTATATAACCGTCGCCGGGGATCATGTCGATGTTGTTCTCCCGGCACCAATCAATGCTCAATGCAGCTGGCGACCAACCCATCCCGCTGAGCGCAAATGTCCTTTTCTCACTGGCTGAATAAATCAAGGTGGGTACTTCACCACCCAGACCGCAGTTGTTCGGTTCTAGCAACACCTCACAAAAACACATCGCCGCTGCGGCATCGATTGCATTCCCCCCCATCTGCATGATTTTGAAACCTGCGGCTGTAGCCAGATAATGACCAGAAGTGAGAACACCGCGCGTACCATAAATGATCGGTCGAGATGGATGAGCCATGAGATCTCCTCAATTATAAGAATGGATTATGTTGTCGTTCGTAGCCTACTGTGGTTTTGGGACCGTGTCCCGAATAGAGAACTGTTTCTTCCGGTAAATTTAAGACATGGTCGTTGATCGATTGGATCAATGTATTGTAATCCCCTCCCGGCAAGTCTGCGCGACCTATCCCTGCCTTGAAGATCAAATCTCCCACAAAAGCAATCTTATCCTGGATGCAGACAAAGATAACATGACCGGGAGTATGCCCAGGGGTGTGGACTATTTCGAAAGTGTAACTGCCTACATAGGCAGTCATCCCATCGGTGAGTTCCAATCCTGGTTCCGGTCCGGGATCGATACGCATCCCAAATAAAGGAGCGCCTCCCTCCATCCTCCACAGGAAGTGGTCAGCAGGATGGAGAGCGACGACAGGTGGTGGGTCAGTATGGTCACATACTCCCGCTGCTCCCCCAATATGGTCAAAATGAGCGTGAGTGAGCCAAACACTTCCAATCCTCCAGCCTTTTGCAATGGCAGCCTCGGCTATGATGTGTCCATCCCAGGAGGGATCTATCACCACAGCGCTCCCAGCTTCAGGATCAGCTACCAGGTAGGAATTCGTTTGAACAGGACCAAGAATGAACGGGATGATTTCAAGCATAAAGTCAATTTAGGTTTCTGTCTTTTCTTCTTTCACAAATAAGTTCGTTATTATAGCAGATATGCGTGCTTCGAATACCAACACCAAACCGATAACGAAAAAGACCATCCCAATGATCCTTGCCGGCAGCCCTGCTGCACCAAGGAGACTGGTAACTTTGATCTCAACCGTAGGCGCAGCAAGCAACCGCCATGTGGGGGTGTCATCCCTTTCTGCTTCCCTTCGCGGCACAAATCCAACATGCAGCCAAACACTCCCACTCTTAATTCCCGGTGTGTCTGCACGCAGCTTCCAGGAGAATTCCACTGGAGAGCCAGGTCTCAACGGTGAGATAATTTCACGGAACGGTTCAGAAGATAATCCGTCTAATTCCACTCGTACCTGGGCGACAAGATTATAACTGGCATAAATATCCTCACAACCCGCGCAGGCATCACCAGCTTCAGGCAGCCACCGGATGGAATATTCAGACACATCTCCCAAACGGATCGAGCTTGGTCCTATCATCTCAACCAGACGCCCTTCTAGTGGAGAAGTTTTAGTGTCTGGTTCTACTCCTGATTCCGGCAGACTCAATTCGTCGGGCGTAAAGTTGAGAAGAAAAAGGCTTTCAGACTTGGGTGGGAAATAACCCCAGGCAAGCGTTATCAAGCCTGATAAAAGTAAACACAAACCAATACCTCTTTGAATCTTTTTCGGTTTCACAACCCGGTGATTATACTCTCCTTCCGATTTCGGTAACTTCAGTTAAAATGGGAACATGAACACCCCCACCCTCCAACTGCTCTCGCCATCAAATTGGAATGATTACGAACTGATCGACAGCGGAGGGGGGTTAAAGTTGGAACGTTTTGGTCGCTATGTACTTCAAAGACCAGAGCACCATGCCATCTGGCAGCAAGCTCTGCCGCCAGAAGAATGGGAAAAGGCTGATGGAATATTCGTTCCAACCCGGGAGGAGAGCGGGGGGCACTGGCGATACATACGCAATCTGCCTGGTTCCTGGAACCTGACTTACCGGGAGCTGGTGATTAAAGTCGCACCTGGAAATTCGCGCCACCTTGGTGTGTTCCCAGAACAATCAGTCCACTGGGACTGGATGGCAGAAAGGATCCGAGCAGCTGGACGACCGGTCAATGTGCTCAACCTGTTTGGTTACACCGGCATCGCCACCCTGGCAGCTGCGCAGGCTGGCGCCTCGGTCACGCACATTGATGCTTCAAAAAAGGCAATAAGCTGGGCAAAGGAAAACCAAACTCTTTCCAGACTCAACAACAAACCGGTGCGTTGGCTCGTGGATGACGCTGTCAAGTTCATGCGGCGGGAGGTGCGCAGGGGCACACGCTACGATGGAATCATCCTGGACCCGCCGAAATTTGGCAGGGGACCGGAAGGACAGGTATGGGAACTCTTCCAGTCCTTACCAGAACTGCTCGATTATTGCCGCCAGGTTCTGTCAGGCGATCCTTTATTTGTTGTGATTACAGCTTACGCTATCCGTGCCTCGGCATTAAGCGTAAATTATGCCCTCGAAGATATGACCCGCGGTTTTCTGGGCAGCATCATGACCGGCGAATTGACCATCAAAGAGAAAAGCGCCGGCAGGCTGCTTTCGACAGCCATATATTCTCGCTGGCAATCCAACTAGGAGAAAAATAAAACAAATGAAATTATCTGCACTGGTTACGGTGAATGCGATCACCTGGGTTATCATGGGGATAGCACTGGGTTTGTATGCCCCATTAGCCCTGAATATTTTTGGGGTTCCCGATATCCCCTCAGACGATCCGCTGATGTACTGGAATATCGCCGCCTTTGCTCGCCTCTATGGTTCCGCTCTATTTGGTCTCGGTCTGATCCTGTGGGCGTTGAGAGGATTTATTGACACTCTCGCCGAAACAGCACGCAGGGGAATGGTTTTTTCATTATTGTTCGCCAACCTGCTCGGCGCTTTCGTCGCAGCTACCCAATCCGCCGCTTTCTGGCAAACAATCAGCGGTTGGTTATTGATGACCATTTACCTGGGCTTCACCATCGCCTATGGTGTGTCTCTGCGAAATCAATCCTGACCGAGATGCAATTTCGCTTCAGCCCAGACATCCAGCATCTCGTTAATTGTTAAGTTTTCCAGCGATCTGTTTTCATTCTTTGCCCAATTTTCGAGGTAAGAAAACCTTGCCTTAAATCTCTGGTTCGCCGATCGCAGCGCGCTTTCGGGATCGATGTCGTACCAGCGTGCCAGGTTGGCAATGGCGAAGAGCAGGTCTCCGATCTCCGACTCTCTTTTGGATTCCTCAGCCGAATAAACCTCATTTAATTCTTCCTGCACTTTAGCTACGACAAAGGTGATATCTTGCCAATCGAATCCTAATCTGGCAGCCCGAGAAAGGTACTGCCTTGCCTGAACAAGGGCAGGTAATGCCAAAGCAACTCCATCCAACAAACCTTTCTTGTCCTGACCTTTTTCCTGTCGCTCTTCAGCTTTCAGCCGCTCCCAGTTTTGCAGGACGACGTTGGTATCATCCGTTTTGAGTGAACCAAAAACATGCGGGTGGCGGCGAACAATCTTTCGATTGACGGACTTCAAAATATCTGCCATCGCGAAGTCGCCTGATTCAGAAGCTATTTGGGCGTGCAGGACAACCTGGAGCAAAATATCACCAAACTCTTCCATCATTGCCTGTGGATCTTCAGCATCCAGGGCGTCAAGAGCCTCGTAAGTCTCCTCAAGAAGGTACTGACGCAGGCTCAGGTGGGTCTGCTCGCGGTCCCATGGGCAGCCATCTGGCGCGCGTAAACGCGCGATGACTTCCTGGAACAATTCAAAAGATGTATCTGGTTCAAGCGCAGGCACATAAAGTGAACTGAGCAAACCGAAGTGTTGGCTGCGGTCCAGCTCAAACAGGTTCAACTCCTCGACCAGCTGATGCTCAGTTCCAGCCGCGTGCACCAGAATTACGGGGTGTTCATCCGGGTAAATCGAATTTAGAGTTAATTTGACATCCGATGCAACCATACGGGAATGTATCTGAGCGATAATAACAGGGGCAGACGGTGGAAATGGGGGGACATTGAGCAGGCTCAGCTCTAAAGCATCCATTAGCGTGGTCTGTGGGAACATGTCAAGATTTAATGCACTGAGTATGGGCTCCAGGAAGCTCAAACCTGGAATTACATCAACTCTCAACTGAATTTGCTGTGCCCGTCTGACGATCTCCGGACAGGTTGCCTCAGCCACAAGTGGGTGCCCAGGCACCGCGTAAACTACCCCACCTGGGCGCTGACCCAGGTCAATAATCTCGTTGACGATCTGAGCATATACAAACTCGAAATTCTCAGCAGTCTGGTACAAATCATCGAACGAGTGGATATCAATACTTTCTGGAAATGCTGCGACCACCGGGTGCTGAGAAGTGCGCAGCCAGATCTCTTTTGTGTTTTCCAATATCTCGCTGGCACGGACCGTGAGAGACTCAGGATCACCTGGACCTAAACCGAGTATAGTGACGCCGTTGTTAAGTTGAGAGTTGTCAGGTTTCATGGTTTAAATACGAATTTTTTGCCATGATCAAGCTGGCAAAAAATTCTTTTAGAAGTTTGACCAAAATGGTGTACCAAGTAAGGACTCCATAATGGATGTTTATCCGGAGCTCTGTTCGAAGAGCTCTCTGAAGGACAATAACTCTTAACGCTTTGTGTAGGTCGGTGCTTTTCGAGCTCTTTTTAGACCTGGCTTCTTGCGTTCTTTCTCGCGTGCGTCACGAGTTAGGAAACCACCTTTGCGCATGACAGTGCGATAATCAGGATTGAGTTTAATCAGGGCGCGAGCAAGCCCAAGTTTAACTGCATCAGTCTGTCCGGTGACGCCACCGCCTTTTACAATCACGCTGATGTCCATGGAATTTATCGCCTCTCCCGACGCTTCGAGCGGTTCCAGGATCGTCTGGATGTCGCCAGCACGCGTGAAATAATCTACGGCAACTTTTTGATTGACAACAAAATTTCCTGATCCTGCCATAAGACGTACTCGGGCAGTACTGGTCTTGCGGCGTCCGATTCCTTCATAATATTGAACTGCCATGCTCTTACTCCTTCGTTAAGGTCAATGTGGTTGGGTTTTGCGCCTGATGCGGATGCTCAGGACCGGCATAAATCCTCAACTTCTTGATCAATTTTCTTCCAAATTTATTATGTGGGACCATCCCCCACACTGCTGACTGAAGAACCCTGTCGGGGTGCTTCGCCAGCTGATCTCGCAGGCTGATCGCTTTCAAACCGCCCGGATAAAGACTGTGGCGATAATAGAATTTTGCGTCCATTTTCTTCCCGGTCGTCTTTACACGCTCACAATTGATCACTATAACATTAACACCCATTTCAACACCGGGTGTGAAAGTTGGCTTGTCTTTGCCAAGTAATACTGTAGCGATCCGTGAAGCAAGCCGTCCGAGGTTCTGACCGTTTGCATCCACTAAATACCATTCTTCGGTGATGTCACCTGCTTTTGGTGTGTATGTTTTATCCACTTTCAAATTCTCCTAACAAAAAAAATCACCTGATTATTTCTAACTCACTGCCAAGTTTTCTCACTTCTATTGAAGGTTCGTAAGATACTCCCATCAAAACCAGACCGTTCGGTGGCGCTATTCCTGTTGGATGAAGTTCCTTCCCGGTCTGCAAACTGATCAAGAGATCATCTTTGGACACTTTTCCCCGGGCAAATGCTACCATCACGAATACCAGCCTGCGCACCATGTGATACAAGAACGCATCAGCTTCGATGTCAAAATCCAGCCGGACGCCGTCACCGCTCCAAACCGCTGTCTGAACCGTCCTGGTTGTCTTGCTTTCAGGTCGAGGCGGGCTGCCAAAGGCTGCGAAATCATGAGCGCCAATGAAACACCGGGCAGCCTTTTGGAGTTCACTACCTTCGACACTGGGCCAGATGCGCCAGGCGTAACGTTCTTCCAAGGGTTGGCGCTGCTCCCGGCAAACCAGGCTGTAACGGTAGTGCCTTTTCAGAGCGCTCTTCCTGGGATGAAACCCCGGTTGTGCCTGACTGGCATGCAAAGCGGAGATGTCATCAGGCAAGTTTGCGTTGATAGCTGATAATAACGCGCCTTCACCGTGAATCCATTCCAAATCGAATGCAACAACCTGCCCGGAGGCATGAACCCCGCGGTCTGTCCTTCCAGCCGCAAGGATAGTTCTCCCTTGCCAGCCAATGCTTCGCAAGGCAGCCTCTAACGTCCCCTGAACCGTCTTGGCTTTTGCCTGTCGCTGGAATCCGGCATAACCGGTTCCATCATAAGCGAGAATAACTTTGTAAAGTGCCATTGTCTGCTGGCAACGCCTGGACTGAAAGAACCAGCCAGGTTCTACCAGTCAGGATTAATCTTCAACCAGCTCCAAGATCACCATCTCCGCAGCATCTCCCTGGCGTAAACCCAGACGGGTCATGCGCGTGTATCCACCCGGTCGATTCTCATAACGAGGTGCGATGTCATCAAAAAGTGTTCGCACAATCCCAGGATCGCTCAAACGGGCTGCTGCCAATCTGCGGGCATGCACCATCTGTGCGCCACCAGCTGCATTACCTTTCTTGGCAAGGGTGATCAGGCGTTCTGCGTGCCCGCGGACAGCCTGCGCTTTTGCACGGGTGGTTTGGATCCGTTCGTGCTCAAAGAGTTGTTTTACCATTATTCGCCGCAGTGCAGCGCGCTCACCCGTTCCACGGCTGAGTCGTTTTCCAGCTACTCGGTGTCGCATCTCGACTACTCCAATTCCATTTCGATATCGTCCTGGATGTAACCTTTTTCCGTCATTTTCAAACGGAGCTCATCCAGGCTCTTTTCACCAAAATTGCGGATCGACATGACAGCTTCATCACCCTTTTCGAGGAGCTCAAGTACCTCACCCACTGTTGTGATACCGGTGCGCTTCAGCGAGTTGAAAACCCTCACAGAAAGATCAAGGTTTTCAATGGGGGTTTCGATCATCTCGCTGGTCAGATGAGATGTTTCTTCCTCTTCATAAGCTATTGCAGCAAGGGTCTCTTCGCTGATACCGGCGAGATGCCTCAACTGATCGATTAATATTTTCGATCCGGTGCTGAGAGCATCCTCAGGGCTGTATGTTCCATCGGTCCAAATCTCAAGGACAAGCCGGTCGTAATTCGTGTTTTGTCCAACACGAGTGGAACCAACTTCCCAATTTACACGCCTGACCGGGCTGAAAATGGCATCGACAGGGAGTTCACCGATTGGCAGTTTTCCTGTTCGATCGTCGGATGGAGAATAACCCCTGCCCATTTCCACGGTCATTTCAATTTCCAGATCTGCATCATTGTCATCCACTGTAAACAGATACAAATCGGGGTTCATGATTTCGATCTCTGGCGGGGCGATGATATCTCCCGCCGTGACCACACCACTGCCGCGCACTTCAAGATGGAGTCTGGCAGAACTGACATCGACCATCTTCATGCGCAGCTGTTTGATCTGCAGCATCACCCGGATCACGTCTTCACGCACTCCCTGGATCCCGCTGAATTCATGCTGTACGTCAGCGATGCGGATCGATGTTACGGCTGCACCTTCCAACGAAGCAAGTAACGCCCTGCGCAGCGCATTACCCATAGTCACGCCATATCCGCGCTCCAATGGACCAATTGCAAATTTTCCATAATTTCGTGCTTCCGCTTCACGCTCAATCTTGGGCGTGACCATATTGTTGAGACTAAGCACAGTTCACCTCTTCCCTGAAACGTTCGAATGTTGTTGTTCCCAAATCACCACATCCAAATCCATTTAGCGTGAATAGTATTCAACAATTAACTGCTCTTGCAGATTGCTGTCCATCTCGCCACGTTCTGGCATGCGAATTACCTTACCTGAAAGATTGCGCAAATCACGATCCAACCAGGCTGGTACATTCGTATCTTCCGCAAAATCTGGCAGTTGTTTAAAGTATATTTTTGCCCTGGAACCTTCACGAACACTGACGACATCCCCAGGATTTAAGAGCATTGAAGGCACGTCGGTCCTGCGACCGTTGACTTCGAAATGCCCATGGGTTACCAGCTGGCGTGCTTCATTGCGGCTGTTCCCATAACCCAGGCGGAAAACGACATTGTCCATTCGGGTTTCCAGAATTTGGAGCAAATTGAGTCCCGTCAAACCACGACGTTGAAGTGATTCTTCGAAGTAGCGGCGGAACTGCCGTTCCAGGATGCCGTACATCCGGCGTGCTTTTTGTTTGGCGCGCAGCTGGCGGTTATAGTCTGATTCTCGACGCCGTCGAAACTGCGCCATTTTTCCGTGAGCACCCGGCGGGTAGCTCTTTTTTTCCATTGCACATTTGGGAGTGAAGCAGCGAGATCCTTTTAAGAACAGCTTCTCGCCCTCTCTCCGGCAAAGCTTGCAAACGGGTCCACGATATCTAGCCATAGATCCTTATTCCTTCCATCTAAAAAATAAACCTAAACGCGACGCTTCTTGGGCGGGCGGCAGCCATTATGAGGTACCGGGGTCAGGTCTGCCATAGAAGTGACTTTCAGACCGAGTGACTGAACAGCGCGGATCGCTGATTCACGCCCAGGACCAGGACCTTTAACAAAAAGGTCTGCTTCTTGTAAACCCATCGCCATTGCAGCTTTGATCGCCTGTTCGGCAGCCATTCTGGCAGCGAAGGGGGTGCTTTTCCGGGAACCTTTGAACCCTGCAGAACCGGCACTGCCCCATGCCACCGTGTTTCCTTGAGAATCGGTCACCGTAATGATCGTATTGTTAAAGGAGGCAAAGATATGAATCTGACCTGACGAAACTGTCCTCTTGACCTTCTTTGTGCCACCTGATTTCCTACGCGCGGATCGAACGCTTTGAGCCATACAACCTCACTTTTGTAAAATAATTTCCTGTTACTTCGTGGCACCACGCCTGCGCCCACGACCAGCAACCGTCTTTTTCGGTCCTTTCATAGTGCGCGCATTTGTGCGTGTCCGCTGGCCTCTCACCGGCAAGTTGCGCCGGTGGCGCAGGCCGCGATAAGAGCCAATTTCTATCAAACGCTTGATATTTAACTGAACCTCTCTTCGCAAATCACCCTCAACCTTGTAATTCTGGGTGATATATTCACGAATCTGGTTCACTTCGCTGTCAGTGAGGTCTTTGATCCTCGTGTCGGGATTTACACCCGTCGCAGACAGCAACCGCTGGGACCTTGGTAAACCGATCCCAAAAATATAGGTCAGCCCTACTTCAACCCGCTTATTTCGCGGTAGATCAACACCTTCAATACGCGCCATAATCCTTATCCTTGTCGCTGCTTATGTTTTGGATTTTCACAAATAACTCGCAACACACCTTTGCGGCGGACGATTTTGCATTTTGCACATCTCTTCTTGATGGATGCAGATACCTTCATCGAATTTTTCTTCCTTTCCTCTACTCATCACTTTCGAGTTCAGCCAAAGTTTTAATTATACCTCTATTTTAATCTTCCGTACAGAACTTTCCATTATAACAAGGTAAGTATCCACGGACCGTCTTCCGTGACAGCAATAGTATGCTCGAAATGCGCTGTCAACGAATTATCAAACGAAACAACCGTCCATTTATCTGACATTACTTTCGTCTTCGCCGTCCCAACCAATACCATCGGCTCGAGAGCAATCGTCACACCCGGGCGGAGGACAAAACCCCTGCCAGGTGTTCCATAATTGGGCACCTGAGGACCTTCGTGCATGTTTTTTCCTACGCCATGACCGGTGTATTCCCGGGTTACATGGTAGCCTTTGCTTTCCACAAACCGCTGGATAGCAGCAGAAACGTCTCCTGTCCGATTCCCGGACCGCATCATGCTTATACCTTCGTATAAAGCTTTTTCAGTCGTATCCAACAACTCCTGAGCCTGGTTGGATATCTCGCCAACACCTACGGTGAAGGCAGCATCGCCGACATAACCATTCAACAAGGTTCCACAGTCAATCGATATGATATCCCCTTCCTGGAGAGCTCGATCTCCCGGGATACCATGCACCAGCTCATCATTGATACTGGCATTAATCGTTGCCGGGTAAGGATAAGGACCTGGATACCCTTTGAAAATTGGCACGCCTCCATGCTTGCGGATGAAACTTTCTGCAATCGCATCCAACTCGCCCGTGGTCACTCCCGGTTTGATCGCCTGGCGCACTTCTTCCAAAGCCAGGGCATTCACCCGTCCTGCTTCGCGCATAAGCTCCAGCTCCGATGGGTTCTTGACAACGATGCTGCGTTCCCAGGTCATCCAAGCTCCTCATTCGCAATTACTTGTAATTTACCAAGCAGTTCCTGGGATATTTCCTCAATGGAATTTGCGCCATTTACCGCGACCAGTTTGCCCTGGTTTCGGTAATAGTCAACCAAAGGCGAGGTCTGTTCCTGGTACACCTCAATACGATGTTTCACCGTATATGGTTTGTCGTCTTCTCTTTGATAAAGTTCAGATCCATCAAAATCACACACACCTTCTTCCTTCGGAGGCTGGAA
Organism: uncultured Chloroflexia bacterium; assembly: GCA_963695415.1. GTDB lineage: Bacteria > Chloroflexota > Anaerolineae > Anaerolineales > UBA4823 > CAVXWV01. Next base: position 47,468 of record CAVOGL010000013.1, on the reverse strand, counting down.
GACCATATGGAAAACGTGCCCGGCTTCACGACATGTCCACCTTCCGCTCAATCGTCTGACAAGTTCGTCATCAGCGACATCGATGAAAGGGACTGCGGTCACGCTTTCACCTGACTCCGCCAGCATCTCATCGAATGCTTCTGCCTGAGCCACAGTGCGAGGGAAACCATCCAGCAAAGCGCCTCCCTGACAGTCACTTTCTGCCAGACGTTCTTTGACCATCGCCAGGGTGATCGAATCGGGAACAAGCTCACCACAGTCGATATATCCCATCGCCAGTTTCCCAAGATCGCTGCCCAATTTAAAGTTGCTGCGGAACAGATTCCCCGTGGAAATATGCGGCAGGTTCATCTTTTCTGTAATGAACTTTGCCTGTGTGCCTTTACCAGCTCCAGGTGGACCGATCAGGACGATGTAAAAAGCCATCTAGCCTCCAATCACCCTCACACTACCGGACGAGTAATTTCTCATCATAACGCTGTTTCAACTCTGCCTCGATGTTGAAGAACACGTCACGGACAACACCCACAACGATCAACAGACCAGCTGATTGGATCAACATCACATTACTACCAATACCAGCAGGCAGCACGAGACTGAGGAGCCAGGGCAGTACCGCTACTAAACCCAGAAACAAAGCTCCGGGTAAGGTAATGCGATTCTGGACTTTCGACAGATAACGCTGCATATAAATACCATCATCTCTTGGGCTGATGTTGGGAATTTCCGCTCCCGCGCGCACCAGATTCCTACCATAATTTTGCTGTTGGAAGAGGATGCTGGTGTAAAAGAAAGTAAAAGCCACTACTAACAAGAAATAGGTGATATTGAAAAATGTGCCCTGTCCACCAAATAAGGTCTGCAGTGTGTTCGCCATGTTCTTCACGAAAGGTGTTTCGGAAGCCAAGAAAAAGCTGCCGAAAACCGCCGGGAAGGTCAGCAGTGATTGGGCGAAGATCAATGGGATCATGCCTGCCATGTTGACTTTCAAAGGAAGGTAAGTGCGAGTTGACATGGTCATCTTCCTGCCAATCATGCGTCCCTTGTAGATTACCGGAACATTGCGCGTGCCTTGCTGCACATAAATGATGGCAAAAATTGTCAAACCTGTGATGACAACCATGATCGTCAACAAAATCCAGCGATATTGTTCATCAACGAGGATCTGCTGCAAGTTTGAAGGAACCCTGGCGACGATACCGGCAAAGATGATCAAACTGAGACCCTGGTTACGGATACCATATTCCGAAATCAATTCACCCAGCCAAATGGCGAACATGGTCCCGGCTGTCATCGAGGCAATTACCATGAATGAGAAAAGGAAATTACCAGCTGAGAATCCAAAATTGGGTATGACTGGTATTCCGCCCGTCATCGCTGTGAACAGGTTAATTTGACCGATAGCGTTCAATGCTGCCATAGGTACCGCAAGCAACAAGGTCCATTTCTCCATCCATTTCTGTCCTTCGCGGGGGTCTTCTTCCATTCTCTTTTGAAGGGCAGGGATGATTGGGACCAGCAGCTGCAGGATAATCTGGGCGGTGATATACGGGTAAACTCCCATCGCAAGGACCGAGAAGTTGGCGATCGTGCCACCAGAGAGCAAGTCCAGGATGCCAATAAGCTGGCTCCCCGGGCTTCCCCCAGCAACAAATCGCTGGATCACTTCTGGATTCGCACCCGGTACAGGGATATGAGCTGCCAGTCGGTAGATCGCCAGAATCAAAAATGTGATCAGCAGCTTCTTGCGAATATCGTGTGCTGTCCATAAATAGCGCCAATTGGAGCGCTTCATAATTCAAACTCCTGTTTTCTACGAGAGTTCAAGGATCTCTACACTTCCACCGGCAGCTTCGATCTTTGCTTTGGCGTTTTTACTGATCCGGTGTACCTGAACTTTCAGGGGTACATCGACTTCACCGCGCCCCAGAATCACTACCGGATTAGAGAGCTTACTGAGCAGGTTAGCTTCCGCAAGGGATTGCGGAGTTACTTCGCTGTCAGCAGTGAAGCTCGTCAATTTTTCAAGGTTAACCTCGTTGTACTCAATCCTGTTGATCGGGGTGAACCCGACTCCACGCATGAAAGGTAGACGGCGGTAGAAAGGGAGATTACCACCCTGATGGTATAGGCGAGTGCCTCCACCAGCGTGTGCACCCTGACCTTTGGTCCCACGACCAGCAGTCTTACCCTGCCCTGCTCCCGGACCGCGACCAACTCGTTTGCGCGATTTTTTTGACCCTGATTGAGGTTTCAGATCGTGTAATTTCATGATCTTTTATTCTTCCTCTTTATTATTTTCCTCGTTTGAGACAACCTCTACGGAGACAAGGTGGTTAACCTTCGCCACCATCCCACGCATGGTGGGTGTATCCGGCTGCTCAATCGTTTGGTTCAAGCGGCGTAATCCGATCGCCCGGACGGTGTCCTTGTGGCGCTGGGAATATCCGATTGGACTTTTCACCAATGTAATGCGGAGCATTTTCTTCTCAGGCATTTTTCCTCCGGTCCCAGAATGGGGTCACTTCATTCACATTTTTGCCCCGGCGTGCTGCTTCCTCCTGGGGAGATTTCAATGTGTTTAGAGCTTCCATTGTTGCCGAGACGACATTCAGGATGTTATTACTGCCCAATGATTTCGTCAGGATGTCGGAAATTCCTGCAGCTTCGATCACAGCGCGCACACCGCCAGCAGCGATAACGCCTGTACCCGGGGAAGCGGGTTTAAGTAGAACACGAGCACCGGCAACTTTCCCGATAACTTCGTGTGGGATAGTGCTGCCATACACGGCTACTCTGTGCATATTTTTCTTGGCTCGTTCTGAAGCCTTTCGCATGGCATCCGGAACGGAATTAGCTTTCCCTATTCCCACACCAACGTTCCCACGGTTATCACCAACTACAACGGTGACGCGAAAAGAAAAACGCCGCCCACCCTTGACAACTTTTGCTACCCGGGCGATATCGACAACACGTTCGTCGTATTCTTGCGTAAAATCAGATTGTTCGTAGTCTGACATATAATTCTCCTAAAACTCCAGGCCACCTTCGCGGGCAGCTTCAGCCAATGCTTTCACTCTTCCGGTGAACTGGTAACCACCTCGGTCGAATACAACAGAAGAAATACCGTTCTCCTTCGCACGTTCAGCCAGCGCTTTACCCACAAGCTTGGCCTGTTCAGACTTTTTTAAGCCATCCATTTTCGGGCGCAGATCGTGGTCAATTGAAGAAGCGGACACGAGCGTACAACCTTTCGTATCATCGATCACCTGCGCATAAATTTCAGCGAGGCTGCGGAAGACATTCAACCGAGGTCTTTCAGTCGTTCCGATAATTTTCTTGCGGACACGTGCGTGCCTTTTAAGGCGTGCTTCATTTCGTGATTTTTTCATCTTTCCTACGCCTATGCCTTTCCTGCTTTACCAGCCTTGCGCCGGATCTTCTCTTCAATATATTTAATCCCCTTACCTTTATATGGTTCTGGGGGTCTCACCTTGCGGATGTTGGCTGCGATTTGACCGACCATTTCTTTGTCATAACCGAGTACTTTGATCTGTCTGGTTCGTGCATCCGTCTCAAAACTGATCCCCTCAGGGGGTTCCACTATAACTGGATGTGAGTAACCTACATACAGCACCAGGTTGCTCCCATCCATTTCTCCTCGATAACCGACACCGTTAATCTCAAGAGTGCGTTCAAATCCTGAACTGACACCAACCACCATGTTGTTCAGCAAAGCGCGGGACATACCGTGTAACGCCCTGTAGCGAGGCTCATCGGACGGTCTTTTAACCACCAGGTCACCATTCTCGCGCTCAATCGTCACCTCAGAAGGGAAAACACGGGACAACTGCCCCTTGGGTCCCTTAACTAAGACATGCGAACCGTTAAGTTTGATATCAACGCCATCCGGAACAGTGATAGGCATACGACCAATACGTGACACTGTTACCTCCTTACCAAATCTTACACAGGACTTCACCGCCAACACCAAGCTGGCGTGCGCGCTGTCCGGTCATAATACCTTTGGGTGTGGACAGGATGGCAATACCCATCCCTGACAAAACCCAAGGGATTTCAGATTTTCCTTTATACACCCTGCGCCCCGGACGGCTGATTCTTTCCAGTCCAGAGATCACAGGACGGCGGTCGCGGCGTTCGCCGATGTACTTCAAGCGAATACGCAGAACCTTCGAGTTCGCCACCTTGCCATCAACAACCTCGTAGCCGGTGATGTAACCCTCTTCTTTTAATATTCTGGCTATGTGTACTTTCAATTTTGAGCCAGGCATAGAGACCATCTGGTGCCCAGCCATCTGTGCATTACGCACACGAGTCAACATATCGCCAATCGGATCAGTTATAACCATATCTTTACCTCCACCCGGCTACCAGGAAGATTTAACTACCCCAGGGAGTTTGCCCTGAAGAGCTTTTTCACGGAAGCAGATTCGGCATAATCCAAATCGCCTGATGTAACCGCGCGGTCTACCACATAACATGCAGCGGTTCCGGACCCTGTTCGGGTATTTGCGCCGGGTTTCCCGAATAACTATACTTTTCTTTGCCATTTAAAAACCTTCCTTCCTGAACGGCATACCGAGTAATGCCAATAATTGCCTGCCTTCTTGATCGTTACGGGCGGTGGTTACGATCGTTATTTCCATCCCGCGAACTTTGTCAATTTTGTCATAATTGATTTCAGGAAAAACCAACTGCTCGCGTAAACCAAGGGTGTAATTGCCCCTGCCGTCGAACGAATCTGCTGATACACCACGGAAGTCACGCACACGTGGAAGGGCGATGTTCATAAGCCTGTCCAGGAACGACCACATCCTCTCGCCGCGTAATGTGACTTTAACACCAATGGCGCGGCCTTCGCGCAGCTTGAATGCAGCAATACTTTTGCGTGCTTTGGTGATGACCGGTTTTTGACCGGTGATCATGGTCATGTCATCCACTGCCGCATCCAGGGCTTTGGCATTATCCAAAGCTTCACCGACACCAATATTTAAAACCACTTTCTTGATGCGCGGCACTTCCATCACATTCTCAAGGCTGAGATCTTTCTTCAGTGCCTCGACAACATCCTGGTGGTACTTTTCTTTCAAAACCTGGCTCATAGCCTGACTCCTAACATATTTTCCACTTCTATTCAAAACTGGAGTCGCAGTTCTTGCAGACGCGCATTGCGCCACTTTCGCTGCGTTGAATACTTATTCGGGAAGCATGATCGCATTTTGGGCAAACCAGCATCACGTTTGAGATATCGATGGCTGCCTCAAATTCAATTATTCCCGGGTTGAACCCACGACCCTGAGTTTGGACTCGTTGTGTGGCTTTCTTTCGAAGATTCACACCCTGCACAATAATTCTGTGCTTGTCCGGCACCACTCGGATCACTTCTCCTCGTTTGCCTTTGTCTGCCTCACGACCACTAATGATCTCGACAGTATCACCTTTTCGAATTTTAGCTTTCACTCTTCTAGCTCCTGCGATAATATTTCTTCTTCGGCTCTACAAAACTTCCGGAGCCAGCGAGACGATGCGCATGTAACCCTTTTCTCGCAATTCGCGCGCGACTGGACCGAAAATTCGGCTTCCCTTGGGGTTCTTACCATCGGTGTCCAAGATCACAGCCGCATTATCATCGAATCTGATCGTCGAACCATCATCCCGGCGCCATTCTTTGGAACAGCGCACGATCACTGCGCGCACAACATCTGATTTCTTAACAGAACCTGTGGGAGTGGCTGATTTCACCGTGCCAACGATTACATCGCCCACACGACCATAGCGTCGTTTCGAACCACCCATGACATGGATGACCAATAATTCACGAGCGCCTGTGTTATCAGCAACCCTGAGGCGAGTTTCCTGCTGGATCATCTTTACTCCTCCACCAACAAAGCAGGTTCGCCAGCGGCCTCATCCCTGCGGATGATTTTCTCTACAACCCAGCGTTTATGCCGGGAGATAGGACGACTTTCAACCAGGAGTACATGATCTCCCATCTGACAATCCAATTCATCATGCGCCATCACGCGTTTTGAGCTGTGCACAACTTTTTTATACAAAGGATGGCGGTAAGTTCGTGTAATCTCCACGACTACAGTTTTCTGCATTTTGTTACTGGTAACAACGCCATTCAATCGACGACGGTTATTCATTTTGACCTCCATTGGCTGCCTCAATCTCACGCTCACGAAGGATCGTAAGCATACGGGCGATTTCACGCCGGGTGAAGCTAATGCTGTTAAAGTCGGACAACTCACCCGTAGTTTGCTGGAAACGGAAGTTCATCATTTCTTCGCGCGCATCCATGATCTTGGACCTGAGCTCTTCGTCAGAAAGGTTTCGGATATCCTCTTTCTTCGCCATCATTCTCCTCCTACATAATCCTGACGGCTGACGATTTTGGTCTTGATGGAAAGCTTGTATTGCGCTAGCCGCAAAGCTTCAAGACAAACATCGTCCGGTAAACCACCACCGATCTCAAACATCACCCGTCCCGGCTTAACGACTGCTACCCAAAACTCAACGTTACCCTTTCCCTTCCCCATACGAGTTTCCGCAGGTTTTTGGGTTACAGGTTTGTCAGGGAAAATCCTGATCCAGAATTTCCCACGACGGCGCATTGTTCGTACCACAGCTCGTCGAGCCGCTTCAATCTGCCGGGCAGAAACCCAGCCTGGTTCTAAAGCTAAAAGCCCAAAATCACCAAATGTGACTGTGTTACCGCGCTGAGCCTTTCCTCTCATTCGACCGCGCATTTGCTTTCGCCACTTTACTCTTTTCGGCATTAACATCGTATTACCTTCTTTACTAATGGGTTAAAGTGTCTTTGTTTCCCGCACTGCTGATGTATCCAGGATACCGGTGTTTTCTTTCGGAAATCACCCAGCCGCAGGTAACACAGTCACCTACTCACTAACATAAACTCCTTCGGGCATCTCTATCTTGTCTTCTGCCTCAGGGAGAATTTCCCCTCGGTAGATCCAGACCTTCACCCCAATCTGACCGTAGGACGTTGGGGCGTCTGTCTGATAAAAGTCGATGTCCGCACGGAGCGTCTGCCGAGGCACGCGACCTTCTCTCATGTTGATCGAGCGCGCCATTTCAGCACCACTTAACCTTCCTGCAACTTCCACACGGATGCCTTCCGCACCCTGGCGCATGGATTGCTGGATTGCGCGCTTCATGGCGCGTTGATAACTGATACGCCTGGTCAACTGGTCAGCGATATTATGCGCGACCAGGTTTGCGTCCAGGTCCGGCGATTTAATCTCTTTGATTTCCAAATCGATCTTTTGACCTACTTCGGCTTCCAGAATTCCCCGGATTTTCTTGACGTTTTCACCTTTTCTACCGATAAAAATACCAGGTTTCGCGGTGTGAACGATGATCTTCATTTTTCCGGGAAAACGCTCAATCTCAATAAGGCTGACACCTGCGCGTTCAGTTTCCTGACGTATGATATTCCTCAGATGGAAATCCTGATGCAGATTCTTGACATACTCCCTGCCTTCTGCATACCAGCGCCCTTCCCAGGTACGGTTGATTTTAAGACGAAAACCAATTGGATGAACTTTACGACCCATATTTTCTCCTTATTTCTCTCTCTCTCGCAGCACGACAGTGATGTGAGCCGAACGCCGCAGCCAGGGCTTGAAACGACCTCTTGCCCCAAAGCGGCGCCACTTTCGGGTAGGCGCTTCATCCGCGGAAATGCGGTAAACGAACAGGTCGTCCCGGCTGATGCCAAAATTTTCCTCTCCATTCGCCATAGCAGATGTGAGCACTTTGGAAACTGGCTGGGCGGCACCATTCGGCACGAATTTCAAAGAATTTATCGCATCTACAATGTCTTTGCCTCGAACCATGTCGATGACCTGGCGCACCTTCTGAGCAGAGATCGGAATAAAGCGCGAATGTGCAAAAATATCCTGTGCCACTTCCCTATCTCCTTATCTTTTTCTCGGCAACGTGTCCGCGGTAAGTTCGCGTGGGCGCAAATTCACCCAACCTGTGCCCTACCATCGTCTCAGTGACGTAGATCGGAACGTGCCGGCGACCGTCATGAACGGCAATCGTATGTCCCACCATTTGGGGAAATATCATACTTGCCCGGCTCCACGTACGAATAACCTTCTTGTCACCACGCTCATTCATCACTTCGATTTTTTTTAGTAATTTCGGGTCTACAAACGGCCCTTTCTTTAATGATCGTCCCATATATCTTTCTCCTAAGCACTCATCTACTACTTGCGCTTCTTACCACGCCTGCGGACGATGAATTTGTCCGTCTTCTTGTTGCGGCGTGTCTTGTAACCCAGGGTGGGTTTTCCCCAAGGGGATTTTGGACCAGGCATACCAATGGGCTGCCGACCCTCACCACCGCCATGAGGATGGTCTCTCGGGGACATTGCCGTCCCACGAACAGTAGGTCGAATTCCCATATGGCGTTTGCGCCCGGCTTTTCCCAGCTTGATATTGCCGTGGTCCAGGTTACCAACCTGACCGATGGTGGCATAACATTTCTGGCGTATCAGCCGTACCTCTCCGGAGGGCATACGTACCTGAGCGTAGTCACCTTCTTTCGCCAGGAGCTGAGCAGCACTTCCAGCCGCTCGCACCAACTGACCGCCCCTACCCTCGCTCAATTCGATGTTATGCACCAGCGTGCCTACCGGGATGTTGGAAATAGGCATTGCATTCCCAGGGCGTACTTCAACATTCTCACCAGAAACCAGCGTATCACCAACCCTGATTTCCAGAGGTGCGATGATATAACGCTTCTCTCCATCGGCATAGAACAATAACGCCAGACGTGCAGTCCGGTTGGGATCATATTCGATGGCAGCTACACGTGCAGGCACACCATGTTTGTTTCTCTTGAAATCGACCAATCGGATCTGCCTGCGATGACCACCACCCTGGTGACGGACGGTAATGCGCCCGCTTGCATTGCGACCGCCTTTTCTCCTGCGCGGGATGGTGAGAGAACGCTCTGGTTTATCCTTGGTGATTTCTTCAAATGTGTGCCCAGTCATCCCACGGAGACCCGGGGTTGTCGGTTTATATTTCTTGACCGCCATTACCTTACTCCTTCAAAAATCGGGATCGACTGTCCCTCACCAATGGTCACGATTGCTTTTTTATATCCACTGCGCCGAACCAGCACACGCCGGCTGCGCATTCGTCTTGTCCGTTTGGCAGGGACATTGATGACGTTGACATTAATCACATCAACATCGAAAATCGTTTCAATTGCTTCCTTCACCAATGCCTTGGTGGCATCGTTGGTTACTTCGAAAACGTACTTGTTTAATTTTCCGCTGAGGTAGTTCGATTTCTCAGTGACCACCGGTTTGCGGATTACGTCATATATCGTCGTCATTTTCCTCTCCAACTCACCCCAGGTACCGCTCAATAACTTCTATCGCGGGCAGAGGCACGACCAGCTTATCGAAACTTAGCAGGTCCCGAATATTGAGATATCCTGCCAGTATAGATTTCGCTTCTGGAATATTGTGTACCGAACGGGAGACCGCTTCATACTGAGGGGTCTTTTCCGGAATGATGACCAATGCGCTGGAATCACCGACTAATTTCTCTAACGCCTGAACCATCAAACGGGTCTTGGAGTCTGTCAGCACCAAATCATCTACCACAATGATCTCTTTATCAGCCGCTTTAACAGTAAGGGCTGAACGTAATGCAGCCCGGCGCATTTTCTTGGGCATCGCCTGGGTATAACTGCGCGGTTTAGGTGTATGAACCTTTCCACCACCCACCCATTGAGCCGAACGTGTGGAACCCTGTCGTGCACGCCCTGTGCCTTTTTGCCGCCAGGGTTTCCTTCCTCCACCAGATACCTCACTGCGCGTTTTTGTGCTGTGAGTGCCTAAGCGCGCATTCGCCATCTGGCGAACATATGCCTGGTGCATCAAATCGAGATTTACATTGGCTTCAAAGATCCCCGCCGGTAAATCGACGGTGCGAACTTTTTCGCCTTCCATGTTTAAGACATCAATTTCCATGATTAATTATCTCCATTTTGCCCAGTTACTGCTTGCGTGCGAGTTTGATCATGACCACACCGCCCCTGGCGCCGGGGACTGATCCTCGCACACCCAAAAGGTTGCGTTCAACATCCACCAAAGCAACAACCAGATTCTGGGCAGTGACACGGTCATTGCCCATGTGTCCAGGTCCGCGTGCACCTTTGTAAACCCTGCCTGGAGTGGTGCCCGAACCGCGGGATCCAGGAGCTCTTTGTCTGTCCGATTGTCCGTGGGTTTTTGGTCCACCACGGAAGTGATATCGCTTGACAGCTCCCTGGAAACCCTTACCTTTACTGGTGCCCACTACATCCACATGGTCACCTACAGTAAACACAGAAACATCCACTTTATCGCCCTCGGTGACTTCGGCGTCCTTAACCCGGAACTCGCGCAAAAAGCGCAACGGAGCGAGACTGTTGCGCTTAAGATGCCCTAATTGACCACCTGTCAAACGTTTCGGCTTTGTTTCCTCAAAACCCAACTGCACTGCGGCGTAACCATCTGATTCAACCGAGCGCACCTGGGTTACATAGCATGGTCCAGCTTCGATAATCGTCACCGGTACAACTGCACCCGTGTCGTCGAAAACCTGAGTCATGCCGACTTTTTTGCCAATTAGCCCTTTCAACATTTCAATTGTCTCCTTACCAAATTTTTTCAGGACTGTCAGCCTGGGCAAGACTGCATCATCCCTGCCCGCAGTGTAGTTTTCCAGCCTTCAGCGAAACAACGGTTTTTCGGATTCGCCTTCAGTACCGTACTTGCACTGCCTGTATTCACCAACCAGTCACCTGCAGGATTTTCTTTCTGCTTGCATCCAACCAGGTGACCAGCGGATAATACCTAAATCTTTATTTCAATATCGACTCCCGCAGGAAGGTTCAGGCGCATCAACATATCGATGGTCTTCGAATCTGGATCGAGAACATCAATCAAACGGTTGTGCGTTCGAATTTCAAAATGCTCGTGCGAGTCTTTGTCGATAAAAGTCGAACGTCGTATTGTAAACCTTTCTATCCGAGTTGGCAAGGGTACTGGACCAACTACTCTGGCACCAGTTCGCTCTGCAGTCTCAACAATACGCTTGGCTGATTGGTCCAGCACTCGGTGGTCATATGCTTTCAAACGGATACGGATTTTTTGTTTAGCCATTCATTAACTCCAGCTTTTTGATTCGCCTAGTCCAGGATCTTCGTGATGACGCCAGCGCCAACCGTCAGACCACCTTCTCGGATCGCAAACTTCGATCCCTGTTCCAACGCCACGGGCACGATCAACTCCACTTCCAGGTTCACGTTGTCTCCCGGCATCACCATCTCTATTCCTTCTGGCAGCTGGATATTCCCCGTCACGTCCATCGTCCTCACGAAGAACTGCGGTCGGTATCCCGTAAAGAAGGCTTTGTGCCTGCCTCCCTCGTCTCTCCTCAGCACATACACTTCGCTCATGAATTTCTTGTGCGGCGTGATCGACTTCGGTTTCGCTACCACCATGCCTCTTTCCACGTCCGTTCTCTCGATGCCTCTCAGCAGCAGTCCAGCATTGTCTCCCGCCATCCCCTGCTCCAGTGACTTGTGGAACATCTCCACTCCCGTCACCACCGAGTTCAGGCTCTTCTCTCTCAATCCTACGATGTCCACCGGGTCTCCTACCTTCACCAATCCCCGGTCGATCCTTCCCGTCACTACCGTCCCCCTCCCCTTGATCGAGAACACGTCTTCCACACTCATCATGAACGGTCGGTCCACGTCTCTCACTGGCTCCGGTATGTACTCGTCCACTACCCTCATCAGCTCTTTGATGCTCTCATACTCCTCTGCATCCGGGTCCTGGCTCGTGCTCTCCAATGCTGCCAGCGCACTCCCCCTCACTATCGGTGTCTCATCTCCTGGGAACCCGTACTCGTTCAGCAGGTCCCTCAATTCCAGCTCCACCAGCTCCAGCAGCTCTTCGTCGTCCATCATGTCCACTTTGTTCATGTACACCACGATCGCTGGCACTTCCACCTGCCTCGCCAGCAGTACGTGCTCTCTCGTCTGCGGCATCGGTCCATCCGGCGCTGCCACCACAAGTATCGCTCCGTCCACCTGCGCCGCTCCCGTGATCATGTTCTTGATGTAGTCTCGGTGCCCTGGCATATCCACGTGCGCATAGTGCCGGTTCTCTGTCTGGTATTCCACGTGCGCTATGTTGATCGTGATCCCTCGCGCTTTCTCTTCCGGCGCATTGTCGATCGTATCGAACGCTCGATAATCTCCCAATCCCTTCAACGCACACCACTTCGTGATCGCCGCCGTCAGCGTCGTCTTCCCATGGTCAATGTGTCCCATCGTACCCACGTTCATATGTGGTTTGCTTCGATCAAATTTCTGCTTTCCCATCTACTATCTCCTTGTCAATAATTCCTTATGTATGTCGGTTTTATTTTTTATTGATTTACCAGCACTCAATTTATTCAAGCGCCAACGATCGCACGGGCAACATTTTCTGACATCCGCGCGTAATGATCAAACTCCATCGAAAAGACACCGCGGCCCTGGGTGCCAGAGCGTAAATCGGTGGCATAGCCGAACATCTCAGCCAGGGGCACCATCGCCGAAACAGCATGAGCTCCACCAGGTCGAGAGTCCATTCCCAGGATTTCACCTCGGCGTGCGTTTAATTGACCAATGATATCGCCTAAGAATTCTTCCGGCATAATGACTTCGACTTTCATAATTGGCTCGAGCAATACCGGACCCGCTGACAGCATTCCTTCCTTGAATGCCATAGACCCCGCCATGCGGAATGCGATCTCGCTCGAATCCACTTCGTGGAAAGAGCCATCGTGCAAGGAGATTTTAATATCAACTACTGGAAAACCCGCCAGAACACCCGATTCAGCAGCGTCTTTGACGCCTTTTTCTACTGCGGGAATATACTCCCGAGGAATGACGCCCATGCTGATATTGTTCTCAAAGATGATACCGCTCCCGGCTTCACCCGGTTCCAACGCCAGGACAACATGACCGTACTGCCCTCGACCACCGCTCTGGCGTACATAACGGTATTCAGCTTTCGCAACCGACGTCGTGATAGATTCGCGGTATGCGACCTGGGGTTTGCCCACTCGCGCCTGCACCCGGAATTCTCGCAGCATTCGGTCCACGAGCACCTCGAGGTGCAAGCTCACCCATTCCTGATATGATCGTCTGACCGGTGTCCTCATCCGTACGAACCCTGAATGTGGGGTCCTCTTCTGACAGCTTGCGCAAAGCCTCACCCATCTTATCCTGGTCAGCGGTAGTCTTGGGCTCAATGGACACCGATATCACTGGTTCCGGGAACGAGATATTTTCCAGGATTACCTGGGAATTTGCATCACATAAAGTGTCGCCCGTGAAGGACTCCTTCATACCAAGGACTGCACCAATATCACCGGCTAAAACCTCGCTGATGTCTTCCCGGCGGTCAGCATACATGCGCAGCAGTCTTCCAATGCGTTCTCGGCGGTCGCGAGTCGGATTCACTACTGAACCGCCCTGTTTCAACGAGCCGGAATAAACTCGGACATACGCCAGGCGACCTACGTAGGGATCGGTAACAATTTTGAACACTAACGCACTGAGTGGTGCGTCATCTTCAGGTTTTCTTTCTATTTCTTCGCCTGTCTTGGGATTTTCTCCGGTAACGGGCGGAATGTCTTCCGGACTAGGAAGATAGTCTATGACGGCATCGAGGACCGGCTGAACACCTTTGTTGCGCAGCGAACTGCCGCAGAAAACAGGTGTGATCAATCCAGCGAGTACAGCTTTGCGCAATGCTGTCTTTAATTCACCTATCTCAATTTCCTCACCATCCAGGTATTTCATGGTGAGTATGTCGTCGGTTTCTGCAATTGCCTCAACAAGATTATTCCGGTGCGTTTCTGATTCTTGAACCAGATCCACCGGAATATCTATTTCAACGGGTTCTCTTCCCAGGTCATCGTCCCATTGAATCGCCTTCATCATGATCAGGTCTACAACCCCTTTGAAGGCTGCCTCTTCACCAATAGGAAGCTGCATAGGAATGGGATTTGCGCCTAATCGCTGACGGATCATGCCGATGGTACGGCTGAAGGAAGCGCCAACGCGGTCCATCTTATTAACAAAACAAATACGCGGTACGCTATACCTGTCAGCCTGACGCCAAACCGTCTCGCTTTGCGGCTCAACACCCTGGACAGCATCGAACACAACCACCCCTCCGTCGAGAACGCGCAGCGAGCGCTGCACTTCAGCGGTGAAATCGATATGTCCGGGAGTATCGATGATGTTGATCTGATAACCTTTCCACTCAGCTGAAACCGCAGCAGAAACGATCGTGATGCCACGCTCGCGTTCCTGCTCCATCCAGTCAGTGACTGTCGTACCATCATCAACAGAACCCAGACGGTATGTTTTACCGGTATAGAATAAAATCCGCTCGGTTGTCGTCGTTTTACCAGCGTCTATATGGGCAATGATGCCGATATTACGATATTTTTCAAGCGGATGTGTTCTTGCCATTTCCAGTACCTGATACTTGGTCTTCGAAACACTGGCAGACGCCAGAGTTATCAGATCGTCATCCAGCTGTAACGATTAGAACCTGTAATGAGAAAAGGCGCGGTTGGCTTCAGCCATACGGTGCGTCTCTTCCCGGCGACGAATGGCGTTACCGGTGTTATTGGCAGCATCAATCAATTCAGTTGCCAATTTTTCGGAAAAGCTCTTCCCGGAGCGGTCACTGGTTGCAGTCAGAATCCAGCGGCTGGCAAGCGCGAACCGGCGGTCCGGTGTCACTTCCATGGGCACCTGGTAGGTGGTTCCACCAACCCTGCGCGGTTTTACCTCCATAACTGGAGAGACATTCTTCACCGCAAGTTCGAAGGTTTCTAAACCGCTGCGCTGCGTCCGCTCTTCGATGGAGTCCATAGCGCGATAAAAAATCGTTGTTGCAACGCTTTTCTTACCATTTTTCATCAGGCGATTGATAAATGATTGCACTTCCTGGCTGCCATAACGAGGATCGCCCGGGATTTCACGTTTTTCTGGTTTGTTTCTACGCGACATTCAGATCTCCTACTTTAATATACAACGACTGCTATTCAGTCCGAGCCCGTTTGGTACCGTACTTCGAACGCCCTTGTTTTCTGTTGTTTACACCACCAGTATCCAGCGTACCGCGGACGATGTGGTAACGCACACCTGGCAAATCCTTCACACGCCCACCGCGGACCAAAACGACTGAGTGTTCCTGGAGGGTATGTCCTTCTCCCGGGATATATGCTGTGACTTCGATTCCATTGGTCAGGCGGACACGCGCAATCTTGCGCAGCGCTGAATTCGGCTTCTTCGGCGTCATCGTGCGAACATTGGTGCAAACACCGCGTTTCTGCGGCGCACCTCTACTCTGGCGGATACGTCGTTGTGAATTTGTATTCAAAGAATACAGCAAAGCTGGCGCCTTGCTTTTAACTTTTTTCGATTTTCGTCCTTTACGGACCAATTGGTTGATTGTTGGCAACTCAGCCTCCGAATAACTTGTCTATCTTTTGTCTCAAATTTCACCAAGCGAGGCCATCTTGGCTTTCCGATGGCCTCAGCCTGTCATATCAATATCAAACTGTTCCAGTTAAGCGGTGAAGGGTAAGAAATATTCTTGTTTTCAGGTTCCTGCCATCCCGAAATTGTATCTGGATGACCGGGTAGTTTCTTACAATCAACCGCTCAGGACGGGGGTATTGCCGTCCTTGTAGACTAGCACAACGAACTTGGATTTTACCACGCTGGTTTGAGAACGTCAAGAAAAATCAGCGCGCATAACCTCTCTCAATAAAACTACTAATTTAGAAAATATCCTCTCCCAAAGAAAGCAGCCCGGTCGCCATCCGAGGTGGGCGAGAGCGTTCTTCATCTTTACCAAAGCGCATGATATCGCCCGTGTCCGTAACTGCTTCGACGGAAAGTCCGAGGCTTTGCAGCTCTTTAACAAGCACGTGGAATGATGCTGGGATGCTTGGCTCTTCGATCTTGTCGCCCTTCACAATGGCTTCATACGTTTTTACCCTGCCGTGGGTGTCATCAGACTTAACCGTGAGCATTTCCTGCAAGGTGTATGCCGCGCCGTAAGCCTCCAATGCCCAAACTTCCATCTCGCCAAATCGCTGCCCGCCAAATTGGGCTTTTCCACCCAGTGGCTGCTGAGATACAAGGCTGTAAGGACCCGTAGAACGTGCATGCACCTTATCTTCAACCAGGTGGTGGAGCTTCAACATCGTCATCACACCTACAGTGATGGGCTGGTCGTAAAATTCGCCAGATTTACCATCACGAAGCCGCTGCTTACCCAAAGTGGGTATGGGTCGACCGGTCTCGAGGGTGACTTCTTGAGCCACTTCCATCAGGTTTTCATCGCTTATGGTTGAGGCATCTTCGCCCATTTCCTGCAACCACATGCGCAAACAGGCATTCACAGCATTTAAGTTCTTCTGGCGGTTCACTTCCAGATCCGATTCCGGTTCTTCGAAGACCAAAATTTCATCGGGTGCCATCCCGCGATCCTTGAGAAATTCATTCAGAACAGACCTGCGTGCGAACGTCGGATCTGAAATCAGCTGGAATACATCATAGCCGCGGTCACCAAGCCAGGTTTCCAGATAAAGTCGCAGCACCTCGTCATCATCAGCGATCATTTCAGGATCATATTCCTGCTCAGCCAACCACTTCCAGGCAGCTTCGCTTGATACTTTCCATGCCTGGTCAATCATCCAGGCGCGCGCCAGTTCCGCTTCGATCTCGTTCTCTGTCGCCCCATCAAAAACCGGGGAAATGGCACGGAAGCCAAGCCGGCTGGCTGCCCAACCCAGGTGAGTTTCCAATACCTGCCCAATGTTCATACGTCCTGGAACACCAAGCGGGTTGAGAATGATATCAACCGGGTTGCCATCATCGAGGAAAGGCATATCTTCGGCAGCGATCACCCGTGAGACCACACCTTTGTTTCCATGTCGCCCTGCCATTTTATCACCCGCAGTAATTTTCCTGCGCTGTGCTACTGATACGCGCACCATTGTGTCAACACCAGCTGAAAGATCAGCATTCTCTTCACGCGTGAATACCTTGACATCCACGACCTTACCGCGCTCTCCATGAGGCATGCGCAATGATGTATCTTTGACATCGCGAGATTTTTCCCCAAAAATAGCACGTAGTAAGCGCTCTTCAGGAGTCAGTTCTTTTTCGCCTTTCGGTGAGATTTTTCCAACCAGGATGTCGTTCGGACCAACCTCGGCACCGATACGGATGATACCGTGCTCGTCCAGGTCCTTGATAGCCTCTTCACCAACATTAGGGATATCACGTGTAATCTCTTCCGGACCCAACCGGGTGTCTCGAGATTCAAGCTCATATTTTTCGATATGGACAGAGGTGAAATCATCATCCTGCACCAGGCGTTCCGAGATTAAGATGGCGTCTTCAAAATTTCCACCTTCCCAGGAAAAGAAAGCGACGGTCACATTTTGACCCAGCGCCAACTCACCACTTTCTGTCGAGGATGAATCAGCGATCACGTCACCTCTGCGCACTCGCTGCCCCTTGATGACCGCTGGACGCTGGTCTATACAGGTACTCTGGTTGCTGCGCTGATATTTTCGGAGCACGTAATCCCGCGGACCATTCTGTTCTTGAACAATAACCAGGCTGCTGGTCACCGACAGGACTTCGCCATCTTCTTCGGCGACGATCACCTGACCTGAGTCTCGCGCTGCGTGGTATTCCATCCCGGTTGAGACAATCGGGACGTCAGGCTGCAGCAATGGTACTGCCTGCGCCTGCATATTCGAGCCCATGAGAGCCCGGTTGGCATCATCATGCTCGAGGAAGGGAATCAATGCCGCGCTGATGCCAACAATCTGGTGCGGGGCAACATCCATATAGTCAATATTTATAGGCAGCGAGAACACCGGCGAGGAGTGAGATCTGGAAGAGACACGATGGCGCACGAATTCGTTGAATTCATTCAGTGCCGTGTTCGCCTGGGCGATCACGTACTTATCTTCCACATCAGCTGAAAGGTATTCCATTTCCCCGGTTACAAAGGGGATAATGCTGATATCTTTCAATTCACCTTTACGCAATGTGCTGACCATTTCTTCGGTCACCACATCACCTTCGTTGCCGATCACCTTATCCGATTTGGGATCCGTGATAATGGCGCTGAGGTGGCGCCCTACCAGGCGAGGATCATCGACCTTCAGGGTTTTGCGCACCCGGCGGTAAGGGGTTTCAATGAAACCGTACTGGTTTACTTTGGCAAATGATGCAAGCCTGCCGATGAGTCCAATATTTGGACCTTCAGGGGTTTCGATCGGGCAAATTCTGCCATAATGGGAGTGGTGCACGTCGCGCACATCAAACCCTGCACGTTCTCGGCGCAGACCACCGGGACCGAGGGCTGAGAGCGTGCGCTTGTGGCGCAGTTCTGCCAGCGGGTTTGTCTGGTCCATGAATTGTGAAAGCTGGCTTGACCCAAAGAATTCCCGCAGCGAGGCGACAACCGGTCGGATATTGATCAGCGTGATCGGTGAGAGCTGATCCTGATCGCGGATCGACATACGTTCTTTGATGACCCGTTCCATCCTGCGTAAGCCTATGCGAAGCTTATTCTCGATCAACTCACCAACTGTTTTCGCACGCCTGTTGCCCAGGTGGTCGATATCATCCGGCGCTATGACGCCGTTGTTGATATTGATCATCCGCCGTACCAGGTGGATGATGTCCCACTTGGTAATGGTTCGGTGATTGATGGGTACATGTTCGTAAAGTTCGAGCTTCTGATTAAGCTTGTAACGCCCCACCCTTTCCAGGTCGTAATGGCGCTGGTCGAATAATTGGTCTGCCAGGAATGCTTTGGCGTTGTCCAGGGTTGCCGGGTCACCAGGTCTCATGCGCTTGAAGAATTCCAGGATTGCCTGTTTAGAAATCGAAAGATTGGAGGATTTATCCCATTCGGGTTCCTGGTAGATGGTCGAAGTCATGAACATCCGGTCCGGATTGTTATCCACATCACTGAAAATCGAGATGATTTCTTCTTCGGTACCTTCTTTAATCGCTGATTCTGGCAAACCATCATCCACTTCCGCCAGTGCTCTCAGGAAGATGGTGATCGGGATGATTCGTTTTCGGTTGAAGCGCAAGGTCAGGTAATCCGTCTTTCGGGTTTCGAATTCCATCCATGCGCCACGGTCAGGGATTAACTTCGCCATCGCCAACGGGCGGTTGGTTGTCCGTTCCGTGGGAGCTTCGAAATATACACCGGGGGATCGGATCAGTTGGGAGACGACCACACGTTCGGTGCCGTTAATAATGAAGGTGCCTTTCTCCGTCATCTCCGGAAAATCACCCAGGAAAATATCCTGCTTGATGGGTTCGGGCACATCGGGACCGGCGAGGAGCACGGAGACATAAAGAGGACTGGCATATGTCAGGTCTCGCTCGATACATTCTTCCAGTGTGTTTTTAGGTTCGCCAAACCAGTAAGTTAATTTGAATTCACGGGCTTCAGGGCTGTTTCCTGGGAAAAAGAGCTTCATTCCCTTACTGTATGATTCGATGGGTGAAAGCTCGTTGAATAAATCAGCTAATCCTTCCGACTTTAACCGTTGAAAGGAATCGATCTGGACTTCAATCAAGTCCGGGAGATCAAGTTTTACATTAATTCGCGCGTAGGATTTGCTCGGAAGAGCGGATGCCATTCGGTCTCTCCTCTTTGGTGGTAAAAAAGTAATCCGTTATTACGTTTCGCTTACTAATATTTTCCAGTAATGTGCAAGGAGGCTTACCCCCAAAAACTGCACAAGGTCCTCATCATTGATTCCATCTTGTTCCACAAGGGCGTACATTGACGAATAAGCATTATATCAATATTTAATACTTTGGTCAACAAAATTCAAGCGTGGTTTGGTTAAAATTCAATGAGCATATATAATTGTTCACATGTTCAAAGCAGTTAACCTGGACACCTGCGAAGATATCATCATTTTGCAGCGCTCCTGGCACGACAGGCTTAGCGAATTGAAGCGCCTGGACCGCGATAACCTCCTCGCCTGTCCAGCCTGCAGGGAAGCGGTGCGGTTGCGTGCGGGGAAACACCGCCGCTGGCATTTCGCTCACAAGCATCTGCAGAACTGCCCCCTTGCCCAACAGTCTTTACCGTTATTGGAAGCCCGCGGCGTCTTATACGAGAGACTGTGCCAATTATTTGATCCACTAACAGTGGGCATCGAAATCCAGATTCCCGGTCTTCCGCGGCCCATAGACTGCTGGGTCAGCCAGGGAAGCCAGGAAATGGGTTATTGGATTTTCGATACCCGTTTATTCCCGCAGCTGCGTGAAATACTGTTGAGCAGTGATCGCCTTAAAGCTGCATCTATGAACTGGCTTTTTATCAGCTCCATGTTGAATGTGGACGCTGATTCACACGACCGCGTTCATCTAACTACAACAGAGAGATCATTCATGAGACCATCGTCACTGGATATTGCAGCAGCAGCTGCGGGTGATCGAGAGGGCTGCAGCCTTCATTACCTTGATCATCAAAATCAGGCACTTACAACTTACAGGCGCTTGCAGCTTGAGCATAAGCCACAGCGTTTTACCGGGCGTCGCTTATCAACCCCTTTCAGCGATGTCAGGCTGATTTCGAGAACAGGAGAGTTTCTTCATCCCGGGGAGCAGGTCCTTCTGGAGAAATATCTGCATCAGGCAGAGGCTGCCCGTCAGCGGTTACTCAAACGCGATCAGCTCATGTCGCGAAGGTCCGGCGCTGACGGGAAAGAAGAACCACAAATGCAGTCTGAATCCCCCAGCCCCACTTTCTCCAGTTATCGCGATGAAATCCGCAGGGAAACCGGCAGCAGGCAAGCCTTCGTACGCGAGGGAACTTGCATCATTTGTGGAACCAGGACTACTGACTGGTTGACATACGACGCCGGTTCGGGTGAATGTATTTGCCGCAGCTGCCGACCAGAGTGAAAAATCTCCATACCCAGGTTGGGTAAGGTCAGTTCTTCTCCTGGCGCCAGTGTGCTCAGGGCGTTGGGATCACCGCAGGCTGGATGATACGGCTTTTCTTTTAATTCAAACATGATGTCGCACGTTTCTTCACATTAACGAAAAAATTCAGGTATGATTTCCCCTAAATGACAATACCCGAAAAAACCTCTCGCATAGAAATTATTAACCCCATTGAACGACAGAACCGCATACGATTTGCCCTCTTCGATTTCGACGGCACGCTTTCGTTGATCCGTGAAGGATGGCAGGGCGTAATGGTCCCAATGATGGTAGATATCCTGTCTCAAACTTCATCGAATGAGGATGAGACTACACTCACATCCCTGGTGAAAGAGTATGTTGACGTGCTTACTGGAAAACAAACCATTTACCAGATGATCCGCCTGTGTGAGGAAATCGAAAAACGTGGGGGTGACCCATTAGCACCTCTTGATTACAAACACCAGTATCTGAAAAGATTGGATAACCATATCAAAGACCGAATAGAAGGGTTGCAGTCGGGAAATATTTTGCCTGAAGACTTAATGGTGATGGGTTCAGTTGAATTCCTGGAAGCTCTGCGCTCCTACAATGTGCATTGTTACCTGGCGTCAGGAACGGATGAGGAATACGTCCTGGCAGAAGCCAAAGCGCTAAGACTGGACTCATATTTCGATGGGATCTATGGGGCAAGGGACGATTACAAGTCGTTCTCAAAAAAGATTATCATCGAAAAAATACTGCAAGACAATGACCTGGCACCGCAGGAACTTATCGTCTTTGGCGACGGTTACGTAGAGATCGAGTGCATCGCCGATGCTGGGGGGATCGCGGTTGGGGTTGCCACCAATGAAAGGGATCGGGGCGGAATCGATGAATGGAAAAGAAAGCGGTTGATCCAGGCTGGCGCTGATATCATTATCCCTGATTTCGGACCAGTTGATGATTTGGTGAAATACTTATTCATAGAGGATTGAGCTATGCCATATCCAATTTTTGACCGCAATCGCCTCAAATTGCTCCCTTTGAACCAGCGTAAGCATGATGTGAGTGTGGATGATTTGCTCATGCTCGATCACCTTCCTTCATTTAACAACCGAAATCTACCACAAGTTGCAGAACGGATTGCCAGCGCTCGAGGCAGCCAAAAGCCTGTGGTCATGATGATGGGTGCCCACGTGATCAAACAAGGGCTGTCACGCTTTGTCATCGACCTCATGCAGCGCGGCTTCATCACCCACCTGGCGATGAACGGCGCCGGGGTTATCCACGATTTCGAGCTCGCAATGATTGGATCAACTTCTGAGAGCGTTGCCCGTTACATCCAGGAAGGGCAGTTTGGTCTGTGGCAGGAAACAGGGCAAATCAATGACTTCGTCCGTCAAGGTAATCAAGCCAACATGGGTATTGGTGAAGCTGTTGGGAAAGCAATCGCCTCGGGCGACTTTCCACATGCTGAAATAAGCCTGCTTGCGACAGGATACCGCCTGGGGATACCAGTGACCGTGCACATTGGCATCGGTTACGACATCATCCACGAACATCCAAATTTTGATGGTGCAGCCGCTGGGCAGGCATCTTACCGCGATTTCCTTGTATTCGCCAACAGCATCTCTGGTCTTCAAGGTGGCTGTTTGTTAAACTTTGGGACTTCGGTCATGGGTCCTGAGGTTTACCTGAAAGCACTTTCCATGGCTCGCAACGTCGCACACCAGGAAGGCAGGCAAATCAACCGGTTCACCACGGCGCTATTCGACCTCATTGACCTGGGCGATGATCAAAGCCACGAAGCCCCCAAGACGGAGTCCCAATATTATTTCCGCCCTTACAAAACCATCCTGGTTCGCACAGTTCAGGACGGAGGTGAAAGTTTTTACATCCGCGGTGACCACCGCGAGACATTGCCCAACCTGCGTTTTGAAATCCTCAAAAAGGTCGAGGGTGCCGTATGATGGATTTTTCAGAATTCTCTAAACTGATTCGAGAATTCGAGACCAAAACTATTCTGGTTATTGGTGATTTCTTTCTGGACAAATACCTGCACATCGAGCGGAGCTTGAGCGAGGTCTCTCTTGAGACTGGTCTTGAGGTTTACCAGGTTGTTGCCACAAACTCAAGTCCTGGCGCTGCCGGAAATGTAGCTGCCAACCTGGCTTCCCTGGGCGTCAAAGTATTGGCATTAAGTTGTGTAGGTGATGATGGGAACGGTTATGAATTAAAGCGCTGCTTGAAAGACCTTTGTGTAGATACCAGCGCTCTGGTGGAGGTGGATGGTTTTTTCACCCCCACCTACACCAAACCGATCGTTCATGAAACAGACGGCATGCGTCATGAGATCGAACGCCTGGATATCAAGAACAGGTCCGTATTGCCCGAAAATGTAGAGAATGTCCTTCTGGAGCATCTTTGGGATTTGCTTCCAGCAGTTGACGGTGTGGTCATTGCCGACCAGGTGCAGGAGACCGATCAAGGTGTTGTCACCCGACGAGTGCGCCAGGAGATCAACCAGCTCGCAAAGGAACATACTCAGAAACCATTCGTTGTAGACTCTCGCACCCGGGTGGGGCTCTTCCGAAATACCTTCCTGAAGCCGAACGCGCTGGAAGCGATAAATGCCGTACATCCGCAGTTCGATGGAGAAATTACGCCAGAATTAGCCATCGAGTGTGGAAGCAAACTCCAGCTCAGCACAAACCGGGATGTTTTCCTGACCATGGGAGCAGACGGCATCTTGCTGATCAACGGTTCAGGCATCCAAAAAGCTCCCGCATTCCCAGTCACAGGAGAGATCGACATCGTCGGCGCTGGAGACACGTGTATAGCTGCGATAACGACAGTACTTTGTTCCGGCGGAACCAGCCTCCAGGCGGCTCAGGTAGGCAATCTGGCATCATCCATCACCATCCAGAAAATAGGCACTACCGG
Source organism: uncultured Chloroflexia bacterium (assembly GCA_963695415.1). Classification (GTDB taxonomy): domain Bacteria; phylum Chloroflexota; class Anaerolineae; order Anaerolineales; family UBA4823; genus CAVXWV01. Next base: position 23,416 of record CAVOGL010000013.1, on the reverse strand, counting down.
GACGGCAACTGTTGATGAGCTGGTTGCCCGATATAAAGTCTGCATGGGGTTGTTATGAGTTATAACAGGGCGTTAAAAACGATCCATTTAGATCGAAGTGAAGAGATCGCTCATCTGGAAAACCTCGACCATCCGCTGTTTATGCAGGAGCTGGTTGGCTTTGACCCCTGGGAAAATCCCCGTCAAGCTTACATCGATGCCTACACTGCCCTGGATATCGACTGGATCATCGGCATTCCGGGTCGCAGCATCCGCTTCGATAATGGCATTTCAGGCGTTAGGGATAGGAATGGTTTCGTCCTGACCGAATGGGGTTTGTCCGGTAGTGCCTGGCGGGAAGATTACCAGTTTGACGAGGTTGAAGATGTCCTGGCGTTCGACCCTGTAATCAATCAGAACAGTGAAAAGCTGCTTACCCTGGATTACGCCCGCGCCGAAATCGATCGACGAAGGAGCGACCAGGAGATGCTGGGGAGTTCCGCCATCGTCAGCGGCATCTACTATACGATGCTGTTTCAATTCGGTATCATGATCTTTAATTGGGAGCTATTCCTTTCGGCTGCAGCGAGTGACGCTGAACTGTTCAGGCGTGTACTCGAAGGTTTTGCGGCAGTTTCTCACCGCAACATGGAGCTGTGGGCACAAGAGGATATCAACCTTTTATTTGTACATGATGACATCGCCATAGAACAGGGTATGGTTTTCCGACCTGACTGGTATCGAAAAAATGTATTTCCGTTGTATGAATATATCCTCGAGCCTGTGAAAACCCGCAAGAACCTGAAGGTAGCCTTCGTGTCCGATGGAGATTACTCTGCTGTCCTCAATGACCTGGTTTCGGTCGGTTTCGATGGTTTTGTGATCAACTCACCCGCGATGGACCTTGGCGAGATCAGCCAGAAGTTGGGTGACCGCGCCTTCCTTGCAGGAGGCATCGATACGAACGTTCTCACGCTGGGGCAACCCGATGATGTAAGAAAGGAAGTCCGGGACTGCCTCGAGAAAACACGTCCTGCCAGGGGCTTCTTTATGCACAGTGGAGGAGATTTACCGCACAATATCCCGCTGGAAAACATGCGCGCATATTTTCACGCCACAGGGCGGATATAAACACCCATCTTCAATTAGAATATTGATATGGAAAACAATAAATTCAAATCTGGTTTCGTGGCGGTAATGGGCAGACCCAACGTTGGCAAGTCTTCATTGGTGAATGCACTGGTTGGTCAAAAGATTGCCGCTGTCACCCCCCGACCCCAAACAACGCGCAAGCGCCAGATGGGCATCCTGAACCTGGAAAGCGCACAGGTGATTTTCATTGACACTCCGGGCGTGCACAATTCACGCAATAAATTAGGTGAATATATGAACACCGAAGCCCTCGACACACTGGCAGAATGCGATTTGGTGCTGGTCGTCGTCGATGGAAGTCTGCCTCCAGATGACGAGGACAGGCTGCTGGCGAATGAGATCGCAAGCAAACTGTTATCTATGCCTATGATTTTGGCAGTCAACAAGGTAGACCTGGACAAATCATCGAATTTCGAAGAGAACAAAGAGCTTTTTGCCGGCATGTGGTCTCAGGCAGATCTCATCTGCGTTTCTGCGCAAGTGGGAAGTGGATTGGGACAGCTGACAAACATGATCCTGGAACGCCTTGGTGAAGGCGTCAGGTTTTTCCCTGAAGATCAGGTCACCGACCTTTACGAGCGGGACATCGCAGCCGACCTGATCCGTGAAGCCGCCTTGATCCACCTGCGCGATGAGATCCCGCACGGTATTGCGGTGCGTATTGATCAATTTACCGAACGCGAAGAAACAGGAGCTTATATCGAAGCCACTGTATTGGTTGAGAAGGAATCACACAAACCAATCGTGATCGGTCAGAAAGGTGAAATGATGAAGCGCATTGGCTCAACCGCCCGGAAAGAGATCGAATCCGTCAGTGGCAGGAAGGTCTTCTTGCGTATGCGCGTTAAGGTGCGTAAAAATTGGCGTGATGATGAATCGGTGGTAAGAAAACTATTTTAAGCTTGCTTGAGGATAAGGCTGGTCTCCGAACCGGGTGAGAACAACGGCACCCAGGCCAATGATTCCAGCCAGGAACGACAACAAGAAACCCAGACACGAAACAAACAGACCCGGAATGTTGATAATGAAAGTCAGGGTGAATACGCCAACCCCAAGCTGAAGCATCGGCGCCCAATCTTGGTTCAATAATTTTGCGAGGTAGGCTCCAAATACGTTGCCCAGGGCTACGATCCCCACTCCCCAGGCTGCTAACAGAGCAACGAGCAATAACAGGCTTAGAGGACTGCAGATGATGGTAACCGCAAGCAGCACCGAAGCGATCAGACTGACCAGAACAGTCCCTAACCCGATCACGCCGGAGAGTGCAGGCTGAGTCTTTGCTGCCTGCCCTGAAACATCAACCCGCTTCGGGATCAGCAAATAAATCAGCAGGGCAAAACCCACCCATATGATCGAACGCATGGGGAGCCAGAACAGACGCCAGAGTGGCTGGATGAAACCTGATGGATTACCCCATCCAATGACGGGCATTTGAAAAGCGCTGGGCAGGTTAAGATTATGGATTACTTCTCCTTTTACCTCAGCGAGCTCGAGTCCGAAGACCTGCCCTCCGATCACACGCAGGTCGCCTTCCACCGCGGTTGTCTCACTAAAATCCACCAGCCCGCCAGCAACCGTCATGTTACCAGAAACCGATCCGTTCGCTTGCAGATTCCCCCCTAAAAGGAACACGTCCCCTTCTATTATCGATCCTGCCTCCAAAGTCCCCACCCCAGCCAACAGGCATAAATTTCCTGGCAGAACCTCATCAGACGCCAGCGAATAACTGCCGCCCAGGATTAACTTTTCACATGTTAAACCTTTAGCTTGGACCGTTTGTGGAACCGTCAAGAAAGTGAAAAATATTGCGAGGAGGACAATCAGATAAGCTTTTCTCAATCGATCACCTGCCTGGTTGAAGTGATCTTGCGCATGACCAGATACCACAGCACCAACAACTCGAATGCTGCTCCCGCGGCAAAAATCAGGAGCATTGGTAATGATGACAGCCAACTGCTGGATCCACTCAGCTGCTGACCAAAAGAGAGGTAAATCGAAAATCCTAGATCACGAAGGTAATCCATCAGGGTAAACAGTGAAAGCAACCGGTCAACATAAGCCCAAAATAGCAACTGCGGAGATTGAAAAATGGGAATTGAGACCATGATTATCCCCAGGGTTAAAAAGAGTGCAGCACCCAGGCTCAACCCCAAGAAGAAGATACCCTGTCGTTTGAAAGCGCGTTTCCTGTCCTTATCTAACCTGACCATCCAACGATCGGCAAATCCATCAGCTGGAGCAGCCAATTCTGATTGCTGAAGCTGCCAATCGACGGCTTTCCAGGACAAAGACAACATCCTGCAGGAATCACAATCATTAAGGTGGTCCGAAAGTTGTTCCTGTTCCGTATTGAGCAGAGGCTCATCTTGTAAAATTAGTTTTTCAAAAGGTTGGTGATTCATGGAAAACCCTTTCGCGGATCGCAGGTTCTGGTTGTGATTTCTGCCACTGCAAAGACATCACTTTACGTGACCTGTGTAACCTGCTTTTTAAAGCGCTGTTCGTCATATTTAAGCTCTCGCAAATTTCATCGTAAGACATGTCATACCAGTAATACATAATGATGGCAGCCCGGTCTACTGGATCCAAGGTTTTTAACAGTGCGCGCACCTGGGTCTGCCCTTCCTTCAACTCCATTTTGGAGTCCATACCTGGGGCATGATCCGGGAGATCTGGGACAGGAAGGTCCTCGATGGAGACAACGGGATAACGTCTTTTCCGGATCTGGTCAATACAATAATGTGCTGCGATGGACAACAACCATGTGCCGAATGGACGGGTGCGGTCGTATTTCTTCATCGATTTATACGCCCTTAGAAAGGTCTCTTGCGCAGCATCCTCCGCATCTTCGGCGTTACCCAACATACGGTAACAAAGGTTATACACCGGCTTCTCAAACTGAGTGATGATTTGTGTGAACGAGTTTGGGTCTCCTTGTTGTGCCTTGATGACCCAGTGGATGTCGATGTCCTGCACCATGTTCTCCTGCCAGCTCGCAGCTGGCAACTTATTGTTCTGTCTTGACTTTATTTACGCTGAAAGCAAAAAAAGGTTTCAACGCGGTTATGAATCAGGCATTTCGTCCATCAGAACAACCCCGGCGAGCGCTTCTATAACCCCAACAACAGCAGAATTATCCAGGTTTTCCATACCCATCTGCAGCATGGCGTTAAATACCTGCGTATTCACGGATGTTGATGGCACCGGTATTCCATATTCCCGGGCTGTATCGATGACGATACCCATATCTTTTGCCTGCATGTAGGCTTTAAATCCTGGCTGACGGTTCCCTGCAAAAAGGCGCGGCGGCTTGATGTCCAGCGCCCAACATTGTGCTGCTCCAGCCTTTATGGCTTCGACCACCTTTTGGGGGTCAGCGCCGGCTTTCTTGGCAAACACGAGCAACTCACCCATCGCCACCATCTGGGCAGCGACCATGATCTGGTTGGCAGCTTTGGCAATCTGCCCCGCGCCTGACTCCCCAACGTGGGTTATCGTCTTGCCCATCACCTGGAAAACGGGCATCGCTTTTTCCAACGCCTGCTGTGGTCCACCGACCATGATCGTCAGTGTGGCATTTTTTGCCCCGATATCACCTCCACTCACCGGTGCATCCAGGCACATGACGCCCTTTTGACCCATGACCTCTGCGATCTTTCTGGCAGTGGCAGGCTTAATCGTCGAGTTATCCACAAAAACCAAACCCGACCTGGCAGTAGATAGGATGCCCTTATTGCCAAGCGTCACCTCTTCCACATCCGGTGAATCGGGCAGGTTCGTGAAGACGATATCCACCTGCGCGGCGACCTCTTCCGGACTCCCAGCCCGGGCAGCTCCTGCCGCAACCAGCTCATCCACCGCTGCCTGGCTGCGGTTGTGAACAACCAGCGGGAAACCGGCTTTAAGTATGTTAAGGGCAATGGGTTTTCCCATCAAACCCAAACCTATATATCCAACCTTAAGTTTTTGTGTCAATTTTATTCTCCTGATAACGTTCACGAATATTTGGGACGAGGTATTCCTCGAAAGCTCTCTCTACATGGTAAGCCGGGTTCCAACCCCAATCGCGGCGTGCGTCGTGGTCGTCCAGATCTGCAGGCCAGCTGTCGACAATGTTGTTCCTTTTTTCGTCCGGCTTGAAGGTGATCTCTGCATCCGGGAAGAAGCGGAGTACATGGTCACAGAAATCACCAGCAGAAAGGCTGAAGCTGGTGACGTTGTAGATCTGACGCGACAACACAGCTTGAGGCGCAGAAGCAAGCTTCAACAATGCGCTGACAGCATCCGGCATCGCCATAAATGGGATGGCTGAGTCCTGGCGCACAAAACAGGCATAAGGCACATCCTGGGCGGCAGCATGGAGCATCTCTGGACCAAAATCACTCGTTCCACCACTGGGGAGCGTGAATGCACTGATTAATCCAGGGAAGCGTACGCAGCGGAAATCGACCATCACCGGGCGATCCGCTGCAAGCTGGCGATAGTGTTGGCTGAAATAAACCCCCAGCATCTCACCATAGAGCTTGTTGCATCCATACATCGTCCTCGGTGTATTCCATTCCCACTCGCGCACACGTGGGTAGCGGTTTTTTACTTCCAGGTTGGGTAAGCCATAAACTGCAATTGAGCTAGGGAAAATGAAAAGGACCGGTTCACCGCGCCATTGAGACTGTTCTGAGGCAAGCTGGAGCAGGCTCAGGGTGCCCTCGACGTTTACCTTGTGTGCCGCCTCCGGGGTAAATTCTGCTCTCGTGGAAAGGAGCGCTGCCAGGTGGTAAACGGTCGAGAACTCATATTCGCTGATCAAGCGAGCCATCAATGCCGAATCGAGTAAATCCCCCTGGATGTGTGTAACCCTGGATTCCTGTGGGGGCGGGATCTGCCTGACATCGATGGTAATCAAGTTTTTCTGACCCTGGGAGACGAGTTCATCAATCAGAGCAGATCCGATCTCTCCCGCAGCGCCCGTGATAAGAATTCCCTTTTTTCGCATGGACCTCTCCTCAAAATTGGGGTTGAGTACCGTGATGCCGATTACTTTCCCGATTCTAACACAAGCACTTAACTTGGATAGTTTATCAGCAAAGCAAGATCGATTTTTTTCCGGTTGTTTTCCCAAAAATTAAACCTGAAAAAAATTTTCATTCCGAACACCCTCTTGTTACTCCGAACGGAGTAAGAAATCCCTTTGACAGTAATCTATTGATACCTGCATCGGTTCTAACTCAATTGAATCCGCAGGGATCCCTCCTGACGTTGGGATGACAAACTATATTCACACCTGCATCGGTTCTAACTCATTAGAATCCGCAGGGATCCCTCCTGACGTCGGGATGACAAACTATGTTCACACCTGCATCGGTTCTAACTCATTGGAATCCGCAGGGATCCCTCCTGACGTCGGGATGACAAATTATATTCACACCTGCAGAGGTTCTAACTCAATAGAATCCGCAGGGATCCCTCCTGACGTCGGGATGACAAACTATGTTCACACCTGCAGAGGTTCTAACTCAATAGAATTCACAGGGATCCCTCCTGACGTCGGGATGACAATTGAGAACTTAATATTTCCATCCCGAATACGCTCACCCTATTCATCACTAAGCGGGAGAAGATGCGGCTATAATTAAAACTGATGCTGTCACTTGATCCCACCAGGTCAAAAAAAATCATCGCAATCATCGTTCTGACATTTTTTTCTGCCAGCATATGGATGAGCGCCTGTTTGCCGTCGGAAAAGGTTGTTTTAGAGATGCCCTCCCCCACTTCAGCCCCAGCGACACTGACACCGACACCAACAACGGTCTGGTTCCCTCCGACCTCCTACCCGCACGCCTTTCCCAAGTTCAACAGCAGATCCTACGCCTTCACAAGTACCAGGTCCTGAGCACGGTGAATTAATCCTGGTGGATCAATTTTCCGAGCCCAACTTGTGGGCGCTCAACCGCACCAGCCGTGCCAGCGCGGCGATCAACAACAATGAACTCACCCTGGCGCTATCTCAGGCTGGAGCATATATTTACACCATCCGTCAGGAACCCGACTTGAGAGACTTTTACCTTGAAGTGACTGCCAGTCCGAGTTTATGCATGGGCGCAGACGAATACGGGGTGGTCTTCCGGTTTAGCGACAGCAGCAATTTTTTCCGTTTTTCATTGACCTGCGACGGACGGGCGCGCGTAGACCGGGTATTCAAGAACCAGCCCTCGTCTCCCCAACCGCTTGTATTTTCAGGGGTGATTCCACCTGGAGCGCCCAGCACATCCAAATTAATTGTCACGTCAAAAGGGCGTGATATGACTTTTTATGCCAACAATGAATTCCTTTTCAGTGTCAGCGATCCAAACTTACCGGAGGGAAAGATTGGATTATTCATCCGCTCGAACGGTGAAAACGCGGTTACTGTTAATTTCAGCGGTCTTGAGATTTACCGTACCAACCCTTGAAAGCATTATAATCAATACCAAGGAAAAATCATGCCCCCATCTCCCACAATGATTCCCAAAAACGTGTGTAAACAGTTATTAAAGGAAGGTCGAACGATTATCGGCACCTTCGTTGTCGAATTTCGCCAATCCTCGGTGATGCAGCTGCTCAGCAACGCCGGCTTTGATTTTGTTCTTATCGACAACGAGCATGGACCTTTCAGTTCCGAGACTATCGCCGATCTTTCCAGGGCGGCAGTGATGCTGGGTCTCACCCCTATTGTAAGAATTCCCGAGATTACCTATACGCATATCGCGCAAACGATGGATGTCGGCGCCCAGGGTTTGATGATCCCACGCATCACTTCAGCAGACCAGGTCCGGGATGTGATGCGCATGCTGCGTTACCCGCCCCTGGGAGAACGCGGCAATGCAATGTCGCGCGGGTTGACTCAGTTCCGTTCTGGGGATGTAAAAACGGCTTTGGACGATATCCATGCCGAGACCATGCTTGTCATCCAGATCGAGACCCGCCAGGCAGTGGAATCCATTGACGAAATTCTGGCTGTTCCCGGTGTGGATGCGGTGCTGGTGGGTCCTAACGACCTTTCGATCTCATACGGTGTACCAGGGCAAAGCGACCATCCACTGGTCAAAGCAGCGATTACCAGGACCATCAAAGCGTGCCAGGCTTCAGGCGTCACACCAGCAATTCACATGACATCTCTTGACACAGCTGCATATTGGGCTGGTCAGGGGATGCGCATGGTCAGCACCGGATCAGAAGCAGCTTTCATTCACTCCGCGGGTCTGATCGCCGTTGAAAAGATCCGGAAAGCAGTTCTATCAGGATAATCGCAAGAGAACCTGATTTACCAACTAACATAACATTCCAACAGATCGATAACCAACAATTTAATTGGAAAGGAGTTGTCCATGGCTTCAAGACACCAGATCGAAGAAACCTTTGCGAAAGGGGGAGGCATTTTTCGCATGGTTCCGACATTTGTCCCCAGACGCTTCAATCAGGCAGGAAGGCGTCTGCGCCTGCATCCGGATGATTATTATGCACTGGGAACCAGGCGCGGCTCCATCAAGGAACGCTGGTTCTCCTCTGTCACTGCAGCAATTAATGGTCCCATGGCTGCACCAGACGAAGGCATGAGTTACGTCGCCCCTTCCCACAATCCTGATGATAAATTCCTTTTCAAGGATGCTGTGGAGGAATTGGGTGCTGACCTGATCGGGGAAGAGCTCATGTCTCGGTACGGAACATGGCCCATGTATTCCAAGTTCTTCGATTATGGTGAACCGCTCTTCCATCACCTGCACCTTACGGATGAGACTGCAGGCGCGGTCGGTTTGAAAGGCAAACCAGAAGCCTATTACTTCCCTCCACAGTTGAACAACCATATGGGCACCTTTCCAGTCACATATTTTGGCTATGATCCTGACGTCACGCCGCAGATGGTCTTGGACCGCCTGCGCAAATACGAACTCGGCGATACACGCATCACGGAGCTTTCACGTGCATACCGTATTGAGCTGGGTACCGGCTGGTACACTCCTGCTGGCGTTGTCCATGCACCAGGCTCAGTGTTGACCTATGAACCACAGTGGAACTCGGATGTCACTTCAGTTCATGAGAACATCACCGCCGGCGAGGTCAACCCTTACAACTTCATGGTCGAGAACGTACCGGAAGATCAAAAGAAGAACCTGGATTACATCATGAGCCTGGTGGATTGGGAAAAATGTGTCGATCCCCATTATAAGAAACATTATTTCCGTGCCCCCATCCTGGCGAGTAAGGATGAGTCCTTTATAGAAAAATGGATCACTTATGCCACACCTTATTTCAGCGCCAAAGAGCTAACCATTTATCCAGGTCAAAGCGTGAAAATTAAGGACGGTGCAGCTTATGGCTGTATCGTTGTCCAGGGTCATGGGAAATTCGGTTTGTATGATGCCGAAACAGCCATCATGCTCCGCTATGGGCAGCTCAGTGCCGATGAATATTTTGTGAGTGAGCAGACCGCCAAAGCGGGCGTCACCGTGACCAATCACAGCCAGTGGGAACCAATGGTAATCCTGAAACATTTCGGACCCAATCACCCAGATGCGCCTAACCACGTGCCTTCCTGATAGATGACTCAAGCTTTCATTTTTGGATCACAATATTACCGTGCTCCGACCCCCGAATCCGAATGCTGGCGATCCGACCACCAGCGAATGCGTGCGCTTGGATTTAATTCGATCAAATACTGGGTTCAATGGCGCTGGTCTCACCGGTCTGACGGGAGCTTCGTTTTCGATGATCTCGATGAATTGATGGCGCTTGCCCTGGAATATGGCTTGCGCGTTACATTGAATACAATTTTCGATGTTTCACCTCACTGGTTATTCGAACGCCATCCCGATGCCAGACAGGTGCGCTGTGACGGACAGGTCATCGAACCGTACACCGTGGCTCATCGTCAGATAGGAGGGCATCCCGGTCCTTGTTATAACCACCCCCAGGCAAGGGAAGAACGCCAGGTATTCCTGAGCGCCGCGCTCCGCCACTTCCGCGATCATCCAGCACTGGCAATGTGGGATATATGGAACGAACCCGAGCTCTCATTCCCCCAACGCTCGCCGCGTGTGGAGACAATGGCATGTTATTGCTTAAATTGCCAGCGTATTTTCATTGACTGGCTCAAGCATAAATACCATTCGCTGTCGAATTTAAACCAGGTCTGGGGGAGATGCTACGAAACCTGGGAGCAGGTAGAGACCCCGCGCAATCCCCATACCATCACCGATTACATCGACTGGCGTGAGTTCCACATCGCAACGATGACAGCGGAGGCACGCTGGCGGTTGGAGATGGTCGCCGAACTGGATCCTGCACACACGCGGTACCTGCATGTTGTCCCCAACACGATGGGGGTGTTTAATTCTGTCTCCTGCTGTGCGGACGATTTTGAGCTGGCGCAAATGTGCCAGGTCTTCGCTGCAACCATGAACGGCGGTCCGGTTTATGCTCCCCAGGTCCTTTCTGCTGCCAGGGGTAAAGTATGCTACAACGTGGAAAGCCACGTGAACTTCGGCATGACCAACATGCACCAGCGCCAGCTTGCGCTTGATGATCTGCTGCGCGATTGGCTTCCCCAGATCGGTCTGGGTATCCGCGGGTTCCTTTTCTGGCAGTACCGTCCGGAAGTTCTGGGTTACGAGTCACCTGCCTGGGGTGTGGTCAACCTCGACGGATCAGACCGCGCTGTCACCACAGCTGTTAAGGGTTTCTGGGAAGGAATTTCACCTCACATCAAGGAATTGATGGAATTGCCGCCCCTAGCGCCAGAAATTGGCATCTGGAAAAGCCGCAAGAATGAGATTTTTCATTTCTGCATCCACAACACCCTGGAGAACCTGGTAGCCAGCGTGGAAGGGTATGTCCACCAACTGTACTGGGACAACTATGCCTACCGGTTCATCAGCGGGGAGATGCTGGCACTTGGGGATCTCGCAGGGTTGAAAGTTTTAATCATGCCATCCCCGTATTACCTCACCCAGGATGAAGCTGACCAGATTGACCAGTGGGTGCAGTCTGGTGGAATCCTGCTGTCAGAAGCCCACCTGGGAGGATATAACGGTACAACCGGGCGCCACAGCCGCCTGCTGCCCGGATGCGGTCTGTCTGAGAAGTGGGGGATCAGCGAGACCATGTCAACTTCTTCGTTCCACCTGCAAACGCAAAACCCGAAAGCCTTCGAAGGCGCGGCGTCGGAAGACACGCGTAAAGCCCTTGCCGAACTGGGCACCCAGGGCGGTCTGTACTTCCCCATCCTGCTTGAGGATGGGAGCATTGCCTGGGGAGCAGATCGTTTCGCCGTGATTGAGACGGACAGACCATCCCATTTGGAAGGGAGTTTCGAAGGAACTCCTTGCATCATTTCCCAAAAAGTAGGAAAGGGATGGATTCTGTACGCTGGTTCCAACCTGGGACAGGGATCCCACCAGGATGCAGCGGGTTTTGCTAATCTATTAAGAAAATTCCTTCTAAACGCAATGGTAAGCCCGATGCTCTCTCTGGACTGTTCCCTTCCCGGTCAGGTGCGCATCGATCCGATCACCAACCATCAGGGAAAGGTCCGCTTCCTGGTTGTGCAGAACCGCTCCAGCCAGCCAGTGCAGGTCAGGACAGACTCATTCCTGCGCGGATCAGGAGTCTTCAGCGGGTTGGATTGGTCCAGCGGGAAGAATATTTACCAGGATTTACCGCCAAAATTTATTGATTTCATTAATATAAGGGATAATGCACAATGAGCCAGACTGCCCAAAATACTACTCTGTCCTCACCTTTCTTCCGCCCAACCATCCTGGGTCCGGACTGCAGCACACCGCGCACCAGCCGGCTGAGGGAACGCAGGTTCCAGCTTGGATATGCTGGTTTGACCGAACCTCAAGAATATTCAGAAATTGCCAGGAAGGCTGCCGATGTCTACCTGGATTGGGAAAAGGTTGACCCGGCGATCGCCAGGGCTGAAGCTCTCTCCTTTGTCGTCGAAAACAGCCCGGTCACGATCGAAGCGGACTGCCTTTTCCTGGGTGGGGAAAACCCCTTCTTCTTCAATCTGATGCTGCCTGCCCTGTCGGAAGACCGTTTTAGCAAATACAGGGAACTCCCGGTGGAAGAGCAGGCAGGAAAGCTGCGCTCCGCCCGTGTCTATACATCCCCCTGCTTCGATGGTCACATCACGCCCGGTTTGGAGCAAATCCTCGCCCTGGGCGTGCGCGCTTACCGTGCCCGGATCGAAGAGGCGCTTAAGCTCAAGCGCGCTTCAGGAAACATAACCCGCGACCAGGAAGCATTCTATGAGGCAGCCTTGATCTCGTGCGAGGCGCTGACCCGCTTTGCACAACGATACCGTCAGGCTGCCTTGGAGTTGGCACAAAGCAGTACAGATCCCTCCCAGGCAAAAGAACTGCTGGAAGCTGCGGCAGTTTTGGAGCGCATCCCGGAAAATCCTGCACATACTTTACGCGAGGCGCTGCAATCATACTGGCTCGCCTACATACTGGTGACCCTCGAGATGGGCGGCTGCACCCCTGGCGGTGGTCTCGGGCTAGGACGCATGGACCAGTATCTTTACCCATATTTCCGGAGGGATATGGACAGCGGCAGGCTGGATCGCTGGCAGGCATTGGAGTACCTCGAACAGTTCCTGCTCTGCTTTTGCCACGTTGATTACTTCACCTGGCACCAGCTCTATACCCCTGGGAGCCAGACCAGCCTGGGAGGGGTAACGCCTACCGGGGCGGATGGCTTCAACGAACTCACCGAATTGATCCTTGAGGCTTCACTTCGGATCAATATGCCGGCGCCTTACGTATCCCTGCGCCTGTACCGCGGCGCCCCGGACCGCTTCTGGGAAGTAGCGTCGAATTATATCGCCAGCGGATTGGGATTCCCGGTGGTGAACGATGAGGTTATTATCCCAGCCTTTCTGCGCCACCAACGTTCACTGGCTGATGCACGCGATTACATATGCTCCTGCTGCTATGAGCACACGATCCCCGGCAGGGAAGCTTTTCACCCGAGCTGCTGTTTCGTCAACCTGCTGCTGATCCTCGAGTTGGCGCTGAACCAGGGTCGTTGCCTGAACTCCGGTGAGTCCGTTGGATTGGCTACTCCTCAGGCAGAATCCCTCGATACCTTTGACAAGGTCCTCAACAGTTTCTGGCAGCAAATGCACCATGTATGCGACCGCCTGGTCACACTCACCAACCAAGCTGATGCTGCTCATTCCCAATACCGCCGCTATCCGCTGATGTCTTTATTCATCGATGACTGCATCCAGAACGGAAAGGATGTGTGTGCCGGGGGTGCGCGGTATAACCTGACCGGATGTGTGGTCGGCGGTCTGCCCAATGTGGTTAACTCCCTGGCAGCCATCCGCCAGGTTGTGTTTGAATCCCGGATTTGCTCATTAGTAGAGCTGTTGCAGGCGCTGAAAGATAATTTTGTCGGGCATGATCAACTCCACAAGAAACTGCTCAAGGCGCTCAAATGGGGGAACGATCATGATCCAGTGGATGAGTTAGCCGGATTAATCGCCCAGAAGCTTTATGACGAGTTGTCCGTTCACAACAACGCCAGAGGCGGCAGGTGGCAGCTGGGTTTGTATTCGTTTGTTGCCAACCACTGGATGGGTGAAGCATCCGGCGCTTCTGCGGATGGTCGTCGGGCTGGCGAGATCGTCACCCGCAATCTGAACCCATCCTGGGGCAGCGATGAACAGGGACCAACAGCTGTGTTGAAATCTCTCAGCAAGATAGACTTCAGCCTGGCGCCGGATGGCTGTTCCCTCGACCTGCGCTTCGATCCAGCCACCTTCCACTCTGAGCAGGATCGCAGCAGGTTTGAGGGATTCCTCAAAGCGTTTGTAGACCTGGGCATCATGGAAATGCAGATCAGCGTGGTCGACACCCAGACGCTCCTGGAAGCCCAGGAATTTCCGGAACGTTACCCTCATCTCCTCGTGCGAGTCGCTGGTTACAGTGCCCGGTTTGTGGATCTTTCGCCCGAGGAACAAAAGGAGATCATTTCAAGGACGATGCAAAACCATGAATGACCGTGACCGCTTCATCGCAACCGTTTTGGGGGAACCAGTCGACCGCCCGGTTTACTGGCTGAATTGGGGTCCCTGGTGGACGACCTGGCAGCGTTGGGAACGCGAAGGAAAGCCTGATTCCATCCATGATCACCGCTCTTTTATGGATCCTGACCAGGTGCTTTTACCTGTGCCCATCAATACCGGTCCATGCCCGCGCATCGAGAGGCAGGTTCTCGAGGAGACTGAGGACCATATCGTTTTTTATGATTCCTGGGGCATCAAGCGCCGAGACACCAAACACGGCGAATCGATGTCGGATTTCCTCGAATTCCCGGTAAAGAACCGAAATGATTGGATTGAATTTAGAAACCGATATCTCGATCCGGACGATCCAGGAAGGCTGGATGGGAACTGGCAGTCCACCGTGCGTGAGTGGTGGCAGAAAGGCTGGCCCATCCAGCTGGGATATTATCCTGACGGGGGCGTCTTTGGCGCCTTCCGCTGGTTGATGGGCGATGAGGAAGGGTTGGTGGCATTCCACACCGATCCAGACCTGGTGCACGAGATCATGGACCACATCACCAGCATTTACCTGACCGTCTGGGAGAAAGTTGTCCGGGGACTGCCAGAGATAACGTTTACCAACATCCACCTGTGGGAAGACATGTGTTACCGCAACGGACCCTTGATTTCACCGCAAATGTGGGTTGACTTCCTGGGACCTAATTACCGCCGCATCAAGACTTTTGCAGACCAGCACAATATCCCGGTAATCTCTGTCGATACGGACGGCGATCCCAAACGCATCACCCAGCCGATGATCGACCACGGTGTCAATTTACTTTTCCCCATGGAAGTTGCCGCCGGTGTGGACGTAAACGCCTGGCGGCAGGAATTCCCCACCCTGGCGTTTATGGGCGGGATCGACAAGCGCGAGCTGGCGAAGGGAAAGGCAGCCATCGACCGTGAGCTCGACCGCATCTGGCCCGTTGTGGAAAAAGGTCGCTATATCCCAGACCTGGACCACCTGGTGCCGGATGATGTGTCCTGGGACAATTACGTATATTATGCGCAAGAATTGAAGCGGAGGTGTGGGAAGTAATGAGAAATTCTCAGCCTAACATCCTCTTCATTATGACCGATCAGCAGCGTTTCGACACCATCGCTGCTCTGGGGAATACTGACATTTACACCCCGAATCTCGACCGGCTGGTCAGGCGCGGGATCAGCTTTTCCAACGCCTACTCGCCCTGCCCTGTCTGTGTGCCAGCTCGATATGTGGTGCGCACCGGCTGCGAGCCCCTCACCACAGGCTGTTTCCAGAATGCGGTCCCGCATGCCATCAGCGGGATGCCGGCTGAGGTGGAAGGACGCTGTGGACCTTACCTGGCACGCACGATGAGAAATCTGGGTTACCGCACTTTTGGGATTGGCAAGTTCCATACAGCCCCCCACTGGGACGAAGACCTGGGGTATGAATTTCACACCCACAGCGAGGAGCTCTACGGGACACCTGGACAGCGTTCCAGTGACGGCTTCGCCGGGTGGATCGAGCGCCAGCACCCGGAATTCGACTACATCGAGATGCTCATGGGTGAAAGAACCGAAATGTATTACATGCCCCAGGCAAGCCCATTACCTGCGGAATTGACCGTGGAGCGTTGGGCAGCAGATAGGGCTGTGGAACAGATCCAGCATAACGATGAGCGACCCTTCTTTGGTTTCGTCTCCTTCATCGGACCACACCCACCCTTCGCCCCACCCTTACCTTACAACCGCATGTACGATCCGGACCGGATGCCTGATCCCATCCGCGGTCAGATCGTAGTCGATCACATGGACGAACAAATCCCATGGATGAACCACCTGATCTGGGCTGAGGACATCAACGATGCCCATGCACGTGTATTGAAAGCACGTTATTACGGTGAAATCTCCTATATCGACGACTGCCTGGGGCGTATCCTGGATGCGGTGGATGCCAGGGAAGACGCAGATAACACCGTAATCTGTTTCTTCTCCGACCATGGCGATCACCTGGGCGATCACCACGCATGGCAGAAAGAGAGTTTCTTCGAACAATCCTGCCACATCCCATTCCTGCTGAGTTGGCCCGACCGCCTGCCGGGTGACGTCCGCCGCGAAGAGATGGTCAGCCTGACCGATCTTTTTGGGATTGCGCTGACAGCCGCCAGCGATTCCCGCCTTCCCGTAGAAGAGCGCTGCCGTCAGGGGATCGATGTGCTCGGGATGCTGGTCGGCAGCGCACATCCAAGGCAGCACCTGATCGGAATGTACGCTGACCCGGGCAGCGCCCAATTCAAGATCATGGTCCGAAAAGACCATTGGAAATATATTTTTTTCGCCAATGGCGGCAGGGAGCAGCTGTTTGACCTGCAGGGCGACCCTAATGAATTAATCAATCTATCAGCCCGGGAGAGCGAAATCTCCCGGTCATTAAGGCAGATCGCCGAAGAAGCCTGCCATCATCCGGGCGCGGCTGCCGCGCTGGATGGACATGGGCTCCGGTCATTCCCATTCTCTGCGCGTCCACTGCAGCGTATTTACCAGTTCGCACCATCCAGGGGAGTAACTGGTTTCCCGGACCTGCCACAAGAGGTGTTCAAATGAAATCCAAAATGACCCACCGTCAGAGGGCGCGTGTTGCTCTGGCACACCAGGTTCCAGACCGTTTACCGCTCGAACTCGGCGGGGCTGGGATCACATCAGCGTCCCGCGAGACACAGCAGCGCATCCGCCAGGTGCTGGACTTGAGAGAGCCTGCAGATCCGCGCTTCCCTCATTTCGACGATGCCATCCAGCGCTATTTTGACATTGACTTCCGGGCTGTTTACATGAACGGGCTGCCAGAGCGCCACTTCAGGGCTGACGGCACAGCCGTGGACGAATGGGGGGTGGCTACATATCATGACTCCCATGATAATCCGCTAAAGGCAGCTACCGTAGAGGATCTCAAGAAATATCCCTTTCCCAATCCCGAAGACGAAAGACGTTACACCGGCATGCGTGAAAATGCGAAATTCCTTTACGACGAGACAGAATATGCCATCGTCGGTCAACACGCTGGTCACGGCTTCTTCGAGGGAGGCTGCCGGCTGCGCGGTTACGAACAGTTCATCATGGATTGTGCCCTCGACCAGGATTGGGTACGCGCCTTTTTCGATATTCTCCTGGAAATCAATTCACGCATGATGGAGCTCCAGCTGGGTGAGATCGGAGAATACCTGGATGTGATCTGGCTGGGTGATGACACCTGCACGCAGCGCGGTCCTTATATCTCGCCAAAACTTTACCAGGAATTGGTAAAGCCTTATTTCAAGGAATATATCTACCGTATCAAACAGAATACGAACGCCCGAATTATGCACCACTGCTGCGGTTCCTGCTACAAGCTCCTGCCCGATTTTCTCGATATCGGTATAGAGGTTCTGAACCCGGTCCAGCCCGAAGCACTGGATATGGAACATGCGCGTCTGAAAGCTGAATTTGGTGAGGAGATGTCTTTTTGGGGCGGAATTGGGATGCAGCAGGTTCTGAGTTACGGCTCACCGGCGGATGTCGAGGCAGCCGTGAAACAGGCATTCCATGAATTGGGTTCCGCTGGAGGCTATGTTCTCGCAGCCACCCACACCTTCACCGAGGATGTTCCCGCCGAGAATATTGTTGCCCTTTTTGAAGCCGGAAAAACTTGCATTTACAATCCGGTTGAAGTTGTGCAGGTCGAATAATTTCAACAAATCCGTTCATAAGAACCCATCATGGATGAAAAAATGGAACAAAGAAAACTGGGCTGGATCAGGCTGATCGTCACCTGGATAATTTTCCTGGGTCTGCATTATTCCTACGAGACATTCCCCAATCAATTATTTAAGATCATCGGTGAAGAAGGTGAAACGACCTTCTTCCACATGAAAATGCTGTTCTTTGCTTACCTGATCGTGGCAGTATTTGACCTGTTGATTCGCAGGAAATCAATCCCTTCAATATCCAATACTGTGTATGCGAGGATGCTGATTGCGGTTGCATTCCCCTGGTTGACCATCACCATGTGGTTTTCAGCGGAAGCATTGGGCATTCACCTGCCGGTAATTCCCTGGGAGATAATCTATGCGAATATCTTCACACTGTTGGGTATTTACCTGGCGCTTCGACTTGAGGAGCCATTTGAAACCATCACCTTCCGACCCGCACTGAAAGCCATGGTCGTGGTCGTTTTCGCTGCTGCCCTGCTGAGTTATATCGCCTTTTCTTTCAATGTACCGGAAGCATTTTTTACCACCCCCGAAGGGTTCGAACATTAAGTTGTCTTCGTCACCAACTAGCCGATCTCGACGATGAACGTACATGCACAAAAATCCATCGACATGGTAATCCCGGCATTCGAGTTATTGTTGTGACAAATAAGAATCCTTAGGACATCACATCCAATTTTTCCAATCGTTCTACTTTAAAGACTACGGGCTTCGTCCCATCTGTGCAACAAGTAATAAAATTGTTTTCATTTTTCATCCAGGTACCAAAATTGCCATTTGTCATCAAGATCATAATAATCTTGTGAATATCGTGCCATGCCCAATCACATTTAAAGTTTTCTGGGCGTTCTGCCAGATAGTCCACAATAAATTCATCTCCAACATTAAAGAACGTGCAAGGACCCTTACGGATATCTGGTCGGCGATATTCTTCCTCCAAATCTTGAAAGTGCAATGTCTTTAGAACCGTAATCTTGCAAGTAGGGAAGGGATTCATTTTATTCTCCTGTGTGTTATTTTTGGGTCTCAACCGAATGTACATTAATGAGTTAATTCCGTTCTGCAGTCGCAGTCTGACGGATTGGCTCCCCTGTCGGCTTCATGCGCTGGTTGGACGACTCTCGCCTCAAAGAAGGTTCATCCAGAGCATTCCGACAGATTTGATTTTTCGGATTCCATTGTCAACACAACCACGGATAATAAAGATTCATTGTCGTTTCCTCTCCCTTTGGTTAATCCACAGAACGGTTTATTCACATGATCCAGCGGTTCGGACCCCAACCTTACTTTACTTTTAAGCCAAATTCTCGAAAAGCAAGCCGCTTTGCTTCCGGCGGAACCGGGTCACATGCAACTTGGGTTAGCAGGCATGTGCATTTTACTCCGTGGCTTCAATTATCCTTTATTGTTTCCACTTACGCAGTAAACTCGTGTCCCAAACTTGGACTTCGAAGCACAGATTTTCTATATGCTCATATTTTTCCATGAAGAGAATTATTTCACTGATATGGAAAATTAGAGCCATATTCTGCATACTTAGCAGGCTTTGGGTGTACATCTTCTCCCTTCACAATCTCTTCTTGACAGACTATTTTGTCTCGATATGAAGTCATGCTATCCGATATTGTAAAGGTGATATTGGTGTCATCTTCAAGTTCGACCAACGGTATCAGTATGTATTTTGTGTTGGGTTCATCGTACTTCTTACGCTCATCTAACTTGGCTTGGATTTCATCTAATGAGAAATGGGGGTAAAGATAAAAGTACACCGGACAGCATTCTTTTAGCACCCAATATTTACGGGAAAATTCTTTGTACATCTGCTCTTCAGCCCGTATTCTTCTTTGCAAATAATTGCCGCGATTCTGTTCCGCAAACCTTCCCCCATACCAACTTTTATTCTCTACCATATTTGCCATAACTTGATCTCTTTCAGCTTCGGGGTACATAGTAATCGTTTGAAAGAGATATTTCTCATTGCAATAATGATGAACAAGTTTATACAAAAATCTTTTCCTCTTCTGAGCAATACCTGGCGGTCTATCTTTCGTATTGGTCATAGCATGTTTCACGATTTTTATTGCTGCCTAACGGTTTGTTTAGCTGCCAGGGCGAGTGTCGTTACTGCAGCGCCTTTGCTCCTATTGAAATATCTAAAATCGCGCTGCGTTCACGACGGGGCGGTAGCCCCGGTCAGCTACAACTTGGGTTATGTAGCATCGGGATTTCCTGAGATTGTTATGGCGCTTTACTCAGAATGCCTTCAACCCTTGCTCGAATCTGTCCGGGATTAGGTTCTAAACAAACCCACACGTTGGCGGTTTCATCTGCGAGTATTATCTGGCCCTGATCCGGGCCGGGCTGTATATTTACATCCAGCGCTAGCCGGACCTCGGGACAAAGCCTTGGATCTGTGGCTATGACCGCTGCCACCAGGTCCCAGATGTATGCCGCATCTAGAGACCACGAGCGCAACATCCAATCCAAGAATTCACCCGCCATGATGGTCTCTGGGATAGCAGATGATTTCCAAGCCTCTGCATCAGCTTTCGTCCATGTGATTTGATTCGTTGCGTCGAACGGGACAAGATGAAGTGGCATCCCTGTGGCGAAGACTTCACGAGCTGCCTGCGGATCAGCCCAGATGTTCCATTCCGCTACTGAGTTATGAATTTCAGGCCAATCACTCTCGATGTTCCCCGGCACATAGATGCTGCCACCCATTATGTAAATCCCCAATATGTGCTCCTTGATATCAGGATCGATCCGATATGCCTCGGCAGAATTCGTATGTGTGCCGCTGATGAACACCAACATCGGGTCGTTTGAGTAGGTTAGCGTTTCTATGATGAGTTCGGTTGCAGGGCAGGCTCATATGCGGTGGGAGACTCCGATAGCGGAATTTCGAAGAAAAGGTCACTGGCTTCTCTCCACGGCTCAGGGAAAGCGTTGTCTCCTTCCAGGGAGCCTCCCTCCGAATCCAACCGGGATATCCTCTCTGCCGAAGCCTGCAAGGAGTTGGGCAATATGCTGGGCGAATAGCTGCGGATGAGCTTCTCCCTGGGATACTGTGACTGCACGAACGTCAAATAGTGGATTACGTAGAAAGTATAGAAGGGCGATGATTCCATCTGGACTACCATCGTCATCAAATATTATTGGAATCGGACCTTCGGATGCTGCAGTGGGAAGTGGATAGGGAGTTAATGTCGAGCTGACAACAGCCTGATCGATGCATGGACCAAATTGAAGATCGGGCAACTCGCCCGAGATGCAAAAAGTTTCAACCCCTAATCTTGTCAGGACCGGACCAGCAAGAAGGAGAACGAGAATGAGCACAGCTATAATAAATCCGACGATTTTCAGGAATTTGCCTTTCATGTCATCTCCTTTGACATTACCTTAATTGCTAGTGCTGCCTAACGGTTAGCGTTACCCGCAGGTGGGCGGGACGAGATAACGTTGATTTGACGGAATTAGTTCGAGCATAGAATAACCTTTTTGGGCGGGGCGAATCCCACCTGTCGGGTGGTAGGGTCAGGGAATGGCGCCTGGGATTTGACGAACTTATCCTGGTTTCCATTCCCTGCCACATCGAACCGGACATGAGGTTTTCCCTCATCCGGCTCTCCGACAACCTTCTTCCTGGAGCTTTCAAGGTTTGACCGCGCATATTCCGTGTAGGTAGAAGTATTCCAATCCATGTTTCGTCATCAAAGCCCGAAAGGCAAGTTCGTTCCAATGCCCGCGAGACCCTATCTTTGCCCGAACCCATTGTTCCAGACGATACCGCACAAAGCGGTCGAGTTGCTGGAATTTCAGGGTGCAGTTTCCAATGCGGAAATAGTTCCGCCATCCTCGAATTACTCGATTGAGAAATTTTATCACTTCGGGAAGCGTGTTGCTCAATCTCATTCTCTTCGTGATGAAATGGATTTTGCTTCGGACGGCTATCATGGCCTTTTGTGAAGGCCAGATGTAGGGCAGGAGTTTCCCGCTTTTCTTTGATTTCTTCTTGTGGAAGTGGAAGCCAAGAAAGTCGAACCCATCTTGACCCATATCCATGACATGGGTTTTGGTGGGATGAAGTGTCAGTTTCAGGATAATCAAGATTTGCTTGACTTTCTGCAAGGCAGTTTCGGCGTCCTGCCGGGTACGGCAGATGATGACGAAGTCATCAGCATACCGGATTAGTTTCCCCAGCGAAGAGTACCGTTCCGCCCAGTACATATCCAGCACATGCAGGTAGATGTTTGCCAGTAAGGGACTGATCACGCCTCCCTGCGGGGATCCGATCTCAGTGGCATTCCGCACACCATCTTCCAGGACACCCGCTTCGAGCCACTGACGGATCAGTTTCAACACCCGCCGGTCGCTTATCCGCCGTTGGAGTAACGACATCAGCATTGTGTGGTCAATGGTGTCGAAGTAACCCTGAATGTCGGCATCTACCACCCACCAACCCGTTATCAGAGCCTTCTTTACCTCACCCACCGCCTGCTGTGCGCTGCGTTTCGGGCGAAAGCCATACGAGTTATCGCAGAAGTTGGCTTCAAAAATAGGCTCAATCACCAGCTTGCAAGCCTGCTGCACCACCCGGTCGCGCATCGTAGGAATACCTAATGGCCTCTGTCTGCCATCCGCTTTCGGGATGTAGACGCGCAGCACCGGTTTTGGTCGATATGTACCTGCTTTCAAGTCTTGCTCAATCTGACCAAGAAACTGTCCCACTCCTTCCCGTTCCACGTCTGCGATGGTGACGCCATCTTCCCCAGCGCTGCCACCGTTTCGGCGGACTTCTTCCCAAGCCTGTCTCAGTATGTCAGGCTGGAATATGCGGTCATAGAGCGCATGGAACCGACGGTTCCTGTTCCTCTTGGCCGCCAGGTATAGTTTGCGCTGGAGTTCTCGTGATTTGTCTTGGGGTGTGGTTGGCCTTCCGGCATGCACCGTCACTTACTTCCTCGCTGAACCTGGTTGAAGCAGAGACCCTTCCCTCCGAGTGAGTTATGTTGTCTCACTCCTTGTTGGACTTGCGTCCCATCAGTACTATGGTCTCCTCCGACTTCTCATCCGGCTTCTTTCAGGACTTCACCTTTCGGCTTATACCTTCATTTACGCTGGTTCTGCGCCAGCGACCAGGTGAGACCTCTCCTGTTCCATCGCCTGCTGTCACAACATCCCATACTCCCTACGCCGGAGAGTTCTTCGCGGCTGTGCTTCAGGTTCTTCACCGCTTCTATTGCCTTCGCCATGCGTGACAGGCTCGGCTCTCTCTTGCTCCCCTTGCGGGGCTAACATGTCGGCGCTGCAAGTTTCACTTTATGTTACGGGCTGTTGCTTCGCTTCCCTTTCTCAGGGAGTTACAACGCTTCGACATAACCAGTCGCCCGGCTACATCGGTTGCCTGCTACCTGGCCGCCTGACCGTTACCAGGACTGGACTTCCACCAGCAAGTAGACGATGACTTTTCAGGACACAC
>CAVOGL010000012.1:0-102197 GCA_963695415.1 uncultured Chloroflexia bacterium | reverse complement strand
GATCGCCCCCCTGGCGAGCATGGTTTCCTCAGCCCCGCTGTCGAGCCGGATGACGCCCTGGGTGTGCAGATTTCAAGGGTCATCTCCTCGACACCCCCGGAACCCGCCTTGAGCTTGCGGAACTGCAGGGCGCCGTCCGTCATATCGACGCTCAGTTTGGGGTTATCATGAGCGTGCTCGAAGACCTGAGGCTTAGCGCCGGCACCCTGGTCATCTTCACCACCGACCACGGTGTCGCCATGCCCCGCGGCGAGTGCTCCCTCGACGATCCCGGCATCCAGGTTGCCTTCATCGTCCCCTCCCGCCCAGGCTGGCACGGTAGGTATCTCCAGCCATGAGCTGCTTTCAAACGTCGATTACGTTCCCACCATCCTGGATTTGCTCGACATTCCACAACCAGCCGACCTTCAGGGCATCTCCTTTGCTTCCCTTCTTAATGGAGGCAACTACTACCCGCGGAGCGAGGTCTACGTCAGAGATGACCTACCACGACTATTACGACCCGTGACGCTGTATCCGCACCCGCACCCACAAGCTCATTGCCAACTTTTCCTCAGCCGCGGCTTTCATGGACCCTTCCTCAGAGGCCGGCGCCCACGTTCGGACACGGTCAATCCACCCAACCGCGCCACTTCCTACCATCCCGACATTGAGCTATACGATCTTCAGGCAGATCCATGGAAACTGAATGATATTTCTACCGATCCTGCATATCAACAGGTCCGTCTCGATCTGGCCTCCCGTTTGTGGGATTTCATGATCACCACCGGCGATCCCCTCGCTTAACGCGCCGTCTCCTTGACCCCAGCACCAGCGTGTCGTCGAAGCCCTCAAAGGCACAACCAATGCATGAACACTAACGCTCAACCATGCGCAGTCTGGCAGCCCGTCTGATGGAGCTTGCTTCCTCCCCGCTCATGCAGGAACGCCGCCGCCTGTGGACCGCCTTGAAAGACCGCAAAGCCGAACGCCTGATGTTCCTCTTCGAGACCTGGACTTGGGAAGGTTACATCCTCGAAAGCGAGCTGGTATGCCAGGATTCCGACCTGTGGTATATTGAACGACATCCTCCGCCGCAGCATACGCCAGGCGGTAAGAGGTCGGTGACGATTTTGTCCTGGATCCCGTCTTTCGCCTCCTGGCACGCTGCTCCTCCCTGGATGGCGTCGGCCGGGCATCTCCGTCCGCGCCCAGGATGACTTCGGCGGAAGTCACGCTTACCACTACAACCACCGGACCGCACCCCTGCAGACGTCTCCCATCCCCTCCAGCCGCATACCTGGAAACCTCAACAGGCAGCGTGCACGCGGCGGTATCATGCCGTCCTCCAGGATCTCTTTGGGGACATCCTCCCCGTCACCATCCATGGCGCCTCCTCCTCCCGGGGGCTGACCGCATACCTTTACCGGCTCATCTGGACCAGAAGACCTGCTCACCTGGATCTACGATGAGCCGGAGGTCCTCCATGTCATCATGGCTTTCTCGGGTTACCGTCTCCCTCTGCAGCCACTACCGCTGGCTGGAAGCCGATGCTATGCCTGGGTCTCAACAACCCTCCCTTGCAGGTCTGGCTTGGCAGTCCCGGTTTTCGTCAGCGACCTCCCCCAGATGGATTTCGAAGGTAGGTCAGGCTGCGCGACCTGTGGGGGTCCTGGACTGAATCGCAGGAGACCACCATGGTGACCCCTCTGCCTAAAGTTTTCGCTGGATCCTTGGATATGGCGGAAATTACTTTTTGGTCTTGTATGATCACTCCTACCTTGCCAACCTGTTCACGACCGTTGGTCAGATCATCACCGCCATCCCCAACATCCGCGCCGTCTCTATCTCGCCCTGGTGCGACCAGCACGCCATGGGCGAGCGTCTCGGTAAGGACATCATCTTCTCCCGCAAGCCGAAGCCCTGGCTCATCAGCGGTGAACAGCCCGATTGGGACGCGCTTGAAAAGGACCTCGATGAGACCCTACACGCCGCCCGTGACTGCAGCCTCGAGATCATCTACCGCGGCACCTACCGCATCCACGCCGACCGCTCCCGCCTGCGCCGCTGGGCCGAATTGGTCCGTTCCCGCGTCGGTGGTGAGATGGTCCCATCTCCAGTTCCAGGAGCCTGATCATGTCAACTTCATTAAGCTTTTGAGCGGCAGCAAGAGCGACACCCATTGCGACAGCAATCGCCTAAGCGCCAGCGACAGCAATGAGAACCGCCTCCTCGCCTTCTATCCCGGAACCAGTTTGGCGCCCGCCCCTTTCCTGGTACGCTGACTCATACCTGGTCATCATCCAAAGAGCCGCCGCTCGGCGAGTTCCCGGCAAGGCCGCCCACCCCGGCGTACTTCGACCTCCACCGCAGTTGGCGCCGGCTTCTCCTCCAGCGGCTACTCACCCTCAAGCGTGCCCACGGACAATGCTCCGCGTTGACCGCATCCAGGACGGTGACATCCGCCGTACAAAAATCGACACCCCCGCCGGGACAGTCACGGAAGAGTGGCGCTTCCTGCGCACCTCCTTCTCCGAGGCGCCCGTCAAGCGCTTCGTCGAGACCCCTGCAGATCTCGCCGTCATCGCCAATCTCTTTGAAGCCACCTCCTACCACCCCGACTACGCCGAGCTTGAGCGCCGCGTCCCCATGATCGGCGACAACGGTGTCCTGCTCGCCTACCTCCCTCGTTCGCCTTTCATGCAGATGGTCACCGAGCTCTCCGGCCTGGAGCGCATCATCCGCCTCTGGGTGGATGCCCGTCAGGATCTCGAGCACGCCCTGGCATCATCGCATCGAAGCACGACGAAGCCGCCCACATCGCCGTCGAATCCCCCGCCGGGTGTCTCATGATCCCCGAGAAAGCCTCCTCCGAGCTCATCGGCAAGCGCTTGCTCGAATCCTACCTGCGCCCTTACGAAACCCGCTGGGTCGACCGCATCCGTGCTGCCGGCAAACACTCCTTCATCCACATGGACGGCACCCTCAAAGGTCTCATCGCCGAGTCGCCTCTCTCGGCTTCGACGTCATCGAGGCCGTCACCCCCAAACCCGTTGGCGACCTGGACTTTGCTGAGAATGCACAGGCCCTCACCGGACAAACGACCATCCTGTGGGGCGGCATCCCTGGCGTCTACTTCACCCCCCTGGTCAGTGATCAGGAGTTCGACCGCTTCGTGGCAGAGGTTGCCCAACCCATGGCCGAGCAGTCTCCCCGTTATGTCCTGGGCGTTGCCGACCAGGTCCCCGACGGTCTTCGCAGCCGCATCGCCCGCGTGGCAGAAATTGTCACTGAAATGGGAGTTTATTAGATACCCAATCTTTTATATCGGGATCAAGTTGTTCGTCACAGGATTATTTTTGTCGAAAGGCAATGACTTATGGATGAGAATGGTTTCAACAAGGACATTTTTCTGGATCCTCCCAGGTATTTCAGACCCCTACAAATTATCCATGGCATGGACAGGATGTCACACCTGGAGCAGGAGCGTCCCGATTTGGAGGCTGGAAATGCTCCGGGAAATCCGACCGTTCAGCCCGTTGGTCGTTTTCCGGAATTAGATCAATACCTTCAAAACCTGGCAGATTTGGGCACGGGCGGGATCGTCACCAACGTTGGTTTCAACCGTTACCTGGTTGACCCCCAACAGTGGGATATTCTTCGTTATGGGGTGGGAAGAGCCTCCGACCTGGGCTTGCGGGTCTGGTTGTATGACGAGAAAGGTTACCCCAGTGGCACCGCAGGAGGTTACGTGGGCCCGCGCCGACCCGAATTTCTCTCCTTGAGCCTGGCATGTTACCGGGTCGAAAATACCCCTGCTGCCGAAATCGTCTTCCCCTTGCCGGTTTCCTGCAAGTGCTTTGTCTGGGCGGGCGCTGCCCGGTCGCTGGATGATGCCAGCCGGTCGAATTTCATCGATCTCACAGGATACGTTGATGAATGGCAGACCTTGCGCTGGACACCGCCAGGGGGAGATTGGCAGGTGATCTATCTTGTTGAACGTCACACCTACGAAGGCACGCATGCCTCTCGTAACGTCTCCGATTTTAAGCAGTATATCAACCTGCTGGATCCCGACGCCGTCAGAGCCTTCATCCGCACAACCCATGCAGCCTATTTCCGGGAATTAGGTTCCCATCTCTGGTCGAGAATAGACGCAGTTTTTACCGATGAGCCTTCCTTTGTTACCCAGTATTTGCCCGAATTACCGGATCGTTATATCGGGAAGATACCGTGGTCGATGCCCCTGTTTTTTTAGACCGCCCCCCTGCCCTGCCCTGGGTGCATGACCTCCCCGAAAAGTTCCAATCCAAGACGGGATCTGACCTGGTTCCCCGGCTTTATGCTTTGTTTTTCTCTGCCAGCGACGAGGCACAGAAAGTCAGGATGGATTATTACCAGTTCATCACCGATCTCTATGCACACAGTTTCTTCCAACAAATTCAGGAATGGTGCCGGCAGCATGGGGTCAATTCATCCGGTCACGTGCTCCTGGAAGGTCGATTATCGATCACCCGCCCTATGAGGGCAGCCTCATCGGGTAAAAACCATGGACCTGCCGGGGCTTGATATGCTCAATGCCGATCCCCACGCCATGCTGCATGAAGAATGCTTACATCGGTGCATCCTTCATGGCGATAGACAAGCCTCCTCAGCCGCCCATCTGGCTGGAAAAACCCGCGTTCATTCCGAAAGTTCCGACTGGGTTCAGCGTAATTCCGGTTCCCACGCCAGCCTGGAGTCAAGGATCGGTCAAATCGACCTGCAGTATGCCCTCGGGATCAATGTCATCACTTCCTATTACTCCTGGGAAGAAATTGGCGAAGCGGGATGGAAGCAATTTTGACGTTGCCGGACGGTTGGGCACGCTGCTCACCGGGGGCGTTCACTGCTGTGACGTTGCCGTGTTATATCCCATCCGCACAGCCTGGGCCCATTTCCTCCCCCGCTCGAACCGATGCAGGATTGGGAAAATAGACCTTTTCGAACCCAAAGGTTGAAAGACATCCGACCCGGACTTATACCCGCACGGTGCGCACATTGCTGGTCAACCAGGTCGATTGTGACATGATCGATGAAGAGTCCATCGAAGGGGCAGTGGTCCGCCAGGGCAGGCTGGAAATCTCCACCGAATCCTACCGCCTCCTGGTCATCCCGGACGTGGATTGGCTCAGTCCGCACTGCCTGGAAGCGATCCGGGAATTTGTTTCCCAGGGGGGCACATTTAATCTTCACTGCTGATTCACCTGGTTCCGCACGTGGTTCCACGCCCACTCCCCAGGCAGAACCCTCCTGCCACACAACCCTTGCAGGTTCGCTCCCTGGTCCCGCTTCGCTATTTACGCTGCCGCTGGATGGCATCATGGCAGTCATCCGGGACGAACTCCCGCTTAATTTCCAGTTGGCAGCCCCCAACCCGGACATTGTTTATACCCACAGGGTTATTGGACGCATCGACATCTATTTTGTCGCCAACGCATCGCCCAATCCGGCGCACCTCAGCGTAAAGCTGCACGTTCCTGGACCCTATGATTTTATTTAGCCCGCAACTGGAGCCATCAACCCCTGGGATTCGTCTCCCGCAGACCTTCACCTGGATGGTTACGGCAGCGTCTTCATCGTCTGCCAGACCGCTGAATAACCTTCCAACCCGTCATAACAACGTAAGTCATTGCCACGCCAATATCGTTGACGCGTAAGTCGTTCTCATCCACAAAATCCCATAGTAACAACTTTAGTCGTTGCCGCGCCAATATCGTTGGCAGGCGTGGAGGAATTTCCGTTGATGCATCGTCTGGATCCTCTTCCACCAGCGCCAGTCAGCATCAGGTTCCTGATGCAGAAATCCTGCTTAAAAAATTCGTTTCATTGGTTTGTTCGTTAAAAAATCCGTGAAATCCGTGTCATCTGTGGTTCCTGTTTTTTTCCACGGGTCACCCTCCGCCGCCTCCAGCTCGATATCCAGCATCTTCGCCAGCTTGCGGATCTTCCCAGCTGCATCTGCACGCCCAGCGCGAAATGGTGCGTCGAGCCCGTCTCCGTCCACGCCTGCCGAACTCATCCGGCGTCATGTCCCCGAACTTCGCCCGCGTGTTCGTGTTTCCCACCTCCAGGATCGGTCCCGGCACGCTCTCCCCTTCCGCCGCCACGAACTTGAACTTCCCTCGCCCGTCTGCGTCACCCCCAGCATCGTCACCGGTCCGTTCTTCACGTTGAATTCCACCAATACACTCTGCCCGCCTTCCCGTGGAACAGCTTCATCCCGCGCAGGATCGGCTTCTTGTCCCCGATGGCGATGTGCCCCGGACCGTCATGCCCGGCGATCACGAACCCGCCCTCGAAGTCCAGCAGGTACAGCTCGCAGAAGCTGCCCCACGTTGAAGTCGTCCATGATCAACATCGCCACGCACGTCTTTCAGTCCCGCCTCCACGCACGGGATGCCACGCGCCGTCAGCAGCGAGTTCCCCAGGATCATTGCCGCCGATGCGCTCGTATTCGTTGTCGTTCCAACCACGGTAGTAATATGGCCAGACCGTCCAGGCTGAAGTCCTCCACCAGCTTCTCCTCCACGCACGCCACCTTCACCGCCCAGGCAAGCTCCGCCTCGTCCACCTTCTCCGTGATGCGGTCATAACCCGGCGGCGGCATCGGGGACGGTCTCGCGCACCTGCGCCAGCTTCGCCTCCACCTGGGCCTCGGCTCACCTTCCTCACCCTGTCCTCCAGGTCGCACATCTCCACGATCTCGATGTGCATGCCCAGGAACCCCTGGTGCATGGTGAAATCCGTGTACATGTCCGGCGTCCGGGTGATGGCTGCCAGGTAGCCCAGCCGGCTGTCGCGCAGCGCCCGCTTCACCGCCGCCGCCTCGATCCACTCCCCCACGTTCTTCCAAACCTTCTCCGGAAGTCGCCCCCCACCACGCAGTGGAACGGCAGGTTGCAGCGGTTGAACGCGCACGAAGCACCTCCGGCGCCGTCATCGCCGCACCGATCAGCGTCATCTCCTCCGTTGCCGATCTCCCCGTACGGCACCGTCGGCACCATCTGCAGCGCAGCGTTTGAATTACGGGGCAATATTGCGCTGCGCGATCGGGATCAGCACGTGCGACGCCGTGTAGGTCATGATCTCCCCGATGATCAGGTCCACCTGCTCCGCGCGCGAACAGGTCTCCCACCCCGTTGGACTTGTCCGCCGCGTCCACCAGCCCCCCGTCCACCACCTCGCACCCCATCGCCTCCAGACGCTGCCGGTGCTTTGCCATCGTCTCCATCACTGCCGGTCTCAGCTCCGGGAACTGCGGCCAGTAAGCCGCCAGCCCGCTGCCAAAATACCCCACCTTCGCTTTCCTGCGTAGCTCTGTGTACATGAATTATTCCTTTTATTGGTTATTTATTTGGAGGGTTTCCAATATGTTAATCCTCCTCATCCTGTAGTGGCGGACCTGCGTGTCCGCCCTGTATCTAGGTGCCTTGCACTTCTAGCAGATCTGTGCGCAAGGGTCGCCGGTCCCCAAGTACGAACCTGTTTAATCACCCCTGGCTGCTGGCGAACTGCCACCCGTTCCCGTCCGGGTCAAAGAAAGTCCCATACGTCACCACCTCCGGGATGTGGAACACCTGCGCATCTCACCCCCTTCGCCTTCAGCGCCTCCGTCGTCGCGTAAGCGTCCTCCACGCTCAGCACCCCCACGATCGCGCTCTTCGCCGGCAGCGGCTCCTCCCTGTCCCAGCGGTTGATCGCCACGTGTGCCTGCCCTTCAACACCGTACTCCTCCCAGCCGATCTCATCATCCGACCATACCACCTGCCACTCGAGAGTTCTCACGGTAAAACTTCTTCGCCCGATCCCAATCACTCACATACGCATACACCACGTTCACATCCTTGAAATGAGACATCCTGTTCCTCCTCTGGAAACTGATAAATTCCGGGCCCTCTATGCCGCCTCCGGCACGCCCCAATCATACCATTTGAGACCCCAACCGGCATATGAACCTGCTTTAACACGCCAACTTCATCATCAGAAAGAAAATTGATAACTGCAATATTCGTTCTGGTTTGACAAGTTATAAAAAAAAATCCGTGAAAATCTGTGAAATCTGTGGTTAAAAATTGATGACACCGATCATCTCTGAATATCTTCCAAAGATAGATGAATGGGGATTCAGGCAAAGATGTTTCTGACAGCTTTAAATTGCGTTCCAATCGATAAGTTATTGGTAGTCTTTCAGGAAAGATATTCCACAATTTCATGGTTGACTTGGAGAAACAGTAATGCATCGAAAGCCTGGTTCTGGGTGGACACTGCGACTTGAGACTCATTCGCTGGGTAGTCAATGAAACCTGCTCGAGGAGGCAGGAAAAGTGCTTCATGCGCAGGATTTCAAGAACTTGATCTGGTGATTTTGGTGGGCAACCAAACAATCGTACGAATTATGAATTATAATAGAATTCTCTCACAAAACTAAAATCGTGCCGCATAACGCCCTAAAAGTTTAGGTGTTTATGCGGATCGTATATAAGCAGTTATGCAATCCGTTAAAGCGCGAGTTGGGCAACCACATGTTATGCGGTAAGTGAAACTACTCAATACCCGGAAGTCGGCTAAAGCCAACAAATTGAGGTGTTACGGAAATGACAGCCCCCTGGGAGGAGAGTCGTCGCATCCCTTCCATGACGGCCTCGTTTGGCTGGCCGTAGATATCGACACGCGTGGTTGTGATGTACTGCATCACATCGCGCATGTATGGGTCGGCGAGTTGCCAATGAGTTCAGGATTGATTCTGAGTCTCGATGTACCTGGACTCCGTGTGCACGCATCTCGTTCTCATCGATGCAGACCTCTGCCATAAGCTGGGGACCGTTGGTCTCAAGGAAATCCGTTGACTTTCGAACCGCCTCTTTGAACTTCTCGAGGGCACCGTTCTCGATCTGAAAGGTTGTGATAAAGACTATGGGTACAGACATTTTTTCCTCCTTACCTCACTGGCATATTTAAATCTAACAGGTTGAACCCGTGTTCGCATAACAAATGCGTAACCTGCCTGCGTTTTACTCTGAGCGCTGTTCAATCAGAGCCAAATTTTGTTTTGTTGAGCGCTATTCTCCGCTGCGTAGCAGGTCAAGGTTCACGCTGAGTTGGGCATAGCTCAGAGCCATTTCTTCAGAAACTCTGTTTGCACTCGACTTGCCTCATCGAACAGGTCACTCGGAAAATAGAGCAGCCCGAAATGCCCGCCGGCAATGTCGTACCACTGCTTGGGCCCAGGTATGAGCTCGTAAGCCTGCCTGGCGACCGCATAATTGGCATGCACCATCTCGTCCTCCGGCGCGACCATCAGCAGCGTAGGCGCTTTGACGAAGGGCGCACACAGCGCCGGGTGGAAGGGCACCGGCGTTTCAGGCAGCACCCGCGTCACACGGTTGTCCCATCCAGAGCCGGCACGACCTCCGTAATCAATGAACCAGCGGAACGCCTGGATGGGCTTGAGAAGCGACGGTGTACCAACTTGGTCGGATGAGACAACGGGCATGGGACCCACTGTTGTCTCGGGCGACCCACGGACATCCCCCCGCGAAAGTGCCTCTTTGATGAGATCGAAATTAGCCGTGGTTGGGTCGACTGCCGGTGGCTCCGCTCCGAATACCGGAACCTGAGCGACGATGACTTTGACGCGCGGCTCTATCGCGCCGACGACAATAACCTGGCCCCCGGTGTAACTATCCCCCCACAATGCGATTCGTTCGGGATCGATACTGTCCAGTCTCTCAGCGAAGTTCAATGCATCACGGTAACCTCGACACTGAATCCAGGGATTGATCTCCTGCCGTGGTTCGCCCTCGCTCCTCCCAAAGTTCCGGTGGTCGTAGAGCAGGACCGCCAGGCCTGCGCGGGAAAACGCCTCCGCATATTTGTCTGCCACCATGGTCACCGTGGCTGACGTTCCGTGGGCCATGATGACAAGCGGTGGCCTCTTGCTCTGCGACTCCGGCAAAAACAGCAGTCCTCGAAGCATCGCTCCTTCGGATAGAAACTCAACTTCCTTGATCATCTGTCACCTCTGATGAGATTTAGGTACATTGGAACCTCGATCATGCGGTCGGCTGAATGCGCAGCTTCACGATCCGTGCGTGAGCTGATGTGCTCCGCCACGTGGGCCGCATCATCGCCAACACCAAAAAGAAGCCCGGATTTAATTGTTTGTAAGAAAGGAAGCCCAATAAAATAAAGCCCTGGATATTCAGTCACCCCGCGCTTCTGCACCGGATATCCGTCTTCGTCAAATACAGGAAGCTTTACAAAGCCAAAATTAAAATTGAAGCCCGTAGCCCAGATCACACTGGTGATGCCAGCGGTTTTTAGATCCAATTCAAGAATCTCTTCTGCTGCGAAGCCATCATCCAGTTTCGGGAGGGTTTCAATAGGTGCTTCCACCCCATTTTTCTCGATGTATTCATCAATTTGCTTTACAAAATCAACTTCGAACTTGTCCGCTTTGGCCAGGTTTTCTTTCAAGTCGGGGGCTAGAGCGATCCGATACCCTTGAATGCTTTGGATGTGGCCTAACAAGACTACCCCATCCCGCACAAATTGATGCAGGTTGATCGTGTGACCGCCATCTTTTCCCGTGCTATGCGCGCTGGCTGCGAACTTGGCTTTGGGTGATGGAAGTTGATCCACTGTCTTGTCAAAGAAGCCGGCAATATCTCAACCACCAGGTAATGTCTTTGCCGTGGTAGCGGCGAGGGCATGCGGGGTGCGCTGCTCACAGAGAGGTAAACCTTGCGTCCACTCTGATACAGTTCTTCAGCAATCTGGCAGCCGGATTGTGCCGATCCTACGACAAGCACCGCACCTGCGGGTAACGTTTCTGGATTTCGATATTCGCTGGAATGAAGTTGGTGGATCTCCGCTGGCAGGTTGGTGCTGAATGATGGTATCTTGGGTTGCTGGTGTAAGCCCGCTGCGATCACCACGTTGGCAGCTTCGAAATTCTCCATTGTCGGTGCTCACCAGGTATCCAGCTTCAATGGCTTCAACCGATGTCACCTGGATTCCGTATCTAATCGGCAACTCGAACCGCTCGATGTACGCATCAAAGTAGGCGACAATCTCATCTCGAGGCATGAAACCATCCGGGTCATTGCCCTGATACTCCGCTCCCGGCAGACGGGTCATCCAGTTGGGCGTGTTCAGCGTAAATGAGTCCCAGCGATTACGCCAGACCTTCGCAGCCTGTTGCGCTTGTTCCAGGATAACATGTTCTCGACCTTGTTTTTTCAAGTAGTAGCTGGTCGAGAGGCCTGCCTGGCCTCCACCCACAATGATTGTATCTACATGTTCAGTCATATTTATTGCCTCAGATAATGAAATTCATGATACGTTTGATTACGAATGTGGTGGGAATGAAATGTCCCTTAAAACAAACTGGGCCGTCTACAGATTTTGTTGATGGCCCAGAAAATTCGAAAAAGCGTAGTCTTAATTCGGACTTATGTAATCTATTATACCGTAAATACCTGCTTTGTCAAGCAACCATGCCCAAAAGA
The DNA here is from genome assembly GCA_963695415.1 of uncultured Chloroflexia bacterium. Taxonomy (GTDB): domain Bacteria; phylum Chloroflexota; class Anaerolineae; order Anaerolineales; family UBA4823; genus CAVXWV01. The sequence continues at coordinate 90,666 of CAVOGL010000012.1, read as the reverse complement.
CAATTTGTCATCGCGTATCGCCTAAAATCAGTTAATGGTCGGATCAAAATGGTAAAATAGAGGTAAGAGGTTGCCCAACCCTAATTGCAGCCGACCTCGCTTTCGCTCGGATGAACCGCGCCGCGTTTTACAAAAGATCGTTTTGGTTTACAATTCTTCAGGAGCTAAACCGCTCGTCGGCTGAACAAATCGTTAGCCCACTCGTCGGTGCGATGGTCGGAAAATCGTGGTCCTGCCCACCATATTTCGCAGGCCACGTGTGGGCTGCGTGGGGAGAGAATATGGGAGCAATGAAAGAAGGAGGGCTTATAAGCCAAAAGAACTGAACTGATACTCGACTCTTGACTATTAACCGTTGATGCATTTCGTTACAAATCGTACCCTATACACAATTTTGGAGGACAATATGATTACCTTAAGCGTCCTGTACCCGAATACGGATGGCAGTAAATTCGACATGGAGTATTACTTGAGCAAGCACATACCCATGCTCAAGCAAAAGTTGGGGGCCGCGTGCAAAGGCGTATTGGTTGAGGCTGGGCTGGGAGGGGCCGAACCTGGAGCACGTGCGACCTATATCGCAATGCTTCATCTACATTTCGATTCTGTAGAGGCCTTCCAAACGGCCTTCGGCCCTCACGCGCAGGCGATTTCGGAAGATGTTCCTAATTACACTGACGTCCAACCCATAGCACAGGTAAGCGAAGTTAAGATGTAAGAACCACAGACAGGAATGCGGGCTAACACAGCGTGGTGTGTCCTGAAAAGTCATCGTTTGCTTGCTGGTGGAAGTCCAGTCCTGGTAACGGTCAAGCGGCCAGGTAGCAGGCAACCGATATAGCCAGGCGACTGGCTATGTCGAAGCGTTGTAACTCCCTGGGAAAGGGAAGCGAAGCAACAGCCCGCAACATAAAGTGAACGACTTGCTGTGCAAGCACGGCAGCGCCGATATGTTAGCCCAGAAAAGGGAAAAAGAGGGAGTCGAGCCCGTCTGTCCAAAGGTTTTGTCAAGGTGCGTTATTTCGGCTTCTTTGCGTCTGGTTGCCGCAAACGCCTGGTTGCTTTGCGCCAACAGCTTGAGCAGAAATACCCGAAGAACTTGGGGGAAGCAGAAGCTACACCAGAGCCAACCAATTCAACCCCAGATCCAAAGCTGTGTTGCCCAAGCTGCGGTCAGCCGCTGCTGTTTCAATGTATCATCCAGCCAACGGGACGCTGCCCACCATGAGTTGCTTTGCCTTTCCGCCCATTATCCTTGGATGCTGGATTTCACGCAGCACCCATGTTCTCGCATGTCTCTCACCAGGATATGTTCATTCGAATCGTATTTTCGTCGCGATGTTGGCGCTCCTACGTGGCCTTTTTTGTTGTACAATTAATTTATACCCGCTCGTAAGCGTGTCGTTTGGAATAGCAGTGCCCCCTAAATTCCAAATAGGCAGGAACATTTCCTAAGACGGCTTAGTTCAACTCGGATTGATGTGGCGGCGCGTTGAACCGGGCTTCGGCATTGGCGCTGGCCGCCACATCAATCCTTAATTCGTTAGGCAGCTAACGTCCTATCCATTTTGATCTACTAAAAGGAGAAATTTTGAACAACACAAACAGTTTATTAAAGACGCGCACATATTTCGTACATGATTGGTTGATTAAAGCTGGTACGGTCGTTAATTCCGATCAATTTATTCATGTTTTTAGTGAGGATTTACCACCAATTGGCTGGCATTTATGGCATATAGCTCGCTTCGCTGATCGACTCCAGTCTAAGTTGTCATGTGTGACCGATGGAGCAATGGGTACTGAAATTTGGTATCAAAACAGCGTTAGCACAAAGTGGAATGTTTTGGCTGACAATCTGGGAGTATTTGAGTCTGGTATGGGGCAAGCGCATGTACAAGCTCAAACCACGATCATTCAGGCGGGACAAACGGCCGTTGTCGACTATGCAAGAGCCGCTTTTAAAGTTTGTGACGCAAACATAAAAAAACTGACTGAAACAGATTTTGACAAAACTTATCATGGCGTACTTGATTATGATCTTGATGCGAAAACTGGCAAAGTCTGGGCCGTTGAATCAAAAGAGTCAACTGTTGCTCAAGATTTGATTTTTCATGCCACTCACGGTAGTAGACATATGGGAATGATGGAAGCACTTCGTGGATTACTCGGAACTGCCGGGACGGTGTCTGCATAGTTATTCAAAGGTGTGTTTGCAGAATTATCAAGTTCAAATCTAAGTCGATTTCGTTAAACGAGACTGAAACACAGGATGTTCCTTGGACTTGTGTTTGAATTGCCTAACAACGCTTGCAGCCGACGCGAAGCTCGGCTGAAGCAGGCGTTAGCCCCCTCCCTTGCAAAAGAAAATTTTAAGCGGTTGATATTACATAAGATATCGCATATAATACCAATATGAAGACGCCTGATATTGTTCTCGATACAAATATCATTATTGCCGCTCTACGGTCAAAGAGAGGCGCATCCAGCAAGTTGTTGTCACTTGTCGGTACTCATCAGTTTGAAATCCACGATTTAGTCGCACTCATCCTTGAATACGAAGATGTTATTCAGCGTCAACGAACAGAACTGGGATTGTCCCAAGAAGAGGTGAGCGATTTCATTGATTCGCTTTGTTCAATGGCTCATCATCACAAGATTTACTTTTTGTGGCGTCCAACTTTATTAGATGTAGGTGATGAACTTGTGCTTGAATTGGCTGTAACCGCAGGGTGTGAATACATCGTGACGCACAATGTCAGCGATTTCAAAAATATTGGTAATTTTGGAATTCAAGCAGTCACACCGAAAGAGTTTCTTCAAGTTATCCGTGAGGTGAAAGAATGAGCGCATTAAGTTTACGTTTACCCAAGTCTTTACATGAGCAACTACGTGAGTTGGCTCAAGAAGAAGGCATCTCTGTGAATCAGTTTGTTGTGCTTGCCGTTGCCGAAAAAATTGCGGTAATTTCTACAATTGAATATTTAGAAAAACGTGCAAAGCGTGGCAGTCGTGAACGATTTTTAGAAATTCTCAACAAAGCCCCTGATGTCGAACCCGAAGAGTTTGATAGATTGTGACGGGGGCTGACACAGTGTGGTGTGTCCTGAAAGTCATCGTCTGCTAGCTGGTGGAAGTCCAGTCCTGGTAAGGGTCAGGCCGCCAGTGATCCTTCACACTGTTCAGGAGGCAACCGGTGCATCTGGGTGACCGGATGTGCCGAAGCGTTGTATCCTCCTGAGAAAGGAGTGCAAAACAGCAGCCCGTAAGATAAAGTGTTTGACTTGCTGTGCAAGCGGCTTGCTGTGCAAGCACGGCAGCGCCGATATGTTAGCCCCGAAAGGGGAACAAGAGAGAGCCGAGCCTGTCACGCATGGCGAAGGCAACAGAAGCGGTGAAGAACCTGAGAAGCAGCCGTGAAGAACTCTCCGGTGTAAGTAGTGCAGGATGTTGAGAAAGTAAGCGATGGAACAGAGAGAAGTCTCATCGGATCGCTGGTACGGAGCCAGCGTAACCGCAGGTATAAGCCACATGGTGAAATCCTGAGGGATGCCGGATGAGAGTCGGAAGAGGATGATTAGCCAACAAAATCTCAACCTGTTTGAATTGTTTCCCTTTTCTCGATAACCATGCATCCATAGTCTCCATATATATATTAATTTAATAATATTTTTTTTAAATATAATCCCCTGAATCAGATTCTGGCGGCATAGACGCTCTTCCTTAATCCTCACTCTCTCGTATTCCGCCACTCCGCCACTCCGCCAATAAAATTCACCCCCCTTCAGAAAGACAATCGGGTTTTCTATTATTCTGTGTCAATCCGTAAGCGCAGCGACGTAATCCTTGGTTTGTTTTTTTATCTGTGAAATCCGCAAGCGCAGCGACGTAATCCCTGGTTTGTTTTTTATCTGTGTCAATCTGTGAAATCTGTGGTTAAACCCCCTCACACTCCCTCCACCCGGCTTGCCACCAGCCTCGCCTCCTCCGCATACCGCCCCTTCTCCATCACCCCCTCGATGATATACGCTCCCTGCCCCTGCAGCGCCTTCCGGTGCCTCCGGTATACAGCCTCCTCGATCACCACCTCCAGCACGCCTTCAAGGTCCTCCAGTGTCAGGTAGTGCTTTGTGCCCCCTCGCCGCAGCGTCTGCCGCACCCCCGCCACCCGCACTCTCTCTCCCAGGTGAGCGCTCGCCTCCACCGTGCTGATCGTCCCGCCCAGCTTTTCTGCCACCAGCTCCAGCGGGTGCGCCTCAACCCCAATCCCCAGTACGGCTTCCTGCGCCTCTACTTTTTCTTTCAGGCTCCAGTCATCTTTTTCCCCCGCATCGTCAGCGAATAACCTCATCTGCCCCGCTCTCCAACCGCCTTTCAGCTTTTCCAGCGCCTCCGGGATCGTCCCGAATTCTGCCAGCGCGCCGCACTTCGCCAGGTTTTCCGCCTCCACCGCTCTGGGGTCTACCCGCGTCAGGAAGTCGTCCAGCGAGTGGAACGGTCTTTTCTGCTGGATCGCTTTTTGAGCGCGCCGTGTCAGTCCTCGTACCTGGTCCAACCCCATGAAAAGCGCCGCCTCACCGTGGATGTACGCCAGGCTGAAACTCTGCTCAGCATAGTTCACTTCTGGAGCCCTCACCCGCAGCCCAAGCCGCCGCGATTCGTTCAGGTATATGCGCTGTCCGTAATACCCCCCTCCGCCTGCCAGCACGGCTGCCATGAACATTTCCGGGTAATGCGTCTTGCACCAGGCTGCCCGCCACGCCACCACGGCGTACGAAGCCGCGTGGGCTTTCGGGAAACCATAACCGGCGAAAGCTGCCATCATCTCCCAGATTCGGCTTGCCGTCTCCTCACCCACCTGGTGCTTTTCGGCTGCGCCCTGGATGAACCGTTCTCTCAGCCGCGCCATCTCCTTCCCGGGGTCAAAGTGGCTCATCGCCCGGCGCAGGATGTCAGCATCAGCCAGGCTTAATCCTGCCAGCTCGTGGGCGATGCGCAGTACCTGCTCCTGGTACAGGATCACCCCGTAAGTCTCCGCCAGCATCGGGGTCAGCGCCGCGTGCAGCTGCTGCGCTTGCTCCTTGCCCAGATGCCGCCGCACGAATGCATCCTTCAATCCGCCCGTCAATGGTCCCGGTCTATACAGCGCCAGAGCCGCCAGGATGTCGTCCACGCAATCCGCCTGGATTTCTTTCAAGGTCGCCCGCATCCCTGGGCTTTCGATTTGGAAACATCCTATTGTGCGTGCCTGGCGGATGGTTTCGCTGGTTGCCGCATCGTCTTCAGGGATATCGTCCAGAACGGAGAGTGTCGAGTGGTCGCTTGCGCTTCTTCTTGGCAAGTTCCCCTGCAACCTCTCCCAGCACGGATAAGCCGCGGATCCCCAGCAGGTCGAATTTGACCAGCCCGAGCTGTTCGATGGGTTCCAGGTCGAACTGCGTAATCGGCACGCCTTTCGGCGCCGGTTGCGTGGGGATGATCTCGTGCATGGGCACAGGTGTGATCACCACACCGCCCGGATGGACGGAGAGATGGTCTGGCAGGTCCACCAGCGCAGCCGCATCGTTGATGATTTTTGTTTGCAGCGGTTGCTTGAATTGTTCGTGCAGCAGCTCGAAGGGGTCTTTCCCATCGTCGTCGCCTTGCGGTCCCCGCCAGCGCCACGGCAGCGCGTTTGCCAGTTCTGAGATCTTTGCCTGGGGCAAACCGTATGCTTTTGCCACCTCGCGCAGCGCCGAACGGTCTCTCAACCGGCTGATGGTCGATACCATTGCCACACGATCGGGACCGTAGCGCTGGATGGCGTAATGGATCACTTCATCGCGCCGCCTTGAGTTCAGGTCGGTGTCGATATCCGGCGGAGTCTTGCGCGCCGGGTTCAGGAAGCGCTCAAAATACAGGTTGTGCCGCAGCGGGTCAGGCGTGGTGATCCCCAGGCAGTGGGCGACGAGTGACGACGAGGCTGATCCGCGAGAAGCCGTCGGGATGCCCTGGATACGGGCAAAGGCGATCATCTCCTGCATGATCAGGAAAATCGGCGCATAACCGAGCTGGTTGATGATACCCAGTTCGTGTTCCAGCCTGGATTCTATTTCAGGCTTGATTGCCCCATACCGCTGCAAAGCGCCTTCGAATGCGCGCTCGCGCAGGCTTTCTTCCGCCGTTTTTCCATCGGGTGTCTCGATCACCGGGAAGTGGTTTATGCCGATCGGCGGACCGCCCCGGCAGCGTGCTGCAATCTCTTTCGTGTTATCCAGGGCAGATGGGAAGGCTTCGAACTTTAGATTTAATTCTTCTGGGCTGGGGAAGTAAGCCTGCTGCGGCGCCTTATCTGCCTCCGGTACCTCCTCGATGTTTGTATTCAGGCGGATGGCGGTCACCAGTTTTTGCAGGCGTGCATCTTCCGGGCGGATGAAATACACGGGGTGGGACGCTGCCAGTGGGATTTTCAGTCGGTTAGCTAGCGATGCCAGCGCCAGGCAGGTTTTCAGGTCATCCGCGCAGGTATTCTGCAATTCCAGGTAAAGGCTGCCGTGAAAGACCGAGTTGAGCTCCTGGATGAAAGCCCTCGCTTCATCCCGCTGACCGTTCTCAATCTGGCGCTGCAGGCTTCCCTTTTTTCCACCACTCAGGCACACAAGCCCCTGGCTGTGGCTTGCCAGGAACTCGAAGGGCAGCGGCTCCGGTGGTTGCACCTCGCTGGCGATTTCGCACAGGCTCTGCCAGCCGCGTTCATTTTCAGCCAGTAACACCAGGCTCCCCGGGACGGGTTCCAGCAAGCCGGCTGGCGCGTTTACCAGCACCTCGATCCCGTGAATCGGTTGGATGCCTGCGTCCTGGCAGGCATTTGCAAATTCAACCGCCCCGGTCAGGTTGTGCGTATCTGTCAGCGCGAGAGCTGGGATCCCTAGTTCCGCCGCCTTCTGGGCGAGTTCTACCGGGCTGTTTAGCCCTTCCAGGAAGGAGAAGTGGGAGTGTACATGCAGGTAGGGGTGCACAAAGACATTATAGCCCACTGCCCTGCCGGTCACACCTGATAAGGCACCTCGATGATCACGATCCCTTTTTTGAACAGGAGAGCCATACGCAGGAAAAACGCCGTTTGCGCGTGGAGCAGGTTGTGCCACGGCTTGTCGGTAACAAACTGCGGCACCACGATGGTGATGATTTCCCCAGGCAGCCGTTTCTCATTCAGTTCTTCGATGAAATGGAGCAAAGGTTCCATCAGCATACGATAAGGTGAGTCCAGAGTAACAAGCCTGACACCATCTCCCCAGTGCTCCCATTTGTCAAGCACCTTCTGTGCTTCACCAGCATCTAACGAGACGTGCACAGCAGTGACATCGTCGAGATCTGCCTGGCAAATTCCAGGGCTTGTAATGTGCCGCGGTGTACGCTTGAAACCGGCATGATCACCGTGTTTCTTCTCAGTCGTACAGGAGGTTCATAAGCTTCCAGGCTGAGTTTTATTGCCAGATTCTTGTAATGGCGGTGGATCGTTTGAAAAAAGAGTACGATAATCGGAGTCAGGATTAGAACCACCCAGGCTCCATCTCTGAATTTTGTCGCCGCAAACACCATCATGACGATCGCTGTGCAAAACGCGCCGATCCCGTTGATGACCATCTTAACCACCCACTTGCGGTCATACTCGACCACAGATCCTTTCTCCTGGATGGTCTCGTCGGCTTTCAGTCGCCCTGATTTCCACCAGCGATGCGCCATTCCTCCCTGGGACAAGGTGAATGATAGAAACACCCCGATCGCATACAGTGGGATTAAAGCGGTGACACTTGCCTGGAACACAATGATCAAAAGGCATGCCATCAAGGTGAGAGTGACAATGCCGCGGGAGAATACAAGCCTGCTTCCCCGGTACGTGAGAGCCCTGGGTAAATATCCGTCAGCCGCTATTAGCGCTCCCAGGCGAGGAAAATCTGCAAATGAAGTGTTCGCAGCCATGATCAGGATAATCGTCGTTGCGCTGATAAGCATCATATAAAAGATATTCCTACCTCCCCATGCAGTTCGGGCTAACTGCGAGATGACAGTTTCTGCTTCAGATGGAACTGCCTTTATCTGGACAGCCAGAAATGAAATGCTCAGGAACAGGACACCCAGGATAACCGACATCCACACCAGTGTTTTAGCTGCGTTTTTGCTTCTGGGTTCTGAAAAAGCCGGGATACCATTTGAGATCGCTTCAACCCCTGTCAACGCGGTTGTTCCGTTGGAAAATGCATGCAGGATTAAAAAGAATCCGATTGCCTGGGTTGTTCCGATCACTTCCATCTCAGGTGGATTATTCACCATCCCCAGGTTTCCGAGTATATACCGCACAAAAGCTGTGGCAATTGTGATCGCCATCATTGCCAGGAAAAAATAGGTAGGGATGGCGAAAGTTTTACCCGATTCCTTCACCCCGCGCAGGTTAATCAACATGATTGACAGCACCATAACAACCGCAATCCATACCCGGTAAGGATGTAAGGCAGGTATTGCAGAACTTAATTGCGCCACGCCAGAAGAGATTGAAACTGCCACGGTCAGGATGTAATCGGTCAGAAGGGCAGCCCCAGCGATCTGAGCTGGGAGTTCTCCCAGGTTGTCACGAGCCACGATATATGCGCCACCTCCATTTGGGTAAGCGTGTATGGTTTGCTGGTATGAGATAGTGACGATCGCCAGGAGTATCACGATGGCTATCGATATCGGGAAGGCAAATTTCAGTCCCATTAAGCCTACAGCAGCCAGTACAACCAGGATTTCCTGGGTGGCGTAAGCTGTCGAGGAGAGTGCATCAGATGCAAAAACAGCCAGTCCAATCCTTTTGCCGATCGTCTGGTGTGAGGCTGCTTCGCTGGGAAGAGGGTCACCTATCAGGTGCCTTAGCCAGGATTTTGGGGGCACTAAATTGGTTTCTGCCATCGTGATGTTGTGGTTTGATTGTTCAATAACACCCATTAAATATTTACCTTTAATGTCTGATTAGTTCGTTTATTACACGAAGATGGATCATATCACCAGGATGTATAGTTACTGTATGAAGGTGTATCCAATCGGGTGATATTTTTGCCCCCGGTGTATGAATCTTTATACAAACAGCCTCACCGGATTCATGTTTCGTAGATATAATCTAAATCATGCGCGCAGCCCTGTTTTCTGAATTACCTCAGGAGTTTAGTCTTCTCTCCCACATCATTCACCAGATGGGATACGATGTGTTGCATTTCCACGACATCCACAAGATGGTTGAGTCGTGGACTGAACACCCCCTCGAGCTGGTTCTCTTATCAATCCCTCGCGGTTTCAGCCTCGATGATATCCTCCTCGAGCGTTTACGCGCACTGACCAGCGTGCCTATCGCCATGATCGTAGAAGGGCTGGGTGAAACGGAACAGCTCGGGTTATACGATGCGGGGATTGATCTTGTGCAAACTCGACCGTACAGTCTCTTACTTTTCACTGCTCAGCTCAAAGTCTTGATCCGCAGGAGCGCCAATTTACCCTACTTCAGCCTGCCGCTGCTCACTCGGGGAGAGGTTCAACTTGATCCTGAAAGCCACTCTGTCAAAGTTGGTGATGAGCCTGAAAAACACCTCACCCATCTCGAATTCAGGCTGCTGTTCACCTTGATGACGCATGACAACAAGGTCATGCCTTCGGATAGGATTGTTACCGCTGTTTGGGGATACAGTGGTGAGAGCAACCGTGATCTGGTGCGGGGGCTTGTTCAACGCCTGAGGGCGAAAATTGAAACCGATCCTCAAAATCCGGTTTATATTATTACCGAACCAGGTATCGGATATTCGTTCACAAGCCGCTGAAAAAAAATCGGTACAATTAGGTGATATGAAAATTTTATGCCTCAGCGATGAGGTCGTTCCATTAATTTACAGCCCCAGGGTGGCTGTGCTGTATAAAAATGTTGACCTCGTTATCAGCTGCGGTGATCTACCTTCCAATTATCTCGATTACGTCATCTGTCATCTCAATAAGCCACTCTTTTATGTGGAGGGCAACCACGTGGCTATCCAAGAAGACGGTGGTTACCTGCCCGCTTCCAGATTCCACGGTGGTCTGGACATGCACTGCAAAACGAGAGACTTACATGGGCTTGCTTTTCGCCGGTGTGGCGGGGAGTCTTTGGTACAGCGGTGGTCCCTTCCAGTACACCCAGAGCCAGATGTGGCTGAATGTCTTTCGCCTGGTCCCCCGGCTGCTCATCAACCGGCTGGTTCACGGCAGGTTCCTGGACGTCTTTATCACTCACGCTTCACCACAGGGCATACACGACCAGCCTGACCTGACCCACCAGGGCATCCGTTCCTTTCTCTGGCTGAACAGAGTTTTTAAGCCGCGTATCCACCTTCACGGGCACATCCATTATTACCATCCCGATACGGTCACCGAGTCGCTTTACGAAAACACTCGAGTGATCAACACATTCCGTTATCGAGTTATAGAGATATAAACTTCAGTTCAAAGATACTGGCATCAACGCCAGATCAGCGGCACAACAGCATGGGATGAGTTCGATTCGCGCAGCACCTTGTCCAGCACGTTGTCCAACAACAAGTTGACCAATGGCGGATCACCGTAACCGCCCATGATGATCCAATCACAGTCTGCTTCCTCACGTGCTTCCAGGATCGCCTTCGAGATGGATCCGCTCTTCTGAAAAAGCTTGGCCTCTACGCCATATCGTTGCGTATAGCTTAATGCCCTTTCCTTCATCACCTCTAGATCGCGCCTGTTCTCCTCCACGCTGACGATCGCCAATGGCAGCTTCCACTTACCGCAGATGTAGGTCGCCACGTAGAGTGCTTCTTCTGCCTTCGGGCTGCCGTCGTATGCCAGAAGAGGTTTCACCAATTCAGAGACCGTGTTTGGGACCATCAAGATGGGTCTGGGGCAGCGCAGGATTAATTCACGTAACCCGCTTCCCATTTTCGCCAGGCTGGATTTCGCCGGTGGGTAGTTCAGGTTGATCACCACAAGGTCGTTCCAGCGGCTTCGCTCAACGATGGTTCGGGCTACCGGTCCAGCCGTTACCGCCATCCTCCCATCCAGCTCAACCTCCTGGATCCTTCGTGCAAATTCACTCCGTATCTTCTGGGGCAGACTATCTTCTTCCTTATTTGTTTGGGTAATATGCAGCCCATTTAGGAAGGATGTTTCTTGTTTTGCTATGATGATCGCCTGGTCGAGTGACCGCCAACCAGCTTCGGTTCCGTCAATGGTAACCAGGATGTCTGTAAAGAGGCAGGTTTCCTCGCCCATGGATAGCTTGTCCCGCCTCCAAACCCCAGCCGGTGGACCCGATTCAAGCGCATCGGGGATGAGGGCATCATGGATTCTATAGCCCATGCGTGAAATGCGCCGGTTGGATGTGTAACTTTGTTGCTCTTTCAGGTCGGAGGCTGCTTGGTAAGGTTCAACAGGTATTTCTAATTCCGCCTCCAGCTCTGCACGGTGTTCAGCCAGCCAGAGATAAAGGTCGGCTTCTGTCCGATCCGGAAACTCACGTTGTAAACCCTGTTCTCGTATGATCTTAATTACCGGCAGGTAAACAGTTTCATACCAATGTGTTACAGCTTCCTCAGGATCGATATCACGTTGGTAATCCAGACCCATATAATATCGGTGCACTGTGATATGTTCTTCCAGCAGGTGATACTGCCCGGGCGCTGTCAACCTCAGGTCAGCTTCAGGTATCAGGTTTTCGATTTGTGTGTTCTCAAGAAATTGTACGTGACCAATTTTCAGCAGAAGGTCTTCCAGGTTGTCCATAGGAGTGAGATTCACCCTGGAAGGCACCTCGTGTACGTAAGCCTGGATGCTCTCCGCACCAAAGTGGCGCGCCACACTGACCCGGTGGTTCCCATCGATCACGAAATACGATTCACCAACCCTATACACCTCGATTGGCGGTAATCCTGCCAGACCGGTCGCCTCGATTTCGATCCTCGCCCAGCGGTGAGGACTGATTGCGTTTCTGGGCAAAAATGAGCGCGTGAAATCTTCATACCGGTTAACACTTCCTATGATTGCATCCAGTGGGATTTCCTGCAGCCCACGCTCGATGCTGCCCTGGGTCTTCAGGATCTGCCGCACCTTTTCAAAGGAGAGTAAGCGGGTGTCTGTTCCGGTTAACCGTCCAAGGATTTCCTGGACGACCGCCCGTTGGCGTGCTTTATGGAAGTCATCCAATGCATGCTGGATTGACAAGGGTCCCTGTGTCATCGTCATTGCTCCAAATGTATTTTAGGCGACAAATGGAACATGTCAAGTTCTCGTGCGGTTAATGAATTGTTATTAAACGCGCCATGTTACGGTGCCAAAATGATTCGGCTTTCACCCGGGCACATTTTGGGGGACGGCTTATCGAATACTCTTAAATTAAAACTACCTTCCTGCCACCCAAATGGAAGGAAGGTAGTTATTCTAAAGATAATTTGTGGTTACCGAATTATTCGAAAATTTCCGGGTTGGCAGCCACAAATTCGTCCAGCTGCTTTTGCATTTCAGCCAGAACCTTTTCCAACCCCGCATCTTTCAACGCTGCGACAAAGGCATCTATCCCTTTATCGGGGTCGTCCGGGTTTACCAAACCCCACATCAACACGTCATTGAATTGTGCAGTAATGGACTCGATCGAAGTCATTTCTGCCTGGACGGGAGTTGGGTCGAACACGAAGGGACCATCCATCGGCAGCGTGGCTTCATTGTTGATCTTCTCTGTCTCTTCCCAGGCGCCGACCTGGTCTGGATTGACATAATAAGCAATGAACTGGTTGCCGACCATCCAGTCCCGGTTGATGTTCCAGCCGCTGTTCTCGGCGGTAACCCCTTCCGGGAAGCCGATCACTTTGTTGGCTTCATCCGCCCACACCCAGTGGTCCCCTTCCAGACCCTTGGCGACCATGTTGTAGACTACCTCGTCCGTGAACATCAGTTCAAAGAACATCAGGGCGCGTTCCGGATTCTTGGAGGTTGCACACACACCCGTCATGGTTGGGATGACGTAGGAGAGAACCGGCGGCTGCATCACACTGGATATTTGTTCCCGGTTGGTCATCACCTTCTCTTCAGCATTCACGCCCGGTTTGGCAACGTGGAACTTGATCGGATATTCACCAATCAGGCGTCCCTGGTTCATCACATCGTGTGCCATCGGTTCATCCGGTGAATAGCCAGCTTCGTGCCACTTGTAAGAGAGTTCGATCGCCTGGCGGTATTCGGGTGTTTCAAACCAGGTAATGATCTTGCGCGCTTCATCTCCCAGCTTGATGACGCCCGGTCCGATTACGGGTTCATATCCCCAGGTAAGGGCATGTACATGGGTTCCGTTCAACTCTCCCAGGACTTTCTTTGCAAGCTGGGGTTCACCTTCATAGATCGCCTGCAGATATGGATCCAGGTCCTCAAAGGTTTTGATTTGGGTCAGGTCAACGCCATATTTATCGGCAATTTCTTTGTCCATGATGATGCCCCAGGCTTCATACCAGAGCTGCTGGTTGGGGATCGCATAGATCTTGCCGTTGATCCGGCTCATATTCCAGGCATTCTCAGGGACCATCTCCCACAATTTCGGGGCTACCCTGGGCAAAATTTCATCGAGCTCGATGATGTTGCCGTTCACCGCGTTGTTAACATAGCTGTTTGCCCAGCTGGCAGTGAACACGAGGTCGCATTCTTCTCCGCCGGCGAACATCAGCTGCATCTTCTGGTCGAACTCACCCCAATCGTAGAAGATCAGGTCCACTTTCGTGTTGATGGCTTTCAGTTGGGGCAGCTCAGCCAGTGCTTCCTCTACCTTGACTTCATCCAGTGGACCAGCCCCATCCAGGTACCAGGTGAGGGTCACCGGTTCCAGAGCCGGTTCTTCTGCGGGTGCTTCTTCACCAGAGGGTTCTTCTGGCGCCGCGCCTTCTGTAGGCGCTGCGCCTCCACAGGCTGCCAGCAGCATCGCCAGGACGATGAGAAGATTGAGTAAGAGTAAACTTTTTGTCAGGCTTTTTTTCGACATTTCATCCTCCGATAGGAATATCTTTGTTTTTGAATGTAGGCAGTCATTTGCGTTTTCTGCGCTCAAGGGTAGTTTCATTTTTAAATTGACCTTATCTTGGCACCTCCTGCGGGATTTTCTTATTTGATTGCCCCGAGTGTGATCCCCTTGACAAAATACTTGCCCAAAACAAGGGAGAAAATCACCGCTGGACCTGCTGCGATCACCGCCATAGCCATCCGCAACGGTTCGACGGGTGGCAGGACGCCCCCAGTCTGGGCAGCTGCTTCGGGGGTCCGGGTCAATACTTCCGCGTTATTCAGGATATTATAGAGAAGCAATTGTAAGGGTTCATAATTCGATTTTGAGATGAAAAGTAGTGCCAGCCAGTAGTCGTTCCAGAACGCCAGGGCGGTAAACAGTCCGATCGTCGCCAATGCCGGTGTGGATAATGGCAGAGCGATTTGGAAAAATATTCGCATCTCACTGGCACCATCGATCTTGGCTGCTTCCAGGATTTCATGAGGAAGCTGGTTGAAATAGGACCGCAGCAAGATGACATAAAATGGGAACACCAGGTATGGGAAGATCAGGGCGATAAAGGAGTCTTTGAGATGGTAGATTTGAGTCATCACCAGGTAAAACGGGATCGTGCCTCCACTGAACAGGATCGGGAAGAGCACGAAGATTGTGATAATCTGGCGCGTTTTCCCACCGATGCGAGCCATCCCATAAGCCAGCATCGACATGATCAACATGCCCAGGATGGTTCCAATTAGAGTTACCGATATCGTTGTCCCATACGATTCGATTAACTCTTTGGGAACTCTTATAAGATACTGGTATGCTGCGGTGCTGAATTCCGCAGGGATCAGGCGGTATCCCTCTCGGGTCAGCGCCATGTTGTCGGTAAAAGAGATCGAGATAATTAATACAAATGGGATGATCATCGCCAGGGCGACGGTGAATAAAAGTCCATGGATCAACAAGCTCATAGCCTTTTGTCGCTGTCGGTAACCGGTGCGGAGTTGTGCGGATCGAGTAGCCATGTCAATCTCCTCAGAACAGAGCCTGTTCAGGCGAAATCTTGCGCACAACCAGGTTGGCGGTTAAAACAAGGATAAAGCCTACCACGCTCTGGTAGACACCTGCCGCTGCAGCCATCCCCAGGTTCACGATCATACTTCCGCTGTTATATCCAAAACCTCCCATAAATGCCCGGAACACGAAAGTATCGATTACATCCGCCACCGGCAGCAATTGACCGTTCCGGTATAGCTGGGGGACGAAGTAAAACAAGCCAAAATTGGCGAAAAAGATCCGTCCGATCGCCAGCAGGATCTGGATAACGATCAGGAAGCGGATCATGGGCAGCATGATCTTAAAGATCTGTTGCCAACGGTTGGCACCATCGATCTCAGCTGCTTCGAAAAACTCCGGGTTTATGGCGATAATGCCTGAAAGGTAAATCACTGTGGCGAATCCAACCCCACTCCATAGGTTCGCGCCAACCAGGATATATCTCCAGTATGAAGGTTCCAGATAAAAGTTAATCTTTTCAAATCCCCAGGATATGAGTGTGGTGTTGATCAAACCTTCTGAACGGAATAATGCAAGAGCGAAGTATCCAATGATGACCACGCCCACAAAAAATGGCAGGAACAGGGTTACCTGGTATACCTGTGAAAGCCAGCTCGTGTAGATTTCATTCAACAGGATTGCCAGGAACAATGCCGAGAATGTGACCGTGATAATGAACAAGGCATTCATGAAAATGGTGTTGAATGTGATCCGCCAGGCTGTGCCGGAACCAAAAAGGAAGTTGAAATTCTGAAAGCCTACATTCTCACTCCCGAACATTCCATCGGAGAAGCGGTACTTTTTGAAGGCGATCACCATCCCGAACATCGGCATGTACTGGATCAAAAAAATGTGGATGAGTCCGAAGGACATTAATCCGAAAAAGGGGATGTTCTTCTTCAGGTACCGGATAGTTTTGATTTGGTTTTCAGAACGGGGTTTGGGTGTAACGCTTGGGGAAACTGTTAAAGGTCGCTCCATAATCACCTTTTATATTGTTTTGTTTTCAGGTTGGTAGTAATGACGTGGTTAATTAAGAGACGTTTAAATCATTATAACTGAAAATTAATCCAGTCAATACCTCTAAAATATTAATAAATCAAGCTATTTAAAAAAACGCTCTAAAAAAACACCAAAAAACGCTCAAAATAACACTAAAAACACACTAAAAAACGCTCTTGACAGCCCTCGCAGGTTGGTGCTAAAATTAACCGTTGTTAATATATAAACAGGAGGTTGGTGTCTTTGGTTAATTTCTCAATTATTTTCAAGACGAATCATCTCGCCGGCAGTGGTGGGGATGTTTTTGCCTTGTCGGATTGCGCCTGTTGACCGGAACGCCCTGATCGATGATCCAGCCACGGTGCAACCAGCCCCGTGGCTTTTTTGTTAAGCCTTCTTGGAAAAACGCCGCGGGTGAGTCTCGCGGTGTTTTTTTATGTTTTTGATTGGGAGCTCGTCATGTCTCTTATACATGCAGAAAATTTAGGAGTGTCGTTTGGGGATTTCGACCTGTTCAATGGTATTTCGCTTTCGATTGCCAACGATGCAAAAACAGGTTTGATCGGCGTAAACGGGGTGGGCAAGACCACGCTTCTGTTGATCCTCGCTGGTATCAATCGTCCTACCACCGGTAGTGTACACCTGGCGAAAGGCAGGCGCATCGGATACCTGCGCCAGGAGTCCATGGATGCCTTCGCCAACCGCACACACACTGTTTACCAGGAGATGCTGACGGTTTTCGAGCATTTACTCCTTCAACAATCTTGCCTTCATGACCTTGAAGCCGCTATGGCAAGCGGTGGTTTTGATGATGGTTTGATGGAAACCTATGGCTCATTGCAGCGAGAATTCGAGCTGGCAGGAGGTTACGAAATCGACCTGCGCATCCAGCAGACCCTGCAGGGACTCGGCTTAGGTGATGTAACCTGGCAAATGCCGCTTGACCACCTCAGCGGGGGTCAGCGTACCAGGGCTCTCCTGGCAAGGCTGCTCCTTGAGAAACCCGACCTTTTGATCCTGGATGAGCCGACCAACCATCTCGATATCGATGCGGTCGAATGGCTTGAGCAGACCCTGCGCGCCTGGGATGGCGCCGTTTTGATCGTCAGCCATGACCGCTATTTCCTCGACAACACCGTCAACGAGATTTGGGAAATGCATCCCTACGGTATCGAAACCTTCAGCGGTAACTACAGCGGTTACCTGCTCCAGCGCCAGGAGCGTTGGGAGTATTATGAACGCGTTTTCAAAGAAGAAAAGGCGAAATTACTCAATGAAGTCGATTTCATCCAGCGTAACTGGGTGCGCGCCAGCACCCACGCTCGAGCTATGGGGATGCTGCGCAAGGTCTCGCGTAAACTGGCAATGGTTGAGCAGTATGGGATCATGTCCCTGCGCAATGGGATGAAATGGCATGATACTGGTCTGCGTGCTGATAAACCCCTGGATGTCATCGAAGCGGTACGCATGACGAACGCCATCAAAATGGAAGGCTCACGCCCCCCGCGCATGCGTCCGGACTTGCACACCCAGCATCACGGCGGCACAATCGTGATATCGATCGATGAGCTGGTAGTCGGTTATCCGGGTAACGTACTCTTCACTGCGCAGGATGTGGAACTTCGCCGGGGTGAATGCGCCGCGCTTATCGGTCCAAACGGCGCAGGCAAGACCACGTTCCTGCGCATGCTGCTGGACGAACTGCAGCCGCTGGCTGGAGAGGCTCGCCTGGGCGCTGGTTTACAGGTCGGCTATCTTGCCCAGGCTCAGGATGCGCTGGACGATGCCAATACTGTGCTGGAAGAATTTATCTTTCACAAGCCAATGGATCCTGGCAGCGCGCGCAGCTACCTCGCCCGATATCTCTTTCGCGGTGAAGATGTGCTCAAGCTGGTAGCTGCCTTGAGCGGTGGTGAGCGCGCCCGTCTGGGGCTGGCAATCATGGCGACAGAAGGGGCTAATTTCCTCATCCTTGACGAACCAACCAACCACCTGGATATCTCTGCCCAGGAGGCGCTGCAGGAGGTGCTCGAGGACTTTCGCGGCACTATCCTGTTGGTATCTCACGACCGCTACCTGATCGATAGGCTGGCGACCCAGGTCTGGGAGATCAAGGAGAGCGGACTGCACGTCCACCAGGGTAATTACAGGGATTATGTTCTGCGAGCAGCTGCGAGCAGTTCAGCAACCAGGTCACGCGAATCCTTGTTGATGAAAACTCCTGTGATCCGTGGGGATGATCACAAAACCAGGAAGCGCCTGGAGAACATGTCCATGCTCGAAGAGCGCATCCGTCAACAAGAAAAAATGATCCAGGCGTTGTCCCGTGATCTCCAGTCTGCAGGTCAATTGGACGATTACGTCCGTGTCCAGGCGATCAGCTGGGATATCGCCAGTGCTCAGAACCACCTCGAAGATCTCATGGGAGAATGGGAGCAGATCGCTTCATGAATATTTCACTTCGCCAGTATTGGCAGTTGTTAGGAGATTACATACGTCCTCAAAAATGGCGTTTCGTTCTGCTCTCTATGCTCATGTTGGGCGGTATCGGGCTCAAACTGGTCAATCCCCAGATCGTGCGCGGTTTCATCGATTCTGCTCTCGCAGGTGAACCCACCGCCCGACTTATCGCCGCAGGGCTGGCGTTCCTGGGGGTTGCAATCGTACAGCAAATTTTCTCCGTAGCAAGTACCTACCTGGGAGAAGATTTAGCCTGGCGCGCAACCAACGAGCTGCGCGCGGACCTCGCCAGGCACTGCCTCTACCTCGATATGTCCTTCCATAACGAACATACCCCGGGCGAGATGATCGAACGCATCGATGGGGATGTAGCTGAGTTATCCAAGTTCTTCTCACAGTTTGTCATCACCCTGCTGGGCAATTTCTTGCTCCTGATCGGCATCTTAGTGGTCCTGGTTATCGAGGATTGGCGTATTGGTCTCGCTTTCGGAGTCTATGCCCTGATCTCGCTCATCGTGCTAAACAGGGTGCGCGACCTGGCGATGCGGTACCAGAAAGAACGCCGCCAGGCTGAAGCTGAATTATTCGGCTTTGTTGAAGAGCAGCTGAATTCCACCGAAGACATCCGTTCGAGCGGATCAGTCTCATTCAGCATCCGTGAGCTCTTCCGCCTGCAATCAGCCATCTTTCGCCCGGACCGCAAGGCACACCTGAAAAGTTTCCAGGTTGACATGGTCATGGGCGGAATCCTGACAATTGGCAACGTGCTTGTTGTCGTTGGCAGCTATCTCCTTTTTCGCAATGCAATCATCACCATCGGCACAGTTTACCTGTTTGTCAATTATTTCAACATGCTGGAGCATCCTATCTGGGAGTTGACATACCAGATCCGCAGTTTCCAGACGATTGGTGCATGTGTTGAAAGGCTTTCTGAGTTAAAAGCCGTCTTGAACCGAATCACCGATGGTGCCGGTGCCAGTCTTCCCTCTGGCTCTCTGCCTTTAACCTTCCGTTCAGTCACCTTTGGTTACGAAGCGGACGAACCGGTGCTTAAAAACCTTTCTTTCCGCCTCGAAGCAGGGGGAAAATTGGGTCTTCTGGGCAGGACCGGCAGCGGTAAGACCACCCTGGCGCGTCTCATATTCCGTCTATACGATCCAGTGATGGGAGAGATTTGTTTGAACGGATCAGACCTCCGGCAGGCAAAACTTACAGATTTACACAACCGGGTCGGCATAGTTACCCAGGATGTCCAGCTCTTTCGAGCCACGATCCGAGAGAACCTGACCTTTTTTGATCCTTCAATCTCGGACAGCCAAATTCACGCTGCCATCTCTTCGTTGGATCTGGAAGATTGGTTCAAGAACCTCCCTGAAGGTCTGGACACCAGGCTCGATACAGGCGCTCACAGCCTTTCAGCGGGTGAAGCACAGCTGCTGGCTTTCACGCGGCATCTTGCTGCGAGATCCAGGTTTGGTGATCCTCGACGAGGCATCTTCCCGCCTGGATCCAGCCACGGAGCAGCGCATCGAAAAAGCCGTTGACCAGCTGCTGCTGGACCGTACAGCCATCATCATCGCCCACCGGCTGGGCACCGTCGATCGTGCGGACCAGATCCTGATCCTGGAAGACGGCTGCATCCTGGAGTACGGCGAAAAAGACATCCTGGCAAGCGACCCCTATTCGCAGTTCTCACGCCTGCTGCAGACGGGCATGGAGGAGGTGCTCGTTTAATAATGGACATTCCAATGAACAACGACAAACCTCTAACCAATCCTGAAACAGAGCAGACGGGTCTTCCTGCCTGGCGCGTTATTCTCGCCATGGTCCGCTTCCGTGCCTGGTTCTGGTTCGTTGACCTGGTCTCGGTGACACTCGTCCGGCTGGGCTGGCAAATCCTCCCTGGTCTGGTCATGAAGGAGTTTTTTGATCTGATCAGCGGTGAGGCGAGTGCCGGAATAAATATCTGGACGATCGCAGTTTTTATCGTGATGATGTTTTTGCTGCGAGCTGCCGGAGAGTTCGGTTTTTATTACGCAGACGTGCCCATCTTCAACGAGATCGCTACCCTGCTGCGCAGCAACATCCTCAAGCACGTGCTCAACCGACCCGGCGCCAAACCGCTGCCCGATTCCCCCGGCGAGGCGGTCAGTCGTTTCCGCGAGGACGTGATGGAGATCCCTCTCTTTGCGATCTGGATCAACGATATCATTGTAGGAACGGGTATCATCATCGTGTCCATTGTGATCATGCTGCGCATCAATGTGCCCATAACACTGCTTGCCCTGGTGCCCCTGTTGCTTGTTGGGCTTCTGGCGAATGCTGCCTCAAGGCGTATCAGCACCTACCGAAAAGCCAGCCGCAAAGCAACGGGCGAGGTGACCGGTTTCATCGGCGAGTTGTTTGGCTCGATCCAGGCGGTAAAAGTTGCCTCTGCGGAGGCAAACGTGATTCGCCAGTTCGATACTCTGAATGAAAACCGCCGTAAAATGGCGTTAAGAGAGAGGTTGTACGACCAGATCCTGGATTCAGTCTGGCACAACATGGCGAACCTGGGCACCGGGTTGGTACTCATCCTGGCGAGTGATGGCATGAGCAAGGGAGACTTCACCGTTGGTGATTTTGCCCTGTTTGCTTACCTGCTCCAATCGATCGGCGACCTGACTACCTTCTACGGGATGATCGTTGCCCGTTACCGGCAGTTGAGTGTAAGTGTAGAGCGCATGTACCGCCTGATGGAAGGTGCGCCAGCCGACAGCCTGGTGGAGACACGCACAGTTAATCTGGAGGCTCCTCCCCTTGATGTGCAGTATCCGACCAAGACGGTTGATGACAGGCTTGAGTCGCTGCGGGTCGAGGGTCTTGCCTACACCTTTCCTGGTAGTCAGAGCGGCATCCGCGATATCTCTTTCGGCTTAAAGCGCGGCAGTCTCACCGTCATCACCGGCAGAGTGGGTTCAGGCAAGACAACTTTGCTGCGCGTCCTGCTCGGATTGTTGACCCGAGATCAAGGGCAGGTGTATTGGAACGATAAAACGGTTGAAGATTTAGGCGCATTTTTTACCCCACCTCGCACAGCGTACACCGCTCAAATCCCGCGCCTTTTCAGTGACACCTTACGCAGCAACGTGTTATTGGGCATGCAAAAGACCGATGAAGAGATCCGTAAAGCAGTTTATCAGGCAGTCCTGGACCGCGACCTGGAGTCCCTGGAGGCTGGTCTTGACACAAAGGTTGGTCCGCGCGGGGTGAAGCTGTCCGGAGGGCAGGCTCAGCGCACAGCCGCTGCCAGGATGTTGATCCGCGAACCAGAGCTGCTGGTTTTTGACGATCTATCCAGCGCACTGGATGTCGAGACGGAGCAGATGCTTTGGGACAGGTTGTTCCCTCGGTCGGATGAAGGCGAGCTCTCTTCGGAGTTCACCTGCCTGGTAGTCACCCACCGTAAACCTGTGCTAAAAATGGCGGACCAGATCATACTGCTCAAAGATGGGCATGTGGAGGCTGTCGGCACCCTTTCCGAGCTGATGTCGTTCAGCCCTGAGATGCAGAGTTTGTGGAAATCTGAGCCGGATCGGTCCTGAGCCACTCATATCCCGAACGAATCAGTCTGTCTTTGCCGGTTCTGAGCCGGCTGCATAGGGGCCAAATTTCTCCAGCTCTCCGGGCGAGATGCGCCTGGTGCGTTCGCTGATTGGATCAACCAGCACATACCCACCGCCCCGCAGCAGGATGGGTATATTCCGCTTCTGCCCGGCAAAATACTCCCGCATGTCCTCGGACCTGAAGATATATCCTTCGAATTCCTCGTCCCATTGGGAGAACAGGCGGTCAAAAGTGCGCACAAATTCTTTGCGAAAATCATCCGAGACCTGTTCCAGGTTGCTGATCACCCAGCAGGTCGGCTCGAATTCCCAGTCGTATGCAAGCCCCAAAAAACGCAGCTCGGAGGTGATATATGGGAAAAAAGGGAACTGCCGGCAGCTGATCGCCCGGAATTCGCGCTGGCAGTAGGCTGGACCATTGCACGCCAGGAGCAGCATGTGATCAGGCGTCTCGGCGCGCAGTTTACCCGGATCAGTGTCATCGCCTGGACACTCATCCCCCCGCCATACATGCCATAGGTCTGTGTTTTCCGGTAAATATTCCCATTCCTGGATGTACACAGCCGGGATGGCGTGGCAAATGTCGCAGCAAAAAGGTTTGTTGTTCGGATTGTGTACCCGACACTTCTCACCACAGTCGAGTGATAATAGAGGTGAGTCGAAGCTGTCGTATAAACGGCGAATATTTAGAGTGGGTAGTAAGTGCATAGGCATTCTCTATGGTTAACTGTAACATTAACGATATATCTTACAAAAAAAGTAATTCACGAGTTTTTATTGACAAGTAAAAAATTATCATTTATGATTCAATTAATGATTAATTAAAGATTAGGCAATATGGGGGATTCAGTTCTACATGCCTGGGCTTTAATAATCATTCCGTCATATCAGGTCTAGTGGTTTTTAGTTTACCTGAGAATCAGGAAAGGAGGTTCCCAACTGATTGATTTCTCTTGAATTTACTCCCCATCCCGAAAAAGTTTGATTAACCATAAAATAAACCGAACTGAATATATTTAGGAGAAGAAAAATGTCTAAAAACATAAGCCGGCGAGATTTCATCAAAATGGCGAGTATCGCCTCAGGCGCAGCTTTGTTGGCTGCCTGCGGTGGCACGGCTGAGGAGCCTGCACCCGAAGGTGGTGAAGAACCCGGTGCCCAACCCCCTTCACAGGAGGAAGTAACCCTGGAGTTCTGGACCTTCAATGACTATGCAGTTGGGAAGCCGTTAGAAATTTTCAATGGTTTCATTGCTGAGTTTGAAGACAATAACCCCGGCATCAAGATAAACCTGACGGGGAAGCCTGGCTCAGATATCCTGGCAGCATTGGTGGCTGGGGCAAGCACTGGTGAACTCCCCGACTCGATCCAGATCCAGTTGGGCGTGGGCGGTGATCTGATTGAGATTGGCGCTCTAGCTGACATGGCGCCCTATTGGAACACAATGTCAGATGAATTCACAACCCAATTCAATAAAGGAGCGATGGATCCTTGTATCCAGGAAGGAAAAGTTTGGGGTCTGCCTTTCTCAGCGTACGCATGTATTCTGTACCGCAACCTCAAAGTCCTGAAGGATTCTGGTATCGACCCGGCGGCTGGAGTCAAAGATTGGGCTGATTTCACCAGCCAGTTGGAAAAGGTGACAGCTGCTGGCTTCAAGGGCAATGGAAAGATCCTTGGCAATGACTGGTGCCAGCTGCACTACTACGGCGGCGTAGAAGGTACTTCGAAACAGCGAATCAAGGAAAATGGCAAGGAAACCGCTTTGACGGTCGAAGCCTATACAGCTCTATTCGAATATGCCAAGAGCCTCGAACCTTACCTGGTTGGCTCCTACATGTATGACACAGCCACATCTGACCTCTTTATGACTAACCAGCTCGCCTTTGTCTCGATGGGTCCATGGTTGGCTCCGACGCTGGACGAAGCCGTTGAAAGCCAGGGTTTGGAGTACGATGCCGTGCAAATCCCAGGGCAGACAGAGAGTTGGAAGGGCACCATCCGCGGTGGTGAGTTCACCGGTCTCTGCCCATCAGGGAACGAAGATGCTGCCTGGAAGTGGGCGTCATTCATCAGTGATTACCCACAGGAAGCCAAATGGGCGGCTGGCATTGGTCGCTTGATGGCGAATGATAAAGCTCTCGCCCAACCAGATGTGATGGATAACTGGTTGGTACAGTTGACTGGGGCAGCTTTCAATACTGCGGTGGATGAAACCCTCTTCATGAAGAAAGTTGCCACCGGTTTCGGACAGCCCGAGGTGGACTACGGTTCACTGGTTGACACAGGAGCAATGAGCCCGGCAGACGCGGCAGCTGAGATGATCCCCGCGATCAATGAAATTCTGGCTGGATAAGGTATTCCAAAACCAGTGTACTCACAATTTCATCCTGAAGTTCTCCGAAAACTTTGATGAAACACTAAGTTAACAGGACCAGGACCGGATAACTTCCCGGTCCTGGTCGATATAAACCACGGAAATAAAAATGGAAAAGACACGTAAACCAATCTGGTCATATTGGCCAAATTACGCCATGATTGCCCCGTTTTTCATACTGTTCATCGTCTTTTACCTGATCCCACTCATTTATGGTTTTTATATCAGCTTCCAGGAATGGGATGGCGTGCATCCTGCCGAATTCGTTGGCATCGAGAACTACGTAAAAGTGATTACATCACGTTATTTTACAAAAGCATTCCTTAACCTGATCAAGTACGTGATCATAACAATGTTCTTCGGGATCACAATCGCATTCGGCCTGGCAATGCTCGTCAACCGCTTCACCGGATTTGCTGCCAACGTCTTCCGAAGTGCATACTTCTTGCCAACGGTAATTCCTCTATTCCTGACCGCGGCGGTATGGCGCTGGATCATGACTCCTGATTTTGGGATGCTAAACCGGATTATCGTGGGGTTGGGGGGGAAGTCGATCAACTGGTTGACCGATCCAAAGTTTATGATTTGCTCTGTGGTGATTGTGGATGTGTGGCGCTCGACTGGTTTCAACATGATCATCCTCCTGGCTGGTTTAAAAGGTATCCCTGAAGAATATTACGAAGCCGCGGAGATCGATGGGGCTAATTTTTGGCACAAGACGCTCTATATCACCATCCCTCAGCTCGAACCCGTGCTCTTCCTGGTGATCGTAAACGGGTTCATATCTGCCCTTCAAATCTTCGATGTTCCCTGGTTACTCACCCAATCATCATACACATCTTATGGCGGTCCCTTACAGGGCATGATGTTCCCGGTTATGGATATTATGGGTCGGGCATTTGGCAGTTTGAAATTCGGTCAATCCTCTGCGTATGCATGGATTCTTTTAGTTTTGGTTTTGATCATCACGCTGTTCCAGTTCCGCTTCCGCCAGCGTTATTCTGAGCGGTTATAAGAGGTTAACATGGCTAAAAAAAATAAATCATCCGTACGCAGGTTTTTCAGACCCGGCAATATAATTGTTTGGATAATCGCCATTGTGTGGTTCATATTCACTGTTTTTCCGGTGTGGTGGATGTTTAATGTTGTCTTTACTGATCCTGGACAGCCAATATCTTTAAATCCCCGCCTTATCCTTCTTCCTTAAGCGCTGGGATCCATAACATTGAGATCGTGGTTAGTGAGTTTGATTTCCTGCGCTCCTACGTTGTTTCATCCGCCTACGCTATCCTTCAAATCACAGGAATGCTGCTGATTTGCTCCATGGCAGCATATGAATTCGCACAGTACGAATTCCCTGGAAAAAATTTCCTGTTTATCCTGGCTCTTTCTGCCTTGATGGTGCCGTTTGTGGTCACTTTGATCCCAACCTACCGGATCGTGGCTGAGCTCAGGTGGTTAAATTCAATCCAGGGTTTGGCGATACCCGGGATGGCATCGGCGTTTGCACTGTTCCTGCTACGTCAGTTCATGGAGAACCTCCCCAAAGACTTGCTCGATGCAGCCAGGGTGGATGGTGCCACCCACTTTGGTGTCTACCGGTTCGTCGCTCTCCCGCTCTCTTCGAATGGATTGGTCACGATGGGTGTTTTAGGGTTCATGTTCGCCTGGGGTAATTTCATCTGGCCCCTGGTTATCAACTCGAAAGCCCAATGGTACACAGTCAGCCTGGCTGTATCGAAATATCTGGTGTTCAGTCCTGGACTCCGCCTGAAATTGTCCTTACCGCCTCTCTGCTGGCAGCATTACCTCCGGTGATCTTTTATATGGTTTTCCAACGCTTCATCGTTGAGGGTATCGCGTTAACCGGATTAAAAGGCTAGAAAAAGTAGCAACTTTTGTTCTATCTTATTCTAATCCTGCTTCTGAATTTATTTCTCTTTTCTGACTGTATTAGCATTAATATTTACGGAAAGGTTTGATAATGACAATTAGTAAAGTACAGGTTATCAAAGATCAACCTGTGGTTACGATTAATGATTGTCCTGTTGTCTCAACCACAGCTTATGTTGGGCCAAGGTACGTTGATACATTCTTAGAAGCTGGATTTAAATTGTTTACGTTTTCTGTTCCCGGGTACTGGTGGGTGGAATTGGGTGAATATGCTTTCACGAGCTTGATGGATTTATCACAAATTACGTTCAAAGAATCCCCGGCGCTTTTTTATGCCGCGGATAAATTTCGCCAATCAAGCATTTCCATGGTGGGGTTTGGGGAATCCGGATGAGATTGACCTGCTCGTGGATATTAAGACAGGTCTCCCACGCAATCCTTTAATCTCTAATCCTGCAGCAGTGCCATACCTTGGTCATGAAGTGAATTTGCATGGAGTTACCTTACATTCTTTCCATTCTACGTATTTGGCGGAATCAAGCTGGGGCAAGCTATCTCCGCAATCAATCAAACATTGTGAATCAATGGATTACGCTGACCAGATCTGGGGTTGGCATCTTTGTGATGGTTTGTTTTGTGAGTGGTTTCACTGGCATGAATATTCTTTTGGGGCGATGTCTGATTATTCTCCTGCGGCGCAAAACGATTTCCGTCATTGGTTGCGTCGGGAATACAAGAATGATCCTGATGCTTTATCGAGTGCATGGGGGAGAGAGTTGACTTCGATTTAGCTGAAATGTCCCTCACCTGGCGAACGTATGCGATTTCTTGTGGTGAATTTTATGATCCCAAAATTAATCGGCCTGCGATCGATTATTCGATATGTTTCAGCCAGGCTACAGCTGACAGCATAGTTTCGATTTGTAAATCGGTGAAGAAAGCTTTACCTGACCCAAAGTAACCTGTATTTTCTACGGATACCAGTTCAGCAATATGCCCAGACCTCAACTTAATGGGCATTATGCTTTAGAACCGGTTTTAGCTTCTCCATATGTTGATTTAATTGCCAGTCCCCATGCCTATGGATATCGTGGCGAAGGTGGTTACCATGCTCCTCAAGCTCTAGCCGAAACGATCCGCCGTGCAGGGAAAATTCATTTTGACGAGATCGATTGTAAAACTGTTTGGACTCCTTCGATCGGTCAACTGGAAAACTCATATCAGCCAGCCAGAGACTATAACTGGGACGATTGAAATGATGAAAAAAGATGCAGCGTATGCATTGTCAACAGGGACAGCGTTCTGGTGGATGGACTTAACTGACGAAGGTTGGTTTTTCGCTCCAGAGCTAGTTGAACCAATCCGCCGTATTTTAAAAATTGAGAACCAGTTAATCGGTATGGACAGGAATTCATCTTCAGAGATCGCCTTTGTTGTAAGCCAAAAAGCAATACATTTCCAGGCTCCGCACGAAGGATTACACAATGCGGTTCAGAAGATATTCCGTAATTGGCACATCAGCAGGATAGGGGCTCCATTTGATACGTTGGAAATTAATGAGTTGGCAAACCCCAATCTGCCCATTACAAGCTTTTTATCATGACGAATTGCTTTTATGTGTCCTGAAAACCACCGCAAGGTGATCGATCAGGTAGTAAAAGCAATGGAGAGCAACGATCCTTTGGTGTTATGCTCCCGGTTTCCTGGATGATCGAGCAGGCATCCCTGGATAATATGAAATCCCTTACTGGGTTAGAATTTGGAATCCAAAATGTTTTTGAAGAATTAAATGTAGAAATCACTAATTTCGATCACCTCATTAACTTTAGGACTTCCAACTGGCTTCCATTATGGCACAGGCATTAACCGCGAACAGTATTTGGAACATCCTAAAATCCAATATATGCCAGACACCAGAGTTTCAACAACTTTCTTTGTGAGTGATCCTGAAACCTTAGGCTTGGAAGACTAACCAATACAGGTAAACCGGGTTTGGTAGTCAAAGAATTTCCTGGATGGAAATCGATTTACAGCGCAGCACCGGTGTTGGATTGGCAGTTGATGCAGAATATTGCTCGATATGCTGGAGTGCATTTATATGCTGATGGTGGGGATATGGTTTGGTCAAACAAATCATTTCTCGCGATCTACAGCCAATCGACTGGATTTAAGACGATAAGTATTCCATCTCCAAAAGATATATTTGATGCATATTTAGGAGACCAACTGGCGACTGATGTGTCTTCATTCGTTCTGGAAATGGACCGGTGGGAAACTCGTTTTTTATTTCTGCGTGATAGTTCTCGCCTAGTAGAAAAACAGTGAAGACAGTTCCCATCCGCTGTAATACTTTTACATACCCGGCAGAACTTCCTGAAACTGAAGGCGGATGGATCAGGATATGATCAACCTGATTTTGAAACACCGTAATATTTGATTACGAGTCAAAGCAAATCTCATAGAATAAAAAAGGAAAAAATCATGAACAAAAAACAATATAAAGTTGCAGTAATTGGCACAGGCATGATTGCCAATGCCGCCCACATCCCAGCATGGAAGGCATTGGGGGATGAGGTTGAGATAACAGGCGTTGCGGATGTGCGTGGTAACGCTGCCGAGGAAACTGCCAGGAGATACGGCATTGCTAACCACTACAGCGATCCTCAGCTGATGCTTGAACAGCTGCAGCCGGACATCGTTTCTGTTTGCACGCCCAACGTATACCACAAACCCTGGACGATCGCCGCGCTCGAAAGCTGGGGCGAATGTCCTCTGTGAAAAACCGCTTACCTTGACGCATGCGGATGCTGTGGAGATGTACGAAACAGCGGATTCTGTCGGCAAGGTGCTTTACACCAGCCAATCCTTACGTTTTATGAAATCATTCCAGGCTGCGAAAGATATCGCCCTGGAGGGGAAGCTGGGTGATGTTTATTATGCCGAGGTCTCTGCGGTCAGGCGTCGAGGCGTGCCTACCTGGGGTTTCTTCCACATGATGGAGCATAATGCCGGTGGACCGATCTGCGATTTAGGCGTTCATGTGCTCGATTTACTGTATTGGATTATCGGCAACATCCCGGTCGTGAGTGCCAGCTGCATGACGTACACCAAATTTGGGGACATCGACGAAGGTTTGATGGTATCCCTTGCAGACAGCGGCGCCCCAATCGGTGTCTTTACCCCGCGCGATTACCATTACACCGAATTCGATGTTGAAGATTTCGCCGCCGGCTTCATTCGCCTGGAAAATGACGTCACAATTGGGTTCAAAGCTTCATGGGCCGTCAATTTACCGGAAGAGTTTTATATCCGCATCGCCGGTACTAAAGGTGGGCTGGAACTCCCGAATGTGAAATTGATGGAGAACCTGGGTCCATACCAGGTTGAGGTGACGCCCAAGGTCTTTTCTGATCCGGATTATGTTTTCCCGGGTCACTATGGCATGATTGCCAACTTCCTTAAAGTGCTCGAAGGAGAAGAAGAGATGGTTGTGAAGCGCGAGGAAGTCCTGAACGTGGTCAAAACGTTGGAACTTTTGTACCGCTCTGCTGCTGAGGGTAAAGAAGTCTGGTTCTAACTAAATAAATTGAAATCGAGAAAATAAACAATAAAGTTCAATTAAAAGAATAGGAGATTATCATGGCTAAAAAATATCGAGTTGGCATCATTGGATTCGGGCACATGCATATCAACAACGTGGCTGCTTTGTTTGCCAAACATCCCCAGGTGGAGTGGGCGGCCTGCGCGGACACGGTCCCAATTGTCCCAGAACTCAGGACAGCTCCTTATACACGCCAGTGGAACCTGGAAAATGCGCTCAATAACCTGGGTGTTCCCAAGGCGTATGCGGATTACCACGAGATGCTTGAAAAAGAGCGGTTCGATATCATCATCATCTGCTCGGAGAACGCCCAGCATCCCGATATTGTCGAAGCCTGCGCGGAAAAGGGTGTTCATGTCTGTGTTGAAAAACCGATGGCAGCCTCACTTTCAGACGCTCTGCGCATGGTGCGCGCCTGCCAGGCAGCCGGGACAACGCTTCTCGTCAACTGGCCGTCAACATGGTCTCCACAGGCGCGCAAAGTAAAGCAGTTGATAGATGAAGGCTTGATAGGCAAAGTGCTCCACGTGAAATATCGTGCCGGTCACACGGGACCATTAGGGCCCGGAGCCGCACACGAAGGCGTTTCTCAATCAGCTGCACCGATGACAGGCGTTGAACGCGGCGCTACCTGGTGGCACCAATCTGCGGCTGGCGGTGGCGCCATGCTGGATTACTGTTGTTACGGCTCCAAGATCGCACGCTGGTACATCGGCGAGCAAGCGGTCGCCGCTTTAGGGATGAAAGCCAATCTTGATAGCCACTGGGGTGATGCGGAGGACAATGCCGTGATGGTGGTCCGATTCCCGGATGCCATCGCTTTGTTCGAAGGATCGTGGACTACCCTCTCACATGGGGTAGCGGGGGGACCGATCGTATTCGGCACCACCGGTACAATTGTCTCCGACTACGCCGACCAACGTGTGCGCATCGAGCGCGGTCATGGTATTGTCGAATATTATGATGGTGATCCTTTGCCCGAGGGCAGGCAGGATGTCGCCCAGGAATATATCCACCACCTGGATACCGGCGAACCGATCCACCCGACCCTGGACATGCTCTTCAACCTCGAAGCGATGGCGATCCTGGATGCCGGACTACGCTCAGCATCTAGCGGCAGCCTGGAGGTAATCGAAAACGCATCCTGGAGAATCGGTTAGGTATGGAAATCGATTTACGCAGATTCCCTTACAGTACATTTGGATCCTACCTGGCGCTGCAGCTGGTTGGCGATAAAGAGATCCGTCCTTCGGGTTCGTTCCTTGATTTCGCCAGACCCCAGGTGGCTGGGGAAAAAGAGCCAGGTTTATATGTCAATTCAGTTCACGGCGAGTCACGCCGCCAGGATCTATTTCACATGACTCTGCTTAAGGATGGAGATGTCGTTGATTTTTCTGCCAGAGCCGGTGTCGAGAAGGTCGATTTGACGGGGGAGGGTTGTTCCGGGGTTATTTGCCTGGTTTCTCCCGGTGGTTTGAGGTTTCATGGAGATAGCGCCGGTCTGCGACTGACCATGCTCACCGGTGTCTTCGATCACGCTGTGCCAGTTGGTCAGGACCGTTGGGAGATCAATTCCTTCTCCAACCGGATGAGATACATGCTATATTGCACCGAAGGGAGTGTTCTGATGGATGCTCCCTGGTCGGCACAACAAAAACGCAGCGCTCAAATTATCGCCGACCTGCTTCCGGACCCATCATCGTTGGTCTGTGAGGCAGTACTGGAGGAATTCAGAACCGCCTGGCAAGGGATATCATTACTCGGGAACACGATCGAGAGTGCAGATAGATTAAGGGATGACTTTGATTCCTTCCTCTCAGGTATACCTGAGACACCTGAGGATTATGAAAACACTCGCAAACTGGCTGCATATCTGAACTGGTCAAGTGTGGTATCTCCTGCTGGTCACTTGCAGCGTCCGGCGATGTTCATGTCCAAAGGCATAATGTCCAACTTGTGGAGCTGGGATAACTGCTTCAATGCTTGTGCAATGGTTTACGGGCACCCTTCTTTCGCCTGGGACCAGCTGATGATCCCGATCGATCACCAGGATATGTCCGGCTCGCTCCCCGATTCGGTCAATGACACAGACATCGTTTGGAATTATTGCAAACCACCTGTCCAGGGATGGGCGCTTAATCGGATGATGAAACGCACAAAGTGGATCAATCGGTACCTGTTGGCAGACATTTACCCGAAACTATGCTTGTGGACAGATTGGTGGTTCGAATACCGCGATGATGATGACGATGGGATACCTCAGTATAATCACGGTAATGATAGTGGTTGGGACAACGCTACCGTCTTTGATGAAGGTGGTCCGGTCGAATCGCCCGATCTGAGCGCTTACCTGGTGCTTATGATGGATTGCCTTTCAGAGATCGCCGGTCTCCTTGGGCGGCGTGATCAATCAGACTCCTGGCGGAGTCGTTCGGACGAACTCCTAAAGAAACTTTTGGCTCATTCCTGGCGCAGCGATCACTTTGTCTCGCCTCGGTCGGGTGACCATCATGTCGCTGATGGAGACAGCCTGATCAATTATGTCCCCATAATCCTGGGGAAACGGCTGCCCGAGGATGTGTTCCAGTCGCTTGTTGCCGGGCTGAAGCAGCCGGACCGGTTTCTGACACCGCATGGACTGGCGACAGAAAGCACAAAAAGCCCGTATTACGAAGCAGATGGTTACTGGCGCGGTCCCATCTGGGCTCCGCCGATGATGTTTGTGATTGATGGTCTGGTCGACATAGGTGAGGATCAACTCGCTTGCGAACTTAGCAAGAGCTTCTGTGATATGATTTCTAAGAGCGGTTTCGCTGAAAACTTTGATGCTCTGACTGGCAAGGGTTTGAGAGATCCGGCATACACCTGGACTTCCAGTGTGTTTTTAATCCTCGCCCACGAATTACTCACAAACCAATAATCACAATCGGAGGTAATAGTGGCATTCACACTGCAAATTAATGAACAGGCTCCCATTTTCGAATTACCGGCGACCGATGGCAACACTTATGCGTTAGCAGATTTTGCTGATGCAAAGATACTCGTGGTATTCTTCACCTGCAATCACTGTCCCTACGTGGTTGGATCGGATGAAGTTACCAGGAGTACAGTCGAAAAGTTTGCGCCGCAAGGGGTAAAATTTGTTGGTATCAATGCTAACAGCAAGAACACTCACCCGGATGATGATTTCAATCACATGGTCGCCAGGATGGAAGAACACAATTTTCCCTGGCTATACCTGTACGATAAGTCGCAGGAGGTAGCCCTGGCATATGGCGCCCTGCGCACACCTCATTTTTACGTCTTTGATGCCGATCGAAAACTGATCTACACCGGACGTGGTGTGGATAATCCCCGTGAGACCAGCAAAATGACGGTCAATAATTTGGAACAGGCGTTAACGGAACACCTTGCTGGAAAACCGGTGTCTGTCCCAATGACTAATCCGATCGGCTGCAATGTCAAGTGGGATGGCAAGGATGCCCATTGGATGCCGGCAGAGGCATGTGATTTGGTTTTTTCTTAGCTGACAAGGCCTAAGTTTAATAAATAAAGAATCCCTGGACCACAGATTTCTCAAGTTGGTTCAGGGATTTATTTATGAATCAGGAATTGGCTCATGAATATTAATGAGATAGCATCGAATTTTCCAGGAAGTAGTCTGAGAGACAGCCATCCTTTTTACATGTTCGACTCGATCCGGAGTATTCCCGACTGCCTGGATGCCTGTCTTTCAGCAGATATTATTGCGATTTTGCGCTCTTACACCTACCAACGGGAAATCAAGCGCGTTTACCTGGTTGGCTGTGGCACTTCATTAAATGCCGGGAAAGCCGCTGCCTACAACACCAGGCAGAATTCAATCCAATCGGTCGCAATGGATGGACTGGATTTCCAAATGGAACCGCCTTTTGACCTGGATGCTGATTCCCTGGTCATATCAATCAGCCATTCCGGGAAATCGATCACCACCTGTGAATCTCAGGCTATAGCCAACAGTCAAGGAGCTCTCACCATTTCCATCACCGGTGATCAGGAAAGCCGTCTGACAGGGGAAGCAGGTCTGGGTCTCGTGGATCCGCTCGGGAAGGAGGCGTCTTTCGGGAAGACGAGGAGTTTCTTGAGCTCCGCACTGTTGGCAATGCTGGCTGCGGGTACGCTGCACCCGGAAGAGAATTATGTCAGTTTTATCGAGGAGGTGAAGGCGATCAACCAGATGATCCGCGACTGCGCAAATGACTGGGAAATCCAAACAAAATCGCTGGCAAAAGATTGGGCTTCCATGATAAACCGATACCTGCTCGCCGGGTTTGGTGTGCATGAGCCAGGTTCTGCTGAAATCGCTTTGAAGTGTATGGAAGTCCTGGCTGAAAGCGCAGTAGGACTGGGGCTTGAAAGTCTGGCACATGGACCCTGCGACAGCTTGCGCGAGGATGTCGGCGTGATCCTGTTCCAGACCGATCCGAAAGTCCGCTTCCGTGCGGAACAGATCGCAAAAGGTGTGAGTGTCTCCAGTGCAGCCCAGGCAATAATTACGAACGATCTGGATGCGGCCTGGTCCAATTCAACCAAAGTTTTTTATGTGGATCACCAGTTTGTCCACCAGAGCCTGGCATTATTCCCTGGTTGTGTCATTGCCCAATACCTGGTCTATTTCCTGGCGGTTTCGAAAGGTTACAATCCTGACCTCAATGGATTTGACCGTTTCCCGTCGGATATGGTCAAATATTTGTTCCCACCTGGCACTCATTGAGGGAAAACGATGAAGATTTTAGGCGTAGATATAGGTGGTTCTTCGTTGAAAACGGGGATTTGGGACACGGAGAAGGCAGAACTTGAGAACTTTGCGGAGATTAACCTGACCAGGGATGACCACCCCGACTTTTTCAAGGTGTCATTCGGCGAACTGGTGGATCGAATTAGCGGTTTGATGGCTGTTGGGGTCGGGTATCCAAATATCGTCCGTGAAGGAATCATCATTGGTGAGGGGAACATGCACCCGGCATGGGACAGGATATCGATATCTGACTTCTTTCAACATGGCGACCTACCCATTTATGGCATCAATGATGCTGATGCAGCCGGTTTTGCTGAAATCAACGGACCGAATGGTGCTGCACTTTCGCGTGGGGTCACTGTCTTCCTGACCCTCGGTACGGGGATCGGTTCTGCCGTCTTCAATGACGGTAAAATGCTCCCCAATTCAGAGATGGGGTTGGTGCAGATGCACGGAATGCTGGCGGAGCAGTATGCAGCTCCTTCCATCATAATTCAGGAAAATCTCACCTGGGAGCAGTGGACCGGGCGTCTCCAAGAATATCTAAACCTGATCGACCTGTATCTGGCACCAGACCACATTGTCATTGGTGGAGGCATCAGCCGGGATTGGGGAAAATTCGGAAGACATCTTCAATGCAACGCGGTCATATTACCGGCAGCCTACCGGGAACAGGCGGGTGTGATCGGCGCGGCGCGGTACGCAGAAACAACGATTACCGACCACTCATAAGATTCACCCTTCGTGGGATCATTGATATTTATACGAAAATATATTTTGGAGTCTCCTTCATGCCCAAAACTGCTCAAAAATACCTCCAACTTCATCCCTGGAAAATCATCGAAGAAGGGTTCCATCCGCAGCACTCTCTGGTTTCTGAATCATTATTTTCATTAGCCAATGAGCACATGGGTGTTCGTGCATATTTTGAAGAAGGTTATTCTGGTGAAAGCCTTCAAGGCTGTTACCTGAATGGGATTTATGAGGAGCATTACCTCAAAGAGCCGGTGGCGTATAAAGGTATTTCAAACCGGATCGCCTTCATGGTCAATACGGTGGACTGGCTGTACACGCGCATCGAAATTAATGGTGAAATCCTCGATCTGGCAACCAGCCGCGTGTCTGGTTTCCAGCGCGAGCTCGATTTCCGCAGCGGTGAAATGATTCGCAAGTTTACCTGGGAAACCGCGAGTGGGAAAAAGATTCAGCTTGTTTTCAGGCGTTTGTTGAGCATGAACACGAACGAGCTGGCATACCAACGTCTTGAGATGTCGGCTTTGAATTTTTCTGGGACCGTCAGGTTGACCATGGGTTTGGATTTTTCCTTACCACACAGAATGTATGGAAAGAACTTTTGGAATTGCCCGCGAAAACAAGGCGAAAATAACCGCTTAGCCATACTGGGTGTGAGTGAGAATATTGGTCACCGCCTTTTTTCAGGATGTGAGATCAGCGTCGGTGTGAATGAAGGGTTCGTTGATCGGACAGTCAATGATGGAAATCTGACCTATGATCACGTTGCTATGGAGAAATTGGTTGCCCTGAATTTCGAGGTAGATTTAGTTGAACGTCAAGGTGCTACTATTGTTGAAAGAAAGACTATCGTGCGAACCTGCCGCAATCTGACTCAAAACCCGGATGAAGCATGGGATGAGGGCATCGATCAGATAGAAACAATTTCTCAGGATTACACGGATACCCTCAAAGCGAACCAGCTTTATTGGCAGGATTTCTGGGCAAAAACCGACATTACTATCGAAGGAGATGCGGAAGCCCAACAGGGCATCCG
Organism: uncultured Chloroflexia bacterium; assembly: GCA_963695415.1. Classification (GTDB taxonomy): domain Bacteria; phylum Chloroflexota; class Anaerolineae; order Anaerolineales; family UBA4823; genus CAVXWV01. The sequence goes on along the minus strand of CAVOGL010000012.1, from coordinate 54,074 downwards.
TTTCTGTATCTTCCAACTGCACCAGACCTACCGTGGTGTAGTTGAAAGCGCTAACATTGGGGCGAAGGGTTTAAGCGGGGAAGCCTACAATGGTAATGCATTTTGGGACACGGAGACCTACTGCCTGCCATTCTACTTGTTCAGCAATCCCCATGCTGCAAAAGCGCTGCTCGATTACCGGTATAAAACACTCCCACAGGCTCAGGCACGGGCAAAAGATCTGGACTGCCAGGGAGCTTGTTTCCCAATTGCGACCAGTGATGGCACAGAGAGCTGTACTCTCTGGCAGCACGCCAGTCTTCAGTTCCAGCCAACCACTGCCGTTGCATATGCCATCTGGCACTATACGCTGGTAACAGGCGACACGGAATATCTGCTTGGCGACGGTATCATCTTACTCGTGCAAATATGCCGGTTCCTGGCAAGCCGCGGGGAATGGTCTCCCCAGGGAGATTTCGGGTTTTACGCGGTCATGGGACCGGATGAGTTCCAGATGATGGTCAATCACAACGCCTATACTAATTACATGGCGAAGCGTACCTTCGAGTTCACCCTGTCTGTCCTGGATGAGATCGGTCCCGAGTCGGTGGGCAGTAGGGTAGAAGAAGTAGAATCATGGCGCAGTATGGCTGAAAAAATGTACATCCCTTATGACCCGGAGACATTGCTCTTCGAACAGCATGAAGGATTCTTTAAATTACCGCACATCGATGTCGATGCTATCCCTGTAGAAGAATTCCCGCTCTACCATCACTGGTCCTATGACCGCATTTACCGCAATGATATGATCAAGCAGCCCGATGTCTTGATGTTCATGTTCCTGTATAATCAGTCGTTCTCGTTCGATCAAAAGCAGGCGAATTACGCATATTACGAGCCGCGCTGCATCCATGAGTCTTCGCTTTCGCCTTCTGTACACTCTATCCTGGCATCCGAGCTGGGACGCCATACCGAGGCTCTCGACTTCTTCCGCTTCGCCACACGCATCGACCTGGACAATTACAATCGCAATACCGGTGAAGGCATCCATACTACTTCCATCGCGGCAGCCTGGATGAACATCGTTTACGGTTTTGGCGGGATGCGTTCAGATGGCGAACTCCTATCCTTTAAACCGTCGATCCCCGAACATTGGCAGTCGTACAGTTTTCAGGTAGCATACCGCGGTTCAGTCATCCGGGTAGAGGTCGCTCAGTCTGAAGCAATTTTCCGCGTGTTGGTTGGAGCGCCAATCCAGATCATCCTGGCAGAGGAAGTTGTGTGGCTCGACGGCGAAGCCAAACGGGTTCAATTGATTGTGTAACCTGACATGATGTTTTGTTTTGTCCCAGGAACAAAATTTGCCGGAAAGGGAATGATATGAGCGAATGGATTGTCCGTGAAACCGACAAGCAGGCACCTGCAGATCTGGACAATTTGGGCAGCAAGATACTGGTGGGAAATGGCTATCTTGGGTACCGCGGCACTCTAGACGAGTTTACCAAGGAACATAAAACCGCCACAATCGTGTCTGGTCTTTATGACCGGGGAAGGGAAGCAGTATGTCGGTACTCTTTACATTGGCGGCACCCATCCAGCGGCTAATGGCGGTGCCTGGATGGCGGCGGTTCATGGGTTGTGCGGGCTTCAATGTTCAGACAACTCGATCGTAATAGATCCGCATTTACCCGATCACTGGAAAAAGGTGGTGGTACCGCTTGTCATCAGGGGGCAACGAGTCAGGATCCATATGGAAAAAGATGTCATCACTTTTAAAATGGTAGGAGAATCTAAGTCAGATATTTCAGTGAAATTTGCAGGTCGGACGTATGAAATACCTCGGATTGGAAGTATTACGGTAACCACGTCTTAACTTGCATTTTTTAAATCATGATATAATCGCCCAATTAATTTGACAACTATCAACGCCGGATAGGTCAACGCACTCAACCGAGTGTGAGCTGCAGATCCTCCAAAAGCGGAACTCATACCTATTTTCATCATTCTGGTCGACCAGGCGGTTCCCTCATATCCGCTTCTTTTGTTGTATCTGCACGATGCCAAAGTTGGAGAAGACGATGATGCAAGAAGATAAATCACAATTCCAAACTACGTTACCTAAGAAGCAAGGACTCTATGATCCGCTGTTTGAACACGATTCGTGCGGGGTTGGTTTTATCGCAAATATCAAAGGAGTTGCTTCTCATCAGATCGTTGACGATGCTCTGACCATACTGGAAAACCTGGCTCACAGAGGTGCAACTGGCAGTATGGATTTTATGGGGGACGGAGCAGGAATACTGGTGCAGACTCCGCATGATTTCCTGGTGCGTGAATGTGCTGCTCTGGGATTTGACCTGCCCGGTTACCGTTATTATGCCGCGGGAATGCTTTACTTGCCGCAAGACGAGAGGCTGCGGGAAAATTTCGAACAAAGGTTTGCCAGGGTGGTGGAGGAAGAAGACCACCACATCCTCGGTTGGCGTACAGTTCCGCTGGATATGGATGCGCTTGGCTCATCTGACCGGGATGATGTACCCTTCATCCGGCAGGTGTTCATCGAGCGCAATCCTTTACTGCGCGACCGCATGTCGTTCGAGCGCAAGCTTTATGTGATCCGTAAACGCGCTGAACAGGCAATCCGTTATGCAGGATTGGAAGGCAGCGAACATTTCTATATCAGCAGCTTATCCTTCAAAACGCTTGTTTACAAGGGAATGCTAACGCCCACCCAGGTTCGTCCGTTCTACCCCGATCTGTCTGAAGCGGACTTTTCCTCCGCGTTGGCTATTATCCACGGCAGATTCAGCACTAACACCTTTCCCACCTGGGATCGAGCCCATCCTTACCGTTACCTGGCGCACAATGGTGAGATCAACACATTACGAGGCAACATCAACTGGTTGCACTCTGGTCAGGCGCGCTTCAATTCCGCTCTCATAGGCAGCGACCTTTCAAAAATCTTACCGATCATTAATTCTGATGGGTCAGATTCCGGAATCTTCGATAATGTTCTGGAGCTTCTGGTCCTGGCAGGTCGTTCTCTACCCCACGCCATCATGATGATGATTCCCGAACCCTGGTCCAAACATGAACAGATGAGTGAGGAAAAACTCGCTTTTTACGAATATCACAGTACATTGATGGAGCCGTGGGATGGACCTGCTTCCATCGCCTTTACGGATGGGGTAGGTATCGGTGCCACACTGGATAGAAACGGTTTGCGACCGTCTCGATATTACATCACCAAAGATGATCGTGTGATTATGGCATCTGAAGTTGGGGTACTTGACATCCCGCCTGAGGATATTGCTGTGAAGGGGCGTTTGGAACCGGGTCGTATGCTCTGGGTTGACACAGAAGAAGGCAGGATAATCAGCGATGAGGAAATCAAACATACCATTGCCTCCGCCAGACCCTACCGAAAGTGGCTGAAAGAATTCATGATTACCCTGGAGGATCTACCCGATCCCCCCATCCCGCCTCTGGCAGGGATCGACCGCCACCTGGATTTCAGCGATTCTGACCGTTCTGTGATCACCTACCAGCACGCTTTTGGTTACACCTACGAAGACTTGCGGGTCATCATTGGACCCATGGCGCAGAATGCGATTGAGCCACTGGGATCCATGGGCAATGATACTCCCCTGGCAGTACTCTCCGACCAGCCTCACCTGCTGTACAATTATTTTAAACAGCTTTTCGCCCAGGTTACCAATCCACCTATCGATGCGATCCGCGAGGAAATCATCACCGGTACGGAAGTGATGATTGGCTCAGAGCAGAATTTACTCGAACCACGTCCCGAAAACTGCCGCCAGATCAAGCTGAATTCGCCTATCCTTACAAACGAGGAACTGGAGAAACTCCAACACCTTAACCGCTTATATTTCCGAACCGTGACGCTGCCCACACTTTTCAATCCGGAGGAGGACGGACCGGGTTTGGAAGCTGCACTGGAAGAACTTTTCGTCGCTGCCGACCGCATTATCGCTAACGATGAAGCCAATGTCGTCATCCTTTCAGACCGCGGCATTGACCGCCAACATGCACCCATTCCCATGCTTTTGGCGGTCTCAGGCTTGCACCATCACCTGATCCGCAAAGGGACACGTACTCAGATCGGTCTCGTCGTCGAATCCGGTGAACCGCGTGAAGTGCACCATTTTGCAATGCTGCTCAGCTACGGTGTCCTGGCGATCAACCCATACCTGGCTTATGTATCCATCGAGCAAATGATCCAGCAAGGTTTGTTGACTGGGATAGAATACCACGACGCTGCTCACAATTACACCAAGGCTGTGGTCAAGGGTGTCGTAAAAGTGCTCTCGAAAATGGGTATCTCAACCATCCACAGCTACTGCGGTGCGCAAATTTTCGAAGCTGTGGGACTCAACCAGGATTTTATCAATAAGTTTTTCACCTGGACACCTTCTCGAATTGGTGGAATCGGTATCAAGGAGGTTTCCATTGAAGCGATTAAGCGTCACTCGAAAGCTTTTCCCGTCAGACCAATAAATGGTCGGGGCCTGGATTCGGGCGGACAGTACCAATGGCGGCAGGATGCTGATGGCGTATCGGGCGAATACCACCTTTTCAACCCGGAGACGATATATAAACTGCAGCAGGCTTGTTGGAATAATGATTACCCATTGTTCCAGGAATATTCCAGGTTGATCAATGAACGGAGTAATAATTTTTGTACGTTGCGCGGGCTGCTAGATTTTAATTTCAGCCAGGATCCACTGCCATTGGATGAAGTTGAACCTGTTGAGGCGATACTGAAACGCTTTAAGACGGGAGCTATGTCCTTTGGCTCGATCAGTAAGGAAGCGCATGAAGCCCTTGCTATCGCCATGAACCGGATTGGCGGGAAATCAAACACCGGCGAAGGTGGGGAAGACCCTGAACGATATTTAAAAACAGCGGACGGAGATTCGCGCAACAGCGCCATTAAACAGGTGGCTTCCGCACGCTTTGGGGTGACCAGCGAATATCTTGTGAACGCCCGCGAACTGCAGATAAAGATGGCTCAAGGCGCCAAGCCAGGTGAGGGCGGTCAGCTGCCCGGCAAGAAGGTTTATCCCTGGATTGCCAAGGTGCGCCATTCCACACCTGGCGTGGGTCTGATTTCACCACCTCCACATCACGATATTTATTCTATCGAAGACCTGTCGCAGCTCATCCACGATCTGAAGAATTCCAATCCGCAAGCGCGCATCAGTGTCAAGCTGGTTTCTGAGGTTGGCGTTGGAACCGTCGCTGCGGGTGTTGCCAAAGCGCATGCCGATGTCGTCCTGATCAGCGGTCATGACGGCGGTACTGGGGCATCGCCGCAAACAGGCATCAAGCATGCTGGTCTGCCCTGGGAACTGGGGTTGGCAGAAACGCATCAGACGCTGGTGCTCAATAACTTGCGCAGCAGGATCGTGATCGAGACAGACGGTCAGCTGAAAACCGGACGGGATGTGGTCATTGCCGCGTTGTTGGGCGCTGAAGAATTTGGTTTTGCCACTGCACCCCTGGTTGCATTAGGGTGTGTGATGATGCGTGTCTGCCACATGGACACCTGCCCGACGGGTATCGCCACGCAAAACCCACTGCTGCGTAAAAACTTCAAGGGTGATCCCTCGCATGTGGTCAATTTTATGGTTTTCATTGCGCAGGAGATGCGTGAGTTGATGGCGAAACTTGGATTTCCGCACGGTGGACGAGATGATCGGTCGCACCGAGAAGCTTTTCCAGCGCAAGGATATCTCCCACTGGAAAGCCAGAACTCTGGATCTGTCTTCGCTGCTCTACCAACCCGAAATGCCTGAAGAAGTTGGTCGACGCTGCATGATTTCTCAAGATCACGGCTTAGATAACACACTCGACCACCAGGTACTGCTCGACTTATGTAGACCAGCACTGGAAAAGGGTAAAAAGGTGGAAGCAGACCTCCCTATTCGCAACACCCACCGTGTGGTTGGAACGCAGGTCGGCAGCGCAATCACCCGGAAATACGGTCCAGAGGGGCTGCCAGTGGATACGATCCACCTGCGCTTCAATGGTTCTGCCGGGCAAAGCTTTGGCGCATTTATCCCTGCAGGGATGACGCTCGAACTGGAAGGAGATTCGAACGATTATATTGGGAAGGGTTTGTCAGGCGGCAGGATCATCGTTTACCCCCCGAAAGGGACCACGTTTGCCCCGGAGCAGAACATTATCATCGGTAATGTGGCATTCTACGGAGCTACCAGCGGTGAAGCCTACATCCGCGGGGTTGCGGGGGAACGTTTTTGTGTGCGCAATAGTGGTATCAAGGCGGTGGTCGAGGGAGTTGGAGATCACGGTTGCGAATACATGACCGGAGGTCGAGTGGTCATCTTGGGAGGGGTTGGACGGAATTTCGCAGCTGGGATGTCTGGAGGCGTCGCCTATGTAATCGATTGGGACCAGGATTTTACCGAGAACTGCAATCATGAGATGGTAATGCTGCAGTCATTGTACGACTGGGACGAAATCGCTGCTGTCAGGGCAATGATCTCGACCCATGCCGAACTGACCGGCAGCTTGCTGGCACTGCGTGTGCTGTCTAACTGGCATGAGATCCTGCCGCGTTTCGTTAAAGTAATCCCCAAGGACTACGACCGCATGCTGCGAGCCATTCGAGACCAGGAGAACAATGGGTTCAGCGGTGATCAGGCTGTAATGGCAGCATTTGAAGTGAACATCAGCGACGTAACCCGGATCAGTGGTAATTGACCTCGAGATTAAACTTCATGAATTTATTCACCTTAGAAGATACGTAATCCTATCGGTTGAAGGTAATAGTAATGACTAAACCAACTGGCTTTATTGAATACGACCGTGAGCTTCCTGGCGATCTACATCCCAGTGCCAGGATACTCCATTGGAAAGAATTCCACCGCCCGTTTCCGGACGAGAGCCTTCAAACACAGGCTGCGCGTTGTATGGAATGCGGAACCCCATTCTGCCACACCGGCAGGTTGCTAAAGGGGATGGCGTCAGGCTGCCCGATCAATAATTTAATCCCTGAGTGGAACGACCTGGTTTACAGAGGATTGTGGAAGCAAGCCCTCAAACGCCTGCTCAAAACCAACAATTTTCCGGAATTTACCGGAAGAGTGTGCCCGGCACCGTGTGAAGGTTCCTGCACTGTGGGTATCCACGGTCAACCAGTCACTATCAAGAATATCGAATATTCGATCATCGAAAAAGGGTTTGAAGAAGGTTGGGTTGTTCCAACTCCACCGGCTAATAGAACGGGGAAGAAAGTAGCCATTGTTGGATCGGGACCTGCTGGTCTCGCCTGTGCGGACCAGCTCAACCATGCCGGTCATTCTGTTACTGTTTTCGAGCGTGCTGACCGAATAGGTGGATTGCTGGTATATGGTATCCCGAATATGAAGTTAGAAAAAAGAGTTGTCCAACGAAGGGTTGACCTGATGACAGCAGAAGGGGTCGAATTTATTACTTCAACGGAGGTTGGTACCGATTTCCCAGCAGAAAGGTTGTTAACTGATTTCGACGCTGTGGCTCTATGTGGGGGAGCGACCAAGCCGCGTGATCTGCCGGTTGAAGGACGCTGCCTCAAAGGCATCCATTTTGCTGTTGATTTCCTGGAAGCCAACACCCGCAACCTGATGGGTAATGCTCCCCTGGACGAAGTGATTGAGTTGATATCTGCCAGAGGGAAAGATGTTATCGTTATCGGGGGTGGTGATACCGGTACTGACTGTGTGGGAACCTCCATGCGCCATGGCTGCCGCAGTCTGGCGCAGTTTGAAATCCTCGAGCGCCCTCCCTTAACTCGTCAGGCTGACAATCCCTGGCCAGAGTGGCCAAAAGTACTCGCGACGGATTATGGACATGAGGAAGCTACCGCAGTTTTTGGTGCAGACCCGCGCACATTCAGCATCCAGACAAAGCGGTTTGTTGGCGATGAAGAAGGCAATGTTAAAGAGACACACACAGTCATGATTGAGTGGGTTAAAGGGGAAGATGGGCGCTTGCAGCCTCGTGAAGTACCTGGTTCTGATAAGGTTTGGTCCAGCCAACTGGTTTTGTTGGCTTTGGGTTACCTGGGTCCCGAGGACCAACTGGTCGAAAAATTAGGGCTGTCACGGGATGCGCGCAGCAATGTGCAGGCAGCTACGGGTGATTATCAGACCAGCGTTAGAGGTATATTTGCTGCAGGGGATATGCGCCGTGGTCAAAGCCTGATTGTTTGGGCAATCCATGAGGGGCGCGGCGCTGCAGCTGCGATCGACCAATATTTGATGTCAACAGAATCTCACTAGCCTGGAAGGTCAACACTACACCAATCGCCAATTCAGATCCGATTAACAAAAGGGGCTGGCTCAGAAGAGCCAGCCCTTTATGTATATGAAATTGTTACCAGGAAGGAAAACTACTTGGCAGCCTTCCAGGCATCGTACTGCGCTTGCACTTCAGCCAGGATGGTGTCCAACCCGGCACCTTTCAATGCCTCGATAAAACCAGGCAGCTCAACTTCTGGATCAACATATCCGGTATAGAGCGCCTGTGCCATACCGTCGTGAACTGCATTTACAGCAGTCAACTCGGCAGCAATTGGTTCGGTGCGGAAGCGGAAACCGAGAGCCGGGTGATCGATTGCATCGTTGGAGTACTCGATCAGCATGCGGTTCTTATCGGGATCTTCATTGTTGGTGACTGCCTGGAGCATGGTGTTACCCAGTGTCCATGCGCCGGGATGTGCACCGTACCACGCGCTGTCGATGAGGTTCACGCGCCCATCAGCTTCAAATTCCCAGTGGGTGCCTTCAACCCCGAATAGCATCATATTGAGCAGCGTCGAGTTGGAGTGCATCAAATTGATGAATTTCATTGCCTGGACTTGATACTCGGACAGCATCGGGATGGCGAGCATTGAACCGCCAGCATGGGTGGTGATGTTGACCTTGGGCTGACCATAAATTTCGCCAAGTTTCAGGTCCGGGTTTCCGGACGAGTTTACCATCTCCTGGGCTTTGATGTTGTTGCCTTTGAGAGGCATCGGCTGGATGAAGAAATTCCCCGCATTGAAGTCAACACTGGTATCCCAGGTGCTCAGACCGGAATCTGGGTGGATGTAACCCTTGTTGTACCAATCGCGCATGGTGGCGAAAAGTTGCTTGGCATAATCAGTTTCGTAGATGCTGAGGATGGTCTCGTCGAAATTGCCACTGGCATCCGGGGCGATTAACATGTTAATTAAACGCCCGCTAACACCACTTGCCAGATCCTGAGGCCACGGTGAGAAGCCATCTCTTCCATCTGTCAGGTAGGGATACATCTCAGGGAAAGCCTCTTTGGCTTTTGCCAGCCATGGTTCCATGTCAGCATAGCTCTTCACTGCAGCTGCATCTTCTGGTGTAAATCCGATCGCCTCAGCAACAGTTACATTGTAGAGGAATCCCTCGGGGACAGTGAGTTCCTTGTTGGTGGGAACGGCATAGTTCACACCATCGATCTGAGTACCGGTGATGAATGCCGGATTGAGGGAGCTGAGGATGTCCTGTCCGTAGAGCTCGAGCAGGTTGCCGTTTTCGCCATTGTCGTCATTCAATGGTGCGAAGAGACCTTCAGTCGAAAGCTGCATATAGTGCCACCAGTCGGCGGTGAAGAAGATGTCCATCTTCTCGCCTGCCTGGAGACCGGTTACAGCCTTGGAAGCCCAGTCTCCCCAGCCTACGATGTGGAAGACCACGTTGACGCCGATGATGGGCTCAACATACTCATTGATCGCGGCTTCAACCAGCTCGCGCTGGTCTGTGTCCTGATTGCCGACCCAGTAGTAATCCAGGGTGACAACATCCATGGGCTCTTCAACCGCAGCTTCTTCGGTGGGTTCCTCGGCTACTTCCTCCATGGGTTCTTCGGCTGGTTCTTCGGCAACAGGCTGCTCTTCAGCAGGCTGTTCCGGTGCAGCCTCTTCTGTGGGTGTTGCCGCAGGTGAACAGGCGAACATGCCCAACAGCAAGGCTGCGAGCAACAAAATTGAGAAAACCTTTCTGATAGTCATTTCTTCTCCTTATATATAGCTATACTTTTTTTTTATTGAGTAACATTAACTCCAATTAATATTACCCTTTGATAGCGCCAATTGTCAAGCCTCTGACGAAGTATCGCTGGAAGAATGGGTAGGCAAAAATGATTGGACCTACTGTAACGACAGCCATTGCCATTCGGAACGTCTGCGATGGCAGCTCCGAAACATTGACCACGCCCTGCATTTTGTCTGCATTTTCTAATAAGAAACGAATATTGTTCAGCGTAGTATAAATGGTGAACTGCAAACTATAGTATTGAGCTTCATCAACCAACAACAGGGCATTGAAAAAATTATTCCAGATGCCGATGGCGCTGAACAGTGCAACTGTCGCCAGACCTGGGATCGATAGCGGTACCACGATCTGGAAAAACGTGCGCCATTCGTTAGCGCCATCGATACGTGCGGATTCAATCAGCTCATTGGGCACGTTGGCTTTATAAAATGTGCGCATCACAATCACCCAAAATGGGCTAAAGGCTGAAGGCAGGAATAATGCAAAGAGCGTGTTCTGGATTTGCAGTATCTGCCGGGTTACCATGTAATACGACACCAGACCACCGCCAAACAGCATGGTAAAGAAGGCAAAGAATGTAAAGAACGTCCTGAACTTGAAATCATCTCTTGAGAGTGGGTAGGCGTAAAGACCGACCATAAACACGGCAATAACAGTTCCTGCGATAGTGGCGATGATCGTGTTTCTATAAGCGGTGACAACGATCGAACCTTTGGAGAAAAGGAAGCTGTAAGCCATTGTCGAGAACTCTTCTGGCCATAATTGATAACCGTTCTTTGCCAACGCAGCTTCGGATGTAATAGATGCGATGACGATAATGAAAATCGGCAAAAGAGTCAGAAGCGCACCGACGATCATCATTATATTCAGGATTAGGTCTGTCATAGGGGATACGGCTAGCATATCTCTGTTCTTTTTCATTGATGATCTTTTACTCCTTCATGAAAACTGAGATATTGTTCATTTCCGGCGAAAATTGGTAAGCCGGCGCTAGAATAACGCCAGTTCCGGTCTGGTCTTGCGTACTGTATAGTTCGTGATCAGGATGAGCACAAAGCCAACAATCGATTGCAAAAATCCTGCTGCCGCTGGATAACCAAGCGGTAATTCACTTCTCAACATGCTGTAAACATAGACGTCCAGTGTATATGTAGCATCCTTGACGAGTGCTGCTCCATTCGGAAGGGTGTAGAACATATCGAAATCAGATCCGAATATACGACCAACTGCCAGGATTTGCAGTAAAACGATCACTGGAATCAGGTGAGGCAGGGTGATGTGCCAGAATTGTTTCCATTTTCCGGCGCCATCCATCGCTGACGCTTCATAGAGCTCGCGGTCAATACCTGTGATGGTCGCCAGGTAGATGATCGCCCCATTTCCTGTGTACCGCCAGATATTTGCAATTAAAAAGATACCAGGCCAATATTCGATCTGTTTATATATCTCAATAGGTCCCAGGCCCAGCGAAGCAGCCAGGTTATTGATAATACCTTGAGAGCTGCCCAACGCGTATACCACATAGGCAACGACAATCCACGAAATGAAGAAAGGCAGGAAAAAGATCGAGTGGTAAAGTTTAGCGAGGAACTGGTTCGTCAGCTCATAGATGACCACCGCCATGGCGACAGAGAGGACCAAACCCACAACCATGAACATCAAGTTATATAAAACCGTATTACGGATATAGGTTAATGTGTTGTCGATGTTTGTGGGCAGAGCTAAGAATTCAAAGTTTTTCAAGCCCACCCAGGGGCTCTTGATCAGGCTATAAATGAATTTATTCTGGATTAAATAATCCGCAGGCGGTCTCTGCAGCCTGTAGGTTTTGAACGCCATGATGATCCCGGGCATGGGGAGATAAGCAAACAAAATTAGCCAGATCGCACCCGGTAAAACCATGAGCACATAGGAAACAGTTTTATAGACCTGATTAGTCTGCCATCTTCTTCTTTTTATGGGTACTGGACTTTCGATGGGGGGGGCTTCAACGGTCAATATTCACACTCCTAAGTAATCCTTGGAAATAAATATTACGTTATGTGTCCGTACTGGACAAGGATTAGAATAACTTAAAATATATCAGCCGACGGAATTATACCAGTTTAACATGAGAGATTTTTGGTTGTAAATATGGTTCACATCCGCGTAAAACTAGCGACGGCATGCCCACGCGATCAAAGGAATAAATAGTCCGATGCTGGTGACTATTTATGTTTGAAGTTTAACAATCGCAGCGCATTCAGGACAACGAGGATGCTGCTTCCCTCGTGCAGCAGTACAGCGCCGCTCAATTGCACCCAGCCTGTGAGAGATGTAAACAGTAACAACGCGATCACGCCCATCGATATTGCCAGGTTTTGGCGGATGATGGACCGGCTAGCGCGGCTCAGATCGACGGCAAAAGGCAATTTTGACAGGTCGTCAGCCATTAAAGCTACATCGGCGGTTTCCAGCGCCACAGCCGTACCCGCTCCGCCCATGGCAATACCTACAGTTGCTGTAGCCAGCGCTGGTGCATCGTTGACACCATCACCAATCATAGCAATGGAACCGAATTCTGCTTTCAGCTCTCCGATGGCTGCTAGTTTCTGCCCTGGGAGCAGGTCGGCGCGCACGTCTGTGACACCGAGTTCCATTCCTACCCTTTGGGCGACTTCTTCATTATCCCCGGTCAGCATCACTAATTTTTGAATACCCATACTCGAAAGATGGCGTAATGTTTTCTTGATCCCGGGACGGGGGGCATCAGCCAGTGCCACAACCCCGAGGAACACCTTTGCGTACCTGACAATCATCGTGGTTTTGCCAGATTCCTCGAGGGATTCAACCGTCCGCACCAGCCCATCATCTAATGGTTGTCCCGTCAATTCACGGAATAGTTTTAACGAGCCGATGAGCACTTCGTGCCCTTCAATTTCACTCTTCACTCCTCTACCATTGATATTTTCGAGACCATTGGTGATGGGGAGTGCCAGTGCTTGTTTCCGGGCGGCTCGCACGATTGCCAGGGCAAGGGGATGGTTAGAATTCTGTTCGACTGCTGCTGAAACACGCAGCAGCTCATCGGCATCACTGCCGTTCAAAGGGATGATATCAGTGACCAAGAACTTCCCTTCAGTCAAAGTTCCGGTTTTATCAAAAGCCATCACCTTGAGCGCTCCGAGGTTCTCCAGGTGGACTCCACCCTTGATCAGGATCCCATTCCGGGCTGCCTGAGCGATGCCTGCAAGGACTGCGGCTGGAGTCCCCAACGCAAGCGCGCAGGGGGAAGCTGCCACCAAAAGCAGCATGCCGCGGTAAAAACTTTCCTGCAAGGACATCCAACCGGATATGGGTGGAACTACTACAACCAGCAGGACGAAAATAAGCACCGCTGGCACAAACCAGGCTGAAAACCGTTCGGTGAATTGCTGGGTGGGGCTTCGCTGGCTTTGCGCTTCTGACACCATCTGCATGATCCGGTTCAGGGTGTTGTCCTTTGCCAGCCTGGTTACGTTGATCTCCAGCGCAGCTGTCTGGTTGATCGTCCCGGCGAAGACTTCATCACCCATACCCTTATGTACCGGAACACTTTCGCCCGTGATTGGACTTTGGTCAACATCGCTTGCTCCCTGGACCACCTCACCATCCACAGGTATACGGTCTCCAGGGCGGATGACCACCCGGTCACCAATCAAAAGACTGTGAACTGGGCGTTCAATGACGGTATCGCCTGATTTAAGCTGAGCAGTTTTGGGCATCATCTCACCCAGTGCGTTAACAGCGTTGCGCGCACGGTCGAGAGCATATTGTTCACCGGCGTGCCCAAGGCTGAACAGGAACAGTAAAAATGCGCCTTCAGTCCATTCACCCAATATGGCCGCTCCGGCTGCGGCAGCCAACATGAGCACATCCGTATCGAAATGACCTCTGAATATGCCGGGGATGGCGTGAGTGGCAATATCGTAACCGCCTGTCAGATAAGCCATGATTAAAAAGACAAAGGTAATGTTTTCATTTATACCGAAGACCGCACCCCCTGCCCAGCCGATGAGTAGAAACATGCCTGTCAGACCAACCATGATGAGCGACCATTTCTCCCGGACCCAATGGGGGAAAAATGCCCGGTAAGTGTTGGTATCTGTCTCGTTAACAGATCCGGTGATGGATTGCGGTGACTTCAAGAGGAATGATTCCCATCCCTGTCAATGTTTCAGTGATCGTCTCCAGCTTAAGTGCATCGCTGTCGTATGCGACATAAGCGAGTCCGGCTGCATAATTAACCTCCGCATGAAGCATGCCTGGGATTTGCTCAAGCTCCCTGCGCAATATTGGCGCTTCATCCGCACGATCCATACCATCGAAAGGAATTTGATCATGTTTATAGCGATCCGATATGGATGTGCCTGCCTTTATCGCCATGCGCTGTACTGCTGATAAGTTGACCAGGTTGGGATTGTAGTGGATGCACAGGAGAGGATTACTACCGTTTTCTTCTAAGTGTACGTGTGTAATTCCCTTTCGTGACAGCAATGCATCTTTGAGGCAGGTTAAGCAACCGTCTACATTTGAGTTGTTTCCTTGAAAAAGGAGCCTGGTTTCAATTTCGATATTATGTTCCGTCATAAAGAAAACCATCATTGGAAAATATTGCTGCGGGAAATTTCTTGTGTGGCTGAACCATATATGTGGGGATAGGGGCTGGAGAATCAACTGTGTTGGACATGGTCGAAACCCCGCACCAATAAATCGGTCACGTGTTCATCATCCAACGAGTAGAAAACCTGGCGTCCAACCTTTCGGGCGCGCACGATACGAAGCTGCCTCAATGTGCGTAACTGGTGAGAAACCGCTGATCTGCTGATCCCAACGCACTCTGCCAGCGCGCTGACGTTGACTTCGCCACCTATTAACACGGCAAGAATTTTAACCCGGCTTGGGTCAGCCAGGGCTGCAAATAATTCTGCCAGCGCCTGCATTGACCTCTCTTCTGGTAATTTGTATGAAGTGTTCATGGCTTGATACGTGAATAGATGAGCATGTATTCACGTATTATACCATGAGTACTATTTGTTTGAATTCCTTAATCTTGACACATCCACCTTATGCGGTTAATATATCATCAATTACTGATGTGATGATATAAAGGGTTATATATGCTGCCACTTACACTAGATATCTCCGGATTGGAAGTAAAAGCCAGGTTCTTTCGCGGCTTCAGCGACACATCTCGTCTAGAAATACTCGAAACCTTGCGGCAGAGTCCCTGCACGGTAGGGGAGATCGTTGAGACCACCGGTTTATCCCAATCCAACATCTCCAACCATCTCAGCTGCATGCGCGAATGTGGGCTGGTGGTTGCTGAAAAGCAAGGGCGTTATGTTACATACCGGTTGAGTGACGACCGCGTCAGCGAGTTGATATCCCTGGCGGAATCCCTCCTGGCAGACGTCGCCCAGGGCGTCTACCAATGCACACGCTATAAATAATAATGAACTTGGTTTGAGGTACCCATTGCCGCGGACAATAGAGATCCCCATCGAAGGAATGGACTGTGCCGATTGTGCTATGCACGTCCAGAAATCGATATCAACAGTTCCTTATGTGCTCTCAGCCGATGTGCTTCTGGGCGCCAAAAAAGCTCTCATCACGGTCGAGAACCAGCCGGATGACCTGAGCCTGATCCGCAAAGCCGTTTCTGATGCGGGTTATTCTGTTCCAGACACACACCAGGATGAAATACCCAATGCGGGAGTAATATTTTCGAGAAAGGTCCTGCGCCTGTTTGGTCTTGTATTCGGAACCATTCTCTTCATCGTAGTTGTGGGTGAATGGTTGGGGCTGTTCGAACGTGTCATTGAACAAATCCCCTGGTACATTTCCCTGAGCGTTATCCTGGTGGGTGGTTACCCGATCTTTGTAAAAGTTGCCAGAGCTGCACGCAACCGGCAGATCATCTCACACACGCTGATGACCCTGGGCGTGCTGGCAGCGGTTGTTGTTGGCGAGTGGGTCACCGCAGCTATTGTTGTGTTTTTCATGCGCGTGGGGGATTACGCCGAATCATTCACCACACAACGAGCGCGTACAGCCATCAAAGAACTCTCGACGCTTGCCCCGCAAAACGCCCGGGTATTGCGGGATGAGCAAGAAATCACCGTCGCAATCGAAGATGTCCTGGTTGGAGAAACCGTGATTGTGCGCCCAGGCGAGCAAATCCCGGTGGACGGAGAAGTTTTGAATGGTCACGCAACTGTAAACCAGGCAGCCATCACGGGAGAATCGATGCCCGTTGAGGTGGGTGCAGGATCAAAGGTGTATGCCGCCACCATTGCCCAATTTGGCAGCCTGCGCATCCAGGTCACTCACGTCGGGCGCGAGACAACTTTCGGACGGGTGATCAAGATGGTTGAAGAAGCGGAAGCCAACCGCGCTGATATCCAGGGGATTGCAGACAAATTTGCCACATGGTATTTGCCGGTCGTCGCAACGATAGCCGCGTTGACATTCATTATCTCACGCGACCCATTAGCGACGACGGCTGTCCTCGTGGTTGCCTGCTCCTGCTCTTTCGCGCTGGCGACCCCCATGGCGATGATGGCATCCATTGGTTCAGGCGCGCAGCGCGGAATATTGATTAAGGGGGGTAAATACCTGGAAACGTTGGCTCAGGCGGACGTGCTTTTGATTGACAAGACCGGCACATTAACTCTGGGCAAACCCCGTATATGTGACTTAGTCAGCTTGACCGAAAACTTCCCTGCTAACAGGTGGCTGCAGTTGGCTGCATCTGCCGAGAGATATTCTGAACATCCCTTATCCGAGGCTGTTAGATTACATTGCCTGGAAGGGGGATTGAAATTGAGTGAGCCGCAGGATTTTGACCCGCTCCCTGGTATGGGGGTGCGTGCGGTTGTGGATGGATATAAGGTAGCAGTTGGCAGCCGGCGTTTGATTGCCCCCGATGTTGAATTAGCTCTAGCAGATGAGCTGGAATCTCAGGGCAAAACCCTGATTTTTGTACAGGTTGACGGGGAGCTGATGGGTTTCCTTGCAGCCGAGGACACTTTGCGTTCTGAAATTCCGGGTGCTTTAGCCAGCCTGCGAACGTTAGGTGTATCCCACATCGAGCTGTTAACAGGCGATAATTCCCGAACAGCAGAGACATTGGCGCGCCAATTGGGCGTGATATACCAGGCGGAGATGCTGCCTGAAGATAAAATATCGGTTGTGAAGCAGTACCAGAGGAATGGTCACCGGGTTGTCATGGTGGGAGATGGCGTCAATGACGCCCCCGCTCTGGCGCAGGCAGATGTAGGCATTGCCATGGGGGCAGCGGGAACCGATGTTGCCATGGAAGCGGCTCACATCGCTTTGATGCGAGATGATTGGAATTTGGTGCCTGAGGTATTCCAAATTTCCAGACGAACCATGAAAACGATCATATTTAACCTTGGATTTACCGTTGTTTATAATTTTGTGGGTTTATCTCTGGCTGCTTTTGGGATCCTTCCGCCCGTCATGGCGGCAGCGGCCCAATCTTTGCCGGACCTGGGTATCCTGGCAAATTCAGCCCGTCTGTTGAAGCAAAGGTAACTAAAACCAGGACAGACCACATCATCCTTGCTCATATACTCACTTGATATTATGATTCAAGACAACGTAGCATTTATTGCTTTTATTCAGTCACCCGACCAGACCTAATACGTTCTTCCACCGTGATGGAAACGATGGCTATTAGGGAGATTAATCCATATATAAACAACTGAATCCTTAAGGCAAGGTGGATTACCCGTATTCTGGAGTAAAGAACGGTAACGACTTTGCTAAAACTGTAAATACGCTCTGGGATGGGTGAATAGTTACTCACACATGATCGGTTAAGTTGATGATAAAAAAGGTAGCTTTCCCAGTTTTAGGTGAGCTCAGCATGGTGGCTGAAAAATATTTACAAACCCTTGGGATTGATGTGATCGCAACCCCGCCTGTTTCACGTCGAACCCTGGATTTGGGCGTCAAAAACACACCTGAGGCGCTCTGTATCCCCTGCAAGCTCTTATTTGGCAGCTACCTTGAAGCGGCTGAACTCGGAGCAACAGATATTATTATGTTGGGTGGTCAGAACACGTGCCGCCTGGGTTATACAGTCGCTCAGCACACGGAACAGCTTCGGATGATGGGATATAACATCCAACCTCATTCCTTCGATTTGGGTCATACAGGTCAGGAGATCATCCGCATCACGCGTGATTTTATCCCATTGAAACCAGTCTACGAACTGGTTGGACCCATTCGTTTTATTATGGACTTATTCAACCTGGTCGATGAGGCAAGGCGATCGATTTTCTATATCCGTCCCCGGGAAATCAAGCGAGGATCTTCTGACCAGGCATACACATCCGTATTGGAATCTATCCTTTGTTTGGAAGACCACCAACAGATTCAGGAGAAACGTGAGGAGATTCTGGCGCGGATCTGTGAAATTGAGCATGATCCTGACCGGGCAACACTTCGGATTGGAGTCGTTGGCGATGTATACACCATTTTGACCCCATTCCTTAACCATAAACTGGAATCTGAATTAGGACGAATGGGTGTAGAAGTTTGGAGTGGATTTCGCTTTGATGTTAATTTCGCACCGCTGCTCCCATTCATCCTTCGGCAAGACCGAAGGGCGCGGGTGGTGAGGTCAGGAAACCAATACCTGGAGAGGAATGTAGGCGGATTTGCCCTCACCACGATCGGCGAAGCATCTTTGATGGTAGAAGAAGAAGTTAATGGACTGATCCATGTTTCTCCTTTTAATTGTACGCCGGAAATGGTAGCACAAAGTGCGCTGGTAAAACTCCAGCGAGATAAAGGTATGCCAGTGCTCAATCTTACATTTGATGAGCAAACTGGAAGGGCTGGGATGATGACCCGTCTGGAAGCCTTTGTCGATATGTTGTGGTCTGCCCAACGAAAGAAGAAACAACAACAAACTAACCGAAACCCTTGGATGCAAAGGTAATTATGAAGATCGGTGTACCTCGTGCCTTCTCTTTTTTCCGGTTCCATCCAGCATGGACGACATTTTTCGAAATGCTGGGAATTGAGGTCGTGGTCTCCAGCCCTACGACTCGCGCCACCTTAGAAGCCGGGAGATCATCCGCACTACCTGAACATTGTTTACCGATGAAATTGTTCCTTGGTCACGTCCACTCCCTCATCGGAAAAGTGGATGCCCTCCTCGTCCCATCCATTCAGCGTCTATTTCATGGATCTACTAACTGTGCAAACCTGATCGGATTACCAGATATTTTAAAGTCTTTAATTCCTGATCTGCCCCAATTAATTGCCCCAAATGTCGATATGAGTGAAGGTAGTCGAGCAGTGTGGGCAATGATATTGAAGGAAGGAGCACACTTCAGCCGCAACCCCATCCTTTTGCGGGAAGCGATGCAGGCAGCCTGGGCTGATTATCTACGCATACGCGCTGCGATGCTTGATGGAAGCCTGACACCTGCTGAATTTGATAACCTGGATAAAAAACAGACATTTATCAGTGGTGGTCTTCCCGTTGCCTTAATTGGGCATCCATATAACCTGTACGATCCATTCATCAATCACAATCTCGTATCACGATTGAAACAGGGGGGTGTCAATCCCCTCACTCCGGAACGGTTGGGACCGTGGCCTACAACAGATTACTGGACTTTTGAATATGAACTTGTCGGTGCTGCAAGAATGGCATTGGAGCGGGGAGACGTTGTGGGATGCATCTCTGTCGCTGCGTTTGGCTGCGGTGCGGATGGTGTCATGCTCGAGGAGGTGCGGAAATTAACAATGAGGGCTGGAATCCCATTCATGAATTTAACCCTAGACGAGCACAGCGGAGAAGCTGGATTGGTAACCCGCATTGAAGCCTTTGTCGATATGTTAAAGTGGAGAGGTAAAGCTGATGGAAAAAGTTTTCCTGGGAATTGATGTCGGCTCAGTTACAACCAAGTTCGCTGCTATTGATGAAGCAGAATTTCTGATCACCTCATTGTATAAAAGGACGTCCGGGAATCCGATTGATGCTGTCCAATCGGGTATAAAGGAGGTCCAACAATCGCTTGGCGGACGCGCTGTGGTTAAGGGGGTTGGCACTACCGGGAGCGGCAGGCAGTTGGCAAGCGCTGTTGTTGGGGCTGACGTTGTTAAGAATGAGATTACAAGTCACGCGGTAGCGGCTCTTCATTTTATCCCCGGCGTGCGAACAGTCATTGATATCGGCGGACAGGACTCCAAATTGATCATCCTTGAAAATGGAATTGTTGTTGATTTTGCGATGAACAGCGTGTGTGCTGCTGGAACGGGTTCTTTCCTCGAGCAGCAGGCAAACCGGCTTGGAATAAGCATCAATGAATTGGGTCAAAGGGCAATCCATTCAAAATCTCCTGTACGCATTGCCGGTCGATGTACAGTCTTTGCGGAATCTGATATGGTGCACAAACAGCAAATGGGACATCCCATAGATGACATCATCTATGGTCTCTGCCAGGCGCTGGTGCGTAATTACCTCAACAACCTGGCTCTGGGTAAGAAACCGGTTTCACCAATCGTCTTCCAGGGAGGGGTGGCAGCTAATGCAGGTGTGGTCAAGGCTTTTGAGGAAGCATTGGATGCTGATATAACCGTTCTTCCACAACACGAGGTAATGGGCGCAATTGGCGCAGCACTGCTAACTCGCGAGCACATGAATGGACAACCAAGTAATTTCAAGGGTTTTGACGCCGTGATGGTAGAATGCCGGACTACTTCCTTCGAATGTCAGGCATGTCCTAATATGTGCGAAATTGTGCAGATAAAGGCGGATGGGAAATTAATTGCCCGTTGGGGTGGGCGTTGTGACCGTTGGGAAATGTCTTAATAGATTTATTATCCTTCTAGGAGCACCATGAAAGTATTAATTATTGGAGGCACAGGGCTGATCAGCACTGCAATCACACGATACTTGCAGGAACGGAAAATGGATGTGATCCACTTTAATCGAGGTCAATCCACAACCCAACTCGATATAATCCCTCGAACCATAATCGGTAACCGAAAAGATTTCCTTTCTTTTGAGGCACAAATGGCTGAAGCCGGACCTTTCGACTGTGTAATCGACATGATTGGATTCTTACCGGATGAAGTTGAGAGCGCGGTACGCGCATTTCGCGGAAGAACGTCACACTTTATCTTTTGCAGCACGGTAGATGTATACACAAAACCTGCAGCCACGTATCCCATTACCGAGGAGTCAGAGCGAAAACCAAGGACTTCGTTTCCGTATGCTTTCGAAAAGGCACAATGTGAATTCATCATTGAGAGTGCTCACCGGAGGGGAGATTTTCCTGCCACGATCATTCGTCCTGCTTACACGTATGGTGAGGGACGAGGTGTCCTGCATACGTTCCGCGAAGGTATGTATTACCTGCACCGTATCCGCCAGGGTAAACCGATTATTGTTCATGGTGATGGTTCATCCTTTTGGACGGCATGCCACCGTGACGATGTGGGGCTTGCCTTTGCCAATGCCGTTGGTGATCCGAAAACTTTCGGAAAATCTTATAATGTCACAGGAGATGCATCGATGACCTGGGACCAGTACCATCAAAAGGTAGCTGCAGCCATCAACGCTCCAGAACCCACCCTGATCCATATACCAACAGATCTCTTATACAGAACGCTCCCCATACAGGCTGAATGGCTGAATGAGAACTTCCAGTTCAACAATATTTTCTCAAATCAAGCTGCCAAAGACGATTTGGATTTCAAGTACTCCATTTCATGGCAAGAAGGAGTTCAACGGGTGGCTGCCTGGCTGGACGCTCGAAGCTTGATCAATGGTGGTGATGAGCCAGAATTTTACAATGCTCTGATCGATTCCTGGCAGGAATTTGGAGCGGAGATGGTGAATAAGTTAGCTGAATTCGATCATTCCTGATGATATTGGAGACAAGATATGCAAAAAGCTTCCGAACGTTTCAACCAGTTACTTGCGGATGATTGGGAATTCCGCATGCAGGACGACCCGATTTGGGCGACGATGACGGGCGATCACCGCTTCGATGATCGAATGCCAGATGTTTCAGAGGCTGGCGCTGGACGGAGATTGTCTCAATTCTTAGATTTCCAGAGCAGAGCCAGGGCGATCCCTGCGCATGAATTAGAGGCTGATGACCGGCGTAATTACGATATCTACTCGCGCTTGCTGGCTGACGATATCCGCGGGTTGGAGTTCCGCGCTTATCGCTTCCCTTTGGCGAAAGTCGGCGGTTGGCACACTTACCTGCCTGATTTGCCCAATACGACACCATTTTCAACAACCCGAGATTATGAGAATTACATCTCCCGCCTCAACGGCGTTCATTTATTGATGGAGCAGCTCATCGAGATCATGCGCGCCGGTTTGGAGAATGGGCAAATTCCTGCGCGGGTCACCCTCGAAGGGGTAGCTGAAGCGATTGCGGCTCAAATCGTGAGTGATCCGGTTGAAAGTGCATTCTTGCAACCCTTCAAAGCATTCCCGATCTCTGTCACGGAAGGAGATCGACCGTTGTTGGTGGAGGAGGCGAAAAAAGCGGTCTTAACCTCGGTTGTGCCGGGGTACGAACTCCTCCTTTCTTTTTTCCGGGATGAATACCTGCCGCAATCGAGAATGACGATTGCCGCACAGGACCTGCCGGATGGTGAGGCGTATTACCAATACTGCATCCAGCACTTCACCTCGCTGCCTTTGACTGCCCAGGATATTCATGAAACTGGTTTGAGCGAGGTGGCGCGCATCAAGGCAGAAATGGAAGCGGTGATCGTTTCCACCGGATTCGAGGGCGAGTTCAATGACTTCGTCGAATTTTTACGGACAGACCCGCGTTTCTATGTAAAGACCCCGGAAGACCTGTTGAAAGCGACCGGCTACCTGATGAAACGCATCGACGGAGAGCTGCCGCGATTGTTCCGCACGCTGCCCCGATTGCCTTATGGGATCAAAGAGATCCCAGCCTTTGCTGCACCAGGCTCAACCACAGCCTATTACATGCCCGGCTCCGGAGACGGAACCATCGCCGGGTTTTATTATGTGAACACGTATGACTTGAAAAGCCGTCCATTGTATGAGATGGAGGCTCTCTCACTGCATGAAGCCGTGCCGGGTCACCACCTGCAAATCGCATTACAGCAGGAACTGGACCTGCCGAATTTCCGCCGGTTTGGAGGATTTACCTCATTTGTAGAAGGCTGGGCGCTTTACGCTGAGCGCTTGGGATTGGAGATGGGTTTTTATACGGACCCCTACAGCAACTTTGGGCGCCTGGCATACGAGATGTGGCGCGCCTGCCGCCTGGTGGTGGATACCGGCATGCACGCCCTGGGATGGACGCGCCAGCAGGCGATCGATTTTATGCTGGCAAATACCTCCTCGACTGAGCTAAACATCATCAACGAAGTGGACCGCTACATCGCCTGGCCCGGTCAGGCGCTGGCATACAAGATTGGTGAGTTGAAAATCAGCCAGTTTCGGGCTCGTGCCGAGAAAGAGTTGGGCGAGAAATTCGATATCCGCGAATTCCACGATGTTGTCCTGACCAGCGGGGCAGTCCCGCTGGATGTGCTCGAAGAGATGGTGTCTGCCTGGATCAGGGAAGGGCAGACGATGCATTCATCGTCAGGGGGGGTAATGCAAACTGGTAGTATTCAGGCACCAACCGAAGGATGAAAGAAATGAAACAACCCAACATCGTATTCATATTGGCGGACGATCTGGGATGGAATGACCTCGGTGCCGACGGCAGCAGCTTCCATGAAAGCCCGAATATCGACCGTATCGCCCACGAGGGAATGCGTTTCACCCAGGGGTACGCCGCCTGCCAGGTATGCAGCCCATCCCGCGCAAGCATACTCACGGGCAAATATCCTCCCAGGCACGGGGTCACTGACTATATCGGCGCGCCCAGCGGGGAAGCCTGGCGGGAAGCCGGTCGATTCACCAGGATGCTCCCTCCTGAATACGAGCATAGCCTTCGCTCCAACGAACTCACGTTTGCCGAAGCATTGCGACGTTCGGGGTATCGCACCTTCTTCGCGGGGAAATGGCACCTTGGGGATGAAGGTGCCTATCCTGAGGATTTCGGTTTCGAGGTCAACAAAGGTGGCTGGAGTGCGGGTTGGCCGGCGGGTGGTTACTTCGCTCCCTGGGAGAATCCGAAGCTTGAACCAGGCGCAGCCGGAGAATCACTTCCCATGCGACTCGGTCGAGAAACAGCGCAGTTCATTGAGCGTCATAGCAATGAGCCGTTCCTGGCTTACCTGTCGTTCTACTCGGTTCATGCTCCCATCCAGACAAGCCGGCAGCGTATGGGAGAAGTTCCGCAAAAAGGCTGTGGCGCAGGGGGTGCCTGATAAACGTTTCATATTCGACAGGAACCTGCCCGTGCGGCAAGTGCAGGATTGTCCGGTTTATGCTGGCATGATTGAGGCCATGGACGATGCTGTGGGATTGGTCCTCGAGGCACTGGACAAACTCGGGCTGACCAAAAACACGCTGGTCTGCTTTACCTCGGATAATGGCGGTGTGTCGTCCGGTGATGCGTACTCCTCTTCCATGTTACCGTTGAGGGGCGGCAAGGGGCGCCAGTGGGAAGGCGGCATACGCGAGCCGCTCTACTTCCGGTTCCCGGGGCTGATCGAGGCTGGCTCGACCTGTGATACTCCCGTGTCGGGGATCGATTTTTATCCCACATTCCTGGAGCTGAGCGGGATCCCCATGCCTCAAGAACAGGTGATCGATGGCAGGAGCCTGGTTAAGCTGCTTGGTGGTCAGCAGAGCGGTGATATTGCCGACCGCGACCTGTTTTGGCACTACCCGCACTACGCCAACCAGGGAGGCGAACCGTCGTCGATGATCAGAAGTGGACCGTGGAAGCTGATCCACTACCATGAGGACGGTCACGATGAGTTGTATAACCTGGATACCGATCCGGGCGAGCAGAACGATGTGATGTCCAAAAATGGTGATACGGCGATCGAGCTGCGCCAGCGTCTGGATAGCTGGCTGTTGGACGTCGATGCCAGGTTTCCTGTTCCCGATCCACAGTACAGCGCGGATAAAGAGACCACCAGACTATACAAATTGGAACATGAATTGATGCCAGAGCTTGAGGCACAGCACGCCGCATACCTGAACCCGGATTGGCAGCCGAACGATGACTGGTGGGGCAGCCAGGTTACTCGTGACTGAGAAGCGGGAGAGTAGATTAATTTCGTATGCTCAGAATTATCAAGCTTATCGTGGCGATAACCTTTATCGTAAAATTTTCACCCTTGACACAGAGTATGGGCATGGATGGCGTCATTTACAGTTACGGTGATGGAGCAGGTCGATGCTGCTGTTGACGGCTGGTTGGTATCAGCGTTTGTGTAGACCAATCAGATGAGGCACCCGCTTTTTGCGAATAAATTACAACGAATTGAATGGTAAATCCGGAAATTCAACCTATTTCTCTCATGCATCGAACCAATTCATAGAAAAAACCGCTCGATATCATTCTCGGGCGGTTTTAATACCCCTACTGCGAACTCGAACGCAGGTTTCTGCCTCCGGAGGGCAGCGCTCTATCCACTGAGCTATAGGGGCATTGGCGCCAATAGGCGCAACTGCTCGGATTTTACCATGATTTGGTGTTAATCTTGTTGCCTGAGGATGGCGCTGTGTCTGGTCGGTGGATCCACTTTGAAGATGTCTTCCTCACTGACGATTGCGTTCTGCTTCCCGAGCTGGTTTTTCAATCTTTCGGATTCAATCTGGCGGGGTGTAACTTCATCGTGCAGAGATAGTACGGCTGCGCATCCCGCTGCTTCACCCATCACCATGCAGGTTGCCATGATGCGCAAGGACCCCAGGGCGACGTGGTCTGCCGAGATACACCGCCCGGCGACCAGCAGGTTATCCACTTTCTGAGGGACCAGGGCGCGGTACGGGATCTGGTAGTGGAAGCCTTTCGGGGGTCTCCAGGTCTGGTCTCCCATCCCGGGTACCCGCCGGGTTGTGGATATCGATATAAAAGGATCCATAGCCGATCGAATCTTCCCATCCTCTCTGGTTAACCAGATCCTCGGCGGTGATGGTAACGGCGCCATGAATCCTGCGAGATTCGCGTAATCCCAGGGAAGGAGCCGTGCTGATCAAATAACATTCTTCCATCCCCGGTACCACCCGGCGAAACACCTCCACCAGGTGATGTGCCTGCCTTCTTCCTTCGATGGTAGCTCGGGTCAGGTCCGCCGCACGGGTTGAATCCACGTCAACCATGTGGGTCATGTTGATCCCCACCTGGTCGGGGAGAACGTCCGTGTGCCAGAATCCCATGATCACGGATTGGAAAGGCTCCATGATGCCGTCGTGCTGGGCTTTCGCCCAGACTTCAGCCATCGGGTAATCCGACCGCCAGCCTTCCACCTTCGACCAGTCAACCCCGCCTATGGTAAACATGAGGGTCGTAGGCTGGCAGCGCCCATCCAGGGGACGACCCTGGGAAAATGTGGCACCAGCATGGAAAGCAGCATCACCGTCTCCGGTGCAATCGATGACCCGTTTTGCCAGGACAGCCTGCCTCCCGGATTTGTTCTGGATCACACCTCCTTTGACGGTTGTACCATCGACCAGTGTGTCAGCATAGAAAGTATAAAACAGGACCTCGATTCCAGCGGCAGACACCATCTCATCGAGCACCAGTTTCATGCCCTCGACATGAAAATCCAGGCAGGAGCCGTCGTAGGTGGCGAAACCGCGGTCCAATAGCATTTGGCGCAGCTCCTCGGCGATCCCACCGACAACCTGGATGCTCGGGTCGCCCCAGGCGTTGAACTGGCTGAAGTGGTTGTGCCCACCGCTGGTGGCAACCCCTCCCAGGCAGTTGAACTGCTCGACGATCATCACCCGCGCTCCAAGCCTGGCAGCGGACAGGGCTGCGCCAATTCCAGCGGGTCCTCCGCCAACCACGAGTACGTCTACTTCATTCGACTCCGGGATTTTGCGTGAACGGATATCATCGGTTGAAATCATGGCTGTTACCCCTTTCTGAATCGAATTACAAGTGCTCAGGTTTTATGGATCAATGCTTTGAGGAATAGGAAGTTCTTCTATTTGGGATTGGGATGTTAAAGATCAGATTTGTGCGGTGGTACCGGGCAAGCTCAGGCTGTCCCCCCAGGACTGCGACGACCTCCTCAGGTCTTCCCGTCCCGCCCTCGACGGCTGAAAGCCGGGTCGCGAGTTGGGTGATTTTTTGGTTTTCTGGCGGGATGATGGATAAACCATGGATCAGGGGTCGCAGGTCATATTCCTTTTTCCGCCGCACGCGGATGATATTCTCAGATCCCAGGACCTGCTGAATCTTGTTTTCAAGGTTCTCCAGTGGTTCCAGTAAGGTGATGAGATAATCTTGAGCCACCAGCTGGGATTGCAAGGAGGGGAGGCGCTCATCCACCTCAACCACCTGGCGAATAGAAATCCCTGGCGGGTTGGATTCATCCAGGCAGTTCCGGACCTGGTCGACCGGCAGGGCTTTTTCCAGCCAGGCATCGAGCACTTCCGCTTCGCTGGTGAATCCCAGGGGCAGGGCTGAGGCAAGGTTCAGTTTCGGGCGCGGTGAGATCCCTGGGAGTAAGCCAGCGGCAAGCCTGCGCGGCGGAAAGTGCGCTCCCATGCCCGGAACAGGTCAAGGTGCCCGGTGAAGCGCATGGCTTCTGTTTTGGAAAACCAGATTTGCAGGCGCATTTTTTCCAGTTATCCTTTTACATTTGTCCTGACGCTGTCCGAAGTAATGTTGATCATTTCCGCCTTCTGGATATCGCTGACGGAGATGCGCTTCGTCTTCACCTCCGGGCACTGCCACACATCTCCTGGATTGGCGCGGCGCAGGTCAGCAAACGTCGGAAGGATGCCGCATGCGAAACACTGCTCGCGGCAGTCGATGCGCGTGCGCCGTTCCTTGCTCCAGGCATAATCCTGTGCCAGGAATTTCTTCCTGACGGTGGTGTTGATGTGTTCCCATGGGAAAATCTCGTCGATGGCGCGCTGCCGGTGTGTGTAAAATGCCGGGTCCAGCCTGCAGGCAGCGAAGGCATCCAGCCATACCTGGTAGCTGAAGTGTTCCTGCCAGGCATCGAAACGGGCGCCATTTTTCCATGCCCGGTAGATGACCTCTGCCATGCGCCGGTCTCCCCGAGACAACCAGGCTTCCTGCAGGGTGGTCTCCGGTTTGTTCCAGTTGAGCTTCAAGCCTTTACTGCGTAGTTCCTTCTTTAATAATGCCTGTTTTTCCAGGATCTGGTCCACCGTGTCACAGGGCACCCATTGGAATGGAGTGTGCGGCTTTGGGATGAAAGTCGATACCCCGGCTGTCACCTGAGCGCGGTTCCCGATTGCCCGTCTCCCAACCGCCAAAACCTGCTTGCACAGGTCGGCAATCGCCTGCACATCTTCGATGGTCTCTTCCGGGTGACCGATCATGAAATACAACTTAAGATTGGACCAGCCTCGCGAGAAGATCTCATGTGCGGTCTCGAGCAGCTGCTGCGTACTCACCGGTTTATTGATGATCTCACGCATCCTTTCGGTAGCCGCCTCCGGCGCAAGCGTAAACCCGCTGCGGCGAGAAGTCCTTTAACCTGTCCATCAATTCTGCCGAGAATGACTTTATGCGCAGCGAGGGCAGCGAGACGTTCAGGTGTTTTCCCTCGAAGCGCGTGGACACGGCATCGACCAGTTCGAGTATGTGCGTGTAGTCTGATGAAGATAATGAAAGCAAACCAACTTCTTCGTAACCGGTGTTTTTCAGTGCTTCCTCAATGTAGTCGACAACTTCCTCGACCGGTCTTTCCCTCACCGGTCTGGTGATCATGCCGGCATGGCAGAAACGGCAGCCCCGGGTGCATCCGCGCATGATCTCGATGGGCACCCGGTTGTGCACTGTATCAATATAAGGCACGATAAAGCGCGTGACCGGTGGGGGCAGCCTGGCGACGATGCGCTTGGTGACCGGCATCGGCACGCCTGGGTGCAGGGAGGTGATGCCCGAAATGGTGCCGTCCTCATGATAGCTGACATCGTACATGCTGGGCACATAAACTCCCCAGATTTGGGAAAGGGCAAACAATAAATCGAAGCGTGCGCCTTTGTTTTCGACCCACTTCTGTTGGGCGTCGATAATGTCGTGGATCACTTCCTCACCCTCGCCGATGACGAATGCATCGATAAAAGCGTGCATCGGTTCAGGATTGTACACGCTGTGCCCTCCGGCGATCACCAGCGTGTGTTCGTCCGAGCGTTCGTGCGTAAAAAGCGGGATTCCAGCCAGGTCTAGTGCGTTTAGGGTGTTTGTGTAAAGTGTTTCGTAAGGCAGGGAAAACCCAACGATGTCGAATTCCGCCAGGGGGTGTTTCGTTTCCAATGAGTAAAGGGGCAAAGCTTCCTCGCGCATCAGGCTTTCCATATCTTGCCAGGGGCAGTATGCGCGTTCCGCCAGGGCATCAGGTCGGCGGTTGATCTCGTCGTACAGGATCGCCATTCCCAGGTTGGACATACCCAGGTCATAAAGGTCGGGGAAAATCAGCGCAACACTGGTTTGGATTTCCGCCCAGGATTTGACTACCTGGTTGAGTTCACCGCCGGTATAACGCCCGGGTTTTTGGACAATCATCTTAAAATCCTGTCCAGTTTATCGCTCGAGATATTGTTTTTTAGGGGCACCAATAAAATCCTTCAGTATTTCAACCCACTGCAGATTCTTCCACCTGCGTTGGCTGGTGTTATTCGAATATCCAGCGGTCCGTTTCACGAGCCCAGGATACCAGTTCATCCTGGCTGAACCACAACGCCGCTTCTTTTTCGCCATTTTCCACGCTGTCCGACGCATGCGTCAGGTTCCTGCCAACCTCCAGGGCATAATCGTGGCGGATGGTGCCTGGTGCGGCTTCACCAGGTCTCGTGGCGCCCATGGTCTGGCGTACAAGGCTGACGGCGTTGGGTCCTTCCCAAACCATTGCCATCACCGGGGAAGAGGTGATGTAAGCGATCAACCCATCGTAGAATGGTTTTCCCTTGTGGATGGCATAATGTTCTTCTGCCAAAGACAGGGGAACCTTCAGGAATTTAGCAGCCGAGATTTTTAAGCCTCGCCTTTCCAGCCGGTTAATAATTTCACCGGTCAGACCGCGTTGAACTGCATCTGGTTTAACCAAAACTAACGTCTTTTCCACTCAATCCTCCAAAATAATGGTCATAATGGCTGTGATATCAAGTGCACTCCCTGAGAAATAAAATTTTCACAAACCATCATTTTTTATTTGTTTTCTTAGGAATTCGCAGGTTCCATAATTTCCGGCATGGGAAATTGCCCGAGCCAGGGGACCATAATCATCCTGCCAGGAACCGCTTCAGGGGTCTGCCATTCCTGGGATACATGTTCGTAATAGGGGTCTAATTCTACCAGACGCTGATGGTATTTGTTCCTGGTTGGGGCGTCTGGGGGCTGGTCTTGCTGCGCATAAGCAAGTATCCGGTTCGCCATCATGCAGTATGGCAGTTGTTCGACGATATGGGTTGCGGTTTCAATCGCGGCATCTTCCTGTTCGTTCAGAAGCAATGCCTCTGCAAGCAGGACGCGCAGCTCATTCCTGCCGCCGTCCTCTTTTAAAAGATCCTCAAGCTCGTAAATAGCCTGGGGCAGCAATCCTCCGCGCATATATAAGCGCGCCAGGGCGGGACGCGTCAGGTTCACAACGGTTGGCTCAATACCATCCCGCAAACCGTAAAGCCGGCTCAACTCAGATTTGATTGCCTGCAGAGTGGGGCGGTAATCGAAAGCGCGTTCCATGTGCCAGATTGCCTGCTGCAGGTTTCGGTGGTGTTCGTTAATCACGCTAAGTCCGAGGTGGGCGATAAAATCATCGGGTACCACGGATAGCACCCGGTTGAGGATATTGGCAGCGTCCAGGTAACGCTCCTGTTCCAGGTAAATCTCACCCAACTGCCGGTAGGTATCCACGTGCTTGGGATAAATTTGCAGGATGTGCAGGCAGTGGCTTGCAGCTTCACTACTATGAAACTGATCGATCAGCCCCTGGATAATTTGTGTGTAGGATCTGAGAGCCACAGTTTCTTTCTGGTCTTGAGTCATGATTTAAGTATGCCTCATCCTTACGAAACCTGCAAGATGGTTTCGATGAGGACCATTGATGAATGTAAAAGGTTGTTTATCCGTAATTGCATAACACTTCCGATAACGAACTATGAGTGTTTGGTTAAGGCTCAAGCAACTACTTGACTTTGCCCCATTTTTTAATGTATAAGAATATAGGCATGTATATGAAAAAAGCACAGCAACCACCCCTGGAAGCGGTGCTTTTTCTTGTTTTTTAGGTAGGAGGAAAGACGCAGTTTCTAATAAATTTGGATGAATAAAGCAAGTCGAACCCGATCTCATCCAGGAGTGTAAAAGAAGAAAGAACCACAGAAGCCGCTTACTCATCAACTCTCTCGAAGAGAGTTTGACGTAACCAAAAACAGAATTTTGTGTTCTTTTCTTAATAGCAAACAGGAGATTGTACATAATAAACGTTCGATCTATCAATTTTGATAGCTTTATTTTGAAATTGGGTATTGATTTTCTGGTTTATTTTTTGTATTCTGATTGAGACAAATATTTTTTCTGGTTAGCTGTCAGACCTAAAAAGAACATGGATAGATCACATCCCGGTCGAAACTGCGTATTGAAGCAGGTTTTGATCCTTCAATAAACGATTGGTTTTAGACGAATGTCTGGAGACATAAATGATAAATGATGATTTACTGCAGGAAATGGAAGAACAGGAACACCCGGCTATTGCCCGGTTGGTTGAATTAGGGCGCCAAAAAAGCTACGTAACCATTGACGATATTCTCGCCCTTTTCCCGGATGCAGAGAACGATGTTGACCAGTTAGAAGAAACCTTCGCTGCTTTGATCAGTGCAGGCATTCCATTTCTTGACGAAGCGACTACCGGGGGACCCTCCGATGAGGATCTGGTGGAGGAAGAATCGGAGGAAGAATCCCAGCCAGAGCTGGCTGTTGACGATAATTACCTTGCAAACATCGACACCGACGATACGATTGGGCTGTACCTGAAAGAGGTTGGTCGTGTGCCGTTACTCACTGCACAGGAAGAAGTTGATCTGGCCCAACGCATTGAGCGAGGCCGGTTGGCGCGTGAGGAACTGGCGAGGGTAATGTCAACCAACGCAGGCGGCAGGATTTGCAACGCTCAATAGAAGACGGTTGGGCGGCGCGTGAACACTTGATCACCGCGAACTCGCGCCTGGTTATCAGTGTTGCCAAGAAATATATGGGCAGGGGAGTGCCATTTCTGGACTTGATCCAGGAGGGTAATATCGGCTTGATCCGCGCTGCCAAAAAATTCGATTACCGGCGCGGGCATAAATTCAGCACCTATGCCACCTGGTGGATCCGCCAGGCGGTTACCAGGGCAATTGCGGACCAGGGTCGCACCATCCGAGTGCCCGTGCACATGGGCGACCAGATCAATAAGCTCCTGCGTGTTCAGCACCAGCTGACTCAACGCCTGGGCAGGGATCCATCCGTGGATGAGCTGGCGAATTCCCTGGAAGTGACACCACAAAAAGTTGAAAACATGATCCAGGTCGCCAGGCGCCCACTTTCTCTCGAGACTCCAACGGACGATGAAGAAGATTCTGTGTTGGGTGATTTCATCCAGGACGAAGAGATTCCGGCTCCGGATGAAACCGCCACCTACAACCTGCTGCGAGAGCACCTGGATTTGGTGTTGAATGGGCTTCCTCCCAGGGAAGTGCGCATCTTACAGCTGCGCTATGGGCTGTTGGACGGGCAGGCATACACCCTGGAAGAAGTTGGCAGGAAAATGGGCGTGACCCGCGAAAGGGTCAGGCAGATTGAAGCACAGGCTCTCAGCCGTCTGCGCCATCCGACCATTCGCCGAAAGCTGAGAGAATACCTGGGATAAGCAGGACTGAACTTACACGAACCGGATGGAGTTTTGCCTTTTCTGGATTTTGGGATCGAAAAGGCTCAGAATAATGCCATCCGGTTTGTTTTTACAGCCTCGCTGATGAATTAGAATAACACTGTGGCACGAAAATCTGGTTCCCTCCTGGTAATTGTGATTTCCGTGGGCGTAATCTTGCTTATAGTAGGGCTGACTTATGGCAACTATTGGCTGGCAAATGAACTGCGCTCAGGGAATCATTTTGCATCATCTTGGGCTGGCGCTCGGTATTGGGTTAAAGAAGGGCTGAGTCCGTATGATGAACGTATCGGTGAATGGGTTTATCCAGCCGGAAGGGTCAGCGGTAAAGACTTTGTTATCAGCCACTTAAACATAACGATTCCTTATGAGAACGAAGCTGCGCCTATAGTGTTTCGCATAGGTGTCGATTTCGCACCCTACCTGTATCCGATGACCACCATGCTTGCGATGGTGCCTTTTGGTCTCCTGGACTTCCCAATCGCAAGGGCAATTTGGATGACTATCCTTGAGGTCGGGCTCATTCTACTAGTCCTTGCCAGCATCCGCCTGACGCGCTGGCAAATGGGGTGGTTCCAGGCTTTACTGCTGGTCCTGTTCAGCCTGCTCTGGTATCACGGGGTACGATCTGTTCTCGATGGACAGATCGGCGTTCTCTCGGCATTGTTCTTTGTAGTGAGTCTGATCTTTGTTTTTAACAACCAGGATATCCCGGCAGGTGTAACCCTCGCTTTTTCCACTCTGAAACCAACCATGGTTTTCCTGGTGCTGCCTTTTGTGCTCCTCTGGGCGATCAGCAAGCGCCGCAGAGATGTTGTATGGAGCTTCCTGGTAACTATCGTTCTGACGCTGTTGGCGACTGTGATCCTGGTGCCCTCCTGGCCTTTGGAGTGGCTGCAGCGTATGTTCCAATTTTCATCTTCCACTCCGGGTTTGAATTCACTGCTGATGATGGTTGCAGATACAATGCCGGGTATTTACCTGCCGGTGAACCTTTTCATTCACGGGATCTTGCTCATTTACCTGGTGATTGAATGGGTCATCGCAATGGGGAAGGATGAACAATGGTTTCTCTGGACGGTGATGATGACCATTGTGATTGGCAATATCGCCGGCTACAAAGCGGGGATCTCCAATTATGTCCTTTTCATCCCGGTTTTATTTTTGATCCTGAAATCGTGGGAGCACCGCTGGCAGGGAGGGGGAAAGTACCTGAGTGCTGCAGTCCTTCTCCTCCTCGGAGCGGGGATATGGGGATTTATTTACCTTAGCGATACCGCTTTACTGGGGACTCCTGCATGGGTATTCTTCCCTGTTCCGGTGGTTTGTCTGGTGGGGTTGTGGTGGGTGCGCTGGTGGTTCATCCGTCCGAAAAATTTGTATCTCGAAACACTGGCAAAAAACATCTAGCTGGTGATTGTCTGAACCATCCGATTGGCGAATAAGGAAAAATTTCCTTCAATCCCGGAAAAAAATGATGTTGTGATGCTATAATATCCACAAGTGCCTGAACCAGGAAAGGTTGACCGGTTTATAATTCTTGGGGCAATTACCGGTTGAAGTGGTCAGGGATATTTACTGACAAGGATGTGCAGGGATGTCATTTTCTAATGATGAACGACCACAAATCATCGTTGAATATGCGCTGATCTTAATCTTAATTATTATTGTTCTTATGGTCATTGGCAGGTTGTTTGGACCTGCCATTATCGATTTTGTTGACACGCTGCGCCAAACCCCAACTCCATCACCAGAATATCCGACGATAGAGGGTCTTTCCATAATAATGAAAGGTTTGATATAGCCTTAAATAACCCGTTCACACAGGGAATAAGCTTCGGACTAGACAGAAACACGATGACTGGCAGGTCGGCGCGGCGTTATCGTTTTTATCAATCAATATGGGCGTGTCTGGACCTTGTTTACCCGCCCAGGTGTGCAGGTTGTGGGAATTTGGGCGATCGCTGGTGTTCGGATTGCCATTCGAAAGTCAGGCTTTTGCCTGAAACTGTTTGCCTTCGCTGCGGTCGTCCTATCGACGATACGTCGCAATTTCAGGGCGTTGTTTGCAGGTTATGCCATAAACACCCGCCAAAATATGAGAGTCTTCGATCATGGGCTCATTTCGAGAATCCGCTGCGCCTGGGGCTGCACCGAGTCAAGTACGGTAATGATTTCGCATTGGGGGAGTTGTTTTCGAGGCAACTGATTCGTATGTTGGAAAAATTGGATTGGAATCCTGATATGGTCGTACCTGTACCGATAGGGATTGCTCGTAAAGCGGACCGGGGATATAATCAGGCTTCACTCATGGCTTATCCAATTGCCCTTTCAACTGGGATACAATTTTGTTCGAAAGCATTGAAAAAGGTGAAAGACACGCCATCACAGGTGGGTTTATCGATTGAACAACGGATACAAAATGTAAAAGGGGCGTTTCTGGCTGAAAGTTCTCTGGTTTCAGGGAAATCGGTCCTGCTAGTTGATGATATTTGCACGAGCGGTGCTACTTTGAACACATGCACTCAAGCATTATTAACTGCCGGCTCTCAGCGAGTCTTCGCTCTGACTTTAGCCAGGGCGGACATCAAGATGGCTTGATGGAAGGAAAAAACCACAAAGGAGATTACCATGGCATTAGAAGTTGAACTTTACAGTCACAATTTGGATGTGTCCGATCGAATCCGGGAATATGTCGATAAGAAGGTATCGAAGCTTGACCGCTACCTGCCAGGGATCGAGGAAACCAGGGTTGACCTGACTTATGAGAAATCCGCCAGGAATGCTTCCGACCGCCAGATCGCCCAGATAACCGTGCGCGGGAAAGGTTTCATCCTGAGGTCTGAAGAACGCTCCGACACCATTCAAACCGCGATTAATTCCGCGGTAGACAAAATTCAAAACCAGATCAACCGGTATAAGGGTAAAAGGTATCATGGGAGAGGGGATGGTCGTTCGGCTGCTGAAGTTGTCCAGGACCTGGACGAGACCTATGATGAGCAGACAACAGACGAATTAGGTCCGGTCATCACAAAACGCAAGCGCTTCGTACTCACCCCGATGGATACCTACGAAGCATTAGAACAGATGCGTTTGTTGGGTCATGACAATTTTTTCGTTTTTTATAACGTAAAAACTCAATCCGTGGATGTTCTATACCGCAGGCACAACGACACCTATGGACTGATCGAGACTGAAATCGGGTAGCCTGAGTAGTCATAAAAAAAATGGATTGGGACAATAACGAAGATCTCAACGATGCAGCTTACATCCTGCCGGGAGAGGGCATGGATGATGAAGCCATTCGCCTTGCGGTAGAAAACATTCTACGAGCTATCGGCGAGGATCCGGAGAGACAAGGTTTGCAGCACACACCCGAAAGGGTGGCACGCATGTATCACGAGTTATTATCAGGTTACCGTCAGGATCCCATCAAGATCGTCAACGATGCGATTTTCGAAGAGACTTATGATGAAATGGTGGTTGTCCGGGATATCGAATTTTACAGCCTGTGCGAGCACCATCTGCTGCCATTTTTAGGCCGCGCCCACGTGGCATATTTCCCTAGAGGCCGCGTACTGGGGTTGTCTAAGGTCCCCAGGATAGTGGATATGTTTGCGCGCAGGCTGCAGGTCCAGGAAAGGATGACGCGCCAGATTGCCGAATTTCTACAGGAACTTCTCAATCCCTTTGGGGTCGCAGTGGTAATCGAAGGGCTGCATTTGTGTGCAACCATGCGCGGTGTGAAGAAACATGATGCGCGTATGACCACATCGGCTATGTTAGGAGCTTTCCGTAAAGATATCGCAACTCGGGAGGAATTCTTGGCGAATATCGCCAGGGGCTCGAACCCTATGTTATAAAGTAGTGGTTGTCAGTCCAGGAGTGAACCAGCCACTCGCTCCAATTTGGAACGAGCCTGGTTAGATATCTCAATTAATTTAGGGTTGTTTACCAGTTCACCGGTTGCCAGCATCATTTCGGGGTTGATAATGCGCACGATACTCCCGCCGGTGGAGTTTGCTTCGACGGTTACGTTGCAAGGCAGCATTAATCCAATCGCTGGTTCTGCCAGTAATGCCTGGTGAGCGAGGTGGGGGTTGCACGCTCCCAGGATGACATATGGGCGCATATCCTCACCTATTTTCTCTTTCAAGGTAGCTTTGACATCAATCTTGGTTAATACACCGAAACCCTCGCTCTTCAATGCTGCGGTTACCAGTTCGATTGCTTGCTCATAATTCTCTTCCATCTCGACGACAAATCCTAACTGGGTGCTTGATTTCTGACTATTCATTTTCCACCTCCCTGTGTGGTTTTTTCTGATGAAATTGGACGTATGCAAGGATAAAAAGACTGGTTGCCAGAATTAACCAGGCAAAAAGTTGGTTTTGACGGATACCCGAGAAAATCAGGCTCGAGTCGCCGCGAAAACCTTCGATCAACAGAGCGCTGGCTGATGTCAGTGCGCTGAATTGCAAGAAGGTTATTCCTGGTTTGGATGAACACAGAACTCCACTTCCTGGAAAGAGTAAAACCAGGATCAAAACGGATGTAATGATGTGGTAAATTTGCGTAGGATGCCTCACCTCGCCCCACAGGAATATACCCCATGGTAATTCAGTGGTCGATCCGAAAGCTGATCCCGATGCCAGGTTAGCTAACCCCATCGAAATCCAAAACACCGCAAAAAAAGGCGTCAAAGCATCCAACAAATTTCCAGCAGGCAGCTGCTTACGTTGAGCATAGATTGCAGCTGAGATCAATGCTGCAAAAGCCCCGATGACAGCATCCAGGTAAACGGGACGCAGTGATAATGCGCTCAATGGGTCCGGGGTAAACATTTTGAAATTTTCGATGATGAAACCGATACGAGCACTCAACAATCCCGTTATCGCTGAAATGAAGACAAGATTGTTCAGATCATTTGCAGAAATTCCTCGGCTCTCAGATGAACGCTCTGCCAGGATCAGCCCGATCCAGATCCCCGCAAGTATCACCAGACCAGACACTGGGAAAGCAGCAGGACCAATACTGATGATTGGTAACATTACTGAGATCCCCTTGTTGTTTGTTCCAGCAGTTCAGACACTTTCACCCGCAGCATGGTTTCGGACATACCGCCGATTATCATGTCGTGGACGATCCCTTCAGGATCGATAAAGAATGTCGTCGGCAGGGACTGCACCCGGTACAGGTTTCCAACCTCGCCTGATTCATCTAAAAGGATCGGGAAAGTGATGCCTAATTCCTGCACAAAACTGAGGGCTGCCGCCAGGTTGTCCTGGTTGGTGCCATTCACCCCCAGGATCACCAAACCGTCCTCGGCATATTCATGGGAGATATTTTCTATAGCTGGCATCTCAGAGCGGCAGGGACCGCACCAAGAAGCCCAATAGTTGATGATGACCGGGGAACCGCGCAGGGACGATAATTCAACCTGTCGTCCTTCCCGATCCAACAGTTCGAAATCCGGTGCGAGGAATCCAGGGTGAGGAGAAGGGATCCTTCCGGAAGTTGTTTCACCGGGTGATGAACGAGAAACCCACATCCATAAAGCGCCTGCAGATAATAAGATGAATGTGAACAGATACCAAAGCCACGCTTTTTTCACAGGGCAAGTTTATGATGTACCCTGTTGGGTGTCAAGTAAGTGTTGATCTGCATTAAAGTGATGTGAGACTCGAGATTCTTGTAAGGATTTTATTGTAATATCATAAAGTAACGAAAGGAGGTAAGCATTGTCAAATTCAATAAATAAGTTAATGTTGATTCTGATGCTATCAGTCATTTTCGCGCTGGTGTCCTGCCAGTCAAAACCGGCTGACGGTTACCAATCCCCCTTAGACGCGGGTGGTGAGATACAGGAAACGGTTTACCCACCTCTGCCCGTTGGTGAGAACGAAGCCGAATATCCTTACCCTGTCGTGGCTGAAAATGCTGAGATCGAAGCTGTCGATGTCGTTTATCCTGGTCCAGAAGAAGCATATCCGTATCCCTCGCTGGAGCAGAAAACGGTTTCTGAGCGGCAAACAGAATCCGGAGCAGATGATCCAGGGTTAGAAGCGCCAGCTATAAAAGAACCCATCAGCCGAGAATTACACGCTTCATCTCCAGAAACTTTTTCTATTGCCTCTGGAGACGTGCAGCTGGTTGAGTTCTTTGCTTTTTGGTGAGGCAGCTGCCGGGCAATGGCACCCATCGTGCATGGGTTAGAAGCTGAATATGGCAACAGGATGAATTTCGTTTATCTTGATATCGATGATCCTGCAACAGCGGACTTCAAAATAAAATTGGGTTACCGTTACCAACCACACCTGATGCTGTTGGATGGCGAAGGGACTATTCTCGCTCAATGGGTTGGTTTTGTAGGAGAGGATCAGTTGAGGGAGCAGTTCGATAAAGCTCTTCCTGATTCCTGATAATTCAAATAAAGCAGCCTGTACATGATATGGAGGTATCCATGACGACCGTAATCTATAAAATCCCCAATATTTCATGCAACCACTGTGTACATACCATCCAGACTGAATTATCCGACCTGGATGGTGTGCAGTCCGTGGCGGCAGTTGAGCGTAATATAAATAAAGTAGACTCCTCTGCGCAAGCATTTCTTAATCATGGCTTCATCTATATGATATCTCCGAAGGGTAAGATTAAGTTTGATACTACGATCTAACCGATTAACCGATGAAACCTCCGATTTCCCGACGTGATTTCATGAAGTTTGGTCTCCTGAGTGTGGGAAGCCTGGCTTTGGATTCATTCCAACGCAGGTTTCCCCTCGAGCCAGATTTTACCGTTACTCCAACCCTCCCGCGGTTTCAGCAAGTTATCGAATTTCCTCAGGCTGAAAGGTTGGGAAGAGCTTGCGCGACTTTAGAGATCAAATCTCGCCCTGATCCTGAATCTGAAACATTGGGGTATGCTTATGAGGATTACGTGCTCCCATGGGTGAGAGAGACTGTGGGTTATCAGCCCAATTATGTCTTTTCGAATCAAAAATGGGTGGAGACTCCTGAAGGGTACATTTACGGAGCATATTTTCAGCCCGTCAGGAATGAACTTAACGCGCCGGTGGAACAGTTACCACAAACCAGTCTGGGTACGGGCATGTGGGCACAGGTTAACATTCCTTACGTGGATATAAAATTAATCAATGAGCCTTCAGACAATTCATGGGTGAGTACCCGCATCGATCAAGGGCAGCCGCTGAGGATTTATTATGGTCAGCTTTTTTGGATCGATCGGTTGGAGAAAAATGAGTATGGTCAGGTATTGTACCGGGTGAACCCTAATTATTATGGAGGCATTGATTTGTTCTGGACTCCTGCTGAAGCAATGAAGCCTATCTTTCCCGAAGACCTGCAGCCAGTCAATCCGGAAATTGAGAACAAATCTATCAAAGTCGACCTCACACGTCAATCGTTGTCCTGTTATGAGGGAGACAGGGAAGTCTTCTACTGCCCGGTTTCAACAGGCGCTATCTATGACATGTATGGGAATATTGTGGATAACTGGATCACACCCGCAGGCGTGCACCGAATTACAAGGAAGTACGTATCCTTGCAAATGAGCGGTGGGACTACCGGCGCGCCGTATGATCTGCCGGGCATCGGTTGGTCGACCATATTTGCCACAGGTGGGGTGGCGATCCATTCAACTTTCTGGCACAATAATTTTGGTGATCCAATGTCGCATGGTTGTGTAAATGTTACCCCAGATGATGCCAGGTGGATTTTCTTGTGGTCCCTGCCAAATATCCCTTACGATCCGGGTACAGATGATGTGACCGTCTCAGGTCATACCAGCACAGTGGTCGAGGTTTTCGAGTCCTGACTTTATGGTGAAGGGAATGTCTCCAGTCACACGTGCAGATTTCTTGAAGACCGCCCTGGTTGGTCTCGGTGGTTTATCTATTACGCCTTTGCACAATTTCTTGCAGTCTACCGGGGAGCCCGCGGTTCAGACACGGTTTTTCCAACAGGATAATCCATCTCCAGGGAAACTGGGTCGCGTGATTGGGGGACGGGTCCCGGTAAAACTGCGCCCGGATATTGACAGCCAGGATGTCGCCTTTTTAAACGACGATGATGTAGTCCCATGGCTGCGTGAAATTGTGGGTAAAAGACCATTATGGTACAGCCAACGATTTGTGGAAACTCCGGACGGGTATGTTTATGCGCCAAACTTGCAGCCGGTACAAGATCGACCGAATGAGCCAATTGATCAACTTCCTCAAGAAGGGGGAGTGTGGGTCGAAGTCACAGTTCCTTATGTGGACCTGGTTATCCAAAACCCACCAGCCCGGTCACCGTGGCTGAAGAATTCTAACCAGCCGCGGCTTTATTACTCTCAGATCATGTGGGTGGATGAGATAAAAACGGAAGAAGGCAAAACCTGGTACCGGGTAAGAGAATTGTATGGCAGTTTCGGGGATGTGTTTTATGCACCCGCCGAAGCCTTCAAACCACTCACAGTGGATGATCTATCCCCATTGAGCCCAGAGGTTGAGGAAAAAAATGTGGTTGTAAACGTCACCGACCAGACCATGTCTTGTTTCGAAGGCAGCCATGAGGTATTTTTCTGCCAGGTTTCGACAGGTGGCAAATATGACGCAGAAGGGAACCCAAGTGAAAAGTGGGCGACGCCTGTGGGTCCACATTCCATCTGGAGAAAGCTTGTTTCGGTTCACATGACTGGAGGCACCACCGGTGGTGGATATGATTTACCCGGGATAGGTTGGACAGTGTTATTTTCAGGGGATGGTGTGGCTGTGCACTCGACATTCTGGCACAACAGCTTTGGCATTCCCAGATCACATGGTTGTGTGAATGCCAGACCAGAAGACGCAAAATGGATTTTTCGTTGGACATTACCTGACGTACCTTATCACCCTGGTGATGTGACTTTCTCAGGTAGAGGAAGCACGAAGGTTATCGTCGTCGAACGTTGATTTACGAATTGAGGATATCGTGGAAAATAGTAATGAAATCGATTCGAATTTAGGCATGATCACAACCGCGCAGCGATTGCGTGTTTTCCTGCATGCAATGTTGTTCGTGTTGGGTTTTTCAATTGTATTTGTCGTCGGATTTGGAGGCACAGCGACCCTTCTCGGTGGGTTATTTGCCCAATATAAAACCGTCATCAGCCGGGTCGGCGGATTTGTGCTCATATTCCTGGGTTTAGCCACGATGGACGTGATCAGGATTCCCTGGTTTTATATGGACACACGCCCCGAATATCAGGGGAGGACGAGTACTTACATCGGTTCCTTAATGATGGGGCTCTTTTTTGCGGCAGGATGGACTCCCTGTGTAGGGGCAACCTTAGGCGCTATTCTGACACTCGGTTTCAGCCAGGAGACGGTTGGACAGGCGATGGTGCTTTCTACCTATTATTCCATTGGACTGGGAGTGCCTTTCTTGATCATGGCTCTGGCTTTGAACCAAACTGTTCCCCTGATCAGGCGGTTGGGCAGGCACATGAGGACATTCCAGATCGTCAGCGGTCTCTTGATTATTGCAATTGGTTTATTGTTGATATTCAACCGGTTTACACTGCTGGCTTCCTGGGCTTTGCAATCCGGGTGGTACATTGACCTGCCTACCAGTGCCTTTTCCACTCCCGGCGCGTTGACAGCGATTGCAGCGGGATTTTTATCATTTTTGTCACCGTGCGTGCTCCCATTGGTACCAGCTTATTTGGGTTACCTGAGTGGTCACGTGATTGCCTCCGCCCGAAACTCAAGCGGATAAAAGAGTTGAGCGTGTGGATCAAAGCCCCATCACGGAATTTCGTCCTGGCAGGTGTGTTAATAGGTATTGGTGTGGGTTTGGCTGGCTTTTTATTGTTTGGCAATGGTTTAGAGCTTTTCAAGAGAAGCAAGGGTCTTCAAACAGAAGCTGTCCTGGCACCGGAGGTGAACGCCCCCGCTCCCGATTTCCAATTGGAGTCGTTGGATGGAGGTTCTTTTCAATTATCTGCCTTGGATGGGAAGCCAGTCGTTTTGAATTTTTGGGCTACCTGGTGTTTGCCATGCCGGGAAGAAATGCCATTGTTGAACGATTTTTCAAAGAATAATTCAGCAGTTGAGGTCATAGGCATCAATTTCAATGAGTCTGATGATACCGTCAGGGAGTTTGTGGAAACCTACAAGATCGATTTCCCGATACTCAAGGATCCTGGCGGTGAGATTGTCAAGTTGTACAGGATCAGGGGGTTCCCTTCCACCTTATTCATTGACCGGGATGGTGTCCTACGCTACCAGCACGTTGGCTATCTTACGGATGACTTGCTGAAGAACTATATTGAGAAATTGGATACTCAGAATTGATTGAAGTTACTTTTTACACGCGTGAAGGTTGTCATTTGTGCGAGCAAACTCTAGAGAAGCTTGCTGCCCTGCAGGCAGAATATCCTCATCATCTTAGTCTGATTGATATTGACGAGAATCCGGAGTTTATTGAGCCTTATGCTGATGCTGTCCCGGTTATCGAGATTGGCAATTATATTTTAAAAGCCCCTATCACAATTGAAGAATTGACCATTGCTTTGAGCGTTGCCAAACGCAACATTCAGAACAAAACTAAGTCGACAAGTACCATCGAGATTAAACCATCACGCAAAGTTAACCTGTCTGTGGTCAGATTGCCGGCAGCCGCAT
Organism: uncultured Chloroflexia bacterium; assembly: GCA_963695415.1. GTDB lineage: Bacteria > Chloroflexota > Anaerolineae > Anaerolineales > UBA4823 > CAVXWV01. The sequence goes on along the minus strand of CAVOGL010000012.1, from coordinate 10,283 downwards.
GGAGCAAGGCTGATAGTTTTTCATATTGGCTGGCAAGACATTATCTTGCAATGATTAATTTATTCCTGATCGTGTTTCTCGGCTTCCCGCTTCTTGCGCCAGTATTTATGAATTTGGGATGGACTCTGCCTGCCACAATGATATACAGGATTTACAGCGTGACTTGCCACCAGCTGGCATACCGTTCGTTCTTTCTTTTCGGTGATCAATATGTTTACCCGCGAGAAGCAGCCGGGGTTGAAAACCTGGCCACTTATTCCCAGGCAACACAGTTGGGGGAAGGCAATAATCCTCAGGATGTGCTTGGAGCCAGGAATTTCATTGGAGACGAGAAAATCGGCTACAAAATTGCGATCTGCCAGAGAGATGTAGCCATTTATTCGGGTATTCTGATTTTTAATTTTATCTTCGCATTAACGAGAAGGAAGCTGAACCCTTTACATTGGCTTGTATGGGTGCTGCTTGCCATCGTCCCGGTAGGTGTGGATGGTATCAGCCAATTGGTAAGCCAGCCTCCTTTATCACTGCTGCCATTCCGAGAAAGCACGCCATTATTGAGGATGATGACCGGATTTCTGTTTGGTTTCACCACAGCGTGGTTTGGTATCCCTCATATCGAGATTTCAATGCGAGAGACACGCGAGATGTACGAATATAAATTACAGCAGATCGAATCATCTCAAATGGACCAGCATGCCATTTAGCCAGGTTGGTCCTGTGCGTTATTTCCAATTTGACTCCCTTTCTGGAATCCACAATGCGGTTGTAACCAGATCAGGAGGAGTTAGTGTCCAACCCTGGTCATCATTAAATATCGGTGGGACGGTTGGCGATGACCCGGAGAGTGTTGCCAGGAACAAGACCATCCTCTTCGATGCTCTTAATTTGGATGAGGGAAGTGTTTATGATGTTTGGCAGGTGCATGGAAACCGGGTAGTTGTTACAGACCAACCACGCTCCCCATCAGTTCCACATTTGCAGGCAGACGCAATCCTAACGGACCGCCCAGGGATCACGCTGCTGATGCGATTTGCCGATTGTGTCCCGATTCTGTTGTGGGATCCTGTAAAGTCGGTGGTTGGTATTGCCCATGCAGGATGGAAAGGTACGTTGAATAGAGTGGCGGAGGCGGCAGTGATCAAGATGAACTCTCATTATGGCTGCAATCCTGGAGATATCCGCGCAGCCATCGGACCCTCTATTGCCGCACACCATTACCAGGTTGGCGCTGAGGTTGTCACCCAGGTTAGAGCTGCTTTCCCTCACGATAATCAGAGGTTACTGAGCGCATTTTCATGGGATGGGAACATGGGAGCGGAATTAGATTTGTGGGAAGCTAACCGGTTGGTGCTTCTACAATCAAACGTTGAAAATATCGAGATCTCCGGGGTCTGCACTGCGTGTAATCCACAAGATTGGTTCTCCCATCGAAGAGACAGAGGGAAAACGGGCAGGTTTGCTGCTACAATAAGGCTTAATTCCGAATAAAACGGACTTGAAAATGAATTTCCTTAGCCAGTCGCATTCCCATGATATCGCCAGCAGGTATGTAGAAGTCGTGGATAAAATCAATCATTCTGCTCGAGCTGCTGGTAGGAATCCGGATGAGATCCAGCTGGTTGTGGTCACGAAAGGGCAGCCCGTTGAAAAAATACTGCAGGTTGTGGAAGCAGGTGCGCGTATCCTGGGTGAGAATTATGTGCAGGAGGCATTACATAAAAACAACCATCCTGGTCTTTTGAAAGACATTAGTTGGCATATGATCGGGCACATCCAGAGCAGGAAAGCGCGCCAGGTTTGTGAGAATTTTGCTTATGTGCACTCCCTGGACAGCGAAAAACTGGCACATCGCTTATCGGTCTCCTGTCAGGATTTAAATAAAACCATCCCTGTTTTGTTGGAATGTAATGTCAGCGGAGAGCGGTCGAAATTTGGTTGGGATGCCGTAAATGAAGCAATGTGGAAAAATCTTGTCCTTCCAATTCAACGTATTTCCAGCTTGCCGGGAATTGTGATTAATGGATTGATGACCATGCCGCCCTTCTTCGATGATCCTGATAAAGCCAGACCCCTGTTCCAAAAATTATCCAGGCTGCGCGAATATATCCGTTCTGAGATCCCAGGATTGTTACTGCCCCATTTGTCCATGGGTATGAGTGGTGATTATGAAGTAGCGGTTGAAGAAGGAGCTACCATGGTGCGGATTGGAACCGCCATCATGGGTTCAAGAATTACCTATGAATGAGGTGTGTGGATGACTGTAGTTATCTACCTGGTTAACCTGATTTTTGATTTGTTCGTAATCCTGGTGGTTGTCAACGTTGTTATGGGATTTGCCATTCAGAATCCATATCATCCTGCGAGGATGTTCTTGAACCGCATCATTGAGCCATTTTTAGCTCCAATCCGCAAGTTATTGCCCCAGGGAGGGGTATTGGATTTTAGTCCCATGGTACTCATCCTGGTATTGCTCCTGGTTCAGTACCTGATAATGGCGATTCTACGCAGTTTTTAGTTTATTCTGGTAAATTTAACCTGAATACAGGATTCGTCCGCAAGTTTCACAGCGTGAAATTTGTCCTGGCAAAGAGGCAGCCTGGAGTAGTGCGGCGCTTAAGATCGAACCACAAGACGAGCATGATTTATTCTCTACTTTGGACACTGCAACCCCGCGCCTTTGTTTCCTTAATGCTTCGTAAAGCTGAAGATCACCGGCTGGTACTCCGTTGACCGCAGCGTGTTTTTCCTGGTCGAGTGAGGTCATTTCCGATAACAATACACCTTTTTCTTTTCCTAAGGCTAATCCTGTGTTTGTATGGCGCGCCTTCTCTTTATCCAATCTAATTTTTAGGATCCTGTGTTTTTCATTCGCTTCCTCTGCTGACAACATTACTTCCAGAAGCCGGTCTTCCAATACAGCGAGGTATTTTTTAGATGAGGCGATTTCGTTTTGCAGGTCCTGCAGCTCTTTTGGATTCTTTATCTTCCCGCTATACAAGGATGATTCGTTGGTTTCGATTTTTAACCTCTGTTGGTTGACCAGGTTCTCCGCAGCAGACAGTTCGCGCGAGATTTCCTCAGCCTCGATCCGCGCATTCTCTTCTTCAACCATGGCACGGTTCAATTCATGGTCATTAGCCAGGATAGTGTCAATTTGGTCACTGCGGTTCTGTGCTTTGTCTATCAAGCTGTCGATCTGTTGAATTCTGTACAATTTAAAAGGGATGCTCATTTGAGGGAAAATCCTTTTTGGTTGGATTGCTTCAGTTGGTTGTTTCCAGTGTGATTATAGAAGTTGTCAGGGAGAATGGCAAGAGAATGTGATGAATCCGTTTGAACTGGTTCCATCATGACATGGTAATTATAATATTGTGGAACAGATGTAAACATTACCGGATAAGGGAGAAATTGTCAGATTTCATAACCTGGTTTACACTTAGCCAGTTCGAATTAAACGATTGGAGAATAATATGATAAATGTGCAGGCTATCACCGAACGGATCATCGAGAACATCGAGAAGGTAATCATCGGGAAACATTCAACCATTGAACTCGCAGTGGCGGGATTACTGTGCCAGGGTCATCTATTAATCGAGGATGTACCTGGTGTGGGTAAAACGATGTTGGCTCGAACACTGGCGCGATCCCTGGGGTGTTCGTTCAGCCGTATCCAATTCACGCCGGATATGCTGCCCAGCGACGTAACCGGGGTTTCTATATTCAACCAGATCTCGCGCGAATTCGAGTTCAGAGCGGGTCCTGTGATGTCACAGATCGTTCTGGCGGATGAAATCAACCGTGCCACTCCTAAAACCCAGGCATCCCTCTTGGAGGCGATGGAGGAACGGCAGGTTACCGTTGATGGGGTCACTCATATCTTAACAAAACCATTCCTAGTTCTGGCTACTCAGAATCCAATCGAATATGAAGGAACCTTTCCGTTGCCTGAGGCTCAAGTAGACCGATTCCTGCTGAGGCTTCGCCTGGGTTATCCCAGCGTTGAGAACGAAATTCGCGTTCTGGAATCCCAGCAATTCCGCCACCCCATAGAAGATGTTCAGCAGGTTGTCTCCGTGGAAGAGCTGCTCGCAGCGCAAGAGACCATCCGAGAAATTCATGTCAGCTCAAAGTTGAAGCGTTACATCGTTGACCTAACTACATACACCCGCAATCATCCTGAAGTCTATTTGGGTGCAAGTCCCCGCGGAAGCCTGGCATTGTTCAGGACTTCACAGGCGAAAGCCGCAATCGAAGGGCGCGATTACGTGCTCCCCGATGATATCAAGTCCCTGGCGGTACCGACACTGGCACACCGGGTGATCCTTGGACCCGGAGCTCGGCTGCGCGATTTGACCACTACCCAGATAGTGGAAGAGATTTTAGGCACTTTGCCCGTACCTGGCAGTGACCCAACGAATGATAGAAAAGCTCCTGTGCAATAAGTGCCAGGACCATCCATGGGAAGATTATTAAAGCGGATGGTGCTGGTGGATCTACAATGAAAACCCCACTTCGTGTAGTTCTGGTGTTATTTACAGTGACCATCATTGCAGGATTGGCAACAGGTTCCTCAATTTATTACCGCCTGTCATATCTTTGGGGATTCTTGATTCTGGTGAGTTGGGGTATGTCTTTCCTATCGTTGCGAGGGGTCGAGGTGAAGCGTACAAGGCGTACGCTTCGCTCACAAGTGGGGCATATATTCGAAGAGCAGTTTGAAGTGAAAAATTCCGGTAGGCTTCCGCGGCTTTGGATTGAGGTGCAGGACCAGACTGACCTGCCCCAAAGCCGGGGATCACACATCATAACCATGATCGGTGGTCGGGAGAGCCGCACTTACCTCGCCAGGACCCGGCTGCTGGAAAGAGGCATCTATTCCCTCGGTCCAACCAACCTGGTTTCAGGTGATCTGTTTGGTATGTTTCCCACAAAGAAATCTTTCGAAAACAGCGACGCATTACTCGTTTATCCTCTAATTGTCGATGTCGCAAATTTTCCAAATCCACCAGGACTTCTGCCAGGGGGGGAAGCATTAAGGCGCAGGACACCACAAATTACACCTAACGCCTCGGGAGTCCGCGAGTATATTCATGGAGACCCCCTTAACCGCATTCATTGGGTCAGCACAGCCAGGAGAGATCGCTTGATGGTTAAAGAATACGAGTTGGATCCGCTGGCAGACGTTTGGATCTTCCTTGACGCATCGAAACACGTCCAGGTTTCGCAACCATCAAACCAGGAATACGTTGAACCTCAAGACATCTGGCGGCGGCGGTATAAATATTCCCTTCCTGTTTCAACGCTCGAATATGCTGTCACCGCGGCGGGTTCTCTGGCGCGATATTACCTTCAGAGAGGAAGGGCAGTGGGGTTGGTCACAGCTGGACCCGGCTTGCGAGTGCTGCCCAGCGACCGGGGAGGTCGCCAGTTGGCCAAAATACTGGAAGCCCTGGCTTTGGTGAGAGGTGATGGATCATTGCCATTACACGGTCTGGTTGAAGCCCAGGCCAGGCATTTGCCGCGTGGCAGCACCGCAGTTTTGATTACCCCCAGCGGATCGGATACCGTTTATAAAGTCGCTGATATCTTGCTTCGCCGGGGATTACGCCCTGTCGGTGTTTTGGTTAACGCAGCCACATTTGGGGGATTAACAGGTAATGACAAGGCTGTCGCCTCGCTCAAGGCTTTAGGGATACCCGTTTGTCAGATCGCCAAGGGTGAGGATTTAGCCGGGACACTCGCCTCAACTGTGAACTCCCAGACCTGGTTCTAACCTGATTAGGAGCCGGTGCTTCCAATATAATATTTAATCAGGCGGATTCCCACTTAATTGTATGGGGAATCCCTCTTCGTTCGAATTCAACCATAAAATCGCTTGCTTGCACTGCCAATTCGACTGGTATCACGCCTGACCTTACTCTTTTATCTGCCATAAACTTCATCATAATGGCACAGTGCCAACCGGTAAGACGTTCCATCCCGGTGAATCCCGTGTAGGGATCATATTCGTCGACCATATCTACGATCACCCTGGCAGGTTTAGAGTCCCTGGTACCTATTCCGACAGCGCGGATGACACAAATGTCGCGTGGATTTTCTGTGAAAATTTTCGGTTCCAGGAGGGTGTGGTAGAGATCCCGCGGCTTTACCAGCTGCTCACCAACGAGGACTGGTTCTTCCTTGAATAATCCAAGTTCTTTATAAGCGCGTAACCATTCAAAATGCCCCGGATAACGCAACACCTTGTTTTCATAAGTTTTCAACTGACCCAGTATGTCCACGGAGCCAATGATGTGCCTCCTGAGGTCACATCTGCTTCGAGGATTCCAAACCCGGGGAAATCGATTTCCTCAAGCTCGCTTAGTGTATCCACGTAACAAATCTCTCCGTTGCGGATGAACACAGCCTGCCCGTCCATTTCATTGGTCAAACCATTGATATGGAATGTGAGGGCATAATTCCATGGGGGAACCGGAGATTTTGGAAGACCGGCATCGTAAATGAAGATTTCATCCGTATGGTCAAGCAATTCAATGGCATAAGCGCCTATCGTATTCACCAAGCCCGGTCCCATTCCACAATCCGGGACAATGCTGATCCCGGCGGTTTCTGCCTGGCTGCCAAGATCCATTTGAGCCTGTACAGTTTTAGTGTGTCCGCCCATGTCACAAAGTGATACCTTTTCCTTGATAGCCGCTTGGGTAATGTCAAAATTAAAATAATAAGGGACTGCACTCAGTACGACATCCACATTTTCCATCACTCCTGCCCAGGAGTCCCTGGCGTTTCCCCCGCTAATGGTCGCGTTCGCGAGCGCCAGGCTGCCGCCGGTCACGCGGAGCACGCTGGAAAAGACCCCGCCCCCGGTGCGCTGGATCGTCGTGTTCCCGTTGCCTGGATTATCACGTCGGTCGTGATGGTCGGCAGCGCGGAGGTGTAGCTGTAGGTGCCGTTCGCGCTCGCGAAGTCGATCGTGTCCGCGCCGCTCCCCGCCGCGCAGCTCGCCGAGCCCGACTGGTTGTCATTGTCGGCGTTGGTGATCACCGCCGAAGCGTGCAGCCACCCGTCCCCACCGTGATCGTGGCGCTCGTCCCCGCCATCGCCGCCCAGCTGCGGACTCTGCTGCGCGGCGGCGATTTCGGCCAGCGCCACGGCCAGCATATCGGGGCCGTCAGGGCAAACCGTGTCAGACGGAGGGGGATTGGGCGGCGCCGGCGTGACGGGTCATCGATTGTCCTTGCAGGGGGGGTCAGGCGACGGCCGATAGGCGGCCGTGGCGCCACCGGGCGCTCGCTTCGCGTCCAACCATCACCCATACGGCTCTCGGGCGGAGCAACCGCCCAAGCTACGTTGCGTGCTGCCTCCAGTCCGGGCGAGCGCGGGAGAGTACGGGCAGGGCGCCCTTTCCAATGGAAAACTGGGCGAGGGGAAGGGTATCGCCCGAGCCAGGGTGTGGAGGTTGTCCACGACAGGTGCCCTCCATCCGCCCGGCGAGGTTGCCCGAGATAACGGCCATGCAGGCCGACTACGTCCGCATCAGGCGGCCGGCGCCGGGACAACCGTTCCCGGGCTGCTTCCGAACAGGTCATGAATGCGTTGCTCGAGCTCGTCGCCCGCCCCGCGCCCCGATTCTACGACGCCCAGATCCCCATGCTCGACGGTATCTCGGCCAAACTCGTGCTCCTGGGTCTGGCGCTACCTGGCGGACCATTCCGCAGCAGGACACCGGCCTGGCCCTGACCGATCCCGACTATGAGCTGGCGGTCTTCCCGAGCGGGGGTGAACCGAAACCCGAACGGAAGGGGCGCCCACCGAGACCGAAGCTTTGCCCACCGTACACCCCTGTCCACAGCTGACCATGCTTCCGGATGGCCAGGTACGCGGTGACGAGGAAGGTGATGGCATGGACCGAGTAGAGGAAGACGATGGACCAGGCAAGGCGCTTGGCGCTGTATCGCATCATGACGTTATCAGGGGCAGAACGACGACCGAGCGAGGCGGTTTCAGGGGCTGACGGCTCCGGGCGCGGGTCCGGGACGGCGTTCATCCGCGGCCCCCGTCAACACGGACGAATCCCCAGTCGCCAGATGCTATGCTTCCCTCGCCCCCAGGCCATGGATCGGCGGGCAGTCGATGCCCATCCGACCGCGCCACGGACGATCGCCCCCCATGACGCTTGACTGGGACTTCGAAGACTCGCCGTCACCACCACCCCACCCCGCACCACACCGCCCGCGCCGCCGCACTGTCCTCGCGGCGCTGAGTGGCCTCGCGCTGCTGACGGTGGCCGGCATCGCCCTGGTGTCGTTGCAGCGCCGGGCACGCCTGGCAGAAGCTGAGCGTGCAGTGCTGGCAATGGCCGAGCTGGAGCAGCAGGCGTTGGCGGCCGACGATTGGGAGCGATACGCCGTCATCCTGCCGCCGGGCATCAGCCGTGAGAGGCGAATCCGCCTGGCGCAAGCCGCACGACTCCAACTGCCCGGTGTCACCGTCGTCGGCAACCGGGGCAGGCCCGAGACCGTGCGCTTCCGCGCCAGCCGGGCTGGCTTGGTACTGGACCAGGCCGAAGTGGACGTGGCCACGGTGATCTCGGATGCGTACGGCACGGCCCAGGTGTTGCGCCGACAGCAGTTTGCGCAGGCCGAGAACGGCCAGTGGCAATTGCAGCCAAAGGGCGACCTCAAGCACCCGATCGCCGAGCCCGAGCCGTGGGTCGGAATCGTGCTTACCACGACGGTCAAGGCCGAGGACGCAGCGTTGGGCATGGTTCTGCACGACTCACTGGATGCCGATCTCGCCGCGTTCTGCGCCGCGGCCCAGGCCGCCGGTCGTTTGATGGCGTGGAACACCTGCACGTTCCAGCTGCTAAGCGATGGCCTGCCTGTCAAGCTTGATCGGCGCGGCATTCAGACGGGGGTGGCCGTGCACCTGCCGTCGCCACCGGGCGGCCTCGTGCCGTCGGACGATGCGGGCCGCACCCTGCTCCGCCGCGCCTACCTTCGGGAGATGATCGCCCGATGGCAGGGGCGTGACCGCTCGCTGGTGATCGAGACGCTGCTGGCGGTCTGGCTGGCGCCGAATGCGGCGGCGTTGGCTGCCGACGGGGTACCGCGGGACTGGGACCAGCTGGAGCGGGATCTGCAATTCGATGCCCTGGCGACGGAGCACGGGGCGGAAGCCCGGCATTTAGCCGACAGCGACTGGTGGCCCAGTTGCAGCGCCTCGCCGTCGACGTAATGGATGCCGGCGGCCGCAACGCGGTGTTGGGGCTGTTCCTCAACATGCCGTCTGCGTCGCCGGCCATATGGCTGACCACCGGCCTTCACAACCTAGCCCTCGATCGCGCCGTTCTGGCACGTTGGGACCATGCCCCGCCACCCATGCCGGCGGATCGCGCGCTGCTCATCCACTGCGATACCAAGGTCAGGGACCCAGAGTCCTTGGCCGGCCTCGATTGGCTGCTGTTGCCCGACAGCGTGGCCCCCGTCGACGTTGACAGCCTGGCCTGTCGACCAGGGTGGGCGAACAGCCGTGGCGTGTGGCGACCGGGTACGGCTGAGCTTGCTGTCCTGTGTTTCTGGCCGTTCCAGAAGCGAATTGAGGAGCAGATACGTCTGCTGGCCGTCACGGCCACCGGACAGCTGAACCTGGTGGACCACCGGAGCGTGCCCTACTCGGGCTCACCCGGGATCGGCTCGTACCGGCTGACCTGGAATGCCGCTGGCACGGAGCTATCGTGGCATATCGGGGGCAGCCTGCACACTTGGCACCCGCGCGGGGCGGCGGCGCCCGCCGACGCCACCAATCCCTTCGCCACCACCATTGCCACTGTCACCACCGATGACGACGAGAACGGGGTTACCACCAGCCCGGACGGCCACTGGCGGGCTGAAGTGGTGGACGACCAAGTGGTCATCACGTCGATGGACGACGCTGCGATCCGCTGGGAGACGGTATTGACGGGCTGCTCGAACCTTGAATGGCAGCCGGACCGGTGAGGGCTCCTCCGGGAACAACATCAGCACACCGCGGGGGGGCGGAAGGACGGATAGGAGTTTCAATTACGGTGCCGGGAGCTTGCCCTCGACGGATAAGAGTCTCAATTTTCGTGCGGGATCTGCGCCTTCGCCTGCTCCCACGCAACCGCCCCATCCACGCATCGCGGGCCGTCTCCCCCACCCGGGCACCCTGCTGAGCCCCGCCGGTACTGCCGCCTCGCCCACATCGCTCGCCGGAGCCGCCCACGGCATGCTACTGGTCCTCGTCGGCGCGATCTTCCCCGC
>CAVOGL010000011.1:0-11333 GCA_963695415.1 uncultured Chloroflexia bacterium | reverse complement strand
TCTCATGGACGGGCATCCATTTTTCATGGCGCTCGATGAAGAGAGACTGCCGGAAATCGTGGTCAAATATCCCTATTTCGAAAAAAATACGGACCAGGATGAATGGATCGGCGGATACGCTGCAGAACTCAGAAAAGCGACCAATTACAGCTGGATGTACACTGTAGGAGAGATCATCACCGCTCTCAGCCAGGCTGGATTGCATATTGAATGGTTTCATGAATTCGATTGGCTGTATTACCGCCTCAGTGAAGAAAAACAGGTCAGAGATGAGGCAGGAGGTCTGGACATTCCCTGAAATGAGATGGAAATTGCCGTTTACATTTTCTTTGAAAGCAACTATACGATAGAAAAATCAAAAGAAAATGATATGGCGATTTTGAGAAGAGAAACTGCACCAAGGTACAAACGGGATGGCATTCAATCGTTTCTCCTGGTATCAAAAAAGATCAAAAACTCCCATCCGTTCAAACAAACCCAATCACTTTGACAACAACTGCCATCGTCCTGATCGTCACATCAGCTTTTATGCATGCCGGGTGGAATTATGCTAGCAACGAAGGGAACCGTCCCTCGCTTTTTTCCTGGTGACCAATTTAACAGCCGTCTTACTGACCCTCCCGCTGTTGGTCTATTTCTGGCACACATTCCAACTAATACCTGCCAGTATCTGGGGGTTGATTGTGGCGACCGGCGTTGCGCAGATGGTATATTTCCTGGGACTTGCCGGAGCGTATCGCACGGGAGATCTCTCTCTTGCCTATCCCATCGCAAGATCACTGCCGGTGCTCTTTGTACTGGCTGTCAGCCTGGCGATGGGACGAGGCAGTTCGATCAGCGCAATCAGCCTCACCGGCATGGTCCTGATTGCGGCGGGCTGCCTGCTCATTCCGATGGACCGCTTCACCAACTTCAATGCGAGCAATTACTTGAATTCTGCTTATCTAATGGCATTGGTCGCAGCTATTGGAACCACAGGCTATACCCTGATCGACAGCTCCACCCTGCACCGGCTCCGAGACATCATTCCATCAACATTTTCAAACCTTCAAATAACCTTGCTGTTTATAATCCTGCAAACTCTCAGCCCGACCATCATAATTGCGGTCACGACCCTGGCAATACCCGGCGAACGCAGTAACCTGGTTAAAATCTCAAAAACAAGAAATCTGTTGCGTCTGGTTTTGGTACAGGTTCCGTCATCCTGATTACCTATGGACTTGTGCTTGTATCGATGTTATATGTTAAAGACGTCAGTTATGTAGCAGCCTTCAGGCAGCTGAGGATCCCCATTGGCGCTTTGCTGGGGATGACGCTTCAAAAAGAACCGCGATATCTCCCAAGGTAACCGGGATCCTGGTGGTAATGATCGGTCTATCCCTGGTAGCAGCACATTGACTTATCCATGTATCCAAGAATTAAAAGATAGATCACCTCGCTTATATGATCAAATAGCGTCTAAACAAACTCACATCGGTTTGATAACCACCAAGAATTTCACACTGGGAGTACGAAAATGAACGCAAAAGGTGAAAATAACCTCTCACTTGAATATGATACTCATTGTCGCCGGGGGCGGAACTGCTGGATCTGCAGCAGCGGTCGCAGCTGCGCGGCGGGGGCACCGTGTCCTGCTCATCGAAGAACAAAACTGCCTGGGAGGTGTTCGACCTCTGGCGGCGTTTCTGAATGGTTCGCATCGTTAGAAGGCATGGGAAATATCTTCAATGACCTCCTATGGGAGCTGGACCAATCCGGCGGGCGTTTCAATGGGAAAAGATTGTTTAATCCTGAACATTTAAAAATTACCTGGCAGCACCTTGCAGACCAGGCTGGTGTCGATATCCTTTTCCATACCACTGTTATCGGGGTAGAGAGCAGACGATCCGTTTATCCAAAGAGTTGAGATTGTCTCCTGTTCGCAAAAAATTAAGGCAGCTGCAAAGTTTTTCATTGATACAACCGGCGAAGGAGATCTGGGTTACCTGGCAGGCGCAGCATTTATGCAGGGAGACCCGCAGGAAGGGTTGATGCTGCACATGACCCTGACAGCCTGGATGTACGATACGGGCAAACATCAAAAACCTTACCTTCCTGAAGGGATTGCACCCATCAAATCCAAAAACGAGCTGCCTGGTCTTGGCGCTGGATGGATGATCGATGACAGGCGCGTGTATATGAACGCCACGAAAATCATGCGCCACGATTCAACAAACCCATTCAGCCTCAGCGAAGCCGAACAATTGGCGCGGGTGCAAATCGCCCAGATCGTGCATTACCTGCAGCGTACTGAGTATCCCACCTACGCGCTGGGAGGCACCGGAAGCCGGATCGGCATCCGTGAGGGACGCAGGATTGTAGGCGACACTGTCCTGACCCAGGACCAGGTAATTAACCGATCAACGCCTCTCCAATTTGATGATGGGGTGACTGTAGCGACAGCCCAGATCGATTTCCACAGCCTCACGAAAGCAGGGGATTCCGGCTGGCGCCAGGAACTTCAGCCGTACAACATCCCCTTGCGTTGCCTGGTTGCGCGAGATTTCTCAAACCTGTTGATGGCGGGGAAATGCATCAGCGTGGACCAGGTGGTTCACAGCAGCTGCCGGATGACGCCCACCTGTTGTGCGATGGGGCAGGCAGCGGGAACTGCCGCGGCTCTTGCTCTGGAGGGTGACCATCTCGATATTCGCAAAGTACCGCTACCAGAATTGAGAAAAACGCTTTCCGATGATGGCATGGAACTCGATCCCGCCAAGCACCAGGCCTTCGCGCCTCACAGTACCCGGTTTGATGAGGACGATGATGTCTCCAACCAGGTAACCAGAACCAATTCCGTCACGGCTTCAGCTTCAGAACATGCAGGTTCATGAACCTTTGATAAATGACATAAACCAAACCTATCGCGATTTCAACCAAAGAACCACGACCATCATGCCATATTTGGAAAATCGATATATGGATCATCGACGTGGGACCGGAAGGCGGGGATGAAGGTGGAACGGTCGTGGAGGTGGGAACACCGGAAGAAATCGCCGGGGTTGGCGCAAGTTTTACCGATCAATACCTGATACAAGCATTGATTGAATTCGAAAAAGTTGAATACGGTTACAATGATAAGACATCTAATCGTACCGTGTAAAGGAGGCTTGAATGAGTATCCACATCGGCGCTGAACCAGGTCAGGTTGCGCCAGCTGTACTGATGCCAGGAGATCCTCTGCGAGCCAAATACTTCGCTGAAACTCTCCTGGAGGAAGTGGTGTGTTTTAACCAGGTACGCGGGATGCTGGGATTCACGGGAATTCACGGGAGTAAGCGAATATCAGTGATGGGCAGCGGTATGGGCATGCCTTCCCTGGCGATCTATGTCAACGAGCTGGTCCGTGAATATGGCGTCAAAACGATCATCCGCGTGGGCACCTGCGGTTCCATCCAGCCGTTTTTAAACATTGGGGACATCGTCCTCGCTATGACCGCATCGACTGATTCGCAGATCAATAAACTTCGTTTTAGAGGCCAGGATTTTGCCCCCGCTGCGAGTTTTGACCTGCTCATGAAAGCCTATGAATATTCCTGCGCACACGGGATCGAGGTTCACGTCGGCGGGATGTTCTCCGGTGACAGTTTTTATCCCGACGATCCTGACTGGTGGCGGATCTGGTCAGATTACGGCAGCCTCGTCGTCGAAATGGAATCGAATACACTGTATACTCTTGCCGCAAAGTACAAGATCGACGCGCTTTCCATTCTGACCGTCAGCGACAGCCTGGTGACCGGCGAACTGGCAACTCCCGAAGTGCGCGAGAAAGGTTTCCTGCAGATGGCTGAGATTGCGCTCGCTATTGTCCAGTAACCAGGCATACTCTCACCTGAGGAAGAAATTTCGTTGAAAAAACTCTCATTAGAGTAGAACTACCACAAAGCACCCACACAACCAACAATTATCAAGAAAAACTGCGAGTGATTAAAAACTGGATGGCTGAGTAAACATCATGACTGTGACAACACGACATTACAAACCTGGCGATTTCGAACTGATCAGCGATTTCCTGATCACCTTTTTCAATCCCGTCCGTACACACGGGAACTGGCTGCAGCCCGCCTGGGAATATATGCACTCCCATCCGAGTCTGGACGAACAAAACCTGGGACGAATTGGGATATGGGAGGATGGCGGCATAATTGTGGGAGTGACACATTTCGAACTCAGTTTGGGAGAAGCTTATTTCCAGGTGCATCCCGAATACTCATTCCTCAAAGTTGAGATGTTGAGGTACGCTGAGCAAAACCTGCTTGCACAGGCTGATAGTGGTGTAAATTACCTCCGCGCTTTCATCAACGATTTCGATACAGAATTCGAACAATTAGCCAGGTCGCGGGGGTATGAACCCTTAGAATCTTATAATCGACCCTTGAGCCAATTTGGCATCAAGGATCCATTTCCATCTATCGATTTAGCTGAGGGTTTCAGCATCATGAGCCTGGATGATGAGAACGACCTGTATAAGATCAATCGCGTTCTCTGGCGCGGGTTCGACCATCCTGGGGAACCGCCTGAAGATGAGATCCCGGGACGGGCAAAGATGCAGTCCGGTCCGAATTTTCGGAAAGATCTGACTATCGTTGCCGTCGAACCAGGTGGAAATTTCGTTTCCTTCTGCGGGATGTGGTACGAACCGCACAACCGCATCGCATACGTTGAACCTGTGGCGACGGATCCGGATTACCGCAGGATGGGATTGGGTAAAGCAGCTGTTTTGGAAGGGATCCGCCGCTGCGGTGAAGAAGGGGCTACGGTTGCATACGTGGCATCCGATATTAATTTCTATCAGGCGATCGGCTTCACAAAGATATTTGACAGCAACTGCTGGGTAAAACATTTTCCTCGCTGAAACCTTCCAAAATTCAGAACCCCACCAAAATCCGAGAAGCTATCAAAATGGGCAGCTATAAAGTTCTTACAAATATGATCCTCCAGGCACCTATTCTGCCTGCAAGGATGTTGTCAGCCAAAACAAACTTCGTATAAAGGTTATGGGTAATTTATCCTACTTTACACAAATCCAATCATGACCGCGACCGAGCCTGATTCATCCAAAATCCAGAAAGGCGAGATCACTATAGTGGGAATGCCTTTTGACGACAATTCCTCGTTCCGCCGAGGTGCTGCTTGCGCACCTGCAAGAATTCGAGAGGCGTTCTTCAGCGAGTCGTCAAACTCCTGGACAGAGGATGGGATCGACCTCTCGGAGTCTTCCGGATGGAGATTCATCTTGATGTTACCGGGGATTAGGTATTAGGCTTTCACTTTGGTAAAATTCATAGGACGTTTTGAGGAGCGACATTCATGAACATCAACCTTGCCGTTGTGCCAGTCGCCGGTCTGGGAACCAGGCTGCTGCCAGCGACGAAATCCCAACCAAAGGAGATGCTGCCCGTAGGTCGCAAACCGGTGGTGCAGTATGTTGTCGAAGAACTGGCACGAGTAGGAGTTCAAAGACTGCTGTTCATCACCGGTCCAGGTAAAACCCCTATTGAGAATCACTTCGACCTGGACAACGAGCTGGTGCAGGTGCTGCGCGAGACAGGCAAGGAAGATTTGCTGGCTGAACTGGAATTCGAGCGCACACCAGTGCAGTATTTCTTCACACGCCAGCGGCAGTTACTGGGTCTTGGGCACGCAGTACTGTGCAGCGAATATTTCGTCGGAAACCAGCCCTTCATCGTCGCATTGGGCGATTCGATCATCGGACTGCATGCCAAAAGTGACGTTATTACCAGGATGGCTGCCTGTTTCGACTCAATGACAGAAGTTGATGCAGTGATCGCCTTCGAAGAAGTGCTACCGTCTGAAACCGGCAGCTACGGGATCGCTGAACCTGAAAACGAGGGCGAGGTCTTCCGTCTCAAAGATGTGGTCGAAAAACCTGCCGCAGGCACCGCTCCCAGCAACCTGGCGATCGCGGCACGGTACGTGTTCACACCGAAGATTTTTGACGCCCTGAAGCGCACACCCCCCGGGGTAGGTGGGGAAATCCAACTCACGGATGCTGTACGCACCATGATCCGTGAAGGTGGGAAGGTGATGGGCGTCCGTTTCCGCGAAGAAGAACGCAGATTTGATATCGGGAATTTCGAATCTTATTTTCAAGCATTTATCGAATTCGCACTGGCGGATCCCAAATATGGAGCATCGCTGCGCCAGAACATCGAGGAGAGCTTGCGTGGACATCATCCGTAGAAAAGCTTATGCTCGGGCTGGCTTACTCGGCAATCCATCTGACGGCTATCATGGAAAAACAATATCCCTGATCCTGCGTAATTTTTGGGCAGAGGTGGTGCTGTATGAATGGGACAGTGTGGATATCGTCCTCGCCGAAAATGACCGCGCCCGGTTTCACTCAATTTACGACCTGACCCGCGATGTGCAGCTCCACGGATATTACGGCGGGATCCGCCTGATCAAAGCAACCATCAAGCGCTTCGTTCAATACTGCGAGGTGACAGGTCAAAAATTGCACAACAGGAACTTCTCCATCCGCTACCAGACAAACATCCCCAGACAGGTCGGGCTGGCAGGATCGAGCGCCATTATCGTGGCGACATTACGGGCTCTGATGGCATTCTATGAAATCCAAATACCCAAGCAAGTGCAGCCTTCCCTGGTACTGTCGGTTGAAAAGGATGAATTGGGCATTGCAGCCGGCTTACAGGACCGTGTCATCCAGGTATATGAGGGGTTGGTATATATGGACTTCAGCCGTTCATGCGAAGAGCGCATAGATGGTTATCCCTGCTATTATTACGAATCAATCGATCCTGCTCTCCTGCCTAAGATTTACCTGGCTTACCATGATTCTCTCAGCGAGCCTACCGAAGTGTTCCACAATGACATCCGCGGGCGCTTCGACCGCGGTGAAGTTGAGGTAGTTGCCGCAATGAATCGATTTGCGGAACTTGCCGAATTGGGACGCTCAGCCTTGCTGGCACAAGACTCACACACATTGGCTGACCTGATCAATAAGAACTTCGATACCCGGCGAACGATTTATAACATTTCGCCCTGGCAAACAGAAATGGTCGAGATTGCACGCCAGTGCGGAGCCGAGCGCGAAATTCGCCGGATCCGGAGGCGCTATCATTGGAACGTACCCCAATGATGGCGTACTGGAAAAACTGACCGCTGCCCTGGTCTTTTTTGGGTCCAAACTGGTCTTACCCAGGATTGCACCGGAACAATCTGATCCTTGATTTTCACAACAATTTATAAGGATAAAACCGCACTTATGGTGTCTGTCTGGAATTTGCCAGATTAAAAATGAAGTAAAATGGTTACAGCCACCCACAAAATTGGGTGCAGTTACAGACATCCATGTCATTCCAAAAACGAGTAGAAATCCGGGACAATTTCCTGGTTTCTACCTGACCCCCGATACATTCTCGGGTCATAATCGTCCCCGAATACCTTTCGGGCTTAATCCGGGAAAGTCTGCACAGGAAGGGATATGAGCTCTCTAAACCAACCGAAATTAACCATCACGAAAGGTCAGGCTTCCGGCAAGGAATTCGCCATTGAGAAGGATGTAAATATCCTGGGGCGAGAACCTGGAGTCGATTTCCTCGTTGAATCACCTGGTGTCTCCCGCCAACATGCGCGCCTTTCTCGCCAGGGTAACCAGTTTACGCTTGAAGATCTGGGCAGCAGCAATGGCACATTTGTCAATGGAAACCGTATCCACCAGCCCGTGGTGCTGAACAACGGAGATGAGATCAGCCTGGGTCAGTCTGTTTCCTTGAATTTTATGGACGCTCAATCCCAGGTTGCCGCCACAATGTTCGAAGGCAGCCTGTCGCAGGCTGACATGACGATGTTGGAGAGTGAAACACCCGACATGTATCGTGATCCTCGCGCCCGTGAAGATCACGCCCGTGAAGATCGCGCCCGTGAAGATCACGCCCGTGAAGATCACGCCGCGACCATGATCGGTGAAGAACCAGGCGGTCGCCGGGTTTCTGCCCCACCGCAGCTCAGCATCGCCATTGCCGGTGGGGCTTCACAAACACACACACTGACCTCGGCTAAGGTCACGATCGGTCGTGCAGATGACAATCAGATCGTCATCCATTCGCGCATCGTCTCACGCTACCACGCTTATCTTGAAAGAACAGCAGAAGGTTACCGCCTGGTAGCACTGCCGGACGCAGCAAACCCGATCCTGCTGGATGGTCGCCCCGTAGAGAGGGAGCATTCACTCCAACATGGGCAGATCCTGCGCATTGGCAGCCTGGACCCAGGATTGATGGTGACTCTGACCTATACCAACCCGGCGCAGGCTGTGTCTGCTGAGACAAAGTCAATCCGCTTTGGTGAAAAGACCAGCATCCAGATCGGTCGAGATCCAACCAATGATGTAGTGCTGGATTCACCCAACGTATCTCGCTATCACGCCCAGATCGAGCGCATCGGTCAACGCCACCGCCTGCGTGACCTGCGCTCCTCCAACGGCACTTTTGTCAACGATGAGCGGGTTGAAGAGGCCTGGCTGCAGGAAAACGATGTTGTCCGCATCGGTCGACACCGGTTCGTGATGGGTAAAGATGAACTGGGGCAGGAAGAAGAGACCCGCGGTTTGCAGGTTGATGCTTTCAACCTGAATAAGTGGGTGCGCAAAGACCTGAACATCTTGAAAGATATTTCAGTGGCTTTCAAACCACGTGAATTCATTGTTGTTGTCGGGCAGAGCGGCGGCGGGAAGACCACCCTCGTGGATGCCATCGCCGGTTACAGACCTGCCACGCAGGGCGTGGTACTGGTCAATGGGATCAATGTTTATAAGAATTTCGATGCCGTGCACAACGATTTCGGATATGTGCCCCAGCAAGACATCATCCATCGAGAACTGAGCGTATACCAGGCTCTGGAATATGCAGCCCGGCTGCGCATGCCGCGGGATACAACCAAAGCAGAAAGACACAAACGCATCCTCGAAGTACTCGAAGATCTTGATCTTACCCACCGTAAAGACACGCCAATCCAGAAATTGTCAGGTGGTCAGATCAAGCGTGTATCAATCGGGGTCGAGCTGCTCACACAGCCCGGTCTGTTCTTCCTGGATGAACCCACATCGGGTCTTGACCCCGGTACGGAGACCACTTTCATGCACTTGATGCGCCGGTTGGCTGACCAGGGACGGACCATTATCATGGTGACTCACGCTACAAAAAACGTAATGCTAGCAGACAAGGTTGTGTTCCTGGCTCGCGGCGGTTACCTGGCATGGTTTGGACCCCCGGAGGAGGCCCTGCAGTATTTCGACCAGTACAGGTCTGAACGCGAACAACGTTCCCGGGAGATGGAATTCGACCAGATTTATGCGATCCTTGACCAACCCGAAAAAGGATCCGCGGAAGATTGGGCGAAACGGTACAGCGAGCACGAGGCGTACCAGAAATACATCGTCCAACCGCTGCAGCAGACGCAATCGGAGATTTCTCAAGCCAACGTGGGACAGGTGGCTGCCAGCAAACAAACGAAGGCCACAAAAACGAAACATGTCTCCAACGTGTCTGCCCTGCGCCAGTTTTTCATTTTGTCCGGCAGAAACCTGAAAATCCTTTCACGAGACCGCACCAGCCTGGTATTGATGCTGCTGGCTCCGCCAGCAATTGCCGCGCTCGACCTGGTCATTGCGCCATTGATGGGACGGGCGCCGTTCGAATACCTCAACGGCGACGCTGCCAATGCCGCGATAACGCTTTTTCTCCTGACCATATACTGTCTATTAATGGGCGGGTTCTCGCAGATGCGTGAGTTTGTCAAAGAGACGGAGATCTACAAGCGCGAACGCCTGGTTAACTTGAAAATTTTCCCGTACGTGCTTTCGAAAGTGTGGGTGGCGATGATGCTGGCTTTCTACCAGGCGGCAGCGTTTGCCATCTTCCATTACCTGGCTTTTGATATGCCCGGAGGTCCCGCTGGAGTTTGGTTTATTCTATGTCACCCTGGTGTTGGCATCCATGGCAGGTATGATGGGAGGGCTTCTGGCATCAGCAATCTCACCAACTGCCAGTGCAGCGCCTCTGTTGATGATCTTGCTGATCGTCCCGCAGATCGTGTTGAGCGGCGCCCTGGCTCCTGTGCCGGAAAACATCAGCGCGATCGCGTCCACTCGTTGGGCTTATGAAAGCTTCATCGGCATCACCGCCATCGGCGCAGATGTCGAAGCGGATTTGTGCTGGCAGTTGGACGAGGATTTGCGCGATGCGATGTCGATTGAAGATAAGGCATCGCAGGGCTGCCGCTGCATGGGTGTGGCTGTTTTCGATCCCGAATCTTGTAATTTCCCGGGATTGGGCAATACTACAAACCTGAAGTTGACCAACCCGCGCCGCAGGAACCGCCCCCGCTGGATGCGAAACCATCAGAACCCGAATTTCCTCCAGCACCAGAACCACCGGAGGATGAGAATGACCAGGTTGCCACGGTGGGATACTTAAATGCGCTCAAAGCCTACCAGGATGAGGTTGGTTTGCTGCAGGATCAATACCGCAGCGACATGGAACTTTACGAGGCAAAGGCAAAAGTATTCGAAGCGCAGATGGAAGATTACCAGAGCGCACGTTTGACTTATGAAGGGGCGCGCGCCGAAGCCATAAACACCGCTGAAGGCTTGATCAAGAATGTGCGTGAAGAATTCGGCTGGGCGTTTGTAAATAAAAATGACCCAGAGGTATTCTCGGCCCTGGATGCTCAAGACGTGGTTTGCGCAGATGACCATCATGCTGGTTTACATCACCCTGATCCTGATAATCTTCAAACGGAAGGATATAGCCTGATGAACCGAACAAACCCGGCATTAAAAAAAGCCTTCATGTTCCTGACGTTAGTGGTTTTATTGGTGCTTTCAGGATGCAGCCTCACCGGAGGGGGCAGCGAACCGAACGCAACTCTCACGGCATTGAGCCAATCGAATCCGATTAACCGCTGACCGCAGGGGAGCAGGATGAGGTAGTTGGGACAGCTCAAGCAGCAAGGTCGCTACCGCTGAGGCGAAAGCCACCCAGCAGGGCGAATCCATCTTTGCGACGCAAACAGCCCAGGTTTCTGGCAGAGATGAAAGCCAGCTGGCGACAGCCACAGTGGCTGCACCCGTCCTGGTTGAATTGCCCGGCTATGGAATCGATAAGGAAAAAGGGCACGTGGCATGGCTGCATCACTCGCTTACCCTCGATATTTCCGGATACCAGCAGATGGCTTTTGGAAATGACTACAAGGGGAACCACAGCCAAAGATTTCGTTCTGGCAGCTGACATCAACTGGGACACGCAGTA
>CAVOGL010000010.1:0-123704 GCA_963695415.1 uncultured Chloroflexia bacterium | reverse complement strand
ACCCCTGGAGATGGTAATGGATGAATTCATCATAGATCATGATTAAACTTCGTACGATTTAATAAGCCCCTCCCACCTGGGCTTCTCCCAGGTGGTTCTCACCCAAAACTCATAGAATTTTGGGTGAGGTTAAAGGTAACCGTCCCGAATTTTCCGACTTTGAAAATGGGGGAGGGTGGGTATTGCATGATCATCTTTGTTTATGTTTCATAAATGGTCAAACTGTATTTGTTGAGGGTGGAACCTGGTATATTCACTGCATAACTATCGGCGTGCTCTGACCGTTGGATGTTGTAAATCATTCGCTTGAGAAGTATTCACACACCGGCTGGAATTCTTCCCGAACATGGTCAAACTCCACCCTTTCGCCCTAAATCGATAACGAATAGTACGGCACAGTGCCATCATCCATTACAGAATCTTCTATCCATGCCCGCCACCTAAAAGAAGCCGACTCCCCGGCGCGGTGACCATACTCGATGTGCCTCTCGCACGCTGGAGCAAGTGTATACCACCTTCCACATATTCCACTATGATGTCTGTCTGGGGACCCTTATCCAGGACATTGACGGTTTTACCATTGGCAGAGATGGTGACTTTGATATTACCATCGATCTACATAATTGTTAACTCGTTTGCATCATTATCCTACGAAATAATTAATTCTAGCGTTCCCTCGACTGGTGAAGTACAGGTCAAAACCACAAGGATTTTCATCCCCCGCCCACGCCCATGCGTCATCGACCGGTATGGTAAGCAATACGTGTTCCCCTTCTCCAGCCTGGGCAGGGGGCGAAGACCAAGAGTGACAGGGCAACAACAATCAGAATGGAAATAAACAGGTGAAACCGATGCTTGTTCATTTTTTTCTCCTTTCAAATTTTTAAAACAGATGATCTGGCAGCACCTGTTAATACACTAACATACCACCGTATGGAAAGCGTATGGAAATGGGGAAATTTGGGGAGATTCGGATGAATAAGGAGAGACGCCTGCATTTTCACTCAGACGGGACGGAGACTTATCCCTTTACCCCCGCTACCCAAACGACATGATGTGTGGTCTCGATCTCGCCCGTTGCGATGGTGGTCTTTTCTGCAAATTGAATAATCCTCGGGTCGTCCGCCTCCAGAAGCGGTACCTGCAGCCAGGTCCACAGGGAGCACTGCCAGAACAGCCACTCGTAGACATCCGGGTAATACCACTTCGAGAAGATGTCGGCTACCAGGCGGATGCTGATACCGCAGCTTTCCATCGTTGACCTGATTTTCTCTACCGAGCGCCCAGTCGGTTGGCTTCCTGCGGGAGTTCCCGAATATCTCGTCGACTTCTTTCAGGTGCAACTCACCGATCTCCTCGCAAAAAATCAGGCCATCGGGTTTCAGCAGGCTAGGCAGCCCTCAAGCTCTCCGAAGAATCGGGGTAAATGGCGCCGCCTTTGGAAAATACAAAGTCAAACGAACTCGCCGGGCAGGCGCTCGATCTCTCTCGGGAATTCCAGTAATTGAAACTGCACATTGGTAATTCCTCGTTCCCGCCTGCCATCTTCGGCAAGCTGGATATGCTCGGGGTCATTGTCGATGCCCATGCCAGTATGGAACAGGCTGCTGTGTGCCAGTAGAGTTTCGCCGCTGCCGCAGCCCAGGTCGAGTACGTGCATCTCGGGCAGAAACCATCTTTCCGGATAATCTAAGGAAAAGGGGGTCAGGCGCCCGTCGACCCGTTTGACCGCTTTGCGCGAACCGTAGTAGGAAAGGTCGGCGGTGAGAATTGAGTGGATACGATCTTGATCAATGTCCATTTTATTTTAAATCTCCTGGATCACGATATTGTTCATCTTCGCTACCGCCTGCCCGTAACGCAGCGTCATTTTCTCGGGCTAGATATCACACGAGATCTCGCAGCCTGGCGCAGGGTTTAAAAGCGCCAGGTCGGCGCTGCCCTCGACTGCGGGCACAGTATTTCACTCATGTTTGTCCTCCAATTCCAGGCACATGCGCATCTCGCCGTCGATGAACCGGAAGAAGGTGCGTTCCTCTCCCTCCGGCTCTACCCGCTGGAAACCCAGTTTCGCATAGAGAAATTTCCCCGGTCCATCCGGGTCCGTCCATAAGCGGATTCTTGTCGCCCCCAGTTTTCTGCAGTGGTCGATCAGTGCCTGGACGAGGGCGGAACCGATCCCGAGCTGGCGGTATTCAGCCCGGACATACATCCTGCGCAGCTCGATGAAATCGCCGCAATCCTGCGCCCCGACATGCCCCACAGGCTGGTCATCGACCCAAGCGATCCAGAAGTTGCCCCTGCCTGTCAGGTATGCTACATCGATGCGCTCCATGTCCATTTCTGGGTAGTTTGGATTGGATTCATCGTAGGGCAGGTTGAATTCCGGCGGGGGTTGATCTGCTGTATCAACAATGATCCCGCCCTCAGCTAAATGGTATGCAACCAATCTCCACATGGCATACCAGTCTTCCCAGGTGAAGGGTTTTACGAAGACAATTGATGAATTTTCTGATAGGTTGGGTGATTTATCCATATTATCCACGTGGGGATGCAACAGCAAAGCGGAATACTCCGGTGATTTTACCCCTCGCAACTCCTTCCGCGTGGGCTAATAATTTTTCTCGATCTCGTCGTTGTTCAGGTGGTCCACCAGACCAAGCCCTTTCTCTTCCAAGATTGACCTGATTTCCCCTTCTTCCAGAAGGAATTTCAGGGCTTCATTATTATGGTAACCATTCATGGCGAGGTCAAACTCTCGCAGACCATATACCTGTTCCTGTTTTTTCTGAGGGAATTTTCACCATGTAATCGAATGCGATCCTGCTCTCCGGATTTGATCGGCTGACGAAATCAGTGTCCTCCACCGATTTGGGGTCGAGATAATAGCTGACACCTTCCCAGATGAACAAGGTTTTTTACTTACCGCCCTCGAATCCAGCTTTGTCCAAAGCATCGCCCAGCCCTACCTGGTTGAAATTCACGGGCACCGAACCTCACCTGAGCCGGGATCTCAATGCGTGCTTTCCTCAGGCATTCTTTCTTCCTCACCTGGGTGGGCGAAATATCAAGCTCATATACAAGAGAATTATGGTTTATACCGGCAAACCGATAAGGTCTCGAATCGTTATTCGGCGCCCATTAGCACGACCTGGGGGATCTCGTTTTGAGTGCTTCGATAAACAGGTGATCCATAAAGGTTGTCCTGGCGTAGACGTAAGCGTTCATGCCGGGAGGGCAATATCCAGTTTCCCCGTGACCTGCTCGGACTGTTTTGAATTTCAACAGGAAACGGTAAAGTGGTGGCAGAAAATGAATTGCCAGGTTATCTTTCCCGGCTCCATCCCCTATCTTCCAGGCAGATCAATGCCCTTCGCAGGGCAGTAAAAAATGCGGTTGTGGATGGCTGTTCTTCAACACTTTTACCTGGCATGATCACTCCTTTTTTCCCACAACAAACCAGACAGGCATTTCACCCTTACCCTTGACATCAATTGTTCCGCGTGGTTCGCAGATAAACGCTTCTTTGACCAGGTGGTAGGTTGCTTCCGTGGAAGGATAACCTCGAGAACGACCAGACCGATTGTGACGCCCAACCAGTCAGGAATTGCCGGGTGGGCTGGGTGATGATGGCGAAAGGAGCGAGTAAACTGAAGAAGATGATCCCGTCGAATTTGCGATCCCGCCTAACGACAGGATGCTCAGGAAATTAATCGCTAAATGGGTGCCGATAAATGTTAATCACCAGGCTGAGCCTTATGCGTCTCAGTTTGATGGTGATCAGCAGCGCTAATAAGATCAGGGCATAGGCGCTGAACAATATGAAGGCAACCATTTCACCAAAGAACAGGTAGATGAAACCCCACACCAGCAGGATGGGAGCGCCAACCAGCATTGTGGCGGCCATCCGTCGTTTGGTGGCTTTGCTCTCCTCCTGGGTCCGCTTGATCTGATGGAGATCGTAAAGCGATTCGCTGAAGTGTTGGATGAGGGAAGGTATCATGAGTACATCCAGAAAATTAAAAATTCAATCGGTTTCAATTTCAGTTTACAGGACTATCTTCCCATAGATCGTCCTGACAGCCGAAAAAGTATCTCCGAAGTGGTCGATGGTGATCCCAAACTGGCGCCATAACATTTCATTGGTTATGATGGTCATCGCCTCAATCCTCACATATCAAACGAAACCAATATCACTTTGGATAGACTACCAGCGTATTTCGAGTTGGACCTTCACACTGTCGCCTTCATCCAGATTTTCCGCTTTGCGCACGTCCGCTTTAACAGGCACGAGGTAAGCGCCATCTTTGGGGAACAGGGAAGGTCTTCCACCGGGTTTCACCGATGATTGCCTGCACTGGGATTACGCCCCAACCATAGGTTACGAAGCTTGAGATTGCCTGGATGTCCAGGCTTTGTTCCGGCGGAACGGCAACAAAGTACCAGGGGAAGTGGTTCCTCGCCAAAAGATGATTTTGCCGTTGAATTCCAGGTTCATTTGTTGAGTATATCAATGTTTTAGGATGTGAACATGTTATAAAAACAGACTTCCGAAGTCTTCAGACTTCGGAAGTCTCAGTTCATTTAAGCCTTTACCGTGGTTCCTGTCCCTCCATGCGCTTGCGCATTTCCTCTACCGGTCCAATCCAGGTGGCCGTACTCCAGCGGGGTGTTCTCTTTGCGCCAGGCGTGAAAATCGTTGATCTCGTCCGTCCACGCTGTCCATCTGGGCGGTGGTGTAGACGCCCTCGGTCAAGCGCAGCAAACCGAAGTGGTCGCGCAGGCTGGTCTTCTCCGCTTTGGTGCAGCATTCTTCTGCCAGGTGCGGCGGGACGAACAGGACACCGGCAGGTGTCCCGAGGACGACATCACCCGGCATGGCAATCGCATTGCCGATCCGGCAGGGAACGTTGATACCGGTCAGGGTGACGTCGCGGATACCGGTTGGGTCGTAGCCTCGGTAATAGGTCTGGATATCAGTGATTTCCATGATTTGCTGCTTATCGCGGATACCGCACCACAAAACCTGCCCTCCCCGTTTGGTTCGGCTGGCAACCGCAGTGGGAAAGGTTCCCCTCCGACGAAGGTGCCTTCATAAATTTTATCGAACATATCCACAACGAGGATGTCATCCTCCTGCAGGATCTCGATCACCCAGGAATTGAAAAAGCCTTTGCGTCCTTCTTCCTTCTGCCCATATTCCAGAGGGGGGTGTCCAGGTCCCACGCTCCGGTACCATCACGGCTGTGACCGCTCGTCCGACCATGATCTTTCCGGGATGGATGATTTTCCAATCTGCCTCAAACTGGTATTTGTAATCGTTGTGCGACAAAACGCTCCAGGCTTCTTCATTGGTGATTGCCGCCATACGCCTCAAGACGTCGTCCGGGACACGTGGACGACCGTTGGGAAAACGTTCGCCTTTCCAGAGCGGGGTAAGTTGGATGATGTCTTCAGGATTATCGAAACGCATGTATTCCTCCAATATAGCAAATAGGGTTATATTTCAATTCGTGCTATTATCCCACAATCGTGGGAGAGGGGCACGTTGCACGTGCCCCTACTAATTGTGATTACCACCTTGCCCAGGGCACGACCCTCCCCAAGGTGACGCAGGGCGGCGGACGTTTCCTGTAAAGGAAAACAGCGGTCGATCACGGGCAGGATATCACCTTTTTCGCACAGCCGGGTGATCGCCAGCAAAATCTTGCGGTTCTGAGGCACTGTAAGCATGCTGACAGTCTTGCCCGTTTTCCGCTTATCCTTGCGTCCGCCAGGTAACACGCAAGAGCACGCGAACCCAGCCTCCCACGACGAAATAAGTACCGCCCTCTTTCAGCGAACGCGGCGCAGGCCGGAGGTGGTCGCCGGGCGATCACATCGAGCACCAGGTCATACTGTCCCCCGTTTTTGGTGAAATCTTCACGGGCATAATCGATGACATGGTCAGCGCCCAGAGAGCGCATGAAATCCAGCTTGCCAGCGTTGTCCACGCCGGTCACCTCCGCCCCACAGAATTTTGCCAGTTGCAGGGCAAAGACCCCGGCGCTGCCGCCTGCCCCATTCACCAGCACCTGCTGGCCGGGCTGTACCTGGCCTTTGACCACGATGCCTTGATAGGAGATTGCCCCTCCCGAGGGATGGCTGCCGCCTGCTCGAAGGTCAGGCTCTCCGGTTTAAGCGCCAGGTTGCGCTCCGGGGCGCAGGCGTATTCGGCAAAACCGCCGTGGTAAGTGGGCAGCTCGCCGAACACCTCGTCGCCGGGCTTGAAAATCCTGTACGTTCGCGCCCACTCGTTCGACAACCCCGGCGATGTCGGAGCCGAGAATCTTCTGGACAGGTCTCAAGATCCCTGGCAAACGGGCGTAGAACGGGCTGCCGGTCAGGCTTTCCCAATCGGAGCCGTTGACCGAGGCAGCCTTCACCCGCACCAGGATTTCCCCTTCATTCGGGGCAGGCGCGGGCACTTCTTGCACGCGGAGATTTTCTGGTCCTCCGAACCGGTCGTAAACGATGGCTTTCATGAACGTTTCAGTCCTTCCTGGTTACCTGGGTAAATTCTAGCACGGTAGAACGGCTTCAAAAGGGAAGCTCATGAATTGCCCTGAGCTGTCCAGTTCCGGTGAATTAAACCAGCAGGTTGTTTTTAAGCAGGGGAGAACCAATGACCTGGCTAAAAGGGAGTATTACTGATCCGGAACATTAAAATGATGAAGAGGTATAGCTGGATGATGAAGGCACCCAACCCGAAGGACGCACCAACCACAATCCGGGCGACAGAATTCAAGTTGAGGTGAAGCAATCCTGCCAGGTAATTTCCTACGACACCTGAGATGCCTCCCAGGAAGACGCTGACCAGGTACCAGACAGCCAACCAGATTGGTTCGAGCAGACCTTCTCGGAAGTGGAAAGAGACATAAATTGACAACGCCAGCGCTGTGACCGCTCCGGCGATCAACCCGTTTTTGTTCAGCGAAGTTGTCAACAATTTCTGTCTCATTGATTTATACCTCCTTGGCGTTACCAAGGTTGATTTTGGCTACGTTGATGATGATGAATTTGAAGTCAGGTTGATTTTATCACTGCCGATAACAATTGGTGCTGGATCTGGTCGTTTTTTTCTGCTGCTAATGCCTGGATGACGATCAGCCAGTCATCGATTTTCTTCCCAAGGGCATATTTCAAGTAAAGATTATAAATGGCGTAATATGCAAAGGTGATATGGTCCCGGAAATACAAGATCTCCATCCTGCATAGCGGAGATCGGTTCCTGGTACCGCCGGGCAATCTCATCGGTTTCAACACCCTTCCTGGCGGCTTCGTAAGCGTCGAACGGAAGCTGTTGATCGACTACCTGGTGAGTGCCGGTGATGGATTTGACATAATCGATCTGAGAATGAGAAGAAATATAAACACGCCAGATCTCCAGTGCATGTTCGCATAGAGAAAATTGCACATTGCGCCGTTGCAAAGGTGAGAGAGCAAGGAAATATTGGACAAGCGGTAGATCGGGTTCGATAAAATTCATTCCTGCCGGAGGATTATCCGCGTTGGGGCGATCCATCAGAGTCGACCATGATCTTCGCAGGTAAATCCATTCTGGGCTGAATACGCCATTTCAGCCGGTGACTGTATCACCCAGATATTTATATCAGGTTCCTCACCACACTGATGACCCTCAATTCTCGACATAACCCTGGTCCCAATTCCGGTTGGTGTCGTGGGTGCGCAGGTCTACGCCAAAATCGACGGCGGCTTTCAGGCTCATCAACACGGAAACCCAACCGGCAATCACCTCCGTGCGGTATTGTTCAGGAACGCCTGCATCCGTGAGGGTCAGGTCGGTGCCGCCCTTGCCGTCCTCTTCGAGCTCGAATGTGGCGACCGAGCCGCTATAATAATGAACCGAGAAAAGAGACGGCGGTGCAGCCTGCAGGATATTACCTTCCACTCTGGTCCGTTGGGGAAAACGAAGTGGATCACACCGTCCCTCTCGACGGCAGACTCAGCCCAGAAACTGGCGCGGCCTGCATTCGTGGATAACGCCTGGTAAACCTGGCGAACGGGCGAGATCAGTGCAGGTGCCAGCGGATCGCATGGGGGTCTTCTTGAAAACCAGTTTGTAGGCTGCCTGTTCGACACCGGATAATCTTCACCTGCCTGGGCAAATTAAACCCTCAACGCGCCCGTGGAATCCCCGGAGGTAATAAAGAAGGCGCGCCGTTGTGATAAATGAAGATCTGCTCGTATCGGCGATCGGCGAAGATGGCACCGCCCAGTTCTCGGATCTCGTCAGGGTGTTTGTATCCAGCTCGAAGTACTGGTATCGAATTCACCCAGTTCCTGCAGCGCTCGATACTGGTCTTCATCCAAAAGCTCGATCCCCATGGCGGCTACGACCGTGTCTACCGCCTGGATGGACACCCTTCTTCTCTCGTTCTGCCAGACCAGCCCCATCGTAGCAGATACTTCTGCGACCTTCAGGGCTTTCGGCTGAACAATCATAGAAAATATATTCACCCGTCGCTTGATCATAACCAACCACGTCCGGTTCACCGCCGGTACTTTCCATCGCATTCAATGATGACAGTTTTTCGGGCTGTGCTTCCAGTTTTGCCTGGATTTTCGACCATTCGAGACCTTCATGGCGCTGCAAGTTTTTCTCGAAGCGAGCTTTCAGTGTTTTGAGCAGGTCTTCACCCTGTTTGGGTGTTACCTTCAGATTCACCTCAACTTTTGGAATCGGTTTTCCACTACCTTTGGCTGGTTTTGGCATGAATTCACTCCTTTCTATTGGCATTGGTATTGTAGATTATATCTGTTCTCTAACCCACACCAAATTCAACCCCATAACCAGCATCTCTCAACCACCCTTTGCTCGGTGAGGTTTATCTGCCAGCAAAAGGTCATTGAGCCGCCAGGCTGGTAGCACGGTTTTATACTCTCAAGGGGCAAGCTTACCATAAATCGGGTAAATGTGTACCTTAATTATCTAATTTATCCTGGATATTTCAGGTCTGTGGTTGTCTGGTCGTGTTTTTCGATCCATACTTGCTTTTCAATCGTTCCACTCGGGATGACAGACGGAGGGTCGGCTGCCATGATGGATACGTTACTCCGAGGCTAATGCCGAGGAATTCCTGGAGGGAGAATCCCTGACGCCTGCGCAGGAAACTTATAGATGAGTACCGCAGGGATCCCTCGTTGCACTCGGGATGACAAACGGAGGGTGGGCTAACAGGAGGACAATCGGAGGAGGACTAACGGCCAGATGACAGACGGAGGGTAGATGATGATGGTATGTTACTCCGAGGCGGCATGCTGAGTAATCCCTGGAGGAAAATCATTCGATACCTAAATCGACTTGCATTCCTCTCACTTGCGCATGTCTTACATCTAAAACGATCCTGTTTCAACCTCTCCATTCCGTTTGAAATTGGCGACGATCACGCCTGATGGCAGTACTTGCGATTTGTAGAAGAGGTAGGCACCGGGCATGGTGCCGGTACCGAAAAGACGCTTTCCCCTTCCGAGAGTCACCGGGAATATCTTCAGCCAGAATTCATCCACCAGGTTGTGCTCCAGCAAGGTTTCAATGAGCATGCTGCTGCCATGCACCTGCAGCTCAGGACCATCCTGCTGCTTCAACTCCTTGATTTTCCCGGGGACGTCCCCATTCAGGAAGACCGTCTGGCGCCACGTGTGGGTGGTGAGGGTGTTTGAAGCCACGAACTTGGTGGCTTTATTGATACCGGCTCCTTCGCCTTCATGCTGCGGCCAGTAGGCGGCGAAGACCTCGAAGGTTTTCCTGCCCAGTAAAAGGTCAAAAGGACGGTCCATCTGATCCGTCATCACGATTCCCAGGGCTTCGTCGAAGTAAGGGACCGTCCAGCCGCCGAATTTGAAATTTCCGCTGTCGTCCTCCCCCAGCTCGACCAGGCGCCTGCATGACGCCGTCCATTGAGATAAAAATTAAAACGATAATTTTTCGCATGCACTCCTCCTGCTAACATAATAACCTGAAACCTTGCGAAGGATTTTTCAACCTTCGCAAGGTTTAATCTTCTACTCTACCTTCCCTGCGGCAACCCCACAAATGACAGCACTGATGACGAATAAGGCTGCACCTGCAATCCAATTCCTCATGGCGATCATGGCGATCCCAATGATCGTGGCAGCGATGCCGATTGCCCAATCGATTCTTCGAGTGATGATCTCGGCTTCTCGTTCAGTTTTCCCGCTCAACCAGCGTCCACTTGAAAATTGTGCCCCCATCCACAATAGGCAGTGGCAGCAGGCTGCCGAAAAAAATGAAGGCATGACCGGCTGTCGACCAGGCTGCCAGCTCTCTCAAGACAGAACCCTCCGGCGTAATGGCATATACCACCGCACTGAGCAGCAAACACATCGCGCTCGAAAACTGGTCCACCCAGGGCGCGGTACCAGTGCACTCTCTCGGGGCGACATCGTTATCGAAATAGATGGTCCGCGGCATGTCCCCGGCAATCAGGATCTCGTCCATAGGCGCTTTTGCACAACGAGCGCTGAAGATGTGGGCGAGGGCGTGCCCAAAATCGGCGAACAAAAGCAGAACAATCGCTATGAACCCGATGAGCAATCCCTGCCACATGCTGCGTCCTGGATGCTGGGAAGTGCCCAGCCAGGCGACGACTGCCCAACCCAACAGCAGGAACGGAAGAACCGTAAGAGTTTAACCCTTACGGGTGTCTCGAAGATGCGGATGGAAACCAAGTTTCTTACCTAGCTCACCAACAAAGCAGCCGTTCTTCTGCTCGATGCGGGTGGCATAGCCCATCTCGTTGTCGTACCAGGCTGCCACCGAGACCAGTGTCCCGTCCAGCACCTGGGTCAGGGGCAGGTCGATGATGGACGAGTGCGGGTCGCCGATGATGCGCGCCGACGTCCACTCGTCTTCCAGCACGCTCATGATCCCCAGGAGAGTTTCGGTCTCTGCCGCACTGCGGAAAGCGGCGTTGACCTCATCCGCAGTCGTCTGTCGTTCCAGGATGGCGTTGAGCTCGACAATGCTGCCGGTGCGCACGGGGACGCGGTAGGCTTTGCCTGTGATGTTCAGCTCAGGCCAGATGAATTGAGTGCTTTGAGGTCGAACAGGAGGAGGGGATGATGTTCTCCGCAGCCGCCCAGGTCAGGCGCCGGTCGCGCATCGGCTGGTCGGTAAGGGACTGCGTATTCGTATAGGCATGGACAGTGGCGAAAAAGCCTGAGTCGATGCCGAAATGCTGCTCAGCACCTTGACCACGGAAGCCAGCGAGCCGTGGTACAGCTCGCGAACGCTGACGATGTGGTGCTTGTCCGGGTCATACTCATCCAGGTTGATGCCGGGTAGGAGCACGACGTCGCAGTCCTGGAAAGTCTTGCTCGCCGCGCTCGACCAGCACACGCCGGGCGCCGCGGTCCAGGTGTGCCTGCGCGCCAGCCCGGGTCGTCGCCCTGCCGGTGCAGTCGATGACCAGCTCCACCCCCAGGCTTTCCCAATCGGGCAGGAACTGGCTGGAATCGATATATTCGATGGCATGTTCGCCGATGTGGATCTCGCCTCCGCTGGACTTCACTTCCTCATGCCAGCGGGTGTAATTCGTGTCCACCTCGAACAAGGCTGCCAGGGTGGAGCGTCCTTGATATCGGAGATCGATACCGGGACGAAGAGCTGGTTTTTCAGGGCGACTTTCAGCGCTGACCTGCCGATGCGACCGAAACCATGAATGGCAATGTTTTCCATGGGGACCTCCAGGCCCGGAATAGCAAATTTTTCGATGGAAGTGATGGAGCATCCGCCTGCTGTTGGTGCTCCTGAGTTGAGTATAATTTAACTGGAATTATAGCACTTGACCTGGAACAGGTTCTAGCAACCTGGAACCTGTTCTAGCAACCTGGAACCTGTTCTAGCAACCTGGAACCTGTTCTAGCAACCTGGAACCTGTCTAGCAACCTGGAACCTGTTCCAGCAACCTGGAACCTGTTCCAGCAACCTGGAACCTGTTCCAGCAACCTGGAGCCTGTTCCAGCAACCTGGAGCCTGTTCCAGCAACCTGGAGCCTGTTCCAGCAACCTGGAACCTGTTCCAGGCAGTAGACTGCAAAATGGATGTGTGATGATGACTTCCTGGACGAGTGACGAAATCAACAAAATTGGCTCCGCTGAGGAGCTCCAAATCGGGACATTGCAGCGGGATGGTACACCACGAGCCCCTGTGACGATCTGGGTTGTCCAGACTCGATGACGACCTTTACGTCCGCTCTTACAAGGGGAATGGTGGGGCATGGTACCGGGCTGCACTGGCGAACCCGGAAGGTACGATCCAGGCAGGTGGTGTGGGCAAGGAGGTTGCTTTCGTGGAGGAATCCTCTCAGGAGATCAACGACCGCATCGATGCCGTCTACCAGACCAAGTACAGCCGCTACCCCCAATACGTTGCCCCCATGGTGACCGGGGAGGCGAGAGCCACAACACTCAGGCTGGTGTCTTGAGAACCTTGCGAAGGTTTTCTCCCATAGGATAAAGTTTTGTAACAACCTTCGCAAGGTTAAATCACCCGAGAAGCCAAAGAGCCCCTCCTGGACGATGCGGGTCACATAAGCGCTCTGGGGCAGGGTCATGTACAATCCCCTTTCCCTCCCTCCGTCAGCCGGTATTCCTTTGCATGATCTTCTGACCAGAAGAATTGCGACTTCCTTCAAAATCCGTCGATGATGTTTGGCTCGTCCAGCTGGTGCAGATTGACCAGGGGAAGATACACCCGCGGATCTTGCCCGCCTTCAAGGACGCGGTAATCAAGGCCACTGTCGATCTCAATCCGCATCGCCTCACGGCAGTGACCACACTCCGTCTCGATGGAGAAGGAAAGATGTTCTTTTCTCAACTGCCCTAGCACGAAGGTCACCGCGATCGCGTCGATCGCTCAAACCGCTTTGAAAGGCACTACAAATGGTTCTTCCACAGAACATTCCAGGCAGTCGAGCTGGGCGTCGCTGAACCTGTCGAGGTTGATCTGGTACTGGTACTCTGCCGTTCGTGGGCTGACATTGACCATCTCCTCTTCCTGCCTTCCGGCGATGCAGCTCTAATACGCCGGGCGAGGGAAGCATTCGACCCTGTCCGCCGTGGTGCTGCAGTAGAGCCGAGACCGGAACCGTTATGAGTGGGAGGAATTATTGGGCGAGTCGCAGGCTGTAGAACAGGCGGAACAGGAATGCCTGGTGGACAGCGAGGTGAGGGAAAGGCACAGGGTGCGGTAGGCAGCGCACCGGGCGGAATTAGACCAGGAGTATATCGAGAATTTTAAACAAACCCCTCATATAGTAGGAACACCCTTTTCTAACTGACCTCGATCAGGTTTAGCAATCCAAAAGAGGACACCCTGCCAGACACTGATCACAATCCCCAGCATAAGGACGAACCCCTCGAGTTCCGGGCGCAGATAGACAAACAGACTGGCTGCCCCCGCCGCCAGGTACAACGCGCACAAAACACGCGGCAAACAACGGCTGGTCCAGCCGGCGGAACCGACCAGGACCAGTGTCCATCCCAGGAAGTGGAACCCCGCCGCCATCACACCTGCCACCAGGTTGGTCCATACCACCAAAACCGTCGTCGAGTTTTCCAAACCCAGCTCGGGGTGGGCGATATGGTAATGGCGGTTGGCGGCGCGGATACAGGCGACACAGACGATAAATCCTGCTGAAATAAACGCCGCGATGAGCGCCAGGGACATGCGGCGCGAGGCGCGCCCTGCGAAGCTCTCGCGCAGGACGAAGACCATGCTGACAAGGCAGGCAGCCCACACCGGTCCGTAGAGGAAATCGGCGAGGTCATAGCCAAATGGACCGAGAGGGTCGCGTAAGTTTCCCACCAGGTAGATCAGGTTTGGAACGATAAAAACCAGAGCCAGCACGAAGGAGGCTAACCCGCCCCATTTTTGTGTGGTCATGGATGGCACCTGCGCTTCTACTTGAACATGGTCGCTGACCTATATAATCTCCAGCTCATCCCGCCCCGGCAGAGCCGGGAAAGGCGCGTGCGGTTCAGCCTGGTACCAGAAGGCGGTCGAGGCGATGTCGTCCTGGTTGGGCAGGTAGCGCCCACCTGAGCGCCACCCGAGCGCCTGCATGGTCACTGCCAGGTCCTGTTTGAAACGCACCGGGTCCATGATGTGCCAGCGATACAGGCTGAAGCGGGTGTTGGACTGGTAGACGCCGTCCGGGCGGACCACGTGCGGCAGCCCGGCATAGGGGGTGGTGAACTCCTGGTACTGTTTGGTGGCTTTGTTCTCGAAGTTATACGAGCCGCAGAAGTAGTCTTCCGTGCCGGTGCCGCAGATGGTCGGGTAGCACTCACCGCCGCGCTCCTTGATGCTGCTCCCCACCACGCCACCGGGCAGGTCGCCGTCCAGGTAGAACTTGATCTCTCCCTCGCCCCACCATCCGTTGTTGTTCACCTGCCATGCCATGTAGGTGCCCACGTATTGTCCCCAGCCCTGCACGCCGTCGAGGATGACGTACACATCCTTGTAGGGCAGCGGGTTGGTGCGGCGGAACTGGGCGTGGAAGTAGGCAGCGTTGGGTGGCACTTCCGTCAGGGTGTAGTTCACCTGGTAGTAGATCGTCATCCCTTCCAAGCCGATGTTTTCCAGGGTGATCTTGCAGTGACGGCGGAAGGGCATCTCCCAATAGCAGTTGAAGGCGTTGCCGGGGTTCACGCAGACCGGCAGCGAGGCGATCGGGCGGAAGGTGTTGTAATTGGTGAAAGCGCTGGCGAAGAAATCACCGA
Organism: uncultured Chloroflexia bacterium; assembly: GCA_963695415.1. GTDB lineage: Bacteria > Chloroflexota > Anaerolineae > Anaerolineales > UBA4823 > CAVXWV01. The sequence continues at coordinate 108,896 of CAVOGL010000010.1, read as the reverse complement.
TGGGCACTTCGACCGAGGGCGTCTCTTCGCCGTCCCAGTAGAAGCGCAGGATGGTGTAGCGGTAATTGCCGGTCGGGGTCATCCAGATTTGCTGGATCGCCCCGGGTCCGTCGATATCCGCCAGCACCAGCGTCTCGCCTGGCGGGATGCCCACGGACGGACGCACCTTCCAGCCGGTGCCCAGGTCGCGCGACGGACCGTGGTTGGGGTCAACGTGCCTCCCGCCCTGACCCTTAGCGCCGGTGGGGTTCTCCGCCGAACATGAGCGCGTCTCGGCGTTTGAGAGGAGCGAGAGGGTACCCAGGCTTAACCCGAGCCCGTTGTATGCTTGTGACATGAATGCCTCCAGTGGAATCTTTTTATGTTATGTTTCATGGGTATTATCTCACGCAAAGGCGCGGTGGGCGCGAAGTTTTCTGGGGGCTGCTATCCTGTTCCAGCTCTTCGATCCTTTCACTGGCATCATCGCCGCGTGTTACACGATTACTTCCTCATTCCAAATACCGAAGCCAATGACACGCCTTAGCTGCAAGAAAGTGGCACTGATTACGTTGACTTCTCCAGCGCGGGCTCGATATCCTTGACTCGATGGTAGCTGGAGTGGGCGTCAAGATCAAAGGGCCATTCCTGCCGGCGCTCCCTGCCGCTGAACCATTCTTCGGGTGCGGCTTGAAGGGCAGCCAGGACATCCTCCTGAACCTGCCTGTGCCAGGCTAAAACCTCCTGCGGGGAACGGTCTCGCCAACGCTCGTAGATGAGGCGGTTTCCGTCCGTCCAATTGAGTCCCTTCTCTTCTGGCGGTATAGGTTGATGCCTGATTTTTCTGAGCGTGTCGGCTTTCCAATGGGTAATGTGCGCCAGTGCATCTTTCACGGTCCAGGGATCTTTGGTCTCGGGTCTGGGAAGCAGCCTATTCCAATCCTGATCTGATAAGTTGGCAACGAGACGATCCAGGCGTTCGAACTCCTAGAATCGTGCGCTGGATGACTTCCTGACGGGTATGACGCATTACAGCTTGACCGCCCTGGTTACGAAGCTGCTATCAATAAACTCATCCAGAGGACCACCGTTTTTATCTTCATAGAACCCAACGATGGATAATCCTGCTTCTATCTGCCCCTGAATGAGATCGCGCAATGAATGTCCCACACACAGCGGCTCATCCTTTGCAACAATTAATTCATTGCGTTCTTCTTCAGAAAGATCGACCAAGTCTGAATAGGGTATCTTGTGCCTGACCACTAATTGCCCTGAATTCCAGGCTTTCAGATCGAAAATGTATTCGATAGGATTTCCGCAGCCAGCTATCAGAATGCCAGACCGTTTCAAAATCCGAGAAATTTCTTTCCAAACCACCGTAATATCGTCAACAAAACATGTCCCGGTGATGATGACCAGGTCAAATTGTTCATCGAAAAACCTGCTCAGATCGCGCATGTCGCCCAATTCAGTCCGTAGGCTGAGGTTCTCTCTTTTGGCAACCATCCGGTCTCTCTCCAGCTGCTTGGGAGAATTATCCAGTACTGTCACTTCGGCTCCTGCTGCAGCTAATACCGGACCTTGTTGTCCGCCTCCACAAGCTAAACAAAGCACCTTCTTACCTTTCAATGGAGGGAACCAATCCTGCGGCACAGGCCTGGTCGGTGTCAGCACGATGTGCCAGTCTCCTTTTCGAGCACGAGCGATCACAGATGGGTCAACGGGCAATGTCCAAACACTCCCTTTTTCAACCTCCCTATCCCATGCGTGCCTGTTGTAACTTGCTATTTCGATCACTTTGTAGCTCTCCCAGGTTCATTCACCAATCGTTTGTCAGGTCGGCTCTGGCAGGTGAAAGACGCTCCCAAAGATACCCAAAGGCTAAGTACCATGAATAACGGAAAGCATTTCATCGACAACTTCTTGCGGCTGCTTATTGGCAGTATCAATTTTGATGGTATTGGTGAGTGCTCTCGTCTGTTCCAGCACGATGAAGTAAGGATTTGCCTGATCGTCTCTTTGTCTGGCTCTTTTGGTCAATGTTGCCTCATCACACATCAAGGTAAAAGACAGCAGATCGTATTCCACATCGTTGATTCTTTCCAGGATACGGGAAGTGATGTATGGATCGCTCAAAACGATGGACGAAAGAATAACATAATCGAACCGGGATTGAAGATACGTTTGCAGCACAAATGCCATGTTTATGTCGCTGGTGCGCAGTCTGGGGTCATCAAGCGACCAGGGATTCACTCGCCAAACATCGTCACCGTCAAGCCAGGCGGAATTAAGCAGGCGCTTGAACAATATCTCGGCACAGGTGCTTTTTCCTGTCCAGGCTTCACCTCCGATAAGAATCAACTTTGGCTTCAATTCATCTCCATCATCTATTCGTCAGGCGCACGATTTGTTGGGCGCATTTTCACAGAGGTTTCCTGAAAAGGAAAAACTAGGGAGTATTATCTTCAACCAATGGACGGTCATTTAAAGGTTGTACGGGACGGTTATTGCCCTCAAAGAGGCTCTTCAGTTTGCTCAATTGGTTTGATGACAATTCAACAGGTGCAGTCATAACCAGCCAATTTACACCTTCCGAACATGGGGGTGTGGTCAGTGAACCGCTGTATCGGAAAGTGGTCTGCACGCTGGGCAATAATCCGGCAGCGTTGATTTTCACGCCAGCGTCTTTTACATCCGATTTTTCAGCAGGCAAGTTATTGATAAAGGGATCGAACGCCGGATTTTCTGCACCTTCTTGTAACAATAAGCCAACAACGGCGAATCCTCCATCTGCGTTTTTGTGGACGATGTGCAGTTCAGCGGCAAACAATTCTCCATTGACTTCGTGTTCACTCGGCACGTGATAATGGAATTGTGCCAGATCATAACGGACGCCGTCGAGTTCGATATAACTGCCAGCGTCATAATTTACTTGAGCCGTGTGCCCATTATTCAAAATATTCACTTCACTTGGCTGGTAGTGAAAGGCGATATTTACCATATCTTGTTCGTCGGGCGCAGAAATATCAACAGGTGATTGGCTTTTACCTTTTCCGCACGCTTCATATGCGGGGTCTAAATCACCCCAATGGGTTGGTCCCGCTTCGCCTTCATATGACCAATGTGCAGGCTCCGCCGAAGGTGCAGGAGTGTTTTGAGGGGCACAAGCACTCAATCCAAAAAGCGCTGCCAAAAGCACAGGGAAAAAACGTAATTGAATGTCCTTTTTCATTTGGATCTCCTTATTCGGCAGCAGTTTGAGAACAGCCACTCAGCACACAGACGGTTGGGAAATTTATTCTGCATTCCCAGGATAGGCTTGGTAATTAGTTTTATTAAACAACCGTAAATTAATTATACTGCGTATATACCTTATTATTTACCTGTCGGATTGTTACCTGGGTCACCTCTGAAAGGGTAGTGATCCACAGCAAAGGCATAAAGCACCTTCACCAAAAACAGCAGTGAGACCATCAGGAAATAGGCAGGCATTTCAAGACCTGTAACGATGATGGCAATGCCCAGGACGAGCAGTAATCCCGCGGTGAATTTTTGAAGGGTATTCCCGGTCAGGGCATTCACCACCAGCGCGCCGGCGATGGTGTACCCCCAGACTACGATAGCACCAAGCCATCCAAATCCCAGCAGCCAGGCAAGCAGTAAGATGTGCACATGGATAAGGATGAAGACCACCCGGCTTCGATTGTTCTTACCGGCATAATAATTGCTGGTGGAGCGGGTGAAATTGGCGACGCTGCCGGCAGTAATATCCAGGATGAGCAGAAAGGCGATCAGGATTTTCCAGAATGGCAGGCTCGCGGTCATCTGAGGATATGCCAGGAACAAGAACGTGGTCGATCCAGCACCGAAAAGAATGATTGCCAGGAGCTCGAAAAGGGTCTGGGATTCACCGAACACATCGTGCAAAAAAGGTGGCATGCGAATGGTCATTAAGTTGTTCCTTTCATTGCAATCATTTCTCTTTGGTGGTTTATAGTTCTGCCATCCAATCATCCTTGAGATTTCTGCAACCCGTATGTGGTCCAAATCCTATTATAATTCTGCTGTAATTACATGGAGACCATTGGATGAGTCCGGGTTCAGATACGATTTCCCAGGCGTTAGATGATTTTCACCTGGCACGCAGGCGTGCCGTCCTGGAGGAATTTTTCAGCCGTTTCACCGGTGCAGATATCCGTCTGTTATCCTTCGATGAAGTTCGCCAACAGCTCAAGATCCAGGGCACACTCGACCGCGGCATACACAATATCCCTTTGAACGCAATTATTGGGAGTGTCAACCGTTACGAGGATTTTACCCGCAGCTTCCTGCCTCGTCGGAATGTTGACCCAAAGCGTTGGGCGAAGATCGTTGTCGCCGCGAACGGGACGGCTGGCTTGCCTCCCATTGATGTTTATAAGATCGGTGAGGTTTATTTCGTGATCGATGGCAATCACCGCGTCTCGGTGGCGAAACAAATAGGGGCTGCATCGATCCAGGCATATGTACGCGAAGTACCCAGTCCTGTGACCATCGAAGCCGGTGATCAATTGGATGAAGTTCTGTTGAAGGCAGAGTATTCCCGGTTCATCGAGGAAACCCAGCTGGATAGTCTGAGACCTGAATCGCACGTCCGTTTCACTTCTCCTGGACAATACCCCAGGTTGCTGGAGAATATCAAGGGCTACCATCAATTGTTGGAAATCGATCAGCGAAAAAATGTCTCTTTTCATGAGGCTGTCGGGGATTGGTATGATCATGTTTATCTGCCTGTTATCGAATTGATCCGGGAGCAAGGTCTCCAGCATGAATTTCCGCATCGAACCGAAGCGGACCTGTTCCTCTGGATCAAAGAACACCGCATTGAGCTGGAAGAATCCCTGCAGCAACCCATAGAGACACTGGCAGCGATCACCCACCTGGCTGAAAAGTACAGTCCAACTGTCGAACGCAAAGCGACCCGGATAACCGGGAGTATAAAAAACACGCTGATCCCCGCAAGCCTGGACCAGGGACCAGCACCTGGCGCCTGGCGCGTGGAGAAAACAGGCAGACTCACCATCGGTCGCCAACCTTTGCCCATCTTGTTCTCGGAGATTCTGGTGCCCCTGGATGGTTCTGAGGCTGGCTGGTCAGCCCTGGACCAGGCGGTCATTATCGCTGTGAAAGAAGGTTCAAGGATCAACGGTCTGCATATCCTCCCAACCCGGCAGAAGAATTTACAGGAACCATCAAGCTTACAGGAGATTTTTCGGAGGCGCATGGATCAGGCAGGGTTAGCAGGAGACCTGACCGTTGTCCATGGTCCTTTGACGCAGACCATCCTTGAGCGAAGCCGGTGGAATGACCTGGTGGTGGTCGATGTAAACCTGCCTCCTTCAAAGAATCAAAAACCTTCTCTGAACAGGAAACCTTCTCCCAGTATCAGGGCGAAATTCAGCTCCGGACTGCGCGAAATCATCCTGCGCTGTCCAAGACCGGTCCTGGCAGTTCACCAAACGATTTCCCAGCTGACCCACCCGCTGCTGGCATACGATGACAGCCCGAAATCCAGGGAAGCGCTCTTTGTCGCCACCTACCTGTCTGGGAAGTGGCAACTGCCCATTACGATCATTGGGGTCGATGAGCCGGACAAGGAAATTTTACCCGCCCTGGAAAGTGCCAGTGATTACCTTCGCTTCCGCACAGGCAGGCAGGGAATCGTCCCAAAACTCATCCATCATTCTGGACCGATAGACACTTCGATTTTATTGTCTGCAGAAGAAGAAGACTGCGATTGGATCATCATGGGTGGTTACGGACACTCACCGGTGGCAAACCTGCTGGTAGATCATGTTCTCGACCGGATCCTTCGCAGCACAAACAGACCTGTGCTTTTGTGCAGGTGAGTGACCGCTAAAACTTCTCATTCCTGCAGTAACCTGGCAGGTTCATTTATCCTCAAGTTTCAGTTCTTTGTCGAGTAGATAATGTTCGAACCACGCCAGGTTCTGGTGCATGACGGCGTGGTTCTCGCGCGGGCGGACGATCGGGTGAGCCATTCCCGGGAAGATGAACAGCTCCACCGGGACGCCCATCTCTTTCAAACCGCGGTACAGCTCCTTGGCGTTGGAGAGCGGGACGCGCAGGTCATCGGAGCCATGCTGGATCAGCACCGGAGTCTGCGCCTGCGCCAACCCGCTGATCGGGGCGGTCATGGCGTAAATCTCGCGCTCGCGGAAAGGGGAGACCGAGAGGTATTCGTTGGTGAAGTCAGGGATATCGTTGCTGACATGGTAGGTGTACCAGTCCGAGATCCCCGCACCTACTGAGACAGCTTTAAACCGGGTGCAACGCAGTCCGGCAAAGGCGGAGATATACCCGCCCTGTGACCAGCCCATGCAGCCAACTCGCTCTGGGTCGATCCAGCCCAGATCATCGAGGTGATCGATGGCGCTTTCCAGGTCCCACAGGTCGCCCACGCCCAGGTTGTTCACGTTCAGCTCCAGGAATGCCTGCCCGCGCCCGATCGAGCCGCGGTAATTGGGCTTGAGCACCAGGATGTCCTGGTGGACGAACTGCACAGTGGGGTAATATGCCAGGTCTTCACCGGAGAGTGTGTATGCGGGAGAGTACCAGGTCGGTCCGCCATGCACGACGAAAACGAGCGGGTAACGCCTGGATGGGTCGAAGTTCGCCGGTTTGCGCAGCACCCCCTCGATCTCTGTGCCATCCCGGCTCTTCCAGCGGATCGTCTCGATGGTGCCCAGGTCCCAATCCTGGACCTGAGCACCGTAATTGGTCAACTGATTGAGCACCCAGGAATTCAATGGTACGTTCTCGCCTTCAGCGGCTGGTCTGGCGATGCAGGCTTCCGGGAAGGCTGCGGCGTTGGTGGCGGCAAACCCCAAGATCCCACAGGCACTGGCGTGGAAAGCGTTTGCCGGGAAAAACCCGTCGAATTCCAGGGGCTCGAGCTGACCGTCTTCGCTGAAGTGCGCTACCCGCATCACCGTGCCATCCACGAAGCTGCAAAAGATCCCGGCACGCACCCAGTAGGACTGCATGATCTCGCGGTCCAACGCAGACGTCAGGCAGGTCATTTGTTCACGCGCAGTGTCAGCATCGGCAGCCGATACTGCCGCGGAAACATCCATCAGCCACAGGTCAGCCTGGGTGTAGAAATGGAGGTCGCGGTCCTGGTAAGTCAGGAGAAGCCGGGTGCTGTCGGGTGAGACGTCGCTGACCTTGCACAGGGTGGGCAGGTTCAGGCTGGTGAGTGTACCCAGGTAAGTGGTATCTTCGGGTTCATCCGATTTACCATTTTCCTGTGGTTCGCGGTCGCCATCCTCGGATTTTTTCATCTTTTCCTCAGCACGGCGGACGTGCTCAGCCAGAACAGCCGGGGCATCCAGCTCGATGCGGAAGAGGCGGTCTCGCGCCAGTAAACGAGGTCTTCCCGCCGGCGGCAGTTTAGGTAGACAGAGGCACCATCCGGAGCGGGTACGATGGAGACGATATGCCACGGATCGGGCAGCAGCTTGCTCAGGTCTGCTACCGGTCTGGTGATCTTCTTGGCTTCATCCTCCGTGGCAGCCCGCTGCTTTGCCTCGAAACTGCGCAGGGCCTCCAGGCTGGTGTAAAACAACCCGCTGGCGCTTTCCTCTTGCTCGAAGTGCTGGTACTGACCGTAGGCATCGGACCGTTTTTTCTTCTCCGCCCGTTCCGGGTCGTTCGCCAGGAAAAGGATCCCGCCGGCGAAAGGCTCGAAGCTGCTCACGCCATTTTTGTGTTCGGTGACCTGCCACCCCTCGCCAACCAGACCTTCATACACCCACACCTGCGCCTCTCTGTCACCCGCCCTGCCTGTTTTGAGCAGCGCCAGGGTGGTGTCGTCCAGCCATTCCATCTGGCTGATGCTGCCGCTGCGGCTCAGGCGGAGAGGGAAGGACCCATCGTCCTCCAGGTCTTTCACGCAGCAATAAGTTTCGTAGCGGTTGTCCTTCCAGCTCGCTGACCTCACCAGGAAGGCAGCTTTCGTTCCGGAGGGGGATATTTTCACTTCATAGGGGACTTCCAACGCCAGCATGTCTCGCAAGCCGGGCTGATAAGGAGAGGTAGTTTCTGTCATGGGCAGGTCCTGTATGTGGGAGTCATTTCAAAATAATTTGATTTATTGCAGCAGTTGTTAGTCCTTCCGGCAGTAATTTTACGCCAGAATCATTGTTGGATGAATAAACTCGCCTTTACAAGTAATCTTGAAACAGCGCACACAGATCTGGCGCCACGACTGTAATCCTGTAACGGCGCACCTGCGTGTACGCCCTGGCAATTGATGAATAATGAAAGGAGGCAGACACGCAGGTCTGCCGCTACAACCGCAAACTCGTAACGGTGCACACAGATCTGGCGCCACGACTGTAATCCTGTAGCGGCGCACCTGCGTGTGCGCCCTGGCAATTGATGAATAATGAAAGGAGGCAGACACGCAGGTCTGCTGCTACAACCGCAAACTCGTAACGGTGCACACAGATCTGGCGCAACGACTGTAATTCTGTAGCCGCGCACCTGCGTGAGCGCCCTTGCAGATGATGAATAATGAAAGGAGGCAGACACGCAGGTCTGCCGCTACAACCGCAAACTCGTAACGGTGCACACAGATCTGGCGCAACGACTGTAATTCTGTAGCCGCGCACCTGTGTGTGCGCCCTGGCAATTGATGAATAATGAAAGGAGGCAGACACGCAGGTCTGCTGTTACAACCGCAAACTCGTAACGGTGCACACAGATCTGGCGCAACGACTGTAATTCTGTAGCCGCGCACCTGCGTGTGCGCCCTGGCAATTGATGAATAATGAAAGGAGGCAGACACGCAGGTCTGCCGCTACAACCGCAAACTCGTAACGGTGCACACAGATCTGGCGCAACGACTGTAATCCTTTAACGGCGCACCTGCGTGTGCGCCAGTCTATGACCGCCTGCTCACATCTTGATGACCACCTTGCCCTGTGCATGATCTTCGGTAAGGTAGCGCATCGCTTCCCGTATCTCGCTCAGCGGGTAGGTGTGGTCGATGACCGGAGTAACCTTCCCCGCCTCGCAGAGCTCCTTGAGATAGAGAAAGTCATCCGCAGCAGGCACTGCAAGGAACGGGCTTTTGTGTTGCTTCATCAGGGCGGAAAAGATGTAAGCCTTGATCACGAAACTCATCCCCCCGTGTCCGGTATTCGCTAGGTGGATGCCTTCGGGTTTGAGCGCCGCGGCGGTAAGCGGAGAAGGAATGGTTGCCGACGTTGTCCAGGATGAGATCGTAACGCTTGCCCTGTTTTGTGAAATCTTCTTTGGTGTAGTCGATGACGTGGTCTGCGCCGAGTGATTTCACCAGGTCAACATTCCTTGGACTGCACACCCCGGTGACCTCCGCCCCGAGTGCCTTGGCGATCTGCACACAGAATGTCCCCACGCCGCCTGACGCCCCGTTGATCAGCACCTCCTGCCCCGGCTGCACATTGGACTGGTCGCGTAAGGCAAGCAGGGCTGTACCTGCTGCAGAAGGCAAAGCCGCAGCCTGATCCAGGCTGAGATTGGTAGGGGGCATCGACAGGCTACCCTCTGGCACACGGGCGAATTCAGCCAGGGCGGCATTGGTTAATCCGAAAACCATATCCCCGGGTTTGAATTTCGACACATTCGCCCCAACCGCTTCCACAGTACCGGCGACATCCCACCCGAGGATGTAGTCCTTCGGTTTGGGAAACCCAACCGACATGCGCGCCAGCCAGGGACTGCCGTGCATCGAGAAGTAATCGCCTGCATTGAGGCTGGATGCCTTTACACGCACGAGTACATCTTTCTCCTTGACTTCCGGCTTGTCGACTTCTTTAATTTCAAGAACTTCAGGTCCGCCGTAGGCGTTGATGACGATGGCTTTCATTGAATACCTCCAATGCTTAAATTTTCTATTATTTTACTATTGCCGGTTTTGGGGCGATCACCTGTTTAGTGATTGTGGACAGGGTATTGAGAAGCACCGTCTGATCATATTTCGGTTCCATCAGGAAATGTGAGGCTCCCCACATCAGGAATGAGAGGGTAATTCCAAAAACGCCTCGATCTGCTGGTAACATCCATCCCAGTTACCAGAACAATTCTCAAGGATGATCCTGGGTAAGCGCGATTCATGTAAAAGTTCATCCGCTACTTGTTTGTATGCACTGATAAAAGCTTCCACTGCACTTGCACCACTCAAATTTCTCGCCAGAGAAAAGGGGCAGTTCGTGATTAATGCTTCAATATATTCTGCCCAAACCTTACCGCGTTGCTCGCTGATATCGTTGAAGTGCTTGACTGCTTGTGGGGTGTCTGAGACTTTAAAATAAATTAATACTGGTTTCATAGGTTTGACCAGGTCCTCGACCCGGGCAGCATACTCATGAATAAAGTCAATACTGGCATCGAATTGCAGCAGTATTCGCACGGTGTTCTGGTATGGATAGCTATCGAAAATGTCAATCACATCGATTTGGGATGTGTTTTCAAGATAATGTTCCCAATTTCTCAGGCTCTCTTCGACATAACTTTGAGGTGTGTACCTTTGAAAAAATGCATCACCAGGAACACTCCCGGCTGGATGGGTGTCACCACCTACATTTAATGGATGCTCCGCTTGACTCTCTAAATACAACCTGACTGCCGCTCGTTCGGATTGCAATCGCGAAGCCAACCACGAAGCGGTCGTTGATTTCCCTGATCCTGGAAGCCCTTCTACAAAAATTATTTTGGTTTCATTTATTGGATTGTGACTCATAGTAATTTAGGATGATTTTATCTCTTTACCGTTCATCTCTCGAAGACAACTGGCAGGAACAGTTGATGATCTCCGTGGACGACCGGCGGGGCAGCCTTGTAGGTCACCATCAAAAAGGGACGATACTCGGGGTCTTCTGCCAGTCCGACCAGGATGTCGTTAGGGACCTGCGGCTCGATATTGTGTAAATCCAGGTCATGGATCAAAGCCAGGTTGGTCATCCCGCCCCGGTTAATCCAGCTAAAGGCACCCTCATCCAGGTGGATGTTCATCCATATAAACGGGAAGGGAGGCCGTGTGGAGCCGCCTGATTGAAACGTTACCGCGCTGAAATCCTCATTCGAGAGCGGGAGGCTGGCAGTTGAGGGGACAACATGGAACAGCAGGCTGCCTTGCTGCCATAGACCGACATATAAAAAGACCGCCGCATCTTCGATCTGGGCGTCGGCGGGGATCGATGATGTGTCGAAGAACAGGAAGATACGTTGGATGATGAAGGTTCCTTCCGGTGCGAGGGTCGCCCCGATCGTACCTACTTGTAAACCCTGCCAGGTGGCATTACCTTCTGGCGAGTTGCGGCAGGAGACCCAATCCAAAGGACACCAGCAGTTGAGCACCTCTCCATCAGCCGGGTCGCTGTAGATGACCGAGATGTACCTTTGCGGGTCTGCGCCTGAGGCCAGGGCGGTGCGATTGTGGAACGCAGCTGGTGTGCTGTTGGCTGGAATGAGCAGCACCAACAGCAGCACAGCCAGAAGAGATGAGCTGAGGACAAGTATTTTGCTTTCATTTTTACCCCTTATTATTCGAACGAGCCACTGTCTGGTTGGATCGTTGCCATCCAGCAGGTACTCAGGCGAGCACCGGCAATCCCAGAACATGAGATGGATACAGACATTATACGATAAATGATTAAAATCGGTTAATCTTCATTGAGGCAGTCGACTGGGGATCAAGGGTTTAATCTCCGATAACCCACACTCGTTCAGTTCTTTGTTCGATATTATGGTTGGGAAAGCCCATTATTGTGATATAAATGATGAAAAATACTTTTCATTTCTCTATCCCAAACCGTAGATATTTCAATGGAGGTCGGCTCTGATGAAAGTTGTCGAGGTCAATCAGCTGAATAAATCCTATGCTGATGTGACTGCTGTGGAGGACTTAAGCTTTGACCTGAATTCGGGCGAGATCCTGGGTCTGATCGGACCGAATGGCGCAGGGAAGAGCAGCACGATCAAGATGATCCTGGATTTCATCAAGCCGGATTCAGGCGAGATCAGGATTTTTGGCGAGCAGATGAATGAAGGATTGAAGGACCGCATCGGCTACCTGCCCGAAGAGCGAGGGTTGTACAAGCGCCTGACCGCCATCGAGCTGATCCTTTATCTCGCATCCCTGAAAGGTTTGGACAAAGCCTCGGCGGAAGCGAAAGCGGATGAACTGCTCAGGCAGACCGGGATGTTAGAGTATAAAAATAGGAAAAACAAGGAGATGAGTAAGGGGATGGGACAGCTGATCCAGTTTATCGTCACCGTCATCCACGGACCTGATTTGATCATCCTGGATGAGCCCTTCTCCGGGTTGGATCCCGTACGAACCGAGGCTGTTCAGAGCATCATCGCCAATCTGCGAGATGAAGGCAAGGCGGTCATTTTAAGCACGCACCAAATGAATAAAGTCGAGGAGCTGTGCAACCGGGTGCTGATGATCGATAAAGGGCAGTCCCTCCTTTATGGTGACCTGATCGAGACCAGGGAAAAATTCAGGCGTCATTCCGTCCAGGTGGTGGTAGAAGGAGAAATTGGGGAGCTGCCTGGGGTGATCGAGCGGAAATCCAACAATCATGCTGTGGAATTGTTCCTGGCGCCGGACACATCCCCCAGTTCATTCTCGACCAGCTGCGCAATCGGGGGATGGACATCAACCGCTTTGAAATCACCACGCCCTCGCTCAATGAGATCTTCCTGGAGCTCGTTGGAGGTAACCATGCATAAAACCTTCTTGATGTTTAAACACGAGTTCCTGCATACCATTAAAGGCACCGGTTTCATCATATTGACGTTCATTGTTCCCGTTCTGGCGCTTCTGGCAATCGGAGTCTTCAAACTGGTGACGGTCCTGATCGAGCCTCCGGTGAAGGATGTCATCCTGGTTGGCTATGTGGACGAAGCAGGCATCTTCAGTGAGCAAACCGACCTGGGGGTGATCAGGCTGGTTCCCTATCAATCAAGAGAAGACGCAGCCCTGGCGCTGGTTCACAAGGATGTCTCAGAAATGATCATCATCCCGGCGGATTACATCTCTTCCGGGACCATCCAGCGTTATACAATGGCGAAAGAGCTCTTTCCCAATCCTGTCACCATTCATTTTATCGAAAGCTTCCTGACCTGGAACCTGCTTAAAGATGATGTTCCGCAGGAAGTGATCGCCTCAATTGTCACCCCGCTGAATGTGGAAGTCACCCGTCTCGACGCGGATGGGGAAGTTGCCCAAGAACAGGGCAACATCGGCAACATCATCATCCCGGCGACCTTCGCTTTATTATTGAGTTTATCCATCATGATAGGATCAAGCTCATTGATTGGCGGATTGGGAGAAGAGAAAGAAAGCCGCCTCATCGAGGTGTTGTTTTCATCGGTGTCCATCCGCCAGCTGCTCTACGCGAAAAATAATGGCTTTGGGCACTGCCGGTCTTCTCCAGGTTCTCGTCTGGTTGATCTCGATGCCGTTCTTGCTGCAGCTTGCCTCCACCACCTTTGGCGGCTTCTTGAGTGAAATCCAGCTGCCGGCGAACTTCATTTTCCTGGGGGTTATTTATTTCGTTTTTGGATACCTGCTGTTCGCTATCCTATCCGTCACAGTTGGAGGGATCAGCTCAAACGCGGCGGAAGCACAGGGTCTGGCGATGATCTACTTGATGATGCTCTACGTACCCCTCTGGTTTGCCGGTTTGTTGTTCAACTTTCCAAACCTGCCTCTATGGGTTGCCCTCTCGATTTTCCCCTTCACCTCGCCGGTAATGGTCATGTTGAGGCTGGGTGTGTCCGAGGTGCCCGAGTGGCAGATCCTGGCAAGTATCAGTGTGTTAATCCTGTCGATCCTGTTCGTACTGTCCTTCTCAACCAGGATCTTCAGGTCCTTCATGCTGATGTACGGGAAGAGACCCAGCCTGTCCCAGATCATCCAGGGATTGAAAGCTTCCTGAGCTCAGCTTAGCTTCCTCCCGTTCAAATCGATTGTCATCGGTCCGGAGTCAGCGGCGCCAGCCTTGCAATCCTAAACATAATCAATGAGGTCGAGTGAGAGGGGCAGAAACTCCGGGTCATAAAACTCTCCGGTATCTCTACCGGAGTCATTTGCTTCGATCTCGTTTACAAGCAGAGAGATCAATGGAAGTCATCGTTAACGGGTTACCGTAGGTGAAGGTTACATTGTCATCGCTCTGGATTCATCATCAAAAAAATTAAGTCAAATCGAATGAATCAATCCGCCCCGAACATATCTTTAGATTCAAGATATCCAAATTATCATATTCTTGCGTTATCAATATCAATAGTAAAGGAGAAGCTTGAAAACCTGCATTCCAGTAGGTGATGCTTATATTCCATTTGTTTTGATGATTTTGTGTGACAGTTTTATCAACGCGGACCTCCGCGGCGCAGATCTTTACTTCGCCGACTTCCGTAACGGCAACGTCAGCGGCGCCAATTTCAGCGGTAACTCTTTCAATTCCTTCGATCTCCCGCGCGCCACTGCGCAAAATGCCGACTTTTCAAGCGCCCGATGATCTTCATGAACATGCGTGACACCGATCTTACGTGGCGCAGATTTGAGCGGTACGTCATCTTGGTCATACGAGCTTCAACAATGCCGATTTCCGCGACGTGACACTGCTCGGCGCCAACAAAGTAGCGGCGTTAACTTTGACGGCGTGGTATGGGGCAACACGACCTGCCCGGACGGCAGCAACAGCGATGATAACGATGGTGATAATTTTACCTGTGAAGGGAATTTCCGAGAGAATCTTGCCGCCCATCATCACGCTTGACCTCGCCTGCAGATGGCTCATCGGTGCCGTTTGGTGAGTCGATAACGATCAGCGCCGATGCGTCTGACCCCGACGGCTCCATAATTCGAGTCGAAATCTTTGGAGATGGCGAAGAGCTGGCCACCGTATTCGCCCCTTACACTTTCGAATGGACGAATGTCAGTGCCGGACCCCATGAGATTTACGCAATCGCCTACGACGATAATGGTGTCTTCTCAGGTGACGAGGCTTCCACACAAAGTGAGACCGTGACGATCACCGTCTCTCCCACCCTTGCCGGCGATGCATGAATGAGCTCAGGACCAAACCGCCTGCGAGTTAATCTACAAAATAAGGTGGATTTTGCAATAAAGTTAACTCGTAGTTATGAAAAACGAACACTAAAAATACTTCAGCTATATCTTCGAAACCCACATTTTTTTCGGTGAGGAGGTGAGTTATTGATTTTATAGTATTATAATTAGATATTGTAGACCTAATTTATTCAAATGATAACGCAAATGAATTGGGTCCCCCATCCTTTTTATGTTAACCAAAGGAGGAAGGTAATGGAAGTACAAGAAAGAAGTGTTATCCCGCGTCACCTGGCCATCGTTGCCATCCTGTTGCTGTTGCTCATCGGGCCGATTTTCGGGCCGGTGCCTAATTTCTTGGGCGAGCGATTTGGGATCGAAACTGCCGTTATGATCATGCTCTTCACCTTTGTCATCGGCTTCAGCATCATCCTGACCGTCATCTTCAGATTTACTGACATGCGATCCGATTCCTTGCGCGAGAAACTGGGCAGATTGGGCTGGGGTCAGCCGTCTCGCTTAGCGGCCATCATCGTGGCAGTCATTGCCGGTTTGGCCTGGGGAGCTCTGTTTCTGAGCAGCACTCTCCAATTCGATCCGGATGCCAACCTGGCCGAAATCAACCTGTTCCGATTGGCGGCCATCCTAATAGCGGTCTTCGGCGCCCTCATGGAAGACCTGATCACCCGCGGCTACGTGATGAACGGCTTGCGCCAGATCAACATCCCGAACTGGGGGCAGCTGGTGATATCGGCCTTGCTCTTCGCTCTTTATCACACCATCTGGGCATTTAATGTGTTTAGCTTCATTTTCAGCGTGATTTTTGGGTTGATTTTAGGCGGTCTCTTCTTGTGGGGCAAGCGCAGTCTAACCCCGGTTATTATCGCTCATCTTCTGCCAATTATCATCTCCGAACCGTTTTCCTCCATGCTCATCTTCCTTGCTCCTGGCGCCTGATCGGTGAAGCGAACTGCAACTACATATTCAACAATAAACTCCCAGCCATCTTCACGAGACATTTCCCGCAAGCTCGTGGCGCTAATCTTGGGCGCGAACTTCTTTGGTGCGCTGATCATCTTTCTGTATTTCTCGATTATCGATCCGCTGCCTGTTGGTGGAGTGGCGGTTCGCTCGCTCGAAACCGAAGACATCGTGATCTTCGGGATCGCCGGTGTCGTGATATTTGTAGGGGCTTTTGCGATAATCAACCGGCTAGGGCGACCAATCCAGAATTGGCTGCGGTTAATTGAGGCTGGCACACCCGCTTCAGAATTGCCGTCGAGTGTTGCCCGTTTGGTACTGAATTGGCCACTCATCGTCGCTTCCCTCGTGGCCGCGACCGGGCTGTTGGTGGCCATATTTTTCTCCATCTTGTACGATAATCCGGGCAACTTCGTCGGCATAGCCATAGGCGGCGCCGTCACGACGACCATCGTTTACTTTGGCACCGATCTGATCTGGCGTCAACAGGTACCCACCTTTTTCCCCGAAGGGAATCTGAGCGTTGTCCCCGCCTTTCGACTATGGGTACGGAGGCGCTTGTTGCTGGCCTTCACCCTGATTGGCGGGCTTACGCCAATCTTGCTCGTCATCCTGTCGCAGGTACGCACCCGCGCCTTGCTGGATGCCGAGAACCCCGAGGCAATTCTGGACAATCTCATCCTTGTGCAGTTATTCATCCTCGCAGTCGGCCTGGTCGCCGGTGTGATCACGGCCGTACTCGTCGCCCGCGCCATTGTGGGGCCACTGCAGGTTTTGCAAGAGGCGATGGGCCGCGTGGAAAAGAACGAGCTTAATACCAGGATTGTGGTGACCACCAACGACGAGTTGGGATACCTGAGCGAGCGGTTTAACTCCATGACAGACGGGTTGCGACAGGGGGAGAGATTGCGGAAGTTATTTGGACTTTACGTCAGTTCTGAAGTGGCTCAAGCGGCCGTGGAAACCGGGGCCGGTCTTGGTGGAGAGCTGGTCAACTGCTCGGTGATGTTCTCGGATATTCGTGACTTCACAACTCTCAGCGAACAAATGCCGCCCAGACGGCTGGTTGAACTGATTAACCGCTACATGACCGCCATGGTGTCTGTCATCGTCAATCATGGGGGCGTGGTCACTCGCTTTGGAGGAGACTCTATCCTGGCGGTCTTTGGCACGCCCCTCAATCCCATGAGCGATCATGCAGATCGAGCAGTGAGGACGGCCATTGGGATGCGCCAGGCATTGGCAGCTTTCAATCAGGAGGAAACCGTCGCCCGCCTACCAACCCTCGAGTCAGGGATTGGCATTGCCAGTGGGCCAGTCATTGCCGGCAATGTCGGCGGCAAAGAGCGGATCGAATACACGGTAATGGGGGATGCCGTCAATCTGGCCGCCAGGCTGGAGGACAAGACCAAGGATACCGGCTTTCCCATTCTTGTTAGCGACGAAACCTATCAGGCGCTCAACGAAGTTCCGGACGTGGGCGCCAGGTTGCTGACGGACGTTCAGATCAAGGGAAAGCGAGACAAGGTAACCGTTTATGCCCTTTCCGATTAACCTGGTACGGTGGCTTTTAAACCTGACCTGTTTGAAGATGTAATCGCATGGGGCACACTTTCAGGTTCATTCAACCGATTTCGACGTAGGCTCGATAACCCACATAAATTGTAAATCGCCTGTGAGCCTTCTGACCAATTCGCTCAACTCCTTCAAAGCCTCATCCAACCCTGTCGCGGCTAGTAAACTATCGAGCAAAGTATCGATCGCATCGATTAATTTTTTCAGAATTCCACTCCCGCCAAGAGAAAACCTTTCATTTTTAAGCCGGTTGATCAATTCCAGCTTCAGACGCAACTGCGCACCGAAAAGACCAAAGCGGATCATCTGTGAATCCGATAGGGCTCTTACTTTTCTTTTTGACACATCGAGGTCAAACCTTTCTTCGAACTCAACCAATGCATCACGAAAAAATGGTTGTAGCTCATCCCGGATAATTCGCGCACCTTTTGAATTTACCCCCTCCGTGTAGATGTTATAGATAAAGTCTTATGTATCCTGCAGAAATCAACCAAATTTTCACGATCCTGCTCAAAATCCTGGACACCATTCATTAGAACCTCCTCTGGCTATATTCCTATTTTAAATTTCAGGTTTGCACCCGCTGATCACAAACACGCTGTCATCCGGCTTCACCGGATCGAAGGTAAACTCGCTGGTAAGCTGCAAATTCCCGAAGCCTGCCTTCTCGAAGACAGCCTTGATCTGGGGCTGCGTGTAGGAGCGTGTCGCCGGGGAGCGCTGGTGCAGCTCCTCATCAACCACATTTCCCTCGACGATCTTCTGGTACAGATCCTGCGTGTGCTCAAACCCGGTCTCGGGGTCAAACCGCGAGCGTGACAACCTGCGGAAAGTGGCACCGTCCTGCTCCCGGATAGCGGTCTTCTCCCACTCCGCTTCCAGCGGGTCGCCCTCCTGCCACAATGCCATGATCGATGCCACCAAGAAGCCGCCGGGGAGCAGGTACTCGTACAGCCGTCCCATCGCTTTCTCGACCGACTCAGGCTCGATGACCAGCTGCAGGGAGCTGGACGGCACCAGGATGAACTGGTATTGGCGGGGCAGTGCCAGCTCCTCGACATACTGCTGGTAGATATTCAGCCGTAAACCAAGCTGGTCCGCTTTCCGCCGGCAGAGCGCCAGCATGTCCTGGGAGTTATCGACCCCATCGATATCGATCCCTTGCCGGGCGTAATCGAGCAGCAGGCGCCCGGTGCCGCAGCCCACATCCAGCACAGGCTGTCCATATTTGCGAATCACTTCCAGGTAGAAAGAGCGATCGGGCCAGCCCGACGTGTCCCCGCGTAATACATCCCAGGCTTCCGCCATCAAGCCTCTGTATTCGAACTCCGGTAATTTCAAATCACCATCCATCTTTTCATTTTACCAGCCGCCATGTTGAATTTCACAGGACAAATATTATAAATTTGATAAAGTAAGTCTTATTATTATAATTCTACTGGGGAATCCTCCAACTGGAAGGAAGGTTGAAATCCACTCGATCCGCATTTACCAGATTGCTGACAACAAGATTGTCAATACGTGGGCAATGCAGGACCGTCTTGGGTCTCGATGGAACAACTGGGATATGTACAGTCTGCAGGGGGGAATGTCAACTGGGCATCTGGACAGGATGGGAGTTAATTCCTTGTAGAAATGATCTTACGGTAGGAAAAACCCGCTCGATCTGGCTGAATTCCTGTTGGTGGTTCAACCCTTCCAGCAGGGCGACTTGCACGCCAGCCTGCTGGAGGCTCTGCTCCTTTCCTTCCAGCCAGTCCGTCACGCTTTTGTTCCTGGTACCCGCTACCAATAATTTTGGACACGGAATTTCGCTTGCTCCGACATCCGGCCAGCCGCGCATTGCCTGGAAACAGGCAACCCAGGCGGGGATGCGTCCCTTGATTGCCGATTTCTGCTCCACCTCGGTCAGGGCGCTTTCATTATATGCCCTCGCCAGTGACCCATACTTTTCGATGAACTCGTCGATGTACCGGTCGAAGAACTCATCGACCGCACGCCCAAAAGGCACACCCACCACCACGATTGCCTTCACCCAGCCGGACCGCGCACATGGATACCAGGCGCCCAGATACCGGGCGATGCTGCCCCCGAAACTATAACCCCAGACGATAACCTCTGATTCTCCGCTGGCCTTGATAATTTCGTCCAGGTCATTACAGATTTTCTCAATTTGATAGTCCCCTATGTGGGTCAAGTATTCACTCTCACCGCTGCCGCGTATATCGACGTTGATAACCTTGAAACTGTCTTTGAGGCGGTTGACATAGCCCACCTTGTTCCAATCTTTCCGAGTCTTACCAGCGCCATGCAGTAACAGGATGGTTGGTCCTTTCCCAACCTCATCATATACCAGGCGAACGCCTGTTGTCGTCTTGAGTTCGTGTTTTATCATAAATGACTTTTTATAACAAATCCCTCGATCATGCGCACGGCAGCTTCTATTCCGTTTTCATCTCGGATATGCTGGCTGATCTTCCTTGAATTATTCTTTACATTTTCGTCGAGGACGGCTTGCTGGATGGCTTCGCTCAGGTTGGCTGCGGTTAACTTTTTGCGGGGGATCGGTTTAGGTCCTGCGCCTGATTCCTGCACCAGCCAACCCCAAAAGAATTGGTCTGCGAAGGATGGCACGATCACATTGGGCACACCCGCTCGCAATCCTGCAGCCGTCGTACCGGCGCCACCATGGTGTACTACGGCTGCCATCTGCGGAAAAAGCCAGTCATGAGGGACCTCACCCACCGGGAAAATAAAATCCGGCAAGTTTTCACTACCCAACTCACTCCACCCACCCGATAGAATCCCGCGCTGACCGGTCTCTTTTAATGCATCGATCAAAATCCGGGTGAATTCACTCCGTTCGTGATCGACCATGCTGCCCAAACCGATGTAAATCGGGGGTGGACCGGCTGCCAGAAAATCCAGCAAATCTGGTTCGGGCAGGTAATCCCTCGCAGTATCCAGAAACCAGTAACCGGAAATTTGCTGGTTGCCGGTCCAATCCGGAGGTTTGGGGAGGATGGCCGCGCTGTATCCGTAGATGATAGTGGTGGGGCTGTCAGGAGCATCCAATGACCAGTAATCCCTGAACCGCATCGGTGGAAGATCTAAAATCTTTTTCCGGTTGAGGTTCACAGAGGAAAGTAATAAATTGAAAAACATCTGGTTGGAAAGCTTGGTCGACCAATAATTGAGGAGACCCTCTGAATGGCAGCCACCTCGGAGGAATTGTCCCGGATGCCGACGGGATGTGGCGTGAGGGGGTTACGGGCCAAAGATAAGTGGCTAAAGCTGGAGTTTTCAACTTTTCAGCGACATGCCACCCCGCAAAAGACAGACCAGAGTTGATGATTAAATCTGATCCCTGGTTCGCTTCAAGAGTAGCAGTGAAAATTTCCCCAAGCGCAGACTTAAAGTTCTCTTCCATCCAGCGGTTGATGCGCAGCATATTGTTCCCCAGTTCTGCTAACGCCTGGTTGACCAGCACCTGGCGGGGGTCCAGGTTCAGCGGGTAAAAATCCAGACCATATTCTTTGACAAAGGATTCGAAAATCTGGTGGGACAGGATGCGAACGGAATGTCCGGCTTGCTGAAGCCCAATACCCAGGGCGATGTACGGCTGTACATCGCCCCTTGTTCCGAAGGTGTTGATCGTTATGTTCATTGGTGTCTTGATACTGTCTTATGGTTGGCTTTCTACCTCAAATAATCAAATATTTCAACTATATGATTGTTAATCGTAGAAAAATGCCCTCCATCTTCTACTTCAATGAGATGTGAATTCGGCAGTTCCTTCGAAAGGAATCGTCCCATTCCAATCGGCACCTGCTGATCGTACTTACCGTACCATAATCTGATTTCCTTTTTTATGTCCATCAACTGGAAACCCCAATCATTGACATAAAGCTGCCATTCCCATGCATCTCCTTTGATCCCATTTCGATGAGCCTCTTTTGTCGCCTCTGCAAAGATACGGATCACTTCAGGTCGTCTTTCTACCAGCTCCACATCAGGCTTGGGTAATGCCTGTTTCATTCTTTTCATCATCTGATCTTCATTGCTATAAAATCCTGCCATTTGTCCAAGGAGAAATCAATTCACGCTCGGCAGTCTCTTGGCGGACCAAAAAATAATTTTTACGGGTACCCACATTCCCCGATATTTATTCGGCATGGTTGGCGTGGCAGTTCCACTGATAACGGCAACTTTTTTCAACCTATCAGGTATTTTGTACGTTGTCGCCAGTACGTGTGGTCCACCACCCGACAAACCGAATATCGAGAAGGTATCAAGTGATAGAGCGTTTGCTAACTCAATGACATCGTCAGGCCAATCGAGAAGTTGCCTGTTTGCCTGATACGTCGAGAGACCAAATCCTGGTCGATCTGGAACAATCAAGCGGATATTCTTCTCAAGAGCGTCATTTTCGAACCATTTACCTTCCAACCTTGAACTATTACCTCCTGTAAAGTACATGATTGGCGAACCGGCGCTTGATCCATATTCTGCAAATCCAAGAGTTCTCCCATCACTTATTTTTATTGTTTTATTCGTCTTTACCAAGTTTTAATCAATCCTTCCGGGAACAATCGTCCCTTGTATTATGGAAACAGATACTGCCCCTGGATCCATACATCAGCCGTTTTATCGTTTGCGAATATCAGGTATGGTTATCCTTCCGGGATCATCTTCTTCAGCAAATCCTGGTAACGACCCTGCGAGCGCAGCAGCGCCACCAGCAGGATGAACGCCATGATGCTCATGAAAACCAGACCGACGGTGTTGTGCAGAGTCACTGGCTGGTTTTGAAGCTGGGTGAAGCCGCCCGGGTGTTTCGCAGGGGCAGCGCTGTCGGGTTGGTTTTGTTCTTCGGTCATTGTGGATTTCCTTTATTATGAAAGGTAATTGGTTCGATGGTATGCAGAATTAAATATTATCACCAATCTGCTTTAGCAGACTGGCAAGACTGGCATTGGCTGGATCGATGGACTGTGCTCGCAAGAGGATTTCTTTTGCCTTTACGGTTTCACCTTTCTGGTGGGCAAGTCTACCCAGTGTCATATAGGCATCGATGTGCTCAGGGTGCACCTGGATGTTCAAATCCAGCACTTCCATAGCCATACCAGGCTGCTTCGCCAGCAGCAGCTGGATGGCAAGCATATCGAGCTCCCAGGGATCAATTTCGACTTCTTCGCATCCGGGGGATTGAATCTCGGCAACGCGCGCCCGTGCGGCTGCGATGCCGCCCTCCGCCAGCGCCCGGCTGACCGGAACCATCCACGAGACGGGTCCCGGCTGCGGCTCCTGCCCGGTGAGCATATTTGCAATCGCCTGAGAGACCTGGTTGCAAGCCCACGACTCTTCGTTGCACAGCACCACCGCAGCGGAATTTAGCTCAGGCAGGATAAAAAAGAAGGCAGTACCGCCGAACCCCGCTCCGCCATGAGAGATTGTAGTTAAAACCGTTGAAGTGACCCAGGTTCCAGCCCAGCCCCATCTGCTCGTACATGCTGGGCGGCTCACCGCGCTTCGCCACCGGCGTCCACATCAGCCGGTAACCCGCTGGCGAGAGGATGCTGCCTCCGCTGCCCTCTCCGCGCTTCAGGCTGGTGAGTGCCCAGCGGCACATATCCACTACCGTGGCGTGCAGGAAGCTGGCAGGGGCGTCGGCGCGGTGGTAGGGATAGCCGGGGTAGGGCTTCATCCCGGGCGAGCGCAGGTGGGGCACCGCCAGGAGACCGGGCGGAACCTCACCGGGTAGGAAGGTGCTGTTCGTCATGCCAGCCGGGAGCAGGATGCGTTCTTTCATCACGCTCTCGAAGGTGCTGCCCGAGACCTTTGCCAGCAGATCTCCCAAAACATTGTAGGCGATGTTGCTGTAGCTGAAACGCTCTCCTGGGCTGGCGACCAGCTTGCGGTTTTTTAACGAGCGCACGAAGCGTTCTGGAGCGCCTTCATCCTCTTCGGGATGCGATATCAGGTCGACATACTCGAACTCGTCCATGTCGGGCATCCCGGAGGTGTGGCTGAGCGCCTGGCGGATGGTCATCTGCTGGCATCGGTCATCGTCCAGCCGGAAGTAGGGCAGGTACTCGACCAGCGCTGCATCCAGGTCAAGGAGCCCGCGCTCAGCGCACTGCATGACCGCAGTGGCGGTAAAGCATTTGGAAATGGACTGGATTCCAAAAACAGAATCACTCGTCACCGGGGCACCTGTATCCAGGCTCTGCACACCAAAACCTTTTATGTAGCGAATCTCTCCGTGCTCTACAATCCCCACCGCCATGCCGGGCACGTCCCAGCGCTGCATGGTTTCCTTGATCACTTTCTCCAGGTCTGTTTCATTGAACATAGAGAATGTTTCCTTAAAGAGGAAGTACAGGACGATCCCTGCTGATGTGCTCGATGATCTCTACTGCTTTTGCAATGCCATCTTCAGCACGGATGCTGGCGCCAAGTTCCTTTGCGCGCCGGCGTAAGTCGTCATTGGTAACTGCCTCCTCGATTGCCTGGGCGAGGCTTTCGCCACTCAGCTGCTTGCGCGGGATTGGTCTCGGTCCAACGCCCAGCTCCTCCACACGTCGCACCCCAGAATGGCTGGTCCCCAAAAAACGGGATCACCACCGTGGGGACGCCTGCCCTGAGCCCCGCCGCAGTGGTCCCGGCGCCTCCATGGTGGACGACTGCCGACATGCGCGGGAAGAGCCAGGAATGGGAAACTGAATCGAGCAGGAAGATCGAATCCGGTAAACGGTTCGCCTGCAATCCTCCCCAGCCAGATAGCAGCACTGCCCGTTGCTGGCTAAGCCCTACCGCTTTGATCACGGTTTCGGCGGTTTCATGCGGGTCGCGGTTACTCATGCTGCCGAACCCGATATATACAGGTGCCGGTCCAGCCTCAAGAAAATCCACCAGGTCCGGGGAAGGCATCCACGCATCTCCATCATCCAGGAACCAGTATCCGGTGATGATCTGCTCAGCACCCCAATCTGGTGGGTGCGGGATGACGGAAGGGCTGAAGCCGTACAGCACGGGCACTCCCTTGAAAACTTCCGAGTGATAAGGTCCAAGAAAGGGGGCAGCTGGCAACCCAAGCACATTTTCTCTGGATTTTCGGTCAGCTGCCCGAAATCCCTGCCACATGATCTGGCGGGTGATGACGTGGGACAGGTAGTTAACAACTGCCAGTTCGAAGGGGATTTGAGGGAATAATGCCCCAGGGAATTCCTTGGTGGGTGTGAAGGGCACGTAATGAGCCTGCACCAGAGGGAGCCTCAACTTTTCTGCAAGGGCAACTCCCATGAAGAGACCGCCGATACCGGCAATGATCAACTCCATCCCCTGGCAGGCAGCCAGCCCGTCCTGAGCCCATTCGACGGCTGCGCGTTGAGCCGCATCCGCCTGGAACCTGGCGATCGCCAGGAAATTGCCTCTGGCTAACAACTGGCGCATCTCCTCGCTCTCAGCCACTTCCTGTACGTTCCCCCTCAAGGTCCAGTAATCCAGCTGGTTCGACCGGACGAAATTTTCGAAATTCTCATGGGTCAGGATGCGCACCTCATGACCGGCATCTTGTAAACCTTTTGCCAGGGCAAGATATGGCTGGACGTCCCCCCGGCTTCCTGGAGCGATGATAGCAATGCGCATTAACGATTCCTCCGCAAATTAAATAGGATCATTTCTTCGCGGCGCTCGCCATACTTCTCGAAGAATTCGTCACGCTTCCACCATAGCGGAAAATCCATGATCCAGCCTGGAGCTCGCCGTTTTCTCTGGGGCACAGGTAAATTCGATGGCTTACTGCTGGCATTTCGCTCCTTTTCGATCCAACCTTGCGAAGGTTTCAAACCTTCGCAAGGTTCGTGTGTTTCGTGGTTATGTTAGGTCGGGATTCAACGCCTGCCATTCTTCCCGGGTGAGGGTGAACTCACCCTCATCGACACGGTTGAAACCCAGCCTGTTCAGCAAACGGACGGAGGCTTCGTTCTGCGGGTTAGTGCCGGTGTGGATCATCACCGCTCCCAGCCTGTTGAAGACGTGAGCCATGACAGCCCGGCAGCCTTCCTGCGCATAGCCATTGCCCTGGTGCGACGGGTGGAAGATATAGCCCAGGTTGCGCACATTGTCCTCGTTGTCCTCTCTTCGCTCGATGGCGAGCAGACCGATGACGGTGCCCGCAGGTTTCAAGCAGACACACAGGAAGTCGTCAGCGGAGGCGAACCACTGGACCATGCCCTGGAGTTCATCATCCGACGTCGGCCAGGGCGGTTCGTATTTCGCGCTGTCGGAAGCCTGGTAGCGGACGATGACGTCCTGGAACCCCTGCCAGTCTGCAGGGGTAAAGTTACGGATGTGCAGTCGTTGTGTTTCGATGCTGATCATTGCGATGTCAAAGCATTAACTCGCCCTCTCAGCAGCCCGATCACTCCGGGCAGCAGCAGTAAACCAATATAGAGAAGGATGATGGATATTACCACTGGCAAATCCAGCACACCCTTGACCTCACCTATCCATGTCATCCAGATTCCTTTAACAACCAGGATCAGGATGGCAGCCTCCAGGGAGAGTATCCTGCCCCAGGTGGTGCGCGAGCGCAAGAATACGACCGCTATGGTGGCTAGCAGTAAAGTATCGAAGACCAGACCATAAAGCTGCAATACGCCCCAATCACCATCGAAGAAGAAGATCGTCTGCATCGGTAGAAAGAAAGCGTAGAGGGCGAAAGCCAGTCGCGTCCAGTCGTTCCAGATGCCCTGGAGCAGACCGGTCAGTGGCTTGAGGGAGCGTTTGAGCAGCAAACCCAGGATCATAGCAGCGAGCAAAGGGAGCCATGCCCACAAGCCGTAAACCACACCGTAGAAGCGACCGTTGCTGTAGTACCAGCCAAAGTAGACGGACAAACCCAGGTAAGCATAAGACCAGCGGGGAAAGCCTTTCACAATACCGAACAACAGTCCCAGAACGCAGATGAAATAAACTCCAACCGGCGCAGTTAAGATGATTGCCGGGGAGTACAGGCGACTGACCAGAAAGCTTCCATCCAGCAGGTTGAAAGCAGGACCGTAAAGCCCACCCAACTCGGCGAACCCCTCTAGCAAGTAAGCCAGACCGAAAAGCAAGAAAGGTAACGCGCCTAAAAGAGCAGCAGTCCAGGAGGCGGGGCGCCCTACCCAGGTCTCTGCCACATCCCCCTGCCTGTAGGATGCTCTCCCGGCAGGGGTTTCACCGGTGCCTGAGGAAACCTGGTAACGCCGGGCATCCAGGTAGGTGCGCGGAAAATCCCATACTTCTCGTAAAAATAAACGGGTCATTTCTTATCCTCCTTGTGATCGGTGGGGGAGTGGAATTGTCCAGACCCATCAGCGCCTGGGAGAACACACTTGCCATCTCGACCCCAAACTCGTCCATGAAACGGTCAGGATACAGCTTGAGCAGGTGAGAGTACAGGCGAGTGAGTAAACGGACCAGCATGGCTAGATCCCCTCTGCTCCCAGTTCCCTGTTAGCCGTAGCCAATATCGTACTCAACCGCTTAATTTCCATTGCCAACACCCGATATCCAAATTGTGTCAACTCGTAATACTTACGTTTGCCGCGTATCAACACTCCCTGATCTGTTGTTGGAAAAAGAACTCCCATTATCTTCGCCAGATTTCCTGATCAACCCCTGTTCCAGCAAGCGAGCCAGGGCACCATAGAGTGTGCCAGTGCTCAGGACAATCCTGCCCTCGCTGAGCGCCTCGACATCCTTGAGTATTGCGTAGCCGTGCTTGCGTTCTTTGGACAGCGTCAACAAGATGAAAAGTGTTGGCTCGCGCAATGGCGTTAACCCGGCAGGCACTCCCTCCTCGACCGGCAAATCCTGTTTGGACATTTCCTTGACCTTCTCCGTTAAGCTATGACAGTTGACGATATGTCGTTGAGCGACATAAAGAGTTCTAACAAAAGATTGGATGGTTGTCAAATGATCGATTTCCAGCAGGTCCACAATATGGTTCATCATGGAGCCAGCTTCATCATCCTGGGCAGCATCACGGTCTTGATGTTGTATTCTGTCATCCGCCAGCGGGATTAAGCCTACCAGCTCCTGGAAGTAGAACAGGAAAAGTCGGAGAAACTCCTGCTCAGTATCCTCCCGGAAGTGATCGCCAATGGGGTGCCGCTTCCCTGTCCTGAACATGCCCTGATCTTGACCTCGATGGCGATCGAAGTCCGTGATTATGTGGACAAACACGAGTTCAACGGCAGGAAGATTACCTTCCGCATCGGGATCAATTCGGGCTCCCTGGTGGCGGGCGTCATCAGGCGCAAGAAGTTCAGCTACGATTTATGGGGCGCCACGGTGAACATGGCAAGCCGCATGGAGTTGCACGGCATTCAGGGAACCATCCAGGTCACGCACCCGACTTACGAGCTGATCAAGGACAGATTCGTGGGCGAGTCTTTGGGGAAATTTTATATCAAGGGCATGGGGATGACCGAAGTGTGGAATTTAGTCGATTTTAAGGCGGTATAATCCAGCTATGCCGTCCGTGAATTGTTCGACCACTCCATTCCACATGACTGCAAACGATGTTCTCGTCGACCTGCTCAACGACAACCTGCGACGCCTGCACCGCGTCATGGAGGTGATGGACGA
This sequence comes from uncultured Chloroflexia bacterium, assembly GCA_963695415.1. Lineage (GTDB taxonomy): Bacteria > Chloroflexota > Anaerolineae > Anaerolineales > UBA4823 > CAVXWV01. Next base: position 80,590 of record CAVOGL010000010.1, on the reverse strand, counting down.
AGATTGTCTTTACTGGACTCCCGATCCTGAAGCGAACAGCATCGCCGTCACCGTCTGGCATATGGCGAGGGTGTTTGATGTCTTCTTGAACCAGCATGTTCAAGGCAAAGAAGCGACCAACGAGGTGTGGTTCAGCGGCGGTTGGGCAGAACGGACTGGCTATGATCCCCGGGGTATTGGGCGGGATGGCTGGGGATCCGTCAACGGCTACACAAGAGAAGAGGTAGCAGCCATCCCCCATCTCAACCGGGAGGAGCTGCTGGGTTATATCGACGAGGTGAAAGCTGATGTCTCTGCATTCCTTGCCAGGACTTCCATCGAGGAGCTGCTGCAAGCAGGAGTGGGATTTGAAGGTAAATACAGCGGGTACCAGCTCATCCAGATGGCACTTCTGGACAATGTACGCCACCTGGGTGAGATATTTGCCCTCAAGGCAATGTGGGAGAGGAAGAAGTCGGCAGGAGGGTAGCCTATGAGCCGTTGGCACCCCTGGTTATTGCTGGAAATTAGCTTCAGGAGGATTAATGATGAAGCAAACAATCACCCTTCCCATGTTTGTTATTGCCCTGAGCCTTGCGGCATGTGGGACGATCGTAAAAGCAAACCAACCTACCTACGATATTGATTCATCGGAAACGCTGGTAGCATGGTGCCCTGCCGAGGTATGCCCCGATTCACGGTTCCACCTGAACAGGGATCCTTCTGCGAATGACCCTCCACAATCCATCGCTGACCGATTATGGGTTTACCATGGAACCTACTGCAAGCTCATCGAGAAGATGTCGGTCGATGATTATCTATGGACCGGTGAAGATAATGTCCAAACCCGGCTCACATTTCCGGTGGACGTTTACCTGGTTGAATGTGATAACAGCTACCGGAGAGCGGGTGATGGCAAAACGGAATACTTCGAAGGATCGATGAAAACGCTGGGATGGGCATTCCCCACGGATTTGTTGCCGGTCGCTGAATGGGACCGGTTAACGGGTAGACCTTAGCTTGAAATGCACGGTGATCTATACAAACTTGCGTGTTCCAAATAAATTTAAACCTAGTAAATTTATCTTCAATAATCAGGCTCGAGGATTCCAATTCGCAGAAAGCTGGATTGACATGATAAGAAAACCAGCGCCGTTGAATGTCTGTTTTTTTCTTTATAGGGTTTATTGAAGTAGTCCGACCATGGGTGTTGTGGAATATTGCAGGTATACTTACCTTACCGTTTTTTCCTCACACTGAAAGGAATCTAACCATGTCCCCCAGACTGAAAACCGCTGTTTATCTGCCGAACCATGGTCCCTTCGGGGATGCCCGACTCATCGCACGACCTGGCGCGTGACGCCGAATCCGCCGGGTGGGATGGTTTCTTCTTGTGGGACCACATCGCCGAAAAAGATGAAGCCGGTAACTCGCTGCCATGTACGGATCCCTGGATAGCGCTGACCGCTGCCGCATTGCAGACCACATCCATCATCCTCGGTACGACGGTCACGCCGCTGCCGCGCCGCCGACCGCACAAGCTTGCCCGTGAAACCGTCACGCTCGACCGGCTTTCAGGCGGGCGCCTGGTGTTGGGCGTGGGCATTGGCGGTGGGAAAACCGAGTGGGACCTCCTGGGCGAAGAGACGGACCTGCCATCACGCGGCCGCATGCTGGATGAGGGATTGGACATCCTGGTCGGGCTGTGGTCTGGCGAGTCATTTGAATATCAAGGCGAGCATTATCATATTGAGCAGGCGCAGTTTCTGCCGAAGCCGCTCCAACAACCACGCATCCCGATATGGGTGGGCGGTGGATGGCCAGAACAAACGTCCGTTCCGCCGAATGGCGCGCTGGGACGGCATGTTCCCGCTGTTTAACGTGTATGGTCCAGAGCAGGAACCGGTTTTCGCCGAGGCAGTTGCTTTTGTGCTGGCTGAGCGCACTCGGCTCGGTCTGGAAGGTCCGTTTGATGTGATCAAAATGGGTATGACACCAGGCGACGACGCGATAGAAGCCGCCGCTCGGGTCAGCACTGCCGCTGAAGCAGGGGCGACGTGGTGGTTAGAGCTGCTGATGGCGGAAGTGTATGGCCTCAGCCCGACCGATCCTCAGGCGTATGCGGTCCTGCGAGATCGTGTGATGCAAGGTCCGCCTGCGGCAGGTTGATCGGGAATTGCCTGGAACCGACGATAAGATCGATTTACTACTGTGGTCTTCTTTTCATCATCGGACATAGCCGCAAGGTAACAATTTCAGCAGCGAGAACTAAATTCCTCTGATAAATTATAAGGTGCGCGATTACCTTAGCGTACCTTATATTTCATGGTATATTGTAATAAAAATTGACCTTTGCAGTTCTGGCTGTGTTGCGGACAGCCTTGGTGAGACTTGGGGAATTCTTGCAGTCTCTTCCTCAGGATGACAGAACAAAATATGATCCAAGATAAGATGATATAGCGACCGTTTCAACAATGGAGGTGACATCGTGATCTACCGGTCTTCTGCTCGGACCCCGTTTTTTATCCTGGTGTTGGTTGCATCCCTGATCCTACCCTACCTCATATCGGTCCTGCCCACTTTGACCGATGAACCCGATTGGAGCCAACCTGTTGCCATCAACGACGAACGCGGTGTGGGCGTCGAACGAGAAGACCCGCATATGGTCGTTTCGGGCACCGGCAAACTGTACGTGGTCTGGGTCGACCACCGCAACTCTCGATCGGACATCTATTTTTCCTATTCGGCTGACCAGGGCACCAGCTGGAGCGCCAATGTCCAGGTCAATGACGACGCGTTGGGCGGTCTGTACCCCCAGGTTGCAATTGATGCAGCCGGAAAAATCTATGTAGCCTTTGCCGATGGTTCGGGTGTCTATCTGGTATCGTCCATCGATAACGGCAAAAGCTGGTCTGCCGCCACAACAGTCGCCAGCGTTAACAATCCAGCGAACCTCAGGCTGGTAGCCGACACCCGGTCGGGTATGGAAGGGCACCTGAATGTTATGTGGCTGATGACGATTACGCACGATTACACCGGGGTCACTGCACTACACAGAGCATCCACCAATGGAGGACAATCCTGGATTAACGGCTCTCACGTGCTCCTGGGACCGTACGAAAACGAATATGTGGACATCAGGGGGATGGATTTTGCCCGGTCCGACACCTCGCTGCGTGCGGCTTTGCACAACCTTCCAGTTGACAGCGATATTCTGAGCGCAGCATCCAGGAATAACGGGCAGACCTGGGGGGTCGGTCCGCTCCCACTCCCGGTAGGGGTAGGTGAGTCCGAACCATCTATCACCGTCGACCCCTACAACATGTCGTTCTATGCCTATCATTCAGGCTCCGGAAGACTCACGGCTATGAACTCTCGACCTGGTGAGGAAGGATGGAAATCGTCCACCATCAGCTCGACCACCGCCGAGGAAATCCAGGGACCGGGAGCGCTTGCCGCCTACAAGGACGGGCGTTATTATGCAACCTGGACACAGAAGATAACCGGATCCAGCCTCAGGCGTCTCTATTTCAGCGAATCCAACGATTATGGTCGGAACTGGTCAGCTGATGTCATACTGACCGCAGCAAACCATCACGGCAAGCACTCCAGCCTGGGGGTGGACGACGGTGGCAACCTTTACGCAGTGTGGTATGACCAGGAAGACTACAAAGCGTTTCACGACATCATGTTTTCGCGCCGCGGTCCATCCACCGGCACCCCGACCCCGCCGGATCCGGTGTCCGTCGCCATTCCATCCGGTGGCGGCTCTTTTTCATCCAACGACCCGCTGGAATTGGTGACAGTTTATGTCCCACCGACCTGGGATGACGTGATCATGGAATTGCGCTACAAGCCTTCACTGCCGGTCTCCGCCGCTTCCGTCCAAACAGGTGATCTGCAAAGTGCCGGGGTCTGGTTTGACCTGTCAGCCACTGACAGCCAGGGTAATCCTCTGTTTGACCTGGTAGAACCGATGACCATCACGGTGGGCTACCTCAACGATGGCAGCATTCTGACGGATACACTGAAACTGTACTGGTGGAACGGGAGTGAATATGTTGATGAGGGAATAACTCAGATCGAGCGCACCGATTATTCCGTGACCAGCACGGTGGACCACCTTACCCTGTTCAACTTGATGAGCGAAGCTCCGGTTTACCAGCGGTTGTTTTTGCCCCTGGTGAAGAAACCGTAATGAGGATGAACTCAGCCGGAGACCGGGTTGGAACCTGAAAGGTGTTCGAACAAGCGATCGACTATTTTGTCTTCTTGTGACATTGGTACTACTGGTTTCATGATATACTTTAATGCCTATTCACTGAATAGGGGGGCTTTGAGTAGAGGAGGTTAATATCTAGAACTTCAAAGAATCGGTCATGGTTTTGGCTGGATGGGGGCGTGGGTTTTACCTGAACAATTTCCTGATGTTTTTGGGATCACGTTGAATCGTTTCAAGATATCGATCAAAGATCACCAGCTGGAAACAGATAAATGGGCTGGGTGACATCTTCGTTAGCTGCGAAGATGTTTTAGCCTTGATTTATCTGCTGGGGATTCGCCGGCAGAAATTAATATTTTTCGTCAGGATGCTGAGTAATCGATCGCCCAAACTGCACTCGATTACCAGTGCCTGTAATTAGAAAAGGAGTACAACAGTGACAGAAAAACCTGCTCAGAAAAAGGACAGCAAACCAAAGAAGAAACGTCCCTCGAAAGGGATGCGAAAGCACATCCGCAGGATGAAATCAGAAGCACGTAAAGCAGTTATTAATCCAAATCAGCAGGCTGAGCAGAAAAACTAAGCCACGATATAGGAGCATTTACCACGGCAATACAGTTCACCTCAATTTTCCACCTGGCTGATTTACATTCGCTGGATCATTCCTGAACGTTGCAGCATCCTATGCGCCAGTAATGTTATCCACCGCGAAGGTTCTTTTTTCTGTCCAAATTCCCAGCCTTTCCAATCCATCCAGATGGATTTGGCGGTAAATTTTCCATCTTCGTCGGCTTTGTTTTTCACAACTGTGATCAGTTGATGAAATCGCTCATCTGCTAAGGCTATTTGAAATTGTGACAAAACGTCACTGATATGCAGAATATCATACCAAACCATAGGCGCTTTTATCTTCGCAAAGTCAGTACCCATCGCAAAAAGATACGGGCGCCTTTCTTTACGGTTTTCCCACATCGTTAACAAAGTGTCCACTCCTGTTTCAACTGCGGGATCAGAATGCAGCTCAGGAAATTGTGACAGCAAGCGCAGCATCACCAAATTCGCATATGGACATGGGTCATCTTTTCGTCCAGGTCCTCGAAACTTACCGATGCTTGCTGAAACTGTACACGTCCACCCATTATCTCTCGTCAGCCCGAGTAGATAATGGAGAGCATCCTGGACCTCAGGTGAGTCACCTGATCCAAACCTGACCAGGGCATACAGCACCAAAGGTGCATCACACAGCATCCAGGCGAGCTGGTCCTCTCCTGTGCCCCCATAACGAGGTTTGATGTTTACCAAAACCTGAAAGGGACCTTCCGGTGAACGATATTCAGTTATTTGTTGAACGATTTTCTGGATAATAGGCTCATCCGTTTTCAATCCAATATCTGCTAGGAAGACCAGTTTATGTAAATTGTGTCCTGCCTTCTTGTGCGATTTAAGGATCGGACCAGGCCAATCTGACAATTCTGTGATGATGTTCCGTATTTGAGGATGATCCAGGGCATTATGATAAGCCTGTTCTACTTGCTCATCGTCTTCCCGCTGTCCCAGTAAATCGAGGCGTGTGCGATATTCAATCCAGGGCTCACCGGTTACCAGCCAGGTGGTCAGGTCATCAATCATCATGTTCTCCCTTCTTATGACAATACCAGAATTGGCGAATTGTTGGTTTGTTCAGGCGCGCCTTCCTGTGGAGTTGGTTCTTACCTTCGCGGTCAAACTCAGATTTCAAAAGCTTCTCCCTATCGATAAAGTATACATCTGCCTGAGAAGATAAGGAACCAACTAAAAACCAACTAAACACTCTCTCCCTGCGAACCACCGTGAATTGAAGCAGGGAGGACTTGGAGAAGAAATAAACTATCTCGCCAACCATTTCGCCTCGATCAAGGTGAGGCAGTTCTATTCGCCAGTTGAAAAATGTCTCGAAACCGTATCAGTGACAGCCTGTGTGTTGATGCGGCTTTCAGTCGAAATGAAAGCTCCGCGCTCAATTACATCCTGATCGATACGTTGGCGCAGTTTCGCAAACCTGGATTTCTTGTATACCAATAACCCGCGAGTCATCAACCTTAAGATCAGGAATTTAACAGGGGATATATCCAAAACACCCACCGAATACTTCAAGCACGTGCCGTCTCCGTCAGGGGCTACTTGAATAGTATGAAGAAACTGCGCACCCATTATTAGATCAGATGTTGTATATTCTTCAAAGGGTTCCCAGTCCAGGATGGGCTGCAGCACCTGATTCTTTCCATGAGCGCATACATATAACGAACCAATACCGGCGCGCCCATCGGACAGATCTTTGAATTCCTGAGATTCGGAACCATTAATAACCGAGCGAAATTCGGGAGCAGTTATATATTGCCACATGACATCAGGCGGATAAGGAAAGTCAAATTCAAGCTTGCCCATCATGTGGTTCTTCTCTGCTGTGATTTGTACTTCAATGCCACGTCTTTCCCAGACGGCGTGCATATTTTGAACGTACAACTGTACTTCGCCGACATCTGCGAAGGTCTCACGATGGGAAATCATGCTCCCTGCAATCTCGCTCAATCCCAATTTATCGATGATCGCCTGAGTGTAAGCTGCGTAAGCTCCAAAACCGGTTTGTTCCTTGATATGGTTTTTCGCCAGGCGATGAACCAGATTGACATCATTGCCCATCAGCTCGCGATAGTCATTCAGCTTTTGGATGGTGAAGGAACCATAGTGGACGAAGAATTTCAGGTCGAGGTCTTTCAAGCTGCGGCACGCGGCGCACATGCAGGTGGTATTGCGAATCATCAACTCAAGCGCTTTGCGGAAGGCGAGATATGTAGAACTCGACCATTTCAACCAGAGTCTGTCCCTGCAAGAAGCCTTCGGGAAATGCATAGGCAAATACCGCATCGCCCTCCAGTTTGGATAAGATCAGCGGTGAACGGGTGTAGTCGATCAATAATTGGAGTAAATCCGACAGGCTGCTCTGTGCATGTTCAAGCTCGGTTTGGTGGACGTATTTTGAATAGCCAGTAATATCTGTGATAAGAAGAAGACCGGTTTGCGCCATACAATCACCTGTACTTAATACGGAGTTGGTTCGATCGTAAGATCAGGTTTTTCTGCATGGTCTGTTTATTCAGCTGCAATCTCATGCCAGGCGGGTGGTATCGTCCTAGCCATCAAATGCAATTTGTAATTGGGCAAGATCGATCTTCTTCATCTTGAGCAACGCCCGCATAGCGCGGTCTGCCTTCTCGCGGTCAGGGCTGCTGAGCAGCTCGCCCAGCTGTTTGGGGACGATCTGCCAGGAGATGCCGAATTGATCTTTCAACCAGCCGCACTGTTCCGCTTCCAGGACTGTGGAAAGCTTTTCCCAGAAATTATCCACTTCTTGCTGGTTTTCGCACTCCACGTAGAACGATACCGCTTCATTGAAGGCGAATTTGTGCTCATAAGCGCTGTCCATGGCGACAAACATCTGGCTCTCCAACATGAAATCGGCGTACATGACCGTACCTTCTTTGTCAGGCGCTGAGCCTGCTGGATAACGAACCACGTTGAGCACTTTTGATTGCTCAAAAATGGAGCTAAAGAAATTCATGGCTTCTTCCGCCCTGCCGCACTGCTCGCCGACAAACAGAAACGAAGGGATGATTTTCTGTTCGATGGCACCCTCGACCAGCATCAACTGCCAGGAAACACCGAAGCGATCCTGGATCCAGCCATACCATTCACTGAACGGGTATTTATCCAATGGCATGAGTGTTTCACCGCCGTCGGACAAAGCCTCCCACAAACGATCCACTTCTTCTTTCGTATCACAATTGACGAAAAAAGATACGGATGGGTTGATGGTAAAAATCGGACCGCCATCCAGCGCCATGAAGCGGTATCCTTCAACCTCGAAGATGGCGGTTAAAATTCGCCCCTGCATGCCTTGCATGAATGGCTCCGGTGCTTCATCCGGGTAGCGCTCGATGCTGATGATTCTTGAGTTTGAGAAGGTCGCTGTGTAGAAGTTGATCGCTTCTTCAGTAGAAATATCGAACCATAAACTGGGGACTATCTTTTGCATAGTTGTCTCTCCTGAAAATAAAATATCCCGCGGCAATAAACAGATATGAACCTTTTTAAAATAGCACATACGTTCTGGTTCGTCAAGGTTTATGTATAAATTCGACCAATTATAGCTTATATCTGTTCGATCCTGATGCTCTTACAGGACAAACACATAAATGGTGAGTGATCCATTGAAAAATTGGAGAGCCCATCCTGGGGTGCCACAACCTCATGCCGTCGGCAGGCGGGAAAGGAAGAACTCGTGCTGCTTCTGGAGAAGTTCCAGCAGCTCTTCCAGCGGCAGGTTGCGCACGTCGGTAATTTCAATTAATTCACTGCCGCAGCGGTAGTATTCCCTTCCGTCAGGGTAGGTGTAGCGGTAGCCGTTTGTGCCGTCGCACCTTTCGCAGCCGTAGCAGCCGGTATATTTGTAATCAAATTCTTCAATGGTAGCGCGGATGGCTTCATGAAAGAATTCGGAATAAGCAGGTGAGGCGAAGTACTTGATACGCAGGACTGGTTTTCCCCTGGAACTCGTAAACCTGAGTATCTGTTTGCTCAGCTTGCTGTGTTTGAAAGAATAACCGATGGCATTGGTTTTATCCTTTTTTGCCTTGTAGCCAAGGTTGAAGGCGAAATCGGCTATGGAAGAGAACACATCTCTTTCCTCTTCGGTGAGGATGGCGTAGTAATCATCCATGTGATCCGTGCAGCTCCATTTGGATTTTACTTCTCATTGGATTGTTTGGTGTGGAAAACATTCGTTCACGCTTAACCCAATGGCAGTGATGTTTATTTATTGGGATCATCCATGAGTACCTGAAATTTGCAGTGTTCATCATAAGTATAGGTGGCAGATACCAGGGTCATGCTCTGGATAAGCTTGGGATATTCGCGTGCCAGGAAAGGCAGCTGCATCCCTCCGGATGATTGTCCACGAATACATTTCAATATCACGGACCGGAATCTTTCGGCATATTACACCTCCATCGAATTGTTGGGTGAGCGATCCTTCAGTTCTTTTTCAGGAAGTCGAGAGTGCAGACATCGACAAACCGATGTTGACTTGAGACCATTCGTGACGGCAAGATCGATTATACCGGGAAACATTAAAAATCACTCACCTGTGTGCGTAAATCCCATCGAAATCATCAAGTTGCTTACTTCGGTCATCAACATTGCGAAGGTGTCTGAATCCTGGGGTAAACCAAATTTTTGCAAGGTTCAATCATTGAAAAAGTGCTCCAAAAACTGCTGGCGGAATGCCGGGATGATCTCGCAGGCAGAAGATTCGAAGCACTCGGCATTAAAAGAGAAGATATATCCTGTGTTGTGCTCAAGGAGCACCTGCTGCGGATCAATGAAGGAGATAAGGTGAATCTTCGAAGCCCGTGTGGGTCGGGTGCTTCTGTCCGCTGCTACTTCACGGGTTGCGCATTTGAAGCCACTTTTGTAACGAGCTTTGGCTTTCTCCTGATGGAATCCCTGCCAGTAAATGGTCAACACTGATATCTTCATCAAGATCCGACCAATGAATGCCTTCCCCATTTCCGATCAATCGCCAATTTTTCAACTCTTGCTCGGTAGCATTGAATAACCTGGGATACCAGACCAAGGGTACAACAATGGTCCGCCCATCAACCAGCTCTACGGCAATTTCATCATTCGTAATTTTTATTTCTTGTGCTTTCGCTGATCCTAAATCAGTCACCGAAGTATTCATACCAACTCTCCAACAACTTTTCGTGGTGTTCATCCACTAATCTAAGTATCTGTCCTGTTTCATTCGGACGAAAACCACCGCTGCTCTGTAGTCTTTACTTTACCACTTTCTTTGAAAATCCCTTCGAAAGGAGTGAAGATATGCGATTTGACCCATTTCCCAATTCGGAAGCCACCCGCCAGCAACTCACTTCAGCAGGGACTCGATCTGATCCAGATGCGGCTGCTCGTGGTTGACGATGCGTTCAGAATAACTGAACACCATATGGCTGCGCTGGCGGGAGACGTCCCGGTGAAGGTGCCTGAGCGCAGCCAGCCGGCTTCATCCAGGTCTGCCAGCTTCCTTACCAGCTTCTGGCGTTCCTGAGTGAAGATTTCAGCGCAGCCTCGAACTCTTGATCCTGATACCTGGGCTTATCCATAAAAGAGCGGGGTGACACGTAGCGCTGTGTCGGGTTGTCCTGCGTCAGCATGGCTTCGATGCTGCCCCCCCAAACGTCGGAACAGGCACGCAGATGTGCCAGGATATCACCGACAGACCAGGGCTCCTCTTCGCTGCGCAGGAGCAGCCGCGCCGGTTGGACCCCGCGTGTGGCGTTTTCCAGGCGAACCGGCGCCTGTGCCAACCGCTCTAAGATCTGGATGGTTTCATCAGTTACACACACGGTTCAACTCGCGGTTAGTTTTTCGACAACCTTCGCGATTCGACGCTGGCGAGTTCCCTGAGCTTTGGCTTCTACTACCTGGCGGACATACTCTTTTTTTATGGATGGCGCTGAATTTTCAAAAGCCTCGAGTGCACCTTCCTGGACCAAGGCTTCCTTCAAATCTGGCGGAATCGCAACCGTGCGTGGTTCCAAATCCAGCTCAATAGTGACATCTGTCTCATCGCCGCCTTGAACCCCCGCCGCTTTTCGATGGTCCGCACTGAAACTGATCATAAATTTGCCGTCCGACTAATCATTCAATCCCTTGCCATCGAGAATTTGCGGGATGCATTTTTCCACCCTGGACTCCCGGGTTTTGGACTGTTTGGGCTGGGAAAAATGGTGCAGGTAGGCTCTCTGCCGTCCCGGAGTCAATGCCTCAAAAGCCGTTTTCAAGCCAGGGACCTCATCTAATTTCTTTTGAAATTCTTCCGGGATGGGGAAATCTTCCGTCTTTTTCAACTCCACTTCCAGTCCGGCTTTTTCAACCTGGATGGCCTCCAGGATATATTCTTTCAAGATGGACTCCAACTCGATGATCTTGCCGACATGGGTGAAGCGCACCTGGCGCCCCGCCTGGGTATTTCCAATTTTTACGAGAAACTGGTGGGCATCCTGCAACAAGGCACCTTTAAAGAACATCAGCGCACAGTATTCTTTAAAGCCCTGGATGATAACCACGTTGCTATTCTCGAACGTGTAACAGGGCAGACGCCACTTCACTTCTTCAGCCAATCCACAATCAAGAGCAATCCTTCTTAATTGCTCAAATTCACCCTGCCATTGCTGGGCTTTGCTGATAAATTCATCGACACTGGGATTCTTTTCATTCATGTATCAATCCCGCTCTTCAGAAGTGCTCCAGTGATCGTTATTGTTAACGGATTTTATGGCGAGGTTTCACTCGCCGGTCTATTATTCGACGATGATATAGATACTCCAGGAGCACAATATATCATTGCCGCTTTTCAGCGCCCATGTCTCACCATAAGTCCCTGCCTCATCTGGCGCCACCAAATCAAGGTTGAATTTGAAAGTGCCATCTGGGGCTACATCTACACCCAAATCCCAAACATCCGCGCCTTTATGGATCTTAACTCCATTGATTTTCCCAGTGAGGACGATGTCGATCTCATTTCCTTTCCAGGTATCATTACTTACGTTCTCCAACTCGGCACGCATATCTGCATCTGATTGTCCGGGTTAAAGTTTTGCTCCCTGCGGCTTGGCAGAAACCACTTTACAATACTTCGTGCTCGTCGTGGGTGGTTTGGTGGCTGTCGCTGTTGGGATGATTACCACCGGTTTGGGCGTGGATGTTGGTGTTGGCGGGATCTCGGTGAAAGTAGGTGTGGGTTCAGGGGTCAGGGAGAGTGGCTGCTGGTTGAAAACCATGTTCCCGGTTGCATCGACCAGATCCAGGATGATGCTCTCACCTTGTATTGTATAAGCTGCAACCTGGGGGAGTTGTTGGAGAGGAAATCAGAATCTAAAGAACCTTCAGGGCAGGCAGCCAGTGTCATAGGACCGAGTTGGATGGTCAGGCTGATCCGTAAAAGTATAGCCTCCAGCGAATGAATTGCAGCCGCCCGACCTTCGAGGGTTCCATCCGAAAGGAAGCGGAGGGAATATACCGAGGGATTGGACACAAGAATTGGGGTGCCGTTGGTAAAGTTCGTCGCCTGCCAGTACCATATGTAACCAGCAAACGGCGGTGGTTCAGACTGTACCTCGGGCGGAGCGGCTGGACCGGCATTGTTGAAGCTCATCGTCGTTGCTCCACCATCGACCACGAAAACAAGCTGGTCCCCGCTGATCCCGAAGCTGGTAACAGCAGCAAGCATTTGTAAAAGGGTATTGAACTGGGAATTTTCACCGCATTCAGCCAGGGTGACTGCACCCAGCTGCATAGTCATATTGCTCCCCGAGCCGCATAAGCGCCGAGCCCTTTATTGCTATCCGCCTGAAATGAGAATTTCAGGTCAGGGAATAAAACGATGTTGGCAATTTGCGGGTCAGCGATGGCAGTCTGCCCATTACTCGCCCACTGCCAGGTGGTGTTTTGCAGTTGATCGATTGGCACGGATGTCAGGTCGCTGGCTGCCTGGGTTTCCGTAGGAGCAGGCATGGATGGTGTGGAAGTGGGTGCCTCCGTCGCTGCAGGCTGGCACGCCGCGTGAGGACAAGTATCAGTATAATTGGGACCAAAAATAAACGTCTCACAACAGGTCTCCTTACTTGGTAATTCATCGGTATATGTTTTAGGGACCTGACAGCTCAATAATGACTTGTCAGGTGCTGAAGCCGCTTACCCATAATCTGAAACTGGAAAATCAGATCAGGGAAGATCGCAGGTAAGCATTATTATAGCTGTTTCCAGTCTCATTGACGGTGCTGTGGCAAGCATCCCATGTCCGATGTGGAGCTTTTCCTGCAATCGTTCCAGTTGACCTTTGCGTTTTCTTATATTTTTGTAGTCCCACTGGATGTCTCGAGCCTCAGCCAACCAATGCTTCAGCTTCTCCAAGTCAACCTGGTCAACGGCGGTGTAGCGTACCTCGGCGGCTTTGAAGCTGCCTTCCTTTTCCAACCCGTCCTGCTCAAAGGACTCGACCGCTCCAGAAGAGCAGGCGCACGCAGTTCTTCATTTTGCTGTATCCGACGATCGGGTTGCCGTCGAGAAACCAAACGGGATGAGCGCGCCATATTTTGTTTTCCGCCTCGGGAAGATCGAATCCGATCTGTTCTGCCAGGAGCTGGCAGATCGCCCGATCGACGGGCGCCTGGGATTCGTTGTATTTCAGGATATCCGGGTGCATGGCGATTTTCAACTCACTGCTTTCTTCACCAGATTGCTGATCTTCGCCTCTTCGCTCGCAGTCAGCTCCTTGATGGCGAAAGAGGTCGGCCACATGGCACCTTCATCGAGGTTTGCCGTATCATTGAAGCCGAAGGTCGCATACCTGGCGTCGAACTTTTGCGCGCTTTGGAAGAAGCACACCACCTTGCCATCCCTGGCGTAGGCGGGCATCCCGTACCAGGTTTTTGGCATAAGCTCTGGCGCGCTGGCTGTGACGATGGCGTGGATGCGCTCAGCGATGGAACGGTCCGGTTCCTCCATCTCGGCGATCTTGGCGAGCAGATCCTTTCCCCTTCCTCCCCGGTTCTTATTGGCGCGCGCTTCCGCCTTCAGCTCTCTGGCACGTTCCTTCATCGCGGCTTGTTCTTCTTTCGTGAAACCGCTCGATCCCTTGTTGTTATTCGTCGTGCTCTTGGTTTCCTGCTTTGTGCTCATCATAAACTCCTGATTATGGTTGATCGATATTCAATTCAGACATACAGTCACCCATTATGGGTGGTTTCTCTATTTTAGAACATTTATTCTGGATAGTCAAGATCGATTATATCCGAATAGTTATCAAGCTGAGTACGTCAGTCTTGAGTGTAGGGACATGACACCGCGGATGATGCCTAAATCGTCCCTGATCCAGTCATGTCCTGTTGGTTTGACCTCGCCAATCTTGGTTTGTGCCGGTTCTGATGGATCGTCGCTACCGATATGATACTTCTGGTTGGTTAGACTATCCAATCGAAGGTTGGGAAGAATACCATTTCAACACGCGCAAGGTGCGCAACGTGATCCAGCGGCTGGGTTTGCCCACACCCTCGTCCAACTTGACCGGCATCACGCCAGGGTATTGTGTATCGAGCAGCCAGCGCCCGTTGGCAGTGCGCTTCGAATCGACCAGCTCGATCGCTTCCGTCAAGCGTTCGTCAGGTGCAGCGCCGGAGGTGGTGCTGGCAAATCGGAAATATTCTAACCCACGCAGCACATCGTAATGCCACCAGGTCGGGAAGGCGAAGGACGTCCAATCATTACCCCCCTTGCGATCATCCGCGATTACCTCGCCGGTGGAGCGCCTGCGGAAGAGCCGGCGCTCGAGCGAGTCTCCTCCCCGCGCAGACGTATCTCTGCCACTTCCGGGGTTTCACCAAATGCCCGTTCGTGCTCGAGCAGCGCTTCCAGCACGCAGATCGTGGTGCTGAACGACGACCGCGTCGAGCCGCTGGCAGCCTCGCAATTCCATCCGCCGTCAGGCAGCTGCTCGCCGAGCAGGCGGTCTATGTTGCCGCGGACATCCACGCCGAAGTAGGCGCCGGCTGCCCGACCTGCCCGTTGATGCACGGCTCGAGCTCGCCTCGAAAAAAGCGTTGCTGTCGCATTCCGGCGGACTGGAGCCCTGCCATGTGACGCTGTCACGCACGGAACTTCGCCGCGCGGCGTGCTCCGCGCTCGGCGGGATCGACCCAGCTCGCAGCAGCATCAGGACGTGCATCGTGAAATCCCAACCGCGGTTCCACGCTGCGCCCAGCCCACGAGCCGTCAGCCCCCTGCAAGAAGAGTCACCGTGCACCCCAGCCTTCGCCAGCGACCCGGGCCGCGTCGGCGGTAATCTCCTCCGCAGGCGCACCTGTCAGATCGTGCATCACCTGCCAGCGGATCGCGGATCAAAATCCAGCAGCCACTGGATGACCGGGTTCTCTGGCTTCGGGGTCTGCTGTTTGGGTGAGTTGTTCGTTATCAACAATTCCTCCATATATCGATAATATCCATCCTAAAGTAAAGCTGAACAATTCACCAACATCAGACCATCCAGCAGAAAAATGGGGTTCCATTGAGGCTACTGCGGGTAAGGGCTGTCGATATTGCCGTCGGGATGGATTTCACAAAGTAATGTGCTTCTTCGTACATCACTCGCTGGTCCACATATCCTGTGCCTCATTCCATGACCCGGTTAAGCAATGGGTAGTGGTCGCGGTGTTTCTTCACCAATTCCGGGATGCCTTCACAATCCGGGCAAATTGAGCCCTCTCCCCTCACCTTTGCTGCAGTACTTCAAGTAAACAAAATAGGGGTACGTGTAGAAGCTCATCTGGTCTGGCATCTGGGTTCGTCTGAACCAGCTCCTGACCTTCTCGAAAAAAGCGGTCTCGCCAACTCCCCATTTCGTCGTCCTCCCCGCCAGTGTCAACACCCTTTCTGGGTCGGGTTTATTCCACCAGGGTTCGATCGGGTAAGTGTCTGCCCCAGCCGGGGGGTGGTAGATGGTTCCTTCGGAATTTTGATTTCCAGTGATCCACCTGATCAGGTTTTCAGCCATTTCCAAGGTTTGAGAGTCCGACGTCTCCAGCATGAACATGGCAGCTTCAGCTCCAATCCCTGAACTGGCTGGGGCGGGCGATATCACGACGATACCATTCCCAAAGCCCCCATCATCATTTTGGTAAGCCTTGAGTGCTTTCAAGCAGGCCTGTCTTGTGCCATTCCTGAAGTGGTATTCGAAGAGCTGCCGTTCGAGGAGCCTGCCGGATTTGAAGATGAACATCCCGGCTTTTTCTTCTTTACTTTTTCATCTGAGAGCAACTTGTTTACGATAATTGTCTCCACATCTGGCAGGTCAGCTGCAAATGACCCAGGTGCAGGTAGGCGTGTTCCAGGGCATGCAGCAGGATCCATCCGCAGGTGAATGTCCCGTCCTGATCCTCGCGCTCATCATCCAGGTCCGCCAGTTCAAGGCGGGGGAGCGCATCTTTCGCATAGACTATGACCGCGTCAAGGCGGCGCAGCATCTCGGTCGCTGGAACACGGCGCGCCTGGAATTCCAGGGCGCGTACCCGGTCGGGAGGGATGCACTGGGCGATGTCCATCCCCTCTTTCAGCACGCCGGTGATGTGCGCCAGCAGCACCGCGGCTGAGTTCATCGCCGGTCCTGGCTGCCAATCCATCGCCTCTACCGGCAGGTCGTGCACGTCCCTGTGCAGCCTGCCCTGCAGGTCTTCCAGCCGCTCCAGGTAATCCGCGAAGAATGCATGTTTCATCTCTCACCTCCAACTATCGTTAATGCTTCATAGCTGCCTTTTTGCCTGCTCACATTGGTAGAGCAGCAGCCGCTCATCACCGTGAGAGACTTCCTGGATCAACTCCCACCCCAGGCGCTCAAGGATGCCGGCTGCGTTGACCGTCGTGGCGTACACCCTTTCGTAGCCCTGCTCCAGCGCCACTTTCATCCCGGCTCTGACCAATTCGGTGCCGATACCCTGGTTGCGGAATTTCTCCGCGACGAGTAATCCCCCCAGCCCCGGGTGATACTCCGGCAGGGTCCAGGTGGCTTGTTCTCGCAGTGTTATCGTCCCCGCCAGCTCTCCATCGTTGAAAGCCACCAGGCGGATGGGCAGACCACTGCGCTTTGCCTCCGCGTGGAAATCCTGTCCGATATCCGCCAGTGTGCGCCCGGCGAAGTATTCCGCCCACTGGGCGAGGAACCACTGCGATAGGATTGGGATCACCTCCTGGTGATCGGCCAGATAAGCGGTTTTGATCATTATCTGACCTCTGGATTCAGTTTAGGAACGTACATATGCTATTTCATTCATCCGAATAAACTCCCCACGCCAGATCGTCAAATTGGGAGACAAAATCTTCTGAAAAGTATTGAGCATAATCCTCACGATCCTGCAAATAAAAACCGAAAAATGCCGTGGCGAAATGTTTGACCCGTTGGACAGCATCCTGTGCGTACGGCATGCTGTGGTTCTCGCCGACGAAAGAGATCAAATAACTTTCCGGAGTCCCAATTTTTTCGAAAGTGGATTCGGCTTCTAATTCATAAGGAACCATCGTATCCTTTGTTCCCCAAAGGAGCAGGACAGGGCGGTCCACCACTGCCAGTCCTCGTTCACCAAAATACCATGATACGGATGGAGCCATGGGCATGACGGCTCGAATCCGCGCATCGGTGAGGGGCTGCCAGAGACCATCCTCACTGGTTGTAATTTCCTTCCCGGCAAAGGAGACAAAGGCATCCCATTGACCGAATTCCTGGCAGGTCCAATCTTCATAGACCCATTGGTGTTTGATGGGCACGATGTCCGTCATTTGGGCGCACTGAGACTGGTAAAACTTCGGGTCCAGCCGGGCACCGCTCAAAGCCAGGGAGAGATCACCACCGTACGAAAAGCCTGTAACCCCAACATGATCAGTATCCATGAGGTTATCCAACCCATCTGGCGGCTTGGATGCAAGTTGATCTAAACTGAAGAGAAAATCACGCGTGTCTTCGATCCAGGTAAAGTTTGGAACCTGCGAAGGTGACAGGGGTTTCACCACGACCATGACGAAACCATGGGTCGCCAGGTGGGACAGGAACATCGAATCAGCCGAATCTGGTTCTGTGAAGATCAGCGGATAGGGCGCGCCGCTCATGTCCGCAGGAGCATCCTGAATGATGGGATTGCCGTCTTGAGTCCTTTTGCATTTCTGCCGGATACCATACCACGAGTTCAATCTTCCGGCCTTCGCGGCTTTCATCGACGTGTTGTACAACCCGACTACCCGCAAAGTATTGCCCTGGTGCTGAAAGAAATAGAGCTGGCGAATCCTGCGTTTCCTGAGGTTGGATGGTTTCTTCCTGAAGTACTTCTGAAGGCGTATCAGTATTTTGCGGTAGTGTGGCTGCCATCGCTGGAGGTTTCATAGGCGTGGCGCAGGCACACAGGACCAACAGACCTGATCCGAACATGGAAATAATCTCAATTCTTTTCATGGATGTTCTTTCTCAAACGCTCATCGATCACCGGCTATCAAATTTCTTCAAGGGGTATACTTTATAATCGGTTTTCCGATCTGAACTGTTGCAAAGGGCTGTTCGTCTACCACATTCCGATCGATTTATTTCTGACGCTTGCCTTCCTCTAATAACCTGATCATCTCATCGATCCGTCTCGCTCGTGTCTCTTCACGTTTGGCGCTTTCCATCCAGCGGATATAATTTTTTCGGTAATGCGTTGGCAAACCATCGAAGAAGGTTTTCGCTTTTGGGTTGGTTGATAACGCCTGGGCGATATCTTCCGCCAGGTTGGCTTCCTGCGGACCTTCCAGTCCCAAACTTACCGTTACTTTTTCTCCCTGGTTGGATTCCGCTTTCGCGCAGCCATGCTGCACCCAAGCGGAGGAAATAATCCTGTCCCAGTGCACCCAGGGTGCCCCGTACGGCGATGTCATTGATCGTTCCCGTTACATAAAACCTGGGTCTCCGCCCCCAGGCTTCGGACGGCGAGAAGGGGATGGTTACAAACGTAAAATTGCCTTCTCGCTGGACAACTGTTTCGAATACTTTTATGTCTTTTTCGCTCATCGTCATCACCCCAGGTCATCGAGAAGGTGTCCCTCTCCTGAGTGGAACCGTATAATGGGTACATAAGTAATTGTAATAATTATGCAAACCAATGCGATGCTTGACCCGAATTTCTATTTTCTCTAGCAAATCGAAGGAAATATTTGGTTTTATGGGTGCTGTATTTATTATTTCCGTCATAAGTTCTCCTTTCTACTGGATGACAGGTGCCTGGTGCAGGTCGATGCGCCAGTTATTACAGCGCAGCACGCCGGCGAAACCCTCGTTGTCGAATTCGCCCTGGTTCTGCATGCCGATCTTGCGTGCGATGGCGTTCGAGGCGGCGTTGGTGACGGCGGGATAGGCGTGGATGAAGTGTACCTCCGGATCGGTGTGAGCCTGCGCTATTATCAGTTGTGCCGCTTCAGTAGCGACGCCCTTCCCCTGGTGCTCCGGCAAAACGAACCAGCCCATTTCGCAGCTGTGCGGAGCCTCCCAATTGATCTTCCAGATGCCGATCGTGCCAAGCACTTCCGCGGAGTCATCAGCGACGATCTTGTACATGCGCGCCTCACCCTTCTCCATCAAGGAGATGCGGCGTTTGTGAGCAGCGCGCACGTCCGCTTCCGAGCGCGGACCGCCAATGTGGCGCATCATTTCCGGATCGCACTCCAGGCGGATGGTGAGGTCTTCGTCTTCGGCTGTGATGGGTATGAGTTGCATCCCACTCTCCTTGATTAAGAATCGTACCAATTACAGATCTCGATTCCAGGTGTCATATAGGGAACCTTTGATAGGATTGGTCTCCAATCACCGCAATTGGAATGGTTGCAGCGGAAGATGCATCAGACAACTCCCGCCGGACCCAATTTGACTTGGCTGTGTTTCCTGGCAGTAACTCGACTTTCATTGCCTTTCGCCAGCTAAAGAAACTTAGCCTTCGTACCGCTTCAAACCAAAAACGAAGCGCTTGGCGTTAAGGGTGCCAGGATCAAGCGAGATCGAAGCGGTCCAGGTTCATCACCTTGTCCCACACTGCCACAAAATCATGGACGAACTTCTTCTGGGAGTCGACGCAGCCGTAGACTTCCGCCAGGGCTCGCAGCTGGGAGTTCGAACCGAAGACCAGGTCGACGCGTGTTCCCGTCCACTTGAGATCGCCCGATTTGCGATCCCGACCCTCAAAAACGTTGTCATCAGCCGCAGTGACCTTCCATTCTGTGCCCATATCGAGCAGGTTGACGAAGAAATCATTGGTCAGGGACTCGGGTCGGTTGGTGAAGACGCCGTGCTTTGACTTCGCAAAGTTTGTATTTAAGACGCGCATACCACCAATCAGAACGGTCATCTCTGGGGCGGTAAGCGTCAGCAGCTGCGCCTTATCGACCAGCAGCTCTTCAGCAGTAACGGCATATTTTGTCTTGAGATAGTTGCGGAAACCGTCGGCAACCGGCTCGAGCACGGAAAAGGATTGAACGTCAGTTTGATCCTGTGAGGCATCCGTGCGTCCCGGTGCGAAGGGCACTGTCACATCGAAACCAGCGTTCTTTGCCGCTTGCTCCACACCTGCACAGCCTCCCAGGACGATCAGGTCGGCGAGTGAAATTTTTTTCCCGCCTGACTGAGCGCTGTTGAATTCCTTCTGAATTCCCTCCAGAGTCTTCAAAACAGTACTCAACTGCAGAGGCTGGTTGACTTCCCAGTCTTTCTGCGGTGCCAGACGGATGCGTGCGCCGTTCGCGCCGCCTCGCTTGTCGGAACCGCGGAATGTGGACGCAGCTGCCCAGGCGGTCGAGACCAGCTGTGATACCGACAATCCCGAAGCAAGGATTTTCGCCTTTAGGGATGCGATGTCCTGCGCGTCGACCAGTTTGTGATCGACGGCGGGGACCGGGTCCTGCCAGATCAATTCTTCTGCAGGCACTTCCGCACCTAGATAACGTCCGCGCGGACCCATATCGCGGTGAGTCAGTTTGAACCATGCCCGGGCAAAAGCATCTGCAAATTCCTCCGGGTTCTCGTGGAAGCGCTTTGAGATCGGTCCGTAGATTGGATCCATTCGCATCGCCATGTCTGCCGTGGTCATGATGGTTGTCACTTTCCTGGACGCGTCGTGAGCAGCAGGGGCGAGGTTTTCTTCGGATGGGTTTACAGGCACCCACTGCCAGGCTCCGGCGGGGCTTTTTACCAGTTCCCAATCATAGCCGAAGAGCATGTCGAAATAACCCATGTCCCACTGGGTCGGTTTTGGCGTCCATGCGCCTTCGATACCGCTGGTGATCGTGTCGTCGCCCTTGCCGCTGCCGTAGCTGCTGATCCAGCCCAGTCCCATCTCTTCGAGGGGGGCTGCTTCAGGCTCTGGACCTACGTGGGATGCTGGACCTGCACCGTGGGTCTTGCCAAAGGTGTGCCCACCGGCGACCAAAGCGACGGTTTCCTCATCGTTCATTGCCATGCGCGCGAAAGGTCTCGCGGATATCGCGGCCTGAGGCCAGCACGCTGGGCATGCCGTTCGGTCCCTCGGGATTGACATAAATGAGCCCCATCTGCACTGCGGCAAGCGGGTTCTCAAGATTGCGTTCACCGGAATAGCGTTTGTCACCGAGCCACTCGCTTTCGGTTCCCCAGTAAATGTCTTCTTCCGGCTCCCAAACATCTTCGCGGCCGCCGGCGAAGCCGAAGGTCTTGAAGCCCATCAACTCAAGCGCACAGTTGCCAGCCAGGATCATAAGGTCTGCCCAGGAAATCTTGTCCCCGTATTTCTGCTTGATAGGCCAGAGCAGCCGGCGTGCCTTGTCGAGGTTGGCATTGTCGGGCCAGCTGTTGAGGGGAGCGAAGCGCTGGGTGCCTGTCCCTGCCCCGCCGCGGCCATCGCCGATGCGGTAAGTGCCTGCACTGTGCCACGCCATGCGGATGAATAACCCGCCGTAATGACCGTAATCCGCCGGCCACCAGTCCTGCGAGTTGGTCATCAGCGCATTCAGATCCTTCTTCAAAGCTTCAAGGTCGAGTTTCTTGAACTCCTCAGCATAATTGAAATCCTCGCCCATGGGGTTGCTCTTGTTAGAGTGCTGATGGAGGATTTTCATATTCAACTGGTTAGGCCACCAGTCCTGGTTAGACGTGCCTTTGCCAGCTGCCGGGATCTTGCTATCTTCGTTCATCTTGTTTTCTCCTTTTTTATGTGAATGTGTTGATCCTGATCCTGTAGTTTGTTGGGTTTCTCAGCCCAACTTGCATCATGGTTGAATAATTTGTGATGTTATCTTAAGTAAACCGCTCTTTTCCGTTTTATGTGCACCTCCTTGGACGCAGGATTACTGGATTTCTGCCATTTCGAATTGCTCCTGGCATTCAGAACAGAGACCGTAGAAGTTCAACTGGTGTTTTTGGACCTTGAAATCCCAAATTTTGCTCCACCTCGTGAACCAGGTTCGACATACTCTCTTGTAAGTCTCCATCGATGATCGTCCTGCAGTTGTTACAAATGATATGAAGGTGAGGGAAAGGTTTGTTCCCATCATAATGGCTGACATCATGGAGGTTGATTTCTATGATCTCATCTAAATCTTTTAGCAGTTCGATGGTCTTATAAACCGTTGCCAGGCTCATCGTCGGATACTGGTCTTTGACAGATGTGTATATATCCGCGGCATTCGGATGTCCTTCATTGGATGCGATCGAGCGGATCAAGGCTAGCCTTTGCGGTGTCATGCGGTAACCGCGCTGGCGCAATTTTTCGGTGAGGGTGTTCAGACGAAGATTGATGTCAGTCATCAGTACCTAACAGGAATAATTGCTTATAAAGAATTATTCTTATTTGGTATTATAACAAAAATAACAGATAGCAAACTCTTAATCTTTGATTAAGAATTGCGCGCATTTATTTCTGCCCCGGCTTCGAGTAATAATTCCATCATATACCATGATAGGATGGATTTCAGTTTATTTTATACAATTTTCTATTTGATCGTTTAACCCAACCCATCCACTGCCGCCCGTTCAATCACCAGACCTTTTTTATAACGTTCCATGAAGGCGTTAAACCGGCAACATCCTTTGGATCAGGGGTGACCGTCGTACTTTTCATCCCGCTGAAGACTTTATCGGAAAGATACTCTTCCAATGTCTGCTCTGCTTCCTTATTCAGCATATATGCCGCCAGCAGGGCGATGCCCCAGGCGCCGCCTTCCCCCGCTGTTTCCATCACCGACACGGGCACGTTCATCGCCGCTGCCATCATTTTCTGCCCCACAAAGGTGTCTTGAAGAAACCGCCGTGACCGAGGATCTGGTCGATCTCCACTTTCTCTTTTTCGAAGAGGATGTCCAGCCCGATCTTCAACGCCCCGAGGGCAGCGAAGAGGTTGGTGCGCATAAAGTTCGCCAGGTTGAAGCGGTTTTCCGGTGTGCGCACAAACAGAGGACGCCCCTGCTCAAGATGGACGAGGTGTTCACCCGCCAGGTAGTTGTAAGCCAGCAGACCACCGCCGTCGGCATCCCCTTTGAGCGCCTGCTGGTAAAGCGTTTCATACGCTTTTGACCTGGAGACCTCCACGCCCAGCAGCCGGGTGGCTTCCTGGAAGATCTCGACCCAGGCATCCAGGTCGGAGGTGCAGTTGTTGCTGTGCACCATGGCGACTGGCTTGCCTGAGGGCGTGGTCACCATGTCCACTTCGGGGTAAACCCTGGAAAGGGCTTTTTCCAGCACGATCATGGCGAAGACAGACGTGCCGGCGGAGACGTTGCCCGTGCGTACCGCCACGCTGTTGGTCGCCACCATCCCCGTGCCGGCGTCGCCTTCGGGCGGGCAAAGCGGGATACCTGCCTGTAAGGTTCCCGTGGGGTCGATCAGCAGTGCGCCAGCCTCGCTCAGTACGCCGGCAGGTTCACCCGCCACCAGGATCTCAGGCAGGATGTCCTCCAGCGTCCAGGGGTAGTTTCTTCCTTAATAAGCTGGTTAAATTGCGCCAGCATGCGGCTGTCGTACTGGTTGGTCTTGCTGTCGATGGGGAACATTCCGGACGCCTCGCCGATGCCCAGAACTTTGCTACCGGTCAACATCCAGTGGACGTAGCCCTCCAGGGTGGTCAGGTGGCTGATGTCCCTGACATGGGGTTCCTGGTTGAGGATCGCCTGGTAGAGGTGGGCGATGCTCCAGCGCTGGGGGATGTTGAATTGGAACAGCTCGATCAACTCCTCGGACGCCTGCCCGGTGATGGTGTTGCGCCAGGTGCGGAACGGCACCAGCAGGTTCCCGTCCTGGTCGAAGGGCAGGTAGCCGTGCATCATCGCGCTGAAGCCGATGGCGCCTACCGATTGCAGCGGGGTTCCGTATTTCTGCTGGAACTCGCTGCTCAGCTCGCGGTAGCTCTCCTGCAGACCGGTCCACACATCCTCCAGGTGGTAGGTCCAGATGCCGTTTTCAAGACGATTTTCCCACTCGTAGCTTCCCGAGGCGAGTGGTGAATGGTCTTCGCCGATCAGCACCGCCTTGATCCGCGTCGAGCCGAACTCGATGCCCAGGGCGGTCTTAGCACTAACAAGGACGTTTCGAATATGGTTGTTATTCATCATTTTCTCCCAGGATTAAAAATATCCATCCAGTTATTTATCTGGTTTTCTTTTTAAAAGGTGCCTTGATTGTTATTTCAACAGTTGAAAGCGACCATCAGTCCGAAAGCGATCACCAGGAAACTAAAGAAGGTCAGCGCTCCGTGGATAACGATTACTACCAAACGACCAGCCAGCATATCTAAAGTTTTCCATGCTAACACTGCGACTAGTGTCACGCTGGTAAAGAACAGAGCTGCCAGCTCTCCCCATAATACCAGCAGTGCCTGCCCAACGCTGCTGCACCCTCGTGGGTTCAGCAGGTTCATGGTGATAATCACCACAAGGATGGTCACGACGAGTGTGACCAGGTAAGCTGCAATGACCAACAAGATGCCTTTGAGGATTGTATTCATGCGCAATCAGGATCATTTTAACGCATTTCATACGGCTTGGATCAGGTCGAAATCAGGTGTTTCAGGTACCAAAGAACATCCTCACTTGGCACCTTCGATCATCGATGTGGTCGTGTCGGTTTCGAAGTCCTGCTAAAAAAACGTTTTATCCGGATCTCATCAACAAAATGTAGATGCCAGGATGTTTCTCATTACACTCCCCATCGATTAAATTTTCATGAGACGAGTATAGACATAAGGACGCAGGTCACCTGATGGCATTTGGTAAACATATTCCAGACTTTCGACCAGTTTGAAACCATCTCCTAAAAATTCGCAGATACCATCTATGCTGTAGCGCTCTACAGGCAAGCTGCTGCACATTGTTGCTCCATTCAAAGCGAAAGCAGCCATAATCACAAAGCCACCCGGCGCCACGACTTTTTGTACCAGGGAATGGTAAGTTTGCCTCTCGTTATTTTCAGTAAGAAAGTGAAATAAAGCCCTGTCATGCCAGACAGCGACATTCTCAACCAGCTGGATAACTGATGGGTGGGTAATATCATCCACCAGCCAATTTACCCGGGCTGCCTGTTCCTTGCTGAGTAACGCCTTGGCATTCTCGAGCGCGATCTCACTGATGTCGAGCGCATAAATATTCCGGTATCCTAACCCCAATAAACTGCCGATCAGCGTTGTGGCTCCTGAACCGATATCTACGATCGTGGAATCCACGGAAACGGCGCAATTCTCGATCAATTGTAAGGATAACGAAGCTTCAGATTCATACCAGCCCAACTCGGTAATCGGGGTGTCAGTGTATTTCCTGTTCCAATGATCTTTCAATGCTGTTGTCATGGGTTATCCTTTTTCAATACGATAAAATCAAATTCTAACCGAGTTTTGGGCTGGGTTGCCGTTTATGAATTAATGGGTTGTTTTCTAACTCATCCAGCAGGGAGCTGATGAATTCACTCACCAGGGTGAGGATCTCTTTCTCATGTTTCCAAGACTGGTCATTGTGTTCCAACCAGAACGGGTATGATGTTGTGACGATGACCATATCAAGGTCATCCAGGAGCACGATCAGCTGCCCTCCGTGCCCCCAGGCGAAGTTAACCTCATGGTCACCCGCCCGCGCCGACCAGCACTGGTACCCATATCCGATATCCGCGAATTTGCCGACCTTTTTCACAAAAGCCTCATTCACCGAGTAGGTCTGGAGCGAGTCCCGTGCCCATGCTGCAGGAATTACCTGTTCTTCATTGTAGACACCTTTATCGAGATACAACTGGCCAAATTTTGCTGCATCTCTGGGAGTAAGATGCAGGTCACCACAGCTCATCATGCAAAATATTGTACCAAAGCCAGGTGCTAAGGTAATTTCAACCAGCAGTTGAAGTTTCCGAGAGGTCTTTCTAACCTGCTGATTGTTTTTTTGAAGAAATCGTGCTAAATCAGGAGTGATTATCCCTTCACAGATCCAAGTTTGATCCCCGAGGTGAAATAACGCTGTAAGAGTGGGTAAACCACCAGTACCGGAATCATGGCGATGAAAATCTGGGCGGCGCGGGTGGTGCGGTTGCTGATGATCTTCAACAATTCCAGGTCACGCTCAGTCAGCATCCGCGGGTCAGGACTGACCACGACGGTCTGCAGGTAGCTCTGCAGGGGGTACTTATCCGGCGAATTCATCAGGATCAACCCATCGAACCAGGAATTCCAATGCCCGACTGCCACGAAGAGCGTCACCGTGGCGAGGACGGGCAGGGAGAGCGGCAGGAGCACACGGACCAGGATCGTCCAGTGCCCGGCGCCGTCCATTGCGGCTGCTTCCTCCAGTTCTTTGGGTACGCTGCGAAAGGAATTTGCCACCAGGATCACGTTGAACACCGGAAGCGCACCAGGGATGATCAGTGCCCAGAAGCTGTCGATCAATCCCGTCTGTCGGATGACCATGTACCAGGGTATCAGACCTCCTGAGAACAGCACGGTGATGATGAAAAACCAGGCAAAAATATCCCGCGCCCGGAACTCTTCCCTGGTGCGGGAAAGCGGATAGGCGACCAGGATGGTCAGGATCATGTTGACAGGAGTTCCAACCAGCACACGCAGTATAGAGATCAAAAAAGATTTCAGGAATGCCGGATTGTCCAGAACAAACTGGTAGGACTGCATTGTGAAATCAACAGGCCAGACGATCACCTTTCCGCTGGCAGCCGCAGAAGCGCTGGAAAACGAGAGAGCCAGGATGTGCATGATGGGGAACAGGCACAGCAAGGCCAGGATAGCCAGAAACGTAATGTTGAGCAGGTTCTGGAAGATGGGCAGCTTGAGGATTTTTTCATTCATCTCGAATATTGTTCCTTAGAAAATCCGGTAATCTGCCCACTTAGCAGCCAGCTTGTAGGCGGTGACGATCAGCACCAGTGAGACGACCGATTTCAGCAGTCCGACTGCGGTCGCCACACCGTACTGGTTATTGAGGATACCCGTGCGGTAGACCAGAGTGTCGATGATGTCACCGGTGCGGTAGACCAGGGGGCTGTACAGGTTGAAGATCTGGTCGAAACCAGCATTGAGGATATTAGCCAGGCTGAGCGTGGAGAGCATGATGATCGTACCGGAGATACCGGGTATGGAGATGTACCAGTTTTGCTGTGTACGTGTGGCACCGTCCATCACCGCTGCCTCGTAGAGCATAGGGTCGATGTCCATTAAGGCTGCCAGGTAGACAATCGTGCCGAAGCCGAAGGACTTCCACACGTCCGAGAAGATCATTGTCCAGGGAAAGACCTTGTCATCTCCCAGGAAGAACACTGGTTTGAAACCCACAAATTTCAATGCCTGGTTGACGATGCCCTCGGAAGGGGATAGGATGTCCACCAGGATGCCGGCGATGATGATCCAGGACAGGAAGTGAGGCAGGTAGATGACCGTCTGCACCGCGCGGCGGAAAGGGCGATTGAAAACGTTGTTGAGCATCAACGCTACGGTCACTGGTACCACCACACCGAAGGCAGCTTTCAATCCGGCGATGAAGACTGTGTTCCAAATCACCTGCCAGATGGTAGGCATCTGGAAAACGAAGAGGAAATTTTCCAGCCCAACCCAGGGGGACCCGAAGATGCCCTTGCCCGGTAAAATACGCTGGAATGCCATTACGATGCCGACCATCGGCGCGTAGGAGTAGATGAGTGCGATCACTACAGGTGGCACGAGCATCAGGTAGAGCGGCAGCTCGCGGATTAATTTTCGGCGTGACGGAGTGTTAAACATGGTCAATTTTGTCATCCCGAATGGAATGAGGGATCCCTGAGAAGGTAGTCGTTAATGTACCTGCGTAGGCATCGATAGATTGCGGTAACAGGGATTCCTCGTTCCACTCGGAGTAACAAGAGGAACGCTCGGAATGAATGCAGATGAATTCTTGCATGGTACTCAATGATTCTCATTTGCCCAGGCATTCACCTCATCCACAATCTCCGCACCGCCAAGCACATACCAATCCTCCACGAATTTATCGAAGAGCTCGATCGAATCACCCATGATCACCTTGGTGATCATCTCCGTCTCCATCGTCTGCAGCGTGGGAAGTTTTTCTGCCATGGTCGGGGTAGGAGTGCCGTAGAAGCGGTTCAAAATGCCGAGATCTGCAAGCACACCCTCCAGGATGGGCACTGCGCCATCGGGTCCGTTGGTTGCCACCTCTACCCAGGCTTCCTTGATGCCCTGCTCGAAATATGCCTGGATGATGCGATAGCGCCAGGAGGCATCGTTGTCGAGACCGGATGGGTCGTGGTTGGCGAGAGCTTCACGCAGTTTTTGAGAGGCTTCGATGGTTCCGTTTGGTTCCCACATCACCACCGGGGTGTATTTGTACAACACCACGTCAGGCGCCTCGATATCACCCATGAAGGTCTTACGGATGTTGTCTTCCTGCGAGCGAACGATATTGTCGGTCCAGAAGTTCACCATGCGCACCAGCGCTTCAGGATGTTCGTAACCCTGGCGCACCACCAGGAAGGACCAGATAGCTGAGCTGTACTGGCTCTTCGCTGGTGTCCCATCGGCTGAAGGGATGGCGAAAGCTGACCAGAAGGC
This sequence comes from uncultured Chloroflexia bacterium, assembly GCA_963695415.1. Lineage (GTDB taxonomy): Bacteria > Chloroflexota > Anaerolineae > Anaerolineales > UBA4823 > CAVXWV01. The sequence goes on along the minus strand of CAVOGL010000010.1, from coordinate 51,679 downwards.
ATCCGGGTTGTTCTGCTGGCTCAGGTTCAGTGGATGGTAGGGGTTCCACCACACGCCATATTCCATACCCACTTTACCCTGTGCGATGGTCTCGTTCATCTGGTTGATGTCCTTGACCCCGAATTCAGGATCGATCTGCCCGGCAGCGTACATTTTCTGCAGCTCGAGAAGCGCTGCACGCATCTCCGGCTGAACCGATCCAAAAGCCAGTTTCCCGTCCTTCTCGAACCAGATGCCTGGATAGGCATGGTAACCGTTGAAGAAACCCTGCAGTCCTCCAATACTACCCCAAAGACCTTTGTCCATTGCCAGCCCGATGGTGTCGTCTAACCCATTGCCGTCCGGATCTTCTTCAGTGAAGAGCCTGGAAATTTCGAGCACATCCTGCATGCTGGTGGGAGGTTCAATGCCCAGATTATCCATCCAATCCTGGCGGATCCAGAGCACGTGAGCATTGGTGACCGATGCATCCGTAAGAGGGATGCCCCACAACCTGCCATCGATGGTGGCAGCCTTGAGAGCGACCGGATCCTGGCTGAGGATGTCCCGCGTGTTGGTGGAGGCTTCCTGCTCAAACACATCGGTCAGGTCCGCCAATAATCCTGCTTCCTGGAATGAGAGCAGCTGCGACGGGCTGACCACAAACATGTCCGGGACATCGCCCGAATTGACCGAAAGTCCCAGTTTCTGGTTGTACATTGAGCCGTCGACCACCCATTTGTAAGTAAGCTTGATCCCAAGCAGTTCTTCGTACGCCCGCGTCCAGACATTATTGTGGATATCATCCTCACCAAGAAATTTGACCGTGGCGTTGATCGTGTTTACGGAAGACATTTCAATGGGTGGATCGTATGCGTCCGGTATGTTCAGCTCGAGGTCAGCAAATTCACTCCCTGCATCTCCGGCAGCTTGCGGAATCGCATCGGGTGCTGATGTTTCGGAACTGCCGGAACAGGACGCCAGGAGCATAACGAAAACCAGTAAAAACAAAAATATTTTGCTCGTCGAGGTGTGGGTGCCTTTTTTATTCATTTGATTACTCCTGTATTAACTTTCAGCCAGATTGGCTGCAGGTTGTTCACCCGTTTCTTTTTGTTTTCCTGCAAAATTATTATTGATCCAGGCCAGTAACAGGAAACTCAACCCGGGCAGTACATACCGCAGCTCGATCACCTGTGAGCTCGTTTCTATCATCCTGCCGACTGCCGGGTCGCCGGGCTTCAACAGGAATGCCAGCAGGGTGACATAAATTGGGTAAAAGGCAACGAAAAGGACCACGAAGATTGAGATCAGTGAGATCCAACGGCAGCTGCGCAGGACGTGCCTGCCAAGAGAAAGCAGCAGGAAGAGGATAACCAGGGGCAGTGCATAAACAAAGGTGGACACTGCACCCGCCAGCACGCTCCCTGCGCTCATTGTGGGCAGCCCCAGCGTTGCGAAAAGCAGGTTTTCTGCCCTAGGAGCCAGGATAGGCGCAAAAGCTGAAAGTGCGCCGATGCCGAACGCTGCGCGCACAATGCCTTTTGAGACAACTGCACACCAGATGAACAGAGCGAGCAGCAGAATCCCGGCAACCAGCCCGGCTGCGCGGTCGAATGCTGCCAGCTGGCTGCGGTATTGTGCAGCTGTAATATCGCCTTGCATTGCCTGGTTCGCATACCAGTTCCCGACCATGGCTGTCAACAATCCATAGACAGCCATCACCGTCCCCAGGATGAAGAGGGGGAGGTGAGTCGGGCGCATCAAAGGTTGTTTTTTCTTGTTTTGCATGCCTACTCCTTCATAGATGAAATTTGGGTCAATACATTTTCAGCGATAAAAGTGGTCCGTCTTGCCAGGTCAGAGATTTTTTGCTTGTGAAATTGAGAAACCGCGGTATACAACGTGTCCTGTAATGGTGCAGTCCAGTTGGTGGGGATTGCACCAGCACCGAGGATGACGCCAAGGACTGAGCCAACACTGGCGCAGTTGCAGTCTGTGTCCATCCCGCAGGTAGCGGCAATTCCCAGGGTGTGGGTGAGATCCTGCCCGCCGTATAAAAGGGCCACCAGGCACCAAATCGTGTTGTTGATGGTATGTGCGGGATGGTAAGAGCCATATTTGATCAGCAGTCGGTCATAAGCCACTTCCCAGTCATCCACCTCGTGCCACGTTTCCAGGGTGTCCTTCACACCTTCCGCCAACCGGCAGTTTTCGGGTATTTCTGATAAACCCACCCGGATGATCGCCTCCATGTCTTTGCTGACGAATGACCAGGCAATCATGGCAGCCCAGAACATGGCGCCGTAAACCCCATTGCGGGTGTGGGAAAGGGAGACATCTTTGTATGCCAGTTTGGCAGCAAGTTCGGGTTTCCCTGGGGCTGATAAAACCGTACAAGTCGGCGCGGATTCTGCCCCCGATGAACTCTCGCAATGGATTGACGTAATCTGCCGATTCCTCGGGAGGAATATTGCAAATCAAGTTGCGATAGGCGACCCGTTCTGCGGTGTAGATGCGGAAATATGCAAGGTGGGTTACCCATTCGGTTGCCACGTGAGCAGTGGTGAAATCAAGCCCATAACTTTCCAGGATGTGCAGGGCAATGAAGGTGAAATCCGTGTCATCGTCAGGTGGGGCGCCTTTGATTTCTCCAAGAAACGTGCCGTCGGGTTCTGTATTCAGGTCGAATTCTTCAGGCAGCGGCACTATGCGGGGGATATAACCCAACAATGGGTAGGCGTTCGCCAGTTTCAAGTAAGCAATGACCTTCTTCTTCGACCAGCCAGCCTCGATGGGCTTGCCCAGAACGCAGCCTGCCACACGTGCCAGCCACCCGCCATAGATACGCTCGAGTAATTCTGCCGGGGTGATCACCAGGGGCTTCTGACGCGGTCCCTCGGGTCGTGCAGACTGGATGGATGCGAAGTCATCCGGTTCGTGGTAAGGGTAATCGTCCTTTGGGGGTAATTGCAGAACCCGGCGGTACAACTGCTCCAGACGTTTCCTGGGGAGGGAATTTAGCTGGAGCGAACCGAGTTCCAATTCATCCAGATCATATCCTTCTTCTTCACGCTGTTGGAGTTCGATCTGGATCGCCAGGGGAAGCTCGTGGTCAGACACGTACTCCAGGAATTGAGATTGTTTCATAGGTCTTTTGGATTTACGTTTCACTGTTGGGGATTCCACTCGATCGGACCGCGCGGCGCGCCAGTGATTGAGCGGCGGGATCTGGCTGGTAGGACAGCTCTTCAACAACGGCAAGGATACGCTCCCGGGTTGCTTTAGAAATACGACCTTTTCCGGAAAGCGTTTGAGAGACCGTTGGCACTGAGACGCCTGTTTTTATTGCGATGTCTTCGAGTGTAACTTTACCTTTTTGGGTCATATTTGGGATTTATATCTTAATATTTAATTTGATAAAGCGTTATATCATGTTTATTGTCGTGTTAAATTTAGCGATTTGTCAATATTTTCTAATTTTTGTCCTATTTATCGAGCGTATTGGTAATGAAGGTGAGAACCCTGGCGAACATTTCCTCCAATGTGGGCGACACATTTCCCCCGACTGGTTCGAACCCGTGACCTGCGTTCTTGAGGATCAGCTTCTCAACCGGGGCGCCTGTTTGGCGAAGGGCATCATAAAGCAGGTGCGCCTGTTCCACAGGGACAACCATATCTTGATCGCCATGGACGATCAGGAAAGGTGGGGCATCCTTGTGTACATGCCGAACCGGGCTGGCGCTGGCGATTTGTTCCGCACCAAAAATCTCTGAGATCAAAAAGATAATTTCCTCCGGGAATTCACCGCTCAAGTCGGAGGGTGCGGACATCGGTACCACCGCCTGCACATGGCTGGAATGTTCAGACATAGGCTCCTTGATCCCAACCAGCGTTCGAGCCCACCAGACCTGTAAGCGCAACCAGGTGTCCGCCAGCACTATGCCCAACCAATGCGATTCGCTGTGTATCCAGGTTGAAGCTTTCAGCATGGGCACGCAGGAAGCGTATGGATGTCTTCACATCCTCGATCATAGCCGGAAAGCGGTGCGCAGGATACAGGCGGTAGTTGATCGACACAACCAGGTAGCCGGCATCCGTAGGGATAAAAGCCAGGGGCTGTTTGTCGCCTTCCGACCATGCTCCACCGTGAACGAAGATCAGTCCGGGCCAGGGTCCTCCAGTTGGAGGGTAGTAGACGTCCATTAACTGGTCATGCCCATCGATCGTGCAGTAAGGAATGTTCAGGTCAATACTGCCATATTTCGTTGGATCAAAATTATTTTCAGTCATTGGGTGTGTAAATCCGTAAAAAGTTTTTTTGGTAGATTTTTTCCAGAGCAGGTTCGGGCAACCCCAGACCGTTGTAGGTCACCCCTTGCAGTTCAAAGCTCCCGGGTATTTCCAGCATAGCCCGAACAAGCCAGGGGATACTGCGCATGAAGTTATAACCATCCGGACCACGTTTGAGTGTGCGCGTGTCTGTATCCGTGCCGTAAAGGATGCGGTCGGCATATCTCAAGATAAACTCACGTGCCCCAACAGGATTCTGGCTGAAGTCCACGTACATGCCAGTGTGCGGTGTGAGGTCAAAGCAGACTGTGGGATGTCTGTCCAGGAAGCCAGCAGCCCGCTCCAGCTCTTTTGAGAGGAAATAAAAATGGGCAAAGGTAATTTTTAATGTTGGATGGCGCTCGAGGATATGTTCTACCTCGCCGTACAGGTCTTCCTTGGTCGGGTAGCTGCCGTCTGAATAATCCCACCCACTTTGGCGCGCCCAACCGGGGCAGAGCGCTGCGTCCCAGAATTCGTCCGGGTCAGCGACGTGAAAGACCACCGGGAACTGTTCTTCTTCGAGAACTGCCCACATCCCTTCATATTCAGGACCATCCAGCGGGACCGGCAGCAGCTTGCGCACCTCTGGCTTGCCTTCGATCAGCTTCAACCCATCGAAACCCTGAGATTTGAGCGCCAGTACCTGCCCGGCGAGGATGTCGCTGGCATGCGCTCTGTCCGCCATCATAGGCGCATACTCCAGCGCACCGCTGATAAAGACCTTCTCCGGATGGCGTTCTTTGAACTGGAGGGCAGCCGGGTTGTGGGTCGTCATGTCCCGGTTGGGGATGCACACCAGGTTTGCCTGGGAGTGACCGGCTTCATCCATTAACTCCAGTACATCATCCATCATTTCAGGATGGACGAAATGGATATGGCTGTCGATGATGGGCAGCTTGATTAATTGGCTGTAATCCATGGTTTACAGCCAGTTCCCGGCGTTGTCCCGCAGGACCGGCTTGCGCTCCTTTATGGGAGATACAGGCGCTGCCGGAGCCGGGGTTTCTGCATACCAGTACGCCACGCTGCTCATTTCATTGCCCAGGTGGTTGGCGTGCCCGTGTTCGATGGTCACTTTAATCTCACGATTGAACCGCACCGGGTTCTCCAGGTGGAACACGTACCCGGTCTGGTAGCCGCTGTTGCCGCGCCAAAGCTCTATCTCCGGGACGGGGATGGTGAAGCCCTCAAAGAGAGACGAGCCGTTACGCAGGAACGCCGCTCGGGTGCATCCCCCCTGCCTGCCCGAGGTAATCTTCACTGCCGGTGCCGTGCAGGTCCGGGGGCCACTTGTAACCGTCGACCCAGATCATGTCATCGCCCTCGCCCCACCAGTCACGGGTGAAGTTGGTCACTGAGAGGTTGCAGCCGATGTAATGCCCCCTCCCGCGTGTTTCGAGGATCACGTAATTGCCCTCCCACGCCTGCCTCTCCAGGTTGGGGCGGTCGGCTTCAGGCGTGTTGGGTCGGATCTCGGATCCCCAGCCCGGGAAAGGATTCATGCGGCGGAACTCGGCGTGGAAATAACCTGTGTCGGGGTGGAATTCTTCGAGCGTCTCGTAATCGATGTAGAAATAGATGCGGTGCTCTTTATCGCCCTCGTTGACCAGCTCCACCCGGGCGCGCCGGGCGAAGGGCATCGGGGCGTAGCAGTTCAGGGCACAGGGTTTATCGAACTGGTAAGCATAACCGGTTGAGGCGGTGAAGAGCAGTGATTCGAACGAGTTCACCATCCCGTGCCCGAGGCAGAAGAAGTCGCCCAGGGGAACCAGGACGCTGGGATAGGGAGCGTCATCGTAGGTGATTTTTAAAAGGCATTCACGATAACCGTACATCTGTGTCATCCAGATGTGGGTGATCTGTGCTGGTCCGTGGATATCGGCGAGTAAGGCGGAACCACCCGGGGGGATCGTCCACCAATCGTGGTTGCGACCGTTCAGGTCCCAGGACGAGAAGCGCCCGGTTGTCCGGCTGCGGAGGAGGGTCAGGTCATTGAGGAGCATGGTGACCGGGTTATTCGGTTTCTTCGGGGGTGGGTACCTGTGTGCCCGGGTACTCCCGCTGCGGGTCCTGCAGCCAGTTCCCGGCATTGTCGCGGCGCACGGGCAGGCGCTGCTCGACAGGCGGCACATCGACCACCGATGAGGGTGATTCTGCATACCAGTATGCCACGCTGCTGACCTCGTTGTTCAGATGGTTGGCGTGACCGATCTCGATGGTGGCTTTGATCTCGCGGGTGAAACGCACCGGGTTCTCCAGGTGGAAGACGTAGCTGGTCTGGTAACCGCTGTCGCCGCGGTAGAGCTCGATCTCCGGCGCGGGTATGGTGCCGCCCTCGAAGATGGACGAGCCGTTACGCAGGAAAGCGTTGGGCTGCATGCCGAATGCCTGGTTGAAGTAATCCTCGCTGCCGGTGCCGTGCAGGTCCGGGGGCCACTTGTAGCCGTCCACCCAGATCATATCGTCGCCCTCCCCCCACCAGTTGCGCGTGAAGTTGGTCACCGAAAGATTGCAGCCGATGTAGTGACCGCGTCCCCGGGTTTCCAGGATGACGTAATTGTTCTCCCACGCCTGGCGCTCTTTGTTGGGCAGGTCGGCTTCCGGCGTGTTCACGCCCACCCCAGCACCCCAGCCCAGGAAAGGATTGGCGCGGCGGAACTCAGCATGGAAGTAAGCGGTTTCGGGAGGAAAGTCTTCCAGCATTTCATAATCCACGTAAAAATACTGTCGGTGTGGTTCAAGGCTCTCGTTAACCAGCTCCACCCTTGCGCGCCTGGCGAAAGGCATCGGGGCGTAACAATTCAAGGCACACGGTTTGTTGAACAGGTATGGGAAATGAGTGGAGGCGGAGAAAAGGGCTGACTGGAACGAGTTGACCATCCCATGCCCCAGACAGAAGAAGTCACCGAGAGGCGCCAGCACGCTCGGGTAGGGCAAATCATCGTAAGTGATCTTCAGCAGGCACTCGCGGTAGTGGTTTATCTGGGTCATCCAGATATGGGTGATCTGGGCGGGACCAGCAATGTCGGCGATGACTGCGCTCTCGCCAGGCGGGATGATCCACAAGTCGTGGTTCTTGCCCGTCCTGTCCCAGGATGAGCTGCGCCCGGTTCTACGGTTGCGGATGGTGGCGAGGTTCGATAACATGGGAGTCTCCTGATTTATAGTTTATTCGAAAGAGAATGGAAAAGGGCTTATCACTCGAAAGTTCTAAATCATGCCAGTAAATACGAAGGGATTCCGAAAATCCAGTTTACCAGGATCACCTCCCAAATGGCATTGGAAGGAATTATACACGTGTTGGATGAGTCAGTTATTTACCTGGTCAAGCAGATTGAAATTCATACCTGAGGATCGAATACATGGCTGCATCCTCGAACCTGTCCCAGCGGTAGATCGACTCCCGCAGGATCCCTTCGAATTGCATCCCCAACTTCTGCATGACGCGCCCTGAAGCCGGGTTTTTGGTCATGTGGCGCGCCTCGATCCGGTTGAGGTCAAACTCCTCAAACCCATACTGGATCACCCGCCTGGCAGCTTCAGTACAATAGCCCTGGTTCCAGTAGGGTTTTCCGATCCAGTAGCCCAATTCAGCCTGGTATTGGTACCGGTTGATGTCCATCAGGCTGATGGCGCCGATCAGGGTATGCTCCAGTTTCAGGGTAATGGCAAATGGGGCAGACCTACCCTCGTCGAACATATCCTGGTGTCCGAAGATCCAGGTTTCCGCCATACCCATCTCGTAAGGGTGGGGGATGTTGGCGGTCATCTCGGCGATCTCATACGCACCTGCCAGCTCCCTGACAGCCGGCGCATCATCAAGGTCGAACGGGCGGAGCAGCAGGCGGGGAGTGGAGAGGGACGGAATCTGTGCCATTTTTCTTTGACAGGTTAACTAACCCGTTGCTTTTTGCTGGATCTGGTGGCAAAGCTCAACGGATTGTAACACTTCTGCGGGGGTGGGATGGGGCGATCGTCCCTCGCGCAAGGCATTGAGGAATTCAACCGTTTCCGCATAAGTACCGTTACGCATCCAGGCAGGCATCCCATGAGCCGGCTCGTTGTACTCGACCTGGACACCCTGCTCCCAGGCGCTGAACTCTCCCGATCCATGCTCTCCAATGGACGCTAACAGGCGATATCCAGGTCCAAACATCTCGTAGGACTCTACATGGTGACCGCAGCTGGGCAGCACTTCCAGCATCCCCCGGATTCCGCTGGCGAACTCGAGCTGGACTAGAAACCACCACACCTCATCCACGAGCTGAGCCTGAACGGAGTAATTGCCGATATCCCCGGCGATCCAGCGCATGGCGTCCAGGGCGTGGATGGCGGTGCCGGTGAAGAATTCACTTTCGGTGCGGTTGTGGCGGTGCATGGTGGCTCTGACATAAGCCAGCGGTCGGTCCGCTCTCCAGTCAGCCGCGGCGCACAGGGCGGGGTCGAAGCGGCGGTTCATGCTGACCATCACCCTTGCGTTGGTGCGTGTAGCCAAAGAACAGATCTCGCCGGCTTCCTCGGGCGTTCTGCCGGGTGGTTTCTCCATCAACAGGGGGATACCAGCCTCGATCACCTCTTTTGCGATCTTTGCGGTGATGGGGATCGGGGTGATGGCGATACACCCATCCAGCGCCTCGGTGGTCAGCATTGCGTTTACACTGGTATAAGCATTGGCGAAACCGAATTCCCTGGATACTGCAGCAGCGACCAGCGGATCGATATCGCAGAATGCAGCCAGCTCGATCTCCCCGGTGGTTTGGCTGGCAGAATGGGCAAGGGCGGGGAGGTGGTTTCCCCGGCTGTGGCTGCCCCCACCGATGACGGCGATTCTGAGCATGGGTCAATCTTAATGGAGAAACACGGTAGAGGCAAGATCACTTTCAACCATTCGCACAAACGATTTAGAACACGGCTGCCAGGATAATTTGCCTGGATTATGGTAACCGCTCCCGTTTCCCTGCAAACAATGTTGGAGGTACGGGCGAAGATATTCGGGAACAGATCGTGGCAGGTATCGATTATTTCCAACGAAAGAGCCTTATTCGTTATAATCAATAACCAAATGCTTCGCCCCTACAATATAATCCACCCGTTGTAAAGATTGCTAAAATTCAAACCAAATAATTTTCCAATGACCCCTATCCACTCCCTCGACCTACAATCTCTTTTTCAAATCGGTGAATTTTTCGCCGCCGGGCTGTGCGAGCTGCCTGACCAGGCGCCCATCCTGCGCTACAGCCGCGCCTACCGGCGCTGGCTTGAGAACTGCCCATTGAACGATTATTCAGGCGAGGCTTTATATCCATCCGGGAAGTGGGATACCGGATCAACAACAGTACTGGTGCCTAATTATTCTTTCACGCTTGCCTGGAATGATGAAAATTATGCCAGGAAGTTAACCGAATTCGTCAAATGATCAACAGCAAACCTTGCTCGGGCTGCGATTGCTCTACGAGCGTGAAGAAGTCCTGATCGACAAGATCCACACCGTGCACACCATCGGTGGGCGCGGCTACACCCATTCGATCGTCAATTATGGGCGGGTACTGGCAGAAGGGTTGGATGCGTATAGTCAGCGCATCTGGGCAGCACTGGGAGGTGTAGATGCAGGTTCGCACACTGCCTTTTACAATGGAATGCTCGATCTCCTTAAAGGCATTCGCGCCTGGCATTACCGGCTGGTGGATAAATTGATCCAGGCGAATATACCCGGCGAGGATCGCGCCAAATTGATCGAAGCGTTGCAGCAGGTGCCATTCCGCCCGGCGCGCAATTTCTATGAAGCGATGGTCGCCTACAATTTTATCTATTACCTGGATGGCTGCGATAACCCGGGCAGGATGGACCAGGTGCTCTATCCCTTTTACGATCAGGATGCAACCATCGACCACGATGGGGCGCTGGCTTTGACGGGCGCTTTCTTCGATAACGTTTGCGCCAACGCTGGCTGGAGCCTGGCGATCGGCGGCAGCCATGCGGGAGGCTCGCACGCTTACCAGGAGATGACTGAAATCTGCCTGCAGGCTGCACACCACAAATATCGCCCGAGCATCGAGCTTAAGGTGCGTCCGGACATGCCAGACCGGATCTGGGAGCTGGCGATGGAATCACTCAGCACGGGGTGCGGTCAGCCAGCTTTCTACAATGAGCCGGGTTACCTGAATGCTCTCAGGACGCTCATCCCAGGCATCCGTGAGGAAGACCTGGTCCAGTGGAACGGTGGTGGTTGCACCGAGACGATGCTGCACGGCTGCAGCAATGTCGGCTCGCTGGATGCCGGCATCAACCTGCTGCTTATTCTGCAGGGCACCCTGGAACGCATGCTGGAACTGGATGAGGTTCAATTCGAAGATATCGTGCAGGCATTTAAAGCGGATCTGAGAACAACCCTCGATAAGGTGCTGGAGCAATTGAATGATTATTTCATTGCCCGAGCAGAGCACCGTCCTCAACCGGTGCGCTCCCTTCTGGTAGATGATTGCATCGAGCGTGGAGTCGATTTCAATGCCGGAGGTGCACGTTATTACTGGTCAGTGGTCAACCTTGCCGGTCTGGCAAACGTGGCGGATTCATTGCAGGCGTTGCGCGAGGTGGTATTCGAAGACTGTGGAGATCACGCCATCCGGGCTGCTCTCCTGTCTACGCCAGAATTTTGTTGGCAATGAACCCATACGGCAGAGACTGCTGACCTGTGCGAAATTCGGTAACGATCTAGAGCCGGTCGATTCGCTGGCTGTCGAGATCGCCAGCTTTGTTTATCAAGAGCTGCTCTCTCATCCATGCCAGCGCGGTGGACATTTCTTGCCATCCCACATCATGTTCGAGACGTTCGGCTATGCTGGTAAGCAGGTCGGCGCCAGCCCGGATGGGCGCAGTGCTTTCGAGCCACTGGCAGATTCTGTGGGACCGGTACAAGGACGTGACCGCAAGGGTCCAACCGCCATGTTGAACAGCGTGGCGCGCCTGCCGCTGCACCTGGCAGCCGGGACACCGGTGCTGAACATGCGCTTTTCGAAAAGGGGGTTGGCAAAAATGGAAAGCCGTCGTAACCTGCGCTCCCTGGTGGAGACGTATTTCAGCATGGGGGGCATGCAGTTACAGGTTTCAGTCCTTGACCGGGATGAGCTGGTCGATGCCCTGGAACATCCCGATCGCCACGAAGACCTGATCGTGCGCATCGGCGGTTACTCGACCTATTTCAACTGGCTCTCAGACGACCTCAAACAGGAAGTGATTAAAAGGACGGAATACCTTGTGTAAGGGTGAAGTATTCGGGAACGGATTGTGGCGGGTTCAGATCGTATCCATGGAAAGAGCCTTTTTCGCTGTAATCATTAACCGAATGCTTCTCCCTTACTTTCTCGTGAAACCAGGAAGGGAATCGTCCAACCAATGCAATACCTGGTGTAGAATACGGAAAAGATATATTGATCTTTGAGTCCACGAAGGGTGAAATCTGACCTGCCATCCTGGTCACTTTGCCGAATCGCCTATCCATGCAGAACGCACCACTCGAAAATCAACCAGGTCGGCTGGCAAAGGATGCCGGTTATTATGCTGCATTTAGCATCTTAGGGCTCTCGATCGCTTCGTTTGGTCCGACTTTGCCTGGATGGTCTCCAGCACAAGGCGGGTAGAGGTCGCACATGAGCGCTCATAGCCTTCATTCGTTTATTCATTCCAGCGCTTGTACTTCGAGCGCAATTCGTTGACGGTCTACCAGCAACTTAATGAGCTGGCGTTAAAAAATGCTTCACACAATGAAGGATCATCGTATGGATATCTTCAACCACCGCGGAAAACTCAATCACACCCTCATAGCCCTTAAGAACGGTAAACTGACCCTCGGATTTGCCGGCGGGTCGATCACCGATGCCCGTTCAGAATGGAACTGGCCCGAGCCGGTGATCGCCTGGTTCGCCGAGAAATTTCCTGGCACGCGCATCCAGGTGGAGAATGTCGCCATCGGAGCCACCGGAAGCGACCTGGCGGTTTTTCGCGCTCAATCCGCCCTGGTCGACCGCGGCTGCGACCTGGTGTTCATCGAATACGCGGTCAACGACCCCGACCTGCCTGCCGGGAGGCGCATGCACACCAGGGAAGGCCTGGTCCGCAAGCTGCTGAGAGGAGAAGGGCGGGATATCGTCTTTGCCTACACCTTTTTCCAGCCCATGTACGAAGATATGCTCAGGGGCAGTGTGCCTGTCTCGATCGCAGAATTCGAGCAGCTGGCTGAGCATTACCGCATCGGGTCAGTCTGGATGGGGATGCATGCCCTGCGGGAGGTGATGAAAGGACGCATGCGCTGGGAAGAATGGCTGCCGGACGGTCTGCACCCGCAGTCGCGTGGCAGCCTGAGTTATGCACAGAGTGTGATCTCGTTCCTGGAGAAGGAATTGCTCCATCCTTCTGGCTCAAACTCAATCCTATCCGGGAACTCACTCCCACAACCCCTGGAAAGGGAAAATTGGGAAGATGCCATTACATTGCCTTTTGATGTCGTCAGGCTGGAGGGTCCCTGGACTATCCGCAACTGGCCAAAACTTGCCTATATGGACCACGTCATCTCGACCTCAGCCGTCGGTGCAAAACTGTCTTTTTCATTTGAAGGTCGCGGGCTGCTCCTGGGATTCGATTTCGGAAAGAATTCTTGTGAATTCAAATACCGGGTAGATGGTGGCGATTGGCAGACGTCACAGCGCGACCGCCCAGAATGGTGCCCTGCGGACGGCTGGTACAGGTTGTTTTCGGTTGCTGAGAACCTGCAGCCCGCGGTGCATGAGTTTGAACTGGAAGTCATCCATCCCAATCCCGATCCGAACGCTGTCCTGGTCAACCAGTACGCAGGGACGAACTTCCGCCTGGCTTTGATCGGGATCCTTCCCTAAGTGGACGGATGGTTCCATGTCTCTGGACAGGAGTAAAAAAAGATGACCCACCGGGAAGCATTTCTAAAAATCATGGCGGGAGGGACCAGCGACTGGGTGCCCAATTACGAGCTGGCTCTGTGGGGACAGACCATAGACCGCTGGTTGAATGAAGGGATGCCCGCCGACCAGGTGTACCTGGGTGACTGGTTTGAAGGCGAGCCGTTCTTCCAGTTCGACCGGCGCGGCTTTGCGAAATTGAACATCGAGATGGTCCCACCATTCGAGTATGAGGTCCTGGAGGAGGATGAACGCTATGTGACTGCCCGCCATCCTAATGGCGTGGTTACCCGGGCGTTGAAAGAAGGGACGGTGCGCGGCACGCGCATGACCATGGATACCTATATCGACTTCCCGGTCAAGGACCGGGCATCCTGGGAGCAGGTGAAAGCGCTTTTCGATCCAGCTTCTCCCATCCGCTACCCGTTCTGGTGGGACGAGCAGGTAAAAACCTGGAGCGAGCGCGATTACCCCGTCTGCCTGCTGGGCAACGGCACTTTCGGGCTATACTCGCGCCTTCGCTCCTGGGTGGGCACGGAGAACCTGTGCTTCCTGTTCTACGATGATCCTGCCCTGGTGGAGGAGATGATCGATTACAACACCGAGTTCTTCCTCAGTCTGGTGGAGCCAGCCCTGCAGCAGGTGCAGTTCGATTATTTCAATTTCTTCGAAGACTGCGCCGGCAAAGGAGGTCCGCTCTACAGCCCACAGCTCTTCCACCGCTTCTTTGAAAAACCATACCGGCGCATCATCGACCGCTTGAATGCTGCCGGGATCAAGAGCATCTGGGTCGATTCGGATGGAGACCCGGAAGTGCTTGTACCTTTGTGGATGGATGTGGGCGTCAACGTGTTCTGGCCCTTGGAGCAGGCTTCAGATATGGATCCGCTCAGGCTGCGAAAGAAATTTGGGAAGGAGCTTGTGCTTTGCGGTGGGCTGGACAAGATCGAGATTGCCAAAGGAAGGGATGCGATCGACCGCGAGCTTTATGCCAAGATACCGCCGCTGCTTGACCAGGGAGGCTACATCCCGCATGTCGACCACGCTGTCTCCCCGGAGATATCCTATGCGGATTTCCTGTACTACCTGGAGCTTGAAAATGAAGCTGATGGGAAGATAGGAAATGAAAGGGTAATCGTGGGAATGTTTCATCCTGGTTCCTCACCTGTTCGGATTGCGGACACGCACAATTACCTTCCCCACAAGATCATTTTTATCGATCCATCCTAAAACCCGGCTGTCGATGCTGTTGGGGGAAGTCCCTACCAGGAAGAATCCCCTCCGGTCGGGAGTGATGTGATCGAGCTTCTTTACCATCACACCGAATTCCTGGTGGTTGAAAGCGATCAGGTCTCCCTGCCGGGTGCGGTTAAGCCAGACGGGGATTTTGCTGGTCAGGACAAAATCCCCATCCTTTAGATGCGGATCAAGACTGTCGCCAGAGACTTTTAAAATCCGGAGCATCGAATAACGTCCGTGCCAGCCGCGTGGCAAACAAATAGGGCGAACACACAGGTCCGCCCTACAGTCATGTAGCGGTCGACGTGTCGACCCATCGACATGCGTGTCGACCCGTCGACCCGTCGACCTGCGTGCCGACCCTTTAACTTGCTCTATAGAGCAGGGTAGACCAGCTCGAGCGCCGGAGCGTAAGGAGCCTTGGCGCGCTTGGTCGCCACGCTCTTGGTTGCCCAAAAGATTTCGGCAAACTCGTTGACGGCTTCGACCAGCTGAACGGCAGCTTCGCGGTCAACAGTCTGGCGGGATTTTGAGCCCAGCTGCATGATCTTGTGCACCACACCGGTAACTCCGGGATGGCTTTCGACATGATTTGCCTTGATGTAATCGCCCCAGATCACGCGCACCTCGTGCTTGACTTTCTCGGCGTGTTCCTCTTTGACGGTGATGTAGCGTGACATGCTGTTGTCAACAGCAGCACCGCTTTCACCTTTGGCAGCCATATCGTTGATCAGGTCAACCATACGGACGACAGTCAGGGCTGCGATCTGGGCGGTGATCGGGTCGTAAATCCCACAGGGGACGTCACAGTGGGCGCTAGCGCGGACGAACTGCACTTTTTGGTCAACTGTGTTGAGTAATTTGTGGATCATTGAGAACCTCCTGGTTTATTTGGATAAGATTGGTAATACTTCTAAAGATCATACTTTTAATCTCAAGCCATGTCAAGAAAATTCGTAAAAAAGGGATAAAAAAACCCTAAGGGTTTCGATGTCCTTAGGGTTTTTATGCTTTTGGTGTTTTTCTCAAGTAACGATCTTGCGCACTGCCTCCAACTGCCCGGCGGAGCCAAGTTTTTCGTTTTTATGAGCGATGAAATTAGCGTATTCGCTCATGAAGATCTTGCCCACGGGACGCAGGTCGATGTTCTCGGGGTGGTCACGGAAGTGCTCGCGGTGCACGCGCGTCCATACCAGGCGACCGTCAGTGTCGATGTTGACCTTGGTCACACCCAGGGTCGCGGCGCGGGCGAACTGGTTCTCGTCGACGCCCTTGGCGCCTTTCATCAAACCGCCGGCTGTGTTGACACGGTCGACTTCATCCTGCGGGATGGAGCTTGACCCGTGCATGACGAGGGGGAAGTTGGGCAGGCGTTGCTGGATTTTCTCCAGGACATCCAGGCGCAATGCCTGTGAACCGCTGAACTTGTAAGCGCCGTGGCTGGTGCCGATGGCGACTGCGAGAGAGTCGCACTGCGATTTCTCGACGAATTCTTGCGCCTGGTCGGGGTTGGTCAGCTTGGCGTCCGCTTCGGCCACGGCGACATGCTCTTCGACACCGCCCAGCATGCCCAGCTCTGCTTCAACGACCACACCCTTCTCGTGCGCCAGGTCGGCGATCATTCGGGTGACTTCGATGTTCTTTTTGAACTCGTGGTGGCTGGCGTCGATCATCACGGATGAATAGAAACCGCTGTTGATGCAGTCGATGCACGCTTCCTCATCGCCGTGGTCGAGATGTACGGCGAAGATGGCCTCGGGGAAGACCTCCTCAGCGGAGCGGATCAGCCCTTCGAGCATGGTCTTGTGCGTGTAGCTGCGGGCGCCCTTGCTGATCTGGATGATGAACGGTGCCTTGCTGTCCAGGTTGCCGCGGAACAGTCCCATGCACTGTTCCAGGTTGTTGATATTGTATGCGCCGATGGCGTATTTTCCATAGGCATTTTCGAATAATTTTGATGTGGTTACGATCATGAATAATGTCCTTATTGTTGGGTTTTTAACATACAGCCGTTAATTATATCACAGGGGGTGCATCTGACCTCGAAAATATGTCGATCCCCTGAGGGTGATCACCGCTTCTGGTAAACCCGGACATAATCGATCTCGTAGATCATGGGGAACTCACTCTGTGACGGGTCTCCGCCGTTCGTCCCGCCGATCGCCAGGTTCAGGATCATGTACATTTTCTGCTTGAAAGGATTGTATTTCCCGATCTGTGCACGTTCCAAGTCATATTCGTTCATCAGCACGCCGTCGAAATACAGACGGATTAAAGACCTCGTCCCAATCCATAGTGTAATGATGGAAACGTTCGCTGTCACCGAAAGGTACCGTCACTGAGGACCATTCTCGGAGAGAATTCATCGTGTTGAACAGCAGCACTCCGCGGTAGAACTCCATCATGTCAACCTCACCGCAGCGCGGCCACCTTCCGATTCGATGTTGGTGCCCATCGCCCACCATGCGGGCCATGAGCCTGAACCGGTAGGGATACGGGCGCGGATTTCGAAACGACCATACTGGAATTCCTGCTTTCCCAGGGTGTGAAGACTGGCAGAGGTGTATTCGTAGCCTTCGAACTCCTCGCGCCTTGCGCTGATCACCAGCTTGCCGTCAACAACAGAGGCATTTTCAGGGCGGGTTGTGTAGTACTGCTGCTCCTGGTTGCGTACATAACCCTCTTCATAGCCCCAATTTGCTGTATCGATTTCTTCTCCATCGAATTCATCACTCCAGACCAATTCCCAGCTATCTTCAAGGGGAGTCAGCGTAGGATTATTGGACATATAAACCGGCAAGGTTGGGACTGGAGTGGGTGGGGTAGGAGTTTGGGCAGTCTGGCACGAAATAACTCCCAAAGCCAGAATGGTGAGTCTGGCTCCGATGATTGTCTTTGATAGAATTCTGGGTTTCATGTTGAATTTATACCTTATGGTTGTTTTTGACATTTTTGATTCTGATTTTAATCTTTTTTCATCCTTCAGATCGCCAAGATGCTGATCCCCTACCGGTATTAAATAGCAGCCCTTCAACGACATTAATGCTGACTTTGAGATTTATAATATCAGGTGGTTGATATCAATGTCTCTTCAAATACGAAAAGGTTATCTGGTGCTGATAAAGCACACCTTCAACCGCCTGACTTTGCGGGTCGCCAGGACGACGCACGCACCCTTCGCCATCGTCCAGCATACCGGCAGGCGCAGCGGCAGGCAGTACGAGACTCCGATCATCGTCGTTCGTCTCGAAGATGGGTTCGTCATCGAGCTGACCTACGGATATGAGGTCGACTGGCACAAGAACATCCTGGCTGCCGGTGGCTGCACCATCCTCTGGCACGAGAATTCTTATGAAATCAACGAGATCGAACCCATCGATGCCGAAACTGGGAGAGCGTTTTTCCCGCCGATGCAGAGAACGATCTTGAGGCTGCTAAAACGCGAGCATTTCGAGATCTTGAGGTTCGATAAATCGCTGGTCTAACCCAGACTCTAAGCCGCTCTCTTCAGATGGCGGTGTAACCGCTTTAATTGCCCAACAGTTTCCGCCCCCAGGTGCCCTTCCTGGTAAATACCCACATTCAGCGTGACCGCGCCGCCAACACCCAGGCAGTTTTCCAGAAAGCCACCCAGTTCCTCGTCGCTGTACAGTGGTGGTTCCATGGGTCCATACCCGGCGCTGAAGTCGATCGTCGGGTATGGGTGCTGTTCCAGGTGCGCGGGTGGTGGGCTGCCGTGCATCCACATACAGTCGACCGGCAGGAGCGCATGCCACTGGCAGCCTGTCCCGGGGACAAAGCGAGCTTCAGGCATGTGTGAGCGCATTGGCAGCCCGCGTCCCAGGCGAATTTTGCCATCGACCAGCATCTCGGCTTCACCGCTCAGGTAATCGTGCTCCGGCACAACCGGCTGAAGGTTACCGACGCAAAAGCTTCCATCGTTGA
The DNA here is from genome assembly GCA_963695415.1 of uncultured Chloroflexia bacterium. Lineage (GTDB taxonomy): Bacteria > Chloroflexota > Anaerolineae > Anaerolineales > UBA4823 > CAVXWV01. The sequence goes on along the minus strand of CAVOGL010000010.1, from coordinate 33,254 downwards.
AGGTCACCACTGCACCCGGATTGCCGGCGCGGGCAGCCTGGTACCACACATCCCAATCCATGTGCCGGTTGTCGAAGATGGGCCAGGTGTAACAGCCGTCGAACCACCAGCCGTCGAGTAACTCGCCAAAACGGAGAGCCCATTCCTCAACAGCCCGCGTGTACCTGCGCTGGAATTCCGCCTGGTCGGACCCTTCCTGGGTGTTCCAGGCGAACCCGTCGTGCAGGCTGGTGTTGGCAGCCACCTCGCAGGGCAGGTAGGCGATAAAGCGTTTGCCCATGCTGTGTAAACCCCGGGCAATCTCCAGTGCCAGATCGCGCCGCGAGCAGTGTCCCGGACCGGCAAGCTGTTCGATAACGGAGTTCGGGCTGACGTAAAAGCCGGTGTTCTGCCCGAGGGTGAAGATGAGCCAGTCTGCTCCTGCTGCCTCGATGTCCTCGAGCAGGCGTTCGAGGTTGAACCGGTCGACCGCTTCATCCAGGCTCCTGGCGGTGGCGCTTTTTTCAGGAAGGACACCGGGGAACAGCCAGTGGCACATCAGCCCGTAACGACCGGACATCCAGGCGCTTCGATCATGGGATAGATTATCTTTCATATTTGATCCTTCTGAAATAGATGTTTTGCTATCATTTGTTCAGATTTTAAGGTATGGAATGATTAGTGGATTGGGCGTCGAAGAGATTGACCTGGCAGGCTTCGTACGGCCAGATCGAGGACATTACCATCAATAACGATACCGACCAATCATCCGATGGATTTCTGTCGCACCACAATCCAAATCAACGGCTCAGGTTCACCTTTCCCGTCCGGATAGGCTGAGGTTGATTCTACACACCAGATCTCAAATTCTGAGCTGGTTGATGTGATCTCTTCAGGCTGTACACCACGCCAGGATCGAATGATTTGATACTCAATGCCTGGAACTGAAGGCAGTGATTGCCAGTAGGCACTCAGGGCTTCTTCCGCATCGCCGGGAAGCTGCTGCGACGTACAGGAAGCCATGATCCAGGTAACGGTTATTAGAAAAACAATCTGTACCAGTTTACCCAGTATTTCTGTTTCTCTTTTATGGAACATGATTTCCCTTTTTACAGGATCGGACAAAACTCAGTTGGTGCCAAATGAAAGTTCTTAGATGTGATCATCTAACCTAGATTTATCCCAAGTTAGAAACAAATAAGACTCTTCTGATGAGGTGATTCTACCCTGATTAATGAAGATACGGATGGTGTGCCTGATGATTAACCGAAATCAAGGATTTTGTCCATGGGACCACGCTTCAAGTGAACAGGCAGGCTCTTTACGGAACGATGTCGTCTGCTTGCGGTCAGTCTGCTTGAGGCTCTCAGCGCAACCATGGAAAGTGCTATAATCTGAAAACAACGGTTCATTTTTCCCCTCTCCAGGTATCAAAAATGAAAAAAACGTCCTCTTCGGTTATCTGTCATCGTAGTCGCGTGGAGCGTGGTGCTGCTGACTTCGGCACTGCCCACGATCATCCTGCAAGAAGTATTCAAGCTGACCGTCTCCATGAATATGCAGCTGGTCATGTCACTGATCGTCATCGCTGCCGTCCTGGCAGCTACGCTGGTGTTGCATTCACTGCGCGGGCTGCGCCCTTTTCTGTTGCTTTTCCTGGTGCTGGTGGTGGCTCAGTGGCTGGTGTTTACCCGGCTGGACACGCTGCCCTTTTTCCAGGACAGGCTGAGCAACCCATCCTTCAATGTTTATATGCTTACCGAGCATGTCGCTCAAGCTGCTCATCACGCTGGTGGTGATCGCCACGCTGTTGTTAATGCGTAAAGAAGCCGGCGGATTTCTTCCTGGTGCGCGGCGATACAGCCGCGCCTGCGCAGAGGGTACGCTGGCTGGGGATCGACCAGGGAGAGAGCTGGAGCAGGGTTGGCGCCTTCGGGACTGTGTTCATCAGCCTGGGCACACTGGCTTTCCTGGTCATCGCCGGGCGGCCTCCGCTGGATATTGTCATCCAGGTGCTCCCGTTCCTGCCGGTGATCCTGCTGGCAGCCGCGTTGAATGCCTTCAACGAGGAGGTCACCTACAAGGCTTCGTTCCTTTCCGTGTTGGAGAGCCCGGTGGGACCACGACAGGCGCTCTACATGGTGGCGGTTTATTTTGGCATCGGTCACTTCTACGGCGTGCCGTACGGGGTGATTGGCGTACTGCTGGCGGGATTCCTGGGCTGGTTTCTGGCGAAGTCGATGCAGGAAACACGCGGGCTGTTCTGGGCGTGGTTCATCCACTTCTGGCAGGATGTGTGGATCTTCGCCTTCATGGCGATCGGGTCCATTATCCCCGGAGGGGGATGATGGCTGCCTGAGCGGCTTTTGAGGCAACAAAACAAATAATAAAGATCCAGGGAGAAATCATATGTTCACATGGTTCCAAAATATCATCATGCGCACAGTTGGGATTTCCCGGTACCATACCATTGCGCGGGATTTTTTTGAGCGCATCTACGGGATGGATTACGACGGTATGTATGTCTCCGACCAGGCGGATATCTGGATGTTCCCTTTTGATGACGATGAGCAGGAACTGGTCACCTGTATTGAAAATACCTACAATGTGGATATATCCGATATCGAAGATGGAAATATCGTCAAGGTGCTCAAGCGGATCGATGAAAAACGGCGGATGCAGGTGTAAGAAATCAGTTCAATGAATCATTTCCCAATGGAGGAAATTTATGCCCAGAAAACTGGTATCCAGCGGAAGCCCTTACGAACCCATCGTCGGCTTCTCGCGTGCAGTGCGCACAGGCAGCGTGGTTGCCGTTTCCGGCACCGCGCCGATTGGTGCGGATGGGAAAGCTGCCTCGCCCGGTGACCCCGGCGCGGCAGGCAAAGCGCTGCCTGGAGATCATCCAGGCAGCGCTGGAACAGGCGGGTGCATCGCTGAGTGATGTTATCCGCACGCGCGTGTACCTGACCCGCATCGAGGATTGGGAAGCAGTTGCCAGGGCTCACGGGGAAATTTTTGGGGACATCCGCCCGGCGAGTACCATGATCCAGGTAGCCAGGCTGATCGACCCGGAGTGGCTGGTGGAAATGGAAGCCGATGCGGTTGTGGAAAAACATACACCATAAAATGGAGGAATGATGCGTTATAAACTCTTAGGTCGCAGTGGTCTGCGCGTTTCCGAGCTCTGCCTGGGGACGATGACGTTCGGTGAAGCCTGGGGTTGGGGAGCTACGAAGACAGACTCAAAGAAGATGTTCGACCGCTTTGCTGAGGCTGGCGGGAATTTCATCGACACCTCGGTGAACTATACCGACGGCGAGAGTGAGACCATCCTGGGTGACCTGCTCAAGGCGGACCGCGACCATTTCGTCGTCGCCACCAAGTACACCCTGACCAAGCCGGACAGTACCGATCCCAACAGCGGTGGAAACAGCCGCAAGAATATGATGAAATCGGTCGAACGCAGCCTGAAACGATTGCAGACGGATGTCATTGACCTGTATTACCTGCACATGTGGGATTATATGACACCGGTGGAGGAAGTGATGCGCGGGCTTGATGACCTGGTGCAGCCAGGGCAAGGTGCTCTACGTGGCGTTCTCCGATACCCCGGATTGGATTTTCGCCGAGGCGAACACCCGTGCGGAGCTGATGGGCTGGTCGCGCTTCGTCGCCATCCAGGTGCCATACTCTTTATTGGACCGGGCGGTGGAGCGCGCCATCCTGCCGGCGGCGAAACACTGGGACATGGCGGTGCTGCCCTGGGGGCTGCTCGAGGCAGGCATCCTGACCGGCAAATTCCTAGATGAGGTTGATAGATCCCACGCGCCTCGACCCGGGTAAGCTCAAGCTGGGCGATAAGTCAATGGGCGTGGTGCAGGCGGTAAAGAAGGTGGCTGAAGAGGTGGGTCGACCAATGTCTCAGGTGGCGATCAATTGGGTGCGCCAGCAGCAGCAAAAAGCACAGATGATCCCCATCCTGGGAGCGAGGAACCTCGCCCAGCTGGAAGATAACCTGGCAGTTCTCGAATGGGAATTAACGGCGGACCAGCTCCAATCCCTGGATGAGGTCAGCGCCATCGACCTGGGTTTCCCGCACGGATTCCTGGATGGGAATCCATACATTTTTGGCGCCACCTTCGACAAAATCGACAAGCTTCGCCTCTAGTGGGGGTATTTCTTCCCAGGTATTCCGATCCGGTTCCCGGAAAGTGGGGTTGTTCTGCGCGCATCTCTTACCAGCAAAAGACCGGTTATACCAACCATACCCATGATCGACCAAAAAAGGAACGGTAAGTTGATGGATGTGTCCGCCAGACTGTTGCCGAGGGGCGGCGCTACCAGGATGCCCAACCTGGAAAAAACCATTACCATACCCAGGGCTGCCCCGCTAAATCGGCTTCCAACACCTTCAACTTCCATGATGGAGGCGAGGGTCACCGCCATGAAACCATCCCCTGCCAGACCTGCCAGGCACACTGCAAACCATATCCAGCCACCCTGAGCAAAGAAGAGCAGTCCAATCCCTGTGGTGATCAACGTTCCTGCCAGGATGGAAATCTTCCTCCTGTTCGCTGACCGGTCTGACAACAGGGCAATTGGCATGGTAAAAGCAAGGCTGGTGGCATAGAAGGCTGCGTTGGCTGAATCCGCCGCTGCCTTGGACCATCCGATATTGTCCAGGTATAAAGGCAGATACCCCAGAGCGCCCATCACGCAGCCATTGATTCCAAACATTGCTAGACCGTACAACCACACCTGTTTATTTCTGGAAACGGTCGCAAGTCCCTCTTTCACCGCGCTGATTTGGGGTTTTCCACTTCTTATTTCCTTTTCTGCTTCGGAGGTTCGCGAGAATAACCAGGGAACGGTCATGAGCATCGCAAGTATTCCATAGAACAGCAGGACATTACGCCAGCTTCCCAGGAGCGGTGAGAAAACCGTGGCACTGAGCAGCGATCCCACCAGGAATCCGCCAGCCATCCCAATCGAAAGAACACCGCTGGCTAAGCCAAGCTGTTTCTGCGGGAACCACATCCCGCAAGCCTTAAGTGTGATCATGGGGATGAAAGAGGAGATCAGACCAAACAGGAACATGGTTCCCAGCAGCATAAAAAAACTGTCGGAGAAACCACGTAAAGCTCCTGCGGCTCCTGCCAGGAAACAACTAACCACCAGTACCCTTTTGGGACCAAAATAATCTCCGGCAATCCCCCCGAACAGGCTGGTGGCAATTCCGGGCAGGGCGACAATTCCCCATACCAGACCAATCTGAACCAGGTTCAGGGATAAATCGGCAGCGATTTCCTGGAACAAAACCGGCATGCTCATGTTCTGGAGCGCGACCACCAGAAAATTTGTCAGGAAGCCAATTACCAGGATATTCCAGCGGTAGGGTGATGGCTGGTATTTCTCAGTTGTGCCTGTTGATGCAGTCATGTTTGTTGTCAGGTTTTCGCATCTACCCGTAGGTGTTTGGGGATTAATGATTTCGATTATAGCACTTGCTTAAAAAGGTGCTCTTCAAACAGACGATCCAAACATTTTCTTCACAGATTGTTGATTACTTCTTTACATTCATTGAGTAGACTGGTGAAAATATAGATCAAGGAGAAAAATGATGAAGAAATATATGGTTTTTATCCTGCTGGTCCTGGTCAGCACTGCCTGCAGCCTATCGCCCGGGGTTGCCTCGCAACCGGTCATCGTGGATGATGGATCTGAAATTGAAAGTGCTGCCGGACTCACAACCACGGGTACTGAGATAGAAGAACAATCAAGCCGGTCAATTGAGTCTGCTGAAGAAGTTGTCTCAAGCATAAACCTGCCAACCATTGCAGAATCTATGCCCACCTCTGATGCGGAAGCGCTCCAATATATGTTGGAAGAAGAAAAGCTTGCTCACGATGTATACCAGTACCTCTATGAAAAATGGGGTCAGCGTATTTTTACGAACGTAGCATCGAGCGAATCAAGACACATGGAAGCCGTTCGGAAACTGGTTGCGAGTTATGGACTGGACGACACAAGCCTCTCTACAGGTCCGGGAGAGTTCACAATTCCTGAGCTGCAGCAATTGTACGATCAACTGGTCGTTCAGGGGAGCCAGTCACTGGTTGATGCATTGAACGTTGGGGTGACCATTGAGGAAGTAGACATCCAGGATCTGGAGCGGTACATGGCAACGACCTCAGACAGCGCCATTCTGCGAGTATTTGATAGCCTGCTGCAGGGATCGAGAAATCATTTGTCTGCGTTCACCAGGTCTCTGGAGCAAAAAACCGGTCAGACCATCGCTGGTGGTTCATCGAATTCTGGTCAATTCCAGGGACAAGAATCGGGAAATGCAAGCAGTCAGGGAAAAGGCAGGCGGCAGGGTTGGGGACAGTAAGCTGGATCTGACTGTATTCAGTATATAATTAAGGAAAATCACCCCCAAGGAGGATTTTCCATGCCGCAAACTCCATACGATGTCGTTAAAGCTGCGATCCGGTTTCAAAAGCCGGATCGCCTGCCGGTAAACATGCCGCTGCTGGATTTATGCGATTTCCACCATGTTGGTTGGAAGCAGATTGGCACCGGCGACCGCAGCAAGCGCCAGACTTTAGATGAGTGGGGGTGCCTTTGGGTGCGCAATGAGACCGACAACATGGGGCAGGTGAAAGGATTCCCGCTGGAAGATTGGGCGGTTTTACCTGACTACGAGTGGCTGGATGCGGACGATCCGGCACTCTACGAAGGCATGGAAGAACAATTCGAAGGCAGTGAAGGCAAATTTGTCATGACCAGCATCTTCATGCTGCTCTTTGAGCGCATGCACGCCTTGCACGGTTTCGAGAATACGCTGGTCGACCTGCGTCTGGAGCCGGAGCGGATGAAATGGCTGGCAGACCGCATCGTGGATATAAACCTGCGCATCATGGATAACATCGCCAGGCGCTTCCCGGGCAGGATCCATGGGTTCAGCTTCACGGATGATTGGGGCACCGAGCTGGACGTGTTCATTCGTCCGGACCAGTGGGACGAATTCTTTAAGCCGCGCTACAAAAAACTATTTGACGCTGCGCATAGCTATGGATGGATCGTGTGGATGCATTCCTGCGGGAAGATCAATGCCATCCTGGAGAGCTTGATCGAGATTGGGCTGGATGTGATCGAGCCGCAGCAGCCGCGGGTACTGGGGATCGAGGAAATAGGGCACAGGTTCCGAGGCAGGATATGTTTCGCATCCCTGTGCGACATCCAGCACACTCTTCCATTTAAAAGCGATGCAGAGATTCGGGAAGAAGCTCGACTTCTGTTGAATGAATGGGCGACACCGGATGGCGGATTCATCCTGATCGATTACGGCGATGGCGCCGCCATCGGGGTGGGAATGGAAAAGAAGCAGGTCATGCTGGAGGCATTTTTAGCAGCCGATCCATACTCATAGGCAGAAATATTAGTAACGAATGCTTTTATATTCATCGGACATCTGTGATATATTAATCCTGGATAAGGTATCACCACAGAATTAAATCTTTAGTCACGAAAAAATTATCTTCTAGCAATTTACTCAGGATTCTTGTTATTTGGATTGTCGGAGGAATTGATGACCAGACAATTATCCAGACCATTAGCTGATTTATATCAAAAAATTGGAGTTCGGGATCGTAAAGTCATGAAACGATGTTTTATGACTGGAAAACAATGCATATTTTCCTCACAAGTTGCAGAAGGTGCATCATTTTCTTCCGGAAATACCAATGATGAATATGATTTAAATGTTTTCATTGTGATGCCATATCGTCCCAATCTCGAGACTTTTTATCGATGGAGTCTCAAGCCTTTTCTGGTACAGGGCTATGGTATGGCAGAAGAGTACGTCCAGAGGGCAGATGAAGTCAGGGATATCGGATACGTGGTATGCGAGAAAATCTGTAGAAAAATCCAGGAAGCTGACCTCATCTTATCAGAGGTGACCTACAGTAATCCCAATGTATTTTATGAAATCGGCTTGTCATATGGTTTGAATTGTCCGATTGTCTTGCTAAGAAATGGTGGTACTCGGAATTGGTCCACAAATGATAATTGTGTCAGGCAATCTCTGGATATCCAGGAAGAAAAACTTTTCAGTTATCCCGGGATTGATATATTAGATGTGAATTCAGATCGTTATGATTTATCGCGCTGTGTAACCCATCCCCCAAAATATGAGGGAGGGAAACGGGAATTAAAAATAACAGTCTTACGGATCGTGAGAGACCAGGATATTGAAAATACCGCAACACAAGCACAAGATGACATTGACCTGGAATTTAATAATGTACTTTCCGGTGCAGTTGGCGTTGCTATGGCAGAAATCCGGAATGATATAAAACAAGAAAATGGTAAATATTCACACGAGCCCTGGATAAACGTTGTTCGGGAAATTGATGATAATTCATGGAAGAAATTCTCATCAACTAACGATAAAGTTGTCGATGGCAGAAGCAATTTCTATGAGATTGCAGGTAGTGTGTCCTCATCCTTCTGTACTTTGATCGATGTAAGTTCGAACGATCCAGTAGCCTGTTTCTGGTTAGGATATTGCCATGCACGTGGATTAAATGCAATACCTGTTTACAGGATTCCTGGGACAGTAGTCAACGATGAAATTAATGCCGAAACTAGTATCAAAGAACATCGTCTCGCGTTCGATATCAGAGCATTATGGTATGCGGAATATGACAGTGGTAAACCCTATGAATTTAAAACAAAAATTCGGGAAATTCTCGAACACCTGATTGAACGTGACCTTCCCGATCGACAAAAACGTGGGTTCTGGGAACGGTTCCCTGCAGAAAAGAAATTGAGGGTTTTTACAGGCGCCATCCATAATGATTCATTAAACCGTGAAATGGTTGGGGATTGGGATGTGCGAACCGTTTCTGAACTATTTTCATATCTGCCATCAGTGAGGGAAGCTCGGGATATAGAATTAGTTACTCCTTTGTATTCTCCAGAAGAGGCTTTTCGTCGGTACAATGAAAATAACCAAATTAATACCGGCGAGAACGAGAAGAAGGTCAAAAAAGAGTTTATCGAAGATTACCGAAAAGGCATAGAAAACCAACTTCGAGGTTGTAGTGCCATTGTAATTGCCTCCCCTGATGTAAATCCGGTTACTGAATATTTATTGCACAAAATATACAATGTTGAAATTCCGTCAGAACCTTTTGATTCATCACAAACACCAAAATTTAAATATCCTGGATATGTGGTGTATAAAAAATTACGTCAACCTCAGGATAGAGGTTTTTCCAGGATTTTTTATCACGAAGAATCGATTAATGATGATGAGGAACCTACCCGCGGTTTTGCAATATATTCCTTGAGAACTCGGGATACCGGTGATAAATCATTAATGATTCCATACTTGAGCCAGGATGATTGTAGAGAACCATTTTCATTATTGGGTCACCTTGTAATCGCAAGAAATCCTCTGGATGAAGTTAATTCTGACAACCTTGTAGTTTTGTTGAATGGGGTCAGTGGACCGGCAACATTTGCTTTAGCCCAAATATTAACTGGAGGAGGTGGTCTTCATATCACTCCAGGTAATGAAGCGAATCTCGAATCAAAATCCGAAAAAATGCTTTTGAAGATAAACGATATTTTGGATACGCAAGGGTGTATTGGCATCGAGGCGATTATCGAAATCAAAATCATGCCATCTGTCTCTTCGGAATCAACAAGTCAGAACCAAACATTCGTCGATAGCCGGCATGTCTATGATTGGGATTTTATTCGTGGACCTGAACCTTTGATGGTTCGTCCTGTATCTCGTCCCTGAAAAGTATGGTGGATTATTCTCCCCGCACTTTTGGGTTCGTCCACTGCAGGAGTGTTACCTATAATAAAAAGGAAAACAACCTGATGTAAATCCGGACGAAATTCAGGTTCTTTCATAAGTTCGTTTAGAATGATAAATTCGATTTATTATAATGCGAAAGCAGTTCTTGATTTCTGTGTGGAAGGATAACGTAAATGAACAAGATTTTTCGAGCTCCTGGTCCGAACGAGTTGGCTCAAAAACCCCTTGGTGATGCCAACCTGGCTGGTTTTTGGAAAGGTGTCTGGCATGGTGCTACAACCCCGATCACCTTTTTTATCTCACTCTTCAATCCCAATGTCAACATATATGAAGTGCGCAATGATGGGCGATGGTACAACTTCGGTTATGTGATTGGGCTGTCGATAGCTTTTGGCGGGGGGAAAGGCTCCACAAAAATTCGCGTTCAGAAAGCGAAGAATATAGAAAAAAGATCCGCTTAAATCGCTCTTTTGTGTGTTAAGGCAAAATTCGAAAGAGATATGCGGTGAAGGACGTTCCGCAGGATTGAACCCAGGAGATACTTATCTGGCTTTCTCGGGATCTTTGGTTTCATACACCCACTTGAAGGCAAGCTTAGGATTATTGGTAACAAAAACCCATTTCGAAGCCAGTTCCGGATCGTCGGTGATGTATACCCATTCCCTGGCTAACTTAGGATTAGTCGTGATATACACCCACTCCTGAGCCTGAAGGGGATTCTGGGTGACATAGATCCAGGGCATAGCTTATCCCAATCCAGGTGTAGGAATGTTAACCTGGTAAATACGATTGCGGTCATTACCACAATCGGGTTGAGTTTGCATAGATTTCTTCCAAACTGAAGTGATGAGCATTGACAAAGTGCAGTTGGTGGAATGGTATTGCTTAGATGAATTATATCTGAACGTTGTATTCGAGCAAGACTTCTTTTTACCTTTATAAAACCAGTGCCAATAAGGTGTTTGACTAATGACAAACAGGGGATTATGGCTTCAGGTGAAGATTGATGCGAAACTATTATGCTTTTTATGAAAGGTATAATCAGGGAAAATATCGTCAATCAGATAAATTTGTGTACACGAATGATGGCTTCAGAAGAACAAATAATCCTTACACCATTTACACCGAACTCAATCCGCTGGTCCCCGCGGGTACCGAAATGGAAGCTCAGACAGCTTTACCAACAGGTCAGCCTGGGGATCTACGATGAAGAACTGATCAATGACATCGGGATGACGCTTTATGAACGCTGCCAGGACATTCTAAATATTCACCGCGCCAGGGTTGAAAAAAAAGTAACCTGCCCTAAATGTTGGAGTGAGAATAAAATTGTGTTGATCGATCGCCAGGGACCCCGGGAAGAACTTCTGCAATGTCCTGGATGCGGCTGGTCGATGCAGTGGTACCTTTACCAGAGATCTTATAAACGCAGGCAGCTTAATCCCGGGGGCGCAGTGAAGGTGTTTTCGGAATTTGTGAACAATTACATAATGGCGCGTAATCCTCAGGACAAGGTCCTGTCGATCGACCGTCTCATTCACGAGTTTCATTATTCACTGCGCGAAGACCCGGACCGACCTACGCGTCCGGCAGGAGTAAACCTCATTTCAGGTAACCTGGAAGAAGTGGTTGCATTTCTGGATGAGCTCAGTGGTCTGGATCTCCCGGAAAATTTGGAAAATAATGAGAAGGAATGGCGCGAGAAAGTCAAATCGACATACTGGCCGCAGTATTTGCCCTGAACGAGGTGTATTTTTTGACGGAGAAGGGTGTGCTGAATGTAATTTCTTCCTTTAAAATCAAACCCACCGGGTATGCGATGAAAATTAATTGGATCCTTGGGAATCCCGGCTGCACATCTGAAGGTTTATTGCGTTCCGTGCATGAATTGACCCTGTTATGGAAAAGTGTGCTGAAATAACCTGGAGTAAACTATACGTCCAGGTTCAAGATCAAATAATCTCGATAGATTATTAACCTTTGTGATTATGAATGGTTGTAACAATGAAATCCCAGAACAAATACCCGCACTTTGGCTATGTGTTTCATTATCCCAGGCTCGACCAACCCGGTGATCATTTCAGCATGGAAGTATTCCTGTTCAATCAACCAACAGGAACCTATTTCGATGTGATATGTATGCGGGTGGGGATAAAAACGAAGTTGGGCGATATGGAGCGTGTAAAGATCACCCATCCCTGGGCATTAAAAGGGACCTGCCAGGTGTGTAATGGAACCATAGAAATGGAATCCAGGGATGGGAAGAAGGAGCAAGTATTCACCTTCGGAGGGAAATTGGATATTAACTCGCAGCCTAACTTAACTCAGGTTACTTTATATTCACCAGCGCCAATTTTAAACATCACCAATGCGGATCCTCTGCATACATTTTTCATTGATGAATTAGAGATTGTTCTTGCACAACATCGGGCAAGGAATCCCGATGAACAGGAGTTCGAATCCCTCCTTTACGATATTGAACCTCTAGATTTATATCTGGGCTGTTTGTTTGAACTGATCGAAAAGTTTGAACATTTTCCCAACAAGTGTGAAAGTTATCTGCAATTATTGATGTATTTGCATGCACAAGATCACCGCTTGAAATCAGCAGGTCTCGTTAAATCACCTCAGCCAAATTTGCGGAAATTATTGATGGAAAACTGAAATTAGATTTCGATATGGTTTTTGTCCCTGCGGATCACCACTATTGTTATATCGTCTTCTTGTGTCACATTGCTATTAGAAAATTGATCAACGGCAGTCAAGATTGCCTGGATGATCTCCTGGGATGTCGCCTGGATATTGCCCTGGATTGTATTAATTAATCGTAATTCCTCAAAGAAATCGCTGCTCTTATTTGTCGTTTCTGTAACGCCGTCTGTATAAAGAACCAGGATGTCACCAGGATCCATTTTTTCAGAACACTGCTTCCAACTCGAATCTGGTAATACGCCTAGTGGTAATCCGCTGCATTCTAACCTGGAGAACGTATTATTCTCTCCATCGAAGAGAAGCGGTTGGCAGTGACCGGCATTGCTGTAGGTGATATCACCGTTCAAAACGTCGAGATAAACGTGAAAGGCGGTCAAAAATTGGTTTGTGTGAATATTTTCCAGGATATGGTTGTTAATTTTACCGAACAGCCGGTTGCTTCTAGAATAGTATTTCCTGATATTCGTACGGAAATATGTCCAGGCAAAAGCCATAAACAAAGCAGCACTGGCGCCCTTATCGACAACATCAGCGATAAGGACGCTGACGAAGCGATTGTTTATTTGCTCCACATCATAGAAGTCACCTGATGTTTCCCTGGATGGGCGAAGGTAGGCTGCGATATCCCATCCTGCAGGTGATGGTAACTTTTGGGAAAGGAAGTTCGCCTGTACGTCACCGGCAAGAATCAATTCACGTTCCATTTTTCTGTTCGCTTCCAGGAGCGATTGGTTGGCTTTCTCGACAGTATCCCTGGCGTCAATGAGCTCCATCTGGACTGTTTTCAGAGCAGATATATCATGATAAAGGGTCAGGTAAGTTTGGGTTTCATTGTCAACCCAGATTGGAGTGCCATAAATTTCAACGTCTACCGTACTGCCATCTGAACGGCATCGTTGGGTGATGGCGCGGATGGTTTCCCCTCGATCTCCCTGGATAGTTAACTGTTTTGCCTCATCTACCAATTCCGGATGGCAGTGGTTGGTGATCAGGTCATCCAGAGGCTTTCCGATTGCATCAACCACAGGAACCATGAATAAATTTTCTGCTGCCATGTTCCAGGAAAGTATGAGATTATCATAATCCGTAACTACAATCGCGATGGGACTGTGCTCAATTAATGATTCGGAAAAACGTTTTTGTTTTACCATTTCCGCATACAGGCGCGCATTTTCGATTGCGATGGAAATCTGGTTTGCCATGGCGCTCAATAATTCCAACTCTTTGTTTCCCAGTCGGTTTCCATCGACCATATTTAAGGCAGTCATCGTACCCAGAATCTGGTTCCTGAATAACAATGGCACCACGATGACGTCCCCGCATCCGGTCTCTATCCTGCGCTTTTGTGCTTGAGGATTTTCTCGAGGGTCCGGAGTATCTTTAGGAGAGAAGGCTGGTCTGAGTTCTCTTAACACCCAACCGGTTAATCCCTGATCCAACTCATCGAAATTGAGGGTATCATTGGGGTTGTACCCATCACCCCCTTGAATAAAATGGATCACTTTCCTTGCTTGCATATCCAGGGTCACCACAACTACCCTGTCGGCAGGTAAAGCCTCAACGACACGATCTGCCACATTCTTGATAATTTCAGCCAGGTTCTCGATCGAAATTAAGGAGCGGGTGACATGGTATAACGATTCGATCCTTTGTTGTTCTAATTGGATTCCCACTTTTTCCTCAAGCTATCAAAACTTTTCAAAGTATTTGTCTTCCTGGATGCAACTATTTTTAGTCGGTGATCCCGTCATTGTCGCACATCTGCTGAATTTTACAGCAATATATGCGGTTGGGAAGAGTTAATAATTCGAAATCTAAATGTTCAGGAAGAGTTATTGGCACACATTTTTCGTCATTGTAAATATCTTTTTTTATGGGTATTCTTGTGATGGGGGATTTCCGCCAATCGAACCGAAAATTGACTTTACACCATTAATTTACCAAATCGGAGGGCATCAGAATTCTATAGCTGTGAAAAAATTCGATCCTACAAAAAATCCTGTTCCTTTCTCCTGGAGGAACATTCCTGACCCAGCAGGTTCATGGTCTCTGGGCGCAGGACTTACTGGTAAAATTTGATGCGAAACCACGTTTAGATTTTTTACTGGTGTCAATAAAGAGAGGCATCGATGAGATTGGGTCATTTCGAGGTATTTGTTTCAAACCCACACATTTCAAAAGTCTTTTATCGAGATATCCTGGGATTCAACATTGCTATGGAACAAGAAGGTGGTTTCATCTGGCTGGAGAAGGATGGCATCGAGTTCCTCCTCCGTCCCGGACAATCACCTGCTCGGACAGAGCGGTATGAACACGCTCCAATGGGTTTTGTTTTTTACTCTTCCAATCTGGAAGGCGAATTGCAGCAGCTAAAATCGAAGGGGCTGGAAATTCGCGGAACGATAGATTCGGATCGCTGTTTCACTTTCACCGATCCGGATGGGAACTGGTTCCAGATTGTAGATCCGGAAGATCATTGAAGTGTGCCTTGTCTTCAAGGCGCTCAATAAATTTGTCATGGGCATAAACCGTTCAAAAAATCTTCAACTGACCATTTTTTATCATTACACAGGTTCTGGGGCTGCCCGGATATTGGATAGATTTTTAGGAAGCTTATACTCAGAATCGCCAGACAAATGGAGGAATATATGATGTCATCGAAAGTTAAAGTCGGTTTGGTCAGCACCAGCTGGTGGGCAGATATGTTTCACCTTCCCACTCTAAAAAGCCACCCACAGGCGGAACTGGTTTCCATCTGTGGAAGAAATCTGGAACGTGCCCAGGAGATGGCTGAGAAATATGCTGTTTCCCGTGTGTTTGCCGACTACGAGGAGATGATTTCTCATTCCGATCTCGATGCTGTAGTAATTGCCTCACCGGATGACCAGCATTTCCCCATGACGATGGCAGCGCTGGAAGCAGGTTTGCATGTTTTCTGTGAAAAACCGCTGGCGCTGAACCTGGATGATGCAAAGAAGATGAGGGACAAAGCCAAATCTACCGGTCTGGTGAATGGCGTGGTCTTTACCAACCGGTGGGCGCTAAAATACCGCTACCTTCACGATCTGGTGCATCAGGGTTATCTCGGCAAGATGTATCATTCGGAATTCCACTACCAGTTTGGTTACGCCCGCGGGCAGAATTACTTGTGGCGTTACGACCAGGACCGCGCCAACGGTGTGCTGGGTGACCTGGGGGTGCATATGATCGACCTGGCACTCTGGATGCTCGGCGACATCGCTAGTGTGAGTGCAAACCTGGCTGTGTGTGTGGAACGGGAGTCAACTCCCAATCCCGCTAATGATTCCGCAATGTGCCTCGTGGAATATGTAGACGGTTCCCATGGCTTAATCCGAACGAGCGCCGTTAACCACCAGGGGAACGGCATTACCATCAAGCTTTATGGAGAAAACGGGACATTGGAGGTCGCGGACGAAATCCTGGGCGCGCAAAAGGATGAGGAGCCATTACAAAAAATCGACATCCCGGAGCATTATTTCGAAGGGATAGATTCTGAAGAAAGAGACCAGGTCTTCCTGCGCCAATCTGCAGGACCACGTGCTTTTATTGATGCGATCCTCAGCGGTCACCCGATGGAACCGGATTTTACGGATGGCTATAAAGCTCAGCAGGTTGTCCAGGCGGCGTTGGACTCGCATAGAACAGGGCGCCGTATAGAAATCACGATGGATAGATGACCGGAAAACCAGATATGAATTGGTCGGATAAATTTGAGTAAGTTCAGTAAGATAGTATAATTTTGATCATGCAAGTAAATGATCCACTCCTTTCCCGTATGAATTCGCTGGTGACTAAATGGGAAGCGGAATCTGATCCGAAATCATA
Source organism: uncultured Chloroflexia bacterium (assembly GCA_963695415.1). Classification (GTDB taxonomy): domain Bacteria; phylum Chloroflexota; class Anaerolineae; order Anaerolineales; family UBA4823; genus CAVXWV01. The sequence goes on along the minus strand of CAVOGL010000010.1, from coordinate 16,879 downwards.
TTTCCTTAGCTGTTACCGCATGATGACCAGCAATATGCTGGAAGCTATTGAGCGGGATGAATTTATCGATTCTAACTGGGTTGACCTCCTGCTACACCAATTCGCTGAATACTATTTTCATGCTCTGGATGCGTTTGAACAAAAGCACACCTCCGCCCCGGCAGTCTGGCACGTTGCCCATGAAGCTGCGTATAAAGAACAAATCACTCCCCTTCAGAAAATACTCATTGGTGTCAACGCCCATATTAATTATGACCTTGTTCTGGTCCTGGTGGATTTACTTGGTCCTGAATGGGCAGAACTCTCTCAAAGCCAACGCGAGGAAAGGTATATCGATCTCCGTAAAGTAAACCAGGTGATAGCAGACACAATCGATAGCATACAGGATCTTTTGATTGAACCGGTAATGCCGTTTATGCAAATTATTGACGAACTGATGGGATCAGTTGATGAGTACATCGTTTCGATGCTGATCACTCATTGGAGAGAAGGGGTTTGGGAAAATGCGGTCCACATGATGGAAACGCAGGATCCCGGCATAATTGAAAAGCTTTATGAAGAGTTGGTGCGTAATGCGCTGAGAACTGCCAGCGTGATCTGCCCCGGATCCAGATTACAAGACAATCTGCACATATGATGCTATCCATTTAGAATTGGAGGTTTTATGATGAAATGGGGTCATATCGAAGTATTCGTTGCAGATCCGCAGCGATCTAAAAATTTCTACCTTAACGTGCTTGGATTTAAATTAACGGTGGAACAGGAAGGCAATTTCCTCTGGCTTGAGAAGGATGGGATGGAGCTGCTCCTCCGTCCCGGGAAGCCACCTGCTCCGGCAGAAAGGTATGAATTGGCTTCGACAGGATTTGTTTTCTATTCGACCAGCCTGGATGAGGAGATCGAGCTGCTTAAGTCGAGGGGGTTGGTGATCCGTGGGACGGTGGATACCGACCGGTGTTTCACATTCACCGACCCGGACGGGAACTGGTTCCAGATGGTCAACCCGGAGGAGCATTGATCTTTCGTTTTTACTATTAATCCCTTCAATAAAAGCAAGGTAAAATCCACTAGAATATGGGTATGACTCCTTTTCTACAATTCGCGCTGGCTGTTGTCATCATCATTACGGCAGCCAAAGCAGGTGGTTACCTGTTCCTGAAAATTGGCCTCCCTTCGGTTCTGGGTGAGCTTCTTGTCGGCATCCTCATTGGTCCATCCGTGCTTAATTTGTTCCACTGGGCACCATTCACCGACGAACATATCAGTGAAACGATTGAGGTGATCGCTGAGCTGGGCGTGTTGTTTTTGATGTTCATCGCCGGTCTGGAACTGCACCTGTCTGACCTGGCGAAAACCGGAAAGATATCTGCGTTTTCGGGTACCCTGGGCGTCATTTTCCCGGTGGTGATGGGATTTGGACTAGCCAGGATTTTCGGTTTTGGAAACGATACGGCGATTTTCACCGGTCTGGTCCTCGCTGCAACCAGTGTGAGTATCTCTGCTCAAACCCTGATGGAAATGCAGGTACTGCGCAGCCGAGTCGGTATTGGTATGCTTGGTGCAGCAGTGTTCGATGATATCCTGGTTGTTCTGGGTTTATCCATTTTCGTGGCAATCAATTCCGGGGAAATCAATTTTTTCACCATTCTGTGGATATTTTTGCGCATGGTCATCTTTATGGCTCTGGCTCTGGCGATCGGTTATTTCTTTTTGCCAAGGCTCAGCAGAAAAGTCAACCAGCTGCCCATCAGCCAGGGATTGCTGGCTTTTGTCCTGGTCACAACCATATTTTTCGCATGGGCGGCTGAATTGATCGGTGGAATGGCGGCGATCACAGGAGCCTTCCTGGCGGGTTTGATGTTTGCCCGATCACCTTTGAAGGAGAGGATCGAGTCCGGTGTTTATTCTCTGGCATACAGTTTCTTTGTACCCATATTCTTTGTCAATGTGGGTCTGGCAGTCAACGCACGCCTGTTGACAGGTGAGAGCCTGTGGTTGTTCCTCGCGCTGGTAGTGGTAGCCGTTATCAGCAAAATTTTGGGTGCGGGTTTAGGCGCACGCCTGGCTGGATTTACAAACCTGGAATCGCTGCAAATGGGAGCCGGGATGACATCCCGAGGGGAGGTGGGATTGATTGTCGCAGGCGTGGGCGTTTCAGAGGGTTTGATCCCGGCGGAGGTTTTTGCAGCGATTGTGGGCGTGGTGATCGTCACCACGTTGATAACACCGGCAATGTTAAGAGTGTTATTTTCAAAAAGGAAGTCACCTGTTGAAGCAGGATGACCGATTAGATCCCTGATGAAGGAGTTGTGTGATGAGTTTCCTGGTTGTTCTTGTTCTTGACGATCCTGACCAGTGCCGAGATATCTTAGATGCCTGGGATAAAGCCGGCGTAAAAGGAGTGACCATAACGGAAAGCACCGGTCTTGGGAGGATGATGAATAAGGGATTTCGGGATGATTTACCGTTGATGCCGAGTTTGCACAACCTGTTCGAGAGTGTCGAGATGCGTCACCGCACCTTGTTTTCGGTGGTGGACACATTGGAAGTTGCCCATGCATTGGTTGAAGCGACCCAGAAGGTCACTGGCGATCTAAATCTACACAACACCGGTTTATTGTTCGTTGTCCCTGTTGTGGAGGTGTACGGTTTGCACAGGGAGGATGGGTAGTGATTACCTTGCAGAAATTAAGGGTAAGTGATGCCTATGATGTCAGCAATGCGGAAATCGCCATTGTTGAAATGGATTGTGCTTTTAACCGGGTCATACACGATTTTGCTGTGCAAACCGAATTACGCGGCATCTTCGTGGTTAACAAGGAGAACCAGTTTTCAGGTGTGATTACCAGGGGGGATTTACTGGATTGGACCAGGGTGAAAATCGGCGGTGTTTTTATAAAACCTTTACCGGGGGTTGAGGAAACCATCCGCCTGGCAGGGTTGATCAATGCCATAACCGTTGCGGATGTGATGCGTCCCGAGACCCGTGACGCGCATGTCAACCTGGAAGATACACTGGTCTCAGCTTTGCAGATCATGATAACCAACGACCTGATCATCCTCCCCGTTCTGAACCCGAAGAAAGAAATCATTGGGGATCTGACCCTGTCCGAAATCCTGAACCGGGCTCTGGAAGTCCAGGCTTCTTAACTTTCTAAAATGTCGGGCAGGTGGGTCACTGGTCGGAGACGGTTGGTGGAGCTGTCTGATAATGAATAAAATTGCCCAGAGGTTATAGTCGCTCCAGCGTATGTGGGCTGCTCGCCAGCCGCTGTACTACCTCTGGCTCGGAGCGCTGACTTCTTCTGGCTGGCAGAGGTGGGATGGCAGGGAGGGGGTATAATTTTTTCACTTTGCATAATCCAAATTTAATCATCAACTCCTACGCCCATATCGAACTCCCGCGTTTCATCACCGTAGAGCAATTACTCCATGTGATGGACGCGCATGGTGTCGAGCGTGCCATCGTCGCCGGGGCGGATACCTGCCCGGACCTGCTTGAGGTTTCGCGTGCCGTGGTCGAACATGGCGATCGCTTCAGGGCGGTCGGTGTCCCATTGGGGAATTCAGAGAAAGAGATTCGAGCATCGATCCAGCACCAGGCAGAGTCTGGTTTCCTGGGAATTCGTATCTTCGACCGGATGCTGGTCCATTATCCGGATTTGCTTGATTGGATGGGCGAACTTGGACTTACGCCATGGGTGGTGGGCAGCCCGGCTCTTGAGCCGGCAGCTCAGCTGCTGGTGGATTTCTTGAAGCGTTATCCTGGTATGAAGGTCGTCGCCCCTCACTTTGCGGGGGGTGGCGACCCGGGCATCTTCTCCATTCCGGGACCGGTAAAGGAACTGTTTGACCACCCAAATTTCCTGGTCATTTTCTCACGCCATGGTGCTTTTGAATCCAACCAGATTCGCAGATGGGCTCAAGTGATGATCGACCGGGTTGGGTGGGAACGCATCCTTTTTGGCAGCGAATTTCCGGTCTGTCTTTGGCGTAACGAGGGTTACCAGAGTACATTGGATTGGGTTTTCTCTCTGGATTGTGAGTTTTCAAGAGATCAAGTAAATAATTTCTTTGGACGCAATGCTCTTCGACTTTTTGGGGAAAAGCCCGAAAAAACAGCCTCCATCGTAGATTCCCATCACCAAAATAATAACTGGTTTATCCCCAATACCGTACCCTTATTTCACCTCCAGGGGATCGATATTCCTGTTGATTTGCACCGGCAGTTGATCTCTCATTATCTGGAAGAAGACGAATCGAATTCACTGGATTATCGTACCTATGTTACTGACATGATCGTTGAGAGTCTTTCAAAAGGCTTGAGGAAGTGATGATGACGTATAAATGCTTGCTTGTGACGCACCGTGGTGGGATCGATGCAGTAACAATCGTCGAAAAAGAGCTGGTTGCTCCGACAGCAGGACAGGTCCGGATAAAAATCCTTGCTTCCCCGGTCTGCCAGGACGACATCGCAGTACGCATTGGCAATCGACCGTTCCTGGCAAAAACGCCGTTCGTGCCCGGATACAGTATGTTAGGCGTTGTTGATGCAGTAGGGGAGGGAGTGAATGAGTACTCGCCAGGTGAGTGCGTCGCTGCATTGACGAATTTTGGCGGTCATGCTGAATATATTTACCTACCGGAAAACGAGCTGGTAAAAGTGCCAGACCACCTCGATCCCGCCGAGGCGGTCGTGATGATGCTCAATTACCTGGTGGCATACCAGGTAATGCATAGAGTAGTCAATGTACAGGCTGGTCAGAAAGCGCTCGTGGTCGGAGCAAGCGGGGGAGTTGGCACAGCTTTCCTCGACCTGGGCAGGCTGGCAGGTTTACATTTATATGGTCTGGCATCTGCCGGTAAGTTTACCGTTCTTGAAAGTTTTGGTGCAGCTCCGATCGATTACCGTACACAGGATTTCGTCGAGGTGATCCGTTCCGCCTTGCCGGACGGGCTCGACTTCGTTTTTAACGGCATGGGTGAGGAATACTTCGGTCGCGGACTGGCTGTGCTCCGGCGCGGAGGTGTCCTGGTGCATTACGGTGGTCCGCAGAATTTCTCCCGTTTCTTACTTCTCGCGCTGAAATTGATCGGTAATAACCTCGTGCCAAACGGAAAAAAGATCAAAGGATATGGCACCCACCGCGGCGACGTCGATCAATATAAAAAGGACTGGACCGAATTGTTTGGTCTGCTGGCTGATCGGAAAATCCAGCCGTTGATTTACAGGAAATTACCGCTGCTTGAAGCCATCCAGGCATACAAGCTGCTGGAGAGCGGGGAAGTCTCAGGGAACATTGTCCTGCTTTCACCAGAATTGCTTTGAAGTTTCATTCTTAGGGAAATTTATCTTAAATCGATAGGAGATCACCATGATTATATGAACCCATCCAGATCAGTGAAAACAGGCGCTTCCTGGAAGTGATTGGTGGAGAGCCTTTCTTCTGGTTAGGGGATACAGCCTGGGAATTATTCCACCGTCTTACTTTAGCGGAAGCAGAACATTATCTGGAAGTTCGGCGCCAGCAGGGCTTCAATGTCATCCAGGCTGTTGTCCTCGCGGAGATGGATGGGCTGCACACCCCCAATGCAAACGGGCACGTGCCTTTGCTGGGCGATGATCCGCTGCGCCCAAACGAGTTTTATTTCCGACATGTGGATGCGGTAGTAAATCTCGCCGCGCAGAAAGGCTTGTACATCGGTCTGCTGCCCACCTGGGGCGACAAGGTCAATGGCGAAATGTGGGGGACTGGACCGGTGATCTTTACCCCGGACAATGCCTTTGGATATGGAAAAATTCTTGGGGAGCGTTACCGTGAAGCCAACAACATCCTGTGGATCCTCGGAGGAGACCGTCCTGCCGAGGGATATGAATCCTTTTGGGCAAAAATGGCTGCCGGTATTACGGAGGGTTTGGGAAGAAAACCGTTTTTCACATACCATCCCAGCGGGGGATGGAGTTCCTCAAGATGGCTGCATGATGCCGACTGGCTGGACATGAACATGCTCCAGTCCGGGCACGGCATTCAGGATGCGCCGAATTGGAAAACCATCACGGATGATTACAACCGTACACCCATCAAACCTGTCCTGGATGGTGAGCCCAATTATGAAGACCATCCGGTCGATCCCTGGCATCGCAAATGGCTGGCTGAGCACGGGCGTTTCACGGACCACGATGTGCGAAAAGCCGCGTACAGGGCTGTTTTTTCCGGAGCCTGCGGGCACACTTACGGTCATCATTCCGTCTGGCAGTTCTGGACGCTGGATCGTGCCCCTGTCAATTATCCCATGCCAACCTGGGACGAGGCTATCCTGCGCCCGGGTGCCCGGCAGCTGGTACACCTGAAGAACCTGGTGCTGCTCGCGCCCCTATTTCGAGCGCATCCCGGACCAGGAGATGCTGGTGGGTCTTCCGGAGCTGGCTTCCGAAGATATGGAAGGTCATGCCAACCCGGTTAGAGCCGCGCACATGCGTGCAACCAGGGCGGATGACGGCTCTTATGCCATGGTGTATTTCCCACTTGCCAACCAGGAGATCGAGGTTGACCTGCGCCGTCTATCCGGTGAGGTTAAGGCATGGTGGTATGATCCGCGGGATGGGGCCTCATATGAGGCGTCTTATGAAGCCTCATATGAGGCGGGAGAATACCCCCGCGAAATCGTCAGGTTCAGATCACCTGTTGCCGGCCCGGATTGGGTGCTGGTACTGGATGACGCATCCAAAGGTTTTGGCAGACCCGGTGTCTGACCGATTACAAAAACACGCTTAATAGCGCATAGCCATATGGATAAAATCAGGATATTTCTGGAAATCGGGAAAAAGAAAGCAGCCTGCGGCGCGGTCGATTGGCCCGGGTTGTTCCGCGGGGATAAAGATGAGAATTCAGCCATCCAGGCGCTGCTGGGTTGTGCCCCAGGATATGCCCGCATACTGGCAGAGGGTCAGGTAGAATTTCCGATCCCTTCTTCCGTGGAGCAACTGAACGTGACCGACAGGAATGAAGGCAATGCCTCCACCGATTTCGGCGGATTTGGAGTGATTCTGGCTTCGGACCGCGACCCGCTTTCGGAGGCAGAATTCCAGCGCCAGCTTGCGGTCCTTAATGCCTGCTGGAAGGCGTTCGACCAGGCGGTAGAGCAAGCGAAAGGAAAGGAGCTGCGCAAAGGACCGCGCGGCGGGGGCAGGAGCCTGGAGAAAATTCTCGATCATGTAAACCAATCGGATCGCGCCTATCTTTCCAGAATTGCCTGGAAGCATTCGCCGGTCGAAGGACTACCTGCCAGGGAAGGGATGAACCAGACCCGTCTGGCGATCCATGATGCACTTGAAATGGCGATGAGAGCTGGACTGCCAGAAAAAGGACCTCGCGGTGGTGTGATCTGGCCACTCCGCTACTTCATCCGTACGGTCGCCTACCATCTCACCGATCACATCTGGGAGATCGAAGACCGGCTGGAATGAGTACAAAAGGAGAAAGTATGCAGGTCAAACTGTCAGTTTGACCCGACCGATAATCAGGCTAACTAACAGCCTGCCCCACAAGATGAGTCCAAAGGAGCATTCTATGGAAGTTTACACAGCCGTCAGAACCGTATTAGCCGTTCGTGAATACCAGGACAAACCCGTACCACCGGAGGTGATCCGCAAGGTGGTTGAATCAGCCTGGCTGACCGGCAGCAGCATGAACAGGCAGCCCTGGCACTTTATCGTCGTTGAAGACCGTGAAATTCTGCAGCAGATGGGCGCACAGGCTGCCTATGGACGCTACATCGCACAGGCGGCGTTTGCCGTGGTGGTGGCGATCGAAGAGTCGCTCTTCTCCGTCTCGGATGCCAGCCGGGCAATCCAGTCGATGGTTCTGACCGCCTGGTCGTTAGGCGTGGGATCGAACTGGGTCGGATTCAGGGGGTTAGACTGGGTAAAACCTATGCTGGGTATTCCGGCTGAGCTGGATGTCCTGGCGGTTGTACCTTTTGGCTATCCTGTGAAAGCCATTGGCAAGGGGAAGAAGAACCGCAAACCGGTGGATGCGGTGGTCTCTTATGGAAAATTTGGTTTGAAGCGCCAGTCGGACTAGGATGGAATCATCGATCCGGGAACGCTACAGTGATCCGATTTTACAGGAGATTCTGGCACTCTATGGCGTGAGTAGAGAGAAGGTCCAGCTTCTGGGGGAGACGGAAAGTTACGTTTACGAATTCGAGCGCAGTCACCAGAGTTTTATCCTGCGAGTTGGACACAGCCTGCGTCGTACAGAGAGCCTGATCCTGGGCGAGATCGATTGGATCAATCATTTGGCGGATGGAGGCGTGTCCGTTCCCCAGGCGGTTCTTTCGGATCAAGGCAATTACGTGGAAGTGATCGATGATGGACACGGGGGACAATTCCTGGGAACTGTTTTTTACAAGGCTCCTGGCAGACCTGCCAGGGAGCAGTGGACGCCGGAGCGATTTGCGTCCTTCGGCGAGTTACTCGGCAGGATGCACAGCCTGGCTCAAGGATACCAACCCGCTCAACCGGGCTGGAAGCGCCCCGCGTGGGATGATGACCTGATGAACTATCCGGCGCGCTATTTGCCTGCATCTGAAGACAGCATCCTGGGGAAGTACCAATTGATGAGTGACCACCTGCGCATGCTCCCCACAGACAACGAGTGCTATGGTCTCGTTCATTTTGATGCTCATGGGGGAAACTGCCTGGTGGATGAGGATGGAAACATGAGCATCATTGATTTCGATGATTGTACCTACAGCTGGTACGCCAACGACCTTGCCATCGCGCTCGGGTACCTCGCTTTGGACATCCCGGATGCTTCTGAGCAGACCCGGGCTCTTGCCCAGGTATTGGATGGCTACCTGCGGGTACATCCCCTGGACCGTAAGTGGCTGGAGGAGTTCCCCATATTCTTGAAAATGGGTGAGATTTTCGGATATGCAGTAGTGCACCGGGATATCCTGGGTGCGAACCATCCTGATCCCGGGACAGAGCAATTCCTGCCGCGAGAGCAAATTCAGGATTGAAAATGATCTCCTCCCCATCGAATTCGATATGGAAACACTTTCAGCTTGTTTTGACTCGTGAGATAAACTTCCGGTGCGTGCTTTTTATTATGACAACAACCATGCCATGAGAATGAGAACTGTTTGGAGGATGCAAATGAAGGAGAGTAAACCGGATGGCAGCTGAACAGATCATCGCCATGGGAGGTGGTGGGTTTTCGATGGAGCAGATCCCACTCCTGGACGATTACGTCTTGAACGCCAGCGGAAAACCCAGACCGAAAATCTGCTTTGTGCCAACCGCGAGCGGAGATGCCGAAACCTACGTTTTAAAATTTTACCGACGGTTTGCAATCGCAGACTGCCAACCGGTGGATTTGCAGCTCTTTTCCCGCCAGGTCAGCGACCTCGAGGATTTCGCCTGCTCACAGGATATTATTTATGTAGGAGGCGGCAACACTGCCAACATGCTGGCAGTCTGGCGGGTACACGGTTTCGATAGAGCGCTCAAGGCAGCGCTGGGAAATGGCACGATCCTGGCGGGGATTTCAGCCGGCTCGATCTGCTGGTTTGAGCAGGGGGTGACGGATTCGTTCACGGGTGAATTGCAGCCGTTGGACTGCCTGGGGTTCCTCCCCGGCAGCAACTGCCCGCATTATGACGGCGAAGTGGAGCGCCGTCCCGCTTATCACCGCTTGATCGCCGGTGGGTTTCCTGCCGGATATGCTGCCGATGATGGCGTGGCGCTGCATTTCATTGATGCAAAACTGGCGAGAGTGGTCTCTTCTCGGGCACAGTCAAAAGGTTACTATATCAAGCTTGTTGGCGAGAGTGCAGTCGAAACCCCATTGGACACTTTCTTCCTGGGTGGGTAGGTCAAGTTTAATACCCGACAAGTGTGCGAATCACTCCACAAACAGGCAGGTAAGAAACCTGCCCTACAAAATTCCCCTGACCGCAACCTGCTCGAATGCTACATTACCATCCTGGCAATAGAAGAAAATCCGATCTCCCTTCAACTCCGGGCAGCGGTCGACCAGGCAGCGGCGATTGTCGATGCACACATCGATGATGTCGCCCTTCATGATGATCTCCAGCTGGAAAGGATTCTCCAAACCCTGAACGCACGATATCGATTGCTGGTTGAGGAATACTTTATGCTCATAAGGCAGGAATCGAAGGAAATAGCCACTCTCCAGGTTCCCTGAACTGCGCAGGCACAAACCAAACTCGGGCGTATCCTGGTTGGAGTTAACTTGAAGCTTTATGGTTGCATCTTCCGGAACATCCACCAGCATCCCGGCTTCCATCCCTTGAGGCGCTTTTATGATGACCTGATCCTGCTGGAACATCGCGCCTGTGGTCAGGTTGACAAAGGGCAGCTCGAGTAAAGAGCCTGCAGGCGGCATCATCTCTGCTGGGAATTTCGTCCCCAGGCTGCCGTCCTCATGCTGGACCAGCTCGCGAAAAAGGGCATTGCCTGCGTAAAGCCTCTCTCCCAATATCCAGGTTGTCTTTTCGATAGGGCAGGTAAGCGACACCGATACGGCGGTCGTTGTGGTAAGCCGCGGTTTTCATCACCGCTGCCATGCTGTCCATCAAAAGTATCTACCTTCGGACGCATCCAGGGTCCCATTGGCTTTCCTGGACATGCGGTAGTGCGCCATCCCGTTCAGGCTGAAGAGCAGGTAGTACCAGCCATTCCAGAAGAAAAAATCCGGGCACTCCGGGACGGATGGATTGCCGGGATCACCACTCGCAAAAAGGAACGGTTCACGGACATTCCAACTGTTCAAATCGGATGAGGACAGGCGCATCAGGCAGCCGCCGCGCTGCTGCAGCGGGGGGTGCTTCAGGCTGGCAGTCACCAGCATTTGAAACTCGCCCGAGTCAGGATCCTGGAAGATGCATGGGTCGCGGTAATCGAGAGGGTTGAAATCATCCCCGGGGGAGGCGAAAGGACGCGGTTCGACCTTGCGGAAGTGGATGCCATCCTGACTGACTGCCAGGCACAGGTGCTGAGTGTAATCCGGTTTGCGCACGGCGTGGAAGCCGTAAAAAACACCTTCATTGAAGAAGACCGAGCCGGTACAGATCGAGCCTTCCCAATCTTCGGTGATCGGGATGGCAAGCGGGTGGTGATCCCAGTGGACCAGGTCGGTGGTGGAGGCGTGCGCCCACTGGTGACCGCCCAGGCCTCCAAGCGCCTGGTGGTGGTTCTCGTCCTGCAGGTAATACAGGTGGAAGACACCGTCGTGGTAGAACGGCATCGGGTCGCCGACGAAGTAAGGAGTGGGAGGTTTAAAATATTGCATAAGGGTGTGATTCACTCATCCAAAGGACTGCGCACCGCTTTAGGTCCGCGGTTGAGAACATGGGTGTAGATCATTGTGGTTTTTACATCTTTATGCCCAAGCAGTTCCTGCACGGTGCGGATATCATAACCATTCTGCAGAAGCTGCGTGGCGAATGAGTGCCGGAACGTGTGGGGAGATACGGGCTTGTTAATCCCCGCATCCCTGGCAGCCTGTCGCACTGCCTTTTGTACCACGGACACATCGAGATGGTGGCGTTTGATGCGTTTCGAGATTGGATCCGTGGACCGGTTAGCGGATGGGAACACATACTGCCAGGCAAATTCCCTGGTGGCATTGGGATATTTCACTTCAAGCGCATAAGGCAGCGAAACTTCACCAAAGCCTTCTTTCAAATCTTTCTGGTGGACCAACCGTGCTATCTCAAGTTGGAATTTCAATTCCTCAATGAGAGCATCAGGCAGGAGGGTCGCCCGATCGTTCTCGCCTTTACCATCGCGGACGATGATCTGGTGGTTGGCAAAATCGAGGTCTTTGACCCGCAAACGCAGGCATTCTGAAACGCGCAAGCCGCCCCCATATAAGAGCTGTGCGACCAATTTTGTGGTACCGCTCATCTGGCGGATCACCGACATGGCTTCTTCATGAGAAAGAACGGTTGGCAACCGTTTCGGGCGTCTTGATCGAAAGATATCAGAAGGTAGATCGATCTCTTTTTGAAGCACATATCTGTACAGGAACAAAATTGCGCTGAATGCCTGGTTCTGGGTGGAGGCAGCGACCTGGCGCTCGTTCGCCAGGTAAGCAATGAAAGCCTGAACTTCCTCGGCGCCCATGTCTTTGGGATGGCGCTTGTTGTGGAAGAAGATGAAGCGCTTGATCCAGTCGATATAAGCCTGCTCGGTGCGGTAGGAATAATGTTTCGTGCGCAGGATTTCACGCACCTGATCCAGTAATTTAGGAGGTTTGGCTGCCAAACAGTCCTTCCAGATTAGAAATTGTGATAGAATTCTATCACAATACTCATATAATGCCGTATAACTACCGAAATGATTAGGTGATTATGCAGATCGTATATAAGCTGTTATGCAATCCGCTAAAGCGCGAGTTGGGCGGCTATCAATGAATATGAAGAATTTACTCACCATCATATTTTGTGTAATTCTCATAACTGCCTGCACCCCAAGACCAAATAATGGCGGGGGCAATGGGGAGCAAATGGAGGCCAACACCTGTTCCGAAAATAGAAGTCACACTGACACCTATTGGCCCAAAAGCTGAGTTAACCGATTTGATTGGAACGAGTTGGATACTAGTTGATATTAATGGAAATCCCCCACTGGCGGAAACCTTGATCTCTCTCCAGATTAGCCCCAGGTCTTTTTCAGGATCAGCAGGTTGCAATAGGTATGGGGCAAAATATACAGCGATGTCAACGAATAGCTTTGTGGTTGACGAAATAGAGATCAACCAAGCAGATTGCCCTGAGCCCGAAGGCGTATTAGAGCAAGAAAATTACTACACAGAACTATTAATTCAGCCAAAACGTACCAGTTGGCAGATCAAGAATTATACTTGTTCGATGAACCGGGAAAGGTTATCTTGCGTTTTCAACCGCGAACAAGAATTTGATGTTAGCCCAGAAGCATTAGCAGATAAGACCTGGCAGCTAATTTCTGCAATTGATTTGGATACAGAATATCCCAGCAGATTTACGTTGAGTTTTGGCGAAAGCACATTTAGCGGTACCACGGTTGTCCTACAGTTGACGAGGGCAGCTACCAAGCAGAAGATGATACTTTACAAATTACATTCATGAGTATGACCACAGAGTACAATTGCACCGAAAAGGATGGGCTTGCAGAAGCTCAGTACACTACAATGTTATCAAATGTGGAGCAGTACAATGTCACTTCGGATCAATTGGAGCTGTTTACGAGACACGGCGAGAAATTGATTTTTGAGTTTTTAAAAGATAAATGAAAGAGAGAGCCGCCTAACCCAAGTTAGAGCAGACCTGCTACGCAGCAGAGGACGGCGCGCAAAATGCAACCTTCGGCTCTGGTTAATCAGCATTCGAAGCTAAAACGCAGGCTGCTCAACAAACCGTTAGCTGGCAATAACCACGAAAGATTGGACTTACAATGAGCTCTTTATGACCAACGAAAAGACAATTGATTTGAATACAGCACCCTTGAATGGTAAGAGGTGTGGTACATGATAAGTTTCCCGAGACGGTTATACTGCTAGCGTCCCCAAAGCGGCTTTGATCGTTTGGCCGCCCCAGCGATCCATCCACCACAAGGAGAACGAAAATGAATGTGCACTCTAAGGAGGAATTGAATTATGACTAAGGAAACAGAGAAGATAAAAGAAACAACGATCGAGAACACGAAGATGAGCACCGCTCCATTGAACTGGAAGAGGGTCCTGGTACACCAACTGCATGCTTGTTCGCCAGCAACGTGGACCAGGAGCTCGGATGGACCAAGGAGGAGTTCAAGAAGCTCGGCGTGAAGTATGCCTACATGCGTTCCGTCCGTGAAAACGACTGGTACCCGCATTACATCCACAACCTGGACAACCTGATCCGCTTCGGTGGTTTGTTCCCGCCCATCGCCGTTCACGCCGACCTCCGCCGGACCCGGCTGGGGGTGATCTATGCTCCCCGGGAAGGTGGCTGCATGATGGTGCGCGCCCGGGACTACTACCGGATGGCCGACCTGAAAGGCAAGAAGATCGGCCTCTCCAAGAGCCTCAACACCATCAAAAACGATTGGTGGCGGATCCAGGAGGAACAGGGCATCGAGCTGATGCTCCGGATGAACGGCATGACCAGGAAAGACGTCGAGATCGTCGAGTTCCCCTACGTGGACGATTGGTACAACAATCCCAAAATGCTGGACCCCATGGAAAACCCGTCCGAACTGCAGCTCAAGCGTGACCACAAGCACGACCTGGCTTACCGTCCGTTGGAGACAGCGCTGGAAAAGGGCGTGGTGGATGCGATCTACACGCAAAGCAAAGTCTTCCAGCAACTGCAGGAGGCGACGGGCAAGTTCGCGGCAATCGAGGACCTCTCCCGCCATCCGGACTGGCGCCTGCAAGTGGCCAACATTCCTGCGGCCATCACCTGCACCGAAGTGATGGCCGAGAAGCACCCTGAACTCGTCGTGGCCTTCATGAAGGGTATGATCCGGGTGGGGCGCTGGGCCAATGAGAACAAGCGCGCCGCTGCCGTGATCCTCGACCGCCAGACCTTCTACCTGGACGTCGAGCACACCTACCGTGGGATCGAGCACATCGACATGGTGCCCAACCTGTCGCCGCAGAACCTGGCCTCCGTGGAGATCGGAAAGGACTTCATGCTGAGCCACGGCTACATCAAGAACGACTTCGATGTGCAGCAGTGGGCCGCGCCGGAGTTCCTTGAGCAGGCGGCGGCTGATCTTGTCAATGAACGCTGGGCCAAGGAGACCGAGGCCGAGGTCGGCCACCCCTCGAAGACTTCTTGGCTCGGGTAGCCCGAAGGGGTTTCGAGTTGGAAGAGTTCGCCGGTGCGACCTTGGATGGCATCGGCAGGAATTGTCGGCGTCAGAGAAACGTGTGACCCCGAGATCGGCCAGCTAACAACCGCTGGTGTGTCCTGAAAGCTGTCGTCTGCTAACTGGTGAAAGTCCAGTCGTGGTAACGGTCAGGCGGCCACGTAGCAGGCAACCAGTGCCTGTGGGTGACCGGAGGTGCTGAAGCGTTGTAACCTCCCGAGAAAGGAGAGCAAAACCGTAGCCCGTAACATTAAGTGAATCTTGCAGCGTCGATAGGTTAACCCCGTAAGGGGACAAAGGAGAGCCGAGCTTGTCAGTGAAGTCGAAGGCCATGGAAGGTGTGAAGAACCTGAAAATGCAGCACTGAAGAACCCTCCGGCGTAGGGAGAACGGGATGTGGTGAAAGTAGACGATGGAACAGGAGAGGTCTCATTCGGTCGATGGCCCACACCCATCGTAATCGCTGGTATAAGCTGAGGAAGTGAAGTCCAGGGAAAAGCCGAATGAGAAGTCGGAGGAGGCCATAGTACTGATGACCATGGAGACAACAGAACTCGATGAGAGGGAAGGGCCTCTACTTCAGCCAAGCTCAGCGAGGAAGTAAGTGACGGTGCATGCCCGAAAAGGGTCAACCACACCCAAAGACAAATCACGAGAACTCCAGCGCAAGCTATACCGAGCGGCCAAGAAGAGCAGGAATCGGCGATTTCATGCGCTCTATGACCGCATATTCCGGTCCGATGTAATGTGGCGGGCCTGGGAAGAGGTGCGCAAGCATGGTGGAGGTGCCGGTGCAGATGGTATAACCATCGCGAACATCGAGCAAGGAGGAGTAGAAAAGTTTCTAGAGAGCATCATAGAAGACTTGAAAGCTAAAAGGTATAGGCCGCAGCCGGTGCTACGGGTAAACATACCCAAGGCGGATGGCAAACAAAGACCGTTGGGCATACCAACGGTGCGAGATCGGGTAGTACAACAGGCGTGCAAGATAGTGATAGAGCCGATTTTTGAGGCCAACTTTGTGGACGACTCCTATGGCTTTCGACCCAAACGAAGCGCGCAGCAAGCGGTCAAGGTGGTGAAGAAAGCACTCACATGGAATTGGTGGGTAGTAGACGCCGATATCCAGAGTTACTTTGACACCATTGACCATGAACTGCTGATGGAACTTGTTCGACGCCGAATAAGCGACCGACGAGTGCTAAAGCTCATCCGACAGTGGTTGAAAGTCGGGGTGTTGGAAGAAGAGCAAGTAATCCCCAACGAGAAAGGGGTGCCTCAAGGTGGCGTCATAAGCCCCTTATTGGCCAACATCTATCTCCATGTGCTGGACATGTACTGGAGGCAACGGTACGCTACCTTGGGTAGTTTGTACCGGTATGCTGACGATTTCGTGATTGTATGCCGGACAAGAGGGGATGCGGTAAGTGCCTTGGCGGCAATCAAGTGTGATGACTCACTGAAGCTAACGCTCCATCCCACCAAGACCCATATAGTGGACATGGGAGAAGAGGGGTTCGAATTCCTCGGATTTCACTTCCACAAGATGAAAGCCAAGAAGAGGGGAAGAAGCTCCCGTCACCTGTGGCCGAGCCAGAAGGCCATGAAAGCTGTGCGAGAGAAAATCCAGATCATCTCGAAGAGAATGTATCAACCGCTAGAAGAAGTGGTTAAAATCTCAACCAAGTTATCCGTGGCTGGCGCAATTACTTTCGCATTGGGAACAGCACCAAGAAGTTTCAGGATCTCGACCGCTATGTATGGGAGAGACTGAGAAGATGGGTGCGGAGGAAAGGGCCGAAAGGGCACTGGAACGGGGAAGCCTTTGCCGCTATCCTGAAGCGATATGGGCTAGAGTTCTTCTTCCGAAAAGGAATGTGCAGCACATGGCTTTGAAAGCCGTCGGAGGAAGGCTGTCGGAGAGCCGTATGAGGGAAAACTTCACGTACGGTTCGAGGTGGCAGGGAATGGAGACCAGGATAAGTTCGTCAAATCCCAGGCGCCATTCCCTGA
>CAVOGL010000009.1:0-179175 GCA_963695415.1 uncultured Chloroflexia bacterium | reverse complement strand
AGAAAAGAAACAGAAATCATGGAAGTGTAGGCGTGAAGTTTCTTAAACCGAAAGTAAAAGAAGAGAGACCTCAGCTTGAACAGCTCCCGACTCATATCGCCATTATCATGGATGGCAACGGCAGGTGGGCTATCTCACGTGGTTTACCCAGGCTGGCTGGTCACCGGGCAGGCACAGAGAACCTGCGCAGGATCATCGAAGCATGCGTGGAGATCGGCATCCAGTATCTGACCATCTACGCATTCTCGACGGAAAATTGGGGGCGTCCGCACGAAGAGGTCCAGGGTCTGATGCGCATCCTGGAAGATGTCATCGACCGGGAGCTCCATGAGCTTCATGACCAGGGTGTTCAACTCCACCATATTGGTCACCTGGAACAATTGAGCCCTGTATTGCAAAAAAAAGTGCTCAACGCCATTGAATATACAAAAGGCAACGATCGTCTGGTGTTAACGGTAGCTTTCAACTACGGAGGGCGCGATGAAATCATCTGTGCCTTTAAAACGATGATGAAAAATGGCGTTCAGGTGGACGAGATCAGCGATGTGGTCTTCAGCCAATACCTTTTCACCAAGGGATTGCCCGATCCGGATTTGATCATCCGCACTTCAGGCGAGCTCCGAGGCAGCAACTTCTTGATCTGGCAGGGAGCGTACTCCGAGTGGTATTTCACCCCCACCTACTGGCCTGATTTTGACAAAGGGCAGTTGAACGTGGCGTTGGAAGAATACGGTCGCAGGCAGCGGCGCTACGGTCGCATCCAGCCAGAACCGGCTCAATAGCCCTCATGCTGCGCCAACGAGTCCTTGTCGCCGTCATTTTACTGCCCATAGGGATATTGTTCATCATCCTTGGGGGAGTCTATTTTTCCGCCTTCATCACCCTGATCATGGCACTCGCATCACATGAATATGTCAACCTGATGCGCGCTTCCGGATCGAAGCCTGCCGCCTGGCTGGTTGTGGCTGGGACAATCCTGCTGTGCATCAGCAGAGCCTGGACAGGCTTCGAGTATGCGCCTGTTCTGCTCAGCGGGTTAATTTTGGCTGCCGCCATCTACCATCTGCTGGCATACGAGAAAGGTTCGGAATTTGCAGCTACGGATTTCGCGGTTACCCTTACAGGAATGTTTTACCTCGGTTGGATTGGGGCGTACTTGATATCCCTGAGAAACCTGGATGATGGAATTTACTGGTTGGCGGTTTCCCTGGTGAGTGTGATGGTTGCTGATTCAGCCGCTTATTTCATCGGCAGGCGTTGGGGAAAGACCCGCCTGAGCCCAAGACTCAGCCCGAAGAAATCCTGGGAAGGTTATTGGGGCGGGGTCCTTTTTGGCTCCCTGTTTGGAGCTCTCAGCGCCTGGGCTGTGGCTTACTGGGTGCCGGGATCCACAGGTTTCAGCCTTGTGAATGGGCTTATCCTGGGATTATTCCTGTCCGTACTCACCACACTGGGAGACCTGACCGAGAGCATGATCAAGCGTCAATCCGGTATAAAAGATTCCGGCAAGCTGCTCCCAGGACACGGGGGTGTCTTCGATCGGATCGATTCCTGGTTATGGACTGGCGTGCTGGCGTTTTATATCATCAGCCTGCTGCTGGTCAGGTAAGGACGAATTAGTTATCGTCATCAGGTTCCGAGCCGCCGCCTCTGTCGTCATCGTCTTCATCTGAATCCTTATTACCTGAGCCCTCATTTGAGGCATCATTTGAGGCATCTTCTTTCTCATCCTTTTTTGACGACTCAGATTCCGACCCTTCATCGTCTTCTTTTTCGCGTTCTTGCTTCTCATCCCCGTCCCCAGGCGTCTCTTCCTCACCTGAACCGCCGTTATCTCCAGGTTCTCTGGTAGGCTGAGGCGTGGACTTGATCCCTTCTCGAGCGCCATCGTCCTTTTCTTCGCCAGGGGCATCATCGCCAGACGCGCTATCGTCAGAGCTGCCACCGCCTTTGGTCACTCGAATTAACCTCGCCACGAACTCACCCTCACCCGACTCGATCAAGATCACCGAAACCCTGGCACCTGGCGATAACTCACCATCAACAACAGTGCTGTCATCCAGACTAAAAACAATCTTCTTGATTAACCAGCCATTTTCATTAAGTTCTAATTTTCCTGCGAATTCGTATTGGCGCATCTCAATCCGCTCAGCCAGGATGCCGCCTTCGGGGTACAGCTGACCATCCACCCTCACAATAAACCCATCTGAAAGCTGCCCAACAATTTTTGTTTCAGGACTGATCCTGATTTCGACATTGTCCACAGTCCATCCGCCTTCACTATCCTGGGACAACACCCCAACAAGAGTCAGGCTGACCGCTTCTGACGCATCATCCCGGGTCTGTTCCATCAAGGTCTTAAATTCTTGTTCCCGGCGGATATCGAACTGCTTGACCATGTCCATCCGTTTTAGTGGATCCCTTTCAATCCACAACATGGTGTTTTCCGTCCAAAGTTTCACCGGATGGAGAGGTTCGCCAGGCAGTGACGATGCTGAAACAGAGATCACCGAAAATGCTCCAACAAAGACAAGAAGCAGTACAAACGCAAGACTGAAACTCATGCGTAAAGCGAGATTTATCCGTTTTTGACGTACCAGACTGCGGTCTGAGTAGAGATACTTTTCCGGATTCGATGCGCGAGCTGTGCGCGCTGCCAGTAAGAACCTCTCGCGGCTTCGGTCTTCTGCTCCCTGTGAAGCCGGCGTGCCCTGTCCTAACCAGAATACCGCCTGAGCGGCTTCCAACTCGCCCCTAGCCTGCTGGCTAATTGTCGGGTATTTTTCCAGAACATCATCGAGGCTTTCACCACGGGAGACTAAATCCAGGCATTCCTCGAATTCAAGATAATTTTGTTCTTTCACGGACGATTTTCCTCTATCAGGTTACGGCGCAGCGATGCTAAGGCACGGAACTGCAGTGCTTTCACGGCATTTACATTTTTTTCCAACAGCTGCGCAGTTTGCTCTAAACTGTATCCGGATGAAAAACGCAGGGCGATAACGTGCTGCTGCTCAGATGTTAATTTTTTCAATGCCTGGCGGACATCGTTTTGGATTTTTCTTTTTTCCAGTTCTTCCTCCGGCAGGTGCGTGTCTGAATGGATCTCGTAAACGTGGTCATCAATATCCATCTCTTTACGGCGGTAAATGCGCCTGAAATGATCTACCACCAGGTTCGAAGCCGTGCCATATAACCACCCACGCAGGTTGGTGTGCGGTCCCCGCTTTCGTTTCAAGGCATCGATCAGTCGTAAAAATACTTCAGCCGTAATGTCTTCAACTAACATCTCGTCGTCCAATCGGAAGCGGGTGTATGCGTAGATCTCCTTATAATATAGGTCATGTATCTGTGCCAGAGCATCAGGGTCCAGATGCCTCGCACGAGAAATCAAAATATCGCTTGAGGGATCGGTTGGATCGTTTCGTTGGGTAATCAAAGGTGTTTTCCAAACCTGTCTCTATCGTATTAGTCGATGAAACAGGAAATAAGTTATGGCTTGTGCCTAAATGAGCTTCAGCTGTTGAATGCTTTGACCCGCATACTGAGGGATTCTGGCGGCTAAGCCAACTCTCTCACACTCTTCTCTGAAAACTGATTCCAGTTGGGCTTGTCTGCGTGCTGGGAAGAAATATTGGTCTCGATCTCGAGCCAGGTACTTTTCCTTGACACCGGGGAACAATTGGTCCAGCTGGTTGTAGTAATAAACCTTTTGACGGTCACGAAGTGTCATGCCAAATCCTGGAATGATATAGGCAGCCCCATTGTCCGCAGCACGCTGTACGATCTGACGCACGTTCTGCTCATTATCCTGGAGGAACGGCAGTAAAGGCATCAACAGCACCCCGGTCATAATACCCTCGCCTGCCAAAGATTTCATGGCAATGAACCTTTTAGAAACCAGGCTCGCTCCCGGCTCAACTTTCTTGCCCAGCGCGTCATCGGAGGTGGTAATGGTGAAACTAACGGCTGCGTAAATCCTTGAAATTTCCCGGAGCATGTCCAGGTCCCGAAGTACCAGGTCGCTCTTGGTGAGGATATGCACAGGGAAATTGAATTCCTGGATAATCCCGAGGCAGGTGCGCGTGAGTTCTCTTTTTTTCTCCAGTGGCATATAAGGATCATTCATCGAACCGGTGCCAATCGTGCCCCGAATTCGCTTTCGGCTCAATTCTTTCCGCAGCAGTTCCGGGGCATTAACTTTGACCTGGATATCGGTGAAATCGTCAATCTGGTAACACTCGCTGCGAGAATCGCAGTAAATACATCCATGCTGGCAGCCCCGGTACAGGTTCATGTTGAACCTGAGACCGAACCATGTATCTGGTTGGCGCACATTTGATAGAAGTACCCTGGCTGAAATTTCCTGTACCATGATTTTTCAATTTCGTATTATACGATGGAAAGAATTGGCAAAATCAATCATTGTGACTTTGGTCACAATGATTCCACAAATCTTGTGATAATATCCCGAGTCAGATTTAATATACCTTTCAGGGTGAATATGTACAAATTACCGATTGTAACGAGCATCATTGTTATCCTGGTAGTCCTTGGAGTTGGCTTGTATGTGACCGATTTCACAGCCTATCTTGGCAATAATCCAGCCACATGCAACAACTGCCATGTGATGGACAACGTCTATGAAAGCTGGTACCACGCAGGTCATTCAAGCTGGACGACCTGTAATGACTGCCATACGCCGCACGAATTGATCCCCAAGTACATCGTAAAAGCTCAATCCGGTTATCACCACGTGACGGCTTTTCTGTTTGGCGATATTCCGGATGCCATCAGGGCTAAAGAGAATTCGAGGAAGATCGTTCAGGAAAACTGCATTTATTGCCATCAAGATACGGTTGAGAGTATTCTCGGCGAAACGATGGACTCCGAGCGTTATTGTTTCGAATGCCACCGTGATGTGGCACACGGCGAACGCGGTTTGTCCATTCTCCCGTACAAACATTCTGAAGAGAACGAATAATATATTTCTGGAGGAAGTCCAAAAAATGAAAAGTAAAACTTACGCCATCATCGCCACCGCTGTGATCGTTGTACTGGGGATCGCACTGGTTGCGGTATTACTCATTTTCAACAACCAGCCAGATGCTTATCGAGGCATTACGCCCATGGTTGAGATCGCGGAAATGGAAGCCGATTCGGCAAAATGGGGCGTCAACTTCCCCAACCAGTGGTCCACTTTTCAGCAAACCAAAGAAAATTCCACCAAGACTGAATTTGGCGGTTCAGTCGCTCATTCGAAACTGGAAGAAGATCCTCGCCTGGTGACCCTTTTCGCCGGTTATGGGTTCAGTAAAGACTACAACGATGAACGAGGACACATGTGGAGTCTTGAAGATGTCCGCGCAACACTGCGTGTGAACGAAAAGACCCCCGGTACATGTTATTCATGCAAATCATCCAATAATCCGCAGCTTTGGGCGGACATGGGTATGGCGGAGTTCGACAAAACACTCTTCCCCGTTCTCGGAGAGAGTATCCATCAGCCTATCGGATGCGCAAACTGCCATGAAGCTGGCACAATGCGTTTGGTTGTTACCAATCCCGCCCTGGAGGAAGGTCTCAAATCACAGGGATTGGACTGGACAACATTCACCCGCCAGGAGATGCGCACCGTTGTGTGTGCGAACTGCCACGTGGAATACTACTTCCAGGGTGAGGGCAAATACCTGACCTTCCCTTGGGATAACGGGACGAAAATCGAAGATATCGCCCAATATTATGCTGAAGAAGAGTTCACAGACTGGGAACACCCGCAATCGGGCACGGCTATGATCAAAATGCAGCACCCGGAATTTGAATTCTTTACTGCCCAGAGCACTCATTACAGCGCTGGGGTATCATGCGCAGACTGCCATATGCCCTACACCCGTGACGGCGCAGCCAAGTTCTCCAACCACAACGTGCAAAGCCCGTTGGTCAACCCGGAAGCTGCATGCGGTCAGTGCCATACAGATGTCAGCTACGTTGTCGGGCGTGTTGGCGTCATCCAGCGCTCCACTCGCGAAGCCATGGACCATGCGCAGGATGCCCTCATCGCAGCGATCAACCAGATCGAGACCGCTGCTGGCACAGAGAATGTGGATGCCGAACTCCTGGCTCAAGCCCGCGACCTGCACCGCGAAGCACAATTACGTTGGGACTTCATCGCCGCAGAAAACAGCATGGGGTTCCACAACCCCACGGAGGCACTGCGCATCCTGACCATCGCAACGGACATGGCGCGCCAGGCTGAAAACACAGCCTTGAGAGCGGTCTCGGGAACCACCCTCACGAGCGGTCAATAATCTTAAAAATATAAAACAGCCCAGGACTACCCGGGCTGTTTTTATTTAAATAACTATAGTTGGTTAACCCGTGAGCTGGTCCACAGAGGTAAAAAATTCGTAACGCCGCGACCACTGCATCGCCTGATCGGGTTGGAGGTTGATGCCAACGAACACTTCGGCGCTGATGACGTGAGCAACGCCCCAGACTGCCACTCGCACCGGCGTAAAATCGACAAACTCACGCGCACCGACCCCGCTGGGGTTGTGCACAAGTTCCCACTGCGCCTGATCAGTCCTGGCGAAACCTTCCAGGCGGGCATAGAACGGAGCTTCGGGAACTTTTTCCAGGGTCAATTCACTGCCAACCAGTTTGAGCACAGACTGCATCTGGCTGAATCGTTTCTTCAGCAACCTATCTTTCAATGCCCCGGGCAGCAGTCGCATCCATTTCGGTCCCATGCCGCGGAATTGGCGCCAGGATTCCTCGAATTTCGGTTTGTATGGGAAGGATAAGGTGTAATCTGGTCCAATGGTCTGCTGGTCGATGCCCAAGAAGTTGTGACAATATTCGTTCGTGACGATTGGTTTCTTGCCCAGGTTGCGCAGGTGGTATGAAATTTGTAATGTACGTCCCATCACGCTGATAGATTTTGTCAACCGCGCCGCATAACCGTTTACTGGTTCAGGTTCGACCGTAAACGTTACCAGGTTCTCCCCAATCTCCACCTCAAAGATAAAATTAGTTTCTATCGGGTAAGGTCGGAAAAAGTTATAGGGTTTTTCATCTCTGGTCAGCAGACCGATGCCCAGCTTGGGGAAAGCGCTTCCAGGTGCGGCATCATCGAATCCAACGGGCATATCGTTGCCAAACTCATTACACAGACCAATCCCACCCGTTCCCTTTCCAGGTTCCAGGGATTCAGGCATGCAAAAAGTATGCATTGCGTCCAGTTGAACCTGGGTGATAAAACCACTCCAATCGAACCTCGAACCGCTGTAAATCGTTCCAGGTCGTGCGATTTCGACCTGCAATCTGTCGCTCCTGATAGTGATGTTCTCTTCTTGCATTTATCCTCCTTGAACCCGAACTGGTTATCCTTCTCCCTTTTGCCGGTAAACTGCTTCGCGCAGCCCCTTGAGATATCCGATGGCGAACAATCGCCCAACCGATGAATATGCCGGGTTTTCATTACTGTCGCCTTCCATGGTCGGGACGTGGTCAGGACGGCAGATGCCTTCATAACCAATATCTCGATAGGCTTCCATACAGGCAAGCATGTCAGTCTTTCCTTCGTCATGGAAGGTCTCCACAAAATTGGTCACATCTCCGCGCACATCACGGAAGTGCACAAAGAATATCTTTTCCTGTTTGCCAAAATGGCGGATCGCAGCGGGGAGGTCGTCGGTCATCAAGGTGAAATTGCCCTGACAAAGGGCAATACCATTCATGGGGCTTGGGTAAATATCCAACAACCGCTGGTAATTATCGATGCTGCGCATGATGCGCCCCAGACCGCGGATCGGGGAAAGGGGGGGATCATCCGGATGCATTGCCAGTTTCACACCCGCCTGCTCAGCTACAGGCACCACAATCTTCAGGAATTTTTCCAGGTTTTCCCAGAGCACTTCCTCACCCACAATGCCATATTCGGTCAGGGGAGCCTGCTCCATCATAGAATGGTCATACCCGGTTGCCAGTGCGCCGCCGCGCGCTTCCACGGTGGTTGAGGTGCGCATCCAGTTCATTATCGGCATCCATTCGTAACACCAGACTGGCACTTCCAACTTACCCAGGTTGGTAATAAGGTCGATGACCCATTCGATTTCCTGCTCCTTACCTGGCAGACCCAGTTTGATCTTGTTCATTGGTGGTCTGCTTTCGAGCGTGTCGAGGATAAAACCTCCATCATTATATGCATTCTTCAGGCGCAGCAGAGACATATAACTCCAGGGGAGGTCATCTTTTGGGACATCTACGCCGCGGCGGAAATCCATCCCACCAACCACGTATTTGATACCGGTTTGCTTGACCATTTTCCAAAGAGGTGTGGGGTATGGGGGCAGAACTTCGGCGATTTTTATCATAGGGAACTCCTTCGTTTATGATGGATTTGGGCGACCTTATTATATCGCCAAGATGGTGAACCCTGCGGAGAAATTGAAGCATTGATGATTTCATCGAGCATTTATCTCGCTATGGTAAAATCTCGCTCTATGAATCGGACTAAACCGCCTCTTTACCTGGTTATTTTGGCTGTACTCTTTGTTATTTTCCTGTCTGCATGCAGCAGTACGACAGCTGCTCCAGAACTTACTGAAATCCCTACAACGCCCACCTACACGCTTCCCGCCCCGGGTGTGCGCACCACACCCGCACCTGATGCCTTTGCGGCTGCAGCGGGATATTTCGAAGCCTGGAGAAATGGTGATTTTGCAGCGATGTATGCAATGCTCTCCAACCCAAGCCAAAGCACTGTCAGCCTGGAAGAATTTGATTTGTTCCACCAGGATTTCGCCACTCAGATGGCGTTGAGCGATATCGAATATGCCTTTGGCGAAACACTGGTTTCACCGGAAAGCGCTTCCGTGGGTTATGAGCTTGTTTACCGCAGTGCGCTGGTGGACCAGGTCACCACCAGCAACTTAATGAACCTTGTTAAAGATGGTGACCAATGGAAGGTCGAGTGGCATAAAGGGATGGTTCTGCCGGAGCTGGCTGAAGGCAAAACTTTGCGCATGGACTTGATTGTCCCTGACCGCGGAGAAATCTACGATCAGGACGGCAACCTGCTCGCAGGGACCGATAACGCCGTGGCAGTGGGTTTCTACCCGGACTTCCTGGACCCGGAGAAAGCCGAGTCGGTTGTCTCGCTGCTGTCCAGGCTGACTGGTAAACCGGTGCAGGGGATATTTGGTCAATATATCGAATACCCGCCAGGGACTGTTGGTTACATCCCGCTGGGTGAAGTTTCTGTGGCGGACAACCAGCGCATGGTAGATGTACTCACAGGGGCATCAGGGGTGGTGATGGAGCCATATACAGCCAGGTTTTATCCTGGCAGCGGTGCAGGACCTCACGTTGTGGGATACATCAGTTCCCTGCAGCAGGGTGAAGAGGTTGAGCAGTACCGCCAAAAGGGATATCGCGTTGATGCTTCGATCGGAAGGACGGGGATCGAACAATGGGGTGAAGAACTCCTCGCAGGAAAGAACGGCGCTTCACTTTACATTGTCGATCAAGAAGGAAAACCGGTTTCTCTCCTTGGCGAGTCACCCTTGCAGCCTTCGCAGACGATCACAACAACACTGAAACTTGACTTCCAGGACGGTGTGCAAGAAGCCATCGAAGGATTCACAGGAGCGGTAGTCGTGCTGGAGCGTGATACAGGCCGCGTCCTGGCGATGGCATCATCTCCGGGTTTTGACCCCAACGCCTACCAAACAGCCAATTTCAATTGGAGTTCACTGCTGGAGGACATTGGTACCGATCCCAACCAGCCATTATTCAACCGCGCTACACAGGGGCAATATCCCCTTGGCTCTGTTTTCAAACTGATCACCGCTGCGGCTGGTCTTGAGAGCGGGTTGTTTACCCCAGAATCCACCTATGACTGCCAGTATGCGTTTGAGGAGTTGCAAGGAGTCACTTTATACGATTGGACCTGGGAACGCTTCCAGGAGGATGGCACAACACTCCCCAGTGGATTACTCGATCTGCCTGAAGGCATCATTCGTTCCTGTAATTTGTGGTTCTATCACATCGGGCTTGACCTGTTCAATGCTGGCTTGGGCAATGCCATCAGTGACATGGCGCGAGGTTTCGGTCTGGGAGAAGCGACTGGGATCGAGGGTGTCGAAGAAGAACCCGGCAACATCCCCAACCCTGGGAGCCAGCTGGATGCTACAAATATTGCCATCGGTCAGGGAGATGTACTCGTCACCCCGCTTCAGGTAGCGCGTTTCATTGCTGCACTCGGGAATGGAGGCACTCTATACCGTCCGCAGCTTATCGAGTCAATAGGATTCCCGGGTTCCCCACCATCCAGGATTTTCGAACCGGAAGAGGTGGGAAAACTGCCTATCAGTGAAGAAACCTTGAAGGTAATCCAAAAAGCAATGCTGGGAGTGACCTCCAGCCGCGTCCCAGTAGGCACCGCCTTCAATACGTTCAATGGGTTCAAAATTCCTGTGCATGGTAAAACAGGGACTGCGACCTCCTCCCTTGGTGAGCCACATTCCTGGTTTGCAGGATACACCGCCGCAGAGAATCCGAACCTCCCGGACATCGCCGTTGCGGTTATCGCTGAAAACCAGGGTGAAGGTTCGCAGTGGGCAGCTCCCATATTCCGCCGCGTTGTGGAACTTTATTACAACGGCAGACCCGGCAAGCTTTACCGCTGGGAGACCACATTCGGCGTGACCAAGACACCAACCCCATTTGGTTTCGACGCCACTTTGACGGCTCAACCTGAAAATCCTTGAGTTAACGCCTTGGACCAATTATTCGATCATCTCGATGGCGCCCAACAGCGACTATTCTCAAACCTGGATTCACCCAAAAAAATCCAGGAGTTCCTGGATAGTGTGACGTACCCGGGCGAAGACCGCAATCGCTGCCCGGTTAACGTGATCAAGGACCACGTGGCACACTGCCTGGATGGCGCTTTGCTCGCCGTCGCAGCGCTGCGCAGGATCGGTCACCCTCCTTTGATCATAGATTTATATCCGGAACCTGGGATGGATGACGACCATGTGCTCGCAATTTTCAAGCAAGATCGGTGCTGGGGGGCGGTGGCAAAATCCAATTATGTTGGGCTGCGCTACCGGGAACCGGTTTACCGCAATCTTCGAGAGCTGGTCATGTCATATTTCGACGTTTTCTTCAATGTGGATGGGTTGCGCACATTACGCTCCTACAGCCGTCCGGTCAATCTCAAACGCTTCGATCCGGACGGGTGGGAAGTGCAGGATTCAGGTATAGACCGGATTGAAGAGTATTTAAAGCACCTGCCTTCTATAAGGCTTATATCTTCCCAGCAAGCAGCCAGTCTCTATCCTGTGGATAAGCCATCCTTCGAGGCAGGTATGTTGATCGCAAACCCAGAGGGGTTATATAAACCTGAAAAAGAATAACAATCGAGTGCTTCTAAAAGTAACCATATTCACCACCCGACAAACCGGTGATGAATGAGAGTCAACCAGGCAACCCCAGCTCAATGGGAACATTTTTCAGACAATCTCCCGATTGATGATCTCCCAAACCCTTTTGATGTAATAACGATAATTGTCCAACGGTGTGCCGTTGGGGATGCGGTGATCCACGGCAATGACGCAGCCTCCGCTGTGGATCATGGGCGGTACTTTATACTCCAATTCAGCATCGATGGCTGATTTATCCTGGCGTAAAACGTGCTTGTCGATCCCACCGTAAAAAGCCAGCCTCGTCCCATATTGTTGGCGGACTTTAACGATGTCCATACCGGCAGCCGGCTCCATCGGATACATACAGTTAATCCCGGCATCCAGGAAAGCCGGGATGACCGGGTTCATGTTGCCATCGCTGTCCTGTTCGAAGATGCGTGCCCCGCGGGTTCGCAGCAGGTCCCAAACATGCCGATAATAGGGTTGGATGAAATCACGAACAATCTTCGGACCCACCAGCGGACCCGGTTTGCCTGCCATATCTTCGTGAACCGAAAGTAAATCAACTTGAACCCTCGCCGAGACCTGATCGAGTACCTGATAGGCTGTTTCCGCCATTGTTTCCATCATATCTCTGACCAGTTCGGGCTGCTCGTAATATGCCAGGCAAAGGTTTTCCTCCCCCATCAGCTGCCTGGGTTCATCGAATCCCCCCGGCATCGAGACACAAACGACCTTATCTTCCGCCAGGAATTGTTCTGCTGCCGCTTCCCACCCAGGATTCAGCCTGGAGGCAGAATACTGGTACAGGTGCTTCAGTTTCTGCCAATCAGCAAAATTTTTCACAGGATAATCCTGGGGCAGGGCAAGCGTGGCTCTGCCTTTGGGCATTTTCATACGCCGCCCCAGCCCATCACGGTAAACCAGGTATTCTTCACTGTCCTCGAGGACTACTTCGGGCAAACCACCCTGCATACCAGTATTCACAGGGAGATACCCTCTCGCTTCACAGCGATATGTAAAAGCCGAGAAGTTAAGTTCAGCTTCTGAAGCGCCTTGCCTCTCCCACTCCTCTTTAAGCCCTATCAGCGGTCCAAAAATTTCAGTGAACAATGGACGCTCATTACGGGCAAAAGTCATGTGATCCAGGTATTCGCTCCTGCCAACCGACGGATTCCTGATGATCGCCAGGTCTTCATGCCGGGTCCATTTCAGGTGAATGCTCAATGTAATATCACCGGTGAAGTGAGAGGATTGCAGGAGTCTGGTTCAGCATCCATAAACCGATTGGCAGACCGATTATTGTGAGACAGATGAGGTAACCAATAACAACCCAAATCAGGCTGAACCACCAACCGAAAAGTATGAAATAGATGATACGCAATATGATGTTGATCTGCGGCGGACGGATAATGGCGATCTTGCCATCGGGTCCGCTCATCAACGCTTCAGCCGGTCCCTTGAGGGCGATCACCTTTGGCAGCGCGTTAATCATCATCACGCCAAATGGAATACCAATGACTGTGATCATCAAAATCCAGGCAGCCGCCAGCCACAATAAACCCGCCCACCAACCGATGAAAATAAACCAGAGGACCTGGATCAGGCATCCCGGATCATTCTCAACTTTGACTGTGTTCGCCATGTGTACCTTCCTTAATTCAAGTCTTTTGTTATTACTATTATTCCCAACACTATTCGACTGCACCCAATTGTAATCAGCTCAGCCCGGGGGATGCAAGCATTTCAGATCGAATAGCTTTCGTTTAAGTATACGTCGCTGTGAGTTAATGGTTGCGACTAACCTCTAAATCAGCCCACCATTAATATACGATACAAATTGTCGTATTTTCCGTTGACATCATTCCCCGATTATGGTATCATCGCGCCCGATAAACATATAGCCTTATACGGCACTCTTATCCAGAGAGGTGGAGGGACCGGCCCTTTGAAACCTCGGCAACCCCGGTTGGGAAACCAACCCGGATGGTGCCAATTCCGGCAGACACAGAAACTGGAAGATGAGAGGGCAGCCGTTTACGTTTTTCATGCCCTTTCAAAAGTTTCGGAAGGGCTTTTTTGTTAACAAAATAATCAGGAGATTGCTTAATAATGAACACTACTTTTATGAATTCCTCATCACTGATGTTCACATCCGAATCAGTAACGGAAGGTCATCCCGACAAAATCTGCGACCAGATCAGCGACGCTGTACTGGATGCCTGTCTTGAACAGGATCCCAAATCCAGGGTTGCCTGCGAAGTGGCTGCAAAAACCGGATTTGTGGCTTTGCTTGGCGAGATCACGACCAATGCCCAGGTAAATTATGACGAGATCGCCCGGCGGGTGATCAATGGCATCGGTTATGACAATAGTGAGAAAGGTCTGGACGGAAATACTTGCGGTGTACTCGTGGCTATCGCCAAGCAGTCAGGCGACATCGCCATGGGCGTGAACCAATCCCTCGAATCAAAAACGGGCGAAATGACGGAAGAAGAGGTCGAGTCGATCGGGGCTGGCGACCAGGGCATGATGTTCGGATATGCCTGCAATGAGACCTCAGAAATGATGCCCTTGCCCATTTACCTTGCCCATGCACTCACCCGGCGGCTCAGCCAGGTGCGCAAAGATGGCACCCTGCCATGGCTGCGTCCGGATGGTAAATCCCAGGTTACCGTAGAATACCGCCACGGACGTCCACACCGCATCGATACCGTCCTGGTCAGCACCCAGCATTCACCGGACGTGTCACAGGAAGATATCCGCGCCAATGTCATCAAGCATGTGATCATGCCCACCCTGCCCGAAAACATGGTCGACGACCAGCTGAAAATTTACGTCAACCCCACTGGAAGGTTCGTCATCGGTGGTCCGCAGGGAGATTCCGGTCTCACCGGTCGCAAGATCATCGTCGATACTTATGGTGGGATGGGACGCCATGGCGGTGGCTGCTTCAGCGGGAAAGATCCCACGAAAGTCGATCGTTCAGCCGCTTACGCTGCACGGTGGGCAGCCAAGAATATCGTCGCTGCCGGATTGGCGGAACGCTGCGAGATCCAGGTTGCGTACGCTATCGGCGTCGCCCATCCCCTGAGCATCAATGTGGAAACGTTCGGGACCGGAGCTGTACCGGATGAAGAAATCGCTAACCTGATCAACACCTATTTTGACCTGCGCCCTGGCGCCATCATCCGTGATCTGAACCTGCGCCGTCCCATTTACCAGCAGATGGCAGCATACGGGCATTTCGGCAGGGATGACCTTGACCTGCCATGGGAACAGACCAACCGAGTCGAAGAGCTCCGCCAGGCAGCGGGTCTCCTGGAAAGCATATCCTTACCCGCAGACTGACAGGTACACACCTTTATGAGCCCCGTAGAGGCGCACGCGCACCTGCGTGTGCGCCCTGGCAGACACACAGGTCTGCCTCTACCGGACGTACAACCTTGTAGCCGCGCACCTGCGTGTGCGCCCTGGCAGATCGGGCAGACACACAGGTCTGCCTCTACCGGATGTAAAACCTTGTAGCCGCGCACCTGCGTGTGCGCCCTGGCAGACACACAGGTCTGCCTCTACCGGACGTACAACCTTGTAGCCGCGCACCTGCGTGTGCGCCCTGGCAGACACACAGGTCTGCCTCTACCGGACGTAAAACCTTGTAGCCGTGCACCTGCGTGTGCGCCCTGGCAGACACACAGGTCTGCCTCTACCGGACGTACAACCTGCCGCGCCTGCGGTCCCGGCAGACACACAGGTCTGCCTCTACCGGACGTAAAACCTTGTAGCGGCGCACCTGCGTGTGCGCCCTGGCAGACACACAGGTCTGCCTCTACCGGACGTAAAAACCTTGTCAGCCGCGCACCTGCGTGTGCGCCCCGGCAGACACACAGGTCTGCCTCTACCGGACGTACAAACCTCTGTAGCCGCGCACCTGCGTGTGCGCCCTCGGCAGACACACAGGTCTGCCTCTACCGGACGTACAACCTTGTAGCCGCGCACCTGCGTGTGCGCCCTGGCAGACACACAGGTCTGCCTCTACCGGATGTAAAACCCTGTAGCCGCGCACCTGCGTGTGCGCCCTGGCAGACACACAGGTCTGCCACTACCGGACGTAAAACCTTGTAGCGGCGCACCTGCGTGTGCGCCCCGGTTCCAGGGACAAATCACCAAATTACGGACAACTGCCCCTGATCACATTCCCAGGAGAAGCAACAGGAATCTTTCAGGGCTTCTCCAGTCCGTGCCTCTCCAATAGATCCCTGTCCGCCATCAACTCCTGGGTTAACCCATCGGCGACGATTTCACCCCCATCCATGATTACCATGCGCGCAAACAGCTCCTGAACGACGAGCATATCGTGGGTGGACACCAGCATGGTAATGGGCAGCTCGCGCAGCAAATTGATCAGGCTGCGCCTTGCCCGAGGGTCCAAACCCGCAGTTGGTTCGTCCAGCACCAGGATTTGCGGATGCATTGACAGAACAGTAGCGATCGATATTCGCTTCTTTTCACCCATGCTCAGGTGGTGAGATAATCGGTCCCCATATGCCTCCATACCGACCATGTGCAAAGCATCAGCGACGCGGCTGCGCACCTCCTGTTCAGGCAGACCCATGTGCAGAGGTCCGAACGCCACATCTTCGAAAACTGTCGGCGAGAACAACTGGTCATCCGGATTCTGGAACACCAGCCCAACCCTGGCACGGACCACCGGTAATGTATCTTTCGAAATTTTCACGCTGCAGATCTCAACACTGCCCTCACCGCAAAGAATGCCGTTCAAGTGCAGCATCAGCGTACTTTTGCCTGCCCCGTTTGCGCCGACAAGGGCGACTTTTTCTCCCCTTGAAAGACTCACATCCACACCTTTCAAGGCTTCATGCCCATCCGGATAAGTGAAGTGCAGCCCCTCCACCTGGACGACCTTCGTGCCGTCCGGAATATGCTGCGCCTGCTGGTTCAACCATGCCTGCTGGTCCAACCACCGGGTAGTTTCAGTTTCGTGGGTTATCGGCGGCATCTGTAATCCTGTTCATTAAAATTCTGGCGACGAGCTGGATCACCAGTAAAGATAAAACCATCATGCTTCCAAGCAACCAATCGTCCAGCTTCAACACGTGCGGGTTGAGGGTCAACAAAGTTCCAGAATACCCCCGCGCCACCATCGCCTGGTAAACACGCTCGCTGCGCTCGAATGAACGGATGAACAATTGACCTGCCATGTTCCCCGCCACTTTTGCCCGCCAGAACACGGTTCCACCAGCTCTACGACGTTGCTTTCTATCCTGATCGATCTCAGGCATCCTTGCACTCCGCGCTTCCCGGGCACGTAATAACCGCAAGGTCTCATCGACCAGGACGTGCAGATAACGGTACATGAAAGAGATGATCGACACCAGCACCCCCGGGACACGCAGGTGCCGGAGCGCATGCATCAGATCAGGGAACTGTGTCGTCGCGACCAGGAGGATTGCCACCTGGACGGAAATCCAGCTGCGAATCAAGATGCTCGCGAAGCGGATCAATCCTGCATCTGTGGCGGTGAAACTCCAGCGCAAGAGATCGATGGTAAAAACATCCTCTCCTGGGAGTGTGAAGATGATGGTAAAGGCTGCCAGGGTGAAAGGCAGCACAATCACCGATCTCGATATGGTGAACCAGGCGCCCAATTTGCTGGTGTAGGCAATCACGAAAACCAATGCCAGGGATAGAAGGAATGCCCACCAGGCGCCGTCTGGCAGCAGCACTGTGGAGAGAATAAACAGGAACGCAACCACCACCTTGACTCTGGGGTCAAGGTGGTGTACGGGACTGTTTCCTTGCCGGTAACGGTCGAAAAGGTTAGCGTGTATCAACCTGAGCGGATTTCCTCTGCCGGACCAGGTAAACGACCAGGATTGCCAGTGTGGCTACCACCAGCAAACCGATCACCCCTGCCAGGATGGTTGATATGGCGGAATCCCCTAGAAATGGGAGCGTATAATCCGGGAGGATCTTAAATGGAGCATCCTGACCTCGCTGGATGAAGTTGAGATCAATTGCCACCCTCTCCAATCCATCCGGGCTGGTGGAAGCGAACGGTGCCAGGAGGACGACGATTAACGATAAAACGATCCCTCCGACCGCCCATCCACTCCCTCCTCTGACCATGTCGGTCTTCTTGTTCAAGAGGTCGGGGCGGACGCGCAGGATTAACGCCAACGCAGCCACGGTGATCAAAGCTTCACCAACACCGATCAATGCGTGCACTCCCATCATCGCCGGGATGACAACCGCCAGTGCGCTTGTCCCGCTCAACCACAACTGCAAGGAGGTCGCCAGCGCGGCTGCCATCACCGATACCCAGGCAGCAACACCCGCCACCAACAGGCGAGTTCCGGTCGATCGTCCCTCCACGATCCGGTACAATCCATAACCGATTGCCACAGTGATCAGACCCATGTTGACGATATTGGCTCCCATCACCAGCAAGCCCCCATCCTGTAACAATAAACCCTGCACGATGACAACCGCGGACATCACCAGGATTCCTGCCCAGGGACCCAGGACAATCCCCGCCAATGCACCCCCCAGGAGATGACCGGAGGTGCCGCCGGCGACCGGGAAGTTGATCATCTGGGCAGCAAAGATAAACGCTGCCATGATCCCCACCAGAGGTATCTGGTGATCTTTCATGCCCTTCACATTTCGAATTGCCAGCACGATAAAACCAATTGCAACGATCCACAGAATGATCGAAACCGGGACATTCAGGAAGCCATCCGGTATATGTAATGGTTCAGGTGAATAAAGCATGGAAAAAACCTCCTTCAAATTCGGATTGATAACCTGGTGTCACTGCCAGACATCATTCTGAAACCTTCTTCTGGCAGTCCGGGCAAAGACCGAAAAAGGTCATATGCACCGAATCAATCTTGTATCCGGTATGAC
This sequence comes from uncultured Chloroflexia bacterium, assembly GCA_963695415.1. Taxonomy (GTDB): domain Bacteria; phylum Chloroflexota; class Anaerolineae; order Anaerolineales; family UBA4823; genus CAVXWV01. Next base: position 160,813 of record CAVOGL010000009.1, on the reverse strand, counting down.
GTTCAAAATGGGCATACAGATCGACCAGCTCTTCTCCCTGGACCAATTCTTCGCTTCCGCATTTTCGGCAGAGTAAATGATGGTGGTTGGAGTGAGCCACCTCGTAAACGATCTGACCGCTGCCCAGGTGAGTCTCCAAAACCAGTCCCTCCCTGACCAGTAAATCCAGGGTGCGGTAAACGGTTGAGTCATTGATCCCAGGAATCCGAGTCTTCACTTCATCTACAATTTCAACAGGTGAAATGTGCTCCTTCACATCATCGAGAACGTGCATAATCGCCAATCGTTGTGGCGTGGAACGAAAGCCCAGTGCCCTGAGTTGGTCAGTATAATGGCTGCTCATTGGTTATCCTTATTGCAACTAATTGCAATTACATTATACCGCAATACTAACAAAAAGAACGGGACAGAATCCCGTTCTTGATAAAAAACAAATTAGAGGTTCAGCTCAAGTGAGGAACAAAACGCTTTTCCAGGCGTTCCTTTGGCTGGTAGCCGGTCGAACGCTCAACCGCTTTACCGTTAACAAAAAGGATCAGAGTCGGCACTCCCATGACCTGATAAGACATGGTCACGCTGGGGTTCTCATCAATATCCAGCTTGACCACTTTCATTTTCCCATCCCAATCTCCAGCCAGTTTTTCAACCACCGGAGCCAGCATCTTACAAGGTCCGCACCATACCGCCGTGAAATCGACTAACACCGGTATGGGCGATTCGATCACTTCCTGTTTAAAATTTGTATCATTAACTGCGCTGATATCAGACATGATTACCTCCTGTTTTCCAGGGACGATAGTACCCGCTCACACATTGAACGTCAAGGGAATGCAAATTAAGAGATGCTAACTGTTGACGATGAATTGATAGCATGTTAAAATCCTCGGACACATGGGCGTGTAGCTCAATGGCAGAGCAGTGGCCTTTTAAGCCATTGGTTGAAGGTTCGATCCCTTCCACGCTCATGTTACCTTTTAAAAATAAGCCATGGGTAAAGGTTCGGCGCCTAAAAGGCGATCCCTTCCACGCTCATGTTACCTTTTAAAAATAAGCCATGGGTAAAGGTTCGGCGCCTAAAAGGCGATCCCTTCCACGCTCATGTTACCTTTTAAAAATAAGCCATGGTTAAAGGTTCGGCGCCTAAAAGGCGATCCCTTCCACGCTCATTAGATAGACGTTTTGGGGTAAAAAAACCTTACAAAACAGCTATTTTCTCCCACCAAGACCTGCCAGATGGCGGGTTGTGTTTAATCCCCCACTTTACCCCTGTTTCGGGATATGACGAAATAACGGCTCAGAATTTATTTGCAATATACTTGTTTTAATTTTTATTCCTGCCAGTCAACAAGGGTCAACAACAGTCAACCACCGACAAGAAAGGAAAGTGTATTATAGCAAGAAACAGGAAGAAGGAGTTGATGATGATATCGTTTGAAACACGATATTTGGGCGAATGACAATTACTTACAGTTTATGTATTAGCGAATTGCTATTGTTAGCTGAATTATTGGTAGAAGGTGGTTCAATATATATGCATTGCGACTTCAAGAAGAAATTACCTTTCTAAAGAATGATTTTTGATGAGGTACTTGGACAATACGATAACTTTAGAAATGAGATAATTTGGAAACGGACATCAGCCCATAGCGATGCCAACATATTTTGGACAGGTGCATGACACAATATTGTTTTACAGAAAGGGAAAACCATCTATTTGGAATGAGCCTCTAACGGAATATGAAGATTGGTATATAGATAGGTATTACAGGTATTCGGATGAAGATGGGCGACAGTTCAAATCTGGCGATTTGTCTGCCTATGGATTGAGTGGGGGAGGCTGATAAATATGAGTGGAATGGTATTGATGGCTATTGGCGATGTCCCATCGAAACAATGCAAAAATTAGATAATGAAGGAAGAATTTATTACACAGAGAATGGTATTCCACGCATGAAACAATACCTTGATGAAATGAATGGAACGCCTGTCCAGTCATTATGGGATGATATTCAACAATTGTTTACTGGTCTACAGAAAACAAAGGATACCCAACACAAAAACCAAGTCTACTTATCGAGCGAATAATAACCGCACATCAAAGCCGGGGGGGCTGATTCTTGATTGTTTCATCGGCTCTGGCACAACCGCCGCAGTCGCTCAAAAACTAGGCCGGCGCTGGATGGGCTGCGACATCAACAAAGGCGCCATCCAAACGACGACCAAGCGTCTGCAAGCCATCCTCCAGGAACAGGCCGCGAATTTGCAGCCCGAACAGGCGGAATTGCCCGGCATGGAAGATAAGGCAAGCGACTCCGCAACCTGCCCAGCTATCCTTTGCGGTCTACCGGGTGAACGATTACGACCTGCAAATCCAGCACAACGAAGCCGTCGAGCTGGCTTGCGAGCATATCGGCATCCAGCGCACCCGCAGCGATCCCTTCTTCGATGGCGCGCACGGCAAGAAGCTGGCTCGGATCATCGCCTTCAACCACCCCTGCACGCTGCTCGACCTGGAAGAAATCAAGCGTGAGCTGCAGGCTCGCCCGGAGGAAGAGCGCGACATCACCGTGGTCTGCCTGGGCAAGGAGACCGCCGTCGATGCCTGGCTGGAAGAATGGAACAGGCTGCGCAAGCGGGGCGACGTTCCCAACAAAATCGAAGTTATCGAGCTGCGCACCGACCCAAGATACGGGAAATTCTTCATCCACCAGCCTGCCACCGCCAAAGTAAACGTCCAGCGCAAGGACGGCAAGATTTTGGTGGAAATCGAAGACTTGATTTCGCCTTCCATCATCGAGCGGCTCAAAGAGCAAGCCGGCATATTATCGCCTCAGATCGATGATTGGCGTTCTATGGTGGATACGGTCATGATAGACAGCGCCTATAACGGTGAGGTCTTCAACATTGTGCTGGCAGACGTGCCGGAGCGTAAAGACGATTTGGTGGCAGGCAGCTATGAATTGGATGCGCCGCGGGGCGAGACTACCGTGGCGGTGAAGATCAGCGATATGCTGGGCGAGGAAATCCTGGTCACGCAGATCGTTTGACGGATATATTGTTGCACCACCGCCACCAAGTGTCCGGTCGCAGGGCAGAGCAATACCGCACAATCAATAACGGAGTATAGCGGCGGCAGCTGTCGCCGCCGGCACCATAGTTGGCTCTACGGCGTACACTGTCCCACCTTTCAAGTAGGTCTGAACCACCGCATAATCCAGCAGGGGCTCGTCGCCAGACTCCATTGGATCATGGATTTCAATCTCATTTGTAACTGGATTAAGAGACGCCCCATTGTTGCGTTCCGGCGGCGACGAACAATGTTTCAATCTTTCCATGATAAGCAGCAGGGACGACCTTTTCCAACGTGTCTACGGCTCGTTCGCTTGCCTGACCGGCAAGTTGTTGGTAATGGGAGATTGCCTCTTCTTGTGCTGCATGGAAAAGAGGTCCAAGAATTTCCCAGGCGCTTTTGTGCAACTCTTCCGCGCTCAGCAAATCAGGGTTCCCCTTGATAACTGTATCTATCAAGTGGGGGTACGTGTTGGCTTCTTTGTAGATCGGTAGCAAGTACTCGACTCCCGCCAACACGAGCGGCGTCCTGTCTCCTTGAAGAAATTCCGTCAAGCCATCCGCCACTAGACGAAAATATCGCAGGAGATCATTCTTGGCGTTTGCATCGTCACCGCCTTGCCCATGGAATGTTACTGAACCGTCCCCGGTCTTGCCGCCTGCGGAACCAGTAGTGTGAAGTTGAAGACTCGCCTGGTGATCACCGGGTTGGATTGCTTCAGCCAGACTGCCACCTAGCTGCCCGATGTCTACTTCGCTGATGTTATCGCGCGTACCGTTCAGCAACCTGACTTCGTTCTGGCTCAACGCCAGGATGTAGAATTGACCGTCGCCAGTGAAGAGCGGCAGCAACGGTTTGACGTGGAACTGGTCCATAACAGCCACAAATTCCTCAAAATTCAATGGAAGACGATAGCGACGGACTCTGTTGGAAGTGATAAATATCGCCAGACCGTCACTCTGATGCTGCCAGAAATGAGAATCCTGCAAGAGCTTGCTGGCAGGCGCTAGCATCTTTTGTACAACGCGCCTGCCTACGCCCTGATCTAGCAGGCGCGTCTCAGCCTCTCCGAGCAGGTTTTTCAGCCGTATCGGATCTTGTTGGGCCTCCCTGCCAGTACGGTGGGTTGGCATATAGATTGAAACACACCATTGCTGTTCTTTACGCATTAACTGTTCTAGCTCGGTTCTTGTCAAAATATCCATTTTCTTTTTTTCTCCCGTGGAAAACACTCTGTATCACGCTGTACACACCTTCGACCACGATACGAGCGGGTTTTTGCCCGGGTAGCGTGTTGTGGGATCGGAAGCGCGTTGTATCGCTCTGAAATTCTGGGGTATGATCACCTAAAACTTAGATTAAATCGTAGCCGCCTCCTTTCATAAATCTCCTGATCGAAAGGAAATCCTACTAGGATTGTATCATTCCTAAAGCTATGCGCAGGTCTTCATGAAACCCGGTGAAGGAGCACCAGGTTGACGACTGGGCGCGAGGGTAGATTTGGCGATGATCGTCCCAGCATATAACGGCGCGGTAATGCTTTTCTTCAACAATTAGGGATCAACCTGGTTCCTGGCCCATAGCCTATGAATCATTCTTCTGGGTTTCAGCGATTCTTTTCGCATTGCCCGATTTTCCCTCTGAAGATGGCCATGTTCAATCTGCACGGTCACATCCACAATTGTCCAGCTCTTGAGCAGGGAGCATAGCACGACAACCTATGCGTTGAAGTTTGAGACTATCGCCCCTGGCGGTTGGGGGAAATTCTGGCGCTTTGTCTATCGCCTGCTGAACCCTGTCTTGATTAGCCGTTGTCCAGTGCGTATATCATAGCTTCGGAAATGCATACTGATGGGTACTACACGAAACAGCATTAACATCTGTGGCAATTGACAATAATCCATCTCAAGAGTACAGAACCCCAATTACCATGAAAATCCGCCATTCGAATGGCGGATTTTCATGGTATCATAGCGTGGTGATTGAACGAAATGTTCTGCGGGAGACCATCCAAAACGCACTCGGGCGCAGTCGGGTGGTAGCGTTAATCGGTCCACGCCAGTGCGGGAAGACAACGATGGCGCGTCTATTTGTTCCTTCAACATCAGTCAATTATTTTGACCTGGAGGACCCATTAAGCCTTGCTCGCCTGGATCAGCCCATGACAGCGCTGCAGGATCTAAGCGGTCTGGTTGTTATTGATGAAGTCCAACGCCGCCCGGATCTATTCCCAATACTACGGGTATTAGTAGACCGTATCCCATTACCGGCTCGTTTTCTGATACTCGGCAGCGCTTCGCCAGACCTGCTGCGCCAGTCGTCGGAGTCGCTAGCTGGGCGTATTTCGACCATCATCATGAGCGGCTTCAGTCTTAGTGAGGTGGGCAAAGAAGCGCAAAACCGGCTCTGGAGGAGGGGTGGATTTCCGCTGTCATTCACGGCTGACAGTGAAGAATCAAGTCTTGAATGGCGAAAGGATTTTATACGCACTTTTCTTGAACGGGATATCCCACAGTTTGGTTTCAATATCCCCTCCACAAGCCTGTTTCGTTTTTGGAGCCTGCTGGCGCATTACCATGGACAGATATGGAATAACGCTGAAGCAGCGCGTACATTGAATGTTGGTGAAGCTACTGCCCGCCGTTATCTCGATCTGCTTCAGGATTTGTTCATGGTGCGCCTGTTACAGCCCTGGTATGCAAATCTGAGCAAGCGCCAGGTAAAAACACCGAAAATCTATTTTCGAGACTCTGGGTTGCTGCACTATTTGCTGGGTATCCACAGTGAGAAAGACTTGCTATTGCACCCGCGCAGTGGCGCTTCATGGGAAGGCTTCGCTATTGAGGAAACCATCAAGACGATCATACCAGATGAGGTTTATTTTTGGGCGACTCATTCGGGGGCAGAACTGGACTTGCTGCTCATCAAGAATGGGCAGCGGATTGGCGCGGAGTACAAACGTGTTGATGCGCCGCGTCTGACGCCTTCGATGCGTATTGCCTGCAAAGATTTGGAACTTGCCCGGTTGTTGGTCATTTACCCTGGACCTAAGCCTTACCCTCTGGATGAGAATATCCAGGCTATCCCCTTATCAAGCCTGGCGGATATGCCAGTAAACGAGTATTAACCAAGAGAAGGTTCGGCGCCGAGACGGTATTGCCTTTCACTCCACATTTCAGCATGTACGTACCAAAGGAGATTGTTCAGGCTGGCTGTTGTACTTTCTTGTTGGGGCTGGCTGACAACTCGCCAGACCCTCCATCATTCGGATGACTATATTCAACTGAGAGAAGCATTCCGCCTGAGGGTGTGAGACAAGCCAAAATCGATTGCGCTCCTGGACGAGTTAATTATCAGTCCCTGTATAACGGTGGCGCGGGCTGGGAATTTGCTACAAGAGAGTCACCGTATAACCAGCAGAGCGATTGAGTTTCAACTTTAAAAAGAATTCATGGGGGTGAATTTTGCGCGGAGGTCATGACGGTGGGAAGAGGTTTGTAAATCCTGGAAATCGAAAATCACAGCAAAACTGATCGAAGCCAAAATCTTTAACAAAGTATAATTGAGAGCAACCGGAAGCTTGGAAAACGGCTTTTCAGAATCAGCACCTATGGATTTTGCCAAACGATGAACTTTCGGTGTCTTTATTTAATAGATCGAATATAGTTTGACGAATTCGACCTGAACATTGATGTCTGCGGCGATCACGCGGTGAAACCAGCAGAATTTCCTTTTTGAGATAGGAGGATAAACATTGAAGACGACGAAATCCGCTTCGCCTGCTGTAGTCGAGAACGCGGTGAAGGCATCCTGGCTGCCCATGTTGATCATCGCATTGGCGCAGATCCAGATGGGCTTCAACGTCAGCGCCTTGCCAGTCTCGATCGGCGGCATCGTCGAAGATTTCAACACCTCACCATCCAGTGTGAGCACAGCACTGGTCGTTTATTCGCTGGCTGTTGCCGGATTTGTCATCCTCGGTGCGAAACTTGGCAAATTGATCGGACCACGGTTAGCCTTCCAAATTGGTGTCATCTTTCACGGTCTGGCGATGGCGGGGATGGCAGTCAGCTCCAGCGCAGCGATGATGATCCAGATGCAGGCAATCGCCGGACTTGCAGCCGCTATCCTGGTGCCTTCTCTGGTGGTGCTGATCGCCAACCATTACAGGGGTGCGCAGCAGTCGCAATCCCTGGGCTTGCTGGGCGCTTCTCAGGCCATTGCAGGTGTGCTGGCTTTTCTCGTCATCGGAGTCCTGGGCACCCTGCTCTCCTGGCGTTATGGCTTCGCCCTCATCGTGGTGATCGCGGTTGTTGTTCTTCTCCTGAGTTTCCGGCTGAAGCCGGTTCAACGGGAGGCAAATGTGAACATCGATTGGGTGGGTGCAGCCCTGGCTGCCACCGGTATCATCCTGATCAGCATAGGATTTAACAACCTCAAGACCTGGGGCATGCTGCTGGCTACTCCCGATGCACCTTACAGTGTATTGGGGCTGTCACCCTCCCTCATAATGATCGTCGCCGGTATTGTGTTCGGTCAGGGATTCTTCGCCTGGTCAAGGAGGCGTGTAGAGAAGAAAAAGACACCCCTGCTTGCATTAGAAGTGCTCGACTCGCCGCAGGAGCGAGCTGCGACCTACTGTCTGTTTATCATTGCCGCGCTGGGTCCAGCCATCAACTTCTTGATCCCGCTCTATATACAGATCGTTCAAGGTTACAGCAGCCTGGAGACGGCGGTGGCGGTGATCCCTTACTCTCTGGCAATATTTGCCGCCACAGCGCTGGTCGTGCGCATTTTCGACCGCTGGACCCCACGCCAGATCGGACGCATCGGCTTCATCGTGGTAGCGGTGGGGCTGGTCATGCTTGCGTTCACCATCTGGAATGAATGGACCACACCCTGGGTGATCCTCAGCCTGGTTGTGATCGGTCTTGGGGAAGGCGCACTGCTGACCCTGGTGTTCAATGTGCTCGTTTCGGCTTCGCCCAAAGAGCTGGCTGGAGATGTGGGCGCTTTACGCGGAACGACCAACAACCTGGCAACCGGGTTAGGGACGGCTTTTGCCAGCGTGCTGGCAGTCTCATTGTTGAGCCTGATCGTGTTGAACAGCCTGGTGAATAATCCGGTCATTACGCCGGAGGTGATCGAAGAGTATGTCGATCTGGACAATATCGATTTTGTCAGCAATGACCAGCTGGATGAGAGTGTTGGAGGAAACTGACCTCACCCCCCAACAGGAGGCTGCCGCGGTGGAAATTAATGTGGTCGCACGGCTCCAGTCGCTGAAGATCTCCTTCCTGGTTCTGGCGAGTATCGCCCTCCTGGCGGTCATCCCTGCCGGAGGGCTGCCAGGTTATGTTCCCAAAGAGGTACCGGTTGGAACCTCGCCAGAGCTCGAGAGATCGGTATGAACATTACCTGCTCTCTCAGGTGTTTAATAAGTTTTAAATGACTAAGAAAGGTGGTTTAAGGAATGACACTATCCAGTGAGACAGCAAGAAATTATTCCCAAAAGCATGTGGAAAGATTTACACATGAGCTGGTGGAGCTCCTGCGCATTCCCAGCGTCAGCGGCGATCCCGGTTATGCAGGAGATGTCCGGCGCACTGCCGAGTGGCTGGCAGCGCATTTACACTCGCTAGGTCTGGACAATGCCAGGGTGATGCCCACCGACGGTCATCCGGTTGTCTATGCAGAATGGCTGGGCGCTGGACAGGCACCCACCGTCCTGGTGTACGGTCACTACGACGTGGTTCCCGCTGCCATGGAAGATGGCTGGGACACGCCGCCCTATGAGCCCATCGAAAAAGACGGCAAGATCTATGCCCGTGGCGCTTCAGATAACAAAGGACAGCTATTTATCCATATTAAAGCGCTCGAATCCTACCTCGAAGCATGTGGTGAAGCACCGGTCAATGTAAAAATTCTGTTGGAGGGTGAGGAGGAGATCTCATCGCCGAACCTGACACCCTTCATCCAGAAAAACCTTGACCTGCTCAAAGCCGACGTTTGTGTGATCAGCGATACCTCCATGCGCGCCATTGAAGAGCCTGCCATCACCCACAGCCTGCGCGGCATGACCTACATAGAGATTGAAGTCGAGGGACCGAAGGAAGACCTGCACAGCGGGCTTGTGGGGCGGGGCGGCGCATAATCCTGCCCTGGCGTTGGTCGAAATCCTGGGCAAACTCTACAACCCGGACAACACGATCGCGGTACCCGGCTTCTATGACGATGTCGTCCCGCTGACGGAAGCGGAGCGCGCAATGATCGCCAAAACCGACCTGAGCGAGGAGCAGTACAAAGCGACAACGGGGGTTCCAGCGACCTGGGGCGACGAGAAATTCACCATCCGCGAGCGCATCTCTGCCCGCCCGACGCTGGACATCAATGGGATGTGGAGCGGCTGGGCGGGTCCCGGACCCAAGACGATCATCCCCCAGAAAGCCGGAGCCAAGCTCAGCTCGCGCCTTGTCGGAAACCAGGATCCGGACAGGATTTACGCCTTGATGAAGCAGTACATTGAGTCCATTGCGCCGGAGACAGTCAATGTCAGTGTGAGTTTACTCACGAAGGGTTTTCCCGCCCTGATTCCCTTCGATTTGCCTGAAATGAAGGCTGCTTCCCGTGCCTACGAAAAGGCGTGGGGGCACACACCGGTATTCACCCGCGGCGGTGGCAGCATACCTGTGGTAGCCGATATTGCCAATCTGCTGAACATTCCTGTCGTCATGATGGGCTTTGGGCTGGATAGCGATGGTCTGCACTCCCCAAATGAGCACTACAGCCTAGAGATGTTCCAACGGGGCATTGAAACGGCGATCGTCTACCTCGAGGAGCTGGCAAAACTGCCGCAAATGAATTGGCTTTGACATCAACCGTTCGATCAATAAGGAGAATAAAAATGAAGAAAATTTGGCTGCTCTCAACTTTATGCGTTCTGTTATTGGTCCTGGCAGCGTGCACTTCCAGTTCCCAGTCCGGGGGCGACCTGACCGGCAGCTTCTGGGCGCTAACCGAATTGAACGGTCAGCCGCTTGTGTCCGGGACCGGCATCTCGGCCCAGTTTTCCACCGACGGCAATGTGGGCGGATCGTCCGGCTGCAACCGGTACAGTGGCACTTACACAGTTTCCGGAAATAAGATCACCTTTTCCTCGCCGATGGCTGCGACGATGATGATGTGCGAACAGGCGATCATGGACCAGGAGAGCGCTTACCTTGAAGCGCTGGGTGAGGCGGAAACCTTCGCGGTCAAAGGGGATCAACTGACCCTCAGCGGTAAAGATGGCGCCACATTAGCCGTTTACAAAGCCCAATCCCAGGATTTGGCAGGCAGTAGTTGGGAAGCCACTGCGTTCAACAACGGCAGCCAGGCGGTGATTGGGGTTGTGGAAGGGACGACCCTGACCGTGGAATTCGATAAAGATGGCAACCTGAGTGGAAATGCAGGCTGCAACAATTTCACGGGAACCTTCCAGCTCGATGGCGACCAGATTACGATTGGCCCGCTGGCGAATACGATGATGATGTGTGAAGACCCGCAAGGGGTGATGGACCAGGAAACTCAATTCCTGGCAGCCCTGCAAAGCGCCGGGAATTACCTGATCGAAGGGAATGTCCTGGAGCTGCGCACCAGCGATGACGCCCTGGCTGGATTATTCAACCGGAAATAGGGAGATCAACATGGAAATTAGCGTAAAAAGTGGCAATGTGTTGCATCAAGCGTCTGACCTTGCAGTGTTGGGCTGTTTCGAGGATGTCCCACTGGCTGAGGAGGTGCTTGCCTTGCTCGAGCCTGCGGATTTCAAAGGGCGCGTCAATGATGCACTCCTGCTCTATCCGCGCGGTGCGCTTGCTGCCGCGTCGGCTGCTCTTGGTGGGATTGGGCAAGAACGTGAAAAGCTACTGCCGAGACGATCCGCCGGGTCAGCGCAATCGCTGTAAAGGAAGCGCGCAAGTTATTGGTCGCTGAGGTGATGATCGGGGTCAATAGTGAGTTGCCGTTGGATGCGGAAGTGGCAGCCCAGGCTTTTGCCGAAGGGATGGAGATGGGCGCATACCGGTTCTGGCGATACCGTACAGGGTTGAGCGAGGAACAAACCTTCGATGTCGAACGCGCAACAGTATTTACCCAATCTGGCGAACAGGCTCGTAAAGGTTTGCAAATCGGTCAGGCGATCGCCCGAGGCGTAAATTTCGCCCGTGACCTGGTCAATGGACCCGGCTATGCCATGCACCCGCCTGAATTGGGTGAAGAGGCAGTCAGGCTTGGACAGCGCCTGGGACTCAAAGTGACCGTGCTGGACATGGCTCAGCTCATCGAGCAGGGCTTTGGCGGCATCCTGGCAGTGGGCAAAGGCTCGGAACACGAGCCGCGCTTCATCGTGATGGAATACGGTAAAGCCGGGAAGGACACCCAAACCATCTGCCTGGTGGGGAAAGGATTGACCTTCGATTCAGGCGGTCTATCCCTGAAACCAGCAGAAGCGATGGAAACGATGAAATCGGATATGGGTGGCGCAGCGGCAGTTTTCGGCATTATGCAAGCCGCGGCGGAGCTCAAGCTCCCGCTGCACCTCGTCGGGCTGGTCTCGGCGGCTGAAAACATGCCCAGCAGCAACGCTTACCGTCCGGGTGATATTGTGAAAACGTTAAGCGGAAAAACGATCGAGGTGCTCAACACCGATGCCGAGGGGCGCATCATCCTTTCGGATGCCTTGTTTTATGCCCAACGCTACCAGCCTGACGCCATCGTCGAGCTCTCCACACTCACTGGCGCGATCATCATTGCCCTTGGTTCCCATGCCACCGGGATGATGGGAACGGACCAGGCGTTGATGGACAGGCTCAGTCAGGCAGGCGATGCCAGCAGTGAGCGGGTATGGCAGCTGCCCCTGTGGGAGGAGTACCACCAGATGGTGAAGAGCGAGATTGCTGACCTGAAGAACCTGGCAGGTCGCCCGGCAGGCTCCATCACTGCAGGTGCATTCCTGGCAGCTTTTGTGGGCGATTATCCCTTCATTCATCTGGATATCGCCGGGACTGCCTGGGTCGACCGACCGGCTAAACCTTACGACACATTGGGTGGAACGGGCGTGGGAGTTCGCCTGCTGGTTGAATTTCTCAGGGGTAATTCCTGATCATGTTCACTTGGATCAATCGAAATTTATTAATCAATAATTGGAGGAAAACATGACTGCAGATCCTAAAGCCGATCCGGATAAACCCTCATTCATGGACAAACTGCTGAACACCGTCGAGCGGGTTGGCAACAAAGTGCCCCATCCGGTGCTCATGTTCTTTTACCTGATCATCGGTGTCATCGTCCTATCGTCCATTTTATCGTTGTTGGGTCTCAGCGTTACCGAACTCATCGCCGTGCCGGTGCCGGTGGAGGTGACCCCCGACTTTTATGAGGACGTTAGCGAGTACACCCTGTCAGGCGTGGGGACCGAAGATGTAGAATACGAAATTATTGAACAGACCATCACCATAAGGAGCCTGTTGAGTATCGAGGGCATCCGATTTATTTTCGAATCCTTTGTTCCGAACTTCCAGGGCTTCGGCGCGCTGGCTGTCACGCTTATCGCCATGATGGGCGCAGGCGCGGCTGAAGTTGCCGGGCTGATGGCTGCCCTGATCCGCAAGTTGGTCAAGGTTGCCCCGCGTGCCTTGATTGCCTACATCATCGTCTTCATCGGCGTGGTGGCGAGCGTTGCCTCGGATGCAGGCTACCTGATCCTGATCCCGTTGGGCGCGGCAGCCTTCCTGGCAGTCGGACGGCACCCGATCGCCGGTCTGGCAGCCGGCTTTGGCGGTGTCGCCGCGGTCTTCATGGCGAACCTGATCCCAACACCGAACGATGCCATGCTCTTCGAGATCACCAACGAAGCCATCGCATTGACCGGCGGTGCGCCGATCTCCCTCACAGCCGATTACTTCTTCCAGGCTGCCTCAGCCATCCTGATGACGGTGGTCGTTGGGTTCGTCATTGTGCGTGTCGTCGAGCCGCGTCTGGGCAAGTATAACCCGGCGGAAGCAGGCGATCCTGCGCAGGCTGCTGCCGCCGACGAAATCGATCCAGCCGTGGAAGCCCGTGGGCTGCGCCGGGCAGGGATTGCTTTCCTGGTCGTGTTGGGCATCGTCCTGCTGGCTACTTTGCCGCCGGGCGCGCCGCTGCGCGATCCCGAGACAGGCTCCATCATCGGTCAGACGCCCTTCATGAACAGCCTGCTGTTTATCGTGATGCTCTGCTTCTTAGTACCCGGCATTGCCTTTGGCTCGGCGGTTGGTAAGTACAAAGGACCCAACGACGTAATTGCCGCGGTGGTCAAGACTTTTGCCGGTCTGGGCGTCCTGATCTTCACGCTGCTGATGATCAGCCAGTTCATCGCCTATTTTTAACTACTCCAACCTGCCCGGCTTCATTGCCACCACGCTGGCGGACTGGTTGGGCGCGGCCGGCATTCCGGCGATCCCACTGTTGATCGGCTTCGTCCTTGTGATCGTGTTACTCGATTTCATCATGCCGGGCTCGCTGGCAAAGTGGGCGATCTTCGCCCCTATCTTCGTGCCGCTCTTCATCCAACTGGGCGTGCCGGCGCAGACATTGTTCGCCGCCTACCGTGTCGGCAACTCGCCGATCAACACGCTTACACCGTTGATGGTGTACTTCCCGGTAATCGTGGTCTTTGCCCAACGTTATCAGAAGAAAGCGGGCGTCGGGTCGCTGGTAGCGCTGATGCTGCCGATAGCCGGCATTGTTCTGGTCGTCTGGCTGGTCTTCCTCATCTTGTGGTTCTTGTTGGGAATACCGCTGGGACCCGGATACCCGGTGGGAGCATAGCAATAAACGACGGCAGTAGGCGCGGCTGGCGATGTGCAGCGCCAACTGCCGTTTTGATCTCATAACCAGCCGGGGGCATCTTAGCGTTTGTCATGGATGATTTTTTGCTTGTCTTAATTATAGCCGCCTTTTCAGCATTTCTCACTTACCTGGGCGCGCCGCTGGCAGAGAAGGTCGATTTGCCCCACCGCGTGGTGGGCGCGGCGCTGCAATTTGCCGCCGGTATCATCACAGCCATGGTGGCTTTCAGCCTGATGCCGCCCACAATCCGCAGCGGCTCTTATCCTTTGGCTGTGCTGGGATTCTTCCTGGGCGGTATCCTGTTCGTGACCATGGAGTACCTCACCGAACGCCTGCTGCGTTCCAACCATGGCTCTGGAGTCGGTACGCCATCGCTGGGACTTTACTTCGGCATCCTGGTGGACCTTTTCATCGATGGGATTTTGATCGGGATCGGGTCCACCCTCACGCCGCGTACGGGGCTGCTGCTGGCTTTGGGGTTATCGATCAGCACCATACCTCTGGCATTCGTCACCATCGCCACCGCTAAAAATCAGGGCATGCCCAGGAGAAGCCGGAGTTTGCTGGCTGTTTTGTTTATCGTTTGCATCATGGGAGGCGCAATTGTGGGTTATGGATTGTTGCGCTACCTGGGTCTCGAGACACGACTTTTCCTGGTCGCCATAGCATCTGGATTTCTGATCACCCTGGTTACCCAAAGCATGATACCCGAAGCTAACCGGGAAGGGGAGCCCAAATTTGCCGGGATTATTTACATAGCCGGTCTGTCGCTTTATGCGTTGATGTCACTCGCATTTGGATAAGTGTGCATGTGATTTCCCTATGAATGCTTCTGAAATTTCTAAATACGAGGGTTAAATGGGAGAAACGATTTTAACGTTAGTGCCATTCATTATCGGTAGCGCTGTAGTTCCGCTTCAGATCATGATGCTCATCCTGCTGTTGAATAGCCCCGGACAGGGTTTGTTTAAAGCAATCTGCCTGGTCTCTGGTATGACAGCGATCCGCTTATTACAGGGGGTAATTTTAGGCTTGATTTTTAATTCGGGGTCTGGAGAGACCAGCGGAAAAAGTCAAATCGTTTCCACACTGCTCATCGTTCTAGGTATTCTCCTGCTGATCACGGCATACCGGCAGTGGAGCAATGAGCAGGATACTGATGGTCCACCGCCGAAGTGGATGGTCATGCTGGATACTTTAACACCTCTCACGGCATTTGGGATGGGGGCTGGTCTTGTTTTGATCAGCGGTAAGTTTTGGGTGTTTACCATGAGCGCAATCGCTGTGATTAGTGAAGCCCAGCTGGGTCAATCTTCCAGTATCATAGCTTTCTTGTTGTACGTTCTCCTGGCGCAATCATTGCTCCTGCTGATCATCCTGGTCCGGTTGATTTTACCTGGGCAATCTAAGTCCATCCTGGAGTCCATCTCAGCCTGGTTGACCCGGTACAACCGGCCTATTGTTATAACTGTCTCGTTTGTGTTTGGTCTTCTGTTCTTTTTCCAGGGTGTTAGCGGATTGTTGCAGTAGACAGGGATTCGTCCTTTTTGGTCAAAATGTGGCTGTCAATCAACCACCGCCGATGCGGTAAGAGCAGGTGAAAAGATGTTCAATCAACCATTGGATGTGCTGCCGATCTGGTTAATTTATCTCCTGACCGTAATTATCTTGTTCATGGCTGTTGAAGCAGGATTCCGGTTAGGAAAGCATGTTCAGAAGCGCTGGCCAGATAGGGCTGAGGCAGGCGTCGGCACAGTGGTTGGCGCCGCCCTGGCCCTATTAGGCTTCCTGCTGGCGTTTGTCACCAATATTGCAATGGAGAATTTTAACCATAGGCGGCATTTGGTGGTTATGGAAGCCAACGCGATCGGCACCACATACCTGCGGGCCGGCTCTCTGGTCGACCCTGTTGGGATGAAGTCGCGCGAGCTCCTGCGTGAATATGTCGACCTGCGCCTTAAGGCGCTCAATCGAGGCGATACCCAATCGGCGATTCTCCGGTCGGAACAGATCCAGGACGAACTGTGGCTGATGGCTGAAGAAATGGCAAAATCGAAGCCTGACCCAATCACTGCCCTCTATTTGTCGTCTTTGAACCAGATGATTGATATCCATACCGAACGTCTCAACGCTGAACTGGGTTACCGTGTCCCTCCGATCATGGTACTGGGGCTGTATCTTGTCGGATTAATGACTATGGTCCTGATCGGGGTGTACGACAGTTATCGTGAAAAACACAATTTCATTGCCCTGATCCTGGTGGTGTTGATTGTGTCGGTCGTTTTTCTGGTGATCTTCGATATGGATCGATCGAATGTAGGCCTGCTACAGATCCCGCAGAAAGCCCTGATTAACCTGCAACAGAAGCTGATCCTGACACCATAAAAACTCGGTATTTAGTACAGGTATTTCTTTAATAGAGAAAAAATGACCACACTGACTGTTCTTATGATACCTTTGAATTCCCCGCTCGGCAGCCTGTTCTTCTTCTTGGTGGAGCCCAGATGAAAAGAACAGCTCTCCATTCCAGGAAGCGTGCTGTGCCCCGGGTCAACTTCCTAGTGAACTTGATCGATCCCATCGATGGGTTGTCCGAGGGCGTATTCAGTATCATGGTGTTCCTGATCTTCACCCTGGCATTCAAGTTCATCTGGTTGAGGGATACCCTTGAACAGCCCATCACATCCCAGATGATGAACGAGTTGATCGTCAGCGCGATGGGTGCAATTTTAGCCTGGGGGATTATCGACGGCATGATGTATGCGCTGACTTCCTATTTAGCCAGAGAAGAACGGCACCGCCTGCTTAAGGAGATCCAGTCTGCTGGCACGGAAGAAGAAGCACTGGAATTGATCGCCGATGACATGGATTATTTACTCGAACCCATCACCGAAGAGGGCGATCGCCAGGTTTTTTACAGGAATGTTCTCGACCTTTTAGCCAAAAGTAAACCGCAGGGAATTCGCTTAAAAAAGGATGATCTCTCCGTCGTGCTGGGTCATGTGTTGGTTGCGATCCTCGCTGTGATTCCATCTTTAATTCCTTTGTTGGTTCTGCGCTTTAACCTAGAACTAGCGGTCACCGTCTCCATAGCAATTTCGTTCATCGTGCTATTCATAGCCGGTTATCGCTGGGGAATATATTCAGGGACAAGCCCGTTGAGAACCGGTTTCTTGTTATCCGGGTTTGACAAGCCACCCCCACCATGAACTGGCTAAAAAACAAATGTCTGCCTATGGCGGGATGATCGCCTTTCAGCTCAAAAACGGATTAAACGCTGCCATCACCTTTGCAGAAAAAATCAAATTATTCTCGTACGCCACATCTTTAGGTCATGCCCACAGCTTGCTTTTCTATTACCCCTCAGATCTATATATCGATGCCATGCCCTTCTATTCAGACATACAGAAGAAACGCCTCAGAGAGTGGACGGGGGAGGGGATTGTTCGTGCGAGCATCGGGCTCGAAAACGCTCAAGACCTGATCGAAGATTTAGACCAGGCGTTACAGGCGCGCAGTTTCAAGGGATTGGCAGGCACCACAACATATCAGGTGTTGAAAAAATTTTCGACATAACGCAAGTCCAACCGGCACATCGATCATCCCCAAAAAGCTGTCTAATTTCTTAGCATTAATCCCAATTATATATCGACAATATATTGACAAATATTGAGTTTCAGGTTATAAATTATGAAACACAAAGTAATATTGTGATTAAAAAAAATGGAGATGGAAGTGCCCATACCAAGTAAATTACCAACCTACAATTTAAATGTCGTCCTGCGTGAAACCGGTATCAAGGCAGATGCCTTGCGTGCCTGGGAAAGACGTTATGGGCTGCCAGTTCCGCAACGGACCTCAGGTGGTCACCGTCTTTACTCGCAATTTGATGTCGAGACCATCAAATGGCTTCAGGCGCGCCAGGCTGAGGGCTTGCGAATCAATCGGGCGGTTGACCTTTGGCGGAGAATCGAGGAATCCGGACAGGATCCGTTCCTTGCTCTACCCACGGAGGATATCAAGGAAACTTACACCAGCACAGAATTGATCTCGGGAGAGACACTGGAAGAGATGAGAGAGAGCTGGATCGCAGCTTGCTCTTCATTCGACGAATCACGTGCGGAGAACATTCTGGCGCAGGCATTTGCGCGTTACTCTCTGGAAACAGTCTGCCTGGAAATCCTCAGTAAAGGACTATCAGAGATCGGCAGCTTATGGTACGCAGGTGAAAGAACTGTGCAGCAGGAACATTTTGCTTCGTCTTTAGCTGTAAGGAAACTGGATGCGTTGTATGCCGCTGCACCAGCACCTACTCACAAAGAAAAGATTCTCATCGGCTGCCCGCCAGGTGAGGATCATTTCTTCTCTCAACTCATGCTGTCACTATTTCTAAGGCATCGTGGTTACAATGTAGTCTATCTGGGAGCCAATGTACCACTCACAGAACTGGGAAAAACCATCACATCAACACAGCCAGCATTAATAGTCTATACCGCCCAACAACTCATTACAGCAGCCAGTTTGTATGATGTTGCACAATTCTTGCAGGAACATAAAATACCATTGGGTTATGGTGGTTTAATCTTCAACCATCTGCCAGGCCTACGCGAACGTATCCCAGGACATTTCCTGGGAGAAAACCTCGGGTCCGCAGTACATGAAATTGAACGTCTAATCATCCAGAAACCCGTACTGAAAGTAGTAGAAGGCGTATCTGCTGGCTACAAAAATGCCCTTTCTGAGTTTACTGAAAGTCAATCATTGATCGAGGCTTATTTATGGGAACAGTTCCACTCCGACAGGATAATGGCACAAAATCTGGAAGCCACCAATAAATTTCTCGCCAACAATATCCGGGCAGGATTAATCCTGGGCGATATGCGATTTTTAAATTCCGAGCTTGGATGGGTGAAAACCATGCTCGAGAACCAAAACATCCCGGGCAATTTGCTTCCCCATTACCTGGCATCCTATAAGAAAGCCTTAGAAACGCACATTCCTGAAGCAGGTCTGCCAATCATCCACTGGCTCGATCAGGTCAAATCAGAACATCATAATTGATTCGTTTCCAGCAATAAGGATCAGGATCTCATGGATCCCTCGAAAAATATTTTTCAGTCGAGATCATACTTATGAAGCATTTCTCTCATAACTTCAATGTCCAGGCTCCGTTGATGCGTGTCGCCGAATTCCACCGCGATACAAGAGCGCTGAAATACTTAACACCGCCGCCTTTGATTGTCAGGTTCAACAACCTGCAGCCCCTGGCAGAGGGCTCAATCGCTGATTTCACCATGTGGTTTGGTCCCCTGCCAATTCGCTGGGTTGCCCGTCATTCTGAAGTAGATCTTGCCTCTGGTTTTACAGATACCCAGATATCTGGACCATTTAAAACCTGGATACACAAACACAGCTTTAAGCGCCTGGATGATAACAGCACCGAAGTCTGCGATATCATCCAGGCTCAACCCGCTTCACACCCATTTTGGGGTCTGGTTAGCCGCTTGATGTGGCTTAACCTGCCTTTGTTGTTTGCATACCGTGCCTGGCGTACCCGAAAGGCTCTTGAGCGATGAAAAGAGTGGTAATTGTGGGAGCCGGGTTTGGTGGACTGGCTGCTGCTGCGGAGCTTGCCCGTGCCGGGTTGGATGTTACCGTCCTGGAGGCACACGTTTCCGCTGGAGGATGTGCCAGCACGTTTTTCCATCAGGGTTTCCGCTTCGATGCTGGAGCGACACTTGCCGGTGGTTTTGCACCTGGTGCACCGCTGGACCTGGTCGCCCGTAGATTTAATATCGATTGGGATGTTCAGCTCTCAGAAAAGGCCATGGTTGTTCATTTTCCTGCCAATCAAGCAATTGTTCGCTGGACAGATCCCGAGCGCTGGAGGACCGAGAGATTAACTTTTTTTGGTCCACAAGCAGAACCATTCTGGCGGTGGCAGGAAAACACAGCGGACGCCTTATGGGATTTCGCTTTGCAGATACCTGCCTGGCCGCCGCAGTCGATAGATGATTTTTCATCCCTTGCAAAAAATATGCTTAAATGGGTGAAACGGGGGCAAAAAGATTCGCGACTGAAGCATATTTTCTCCCTGGCAGCGGATACTATTTCCCCAGTGGCTGCCCACTTCCCCAAATCGATGGAGCGACTGCGCCTTTTCATCGATGCGCAGCTGTTGATATCAGCCCAGGCAACCAGTCGCTCAGTCAATGCATTATACGGCGCGGCAGCACTGGACCTGGCTCGCCAGGGTGTAGGATATGTCCCGGGCGGTATCGGCAATATGGCGGAGAAGCTTGTTCAAACAGTCCGCCATTTCGGTGGACAGGTTCACTTTCGCCATCTGGTAAACAGGATTGACAGGTTGGTGGATGGCACATTCAGCCTGCATACCAAACAAAAGGAATCCTTCCCGGCAGACACAATCATCCTTAATTTACCACCGTGGAACATCCCTCCCCTGGTCGAATTCACGCTTCCTCCAAAATTGAAGCGCCTGGGCATATTGCCCACTGATGGTTGGGGAGCTTTTGTGGTTTATGTTGGCATGGATGAAGGTGCGGTTCCCGATGATTTTGCCTTGCACCATCAATTGATCGTTGAAGAACCCCTGGGGGAAGGGAACAGCTTATTTCTATCCATCAGCCCTTCCTGGGATAACACCCGGGCTCCGGAAGGAAAACGGGCGATGACGATCAGTACTCATACTAATCTGGATCGTTGGTGGCGACTATACCACAATGACCAGTCAGCTTATGAGCAGGAAAAAAACAATTTCACCCAGTCGATCCTTACATCAGCAGAGAGGGTTATTCCATTTCTCCGGGATTCAGCGGAGCTGGTCATGCCGGGAACACCAGTCACCTTTCAACGCTTCACCCGGCGTGTGAATGGCTGGGTGGGCGGTTTCCCTCAAACAAGCCTGTTCCGGTCGTGGGGACCGCGTCTGGCTCCAGACCTCTGGATGGTAGGAGACTCGATTTTTCCGGGACAATCTATCCCGGCGGTCATGCTGGGTGGATTACGTGTGGCAAATGCCCTGCTGGCTGAACCAATGACATCAGGGGCAGTACTGAGCACACCTGAAAACATCTCGGAGGGTGCAGCGAATTTTACGAGTGTCCTGGAAGAAATTGGGGGGTAATTCCACGGTTCAATGGATGGAGGGATGATGGAGACCAACATCTGGTGGATTCGGCGAGACTTGAGATTAAGCGATAACCAGGCGCTTCATGCAGCCTTATCGCAATCCGGTCAGGTTGTACCTGTCTTCATCAACGATCCGTTCTTTAAAACCTCCCCGATGGTGAGTCCAAGACGGGCTGCCTTCATGTGGGAAGGTTTAAAAATATTGGATGCAAATTTGAAGGAAAAGGGAAGCTATCTGGTGATCCGTTCAGGATCTCCACTCAAGGTACTGGCAGATTTGGTGTTGGAAACGGGAGCCAATCGCATCTTTGCCGAAGCTGATTATTCGCCCTATGCTCGCAGAAGGGACAAAAGCATCGCTGAGAAATGCAATCTTCAGATATTGGGTGGACCGTGTCTGAGCCACCCAACAGAAGTACTGAAACAGGATCTAAGCCCGTATACAGTTTTTACTGCCTATATGCGTGCCTGGAAAAGCGTTAACTTATCGGGTGGAATTCCGTTGCTGCCATCGCCAGCAAAGATAAACACGCCAATGGGGCTGTGGAGCGATTCCTTCCCTGTGTCTTCCCCATTTTCAGGTGATGCTGAATTCAAAGCCGGCGAAATCGAAGCGCAGCGGCGTCTGGAATTGTTTACCGGAGGCAATAAGCCTTCAATTTATCAATATGCAGACCAACGCAATCGGATGGACCTGGAAGGCACCTCACAATTGTCACCCTATTTACGTTTTGGTATGATCTCTTCCAGACAGTTAATCAAAACAGCTCAAAGGGCAATCGCACACGCGCCCAATGATGTGGCACATCAGGGCGCCGAGACCTGGCTAAATGAGCTTATCTGGAGAGAATTCTACAGTGCCATCCTTTATCATTTCCCACATGTATTGAAACAAAGCTTTCGCCGTGAGCTGAACAATATCCGCTGGAATAACGACGAGAAAGATTTTCATGCCTGGTGCCAGGGACTCACAGGTTATCCGATCGTAGATGCCGCCATGCGCCAGCTGCTACAAAGCGGTTGGATGCACAACCGGGCGCGGATGATCACGGCGTCATTTCTGGTCAAAGACTTGCTCATCGATTGGCGCTGGGGGGAACGCTGGTTTATGCAGCAGCTTATTGACGGCGACCCTGCTGCCAATAACGGAGGATGGCAGTGGACAGCCGGCACCGGTACCGATGCCGCCCCCTATTTCCGCATATTCAATCCGATACTGCAGAGCAAAAAATTTGATCCTTCCGGCAGATATATTCGCCGCTGGGTGCCCGAGTTAGAACATGTGCGAGACACTGACATACATACACCCTGGGAGATGACCATCGACATTCAGCGAAAAAGCCGCTGTCTGATTGGATTGGATTATCCTGCGCCGATTATCGACCGCAGATTCGCTCGACAAAGAACACTGGATGCCTATTCGAATGCAAAGAATTCTTGAATGGTCTAAATTAACATACCATACAGCCCCATATTATCCATATTATATAGACAATATATTGACATTATTACAAAACTATGTTATATTATATATAAGTAGAAATGAAAACAAAGGAGAAATCATGACACTTAATATAAAACAATCCGCTCCAGATTTCACCCTTGAGGATCAAACAGGGAATCCTGTGAGTCTTTCTGACTATACCCATAATAATCATGTCGTACTGGTTTTCAACCGCACTTTCTTGTGACCATTCTGCCGCAGGCACATGGCGCAGTTGCGCCAGGACTTCGACAAGTTTGTGGCTCAAGATGCTGTCATCCTGGTTGTAGGACCAGAGGGTCCGACCGAATTTCAGGCTTATTGGTCCAAAAACGATATTCCATTCATCGGCTTACCTGACCCAGACCACCGGGTTTCAAACCTGTATGGTCAGCAGGTGAAGTTACTCAAAGGTGGTCGAATGCCATCCCTGATGGTCATTGACAAAGCAGGTGAGATCCGCTACCTGCACTTCGCCAATTCGATGAGTGATATTCCCAAAAACCAGGCAATCTTAGATTTACTGGCAAAAATCAACGAGGCAGAACAAACAGAACTGGCATAATTTTTCAATTAAACAATCTTACTGCCGTTTATCATCTTTTTATGAGGTGATATTACACTTACCCATACTCTTTACCGGCAGGTTTGGTCAGCAGAAAAACGACCAAATATCGAAAACGCTGAAGGGAATTGTAGTTATAAGGATGTCTCACCTAAACATTCAGAAACTCCATGTAAAAATTTTGGGGGATTTCAGCAGAGAGGGACCCTATTTTCCTAGAGCATACACGCTGACTCATTCGGATAGTACCGGAGACATGTTTTTAACCATCGCAAATAAATACCACAAGCCTCAATTATCGGGATTGTATACTTTATTGATGCGCGATGAAATCCTGGCTAGATGGGAATTTGAAGAGGATCATTTCTGCTTACATGTTTACTGCCATGTAAGCGGAGGTTTAGTTATTGGTACAGCAGGTTGGCGCGAAGCAATTTTTCGAAATCATATGCCCTTGGTATTGGAGACACTACGTTATGGTGATCAACAGTTATTCGATTCCCATCCCGAATTGGATGCAGCCCCAATATTGGTTCACTTCCAAAGGGCACGATCCCGCAAGGATAAAATTGAATATTGGGGGCAGCTACACGAATACAGGCTATCTAACCCAGATGGTTGAGCAATTGGGTTGTAACCATCCTATGATGGTACCCATTCCCTTCTGAACCGCATACTCAGGAGCCAGAACGGTTTTCCAGATTGTCCTCAGGCTCATCCGTCGTTTTATTCCAGGAACTCATTAATTTCGCAATCCACAGGCTGTCTTCGTCTGCCTCCAGGATGGTCTCTTTGAATAAAATCGTCACCGGAACTCCCAATATTGCCCCCATGGGTCCAAGGACAGCCGCCCAAAGGATCACTGAGAAAATAATCATAAATGGTGACAGGTTGACGCCCTGTCCCATGTATTTGGGCTTAATTACATTCTCGGCAAATCCATTGATCAAAACGATGCCCAGAAAGACACCCACCGCTGTCCCGATACCGGATTCGAGGTAAGCCAGGATTGTAGGTGGGATCGCTGCAAGCCAGAACCCCAGCGTAGGGACATAACTCAACAGGAATGCCAGAATCCCCCACAGGATCGCAAAATCAACCCCAAGTAGAAGGAACAGGATCGTATCAATAATGCCTGTGAACAATCCGACCACGGTTGTAAACTGAACGTATGCGCGTATCGTTCCACTGACTTTGAAAAGTTTTTCAAGCCGGTGGTTCCCGGATTGGATTTCCTGGCGGATTCTACCTGGCACATTGAAGGTTTCCAGGAGCAGGAAGACAATTAATATAATTACCAGAACAATATCACTGATGGTTCCAAGTAAACTGGAAAGAAAATCGCCGATCACCTCCATGATGGCATCTGGTTGCAAAAATTTATTTATCGCAGCGACATTATCGGGATTGAACCCAATCGATACCAGGTTATTACTCAGACTATCGGTATGAGATTGGATTTGAGCTGCATAAGTGGGAACAACTTCCAGAAAACGATTGATACCAGTAACCAACAACAAAACTACGATCAAAAATACGCTAAAGGTCGCCAGCAAGGTCAGAATAAAAGCTAACCAGGCAGGCATTTTTTGTTTGAGCTTGCTGATCAAAGGACTCACAACAAGCACGATAATCCATGCCAGTAAAAGAGAATTGATTAAATCAGACGATATTCGTAATAATCCCAAAACCAATCCTATGACTGCAATTGTGCTCAAAGCAATTAACGTTCGGGGAAAGGTTGTCCGGTTTGCCATAACGCGCCTCCGATAACAAATCTATCAAAAAAGGGGAAAATCAGTGAATAATTTGATTATACGCTGAGTTTCCCCTCAAGAAAAGAAGGTGGTTTATCTTTTTTTACGGTTCTATATAAACTTCAGATGCTTCAAAATGGGCAAATAAGTCCAGGGTTTCATTTACTACTTTGAAGGGTATCCTTTCTTGCATCACAACCCGACCATCTGCTCGGAGCACTGCCTCACCAAATTTGATCACCCACAGGTTTTCAACCAGCAGAATAGCAGCGGTAGTATTCTCCCTCATTTCATTGGCGATGATCTCAATATCTTCGACTTGGATGAGACCGCTTATCTTTAAATCCAGCGGGTCGAAAACGCATACGTCATTGTTATTCTCCTTATATGATTAAATTTCATTCGTTACAGTTTGGATGGGTGTGTCAAAGCGGTTAAAAAACCAGACACACCCATCTCATATTTCTGTTTAGTGGTTGGTGTTTCAGTTGCCTGAATAACCTGGGATCCGGTCACGGTTGCCATAGGCGCTTCCGCCGTAGGATGCCAGATCGGCGACCAGGGCAAGAGCCAGCCAGAACCAATCAAAACCAACGATCCCGTTTGCCCCATAAACGATCACGTACATCAAAGTGGTCCATGGCAGGAAGATCAAGCCAAGCAACGGCCAGAACCAGGTGTTAAAAACCGTCATGAAGTATGCAGGTCGGAACAGCCACCAGATTAAAACGGCGAAACGGGGTCCTAAAAGCAGCAGGGTTGAAAAAATACAGCACATGGTTAATCTCCTTTATCTCCTGATACAAAGGTAAATGTTTTCGGGATTAATAACCAATCCATCAGGCAATTAGCCTGGTTTCGACATCTGATCAATGCAAACTGTTACTGCATCTGATCAATGCAAACTGTTACTGCCAGGATGACGATATCATCCTGTCCCGGTTCGATCTCCACACCATAGGTATCCCTGATGCGGAACCATTTTTTGGAGATTTCGGCGATCTTGTCGCGTCCCTCTCCGATCGTGTATTCATGGTCGAGGATATTGCCTTTTACTTCCAGGTCAGGTCCATTCTTGATCTTCACCGTGAAGCGATCGCGTATGGGTGAGATCAGAGCTTTTTAACCATGGCGATCTGGTTGCCGTGAGCATCCTCCACTTCCATGCTGTCCTTTACACGCATCATCCGTTCCTGGATCTTGCACAACTCCTGACCGTGGGCATCTTCAAAGCTTAAAGTCTGGCGGATGCGCAGGGCTTTACCATCCACCTTATAAGTTTTCTGACCCTGGGCATTTTCAATCCAGAAATCATCCCCGATAGACACCAGTTTCTCACGCATCTGGTAGCGGTTGTTGCCACTACCGCGCCGTCCAAAGCTGCGATCCTCCTGGCGATCTTCTTGTCGATCCTGTCTTCTGTTTCTCATGTTCCTTTTCCTTTCAAAAATTTATTCTTCTGTACTGATGCATTCAACCATTAAGAGCGGCATGCGCATGTTATAAAGTGCATTGAGCACACCAAATAAGGCTGCCTGATCAGCCAATCGACCTGTCAAGGTAACGATGGGTTTGCCTGAAATCTGATCGGGTTCGCTGTTCCAGATCGACAATCCGCCCAGGCGGTCAGAATAACTTTCCTCCAAAACGCCCACAACCGAGATTCTGTATTCGGCTGGAGTTATTGCGTTTAGGTTATGGGTTGGTGTTTTCATGCCTTCTCCCTGGATTGATGCTTATTAGCGTTAATGGTTGATACGTCGATCTGATATTGTATTACGGAATAAACCCTCACCCCATCGAACTAATGAAAGGGTGAGGATATATTATTTATTCTAATTCAATTTCGCCGGGTCTCCAGGTCTGATCGAACCAGGCTTCGGTTGGGCTGTAGAGCCGCAAGAGCGAGAACCAACCCTTTCCAGCAACCGTTTGGATCCAGTTCGCTTCCTTGCCGGCTGGTGCCTGTGGACCAAAGAAGAGATCGATCGACCCATCATCGTTCTTGATCATCTCATCGCGGGCGCTGTTCTTGCTGGGGTACGGCTGGCTGGTCTGTAGTTCGGAGCGGGTCTGCGGATCATAAACCACCACGGAAATGAACTTCAGGGCAGGAGGATCCTTGGGCAGGTTCAGCTTATAGTTCTTGCTGCCATCCAGGGCATTTCCATTAGAATCCAGGTAGCCCCAGGCATATTGCGAACCAGCGCCAATCATTTTCATCGCCATCGCCGGAGTGTTGACGGTAGCCATGTAAAAGGTATGTACGCGTGCATCCAGGTGTCTTCCGCCCATCCCCTCGTCTTTGAGGAATTGATAATTCCCACCGACTAAGCCTCTTTTCCAATAGCTGCCTTCGTAAAGGAATTCCGATGGATCGCGTTCGTACCAGAAGATAGCTCGGGCAGTGGCGTTGGCTACCGCCACCGCCTCCGTCAAAATCCTCTTCATGCGGGTGTCAGGAGCAAAGGGCTTGCCCTTCTGGATACCGATGGAGGCGAACAGACCGCGTAGCTCGGGGTCGAGAAGCTCGATTGGCTCCCGATCGATGACGGTGTGGAGTTCTTCGTAAAACTCGAGTGTGCCGAGGCGGGTTTCGACTTTATCCGGGGTCATGATTTTTGAGGGTATGTGTGTGTTGTAGTTTGGGGTGGGATTAGAAATACTTGTCATTTTTTCTCCTGTTGATTGAAATAAGTTATCTAGACCTGGAGAAAAGAACCAGATCATCGAATATGTCGATTAACTGTTTAAAGCATAACAAAGTGTTGGCGTTCGCGACACTAAGAGAAGCTTATATAAACCTTATATATTGGATTAGATAAATCCAAATTCCGGTGGTTATTGATTCGATTGAATAAGATTTAGTTTTGAGGCTTCGGTAATCGCTTGTCTTCGACCTTTGACATTCAACTTTCCATAAATGTGGTTGAGGTGCTGCTGGACAGTCCCCACCGAAATCACCAACTCGGAGGCTATTTCTTTATTGGTCATCCGTTTACCCAACAATTCGAGAATTTCGTATTCACGGTAGGTCAGAGATTCGATCAGGGCTGGTGATGTTGAGACATGTTTCTCCGGTTTTTTTACAGCCGGACCAGTTGCCATCGCTGCCAATATCTTGCTGACATATCCAGTTTGCCCCTGTTGTGCAGCCAGCTTATTGAGCAACTGGGATATTTCTGATCCTCCATCCACAAAAGGTCGGATCCAACCTCCAGGTTCGCCAAGGGTGATTGCGCGCGCTAAAGCTTCCAGCGCTTGTTCGCTTTGGTTTTGCTTCTGGTAAGCCAGAGCTTGCAGCAGCAGAATTTCAATCAACTGATGCTTATTATGCTCGTCGATGTTCTGCTGTTCAAATCCATTTAATTTTTGGATGGCTTCTGCAAGGCTTGCAGGGGTTGCCTGGGCAATCAGAACCCGGCATTCCGTTAATCGAGGGATTTCCAGGAAGTAGAACATAATTCCCCTGTCCGTGTTTAAGTCAGCCATCGATATCCAGCGCACCGCTGTATCAAGATTATCTTGCAACAGGGAAAGTCGAGCCTGGCAGGAAAAGGCAATGGTTTTATCGGCTGGTTTATAAATTTCTTGGGAAAATTCTTGCATTTGTGCCATGGTAGCTTCGGCGTTAACTGTTTGCCCGAGAGCCTGGTAGGTGAGGGTTAATCCAGCCAAACCGTCGATTGCGGCGGCATTGTGCAGGACATAGCGGTTTTTAACGGCAAAATCAAAACAACGCACCGCGTTATCCAGGTCATCCCGGAAATAATGGATCATCCCTTCCAGATAGGAAGTCCAGGCTAAAATATACAGGTTATCATGCTTCGCAGCCAATTCCTGGATTTGCCGGACCACTCTAGCAGCCTCATTAAGTTCCCCTGTTAGCAGGTAGATAAAAGCGAGCGATCCCATCAACTTGGTCTGGTGACCGGGATGCAGGGGTTGATCATAATAAAGCCATCGATTCAACTGTTGTACAGCCTCATTTTCCCTGCCAGACATCTGGCTGGCTAAACCCCAGAAAAGTTCGGCGTCGCTTCTGGCTAAACTGGCGATTTTGGGTATCCGTTCCAGAGAGCGGTTAAATAAATCCAAACTTCGAGCAGTTTGACCCTGCCAAAACCAATGATGACCCCAGAAAAAGTCTACCTCTCCCCACACAGGTTTCGAAGATGCATCCTCTTTCAAGATTTTCTCGATGGACTCAAGAATGGGAGGAATAGTGGGCAGCGTAAAATGATGATAGTCCACCCAGGCTCTGGCTAATAACAGCTTAGGTCGATTTACGATGATATCATCAGGTATTTTTGCCAGCCACTTTTCCAGTGTATACCACTTGTCTTCGTTCAATAATACTGTACCGTTTTGCTCAATCAGACTGGCTGCACCGGCGAGCTCCCCGGCGTCCAGTGTATGTTGAAGCGCTTCATCAATCAAACCCTGCTTCGAAAACCATCCACTTGCCCGGATATGAATAGCGTTTACTTCGATTGGATCATACCGTCGGAATAATTCTTCTCGTAAGAAATCCCTGAACAGGTTGTGGTATCGAACCCATTGGTGTTGGTCATCCAGAACAATGCAAAACAGATTTGAGGCTATCAGCCATTTTAGAAATCCATCTCCATCCAATGTAGTGCCATCTTTGGATTGCGAGTTTACTCTATCCTGTTTAAGGCATACTGCCTCACACAATCCAGCATTAAAACGTGAAAGGATCGATGTCTTCAACAACCATTCGGAGATTACTGCTGATTGACTCTCCAGGATTTCCGTCATCAAATAATCCAGAACATACTGGTTATTGGCTGTTGGGATGAAGTTAGTCGATTGATTCCCAACTCGGTGACGCAGTGACAGCACCGCCAGGCGTAAACCAGTCACCCAGCCTTCGGATTGTTGATCTAATTCCTTCGCTGCGTTCAGGTCGAAACCGTCCCCTAATGTCTTCTGAAGAAAGGCATACGATTCTTCCAGCGAAAAACGCAAGATCATTATCCTCAACATCCAAAGTAAGCCAGGTACTCGGGTAATTGCAGTGATCTAACCAGCTGCTGATCAAGGTGCTTTTGCCATATCCGGCGGGAGCAGATACCAGGGTAACCGGTCGGTTTCGGCGCGCTTCGAGCCAATCCGTCAAGTGAGGACGGGCTACCAGGTCCTCCGGAATGATTGGACGGTGGACTTTGGTCTGGATGAGTGAAAATCTATCAAAAACTGAAGCCATGATTATTTTCAGGATTGCGGGTTGCATCCTGTAATCAGTCGGCAACCAGCTATATTGATTATAACAAAGGGTTAACTGGGCTTATCCATCTCAGCAAAGGAGCGAAACACTAGAGATTTTTATCTCATGTTTGCCCAAATCCTGCAAGTGTCTGGATGTTGTGAATTTTTTAAATTACATTTTCTATGTTAGTGTAATAACTTATGAGTATTAAATTATTCGATTGCCAGATTGTAATTAACCCATGATTGATATCAAGAAGGTCGAAACCTTCTTTGCTGTCCGAGATTGAGGACTTATAGATCGTTAGTGTAAATTTATTTCTTGGCATGATCAAAGCGATGTGATATATGAATTCTGGCAATCCAGGTTAATTAATGAATTCATTTAGTGCATTTCTTCATTCCGTTGATTTCTACTCGAGTCGGGAAACACACCTATCCAAAAATGGTGATTATTCTGAGTGTATCATTTATTTTCCTTGTTGAAGGATAACAAGTGTACAACGTCAATCAGCAATCTTGTCGGCGGGAAAGTCACCCACATTAACAGGGTCATTAATACCGCTGATGTCAAACACCAGGCACACGATGCGCCGATAACAAATGGTTCCAGGAATGTCAGGTAAAGGGAGAACAAAGTGCCAATCAACACCAATCCGAAGAGGATGAAACTGGCAATCGACTGCACTTCCTTCTTACCAAAGGACGATACCAGCCAGGCACAAAGTATCAGGAAATAACCCACCAACCCGAGAATCCCAACCGGCAAAATCCCAAACAAACGGGCAAATTCGCTTTGTTGGACGGTATTACAATCTCCCACCGGACCACATACTGCCTCCACCTGGTTTGTCTCAACATAGGCTAAATATCCGGCGACGACAATACCAACAAGACATATCACGGGTACAACCCATTTGGGGACGCGTGGACCCGGTTTGTCAGGAAATCGGATTAGAACAATTCCAATGAACAATAAACTCGCCAGGATACCGGCAAGAACTACAATCGCAGCTGTGTTCCCTGCCGGATCGCGAGCAATTTTCTCTTTGATGCTTGATTGTCCATGGTGCACTGGCAATGACCCATCACTATCATCCAGCCGGTCCATAGCAGCGACAGGTTGTTCAGCCGTCGCCGTGGGCTCAATCGGAACTGTAGGAGTCGCCTCTTCCTGCATGTGTACTGCTGTAGTAGGAGCAACAGTTGCAGTAGGAGCAGCAGTTGCAGTTGCAGTTGCACTTGCACTTGCCTCACCCTGGGTGTTCATCGCCTGTTGGATTTCGGGCACCGACGGCCAGTCCACACCGCCCTGTGAAAGATAATCATCAATGATGCCCGAAAATTTTTCGGGGATATCGACTGAACCAACCAGGTATTGATCCCCGACCACCAGGAAGGGAACCCCACCTTGATCCAACCCAAAATGCACCAGCACTGCCTGGAACAGGTAACTGCCTTCTGGCGTTGAGACATCAACACCGACCATCTCCAGCTGGTCTGCATACTTTTCGAAGATAGAAGGCAGGATCTCCACGATAACGTATTCGCAATGCCCGCAAGTCGGCGAATAAAACAAAACCGCTCTGACGATTGGCTGATCGTCTGCCGCCTGACTGATACGGTTGCCCGGGAGCAATAAATAGACAGCAAAGAAAAACCACAAGAAGCAGCGGACAGAGTTGGTTAAGAATACAGGCTTAATTAGTTCAAGATCTCTCATATATTAGGTTTAGTTTCACTCGGAAGAATTTATTTTTTCTTCAAGCCTTTCCCAAATCGCTTGAAGAGATTGTGAGCTTTGACATTGAGGACAATACTCATGGATGGTCGACCCATCCATCATCGCAGCAGTGATTGCCTCATCAAACAAGACCTTTCCTAAGATCTCAAGCGACCGCTGCTGGCAGTAGTCCTCGATTTGTTGGGTAAGTTCCCACGATAGATCAGCTTTGTTGATACATACCAGGGACGGAATATGAAAATGCTTCGTGATTTCCACGATCCGGTTCATATCGTGCAAACCGGAGACCGAAGGTTCAGCGATGAGCACAACCAGATCCGTCCCACTCATCGCCGAGATAACCGGACAACCTGTCCCTGGTGGACCATCTATCAACAGCAGCGAATCCTCTTCTTTCTGAGCTTTTTCCCTGGCATGTTGTTTGATGATGGAGACCAGTTTTCCAGAATTCTCCTGAGCTGGTAAAAGGTTTGCATGGAAAAGTGAACCCAAATGGCTTTCGGAACGATACCAATGACCGGCAAGATGTTCCTCCATCCGTATTGCACTTTCTGGGCACTGGTAAGCACACGCTGCACATCCTTCACATGCTATTGGATCTACCCTTCTGATAAATGAAGTCTCGGAAGTCACGATCGCCTGAAACCGGCAGACCTGCTCACAGCACCCACATCCCTGGCACAGCCCGGGATCAATCTTTGCTTTTTTGCCTCCCAGGAAAGGATGAACTTCTTCTTTCTTTGGATGAAGCAGTAATTCCAAATTCGATGCATCGACGTCAGCATCCACAAGCGTTGCCTTATGCCTCTCTGAAGAGAGGGCTGAGTGGGCAAAAGCTGCCAGGAAACTCGTTTTCCCTGTGCCTCCTTTCCCGCTGAGAACGACGAGCTGTTTCACGAAGATTCTCCGGACACATATTCTGTAAATTTCAGAAGCCGGGTAAAATCTTGCCGGTATTCAGGTACGATATCGATTAGATTTATCCCTCGCGCAATCCCTTCTGCGATATTACGCTTGAATGGAATCCGCATCATGATCGGGATGCCTTCTGTTTTGCAATAATCCTCGGTTTCTTGATAAGATCCCTGTTCTTTATTAATGATCACTCCAGCAGGCAGATGCAGCTGGCGAGCCAGCTGCACCGCCAGTCTTAAATCATGCAGACCAAAAGGGGTCGGCTCTGTAACCAGAAGGAGAAAATCTACTCCTTGAACTGAGGCAACCACCGGGCATGAAGTACCAGGGGGACAATCGATGATTGTGTACTGGTTGTGCTTCCCTTTATTCGAGGATTTCAGCTGGCGGATGATCGGGACCGCCATGGGTTCACCGATGTTCAAATAACCATGGGAGAAAGTAATGCCATCACGTGCTACACCACTTTCCAGGATGCCTATATGGTTGGGTTTTTCACAGATTGCCTTTTCGGGACATAAAGATGAACAACTCCCACAGCCGTGGCAAAGCTCAGGAAAAACAATCACCCTCTCCCCCAGGATCGCAAGAGCATTGAACTGGCAGGCATCGACACATGTCCCACATTTCGTACACTTCTTTTCATCGATCTCAGGGATCAAAATCCCAACTTTTTCCTGGCTTGAAAAACTGGGACTTAGAAACAAGTGTGCATCAGGAGCTTCAACGTCACAATCCAGAAATAGCGGTGCAGTCTCATGGATGCCTGCCAGACTTAATGCCAGACTTGTTGCAATCGTTGTCTTACCGGTCCCTCCTTTTCCACTGGCAACAGCGACGATCATGCAGTACCCAGTTATCGCGCCATTCGATCGCGCTTCTTCGGTTCAGCTACGGGCGTCAGCTGCTCTTTTTTGAACTGATTGATCGCATCCAGTACTGAAAAGGCATTATCGACATGAAACATGCGGATGTTCGCGGCTTTCAATGCATTAAAGGCATTCGGACCAAACTCACCACTCAGAACAACCTCTGCTTCATGATCGGCAGCAAATTGTGCAGCCTTGATACCCGCTCCGCCAGGTTCATTCAATCCTGGATTTGGAAACGCTTTCCACTCGAGAGAATCCGTTTCCACCAGGATGAAAAATGCGCAGCGACCGAAGCGAGGATCTACCGGAGCGTTGATTTCTGATGTAGTAGCAGTTACGAGTAACTTCATACGTTATTCCCGCATCATGGTGGTCCCGCAGTCTGGACACTTCTTGTCCTTGCAGCGTTCCCCAGCAACATGGGGAGTCTTCTTCCCACAATTCGGGCAAACACAAAAACCTCCAGGTCCAGAGCCAGGTTTATCCCCTCCGCCTGCCCCCCGACCAGCACCGAAACCTCGACCTCTTCCAGCACCTCGTCCGGATTGTTGTGTGCGGTTCCGTCCAAATCGGTTCCTGAAAAATTGCTGTACCATTTGACAACTCCCTTCCTTTAATGTAGTTTATCGGTTAAATCCTCGATCGTGCCTGCAAGGCAGGCTAACACGGCATCATCGATCTTTTCAATATCCGTGACAATCGGCTGGATACCATTTGTTTTCATGCTCTCATAGGCACCTCTTCCCATCCCCCTGCAAAGCAAAATCTGGCAGTCGGAAATTGCTTCCGCCATGCGCATATGCTTGTGGTGTGAAACTTTATCCATCCCATGCGGTTGACCAGGTGAGGGTTCATCATGGGGGAAATCCACAAATTGGACATGACCAAGTTTTTCCCTCAGTTCACGCACTTTGATCATTCCATCCTCTATGGTTAAGACCAGGTAATAGGGTGCACGTCCAAAATGTTGGCTGATGGTGGCACCATCTTCTGTAATCGCCGCAATTTTCATACCTTTCTCCTTTTTAAACTGAATACTTATGATTCTTTGTTCTTGCGTTTTGCCAGACAATCTATGCGGTAGCATCGAAAACCTGCCGCCACCACTACAACAAAGGCTATTCCTGTCAGAGTAAGACCGATGATCTGCCAAGGCTCAAGCGCCTGGATTTGTCCACTGTTCGCAAGTTGATCAACATGAGTTTCCGGGAGGGCAGCTCGCCTTGAGGTGGTCTGGGAGTGAAAAGGTTCAGTCCCTGCCACATTAACAAAAGTTTCAATCCTCTCCGTTGAATCTGTTTCGTGGCAGTTCAAACACACCTGATTCTCGCCATCAACAGGATACAATTCCATGCCTTGATGAGCTGTAGCTTCATCATTGGTTTCAGGATTGCCGCCATGGCAGCATGTACAGGTCATCTGTTCTGCACAAATGCAAAACCACTTTCCTGTGTCATGGAGAAAATACAAATTTTCATGACAGTTGATACAACCATTATCAGGCTGGGATTCATCCTGAGCAAAAACGGTTACCGGATGAATAATAGCCGAGAGCATCAACATTACCCCAATAAGCAAACTAATCTTGAACATAATTTCCCGTCGTGAGGTCATTTTCATCACCTTTCCACTTTTATTCTTCCGTTAAGCCATTGGCAAAATGTTGTTCCGCAGACCGGTCATGTTCATCTGTTGGGCAGAGGATCATTAAAGATTTGCTGGTTGTATCGCTGTAATTACCCCAAAGATGAGGGAGTTGAGCCTGGAAAACCAGGCTGTCACCTTCTTCCAGTGCAAACTGTTTGCCTGCAACGACATATGTTAGATGCCCTTTCAGGCAGTAAACAAATTCCTGTCCACTGTGGACGATAGCGTCCGGACCACTATCAGCACCAGGTGCCAGCGAGATCAAAAGAGGTAGACCCTCACCCAGGGTCAACCCGCCCCCCAAATCCTCCAGAATCCCATGACGAAACCTGGCTTTCGGGCGTTTTCCTGATTGTTGGTGCACTATCTCAGGCGGGGATTCTATGCTTTCGAAAAATGCTGTAATCGGAATCCTCAACGCTACCGCCAGGTTCTGCAGCGTGCTCACACTCGGGGATGATTTCTCGTTCTCAATCAGGCTGAGCGTGTTGAAATTCAAACCGCTTATATCTCCCAAAGCCCGTAAGCTGAGACCACGTTTCATGCGAATTTCTCTTAACCGCTGCCCCACTTTAATTTCCTGTTCGCCAACACTCTCAGCAAATGGTGCGATGATCGACATCAATTTTTCGTTCCATGAGTTGTTAACCACAGTTTTACGTTGCTCACGTCTCTGGTACCGTCTGGGCATCGATCAACCCTTGTATTCAGTAACAATATAATAGTACATTTCAAGCTCATCGTACCATTTTTCTATTACACTGTCAAGTTAATAGAACAATTTAACGGTTAATCCCATTAAAAGGTGTTTTACCGGCTGGTGTGCTGCGAACGAAAAGGATCGTAAAAGTTTGTCAGGCAAAACAAAACTGGGGCACAAAGGGTGCCCCAGCAAGAATTTCTCAAACCTATTTACGAAATGGGATGGAGATTATACGTCGTAATACATTACATATTCGATTGGATGCGGACGCAGTCGGAGTGTATCGAATTCGTTCTTGCGTTTCCATTCAACCCAGGATGTGATCAGCTCTTCGGTAAACACCTCCCCTCTCAACAAAAACTCATGATCATCTTCCAGCCGGTCAAGAACCTGGTCAAGAGAACCCGGCACCTGCTTTATCTCGGGGGCTTCCTCCTCAAACAGATCGATATCCATCGGCATCCCCGGATCAATCTTATTGATAATGCCATCGATTCCGGCCAGTACCATCGCAGCGAATGCCAGGTATGGGTTAGCAGACGGATCTGGACAGCGGTATTCGATACGGATCGCCTCCGGGCTGTTGCTGTAAACCGGAATTCGTACACAGGCAGACCGGTTGCGGCTGCTGTATGCCATCATAACTGGTGCCTCATATCCCGGCACCAGGCGCTTATAACTGTTTGTTGTCGGCGCGCAGATAGCCAATAGAGAAGGAGTATGGTGCAAAATGCCTCCGATGTAATACAGTGCCAGTTCACTTAAGCCTGCATAGCCATTCTCATCATAGAATAAATTGACCCCATTTTTCCAGAGGCTTTGATGACAGTGCATCCCGCTGCCATTATCATCAAACATCGGTTTTGGCATGAAGGTCAAGGTCTTCCCATGGGCGACCGCAGTATTTTTTAATATGTATTTATACAATTGCAGGTGGTCAGCCATTTTCACCAGCGGACCATAACGCAGATCAATTTCCATCTGACCGCCTGAGGCTACTTCGCCGTGATGGACCTCCACATCAATTCCGGCAGCGATCATCCTGAGGATCGCCTCCGAACGCCAATCCTGTAAGCTGTCAACTGGAGGAACCCTGAAATAGCCTCTCTTCTGTTCCGGTCGATAGCCGAGATTCGCTCCAAAGCGAGAGTCATGCTCTCTTCCTGTTTCCCATGCAGCCATATCAGAGGTAATTTCGAAGAAAGCTCTTCCGGTTTCATACCCAAATCGAATGCCATCAAAAACGAAAAATTCGGCTTCAGGTCCCCAGTAACTCATGTCTGCAATCCCGGAATCATGTAAAAATTTTTCAGCCTTCTGAGCAATGAAACGAGGGTCTTTGTTGTAAGGAGCCTTGGTAACCGGATCATGAATGTTACACACCAGGCTGAGAGTTGGGATCTGCATGGCAGGATCGATTATGGCTGTGGTTGCATCAGGGAACAGAATCATATCTGATTCGTGGATTTCCTGGAAAGCACGGATGCTCGATCCGTCAAACCCGATTCCCTGTTCGAAAATGCCCTCATCCAGGTGGTAAATAGGCATGGAAAAATGGTGCCACCGACCGAGTAAATCCGTAAACTTCAAGTCAACTACCGCAAGACCGCGCTTTCGTGCATATTCCAAAACGTCTTTTGGCGACATGCAGCAATCTATGTCTGGAGTCATCGCTATTGATCCATCCCCCTTTTTACCATCCGAATAATCACCTTTCACAAGCCTCGAAATCTGTTCCAAGGGTAGAAGTTGGTTTAACGCTTTCATGTAGATGCCTCCAGCATTGATTTTTCCCGATCCAAATTTTCTTCGTCCTGCACGACCTGAACCTGGTCTGCATGATCTATCGTCCCATAGTACGCCAGGTCTTCACCTGTATGCCGGGCTAACTCTTCGATACTTGATCCAGTATAGATAACCACATTCTGGATCCTGTTTGTTCTTGGAGCCATGAGTATTTGATCTCTCCGAAAAACCTGCAGCACCTGCCGGGTCAATTCACCCTCCCTCTTTCGCATATAAACCAGCTGGTGAGGATCAACAGTTAAATCCGGTTCAATCATCCGCCAGGTGTCCAAAGACAGTTTTCTGATCATTAAATCCGAGCGATTGTCAATTAAGCCATTTATCAGAAGGATTTCCTCCAACTGTTCGCGGATATCCAGTATGGCTGATGCAGTATCGAAAGATTTTTTTATCCTCAATCCATCAAATGGTGCCAGAATCTCCCAGGTATTCCCATCAGGGGCAGGAAAAACAGGGATATCTGGAATTTTTTCGCCCGGAACGCGCATGACACAGATTGGTGCATACAATTGCAGGTTGTTGATCGATAAATACAAAAGACCCATTTCACGGCGATGTTGGATTCGACCGATCGCTTTAAAATGATCCGCCAACCAGATGCGCAAGCCGGGGATATCATCTCCATTGAATACAGGTCCACCTGGATATCGTGTTAACAGCTCATTACCCAGATTGTAAATCGGGTAGGCACAGTTATTTACCTGGAAGAAATATTCTGGCAAGCTTTCAAACCGGATCAGAATTCTGGCAGTATCCCCGATCATCTTTTCCAGTTTATTGAGATTGCCCGCCTCGAATTCCAGACCAGCGATCCGGGTTCTATAAATAACCCTGATCGCTCCTGCTGGCTTGGTCAATCTCTGGTAATACACAGGCAGGTTTTTTATTTTATGATCGATCCCAAAATCGCTCAAATCCAGTTCCGCAAACAACCTGGGGAGATTTCCAGAGCCATTCTCTCGATAATACGGGTTCCGACGGTAAGTTATGATTCCTTTCGCCATATTCCCAAAATCCTCTCAATATATTTCACAATGGATATTAACTAACCATGGACAGTGGTTACGTTAATCTCCAGCACTGGCTAATGACGACGAGGGTGGTTCATTTCCTGCTTTTGGCTCCCCATATGGGGTGATCGTAATACCATGAAGTTCAATTCCGGCAAACTCGGGATAGGATTCGATGCCATGATATTCGAGGTCAATGCCCGTCGCTTCAACAGAGTCTTTGATCCTCAAACCAATCGTGTTCTTGATCCCCTGGAACATCAGGTACGCCACCGGGAACACGAATGCAATACAAGCCAGCACACCCACTGCCTGGACACCTAATTGAGCAAATCCACCACCGGAAATTAATCCCAGCCCATCCTGTCCCCATATCCCAACAGCCAGCACACCAAAAATACCGTTCATCCCATGCACCGGGAAAGCGCCCACGGGATCATCTATGCGAAGTCTTTCCATGATGCCAACACCGAAGTAGGTGATCGCGCCAGCAATCGCGCCGATCAACAACGCTGATCCAGGTGAGACAAACGCACAAGGAGCTGTGATTGCCACAAGCCCACCCAGGCAGCCGTTCATCGCCATACTGACATCCCATTTGCGGGTGTGGATATACGATATGAACATGGCTACGATTGCGCCGGCTGTGGCTGCAAAATCTGTCGTAATCACGATTTTTGATATAGCGAAGGGTTCAGCACTCAACTGTGATCCTGGATTGAAACCGAACCAGCCAAACCAGAGCACAAAAGTGCCCAGGGCAGCCAGAGGGATGTTGTGACCACGGATTGTGGATTTCCCAAACTCTTTATCACGGCGTTTTCCCAGCACCAACGTGCCAGCCAATCCGATCATTGCACCCAATAAATGCACAACGGAAGAACCTGCAAAGTCAACAAAACCCAAATTCGCCAGCCATCCCCCGCCCCACACCCAGTGTCCGAAGATCGGGTAAATCAGGAGACCGGTGAGGAAACTGTAAACCAGGTCTGCTTTGAAATCTGTCCGTTCCGCCATTAAACCAGAGGCAATCGTTGATGCTGCTGCAGAAAAACAGAATTGGAAAAAGAAAAATGCCAAAGTCGGGATTGCCAGACCCGGATAAACGTCCGGTATCCCTTGAAGGAAAAACCACTCTGTCCCAAAAAAAGCATTTCCGGTACCGAACATCAAACCAAATCCGGCAATGATGAATCCAACCGTGGTGGCGGTGGTATCCATCAGGTTCTCAGCCATGATGTTGACCACATTCTTGGAACGTACAAAACCAGATTCCAGGAATCCAAATCCAGCCTGCATAAAAAACACAAGGAAAGCAGCTAACAGCACCCAAACGGTATCCAGCGCACTCACAACGGCTTCATCACCTGACTGCGCGAATGCTTTTCCTGTCCCAAGCATCAGCAAGAAGAGAACAAACAAAGGTATCGACCAAATTCGCCAATGTTTCATTATCATCCACTCCTTCATTGAAGATTAAAATTACAAAAAAAATGAACTTACCAGGTGTCATCTACCAGGTTGGAAGCATTATACGAATACCATTTTCCAGTGACCAGTACCCATACGGGTAGTCTTCACCTCGTTTTTGCTAACAAATCCGCATGTTATAATTTTTTACCGGGTTTTGACAGATTGGTTTCCAGAAAACATAACGGTAAAACAGCTATAACGAATGACGATTCAAATCGCTACCATATTAATAATGTTGGTGATTATCCTGATCCTTTTCATCACAGAGAAGGTTCGTGTGGATGTGGTTGCATTAGGCGTGATGGTGAGTCTCGCCTTGCTGGGATTGGTTACTCCAGCCGAAGCGTTATCCGGATTTAGCAGTCCAGCCGTAATTACAGTCTGGGCAGTTCTGATACTCAGCGCTGGTCTATCTCGCACTGGGGTTGCTCATTGGATTGGGAGCCGGTTATTCAACCTGGCAGGCAATAGCGTGACCAGGCTGGTGATCATCATCATGACCACCGCAGGGCTGCTATCAGGATTCATGAACAGTATTGGCATCGCCTCTCTCATGCTGCCCGTTGTCATAGACATTTCCAAACGGACGAAGATACCTGCCTACAAATTATTAATGCCACTCGCTTTCGCTTCTCTGTTGGGAGGTGTTACTACATTGATTGGCACGCCTCCGAACATTCTTGTTTCCCAGGCGTTATTTTCGTATGGTCTGGAACCTTTCAAGATGTTTGACTTCTTACCGACTGGTTTGATCGCCCTGACTGCAGGAATTCTCTACATGAGTTTCATTGGGCTGAAATTATTATCCCGAAGAGTCCAGATTGAAGACTTAAAATCAAACCAAACTAATTTTGAGGAATTCTTTTCTTTAAAGGAAAGATTGTTCGCTATCCATGTTCCTTCCAATTCAGCTCTTGAAGGAAAAACCCTGGGACAAAGCAGGCTCGGGGCAATTCTCGGCATAAACGTGATCGCGGTGATCCGCAACGGTCAGGTAATCCTCGCTCCGGACATTAAATTTTCGATCCAATCCAACGACCGGCTGGTTGTTGGAGGAAGACCCGACAGTGTGCAACAAATAAGTGGAAAACACCAGCTGATTGTGGAAGATGCCAGCCTGACTGCTGAATGGCTTAGATCAGAAGATATCGAGGTTGCAGAAGCAGCGATATCATCCCACTCAAACCTTTTCGGGAAAACAATCAGTGAGATCGGTTTTCGCCAAAATTTTGGACTGAACGTTCTAGCGATCTGGCGCGATGGTAATCCAAGACGGACGAATTTCCAGGATCTGCCGCTGCAGTTAGGCGATACTTTTCTGGTTCAGGGTCAGCGTCAAAAAATTGAAGATTTAGCAAAAGATGCCAATTTCCTGGTGTCAAGCGCTGACCAGGCAGATCTATACCGCCTGCATGAACGCCTTGTCGCCGTTCGAATTCCTGAAGGTTCAGACCTGGTGGGAAAGACTTTATCCCAAAGTCGTTTGGGGAAGGCTTACGGCTTTGCTGTACTTGGGATTGTGCGTGAAGGCGACACCCTGTTGATGCCAGGACCGGAAGAAAAACTGAACTCGGGTGACATCCTTTTAACAGAGGGGAAATCCGAAGACCTGGAAACTCTACGAGGGCTGCAAGAATTGGAATTCGAGTCATCCATAAATCTGAATATTTCAGAGCTCGAGTCTGAACTGGTGGGTATGACCGAAGCAATCGTATCGCCGCACTCAAGCTTGCCAGGAAAAACATTACGCCAGATTCACTTTCGCGAGAAATATGGTTTGAATATATTGGCAATCTGGCGAGAAGGAAGAGCTTTCCGTTCCTTCCTGAGTGATTTAGCGCTGAAATATGGAGACACTCTGCTGATATTTGGCTTAAGGGAGCAATTAAAAATACTGGGATCTGATCCTGAGTTCCTGGTGTTGACCGAAGAAGCACAGGAAGTGCCCAGAAGGAAAAAAATGCCTTTCGCCATTTTAATCATGGCGCTGGTGCTCCTGGTCGTAATTCTTGAGTGGGTGCCCATCGCAATCGCCGCTGTTGCAGGTGCAGTGCTGATGATCCTGACGGGCTGCCTGACGCCAGATGAAGCCTACCGCAACATATCCTGGAAAGCGATATTTCTGATCGCAGGTATGCTGCCTCTGGGGATTGCCATGGAAAAGACAGGTACTGCCAGTTATCTGGCAGAATCGATGATCCGGTTGGTAGGAGGATTAGGTCCAGTCGCTGTGACTGCTGGCATTTTCTTATTGACGGCATTAACTTCACAGATCATGCCAAATCCGGCTGTTGCAGTCCTTCTTGCACCCATCGCTCTCAATTCTGCGGTTGAAATGGGAGTCTCGCCATACCCACTGATGATGGCTGTGGCAGTCTCGGCTTCAGCCGCGTTCTTGAGCCCGGTCGGACATCCTGCAAATATCATGGTTATGGGACCAGGTGGTTACCGTTTTTCTGACTTCACCCGGATCGGTGTTCCGTTGATCCTGATTTTGCTGGTGATCATGATGATAGCCATCCCCATTTTCTGGCCCTTCTGAATTACATTTAGCATTGAAAAACAGGGCTTGATTTTAATGTTTTAATGATATATTTAATATCGGGTATAGTATTTCACCATAAATTCATTCATTTCATTCAACCAATTGAGGAGAAAAATATGTCCGATGTAGTTGCAACAAT
The DNA here is from genome assembly GCA_963695415.1 of uncultured Chloroflexia bacterium. Lineage (GTDB taxonomy): Bacteria > Chloroflexota > Anaerolineae > Anaerolineales > UBA4823 > CAVXWV01. The sequence goes on along the minus strand of CAVOGL010000009.1, from coordinate 117,831 downwards.
GGAAACAAAACAAAGCCCCTGGTGGCTCGTTTTGATGGGCGGTATTCTAAACATAATCATAGGTATCCTTCTTTTAACAGCTCCTGCAAAAACAGTTTTTGTGTTGGTCCTGGCACTGGGCATCTACTGGATCGTCTCAGGTATCTTCACTCTGGTCGGGATGTTCATTGATCATTCTGCCTGGGGATGGAAATTGGTGATTGGTGCACTCAGCATCATCGCCGGAATCGTTATTCTGAGCTATCCAATTATGTCTGCCCTCACATTCCCTTCCATCCTGATCCTGTTGTTGGGCATCAATGGTGTCATTATCGGTATTGTGATGCTGATTAATGCTTTCCAGGGTGGTGGATGGGGTGCGGGAATCCTTGGCGTTCTCAGCATCATCTTTGGGATCATTCTGGTCTTAAACTACACCAGCCCGGCTATGATAGTCGGTTTGGTTTGGGCAGCTGGTTTCCTGGCAATCATTGGAGGGGTAGGCAACCTCTTCCAGGCTTTCCGGCAGCGATCTGCCTGAGACACAAATTCAACAAATCACCTAACTATACCCAAAAGCAGGAGGTGTGCCAGTTAACGGCATGCCTCCTGCAACTTTTAATGATACTCACTTCGTGTTAAAATACACGATCATTACTCGATAATATGAAGCTTCAAATGGAAGAAGATTTTTTTTCTCACCTCGGTATATTCAGTGACTGGGTCAAAGCTGCTGAAAAGCAGCAGCCTTTGTTTTCAGACACTTCTCCTGGCAGCGAAACCATCATAAAGTTGAGAGAAAGCCTCGGGTTTACCAATCTCCAGGAATTCCCACAAGATGTTCGCACCGAAACGACCTGGGAACAGGATGGAGTATCAGGGGAAGAAATCAGCTGGCAAACCGGTTACGGTCCACGCACACACGCCTGGTTCTATATGCCATCTGGGAGTACTGAACCTCTGCCCTGTGTTCTGGCGCTTCACGACCATGGTGGTTTTAAATATTACGGTAAGGAAAAAATTGCAACGGGTGTTTTTCCCGCGAATCAGGTGCAAAAAGACTGGTTTACATCAGCTTATGGTGGTCGCCCCTGGGTCAATGCTCTTGCTAAACGCGGATTTGCAGTCCTGGTGCATGATACGTTCCTCTGGGGCAGCCGGAAATTTCCCATCGAAACTATGGAAAAATCAGTCTGGTTTGGACTGCCGGATGAAAGCAAAATATTTCAGAATAAAGCTGGTTTGGATGATACCGCCTGGTATAACTTTCTGGCGGCTCACCATGAACACCTGGTGGCGAAATACTGCAACCTGCTGGGAACGTGCCTGGCGGGTGTCGTCTCTCATGAAGACCGCATCGCTCTGAACTACTTGCTCTCCAGACATGACATCGATCCCGAAAACAGTGCCTGTATGGGGTTGTCTGGAGGCGGCAACCGTGCTGTCTTATTACGTGCCACAGCTGAGAACCTCAAGGCAGCGGTTGTGGTGGGCTTGATGAGCACGTATCGCCAACTCCTCGACCACAACATCTCCACTCATACCTGGATGTTTTTCCCCACCAATTGGTCCAGGCATGGCGACTGGCCTGATATAGCCGGCTGCAGGGCGCCACTTCCTCTGTTGGTACAATACGATCGGGAGGACGAGCTATTCACCTTGAAAGGCATGCAGGATGCTCACCAGAGACTGACCCATAGGTATACCGATTCAGGTAATCCTGAAGCGTACGACGGACAATTTTACCCGGGACCGCATAAATTCGATATCGAAATGCAGGAAGCCGCATTCGATTGGCTGGAGAAATGGCTAAAATGACCAATCAACATCACCTGAACCACAAATGGCTTGCAATATTGATCCTGGGAGATGGTCTTGTAATCCTGGCAGTTACCATCGCGGGTTTCGCCAACCATGGCACACTTTTATCCGCCGGTTCTCGAATATTCACCACAATCATCCCCTTAGCGCTCGCCTGGACAGCCGTCGCTCCCCTGATGGGTGCTTACAGGTACGAAACCGTCAGCGATGCCCGCATGTTGTGGAAACCTTTCTGGGCGATGGTCGTTGCTGGTCCATTCGCTGCTTTTCTGCGCAGCGTGTTACTGGGAGGTACGCCAATCCTGCCTTTGTTCGTGGTCATCCTGGGCGGGTTTGGTGCCATCGGTATTCTGGTGTGGCGACTGGCATTCGTACTCATTCACCAACGATCGACAAAGCATGATAGATGAAACAAAGCTGATCCAGTATGCGTCCGAGGGCGATCTGGATGCCTTCAACCGCCTGGTGCTTGCTTATCAAGACATCGTTTACACTCAGGCATACCGCATGATGGGAGAACAAGCCAGCGCTGAGGATGCCTGTCAGGATGCTTTTATCTCGGCATACCGCAATATCCGCAAGTACAGGGGGGGTAGTTTCAGAGCCTGGCTGCTCAGGATTGTTACAAACTCCTGTTATGATGAATTAAGGCGCAGGAAAAGACGCCCTACTACCCCGCTGGAGCCCATCGATGAATTCGACGAAGAAATCGAAAACCCGACCTGGCTGGAAGACCCGGGTGAATCACCCGAAGAATCGTACGATAGAAATCAAATCAACCTGGCAATCCAGCGCTGCCTGGCAGCACTGCCGGAAGATTTTCGATCCGTGGTCATATTGGTTGATGTCCAGGGGCTCGATTACTATGAAGCCTCGGATGCCATCGGCAAACCCTTGGGTACGGTAAAAAGTCGTCTGGCGCGAGCCAGGGCGCGCATGCGTGAATGCTTGCAGGGGTTCAGGGAACTTTTACCGGCGAACTACCGTCTTGTAGAAGAGACGAGATAATGGTAGATCAAGTGAAAAATCGAGACTGGCAAAAACTTTCCGAATCCCTGGACGACCAGCTCAATCCGAATGAACGCAAAATCCTGGAAGGAAGGCTGAAGCAAAATCCTGACCTTCGCCAGGCATTGGATGAGCTGCGAGTATCAAGGTTAATCATGCGCAGCATGCCAAGAATTAAAGCACCTCGTAATTTTACACTCGACGCTTCAATGGTTGATGTTCAAGCGAGAGCATCTAAAGGCATCATTCCGACCGGCATCTGGAGCATGGCAAGTGTGTTTGCTGTATTGCTGTTGTTATTTTTCCTGGCAGGTGATTTTTTCACCACTTCAAGAATATTAATGTCAAGAAGCGGTGAAGTTTTTGATGAGGCGGTGGCTGAACCCATGATGTCGCTGATGGTGGATGAAGAAGCCGTTGAAGCGCCAGTTTTGGAAAGTGAAATGGCACTGGAGGCTGCCGTTGCTGAGGAGGCTGTTCTATCCGAGGAAGCCCCTTCAGAAAAATCAATGCCCGGGGAAGGTGAACAGAATTTGCGGGAAGGACCTCCCCTGGCGAAAGAACCGTCTGGCGGGGGTGGAAGTGAAGCGGATTCCCTTCCTGCGGATAGCGATTATGAGACCGGAGAGGTGTTTGGTCAGGTTGAGGAAATTCTTACCGCGAAAGGGTTCACGCCTGAAATGATCGATGAGCTGGCTTCCTCCCTTGATTCTGGTACAACCAGGACTTTTTTGAACATTCCGAGGCGTACACTAACCAACATCGAGGTGGCGCTGGCAATAATACTGGTAATCGCCGTATCCGCCTGGATCGCTTTGACCTTTGACAAACGGGACCGGAGGAATTAAAAAAAATAGCAGGAGTGCTCCCCCTTCTCCTGCTAGTTCCGTCATTCTGCAGGTCCCCTTTTGGAAATCCCTCCTGGCTCCTGCATCACCCTTTGTGGTGTAAATTGTCTGAGCATCATTATACAAGATAGAACCACAAAAAAACGCACCAAAGGTGCGTTTTTACTTTACACTTTTGTAAGGTGGATGGTTGTTTTCTTCTGGGCAGACAGCAGCATCTCCCTGGCTGAGTGCAGCGTGCCTTCGCTGATCTCACCCATCATCTTTGCCAGTTCTGCAAGCCTGTCCTGCCCGGCTATGGTTTTCACAACAGTAATCGTGCGCCCATCTTCGATCGCTTTTTCGACGCCGAAATGCTGTTCGCCGAATACTGCCAGCTGCGGTAAGTGAGTGATACACATGACCTGGTGGTCTCGTGCCAGGTTCCATAATTTCTCACCAACCACGGTCCCCACCCTGCCCCCAATTCCCTGGTCGATTTCATCGAAAATCAAGGTCGGGATTTCGTCCGCTCGAGCCAACACATTTTTCAAGGCAAGCATCAACCTGGAGGTTTCGCCTCCAGAGGCAATTTTTACCAGCGGCTTGAACCCTTCTCCAGGATTGGGCGCAATCAGGAACTCAACCTTTTCCAGACCCGTTAAGCTATACGAAATAACTGAACCATCATCCATCTCCACACCGTTGGGGTCCGGTTGTTGGTAAAAATCCACGCGAAATCGCGCCCCACTCATGTTTAAATCCTCGAGTTCTCCCTCGATAGAGACATTAAGCTGATTCGATGCCGCATGTCTTAAGTGTGAGAGAGCCTGCCCCTCTTGAGCAAGCCTATTTTTCAATTCCTGGATCGCTGCTTCCAGCTCCTCGATCTTCTCTTTCGCATGAGTGATCGTATCCAGCTCAGCACGAGCTTTTTGTTCAAACTCGAGGATTTGGTCAACCGTATCACCGTATTTCCTCTTCAGGTTATGAATCAGGTTCAACCGCTCCTCGACCTGGTCAAGACGCCGCGGGTTGAACTCGATCGCCTCGATATAAATCCTGATTTCTCGAGCGAGTTCAGTGATCCTGTCAAAAATCACCTGATTCTCCTCGTAAAGGCTGGCTTGAGTAGGGTCATATTTTGCCAGCCCGGAAAGATTACCGACCAGTTGTCCATACAAATCAGTGATCGCAGGTGTATCCGGTGTGCCTTCGTCGAGGGTCATCAAAGCATCCTGGGCGAGAGTTACCAGGCTTTCTGCATTCGCAAGCCTGTTACGCTCTTCGATCAAATCACTCTCATCACCCGGCTTGAGCCGCGGAGATTTCGATCTCCTGGATCTGGAAATTTAACATATCGGATCGCCTGGCGGCGTCCCTTTCTGAAATTTGCAGCGTTTCCAGACGTTTTTGAAGTTCGAGAATTTCCTTGTAGGTGCCCTGGTAACGTTTGCGGACATTTTCGAGTTCTCTGACTCCCTCAGCTTCTGGTGAGTCAGGCGGGCTGCTCGATGCATATCGATCAAGTAATTCCAGATGTTGGCTGACACGAAGCAAGGATAAATGTTCGGATTGACCATGCACATCCACCAGCAATTCACCAACCTCGCGCAACAGGCTCACACTCACTGTACTGCCGTTCAAGCGACCGGCATTACGACCATTCAAACGGATTTCTCGGCTTAAAGAGAGCCATTCCGAATCTTCCGTCAAGTTCTCTCGTTCAAGGATGGATGCAAGATGTTGGCTGATGTTTTCCGGGACGCGGAATACGCCTTCGATCAGGGCTGTTTCCGAACCACTGCGCACCATGGTTGCATCCGCTCTACCCCCCAATAAAACCTCCAGCGCATCAATGATGATCGATTTCCCGGCTCCGGTTTCACCTGTGAAAGTTATCAGACCTTTATCAAATTTCAAATCTAACTGGTCAATGATTGCGAAATTTTCGATGGATAATTCTACGAGCATGTCGGCTGTCCTCAAGCGCCAATTCTAAAGGCGCAGTCCTTTCAAACGCGCATAAACAGCTGATGCTGTCGATACCGCCATGATCCCGATCCACAGCAGGTTCCAGAGATTGAAGGAAATCAAGTTCCACAAAAACAATGGCAGGAAACCAACTATGACTGAGGCACCGGCTACCAGGAAAAGGCGCTTGGAACGCCTGCGGTTTGTCACCCTACGGATTACTTCTGCGATTACAACACCGACCACCGCACCTGCTGCAAGGTAAATTATGATGAACAAGAACCAGGATAAGCCAATTAGAAATTGAACCAGCAGGCTTCCTATAAAAGCAAGCAGTGTCCCAGCGATAAAAGTAACGATATAGTCGTACCATTCTGCAGTGTCAAATTTTTTTTGCTGGTTGCGTATACATTCTTTACACCGGTAACCGGTTGGGGTCAATACAGCGCACTGAACGCAAATCGGTCTTTCACAATTATTACAGCGCAGACTGGTCTCAGTTTGGGGATGGTTGTAGCAGTATAGTGGTGGGATTGGTTCTGTCATCGACGGTTTCCTGTGGATGGATTTTGATTCATGTGGGGTGTCAGGTTGCGGTAGAAGTAACCGGGATCCTGGAAGCGGACAAACTGGACTGTGTGCTCACTGGCTCTCGCCTCAACCCTTTCATCATTCGCTAAAAATATGGGCGCCTGCCCATCGATTGAGAAAACAGCCTCATGGTCAGTCTCAACCGCGATACTTACCTTCGAACCTTCTGAAAGCATGATGGCTCTATCTATCGACAGGTGCGGAGCAACTGGCACGAGCAGGATGTTGCGCAGTTCCGGAGGCAGGATGGGACCACCCGCGGCAAATGCATAAGCAGTGGATCCGGTGGGAGTGGCAGCGATCAAGGCATCGGCGACATAAGTCGCCAGGAAGCGATCATCAAGGTAAGCGGATAACTGGATCGGGCGCACATATTTTCCCCGGCTTACAACCACCTCGTTGAGTACATCCCAACTCCCCTTAAGTTTGTCACCGCGCCAGTGTTCAGCAACCAGCATCATCCTGTTTTCCAACCAGTAATCCCCGCGGATCAATGCCTCAAGGCTCTCCGACCAGTTGTTATACTGAACTTCCATGAGGAAACCAAACCTGCCCAGGTTGATGCCCAGCAGAGGCACGCCTGAAGGAGCACAAAGGTGCCCGGCTCTCAACATCGTGCCATCTCCGCCGAGTGCAATTACCAGGTCGAAATCGCCTGAGATAATCCGCTCCCTGAGCTCCTCATCATCCAGCAGACCACTAACTGTCTCAAGGTTGTTTTTCTCTAAAAACGAGGCAATCGCTTCAGCCTCCGGGATTGCCTCTGGCACCCTTGGATGGGCTGTCACTGCGATTTTTTGGAGCTTTGAAGCTGTCATTAGGGTATTTTACCCGATTCATCCATCAGGCGAGGGATTCAGGGCACACCTTACGATAGCCGCAGCTTTGGCAGCGGCCAACAGATTGGTGTGATCGAGTTACTTCCGGACCACCGCTCGCAATTGAAGCAGCATCACTGCGCAGCGCTGCCAGCGTTTCAGAAAACTTCGCCTCCAAACTTTTAGTGTTTTCGATCTGAAAGGTCTTTCCCGGATAGTGGATGTAGCCAACGGGCGGTTTCGACTGGTACTCCACTTCGACCAGGTGAAGATATGCCGCCAGCTGTAACAAATGCCCTTCGTATGGCGCTTCGACCCCGCGTGTAGATTTTACTTCTACAGGCAATATCCCCAGCTTATTCTCAACCAGGTAATCGGGGCGACCCACCAGACCAAGTTCGCCATCGTAAAGGTTTTTATCCACCTTCACCCAATCACCCATATCAGTGTAAACGATCTTGCCCTGAGGCAGTCCCGATAATTTCTGCCTCCGCCATGCGAGCCACAACGAAACGACCGCAGCGATAAGCAGTAAAGCTGCAATGACCGGCAGCACAACCAACACGGTTTATGTCCCAACCAGCCAATAGGCAATAAGAATTAACAGACTTAGCAAAATGCAAAGCAGCGCTGCCACCTGCAGCATCCTGATTGAGCGCACCCTGCCCCCATGCGAGTCATGTGCCGCAGCACCTTCTGCCAGGGCTTGCTGGTTATCAGGCTGGATGCCCATTGCGGCATACCACCAGGCACGCCGGCAAAAGGAATATGAGCTGAATTCCGACGCCTTAATAACCTTCATTTACTCGAAGCAGGCGTTTTAAAGGTTCGCAATAATTCCTCAAGCTGGGATAGACGGGATTCCAGGTCACGCTGGCGAAGGCTTATGGTGACATCGCCGCGTGTCCGTTCGGTAACACCGCGTACAATGTCTGTCAAACGCCGCAATCCACCCGTGATAGCGTCAGGGTAATCCATCGTCACAAGGACAGCATAGATGTCCTCCATGTGCGAGAGCAGCCGCTCAGCTTCTTCGGAGTGCCCGTCTCTGAGGATGTCCAGGCAGCGGCGGCGCATTTCTCCTGCTGCTTCCGCCAGCCCTTGCAAATAGGTGGCTGGCTCCAATCCGAGATCCTCGGGTGAGGGGATAGGGTGCTTTAGAATCAAGGCATACACGATAGATGCCTCAGCAAATTCCTTCAAGGCATCCTGAGTATAACCCGCATAATAGATCTCACGATACTCTGCCAGATCCTGGTTCAACAGGTCGGCGAGACTGCGAGCCGTGGAAAGGTTTTCATCTGCCTGTTCAATATCTTCACGGTGTACAGCTCGTATAGCATTGGCACAATGACGGGTGAGTGTTCGCGAACGAGTGAGTGCAGCATCCCGTACTGCCGTTCTCGTCTCCAGGGATAGGTGTACCCGGCTGATGATGTCATCCAACTGATCTAAAGGCATAATTTACTTCCTATCGGGGTCCGGGGGGCGAAACAAATAATTCGCCAGGGAATTATCTCCCGGCAAACGGATCTCGCCATAAGATGCCTCAAACTTATTCAAATTATCGGCAAGGGCATGAAGCAGCATTTTGGCAGAAGAGGGTGACATGACGATCCTCGAACGGACCTGCGCTTCACCCCCGGGCAGCAGCTGGGCAAAATCAAAAACCAGGTCCATGGGTGAATGAACAATACGCACAAGGTTAGCGTACACCAATTCGAGATCTGTGGGAATTTCCATTTTGGGGAGGATAGTTGCTTTTGGTTGAGGGGTTTGTTCTGTCATCTCATTACCTTCCGTAAAAATATCCGGGGACCGAGTGAGGCAATTAGAAACACAATTTACTGAAATTTGGTGTGCAAATTCCACCCGGGTGAGGAGTGTCCAAGCTCCTCACCCGGGCTGGCTATAAAAAGATTTACTGATGGTTTAGAAGGGAATATCCTCGATATCTCCACCACCAGGCTCGGAATACCCTATCACCTCTCACCTCGCCTCGGCTCGATAAAAACCGAACAGTATTGGCGGTGATTTCAAATGATGCTCGAGGACCACTCTGACCTTCCCAAATGCGAGGACCACCTGTCTGGGAATCTGGATTTAGCCTGCCTTCAACAAGGACTTTGCTTCCTTTGCGAAGGTATTGGTTGGTGGTTTCTGCACTCTTGCCCCAAACTGACACACGGAACCAGGTGGTTTCATTAACCTGGGTACCATCAGAAGAAGTGTATCTCCTGCTGGTCGCCACGCTGAAATTGGTCACCGCTTGCCCGCTGGGCGTATAACGCATTTCGGGATCTCCACCGAGATACCCTACTATTGTGATGCTTTGATACATGGGGTTTTCTCCTGTTCCAGTGAGTGGTCTGTCTTCTTTTTTCCAGGCGACCGCCGCCTGGGGCAGTACCTTAAGTTCCTCACTGTATAGAACAATTGTACACTTAATTCCATTACTGTCAAGAGGTTTTTTCCTACAATCTTTCGTCGAATTCTATATTTCTTCAGGATAACCTGCCGTACCTGTAAGAATCCTTAACAACTGAATGACCTGTATAATTAGCCTGTCCAATATTTATCCGGACACAATTAATCCCGATTTCATTCCTGAACAACCCATTGGTGGTACCCGTATGAGCAAACGCCCTTTCAAGAATAAATTGAACGATCTTGACACAAAATCCTGGCTGAAATTCCAAAAATCCTGGTTCATCCATTACCCACCATCCAGGCAAAAGCAGGTGCTGCGCCATCCTGCGAAGTTCCCCGAGTCCCTGGCGCAGGAGTTCATCGAATTCTTCACGAAGAAAGGGCAGGTCATCCTCGACCCGATGGCAGGAACCGGGAGTGCTCTGATCGCTGCTTTGCGCTGTGGTAGAAACAGCTACGGGATAGAATTGAACCCTGACTATGCTGGAATTGCTCAGGAGTTGATTAATGATGAAAAAAATGGTTTGGGCAATCAAGCCCTCGATTTAAGCGCTCAATTGATCCAGGGCGATGCCCAAAACGCGGTTCAGGTTCTCAAGGCAACAGGCGCCCCTCTGTTCGATTACCTGATCACCTCACCACCTTACTGGGACATGCTGCATGTGCGCGGAGCGAAAACGCAGCAATCCCGGCGCGGTGACGAGAACCTGGACGTGGTTTATTCTGACCATCCGGATGACCTTGGAAATATCCATGATTACACTGAATTCCTGGACAGGCTCGCTGTCATCTACACATCGCTGCAGCCAGCGTTGAAAAGCGGTGCCTACCTGACCATCATCGTCAAGAATATCAAGAAAGGCGGGAGGATTTATCCTCTCGCCTGGGACCTTGCCTCGAAGTTGTCCGTTACCTATATATTAAAGGATGAAAAAATATGGTGCCAGGACGACATCCGCCTGGCACCATATGGTATGGGCAACGCCTGGGTCAGCAATACTTTTCACCATTACTGCCTTCAGTTCCGTAATCCCTGACCGGTTAGTGAAGTTTGATCAACGCTTTTACAGCTTGTTTCTGGCGTAATTGCTCATATACAGAGGATATTGTCTCAAGGGGATGCGGATTATCGAGGTCCATCCACTCGCCGGCGTCCAATTTTCCGGCGAGTATAAAATCAACAACCGCCGAATGGGTTTCCGCTTCATCGTACTCGTTCGGATGAAAACGGAAAGGTCCGCGCGCTCTGAAGGGGTCCAGCAGCGGCTGCCCCAGGTCATCAACCCCATATATCCCCAAAGTGCCATTCCTGTTTACCTGTTCAAGTGCATTTTGAGATGAATTCTTGCTGCCCACAGCATCGATGACAAAATCAAAACCACCTGGTGATAACTCTTCGAGTGCCTGCCTCCAATCTTCTCTGCGGTAATCCACGCAATGTGCAGCGCCCAGCCTGGCAGCTTTTTCTAACCGGCTTTGCGACCCGAGCACGACCAGCTGGCGAACGCCCAGGTTGGCGGCATGTTTGATGTAAGCCATCGCATTTCCACCCGTTCCAACGATCAACAGGTTGTCGGAGGAGGAAACGCCCATTCTTCTGAAATAACTCAGGGTTTCGCGCCAGGTGATGATCATGGTTGCCGCGGCGTCACCAATTCCTCCAGGGACAACCTGGTTAACTCGATATGATTGCCACTCCTGAGCAGGAAGACCATATTTCTGCATCGCCCAGTGATCGCGGGCGATGCCATATTCAGCAAATCCACCCCAGCAGATGTCCAATCCAGCCTCAGGGAAACGCGGAGCGCCAATTCGAGTGACCAGATCGCCTATCCTGTAATTCTCCACTCGAGATCCTACTTCGATGACTCTTCCCACGCTCTCATGCCCCAGGATCGCCGGATAGGTTGGGGGCCATGGAAAAACACCATCGATGAGATGCAAATCCGTCCCCGTGCAGGTTGCCCCGTAAGTCACCTGGCACAGGACATCATATTCCCCGGGCTTTGGATCCGGAACATCACGGACGACCAGCTTTCCGGGTGATTCAATAACAGCAGCTTTCATCACTCACCTCCCTGCCATCCCGGGTCCCTTGTATTCTTGCTTAAACGGAAGCCCAAACGGCTCCTCGAATGGGCGGAAGGGGACCATTGCAGAAATATCATCGATCTTGCGCAGCACATCAGGCGGAAGTGGACCCTTCTCAACCGAAGCGACGTTTTGCTCAACCTCCCACGCGCTGCGTGCGCCCATCAGCGTAGTGGATATATCCGGGTTGGAGATCACAAAGCGGATTGCCAGTTCGGGTAACGGGATAGCTAACTCGTCAACCAGAGCATATAAAGCCAGGAACTGCTCTCGTCGCGGTCTGCTGAGCCAGTGCGGGTTCCTGGCTATTTCTTGTTCATAGCGTTGAGCCAGGGCTCCTTGCTGCAGCGGTGAACCGGCGATAATCCCATAGTTATGCGCAACGGCAGCAGGCAGGACCTGGTGTTCGGCTTCGCGCCACAGCAGGCTGTAATTGAATGCGGTCAGCACAACATCGAAATGGTCACTGGCGATCAAAGGGGTCATTTCATAGGCTGTTGTGCCACCCAACCCCGTAAAACGGATGATCCCATCTTTCTTTAGTTCATCCAGCACTTCGATGACCGGACCCTGAGCGTTCTTATAATCATCCCACCAATCATACTGTCCTGGGCGGTCAGGTTCGTGGATGATCAAGATATCGATCGTCTCTCTTTTGAGCAGGCGCAGGCTCTCAGTTAACGATGCTTTCAGCCCAGCCTTATCCTTTGGATCGAAGGGCTGCGGTCTACCGCCAAATTTTGTTGATATGATAAAAGGTATATCCACGCCCTCGAGAATCCTGCCCAGCACAGATTCCGAATCCAAATATCCTGGCGCCGTATCGATGTAATTCACACCCAGGTCGAGTGCCCGGTAGACCGCTGCCTTTGCCTGGTCGAAATCACCCGCAAAGGATGCCACAAACAAGCCTCCCATGGCGAGCTCACTCACTTCAAGTCCTGTCTTTCCTAATATCCTGGTTTTCATTTTTTTCCTTTTCTAATTTGAATTTTCAGCAGAAGGATATGTCCGATCATCACCTAAGTTTCCGACCCTCTGAACGGGGTTGCGGCATCCCATTCCCTGAGCTGTCTGTCAGCTTCTACCAGCATCTCCCGGTCCAACCCGGCTTCGTACCGGTTTTCCAATTGGTATGGGTCATTGACCATGTCATAAGAATAAGCTGGCGTTTCGTTTAAAGTCGTCGTGCCCTCATTGAAGTTTATTCCGTAAAGAAGCTCCGGGGTGCGGATACCAACACCATCACCCTTTTCGATAATGGCATGCTGCCTCAAGCCTTCGTCATTTTCCTGGCGCACCAATGCAGACAGGTCCTCCCCATGTACATGTTCCGGCACTTCTGCCCCTACCAACCCGAGTAAAGTTGGGAAGACATCAACCAGGCTGGCGACCTGTGCAGTATTCCTGCCGTGTGCGAGACCGCCCACCCAGCGGAAGATCAAGGGGATGCGGATCGATTCCTCATGCAGGTCACCCTTCTGCACGCGGTTGTGGCTGCCCAGGTAATCACCATGATCCGAAGTAAACACCACGATCGTATCTTCTGCAATATGCAACTTTTCCAAGCTATTCATTACACGACCTACCATATCATCCACCCAGGTGGTCAGCCCATAATATTCTGCGATTACTTTCCTCAACGTGTATTCAGCTGGTAAATTTTCAGTATAGGGCAAATGGAAGTTGTAGTAGCGGAAATCCCAGCGGTAAACATTGAACCAGTGATCCTGGTCTGGCACCCTCACACTCAAATCCACATTCGGTCGCAGTGGTATTGAAGCAGGATCGTACATGTTCAGATAGTGATCTGGGGCATCGCTGATGGGACAATGGGGAGGCGAAATGCTGTAAAAAAGGAAAAACGGATTCTCCTGACGGGCATGAGCCTCGAGATATGCATCCACCTGGTCGCATTCATAATCAACGCTGAAACCCGGAGCCACAAATTCCGGACCTCCATTATGGGTAAAATGCTGACCCGTGTGGCAGTGGTGAACCCGGGGGATCAGGTATTCATCAAATCCGATGTCATCGGGCCAGGAATGGATGTGCCATTTACCAATCACGGCAGTGTCGTATCCCATATCTCGCAGGTTTTCTGCGAGGGTTGAATTTTTCAGGTGCGGTCTGCCCGCCTGGGGATACTGCGGCATGTACAAGCCACCATTATCCATCCAACCGCCCACGTTGCCCACACCTCCAGTTGCCTGGCGGTTGTACTGCCCGGACAAAGCGACAGACCTTGCTGCCATGCAAACCGGATAATTCGTCACTGCTGTTTCAAAAAGAAAGCCTTCATCAGCCAGGCTGTCAATGTTCGGGGTATGGATCACGGTGTTTCCATAACAACCGGTCTCAAAAGCACGCAGCTGGTCACACATGATGAAGATGATGTTAGGTTTGCCTTTCATATATATCTCCTATATCTCCAATCGAATAAGTCCCAGGCTGCCCTGCGACAGGATGCCCATACTGCCTGGCAGCATCACACATGGCAAAAATATTGTCACCTTTTATCGAAGGAATGGTGTGGTGTGAATTGGCGACGATGTAACCACCGTAAGGTTCAAAAATCTTAATCTGTTCGACCACCGTCTGCCTCACTTGAGCCGGTGTCCCGAAGGATAAAAGGTGTTGAACGTCGATCCCCCCATAGAATCCCAATCTACCGCCAAAATCCCGGGCGATAGACGCAGGATCCATACCCTTCGCCGTCGTTTGGAATACGAGTAAAGCGTTCACCCCAATTTCAATCAAATCCTCCAGGATGGGTCTGACGGCACCGCATGAATGGAACAGAACCATCATCCCGTTCCGGCGCATTACGCTGACCTGCTCAGCAAGGCGTGGTTTGATAAAACGCCGCCACAATCCCGGGCTGATCATCATGTTTTGCTGGTGGGCGAAATCATCGCCCAGCCATGCCAGGTCACAATACATCCCTGCCACCGGCGCCACCCGGTTCAGAATATCCATGGTGAACGCATGCTGCCTGCCCACCACGGCTTCAAATAAGTCTTCTCTTTCAACCATGTTGATGGCTGCGGATTCGACGCCAAAAAGTGTGCAGGCATTCCAGAAAAGGGGCATCCATCCGGGGCAAAAAACAAGGGCTTTATCCTGCCAACGCTGGCGCGCACCAACATAATCCGCAGGTCCAAATAACGTTGGATCAGGCCAGGAATAAGCGTCGATCTCCGCCAGGTTTTTCGCATTCGCCAGGGGACCTTCACTGACCTGGACCGACTGCACAATATTGACTTCAGCACTATCCGTTTGAGCCGGCTGGGAAGGACCCAGATAATCGAGGAATGTCCAGCGGAAATCCGGATCCAAGAATCCGATGACCTGGTCGGGATCCTGGAGCCCATGTTTCTCCCGAAAATATTCCATCAACTCCGACCACACACAACCTTCCATCAGATCGAACGGGGCGCGGTCAGCCTGCTCAAACCTCAGGGTATTCAGGACCCTCTGCCGAGAATTCATTTCAATCTGTCAGCCGGTCTCTGTAAAGGCTTCAAGAATTGCCACCGCATTCTCAATCGGGGTCTCAAGCTGTAATGGCTTGGCTGGCGCCAGGATGTACCCGCCATCTCTGCCCACTTCGTCCCGCAAACGACGGACTTCCTGTTTGATCTCAGCCGGGGTTCCAAAAGGGATCGTACTCTGGCTTCCCAGGCAGCCCCAAAACCCGATGTGTTTACCCCATTTCTTTTTGAGCTCATACGGATTCATGCCGGCGGCTTCAGGCTGAGCGCTTTCCAGGAAATCCATGCCGATCTCGATCAGGTCAGGCATGATATCCGCAACTGACCCGCAGGAATGATGGAACACGATTTTTCCATAAGAATGCACCCGCTCATAAATCTTTGCCCAACGCGGCTTGAGCAGCTGCCGCCAGCGTTTCGGACCCAAAATCACCCCGCGCTGTTCACCCCAATCATCGCCAAAAAGTATCCCGTCCACCGGTACCTGGCAGGTGATATCGACCAGCTCCAGGTAAAGGTTCATCATCCGGTCCAGCGATTCTTCGACAAATTCCGGGTTGATGGAAACATCCAGAAGGAAATTCTCGAACCCTCGCATAATCCAGCTGCGTTCGAACAGCCCCCAACCCAGGTTACCCATAATGAAGGAATCAGGATTTTCAGCGATCATTTTTTCAGCCTGGTCCCGGTACCCGGGGAGCATGAATCTTTGTGGAGATGGAAAATCAAAACCATCGAAGGAAGGTTTGTCCAGAGCGGGTTTTTCCAGGTGCCAGGGACGGCGGTCGATGCGCCAGATGCCGCCATACGCATCCTGGATGCGGACCTCGTCCAGCGGGGTGCGAGGATCCGTGTGAACAACTGACACACCCACAATATAGGGCACGATCCGGTCACGCCACGAAGTGCTGCCATAATATTCATCAAGGCGCAGATCGGTATCGTCTTCGAACGCGAGCGTGTATGGGATTTCAGGCGGCTGACGGTGGTGAATGGCTTCAAACACAATATCGCGTGGTTTCATGGTTATTCTCCTGGGTTAGTGATTTTCTGATTGTTCTCGGCAACAACGATCGGGATATTGGGGATTTCCTGATAGTATCGCATGAAACTGTCCACCTCGGCGGATGGAAACCGGGAAAGGTTCTGTGCCCAACGGTATCCTATCGACTGAAACAACAACTGCACTTCTACGGTTATTTCGCCTTCATAACCACCCAGATCCACATCGATAAGCACACGATCCTCCCCGGGGATGAAAGAACTGTCCGCCAATGCCTGCGCATCAGATTTTAATATTTACATCGACGTCATCTACCGGAAAACCGGTGGGCAGCAAACGGTTGTCTTTTAAGTATTGTGATCCTTTCAACAGGTTGGTGGTTACCTGTCCCTGAGTATTACCCATTATCAATTCGTAAATCTGGACCTGTTCTGAGGAGGTGATTGCTTCATGATGCGGTTCGAACAGATTCGCATCCCTATCATTATCATTTTCGTCAATCATTCCCTCCGCAGAATACCCTCCACTCTCAAAAATAATCCGGTCTTGATCATCAACCAGCCTGATCAGCAGCCAGGCACGACGGGAGGGGTAACTCGTTGGGAATTTATGTCCTGAAAAATTCTTAACCATTATTTCACCCGTCAGCCTGCCTTCAGAAATTTTTAGGTTCTCCAATTCGATCGCTGCGGTCTTTGCCTGGAGCAACCCCTCGGTTGCGACCAGCGTGTTGATTAACTGTTCCGATGATGCTGAGATGCCGATCTCTTCACCGAAATACTGGAAAATTCTGAGCATATACGCGTTTCCACCTTGAAACAGATGCTGGTGAAAGGGTGCCCGTGCCGGCGTTGAAAGAGAAGTAATCGCATATTCTCCCTTGATGACCGGCATATGGCAGTCCTGGCAGGAGAATGACCCGGCATAATCACTGTTCAACCATTCCGAATAAACCATCTGTTCAGGGAATATACCGGCAATATCGTCATTCTCATCCAGGTACGGGGTCAGCAAATTATGACAGGTTGCGCACAACTCAGATTTTTGAATATGGTCGCTTTGCACCGGCAAGAAACCAGAACCGCCAGACATCAGGGTTTCATATTGTTTCGTAACCGGGAAACGTCCATAAGAGGGTCGCTGACCCATGGGCAAATCAGAATCGATCACATATCCTGCACTGAAGCTTTCCTCAGTGCCCAGGTTGTCTGCCCTGATCTGGTGGCATAAGTTGCAGGAGACTCCCTCGATACCCAGGTCATGCTTTGCAGCCTCTGGATCAAGCAAACCATCATCCAGGATTGCCGCCTGCCCCCCCTCAAAATGGATCGAGGTCGCTGCCATGGGCATATGGCAGGATGCGCAGGTATCCTCGATCACGGCGCGCAATTCGGGGTGTTGTTCAATTTCACTTCTAACCGTTGCCAGGTAGTATGGATCAACCGCAGCTTGCGCCTTAATGGATGATCTCCAGGTTGTGTCCATCGATATTTCGTTCCCAGCGTTATCTTTCAGGACAGTATGGCAGGCAATACACGATCCCGAATTTGTAAAGTAATCATCTTTGCCCGTAAGGTTAGGTTTCGCTGGAAATTCTGGTGGTGCAGGCAGCACAGGCAGCTCAGCTGCAGGGATCGATTGATCTCCTTCCGGCGAAGGTACATCGTCAACATCCTGTGGTGTGGCTGGGGAGATAGCCTCAGTTTCGACAATAGTCATGGTTGCTTCTATGGTCGATGATTCCCCTGGCGAGCAAGCTGCAAACGCCAGGAAAAAACATAACCCCCCAAAAAGTATGCAGCGAGAAAGTGTTTTCATAGGGTCATCCAATCGGGTCTCTGGTTTGAACGCAGATTTCTTCAAATTCCACATCACCATCAACCACAAAAAATCCAAGGTTTCCAACAGAATGTTCGTAAATCCGGCAGGAAAGGGCTGTCTGATCATTTAAATAAATCACCAGGCAGGAACCGCTGAGCATAAGCTCGATTTTGATCAGCCGGCTAAAATCTATCCGGGTAAATCGTTCCAGCATGAAGGGTTGGTCACCGGGTCTTGGCCAGCGATCAACGACCAACCTGGACTGTCCTGGCTCCAAGCGCACCTGGTAATAGGCAGACATCTCTACATCTGACCGTAAAAGTATTCCTGCAGAAATAGTGCCCGGGCTGAGTTGAACCTGACAACTGACCCTGGCTTCTTTTGGCAATTCCCCCCAGATCATTGAGGAGTTTCTCCCCACTGAGGAGGATTGGCAGGAATTCTGATCGAATTTCCAGTCACCCAGGATGGCAGCGGGCTGGTTGTGGGGTTTGAATTGAAAGACAGAACGGATCGGATCAGGCAATTGGGCAGACAAAGTCCCATCGGGTTGCTGCTCAATTTGATGCACAACCAGATCTCCTCCCCAATTCCACTCACCGTCATCTTTCATTCCTGACCGGGTTGCCAGCCAGCCAAATAAATAGCGGCGATTGCCATCCGTGGCGGTCTTCGCCGCATAATAAGCACGCCCATCAAACTGGTCATCTGGCGGCGCGATCCAGGGACCATTCAAGCTGCGGCTGTAGCGGTAATGGGTCACCGTTTTCTCACTGAATGTCGAAAATACCAGGTACCAGTATTCGCCCATTCTGAATAAATCAGGACATTCGTGCGTGAAATATTGATCCGGAGCCCAGAATGGTTCGCTGACATCCCAATTGGTTAAATCCCTGGACACGGCGAGTGCGGTCAAACCCCGATTTCGAGACGGTCCATCAATTTTCCTGGCTGCCAGGAGCATGCAGTATTCCTGGCGTTCAGCATCCCAGAACACGAATGGGTCTCTCCAATCATCTGGTTCGTACCCCATTTCGGATGGAGCGAGGAAGAAGAAAGTTTCATCTTTCCGCCAATGATCCAGATCAGCGCTTTTCGCCTGCATGACTGCCTGAACGGGTCTGCCCAGGGCTGCCAGGTGCGGATTGTGACCGGTATAGAAGATCCTGAAGTCACCTGGAACTTTCTGGTTCTCGATAACCGAACCCGTAAAAACATACAGATCTTGCTCAGCCTTTGTGCCCCTGGGCAGCACCTCACCCCGGTCTTCAAAGTGGACAAAATCACCTGTGACCAGGTGGAACCAGGGCGTTCCCTCACCATGGACGTCCACATCCCGGTAGTCCTTTAGATAGAATAGATGAAATTTCCCATTGTGGTAATAAGGGATAAAATCAGCAGCAACGCCATCTTCAGGTCGGTAAAAGATCGATTTTTTCATCTCAATGCATTTTCCTTACAGGTTTGGTCATTTCCATACCGGTGGCATAATCAAGCTGGCGGGGTTCATATTGCTCATGTTCACGCTGGCGCGTCATCCCTGAATGCGCCCAACTCGGCGGCGCGGCATCACTCCTCCACGGGCGGCGTTCCCAGTAATACCCGCGGAAGGGATCACGGGTATCGTCCATCCAATTCAAGATTTTATCGTGCAGCCGGTTGCGAACCTCGACATGCTGCTCTACTTCGATCAGGTTGTGCATCTCAGCCGGGTCTGTCTCCAGGTCATAGAGTTCATCCGAACTCAGCAGGTTTATCACCAACTTATAACGCCCGTCGAAAACCGACCGGATGGGCTGGAAACCACAGAATGGATCGTGGTCGATCTCATAACGCCCAAACTCCATAAACACCTCCTCCTGCACTTTTCTCTGCCTGTCCATGATGTGCGGCAGCAAACTTACCCCATCCATCCAGTTAGGAAGCGCAATGCCGAACACGTCCAGGATGGTTGGCGTAAGATTGATATGGGAAGCAAGCTGGGTGGAAACTTCATCACCAGAGATAATCCCATTCCAGCGGATCAGGAACGGGATGCGGGTTACCTCCTCATACATAAAAGGTCCCTTGTTGGTCAGGGAATGCGATTCGAGCATGTCGCCGTGATCGGATGTATATATCAGGATGGCGCCAGGGATATGTTCGTCAAGCGCATCGATGACGCGCCCAATTTCTTCATCGACGAAGGAATTACATCCGAAGAAATAAGGATGTTGTATGCGCACCTGGCTGGAATCGCGTTGGTACCGTTCGCCGGACCAGGCACGTTGGTGTTCAGGCTTCCCCTGCAGGTGATCATGAACGTTCTCACTGACCGGGAAATCAAAGGTTGAATACATCGATGAGTACGGTTCAGGGCAGACATACGGATGGTGCGGCTCATCGTAAGAGACCACCAGGAGGAAATCCTCATGCGCGTGTTCCTCGATGAATCGTATGGCACGGTCTGAACAACGGTGTGCATAGGTGAATTCGGCGGTGACTTGCCTCTGCGCCATGATATCGGGTTTTCGGGATGCCAAACGGTCTGCTTCTTCCAGCTCCTCGAGGTAGTTGCGCATGTCATACCAGGTAGCGGCATCCCAGCCTTGCGGAGCCCGTCCCAATCCAAAATAATCGCTTCCATCAAGGTGCCACTTGCCAATGTAGGCAGCGGTGTAGCCAGCATCGCTCAACCGCTGCCCGACGGTCTTTACATTATCACCGAGGGGCATGCTGTTCGCCCAGCTGCCGTTCGAGTGCGGGAAAAGCCCTGTGAACATCGCTGAGCGAGCCGGACCACATACCGGCTGGCAGGTATAGGCGCGCTCGAAGCGCAGCCCTTCGGACGCAATCCTGTCCAGGTTGGGGGTGAGTAAGCCGGTTTCAGCATAGCAATTGAGCATATCCCATCGCTGTGTGTCCGTCATCAGAAGGATGACCTGTTTCTTTTCTGTGCTAATCACCCGGTTCTCCTCCATGCATCGTTCTGGTCAGGCGGCGTTTCATCCGAAGACCCTGTGCATCCTGTCGCAGTAGTACTGCACGTTTTCCCACTTCGCGTCCGGTGGCAGCCTGTGATCCGGACAGGGGATATAGCCACCCAGGTCCACCAGCGAGCGCATCCTTTCCACTTCCGCGTCGATGGCAGCATAATCCTGCGCGAAAACTTTCTTGTCCACCCCGCCCACGCCGCGGATCTCGAGACCGTATTCTTTCCTCCAGGGCTCAATGCTGGCCTGCCAGGTGCCCACCTCGATCGGGAACATCACGTTGACGCCATTATCCAGCCAGGTTGGGATCAGCTCATCGATCTTGCCGTCGCAATCCACCGATACCAGCACAATGTTGTATTTATGCAGCAAATCCGTGATGCGCCTGTAATGCGGACCCACCTTCCTGGCGAACACCTTTGGGTTCACCAATGGTCCCGCCCGGTAGCAGATATCTTCCCAAAAATGCCCGAAATCGAAACAGCTTCTGGCGCTTGATCCCTGGCAGTCGACCATGTCGAGTGTGTCAACCACCCCGCGGTAGCATAAATCAGCCACTGTCTCGATCATCTCATCGAATAATTCGGGATCATCCGCCTGTAGATAGGCGAGGTTGACCATACCGACGTAATCACGGATGCGTCCAAACAAACTCCCGCACATCAAACCCAAAGGGGTTTCCCATTCACCCTTGCGCACAAAATCAAGCTGGCTTTCGGGATAATTGACCCGTTCTCGAGAATATTGCAGCCGGTGTGAAAATTCTTCATCCCATTCCTTGCGTCCTTTGAACAGATGATCGATCTCGGTGGGGATTCCCTGGGCGCCGTCTTTCTGCAGGATGACGACACCATCCCGGTTGACCTGCTTGCGAGTGCCATCGGGCAGGGTTTCCAGAACTTTTTCCTCAAAAAATGGCATTAAGTCCGTGTTCGGTCCGAACGTGCGGTACCAGTTGAAGTCAAAGCCCAGCTTCTCACCGATGATCTGGTCGTGGATATTGCCATCCCCCCAATTTCTGGCATTTTCAAGACTGATGTGCCCCTGCTTCGCCCATAATTCCATGGTCTCATCCCAGAAGCCGAAATGCACCACAGGGATGCGGTCGTAAGATTGGTAATTTAAGATTGCGATTGCTCTTTCCCGGTTGTCCATTGCGCCACCTTCCTTTTTGCAGTGATTTTAACCTGAAACCTGCCAGGACTGGTGACTTGTTGGTCATGATCCCGGGAATCTGCCTGGCAGAACCTGCATTATTATTTTCTTTTTACGATATGATTGCAGCGAATAAAAAAATATCGGAGTATTTATATGCAGCCATTAACCATTGTCACCTTGCTGGATCAGCTGGAACAGCAGCTTGAACAGATTGCCCCAAAGCAAATCCTTGATCCAACTCACCCGCAATACGGCGGGATCGTACACCCGGATTTTGGGTTGGCGGAACCGCATTCGGCGATCGGGTTCATCTCTACCATCGCCTACCTGTGCATGAACCAGAAAGAAAACATGGCTGCCTGGCTGGAAAGAGCCAACCTGGCAGCCGATTACCTGCTGAAAGCCCAGCGCCCAAGCGGAAGGATCGACCTGCTCTCTGTGAATTATGATTCCTCGCCGGATACGGGATTTGCCGTACAGCTGCTCTGCACGGTTATTGAACTCTCCCGCGTTCATCATGTCGATTCGCACCTGTGGATTCAATTGCTGGCGAAGATCGAATCCTTCATCCGCAGGGCTGTGCCGGGCATGATCAGCGGCGGTTTCCACACCCCCAACCACCGCTGGGTAATCACCTCAGCCCTGGTCCAGGCAAAAGCGCTCTTTCCTGACCTGGTGGTCGAGGCTGCTGTCACATCCTACCTTGCGGAAGGATTTGACCTGGATGAGGAGGGCATGTATATCGAGCGCAGCGTGGGCACCTACGATGCCGTGAACGACCGCTCGCTGCTGCTGATCAACGAAAACTGGGATGCACCTGGAGCGCTTGAAGCCGTCCAGAAGAACCTTGATCTGGACCTGCGCCTGCTGCATGCCGATGGCACAGCCGAGACCGGGCTTTCCCGGCGCCAGGATTACGGCACTCGCGCCGTCCCGGTTGGGCTGGCGCCATGCTTCCTGCTTTTAAACGCCGTCAAGCCCTCACCTTTATTCGAGGCAGCAGCCCTTTACCTCTGGGAACATAGCCCTGACAACGGCGGCAACCTGCTGTGGTTGTTGTATCCGTTGATGAAATATGGCGAACCTGAAAGCCGTTCGATCCAACTTCCCGAGAATTACACATTCACCCTGACCAAGAATGGCATCTGGCGCTCGCGCAGAGGATTGCTCAGCGCATCTGCATTTCAGGCAACCACCCGCCTGTTCAGCCTGGTGTTTGGAGACGCCGAATTGAGCAGCGTTAAGATCAGCCAGACGTATTTCGGTTACGAAACCGGCTGGTTCATCAGCGATGAAATGGAGACCGTGCAAAATGGCGTCGCGCTGATCTCGAAAGGGCAGGCAAATCCCAGGCGACCCGGATATGAAATGCCTTTGGGGCGCCCGGTAGACCCGGACTTGTGGGATGAAACCAAAAAGGAAAGGGACCTTTACAGGCTGCCGCCTGCATTGAGCAGGCTGACCTTCGTCGAGGCGGATAATGGCTTCGACCTTCATTACCAGACTCTGGATGGAATGGACAGGGTGGCAGCGCAGGTGGCTTTCGATTTCCCCCCCGGCGGCATCTGGGAGACGGCAGACACCAGTCTCAAACCGCAAAAGGGGCAGGTGATCTTCTTGAAGCAGGGCTCCGGCAGGATGAAGTATGGGAATGATGTCATCGAAATCTCACCCGGCGCCCACGCCCACACCATGTGGGAGATGCGCGAAGCCCAGACCGCGCCAGATTCTGTGAGGGTGCTGCTCACTTATTTAACGCCTGTTGATGTCAAAATCAAAATACGCACACATCGAGGTGTGTAGACCCTGAGCCAAACTCAAATTGGCACCAATTTTGGGGAATGAAGCGTCGCTGCTTATCGATAGTGCTAACCACTAAAGTGGTTACTACGAACAAAAGAGAACCCTTCGTAGTTGCGACTTCAGTCGCTTTTCCTGATAATAACCACTAAAGTGGTTACTACGAACTTTTCACCTTAAGGATTTCCCGGCAGCGCGCTTTCAGTGCATCGTAAGCATCGTTGGACTGCGCCACGTCACCTTCAGAAGCAAACTGCAGGATGAGTTTCAGGTCCGGTCGCACCAGGTCTTCCAAACCTTCCCAATATTGCTCTTCCGCTCCCAGGCGAACCTTGAGCACAATGCCCGTCCCGGCGAAGGCATCACCCAGCTTCTTAGGGTCGTTCGGCTGCGGGTCCACCCCGCCCAGCGCGCAATCCATCAACACCAGGTTCTTCACCTGCTTGACCACCGCGAAATTGTGCGAAAAATCGCCGCAGGTGTGCAGGGCGATCCCGCCGAAGTGCTCGCCCAGCCGGCTGTTATATGGCAGCGCTGAATGGGCATACGATTTTGCCGAGATGACCGCCATGTTGTCATCCGAGACCGAGATCCCGGGCAGGCTGCGCGCGGACTGCATGATATGCCCGGGTCGGGTAGCGGTGGGTCCCATGACAGCGAACTGCATCTCGGAAAACTCGATCATCACCTCCGTCACCAGGTCCATGAACTGCGCCAGGCGATCCATGTCATTCAGGCTTGAGGCAAAGAATTCGCTGGTATCCAGGATCAGGCTGGCGGAGTCATTGGGCGACTGTGTATCCGTGAGTGAAATATCCAGGCGGTCCCCGGTCACGTGGCGGTAGTAGCGGATCGTCTCCAGGATCATCCGGGGCAGTTCTGCGCTCAAAATATCCGGTTTTTCCAGACCTTCCAGCTCATCCAGAGAATGGTAGATCGCCCTGGTTTGCGGGGCATCGAAATCGTACCAGTTGACCGCGCAGCCAAAGATGTTGGCATACACCCCCACACCGTGCCAGGGCTCCAGGTAAGTGAAGGCGAAATCGGACTTGAGCTGCATGGCAACCAGGAAGGCTTGCAGCTGGCGCTCGAGCGATGCAACCCGGTCCGCAGCAACAGACCCCCAGATATCGATCGGGGGCTGGACGACAACCGGGACGTCCAGATAAGGTGGCGACGAATTCATGAAGGCGACAAGAGCCGCCTCCTTCTCTTTTTTGAACTGGTCAAACGCGTCATAGGGGAAGTCGATAGGATGCATGTCTCATTTCCGTAAAAATATTTTTTATATTCTAACCGGATTCATGTCACATCAAGTGCCAGGCATTTTGAAAATGCCTGGCACTTAGAGAAGCCCGGCACCTGAGTGAACAAGTATAATTTCCAATACTTTACGATATGAATTCGGAGGTAAGTCATGACCACCATCGCGTTGTTTGGCGCTGCCGGGAAAATGGGCACGCGCATCAGCCTGAGGCTGCAAGAATTCCCAGAATTACCAGACCCTTTATGTTGAGGCAGGTGACCGCGCCCAGCAGCTCCTGCGCCAGCGTGGTGTCGAACCCGCCCCCGCCGATCTCGCTGCGTCCTCTGCCGATATTGTCATCCTGGCAATTCCCGACCGCCTGCTGGGAAAAGTTTCCCATTCGGTGGTCCCCTGGATGAAACCCGGGGCGATGCTGGTCACCCTGGACCCGGCAGCACCGCATGGAGGAGAGCTTCTGGTCCGTCCGGATCTCTCCTATTTTGTCACCCACCCCTGCCACCCCCCGGTGGTGAGTGACGAGGTCGATTTTGAAACCCGCCTTGACTTCTTTGGAGGAATTAAAGCTAAACAGCATGTTGTCGCTGCGCTGATGCAGGGCAGCGAGAAAGACTATGCTGCCGGTGAAGCCCTGGTGCGGACTATTTTTGCGCCGGTTATGAACGTTTACCGTGTCACGGTGGAACAGATGGCGATCCTGGAACCAGCCCTTTCCGAAACCGTGGTGCTGACCTGCATGGTGATGATCACCGAAGCCATCCAGGAGGCAGTCCGGTATGGCGTCCCGGAAGAAGCGGCGCGCGAGTTCGTCCTGGGGCACATCAACGTCGACATCGGCATCCTGTTCCAGTACATCGATGCTGAACTCTCTGACGGCGCCAAAATGGCGGTAAGCCGTGCTCGAGACCGCATCTTCCAGCCTGATTGGAAGGACGTCTTCCTCCCGGAGAACGTGATGGCAGAGGTGAATGCCATTACGCAGGAGATTTCTAGAAAAGGCTAAACACGAATTTCACGAATGGAAGGAATAAAAAGAAGAACACAGATTTCGGGATTTTAAGGATTACGCTGATGTTTCTTAAGTTATCAAAAAAATCTGTGTAATCCAAAAATCCGCGCAATCTGCGTTAAAATTTTCAATCATTCGTACATTCGATTATTCGTCCATTTCGTATCTAAGGATTGAACGTGAAACTGGGCATCAATACATTTACCTTCATGTGGGCGGTTGGACTGGAAGGAGCGCGACCCGAGAACCCACTCACACCCTCCGATCTGCTGGATAAGGCAAAAGAGCTGGGGGTAAGCCTGCTCCAGATGGGTCCCAACCTGCCCCTGGAAAAGCGCTCAAAAGCAGAGATCTCCGAATTCAAACACAAAGCCGATGCCCTGGGTATCACGCTGGAGATGGGCACACGCGGGCTTGAAACCCGGGTGATTTGCAAACAGGTGGACCTCTGCCAGCAGACCGGCAGCCGGTTTATCCGCACGGTGCCCGAGATCGCCGGGAAAATCCCACCCTTGCCAGACCTGGTAAAGCAGCTCCAGAAGCTGCGTCCCATCCTGGAAAGCGAGGGCATCCGCCTCGGGCTCGAAAACCACAACATGCCGGCTGGAGAGATGAAATCAGCCATCGACGTCGTGGGCAGCGCCAACATCGGCGTCGTGCTGGACACGGTCAACTCCCTGGCAGTGCCTGAGGGTTGGAAAGAGGTCACGCGCATCCTGGCGCCTTGCACAATGTGCCTGCACTACAAGGATTTCATCGTCCAGCGCGTGTGGTCGATGATGGGTTTCACATGCAGCGGAAAACCGGCTGGCAAAGGACAGCTGGACGCCAGTTGGCTGCTCAATGCGCTTCAGGCTTCGGCTTTTGATTTCAATGTGATCCTCGAAATCTGGACCCCGGAACAGAAAACGCTGGACGAATCCATCCGCATGGAATGGGATTGGGCGATTGAGAGCATTGCTTACTTGAGAGATTTTATCGAGGCATAAACACGAAGCACCAAGGATCAAAGGTGCACGAAGTTTTTAATAAAGTAAACTCCGCGATCTCAAATCCGATCGTGGAAGTTTTTTTACCGCTAACAAAATGTCTTAGTTAACCTTTGTTCCTATGTGCCCTAGTATGTGAAATATCCTCACAAATCAACCCAACACTTTGCCCCGGAGGCTGCATACAAAGCCTCCATCACCGCACTGCGGTAAGCGGCTTCACGCACGCCGACCAGAGGCGCGCCTACCAGAGGCGCGTCCTTCATTCCCGCTGACCGCATCCAGGAACAGGTCGAATGCGTGCGGCCAGGCTTCCGGGAGCTGCGTCCAGGCGTTCTTGCCATCGGCGCCTTCTACGAGGCTGGATTGGTAGAACAGTTCCCCGTTGAGCACATAAGCATGCCCCTCCGTCCCGCTGACGATCAGGCTGATCGGGTGGGCAACATCCACCCAACCGGCTGCCAGGCTGCCAACTGCCCCGCCCGGGAACTTGAGCAGACCTTCCCCATATTCGTCCGTGTCTCCATATCGACCGGTGGCGACGTTGATATCGGCGGTCACCCGTTCGACATCCCCCATCAACCAGAGCATGATGTCCAGGGCATGCGTGCCCAGATCCCCGAAGCCGCCGCAGCCTGCCTGCTCCAGGTCTGCCATCCAGCGCCACTCGGTATCGAACCAGCCGCCGAGAGAACCGGAATGGCAGTTGGTCTGGCGGTAGCGGGTCACCTTGCCGAAATGACCGGCTTCAATTTCTGCTTTTAAAAAACGATTCACCGGATTACCGCGCATGAAGTACCCGGTCTGGAACAGCACACCGGCAGCTTCAATCGCTTCAGCCATCAGGTAAGCATCCTCTGCTCCCATCCCCAGGGGTTTTTCCACAAACAAATGCTTGCCAGCCTGCGCGCCTGCCAGCACCAGGTTTTGATGGCGGTTGGTCTCAGAGCACACCACCACCGCCACCACCTCGTCGTCACGCCATATCTGCTCGAGATCCGGCGTTACCTGTGAGCTCAAGGGCTGCGGCTCGCGCCTGAGCCCTCGCGGGGTCATGGTCCCAGACGTATTTGACATTGAAAATCCCCACGCTCGTTCAACTTGTTGATGAAGCCGGGCGTGTGGATGTGAGCGCCTCCAACCAGGGCAACTGAATAAGCCATCTTATCCCTCCAGACTCACAGCGACTTCCCTGCCCGCTGCCTGGCTTCGATAAATACCATCGAGGATCGTCTGCACATAAAGCGATTGCTCTGGCGGGACGGGTGATGGCAGCCCCTCAGCCACTGCCTTTGCAAAATCAACACATTCCAGGGCATGAGGCTCCATCGAATCCTGGGTGAGTGCCAGGGTCTGGTTGAGCATCTGGCGAGTATCGTAATTGTTGGTAAGAATTTCCGCCTTGGGCCATTCGCAGCCGCCCTCGGTACCGTACAACCAGATCTTCGCATCTTCACCCTGCACATTGTGGTGCAGCAGCCAGCTGACTTCGATGATCAGGGTGGCGCCATTCTCAAATCGCACGAAGGCTGCGGCGAAATCCTCCACGTCGAGGTCCTGCGGCACCGGGCGCCTGCCCCAGCTGGTGAAGGCGCCCTCGTGGTGCGCCAGGGCGGTCTTCGCCACACCGCTTACAGCGACCGGCTTGGGATGCCCCATCAACCACAGGGTTGTGTCGAGAATATGAACGCCGATATCGATGCAGGGACCACCGCCGCTGATCTCCTTGTAGATGAAGGTGGGTGCAACCGGCAAGCCGCTGCGGCGCAGCATCCAGGCGCGCGCATGGTAAACATCGCCCAATAAGCCCATGTCCAGCTCCGCCTTGAGCATCTGGGAAACGCCGCGGTAGCGGAAGTGCTGGGCGGTCATCAAGAGTTTGCCTGACCGGTCACGAGCGGCGATCATCTCACGGATTTCGCCGGGAGTTGGCGCAAGGGGCTTTTCACAGATCACATGTTTTCCAGCATCCAGAGCGGCGATCGTCTGGGCAGCATGGTACATATTAGGGGAACAAATATCGATAATATCAATCTCAGGATCACGGATCAGGTCGAACGGATCATTGTAAAATTTCTCCATTCCATAACGCTCTTTCCAGGTTGGAAAAACCTCCGCGTTGATATCGCTGCCTGCAACGATCTCGGTATACTCCGAGGCTTCCCAGCCCGGCACATGGGTGTGGGCAATACCTCCTAGACCAAGCATGCCAACCTTATATTTTTTTGTCATTGGGATCTCCTTAGGGGCAGAATTGAATTGGATATTGGCACAAAATATGTCAAAGGATAAACTTATTTGGCTAAAACGGCAAGACCTGAATGGTTCTCCGAATGCTTCTCGACAAATTCTCCCATCATTTTTTGTCTGGATATGCTGGGATTATGCTAGAATTCGTCCAGTCCCATGGAAAGCTTAAAAACTGGTCAAGGATATTTGCTTTGAGTCCTATCCTGACGTTTTCACAAACCCAATTTTGTCCATGTATACAAGGAGTTTGACGAATGACAACGAGAAGAGAACGCGTGCTTAAGAGCTTGAGTTTCCAGGAAACCGACCGTGTTCCCAAGGATCTGGCTGGCATGAGGTCCACGGGAATCAGCGCCTTCGCCTATCCCAGGCTGGTCGAAGCGCTTGGGCTGCCGCCGCGCCTGCCAAGGGTAGAAGATACCGGTCAGATGCTCGCCCTTCCCGATCTGGATGTGCTCGAGGCGCTGGGAACCGATGTGATCACCGTTTCTGATGGGGTGACCAACGCTTTCGACCAGCAGGAAGTATGGAAGGAATACGACTTCCACGGACGGTTGCCTGCCCTGGTAAGAAACCCAGCCGCATTTACAAACCTGCCAGATGGAACCATCCGGCAGGGAAACTCGCGTATGCCTCCCAGCTCTTTTGTTTTCGATGAAGAACACGGTGGTCAGCCCCTGAACCTGAAAGGTGACTTCCCCAAGCCGGACCTGCAGCAGGTAAAAAGTTCAATGGAAGCCAATCCTTTGACGGACGAACACATTGATGAAATCCGTGACCTGTGCAAAAAGGTGCGCGAAACTTCCGACCGGGCAATCTTCCTGGCAGAAAGATACATAGGCGCTCCGATCAGCATCCATGGTTGGGGAGGCATGGGCATTTTCCCGGTTATCTGCATCACCGAACCGGATTTTGTCCACGAGCTGCATTCCCTGGTCACGGAATATGCCCTGCGCAATATCCGTGCGATCCTGCCGGAGATAGCGCCTTATGTTGACATCATCATGATGGCAGCCGATGATTGGGGCACCCAGAACCATCCAATCGCTTCTCCGAATGTATATCGAGATCTTTTCCTCCCCTACAGGCTTCAAATTAACCAGGCAGTCCACCAGATTGCACCCCAGGTAAAAACATTTCTGCATTCCTGCGGGGCAATCTACGATCTGATTGATCTGGTGATTGAGAGTGACTTCGATATCCTCAATCCTGTCCAGTGGACCGCGGGTAAGCAATCCTTCCAGGATTGGAAAGATAAAGCCAGGGGCAGGATCACGCTCTGGGGAGGCGGAGTCAATTCCCAGGGCACATTACCGCTTGGCAGCGTGGATGATGTGGCGAAAGAAGTCCGCGAAGTGGTCGAGGTGATGAAACAGGATGGCGGTTACGTCTTCTGCAACATTCACAACATCCTGGCAGAAATCGAACCCGAGAAAGTGATCGCTATGTACCGGTCCGTTTAATTGAACCGATTGTCATGGGAAAATCTTACAGAGTAACCGTCGGGATGGCAATGCATCCCATGGCAATCCATCAACTGGAGCTTTTTGCAGAGGTGAAGGTATATCCCTGGGATCACCCGGACCTGACCGATGATATGCTGGCAAGTGATGCGCTGATAACCTACACGCCCAGGTTCAACCGCGAAACAATTTGGCGCGCTGAACGTCTTAAGGTGGTCAGCGCACATTCCTGCCCGTATGAATTCAAGCAAATCGCAGATGAACGCGGCATCGTTGTCACGGATGTTCCTTCTCTTTGGGGTACCGTAGCCGAATTTACCATTGCATTGCTGCTGGCAGCCGCCAGGAATATCCCCCAGGCACACCAGGATATCCGCGACGGTTTATGGAAGGATTCTCAGGATCTGAAAGTGAGATATTCCGGGCAGAATATTTTCGGGAAAACCATCGGGATCATTGGTATGGGACGCATTGGCTCAATCGTAGCAAAACGCTTAACAGGCTTCGATTCAAGGATCGTATATTATGACATCGAAAGAAAACGCGACCTTGAGCAGATCCTGGGGATAGAATACATGGAATTCATTCCACTGCTCCAAAATTCCAATTATATTATCCTTCTGGCACCACTTCTTCCTGAGACAAAAGGGATGTTCGGCAAAAAGCAGTTCGAGCAGATGAAACCCGGTTCGATTTTTGTTAATACTGCCAGAGGAGCTCTGGTAGATGAACGTGAATTATTCAAAGCTCTGGCAGAAAAGAAAATATCAGCAGCCGCGCTGGATGTATACCAGGATGAACCTGTTTTACCCGATAACCCGCTGTTGACGCTCGATAATGTGGTTTTTGCACCCCATTTGGGCGGATCCACCTATGACTGCGATATGGTTCTGGTCAATGATGTATATCGAGTTCTAAAGGGTAAAAAACCACTCCACCCGGTGTAATGCGTTAATTCAGAGCCTCATCCACCATTGTGAGGTAATTCTCCAGCGGGATGTAGCTGGGGATCGAGTTGCCAGAGCCAATCGCATACCTGCCGCGTGATCCGCACACCTCTTTCAGGTAACGCACTCTGTCGCGGATCTGTTCGGGTGTATGGGTGGTCAGGCGGTGGACGTCCACCCCTCCCAGGACAGCGATACGGTCGCCGTATTTCGCCTGGAAGTCTTCGACCGGGATGATGGCATCCTCATAAGAATGCTTGCCATCGATGCGCACGTCCTCGATAAGATTCTCCATGATCTTTTCCAGGTTACCGCATGAATGCACAAAATACGGCAAGCCCTTTTCATGAGCCATCGCGGCAAAGCGTTTGTGCCAGGGTAAGACATACTTGCGCAGGTCATCCGGGGCGACGAGTGTGGCAGTGCGGAAACCCATGTCATCGCCGGGGAAAATGGCAACCACCCTGTCCAGTGTGAGCAGATGAGCGTAAAACTCGACCATGATCTCCCCGAGTCTGTCAGACATCGCCTTGACCAGCGCTTCATCGTCCATCAGTGTCATGCACAGTCCCTCATAAGACATGATGTGTGAGAGGTGTTCGAACATGCCAGCGGCATGGCACACGATCAAGCCCATGCCTTCAGGAAGATGGTCATTCAGGTATTCATAGGCATGGAAATCATAATCTTCGACCCTGGGCCACGGGTAACGCTCGAAATCATCCCACGAGGTGATCATCCCATGGTGCTGGTCTGCCCAGGAGCGGTCTTTATTGGCACCATCCGCAGTGTCAGCAGTGACGTTCGTATGTACGGGAAAACCCAAAGACCGTTCAAAACGGACAAAATCATACCCAAGCCGGTACCAAAACTGGATGAAGTTATCCAGATACGCTTCCTGGGATTCGCGGTCATCACCGCTCGACACCCATTGTCTCCCCAGCATGTCCGTGGTGATTGGGCGCATCAGCACTTCATCGACCAGGTATTCAACCAATGGAGGACGTGCGGTCCTTTCTTGACCCATGAGGGTTTTGATGAACAGGGAACTATCGGGATTGGGTTTCTGGACAGGCAGGTTTCTAAACATAAACTAATCCTTTCAAGATGATTGTAAAGTCAGGTTTAATTTCATCAGAGCCTGGTAAAAAGGCAGGATGCTGGGCACATAATGTTTTTCGTCCTTGCCATGAGGCGCTAACCCGCTCTGTCCCCAAACCACACCCTGCCCTCCCGGGGCAAACCGGGCGCTTGTTCCCGGCAATTTTCTGGAGATCACCGGTTCTTTTTCGGAAGCCTGGCGCACAGCATCGACCAATGACAGCAAAACCGGGTTTTCCGGGTCACAAGCGATCCCCGGTTCATTCACCGAAACTCTCAGGTCCATATCCAGCTCTTCACACACTTTGCGCAGCTCTGAAACCAGCTGCCTGGCGTCATCCTGGGGGATCGTACGCACTTCAATCCCCAGGATCCCGTGCGAGGCGGTTATATTATAAACACCCGGTGTACCGATGCTGACGAATGGAAAGCGTGCCTGCGATTGCCATTTATCGGGACTGGAAAGTGTTAGCAGCCTTTCCATGGCTTTCTGAAGCTCATTCTTGGCATGGAACAGGCGCTCCGTCAGATCAGCTGAACCGGCAGCCAGGGCGGTGTGAGCACGGTGCCCATGTGCGATGACTTCGAAGCGCATCACGCCTCGGTTCTGAATACAGATTTCCCCCCACAGCTCATCACCCTTTTCACCCGTGCGTTCACCCGCCACCAGCAGCCCCGGTTTATATCCGGATTCTGTCTCAAGGACTCGCAGGACATGCGGGGTGCCCATTGGCTCTGCTTCCCCATTCTCCTCATTCCCGACCAACAGAAGGTTGGCATCCGGGTAAGGTGGTCCCAACCTGAGCACATCCTTCATCCAAACCATGTAGGTTGCCACCACCGTCTTCATATCGGCAGCACCGCGCCCCCACAGATAATCGCCCTCGATCCTGGGCTCAAACTGGCTTTCGTCAGGCTCTGGAGCGACAACATCGAAATGACCGCTCAGCATCATGCGGGCATGGGTGCGTCCGGGAAAACTGACCAGCAATGCAGGATATTTCTCCTGGTCGAAATAGCGCACATCCAGCCCATGGTTGCGAAAATAATCGAAGATGAAGGTGGCAGCCCGGTTTACTTCGTCCAGCCTCTCGTCAGGGCAGGCTGTCACCGAAGGAATGCGGATCAACTGCCGTGCTGCCGCCACAATCTCGCTGGTTTTATCAGGATAGGAGACTTCTATCAAAGCCTGAGGCCGAGGGCGGAAGCGCACCGGCGCCGAGATGGCATCACGTACATCGTCCCGGGCATGCTGCAAAAATTCACCTAATTTCACCGCTTCTTTTCCCAGGACTGCATAGGTCTCGGCAATCATCTCAACATCATGGATCACCCGTTCCTGGCGTTCAGTGGAAAGCTCCCTGAGCAGGCTGATGGGCACAACCCTGTCACCACCCAGCTGTTCCTTGAGGCGATGGCGCAGGGTTTCAGCCGTGTTGGGACCACCCGCCGCCATATCTTCGAGGGGGTGCAGTTCTCCTCTGCAACCCAATGCGTCAGCTAAAGGCAAGATTTCATCCAGGGTCCATTTCAAGAAATCGCGCATGCCCACCGGTTTACCAGTAAAAGGATTCTCGATCTCGGCACGCAGCCCGTGGCGTGCGGCAAGTTCCTCATTCCTGCGGGCGCGGGCAAGATCCTCTTCATCATATCGGAAAGCCCTGGCAAACCCAGGATCCGCGTAAAAACGCAGCATCAAAAGGTGTTTCAGGGTGATATTGGCGATATCTTCTTCCAGGGTGTGGTCGCCGTCATCCGTGCGCACTTCAACCCGCGCCATAGGCAGGTTGATGCGTGCAAGCAGGTTCTGGATTTCTATCTGGCGAGCCATCTCTTCGAACGGTACCGTTTCACCCACCGAATACAAGCCCCGGGCATAAATATCCTGCAGCTGGTCACTGGTGACGGCGATCAACCTTTCGACCGGTTCAGCGAATGACCGGGCACGTACAGGCGTCCAGTTGTTGTTTCCGAAACGGATGCCTCTGCGAACCAGGTCATAAGAAAGCTGTAGATAATCGTTATATGAACGGTAGAGGTTGGGGAGATCTAATGAAGGGGGATTCGGGAAAGTGAGGTTACGCACAGAGTCGAAATCCGTCACCACCACCACCGATTCATCACCGCGTCTTTCCGCCATTAAGGGCGTAGACGCACTCGCAGCAATAAACAAGGACGCGAAAGCTCTCAAAAGCCGTGTGGCAGTGATGTAATAGCTGCTTTTATAATCATCCAGGTGAGAATCGCCTCTTTCCGTAGGCGGCAGGTGCATAAAATCCCAGGCAAAGAGAGGGTCTGGAAGGGATAAGTTCGTATGCAGTCCCGCCGTAGCCAGGCTTTCACCGTAAAGATCAACACAGCGTTCCAGGTAACGTCGCTTGGCGATGTGCCAGGATCCAGGGATTAATTCGTGGCTGACCGGCGTGAGCACCGGCAGGTTTCCCTGCAAGTGGAACAGGGTCTCATCGAATTCCCTTCCCACCATGTGGATGGAGTTGATCAAAGCAGCTTCCATCAGGCGCCCTTCATAAACAGCGCCGCGCGGATGGTAATAGGGTCGTGTCGCCCACTCGATCATCCACTGGAAGGCTTCTAATTGGCTGAATTCACGCAGCCAGGGGAAGAGATAATGCTCGCGCAGGTAATCGACAAATGAAACTTTCTCTGGACCAGATCCAACCGTCAGCAATGGGCGGAACTGATCATCGAGCAGGTTCCATTCAAGCTCAAAACCGCATAATCCGTTATCGAGCCGGTTGTCAACCGCAAACTCCAGCGCAAGCTGGTATTTTTCAACAAACCGATTTATGTCAAACATCGCCTCAAGCAGACAAACTGCTCAACCCCTCTTTCAATCGATTCGCTGCACCCAGGGTTCTCTCCGGAGGGGTTGCATAGGAAAAACGGATCCATTCACCACCGTAAGGTGAGAAGAATGCGCCCGGTACAACAGCCACCCCATGTTCCTCAGCAAGGTACTGTCCCATCGGTTCGGTATCCGTCCAACCTTTAGCGCCAATCCATTCTCCCACGTGAATGAATGCGTAATATCCCTTTCCCAGGATGTAGGTGAAATTGTTCTCCTTCAAGAAAGCGTCCAGCACAATCCTGCTGGCATTGGTGGGTTCGACGATGCTTTTGCTGGCAGCTGCATACCCCATTTCATAAGCGCTCATCGCCACCGCCAGTGAAAAGTAGGATGGCATGACGGTGTGAGAAGCCCTGGCGACAATCCACTTGACCACTTCCTCCGAGGCAATCAGGTGGCAGTTGCGCACATTGGATGCGCCGAGGCTTTTGGTGATGCCGTCAAGGAACATCAGGCGCTGGCGCTCTTCGGGTGTGAACATTCTCAAAAAGGCGTTCAGGTCATTGGGCTGTTCATCGGTCACATAATGGTACATCCAGTCCATCAGCACAAATGCTACGCCAGCATCCAGAGCCGCACGCGCCAGTTCTGCCTGACGCTCGAGTGAAATGGTCAACCCCGTGGGATTATCCGGGCAGGTGATCACCATACCGGCAATTTTTCTCCCGCTCCTGGCAGTGAAATCGACGCATGTGCGGATGCTTTCCTCGCTGTATCCCCATCCTTCTTCCGGGTTTCCAGGAGCCCAGAGCACATTAGCTCCAACGCCATACGGACCCCAGTTATACGAAATCCAGGGGACGCGGGAAACGATTAAAGCATCACCCTGGCGACCATGCCCCAGAGCTAGCATCGCCTGGTATGCTTTGACAAGACCATCGCGACCACCCATTACCCCCAAAACATTCGCCGGACCAAAACCCAGGTCGGGATCCAACCGCCAGTATTTTTCGACCACAATCTTGCGGTAATCGTTCGTCCCAAAAGGCATATCGTAGGCAGTGCCATGTTCGATCTGCATCCTGACTGCCTGCTCGAGGATTTCCTTTGGCACGCCCGGAAGGCTGGCGCCGCCATCGCCCTGGGATGCATCAAACACAGGGCTGCCCGGGTATTTCTCCTGGTAGGTCTTGAGTGACTTATTAATCAAGAACATCCTGGATGGCGGGATGGGAGTCAATTGGGTCAGGAAATCACTGACCGGCACCAATGTGGGTTCTGGCACTGCATATGCCGGGGTATCTGCTGAGGCAAGCTTCATCATGGCACACTCTCCTTAATTTGTTGCGCTTACAACTTGTGGAAAAATTTGCCTAAGTATACGCGTAATTTGGTTTTTTACAAAGGCAAGTGACTGAATTCCCACTTTCTTAATCTAAGTTCAAACCGCGCAGGTTGATTTCTTTCGGAAGCCGGGATATTTTCTTCAGCCACCCGGTATATTGAGCAAAATCAAAAGGTGGTGTACCCGCCAGGTAATGGTTTCCAAATTGCTGATCTTCGATGACCCACTTTATCAGAAATAATCTCTTCTCGCCCGAAAAAGTGCGTATCCTGGACACCTGCCAGTTCTGGTTTCTGGGTACCATGAAATCACCGGCTGCAACCTCCGACCCATCATCCGCATCCTGCACCCGGTAGCGCACATGCTGGTCTTTCAAGCTGTCATTGCCAATAACCACTGGCAAATACTTGCCGCTGCCAGGCTCCCCGATCATCACGCATACAGGAACCTGAACCCTGCGGATATATTCGTAAGCCAGTTTACGGGCATAATAATAATCTACGATCGCGTCCGAAAACTGGGGCCATCCATCGATCAGGTTCCACCATAATATCCCGCTGGTGATCCACTTCCTCATGCGGGTGGACTCGATAAAATATTTCTTCGCCTCTGCCTGGACAATCTGGCTTGCCTGAGCCAGGGTTATCAAATCTTCAGGCATGAAGCCAAAGAATTCCCTGACCTGATTGAACATCAGCTGGATCCTGTCACGGTCAAAGGCTTTGTGCAGCCAGTGGTAAACAGCGTGAACCTGCCAATCATCGTTACCGAGTGCAGGCCAGAGGGATTCCTGCGGGATAAATTTACGGATCGAGGCAACGTCCGGACAGCCATGGTAGCCAATCTCGCCGATGAAATGAGCTGAATGGTTCGTATAGAACGGATTCTTGAAATACCCGCGTGGTCCCCATAAATGCTGCTCAGGGGTCTGCTGCCAGGCGTTACCTGTCTTCACCAGGGATGGCGGCACATACGGGGAACTGGGCAGGTAGCTGGTATACGGATCCAGGCGCTCAACCACCCCGGGCAGCACCTCCCTGGTCAGGCGGTTCAAGCCCGGGTCACGCCGGTCTGACAGGTACGCCATGTCAATTTCATTGTCACCGCACCAGACAGCCAGGCAGGTATGGTTGCGCAGCCGGATGACGGTTTCCTCGGCTTCGGCTTTGACCCGCAAGAGGAATTCTTCTGTTTGCGGGTATATGTTGCAGGCAAAGGCGAAGTCCTGCCAGACGAGGATACCGTGCCGGTCACACCAGTCGAAAAAAGCATCGCTCTCATACACGTTCCCGCCCCAGCAGCGGATCATGTTGCAGCCAAGGTCCTCAACCATGCTAACTGCCTCATCCAGCCTGAGCCGGTCCTGGCTGTGGTAGGCATCCAAAGGAACCCAATTCGTACCTTTGACCATCACAGGCTCATGGTTGACTTTGATGAGGAAATGGGAATCCATCAGGGGCTGCCGGTCGAACCTGGCAACTTCTCCCTGGAGCGCTTGCGGAGCCCAGGTCTGCCCTGCAGTCTCGGTGCGCTCGATTTCAACCAGGCGAATGCCTATCTGGTCGACTCGCTCCACCAGGAGATTGCCTCTGTGGAACAACTGCGCTTTGATTTGGTACAGGTTCGCTTCGCCGTATCCGGCAGGCCACCACAACCTGGCTCCGTCGATGGGTATGGTGCACCCGTCAACCACGAATTCCATCGGGTACTCATATTCGAATGCATGCTCGCCGCATACTCCATGAAATTTCATTGTTAATTGAGCCGGATCAAAATTGCCGGTGCGGACTGCGAACCTGACCCCCAGGTCCAGCGCCTGACGGAAGTACTGCAGAAGTCCAGTAATAGATCCAGTCAAACCTATTTTCCGGGATCTCCTGCAGGTAAACCGATCTCCAGATTCCGGCTGAAACGGCGCGCGGCATGATGTCCCAGCCCCACATGTGGGGAGCTTTGCGCAGGAACAATCCTTCAAAGCGGTGTTCCCAGCTCATCATCGACGGTTCGTAGGTGAATTTCCGCGCTTCATTAACTGCGGAACGGATGTGAATAAAAATATGATTTTTCCCTGAGCGGCTGAGATAATCCGTCACGTCGAAACGATGAGGGATCAGCATGTTGTCCATTTCCCCCACATTTTCCCCATTGATCCAGATTGTTGCCAGCGTGTCCACGCCTTCGAACACGATCTCTATCCTGCCAGCTAGAGACAGCTCAGGCAGTTCGAATTCCTTTTCATACCACCAGTCATAACTTTCCAGCCGGCGTAACTCCTGTATATTACTGCCATGATAAGGGTGTGGCTGCAGCCCGGGGATCGGCACACCGGCGCGCTGCAGGTCCAGCTCGACATTTCCAGGCACCTGCGCATCGATACCCTGGACACCACAACCCGCCAGGTCCCCAGGTTGAAGAATTGGATGTTCTTCGCCACTTATGGCGTAGAGTTTCCAGGCACCATCCAGGAGAAATTTATCCATGTTTCACCTTTTTTCGGTTCAGGGTTGTTTTATTTTCACCGTGTCAATGCCCGGTTTATATCAGCTCTTTCAAGAATCTCTGGGCAGAAAGTATATCCGTTATTTGCTGATCACCAGAGATTTCCCGCTCGATGGTCAAGGCGCCGTCGTAATTATTCTCCTTCAACCGTTCGATCAGCCTCGGAAAATCGACCTTGCCTTCCCCCAATGGGACTTCGAGCCCCAGGAGCCTACCGGTTGTGGGGTACAAGCCGTCCTTGGCGTGAACCCCGCGCACATACTTGCCAATCACGTCCATGGCATCAACCGGATTGCCTTTGCCATACAGGATCAGGTTTGCCGGATCGAGGTTCACCCCAACGTTAGTCATTCCCAGGTCTTCGATAGTCCTCAACAGCGTGACCGGTGTTTCCTGCCCGGTCTCAAAAAGGAAATCGATTGAGAGTGACCGGCAGTGGTTCACCAGGATCCCCAAAGCTGCTATCAAACCGGGATATTGGGGGGAATTAGGATCCTCGGGGATGAAACCAACATGTGTGACCATCGATTTTACGCCCACGGATGCCGTGAAATCTGCGCCCTTCAACAAGGTCTTTACGCGTTCATGCCGGTAGGTTATCGGTACCAGACCAAGAGTGAGAGGACCTTCGACCAGGTCCCAAACTGCCGGACCTCCCCAGCCGCACCATAAAGCCGTAATCCTGATCCCAGTTCTGCTGCAGGAATCTATTACCCGACGTGCGTTTTCGTCCGAAAACCGGGTCTCATCCCAGCAGTTCAACTGGCAGGTGGTAAATCCCATGGCTGCCAGCCTGTTCAGGTCATTTTCAAATTCGTCCCCCAGGGTGATGATCACACCTAATTCCACTTCTTCCTCCTTTACATTTATGCGGATGACAGAACACGCGCCATGCTGTCACCCAGTTCCGCAAGGTGAAATCCAGCCTGCTTGAAGATGGGCAGCAGCTGCTCATAGATTGCATTATTCGTTGGGTCAACCAGCGAAACCGAGTCAATCTTGTGCAGTTTTTTCAACGGGT
The DNA here is from genome assembly GCA_963695415.1 of uncultured Chloroflexia bacterium. Taxonomy (GTDB): domain Bacteria; phylum Chloroflexota; class Anaerolineae; order Anaerolineales; family UBA4823; genus CAVXWV01. Next base: position 77,347 of record CAVOGL010000009.1, on the reverse strand, counting down.
CAAAATCCTGCCACAAACCCGTGCCAACAGCAGCAAGAGCTGCCGCGCCGATTGCAGCCGCATCCTGGTCAATATTGGTCTTCACAATCTTCAATCCATAAACATCCGCATGGATCTGTCTCCAGAGGCTGCTGCGGCTGCCCCCACCCACAACCTTGATCTCATTTCGTATGGGAGTCAGCTCGCGCAGCACATCCAGAGCCATTCGCTGCTGCAAGGCGATCCCCTCCATTACTGCACGCGCCACATCCGCTTTCGTGTGGCGAAGGTCAAGACCGATCAAAGCGCCGCGGATATTTTGACTGGGATCGATGGAAGAACTCCCCTGCCTGTGCGGCAGCACGGGTGTCTGACCAGATCGGGGTCAATTCCCGTAAAAGCGCACCGCCAGATTTATAGGAAAGACCAAACCTGCTGGCGCCAAGAGCGAACAAGTCGTAAAGAAGCTGAGGGTCTCGTATCCCCCCGGATGCTTTGATCTTGATGCGCTCGCCAACGTGCTGCTTGATCAGGGCAATATTCTCCCTGGTTGCACCTGTAGGTGTCCAGCCTGTCGAAGTTTTCACGAACGCTGCACCCGCCTCGATAGCCAGATCACAGGCGGACCTGATCTGGTCCGGGTTCAGGTAGTGAGTTTCGATGATCACTTTTACGGGACACCCGGCGCAAATCTCCACTACCTGTTTGATTTCATCGCACACCTGCCCTGTCCTGCCTGATAAAAAAGCTGCCAGGTCGATGACCATATCGATCTCATCACACCCGGCATCCACCATCTCCCTCGCCTCCATCGCCTTGATATTCCGGGATTGACCACCGGAGGGGAATCCCACGTTCCCACCAATCTTAATCATGCGGTTTTCACCCAGCAGTCGTTTCAAATGCGGCAACTGGTTGGGTAATACTGTCACCAGGTAAACTCCGAACTGCTCAGCCGTCCTGACCAATTCTCCAATAGAACGGTCATCCGAATCTGACCTCACCGCGCTGAGGTCAATCAGTCTGGCAATTTGTTCTGGAGGGAGGTTCATGCTGTGCTGCCTGAATGTGGGAATGGTCACAATTATAGCATGTCCTTTTTTTCACAATCCTGCCCAAACACAGGCTTCTATGGTAGACTACTTTTACCCCTTATTGCTATCTTTTAAAGGTATGGAGACCGGTTTGATGAAGAGATTATCCAGAAGAGAATTCTTGAAAGCCGCTGGTGGAAGTATGGGGGTTCTGGCGATCAGTCAAGTACTTACAGCCTGTGGGGTGAACGCCACCCAGCAGGCTGTTCTCGCTACCCAAACGCAGGAACCGACCCAGGTTCCGCTTCCCACCGAGACACCACCTCAGCCGACCGCGACCGAAGAAATACTTCTCGATCAGGCGCCGACAGCCACTCAGGCTCCCACAAATACACCGCTAGAACCAACTGCGACTGCCACAACACCAGTTTCACCAGACCTGGTAGTTGCCCGCAATGGTGACCCGGAGACCCTGGTGCGCACTGCCATCGCCGCGATCGGCGGTATGGAAAAATTCGTCAGCAAAGGCGCGAACGTGATCATCAAGCCCAATATGTGTGTTAGCTTCCGGGCTTACGAGTTCGCTGCCACCACCAACCCCTGGGTAGTTGGCGCGCTGGTCAAGATGGCGTTTGAAGCCGGAGCAGGTAAAGTGCGCGTGATGGACCACACCTGGCGCGAGGAACTTTGGGATGCCTACCGCAACAGCGGGATCCAGAAGGAGGTGGAGGCAGCCGGTGGAGTCATGGAATTCATGTACCCCGAAAAATACGTCGCAACGGATCTGCCTCAAGGTGTTGATTTAAAAACGTTGGACCTCTACGACGAGGTACTCAACGCAGATGTGGTCATCAATGTGCCTATCGCCAAGCACCACCAGGACGCAAAATTAACACTCGGGATCAAGAACCTGATGGGTGTGATGGATAAAAGATTGACCATGCACACCAACATGGGTCAAAGGCTCGCGGACCTCGCCAGCCGGGTGAAACCAACCCTCAATGTGATGGATGCAGTGCGCATGCTGATGGCATTCGGTCCCACTGGAGGTGCATTGAGTGACGTCAAACAGTTGGACACGGTGGTTGTTTCTCAAGATATCGTAGCCCTGGACTCGTATACAGCGACCCTCTTCGATATGAAACCGGAAGACCTTGACTACGTGGTTGCAGCCACGGCGATGGGGATCGGTCGCAGCGACCTTTCGAATTTACGCATTGAAGAGATCAACCTGAACGCATAATAAAAAATAACGACTGAAGTCGTTACTACAATGTGATTTTTCTTTCGTAGTTCCGACTTCAGTCGCAGTTTCTACAACCGACCTGGAAACACCGCTCCCCGAATTGCTGGAGAATGACAGCACCGCACATTCCTGGCGGCAACACACCTTCCCGGAAGCATCGCTCCGCGGTGCTGCCCCGCCTGCGACGCTCCGCGTTGAAGTATCACGCTCCCAAAACCTTCCACAGAGCGGTAAAGCAGGGATATGACCCAGAGCAACGTAAACGGATAGTTATTCTTTCGCAGTTATATAAAAGAAATCCTGCTTCCAGGGTCGCAGGTAGCGGTCCACCCAGACATTCATCTCTTCCGGAAACAACGGCTCTGCCACCAATTCGCCTTCCACCACCCTCATTGCGGTGAAATGCGCGTGCGTCGGATTAATATCGAGCAGCATCCCATTATGAACGCCAGCTCTCTGCATGGCATCCGCCAGTACAGGCATGCTCAGTTTCGGACCGGCAAAATAATACAACACCTGGTTATCTTCACTCAGCCCTATGGCAGACCGGATAGTCACAACAGCCCCGTCCAGGTTTGCACCCCATTCGATATATGTCCCGGTTCCCACCTTGGGATTAATCTCCCCGTTGTGAATAATCATCAATGCGTTCTGGCGCCACGCCTGGTAATTACCGTCCTGGGGAAGATCATTCTTCCACTCGCCTATGCGCACATTTCCGTCTTTGAAGATTCCTATCGTCGCCAGTCCAGCTTTGCCTGCAAGCGTCGTCAACCCATCTGCCATAGCGCCGTAACCCCCATGTTCGGCAATGAAACCACCATTAAAAGCTGCAAGCAGTTTCCCAGGCTGAAAATCCTCGGCTGCAATCGTCCCATAACCGTGAGGTCCGCCCGGTTTTGCAGGCTCTTCGTAACCTAGAACAAAATGCAGTTCCGTCTGTGCCAGGTCGAATGCAGCCACTGCCACCAGCGCATATGGGCGTTCCGGATCAGGCTGCAGGAAGGTGCGGTAGGCAACGAAGTCACCCAACTCGTTCTCGATATAAGGCTGCCATACCCCCTCCGCTGCCAGATCCGCAAACGGCGCTAAATCCGCCAATGACCACGCTTCTGGCAAAGGTGTTGTTTGGATAATTTCCACCGGGGGGTGGCTGTGGCAGCCTCTGCTACATGGGCTTCATTACTGTCCTCTGGAATTGCGGTTGCTGTTGCTGGAATATCTGTGGGAGTGGGTTCTGAGTTTGTGGGCTGGAGAGAATCTTCATCCCCGGAAGCTGCCGAAATATCCTCCCCCCATGGGTTTTCAGCCTGAGCAAGACCGAGGCTGAACTTGATGCGGGTGATCCGGTCCTGGAATTGGAACAGAATCGTCTCCAGCCGGGCTACCCCCTCGATGCCAATCATCCTCCGCATGGGTGTAGCCAGCGAAGATCCGACAGCCGACCAGCTTCTCAGGGCAATGAAGCCGGTGATGATGATAACGAAGGTTACAAAAATGATCACCCACCAGCGCCTGTTTACACTTTTTAACTTCTCCAACTGCTCTGCTCCTGTATAAATCTCGCGCGATAGTCTACCATAACCGGGACCCAGGTTTGGGGGGAATTAAAATCACCACTGAGTTCCTGAGGGGGTATTGTCAGGGTATATAATACGGCGGTATGTCTCACAAAACTGCCGCTTTCCTGAGTCTTTTTGCCCTTGCTGCGATTATGTGCCTGCTTGGAGCCTGTACCGGGAACCAGACCGATACACCGCAACCGACGCTTGCTGCTTTCACCCAAACCTCTGAGGCGACCCCCACGCCTGAAGCAACTGCAACACAGACAAAGACCCCACCACATACCCCGACCCAACAGCCGACAGCTTCAGCGACACTCACCCCACAGCCATCAGCCACTTTCACCGCCACCAGCATCCCGGCTGAAATTACCGACTCACGGGGAGCAGTAATGCTGCTCATCCCGGCAGGTGAATTCCAGATGGGGAGCAAGGGTCTCTCGAAAATCGAGGAGCCCATCCACACCGTCTACCTGGATGCTTATTACATCGACAAATTCGAGGTTTCCAACCAGCAGTACGCCCAATTTCTCAACGCACAAGGCAACCAGTTCGAAGGTCTGGCAAACTGGATCGAAGCCAACGACCCGGACCTGAAGGTGCGTGAAATCGAAGGCGTCTGGACGGTCGAACCCGGCTTCGAGAATTACCCGATGAACGAGATGACCTGGTATGGCGCACGTGCCTTTTGTTCCTGGCGCGGCGGCAGGCTGCCCACGGAAGCAGAGTGGGAAAAAGCCGCCAGGGGCACGGATGGGCGCTTGTACCCCTGGGGAGATACGGCTTCCTGTGAGCAGGCAAATTATTACGGTTGTAATTATGCACTCCTGCCTGTCGATTCTTTTTCGCAGGCGACCAGCCCGTATGGTGTCTTCAACATGGCGGGTAACATCATGGAATGGGTGAACGACTGGTATGCTGAGGATTATTACGCCAATTCGGAATACACGAACCCTACCGGACCAGAGACGGGCACTCATAAAGTCTTCCGGGGCGGAGCGTACATCAATGGAGCCCATCACATCCGCACCACTTACCGCTGGCCCAAACTGCCTGTACTCACGTATGTGGCAACAGGATTCCGCTGTGCCAGTGATGTTCCTTAGCCGCCTCAAGACGGTTATAAACACTTATCTGATGATATTTCGGAGAAAGTAATCGCAATGGAAAATAACTCAAAGAAGGAAGTAATAACCTCACCTGGTTTCAAGCTGTTGGTTCTCACTATGTTCGTTCTGTTATCCCTGGCAGGCTGCAATCCCAAAAGCACCGAGACCAGCATAACAGCAGTACCCACGAACACACCAATAACTGAGTTGGTAGATACTCCTACCGCCATTCCCACTGAGACCGAGGTGCCGCCCTCACCAACATCCGAGCCCACCGCCACTCCGGAACCAACCAGTACTCCCGAGCCGACTGCCACTTTAACGGCGACTTCCATATCCGGAGAATATCAGCGATGAAAGCGGCGCCGAGATGGTGCTGATCGCCGAAGGTACGTTTACCATGGGCTCTGACAACAACCAGGCAGCCGCCAGACCCGCGCACACGGTTTACCTGGACAATTATTATATGGATGTCTATGAAGTCACCAATGAGCAGTATCTCGCCTGTGCCCAGGAAGGTATTTGCGATACGGGCGGCGGCTCGCGGCTGGAGAACCCGAACTGGGTCGGGCACCCGGTGATGGATGTCACCTGGTATGACGCCCAACGCTTCTGCGAGTGGCGCGGCGGTCGCCTGCCGACCGAGGCGGAATGGGAAAAAGCCGCCCGCGGCACCGACCAGCGCACCTTTCCCTGGGGTGAAGATCCGGTCACCTGCGAGCGCACCCGTTATGGGGCTTGCGGATGGATGACGGTGCCCGTCGGATCCCATCCAACGGGCGTCAGCCCTTACGGCATCCACGACATGGCAGGCAACGCCTGGGAATGGACCGCCGACTGGTACCTGCAGAAGTATTACGAAGTGTCCCCATCTGAAAACCCAACCGGACCAGACTTCAACACGTTCTATAAATCAACCCGCGGTGGCGCCTGGTTCTACCAGGCAGGCTTGCAGACCGCCATCTGGCGCAACCACGCCCCTCCGGAAGCTGCATACAGTTACCTGGGTTTCCGCTGCGTGCGTGATGTAGATTAACCAGATGGTAAAATCTCCTCAGGAGATTATGAGTTTACGACGACTTTTCTAGAGTCACTGTTTACTTTCATCGAGTCAAATGCATGCATTTAACGCTTTCCGCAATAAACTATGCAAGCATATTATCAAATAAGGAGATCAACTATGGGTTCAAAAGATCAAATTCAACGCTCCATTCTTCCCATCCCGGATGTAAAGCACGTGGGTCTGACAACTTACGACGCCAAAGATCCGGATACCAGATTCCCACCGATCCAGGATATACGACCCCCGAAAGGCGCCCCCAACGTACTGGTTATCCTGCTTGACGATGTAGGTTTTGGCGCGAGCAGCGCCTTTGGCGGTCCTGTCAATACCCCGGCAGCGGAGAAGCTGGCAAAGGACGGATTGAAACTTAATCGCTTCCACACCACCGCGCTGTGCGCGCCCACACGCCAGGCGCTGCTGACTGGACGCAACCACCATTCGGTGAATATGGGCGGCATCACCGAGATTGCGACTTCAGCACCTGGATACACATCGGTGCTGCCAAAGGATAAAGCGCCCCTGGCGATGACGCTCAAACTCAACGGCTACTCCACAGCTCAGTTCGGAAAATGCCACGAGGTGCCCGTCTGGCAGACCAGCCCAATGGGTCCTTTCGATGCCTGGCCTACCGGCGGTGGCGGGTTCGAGTACTTTTACGGTTTTATCGGTGGAGAGGCAGACCAGTACTATCCGGGCATCTACGAAGGCACGATACCGGTGGAACCGGATAAAACCCCCGAGCAGGGCTACCACTTCACCGAAGATATGACCAACAAAGCGATCACGTGGGTGCGCCAACAAAAGGCACTCATGCCTGACAAGCCCTTCTTCATCTATTTCTCAACCGGTGCCACCCATGCCCCACATCACGTACCCAAGCAATGGGTCGAAAAATACAAGGGCAAATTCGACGCAGGCTGGGATAAGCTGCGTGAAGAGACATTTGAACGCCAGAAGAAGCTGGGCGTGATTCCCCCTGATGCTGTCCTCACCAAACGACCTGCTGAAATCCCCGCCTACGATGACATGCCAGACGAACTAAAACCCATCCTCGTGCGTGAGATGGAGACCTATGCCGGATTCCTGGAACACACTGACCATCAAGTTGGTCGGCTGATCGATGCGATCGAAGACCTGGAAGTCCTCGACGACACTTTGGTCTACTACATCATCGGCGACAACGGGGCTTCCGCTGAAGGAACGCTGAACGGCTGCTTCAACGAGATTGCTGTACTCAACGGGATGGGCACGATCGAGACCCCCGAATTCCTGATGAGTAAGATTGACGATTTCGGTGGACCGGAAGCATCCAACCACTATGCGGTGGGTTGGGCGCACGCCATGGATACGCCCTACCAGTGGACCAAGCAGGTCGCATCCCATTGGGGCGGCACCCGCAACGGCACGATCGTGCACTGGCCGAACGGGGTCGAAGCTAAGGGCGAGGTCCGGTCGCAGTTCCATCATGTAATCGATGTGGCACCGACGATCCTCGAAGCCGCTGGAATCCCTGCGCCGACGATTGTGAATAGCATCCAGCAGGCACCGCTTGAGGGTGTCAGCATGCTGTATGCGTTCGACGATGCCAATGCGGCAGAACGGCATGAGACTCAGTATTTCGAGATGTTCTGCAACCGCGGCATCTATCACAAGGGTTGGACAGCAGTAACCCGGCATGGCGTGCCCTGGGTTGGTTCTTACAAGCGCTCATTTGACGAAGATGTCTGGGAGTTGTACGACACCAACACCGACTGGACACAGTCGAGAGATCTGGCACAAGAATATCCGGAGAAACTCGCTGAACTGCAGCGGTTGTTCCTGATCGAAGCCACCAAGTACAATGTCATCCCGCTCGATGACCGCACTTTTGAACGATTTAATGCAGATCTCGCCGGCAGACCGCAGCTGATCAAGGGAAAGTCGCAGATTTTGTTTGGCGGTATGCATCGACTGCAAGAAAATGCCATCATCCAGACGCACAACAAATCATATTCTTTGACGGCTGAGATCGAGGTACCAGATTCCGGCGCTAACGGCGTTATCGTCTCGCTGGGAGCTGGAATTGGTGGTTGGAGCCTTTACGCCAGGGAAGGCAAGCTCAAGCACTGTTATAACTTCTTCGGCATCGAGAATTACTTTGCGGAGAGCCAGCAGGAAATCCCTGCCGGGAAGCACCAGGTACGCATGGAGTTCGCCTACGACGGCGGTGGTCTGGCAAAGGGGGGTACCGTATCTTTGTATGTAGATGGGAAGAAAGATGGTGAGGGTCGGGTAGATATGACGGTGCCGATGCTTTTCGGTACGGATACCTGCGATGTTGGCAAAGATTCCGGCTCACCCGTCTCTCCAGATTACGGTCCGAAAGACAGTGAATTCAACGGCAAAGTGAATTGGGTGCAGATTGACATTGATGAAAAAGCCGAGGATCTGGATCACCTGATCACGCCCGAGGAGCGCTACAAGATTGCAGTGGCGCGGCAGTAAATAGTGGCAAAATAAGATCAGCCCATCAAATCAGTATGGTATGAGGCGGCGTTGGTTAATAACCAGAGCCGCCTCAGAATTTTCAGAACCAAGAAATTGTTATTTTTGTTTACAATCTTAGGGAAGGTATTTCGAGTTTCGTTCAACACCACACGATACTTGATTTAGTCATTATTCGTTTGTTTCTCTATCAAGATGGCGATCTGAGTCCTCACGGGACGTGGACTCCACCCTTCAGCATCCTGGCTCACCATCATTGCCGCAGCAGGTTTGGCGAAGGATAACTCGCCGAAATAAATTTCTGGTTAACCTGGAGATTTTTTCTAGCCAGGGCATGGGTTGATCCAGGTTGGTAAAGAATTCTGAAAAAGTACCGTGTTTCATTGAGATTTGTCCGTTGAATACTGTGTATTCGATATTTTTATACTATCAGATGGGGTCCAGCCTGATTTCGCAAAATCCGGTTCAGGTCGCCGATTACCTGCTCCCTGCTGTGAAAGAGGATTGCCTGCATACCAATGCTCTCAGCCCCTTCGACATTGTGCTGGAAATCGTCGATAAAAACCGATTCTGACGCATCCACAGACAATGAGTCCAGGGCAGCCTGGAAGATGCGTCTATCCGGTTTCATCACCCCGACTTCATAGGAATAGGTGATCGCTTCAAAAACATCCGCAATCCCGGCTTCTGTTTCCAGGAAATTCCTGGCACCGCTCATCGCATTGCTGATCACACCCAGCTTGTAGTCGGGCTTCAAGCTGCGGATAAATTCCACAAGCTCATGGTCGATCCTGTCACCCCCGTAAAATTCTCGTTTCAATTGTGGATACTCCTCAAAAGGAACACCCAGCTCCTGGCAGACATACTCCCACTGGTCGACTTCATCAATTTTTCCTTCTTGAGCCAGCCTGCCGCGTTCACCGCCCCAAACCAATTCGTCCAGGCGGTCATAGGTTGTCCCCAGGCGATGCGCGAGACGCGCCCGTACAGAACGGTCCTCAGTCCTCGCCAGAACCCCACCGATATCCCAGAATACTGCTTGAATCCGCGAATCAATCATCTATCTCTCCAAAAATCTGTGATAATCTAAGCACGCTAAGCAAGTATACCCTTTGACGAATTGATATCTACCTGGAGGTCCCATGAAACTCGGTCTTGCACTCGGTGGAAACATGATCACCCCCGAAAACCTGCGTTTTGCCCGACAGGCAGGCGCTACCCACATTATCCTGCACCCTTCCGATTATGGTTACCAGAAGGAGCTGCTTCCCGAATGGGCACATGACGCCTTCGGGATGACCGGCAATCCTGCACTTTGGGATTACGAATACCTGGTGGGTTTGAAGAAAATGGTTAATGAAGCAGGTCTGGTGCTGGAAGCACTCGAGAACATCCACCCATATTTCTGGTACGACATCCTGCTGGATGGACCTCGCAAAGAGGAACAAATGGAAGGTCTGAAAACCATGATCAGAGATGTCGGGCGCGCCGGCATCCCCATCTTTGGCTACGATTTCAGCATCGCCAGCGTGTGGGGGCTGGTCAGTGTGCCGGAAGCGCGCGGCGGGGCAATGACAGCGGCGTTTAAAAATCCTGAACAACGACCGATCCCATATGGTCTTGCCTGGAACATGGTCTATGACCCGCAGGCACCAGAAGGCACGATTGGCGAGGTGACCCAGGCGCAGCTGTGGGAAAGGTTGAGGTATTTCCTGGAGAATATCCTCCCTGTGGCAGAAGAAGCCGGGGTGGTGATGGCAGCGCATCCCGACGACCCGCCCATGCCTGTGATCCGGGGCACTGCCAGGCTTGTTCACCAGCCGCGTATTTACCAGCAGCTTTTCGACCTGGTACCCAGCCCGAACAGCCAGGCAGAACTATGTGTGGGCACTCTTTCTGAGATGACCGAACGCCATGATCTCTATCCTGCCATCGATCGTTACAGCAAGGCTGGCAAGGTGGCGTATGTGCACCTGCGCAATGTGAAGGGCACCGTGCCCAACTACGTGGAAGCTTTCGTCGATGATGGCGATACGGACATCATCAAGGTGATCCGCATTCTTTTCCACAACGGCTTCGAAGGTGTCATCACCCCCGATCACAGCCCGGGGATGACGTGCCCGGCTCCCTGGCATGCCGGAACCACATACCAGATGGGGTATCTGAAAGCAGTCATTGACATGGTGACCAGGTAATACACCGATTAATAATCGAAACCGAACACGATCCGAACGCGGTCGGGTTCTCCCAGAGGCTGGATAGCGATGATAATTTCATCAACCAGCCAGGCAGCCTGTCTCAGCGGTTGTTTCCACTCCAGTTTCTCATGGTTGGGCAGGCTGGTCCATCCTGCCCACGAGGATGGCAGGATGCCCTTTTCGCGGTAATTCCTGGCAGCTTCATGGGTGACGTACCCGCGCATGGTGACATCTGCCTCGAGGTCATATTCCAGCAGTTCTTTCAATGTGACCCATGAAAAACTGTCATAACCCAGGTAAATGTGTTCGTCACCATTTGCTTCCAGCAGGTCACCTAATTCTTCTGACAGATCATCCGGAAGACCGCGTGGATCATCGATGGGTTCGATGGGGTCTCCTTTATCGGTCCCGGCAAAGCCGTACCCATTACAGACATTAGCCAGCACGGCAAAAGCCCAGTAATTGCGATCGGAGGGCACTTCAATACCAGACAGGTGCCAGACTCCTTCGTCGAAAACTTCTGCGGCGATGTGGATGTCCCAGCCCATTATTTACCTCCGTCAGCCCAACAGATTCTTAATAACAACGATGAACATTCGCATCCAGATTGGTTCCTTTCATCGTGAGCTTCTTACCCTAATAATCCAGTGTTGTCCTCATCTCGTATTTCCCGCCAGTACGGTTTGATTCTACAGCACCCACCATCATCTCCGTGATGTGTAAACCCCATTCCAATCCCGGGACTGGTTCGCGGTCATCCAGGATGCTGGAGATGAACTCTCGGCTGGATTCATGGTAATAGTTGAAGGCTCCAGGCACAGGCTGGGGCCATTTCGCCTTGCGCCAATCGCCGCGCACCGGGATGTGAAACCATCCATCCTCATCCACACTCGGGAGCAGGTGTTTGCGGGTGGTGATGATCGAAGCCGAGTGCCCGGCTCCTAATAAAAGGTTCCCTTCAGTACCGTAAACCTGGAGACTCCCCACCCCCGGTGCGTGGCAGAACCGGGTGGAAGATGCGCCCGACGTGGCAGGTGCCGATCGAACCGTCTACCATCTCGTAGAGGGAATAAACGTTATCGTAGGCTTCCATTTTTACCTTTTTCGAGCGCGGCAGATCCAGGACCACATCCCAGTAATTGGCATGGTCTGGATCAGCAGCTTTTTGGAGAAACTCGTCATAATAATGTTCCGGGACGATGGCATGATCACTCACCGAGATCCTGGCGTTCGCCATGACACTTTTGCATGCGCCCAGTATGCCGACGATTTGTACCGGCGCATAAGGGAAGTCGAACAGGAATCCCCCGCTTTCCCTGGTAAAGAATGCATCCTGCCCGTAAGGGTTACTGCCCAGCGAGGGTCCATACGTGGTGGGTCCAGTGTATGCCAGGGAGAACCACATCACCTCGCCCAGCACGCCTTCCTTCACCAGCCTGCGAAGCAGAGCGGTGTCCGGGTCCAGTGGTGTGCCTGAGCTTGGTTCCACAAGAACTTTTACCCCTTTAGCCCGCGCAGCAGCCGCCACCTGGTTGGCGTCTTCCATGGTTGTGGCGAGGGGTTTCTGGATGAGCACATGCAGCCCGGCTTCAATGGCGCGAAGGCCGAAGGGGACGTGTGTGCCCGGGGCAGTCAGGATAAAAACCGCGTCCAGGTCAGCCTGTTCGATCATTTCATCATAATCCAGGTACTGCTGCTTTGCTCCGAACAACCTGGCGCAGGCTTCTGTACGCGCCGGGTAGATATCGCATACCGCGCTGATTTCTACATTTTGCATGCGCATCAGGTAAGGAAGATAATAGGCTGTGGCGACAACACCGCAACCTGCGACGCCAACTTTTATCCTTGGGGTCATGGTTTTCGCATCCCCTAATCCTGGTCAGCCGGCAAAAAACGGCTCTTCGATGCCGCGTACGCCAGGTTCATAAACGAACAGGTTTCCATCCAATGGTCTCTTTGCTCTCATTGCCTGTGGGATAGAAACTCGTGCTGAGGTGATGTAAAGCCTGTCCAGGTCACTCCCGGCGAACATCACGCTGGTTGGGAACTCCACGGGCAGTTCAATCGACCCCACAAGAACACCATCCGGATCGTACCGGTTAATGCGCCAGCCGCCCCAGCGTGCGCTCCAGATATATCCATCCGCATCGACCGTCATCCCATCCGGCACGCCAGGTTGATCCGCGCTGTCCACGAACACCCTGCGGTTTTCGATCTCCCCGGTCGCAAGGTCGTAATCATAAACGTAGATTTTCTTTGGAGACGAATCGGTGAAATACATCAGGCGATTGTCTGGGCTCCAGCCAATTCCGTTGGATATATCCACCCCCTTCTCCATCAAGTGCACCGACAGGTCTGGATCGAGTCGGTAGAGGTTGTTGTTGTAACTATCTCCCAGAGTGCCTGCCCAGAAGCGCCCCATTCGGTCGACAGCGCCATCATTGAAGCGGGTGTTTGCCTTATTGGCTTCAGGATCCACAATCCTCTCCAGCTTCTTGTTCTCTCCATCCCAGAAAGCAAAACCATGCTCTGTCGCCATCACCATGCCCCCCTTCTTGCGGAACGCCAGCACCCCGAATTCTTTCACCTACATTCACTACTTCATGGCTGCCTGAGGATGGCACGAACCGGTGGTAAATGTTGTTTTCGATATCAACCCAATAAAGCGCCTGTTCGCCTGGATGCCATAACGGACCTTCACCGAGTTCATCCTGGACGGCTTGAACCTGGACAGCTTCGCTCATCATTCTCTCCTTATTTATGATATATTTTTGAGGATCTTTTTCTTGAACACTTCCCAAGATCACCGATAGATTATATTTTACCAAGGTGGAGAATATGCCAGAACGAGTTATCATCACAGGCGCGTCATCCGGGATCGGTAAAGCCACTGCCTTACGCTTCGCCAGTGAGGGATGGGATGTCTGCCTCATTGCCAGGCGAGCTGCCCTGCTGGAGGAGATCGTTCAATCCCTCCCAAAAGGCAATCACCTGGTCTGTCCGGGTTCGTACGATGATCGCGCGCACGGTGGAGAGCGCACGGGAGATGATCTCTTCTTCCTGGGGCGGGGTTAATGCGCTGGTGAACAATGCAGGCGTTTTCCTTGCCTCGGATGCAATCACTTCCCCGCTGGAGGAATGGCGAAAGCCCTTGGATACCATGGTCAATGGCGCTGTCTTGATGACACGCATGGCAGTTCCTTTGATGACAGCAGGCGGGCGCGTCATCCATGTCACATCGATCCATGGCGAACGCGCCGAAAAATTCGCCAGCAGCTATGCCATGGCAAAAGCAGCCATCAACCAGTACTGCCGCTGCCTGGCGCTAGAGCTTGCGCCAAAGGGAATCCTGGTCAATGCCATTGCTCCAGGATTTATCGACACGCCCATGAGTGTGGTTGACGGAGTCAACGAGCTGGAATCCGACTGGTTCCGCATGAATTACCTGGAAGGACACCACCTGCCTTTGAAACGAGCCGGGCAGCCCGAGGAGATTGCCGGCGTAGCCTGGTTCCTGGCGGGACCGGACGCCAGTTATCTTACCGGGCAGGTCATCACCGTCGATGGCGGGTTGACGATCACTTTCTGACAGGACAGGTTCAATGCCAAAAATCGACTCCATCGACGCTTTTTACCTGGCAATGCCCGAGATCGAGGACATCGGTGATGGCAGCCAGGACACGCTGCTGGTGCGCGTCCGTGCCGGCGCCTACACTGGCTGGGGGGAATGTGAGGCGTCTCCACTGACATCCATCGCCAGCCTGGTCTGCCCAATGTCTCACAGCGCATGTAAACCTGTTCTGGCGTCTGTATTGGGTCAAAGATTGGATTCCCCTGCCGACATCCGCCGCATCCACCAGGAAGTACGCCTGAACAGCATGGATTTGCTGCAGGCTGACCACACCCTCTCCGGTGTGGACACTGCTCTATGGGACCTGCTGGGCAGGATCCTGGATGAGCCCGTTTACCGTCTTTTGGGATATGCACGCGCCTACCCCAAGATGCCATACGCCTCCGTGCTTTTCGGTGACAACCCGCAGGAGACCTTCGAGAAAGCCGAGAAAATCCGGCAGGATGGCTATCAGGCGGTAAAGTTCGGCTGGGGACCCTTCGGCAGCAGCCTTGCAGCAGACGAGGCACATGTGCGCGCGGCGCGTGAAGGCTGTGGTGAAAGCGCGATCTTATGCATCGATGCCGGGACCATCTGGAACCGGGATCTGGACGAAGCAGCCTCCCGAGTTAAGACTTTCCAGGAATGCAATGTCACCTGGCTGGAGGAGCCATTCCATACGAGCGCTTACCACGAATACAATCAGCTTGCTGCCATCTCAACACCGGTCAGATTAGCCGCTGGGGAGGGCTGCCACAACGAGTTCCAGGCGGAGCAGCTGATGCAGTTTGCAGGAATTGGCTTTATCCAGATCGATGCCGGTCGGGTGGGCGGTTTGACTGCCGCCAAACGGGTGGCTGATGCGGCTTCAACCCGCGGCGTTCAGTACGTCAACCACACATTCACCTCGAACCTGGCGTTAACCGCTTCTTTACAGCCATACGCCGGGTTAGAAGACCACCACCTGTGTGAGTATCCTGTCGAGTTGAAACCCCTGGCTTACGAATTGACCAACACCCACCTGGTTCCGGACCGGGATGGGTTAATCCGCCTGCCAGAAGGTGCCGGGCTTGGCATCGAGCCTGATCTTTCCGCTATAAATAAGTATCTTGTCGATGCAGAAATCAAGGTTGCCGGAAAAACGGTCTATACTACCCCGAAAGTTGCACCTTGACACCAGGGAGTTTTTTTTCTACAATGAAGATCATCATAATCAGGATAACAACATGATCCAGGCGATTTGTATACAATGCATCTGTACCCGGCGGGAGAATTAGCTGCCGGGAATCGATGATCCTTGATCGCCTGAGATCGATACCCCACTGAATAAGACCTCCCGCAAAACAAAAAAACGGTGATCTGATTACAGATAGGTTCCTGTATGCTGTTAAAGCGTACAATATGAACAATAAGGACCAATCCTTTTTGGGGTTGGATCATTTTATGAGATTTATAGACGAGGTAATTTGATGAAAATAGCGAATAGTGTCACAGATTTAATTGGAAATACCCCCCTGGTTCGCCTGAACAGGATTGTGGAAGGGACAAAAGCCCAGGTCGCTGCCAAGCTGGAATTTTACAACCCTGCTCACAGCGTCAAAGACAGGATTGGCGTTTCGATGATTGAGGCAGCGGAGCGAGATGGCTTGATCAACCCAGATACGGTCATCGTCGAGCCTACCAGTGGGAACACCGGGATAGCTCTGGCTTTTGTCTGTGCGGCACGCGGGTACAAGCTTGTTCTGACCATGCCCGAAACGATGAGCAAAGAACGCCGAATGCTGCTGCGCGCTTATGGCGCTGAGTTAATCCTCACCCCGGGCAGCGAAGGCATGGGCGGCGCCATTCGTAAAGCCGAAGAGCTGGTTAAATCTGACCCGCGCTACTTCATGCCGATGCAGTTTGAGAATCCTGCCAATCCGCAGATTCACCGGCAGACGACGGCTGAAGAGATCTGGCGGGACACGGACGGGCAGGTCGATATCGTGGTCGCAGGTGTCGGCACAGGCGGCACCATCACCGGGATAGGTGAAGTTCTTAAAGAGCGCAAGCCTGACCTGAAAATGGTCGCAGTCGAGCCGGACGGATCCCCGGTACTCTCAGGCGGAGAAAAGGGTCCCCATCCTATCCAGGGCATCGGCGCAGGATTCGTCCCCGGGGTACTCAACACCAGCATCTACGATGAGATCATCCGCGTGACAGGCGATGATGCCATGAACACTGCCAGGAGGATGGCAAAGGAAGAAGGATTGCTGGTCGGGATCAGCTCAGGCGCTGCCGTTTGGGCAGCTGCACAGGTTGCCGGGCGTCCGGAATCACAAGGGAAGTTGATTGTAGTCATCATCCCATCCTTCGGAGAGCGTTATCTCAGCACCCCCTTATTCGCCGACCTTGCCGATTGACCGGGGATTTTTCTTTCCGGTGAACGGATGGGCAGCATGCAGCACGTTCCCGTAGAGCGGATTGACAATCCGCTCTACGAAATCTCTGTTTTAGAGGCAATAACTAATTTGAAACCTATGTTGACAGGAGAAACCCATGTTCAAAACCATCCGGGATGACATCCAATCCGTTCTGGACCGCGATCCCGCAGCCAGGTCCAGGTTGGAAATCCTGCTTTGTTATTCCGGTTTGCATGCGTTGTGGTCACACCGTTTGACACACTGGTTATGGCAGCACAACATCCGTCTGGTAGCCCGTGCGCTGGCGCAGCTGGCACGCTGGTTGACCGGGATCGAAATCCACCCGGGCGCCACGATAGGTGAACAATTCTTCATCGACCACGGTATGGGTGTTGTCATCGGGGAGACAGCCGAGATTGGTGACTGCGTCACGCTTTACCATGGGGTCACACTGGGAGGCACCAGCCTTGAAAAAGGCAAACGCCACCCAACATTGGAAGACGATGTCGTCATTGGAGCTGGCGCAAAAGTTTTAGGAGCAATCATCATCGGCGCAGGCAGCCGTATTGGAGCAAATGCAGTCGTGGTGCGCGAAGTGCCTGCTAACTCTGTCGTGGTCGGCGTTCCAGGTCAGATCGTGGCACGCAGCCAACCCCGACCTGTAATCAGCGGTAAACCCGACCTGGAACATGGACGCCTCCCCGACACAATCGGTGACACGCTCTCAGCATTGGTCGTTCATGTGCAGTCGCTCGAGAAACGCCTGGAAAGTCTGCAGCCGGGCGGAAACGGTTCACCCATCCCTGAGCTGCACTCGCCAGAAGCGGGTATCTGGCATGAAGAAGATTTCATGATTTAATAGACCTGTCATGATTTCTGGCTTAATCCAGACCGAGGAAGCGCTGGACGAAATTCTCACCCGTCCCACCGACCGGTTAGTGCAGAGTCTGGCTGAACTGAACAGCCCCCTGCTGATCCTGGGCGCCGGGGGCAAAATGGGACCATCTCTGGCTGTTCTTGCAAAGCGTACCGCTGAGAAGGCGGGTATCAAAATGGATGTCATCGCTGCCAGCCGTTTTTCTAATTCTGCAGCACGAAAGTGGCTCAGGTCATATGGCGTGCAAACATACAGGGTTGACCTTCTGGATCCTGAAAGCCTGAAACAGCTGCCGGATGTGGAAAACATCATTTACCTGGTTGGACAGAAGTTCGGCACCACCTCAGACCCCCAAAAGACCTGGGTTACCAACACCATCGCCCCGGCGAACGCCTGCGAAAGATTCCGTTCCAGCAGAATCGTTGCGCTATCCACAGGTTCGATTTATCCTTTCACGCCTGTCGCAGAGGGCGGAGCCACGGAGACCCACCCGCTGAACCCGATCGGTGAATATGCCAATGCCTGTATGGCACGCGAGCGTATCTTTGAATTTTATTCCCGCCAAAATGGAACTCCTGTTGTCCTTATCCGCCTGTTCTACGCGGTGGAAATGCGTTACGGCGTTCTTGTGGATATTGCCAGCAAGGTCCATGAGGGTGGGCCCATCGACCTGACAATGGGATACCTGAACTGGATCTGGCAGGGTGATGCCAATGAAATGATCCTGCGGTCTTTTTCACTGGCGGACACACCGCCTTCAGCTTATAACCTGACCGGGACGAAGGCTTACTCAATCCGGGAACTGGTACGCCGTTTCGGACGCCTTTTGGAAAAACCAGTATTGTTCTCAAGCAGTGAGGCGGATAATGCTCTACTCGGTAACAGCAGCAGGTTGTTTTCCTTGTTGGGAAAACCAGGAACACCGGACGATGATGTCATCCGCTGGACCGCTGGCTGGATCCAATCACAGGGTAAACTGCTCGGGAAAGCGACCCATTTTGATGTTCGCGACGGGAAATACTAGAGATGGCTGAATTCCCAATGCCGCCGGGATGGGTGACGGACGCATTGATGTCGGGTCTGGTTATCCCCGCCCATCCTCTGGCACTGGATTCGGACCGTAAGCTGGATGAGCGTCGGCAGCGCGCCCTCACGCGCTATTACGCTGCCGCAGGTAGTGGCGGTGTGGCAGTGGGCGTACACACAACCCAGTTCGCCATTCGAGACAAGGGCATAGACCTTTTCAAACCTGTTCTAAATCTGGCGGCAGAGACGATTGATGAAATCGAGCGCGATGGCAGCCCACCTCTGGTGCGGGTCGCCGGGATATGTGGGAAAACGGTGCAGGCTTCAAGCGAGGCACGCCTGGCGCTGGACAACCATTTTCATGCTGGATTGCTTTCCCTGTCGGCGCTCAAGGATGAAAGTGAAGAAAAGCTGATCAACCACTGCCTGGAGATCGCCAAAATCATCCCGCTTTTTGGTTTTTACCTGCAGCCTGCCGTTGGAGGCAGGATCCTGTCTTACAGCTTCTGGCGGCGGTTCGTGGAAATCTCCAATGTTGTCGCCATAAAGATAGCCCCCTTCAACCGCTACCAGACGCTGGACGTGGTGCGTGCGGTGGTTGAGGCGGGTCGGCAGGACGAGATTGCCCTCTACACCGGCAATGACGACCACATCCTGCATGACTTATTGACTCCCTGGAAAATAACCACGCCAGGGGGACAAATCACGATCCACATTGCCGGTGGACTGCTGGGTCATTGGGCGTTCTGGACGCGGCGCGCGGTTGAACAGCTGGATGAATGCAAGCGAATACGCCAGGAGAAGCACATCCCCACCGATTTCTTATCCCTGGCGGAACAAATCACGGACTGTAATGCGGCAGTCTTCGACGCCGCCAACCAGTTCGCGGGCTGTATTCCGGGCATCCACACAATTCTGCGCAGGCAGGGTTTGCTGGCAAACTCATTATGCCTGGACCCTCAAGAAAGTCTCTCACCAGGTCAAAGTGATGAAATCGACCGGGTCTACTCTGCCTACCCACACTTGAGCGACGATGATTTTGTGCGCGATCATCTGGATACCTGGCTCACGTAGAATCATTACTGGAATACCGTCACTGGTATCCCATCAGTGGTTGTCCATCAATGGTTGTCCAGCACTGGAATTCCAGCGCTGGTATGCCAGCATTGGCATTCTTTCCCGGAAGGCATAAAAATCACGTGAGCCCAATCACTTTTCGCCCGATGAGGCTCGACGACATCCCCTTCGGCATGAGTCTTTCGGCTGCAGAGGGCTGGAACCAGACACACGCGGATTGGCACATGCTGCTGGAGCACACCTCAGGAGGATGTTTTGTCGCCGCATATAACAATCTCGCGGTGGGCACCATCACCACCCTTACCTACACCGGAAACATCCATTGGATCGGGATGGTGCTGGTCGCTGAGCAATACCGCCGGAAGGGCATCGGCAGAGCGCTGGTCGAGGCCTCATTGAATTGGGCGGCGGGTAAAGGAACTGCATACCTGGACGCCACCCCACAAGGTCAGCCTCTTTATGAAGCACTTGGATTTCAACCGCTTTACCCAATCAAGCGTTACTTACGCAGCCCAAATACAAAGAAAACCTCACACGTTCGAGACATCCTGCCTGTAACGGCTGAATTATTTCCCCGGGTCGTCTCCTTCGATACCAGTGTCTTTGGCACAAACCGGTCGAAAATTCTGCGAAATCTATTCTTGCGCGCCCCTGAACTTGCCCTTGCAACCATGGATAAAGGGGGACTCACTGGCTCCTGCCTGGGTCGTTATGGTCGCAAATATGCCCAGGTTGGTCCGCTGAACTGTGAGAAAATTGACATCGCCACTGACCTGCTGTCCACCACCATCAACACCCATTCCGACCAGAACCTGATCATCGACACGCCTATTCATTCAGCAGGATGGATCGAGCTTTTATCAACGCTCGGGTTCAGTGAGACCAGGTCATTTTTGCGCATGTGCCTGGGTAAAAACCTGCTGCCCGGTCCTCACCCGCGATGTTTTGCAATTGCCGGTCCGGAGATCGGTTGATAATGGACCGAGCTTTCAATAGACCAGATGGTCCATGCACCAATCCAGACCAAATTTCCTCAATATCCTAACTGTTTGTTGACTACATTGAAGAGCGGTTTTCCTTCAGCATAAAGCTTCAGGTTGTCGATAAAAATATCAAAAGCACGTTCATCGAAATTCGGGTTCCAGCCCGAATAATGAGCGGTGAGGATAACGTTCTCCATGCCCCACAAGGGTGAATCTTGCGGCAATGGCTCGGTCTCGAAGACGTCCAAGCCAGCCCCGGCGATCCATCCTTCCTGGAGCGCCCGGATGAGCACAGGTTCATCGATCGTCCCGCCGCGTCCTGTGTTGATCAGGATGGCAGAACGCTTCATCAGCCGGAATTCGATCTCACCAAGAAGATGCCGGGTGTCTGGAGTCAGAGGTGCAGTCAGCACCACCACATCTGCCTGCGGGAGCACCTCGCTTAACTGTTCCGGTGCATACATCATTTCCACCCCGGGTGCAGGGATATCTGGATGCCGGCGGATACCGATAACGCGCATCTCGAATATGCCGGCTAACCGGGCAACACGCCGACCAATCCCGCCCACGCCAATGAGCAGCATGGTTTTACCGGCAAGCTCGAAAAGCTCATCCGCTTCAAAGCTCTTCCAGGTTTTCTCTTTCTGGTGGTCACGCGACGTGTGCAGCTTTCGGGCAAACATCAACAACATGCCAAAAATATGCTCGCTGATCGGCACAGCATGTGCCCCAGCCGCATTGGTCAGGACGAAATCCTTCTCAATTATTTCGGGATACCGGCTGAGCCAATCTGTCCCGGCACCGCCCCACTGCTGGTACCACTTCAGTTGTGGCGCCGTCCCCAGCAGATCTCGCGGGAAATAGCCGGTGGCGATTTCGATTTCGTCTAGCCGGCAGGCAATCTCCTCACGATCATTGGACACCAAAAGCTCCATCTCCGGGACGGTTTCTGCTACAGACTCGACCTGTTTAGGCGATAAATTCCCAGCCGGAAAACCCAGCAGTAATACAGCCATGAACACTCCTCAAACTCAATATTAAAACGTAATTATCCCTTCAAAATAAAAAACTATGCGATTCACTTACGGATGCGGTAATGGCTCTTTACAAGACCGATCCCCAGAACCTGCGTCTGTACATGATCCAGCTCTATGCGGCGTTCTAGTTCGCCAAACAGCGGGATTCCACTTCCAAGCAGGATGGGAATGTGCGTGATGATCAGCTCGTCCAGCGCGTTTTCCTTCAAACAGGATTGGATCAATTTACCGCCATCCACATACACCTTCTCGTTACCTGAGGCTGCGATCGCAGAAAGGATTTCCAGGATATTGCCTTTTACCAGCTCAATCTTGCCTTCATAACCCGCGGGCACCTGCCGGATGCTCCCGCTGGCGACAAACACCGGCACTGTATAGGGCCACACCCCAAAGGACTGCACCACCCTGAAAGTGTTTGCCCCCATCAAAACAGCATCAATCTTCTGCATGAACTCGGCAAAACCATAATCATCCTGTTCAGGGTTGGGAATCTCGTTCAACCAATCCACACCCCCTTCCTTATCAGCGATGTATCCGTCCAGGCTGGCTGCGATATAAGCGACGGTTTTCATAAGGTTTTAGTAACACTCCTCCCAGGCTTGAACTGGTTGAACGGATATTTTAGGAAATTCATATTTATAACGGAAGCCACGTGCCGATTCCAAGGTCTACCGCCCTCTGGAATAAAGCTGGAGCTACCGCCATATCATCCATCGCTAACCCGAGATTACAGGCTATCGTCCTTTCCGCTTCCGATTGGCGACCGGGCTTCAACCCGATCACCAATTCACCCAGGTCGGCATACACTGGCGGGACATCTTGAAAATACCCGATGCTGCGGTAATACTCGAACTGCTTCAGGTCGTCGGTACAGAATTTGTCCACTTCCTTCAAAGCTCCTGGATGCCAATATGAATCAAAATCTACCAGCGAAGCAAAGGCGCCTTCGTCCAGCCATCCGGCTTTGATGGTCTTATGCGGCTGCTTCAAAATTGGACCCGCAGTTACAACCAGGTCGCAACCAGTGACCGCTTCTCTGGGAGTTTGCTTCGGGTGTACCTTCAAGCCAGATTTTTCCTGCACAGTCCTGCTGAAATTCTCGACTGCATCAGCAACCACATCATACGCAAAGACTTCTTCGATCGGGAAAAGCAGGCTCAATGCTTCGACATGCACCGTGCCCTGCACACCGCACCCCAATATCCCCAGCCGGGTGGCATTGGAGCGTGCCAGCCGTTTCGCCGCAACAGCCGATGCCGCAGCCGTGCGCATTGCCGTAATCCAGGTGCAGTCCATGACAGACAGGGGAATACCGGTTTCAGGATCATTAAGGATCAGCAGACCGGTGATATAGGGCAATCCCTTCTTCGAGTTCTCAGGAAAACCGCTGACCCATTTGACCCCCGCCGATTGGAGCGCAGGGATATACGCAGGCATGGCATGGATGAAGTTATCGCCTGCTCCCGGATGGATGCCGGGCTTGGGCGGCAGCTCAACGCGCCCATTCCCCTTCTCCTTAAATGCTGTTTCGAGCAGCTGAATGATTTCATCCATTCCAAGACCAATCGATACGATATCTGCCCGGGAAAGATAGAGGATTTTTTGCACGGTCATCATTTACCTTCGTGAAAATTTATTCAAATTCTTGACTTTTCTACTATTTGGGATCCAGCGCACCCGGACCTTCCAGGTAATGATCGAGCCATTGCCAGGTTGATTCAGAGGAAAAAATGTCTGGGGGCGGGGGAAGTTCCCGGATTCCAGGAATGGTCTCTTTTCCCCGGTACGCATCCGCAAGTTCCTTAAACAGCCAGCCCTGTGGCTTGATTTTTCGGTCGAGCGTGATCAATCCAAGCGAATATTCCAGCGGGTGAAACGCATAACGCTGATCGAGATCATGACTGCACCACCACGTGAACCAGTTCACTCCTGACTGGATGGCATTCAGGGTCGATGCCTCGAGGAATTCCGGGATCCTGTCAGCGTCCATCCACTCCTCCGACATGCCGTATTCCTGAACCCAGACCGGTTTCAGGAAATCAGCAGCGTAAGAACGAGCCAGAACCGTCATCGCCTCCGGCAGGCGCAGACAGCGCTGGCTGAGGAAATCACCGCCGCTGCGCTCCGATGCGCCAGTGAAATACGTCCAGCAGTGCAGGCTGATGATCTCCTGGTCGGCAGCCAGGTGCTGCGGGGAGAAAGTTGCCGGTTTGAACCAGGGGTTGTGGTCCACGCCGTTCACGTGGATGCCGCCTGGAGCGCATTTCCCAGCCAGGTTCAGCATACTGCGCGACCAGTCATCGCCAATATCAAGCCTCTCCGATTGCCAACAGCAGTTCAATTCATTGCCCAGATCGAATCCCATGAAATTCGCGTATTGATTGACCACATTCGAGACACTTCTCAGGTAAAGTTCCTGGCTTTTCCTGCTTTCTGAAAGAGCGTAAAATGAACCATCCTGCTGATAGACTGGTTTGAATGCGTAACCTGAGAGCCAGCCGACAAACAAAGCCACGCACACATCCAGGTGCCGCTCCTCTGCCAGAGACATCATTTTACTCAGACGATCGAGATGTGCCGGACTCACCTCCTGCGGATTGGGTTGAAAGTAGGGCCAGATCAACATGATGCGGATGTGGTCCGCACCAATCTCGGCAATTGAGTCGAGATCCCTGGCGATGGAAAACTCCTGGAAATCGTTCCAGCAGTACCACCAGGATCTGGTGGGGGTATAGTTCACCCCAAAACGGTGTTTTCTGATACCAATGTGCATGTCTGTCTCCTGAACAGGAATGATCACGAACCTATTATTCTGATGAAGCCCTTACATGCCACGCTTTCCAATGATCCTGCAGGTAAATCACCTCGATTTGCTCCCAAGTGCTTTTGATATACGCCGCCAGCGACTCCATCCCCCACATCTCCGTGGTGCCGTGTTCGAGCGTGATCACCCCCACTCCCTGCTCCGCAAAGCGGTCGCGGATTTTCCAATAGGGTGCGCCATCGAAACACACGATGAGCACATCGCTGCCTTTCTCGATCATATCCTCGTGAGGTCCACCGCAGCCTACGCCAATCGATGGATAACGCACAAGCATATCCGGGTCACCGATCACCTGGATAGTATCCTCGCCAAGAACTGCTACCCTGCCGGCAACATACCTGGCAAAGGATGCCAGCGTCTGTTCTGGGATCTCATACATGGCATGCCAGCGCGATTTATCCTCAGCGATGAAATTCTCCAGCCCCAACCCCCTGGCGAAGGAGTCGCGGATGCCGATACCGGGCCAGTTATCCCAGGTGTCATGCAGGCGCAGGACCACCAGCCCAGACTCTTCCAGCAGCTGAGTTTTCACCAGCCCCGGTCCCTTGTCACGCCAGCCTGCGGGTTTGTCATGATGGTCCCACCACACGGGTTCGTGCGTGATGAGCAGGTCACATTCAGCATCGATGGCAGATTGGATTGTTTTTATGGATGGGAACCAGCATACAGCCGCTTTCCTGACGGGCTTTTCCCCATCCCCAATCTTGATCCTGTCTACCGTATATTCTTGATTCACCCATGGGCTGTTGGCAATCATGTGTGCCAGGATCTGGTTTGTGTTTACTGCCATAGGAATGCTACCCCTCGCTTTCCCAGGATCTTGTCATCAAATACCAGTTCGGCTGCCCTGCCTGCCATCCCGGCACAAACATGCAGCGGGAGAAGATGTTCTTCTCGCGGATGGCAGTACCGTGCAGACGGCGCTTTCTCCCATTCGATCAGTCTTTTTTCTCGGTCGGACGGCGATGACTCTCTCACACACGTTTCGATCAGCCAATCCTGGAAGGCATCATTGGCGGGATCTGCTCTCTGGTCTCCTCCCCAGGCGAAAGCCCGCAAATTATGGAAGGAAAATCCCGAACCCACCACGAGGATATTCTCACCCAAAAGCGGACGCAGCGCTTGACCCAATGCGATATGCAGTTCAGCATTTAAGCCTCGCAGGAGCGAGAGCTGGAGAGAGGGGATATTTGCGTCCGGATACATCAGCTTCAAAGGGATAAAATGCCCATGGTCGAATCCGCGTTGCGTATCTATCCTGCTTGGGATATCAGCCCGGCTGATGATGGCGGATATCCTTTCAGCCAGCTGCGGGTCTCCAGGCGCCGGGTAGGTGATCTGGTAAGCCTCGTCCGGGAAACCGTAATAATCATAGAACAAGGGAGGGCTTTGCGCCCCTTGCAAGGTGGCTTCAGTTTCCTCCCAATGTGCGCTGATCACCAGGATGGCGTCCGGTTTGCGCAGCCGGGCTGGCAGATTCAGCATGAAATCAACCATCGCTTGATGTCCCGGATCCCCGAGAATTGGCAGCGGACCGCCGCCGTGGGAAAAATAAACGATCTGAGCCTGGTCTGTTGAAATATTCTGGTCCATTATCAACTTCGCTCCTTTTTTACAAAATTATGTGTATTAGCTGTTATTCAAAACGTAAACCCATGAAATTTTTTATGGATGCTTTTTAAGGTGCCGACCGAAGAATTCAGTTGTCAATACTGGCACACGTGGGTCCTTAAACATCCCATGTCCCTCACCCTTCACTGTGTAGAATTCGACCTCCACACCTGCGCCTTCCAGGGCATCCCTCAGCAGCACGCTCTGCTGGTAGGGGACGAGCGGATCACGATCGCCATGAATAATGAGGAATGGGGGCGCGTCACCACCCACGTAGGTGACCGGGTTTGCCATTGCCACACGTTCCTTGTGCTCCTGGATTGGTCCACCGACCAGCTCAGATTCGGGGGATTCAGGCAAATCATGCACCATGCCGCCTGGCAGGCGCTGGGAGTCCATCTGCAGGAAATCGGTCGGACCAAAATAATCTACAACGACCTGAACACGGCTAGAAACATGCAGGTTCTCACCAACATCGAATTCTCGAACACCGCCTGCCGTACCCAGCATGGCAGCCAGGTGCCCTCCAGCCAACTCGCCCCATGCCCCGAAACGGTCTGGATCGAGATGGTAAATCCTTGCGTTGGCGCGCAGCCAGCGCACGGCAGACTTCACATCCTCGATCTGCGCCGGGAAAATGGCGTGCTGGCTCAAACGGTAGTTCAGGCTGGCTACGGCATAACCGCGCGTCAGGTACTCCAGGGGAACCTTATCGGCTTTGCTGCCCATGCGGAAAGCGCCGCCATGCACCCAGATGATCAACGGTATGGGACTCGCCGATACGGGGATGAATAGATCCAATTTCTGGCGTTCGTGCCCGCCAGTCACATAAGGGATGTCTTTGTAACTGCGAGTTTCTGCTAATTCAGGCATATCTCATAATCTCCTGACCCAGTATCCAAAATAAAACAAAAGGATTACCATCGCAACCTTTGAAACCATTAAGAAAATCATGTTTCCATACCCTCACCGTTTTCGAGAGCATCAACATGGCTGTCAGATGGTACTGCCCGATCCTTATTCTAACCGCTTCCAATACGAATGGCTTAAAAAGAAAAGCCCACCTTTTCAGATGGGCTCAGTCTCGTGTTCGAATACTCAGGCTTTCAAATTCTATTTCAAAAAAGATTCGAAGTTTTCCTGATTGATCGTAAACAGTTTAGAGCCAGGGTAAGCTTCAAGGAACTCATTCTGTGTAGCGCGGCGGATAGCTTCGCCATGCCATTTGAATTCGTACCCGTACAGCTTACCGCTGTGTTCTTCGATATAGTCTATCTCCTTCTGGTCGTAGGTGCGCCAGAAATAGGTGTTGACAGAATGGCTGGCGAATTGATTGCGTTTGCGCCGCTCGATCATCAGGTAGTTTTCCCAGAGTTGACCGGTGTCGTTGCGCAGGTGGGGGGAATTAAAATTCTGGATCAGGCTGTTGCGCACTCCGTTGTCATAAAAATAGTAACGCGAGTTCTTGGTCACTTCTTTTCGCAGGTTGCGCGAAAACCCGTTGACTTTGTAAATCACAAAAACTTTTTCAAGTAGATCAAGGTATCGCTCCACCGTCTGCCGGTTCAGAGCCAGGTTGGTCGCCAGTTCCGCCAGCGAAACTTCCTGCCCGATCTGGAATGCCAACAGGCGTAACAGGTCCACGATCTTGTCAGAACGGCGGATACCTTCCAGTTCCAGCAGGTCGCGATACAGGTAAGAGCCAACCAGTTCCCCCAGCAGGCGCTCCCGCAAGACTGGTGAGGTGGTGTTTACAATGTCAGGATATCCGCCCCACACCAACCAGCGTTCCAGTTGAGTTCGGGCTTCCAATGTTCCCAGCGTAGCGCTGATTTCTCCAAAACCGACCGGGAACAGGTTGAAAGTCAGCTTGCGACCTGTCAGAGGTTCGCTGATCCGGTTAGCCAGTTCGAAGGAAGCCGAGCCTGTAGCCAGGATGATTGAATGGGGAAAACTATCGATAAGAATCTTGAGATTCAATCCAATTTCCGGCACGCGTTGGGCTTCGTCGATGACCAGTAGTTCTGCCTCGCCAAGCACTTCTCCCAGGCGCTGGCGGTCTTGGCTGGCAAGTGCTTCACGGTAGACCAGTTCGTCTGCGTTGACGAATTTGGTGCGCAGGGAAACAACGTCCAACAAATGCTTAGCCAGGGTGGTTTTGCCCACCTGGCGCGGTCCGTACAGCACAAAAACTTTTCCTGGTGTCAGTGCATCTTTGAGTTGATCAAGCATGAAACGTTTTATTTTCATAAATTGATTATAACACAACAACTGTATTTATAAAAATTGATTTGGTGACATCACCACACGCTTTGAAAGTGCAACTGCGTGAAACTCCTGACTGACCCAGTATCAAAAAAAATCGCTAAAGGATTCCTATCTAAACTTGTGAAACAATTGATAAAGCATGTTTCCAAACACTCACCTTTTTCGAGAGCATCATCATGGTTGTCAGGTGGTACTGCCCGATCCTTATACAAACCACTTCCAACACGAATGGCTTAAAAAGAAAAGCCCACCTTTTTCAGATGGGCTCAGTCTCGTGTTTGAATACTCAGGCTTTCACAAGGGGTCGGAACTTATAACCATAAACAATCATGCCCCGTTCATCACCATCTTCTCTTAACCTGCGTGTCACCATCTCCACCGGCGTGCCGATCTCGATCTGGTTGTCCTCCAGGTCAGTCAGCTGGGCGGTGACCATGGGTCCTTCGTCGAGCTTGATCAGCCCCACGGTGTATGGCACCTGGTCTTCGAAGCCCATCGGGGGATCGTAGACGGTAGTGAATGAATACACTTCACCACGACCGCTGAAGTTGAACAGGGTTTTGGCTTCACCACCGCATTCGGGGCAAACGTCCCGGGGCGGGAATATTTTCACATCACAATGCGGGCATACTTCACCCACCAATCCGTAACGCTGCTTGCGTAGTCTCCAATGTCGTGGAACTTCCATTAATCAAATTCTCCTTGTATCTGCCAGCTTTCATTGCCTGGATATTTATCGTCCGTCATGCTGGTAGTGGTTCTAATAATCACCAGCATGGAGTGTAAAAGTTTGTGCCTATCAATCCCTATCAAAAGACTGCCAAAACCTATCAACGCTTTTGCCATACTGTCACCCCGCACGCTCAAGCACGTGTGTGACCGCAGCAGAGCCCGGACCGCTCAAAGCCTGGATTATTGCCCTGCGAGCGCCTTCCAGCTGGCATTTTCCGGCTTCACCGCGCAGCTGCAGCGCGGCTTCTACCGCCTGGTAAACACCGGTGGCTCCGCCGGGGTTTCCGCGCGCCTTGAGACCACCCATCGTGCTGATCGGCATACAGCCCATGGAACGGATCTCGTCGCTCTGAGCCAGCTTCCACCCATGGCCGCGTTCCGCAAAACCTGCTGCTTCAAGAGAGAGTACTGCATAAATCGAATAGGCATCGAACAACTCGAAAAAATCAGCCTGCATCGGATTCATCCTCGCCCTGTCACACGCCCGCGTCAACGACAACCGGGCGACACGGAAGTCCAGGGGATCGGGGCGGTCGTGCAGCGAAAGCGCGTCACTATTCGAACTGGACCCTGTGATAACAACGAGCGGATGATCCACGCCGGTTACCAGGTCGGATCGGGTCAGCACCAGGGCTGCGGCTCCATCAGCATAAGGCGCTGCATCCAGCACATTAATGGGTGCACTCACCATGCCTGCCTGAGCATAGGCTTCTTCCGAGATGGTTCTCGGGAACATGGCATTCGGGTTGCCCACTGCATTGGCGTGGGCGTTGATCGAAAAACCGCCAAAAGCCTGTCGCGGCACATCATAATCGTGCATGTAGCGGTTCATCAGCAGGGCAGCCATGCCGGAGGCTGATAAGCCCTGCACAGACTCCCAGTCGCTGTCCCCTCCTGTAGAGACCGCAGCCTCCAGACCGCTGCCAACCTGGTCGGTGATCTTCTCAACACCAACAACCAGCGCTACGTCCACATATCCGGATTTTACGGCTATGTATCCGGCTCTGAGTGCGGCACCGCCTGAAGCGCCGGCTGCTTCGAAGGTCGCCGCCTCGATGCCATCCAAACCGATGTGGGTAACCAGTAAAGGTCCCAGGTGTGCCTGTCGGGAAAGCAACGGCGCAAGCATATTTCCGATGTAGAGTGCATCCGGTTTCATGCCGCCCGAATCACGAATCGCTTTGCGCACAGCCTGAGCGGCAAGCTCGCGCAGCGAAAGATCCCAGTGCTCTCCAACAGGGATTTGACCTACCCCGGCAATGACGACTTCACTAACCTTTTCCATCATTTAACCCTTTTCATCCAGGCTACTTCATCGTCAACTTCCCGCGGTAGCGGGTGTAAGTTGCGTAATCTATCTCAGTGCGCCTGCGTACATAATCCTGGGTTTGCACTGCCAGGTGGCGTTTCTCGAGGAGCTTATCGGTTGCCGTCAGGATCATGGCATCCGAGCCGGCGCCTGATCCGAAGGAAACCATCAGGATGCGGTCGCCCGGTTTTGCGACATCCAATATTCCGGTCAGCCCGATGATGGCTGCACCGGCATAGGAATTTCCAATGACCTGTACCAGCATTCCAGGCGCAATCTGTTCGCGTGTGAAACCAAGATCGCGGGCAGCTTTTTGAGGGAATTTTGTGTTGGGCTGGTGGAAAACTGCCCATTCATAATCTTTGGCGCTGGTCCCGGTCGCTTCCAGGATCGTGGATGCGGCTGTAGATACATGCTTGAAATACGCTGGCTCCCCGGTGAAACGCTGCCCGTGCTCCGGATATTTGGCATACTGGCGGCGCCAGAAATCAGGGGTGTCGGTCACATAAGAGTAGGTCGCTTCGATGGTCGCCAGTGCCTGCTCTGCCGGACCGATCACAAATGCAGCGCCACCCGCCCCGGCAGTGTACTCCAGGTTATCTCCAGGACGTCCCTGAGCTGTGTCCATCCCGATTGCCAGGGCATAATCAACCATTCTGGAGCCTACCAGCCCAACCGCGGCAACCATCGCTTCCGTCCCGGCTTTACAGGCAAACTGCCAATCTCCTGCCTGGATGTGGGGTACAGCCCCAAGCGCTTCAGCGACCAGTGTGGAGGTTGGTTTTACGGCGTAAGGATGGGACTCGGACCCCACCCACACCGCGCGCAGCTGATCAGGCTGGATCTGTGCCCGTAACATGGCATTCCGGGCTGCTTCAATCGACATGGTCACCACGTCCTCATCCAGCCCGGGCACAGCCTTTTCCTTGATCGGCAAGGCGCCCTCACCTTCAGTCCAAATCCTGGCGACCTCGGTCGCTGGCAACCGGAAACGGGGAACATAAGACCCATAACCGATAATGCCCGTTCGTCTCTCGGGTCGTAATAAGAGCTTTTCCCTATCTGCTGCGGGGTCAATTTGCGCTGAAGTCATCCATCTCTCCTGGTGGCAGGTCTGCTAATCAAATGTTATTTCAGCCCTGCATTGGTATATGTTACCCTATTGTATAGTAATTGTCAAGATAATGTAATGTATTTGCAAGACTTAAAGGTTCCTGACCCAAATTCAAACTTAACCGCTTCTCGCTCCATCTTCACCTGAGCGCCAACCCTCCAGGATTTCCGCAGCCCGGTCAATGCGCACGGAACCACCGGCAACCAGGGCTTCCGCCAGCCGCTCGATCTCCCCACCCTGAGCTCCGGCTGCCACCGCTACCTGGCGTGCATGCAGACCCATATGCCCGCGCTGTATCCCTTCTGTCGCCAGCGCACGTAAGGCTGCCAGGTTCTGCGCCAGACCGACTGAAACAATAATTTGTGCCAGTTCAGCGGCAGTATTGACACCCATCAGTTTAAGAGCTGCCCGCGTGGTCGGATGAACACGCGTTGCCCCACCCACGATCCCAACCGCCATGGGCATCTCGAGGCTGCCGACCAGGTTTCCCTGGTCATCCTTGCCCCAGGTGCTGAGGGATGTATAACGTCCGGATCGGGCTGCATAGGCGTGGGCGCCGGCTTCTATGGCGCGCCAGTCGTTGCCCGTCGCCAGCACCACCGCATCCACCCCGTTCATGATGCCCTTGTTGTGGGTGGCTGCCCTGTATGGATCAACCGCAGCGAAAGCCCAGGCTGCGATGATGCCATCACGCACATCCTCGGGTGCATAATCACCGAAACCCAGCTCTGGCAGCGGGACCGTGGCGCTGACCCGAGCCAGTCGCCTGTCTGCCAGGTTGGAGAGGATGCGCAGGTGCGCCCTCCCACCGGTGACCGCCTCGATCTCGCCGGCGATGGTTTCGACGGCGGTGTTTACCGCATTGGCTCCCATGGCATCACGTACATCGTAAATGAGATGCACCACCAGGAATGCGCCGATGGGCGAGTTCTGAAAATTCACGCACTTCCAAATCTCGTGGTCCCCCTCCCAGTTTCTTCAGCAGGGGGTCTACCTCACTCGCCAATGACAGCAGCCTTCCCTTTTCCGACAGGATTGCCTCTCTTGCAGACTGCAGATCATCCAGGTCAAGCAGCTGGATCTGACCGATCATCTCCGGTGGGTCGGTTTCGGCGTGGAAACCACCCCCTGCACGCGCCAGCTTTGCCATAAACGATGCGCCGGCGACAACGGATGGCTCCTCGACCACCATGGGTACGAGAACGTCACGTTCATTGACCCGGAAGTTGAGCCCAATCCCCAGCGGTAGACTGTACATGCCGATCACATTCTCGATCATGTGCCCGGCGCCTTCCAGGCTCAACCCTCCTGGAGGAACAAATGCCTCCAGGTCACCGGTTGGGAGCGCCGATCTTTTCTCGATCTCGACCAGCCGGTCGGGAATGGTCAAATTATAAAAACCAGGGATGCGTGAATTCAAGTTCAACTCCATAATAAATCGCATAACAAACAACAATGATCCAGTAATTTATTTCCTGGGAATATAACGGTCAGGTTCTGGCAAAACCTATCAGATCGGTTATGGCGTTATGCAAAGCGGATCATTTCGGGTAGAATTAATCCCTGCAAGGAGATCTAGATGATATTACTCACCAGGGAACAGCTCGAAGAAAGACTGGCAGCTTTTCACCGTGCCAGCCTGGAACTCGTCAGTGACCTATCTTTGGACACAGTGCTCGAACGGATCGTCACACTGGCGCGCGAGCAGGTAGGCGCCAGGTATGCCGCGTTGGGTGTGGTGGACCGGAAGGGGAAACTGGTGCAGTTCATCCATTCCGGTATGTCAGACGCCGATGCAGCCGCCATTTCTCATGTGCCCCGTGGCAAGGGTTTGCTGGCGCTGCCTCACCAGGAACTGAAATCGGTCCGTGTGTCGGAAATCTCAGCACACCCGCGGCATGCCGGCTTCCCCAAGGGGCACCCACAGATGCATTCTTTCCTTGGCGTACCCATCCTGCGCGGCAGCCAGCACCTGGGGCAAATTTATCTCACTGACAAGATCGAACACTACGAGTTTACCGAGAGTGACGAGCGCGTGATCGAGATGCTGGCAGCCTATGCCGCCATCGCCATCGCCAACGCCAGCCTGTACGAAAACATTCTACAAAAGGATGCCGAGATGCAGGCGCGCAACGAGGACCTGAGACTGATCAACGACATCGGCTCCGCCCTGGCTTGCTCGCTCGACCTTGACGAGGTGCTCTCCAGCACGCTGACACGGGTGATGGCATATCTGCGCGCGGAGGCTGGTGAGATTTTCCTGCTGGAAGAGAATGAGAAAAATCTGCGCCTGGCGCTGCACAGCGGGACCGCAGAAACGCCTTTCTGGACGCGCGAGACATTCATGCTGGGGGAAGGCATGGTGGGCAAGACAGCGGAAAGCGGTGAACCCCTGTTTAACATCAACCCATCCCAATACGTGCAGTTTCTGCGCAGGGAGCTGATGGCAGTAGGTTACCGCTGCATCTCTTTACTGCCGCTGACTTCGCGCGGCGGGGTTATCGGTGTGATGACCGTGGCAACCTTCAAGGAATGCCAGTTCGGTGACCGCGAGAAGAACCTGCTGCTGGCGATAGGCAGTTGGGCAGGCATTACCATTGAAAATGCAAGATTATTAAGGCAGGGCAGACGGCTGGCGGTGCTGGAAGAACGCGAGAGGATCGGGATGGACCTGCACGACGGCATCATCCAGTCCATCTACGGCGTTGGGTTAGGATTGGATTATGCCCGCATGGAAATCACCGATAACCCGGCTGCAGCGTGCCAGAAAATCGAGCAGTCTATAGACGCTCTCAACCAGGCGATACGCGATATCCGCGCTTACATCCTCGACCTGCGCCCGCGCGAGTTCCATGGTGAAAATTTACGGCAGGGTCTGGCGCGCCTGGTGGCAGAATTTGAAGCCAATACCGAATCGAAAGTAGACCTGAACGCCCACGATGAAGACCTGACGCTGCTCCCGCCCGAAAACGCCATCGCCCTTTTCCACATTTGCCAGGAAGCGCTGGCGAATATCGCCAAACATTCTCACGCATCCACCGTCGATATCCGCCTGTGGACGGCGAGTGACCGGGCGCTGCTCGAGGTAGTCGACAATGGGCAGGGCTTTGATCTCAGCAAGATGAGCGTTACCCTCGGTCATGGTCTTTCGAACATGTACGCCCGCGCCAGGAAAGCCGGCGGAGAAGTAGAAATTACTTCCTCTCCTGGTGATGGAACGATCGTACTTGCCTGGGTGCCCAAGGCATAGCGCCCAAGGCGCAACGCCCAAGGCGCAACGCCCGAGGTGAAAAACCTCACGAGCTGAGCCTGAGCACAGGCACAAGAACTTAATCGCACTGCTGCCCTCCGATGAGTGGAACAATCACCAGTAAGAGCAACCCAAGAATCAAGCTTTACCGTTCCTTGAAAACGCGGAAGGGCAGGCAGGCTACCGGTTTGTGCCTGGTTGAAGGCATACGCCCGGTCGGTGAGGCGGTTCAGTCCGGCAGCGATGTCGAAGCCGTCCTCTATGCCCCGGACCTGCTGCGCAGTGATTTCGCAATGCAAATCATCGCTCGATGTGAGCAGGGCGGAGTCCCCAGCCTCGCCGTTTCGACAGAAGTTTTTAACAGCCTGGCAGACAAGGACAACCCCCAGGGTTTGTGTGCCGTGGTAAAGATGAAGTGGCAGCCGCTTTCATCCCTGGATCGAGAAAATTTCCCCTGGGGCATTGCACTGGTAGCGCCCCAGGACCCGGGCAATATTGGCACGATTCTGCGCAGCGTGGATGCGGTCGGAGCCAGCGGTTTGATCCTGATCGACACGGAGCAGGAGCACAGCGCCGAGGCTTACCATCCCAGCGCCATCCGAGCCAGCATGGGCAGCATTTTTTGGATCCCCCTGGTTCACACCACTTTTAGCGATTTCGTCGCATGGAAGGAAGCCCAGGACTGCCAGCTGGTAGGATCATCCGCCCGCGGCAGCATGGATTCATCTGCCTTGCGGGACGTGCGCAAACCCTGTGTCTTGCTTTTAGGCAGCGAGCGCCAGGGGCTTACAGACTCACAAGTCGCTGCCTGCAGCATGGTCGTCAGGCTGCCTATGCGCGGCAGGGTAACCAGCCTGAACCTCTCGGTTGCTGCTGGTATATTGATGTATGCGATGAGACCATATCTTGTAGAGGAGTCCACATGAATTACCTGGAAGAGATCCAAAAAGCCAGGGAAGCTCCGGATAAGCTGGAAGAGCTTTTCCGACTTGCTGACGGTGTAAATGAGCAAGACGCCTTCAAACAGGCGGTTGAAACCTGCTACCAGGAATCACCCGGCAGCCTGCTGCTCGCAGCATGGCATTACAGGTTGGAAACGCTCAAAGCTGAGGAGTCCAAATCACGCAGCATCAATTGGAGATGGGCTGTCCTGTTGTGCCTGTTGAACGGTCTGGTTTTCTGGTGGCTCTCAGCGCCTGAGTTCACCT
This sequence comes from uncultured Chloroflexia bacterium, assembly GCA_963695415.1. Classification (GTDB taxonomy): domain Bacteria; phylum Chloroflexota; class Anaerolineae; order Anaerolineales; family UBA4823; genus CAVXWV01. The sequence continues at coordinate 41,344 of CAVOGL010000009.1, read as the reverse complement.
TTGAAATCACACAATTCCCCTACCTGGGACTGCTGGCGGGACCTATCATCGCCCTGTTCTTCATCGCATTCCTGGTGATCTCAAAACCTCAAAACTTGTTGAGAGCTTTGCTGGTCAGCGTCGTCCTGGTCGCTATAACCACTTATGCCTTTTTCCTGACGATGGACGATGACGGATATATGATGCTGTTGTTATTCCATCTCCCGCTGCTCTCCTGGGGAGCTGTTGGCATCTACGTGGTCGGTTTGAAATCCAGCAGCGAGGACAGGTTCGCTTTCCTGATTAAGTCCATCGAATTGTTCGTCGTCGTTGGGTTGTTGTTGATCTGCGGGGTCATCTTCGCTGGGATCACGGTCGGTTTGTTCGCCGCGGTCAGCGTGGAAATCCCCGAAATATTTGTGCGCCTGATGGTTGCCGGTGGTGCAGGATTGATCCCCGTGATTGCGATCGCCATTACATACGATCCTTCCCGCCCAGCCCACCAGCAGGATTTTCGCACCGGATTGGGCAGGTTAATTGCCACCATGCCGAGGCTGCTGCTGCCCCTCGCTCTGGGGGTCCTGGTTGTATACCTGGTCGTGATCCCCTTTAATTTCCTTGAGCCGTTTCAAAACCGTGATGTGCTGATCGTGTATAACGTGATGCTGTTCGCCGTCATGGGCATGCTGCTCGGGGCAACGCCCATCCAGCCTGGCGACCTTTCTGATCGTATGTCCTCCCTGCTGCGCAGGGCAATCGTGGTTGTTGCCATCCTGGTTGTGATCGTCAGCCTTTACGCTCTCTCAGCCGTCCTGTACCGCACGTTCGATAACTACCTCACCATGAACCGCCTGACCGTCATCGGCTGGAACCTGATCAACACCGGATTATTGGTGTTTTTGATCACACGGCTGTTGAGGGCTCGTTCTTCTGACTGGATCAGCTCAGCTCAAGGTGTATTCAGCCTGGCATGCGCACTTTACCTGGTCTGGGGAACTATTGTCGTCCTGGCGACTCCCTGGTTATTCTGATTTCCCGAACCCGCCCCCGCCCGGAGTGAGGATTGAAAGGACATCGCCGGGTTCCAATTCGAATGTACCTTTGCCCGCAATCTTAATTTTTCGCCCATCGCGGATAATCCAATTTTCGCCTGGGGAGCCGGGTTCAGCGCCTGCAAGTGCATAAGGGACAGTGCTGCGTCGTTCCGTGAGCAGGTTAACCTGGCACGGCACCAATGCCTGGATATCCCTGCGGATGCCGTCGCCTCCTGAAAATCTCCCCGCCCCGCCCGATCCCTGGCGCAGCTCGTACCGTAAAACGCGCAGCGGGTAGGCGTACTCCAGGGCTTCCACCGGCGTGTTCAACGTGTTGGTCATGTGCGAATGCACCCCCGATGGACCATCCGACTCCGGTCGAGCCCCATTACCACCGGCAATGGTCTCATAATAAGCAAATTGAGCTCCACGTTCAGGATCCCACCCGCCAATGGTGACATTATTCATGGTCCCCTGGCTGGCAGCAGGCACACGACCTGGGAGGATCTGCGACCATGCCCCCAACAGCACGTCCACGATCCGCTGCGATGTCTCGACATTACCACCCGCAACTGCCGCCGGCATACTGCAGTTGACGACTGACCCGACTGGAGCGATCACGCGCACCGGGACCAGGCAGCCTGCATTCGCCGGGACTCCGGGTTCGAGCATGCACAAAATGGAGTAGAAAACAGCAGACAGAGTGATGGCGAAAACTGCATTCAGGCTGCCGTTCTGCTGACCGGCAGATGCGCTAAAATCGAAAACCGCCTGATCGCCTTCGATCTTGATGGTCACTGAGATGCCGACGGGTCTGTCTTCGACCCCATTGTTGTCCAGACAGTCGCTGAAACTGTATTCACCATCCGGCAAACCCTTCATCAGGCTGCGAGTCATCCGTTCAGAATATGCCAGCAGCGCCCCCATGTTGTCTTCAACCAGGTCGATTCCATAACGCGCGATGATCTCCACCATACGTTCCGCCCCGCGCTTGTTCGCAGCGATCTGCGCAAAAAGGTCCCCTTTGCGTTCCTCAGGCGTGCGTACGTTCGCCAGGATCAGGTCCAAAAGGTCCTGATCCATGACACCGCTGCGCACCAGGCGAACCGGGGGGATCACCAGACCTTCCTGATAGATCTCGTTTGCCACCGCCATCGAGCCCGGGTGTGCTCCGCCCACATCGGCGTGGTGAGCGCGGGAGGCGGTATATGCGCACAGCACCCCTTCACCACTGAACACTGGAGAGACCATGGTGATGTCTGGTAGGTGGGTGCCACCGCGGTAAGGATCGTTCAAAACGACAACATCACCCGCACCAAGGTCTCCGAAGCGATCCACCGCAGCAGCAACCGACAACGGCATCGATCCCAGGTGGACCGGAATGTGAGCAGCCTGGGCGATCATGTTACCCTGTTTATCGAATATGGCACAGGAAAAATCCCTGCGTTCCTTGATATTGGGTGAATAAGCGCTCCTGCGCAGCACCAGACCCATCTCCTCGGCGACCGTGGAGAAAATGTTCTTAAAAATTTCTACCTGAATAGGATCGCTGATCATACCTTTCCTACCTGGATCATTAAATTGCCAAAAAGGTCTATCCTGCCGGAATCCCCTCGGTGCAGCAGGACAGTCGTATCCTTGTATACAACCAGTGCCGCTCCTTTCAACTCGTTGTTGGGGAGCAGTTTTTCTCCGTTGTAAACGGGTACCTCCTGCCAAATAAATCCTCCATCCTGTTGAAAAGCTATCCGGCTGGTGAATCCCATTGCGTGGGATGAGTCCCTGCCGCCCTCAACCAATCTACCTGATGAGATGTCAGGGATCAATCCAACAGCCCTGGCGCGCAGGTTGACAATCTCGATTTGCGCGTCCAGGCGCTGATAGCCATACAACTGCTGGTGCAGGTTGTGAAAACTGGTCACGAAATGGTCCTGAAACGGCACCGTCAGTTCGTAAGACTGCCCGCGCAGGCGCATGTCCAGGAAGAGTTCACAGCGGATGTGTTCAGTGGGGATGCCCTCCTGGTTAACCTCTTCCAGACCGCGCTTTATCATGGGATCAAAGCCCTGCTGGATTTCTTCGATGGGAACATCGCCGGGCAGCATCACGGTCTGGACATAATCCTTGACCACATTCGCAGACAACATGCCAAAGGCGGAAAGCGTGGATGCCAGCGGTGAAACGACCACCTGCTGGATTCCTATCCTGCGAGCAAGGTCAGCCGCGTGCAGCCCACCGGCGCCCCCAAATGAAAAGAGTGAAAAATCTCTGGGATCGTGCCCGCGTTCAACGGAAATCAAGCGCAGCGCCCTCTCCATGTGCGCGTTCGCAACTTCGATGACGCCCAGGGCACTCTCGATCTCATCCATCTGCAGCTGCGCGGCCAAATTCCGGAAAGCGGCTTGAGAGCGTTCCGGGTGCAGCTGCATTGCTCCCCCCAGGAAATTGCCAGGCAGCAGCCTGCCGAGTACCAGGTTAGCGTCTGTAACGGTGGGCTGACTTCCGCTGCCATAACATGCCGGTCCCGGGTCTGCCCCTGCGCTTTGCGGTCCGACGCGCAGTGCCCCTCCGGAATCCAGGTATGCCAGCGACCCGCCTCCCGCGCCGATCGTGTAAATATCAAGGAGAGGGATGTGAATCGGACAGCCCCCCACCAGCGACTCAACGGTTACCTTGGGTTCCCCATCGACCAGGGATACGTCCGTTGATGTTCCCCCCATATCAAAAGTGACCAGGCGAATCCCACCACTCCCTGACATGACTTCGCTGGATAATTTCATCGCCCCAACAACTCCACCCGCCGGACCTGACAGGATGCAGTTCACCCCCAGTTTGCGAGCCTCAGACATGCCCATGCTGCCCCCGTTCGAAACCATCACCCTGATCGACCTGCCGAGATTGCTTTCGAGACTGGTAAGGTATTTTTCAAGCACGGGAGAGACATATGCATTCACAGCCGTGGTGCTGGCACGTTCGTACTCGCGAAATTCCGGCATGATCTCCACAGAAGCCGAGACGAAAAACCCTGCCTCACGCAGGTATTGGGTGATGAGCTGCTCGTGTTGCGCATGTAAAAAAGAAAAGAGCAGGCAGACCGCCACCGATTTAACCCCATTACTGCGCAAAATTGGGATGACTGCCTTCACCTGGTCGCTTTCAAGATTGCGAAGCACCCTACCCTGGAAATCGACCCGCTCATCCACTTCGAAGCGTAAATCGGCGGGGACCAGGGGCTCGGTCGGTTCGAAGGAGAGATCATAGAGAGTGGGTCGGTTCTGCCTGCCGATCTGCAGGATGTCCTTGAAGCCACGCGTGGCGATAAACGCTGTCCTGGCTCCCTTGCGCTCCAACAGGCTGTTCGTAGCCACGGTAGATCCGTGGACGATGTCCCATGAGGCGTAATCGTCACCCCCGAATTTCTTCCTGACCAATTCCATTCCAGCAATAACCGCCTCGGCAGGATTGGAGGGCGTGGACAGGATTTTAAATGTCTCCATCCGGGTAGTTTCGGGGTCGTAGATCACAAAATCCGTAAATGTACCGCCGATGTCAATGCCGACGCGCAGCCCAGCTTTCACAGCAAATGAGTCCTCCTGGAGGCTGAATTGTTCGATAAATAACTATGGCTCATTTAGAATCGATCCCATTCTACACCAAACAGAATGCAGCCTGGAAGTAAGAGGATATCCAATAATTACCAGGTCAACACACTTAATTCGGGGTATGATTAAATAAAAAGTTCAGGCGTACACCAATGCAAAACCAGCACAAACTGATCACATTGATCCAGAGCGAAAATGATTTCATCCGCTTCACCCGCCTCGTGGAAAGTATGAGCAAATACGGCGGTGATATACAGGAAGCCGAATGGCTCATCTTTTCAACCTGGGGACAATTTCCCGGCTATGAATTCCAATGGAAAGGCAATTGGACTTACGAGTTCCCAGGAAGTTATCCTGCGCGGCTCCGCTACCCCTTCGCAGATAAAGTTTCCGCCTTTGCAAAAGCGGAGATGTATGCATCAGGGGAAGATGTATCCCTGGTCTGGATCAATCCTGAATGCCTGTTTTTCCAACCGCCTGACATGTTTATGCTTAACGGAGAGCACAAGGCTGCGGTGCGTCCTGTCCACCACGTCAACATAGGATCGCGATCTGGTGAAGAAATGGACCCGTTCTGGCGAGGGATTTACGACCGGATGGGGTTGGATGAAGCGCCCTTCACCATGAGATCCTTCCTCGACCTGGAGGAGATCAGACCCTATTACAACACCCACGCCTTCTCAATCCGTTCCGGGGCAGGCATTGGGAAAATGTGGCAGGAGATTTACAGCGAGCTGGTGCTTGATGAGGATTTCCAGGCATCCGGCTGCCAGGACATCCGACATAAAATATTCCTGCACCAGGCTGTTTTGAGTACGCTTCTGGCTCGGGAGTTGAAAGAGGAAAGCATTTTCCTGCTGCCTGATACTTACAATTATCCCCTGAATTTACACGAGCAGGTGCCTGACCGGCTGAGACCCGCTCGAATAGATGAACTGGTCAGTGTCGTGTACGAAGAAGAAGACGACCTGAAAACTTTTCAAATCGACAGGATCCTGCCAGATTTGTTGGATGGTTGAAGCTGCCTCCGCTTCAAGGACGATGATGGAAAAATCACACAATCGGGACACCTATATAGGGCTTGATATTGGGGGGACAAAATTCCTGGTCGCCAGCGCAGACCGGCAGGGGAAAATTATCCGCCGCCTCCAGACCGACACCCCGGATGGGCTCCAGGATGGCATCGACTTGCTCAACGACATGGTGAGGCAGGTGAGTGCAGGTGCAGCTATAACCGGGATGGGCGCAGCGATAGGCGGTCCGCTGGACTGGCAAAGCGGGGTCGTTTCTCCGCTTCACCAGCCCTCCTGGCGCAGTGTGCCGTTGAAAAGCACACATGCAGGAAGAATGGGGCTGCCCTTTCTGGGTTGACGTGGATACCAATGTCGCCGCCCTGGGTGAGTATTACTTTGGCGGTGAAAAAGCATCTAAACTGCTCTACATCACCCTGAGCACCGGCATGGGAGGCGGGTTCCTGATCGACGGTCAGGTGTACCGCGGTGCGGAAGGCGGGCACCCCGAGATTGGTCACATGTCGATCCCTTTCCGCTGTGAGGCAGGCAGCGCCGACCCGCAGGCGATCGCCTGCGAGTGCGGGGCGCCCGACTGCCTGGAAGCCCTTATCTCCGGGAACGCCATCCGCCGAATTTATGGCAGGCGCGCTGAGGAACTTGACGAGGCGGAATGGGACGAGGTGGCTTACAATCTGGGTCAGGGTTTGCGCAACCTGGCGGTGATTTACCATCCGGATGTGATTGTGTTTGGAGGCGGGATCGCCTTCGGCAGAGGTGAAAAACTGCTCGCACCTGCCAGGTCAGTGATGAAGACCCACACCCACCTGGTTGCTCTCCCCCAGGTGCGCTTGAGCAAGCTGGGTTACGATACTGCTTTGATGGGCGCTGTTGCCGCAGCCATATATGGAATAAACGGGAAGGAGTCAGGATAGTGGATTGGTCTGATCTACCAGAATTATTACGCTTCGAGAACGGCATCCCGCTGAAGCACCAGCACGAGTGGCGTGATCGCCGGGAAGAAATCGAGAAGCTGGTGCTCGAGAATGAATATGGTCGCCTGCCTCCCGTGCCGTCATGGACGCGTGGCGAGCTTCTGTATACCCAACGCCTGGAAAACCTGCACCACGCTCACCACTCCCATTACCGCATTTTGACCGGAAGTGAAAATCCATTTCATTTCATCCTGGAGCTGTATGTACCGGATGGGGTTGGACCATTTCCTGTGGTACTGAATGGCGATGGCTGCTGGCGGTATATCAACGATGAGGTGCTCGATGAGGTCATCGGTCGTAATTACATCCTGGCAGTTTTCAACCGGGTGACCATCGTCCCTGACGATTACCGCCCGGAGAGGGACCAGGGGCTGTATCTCGCCATTCCAGACCGGGATTATGGCGCGTTGGCAGCATGGGCATGGGGCTACCACCGCTGTGTGGATTTCCTGCTCACGCTTCCTACCGTGGACCTTCACAAAATTATCGCTGTGGGTCATTCGCGCGGTGGCAAAACCGCCCTTTTGGCAGGCGCTACGGACGAGCGCATCGCCCTGACCGCGCCAAACAACTCGGGCTGCGGCGGCGCCGGATGCTTCCGCATCCAGGGCGAGGGCAGCGAAACATTGGCTGACATCCTCAGGCTGGCTCCCAACTGGTTTACGCCGCGCCTTTCCAGCTTCATCGACCGGGAGTCCATGATGCCTTTCGACCAGCATTTCCTCAAAGCGCTGGTGGCGCCGTGTGCCCTGTTGAGCACCGAAGCATTAGGGGACCTCTGGGCAAACCCAACCGGAACATGGCATACTCACATGGCAGCGCGCCAGGTATACAAATTCCTGGGTGCTGATGCAAAAATCGGCATCCTTTACCGACAGGGAGGGCACAACCACGGTATAGAAGACTGGCGCGCGATGCTCGATTTCGCTGACTGGCAATTCTTTGGGAAGTCTCACGGTAGAAATTACCAGGAAGCGCCTGACACCGTCCCTGCAGGAAGAACCGCCAGCGGATCAATCGAGTAGAATTGGTTTCAAAGGAGACCTCTTATGCGCATTGGCATCGTTGAAATGATCATTATCTTTGCACTGTGTCTGGTGTTTATCGTGCCAGTCCTGATTACGTTCATGATATCAATCCGTTCGCGCAAGAAAGACCCAAACCTGAATAATGGTCTGATCAAATGTTATTATTGCGCCGAGAAAATTCAACCTGACGCAAAAATTTGCCGGCACTGTGGAAGAGAACAGCCCAGAATTATCGACATAGAAGGTTGAGTTAAAGGAAGGGATATTTATGTCAACTGAAATCACCAGCAGCGTGCCCGGTATGCGTGAAGTGCGATGGGAGCGCATGTTCCCCGACCAGATTGAGGCAGCCTTTGGACAGTGCCCGGCAGTCATCTTCCCATACGGGATGTGTGAACCTCATGGACCACAGAATGTCTTCGGGTTGGATGCGTTAAAGGCTCACGCCATCGCCTGCCAGGCTGCCCGGGTTCATGGTGGTATCGTTGCCCCAGCCGATTTCTGGCACATCCACGAGTTGGGCGGATATGCTGTTTGGGCACATGAATATGTCGGTGAAGTGCCGCGCAGCTGGCTCACCAGCGTGCCTCCCTGGGTGCATTTTAAGAACGTGCTTTACCACATGCGTACAGCAGACTCACTCGGCTTCCATGCCGCCATATTCTTCACCGGTCATTACGGACCCAACTGGGAGGATCTCAAGACCCTGATCGAATTGGTCCAGCCCTTTGTCGGTACCCGGCTTTACGGGCTTCCTGATTTCGAAGCGAACCAACCCGGGTATGATGGTTCGGGAGGAGACCATGCCGGAAAGGTGGAGACCTCACTGCTTTGGGCGCTCATGCCGGAATGTGTCGATGTTTCCAGGATGCCGCCCGAGACAGAACCTGGCACGCCGTATGCCATGGGCAGGGACGCCTACCAGGCTGACCGCAAAATCGGGGAAAGAATGGTGGCGGATGAGATCAGGTTCCTGGGCGAGAAAATGCGCCAGCTGTTGGAGGAATATGAGCGCCTGAAGCCTTCTCACAGTCTGAGGACGTATGCCCAGACCGAAGAATTATGGTCAACCGTGGTCGTGCCAGCGCTGGCGGAATTCAAATCGATGCAGACAATTTGGGAAGGAGAACCTCCTCCAGAAGGCTCAAAATGGCGAGAAAATTGGGAAATACCGCACAATTATGCCTGATTTCTGTAGGGGCGTCTGCCCGCTTACACATCAGCATTACACTGCAAAGGGCACACCGGTGTGCCGCTACAAAATCAACTAATCGGATCATGACCACGATGGGTGAGGCTTAATGGCAAATTACCAACAGTTACCAGATGAGATCGTAGAAATCGTGCACAGTGCTTTATTCGAAGACATCGGCTCAGGCGATGTGACCACATTGAGCACTGTGGCTGAAGACACCCAGCTGGTGGGACGTCTGGTCGCCAGAGAAGAAGGCATCGCCGCCGGATTCGATGTCGCCTACCTGACATTCACCTTACTCGATCCGCGCGTGACCATGCAGCAGTCGGTAATGGACGGGCAGGCTGTCGCCCCCGACCAGGTGATGGCTGTGATCCGCGGTCCCGGCAGGGCAATCCTGACAGGCGAAAGAACTGCTTTGAATTTCATGCAGCGCATGTCGGGGATCGCCACCACCACCGCAAAATACGTCGAAGCGGTCAATGGGACTGGAGCCACGATCCTTGACACGCGCAAGACCGCGCCTGGGCTGCGCCTGCTGGACAAAATGGCTGTGCGCATTGGCGGCGGCAGCAACCACCGTACAGGTTTGTATGACATGGCTCTGATCAAGAACAACCACATCGCTGCTGTGGGAGGCGACCTGGCGCGAGCGGTTAATCAAGTGCGCAGCGAGCAGTCCGCAGCAGGCATCAAGATCGAGATCGAAGTGCGCAGCATGCAAGAACTGGTGACTGCGCTCAGCCTGCCCGTTGACCGAATCTTGCTGGACAACATGAATACCGACCAGCTCAAGGATGCAGTCAGCATGACGAACGGTAAAGTGCCACTGGAAGCCTCTGGTGGGATCAATTTAGCCAACGTTGCGGAAATCGCTCGTACCGGCGTTGATTTCATCTCTATCGGGGCATTGACCCATTCAGTTAAGGCGCTCGATATCAGCCTGTGGATCAGTTAGAATACAGTTAACCTGAATGGTCATTAACCGCGGATTGGATAAACATCCATCTGCCAGACAAAGAGAGAAGAATTTAATGGTTACAAAAACATCTACTATTACCGACCCTGTTGAAATGTTGGCTGTCCTGCAGCAAAAACTGCACGATGTGGTCCCCGAAGTCGAGCTGCGTTATAAAGCTGAGCTCGCCGCGGCAATCAACCAGCTCAAGGTCGAGAGGAACGCTGTCATTCTGGGGCACAACTACATGGAGCCGGCTCTTTTCCATTCCATCCCCGATATTGTCGGTGATTCCCTGGAGCTCAGCCGCAAAGCCGCTACAACCGATAAGGATATCATCGTGTTCTGCGGCGTGCGTTTCATGGCGGAAACAGCCAAGATACTCAACCCCACCAAAACGGTCCTTTTGCCGGCGAAAAAAGCTGGTTGTTCCCTGGCAGAGAGCATCCGTGCCGAAGACGTCCGCCAGCTGAAAAAGAAATATCCAGGCGTGCCTGTGGTCACTTATGTGAATACCTATGCCGATGTCAAAGCGGAGAGTGATATCTGCTGCACCTCATCCAATGCCCTTGCGGTAGTTGAATCGCTGGGAAGCGAGCGTGTGATTTTCCTGCCGGACGAATACCTGGCGAAAAATGTAGCCACGGAGGCACAAAAACAGATCATCTTCCCCACGCGCCAGCCAAAAGCCGGTGGTGGAAATCTGCATTACGAGTTGATCGGCTGGCATGGGCGCTGCGAGGTGCATGAAAAGTTTACCGTCGCAGATATCCGCGCCGTGCGCCACAGTTCCCGGATGTCGTCATCCTGGCTCATCCCGAATGCAGTCCCGAGGTTGTCGAAGCCTCTGACTATTCCGGCAGCACCACGGCGATGATGAAATATGTCGAACAAACCCAGGCGCCGAGATACCTGCTGCTGACCGAATGCAGCATGGGTGACAACATCGCCGCAGCCAACCCGGACAAAGAGATGCTGCGGTTATGCAGCGTGCGCTGCCCCCACATGAACGAGATCAGTCTCGAAGAGACTCTGCTTTCCTTGCAGCTGGTCCAATATGTGATCGATGTCCCTGAGGATATACGTGTGCGCGCCTTCACTGCCGTCGAGCGCATGATTGCCATCGGGGCAAGCGGAAAGAGAGACTGAAAAGGAATGCGGTGCCAGGCACTTGACGCGATGAAATCGCCAGTGCATGGCACCTCCTGAAAATGATAGACGACCTCATCCAAACTGACGTTCTCATCCTGGGCACCGGGATTTCCGGCGCGGTCACCGCCCTGGGGCTGGCAGACGCGGGAATCAAGGTAACCCTGGTCACCCGGTCCGCATCCGCCTCAGACACGAATACCTATTACGCCCAGGGCGGGATCGTGTCCCGAGGCACTGACAACTCGGCAGAAATACTGGCAGCAGACATCCAGCACGCCGGGGCTAACCACTGCAAACCCGGCGCCGTGAAAATCCTTACTGAAGAAGGACCTGACCTGGTGCAAGAGCTGCTTGTGCAGAAGCTGGGAGTGCCGTTCGACCGTCTTACCGACGGTTCCCTGGCATTCGCCCTGGAGGGCGGGCACTCGCTGCCGCGCATCCTGCACGCCGCTGACACAACCGGCAAGGCTATCCAAAAATCCCTACTCCAGGCACTGTCGGAACACGCCAACATCCAGCTGCTTCCGGACCATACTGCCATCGACCTGCTCACACCCGCACACCATTCGACCAACAGGCTGGCAGTTTATGATCCCCAATCCTGTATAGGCGCTTACATGCTGGATAATCAGCACGGGATCATCCGCCGTGTGCTCGCCCGCCGCACCGTCCTGGCGACGGGTGGCTTGGGACAGATATACGCCTACACTTCCAACCCCCAGGGTTCCCGGGGAGACGGTCTGGCAATGGCTTATCGCGCCGGTGCGAGGGTTATCAATGCCGAATATGTGCAGTTTCACCCCACCACCTTCTATCACGTGGCAGCTCCCCGGTTCCTCATCTCGGAAGCAGTGAGGGGTGAGGGCGCGCGACTGGTACATGCCGATGGAAAACCCTTCATGGAGTTCTACGAGCCGCAGTGGAAAGACCTGGCTCCCCGCGACGTCGTCTCACGCAGCATCCACACGGAGATGCTGCACCTCGGTCTGACGCACGTGTTCCTGAACCTGCGTGATTACATCCCCGCCGAACGGATCGAGAGCCACTTCCCAAACATCGTGCAATCTTGCCGCCAATACGGCATTGATCCGGTCAAAGACCTGGTCCCTGTGGCGCCTGGCGCGCATTATTTCTGCGGGGGGATCTGGGTGGACGAATGGGGTAGATCATCGATTGACCGGTTGTATGCGGTTGGCGAAGTCTCCTGCACGGGCGTGCACGGCGCCAACCGGCTTGCTTCGACATCGCTGCTCGAAGGGCTGGTTTGGGGCTGGCGAGTCGCCCGGCATATCCGCCAGACTTTGGGTGACGAACCCGCACCCGACCCGGTCGATATCCCATCCTGGCTGTCCACCGGTGAGTTCGACCCGGACCCGGCGTTGGTCACCCAGGATCTGCGTGTGATCCAGTTGATCATGTGGAATTACGTCGGTCTGGTGCGCACCAGCAGGCGCCTGAACCGGGCGCTGCGCGAGCTGCGCCAGCTGGAAACGGAAATCGAGCGCTTTTACCGCGCCACCCGGGTGACGGATGAGTTGATCGGGCTGCGCAATGCCGTGCGCAATGCCATTATCGTCGCCTCGGCAGCATGGGAGAATAAAACCAGCTCGGGCTGCCATTTCCGCGAGTCGTTAACGACAGCATTTTCCCTAGAGAGGAAAAGCTCCATTGGTGCAAAACGACCCATGTTCCAGGGTCGCCTTTCATATAGAGCGTCACCCCGATTAATGATCTGGCTGGTCATATCTGGCTACCACCTGTCGGGCATAATCCAGCAAACTCACTCGCAGCGCCAATGGTTCCAGAACTTCGATACTGCCTCCGAAACCGAGAAGCCGGGTGCGTGCAGCCTCGAAATGTTCAAAGGTTAAGATCATCTCTCGCCATCCCTCCTTTTGAAATACGGGAGCAGCTCTGAGAAAATCGGGATAATTTTTTTCCAGGATGTTTGGCAGCCTGTCAGCCAGCCCGGGTGCAACAAGGACAAGAACTTCGATGCGTGGACGGTCGTTCTCGAAATCTGCACACCACTTTTCCCAGAAAGCGGGTAGATCGAAATCAAGGGGGCGCTGAAAAGATTCGTCCAATAAAATCGCAGATACAATCCGTGAAACTCGCCAGGCGCGCAGGTGCCCTTCCCACTCACAGACCAGGTACCAAACACTGGCTTTTGCCACCAACCCAAAAGCAGCCACCCTTTTGTCCAGTAAAGCCCCAAAATCGCCCCTGACGGTTATTTGTAACCAACGATCCTTCCAGACAGCCTCGTGGATTGTCTGCAGACAGGGCGTGGGTTCTTCAGGCTGGAACCACCAGGCAGTATCCAGATGGATGCGATCTCGTCCTTGCACCTGTCTTTCTCTCAGCGAGGCAGGGACGGCTGCCGATAACTTCAGGAGAGCAGATTTCAGCTTCTGCCCCATCCCCAGGTGAACAAGGGGATCGGGGATTTCCAGTATCGACAGCGCCTGAACCTCATCCGGGTTCAATCCGGTCAGATAAGTCTCGTAGTCATCGATGAGTGAAATGCCACCGCCGTGACCATCCTCTGTATAAACCGGGATCCCTGCCGAACTCAATGCAATCACATCCCGGTAAATGGTTCGCTGCGAAACCTCCAATTCCTCGGATAGCTGGCGCGCAGTCATCCTTCCATGCACTTTCAAGAGCATCATCATCGCAAGTAATCGGTCAGCACGCATGGCACATTTTCTCCTTTTACTTATTGTACCAATATTCACTGACATAAGATGTCAGCGCATGATGGGTAATATATGCATACAAAAAAATCTTATTCACAGGAGAAAATCATGAAAAATCTGGATGTTCGCATTGAAAATCTACCCCCCATGCGTGTGATCAGCGCTCACGGTTTCGGTCCATCACCTGAAGCGGTAGCCCATGAAAAAATGAGTTCTTTCTTGCAAACCAAAGGATTGCTGGATGGTTATGGGGACAAGATCGCCCATTATGGATTCAACAATCCCAATCCTTCATCCGGAAGTCCCAACTATGGTTACGAGATCTGGGCAGCCGTCCCAGCTGAGGTAGAACCAGAAGACGATCTGCAGGTGGTTCATTTTCCAGGCGGTCTATACGCAGTGACTCGTTTTGAAAATCTAGAGATGATTGGCGATGTATGGATGGAGTTGGTGAAATGGCGCGAAAACAGCCGCTACCAGCAAGCGCACCACCAATGGCTCGAACATTTACTCAACCCCATGGAACCTGACCCGGCTAAGTTTGTGTTTGAGCTCTACCTCCCGATCAAATCATAGACCGCACTTACCCGGACACTGTCCAACATGTTTTACGGGCTGAATCCGGATTCAGCCCGTAATTTTTTTAAGCTGAGTAAACGTACCAGACCGCCACCAAAGGTTCTTCCATAGAGCTGGTAGTGTGGTGGTCTTCCCCAGCCTCAACAAGGACGACGTCCCCCGTTTCGATTGGGTATTCAACCCCATCGACTGGAATCACCCCCCGCCCCTGGACGAAGATAAATAATTCATCGGTTTCATGCACATGGTATTCCGGGTGCGCCATCTCTCCCGGTTTGAACACATAAACCCCGCCGTGTGTGATTGTTTTCCCGGATGAAATCTCCGGCAACAAGCGCGTCTCCGTGCAGGTCAAGTCGCTGATTCGGTATCTCTTCAATTTTTACTCCTCTTTGATCCCACAGATTATTTCAGGTTCGCTTCCATCCACTGCAGGGCATAAAGATGCAGTTCCTGAGCATCGAAAAGGTAGGAAGTTGCATGCCCCACCTCTCCAACGATTCCAAAGCCCTCTTCCAGAAAGCTTTTCATGATCGCTTCAAAATAATCCTCATCCCCCCAATCCACAATCCCGTTAGCGGTGTCAAATTCTTCCACGTCCACCCATGTCCGTGGTACCGTCAACCCACAAGGGTACTTTGTAATGCACAATCCTTTTGTTCGGCAAATTGGCAATGCACTCCGAATAATGCAGCATGGTGACCGAACCCAGCGGTGAGCCAACCAGCAGCACCTTCCCGCCAGTCTGCACGAATTTTTCAAACGGGCTACCTGTCCCATACCCGTACTGCAGGGGATGGTCCCGGGTGATCCACGCGGCTTTCTGACCCACCGACACCACAGAAGCGCAGGGGTTTCCGCTGCGGTGCGCGCCTGGTATCGTACGCAGGTATTCGGTGAGGATGGAATAAGAACGTTTGGCACGCGTTTGAGCAGGATCAAAAGCCGGGTACTCAGCCAGGTAAACAGCCTGTTTGGCAGGCGACCATTCGGACCAGTTTTCGGTATCGTCTTCGCACGAGGCGTACATCATCAATGTCCCGCCTGGGGAGAGCGCATCCAGCACAGACTGCAAGACAACCTGCGGACCGCCTACCACCCAGCCTATAGAGCGCACCGAGGCATGCAGCATGATCGTTTCACCTGGTCTAAGCCCCAGCCTGACCAGGTCGTCAACCAACCTGCTGTGTGTCACCAATCGTTCTTCTTCCATTGTTCTACGCTCCAATCGATTATACCGGGTAGAATCTGTTCCGGTCATGATACACTTTTCAGCATCACCGCTTTGAAGGAGTGTGTATGAAACCAGGCTTCCGCTTCCAGCATCACATCATCGATACCGATCTCCCCGAAGGCTTATATGCCCAGACAGCGCTTGCGGATCTGGACAATGATGGCACCCTGGAATACATCGTTGGGCAGCAAATGGGCACCATCTTCTATTATAAATACCACGCTCCCAATCATTGGACGCGCCACCTGCTGGGAAAAGATTCTCCTTCCGATGTGGGCGGCGTCCCACTGGATGTCGATGGGGATGGCTGGATCGATTTCGTCACCGGTGGAGGCTGGTACCGCAATCCGGGCAAGCCCGGTCAGGCGTTCGAAAGGATTATTTTTGATGCGCAATTAAAAGCAGTTCACGATGTGGTCGCAGCCGACATCGATGGGGATGGAAAACCAGAGATCATCACCATGTCAGACCAGAACAACCTGCGCTGGTATAAGATACCTGCTGATCCAATGGATTCCTGGCAGGCAACCGCAATCGGTCCGGGGGTCCATGCCGGGGTTTCGGTCGGTGATATCGATGGGGATGGTCATCTGGACATCGTGCGCACCGATGTCTGGTTCGAGAATGTGCGCGGAGATGGGAGTGAATGGATCGTTCATCCGATCGGACCCAATACCCCCCCACCGGAGGATTTCCAGCCCTATTTCGCCTTCGATGCCACGCACAGCGTGGTATGCGATGTTAATCATGATGGCAAGAACGATATCATCTTCCTGGACAACGAAATCCCGGGCGGCAAAATCTGGTGGATGGAGAATCTGGATGGAACCGGGAAGCGATGGAAAAGGCACGAAATATTCAATCCTCAACCCGGAGAACCGCGCCGGGGCGCTTACCACAGCCTGTTTGTCGGTGACCTGGACGGCGATGGTGATTTTGATATATTTCACCTGTGAGATGGAAGGCGTGCCCGGAGATAATCCTCCCCGCTATTACATCTTCGAAAACCTGGACGGGGTTGGAGGCTCCTGGTTGGAACATATCATCCTGGACGTGAACCTGGGTGGGCATGCAGCCGTGGTCGGGGACGTGACCGGCAATGGTCTCCCCGATATCATCGCCAAGCCCTGGAATCCCAGACCGGACAATGCGTTGGGTGGGAAAATATTCGTCATCTTCCTCGAAAATCTTGGCGCTTAAGGCTTCCGACGAGAAAAGATAACCATCAACAAGTTTGGAGAGAGCATGAATCCTGAAACTCAAAATAATTTCGCCGGCTCAGCTGCAGGTTTAATGTTCGCCGGACCAGCGACCAACGACCGTACCATGCCGCTGTCCAATGGTCTAACCCTGACTGCATTCCGCCAATCCGGGGTGATTATCAGCACCGATACTGCAAGACCGACCAGCGGATTGACCTTGTTCACCCAGGGTACTGCCATCACAAATGAAGAAGGCGCCCTGATCGTTAAAGCTGAGCTGCATGAAATGACCGACCCGGATGGAGACAGTGTCTGGGCGATAGGTGCCAACCGGTTTGATGACGGCGCTCCTACCGCCTGCGGCAAGTTCCGCCTGGTTCAGGGAACAGGCAAGTGGCAGGGAGTTTCAGGGTTTTTCGGTTTGACCGGTCTCCAGCAGGCGCGTGCCGATGAGCATGTAATGGTTAACTGCGAAACGCAGTGGGCTTTTGGGAATGCCGGGCGAGCCAGTTACGAAGATCTCGTGAACAAGGGGAACTATACCAATTACGACACAGGTTTCAGCTTCCATGGCGCGCATGTTGACACCAGGACGGTTGAACTCTCCACCGGGCTCAGGCTGGTAGCCAACACGCAGTCTGGTGTATTACTCAGCAACAACCCGGACAGCCCGCGCCACAACGCCACCTGTTATGACCGCGGTACGACAATCAAAACCTCTGAAAACAAGACCCTGGGAGACATCATGCTGCTGGAGGATACGGACGCAGACGGCGATGTCGTCTGGCTGTACCACGAGTGGTGGTATGACCAGGGACCGGGCTCTTATGAATTCATCGCGGGTACCGGGAAGTGGCGCGGCATCAGCGGCATCGGCAGGACCCTGGGCATGGTTGCCCAGCGCGCAGATGACCATTACATGCCATCATGGGAAATGCATTGGAAACTCAATAGTTAGGGTTGGATTTCTTTTTGCCTCGACGGATGGCGTCCCTGCCAAAACGGTCCCGTAATTCATCCAGCGTGGTCTCGAGACGGCGGTCTTTGATCGTCACATCCTCCCACAAACCCAGCTGGCGAGACGCTGATTCGAACCTGCTCACCCCCACACCGATCAAGCGCACCTGCCTGCCAGGTTTCCAAACCTTTTTCAACAGGTCAATAGCAGAACCTGATATGACTGCCCCAAGATCGGTAGGCTGGGAGAGAAGTCATCTGCCTGGAAAGTGTTGTGAAATCATGCCAGCGCAGCTTCAGCTTCACTACTTTCCCCATCAAACCATCTTTACGCAAATGTTCCCCCACACGTTCAGCCAGCCGCCTGAGGGTCGACTTCAAGCTCCTCGTAATCCGAGACATCAACCGCGAACGTCACCTCCTGGCTGATGGATTTGGCTTCATGTTCGGTCACAACCGGGCGGTCATCGATGCCCCTTGAGCGGTAGTAAAGTTCGCTCCCCATTTTCCCGAGCAGTTGGTCCAGCTCATTTTCAGTTCTTGCTGCCAGCTCCCCGATGGTCAGGATACCCTTTTCGGCGAACACGTCCGCCGTTTTCGGACCCACACCCCACATGGCGCTGACCGGCAGAGGAGCCAAAAAATCCGCTTCCCCTCCAGCCGGCACGACTGTGATCGCTTTCGGCGGACCACTGCCTTTGTGCTGCGATTTTCCATAGTCCGTGGCTATTTTGGCGACCAGTTTGTTCGCAGCGGCGCCAATCGAACAGGGCAGTTCCAGATTTTCCCAAATATCAGATTGAAGCTTTCTTGCCAGGGTTGCTGAATTTTCAGGCAGGTCGCTCAGATCTAAGAACGCCTCATCGATCGAGATGATCTCCACCAGGGCTGTCCAATTACGCAGTCGATCCATCACCTGCCTTGATTTTTCACCGTAGCGGCGGTGGTCACCCGGCAGGAGGATGAGTTCCGGGCACAGCCTCAATGCACGCGCCGTTGGCATGGCTGAACGCACCCCCTTCATCCTGGCGGCATACGAACAGGATGAGACCACCCCCCTCTGGTCGGGTCTGCCGCCCACCGCGAAAGGTTTCCCAACCAGCTGGGGATCACGCTGCTCTTCCACTGCGCAATAGAATGCGTCCAGGTCAAGATGGAAGATTTTTCTCGGCATCATTCACGCCCTGGATTAGTTTAGGGCTAAACTTGTTTCCCAGGCATTAGTTCCCGGTTTCTGTTGATTCCGGAGCACATGTATATTTAGAAAGAAGCAATGGCCTCTTTTTCGTCCGTGAATACTTCGATATATTGGTCAATCATCGTCGATTCAAGGATTTTGCTGATCTTGGGTTGGGGATTGAGCAGCTTGATGTGCGCCTGGAAACCGGTACCAATGTCTCGCTCCAGGGCATGGATAGCTTGCCAGCCATCATCCGTTTCAAATCGTTCGCCTCCCTGCATGGTCAACGCAACAGTGTGCAGGGCAACCAGACCCGCGCTGCTGATGAAATTAACCTGGCTCATATCGAGCAGCAGATCGCGGCTTCCCTGCTCATAAAGCTCTTCCGCCTTTTCAATCAACATTTTGTAATTGGAACCATCGATGTTATTTTTCAGAACCAGGATGGTAACCGGGACATTGCCCATGACCTGCTTTACTTCAATATCCATTGGACCTCCATTCACTTATGCTCTTCTGGAGAGATTGCTACTTCGACGACAATCTCATTTATACCCTCTGGAAGCCTCCGGTACGTCATCCGATCCACCATCTTCCGCGTCAGGTAAATGCCCAATCCGCCAAAGGACCTTTGTTCTAGCGGGATCGTAAGGTCAGGCTCTTCCAGTTCCAATGGATCAAATTCCTCAGCCTTATCCCGCAGGATTAATGTCAGGACCTTATCTCCTGGCACCATCTCAACCTCAATATAACCTTTCGATCTCTGGTATCCATGCTCCAGTGAATTTGTCACAAGTTCAGTTAACGCAAACAAAAGGTCGTAGATCCGTTCAGGTCCCAATCCATGTCCGGAAGCGTGTTTAGCGATCTCTTCTCGCATCTGCTCTAAATCTTCCAGCCCGATCTCCCTATGGACCAGCAATTGTTTCATCCTGAAAGTAATTTACATGAATAACGCGTTGGCGTCAAGAATCTATTCCAGCAAAACCCTATCAACCTGATGGTCAGGTATATTTCACCCACTTGGTCAATGCAATAATCTTGATGTAATGATATATTTGTTACAGCTAATTGGACAATAGAGTGAAAGTAAAGCAATAACCAGGGCTCTCAAAGATTGATCTGGTCATAATTCAGGAGGAAGCTTGATGGATGCTATTCGAGTAATGCAGTTGGATAAAAACTTTGGCGAAATCCATGCTGTCCAGCAGGTTAGTTTTTCAGTAAAAAACGGTGAGATATACAGCCTGCTCGGTCCGAACGGGGCTGGTAAAACTACAACCATCTCGATGTTGTCTACCCTCCTGCGACCAGACAGTGGGGACGCCGCCGTGATGGACCAGTCGATCATCAAGAACCCCATGGGTGTGAAATCGGTGCTGGGTGTGGTCCCGCAAGAAATCGCCCTTTATGAGGACCTGACTGCACGCGAAAACCTCAATTTTTGGGGCAAGATGTATGGTCTGCGCGGTAAAGAGTTGAAAAACCGGGTGATTGAGGTGCTGGAGATCATCGGTTTGACCGACCGCGCCGGAGGGCGTGTGGGGAAATTTTCCGGCGGTATGAAACGGCGCGTCAACATCGGCATCGCCCTGCTGCACAAACCCCAGGTGATTTTTATGGATGAACCGACCGTTGGTATCGATCCCCAATCCAGGCGTAATATCCTCGACAGCGTCATCGACCTCAAAAACCAGGGCATGACGGTGCTCTACACAACCCACTACATGGAAGAAGCCCAGGAATTATCCGATCATATTGGCATCATGGACGGCGGGAAGTTGATCGCCGAGGGAACTCACCAGGAATTGGTCAAGATCGTCGGCGAAGTTGACCGCATCCGCCTGACGGTAAATGTCGATGGTAACCTGGTCGAACCGATCTGGCGCGAGGTTGAAGGCGTTCACGATGTAATTTCTGAAAATGGCTGCATCACAGTACTGGCGGATGACAGCAACCTTGCGCTGCCGTCACTATTCGAAACAGCCAATGCTGCCGGTGTACACATCAACGCAGTAGAAATCCAGGAACCCAACCTGGAGACCGTGTTCCTGCACCTGACCGGGAAAGCGCTCCGGGATTAGGACTTGCCATGAAAGCTCTCGACATCGCCCTAAAAGATTTGCTGCAATCTTCGCGGAGCGCATTTGCATTGATTTTCATGTTCGGCATCCCCCTTCTGATCACGCTGCTGTTCTCGTTCATGTTCGGCGGGTTCGGAGGCGAAGACGAGGGGTTTACGCTCCCACAAACTGTTATTGTGGTTGCCAACCTTGATGAGGGAGATCCAAATTTCGAATCCAACCTCGCACTGAACTTTCAGGACCTGCCCTTTGATTTCGACTCTGCTGGGGAGACCGGTTCTTTAGGGGATATGCTCGTTCAGATTTTGAAATCACCCGGGCTGGCAGATTTATGGGAAGTCACTGAAGTCGGCAGCTTCGAAGCCGCAAAGCAAGCGGTCGACGATCAGGAAGCCGGAGTTGCTGTCCTGATCCCAGGTGATTTATCCGCATCGTTTTCCGAAAGCAATGCACAGACCAGCATAAGCCTTTACCAGGATCCCACCCTGACTTTTGGACCCGCAATCGTGCAATCGGTGATGAACCAGTTCATCGACCAGTTATCTGCGACGAAAATTGCCGTTAACCTGGTCATAAACCAGGCTGGAGGCAATCCCTCACTCATTGGGCAGGTGATCCAAAAGTTTCTCGAAGTATCGATGAAATCGACTGATCCCCAAAGCTGGATTATTGTTCAATCTCCCGCTGCCCGCGAAGATGATACCGGCATCATGGCACAGATTGTGGGTCCTATCATGGGGGGGATGATGATCTTCTACGCTTTCTACAGCGGTTTTGCTTCCTCCCAAACCATCCTCGAGGAGGAAGAAAAAGGCACGCTGCCCAGGTTATTCAGCACTCCCACGCCATCTTCGACAATCCTGTCCGGCAAATTCCTGGCAGTCCTGCTCACCGTGGTGGTTCAGGTAGTAGTGCTGATGGTATTGGGACGTTATGTATTTCGCATTCACTGGGGAGCGCTTGGGGGAGTGAGCCTGGTGGCAGCAGGTATTGTCTTATCAGCCTCAACATTCGGGATATTTGTCAATTCGCTGCTTAAAACGGCGAGGCAGGGAGGCATCGTTTACGGTGCAGTGTTAACTATGACGGGAATGTTGGGTATGCTGCGCATTTTCACCCTGGGCAGCGGAAACAATCCAACCCTGAGGCTCGTATCGTTCCTGGTCCCCCAGGGTTGGGCGGTAGAAGGATTGTTAAATTCGATGTCCGGCAGCGGGATTAACCTGATCCTGCCCTCTTTTCTGGTACTGCTTGCCTGGAGCGCCTTATTCTTTATCCTGGGCGTCTTGCGGTTTCGGAAAAGGTATGCTTAAGAGGTAAACATGTACCGTATTCTCGCAATCACATCTAAAGATTTATTACAACTGGTCCGCGACGGGAAGATCTACCTGTTCCTGTTGGTGATGCCCATCGCATTCACCCTGTTATTTGGCTACGCTTTCGGAGGATTTCAGCAGTGATGAGGCTGATCCGCGCCTGCCCGTTGTACTGGTGGATCTCGACCAGAGCGATCTCAGCCAGGAGTTAAGCGCCATCCTGGGTAGTTCCCGCCTGGTTCGCACAGAAACTGGCGCTGAGGATGAGCTTTCTGACCTGGAAGAGAAATTGCAGGATGGTGATTTCGCCGCGGTCCTAATCATTCCTGCCGGATACGAACAGGAAATTCTGGACGGGAACCCGGGGAAAGTGAGACTTCTGGCAGATCCCGCTTCCACCACCACCACTTCACTGCAAACGGAAATTCTGGTCGCCTCGCGCCGCCTGGCAAACGCGACCTGGACTGCCCAGATCATCAGCCAGGTGGCGGAGGTTGACCAGAACCTGGTTTTCCAGGAGGCTGTCAGCGCCTGGGACAACCCCCCCATCAAGGTCGAAACTACTGCCGGCAGAACAGACGAGGTTGAGGTCTCTAATACAACCAGCTCGATGGCACATTCATCACCAGGCATGATGCTGCAGTTTGCCATCGCCGGGTTACTCACCGCAGCAACCGTCATCGTTGTCGAAAGGAAAACAAACGCCCTGGAACGGCTGTTGACTACTCCTGCAAAACGATCTCACATTCTTGCAGGTCACTTCCTGGCGATTTTCATTCTCATCTTCCTGCAGTTCATCATCCTGATCGCTTTCGGGCAAATCCTTTTGAAAGTCGATTACCTGCGCGTGCCCCTGTCCACGCTTATGATCGCATTCAGTGCAGCACTGTGTATTTCCGCTCTGGGTCTGCTGATCGGAGTCCTGGCGAAAAACGAGGGGCAGGCGATCATCTTCTCGCTCATCCCGATGTTCATCCTTTCCGGTCTGGGTGGTGCCTGGGTGCCGTTGGAAGTCACCGGTGAAACGTTCAGCACAATCGGTCACTTTTCTCCGGTTGCCTGGGCAATGGACGGCTTCAAAAATATCACCATTCGCGGGCTGGGAGTTCGAAGCCGCCATCCTGCCAACCCTGGCGTTATTAGGGTATTTTGCCCTCTTCATGGGTATTTCTATCCTGGTTTTTAATCGTATAGAAAAATAATGCCGGGCAGTTCCGCTCCTCCACTAATGTCGCTAATACTCTAAATACCTGGTCACACTCTCTATGAATACCTGGTCGCACCCGCTCTGCGAGTGCGACCCATCGCCCTACGCTCCGCGTCATCACCACATTTTTCACCCACTCCTCCCAAAATCTGGTACCATCAACCCCGATCCCCAATTGCAGCGAAAGGTGCCCCATGACCGAAATGACCTCACACGAACGCTTCCAGCGCATGTTCGCCCACCAGGAAGCCGACCGCATCCCCATCATCGATTCACCCTGGGACGCAACCATCGAGCGCTGGAAGCGCGAAGGCATGCCGGCGGAAGCCAGTTACGTCGATTATTTCGGTCTGGATAAGATAGCCAGCATCCATGTGAATAATTCCCCCCGCTATCCCGAAAGGGTGATCGCCGAAGATGAGCTGTCGACCACTTACACATCCCAGTGGGGCGCCACACTGAAACAATGGAAGCACGCCGCCTCGACCCCTGAATTCCTGGACTTCACCATCGTGGACCGGCAAAGCTGGGAACAAGCCAAATCCCGCATCACACCATCCGACGACCGCATCCCCTGGGAGTACCTGGAAAAAAACTACATGCGCTGGAGGCAGCAGGGTTTCTGGATCCAGGCGGACCTGTGGTTCGGATTCGATGTCACCCACGCCTGGATTGTGGGCACCGAGCGTCTGCTCCTGGCACTGGTTGAAGACCCTGAATGGGCGACCGACATGTACAGCCACCTGCTGGAGACCAACCTGGCACTGCTTGACCGGGTCTGGGATGCCGGCTACACCTTCGACAGTATCTTCTGGTGCGATGACATGGGTTACAAGCACAATACATTCTTTTCGATGCGCACTTACCGGGAGCTCAGCAAACCCTACCACCGTAAAGCCATCGAGTGGGCGAAAGCAAAGGGGATCAAGAGTGAGCTGCATTCTTGCGGCTATGTACGCCCTTTTATTCCAGATCTGGTCGAGATCGGTCTGGATGGTCTCAACCCGGTTGAGGTCAAAGCCGGGATGGACCCACTCGAAATCAAGCAAACCTACGGAGACAATTTAACCCTGCACGGTGGGATCAATGCCGTGCTCTGGGACCAGCCGGAGGCGATCATGGCAGAGATGGAGAGAGTGGTACCTGCACTGAAAGAGAACGGGGGGTACATTTTTTCATCCGACCACTCTGTCCCTTCTTCTGTAAGCCTGCAAGATTTCAAGAGGATCGTAGACAAAGCCAAGGAATTAGGAAAATTCTGAATGAAAACTGTCACTGAACCAGCCCGCGAAATTCCTGTTGGACATGAAGTCGATGTGTTAGTTGTCGGAGGAGGACCCGCCGGTTTATCAGCCGCTGTCGCCGCAGCCCGAAATGGAGCCAGGACTTTACTGGTGGAGCGGTTCGGTTACCTGGGTGGCACGGCGACCGCGTCCTTGATGGCATGCATCAACGGTTTCCGCAACCAGGTCGCACCCGACCACACCCAGACCGTGCGCGGCATCGCCGAGGAGATCATCCTGCAGCTTAAAGCGCTGGACGGGCTGGGTAAGAGCCCGTACTCCCAGAGACAATTCCCCACCACTCCCGGGCAGCTGGAATACAGTTACGCCATCGACACTGAAAAATTCAAGTACGTGACCCTGAAAATTTGTGTCGATTCAGGCGTGAACCTGCTGTACCATACCTGGTTTTGCGCGCCAATCCTTGAGGATGGAGTGATCCAGGGAGCGATCGTGGAGAATAAATCCGGTCGCCAGGCGATCCTGGCGAAGGTAGTGGTGGATGCCAGCGGGGATGGCGATGTTGCCGCCCGCGCCGGTGCGCCTTTCTGGCAAACGAAAAAAGACGAGGCAATCCGCCTGAACGATTCCCTGATGTACCGCATCGAATTCGGCGCCACCCGACCGGAAGGGACCTTCGCCTGCGATTTCGGCAGCCAGGCAGTGGTCTGGGGACCCGGTATGGACCCATTGGATGGGACCTCCGCCGATGAGCTCAGCCAGGCTGAAATCGATTCCCGTTTACGCGTTTACCAGGATTTCACCGAAAAGCAGGCGAAACACCCGGAATTGGTCGACGCACGCGTGATCGAGACGCCTCCCTTGCTGGGGGTGCGCCAGACGCGTTTCATCATCGCAGATTACACACTCACCGCCGAGGACGCCATCCAGGGCAGGCGCTTCGAGGATGTGGTCGCCATCAGCTCGTGCCCGATCATTGCCTACTATGGCTACCGGCGCTATTTAGAACACCAGGGCTACGACATCCCCTATCGCTGCCTGCTCCCCCGGCAGGTCGAGAACCTGCTCATTGCGGGAAGATGCATCTCCAGCGAGCAGCAGCCTTACGAGTCGCACCGGGCAATGGCGCCGATCATGGCGATCGGTCAGGCTGCCGGCACGGCTGCAGCGCTGGCTATCCAGGATGACTGCAGCCCGCGCCAGCTGGATATCACCAGGCTTCAGCAGACACTGGTGGAGCAGAACGCAGTGTTAACTATCCAGGAATAGGTCAAATTTCGAGCAAAAAAAGGGAATCCTGCCAGTCCGCAGGAGTGGTGAAATTTCGGTATTCCTCTCCCAATTCCATCACCATCGTTGTTCGCCCTCCGTCCCGCGGGTCAATCCATGCAGCCTTTATCCTCTGAAAATTTCCCTTCACAGGCAGGTTAAGAGAAAAGCGGCAAGGATGGGAGAGATAGATCATTACCCAGCTCCAATCATCTGCCCGAAATGCCGTATTGATCCCGCTGCCGCTCTCCTGTGATTGCTGGATGACCGACTGATCCGGCACTGCCTGCCACCACTCCGGCAGCGAGGTGATCACCTTGCGGAAGACGTGCATGTTCTCCGCCCCGGGCGCCCCGATCCACTCCTTCCATTTCTGCGGATGCTGCCAGCTGTCGTTGTGCCCGTAGACGTGGTAACCACCTGCCAGCTGTGACCAGTATGCCTGCTGGCGGATTTCATATTCGGTCTGCAGACGCTCGAATTCTACGCCCTCGTAGCCCCCCTCCGCCATCACCACCGGTTTGACCGGGGTGAGATGGTAATCAGCGGAGACCGTCTCGACGATCTTTTCGTAGTCGATGCAGGTCTGGATCATATTGAACGCCAGCCAGGGTTCTGCGTGCATGAAGCTCGATGAGGCCACCGACGGATCCGGATGCACGCTGATCAGGTGACTGCCCCCATCCCCTTCCTGCAGTCCTGCTGCCAGCTCCCGGCAAACCGGGACATAGCTCTCTTCCGCCCGCGGGTACATCGACCAGACCAGGTTGGGGACGTCCCTGTAACGGTTTGCCACCCAGCGCGCCCAGGCTCGGGCATTCCCGGCGTGAATGCGGTCATTGTGCCACTGGTGGTAGATGCCGACGACCAGGTTCATCCCGGTCTGTTCCCCAAGCCGGATCATGCTGTCGATATGCTCGAAATAGCGCGGGTTGGGTCGCAAGGGATCATCCTCTTCCCAGGGCAACTCACCGTGCAGGTTGGCGTGACTGCTTTCCCGCTCCGGAAAAAGCCTCTCCATTTCGATCCCCATCAGCATCACCAGGATGGTGTTGAAGCCCTGGGATTTACGCCTATTCAAGATCTGGGTCGCTTCATCTGCACTATATTTTCGAAAGAGTTCCCATTCGGTATCCCCCAGGAAGAAATACGGCTCGCCGCGCTGGTCGATAAAATAACGCCCATTCGGGCTGACTCGAAAAGAGAGGGGGGATGAGATCATGATGCGTGTTTCCTTTCATGCGCAAGAAGCCACTCCTTGCGCCACAAACCGCCACCGTAGCCCGTCAGGCTGCCGTCCGCGCCAATCACTCGATGACAGGGGACGATAATGGAAATCGGATTGCGTCCGTTAGCTGCGCCCACGGCGCGCACCGCTTTCGGTCTGCCGATTGCTGTGGCTACCTGCTGGTACGAGGCTGTTTGACCGTAGGGGATGTTCAACAGCTCCTTCCACACGGATTGCTGGAAAGCTGTTCCCTTGAAAGCAAGAACTAAATCGAAATCTTTCTGTTCACCAGCGAAGTATTCATCCAGCTGCTGGCAGGCGCGCGACAGCAATGGCGTGGTGGTCTCAGCAAAATTCTTTTCATCGACAAAATCCAGGAACACCAGCGCCTCCTGACTGGCACCGATCTCGATCAGACCCAACGGAGAGTTGAAATAAAAATAGAATACAGGATTATTTTCCATGATTACTCTAGTTTAATCTTAATCCTTGGTCTGTCGTTTCGCAATGCGCCCTTTCAAAGGAAATCCCATCTCCGAAAGTTGGTTTTTGACGCAAAAATCTCGAAGTACTGGAGAGTTAACACCTTTCAGAATCTGATCACGGCGTTTAAACAATAAGCTGAATGGACCTCTAAATAACGGTTATAATCCATCCATAGGGGGGATCCACATGCTTTCTTAACTACAACCTGCAGAAGAGTATCTAAATGCCCCAGACCACTCGCACCTTTCGCCTTTTTGTCAGCTCAACATTCAGCGACCTGAAGCAAGAACGCAGCGCTTTACAAACTTATGTTTTTCCACGCCTCCGCGAACTGGCGCAGGCGCATGCCTGCCACTTCCAGGCGATTGACCTGCGCTGGGGGGTGAGTGAAGAGGCTGCCCTCGACCAGCAAACCATGAGAATTTGCTTATCGGAGATCGAACGCTGCCAGAAGATCAGCCCACGACCCAACTTCCTGGTCCTGTTAGGAGACCGTTTTGGCTGGCGCCCACTGCCGTATACCATACCCGCGCAGGAGTTTGAAATCCTGCTGCCTTTCATCCCAAACGAGCTGCGTGCCAGGTTGGAATCGCGCGCAGACCAACCGGAAGATGCCAGGGGATGGTACCGTCGAGATGAAAATGCCGTACCGGAAGAGTACGTCCTCCAACCACGCCAGAAGGGCAGCCGCTTTGAAGCTTACGAGAACTGGGAAAGCGAGGTGGAGCGTCCTCTGGTGACGGCTCTGGAACGAGCCGCGCAGCAAGCGGGTTTGAACCCGGACGCCATGATCAAATATTCACACTCCGCCACCGGGCAGGAGATCGCGCCGCGGCGCAATGGCGGTTGAAGATGCCCCAGAGCACGTGTATGCTTACCTCCGCACCATCACTAATCCGGCTGAGGCACCTACAGACGGTAAGAATTTTATTGAAATTGACCGCGACCTGGCTGAGCGCCAGACAAGGTTGAAGGAAACCTTGAAAGAGCGCCTGCCCGGGCACGTAGGCGAGTTTTTCGCGCACTGGCAGTTGGGTAGCCTGAGCGCCGATCATACCGGAAGCCTGCCAGAAACGCTCTCGGAATGCCTGGAGCTCATGGATCAGCCTTCCCAACCGGACACGATGTGTCTTGCGATCTGGCAGCAACTCGCACGCCTGATCCTGGGCGAGATGAGTAAACTTGAGGCAAAGGATGCACTGGAGCTCGAACAGGAAGCGCACATCGACTTTGCCGGGCAGCGAGTGAACGGGTTTGTGGGACGGCAAGGGCTCCTGGCAAAGATTGCAGATTATGTCACCGGGAACGAACGCCACCCGCTGGTGGTCTGGGGAGTATCTGGGTCGGGTAAATCGGCTTTGATGGCGAAGGTTTTCGAGCAATTCCAAAACAGAACGGACAACTGCGCCATCCTGATCCCACGCTTCAGCGGGGCGACCCCGGATTCAACCAGCGGCGTGCTCCTGCTGGAAAATTTATGCCGGCAGATCCGGCGCGCCTTCAGCGAGGATGAAAGCGGGCTCCCGGTTGAATTCCGCGAGCTGGCACGGGAGCTGACCAGACAAATGGCACAAGCCACGCCAGAAAAACCGCTGGTGCTGATCCTGGACGCACTCGACCAGCTTACCGGGAACGCCGAGGTGCGAGACCTGTCCTGGCTGCCAACCGAACTGCCGCCCCACGTGAGGCTGGTCTTGACGACACTGCCGGGAGACCCGCTCAAAAGGCTGCAAACCCGGCTGCCGGCTGATGCATTCCTGGAGGTCGCAGCCTTGAGTGAACAGGATGGAAAAAGTCTACTTCAGGGCTGGCTTACACAAAGCCGAAGGAGCCTTACGGAGGCACAGCGCAGCCACATCATGGCGAAATTCATGAGTTCGGGTGGACTGCCACTCTATCTAAAATTGAGCTTTGAACAAGCCCTGCACTGGCACTCGTATGACGATCTTCTGATCCAGGCAGCACAGGCAGGCAGCCTGGCGGGTGATATACCAGGAGCCATAAGGGCATTCTTCACGCGTTTGGGGCAGGAAAGCAACCATGGGCAGGTGCTGGTAAGACGTGCCCTGGCTTACCTGGCAGCCGCCAGAAACGGTTTGAGTGAGAACGAGCTGCTGGATTTGCTCTGGCAGGACACGGAGGTGAGGCGGGATTTCTTCCGCCGCTCTCCCAAATCACCCCAAGATATCCACAGCCTACCAGTGGTCATCTGGGCGCGGTTGTATTTCGACCTGGAACCTTACCTGACCTGGCGAAAGGCAGACGGCACTGAGTTGATAAATTTTTACCATCGCCAGGTGACCGAAGCCGCCCAGGGAGCATATCTGGATAAAGATCATCATGCCGCGTTGGCAGGATATTTTTCTCACCAGGCACTGTACATACAAGCAGGGAAAAAAGTTCCCAACCTGCGCAAGCTTTCGGAGATGGTCTTTCAGCAGGCGAAAGCCGGGATGGTACAAGAAGTGGAAAGGAACCTGCTCGATTATGCCTACCTGGAGGCCAAGCTTGCCGGGTTGGGGATCCTGGAGTTAATCGAGGATTACAATATGGTCCCCATGGCAGGAGCAGTCTTGAAGGGGCAGGCACTGACACTGCTCCAAGAAACGCTGCGCCTTTCTGCACATGTTTTGAGCAGGGATGCTGCCCAACTGCCCGTGCAGCTGACCGGGCGGCTGGTCGGTTTTTCGCAGGAGCCGATCCGGGAGCTGCTCGCCCAGGTGCGCCGGGAGGTGAATCGTCCCTGGCTGCGTCCGATGCAGCCATGCTTTGAGATTCCGGGCGGCGAACTGGTGCGCACCCTGGAAGGGCATACAGGTTGGATTGGTGATGTGCTGGCGACGAAAGATGGACGTTTGATTTCGAGCTCTGGCGACGGGACGATCAAAGTGTGGGACCTGGAGCGGGGTGTTTGCCTTCACACCCTCAGAGGATACTCAAGTCAAAACCAGCCAATTGAGTTACTCTTAACACCGGACGGAAAGCTCATCGCCAGCGGGGAATTGAGAGGTACACTCAAGGTGTGGGATCTGGAGACCGGCACTGAATTGTTCACCTTGGAAGGGCATATCGATCGTGTCAATCAAATGAGCCTGGCATGCGAGGGGCGCTTTTTGCTTTCGCGCTGCGCTGATGAAAAGATGATCGGGAAACCCGAAGCCGACAGGAATTTGAATGTATGGGACCTGCAACGGGGAACCCGCGTTCACAAATTATTCCATCTGATGGGGGTCTTCTGCATGGCAGTTACCAACGATGGCAGGCGTGGTCCTCAGCGGGTCAGGTTGGAAAATCCAGGTGTGGGATGTTGAAAGCGGCGACTGCCTGCGCACCATCGAAAATCCCAAGCGGTTTAACCCTGAAATTAGTCATGCTGCCGGATGGGAGGCGGGTGATTTCCAGCACCGAAGATCGCCTTGGGAAGTCTATTATCAACGTTTGGGACCTCGAAACCGGCGAATGCCGCTGCACTTTCCCGGGAGGTGCAAAATCTATCCTGCCGCTGCCTGATTCCCGCAGGGCGATCTTGCACGACGGCGGCGAAGAGCCGGAGGGTGTGGGATCTGGAAACCGGGCAGCGCCTGTTCTGCCTCTCCGGACACAACGCTCAGATCAACGATATAAAAATCACCCATGCCGGGCGCAGGGCAGTTACGGCATCGAATGATAAAGCTCTTAAAGTTTGGGACCTGGAGACGGGCGCCTGCCTGCACACCCTGGCAGGTCATGTAGATGGGGTCAAAGAGATCGTTTTGACCCACCGACGGCAAGCGTGCCATCTCCCGCCCGCAGGCATTGGGCGGGGGCGAAATCGAGGACAACGCCCTGAAGGTTTGGGATCTCGATACAGGCGCCTGCCTGCAAACCCTGGCATCGCACTCACGCAGAATTTTCGCCATGACCCCTTCCCCTGACGGGCAGGCATTATACACTGGCGATGAGGCTGGCGCCATCAAGATCTGGCGGCTGGGATGAGCGCCCTGGAACGCCTGCCCCGCAGGGTCATTCGCGAGCAGATTCGATCGCTGCTGGTTTCCGTCTGCAGCCGACGCGCTTATTCGTGGTCGCTGGATAAAACGGTGAGGGTGTGGGATGTGGATAGCGGGGAGTGCCTGGGCATCGAGGAGGGCTTGCCCGAGCTCAGCAGCAACGTGGCGTTTTCGCCTGATGAGCGGGTCGCGGTCTTTGGAGCAACGGATTATTCGATCGTTGTTTGGGATGTAGAGGACGGCAAAGTGGTGCGCAGCCTAGCCGGGCATGTTGATCACTGGATGGATCCCCGGGCTACTGCCGGCAGGCGTGTTCCTGGTTTGGGTTATGAAGACCCGGTAAAAGTGGTGGTCTTCCTGCCGGACGGTCGCCGGATCATCTCGGCGGCGGGTAGATTAAAGAAGAAAAAAGACAACGTTTTAATCGCTAAAGACGACCTGAATACCACCACGATCAAAGTCTGGGATATGGAGACGGGTGCCTGCTTGCACACGCTGAAAGGGCACCGGGATGCAATCTATGCCCTGGCGGTTACAGCGGATGGTTCTGGGCTGGTTTCGGGCGCAAATGACGGCAAGATCAAGGTTTGGGACCTCGATAGCTGGAAATGCCGGCACACCTTTAGCGGCATCAGTTTTGTGCTCAGCGGCGAGAAGATTTTCGCCTTCGAGCGGGGGAAAAATTTACGAATGATTACAATTTGAAGGTGTGGGATCTGGCAAGCGGGAAATGCCTGCTCGGGCTGGATAAGCAACCTGGTTTTGGGGAGATCCTGGCAGTCTCCAGCAGAGAAAACCTGGTCGTTTCCGCTACCTGGGGCGGGCTGTTAAAAGTGTGGCAGCTTGAACAGGGGCGCGAGGTTACGATTTTGCTCGGTACGGCGGACTTCACCTGCGCCTGGGCGGCAGAAGACGGCGCTTTTTACCTGGCAGGAGGAAAGGACGGACGGCTTTATTTCCTGCGCTTGGAAAACACTCTTCAGCAATTCATGAAACCATCTAACTGAGCACCGCACCGGCTGCAAATTTGCTCACTATAGGCGCCAGGACCCGTTTCAGATGGGTGCTGCTCTGTTCCTGATTCTTTCACCCCACAACGCTGACAGACTGCCTCCCAACTACAGACGGTGGCGGTACCGTACCATTGACGTTCTGACCAATCATGAGCTTCTCGCTGATTGGTTTTATGGCAACGAGTGCATTCTGTCGTTTCCTGACATGCAGCCATACTTTCTTGCCACGGACTCCAAATATGGGCTTCTCGCTGTTCTTGCTCAATTTTTCCGCAACGGATACATTGTCTTCGTGCCTGCACCCCGCACGAGTTTTCGGTCGTATATTCCCACTTCCAGTCCGACCAGGCATGCCCAAACAGACAAAAGATTCTTATCATCAATCAACTGTTACCGGCTTAATTTTATCAGAACAAGGCCGGAGAACAGCTTTGCCTTAGGCGATTTCAAGATTAGATTAAGCCGGTCGAGGGAATAATCTCGATTTCTACATTAAACCCCGTTTTGATAAAGGAATCAGCGGATCAACAGCAAGAACACATCCGATCTTGCTGAGTATACCTGCGGGATGAAGGGAAAAGTATTCATGCATCTTACGCTCGCTGCTACTACGGTTCCGTATCCAAAGCCAGGGATCCTGCTCAGCCACTTCCTGCCGCGGATCATGTGGTTAGCACAGGCTGCTTTTTGAGATGCTCCTGGAAAGGCATATCTAGGTCGAACTGCTGTGATCGACCATCCAGGGCGATGACCTCTGCCAGTTCCTGATCCACACCGGTGAACCAGAATCGTGTATTAGGTAAAGAGAAAGACGAGATTCGAATTTGCCGACTGGATGATTGATTAAAGTTTGGTTGAAACCGTTTATTCACCGGTTGGGATTCACAACAGAGTTACGCGAGAAAGAAAGTGGTATTAGAATCTGTCATGGAAACGCTGGCGAGTTCATCCTCTGAACCTCACCGATGATTATTCACTGAAGCGCGAGCCTACGATAAAGAATTAACTGATGTGTAAGAGATTCAACCCTGCACCAGTTGTAGCAGACCTAGCTGGACCGTAGGGATATGGTGGTACTAATATGAACCTTTTAACTGAAGAAATAAAAGTACAAATTCGAATAAAAATCATTGAGAATTTTATTTATGGGATTGATGAGATTGCGGTAAAAAATATCCGCAGAGTGCTGGATTACATTTACGCCAAAATTCCCGAGAAAAAGCGGATCTCTTACGGTCGTTATACGACTATAAAAGTGCTGACAGAGGAACTTTTCAAGGATCTACAAGTCGCTAATTTATCAGTGGTCAAAATCGGTGCAACCATTCTGAATTCTACACAAGACCATCAGATAATGGGTGTTGGTCTTGGGATTTTGGCATTGCATGGGCTTGAAGATTACCAGAGCATTCTGCCGTATTTCGAGTCTGCGGCGAAGGCTGACAACTGGGAGCCGCGTGAGTATGCCCAGGGATTATTTCGTAAAGTCGTGAAGGCGCACCGTGCTGAAATTCGAATTCATTTACTTAATTACGTCCAGTCTGATAACCCAAATTTGCGGCGTTTTGCGAGTGAAACGTTACGACCGGTTGTTGAAAACCAGTGGATCTACAAAGATATCGATTATTCCATCTCAATCTTGCGTCATTTGTTCAGAGAGCCAAATCCATATCCGAGGACGTCGGTCGGAAACAACTTGAGTGATATTGCCCGACGAAAACCCGAGCTTGTCTTTCAACTCGTTGATGAGTTGGTTTCGATGAACGACAGGAATGCGTATTGGATTGCTGCCCGGGCTTGCCGAAACCTGGTAAAAGAGTATCCTCATCGGGTCATGGATTTATTGGATGCGGATGAGTACAAGTATAAAAACCGTGTATATAAACGCAGCGATTATCGGGAATAAAGAGGTTATAAATCTAATGAGAAAATCCAAAAGGAGTACCCTGTGAACATAAAAGAAAAAAAGACTGCTCTGATTACAGGAGCCACCAGCGGCATCGGCGCGGAGTATGCCAGAAGGTTTGCGCTTGAAGGCTACGACTTGATCGTGACCGGCAGGAGAGAAGCAAAAATCAAGTCACTCGCCGATGAACTTTCCCGCCAAAATAACGTGAATGTCGAAGTGGTGCTGATCGAATTGTCCGATGCTCAGCAGGTGGATACTTTTCTTGAAAAGATAAAAGACCAGGATATCGATGTGTTGGTGAATAATGCAGGTTTTGGTACGATGCGTTTCTTTCACAGGGAACCGCTTCAAAATCAAGAGGACATGGTTGCTGTCAACGTCCTCTGCTCAATGAAACTAACTTACGCCATCCTGCCCAGGATGCTCGAGAAGGGTAGCGGCATCATTATTAATGTTTCATCCTCCGGCGCTTTCCTCTCCACACCCAACGAAGCCACTTATGTCGGCACAAAGGCATTCCTGCGCGCTTTCAGCGAAGCCCTCTATTACGAGTTGATCGGGACAGGTGTAAAAATTCAAGTCGTTTGCCCTGGATTGACAAAAACTGATATGCCCATCCGCCTGGGTGTTCCAGAAGAACAGATAACCGATCACGGGATGATCAAATGGATGACCCCACAAGAAGTGGTGGAGGCATCTCTAAAATGCCTGAAAACCTCCAGGGTGGTCTGTATTCCTGGCTCGCTGACAAGATTTCAAGTTTTCATGAAAGCTATCCTGCCCGAGTCCGTCTATTACAAGTCTGCATATTCTTATTTCAAGAAGTACGGTTGGATAGAGGCGGACTGGCAAGAAACGGCGTGATACCATTCATCCAACCCGAGTAGACCCAGACTCAGCAGGAGAAGCAGGATGATGGTGAAACTAATAAATTAACCTTGTTGTACAATTTGTGTAAACAACCAAGGAGAAACAAAAATGCCCGCAGCGATACGGATTTACCCTCACAACCCAAAAATCTTCGAGTTCCGCGGCAAGCCCCTGGTTCTGGTGACTGCCACAGAGCATTACGGCGCGGTGATGAACCGACCATTCCGCTTCAGCAGATACCTGGCAGACGCAGCAGAGAAGAAAATGACCCTGACGCGGCTGTTCACCCTTTTCCGGGAGCAGCAGAGCGCCACTAACCCTTATTCCACCTGTAAACCAGAATCGCCGGATTATGTTTCCCCGTTCAAACGCACCGGACCAGGAAAAGCCCTGGATGGACAGCCGAAGTTCGACCTGGACCAGTGGAACCCGGAGTTCTTCGACCGCCTGCACCGTTTCCTATCGCTTGCTTCAGAATACGGCATCATCGTCGAAGTCGTCCTGTTGAGCAACACCTACAACGACAGCGTCTGGGCGCTCAACCCGCTCAACTCGCGCAACAACATCAACAACCTCGAAGAGATCCACTGGTCGGAATACATGAGCATGCGCCACCAGCGCTTGTTCAACAAACAGACAGCGCATGTGCGCAAAATCGTCCAGGAGACCAACCGCTACGACAACATCATCTACGAGATCTGCAACGAGCCCGGTGGGAACGTCGACCTGGTAAAACGCCCCACGGTCGAAGAAGTCAACCAATGGCAGGCAGAGATCGCCGGGATCATCCGTGAAACCGAGTCAGGTTTACCCTTCCAGCACCTCATTGGAGGGCAGGAAGCCTTTGCCTACACGCTGCCTGACGAAAGCCAGCGCAGCGGTCCCGACGTGCACCAATTCACAGATAAAACCTTCGATACCCTTGAATTCTTTAACGTTGCCAACATGCACCCGCTGTCGAACGTAATCTACCGGGGAAAGCACTATGATATCGGGCAGTTCATGGAAGCTCAGCTCCGTCTGGGCAGCCTGCAGCAGTACTGCCTGGATCTCTACCCGCAGCCAAAGCCGCTCAACCTGGATGAAGACAACGCCGCCACCCAATACAAGGATATAACAGGCTGGACCATCCACCGCAAGCGCGCCTGGACCACACTGCTCTGTGGAGCACACTACGACATGATCGACTTTTCGATCATCAATTACTGTGAGACCGGCACACCTGATTTACAGCGACATATCCGCTCGTGGATGCAGCACCTGTCGGAATTTATCCATTCCATCGACCTGGTAAGAGCCAAACCTGCGCCGCAGGTCATCGTCTCACACCCGGAGCACACACTACCTTCCGTACTTGCTGTTGAAGGTGAGGATTACTGCATCTACCTGGCTGACTGCCGGGAACAGGATGAACCTGGCGCTGGCGAAACTATTCGCGGGGAATTCGTCTGCGATTTGCCGGAAGGT
This sequence comes from uncultured Chloroflexia bacterium, assembly GCA_963695415.1. GTDB lineage: Bacteria > Chloroflexota > Anaerolineae > Anaerolineales > UBA4823 > CAVXWV01. Next base: position 4,455 of record CAVOGL010000009.1, on the reverse strand, counting down.
GAATACAATGCGGCATGCTACTCACCCGTGACAGGTCTGTATTCCCCCTGGACATCATTGCACGGAGATGCGAATACGCGAATTAACTTGCCTCAATTTGCGCACGACATCGTGCTGAGAATAAAAACTGCCGGAATAATTATTCTCGAAGAAAACACAAAAATGGAACCAGGGAAATAAGACCATCCACAAACTGATAAGATGCAGTCTGACGAGAACTCAATTTAACTCGGATGACTGTCCAGTTCATCAGCCGACAGTCCGCTGTAATCGGTTGTTAGGTAGCCGTGCACTTATGCTTCCTTCTTCGTTTAGTTGCATTGGGTGAGAACCTTTTGCCTGTAATCCTCTTTCCCAATGAAGTGGCTGTAATGTGTCACTTGGACAAGTCGTGAGTAGTCACCACGATCTAGAACCTGACGCTGCCAAGCTGGCAGCATCGGCTCCAAAGGCGATGATCTCCGGTTTCCCAGCTCCAAGATCTCGGAACTCTTCACGCAATATCGCTGCGCTACTTTCGAGAATGTCAGACCGCTGCCGGACCGTAGACATCACCTTGGACGATTCGGCTTCGACAAAGAACTTTAGCACGTCGGTCATATAGGCTCCGTAGAAACGGGTTCCATCGAAAGCGAAACGGATCTTGAAGTCCCTGGCTTGAGGCCTCTTGTCGTGAAAATTGCTGAGAGGCTCGAGCACTGGCCGCGAGATGTTGAGTCCTAACATCACGACAACGGGGTTCAGCACGACGAGGAGTTCAGGATTCGTTTCAGGATCGAGGGCGCTCATATCGCCAACATTGGACGTGGGTCTCCCTCCGGCGGCAGTCCAAACTGCCCAGCTCGCGTATTGCCCGTGCTTTCTCCTGATGAGGTCGAACTGTTCTTGAGTAACCATCAGACGCTCAGCACTACCTCCTTACGCCCTGCGGCTTCATGTGCTATAACCACTTCACAAACCGGACAAGTAGCCTGACCATTTCGGGCAGCTTCGACCATGAGTATGCTTTTACACCTTGCCAGAAGCGTAAAGGCAATATCATTGATCAGCTCTTCATCATGCATCCCATTGGCATCATCTTCGTAGAGTTGCGCAATCTTCTGTTTCTGCACTCGACACAGCCCAGCGTGGCGCAATCGGTTTCATTTCAGTCACTTTCCTTTTTCACGCACCTTTCTGCCGCAGCCCAACGTTTTGAGTTACCTGCGTGCGGGTGGGTGCGGACAATGTATGGGATGTAGGTAAGTCCGAAGCCAGAAAAATGCCTGTAAATCGCACAGACTCACACATGTCAGGTCCATACTTTGTTGTGGCTGGCGTGGTTTAGAAGTCGTCATCGTCATCCAGCGGCTCGCCGTTTCTTAGTTTTTGAATTCTGCAGGACAAAGACGCAGTAGCGATTGTCATAAAAATACTAAATGCCATCATTCCCGACACACCCAACCTGAAAATTAAGCCTGCCAATACGCTACCATTCCATCCAATTGTATAAAGCAGAAAATACAAGCCAAAGAACACAAGCATTGCTATCAAAAACGCCGTGAAGATTGTTCTGCGGGGTATTTTAATTTTTGATGGGTCTATCCTGGCTTGTTTTGCTGGCTCTGGCTGAGTATAACCATATTTTTCTCGCACAATTGGCATAAACCCACCCCAAAATGTATTCGTCATGTACGAACGCCAATAAGCACCCAAAATTCCAATTGGAATAACAAATGCGCCAAAGCAAAGCGACAATGGTAATATGGTCCAACTCGGTAAACCTTCTTGGAACGCAAATATCGCCGAGATGAAACATGCTATGCCCAACCCCATAAAAACATTCCCAACTAAATTATCTTTGAATCTTTCCTTAGAATTTCCTTGATAGTCCATCATGAAAAAGCGATTGAAGCGTTTCATGCCAACAACAATAAACGCAATACCACCAATTCCAAGTGGAAAGGTGATAATTATTCGTGGGAGCAAAGCTTGTAAATCTGTTTGCATTGGAGTTTGGTGACCGGTCAGCCAACGGTTGCTTCACCAGGCGGGTGTTGTGAACCCGAAACACTCTTTGCCCGTGACCAATCTCGAGAAACCGCGCCGCGTTTCATCAGGCGGAGCCCTGTCGGGTGCTAGCGGGGTTGGGCCGGTTTTGCCCACTTGTATACAGATTCAATTCTGGCATAAGTTTCTTTACAAGCTGTTCTCCAAGATTTTTGCCAATTATATTGGCACCGAAAAAGAACAGAACCGTCAGCAGTACTCCACCTGCTATCCCATATAACCGATACCCAAGCAATCCGCCTACCAAAACACTAAAGAATCTTCCTGGAAAAATACTGGAAACAATAACTGCCGATTTGGTATTTACCCAATTTGAACCTTTGGCTAATAACCAGGAAAAATAGGCAACTAATGGAACAGAAATTAATACCGTAGGTAAAGCTATAAATACAAAAGCGTCAAATTGGAGTAGTTTAAAAACAAGAATAATTATGCTCGCTGGAAGGGTAAAAACAAGTTGACCAACAATAGAAACCACAAAGAATGTTGATAAAGGAATATCGAGCGCATCATGTTCCATACACAAATCCTTCTGCCCAACGAAGTCGTTTACTTGGCATCAAGGCGTTTATCTCGCAATTCTTCGATTTATTGCCGAGTGTCAGTTTCTGCAATTAGCCTAGCTTGCTGGGATTTCCATACCTTTGAGTAGTTTCGAAGATGTTCAAAAAGTTCGCAATAGTTTCTGATGTCCTCTTCTGATAATTGTGGTCTGTCCATACGAATATTTTCTTCAAGCCAACAGCCACCTCTTTGTTTTCTGGATACGTGAACTAATACAGAGACAAACATATAGAACCGCTCAACATCATTAGGATGCCAACTCTCAGGAAACTGGTTGATCCATAACTTGTACCATCTCATTGCGCTTTTTGGCATATCATACATAATTTCACCTGGCTAGTTCACTTTTTACAAAGCCTTTATAGCGGTCCAACGAGGACATCACTTGCCGTGCGTCTTGGCTCCGAACCTGGCTTGAACCAGGGCGAAAGACCTGCAAAACGCGCCGCTGACCGCGTGCGCAGCACGGTCAAGTGCATGTGGGTTAGGTTTCGTCTCATTAATTTTTTATCAATTTTTAACTTCATTCAGGATTAAGTTTCATCTTTATTTTACCAATAATTATTACTTGCACTTGACAAGTGAATTTGTTGTCGATAAAATTACCTAACTAACATTAGGTAGGTAGATATGTCTCAAGAAAATTTACGTGAAACCATTCTAGATAATGCTGCAGAATTGTTCAGCCAGCAGGGCTATGCTGGGACCTCGCTCAAACAAATTGCGCGGGCTTCCGGTTGTAAGGCTCCTTCCTTGTATTATTTTTTCGAGGGGGGAAAATCGGAGATTTTGCATGAGGTTGTAAATCGCATCTTTGATGATGTTTCGATGGAGATTGAAGAAGTAGATGGAGCAAATTTGTGTGACTTTCTGAAAGAAATTTGGCGCCTACTTTGCAGCAACCGTCCCTGAATGGTTGAAAAAGACCCAATGGCTCCATTTGGAATATTCAAATTTGAATCCTGATGATCAGCGATTTATCAGTAGCCAAGATTCGAGATTATTTCAATCAGTATCAAACCAACTTAAGAAGTATGTTCAAATCGAACAAAGTAGAAACCCTCACCTGGCTGGTTCTGTGTGCCTATTTAGGGTTTGGTCATTTTATATTTTTACGAGGATTTCCTGTTATGGGCGGGGATCCAAAAATATTCACTCAGACACTAACAGAAGTACTGTGTATGTGGATGGATTGATGAGATCAAAGGGAACTTCCTTTAGGAATGAGCGATGTCATTAGGAGAACTATTACAGAGAGAAATAAATTCTATCAAGAGACCTCCGATGGCCTGGATGCAGAATATTAAATATTCTTGGGATTCGTTCTGGATTGAGTCTTAACAAAGCAAGTAAGAAATCCCATGCAGTCGAGAAAAAAGAGTATCTTGATTCAATAAAACCTGCGAATGATCCACAAAAACTCCCGAATATAATTCTCATTCTCACGGATGATTTAGGCTTTGGCGATATTAGCGCCTTTGCAAAGACTACAATAAAAACACCAAATATTAACCGATTGGCTTCTGAAGGGGTTACTTGTACAAACTACTACGCCCCGGCCTCAATTTGCAGCGCATCGCGGGCTGGTATGTATACAGGACGCTATTCCCAAAGAACTTTAGTTACGCACGCATTTCTGAACAGCCGCTCTTTGGTTTGGAAAATCGGAAAACGTATCATGGGGATGAAGGTGGATGGGATTCCCCAGGATGAGATTTTTGTGTCTGAAGTGTTGCAGCAAAGGGGATATGCAACTGCGATGATTGGAAAGTGGCATCTAGGAGATCAAAAAGGATCTCTGCCAAATGATTTCGGTTTCCAGTATTTTTACGGCTGCCATTA
>CAVOGL010000008.1:0-635883 GCA_963695415.1 uncultured Chloroflexia bacterium | reverse complement strand
CCAGCGGTGGCGCCGCGATCTGCTGGGCGACTTGAACACGCTGGCAAGTGCCATGAAAGGCGACCCGCACGTCGATAAGTTGCTGGCGTGCGAGAACGAAGCCTACGACATGATTCTTGGCGAGTCACGCAAGATATTTGACCTGACAACGGAAAAAGACGAACTGCGTGAGCGTTACGGCCGTTCCAAATTCGGGCAATCCTGCCTCATGGCTCGTCGCCTGGTCGAGGCGGGAGTGCGCTATGTGACCATCAACTACAACGGATGGGACACGCACAAGAAGCACTTCGAAACCATGCGACGAAAACTGCCCGAATTGGACAAAGGCTTTGCCACCTTGCTGGAAGACTTGGCAGATCACGGCCTGTTGGACAGCACCATTGTCTGGTGGGGCGGTGAATTTGGACGCACACCTCGCGTCGATTGGCAACCTCCGTGGAATGGTGGTCGAGGCCACTATGGTGCATGCTTCTCGTCCGTGGTGGCCGGAGGCGGCTTCAAGGGAGGTCAGGTCTTGGGTGAATCGGATGCCAAGGCAGAGCAAGTCAGAAGATCGGCCTGTGTATCCCTGGGATATGATCGGCACCATGTACCAGTTGCTGGGAATCGATCCCGACGGGTCGTTGCCGCATCCACAGGGTAACACCGTCCGGGTTACCCCCGAGCCCTCGGATGATATGCCTAGCGGCGGCCGGCTGACGGAGATCACCTGATCGATGAGCCCTATCCACAGACGGGCAGGGAACGAACAGATGAATATCGAACAAGGACGTCAGAAGGACGAAGGCAAGACAAGATAGAACGTCGCAATTCGTGTTGTATCTGAAGGCACAGCCATCTTCCTTCGAGATTCCTTGTTCGACATTCTGCGGTGTCCGCAGTTGGTTGGCGGCCTTGCCGCCCGGAGAATTCTCTTCAAGTCCGATTCGGCGGAGCGAGTCATGAGATCGAAAAGCGCGTGGGGGATCATGGGACTAGTAGCGTTACTACTGGTCACTCCGTCCGCTTTTGCGCAGCCCGGTTCGAAGAACCACGACCCGCATATCGGTTATGTGTACCCTGCCGGCGGACGGGCGGGGACCACCGTCAAGATGCGGATGGGCGGCCAGTATCTGGAGAAGATCGATGCGGTCTACGTGTCGGGCGAAGGCGTTACTGCCGAAGTGCTTGACCATTACATCCCGTTGACCATGGGGCAGGCCAACAGGCTGCGCAACAAATGGGGAAGCTCGCGACAAAGCAGAAGCGGAAGTCGGCACCACGACCAAGGGTGGCAAGCGCGTTCGCATCGAGGAGACGGCCGCTTATGCGAAGTACCTCAAAGAGCAGGGAGTTACCGACGAGGACATCAAGAAGCTGGCGGACTACAACGAGCACCGAAACGACACGAAACGACAGATCAATCCTCAGATCGACGAAATGCTGACCATCGAAGTCACCTTTGCCGAGGATGCAGAGATGGGACGGCGCGAGATTCGAGTTCAGACGCCAGACGGCATCTCGAATCCGCTGGCATTTCACGTCGGGCAGCTGCCGGAACATCGTGAAGTCGAGCCAAACGACGAAAAGGGAGATGATTCGTTTGAAGATGTCATGCCACTCGTGCTGAACGGTCAGATCATGCCCGGCGATGTCGACCGGTTTCGCTTTGAAGCCAAACGCGGCGACCGCATCGTTGTCGAAGTCAAGGCACGAGCGTTGATCCCGTATCTCGCTGACGCGGTGCCCGGTTGGTTTCAGGCTACGTTGGGACTGTATGACGACAACGGTCACGAGCTGGCTTATTCCGATGACCATCAATTCAACCCGGATCCGATCCTCTTCTACCGGATTCCGCAGTCGGGACACTACGAAATTGAGATCAAGGATTCGATCTACCGAGGACGAGAGGACTTTGTCTATCGCATCACCATTGGCGAGTATCCATTCGTTACCAGCGTCTATCCGCTGGGCGGCGAAGGCGAAGACGTCACGGTAGAAGTCAAAGGCTGGAATCTTCGTGTTCCGCAGCATGACTTTGGGCCTCAAGGATCGGGTGCCGGGAATTCACAAGATTCCATTACAGGACGACAAACGCATTGACCATTCGGTGTTGTTCGCGGTCGATTCGTTGAACGAGTTGGCGGACGCAGACCGAACAACGATTCGCAGTCGGCTCAGCCGCTCAAGCCACCTTTGGTGGTCAACGGTCGCATTGATCAGCCGGGCGACTGGGATGTGTTTTCCTTTAACGGCCGAGCCGGTGGTCGCATCGCTGTCGAGGTTGAAGCACGTCGGCTGAATTCGCCGCTCGACTCACTGTTGCGTCTGACCGATGCCCAGGGAAAGGAAGTGATCGTCTGCGACGACATCGAGGACAAGGCGGCAGGCTTGGTGACACACCATGCAGACTCGCAATTTTGTGTCACGTTACCGGCGGACGGCACCTACTATATCCACCTGGGCGACACGCAACGCCAGGGCGGGGAAGACTATGCCTACCGGGATGCGCATAAGCGCTCGACAACAGGACTTTGAATTGCGGGTCATGCCATCCAGCAGTACGGCTCCTGCGGGCACTGCCGTTTCCATTACGGTCAAGGCGTTGCGCACAGGATGAGTTCGAAGGCGATATCACGTTACAGCTGAAGGACCCGTCGTCCGGGTTTGAGTTGAGTGGTGGCCGCATTGCCGGCGACCAGGAAGAAGTGCAGCTGACGCTGACGATCCCCCCCGATGCACCGCCCCGTCCGATCAACGTGCAGATGGAAGGTGTGGCGACGGTTCGAGGTCGAGAGGTCCGGCGGCCGGTCGTCCCGGCAGACGACACGATGCAGGCATTCATCATTCATCACATCGTGACCGCGCAAGAATTTCTTGTGGCCGTCCGTGAGAAGGGCTCGTCGAACACGGCGAAAACGCGTAAGAAAGCGGCAGGGAGAACCGGCTCCCGTCGTCGATGGGTAGGCGCTGCGTTAGTCAGTTTTGGCGACAAACCTGTGAAAGTCCCGGCCGGTGGAATTGCCGATCCAACGCCCAATGAAGGGCCGTATACCGGACTGGTGCACGTCGAATTGAAGAATCCGCCGGAAGGAGTCCACATCCAGCGGTCACCCTCAAGCAGTGCTGGTACCGTTCTATTGGTGTGGACCGAGCCCGATCTTGTCAAAGCTGGCATGAAAGGGAATCTGATCGTGACCGCCCATGTGGAACGTGATGGCAAGCGAGTGTTAGTCACCTTGCCGGCGGTTCCTTTCGAGATCCTCGCCGAAGACGCCTCGCCAGAACATCTGACTCTTGAGTTGAAAGATCGCAAATTGGTCGGATCATAAGCTGATTTGTTTTCTAGCTGGCGGTTACTAGCGACTCACTGGCGGCGGTCCCTCGTCGATAGAAGTAGGAGCCGGGGCGGTTGCGAATCCACTCGCTGAGGCGGTCGTCGTCGCAGAGCGCGGCAGCTCGAACTTGCAGGATCGTCTCGGCGCCGTCCGGACGATTCCAGAATTTCTCGGTTCCCTTGACGCGATAGTTGATTTCCTTGATGAGCGATTCGACCATCGAGGTCGAGACGGGAAGTCCCGCTTTGCGATAGGCAGGATAGTCCATCCGCTTCTGGTTGTTGGTCAGGTACGTCACGGCAGTTGCGTACGATCTGCGCGAGGATCGTGATCAGGTAACGCCTCATTCGTGGATTTGGGATGAGTGGCTTGCCACGTACGCAGACGTTCCAGCAAATCGGCTACTCTGCCCTGCCAACAATCAGTGCTCGCTTGGAGATAGAAAGACCAGGGATTGTCAGGTGCGATCACTTGGGCCGCGTTGTAGATGTAGCGACAGGGGATGCACGAAGTCAACAATGGCAACGAAGTCAGAGAAGTACGTTCTTGTGTAACGTCCAATTCCATCCCAAGCCATCTCCGAGGAACGCCTGACGTGGGGCGTCATAGAAGCCTCGTCTCTGTGCTTCACCGGCGACCAAGGGACCGAACTCGTCACTGGATGCCATGCTCGAGACGCATGTGCGCATCAACCTCTTAGGACGCCAGTTGGACTTTCCTCTCTTTCTGATCTCGACGAGTTCCCTGATTCTAAGACCTGGTCGAGAATCTCCTCGATTTCCGCCTCATTCCCCGAGTTTTCCAGTGATTCCTGTGATCCCTGACCTCACTGTGTGCAGCTCGCGGACGAGTCGTTCCACGTACTTCTCGTTGGCGAAACAACTTGGCAACTCAGGGTGGGGATCTTCCTCTGATGGCGAACTGCTCATGGTGAGCAGGCACGAGACCTTCGTCTCTTTCCATTGTTGGTCATGCACACCACGACCCGCTTTCTCGCGAGTCATGATTCGACCACCATCGACGGCAACAACAGCTACTCGCGGCGTTTCCGCGTACTGCGGATCCAGTTGCTGTTCCGAAGTGCGCCGAAGCTTGCTGCTGCATATGCTCCTGTAACTCTTCACCGATCATGGCCGTCAATTTATGGATGATGGGTTCCGTGACGGAAACTTCTGCCAGCTTCCAGCAGCATCTTCTTGGCTTTGGCTGCGGACTTGTGCTCCGCGTTAGCCGACACGATTTTGTCAATCACCGTGGGGCTGTACTCGCTCTGTTCGAGTCCCAGCTCCGGACGCTGAGGGAAAAAAATCTCGACGACATGTCGAGCAATGACAAACCGGCTCGCGAAGCCGGATCGGCCCATCCCCGGTTGTGAGGTCTCGCTCCTGATGGTCCAGCGGACAGCTGCTTGCCGCACGTCGGACATGGCTGAGCCTCGGTCAGCCGTTCAGCACGAGCAAGCGATAACCGTTCGGTCGTCACCTGGGCGATTGCCTGTCCGAGTGCATGACCAGCCGCCTCCATCTCCCGAAACGGAACATCCCTCTTCAGGAGGTCACGCACGTCGATTCCCAACCGATCCGCCACATCTCAGAAACACCTCCCAGTCCTGCTCACTGACGCTTGAACGTGCCATTTCGTTCATCCTTGAACTTGGTTCCTTGCTTCACTGGGCTTCCCAAATATCCCAGCTCCGATGACAGCGTACAAAACCTCCTGAATTTCTCCTATTGACGATCTTCCCAGAATCTGTCCCCAGCGCAATTCCGTTTCTGCACCCCCGCAAAAGCGTGTCTCACAGTCCCAACTGGCGACTGATTGAGAAATCGGCTAAGACACTGGGTGTCTGGAGTTAGCCGGCCCGAGCGATAGCGAGTACACATGGCGCAAAGTTGTAAACCGCAAGGCGTTACGCGAAGAATCCGATGCTGCGGAAAAGGCTGGATTGGTCAAGAAAAAGGCCGTCAAGAAGAAGGCGGCCAAGCGCAAGAGCCGTGCCAAGGAACCAGTCGACGTTCGCATGAAGGTGTTCTGGGGAGTCTTCAATCAGTCACTCAAACGAGTGGCCACCTACGAATTCAATCAGAAGAAGGAAGCGGAAAAGAAGTGCAAGCTCTCAGTGCTTCCGGCAAATCCCCTCACTTTGTGCAGAAGATCAAGGAAGTGATCGAAGAGTAACTCGCTCCGACCGCTTCGATCGGCCTTTCCGCCCACCTCGGTGCTGCATTCCAATCCTCGCCAGCCGTTACCGGAGGCCCCGCGATGGATAAGCGACCGTCACAGGTCAGCTTCTATCTGGCCATCAGTTGCCTGACCCTGTCGATTTGCGTGTTTGTCGTCGTCGTTTGGGTCGTCTACCAGAAGTGGAATCCGCCAGAGAATGGAGGCCCGCCAACTGCCCAGAGACCTGCCCACGAAACTCGAAGACTTCGCTGGCGAACCTGAACCGATACGCCTTGAAGGATCTCAACGTCGAGCTGGGCGAGTATCTAAACGCGCGATTGGATGAAGGGCGAATGCGGATTGCACCGCCAATGGGTTGGCAATTACGCGGTCTCGATCCAAGGACTACCTCGCCTACTTCTACCTGAATACACTCGCGAGACGTTCTTTGCCTCGAATTACGGTCACCGTCGAGCCAGCCAGTCTTGATGACCTCCAAACCGTGGACGAAGACAATCTGGACCAGTTATCCAGGTTCGTGCTGGATGGCATGCCCGAGGGAGACCGAAAACGCATGATTGAACCAATCAAACCGTTGGTCCTCGGCGACATCCCGTGTATCCGCTACGTCATCCTGTCCAAACCCACGCGTTTCAAGAAATCGGGCGTCAGGGTCTACGAGCGACAAGTTCTCAAGACACTTCGAGAGGGGCGGATCTACACCGTCACGCTCGACGTGTTTGAGAGCACCATGAGACCTATATCGCGACGCTGGCTACGCCGTGATGGCAGGACTTCAATTCACCGAGCCCGAGGAAGAAGCCGGGCCCGAAGAAGAAGCAAAGCCCGAAGAAGAAAAGAAATAACGAGCTTCCGCTGCCGCCAAGAGAATCACGTCAGGTGTTTCTTCAGTCGCGCCAGGGTCTCGCTGTCGCCGACCGCATTCTTGCCGAAACCGTACTCCGCTCCCGCCTCGACGGCCAGCTGCTGGTGGTCGTCAAAGTTCGTGATCATCATCACCGGAACGTGATCCAATTCGCGATCGGCCCGTACGGCCTGGATCACCTTCAAACCGTCGCTGTAATCTCGATCCAGCTTGCGATTGACCAGCATCAAATGACAATTCCCTGACCGCACGGCTGACAAAGCCTCGTCCAGGCTTTGGCACTGCGTGATCGTTACGTCGAAATGTTCCTCGAGCATCATGCGGATCGCACGATGGTCGGGAATACAGTTGCCGACATCGATGACGTGTTTCATTGAAACGGTGATTGGTGAAAGTGCTGCGGGGATTCTTGGTGACGTCGTGTCTTTGTGTTCGCATCCGATTCACAAGCGGCTCAAGAGCCAACCAAACGGACTCTTGAACCGGTCAACTTCTTTCCCCTATTCCGCTTGGATGGCGAACACGTGGGTTCGGTTGCAAATGTACAACACGCCGTTGGCCACCACCGGCGTACTGTAAACCGAGTTGCCCATGTTGATTTCCTCGATCGGCTCGTGCGGTTCCGCTGACAGCTCGAATACGCATACGTCACCGTCTTCGTCGCCAATGAACACGTGACCGTCGACGATCAGTGGCGAACCCCAGGCGGCAGCCAGCATGTCGTACGTCCAGTTAACTTTCCCGGTTTTCGCGTGCAGGCAGTGGAATAGACCGCTGAAGTCGGCGATATACAGCAGGTCGTCCTTGATGGCGACCGTGCCACAACTGCGGTGCATTTCTTCTTCGAAATCCAACTCGCCGTCGTTGTTCTGGTCGAACGTGGAATAGTGCCAGAGTGCCGCCGAGTTGGGATTATCGATCACCGCTTCACCTTGTTCCACGATCGCTGCCTGCAGGCGGCGAGGCGGAATCTTCTGGCTATTATCATCAGCCTTCACGGCCATCTGCGGACTCACGTCTCCTCGTTTATTGGGGTTGATGCACCAGAGGTGACCGATCCCTTCGCCATGTTCCGGGTCCTGGCCGACCGCGACGTATACCAGGCCGTCGTAAATCACCGGAGTGGCAATGATGTTATTCCGGGTTCCCGCTCCGCCCAGAATCCACTTCGACTCTTTTGGGTTCGCGTCGAACTTCCACAGCAATTCGGGCTTGCCGTCCTTGCCCGCGTCGGCTTTGAAGCTGTAGACCCATCCGTCACCGCCACCAAAAATCACTTGGGGGACGCCCTCGATGACACCAACCGTCGGCGAGGACCATTGACCGTGCAAGATATTCAATCCGGGTGACTTGTCCGTCCACAACAGAGCGCCGTGTTCTTGTTCAAGGCCATAAAACTAGGGGCGTCGGGTGACGGAATGTTGATATGCGATTCGTCGACGCCATTGGAGGTGTTCACAAACAGGACGTCACCGAAGGAGGTCACGCTACAGCTGCACATGTTGTGCTGGGAGACACCCAGCTCGGTCATCATGTCGTATACCCAGACCGTATCCGCTTCATACTGGTCGGCGGTTGAAATGATCTTGGCCACGACCAACGTGGGATCTTTGACGACGGGTGGTTCAAGCAGCTTAATGTCAAAACTGCGTTTCACACCGTCGATCTCTGCTTGTAACAGCCAGTGGTTGGCAGCGCCGATGGGCTTTACCGTGACCGATTCGGGCATGGCAATGTCGCGGGCGCCAATTTGTTCGCGGAGTGTTTCGGGGAGTTTGCCTGCCGCCAGCGCCTTCGACGGCTGGTGCCACGAGATCTTTTGACGCGTCGCGGTTCTTGCGGATTCGAACCAGGTTGCCCAATTCATTCTCGAGCGGTCCATCGTCTTCGCCGTCGTAGAATCCTTCGACGTCCAGGCAGACAACTTCGCCGCGACTGGTGACGAACCACAGGCGATCTTCTTCGACCATTGGCGAGCAACAGATACCTTGAAACGGCCAATCGTGGACGCGTCCCGTGGGTAACTTCTCGCTGGAGTGTTGCCACAGGAACTTGCCATCCTTCTCGTTGAAGCACAACAGGCAACCGAGATCGACATCGGCCGGGTATCGCTTCAGATAGCCAGCACCGTTATTGGTACCGACGAAGAGTCGACCGTCGGCAATGACTGGATTTCCGTACGTTTGGCTTCCCACCCGCGACACCCACTTGATGTTCTCCGCGTCATCCGAGATCCAATCGCCCGTCTTGCGATCAAAATCGCCAATGTTCCAACTGATGGGGATGTTCTCTCCCATCGGCGTGTTATTGCGGTAGGACGTTCCGCCCCATTGCTTCCAATCGCCAGGCTTGATCGGGGCATTGGCCGACTTGTCGATCGGTAACGCATCGGCATCGATGGCAACTTCAGCGTTGGCATTCGCGAGCGGCTCGTTGGCGCCCAAAAAAGTCGCGGCGATTGCCCCCAGCACCGTTGCCAGGAAAAGCGAGAAGACCACGTAACGCGTTTTCATCTTGTTATCTCATCTGAATGGGAAGTAAGAGCAATTGAGTTGTTGGTTAGGGGTCCGTCAGTACGAGGGGCACTGTCAGTTTGCATAAACCTTGACGTTGTCAATCATGATTTCCGCATCCTTGGCATTGCCGAACAATCCTGGGCTCCCCGAAAGATTGGGCGTTGTATCCGTGGCTTCAACCGTCCATTCCTCTGGTTCGGCATCGTCGCGGGGCCAGATTTTTCCTCGCAGGATTGCTTTGCCCGCAGCAACCTCGGCCCGCAGCTTGAGCGTGTACCAGGTGTCGGCCTTCCACGCAAAGTCGACGGTACTGGCCATGCGCAGTTGGGAATCCCACGATCGTATCTGCAGTTTTTGAGCGGCTCCCTGCAAATCGATCGTGTAGCCCTGGGCGATCAGGCCCAGGTCGGGCATCTTGCCATCCGAGATGGCTCCTCGCACATCGGCCTGGATCGTGTAATTGGATAGATCCGAAGGGCCAAACCAGCAGCGGCTGCGCGTCCCTTTGGGGATCGTCGTGATCTTGACCATCACCCGATTGCCATCGACGTCTCGCATTGCATGCCGGACACGAGCCCCCACCCAGGTGATCGGTGGATCGGACAGACCATCAAAGGTGAATTCCCAAGGTAGAGGGGGCACCACTCGCACCCGCGCCCGACCAGCGAGTTCACCGACTTTCGCCGTGACGATGACGGCCTGGTGGGCGGCGTCTTCGGCGACGGTCAATTTCCCTTCCGGCGAGATCGTGCCGGGCCCATCGGCCGTGAATTCCGCTTCGGACTCTTCTAAGAACTGACCTCGACTGTTAAACAGTCGCACGCGAAAGACCTGCGTAGCGCCGGGTTTCACGAGCAGTTCGGCCGGTACGACTTGAACAACCGCCGGTGCAGCATTCTCTTCCACCGGAGTTTCCTGGGCCAGGGGCGCGAGTGGCTCGGCACCAGGTTGTTTCTCTGGATCCGCCAGGCAGTAGATCCCACCGCCCGTCGTGAAGTACACCCGACCATGCGAGCAGATGGGTGAGGCGTCAACCGATTCACTGCGAAATCGACCCTTGCTGATCGTTTCCACGGAGTCACCATCGGGCTTCAGGATGTACCAGCGACCACTTTGGTCAGCCGTGTAGATCTTGCCATCGGCATAAAGGGGACTGCATCGCATGGCCGTGCCGAGACTCGTTTGGCGTCCCAGCTGTTCACCTGTGCTCTTGTCCAGTACGAACATTTTGGCGCGATCGTCGAAACAGTAAATGCGATCGCCAATGACCAGCGGAGAACACTTGCCCATCATCAGTTCAAAATGGCGCCAATTCTCGCCGGACTCAGAGATATTGCCTTGCCCAGAACCGTTAATCGCAACCACCGCGCCCATTGCCGTACCGAGGTTGTTTTCCTCGCTGTGACCGGTGTAGACGATGCCGTCCTTGACGACCGGAGAGACGTTCAAACCTCGGCGAGAAAACGCGAAATTCCACAAGGGCAGTCCGGTGCGAGTATGAAAGGCCCACACGCTGCCGTCGCCGGCTCCGGTCACAAATACTTGTTGGCCATCCAAGACGGATAACACGGGTGCACTGTAAGTTGTGTCATCGGGCAGCGGACGCGTACCGTTGAACCAGATCACTTCGCCCGTCAACTTGTCGAAGGCGATGAAGCGGTGGCAGGGTGCCGCCATCTCGCCCCAGCCAATGATCACACCACTTACGAATACCAGGTCTTCGAAGATCACGGGGAAGTTCGTTCGGCCGCCATACGTGGTCAACAGTCCGAAGTTCTCGTGCATGGGAACGGACCAGATGGTTTCGCCGGTTTCGCCGTTGATGCACTGAAAGTAACCGCAAACGCCCAGGGCATAGACGTTGCCCGTTACGGGATCGCCCGTGACCGATGACCAACCAACTCGCGTGTCGGGCACATCGGACAGCCAGACGTTGAAACGGTTTTCCCAGATCGTCTCGCCGGTCGCCGCATCGACGCACACGACGCGTTCACCCTCGCCTGGGGTCCCTGCTTCGGCTCGCGCCAACGTGTACAACCGCCCTCGCATCACGATTGGCGTGCTGCGCGTGCCCAAATCGTCGCGCTTCCAGACGACGTTACTGCCGTCTCCGCCTTTGGGATCAAACGAGTCAATCAGTCCCGTTTCGGGCGACGAGCCGTCGTAGCGAGGGCCACGCCAATAGGGCCAATCCAAAGGATCGATGTCGGCAGCATCAGCGGAAGCTGCTGCTGTGGTTGTGGCTGTTCCTGCGGCACTTGCCTCCGCAGACGAGGCTCCCTCAATCTTCGACGCCTCTTCGACGGGTGGGTCTGTGTCGGTCGAGGCTGGATCGGTTGTCGCTTCTGCGGCTGTTTGGCCCTCGGCTGCCGTTGTCGAGCCTGGCGACTGCTCGTCCGCCGAATCACCGGCTGGCATGTCGGGATCGGTTAACTGGTCGGCTGGTGGCTGTTCAGCCGCGTCTTGTGAGTCGCCGGCCTTCTCGGTTGACGATTCTTCGTCACTGGCCTTCTCTGAATCTGCCTTATTCCTCTCTTCTGGTGGTGTCCAAAACGGCTCATCCTCACCAGGAAGCGGGGCGTGGACCACCTCGGGTGGATAGAAGTCATAGATATTTGCCGTAGCGCTGCCGGATGCGCCCGAATCAGCTTTCCAACCTTCGGGTGGGGACTGCGATTTGTTCTTCTTGCAACCCACGAGCAGGATCGTGCATGTAAGGAGAAAGCCGAGCAAAGGCAGGAATCGATGAGGCGGGCGTCGGTTGTTCATGTTGCGATTTGGCCAATTGGGGCATGGAGCTAGAAGGTTTGACGTTTAGGATACGCAGGCGTTTTAGGGGCGACAAGCACGCGCGAGCGGTGGTGAAAAAAATGGGGCAGGGAGGCTTAATCGAACCACTCGTCGCTGGGGTCGAACTTGGGGAAGACGACAATCAAGACTTTCATACGACCAACGGCACGATGTCGAGTGCCCGGACGAATCATGATGCACGTGCCGGGATGGACGGGGATGCGTTGTTCCTCCAATTCTAGGGAAGCATCTTCTTCGCACTCCAGAATATAGTAGGTCTCCGTCAGCTGGCGGTGATAGTGGCGTTTGGCGTCGGCGGATATCTCCGTGACGTGGATCGTTCCCGGAAAGTCTGCCACGTCGGCGAAAGCCCGCCGAGCCTGGCCGCACGGGCACGTCGTCGGTGGCAATTTGCGAAAATCGACGATTTCGTAACGTGCGGAAGAAGGCATCGATCACTTGCGAGTGGTGGGATTTCTGAAGTCCAGCGGCGCTGACCGTGTCTGGGCGGCCGTGTGGCATGGCTCAAAATGGCGATCCTCGTCCGCATCACCATGCCACCCGCTCGATTTGTCGTGGGCAAGCCGAGTCCCTCTCAGGTTATTGAACGGCCGACCATCAAACAAGGAATATTGCCGATAAGGCTCGGAATTCCCTATGGGGAAAGAAGTTTGCACACAAACACCGCGTTAGTTGCTGCGCCGGGTAATCGTCAAGGTTTAGCTAGTCAATTTAGGCGTAAAGGTTCCCGCAATGGTTGATGTAAACCACTTGGTGAAAATTGGTTCCGATCGCTCAAGGCGGCCAAGCGGAGTCGCCGATAGGAGACATGTCACTTGACGCGTGTCGGTGCGGGAGGGCACCTAAACATGAGTCAAGCCAACCGGAGCGGATTAATCGGGTCAAGGAATGGCTCGACCGGTTCTGGCGCAATCCACAGCGTGGAATTGCGGTGACGACACACCTACCAACCCCACGCAGCCCACCCCCCATTTTAAGGCACACCCCTATCGGTTTCTCCCTCAAAGGAGAATCCATCGGCGTCTTGAGTCGATTCGGTAACGGATGCAAGCCAGCCGAGTGATTCCCCGCGTGATGGCCGACTCGGGAGACGCGCCAGTTCGAAAGTTCCATCGTAAAGGAGACGTGGCTCGATGAAGTGGAACATCTTTGTTGGATCGTTAGTACTGGGCCTCGGCCTGAGTACACAGAGCTTCGGATTCGACTTGCTCGACCGGATGCTCGGAGCGGATTATGGCGGCTGCTGTGAAAAAGCAGCTTGTTGTGAAACCAGTTGTGGATGTGAAGTCGATCCCGGCTGTGGCTGCGACGACGGTTGCGCCACAAAGGGCTGCGGCAAGGCAAAATGCCGCCGGCCACTACTGGACCTGTTTAAGTCGCATAAATGCAACAAGGGTTGCGCAGACAAGTGCTGCGACATGGACCCCGGTTGCGGATGCGAAGTCGTTGATCCCGGTTGTGGATGCAACGACGGATGCGATTCGAAGTGCGGCGCTAAAAAGTGCTGCCGTCGACCCCTGCTGGACTTGTTCAAGCGAAGCTGCAAGAGCGGTTGCGCCGACAAGTGCTGCGACGTCGACCCCGGTTGCGGATGCGAAGTCGTTGATCCCGGTTGCGGGTGTGACGATGGTTGCTCCTCGAAGGGCTGTGGCAGGAAGAAGCTGAACTTGCTTGACCGAATCTTCGGTTGCAAACGCTGCAAGACCAGCTGCTGCGAGCCCGCATGTGGATGCGATCCCGGTTGTGGTTGCGAACCCGACTGTGGCGTTCCCATGAAGGGTGGTTCCCCGAAAGAGGCCGCTGTTGACGAAGCCGCTCCGGTTCCGCCAGCCCCGGTTGTCGATCCCTCAGCTTTCCTGCCCACTAAGCGTCACTTCATTCAAACCAACTTGGTTCGCTAAGCTGGTCGGCTGAACGACGACGATAACACAACGGCCTTCCCAGTCTTTTGCTGGGCAGGCCGTTTGTCGTTCTTGCCGCCTGTGAGGGCGGGCTGGGAAGCCCGCCCGCGATGTGCCATGACGCGGCTGGGTTACGATGGCTCGTTTGATCACATATGCTGCGGCTACCAGATACACCTACTTTTCGCTAGGAGGGCACTGTTTACCCAGTGTCTTACTTATCAGATGAGCAAAGCGGAACCTCAATTCGATGGATTGCGTGTTGGAGCTTTCGAAAGCCGGCGGGCCGACGAACTGGCTCGCTTGATCACCCGCTCTGGAGGCGTCGCCCATGTGAGTCCTTCCATGCGCGAGGTGCCACTGGACGAAAACCCGCTGGCGATCGACTTCGCGCATCGGCTGTTGACGGGCGAAATCCCGGTGGCGGTTTTTCTGACCGGCGTCGGATTCCGCTTGTTGGTGGAGCTCGTTCAGCGAAGCGTCGCACGGCAGAGGTTCCTGGATGCCTTGGCTGATACGGTGACGATCGCACGCGGCCCGAAACCCGCCGCGGCCATGCAGGCAATGGGCGTTACGCCCACCCATCGCGTTGCCGAGCCTCATACGTGGCGCGAGGTGCTGATGACGATCGACGAACATCTGGTCGTGGATAACCAGACTGTCGCGATTCAAGAATATGGGAAGACCAATCCGAGTCTGATTGCGGGGCTCGAGGCCCGCGGTGCACGAGTGATGACGGTGCCCGTTTACCAGTGGCAGTTGCCTGAGGATACTGGCCCGCTCGAAGACAACGTTCGCAGACTAGCCGCGGGAGAACTGGACATCGTGCTGTTCACGTCGGCTCACCAGTTGACCAATGTCTTGGCCGTTGCCGAGCAGTTGCATTTGGTCGAACCGCTCCGTAAAGCACTGGACACGACCGTCGTGGCATCGATTGGACCAACGACGAGCGAGATGTTGCGCGGTCTGAAATCTACCGGTCGACCTGGAACCGAGTCACAGTAAAATGGGCCAACTGGTGCAGCAGGCAGCTGAACAGAGCTCCGAATTGCTCCAACGCAAGCGTCAGATCCATTCCGTCTTGTCCGGACCGACCAGCTCGACTTTGGATCCACATGCTCCCTGGTACGACAGCCCATTTATGAAGACCTGTCGGCGCAAACCGACTGATGTCACTCCAGTCTGGTTGATGCGACAGGCGGGGCGGTACATGGCTGAGTACCGAGCTGTCCGCGAAAAGATTTCATTTCTCGAGCTGTGCAAGGAGCGCCGGCCCTCTTTCAATCCCGCTTCAGCGAAGATCTTCTTGCGGCTGGCGTAATACTCGTAGCTTGCCTTCTCGCCGTTCGTCCACACCACCGCATAATCCACGCCCATCTGGCGCACCAGCTGCAGATCAGCCTGTGACGCCTCCGGCGAAACCTGCGCCGCAATCTTCATACCTGGGGGAACTTCAATCAGGGACATATCGCATACTCCTTTTGCGTTAAATTGAGATACCCCAATTCTAAATCAAATTCAGTTTCAGTGAGTTGCCAACCCGGTCCTCCGTCTTCCGTCCTCCGTCCCTCCCCCATGTTACAATCCGCACACATGCGCAATCGCCCCCAACCTTGGGACATCATCCTCGCCCTCCTCACCGTCCTCCTCACTGCCGGATTGGTCATCCTCTACGTCAACCGTGAGCATTTCTTCTATTACTACGACTACGCCGGCTTCGAAGCCGTCACCGCCGACCTCGCCCACACCTTCTTAAAGGACTCGCAGAGTGCCTGGAAACTGGTAAAAGGTTCCATCGACCTGGACTATAACTACCTCTTCGCCCTCCCGGTTATACCCCTCATTCAGTACCTGGGTGAGCAGCGCCTTGTTTATGAACTCGGCATCGCCCTCCTCTACCAGTTCCCCTATTTTCTTTCCCTGGGTCTAATCGCCTCACGCTTATTCCCTGAACGGTCACGCCAGGGCTTCTGGATCACGGTTTTCATCGCTATGCTGGTCCCGGTAGTCTGGGCTCCTGTGCTGCGCGGCTACCCGGACGTGGGTGGCGCTTTCCTCGTCGCCCTCATGATCTTCATCTTTATCCTCGATGACACACTCCGTTCTGACTGGCAGGTGCTTGCCATTGGGTTGCTTGCAGCCCTGGCAGTTATCTTCCGCCGTCATTTTGCCTACCCCGTAATAGCCTTCTACGCCGCTGCCCTCACCTTTTTTATCATCCGCGCAATCTCGCCTCCAACTCCCTCTCAGGAGAGAGCTGCAGTCGACTCCTGCTTCCGCAGCAGGTGGGGCATCTTCCTGTTCCGCTGCCTGCGTCTCCTCACTGCTGCATTGATCAGCCTGGTGGTGATGGCTTTGCTGGCGCGCACCCTCCTGGTGCGCATGTTGACAGTGGATTTCAACGCCTTGTACGCCTCCTACCAGGCTACCCTCAGCCTTCTCCTCGGATACTACTCTGGTTTGTACGGCTGGTTTCTGATAGCGATGGCAGTTCTTGGGTTTATCATCGCGTTGAATAAAAGACTGGTGAAGGTTCCCGCCCTGCTGTTCATCAGCATCTTCACCGCCATTTCATTCATTGCCTGGATTATGGTTTCCCGGCAGGTAGGCTTCCATTATTCCCTGCACCTGTCCATCCTGGTCGTCCTGGGGTTGGCGGCGCTTGTGCTGGGCATTCAGCGCATAAACACGCCTGCCTTGCGTTTGGTTGTTCTGGTTTCCTTCCTCCTGATCCTGGGCGCTAATTTTGTATCCAGCCTTTTCGTGCCGCCAAACATCACCGCAGCATGGGCGCAGGGCTTGCAGAAGGCGCGTTCATTTAGCTTCCCGCCCCTTTTTAATCCTGATTATAAAACCGTAAAAGAGTTACTGGTCTTTCTGCGCACCGCCGGTGGACCCGACACTCAAGTCTACGTTGTCGATTCATCCCGAAACATGAACTCCGACATGCTCAGGCTGGCAGAGCAAAAGTTGTATGGTCGTGAGGACATTTACCTGGAAATGCTCAATGTCCCCATCGTTGACTCACGCGACGCCTATCCCCTGGAAGAGCTGATGCGCGCCGATTTCGTCGTTGTCTCGACACCTCCCCAGGTACACATGCTGCCTGAAAACCAGAAGATCGTCTTATCGATGCACGATGCCTTCTTCGATGGCTGGGAGATCGCCCAGGATTTCCGTAAGTTGGATTTCCAGCCCGTTTTCAAGGATGGGAGCGAGTTGAGCGTTTACCAGCGCATCCACCCAACCAGCTGGCAGGCTGCCGTGCGTGCTTTTCATGCCTTCCGTCAGTACATCGGCATACGCCCGGGCAGCCAGCCGGATTGGATCTACCTCGGCACACAATATACCGGTGTGACCAAAGCGCCAGGTGACAAAAACGTTGTCGCCCTGAGACCAGGCAGCAGCAAAGAACCCATGGAGGGCGCCTTCTTATGGGCTCAACCATTACGTGTAGAGGTGCAACCTCTACACGCAGAGGCCCAACCGCTGCTTGCAGAGGCACAACCGCTGCTTGCAGAGGCCCAACCGCTCTCAGCCGGCGGCGCCATCACCGGAAGGGTTGTTTTTGGCGATATGCCCTGTGGGGATCTGTCTGCCTCCATCATCACCAGCGATTCATCGGGGAAAGTCATCGAAACATTCTCCCAGACCCTCACCCCCGAAGACGACCGCTTTTCGTTACCTTACACCGCCGATGGAGTCGAGAACCTGCTCTTCTTCCTGGACAGGCTTGATCCTTCTCCCGAAACCGCCGCCTGCCACGTCCTCCTGCGCTGGTTCCCTCCTGAACAGTGAGCTTCCCTGGAGTCCTTTGAAGATGAGTTCGCACACCGACATCAACCGGCAGGTCCCTCCGACCGCTCCAGCCAGTCTCCCGGACAGGCTTCAACGTACTCATCAGGTCATCCTGTGGTTTGTGCTGCCCACCTTGCTGGTCACCCTGGCAGTTCGTTTTGATCTCACCCCTTTCCTGCGCGGTCCCGGGGAATGGCCTCCCGAATGGCGCTGGCCCTACAAGCTCTCTTCGTTCTCGGCGCTCCCTTCGTTGCTGCTTCTGGTCGTCATCGTTCTGATAGTTCTCTGGTGGTACCGCACGCGGGATTTACAGACGCTTAAAATCAGCCACATTCTTGTCCTCTCTCTGCTCAGCGCCAGTTTTATCCTCGCAGTCCACCTGTCGAATAACCGCAACGCGCATACCGAGATCCTCTTCCGCACGCTCAAGGATCATTCCGGCGAATATTTCAATACTGCCGGTTCGATAACCGACCTCAGCGTATTTCTACACACCTACTCGGCTGAGATGACCTCTCTCTCCTCCAAGCTGTCCACCCACCCGCCCGGGAACATCGTCTTTTATTGGGTGTTTCATAAACTCACATCCTTGCTTCCCATGGCAGTATCCGAAGACATCGGTGCACAACTGAGCGCCGTAGCGCCGCAGTGGATTGCGGTGAAAACCTCCGCTCCATATTTCGTAGCTGCCGCCTTGGCAGGTTTTACCGTTGTGGCGCTCTCTGCGCTTGCCCTGATCCCGCTGTACTTCTTGGGCAGCTTATTGTTGGGTCACCAGCGCGCCCGGCAGGCTGCCCTGCTGTATTTCTTCATGCCCATCTTGACCATGCTGGTCCCGACCATAGACCAGGTTTACATCTTTCTTGCCATTACATCCCTATGGCTCTTTTACGACGGTCTCATCAAGCGTTCTCCCTTGCGTTTGTTTCTCTCAGGCATATGCCTGTCGCTCGGGATTTTCATGTCCTTCAGCCTCCTGCCGCTTTTGTTTATAGCTTTGTTGCTTTGGCTCTGGTCTCTTTGGCAGGATGCAAGCCGGTCAACTTTTAGCAGCAGTGTAAAAAACCAGGCATTTCCCCTCGTCAGCGTTCTTGCCGGCATATCCATCGTTTGGGTGCTCGCCTGGGTGAACCCTATTTCCATCCTCCTGCAGAGCATCTCCACACATCAGGCAGTCCCCGCCTCGCGCAGTTATTTTGCCTGGCTGTTTTACAACCCCTACGACCTGTTCCTCTTCCTGGGCACCCCTGCCGCCGTCATGGTCTTCGTTTCAGCCTGCCGCATCTTTCGCCGCCGGGTCATCCCCAAGCAAAACAACCAGCAGCAAAAATCTGGAACCGGAACCGTAAAATCAGGGGACGTATTCTTGCTCGCAGTATTTCTGGCGCTGGTGATATTATTTTTGAGCGGTATCTGGCGTGGCGAAACAGCCAGAGCCCTGGCATATTTCTACCCCCTGCTCATTCTCTCAGGTCAGGTGAGAGTCCCTGTATGGTCCACAACTAACTTCTTCATCATCTGTGCCGCCACCCTCTTCCAGACCCTCGTCTTCTACTCCACCATCTCCATCGGCTGACGATCATTTCCCCGACCCAAATTCCAACCCCAAGGGTTTTCCTCAGCGACATCCATCGTAAAGCGGGTTGCCAACCCGCTCAATCAACCATCCAGACTATCCCCCCTCGCCGGGAAAATTCCCCTCACCAGCCCTCTCTCCTCCATCTTCTCCTGCAGCGCGCTCGCCGCCCGTTCTTCCCCGTGCACCAGCGCCGTTTCCTTCACCGACCCTCGCACCGCCTCAGCATAATCCAGCAGGAACCCCTGCCCCGCGTGTGCCGAAAGACCGCCGATCGTCGCCACCTCCGCCCTCAGCCGGTATTCCTCCCCAAAGATACGCACCCTCTCCTGTTTCTCCACCAGCCTGCGCCCCAGAGTATATGGCGCCTGCCACGAGACGATCATCACCGTGTTCTTCGGGTTCTCAATATTATTGCGCAGGTGGTGCAGGATGCGCCCGTTCTCAGCCATCCCTGATGCCGAGATAATCACCATCGGGTCTTTACGTGTGTTCAGGCTCTTCGATTCCTCCACCGAGCGTGTATACGTCAGGCGGTCAAATCCCAGCGCCGCGCCGTGCGGGTCCTGGGCGATAAACTCATGCGTTTCCTTATCGAAACATTCGGGGTGTCTCCGGAATATGTTGGTCACATTCACCGCCAGGGGGCTGTCGACGAACACCGGCACACTCGGGATATCACCGTTGTCAATCATCTGGTGCAGGTTGTAGACAATTTCCTGCGTCCGCCCCACCGCAAATGCGGGTACGATCACCTTCCCTCCCCGCTCCACCGTTTTCTTCACCACCACCTTCATCTCCTCGAAGGCAATCTCAGGATCGCGGTGTGGTTTATCCCCGTAGGTGCATTCCATGATCAGGATGTCTGCCTCTTCAGGCAGTACAGGATCCCTCACCAGCGGCAGCCTTGGGCGTCCGATGTCCCCGGAGAACCACACCCGCCGTTTCTGACCCTTCTCCTCGATATCCAGCACCACCGCCGCAGAGCCAAGGATGTGCCCGGCATCCACCAGGTGTGCAGTCACCCCTGGCACCGGCTCGAACTGCTCCCTGTAGGCAACTTTCACGAAGCGCTGCCCCACGTGTCCTGCATCTTCCAGTGTGTAGAGCGGCTCCACAGGTGGCTCCCCTCGCCGCCTGCGTTTCTTGTTGACGTATTCCACATCCGTCTCCTGGATGTGCCCCGAATCCAACAGCATCACGTTTGCCAGGTGCGCTGTGGCATCTGTGGCATAGATCGGTCCATCATATCCTTGCTTCACCAGGTTGGGCAGGTTGCCGCTGTGGTCGATATGTGCATGGCTCAAGATAACCGCGTCCAACTTCTGAACCGGGTATGGGAAGTTGCGGTTCCGTTCGTATGTCTCGCTGCGTCGCCCCTGGAACAACCCGCACTCAAGCAGCAGGCGGTGTCCATTGACTTCGATCAGGTGTTGCGAACCGGTCACGGTTTGTGCCGCGCCGTGGAAAGTGATTTTCATGATCAGTTCCTCTTTACGAGTGGTCTTTATCCTTACTCCGGGTTGTCCTCGAGCCCTTCTGTGGCGGGAGCGCAGCCAGGATTTGCTCACCGAATTTCTCCCGCCGGTAAGGCACATCCTCCATCAGGTTAGCAAATGCTTCCCAGTTGCGAGGGTTTTTTAATGCCAGCATTTCCATCAGGTCTTTTGGCAGCACCACATCGGAAGGTACGTGCAGTTTTGCGCCAGTCTCTTTACGCCAGATGCGCAGCTGTTCAAGGCGCTGGAGGTAGGCGTCCGAAGGTCTCGGAGACCGGCTGGGGAAGATTGGCTCAGCCTGTTGGCCGCGCCGCACCGCTTGAAGCAGCTGGTTCCCGTGCCGGCGCACTTGCCCGCTGCTCATCCCATAGATCTGGCTGAGTTCCTTCAGGCTGGTAGGTGCGTTCGCTGCGATATCCACCAGGGTGCGGTCCTGGATCACCTTGAACAATGGTCGGTCACTCTGTCGTGCAGCCTGATGGCGGTAAACGCACAGCTCCTCGAGCACAGCCATTTGTTTCGGGCTTAACTCGTTCGAACCGCGCACCTGCCAGCAGCATTGGGTCTCTTTTTCGGAGTGGTTGTTCCCTTCGACCAGCAGCAAGCGCTTGAAATCCTCCGCTGCCAGACTATCGCGTTTCTTCTCCACAAGCGCTGCAGACAGGCGGTTGCGCAAAGGGATCAGGTAATGGGTGTCCAACCTGGCGTAATCCAGCAGCTCTTCCGGCAGCGGTCGCTGTCCCCAGTTGGCGCGTTGGAAGCGCTTATTCACCTCCACACCAAACTCCATCTCTAATAAGCTGCCGAGTCCGATCACCTTTCTCCCCAGGATGCGTGAAGCGACCATTGTGTCGAAGATATTGTCGAAACTGAAACCGTAATCTCGTTTCAGGCAGATCAGGTCATATTCAGCGGCATGGAAGATTTTCTCGATCTTCTTGCTTGCGAACACAGGCTCCAGTGCGGAAAGGTCACTCAGAGCAAGCGGGTCCACCAGGTAATCATTCGTCTCCGTCGAAAACTGTATCAGGCACACCCGTTCCTTGTAGGCGAACAGGCTGTTCGACTCCGTATCCACAGCGATTTGGTTTTCTTTTGATAATAACTTGGCCAGTCGATCCAGCTCAGGCGCTTTCGTGATCAATGTATACGGTGTTGGTTTTCCGACAGTCATGCTCCAAATTATAGCCTTAAATTCCCCTTCCTCGGGGGCGCTTTCCTCATCGTGACCTGCCTCCCCCTCACACCACCCGGTCCTCCGTCATCCGACCCCCGTCTCCCCTCACACCCCCGGTCAACAGTCCCCCGTCCAACTGCCCCCGGTCTTCCGTCCTCGGTCTTCCGTCCATAAAGACCTTCGTGTCAAAACCTCCCCCCGGCATCATCGGGCATCCTGCATTTCGCTTTTCACAAAAGATCTCTTCGCGCCCTTTGTTTCTTCGCGGTTTTATAAAAATCTTTGTGTCCCTTCTCCTTTCTTTGAGCTCCGTGTCAAAGTTTTTATCGATCGTCAGGCGATGAAAATCTTAACCACAGATGCCAACCCCGCCTATGTCATCCCGAACGGAGTGAGGGATCCCTATTGCATTGGTCAATCCGAACCTGTGCAGGCAGCAATGAGCGGATGTCTTAGGCTTCCTTCGCAATTCGTTCATAGTGCCAACCCCGCCTGTGTCATCCCGAACGGAGTGAGGGATCCCTGTTGCATTGGTCAATCCGAACCTGTGCAGGCAGCAATGAGCGGATGTCTTAGGCTTCCTTCGTGTCGCGGTTTTATAAAAAACTTCGTGTCCCTTCTCCTTTCTTCGAGCCCTTTGTGTCAAGAATCAACCCATTGCTGTCGACACCTCACCCCATGCATTCGTAATCGACTCATCCGTAAAACGATACAACTCCACCGCGGGATTCAGGAAGCACAGCTGGGCTCGAGGTTGAGTATGCAGGTTTTTATAAATGGCTCGAGCATAAGCTGCCATCTGGACAAGGTACTGCTGTGCATTCTCTTCGATTTCTGATTTCGGTGCCCATTCAGTTTTCCAGTCTATTAAATGCCAGTTCCCGCTCTGGTCCTGGTAGAGTAGATCGATCACGCCATGGAGCACGCCCACATCCTCGGACAATAACACGGTCAGTTCGTGAAACCGTTGTCGGGCGTGCTGTATTTCCAGGTAAATTTCATGCTTTTTGAAGTTTGTGACCATTTGGTACGAGCGCTGCACTGCATCCGCCAGCGTGTGATTAAAAACACCCTCTCGCCGGGCATAATTTTCCAACAGGCGCAGTAAATCTCCTTCTGAATACCCCAGGCAGTCCCAGTGAGCCAATACCCGGTGCAGGATATTGCCGATAAGGTAACCCGGTGCCCGCGTTGAACTCTCCCCTCGTTGGCTAATCCAGAGAGCGGTTTGAAGGTCCTGGGAGTCAGGCTCTGCCCGGGTCAGCAGTTGGGCTAAATGGGTCATCGCAGCAGGTTGGGCATGCGCACTCAGGGGTAGTGGCGCCGCCAAAATCGGGACAGCTTCTAATCTTAACGCTTCACGCCTGGAATGCACCGCAGTCTGCGGCAGAGCCTCTGGTTCTGCCGGTCGAGACAACCGGATTGAAAATTCACCACAATTACACTCCTCAGCCTCTGCTCCAGCTGCTTCAATGTTCCAGGCATCCAGCGCCTCCGCCAACCAGGAGTTTTTATTGCCCACTTGCCCGGAAAATATCAGCAGGTCAGCGGCGCGAGTGCTGGCAACATATAATAAGCGTTTATCCTCGGCTTGCTCCATCCGCTCCTCCAGCCATTCCCCCCAGGCATACCCGGCAGGTTTTTGCCAGTCTCCATATTCATCACGCACTTTACATACCAGACCAAACGCTGGATCATGGAGCAGGTATGCCGAACCAAATCCACCGCCTTTCTTTCTCCCCATGTCAGCAACGGTTACCACAGGAAATTCTAATCCTTTTGATGCGTGGATGGACATAAGCTGCACCGCGCCGCTTTCGGGTTCTCGACCCAATGCCTCACCTTCACGAGCCTCACGTGCTTTCAGCTCACGAATTCGGCGCAAGAACCCCGCAACACTTACCCCGCCGCGTTCACGTGCCAGAGAAAGAAATTTGTTGACATTCGCTCTCTGCCGCCCGGTTTCGCCATCGTTGAGCGCCAGCGTTGTTTCATAACCGGTTGCGTCCAGTGCTGCTCGAAGCAGCGACCATACATCGACCCTGCCTGCCAATCCCCAAAGGTGCTCCAGGATGCCGTGTGCTCTGGCGACATACTCCCCCTGGTCTGTGTTTGCAGGTTGGGATAGTGCGGTCCTCATCGAGATTGGTGCGGGGGCAAACGCCCCATCGGGCGTATGCCAGCGGAGTTGGTAAAGTGTTTCATCATTCAATGAAAACAGGGGTGAACGAAGACATGCAGCCAGGTTCAAATTGTCGGATGGGTTGGCTAATGCAGCTAGAAGCGCGAGC
This sequence comes from uncultured Chloroflexia bacterium, assembly GCA_963695415.1. Classification (GTDB taxonomy): domain Bacteria; phylum Chloroflexota; class Anaerolineae; order Anaerolineales; family UBA4823; genus CAVXWV01. The sequence continues at coordinate 611,948 of CAVOGL010000008.1, read as the reverse complement.
AAATCCTGTACTTCTGATCGGTCGTAATAGCCTCGACCGCTGACGGTCAGGTAGGGTAGCCCGGCGTTTTTGAACTCAGTCTCATAAAGCGGCATTTGCGTCGTCGCTCGGAAAAGGACAGCCGCATCCTTGAATTCAAAGGGTCTGTATGCTCCCATCTGTTTATCCCAGGTTGGGAATTCCGACTCCTTGAGCTGCAGCAGCCGCCTGGCGATCCATTGTGCTTCCCAACGCCGCGCATCTTCAGCGCTTATCCTTTGATCCTGTGTGTCATATTTTGGCAGTATCAACATCTCAACCGGGCTTGTTAATTCAGGCTGGTCTCTCTGCGCCTTCAGGGGTCCTGGGGATGCTTCAAAATCCGCATGTTCATCGCCCATTGGGAGCAGAAGTTGGTTGAACAGGTGGTTGGCAGCCTGCACGAGGCTGTGGTGTGTTCGGAAGGAAGTGCTCAGTCGTTCCGCTGGTTTTCCGGTAACCGCTTCGATGTCGCTGGCTGTATGGCTGAACACGCTGACTTGTGCCTGGCGGAAGCGGTAGATGCTTTGTTTGGCGTCCCCAACCACAAAAAGCTTGCCAGGATCATCGATGGGCGCCAGGGCATAAACGATACGCTGCTGAACCAGGTTGGTGTCCTGGAATTCATCGACCATGAGATGGTTGATGCTGCTTAGATAATTCTGTAAGCGTACTGTTCGGGGAGTTTGCTGCAGTAAATGTTCAGTGAGCAGCTCAAGGTCATCGAAATCAAGAGCTTGTTGGGATTCCTTGATCTCGGTATAAGTTGAATCGAGCAGCTCCCAAAGCCATTTCCAAAGCTGTAAATGTTGTGCTGCCGCCAGGTCCATATGGCTGATTTCTTGTAGGAACCCTCTTTTTTCAAGTGATTTCGCAGCATCTTGCAAAGGTTTTAGTAGCTCAGTGGAAAGGTACGTTTTTCTCTCCGCACCGCCCCAGTTATCCGCGCGTCCTCCGCTGCGTTTTATCGTCAGCCACTGGTTCACAGCATCAAGGAAATCCCCTTGTCCTGCCGCAGCAGCGCCTCTTTGGGCTGCCTGAACAGCAGGAGCGAGCTTATCTGTCGGATCTTGGATCGGGATAAGCAGTATCTCTGCACATATGTCAGGCATTTCGGGGTTTTCGTGTAAATGAGCCTGCCACAGCCCCTGGCGCATTTCCTCGATACCGGTTTTCCACCGTTCTACCAGCGTCTCAGGTTCACCTGGATCTTCGAATAACTGCCGGAGTGTGCCCCGTTTGCTGAGTATGGTCTCCAATTCGGCACGAAGGTCGAAGATCCGTAGAGAAGTCAGCAATTCCAATGCCGCATGATCTTCTTCTTCAAGTGTTTTGAACGTCTCTTGAACAGCTTGTTCTTTCAGCAGATCCGCTTCTTGTTCGTCCAAAACCTGAAATCGAGGGTCGATTCCAGCTGCGATTGAGTTCTCGCGTAGGATCCTTGCACATAAACTGTGGATTGTGCTCACCTGTAACCGGTCCAGATTCAAACGATGTGCTTGCCAGTACGCAGCCTTGGGATTGTCGCGGGCTTTATCTTCGATTGCCGTTCGTAAGCGCGTGCGCATCTCACGTGCAGCTTTCTCGGTGAATGTAATCGCTGTTACGCTCTCTAGCTGCCAATCCGGATGTGTTTCCAACAGGTGCATAAACCGCCGTACGAGTACCCATGTCTTGCCAGTGCCAGCTCCAGCTTCCACAATAAGCGCTCTGTCCTGGGTCTCAATGGCGGTACGTTGCTCTGCAGTCGGGTTCATGAAAAACCTCCCCGGCGCGCTTTGGCGATGCTCTGCGCACTCACCCGGCAAAGCGGTGCAAATTCACACAGGCTGCGGCAGGTGAAAGCGCCCGTGATTGGTTTTTCTGGGGCGCTGGGAAATATGCCGGAACGCACTCGTTCTACGTTCAGGGCAGCCTGCCTTAAGGACTCTTCAACGGTCTCGTTGTCACGGACCTGTCCTTCGAAGTTCAAACTACCGCTGGTCATCCTGGTAGGGATATGCAGGTAGTGGCTTTCACTGACTCTGCCTCCTTCTACAATACAAAATCGTTCAGCTGCCAGGGCATATAACGGCGTTTGTAATGCCAGTCCTTTCCTCAAGTCAGGTTCAGAATACTTAGTGCTGCCGCTCTTGTAATCCAGCACACGCAAGTTCCCATCACCGTCTTTATCCAGCCGGTCGATCAGCCCTCGAACCCGGAAATGGGTGTGGGTATCCTCAAAACTTATCTCCAATGGCGGTGAGCCGTCCTGGCGAATTCCAAACCCGGCTTCAAGGATAAAGGGTTGGTAACGAGCGGTCTCGCCATTTTCAACGCATTCCCAGGTCACCAGGGTGCGCACCATTCTGTGCAGCTCATTTTGTTCGTGGCGCCATAAGGCGCCTGGGCGGAATCCATAGCGTTGAGGTGCGCTTGGGAAAATTGAACTGCAGCATTCGTCTAAATATTTCAGGATGGTGTCCAGGTTTGGAGTGATCAGGGTGACTTCATTGTCAGCCAGCCGCTGGTAAAGATGCTCTAAAATCGAGTGCAGGATGCTGCCGCGCTGCATCGCGTCTGTACCTTCTTCGGGATCGACAAGCGCTTCAAGTTTGAGGATATGTTCAGCGAAGAAACCATATGGGCAGTTGGCATATCGGTTGAGCCGGGAAGCGCTCCAAACATGTTCAGGACCATAGCGATGAGATAATTCGCCAATGATTCTTTCATTAGTCAGGATACCCTCGTGTTCACGCGGCTGCTGGTAGCTCATGACCTGCAGCATAATGTCATTTGCCTGTTGAGAATATTTCCAGGCATCTACCAGGCTTTCGGGAAGTTCTTTTACATCGTATTGGGCTAAAGCAGTCAGCAGTTCATTTTGACTGGCTGCGCGTTCATGCTTTGGATGGTCAGCGATGGGGATGCGCTCGATATCCAGGTTACAAAAGCACATGCACACCGCATCCCAGTAGGGTGAAGGCTGCCATGGAGCGCCATTCTCATCCACATAAGGGCGTAAAAGGGTCAATTTCTGCCTGGCATTTCCGATCACTTGCCACCATAGAGATGCATCGTCAGCTGGCGTATAACGCCTGAGAGGCAAGGGATGTTTTTCCCTTTCAAGACGAGCATAAAAAACGTCGGCAGGTGGTGGCGTTGGGAACTCGCCCTCAGATAATCCCAGCACGAATAAATAATCTACCAATCGAGCGCGGCCCTCGTCGATTCTGCCAAAGCGAACCTGGGTTTGTAATGGGTCTGCCGGAATCTGCATCACGCTCAGCAGGTTGATCAATTCATCACGATAATCCTCCCAGGCGATGTCTCTATCCATCGGCACAGTCTCTGATGCCGCTGCAATTCTGCGCAATGCCTGGATCGCTAACCTTAAAGCGCCAAGGTCTCTTTCACGAAAGGGGCTCTCCTGGCAGCAGCCTGGCATATCAAGTGTAGGCGCGGCTTCAATTGACTCTTCTTCAGGGGTTTCCGGGTTTGGGCTTAATCCAATCACTGCAGTCTGCACCCACCAGGTGTATTCTCGATACGTGGCTGTTTTTGGCGGGGTGAGATGTTCTAAGAAGGTTGATAACCCCTCCCCAATTTCATGGAGCATCTCCGCAGGCAGGCTGGATACCAGCGGTGGAGGTCCAAGGTCTTCATCTTCAGCATTCTGACTCTCCACTTCAACAGGGCGAACTGCAAAGTGCCATTGGTCAATGCCGCCTGTGACCGGTCGCTCTCGAGTCAGTCGGTCGAGTAAAGCTATTTGTCCCTCAGACAGCCAGCTTTGGTGGATATACGCTGACCTGAGCGCCTCGAATGTTTCCTGCCATGGGAAATCGGGGCTGAGTTGCAGTAAGTTTGCCAGAGCGGCAATCGCCGGGTTTTCCATCAGTGCTTGTTCGTGTGCGATCGGGACGCCATATTCTGCAGATACAGTGCGGATGATCGCCAGGTAGGACCTGGGATTTGGTGCCGCGATTGCGATATCGGCTGGAGAAACACCCTCTATCAGTAAACGCTTTATTTCCAGTAATGCCCGTCTGACTTCGGCTTCCCTGGAAGGGGCTTCCACCAGCTCCAGGTGTTCTTTGTTGGCTGTTAATTGATCCTTCGTCTCAAATAACGCCTCATGCAAGTGTAATAGATTTGGATCAGTGTCCCCTTCCCTTTCAAGAACAGCCACTTCCATCGGGATATGATCGAGCAGTTCGTTCCGGGTTTGCTGCAGGCGCACCAGCGCCAGGCTGTTCTCGCTGCGCACTTCATCCCAGAGAAGGTAAATATTCACATCAGAAAATCTTTTTTTCAGCTGTTTTAGGATGCGGATTTGCACAGGGGTGAACTGGTCAAACCCGAAAATAAACATGGGACCATCAGACACGAACAGGTTGGGATTTTCCTCGAGTGCCTCAGCTGTCACCCACAGTAAACCGTCCGCATCAGAATAATTCCTGTGCTGCATAAATATTTGGTAGCGGGTGTAGATTTCAGCCAGTTGCAGGTCTCTGGGGTCATCAGATCTCTGCGCAAATCTTGTGTAGTGTTCAGGGAAAATTCCCTGGCTTTTCATCTCGCGCACCCAATCCAGCAGCACTTCAATGAAACCAGGCTTTTCCCGCACAGCAGCGAATGTAGTGAGGTTGCCTTCGGAGTGCAGTTCCCCCAATATTCGCCGCAGTAACCGGCGGATAGCCGTGTCGTTGATCTCGTGGATAGGGACGCCTGCCTCATCCAACACCGCATGTCCCAGGCGGTAGAACTGGTACATTTGCACACCAATTGTGTCTCCCAATTGGCTGCGCAGATCATGGATCACCCCCGCAGTGGGGAGCAGAATGGAAACCGGGGTAAGTGTGCCAGCCCTTTTTATCTTTCTGATTTCAGAAAGCATGTGAGCCAGTGCAGTGCTGGTGCATGGAGAAAGGAGCAGGTTCGTGCTCATTATTGTTTCATCGTCTTTTCAAGAGTATATTTCACTTCAATTTGCTGTCCCCATCCTATTTGAACCATCGATCTGTTATCAATCTAACACCCCAAACCCAAGTCCCATGGGATTTTTAAACCTGGTGCTCCATCCGGTACAACACTCCGTCCTCCATCCTCGGACCCCGTTCCCCTTGCTCACCACAACCCTTCGCACCCGTCATATCCTCGCTCTATTTCACAAAACCTTCGCGCCCTTTGTCTCTTCGCGGTTAAATAAAAAATCTTTGTGTCTCTTCTCTTTTCTTCGAGCCCATCGTGTCAAAACCTCTCCTACAAATACACCAACTTCTCCATCACAACCGCATCCTCCCCATCCTGGTAATAATCCACCCACCTCTCGTACTCCAAGTATCCCAGGCTCCTGTAAAGCCGGATCGCCTCTGCGTTGGAAGCGCGCACGCTCAACCGCACCACGCCAGTCGCCAGCTGCTCTTCGCAAGCTGCAATCAACGCCTTTCCGATCCCGCGCCTGCGGTATGCCGGCAGCACCCCAACCGTAACGATCCACGCTATACCCTTTGCTCCCTGGTGGTCGCCGGCAATGAAACCTACCATCTCCCCATCGTCCATTACCTTCAAGCGCACCACGTTTGGAAGTGTCAGCACACCGATCAGGTCCCACAGCGGCCAGGAATCCTTGGGGAAACAAACCTGTTCGAGAGACCGCAGCGCGCCCAGGTCCCGCCAGTTTGCGGGTTCTATCCTGCCTCCCCAGGCAGGTGGGCTCAAATTTTCGAGTTCGGGAAGTTCTGCTCCTGCCATTAAGGCATCAGGACTTCAGCTTATTGACAAACTCCTGCAGCGAGTTGGCGAACTCCATCGGGAAGATGTACTTGGTCGATGGGCTCGCGCCGATCTCTTTGAGAACCTCGAAATACTGCAGCGCCATCGTCTTGTTATCCACCGTCTGCGCCACATTAAAGATCTTCTCCAATGCCAGGGCATAACCCTCTGCTGTCAGCGCTTGAGCCTCACGTTCACCCTCAGCCCGAAGGATGGCAGACTGCTTCTCGCCTTCCGCCCGCAGGATGTTTGCCTGCTTCTCGCCGGTTGCCACATTGACCTGCGATTCGCGTGCACCTTCAGACTCGGTCACCACTGCACGTCGCAGCCTCTCTGCCGACATTTGCCGGTTCATCGCATCCAGAATCTCACGCGGCGGGATGATCTCTCGGATCTCAACATTGGTGACTTTAACCCCCCAGCGTTCAGTGATCTCATCCAAACGCACGCGCAGCATGTTGTTGATGTGCTCGCGCTCCGATAGGGCGTCATCCAATGGGATACCGCCGATCACCGCGCGGCAGCGTCGTTGTTGCCATACCCGCTGCTGCAGCCTCGAAGTTCCCAACCTGCAGTACGCTCTCCGCTGCGTCCACAATCTTGTAATACCAGATAAAGTCGATCGAAATTGACGCATTATCCTTGGTAATGGACGTCTGGTGCGGCACCTCCCTCACCTGCTCTCGTAAATCTACGGAGGCAGACTTGTCGATGACAGGAATGAGAATGATCAGCCCTGGTCCTTTGGTGCCGACACAGCGTCCCAGTCGGAACACCACCAGGCGCTTGAATTCGGGCACAATCTTTATTGATGAAGATACCAGGGCAACGGCGATGACGATCACCGCGCCTACCAGGCATAGAACAATAGTTGTCGTTTCCATTTTTTTTATTCTCCTGATGTAATGGCTAATATGTGCGTAAGGTTTTTGCTCGCATTCTTATCCTGAAACAATTCATTTATCTTTTGACTCAACTGTTTCTACGATTAGAACTAATCCCTCGCGGTCGATTACCCGGATGGTGGTACCGGAATGAATTGGTTCGCTGCTGCGAGCGCTCCATAATTCACCATCCACAAAAACTGAACCTTCTGCAGAAACATCCGTACGGGCTTTGCCCTCCATCCCTATCAGGCTTCCAAGATCTTGGGCTGGTTCCATTCGAGCAGCTTGCAGTGATTTTGTGGCAATGATCCAGAAAAAGCCGATCACAAGCGTTGATGTAATTATCGCCAGGAAAGGGTTCACGGCTGGTTGGAAACCGGGTAGCGGCAGGTCGAAGAGGAAAATTGAGCCGACTACGGCGGATGTGATCGAGATGATCAGGTAAATCCGATTCTGGGTGAATCGCACGGCGAGCAGGAATGGGAACACTCCAACGAGGAGGATTGCTAGAGCCCACCAGTTGATGGTCAGGTTGATGATTTGCCATGCTGCCAGAACCAGAGAAATCAGGGCGCCAATCTCTAGAACGCCGGTTCCTGGTGAGAAGATAGCGAAAGTCGCCAACATGATTCCAGCTACAAGTAATAAATACGCGATATTGGGATTGATCAAGACGTCAATTTGCATACGCCTCCATTTCAGATCAGCTCAGGTGCTGACCTGAATTCATTATACAGTATTCTGAAGTGGTTATGACGTAAATCGCGGCAGATACTGCTGATGGGCTTTGACCAGTTCAGCTAAAATCAGTTCTGCTTCATGGATATCCGTACAATGAGGATCGTTGACCAATGCCTGTATCGCTTTATTCATTGAACCTTCCAGGGCAGCTTCTATGATCAAATCCAATGAAGAGAGCTTGTGTGCCAGAACCGGTACAACAGCCGTGGGCAGGTCACCAAGGATGATCGGATGGATCCCGGATGCATCTACTCTGGCTGGAACCTCAACCACTGAATTAGCAGGCAAGTTGGTGATGATGCCGCGGTTGGGGATATTAATGTAGAAAGTTTTACCAAGGTTGTCCTGCTGAGCGACGACGATGTCGAGAAATTGGGTATGCTCCCAGGCAAGCTCACGTGCAAAGTCATCCGTATCAATTTCAGCCTTCCCCGTGGCTATCGCTCGCATCTTTTCGGTCAGGATTGGATAAGACTGTTTGACATACCGGATTGCCGATCCCTGGAACTGATCCACATCCCGGATCAGGGGTTTCATCAATTGAGGATAAAACTCACCCACATGTCCATCTCCGGGACCAGGATAGGCTCCGAAGGTTCGGTAGAGGGAAGTACACAACGGCTCCCCGGCAGCAGGTTCCTGGGGTCGTTTGATGATGCTCCCATACCGGTTTCGGAATCCTTCCATTGCCTGTGGTTTTCCCTCAAGCTCATCCAGGGCGGCGGACAGAATGGGCAACGCATTTTCGCCCTGGATCTGAAAGTCATAGATCCAGTGACAGTGGTTAATCCCTCCGGCAAGGATGGAAGTCTCACTCTTCTCAACCCCTACCACACGGCAAAGGTGGTTCCAGGTCAAATCAACTCCGATACATAGACCTATACAATGAACGCTGGTCATTGTATTCACTGCCTGGGTGAGTACGGTCAGCGGATTTGTGAAATTATACAGCGTGGCTGAGGGGCAGAGCTTCTCCATGTCCTGGGCGATCTCGACCATGACCGGGATATGGCGTAAAGCTCTTGCCAGACCGCCCGGACCGGATGTGTCACCCACGGGTTGGATGATGCCAAATTTGTGTGGTATGTCGACATCCAGCTCCCATGCTCTCAGACCGCCCACTCCAATTGCAGTAGTAACAAGATCGGCGCCTGGTAAAACATCCTTCCTGTCAGTGGATGCTTCGATTTTCCAGTTCAGCCCCAATTCGGCGGAAACCCGTTCGGCAAACAGTCTGATTAATTCCAGGATATCCTCATTGATATCGACAAGTCCTATTGTGGCATTGAGATAACGCAGATCCATGCTGAAACCAGAAAGAATAGCGGGACTAAACGCAATCGATCCAGCACCGATGATGACGATTTTCATAATTTTCTCCAGGTTGAAGATCGGATAGGCAGAAAAGGAAATTATAGCATTCTGTTTGGTCCCATTGATCGCTGCGTAAAAAATGAAAACACTGCGATATTCCATTTGACAAACTAGATCATTCGTTCTATAATCAAAACACTGATCTGGAAAAGTAATCCAGATATAATCATAAATCCGGGGGAGAATTTTACTGGTATCTAATTGATGAATGGTAGAAAGTTAATCCGAATAAATTTGGAAATTAGCTGTCACGTAGATTTACATCAATCAACATCAAAGAGGATCATATGAATACCACAAACCACCAATTTCCCACACGACTGGTACTGGAAAATGTGCCTCGGGTGAATTTTTACGAGGGTGGTCCGCGCTGTCCGGAGGATCTGTGCATCCCCTCCGTCTTGCGAGCTATGGGGGAATTTTTCGATGAGGATGAGTTCGGCTGCCGCACATGCCAGTCGATCAAGCCAGGATGCAAGATCAATTGCTCCTATTCTTTCTTTGTCGGTGTAACCGGGGTGGGGTCATTTCTATCCTGGAAAGAAGGTTGGAATGACAGCAACGCTGCCTTTTACATGTCCCCCGATCCTGAAGCCCCTGAACGCAGGGGGTTTCGCGCCCTGGGCTATGATTACCGCTGGGTAGAGCGAGCAGGTGGAGAGGGCAGCCTGTTGGAAAGTGACCATAAAAACTACCGTCAGAATATCCTCGAGAGTTTGGCGCGCGGCGTGCCTGTCATCGGTTACGGCGTTGTGGGTCCACCGGAGCCGGCTATCATCTGCGGCTATGATGAAGGCGGGGATGTGCTCATCGGCTGGAGCTTTTTCCAGAGCATACCCGATTTCAATAAGGGCGTTGAATTCGAGCCGAATGGCTATTTCCGTAAACGAGACTGGTTCAAAGACACCCACAGCCTGCTGGTCATCGGTGAGAAAATGGAAAGACCACCGATGAAAAGGATCTTCACCGATGCGCTGGAGTGGGCTGTTCAGGTAGTGCGCACACCCGTCGTGAGACCGGAGCCAGACGCTCCTGAATGGTACCGTGGGCGCGCAAATGGGCTGGCTGCCTACGATGCCTGGGCGGAGTGCCTGTTGCACGACGATGAATATGAAGGCGCAAATGAAGCCAGGCTGCGTGAGCTGCATGACATTCACAACAGCGCGGTCGGGCAGGTGGCTGAAGCACGTTGGTACGGATCGCAGTTCTTGATTCAGGCCAGCAACCCCGACATCCTTCATTACTCAATGGCTGAAGATCTGCTGCACGCGGCTGCCTCTTATGCTGCGGAGCACAACTTGATGTGGAAGATATGGGACCTGGCTGGCGGGAACGGCAATCAGGATGCCTGGAAGAAGTTTGCCGAACCAGAAGTTCGCCGGCAGATAATCCCGGTGATCCAGGAGGCACGCCAGAAAGACGCTGAAGCTGCGGATTACATCGAGCGGAGCCTGACTTTTTACCAATAGCGAGATTTTGGTGAAATATTTCCGGTGCGTCGGAAACCTTACTAGAGAGACAAGTAAAAGCTGTACAAAAGAGAGCATATGGGATGGTCATGAGTAGGAGGATGAAATGAAAAAATTAGAGGGCTTACAATGGCGTCAACGCAACATTACCCAGTTAGGCTGTATCAAGGGCGGACTCGATTACCTGGGACGGGAAATCTCCTTCCCCTGGTTGTACGGTGGGACAGGCTATGCGTTCGTCCTCAACATCCAGGAGACCCTCGATCCTAGCGGTCCTACCTGCTGGGACACACGCCCGGTTTTCGACCTGGCGCCAAACCTCGGTTACAAGGTAAGTGGCTTCTCCATCGAGAAAGCCGAAGCGGGCGATACCTATCCAGCAAAGCAGCGCCAGGCCTGGGATTTTGTGCGTGCCAGCCTGGACCGTAACCTGCCCTGTTACGGCTGGGAGCTTCAACCCTACATCCCCGATTACTACATTATTAATGGCTATGAGGAGGATGGCGCATCCGGCACTGGGGGTGGATATCTCTACTCCGGTTGGATGTCCGGCGGTCCGCTCGATTGGCGCACTCTGGGAGAGATTGATGTCCAGGTGCTGCAGGTATACTGCATCGAGCTGGTGGAGCCTGCCCCTGATGAAAAAGTCGTTAAAGACGCCCTCACAACCGTCATTCAGCACTCCGTCACAGCTTCAGGATGGTTTGCCCAGCCTGGGTACGCCACTGGCCCGGCAGGTTTCGACCTGTGGGCAGAGTCGCTTGAAACGGGTCGAGCTGTCCGTGACGGTCACGGCTACAATGCTGCCACCTGGCTAGAATGCCGCGAGATGGCAGTTGAGTTCTTGAAGGAAGCCCACCGCAAGCTTCCGGCGCTCTGCGACGAGGCCTTTGTCGAGGCTGCCGGCCATTATACGACTGTCTGCGAACAACTGCGGGCTGTCCAGGCGCTCAACCCCTTCCAATCCGAGACCTGGGATAATGAGACGAAGTTGCAAAGTCCAAAATCTGCCAGTTTGCTGCGCCAGGCAGGTGCCGCGGAGAGGAAAGGATTGGAGTATCTACGGTTGATCGTCGATAAATTATAGAGGCTGACGAATATGAAATTTGGAATCGCTCTACCCTATTGGGATGCCCGTCGTACAGCCCGGTTTGCCCGCCTTGCTGAAGATTATACCTGGGACGGTGTCTTCGTGGGAGACGCCATCTGGACACTTGACCCCACCATTTCCCTGGCCGCGGCTGCGGTCCAGACCAACCGCATCCGCCTCGGATTGATGGTGATTCCCATGCCGTTACGCCGCCCGTGGAAGGTGGCCAGTGAGACGGTCGCCCTCGATCATCTTTCCAACGGCCGTTTGATCCTCGGTCTGGGTGCAGGGGCAGTCTGGATGGGATGGCAGGGCTTCCCGGATGAGGTCACCGATACCAAAGCCCGCACTGAGATGCTGGATGAGGCCATTGACATCCTGACCGGGCTCTATCAACGGAAGCCGTTCGATTACGATGGCAAACATTACCACGTCCGTCTGACCCTGCTCGACGAGCAGTATTATCCACCCGCCCCCATCCAGCAGCCCCGCATTCCTCTTTGGGTTCCAGGCATCTGGCCGCGCCAGAAATCGATGCGCCGTATCTTAAAATGCGACGGTCTGTTGGCGCAGAAGATGGACGCCACAGGGCAATTCGTCAATGTCTTGCCGGACGATATTCGGGAGATGAAAGCGTATGTGGATGCCAACCGCACCCTGACAACGCCCTTCGATATCATCATTGAAGAACAATCCCTGGATTGGTCTGTATCTCAAATCCAGGACAGGCTGGGACTGTGGCAGGAAGCCGGGGCCACCTGGTGGGTGGAGGGATTGTGGAGCGCCGATGAGGCCCAGGTTCAGCAACGCATCGAAATGGGACCGCCTGGATAAGGAAGAAAGGAAGCCGCCCACTCGGTGATGTTGGCGCGCTACCTGCCGCGGGTGGTGGAATATTAATTAAACGAAAGGAGAAATTTACATGGAACCAAAAATTGTACAAAAACCTGAAATCTGCCTGGTAGGAATGGTGGTGTACGACAATCCAGCCGAAGGGGCGTTTGGCCAAATCTGGGAACGTTTCATGCAGCACGCAGAGGAGATCCCGCCGCATTCGAACACTACCGATCATTATGGTCTTGAATTCTATACCAAAGACATGGAGCAGACCGGTAAATGGTTTTACATGGCCGCTGACCCGGTGGACAACCTGGATAGCATCCCCATCCGCATGGTTGCCAAGCGCCTGCCAGCTTCCACCTACGCAGTGCATACGGTCAAAGGTGGGTTAAAAAATCTTGGGGCTGGCTTCCGCCACATCTACGACACCTGGCTGCCCAATTCAGGCTACCAGGTCGCCCACCCCTTCGATTTCGAACTGTACCAGGATGGTCGTTTCAAGGGTGATGAAGAGGATTCCGAGATCGATATCTACATTCCTGTAAAACCGAAATAAATACCCATCTCCTGGCCATCTCGCCAACCTGGGCTGAGAAATGAGCAGGCGAGACATCCCTAACCCTGATTATTCCTGATCGCTGACCTGAAGGAGAAAACATGAATGCAAAAGAACTGTTCGGTTACTGGAATGAAGTTCGCAACGGCTTAATCTCAGGTCTGGACCTGTTGACCGATGCCCAACTGGATTTTCGGCCGGGTGAAGGGTTGTGGACGCTGCGCGAGACGATCGTGCACCTGGCCGGCACCGAAGACGGCTGGCTGCGTCATTATGCCCAGAACCGCTGGCACGAAGATATCCCGCAAGCCGAGGATTACCCAACCATCGCCTCGCTCAAAACATTGCTGGCCGAGATGCACCAGCGCACCCAGGAGCAGTTCGCCCAGGATGCCGATGCACTGATGGAGCAAGTTGGCCCTCTCCCTTGGGGCGGACAGGTGACGATGGGCTGGGCGGTCTGGCATGTGCTCGAACACGAAATCCACCACCGCGGCGAGGTGTACCTCATGCTGGGGATGATGGGTATCGAGGCGCCAGATGTGTGACCCCCTCCCGGTCTCCCCCCAAATCCCGTTCTTGGATTTTGGGGGAGGTGAAAAGGAATTGCTGCCATGATTTTGAATGATGTTGATCGCTACCGTGTTGTCGAAGCGATGGTTGAGGGCATTTCGCGTTATTCTCAACTATCGGGGAGAGTCTTATTCCCCTTCTTATATTCAGGGTATTTCTGGCGCTGCTTTTCACATTGCGGGGATTTGCCCTTGTGCACCCACCTGCACTCCAGGAATTGATCCGCTCGAGCTGGCGCGCCTGTTTGGCTACCAGGCGGAGCAATTGCCTTTATTCAACGAGGTTGTAAAATGGGACCAGCCTGCACCGGATGAACTGCTCTACGCAATGATCGATCGGGTGAAAGAAAGCATCCGCAGTGGGAAACCTGTGCTGGTCTGGCATGCTTTCACCTTTGCAGAATGGGACGTGGTGGTCGGCTTCGATGACGAACGCAAGATTTTCTACGGGCGCGGCTCCTACCAGGGGCTGGATGGATATGCTGAGGCCTCCTGGACGCGCCCGCGTGAATGCCTGGATATCTGCCCGGCAAACGGTGCTATTTTCATCGGTGAAAAGACTGGTGAATTCAATGCAGAAAAAGCTGAACTCGACTCTTTAAAAAATGCAGTGGCGCATGCTCGATCTCAGAAAAACGCCAACAAAATGGGCGGAAGCGAATGGGTTTTCCTGGAGGGATTCCTGGCCTACCAGCGTTGGATAAACGATTTCAAATCCCCGGAGAAGACCCGCGGCAGTGGGGATGCCTATTGCTACGGCGTCTACCGCAGCACACACCGCGCCGCGGCGGACTACCTGAAAGAGCTGGTCCCCAGATACCCGATGGCCCAGGACACACTTCTGGCAGCTTCCAGTAGTTTCAACGCTGAAGCATACATCCTTGACCAGGCAGAGAGTCTTTTGTGGTGGAACTCACCCGAAGGGCCTGACCCGGAGCGCAACCGGCAGACGTCGATCGTCCTTGAACAAGCTTTTGGGCATTACCAACGCGGTATCGAGGCCATCGATGAAGCTCTGGGGAGGTTAACCTGATGGACCGCCAGGTATTGATCGAATGGCTGCAAGGTCAACCTTACGTCGGGCCTGGCTTTCAAAAGGGAGAAGGTTCGGAAGCAGTCACCCGCTTGAATCACTCTTTAAACCGCTTCGAACAGTACCTGGCGGAGCGAGGGATTTCGTCAATCGAAGAGACCACACTGAAGGCGTTAAAGGAATTCGACTTTCACGATGAAGATGACGATGATGGACAGCTCAGGAATGTGTTTTCCTACCTGGGGCGCTCAGACCTGCTGGCGTATATCGACCAGGTCTCCGCTGATAAATATTTCCGACGTAAAATGCTGCAGACGATCTTCAAGGACATGGACGAGATGACTCCACCCGTCAAAGCATTACATAAGATTTCGCGTCCGCATGGCATCTGACCTGCTAGCTAGAGGAGAAACTCAGGCAGGACGCCAGGCATTAGTTGATCAATCCGGCTTGCCCTACGAAACGATCACGCGCATGGTGCACTGCTGCGATCTGTGTCGCATGACAGGCATGGCCGGGCAGGCGTTGCGGCGGTCGTTGGAGACGGGCTATGATACGCTGGCAAAATTTCGTTCAGCCGAACCTGACGAAGTACGCCAGGCGATCAGGAATTACCTGGCAAAGACTGGCGAACGATCCAATTCCATGATCGATTATGGTTGGTTCGTTGTCCAGGCCCGGCAGTTACCAGACCGCATTCAGGAATAAATCCACTGGAATAGAATTCAAACAAATCCCAACAACAAGGTTGGGCCAATTCAAATAAAAATACAAGTTAAGGAAGAATAAAACGATGTCTGCAGATACCCAGGAAAACATTTTCGTCAGGATCATCGAGCTGCCCAAGGTAAAAATGGCGCGCTCGGGTCAGGGCTGCCTGGATGAATTCAATCGATGGTGGTCAGCCGTTGTCATCCATCCGCAGAACAATTTGTGCCCGCGGGATTTCATGTGGTTCAACCCACAGCTCAACGCCGAGGAATGGGGGTTTGTGCTGCCGGAAAACATGCAGGATACCGCCGGTTACGAGGTGTTCGATTTCCCAGGCGGTCTGTATGCGGTCGCCGTCTGCAAAGATGAAGGATCAGACATCGGAAAAACAGTCGGGCTCATCCACCAGTGGATCGAGCAGAGCGATATTTTTACAGCGGATCCCAATGTCGATGACACTTGTCCCCGTTACGATATGGGACATGTAATTACCCCCAAAAACGCCAGAGAAATCATAGGATATCATCAGATGGATTTGTTTGTTCCTATCGTATCAATAAAAAGGTGAGTCATGCGTATCGATCATGTTCGACTTTTAGTTGTCAATTTTGCAGAATGTTTCCGGTTTTACCGGGATATCATCGGGTTGGAAGTCAAATGGGGAGATGAGAAGATACCTATGCTTCTTTCATGCGGCAGGAGAAGACAACCCCAATATTGCCCTTTTTGACCGTAAGTCAATGGCTGAAGTGCTTGCGACTGATAATCTCCCTTCTAATCAACCGGGTCAGGACAGAGGGATGTTGATCATAGGTGTAGAGGATGTTGATGCGACCGTAGCACATATTCAGGAACTGGGAGTTGAGCTTGTTCTTGGTCCTCGAGATTTCCCGGACTGGGGCATGCGCAGCGCTTACCTGCGCGACCCGGATGGCAACCTGATCGAGCTGACCGGTGCCCTGCCGAAGGAGGCATGGACGCAAGAATTACGCGATGCAGCGGAGAAATATGAGCAGAGCTGAATGAGGATTATGTATGGATGAAGTTGGATTTTCTGATTTCCTGAAGAAAAAAGGTAAATCAGAAAAGGCGTTACACCGGTATCTGGACAAAGTAAGTGAGCTTGAGCGTTACCTGAAAACACACGGAAAATCGATCCTGGATGCAAATATTGATGATTTACGCGGATATCTATTTTCATCGAAAAACGCTCAGGTTGGTTTTCTCGGTATCGCTGAATATTACCAGTTCCTGGGAAATGAAACCCTGCAATTGACAGCTGCTGAGGTGTGGAGTGAAGTTGGCTTTGCCAGATTTAAGCTAAAAGATTTTGTAGACGTTGACCTGGATGCCGTCCGGATACTGAAAGAGAAAGGCATTGAAACTGCACAGGACATGGTGGAAGCGGGAAGGACACCCGGTATGCGGGCTGCATTAGCAGAAAGAACCGGCATTCCTGAAGATGAAATTCTCGAGCTTGTCAAACTATCAGACCAGGCGCGCATCGGTGGGCACAAAGGCATCCGTGCACGCCTGTATCATGAAGCCGGGTTTGACACACTGGACAAAATGGCTGCTGTCGAACCCGATGAGCTCCGCAGCAGAACAGCTGACTACATCGCAGCCTCGGGTTTTATCGGTACACCTCCGACCCCTGGTGAAGCTGCTGACTCGGTTGCCATGGCACGACACCTGCCCAGAATTGTAGAATACTAAGAATGTTGAAAATTTGGTCGTTCGGAGGAATGATGAATAATCCTGTAACCAGAGACTTAATCACCCTTGATCGGGCATCTGGTATATGCCATTCGACATACAATGCACCACCACGGTGAATTGGGAGCCTTATCGGTCTATCATGGAAACCAGGGCGGTGTGTGGGATGACCGGGTCTGAAAGCGAATTGTTGCCAATGAAACCTGCAAACGAAGTACTGGATTGGCTACTGGACCCCGGCAATCCCTCTGTGCGTTACCGGACTCTAACAGATCTGCTGGAATTACCTCGGGATCAAGCCGATGTCCGGCAAACCAAATTCTCCATTAACGAGTCAAAACCAGTTCAAAAAATCTTCCGTAAAATGCACCCGGATGGCTACTGGCTGCACCGTGGGGTGGGTGATGGGGTGAGTTATGCCATGAGCAGTTCGACTCACTTTGTCTTATCCTATCTGGCAGAGCTGGGCTTGGACCGGGAGGATGAACGCATTGACCGCGCCGTTCAACGTTATCTGTCGCTGGAATATCCTGATAAACCAGAACCAAAACCCTGGGAAATCCCCCCTGATTACCGCAACCACCAGTCCTGTCTGTACGCTTATAACATCCGCACCTTCATCAAGTTAGGTTATCGTGAAGACCCGCGCGTGCAGGAGCGCGTGGATGTTCTTTTAAATGACCGGCGTTTGGATGGCGGGTATTTATGCGAACGATCCAGTTTTAATTCAGAAACAAAGTCCTGCATCCGGGGTACGCAGAAAGCCCTGATGGCATTCGCCGAACTACCTGAACTTTGGGAGCACGATCGCTGCCGGGCATTGGTCGATTATTTCCTGCGCCGCCAGGTGATATACAAGAGTGATCATCCCGGAGAGCTGATCCGTAGCGAGGTTGTCGCTGCCATCTTCCCGTTTGTGATCGCTGCCAGTCTGCTTGAGCCTTTGTACGCCCTCAGCCGGATGGGTTATGGTCAGCATCCGGCTCTTGCACCTGCCTGGGAATACCTGGCATTGAAGCGTACTGAAGATGGAAAATATATCCTCGACCACTCATTGAAACAAATCTTCAATGCCGGACCGAATGGTGAGCCCAATAAGTGGATCACCTTCTACGCACTTTTATGTCTGAAGCAAGCCGGGAAATTGGTGGTATGAACCATGGCTGATCGGGATCAAATCACGCTTACCCGTCCCCAGGCGCGCCGTTTCCTGCTGACTTACCAGGGTCTTTGGCCTCCCCGTTCCTGGAAAGGCAAAGCTGGTATTCTCGAATACTTCCAGCGCGTTGGCTGCATCCAGTTTGACCCGTTGAATATCGTTGGTCAAAACCCAGAGCTTGTTCTCCAATCACGGGTCGAAGCATACCAGTCACAAATGCTTCAAGAGCTGTTATATAAAGACCGTAAGCTGCTCGATGGCTGGGACAAGATGATGGCCATCTACCGGGTAGAGGACTTCCCCTGCTTTCACCGCCAGCGAGAAGCCGACCGGGCTTCTATGGAACGGAGTGAAGAAGGGCTGCAGACAGTTCTTCCGCTGGTGCGCGCCGAGGTTGAACAACGTGGTCCTCTCAGCTCGTTGGACCTGGACTTTG
This sequence comes from uncultured Chloroflexia bacterium, assembly GCA_963695415.1. Lineage (GTDB taxonomy): Bacteria > Chloroflexota > Anaerolineae > Anaerolineales > UBA4823 > CAVXWV01. The sequence goes on along the minus strand of CAVOGL010000008.1, from coordinate 593,589 downwards.
ACCATCGGGTCGATTGGCCCTGGGGACCCACCCGCGCCTCCCGTGCAGCCCTTGAGAGCCTGTATTTCGCCGGCGAGCTGGTGGTCCATCACAAAACCAACACACGCAAATACTACGATCTTGCCAGCCGGCACATCCCGGTGGAAATCCTGCTGGCAGAAGACCCAAACCAGGATGAAATTGAATACCAGGACTGGTATGTCCTGCGCCGTCTCGGGAGTGTGGGATTGCTTTGGAACCGCGCCAGCACGGTATGGCTGGCAATGAGAAATATCAACAGTCCTCGAAGAGTCCAAACCATAAAAAGACTGCTCTCAGATGGCAGGCTCATCGAGGTATCCATCGAGGGAGTGCCAGACGCCCTTTACCTGCGCAGCCAGGATTTGCCGCTGCTCGAGCAGGCGTGCCAGGATGGCGAATATTCATCACGAGCCAGCTTCATTGCCCCGCTGGATAATATCATGTGGGACAGGCGGTTGGTCGAGCAGCTTTTCGGCTTCGAATACCGCTGGGAAGTATATACGCCAAAAGCAAAGCGCCAATACGGGTATTATGTTCTGCCAGTTCTGTATGGGGACCGGTTCATTGCCCGCTTCGAGCCGGTGCTGGATAAAAAATTGCACACTGTCCGCATCGAAAACTGGTGGTGGGAAAAAGGTATCACCATGGATGCCGCGATGGCTTCAGCATTGGAAGAATGTTTCAAGAGCTTTTTCGATTACCTGGTTGTAGATCGATATCAAATTAATGATCGCAGCCTGGATCCGAGGGAAACCAAACAACTGGTTAAATTACTGCAAGGCTATCCGTAGGAACCTCTTTCAAGGATAATTTTCAAAAGAAATCAATGCAAAAACAAACTCAGGAGTGAAAGATGGCTGTTGAAAGAACAAAAAATTGGATCATCAAGCGCCTGGATTCAGAACGGCGCCGTCTGGAAAAGAACCTCGCTGACCTGACCTGGAAGCAGCTTGACATTTTCAACCAGCGTATTTACGTCCAGTATCGGGAAATGCCTCTTGGTGAGGTGCGTGCCTTTTTTGATGATGTGCATAAGGAATTCATGCAAATGGTTGAAGCGATGCCAGATGATGAAATGCTTGAACGCGGTCGTTATTCGTTCACCGGTGGTAGCGCAATATTCGACTGGTTGAATGCTTACGCCGCCCACGACATGTGGGGAAAGAAGAAAATCCGGGAATGGTTACGCTCGAAAGGAGAAGAGATATGAAAACAGAGGAGCTTTTCCAGCACTGGTCGGAGGTGCGCCAGGGACTGGACCAGGCGCTGGATTCGCTGACCGACGACCAGCTGGCTTTTACCCCTCGCCAGGGGCTCTGGTCATTGGGTGAAACGGTTTGTCACATCGCCGGATCGGAAGAAGGTTGGTTCCGCGGATTTGTATTGAAGGAGATTCAAGATTGGGAGGCTGCAGATTTCAAACCGGGTGACTACCCAACAGTACATAAATTGAAAGAACTGCTTGAATCTGTACATGCACGCACCATGGAAATGTTCAGTAGAGATGCCGGCGCCAAGATGGCTGAGATCGTTGAGCTCCCCTGGGGACCCAGGGTCAGCATTGGCTGGGTGGTCTGGCATATCCTCGAGCATGATATCCATCACCGCGGCGAAATCTACCTGATGCTTGGGTTGATGGGTATTGAAGCACCAGATGTATAAAGAGACTGACAGAGCAGAAGGAGCTCACGATGGCAGATAATTTATCGTTGATGGGAATTGTCGATGAAGCTAACGAAAACTTTCTGTTGAACAAACAAGTTTCTGAACATGAAAAGCTGGCGGTGGCACAAATGATTGCCTCTCTCCAGGGTAGGGAAAATTCTTACCGCGGCATGTTCGCGCCCACTGCTTATGATATGCAGCAGGGCATCCACCTGTTCACCGGAGAGAGCCTGACCTCAGCCAGCGCACGTCATTGCCTGGGACAGCAGGCTGCGCGGGTAACCTGGTTGTATGGTTCGAGCGATGTGGATATTCGCGCCGCGTATGAACGGGCAGCCGGCTGGATGCGCGACCATCAGCACTTCAACACAACCGGCACTTTTTGCTGTGGGCGCTGTACTGCCGCTTATTGGCATCATTACTGGGCAGGAGATTTTCAGAACAAAGAGCAAAGTCTGGTCAAAGGTCTTGCAGTGCTCAGATCAGAACGGGATGGGACGGGTAAATGGAGACGGTTTCCTTTCTACTACACAGTTTATGTGCTGAAAGATATCGATTTACCTCAAGCCAGGAAAGAGCTGGCTTATACCCGCCCCGTGATGGAACGATATCTGAAATCCAATCGCCCCGGTACCTTCACTGAACGGCGTAAGGTGGTTTTCCAACAGGCGTTGGATTTGGTCGCTTAGTTTTCGTAAAACAAGGAGGAACTAATGATTGAGCTGCCAGAAGCATTGACCATCGCCAACCAGATCACAGCCGAACTGCAGCATAAGCGCATCGAATCCGGCAACCGAGGCAATACTTTTCACAAGTTTGCCTTCTACAGCCGGGAGCCTGAGGAGTATGCCGCCATCCTGCCCGGCAAGACGGTTGGCATGGCAAGGGGTTATGGTTCGGTGATCCTGGTTCCGGTGGAACCGGACTATACGCTGGTATTTGGTGTGGGAGGCGAGCGTATTCTTTACCACAAGGATAAGTCCAAATTACCCAAGAAATTCCATCTCTTTTTGCGGTTCGAAGACTCTTCCTGCCTGACTGTTTCCGTACAGGGATGGGGAGCAGCGCTTTTGTTGACACAGGAGCAGGCACAAACCCACGACCTGGTGAGTATGGGCCGCGTCGAACCGCTGACGGACGCGTTCAGCCTGGAATATTTCCAGGGTCTGTTCCAGGAGTTCGAACCGGAAAGCAAAACCAGCATCAAGTACTTCATCATCAGCCAGCCGGGGGTTTGGGGCGTTGGGAACGGCTACCTGCAGGATATACTCTTCAAAGCCAAAATCCTGCCCAGGCGCAGGGTTGTGACGATCACACCTGGTGAGCAAGAGAAATTGTTTTTCTCCATTCGTGAAGTATTGCAGCAATCAGTGGATTCTGGAGGAAGGGACACCGAACGCAACCTTTATGATCAACCTGGCGGTTATGTCAAGATCCTGGACAGCCGAACGGTTGGAAATCCGTGCCCGGATTGCGGCACTACGATTGAAAAGGAAAGTTTCCTGGGTGGAACTGTCTATTTCTGCCCGGGATGCCAGGTATAGGTGGGCTGGTGGACAACCTCCTGGATCTGGTCAACTGGCTGCTGGAAGAGGGGAATCCGGTCATCCGCTGGCGGGTGGCACGGGAGATTGTTGGGGATCACCCTCGTGAGGCTGCAGATCAACTGCTCAACAGTATGCTGGGGCAGCCTGATGTGCAGACCTGGTTAGGGCGCTTGACCCTGGATCCATTAAACGGAAAACTGGCTGACAGGAATGAAGAAACCCTCAGGATGTTGGGTTGGATGGTGCATGGGAGTTTCGACCGCTGCCTGGAGAATGTCCTGGGTAAGCTGGCAGAATTTGGATTGGCTGCAGGGATTGACTCTCTGGATGACAAAATGCTGCCCCTGATGGATATCTTCCGCTGGGGTGGCGATTGGGATAGGGATGCTTTCTACCAGTATGCCTGGGAGCATCTGGTGGTGAGTATTTTCGCCTGGGGTTTACTGCGCATGGGGTATCGCCCTGATGAGTATATGAAGGAGTACTTGCGCCAGTACCTGGAACATGTGCACAGGATTGCCAGGGATGCAGTCTTTGACATCTATGCCGACGATGTTGAGCTGGTTGGGCTGCCAAAAGCCTGGGAGGGTAAAGAAGTCATGAAGCAAGAAATCATGGAGAATTACAAGCTTCCCTCGATCCACGATATGTACCTCCTGGCACATTACCCGCTTGAATTACTGGATGAACGGGCAGAGGGAATGATTGCCGATGTTGTCTCTTACGTTCTGGACCCGCGTTTTCAGGCGCTGCGGGACGGGTATGGTTATGCCTGGATCAAGGAAAGAAACACCTGTTATTCGTGGGGCTGGAGCCCTCATCTCCCCGGATACCATGGTTTTGGGCAGAAGGGTGTCTCCATAGCAATGCTGGTTCAGCGTCTGGAATTAATGGCTCATTTCCCATCGGCGCGTCAAACCAGCTGGTTCCTGGGTTGCCTTGATCATCTGGAGGGTTTCAAGACAGATCAGGGCACGTACCGTTTCCCCGCCAGTTACCTGCGCGAGAGCCAGGGATATTATGTCAGCGGTTATCACATGGGGTTGGGCGAAAACCGCCGCAGGAAGAATGGTTTAGAGATTGAATCAACTTTTCGAATGCTGAAGATAAGGAGTGTAATAAATGCCTGAGCTGCCTGAAATATATGTGTTAGCGCATCAGATGGATGAGGCTTTAAATGGAAAAACCATAACCGGGATTGAGGTCGATCCAACCCAAGAGCCTGAATATTCCGGAAGATGAATTTGTCCGTAATCTGGTTGGTGCCAGCATCCTTGGTGCGAAGTACCGCGGCAAATGGGTGGTTGTGGAAACCACACAGGGCTGGCTGATGCTTGGATTGGGTATGGGCGGGGAGATTCTCCTGGTCACCCGTGAGACTCTGCCGGAAAAATACCGCATGATCTTTGATTTCAATGACGGTACCTGCCTCGCAGTGAACTTCTGGTGGTTTGGTTACGCCCATTATGCTCCCCTTGATGATCTTGATTCACACAAGATGACTGCAAAACTGGGTCCGAATGCCCTGGAGATTACCCATGCTGATCTTCAGGCTATGCTGGCAAATCGACGCGGGGCGATCAAGTCCTTCCTGCTCGATCAGTCCAGGATTGCCGGGATTGGCAATGTCTATGTACAGGACATCCTCTTCGAAGCCCGCCTGCACCCGATGAGGACAATCGACACGCTGGCTCCTGAGGAGATAGACGCCCTGGCAGATGCCATCGCCTCGCGTCTCAGGCTGAGCGTTGAAATGAACGGCTTTGCTTATGAGATGGATCTTTTTGGGCAGAAAGGTACTTTCGGGATGGACCAGATGCTGGTTGGGTATAAAGAAGGTCAACCCTGCCCGGTGTGCGGGACGATCATCGAGAAGATCAAGACCGGCAGCACGAGCAGCTTCATCTGCCCGCAAGACCAGTCCATGGAGGTTTATTAATGCTGTACAAAACTGTTCTACGCATGTTTGCCTTCAGCAAAGCATCCCTTCTCTACAGCCTGGAAGGATTGGCAGACGACGATCTGATCTGGCAGCCGGCAGCGGGGATTTGCAATATCGGCTGGCACGCCTGTCATGTCAGCCAGATCCGTGGAGCCTTTATGTGGTTTTTCGATCCAGACCCGGACTGGGACAGCCTGGGTCCCTGCCTGCCTTATGGGTATGGTTCTGATCCGGACGAATTGGTTGCTAAAATGCCTTCATGGCAGGCGCTTGTGCAGTTGATCCAGGAAGATTGGGACCTGTTCCTGGTGCGCTTTCAAAAGTTTCAAGATTGCTGATTTCAGTGAACCTGTTCCGCTAAACAATGAAGCAGGTGAGACTCTCTTCGAGATGTGCCACCGCACATCCTGGCACTGCGATCATCACGTTGGTCAGCTTTGTGCGTTGCGTGAGATTATGGGCAAGCCAATTTTTCCGCGCCCACCTTTTGGTACGGTCCTGCGGCGGGATTGGGTAGCGAATTCCACCACCGGCTGGGAAAGAATGATGGAGGTGGTCGATTTATAAGGAGGTTGATAAGCGGTAAAATGTTTCCGTGCCTGTTGTGATTTACCTTCGTGATAACAAGAAGAAGATAGTCCTTTTTTTGGTATTGACCGGCATTTTCATGATCGCAGGACTATACCTGCGCCAGGTGACTCGTCCAAAGGGATACGGTGACTCAGCAATCTACCTGGCGATGGCGAAATCCGTTTGGACTTTTACGCAATCTCCCTGGGGGTATCGAATCGCAGTCCCTTATTCAGCCGCCTACCTGGCGTATTACCTGCGAGTTCCGCTGGAAACAATGTTTCTGGTTCTGCAGGTTGGAATGTACGCTGTGACCGTGGTTGCCCTGTTTGTGTGGTTCCATATTATCTTGCGTGTACGCGTATATCCGGCGGTCTTGGGTCTCTTGCTGTTTGTGTTTTCCTATCCGGGTCTTTACAATTTACATAACACCGTTCATGTTGGATTCGCTGAACATTTATTGCTGGTTCTGGGTTGTATCTTCATTTACCAGGATCGCTACTTTTTACTCCTACTCCTGGTTGCTGTGTCGGGTTTTGTTAAGGAAACGATAGGTTTGCTGCTCATCCCCACCTACCTGATGGTAAACCTGGTTACCCGAAACTGGATCAGACTCCTGGTTAAAACAATCCTTCTGCTTGTCGTTTTTATCGGAATATCGCTGCTTTTGCGCTCCGGTATCCTCTTCAGGAATCCTGTTGATCTCTCGGATTATTCCAGTTTTTACAATCGGGAATACCTTGCCTATGTGTTCAATTATTGGGGAGGTTTGATTAACGCGCTTGAATTGGTGCTTTATACATTCGGTCCGGTTTGGTTGCTGGCGATCGCGGGGGTAATCCAGTCGCCAGCCCGCCTGAAAGCAATGCTCATTCTCCCTGTACTCGCCATACTCCAGATAACCCTGGGGACAGATTTGTTCCGTATGGTAGGAGTTGGTTTCCCGGTGGTGCTTGCATATGTCGTTGTCTTGTTGGATCGGATGGGACCAAAATGGGCATCCATTTTTACTGGAGTTTCACTGTTCTATGCTTTGACCTGGAACCATGATATTGCACCAAATGCAGCCCTGTGGGGATCCCTCACACTTACTTTACTGCTCCTGGTGTTATATCTCTTCCGAGACCGGTTTACGCGTTGGGCAATGGTCCAGACGCCATAAATTGCCAAGGAATATTGCTCATTGCTCTTGTTGGATTTTGCTGATATGCCATTGTGCGCTTGACCATAATCCATCGCAGAGGTAAAATCATTTCGCCATCCGGTAAGAGAGTGTTGGCTTAACAGCTGTTTTATATTTCTGTATTTCATGCGGGCATAGTTCAGCGGTAGAACGGTAGCCTTCCAAGCTGCATACACGGGTTCGATTCCCGTTGCCCGCTCTGGTTGAAGGGAACCCCTTCGGATTTTCTGCCAAAATTCAAGGCGGTTGCCGGGGGATACCTTCCACGGCGCACTTTTACTTGGGCCCGTAGCTCAGTGGCAGAGCGCGCGGCTCATAACCGCTTGGTCGCAGGTTCGAATCCTGCCGGGCCCATACCTCAGAAGCACCTTGAGCAAATTCCCAAGGTGCTTCTCGTTTTTAACATGGTATAAGGTTTTACGTCACCAGCTCAGGCGATCGCTACTTGCTGCTATGAAGGAGGCGGAACAACATCACACCGATCAGGCTTGCTCGTCGCTCTGTTCGTCTTCTGTTGGTTCAGGTGCTTGCTCGTCGACAACCGGTTCTTCTGGTTCCACCTGTACAGGCTCATCTATCTGTGCCACTGGTGCTGGAGATGGTGGCGGGACGGGCGTTGAAACGGGGGCAGGAGGTGGCAATGGGCGGGATTGGAAAATCGCTCCACCGATCAATCCGCCAATTGTACCGAACAGGATTGTAACCATCCATGAGATGATGCCGGAAACCACAGTTATGGTACCGATCGCTGATGGAAACAGCAGATCCTGTGCCTCTGCAGGCAGAATTGAACGCAGACTGGTTAGTGCTGCCGTGACGCCGGCGATTTTCAGGAAGCTGAGCAAAAAGGAAATCAGACCTGCCCAAACTCCGGCTAGAGCCCCGACACCCGCTCCCTGACCAATCGTCAACGAGCCTTCAAAGCGCTTGTAAAAATAAGCCGCCAGGATCGCGCCGCCCCATACGCCGGCGCAAAGCAGGCAGTTAATAAAGCTGATGATAGGGATGTTTGAAAGGGCGGCGATAATCGCCCCTCCAATCAGGCTGGCATAAATCAAGTTTTTGGTGTTCACAAGTTTTTCTCCTCTGTGATGAAATAATAAGTGATCACAATATTAGGGCTGCTGACTTCAGACCAACCAACCCATCAGGTGAAAGTGTGCTCAGGGTAGAGAGTGTTTCCTTATGCCAGCCTCTTCCAATCCTCTGTTTCGATCACCACGCGGTAATATGGCGGGCGCTGCGGGTCATCCGTGATCCGTTCTTCTGAGACTACCAGGGTGAAGTAATTCTCAGCAGGTACTTCAAGCCGAAGACCGTGATCTCCGCGGAATTTGATCTTGCTCACCAGCTGCTGGCTGAAACCGCGGTCGAGGGGAAACTCGCGAGATGGTAGTCTCGGGCTGACCAGCTGGTCGATTTCCTCTTTTACTTCATCCGAAAGCGGTAACTCATCGATCCACTCGTCCAGGTTCAATCGCCGGGAAGTGACAGCCTGCAGGACCCGTTCTTCGAGAGCCAGGTTCTGTTCATCCGTCAGCCGGTCGCGCAGCCGGTTCTCGGCTGTGACCATCCCGCGGTATACCAGGTCGGTGAATTTGCGCGCGTCGAGTACTTCTTGCGCATCAAGGAAAGTCTCGCTGAAGAAACGGGCAATGGCATTCATCCCCGCTGGAGCTGACGGCGCTTCCGCGCCGCGCCGCTGCCGGTCCAGCAGCAGCATGTCAAATTCAGGATGCCTGGGATCGATGGGCTGGATGAAAGCGCACTTTTGCAGGCGTTCATTGGTAAAAGCCTGCATGTTGGCTTCGAAGCTGATGTAAGTGCGCCCGCGTTTGTCCTGCCGGATGACGTGGCTGAAGATCTGCGATGGATCCACCTTCATGATCGCCAGGAAGCGCGAGTAAGGATAGTTCTCTGCTGTAAAATAGCACACCGCCAGGTCGCCAGCCGTAATGCGCTGGTCATGCTCGAGTATCTGGTATAGGTCTTGAGCAAGTCGCTGAGAGCCTTCGGTCAGCGGCAGCTCACCGCGCAGCATGTCCCTGCACACTCCCGAGGGTTGTTCGGGGTTGATATTGCGGAAACGGGCAGCCTTGATCCCGCTGTCTTTAAGTGAGCTTAAAATGTGCCCTGAAAAATATTCAACCAATGTCTCGTTGCCATCGATAGGCACTGGTATGCTGGACGTTACCAGACCTTGCCCCTGGGGGTCGAGGATGTGAATGATCAACTCGTCTATGTTGATATTGGTTGCGTCACGCATGGTGCCCTCCTTGGATATAATAACGATTGGTTTGATGACAGGTCTGATGCTTGGATGAACTAACCTTAACTATACATTCAAACCCGTCAGTTATCAAGTGAGAAGACAGGCTTTGCCAAAATTACCATTAATAAATGTATTTCCGACCAGGCAGAACACGCAGACGAATACAAGGAGACAGTAAATGACTCAGTATGAAAATCAAGACGATCTTGAACAGGCACATGGAGTGAGATCGCTCCCAATACCGGTGATTGCCGCAATTTTAATCGGCCTGGGAATCGTATTACTGCTGTCGGTTATGTGGATCCTGGGAGTGTTCAATTCCCAGGGAGAATTGGCTTCTGGCGTCTCTCCTTTCGTAAAAATTCTGAATCCGGTGGCTGGGTCCAGTTTCCCGGTATCGCAGCCCCTTGTCATTGAAGGGACCGTGGGCGGATTGGTCGAGGGCAGCTTGATGGTTCAGGTACTCGATGAGAACAACAAGCTCCTTGTGGAAGCTCCTGTAACGGTCAATCAGCAAGATATAACCGCTGAGGCATCAAGCTCATGGAATGTCCAGGTCATCGTTATGGCTGAGCCTGGATCGCGGGGATTTGTGCGTGCTTTTGCGTCTTCAATTGCGGATGAGCGCGTGGTTACTGAAGACCGAATTCCTGTCATATTCGAATTTGACACAGTGGATGCATACATCGATCTGACCGAGCCTGAAGACGGTGCGGTGGTTGGGTTTGACCAGCCCATTCTTGTCACCGGGATGGCTGCTGGTTTGTTCGAGGGCAGCCTTGTTGTCCAGGCGTTGGACCAGGATGGGGGCGTTCTCGATCAAGTGCCAGCGGTGATCGACGCGCCGGATGCCGGTATGGGTGGCGAGGGGGCATGGCAGGTTCAGCTTGAAGTGGATGTGCAGGCGGGTTCACCGGGCTCTCTGCGCGCCTATGCGTCTTCACCAAAGGATGGTAGTTTACTCGTCGAAGATATTGTCCATGTGACCTTTGGCGAGGCTGGAACTGAAATCCTGGCTTTTATCGAGATCAATGAGCCTCAGGATGGCGCAGTTCTGGATGCCAACACCCCTCTGGTTGTCAGAGGTACAGGCGCCGGTCTCTTTGAAGGCAATGTTGTCGTCGAGGCGCTTGACGCGGCTGGGGATGTGCTGTCGGTCGAGAGCGCAGTTATCCAGTCGCCAGATGCAGGGATTGGCGGGGAAGGACCCTGGTCACTGATCCTGGTTGTCCCGGCGGAACCGGGGTCTATGGGCACGCTCCATGCTTATTCGCCATCACCTGTCGATGGCAGCCTCATGGCAGAGGACAGTGTTGGGGTAACCTATGGACAGGTGGAAATTCCAGAAGCGAAGCCTCCGTTGGAAGCGACAGCCTGGCAGCTGGTTTCGTTGGGTAACCAGCCCGTGATGGAAGGCAGCCTGGTGTGGGCAAAGTTTGAACAAGGCACCGTGAGTGGTTCTGCTGGATGCAACGATTATTTCAGCAGTTTCGGCGTGGATGGTGTTGGTTTGAATATCGAACCGGTAGCGGTGACGCGCCGAGCCTGCACACAACCATCCGGATTGATGGACCAGGAGAGCGCGTATACGAGTCTGTTGGAATCCACTGCTTCCTATACCGTCGAAGGCAGCCAGCTTTTCCTGGCGGATGGAACCGGTGAAATCATTCTGGTCTATACGGCTTCGGTTGTTGGCAGCGTCAACGCCGCAGAAGGGTCACCAATTCCCGAAGGGGCTGTCGTGACCATCCGGCTGGAGGATGTATCGCGGGCTGATGCTCAGGCAGAAACTATCGCCGAAATCCGTCTTACTGGCATAGCCAGCTTCCCATTCCCATTCGCGCTGCCCTATGATCTGGAGAGAATAAACCCCCAGATGAGCTGCGCTGTGCGCGTACAGGTCCACGATGCCAGCGGAGCGCTTCTTTACACCAACACCAGCGCCTACCCTGTCCTCACCCGCGGCTCCCCGCTCAACGTCGATGTCCTGGTTGAATCGGTGCAGTGAGGGTACTGAGCTCCACCCCCCTCCCGTGAATCCCGTTTAGATGGTCACAACCCCAACATCGAAGTCTATGTAGGACAAGCTGTCAGCTTGTCCTGTGTTGTGCAGGTATAATCTTGATCAGGAGGTGAACTACCATGGAATACCGTTTATTTGGGCGCACGGGTGTGCGCGTTTCCCCGCTATGCCTGGGGGCGATGAACTTCGGCGATGCCACCAGCGAAGCTGACTCGGCAAGGATCATCCACCGCGCCCTGGACGCGGGCATCAACTTTATCGACACCGCTAATGTATATAACGAGGGGCGCAGCGAGGAATTCGTTGGCAAAGCCCTCAAGGGTCGGCGTGACGGCGTTTTCCTGGCGACCAAAGTGCATGGCACGGTCGGATCCTGGACCCAACGACCAGGGCAATTCGCGCCTGCATATCCTCAAGGCGGTGGAAGATTCACTGCGCAGGCTGGGCACCGACTACATCGACCTGTACCAGGTCCACCGCCACCGCATGGAGATCCCCCAGGACGAGACCCTGAGCGCGCTCACCGACCTGGTGCGCTCCGGCAAAGTGCGTTACGTAGGCTGCTCCACGCACCCCTCCTGGGCTGTGATGGAAGCCCTTTCGACAAGCGAGAAATTTGGTCTTGTGCGCTACGTTTCCGAGCAGCCCCCCTACAATTTGCTCGACCGGCGCATCGAGAACGAGCTGGTGCCGCTGGCGCTGCGCTACAACCTGGCGTTGATCCCCTGGGCGCCGCTGGCGCAGGGCGTCCTGGCTGGGCGGTACACCTCGAAGCAGGAACGTCCTGCTGACTCGCGCGCAGCAAGAAAGCCCGAAGGACCCTATGGCGAACGGGTTACCGCCCGCGGTGTGGAGGCTGGATTGAAGTTTGTAGAGCTGGCAAAGCGCTTTGCAAAGACCCCCGGGCAGTTTGCCTTGTTATGGTGTAAGGACCAGCCCGGGATCACCAGCCCGATTTTCGGACCCAGAACGATGGCGCAGCTTGAGGATATACTTCCCGTGTTGGAAATGTCCCTGACTGAGCAGGAGCGAGCCGCCTGTGATCAAATCAACCCGCCTGGCGGTGTCATCACCAATTTCTTCAACACCGCCGCATGGATGAAGACACCAATCCATTAAGGGCTTGAAACCGCTTGAAAGCGGTCGCTTGACGTGTTGTCACCTCAATGGTACACTCCACTCATCTTATTTTGAAAGGAGGCGCAGCCAAACTATGTGTCATATGAGAGTTCTATTGGTTCAACGCGTTTGGATGCGCTATCCCTGCCGTTCCAGCTCTTTGATTTAATATCAGCTAATTGAACTGAACCGCCGCGAGTGCATCCAGCCTCGCGGCTTTTGATTCTTTTACCAGCCGCGAGGGCATCCGTGGCTGGTTTTGGTATTAATCACAGGCACGGTAGTTATCAGGTTGATGATTTGCACATACCTGACTGCAAAAGCTTAACCTGTAAGGGATGAGAAGAAGATGTTTGGAGTAATGCATTGATGAATAAAAGAAATAAGATCGAGTGGTGGAACCAGCTGGATGAAGATTACGACCCTGAAGAGCGTATGGCAAAGCTCAGGCTGCACAAGCCGGTGCCTTCATCTCAGGTTGGTGAACCAGAAGGTCAGCAGGTTGAGCTGGCAGCTTTGATGGCTGAGGATGGCAGGTCTGATGAATATAATTTCACTTACCAGGCATCCCGGCATGAAGGTCAGTGGCTGATGGATTCTCTGCGAAGCTTCTACGCACAACGCTGGATCGATGATGTTCTGCGCGTGGTGAAAGGCGGTAAGGAAGCGTCTGTTTACCTGTGCCAGGGGAGCTCCAATGTGGACAACGCCCTGCTCGCCGCCAAGGTTTACAGACCGCGCGCCTTTCGTAACCTGAAGAATGACTCGTTGTACCGTGAGGGCAGGGAAGTCCTGGATGCGGAAGGGCATGAAATTCTTGATGGGAGGATGCAGCGGGCAATGCGTAACCACACCGATTACGGGCTGCAGCTGCTGCACACTTCCTGGCTCGAGCATGAGTTCACTGCAATGAAGAAGTTGTTCTCAGCCGGGGCGGATGTGCCCGAACCGCACGCCTCAGACCAGAACGCAATTTTGATGGATTATGTCGGTGATGCCACCTTGGGCGCCCCGACCCTGAATTCTGTGCGCCTGGAACCTGAGGAAGCAGTCCCTCTCTTCGAGCGTGTGGTCAGGAATATCGAGATCATGCTCTCGAACGAAATGGTGCATGGCGATCTGTCTGCATACAACATCCTGTATTGGCAGGAGGCGATCACCCTGATCGATTTCCCCCAGGTGATTTATCCACACCAGAACCGGAACGCATTCCAGATCTTCGCCAGGGATGTGCTCCGGGTGTGTGAATACTTCATCAGCCAGGGGGTGCAGGTGAGCCCTCGGCGCTTAGCCACGGATCTTTGGACGGCATATCGCTTCCGGGTGGAGCCAGAAGTGCCTTTGCACTTGTTTGATGAAGAGGATGATAAAGAGATCGCTTATTGGAAATCGATCTATTCGAAAAACGGGTAAGTTAGATTCAGGTTTGTAGATATGCATCGGGATCGAAGAGACATCCCTTTTCGATCCCGATTTGCGTTTAAGGAGCATATTGGGAGTTTGCCTGTTTGATCCTTATGTGCGGATCGGGTATTCCCTCTGAGTTTTTTGGTGCGGTTGTTTTGTCACAGAGGATATGTGACAAAAATCACTAACGCTCCGATTGTCCGGGTAGTACAATGCGGCAATCCTTATATGCGGATATGCAAATATGCTAAATAGAACGGAAACATTCTCAAATCTTACTCTCGAAGTAAACCAGCTGCACGCGGATATCTGCTCTGCACTGGCGGATCCTACTCGAATTCTGATCCTTTACCTGCTGTCAGAGCAGGCTTTTACAGTTGGGGATCTGACAGGCAGGTTGAACACAACTCAGCCGACCACCTCACGACATCTAAAAATCTTACGCGAGCGAGGACTGGTACGGTCAAACCGGCAGGCACAAAACGTTGAATATTCCTTGAATGATTTACGCATCATCGATGCCCTGGACTTGCTTCGTTCAGTGCTCCGGGATACTCTCTCGCAGCAAGCCAACCTTATCGCAGAATAAGTCCGATATTGATAACACCAGGAGATTGAATGGAAAATCTGCGCGCCCGTTTCGCCAATATCAAGAAATTCAAACCACCAGTTTGGGCTGCCGGTTTGATCGTTACGCTGTCGGTCATCATTGTTCCGGTCATCTTATTAACCAGGTCCGCACAGGAACCCGGTCAGGATAATCCTGGAGCGTTTGTGCCCCAGCGAAAGACCCAGACCAGTCATGTCGATCTGATGGCAGGACCTTATGAAGATGGTCAGGCTGTCACGCGTGCCTGCCTTGAATGCCATTCCGAGGCAGCTCAGGAACTCATGGGCACCACCCATTGGACCTGGGAGAGTGAACCTTTCGATGTGCCGTGGAGGGACGAACCCGTCACCATCGGCAAGATCAACCAGATCAATAACTTCTGTATTGGGGCGCAGGGCAATGAGCAGAAATGTATGTCCTGCCATACAGGTTATGGTTGGGAAGAAGGTGGCGATTACAACTTTGATCAGCAGTTGAATGTGGACTGCCTGGTGTGCCACGCTGACACCAGCACTTACGCAAAAGGGGATTTTGGAGACCCGGCAGAGGGTATCGACCTGGTGGAAGCCGCTGGAAGCGTTCGTTTGCCCACGCGCGACAACTGTGGCAAGTGCCATTTTGACGGTGGCGGCGGAAACAATGTCAAGCACGGCGACCTGGACAGCAGCCTTTATTTCCCTTCCGAGTCCCTGGATGTGCACATGGGGCAGGAAGATTTCCTGTGCACGGACTGCCACCAGGCTGAAAACCACCAGATCAAAGGCAGGCTCGTGGTTGACAATTATCAGATAGATCCTCTGGAGCAGGTTGCCTGCACGGATTGCCATAACGAGCAGCCGCACGAGGATGAGCGTATTAACACACACACCCAATCTGTGGCGTGCCAGACCTGCCATGTCCCTGCCATTGCGGTCAAGAATCCCACCAAAACCAACTGGGATTGGTCCACTGCGGGTCAGGATATCGCTGAGGATCATTTCACCTACCTCAAGATTAAAGGTTCCTTTACCTACGAGCAGGATTATGAACCGGAATACCTCTGGTTCGACGGCAACCTGGATTACCGCTATTTATTAGGCGATAAGATCGACCCAACCGTGCCAACCATGATCAATCTCCCTTCCGGCGACATTTCAGACCCTGCCGCGAAGATTTTCCCGTTCAAGCTGCACGTCACCAACCAGCCATACGATACGGAATACGAATACCTGCTTCAGCCCGTCACTGCGGGTACAGGTGGATACTGGAGCGAGTTCGATTGGGATAAAGCCTTCCGCCTGGGCGAAGCTGAGACCGGTTTAGCATACAGCGGGAACTACGGGTTTACAGAAACATGGATGTATTGGCCTTCTACCCATATGGTCCAGCCTTCCGAGAACGCCTTGCAGTGTACAGCCTGTCATGGCGATGGCGACAGGCTTGATTGGAAGGCTCTCGGTTATCCGGGTGATCCAATGGAGTGGGGCGGTCGCTTCCACAATGGTCAGTAGAGGTATGATGATGCGAAATTCACGCTCTCGTAAAATCCTTTTAGGTCTGGCAATAATATTTTTACTGGCTGGCGGGTTCTATTCGCTCAGGGATGTGTTGGCTGGTGAGTTGGCAGAGACACTCCAGCCGCAAAAAGAGTCGCTCCTGCACCCGCAGTTTGTCTTGTTGGACAAAGATGGGAACAGCGTGCTTGAGAGCGGCGAAGCGCTCTCCACCCTGCGGACCTGTGGGCAATGCCACGACACGGACTACATTACCAGTCACAGCTTCCACAGCGATCTTGGATTGAGTGAGCTGGTGCCTGCTGGGGAAACAGCCTCCGCACGCCCCTGGGATACAAGCCCCGGGCTGTACGGCAAATGGCAGCCATTAAGCTACCGCTACCTTTCGCCCGATGGGGACCTGGTCGTCGATCTGGACGATGAGACCTGGGTGAAGTTTTTTGCCGACCGCCTGGTGGGTGGTGGACCTGCGCTTTCTAACGGTGTGGAAACGAACTGTTTCCTCTGCCACCTGGAGAACCCCGACAAACAAGCATGGGTTGAGGCTATCCGCTCTGAAAACGAAGAGGGGGATAATGAGGCACAGTGGGCTGCAACCGCCAGCCTTTTGAACACCGGCATTGTCACGCATAATCGAGGTGCTGATGGTGTTAATGGTTACACGTGGGATGCATCCGCCTTCACGCCCCAAGGTGAGCTGGATACCACCCGCATCACCATTCAGGATCCCGATAACGAAAATTGTTCTCAGTGTCATGGATTGGTTCATTCAGACATCGAGACTCCTTTGAGCCTTGCAGGTTGTTCTCTGGATAATTACCAGACCGCCACGACCGGGCAGGTGATCTCTCCCCAGAAAGTCTCCCTTTCCGGGATGAACCTTGAAGATAAGGCGGGTAAGACATATGCCTGGGATATCCATGCCGAACGTGGATTAGAATGCACGGACTGTCATTTTTCCCTCAATAATCCTGCTTATTACCAGCTTGATGAAGCTGCCAGCCCCGATCACCTGCAGTTTGACCCGAGGAGGTTAGAAATTGGGGAATATTTGCTGCGCCCTGATCATAATTTTGCCCGCGGTCAAAGCGCGCAATACACCATTTCCCCGGAGTTAAAAGGCACAATGCGCAGGTGTGAATCCTGTCATGATGCTCAAGCACACGCCGATTGGCTGCCTTATGTGGACCGGCACATGGAAGAGGTGGCGTGTGAGACCTGCCACATCCCGAAGATGGACGCCGCTGCGGTTCAATCATACGATTGGACTTCTTTGCAGGCAGACGGAGAGCCGCTGGTTGTCTGCCGCGGCACCGAAGGTGACGGCACGGTTAGTGACCTGGTTACCGGGTTCGAGCCTGTCCTGCTTCAACGGAGCGACATCGATGGCGGGGAATTGCTGGCTCCTTATAACCTGGTTACGACCTGGTATTGGGTGCATGGTGAAGGGAGTGAAAAACGACCTGTTCTGCTGGAAGACCTGCGTTCAGCCTGGTTGTCAGATACGGGTTACCACAGCGATGTTCTCAATCAGTTCGATCAGGACAACGACGGCTACCTGTCAACGGTCGAATTACGTATCGACACACCTGAAAAGCAGGCAGTCATCGCCTCCAGGCTGGTCGAACTGGGATTGAGCAGCCCGCGCATCGAAGGTGAGGTGCAGCCTTACAGCATCAACCATAACGTCCAGTCTGGAGAATATGCCACCAGAGACTGCCAGGAATGCCATTCCGAAGATTCACGCCTGGCGTCTGTGATGTTGGTCAATGACTATCTCCCTGGCAGTGTCTTGCCGCAGTTTGTGAGTGACACCAACACGCAGCATACCGAAGGTCTGGTCATTGATCCTGAAAATGGGCACCTGGTTTACGATCCGGCAATCGCAGATTATGACCTGTATGTATTCGGGCATTCGCGGGTTTCGTGGATCGATTGGTTCGGTGCGTTTTTCTTCTTGGCTGTCTTGTTAGGTGTGGCTGGTCACGGTACCTTGCGTCTGGTCAGTTCTTTGCGCCGTCCACAACATCATACAGCTACCAAAAAAATCTACATGTATCAGGTATATGAAAGGTTTTGGCACTGGCTGCAAACCTTCGTGATTGTTATGTTATTGATCACTGGTTTGATCATCCACCGCCCCGATATCTTTGGCTTTCTCAGCTTCCGCTACATGGTTCTTTTACACAATGTGCTCGCTGCAATCCTGGTAATCAATGCAGGCTTGTCGCTCTTCTACCACCTGACCAGCGGAGAGATCCGCCAGTTCATCCCGCGCCCATATGGGTTTTTTGACCAGGCGATCGAGCAATCGAAGTTCTATCTTCAAGGGATTTTCAGAGGAAAGGAACATCCTTTCGAAAAAACACCCGATCGCAAGCTGAATCCCTTGCAGCAAGTTACCTATTTCGGCATCCTCAATGTGCTGCTGCCTCTGCAGATCCTCACTGGTGCGCTGATGTGGGGTGTGCAGCGCTGGTCTGGGATCGCGGATATGTTTGGAGGGCTGCCTTTCCTGGCGCCTTTTCACAGCCTGGTTGCCTGGATGTTTGCATCATTCATCGTTGCCCACGTTTACCTGACCACAACTGGTCCTGAGCCGCTGGCTGGCATAAAAGCCATGATCAATGGCTGGGAAGATGTTGAAATCCAGGCTCCTTTTAGTGAGCAAGAAAGTGGTCAGGAGTTAAGGGAAGAAACCGGAGCCGCACCTGCGGATTGAGAACCAATAATGCACTTAAAGCCAAAACGAACAGCCTTTCTGAAAGGATATTAAAGGAGTAAATATGACAGCAAATGCACCTGCAAAAAAAAGGAATTCCTTCAACTGGAAAGCAATTTTCCAGAGGCCTGAGAAGGCATATATTCACCCATATCTGGGTGGTGCTCTTTTAGGGCTCGTCCTTTTCCTGGCATTTTTTTTGACAGGGAATGGGCTTGGGGCATCTGGCGGAGTCAACCGCATCATCGTGTTCTTCCAGGATCTGGTCAGCCCGGAGCATGTTGACAGGGTTGCCTACCTGCTCAAAATGGCTGGTGGAGACAAGAATCCGTTGGACGATTGGATCGTTCCGATGGTTTTTGGAACGGTTGTGGGCGGTTTTGTTGCCGGTTGGTTGAATGGGCGCTTGAAAGTGGAGACGAACAAAGGTCCTCGCATCACCAGGTCGACACGGTGGGCTATGGCGTTTCTCGGCGGGGCGATCATGGGATACGGCGCTCGAATGGCTCGTGGGTGCACTTCTGGTCAGGCGCTCTCTGGAGGTGCTGTGCTCTCAGTGGGATCCTGGGCGTTTATGTTTGCAGTATTTGCCGGCGCTTATGCGGTGGCATATTTCGTTCGCAAGTTGTGGAATTAGGAGGCTGTGATGAATTTTCCGTTGCCTTTAGAAACGCTGCTTGGAAAGCCCTTGATGTACCTTATCTTCGGCTTATTGGGATTTGGTTTTGGTTTTGTGCTCGAAATTTCGGGTTTTGGGAATTCAAAAAAACTGGCAGCCCAGTTCTATTTCAAGGATTTAACCGTCCTTAAGGTTATGTTCACCGCCATCGTGGTCGCCATGGTGCTTCTTTTTGGAGCCGTAAGCCTCGGGCTCCTGGATTTTAACCTGGTGTGGGTGAACCCAACTTACCTGTGGCCCGGTATTGTGGGTGGGTTGATCATGGGTGTCGGTTTTATTGTCGGTGGATTTTGCCCGGGCACATCGCTGGTTTCCGCGGCAACGTTCAAGATTGATGGATTATTCTTCGTGCTGGGAGGCATGACGGGCATTTTCCTGTTCGGAGAGACCGTTGACTTATTCTGGGATTGGTGGAACAACAGCTATTACGGTCGCCTGACCATCCCGGACTGGTTGAACCTGCCAGTGGGTGTTGTGGTGGTCGCCGTGGTATTAATGGCGTTGTTCATGTTTTGGGGAGCGGAACAGCTCGAGCGCATAGTTGGCAAGCGTGACATTAAGAAGGAGCCGCGCGTGCGTAAATATGCTGCGGCAGCTTTGCTCCTTGGCGCATTGATCGTGATGTTAATCGGCACGCCGACGAATACAGAAAAATGGTCGCGCATCTCACCTGAAAAAGAACCGCTGATATCCGACCGCCAGGTGCAGATTCATCCTGGCGAGCTCCTTGGCGTGATGGCGGATGACCGCTTGCAAGTAGAGATGTTGGATTTACGTTCGGAAAGTGACTACAACCTGTTCCATATTGACGGTGCAAAGCTTGTTTCAGCCTCCGACCTGGTACCGCTTGCACGCGAGTACCAGGCGCAATACGTGCCCAACAAGATCTTTGTTGTGATGAGCAATGACGAAGCCTCAGCAACTCAAGCGTGGAGGACGCTGCAGGCTGAGTCGGTCCCGAATGTTTACATCCTCGAGGGTGGTATCAACAACTGGCTTGAGACGTTTGCCGAGGAAGACCCGGAAATTGTTCCTTCCCTGGTTTCACGCGGGCAGGATCTACTGGCGTTCACGTTCCCGGCAGCGCTTGGATCACGGTTCGAGGCTGCATTCCCCAACCTGCACGATTGGCACCTGGAGTTCCTGCCCAAAATCAAGCTCGAGTTGAAGCGTGACAAGAGCGGTGGGGGATGCGGTTAGTCTCTTTCCAGAAACCCTGAGTCAGGAGCCCTGACTCAGGGCTCCTGACTCAGGGCCCCCAGCATCTCCTCGTTGGATTTCATTTTATAGTGCTCCAACCCGCGGTGCTGGGCTTCCATTCGCTCAATCGCATCTAATATCCAGATGTCTTCCTTCGTCACAGTGCGCCACTTCAGGTCTTTAAGTCTCTGTTCCAGGCGTTTTATGATCACCTGGGTTTCCTGAGCAGGTTTCTTTTTGCCTAGAAATTCCAGGATAGCTTTCGCGCTGTTCTCGCCATCCTTGCGCGCCATCCCAACCAATCCGCTGCTTGCTTCGCGCGACCATCCAGCCACAAAAATACCATCGATGGGCTTGCCTTTTTCTGGATCGAATGCCTCAAAGGAAATATTGTCAACGGGGAATCTGGGTTCGGGGTTTTTTACAAAAGCGCTCCACTTGACAGGCAAACCGAAGGATTCATCTACACGGTCCCCAATACAAAAGATCACCGCGTCGACCTCCAGGTTACGAAACTTGCCCAGCCCGCGAGCTTTAGTGTCATCACCGGCTGCTACCAGTGTTGTGTCCTCAACTTCCATGCCGATGACATTCCCATGCTCATCTCCAAGAATGCGGGTTGGCGACGTCAGGAATTCGAAGCGGAATTTAGTGCCGGATATTGGCTCCAATGCTTTTGGCAATGCGCCAAGGATATAATCTTTCGCTTCCTGAGGCGTTTGCCCTACGGCTTCCATCACCGGTGTCACACGCTCAAATTCCGCCTCCAGCACTTCTAGGTCCAGGTTTCCGGCTACATACTCCATCTCTTTTTTGGAAAACTTTACTTCAGCCGGACCTCTGCGAGCAATGGCGACGACCTCGTCAACCTTGATGTCACGGATCAGCCAGTGTGCGATATCCAGCATGACGTTGCCCACACCAATCAGTGCAACCCGGCAGCACACCATGAAGTCCTCCAGGCTGAATGGCGGTAGTTGGTTGTAGTGGTAAACAATGTCTTTTGCATGGTAAACACCGTTAAGCTCTTCCCCCGGTATTCCCACCTGCTTGGTGCCCTGGGCGCCAACCGTGACCAGGATCGCATGGAAACCGATCTGGCGCAGGTCATCAAGACTTAGCCCGCTATCTTCCCCCACCGTGACATTTCCGATGTAGGTGAGGTTGGAATTCTCAAGGATCTGCTTGAACTGCTTGCGTAGCCCCTCTTTCATTTTGTGCTTATCATAATAAATGCCGTATTCAGCCAGTCCGCCTGGCTTGATGTCACGGTTCAGTAGCACTACTTGAACCCCGGCAGAAGCGAGTTGCCTGGCAGCGTACAGACCCGCAGGTCCGGCGCCGACTACAGCAACGATGTAAGAATTATGAGCCAAAAATCCTCCTAAGATCAATCATGTTGATACACCTGGATTTAGCAATCTTACCAGTAGATTTCAGGCATAGATTATATTGTGAGTGTACCATATGGGCAAGTTTTTAAAGAGAAGCTGGTCGGCATACATTATGCCGACCAGCTTCAAACCTTGAGGAGGAAGAAAGCTTATTCAGCTGGTGGGATTAAGACTGCATCAATAACGTGGATCACGCCATTAGCTGTTTCGATATCTGTAATGATCACCATCACATCGTTATTCAGATATACGTTTCCATCTTTGATCGTGATTGTGATGTCTTTCCCTTCCAGGGCGGTCGCCACGCTCTCACCATCTAACTCGAGCACATCTGCTGCCATGACTTTGTCCAGAAGGACATGGTACAGGAGGATGTCCGTAAGTTGTGGAATATCACCCAGCAATGCTTCAATCGTACCTTCCGGGAGTGCAGCGAAAGCGTCATCGGTGGGTGCGAAGACAGTGAAGGGACCTTCGCCCTTGAGTGTCTCGACCAGACCTGCCTCGGTTACGGCAGTCACCAGGGTGGTGAAACGTCCATCTGCCACAGCGGTGTCAACGATGTCCATCATTTCTTCTTCAGCCGGAGGCAGCAGGACTGCATCGATGACGTGGATCACACCATTGGATGTTTCGATGTCGGTGATGATCACGCCAACATTCTCGTTGAGCTTGACCATGTCACCATCGAGCGAGATGGCGATATCCGCACCTTCGAGAGCGGTAGCGGCTGATTGACCATCGAGACCGACGACATCGGCAGCCATCACCTTACCGGGAACAACATGGTAGAGCAGGACATTGGTAAGAGCGGGGATGTCAGCCAGCAGACCTTCAACCGTACCTTCCGGGAGTGCCGCGAAAGCGTCATCGGTGGGTGCGAAGACAGTGAAGGGACCTTCGCCCTTGAGTGTCTCGACCAGACCCGCCTCGGTTACAGCAGTCACCAGGGTGGTGAAACGTCCATCTGCCACAGCGGTGTCAACGATGTCCATCATTTCTTCTTCAGCCGGAGGCAGCAGGACTGCATCGATGACGTGGATCACACCATTGGATGTTTCGATGTCGGTGATGATCACGCCAACATTCTCGTTGAGCTTGACCATGTCACCATCGAGCGAGATGGCGATATCCGCACCTTCGAGAGCGGTAGCGGCTGATTGACCATCGAGACCGACGACATCAGCAGCCATCACCTTACCGGGAACGACATGGTAAAGCAGGACATTGGTAAGGGCGGGGATGTCAGCCAGCAGACCTTCAACCGTACCTTCCGGGAGTGCCGCGAAAGCATCATCGGTTGGGGCAAAGACGGTGAAGGGACCTTCACTCTTGAGTGTGTCAACCAGACCCGCCTCGGTTACTGCAGTCACCAGGGTGGTGAAACGTCCATCTGCCACAGCGGTGTCAACGATGTCCTTGAGCATGGGTTCTTCGGTTGGTTCTGGGGTAGGTTCTACTGTTGGTTCAACGACAACTTCTGGTGATGGTGTCGCTGCCGGAGCACATGCTGCGATGACCAGTGCTAATACAACAAACAGGGGTAAAACAAATTTTCTCATCTTCAAATCTCCTTATCAGATATATTGTGTACAAATATTGTACAGGTTAGTTGTACAGATATTGTACAACACTATCGGGGTTTGTCAATGTTACACAGCGTTTCTAATTAAATATTAATCTTGAAGGAATCAATTGGGTTTACGTGCAAAAGTGAAGGTTTGTGCTATAGTTGCCTTGAATTTTAAGACACACTCAGCAAGGAAAGGAATAAAAATGGATCAGGGTGTCCTGCGTGAGACCCTCGCAAATGGACTACAGGTAATGCTAAAGGAAATCCACACATCCCCATTGATCAGCCATTGGATGTGGTATCGTGCTGGTTCGCGGAATGAGCGCGCCGGCATTACGGGTATTTCCCACTGGGTGGAACACATGCAGTTCAAAGGTACGCCCAAATTCCCCGCG
Source organism: uncultured Chloroflexia bacterium (assembly GCA_963695415.1). Classification (GTDB taxonomy): domain Bacteria; phylum Chloroflexota; class Anaerolineae; order Anaerolineales; family UBA4823; genus CAVXWV01. Next base: position 569,774 of record CAVOGL010000008.1, on the reverse strand, counting down.
GGCTTCCTGGATAAGGAAATCGCCCGGTTGGGCGGTACCTGGAACGCGTTCACTTTTCTGGATTGGACCACTTATTACGAGACACTTCCTGCCGAACATTTAAGCCTGGCGCTCGAGATCGAGGCAGACCGCATGGTAAACAGTATGTTTTCGGAAGAAGACGTGGAAACCGAACGCACGGTGATTATTTCCGAGCGGGAAGGCAATGAAAACGAGCCCCTTTTTCGTCTCAACGAAGAGGTCCAGGCTGCAGCGTTCCGCGTCCATCCGTACCACCACGAGATCATCGGAGATCGAGCCGATCTCGACACGATCACCAGGCAGGAACTGAGTGAGTATTATCGCTCCCGCTACTCTCCGGGCAATGCCGTCCTGGCATTAGCGGGTGATTTTCATGCTGCCGATTTGCTGGAGCAGATCAAAGGGATATACCAATCGGTTCCTGATAGCGGTCCTATCCCCCAGGGTACTCGCGCAGAACCTCCACAAAGTGGTGAACGCCGGGTGACTGTGGAAGGTCCAGGGGAGACGATCTACATTCAACTTGCCCATCATGTACCTCAAGCCGCACACCCCGATTTTTTCCCTCTGACGGTCCTCGACAGCCTCTTGACGGGTCCCAGCAGTCTTGAACCTCTTCGGAGGTGGGATCTCGAACCGCACTTCACGCCTCTACCGCAGCCTGGTGGAAGCGGAAAAAGCAGTCAGTGTATATGGGGGCACAACAGCCACGATTGATCCGTATCTGCATTCGATCAACTGCATTGTACATCCTCAAAGCAATCCCGATGAGGTTCTGATGATCATCCAATCTGAGATCGAACGAATACAGAACGAACCGCCTTCAGATACGGAATTGGAACGTGCAGTCAAGCAGGCGCGTGCGCTCTTCGCCTACGGCAGTGACAGCATTTCGAACCAGGCGTTCTGGCTTGGATTTGCTGAAATGTTTGCTTCATATGACTGGTTCCTGGAATACCTGGAACATCTCGCTTCAGTCACTCCTGGTGATGTTCAGCGTGTCGCTCAAGCTTATCTGCGTCCTCAGAACCGCGTGGTAGGCATTTTTAGCCCGCAAGATGTAGCACTAGCCCAGAGCGGAGAATTCTCAGAATGAAATCGGCGAATCCAAAAAATATGTCATTCCCCGGTCCGGATGACACCCACAGGAAAGTCTTGGAAAACGGTGTTGTCGTTTTGTGCCGCTCGAACCTGGACAGCCAATCTGTGGTGCTGCAGGGGTATCTTCCGGCAGGCAGTCTTTTTGATACGGATGAAAAACTGGGTTTGGCGAATTTCGTCTCCCAATCATTGATGCGCGGAACAACGAAGCGCTCCTTCCAGCAAATCTACGATGCACTCGAATCGTCAGGCGCTTCACTCAGCTTTGGCGGTAGGACACACATTGCCTCTTTTGGCGGAAAGGCGCTTGCAGAGGATTTGGGCTTGCTGCTTGGTCTGGCAGCCGAGGCGCTTATGCAGCCTGTCTTCCCTGAAGAACAACTCGAGCGTCTGCGCGCACAGCTTCTCACCAGCCTTGCTATCCGCGCCCAGGACACAGCTTCGATGGCTGCTCTGGCAATAGATCAGCTGGTTTATGCCCAGCACCCTTACCGCCATCCCGAGACAGGCTACGAGCACACCGTCCGTGACATTAATCGTGATGATCTGTTTAATTTCCACAAGGACAATTATGGACCATCCGGAATGGTTATTGTGGTTGTTGGAGCTGTGGAGCCTGCTTCTGCAATGGAGCAAGTGACAGAGATTTTTGGGGATTGGAGCAATCCCCGGCAAGCAACTCCCCCAGCTTTGCCCCGAGTAAATAGCTTTTCGAGTACCAGGCGTCAGGATGTCACGATTGCGGGTAAATTTCAATCCGACCTGGTGATAGGCGTTGCCGGTCCTCCTCGCAGTGAACCTGGTTACATGGCTGCAGCCCTGGGCAATAACATTCTTGGGCAGTTCGGGATGATGGGGCGAATTGGGGATTCGGTTCGAGAGAAATCTGGGCTTGCGTATTATGCTTCCAGCAGTCTTTCCGGAGGCTTAGGTCCTGGACCCTGGTACGTTTCAGCCGGTGTTGCGCCAGAGGATGTTGACCGCGCCATCGATCTGATTATGGATGAGATCCGCCTCTTTACTTCCGCTGGTGTGACCCCTGAGGAGTTGGCGGACAGCAAAGCCAATTATATAGGCAGCCTGCCCTTATCGTTAGAATCAAATCATGGTGTCGCCGGGGCGTTGATCGGTATTGAGCTGTTTGGTCTTGGATTGGATTATTATTATCATTTTCCGGGATTGGTCAACGCAGTGAGTGCGGAGCAGGTGCTGGAAATCTCTCGCCGCTACCTGGACGCTGACCGTCTGGCAATTACAGTAGCAGGACCATGAATGATGAGCTTAACGACAGGTGTGGATCTGATTGAGATAGAACGCCTCCAGGGCGCTGTCGCCAGGCATGGAGATCGATTTCTGAAACGCGTGTTCACACAGCACGAATTGGCTGAGTCGCAGGGGAAGATACCGTCCCTGGCAGCAAGGTTTGCAGCGAAGGAGGCTGTCGCCAAGGCTCTGGGCTGTGGTATCGGACCGGTAAGCTGGCAGGACATCGAAATCCGCCGAGGTCATGCCAACCGACCTGAGCTTAAGCTGCATGGTGCAGCAGCCCGGTTAGCAGAAGAGCTGTCACTTCAAGAGTGGTCGATCAGCCTCAGTCATTCCAGGGATTACGCAGTCGCTTTTGTGGTCGCAATGGGACGGTCTGATCAATCCACAGACTAAAGTTCACTGCTTTCTTGCTGCCGCGGGGAACGCTTGAAACGCTCCTTGAGAAATTCATATACCATTGGCAGAACTGAAATAAGGATGATTGCCACAACAACGAAGGAAAAATTGTCCTTCACAAACGGCAGGTTTCCAAAGAAATAACCCGCAAGTGTGAATATCAAGACCCAGGCAACCCCCCCCACGACGTTATATGTCAGGAATTTACCGTAACTCATCGCCCCCACGCCGGCGACAAATGGTGCAAATGTTCGCACGATAGGCACAAAACGTGCCAGGACGATCGTCTTCCCGCCGTATTTTTCGAAAAACACATGTGTCCGGTCCAGGTATTCTTTTTTAAGGAAACGCACATTACCGCTGAAAGCGCGCGGTCCAATATAGTGCCCGATCCAATAATTGACTGTATCGCCCAGGATAGCTGCAAAAATCAGCAGCAGGAGCAGCACCCAGATATTCAATGGGGACCCGAGTGCTGGTGATGCGAAGGTGCCTGCTGCGAATAACAGAGAATCACCTGGTAAGAATGGCGTGATAACAAAGCCAGTCTCCATAAAAATTACCATGAACAAGATCAAGTAAGTCCAGGTGTCGTACCTGGCGATAATTTCTCCCAGGTATTTGTCCAGATGCAATACAAAGTCAATTCCTAATTGGATCCATTCCATAAAACACCTTATTGAAGTTAATTCAGATTCGATAAGCATCGTCTCAGGCGAATCTGTCTGCCTCAGGTGCCTGTTCATCAGGAAAAGCAAGATAAATCCCGCGATTGTCAACCCTATCAGGATGTATGGTGACAGGACCGCTACCGTACCCATGAGGGGTAATGCATCCTGGATCCCTTCGGCAGCTCCCAATTCATGAAAGATAGTGATTACGGCTAATCCGTTCCACAACCCATGGACGCTGACGACGCCCAAAAAAACCAGCACCAACCGCAGATATTTCCCACTACGCCACGCAGTAGCCAATGCCCAGCCTGACATCGCCGTCGTAGCAATATGGATTACGGATGTGCCGATGCGTACCACAGAGCCCATCAGCCAGTCATCTACGCCTGCATTAAGCATAAGGCTTTCGAATATTGCGAAACCAGCACCGCTTATTGCGCCTGCCGCGAAGCCCTCTGCGGGAGAAATCGACTTCTTAGCAAGGATCCAAACTCCGACAGGTTTGAATAACTCTTCAATGATTGGTGCGATGACCGAAATAAACGTGAGTGTCCCCAGGATAACCACCGGGCTGGACAGGAAGGGGGTGATAAGGCGTAGCAGATCTTCCATGGAGCCTTGAATACCCGTAATTTCTCCTGCCAGATCCATCAGTTGCTCATATAGCTCCGGTTGGTTGGCGATATATAAGCTCACAATAATGATCACAGCGACCAGGGCTAAGGTTTCGAGTAAAAGGATCACAAAGGGACCCAGAGCGACACCTGCAGCCAACACGCCGGAACGGCGCTGAGGTGAACCCGATTCCAGCTTGCGCGCGGCGATGAGCACCAGGAATAGTGCTGGCAGGATGACCGACAGGATGTGCAAAAACGGCAGTACATAAGCGGCAAGGCTGGATGCTGCACCCAGGCTGGTTTTTGTCACCAGGTACCCGACGCCATATACCGGCAGGAGCAGCAGGACTGGGACGAATGGATTTAAATTGAGGATCGGTTTGTAGGCATCTGCCAGGGGTTTGTTGCGCAAGCGTTGAATGGTTGTAACCACCGAGGGGATGATTAATGCGCCGACGGCAATCAGACCCGCAGCTTGCAGCAGGAAACTGGCGTTGGTGCTCCAACTGGCGTAGACTCTCGTTGGGGCCTATTCCTGCACTTTGCAGCGCGTACTGGTTAAGGAATCCCAGGAGAAGGAGCAAAAATGCTAAACCCCACAGGGAAAGAATTGCGCACAGGCTTAGGATGAGCTGCAGGATGGTGGTCAGGCTGGCAGCCTGTTGCTCAGGAGCAGCCGCAGTTGTGCCAATCAGTTCTGGGGTAGGGTCACTTTCTGTCGGTTCGATATTTGTCATTGTTCCTGGATGGTAACTTTAATGATTTCATCGCCAGGTGGCAAATCAACTCCCTGGTTTGGGTCTCGCGGGGTTAATGCCTCGACCACATCCATACCCTCGATCACATTGCCAAAAATCGTGAAGCCACCATTAAGCTGCTCAATCGCGGTCAGGGTGATGAAAAACTGGCTCCCATTGCTGTCCGCACCGGAATTTGCCATCCCCACCACACCTGGACCATCGAAATTCAACCCTTCAACGATCTCGTTTTGGAACGCATATCCGGGACCCCCAAATCCCGTCCCGCTTGGATCACCTGTTTGAGCGATGTAACCGGGAAGCACCCGGTGGAAGGTGTTGCCATCAAACCAACCATTCTGGGCGAGAAAAACAAAGCTGTTGACGGTCAAAGGTGTTTGATTGGCGAACAACTCGATAACGATATCACCCTTCTCGGTTTCGATCGTCGCCGTATATTCCTTCTCAGGGTCGATAACCATTGGCGGACATTGCGTGTACTGCCAGTCGCGCATTAAGGATGCCTTGGTGAAGCTGCTCAGTGTAACCAGGTCGATCGGTCCCTGGTAGGGTTGACCGTTGAGTAAAAGGAACGGTGTGCCCGGTAAGCCTATCTCCTGTCCAAAGGACCAGGCATCCTGAGCAATGGCTGCGATCTCAGGGCTTTCCAGGTCGGTCGCAAATTGATCGGCATCCATGCCAAGCTCATCCGCTCGGTCAATCAACCATTGTTTAAATTGGTCAACGCTCAATGCCGTGTTGCTCCACTCAGTTTGACGGGCAAAGAGCAAGTCGTGCATTTCCCAGAATTTCCCTTGCAGTCCTGCCGCTTCCGATGCCTGGGTTGCCAGGGCGGCTTTATTGTGGATGCTCAGCAGCGGGAAATGGCGGTAAACGATGCGTACGTCGTCAGGATACTGTTCTTGAAGCTGCGCCAACACGGGCGCAGTACCTGCACAGCCTGGTCACTGGAAATCGCTGTATTCGGTGATGGTCACCGATGCCGTGTCCGGTCCTTTGACCCAATCCCCCTCGCCAGGCGGCGCGAAAATCGCCTGTAAGGTTGGTTCAGGGGTGGGGTTGAAACTTACCACCTGGCAGCCGGGCATCGGTTCGCCGAGATTTGCTTCAACGATTGGTGCTTCATTTTCTCCTGCAGCCTCGGGTGTGGCAGTATCTGCGATCATTTCCTCTGGCTGAGGCTGGGTGTCCAAATTTTGGGTGTCCAAATTTTGGGTGGCGGTCGCCTGGATTTCTTCCTGCGCGTTAGCAGCACCACCATCAGTGGGAGTACCTCCCTGGCAGGCTGCCAGGAGCAGGGCAAGCATAAAAATTAGGGTTATTGTCTGTTTCAAAATTACCTCTCAAAATATATTTAGTTTACTTTACAGATAATGACAGTAATTGTTCATTGTATCATCCGGTAAGCTTGTACAGCCTGGCGGAGGTGTGCGAATGAATACATCCACGACATTTGCTTGAGGAATTGTTCCAGATTGGGGCTTTGAGCGCGCAGCTCGCGGACTGCAGCGCCTACCGGGTCTGTCCCCGCCGCGCCGCCCCCGGGTGAGTCAGCATAAGCTCCGTAGAAGGCAAAATATGCCTGGTTTAATTTGCGGATACGGTAACCGTTCTCCCAAAAAATGCCCCTTCGTTCCTCCATGTAGGCTTCGGCTTCAGCTATCTTTCCTGCTTCCAGCAATTCATCCACGGTCACACACGTCTCGCGCATCTCTTTGATAAAATCGAAGGTCGGTTCTTCTGGTTCTGGTGGCGGTTCTTCTGATGGGGGTGGTTCTGGTGCAGGGGGTGGGGGTACCAGTTCAGGATAATATTTTTCCAGCACTGCCAGCCCGATCTCTTTTCCAGCGATGGAAGCCGTAGTTTCATTCATGATGCGCAGTTCAGCGTTCCTTAAATAACTCACGCCCAGGGGTCTCAGGGTCAGAAAGTTGTGCACCCATTCATGAGACACCACCTCACTCAACCAATTCAGGTTCGAGGTTTCCTGCACCATAGTTGGGTAAACGCCAACACCTCCGATAGGCACTACCAGGGCAGAGAGATTAGGCTCCTTTTCTACCTTTTCCTCCAATTTGATGATTTCTTCGATGGAAAGCCCTGGGATCAAGGAGATGTCCGCATCGTGCCGGATTGTGTCTCTTGGTGACAGGATCAATGCGTAAGGTAAAGGCGTGCTGTGGTACAGCACCGGGGGGAACAACTGCCCTCCGTAAGTCAGCCCAAGGTCGTCAACCACATCGCCAACCTGCGATTGCAGGATCTCTTCCGCAACTGGCTGAAGCCAATCCAGGCGCTGCTGCACGGCATCCAGTTCCTGGTTCAGCGCAGCGGAGGCAGTTTCGGGATCATCCACCTCAGGGTCCGAGTAGATCGTTAAAATCTGGCGCTCTAACGCCTGCGACTGCCCCACCAGGTCCATGTATTCCAGTACCAGCTCTTTGTGGTCTTCAGCGCTTAATATCCTTTCAATACCAGAGGCAGCGTTCTGGATCTTCCCAACCAGTGCCTGGAGTGTCCAGTCCACATAATCGAATTCGATCGCGCGGGTGTGGGCACGTGCGCGTTGCCCCACGCCCTCTACGACCAGTGTGCTGCTGGTCAGGATCAAGGCGCCGAAAATGAGCAAAATAACCAGGCTCACGACGATTTCCCAAAAATTCGAACTCTTCTTGGGGGTTGATGGTCCGTTCTTCACAGGGCAGGATTCTACCATGCAGGGGTTGATCACCCGTGGAGCTAATTCAGCCCTAAGGAAGGCGCAGGCAAGGGTGTGTAAGGGGTTGAATATGGATATAATGATGCCTGGCTAGAGTGACAATATATCGAAGAACGAATACAACAAACCAGAGAAAAAATGGAACATAAACCCAACTTCATCATCTTCCTCACGGACGACCAGGGATACGGAGATCTCTCCTGCATGGCGCAGCCAGGTTCTGGCACGGATTTCCGCACCCCGCACCTCGACCGCCTGGCACGCCAGGGCGTACGTTTCACCAGCTGGTATTCCAACTCCCCAGTTTGCAGTCCTTCGCGCGCAGCTTTACTCACCGGTCGCTACCCGGGCAACGCCGGTGTGCGTGCCATCCTCGCCGGTCACCGTACCGCTACCGGGCTGCCCGTAACCGTACCTACCCTGGCAAAAGCCTTGAAAGGGCTGGGTTACAATACCTACCTCTCCGGCAAATGGCACCTGGGAGTGTCTCCTGCCAGCCGCCCGCACCATCACGGCTTTGACCACTGGACAGGATTCCTGGCAGGATGCATCGATTATTATTCGCATATTTTCTATTGGGGCATGGCCCAGAATTCTGGGCAATCCCACCCACGATCTCTGGCAGGACGACCAGGAGATCTGGCGCAACGGTGAGTATTTCACCCACACCATCACGCGGCAGGCGGTAGCATACCTGCGTCATGCGCACGCAGAGGGGAAGCCGTTCTTCCTTTATGTACCATATAACGCCCCGCACTACCCCATGCACGCCCCGGAAGAATATATGCAAAGGTTCAGCCACCTGCCCTGGGACCGTCAGATCATGGCAGCCATGCTCAGCGCGGTGGATGACGGCGTGGGCGAGATCATGGCGGAGGTGGAGCGTCTGGGGATGGACCAGGACACGGTCACCTTCTTTACCTCAGACAACGGTCCGTTCGCGCGAGTCGCGCAACTGGCTGGATGGTACCCAGGACCCCTACTACGGTGGTTCCGCCGGGAAACTGAAAGGGCACAAGTTCAGTCTGTACGAGGGCGGCATCCGCATGCCCGCCATCCTGCATGCACCGGGTCAGGTGCCTGAGGGTAAGGTGCTCGATTTCAGCCTGTGCCTCGATGGACATATTCCCAACCTTCCTGAACATGGCTGGTGGGGATCCGGCAGAATACGAGCTCGACGGGATCGACCTGTCGGGATACATCTCTCAGGGGCTGCCGCTGCCTGACCGTCACCTTTACTGGGAGATGAACGGGCAGACTGCCGTGCGGCGTGGCAGGTGGAAGCTGGTGCTGGATGGTCAGCTGGTCGAAGGCGCACCTGTCGAGGACGATGTTCACCTTTCGGACATGGATCAGGATATGGGAGAACGGATCAACTTGAAAGACCGGTATCCGGACATCACCGCAGAGCTCAGCCTCGCTGCCCAAGACTGGCGCCAGGCTTTGGAAACCCGCTGGCAGCGTGAGTTCATGCCCGCAGGTTCTTAGCGTATGCTCGGGCAGGCAGCTCTCCTCGCCGGGCATGACCCGGGCGGTGGAACATTGCGTGCGTTACAAAAATGCACCCCTGCATTGAAAAAACTATTTCAGACCACATGCCTCAGCCTGACCACTCCCACGCTTGAGTCACAGCCGGAGTTGTGTGCATTTTTCCGGGAGGATGAATACTTCCAGGTTTTCGTCCCAGATCACATCCCCGTTGGCAACCACACCGTTGGGAAGCAGTTCCGCTCGCTCTACCGCTGGTCATTGGAGCGTTTGCCGCAAGACATGCTGGTGCACCTGGCATTTCCGGACCGGGTATCCTTTGCCTTGCTGACATCCCACGCTGGAGCATTTTCTGAGTCGATCAGCTCATTGCAGCCAGCGCACACCCCCCTGATCTTTCACCGTTCCGAAGCCGCATGGGTCACTCACCCGGCTACCTACAGCAGGCTGGAGCAGATGGTCAGCCAGGCAGGAGAGATGCTGCTGGGTAAATGGCTGGACTTCGCCTGGGCTCACATCGCCGTCCAGGCGGACAGGCTGTCGCAAGCCCTCGAACAGACGCACCGGGACGACTGGAGCTTTGTTGCAGAGCTGGTGCTGCGCCTGGAACCGGGCGTGCAGACGATGGATGTGGACTGGCTCGCCTGGGAGGATCCCTTCATCCTGGGGGTGGATGCCGACCAGCTGCGCCAGGAGCGCGAAAACGACCCCGCCGAAACCCGTTTCCGCATGTCGTATGTAGTTGCTATGCTCGAATTACTCTCGAAAGAATTCAACTGAAATGAATTTAGACGGTATTGTTATCAAGCAGAATTTGCAGATGTGACGTGTGTACAGGCTCAGGGATTAGTTTTGACCAACCCCCTCAAACTCTGTCCGGCGGATGATCTCCTCCTGCAGCTCGCTGTCTAACTCGGTGAAATAAGCGCTGTAACCCGCCACGCGCACCACCAGGGTGCGGTACGCCTCCGGGTCCGCCTGCGCCTTTTTAAGCGTCTCGGCAGAGACGACGTTGAACTGCACATGCGGGATCTTCAGCTGGCAGAAGGCGCGCAGGAAGGTCTCGAACTGCTCCAGGGCATGCTTCGTCTTAAAGAATGAGGGCAGAAATTTCATGTTGAGCAGCGTGCCGTTGGACGCCAGCTTCAGGTTGATGGCACTGACTGAGTTCAGCACGGCGGTGGGACCCAGGCGGTCGCGTCCGGCGGTTGGTGACAGTCCTCCATCTGCCAGGGGAGTGCCTGCCAGCCGACCATCGGGTGTAGCACCCACATTAGCGCCCATGGGCACGTGCGCCGAGACAGTGTAAAACCCGGGCTGGTAGACACCGCCGCGGATGGTCTCAAACTGGCTGACGCTCTCGCTGTAGTGGTCGCCCCATTCTGCTGCCAGACCATCTACCGTGGGGTCGTTGTTGCCGTATTTCGGTACATCGTTGATCAGGCGCTGCCGTAGTCGCTCGTAGCCGTCAAAATTTGCCCGTAAAGCCTCCAACAGCTCAACCGCAGATAACCACCCCTGTTCATATACAGCCTGCTTGATGGCGGCGAGGCTGTCGGCGAGATTGGCGATCTGCACTCCCTGCACGCCGGAGAAATTGTAGCGCGCCCCGCCAGCAGTGACGTCCAATCCACGCTCAACGCAGTCATTGATCACCAGAGAAAGGAACGGCGAGGGCAGCACCTCGGCATGGATGTTGTCCACGATCCTGCAGCCGCGGATCATCAGTTCGATGAAATGGGTTTGCTGCTGGTCATAGGCTGCTTCGAGTGCTTCAAAAGATTCAAGTTTATCCAGGGGCGGTGTTCCAACACCAACCTGCACACCGCTTTGGGGGTCTTTCCCGCCAAAAAGGGTAAGCTCAAACACTCGCGTCATGTTGAACATGGCAGCGTCGCTCCAACCCAGAGCTTTTCCGGGTGTGGACAGCTCCACGCAGCCAACGATGGCGTAATCCAGGGCATCCTTAGGGTCGATACCCCTGGCGACCTGCCCGGGCACGATCACCTCGTCATTAAGACCTGCGGCATCCCGCTGCCTTTGCCGATGACGGCTGCAGCCGCCTGCAGGAATTTTGCCGGGCTGTTCTTGTGGATGCGGATGGACAGGTTGGGTTGGGTCAAGCCGACTTCCGCCTGGGCGCGCAGACACATATAGCTGAGCACGTTTGTGGCATCGCCGTCTGAGCGCTGACCGCCCACCACCAGGTTGAATCCGATCGGGAAGCCGGCGAAATAGCGCGCGCTCGTGCTGCTGCGCAGCAGCACGATCTGGTTAAACTTGAGCCAAAGGTGTTCAAGCAGCACCTGGGCATCTTCCAGGGTGAGTGTCCCATTGTCCAGATCCTTCTCCAGGAAGGGAAGCATGTACTGGTCAAAACGCCCGGGCGAGAAACTGCTGGCATTCAACTCGATCTGCAGAATCACAAACAGGAACCATATGGACTGCAGCGCCTGGTAAAAATTTTGGGGAGGGTTTACTGAAAGCCACTCGCAGTTGGCGGCAATGGTATCCAGTTCCTGCCTCCGGTTAATGTCTTCACACTGGGGTGCAGGCTGCCGCGCCAGATGGCGTGCGAGGTGCGCATATCGCAGCTGGAACTCTTCAGCCGCCTCCAGAGCGATCAGGGAAGCTTCATAGAAATGCGCCTGTTCGCTGCACAAGTCCATGTGCTGTCGCACCTTTTTCCTCAGACCGCCCACACCAAGTTTCAGCCAGCCTTCGACATCCGGCAGGATGTGCCCTTGTGCGTGGTCTGTCTGGTTCAGGCTGAAAGCTTTACCTGTAACCGCCGCCTTCACATCCTCCGGCAGGCGTTCATCCACCAGGTCCTCCAGGGTTTTACCACGCCAGTAAGGGAAGATCTCATTGCGCAGCTCGCTGATCTGCTCCGGTAGTATGTCGAAGCGGTCCTGAGGGCGTGTGGGCAGGATATCCAGCTCCTTATCAATCCAGTTGACCGCGCCTTCTGGTGCAATTACCCCCATCCGCGGCAGCAGCGACCGGTTTGCCACGATCAACTCGTCCGGGTCGATGGAGATGCTCATCTCTCGTACCAGGTACAGCAGCATCTTTGCCCGGCGAAGCGGCATGGGCTGACCCTCCGTTCGCTGGTAGCTTTGGGTGGTGTGGCGCGCACGCTCGATATCCACCACACTGCGCGATCGGAGCAGGCGCATTTTGAGTTTCTGAATTGTGCGGTCGGTGTTCGTCGACTGCCAGGTTTCAGGTGGGAAGGCAAGGGCAGGGTCAGCCCTATAACTTGCGAGAGGTGTGTTCACCTATACTTTCATCACCTCGATTGCCCGTCCCTCATCGGCAGACTGTTGGATTGCTACCAGTACCGCTGTGTTCTTGATGGCATCGTCTGGCTGCGCCATCAGGTTCGTTCCGTTCAAAATAGCATCCGAAAAGTGCTCTATCTGTGCCTTGAAGCGGTCGAATGGCTCGAATTTGTGCACGCTTTCCTCGCCATCCACGATCACATTGACCTTACTTCCTCCAAACAGATCAGGCATTTCGATCCTCCCCTTGCTGCCGATGATCTCACAGCAGCCGCGGAAAGGTTGTTCCATGCCCGTCGCCATGTAGGCAAGGCGCTCTCCCGGGAAGACCATAATGGCGGTGGTGGTAGAATCGACGCCGTTCGGCTGGCGCACTCGCTGGAAGGATTGGATGCTGGAGGGTTCGGCATCCATCAGGTAACGGATGGCGTTCACGCAGTAACAGCCTGCGTCCAGAAGCGCTCCGCCCGCCAGGTCTGCCTTGGCGCGCACATCATTGACCCAATCCTGGATGGTGAACATCAGTTCAGATCGCACGATCCTGGTCTCGCCAATTTTCCCGGAATTGATCAAATCGCGTACAAACGCCATCTGGGGTACATAACGGATTGTGAAAGCTTCCAGCAGCAGCACACCGTTCGCCCTGGCCGCAGCGTCCATCTCCTGGGCCTCTTTTACCGTGATTGCCAGCGGTTTTTCACACAGGATGTGTTTGCCCGCTTCGGCTGCGCGGATGGTCCATTCGTGGTGCATGTTGTTCGGCAGCGGGTTGATCACCGCATCCACATCAGGATCGTCCAGGATTTCCTGGTATGTGCCGTAGGCTTTGGGGATCTTCAACTCCTTCGCCCAGTATTCAGCTGTCTTTTGGTCGCGGCTGGATATGGCGCTGATCTCACTGTTGGACGCTTTTTCACCAGCAGGGACGTGTGCGTTGCGTGCGATTCGGGCGGTGCTGAGTATCCCGTAACGGACCCGGTTGTTCATGTTTCCTCCAATATTCTGTTATTTAGCGATGGACGAATTATACCTAGCGGACACCATCCGTGTTAAGCCTTTGGTCCAGGCGCTGATTCACCCGTTTATAGCTGGTCCATCAGCCAACAGCTGGTCCATCAACCAACAGCTGGTCCACCAGCCAACAGCTGGTCCACCAGCCACCCGCATCCCAGGATGGGTCCATCATCACCCAATTCATTCTGCACGATCCTGACATTGCATCCCACCGACTGGTAGCAGTAATCCATCACGATGTTGCGTGCCGGCTCTAATAACAAATCACCTGCCTTTGCCACGCTGCTGCCGATTACAAAAAGGTCTACATTCAGCAACATTGCAATGGTTGCCACAGCCACTCCAAGCGCTTCGCCTGCATCTTTGAGTGTTTTTACTGCCAGTGAATCTCCTTCCACTGCCTTCTGGGTGACTGTTTCTGCTGAGATATCTGTATCTGTGATGCTGGCGGCTCGCCGGTACCTGCGCGAAATCCAGGGTCCGGAAACAAAGGTTTCCACGCAGCCTCGCGAGCCGCATGCACATGTCTCCCCGAAGCGGTCGATGGTGATGTGCCCGACTTCTCCCGCAGTATTGTGTTCGCCGCGCAGCAGTTGACCATCAATGATGATCGCCGCCCCTACCCCGGTTCCCACGACGATATAAACCATGCTGCCCGCACCTCGCCCGGCGCCGAAATGGAATTCTCCAAGCGCGGATGCTTTGGCATCATGTTCCAGGATCACTTGTAACCCCAATGTTTCCTCCAGCATCCTGCGCAGTGGGGTATGCTGTAAGCCCTGCAGGTTTGGCGGGTCTATCAACTCGCCGGCGATATGATTAACGGGTCCTGGAGAACAGATGCCCACACCGGATAGAGCTGTTCCAGTTGGAAGTTCTTCCTTCAAATCCGCCACGCATTCGCTGATCCGATGCACCACGCTGGCAGGACCCTCAAAGGACCGGGTTTCGATCCGGCTCCTGGCAACCACCTGATCACCAGGATCGATTAACCCTAACCCGATTTTGGTAGCCCCCAGGTCAATGCCCACCCGCCAACTACTCATTTTAGCTGCCTGAAGATGAATTCATCAGTCAGCTCAGTCTGGAAAGTCTGGAAAAATTCTGGCATCTCGCGTTCGCGGATGTGATGCGGGCGCTGTTTCGAGCTGATGTTGTTGCTGGTCGTGGAGTGTTTTCCCAGGGATTCGACATCTTTCTTGGCGTAATAATTGATGTTGTTGGCGCTGAAATTGTTGTTATAGCAGTCTGCGTCTTCGTAGATACCAAATTCCATCGCAGGTGCTACGCCCCAGTTGAAGATCGAGTTCCCGGAGACGGTGTAACCGCGCGTGTCGTGCAGCTTTATCGCGCTGTAAGGTGGGAGATCCTTTGGAGCGCTTTCCCAGCGTGCGGTGAAATCCTCAACACCGGAGTTGAAGCTGCCGGTGTCAATCACCTCGTTGCCGCAGATGGTACCCCAGTTCGCATTCCTGATCACGACCCCATCTTCGATATGCCAGCAAAAAATATTGCCCGTGAGGTTGAATTCATCAGTATCCTCCAGCAGTACGGCGTATTTACCCACCTGGAAAGTGCGGCATCCGTTAATTACGATGCTGTTGCTTTGCGAATGCAGGTGGAAACCGGTGTCGCGTGTCTGGAACACACAGCAGCCGATGATGTTTGCCACGATGGTGTTCTTACATTCGATCCCTTTGCCTCCGCCGTAAATCGTGCATCCGCTGACCAGGTTGGGGATGAACTCTCCGCCCCGCCCTTTGGCAAGTTCTTCCAGGTAGATATTCGCCGCCCCATTCCCCGCCAGGCTGCACGATTCGATGGTACACAGGAAAGAGCTGTTTCTAACCCAGATGCCATAACCACTGAACCCTCCTGCAAAGACGTGGCGTACTTGTGTGTCACCGCAGGCATCGAGGATAATCCCCGCTCTCCCGGTTTGCGCACCTTCTGGGACGATGGTCAGGTCTGAAATGGCAGCCCCTTCCAGGCTGTCACACAGTAACCCGATTCCCTCCTGGTTGGCAGCGCCACCCACGTTGGCGCCGCCAACTTGATTGGCACTGCCAACTTGATTGGCGCCGCCTACCACTAAGCGGGTGTCCCTGCCTTTCCCACGCAGCCAGACACGGTCTGCCAGCCTGGCAGGCTTATCCAGCCTGAAAGTGCCCCGTCCAAGGGTGATGGTCCCTCCGCCGCCCAGCGCACCAACCGCTGCCTGTATGGCGGTACTGGCGTTCTTCTCCCTGGCGACGGTCTCATGAGTGATTTCAGTCATGACCAGGTACTGGTCGTCATCCTGCAGGACAAGCATATCTTGTTTGATCATGAGATTCCTCTGTTTGAGTAAGTTCGCTGATAAATTTGTGTTGAATGTAATTCAGGTAGCAGGTGCTTGAAGATAATTGTAGTTTCCGATTCGGATTGGGGAAATATTAACGTCTTCACTGACTGTTGTCAAACCATTCCTCAATGTCGAGGCAATCTATATCAGGATGTTATAATCCTCCAGGTATGAATTTTTTGATCACAGGTGCAGCTGGTTTCCTGGGCTCTAACCTTGCGAATTTCCTGGTTCGAGAGGGTCACCAGGTTCGCGGGTTGGATGACCTTTCTACAGGTGATCCAAAATCCATTTCTCAGGATGTGCTTTTCACCCGCGGGGACGTCAATGACCGCCCGAAATTATGGACACTGCTCCAGGATGTGGATTGTGTTTACCATCTTGCCGCGCGCGTCTCCGTGCCTGAATCCGTGCTTTACCCGCGTGAATACAACGCCACCAATGTGGGCGGCACGGTGAGTCTGATGGAAGCAATGCGCGATGTGGGTGTGCGTAGGGTGGTGTTCATATCTTCAGGTGCTGTTTATGGCGACCAGTCCGAACAACCGCTCAGGGAAAATGCCACACCCAATCCGCGCTCACCTTATGCGGTCTCGAAGCTTGCGGCTGAATATTACATCCGTACCATTGGCGATTTATGGGGCATCGAGACGGTCAGCCTGCACGTTTTTAATGTATACGGTGCTGGTCAGCATTTGCCTCCTTCTCATCCGCCAGCCATCCCCAATTTTCTGCGGCAGGCAGTACGCGGGGGTACCATCGTTCTGCATGGCGACGGAAATCAGACGCGTGATTACGTCTTTGTGGATGACGTGGTCACAGCGATGATCGCTGCATCCACTGCCCCAAACCTGGACAATATGGTGATTAACATCGGCAGCGGGAAGGAAACAACCACACGTGAGTTGGTGCGCCTGGTGATTGATGCGACCGGCGCCAATCCTGAAGTGATTAACAGCCCGCGCACAGACCCGGGCGTCTCACGCATGTGTGCCAGCCTTACTCTGGCGCGCGATAAACTGGGATACCAACCTTATTTTTCACTCGACCAGGGACTCCGCCTGACTCTCGAACGCGACAACCGTCTGCAAAGAGAGGCTACACGTCCAATATCCCAGGTGTAGCGCCTGAGGGTCTCAGCCTGAGCCTCTCAGGTGGGAAAATCTCTTTTAGAACATAAAATGGGAGGGTCACTATGCCTGTAACAGCTGTGATCGGTGTGCAGTGGGGGGATGAAGCGAAAGGAAAGATCGTTGATTATCTTTCTGATACGTATGAAATAGTCGCTCAATTCAACGGTGGAGATAATGCCGGACATACTGTAATAAATCCTCATGGCACATTCAAGCTGCGTCTGGTGCCAAACGGATTTTCAGTCCCCGGCGCTTCCTGTGTGATTGGACCGGGTGTTGTCCTTAATTTGAAAACGCTGTTGGATGAGATTCGACTCCATACAATCAGGCGGCATCGATTTGCGTCACCGTTTGTGGGTGTCTCCGCGTTGCCATGTGGTCATGCCCTACCATCCGCTGATCGAGGCAATCTATGAGGATGCGAAGGGTGATGCCAGGACCGGCACAACCCGGCGTGGAATGGGACCTGTGTACGCGGACCGGGTCAGTTATAACGGCATTCGACTTTTTGATCTGGCAGACCGTGAAGTGCTTACCGAAAAACTGCGTGTGCAGCTGCAAGTAAAAAACCGCATTTTACATGCTTTTGACATGGATACTCTCAACCTTGAGCAGGTCAGAGAGCAGTTGCTCAGCCAGTATGAATTTCTGCGTTCCTTCGTGAAAGAACCTTACGGCATGCTGCATGAAGCCCTTCAGGCTGGGAAGAATATCCTCCTGGAAGGCGCACAGGGCACATTGCTGGACAATGTCTGGGGCACCTACCCCTACAGCACTGCATCTGAAACGACGGCAGCAGGCGCTTGTACGGGTTTGGGAATTGCGCCTGCTGCCATTACCCGCGTGATTGGGGTTGCCAAAGCCTACACCAGCCGGGTTGGTGCTGGTCCTATGCCGACGGAACTCTTTGATGAAAGCGGGGAATTGCTCCGCTCGGAAGGCGCAGAATTTGGGACTGTCACCGGCAGGCCGCGGCGCTGCGGCTGGTTCGACGCTGCAGCGGTGAGTTTTTCTTGCCAGTTGAACGGCGTCACAGAGCTGGCGCTGACCAAGCTGGATGTGCTCGATAAACTGGACAGGCTCAAGGTTGGCACGGGCTACCGACGCCCCGGTATGCTGGAGTCCAGTCATTACTGGCAAGGGGACGCCCGTTGGCTGGAAAGCTGTGAGTCGGTATATGAAGAACTGCCAGGCTGGCAGCGCTCCACTCGCCTGGCGCGCCGTTATGAGCAGCTCCCCAGGCTGGCTCTGGATTATGCCAACCGCATCGAAGAACTGGTGGGGGCGCGCATCACGATGATCTCTGTGGGTCCCGCCAGGGAAGAGACAATCCGGGTTTGAGTGTGCCTGGATACCCCACCATTACACCAGGTAGGAGGTAGAGTTGAAATCGTTAATGAGTCGTGCCCTGGACCTGGCAAAGGTGCGAGGGGCGCAATATGCTGATATCCGGGTGGTCGACAATCGCTCAGAGTCGATGTCGGTAAAAGATGGTGTCGTTGAATTGATGAACTATTCAGAGTCTGCTGGCTTTGGCGTCCGCCTGCTCGTGGACGGCGCCTGGGGTTTCGCCTCAAGTCGTGAACTGGGTGCTGCTGAAATTGACGAGGTCACAGACCAGGCGTTCAGGATTGCGCGTGCCTCTTCTCTGGTGCAGGCTGAACCTGTGGACCTGGGTCCGCCAGTGACAAGCCAGGGTGTTTACCAGACGCCGGTCGAGATTGATCCATTTTCAGTGCCACCCGAAGAACGCCTATCCGTCTTGATGGCAGCCGATACTGCCATGGCAGAGGTGCCGGAATTTTCCGGGCAGAAGCTGCGCACCCGCCGCAGCAACCTGACTCTCTGGCGCGACCACAAGTATTTTGCCAACACCGATGGCGCTTTTGTTGAACAAACCATCACCGAGACCGGAGGTGGGATTCAAGCCACTGCGGTGGGGAATGGCGAAGTGCAAACGCGCTCCTATCCCAATTCATTCGCCCGCCAGCAGGTCACCGGCGGCTGGGAACATTTCCTCGCCTGGGACCTTCCCGGGAATGCGCACCGTATTGCCAGCGAGGCTGTTGCACTGCTGACCGCGGATGCCTGTCCATCCGGGACAACGACCCTGATCCTCGGCGGGACACAGCTGGCGCTCCAGGTGCATGAATCTTGTGGGCACCCGACAGAATTGGACCGTGTTTTTGGCGCAGAGGCAGCCTATGCAGGCACATCGTTTCTCACAACAGACCTTCTGGGCACCCTGCAGTATGGTTCGCCGGTCGTCAACCTGACCGCCGACAGCATCAGACCGCTGGGGTTAGGCACATTTGGATGGGACGATGAAGGTGTGCCTGCCCAGTCATCGCCATTGGTTAAGGATGGATTGTTCGTGGGATATCTTATGTCACGTGAAACAGCCTCTCGTCTCGGAAAAGTGTCCAACGGCTGTATGCGCGCCTCCGGTTGGAACCGTATCCCCATCGTCCGCATGGTCAATATATCGCTTGAGCCTGGCAGTTGGGAATTCGACGACTTGATAGCTGATACGGATGACGGCATTTACATGGAGCTGAACCGCTCATGGTCAATTGATGACCGCCGTTTGAATTTCCAATTCGGGACCGAGATCGGTTATGAAATAAAAAATGGGAAAATGGGACGGATGCTGCGTAACTGCACTTACACTGGGATTACGCCAGAATTTTGGAACAGCTGCGATGCGATCTGTAACCAAAACCATTGGAACATGTGGGGTACTCCTAACTGTGGGAAAGGACAGCCCGGTCAGGTTGCTCATACAGGGCATGGCGCAGCACCGTCACGCTTCCGCAATGTGCCGCGTCGGTGTGATGAAGTGAAAGCGCAAGTTATAAGCGCTGGAATTCGCCGGAAGAATATATGAACACAAATCAATCGATTTCACCAAAACAGATAAAGACCCTGTGTGAGCATATCCTGCTCCGTTGCAGCCACGGCACTCCGGCTCAACATGAGGCAGAGGTGATCGTCATGCAGTCTGATAGCGCTCTGACCCGGTTTGCTAACAATGTCATCCATCAGAATGTCGCTGAAAGAGACACCACTATCCTGATCCGCTACCTGGTGGGCAAGAAACTCGGGACTGCCAGCACGAACCGTCTGGATGAATCGGGGCTGGACGAAGCCATCGCGCAGGCAAAATTTAATGCCCAGGTGAGTCCTGAAGATCCGGACTATCCAGGGCTGGCAGAAAAAGCGCAGTATGATTCTGTGGATTCATTCGATGAAACAACTGCCGCATATTCTGCTGAGAACCGCGCCCGCGCTGTAAGCGTCGTCTGCAGTTTGGCGAGCGAACGAAACTTGAACGCCTCCGGCGCATTTTCTACGGGTTATGGTGCGCTGGCGGTCGCCAATTCACGCGGTGTCTACGCTTATCATGAATCGACACGTACTGATTTCCAGACCGTGGTGATGAGTGATGATTCTTCTGGGAGGGCTCAAGGTTCTGGTTGGAATATCCAACAACTGGACCCGGAACAACTTGGCAGGCAGGCAATAAAAAAGGCGGAAATGGGACGCTTTCCGAGGCAGGTCGACGCAGGTGAATATGCTGTCATCCTCGATCACTATGCCACCCAGGACATCCTCCAGATGCTCAATTTCACCGGCATGGGGGCGCAGTCAGTGTTGGAAGGTCGCTCGTGGATGGTTGACCGGATAGGTGAGCGGCTGATGCAATCTGATGTGTCAATCTGGGATGATGGTCTGGATGCGGATGGTTCCCCAATACCATTTGATTATGAAGGTGTACCCAAGCGGCGCGTGGATATCGTGCGTGCAGGCATTGTCCTTGGTCCTGTTTATGACCGCTACACTGCCCAAAAAGCGGGCAAACAAAGCACCGGGCATTCCTTGCCGCCCATGGCGCGTGGGTTTGGACCGATTGCCACCAATCTTTTTATGGCGCCTGGCAGCGGTAGCCTTGAGGCGATGATCGCCGCTACTGAACGCGGTTTGTACATCACCCGTTTCTGGTACACGCGCCCGGTTCACCCGCGTGATTGTGTCATCACAGGTATGACTCGAGACGGTGTGTACATGGTCTTAAATGGTGAGATTGCCTACCCGGTAAAGAATTTGCGTTTCACCCAATCCTACGTCGAGGCGCTTGCAAATGTGGAGGCGATCGGGAACACCTCCTATCTCCTGGTTGGGGAAATGGGAGCAATCGCCATGCGGGTTCCCAGCGCTGAAGATCGGCAAATTTAATTTCACCGGTACAACCGTTTAAGCAGGAATTGTTTTGGAGATGGCACATCTTCCCGAGCAGAGACGAATGGACGCATGTTGGGTAAAAAACCTCCGTCTGATTCAACTGATCATTTTTTCGCTGGTCTTTTCTGCATGTAAAGCAGTGCCTGGCACGCCTGTTGATACAGTAAATCAAGTAGTCCCTGAAGCTGTTGTTGTAGAAAATAGCACGGATACCCCGCTTTCCCTTCAGGCACATGTCGTGGCAGTGGATGTCTCTGGTAATCCAGGCTCATACCAGTTTTCGGTCGAGATAGAAAGTGCGGATACCGGGTGCGACCAGTATGCCGATTGGTGGGAGGTGCTCACTACGGATGGCAAACTTCTGTACCGCCGAATTCTAACTCACAGCCATGTCGAAGAGCAACCTTTTGCACGCTCCGGTGGTCCGGTGGATGTGATGGAGAGTACAGAGGTAATTATCAGGGCTCATATGCACCCTTACGGTTACGGCGGAACGGCATACAAGGGAACCGCTCGGGATGGTTTTGAACCCATTCAACTACCTGCAAACTTTGCCGATGGCCTTAAGCATGCGCCTCCGCAGCCTTCCGGGTGCGCATTCTGAAGTACGACATCATTAAAAGGGCTTGAAAATCATCAGGTAAGTGATAATAGCTATCCCACCAAAACCGATCGCTGAAAGCAGCCAGGGGTTCCCTTTGTCTAGGATTTCTCCAATCTCTTCATCGCTTTTTGCTTCAATAGGCTCCTGGGTCTTCCCTTTTTCAAAATACGGAAGACCTGATGCTTTCCGGGCAGCGCCATAAATACTGGATCCCAGCGGAACCATTGCCGCAACGATCGCTACTAACACAACCAGCGAAACCCAAATCCACACCTTTCCCCACCAATGCCCGGTGAAACCAGTAATGATCCCGGATATCAGCAAGATCAATAAAGAGAGATACATCACCGGATAAGAGCCTGCCGAAAGCAGGAGCAGGGCGCGTATTCTTTCAGCTTTCCTCTCTTTCCTTAAAGCGAAAGCAACACTTGCTGAGGTTCCGTGAGCGATCAAGAATCCAAAGACGCCAATAATGTGAAGAAAAATGAACCATTTATAAAGCATAAACCCCTTTCCTTTCTATCGATAAGGTATCTGGTGAGTTATTTCAACGTCCTGATAAATGCCACGATATCGGCGAGATCTTGGTCCGAAAACGAAGGATTATTGCCTTTTGGCGGCATGTCGACCCTGGTTTTGTTTTCAGGCGATCCAGCCTTGACTCCTGTCTTGATTGTGTGTATCAGAATTTCATCGGACCGTTCCTGTATCTCCATCCTCGTCAGATCTTCACCCAATCCTTTCATTCCTTTCCCGTCAATACCATGGCAGCTGGCACAAGTACCCATAAACTTGCTTTTCCCAGCCTCAGGATCTCCTTGTAAATCTACCAGTTGCTGCAATTCGTTGGTGTACTCTTCAGTGGTTTCTGTTTTCTGTGGCTGTGAACAGGCTGTTGAACTCAAGAGAATCGCCAGCAGTAAAAAAACAACCACAAATTCTCGGGAAATTACAGTTAGCCCATATTCTGTCTTTGCTGGGAATTCCGGAATTCCCAGCAAAGGATTAAAAAATTTTCTGATTCCTTTCAAAACTACGCTTCTCCTTCTCACGAATAGTATTATGGTAGAGGCGCGGTCATGTAGTTGTACAAGGCAGTGATGTCGACATCATTCATCCTGGATGCATTCTCCCAGGGCATCTCTAGTGCCTTGCCATTCGGTCGAACGCCAGTCCGCATGGTCTGGATGAATTCGTCAAGGGTGATGGTTGATACAAAAGGTCTGGGATTGGGCACAGCAGGTCCTAAGGCGCTGGCAGGCGCGCCGGTCATATCAGGTCCATGGCAGCTGCGGCAATCACCATATGTGGCGACATATTCCCCATATTCTGGGCTCAAACCTTCAGGAGGGGCGGTCACGGACCCTTGGGTGAATTCAGGTACCGGCATCATTCCAGCACCGAACATCAGCATAGCTATGAAGTTAGCTTTATCCCCTCCCTGTACAGATGTCTCTACTGGAGAAACAGAACGTAAGTATGCAATGATTGCTTCGGTATCACTATCACTCAACTGGTTATATGGGAGGAATCCCATCATTCCCAATCGGTATCCTTTGGCATTGATGCTCTGTCGTAAAGCGCGGAACAATTCACCGTCACTGTAAGCTGCCAGTGGACCGCCGGGCGTCAGGTTCTCGGTTACCAGGCTGCCAATGAAACCAAATCCCTCCGCTTCAGCGATATTCCAACCGCCAGAGAGTGGGTGTCCATCAGGGATTCCATCAGCATTCAGTTGACCGTGGCAGCCCACGCAGGAGATATTTACCAGGTATTCGCCTCGGGCGATCTGTTCTGGTGAGCCTTCAACGGTAATATCTGGCGCCGCATCCGCGCCTGGGAAATACAGAATACCGATACCTCTGCCCCCAACGACGATAATGGCGATCATCAACAGGGTCATCAGACCGGCTCCCACTCCCCCAGCGATCTTGACCCACAATTTCTTCGACTTGAGTGCTCTAAGAAACAGCCAACCAAACAGGATAGCAAGACCAACAAATATAAGCAGTACGACAATATTAGCAAACATTTTTTCCTCCATCAAAGTCAAGGCTTGAGATTGCATCTCAAGGATGAGATTGCTTCTTTTGGCATAAGCCAAAGTAGCAATCTTGGTTGTGATTGCTATTATTGTAAGAAACTACCGTCCAAAAATCGTTACGAGAACGTTACGATTACTCAGACATTATTAATCTTTAATTTAATGGCTGTTTGCCACTGTGTGTACGATTTCATCCGCCAGTTGCAGCGCTCTTTGGGGTGAGTCTCCAATATGCTGTCGTGCATCCATCAACTCGTTGAGTTCATTGGCGGAAAGATATTTGAGCAGCTCTGGGTCGTTTGCCACCAGCTGCCCTAACGGGTTTGGCTCATCGGTATGGATCTCGCTCCATGCTTGCATGGCGTGGTTACGCAAACGCTCGTGCATCTCCTGCCGGTCAGCACCAGCTCTGGTAACTCCCATCAAGACCCGTTCGACCGCCGCGAAAGGTCCATACACGTCCAGGTTATGGTTCATGGCATCCTGGTTAACCACCAGACCGCTGATGATGCGCCTGGTTACATGCAGCAGCTCATCCGACAGCAGGAACGATTCCGGTAGTAAAGTGCGCCTGTTTGCGGAATCGTCCAGCGTGCGCTCCAACAGTGAGTGAGCAGCATTATCCCAGGCAAGGCGCGGCATTTGAGCCAGCATGCGGGCTAAAGAGTCTATTTTCTCGGCATTGATCGGGTTGCGTTTGAAGGGCATGGCGGATGAACCAACTTGCAGCTTGCCAAATGGTTCCGACAATTCGCCAATCGGTGGCGATTGCAGCAAGCGTAAGTCGAAGCCGAAACGGTAAAGTGAACCCGCCAATCCTGCCAGAGCACTCACGACGGCGTAGTCCTGCTTGCGCGGATAGACCTGGTTGGCGACTATTAAAAAATGGTAATCCTATCTGTGTCGACAGACGGGTTTCGAATTCTGCCAGGTTCTCCACCCCTATAAGCTCGCCGTAGGATGCGCCTGTTCCGACTGCCCCCTTGAATCCTTTGCCTTTCAGACCTCGCCGGACTCTGCCGAGTGCTTCCCAATCAAGCAGCAGATCTTGAGCATACGATGACAAACGGTAGCCCAACGTGGATGGTTCGGCAGGCTGCAGGTGGGTGAATGCCATCAGGGGCATAGGGGCATAGAGCCTGACCTTCTCGGCAAACAAGAGCAGCAGCTCCTCCAACCACTTGATGATTAACTCTAACGATTGGCGGATCCTCAAAACATCTGCGTTGTCCTCAATGTCCATGGACGTTGCCCCAAGATGTAAGATTTCCCCACCAATTCGCGCCTGTTCGGCGTAAGTCCTCAATTCTGCCATCAGGTCATGGTGTATGTCCGCCTCGATCTCCAGGGCACGGTCTATGTTGATTTCAGACTGCCAGCGTCGTAAATCAGCCAGCTGTTCTTGTTTGACCAGCCCATATTCTGACTGCACTTCGGCAAGCGACACCCACAACGACCGCCAGGTACGGCGCTTATTCGCCTCTGACCAGATATGGCGCATTTCTTCAGTTCCGTACCGCCAGGAGAATGGTGAAAGGTAACTGTCCCAACGGGTGTCTGCTATTGGGGTGTTATAATTTTTTTTGGTTTCGTTGCCCATGATTTCTCCAATTCCATCTTCCCTTTAGATTCGATGTCTTTCCCGAATTATAAATCCTCCTCCAAGTGCTTTTTCGACCATACCCTCAAAAATAGGAACGAATCCTTGTTTCTGCCACGATGGTTATGCAATTTCCTGACTTTGTTTGCGCTTACTGTCCTGCTCCCAGTTTCAGTGGGCTGCCGCACATTGCCCTCAACATCTTCGGCGGATGCTGCCCAAACAGGGGAGGTATTGCCTGTAACTGGTGAACCCACACAACCTTCTCCAACATCGACGGTTATGGATATAACCCAAACACCAAAGCCTGCCTCAGACTCTCCTGCCGGGGATCGTCCTTCCATGACGCCTGCGCCTTCGCATACACCCGAACCGCCAGCCTGTATCCTGCTTTATTATGAAGGGTTTGCGCAAGTTGAATTGATGGGCTCCCGAGGAGATAGGGTGTTGGTGGACGTACACGATCCCGGCAAGTTATCCAGTCCTGCAATTGAACAGGACATTTTATTGACCACGCACACGCACTTTGACCATGTCAATGATGCTTTCCTGGTTTCATTTCCAGGAAGGCAGCTCTTCGTCCGCTCCGGGGCGTTATCGGAGCCCGGGTTGAATATCACTGGGATCGCCTCAGCTCACAATGCAGGTGATAGGTTAAAGCCTGAAGGAGGAACCAACTATATATATCTGATCGAGATGGACGGTTTCAGGATTGCCCATTTTGGCGATATCGGTCAAGAATCCTTCACCACAGAACAACTCGAACAGCTGGGAAGGGTTGACATCGCCATTATGCAGTTAGCCAACGCTTACAGCGATATGAATATCCAGAACCGGAAAGGCTTCAGCTTGATGGAACAATTAATGCCAGGTTTCATCATTCCGACGCATCTCAACCTGGAAACTGCCGCTGCTGCAGCAGACCAATGGGGAGGCATGTTCACGGACGATTCCCATGCCAGAATCTGCCATGATCAACTGCCTGGAACAACACAGATACTGCTTTTAGGGGACAATTCTCTCCAGTTTTCAGGACGCTTAAATCTCAAAAGGTACCAGTAAGTCCGATTTGGATTTTGGAGACAGGTGACGGCACGATCAGCTTAAAAACGCAACCAGTCTAGACAAGTTGTGATAAACTTGCCAGGACAGGCGGCTGCTGCTCCCGCCGCTTGTTTAATTTATTGGATCAGGAATTTTTACCTGCCACCAGGGACCTGCGTACAAGCCTTTAATGCTCGAAATCTACCGTTTCATCGTAAAACAAACCCATTTAGAACCCGAGACCAACTTGGGCACCCACTTGGGCACCCCCTCGGGCGATCCCGAAGTTACTTCGGGTGATCCCGAAGCAGTTTCGGGCGATCCCCGTGCTGAAAGCATCCTGTCCGATGCTCATGCATTGGGGCATTCGTCTCTGACCAGGATCGATTGCCATCCCCTGTATTTCATCCAGGTCGATACCAGCAAGCAGGTGAGAGAGCAGGACCTGCAGCGCCTCGCCAGGGAATTGCTCAGTGACCCCATCACACAGACAGTTGATTGGGGTCGCTTTCGTCATAACACGAGCGCGGCTGCGCCCCCATCTTCAAGCGCAATCGATGCCCATCAAAATGGTTTTCGGGTCGAAGTCGCCCTTCGTCCTGGTGTGACAGATCCCGTTGCAGAACAAATTGTAAGAGCTTCCCATGAACTTGGGATAACGTGTGTGCAGACAGCTTCAACCGGATTTCGTTACATCCTTTATGGTGATGGTCTGGATGAGACTGGTGTCAGTAATCTTGCCCACTTCCTCCTTGCGAACCCAACAATCCATCGTTACGCCATTGGCGAGATCGAGCCAGTATTTCCCCCGCTTCGCGGCGCTCAGGATACAGCCGCCTCCACGGAGGTTCTTGTTTTACCGGTGAGAGGGTTGGACAGCGATGCTTTAATGCGGCTTTCTCAGGAGCGAAGGGCAGCTCTGGATTTGAACGAAATGCGGGCTGTGCAGAATTATTTCCAGATAGAAGGGCGCGACCCGAGCGACATGGAATTCGAAGCTATCGCCCAGACCTGGTCCGAGCATTGTGTCCACAAAACATTCAAAGCTCAAATCAGTTACCCGCCAACTACGCAGCCTGTCCATCCGGGGAAAGTGATTGATAATTTACTGAACACGTACCTGCGTCATGCTACTGAGACAATTGCTGCACCATGGGTTCGTTCAGCTTTTGTGGACAATGCCGGCATCATCGATTTTGATGATGAAAACGAGGTCTCATTTAAAGTTGAGACACACAATCATCCTTCAGCCATCGAGCCGTTTGGCGGCGCCAATACCGGTGTAGGTGGTGTGATTCGGGATATCCTTGGTGTTTCAGCAAAGCCGATTGCCAATACGGACGTGCTCTGTTTTGGACCCCAGGACATAGAATCCGAATCGTTGCCAGCAGGTGTCCTTCATCCCAGGCGCATCCGTTCAGGCGTGGTCTCTGGTGTTGAGGATTATGGAAACAAGATGGGCATACCCACGGTGAACGGTGCGGTGTTGTATGATCCGGGTTACACAGCCAACCCGCTTGTCTTCTGCGGTTGTGTTGGGCTGGCTCCGAAAGATTCTCACCCGCGCAGCCCCCAGCCTGGAGATCGGGTGATGGTTATCGGCGGGCGTACAGGTCGCGATGGTCTGCGCGGAGCGACCTTCTCCTCCATGGCAATGGATGCTCAGACGGGGGAAGTTTCAGGTGCTTCTGTGCAGATTGGAAACCCCATCGTTGAAAAGGGGGTTATGGAGGTTGTCCTTCGCGCCAGGGATGAGAAACTTTATCATGCCATCACCGACTGCGGCGCTGGCGGATTATCCTCTGCTGTTGGCGAGATGGCAAGCCAGTGTGGAGCGGATGTGGAGCTTGATGACGTGCTCCTAAAATACGCCGGTCTTGCTCCCTGGGAAATCTGGTTGTCCGAGGCTCAAGAACGAATGGTGCTGGCTGTTTCCCTGCAAAATTTGCCCAGGTTGTTAGAGATATGTGATCTATATGATGTCGAGCGCAGTAATATTGGTGCTTTTAATACCAGCGGCAGGCTGGTCGTCCGTTATAAAGGAAGCATCATGCTGGATCTGGAGAATGAATTCCTGCATGAAGGTATTCCTCAACGCAAGCTGGTGGCTCAGCGCAAGCTGGACAACCAGCGTTTGCAGGCTGCCTCTGCCTCATCTGACCGGCATACCGATGAGAACTTGCCTGTGCTTACACGCGAGGCTCATCATTTAGATTCTGCCCTCATAGCTAGATCCCTCCTCAGTCTCCTCACCCACCCTAATATTGCCTCCAAGGAAGACATCGTTCGTGTCTACGACCATGAGGTCCAGGGTGGGAGTGTGATCAAGCCGTTCACGGGTTTGCATGATGATGGACCTTCAGACGGGTGTGTGCTCAAACCGTTTGGCACAAAAGGGACCCGCGGTATTGCTCTTGCCAATGGGATCAATCCGGAATATGGCAAACTTGACGCTTATCTCATGGCATGGAGCGTTGTTGATGAGGCAATCAGAAATGCCGTTGCTGTTGGTGCGGATCCAGATCGAATCGCCCTGTTAGATAACTTCTGCTGGGGTGACCCAAACCGCCCTGAAACGCTTGATTCCCTGGTGGAAGCGGCAAGGGGCTGCCATGATGCCGCGCTCTACTACCGCACCCCGTTTATTTCGGGGAAAGATTCGTTGAACAACGAATACCTGACCAGCGATGGAAAAAAACAGGCGATCCCTCCCACATTGTTGATCTCGTCGATCGGCATCGTTGAGGATATCCGTCATGCAGTCAGCATGGCTCTGAAACTACCCGGAAGCAAGGTTTATCTTTTAGGCGAATTCCAGCCCGTCTGGGGCGGTTCTCATTTTGTAAAATCGTTTGGTTACCCGGTCGAGAAAGATGGCGGTCCGCCAGACAATTTCAGTATCCCTGGTCAACCTGGCAACGCTCTACCTGTCTACCGCGCCCTGCATACTGCCATCCGTTCTGGTTTGGTGGTCTCCTGTCATGACCTCAGTGAAGGAGGCCTGGGTGTTGCTGCTGCGGAGATGTGCATCGCAGGAAGACTTGGACTCAACCTTAACCTGCCAATAAATGATGGGATCGACCCGGCTTTGACTCCGTTAAGAGCCCTATTTGGAGAGACGAACGGCTGCCTGTTGGTGGAGGTCCGCCAAGATGATGCCGCTGTTTTCGAGAGATTATTTACCGGGCTTCCCTTCGCTGAGGTGGGACAGGTGATACCTGAACCCTTTCTGGTGATTTTTGACAGAAATCCCGGTGATGAGACTAAAGCCAGGGATGAAATCAGGGCACTTGATGAAATCAGGACACATGATGAAATCAGGACACATGATGAAATCAGGACACTGGCTCAACTTCCGGTCTCGAGTTTGGTAGATGCCTGGAAATAGACGGGATTCTTCCAAGATGAAAATATCAGTCCTCATCCTTCACGCCAATGGAACCAACCGTGATCATGATGTCGCCCAGGCTTTTGAAGCGGTCGGCGCCCGTCCTGAGATTGTCCACATAAACCAGCTTCGCGGCAAAGATAAGCGCTGGTCTGATTACCAGGCGCTCGTTCTGCCGGGCGGTTTTTCTTATGGCGATGCCCTTGGAGCTGGGCGCCTGTTTGCCCTGGATCTGAAGGTGTATTTTAGAGACGAGGTGGGCTCATTCATCGCCAGCGGTAAACCGGTGATCGGGATATGCAATGGTTTCCAGGCGCTGGTTAAAGCCGGATTGCTGCCTGAACCCAATACTGAACATGAAGACACAGCGACCCTGAGTTTTAATGAAAAGGGTAGTTTTGAGTGCCGTTGGGTGACGCTGGCTCCGCAGTCAAGGGTTTGCGTCTGGACGAAGGATCTGGATTCGACGATTACCTGCCCGGTAGCACACGGTGAAGGGCGTTTCCTGGTTTCCTCAGAAACGGTCCTCGAAAAATTAAAATTAAACGACCAGTTGGCGTTGATTTATACGCATCGTGATGGGACGGCTGCCAACGGCAGCTACCCGTTGAATCCCAATGGTTCCATCGCAGATATCGCCGGTATTTGCAATCCCATGGGCAATGTGCTCGGATTGATGCCGCACCCGGAAAATCACATCTTCTTCTACCAGCATCCTCGTTGGTCACGCGGCGAGAGGGATGGGCTTGGTTTGAAGTTGTTCGAAAACGGCGTAAAATACGCTCAGGAGATTTAGAATGCCTTTGACCTTGCCCAATATTGTTTTCATTCTGACCGATGACCAGGGATATTGGGCGATGGGCTGCGCGGGGAATCCTGAGATCCGCACGCCAAACCTGGATAGGATTGCCAGAACAGGGATTCGCTTTGAAAATTTCTTCTGTGTATCACCGGTGTGCTCCCCGGCGCGCGCCAGCATCCTCACGGGCAGGATTCCGTCGCAGCACGGCATCCACGATTGGCTGCGCGGCGGGAATGCGATCATGGAAGATGAGTTGGAAACGGAAGGTGAATTAACCGAATATCTGTCTGGTCAGCCCGGTTACACGGACAGCCTCGCAGCCGCCGGGTATGTTTGTGGTTTCAGCGGTAAATGGCACCTGGGTGATTCACACCACCCTCAAAAATCTTTCACTTATTGGCAGCCCCATGCCCTGGGGGGCGGACCCTACTACAATGCACCGGTCATCAGGGATGGTATTGTCGTCAGGGAACCTTCATATATTACCGATTACATCACACAAAATGCGCTTGAATTTCTTGAAATGCAGGCGGCATCCGGCAAGCCTTTTTACCTCGGAGTTAACTATACCGCTCCTCACAGTCCCTGGGACCGCGAGCACCACCCCAGGGAAATTTATGACGATTATTTTGAGAACTGCGATTTCTCATCCATCCCATTGGAGCCAATGAACCCATTGCAGGTCAACAGTGCGCCGGTCGGTTACACTCAGGAGTCCCGGCGACCCTTATTGAGCGGCTATTTTGCAGCGGTAACTGCAATGGATCGGGGTGTGGGGCGTATCCTGGATTGGCTCGAGACTCACGGTTTGCTGGAAGACACGCTGGTGCTTTTTTCCAGTGATAATGGCATGAACATGGGGCACCACGGCATCTTCGGCAAGGGTAACGGCACATTCCCCTTCAATATGTATGACACCTCGGTGAAAGTCCCCATGATCATCTCATGCCCAGGCTGTGTGCCGCAGGGCGTGACCAACTCGGATTTGTTAAGCCATTACGACCTGTATCCAACCATACTTGACCTCATCGGTCTGCCGAACCTGCAAATGGGCTCGCTGCCCGGGAGAAGTTTTGCCCCCATCTTTTCGGGGCACCCATTAACCGGTAGAGATAAAGTTGTGGTTTTCGACGAATATGGTCCGACTCGCATGATCCGCAACCGGGAATGGAAATACGTACACCGTTATCCTTATGGTCCTCATGAGCTTTACGACCTGGTCAACGATCCGGACGAGCGTAAGAACCTGGTTGGTGAAACTCACTACAAACAGCGAGTTGTGGAATTGAAGGCTCATTTGGATTCCTGGTTTATGCAATATGTGGATCCGCAGTTTGATGGGGTGCGTGAGGCGGTGACCGGAAAAGGACAGGTGACATGGGCGGGTCCAAGAGGCAAAGGTCGAAAAGCGTTCGCTGATGACTGGAAATATCTCAAGGATGATCTTGTCGAAGGATGAATCTTTAACGAATATGGTTATGCGGAATGAAAAAGGTCGATTGAAGGGAGATTCCAAAGAGATGATTGATACATCACAAATTCAGGCGCTTCTACCGTTAGCTTTCGATAGCTCTTCCCTGGCGCTGCCGGGAAAGGAAGCGGGTAAAGTTCGTGATATCTACCCGCTTTCCGAAAAACGGCGTTTAATGATCACTACCGACCGCCTCTCAGCCTTTGACCGGATACTGGCGCGTATACCTTATAAAGGGCAGGTGCTGAACCAGCTGTCTGCTTGGTGGTTTGAGAAAACCCGCCCCATCATTTCGAATCACGTCATCGATCTCCCTGACCCAAACGCCCTGGTCGCCCACGAAGCGGTGCCATTTCCGGTTGAAGTGATCGTGCGCGGTTATATTACCGGCGTCACCACCACAGCTTTGTGGTATCGATACTCATTGGGCGAGCGCGAAATTTATGGGTACCGCTTCCCGGAGGGCTTACGCAAGAATGATCGTCTGCCGGAGGCGATAATTACACCCACAACCAAGGGCGGGGCAACCGGGCATGATGAACGCCTGACCTGCTCGGAGGTAGTTGAGAAAGGTCTGTTGGATGATGATACCTGGGAACAGGTTCAATCCGCAGCATTGGCTGTTTTCTCGCTGGGGCAGCAGATTGCAGCTCAATCCGGATTAATCCTCGTCGACACCAAATACGAATTGGGTCGTCTGCCGGATGGCTCCATCGCCTTGATCGATGAAGTACATACGCCCGATTCATCACGTTTTTGGAAGGCTGACACTTATGCGCAGCGGTTCGAGTCCGGGGATGAGCCGGAGAATTTTGACAAAGAATTCATTCGCATTGCTTACGCTCAGCAAGGTTATCGCGGCGACGGCAGACCACCCAGGATGCCTGCTGATCTTTGGGTGGCAGCGAGCCAGCGTTACATAGCCATTTATGAGACCCTTACCGGCAGCCAGTTTGAGCCTGGAGCGTATCCAGTCGAACCAAGGTTGGTCGCAAACCTCACCAGGGTTGGGATACTCCCATGACCCTCATTGTTTTAAATTCAATCCCATTTTCACCGGATCTGGATACTCTCCAGGAGACAGTTAGAGTCCGTCCGGGTAGTTCACGTTCGGACGAGTTCCTGGAGTTCTTCAACCAGGCGATAAAAATAGCCCGTCCTAAAGCGATTTATAAAATTGCCTACATTGAAGAAAAAGGCAGCTCCCATGTTGTTGTTGATGGCGTTCGCCTGGACAGCCGGGTGCTTGTTGTAAACCTGGACCCTGTCCACCGTATCTTCCCTTATGTGGTAACTTGCGGCATGGAGTTGGAGATCTGGCAGGAAGGGCTGGATGACTTCCTGCACCGTTTCTGGGTCGACTGTCTCAAAGAAGCGGCTTTGGAGGCAGGTTTCGACGCCTTCAAGACCCACCTGAATGACCACTACCAGCCCGGCTCGCTTTCCGGTATGAACCCGGGATCTTTGGAAGACTGGCCCCTGACCCAACAGCGTGACCTGTTTGAGCTGCTTAAAGATCGTGCAAGTGGTTTGGATGTTCAAGCAAATATCGGTGTCAGACTGACCGACAGCTTTTTGATGCTGCCCAATAAAACGGTGTCTGGTATTCTATTTCCCACTGAGACAAGTTTTGCCAGCTGCCAGCTTTGCCCGCGCGAAATTTGCCCCAACCGGCGCGCCCCATATGAGGCTGACCTTTATGCTGCCAGATATTCCCCTTGAGGTGTACACATGCAAAAACCTTTGTTGACCAGGCCACTGGTCGTCATCCTGATGGGTTCAAAATCCGACCTCGAGCACAGCAAGCAGATAGCTGGTGCAGCCCATGGTCTAGGATTGGAAACTGAAATGCGTATCGGTTCTGCGCACAAGACAGCCGAGCACACGCTCAATTTATTGCGTCAATATGAAGCAGATCCACGCCCCAAAGTTTACATCACTGTGGCGGGGCGCAGCAATGCCTTATCAGGGTTCACGGATGGCGCGGTAAAAGCGCCTGTGATTGCCTGTCCGCCACCAAGCAGCAGCTTCGGGGGAGGGGATATTTTCTCTTCTCTGCGCATGCCGTCTGCCATCGCGCCAGCCCTGGTGCTCGAACCTGCCAATGCAGCGTTGCTGGCGGCAAAAATATTCGCCTTATCGGATCCCAATATCCGTGACAGAGTAACTGCGTTCCAACAGGAACAGCAAGACAAGATTATCCAGGATGACGATGAGCTTAGAGGGCAGTAATCCGGCGTCTGATTCCTTTTTTGATGATTCACCGGGTGAGGAGTGTGGTGTTATTGGTGTGTTCGCTCCTCAGGAACCGGTTGCAAAGATGGCCTTCTTCGGTCTTTTCGCCCTCCAGCATCGCGGGCAGGAAGCTGCTGGGATCGCCGTTGCCGATGGGACAGGCATACGCATCCATAAGGATGTGGGTCTCATTTCACATATCTTCACCCCTGAAAATTTGGATCCTTTGGTGGGGCATTATGCGATTGCTCACACGCGTTATTCGACTACGGGCTCTTCATTGCTGCGTAATGCCCAGCCATTTCTGATTGAGACGCAGCACGGACCCTTGGCGGTGGCGCATAATGGCAACCTTGTCAACATCGCAGATCTGCGCAAGGGTCTCCTCCACC
Source organism: uncultured Chloroflexia bacterium (assembly GCA_963695415.1). Lineage (GTDB taxonomy): Bacteria > Chloroflexota > Anaerolineae > Anaerolineales > UBA4823 > CAVXWV01. The sequence continues at coordinate 535,134 of CAVOGL010000008.1, read as the reverse complement.
ATGGGGTTGGGCTTTCATCGACTTCCGATTCGGAAATTATCACCCTGATGCTGGCGGGGGCGGAGGGTTCAACTTGGGAGGAGCGCATCAAGAACACCATGCCCAGGTGGAAAGGCGCTTACTCGCTGGTCCTTCTCAGCAGAGACGGAGTCTTCGCAGTGCGTGATCCCTGGGGTTTCCGTCCTTTGAGCATTGGATTACTGCCTCAGGGTGGGCATGTGGTTGCCTCGGAGACCTGCGCTCTGAAAACAATTGGCTGTATTGCCATCCGTGAGGTAAAACCCGGTGAGATCGTCACTCTCACTCAAGCTGCGCTTCGCGTTTCCCAGGGAGTGCCGCCATCACCGCAGTTAGCTCGCTGCGTTTTTGAGCACATTTATTTTTCCCGTCCCGACTCGGACTGGGACGATCTCAGCATCCACCAGGTGCGTATGCGCCTGGGAGAACAGCTGGCGAGGGAAGTGTCAATCGAAGCTGACGTCGTTATTCCAATACCGGATACTTCGGTTCCAGCCGCAATCGGGTTCTCCCGTCTTTCCGGGATACCGATGAATGATGGCTTTGTAAAAAACCGTTATATTGGACGCACTTTTATTCAACCCACAGACTCTCTGCGCAAACAGGGGGTCTCATTGAAGTTCAATGTCATCGACCAGAATGTACGCGGTCTGCGCGTGATTGCGATTGATGACAGCATCGTGCGCGGCAACACTTGTGGTCCTCTGGTGCAGAAGCTGCGCTCAGCTGGCGCGAAAGAAGTGCACATGCTGGTAACCTGCCCGCCGATACGCCATCCATGTTTTATGGGTGTTGACATGGGCACCTATGCCGAGTTGATTGCCGCCAGGCTGACACAGGAAGAGATCCGCTCACACATCGGCAGTGAAACGCTCCATTACCTTTCCCATGAAGGCATGATGCGTGCAGTGGCAGCGGATAATCTCTACCGTGTGGAAGGAGATGGCGCCAGGGGGAAGGGGTATTGCGATGCCTGCTTTACAGGCAGCTATCCACTGGAGGTGGACTTCGAGATCACAAAAACTGGTTTTGAGGCAGCATCATGAACGTGTTGATCATAGGTTCTGGCGGCAGAGAACATGCAATTGCCTGGAAAGTATCAAAATCGCCCCTTCTCGGTCGTCTCTTCATCTCACCGGGTAATCCTGGCACCGCTGGCTTGGGTGAAAACATCCAGGCTACAACCGGCGATCAAGGTTTCAATTCATTGATCGAATTTACCAGGGATAACGACATTCACCTGGTACTCATTGGTCCCGAAGTTCCACTTGCAGCCGGGATGGCAGACAGCCTCACCGCTGTAGGGGTGAAAGTGTTTGGTCCCTCCAAAGCGGCTGCGCAGCTCGAGTCCTCGAAAGTTTTCGCCAAAGAATTCATGCTTCGCCATGGCATCCCCACCGGGAGCTTTGCCAGGTTTGATGCCTATGAACCTGCCCTGAAGTATCTGCAGCAATCCTACCGGAAGTATCCGGCAGAGCCATTGGTGATCAAGGCATCCGGTCTGGCAGCAGGCAAAGGTGTCGTCGTCCCGCAGGATTTGGCGCAGGCAGAGAAGGCGCTCCTCGAGATCATGGTCCAGAAAACACTCGGTTCTGCTGGTGATGAGGTCATCCTGGAGCAGTTTTTACAGGGTGAGGAGGTGTCCGTCCTGGCATTTACGGATGGATTCAACATCCGCAGCATGCCGCCTGCACAAGACCACAAACGTCTGCTGGATGGCGACCAGGGACCCAACACGGGCGGCATGGGAGCTTTTGCCCCAGCAAAAGTTTCCAGTGAGATCCTCGATTGGATCAAATCCGAGGTTTTGCAGCGCACGGTGGATGGCTTGCGCCGGGAGGGCACTCTGTTTACGGGTGTATTGTACGCCGGCATGATTTTGACCTCACAGGGTCCGAAAGTCCTGGAATTCAACTGCAGGTTTGGTGACCCGGAGACCCAGGTTCTGCTTCCTTTGCTGGAAACCGACCTTCTGGAGATTGCGTTTGCCTGCGCGGATGGTCATCGCCTCGGTGACATGGAAATCGTCTGGAATCCAGGTGCTTCTGCCTGTGTGGTTCTGGCTTCATCTGGTTATCCAGGCACGCCCATCACCGGGCAAAGCATAACAGGCTTAGACCAGACCCATCCTGATGTGGTTGTCTTCCATGCCGGTACGAAAAGTGGACCGGGTGATCACGCCGGTGAGAACCTTACAGGGGAAATCCTTACAGCAGGCGGTCGTGTTTTAGGGGTTACGGCTTGGGGTTCCGACCTGGCGGAGGCATTGGCGAGATCTTATGAGACCATCAAATCGATCAATTTCGATGGCATGCAGTACCGCACCGACATCGGGCGTTCATTATCTGATTCCACAGCTTCTGTTCATCGAAATAAGCAGTGTCCAGGTGAAACCCGGCAATTCCAATCTGCGTATGCCTCATCGGGTGTATCGATCGACGCCGGTAACCGTGCGGTTGACTTGATGCGCGCTCAAGTGCAGTCAACTTATGGCGATGAAGTTCTCGCTGGAATTGGCGCTTTTGGCGGATTGTTTGATGCCTCAACGATCAAGAGTATGCAATCACCGGTGCTTGTGGCTTCAACGGATGGGGTTGGGACCAAGGTAAAGCTCGCATCCCAGTACGAGCATCTGATGACCGCCGATGATCAACACGCTTCCGACCAACCCTATGGGACCCAATCATTGGGCTACCACTCTGTAGGCAGAGATCTGGTCAACCATTGCATCAACGATATCCTCGTGCAGGGCGCCCGACCCTTATTCTTCCTGGATTACATTGCCAGTTCTCTCTTGAACCCTGCTGAAATCGCCCGAGCCGTCGCCGGAATTGCATTTGCCTGCCGTGAAGCCGGCTGCGCTTTATTGGGTGGGGAGACGGCAGAGATGCCGGGAGTTTACACCCCTGGATCGCTGGACCTGGCAGGCACCATCGTGGGTGTTGTGGAACGGGAGAAAATCTTACCCCGCCGCGACTTGAAAGCTGGCGATTGCCTGGTCGGTCTGCGTTCCTCTGGTCCCCATACCAACGGGTACACGCTGATCCGCAAAATCTTCGCCAACGTCTCCCTGGCATCTGTTTTTCCTGAATTATCCGCCAGCAGCGTTGGCAGCGTCAGCGTTGTTGGCGCTACCAACAACCTTGCCGAGTCGCTTCTCGCTGTTCACCGCTCATACCTGCCTTTGCTGCTGCCGCTGCTCAACGCGCCGGCACCAGTGGTAAAGGCACTGGTTCACCTGACTGGCGGCAGCTTTATAGACAACATTCCCAGGGTGCTGCCAGAAGGTTTAGGCGCGGTCATTCATTCAGGCGCCTGGGCGGTGCCTGCCTTGTTTTCCTTGATTCAGGAGCGAGGGGAGGTTTCCCGAGAAGAGATGTACCATGTCTTCAACATGGGTATAGGCATGATTGTCATCGTTGCGCCTGAGCACGTCAGCAGTCTGCAAGCAGCTATCCCCGAGCAGACGTACCTGATCGGCGAATTAGTGCCCGTAGAACAGGTACCTGGTGAAAGGGCGGTAACCATTTCATGAATGACAAACGCCTGGTTGTCATGGTTTCCGGTAATGGTTCCAACTTGCAAGCTATTCTGGATGCATGCGCGAACGGTAGTTTACCTGCCCGTGTGGCTGCGGTAGTATCGAATAAAGCCGATGCGTACGGGCTTGAGCGTGCCAGGCAGGCGGGTGTGCCGGCACTGTATCACCCCAGGCAGAAGGGCATTGACCGCAGGCAATATGATCAAAACCTCGCCGAATTGGTCCTGAAATATGCGCCGGATTATGTTGTCCTCGCAGGCTGGATGCTGATCCTGACCAGTGCTTTTTTGGACAATTTCCCCAACCGGGTTGTCAACCTGCATCCTGCTCTCCCCGGCACATTTCCCGGCACGCATGCTATCGAACGCGCTTTCCAGGCATTCCAGCGCGGCGAGCTGCAAAATACCGGCGTGATGGTTCACCTGGTCCCGGACGAGGGCATTGATGACGGTCCGGTGCTGGCGGCTGAGATTGTTCCCATATCCCCGCAGGATAGTTTAGAAGATCTGGTAGAACGAGTCCATAAAGTTGAGCACAACCTGCTGGTATCAGCATTACAATCGCTGGTAGCAGGAAAATAAATCCCCTCACAGGAGTAATCATGCCGAAAGCCATTTTATCCGTCCATAATAAAACCGGTCTGGTCGAATTCGCCCGGGCGCTTGTAGATGCTGGTTGGGAGTTGATTGCTTCCGGTGGCACCGCCAGGCTGCTGCAGGGAAACCAGGTTCCGGTTTCCGAGGTTTCTGCTTATACAGGGTCACCGGAGATATTGGATGGGCGTGTAAAGACACTTCATCCTGCCATCCACGGTGGGTTGTTGGCACGTTCAACGCCGGAAGACCTGCGCCAATTGGAAGGGCTCGGTTGGGATAACCATTGACCTGGTTGCTGTAAATCTCTATCCATTTCAGGCGACCATTGCCAAACCTGGTGTCCGCCTGGAAGACGCCATCGAGAATATCGATATCGGTGGTGTAACCCTGATCCGCGCTGCTGCCAAGAACCATGAACGTGTCACCCTCATCTGTGATCCGGACGATTACACAGCGGTGATCGCGGAGATCAAGTCCGGTGGTGTGAGTGCACAGACCCGTTCCCGTCTGGCAGTCAAGGGGTTTGCCCAGACGGCTCAATATGATGCAGCCATTCTGGACTACCTCGCCGGTCAAAGTCTCCAGGATGTTCGAGAACCTGCGGAGCACCAGCAGTCAGCCCCACTGGAATTGACACTTCATCCTGTCTCCGAGCTGCGTTACGGTGAAAATCCGCACCAATCTGCCACACTGTTTTCATACGAGCCAGGCACCGGACCCCTTGGCGGGCATTTGCTGCAAGGAAAGGCGCTTTCTTATAATAACCTGCTCGATCTTGATGCCGCCTGGAGGGCGGCTGTCTCTTTTGAGCGACCGACCATCTGCATTGTCAAACATCTTTCTCCATGCGGTATTGCCTCAAATGACCGCCTGGAATCCGCCTACCAGCAAGCTCTGGCATCGGACCCGGTTTCTGCCTTTGGAGGTGTGATTGCCAGCAATGTGACCTTCGATGAGCAGACGGCGGTTGCCCTTGGGGAACTTTTTGTGGAATGTATTGCAGCACCCGGTTTTACGCCGCAGTCGTTGGCTGTGCTCTCGAAACGAAAGAACCTGCGCCTGGTAAACATGCCAGACACATCGGTCACCCCCTTATTTGAGCTGCGATCGGTGAACGCTGGTGTACTGCAGCAGTCGGTCGATATGGGAGATCCAGCGGAGACGGAGTGGCGGGTGGTAACTGAACGGCAGCCTTCACCGGAAGAGATGCGTTCATTGAGTTTTGCCTGGAAAGCCTGCCAGCATGTCAAATCAAACGCCATCGTCTTCGTTCAAGGGGAAGGAACGGTCGGGATCGGTGGCGGTCAGCCAAACCGGGTGGATTGTGTGGGCATCGCCGCCCAGCGCGCCGGTGAAAAATCTCGTGGAGCCGTGATGGCGTCAGATGCATTTTTCCCATTTCCTGATTCGATCGAAGTGGCTGCACAGGCGGGGATAACCGCAGTCGTCGCTCCGGGCGGCTCCCTGCGAGACGACGCTGCCATTGCTGCAGCCAATACACACAACATCGCCATGGTATTTACAGGAGTGCGCCACTTCAGGCACTAACAAGCAGTCCCCGATCCAAATCGTGCTGGATTGTGCTTGAGGCGGAATCTTGGGAATGTTCCAAAAGGAGAATGAATGAACGAAGAGCTTTTTACTGATTATGACGCCCTGACTTTCGATGATTTGTTGATCGTCCCGGGCTATACCGAAGTGCTGCCAAATCAGACAGAAATACGCACCCAACTGACTCCGGGCATCAGGCTCAACATCCCTCTTATCTCTGCAGCCATGGATACTGTTACCGAAGCCCGGTTGGCGATTGCGCTAGCAAGGGAAGGGGGGTTGGGCATTATCCACCGAAACCTTTCACCCTCAGAGCAGGCTGCCGAGGTTGACAAAGTCAAGAGGTCCCAATCGGGCATGATTGTTGAACCTATAACACTCCCCCCGGATGCGACTTTAGGACAGGCGGAAGAAATTATGTCCACCTATCACATCAGTGGTGTGCCAATCACAAACGATGGTGACCAGCTGGTCGGGATTTTGACCAACCGCGACATTCGCTTTGTGGAAGAGTTCTGAATACAACCTGCCGGTCAGCCAGTTTATGACCTCTCAGCCCCTCGTGACAGCCAAAGTTGGCACTAGCCTGGAAGAAGCCAAGAGCATCTTGCAGAAGCACCGCATAGAAAAGCTGCCTTTGGTCGATGACAATGGAGTTTTGAAGGGTCTTTTAACTGTGAAGGACATCCAGAAGGCGCGCGATTTCCCCAATGCTGCCCTGGATTTGCAGGACCGCCTGCTGGTGGGTGCTGCAGTTGGGGTCGGCGCTGATCTGGAGGAGCGCACCCAGCTGCTGGTGGATGAGGGGGTTGACATCATTGCCATCGATACCGCGCACGGTCACTCCGCCGGGGTCATCCGCGCCATCCAGCGCATCCGCCACAATTGGTCCGCTTTGCCGGTGATCGCAGGGAATGTGGTTACCGCTGAAGGCACACAGGCATTGATCAACGCTGGTGCGGATGTGGTCAAGGTTGGCGTCGGCGCCGGGTCGATCTGCACCACGCGCGTCATTTCTGGCGCCGGGATGCCCCAAATGTCAGCCATATACAGTTGTTCCCTGGCTGCGCGGAAACACGGCGTCCCTATTATCGCAGATGGCGGGGTCAAGTACAGTGGCGACATTGTAAAAGCCATTGTTGCCGGCGCGGATGTGGTCATGCTCGGGAGTTTGCTTGCGGGTCTCGAAGAATCTCCCGGTGAGGTCATCCTTTATGAGGGACGCCGCTTCAAGGAATACCGCGGCATGGGCTCGATGAGTGCCATGCAGGGTTACGGGCGCGACCGCTATGCCAGTGCCCAGATCCAAGGCGCAGAAAGTATCAGCAGCAGTGGAAAACTCGTTCCTGAAGGGATAGAAGGGCGCGTGCCTTATAAAGGCAGCCTGCGCGATTTTGTCTTCCAGCTGGTTGGAGGATTGCGCTCCGGGATGGGGTACGCAGGTGCGAAGAGCCTGGACGATCTGCGCTCCCGCACCCGCCTGGTGCGTATCTCGCATGCTGGCTTGATCGAAAGCCACCCGCACGATGTCATCATCACCCAGGAAGCGCCCAATTACCAGGTAAGCCAGGGGTAGCAAATTCTGAATTTTCCTTGGTGTTAGCAGTCAGCTTATGTCCCTGATTCTCCAGCGTGAATTCTATTCCCGTCCTGCCCTCGTCGTTGCCAGGGATTTGCTGGGTAAGCGTTTCGTGCGCCTGGATGATAGCAGGCGTATCTCTGGCACCATAATTGAAGTCGAAGCCTACTCCGGCGAAGATGATCTTGGCTGCCACTGCCGTCATGGTCGCACACCGCGCACCCAGGTGATGTTTGGTCCCCCTGGTAACGCCTACGTTTACTTCACTTATGGTATGCACTGGTGTTTCAATTTTGTCGTCGAACGGGAGGGGTTCCCAGCCGCAGTGCTGCTGCGTGCTGTCCAGCCTGTCGAAGGACTGGATTTGATAGCTGAACGGCGCGTTACCGCAAGCGGCGTCCGGCAGCCGCGAAAACATTGGACGGACGGTCCAGCCAAGATCTGCCAGGCGTTTAATATTGATGGGTCGTCAAACGGGGTTGACCTTTGTTCTCCCGACACCCACCTCTGGCTGGAAGACGGAGTCCGCATCCCGGACGATCAGGTTGTTTTGACGCCGCGTATAGGACTGGACAACGTGCCCGAACCCTGGCGCAGCATCCCCTGGCGCTTTCTGGTAAAATCGGGCGTTAGTTTTGACTGACGCAACCTTTCAGCAGTGCCAGGGTTAAACTTATTGGTTAACGGCCCTGATTACGTGCACAACCTGCTGCAAGTAATTGAACTCAGTGGTGAATTTATGATGTGGAGGCTTGAATGAATTCTGATCGAGTTTACCAGTGCGCTGTGCTGGTAAAACAGGTCCCGGATACCCGCCATGTGACCGGTGATGTGATGTCGGCAGAGGGCACCATGAATCGTTCTGCGCTGCCGGCTATCTTCAACCCGGAAGACCTTTATGCGCTCGAGATGGCATTGCGTGTGAAAGAACAGTACGGTGGTATGGTAACTGTGCTGACAATGGGACCGCTGCAGGCTGCGTCTGTCTTGCGCGATGCTTTATATCGCGGAGCCGACCGTGTCGTCCTCATTTCGGACCGTAAATTTGCAGGCGCCGATACCCAGGCGACATCCTACACTCTGGCGAAGGCGATCCGGAAAGCTGCCGCTCCGCTAGACGCCTTCGACATGATCTTCTGCGGTCGTCAGGCGATTGATGGCGATACAGCACAGGTGGGTCCACAGGTTGCTGAGAAACTGGGTCTTCCCCAGGTCACCTATGCCGAGTTCGATCCTCCAGATCGAAGGCGATTCCATTGTGGTTCAGCGCTCATTCGAGAAAGGATCAGAGTTGGTCCGATGTGCTCTGCCAGCCCTTTTGACGGTCGTCGCTTCAGACAACCGCCCTCGTCCGGCTTCTGCGCGCCGGCGGATTGAATACAAGCTGGCGGCATCGCCAAACGAGTATTCTTCTCTGCTCAAGCGTTATCCGGATTACAACGATGCAGAGGAACTGGACAGCTACCTCGCAGATCGTGGTCTGAAAATCCCGGTCTGGTCCGCTGCTGATCTGGGGGTAGATCCGGATCAAATTGGTCTGGCTGGTTCGCCCACCCAGGTTTATAAGGTTAATTTTGTTGTCCTGGAAGGGACGGAGAGCAAAGAGATTGCTGCCAGTTACGAGGGCATCCAGGCGTTGATCCAGGAGCTCATCCAGGAATATATCATTGAGTAAAGGCGAATTCATGGCTGATCGACGAGATGTTTGGGTTTTTATCGAAGTAGAAGAACGCCAGAACCCCCTGGACCAGGCGCTGGCTCCGGATGATGACAATCTTGTATCATCATGGGAGTTGGCTTCCGTCAGTTTGGAATTGGTGTCAAAAGGTCAGGAACTTGCCCGTAAATTGGATGGGCAGCTTTGGGCGCTCTTGTTGGGGCATGGTGTTCAGCACCTTGCTGAACAATTGGTGCAGCATGGTGCAGACCGTGTGTTATTGGCAGACCATCCTGAGTTGGAACATTACCGTACGCTTCCTTTCACGCGCATTATCTCTAACCTTGCGCGCCAGCACAACCCTGACATCCTCCTGGTTGGGGCGACCCCGGTCGGCAGGGACCTTGCCCCCCGCCTGGCATCAGCTCTCCACGTTGGGCTGACGGCAGACTGCACGGATCTGCAAATTGGGGACTATACCATTCGCAAGGAGAACCGCACGGTTGAAAACCTGCTGTTCCAAATCCGTCCTGCATTTGGCGGGAATTTGATCGCCACCATCGTCAACCCCAATACTCGACCCCAAATGGCTACGGTGCGCCCGGGCGTTATGCACCTCAGCGAGCCAGATCCCAACCACGAAGGTGAAATCGAAAAGATCGAGCCGGTTTTCGAAAGCAGCGATTTCGCCCTTGAAGTGCTCAGCAGGGAGACGCGCGCGACAACAGTCCATTTGCAGGATGCTGCGGTGGTCGTCGCCGGCGGCGGCGGGGTAAAGTCCAGGGACGAATTTCAGATGATCGAGGAACTGGCACATTTACTGGGTGGTGAAGTAGGCGCTTCCCGTGCTGCTGTGGATGCGGGTTTCACCTCACGCGACCACCAGGTGGGACAGACTGGAGTGACAGTTCGCCCGCGCCTGTATATTGCAGCCGGAATTTCTGGCGCCGTCCAGCACCGCGCCGGTATGGATCAATCCAACAAGATCATCGCCATTAACACTGACCCGGATGCCCCCATATTCCAGGTAGCCCAGTACAAGATTGTTGGTGACATCGCTGAGGTCCTTCCGATGATCATAAAAGCGCTGAAAGAAAAAACGAAATGAGGCTTGGTAAACATGAGTGGTGATATCTTTACGGAAAATTTTTACCTGGATAATCCCGACCTGAAATTCCGCCTGGACCAGATCGACCTGCGGGAAGTGGTCAGGATCAAGGAGAAGAATTACAAGTACGCTGATGATTATGCCACCGCCCCGCGCCACTATTCGGATGCGATTGAAAATTATGACCTGATGCTCAGCGTATTAGGTGATATTTGCGCCAACGTGGTTGCGCCGCTGGCAGCTGAAGCCGACCAGGAAGGAGCGCAGTTTGAAAACGGCGAAGTGACCTATTCTCAGGCTACGCAAAAAGCGTTGGAGGCATTGCGCCAGGCTGAATTAATGGGCGCCATGCTGCCCTGGGAGTTCGGGGGTCTGAACCTGCCCGAAACGGTTTACTCGGTAATGGTTGAGTTGATCTCACGCGCCGAAGCTGGCTTGATGACGATATTTGGACTCCAGGAGATTGCGGCATCGATCAACGAGTTTGCTGAAGAAGACTTAAAGCAGAGCTTTCTACCGCGCTTTTCCAGGGGGGAGGTGACCGGCGCAATGGTGCTGACCGAGCCTGACGCCGGCTCGGACCTCGGTGCGGTGCAGACGCGGGCGGCATATGATGAAGCTGCCGGAGTTCTGGCGCATCAACGGCGTCAAGCGCTTCATCACCAATGGCTGCGCCGACGTGCATCTGGTATTGGCGCGTTCTGAAGAAGGCACAAGCGATGCGCGTGGGCTGTCTCTCTTTCTGCTCGAGCGCGACGAAAGTGTTCACATCCGCCGTATCGAGCACAAACTGGGCTTAAATGCATCACCCACATGCGAAATCCAGTACAGCAACACCCCCGCCTATCTGGTCGGCAAACGGCGCTATGGTTTGATGCGTTATGCCATGGCGTTGATGAACGGTGCCCGTCTGGCAGTTGGCGCTCAGGCTCTGGGGATTGCAGAAGCCGCATACCGTGAGGCTGAACCGTTATGCCACCGCTCGCATCCAGTTTGGCAAACCGATCCGCGATCTTTCAGCAGTCTCACGTATGATGCTCTCGATGCGTGCCGAGATCGAAGCCGGGCGTGCCCTTTTATTTGAAACGGGTTATTGGGTTGACCTGCTCAAAGCATACGAACATCTGCAGTCAACCGGTGATGATTCCATCCCCGACCTCAGACAGAAGCAGAAGCAGATCTCCAGTTATGCCGATATCCTCACCCCTCTGACCAAATTTTACAACACTGAGATGGGCAACCGTGTCTGCTACCAGGCGCTCCAGGTGCATGGTGGTGTTGGTTACATGCAGGAATTCAACATTGAACGCCATTACCGCGATATCCGCGTGACCAACATTTATGAGGGCACCAGCCAGCTGCAGGTAGTTGCCGCGTTGAGTAAAATTTTAGGACATGCTCTCGATCCGCTCTTGGACGAATGGGCGTCATTGGAATATGGTGAGCAGCTTCACCCATTGCAGAAACAGCTTGTGGAATCGAACCAGATGTTCAAGATTGCCATCGATAACCTGAAAGAGAATGAGCGCGAGATTATCGATTATTATGCTTTGGATTTAGCGAACATGGCTTGTTATCTGATCAATTCCTGGTTGTTGCTGCGCGATGCCCGGGAGGACGAGCGAAAACGAGACCTCGCACGTCTTTACATTGCCGAGTACCTCCCTGAAATCCACCGCGCAGGTGAGGTGATTCATTCCGCTGACGCAACCCCGCTTGAAGTCCGCCAGAGCGTGTTGTCTTAGTATCTTGATGTATTGGTCTCGACAATTCGCCAGTTAGGCGCTGCCTGTGAGGGGCAGTCGAGTCAATCGAATTAATTAGAACCCTTCTCTAAAAGGAGAAGCATTCGTTAAAGGAGAAACAAGTGAATTTATTATCTGGCAAGAAAGCCGTCATTTTTGGTGTGGCAAACCAGCGCAGTATCGCCTGGGGGATTGCTAAAGCGCTTCGAGATGCGGGAGCCGAAGTGGGTTTTAGTTATCATCCCGCGGTTGAGAAACATGCGCTGCCTTTAGCCGGTGAGCTTGGCGCCCGTTTTGCTGAGCCATGTGACGTCACCCAGGATGACCAAATCCAGGCAGTCGCTGATAAATCGAGAGACGCTTTCGGTGAGATGGACATCCTGGTGCATGCTGTTGCCTTTGCGGGGCGTGAGGAACTCGAAGGCGCTTATTTTCACACCACGCGCGCTGGTTTTCAACAGGCTTTGGACATAAGCGTTTATTCCTTCACCGCAATGGCAAGGATGTTTGAACCCTTGCTCCGTCCAGGTGCATCCATGATGACCCTGACCTATTATGCCTCTGAAAAGGTCGCGCCTAATTACAACGTAATGGGAGTTGCCAAAGCCGCGTTAGAAGCTTCGGTGCGCTACCTGGCTTATGATTTCGGCACGCGCAACATCCGCGTAAACGCTATCTCGGCAGGTACCGATCCGCACCTTGTCTGCCGCAGGTGTTGGCGGGTTCAAAACCCTGTACCGCCATTTCAACCGCCTGGCTCCTCTGCAGCAGAATATCACCATTGAGGACGTCGGTGACACAGCCGTTTACCTGGCTTCAAAACTCTCGTCGAAGGTTACGGGTGAAGTGATTTACGTCGATTCGGGATACAATATACTTGCCTTCCCGATTCCACCTTGCGATTAAGTCGCTGACCGGCACCTTTGAAGTTTTGAATTTCCGGCGATCGTGCACCATCTCAAGGCGAACCTTAAAAAGGCGAACCTTATAAAGGCGAACCTTATAAGGCGTAGGCAGAAAGGATACATATGTTCCGGCGACGCACAGACGAGAAAACCTCAAAGAACCTGAGCGCCCAGAATAGTGGTACAACAGTCAGGTGGCACCCAGAATCTGGGCACCCAGAGCCTGGGCACCCAGGTTCTGGGCACTCACCCATCTACCGATCGCGTGACATCTGTCCTCGGGACGGGTATCTCGTGGAACGGCAGCCTTGGTGGCAGCGGAGGTGTGCGCATCGAGGGCGCTTTTGAAGGTTCAATTTCCCTGCGCGGGCTGTTGGTGATTGGGGAAACCGGTCGTGTATCCGGGGAGCATATTCATGCCAGTGTGGTGATCGTAGCCGGCGCGGTAAGAGCAGATATAACTGCCGAGAAAGTTGAGATCCGCTCCACAGGTAGGGTCTGGGGGGATGTGGTTACCGCTGCATTCGCCACCGAAGAAGGCGCCTTTTTACGCGGCAAGATCACCATGGAAGAAAAAATTGAGTTGGATTTCGATCAACAGCAATCAGACGAAACATCAACCTGAGAAAAAGTGACAGGCACTTTAAAAGTGCCTGTCACTTTTAAGCTGCTAACTCAAGGGTCGAACTGCTCGGATAAATCATCAGCGGTGGACTGTAAGAAATCCACCATCTCCGGGATTCCTTCAGCGCTGAAGTAATAACGGTATAACTGTGTGGTGGCATCATGCAGCGCCCATCGCACCTGCCCCCAGGACGCAGTCGGCGGTTCTAAGACACCCAGGCTGAGGGCATCTACCGCAGCCGACCACTGCGGGTTTGCCTGCCGGTATCCTTCCAACAGGCTCAGCGTGCTTGCCCGCAGCGGCAGTGACCCACTAGCCTCTACCCATCTGGCATCATTCTCGGGTTGTACCATCCAGCGGATCAACAACCATGCAGCCAGCTGTTTTTCTGGTGTAGAAGCAAGGACAGCATAACTTGGGCCATAAATGGGCAATACACCGCCATTGTCAGGGGCTGGAAAAGGAAGGGCGGTCCACGAATCCGGGTTCCCGGCTTGAGTCATCGCTTGTGCCTGGTGTGGGATGGCGGTCATGCTGCTGCTGGTGAACAAACCTTCGCGCTCAGCGAATTCCACCTCGACATAGTCGCTTTCAGGCAGCCAGGCACATCCTTCATCGTACAACTTCCTCAGAAATTGAAAAGCTTCTTCTGTCTCGATCCGGTCGAACGCGTATCCTGGTGCCTCACTGTCGGTCACAGGTGAGCCGAAGGCGTTTAGCCATCCCAGAGTGGATATATATTGAGTTCGAGATAATTGTCCCTCCGCTGCCGTCATTTTCCGCATCGTCATCCAGCAGGTTGGCGTTTGCAGCGGCACAAGCCTGTGTGAACACTTCATCAGGAGTTTGTGGCGCAGCATCGAACCCCAATTCCTGCGCCCACGTCTTGTTGTAGAACAACACATGACCGAATTGCTGTGCCGGAAAACCGGTGAAATTATCACTCATTTGGATGGATTTCAAAATCGAAGGAAAGAAATCCGCCTGGTCTTCGGGGCTTAGCCCCCAAACTGGATCGTTCAGGTAGGGAACCAGGTCAATGGCTTGATCTGGTGTATCCATGGACAGAATCTGGTGCATTGCACCCACAGCCAGGTCAGGCATCTCCCCGGTTTGGCTGGCTTCGTGGACCTCCGCCCACAATTGATCCAGGTCATCAAAGCTTGTAATCTCGACGCCAATCCCCCATTCATTGGTTTCATTGAAAGCTTGAACCAGATCGGCGATGGTTTCAGATTGGACGCCGCTCCACGGGTGCCAGAACTGGATCGTTATGCCGTTCAAATCTTCAGGCGTAACGCCTAAAACGCTTTCTGGTACAGGCTCTGGGGTCGGTGTATGGGTGGGGGTGGGCAGCAGGGATTCAGTGGTTTCCGTGGGGGTTGCCGATGTTTGTTCCTCCCCGGCAGACCAGGCTGTTGGCTGTGTCGCTTGTACATCAGCTGCAGGCGTTGTGCAGGCAGTGAATAAAACCAGCCCGGATGTGACTAGAAATGTTAGGGCAAGTACTTTATAAAACTTAGCCACGCCGTCTCCCATGAGGCGTATAGTTTATCACACCAGGTTTCTTAACCTTAATATTTCGTCGGGAGAAAAGTTATGTAATATAATAGTATCGCAAGGCGATTTCCACACCACAGGTTCACTGGTCACCGTCAAAGCGCTGCCTGCAAAGCGGTTGTTTGAGCCTGGGAGAGACTATCATTTCGTTACGCTGTCAACCAAATTAACTTTGACCACTGATTCCGCCGCTTATCCCAAAACCATCACGTACCGTAAGAAACGGTTCCGTTGGATCGACCTCAAGGAACAGATAACCGGGTACCTGTTTATCCTCCCATCCGTTGCGCTGATCACGATTTTTGGGATGTTCCCTATTGGTTACGCCTTTTATATGAGCTTGTATAACTGGAGAGTCAAGCAGGGACCATTTATCGGTGCGGAAAATTACCTCAAAGCCATCGGCACCTGGACAGGGATGCTCGTGTTTGTCCTCGGTTTTGCGCTTCTCTTCCTGGCGTATTTCTTGTGGAACCGGGCGATGAGATCGGAGACGACCCTTGGTCTCGTCCTGCGTATTGCAGCCGCACTGGTTTTGATCGGCGGAGCCTTCGTTATTCCCATGGGCTGGAGTCAGATGAACGCCACCGGGGATGCGCGCTTCCTCCAATCTTTGCCCATAACCTTGTTCTATTCCCTCACCACGGTTCCGGCTGAATTAGCCATCGCCCTGGTGTTAGCCTACATCCTTTTTCAAAAAATCCGCGGGCAGGAATTCTTCCGCATGATGTATTTCTTGCCTTATATCACCCCGGTCGTCGCCACAGCCGTAGTCTTTCGTACGATCTTCAGCCCACGCGATACATCACTGGCAAACCAGGCGATTGGAGTCATCGGATTAGAGCCCCAGAAATGGCTGTTTGAGCCTAAAGCCGTTAATTCACTCCTGTTAGGTTTGGAGAATTTGGAAGGATTCCTGGCTGGTCCCAGCCTGGCGCTGGTATCAATTGCCTTTTTTGGGATCTGGACCTACATTGGTTACAATACCGTGATATTTCTGGCGGGTTTGGGGTCAATCCCCAAGGAGTTGTACGAAGCTGCAGAGATCGATGGCGCCAACCAGTGGAGCCTGTTTCGCAATATTACCCTGCCATTATTATCCCCGGTTACCTTTTACCTGGCACTGATCGCGTTTATCGGCACGTTCAAAGCATTCAATCACATTTATGTCATGCGCACGCCGGCTGCATTGGGGACGGCAAACGTGGTCAGCGTTTCTATCTTTGACACCTTCTATAAAGCCAACCAATACGGTTATGCTGCCGCACAGGCGATTTTGTTGTTCGGCATCATCTTGGGTCTGACCTTTGCCCAAAACAAGATTTTCGGAGAGCGGGTTTTTTATGGCTGAGTTCGAGCAAAAAACATCAACCCCTTTAAAAAGTGATTCGAGGAACTCGCAGGTGAATCTTTTAGGGTTGAAATTCTCTCCAACCAGGATTTTCCTGTATTTGATTTTGATTTTTGGCGCAATTTTAGCCATTATCCCATTTTTTTGGATGGTCTCCACTTCTTTAATGACACTCGGTGAAACGATAAGCCGGCAATGGACTCCTGGATCGCCTCAGTTCGAGAATTACATCCAGGCCTGGCAGGAAGCTAAGTTCTCGAAGTATTTTTTGAACAGCGTTATCATTACCTTCACCACCGTTGTTGGGCTTGTTATCACTTCTACGCTTGCCGGTTATGCTTTTGCGCGCATAAACTTCTGGGGACGAGATGTGATTTTCGCCATTCTACTGGCGACCATGATGATCCCCGAATCCGTCACCATGATCCCCAACTTCTTGATGATCCGCGGGGATGTCATTCCCTGGGGTTCGTGGCTCAATAAGCTTCCCGCATTAACGGTGCCTTTTATGGCGAACGCTTTCAGTATTTTCTTGCTCAGGCAGTTCTTCCGCACGATCCCCAATGAGCTCTGGGATTCTGCCCGTATCGATGGCGCCGGTCATTTGCGTTTTCTGGTCCAGATTGTTCTCCCGCTCAGTAAAGCGCCTATCATGACGGTTGTCATCTTCGGCTTTATTGGCTCGTGGAACGCATTCCTGTGGCCTCTCCTGGTCACAACTCGAGATACCTGGCGACCATTGATGGTTGGATTGTGGACGTTTGTCACCGAAGCCGGTCCTGAGACCCAATTGCTGATGGCAGGAGCCGTGATCACGATCATCCCCATCCTGATTCTTTATTTTCTTCACCCAGCGTCAGTTTACTCAGGGAATTGCAACGACAGGATTGAAAGGATAATATTTCAGTTATCCAAATTTTTTAATAGATGAATTGGTGAATCAAGAATTGTTTATTCCTAAGGAGGTGCTTATACGCGGAAATCCGAACGAAAATACCGCATTAAAACAATCTCAAAACTCTTATGGAGGAGAATTTTCATGAACAAGAAACTATTTACAACACTTCTGGCGCTGCTGATGATTGCCGCTATGCTCTTAGGAGCGTGTTCTTCGGCGACCACGCAGGCGCCGGCAGAAGAACCAGAAGCACAACCAGAACCGACGGAAGAGGTTATGGAGGAGGAGGCTGAAGAACCAGCCGCTCCTGCAGACATGTATGCAGATGTCGACCCCTCCGGTCAGACGGTGATCTTCTGGCACAACCACTCTCAAGAGCGCGAAGTAGCTCTCTTAGAGATCATTGATGAGTTCAACCAGTCCAACGAGTGGGGTATCACCGTTGACGGCGGAATATGCCGGCAGCTACAACGATATCTTCAACAAGATGCTGGCAACTTTGAACTCGCCGGATGCTCCGAATGTGGTGGTCGCCTATCAGAACCAGGCTGCAACCTACCAGCTTGGCGATGGTCTGGTTGATATGAACCCACTGGTGGACAGCCCCAAATGGGGTCTGAGTGCAGAAGACCAGGCTGATTTCTTCCCGGGCTTCTGGGTACAGGATGTCTTCCCGACCTTTGACAATGCTCGTTTGGGCTTCCCTCCCAACCGTTCGATGGAAATGTTGTATTACAACGTCGACTGGCTGTCAGAACTGGGGTATGATGCTCCACCCACCTCTCCTGAGGAATTCAAAGAGATGGCATGCAAAGCGGTTGAACAGCCTTTCAGCAAGGCAACCGTAGAAGGTCCCATCGGTTATGAAGCCAGCCTGGATGCTTCCAACGTAGCCAGTCTGACCTTCGCCTTCGGCGGCGATATCTTCGATTACAACACCAGCATGTTCACCTATGACAGCGCTGCAACTGTTGAGGCAATGACCCTGATCCAGGAGATGTTCAACGAAGGTTGCGCAACTATGTAACTGAAAGATATGGCGACCAGACCGATTTCGGCGCTGGGAAAACCCTGTTCACGATTAGCTCAAGCTCTGGTTTGCCCTTCTACCAGTTAGCAGTGGATGCAGGCTCGCAGCACAATTGGAGCGTTGCCGCGATCCCGCACACCACAGCCGACCCGGTGCAGAACGTCTATGGCGCCAGTGTTAGCATTCCCAACACAACGCCAGAACTGAACCTGGCAGCCTGGTTGTTTATCAAGTACTATACCAGCACGGATGTTCAGGCAAAGTGGGCGCAAGCCAGTCAATACTTCCCTGTGCGCGCTAGCGTTGCGGAAAGTTTGACAGATTACTTCGCTGCCAACCCTGCCTACCAGACTTCCTTCGAACTGCTTCCGTACGGTCGATTTGAGCCGCCTGTTCCTGGTTATGACTTTGTGCGCGATTTAGTGGCTGAAGCTGCAGCTGCCATCACAGGCGGAGCGGATGTTGCCAGCACGCTGGCTTCACTGAACGAAGAAGCCAACGTCATCCTATCCGAGCAGATGTCTTCACCGCTGCCCACCCCTGTACCCACCAACACGCCTGAACCCACCCCTGAGCCGATTGGCACAGTCGATCACCCCATCAAGGTGCTCTTTGTTCCCTCGGTTGAGACTTCTGAAATCGTCGCGGGTGGCGATCTCCTTGCTGCCAAATTGAAGGAAATCACGGGACTGGAATTTGTAGTCACCGTTCCTACTTCTTATGCGGCAACCATCGAGGAGATGTGCGCTTCACCAACCGACACCATGGGCTTCATCCCTGGTCTGGGTTATGTCCTGGCTAGGCAGCTGTGTGGTGTGGACGTTGCCGCGAAGGCAGTCCGTTTTGGTCTCGATTGGTACGCAGCCATGGTTGTCGTCCAGCGCGACAGCGCATACCAGACCCTGGCAGATATCAATGGTTTGAAATGGGCTTATCCCGATCCAGGCTCAACCTCCGGATACCTGTATCCAATTCTGATGTTCCAGGATGCCGGGATTGAGCCGGGTGAAAGCGTTGCCGTCGGTCACACAGGCGCCATGAACGCCGTTTACCAGGGTGATGTCGATTTTGCCACCGCTTTCTACAGCCCGCCCAACATTGATGGCGCAGCCCTGGCCACCTGGGAACCCGGTGACCCCCTCACCGATGTTCCTGAAGATCTGATCCCGGTCTGTGTTGTCAATGAGAAAACGCTGATCTGCGACAACTACGAGCCCCGTGATGCTCGCCGCAACATCAGGACAGATGCGCCGGATGTGATGGAGAAACTGCGCATCCTGGCAGTAACGCCCAAGATTCCGAACGATACGGTCTCCTTTGGACCCGATTTCCCTGAGGATGTCCGCCAGGCGATCATGGATGCTCTCTTTGCCTTCGCCACGGATGATCCGGAAGGCTTTGCAGAGGCCATGCTGGCATACAGCTGGACAGGAATCAATCCCGCTTTGGATGAGGAATACGATCCCATCCAGAACGCGGTCGATGCTGCCGGCTTCACGCTCGAAGACCTCGGCGAGTAAATTTTCCTGGTTGTTCGAGACCCCGGACTCTACGTTGGTCCGGGGTCTCATTTCCCAAATAGATATGACGAAAATAAAGGTTTACGGATGCTGTCGGTAAGGAACTTATACAAAGATTACGACGGCGGGGTGCGTGCGCTTGTAGATGTCAGCTTTGACGTGCCGGAGGGTCAATTCCTGGCAGTGATTGGTTTGAGCGGTTCAGGAAAATCCACCTTGCTTCGCTGCATCAATCGTCTCATCGAGCCCACCAGTGGGCAGATTGTCTGGAACGGTCAGGACATTACCGCTGCGTCTGAAGAAGACCTGCGCGTCTTTCGCCGGCGGATTGGGATGGTTTTTCAACACTTCAACCTGGTCAGCCGTTCTTCCGTGCTTACCAATGTCCTCGCGGGACGCCTGGGATACATTAATCCCGCTGTCAGCATCATCAACCGCTTCCCCAAAAAAGACATAGAAAAGGCTTTCCAGCAGCTTGAGCGCGTGGGGATTACCGCCAAAGCTTACCAGCGCGCCGATGAATTAAGCGGCGGGCAGCAGCAGCGTGTTGGCATCGCCCGTGCCCTGATGCAGGATCCTGAAATGATCCTCGCAGATGAGCCTGTCGCCAGCCTTGACCCGGTCCTGGCGCACAGCATCATGCAGTACCTGGAGTTAATCAATCAGGAAGACGGCGTCACCGTGTTATGCAGCCTGCACTTTCTCGATCTTGTTCACCGTTACGCCGACAGAGTGATTGCATTGAATGAAGGGCAGCTTGTCTTTGATGGGCTCCCGCAAGAAATCGATGACCAGCGCTTCAAAGATATTTATGGCAAAGATGCCGAACGGGTAGGCTGAAAAATGACCAAAAAGCCATCTTTGCTTCGCTCCATCCTGACCGCCGTTCTGGTGGTTTTTACAATCCTTGTTTTTGCCTATGGCTTTCAGGTAACCGAAGTGAGTTTTGACGAGATCAACTCAGAAACTCGCCAGGCAAGCCTCCAGCGTGTCCTTCGCGCCATCGCCCGCCCTGATCTGGTTGAATATGAGCAGACCGAGACTGAAGTTGAAGTAGCCATTTATGTGCCCTGCCAGCCTGGGGCGGAAGCCCCTGCTGTGGAGGACACCAGCTCCGCCTATATGATCCTGACACCGCCCTGTGCAGACCCTCGCACCACGATCACGATCGAAGGTTTCAATTTCCTCCCCAATTCTAGCGGTCCTATTGCTTTCATTCCGCCCACCGGCGTTAAATTAAATCTGGGTAAATATCAATCGGACGCCGATGGTTATTTCATCGTTGAATCGCGCCTTCCCCCGCGCCCGAATGAAGAACAGCAAACCATTCGTGCCACCACCCGTGTAAACATTGGATCCCCGCGCCTGACCCAATCGGCTTATGACA
The DNA here is from genome assembly GCA_963695415.1 of uncultured Chloroflexia bacterium. Taxonomy (GTDB): domain Bacteria; phylum Chloroflexota; class Anaerolineae; order Anaerolineales; family UBA4823; genus CAVXWV01. The sequence goes on along the minus strand of CAVOGL010000008.1, from coordinate 514,063 downwards.
CCTGGGACAAAATTATTGAGACGGTCTTCCTTGCATTGCTCGCAACCGCTTTTGGCATCATCCTGGCTATACCGATCAGTTTCTTCGCTGCCAAAAACCTGATGGAAGACATCAAGAATCCCATGAGCAGCCTGGCTTTATCCATCATCGGTTGGCCTGTGGGCATCGCCCTGGGTGCACTGGTTGCCAATTGGATCCGTTCTCAGATCGAGCCTATCTTGGTGAATCCCTGGTTCATTATTCTGGGGATCATTGTGAGCGGGGCAGCAGCCTTTTTAATGGTTCGATGGGCGCTGCCGCAGGAAGAAATCCACAGACCATCCATCTGGGTGCGCTTGAGCCGCGTTGTGGTATTGATCATCGCATTTTTGATTCAGCATCTTTTTCCTGTACCTGGTCACAGAACTGGTCATTCACCTGGGCATCGTGCTTGAATCCCTTCTGGGTGCCTTTGACTTCTTGGGCACGTTCGTCAAGAATGTGGGAGAGATCCTCAACCTGATCCTTGTGGTCATCGCCGCAATGGCAGGAGGAGGGGTTGTCAGCAGTGTGCTTTCGCGCTTTGGCAGACTGCTGTATCTAAAAGTGCCTGTTTCTGGCAGGCTGCTGGTTAACAGCCTCCTGGGTGCCATCGCCGGCGGTTTCCTGGCGCTCCTGGTCATGATGGGTTTGAACTGGTTTTACCAGTTTGGAAACCTGCCCAAAGTGTATGCCTGGGCTGCCGCTGTCGGTGCAGTTTTGGGCATTATTACCGCTTTCCTGACCCGTAAGCAGGATCTGATACCGGTCGGCATCGTCATCTACACCGTCACTCGCACCGTGCTGAATGTCTTACGCGCCATTGAAGCCTTGATCTGGGTGATCATTTTCGTCGTTTGGGTCGGCATTGGACCTTTTGCCGGTGTCCTTGCGCTGACACTGCACACCATCGCCGCCCTGGCAAAGCTCTATTCCGAACAGGTTGAGAGCATCCTGCCGGGACCTCTGGAAGCCGTCAAAGCAACGGGGGCAACACGCATCCAGACGATCATCTACGCCGTCATCCCCCAGATCGTGCCTCCCTATTTGTCCTTTACGATTTACCGTTGGGACATCAATGTGCGCATGTCCACCATCATCGGGTTTGCCGGTGGGGGTGGGATCGGGTTGCTGCTCTTCCAGAACATCAACCTGCTCAACTACCGTGCTGCCAGCATGCAGATGTTTGCCATCGCCATCGTTGTAGCCCTGATGGATTATTTCAGCGCATACTTGCGTAACAAGATCGTCTGAGTTTGCGCGTGTTTGATTTTGACAGACAGTTAAATAAGCTGCGCACCCACCGGCTGGCTGGTCTTGGCATCCGCGATGGTTTTATACTGCCTCATTATGACGGTGGTTCTATCTTAAACATCCCTGACAGCATCTGTGCCTTGTTGGATGTGCCATGCATTTCTGCTCGTCCCCTGGCAGACGAAATTCTCCAACCCTTGTTGGACATGGGAAATTTTCAGCATGTGATATTGGTCGTCGTGGACGCCTTGGCGCTGCACCGCTTCCAGCGCCTGATGGGCGACGGCGTTCTTCCTGTCTGGCGCAGCCTGGCAGACCAGGGGCTGTTCGCTCCGCTGACATCGATCACCCCAAGCACCACCTCCGCTGCCCTGACCACATTTTGGACAGGGCGCAGCCCAACGGAACATGCCATCACCGGGTACGAGATGTGGATGAAAGAGTACGGTGTTGTCGCAAACACGATTTTGCACGCGCCGATGAACTTTAGAGACGATGTCGGCACGTTGTCTAAAGCGGGATTTGATCCCCAGAAATATCTTCCCTTCCCCACCATGGGCGAGCATCTTGCCGCCAACGGTGTGCCGGTGTTTGCGTTCCAGCACCGCTCGATTCTCAGGTCGGGCTTATCCCAAATGTTCTTCAAGCAAGTTAACACAACTTCCAAATCTGGTTTCCACAGCGCTTCAGACTTATGGGTCAACCTGCGTGAGGTGCTCGAAAGCCGCATACACCAGAAGACTTATGCGTATGTCTACTGGTCTCAGTTTGACACCTTTGGGCACCGTTATGGTCCGGACGATGAACGCACGCTGGATGAGTTTGCCAGCTTCAGCCGTGCTTTCGAGCGCCTGTTTCTTTCCAGGCTCAGCAAGCAGGCACGCCGGAGCACCCTCTTGTTGTTAACCGCAGACCACGGTCAGATCGCTACCCAGAAGGATGACCATTACCAGGTGCAGAATCACCCCTCATTGTGGCGCCGGCTGCACATCCAGCCGACCGGTGAGAACCGCCTGACTTTTCTGTACATCCGTCCCGGTCAAATGGAGGCAGTGGGTGAATACATTGACCGCACCTGGGTCAACCAGTTTGTCCAGCTCGATCCAGCGTATGCGCTTGATCAGGGATTGTTCGGACCCGGTGAACCTCATCCCGCGCTCCTGGACCGCATCGGGGATAAGATTCTTCTGGCGCGCGACCGCGCCTATTTATGGTGGGGCAGCATCGACAACCATCTCATTGGTCGTCATGGTGGTCTGCACCCCGAAGAGATGTTGGTGCCTTTCCTCGCAGTACCGCTGTAATTTTTTTGGGCTTACGGCAGGTAATCGTTTGGATTGACCTTGACGCCGTTGTACATCATTTCGAAATGCAGGTGAGGTCCGGTCGAGTTTCCCGTGCTGCCGATAGTGCCGATCATGCCTCCCTGGAAGGCGCTTTCCCCGCACCCTACGGTGACCGTGTCAAGGTGAGCGTATAGCGTCTGCCAGCCATTACCGTGGTTGACGACGACAACATTCCCGTAACCCCAGTTGTTCCAACCCGCATAAACGATCACCCCGTTGTCAGCTGCATACACCGGCTGACCTGAGTCACCGTCGATATCAACGCCGGAGTGGTTGGTGTCGGGTGACCAGTCGAAGCCGGTGATACGGTGGTTTGGCGCTGGCCAGACGAAAACACCACCCCCGACCGCACCCTCCGCTTTGGAAGCGCAAACACCCGTGCCAAATCCTTGTGCCACACTGGGGTTATCACGCGGGATTCCGCCCGGTGGGAGGCTCCAGCTTACGAACGACCGCTTCCCGCCTGGGATCACCAGCCAGGTGCCGGCTTCGATGTTTGGGTTTGCCCAATCGCCGATAGTCTCCTCATCCAATCCGTTTCCTGCGAAGGCGATGATATCCTCAGGCGTAACCCCGAAGAAGTCAGCCACCCCATTCAAGCCGTCACCCTCAGACCAGCGGTGGTAAGTGCCGTCCACAGGCAGGATGTTCAATTCCTGTCCCGGTCGCAGGTTGTGCGGGTTATCGCCCAGGGTGACCTGGTTACCCCACAGCAGTGTCTCAGGCTTAAGCCCGAATTTCTCGGCAATGCCAAACAGGGTATCCCCTGCCAGCACCTTGTAGACATCTACACTTCTGCGCGGTCTCGATGGTATCTCGGTATGCAGTTCTACCAGTCGTGCTACCCCCGTGTATGCGTCCTCCTGGCTTTCGTCAGGCAGTGTGTTCATGATTTCAGGAAGGGATACGGGGATTTCGGTGGGTGTTGGCGTAGGCTGTGCCGCTTTTGCAGCCTCACTGGACAAGCCAAGCTGGTTGGGACCCCCCAGGCTGCGGTTCAGTTTGTAATATTCACGCAGCCCCAGGGCGACGATCAACACGAATGCGATCAGCAGTGTATGGGCGCCAACCCGGAAGGTAAATTCCCCAAGCCCCGCAAATGAAACCCACTCCCAGAACCGCATCCAGCGGCTTGGAGTGTTTTCATCGCTTTCTATATGCTCCGAGGGCACAGCGTCGAATATCTGCGCAGTAACTTCGGGCGGATTCTCTCCACCAACATTTTCAGCAGCACGAACACCTTCTTGCTGGTTCCTGCCGCTGTCTTTTTCTTCAGGCATTAATCATGTTTCCACAAAAATGATAACATCGCCTCGAATATCCGTCAATTCAGTCAATCTGCACCAAAAGCTTATTATTTAACCGTCGAAGCCGCCTCGAGGGCAGCTTCATCCGCATCGGCTGACCCTTTGAGTACGTCAACCGTTGCCTGTCCTAACGCCCCGCCAATGCTGTTCAACAGGTCAGCGCCTGGAAAAGGGTGCAGGGATTGCGCCAGTGTATCCACTTCCTGTAGAAGCCCGGGGGTGTTGATCGCTTCCCGGATATGCTCTGTCCAGCCTTGTAACGAGCTTGGGCGTGGAGGCAGCCTGTCCATCGCAGCCGTCCATTCTGCCAGGAAACTGCTTTCGGTCAGGAATTCTGCCAGTTGCACGCTGGTTGGGTGTTTCTCCGGTTCTGGGGAGGTTAATGCCCAAACCCATCCCGACGCAAGTGCAAATGGCGTCCCATTCAGGGTTGGGATTTGCGCCAGGCTCATTGAGCCGTCTCCATCCCTCAGATATCGAGACAACCAGGTGACAACCTGGTCACCGCGCCTTTCCTTGAAAGCTCCCCAGGATTGTTCATCACGTTCGTATCCGGTTATCCATTGGGGCATCACACCGCTTTCATTGCACTGTTGGTAGAAAGTGAGTACCTCAGCCAATAGTCCACTATCAAGAGCGGGTTGGTTATTTTCATCCAGGACACTTCCCCCGTTTGCCTGGTACAGCGCCAGGGTATACAGGGCGATGGGGTCGCCTGCCTGGAAAATCAACGGGCTCAGGCTTTCCAGCGCGCCGGCAGCATCGGAGATCGGGCTTGGAACGGTTGCGGGTAGAAAAACCTGCACCTGCGCGTCTGCAGCGAAAGGAAGCCCGTAGATTTGTTCCTGGTTGTACGCCATTTCGCGGGCAAAGTTGAACCAATCTGTAGAATCCAGGCTCGTCGAAAGGTTATCATAGGGCAAAAGCGTGCCTGCATTGACGGCAGATTCCAGGTGTTCGTGCGGCAGGATAACAAGGTCTGGCAAAGCAGATTTCGCCGCAGCCGAAGCTGTGATCAGGGTGTCGAGGATGCCCCCACTCCCTTCGACCTCTTTGACGCGCACCTCTATGACCACGTCGTCGTTTTGCTGGCTGAACTGCTCCAGGCGTGATTTGAGCAGGTTGCCAGCGGCAGTATTCGCATCAGGATCGAACTGGGGCGGCAGCCAGATTTTTATGCGCTCAGCGCCATTGTCTGGCTGAGATTGAGCAGGAGGGGATGTGGGTGTTGGCTCCGCTGTGGCGGTCGATTTGGGAGACGAACCATCGCTGGTCGGAGCCGATCCGTCAATGGAAGATAGCCCATCCGGCAGGATCGTGTCGCATCCTGCCGCCATGAGCAGCAAAATAACCAGGGCGCACAACCGCCAGCGGAAAGACATTACAACGAGCCTAAGTCCACCGGTTTGCTCAACATCTCCACCAATAAATGTACCGAATTGACCACGTCATCGTAATCCACCATTTCAGAAGGCGAGTGGATGTAGCGTGTGGGGATCGACAAACAACCGGCAGGCACTCCTGCGCGTGAGATCTGCATCGCCTTGGCATCGGTGGTCCCCCCTTCCAAAACTTCGTACTGGTAGGGGATGCCCGCATTCTCAGCGCTGTTCGCCATCCAGCGCACGATGCGCGGGTCTGCCAGCATCCCGCCATCCCTCACCTTGATCGCCGGACCTTTTCCCAGGCTGACTTCCATCGTGATCCCTTTAGGCGTATCGCCAGACCGGGTTACATCGAGGGCAATGCCCACATCGGGATCGATGCCATAAGCCGCCGTGGTTGCCCCGCGCAGCCCCACTTCCTCCTGGGTGCTGAAGACGAAGAACAACTCGTGAGGTGAAGTGGTTTTACCGGCGGCGAGCTGGCGCATTGTTTCCAGCAGCACCGCAGCGCCGATGCGGTCATCCATGGCTTTCGACACCAGGCGTTTGCCCAGGTCTAGAAAGGGTCTATCGAAAACGGCAGTATCTCCCACCCTCACCGGGCAGTCCTGCTTATTTACCGCGCCCACGTCGATGTACAACCGTTCCAGGCTGAGTTGGCGCTGAGGGCTGTCCAATCTTTCCACACCCATCACGCCCTGCGCGCCGTTCAGGAACCGCACTCGTCCTCCTACGCACGTCATCGGGTTGACGCCGCCCAATGATTGGAAGCGTACAAAGCCGTTTTCATCGATGTGCGAGGCGATCAGACCGATTTCATCCATGTGAGCTGAAAGCATGATGCGTAAGCCTGCATTCCCGCCTGCTGAGGCTTTATGCGCAATCAGGTTCCCCATGTTATCCACGCTCACCGAATCCGCAAGACCCACGGCTTCGTCATGGATGATCTCCCGCACAGCAGCTTCATACCCCGTTGGGGCAGCAGATTCAACCAGCTTCTTGATCAATGACTTCATTCAGTGTCCTCCTGAAAAAGTTTGTTGTCCGTTCTCTTTGAAAATTCCCATCAATATCCCAGCCGGATGCTTGTGAATATAAGATCGGGTTCCGATGTCAGCGCACGCCTTCCAGGATGTCAGGTCTCAGCTTGTTCAGTGCAGTTTTCACCAGGGCAAGCGTGTTTGCCCAATCGGATACCCGTACGATGCTCGCGGGTGTATGCAGGTGCCTGCCGGGCACAGAGATGGATATGCTGGGTATGCCTGATCTTTGCTTGTGGATAGCTCCTGCGTCAGTCCCCCCGCCTCCGGGTTGGCGAAGCTGGAATGGGATTCCCGATGTTTGCGCACAATCGATGAAGTGGCGCACGAGGCGCGGGTCGGAGATCGTCGCCCGGTCGGCAATATAGATGGCAGGTCCCTCACCCAGCCGCGTGTTATAGCGTTCGTTTTCCTCCCCGTCCCAGGCGGGCAGGTCTACTGCCGGGGTGCAGTCGAGGACGACGGCAGCTTGCGGTTCCAATGAATACGCCGCCGCCTGAGCCCCGCGTAAGCCAACTTCTTCCTGCACCGTGAAGGCTGCCAATAACTCGATCCCCTCTGGCGGGTGCTTCACCAGTTCCACCAGCGCGGCTACCCCCAACCGGTCGTCCAAAGCTTTTGCCATGATAATAGAATGGTTGGGGTCATCACTTTCGATGACCTGGAACTTCGTGGCAAATGCGGCGCGGTCGCCGATTTTGACTTTATCGCCGTTGTTAGGTCCGATGTCGATACGCATCGAATTGAGAGAGATTTTGTTTCTTAGTTCGTCCCTTGTCGTCAGGTGGATGGGTTTGGCGCCGATGATCCCGTGATGGTGTTCCTTGCCGATCCTGACGTGTTTGCCTGCCAGCAGTCTCGGGTCGATCCCTCCCACGGTATCAAAACGGAATAACCCGTCCCCGTCTTTGTTGGTGATCATCATGCCGACTTCATCCATGTGCGCCGCGACCATCACGCGCATCGGGGCATTGGTACTCTTGGCAGCAGCAGCCGGTGGCTGTGTGACCAGCACGTTCCCGAGAGCATCCACTTTAACGCTCCCGCCAGCCTCCAGCACTTTTTCGCGCAGTTCATCCAGCACAATTTTGCGCACTTCGCCTTCTGCGCCTGATACTGCATTGGCATGGCAAAGCTGTTCCAGTAATTTCATTTGCTCATCGGTGATCGTTGTCGTCATTGGGTTATCCATCTCGTCAGTCCTGCCAGGACTTAGTCGTCCCAGGTAAGCGTGTCCATGAATTCAGGTGTCAGTTGGGCAGTAAATTCCGCACACAATCTCCCGGTGCGCAGGATGTCCTTCATCGATACCATTTCCACGGGTGTGTGCATGTAGCGTAAAGGTATGCTCACCACCATGGTCGGGACACCACCTGCAGCCACCTGCATCCCAAAGGCATCCGTTCCGGAATGCCTCGGCAGCGGTTCCAGGAAGTAGGGAAGTTCTTGTTTTTCAGCGGTGGTTTTGAAAGCCTGGAACAGTCCGGGGTGGATATTGGGTCCCCAGCCCAGGGCAACTCCCTTGCCAAATGGATAAGTCTCCGATTCTGAGCTTCCGGGTCCTGAAGCAAAGGTCACATCAATCGCCACTGCCAGGTCTGGCTGCAGGTGGAAAGCTGACGTGATCGCGCCGATCAACCCGACCTCTTCCTGCACCGTGGCGACCGCCCAGACATCCCAGCTGCACAACCTGCCCTGTAATGCCTCCAACAGGACGGTGATCGCCGCCACCGAAGACCGGTTATCGAGGGTATGCCCTGCCAGGTAATCTTCACCAAAGTCGATCGGTTCCTGCGCAAAGGAAATCAGGTCGCCGGCACGCACCTTTTCCTTGATTTCAGCTTCCTTCAAACCGGTGTCCACCAGCAGGTGTTCCAGGTCCACAACCCCGTCACCGCTGTCCGCTGGGAGCAGGAACGATGCCGGTTGGACCACGGTCCCGGGTATATCGACACGCCCGTGTACTGTCACCAGCTGCCCCGGCAGCACCCTGGGATCTAACCCGCCGATCTCGCTCAGGCGCAGCAGGCTGCCAGAAAAACCCGCAGCCATCAGACCAATCGCATCCATGTGCGCTGCAAACAGGATGCAAGGTCGTTTACCTGTTTCGGGTCCGGGCATATTGCCCCGTTTCAAGGCGTGCAGGCTGCCCAGCTTGCTGATCGAAATTTCGTCCACAAGCGGAGCCCAGGTTTCCTCGATGATCTTGCGCACAGGCGTCTCTTGCCCGGCAAGCCCGGGTTGTTGGATGAGTTCAGTTAAAAATTGTTTGATGTTGGGCATAAGTTGTCAGGTGTTTTCGACGAATGGATTTTAGGAGGAGTCGGCTGAATGCTTTATCCACGAAGTATTATAGCTGAGTTTTGGGTGGATTTGCGCTTATCGGCGAAGAGAAAACGGGCACATTTTCCCCGGCTAGGGTGCCTGTGTGTCTGTGGGGGCAGGTGTGTCGGTTGCTGGAGCTGGCGTTTCAGTTGGTGGAATGGGGGTGTCCGTTGGTGGGAGTGTGTCCGTAGGGATCAGCACGGTGGCTGTTGCTGTTGGGGTTGGAGTGTTTGTGGCAGTTGCCGTAAAAGTGGGGGTTGCTGAAGCAGTCATTGATGGCTCAGGAGTGGGAGGAATGTTTGTCGTGGTGGGCGAGTTTGTTATCGTTGGCGAGGCGGTAAATGTAGGTGTATCCGTCACAAAAGCCGTTTCTGCCGCCTGGGTAGCACGCGCTGAAGCTTCAGTTTGCTGGTTATAGATGTAAATCGCGATGAAGCCCAGCGCGTAACAAGGGATCGACGCCAGGATAATAACGATCAGCAAAGAGCGCACGCGGGAGCGGTTTTTTGGGGACAGGGTCATTTGGGAATACCTGGTTGGATGATAACACTACACCTGAAGCGCTTCAATACTTTTTCATTGTTTTGTGCAATTGCCCGGATTGTACAGGCAGCCATTATAATTTCTCGCGTGCATTGGATCTATCTTTCGCCTCACTTGGACGACATCGCCCTTTCCTGTGGGGGATTGGTATCGGACCAGACCCGCTCAGGAGATCAGGTGAGTGTATGGTCGATCTGTGCCGGCGACCCACCCGAAAATTTTGCTTCACCTTTTGCGGACTCGCTTCACGAGCGCTGGGACCTCGTCCAGGCAGCCACCATCCTGCGCCGGCAAGAGGATATCGCCTCTTGCGCAATTATGGGTGCGCAGCGCCTGCATTTTCCGATCCCGGACTGCATCTACCGCCTGGGTCCGCAGGGCGCTCCATCAGCCGGTCAGCCTCTGTACACTTCCGAAGAGTCGCTCTGGGGCGATGTCCATCCCGATGAGCGCTATCTGGTCGAGCAGTTGAGCCAGAGTCTGGAGGAGAAACTGCCTCAACAGACCGCACTGAACCTTGTCTGCCCGCTGGCATTGGGAGGTCATGTGGATCACAAGCTGGTGCGGCGGGCGGCAGAAGCGCTCCCGATACGCTTATGGTATTACGAAGACTACCCCTACGCCCTCCAGGCTGGTGACCGTCTGGACGGGATGCGTATGCAGGGTTGGGAAGAACAAGTAAATCCCATCACTCAAGCTGGTCTGGATGCCTGGATACGGGCAGTCGCTGCGCATGCATCACAGATCAGCACCTTCTGGCACCAGGACTCCGCCAGGCGAGTCCCGGCAGTGCAGGCGATGCAGTCTGCCATCACCGCCTATGCCCGCCAGCGCTCAGGAGTGCGCCTGTGGCGGCAGCCGTGATCCGTCATCCTTCATCGGTCGCCATGCGCACCTCGAGCGGGGTGAGGTACATCTTCGGAGACCATCTCGGTTCCACCAGCATCACCGCGGATATCAATGGAACCAACTCAGTCCGCCAGCTTTACAAAGCGTGGGGAGAAGTGAGGTACTCATCGGGAAGCCTGCCGACGAAATATGCTTATACAGGACAATATTCCTATGCGGGTGAGATCGGGTTACTGTATTATGTGGCTCGATTTTATGACCCGGTCTTAGGCAGATTTCCTCCGCAGACTCCATCATACCCATTGAAAGCCAAGGTGTGCAAGCCTGGGATCGTTATGCGTACGTAAACAATTCACCGGTAAAATCCAATGATCCGTCAGGCCACTGTTTGGCACTTTGCACAGCCATTATCGGTGGCGTAGTTGGCGCAATCGTTGGCGCAGTAGGATATACAGCGTACACTGTTGCCACGGGAAAAGAACTTAACACCAATCATTTGCTCTTGGCAGTTGGAGGTGGCGCCGCAGCGGGGGCGCTAATCGGAACTGGTGTGGGAATTGCCGCAGGTATGTCGACCGAGGCAGCAACAACAGCCGCCGTAACCGGGGCTGGGGCTGCAACCACTGCCACAACAACTGTATTGAATGCCACCGGTGGGGATCCAACAGATGAGATCCAGGCTGCAACACAAGCGTTTGGTAATCTAAGTCAGGCAGCAAATTACGGAATACAACAAGGTAATCAGCTAAAAAATGCCATTTCTAGTACTGGTCTCCAGGTGCATCATCTTATTGAGCAACGCTTGGATCCAGCTCACGGACAAAGTGCTGCCCAGGCTAGAGAATGGCTGAGTGCTGCGGTCACCCCTCAAGAACATCAGGTTTTCGCGAATCAATGGAGAAGCGCTATCGGTTACATCAATTCCAATAACCCCATTAACACGGTAACTGCTACGACAAACGATATTTGGACTGCTGCCCAGAGAATTTATGCAAATTATCCAGCCCTGCTGGACGCCGCAAAGAAGACCATTTTTGGTGAATAGAATAATATGGATATCAAACATCGAATCAGTATCAATTCGATAAAAGATGCGAAATTTATGTCTGCGATTATCGAGTTGGGCATAGATCACAAAGCGATTGAGTTACCCGGTGGCAGTAGCAAATTGGTTACATTTGTTATTGCAGAATCCGACCCTCGCTGGGTAACAGTGGCTAAGTTAATCAAAAGTTATAAAGACTACGAAACCTATGGTCCGGGAGACCTATTCGAAACAGTTTTTTCAGAAGATGAGATCAGAAATGCATCATGGTTACGGCTCAAATCAACCTTTGAGCAAGGATATCCACAGCCGAAGTCCCACTGGCCGATCAAACAGCTCAGCTATGCGCTCATTTGTCAAAAATGCGCTATCTATAAACAAACCCATCCGATGCGATTGGCGAAAGAGCCGAATTTGGGTAGAAAATCGTTCATGTCAACCATTTGGGCGGCTGAAATCTTTTGTACGCCGGAAGTGATTCTAGGTCTTGAGAGCATACAAGCGAGAGGTTACGAAGTTTGGCATGCCCTCATCCATAAAACCGGAAAACCTTCAGAGAGAGTGCGTCAATTATACGTTCCTGGGATAGCCTCGCCGGGCGTAATCATAGATGATGACTTGGAACGGAAAATCTGCCCTGTTTGTGGGAAAATTAAGTACTATCACCACGTAAAAGGCCCACTGTATCTCAAAAGAGAAGCTTTGCTACCAGACGCCGATTTCATGTTGACCTATGAATGGTTTGGTCATGGGCTGCTGGCGTGGCGGGAGATGCTGGTATCCAATCGGGTAGCTAGTCTCATTCTTGATAAGGGCTGGAGCGGAGTACGGTTTAAGGTGGTTGAAGTGGTTTGAAGTTAAGTTTTTTTAATTTACTCGTTTTTCCTTCAGATGTACAAATTGGCGTTGAAATTGGATGCAATGATCCGGAAAATGCATAACGCGGCACGATTACTGGTGGTGGTGTGGGAGGAGGCTGCCCCGGACAACTGGGCGCAGAGCCTGCAGTCGTTTGACAGCGGGTGGAGCTACAGCGACTGGAAAGTCAGCATACAGATGGTGACCGCCTCGAAGAACCTGTATGTTATTCTGTCAACGAATATGACGACGGCGCCATCGGGCAGAGGACGGAGATGACCGACGGATCGGGAAGCACAGCCTGGGAGTACACCCCCCGGGGAGAGGTGGAGAAGGAGAGCAAAGTTGTCACCGGCAGCGGCACCTTTGTGTCGAAATGGGGCTATCACCCGGACGGATCGCTGAGGTGGATGCAGTACCCGGACAACGAGAAGCTGACCTACGCCTACCTGCCGCAGAAGACCCTGAAAACCGTGCAGACCAGCCTGGACGGTGGATTGTATTACGTGTATGGCACTGATTATGATGCCGCCAACCGGGTCGTCCAGCAGAAGCGGGGCGGATCGAACAACCTGCTGATGCAGCTCAGCTACTTCGCCTGGGAAACACCGAATGGCAATGGACGGCTGAAGCAAAAGACCTGCATAAACGCAAATTGATAATACTAGAATCCGGAATGTTTTCATGTCGTAGATTTTTCTTGACTCTCTTCAGTTTTATGCTAAAATTTGTGCGCCGCGGAAGTCGAGTCGGGTGTGGACATCTTTGCAGGATAAGAACAATTAATCCTATTGCATTGATAAGCGCTGCCAGCACCATGATTGCTCCGTTTTTTATCCCGGAAAGTCAGGTCTTCCTGATTTTCTTGATATTGGCGGTCATTACACTCAACTGGCTGCCAGAAAACCTGCTCCTTCGCCGGAGCAATGAATTTGGAAGAAGAGAATGCCTACAACATATTTAACCAACCACGGATTTGAAAAACTCCAGGATGAACTGGACCGCCTGCGCAACGTTAAGCGCAAGGAGGTTGCAGACCGTTTACACGAGGCTATGGAGGGCGGAGAGCTGATCGAGGACGCCGAATACGAAGCCGCCAAAAATGAGCAGGCTTTCGTAGAGGGGCGCATTCAGGAATTGGAAATGATCCTTGCGAATGCCAGGATTGTGGATGAGACCAGCAAGCGCGACGTAGCCCAGGTCGGCGCACACGTCACCATCCAGGAGGACGGAAACGAGCCAGAGTCATACACCATCGTCGGTCCGGCGGAAGCTAACCCTCGTGAGGGTTATATTTCCAACGAATTGCCCTTAGGTCGCGCCCTTTTGGATCACCGTGCCGGCGACAAAGTGCGCGTCGATGCGCCTGCAGGTGCGTTTATGGTCACCATTTTGAAGGTAGAATAAAACAGGGGCAGCCCTTTAAAGCCCCGCGCATAAGATCCTGCGCGGGGCTTTTGTGTTATAGATAAGACCGATCAGGGAGAAAATATATGAGCCACGAATACAGCCATCTCGAGAAGATTTGCCTGCAGAAATTGGAGCAGTTCAATGAGCAGGGCATTGATGCGTATCCCAACCGTGCCGAACGCACCCACACCAATTTGCAGGCGGTTAATCAGTTCGAGATCGCCGAGAAGACGGGACGCCAGGACGAAATCTCGGCGGTCCTCGTCGGACGTTTGCGCTCGATGCGCACAATGGGGAAGATCACTTTTGCCCACATCGAGGATGGCAGTGGGCGTGTCCAGCTCTTTTTACGCGAGAACGATTTGGGCGCAGAACAGCTGGAATTTTTCAATCACCAGCTCGACCTGGGTGATTTCATCGAGGTGGCAGGCGTGATGTTCCGCACCCGCTCTGGAGAGACCACCCTGCGTGTCCGTTCCTTCCGCCTGTTGGCAAAGTCCATTACGCCCCTGCCGGCTGCCAAGGACCAGGTGGTGGATGGTGAGGTGGTCCGCCATGCGCTGCTTTCTGAGCCGGAAGCCCGTTACCGCCAACGCTACGCTGACCTGGCAGTGAACCCCGATGTCCGCCAGATATTTAAACACGCGCTGCGATAGTGAAAGCCTTGCGCCAGTTTCTCGATGACCAGGGTTTTCTCGAAGTGGAAACCCCCATCCTGCAGCCGATCTACGGGGGAGCGGCTGCGCGCCCATTTGTCACGCACCATAACCAGCTCAAACAGGACCTCTACCTGCGCATCTCTTTTGAGCTTTATCTCAAGCGTCTCATTGTAGGCGGGTTTGAGCGTGTTTATGAGATCGGCCGCGATTTTCGCAATGAGGGCGTCGACCGCACCCACAACCCCGAATTCACCATGCTGGAATTCTATATGGCTTATGCCGATTACCAATCGGTGATGTCCCTCACCGAGGAAATGGTTTCTTTCGTCGCCAGGCAGGTTCTGGGTACGCTGAAGTTCAAGTTTCAAGACCACGAGCTCGACCTGACCCCGCCCTGGGAAAGGGTGAGGCTGGATGATGGGCTCCTCGAATTGACCGGTATCGATATCAATGCACATCCCACAGCCGAAAGCCTGCGCAAGGTTATGAAACAAAAAGGCATGGACGTGGACGTGAATGCGCCTCGTGGCAAGTTGATCGAATCTTTGTTGAGCGATTACCTCGAGCCTGCCTGTATTCAGCCAACGTTCATCTATGACTACCCGCGTGACATCTCACCGCTTGCGAAGAGCATGCCCGCAGACCCGAAGGTTGTTGAGCGCTTCGAGGGCTTTGTTTCAGGCTTCGAGCTGTGCAACGCCTTCACGGAGTTGAACGATCCCCTCGACCAGGAAGCTCGTTTTCTGGAGATGGGGCGAGATTATGCCGATGAAGACGAGGATCGTCACCCAATGGATGAGGATTACTTGCGCGCTTTGCGTTATGGCATGCCGCCGACAGGCGGGTTTGGCATGGGCATCGACCGCCTGGCGATGCTGATGACGGACAGCCCCAATATCCGCGAGGTGGTTTTGTTCCCTCACCTGCGCGAGAAAGAATAGTCACAAAAAGCAGCTTATTTTAAAAGGCGGTTTACACTTCTCCCGCCCGGCTGGATGATCAAAGCGCTAGATCTGCGCACCATTAAACCGGTGAGGATTGCTGCCCTGAGGTTTCCCGCGGCGCCAGGGGCGGGTCCGGGTTGATGATCAACCGCCGCCAGGTGTAAAAAACCACCCAGCCCATCACCACAGCGCTCAACACGCCAGGAGCCCAGGTGCCCAGCTGTCCAAGCAGGAAACCACCCACCGAAGGCGCAATAACCCGCGTCAGGCTCTCCACCGAGGCTCCCAAGCCTAATGTTCCCCCAACTTCCTCCGCATAAACGGATTTGGACAGACTGCTGTTCAGGATTGTGTTCATAATTCCGCCAGCAATTGCCAGCGGTGCCAGGATGATGATCAGAAACCAAACCCCGGGCGTGAATGACCAAAAAAGCAGCGAAACAGCCATTACTGCAGAGCTGACGAAGATGATCTGATTTTCGCGAAAGCGTTTTCCAATTCTGCCCACCGCGAATCCCTGGACCAGGACTGACAGCAAGCCTACGTATGCCAGCACAAAGCCGGTTTGTCGGGCATCCAGGTTCAGCTTGTATAGGGCGAATAAGGCGAAGATGGTTTGGAACATGGAGAAAGCCAGCCCGAAGAAAAAGCGGATGTTCAACAGAGGACCAACGAGCGGGCGTCGCAGAGCCATGACCAATGCATGAATTGAGAACTGCCTTTGTTCCTGTGATTGCAGTTTTTGCCTCTCCTCCAGTGTCAGGGATTCGGGGAGCAAGAATATGACCAGGAGAAATGCTATCAAAGAGAATCCTGCTGCCGCCAGGGCGGGTACTGCGTATCCATATGTGCTCAAAACGCCACCGATCGCCGGACCCAGGATGAAGCCTAACCCGAAGGCAGCCCCGATCAACCCCAGTCCCTGGGCGCGGTTACTCTCATCGGTGATATCGGTGATGTAAGCCTGGGCAACCGAGATGTTCCCGCCAGTCAGACCGTCCAACAGTCGGCTGGCGAACAGGATAGAGATCACAAAAATGTTGGCGTATTCGGTCAGGTCCAGCATGCCGGCAAAAAAACGACCTAAAGGATCGGCTGCGGCTAACAGCAGAAAGCCCAATAATGTCCCCATCAGGCTCAGCAGCAGGATGGGTCGGCGTCCGTAGCGATCCGATAGACGACCCAGCAGTGGGGCGCCGATCAGCTGTGCAGCCGCGTAAGCGGCAGTCAGTAAACCGATTAGAAAAGCGTTTGCCCCGTAAGATTCCGCATAAAAGGGTAGTAACGGCAGGATTAATCCAAATCCAAGCAAATCAATAAAAACAATCAAGAAAATAGGCAGTAAACGGCTCTTTTGCATCTCGTTCTCCAGGTATTTAAATGTACCACAGTGTCCACCTATTGTCAATAATTTGTACATATTGTAAGGCTTGAAACCACCTCACTTGACAACTGACCTGCCTTGAGTATAATCCTGAAATACGTAAAAACCAGTACACAGACAAGTATCCATCCTTCCTCCCAGAGAGCTGCCGTTTGCTGCGAGGCAGCAGGATCAGATGGTGAAATCCACTTTGTGGTTCCGGTTGGTTTCTTTTGAATGAATCGGAACGGTTGCCTTCGGACAGTGGGCGCTGTAAATAATTGCAATTCAGTCCACATAAGAAGGTCGGGTAAGCCCGTTAGCGCCAATTAAGGCTGCCAGGTTCTCTAACGGCAGTAAATGCAGGTGGCACCACGAGCGCCCCCTCGTCCTGCAGTGGCGAGGGGTGAATTTTTAAGGAGGTGCAAGATGATTGATGTCCATTTGCTGCGCGAACAGCCCGACCTGTTCCGTAAATCGCTGCGCGATCGCCAGGCAGAGGTTGGAGTTGTCGACCAGGTGCTTGCCCTGGATGAACAGCGCCGTGTGTTGATCCAGGAGGTTGAGACGCTCAAAGCAGAGCGCAATGCCGGTTCCAAGGAGATTGGTCGCTCCAAAGATCCGCTTGAGCGCCAGGCGAAGATTGAAGCCATGCGCCAGGTCGGAGAACAAATTTCTGCTCTCGATGAAACGCTGCGCGGCGTAGAAACGGAGCTGGATGCCCAGCTGGCGACCATCCCCAACCTGCCTGACCCGCGCACTCCTTTTGGGATCAGCGAGGACGAAAACCCGGTCATCAAACAGGTGGGCGAACCGCCGTCTTTTGACTTTACCCCAAAACCGCATTGGGACCTGGGTCCCGAACTGGGCATCATCGACTTCGAGCAAGGTGTCAAGATCACTGGTTCCCGCTTCTATGTCCTCAGCGGTGCAGGCGCACGCCTGCAGAGAGCGCTCATCGCCTGGATGCTGGATCTGCACATCCGCCAGGGTTACACCGAGAAATACACGCCTTTCATGGTCAAGGAAGCCGCCATGTTTGGCTCCGGGCAGCTGCCAAAGTTTATCGATAACCTCTACCGTGACCATGAAGAGGATCTCTGGATGGTGCCTACAGCCGAGGTTCCCCTCACTGGATTGCATGGGGGCGATATCCTGGACGAATCAGACCTGCCCATCAGTTATACCGCTTACACTCCCTGTTTTCGCCGCGAGAAGATGAGCGCAGGGCGCGATGTGCGCGGCATCAAGCGCGGACACCAGTTTGACAAAGTGGAAATGTATATCTTTTGCAAACCCGAAGAATCTGGCGCAGCCCTGGAAAAGATGCGCATGCATGCTGAAGAGACGGTCGCCGCGCTGGGGCTTCCCTATCGTCTCAAGCAGCTCTGTACGGCGGACCTCGGTTTTGGCGCTGCGATAACCTATGACATCGAAGTCTGGGCTCCGGGTTGTGGAGAATGGTTGGAAGTTTCTTCGGTTTCAAACGTTACCGATTTCCAGGCACGCCGTGCCAACATCAAATACCGCCCGGCGGAAACCGGAAAGGTGCGCTTTGTCCACACTTTGAATGGATCTGGATTGGGCATGCCGCGCACCCTGATCGCGGTCCTGGAAAATTACCAGCAGGCTGACGGTTCGGTGGTCATCCCGGATGTCTTGCGACCGTGGATGGGCGGGATCGAAACGATTACAGCTCCATGACAGGCTGGCAGGACATATTAATTTTTGCCCTGGTGCAGTTCGCCCTTCTTATCGGGCTGATCGGTGCTCTGATCCCGTTTTTCCCGGGCGTGTTTATTATGTGGCTCGCCACGCTCAGTTTCGGGTTCCTCCACGGCTGGAACACTCTGGGCATCATCATTTTTATCATCATCACCCTGCTTTTTATATTTAGCACCGTGGTCGATAATTTCTTTATGGGCGCGGGCGCCTTCAAAGGGGGCGCGCATTGGCTCTCCATCGTGGTCGCCCTGGTCGCCGGTATCGCCGGGACCATTATCTTCCCTCCCTTCGGAGGCATCATTGCTGCCCCGCTCGCAGTTTTTCTGGTTGAATTCGCCCGCGTGCGCGATGCCAGGAAAGCCTTGAGAGCCTTCACCGGGATGGCGACAGGTTACGGCGTCTCGTACCTGGTGCGCTTCGGCATAGGTCTCTTGGTGATGGCGTTTTGGTGGTTATGGGTTTGGAAAGGTTGAGGCTGCTTAACTTTCAGGGGGTGGGACGGGTAAATCCTCAACACGCACATGGATCCATTTATCCCCCTCATCGATCAACATCACCGGGATATCATGGCGGATCGGGTATTTGCGGCTGCAGTCCTGGCACACCAACCAGGATTCATGAACGTATTCAAGCAAGCCCTCTTCGTCTTTCACACACGCCGGGCAGCGTAATATATCCAGCAAGTCTTGGCTAACCATAGTCGCTCCTATCGAGTTATATGCACCCATTATACAGGATAATATCCCCTGCTCAGTATCTCACGCCAGCTCACGTAGAGCGGGTTGCCAACCCGCTTCCCGTATCAGTCTTCCGGGAGCTTCGTCCCCGGTCCGTATTCATAAACCGCCCGCCACGGCTGGTAATGGGTTGTATACGAATCCTGCAGGTAAATTTCCCCATCGCGATAAACCACGCGTGTCACCGTCACATCTGCCCCATCGACTTCCCAATCCACCTGCTTGATTTTTCCTTTTGCCAGGTTGTTGTTTTCGATGTATTGAGGTTTTGGCGCCTTGACCACGTTGGTCAGACCGGTTGTGTCCCAATCCACCTGCCGTCCGTCTGAGGTTGAGTAAAATTTCCAGGTGATCTTCTGGGCTGCTGCGTTCACGTAGGTTTCCATCAACAGCCAGTTAGGCGTGTCGTTGGTGAATTTGAAATCCACGACAGGCACATATACCGTCGCGTCCAACCCTGCCAGGTTTGAATTCAGCCCGCCTGCCGCAGTTTGTTCGTAATAACCGACGCGGTATGCGTGCGGGTAGCGCTCCACTACCGGATACCCGCCCAGGAACACGGTGCGGAATAAGGTTGTGCTCACCTGGCACACGCCGCCTCCGACACCCTTGATGGTGCGGTCGCCAAAGATGATCCAGGCTTCCGCATAACCGGTATCCAGGCTTACATCGCCCATCACTTCAGCCATCGAGAAAGTTTCACCCGGTGCTACCAGGACACCATGGAAGCGTGCCGCCGCAGTTTTGATATTCTGCACGCGTTGTTTGTCTGATCCGTAGAAATAGGATGTGTGTTCACTCACCAGCTCGCGGATCCCTAATTGCTCTGCAGTCGAGTTCGCTGGTGGCATCTGGGCGAGTATATTCCACAACCAGCTGCGTCTGGTGGTTGCGCAGCGCCAGAGCGGTTTCGATCGCTGCCAGTGATTCGTCGATGTTCAGGCTCCTGCCAATCACCGCAGGCTCGATCAACTCAAGCTGGCGCGTCTCGTCGTTGAATATGAACCGTCCGTTTTCCGGGATACGGCTCAACTGCGGTGCAGCTTCTTCCAGCAGGGGACGCAGCTGCGACAGGTCCATGCGCACATTGTAATATCCGCTTCCCGCGGCTGCGTCTTCAGATGCAGTCACCGGTTCGATCACTACCATTTCCGCCAGGCGCTCGGGTTCGATCACCCAGGGTCCAGGGTCGCCTTCTGCCGCATCCGGCACACTCACCACCAGCGGTTCCTGCAGGATGTAGCGTACCTGGCTGGCAGCCATGTCCACATCCAGGATCACCGGGCGTTGCTCGTTGACCACGACCGGCAGCAGCCCATCGGTCATCGAAACCAGGTAATGTTCGAGTGGCTGCATGGTCGCCGCTATATCAACCTGCCTGCCCACCTGACCGGATGTATAAACTACCTCCACACCCTCCACTCCCAGCGTGGCTTCCAACATGGGGCGGTCGATTTGGGCGGCGACACCCGCTAAATATGCTCTTGCAGCGAATTCATCGTAAACCATCACTGGCGGCATATCTCGCCCTTTGTACCATGCGCCCAGTTGGGCGATCACCCTGCTCAAAGGGTTTCCCGATCTGCCCAATTCATACGCCCGGCTGATCGTCTCCTCCAGGCTCAGGCTGTATCCTAATTCGGAGGGCTTCACCTGCCAGATCAGGTTGCCGCTGTCGCTGCGGTCGCCGGAGAAAGTGTCATCCTGGAACACGATTTTCCCGGTATCAGGATAGGTAACCGTTTGAGCAACGGCGACGGCAGCTTCCACAGGTTCCATGCCGGAAAGATCCAGTCCCGCGACGGATACCCCCGGGAAAATTTGCCCACGGTAATAACGTTCGTAGCCGAAACCTGCCGCGCTGATCAAGACCAAAAATAGCGCGATCCCACCTGCCAGAATTGCCAGCAGCTTTTCCAGTAAAGTGGGTTGTTGCCCGGCGTTGTAATGCCGGGTTGCAGTCGGTTGAGTTGATGTTCGCGTGCTCATAGCTCCATAACCTTGTCAAACACCTTCGCAAGGTTTCAAACCTTGCGAAGGTTCCACGTTAGAACCTTTCGGAGGGATTTTACCAATTTGCTCAATCTATAAACGTTAACGCTCGATGTGTTAATAATCATTAACTCAAGTAGTTCCAGGCAGTACGGTCAGTCCGCAGTTTTCGATTTAGCAGGACCTCGCACAGGTTATTCTTCGCTTTTATAGTCTTCGCTGAGTTTATCCGCGTTATCCCGGTTCCATGGACCATAATCCATCAATTCAAGCCACCGCTCTCGGTTATCTTGCAAACCTGGTGTGCTGTTCGCGCCATAGGTAAGGGTGTTCAAGAAGGCAAGAACCTCATCACGCCGTCCGCCAATCAGGTTTACCGCCCCAGGACCACCCGGGTCGCCTTCCATCTCCCAGTGGTAACGGTGCAGCAAATCGTCGATGAGCAGCATCTTTTCGTTGTAGTTGCTTGCTTTTGGATACGCACTGAGGAAATGTGTAAAGAATGTTTTCAAACCGGCGGAGCCAAGGTGCTTTTTATGGATCGAGCGGTGATACTCAGACCAGGGAAGCTCCCAGGCGCAGTGATTGCATTGCAGCAGTTCATGGTTCGTCCGCTGTCCCTGGTCCATTGCGCAGGATGATCCTGCCGCATTGCGGGCATGCCACTTCTCCCTTTCCCTGTGCTCTTGTTGTGGTCAGGCAGTCGTGGATGCGGGCGAAGAACGCCGTACCAATCTCATCCGCCAGGTCTTCATCCTGAATACCCAGGGCATCCAGTCTGTATAGACGTTCTATTTTATGCTTTTTAACCCTCGGCGCCCACTCTGGGCGGGTATAGGATTTGCCCATCAAATTACTTCGGCGAATAAGTCTCTTTCAGTTTCGGCATCTTCCACTGGCGGGTATGCGCGGCATGTAAAGGTCTTTCTTCGCTGCAGTCCGTCTGACCCATCCGGCAATGCCTTTGGTCATGTTCCTGCCTCCCTGGCTGTCGTGGCACCCGGCGGCTTCAGACTGCAAATCTGCAACTGCGCGGTAATTGATCACTGCGTGGATGGGGAAATCTTCTTTCGCCAGTGATACCAGGTCGATGTCTTTGTTGCGTCCAAATTGATGTGGATCCAGGCGGAACAGGGGCATGATCCAGACCGCCAGTTTGATAATAATCTTGGGGATCGTGTGGAAATACAATCTTTGCGGTTGGTAAGGATCTGGCTCGCTGATAAATTCAGCCGGGATTTCTGCTGTTTCACCGTTGCTAAGCAGGTTGGGCATGCTGCCAGGTGTTCCAGCTGCGTAGAAAGCGCGGGTTGTCGCTCTCTGGATGGCGATGTGGTCTGGATGGCGGTACCCGCCGATGGGATCGAACGTCAGCACCACCTGTGGTTTCAACATGCGTATGTAGTCCACGATTTTCCCGGCGATTTCTTCCTCAGTTCGGTTAAGCATCGAATCCGGGTGCTGGTTGTAGGATGAGCCAGGCATCCCCGAATCATGGTAACCCAGGAAGAACACGCCCTTCAAGCCCAGGTGTTGGGAGGCGCAGCGCAGCTCGTATTCGCGCCTCTCCGCGATCGATTCGAAACCATCCAGGCAGTCTTCGTCCACTTCCCCCGCTTCACCGCGTGTAGCGCACACCAGGTACACCTCAACCCCGCGTTGGGCGTAAAGCGCCAGTGTTCCCCCCGGACCGAATGATTCGTCGTCCGGATGTGCCAGCACCGCAAGCAGTCGTTTTGTTTGTTCAACGATTTTCACAATCTCAAATGTTACCACACAAGACATTTAATGATGCTTGTGTTGGCGAAACGATGTCAATATTTCATGCCCAGATCGATTTCAGCATATGCACAGTCATATTTTTCACCAACCCCTCCCCCTGCAGACCGAATCTGGGCTTCCCCGGCTTGAATATCGTTGTGCTGGCAAAAGCAGCCTCGCCATCCTGGACAAAAACTTCCACCACGCCGCGGTCCACCAGAATTCGCAGGGTCAGTTCTTTCGGGGCATCCATCAGCCTGCCCGCGCTGCCCGCCAAAGACACCTCCCCGGAGATTGGCTCGTACACCAGTTTTTTGTCACCAATCACAAGTTCCAGGGCAGCCGCCCCACTCAAGTGCAGGCTCAGGTGCAGGTCCAGCAGTTCTTCTGTTATTGCATTGAGCCTCTCGCTCGCTTGATCAAGATGGAGATCGTCCCAGGTCAAATGCCCGCTGCGCAGGTTATCCAGTTCCGGGACAGGGTTAAAACACATCCTTACAGCCTGGAACCCGCTCGCAGGCAGGACATCGCCCTTGACAGCGGTCCACCTGATCCCTCGCCGGCGCTTCTCAGGCTGAGTTCTAGCGGCACGGTCATACCCTGGCTGAAGGGCATGCCGGGATAATCTGCCCCTGCCAGCCAGCCCAGCATGATTCGGCGCTCATCCGGCGCGTTGCTGAATGTTTGCGCCGCATAGAAGTTCGGTCCGAGATGTGCCTGGATTGGATCTGAAATCGGGCTGAAACACTCACCGTCGAATTCTCCCATCACGAATACAGACCTCATCCCCTGCCAGACAGCTCCGTATAAAACCCACACGCGTCGATCATCCACTGCCATCTCGAACAATTCAGGGCATTCCCAAAATCCGGGCAGGAAATCTGTCCGCCGCCAGGTCACCAAATCATTCGATACATAAATTGCATAACCCAGTTCATCTGCTTTTGTGGGGTTAGGGACCAGCTCTTCATAGACCACCATGACCCAATGCCCGTCTTCTTGGGGGTTTTCTAAATCAGGGTTGACATACCAGATTACCTTCGGGTCTCTGCCCTGGTGGGTGATCAGCGGGTTGCCCGGCTGTGAGCCGCTCCCTCTGCCGCCATATTCCCTGAAGGTTTTTCCCTCGTCCTTGCTGACAGCCATGCACTCTCCCCTGCCTGTGCTGGTGAAAAATAACGCCAGCTGGTTCTCCGCCAGGAGTTTGTTCGTGTCTTTGCTGCTGACCCCGGCAGCGCCGCTTCCGGAAAAAGCCATATCTGTCAATGATCGCTGGTATAAGGCGATCGGCATCTCTTCCCAGCCCATCAGGTCCTTGCTGACAGCATGTCCCCAATGCATGTTGCCCCACGCGGTTCCATACGGATTATGCTGGAAGAACATGTGCCAGGTGCCGTCTCTATAAACTAACCCGTTTGGGTCGTTGTTCCACCCCCGGCGCGGGGTGAAGTGCAGCTGCGGTCGCAGCCGCTCGTTGTAAAGGTCTTCCGCCCAGAATATGCCCTCACCTTGTCTGACAAACTCATTCAGCCACTCGGAAACCCCATGCGGGATGGAGGCTGTTTTCGTGCGCAGGAGCAGGTTTGATCGGTCTTCGATTTCAAGCTGGTCGAGTAAGCCTTGGAGCGAAAGGCTCGCCCACCAATCAGGCGCCTGCCCCAGTGCCAGTTCAATTTCGAATTCATACACCGCCTCGCCGGCAGCTTCCAGGACAAAAATCACTTTCTCAGCCCCGCTCTTCACGGGCAGCTGCAGGCTGGTGCCCTCGTTGTCCAGCGCTAATTTAAAAATTTCCAACCGGGCTGACTGCATTGCCAGGTCAGCGTCTTGAGCTCCCAGGATGCCGCGCAGCATCGCCATCACGTTTTCGGGTGGTGTGCCTGCCTGGATGCAGTGAGTGGGCGCTGCGATGTAACCGCCTCCGGCGCCCAGCACCCGAACCAGGTACCGGCAGGTCGTCTCCACGGTGATGTCCTTCTCATGCGGCAGCAGGCTTTGTACACTGATCCCGCCGTGGAATGCCAGGCGCTCACCGTAAGTATCCTTCAGCATCTGCGCATCCATTTTTGCCGCGTCGACCTGCACCGCCTCCAGTACTTCCACACCAGCCTCGATCAGGTCAGGCAGCAGGTCAAAAACCGACCCATCGCTGTGCAGCATGATGGCAGGTCCTCCCGTTAAAGGTGAAGGTGAAATCTCTTCCACTGAGCCGCCGCCTGCTTTTGCCCTGCTTGCTGGTTGTCCCAATTCTTTTGCCAGGCGGAAAAGGCGCTGGTGATATGGCATGATCATCTGCCGGTAGCTGCCAGGTGACATCAGCAGTCCCTGCTGACCCCCCAGGTCGTCAGCGAAATAACAGATATCCACCCGGTCAGTTACAAGAGGCAATGTCCGCCGCAGCTTTTCCTCAAAAAATTGGGTGATATGTTCCATGGACGTGTGGACCACATCCGGGTTCAAAATCAGGTTGGAAAACGTTCGTTCATGACCCGTCATCCAGGTATAAATCTCGAAAGGGTTGCCGCACACGTCGATCCACAGCTTCCCCGCCAGCCTGCCGTGCGGGTCTGCGGTCAACACGTCTCGGCGCAGGTTTGCATAGTCGAACCATTCAGGATCAGGCCAGGCATATTTATCTATTTCGCCAGGAGTGTTGATTTCCGCCAGCGGGTAATACTCGATTTCGTCGTAAGTTCCATCACCATAACTCACCTGCTTGCGCACTATTCCCCACATGTCCGTTCTGGGCGGCAGGGGCGGTCCAATGTAACGCGGTGAAATTGGCAGGGTATCCTCGGTTGCCAGGCTTAATCCATGCCAGCTCATGCCGCGTTCACGCAGGTAATCGTCCAGCCGCTCTGCCATTTCGGGGGTGGGGCGCAGACCCCAGGAAAAGGGGATGCCGTCCGGTTGTTGGTGGGCGAGGGTCTGCTGGACGCGCAGGCGCGAGGATAAAGTAGAAGTGTTTATTAAGCTGAGATTCTTACGCATGTGCACCCTGTTGTTGGTCTTCAAGAATAGCTGGCGGTGTAACCAGGCTTTTTGACCGCCTGGATCATGCTTACATCCATGCCCTGGTTCTCGTCAAACTCCACCGCCATTATACCTTTCTGGTAATCTCGCCGGGACGCTTTTCACCCCCGGAAGCCCAGGAGCCCGTCCATGCCCAACAGGGGAACCAATAATGCTAACGATACCCGAGACTTGACAAAGTCACCAGGGATTTAGATTTTGATCCTGCGCAGGCGCAGGCTGTTGGTGACAACAAAAACGGAACTGAACGCCATCGCGCCGGCAGCCAGCATCGGGTTGAGGTAGCCCAGCATGGCGACAGGAATCAGGATGATGTTATAGATAAATGCCCAGAAAAGGTTCTGGCGGATGGTGGTGAGTGTCTTGCGGGAGAGACGGATCGCCCGTCCTACCCCATGCAGGTCCCCGCTCATCAGCGTGATCGGTGCAGCCGCCATGGCGACATCTGTGCCGGTGCCGATCGCCATGCCGATATCGGCTTGAGCCAGGGCAGGAGCATCGTTGATACCGTCTCCGACCATGGCAACGATTGATTTCTCCCCCTGCAATTTCTTGATCTCGGCTGCCTTGCCTTCAGGCAGGACCTCTGCCAGCACCCGGTCAGTACCGACCTGCTGACCGATTGCTTCGGCAGTTTTCAGATTATCGCCGGTGAGCATGGCGACATCCAATCCAAGCCCGTGCATCTCCTTGATCGCGCCGGCTGAGCTTTCTTTGATCGTATCTGCCACGGCGATCACACCGCGCACCTGTCCATCCAGTGCGACCAGCATGGCGGTCTTGGCTTCAGCCTGCAGGCGGTCAATGGTGGTTTCCAGACCATTGAGAGCGTAGCCGCGGCTGCTGGCAAGGCGCAGGTTGCCGACCGCTACACGGGTTCCATCGATCTCCGCCTCGACGCCGTGACCGGCTTCCGCCTGGAAGCCGACGGGTTCTGAAAGTTGCAGACCGCGGGTGGTGGCTTCAGCCCAGATGGCTTCGCCGAGTGGGTGCTCGCTGCCTTTTTCGACCGAGGCTGCCAGGGCGAGCAGGCGGTCAGGATCGACCGTGCCATCGGTGATAATATCGGTTACCGCAGGCTGCCCGCGGGTGATCGTCCCGGTCTTATCCAGGACGATTACATTGACCTTCCCGGCGCGCTCTAGAGCTTCCGAGCTGCGGAAGAGAATGCCCATCTCCGCTCCTTTGCCGGTGCCGACCATGACGGCAGTGGGCGTAGCCAGTCCCATGGCACAGGGGCAGGCGATCACCAGTACGGCGACCATGTTCATCATCGCCCGGGTGAAGGTGCTGGTATCGGAATTGATTGGCAGGGTTGGACCGAAAAAGTACCAGCCCAGAAATGTGACCAGGGCGATTAAAATAACGGCAGGGACAAAGACTGCTGAAACCTGGTCTGCCAGCTTCTGGATCGGCGCTTTGGAGCCTTGAGCTTCTTCCACCAGGCGGATGATCTGCGCCAGGGCGGTCTCACGACCCACCCGGGTGGCTTCGAACTTGAGCAGCCCCAGCTTATTCAAGCTGGCGCCTACCACGGGATCACCCGGCGTCTTTTCAACGGGGAGGGATTCCCCGGTGAGCATGAACTCATCCACCGCAGAGCGCCCCTCGAGAACCACGCCGTCGACCGGGATCTTCTCTCCGGGGCGGACGAGGACAATATCCCCGACACGCACATCATCGATGGAAACTTCGCTCTCGACGCCCTCGCGGATCACTCGGGCGGTCTTGGCGCGCAAACTCATCAGCTTCTTGATCGCCTCGCTGGTGCGCCCCTTGGCGCGCGCCTCCAGGTATTTGCCAAGCTTGATCAACGTGATGATGACAGCGGCGGTCTCGTAATAGACATGCCCTTCGATCCAGCCAAAGGTAATCGGCAGGCTGTAGAAAAAGGCGGCGGAAGAGCCCAGTGCGATGAGCACATCCATGTTGGCAGACCTGTTGCTCAGGGCTTTGAATGCGCCGACATAGTACTGCCATCCGACATAAAACTGGACCGGGATGGCAAGCGCCAGCAGCAGCCAGTTGAACCACCACTGTGCTTCGGGCATGCCGCCCATGTGAGCGGGAGCGGTGGTATCGTAGAAAAAGGCAGGCAGCAGACCGAAATCCATGCCCATCGAGAGCAGGAACAGCGGGATGGTGAATGCCAGACCGACAATGAGCAGGTGGCGCTGGTGGTCGATCTCCTGCTGGCGCGCCCTGGCTTCGGCATCCTCGGCTTCCCCGCCCAGCTCGAGGGCTTCGAAGCCTGCGCCGGCAACCGCCCGGCGCAGCTCGCTCTGGCTGACGATGGTGGGCACGTACTTGATTTGGGCTTTCTCGGTTGTATAGGAGACCTGCACATCAAGCACGCCCTCCAGCCTGCGCAACGCGCTTTCGAGGCGGCGGGCATCGTTATCGTCTGCCAGGCGCTGGATCATTAACTCGGCGTCGCCGGTGGCGACGCCATACCCGGCGCGCTCGACACGCCCGATCAGGTCGCCGAGCACCAGTTTGTTGGGATCGAATTCAACCGTTGCACGCTCGGAGGACAGGTTGACTGCCGCAGCCTGTACGCCTTCCAGCTTCTTCAGGTTGCGTTCGACCGTGGCAACGCAGTTTGCACAGGTCATCCCCGTAACGGGTAGGATGAACTGCTTTAGTCACTCACAGTTACTCACAGTGTAGGTCCATCACTGGCGGCTAACCTGCCAAACCGGCTGCGGGATAATTTATCTCGGCGAGAAGCTGCTTGATCGTCTCTTCACTGGCAGGCGCATCGAAGACGATATCGACCGATTTGGTGGCGGCATCGGCTTTGACGGATTGCACGCCTTCCAGATCAGACAATTCGGTCTGGATGGTGTGGACACAGTGTCCACAGGAAATGTTGGGAACTTTGAACTTTACGGTTGTCATGATTTTTCTTCCTTTTCGATCAGATGGTTTTGGATGGATTGAGCTGTGCTGCTATACCTTTTGGGACATCTCGAAAACTTCCGCAATCTCTCTCAGCACGCGTTCACGTTCTTCTTCGCTGTCCCCGCGGATAGCCGTGATGACACAGGAATTGAGGTGTTCATCGAGGATCTGCGCGCTGACCTTATTCAGGGCAGCCTCGACCGCCTGGATCTGGCGGATGACATCGATACAGTAGGCATCGTCTTCGACCATGCGGATGATCCCTTTCAGGTGTCCTTCAACGGTCTTCAGGCGGCGGAGCGAGGAGGTTTGGTTCACGATTTTATCCTTTCTCTATACCCACCCCCCGGGGGTGGGGTTAAGTAAATATACCTAATTCGCCCGAATCTGTCAGACACGTCAACTGTGACACGTCAACTTTGACACGTCAACTGTGACACGTCAACTGTGACACGTCAACTTGACACGCCAACTGGACACGGTTAAAACAAAGTCGCTTGACAGTCGGTATTTACTCTGGAATGTCATTGCGAAACCGGCGTTTTTTGCCGGTTGAAGCAATCAGCTGGCGTGCCAGGGGGCTGCTTCGTCGGGCAAAGAGCGCCCTTCTCGCAGCGACAGCGGACTTTGTTAAAGCCGTGCCATCTGGATGGCGCGCCAGACGCCCCCTCCCTCGAATTCATAAAAATTTAAATTTGGAGCAGCCGTCCCAGGTTTTATTTCCCATGCCGCTAATAACCGAAGTGCGAGTGGCGGTATAATCGGGCTTCTATGGATAGAAATTGCACCAGAGCCTCGTTTCTGTTTTTATCAGGAAATCCCAGTCATGAACATCCTCGTCACTGGCGGACTGGGGGTGGTTGGTCGCCCTCTCGTTGAGCGCCTGTTAAATCATAATCACAGGCTGCGCGTGTTGGACACAGCCAGCGCCGATGTCCCCGCTGGCGTCGAGTTTGCTGCCGCGGATGTGACTGACTTCGCGGCTGTGCGTGAAGCCGTGCGGGATATCCACGCGGTGATCCATCTGGCGGCGATCCCCAATCCTGCTGGTGCAGCTGGCGAGGAAATTTTCCGTATCAACTGTGCTGGCACCTACAACATTTACGAAGCTGCCGCTCAGGAGGGTATCCGCCGAGTGGTTGTTGCCAGCTCAATAAACGCTTTGGGATTAAATTATGGTCTTAAGGGTTTTCCAATTCGATACCTGCCCGTGGACGAAGAACACCCAACGTTTACCAGCGACCCATATTCGTTCTCCAAGCGTATTGCCGAAGAGATTGGCGCCTATTACTGGAGGCGGGAGGGTATCTCGGGTGTGCAGCTTCGTCTTCCGGGCGTAATTCCGATGACCGGAGAGTTCCGCCGCATGGTGGAGCAGTTTGCACCAATCATGCGCATGGCATCCGAAAGGGTGCGCGTCATGTCCGTGGAAGCGCGTTTGGAGAGGGCACAGCAGCTCCTGGCTGAATTGGATGAGCTCCGGTCAACACGTTTTCATGAAAAGCCGCGCAGTTTTGAGATGCCCGAAGGTGATTGGCAGCCCAATTTGGATGACCCGCTTCAGCTGGTGTTCTTTGGCGTTACTGATTTCTGGGCGGTGATCAGCGCTGAAAATTCTGCCCTGGCATTCGAGTTGGGCGTTACTGCCAGCTATGAGGGCAGCCACGAACTGTTTGTTGCCGACGCTGCAAACATGAACGGTTTGGAAGCTGAAATTCTGGCGGATACCTTTTATCCGGAAGCTGAACGCAGGCGCCCATTGAAGGGTGCGGAACCCCTGGTCAGCTATGAAAAAGCCCGGCAGCTGATTGGCTACCAGCCAGAAGCATCTGCTTGGTTCCCTGGTTGAAGAGTGGCTGCAAGGGTTGGCTTAATTAGCCATCAATCCTGATCCGGCTGCCCCTCTCTCCCTTCTCGACTTCGATGCGGGTTGGGAAAGCGTCTTTTAATTCATCGATGTGAGTGATCACCAGCACCTTGGCGAAATCCTCTTTTACCAGGTTGATGGCTTCAATGAGCCGCTGCCTGCCCCAGGCATCCTGGCTGCCAAATCCTTCATCGATGACCAGTGTTTGCAGCCGTGCCCCGGCGCGCTTGGAGAGCACTTCGGAGAGCGCAAGCCTGACGGCAAAGTTGACCCGGAACGCTTCTCCGCCGGAATAGAGTTCATACTCGCGCACGCCCGCGCCATCGCTGATCTGGATGTCAAGAGTTTCCCGCAAGTCGCTTCGTTTTTTATCCTTGAATGCTGCCTGGGTCACAAAGCGCACGTTCATGACGCCCCCGCTCAGGCGCTCTAGGATCTCATTTGCCCGGGTCTCGATCTCGGGCAGAGCCTGCTCGATCAATAGCGCCGGGATGCCGTCTTTGCCAAAAGCGCGCTCGAGCTGCTTATGCTTGCCAATTTGCCGGTTTAGCAGCAGTTTTTGTGCCTCCAATTCTTTGCGCCGCACCTTTAAATCGTCCAGGACCAGCACCTTTTGCCGCGCCGCGCCCAGCTCCAGCCGCAGGCGGTTTTCAACCTCTTGAAGCTGGAAAAGCAGCGACTCCGCCGCCTGTTGATCGGGAGCATGCGCCTCTTCCGCCGCCAGTTCTGCTGCCGCGGTGGTGTATTCTTCCTGCTGCCGCCTGGTTTCTGCTTCCTGGGTGGCAAGTTGTGCTGCCAGGTCGCTGATTTCCCTCTCCAGCGGACCGGCGGTTGCCTGTGCCTGGTCGAGTTTTTGTTTTGCCGTAGCAGCAGGTCGTGCTGACTGTTCTGCTTTCCTTGCCGCGTCGTGCGCGGCAGCGTCATACCCAATTTTCTTCAACTCGGCATCTACGCCAGCCAGTTTCTTTCGTGCCTCCATGGCGAAACCATCGCTGCCAAGTATCGTTTCGATTTCAGCTCTGCGTTGTTTTCCGCCTTTTTCCCAATCTGCCAGTGCCTTTCCCAGTGCTTCAAGTCTGCTGTTCACCTGGGCAGATTGTGCAGAGAGTGAACGCAGCTCAGCATCTGCGTTTCGCTCTCTGGTGATTTCTTTTTCGTGCTGCCTGATTACATCTACAGATTGGCTCAAAATGGCGCTGTTTGCGCGGTACGTATCCCCCATCTCTTTGCCCTGTGCTTGCAGCCCGGTAACTTGCTTCTCTCGCTCTTCAGCGCTCAAAGGTTTCCCGCATGTGGGGCATTCTGCGCCTTCTGTCTTTTGCAGGCGTTTGATGCGAGCGTCGATCTCATCCATCCGCTCCTTGAGCGATTTATTATTTGCCTGCAGTTCCACCTGCTTTTGACGCAGTTCATTCAGTTCTTCTTTTCGTGCTTCTCGGGCGGCGATGCGCTCCTCGACTGCCCTGGTTTCCTCGCCAATTCCTTCCAGTCGCGTTTCCAGTTCGCTGCGCTGGTCTTGCTCTTTCAGCAGCCTTTCTTCCTGCGAGCGCAGGCTGCCAAGTTCACCCTCCAGCGCAGACTTTGCTGCCTGTATTTCCAAACGCGGCGCCTCACGCTGTTTTTCGTGTTTGCGGAATGATTCCGCGGTTTCATCCCACGATGCAAGCACTTCCTGTCTGGCGAGCAGCTCTTTGTATTCTTCTTCGATCTCGTCTGCGCGGTGGGTCAATTCATTCAGAGCGTCGCGTTCTGATTGCCGTTCAACCAGGCGGCTGTGGGTCCGTTTTCGGGCTTCTTCAGTGCTTTCAAGTTGGCGCCGGAGTGTTCCCACCAGGCTTCGCCTCGAGTCCAGCGAAGCCGTGATTGCCCGGATTCCCTCCAGTACGGACTCCTGGGAGGCGCGCTGCGCTTGTTTTTCGGATAGTTCTTTTTCCAGCCTGCCCAGTGTCTCGCGCCGTTCGTCTTCCTCATTTAATTCGGTCAGGATTTCCTGAAGCCTTCCTTCGATCTGTTCAGTTTCACCTTCCAGACCTTTCCGCCTTTCAGCAGTCCGCTGGCGGTAAACTTCCCACTGCTCCAGACCCAGGATGCTGCTTAAAATCCTTTTTCGGTCGGCAGGGCGCTGCTGGGCAAAGGTGTCAGCTTTACCTTGCAGGAAGAAGGATGCGTTCACGAAAGTCTCGTAATCCATGCGCAGGACTGCCTCTATCCTGCTTTGCGTCTCGCGCATCGTTCGTTCGGTAAGGGGTTTCCAAACAGACTGAGGACCGGGGACAGGGGAGCGGGAGGATAGTAAGACGCCCCCGTTATCCGTTTCAACCCCGTCTTCTGTCTCCGGTCTCCCGTCTCCCGCCAGGATCTGGAATTCGAGTACGGATGTCTTGCCGCGTGGGTTGAGCCTCTGGATGCGGTAAATATTGCCTTCATAAGCAAAGACCAGGCTCACTTCCGCCTGATCGCAGGCTGTATTGATCAGCGTGTCATCCCGTCGCCGAGCCTCACCGAACAGCACCCAGGTAATCGCATCCAGCAGCGAAGACTTGCCCGCGCCGTTGGCGCCGGAGATGCAGGCGAGGTCGACGCTGGTCAGATCCAGTTCGACCGGATCACGGTAGGAAAGGAAACCGGAAAGGGATAAATGCAATGGGATCATAGTCTGACATGGTCAGTGAGGGGTATCGTTGAGATTATATCATTGGGTTTGATCTGGCTGCTCAGCGCTGGGACGCTCAGTCTGCCACCAAATCTTATTGCTTTCCTGTGGGCTGCCGCTCTTCACTGGTAGAATCGAGTCGATTCATGATATCGACCATTGAGGAAAATATGCTCAGTATTGCTGATTTCAAAGCTTATGAAGACAACATGTTGGATTTGTTGAAACGCCTGGTTTCAATAGAGTCTCCTCGACGGACAAAGACTCGGTCGACCGCCTGGGAGCATTCATTCGCACGGAGGCTTTGCGCCTGGGTGCCGGTGTGATTGTGGAACCCCAATCCAAACGCGGCGATCACCTGGTTGCCATATGGGATTCACCGCCAGCTTCACCAGGTGAGCTGGAGCCGCGGCAGCTGCTCTTGCTCTGCCACATGGACACCGTTTTCGAGAAGGGATGGCTTATTGACCATCCGCTGCGCCTCGTCAATGACGCACCGGGCGGCGCACGGCTGTACGGACCCGGCGTGGTGGACATGAAGGCAGGTATCTGCCTTGTGTTGAGCGTAATGCAGGTTTTCAGGGATGCCGGCATACACCCGCGCCACCGCCTGGTGGCGTTGTTTACCTCAGACGAAGAGGTCGGCAGCAAGTCTTCACGCAGCCTGATCGAGACTTACGCCAGCCAGTCCGACCTGGTTTTGTGCCTGGAGGCTGGGATGCCGGACAATGGTTTGAAAACTGCCCGTAAAGGCACCGGTGAGATGGTGATCACTGCACATGGGATTGCTTCCCACGCCGGAGTCGACCACGAAAAAGGGCGTAACGCCATCGAAGAGCTGTGTCACCATCTCCTCGCAGTGCAAAAATTAACCGACGCATCTACGGGCACCACAACCAGCGTCGGCAAAGTGATGGGCGGTGGGCGCACCAATGTGGTGCCGGATTATGCACGAGCGGTCGTCGACTTGCGTATTCCTGACCAACAGGAAGCCCAGCGGATCAAGACCTGGGCACAGTCCATTCAGCCTGTGTTGGACGGCGCCCGGGTTGAGGCAGAGGTGTGGTTCGACCGACCTCCGATGCCTCGCGATGCTCTCATGGCAAGCACGTTCTCCAGGGCGCGAGAGATTGCTGCGAAGCTTGGCATCGACCTGAACGAAGGCAGCACGGGTGGAGGTTCGGATGCGAATTTCGTCGCCGCCCTGGGAAGACCGGTGCTGGACGGTCTCGGCGCCGTTGGCGGTGGCGCCCATTCGGAGAACGAGTACCTACTCGTTGACAGCCTTGCCCAAAGGGCAGCCCTTCTGGCAGCCCTTATGATGGAATGGTGAATTAAGATTCCTGGGGTTGTTTTTTTACTGACCCCGCTGCAGGAAACCCGCATCCTGTTAATCTTCCATCTAACCGCCTGCTCTCTTCATCGCAGCAGGGGTTCATGCATCATGATCATGTATAATCGCTCAGGATGGCTTGGAGGGCTGATACACAATGGCTTGTCGAACTTCATTCCACTCCCAAGGGTGGCGTTCACCACGATATGTAGATAACTAATGAAAGTGAAACGAGAGGAGGACTGATGCTGTTAGGGATGGTGGGTTTGGGGAAAATGGGCGCCAACATGTCCCGCCGTTTGTTAGGTAAGGGGCACCAAATGGTTGTTTATGATGTATCTGAGGCTGCCATCACCGGGATGGAGCAGGAAGGTGCCCTGGCAGCTTACTCGTTGGAGGAGTTAGTTTCAAAGCTGAAGGCGCCGCGTACAGTCTGGGTCATGGTGCCATCCGGTGACATCACCGAAAATGCGCTTCTGGATCTGGCTGATCTGCTTTCACCGGGTGATTGTCTGATTGACGGCGGGAATTCGAATTACAAGGATACTCAGCGAAGGGCAGCCCTTCTGCAGGATAAAGGTTTGAATTTCATGGATGTCGGCACGAGTGGTGGCGTCTGGGGGCTGAGTGAAGGCTACAGCTTGATGGTCGGCGGTGAAAAAGAGATCGTGGATCGCCACCGCTCCATTTTTGAGGATCTGGCGCCAGCGCCGGACCGCGGCTGGGGACACGTTGGTCCCAGCGGGGCGGGGCATTTTGTCAAGATGATCCACAATGGCATCGAATATGGCTTGATGCAGGCGTATGCGGAGGGTTTCGAAATACTACAGGCAAAGCCTGACCTGGACCTTGACCTGGCACAGATTGCCGAGATCTGGCGTTACGGCAGCGTGGTGCGATCCTGGCTGCTTGACCTGACCTCTCGCGCCCTGGCGGAAAACCCCAACCTGGATGGCATCAAAGCCTGGGTGCCCGATTCCGGTGAAGGGCGTTGGACTGTGGCTGAGGCCGTTGACCTGGATGTGCCCGCGCCGGTCATCACCCTCTCCTTGCAGAGTCGTTTCCGCTCACGAAGTGAGAACCCATTTTCTGACCGCCTCCTCGCTGCCATGCGTAACCAGTTCGGTGGTCATGAGGTGAAGAAAGATTAAATCTCCTCGCGTTCCAGGCGCAGGCAGGCGGCGGCAATGGAGAGCAGGATGATCGCCAGGCTGACCCACAGCGCCGGCCAGGCGGAAGCCTCCGCGGGCGTGCCGCTGGCGCCGACCAGCAGGGCGCTGCCCCAGGCGTTGAGCCTTCCGGGCATAAAATCGCCCAGGCGCGGCAGGGAGCTGAGTACCAGCAGGAGCGCCAGCCCGCCGAAGGCTGCCCCGGCAGCGACAGCCTGGCTGCGCGCCAGGGTGCTGGCCAGCAGGGTGACCGACATATAAACCAGCAGGAAGATGAGCATCAACAGGTTGAGCTGCAGGAAGGGCAGCAGCGGCAGCGGCTCGAAGAGCACATAGGTGTAAACCCAGCCCATGCTGCCACCTATCGCCAGCCCGCTGATCAGGGTGAATGCCCACACCAGCCACTTCGCCAGAATGACGGCACTGCGCTTGACCGGGCGCACGAGTAGCATAGCCATCGTGCCGCGCTCGACCTCCTGCGCCACGGCGCCCATGACGAGCAGGATGACGAGGAACACGCCAAACTGGCTGACGTTCTTGATGTACTGCCCGATGGCATCGCTGACGGTTGGGTCAGGGATCAAGCCAGCAAATCCGGCAGGCATATTGGGAACCGTGCGCAGGATGGCGGGGGTGTAGTACGCCAGCAGCGGGGAGACAAGACCGGAAATGACCAGCACCACCACCAGGATGATGAAGCGCCAGGTGCGCCACTGCTCGCGGAATTCCTTGATCAAGAGGGTACGGAACATCATGATTCACCTTCCTTTCCACCGTTGTTGCCTTTCGTCAGGCGCAGGAAGATATCCTCCAGGGAGGGATGCACGATCTCGAAGCGCCGCACTAGGAGACCATTCCGGGAAAGGCTTGCCAGCAGGAGCTTCTGTGCTTCGGGCAGGTCTGCGACCAGGATGCGCGATACCCTGTCGACCTCACTGGCTTCCTGGACAACGGGAAGCCGGCGGATCTCATCAAGCCACTCGCCAAAGCCATCCTCAACCTCGACCTCAATGAGCGGTCGGGCATAGCGCCGGAGCAGGTCAAGGCGCTTTTCCTGCAGGAGCAGGCGCCCCTGGTCGATGATGCCGATGACATCGCAGACCCGCTCAACATCCGCCAGGATGTGCGTCGAAAGCAGGATGGTGGTCTCCCCGCGCAGCGATTCGATCAATTCAAGCACCTCGACCCTGCCAGCGGGATCCAGGGCGCTGACCGGCTCATCCAGCAGCAGCACGGGCGGCTTATGAACCAGGGCAGCAGCCAGGCTGAGGCGTTGGCGCATGCCACGCGAGAAGCCGTGGATGCGGCGGCTGGCAGCTTTGTGCAGGTCGACGGCTTTGAGCAAATCGCTGGCACGTTGGGCAGCTTCTTTCGGCTGGATGCCGTAAAGTGGGGCGACCAGATCGCGCAGGAACTCGCCTGCTGTCATCCAGGGGTAGAAAACGGGCTCTTCGGGCATGACGCCGATCAGGGGACGGACATCCACGCCAGAACCGACCGGGTGGTCGAGGATATATACCTGTCCCTGGTCGGGACGGGCAAGCCCGGAGAGGATACGCATGGTGGTGGTCTTTCCGGCGCCGTTAGGACCCAGAAAGCCATAGACAACACCTGGCTCAACCACCAGGTTGAGACCATCCAGGGCGCGCACCTGCCCGTAAGTTTTCACCAGGTTCTCAATCCGGATCATCTTGCTGGTCTCCGTTGGATTCGACATGTCTGCCCCATGCTAGGTATAAACCGGAAACGATCAGCCCGGTGGGCAGGGCAAAGGTTGTCAGCACAAGCAGCACAGCCCAGATCGCTTTCTTGCCGCGCACCTGCGCGTGGCGCGAGAGGTCAACCAGGGCGTAGATTGAAAATCCAAGCTGGATGAGCAGGATGGGTGAAACCAATAAAGCAAGCTGTGTATAATCAATCGATTGGACGGGTTCCATAGGGCCTCAATGAGTTTTTCTACTTTTTGATTTAGTTTACACCTGTTCTGCTGCGATGTGGGGGATTTTTCGGTTAAAATCAGTCCAATTTAATCACGAAGGTACAGGATCATGAATTAGTTTTTAGAGCGCATCGCACAATCCCGACTGCCCCTGCTTTCAGATGGCGCCATGGGCACGATGCTCAACGCCAGGGGGATGGATTTCGAGGGCTGTTTCGATGCGCTCAACCTGAGCCACCCGGCTCTGGTGACGGAGTACACCACGCATACATGGATGCCGGCGCAGAAATCATTCAAACCAACACCTTCGGGGCAAACCGTTTCAAGTTGGCGGCGCATGGGCTTGAAGAGCAGGTTGGCAGAGATCAACCGGGCTGGTGTGGAGCTGGTACGGAGACGGTTACAGAAAGCGCAGCAGGCGTGCTTATAGCCGGGGATGTGGGACCGCTGGGCGTGAGGCCTGGCGCCCTTTGGGCGAGTGCAGGCAGAGCAGGCGCGCCAGGTGTTCGCCGAACAGGTGTCCGCCCTGGTTGCGAGCGGGGGTAGACCTGCTGGTGATGGAGACCTTCAGCGATGTGCATGAACTTTGTGAGGCGGTCTGCCGCGCTGCGACGCCAGGTCGGATGCCTCGATCCCGGTGGTGGCTTCCCTGACCTTTACGCCGTGATGACCGCACCTTGCTGGGTGATGCGCCAGCCAGGGTAGCCCGAGCTCTGTTAGAAGCTGGGGCGGACTTGATCGGTGTGAACTGCTCCAGCTGGACCGGCACAAGCCTTGCGCATTCTCAGGCAGATGAGCGTGGCTGTGCCCGGATGCGCGCCTTCTCGGTGATGCCCAATGCCGGCTGGCCCGAACAGGTGGGCGGCAGGATCATGTACCCTGCGAACCCGGACTACTTCGGGGAATATGCACTGGCTTTCTGCGAGGCTGGGCGCCAGCCTGGTCGGCGGGCTGCTGCGGGACAACGCCAGCACACATCGCTGCGATGCGCCAGGCGCTCGACCGCCATTCCGAGGGCTGTGGATCCCCGACATAGCAGAATTGACCCTGCCCCTGGAGACGGATGAGCGCCTTGAAGTTCCCCGAAGCCCCATCACATATGGCCAGAAACTGTCGCAGGGCAGGTTCGTGGTCAGCGTGGAAATGGACCCGCCGCAAGGGTCTCTCGGTACCCAAAGTGCTCGCTGGAGCAAGCCTGCTGGCAGAAGCCGGCGCGGATGTCATCAACGTCGCCGACAGCCCGATGGCGCGCATGCGCATGAGCCCCTGGGCGGTTTGCGAATTGGTGCAGCGGCAGGTCGGTGTTGAGACCGTGCTGCATTTCCCCACCCGCGGCCGCAACCTGCTGCGCGTCCAGGGTGACCTGTTGGCGGCGCATGCCCTTGGCATTCGCAATGTTTTTGTGGTCATGGGCGATCCAACTGCGATCGGCGATTATCCTGAGGCGATGGACAACTACGACCTGGTCCCATCGGGTTTGATTAAATTAATCAAGCAGAATCTTCAACCTTGGGATTGATCACGCCGGAGTGGATATTGGGCAGCCGACGGCATTTTTTGCCGGATGTGCTTTGAATTTGAACCCGCAGGATATTCACAGCGAGATCAAGAATCTGAACCGCAAGATCAAAGCAGGTGCTGATTTTGCCCTCACCCAGCCAATTTTTAATACCAGCAGAAGCACAGCAATTCATTGATCGTTACGAACAGGAACATGGAAAGACTGAAGATTCCAATCCTGGCAGGAGTGCTGCCCCTTTTCAGTGTACGCCACGTCTCTTTCTTGCACAATGAGGTGCCAGGGATCGAGTATACCGGATGAGATCCAAAACCGTATCCGTAAGGCAGGTGATGGTTCAGCCGTCGAGGGCGTAGTCAATTGCACTGGAACTGGTTGCAGAGTTGAAAGGTTGGGCACAGGGCATCTACCTGATGACGCAATTTGACCGCTACGACCTGGCAGCTGAGATCGTAGAGGGAGCAAAGGAGTTTTGATGTTTAGTATCACTGAGTTTTCAGCGGTCGGGGACGGGAAGACAACCAACACGGCTATGATCCAGGCGGCGATCGATGCCTGTGCAAAGGCAGGCGGGGGGAAAGTGGTGGTTCCGCCGGGTGTATATGTCAGTGGCACGCTGCGGCTGCGCTCGAATACGTTCCTCTATCTGGAAGCCGGTGCGGTCTTGAAAGGCTCAGGCAGGCTGGAAGATTATCCTGCCCATGAATTCTGGCACAATGAGTGGAAAGAGACGCGCTCTTTAATCTACGCGCTGGGTGAAGAGAACCTGGGCATCATCGGGCAGGGCACAATCGACCTGAATGATGAACCATTTTTCGATTGGCACCAGCTGCGCCTGGGGGTCGAAAAACCCGACCTTAACGCGCTGGCAGATTGGCAGCGCTCTCAGGCGGTAGTACAGGATCTGCCGCGGCCAAACCAGCCGATTTTCTTTCACAACTGCCGGCGGTTGCAGGTTGAGGGTGTGGCATTCCGCAGATCACCTTGCTGGACCCTCACGTGTAGCGTGTGCACAGACGTTAAGATCCGCGGAATCACAATCGATAATCACCTGCAGGTGCCGAACAGTGACGGAATCCACATCACCGCCTGCAAGGACGTAGTGATCAGCGACTGTGTGATCCATTGCGGCGATGACTGCGTGGCGGTCTCGTGCATCACCGACTGGGAGCGTTGGTGTGAGAACGTGGTGGTTACGAACTGCACCCTGGTGTCGCGCTCCGCTGCGGTGCGCGCTGGACACCTGGCGAGCAAGGTGCGAAACGTGGTTTTCAACAACCTGGTGCTGGCAGACGGGAACCGCGGTGTTGGCATTTTTGCCGGGGATGGAGGTATTGTTGAGAACGTGGTGGCACAGAACCTGG
Organism: uncultured Chloroflexia bacterium; assembly: GCA_963695415.1. Taxonomy (GTDB): domain Bacteria; phylum Chloroflexota; class Anaerolineae; order Anaerolineales; family UBA4823; genus CAVXWV01. Next base: position 473,721 of record CAVOGL010000008.1, on the reverse strand, counting down.
TGCTGCACACACATCTCTTCGTGGGAGATTGGTGGGGCAAGGGGGAGCCGCTGGTAATCTCGGCGGCAAACTCGGACGGGCAGATCGTGGGCGTTTCGGTGCGGAATGTCTTCGCCCACAGCGAAAATGGTATCGTGATCGTAGGCAGGAACAAGAACATCCAGGATATCGCCCTGAGCGGCTGGCGGTTGACGTTGACCCCGGGAAAGAACCGACCGTTATTGGGGAAAGTTATCGACTTGCAGCCAGCTCCGGTGCGGCGGGCACCGCAGGGGCAGATTCCCTGGCTTTATGCACAGGATGCGGAGGAAGTCTATCTGGAAGACGTACGCGTGATCGCCGCTCCGGAGATGGGAGAGCTTTACAAGATTGATGCCGTGGTAGAGAACGTTGGTCTCCAGGGTGGAGAATGATACAGGTAGGTGGTGGAACGGCATCCATATTTTTATTTATGGTTGCACAGCTGGCACAAAAGAACCTCGAGTAAGCCAGGTTAGAACAAAGGATAACAGGGACACGGCAGGAATCACCTGCCACGAATTGTATCTGCGCGCATGGTTATCTGTCATCGCGAGGGCGTTTTTGCCCGAAGCGATCTCCCCGGTGGATGGGATGTGTCTCCGGCTGGATGGGACATTACTTCGCTGCCCTCGTAATGACAGAGGTTCGACCAGGCGCACCCACAGGTCTCCCTGGTGTCTGCCATCGCGAGGTGTCTTGCCCGAAGCGATCTCCCCGGTGGATGGATGTGCTCCTGCTGGATGGGAGATTACTTCGCTCCGCTCGTAATGACAGATGTCACGACCGGCGCGCACACATCTGCGCTCACAACCTGGTTTTACACGTCAAAATAATCTTTAGGACACCACCCCCATCCTATCCAGGAGGCGGGATCGGTTTATTGACATCTTCCGGCGCAAGCGCTTCAGCTTTAGGCTGTCGTAACGTGAATAATCCGACCAGGATCGGGACCAGGATCCCTGCCGCGCCGAGACATAGCGCTCCAATTAATATAACGATTGCTCCAATCTTGTCGGCTTCCGTGAAACCGGCATCAGGCAGGTAAACACCAAATATCCCCAATACTCCTGCACATAACATCACCAAACCTGGTAGAGCACAGGTCAGGCTGGTGACGATGACCGCGATGATTCCGGCATTTCGTTTGTCCATACTTTAACTCCTTAAAACAGCTCCCAGTTCCTGTTCCAATGTCCTGATAATCTTCTGCCGGATTTTCTCAGCATCTTTATCCTTCAGAGTGCGTTCGGCTGATTGGTAAGCCAGCGCATAAGCCAGGCTCTTTTTACCGGCGCCGATTGTCTCGCTTCTGTAAACATCAAACAACCGCACCTCTGTCAGCATTTTACCGCCAGCCCTTCGGATCACAGCCTCGACCTCTCCCGCCGGGACTTTCTCGTCAACCACAATTGCCAGGTCTTCCAACACGGCAGGATAAGCCGCTACGCTTGTGATCGTATAACTATCTGCCACCAATGATAATAGAAGACTGACATCCAGTTCGGCTGCCAGTAAAGCGGTTTCGGGTAATTCATAATTCTTGCGCACCAGGGGATGCAGCTCACCGATCACGCCTATTTGATGGTCATTGATTTCAATGCGGGCGCATTTGCCCGGGTGGAAGCTGGGGTGTTTGTGTGGTTTCCATGATGCGCCGGAGATGTGCAGGCTTTGCAGCATTTCTTCCAGCAAGCCTTTCAAATCATAAAAATCCATGCTCTCATCGTCTGTACCCTGCCAGGCAGGCGGATGGCGCCTCCCGGTTAAAACGATAACCGCATGTAAAGGTTCCTCCGGCAGGTTGCTATCTTCTGATGCCAGGTAAACGGGTCCGATCTCGAAAAGCATCATGCGCTCTCGCGTGCGCGCATTCCGTTCGACCACCTCCAGCATGCTGGCAAGCAGGCTCTGGCGCATGACGGTACGGTCCTGTGCGATCGGGTTTGCCAGGCTGATATATGGATAAGGAGATGGCGGTGTCCCGGGTTCGAAGCGGCGTATTTCCCTTTCGGGAGAGGTCAGCCGGTAGGTGGCAACCTCCTGCAGCCCGAGATTAACCAGCACATCGCGCAGTTTCTCCTCCAACAATGGGCTGCTGGCGCTGCCAACGCTGTTAGCGGCGCCAACGCTGTTGGCGGGTGGGATAGCCGATGACAGGATCGTCTCCGGTATGCGGTCGTATCCGTAGATACGCGCCACTTCCTCCATGATATCTGCCCTGGCGACCACATCGTGCGGGTCGGATGAGCCGCTGGGTGTGCCGATATCGACACGGTGATCTGGAGACTGCACCCGGACCACATCCCCGCTTACTTCAGCTTCAAATTCTAAATTCCGCAGGATACGGGCAATTTCCTCAGCCTCGATCTCGATCCCCAGCCAGCGGCGTGCGTCTGCTGGTGTCACCTCAACAATGGGATCCACATGCGGAAGCGGGTAGTTGTCCACCAACCCCCGGGCGACCGTCCCTCCGGAAGTCAGGCGCATCAGCTCCAGGCACCGGCGCACTCCCCTTTCTGCCATCATCGGGTGAACGCCGCGTGAAAAGCGGTAAGACGCCTCTGTCATCATTCGCTGTGCTGTCGATGTGCGCCGGATGTTGATGTAGTTCCATGCCGCGCCCTCCAGGAGCACATTGCGCGTATCAGCGCTCACCTCCGATTCGAGCCCGCCCATCACCCCCGCAATCGAGAGCGCTCCGGCGGTGTCACACACCAGCACGGTCTCCTCATCCAGCTCGCGCTCGATATCGTCCAGGGTGGTCAATTTTTCTCCGGGTTGCGCCGTCCGCGTGATGATCGTGGGTGCGGTCCCGCCGGCGCGCTTCACCAGCACATCGTAATCGAACGCGTGCAGCGGTTCACCGATTTCAAGCATGGCATAATTGGTCGCATCGACAATGTTATTGATCGGGCGCATCCCCGCCAGGCGCAGCCGCCGCTGCATCCAGTAAGGGCTGGGTTTGATTTCGACGTCTTTGATTAAGCCCAGCACAAAACGCGGGTTCAGCTCCGGGTTTTGAATCTCGATCTTTGCCTTCCCGGTTATGGCTTCTCCCTCAGCCACCACCTCGAATTCTGGAGTTCGCAGAGTGGTATCAGTGAGTGCCGCAATTTCACGCGCAACCCCAAGCATATTCGCAGCACGAGCGATGTTTGGGATAATGGCGATGTCAAAGACCGCATCCCCCATGTAATCCGCCAGCGGCACACCCACAGGGGCATCCTCATCCAGCAGGATCACCCCCTCGTGTTCCTCGGATATGCCCAGCTCCTTTTCAGAGCAGATCATCGAATACGATTCCACGCCGCGGATTTTCGCTCGTTTCAGGGTTGTCTCTACCTGACCTTCCTGGTGCCCGTCGTAAATACGCGCCCCTTCGCGCGCATACGCTACCTTGAGCGGTTTGGGCAGCCTGCCCTGTCCTTTATATGGGAAAAGGTTAGGAGCGCCGGTGAGTACGATGTGTTCTCTTTCGCCATCATCCAGTCGGCACAGCACCAGCCTGTCCGCATTTGGATGCGGCATGACTTCATGCACGGCAGCAGTGACGATCTTGTCTCTTGCCCAGCTCAATCCGCTGGCTTTGTATTCGGACAACCTGCCATCCGGCATCGGCAGTCCGATGATCTGAATTTCTTCCACTTCCAGACCTGCCAGGGTCAGTCGGTTAGCCAGTTCCGGTATGGTCAGGTTGATGTCAACGCCGTGTGCCACGGACAATTCCTTAATCCAGGATAATACGACTTTCATTGTTCCTCTCCTTTAGAATTGTTCCAGGAAGCGGAGATCATTCTGCCATAAATGGCGGATGTCTTCGACGTGGTAGCGCAGGATGGTAGTGCGCTCCGGACCCATGCCAAAAGCAAATCCCGAGAATATCTCGGGGTCATACCCCCCGTTGCGCAGCACGGTTGGGTGCACCATCCCGCAGCCAAGCAGCTCGAGCCATCCAGTCCCTGAGCACATCCCGCATCCCTCACCGCTGCACAGGAAGCACTCCACATCCATTTCGCCGCTGGGTTCGGTGAAGGGGAAGTAAGAGGCTCGGAACCGCGTGCGCACCTGCGCTCCAAATAGACGCCGGTAGAAGTCATTCAGCGTACCCTTCAGGTCTGCCAGGGTGATATCATGGTCGATCACCAGCCCCTCGACCTGGGTAAATTGTGATTCTTTCCTTGCGCTGACCTGTTCGTAGCGGTAGCACATGCCCGGCAGAAAAGCTCGGATTGGATTGGGCGCGTTCTCACGCATCACGTGGATCTGCCCGGGGGAGGTGTGCGTGCGCAGCAGCACGCCCGGGATGTTTGTGTGGAAGGTATCCCACATATCGCGCGCCGGGTGGTGCTCGGGGATGTTCAGCAAGCCAAAATTATACTCATCTGTTTCAACCTCGCGCGAGCGGTAAACCTGGAAACCCATCTCGCCAAAGATGCGGTAGATCTCGCGCATCGTCTGCGTATTCGGGTGCAGCCTGCCGCGGTTTCTGGGTCGTCCAGGCAGGGTTACATCCAGGCTGTCTGTCTGCAGCGACAGGCTTAATGCTGCCGTCTGGAGCGCGGTGTTTTTGCTTTCGTATGCGCTCTCCAGGGCTTGCTTCACTTCGTTGGCGCGTCTGCCCACTGCCGGTCGCTCGTCTTTTGACAGGTTCCTCATCCCATCAAATACGCCCATCAACGCTGAACTGCGGCCCAGGTAGCTGACCCGCCACTGTTGCAGTCCAGCATCGTCCACCAGCCCTTCCAGCTCCTTGATGGCAGCTGACTCTATTTGATCGAGTTGTTTGAGCATAAAACCTCCAGTTAAACAATAATCCCGTCCCAGAGAAGGGACGGGTATTTGCCCGCGGTACCACCCAACTTGGCTGGTTGCCCAGCCCACTTTTCACCAGCAGCGCTTCAGGAATTTTGAAGTCACGATTGGCTCCCCTCTGCTAACGCTGGGGCTGCGGCTCAAACTATTAACCTTTGTGTTCTCTCAAAGGCATTCACCTGAGCGGCTCGAGAGGGAACTTCAGTCGCCTTCCACCCGGCTTGGGTTCCAGTCCTGGCCCAACGCCTCCCTGGGGGTTTTCCAGCGGCTTACTTTCCTCTGTCTTCGCGGATCGGTTATTTTAAACGTCCAAATCTTATCGCAAAACCTGAAAGATTGTCAAGGATACAATCATCAGGATGCCATCCTCACTCGCAAATACCTGCACTTTCCAGCCAGTTGACAGTAACCTGGACAATCTGTTCCTGCTGTTCCTGGCGCGTTATCGACGCTGTGCCATCACCGGATTGTTCTCCATACCATCCAAAGCCTGCATGGTTGCCGCCATCGATGATTGTCCATTCTGTGGTTGGCGGTAGTCTTGTCAGTGACGCTTCCACTTCATCTTGGGTCGTCAAACCGTCTTCGCTGGCTGAGATCGTCAAAACCTGGAGTTCACTGGCGCTCAAGTCCAGTGAATCAGCCGGGTAGGATGCCCACAGCAGCAATCCGGAAACGCCTGATCCAGCTTCGTTGCTGAATTGTGCTGCCATGACCCCGCCAAGGGAATGCCCGCCAACTATCCAGCACTCGATCTCCGGGTAGGCAGCGATGATGTCCTTTGCACGGTCAGGCGCAAACACCGCCAGGTTCAGCGGCATCGGCGGGATGACCACCAGGTATCCCTGGCTGGCGATCTGGTAGGCTGCAGGAGCATATGCACGCGGGTCCACCTTGCCCCCAGGATAGAACACAATACCGGTTTTTGGGGCATCATCCTTGGGCGTGAACACAATCCAGGAGTTTGCCTCGACATTGACTTTGACATCGGACTCAAGCGCTTCTAAAGCTTCCGGCATTGGTTTTGCCGCAGAACCCGCCCACAGCAGACCTGCCCCGATCGCGATGACCAATAAAAGCACGATCCCGCCAGCCCAAAGGAACCTATTCGTCTTTTTCTTCATTTCGCCTCCCGTTGTGTATGGTGTTGGTCCAGGCACGTTTGCCACGGTCATCTTCGATCTCGATGTAGGCGTAAGCCCATTCTTCCGGGATGCTGAACTCGGCTGTACGGAAGGTCGCCCCATCAAACGAGCCCAATTGCTGCCCATAATAGCGCGGTCCCACCAGGCGAATGAATTGCACCGGGGAAGTTTCGATACTTACTTTCATATCCTTGACATCGATCGATTTGAATTCAGGACCGCAGGAAGAATAGAAATCGCCCCTGCGGATGCTGGACAGGATTGCCTCGGGCGTACACGCTTCGGCGTTCACCATGATCCAGCCCCCATTCCAGCCGGGGTGTTCCGGTCGAATATGCGCATCGTCGACCGCAAATGCCAGTGTATCTGCATCCTGCTTCAGGGCTTCCTCCCAATGCACTAATCCGCCCCCTTTCCCGTTCAGCCAGTTGCACACGTGGTTGTAAACCTCGATGCCATCGAAGTTCCAGCGCAGCACTTCCTCCTTGCTGTTGCCCATCCAGTGCGGGTGCGCCAGGATACATAGCGCCCCCTGAGCCTGTGCCCTGCGCAAGCCGGCGTCGAAGCCATCCTCGCGCTGGATGCCGGCAATATTGCCCAGGCACACCACGTGATATGCAGACCCATGCTCATCCTGCCCATCGATCTCGATCCCATCCAGCCACAGGATCGGCGCATGTTGATCATCATCAGTTGTTTCCGATGCCACCCAGTGATCGGTGCGGAAGAGGAACCCGTAACCGGCAGACTTGTAGAGATCTGCCAGCTCGTTGAAGGTTTTCCCTCCGTCAGAAGCCGTGCTGTGCAGGTGTGTGTTTCCTTTGATCCAATGGCTGGAATTGGTGTAGCGTCCTTGTTTCATGCTTCGAGAAGCTCCTTCAAGCGGGGGTGGTCGGCGTACACGCCGCGGTATTCTGGAGGCAGCAGGGCTGCGATCCGGCACATGATCTCATCAGTATTTTCCTCTAAAGACTGTGCTCGGTTGGCTGGGTCTGATGCCGGCAGCCGGAAACGCTCCCCCACGCGCACATACAGAGCCGGGTATTTCAGGGTGAAAATTTTCTTCAAAGCGCCCTCGCTCCCATAAAAACCCATTGGGACCACATCCACCTGCGCTTTATCGGCGAGGTAAGCAGCCCCGATTTTGCCGTGTATCAAACCTATCGTCGGGCTGCGCGTCCCTTCCGGCGCTATACCGAACAAACCGCCCTTGTTCAGGTGCTCCAGCGCTAACCGCAGGGCTTCACGGTCGGGTTCCCCCCTGCGGATCCAGATCCCGCCGATCCTGTTGATCAGGAACCGTAGGGCAGGATTATTTTGGTGTTTATCGGCGACGAACCCGGTCATGTCAGTGCGTTTTGGGAGCACGTATCCCATCGCCGCATCGACGATCCCCAGGTGGTTTGCTGCCAGGATGCAGGCGCCCTGGGATGGGATGTTCTCCAGCCCGTGTGCATCAAAGCGGCTCAGGCTGCGGAAAATAAGCATCATGATGAACTGGAAAACTTTTCTCCACATAAGTGTCCCCTTGCTAAAATTGTTTGGCTTCCTACCAAACAGTGAACTCAAATATCGCCAGGTTGTGATGGCAATTTCTCATCTTGCACAGTTTTAACTTCACCTGATTATATCCGACCGGTTGTTTGCGTTTATAATCGATTTCCGATGAATTTTCCGAGATCTATCCTTGTGACCCTTTTTTGCATCCTGCTGCTGTGCGCCGCGCTTGCTGCCTGTAACGAATCATCAGGCACTGCCTCTTCGCCCACGGCGCCCGAGCAGGCGCTGGCAGATACACCCGTTCAAACGGTTACGGAAACCCCGTTCCAGCCATCTCCTACCCCGGAAGCATTAAAAGCGCTGGTGAATGCTGAACCCATCAGTGTTGAAGCCTTTCAAGCGGAGCTGGCTCGATATTCCGCTGCGTCCGCGACCCAGCCAGGTCCGGAAGAGGAGCAATTGGTGCTGGACAGCATGATCAACCAGCTTTTACTGGCACAGGCTGCCGTGGAGCAGGGCTTCAGCCTCGACCAGCAGGCGCTCGATGACCGCATCGATGCCCTGGCGGAAGATTTGGGCAGCATGCAGGCGCTGGACGACTGGCTCGCAGCCAACGGTTACACCGGGGAAAGCTTCCGCAGCGACCTTGAAAGGTCTGTCCTGGCAGCCTGGATGCGCGACCAGGTCATCGCAGCAGTACCATCAACCGCGGACCAGGTGCATGCCCGCCAGATCCTGTCCACCACCCCGGAAGAGGCGGAACAGGTCTATGCCCAACTGCAGGCAGGCACTGATTTTGCCCGACTGGCTAACCAGGCTGATCCGCTGACTGGCGGTGAGCTGGGCTGGTTCCCGCGCGGCTACCTGTTCTATCCCGAGCTTGAGGATGCGGTTTTCCAGCTGCAGCCCGGTGAATACACCGGCATCATCCAGACCCCCGTCGGTCACCACATCCTCCTGGTTCTCGAGCGTGATCCCGAAAGGGAGCTCGCCCCGGATGCATTCCTCCAGGCACAGCGCCGCGCCCTGGAAAGCTGGTTGGCACAGCGCCGCCAGCAAAGCGAAATCACCTTCCCCTGAACCTCGCTCCACGTCATCAATGTAGGGCGACCCACCCGCATCCATCGATGCCTTGCCAGGCAATGTACCGTCGTCTTCTGTGACATCATCAGGCGAATAACGGGTCGCCCACCCACCCGTGTCCATCGATGCCTTGTCGGGCAACGTACCATCGCCATCTGCAGCATCATCAGGCAAAAAACGGGTCGCCCACCCACCCGCGTCCATCAATGCCTTGCCGGGCAATGTACCGTCGTCTTCTGCGGCATCATCAGGCGAATAACGGGTCGCCCACCCACCCGCATCCATCAATGCCTTATCGGGCAATGTACCGTCGTCTTGTATGGCATCATCAGGCGAATAACGGGTCGCCTTTCGTGTGCCGGGGATTCGGGTTGATTAAAACCGGCGAGCCGATATGTGGCTGAAATCTTGTTTCCAGGAAAGAGTCGCTGTGCCAGACACGATCAGGATCGGCACGGGTGGCTCGCCGCTACATGATATCTATGTTCCGGATAAACTCATTTCCTTGCCCATAAATCTTTCAGGATCAGGGCACCATGATCCGGTTATTTACGCAGATTTTGCCCATAAATCTTTTAGGATCAGGGCACCATGATCCGGTTATTTACGTAGATTTCTCCCATAAATCTTTCAGGATCAGGGCATCCTCTTCCATCTCCGGGCTCTCGCACAGCATCCTGCCCGCGCAGCCGAATTCCCTCAATGCCCTGAACAAACCATCCCAATCCATGTCCGACTCGAGCACCGGCAGGTGGTTCTTCTCCCCCTTGGGTCCGTACTCGATGCCCGAAACATGGATATGTAGATCCTTGAGCGCATCCGCGCCCAGTGCAGTGCCATACATATCCAGCAGCCCTGCCCATTCCTCGTAACTGTTCATCGAACCGTCTCCAGCACGGGCATGCAGGTGCGGGAAATCGATGCAGGGTTCAACCCCATCAATTGCCCGGCTCATGGCGAGCGTATCCGCCAGCGAGCCCAGCATTGCCCCTTTCCCCATCGTCTCCGGGCGCAGGATTGCCGGGTTGCCCGCCGTGCGCAGCTCCTCGACGCAGCCGCGCAGCCTTTCGATTGCCAGCGGCAGCACCTCTTCAGGCTCCTTTTCAAAATAAGAACCCGGGTGAAAAATGATGTCCGTTGCTCCTGCCAGGTTGCCGTAATGGGCAGCATCCATCAGGCGTTGGCGTGATTTGGGCCACTCTTCATCGTCCGCGTTCAGGTTGATGAAGTAAGGCGCGTGTACGCTGATCAGGACGTCATTTTCACTGCCAGCCTGGCGGATCGCCGCGCAGGTTTCCTCGCTCACGCGCACGGATCTCACCCAGCCCAATTCAAGCGCCTTTAATCCAAGCTCAATGGAACGCAGCACTGCCCCAACGCTGCCGCCTGGTTTCTTGGGGGTTGAGATTGGGGCGCCCACCGTCCCGAACCGGAATTGTTCATTCATAATTACCTCGTTAATATCTTATTTGAGCCATAACCCGAACGTCTTTTCCCACAACGGCGGACCCAAGACCAGCAGCCCAATGATCACCGATCCACCCGCCGCAATCAGCACCGCCGCTGCCCCCACGTCTTTGCCCACTTTTGCCAGGTGATTCTGCTCCGGGCTGGCAAGGTCCACGACAGCCTCCAGTGCGGTGTTGAGGAATTCGGCGATCCACACGATGGCGATGGCGAGTACCAGCATTGCCCACTCCATCCTGTTCAATCCCAGCCAGAGTCCCAGAACGACGACCAGCACACTCACCACGGCGTGGATCCAGGCGTTCCTCTGCGTGCGAATGACGTGCCACCAACCGGCAAAGGCTGCACGGAATGATTTGATCCTGGAGTGTATGAACGACATGCTCAATCAGGTCTCAATGCACAACCGATCGATGTCAGTATTTCAGCCTGGCGCTCCCACATGGTTGTTTTTTCGGCAGGTTCAGCGTGGTCGTGCCCGAGTAAGTGCAGCACGCCGTGCACCACCAGCAGCTGCAGTTCGGCCTCGACCGCATGCTCTCCTGCCTCCGCCTGTCTTTTTGCCTGCGGGTAAGAAATGATCACGTCGCCCAGGTACCTGTTGCCAGTTTCCGGGTCATCCTCCATGGCAGGGAATGAGAGCACATCCGTGATTTTGTCAGTATCCAGGTAATCCCGGTTAAGCGCCTGGATGGTTTCATCCCCGCTGATCACGATGGTCAGTTCGTAATCTTTAGAAGCTTCAGGTGAAGGATGGATGTCAAGCACAGCCGCTGCAGCTTGTTCGATTAAGTCTGCAGGCACGGGAGTCTCGCCGGCAGCATCCATCACGATAGGGTCGAATTGGACTGTAACAGTCACTTTCCCAGGCTCTGTGGTGATGTGTCTTCCATCTGGGAATTTTTGGCGCCTGGTGACCTGCTGCGTGAAGACTGTGCGATTTCAACCGTTTCATCTTCCTGGATAGAGATCGGCAGCAGCTGTGTGCCCTCTTTTGGTTCTGGAAGTGCAGGCTTCGGGTACTGGATCCTGGGATGGTAAATACCTCGCAGGGTTGTTGTAAATGATTCCGCGATCGCTTCAAGGTCTTGCAGTGTCAAATCCGTGTCATTCAGTTCGCCTTCGCTGATGCGCTGGTTGATCGTTTGTTTGATCGCAGTGTACATCGTCTCTTCATTCTGGGGACGTTCAGCACGGATGCGCGCCTCACAGGCATCCGCCAGCATCAGAATCGCAGTTTCTCGTGATTGCGGTCTTGGACCTGAATAATGAAAGTCAGCCTCATCCACCCGGCTTTCATCGCCGCCCGCTGCCGCGATTGCCATGGCATACTGGTAGCGGGTCATCGTCGTGCCGTGGTGTTCGAGCACAAAATCATGGATGCGCCGCGGGATGCGGTACTGTTGCGCCAGCTTCACCCCATCAGGCACATGTTGGATGATGATCCTGGCGCTGTCGACAGGATCCAGTTCCTCATGCGGGTTGGTGAATCCCGGGGGCTGGTTTTCGATAAAAAATGCAGGGTTAAGCGCTTTTCCGGCGTCGTGGTAAAGCGCGCCAACCGCGTGAGTAATGGGTCTGCGCCGATCCTTTCTGCAGCTTGTTCAGCCAGGTTGGATACCTGCAGGCTGTGCTGGTAGGTACCGGGTACATTCTGCAGTATCAGTTGCAGCAGGGGCTGGTCTGGACGCGTTAAATCCATCAGCTGCATCGGGGTCGTGGTGCCAATCAGGAAAGCGAGTATGGTTTGCAGCAGCAGCGCAATCACTGCCGATGCCAATCCATTTGCCAGCGAGGCGCCAAACAAGGTCAGTATCCCAATCCAATCCATCCCAGGCATAACCAGCCGGTATGCCAGGATGACCAGCATACCTGCAAAGGCGACAGCGGCGCCTGCCAGGAAAAAGGCGCTGATTCTGCGTGCCCTGCCTATCACCAGAATGCCGAAAAGGCTGCCCAGGATGTAATAAATGGTCAGGTCCAGTGAATTGGGCATCCCATAAGCGATCATCACCGCCAGGGGCAAAGACGAGATCATTGCCACGCGCACACCAAAGAGCGCCGCAACCAGCATGCTGAAACCTGCCACCGGGTATAAATAAGGCAGTACAACGTGGTTGTAAACGGTCAATCGGGCAACAAAAAGGAACACAAGCAGTAGCAGCGAGATCAACACCAGGTCGCGGAGGTGTTCTTTGATGTCTGAGTTTCCGCGCAAATATAGCATCATGAAACCGCCCATCAATGTGACCAGCGCCAGCGCAGCCGCATACTCCTGCCAGCGGATGTCCGGGGCGGCGAAACCGAACTGCTCCAATGCTTCGATATCGATGGGCTCGAAAACTTCACCTCGCCGGATGATCGTCTGCCCGCTGGCAAATGTTCGCATGACCGGATCAACAGAGTTGCGCGCTTCCTCCCTGGCAGCCTCGGTGAGATCCTCGCTCAGGAAGCTGTTGGGCGCTAAAAATGCGGTCACAAATTCAGAAATGACGGATGCCTGGGTCGGCGACAGCGCCAGGCTGATCATCGCTGGCACCGTGTTGATCGACTGACCCAGGTTTGCCGGTTGGATCGGTGAGCGCATCAATTCCTCAAGCACGGCAACCGCTTCCTGCTCAACAGCCAGCCAGCGTGCTTCGCTCATCGCCAGGATGGTGCCGGCAAGGTCCTCGCTGATGGACATGCCATCCAGCGCATCCAGGTCGCGCAGCTTGTCTTCGATCGTTGCGTGCGGGTCTGTGCGTACGCTGGTGATATATGCCAGCGCATCCTGTAAGTGGTCCAGTTGCTGCCGGGCGATGTTTGTGTCTGGCAGCGAATAAATATCCTTTACGGCAGAAGCAGCCTCATTTTGTTTTTGTTCGGTCAATATGTTGCTGGGGAAAGAGATCGCCCTGTCTGCCAGGATGTCTTGCTCAGCCACCTGCCCCAGGTTAATGTCTGGGGCGCGTGATGCCAGGAATTGTGGACCTAAGATGGCGGCAAGCGACAGACCTGCCACCAGGATCAGGAACAATCCTGTCAGTGCTACCCCTATATTATTTTTCCTTACCGCAGTCTGTTTCATCGGGAGCAGCTTATTTTTCTTGCAGCAGGCTGCGAACGACCTGGTTAGCGCGGTTTCCCGTTGCCCGTCCCTTTATTTTTGGCATTAATGCATTCATCACCGCACCAACCTGTTTTAGATCGGTGGCGCCGCTTTCGGCAATGGCTTCCTTTGCCAGGGCAGTGAGTGCATCATCGCTGAGCTGCTCTGGCAAAAAGCTTTTCAATACGGCGGTCTCTGCTTCTCTTTCCGCGATCAGGTCTGGTCTGCCTGCGCGTTGCGCATCGCTGATCGCCTCTTCGCGTAGTTTAATCTCTTTCTGCAGGACTGCCATCGTTTCAGCATCATCCAGCCTGGTACCTTGATCCAGTTCGACCAGCCTGATTGCCGAAACAGCCAGCCTCAGGGTGCCTTTGCGAACCTGGTCTCCCGAGCGCATGGCATCCTTCATCCCCTGGTCTAACTCATCCCTCAAACTCATCGTATCTTCCTGTTCTTTACTGGCTTAATCCTTCTCATTCCACCCGGCGTACCTGGTATTTCTCGCTGGTGCGCACATCCACGATCTCGATCCCGCAGCTCTTTAGCCAGCTTTGCAGGCTCTTCTCGTCTGCGCCTACTTCTTTGATCATCACATCGCGTTTTCCATCCTCTTTGATGTGGGTGGAGGTGACGGAGATGATGTTCCCACCGGCTTCAGCGATACGGTTGGATATCGAAGCCAGCTCTCCCACCCGCTCTGGAACGCGCATCGAAATTCGGAAACCCGCCTCTTTTCCGCCAAGGATGTCAACCAGCGCTTTGAAAATGTCGGTTTCGGTGATGATGCCTACCAGCTCATCCCCTTCCAGGATCGGGAGACAGCTGATGCTGTTCTCGACCATGATCCGCGCTGCCTCTTCGAGCGGGCAGTCACCCGCGACGGTGATCACGGGTTTTGACATCATCTGGCTGACTCGCAGCGACTCGAGCAGGGAATAAATCTCGTGGACGCTGAGCGTGGTTGCCCGCGATGGCTGGTTGGTCAACAGGTCGCTTAGTACGATGATGCCCACCAGGCGCCCATCTTTAACCACCGGAAGGTGGCGGATGTTGTTCTTGCGGATGGCGTTCATTGCCTGCGGGAAGGTGTCTTCCGGTGAAATCGCCACCGGGTTGCGGGTCATGTAATCTCGGACAAACATAACAGGTTCTCCTCTTCAAAAGGTAATACCACCACCATCCCACCGGGGTCAGTGAATGGCGGTATATTTATAGCGATATTTTACTGTATAACTCGTCTTTTAGACCGGGCATTGTCTTCAGCGGTTCGGGTTGGCGGCGGTCAGCCCTCTTCCTGGATGATCTCGGCTGCCAGTTTGTTCAATGCCTCAGCGTCCTCCGGAGGGCTGTGGCTGGAGCGCCAGTAAAGGTCGAGCAGTTCTATTGCTGAAAGGCTGCCTACGCTGTCGTCGCTCGGCAAGCGCACGCGGCTGGAGGTTTGAGGCCGTTTCACCAGGTGGAATTCCAGGGCGTCAGCCGTGTGGCGCCGCAGGGATGGTTCATCGATCAGCGTGTCCCATTCCCGCGGGTAATCGATGACCAGCCTCACGATGGCATCGCTCAGTTCGTCTTTGCCGGGCAGGGCGCTCAGGATTTGTTCGTTGATATTGCCTTCCGACTCCACTCTCACGTATCGGTCGATGAAAGGTCGGATCCCTTGAATCTCGCGCCACTCGACATGTGCTGCTGCCGCGCTCGATGCTTGCCATCACGTAGTATTTCTTGTCACGCGCCTCACCGAAATCCACCCGCTCGATAGAACCCGGGTAGATGACCGCAGGATGGTTGTTCTCGTTCAGGTTTTGCGCTTTGTGGATGTGTCCCAGGGCGACGTAATCCAGGCGCGGGTCCTTCACCAGGGATCCCGGCAGCACCAGGTCCTTGCCCAGCATCACCGATCGTTCCCCGCCATACACAGCCCCCTGCACAGAGCAGTGCGCGGTCAATATCGTCGGCAGGGCAGGGTCCGCCATTTCGAACCAGGTTTGTACCAGCTCGATCAGCCTGTCCACCATCGCCTCATAAACGTTGTTGTTCTCCCCTTCTTGCTGCCCAACCGCCGCCATGAATCCCGAGCGTGAAAGCCACGGCAGCGCCATGACCTGCAAGCCGAGACCGTGCAGTTGTTCCGGGCGCAGGAAAGTGGGTTTATCCAGCACATGCACATACGGCACATCCAGGGTGTCGAACGAGTGCAGCGAATGCGCCCGGTTCGCCGCCGGAGACAGGTCGTGGTTCCCCACCAGAAGTAAGGTAGGGATTTCTGCCCGCGACAGTCGCATGATCCGCCGTCCCCATTCGCGTTGGAACGTCGGTGCCGGGTTGCGGTCCTTGAAGGCGTCGCCTGCGAAGAGCACAAGGTCCACCTTTTCTGAAATGGCTGCATCCACAATCGTATCCAATGAGCGCAGGAAATCCATCACCCGCACCGGCAGACCACTGGATGCGTCATGCCTTCCGTAGTTGCTCATATCGATGTGCGCGTCAGAAAAATGCAGCATCCTCATGCGCTTTATTATAGCAGCAGGTCTGATCCGTCAAATACACGATCACGCCAACATATTCTTGTAGGTCAGGCGCTTACCTGACCTGCGATCTAAGGGCTGAGCGGGTCGGCACACAGGTCGACCGCTGCATGGTATTGCAGATTTACGGGCTCGCCCCCAGCACACCCAGCTGGTACAGCGCCGGCTCAAAACCGGGATGGTACTTCAAACTGAGGCGGTAATCCTCGATGGCGCCGCTGGTGTCCCCCAGTGCTGCTTTCGCCATCCCCCGCCAGTAATAACTCTCTTCCAGGTTCTTGTCTCCCTGGATGGTGTCCAGGGTGGTCTCCGCCAGGCTGATCACATCGTAATACCTGCCGGAATAGAAATACGCGAAGTAAGGCGCCGTGTTGTACCACAGGATGCGGTAAGGGCGTTCTTTTTCCGGGATGTTGGGGTAAATCGAATAAGCTTCGTCGAAAGCAGCCGCCCCTCCGGCGTAATCCTGCAGCGCCACCAGGCTCGTGCCGCGGTTGTACCAGGCAAAGAACTGGTCCATACCGCTGGTTGAAAAGATCTCGTCCGATGCCTTCTGGGCAGCCCTCTGCAGGTTGGCGGTTTCGTCAGCGTCATCACCCAGCAGCAGCATGACCTCGCTCTCACGTTCCTCGGGGTAGATGACCATGTAAACGTAATTGAACGCGCGCCAGCTGTCCTCAACCACTTCGTAGGGTACCCGCTGGTCAGGTCCCACGAAGGCATCCTGCCCGATCAACACGCCCTCTGCATGGTCATACCCGTTGAAAACTTCGTAGTGTCCCATCCAGCTCACCACCCCGCTGAGGTCATGGAAATACACTCCCTTTTCAACCAGGACCGGGAAACCCGCCGCGATGAACCGCCGGATGGTTTCGATATCCCCCGCAGAGCGCAGCACCGCTTTCAGACCGGCGTCCGTTTCGACGTAATTGACCATCTCGTAGGGCATCACGTTCTTGTCTTTCGGGTCTGGCTTGATCACCGGACCGACCACGTCCTTGTTCCCTTCCCAACCCCAGAAGGAGAGAGCCATCGACAGGGTCGCAGGCGCGCAGTAATTGAAACGCCCGTGCTGGTCGTCGTAGCGCACGCCCTTAAGATCGACAGTTTCCGGGAGCGGAGTGACCGTTGGCGTCGGGGTATCTGTGGGCGCAGGCGTGGCGGTAGGACCGCTGGGCGTTGGCGTCGCGCTGGGGGCTGTCGTGGGCGTAGCCGTTGCCTCCGGGGTCGCTGTTGGCAGGTTGGTTCCATCCGCCAGCTCCTCCTGGGGCACGAAAACCACCTCTTCTGGCGGGTTCAGCGCGTATCGGATCCGCAGCGTCCATTCATCCACGTGGAACGCCAGCCGGTCATGCACCGGCGGCAGGTTGTACACCACCACTCCCAGGATCAGCAGCGCCAGCGGCGCTGCAATCCACAGCATCAGTCGTTTATTCGGCATGCGCATGGGGGTTATTCTAAAGCCATATGATTAACACGAGTTAAACGCTCTCCGCACACCCCACACGTAAAGCGGGTTGCCAACCCGCTCAACTGAATTCAGCCGTCAGGCGGAACCCTCACTCAAACTGTGGTAAATACGCCGCGTGCGCCTTCAACAGCTCATCCGCCAGCCTGCCAGCCGTGGCGGGGTCGTGGACGCAGCCGTCCGCCAGCAGCGCTTCGACGAACAGGCTGCGGCTGCCGCTCAGGGCGGCTTCCACCGTCAACGCCTGTGCCGTAATTTTTGGCTGCAGGATGGTTGTCAAAATCTCGGGCAATCCCTTCACCTGCAAGGGCATGATTCCCCTCCCCGTTGCTGCCGCCGTCACCTCCAGCACTGCCTCATCCGGCAGCCCGGGTACCGTTCCCTGGTTGGGCAGGTTCGCCGAAAAGGTTTTGCGCTGGTCGAGCTGGATCGAGGTGATGATCTCCACCAGCTGCGAGTGTTCACCCACAGACCCTTCATCCGGCGCCAGCGGCTTCTCCCCGCCGGCGATCGCGCTCATCTCCGCATAGATGGCGTCCCCGTGCGCGATGGTGCCTTCGAACGAAAACGCATCCACCCCGAGCTGTTTGCCATAATACTTGCCCTGGGGGAAGCGTTCCGGGAAGAACTCGGTCACATGCCGGTCCATCGCTGACGGGAAGGCGCCGTAGGTCTCGAACAGCGACCAGGAGAAGGGGTTGTCCGCCGCTCCACCGCCGTCCTTCACCGCTGCCTCGCGCACCAGGTTCCACGCATCCTCGCCCTTCCAGCGCAGGTCGTAGATCCAGGTGAAGTGGTTCAAGCCAGCCGCCAGGCAGCTGACCTCTTCGCGCGGCTTGCCGATCATGTCCGCCAGGTGGTTCTTCACCTCGTGTACGCCGATGCACAACCCGGTCATCTGCGCCTGGGTAGCCTTGCTCACCGCCCAGACGATCACCGACATCGGGTTGCTGTAGTTGAGAAAGATTGCCTTCGGGCACAGCCTGTGCACATCCTCTGCGATCGCCACCATCGCCGGGATCATGCGCATCGCCCGCGAGATGCCCCCCGCCATCACCGAATCGCCCACCGGCTGGTAGATGCCGTACTTGCGCGGGATGAACACATCACTCTCCCAGCCGCGCCTGCCGCCGACCCCCACCGTTGCCACCACCACGTCTGCGCCGCGCAGCAGGTCGCGCCGCTCCGTGCTCGCTTCGATCTCGATATCCGCATCCCCGCCTTGCACCATCCGCCGGCTCAATCCCTCCGCCACACGCAAAGCCTGCGCATCGATATCCACCAGTCCAAGCTTCCAGCTGCGCCCCGATTGGATCATCTCACCCACCAGCCCCTGGGCGAACATTGCGCTGCCCGCCCCAATCAACACCAGTTTTGTTCGTTTCATTTTTATGGATCCTCTGCTTACACCCAATATTTTGTAGAACGGATTGCCAATCCGTTCACGGATATTTGCTTAACGCCGCGCGCATCTCCTCCAGCACGTTTTCATCCTGCTCAACCCTCGATGCATCTCTCAGCGCATTGGCTGCCTTTGTCCCGCCGGTACAGCCCAGAGCCCAGGCGGCGTGCATCCGCACTAAAGCCTCTGCTTCATCCTCCAGGCAGCGTTTCAACGCCTCAACAACCCTTTCCCGCTGCCCGGCATCCATATCTGCCCCTGCGTTTGCCATCGCCGTGGCAACGTTGCGCAGGTATCCCCTTCGCTTTGCGCGCTTCACCGGTGAGCCTTTGAACTTGCGCCGGAATTCATCCTCCGTCATGCCAAGCTCCTCTTCCAGCCTGGGGTATGCGCTGCCTTCCCGGGGGCGGTAAGCTTCTGCTGCCCCTGCCTCCCACTCGCCGTCAGCCGCATGACGCAAGTTCCACGGGCACACCTGCTGGCACACATCGCACCCGAAGATCCAGTTTCCCATCTGCTTTCTCAGGTCGACCGGGATGGCTCCCTTCAGCTCGATGGTCAGGTAGGAGATACACCGTTTCGCATCGATCGTGCGGTCTGGCTGGATGCAGCCCGTCGGGCAGGCTTCCAGGCAGCGGGTGCAGCTCCCGCAGCGGTCGAAAACGAACGGCGCGTCGGGCTCCAGGCTCACGTCCAGCAGCATCTCTCCCAGGAAGAAATACGACCCCGCCTGCGGGTTGATCAGGCAGGTGTTCTTCCCGATCCAGCCCAACCCGGCGCGCTGCGCCAGCTCGCGCTCCAGCAGCGGTCCCGTATCCGTGTACACCTTGTACCTGACCGGTCTCCCCGCCCGTTCCCCCACGAACGCCGCCAACGCCTCCATCCTCTCCGCCATCACCGTATGGTAATCCTCCCCCCACGCATACGCCGCAATCGCCCCCTCCCCCGCATAACAATCAACTCCCTCCCCCTTCAGGGGAGGGCTGGGGAGGGGTTCTGCATCCGCCCCGCCGGGTCCTGTAGCGGTGGACCTGTGTGTCCACCCGGCGGGCGCCGCTGCCATGTGCCGCAACTCCCTGTGTGTCCACCCGGCGGGCTCCGCTGCCATGTGCCGCAACTCCCTGTGTGTCCACCCGGCGGGCTCCGCTGCCATGTGCCGCAACTCCCTGTGTGTCCACCCAGCGGGCGCCGCCGCCATGTGCCGCAACTCCCTGTGTGTCCACCCGGCGGGCTCCGCCGCCATATACCGCATCCCAACCACAATAATCGCCTGGCACCCATCCAAAATCAGCCGCGGGTCCCGCCGGCGTGCCAGCGAGCGCTCCGTCGCCAGGTACGCCATCTCGCCGTGCGCGCCTCGCGCCAGCCAGCGCTCGAAGACCTCAAAATGCGCCGGTGGGTGCGCCGTCGTCACCCCAACCAGCTCGAACCCAAGCCGCCTTGCTTCTGCTTTGACTGCCTGGGTGATGGTTGCGTCCAATGGGGGTATTCCTGCGTCTTAGGGAGAGCAGGTCAGCTTGAAACTCACCTGGCTGGAAACCACGTCTTGCGGAGCAGTGACGTGGAAGCGCGCCCACGCATCCACCGCCGAAGTGAAATCCAGCGTGTAGACCACCGCATGCGTTCCCGCCTCCAGGTTTTTGGTCACCGCTGCGGGCAGGTTGATGGGTATGTTCGGATCGCTCGCCCCGGCTTCCAGCTGGTAGCTCACCAGCGCTGCCTGGCTCAGGCTGAACCCCGCCGTAAATGAGAAGGTGTGAGGGCAGCTGGTGGCATTGGGGTTGTCCACCGTCAGGGTCACGTTGCTCACCTGCGCCGCGCTGTTGGTCACCGTGCCGGTGACTGCCGCCGTTGGGCTGGGTGTGCCGGGCGCAGTCCCGCCCGATACCACCACATCGACGTAGATGGGATATTTTGCCTCCGGGTCGACGCCAAACAGCTTCCCATTGGGATCGCGCATCAGCCAGTTGCTCTGGAAGCGCCCATCCGTTGACGGCGACACCATCGGCACCGAGATGTCGATCTCTCCCCCAGGCGCGACATCCGCCAGCAGCGGCAGCTGCGCCGGCGCGCCCATCTGTTCCCCGCTGGCGAAGACGAACGAGAACGCCGGAGTCCAGGTCACCGTCCCGCCATTGCGCACCCGCCACGTTTTCGTGAATGCCGTGTTCGGCGCGAAGACGGTGCCGTCCGGCACGGTCACGTCTGCCACGAACACCATGCGCAGTCCGCCGGGAGGCGCTGTCGGTCCTGCGGGCTGGGTGGCGGTCGGGGTGCTGTTGCTCGTCGGGCTGGCTGTCGTCCCGGGCGTCGGGCTGGCGCCGGTTGGGGATGGCGTGACCGGGTTCGCCGATGCCGTCAGCTGGCGCATCGCGTCCGCCGTGTACATCACCGCAGTCAGTACGGCAGCCGGGTCTTTCGTCGGTTCAGCGGCATCCGGAGCCGATAACCGGCACGCGGTCTGCACCGCCACGACAGCAAGGATCAACACCGCCAGGGCTCCGATCCCGCCCCAGAAGATTTTTCGGTTAGCAAATAGTTTTTTCATAGATGGTTGTAGAGTTTCCGGTGTACTGCGCTCAGGGCGCGCACCTGCTCCGCCGCGTGGTAGGAAGAGCGCACCAGCGGTCCGCTCTCCACCCACTGGAAGCCGATCGAAAGCCCGTACTGCTTCAGCGCCTCGAATTCCTCCGGCGTGTAATATCTTTCAATGGGCAGGTGCTGCTTGCTCGGCTGCAGGTACTGCCCGATGGTCAGGATGTCCACGCCCCAGCTGCGCTGGTCGCGCATCACCGCCTGCACCTCTTCGAACGTCTCGCCCAGCCCGAGCATGATGCCCGACTTTGTCAGCACCTCCGGGTCGAGCTTCTTGGCGTTGCTCAGCGTGGCTGCCGCCCACTCGTAGCGGTCCTGCGGCTGCACGCGCTTGAACAGGCGCGGCACCGTCTCCACGTTGTGGTTCAGGATCTCCGGACGGGCGTCCATCACCATCTTCAACGCTTCCAGGCTGCCCTTGAAATCGGGGATCAGCACCTCGATCGAACAGCCGGGATGCAGCTCGCGGATGCGCCGGATGACCATGGCGAAGATCGGCGCCCCGCCGTCCTGGCGGTCGTCGCGGTTCACGCTGGTGATCACGGCGTGTTTCAGATCCATGGCCTTCACCGCCTGCGCCACCCGCTCCGGCTCGAGCCAATCCAGGGGGTTGGGTTTGCCGCGCTTGATGTCGCAGAAGCCGCACGAGCGCGTGCACACGTCCCCGAGCATCAGGAACGTCGCCGTGCCCGATCCCCAGCACTCGCCCATGTTCGGGCACATCGCCTCTTCGCACACCGTGTGCAGCGCTTTGCTGCGCATCAGCACCTGCAGCCGCTCGTAGGTCTCCCCGCTGGGCGCGCGCACGTGGATCCACTCCGGACGCCGTTTGGGCGTCGTGTTGATCTCTTCGGGTCTTACCCGGTCTCGCGTCGTTTCAAAAGCCATAGCAAGCTATTTTACCTGTTTTTCAGGCCGCGCGGGTAGCCAGACAGATTCTGCTCACACGGTTTTAACAAAGCCGCCTGGCAATCGCTGTTTTTTCTTGACCGTCATTGCGCAACCGGCGTTCTTTGCCGGTTGAAGCAATCAACAGGCGTGCCAGGGAGCTGCTTCTTCGGGTATGGCGGTGAAGCAGCCATCGTCAGCCTCGGCAACCACCAGGTGGATTTAGGAGCTTATCAGAATTATGATAATATCAATTACGCCAATATCAGCCCCAATAAATGGGTGTATTTCGTTGACCGGCGGTCTTTCCATACAGAGACACACGCTGACCAATGCAAGACCCGTGATGAAGGCAGGGAATGGATCCGCAATGATTACTGAGAGAAAATGACTGCACTGTATTCCGACACGCATCCAAAAATGGAAGCGCTGCAGATCGAATTGTGGCGCAAGGCGAGCCCGACCCAAAAGATGAACATGCTGGCACAGCTGAATGCGTCCGCCCGGCTGCTGGCGCTGGCCGGATTGCGCTCACGCTTTCCGCAAGCCAGCGAAGGAGAACTGCAGCGCAAACTGGCTGACCTGCTGTTGGGGGAAGAACTGGCTCGGAAAGTGTATGGAGAGCCCAGCGATGCAGAATGAACCTCTCGAAGTCACATTGAGAGTGACAGGCGTTTTGGAAGAGCTCAGCGTCCCGTATCTCATTGGCGGATCACTTGCATCCACGCTCTACGGTATGGTGCGCATGACACAAGATTTTGACATCGTCGCCGAATTGCAGGTTGAACATCTTCCGGCGTTCTTGGCGGCATTGCAGAGCGAATTCTACATGGATGAGGAAATGATCGCCGGCTCCATCCTGACCCATTCCAGTTTTAACATTATCCACCGCGAAACCATGTTCAAAGTGGATGTTTTCATCCCGCACCCGCGCCCTTTCCTTCGCTCCCAACTCGCACACGCTCAGACGCAGACCTTTATCTTCGAGACGGAAGTCAGCGCAAAATTTGCCAGCCCTGAGGATACAATCCTCGCCAAGCTGGAATGGTATCGTATGGGCGGTGAAGTCTCCGAGCGGCAATGGCGTGATGTCCTCGGTGTGATGAGAACCCAATCCGGTGAACTCGATATTCATTATATGAGGAATTGGGCAAAAGAGCTTAAGGTCAGCGATCTGCTGGATAAAGCGGTGAAGGAAGATGAGCAACCTTAACGGATTGCGCAGTAGGTCAGGTATCCATACCTGACGTTTTTACTTTCACCAATGCCATTACTAACATCCGGTGATGTTCGAGATCTTCACGAGTTCGGTCCTGAGCGAATGTGAGAGCCTCTCGTGCAGCATCGAGCATATGCCACAATCGAACCCTGTCTGCAGCTTCCATCGTTTACTCTCACCAACCCTATGCAATTTACCATAGTCGTCGATCTCCCTCCCCAATTTTCTGATCTTAAATTTGGCGATCGCATCTTCGTCCACACCTTCAACAAGTCACCCTCCCCCATTTTCCGATCTTGAAAATGGGGGAGGGCAGGGTGGGGGTTCCGTCACCGGAATTGCATGCAGCCTGTAATACCTTCTGGTATTGCTTCAATGATTTGTTGGATTGATTGGGAGTCACGTTATTGATCCCCGATCCTGGTATCAGCATTCATCAATAACAAAAATCGTGATATTTTCTATGGAAACTCAGCTACCGCCATTATCGAATAATGCTAACTCGCGAATCCCGGCTTGCTAAATGAATGTATACTTGATGTTCAATATCCAAATTAGTCATAAACCGGAGAAGCCGATATGACAGAGAGTGACAATAGAGATTTAGGCGGAAACCCCATCGGGTCAGATAAATCGAAATATCATCCCAGGTACGATAACTCCTACGCAATTGTCATCGGCATCGACACGTATAAGGATCCTAAACTCAGGTCTCTGGGCAAAGCCGAAGAAGACGCCCGCAGCATAGCTGAGGTCCTTTCGGCGAAACCATACAATTTCCAGGTGGATTTGCTCCTTGGGTCTCAAGCTACCCAAAAAGCGATTAAGCGTGCATTGAAAAAGATCATCGATATTTCCCTGTATGATGATCGCGTCATTTTCTACTTTGCCGGGCACGGCTACATGCATCCAGACCTGCGTGGCTTTGAGAGTGGATACCTCGCCTGTGTTGATACGGATCCTGATGATCCGTTTGATGGCCTTGAATATGAAGAGGTAAAAAAAATAACTCGATTTACCAGGGCAAAGCATATCGGCATCATCCTCGACGCCTGTTTCAGTGGGAGTGTGTTAGGGCTGACGCGCGCTACCATGCCAACAGCAGCAACCCAGGAATACCTGCTGCACACCTCCTACCAGGTACTCACAGCCGGGGGAGTTGAAGTGGTCTCCGATACTCGCTCGATGACGGGAGAATTGGTCAAAGTATTACGGGAAGGTACCCCAGATAAAGCTGGTGCGTTCACCTTCAGCCGTTTAGGGCAACAAATCCATGAGGTTATCCACCATCAAAGCAAAGGGTTGCAATCTCCAATAGTTGGTTATTTAGAAGGTAGCAGCAAAGGTCAGATGGTACTCACCACCTATACTGCTGCCGACCTCCTGCCAGAAGCGTTGCGCCTGGGTCTTACGGATGAAGAGCCCACCATTCGTCTTATGACCATCGCTGATGCGGAGAAATACCTCGTGGATCCGGATTTGGGCGACAAGCTGCGCGCTGTTTTAGTAGAGATGCAGGTCAATGATGTCGATCCGGATGTCCGTTTACGGATAACACAGGCGTTGCGCAAGAAACCTCCAATAGCAAAGGGAGGCACATCCAAGGAGACAATCCGTGAGGTGATCAGCATTTGCAACAGGCGCGCGGTTTACACACGAGTGCACGCCCAACTGAGTCATATAGCCATGTTCCAATCCTTATCCGAATGCAGAAGGGATCTGGCGAAAATTGCCATGTATATCGAGCCAAAGAAACAACAACAAATCGTTCAGGATGTGATTGGCGAGCTGGATTTCATCGAGCGAAACGATTACACCAAAAAAGAGTTAGAAAAACCGAGCTATGAAATTAACGAAGAGATCAATCGATCGAAGCTAAGGATTATTTCATTACTGGATAAGTTGTGTAAGAATGCGGGTATTACCTACACCTTACCCACATCAACCGTTGAAGATATTTTTTGGAGTATTGACGAGGCAAACCAACATGTATAATTGGAATACCAGGATGTGCCTTTTTACCCGAATTGGTGCCGTCTGGCTGGCAGCGAGATGAAACCAAACGCATAAAAAAAACTGCTCGACCTGCACTACGGTCCTGCCGAATCCCTGGAGCAGGTCAGGGAATTGAGCAGGATGCAGCTGGAATGTCTGGACCAGCGTTTTTCCCCCTGTAGTAGCTTCGTTTTATTTGTTGGTTCGAGAGCCCGTTGATCTCAATCAAAAAGAACCCATTCCGTCTATGAAAATCTGTCCCCTGACCCAGCTCAGGGCATCTCCGGGTGTCCCGATCTTCACACCGCATCTCCGAGCGATGGCACGTTCAGATTCTGCCAGCGCCTGCTCGGAGATCGTCACCACGATCTGACCGCTCTCAGCCAGCAGCAGCAATGCCCGTACCGGCAGCGGTCAGCGAAGCCCCTGCACCAGGAAGATGCAGAACGACAGCGTCTGCCTATAACGTAATCACCTTGCTCGCCCTGCGCTGGGCTTCGAGGATATCCGTCATGCCGCCAACGATGCCCACCTTGACCTGGTCCGCCAGGTTGTAGTAGTTCAGGCAGGTACTGCACAGCACCAGGTACACACCTTTCGCTTCCAGGGATTTGAGTGATTCAAGCACCGCGGAGCCCTCCACAACCAGGCGCACGCCATCCGCATAGAAACAAATCACTGCGGGAAGGACATCATTCTCATCCAGCAGTTTCAAATAAGTGCTGACCAGCTTCTGCTGCAGGGCTGGTTCGGCATCCCCCATGCCATTGCGGGTGATTAGAATTACGGTTTCAGAATCGGGTACAGTCATATCAGCCTCCTATGTGTTGGTTTCTGCGCCTCTCATAAGGCACGATTGCCAAAATTAATAAACCGCCGCTGGCGCATGCGCAGCGGCGGTTCAGAAGGCTGATGGTGGGTCTTTTACAGGATCGAGCCTCTTCCACGCCGAGACGTGCGCAGCAACACCGTCGAGCACAGCCCTGCGCTCGAGGGCGGCATTCAGGTGGATAAGCGGTAGCGTATCATTGAAGGTGCCTTTAGATCATGCATATCGAGTTCGCGCGGATCCATCTTACCATGATCCTGGGATCATTTTTGCCAGTTGCATCCGGATGACTCAGCCTTTCGAATGAGCCCATCCAGGGGAAAAAATAACATGACCCGCACTTATCTTGAGCTCGCCCGCAGGGACAAAGCCCCGTAGACCGCCAGCCCCGCCACCATACCGAACCCCCCTCCGAAAACGATCCCCATGGGGATGTTGCCCAGCAGCGAGCCGAGCAGGATCCCGATCCCCCCGCCCAGGACCAGCCCGGCCGCCAGGTATTTCGCAGCATACATCATTGGTTTGCCTCCTTTCGTCATAAAATTCCTTGACCAGGTGATCCCAGCTGCTGGTGCGTGGGACCCCTTCCCACGTCGACCACACCCGGGCACGAGCCTGCACCAGCAGCCCTGTACGCCTCGCCGGATCTACCACACTCCCCGATGCCCATTGCGCGACGCTTACCTGGGCGAGAAACCCAACCGGGAGATCATGATGGATTTGTACATCTCAGAAGGCACCTTCAACCGCACCCGCCGCGCCGCCGTCCGTTCGGTTGCCCGAACCCTGGAGGAATTGGAAGTTGCCCTAGATTGAAGCCCGGCTCAACAAAAAGTGACCCAAGTGATGGTCGTCCCCCAGACTTCAAATCCTTCGCGCCTGTCGTTGCTGCGTGGTTCAACGTCTCCAGTCCTCCGTCCCCTGTTTGTATTACTTCAACTTCGCCCACGCGATCGCTGCGATCACCACATCCACCACGACCACAAGCAGGATGCTCAAAATCGTCAGCCCCTCGGACAGCATGAGCTGCCCCTCAGGCAGGCTGGCGATGAACCAGAACATCAACGCCAGCAGCAGCCCGTCCAGCGCCAGCAGCGGGTAGAACAGCGCATCCAGCAGCGCCAGGCCTCTCCCCACCAGCCTGCCCTTCGAAGCCCGGATCTGCGCCAGAGACACCATCCCTAGGATCGTCGTCGCAAACGGGGCTGCGATCCCCAGCGGGATTACCGTGAAGCGCAGCAGCCACTGCCACCAAGCCGTCTGCGCTGCTGTGCTACCGCTTGTGCTCAAACTCACCGGGAAAAACAGTAGCGCCGCTGCGATCCCGAAAGGCAGCAGTACCGCGCCCAGCACCGCCAACCGCGACACCTTCGCTGGCTGCGCCTCGCCCTCGTAGTCTGCGGCGAACGATTCGGGCGGGTCCATCTCCGCCAGCACGCTCGCCACGCGTTCTTTGGTCGGTTCGCCGCCGCTTGCTTGCAGCGATTTATCGATATGCTCGCGCAGGTCCGCCAGGATGCCATCCACTTCCTCCGTACTCAGCCCGGACAGGTTCCCGCGCACCGCTTCAAGATACTGGTTGATTTCTTGTTCATAAGAAGTTGTCGTCTTCATCGCCTGTCTCCATCAGAGAGAAAATTAGTCTCAACCTACGAACGGATTTGCCGGATCGTCTCGTTCAGCAAATCCCAATACTGGTTCATTTGTGCCACGCGCGCCTTGCCT
Source organism: uncultured Chloroflexia bacterium (assembly GCA_963695415.1). Taxonomy (GTDB): domain Bacteria; phylum Chloroflexota; class Anaerolineae; order Anaerolineales; family UBA4823; genus CAVXWV01. Next base: position 445,956 of record CAVOGL010000008.1, on the reverse strand, counting down.
CTCGCCGTCAGGCTGTAGTAGCGGCGCGGCGGTCCATCGGGGGATGGCGCTTTGCGCACCTGCGCCAGCCCTTCCTTGTTCAGCCTTGCCAGGATCGGGTAGACCGTGCTCTCGGTCACCTCCATCCCATCGAACGTGTGCAGCTGCTGCAGGATCTCGTAGCCGTACGTTTCCTGCTGGTTAAGCACATTCAGGATCAGGTACTCGAGCAATCCTTTACGCAGTTGGGTGATCCATCGGTTCATCAGTCAGCCTTCCATTATTACGTAATGCGTAGTAGCTGTATTGTACACCGTATTGCGTAGTAGTCAAGCCCCAATTTCCCCATTCATCCCAGGTGTGAAAAGGCTTCAAAAATTTCACCCACGATCCAACTCTTAGATCAGCAGCAGTCCTGCCGACCCCCTCATTACTAACCTAATCATGGTTTCATTTTCAACAAACGGCAGGGTCTGACTTCCCCCCAGTGTCACCTCATTTCCTCTGCGCCCCCCGCGTTCTCTGCGAGAAAGCTGGTTTACCTCCAGCTATTTCAATTCATCCCCTTCCTTCTGATCTTTACTCTTTCTGTGGATAAACCAAAAGGACATTGCGCCAATGATGGCGCCGCCAAGAACAGCAATTACGATCCACTCAAAGAACTGGCTGAGGATGATACCTTTGAACATTTGCCAGTAGTAATACCAGAATGACTCATCTTTCTCGCCGAAGATATTGAAGTGTTCGAGGTGCATCAGTTTCCCCGATGAAAGCAGGATGGCGTAATAGAAATAGTAGCTGAAGATGGCGCATGACCAGGTCAGCATGCCAACGAGCATTGGGTCCCGCATTCTTCGAGCGCGCCTGGCTTCATAAACAACGACAGGGATGATAGGAACAAGCCAGATGCCGTAGTTCATGGCGATAATGATGGGGATAACGATGGGAATAACCAGGATAAATTCACCCAGGCTCCCCCATGAAATGTGCGCCAACCAGTCCAGGTAGAACCAGTCGATGGTGCCAAAAATCAAGCCTATCAGGGCATACAGTAAGAAACGAGATCTGTTTTCAGTCAACTCGATGTCATCCAATTAAGGAATTTGATTTCATCCCGATTATAGCTGGTCAGGTGGTTCAATGGGGCAATTCCCAAACCGTAGGTCAGGTATCCCTACCTGACACCCTTTTATCCATCACGAAACCTGACAACTTACCGGATATCTGATCTCCCGCCAGGCAATTTCATTTCTTTGCCTTCTATTTGCCTGCCTGCTCATCTCTGCCTGCAGCCAGCCGCGCATCAGGAAGAGGTTCGGTTTAAAGAAACAGGGCAGCCTGTATAGGCTGCCCTGTTGTCGTTCTGTTTTCGATCGTTTAGATGATCGTTACGTCCTGCGCTTGCGGACCTTTTTGACCTTGAACGACGGTAAATTCTACCCGTTGTCCTTCGTCCAGGCTGCGGTATCCATCACTAACAATGGCATTGTAATGGACGAACAAATCTTCGCCCTCTGCACGTTCGATGAAACCGTAACCTTTACCAGCATTGAACCATTTAACGGTTCCTTGTTGTTTAACAGTCATAACTTGGAACTCCTTTCGTAGATTATTGCCGGGTCAAACATGGGTTCCAAATCGAAGATAAATCTTTATTTTTAGAACAATGGTTAATCGAGCACTTCACTATAGCACAGATAGTGGAACAATTAAGTAACACCTTGATGAGAATCCCGGTTGTTGATCGATGGTTTCCCTCAACTGCCCCTATTTCTTCTTCCCACCAGGATTCCGCTGCTCGTCCAGCTCTTTCTGCTCCTTTTGGCGCATCTTCCGGTCCTGTTCTTGAAGCCTGTCAAGCTCCTGGCGCTCTTTTTGTTTTTGTTTTCGCTTTTCTTCCTGTTGGAGTTCCAATAACTGCTGCCCTTCCTGGCGAAGCTTTCTTTTCTCTTGCTGCTGGCGTTCCTCTTGCTGCGTTTCTATCTTCCACTGCTCAAGTTTGTCATCGGGTTTGCTTTGTAAATTTTTTTTCATCAGAATTCCCTTCAAGTGCCCGGGGGCAGGAACACAAGCTCTGCAGATCCTTCTTGCAGCGGGCGCTCCATACGGGCGATATCAAGTCTGTTGCGGGTAGAGGTAACTGCGCAGAGTGTCCTCGGATTGAGAGCGGCGCAGACGCTGCATCGCCTGATTCTCGATTTGCCGGACACGTTCACGCGAAACGCCGATTTTATCGCCGACCTCCGCCAATGTGTGTGTCTCTCCATTTAACAATCCGAATCGCAGCTTTAAAACCTGCGCTTCTCGCGCGGGCAGCGTTTCCAGGATCTGATCGATATGCTGGCGTAACAGGTTTAATGTAGCCAGTTCATCCGGGTCCGGGGAATCCTGGTTCTCGATATAATCACCCAGGACGCCATCGCCCTCCAGCGAGACTGGCATATCGACAGACAGGGGAATTTGAGCGATTTTTAACATCTGTTGGATTCTCTCTGCTGTCACATCCATGGCTTCCGCCAATTCCGCCGCATCCGGTTCGCGTCCAAGCTCCTGTTCAAGCCGGTTTCGGATCCGGAACATGCTCGCGACCTGGTCATTCATATGCACCGGCAGGCGGATTGTGCGGCTTTGGTCTGCCAGCGCCCTGGTCACAGCCTGGCGGATCCACCAGGTGGCGTAGGTGCTGAATTTAAACCCCCTTTTATAATCGTATTTTTTGGCTGCGCGCATCAACCCGATGTTACCTTCCTGGATCAGGTCTAAGAAAGGGAGCCCCCGGTGCGTGTACTTCTTGGCAATACTGATCACCAGGCGTGAATTTGCGGTGATGAGGTGCTCCAGGGCAATCCAGCTGTCATTAATCGTCGAAAGAAGCTCTTCCCGGCGCCCGGCGGAAATCGATCCGGAGCCTGATATCTCCTCCCTGGCGAAGTGACCCTGCTCGATCCGTTTCGCCAGACCAACTTCTCCCTCGATGGTGAGTAATGGGACACCAGCCGCTTCGCTGAAATACAAACCAACCAGGTTTTCCGTTTCCACATTGGACAGATTGTAGCCTTCCCTGGAAACCTGGCTGCTCTTTGTCCCTTGTTCCTCGCCATCTCCCGCATCGTCGTCAGCACCATCATCCTGTATGATGCCATCGTCCTGTATTATGCCATCATCTTGTAGGATGCCATCATCTTGTAGGATGCCATCATCTTGTAGGATGCCATCATCTTGTATTATGCCATCATCTTGTAGGATGCCATCCCCCTGGCTGTCATCATCGATATATTCAATTCCTGCCTCACGAACAGCCATGTAGATCTGGATTAATTGCTCAACGTCCTGTTTGGCTTCAGGGAACACCTGGAGGATGTTTTCGTAAGTGAGATACCCCTGCTCAACTCCTAATTCTTTGAGATGCGCAAAGGAATCGGGAGAGTGCTCCATATCGAACTCAATCATTAATTTGTTTTCAACCAGAGTATGCATTATTCATAACCGTGAATATTCCTCGAGCCAGGCTAAAATCATATTTTGCACTGAAAGAAAATCCGGGCACGAGGAGGACAACAGACGGGAACCTGCACCGTTACCAGGACACCTGACAGGCATGCAGGATTATTTACGAACAAAAACGCAAGATCTCAATAAATCGAAACCGGTAAAAACTTACTCAAACCCCATCGGTTTAGTCCAATCTCAAGACACATCAATAAGACTTGCGCAATGCCGCCCCCTGTTTATATAACCTCTATTATATCACAGCCCCCTCCCGCGCCTCGGGACGATCGAACTGCTCCACCTATCCTTCTATTTCACCGCCGGAAGCACTTTCCTGCTGTGATTTTTTGGTTCCCTTTTCATCACCACCGTTTTCTTTGTTTAACTTCAGCGACCAGGCGCGCAGCCCGACGAACAGTCCCAGCGCCGCAATCGGCAGTGCGATCCCCGCGCCGTACTGCAGCAGGTTTTCCGTGTTCCTGGCGAAGACCGCCCCCATGAAGTTGACCGCCAGCACAACCACCGTCACACCGATCAGGTTGGTCTCCAATTCCTCGGTGCTGTCGATCTTCAACCAGCCCGGAAACTTGATCTCATGGATGAAAAGCTGGTAGAGCCCCAGCGGTGATATACAGCACCGTGCCCACCAGGAAGGTGTGCACATATTCGACAACCTCGAAAATAAACCAAACCCTGCTCGACCTCCGCAGCATGCGTGTACGTAATCCCCAGGATGGTCAGCACAACTTCGATGAGCAGTTTGATCAATCCGTAACCGCCAAAAATACGGAGGCAGCAACCGTCAGCCCGATGATGGGGACAACGATCAGAAAGCGGGTTGCGGATAATACTCGTGACATGACTTCTCCTCCTCTAAATAAAACTTAACTATACTCCCGTTTGTGCCCTGATTCGACCGGAGTCCACCGCTGCCACCAGCGCCTGGTAGTCTCTTTCAGCCTGGTCAGCGTATGCCTCGGCAAACCTGCCAATTGCCTGATCAAAGGCATCGCTCTTTCCAAGATAACCAGCGATCGCCGCAGCATCGCCGCTGCGAGCGTGGGCTCGCGCCAGGCATAGACTGCAAACCGCCAGGTAGGTCGCTAATCCAGTCTCATCCAATCGGGCGATATCTACGGACCCCTTCATATCCTTTAACTGCCGCCAGTAATACTGCCTGTTCGTTAAACCGCTGTGATTCCAGCCCAGGAAGATATCGCTGGCAGCCTGCATCAACCGCTGCCCAATCACCACCCTTTCAGCGTGGCTGCTGTAGCCTCGTTCCGGCAGGTAGGCTTCCAGCACCGAAGGACCGCTTTCTTTTTGCTGCAGGATGATGGCATCTCTTGGCGCACTGCCTTCAAGCAGCAGGATGCTGCAGCGCGTCCCCACGCTGCCCACGCCGCCAACTCGCAGGGCACCATCCGCGATGTGGAACCTCGAAAGCAGCACGCGCCGCTCTTCCGGCAGGCTGCGGATGTACGCTGACCAGGCTTGTACGACATGCTCCTCTGGGATCTCGGCTCTCTGTTCCTCGGTCAGCAGGTCGTTCAGCCGCACGAGTAGCGGTGGGTCGCTGACGATCTGCCTGCGCCCATCCACCACTTCCGTGAGTGATTCCAGGGTTGCTTTCTGGGTCTTCGTTCTCGCACTCTTCAACATCTTCTCGGTGCTCCTGGCTCCCTTTCTGGAATATTGTTCGAACAGCTTGAGCACCTGCTCCGCCTCGATATGGAAATACCACACATCCAGGACCGGTGTTTTCGCAAATCGCCTCATCGCTTCTCGATAGACCCGGGCAACCAGTTTGGCTGACTTGCGGTTGTCTTTGTCCTTGAAGCCGCGGTCCCTTCCAGCGATCACCGCGCTGGCTGCCAGTCGTTTCAGGTCCCATACCCAGGGACCAGGATACACTTCGTCAAAGTCGTTGAGATCGAATACCAGCCTGCGCTCCGGTGTGGCAAAGACACCAAAATTCGATAAGTGCGCATCCCCGCATAACACCACATCGATGCCTGAGACCGGGGTATTCGCCAGGTCCGCCGCCATCAATACTGCCGAACCGCGAAAGAAGGCAAAGGGCGATTCCAGCATGCGTCCGTACTTGATTGGCAGCAGCAGCTCCACCCGCCCTTCATCCTGTGCTTGTAAAAGTTGGATGGGGTCAGGTCGGTCAGGCGCCGGCTGCCACTCCCCGTGGCTGCTGAGCGCTGCCTGGTCCCTTCTCGTTTTACCGCTCTTGCGCCGCTCCTCCGGGTTTTGTATATCAGGTACTGCCTTTTTGGTGTTTGCCATGAGCTTCCTCCGCTGGTTGGTATCCCCATGATTCTAACGTGAACCAGCCGGATTCGGTAGCCGTTTGTTCGTAGCTTCAATCGTCGTTCCCCTTCGATAACATTCCCGCTGGTTCTGCCGTTCTCCCACGCAGGTCAGGCGATACCTGACATGAACCTTTCGGGTTGGGAATCAGCCTGGGTTGGATGATCGAACAAACTCGAGTTGGCCGGGGAACCGGATCGAGAAGGTACACCCCTCGTTTCTGCCACCGCTTGTTGCTCTCACACTTCCTCCCTGCGCCTCGACAATCGCTTTGACAATCGCCAGACCCAGCCCCGACCCGCCCCGCTCGAGATGGCTCGTCTCTTCCACTCGATAGAAGCGGTCGAAAATGTACGGAAGCTCTTCGGGCAGTATCCCTTCACCGGTGTCCGTTACCCTAATTTCCACCGCGTCGTTTCGAAAGCCATAGCAAGCTATTTTACCTGTTTTTGGTATGCACGGGTAGAGATGGATGTTCCGTTAAAAATTTCACATAGTTCATCGTGATTTGATCCCGGTCCCCCGTCCTCGGTCTCCCGTCCAAAAAGTGCTATACTTCCCATCAGATTTCCATGAGCGAAGACCTGATCCAACAGCCTCAAACCGAGTCTGATAACGACGAACAGTTACTGAAAAACCGGCTGTCATGCCAACAGGATCCATGCCTGTGAAGTGATCAGGACAGTTGAGAGTGGATAAATGACACAAGAACCGTATTCACCAACGACCGGAGGCGATTTTCGCCCTGATCCACCCGACCCGGTGCAGATGCAGATTTTCGCCCATTTACCCGCTGCCAGGCGGGTACGGGTGATGCTGGATGCGCGTGAGCTGGCTGTTGGCTTGATCCGGGGTCGTTTGCGTCGTCGCTACCCAGATCTTGCCATAGAGGCACTCAACCTGAAAGTCCTGGAGGAGATCGACCGTGGAGAACAAAGAAAAGCCCGATTTTAGCATCTTCCTGAGTATTCTGAAAACGCTGGAGGAGAGCCCTTCGAGGTGTGGTGCGCTCGGGTGGAGGACGTGATCCTGGGCAAGCTGATGGCGTGGCAGGAGGGGCGCTCGCGCAAGCATGAAACGGATATTTTCGAATTGCTGTGTTTTCATTATCAAGGTATCGATCCGGAGCTGAGCGCGGAGTTTGATCAAGTTACTGTCGATCAAGGCGCAGCCCACATTGGGACTGAGGCCGCGGAATTGTGGAATAGCATAAAGCAGGCCGCGCAAAGCCAGTCCAACCAGGAGTAACGATGTGGAATTAAATTATAAATCTCGCCTGCGCAGAAAGGTACCGCGCTGATGATGCCAGCGATGAGCGCCCTGCTAGCCAGGAACAGGTTAATCTCCGGCAAATCGTTCCTGGTAATAGCGTTCTCGCTCCTCGTCCAACGCGGTCAGGATCTCATCCAACGATATCTCTTCTTTTGCCATTGCCCGCGCGACTCGATCTCCCAAACGATCGACTTGGGTCACCTTGGATGTAAGCAGAAATGATCCCTCTCCCAGATCGATCAGGGTGATGATATCTCCTTCGTCAAGGCCATATTTTCGCCGCAGTTCGATCGGGATGGTTACAGAGCCTTTACCATGCATCCGAATGGTAGTTGAAATCGACATTGCCGTAATCCGCCTTTTTGGAAAATTGGAATTTCCACCATAAATTTATCATACTTACAGCTGATGCATGATCCTCAATTAGCCGTTCGGTCAGTTCATGATCATAGAAAATACGCCCACAACCAACTGGGCAATTCACCTGCCGAGAGGGTGGTGGACCTGTTCTCGTTTTAGAGTTGGTAGATCCTGCAGTCAGGTTACCCATGTTGAACATTCGTCCTGAGCACCTGAACACACCGCTCCCGTCATAAAAGTTCCAGCAAATCCGCAAATTCATAATCCCGGAAACGACTGCGTTATTACCCTGGGAGCGGAAGGTTTGGCGTAAAATCCCCGGGGGTAGATTTTTAAGTCAGAGTGTCAGTCTGTTCAATTTTCAACCTTAAACACACTTTCGTTCATTCGATGCTAACCTGCTTATCCCCTACTTTTCTAAGACGCCCTCCGTTTTTGGTCTTATCCCTCGGTTTCTGATAGGCTTGTAGCCCGGGTTTCTATACCCGGCGATTTTGTCGTGGTAAACAAGACTTTTATCTGGAACCCATTTGGGTGTGGCTGAGAAGTTTAAAATTTCTCCGGATATAATCATTCGCGCCAGGTTTTTGTGTTTTTGAGCAATTCAATACCAAGAGGATCCAATGCATCTTATCGACACACTCACCATACGAACAATCGACAAGTACCTGTACCAGCAAGGACGTACAAAATGGACCCAATTATGTTATCAGGAGAAAGTGCTTTGCAACAGCCTCGAATGGGTTGATCCCATAATCAATCCTGTTCAGGTGATGCTGTGCGAAACTTGCGGTATAGAAGGCTGCAGTTCCCATGGATATGTCCATATCAGCAGGATGGATGACTATGTCGTTTGGAGCCCTCCCCGCTGGGATGAAACGATTGATTTATCTGGTGATAGCCGATTATACCGGCTGGATGAGATGGGCAGCTTATTATTTCCAGCCGCGGAGTGGGGACATAAGGTTGGATCTGATTCAATCGATTATCCAGCCACAACCCGCCGTGACTTGTTCATCTCCTGGCTTCTGGATCTCTACCGCCAGGGATCCTTTGACAGATGGCAAGATATCCTCCTCAAGCTTCGCCAGAGATCGGTGCGGGGCAGCGGCCTGGATCACCGCGCAATCTCCAGTCACCTTCAACAGGTCATTTCCTGGTTTGAGCTAGCCCCCGATGAGACGTTGAATGGCAAGCTGGTGCTGGTCGATAGCCTCCCTGCCCAGGTGGAGACTATCTATCTCAATGACCCTCCCCAGGAATGGTATCCTTTCGCGATTGCTGGTGGTCAGGTTTTTCCTGCCTTTGGAAAGGAGTGGCTATATCTTGAAGAAAGCTGAGAGAATGGTTTTGGGGTAAACTTATTGCCTAAGATTCCCTATGTCTTCTCTCTCCCCTCCTATGGTTCTGATTTCCCGGAGATTCTAGTTTCCAGGTGAGTGCATTTTCAATATTAATTTTTCCCCCAGGTGGGCTCCATTTTATAAGTTAAAAAAACATACCATTCCCGCACCCGGATGGGGGAGTTCGCCAACATCCAGCTCAACCGCCGGGTGGTACTCACCAATTTCGCACAACCAGGGATCTTTCCAGCGATGCGGCACAAGGAGACCGATCTGCTGTGGTAAATCCCCACTATCAGCCAGACAAAGGTTCGAATTTGAGTGATCCGTTGGTGAGGTCGCATTTCCTGAATCAGCAAAAACCAGGTATGATAGAATTGGTTGATCGGCATGTGATTACTCCGTTTCTAAAATGGTTGGTCAAACCTTATTTTAGTGGAGAATCTTTGCCGATCAACTTTTGTGTTGTTAAAGTGTCAGGTGGCTAGAAACTTTCAAGACTAAAGTAATGGTATTCCTAATTGGTGGAGATAATCAGACGTTTGGTCGTAAAAAGACGGTAATCTAGTCTCATCTTCATGATCTCCGACAGGAACAAAGATCACCATACCTTGTCGAGATCTAGTTAACAAGACTCGATAGGCATTCTTTAAGTATTGCTTGCGAGTAGAATCATTAATTGAAAGCCATTTATTACCTTTAAAATTCCTATACTCCCATAGTCCATTTGTAAATCTTAGGTCCGCATCCCAAGATACAATTGCCCAATCTAATTCTAAACCTTGAATATCGAACTCTGTAGCGACACCTTCAAGAGAATAAGAAGAGCGAACATCATTTCGTTCGTCTAGAAACCAGTGGTCAACCTCGATGTTGGCATTAACAAAAATGCCTTCTGGACGCAATCCGAGCTGCACCTGAGCTAGCCAAAAGACCAAATCTCTCACTACCGTGGGCCTGTTGTTTGATCCATTTTCGTGCTTTTTTATATCTCTCGTTAAAACAATAGGGTAGTTTGTGGAAAGCTGAGAATTAAGCAATTGAGCAGCAGTCAGATCGCAATCCAGTATCGCTTTAATAAATGCCGATACTTTTTCAGATCGAAATGAACGCACGGAAACAGCTAAGTGAAGCCGATCCTCGATCATCAGCTGATTTAACAGAAGAAAATCTTTCGGCTTCTTTTGCATCAAGAATTCTGAGTTTGTTATTTGTTGTGAAACATATACATTCCAATTAGAAAAATGCCTCCCGATTGCCAAGAACCACTCCGATAATCCAGCCTCGCCTCTATTAATCTCCTGACCACCACCTATGAGGCAAATTATTACAGCCCAATCCTTGTGTCTATCCATCACGCTAATCAAAAACTCTGGCTCAGACATATTGAAATTTAATTTTCCCCTTTTTCGTTTCATGAAGTCGGCAGTCATTGCTTGTGTCCACGCACGTTGGGCTTCATCGAAAATGACAACACGCTCTAACGGAGGGAGGGGATTGTCAATGTATTCATCGCGGAATTGATGAATGTTTTGAATGAATGTATCTGCTTTACGTTTCGCTTCTTTTCGGCGAATCCCCTTTTGAATTTCATCCCTAACAAGTGCCTCACGTAAAACACGAACCAACGGACCATTACCCGAAAGAAAAACAGCATGTTCATCGTTTCCTACTAGCAAACGTCTGTTAGCGATATTTAATCCAGCTAAGGTTTTACCAGCACCTGGGACTTCCGGTGATAAAGCAAATGGTTTTTGTATTATTCCGTTTGGTATATTCGATGATGTTATCAATTGCATCTGATGTTGAACTCAAATTTTCGGCACCCGCTTCAGAACGAGAGATTTCATTTACATTATGACCTCTATACAAAGCTTGTGCAGCTTGAATAATCGTTGGCGTCGGTTTATATTGTCCTGCTTCCCAGAAATTTGGTGCAATTGGTATACTATGAATTATTAGTAAACATTCATTTATCTGTTTCCCTAGTGATATTCCATTGGTCCGTAAGGGTTCATAAACACGATCTGGATATGCTTGTAGAGACAATGGATATGCAATAGCCTCTGTACAGACCAGTATTGGCACAATAGGAGAATGATGACTAGAGGAATGAAAATTTTTTAAATCTAAAGCATAATCCATAACCTGTTCGAGCGCATAAGCTGGATAGGTAGTTTCTCCCACCTTGAACTCAATAACAAAGATGATCCCACCAGAAATAAGGACAACATCAACTCTCTTACCCATGCGAGGTATAGCAAATTCAAAATATACATGTCCAGGAATATCCTTAAGAACATGCTTAAAATTCAACTTGGATTTTCCAGGCATACTTTTGTTGATCTTCTAAACCAAATTCGTAGTGGTCTGCAAGTATACCCAGAATATAATGAGGGTTATTATTTAGAAAAAGATCAATTGGAGCATCATAATATGCTCTATTCATCAAAAAGATCTCTAATGGAAACTCTCAATGCATCTGCGACTTTCTTCAAACTCAGTACAGATGGATTACGTTCACCCCGTTCAATTGCTCCAATATAAGTTCGGTGTAAACCTGCTGTATGCCCGAGTTCTTCCTGCGAAATATTGGTTTTCTCTCGCAATGAACGGATACGTTTGCCCAAGCGTTGTATAACATCATCAACCATCCTTACCTCCTCATAGTGAGGATACTTAAGATGCTACTGTCAGGCTACAGACTATAAGTAGCATAAATTTCATTCAACTTATGAATTAACCCAATCCACATCTCGTTTTCATAATAAAAATGAATCTTATGCTTAGGTTTAAAACTTGTTGCTTAGTAAATTGATCTTTGTCCCCATCTCTCTAAGTTAGTTACATCTACCCGGGTCTCTCCCCACATCGTCCCCGGTTCACTATTATAAACAGTGATTCTTCCTTCCCACTTTCACCATCAAAAATCAGCTACATCCCCCGAATTTTTTATCAGAGCTCAAAAATCGCTCCCAGCCTGTCCCCAGCCATTTCGTCAGCGAAGAAGATGGGTGATCACGATGCCACAACGCCGCAACCACTTCCATCTGGTGGTTGTGCACCTTCATCTCCCCCTGCATCACAACCTTCCAGAGTATACCAGGTGTCAATCGCAGAATTTCTTCTTTTTTTCATCGATAAACTCGCTTGTTCTGTCTCTTCCTCCTCAGTTTTGGTTCTGAGATGGTTGCTTGAATTGTTCGTGTTTATAAAGCTATCTGCCCCTTTTTGCTCCAGATTGCCTGATCGGCATCAACGGAATTTCTAATTGGATTGACCCGGATTACGCAATTAAGTTGGAAAGCAGTTTAGTTTGAGGATTTTGCTAATTTTTATCACCCTTCGTACCTCGCTTTCACTTCTTCCAATCTGATGTGAGAGCCAATCCTGTGTAATATATACCGATTCTACAACTTTAACCTTATTATCCTTTGGTCTCGAAAATCTCAATATCCGATATGGTCCCTCTGGGTTTAGAGCTAAGACACGACCGTGAGCAATCGTGTCGCGCAGTTCAACAATCGATTCATCAACTCGTTCAGGTAAACTGCGTATTTCCAATTCAGTGTTTAACTTCTTAATCAAATTTCCAAGAGTGTCGTAGTTTGTATAATAATTTTCGGGAATCCACTCGCCAACTTTTATTTTCATAAAATCGACTTTTTGACTTTTGATGGTCTCAGTAACACTCTGCAACTCATTTAATATAAGTCTTATGGAAAACTCTAAGGATTGTAGATTTACAACAATTTTACCTATACTGCCTGGAACATCAGTCACTAGATTCATAAAAAACTCCACCTTGCATTAGCTAATCCACCATTTGACATATAAAAAGGCGTAATACGGTTTGTGATACATGCTTTAGGGCGGGTTTGGTCTCGGCTGGAAGAAGGATTCCGCTTGGACGAAGAAAAAGCCTCGGAATCCCTCCAGTTAAGTGAACCCTTTTTTAGGGGCATCTTTGTTAGTTATTGCCTTAGGATTTGCAACTCCAAAATTTCTGCATTTATTTGGCAGTGTCCTGATAACCGATATCCAATCCAGAAAGCTTTATTTTGAAATGGAACATCAATCTGAATTACAGGCAAGTCATCAATAAAAATTGTTAGTTGATTAGTGTTCGATACATCGAAAAGAATTTCTTGTGTGGTGTTTATAGAGTATTCCCTATATCCACCGTTATCGGATATATAAGATTCAAAACCACCACGCTCCGTTCTTTTTACAAAAATTGGATAACCTTTTTGTGGACTTTCTCTTTGATAAACCAAAAGAGTATCAGTTTCCAGATTATTCGAAGTTAGTGAAATTATACCTAGTGTTAGATTGGCAAGTTCATCATCAACGGGAGTTGATAAATCTGAGATTGACAATTTTAATCTTATTTGAGTGCCTTTTTCTATTGGCATAAATATCCCGTGTCGGATTGGTTCCGAAGAACTATTTGTGAAGGATAAAGTTAAGCCGCCATCATTGGCAAAGATGCCAGACTTATCAAGCGATATACAATTGCTCGCCTGTTCTCCGTCTAAAGAAAACCACAGGGAGGAGTTGATGCAGTCCGTAGATAATAAATTTGATTTTAAATCACTACTTTCGGTAGGGGTCAATGTTTCAAGAGGTGGAAGGGATGTTGTTGTTGATGATGCTGATGTCAATTTTACTTCTGCAGTTTGGGTAGCATGAATGGGTATCTCAATCGTTGAACGAACACCCAGATAGCCTATATAAGCCGCAATGATTACACCAAGAAAGGTGAGACCTTCTTTCCAAGGGAATTTTACTTCCTGTTTTCTTGGCTTCATTCTTGCTCATAATATTCCCTTGTTTTTAAGTCACTTGTGTTGAATAAGCTCTAAGCGCTATACTATTAATTATACGGACTTTCACTATATTGCATATTCACAGTTTATCAATTTCTTTTTAGAAGGAGACACTTCGTGTTTTTTGAATACTAAACAAGATTATATTCTTGGTTATTTATTTCACAATAGTAAATTCTCACAAATAACCAAACATTGTCTAAGGAATTGTTCCTTAGTGCGCAAGACGTATAAAGAGATACCACAAAAAATTTCTCCTGTATTCTATTTACCGAATATAGTAATGATAATGAGCAGCAGGAAAAACTGACCAGCCGCGCAATCCGGGTTAAAATAAATCATAATACAGGTTCACCCAAAAAACACCGGAACCGGAATTTCAGTTTGATGAAGAAAAGCATCTTCAAGGATTAATCACCAATTCCGAGTTATAGGTGTGAAGCCTGCGGAAAGATGGTGATGGCGATCGAGAAAGATTACCATGTGATCAAGGTGCAAGGCGGCGAGGATGTGGAGTTGAAGGGGTTGGGATGAAATGCGAGATCAGAGGCGATGGAGCCGGTGCTGGCAGAAATTAATCTCCGCAGCCAGTTCCTTGAGCAGGGAGCCCAGGCAATCTCCGATGTCTTGGCGCCCCAGTTTGCCCCCGCATCCCTGTTCATTCAGGAATGGAAAGAGTACTGGCTCAACCTTCCCGGGGCGGAAAAGCTCCGGGTAGGAAGCATCGAGCTGCACCCTCAACACGCCAGTTGGTTCCGGCTGTGCTTCGAGAACCAGCTGGGTCTGGCACACATCCAGCCCATCTACAGGTACCGGGTTGCCGGGTCCGCTCTGACGGTGGAGGTGCTTTCCCCAAAATTCGCCACTCACACCGGGCACCTTAACTTTTTCAAGGCGCTGCTGGATGACCTTCACCAGCGCACCGTCCGCCTGCCCTTCACCTTTCAGGCGAGCACCCGGCGCAGCGTCCAGGAAGCGCTGCAGCCTCCCACACCGCTCTATACGCTTCACTTCCTCTGCCAGCACTTCGTCGAGTTGTCGGACGCCATCTCCATCATCCTGGCAATGCCACACCGGAAGCTGATTGATGAGCGGGTGCTCGTCAATCTTGGAGCAGCGAATTCGGTCGATAGCGAAGTGGTTCTGAGCATCTTCCAAGACTCCGCACGCTGGGTCAGGACGGGCGGTCACCCACTCTCGGAGAAACTGGGCGGGTACGTTCCCACCCATATCTGGCAGAAGGTTCCTGAGGAATCTTTTGACACGCCCGAGAACCGTTTTGTTCTGCACTTCCTGTTCACGCTCCTCAACGCAATCGATCACCTGGTGTTCCAATCCTGGTGGGGCAAAGTGTCACAGACACACAGGAACCGGCTGCAGGAACTGCGCAGCCTGCTCAATCAGTCAATCGTCCATCCGGTTTTTGAAGGGGTGGGGGAACAATCCATGATCCCCTTCACTTCCCAGGTCTTGCTCCGCCGGGACGGTTACCGCCAGCTTCTGGCACTCTGGCAGCAGTTCCACCAGGCCTCCCAGCCCTTCTTCCAGCCGTTACAGAAAGCCATTGACCTCCGCAACGTGGCTGAGCTTTACGAGTACTGGGTCTTCTTCGCTCTTGCGGAGGAGATCGGTGAGGCGCTGGAAGTGCCACCGCGTTTTGAGCTACGATCATCGGATGAGTTCGGGTTGGACTGGTCGTCTGAGGCAGTTTTTGATGGGAAGGGTCGCCTGGTTTTCAACCGCAAGTTCAGCCCTGACTGGTCGCGGTTTGAATTCGTATTCCACCACCATGCGCCCGGATTTCGCCTGGGTGGTGGGCAACCGCTCCAGGCTGGTGTTCGATGCCAAGTTTAGCTTCAGCGTTTACGAATGGGGGGCGGGAGAGGCAGAAACCGAGCACCAATCCATCAGGCGACCCAGGCTGGAAAACCTGTACAAGATGCACACCTACCGGGATGCGCTGGGACTGCAGGCGGCGGTGATCGTCTATCCAGGCGATAGCGATGTATTTTTTGATCCGCGCAAGAGTCCGCACCGGGTCGGGGCGTTCACGCTCGGGCAGCTGCTCGAGGGAGAATTGAGCGGCATTGGGGCGATAGCCATGCAGCCGGGCAGGATGTGATCGGGCGATGACAGAAGATCGATCAGTCACCAACCAGAAAGCAGATGGCTTCATTTTCGTGAGCACGTGCCAAGCCTTCGCAAGCACAACAACACCAAGGAGACGATGATGACAGAAGAACATATCCCCATCGAGATCGATGCTGCCGCTGTTTATAACAGGGCAAAACGGTTTATCGAACGCAAAATGCCGGATCCGGCTTATCGGGTATCAGCCTTGAAGGCAATGGCAGAGTTTGTACGTTACATGCACAGCAAAAATTCAAATTGTTGGAGCATTAATTTTGGTGGAAATGGACCATATATCAACATTAAACATGAAATAGCTGTTGCTCCCCAGGATGAGAGTAATTTATATTTCCATGTATATCTTGATTCATTAGGCGATGATGATCGTAAAAAATTGGATATTGGTGGGGCCAAAATTATTGATGATAAAACAAATAAATGGTCAGGAATTGAAATTACACTTCCTGAACAGGAACACTTGATTCCATATATTCGTCAGGCACATGAAGCCTTTTTGTTGGATAAATCTAGATTTGACATTCATACACTCAGCAAGAAACCACATATCGAAAAAGGGTCAGGGATGATTGAGTATATGCGCAGAGAGCTGGGTCTGCCCGACCTGCCTCAACCAGGTTATTGCCCCCCCGTAAACGATAATATTAGTGAAGGTGGTAATCCAATGAATGAATACCCCTCATATCCACATATCAATATGATTCTGGATAGCTTGAAAGCGCGCGGACTGCACTTCACGCCCTGGCAGGTTGCCACGTTTTACACCGCACTGCAAACCAAGGGGTTTGTAATTTTGAGCGGTATCAGCGGTACCGGGAAAACCAAGCTCGCCCAGGCATTTGCACGCCTGTTACCCCAACCCACCATCCAAAAAATAATATCTGACGACATCATCCGGATTACGATCTACCCGTATATGCGTAAATACAGCCGCATGATCATCCCCAAATCCGGAATTGAGGCTGTTCACACCACCTGAACCCGGAGAATCCTTTACTGTAAAGCTGGAATTTGCGGGACAAACAGAGGCGTGTCTTTTATCTCATTTCCAGAACAATAATACCGACTATATTCATCTCCTGCTGAAAGGGAAAGCGCGCCTATGGTTCCTGGACCAATTCCCATTGGAGAGCCAGATCGCTCTGGAACCGCAATTCGATGCAGAAGGCGCGGCTGAGCGGTTTTATTCTTGGCAGCCCCCAAGAATTTGAGCAGGCGGTCGCAGTCAAGACCGATGGCAACCCGCAGAACTATCTCTTCCTGTCTGTTCGCCCGGATTGGCGTGACAGCAAGAGCCTGTTGGGTTTTTACAACCCGATCGAGCAGGAATACCAGTCCACGCCGTTCCTCGAATTCATCCGCCGGGCGCGGCAAAGTTACGATCAGAAAGAAGGTCTTGCATGGTTCGTTTTGCTGGATGAGATGAACCTGGCTCGTGTGGAATATTACTTTGCCGATTTGCTCAGCGTGCTGGAGTCAGGCAGGGACGAACAGGGGTTGAGTCGCGAGCCTGTCCGCCTGGATTACCCGGCGGGGATGGAGATACCGAGGGAAGAGCGCGAGATTTACCTGCCTCCCAACCTGTACTTCATCGGCACGGTCAACGTGGACGAAACCACTCACGCTTTCAGCCCGAAGGTCCTCGACCGCGCCTTCACCCTGGAGCTGACCGAAGCTGATTTTTCGGATTATCCGCCTGATGGGAATACCGAGATCGCTACTCCAGGTGATGTCGAACGCAAAAAATTGTTGGAGGCCTTTACCCGTGGCGGCAAATATGCCGTTATTGACAAAGCGGTAGTATCAGAATACATCAATCCTGAACTCCGGCACACTTTGCAATCGCTGAATGAGTTGCTAAAGCCTTTTGACATGCATTTTGGCTATCGCGTGTTTGACGAGGTGGTCGCGTTCCTCGCCAACGCGGATGAAAACCAGTTTTACAGTGAAATCGATCCGGGCAACCCGCTGGATGCTGCCCTATTGATGAAGATTCTGCCCAAATTTCACGGCTCGCGCAACAAGCTGGAAGAGCCGCTCAAGCTGCTCCTCGCCTGGTGTATGAATCCCAAAAAACCAGAAATAGACAGCGTTGAGCAAGCCATTCAAACAGGTCAGAGCAGCGCCTACCAGATCATCCAGGCATTATCCATGCTGCCTTATCATTTTCCTCTCACAGCTGGTCGTATTCTACGGATGTTGCGCTCCCTTTACACCACAGGTTTTGCCGCGTTTGGGTAGAAAGTATATTAAGTAAGGATGAATTATCGTGACCGATTCTGCTCTCAGAACTAATCTCAGAAAATTGTATACAGTGGAATTTATTATGACTCCATATGAATCCCTTACGTTCTGGGATCTGGAAGGTCTGAACGCTTCCTGCATTACAGATGATGGTAAATTGAAGTTTGATGTGATACCAGTAAAAAAGGATGGCCAGATAACTGGTGTAAAGACAGCACTAAGTGATGGAAAAATTCAACCACTCAAAATGGATTGGCTAATCACACACGACATGCCAATTTCAGAATTGGTAGAGTTGTTTGTGTCAACCCAAAAACCAGGATTTCTGGTTTACAAATATCATGACATCATTGGTATTGTTACTCCAGCAGACTTGAATAAGCTACCGGCAAGAACCTATATTTATACACTCATTGGGGATGTGGAGCTTAAATTAAGCGAGCTTATCCGCAGTGAACCTGAACTCAACGAAGGGAAAATCCTTACTACAATTTCTAAAGCCCGATCAAGGAATATTAAATGCAGGATTAATAAGATGCTCGAACAGAATGTTGATGTGGATATCATCGAACTACTTTATCTCTCCGATATGCTGACGATCATTAAAAAGACAGAGTCACTTCGCAAAAGCCTTGGATTTACGTCAATGAATCAAGTCAAACAGGGTTTAAGTGGGATAAACGATCTAAGAACCTGTACCATGCACCTTGTAAAACCTTTACTGGAAAAAATGCCTGGGGGTTTAATAATATTAAATAAACGTTTGC
Organism: uncultured Chloroflexia bacterium; assembly: GCA_963695415.1. GTDB lineage: Bacteria > Chloroflexota > Anaerolineae > Anaerolineales > UBA4823 > CAVXWV01. Next base: position 427,206 of record CAVOGL010000008.1, on the reverse strand, counting down.
AAAGAATCCATAGGATTCTCAACTCTCCAATTTTAAAGGTCGATTAATTCTCCTAATCGATCCAGTGTAATATGACCAGCTTTCGCTCTTCAGCCTCCTTCGGTAAGCGTCAGGAATACATCGCTGTGGCGGAGTTGTTACGCCGTGGGCACGATGTCTATATGACCCTTGTGGACGATCAGCAGATCGACTGCATTATCCGGCAGGAAAAAGATGGTCAGCTACGGTATCTAGATATCCAAATCAAGGCACGTTCTATGCATGCTTCACCCAGAAATGCCGGAACCTTTGCGGCAATGGAGATCCGACAACCACGCGAAAACTTCTACTTCATCTTTTATTCTGAACAGGCAGAAACTTATTGGGTCATACCTTCGTTTGATCTAATCGCGGAGGCCCGGAAAAATAAGTCTGGAAAATCAAAAGGGCGTTATTCGATCGTTTTCACCAGCGTTACGAAAGAAGGCGTTAAGCCGCGCCCAAGGTTTTGCAGGTATGAAAACGCCTTTCATTTGTTGGATTGGTAATTTAACGTGAATTCGGGTTAAGCGGGCAAGGGCAGCAAAATGTCCAAGCCCAGGGACGGTTTCGAAGGTCTGCGACAATATGCGATCAGACCACACAGCACATTTACAACGAAATTCGGAAAACTACGATGGCGAGAGTGCTCAATCTGAGAGATGTTTTTGAGTTGATCAATGATCGTCTCGATGATCGCCCGGCGACGTAAAAGGATACGATCTGACAAGGTCATCAACTGGTTCTTCATGTTCTTGCGTAGCTTGGTAATCAGTTGAATATCAAACATCTCCCGTAAGGAATTGGCAAGAGCTTGGGAAATGTAGCCTTTGTCTCCGAAGAGCTTACCAAACAAGTGCTTAGATAGTCCGGGTACAGGTTTACGGTCATCGACGTTGCCAGGGGTGATGCAAAAACGTAAGATCTCGCCTCGGTCGTTGACCACCAGATGCAACTTGAAGCCAAAAAACCAACCCATTGAGGTTTGCCCACGGGCAGCTAGACCGGCGAACACTTTGTGACAATGGATGCGTTGATTGAGACAGACATCCAATGCAGTCGAGTCGATGAAGGAGATACCAGTACATTCACCCAGGCAGCAAGTACGCAGGTACACGATCAACGGCACGAGCACAGAAGGAATGTATTCGACAAAGCGGGTGTAGCTGACCAAGGTTGGGAACTCTGAGCGCCAGGCTTTCAAGACCTGCTGAGTGTAATAGGCTTTGAAGTCCCGGTAATGCGACTGATGGAAGGCAATCAAGATGGTCATGATCTCACTGATACTCAAGGATCGAGCTCGCTGGCGCAGCTTCTCTCCGCTGGCAAGTTGTTGTTGGTTCCAGAAAGGTAAAAATACCTGGCAAAAATCATCGACATCGCAATACAACTCGAGTAAACTTTCCATTGAGGGCTCCTTGGGGATTGGACTTTGGTTGTGGAGACAAAAGTTTACTCCCTTTTGGAGACCCTCTCTTTATCCCGAACTCACGTTAAATATTCCAATATCACAACAAAAATTCTTAAGCGGGAGGTTCTCAATGTTACAAGGGTTATTCGGTAATGCTTCAGAGGTGGATATTAAAGAAGTGCAAAAAGAAATGGATGCTCTGTTGATTGCTGGTGAGAAGCTGGTAAGAGGCTTTCGTGTGGTCCGCGATCTGTATATTTTCACGGATAAACGCCTCATCTTGATCGATAAGCAGGGTTATACGGGGAAGAAAGCGGAATATCATTCCATCCCGTATAAATCGATCAGTCATTTCTCGGTGGAAAGCGCAGGCACCTTTGATATGGACGCAGAAATGAAAATATATATTTCAGGAAACATGAACCCCATTCAAAGGGAATTCAAAAAAGGAACGGATATCAAGAGCATCCAAAAATTGCTTGCTGAGTTTGTACTTAATCGTTAGCGGTTCTAGGTATCCATAATTCCGTTGAAATTTTTACTCCTGAATGAATATGGGGTTCTTTTCCCAATTGGATTGAAGGGAGACTCTAAATGAACACCTCAACAAGAAGTAACCCGCAACAGATTGGCAAGCTGGCAATGCAGCACGTCGAGCAGGAGCTATCCCGTAGGGGAGCCCAGGTCCGACGCATAACCGCCCAGAGGAAAAACTTGCTGGTCGCCAGCTCCCCGGATGGAGCCCGAGAAGTCACCATCCGGGTCAAATCGCGCACCGCCGGGACTTTTCAGGTGCGCACCACCGAGGGGCGAACCGGCGATGAACCGCCAGAGGTGAAAGATTTCTGGATCCTGGTGGATTTTTCCGTCTCCATGAATAACCCGGATTTCTACATTATGCCGGACTGGTGGTTCAGGAACGATATTTACGTGAAGCATCGTGAGTGGCTGGCGTCCCATGGGGGCGTCCGACCGGAGACTCCCGGTTCGGACCACCATGCCGTTGCAACCCATCGCGTCGAAGCCTGGAAGGACAGGTGGGACATATTAGGAATTTTCCTTAAGACATAGGTGTAACAATCCTTTCTGGAAAAAAGACTTTTTTGATTTCACAAAAACTGGTTCACATAATTTGATGTCGAGTGTATTTCTATTGGGAACAAACACATGAACCACACAAGAAAATTAAGCCCCAGCTTCATGCATAACCTTGAACAAGGTTTCTTATCCGGTATCCTCAAAATAGTGCAAGGTGACCCGGACCTTGACCTGCAGATCCGAGCCAATTACCTCAACGTCTACTACAAAGGTAATTCTCTGCTGAAATTATCCGAGATCGACCCAACCAGGTATAAGGCTGAATGTCATGCGAAATTCACCAATGGAATGCCCATCCCGGATCTGATGGATGATGCTTCTGTGCATAATTTCATTAATCGCATCCCCTCTCTGAAAGAAAACATCATTAAACATGGTCAGTCTTCGCTCGAAATCGAATACGAGCAGCTGATCATCCGTGCTAACAACGACGAACACCGTAACAACAGCGAGTATTTCATCATCGACCGGCAGTACGCTGATCCCAGAGGCAGGTTTGATCTGGTGGGTATTTTCTGGAAGCGGCAGGGTCGTAAGAAAGGCGACGTGGTTCCTCTTTGCCTGATGGAGGTGAAATTCGCCCTGAACCAGGATATCGGAAAATTACACGATCAGCTTACTCGCTATTATGATGCAATGAAGCAGGATTATGCTGGAATTACCGCTGAATTTGAGGGGATCTTCAAGCAGAAATTAGATCTGGGGCTCTTTAACCAACCGCTGGATCGAATTAATGCACTCAAGACTTCTAACGATCAACCCCAATATAAAGTCAGTCCAATTCATTATCTTCCTGGTGGATTACAACCCAAACAGCACTCTCTTCAAACGCGCTGAATTGGAGCAGTTGCCTTTTGCTGATCAAATCAGGATCTTCCGGGGTGGGTTTGCGATGTGGGAGCAGGGATTAGGGAAGGTGATTTAAGGTGGTTTATAACCAGAACCATTGTGGTTTTACACGCTCCTCATCAATCCAAATTCGTTTATTCGTGTTCCCATTCAATGACGCCCCTCACACACACCAACCATTCGCCCCATTCGTCCATTCGTTTTCATTCGTATTAAAAAAGAAAATCCGCGTCATCCCAAAATCCGTGCAATCCGCGTTTCCTCTTTGCTCTCCCCTGCGTTCTCCGCGTGCTCTGCGAGTAAAAACCAAAAACCTTCGTGCCCCTTTTCATTTCTTCGAGATCTTCGTGTCAAATCCCGGTCCTCCGTCCTCGGTCTTCAGTCTCCTGTTATACCCCTCCACCTGCCGCTGGATATTCTGGCGGTAGCGTTCCAGGTATGCTTCGACCAGCGCTTCCTGGGCTGCTGTGTCGCCGGGAGCTGGCAGGGCGTTCTCTTCGCTGAGGCTTAGCAAGAACCGCCTCAGCTCTTGCTCGAGATGCACCCGCGCCCCGGCTCCTTTCACGCTCACCGCGTAGCGCTGTTCGCCAAGGCTCTCGACCTCCGCTTTCCTGAACCACAGCTGGTAGGGATTGCCGTATCCTGAAAACGTGGTCGGATGCTGGGAGAAAAAAGCCCTCAGCGCACGCTTCACCCCCTGCACTCCGCCAGGTCCACGCAGCACCATGCGCACCCCATACACATACCCTTCCCCGCCGCTTTTCTCGTCATGGACATCGACACTCTCCACCGAAAAATCGCCCACCCTCTCGCCGGGAAAGGGAAAATTCATCATCGCCCGGAACTTTTTTGCAAATGGCATAACTGCTCTCCTCCGTACCCAATTATACAACCCCTCACCCTCCGACGGACTCACTCCCTCCCTTTAGGGAGGGTTGGGGTGGGTGCCTTGGGCAGGGTTGGGGTGGGTGCCTTCAGGGAGGGGTGGGTGCCTTGGGAGGGTTGGGGTGGGTGCCTTGGCAGGGTTGGGGTGGGTGCTTCAGGGATGATCCATTCGTTTATTCGTGACCCATTCGTTGATGGTTCTGCTTGAAAATGTTCAAGCCCAAACCTCACAAAAAATACACCTTGCTCATATAGAACATTTGTGCTATAATAGACCTGTTAACCGTCCACCCTTTTTTATGATGCTTTCAACCACAATCACATATTCTGTTTTGGCGAAAGACAAAGGAGGAGTCTTGAATGCTGGTGTTTCTCTCCCGATGGCGGCGCATCTGCTGGCGCCGCGCAGCGGCTTGAACGGGAATAGAGGCGGGTATGGCAGATGAAAAAGCAGCTGGAAACAGCAGGGCAGGCGCCGTCCAGGCTGGTCAGGTTGTGCCCGGGGTGAGTGGCGCAGGGCTTGATCAGGCGCCAGATCCCAAACGCAGGCGCGGCAGGTCTCGGCGCGCTGAATCGCCCAAACAGGATGTGCTCGCCAGGCATCTGCCCGGCAGCTCGGCAGCTCGAGCGAGCACATGACCGAGCTGCTCATCTATGCTGCCGGGCTGTCGAAGGAAGAGACAAAGTTGTTTGCGCTCATCAAGGAAGCCAGCCCCGGTGAGGAGATCGCCCTGCTGCGCATCTTCATCCGCCGCATGCTCGCGCTGGTGATGGAAGCCGGGTCGCTCAAAGAGATGTTCCAGACCATGAACGCCCTCGGATACATCGCCGGCAGGCTCGCCAAGCTCTTCGAAGTCCAGCTCGCCCTCGACCGCCAGTCAGGCGATGATGCTGAGAACAAAGCCCTGCTCAACGTTCTGCAGACCGTCGTTGACAAGATCCGCCAAGGGAATCCTAACCACAGATGACACAGATTCCCACAGATTTTTTAAAATAAAAAAAGTTTTTCCTTCGCGTCCTTTGTGTCCTTTGCGGTTCCATTAAAAATCTTCGTGAACCTTCTCCCTTCTTCGAGCCCTTCGCGTCGCGCCCGCTTCCTTCGCGTCCTTCGCGCGCTTTGCGGTTCCATCAAAAATCTTCGTGAACCTTCTCCCTTCTTCGAGCCCTTCGTGTCAAAAAAAAGGACCCACCCCATGCCTCCATAAAACCATCTCACCACCCCACTGTTCCTCGATTTCACCCCAACCAGTTCTCACACATCAAAGGAGAAAATTTGATCACCACCCGCATGCAAGTTCAGGCAATCACCGACCGCCTCGCTCGTATTTCGACCCCCTTCTCACTCGATGATTTCACCGGCATCTACCGCCTTGCCTGGCAGGCAATGGACAACTGCCAGCCTGGCAAAGAAGTCGAAGCCATCGTTGCTCTTCCGTTCAACCAGGAAGAAAGGACAACCTTTCGCACACAGATCGAACACTCACTCCCTGGCGCCGGCTACCATTCCCTCCCCACTGCCGCAGAGCTTGAGCCCACCGTTGCCCCCATCGAATTTCTTTGGGATGGCTGGATCCCTCGCGGCATGCTCAGCATGCTCGCCGCTTCCCCCGGCACCGGCAAGTCCCTCCTCGCCCTCGACCTCTGCCGCCGTGTCATCAACGCCGAACCCTTCTACGACGGCGCTGGCTGCTTCCGCCCCGGCATGCGCGCCATCTATGTCGATGCCGAAAACTCGCCCCAGATCCTCTTCGAGCGCCTGCGTGCCTGGGACCTGGATATGAAGCGCCTCTTCATCAAGCAGCCGGGAGACTGCGGTTATATCGACCTGGACAATCCCCTCCACAAGGACTTGTTCATCGAAGAGGTGTACACCACCCGTCCCGACCTGGTCGTCATCGATGCTTTTGCCAACATCACCACTCGCAGCGAAAACTATGTGGAGGAGATGCGCGGCCTGCTTCAATTCCTCAGCGACCTGGCGCAGGATTACAACCTCGCCATGCTCATCATCCACCACCTGCGCAAGGCGGGTTTCCGCGGGCGTGGTTGGTACATGAGCATCGACGACATCCGCGGCTCAGGGTCGATCATCGCCATGACGCGCTCGGTGATGGGTATGAGCCTGGTTCAGGAGGGCGAAGGCATCGACCTGAGTTCCCCGCGCCGCCTGGCGGTGATCAAGACCAATGTCGCTCCCCCGCAGCCCGCGCTTGGCTTTGAGCTCGAAGCCGTCGAGCCTCGCGGCGTCAACCTGAAATGGGTTTCTGCCCCGCAGCCCAACAAGGAATTATTGCAGGTCGATCTCTGCGCGCGCTGGCTGGCAGACTTCATGCAGGACAGCGAGGTCCGCCTGCATAAACCCAAGGACGTGGTTGCCTTCGGTCTCACCGAGGGTTTCAGCGAGCGCACGGTCTACCGCGCAAAATCCAGGCTGGTTCAGGGCAACAACATCGCCGCCGGCTACATCACCAGCACCGGTGGTCGTAAAAACCCACACGGGCACTGGACCTGGGTCCCGTCCTCCTGACACGTTCACCACATGATCCTCAAGGGGCAGGTATTTACGCCTGCCTCTTGAGTCCTGCACCATAGTTTTCCATGTCAGTATGGCAGTCTGGCAGAATAAATCACACAATCTCCCCCACGTCATTGCGAGCGCCTGAACGGAGTTCAGGACAGCGAAGCAATCTCCCCTCTCATCCACCAGGGAGACTGCTTCGGCAAAACCAGCCTCGCAGTGACATCCTCATGTCATTGCGAGCGCCTGAACGGAATTCAGGACAGCGAAGCAATCTCCTCACCAGTCATTGCGAGCGCCTGAACGGAATTCAGGACAGCGAAGCAATCCCCTCACCATGTCATTGCGAGCGCCTGAACGGAGTTCAGGACAGCGAAGCAATCCCTCACCAAGTCATTGCGAGCGGAGCGAAGCAATCTCCCTTCCGTTGAGTAAGAGCCTGCTGCAAGCGCGCCGAAGCAATCTCCCCTCTCATCCACCAGGGAGACTGCTTCGGCAAAACCAGCCTCGCAGTGACATCCTCATGTCATTGCGAGCGCCTGACCGGAATTCAGGACAGCGAAGCAATCCCCACCACGTCATTGCGAGCGGAGCCGAAGCAATCTCCCTTCCGTTGAGTAAGAGCCTGCTGCAAGCGCGCCGAAGCAATCTCCCCTCTCATCCACCAGGGAGACTGCTTCGGCAAAACCAGCCTCGCAGTGACATCCTCATGTCATTACGAGCGCCTGAACGGAATTCAGGACAGCGAAGCAATCCCCACCACGTCATTGCGAGCGCCTGAACGGAGTTCAGGACAGCGAAGCAATCTCCCTTCCGTTGAGTAAGAGCCTGCTTTAATAAACCAGGTTTCCTTCTTCTTCACCAGTGCCTTTTAAAGATGATATTTTTTAATTTTTTTTTACACCTCCCCCATGATTCAGATTTCACGCCGTATAGACACCTCCCATATTCTCGAGTCGCCCCCTCGCCTCAACACTGCCACACTGTCATACGGACATCCAAAATGACACCCCCTTCCTTACCGGTCCATCACCGGTCTCCGGTCCATTCCCCGTCCTCCGTCTCCCGTCCTTTAGTGCTATACTTTCCCCCAACCCGCCATGAACACAGACGAGACCCCGCAGACGGAACCAGAGCCCGAAGACAAACTGGCTCTCGAGCGCCGTATACAGGAGTTGGAAGACCGCCTGGCAGCCCTGCAGGACGAGATTGAACAGCAGGAGCCAAAGCCCTCCCTCCGGGCAAACCTCCGCCAGAACCTGCGCCCGCTGGTCCTGCTGCTGGTCATCATCATCCTGGCGCTCATCCCCAGCATCCTGGTGGTTCGCGAGCGCTGGCTGAACCTGCCTGCCTGGGAGTTGTTCAATATCGAGAGCTGGTGCAATAACGAGTACCTGTGCTATACCGGCTTGCCGTCCTATTTTGGCTTCATCTTCCTCTTTGCCTTGCTCGTCGTCCTGGTGCTCCTGGTCTACAAGACCCGCCAGGATGAGCCTGATAACGGACGGGGCGCCGGACCGGACGTAGCCGGACGCCGGACCGGACGCCGAACCGGACGCAGTACGGGACGCCGAACCGGACGCAGTACCGGACGCCGAACGGGACGCAGTTCCGGACGCCGAACCGGACGCAGACCGGGACGCCGAACCCGTAGACCGGATGATCACCCCTGTCGAGGCGGAGAGTGCACGAGAAGCGCCTCAGCCCGCGCCTTTGCCCAAAGGCAGAGTGCGTCTCAGCCTGGGGCTGCGCTGGGGTGCGGCTGCCCTCGCTGCCGCGTTCAGCCTGCTGGCGCTGCTCACCGGCACCATCCACGGCTGGGGTTTCAGCCTGTCCCTGCTCTGCTACCTGGTCGGCTGGCTGCTGGTCGATTTCGATTGGGAAGCCGTCTGGACGAGCCTGCGCCGCAACTGGCAGCTTTATATCTCGGCTGGGGCAGCCCTGCTGGCGCTGGTGCTGTTCCTCCGGGCGCTCGCCTGGTCGCCGCCGCTGTCCTGGGGATCCCTGCTCCTGGCTGTCCTTGCTTTTGCCAACCTGGCTCGTTTTTACCGCCAGCTGCCGGCGATCTTCTGGGTCTTCATCCTGGCGCTGGTCAGTTTCGGGCTCTACCTGAACCGCTGGTCGTTTGCCACCATCGGGGATGAGTATGCCTTCTTCAACCGCGCCCTGGATATCGCCACGCGCCATAACCTCGATCAGGTCCTGGCAAACCTGTTCAACGGCGTCGATGTGTACGGGAAATTCACCTACCTGTCGTCCGTCCTTCAAGCGTTCTCCATGAAGGTTTTTGGGCTCGACAGCTTCGGCTGGCGTTTCAGCAACGTGCTGCTCTCTGCTGTCTCCGTGGTCCTGCTCTACTACTTTTTCATCCGCTTCACCCGCCGGGATGTTGCCCTGATCGCCGCCGTCCTGATGGCAACCTCTGTCTACCTGATGACCTTCGGCAAGATCGGCTACAACAACCTGGATGCCCTGTTTTCGATGGCGCTGACCTTGTGGTCGGCGGGGTGGGCGGTTCGCTCCCGCCGCAGGCTGGCATACGCCGTCTGGGGGCTCAGCATGGGATTGTGCCTCTATTTATATCCCGTAGCCCTCTACATCCTGCCGCTGGCGGTGCTGCTGGTGCTTTTGTTTGACCTGCCCCGCTCGCGCCAGGCGTTCAGCCTGTGGGGCATCGCCGCCGTGGGCTTCGTCATCTTCCTGCTGCCGCTGCTCTTCCAGCCCGAATACTGGGGGACCAAGGGCATGGGCATCATCACCTATAACCCTGAAGTCACCGCCAGCACCCACAGCGTGGCGCTGCACGTGGTTTCTAATTTTATTAATTCATTGGTCTCGCACCTTTACACCACGCAGGAGACACACCTGGTGCCGGTGGGTTATGCCGATCCCCTCACCGCCGCTTTCATCCTGGTGGGGTTGGGGCTGAGCTTCAAGCGCGTCCCCGGCGAACGCTTCTCCCTCTTCGCCCTTGCCAGCACGCTCTTTCTGCTGGTTGCCATCGGGGTTTCCCACGACCGCCGCTTCCCGCCGACGACGCGCATGTTCCTGCTGGTGCCCTGGTATGCCTACTTCGCCGCCGAAGCGCTCTCCTGGCTGGCATCCCAGGTGACTGCGTTGCGCATCACGCGCTGGACGCGTGGCGGCATGATCGCGGCTGCGCTGGTCAGCATGGTGATGCTCAATTTTTACCTGTCCTATTCCCTTTCCCTGCGGCGCAACAACGCCAACCAGACCATGGAGGGGCTGTTCCTGGGCATCGTCCAGCGCTTGCCCGAGTTCGAGCCGGTGCGCGCAAAGCCGCTGACCTTCCTCTTCCTCACCGACGGGCAGTGGAACATCGGCGGGCTGCAAACCTTGCTCCAGGCATATTCATATCCGGCGTCGCGCGTACATCTGTTCGAAGAGCAGATCGCCGGCTCAGAGATCCCCGAAGCCCTCAAGCCGCTCATCTTGGACCGCGAGACGCTGGTGATTATGCAGCCATCCATGGATGCGTCCTGGCAGGAAGGGCTCGGTGCTCAGCTCGCCGAAATGGGCAGGGAGGCGTGTGAGATCAAGGAGTACACCCAGGTCGACACCCGCTTCACCCTCTGGCACGAGCCCGGTCTGAAGGCGCTCTGCGGCTTCCCCTGAAGCAGTAACGACCGCTCAGGCATCCGCCCTGGCGGACATTCACCCTGTCGCACATCCCTTCACGGGGAAAAATTTCTTTATAAATTACTGTTCCGTTGTTTCGATGTGCAGCCACTGAGTCAGCTGGCGGTTCTGTGTGGCTTGAAATACCAGCAGGAGCGTGCTTGGAGCAGGCGTTGGATTGTGGTAAGCATGAGGCTGGTTGGCGTCGAATAACACGCTGTCGCCTCTTTCTAGCCGGTATATTTGCTCGCCGACCCGGTAGTTGATCTCCCCATCCAGGCAGTGTACGAACTCCTCGCCAGGGTGCTGGATGGTATCCGCTAAATTCCCGCTGCCCGGACCAACCGTCATGCGGAAGGGTTCCACCACCTGGTTGGATAATCCAGTTCCCAGGCTTTCCATCACCACCCCGTTGGATTGGGTGCGGGGTCCCTTCTCCCGAGGCACATGAATCACCGTCTGCCGCGACTCGTCCTTGAATAAATCGATCAGATCCACATTCAGGGCAGCCGCCAGGCGCTGCAGCGTGGAGACGGTGGGCGAATTCTCGCCTCTCTCGATGAGGCTGATGGCATTGACGCTCAGACCGCAGCGCTCCACCAGCGCGCGCAGGCTCAATCCCTGCTGCTTCTCGCAAAGCCCGCAGTCTTTTCCCGACCTTCGGCTCCGAATTATCTTTCATATTTTAATTACCTTCCTCGTCGAAATAACCCATCTTATTGTACAATAATAATTGACTTTGTCAAGTATAGTGGTATAATAGGGTTAAGCGTTATTCAACCGGAGTTAAAAATGAGTATACACACAATCCCCGGTTCTTCAGGCGCCGAAAGATCTGCGCACAATCCTGGAAGCAAGCACAATAACCTCGAAGCGATGTTTATCGATGAATATCTCTTGACCAAAGGCTACAGGATCGCAGACCTGGACGCGTTGCCACAAGAAGAGGCACAACTTCTCAAAAGAGAAGCCTGCCGCTATGCGGCTCTCAAGCTGGCGGAAATTGAAGCCAGGTCGAGATTCCGCCAGGTGATTGATCTGCCGGATTAAGCGCCACAATGGAGGTGAGATAAATGTTGATCAAGGAACGAATGTCCCATCCTGTGATTACTGTCCACGCGGATTTGCCCGTACAGGAAGCCTTAAAGAAGATGCGCGAGGAGCGGGTGCGCAGGTTCCCGGTTGTCGACAGGCATGGCAAACTGATCGGGATTGTGTCCGAAAGGCACCTGCTGCATGCGGCTCCTTCCAACGCGACCAGCTTGAGCATCTGGGAAATCAATTACCTCTTGAGCAAGATCAAGGTGGAAGAAGTGATGACCCGCGACGTGATAACGATCTCTGAAGAGACCCCCATCGAAGAGGCAGCCCGGATCATGGCGGATAATAAAATCGGCGGTTTACCGGTGGTCAGGGACTCGAGAGTGGTCGGGATCATCACCGAGACAGACCTGTTCAAGGTTTTTCTCGAGATGATGGGCGCACGCGAAGAGGGCATCCGGTTAACTGCGCTCATCCCGGTTGAGCCCAGCAACCTGATGGCATTGACCAAAGCCGTCTATGAGGCTGGGGGCACCATCCTCGCCTTGAGCACCTTCCTGGGTGAGTGCAGCGAGGACAGTGAAATCACGATGAAGGTGGCGGGGGTGGACGAGGGAGCGCTGGTTCAAGCTGTCCAGCCGTACATCCGGCAGCTGGTCGATGTGCGCGGCTCTCCCTGGTCAGTGGCAACCGTCGCATGATAGCGGTCGCATGATTGTGACCGCCTGATTACCGTTGCCTGATAGCGCCCGCTTGAAAGCGCCCGCCAGATTACCGTTGCCTGATAGCGCCCGCTTGATAGCGCCCGCTTGATAGCGCCCGCTTGATAGCGCCCGCTTGATAGCGGCTGATACCCAACTGCCGCTGCCTGGTGAATGCCGCTAACCGATAATGTTGCTATGATGAAATATGTCTTTGGTCCGGTGCCATCTCGCCGGTTAGGAAAATCACTGGGCATCGATCCGATCCCCGGGAAAATGAAAACCTGCAACTGGAACTGTGTTTACTGTCAGCTCGGGCGTACACTCCCCCTGACCATCCAGCGAATGGATTACCACCCGCGCCAGGAGATCCTCAGGGAGGCGCGGCAGGCAATCCAGTCCCGCCAGGACGGCGAAATTGACTGGGTGACTTTTGTCGGGTCTGGTGAAACGCTGCTTTATGAAGAGCATCGGCTGGATCATCAGGGAGATAAAAAAACTGACCGGCATCCCTGTGGCGGTGATCACCAATGGGTCGCTGCTCTACCTGGAAGAAGTGCGCCAGGCGTTGATGGATGCGGACGCGGTCCTGCCCACTCTGGACGCTGGCACCGCTGACCTGTACCGCAAAATCAACCGCCCACACCCAGCCATCACATTTGAACGCCTGGTGGATGGTCTTGCAGTTTTCCGCACTGAGTACAGTGGGAACTTATGGCTGGAGGTCATGCTGGTGAGTGGGTTGAATGATACCCCACAGGCTCTGGCGGACATTGCCAGGGTTCTGGACAGCCTCTGTCCGGACGCCGTACACATTAACATCCCCACGCGGCCTGCGGCAGAAACATGGGTGCAGCCCCCCAGTAGTGAGAGCCTGGAGACAGCCGTAAACCTGTTTGGTGATATTGCCAGAGTGATCGCGCCGGTTCATGGATCCTTTGAGCGGGATAGTGACGGCAGCATGGTCGAGGCGGTCCTGGCGATCATCCGCCGTCACCCCATGCGCCAGGATGAGCTCGAGCGTACGCTGGAACGCTGGTCGGCAGGACAGGTGGAGCAGGTCTTCGAGGATTTACGGACACGTGGTGATGTCCAGGTCGTTGAACGCCAGGGAGAGCGTTTCTGGAGCGCCGCTTCAGCTTTTTACCCGGAGAATTCCCAAAGCCAAAAGACCAGACCCGGGAAGATGCAGCCCGGGAAGATTTGGCCCGGGGAGATGCGGGAGCAGGATTAGGTTTTTCTAACGACCAGCCGCAGCCCCTTCACTTCCACCACTTCCACGCGTGTCCCAACCGGTAAAGCCTCCTCCCCCTGGGCCAGCTCAGCGGTCCACTGCTCTCCCCACAGCTGCACAACCCCGCTTGGGTCGACGCTGACCTTCACCACGCCGATCTTCCCCACCAGGCTTTCCTGACCGGTACGGATGGGCGCTTTTTGTGCCCGGATGGCAAACATCAGGATGGCAAAAAAGGTCAGCCCGGTGATTATCGACATGGTCACCACCAGGGGCACGGACACTCGTGTGAAGCTGGGCAGGCTGGGTGAATTGAACAGCACCAATGCGCCCACGATCAGCGATGCCACACCCGCAACGGTAAGGGCGCCGTGTGTGGGCGCTTTGATATCGAGGATGAACAGCACGAAGGCGGTCACCAGGAACACGATCCCGAACCAATTCACCGGCAGGATACCCAGCCCGTAGGTCGCCAGCGCCAGGCACACGACCCCGATGAAACCCGCCACCCAGCCTCCCGGGCTGGAGATCTCGATCAGGATCGCCTGCACCCCGATGGTGATCAGCAGGAAGACGATGTTGGGATTGGCGAGCACCGAGAGCAGCGTCTCGATGAAGGTCTGCGAAACGGTTTCAACCGAGGCGTTGGAGGTTTCGATCAAAACACTTTCACCGCCGACCTGGACCTCGAGCCCATCCAGCTGGCTGAGCAGGTCATCCATATCTTCTGCAATGATGTCTACCAGACCGGCCTCAAGCGCTTCTGTCGCCGATACGGCGGCTGCGTTCTCAATGGTCTCTTCTGCCAGGCGAATGGCATCTTCCCCGCGGTTTTCGGCGAGTGAGCGCACGGTGGCGCGGCAGCATGTTTTTTTCCTTGGCAGCGATGGTTTCTCCCAGCTCCTCACCCTGGGCGCCTACGGGGCTGGCTGCGCCGATGGATGTGCCCGGCGCCATGGCAGCGACATGCCCCGCCAGGGTGATCAGCGTCCCGGCGCTGGCAGCCATCGATCCCTCGGGCGCCACCCACACCACCACGGGCACCGTGCTGGCGCGGATCTCCAGGACGATCTCGTTCATCGCATCCACCGTTCCCCCCGGCGTGTTGAGCTGGATCACCACCAATTCTGCGTTATCCCTTTCGGCGATTTTCAGGGCGCGTTGGATGTATTCCGCCATGGCAGGGGCAACGGGCTCGTCAGCCACCACCAGGATTACATCACCGGATGACCCCTGTGCCTGGGCAGGAAGGGCACTGAACAGGGCACACACCAGGCATAGGAGAATGAGAGTCCTTAAAATCGCAAAGGGCTTCATAATTTCATTATACAATGGAAGATGGGCAGGATTTCAGAACTGCCCGGCGAGATATGCCTGTGTCCGCTCCTTCCTGGGATAATCCAACACCTCCAGAGCGGGTCCTGCTTCGATCACCTCGCCCATGTACATGAAGACCACGTAATCCGCCAGGCGGCGTGCCTGGCGCAGGATATGCGTTACCATCACGATGGTGTACTGGCTCTTCAGGTCCTTCAAGCGTTGTTCGATATGTTGAGCGGAGATTGGATCAAGCGCAGAGGTGGGTTCATCTCCCAGCAGGATTTCGGGTTCTACGGCAAGCCCGCGTGCCAGGCACAGCCGCTGCTGCTGACCAATCGAAAGCGCGTTGGCGGGTTTGTTCAGGCGGTCTTTCACTTCTCCCCATAGACCCGCCTCCCGCAGGTAATGCTCAACGCGCTCGGTCAAGATCGCAGCCTTTCCTGCACATTCCATGCAGCCTCAGACCGTAAGCAACATTATCGAAAATGGACATGGGCAGTGGGGAAGGACGCTGTGCCAGCAATCCAGCCTTTTTGCGTACTTCGGTCACATCGGTTCCGGGGAGGTATATATTCACGTTATCGATCAAAACTTCGCCCAGCAGACGGGTCGTCTGGGTAAGTTCCAGGAAGCGGTTGATCGACTTCAACAGGGTGGTTTTCCCACAACCGGAAGGACCGATGATGATGGTCACCTGGTTGCGGGGGATTTTCAGGCAGATATCCTTCAGTGCACAGATATCCCCATAAAAAACAGACAGGTTGCGGACTTCTACGTGTGCATCGTTCATCATCTCACCTGATAATATTGCGGTTGAGGCGCACGCTGAAAGCCAGCGTGAACCCAGGCTGATGATCAGGACAATCACGGTGAGTACGAGGGCGGAAGCGTAGGCACGCTCCTGGACCGCCGGATATGGCGTGCCCAGCTGAAAGAAAACCGCCAGGGGCAGGGAGGCGGCTGGTCGAAAAAGGGATGACGGGATGCGGTCGGTGTACCCGGCGGTAAAGAGGACAGAAGCAGCATCGCCAACCGCCCTCCCAAAAGCGAGCAATATGCCAGTCACAATGCCCGGACTCATCTGTCGGATGACCACCCGGGTTGTCTCCAGGCGGGTGGCGCCCAGCGCAAGGGAAGCTGCCTCGATCTCGGCTGGCATCAGGCGGATAACCTCATCCATCGCACGCGTCATGATAGGGATCTCGAGGATCGTCAGGACCATGATCCCGCCCAGCAGGGATGCGCGCAGTCCAATCGCCAGCATGATGAGAAATCCGAAAGCGCCGTAAACGATCGAGGGTACACCCCAGAGGACATCCATAACCAATCTGACCAGACCCGCGGTCATGGATTTACGGGCATAGGTGTGCAGGTAAAGGGCAACCGGGAGGCTGATCAGGATTGCCAGGAACGTGGCGCCTGTTGCCAGGTAAATGGATCCAAGGATTGCGTTGAGGATTCCCCCTTCCTCGCCCAGGTAATAGCCTCCCTGGGGTGTCTGTATGAGCATCTCCAGGGAAACTGCGGGTAAACCCTTGAGCAAAATCGTCCCCAGGATGGCTCCCAGGCTCCCGGTGACAACCAGCAGGGAGATTGCCATGATGATTTTTACGAAACTTTCTTCAAGGTGTCTTCGTTTCATGGGTTCCTTCTTTTGTCGTACAGCCGCCATTCTAGATGGTTGAACTACCCATGCTGTCGGCTCGTGATACGCGTTTGATCCTGCTGAGAACACTGGTGGAGAGGATATTAAAGAACAGGACAATCACCACCAGGATCAACGCTGCTCCCATCAAAGCCGAATCATAAAGTGGGATTGAGAGCATTTCGCCATAGTTGTTGGCGATCAATGCGGGTAACGGATAGGCGGCATCAAAAATCGACCGCGGCATCAAGGCGTTGTTGCCTACCACCATCAGAACTGCCATTGTCTCTCCCAACGCTCGAGAGGCCCCAAGCACCACCCCGGCGATGATGCCGGTCTTCGATTGGGGGATGACCACAGCCCGGACCGCTTGCCAGCGGGTTGCCCCGAGTGCAAGCACTGCCTCGCGCTGTCCATCCGGCACTGTGTTGAAAACTTCGCTGACCACAGCGATGATGAATGGTGAAACCATGACGGCTAGCACAATTCCGCCTGTAAGGATGCCATACCCGGTCGGGTTATCGGAGTTAAAGAGCGGCAGGAAGCCAACCGTCTTCTTGAAAAATGGGGCAATGCTCTCCTGGACCAGTGGGACGATCACGATCACTCCCCAGACTCCATAAACCACCGAGGGAATGGCTGCCAGCAAGTCGAGGATTGGCTTCAAAATCGTTCGGGTTGCCGGGCTGGCGTATTCAGAGAGGAAGATGGCAGTCATGATGCAGGCAGGAACTGCAAGGATCATCGCCACGATGGTCACCCAGAAGGTCCCGGCGATGAACGGCAGGTATCCGAAATCACCCTGCAGAGGTTTCCAAATTCTCCCGCCCAGCAGGTCGCCAGGGGAGCCGGTTTGAAAAATGGGCAGAGACCGGGCTGCCAGAGCTCCCAGAATTGCCGTTAGCAGCAGCAGAGGTAAAAAAGCATTGATCCCAAAAGCTCTTTCAGCCCAACGGTCGAGCAGTTGTCGGTTTATTTTCACGAAAGAGTGCTCCATCTGCATGTCTCTATCGCAGCCTGTTCAACGTACCATCTCCCTGGCGCTGTTAAGCTGTTCCGGTGTCAGTTTGACATACCCGCCAGATTCGACAAATTCCTGCCCATCTTCAAGGATCCACTGGATGAACGCCTGAGTCAGCCCTGTTGGCTTTTCACGGGTAACGAGATAAAGGACACGGGCGGGCGGGGATGGATACTTCCCGCTGGCGACCATCTCAATTGCTTCGGACCTGGTTTCGAGCAATTCGTCGGAGGAGGCGGAACCGTTCTCATCCTGGTCGATCGGTACAATTGCGACGCCTGTGACCGGGCTGCCTTCCGAACTGTATGCATAATTAAGGTTATTGAAACCGATGCCCAGAGGGTCTTTGATGACTGCATCCAGCAATCCTGGGTCGCCGAACACCGCAATGCCCAGCAGGTCTTCCTGGGCTCCTCCCAGGTATTTTGCCCAGGTTTCTGCAGCCCCGCAGGCATCCGAACGTGTATAGACGTGGATCTCGTCTGTAATTTCTGGTTTACCAGCCAGTTCTCCCCAGGTTGTGATTTCACCGGTGATGAAAACCTTCTTAAAAAGCTCGCGGGATATTCCCTTTGCCAGCAGTTCATCCAGCACAGGATTCTGGTCGCTGATCGTGACAAAGACAGCATCTTTAGTAACGGGAACCGCGAAAGCCCCTTTGTTTTCTTCGTCAGGCGAGATTTCGCGCGAGACCATGCCGATATCCACCGCGCCCGATAGTGCATCTGCCATGCCTTTTCCGGCTCCTCCTGCGGAGATATCAAAATCCACACCTGGATTTGCCTTGCTGAACTCCTCTGCCCAGCGCGTCATCATGGGGTAGAGGGCAAAGGCTCCTGAAATGCTCAATGTGCCCTCAAAATCGCCAGCCTTTGCCATTTCGTTGTCTCCCCCCGGACTTCGTGCACAGCTGACCAGGATCAGGCAGACCAGGATGGTGATGGTCAGGATTGTATAAAGCTTCTTCTTCATCAGTACCTCTCTTTCTTTAGGATTTCACCAGAGATGGGTTCCAAGTTTTGATAGTATAGTATGTCTAGCGTAGTAGTATACTTTTGGGCTAAAAAAATTTTACCTTCCATAAAAGCCGTTTTTTGTTCGTTTGAGTGTTTTTGAATGAATAGTACGTCCTATATCTCCCGTAAGTGATTTACCCGGTTAGTTACATCTGCCAGTGTGGTGTTATCCAGGATGCCCGCGATTGCGTTGCGCACATCCAGCATGGTCAGGCGCAGCCCGCAGGAAGCTTCATCCGGACAACCACAGCTCTCATACGCCATCTGGCTCACGCAGCGGATCGGAGCAAGCGGACCGTCCAGGATGCGGATGATGTGTCCCAGAGTGATCTCGTCTGCTGGACGTCCCAGGTAGTAACCTCCGCCGGCACCCATTTTGCTGTGCAGTAAGCCTGAATTTTTTAAACTGAGCAAGATTTGCTCCAGGAACTTGATGGGTATGTGCTGGCGTTCAGCGATCTCTTTGATCTGGACAACACCGTTTCCTGTGTTGCTGTATTCTGCCAGGTCGATCATGGCTCGTAAACCATATTCTCCGCGTTTGGATAATTTCATTAGGTAAGTTAGTCTATATACTCAGTAGGATATATTAACCAGGATACCCGAAGCCAGTCGCTGTGTCAATAGGAAGTATGTCATGGAAGGATGGTATGGCTTAGATGAATTCAAGCGAGTCCCTTTTTGGTTAGCAGGCAGATGTTCCCACAAAAAATGGATAATTAAGGTATTATAAGTGCATTTAAGTTTGCCAGACAGGATATCGATATGGAGGCATTATGACTGTGAAACCCAGAAGCATTATCCTGGTTGGTATCATCCAGGTCCTGTTGGCAGCGTCGTTTGTGATCTGGCTGATCTTCTTCCCCGGGACGGCTGACCGGTTCGCCTGGCCCGTAACTCCCGTTCCCACAGCCATGTTCATCGGTGCGGGTTTCATTGTGCGCACAATGATCGGTTATTTCCTGTGGCGAGAGAAATACTGGTACCGCTTGCGCTGGCAGTCATGGGGAAATTACACGTTCCTGGCTTTGATTTTTCTCGCCACCTACTGGCACATCGATGAGATGAATTGGAAAACCAGCATCATCGTGGCTCACATCTGGGTGGTGGCATACACGGTCGAACCACTCCTGTTACCGCTGATGGAACCGTGGGGAGAAAAGCGCAAGGAGCCCTTCCCCGAAGCGGAAATTCGCGGACCTGTTCTGCCGGGTATGCAGCGTATCGCTGCTGCGGGTATGGTTGTTTCCACTGCCATAGCGGCGTTGATGGTCCTGAACCCGGCATTCTTGAACACGCGCTGGCCCTGGGAACTGGATCCATTCAACGCCCGCGTGATGGCAGCATTTTTGGGTCTGGCAGCAGTCTGGTGCCTCGAGATATACCTTGCCAGAGATTGGGTTGAAGTCAGGCTGGCAGCCCTGGGATTGGTGATTTTTACCTTGGTTGAATTTATCGTCTGGTTGGTGAATTTGCCCGGGTTCGACCGTCAGCGAGAGAACATTGCTGCGGTTGGCATCGGTTTTGGGGTTTTCATGGTTTTGTTGGCGTACTTTTATATTGCCCAGGAACGCGCCGCCGTAAAACGGGGTGCATCACACGGTTAGCAAGGCAGGTAAGAAACCTGCCCTACAATACAGGCAAAGGTGTTGAATCGCTGGTTGTCAATCGGGTCTGTCTGACCTGGTCAGAACACCCCACTCAACGTTTACCTGCTTTGCAGGTACTTTTCAACTCTTTCTATGCCAACCTGGACAATGCTGTTTGCCTGGTATGGCTTGAATCCGAGCTGATCATTGATTTTCAACATCGGCTCGTTCATGTCGGCGTTTCCGGTGCGCACCAGCGTGGCTTCCGGTTTTTCTGCCAGGATTTTTTGCAGCATGGCGGCTTTCAACCAGCGCCCCAACCCGTGGTTGCGGTGCTGCTCGAAGGACGCCGGTGGCATCCTGGAAGGCAATTTGGGGCTTGGTGGGCATCCACATGATCTCGGTGTAACCTGCCAGGTCGCGGGTCGCCTTCTCCCGCGCCACGTAAGTCCAGCGCACAATGCCCTGGGCGGCGAACATGTCTTCGATCTGCCGCAAGATTTCAGGGGTGAAGTTGAAATCTTCCATGTCAAGGTCGCCGGTTGGTGCTGAATTCATCGCCTTGACCATTTCCACAGCCCTTCCCATTTCTTCTTCCGGATAAGGTCCGTCCCAGAATTCAAGTGCGTATCCGCTGGCGCGTTCCGCTGCACGGTCGACCCACATTTGGATCAGCTCGCGGTCAACCTCCTCCAGCTTCAGCTGGTTGGTATGAGCCGCCAGACCTACTTCAGCCCCAATCGACTCCCCGAACCCTTGCCCTGCCGAATCGCGCTCGTAAACATTGCCAATCAATAACCGGCGCTCATTCTCCCTGGCTTTTTCAGCGATGAGCGCCAGCAGCTTGCTCCCGATCCCCTGGCGGCGCCAGTCCGGGTGCACAAACAGGTACACCTGCCCCACATGCTTGTTCTCTTCCATGTTGATAATGTCAACTTCACCGCGCCCGACCAGCTCACCCTTATCGGTCCAGGCGAACCAATGGTATTCAGTGACAACGGGCGGCGTGGACAACATGTTCTGCCGGATGAATTCTTTCGTTTGGGGCGGGTCATCCGGCAGGATGATGGCGCCGCGTACGTTTGCTAAATCGGTGATTGCCTGCCAATCGGTGTCCGATGCGGTTTTGGGATCGAAGGGTTTGATCGTTACCTGCATAATATGTTTCCTTTTCTGGCGAATTTTCCATGACGGAGTTGCAAGGTGTGAAGATTATACATGCTAGGATCAGGCGGTAGGCTATCCCTCCTCTGGTGGATAAATTTAACCCAGGTGATTGGATGAAGAGCGATGAGGGTATAATTAGATATATTAGCTCTAATTTATAAAAATTAAAAGGAGATAGGATGGATCAAGACACATTGGGATTTGAAGAGACCCTGGATCCTGATGATTGGGGTGGATTACGGTCGTTGGGACACCGCATGGTGGATGATATGATCGACTATTTACAGGACGTTCGCCAGCGACCAGTCTGGCAGCCAGTTCCTGAAGAGGTCAAGAATTTCTTTCATCAACCGTTACCTGAGGAGCCTCAATCGGTTGGCACTGTTTACCAGGATTTCCTTGAAAACGTTTTACCTTATCCTATGGGCAACATCCATCCGCGTTTCTGGGGATGGGCGATGGGCAACGGCACCCCAACTGCAATGCTTGCAGAGATGCTGGCTTCGGCAATGAACCCCAATATGGGCGGAGGTGATCATGGAGGTGTTTACGTTGAATCCCAGGTTTTGGATTGGTTGAAAGAGTTATTTGGTTATCCCCAGAGCGCTTCCGGTTTACTCGTCAGTGGAGCATCTATGGCGAACCTGGTGGGATTAACGGTCACGCGAAACACCAGTGTTGGTTACGATATGCGTAAACTCGGCATACGGGCCGCGCCTAAACCACTGGTTCTGTACGCATCGAAAGAAGTGCACAGTTGCATTCAGAAAGCTGTTGAGTTGCTGGGTCTGGGAAGCGAATCATTACGCTATATACCTGTCGATGACCAGTACCGTATGCAGATACCTTTGCTCGAAGCGTCCATTGCTTCAGACCTCGAAAATGGTATGCAGCCCTTCTGCGTTGTGGCTACGGCAGGTTCGATCAATACAGGCGCATTTGATGATATGAACGCCATTGCAGATATATGCCAGCGTGAGGGAATATGGTTCCATGTTGATGGCGCATTTGGAGCATTTGCGTCTTTGGCGGAAGAGATGCATGAAATGGTGAGTGGCATGCAGCGTGCTGATTCATTGGCGTTGGATATGCACAAATGGATGTTCATGCCATTCGGCTTATCCGGGGTAAAAAATACGAGAGCCGCAACTTCTGTTATCATTAAGAGTGTGGGTCTACCGAACCATGGCTGGCGGGTATGTGAGACGAAGGCTGGCGGAAGAATTCAGGTTAGATTGATAAAAATATTCATTGAGCGGAAAGTCTACATTTGCCTTCACCGATTTCGAGAACAGCCGTTATGGAATTGATAAAAACCGGAGGCTGAAAAATTGTAATCTCCATGTGTAATGGTTCGTCTCCAATCTATGTGATCGTTTTGAGTGATTGGAGTATGGCACGATATCGCCAAATTTTCCGGATTAAGTCCTTTGTTGGATATAGCCATACACTGTTTGACCAGACCAAGGAGAGTAATAATTTCGCCAGTAATATTCAAGCATCGTGAAATTCTGTTATGATTTGGGTTGTGAACCCTCCTGGAGAAACAACATTTTTCTCACGTATCTCTGGGAGTATATCTTCCCATTTATGAAATTTTTTTTCGGAATGAAAGATGGACTTAATAACCCTGAAGACAGTTATAGATCCCAAAACTTTGCCTAACGATCACTACCGTGCCCTTTGGTACGACCTCAATGGTGATTGGGACACCGCCCACAGCATCGTCCAGGTGATGTCAGATATCCAGGCAATGTGGATTCATGCCTATCTGCACCGCAAGGAACCGGATATATGGAACGCCAGGTACTGGTATCGTAATGCTGGCAAGCCGTATCCGGGTGAAATTGGTTTTGATGAAGAGGCGAGCGTGATCCTGGCGGACCTGCTGCAGTAATCTTCTAAAGATTGGGGGCGCGCAGGTGCCAGTCTGTCACTTGCTGGTAGGCGTGAGCCGCGTGAAACAGGGTTTGTTCATCGAACGCGCCGCCCATCAGCTGTATGCCGATTGGCAAGCCACCCCGGTCGAAGCCAGCAGGAAAAGCCAGCGAAGGGATACCGGCTAAATTGGCGGGGATGGTGAAAATGTCCTCCAGGTACATCGACAACGGGTCGTCGCTGTGTTCGCCGATCGGGAAGGCTGTGCTGGGTGATACCGGTGCGGCGATGACGTCCACCTGTTCGAATGCCGTATCGAAGTCATTGCGGATCAGGGTGCGCACTTTCTGTGCCTGACCATAATAGGCGTCATAATATCCAGCCGAGAGAGCGTAAGTGCCCAGCATGATGCGGCGCTTTACTTCCGCACCAAATTTTTCTCCGCGTGTGTTGAAGAAGATGTCCCACATCGCCTCGCCTTCAAGCCTCGGACCGTAGCGGATGCCGTCATATCGCGCCAGGTTCGCCGATGCTTCCGCCGGGGCGATCAGGTAATAAACCGGCAGAGCATACTCTGTATGAGGCAGGTGGATTTCACGCGTCACAGCGCCCAGGTCTTCCATTTGGGCGATTGCCGTGCGCACTGCTTTCTCCACATCGGGTTCTATGCCTTTGACAAAATATTCGGAAGGCACGCCGATACGCAGTCCATCGAGGGGTTTATCTCCCAAATCAAATGACAGGGAGATTTTATGGGCAGGCACATCCATCGATGTGGCGTCCAGCGCATCGACCCCTGCCATGTTTTCATAAATCAATGCCGTGTCTGCCGCGCTTCTTCCGAACGCGCCGACGACATCCAGCGATGATGCAAAAGCCACCAACCCGTAACGCGAGACACGCCCGTAGGTTGGTTTCAACCCGGTGACTCCGCAGAAGGATGCGGGTTGGCGCACACTTCCACCGGTATCCGTGCCCAGCGCAGCCGGTGCGAGGCGCGCCGCCACAGCTGCTGCACTGCCCCCGCTCGATCCCCCAGGCACCCGGCTCGTGTCCCAGGGGTTGCGCGTCGTCCCATAGGCTGAGTTTTCGGTGGATGAGCCCATAGCAAACTCGTCCGTGTTTGTTTTACCCATTATGACGACACCTGCCTGGCGCAGCCGTGAAACCGCGGTGGCATCGTACGAAGGTGTGAAGGTTTCCAGTATGTGCGATCCGCAGGTGCAGCGTACTCCGGCTACACACAACACGTCTTTGACAGCAAGCGGCAGCCCAAGCAAAGGGGGGATAATGTGAGAACGGTCGCTGCGCCAGCCGGACAGCCGCTTGTCTGCTGACCTTGCCTGTTCGATCGCAGTTTCTTGTGTGAGTTCCAGGAAGGCATTCAGGCTGGGGTTGTATTGCTGGATGCGCTGCATGCATGCGAGCACCAACTCTTCGCTTGAGATACCGCCATCCCTGAGGAGTTGACGGGCATCATGTAAACTGAGTGATGCAAGGTCGGTTGCGTTGCTGCTGCCTGTCTTGGTGTTCATCATCCGCCTGCCTCAGCAGCCAGGTATGCCATAATTATCCTGCCACCTGTGAGATTCATGCCGTATCATCCAGGATAGGTGGTACGCGGAACTGGTCATCAGTTACTTTTGGTGCATTCTCCAGCAGTTCTTCCAGGCTCATTCCAGGTCGAGACGAATCCTTGCGTAAGACACTGCGAGGAGGCAGCACGCTCGATGTGGGCGGGATACCGGAAGTGTCCAGTTCCTGCAGCCGCGCAGCGTAATCCAGGATTTGAGAAAGCTGCTCGCGGTAGCGCACCTTTTCTTCCTCGCTTAACTGCAGCCGGGCTAACCGGGCGATGTGTTCTACTTGTTCATTGGTCAGGGACATGCGGGGGATTATAACGTATTCTGGTTGGACGGGAGACCGGAGACGGAGACCGGGGGATGCGTGGCGAGAGAGCCGCAGACCCGATCCTTCATGTAGCGGTCGACCTGCGTGTCGACCTGCCTCAACGGCTAACACGCAGACCCGCATCTAAATGTAGCGGTCGACCTGTATGTCGACCTGCCTCAACGGCGGACACGCAGACCCGCATCTACATGTAGCGGTCGACCTGTGTGTCGACCTGCCTCAACGGCTAACACGCAGATCCGCATCTACATGTAGCGGTCGACCTGTGTGTCGACCTGCCTCAACGGCTAACACGCAGATCCGCATCTACATGTAGCGGTCGACCTGTGTGTCGACCTGCCTCAACGGCTAACACGCAGATCCGCATCTACATGTAGCGGTCGACCTGTGTGTCGACCTGCCTCAACGGCTAACACGCAGATCCGCATCTACATGTAGCGGTCGACCTGCGTGTCGACCTGACTCAACGGCGGACACGCAGATCCGCCTCTACATGCAGCGGTCGACCTGTGTGTCGACCTGCCTCAACGGCGAACACGCAGGTCCGCATCTACATGTAGCGGTCGACCTGTGTGTCGACCTGGCTCAACGGCGGACACGCAGATCCGCATCTACATGTAGCGGTCGACCTGTGTGTCGACCTGCCTCAACGGCGGACACGCAGGTCCGCCTCTACATGCAGCGGTCGACCTGTGTGTCGACCTGCCTCAGTCCGAATCTGCCCACGGAGAGGCATACCAGCGCAGGTACTTTTCTAAATGCCTCTCCCAATAAGCCTCTTCGTGGTAGCCCGAAAACAGATGCCAGACATGCGGGATACCCTTGTCCGTCAACAATTCCTCGAACCACCTTGCAGATGCCAGGATCTGCGGACGGTCTCGGTCGCCGATGTCCAGGTAGATGCGCGGGGTTTGCCCGGCAGGGATGGCATCCAGCCATTTGTGGATGCGCGGTGTGTCTGTCCAAAACACGGGCAGGCTGTGGGCTCCGATGGATCCGAACAATTCCCATTGCGATAACCCGAAATGCACTGCCCATCCCGCCCCGCGTGAAAGACCGCCAACTGCGCGGTAACCTCGTTCCGCTCTGGTGCGGTAAGTCTCATCCACCCAGGGCAGAAATTCCTCCACGAACACTTCCCCGAAGGGATCTTCTTCTGGCTGCGACCAGTTGCGGTCCCGCGGCATGACGATGATGAACGGCGGGAGTTCGCCCGTTGCAATGAGCGACCCGGCGGTCTCATCGATCCCCAGGCGGTCCCACTGGTCTTCGTTGTAATTTTGACCGTGCAGCATGTAAAGCGCCGGAAAACGTTGTTCCGTTTCCTCGTCGTAACAGGGTGGAAGCCAGATGCGGTACTCCATGGGCAATTTCAACCGCTCTGAACGGAAGCTTCCGGTCTCCATCCTCCCACCTCCCTGGAGACATTCTGGAGGAGAGCTGATGAGTGTGGGAGTGACGGGCAGCGTGGGCGTGGCGGTGCTGTTTGAATCAGGTGGGTGTGTGGCTGAGGCTGTTGGATCTGCAAGATGAGTGGGAGTGTTGTCAACCGCAGGGGCAATTTGTGAGGTCGGTGAAGCCTCGACTGGCACGCACGAGATCAGTGCGCTTGTAAAAGCCGCGATAGAGCAGCGCCAACAGGCAAAACCGGTAAACAGGACGGGTCAGTGTTTCAAGATTCAAGGACTATATTTTACCTGTTCCGATTGTACCTGGCAGACGTGGTCGTCCGGAGCAAGATGTTTTGGGGAGGCGCGCAATCAACCCATCGAAAAATACCCGCGCATGATTTTCGATCGAATTGTGTTTCTATATTTTCAAGCTGAAATTTCAGCGAATATCGACGGTAAATTTGATCGCCGTGCAAATCTTGCCTTCGATATCGACGTCGACAAATTCGGGTACGCAAACGATATCGTACCCATCCTCCTTCAGGTAATCCTTGGCGAGGGCGATTGCTTTAACCGCCTGGTTAACAGCAATCGCGCCGATAGCCTGAACTTCAGCATGTTTATTTTCCCGGAAGACCCCTGCAACTGCGCCTGCTACGGCAGACGTGCGGGAAGTACCAGAAACCTTGATTACATCCATGTCTCCCTCCCTGGCGATATGGCGATGGAAAAAACTACGGGAGAGGCATTCCCTATTAACATTGTACAGGAAATTTTTAGGAATTCAAGCAGTTTATAACTTATTGCAGTGATTTCTTGTTGAGACCAGCCGGAACAGAGCTTTTATATTTTGACGTGCCGGTATATTCCCTCCTGAAAACATTTCTGATCTCTGGTGTTAGGAGGTAAAATAATGTTATTAGCCGGAATTTGGTGAGGATGGAACTGGTTCAGAAAGGAAAATTTCATGCAAATTGTTACTGATAGTGGGACAGACTTATGGCTGCCCCCTGAGAAATTAACAGAATATAACATTCACATAGTGCCGCTCATCGTCACTCTTGATGGCGTATCATACCGCGAAGGTGTGGACATCAAGCCGGAGGAGTTCTATCGTTTGCTCGCAGACACGGACAGCCTGCCGATAACCTCGCAGCCATCGGCGGGAGAATTTTCCGAGACATTCCGCCGGTTGGCAGCCACCGATCCGGATATTCTGTCCATTCATATAACTTCCGGTCTTAGTGGTACATTCAATTCTGCCAAGGCGGGAGCAGATTTGGTGCCAGAAGCGAATGTAACCCTGGTTGACACTAAAACTTTGTCAGCCGCAGCGGGGTGGCAGGTGGAAGTAGCGGGGCGAGCGTTTAAAGCAGGTTTGCCCTTAGATCAGGTCCTGACTTTGATGAAGAAGGTTGGCGCTGCCAGCGAGAGCATGTATACCCTGAATGAGTTGAAGTACCTGATACACGGTGGACGCATCAGTCACATGAAGGGGTTAATAGCCTCCTTGTTGAATCTTAAACCGCTGATCGGGGTGGAGAAAGTGAACGGGACGTATGTACAGCTCGGTCAGGTGCGAACGTTTTCCCGAGCGGTCGATGGGTTGGTTGATCTGATCACCAAACAGCATCCTCCAGGTAGTGCATTACGGGTACAGGTGCTCCATTCCTATAATCCTGAAGGAGCAGCAATGCTGCGGGAGCAAATAGACCGTCGCTTCGATTGCACCTGGCTGCCTGTGGGTCCTATGTCGTTGGTATTGGGCGCTCACACAGGACCCAGTATGGTCGGCGTTGCCTTCGCACCTGAGACCGCCTTTGCTGACATACCATAGAGACGCAACTTTATTAATATCTGAGTTAAAATTATCCTTAAACCCAATTAGAGGAGTATTCAATGCATCAACCTGATTTCCGTGACCTGGATCCTGCACCGCGCATCTTACTCGGTCCTGGTCCCAGCATGGTGCCCCCACGCGTGCTCAGCGCCATGGCAATGCCCCTGCTCGGGCACCTGGATCCCCAATTCTTACAAATCATGGACGAAGAGCAGCATCTCCTCCGCTACCTTTTCCAGACAGAGAATGAGGTGACATTTGCAGTCCCCGGCACAGGTACTGCAGGGATGGAAGCCGCACTGTGCAACCTGATCGAGCCGGGTGACCGGGTGCTGGTGGCTGTGAAAGGCTTCTTCGGCGAACGCCTGGTCGATATGGCGAATCGCTACGGCGCCCAGGTGGACCGATTGGATGTTGCCTGGGGCAGTGTCTTCGATCCGGACCAGGTAAAAGATGCCCTGGCGGGTAAAAACTACAAACTGCTGGCGATGGTGCATGCCGAGACGTCCACTGGCGCCTTACAGCCGCATGTTGACCGGATTGCTGCCTCTGCCCATGCCGAGGGCGCTCTCATGGTGCTGGATGCGGTTACCTCGCTGGGAGGACTGCCCGTGCAGATAGACGCCTGGGGAGTGGATGCAGCGTACAGCGCCACGCAGAAAAGCCTGTCCTCGCCTCCTGGTCTGGCGCCAGTGACTTTCAGCCCGCGCGCTGTCGAAGCGGTGGCGAAACGCCGGTCACCCGTCGCTAACTGGTACCTGGACCTCAACGGGCTGCGTAAATATTGGGAAGCCCCCCACGCTTACCACCACACGTCTCCCATCAACACGCATTATGCACTGCGAGAGGCTCTGCGCATCGTAGCCGAGGAAGGATTGGAAGAGCGTTTTAAACGGCACCGGGCTAATGCAAAACTTTTGTGGGACGGTCTGGAAGAGCTGGACCTGCCTCCTCTTGATCCCGTTGGAGAACCGGCTGCCTACCCTGACGACCCCGCAGCTCATGCCCGGGATCGATGATGCTGACATCCGCAAACGCCTGCTCGAAGAGTACAACATCGAGATCGCGGCAGGTTTTGGACCACTCAAGGGGAAGGTATGGCGCATCGGTTTAATGGGATTCAGCAGCCGCGCAGAAAACGTGCTCCTTTTGCTGAGCGCGCTTGAGAAATTACTGCGTTGAAGGTATAGATTGCATGGGTATGTAGTAAAGCAATGATTATTCGTTGGGTTGCGTTCATCATTTCAATCCTTTTGGGCATTGCCGCCGGCTTGCTCTTCGGATGGTATATTCTGCCTGTCCAGTATAAAGACACCACACCCGGGACGCTGCGTGTCGATTATCGCTCGGACTACACGCTGATGGTGGCGGAGATTTACGCCCAGGATGGTGATTTTCCGGAAGCGGTGCGCCGTCTGGTCTTCTTAGAAACGGCGCTTCCAGGCGAAATCGTCCGTGATGCCATCCTTTTCGCAGAACCGCGTTATGCAGACGCGGACCTGGCTTTACTGCGCACTTTATACCTGGACCTGCAGACGGGTGTGCGCTCTGTGGAGGAACCGGAAGAACCGACGCCATCAGAGCCTTCGCCGGATGAAGCCCTACCAGCCCAGGATGAAGAGTCTGGTGGGGAGGCGCCTTGAGCAGCGGTGCAAACGAAAAGAGGGGACCCTGGTACCTGCTCACAGGTCTGGTCATTGGGCTGATCATCGGTCTGGTGTATGCCTGGCTGGTGAACCCGGTCGATTATGTCGATACCGTCCCGGGCTCACTGCGGGATGACTATAAAGACCAGTATCGCCTGATGATCGCTCTTGCCTATGCGGCTAACAATGACCCGGTGCGTGCGGCTGAACGGTTGAAACTGCTCGATGACCGTGACCCGGCGCGGGCATTAACCGAACAGGCACAACGTATCCTGGCTGAAGACGGTTCAATGGATGACGCGCGTGCCCTTGGGGCATTGGCTTCAGCGTTAGAGCTGAGTGTACTGCAGCCAACGGTAATCTCTGAACCTTGAAAATGTAGGGAGTATAAGATGAAACTAACTCTTGACCGACGATCCTGTACTTGCTGGCAACCAGCCTGTGAATCTCATTTTGGCAGTCACTTTCTTGGGGAGGAGATCACTCCGATTGACTGCCTCATCGCATCAGAAGAGGATGGCAAAAACGAGCTGACTTTCTTTATTCTTGACCGTGATGGCTTGGATAAAGTTTTGGTGATTGATGAGAATAACCGTGCCGATGCTATCGATTCTTGGCAGTTAGCCTGGGAAAAACAACAATCTGAAAATGATAATTGAATAGACGGCGATTTGGTCCGTTAGCCGCCTACCAGACTGCGGGTTATTTCGGCGGGATGGTTGTGCTGGGCTTGTTCTCCTCTGCCCTGGGACCAACCCTCCAGGGTCTGGCAGATAACACAGGCGTGGGGCTGGCAAAGGTAAGCCTGCTCTTCACCATGCGTTCGTTCGGCTATTTACTCGGTTCGCTGCGCGGCGGCAGGCTGTATGACCGCTTGCCTGGGCATCCTGTGCTGGTTACCGTCCTTTCCCTGATGGCTGCCGCGTACTTCCTGATACCACTGGTGCCCTTGCTCTGGGTATTGACTGCGCTGATGCTCATTGTCGGGTTTGCAGAGGGCACTTTGGATGTGGGCTCGAACACGCAGCTGGTTTGGGTGCGCAGGCGCACCGAGGATGGGCGTGGCGTGGAACCGTACATGAACGCGCTTCACTTCTTCTTTGGGTTTGGGGCTTTCATCGGACCGCTCCTGATCGGCAAGATCCTCGGATTGACCGATTCGATCACAGCCGCATACTGGCTGTTAGGCGTATGCGCATTACCGGTAGCCGCCTGGATCCTGCGCCTTCCCAGCCCTTCCCGCGAGGCTGAAAATCCGCAGGACTCGATCAGGAAAGTCCCTGGGGTTGTGGTTGCTTTGATCGTGCTCTTCTTCTTTTTATACGTTGGCGCAGAGGTGGCTTACGCAGGGTGGATCAGCTCTTATGTGCTCGCGTTCGACCTGGCGGACAAATCCCAGGCAGCCTACCTGGCATCGCTCTTCTGGGGTTCTTTTATGGTCGGGCGTTTGCTTGGGATCCCAATTGCTATGCGCGTTCGCGCCTATTGGGTCCTGGTTGTGGATCTTACAGGATGTCTGATCAGCTTGTTGGTGCTGTTAAGATTTCCGGATTCACTCACAGCAGTGTTATTTTGCACGGTTGGTCTTGGTCTGGCAATGGCATCGTTATTCCCCACCATGATCAACTGGGCGGAGCACCGCATGACACTCACCGGACGCACCGCGGGCTGGTTTTTTACCGGCGCAGGCGCCGGGGGGATGGTGCTTCCCTGGGTGGTGGGGCAATTTTTCGAGAGCCAGGGCGCTCAGGTGATGGTCTGGATCGTCCTGGTGGACATGTTGTTCTGCGTACTCGCTTTTGCCGCCCTGGTGCTTTACAACCGCTCCCTCAATCTCCAATCCAGCGCGGTATAACGCTGTGCCACGCGGTTGTTACTCACGGCAATCCCGATCGCTTTACGACTCCCCACCAGCACACAGAGCTCTCTCGCCCGCGTGATGGCGGTATACAGCAGGTTGCGCTGCAGCATCATGTAGTGCTGCGTGATCATCGGGATCACCACCCCCGGGAATTCGGACCCCTGTGCCTTGTGTACGGAGACGGCATAGGCTAACACCAGCTGGTCGGCTTCGCTCCAGTCATACAGCACGGCTCTTCCCTCAAAGTCAATGGTCATTGTGTGGTCGATGGGATCGATTGCAAACACAAACCCAATATCGCCATTAAAGGTTTCCTTATCGTAGTTGTTCTGAGTCTGCATCACTTTATCACCAGGTCGGAACGTTTGCCCGTACAGGCGTTTCTCAGGTTTCAGGATAGATGCAGGGTTGAGCCTGGCTTGAAGCCGGTCGTTTAGCGCGGTCACGCCTGCCTGACCGCGGTACATCGGCGCCAGCACCTGGATATCATGCAGCGGGTGCAGCCCAAATTTTTGGGGAATTCGGTTGGTGACCACGTCCTCCACCCAATTGGAGGCATCCTCAGCGGATTCTGCGCTGAAGAGAAAAAAATCACTCAGCCCTTGAGCATCGTCCGTGCCGGCTTGAGGGAACTGCGGCATCTGCCCACTGTTGATGAGGTGTGCATTGGTAATGATGTGTGACCTTGCTGATTGGCGGAAGATGACACTCAGGCGGGTGACCGGGGCAATGCCGCTTGCGATCACGTCGCGCAGGACATCCCCGGCGCCTACGGAGGGCAGCTGGTCGAAATCCCCTACGAGCAGGAGATGGGTGCCCGGGTTCAGCGCTTTGAGCAGGTGGTTTGCCAGCAGCAGGTCGAGCATCGAGACCTCATCCACGACCAGCATATCGACATCGAGAGGGTTATCAGCGTTAAAGCGGAAACCCTCTCCCGGCTTGAACCCGAGCATACGGTGGATGGTGCTGGCAGGGCGGTCTGTGGCTTGCGAAAGCCGTTTTGCTGCCCGTCCCGTGGGCGATGCCAGTGCATAAGATTTCCGTGAAGCTTCCAGGGTAGTGATTAATGCTTTCAGGGCGGTGGTTTTCCCTGTTCCGGGACCCCCTGTGAGCACGCTGACCGGGTGTGACAACGCCAGGCGGATGGCTTGGGCTTGTTCATCGGAAAGGGGGATGTCGAATTCGATAAACGCCGGGGGGATATCGCTCAACCGCGATGGCAATGCTGCTGATAATTCAGCGAGACGGTCTGCAACACCCTGTTCGCCGTAATAAAGCGGGGTCAGATAAACCGCCGCCTGCCCGTAGGCGGCTGATTTTTCGGCGACTGCAGCGGTTACATTGCCGCCATCCGGTGAGTGGCTACCATTCCTGCCATTTTCATCTGATGTGGTGGGTACGTTCTGTTCATGGGTACGCTGCTCGCTGCGCAGACGCTCTAAGGCTGCAGGTAACAAATCTCCCGGTACGGCTAATAATTCGGCAGCCTGGTTGAGCAGCTCCTGGCGAGGCAGGTAGACATGCCCCTCGTCGACTGATTGGTTGAGAGCGTAGACAATCCCCGCTTCGAGGCGGGATGGGTGGTCGATTGGAAGACCGAGTGATTGGGCGATGCGGTCAGCGGTCTTGAAGCCCACACCGTACAGGTCGCGTGCCAGGCGGTAGGGATCACTTTGCAGCACGCCCATGGATTGGTCGCCATACTCCTTGTATATTTTTATTGCCAGGTTGGTGCTGATGCTGTGGCTGTGCAGGAAGAGCATGATCTCCTTCACCTGGCGTTGTTCTTCCCAGGCTGCGGCGATCTTCTTTGTCCGTTTTGGACCTATATCCGGCACTTCTTTCAAGCGCTCAGGTTCGTTCTCGATGATGTCCAGTGTATCCAACCCAAACTGTGCCACGATGCGGTCAGCCAGGCGTGGTCCGATGCCTCGCACAAGCCCGGAACCCAGGTAGCGTCGTATACCGGCTACCGTCGCTGGAGTGGTTTGTTCGCAGTATTCGATTTGAAATTGTGTACCGTGTTTAGGGTGGTTGACCCAGTCACCTTTCAGGTTTACATACTCACCGGGCACAATCTCTGGCAGGTTGCCGGTGGCGGTCACCAGTCCATCGCGCCCAACAGCTTTTGGTCGCTTCCCGCGCAGCGATCCCTCAGGGCGCATGCGTAAGACGCTGTAGCCGTTCTCAGGATTATAGTATGTCACCCGCTCGACCGAACCGGAAAGACTTTCCACGCCTCAAGTATATCTTTTTTATAAGGCTAATTGAGTGATAAACGACAGCTCAGGTAATAAGGTTTATGGCATCGGGTTATTGGCAGACCACTGGTCGCCAAGGATCACAGTAACGTCCACTGGACTCGTGGGATCGTTGACATGGAAAATGCGGATGGGATCAATGCCCATCAAATCAACCAGGTACTTTACCGTATAGGGTTTTCCGGAGTAGAAAATAATTTCTGTATAAGGGGTGGCTTTTTGGGCATTGTCGGTCTGCACAACGTTCAGCCCCTGTGAGGTGAGGTAATCAGATGTGCTGGCGGCAAGCCCGGGCGTGCTGCTTCCGTTGAGCACTGCAACCCGCGCACTTTCTTCTGCCACCAGGCTGACGAGGTCACGATCGGCAGCGGCTGGGCTTACCGGACCCGCGTTGGTGAAAATTTCGTCCCGCATCAAACGAATCTTATCGGTGATCGGTTTGAGCACTTCCTGGGTGCCGTCCGTGTTTGTTGCCAGCAGCACCTGGTCTGGAGGTCCAATAACCCCTTTCTTGATATTTTCGTCAGGGATTTGAGCAAGCAGCCATGCAAGCCGCAGGGCTTCATCCAGGGTCATGTTGGTGTGGATACCATCGGAAAGCTGCTTATAAAGCACCCCGGCTTTGGTGATCAATTCCGTCACCATATCCGCACTGAGAATTTTATCCCGGATTGCCATAATGACTGCCTGGGTGCGCTGAGCGCGATCAAAATCCCCGCCTTCGGTTTTGCGTGAGCGAGCATAGGCAAGAGCTAACTTGCCATCCATGTGCCAGTCGCCGATTTTCAGCCTTCTGGTGTTGTTGGCGCCAACAGGGTCAACCCACGTCTTTTCTGGCACGTAAACTTCGATACCGCCAATTTCGTCCACAAATCGCATGAAGGCATCGAAATCAACTTGTGCGTAATAATCAATTGGTATACCCAGCAGCTCCTCGACCGTGTCCATCGCCAATCCCGGACCACCGCCTTCAGGATATTTATAGGCTTCTCCCAGCTGGTAAGCGGTGTTGATGCGCCCATATTTATAACCGCCAGGGATGTTGACCCACAGATCTCGGGGGATGGAGACCATGCCTGCCGTGCGCGATAACGGGTCAACGCTGAACAGGATCATCGTGTCCGTGCGTGGAGGACCTTCACCTTCTTCCCAGTCGCGCTGGTCCAATCCCAGGAGCAATATCGATACCCGGTTGGCGCCGTCCCAACTCTTTGGCGTGGGTCCATCCTGCGATTGTAAGGGCACGGATAATTGCTCTTCAGCGCTGCTTTCCGCCTCACCGCCGGTTGATGCCTCTTCTTGTGAGGTGCCCTCTTTTATGGCTATACCCGGCAGGTTGGCGATCTCGAATGATGTTACGAAATCGCGCACCGCAGAAAATGTGAGAAAAGCGGTCAGCCCGGCTGCAATCACAAAAGCAAGCACCAGCAGGACTTTAATGGCTGTGGAGAGACCTTTGGAGGTCTTTTGGGAAGTAATTTCTTCGCTCATAGGCATTGGGCAATAAAAGTTTTATTGAAACACAAGTCGAAAATTATAACATGCGATAATTAGGTGATTTTAAGATCAGGGTGATAACGTACTTATCCTGTGAGTGTGTGATAATATCGCCCCTAGGGTTCTCAAAACCCTAGGGGCGCAAACGTGACCACCGAAAGCGTCCACAGGTGATGTTTTGTCCTTAATTACCGCTTCTAACCTCGCAAAATCGTACGACCCTGTTGATATTTTCTCCGGGATATCCTTCACGATTCCCAAAGGGGCGAGGATTGCCATTGTTGGACCGAATGGAATCGGTAAGACCACCCTGTTGAGGGTCCTGGTCGGGCTGGAGGAGCCTTCCGGCGGCACTCTACAGCGCGCCCGGAACTTGCAGCTTGGGTACCTTCCCCAGGAGGCACTCCTTTCCTCGATCATAGCTGGCGCAGATACCGCATCCCAGGCAGATGCTGCCCTCAATCGCACAGTCTGGTCAGAGTGCTTGCGTGCATTCGAAGAATTGAGGGCGCAGGAGGTTGAACTCCGCCAGCTGGAACAACAGCTGGCGGAAGTTGAAGAGCCGGGTGAGATCCTGGAAAGATACGGCAATCTTCAGATGTCTTTCGAGCATCAAGGCGGCTACACTTATGAACAGCGCATCCGCCAGGTACTCACGGGATTGGGTTTCGAGCCTGGCGATATTAGCCGCGGAGGTGATTTAAATCGCGGGGGCGATTTTTACCGCGGGGGCGATTTTTACCGCCCAATTACTCAACTCTCAGGCGGTCAGCGTACACGGCTTGTGCTTGCGCGGCTGCTGCTCACAAATCCGGATCTGCTCATTTTAGACGAGCCCACCAACCATTTGGACATCCAGGCGGTCGAGTGGTTGGAAGGATACCTGCGCGATTGGGTTGGGGCGGTGTTAATCGTCTCACATGACCGCTATTTTCTCGATAGGGTCGTGGACCACATTTGGGAGTTCCGCGGTGGAGGGCTTGAGCTTTACCGCGGCAACTATACCCAGTACCTTCAGCACCGGGAAGAACGCTGGAATTTACGCCAGCAGGTTTTTGCCGCGGAGATGGGAAGGCTGCTGAAAGATCTGGACTATATCAAGCGCAACATCGCCGGGCAGAATGTGACCCAGGCGAAGGGCAGGCTGCGCAGGCTGAGCCGCCAGGTCGAAGCGATCGAGCAGATAGGCTTTGATGCCGCGACAAGCAAAAATTGGCTTGAGGTCAGTTCCCAGGCGGAAATTTCACCCCACATGATGGGGGTGGAAGAGGTGGATCGGCGCATTAAGGCGCTGTCCGGACCCTCCAACCGCCCGCCGAACCTGCATTTGAGACTGAAGCCCTCCAACCGCTCAGGTGACCTGGTCCTGCGCACCAGTGACCTGGCGGTGGGATATCAAGATGAGGGGAAGCCGTTGTTCACCTCACCCGATCTGCTGCTGAGGCGCGGTGAATGTGCCGCCTTAATCGGTCCTAACGGAGCCGGGAAGACCACTTTCTTGAAAACTCTATTGGGTGAATTGGCTCCGCTGCAGGGAGAAGTGCTGCTTGGAGCCAGCCTGCATATCGGTTTCTTTGCCCAGGCGCATGAGGGATTAGATCCCGAGAAAACTCTGGTGGAGGAGATTGACGCCCTCGCGCCAAATATGCTCCTGGCTGAAATCCGCAATTACCTGGCAAGTTATCTGTTCACGGGGGAAGATGTGTTCCGTAAAGTGAGTACGCTTTCTGGCGGTGAGCGCGGCAGGCTGGCGCTTGCAAAGCTGGGGTTGATCAAGGCGAATTTGCTGCTCCTCGATGAACCAACGAACCATCTCGACATCCCAGCCCAGGAAACCCTGCAGGAGGTATTATCGGAGTATGGCGGCACCATTCTGCTGGTGTCACACGACCGCTATCTGATCGATGCCCTGGCGACGCATATTTGGGAGATTGTCCCGGACCAGGCGTCTTTAAACGTTTACGAGGGCACCTACAGCCAGTACAGGGAATTCCAGAACGCTCAAAAGACGCTTGCTGATAAAGATGGGAGTGCGCGGAAGTCCGCACCTGACCAGGAATATGCAGAGCAAAAAGCGCGTTTTTCGCGAAATCAACAGCACAGAACGGCGCAAAAAGGCGCGCATGATGGAGGTGGAGGGGTTGATCAGTGTGCTTGAAGCACAAATAGATGATCTGGCGGTGCAGCTTGAAAATCCGCCAGCCGATCCTAAAAAAGTTCAGAAAATGGGTAATGAATATGTGCGCCTGCAGCACGAGCTGGAACAATTGATGCGCGAATGGGAGGGTCTTTTCGAGTCAGCTCCTTTGTAGAGCAGCAGCGATGTGGAAGACTCTGAGTACTCCTGTCATTGGGCTGCGTATAGTTCAGCTGTCTCAAACTAAAAAACAGCGACTGAAGTCGCAACTACAAAAAGTTGTTTATTATCGCCCTGCGGAGAGTGATGTAGGATCGATCCACGGTGCTGCCAGGAAACGATGCCATCATACAAATTTGTATGACGAGATGCACGTCATCTCAAATACATTCGCTAAATTCGCCCATTCGTAATATTCGTATTAAAATCTGTGGCATCCACCAATCCGTGTAATCCGAGTTGATTCCCCCATATAATAGCCCGTTCATATTAAAAAAGGATTTACGTCCCCCAGTCGCGGAGGTAGAGGAAGTCATAACCCACAGTGCGGTTGGATAACTTGGCAATGGGCGGCAGCACGCGCTTGAACTGGCTGCGCCGAACACGCTCCACCACGCGCTGTACAAAATCGGGATCGAACCCTGCCTGGATGCACTCTTCCGGGCTGAAGCGCTCATCGACCAGCAGGTAAAGCAGCTGGTCTGCATCCGCGTATGTAAACCCCAGCTCATCTTCGTCAGTCTGCCCAAGCCATAAATCTGCGGATGGTGGTTTGTCCAGGATAGGGCGTGGAACACCCACAGCCCCCGAAAGCTCGCGCACCTGGGTCTTATAAAGGTCGCCCAAGGGGTTGATGGCGCAGGCAGAATCACCGTACAGCGTAGAGTAGCCTAGCAGGATTTCGGTTTTGTTCCCCGTACCCACCACGAGCCCGTTGAAAGCCTCCGACTGGTCGTAAAGCACGATCATGCGCATTCGTGCCATCACGTTGCCTCTGCGCACTGGGTTTGCATCGGGATAGAGCTCCAGCAAAGGGTCCACCATCTCGGTGATCGGGATGGTCAAAGACTGCACCCCAAGCGCGTCGATCACCAACTGAGCGTGCTCGAGTGATTCTGGCGATGAAGTGCGGTAGGGCATTCTGATCGCCAGGACGTTGTCCGCCCCCAGCGCTTCCGCTGCCAGGAAACAGGATAAAGCTGAGTCAACACCTCCGGAAAGGGCGATGACCGCTCTGGTGAACCCGGCGCGCTTGATCTCGCTCTTGATGAACCCGGTCAGAATCCTGCGCGGAAGCCCGGTATTTATTTCGAGGGTGATGTTTCCAGCCATCAACGGATGCCTGCCTGTCTCGCTCCAAGGATGCGCTCCATTTCGCGCACGACCAGCGCGGTGCGTTCATCGCGGCAGCAGAGGCAGCCGGGCGCGTGCGGTGAAGCTGGTTGAGATCCAATTGAACCAGCAATAGCGCTTCTTCGTGGTACGGCGCTTTCCCAACCAGATTGCCGTTCGGGTCAAACACGGTTGACCCGCCCCAGAAATTGAGACCGTCTTCGAATCCAGAGCGGTTGCTGTGTACCACATATGAAGTGAACAGGCTGGCATATGCCTGGTTGATGCGTTCGACCCACTGTGATGATTTAAGCTGGGCTGCGGAGCTCAAGCCCCTGCCAGGCGATGCGGATAAAAACAGGAGCACATCGGCGCCATCCAGCCAAATCAAATAAGGCGGGGAGGCGTGCCAGAAATCTTCGCAGATCAACATTCCAAAACGCCCAAAGCGGGTGTCGAATGCCCTCACCGAATCACCCCAGGCGAAGAACCGCCCCTCGTCAAAAAGACCGTAGGTTGGCAGGTACACTTTGTGGTGCACGTGCAGGACCTCACCCCTTGAGAGGTATGCGGATGCGATGTAAAAACGGTTACGGTTGTCTTCTTCGACGAAACCCACCGCGATGTCGATATCCTTACTGGCTTCAAGCAGGCTTTTGAAAACCGGATCCGATTCACTGGGCTTGAGCGCCACGGCTGATGCCAGATCCTGCAGAACGTAACCTGTCAGGGATAATTCCGGGAAGACGATGATATCCGCGCCATCGAGGCGCGCCTGGGCTGCCAGGTCCAGGTGTTTCTCCAGGTTCGCTTTGACATCACCCAGACGGGTGTTGATCTGAGCAAGGGCGAGATTTATGTGCATGGAATAATGGCTTAATCTTACCACGGCGCACACACAGGTGCACCGCTACATCGTAAACATTACAACAAAGCCAGACAGTCAGGCTTCCCTGTCAAGGCTGACCAGCGTGACATCATCATCCGGTTCAGTCTTGCTGTGGGTGAACTCAGCCAGTTTCTCTAACAAATGCGGGATCAACTCCTCACCCTGGTATTCTTCGAGCACTTTCTCCAGCCGTTCTTCGCCGAACAGGTTTTTATCTTCATCCATAGCTTCGATCAATCCGTCGCTGAAAAATAATAAGTTATCGCCTTTATCGACGATGATTTCCACGTCATCATATGTACGCTCAGGGAGCAGACCTAAGGGCATCCCTTTTGCCTTCAATTCGATAATGCCATTGTTTGTACGCTGGAAGGGGGGCGGGTGACCGGCGGTGGCGAAGCGGAAAGCACCAGTTTTCGGGTCGAGAACAGACACCAAGCAGGTAACGAACATATACATGGGCATGTCTGGCTGAAGGACGTCATTCATCTGAGACAAAATCCAACCAGGCGAGCTGCCCCCATCGAGGGCAATAGCGCTGTTGACCACAGCATGCAGGATGCTGTGGGTGGTCGCCATCACCAGGGATGCCGGCACCCCTTTATCGGTAACGTCACCGACAACGATGCAAATTTTTCCATCAGGCAGTGGGATGAAATCATAAAAATCACCGCTGACCTCGCGGGCAGGTTCCCAATGCGCGGCAATGCGATAACCGTCTAATACCGGCAGTTTATCCGGCAGGAAGCTTTCTTGAATTTGGCGAGCCATCTCGAGCTCGTGTTTCAGCTTTTCCTGGGCGATGATCTGCGCCTGGGCAGCTTTAAATCGTTGTAGGCTGCTTGCAGCTGTTCATTTTTGGCGCGTAAAATCCTGGGTCGTCAGGCGGTCCTGGTTGCGCATTCGCAGGCTCATCTCCTGCATCAGGGAAAAAGCCAGGGAAGGCTGGCGTTTGAGCAGCGCTTCGAATTCATCCCGTGGGATGGCGACTACATGGGTGTCTCTCGATGAGCGCACGCTGGCGGACCGCACCTGGTTGCGCAGGAAGAGGCTCATCTCTCCCAGGTATTCACCGCTGCCCAAAACTCCCAAGCGCATCTCGGTGTCAGAGCCGTAATTCTTGATGATCTCCAGCTCGCCTTCAAGGATGATCATGAAGGTGTTGCTGAGGTCACCCTCGTGGAAGAGGATGCTGCCCTCGGCATATTTTCGCGGTTGAGCGATGCGCAGCAGAGCGTCGCATTCTGCCTTTGGCAATTCGGAGAAGAGCGAAATCTTCAGAATTTGCCCTGAGTTCAGTTTTGATTTTTCAAACGTTGTACTGTCAGACATTTACCCGCCGGTTGATTTGTTGAAATTTGACACAATCACTCTAATTATATCACCATAAAATCCTACTCGACGAGAACAGGTATAATCCCAGCGTGCGCGTCCACATTTCCCGGGCTCTGATTGGTTTTGTATTCATCATCAATGTCCAGAGCGCGCTTGCATTCATTATCTTTCCGGGCAATTATGCCCCATCTTTTGAAATTTCAGGTGACATCGGGGAATTTGTAATCCGCTCACTCGGTGTGTTGTTCTTGATGTGGAATGTGCCTTATGGTGTTGCCTTGTGGAATCCTGTCCGTTTCCGGATTTCATTATATGAAGCCGTTGGGATGCAATCGATTGGGCTGCTGGGTGAGACGCTCATATATGCCGCTCTCCCGGTGAGTTATGTTTTAGCCAGGTCTTCGATCATGCGCTTCGTTCTGTTTGATGCCCTCGGTCTGCTGGCTCTCCTGGCAGCAGTCTGGATATCGAGATCGGAAAAAGATGGTTAAAGGAATTGGTATCGTTTCCCTCGATTGTCCTATGTTAGGTCGCCGAAAAAGCAGCGCAACCGAACCAGGCAGATAAAAAGGATTTATAATCAACAACGCTTCCATCAGGTAAAAATTCCTCGAGATTACGACCATTTCCAAAAGTTTCATATAAATACAAGGAGTTCACAATGACTGAAAAGAAGATTCCGCAGCGAAGCGAAATACCCCAAAAATACAAATGGAATGCTGAATCGGTTTACCCAACGGTTCAGGATTGGGAAAAAGCATTGAAGCAGCTCCCGGAGCAGATAGCGGTTGCAGCCCAATACCAGGGTAAGCTGGGTGAAAGTCCCGCCTTGTTCCTGGAGGCAATGAAGGCGATCGAAGCCGTTTACGTGGATGGGATACGCATGTTTTTCTATGCCCGTATGTCTTCTTCCGTGGACACAACCGACCAGGACGCAGTCCGGCGTAACAGCCAGGCACAGGCAGTGATCGGACAGGCGTTCGCCTCGCTGGCATTCCTGGATCCGGAAATGCTGGCAATCGGTGAGGAAAAATTGCGCGCCTGGATTGATGAGAGCCCGGATATGAAAGTGTACGAGCATTACATCGATGATCTTTTTCGCAGGCAGGCGCATGTGCGCTCTCAGGAAGTGGAGCAATTACTTGGATTGGCATCGGATACATTCAGTAATATCTCCAATACAACCAGCGTCATGTCCAATGCTGATCTAAAATTTCCTCCTGCAGTTTCATCGGATGGACAATCTGTACACGTGACAGCCAGCACCTTTGACAGCCTGATGAAGGAACCGGACCGTGATCTTCGCCGGTCGGCGTACGAGGGCTTCATGGACACCTACCTGGGGATGCGCAATTCCCTCACCAGCAACCTGGCGACGAACATCAAGTCGTTGGTGTTCCGCATGCGCGCCCGGCGGCACGAATCCTGCCTGGAGGCATCCCTCTTCCAGGACAACCTGCCGGTGGAAGTATTCCACAACCTGGTGAACACATTCCGCGAGAACCTGCCAACCTGGCACAGATACTGGGCGGTGCGGCGAAAGGCTCTTGGGGTGGAGAAACTTTACCCATACGACATCTGGGCGCCGCTCACCCAGAACCCGCCTAAGGTCAGCTATGAACAGGGCGTTGACTGGATTTGCGATGGTTTGAAGCCGCTGGGCGATGATTATGCCGAAACGATCCGCCGCGGCTGCCTGGAGCAGCGCTGGGTGGATGTCTTCCCAAATGTGGGCAAATGGGACGGCGCGTTTTCATTTGGTGCGCCCGGTACCTACCCGTTCATCCTGTTGAATTATGATGAGACAATGTTTGGGATGAGCGTTTTCGCACACGAGCTGGGTCACTCGATGCATTCTTACCTCACCTGGCAAAACCAGCCGATGATTTATTCGGAGTACTCAACTTTTGCCGCCGAAATCGCCTCCAATTTCCACCAGGCGATGGTGCGCGCTTATCTCCTCGAGAACAACCCTGACCCTGATTTTCAGATCAACATCATCGAAGAAGCGATGGCAAATTTCCACCGCTACTTCTTCATCATGCCCACTCTGGCGCGGTTTGAGCAGGAGATTTACGGTCGTGAAGAGCGAGGTGAGGGGCTTGCTGCCGATGACATGATCCGCATAATGGCGGACCTCTTTGCAGAAGGGTATGGCGACGAGATGAGCTTCGACCGAGAGCGGGTTGGCATCACCTGGGCGACCTTCCCGCACATGTACATGAATTATTATGTCTTCCAGTACGCCACCGGCATCGCCGGGGCACACGCCTTTGCCGAACGCATCCTCAAAGGGGTTCCGGGTGCGGCGCAGGCGTATCTCGGTTTCCTCAAATCCGGAAACAGCATGTACGTGCTGGACAGCCTCAAACAGGCTGGTATCGACCTTTCCAAACCCGAACCCGTGGAGGCCGCATTCAAGATCCTTTCAGAACTGGTCGACCGGCTGGAACAACTGGTTGACAAATAACCTCTCAGTGCGGTCAATCTGGCTGAGACCATCGCAGCTGAAGAGCTCCTAAATTTTAATGCACGGTCAATCTACGCAAAAGGAGAAGTGAGACAATGCCTGTTGTTCATACGTCCATTAGCCCATTGGGATCAGGAAACAGACCTGAATGGAGCGCCGTTACCAGCGCAGGTACATTTCGAGTGCGTGCCAAAGACGGGCGGTTTGACTGCCATTACCACGATTGTGACGAGTACTGGCTAATTTTCGAGGGCAAAGCCAAGGTGATGAGCGAGGGGGTGGAGTATTACGTCAAACCCGGTGACATTGTCTGCACCCGAGCTGGTGATGAGCATGATGTGTTGGAGGTGTATGAAGAGCTGCGCGCCTTCTGGTTTGAGGACGCCACACCGGAAGGCGGTCGAATTGGTCACCTGCATAAAGATGAGGTCAAGAGCGCGGGACACGCAGTAGCATCCATGCCATTGCCACAGGACTTTCCGGAATGAAGCCGCTGAAGTTCGTTCAAATTGGCGTTGGGGGGTTCGGCAGTCACTGGTGCACGGCAGTGC
The DNA here is from genome assembly GCA_963695415.1 of uncultured Chloroflexia bacterium. Classification (GTDB taxonomy): domain Bacteria; phylum Chloroflexota; class Anaerolineae; order Anaerolineales; family UBA4823; genus CAVXWV01. The sequence continues at coordinate 383,055 of CAVOGL010000008.1, read as the reverse complement.
TCCCGCGCTTGATCGAAAATGGATCCATTGAGCCTGTAGGAGCAGTCGATATCAACACCACCGTGCTGCAGAATGCCAGGTCTCAATTAGGTTTGTCCGACCACCAGCTTTATACTGACGCCGCCCAGGCGATCGCCCAGACCAGACCCGATTTTGTCACCATTGTCGTCCCCCCCGCTTTCCATGAAGAGATGGTCGATCTGGCTGTTGAATATGGCTGCCACATCCTGTCTGAAAAACCCATCGCCGATACCATGGACGCCTGCTGCCGGATTTATAAGAAAGTCAACGATGCCAGGTTGAAAATGGCTGTCACGATGAGCCATCGCTTTGACCAGGATAAACAGACGCTCGAGGCTGCTGTCAAAAGCGGTGATTACGGCAGGCTGAACTACATCATTGGTCGCTTTACGCACAACTGCCGGCAGTTCGCTTCCTGGGGCAAATTCCGCCATGAGATACCGGATCCATTGCTGATCGAGGGCACTGTCCATCATTTCGACATTTATAGAGCTTTGTCTGGCTCGAACGCAAAGAGCGTCCATGCGCTGACCTGGAACCCTCCCTGGGGCGAGTTCGCTGGTGACTTCACCGGCTTGATCACCATGGAGATGGAGAACGGGGTGAAGTGTTTTTATGAGGGAGCCAAAGCCAATGCTTCAACCATGAACGGCTGGACGAATGAATACTTCCGAGCCGAATGTGAAGCTGGGAGTCTGGAACTGGACCGGCGCTGGCTGCGCGTGCTGCGCAGCGGAGCGTGGGAAAAGCCATTGGCACAAGACCTGCCCTTGCGCCAGCAGCCTGTCTGGATGAATCCCTGGCTGGCGGAAATGTTTGTAGAGTGGCTGGGTGGTGGTGACGAACCGCCAAACAGCCTGGCTGACAACATCCAGTGCGCCGCGCTGCTTTTTGCTGCGGTCGAATCCGCTCACACCGGGCAGGTTGTCGATGTGCAGGCTTTCCTGCGACAGCACATGGAGCGTAATGGCGTGGTTTATCATCCCACCAACCTCGATGAAAGGCTTGATGGGGCATGAACGCCAAACCAGAGGTAGAGGAATATATCAAGTACCACAAAGACGGCTCCCTGTGGGCGAAGGGTCAGATGGTAAACGGTGTACAGACGGGTTATTGGGAGTGGTTCCGCAAAGACGGCACGAAATTACGTTCCGGGTATTTTACGGACGGAGTTCAAACTGGTTTATGGACAACGTACGATAAGCTTGGCGAAGTTTATAAAATTACCGATATGAAGGATGGCTTAAAATTTAAATCCAAACCTGCATAACTTCGTTTTCACAGATCTACAGTCAGTTCCGGATTTTTCCTTGTGAGGTTTTTTGTCCGGGTTCTGTTGTGGATTGAGTTAACGGTAATAAACCTCCTTTGCCAACCTCAATGCTTGTTGCAGGTTCATAACATTGCCTTTTTTGAACAATTCTTTGTAGACTTTGCCGCCCAATGACGCTTGGATAAAGGTTAAGTCGGCTTCACGCTGAAGACGTTCATCCGGTGAGAGGAAATAGAAGATCCCCTGGCTCCAACGAGTACCAAACAGACAGGCAGCGCGCTCAAGATCATTTTCCCGTAAAGCAAGGTAAGCCAGAGCATCCATGGGAAATCCGGTCCAAAATAAATCGTTACTTTTATCCAGGATCTGAATTGCTTCACGCCAGAAGTTGCCTGCTTGTTGAAGACTCTCGTTTTGCATCGCCAGATGACCTAATTCCACGTGGGTCAGCATTTTTTGGTTTTCAGGGATACCGTTTTGTTTTTGCGTTTGTTCAATGAAATCTTGCGCCATGGCATGATCCCCTTGCAAACGTGCAATTCTGGCACGTTGGTAAAGTGCGTTATAAGCAGTGATTTTATTCTCCGTTTTCTGAGCTATGCCTGTTAAACGATCATTGATCTCAACTGCATGGTCATAGTGACCTTCAGCCGCCGTTAAAAAACCTTGAAGATACAGGCATAAAGCTGTGCGGCCTTCGTTTCGTAGATTAATATTAAGTACTAGTGATTGCGTCAGGCATTGTTCAGCGCGTGGCAAATCTCCTGAGTTCTGAGCTGCAACACCCAAAGCGGACCAGATCCACGCGATCATATCGGGGTTGTATACCTCCTCATAATAAGCCAGGCTTGCTTCGTAGGTTTCCAGGGCTTCACTGTAATTTCCATTCAAAAAACTTGACCAACCGATAAAACATAACGCGGTGGCGATCCCCTCAATATCGCCGTTGATCTCTTCAACAGCCAACTGCTCCTGGTGAATCTTTATTCTGAGCGCTGGATCACTCTCCATGCCGCCAAATGCTTGTAAGCATTCTGCAATTCCATGAGCATCGTCGCTAACACGGAACAAATCAAGGGCTTCTTGGATTATTGGCAAAGCTAAATCCTTCCTGCCATCCTGCGCGTGATAATTGCCCAGGTTCAGCAAAGTCCAGGCTTTACCGCTCCGGATTTCAGGGCTTTGCTCCTGTTCATTTTCCTGATATATTGCCAGGCTCTCTACGAGGCTGGCTTTTGCTTTTTCCAGGGTAGGATGGTTTTGGGTGGACTGCATCAGGAGATGAAACCCCAGGGCACTCAGGGCTCGGGCGCGTAGGAGCCTTGTTTGATCTGGCTTTGACTCTCCAGAGCCAGATCTTTCCAGGGCTGCGAGCCCGTTCGATAGCCAATCGATGCCTTCTGACCAGTGGTAGCGTATATGCCAGAACCATTTTAGCGCGGCTGCAAGCTCTAATTCTGTGTTAACTTCATTATGAAGTGCCCATTCTAATGCATGGCGAAGGTTATCTAATTCGCGCTCCAAATGGTCCAGCGTCTGGATTTGTTTCCTGCCACGAATTTCCGGTTCTTGTGATCTGACCAATCCAACATAATATGCCAGATGGAGAGACCGTATTTGTTCAGCACTACTTTCATCGACTAATTTCTCATGTGCATACTTTCGTATAGTTTCCAGTAATGAAAACCTTACTTCTTCGTCCAAATGTTCCGTGATAACCAGTGACTTATCCACTAAACTGGATAATAAATCGAAGATATCTTCAGGGTAAAGCTGGGGGTGAACATCAGAGGTCCCAGTGCAAACCTGTTCAGCAGCTTCCAAAGTCCAGCCACCCGCAAATACGGATAGCCTTCTCAGCAATATTCTTTCAGGCACAGAGAGTAGATTGTAGCTCCAATCAATCAAAGCTCGCAGAGTCTGGTGATGAGGTAAACCACTGCGACCTCCGCCGGTTAGCAGACGGAAGGCATCCTTCAACCGTGCAGCTATCTGCTCAACGCTGAACATTCGCAGGCGCGAAGCAGCCAATTCGATAGCAAGCGGGATGCCGTCCAATCGGTTGACCACCTGCGTAATTGCCACAGCATTGTTTTCTGTGATGGTGAAACCGGGCAGAAACATCCTGGCGCGCTCTACAAATAAGCGTACTGAATCGTATTCTGTGAGTTGAGACACTACCGGTTGTTGGTTCTCATCCGGTAGTGTCATTGGCGGAACGCGGTACGGGGTCTCTCCTTCTAATCCCAATAATTCGCGGCTGGTGACCAGAATTGTTAATTCTGGACAGGTTTTGAGTAATCTGTCTACAAGGCTGGCGCAGGCTTCAGGCAGGTGTTCGCAGTTATCCAGGATCAATAGCAAGTTTTTTTGTCTGAGGAAATCGTTCAGGGAATCCAGGATGCTTCTGCCTGATGTTTCAGTTAATCCAAGCGACCCAGCAATTGTTGCCGGGATAAGAGTTGGGTCTGTAAGTGGAGCCAGTTCTACCAACCAGGCGCCATTCGGGTAATGGTCCAGAACCAAACTTGCTACATGCAAAGCAAGGCGAGTTTTGCCAGTGCCACCAGAACCGGTCAGGGTTACCAATCGATATTCTGCCAGAAGATCACAAATCAATTCGGTCTCTTTCTCACGACCGATGAAATAGGTGAGTCGGATCGGCAAGTTGTTGGGATGGGCAATTGAGCTGGCAAGTGGTGGGAATTCCTGCAGTAATCCAGGGGTTTGAACCTGAAAAAGATGCTCTGGAAGATCCATTCCTTTCATGCGGTGGGTACCCAGGTCCTTGAGTGTCACACCATCAGCTAATGATCTTGCCACCAGTTCGGCGGTTTCTTGCGAGAGCAAGATTTGTCCCCCATGCGCAGAAGACATGATCCGAGCTGCGCGGTTCTTTGTGTGAGAAACGGTGTATTCATCCCCACCGGGGTCAAGTTTCGCCTCACCAGTATGCAGTCCCATGCGCACGTTCAGGGGTCCCAGAATATTCCAGTGAGAGGACTGCAGGGAAATTTGACCGTCTATGGCTGCATTCAACGCATCGGTCGCGGTTGCGAATGCTGCTTGGAAGGAGTTGCCAACGGTTTTAAAAATCACCCCTCGGTGAGTTTCGATTGCTCCCTTGAGGGCTATGTTGTGGATATCTAAAGCATCCTTCATAGAATCCGCGTTTCGCTCCCACAGGGATGTGGAACCGACGATGTCTGTAAAAAGAAAAGTTACTGTGCCAAGTGGCAGGTTATTCACACTCTTTTTGCCTTGTGAACCCTTTGAGCTCAATGTGTTTGGATCAGTCTGTGGCTGCAGGATTAAGATTTTCTTGCCGCATCAATGATCCCCGCCAGTTGAGTAGCATGCTCCTCATCCAGGTGACCGGGAACCACCTCGCGTGACCAGTCCACCAGCCGCCGGTACAGGTGCTTGCGCCAGGTGACGAAATTTTCGGGCAGTGATCCCAGCAAAACTGCCGTCTCTTCCTGGGCAAGCGCCAGCTCTGCCAGCGCGTCCGCCAGAAGAGGTAAGCGTCCCAACAGCGCGTGGATGCGCTCATCCACATTCGGGCGCATTTGCAGATCATCCCCCACCACATTATCGCGCAGCATGTCCGCCGCCCACGACTGGTAGTCGCGCTCCATCAGGATGAAGTGACCGATGAGCTCACGCACGCTCCACTCGTTTCCCTGTGGACGGCGGTTGAGCTGGGGCTCACTCAATCCGGCAGTCTGCTCCACGAATGCGGCATGGATGCGGGCGTTCGTCTGCCTGACTTCTTCCGCCAGCGCAGCCGGGTTCTCCGGTAAGGACGAGATGGGAAAGTGCCCCAACTCGAGCGCCGTGCTCAGTTTTTGCCCGCTGCGGTAATATTCCACCAGCGGTCGGTCACCTGCCTGCAGACCCTTCAGAGCCGCCCCGAACGAAGCCGGATTGCTCAGCGGGACGGCATTCAGACTCACCAGGACATCGTCTCTCACCAATCCCGCTGTCTCGGCGCCGCTGCCCGGAACAGTGCCCGCAAGCAGCACGCCTTGCGCTTCGGGCAGCCCCAGTTCATTTGCCTTCTCAGGGGTCAAATCGTCCATCCAGATCCCCAGCCGCGGGCGGCGCGCCAGGCGCAGGTCAACGCCTTCCAGCAGAAACGATTCCAGGTTCTCCAGCGAGGCTTTCCAGGCGACCGCCTTCTCCTGTCGATTTTGTTCCCATGCCGGACCTTCACCAAAACCGGAATGCTCCAACACCAGCTTTACAGCTTTTCCTTCTGTGTGTATCTGAATACTGACATGGGTGTTTCCCGGATCCTGCGGGCTGTACCAATCGAAATCCAGTCCATGCGGTGGATCGAAAGCGGTGATCGGGCAGGCGGCGGAGTAACCGTCGTTCCAGTACAGGTACAACAAACCGTTGGGACGCGGCTGCACCAGCGCCTCGTTACACAGCCAGTCACGCAGCGCGGTGGCGTGGGTGAAGGCGCGGAACACTTCGCTTTCCGGGACACGGAGGGTAGTTTCGAAAAGTACGGGATCGGTCATTTGCTTCTCCTTTTAGCTCCACAGGCGGTCGTGAGCCCAGTCATCGTTCCACTGGTCCGTCGGTTCCCACAACCCGGGAACGTCAGCATGGATGTGTTCGGCGATGACCTCGTCGTTGAGCGATTCGATCCCCAGCCCGGGCGTGTCGGGGACGCTCGATGAACCCGTCCTTCACCAGAGGTTTGGCATAACCGTTGCCGATATCGTCCCACCATGGAACGTCGACGGAGTGGTATTCCAGCGCCAGGAAATTTTCGGTGGCTGCCACCGAATGGACCGCTGCCAGGCACCCGATGGGGCTTTCCGCCATGTGCACCGCCATCGCCACGCCGTGTTCCTGCGCCAGGTCGCCGATTTTCTTGTTCTCCAGGATGCCGCCGGAGCTGAGCAGGTCCGGGTGGATGACCGAGACGCCGCGCGCTTCGAGCAGGGGTTTGAAATTTTCTTTCAGGTAGATGTCCTCGCCGGTGCAAACCGGGATGTCGATCGCCTGGCTCAGGCGCACGTACTGGTCGGTGTACTGCCAGGGCACCATGTCCTCCACCCAGGCGAGGTTGTATTTCTCCAGGCGCTTCCCCAGGCGGATGCAGTCTTCCAGGGCGATGTGCCCGAAATGGTCGGCGGCAAGCGGTACGGTGTATCCGATCACCGCGCGCACATCCGCCACGTACTTCTCCAGCAGGTCAATGCCGTGGTCGGTGATGTGGATGCCGGTCATCGGGTGGGGGACATTGTAGATATCATAGCCCCGGTTGCGCTTCTCGCGCTCTTCCATCGTGGACGCCGACCAGCGGAATCCGATACCGCGCCAGTTCGCGCATCTCTTCCATCAATCCAAGCGGGTAATTGAGCGCTCCAGGTTCCTCGGCGATCAACATAATGCCCACATCCATTTTCAGGAAGGTGTACCCCAGCTCCATGCGCTTTTTGAGGGCGTGACCCATTTTGGTGCCATCCGGCTTGCCGGAGACATCCGTGTCGCAGTACATGCGCACCTTGTCGCGGAATTTCCCTCCCAGCATCTGGTAAACAGGTACGCCATAAGCCTTCCCTGCCAGATCCCAGAGCGCCAATTCAACGCCGCACACTCCTCCCGCCTGGCGTGCCTGACCTCCGAACTGCTTGATGCGCCGGAAGAGCTTGTCGACATTGCAAGGGTTCTCGCCCAACAGGACACGCTTGAGCATCAGGGCGTAGGTCTTGGTGGCAGCGTCACGCACCTCGCCGAAACCCACCAGACCCTGGTTGGTGTAGATCTTCATCAGGGTGCAGTGCATCGGCGCGCCGGCAATATCGGCAAAGCGCATATCGGTGATGTGCAGGTCGGAGGGGCTGGAATAAGAGTTGACGTTGTCAAGGATGTGCTCGAAATCGTCCTTTTGAGTCTGGTTCGTCATGGAGGTGTCCTTTTCAAAAATGTAGTTGGTTACATGGTTTCGTAATTTTACCCTTTCATATAGCGATTAAACATACTGATCTTCTGTACCCTCCAAAAATCCCTCCCAAATCCCCTCCTCCCTGGAGGGTGACCTGAACCCCTTCTGACTGTAAAGTTGATGCAGGTAGATAAAACGCTTGTTATCGAAGAAGCTGCAAAAATTTACCAGGAAGGAAGGACAGAATGACGGTTGTTGAAAAAATCTACGCAAATCCCTTTGGATCAGAAACCCGTGCGAAGGATTTATTTGAAGCTGCCTGCCTGAAGGGAGCCATTGGAAAATTGAAGTCTTTGATAATGCGAAAAAAATACACCCTTCTTGACATCAGCAGCCTCACCACGGATATGAAGGTAGCATCCAGCCATTACCTTGGAAAGCGAAAGGTTGCGATTGACAAGATCAAAGCCAGTGAAGGACGCTGTGAAGATTTTGATCTTTCCTTCCATCCTCTGAAAAGCCATAACCAGCAGCGCTGGATCGTTTCTTTAACCCCCTCAATTCGTTCAAGGAGAAAATCATGTACCATGTCATTCACCAATACGCAAAAGCTATGCAGTACGATATCCAGCTTGCCCTGGAGAAGGAAAATAAATCCCGGAAGCGCGAAGAAGATTACTATCTGGAGCCAAAAACAGTCCTGAAAAGGCAACGCAACTGGAATTTATTGAGTGGACTTTTAGCGTTATTCACCCATCCCCAGTATTTCGGACGCTGATGTAACTTAGACGAGAAGCCGGTTCATAAGGGGCAGCTCATCCCCTGCCATTTGACCGCGCCGGACAAGGCAATCTCTGCGAGGTTCAATCACACCTGAGCAGGCTGCACCGGGATCAGCCAGCCATTAATCATCTCCATTTCCTGCTATAATCCAACCGCACCCACCATCAAGATTTAAGGAGAATAGATCAGTGAAAACCCGGGCATTTCCTTACAAAGAAATTGCGGAGCGCACTTACGAGATTGGCGAGTTCGACTGCGCCTCGATGTTTCTGTTGATCGGCTACGAAAAAGCCATGCTGATCGACACCGGCATCGGGATCGGTGACCTGAAAGGCTTTGTCAGCACCCTGACCAGCAAGCCTCTGATGGTGTGTTACACCCACGACCATGCCGATCACGTCGGTGGAGCCAGCGCCTTCGACCAGGGCTATACCCACCCGGCCAGCATCCCTGACTTTGACAAAGGCGGAGGGATCGGATTAAGCGTGGAGGGTCGCCTGGGTTACATCCGCTTCATCGCCGAGCGCGAAAAAGGCGACTACCCCTACAACCTGGAGGAAGATGTGACCGAGTGGGGACCCTGCCCGCAGCTTTTCCCGCTGGAAGATGAGCAGGTCATCGACCTGGGCAACCGCAAGGTCACAGTGTACGCCTGCCCGGGTCACACCCCAGGCTGTATCACGTTCCTGGACGAAAACACGCGCACCCTCTTCATGGGCGACGCATGCAACTGCAACCTCCACCTCGGGGGCGGACCGAGAGGGTCGCAGCGCTTCACCTCCATTGAAAAAGCGCTTTTCTATCTGAAACGGCTGCAAAGTCTGCAGCCAGAATACGACCGCTACTTCAACGGTCACTACGATTTCCGTCCATTGGGGGAGCCGCTGGGCGAGGACGTGCTGCCGGATGCGATCACCGCCTGCGAACAGATCGTGGCTGGGACGGCAAAGGTTGAAGTCAGACCCGCCCCGCTGCCCAATTTCCCATCTCGCCCCGTGGTCACCATCGGTCGCACCAACGTGACATTCAGCCCGGACGGCATCCTGGAAGATCTAGAGGAGTAAGATTTACCAGTCAGCCGCTCACCTGAGTTGGAGCGTTGATGTATCCGGAATTTGATTTACCAGCACATACCTCCTGAGCCAGTTTGATCGTTTGGTCGTATGACATCTGCCTGCCCTGCTCATAGAGTTCAGCAAACCGCGCTTCACCCAGGTCAGCCTGCATGGCTGCCCAATCCGCTTCACGCCAGGCTCTTTCAACCGGCGATAGGAGATGGGCATGACCGCGGCACCAGCGGCTGCCGAACAGGCGCGCGGCATGTTCCATCTGTTTCTGCCGTGCAGCCAGCAGAGCCAGGGCATCAAAGAGATAGCTTGTAATCATAGGCTCATTGGCGTTCAGGTAGATGTGTAATCCATCTCGAATGGATGCCCGTGCCTGCTCCGGATCACCTTTTTGCAGTTCCAGGTGTACCAATTCCACCGCTCCCAACACTTTCGCGTTTATCGACGTGTCGTCAATAATTCCCAGTTCTTCAGCCAGCTGCCGCGCCAGGACAGTGTCCCCAGTCAGGCGTGCTATTCTGGCGCGAATGTACACACTTGCCTCATCTTCCCGGTCGCTTGTTTGTCTGTAGATTTCCTGGGCCTCACCGATGAATCCAGCAGCCTCTTCATACCTGCCTTCTGCCAGGGCAGGCAGGCATTTGAGGATGAGGCCGAATGCAACCCGGTTCTCAACTCCCAGGTCGCGGTAGCTGACTTGAGCCTGGCTGATCAGCTCGTTTGCTCGAGGTAAATCCCCAATATAGACTGCTGACCACCCGAGCATCAGGCATCCCCACGCCGCCATGATTGGATTATTCACCTGGCTAAATTGCTGCAGAGAGTTCTCAAAAGCATGGATAGCTTCACCGTAATCGCCAATCGCAAAACAATCAAATCCGATAAAGCTATTTGCAGCGGCAATGCGTTCGGTATCTCCACTGGCTTGGGCAACCAAAAGCTGCTCTTTGTGATATTGTATGCTGCGCAAGGGATCAACCTCACTGAGTCCCAATTCCTGTAATCCCTCATCGATACCGTGTAAATCACCTGTTTCACGGAACAGGCGCAAGGCTTCCTGAACGCATGCCTTTGCCTGTGCTGTATTAGTTACAATCCCATAATAACTTCCAAGAGTTTGCAGCGCCCATGCCAGGTCTCGTCGATTACCCGGGTTCTTTTCCAGATCCAAACCGCGGTAGATGTGCACGCTTTCTTCTAAGTATTCTTTTGCCTGAATACTGTCTGTGCGATGGTTATAAAAAGGGTTCATACGCATATTGTAAAAAAAACCAAGCGCGGTCAAAGCCCTGGCATACAGGATGGCTCTGCGCAGATCCTCCAGGAAAGAGGGGGAGTGTCTCAGCGCCTGTTCCCGGCCTCGCTCCAGCCAGTCGATGCCCTCCGACCACAAAGAACGGATATGCCAGAACCACCACAGGGCATACGCCATCCTCAGCCCAGCTTCGATGTCTGTCTGCAGCGCCCATTCCAGCGCCAGGCGCAGGTTATCCAACTCGATCTCCAACAGGTCGAGTGTCTCGATCTGCTCGGGTCCGCGGATCTTTGGCGCCAGCCTCTCAGCTAAACTGAGGTAATATGCCAGGTGGCGGGTGCGAAAAACTTCGGCTTCTTTTTCATTCACCAGCTTCTCGTGGACATACTGGCGAACCGTTTCCAGCATCTTGAAACGGTTCAGACCGTCGGTTACGCCGACGGTAAGAATCAACGACTTGTCCACCAGATCGGAAAGTAAATCCAGGATATCTTCCGGGCACAATGGCTGGCAGCCTTCAAGCTCGTGGGCACACACCTGCTCTGCAGCCTGCAAGCGCCAGCCCCCAGCGAAGACGGACAGCCTCCTGAGCAGGATGCGCTCCGCCTCCGAGAGCAGGTTGTAGGACCAGTCGATGCAGGCACGCAGGGTCTGGTGGCGGGGCAGCTTGCTGCGGCTGCCGCCGGTCAGCAATCGGAAGGCATCATTCAGGCGCTGGAGCAGCTGGTCGATGCCCAGCAGGCTCAGGCGGGAGGCAGCCAGCTCGATGGCCAGGGGGATGCCGTCTAACCGGGTGACCACCTGTACAATGGTCTCGGCGTTTCTCTCAGTGATGGTGAAATCTGGCGAAACCACCCGGGCGCGCTCGAGGAACAGGTGCACGGCATCGTATTCGGAAAGCGCTTCCAGAGAAGGCAGCTGCTTTGGATCGGGCAGTGCCATGGGCGGGACGCGGTAGGGGAATTCACCTTCCACACCCAGGAACTCGCGGCTGGAAGCCAGGATGGTCAGCTGCGGGCACGCATGCATGAGCGTGTTCGCCAGTTCGCCACAGGCTTCCAGCAGGTGTTCGCAGTTATCGAGGAGGAGCAGCAGGCGCTTGGGACGCAGGAAGTCCACCAGGGCTTCTGTGATCTTTTTCCCGGGGATCTCGGGCAGGTTGAGGGCAGAAGCCACGGTCTTAGGGATCAGGTCTGGGTCCGCCAGAGGCGCCAGCTCTACCAGCCAGATCCCGTTGGGGAAGCTCTCCAGGTGTTGAGCTGCAACCTGCAGGGCTAAACGCGACTTGCCCGTACCACCCGAGCCGGTCAGGGTGACCAGTTGGTGGGAGGAGAGCAGTCTGTTAACTGCGGCGATCTCCTTATCCCGCCCGATGAAGCTGGTCAGGCGAACCGGCAGGTTGTTGGGATGGGTGATTGTGGTGGCGAGGGGAGGGAAGTCTTGCGGCAATCCCACGACGTTCACCTGGTAGAGATGCTCCAGCCATTCCATACCTTTCAGACGGTGCTCGCCCAGATCTTTGAGGCTTACTCCTGCAGGTAAAGTCCGCTGAACCAGGTCAGCCGTCTCCTGGGAGAGCAGGATCTGACCGCCATGAGCAGCCGACATGGTGCGGGCAGCGCGGTTCTTGGTGTGCGAGACGGCGTACTCGTCCCCGTCCGGATCGAGCTGTGCTTCGCCGGTGTGCAGTCCCATGCGCACCTTGAGAGGCCCAAGTTCGTTCCAGGCTGCTGAGTGCAGGCGGCGCTGTCCGTCAAGGGATGCCGATAATGCTTGCAGAGCCGTGTCAAAGGCAGCCTGGAAGGCATCGCCGACGGTCTTGAAAACCACTCCGCTGTGGGCTTCGATTGCCTCGCGTAGGATGGTGTTATGTATTTGCAGTGCTTCCGCCATCTGCTCGGAATGGTGTTCCCAGAGGGGTGTACTGCCTTCGATGTCGGTGAATAAGAAGGTGACGGTTCCGGTAGGTAAGTGTAAAAAGGAAGTCCGTTCGATAGGCAGGTTGTTTCTGGCAACAGCTTTCATAACAGGTGGAGGGGTTACAGCCATCGACTCGGCGCGGACCTGCTCGAGCAACTGGCGAGTGTCTGCTGAAGGATCCAGGTTTAATTCCTCCTTCAGAATCTTGCGAAGTCGCTCGTACTGGGCGACCGCCTCTGCTCGTTTGCCTAGTTGAAAAAGAATGCGCATCACCTGGCGATGGGCAGGCTCATGCCATGGCTCGATCTCAATGGCACGGTGCGCTGTGCTCAACGCAGCTTCGAGGTATCCTGCCTGAACTTGCTTTTCGCTCAGATTGTCCAACGCTTGTAATGCTTTCTGCAGGTAATGTTCCGCTTTCGATCTACACCACAACTCGAACTCAGGGCTATCAGGCAATGAAACACTTTCCAGGAATTCCCCCCGATACAGAACGATGGCTTGTGATAATTCCTGTCCTTCTAAGAGGCTGCGCTCAAAAGCCACCACATCCACCCAGCAATCGCTTTCCGGGTTCAGCTGGATGGTCTCGCGGTCAATCAGCAGGAAGGATGGCACTGCATTCCGATCACCGATATTCTTTCGCAGATCTGCCAGGGCGTAGCGCAGATTATTCATGGCAGATTTTTGAGGCCAATCAGGCCAGAACAGGCTTGCCAGGTATTCTCGGCGTTGCGGTCGGCGCGCCTCACCAGCCAGGAAGGCCAGGAGCAAGCGAACCTTATTGGATTCAAAGCCAGTGATGGGATTCCCGTCTAGGGTAGCAATAAACCGTTCGAACAGGCGAATTTCGAGTCGTGCCATACCCTTCCTCGCAGAAGACCCCTGAAAAAAAACACACAGCATTTATAGAATACACGAATTTCGGAGATTATACAAGCACATTGGTCATCATGGGTGTGGAAGAAAAATTCGGGAGAAGGGGGTAAGGAGGAGGAATGGCATGAACGGAGAACAGATGCGCAAGTGTTGGAACGAGATGAGCGAAGAAATCATCAGCGGTCGCCGAATGGCGGCAGCCAGGGATTCTGGATCGAGTTGTCCGTGCAAAGTGGCTAATGCCTGCTCAAATTCCAGGCGGATCTCGAAAAAAATGGGAACACCAAGCTCTTTACGCAGCCACTCATCCAGCCCCATCAGGCGCGCCCCAGTTAAGAGATGGTCACGGGCCTGGTCAGTGGAGGCCCATGCGATTTCATTAATCGCCATACATTCAATCACTTGCAGGGAGCCATTATCCAGAATGGTTGAATCTGCAAATATTTTTAAAGCCTGTTGGTAGAGAGAGCCGGCCTGCTCATGTCTGCCCAGGGCATTTTCTACAGTGCCTAACTTTCTGTAAATCGTCGCGTTCCTAATTTCATCTTCCGCATCCTTGATAATAGCCAGGCTATTGTTGAAATATTCACGCGCCCGGGAAAATTCGCCTCGACGAAAAGCGATATTTCCCAGGTCCGTGAGGCTTCTCCCGACTGTGAAACCATCCATATCCCGAGCAAGCCTTAAGCCTTCTTCCGCACAAGATTGAGCCTCATCCAGGTTGTTGAGGTATAGATATATATAAGATTCACCACCGAGCACCGTAACCAGATCCCATTCGGCGGTCGGTCCCAGTTCGCGGTAGAGAGCTTCGGCCTCTTTACTTAATGAAAGTCCTTTCATCAGGTTACCGAAATGCAGCGCTTCCATCCACCCCATCCAGATCAGGGTCTCGGCGCGTTCCCATCGCCCCTCAACGCCCAGGTTTTCACAAAGTTCAAACACCTTTTCCAGGCGTTGCCGGGCTACGGCTGGTTTTGCTCACCAATCCAGGAGGATGACCATTGAATTCAGCGTTCTGGATTGGTAAGGTTAACGGGATAGGATCTTGATGATTGATCACTTCCAGGATTTTTTCCAGCCAGCGATAACCTTCGTCCACATGACCTCGTGTACTCCAATAATCCGTCAGGTGGTTGGCAAGGTGCGCCCCGGCTAGCGGGTTGGCATCTTTATCGAGCGCCCAACCCAGGGCGGCGCGCAGGTTATCGCGTTCGGCATCCAACTTCCGAAGCCATACCAACCAATCCCTGGTTCGCAATTTCAACTTACTGGTCTCCGCAAACTGTTCGAACCAGGAGCAGTGCCGTGCCCAGAGCATCTCGCCTTCCACCCTGAGGGTCTCGCGGCTGGTGGCGAGGATGGTCAAACCGGGGCAGGCATGCACGAGTTCGATCAGCCAGGCTGGTGCAGGCTTCCAGGAGGTGCTCGCAGTTATCGAGGATGAGCAGCAGGCGCTTGGGACGCAGGAAATCCACCAGGGCTTCGGTGATCTTTTTCCCGGGGATCTCGGGCAGGTTGAGGGCAGCAGCCACGGTCTTGGGGATCAATTCGGGGTCTGCCAGCGGTGCAAGCTCCACCAGCCAGACGCCATTGGGGAAACTCTCCAGGTGTTGAGCTGCGACCTGCAGAGATAAACGCGACTTGCCCGTACCACCCGAGCCGGTCATGGTGACCAGGTGGTGGGAGGAGAGCAGTCGGTTAACTGCGGCGATCTCCTTCTCCCGCCCGATGAAGCTGGTCAGGCGAACCGGCAGGTTGTTGGAGTGGGTGACCGTGGCGGCGAGGGGAGGGAAGTCTTGCGGCAATCCCACGACGTTCACCTGGTAGAGATGCTCCAGCCATTCCATACCTTTCAGACGGTGCTCGCCCAGATCTTTGAGGCTTACTCCTGCAGGTAAAGTCCGCTGAACCAGGTCAGCCGTTTCCTGGGAGAGCAGGATCTGACCGCCATGAGCAGCCGACATGATGCGGGCGGCGCGGTTCTTGGTGTGCGAGACGGCGTACTCATCCCCGTTTGGATCGAGCTGTGCCTCGCCGGTGTGCAGTCCCATGCGCACCTTGAGAGGACCGAGTTCATTCCAGGGTGCAGACTGCAGAGCGCGCTGTCCGCCTACAGCTGCTCTTAACGCTTGCGGTGCTGTGGAGAAGGCTGCCTGAAAAGCATCCCCAACCGTCTTGAAGACCACCCCGCCGTTTTCTTCGATCGCCTGGTGCAGGGCGGTGTTGTGGATTTGCAATGCATCCGCCATCAGATCGGGATGCTGCTCCCACAAGGGCGTGCTGCCCTCGATATCCGTGAAGAGGAAGGTTACAGTTCCAATTGGGAAGAATTTATTTTTGGCTTATAGCCTAGAATCAAAATTCGTTACTTAATATGCCTTCTAGTTGGTTGATCAAACCTGGCAGGTCTTTGCTTACGATAACCCACAGGATATCAAAATCTACGCTGTCATACCCGTGAATTAAACGGTTACGGGCTCCAATCATCTGTAGCCAGGGTAAATTCGGGTATTTTATTTGCACGTCTTCAGGGACTCTGTTGGCTGCTTCGCCGATAATCTCGATGAGCCGTGTAAGAGCGAGGTTTAAAAGGCGGTCTTGATCCAGGTCATTGCGTGTCTTATTTTTCGTGATCGCGACGGCTTCCCTGGCATGTTCCAGGATCTGGCGTAAGCTGGTTTCAGGATCACGTTTGCTCATAAACTACTACTGATTCGGAAAGAGCGGTTTCACGAATTTCACTGCTTAAGAAATCAGGCGTAAGGAAATCCACTTTCCTTCCGATCAGCTTTGTTAATTCTGCTTCCATCAAGAAAAAATCTAATCCTGGAATATGTCCGGGATCGAACTCGACCAAAACATCAATATCACTCTGCGGGTTAAAATCTTCCCGTACTACTGAACCAAAAAAAGCCAGCCGGCGGATGTGGTATTTCTGACAAAAAGCAGTGATTTGTTCTTGAGATAACTCACCTACGATCGAGTTCACGGAATCATTATAGCACACGAGTATTTTCAAGCAGCTATATGATAATTGAGCTGGATTGCCGGTTCGTAGACCGATTACCAGGGGATAGAAGCGTAAACCGTCAATGCGACTTCATTGAGCAAGATGGACGATCCGGTCTCTCTCGTCGCTCATAAGTTCTATATAAAGGGTCCAGTCACACTATCCTGGTCATCCACCTCCAGCGCCAGTGTGACCACTTGCTCCAGGCTCAGCTTCCCGCCCTCCGTGTAGAGTTGCTCGAAACGTGAATCCCCCAGGGAATCTTTGATTTCAATCATCGCTTTCTGACGTTGGTCTCGTTCTTGCGGTGATAAACACCGGTACCAACCCCGACTCCAGCGCGAACCGAACAGCAGGGCAGCGCGTTCCTGCTGATTCTGACTCGCTGTTAAATAAGCGACCGCGTCCACCATAATCCATATATTGGTAAAAAATTTGTCACGATAAACAAGCCGTATACCTTCCCGCAAGAAATCGGATGCCTTTTCCATCTCCCCGCTTTCCACTGCCTGGTGACTTATCTCCACGTACCCGAGTGATTTCGCGGCAGTTCCAAGATCAGTGATTTGCAAGATCTTTTTCGCATAATTCCTTGCCTTCACAGCATCCCCCGTGAGGCGAGCCATCCTGGCGCATAAAAACCAAATATTTGCAAACAGGTTTTGGTCTGCTGCTTTTTCTGCATATTCCTCGGCTTTTTGGTTCAGTTCAGCAGCCCGGTCAAAATCCCCCTCTACAAATGAAAAGATGCTTATCCAATGCAGACACATTCCGGCCCTGGTGTCATATCCCAGATCGGTATGAATGGCGAAGGATTGGTCAAGACAAGAACTGGCATATTCTGGTATTGCCAACGACAAATGAACACACACCAACAAAAAACCACTGCCATCCAATAGACAGCAGGTTGTTGACCTGCAGGAAATACTCTAGACTTGCTTCGGAAGAGGCGAGTGCTTTTTCATAATCACCATTCTGAAACTCACTCAAAGCGATCATATTCAACCCGTCCGCTATCCCATCCACATCCCCGATTGTGCGGTCGATCGCCAGCTGCTCCCGGTGGATTTCTTCTCTGCACATCAGGTCCGGTTCGTTGTATGCAAAAAGCCGCAAACATTCTGCCATGCCGTGTGCATCCCCTACTTCATGGAATAAATGGTATGCTTCCTGTGCTAACTCAGGATACTCGATACAGTTTTCCTCCCAAAGCAGATGTGCAAAACTTTGCAGACTCCATGCCAACCCCCGACGGAGCTCAGGATCTCCCTCCACATCAACCTCCCGGTAGATTGCCAGGCTCTCCTCCAGGGATTTCCTTGCCTGTTCTGCTGTCGAAATTCCACCCCTGTAATTAAATAATTGGACAGTAAGCAGGAACCCAAGTGTGGTCAGGGCTCTTGCACGCATAATCGGGTCAATCCGGATTCCTCCGTCACCTTGAGCCACAACATTGGCAGCCTCTAACCCGCGTTCGAGCCAATCGATGCCCTCTGATTGGCGTGAACGAATGTGCCAGAACCAGCGTAGCCCTGCTGCCATCCTCAGCTCCGCTTCCACATCTGTGTGCAATGCCCATTCCAGCCCCAGGCGCAGGTTGTCCAGCTCCTCCTCCAGCCGCTCCAGCACCTTCAGCTGCTCCCGACCGCGGATCTTTGGTTCCTTTTCCTCCACCAGTACCAGGTAATATTTCATATGTCGGGTTCGCACCGACACAGACTCCCCCTCATCCACCAACTTCTCGTGGGCGTACTGGCGGATCGTTTCCAGCATCCTGAAATGGTTCGATCCATCTGCTGCACTGGTGGTTTGAACCAACGACTTGTCCACCAGCTCGCTCAGCAGGTCGAGGATGTCTTCCGCGCACAACGGCTGGTAGTCCTCGTCTTCATCTGCACACACCCGCTCCGCGGCCTCCAGGCTCCAGCCACCAGAGAACACCGACAGACGCCTGAGCAGTATGCGCTCGGGTTCTTCCAGCAGATTGTAGCTCCAGTCGATCAGGGCGCGCAGGGTCTGGTGCCGGGGCAGGACGGTGCGGCTGCCTCCGGTCAGCAGGCGGAAGGCATCGTCCAGCCTGCGCGCGATCTGCTCCACGCTCAACACCCTCAGCCGCGCCGCTGCCAGCTCGATCGCCAAAGGGATGCCGTCGAGGCGGCTGACCACCTGGACGATGGCAGAGGCGTTCGCCTCTATCAGGGAGAAATCCGGTGAAATCATCCGGGCGCGTTCGACGAACAGGCGCACTGCGTCGTATTCAGCCAGCTGCGCCAGGGGAGGCAGGTGCCTGGTGTCCGGCAGGGACATGGGAGGGACGAGATAGGGCGCTTCCCCCTTCACCCCCAGGAACTCGCGGCTGGAAGCCAGGATGGTCAGCCCCGGGCACGCTCTCAGCAGCCGGTCTGCCAGCCGGGCACAGGCGTCCAGCAGGTGCTCGCAGTTGTCCAGGATGAGCAGCAGACGTTTGGCTCTCAGGTAGTCTTCCACGGATTGCAGCACGGTCTTGCCCGGGATCTCCGGCAGGTTGAGGGCGGATGCCACGGTCTTAGGGATCAATTCAGGATCTGCCAGCGGGGCAAGCTCCACCAGCCATGCTCCGTTGGGGTAGTCCTCCAGCACCATATCGGCTGCCTGCAGGCACAGGCGCGTCTTGCCGGTGCCTCCCGTCCCGGTCAGCGTCACCAGGCGGTGCTGCGACAGCAGGCTGCGGATGGTTTCCAGTTCCTTCTCACGCCCGATGAAGCTGGTCAGGCGAACCGGCAGGTTGTTGGGGTGGGTGATCGTGCTGGAGAGGGGAGGAAAGTCCTGTGGCAGTCCCAGTGCATTCGCCTGGAACAGGTGCTCGGGGAGCGCCATGCCTTTCAGGCGGTGTTCGCCCAAATCTTTGAGGCTTACGCTTTCCGGGAGCTGGTGGTCGACCAGTTCAGCAGTCTCAGCAGAGAGCAGGATCTGACCACCGTGCGCAGCGGACATGATGCGTGCAGCGCGATTCTTGGTGTGCGAGACGGCATACTCATCCCCGTTCGGATCGAGCTGCGCCTCGCCAGTGTGCAAGCCCATGCGCACCTTGAGTTCCCCCAACTCGTTCCAATCAGCTTCCTGAAGAGCTTTCTGTCCATTGATGGTTGCTCGCAGTGCCTGTGGGGCAGTGGCGAAAGCAGCCTGGATGGCATCACCGATGATATTGAAAACAACTCCGCCGTTTTCTTCGATCGCTTGGCGCAGGGCTCGGTTGTGGATTCGCAATGCGTCCGCCATCTGATCGGGGTACTGCTCCCATAAAGGTGTGCTGCCTTCTATATCGGTGAACAGGAAGGTGACGGTTCCGACTGGTAAAGTTTTCCTGGCTGTCAAACCTGGTTCTGTGGTTGGTTGGCTGACGGGTTGATCAGCCACCGCTGCCAGCAGCCCAAACTCGCGGGCACGCTGCACGGCTTTACTGCGGCTGTTCACCCCCAGTTTCTGGTAGATCTGGCGGATGTAGCCTTTTACCGTGCTCAGCGCCAGGAAGAGCTGGTCGGCGATCTCCTGGTTTGAGCTGTCTCCTGCCAGCAGTTCCAGGATATCCATCTCACGCTGGGTCAAATCCTCTACGAGCTGGTTTTGGGAAAAACTATTCATGCATCCCCTCTACTGCCCGTGTGACTGTCTGTTCCAGCCCTGACCGCATCCCTCTTCGTAAAGCTGGTTGAAGAGGGTCTCTCCCAGACTTTCCTGAGCTGTCTCACGATCTGCATTCAACTGAACCCGGTCAGGCGGAGGCAATGTGTTAACCAGACCCGGACATAAGTATTCAACAGCACCGAATAACCGGGCAGCCTTTTCCATTTCACCATTCCTCACCGCCATGCCTGCCAGGCTGGAGAGTGGGTAACCTCTCGTCCGAAAATCCGCATCTTCCCAATCGATTTGAACGGCTGCTTGGAAGCTTTCCTCCGCAGCAGGCAGATCATCCAGGTTCACAGCCAGCTTGCCGAGTTCGTTCAAAGAGAGAATGACCAGGTCCAAAAAGTTTTCCTGCCGGGCGAATTTCAGGCATTCCTGCAATTGCTGCCTGGCTTCACCCGTGTCTCCCTGCAGCCGTGCCAGCCTGCCCTGGTGGAGTTTTATGTTAGCCTGGAAATCTGATCTTTTAGCTTCCAGGCTCAATGACTGTGCTTCATCAACAACCTCTGCTGCCTGGTCAAAGGCTCCCTTGGAAATCAACAACTCGAATTTCGTAATCAATGCTTCCAGGTAACTGGTCTGGTCGCCAACATCTCGGTAAATCTGTAATGCCTGTTCGATTGACTGGGAAGCCTGTAAATAATCACCAATCAACAGGCAAATTTCTGCAGTTTTATGCAACACCCCTGCTGATGAAACAAGATTTCCTACTTTACGATAAGACTGATAACTCCGTTGGTAAAAGTTGAGCGTTTGATTGAATTCACCCGCTTCAAAAGCATCATCACCCAGGACCCAGAGAGCAGTTGCGATCAAATCGTTATCTTCGAATGATTCCGCCACTGCCAGTTGCTCACGATGTAGCTTATTCCTGCGTGATTGATCCAGCTCGTAATTCCCGACGAAATAAAGGCTTTCGAAAATACCCACCTTATCGTCGATCTTTCTGCAAATATCCAGGGCTTCATGGGCATAATC
The DNA here is from genome assembly GCA_963695415.1 of uncultured Chloroflexia bacterium. GTDB lineage: Bacteria > Chloroflexota > Anaerolineae > Anaerolineales > UBA4823 > CAVXWV01. The sequence continues at coordinate 362,295 of CAVOGL010000008.1, read as the reverse complement.
TGGGTTGCTCACCAGGATGGATAACCACCGCAAAGCAAAAGCAAGCCCCTCTTGCTCCCCCTTCCCCGCCTGCCTGTAAAGCCTCACGCTCTTTTCCAATGCCGCCCTTGCTGTTTGCTTCGCTTCAATCGTTTCCTCGCGGATAACCTGTCCATACCCACCTACAGATCCTCGTCTTTGGTCCATGAGCGGCATACTCAGGTGAAGCCCGAGAGCAGCAAGCGCTTTTGCCTGAATGATGGTGCTTGCCAGATGATTTTTTCCAGAGATGTCACTGGACTCGGTTTGACCAGCCAATCCCGAATTCTCTTCTTCTTTTGCCAGTCCCTGTTGCAGCCATTCGACCCCCTCCGACCACAGGGAGCGGATATGCCAGAACCATTTCAATGCAGAAGCCAGCCTCAACTCGCTCTCCACATCCATCCTCAACGCCCATTCGAGCGCCAGGCGCAGGTTGCCCAGCTCGCTTTCCAGGATATCGAGGGTCTGGATTTGCTCCCGACCGTGCAACTTGGGTTCCAGGGACTCCGCCATCTCCAGGTAATACGCCAGGTGGCGAGTGCGCAGCGGTCCGGCTTCCTTCGCATCAAATAACTTTTCGCTGGCATACTGCCGGATGGGTCCCAACATCCGGTAGCGGTTTATCCTATCAACGGAGTTGATAGGATAATTAATGATTTGTCCACCAGCTCAGATACCAGATCCAGTACCATTTCTGGAGAAATGAATACGTCCCGTTCCTCGATATCGGAACATATTTCTTCTGCAGCCTGCAGCCGCCAGCTTCCCGTAAAGACGGACAGCCTGCGTAACAGTACGCGCTCTGCCTCTGGCAGAAGAACGTAACTCCAATCGATTGATGCCCTCAAGGTCTGGTGGCGAGGCAGCGCCGTCCGGCTTCCTCCTTTCAGCAGACCGAAAACATCGTCAAGCCGCCTGGCGATCTGCTCCAGACCCAAAAGCCGCATCCGCGCTGCCGCCAGTTCGATAGCCAGCGGGATACCGTCCAGGTTGCGCACAATCTCTACCACGAGGGCTGCGGTGTCCGCGGACAGCTCGAAATTCTGGTGAGATGCTTTGGCACGATCTGCAAATAGATTTACAGCGTCGAATTCGAGAAGATCATCATACGATGAAACCTGGTGGTCGATCGGTCTGGACATGGGAGGAACGAGAAACGGGATCTCGCCCATCACTCCCAAAATCTCCCGGCTGGTTGCCAGGATAGAGACGTACGGGCAGGCTTTCAATATCCGGTTGACCATGGAAGCGCAGGCTTCCCGCAGGTGTTCGCAGTTATCCAGGATCAAGAACAGCTTTTTCTGCTTGAGAAAATCTACCAGCGTTCCCATAATAGGAGTACCAGCGGTCTCCAGCAACCCCAGGATGGAAGCTGCACTTGAAGGTACCATGTCCGGATCAGCAAGTGGTGCCAGGTCCACAAGCCAGACACCGTCGGGATAGTTGTGCACGACCTCGCCGGCAGCTTCCAGAGCCAGTCGCGTCTTGCCGGTGCCTCCCACACCGGTCAGGGTCACCAGGCGGTGGTGCTTGAGCAGGTCGGAAATCTGGGCGATCTCCACCTGCCTTCCGATGAAGCTGGTGAGCTGGCTGGGGAGGTTGTGCTTTGGAGAAGTGGGAAGCGCCCCTCCATACAGTAACCCCAGCTCCCGCGCCCGTATAACCGCGCTTCTGCGGTTGTTCACCCCCAGTTTCTGGTAGATCTGGCGGATGTAGCCTTTTACCGTGCTCAGTGCCAGGAAGAGCTGGTCGGCGATCTCCTGGTTGGATTGTTCGCCTGCCAGTAGTTCCAGGATATCCGCCTCGCGCTCAGTCAGATCTTCAACAAACTGGTTGGAGAAATGACTATTCTGCACCATTCAACCGTTTCCTGCCTTCCATCTCATACTATGAATGCCTTTTCTAGCCCTCATGTAGTCAGTGATTGGAGGATTGGAACAGCAGCGAAGTCATGGCTGAATACAATCGGTCTAATTGGACAATTATACTCGAAACCCTCCTCTAAACCCTCCTTAAGGAGGGTGACATGGGGATTTCAAACCTGTATGATGACAGCACAACAGGACATTCAAGAAAGGAGTGAAGGATGAACGAGAAAGAGACACCAACAACTACAGCCAATCAAGTCAACCAGACACAAAGGAGTAATCAGATGAACACCCAATCCAGAAACATTTTTTCCCGAACCAGCACCAAGATCGTTTTGGCGGTCGTTATTGCCGCCGGTCTGCTGGCAGTCCTCTCCGGTGTGGTCTTCAACCTCGACCGCGAGATTGCTGTCCAATCCAGACCAGGAAATGGCAGCACGATCCGGCAGGCGTTCGCTTCGCTTCCGGAGTACGGCTACATCCAGGCGCACCAGGCGAACGATGCCAGACCCGCCGGGGTGGTCCCGGTGACCGGCTTCCGCGCACTGCCGGAGTACGCCTACATCATGGCGCACTCCCGGGTTAGTGCCCAGAGCCAGGCAGCCATCCTGCCTGCCGGTCTGCGCAACCTGGCGGAGTTTGGCTACATCCAGGCACACAACCAGGTAAGCACCTTCGCCAGCAACCTCTCCGTGGCAGCCGACATTTCCGCAGGGCATACGCTCCCTGCCCGTCTTCGGGTATATCGAGGCGCACAGCCAACCAGGGCAGCCAGACCTTCGTAGCCGGATTGCCCAACGGGCTGCAGGCTCTCCCGGAAGCGGGTTACATCCAGATGCATACGGATGATTAGCCAGAACGGCTGCTGCGCCAGGGGGCAGGAGCGCACACGGTCGTGACAACGACTGATCCTTGAATCGATCAGTGAATAGAACGAGGCGGACAAAACAGTCCGCCTCGTTGTTCATTAAGTACAGCATCTTTTGATCAACGGAAGCGGTGGTCCAGATATTCTGCGAACTGTTCAAGGACTTGCGGCAGGTCATCGCGTCCAAACCCGATGCGGATATGCTGGACACCATACTGGAACTGCTGCGAAGGGGCAGCCATGATGCCGGTTGCCTGGACCAGCTCCGCGCAGAAAACGGAGGTGTCTTCGACGATCAACATCCTTGGAAAACAAACCGAACCGCCTTTTGGACGGTTCCAGCGGAAACAGTCCTGGTACTCAGCGAAGAATGTCTCCAGCTCTTTCATGTTCCTGTTCACGCGCTCATTCTGCATCCGGATGATCGTCCGCTCTGTTTTTCAAAGCCATGATCGCCAGGATCTCCCCCGGCGCGCTGGCACAGATGGTTGTGTAATCCTTCAGTTCATTGACCCGCTGCAGCACATCGCCTGCTTTTGAAGCGAGCCACCCCATCCTCAATCCCGGCAGCCCGAATGTCTTGGACAGCCCGAAGAGCGTAATCCCTTTTTCATACATCTCGCACGCCGATGGTAATGTCGGCCCTTTGTCGATTTCCAGGAAGCGGTACATCTCATCTGAGAACAAATAGGCTCCATGCTTCTCTGCCAGTCGGATGATCGACTCGAAATCCTCCCTGGGCGGGACATAGCCTGTGGGATTGTGAGGGAAATTGACCACGATCAAGCGGGTGTTGGATCGTATCTTTTCCTCCAGCTCCCCAACATCGAAATGCCAGCCCCGTTCTTCACTCGGTTCCCAGGCAGTCACCTGACACCCGATCGACCTGGCAACTTCATACAGCGATTGGTATCCTGGAAATGTGCAGATCATGTGGTCACCCGGGCTCAACAAGGCATGCATAAGCAGAAAGATGCCCTCTTCCGGCACAACCACCAGCGTATCCTCTGTCTCGATCCCCGCGTACACCTGAGCGATCAATTCCCGCAGGCGCGGGTGTCCGGCGGACTCGGTATAGCCCAACTTAAGCCTTCCCACATCCGCCTGGTCTCCTCGTCTGCCATCCCCAGCAGCTCCGCCATCGACAGGGATTCACAATCCGAGCTGGACAGCAGGTAGCGAGATGAAAACTCGTACCTGGCAAAATATCGCTCTAATCCAAACGGTGCTATGTTCATGTTGTATTATCTGCTTTTAGCCTGATATCCACACAGGTATTGGTTACACAACCTGTCAGGTGGCTCGATTGTATTCGATTTCAGTGATCTCCAGGTCGATATACGGCAAATCTCCGGAAGGGAGATTCCATACCGCCTGTCCTTTGAGGGGCAGGTTGAGACCTGCCATCCTCCCATATTCAGCCGTGGGTGTTGACCATGCATCCAGAGAAAACTCCCCATTCATCTCCCGGTATCGCTGCGTTGTGAAATTCGTGAATTGCCCCTGCTCATCGAAATACATCACGCCCCGCACGCTCTTGCCGTAATCCGTGTAGATCACATGCGCCGATTCATCGTCTCTGCTTTCCCAGCGGATGTTCTCACCCAGAAAAGCAGCCGGGAACCAGATCATCTCACTCAGATAGCGCAGCATCGAACCCTGGTCCAGCTTTTCCCCGCGCACATCAAAAATGCTGATGATCCCAGCCAGCTTCCCGGACATATGACCCTTCCCCTCTTCATAGCGGTCGGTCGCGCGCAGCAGCGGCAGTCCAGCCATCTTGAACTTTGCCTCCCAGACAAACCCGGCAGGATTGGTGGTGTAGGTTTGTTCCGCAGCCATGGGCATCCAGGGCTTATCCTCAGCCTGGCGGAATTTGCCAGTTTGCTTCAACCGTACATTTTCGACCCAGGGTTTGCCGACCACGCCCGTATATTTCAGATACCTGCGAACTGGATCCGGTAAATCTTTGATCATCTCATCTGTGACGATTCTCTGTTCCATTTCTCTTCGATTTATCCCTTGATGCCAATCGGTGATTCTTGTTCTGCCCGAACTTTCAACGCGTTATTCATTTCCACAAAGCCACGCCGGGTGTTTGTGTCCAGGTCTTTCGCCAGCAAGGGTACCAATAAGCCTGTGAACACTTCACGCTGGATAAAGCGTACCCGTTGAGAGTCAAGTTTCTCGATGGTGAAAATATGTTCCCCGTCGAATAGTTTCGGGAGGACAAGGCGACCCATCCAACGAAGCTCTCGATTCGGTTCGGACTGGAGGATAACCGGTTTGAAGGTCATCCCTTTTGCGCCTGATGGCTGGATATGCACCTCGAGGCGTGTGCCCATTTCAGCCGCTCCCTTTGCCCAACGAATAAAGGGATTCCATTCCGGAAAACGATCAAAATCCGTGAGTAGTTGCCAGACTCGTTCTTCTGTCGCCTGGATTTCAATTTCTGTGTGGAGTTCCTTCATGGTTATCACCTTCAACGGTGCGAGCTAATTCTGTGGTGTTGATGGGAAATATCAGCTGCAAATATCAATATACCATGTCCACACACTCATCCATCAATTTCTTCAGGATTTCGTCCCACCGGTTCAAGGCAAAGAAGTGACCTTTGTTAGGCAGAAAAAAAGCGCGATGGTTAGGGATTTCAGCCGCTAAATATTCCCCGCGTGGATGGGAACATTCACATCAGCTTCACCATGCCAGATATCGATCCGGGGTTCGATCTGCGCTGGATCAAAACCCCATTCGCCGTTGACAAGGATATCATCCTGAGCTACAGCTTCGTACCCCTGGCAGAATCCTTCTCGAATTGAGGCGACGAATATCTCCACATTTTGAGGGTCATATAGTGCTTCTTTGTCAGATTCAGGAATCGATGACATCAGCCGGCGCATGGCTTTTTCAACATCGCCCATTACCATATTGCGCATCAGTCGGCGAACCTGCCTGGTCAACCAGGGAGCTTTTCGAGATGCCCGAGCCAATATTTGGTTGAAAACCGGCATACCCTCATAGGCATTTTTACGACTCATGGGCGCAACGCTGCTGATCGCCGCACCCGCGATCACTCGTACCGGCAGCTGGTGGGCGCAAGCCAATGCATGTGGGCCTCCCGCTGAATGCCCGGTTACATAGAACCTGTCAATATTCAAATGGTCTACGAGCTGGCTAATATCCTTTGCCCAATCGATCAGGCACCTATCGGGTTGACCATCCGACAAACCGTGACCCGGACGATCTACAGAAATAAAATGGATGTCCTGAGTTTTCAGGATGTCACTGGCAGCAGGCCTTTCCAGCCTCGAGCTTCCCGAACCATGGAAGTGAAACACCGGTTTTCCACCCCTTTTACCATATTCAGCATATCCTAAGTACCGGTTATCGGGGAGTTTCAGCTTTTGGTTGGTATTTTCCATCATGGTCTAAAATCTTTATGCTGGTTAACGGTCAGGTCAGGTAACCTGTCTTTCGATTTCATGGGTTTGCGAAACCAGATATCCGTGCTGAAAGTTCGATACCCCATCCTTGTGTAAAATCCGTACGCTCCACTATCATTCTCTGTATCCACACCCAGCTCCGCTTCTTGCATGCCCTGCTTTTTCAGCTCCTGTAAGCTTCGAGCAACCAGCGCTTTGGCGATTCCAAGTTTCCGCCAGGGCTTCCTCACAAATACATGTTCCGTGTAACCACGCTTGCGGTTCAGGGCTTGATTTTCTGCCTCATCAATCCGAGGCAGGACCATCCCCGCTACCTGGTCTCCATCCCAGGCAACCTGCCATAAATCAGGCGTGTGTGAAGGGTCTTTCAACCAGTCCTGATAACGCTCATCCACCCACCCTTCGGCAACAAATTCGAATAGCTCTCTTTGCACTTCTCTTTGTGCCTCCCAGATTTTTCTATAATGGTCATCCTGGACCGGTCGAACTGCGATGCCATCCGCTAACCCCGGGTTGGGGATATGCTCCAGCGTATGAAGCATATTGTTGAAATGGCGCACTGCCTGTGAACCCCTCGTTTTCCAATACAGAAATCCATTCCTTTTGGATTTCGGTTGCCCAGGATTGAAAGAATTGTTCACGACCGGGGTTCCGGGCTGCGATTTCTCGCAACCGGCGCTCGTTTGCTTTGACCATTTCCGACCAGGCTCCCGGCTTCCTGGCTTCCGGTAGCAAGTAACTTGCCTGGGTATAAAGCCTGACCTCATCCTTCCCGGTGTACCAGCTCAGGCGGCTGAAACCGATTTCTTTGCCTTCATCATCCAGTGCGAACAGGATGTCGTGTTTAGGATCCAGGCGTTCGGATGGAGCACACCAGCTCCTGATATCTTCCAGGCTGGCGTTATCAATCACCTGGTCTGCTTTTATGCTTTCCAGGTATAAGAAGTGCATCAATGTATAATCGTCTTCATTTTGAAAGAGACGAAAAGTAGGCTCTAGTTTCATCATTTATTTTCTACTGACAATCTACCAGCAAAGTCTTCCCTCCACCGTCCGGAAATAACCTTGTGAATAAAGAAGATATAAGGCATTCCCAGGTTCGTCTCAAGCAGTGAATTGACCACAATCGGCTGCCAGATCGCCGGGCGAATCCCACTGATGAGCAGTGAAGCCTCCCAGGAGAGCTGCACACCGATTCCAATGGAAATCAGCCACAGGATATTTACTCTTTCACGACCTTTCAAATTATTGATGATGATAATCAAATACCCAATACACAAAATGAGTGCCATCATGCCGTGATAGGAGCCTGTTCCGCGTGAAATGGTTATTTCCGTAAACCCCGCACCAAAAGTCTGGCTGAGTTGACCAATGGTTACCCATCCCAGAATGGGTAATAATGACCACTCCACCGCATGACCATCGCGGTCCAGGAGCAACCATATCCAGGCAAAATTGGTAAACCCATAGCTCATACTTAACCAAAGCAGGAACCACAAAGGATCAGCTCCATCAATCTGGCGCGTACCAAGCAGTTGGTAGAAAATGCCGTAATCGACTAGAAAATACACCGTGCCGGCGATCAGTCCAACGATGACGGCTATCCTTCTTCTAAAGTACAACAATATGCCCGCGTATATGAGCAGCCAGATAATATCCAGGATGATATACAGCGAGTTAAATGTACGGGCAACTACATAATCCATTATTCCCCTATTTATGGTTCAAAAATTGACCGGCTTCTTTGTGCGTAAACTTAAAAATATACCGGCATCTTTCAGATCTTCCTTTGTCTCGATCCTGTAATGGATCCAACCACCCTTTCCACATGGATACTGATCATCCCAATATTGTTTTCCTTTACTGGAAAGTCCATTCAGCAGATTAATTTCATTTTCTGTCCCGGGTTCATTTATTTTCATCATCATCGTCAAGCTATCTTTTTCAAAAAACAAATACATCAAATGCTTTTTCTTGATGCTGACTTTGTATCCCCAACCGTAATTATTTCCGAAGGGGAATTTCAATTCATAATTGCAATCAAACAATTCCTTCAACCTTGATTGAATTAGATTGAGATTGTCATTAGCTTGCTTTCCAATATATTCCTGTATTTCATTTTCTGTGGGTGTTTTATTCTTATCAAGCATTCTTTCATACATAGTATCTTCCTTTTCAGCCTGAAGGGTCTGCCTGACGGTTGTATAACCTGTCGCTTGCGCTTCGAAATCGTTTGCTCCAGCTTTTTTACTTAAATTTGCGCCTTTTACCCACGCTGCCTGACAATTGTCACATTTTATGCCAGATCAGGCTGCTTATGGTTGTCGTTAATAATCCTTAATAACTCAGGTTCTCACAAAAAGATAATCCGAATAAAGCAATGAGTTTGTCTCGTCAAAATCATAAATTGGCGCTTGACCAGGAAGTAAATTCTTAAACATAACTGGGAGACCATTCGCTGTTTGAAAATCCATCGAGTTCCATCAAATGGAAATGGAGATGGGGAAAATCTGAATTACTGGTATTTCCTACTCTTCCGATTACCTGCCCTTGTTTGACACTATCGCCAACTTCCACAGTAAGAGTTCCTTCACTCATATGAGCATAAAGGCTAAATTCACCGTTCTGATGGTCAATAATAACGTAATTGCCTAATATTGCGTGATTGAAATCAAGCCCTTCAATCAATAACTTTTGGGTCAATTCAGTGATCCGTTCTTCAGAATAGTTTAATGGATTCATAACCCATTCGTTCGGCCATCGGTTTCCCGCTGCTACCACAATTCCGTTTCCAATTGCATGTACTTCTCTCTCAAACAAGAAATAGTCTTCCACTTTGCTGGAATTTTTGGGGGTTGATAAAACAAACTCACCTTTCTCATCACGTCGATAATCAACAACGTCAAATGCAAATTCCTGAGAATTTGCTATTCGATGACCCCAAACTCCGTTCCAAGGTGTTCCCATGACTGTAGCACTACCCACAATTGGGAATATATAATCCCCCACACATTGATAAGATGTGAGTGGAATTTGGGCTTCCACGATAATTTCACCCTCTTCGGAGGCCAATTTAATTTTACAGACAATATGGTCAATCTTATCTTTTCCAGCATAATGAAAAGAAAAGAAATCTTGTAAGCGTAAACAAGTGGGGCAGCTTGATTTTAGTTGATGGCTTTCTCCAAATGTGCTTCGTGGTTTAGGTACATCTCCGAAAATTATATGAAGGTTGTATTCTTTCCATTGGCTCATAGGCTCCTGTGTCAGTTTGTTCAACAATAGATTGGCATTTTGAATTGGTTTTTCAATTTCGCCACAATAATGTAAGGTTAATAATTGTTTACTGCCGGTCAGACCGATCAAAATAATATCTTCAATGTTATAAGTCGGTCCATCGGATTTGATTTCCAGCACCAGATCCGGCAACTTGACACTTGTATGCCATACATCTCCATTTTTAAAGTAAATTGGGATGACTTTCTTGTTATTTGCCAGGAATTGTATCGAAAACATTGTTTTACCCATGAGTTTTATCCTTAGTCTTTTCGCTGCTCAATAAAGGATTTAGGTGTTTCACCGGGAGTGATTTAACAAAAATCCTGATAAACACCGGCGAAACCCTGGAGTGAACCGCATTTCTCGTCACCGAATCATTCTAAGCACTTTCGGCGGTTCACTCAGCTGCAAGATTGCTAACCAATTTTAATATATCCACAATAAGAAAACGTACTTCCATAGCGATTCAACCGGTCAATACCAGCAATCCTAAAAAACTCCTTGTATCTTCGGAATAGAGGGTTTCCTGGTTTAGATTACTTCAGATACTGGTCGTAAAAAGAGATCGTGCGCTGCATCGCAAGGCTGAACGACTTGGAAAGGTTGTGGTTATCGTCAGGGTAGATGTAATACTCATAGGTCTTGCCCGCCGCCTGCAGTTCCCCTGCCAGCAGCTCCGAAAACACCAGCGGCACGGTCTCGTCGGTTGTGGCATGGTGCAGCTGCAGCGGTCCAGAGATGTCCTCTAAATAGCTGTTGGAGGAGACGGCGCTCCAGAAATCGGGATTCTCCTCCGGCAGTGCCGAACTCGTCCACCCAGCTCCAGCGCCAGCGCCGCGGGGTGGATTCGGACGGGATCGGCGTGGGGATGGTGCGCCGCCAGCGGGTAAGCAGGTCCGGGTAAGAAGCCACCACGCCTGCCCAGATCACGCCCACTTTGATATCCGGCGAGATGACCATCGCCCGCAGGGTCAGGTAACCGCCCATCGAATGCCCCCACATGCCGATGCGCTGCGGGTCGACCTGTGCGAACTGCTTCAGGGAAGCCACCGCGTTGAGCACATCGATGGTATAGTCCGGGTAGCCGTAAGCGCCTCTGGCTTCCCCCTCCGAGCGGTCATGCCCGCGGTAGTCGATGCGCAAGATCACGTAACCCTGCCGGGCAAGGTTGTCCACATAGGCGATATAGCGTTCGGTGGTGCGGTACTCTTCGGGTGGGATATAGCCGTGGTTGAAGACGATGGCGGGCCAGCCGGTCGGGGGCATCTCCCCATCCGGAATGGTCAGCAGGGCGTAGTTCTTCAGCCCTTCCGACAGGTAATAGGCGTAGTAACGGCTGTAATTCGCCCCCCGGGCGAGCTCCTGCTCGATGACGATCTCGCTGCCCGGGTACTCACCCTGGCGCAGCGCTTCGATCATCATGGGGTGCAGCGTGGGGGTGGGCGTTGGCGTGCTGGTCGGGGTATCCGTTGGAAGCGGGGTGTGGGTAGCCGTGGGAACCGCTGCAGGTGCGGGTGATTCTGTTACTGCAAGGATGGCTGCTGGAGTCGCCGAAGCTGCAGGTGTCACAGCCTCATTCGGTAGGGCAGCCAGCAGGTCGGGTTCGGCTGCAGCCGGGACCAGCACACTGCAGGCGGAAACAAGAACTGCCAGCAGGATCGTGACCGGTAATAACGTGATGAGTATTTTCTTCATCCCGGAAAATTCTACCATTCAGGTTGTATTTGTATAGTTATACTGGACTGCTATAAGCGAACATTCATCTGTTTCCCAATGCGGCATTGATCAGACGCGCATACCGAACAGGAATCTTAGTGGCTTGAATCGCCGGATGAGCAGTTCGTAAATACCCAAAGTGATCAGGAGGACGATCGCTGCCAAAACCGGCAGTTTAATCAGGATCGGTGCTGACCAATCCAGCAGCAAATATGCCGCCGCAATCACCACCACGTGGTGCAGGACATATACCGGAAGCACGGCTTCATTGCTATATTCCAATGCAAGGCTGTTGGATTTGGCGATCGCAACGCCGGTCGCGATCATAAACACGACCCATATCCAGCTGTTCAGACTGCGCAGAACCTGGTAAAGCGCGTAGTCCCACGAGAACACCGGTGATAACTCCCAGGCTGTCGCCCGGTCACTGCTCATCAGCAGGATAATAATGCAGGTAAAACTGGCAATCCCGATCCCCAGAGCCCTCAATCGCCACCGCGCTCATGCTGTCTATGAATCGCCTGTCCATCATGAAGACAAAACCGAAGATAAAATACATCATCCAGGTGAAGAAGTCACTCCAGTTATGGTGTTCGGGGAAGCTGGCTTTAAGGGTAACCTGGATCAATGCGACAGGGATGATAAAAATCATTATGCCTGCAGGTTGCTGGCTGAGTTGGGCGAGTATTTTGATGCCTGACGGGTGCTTACTTTTTCTCAACCACAAGAAGACGGGCAGGCAGGCAAGGGAATATACCAGCAGGAAGCCCAGGAACCAGAGGTGGCGCACCAGGCATCCATACACCATCCAAAACTGGTTCGACTCCAGCGCGCAGTACCGGTACATACCCGCATAGAATGCTGAGAAACTGCCATCAAACTGTCCCATTCCCTTCCAGCTGAGATATACCTGGATGGGGGTTAACACGAGCAGACCCAACACCAGGGGTACCCCGAGGCGGGTGAAACGCGTGCCTGCATAGTGCTTTCGGCTGCGAGAGCCCAGGGAGAAAAAAGCGCTCGCACCCGCCAGGAAGAAGAGAAGGTGCATCACCCACTGGAAAAAGAAAAGTGAACTCAGTGAAAAAAACAGGCTGGTCTGCTCGAATTGGATCATCCAGACGCCTTCTACTGCCTGAAAAGGCATGGTAATGTGGACGGCAACCACGATTGCCATGGCAATTACGCGCAGCCAATCGATATAGTATAGGCGTTGTGTCGAGGCTAAGTGAGTCATCTAGCATACCTATCCTGTATAACACGTTGAAGATGGGGGAAGGTGCGCAGTTGGAAATTGGGGAGTATTGCATTAAAATCAAGCCACACTCACCCATGCACCCATCAGGAGGTTCCATGTCCAATCTCGCCATAGATGGCGGCACACCCGTGCGTACGAAACCAATGCACCCCTGGCCCGTTTTCGACCAGCGTGAAGAAAAGCTTTTACTGGAGGTGCTTCATTCCGGGAACTGGGGGATGCTGTCCGGAGATAAAGTCAATACTTTCGAGCAGCGCTTCGCCCAATTTCAGGGGGCAAAACATGCGCTCTGTGTCCCTAACGGCACATTGGCGCTTGAGCTGGCTTTAATGGCTTTGGGGGTCGGAAACGGGGATGAAGTTGTTGTACCGGCGTACACCTTCATCGCTACCGCCAGCGCCGTGCTGCGCGTGGGCGCCAAACCGGTCTTCGCTGATATCCATCCGGAGAGCTTTACGATGGATCCCGGCGCTGTGAGTGATTGTCTGACGGAGAAGACGAAAGTCATCCTCCCGGTGCACCTGGCAGGGCACCCGGCAGATATGGATGGCTTGAGGCAGATTGCGACTGATTACGGTCTTTTCTTGTTGGAGGATGCCTGCCAGGCTTGGGGCGCAGAATGGCGCGGTCAGCGCGTCGGTGCGATTGGAAACATCGGCGCGTTCTCGTTCCAGAGCAGCAAGAACCTGAATTCGGGTGAGGGTGGTGCGCTGGTGACGAACGACGATGCACTCTACGAGAGATGCTGGTCAATTCACAATGTCGGACGTGTGCGCCAGGGAGCATGGTACCAGCATGAAGTACTCGGCGCCAATCTGCGTATGACCGAATGGCAGGGCGCTGTACTTTTAGCGCAGCTCGAGCGCATGGATGACCAGGCCAGCACCCGCGAGCACAACATCGCTTACCTGCGAGAAGGGCTGGAGGATGTTCCGGGTCTGTCACCGCTCCCAGTTGACCCGCGTGTAACGCGCCATGCTTACCATTTATTGATGCTGCACTATGATCCGGCACAATTTGGAGGACATCCTCTTGAGGATTTTATCCCTGCGCTGACTGCCGAGGGCATCGCCACAGCAAGCCAGGGTTATGTGCCTCTGAACCATTCTCCCGCCATCCGCAAAGAGATGCAGTCTCGTTTTGGCATTGATCCTGCCAATACTGCATTGCCGCACACTGATGCCTCGGTCGGGCGCACTTTATGGTTGCTGCAGCACATCTTCCTGGGGGATCGCCAGGATATGGAAGACATCATTACAGCGATTAGGAAGATCCAGACTGCCTGGAAGTGATGAAGATCAATGGTTGAGCTGATCGACATCCATGTCCACTGCGGCAGGCTGCTGCAGGACCGCCCTACGGTTTCGGCGGATGAGCTTGTTGGCATTCTCGACCGATTTGGTATCGAACGCGCCTGCCTGATGAGTGTGGAGAATCCCGAAGAGCTGGATTATTACTACACCACCTTCCAGGTTCTGGAAGCATGCAGCAAGCATCCGGATAGGCTGATCCCTTTCTGCGGCGTGGACCCGCGCCACCGCTACCCGGAGACTTTCGACCCTTTTCCTGTTCTTGAGGAATATAAAAACCTCGGCTGCCGTGGTTACGGAGAGAATCTTGCAGGCTTGCCTATCGACCACCCGCTGATGCAGCGCATCTACGCTGCCTGCGGAGAATTGGGTCTGCCGATTGTCTTTCACATGGATCATCACATCGGCGCGGACCAGCTGGGTTTGCCTGGGCTGGAGCGTATGCTGCAGCTCCATCCGGGTACGATTTTCATCGGTCATTCCACCCACTTTTGGGCGGAGATTTCATCGGTTGTTGACACTTCCCCACAGGGGCTGGCAAGTTACCCTTCCGGACCCGTCATGCCCACAGGCGCTACCGACCGGCTGCTGACAACCTATCCCAACCTTTATGGTGACCTTTCCGCCCGTTCAGGTTACACCGCCCTGGTGCGTGACCCCTCCTTTGGACTGGATTTCATGGAACGCCAGCAGGACAAACTGCTGTTCGGCACCGATGTGTTGTATCCTGACCAGGAACTGCCGCTGGTGGCATTCATTCGGGACTGTGCTATCAGTGAAACAGCGCGCCTTAAGATTTGTCACCAAAATGTGCAGAGATTGCTGGGATTGGATCAGGATTAGAACAAGTCGATTACACCTTCAGCGCTTGCTCTAATCCAGGAACCCCGCCTGCGCCCGTGATAACCTGCAGGCTGGACCCGTCGAAGTCATCCCCGACCGGTTCGAAACGCCCACCCAGGCAGTCCGCCAGGAACGCCTCGGCAATCGCATTGAAGGAAAGATTGTTCTCAGGACGGGCGAAGCCGTGCCCTTCATCCGGGTAGAGTACATAAGTCACCGGGATGTCCTTTTCTTGCATTGCCTTGACGATCTGGTCCGACTCAGCCTGCTTGACACGCGGGTCGTTGGCGCCCTGACCAATCAGCAGGGGACGGCGAATGTTTTGTGCGAGGTTCAGGGGGGAATGTCTCTGCAGAAGCTGACGTCCTTCTTCAGTGCGGAAATCGCCCACTCTGCGGGTGAACATTTCAAGCATCGGTTTCCAGTAGGGTGGGATCGATTCAAGCAGCGTGACCAGGTTGGAGGGTCCCACCAGGTCAACCCCACAGGCGAAAAGCTCAGGGGTGAAGGTTAAGCCTGCCAGGGTCGAATATCCGCCGAAACTGCCTCCCATCACTGCGACCTTTTCGGGATCTGCGATCCCCTTTCGTATTGCCCAATGGACGGCATCCTGCTGGTCTTCGATGATTTTTTCACCCCACTGCTGGTCGCCGGCGTTGACAAATGCCTTGCCGAAACCCGTGGAGGAGCGGAAATTTACATTGAGCACCGCGTAACCGCGGTTTGCCAGCCACTGGTGAAAGGAGTTGAACCCCCACATGTCCCTGCCCCAGGGTCCGCCATGGGGGATGAGGACCATTGGCACCGGTTGGTCGGGGAGCCCATCAGCACCCATATCGCTGCCTGCCGGGAGGGAATAATACACTGTCAGGTTTACGCCATCGCGTGCTTGTATCGTTGCAGAATGCATCTTGACCAGCGGGGTTCCCTCCAGCGTGGACCGGTTTGTGAACAGAAAAGCTGCCTCCCTGTTAGTATGGTCGTAAAGATAATAGGAAAGCGGTGCATCGTCGCGCACAAACACCACGATCCAGTAACGGTCATCCAGGGTGCGGCTGGTGATTTCCACCTCGCCATCCGCTATCCCCTTGAGATAATCCAGGTCTGGTTGGATCTGCGGGTCCAACACCACCCATTGTTTACGTTCATAGGTGAAGGAAACTGCCTGGATATGCTTTTCGATGGGGTGGCGTATGGTGTCTCCGGTGTCAGCGTGGGCATCTTCTGCAAGAACTCGTTTTTCTCCACTTTCCAGGTCCATCAACACCAGCGCTGATGTGTCCCGGCCGCGGCTGTCCTGCAGGAAAATGTGCTGGTTTTCTTTATCAAAGCCGATAATGTTTGTAGTGAGGCGTATCCTCTTCGGGGATGTGGTCCCAGAGCTGCCAGCTTTCCGCGCCGAGGCTGGCACCGGTCGGTTTGTAGATTTCAATCCCCCCATCCGCCGACATCTGCAGTGCGGTACGCAGCTGCAAGGCGTTATCGAAGGTCGCGCTCATAAAACGGTCGTGTTCCAGGATCAGGCTCAATTCACCGCTGGGGAGTGCAGACGGTAAATATCATGCCATTCGGCTACCCGCCTGTTCAATCCGATGATCACTGTATCGGGATCATCCGGACTGGCAGCTATCACTTCAGCCCTGACACCTTCATAAGGCGTCAGGTCGTCGACGATGCCCTTTTTGAAGTCCACGCGGTACAGACGCCAGTTCTCATCGCCGTTTTTGTCCTGCAAGTAGAGGATGTGGCTGCTGGTGTATGGTAATGGACGAGGGGGTTGAAGCCCCTGGAAACGCCTGAGGTTTTGAATTCCAGGGAATTGTACCCTGTTTCGTTTGAGAGAATCAGCCTGGTCAAAACAGGCAGGATTGGTTTCCAGGTGGCGGGGTGTGAAGGGTATAATATGCCGCGGTTGGGAACGACTGGTCATTCCCAGCCAATCTCCTGAGAGGATATTGAATGACAGAGCAAACCCTGAAGATTGTTATCCCCATGGCGGGGCTGGGCACCCGCCTGCGACCGCATACCTGGAGCAAGCCCAAACAACTGATCAGTGTTGCCGGTAAGACGGTTCTGGATCATGTCCTGGCGATCCTTGCCACCCTGCCGGACCGGGAGAACGTTGAACTGGTCAGTATCGTTGGTTACCTGGGTGACCAGATCGAGACCCACATCCGGGACAATTATCCTGACCTGAAAGCACACACGGTTGTTCAAGAAAACCCACGCGGCCAATCCCACGCAATCTGGTTGGCGCGTGAATATCTTCAGGGTCCCATGTTGATGATCTTCGCTGACACATTGATTGAAACAGACCTCAGCTGCATTGCCACCAATCACGCGGAGGCGGTCGTCTGGGTTAAAAAGGTGCCTGATCCGCGCCGGTTTGGTGTGGCTGAAGTAGGATCTGATGGTTATGTGCGCCAGCTGGTGGAGAAACCCACTGACATGTCCAACAACCTGGCTGTGGTTGGTTTTTATTATTTCCAGGATTCAAGCGCGCTCCTGGCAGCGATCGAGGAACAAATGCAGCGAGAGCTGCGGTTGAAGGGTGAATATTTCCTGGTGGATGCGGTCAATATCATGCTGGAAAATGGTTTGAAAATGCGCACCTGCCATGTCACTACCTGGTTGGATGCCGGGACGTCGGAGGCACTGTTGGAGACCAACCGCTACCTGCTCAACCACGGGATGGACAACAGTGAGCAGGCAGCTGCACGTTCGGGATTAGTGGTGCAGCCTCCAGTGTACATCCACCCGAGCGCTCAGGTGAGTAATTCGATTATCGGACCCTATGTTTCCCTTGGCGCGGGCTGCCAGGTCGAGCAGAGCATCATCCAGGATTCGATCCTGGAAGAAGAAGCGCGTCAAGCAGATCATCCTTGAAAAATCGTTGGTAGGCAGGCGCGGATACATCTCGCGGCGAGGTGCCAGCATTAATGCCGGCGACAACACGGAAGTGGCATTATGACAAATCGTTCCTATCTTTCTAAAAAGGTTGCGACACTTAAACCTTCCGGAATCCGCAAATTTTTTGACATCGTGGCAACGATGGACGATGTCATCTCGTTGGGTATCGGGGAACCGGACTTCACCACACCCGCACCCATCATCCAGGCAGGTATCCGCTCGCTCCAGGAAGGTCATACACATTACACCTCGAATTCTGGCATTCTCGAGCTGCGCCAGGAGATTGCCTCTTATCTGCTAGGGCAGTATGGCGTGGCTTACGACCCTGTCGATGAGGTCGTGATCACCGTTGGGGTTTCCGAGGCGCTTTACCTGGCGCTTGCGGCGATCCTGGAAAACGATGACGAGGTGCTGGTGCCAACTCCATGTTTTGTTTCTTACCAGGCAGAAGTGGTCCTGGCGGGTGGTGTGCCCGTGGAAGTGCCCACACACGCCGACAACGACTTCCAGGTCCGAGCTGCAGACCTGGAAGCTGCCATCACTCCGCGCACGAAAGCGATTCTGATCGCATACCCCAACAACCCCACCGGCGCTGTCGCCTCACGCCAGACCCTGCTGGAGGTCGCTCGTCTGGCTGAAGAACATGACCTGGTCGTTATCTCGGACGAATTATATGACCAGCTCGTTTATGGGTTTGAGCACGTATGTTTTTCCGCTCTCCCAGGCATGCGCGAGCGCACGATCTTGTTGGGCGGATACTCCAAGAATTATGCCATGACGGGATGGCGCCTCGGCTTTGCCGCAGCCTCTGCTGAACTTCTGTCGGGACTGCTGCGCATCCACCAGTACACCATCATGTCCGCGCCGACCACTGCCCAGATTGCAGTATTAGGCGCACTGACAAATGGTAGACCTTATGTTGAGGAAATGCGCCTGGAATATGACCGCCGCCGGCGGTTGATTGTCGATGGTTTGAACGCGTTGGGTTTAGATACTTTCGAACCGCGCGGCGCTTTCTATGCGTTCCCGGATGTCTCAATTTCCGGCATGGATGACGAGACCTTTGCACAGCGTCTGCTCGAGGAAGAGAAGGTGGCAGTTATTCCGGGTTCAGCTTTTGGACCGGGCGGCGAGGGGTTTGTGCGCTGTTCATATGCCACTGCTTATGAAAAAATCGAGGAAGCCCTGCTGCGTTTGGGCAGTTTCCTGAGAAGGCACGGATAGGCAGGTGATGACCGGCAGCACAGAGAAGGATAAACAGGCTCCGCCAGCGTTTGAAGCCGTCATCGGTCTGGAAGTCCACGCTGAGTTGGAGACAGAATCGAAGATGTTCTGCGGCTGTGCGGTGGTCGATTCGACACAGGCAGCGCCCAACCAGTTCGTCTGCCCTGTGTGTGCCGGTATGCCTGGAATGCTGCCGGTGGTCAACGGCCGCGCGGTGGAATATGGTTTGCGCGTTGCACTGGCGTTGGAGTGTGAGATCAACCCGATCAGCATCTTCGCCAGGAAGAATTATTTTTATCCCGATCTTCCCAAGGGATACCAGATTTCGCAGTATGAGGAACCCCTGGCGCGGCATGGGAAACTGGTCATTGATACATATGCTGGTGAGCGGGTGATTCGCATCCGCCGCGTACACCTGGAAGAGGATACCGGAAAATTAACTCACGTGGAAAAAGGGGGAGCGCGTACTCACTTGTCGATCTCAACCGGGCAGGTGTGCCTCTGCTGGAGATCGTCACTGAGCCTGACCTGCATACACCCGAGGAAGTGCGCATTTATGCGATGACATTACGTTCAGTGCTGCAGTATCTCGGGGTCAATTCGGGCGACATGCAGAAGGGCGTTATGCGCATTGAGCCTAATGTCTCCGTACGTCCTGCTGGCTCTACGGAATTTGGCACGCGAACAGAAATTAAGAACCTGAACAGCTTCCGTGCCCTGGAGCGGTCGGTCGAGTTCGAGATCAAGAGACAGGTCGAAGTGATCATAAAAGGGGGTAGCGTCATCCAGGAAACCCGCGGTTGGGACGATTCCAGGGAGGTTACATTTTCTCAACGCACAAAGGAAGAGGCTGAAGACTACCGCTATTTCCCCGAGCCAGACCTTCCCCCTCTGGTTGTTGATGCGCAGTGGGTTGCGGCATTGAGCGAAAACCTGCCAGAATTGCCCCTGGCGCGCCAGAAGCGTTTTCAGGCGGATTATGGCCTGGGTGCATATGATGCGGGTGTTCTTGTGGTGGAGAAACCGGTAGCAGATTATTTTGAAGCAGTTCTTATTGAATCTGCGGTTGCACCAAAAACTGCCGCCAACTGGATCAGCGGCGATCTGTTTTCCTTGATCAATGAAGCCGGCATTTCCATCGCAGAAGTAAAGGTCACGCCTCAGGCGCTTGCTCAGCTGCTGGTGATGGTTTCTTCTGGAGAAATCAACCAGACAACGGCTAAAAGTGTGCTAGCTGAAATGTTTGCCAGTGGTGAACCTCCTGAGGTGATTGTTTCGCGTAAAGGTTTGCGCCAGATTTCCGATCAAGGCGAAATCGCATCAATGGTAGCGAAGGTTTTAGCCGATAACCCTGAGCAGGTGGCTTCTTACCTGGGCGGTAAAGAGACAGTGTCACGCTGGTTATTCGGGCAGGTGATGCGCCTGGCGGCTGGTAAAGCTAACCCGGCGGTCGTCCAGGCGGAGCTGGACCGCCGGTTGTTGGATTTAAAGGCGAATATATAATCCCCGAATATTGCCAATGTGAGTTACTGTTTCGTAGTACCCACTTAAGTGGTTGTGTGATCGCCCGGAACGACTCACCCAGTCAGGATGCTGTGCAGCGATAGGGTATAATCAGAGTTGCAATGAGCAACATTGGCTTAAAGCTTAACGGCTCAGGTCAAACGAAACGGGTACCCCATCCGGGGTGCCCGTTTATGTTTTAATGAAATCAGACACAAGGAGTACATCAGTGACCGTATTAATAAACGCCTTCCAGATGGCACAGACACAATTCGACAGCGTGGCGAGCCAGTTGAACCTGGACCCACAGGTAGCAGAGATTTTACGCTGGCCAACGCGAGAGTTCAAATTCCAAATCCCGGTGCACATGGATGACGGATCCATCCGCGTCTTCTTCGGATATCGTGTGCAGCATAACGACGCCCGTGGACCTGCCAAAGGCGGTATACGTTTTCATCCGGCTGAGACGGTTGATACGGTGCGTGCCCTGGCGATGTGGATGACCTGGAAAACATCGGTCGCAGATATACCCCTGGGAGGCGGGAAAGGAGGCGTTCCGGTTGATTCGGCATCATTGACGATCTCCGAAAAGGAGAAATTATGCCGAGGCTGGGTTGACCAGATGTGGCGCAACATTGGACCTCGCCAGGACGTCCCCGCGCCGGACGTGGGTACCAATCCGCAGATGATGGGCTGGATGATGGATGAATATTCCAAGCTTGTCGGGCAGTTTACGCCCGGCGTCATCACAGGCAAACCATTGGGTGGGGGAGGTTCAGCAGGGAGAACAGAAGCCACCGGTTATGGGGTGATTTATTCCGTACGTGATGCGATGAAGCATCTCAAAATTGACCCCCAGAAAGCTGTTGCCGGGCTGCAAGGATTTGGGAATGTGTCACAGTATGCTGCCATTGCTTTCTGCGAGTTATTGGGAGGCAAGGTGGCATGCGTGTCCTGTTGGGACCGTGACGACCGCACTGCCTATACCTACAGCCATCCGGATGGGGTCAACGCACGCTTCCTGCAAACGATCACCGACCAATATGGCACAATCGATAAGGAGCGAGCTCACGCCGCTGGTTACGTCCGTGAGCACGGGGATGCCTGGTTGGCAAAGGATGTGGACGTGCTCATCCCAGGCGCACTGGAAGGTCAAATCAATGCAGAGACCGTCAAACAGCTCAGCAGCAGGGTGAAGATTGTGGCGGAAGGCGCTAATGGACCTACAACTCCTGAAGCCGATGAAGTCCTGCGCTCCAACGGGATATTCAATATCCCTGATTTCCTGTGCAATTCTGGCGGGGTGATCGTCTCCTATTTCGAGGGTGTGCAGAACGACATGAATTTCTACTGGACTCATGATGAGGTGCTGCAGCGCCTGGATACTAAGATCAGTCAAGCATTTAAGAGTGTTATTGCCACATCTCAGGCGGAGGGAGTTTACATGCGCGACGCGGCATACATGGTAGCCATCGATCGCGTGGTGCAGGCGATGGAGCTGCGCGGTTGGCTCTGACCTCAAATGGATATTGCTGGTCTGTGACGGCAGGCATGGTAAAATCACATAGATATATTTACCGCAATTATCGATTGAAGAGAGGTCGCCCAGCATGAAAATCACCGTCTTGCAAGAGAACCTGGCTCATGGTTTGAACATAGTCTCCCGGGCTGTCCAGGCTCGCAGCACGCTGCCTGTTCTGGGCAATATCCTCGTTGCGACCGATGATGGTCGCCTGAGACTCTCTGCTACCAATCTGGACCTGGGAATAACCTGCTGGCTCGGCGCGAAGATCCAGGAAGAAGGATCGACGACCGTGCCTGCACGCACCATTACGGAATTGGTGGGCACTTTGTCGGATAAACAGGTCGAAATGGAATTAACCGTGCGCACTCAGACTTTGAATGTGCGCAGCGGTGCCTCCAACACAGATCTGAAATGCATCGATGCCCAGGAATTCCCGCCCATGCCGGTTACCGATTTGACCAATTCCATCCAGCTCAACGTTACCGATATGAAGGAGATGATCCGCCAGGTGGTTTTTGCCGCCTCAACGGATGAAGCCCGACCGATCCTGACCGGTGTTTTGATAAAAGTTGAAGATAATTTAATCACGATGGCAGCTGCAGACGGTTTCCGCCTGTCGGTCAGGAAGGCAGCTCTCTCCATGCCGGTTTCACGACCCATCAGCGCCGTTATCCCGGGCAAGGCTTTAAGTGAGTTGGCGCGCATCCTGGGTGAGAGTGACCAATCCCTGGTGATGGCGATGCCCCCAGGCAGGGGACAGGTGATCTTCCGTACGCGGGATGTCGAGCTGGTCTCTCAGCTCATCGAGGGCACCTTCCCGGATTACGAAGCGATCATCCCCAGACGCTGCGACACGCGCACGGTCCTCTCCACAAACCTTTTCCACAAGTCATGCAAACAGGCGGAAATTTTCGCCCGAGAAGGGTCCCATATTGCCCGTCTGGAGATCAATCCAGGGGGTGAATTGAAACCAGGCACCGTCGAGATTTCCGGGCAGTCTGACCAGACAGGCTCCAATGAAAATGTCATCGATGCGACCATTGAAGGTGACCCATTGGTGATCGCATTCAATGTACGTTTTTTGCGCGAGGTGCTGGACGTGATAACCACCCCGAATGTGGCTCTGGAGACAACCGCCGACACCAGCCCCGGAGTTGTGCGCCCTGTGGGCGGGCAGGAAAGCGGAGTCGACGACTTCTTACACGTGATCATGCCAATGCATTTAGGGGATTGACCGCCCGGGACATAATTTAGCTTGACATTACCTCCTGAATCAACAAACCGCACGCTGCTGATCTATCTGGCTTTGTCACAGTACCCAATATTGAGCGGTCAGATTCGTGCCCGTATGCGCCGCGAGTTGTTCGATAGGGGCGTTATCACGCCGCATGCTTTTGAGGCGGAAGTGCGCGAGAGGGCGATTCGCTCCCAGGTGATGGAAGGGCTGCATGATCCCTTTGCAGAAGAGCCCAGCGACGTCTGGGAAACGCGCCTTTTGCGTGTACGCGAGACATACACCGATTTCAGTTTTTCTTCTAACCTGCCTCATGACCTTTTCGAGCAGATTATCCGTGATATTCTAGATGAGCGTGGGGCTGGGGTGGATGAATTGGAGATGGCGTTTAATCCGGAGCTTGCGCCTCAAAGTATGCTTTTCGAACAGGCTTCATCCATAGAGCGAATGCCGCCATCCGAGCGTGCTCAGCACGAGGCACGCATCCAGGAGATCAAAGTTGTCCTCATCCGCACCATGATCAGCGACCAGCTGGCTTATGTAAAGGTTGCCAAGGATTGGTTCACCATCTCGGACCTGAAGTGGATCCGCAACCGGAAATTGGGTCAGGGAAAGATCGGTGGTAAGGCTGCCGGGATGCTGCTGGCGGCGCGCATTCTCTCCGAGACCGGCGATGCTGAACTGCGCGCACACCTGACGCTGCCCGAATCGTACTTTATCGGTGCGGACCTGACCTACACCTACATGGCATTGAATGGTCTGATGCACTGGGGGGATCAGAAGTATAAGTTGGAAGACCAGATCCGGGCAGATTATCCCAAGATCCAGGATGAATTCCAGGAAGGTGACTTTCCGGTAGATATCGTTGACCGGCTGCGAGATTTGCTTGAGGAAGTGGGCAACAAGCCATTGATCGTGCGCTCCTCCAGCTTGCTCGAAGACAACCTGGGCACATCTTTTGCTGGAAAATACGAAAGCCATTTCTGCCCGAATCAAGGCACCCAGAAAGAAAATTTATTCGAGCTCATGCGCGCCATTAAGCGTACTTACGCCAGTATCCTCAACCCCGATGCCTTGCTGTACCGCCGCGCCAAGGGTTTGCAGGATTATGATGAGCGCATGGCGATATTGATCCAGGTTGTGCAGGGCGAGCCTTATGGGAAGTATTATTTTCCTCATGCGGCGGGTGTTGCATTCAGCCGGAACCTGTACCGCTGGTCACCTCAGATCAAGCGCGAAGATGGCTTCGCCCGCATGGTTTGGGGATTGGGCACTCGCGCCGTTGACCGGGTAGGGAACGATTACCCCCGTCTGATAGCCCTTAGCCATCCCAACCTGCAGCCTGAGTCCTCGCCAAAAATGATCAGGCGATATTCGCAGCAGTTCATCGACCTGATCGATCTGGAGTCGAATGAATTTAAAACGTTGCCAATAGACGAAGTGCTCAACACGCGTTATCCACTGCTGCGCTACCTGGTGCAGGTTGACCAGGGTGGGTATCTGGTTCCTATGCGACACAATCTTCAAGAAGGGTCACGCGATCACCTGGTACTCACCTTCGACCAGTTTTTGCGCCGCACACCAGTTGCGAAATATCTCAGGAGGATGCTGCAAACCCTGGAGAAGCATTACGGTCACCCAGTGGACACAGAATTTACGGTCGAGGTGAAAGGTGCAGAGGCTTTAACCCCCGAGATCAACATCGTTCTGCTGCAATGCCGCCCGCAAAGTCAGCTACGAGAGAGCGAGGCAACATTACCGAAAGATTTAAGGCAGGAAGACATTATCTTTTCCACCACGCAAATGGCACCTCAGGGCAGGGTAAGTGAGATTCGCTATGTATTGTTTGTGCCGCCCGAAAAGTATTTTGCCCTGCCAACGCCTTCAGCGCGAGCGGAATTGGGTCGCGCCATCGGAAGGTTAAACGCCGTTCTCAAAGGGCAGGTGTTCATTTGTGTTGGTCCGGGGCGCTGGGGTACTGCCAGCCCGGACCTGGGTGTGCAGATTGGATACGCCGATATCTACAACACTCGCGCTCTGGTCGAGTTGGCTGGTCAGCAGATCGGGACAACGCCAGAAGCTTCATTCGGAACCCACTTTTTTCAGGATTTGCTGGAATCGAACATCTACCCCCTGGCGATCTCGCTGGACGACAGTGATGTGATTTTCAACCGTATGTTCTTCTACGACACACCAAACCACATGAGGATGTTTCTCCCGGAAGAAGTTGGTCTGGATGAAAGTCTACGCTTGATTTCCGTGGACACGTACCGCCATGCGCACCACCTGGAGCTGGTGATGGACGATGCACAGGGAAAATCAATCGCCTTTCTGGAGCCCAATTAATGCGCTTTGGGGAATTGTGCCAATGAAACGATTTATCGCAGTTGCGGGGAATATAGGTGTGGGCAAATCGACGCTTGTCAGGTTGTTGTGCAATGAGCTGGGGTGGGAGCCATTTTTTGAGCCCCACATGGCGAACCCTTACCTGGCAGATTTCTACAAGGACATGAGCCAGTGGGCATTCCATTCACAAATTTTCTTTCTCACCCATCGTTTGCGAATCCATCACCAGTTGTTGAAGCACCCCAATTCTGCCATCCAGGACCGCTCGGTATATGAAGATGCGGAAGTTTTCGCACAGAATCTGCACCGCCAGGGGTTCATCAGTGACCGCGATCATGGCTCTTACCGCGAATTATTCGCTGTACTGGTCGAATTCCTCCCCCCTCCAGATCTGATGGTGTACCTGCGGGCTTCGACGCAGACTCTCTACCAGCGTATTCAACAGCGCGGCAGAGATTATGAAAGCCCGATCACGACAGAATATTTACTCCAATTGAACGACCTGTACGAAGCCTGGATTGAAGGTTTCAGCTTGTGCCCGGTACTCACTGTCCCAGCAGATGACCTGGATTACGTCTCACATCCAGGGCACCTCGATTTAATTGCTCGAAAAGTTGAAGAAAAACTGATGGGGAAAGAGGAAGTAATCTTCCAACCCGAAGAAGTAAAAAACAGCCGTTAATCCGGCGAAAATCTTAAAAAAACTGGAACCCAAGGAGGATTGTGCAATTGCATACCACTATGTCCACGTCGATTAAATCATTGTGTGTGTTTTGTGGTTCTTCAGATAAAGTGGAACAGAAATACCTGGACACAGCTCTAAACCTGGGAAGCCTTCTGGCACAGGAGAAAATCCGCCTGGTGTACGGTGCTGGGAGTACCGGGTTGATGGGCGCGGTAGCTGAAGGTACGCTGCAGTCCGGCGGAGAAGTCACCGGGGTGATCCCTAAATTGTTTGACACCCCGGTACTGGCACACCGCGGTTTAACCCATATCGAGGTGGTGGACACCATCCACCAACGCCAGGCGCGCATGGTGGAGCTTTCCGATGCATTTATCGCTTTACCAGGTGGGTATGGAACCCTGGGAGAATTGTTCGAAGCTCTCACCTGGTCGCAGATTGGTTTGCACCAGAAACCAATTGGATTGTTAAACGTGGATGGATATTACAACGGGCTGCTGTCCATGCTCGAGCACGCCAGCCAGGAAGGTTTTATTTATTCAGATCACCTTGGTTTGTTTAGCTGTGCACAAGACCCCAAAGCGTTGTTGGAAGCACTACGCTGCCACAACCATCCTGATAACCTCGAAGCCTGGCTGACAAGGTCTTCGAAAAACAACATGCAAGTCGACTAAATGTGTCAAATCTTTTGAAAAATCAGGTATAATATAATCAAGTTAAGAAAAGGTCGTTCAGCCGAGATACCTGTTTTGTAATGGGGAACGAGCTGGGCATGACGGCTTTGATCTCCTACCCCATTTTTGGTTAAACATAATTATTCCAACAGAGTTGAAAATGAAAGTATTAGAACTTGAGAATCATTCATTGACCGCGTTGCGTCAAATGGCACGTGATTTGGATATCCCATATGCAAACCGGCTAAAGAAAGAGGACCTGATTTTGAAAATACAGCAGGTGGAAGCGGAAAGACAGGGTTTGGAAATCCGCGGCGGTATCCTCGAAATCATGAACGAGGGCATTGGATTCCTTCGTTCCGGTCATTACCAGCCGGGTCCGTATGATGTTTATGTCTCACAATCCCAGATCCGCCGCTACAATCTGCGCAATGGTGACATGATCATTGGGCAGGTCCGCCCCCCGCGAGAGTTCAGAGCGGCATTATGGTCTCCTGCGTGTCGAGCATGTCAACGGGATCGATCCCGAAGAGAGCCGCAGCCGTCCGACCTTCGAATCACTTACCCCAATTTTCCCGGAGCAGCGTTTTGATCTGGAAACAGATCGTCACACGTTATCGACCAGGTTAATCAACCTGGTCACACCAGTCGGGCGTGGGCAGCGTGGTTTGATCGTCTCTCCACCTAAGGCTGGGAAGACAACCATCCTGAAACAAATTGCCAACTCGATTTCAACCAAACATCCTGAGGTGCATTTGATGGTTGCCCTCATCGGTGAAAGACCGGAAGAAGTCACCGATATGGACCGCTCTGTGGATGCTGAAGTGATCTCATCTACTTTTGATGAGCCAGTCACATCCCACGTGCGTGTGGCTGAAATGGCGCTGGAGCGCGCCAAAAGATTGGTCGAGATCGGCAGGGATGTGGTCATCGTGATGGATTCGATCACCCGTCTGGCACGCGTGTACAATCTTGTGGTTACACCATCCGGACGAACGCTCTCCGGCGGTATTGATCCTTCAGCTCTTTACCCTCCAAAACGTTTCTTTGGCGCTGCTCGTAACATTGAAGAAGGCGGATCTTTGACCATCATCGCCACCTGCCTGGTCGATACAGGCTCGCGCATGGACGATGTTGTTTATGAAGAGTTTAAAGGCACGGGTAATATGGAGCTGCATCTTTCAAGGCGTCTCCAGGAACGGCGTGTTTTCCCGGCAATCGATATCGAGCGCTCGTCAACGCGCCGGGAAGAACTCCTCCTTGGACCTGACATCACCCCGAGGGTTTGGTTAATGCGCAGGATGTACGACCAGATGGTGACTGCCCCGCCTCACGGCGCAGGTCTGGACCCATCTTCGGCAACCGAGGCGATTCTCCAAAAACTTATGCGCACATCAAATAACATGGAATTTTTGGAGACTTTGACTGATAATTAAGCAGTATTTGCCTCAGGTGGGAATTTTCCACTCAAGTATCAGAAAATCGTCCAAAAAATTGGTGAACTTAGGATACAATCGGTACGCCTGTGCAGCAATTTGCCCGGAGACTTGGTCAGGTTTCGGCTGTGCTTGCTGTTACGCATCCTCTTGAAAGGACTTATATTATGTCGAACAAGAACAATTCCGAACCAGAAACCAACATCATGGCGGAGACATCGAATTACCTTGCGTGGAAAGCAGATGAGCCAGATGGCGAATCCACCTACCACCTGGAACTTAATAATGTCACACTCCACTTCTTCCAGGAAGAGTGGGATGAATTTATTGAGTTGGTGAAATCTATTTCCTGACCCTTTAGCCCAGGTACCCGCCCTATTCTTCCTTCGGTGGGAATAGAGTAATCTCATTTACATATGGAACCACACCCTGGCAGGAAGGGGTGAAGAAGTTGGACACGCCCTCCCAGGTCAATGGGACGATTGAGTTCTGCCAGGCTGTGTGGATCGCGTACGATAGGCAGCCAGGACCGCCATGGTAGTTGCCAACCGTAAACCGCCAGAGGTCCTCGTAATTAGCAACCTGACCGGATTTCATTCCAGTGGCGGTGCTGATGATCTGGTCAACCTGCGAACAGTTGGCGACCAGCGTTTGTGCGAAGAAATATACACTTGAATTTGTTTTTTCCAGATCGATGCCGGAGGCACAGCTCGGGCAGTCTACCCAGGCTTTGATTGCCAGTGCGCCGCGCAGCATCTCCTTCTCTTCCTTCTCCAGCAGCAGATAACTCTTCTGGCATGTTTCTTCCGTCAGCACGCTTGGGCAGAACTGGTTGTAAAAACCAGGGTTCCAAATAAAAATCGAATCGGTGCCTTCAGCCGTTATCTGCCCCAATCCGAATTCGTAAGATACCCGGAAGACGCCGGGCCAAAACTGGCTTTCCTGGGCAAATAAATTTTTTAACAGTTTTGCTGGTACGCCGCTTAGCTGCGAAGCCTCGATGATACTCTGGTTAAATTGGTTCTGCCAGGATGTCATCAGCAGCCGCGCTTTTTCGATCCCGCAAGAATTCGCATACCCATTTGGAAGCATACCCCCCGCTGG
Organism: uncultured Chloroflexia bacterium; assembly: GCA_963695415.1. Classification (GTDB taxonomy): domain Bacteria; phylum Chloroflexota; class Anaerolineae; order Anaerolineales; family UBA4823; genus CAVXWV01. The sequence goes on along the minus strand of CAVOGL010000008.1, from coordinate 333,051 downwards.
GCAGGCGCTGGCGTCAATCACTCCTTGTGCAATCAGACGACCTGCAAGGTAAAAATAAGGATAGTCGGATGCAATCAGACCGCCATCTTCTGGCGAGGACAACCAGTCGGGTTGTGAGCCGACCGATGGAAAAGCCTCCCAGATCCGGGCGCAGCTGGCGATTGGCGCGTCGCTCCACTGTGAGCTGATCACGTCGATGTACCAGCCGCTCTTCCCGGGCGTGGATGAGACGCCGGTGTCAAGCACTCGCACCAGCGCCGTATAACGCTGGCTTGAATCGCCATAGCTGGAATTTGCCCAAAATTCTACGGTCACACCCTGCACAGGAGTCGGTTTGAGCTGCACCAGGCACTCTTTCCCAGTACACAGAAACGGGATGCCATTGTAAACACCCTCGATCGAGGTAATGCTTTCGTTGGGCAGCGGCTCCTCCCCAATCAGCAGAAGGGAAGGGATTGAGCGGCAAAGGTTTTCCGGCGGGATGGGTTTGCATCCTTCCAGCTTGACCAGCACAAAAGGTACCGGTAGATCCACGAACACTTCCTTCTCAGCAGGTTGAACCGAAATCAGGTGCACATAAACACCCTTGCAGCCCTTGTCAGAATCCGGATCAACGCATGCTGGAGTTCAACCCAAAGCTTTGCCAGCGCCGTGCCGCAGCTGACCGCCACTTCCTCCGAAGTGGGCAGTCCATCATGGTCGATCAGGATTTGGCACAAGATGGTGTCGTTCTCCCAGCTGATCAACCACCACTCATATTGAATATACGACAGCGTTGTTGAAGTTTGGCGTGTTGAATCGTTCGCCAAAGCCACATGGTTCCCCCAGGGGATCAGCCCTACAAGGGCGGCGAAAAATAGTGCAGCAAGAATGTGTTTAAAACGCGTCCCCATCTATGACAAAATTATCATGATAGGGGTGCGTTGTCAACAGAAATCCGCCATCTGGTGTTCCTTGCACCTCATCCGCCACCATGATAGACTCTTTTTATGGAGCATCAGGTTGGGATCCTCACCCAGTCACAAGAGCTTATCCAACAAATAAACCAGGCATTGCGGGCGCTTGCTCAGGTGCGCCTTATCCAGATGGAAGGGATGGATAAAATCCTGGAAATAGAGGGAATTCAACGGGTTCGATGTCATACTCCTGGATACGGGCATCAACGACATCAGCTTCCGTAGTTTTCATGACGTCATGGTATCACAACACCCCGGTGTGCGTTGGTTGGTGCTGCCACCTGAAGATGAAGATAAATTTCTTCCGTTGCTTGGTTTCCTACCGGATGGATACCTGTCGCGCCCATTCGACCCTTCGGAACTAATCGAGCAGTTGGAGGAATTTTTTCACACACCAGTAGATCCCCAGGATACGCCCGAGTTGGCTGCACGCACCCTCTTTGAAGTGCCTCCTCCTGACCCGGTCGGGCAAGCAGCAAACTCCCAAGCGATGGCTGTCGGTTTGAAGCGTAAGCAATCATCTGCGCAAGGCACTGCTCCAACCCAACCGAGAACCCTTTCCCTGGTGCTGCCAGGTTATGAAAACCCGGATATACTCGAACAGAGTTCTTGTGTCTCTGCTTGAATTGGCAAGGGCGCAAGCTGTCCTGGTTACGAGAGGAGATCAACTCGTTGGTTTTTCAAGCCAATTAGCTTCCAGAGCCAAACCGGAATTGATCCAATGGCTGTACCAATCAGGTGCGATTGAAGCGCGCGGTGAGATGATTGGTTATGTGCCCCTGGTCTCCACCGGTCAGAATCACTTGGTTTATGTGCTTAAACTGGAAGAGCCGTCTGCCCTGACACTGGTATTCGCACCAGGGACTTCCTTCAAGCAAGCCCGCGCCAGTGTTACAAGTTTATTTAACCCACCACCACCCAAATCTCAACCAGATTCTGTTTCGACCTCGACTCTCCAACTCGATGAGACTCTCACACACGGTGGCGATAATTTCGGGCAAGGGAGTGGTGTTGGGGGCAAAGCAGCCGGGATGGAATATGTGATCTTGATGATTCCGCATATGCCTTCCGACCGGTTGGTCGGGGTAATTGCCTCCAGCCTGGTTGAATGGATGCATCAAATCAGCCTGATCCACAACTGGCGTTTCGAGAACTTATCCATTCAGCCGGAATATATCCTTTGGACCACCTGGGTGGATTCAGCCAAAGAAATCGAGAAGCAGGTACGTGTTTTCCGCCATTACACATCTATCCGTTTGTCGAGTTTTTTCCCGGATATGGCATTGGCTGAACGTGGTCCGGATTTCTGGTCCGCGACCCATTTACAAATTTCCGGCGGTGTTGTACCGGAACAGAGGATTATATACTCTTTTATCGAGAGGATCAGACACCTTGATTAAGTCCCCATTCGAAGAATGAACCTGAAATCAGGGAATGTTGCCTTAAAAAGACAGGGGCTGAAAAGTTTTTTGAGGCCTCGTTCCAGATCCGGAGGAAAATTTGCCGCACACACTATATTTGATCGATGGTCATGCTTTAGCCTACCGCACCTACTTTGCCCTCACGAGAGGTTCATCTGCCGGTTTTGTCACCGGCTCTGGTGAACCCACTGCCGGTGTTTTCGGCTTTACCAGTGTTTTATTACGCCTGTTCGAGCAGGAGAATATTGATTACCTGGCAGTAGCTTTTGACACCGGAAAAACCTTCCGTGACGAATTGTTCCCAGACTACAAGGGAACACGTGCAAAAATGCCTGATGACCTGCGCCCACAGATCGAGCGTATCCGCCAGTTGGTCGATGCATTCAATATCCCACGACTTGAAAAAGAGGGCTACGAAGCTGATGATGTGATGGGCAGCGTCGCACGCTGGGCGGTAGAACAGGGGCTGGTGGTGAAGATTATCACCGGTGACCGTGATTTGCTTCAGCTGGTCAAAGAGCGCGTGGTCGTCAACCTGCCCGGGCGTTCGCTCTCTGAAGCGCGTGATTATTTCCCCGAAGATGTGGAAGAATATCTGGGAGTCAGACCTGGTCAGGTGGTCGATTACAAAGCCCTGGTTGGGGATACATCGGACAATATCCCCGGTGTGACCGGAGTTGGTGAGAAGACCGCAGTAGCTTTGTTGAAGGAATACGGGACCCTGGATGGCATCTATGAACACATTGGGGAAGTGCGCGGTGCTGTACAAAAAAAGCTGGAAGCAGGACGCGAAAATGCATACCTGAGCCAGAAATTAGCCAGGATCGTGGAAGACCTTGTCATCACGGTTGACCTTGAAAAAGCCAGACCTGCGCATTTCGATCCGGAGAAAGTTGAAGAAATGTTCAGGGAGTTGGAATTCAGGACCTTGATGCAGCGCTTGATCTCCCTGGAAGAACAATGGGGCAAGCGAGTGTCCGCCCGTCCGCAGCAGATGAGCATGTTCGAGCAGCCGGCACCATACCAGGCAGAGGTAGAAAAAACTGATATCCAGGCAGAGATAGTGGATAGTCCCGCTGCGTTGGAAGAATTGACCAGGCGGCTGTCAACTGCCTCGATGATTTCATTTGACACAGAGACCACGTCGACTGATTCGATGAGCGCTGACCTGGTAGGGATCGCCCTGGCGGTTGAACCCGGGCAGGGATATTACATCCCCGTGGGGCACCGGCAGGGTCAGCAGCTGCCCTTGAACCGGGTCATCGAAGCGCTGCGTGGTCCACTCACCGATCCATCCATTGCCAAGGTGGGTCATAACATCAAGTATGATTTTGTTGTGCTGGCGCGTTACGGCATCCGCACAACTCCGTTGACGTTCGACACCATGATCGCCGAATGGCTGGTAAATCCTGGCTCGAGAAATTTGGGCTTGAAGAACCTGGCGTGGGTACGTCAAAACATCCATATGACCCCGATTGAGGATCTGATTGGAAAGGGAAAGAAACAGATCACCATGGCGGATGTGCCTATCTCTTCTGCCGGAACATACGCGGCTGCTGATGCAGCCGTTGTCCTGGGTTTGGTGCAAGAGCTGCAGGATGAACTGGAGAAAGTGGCTGGAACGGGGTTGTTGGAAGAAGTTGAGATGCCGATTGTTTCGGTATTGGCTGATATGGAAATGGCAGGCGTCGCCCTGGACACCGTTTTCTTGAAGCACATGTCGGAACAGATCAACGAGCGGATTATGGAAATTGAAGAATCAGTGCAGCAGGCTGTAGGATCAGCCTTCAACCTGAATTCTCCCCAGCAGCTTTCGGACGCGCTTTTCAACCGCCTCCACCTGGAACCTCCCGATCGCACTGCTAAAACGGCATCAGGATTTTATTCAACCGCGGCGGGTGTTCTTGAAGCGATGAGCGAATCCCATCCGGTTGTGGAACAGGTGCTGGAGTACCGGGAAATTTCAAAGTTGAAATCGACCTACCTGGACGCTTTACCTCTGCAGGTGAATCCGCACACTCACCGTGTGCATACCTCCTACAACCAGACCGGCGCTATCACCGGCAGGATCGCATCTTCAGACCCTAACCTGCAGAATATCCCCATCCGCAGCGACCTGGGGAAGCAGGTGCGCCAGGCGTTCGTCGCTGCGCCGGGGATGGTGCTGCTGGCGGTCGATTATTCGCAGGTTGAACTGCGCATCGTCGCACATATGTCCAAAGACCATGCCATGCTGGAAACCTTTCAAGCAGGCAAGGACATTCATGCTGCAACCGCAGCCGCGATCTATAACATCCCTCTGGAATCCGTCAGCTCCGACCAGCGGCGTCATGCTAAAAGCATCAATTTCGGTTTGATTTATGGGATGAGCGCATTTGGCTTGATGAGGGTGACTGATCTGACCCTGGCAGAAGCTGAAAACTTCATGGAAGCTTATTTCAAGCAGTTTCCGGGCGTGAAAGATTACCTGGATGGCATCCGTCTGCAGGCGGCAGAACAGGGTTATGTCGAGACGTTGTTGGGAAGAAGACGTTATTTCCCAGGTTTAAAAAATCAATCGAATTACAACCTGCGCCAGAGAGAAGAACGAGAAGCCATCAATGCGCCGATCCAGGGGACAGCAGCAGATATCATGAAAATAGCCATGGTCAGGCTTCCAACCGCTCTGACCGATGCAGGCTGTACGAGTAATATTTTGCTGCAGGTGCATGATGAATTAGTCCTGGAATGTCCCGTGGATGAGCTGCCCATGACTGCTGGATTAGTCCAGCAGGTGATGTCTGGTGCATACCGGCTGGACGTGCCCCTGGAGACGGAAGCCCACTGCGGTCTTAATTGGGGGCAGATGGTTCCAGTGGATAAATGGCGACCTTAGCCTGGTTTTCTCACCACCACACTTGGAATGAAGTGGTGGTGCGGTCCTCATAACTGCCAAACTTTGCCACAGCTCTGACCTCTGCCCTGCCCTTCGGCAGGCTTGAGATGCTGAAATGAAAAACAGCAATCCCATCCGAGTTTGTTTTCAACCATTTGCGGGTCTGAACTTTTTCGCCTGAAGGCAGCAGGATTTCCAAACTGACATCGACATCGGCAACCGGGAGAGATTTTTGGTCGCGCACGATTACAAAAATCGATTGTTCTGCCTCGCTCCCGAGTACAGCAAAACGCGGATAGGCGCGTGCATTAATGCTTGAGACCACCTGGTTGGCAGTAAGATCCCTGTTAGGTATGGTCAGGCGAGGGTCTTCCCTCATTTTGTGGAAATAAACCTGCCCCAGATTGGATACCTTCACTCGTTGTCCATGGGGTTCATTTCGGTGCCATTCAAGCCTTGCGAGTTGGAAATACTGCACGATGAGGTCTCCGTGCAGTTCGTAATTTGAGATTGGGTAGCCAAATTGTGGCACTTTACCATGTGCATTAAAGAACTCGAGAAAGGCATAACAGACCTGTAAATTGTTTTCCTGAAAAGTCTGGCAGGAGGGCGAGTTTTTTGGCACAGGCAGAGGCTGCCCCAGCCCGGCTTTGTATAGATTCTCTCCTATTGGTGTGCGCTGCACCTGCTGCCTGAATGGTTCCTCGGGATGGAGCTCGAATCTGGCGTGTTCAAAATATTGGACCGTCCGGAAGGTGCGCGGGTCTTCAAATGCATCCGTGATCGGGTTCCCATACAACATCTCAGGATCATCAACACTTTGATATAGTTCGAGGAACGCACCGCGCACCGTGTGTCCGGTTTCCGGGAAATATTGGGAATCACTTGTTTGTGCACCAATGTCTTGGAACCCAAAACCAGCCAGAATGATGGCGATGATGACCCAAACAAAGTATTGTGGCTTCAAGCGAAATCTACCCACTGCGATTGAATTATAACATTGTGCTAATCGTGATAATTTCAAGTACTGATGGGAAAAGGATATTACAATGTATTATTACCGCAAGAGGAAGATAGCCCAGGCTGCGCCGACAATACACAGACAGCTAAAGGTGCTGGCGCTTAAGACCAGGCAAGATAACCACACGCGTTTATTTATTTCAGACATATTCAGGTGATCTCCTATGGCTTTCAAACCAATCCGATTTATCGAGGAACCAATTGAGGCGGTTTTTGATACCCCCCCGCTCCTGGAGAAGGTGCCCGGCTGTCCTGAAGCGTTTGTCTGGGGTGGAATGACCTACCAGATCATTGAGTTGATCAGCGAATGGCATGATTACCAGCGGCGAGGCAGGATGTCGCGTAATATGAAACCAGAGCACGCTGCAAAAGCGGCACAGCGCGGCTCGTGGGGGGTTGGACAGGATTACTTCCGGGTACGCACCGATCAGGAACGGGTGTTTGATATTTATTTTGACCGGGCACCCATCGATGTTGACCGGCGCAAGGGTGGTTGGCATTTGTTTCGGGAGCTCGCTGAAAAGGCGGATGAGGTTTGATCCAGTTAGGCGTATGCGCCCCAGGTTCGAGATAGTGATGCATAACAGGTAAGTCCAGGCTAAGCCCTCTTCCGCATCAGACTGCCTAAAAGAACCAGCGTTACACCCACTACAATCATGGCGATGATTGTCATCACCTGTGGGTCAACGGCAGGGGTATTCGTTGATCCTGTGTCCTCCTGGGAGGATGCGCTGTCTGTGTCCGCAGCTTCCGCCGGTTGGTTTTCATTTTCAGTCGCGGTTTGGGTGGGGATGGGAGTTTGAGATGCCGTGGGTAAAGATGTGGCAGTGGCTGGTGGTGTTTGCGTTGGCGAAGGTGTTGGTGCGGGTGTATTTGTTGGCATTTCCTGGGCTTCACGGATAAGCAGCTTTTCACCTGGGAAGATCAAAGAATCCAGGGTCAGGTTGTTCAAAGCCAGGATTTGGTCTAAAGGCACTTCGTAATATTTGGCAATGATTGATAGAGTTTGTCCTTCACTGACGACATGCACAATCGAGCCATCTTCCAGGGGGGTGGCGACGATCACTGGTTGGATGAAGTTAGAGTTCGATACAGTTGCAGTTGGGGCACTCACCGGGTCAGGAGTTGTTAGGGGGGCAGATGTGGGCACTGCCTGGGCGCTGCCCGATATATTCCCGGCTTCTAAGGCATAATAAACAATATTCCCGCTTACAGCCACACCTGCGCCAACATCTTGATAGCTGCTTGACAGCATGGTGCTTAAGTGCAGACTGTCGCCTTGCCAGATGTTAACCGCTCCCTGGGCGGTCATGTTCGTTCCCAGGGCAATATTCTCCGACACGAAAACGGTTTTCCCGCCCCCGTAACCTGCCCCAACTGCCCGGCTCTTGGGGGATGAACCACCCGCTCCTGTGTGGGACATAATATTGTTCTTAGCCATGTATTCGCTGTGTGCCTGAGCCGCCGACATCAAAGAGTTATTCACCTTGTATAGAGGCAGACCGTTTGCTGCGCGGTAGGTTGTTTACTGCCGCGATCACATCGTCAGGACTGCTGGCTTGCATGGTGCGCGCCAGCGGTTTTGCCTGGATTTCGGACCGTGTAAGGCGGAAGGGATAAGAACAAGATAACCAGCAGGAATGCCAGCACTCGTCGTCGCACACGCATAGGGCTGACATCATAACATAAAACCCTTATGCTATAATGCCATCCAGTAAGGTAACGATCCAGAACAAATAAAAATGGCCACAAAATCAACTCGTTCGACATCTTCGAAAACCAGGTCGAAATCCAGCAGTTCCCCAAAAAAGACGACCAGTTCGCAGGGGAGCACGGCTCAAAAGAAGACCAGTCGCACCCCTGCACGCAAGCCGAAGACCACTCGCAGCAGCCCGGCATCCTCCCGCATGCGTGGTTCCACCCGCAAACCAATGAGCACAGACCGGAAGCTCGATATCGTTGGGGTCGTCCTGGTGTTATCAGGGATTTTGACCTTTCTAAGTTTGTTGTCGCCCATCCGTGGCAGCGTGACAGGTTACTGGGTGATGTTGATTGGGAGAGGTTTCGGATGGGGGATGTACCTTTTACCTGTGCTTTTGATTGGGGCGGGTCTGTGGCTGGTTTTGAGGAATTTCGAAAAATTCCCCAGGTTCGATGTGGAGCGTGTGTTCGGCTTCGTTCTCTTGTTTGTCTGGTTGCTGGCAGCAGTACATTTTGTGGTAGGGATGCGGTCCGAGGAAAGCATGTACCAGATTGCCACTAACGGGGAGGGTGGAGGTTACCTTGGCGCGGTGTCCACGCAGGTGCTTCAAACTGCTCTGGGAGATGTGGGCGCGGGGGTTGCCCTCGTATCAATTTTTCTTATCGCAGCGGTTCTCGCGTTGGACCTGAGCATCTACCAGATTTTTAATTGGTTTAACACGGCTTTCCGTTGGATCGGGAGTGGTTTGCTGGAAGGTTGGCGCACGATGCTCAGCTGGCTGCCACGCAAGCCGGAAGATTCCCTCGATCCTGAATTTACCCCACTGCATAGGTCGTTGACCGAATCGATAGAGATCCGAACAGCATCGGCAGACCTTCCCCCGCAAGAGTTTTCCCCGCTCTCCCCTGACTCCGGTAAACCGTGGGTGCTCCCACCCATTTCCCAAATTTTGGATGCTGGTGAGGAATCTCCCCATAATGCGGAACTCGACGTGCAGCGCGGGTATTTGATCGAGGAGACGCTGCGCTCATTCGGCGCGCCGGTTAAGGTCACAGAGATCAACCGTGGACCGACCATCACCCAGTTTGGGGTTGAACCCGATTTTATTGAATCGCGCAGCGGTAGGATGCGCGTCAGGGTGAGTAAAATTGTCTCCCTCGCGGATGATCTTGCTCTTGCGCTTTCGGCGAGGACTGTGCGTATCCAGGCTCCAGTTCCCGGCAAGGGATTTGTGGGCATTGAAGTGCCGAACGAAGTGATCACACCGGTGATGCTGCGCGATGTGCTCGAGAACGAGCGTTTCATGCGCATCACTGCACCATTAAGGTTCGCCTTGGGTCAGAATGTTGCCGGTCAGGCGATTGCCTATGATCTGGCGAATATGCCCCACTTGTTGATTGCAGGCGCAACTGGTGCAGGCAAAAGTGTGTGTGTAAACTCAATTATTTGTTGTCTATTGATGAACAACACACCCGACGACCTGCGCTTGATCATGGTCGATCCCAAGCGTGTCGAATTGAGCGGTTATAACGGCATCCCCCATCTGCTCTCACCTGTCGTAGTTGACCTGGAAAAGGTCGTTTCTGTGCTCCAATGGGTGACGCGTGAGATGGACATGCGCTACCGCAAGCTTTCGGAAGCCGGAGTGCGTAACATACAGGAGTACAATGCAAGGGCACAACCTGGGAAACGCATCCCGTACCTGGTTGCTTTTATTGATGAATTAGCTGATTTGATGATGCTGGCTCCGGATGAGACCGAGAGGACGATCACCCGTCTGGCACAAATGTCGCGCGCTGACGGGCATTCACCTTGTTATCGCCACCCAGAGACCTTCGGTTGAGGTGGTGACCGGTTTGATCAAGGCGAACTTCCCGGCGCGTATTGCTTTTGCCGTCGTCTCGAACACGGATTCGCGGGTTATCCTGGACCAACCAGGGGCTGAGCGCTTACTGGGCAGAGGCGACATGTTATTCCAGGCACCCGATGCAGCTGCACCGGTGCGCTTGCAGGGTGTGTTTGTCTCGGATCTCGAGATTTTCCGCCTGGTCACATACTGGCAGAGTTTTGCTGGAACGGTGGTAGATTCTCAACCTGCCAGCCCTGGAGCGCCAGACGCGCTACCAACAGGCATCCCCCTCAGGCAGAAGACGATGTGGGAAGAGATCGAGGATGAAAGCGAAGACCCGTTGTTCAAAGAGGCTATTGACATTTCACGGCGGCAGGGACGTGCATCAATTTCGATGCTCCAACGCCGCCTGCGCATAGGCTACACTCGTGCAGCCCGTCTGGTCGAAAGAATGGAAGAGAAAGGGATCGTAGGTTCACCGGAGCCGGGCACCGGGACGCGCGAAATTCTGGATTATGGTGAGGCTGCCCCGCCAGTAGATAACAATTGAGGTTTGCAGAGTCCGAAAAAATTATCCTTGCTTTGGGTCATGTATTATGAGTGGATGCCATTCCGGATTCTCCTGGAAGCGATGTGTGTGGTTCTTGATAACAAGCCTGATTATCACGACAGGTTTTTTGTTATCTGCCTGCCAGGTTGGAACAACATCCCTGGATGTGGATGCTGCCGGCGTAGAAACTGATAGCGTCGATATCACGGCAGTTGTCGTTCTGCCAACATCAACGGCGCCTTCCAGCCCTACTCCAACAGCCACTGCCTCGTCACCAACCGCAGCAACAGCCACCACCACAGCGACAGCCCTCGCCGCGTCTCCTACCCCTTCACCGACCTCGACATTGGCTCCGACGGAAGTTCCTCTGACCCGCATTCTTTTCACCGGAGTCATCGTGCCAGCCCGGTGTGTACAGGCAGCTCTGGATGAGATAGGAGATCCTAATTATCCCTATGAGGAAGTCGCCAGTATTATCCGAGAGGCGGACCTCGCCGTGGGAACCTTGAACGCCACGATGAGTGATTTCCCTCCCCACACAGGATGTGTGCGCACTTATGTGCTGGTGGGCAGTTCAAACAACGCCGATGCCCTGTCCTGGGCGGGTTTTGATGTGATGAGCGTCGCCACAAACCATATAAAAAATTGCGGCGTTACCACCTGCGGAGACCGCGCTTTTTTTGATACTCTGGATAACCTTCATCGTGTAGGCATCTTGCCTGTGGGTGCTGGGCAAAACCACGATGAAGCCATGCGCCCGGTCGTTGTTGAGTTGAATGGGATCAGGTTTGGGATTATTTCTCTAGGGCAGATCGAGACAATGGCATTCGCTGGTGAGGATGAGCCGGGGATCGCGGTTCTCAATGAAGAAAACTTGCAAACCGCTGTCGATACTGCCAGGTCTTTGTCTGATGTGGTCATCGCCATGCCGCATTGGGGACCCGAAGATGTGCCTGTGCCAAACTGGATCCAGCGCGGGTTGGCGCAGAAATTTGTCGAGGCTGGCGTCGACCTGGTGGTGGGCAACCATACGCATGTTGTCCAGGCAATCCAGGAGATTGACGGGATACCGGTATTTTACGGGCTGGGGAATTTTGTCTTCGACCAGGGTTTGCGCGACCACCAACAAGGTGTGATTCTGGTCGTTACCTTCGAGGGTGATCGTTATGCGGGTTACGACTTGATCCCAACTCACGTGGATCAGGATGGTCGCGTGCATATCGCTGATGAGCAAGAGAGTGCTGAAATATTGAAACGAATCGACGAGGCGAGTAAAGCGATCGATTGAGTTGGGTAACTGGAGGCGGGTTAAGGTTTTTGTGATGGTAAAAAAATGATCCATTTACCGAAAATGGATAACACCAGGAAACTGGCAGTCATTACGTTTTTTGCTAACCTGTATTTCTACAATCACATCGGCGCGCTCTACCTCCAAACCAGGGGTTTAAGTCTATTTCAAATCAATTCCTTGTGGGCGATCATCGTCGTGTCGATATTCGTGGCGGAAGTCCCGACAGGGATACTGGCAGATAAGATTGGTAGGAAGTGGTCTGTTGTCATGGCGTTATTACTCCAGGCGGTTGGCGAGTTTTTGTATTTCTTCTCCGAAGATTATGCTGTATTTGTGCTGATATCCATCCTGGCAGGTATCGGTTTTGCTTTCGGTTCGGGCGCAAGAGAAGCTTTGGTGTATGACTTTCTCAGTGATGAGGATCGGGAAGCGAACATGAAAAAATCCATGGGATTGATCGGGGGCGCTTACCAGCTTGCTTTCTTTATTGCTCCTCTTGTGGGTGGCTTGATCGTGTCCCAGCTGGTGCTGGAAAGATTTCTGCTGGTGATATTTCTCACAGCCTGTTCAGTGACCATGGCTTTGCTGCTAAGCATATCTCTGGTTGAGCCGCAAACAGAATATCAGCATTCTGAAGAAAGCCCCTTCAAGGTTCTCAAGCAGGGGATCGATGAAATCAAGAACAATAAGAACCTGATCTGGTTGACTTTGGTGGCAATATTTACTTCCACCTTCTCTAATTCTCTGGTGAACCTGTACCAGCCATATTTCGCTGGATTCCAGGTGCCGCCGTTCTGGATCGGCGCTTCCCTGTCTTTGGGGGCGCTTCTGGCATTCTTCTTACAGCGAAACGCGTATTGGATTGAAGTGAAGCTGGGCAGGCGAGGTTTCTTCTTTGTTACGGTTATACCGGGATGTATGTATTTGCTCCTGGCGGTGGTATCTTCATCACTCTTTTTAATACCCGTTTTCATCACCGCCTATGCGTCACTGGAGGTAAAAAACCCGTTATTGGCGTCCTATCAGAACCAGCAAATAAAAAGCAGGCACAGAGCCACTGTGCTCTCCCTGAGCAATATGTTGGTGATGATTTATGTGGCAGGGATGAGCCTTGTGGTGGGGAAAGTGGCGGATTATTCGATTCCACTGTCTTTTGCCGTCATAGGGGCGGTTGTGATACTTTCATCTCTGGTGCTGAAAACGGCTGACCTGCCGGCAGGTCTACGCTCCAGAACCCAGGACTGAAGCAGCAAACACCTGGTTTCTTCTTGCTTACGGCTGTTCAGGGCTTCGGGATGATTACTCTGATCCCCAGCTGGTTGAATTGAATCCGGTAAGAAACTGGCAAACCATCGTCTGTGATGATGGTATCGATATCTGTGATGGGTGTTATCTGGATCAACGATTCTTGCCCGATTAAAGTATGGTCTGACAGTAAAATCACTTCTCGCGCCGATTTGATCATCGTTTGTTTGATCGAGACCTCAGAAACATTGGTGTGGGAAATTCCGAAGTTGAAAGACACGCCAGACGCTTCCAAAAAAAGCTTGTCCACCCTAAAATCATTTAGCGAATTTTCGGCTGTCGGACCGACCAGCATCATCGTGTTTCGGCGCAAGACACCGCCCGTGGAAATCAGGATAATGCCCGGGCTGTCTTTCAGCTTTTCCAGCACAGCGATGGAATTGGTGATGACGGTGATCCCCTTTATATCTTTGATTAAATCAGCGATAAACAGGCTGATCGCCCCACCCTCAAGGAAGATAACGTCATCAGTTTCAATATAGTCCGAAGCCAGCTGGGCAATCTCCTGCCTGCGGGTTTCTAAACCATCCTGTAAACTCTTTTCAGGGTCAATGAGTTCCAACCCCACACCATAATGGGTTGTGTATTGGAACATGGCAGCAGTCAGGCTTTGGTACCACTCGTGTTCGGCAAACGGGACCACGATACCGATACAGGTCGGCAGGGGTTTGTCCGCCGATGGTGTTAGTGCTGCTACTTCTTTAGGCAGTGCTAAATGCTGCTCGACCACATCCCAGCGAATACCCCAGTTACCTTCCCGCAATTCATAGAAATCTGCCAATGTGTCTTTCGTTAATACTGCAAAAGGGGTAACCAGGTGTTTGGGCAGCGGGGTTCTATTATGGATTGAAAAGGCGGCTTCTGCGCACACTCGTCCGACAATTTCCGGGAACATCGCCAGACCGGCTTTACAGTATTGACCCTGGATAAGCTCGTTCCTTAGGGTGTTACCTTCCAGACCAAATGTGACCACCACCAGATCGTCCGTTTTGACTTTCAAGTCCCTGCATGCCCGGACGGCGCCCCAGGCATGGGTGTCATTGATGGCAAAGATGATGTTAGGTCGTTGTTCCATCGACAAAGCATCTTTTGTCAGCTGGTATGCCTGTTCTGACAGTGATTGGGCGTTCAAGGATAAGGGTTCTGGGGTACCTGGTAACACATCGCGCACGCCTTTTAAAAATCCACGGCTCCGCGCTTTGGTGTTATCCAGGTGGAAAGTAAGGTCGAGGATGCCTGCATCTCCCTCCCAATTGGCAAGTGCATAATTCCCTGCCCAAACCCCCAGCTCTACGCCTGCAGTGTAATCATCGATACTGATATAGGTCTCAGCGCTTGCGTGGGACAGAGCCTCAGCGATGATTGGGATCCTGCGATGGTGAATACTTTCCTTTACAAGCAGCTCGTACCTGGGATCGAAAGATGTGATTATCAGCACATCAGATTGGCAAAATTCGAGCTGGGTTAATTGTTTTAATTCCAGGACGTTTTCGAAAGTCAGTGTTTCCAGGGCATATTCTGTTTCCGATTCACTCCCGTTTCGCATCGGGATAGCCCCGCCATAGACACGTTGGATTTTACAGTCCCCAGCCAATTTCTCCAGGTCGCGCCGGACGGTCATCTCAGAGACACCCAGGCGCTGGCTTAGATCAGAAACGGATGCGAAACCGAACTCATCTAAGAATTGTGATATCTGGGAGAGACGTGCGGATGATTTCATTGTTCTACATGGATCAGTATATTTGACAACCCAAGCGCTATTGGTATAAGTAACAGGCTACTTCATGGTTTTCGCTAATTTTTGTCATCTCCGGGAATGAACGACTACAGATATCCATTTGATGTGAACAACGTGGGCTGAACCTGCATCCTGTACGGTTTGTCATGCGCATTACTTCCTCGGACGGCAGAGATATCTCTGTATCCCACTTAATCTTCGGGTCTGGAACAGGGATAGACTCGATTAACTCCTGGACGTACGGGTGTTTGGGGTTCTCAATGATGTCGCTTGTCCTTCCACATTCAACCGTTGTCCCTTGAAACAGGACATACATCACGTCGCTGATCTGGTATGCGGTTGACAGATCGTGAGTGATATAGAGGAATGAAATTCTCTGTTCATTGCGCAGGTTGAGCATAATATTCAAGATCATCGCCCGAAGAGAAGCATCCACTGCCGAAACAGGCTCATCAGCCACAATTAAGCGTGGATGGAGCATGTAGGCTCGTGCGACCATCACCCTCTGGCGCTGACCTCCAGATAGCTGGTGAGGGTACTTTTCCATGATTTCCCCACTTCGCAAACCAACGACTTGAAGTGCCTCTTCGATTAAATTTTCAGCTTCATGCTTATTCCGGGTAATGTGAAAATGCCGGATTACCATATTCATGATATGCGAGACTCGAAAGAAGGGATTGTAAACTTCATAGGGATCCTGAAATATGGCTTGAACTTCTTTACGGTATTCTGTCCGCTGCTTTTTTGTCATATTGGCGATATTCACACCCCTGTATTGAATCTCACCTTCAGTGCAGTCGGTGAAGTTTAGGACCAGGTTCGATAGAGTTGTCTTTCCGCTGCCGCTTTCACCAGCGATTGTGACAATCTTTGGTTGGGCTTCATCGATATCCAGGGAAAAATGATCTACCGCGACGAGTGGTTCGGTCGAGCTTAAAAAACCGCCGCCGTATAATTTTGTGGCTTCTTTGATGGATAATATTGGTTGTTCCATACTTGGTTTCACCTAGTCCCTAATTTGAAATTGTCTGCAGGCTACCCAATGGTCTGGGCTAAGTTCAAATTGCTCAGGTCTTTCTTCCCGACACCACTCACTCACTTCAGGACACCGGAATTGAAAACAGCAACCTGCAGGGGGATTGCGCAGGTCATGTGTCAATCCCTCGGTAACATTCAGAGGTTTCTTTTCCTTGATCGATGGAATTGAATCAATCAGTAGTTGTGTATATGGATGGCAAGGATTCTCGAAAAGGGTTTCAACGGGTCCTACCTCTACCAGGTTTCCAGCGTACATAACTGCCAATCGATCCACCATCTGTGCCTGGAGTCCCATGTCGTGCCCGATCATGATCATGGAGACTCCTAACCTTTCCTTGACATCCAGCAGTGTCTGGGCTACCAGGCGCTGAACAACAACATCTAAGGCACTGGTTGGTTCATCTGCCAGGATTATGGTCGGGTTTAATGAGACAGCCATGGCAATACAAACTCTCTGCTTCATCCCGCCACTCAATTCGTGGGGGTACATGTTGTAGGTGCGTTCTGGAAGACCGACATCATTCAGCAGCTTTAAAATCATCTCTTTCAATTTATCTTTTGGCACTTTGCCGTGTGCCAGGATAGCGTCCTCCATTTGCTCCTTGATCCGGGTGACGGGATTCAAGGAGTTCATCGCACCCTGGGGGATTAAGAAAGCTGGTTCCAGCGTATTTGACGCAGCTCGCGATCAGATAAGCCGACAATATTTTTCCCGTTAAGTAAAACCTGCCCACTGACAATTTTTCCGGGAGGCTGCACCATCTGTAGAATTGACATTGCAACAGTAGTTTTTCCACAACCAGATTCCCCAACCAGTCCCACAATTTCCCCTTGTTTGACATACAGGTTGACATCATTGACAGCTATAACATCTCCAGCCGGTGTGAAGTAATGCACATTAAGATCGATCACTTCAAGGATTTTAGGGGTATCCGTGCTTCCGATAAGATCTACTACGTCAAGAGTATTTTGATTGTTAACCATTCTTGAATCCTCTCAGGCGTGGATTAGCTACTTCATCAATGCCAATCGTCATCAAAAAGAAACCGGTAAAAATCAGGATGAGAATGATGATCGGAGGCAACCACCACCAGGTCATCCCGCGAACCAATGCGGAGCTGGTCATCGCGTAGTTGATGATCAATCCCAGGGAAGGAACCCTTGTTGGTCCTAACCCCAAAGCTTCAAGACCTGTGGCTGCCAGGATTGCGCCTGCAATCCCACCCGTGAGGGAAGCTGCCAGCCAGGGCAGCATATTGGGCATCATCTCGACCAGCATGATTTCGAGAGAAGAAACATTAGAAAGCTGAGCGATCTTAACATAGCTTCGCTCACGCAGTGTGAGTACCTGTGATCGGACCAGCCTGGTTGGACCAGGCCAGGCGAACATCGCCAGGATGAACGCCATCGCGGTGGTGTCGGGCATATGAACATAGGTCGCTAATGCGATTAAGACCAACAGACTGGGGATGGTGATCCAGGAATCGCTGATCGTGCGGATCACATGGTCTGGCCATCCTCCCAGGTAGCCGGCTATCGAACCCAGGAGCAAGCCAATCCCCATACCAACTGAAGCAGCGATGACCCCCACCTTCAGGGATGAAGGCGTGCCGACGATAAGTTGGGCCAGCATATCGCGCCCATTACTCTCTGTTCCTAGCGGGTGTTCTGGTGTGCCCTTTTCTTGCCACATCGGTGGAAGATTGGTGGGAGAGGAAGCGGTGTAAGCCAGGTCTGTGTCCCAGAAATATGGACCTATCAATCCGAATAATATGACAAGCAGTATTACAGAACTGCCCAGGATAAATTTGGTGTTCAACCAGGCTGAATCCCAAGCGTTCACCCGTTTGATACCTGGTATACCTTGTGTTTTACTGTCCACAGCAGCCATAATTTTGTCATCCTTTCTACAGGATATATTTATTTAAGTAAGGTGTTCGTCAAAAGCTTGACGCTTGTGTTTCGATAAAACCACCGAGGAATAGGGCTCATTGGATTTTGGTGCATTTCGCCTGATATCCCTTCCCGGGATTGCATAATAGCATTTAAAATTTCAATTGAACACGGACCTGATGAATTATTTTGCAAAGCAGCTTAATTCTTTTTATAAGTAATGCGCGGGTCGATTAAAGGGTAAGCCAGGTCGATAATCAAAACCGCAGTAGCTGTGATCATGATCATCAGGTTGGTGATGTTCTGGATCACTGAATAATCCTGGTTCGAAATAGCCTGGTAGAGGGTATATCCAGTGCCGGGATATGCAAAAATCCATTCCACCAGGGTCGAACCGCCTATCAACGCGCCTAAACCAAGGGCGAAAGCGGTCACCGCCGGCAGGATGGCGTTACGTATACCATAGCGGTAGAAAACTTTCGAGGATGAAAGTCCCTTGGCATGAGCCAGCAGGAAAAAGTCCTCATTGTTGACGCCGATCATCAATCCGCGCATCCCCAATGCCCAGCCGCCCATCGAAGTCAGGATGATCGAGACCAAAGGTAAGATGGAGTGTTTGATAACGCTGGTGATAAAAGGCAGGTTCCAACCAGGATCAACGTTGCGTGAATACCCGCCAGTTGCGGGCAGCCATTTCAGCCAGAAGGCAAAAACGAAGATCAGCAGTATCCCAAACATAAAATAGGGGATTGATGTGAATGTCAGGCTGATTGGAAGGATCGATTGCAGCCAATTGGGTGTTTTACGCCAGCCCATCAGCGAACCAATAATAATACCAATGAAAAACGACAGCACTGCCGCCACGGACAGCAAGGATAGTGTCCACGGCAGAGCGGGTTTGACAATATCCCAGGCGGGTATGGGGAAATTGGTAAACGAGAAGCCATAATCGAACCGCACCACGTTCCCAAGGTAGCGAACGTACTGTATATACCATGGGTCGTTAAAACCGAAGCGTTCCTTATAAGATTCGATGATCTGCTCGGCGTTTTCAACATAGCCTTGCTGGTTCATGATGCGCATGATGACCGATGTGATTGGGTCGCCTTTTCCGATGCGCGGGATGATAAACACCAGGGTAACACCGATCCAGACCGTAATGAACCACATCAGGATGCGCTGTAGGAAGTAACCTCTGGTCATACCTTGCATAAATTTAAACTCCAGGTAGGGAAGTGATCATATTTTCTGATGGCGCCCATTTCTGGACGCCATCAGGTTTAATTTCCAAGCTGAACCCGAAAATATACTACTTCGCTTTTTCGATCTGCGTGAGAGTGTATTTAAAGGTCGAGCACCAGTTACAGGGCCACATGTAGTAATTCTCGTTGGTGGGCCAGTTGGTCCAGTAGGTATAGTTATGCGGCACGATCTTGCGTGATTGGGCGGCTGGCAGCGCTGGCAGCTCATCATACAGGATCTCCAGAGCTCGCTTGGTCAGTTCCAGCAGCTTGGGATCATCCAGAGCGGTCTTGCCGATTTCTTCAACCAGGTCGGTGTATTCCTGGTTGGACCAGCGGAATGCGTTGTTGATCGGAGGTCCATCTGCTCGTTCGCCGAGAGGCGCAGCCTCACCTGCAAAGGTGTTGAGCGTAGCCCAGGGGTTGCTGATGGAACCGCAGGCGAACCAGTTGCTTTGAGCTTCGTAGTTGCCTTCGGATGAGTTGTCATAGAACACTGAGCCAAGTTTGACCTCGACGGCATTGATGCCGAATTTCTGCAGTTGCTCTACGTAGACATCACCGATGCGGATCAACTCGATGAAGTCCTCGGGTACCTGGATCTCGATCGACAGTTCAACACCGTCCTTCATCCAGTAATCACCGTCTTTGGTGTATCCCTTGGATACAAGGATTTCTTCTGCCTTTGCCAGATCGGGGGTCAGGAAGGATTGGTATCGATCCGGGTCGATCAGGTCAGCATAAGGCTGCATGGAGGGGTATGCGGGCCAGAAATAGGCGGCAAGCGTTGTCGAGCCTTCGTAGGCGATATCGACGATTTGCTTGCGGTCCATCACGTAACTCAGCATCTGGCGCATTTCCTTATCGTTCCAGGGCTCTTTCAAGGAGTTGATGGCGAGGATGCGTGCGCATGGATCAGGTGCAGCATACGGTAGTTCCGGATACCAGGCTTGCCACTTGGGGTTCTGTGCAATCAAAGCCTCGAGCGCGCCGGGGGTGATATCCTGCATGCTGTCGAAGCCATTGTCAATTGCGGTCTGCGTGCGAACCTCTTCGGTGCCGACGTAGGAGTGGATGATCCTTAGCGGTTCAGGCAGCTTGTAGAGACCTGCTTCTGAAGCCCACCACTTATCGTGGCGAACCCAGATGGTTTCATTCTCGGTGATCTTCGCCAGGATATAGGGACCGGTGCCCATGGGCAGGCCTCGTTCTGGATCGTAGTTGGTGAAGGTCATCGGGTCCTCGACGGTTTCCCAGATGTGCTTGGGCACATATGCGTCACCAAAGAGCCCCAGACCGCCACCGCCGCGCTCGTCAGCGAAGCGCACGTTGGGTTTCTTGAGGGTGTAAACCATGGTCAGGTCATCGACCTTTTCCACTTTTTCGACCCAGTCCAGGTAGTAGAAGTGCTGTCCCAGTCCTTCGTTAGCGATCTGCAGCTCGACGCCGAAGATGATGTCATCTACGGTGAACGGCATGCCATCGTTCCATGTGATGCCCGGGCGCAGTTTCAAAGTCCAGACGGTGGCATCCTCGTTGCTTGTGAAGGATTCTGCCATCATATAAATATACTCGCCGCTCCCGTAATTCAGGTACATGAGACCGTCCATACCTAATTCGGACATGCCCCAGCCGTAGGTGTTATTCGGGATCCAGGGATTCCAGTTCTCTTTATTCTCCAAACGGTATGGGTTATCGATGATCAGCGTGTCTTCGCGCGCTGCTTCCAGATAATCCATTGGGTCGGCGGCTGGTGCTTCAGCGGGTTCTTCTGCTTCCGCAGGTTCCTCCGCTTCTGCAGGTTCTTCAGCCTCTGCCGCTTCCTCAGTGGGTGCCTCGGCTTCAGCTTCAGTAGTGGATGCAGCGGGTGTGCCGCAAGCTGCCAATACCATGCTGAGCACAATCAATAACGCCAGCAGGCTAAACAATTTTTTCTTCATGTTTTCTTTCTCCTTAGAAATTAGTGAAAAGGATATGGTTTGGTTTGCCAGTTCTTTCCAGAAGTATGTAATTCTTGTCTGCCTCCTTTCTTTTCCCTTTCTCTGCCAATCAGTATTGGTATTTGTAAACTATCATTCCAATTTTTCTGCACCAAGAACCAGTTGATAAAAAGTCGAGAGCAGCACCCACCTTGCTAGTTGGTAATGGTTGATGGATTTGGGTGGGCTCTGTCCATTGGTAGGTAGGAAATTTTAGGAATCCTTGGGGAAAGATTGATATGAGCAAAGAATGGGTTGGTTAGATTGATGTTGTAAATCTACCAATTACCGAAATTTTAGCCAATTAATGCGCTTATGTCAATGAAAAATGGATACATTATGATTAATTTAAGACATAAATCACTTCAAACGAGGTTAAATCAATGTTAATATTATCTTAGTAGCACATTGGTTTCCCTTATTGTGCGCTAACATTAACAATTGTAGAATTTCTGGTAATGTTATCATAATCGTTTTGAAGCAATATTTTGTCAGTCAAACATAGATGCTAAGGGAGGGGTTTGATGGAACGGAAAGAGCGTTTCCTTATCGCGGTGAAAAATGGGCAGCCTGACCGGGTGCCCATGTTCGATTTTTTATTTCAGAGGCCCCTTTACCGGGCTCTCATTGGTCGCGAGCCGGCAGGTTACAACGCCCGTGATGCCATCGAGTGTGCCTTAAGCTTAAATCACGATGGCGTCTGGCTGCCATTTGGCGGCTTTAATGGTTTCCAACCGAAATACCTCGATGCAAACACTTATATCGATGAATGGGGCACCACATTCCGCTCGAACGAATCTGCCTGGCCCATCGACGCACCCATCGATTACCCGATCAAATCGAGGTCAGATCTCCAGGCATATATCCCCCCAGATCCCACCCTGCCCGGTCGCACCAGCGAACTGGATATTGCTCGGACCCTCGAAACTGATGGGCTTGCCATCACCGGTGGAGTAACAGGTCCTTTTACCAGCTGCTGGATGCTGATGGGCTACGAACAAATTGCTTTGCATTTATATGACGATCCTGCGGTCCTGACCGAAATTTTTAAGATGTCCAACGAATATAACAAAGAAGCTGCTCGTCTGTCTGTGGCTGCAGGGGTGGACGCCATGTGGATATCGGATGATCTTGGCGACAGCTCCCGGGGTTTCATGCGTTTGCCGCATTTTCGGGAATATTATTTGCCATTTCTGGATGAATTGGTGGACTATGTGGATGGTCTTGGCGTGCCGGTGCTGCTGCATTGCTGCGGCAATTTTCGTGACTATATCGTCGATCTGGCTCAGACGAAGATCTCCGCTGTGCATCCTTTACAGCGCACAGCCGGTTGGGATTTGCACTGGTTCAAAGAAAGCTGGGGGCACCGCTTTTCGATCATCGGCAATATCAACTCATCGCGCACGCTGCCTTTTGGAACCCTCGAAGACGTGATCGGGGAAACCAAAGAAGCCATCGATATTGCTGCTCCGGGGGGTGGATATGTGCTTGCGTCTGATCATTCTTTACATGATGGCATATCCATCGAGAACATAACCGGGATGTTCCGCTTTGGTGCTCAGTATGAAGGTTCGTATTATCATTAATGCCGTTCACTGCCTGCATATTCTGAATGGAAAATGCAGGTAACTTCGACTAAGAAGGAGACAAGATTTAAATGAAACGCAGGATACATTACGTGCTGAGCACCCATTGGGACCGGGAATGGCACCAGACTTTCCAGGACTTTCGCTACCGTCTGGTGCGTTTGTTGGATCGTGTCATTGCTGGTTGGGAAAGCGGCGAACTAAAAGGACCCTTCCAGACAGACGGTCAGGCAGTTATTTTGGAAGATTACCTGGAAGTCCACCCCGAAAGGCGAGGGCTGGTCGAGAAATTGGCAGAGGAAGGAAAGTTCGTTATCGGTCCCTGGTATGGGATGCCGGATGAATTTACTGTATCTGGGGAATCGTTGATCCGCAACCTGCGCATGGGCAGGGAGATCGCCCGCAGTTTCCACACTCAGCCATCAAACGCGGGGTTTGTCTGTGATATTTTTGGGCATAACAGCCAGATGCCGCAAATTTTTGCTGGATTTGGCATCCAGGGCGCTTTCCTGTGGCGCGGCACCAATATATCCGACAGCCGGAATTTCATTTGGACGGGGGCAGATGGCACGGAACTCGCCTGTTACCGCTTTGGTCCGATTGCCTATTGTGATTTTGCCGGTCGTGTGCGCATGGGGCACGATGACCTGGATGCCGTATTCAGATCCAGATATTTTCCGCCAGAGGCTGGAAGGGTTTTTGCGTGGGGAGGAATCAGCCAGCGTTGTTGACCCGCTCTTGATGTTTGACGGCGGAGACCACCAGGGTTGGGATCGGCGTGCTTATGCCCTTCTGAACGATTGGGCACAGGATGATAGTAACCCATACGAACTCGTCCACACCAGCCTGGACGCATATCTGGCAGAAATGCTGCCCCAAATTGATCGTATCGAGACCAGATTAGAAGGAGAACTTCGCGAGCCTGGGTGGGGAAAAATGGACCCTGAAAAAGATCCCCTGGACATGGACCAGCAGTGGTTGATCCCGGGGGTGCTTTCCAGCCGGGTGAATTTGAAGCAAGCGAATGCGCATTGCCAGACCCTGTTGTGCCATTGGGCAGAACCATTCTCAGCCTTTGCCAGCCTGCTGCTTGGCGTTGACCATCCTGACGGGTTGTTGAATTTATCCTGGCGTTACCTGCTTCAAAACCATCCCCACAACTCCATCGATGGATGCAGCATCGACCAGGTACACAAGGACATGGAGTATCGCTTTGATCAAAGCCGCCAGATCAGCCGTCGTTTAGCTATCGAAGCAACTCACTACCTGGCTGCAAGTGTGGAGGGTGAGTTGGGCGAGGATGAGCTGCGCGTGGGCGTCTTCAACCCGCTCCCAAGACTGGTTGAACGGGTGGTAGAAATACCCTTGAAAATCCCGCCGGATTGGAACCACTTCAACGAATTTTTTGGATTCGAGCCGAAACCGGCTTTTCGCATCTTCGATGCAGAGAACAATGAGCTGCCATACCAGCGGTTGAGCCAGGATAAGGGCAGGATCGAATACCGGTTGAGGGATACCCGCTTCCCCGAAGCAGTAACTTATGATGAAGTGCGGGTGGCGGTCAAGCTGGCGATCCCTGCCATGGGATACACGACTTTGACCATCAGAGAGGGGCAAAAGGGAGAATTCACACGCCATGCAGATACCCCCAGCCTGGTGACGTCTGAGCGTTCGATGGAGAACGAGTATCTGCAGGTGTATATTGAATCGAATGGAACCCTGACTTTGACGGATAAACGCAATGGGCAGGTCTATCAGCGATTGATGTCCTTTGAAGATTGTGCCGATATTGGGGATGGTTGGTACCATGGGATGGCTGTTAATGAACAGAGATTTGTTTCCTCGGCGTCTCAAGCGGCAGTTGCCTGCCTTCACGATGGTCCTCAAATGGCGTCATTCCTGGTTCGCCTGCATTTTGAAATCCCGGGTGAGTTTGATTTTACGGGAATGAGACGGTCTTCCACCATGCAGGATTTACTGCTCGAAAACCGGGTTACGTTATGCAAGGGGCAGGACCATGTAAATATCGAGACCTGCCTGATCAATAATGTTCGTGATCACCGCCTTAGGGTCTTATTCCCCAGCGGTGCCCGCACTGACACATACCTGGCAGACAGCGCTTTCGACGTTGTTGAAAGACCGATTGCCATACGCCCGGACAACCACCTCTACCGGGAACTGGAAGTGGAAACCAAGCCCCAGCAAAGTTGGACAGCAGTTCATGATGAGCAGCGTGGTCTGGCAATCGTCGCTGATGGATTGTTGGAGACGGCTGTCCGCGATCTGCCAGAGAGGCCTCTCGCACTGACTCTTTTCCGTGCAACCCGGCGGACAGTTGGGACCACGGGTGAACCTGGAGGTCAGCTGTTGACAGAATTGTCTTTCAAGTATTCGATACATCCACTCCAGGGTGTTCCCCACATTGCTGATCTATGTGCCTCTGGTCAGGATATTTCTGCAGGTTTGCAGATTGTCCATCTGGATCATCCCGATATCCGCCAATATCGCTGTGAAACCTCGCTTCCCAGGTATGGTTCTTTCCTGGAATTGAACAATGAAGTTATTGTTACGAGTGTGCGCTTGGTGAAAGGCGGTCTTGAGGTGCGCATGTTTAATCCATTTGCACAAAACATAAAATCAACTTTGAAAGTTGGCTGGGATTTCCCGGGCTTCACACCTGAATGGATCCAGCAAGTTGATCTGGAAAGCAAACCACTTGGACCGGAAAAGCCATACTCCGAAGTAACCGAGATAGAATTTATGCCCAAGCAGATAATCACCGTCCGCTTGCGAATTTAACTGCCCGACACAAGGAATATAACCATGCCAACACCGCGCCAGAACTTCATCACAGCCCTGAATGGCGGCATCCCCGAGGGGTTGGTGCCCCATTTTGAGCTTGTTTTTTACCTGACCATGGAGGCGTTTGGGAGGGTTCACCCCTCACACCGCCAATATGGGCAGTGGAACCAGATGGAGGAGAAGGAACGTGACCTGCACCGCAATGATATGGCAGATATTTATATTGCCACAGCTGAGCGCTATGGGCACAGTGCCATTTTTATCCATCCCAATCCCGATTCAGTTGAAGAGACTTTGCGCCTGGTGGATTTGATTCGCGAAAAAACGGGGGACCGTTACTTTATCATGCGCCACGGTGACGCAACGTACAGCCTGCCCGACGGTGTGCAGATGGTTGAGTTCTCTAACCGCATCGCTGATGACATGGATGGTCTGAAGGCTGAAGCCTCGGCAATGGTCGATTGGGCGGTCAGCAATGCTGAAAAACTGGTGAAACCTGGGGGACTGGATGGTTTTGCTCTCTGCGCCGATTACTGCTTCAACACCGGTCCCTTTCTCAGCCCGCGCCTGTTCAGTGAATTGGTAACGCCATACCTGGCTCGTTTGACAAAATCCTACCGCGACATGGGATTTTATGTCATCAAGCACACGGACGGCAACATCATGCCGATCCTGGACCAGTTGGTCCAGACCCAACCACATGCCCTGCATTCGCTTGATCCGCAAGCAGGGGTTGACATTGCTGAAATAAAGAGCCTGCACGGTAAGGAGTTGTGCCTGATTGGAAACGTGAACTGCGGTCTATTGGATACAGGCACGGAGGAGCAGGTGGTAGAGTCGACGCGCTACGCCCTAAACAGCGGGATGCCTGGCGGGGGGTATATTTTCTCCACCAGCAACTGCGTTTATACCGGTATGCGCTTGAGCCGGTACGAACTGATGTTAGATGTCTGGCGCAAAGAAGGCAGGTATCCTAGCCAGTGATGGGTACGAACTCTAGAATTGAGCCTTGGGAAGGTTTTCATCTAGAGTATGAAGTTTTGAAAACCAACCTTCGCAAGGTTTTTGTACCAGAAACTGGCTAAGGCTGCTTCGTTGCAGTAGGAGTCACATTAACCGGGGTTCCAACAATTTTGGTGGGCGTGCCTGGTGCCAGAGTTGCAGTCGGCGGGACCGGGGTCGATGTCGGTACCAGGTTGACCGGGATGATTAAAATCTGCCCACCTGGATGTCGTTCTCGTTCTCGACTTCCTCGTTTTCTTCCAGAATCGCCTCAACGGTGGTGTTGAACCTCAGGGCGAGACCGTTACAGAGAATCGCCCACAACAACCCGGTATTCAATCTTTGTCCCCCTGGGCAGGTTGTCCGGGAGGGGAGTTGGTGAAGGGAGGGATGCATCTGGACCAGGAATGGTCAACAAATCACCCGGAGAGATGATGCACTCGGGGGTCAGGTTGTTGGCGGTTATCAGCAGCAGCAGATCGATCTCGTAAGTGAATGCGATGGTGTAACAGGTATCGCCATCAACCACCTGGTAAATGAACGGACCAGCGATTGTGGGCACTGGTGTCTCCGTATCTGTCGGCAGGGGGGTCTCTGTTTCAGTGGGGGCAAGGGTCGCCGTTGCTGTTGCGGTTGCGGTGAAAGTTGCTGTCGCGGTTGGTGTTTCGGTCGCCAGGAACGAAAATGGCAAACCCTCCGAAGAATTTAACATATTCACGCCCCAGAAAATCAAGAACCCAATCCCTGCAATCAAGAAAATCGCTGCAAGGAAAATGAACACGGGCGCGCGGCGAGCTGATTGCTGCCGTTTACGGTAGGATTCGATTACATTTTGGACGTCAAAGTCTTTATCGCTCATAAGGTTTCTGTTTTCATTAGTTTTCCACACAGCCGAATGAAACGAATACTTTGAAACCAGCCGTGTTTTTTTGATTGTACACTATTTTATGGCGCTTGGCGATACGACAAATGTCGTCCAAATCCCGCGGCGAGAGCTTGGTCATGGTGAAAAACGTACGATGGTACAGCCATAAGGAGGTGTTTGTGTTGGGTCTGGAATGCCTCCTGCCAGTACAGCCTCCACCGCATCTTGAAGGTAAAAGCGGTCAGCAGTTCTCCGGCGGAATGTGCGGTCATCGAGCGCTCCATCGTAACGCAAGATACCTTGCTGATCGATCAAGAAGAGGTGGGGAGTGGTCAGGGCATTATACAAGTCGGCAACATGGTGGTCTGGGTCCCTTAGAGCCTGAGCCAGCCCTCTTTCTGCACTCACCTGCCGGATCAGGTTGGGCTCTTCATTGGCATTAGACGCAATTGTCCAGACGTTTACCCGATCTCCCCATTCCTGCTGGTAACCTGACAGAACCTTATCCCCAAAGGCTGACCAGGGGCATTCCGCCGACCAAAAATTCAAGATCACCAGGGTCCCCCGAGCGCTGGTCAATTCATAGAGGTTCCCATCTATATCCTCTAACGTGAAAGGAGGCGCGGCATTACCGACGACAGCTAAGGGATCCATCGTGGGGAGTGTCCTCCGATGATCAATTGTTTTTCCTGCAGGGTCAAGAGGTCGATCAGCCATATCACGGGTGGTTCGGTCAGGGTGGTCTGTTCAAAGCGCACAAATGCCACTTGATCGCTGCCAGGACTCCAGGCGAAATCGTAATGCGTGTGGTAGGGGGCGTTTGTGAGCGGAGCTGCCGTGCTGAAGGAGCTGTCTTGGCTGTTGAAGGGGATGATCCAGATTTGCTTTCCGGGCGTCCATAAAGTGATATTGAGAAAACGCCTGGCAAAAGCCAGGTACTTCCCATCTGGTGAGAATGAGGGCAGCGAATCATCAAGATCGTCCGCGTTGCTGAGATCGATCACTTCGGCATCCTGCCAGCGATAAGCATGCAGCCTGCTGTTGATTACCGGCGTCACCCCCGGCTGGTTATCATCCAGAAAATAGAACTGCGGAACGACATACACAGATCCGTCGGGAGACCAACTTCCCGGTTCTCCCGATTCGTTGGAAACCCGGTTCAGTTCCAGGTTCTGCCTGGGGTCGAAGAATACAAAAGCAGAATCGTTGTTGTCATAATACACCAGAGTGCCTTCCGGAGACCATGAAGGCAGGAGTGTCTGGTGGTTTGAGTCGCTCACCAGGTAAGGTTCACCAACTGTGCCATCCACTGATAATTCCACAAGCCAGACCTGCGGAACCCCCAGACCATCATTGCCGACCGCAGTAGTTTTTTCAAATGCCAGGTAGTCACCCTGCGGAGATGGCGTCACGGCACGGCATTCATTTTTCTGGCATGGTAGCACCAGGTAGTAAGCGGAGTCTATGGGTTCTGCGGTGTCCTCTTCACCGAGTACCAGATTGATAGCAAATAAGTCACTGCCCCCCGATGGGTTTCTGCCGCTGAAGAAGATCGTTTCTTGATCCGGACTCAAATCGTAATCAAGGATGCCGGCTGGGAAAGTCACCAGGATATCGATGATGCCTGATACGGGTTGTATTGTGTACAGGCTTGCCAGACCGGAGGCCGGGTAAAGGTATGCGATACGCGGGTTGTTGATTTTGAACCTGCTTTGGAAATCCTGGCGTACAGCCAGTGACAGCAGCCCATCGGCTGTCGAGCCGGCAGCAAGTTCAACCAGCACCTCAATCCCATTCTGCCAGCCTCCGCGCGGTCTGAAAATCAGGGTTTTACCCTCCCAAATAAAATCACCGTCGGTAGGAGGCGATATTTTCAAGTGATCCAGTACAGATTGGGGATTCATCTGGCGCGAGAAGGTAATGCGCAAATCAGTTCCTGGATGGATGCGGCTGGTTCCATCAGCAGGTTCAACGGCGTCAATTTGCGGGATCGCAAAAAGGTAAACCAACCCGGCTGCCAGTGCCAGGATAACAATCAGCAATAGTAAGGGTACGACGAACTTCATCTCAGATCTAGTGATCTTTCCCGCAGTCGTGCGGAACGGATATTTTATCAGTTAGTGGAACGCGCTATAATTTGAAAAATGAAACAATTATTACAGAATCTCCAATCTGGTGAAACCAAAGTGGTGTCAGTGCCTGTGCCTGTCCCGCAAAAAGGGCAGGTTTTAGTGCGTACGGCGGTGTCTTTGGTGTCCTCTGGCACCGAGCGCAACCTTGTTTCTTTTGCAGAGAAGTCGCTGGTTGGTAAAGCTCGCTCACGCCCAGATCTTGTGCGCCAGGTTTTGGACAAGGCGCGGAGAGAAGGGCTGCTTTCAACGATGAACGCTGCTTTTAATAAGTTGAACCAACCCCTGCCGTTGGGTTATTCCTCAGCAGGCACCGTCGTGGAAGTGGGTCAGGGGGTGGAAGGATTAAAAGTAGGAGATAGAGTCGCCTGTGCAGGTGGAGGGTATGCCGTACATGCCGAATACGTCACAGTACCTCAAATCCTGGTGGCACTGCTGCCGGAGGCTGTCGATTTCGAGTCAGGCGCTTTCACCACGCTTGGGGCAATTGCGCTTCATGGTTTCCGTTTAGCCGATGTCCAGATTGGCGCCCGCGTTGCCGTAGTTGGTCTGGGTTTGTTGGGTCTGCTGGCAGCCGCGATTGCCCGTGCGGCGGGCTGTAATGTGTTGGGTATTGATCTCGACCCCGACCGCGTTTCCCTGGCAAAACGTTTCGGCGCTGAAACCGCGCTTCGAGAGAACGCGCTTGAGGCTTCGAATGCGTTCACCCGCGGTCGAGGGTGTGATGCAGTGCTCATCTGTGCCGATACACCCACCAACGACCCGGTTGAACTCGCCGGGGAGCTGGCGCGCGATCGGGCGACAGTTGTTGCGGTGGGCGTGGTGGGTCTTGGGCTGCCCAACAAACCCTACTTTGAAAAAGAAATTACTTTTCTAAAATCCCGCTCATATGGTCCGGGTCGATACGACCCCCAGTATGAGGAAGCCGGTACGGATTACCCAATTGGCTACGTTCGTTGGACCGAAGGCAGGAATCTTGAAGCCTTTATCGGCTTGCTGGAAGACCAGCGCATTGATGTGAAACCGTTGATCACCCACCGCATCGCAATTGAAAATGCACAGGAAGCCTACGAGACGATAACCGGCAAACGCCAGGAACCTTTCCTGGGAAGTCGTGATCACATACCCTCAGGAAAACCTGGATGATGCAATTGACCGGCGCGTCACCTTCAGCCAGACAGCAATCAGTGGTTCCTCCGGCGTGAACCTGGGCGTCATCGGCGCCGGTAATTTCGCTGCCTCTGTCCTTCTCCCGACCATCAAGAAGGTTGAGGGCATCAACCTTATCGGGATTGCATCTGCAAGAGGATCAAGCGCACAGAATGCTGCCAGGCAATTTGGGTTTGACTATGCTGCCAGCGAATCAGAACAAATCATCCAGGATCCTTCCATAAATACGATCGCTGTTCTTACACGTCACGATCTACATGCCGGTTTGGTCGTGGCTGCATTGAATTCAAATAAACACGTGTTTTGTGAAAAACCACTGGCGTTGAACTGCGTCGAATTGGAACAGGTTGAGAAAGCCCTCCACCATCAGCAGGGTACTGGCAGTCCCAGGTTGCTGATGGTGGGTTTCAACCGCCGGTTTGCGCCGATGGCGAAAAAGCTGCGATCTTTCTATGCTGACCGGCGAGAGCCCATGCTGATCCATTACCGCGTCAATGCCGGGTATCTTCCTCCCACGCATTGGCTGCATGATGCGGAAGCTGGCGGGGGCAGGATCATCGCCGAAGGGTGTCATTTCATCGATTTCATCACATTCCTGGCGGGTGTAAAACCTGTCCAGGTCAGTGCCCAAGGGATCCCCGATTCTGGCATCTATCGGGAGGACAATGTTGTTTTGACGGTCACTTTTGAAGATGGCACTTTGGGTATGGTCACTTACCTGGCAAATGGCGATAAATCGTTCCCGAAAGAACGTGTTGAGGTGTTCTGCGCCGGTCGAGTGGCGGTGTTGGACGATTTTCGTTCTCTCGAGCTGGTGAAGAATGGTCGCCGGGAAGTGCTGCGCTCACGCCTGCGCCAGGATAAAGGGCACAAAGGTGAGTGGGATGAGTTTTCCAGGGCAATCCGTGAAGGAGGGGAGCCGCCCATAGCATATGGACAGCTTTCCGCTGTGGCACGGGCGACATTTGCGGCTGTCGAGGCGCTGCGCACTGGTGAGCGGGTCATGGTTCGCCAGTCTTGAATTATGTTATACTTAAATTAACTGAGACTAAAAAGCTTCGAAGTGGACGAGTATACCCTGAAGCGGCGGTACAGAGAACGGGACAGGTGAGAGACCCGTACGAGCGCCAGGGTTGAATGGACCATAGAGCTGCAGGAAGAAGGTGGAGACTACCCACTGTGTATTCCGAGCCGGAGATGCCACCGTTATCAGGGCAAAGGGTATCGCCAGGAGTTATTTTTCTGGCTGCACCCCGATTAGAGTGAGGCTGGCTTTATTACCGTTACGGCAACGGCCCCGTCGCATCACCGGCGGGGTATTTTCTTTAATAACACAAGGAGCAAGACATGATCACCATACAGGTAGAGTACTGCGCTGTTTGACATTACACGAACCGGGCTGTTAGTTTAGCAGCAGAATTGTTGAATGAATTCGAAGCAGAGATTGAGTTTATTCAATTAATCCCTGCTGATGGTGGGCTGTTTGAGGTGAATGTGAACGGTCAGCTTCTGTTTTCAAAAAGACGCATCGGGCGGCACGCCGAGGCGGGTGAAGTATCCGGCTTGGTAAGAAATTATCTTAAGAGAGAGGAAAAAAATGATGGGGAATAAGAAGGGAAGGGTCTTTTCAGGTGCAAGACCTACTGGGAGGCAGCACCTGGGGAATTACCTGGGCGCGATCCAGAACTACGTCGCGCTGCAAGAAGATTACGATTGTATTTACTGCATAGTGGATATTCATGCACTGACTACCATGGAAACCACGGAGAACCTTGCTCAGAACACGAAGGAAATGGCTCTCGATTGGCTCGCCGCCGGTCTCAGACCGGAAGATTCGATTCTTTTTGCCCAATCACAGGTGCCTGAAGTAGCTGAACTGCATCTTTTCTTTTCGATGGTCACGCCTCTAGGTAAACTGACCGATCTACCGACGTTCAAAGAAAAAGTGCGCAGCAATCCCAACAATGTAAATTATGGTCTGGTCGGCTACCCTGTTTTAATGGCAGCCGATATTGCACTATATAAAGCAGACACAGTTCCCGTGGGTGTGGACCAGGCGCCGCACATCGAGTTTACCCGGGAAATTGTGCGCTCGTTTAATTACCGGTATAACACTTCAGTGTTAATCGAACCGCAAATGAAAGCGACGGAATTTCCTAAAATTCTAGGGATCGATGGGCAGCAAAAAATGGGTAAAAGCCTGGACAACCACATCGAGCTGGCAGCAACACCGGAGGAGACGACCCGGAGGGTGATGCAGATGGTGACTGATCCACAGCGTATCCGCCGTACAGATCCTGGTGATCCAGAAATATGTAATGTTTTCACGATGCACAAAATTTTCTCATCTCCAGAAGAAGTGGCAATGGTGAACACTGAATGCCGGCGAGCCGGCATTGGCTGTGTCCAGTGTAAGCAGTTGTTCGCCAAAAATTTAAACCAGAACCTGGAATCATTCCGTGAACGTCGCTCGAAACTCGCCGAGAAGCCGGAAATGATCGATGAGATTCTTGCCGAAGGAAAAGACCGCGCTCAGGTTATCGCGCGGCAAACAATTACAGAGGTCAAGCAGGCGATCGGCTTACCGGTTTGAGCCTGGGGCATTATGCGCATCGTTCTACAACGGACGCGCCGGGGTAAAGTATCAGTTGACGGCAGGACTGTCGCTGAGGCTGGTCCTGGGATGGTGATTCTGGTGGGGGTTGCGCCTCAGGATGGTGAAGAGCAGGCGCGCTGGTTGGCGGATAAAGCGGCAAATTTACGCATATTCGAGGATGAAGCGGGTAAACTCAACCGCTCGATCCTGGAAACAAAAGGGAGCGCGATTGTTGTTTCCCAGTTCACCTTGTATGCTGATACACGTAAAGGTCGCCGTCCTTCCTTCACGGATGCAGCTCTACCGGATGTGGCAGAACCGCTGGTGGAGCGATTTGCCGGGATATTGAGTGAATTGGGCGTACCGACGCAGCTGGGTGAATTTGGCGCCCACATGCTGGTCGAAATCGAAAATGATGGACCTGTAACTATCGTTATCGAACGTTAACCACTCTATGATCCCAACTTATCAATCCCGGATCTTTCCACAGGACAGCATCCAGCTGTACTGCCATGCTTCCTGCAGCAAGCAGCAAGTCAGCTTGCTCGGGCAGGTAAACGCCCCCACTGGCGATCAGCGGTATGCCCATATCTGCCAATCGCTGCGAGAGAGATAGGGTTTGCGGGAATAAAGCAGGTCCATACATCCGACCCGTAACCATCTTTCCTGTACCAATACTCAGGCTGCCTTTGGGCGGTTGGATGGTGATTGCACTCAATTCTGAATCTTGAATTCTGTCTGCCGCATCTTCAGCGAGACCTGCGGCTAAACCAAACGGCAATCTCAATATCAAAGCAAGTTCACTCATTACATTCTGGGTGATTTCGTAAATGTCAGTAAGCTGTGTGCCAGGTGGCAAGCCAATCTCGATGGCGCTGATGCCTTCACAGGCTTCCACCATTGGGATCATTTGGAAGATTTCGGTCGCATTTTGGGGGAGTATCGACACGATAACCGGAATACGTGATCGTTTCCAGCTGCCAGACCAATTGTGCAGGGCGCGGCGCAGCCCAGGATTCGGGTAGCCATTGTGGAAGATGAAACCGCCAGGGTAATCTGCCTGGCAGGCATTTTTAGCTGGCGGACGCGGTTTCAGGCTGATGGGATTCGTGACGAATGCTCCAAACTTCTGGAAGGCTGCCAGACCACGAAAATCCGGTTCAAATCCCAGAAATCCGGCGCTGTTGAGCAGGGGTGGTGTTATTTCCAGGTCAGCTTTTGGCATTATTGCTTCTATCCATTAGCGGCACAATTCCTGAAGTTCATAAACCGGTCCATCCTTACAGGGGAGGTGAAGTCTCCTTTGGAGCGAAAATGCACAAACGCCGCACTCTGCCATCCCTCCACATGGCATTGATGCATGCACCAATGCCTGACCTTTGCGTGTTCCATGTTTCTTCAAAAGTTCGCGAACATCATGGATATATGTCGAAGGGAAATCCATCACCACAAAATCCGCCCATGTGATGATATCTTCCGCATGGTTTGAAGTGAGTACCTCCAATTCGAAGGGTAGATCAGGGAGCGGCTGGTCCGTGCATAATGTAACCGCGCTCCCATTGCCTAAGCCTTGTTTTAAAATTGGATACACACGTTCGACGGAACTATCCAGCACAACTGCTGCCAGGCGTTTGCAGGGATCGGGCAGGCGGAAACCTTTTCCTGATGGTCCGCGCAGCATTAACTTCTTGCCTGGGTGCCAGGTACTGGGAACAGGCGAAGTTGTCAGGAAGCCCTTTTCTCCAAAATCCATTGGGAAGATTGTGTGAGCCAGGGGAGCACTGTGTTCTTCAGGCAGCCAGCATTTCATGTACTGCCCCGCTGTGGGGATTGCAGATTTAGGGCAGTCTATCCAGGCGCCTATCCCGCCCGGATTCAGTTGGATTTCCCGGATCACTCCCTCCCACACACGCACAGGAGGATGGTATCATATTTCCACTGCACGAACAAAGGAAGTGTTCCAGATAAATTTTTATACTGGTAAAGGTCAATATCTGACCAATAATTGAAGGAGACAAATAATGAATATAGTCGATATACTACAGGCTGGAGCCGTTTTATTATGGCTGTTGATTGTAGGGTTGATCATCGTCGCCATCACCCGCGCCTCGCGAGGACGATCGACGAAGGGTATGACCTGGGTTATCCTGGGTACATTGGTGGTCGCGATATTACTCACGGTTGTGTCTGCGGGTCTGGTTTTTGTCCAGCCTGAAGAGCGTGGTGTGGTCATTTCTGCACTAAGCAATGGTATACGCCCCCAGGCGCTTCAACCGGGATTGAATTGGATTGTGCCGTTTTTTGAATCGGTGAAGGAATATCCGATCAAACGACAGACCTACACCATGTCGATCGTTGCACAAGAGGGACAGAGAGGTGGCGATGATTCAATCTCAGCCAGGACTTTGGATGGTCAGGAAGTGTTAATTGATGCCTCTGTGATTTATGCCATAGATCCAAACAAGGTTGTTCAGGTCCACGTCGATTGGCAGGATCGCTATTCCGAAGATCTGGTGCGGCCTCAGTCACGCGGTGTAATACGCTCAGCAGTTTCACAATATGGTGTGGAGGAAGTGGTTAGTTCCAAACGCGATCAAATGAGCGCAAACATTCAGGAAAACCTGGCGGAGAAGTTGAATGACAATGGGCTGATCCTGGTTGATTTCATATTGCGTAATATCACTTTCTCCCCGGAATATGCTGCTTCTGTTGAACAGAAACAGATTGCAGAACAGCAAGCTCAACAGGCTAAACTTACAGTTGAGCAGCGTAAGCAGGAAGCAGAGCAGGCGCGCCAGCAAGCCCAGGGTGTTGCCGATTCTGTGGTGATCCGTGCCAAGGGTTCGGCAGAGGCACGTCTGATCGAAGCCGAAGCGGAAAAAGCAGCCCTGGATTTCATCAATGATGCCGTCAGGGATAACCCGGATTTGTTGAGCTATATCTATATCAGCAAGATTGCTCCCAGTATTCAGGTGATGCTGCTGCCCAACAATTCGCCGTTCATCTTCCCGTTGCCTTCGCTGACCCCAGGTGGGGCTACGATTCTACCTGAATTGGATACCGCACCTTCTACAGAAGCGCCGTAAAAAACAGAATGTCATCACGAACACCTTCAGGTAGGGAAATCCGCCTGACAAGCCTGTCAAATTGTGCTGGTTGAGCATCGAAGCTGAGCGCGGAAGCGCTGGCGCAGGTTCTGCGACCAATGGATGGTTTGTTCACAGCAGACGATTTCCCTGACTTGTTGGTTGGTTTGGGGTCGCCTGATGATGCCGCGATCTGGAAGATCGATGATGACAGGAGCCTGGTGGTGACCACGGACTTTTTCACGCCCGTGGTCGATGATCCTTATGATTATGGCGCCATCGCCGCCGCAAACGCGCTGTCCGATGTTTATGCCATGGGCGGTACCCCTTTCCTGGCATTAAACATCGCTGCACTCCCTCCCGATCTGCCAGGCGATATTGGCGCACAGATATTGCTTGGCGGCGCGGAAAAGGTGCGCCAGGCGGGTGCAGTCGTGGCAGGTGGTCATACGATCCAGGACAATGAACCCAAATACGGTCTGGTGGTTTTGGGTTTTGTGCATCCCAACCAGATCATGACCAAAGCGGGTGCCAGACCGGGGGACCGCCTGGTGCTGACCAAGCCGCTAGGTTTTGGTACTTTGACCACCGCCCTGAAACGCGGGCTGGCAGATGATGCTGATTTGCTCGAGGGTGTGCAGTGGATGAAGCATTTGAATAAAGATGCTGCACACCTCGCCAGGGGATACGGGCTGAAATGCGCCACGGACATCACAGGTTTCAGCTTGTTGGGGCACGCTTACGAAATGGCTGAAGCATCGGGAGTGGGTTTGCGTTTTCGCTTTGACCAGATCCCATTCCTGAGCAGCGCCAGAAAATATGCCCGAGAATGGATCTTCCCTGGTGGGACTTCCGACAATCGCCTCTATTACAGTCCTTATGTACGATTTGATGATCGCATCAACGAAGAATCCCAGATGTTACTCTTCGATGCTCAAACGAGTGGTGGATTGCTGCTCTGCGTCCCTCCTGACAAATTGCAGGCATTCATGGAAAGTTCAAAGGATTATGAGAAACCTGTCTGGGAAGTGGGTGAGGTGTTTGCAGGGAGTGGGATTGAGGTGACCGCTGGATGACACAGGCATACGGTTCTGCGTTTGCCAGGGTTTACAACCAGCTTTGGTCAGGTTTTGCCCTTAATGCTGCGCCCAAAATCCGCAGTTTTTTCGAAACGTCACAGATATCAAAATCGGATAAAAGCCTTTTAGATTTGTGCTGCGGATCAGGTGTCCTGACCAGACATTTTTTAGATCATGGTTACCGGGTCACTGCCCTCGACCTGTCTGCAGAAATGCTTGAGCATGCCCGTTTGAATAACCTGCCCTATATTACAGCAGGTCTTGTGGATTTCATCCAGGCGGATGCATCAGCCTTCGTTCTTGAGCAGCGTTACTCTCTTGTGGTCTCAACATTTGATGCGCTCAATCACTTGCCGGATTTTGGGGCACTGGTGAATTGTTTCCTCTGCACTCATGCCGTCCTGGTCGATGACGGGGTTTTCATCTTTGACCTTAACACTCGTCTAGGGTTAGAAACCCGTTGGACGGGAATGTCAACAGAGGACCGTCCTGATCTTTTCCTGCTCAACCGCGCTGTGTGGGTGGAAGAAGAGCAGCGTGCTTATACACGTATAACCGGGTTTTTACGAGCAGACAATGGTTTTTTCGAGCGTTTTGTCGAAACGGTGTACAATTGTGCCTTTGAACTCGACGCGGTCCTGAGAGCATTAGAAGAATGCAGCTTCAAGAACGTTTATATGGCTCGCCTGGACAATCTCCAGGAACCGCTTGAAAACCCTGAGGCTGAAGGTCGGGTTTTCTTTATTGCGAAGAAGTAGTAAGATAAATTGATTGAACATTGCATAAATCTGGTGATCGATCGCCTGCCAGGATTTATGTATCACCCCAGATCTTGTGAGCTGAGATGAAAAAATTCCTCAAAGAAAATCTTGTCGAAATAATTGCAATCATCATCGTCATTGTGGGCGCCGTGGCGTTTTTCAGGCGTGACCTGGCAAGCCGGCTGATTAATACCACCCTGCCAGATCTTCTGGTTGAGTTGAAATCTCTTTTTTACCAATTGGTGCAATATGCTACCGAGTTCATAACACGCATTTCTGTATATGAATTGGCAGTCATCGGTCTTGCAGTGGCAGGTTTTCTGTTCGTGATATTCCGCATCCGCTACCGGTTCTTTCGTTCTCAAAGATGGCGGCTTCCTTCCTGCCCGCGCTGCGGGGGGGAATTATACCGGGTACACCGCACCTGGTTTGACCGCGTATTAGGTAAAACATTACTGCCGCACTCGCGGCGCTACTTATGCCAAAATCCTGAATGCCGATGGACTGGATTGAAAGGGATTGACCGCGGCAGGCGCCAGATGCACACCGAACCGGAGGGGTTCAAGTTTGATTCCTCGGATTAAGCAGGCTGATCGGTTCGTTAAATCTGCGTAAGAACAGATCAGAGGTAATACCTGCGTGATATAATTTTTTTATTCGAAAATTAAAAATCTCCCATCCATACAGATGGGAAACATCACAATTTCAGGAGAAATTTTCTATGAAAATCAGCGAAAGACTGGCGAAAGCCATCAATGAACAGATCACCCATGAATTCCAGGCGAGCCAGGGTTACCTGGTGATGGCGGGATATTTTAAGGAGAAAGAGTTAGGTTACCTGCACAAGATTATGTTAGCGCAGTCAGACGAAGAACGCCAGCATGCCTTGAAGTTTGTGGATTATCTCTGGGAAACGGAAAGCAGCGTGGAACTGCAATCGATCGAAGTTCCTTACACCGGGTTTAAGTCTTCTGAGGAGGTTTTCACGACTGCCCTGGGGTGGGAGCAGGAAGTGACCCGCAGGATCAATGGACTGATGAAGATCGCTGTTGAAGAGAGCGATTACCAGTCACAGAGTTTTTTGAAATGGTTTGTGGATGAACAACTTGAGGAAGAAACTTCGATGACGCAGTACTTGAACGTTGTGCGTATGTCCGGAGAGAAAAACCTCTTGATGGTCGAGGCTTACCTCGCTCATCTGAAGAAACTTGACTGATCAAAAAACCCGGAAGCTCAGCTTCCGGGTTTTTTTTTAATCAACTGCCTCAACGATTACATCAGGAAAGAATTGGTGTACCGTGCCCTCAACCCATCCGTGCAGGGTGTTTGGTGATAAGGGGCAGCCCAGGCAGGCACCACCTAATCTTACCTTAAGGCTCTTGCCATCGAACGAAACCATTTCCACAGAACCACCGTGGAAATGTTCGATGTACGCGCTCGATTCTCTCGATCAGGGCACTCATTCGTTCTTGATCCGTGTAAGTGTGATTAGTGTCACTCACTATCTACCTCCTGAAATGGATGGCGCCTAGGCGTAAATGTAAAGCCATGTTCGCTTGATACAGATATTTTACCCGATATAAGTCCGGGTGGGGAGTTGGTCGAGCTTGAGTGAAAAAATGGAGGATGAAGTAGAGACTTAATCTATCTCGATCAGATCAGCAGTCGGCTGGCAAATCCCATTTTGTAGTAGAGTGAGTACATGTTCATGTGTATTTCTCAGCCGTTCAGCAATCACTATTGCCAATCGTTCTAAGATGAGGGTGCACGTAACCGGATCGTTTTTACATAGATCTCTGAGATCATTACGGTTGACCATCAACAAGGTGCAGTCTTCGAGACAATCGACTGATGATGTATAGAATTCTCTTCCTAATGCAGCTGACCAGCCGACCATACCCTCGGGCTGCACCCGGGCTGCGATGATGGCAGGACCATCTTCCGGCTTAAAACGCACGGCAACTTCTCCCGAGACCACCAGGTAAAGGCTGGATGCACGATCCCCCTGTTCGAAAATAACATCCCCGGTAACATAGTCGCAGCGCGTGAACAAAGGCACCAACTGCTCTTGTTGAGCCGGTGTCAGACCTGAGAAGAATTGAAGCTGGCTGAAAACCAGATCTAAATCCACAATTATTACCTTTCCCCAATGTACCGGGAAATTATTTAAAACTCTAGTGGCAAACATCCTAAATCATGAGACAAATATCATCAGCAAATGAGTGACGTTAGCAGCCACTGACAGTAGAATCATCACATCCACGCGATGTCCTTTTGCCTGCAAGGGCTGTGCTAAAATTGGCGCGTAATCGATGAGAAAATTAAATACCCTACTCATAATTTCGGTAATGTTCTTGCTTCTGGCAGGCTGCCAGGTCTTACCGGTGCCCCTCCAGGAAGCAATAGCGCAGGAAATCCCACAAATCTATTTTGATGTGCTATTTCAGGATGACTTTGCTACCTCGAAGGGTAATTGGTTGGTGAACGAAGATCAAAGCGGGTCCAGGCAGTATGCGGATGGGGAGCTGCTCTTCCGCATTACGGACGCTCAGGTCAATGCCTGGTCTTACCCAAAAGGATTGAAATTCCAGGACGTTTTCATCGAGGTCCAGGCGACCAGGACGGCGGGTGATGCAAATAATATTTTTGGGATCTTGTGCCGCTACCAGGATAAGTCAAATTACTACCAGCTGTTGGTCAGCAGTGACGGTTACTACGATATCAGCAAGGTTTCGGGTGGTCAACGCATTCCATTGATTGCCGATCAGCTTCTCCCCAGCGAGGCTATCCCACAGGATGAACCGACACTATTGCTGGGAGCAGAATGCAGCGGTGACCGCCTGGTTCTATCTGTAAATAGGGTCCAGATTGCCCGTGCATCTGATTCTGAGTTCGAATCGGGAAATGTGGGTCTTATAGCAGGCGCTTTCGAAAAACCAGGAGTGGAGGTCCGGTTCGATGATTTTGTTGTTTGGAAACCGTAAAAGGAGATGATTGCCCAGGTAACGTGAAAGTTTATTTAGACATGGTCGGCTGCCGGTTGAACCAGGCTGAAATCGAGCAGTACGCGCGCCAGTTGAGACAACAAGGACACAGCCTGGTATCAAAACCGGAAGATGCGGATATGGCAGTGGTCAACACCTGTATGGTGACCACTGCAGCTAGAATCGGATTCGCGCCAGAAGATCCGCCAGCTGCACCGTAAAGGGGTGTCTGAGCTGGTTGTTACCGGTTGTTGGGCGACTATGAAGCCATCAGACGCCCTCGCCCTGCCTGGGGTGAGTCGTGTAGTCGCGAATGAGCGCAAAGACCACCTGGTTTTCGATCATTTTTCAGACTCGGGGAACTCATCGAAAGATTTACTTACAGCGGAGGTGTTTGAGCTTGAACCCCTCGAACGGCAGCCTATACCCGGCGCCAGACAAAGAACGAGAGCCTTCATCAAAGTGCAGGATGGGTGTGATAACCATTGTACGTTCTGCATTACCACCCTGGCACGTGGAAAAGGACGCAGCCGCTCTATTGACGAGGTGGTGAGTGAAATTAAACTCTTGCTTGGCGAGACGAACTCAGCTGCAGGTGAGGGCAGTGAACCTAATGATGGCGTGAAAGAGATCGTCCTTACCGGCGTGCACCTGGGATCATGGGGGCATGATTTATATCCCAGGCTGGGTCTGCCCGATCTGGTCCGCACGATTTTAGCTGACACAGGCATACAGCGCCTGCGTTTATCGTCGTTGGAGCCATGGGACCTTGATGCACCCTTCTTTTCCCTTTGGGATGATGGGCGTATGTGCCGGCACCTGCACCTGCCGCTGCAATCGGGCTGCGCTGCAACCTTGAGACGAATGGCGCGTAAAACCAGCCCTCAAGAATTCGCTTCACTGGTGGCTGCGGCTCGTTCGGCGATCCCGGGGGTGGCAATCACCACTGATATCATCACAGGTTTTCCGGGGGAGAACGAGGAAGAATTTCACCAGAAGTCTTAATTTCATCGAGTCGATGAATTTCTGCGCTGGTCATGTGTTCTCTTATTCCGAGCGACCAGGCACTGCCGCACTTCGCCTTGGGACCAAGGTGCCCAAAGTGGTGAGTAAACGGCGTAATGCCTTGGTCCGTGAAGTGTTAGAGAAGAGCGCAAAAAATTATCGGGAAAATTTTCTAAACCAGGAACTACCGGTTTTGTGGGAAGGCGGGTCCCTCACAGACCAGGGCGAATGGGATGTAACCGGTCTGACGGACAATTACTTACGCGTTTGGGCGCGATCACCGCAGTCGCTGCGCAATGAAGTCGTCCCTGTCCGCCTGGTAGAGAGTATCCCCGGTGGGTTCAAAGGTGTATTTTGAACGATTGTATTTTCTGTAAGATTATCCGCGGGGAGGCACCGGCAAAAATCGTTTTCAAGGATGAGAAGGTAACAGCCTTTTGGGATCGACACCCGGTCGCTCCCACACACATCCTGATTGTTCCAAACCAGCATTTCGATTCGGTCAATGAGATCCAGCAGTCTGATGAAGAATTGATGGGGCATTTGTTTACCGCCGGGAGGCTGGTTGCTCATCAGGAAGGGATCAATGCTTCAGGATATCGTTTGATTGTTAACACCGGTTATGACGGCGGGCAAACTGTTTTTCATTTGCACATGCACCTCATCGGTGGGAGACGGATGAGGTTCCTGGTGCCATGATCATATTTCTTGCTCGTATCCAAGGGGATGTGGACCGGTGAACCAGGTTGTCCGTGAATACAAATCGACTTCGGGCAGACGGTTCCAACTGGTCAAGGGCGATATTACTTTAGAAACAACAGATTAGAGATGTTTTCGCTCACGACGAACGGAAAAAGATGATTTCTTCCCCCCAAAATTCTAAGATCAAATGGGTGCGCAAGTTGGTGGGCAATTCCCGATTCAGGCGCGCTGAATGTGTCTTTGTGGTCGAAGGTGTCCGCATGGCAGAAGAGGTATTGACAGCAGGATGGTTGCCCAGCCTTGTCCTGTTTAGCGACGACCTCAGCAAACGCGGCAAGCAGCTGGTACACAACTACAGAGCATCCTCTGTGGTAGAAGAAGTGAGTGAAGCGGTCATGCGATCCGTGAGCGACACTGACACACCTCAGGGCATCCTGGTCGTAGTGGAGGAACAAAAACTGCCCTTGCCCCAGGCTCTGGATTTTGTGCTGATCCCGGATTTGGTCCGTGACCCAGGCAACATGGGAGCGATTCTGCGTTCAGCGGCAGCGGCCGGAGTCCAGGCTGTTCTTATCCCCCCTAAGACTATCGATCCCTTTACGCCAAAGGTGGTTCGTTCCGCCATGGGTGCGCATTTTCGCCTGCCTCTCCTGGACCCTCACCTGGGACGAGATCGAAGATTTAATAATGAAAAACTCGTTGTCCGTTTTGCTGGCATCAGCGGAAAGTGGAGTAGTTTACACTCAGTCGGACATGCGCCGCCCGGTTGCGTTATTGATCGGAGGTGAGGCTGGTGGAGCCAGTGAGCGAGCCATAGGTCTGGTCACCGAGAATGTCACAATCCCCATGCAGTCAGGTGTAGAGTCGCTCAATGCGTCTGCTGCCGCGGCAATATTGATGTATGAAATAGTCCGCCAGCGTAAGACCGCGCCGGCGGCATAAAGGAGCCTTATGAAGATCCGGTCGGTTACCTGTTTGATCACACCAGTCCAATCAGCAGACTCGCCCTGGCAAAAAAACGTAAAAGATTTCGTGAACACTGCCCTGGAGGTTTTTACCCGCGTGGGTTTCAACGTACAGACTACCCGTATGGCTACGCCGCCCTTTTCAACCTGGCTGACAAAAGACGCACCGGATTCCCTGGCTCAAAAAACTGCAGAATTGGAAGGTATTGTCAACAGCCTGGGGATTA
Source organism: uncultured Chloroflexia bacterium (assembly GCA_963695415.1). Classification (GTDB taxonomy): domain Bacteria; phylum Chloroflexota; class Anaerolineae; order Anaerolineales; family UBA4823; genus CAVXWV01. Next base: position 289,234 of record CAVOGL010000008.1, on the reverse strand, counting down.
ATTATCTTTCTTTGGGACCAGCGCTTCCCACGCGGCTCGAAGACTTTCAACAGGTTCCGCCTGCGATTGCCGCCTCAAGCAGCGTGTTTTTCGCCGGTTCGCTGATCACTGAAGATGGCATGATTTCCTTGTCTGCGGTCAAGGCTGCCGCGCAGGTAATAGCCTCGGCATCAAGTATTTCTGAAGATGGCTTTGCCAACCTTCGTTTTGCCGCGCTGGCGAACGTCTCTCCAGGTGGAGCCTTTTTCCCTGCCGCCTACCACACCGGTGGGAAACCAGCATTCACGCTGGCAACCGAAGCGGCTGACCTGGTTGTCCAGGCGTTCTCGGGCGCCAAAAGCCTGGATCAGGCTCGCAGAAGGCTGATTGAATCCATCGAGGCAAAGGCGGGAGCGCTCACGACAGCCGCGGAAGAAATCGAAAAATCAACGGGTATGCGTTTTTGGGGGATCGATTTCACTCCTGCGCCCTTTCCCGATGAGCAAGTATCTGTTGCGAACGCCCTGGAGCAATTAGGCATACAGGCTTTCGGAGGGCATGGCTCACTTGCAGCCAGTGCCTTCCTGGTTGACAGCCTGGACCGCGCTAAGTTCAGACGGACAGGTTTTAATGGACTGATGCTGCCTGTTTTGGAGGATGCTGTGCTGGCAGAGCGTGGGGCTGAAGGTATTCTGACCGTGAAGGATTTGCTGCTCTATTCAACGGTCTGTGGTACGGGTCTCGATACTGTGCCTATCCCGGGAGACACGACCGTGGGACAAATATCTGCCATCCTGCTGGACATTGCGGCTCTTTCACAACGCCTGAATAAACCCTTGACGGCAAGGTTGATGCCTGTGCCTGGTTTGAGGGCGGGTGACCGTGTGGAATATGATTTCCCTTATTTCGCCAACAGCCGTGTGCTGGCGTTGGATGCGCAGCCTCTCAGCGGGTTATTGGCTGGCGAAGAAGAATTTTCTATCCAACCTTCCCCACACCATTAAATAAAGACCTTGCGAAGGTTTTCCTTCTTTATTGAAGTAAACCTTCGCAAAGTTTAGCCCACACACACGTACGGTCGCAAGAAATTCCCGGTGAAGGAAGCATTATTTGCGCAGACATCTTCCGGTGTCCCTGTAGCGATCACTTCACCTCCTTTGTAACCGCCCTCCGGTCCGAGGTCTATGATGTAATCCGCGACTTTGATGATGTCCAGGTTGTGCTCGATGATGACGACGCTGTTACCGGCATCTACCAGGCGTTGGAGTACTTCGATGAGCTTGTGGACGTCTGCTGCATGCAGCCCAACGGAAGGCTCATCCAGCACATAAATGGTCCTTCCGGTGGCGCGCCGTGAAAGTTCGCGCGCCAGCTTCACCCTTTGCGCCTCGCCACCTGAGAGGGTCGGCGCCGGTTGACCGATGCGGATGTATCCGAGCCCAACATCCTGGAGCGTCTGCAAACGGTTGACCATGGGGCTGAAGGCGGAAAACAGCTCGCGCGCCTCGTCCACGGTCAGATCCAGGACCTCGGCGATATTGTGTTCCTTGAAGCGCACCTGCATCGTTTCACGGTTAAATCGCGCCCCGTGGCAGACATCGCAAGGCACATAAACATCAGGCAAGAACTGCATCTCGATGCGCAGCTGTCCCTGACCCTGGCAGGCTTCACACCGTCCCCCATGCACATTGAAGCTGAACCTGCCGGGTTTGTAACCGCGCACCTTGCTCTCCGGCAGTTCGGCGAAAAGGGAGCGGATGTGATCGAAGAGACCTGTGTAGGTGCCCGGATTGGAGCGCGGGGTGCGACCGATGGGTGACTGGTCGATATTGATGATCTTGTCCAGGTTTTCCAAACCTTCGATTCTATCGTGGTCGCCTGGCTGCGTGTGGGCGCCGTTCAACTGCCTGGCAAGCGCTTTGTAGATGATCTCAACCATCAGTGTGGATTTGCCTGAACCCGAAACGCCAGTGATGCACACCAGGTTTCCCAGCGGCAGGTTGACATCGATGTTTTTCAGGTTATTCTCTCTGGCGCCCACCACACGCAGCCAGTTTCCATTCCCTGACCGGCGTGTATCTGGAATGGGAACCTTCAGTTTTCCAGAAAGATAGGCTCCGGTCAGCGATTTCGGGGTGGTCGATAATTTCGTCGATTGTGCCATTTGCGATCACCCTGCCCCCAAGCTCACCGGCAAGCGGTCCAAGGTCAACGACCCAATCGGCGGAAAGGATCGTTTCAGCATCGTGCTCAACCACCAGGACGGTGTTCCCCAGGTCGCGCAGACCTTTCAGGGTTGTTAATAAGCGTGTGTTATCGCGCGGGTGCAGCCCGATCGAGGGTTCGTCCAGCACGTACAGCACCCCCATCAAGCGCGAGCCGATCTGGGTTGCCAGCCGGATGCGCTGCGCTTCCCCGCCCGAAAGTGAGGCAGCCGATCGCTGCAATGTAAGATAATCCAGCCCGACATCAACGAGGAAACCCAGGCGCGACTGGATTTCCTTCAGGATGCGTTCTGCAATCACCTGCTGCCGGTCGTTGAGCGGTGTGTCTTCTGCTGCAAGACGGTTAGCCCACTCAAGGCTTTTTACCACCGGCCAGCTCGTGACTTCGACAATGTTGGTATCGTCAACTGTCACAGCCATGGCTTCTTTCCTTAACCGTGCTCCATTGCAGCTCTGGCAGATGCGTTCACTCATTACTTCAGAGACTTTCTCCCGGAAGTAATCTGAGCTGCTTTCCTGGTACCGGCGGTGCAGGTTGTTTATCACCCCTTCGAAGGGAGTCTGAAACGTTGATTTGCGACCATCTTTGTTTTGGTAATGAACGGTGACATCTTTCCCCCTGGTGCCGTACAGGATGACGTTCATTTTCTCAGCCGGGATCGCACAAACCGGCTCACTGAGGTCAATATGATATTCACGCGCCACAGCTTCCAGAAGCTGCCAGTAATAACCACCCTCTTCGCGTGGTCCACTCCATTCGTTCATGATAATGGCGCCTTCGTTTAGCGCCAGTTCGCCATCCGGGATCAACATGGAAGGATCGACCTCTAATTTTCCTCCTAACCCCTGGCACTCCGGGCAGGCGCCGTGCGGCGTGTTGAACGAAAAGGTGCGCGGTTCGATTTCGGTCAGGCTGACCCCATGTTCGGGACACGATAAGTGTTCAGAATAGAGTAAATCGTGTGCAGAATCTTCGTTTTCTGTTGTTAGAGAAGCGCCTGGGGCAAGATTGAGCGCTTCCTGCAGGTTCTCGGAAGGGTTAAGCACCTGTATTGTCAGGTAACCATCCCCAAATTTCAAAGCAGTCTCCACGGAGTTGGTCAGCCTCGAACGCGCCGTTTCTGCCTCATCTTCGCTTTCATGATGGCGGATGATCAACCGGTCAACCACAGCCTCAATGGTGTGGTTTTTGTAACGGTCCATTTGGATGTCTTCATCGAGCTCATGGACCACGCCATCCACGCGTGCGCGCACAAATCCAGCTTTGCGGATTTCGTCGAGAATTGCTCCATGAGTGCCTTTTCGACCCCTGACCAGGGGCGCCAGCACCAGGATACGGCTGTCATCCTCCAATTTTTCGAGCGCTTCGACGATTTCCTGTGCCGATTGCCGGGTGACTTCGCGCCCACAAACAGGGCAGTGCGGGATCCCGGCTCTTGAAAAAAGCAGCCTCAGGTAATCATAGATTTCTGTAACAGTCCCAACGGTTGAGCGCGGGTTGTGCGAAGCGCCTTTCTGGTCGATGGACACTGCCGGGGAGAGCCCCTCGATATAATCAACATCTGGTTTATCCATCTGTCCGAGGAACTGGCGTGCATAAGCTGACAGCGACTCGACATACCGCCGCTGTCCTTCAGCAAAGATCGTGTCGAACGCCAGTGATGACTTGCCGGATCCCGACAATCCTGTGATGACCACGAATTGGTCTCGGGGTATTTCGACCGTGATGTTCTTTAAAATTATGTTCACGCGCCCCGACTACTCGGATGACATTTTTTGACATGAAACCTTACTCCTGGAAACAACGGTTGATTGGCAAACGCGTATTATAGCACATTTGTTTTATTCTCTTTTGCCCATTCCATAACCGACGTGCAATTGTAAAACACCTGGCGCACCATTCGCCTCACAAATTTCGGCGCAATTTCCAGATTAATTGCGAAGGGGTAAAACTTCTCTTATAATCAGGGTGGAGGATATATCTATGGGTTTTCTTAAGCGTCTTGGCAGTTTATTTTCAAATCCCACCGGGACGAATAATGAACGCGAAATTTTGGGTCACTGTGCAGTGCAATCGCTGCGGTGAAGAGATTCGCGCAAGGATCGATCTCTGGAACGAGCTCAGCTGGACTGACACAGAATCGGGGAGTGCAGCCGCTTACTCATGCCGGAAAGTGCTCATGGGCAGCAGCAACTGTTTCCAACGGATTGAATTGCGATTGGAATTCGACAGCAAAAGGAACATCGTCGACCGCCAGATCACTGGCGGGAAATTCATTGATTCATGAAAGATCGAAGGATCGCCCACACTTCGTGTAAGCCCACACGATGTGTGCGCCTAAACCAGATAGAAGCACTCACTTAACAAAGTAGGGGTCGACCCTGTGTCGACCCCATAACTTCGTTCTTTATGATATTAGAGAGCCCTATTCGGTCTCGACAGGCACTTCCTCAGCGACAGGCACATTCTCTTCATGAACGCGGAACACCAGTTTGTTCTCCTCTTCATCGATGTCAACCACGACGGTGTCTCCACGGGAAAATTCTCCGCTGAGCACGCTGATCGATAACGGGCTTTCGATATATTTCTGGATTGCCCTGCGAAGCGGTCGAGCGCCAAAGGAAGGATCATACCCTTCGTGAGCCAGCCATTCCCTGGCATCCTGAGTCAGCATTACGGAGAGGTCATGCTCGGAAAGCTGTTCCTGAACTTCGCTCATTTGTAGATCGACGATCAAAAGAACCTCATCTTCACTTAATGGCGAGAAGGTGATGACTTCGTCGATGCGGTTGAGGAATTCTGGGCGGAAGGTGCTCTTCAGCGCCTTCTCGATCTTCTCGTGCTCCTGGCGTTCTTCCGAAGTGGCTGAGCTGGGCATGAAACCAAGGCTCCCGGACCGGCGCACATATTCTGTTCCCAGGTTGCTGGTCATGATCAACACGGTGTTGCGGAAATCAACGATCCGTCCCTGCCCATCGGTTAATCGCCCATCATCGAGAATTTGCAGCAGTGCATTCCAAACTTCCGGATGTGCTTTTTCGATTTCATCGAACAACACAACCCGGTAAGGTCTCCGGCGAATTGCCTCGGTCAGCTGACCACCTTCCTCATACCCGACGTATCCCGGAGGGGCGCCGAACAGCCGCGAGACGGTGTGTTGTTCGCGGTATTCGCTCATGTCAATACGCACCAGCGCTTCTTCATCGTCAAACATGAATTTTGCCAGCGCCTTTGCCAATTCTGTTTTGCCAACGCCGGATGGACCGATGAAGATAAATGAGCCAATCGGACGTCGCGGGTTCTTTAAACCGGATCTTGCCCTGCGGATGGCATCGGACACAGCCTCGATGGCCTCATCCTGACCGATGATCGATTCGTGCAGCCGTTCTTCCATGTGCAGCAGTTTCTCGGATTCCTGTTCCATCATCTGGCTTACCGGGATGCCGGTCCACATCGCCACTACCTCAGCGATATCGTTGACATCCACAACCTCATCCAGCTGGTGTTCTGCCTCCCACTGGTCGCGCTGCAGGTTGAAATCCGATTCCAAACGCAGGCGTTCGGCTTTCTTTTGAGCAGCCCTCTCGTAATCGCGTTCAATCCCTGCCTGTTCTTCCTCCGCAGACAATTTGTCGATCTCTGATTTCATCGCCTTCAATTCGGGCGGCAGCGAATACAGCGCCACCCTCAGCTTGGCGGCAGCCTCGTCCATCAGGTCGATGGCTTTATCCGGCAGGTGACGTTCGGTAACATAACGGGCTGAAAGACGGGCAGCATCGATCAACGCTTCATCAGAGAAGCGCACCTTATGGTGGGCTTCGTAGCGGTCGCGCAGCCCACGCAGCATTTGGATTGTGTCTTCCACGCTGGGTTCTTCCACGTAAACGGGAGCAAAACGCCGTTCTAGAGCAGCATCTTTTTCGATGTGCTTATGGTATTCGTCAAGAGTGGTCGCCCCGATGCACTGCAGCTCGCCGCGAGATAGGGCTGGTTTGAGCATGTTCGAGGCGTCCATGGCGCCTTGTGCCGCACCCGCACCTACAACCGTGTGCAGTTCATCGATGAACAGGATGATTTCACCTTGGGCTCGCTGTATCTCTTCCAAGGCTGCCTTCAACCGCTCTTCGAATTCGCCGCGGAACCTCGATCCGGCGATCATCGCGCCCAGGTCCAGGCTGAGAACACGCTTTCCTGTCAGAATTTCGGGGACATCATTGGTCTCAATTTTCTGCGCCAACCCCTCAACGATCGCTGTTTTCCCTACCCCAGCTTCACCGATCAAAACCGGGTTGTTCTTGGTGCGCCTGGAAAGGAGCTGGATTACCCGCAGGATTTCTCCATCCCGACCGATCACGGGATCCAGTTTGCCCTCACGCGACATCTGGGTCAGATCGCGCGAATATTTTTCTAAGGTGCGGTAGCGTGTCTCAGCCTGAGGGTCTGTTACCTTCTGCCCGCCGCGTAATTGTTGGACGGCATCGTACACACGCTCCCGCGTTACGCCTGCGCCTTCCAAAAGACGTGCCGCCGGTGTGCTCTTCTCGCTCAGAATTGCCAGGAAGATGTGTTCAGTGGAGATGTATTCGTCTTTAAGTTTATTGGCTTCCTCGTTTGCCAGGTCGATGATCCGCTTCACCCGTGGGGTAATAAATATCTGCCCGGCTCCTCCGCCAAAAATGTTTGCCTTCGGGCTTGTGCGCAGCACGTAATCCAGGCGTTCGACCAGTGCCTGGGTGTCCACTTTGAGCAGGTCAAGGATCTGCGGGATGACGCCCTGGGGCTGTTCGATTAATGCCAGCAAGATATGTTCGGTGTCGATCTGGTTATGCCCATATCGCTGGATGATCTCAGCGGCGCGTTGTGCAGCCTCCTGAGCTCTTTCTGTAAAACGATCAAATCGCATCATGTTCGTATCCTTCTTTCATATCAGGACCTGAAATTACCAGTAAAAACCTGGTTTCTAGGTCCTCATTGTAAAGATTATAACATCGCGTTGTTAACGAAATGATAACGATGTGTTAGAACCGGGTTGGTGGGCAGCAGTTCAGGGTCGAGGCGTTTGGGTCAACGATGGCGTGGCGGTCAATGTGCCAGGGACGCTGGTTTGCGCACTGGACTCAGCTGGGGAAGGTGTGGGGGTATATTCTGGCTCAATCAATTCCAGGAAGAAAGCCGGGATCCAGCCGATGCGCCCCTCGGAATCCATGATCTCAACCCACACAATCCCGTTCACCAGATCACGACCATACAAAACGGTGACTTGCTGACCCACGTAAAGGTATCCGATCAACGGACCAGCCGGATACTGTAGAAGGCGTAATGGGGGAGTCGTTACCCTGATCAGGTTAGCCAAGGCTGGGGTGGGTGTAAGGGTAGCTGTTGGTGTCAGAGTCGGAGAGGCGGTAACCGTTGACGTCTCGGTGGGGGTGGATGTCGAAGTAGGTGTGAGAGTAACCGTCAGCGTTGGCGTTGGACTGGGACCGGGCGTTAGCGTGAATGTTGGCGTGGGCGTAGGTGTGTGTGTGGGAGGTACCAATGGGTCCAACCTGACAGCGAAAACCTCTTCAACAACAACTGCGACAGGCTGCTGCAGCCTGTCAGCGATTGCTTTCTGCAGTTCAACACTATCGTCATATCTCAGAAGCCGCGTGGTGCGCACAACCATGTCCAGCACAAGCGTCTCGCCTTCGGTTTTCGACGACCATTCAATGACTTCTGTTCCCAATCGCGCAGACTCCTCCTGGATGACCTGTCTAAGGTAAATATCCTCGTTCAAAGTGCGCACGAACCCATAACTGAGATAGGTCAACGTTCCCAACAGGATTGCCGTGAAGAGGGCGGCAACCAAAAGAGTGCGCGGGATGCGGCGCGCACGGATTTTTGAATCAGGATTGAAACCCAACGCGAAGAATACGAGCGCAGCGGCAAAGGCAATTGTGGCTGCGTTGGTAATGAAGAGAAGGAATGCGCCGCCGGAAATATCCAGGTCATTCAACCCCAGCCCGATCCCTACGACGCACAGCGGCGGCATTAAGGCTGTGGATATTGCCACACCAGGCATGGCTGCTGAGATATTGGGCATTGCCAGGGCAAATGCCGCCGCCAACCCGCCAGCCAGGGCGATCCCCAGGTCAACGGGGCTGGGCTGCGTCCTGGCTAATACCTCCGCGGGAAGTTCGGTGAGGGAAAGGAAAGGCAGGTTGCGGTAAGCGAGGGTGATGGCAAAGGACATCAAAACAGCCAGGATAGCGCCCTGCCCAAGGCTGATGGCAGATTGCCTGAGCAGGCGTTCATCGCCGGTGATGGAGGACAAACCAAGCCCAATGATGGGCGACATTAATGGAGCAACCAGCATGGCGCCGATCACAGTGGCAGGCGAATCGATCAGCAAGCCCAGGGTGGCAATGATACAGGAGAGTACCACCAGCAGGAAGAAATCAAAACCTGGGCGGGAGGCATTACGCAGATTTACCTGTACCTCTCCCCTGCGTTCTAAAGACAGCGGCTTTATCAGCCGCCGCCAGAGATAAAGTATCCTGACACGCAGCGATGGTTGGTGATTAGGAGGGGTGGAATTCTCTGTCATATCCGTGTGATGATTAACTATACATTAGCATGGGAAAAGAGTGTCCCGAGTTCTATACTCGCTGCAGACAATTCGCCAGCATATTTTGCCTTCCGGGAATTATAATGCCACGTGTAGGAAAAATGTCTGGAACATTTTTAAGCCTTTCATCGTCCTACATGCTATAAGGGAGATGACCCGTCTAATGGGTCCCCCAAATCATCTGCCTGGAGCACGAATGCTTCGGGTCTCGATCTAAAAGGAGTTCGAAATGCGTACGAAAATCGTTTTAGCAGTCAGTTTTCTTTTATTAGCCGCCTTATTGGTGGGGTGCGGCAGCGTGGCACTGGCTCAACCTGCGGGCGCTGGCTCAGCGCAAAGCGACCAGGCGAATCCCCGCACGATGAGCGTGAACGGTACAGGCAAAGTTTACCTGATTCCGGATATCGCTTATGTCAGCATAGGTGTACACTCAGAGGGTAAGAATGCTTCCGAAGTTGTCAGTGCCAACAACGAGCAGGCTGATAAGGTAAAAGACAGCCTGAAAAGCGCTGGTGTTGATGTGAAGGACATCCAGACCACCAACTTCAGCATTTACCCGCAGCCAAAATATGATGCCAACGGTCAACCCACTGGTGAGATCGTTTATATCGTCGATAACACCGTGTATGTCACGGTCCGTGATATCGCTGAGGTAGGTGCAATCCTCGACGCCGCGGTGAAATCGGGAGCCAACACCATATATGGCATCCAGTTTGACGTGTCGGAAAAGGACGAAGCCATTTCCCAGGCTCGTGAAGAGGCTGTAAAGAATGCCCAGAAGGTTGCTGACGAGCTGGCTACGGCAGCCGGTGTTACGCTCGGACCTGTACTGAACATCAGCAGTTATAGCGGGGTGCCAGTACCGCTGTATGACGGCAAAGGCGGTGGGGCGGCGGTTGCTGAAGCGATTAATGTCCCCGTGTCGCCAGGTCAGATGGTTTTGACGGTTGACGTATCTATCGTATACGAAATCCGCTGACAAGATCAGACAGCGTCATAATTTCAAGAGCACCCCTGTTCCGATATGGGTGCTCTTTTGCTTTTTGCCGGTCTTTTCCTTCTGATTCATGTAAAATAACATCACCATGGACAGTGTAGTTTTTACCCCCGCACGCAGGACAGGGCTTATTTTTCTGATCGGCGCTATTCTCCTATTGATCGCGGGGGCTTTTTTCGGGCTTTATCGAGCCTCGCTGGCAAGCATCGGTCCTGCCTTTCTTGCCGGAGTCCTGCCAATCATCGCCGCGGTTGTGTTCGTGCCGATGCTTGTTTACCGGCTTTATGGTCTGACCAATTCGACTTATGTCCTTCAGCGGGACGGGATCCGCCTGCTGTGGGGGTTCCGCGTGGAAGACATCCCGATGACGGCGGTACAGTGGGTGCGGCGAGCGAGTGATATCGGCTCCCGGCTGCCTAAACCCTTGATATTCCTCCCGGGCTCTGTTACTGGCACCCGGAAGGTGTCTGAGACGGGCACGATCGAATACCTTTCAGCGACCACTTCTGACCTGCTTATCATCTCAACACCAGACCGCCTGTTCGCTATTGCGCCTGCTGACCGAAATGCGTTTATGGAGACCTTCTACCGGTATTCCGAATTAGGTTCCCTCTCCCCGATCACCGCCCGTTCGGTCCAGCCCAGCCTCTTGATGGGCAGGGTATGGGCGTCATGGGGGGCGCGCCTGTTGATTCTCTTGGGTGCGGGTCTGAGCATTGCTCTGTTTGTCTGGGTCAGCCTCAGTGTACCCCTGAACCAGCAAGTCTCACTCGGTTTCCGCGGAGATTTGTTCCCGTGTGAACCCATCCCTTCCTTACAATTGCTGCTCCTGCCAGTATTAAACAGTTTATTCTATTTTGTCAATTTACTGCTTGGTCTGGTTTTCTTCAGATTAGATGAAAAGCACCCGTTGGCATATCTGCTGTGGGGCAACGGGGTGATGATCCCGCTGTTATTCCTGCTTGGGGCTTATTACATCCTCGTTGTGATTTGATAGGTTGGCGATCCACGCGGGGAGTTCGTCCATAGATACGATAACCGGGCAATCAGCCTGCGGGAAAATCCTTTCTTCATCGAAGAGGATGGGCTGGATGCCTGCTGCTCGTGCCCCCAGGACATCCGCATAATAATTATCGCCAATATATACGCTCTCTTTGGGCTGAGCGTCCATTTGTTCCAGTGCATGCTCGAAGATGGCAGTGTCAGGTTTCCAGGACGACACCTCACCTGCTGTCAATGCAATTTCGAAGTAGTGGTCTAAGCCCAGTTCAGCGATTTCTTCGTGAACCGGCTTTGTCCTGTTGGATACCAGGCCGAGTTGGAACCCATCTTCCTGAAGCATGGCGAGTGTTTCATGGACGGATTGTGGCACCACCCCCACCGGTTTGTGTTCAGTACTCATATACTCGTAGATTTCCGTTCCCAAAGATTTCAGCCTGTTCCACTGGGCTGCCGAATGCCTTTAAGAAAAGGACAGAATAATGGCGCCAAAAACTGATTTCATCAGGATAGGTCTGAAAATCCTGGATCATTTCAGGAGATTGTGCCCAGTAGCGGTGTGACCAGCGAATTGCTTCGCAGCGTTTCTCTTTTGAATCCTGCACACCCAGGCTGGCTGCGTAGTCCAAGAAAAAATGTGCCGAAGATGGTCTATTAAAACGCAGTGTACCGTCGAGATCGAACAGGATGTTGGTGATTCTGGCGCGTGGCAATTTACCCCCCGATCTCATTCATCACACGGCTGAGCGGGATGATGCCGTCTGCCAGCCCGTGACCCCAGGGTTTGTTCCAGACGCCGTCCAGGATCAGGTGGCGCAGGTCTTCCAGGCTTGCACCGTTCCTCAGCGGTGTGAGCAGGTCCACTTCGCCGTCCCGCAGGAGGCAAAGCCGCAGACGCCCGTCCGCAGTCAGGCGAGCCCGTGTGCAAGAGGAGCAAAAAGGTTCTGTAACAGAAGAGATAAAACCAAGGTCGCCGCGTGCCCCGGGGATGCGGAAAAGCCGGGCTTCACCATCCAGCCTGCCTCCATCCACGATTTCTAACTCTCCAATTTCATTGCGGATGTGTTCCAGGACATCCTTCGATTTAACCGCCTGGTTAATTTGCAGCTCCGTGACACCGCCAAAGGGCATCATCTCGATAAAGCGCACCTGCCAGGGGTGGTCCATGGTTAATTTCGCCAGTTGAATGCTGTCCGATTCGTTGTAGCCGTAAACCAGGACAACGTTCAACTTGATCGGGGTCAGACCAGCTTTTTCCGCCGCTTTGATCCCATCCCAGACATCCTGTAAAGTCCCCCACCGGGTCAGGCGCTTGAATCTTTGGGCGTCGAGTGTATCCAGGCTGATGTTTACTCGCTGCAAACCTGCCTGCTTCAAAGGCGCCGCCAGACGGTTTAACAGCACCCCGTTGGTGGTCATGGAAAGGGACCGTACTCCCGGCATTCCGGCGATCTGCTCCACGATTTTTACGATATTCGCCCTGACGGTAGGCTCGCCTCCGGTCAGGCGGTATTTGTGAAATCCAAGATTGGTGAAAAGTTTGACCAGCGTGATGATTTCATCATCCTGCATCAGAGACGCGTTGGGCTGGAAGGTCATGTCTTCTGGCATGCAGTAAACACAGCGCAGATTACAGTGATCCGTAAGGCTGATGCGAAGATAGTGGATACTCCGTCCAAAACGGTCTAGTGCCATATAAAACCTGTAAAAGTTACTCGCCCGGTAATAACGTGCCTGGGCACCTGAGGGGAGGAGCGAAAGGCACGAATATTTATGAAGTAATTCTTCAAAATTATACTCGATTGGTCGTATTTTGGGAACCTTTGGTCATTTCCGCAATTCGCACGTAGTCCCGCTGGTGATTTTCAGGAGTATTTCCGGCGTCAGGCGGAAGACAGCGTGGGGGGTGCCCGCGGCTGCCCAGATCACCTCATACTGCAGCAGGTCTTCATCGATCAAGGTGGGAAGCTTTTGGATATGACCCAAAGGTGGGACTCCTCCGATGGCGTACCCGGTTTGGGTGCGCACAAAGTCAGCGTCAGCCTTCCCCAAGGGCTCCCCCAGGATGGCTTCGACTTTTCTTTCACTCACCTGGTTAGCCCCGCTGGCGATGACCAGGATGGGTTTGCCGCTGCGTTTCCCTTTGAACACCAGGGATTTGACGATCTGCCCGATCTCGCAGCCGATAGCTTGAGCCGCCTCCTGTGCGGTGCGCGTTGATGCGGGTAATTCCAGCACATTGAGCGAGACATCGTATTCGTTCAGGGCTTGTTGGACTTTTAGCGCGCTGGGATTTTTGATGGGTTCGTTATTCAACTGATTTTCCTTTTCATGAATATCGCCACTTCACCATCCGGCACATCATGGTTGCTGTAATAGGATAGATCGATGCCTTCAATGAAAAAACCGGCTGCCCGGTAAAAGCGAATTGCCGGCATGTTGGTGGACTGGGTTTCTACGAGCATTGTGCGCAGTCCCGCAGCATTCGCCTTCTCCGCCAGGATATCCATCATTTGCCTGCCAATGCCTCTTCTCTGGTGGCTGGGGGTGACGTGGAATTCCCAAATCCACAGGGTACCGTTCCAGCGCCTGGTCTCTGCCAGCGCAACTGCGACCATTTCCGATCCATCGAATGCGCTGAAAGAATGTCCCTCCTCGATAACGCGGGTGTAATACTTCCGATCTTCGTCGTTTACTTCCCAGCGCTTGATGTAGGGCGATTCAAGAGTTGTTAGCACCAAATCGAAACTTGTCCGGTCGGCAGTTTCAGTTTTACTCACCTGGTATTTTTCGCGAGACTCGTAACCCATCTCAATTAACCGTTCGATCTGCGGGTTGTAATGATCCAGCGTTTTGTAATTAATTCGACGGTTGTTTTTCATGCAGTATGAACCTGAACGGATTAAGCGAAGAAATTTACCACCATCATCCCAAAACAGATGATGATCAATGCCAGAGTTAGCAGGGCGACCAGGTGGTGAGCCAGCTTCTGCTGCTGCCTCTCCTGGTAACCCAATACCCAGGCTGAGAGTACCCCGCCCAGGATTCCGCCTATGTGTCCCAGGTTGTCAACCCCTGAGCGGGTGAACCCTAAGAACAAGCCTATCGCTGCCCAAAAGAGCATCTGGCGGAAGATGGCTGTGCCGAACGTACCGCCCCGCCGGATACCATAATAGATCAGGGCAGCGAACAATCCAAATACAGCCCCTGACGCGCCCACGAAAAATGGAGTCTTTCCGATCAAGGCGGAGACAAGCGCCCCGGAGACGCCAGAGACCGTATAAATTATGATAAATCGGGACGGACCAAACAAACTTTCCACGAAGGGACCCAGCTGCCGCAGCCACAGCATGTTGAACAGGATGTGCAGTATGCTGGCGTGCAAATAGGTTGCTGTAAGCAGAGTCCACCACTCTCCTTGAATGAGCGGGTAGAACCCCCCCATACCCAGTTTCACCAGAGACTGTGGGGAGGGAGAGAGCATACTTAATATGTTCCCGCCCTGCAGCGCTGCAGGGAGATCCAGACCGAGAGCGAGTGCATATAAAACTACACAAGCGATGATGATGCCGTTGACGAAGCTGACTTCTTCGCGCAGCAGTTCCGGCATCAGCGGCAGGGAAGCCGTCAATCTCGGAAAACGATAGCCGCAGTAAATGCAGCTTCTGCTCTGGTTGTTGAGCAGGCGCCGGCAATTTGGGCATGCAGTGGATTTTTTGATTTGCTGTCTCGGAGAGTGGTTTTGCATTAATACCCCAGGGTAATGGTTTGCTGATGATGCGTTAACTGGGCTGGTGGCACAAATTAACAGGCGGGCAAGTCTTAACCGCCAGGATCATAACACGCTCAAGAATACCGGATAATCCTCTGGAAATCAACCCCAAGGGCTATTTCGTGCCGGGTTTCATCCTGGATGGAAGTACAATAGATCAACTGGAGAACAATTTTGAACACCGTTGCTGCACTGAAAGCAATCCCTGCCAGATTCAACCGTACATTTTCAGCCTTACAATATCCGAATTTTCGCCTGTGGTTCATGGGGCAAACTGTATCTTTGTTTGGCACCTGGATGCAGAATACAGCCCAGGGGTACCTGGTTTATGAGATAACCGGCTCTTCAGCATACCTGGGGTATGTTGGTTTTGCAGCAGGTTTACCAGCCTTGTTCCTGATGAACCTGTTGGGCGGAGTGATCGCCGACCGGGTGTCACGCCGGAAAATGCTGATCGCCACCCAAACTGCCATGATGTGCCTGGCTTTTATCCTTGCCGGTCTGGTGTTTTCGGGACGGGTGCAGCCCTGGCACATTATCGTGCTGGCTTTTTTCCTGGGTGTCGCCAACTCATTTGATGCGCCTGCCAGGCTGGCGTTTGTGGTTGAAATGGTCGAGCGCAAGGATCTGACCAACGCCATCGCGCTGAATGCCACCATGTTCAACCTGGGTACCGTGTTTGGTCCTGCCATTGCTGGTCTGACATACGCTGCGGTCGGACCCGGCTGGTGTTTCACCATCAACGGGATCACATATCTGGCAGTCATCGCTGCCCTGTTGTTGATGCGCATCGAACCCGCTTCCCACCCGGTTCAACACGCCCACATCCTGCGCGAACTGGTGGACGGTTTCAAATACACCTTTTCCGAACAGGTTGTTCGTGTGATCGTGCTCAGCATGGCGGTGGTGAGTTTGTTTGGGATCAGCTTGTTTACCTTGATGCCCGCCTGGTCAGTCGAAGTTTTAGGGGGAGACGTGCGCACAAATGGGTTATTGATGTCAGCCAGGGGCATCGGGGCATTGGTAGCTGCTCTCATGCTGGCTGCTTTATCTCACAGCACGGTGCGCGGTAAATTGTGGACGATTGGCAGCTTCCTCATGCCGATTTCGCTGATATTTTTCTCCCAGGTTACCTGGATACCTGCTTCCCTGTTTATCATCGCCTTCACAGGTTGGGCTTTCATCACCCAGGCGAATGCATCCAATGCCTTGATTCAGAACCGCATCTCGGATGAGATGCGAGGCAGGGTTATGGGCATCTATTCTCTGGTCTTCTTTGGGACCATGCCAATTGGCTCCATGCTGGCGGGTCAGTCAGCAACATGGATCGGGCTGCCGCAAACTCTTGTCATCGCGGCGTTGGTCTGTTTGCTTGCAGCCGTGTTTGTTATCTTGCGGTTTCCAGCAATTCGCCGGTTGGAGTGATCCTATGCCGCGCGGGCGAAAGCGGTAGCTAACAAAACCAGCACAGCCAATCCCAGGTTGATGCGCGAGAGCCAGATAATCTTTTTGGGTGCCCCTTGAGAACCCTGACCGGCAACCGTGTTGGGGTTGCTGGTTCGCAGCAGTTCTCTTCTGAAAGCCGGCATCAGCCACCAGGTCTGGTAAGCTGCCAGGGCGATGATCCCCAGGAAAAGCACGTGTTTTACCAGGATCGAGACTGCCCAGGTGTTGTCGAAAGCCAGAAAACCCTTATAGTTGGGGTTTGCGCTCATCTGGAACATGCCCGTGGCGATGAGCACTGCCAGGCTGAACCAGGCCAGGGGATCGAGACGTTTTTGCACGCTTTGAATGAAGGCTGCGAATTGTTGATGGCTCATGGACCGCTGCGCCGTGGGAAATACCATCAGCACCAGAGCCGCCAGACCGCCGATCCACACCACCGTGGCGACCATGTGCAGCCAGTACGCCAGAGGCAGGATAAAACCAGGGGTAGTGGCTGGCATCTCCATCGGTGATGTGTCAGGGGTATGGTGTGGGTTCCGCTGTCGGCGGGACCTCAATAACCTGGGTTGGCTGCGGGGTATCAGACGGCTGGTCGTCGCCGGAATCTGTTATCTTTTTTGCCTCCGCCGCACAACCGGTTAGCTTCATCCAGAGCTTCGGAAGCTGCTTCATCCGGCGACATGGATAATGCTTGCTGCAGCGGTTCGATCGCCGTACAGGGTTTGGTCGACAGCCTGGCGATTCCCAAGCCGATCAGGGCATTGCGGTAGCGCTCCACCGATGTCATCCCCGAGCCGTCACGCAGGTAGGGGAGTTGAGCCGCTATCTGCTGGAAATAAAAGACCGCTTCTTCCCAGTTCAACTCCCAAAAACTGGCGCCGGTGATATATAAGCGCGCCCAATTTAAATATGCCTGGGCTTCAGAGTCGATGGGACCGAAGCGTTCCGCAAGGGCGATGTCGTAAATCCCCCCTTCCAGGTCAGCCTGTTTGCCGATCTTATCCATGCCGCGGTTGCGCAGTGCCAGGTAAAGCATCCCGTCGATTTTTACTGCCTGGAAATCGGGTTCATCACGGCGCAGCTCGAGCAGAGAATTGATCGTGTTATCCCAATCGCTATTAAAGAGGAATTCTTCACTCTTCTGCAGCCGCTCATCAACGCCGCGCGTATCAGGAGTTGGCACCAGCGTGGGGGTTGGCATCACGGTCGGTGTTGCGGTAGTGGTCAGGTTCACCAACACCAGCGCCAGCTGCCCCGGCGCCTCGGGGAAATCCGGATCGTTGCGAATGATATATTCGAAGCGCTGGCGGGCGCGGTCCCAGTTTTGGCTTTCGATATCCTGCATCCCCAGGTTGTACTGCTCCTGCAGGATTGCGGCTTTATTATTAACCTCAGCCTCGGTGCGCAGATTGATGCCTGATGTATAGCCCAAATATGCGCTGACTGCTCCAATGGCTAACAACACCAGCACCCCGAGGAAGGCATACAAACGAGCTGGTGACCTGCGTTTCTGCTGCTTTTCACCCGGGGGCAGGTTTCCATTTTCTTGCTCACCATCTGGTCCGGCATCAAGCCCGGCATCCTGCCCGGCATCAAGCCCGGCATCCTGCCCGGAATCCATCGTTACTGCAGCAGAAGTAGCCACAGTTTCTGCGAAACCTGGTTCTGTTTCCGAGCTGGGAACTGGTTCGGGTCGAGCAGCACCCGCTACAACCGGCTGAGTCTGTGGCAGCTGCTGCGCATCTGTTCGTGCGCTTGAGTGTGAAGAAACCGTATCCCCGTTTTCCACGGGGTTCGGGGTAGTGTCTGAGTTGTTCTCAACCATGCGCAAGATTATACCGCGCTGCGATCGTGTCCCGATGCTTCTTAGTTAACGTTATAATGCTTCATATCTGGCATTAATCTGGACAAAATTTGACCGGGAACACCCTCACTATGACAAAAACCACAATTGATAAAGCGTATTTGCTTTCGTTTTTAAGTGACCTGCTGAATATTCCCAGCCCAACAGGCTTCACAGACCAGGCGATAGCCCTTTCGGAGCGAACCCTGGCTGAATTTCCGCACCTCAACCTGCGGCGGACGCGTAAAGGGCGCCCTGATCGCTGAATGGAAAGGTTTGCAAGCCGGGGAGAGCAGCCCGTTACCGCCGCGCGCCCTCACCGCACACGTGGACACATTGGGGGCAATGGTGAAAGAGATCAAAAGCAGTGGTCGATTGAAGTTAACCAGGATCGGAGGGTTTGCCTGGAACACGGTGGAAGGGGAGGGATGCCAGGTCATAACCCAATCCGGGGAGACCGTGCGCGGCTCGATTTTACTTACCAGCGCCTCAGGTCATGTTTACGGGAGCAAGGTGAACGATCTCAAGCGGGAGGACGACAACATGGAAGTGCGCCTGGACGCCAGGACAGCCTCAGCGCAGGAGACCCGCGGCCTTGGCATCGAAGTCGGGGATTTTGTCGCCTTTGACCCGCGCCTGGAGATCACCAATGATTTTGTGCGCTCTCGTTTTCTGGATGACAAAGCCTGCGTCGCCTGCATGGTCGCCGCGGTAAAAAGCCTCAATGATGCGGGTTTGAAACCAACCAGGACGACCTACCTGCACGTCAGCAATTATGAGGAAGTAGGGCACGGAGCCGCCTCGGGCTTCCCGCCTGAAGTCAGCGAACTGCTTGCCGTCGATATGGCAGCCGTAGGAGATGGGCAGACTTCCGACGAATTCCATGCCACTTTATGCGTGAAGGATTCGGGCGGACCTTACCACCATGGTCTCAGCAACCGCCTGCGCCGGATTGCAGAAGAGCACAAAATTGCCCACAAGGTGGACATTTACCCGTATTATGGATCTGACGGCGAAGCCTTCTGGCGGGCGGGTGGAGATGTCGCCGTGGCATTGATTGGTCCGGGAGTGGATGCCTCGCACAATTACGAACGCACACATTACGAGGCGCTGGAAGCCACCACGCAGTGGCTTGCTGCATATTTACTCAGCTGAGGGACACTTCATGTGGGGAAGGGATGCAAACCGGATGGGGGAAGACGAGACTTATACCCAATCTCGCCTGCGGATGGTTGAATTCCAGCTGGCGAACCGGGACATCAAGGACCAGCGTGTCCTGGAAGCCATGCGTCAGGTACCGCGCCATCTCTTTATCTCGGAAGAATACCGCAGCCAGGCATACATCGACGGACCGCTCCCCATCGGGAACGGGCAGACCATATCCCAGCCCTACATCGTTGCCCTGATGTCGCAGCTTCTCGGGCTGCAAGGCGATGAAATCGTGCTCGAAGTGGGCACGGGTTCGGGTTACCAGGCGGCAGTGCTCGGGTGTCTCGCCCGCGAAGTGCACACCATCGAGCGCCACCCCGCCCTTGCCCGTCAGGCTGAGCGTGTTTTGGCGGAAACCGGCATGGGCAGCATCCACGTGCACACGGGCGATGGCACACTAGGTCTGGCAGAGTATGCCCCATTTGACGGCATCCTGGTCACAGCCGCCGCGCCGCGGGTGCCGCAGAAGCTGCTCGACCAGCTTGTGGACGGGGGCAGCCTGGTGATCCCGGTGGGAGAACGTTACGGGCAGTACCTGGAGCACTGGCGCCGCAGCGGGGATGAGTTCACCTTCGAGAACGTCACCCCCGTGGCGTTTGTGCCTTTGATTGGTAAAGACGGTTGGAGCGAGGACAGCCGGTTCATATAAAAGGACGATGGATGGCAGTGTTCGTTGCGCCTGCAATAGAGGGAAAGGTTATGATCATTGAGATATGATCGCGTAGTGGCGAGACACCCGCGCCTGCCCGTGACACATCTGGCAAAGCGCCATTGCCGTAAAACCACATTTCAGCCCCCGATCGTCTCGCCTGTTTGGGTCAGAATGGGTTCCTGCCCCACGCGCAGGGCGACCCGCGTTTCGCCTGAGGTGGTCATGGTGGGCAGGAATGACGTGGTGTTAATGATCAGGATCGAACTCGGGTGGGTCGCCCCTACAAATATTTACCGCGAAATTGTAGGGGCAGCCTCTACCAACGTAGTGGCGAGACACCCGCGCCTGCCATTGCCATCTCTGGCAAGGTGCCTTTGACGTAAAGCCACATTTCAGCCCCCGATCGTCTCGCCTGTTTTGGGTCAGAATGGGTTCCTGCCCACGTGCGGGGCGACCCGCGTTTTGCCTGAGGTGGTCATGGTGGGCAGGAATGTCGTGGTGGTGAAGGTCTGGGTCAGATTCTGTTGGGCAGCCCCTACAAAAGGTCAGAATCCGTATTATTCGAACCGGAACAACCGGAACGAATGCGGCTTGATCCCGGTCGCATATCTGCTCACACCGGTCTCGTTGCCGCGCCAGTCCTTGATCTTCTCGCCGGATAATTCCTCCCCGGAAACCGCGTCCCACATCCGTTCAAACCGATTTCCGCAAGCATAAAGCTGATCTCTTCCGCCTCATCCCTGAACGATTCCACGATCAGGGTCTGGTTGTCATACAAGAACAGGACAACCTGAGCGGGTGCGTCGAGGTGGATACCCAGATCACCCGAAAAAGCGGCTCGGATGCGGGTCAGGGCTTCTCTGGGCAGCGCATACAGGTCGCTGAAGTCATCAGGGATGGTGAGTACGTACAGCATCCCGCTGGCATAGCGCGCCGAGTGCAGCAGCGGATTACCGCTGCTGGCGCCCACGCCGGACACTTCCTCCCAGGAGTCGTTGGTCAGGTATTCGATGTGCGGCAGCAGGATCTTCTTCTCCGCTTTTGCTGACTGGAACCAGCCTATCTGGAACTCGTCCACAAGACCTTTTCGATCACCGATACGCAGCTCGACGATGTCTTCTATTCCCTTGCCCTGCAGCTGGCGCAGCAAGCCGGAGGTGATGATCACAGTTTTTCCTGCCGTCAGCGATGCCTTGATCTTGCCCATAATCCCCGGGTCGTGGGCAGCGGTTTCTGCCAGGAAAATGACGCCTGCCTCTTCAGGATATTCCGGCACCAGGTCCATGGGGATGCCGATCATGCCCAGGTAATTGTGGACATAGTCTTCGCCCACTGAATGATAGGGCTTGTAACTTTTTACCCCCACGGGTTCGCCAAGTTGTTCAAGGAATGGATCGACCACTTCCAGCGCGTGTCCGGCTGCGAGGGCGAAGGTGGCATCTTCCGGGATCTCTCTGACGGGTGTCCCGCTATCCCCGGGCGTGATCTTCGCCAGCATGGTGTCGAAGTCAAAGCTGGTGCCAGTGCCCTGCCAGGCGCCGCGTTCCGACTCGCGCACCGGGCGCTGCATCTGGCGGAAATCGAAAAGGGTGATCTCGGGCGCCTTGGCGAAGAGTGTGTCCCAGATCTGTTCGGCGTAGCGGTCAAGGCTGAAGGCGCCGCCGGTGTCCACCCAGCCGCCGCCGTTGGCGCCCGGCTTGATGTTCTCGAAATAGCGGAAGACCAGGTAGCTGTGATAGGGCTGCAGGTGCTGGCTGCCGAAGTGAGCGTCGCGGCTTTCGGTGCCGGTATACAGCCGGTCAAAGAGCAAGGGTTCAGCTTCCAGGTTGAAGCCGAGACCCTGGAAGTGTTCGTACCAGTTGGGGTACTTGATCACCACTTCCACCTGCGGGTTGGCGGCGCGGGCGGGTTCGATCACCAGCTCACGCGCAGCGGTCTCGAGCAGATCCAGGCGGAACCGGGTCCAGCTTTGCTCCCCTTTCGCCCGGATGCAGCTTTCGCATTTGCAGTTGGTGAAGAAAAAATCGTCCAGGATGACTTCATTGAATAACCCGGCGGTGTACGCCACTACTTCCTTGAGCTTCTGGCGGTGTTCGGGGTTGGTGTAGCAGTAGGTCTCGAAGCGGTTCCACTCGTTGACCGTGATGGTGATCCCGCCTGAGGTCTCGATCCCCTGCTCGGCGAAATAACCCATCGCCTGGCGGAGGGTGGCTTCCTCGGCGACCACCATGTCGCGGTGGGTTTCCAGGTATACCTTGTCGATCCTGACGAAGCGTTTTATCGCTTCGAAGCGTTCCTTCAGCCAAACCAGGTCGCTCATCTGCTGCACCTCATACACGCGCGCATAGACCGCAACCTTGTATTTGCGAATATGGTTAATTTTCTTCTCGACCATCTTTACTCTCCCAGCTTGAGGATGGCTGGTTTGGAGGCATCAACCGGCAGCACCAGCAGTCCCTCTTTCGTGTCTTCAGCATTACCATTTTCCACGGAAGAAAAAGTATGCTGGTTGGCAAGGAGCAGTTTCCAGGGTTTTTGGGTTCCCTGCCCATCTACCGTGATTACCTTCTCCTGGCGTTCCAGCCGGCATTCCAGGTTGAATGTTGTCTCATCTTCTCCGTCCGCGCTTGGTGATGGTCACGCTTTGTGTACCGTCCGACAGTTCGTAAGCCCGCAGGGTCACGCCGTCCGCAAAGTCATAATCCGGCACATCGTCCCTGCCCCCTACCGGGACGATCGAGTTCGGGCGCACCAGCAGGGGCAGGCTGAAGAAGTCATGCTGCTCCTGCATCCATCCCGGTCCTTCCACGGTCTCACCTGACAGGAAATGGGTCCAGACTCCGGCTGGAACGTAATAAGCCACCTTGCCATCGCTGGAGAAGACGGGCGCGACCAGGAGCGCGTCCCCGAGCATGTACTGGCGGTCGAGATAATCGCTTGCCGGGTCGTTCGGGAATTCGAGCATCATAGCGCGGATCATGGGGATCCCGTTCCGGTGTGCCTGTACGGCTGCCTGGAACATGTACGGCATCAGCCTGCACTTCAAGCGGGTAAATGCGCGCAAAACTTCCACCGCCTCTTCATCGTAGAGCCAGGGCACCCGGTAGGAGGAAGATCCGTGAAGCCGGCTGTGTGAGGAGAGCAGACCGAACGCGCACCAGCGTTTGTACACATCCGCGGAGGCAGTCTGTTCGAAGCCGCCGATGTCGTGGCTCCAGAAACCAAATCCGGACAAACACAGGCTCAATCCGCCGCGCAGGCTTTCAGCCATCGATTCGAATGTGGCAGTGCAGTCACCGCCCCAATGCACCGGGTAGCGCTGGCTTCCGACCGTGGCGGACCTGGCGAACACAGCGGCTTCACCTTTCCCCAGCTTCTCCTCGAGCACCTCGAAAACGGTCTGGTTGTAAATGAAGGGGTAAAAGTTGTGCATTTTGAGCGGGTCAGACCCGTCGAAGTAAACCACATCGGTTGGGATCCTCTCGCCAAAATCAGTTTTGAATGTGTCCACGCCCATGTCGATCAGGGCGCGTAGTTTATCGCCGTACCATTGCCGCGCTTGCGGGTTGGTGAAATCGACGACACCCATTCCCGCCTGCCACAGGTCAGTCTGCCAGACGCTGCCGTCAGGTCTCCTGAGCAGGTAGCCGTTCTGCATGCCTTCGTCGAACATTTTCGAGCGCTGCGCGATGTACGGGTTGATCCATACGCAGATGCGCAGGCCGCGTGCCTTCAGGCGCCTGAGCATCCCCTCTGGGTCCGGGAAAACATCCTCGTCCCATTCGAAGTTCGTCCAGTGGAAGGCTTTCATCCAGAAGCAGTCGAAATGGAAAACGTGCAGGGGAATTTCCCGGTCTGCCATCCCCTGGATGAAACCGGTAACGGTCTCTTCGTCATAATCTGTGGTGAATGAGGTGGTCAGCCACAAGCCGAAGGACCAGGCAGGCGGCAGGGCGGGTCGCCCGGTGAGGGCGGTGTATTTGGATAAGATATGTTTTGGATCCGGTCCATAGATCAGGTAGTAGTCAAGCTGGTTGCCAGGTACGCTGAACTGTACGCGCGTAACCTTCTCGGAGGCAGCTTCGAAGGAAACTTTTTCGGGATGGTTCACCAGCACGCCGTAACCCCGGTTGGTCAGGTAAAAGGGGATATTCTTATAGGCGATTTCGCTGCTGGTACCCCCATCCTCGTTCCAGATATCGACGACCTGACCATTCTTAACAAAGGGCGTAAAGCGCTCCCCCAGCCCATACACACATTCACCCACGCCAAGCCCCAATTGTTCGTGGATGAACCTGCCTTCAGGTGTGTCCACGGTGCCCATGCCTCGCCAGCCGCTCTGGGTGATTGTCTTGCCGCCGGCTTTGAAAGTAACCTGCCAGTTCCCTGATTTCGGCACCTCGGCGCTCAAATTTCCGCTGGTGAAAGAGACTGTGTCTGCAGAGTCCATAGCCTTTACAGTGAATGCGGGCTGCTCGAGCAGGTCGAATTGGGGTTTTCTCTCCCCGTAACCTTTGTGATGGTAGATCTGCACGCGGATTACGTCCTCCATTGGCGAGGAGAAGCGCACGGACAGCATCGCCAGGTTTAACGTGTCCCCGCGGTGGGATAACTGTTTCGTGGGGGCGTAGACGGTTAAACTGGAATCTTCCAGGTCGTAAGATTTGAGATGTGCCGCGTAATGGGGTGTGCAGCCTTCCCGCATTCCCCAATAACCATTGGTAAATTTCATCGGTCACTCCTTGGAGAGCAGGATTATGTTTTTAATGATTTTGTGGACAGCTTTTTTGTGTGGTCTGGCATCTGTATCAGACCTTGTTCAACATAACAAAAACCATCGGTCGTCTGCGGGTTTTGTTGAACAGGAAAGATTTTATGGTCTGCTCCAGATCGCTCTGCACGTTGCCCTCACCACTGATGATGGCATCGTTTACCAGCTTACGGGCGGATTCGAACAGGTCTTCACCGTTTTTACCGTAAACAAAACCGCGTGTGATTATTTCAGGTTCATTGATCATGCGGTAGCTGTGCTGGTCGACCGTGACGTTGACCAACACAAACCCGTCGCGCGAGAGCGCCTCTCTCTCTCGCACGATGGTTGGACCGATGTCACCCACCCCTGCGCCATCGACAAAAACATACCCGCCGGGTACGCGTTCAGCCAGCTCCATGCCGTCGTCCGAGAACTCGACCACTTGCCCGTTCTCAATCACGCAGATGTTCTCCTCGGGCATGCCAATTTGACGCGCGAATCTTGGCGTGCTGCTGGAGGTGGTGCAGTTCACCGTGGATGGGG
Organism: uncultured Chloroflexia bacterium; assembly: GCA_963695415.1. Lineage (GTDB taxonomy): Bacteria > Chloroflexota > Anaerolineae > Anaerolineales > UBA4823 > CAVXWV01. Next base: position 264,208 of record CAVOGL010000008.1, on the reverse strand, counting down.
ATGAAAAACTTGGGTTTTACCAGGTGCAGCAGCAGCTTCATCTCTTCCGAGCTGGCGTGTCCCGAGACATGCACCGGGGCGATCGCCTCGTAAATAACGGTTGCGCCGCGGCGCAGCAGGCGGTTGATTGTGCGGTAAACACTTTCTTCATTGCCGGGGATTGGGTGGGATGAGAGCACAACGGTGTCGCCAGGAAGCAGATCGAACTGGCGGTTTGTACCCGTGGAAAGCCTGCCCATGATGGATGTTGGCTCACCCTGGGTGCCAGTGGACATGAGCACGACCTGGTGCCCCGGCATTTTTAATGTCTGCTCGAGTGGGACAACCAGGTTATCGGGTAAGTCCAGATAGCCAAGTTTGCGCGCAATGCGCGCGTTTTCGACCATGCTGGTGCCCACAAAAGCCAGCTTGCGCTTGTGTTCCAGAGCAGCGTTGCCCACCTGCTGCATGCGCGAAATAAGCGAGGCAAAACTGGCGATGATGATTCGCCCGGGCGCTGTGCGGAAAACCTCGCGGAAACCGGTGTCGATGACGCGCTCGGAAGGCGTCCAACCGGGGCGGGTGGCGTTGGTGGAGTTTGCCAGCAGCGCCAGCACGCCGCGCCGTTGGAATTCTGCCAGCTTGGAATAATCGCTGGGCCAGTTGTCCACCGGAGTGTGGTCGAACTTATAATCGCCCGAATGCACCACCAGACCGACCGGAGTTGTGATCCCCAACCCCACGCCGTCCGGGATGGAATGGCAGACGTGGAAGAATTCGACCTCAAAAGGACCGACCTGGATCGAGTCCCCTGCCTCGATCGTATTCAGCTCAACCTTGTGGATCAAGCCGCCTCGAGAGAGTTTGTTTTCCAGCAGCCCCATGGTCAATGGGGTGGCGTAAATTGGCGCCTGAATCTCTTCCACCACATGCTGGATCGCGCCGATGTGGTCCTCGTGCCCATGGGTGATGACGATGCCGCGTACCCAATCGCGTTTATCCATCAGGTAATGAAAATCCGGGATAATGTAATCGATCCCGAGCATATCGTTTTCTGGGAACATGATCCCGGTATCCACCACCAGGATGTTCTTCCCATATTCGTATGCCATCATGTTTTTTCCGACTTCCCCTAATCCGCCCAGGGGGATGATGCGTAGTTTGTTTTTAGTCATATTAATGATTAATTATATCCTGAAATAAAAGCGGTGGTTTACAGAATGCTCTGCAAACCACCGCAAATTGATCGACCAGTGATTGTTCTGGATCGATTTAGTAATCCATTCCACCCATCCCACCACCAGGAGGCATTGGTGACGGTGAATGTTTCTCGGGAACGTCAGTAATCAAAGCTTCTGTTGTCAGGATCATCGCTGCGATGGAGGATGCGTTTTCGAGGGCGCCGCGGGTAACCTTGGCGGGGTCGATAACGCCGTCTTCAACCAGGTCCGTGTACTCTTCTGAGAGCACATTGTAGCCGATGCGAAGATTTTTCTTTTCTTTCTGAAGGCGGCGGACGGTTTCCAAAACAACGGAGCCGTCTTTGCCGGCATTCTGGGCGATCTTGCGCATGGGAACCTCGAGGGCTTTGCGAACGATGTTGACGCCGATCTGAGCATCCTCACCTTCAACGGTGAATTTTTCCAGAGCTGCCATGGCGTTGATCAGGGTCACTCCACCGCCTGGGACAATCCCTTCCTCAACGGCGGCGCGGGTGGCTGAAAGTGCGTCCTCAACTCGGTGCTTTTTCTCTTTCAGTTCTGTCTCGGTTGCTGCTCCAACACGGATGATGGCGACGCCACCGGAAAGCTTGGCGAGGCGCTCCTGCAGTTTCTCTTTGTCATAGTCGCTGGTGCTGTTGTCGATCTCAACACGGATCTGCTCGATGCGTCCCTTGATCTGGGAAGCTTCGCCTTTGCCGCCGATGATGGTTGTATCATCTTTGGTGACAATGACTTTCTCGGCACGACCCAGGTCAGCGATCTCAGCGCTTTCCAGTTTGCGACCGGTCTCTTCAGAGATGACGGTTGCGCCGGTCAGGATGGCGATGTCTTGCAGCATTGCCTTGCGGCGGTCGCCAAATCCGGGGGCTTTCACGGCGACGACATTCAACATGCCGCGCAGTTTGTTCAGCACCAGGGTTGCCAGTGCTTCGCCGTCAACGTCCTCGGAGATGAGGATCAGGTCACGCCGTCCAACCTGGACCAGTTTTTCCAGTAAGGGAACGATGTCGGTGGCGGCGGAGATTTTCTTGTCGTGAACGAGCAGGTAAGCGTCGTCGATGGAGGCTTCCATGTGCTCGGGGTCGGTGATGAAATAGGGCGAAATGTAGCCGCGGTCGAACTGCATACCTTCAACATATTCGGTTTCGAATTCGAGACCGCGCGATTCTTCGACCGTGATGACGCCGTCTTTACCAACCTTGTCCATGACCTCAGCGATCAGATCGCCGATCACGCGGTCCTGGGCAGAGATCGATGCCACATTGGCGATCTCGTCTTTGGTGGTAACTTCGATGGACTGCTCGTTGATCTTTGCGGCGACAGCTTTGGTGGCTGCTTCGATGCCGCGCTTGAGCAGCATAGGATTGGCGCCGGCTGCCAGGTTCTTCATGCCCTCAACGACGATGGAGTGTGCCAGTACGGTTGAAGTGGTGGTGCCGTCTCCAGCGATGTCGTTCGTCTTGGTGGCGGCTTCTTTGAGAAGTTGGGCGCCCATATTCTCGAATGGGTCTTCCAGCTCGATTTCCTTGGCGACCGTGACACCGTCGTGGGTGATGGTCGGGGAACCAAATTTTTTATCCAGGGCGACGTTGCGTCCCTTGGGTCCGAGAGTAGTTGAAACTGCATCAGCCAGCGTTTCCATACCACGGGAAAGCTTGCGGCGTGCCTCTTCGGAGAATAGAAGTTGTTTAGCCATAGATTATTACTCCTTATTGATTGATTTTATTCGTCAAGAATTGCGAGAACGTCTGACTCTTTCAAGATCAACAGTTTTTTGCTGCTGATTTTGATTTCGGTGCCTGCGTACTTGGCGAACAGAACGGTGTCGCCAGCTTTTACGTCCATTGGGATGCGTTTTCCATCATCATCCCGCTCACCGGGTCCTACGGACAGAATTTTTCCCTTTTGCGGCTTCTCTTTTGCTGTTTCCGGAAGCACTATACCGCCAGCCGTGACTTCTTCCTGCTCGATTGGCTCAACCACGACCCGGCTGCCCAAGGGTTTAAGAGAGAGTGACATACGAACCTCCTGTGTAATATGGTTTTGGATTTGATCGATTTTAGCAGTCTACTCTATCGCCTGCTAAAATGCGTTGAAATCATACCTATATTTAGGATAGAAGTCAAGAGGATAAGATTAAATTCATATAAAAATCTTATACAGCCCCCTCCCCCTTCGAAGCGGTCAGGGTTCCATCATGTCTTCTGCTGTGGGTGTTGTTTGCGGCGTCTGTTCAGACGGCGTCTTCTTCAGACGGCGTCTCCTCCGGCAGGTTATCCACGCCTGAGTTGACCCTAAGGCAGATGCCTTCGCTGTCTTCAGCGATGGCGATTAAGAATGGATCATTCCACTGCGGGGCGGCTGCCTTCACCTGTGCCAGGATTGGCAGTGCCTGGGGGCAGTAGTTTTCGTTGGGTCGGCTGAGGAATGCCAGATTTGTGCCATATTCCACGTAATAATATGCGACTGTCGGGCTGGTCAATGGCAGTCCGATGATTTCAACACCGCCAGCCTCATTTTCTTCAGCCGTGCAGCCGACCACCGCACATTTCAGCATGGGCATTGCCCCCTCGTAGTTGCGCGCTCGCCGGAATATCATTCCCAGCTGCCCGTATGTGTGCGCGTTGAATTTATCGAGCTCCAGAGCTTTCTGTGCATTGATGGATGCGGCGAAAAACTGCCCATCTTGTGAATACGTGCGCGCAATCTCGAGGTATGGCAGCGGGTTTTCCACTCCCAGCTGCTGGTTGATCACAGCCGCTTTCTCGAAATACTCCAATGCGCGATCTACGTTTTTAATACCTTCTCGAAAATTAGCGCCGATGCGCAGGTAGATAAAGGTCATGTTGGGCGCTATCTGCGCGGCTTCGAGGTATTCTTTGATCGCTTCGTTATACTGTGCCAGCGTTTCCATGACATAACCGCGCACCCGGTGCGTGTCCATCAATTCCGGTCCAAGGGTGACAGCCTGTGTGGCAAATTTCTCTGCCTGCAGCCATTTCGAGCGGTCTGCCAGGATTTCCGCATAAAATGCCAGAGCCAGGGGGTTCTCTGGGTCAAGCTGAAGCGCTCTTGATGCTGCCAGTTCAGCCTGGTTGAGATAATCTTCCGTCAAAGCTGGATCAACCAGCGGGTTAGACGCCAGCCAATCCAGGGCAAACGCCCGGATGGCGTGGTTATTGCTTTCGTCAGGAGCCAACTCTACGGCTCGGTTTGCTGATTGCAGTGCCTCTTCGAGCCGCGCCATGCGTTCGGCATCGTTTCTCAACAGGCTGGACGAATACACCTGGATTCGTGCCAGTTCTGCCCATGCCTCAGCGTTGTTTGGGTCTCCTGCAAGGGCAGCCTGGTAAGCTTCGATGGCGTCGTTGACCGCCGGCTGGTTCGAGATGAGCGGGTTATTGCCCGGATCATCCAGTTTCCCGGCGTCGAAATATGCCTCTGCTTCCATGAAGAAGGATTCAGGCACCCTGGTCGGTGTGGGCGTCGGCTCGAAGGGGGATTTTAATTCTCCCCGCTCGAAGGCGAAGAGAACCCAGATTCCTGCCAGGATCAGGCTGACCCACAGCATCAGGCGGTAAAAGGAAATCCGTTTTTTCGGACGGAAAGTGGGTCTTTTGCCCACCAACTTACGGTCCATCTATGGGTTGCTCAGGGTTGAGGTGTGTCCTGGTCGGGAGCATTTTCTGTCTCCTCGGGGATTTCGGTCTCTGTGGAGTCCAATGTTTCCGGAGGTGTTTCGATTTGTTCTTTGCAGATCGTCAAACCTTCTTCGGCATTGAAAACTGCGATTTCGTTGTCCGGAACCCCTGAAAGGAGTGCTTGAAAAATGGGCACGGCTTCGGTGCAGCGGTTGGCGCGTGCCAGGGAGAAGCCGTAATACCAGTAGTACTGCATCACGCGGTCATCGTAGGACAATGGCAGCCCCTCCACCACGACACCGTCGGGTGTTGTACCGCCCTGTACTGCGAATACCAGGGCATCGATCGCTTTTGGATATTCCAGCTGTTTGTAATAGGTGATTCCCAGGTAACCGTGACGATGGGGGTTTTCGGGCTCGATTTTAACCGCTTCCTCTGCATATTGGCTTGCCTGTGCATATCGACCGTCAGAAAAATATGCTCGAGAAAGTTCTATCAGTGATGCTGTGTCCGTAGGGTTCAATGAATAAGCCAGCAGCAGGGCTTCTTGTGCCAGGTCATAGCGTTCCTGTGCCTTGTATGCCACACCCAGGAACAGGTGCAGGTCGGCGATGTTTTTGTTGATCGCAATTGCCCGCTCGAATTCCTGGACGGCTTCCTCCAGGTTGTTTGTGTTCAGCAGCACGATCCCGCGCACCCGGTGGCTTTCGAGTAAATCGGGTCCCAATTCCAACGCCAGCTTCGATTCTGCTATGGCTTTATCGAGGAAGCCGTAATCTTGCTGGATCTGGTCGATGAGGATCTCTGCGTAATAAGCATGGGCAAGGGCATTGTTCGGGTCCAACTCCAGTGCCCTGCGGATGGAACGTTCTGCTTCCACGTAATTTCCCTGGAAACCCTCGATCCATCCCATAACTGCGTGCGCCAGCGGGTTGTTTTCGTTCTTCAACATGGCGTTGGCGGCATTGATTCTGGCTTGTTCATACTCCCCGGTGATTGTCTGTATGCGCGCCAACTCGACATAATTGGCGGGGTTATTGGGGTCGGTCTGGATGGCTTGCTCGTATGCCTCCTTGGCGGCGTCCAACTTACCCGCACGGTAAAATTCTTCAGCGCGGTTTACGAAAGATTCCGGAGGCAGGGTCACCGTAGGTGTGGGGATGAACAATGGTGGGGTAGCAGGCACCACAACCTGGTTAACATAAAGCGCTCCACCGATTAAAATTAACAGCAGAAGGATGCGCCAGACGCGCGGACGGCGCGTGCGGCGGTTAACACTCCACTTGCTCCCACGCAAATACATGATTTCATCATACTCAATCCTAATATCAGCGTCAAGGATAGTTGAATGGATGCTCAGAAAGCTCTTAACACCTCACCCGGGTAAAATGAGAGCACTGTACAATCCTTTAAGGAACGGCTAGAATAATGCAGACATGCCCCCGCTTTTGCAGTTCGAAGTTTTTTCTCTTTTTGTCGATGTTTTTGAACCCTACCTGCGTACAAGCATACTCTCCCGGGCGCTGGACCGAGGCTTGATTGGCGTAAACCTGCACAACATCCGCGATTGGGCGACCGACCGCCACCACGTCACCGATGATATGCCTTACGGCGGTGGGGGAGGTATGGTGATGAAGGTGGAGCCGGTATTCAACGCCGTAGAGGGCGTTTTGGGCAGTCCGCCTGTCTGCCCGGTCTTGCTGCTGACGCCTCAGGGCAGACCCTTCACCCAGTCTATTGCTCAGGAGTTAGTTGCTCCGGTTCTGCGTCGCCTGGAGACACTGCATCCAGAATCAGCATTAGAGCAGATGGGGAACCCTGAACCGCGCCTGGCGTTGATCTGCGGCAGGTACGAAGGCGTGGACGAGCGCATCAGGCAACAGCTGGTTACCGATGAAATATCCATCGGTGATTACGTAATCACGGGGGGTGAGCTTCCTGCTTTGATCCTTATTGACGCGGTGACCCGTTTGATCCCGGGAGTGTTGGGCGATCCGGATGGCGCTTCCGATGATTCCTTCGCCTCGGGCTTATTGGAATACCCGCATTACACCCGCCCGCCCGATTACCGCGGCTGGAAGGTGCCGGAAGTATTGCTGTCAGGTGACCATGCGCGTGTTGAACGCTGGCGGCGGGAGCAGTCATTAAAACGCACCTGGGAACGACGTCCTGATTTGCTGGCAGCAGCGCCCTTGAGTGAGATTGACCGTAAATTCCTCGCGCAGTACGAGAGATCACGGAATGAATCAGAGGAGGAGAAATGAAACTGAATTACCCAAAAACGTTCTTGTTGGGTTTTGGATTTTTTGGTGTCAGTATCATCTGGGGCACCTATAACCTTTTTGTGCCAGTATTTCTTTCAGAGAAATTTGGTGTCTCGGTTGGGTTGATCGGCTTCTTCATGACCCTGGATAATATAGCCGCGCTGCTGATCCAACCCCCGGTTGGAGCGTGGTCCGACAAGCTGCGCACCCCCATAGGCAGGCGAATGCCGTTTCTACTGATTGGTGCGCCGATCAGCGCGGTCGCCTTTGGTCTTGTCCCGGTTGCCGCAGCCTTGCCCTTTTTTATAGCCTGCACCACCTCCCTTTTACTCAGCATGGCATTCTGGCGCACCCCGGTGATTGCTCTGATGCCGGATATCACGCCTTCCCCATACCGTTCGCAAGCCAACGGGATTATCAACTTCATGGGGGGGTTGGGGTTCATTTTCGCCAGCCTGGGTGGCGCGGCACTATATGAAATCAACCCGGCTTTCCCGTTTTGGTTTGGTTCAGTATTAGTGATCTTCGCCGCCCTGATGGTGTTGCTATTTATCCGAGAGCCCAAAGTGTTTGCCGAAAGTGAGCAGAAGCCTGGCATGGTCGAAAGCCTTAAGGTCCTGTCCGTTGAAAAAGACCGTTCAGGTTTGAGGCTGCTCCTGGCGATTTTCTTCTGGTTTGTCGGTTATTCAGCCCTGGATGCATTTTTTACCTTGTATTCCATCCACCACCTGGGCATTGGGGAGGCGAACGGCGCCCGGCTGCTCAGCCAGCTTTCATTATTCTTCATCTTGTTTGCGCTGCCAGCAGGATACATAGGTGGAAAGATCGGCAGGCGAGTGACCATCATGACCGGTCTGGGGATTTTGATCATCATCCTCGCTGCAGTCCTGCTCCTGCCAGTTTCTACGTTGAATATACAGGTCATGCGTTTACCGGTGCTGGGTGTTGTCCCGGTACTCGGACTGCTATTGATGGGAGCTGGTATTGGATGGGCGCTCATCAATATCAACTCACTCCCGATGGTGGTTGACCTCACCGACCATGTCCACGCCGGTACTTATACGGGTTTGTACTATCTGTCCTCGACGCTTGCGGCGATCTTTGGTCCAATCCTGAACGGCGCTGTTATCCAGCTTGCCGGTGACAATTACAACCTGATGTGGTTCGTCGCCCCGTTGTTTATGCTGGTCGCCTTTTTACTGATGACTGGTGTCAGGAGAGGGGAGGCGAAGGTTACGGAGACAGCTTCGCTGCCGTCGGAGCAGGCGCAGATCGCATGAAAATCCTGGTCACGGGCGGATGCGGGTATATTGGCACCCACACCTGTGTGGAACTGCTCGACGCTGGTTATGAAGTAGTGGTTGTTGATAACCTGTCGAACAGCAAAGCCGAATCACTGCGGCGTGTTCAGACGATTACCGGGAAACCGGTCGTGTTTCACCAGGTTGACCTGCTGGACAGGGAGAGTTTACACCGAGTGTTCGACCAGCACACATTCTCAGCGGTTATCCATTTCGCTGCGTTAAAAGCTCCCGGTGAGTCGGTGATGATGCCGCTGCGTTATTATCATAACAATCTGACCGGCACAATTCACCTGCTTGAGGCGATGAGGTCCGCCGGCGTTCGCGATATTGTTTTCAGCTCATCCGCGACCGTGTATGGTGAAATTAACACACCACCGCTTCGCGAGGATATGCCGGTTGGAAATGTGATCAACCCCTATGGTTGGACGAAACTGATGATGGAGCAGATCCTTCTGGATGTTCATACTGCTGAACCGCAATGGAACATCGCCCTGCTGCGCTACTTCAACCCGGTTGGCGCACATCCCAGTGGAGAAATTGGCGAGGATCCGCAGGGTGTGCCTGGGAACCTGCTTCCTTACGTCGCTCAGGTCGCAGTCGGAAAACTTCCTCATCTGCCGGTGAACGGTGATGATTACCCGACACCGGATGGTACCTGCATTCGTGACTACATTCACGTGGTCGATCTGGCAAAAGGACACCTGAAGGCGCTTGAAAAACTCGCCTCCAAACCCGGTTTGGTGGTCTACAACCTGGGGACCGGTCGGGGTTACAGCGTTTATGAGATCCTGCATGCCTTCGAAAGAGCGTGCGGGAAAAAGCTGCCCTATGAGGTGGTTGGCAGGCGTCCGGGCGACCTCCCCGTCAGTTATGCGGACACATCCAGGGCGGAACGAGAATTGGGCTGGAAAGCGACCCGCGACATTGACACGATGTGTGCGGATACATGGCGCTGGCAGTCGAAGAATCCGCATGGGTACACTTAGTTGGGAGATTGACCCAACCATATTGTGGGAGGATGACTCGATCCTGGTAGTGGACAAGCCTCCTGGTATTCCAGTGCTTCCTGACGGGTGGGATCGCGGTGCCCCTTTTCTCAAAGCGCTGCTGGAAGCGAAGTTTGGACGTTTGTGGATCGTGCACCGGCTGGACAAATTTACCAGTGGTGTTATTGTCGTGGCAAGAAGCGCTCTTTCTCATCAACGACTGAACCAGCAGTTTGCAGGGCGCAGTGTTGAGAAAAGGTATCATGCCCTGGTATTGGGTTCACCAAAGTGGGAGTGCCAGGAAATCAGCCTGCCTCTCCGCGCCAACGTTGGTCACCGTCACCGGACTGTGATCGATGAGCGCCGTGGTAAACCTGCCATAACCCGCCTGGAAGTCTTGACCCGTTATCGGTATCGCCAAAAACAAGATCGAACCCCCTTGAATTTCAGGCAGGAAAAGACATCTTCGGAAACGATTACGCTGTTGGCTGCCCAGCCATTGACCGGGCGCACCCACCAGATACGCGCCCACCTTGCTGCCGCAGGATATCCTATCCTGGCAGATGATCTGTACACCCCGGCGGGTATGGATACAAAATGGGTTCCAGGCCTGGGGATGCCGCGTCTGGCTCTGCATGCAGTCTCGATATCCTTTCACCATCCTGAAGATGGCAGGGCAGTGATGTATGAGGCTGGCTGCCATCAAGATTTCGAAAAAACCATCGGCTTGTTAGCCCCAATGTGATTTGTTAATTTTCTGTCAGAAAAACAACCTCAGGTGGTAGTTTTCTTGACGGAAGAAAATCGCCATGGTATGATTCTTTGATTATTTTTAGCAGACGCGCGGTGCGGCTGCTAAAATATTGAGACACTATGGCGAAATTAACCGACAGACAGAAATTAATCCTCACGCTTGTGGTGCGCGATTACATCGAGACCGCCCAACCGGTGAGTTCGATACGCCTGGTGGAGGACCTTGGAGTAACCCGGAGTTCTGCAACCGTGCGTAATGAGATGGTCGCCTTGACAGAGATGGGTTACCTGCGCCAACCTCATAATTTTGCTGGCAGGGTGCCGACGGAAGAGGGCTTTCGATATTTTGTCCGCCAGCTGATGGGTCAGACAGAGCTGCCGGTAAACACCAAACGCATGATCGTGCACCAGTTCTACCAGGCTGGAGGCGATCTGGAACGCTGGATGCGCCTGGCGGCCTCAGTCCTGGCAAACCAATCGCAGGCAGCTTCCCTGGTCACTTCGCCCCACGCCGAAAAGAAAGTGTTCAAGCATGTTGAGCTGATCAACACCCTCGGCAGGCAGGTGCTCATGGTTCTGGTTTTGGACGGGGGTGAGGTCAGCCAGCAGATGTTGGTGCTTGCCGAACCCGTCTCCCAGGAGATGCTCAGCGCTGCTGCCAGCAATTTAAATCAGTTATTTGCCGGGAAGGACGTTGAAGATATCGCAGCTTTACCGGTTTCCCAATTTGACAGCCTTGAGGCAGACGTGATCAGGCTTGTCACAGAAGAATTACGCCGCTCGCGTTTGATCATCTCGGGTGAAGTGTACCGGGATGGTTTATCGCATGTGCTCGCAGAACCCGAATTTGGCGAGGCAGATTCAGCACGTCAGGCGCTGCGCATATTAGAAGAACGCCCTCTGCTCGAATCGTTGATCTCCAGGACAGTGATGACAGGCGAAAATTTCGGAGGTGTCCAGGTTCTAATCGGTGGGGAAGGTACCTGGGAGGAACTTCGCGAGTGTTCAGTCATCCTTGCTCGTTATGGCGCGCCGGGGTTGGCTTGGGGGGCGCTCGGGGTTTTGGGACCCATCCGCATGCCTTACGATCGAACAATCTCGACCGTTCGTTTTGTCTCCGGACTGCTCAGCGATTTGCTTGTAGAAATGCAAACTGAATGAAAGGATTTTATTGTTAAATGTCCGATGTAAATGAACACGAATCAAACATAGAAGAGAACGAATATACTGGCGATGAACTTGAGGCGGCTGTGATGGAGGATTCTCTTAACTCGGAAGAAACAGCCGGGGATATAGAAATGGCGCTGCAAGAATGGCAGGGGAAAGCGAACGAGTACCTGGATGGATGGCAGCGTTCTCGCGCCGAATTCGCCAATTACAAAAAGCGTATCGAGCGTGAGCAGGCTCAAGTTTATCAGACCGCTGCTGGGAACATCCTCAAACGGCAGCTGGCAGTACTGGATGACCTCGACCGGGCTCTGGCAAACCGCCCGGAAGACGGAGACGGGGCAGCCTGGTCGCAGGGCATCGACCTTGTTTACCGCAAATTGGTCAACATCCTGGAAGGTGAGGGCGTCAAGATGATGCAGGTAGAGGGCGAGTTTTTCGACCCGAATTTACATGAGGCAATTTCGTCCGAGGATAATCCGGATTTTGAGAGTGGGCAGATCATCGAGGTGCTCCAGAAGGGATATTTACTCGGCGAGCGCGTTTTACGCCCTGCCCTGGTGCGCGTGGCAAGGTAAGTGAGCCTGTCTCTGGCTTAACCAGGATTTTTATATTTATACAAAACGATAGTTGAGAACATTACTCAAGGAGACTGAAATATGGCGAAGATTATTGGGATCGATTTAGGTACGACAAATTCCGTCGTTGCAGTTATGGAAGGTGGGGAGCCGACGGTAATCGCCTCGGCTGAAGGTGAGCGGTTAGTGCCTTCGGTGGTGGCTGTTAATAAGAATGGGGAACGATTGGTAGGGCGTGTGGCTCGCAACCAGGCGGTTGTGAACCCGGAGAACACAGTCTTCTCGATTAAAAGGTTTATGGGGCGGAAATTTAATGATCCCGAAGTCCAGCGTGCAATTTCACGCGTGCCATATAAGGTCAGTGAAGCACCGAATGGCGATGTGCGCGTTTCACTCGGCGGGAAAGATTATTCGCCCCCGGAAATCTCGGCGATGATCCTGGGAAAACTGAAGGCAGACGCTGAATCATATCTGGGTGAATCCGTCAGCCAGGCTGTCATCACAGTGCCTGCTTACTTTAATGATGCCCAGCGCAATGCCACGAAAGATGCCGGAAAAATTGCCGGTCTCGATGTCCAGCGCATCATCAATGAACCCACAGCTTCTTCTCTGGCGTATGGTCTGGACAAGAAAAAGGATGAGGTGATCGCGGTTTATGACCTCGGCGGTGGTACTTTCGATATCTCGGTCCTGGATGTTGGCGATGGTGTCTTCCAGGTGCGCTCGACCAGTGGTGACACCTTTTTGGGTGGAGACGATTTCGATCATCGCCTGGTAGATTATATTGCTGAAGAATTCAAACGCGAAAATGTAATCGATTTGCGGCAGGACCGCCAGGCGCTGCAGCGCTTGCGAGAAGCCGCAGAGAAAGCCAAGATTGAGCTTTCAAGCATGATGCAGACCGAGATCAATCTTCCCTACATCACCGCTGACGCCTCGGGTCCGAAACACCTGGTGATGACCCTAACCCGCTCGAAGCTGGAGCAGCTGACCGGTGATCTGGTTGAACGGTCCCTTGGTCCTGTGCGCCAGGCGATCAAAGACGCCGGCATCAGCGCCGATAAGATCGATGAGATTGTCCTTGTTGGCGGTATGACCAGGATGCCGGCTGTGCAGGAGGCGGTACGCAAGCTTTTCAATAAGGATCCCCATAAGGGCGTTAATCCAGACGAGGTTGTGGCAGTAGGCGCTGCCATCCAGGCAGGTGTCTTGGGCGGCGATGTGAGTGATATCTTGCTCCTGGATGTTACCCCCTTGACGTTATCCGTCGAGACGTTGGGCGGTGTGGCTACCGCGCTGATCGAGCGCAATACAACCATCCCGACGCGTAAAAGCCAGATATTCTCTACTGCATCCGACAACCAGAACCAGGTTGAGATTCACGTTGTTCAGGGTGAACGACCCATGGCAAGTGACAATAAATCCCTCGGTCGGTTCATCCTCGATGGTATTCCGCCAGCAATGCGTGGTATCCCCCAAATTGAGGTTACCTTCGATATCGATGCCAACGGCATCATCGATGTTACCGCTCAGGATAAAGCCACGAACCGCAGCCAGCATATCACCATCACTGCATCTTCCGGTCTGAGCGACAGCGAAGTGGAAAAGATGCGCAAGGATGCCGAGCTGCACGCAGATGAGGATCGGAAACGGAAGGAGTTGATCGAGACACGCAACGCAGGCGACAATGCAGCTTATACCGCCGAAAAGGCTCTCAAGGATCTCGGAGACAAGGTGCCAGAAGACCTGAAATCCCAGGTCAACGAAAAAATATCCTCCCTGCGCACGGTTCTCAACAGCGAAGACCCAGAGACGATCCGAAAAGCGACCGAGGAATTGAATCAGGTTATACAGCAGATTGGGGCAGCAGCTTACCAGCAGCCCGATCCTTCCGCACAAGCAGGAGAGCCCGGACCGGATGCTGGTGAGGAACCCGGCTCGGATGAAGATGTGGTTGATGGTGAATTTCGCAACGCTTGATCTTCGGTAAGATAAAATAAAAAGGCAGGGATTTTACTGCTTTGTGGTGGTAAAATCCCTGCTTATCTCGAAAGAATTCGAATTATAAATGGCACCAAGAGACTATTACGAAATCCTGGGCGTACCCCGCGACTCATCGGCTGATGATCTTAAATCTGCTTTCCGGCGTTTGGCGCGGCAGTTCCATCCTGATGTGAATAAATCGCCCGACGCCGAGGAAAAATTCAAAGAGATCAATGAAGCTTATGCCGTCCTCTCAGAACCGGAGAAAAGGGCGGCTTATGACCGCTTCGGGCATGCTGGTGTGCGCGGACCCGGCGGTTCTGCCGATTTCAATGTTGATTTCACCGATTTCGCCGATATACTTGGTGACTTGTTTGGCTTTGGCGGGTTTGGTCGTACATCAAGCCGCAGCAGGAACGCGCCGCGCCGCGGTAGTGACCTGCAGTACAACCTGGACCTCACCTTTGAAGAAGCGGTTTTCGGTGTAGACAAAGAGATTGAGGTTACCCGGGATGAACCTTGCAGTAAGTGCAGCGGTTCTGGGGCTGAACCTGGCACCTCACCCGTACGCTGCAGCACCTGTAATGGCACCGGGGAAGTCCGTCATGCACGCCAGACCATTTTAGGCTCTATGGTGCAGGTGGGCACCTGCCCAACATGTGGTGGACAGGGTGAGACAATCTCCACGCCGTGCACCACCTGCCAGGGTCGCGGGCTGGAAAGAAAAACCCGCCGCAAGAGCGTGTCCATACCCGCCGGGGTGGATAGAGGCACCCAGATTCGGCTGGCGGGAGAAGGTCAGCCGGGCATGAATGGGGGACCCAGCGGCAACCTGTATATTGCCATCAATGTGCGCAATCACAAGTTGTTCCGCCGGCGCGAATATGACTTGTTAATGGACCTTACGATCAATGTTGCTCAGGCTGTTCTGGGAACCGAGGTCGATATACCCACAGTTGATGGCGACCAGAAGCTGCGCATCCCCTCAGGGACCCAATCTGGCAAGATACTCAGGCTGAAAGGTAAGGGGGTGCCGCGCCTGCGTGGAAACGGTCGCGGCGATCAGCTGGTGATGATCAATGTTGAGATCCCCACCCACCTGGACAAGGAGCAGCGCAAGTTGTTCGAACAACTTGCCAATACCCTTGGAACCGAGGTCCAGCCTCAAGAACGAGGATTCTGGGACCAGCTCAAAGAATATCTGGCAGGTTAATTGCCTGCTTACAGACGAACATAATGGATGAATCCTGCTGGCTTGAGGTGTCCATCGCAGTCGATGGCGAGTTGGCTGAGGCTGTTGCCGAGGTATTGTCTCGTTACATTCCTTCTGGCGTGGTTATTGAGTCAACTGCGGTCACGGCGGATGAAGATGACGGTGAGGGGAGACCCGTTGGTTTTCTGAGAGTGTTTGGTTATCTGAGAATGGATGGTGCTCAGGGGGAGTGTAATGAGACCGGTACGCACGATATCCGTCAAAAAATCGAAGAGTCGCTGTGGTATATGAGCCGCATCCGTCCTCTGCCTCCGGCAGAGTTTCGTATTGTCCAGGAAGCGGATTGGGCTGAAGCGTGGAAGCAGCATTACCACCCGGTGGTTATTGGAAGCAAGTTTGTCATCGTCCCCGCGTGGATGGAGAACCCGGACCAGGCGAGGACAGAAATCCGTATGGATCCGGGAATGGCATTTGGCACCGGCACACACCCCACGACTCAGTTATGCCTGGAGTTTATCGAGGAGCTGGTTAATCCGGGGATGAATGTGATCGATATCGGCTGCGGTTCTGGGATTCTTTCGGTTGGTGCGCTGAAATTGGGGGCTGCACACGCCCTCGCGGTTGATATCGATGCAGATGCCGTGAGGGTCACACGCGAAAATGGGGTGTTAAATGGGGTTAGCGCCAGCCTGGAATTTGGTTTAGGCTCCGTTGATGAAGTTCTCAGTCAACAATATTCTATAACCAGCGCCCCGCTGGTTCTCGCGAACATCCTTGCCCCGGTGCTGGTCAGGTTGTTGGATGATGGGTTAGGCGATCTGGTCCAGCCAGGGGGAAATCTCGTTTTATCAGGCATCATCGAAACACAGGCTGAGGATGTTCGTGTCAGCCATGCGCAGGAACGGGATTGTCCCCTCGGGTAAAAAACAGGTTTTAGATTGGGTGACACTGCTTGGAACTCGTCCTGAAGTAAAATGGTAGTATGAGCAACGAGCCTCCTTTTCGTTTTTCGAATGAAGAACTGTCCTATATATTTGAGACGATCGCTAACCTGCTTGAGATCAAAGGTGAGGTCGTTTTCAAAACGCTTGCTTATCGCAAAGCAGCCGACTCATTAATCGATTACGGCGGTGAGATCAGCCACGTCTGGCAGCAAGAACGCCTGACGGAAATACCCGGCATTGGCAAAGCAATTGCTGAGAAGATCACTGACCTTTTCACCACGGGCGAAATGCCTTATTTCGAGAAATTGAAAGGTGAAGTGCCGATCACATTGGTAGACCTGCTCGAGGTACCTGATGTGGGACCGAAGAAGGTGGCTTTATTTTGGAACCAGTTAGGGATTACGACTCTACCAGAGCTGGAGACAGCTGCTCGCGATGGCAGGTTGAGCACTCTCCCTGGGATGGGTAAAAAATCCGAATCAAAAGTAATTGCCGGGATCGAAGCTTTGAAACGCCGCAGCGGCAGGATGGCGATGAGCAAAGCCTACCCATTCTGCCAGAGACTACTGGAGGATATCCGCAGCTACCCGGGTGTTACCGCGGTAGAGATGGCTGGCAGCCTGCGCCGAATGCGTTCGACGGTAGGTGATCTGGACCTGGTGGTTGCAGCTAAGGATTCTGCACCGGTCATGGATGCTTTTTCACACCATCCTGATTTGCTTGAAGTCCTGGCAAGAGGCGAGGTCAAGTGCAGCGTAGAATTCCGCAACAATATTCGCGCCCAGTTGTGGGTTTATCCTCCTGAAAGGTATGGCACTGGATTGCTCTATGCCACAGGCTCGAAAGACCACAATGTACGCTTCCGCGAGCTGGCGATTAAGAAAGGCTTGTCTTTATCAGACGCTGCATTCTTAACAGACTCTGGAGATGAGATACTATGCGCTGATGAGGGGCAGGTTTACAGCACGCTTGACTTACCCTGGATACCGCCTGAACTGCGCGAAGATAAAGGAGAAGTCCAGGCTGGCTTAACGGGTACTTTGCCTCGATTGATCGAGATAGGCGATATGCGGTCTGAACTCCACGCGCACACGAACAAGACTGATGGCACGTCTGAGCGTGATGGAGATGGCTGTTGCAGCCCGAAGCCGCGGGCGGAAAATGCTGGCAATAACCGACCATACGGTTGGGCTTGGGGTTGCTGGAGGGCTTTCTGTGGATTCGATGCGTGCATTAAAGGCAGAAATCGATACCTGCCAGGTGGAACTGGGAGAGTCAATCCGCTTACTGTGGGGGGCGGAGGTCGAGATTAAGGCGGACGGAAGCCTGGACTATGCTGACGACTTTTTGGCTGAGATGGACATAGTCATAGCCTCGCTGCATGCAAGCCTGCGCCAGCCCAGGGAGCAGATCACGCAGCGTCTAATTACAGCTATGAGAAATCCACACGTTGATCTGATCGGACATCCCACGGGAAGGATCCTGCCCAACCGGGAGGGCGCAGACCTTGACATGGAGGCTGTGCTGGCTGCAGCTGCTGAGAACAAAGTCGCTCTCGAGATCAACGCACACCCGTCTAGATTGGATCTGGATGCACCCTATGCCCGGCGCGCTGTCGAGATGGGGATCATGTTGAGCATCAACACGGATGCGCACAGTGCCGCTGATCTGGATCTGCTTCATTTTGGGGTGGCGACAGCCCGTCGCGGTTGGGTTGAGGCGGAGCAAGTGCTGAACACCTGGGATTACGAGCACCTTACCGATTGGTTGCAGAATCGAAGGTAACCTTCAGGTATTGGGCTTCAACCCGATTCTTGACGGGATACAGCCTGGATACATTCCTGAGACACCCACCCATGGCTTGCGGCATTCTCAGCCATGGGTATGAAGGATTCAGACAGGATCACCGGCACCTTATGCCTGGCAAGCTTAGCGCGCAGCCGGTGGATCCTGGTTTCCTGCTCAGGGTTCTGGGATATCTTGCGCAGGTAGATTGCCAGGACTCGGTCCGGGTGCACCAGCGCCACAGTTTGCATAAATTTCGGGGTCTTGCTGGCTGCTGTCTCCAATCAGGATGAATTTCATCATTGGAAACAATTCAAGGAGAATATTAATGAATCCGATTTTATGCTCTTCGTGCTCTAGCGGCAGTAATTCTTTTTGGGTGATGCCCCAATCCCGCAGGTGTAAAACCGGATTCTGAGGAAATTCATGAATCGCCATGTAATGGTTGAGTGCGTCATAGATGTTCCACGGGCTGGTGGAAACGTAAAAAAATGGTCTGCTCAGGTCACCGGAAGCGCCTCGCCACAATCCCCGGTAAAAAGCAGCGGATCCGGGCACCTTTTTTCGCGTGTAAGCGTTGGTGGAGATGAGGTTCCAAACCGTCCTGGCTGGATTGGTGGCATCGGTATGGACGATCGTGTCATCGATGTCGCTGATGATCCCAACATGGCAATCAGGCTCGGGTATTACAACGTACCCGGTGAAATGGATCTGGTCCTGCCGTGAGCGGATTGGAGCGAGGAGTTCCAATTCTATCGGCAGTGTCACTTGAAGGTTTGAGCCACCCATTTCTGGCAGCGGTTGAATATTCACATCCAACCAGGTCTGAAAATACCCCTCTTCATCGGTCATGACCTCCAATTTTGTTTCCCCAAAACGAACGGATATACGCGCGTTTTGTATTTCGTCACTTTCGAACCTGCGAAATGAATTAAGCAGGTTAACCCACAGGTTATCGTCCTTTCGTGCAGGTGGAACTGGTTTGCACTCCAGCACTCTGCCCTTGATGAAGAATCTGCTGCGGGTGCCAAAACCTCGATAAGGGTGGATCGTGATGGGACTTTGCCCGGAATGACCGTATTTGATCCTGTCGAATATCCGTTCGACAGCGTGAGCGCTTTTAGCCACCCAGAGTAAAAAGGTTTTTAGCGTCCTGGCAGGTTTTTTGGGGGACATTTCCGTAAGTATACATGATCTTATCTGGGAGGGGTTGGAAAGGGACGGATGGAAAGCTGCGGTAAAATACTTGAAGAATCTTCTTTACAGCAGGTAAAAAATTTGTTTCGTTTAGTATTTTTAGGCACTTCGGCTTCTGCTCCATCCGTCCACCGGGGATTATCATCTCTGATGGTGCTTCACGACGAATACCGCTTCTTGATCGACTGCGGTGAGGGCACTCAGCGCCAGATTATGCAGTCAGGTCTTGGTTTTAAACGCCTGAACCACGTGTTGATTACACATGGACACCTGGATCACATCCTGGGTCTTGCCGGTCTGGTTTCGACATTCTCAAGATGGGAAGCGATGGATACATTAAAAATTTATGCGGGGCGGTCAGCCTTGGAGCGGATCGATGACCTGTTGTTTGGTGTCGTCTTGCGCGGGAAACACACGCCCATGCAGATCGACCTGGTTGAGGTGCAGCCAGGGGTGATTTTCGAGGTCGAAGATTTTACGGTTGAGGCGTTCTCGGTGAACCACCGCGGTCCGGATTGTTACGGTTTTTTGTTCGCAGAGAAAACCCGTCGACCTTTCCTGCCTGAAAAAGCCCAGGTTCTTGGTATCCCACCCGGTCCATGGCGGCGCGATCTGGTGAACGGTTCATCCGCTGTTCTTCCGGATGGGAGGACAATCGATCCGGATGAGGTTTTGGGAGAAGCTCGGGCAGGCACCCGTTTGGTGATTGTAGGCGATGCTGGGCAGACGGCTAATCTGCTGGAATTTTGCAAGGACGCCGACCTTCTGGTGATCGAAGCGACTTATTTGGAGGATGAGACCGGCATGGCAAAGGATTATGCACACCTGACCGCGCGTGGGGCTGCTGAGTTAGCGCTCCAAGCCGGGGTGAAGAACCTGGTATTGAACCATATCTCGCGGCGATACCGGGAGCGCGATGTGATTGCGGAAGCGCGCGCTAACTTCCCCGGCGCTATCGTCGCCCGGGATTTTGATGCCTTCCAGGTCAAGCCGGGTGAAGTGTCCCGGATTGACCCGAAACCAGATGATGATTCCGATCCTGATGTTGATTAATGGATGGGTTGGTGGAAAATCCCCTGGGCATCCGGCTACCCAATAAAATAGTGGGCGACCATGCCCACGCCCACAATCACCCAGAGCACTGCCAGCAGAATCGAATCCGAGGTTGCTGCCAAACCAGCACAGAACAAAATTCCACCAGCGTGCAGTCCCATCCAGACGCCCTTCGAACGCAGCGCGAGGGAGATTTTCTGCTTTTTTTCTGAAGCTATCCAGCTTGCGAAACTGATGGATGCCAGGCACACGCTGCAGCCCAGGATCCAAAGGGCGTTTGCTCCAAGGTTGACCCAGTCGATCATGCGGTCTTCCTCGAAATTCGAGTTGGTGCAGATTCACCCAAATCGTTCTTCTTTCCAAACATCAGCATTATTGTGATATCCTGCCTGTTCCCAAAACCCTCGCCGGTCGTTGGTCATAAATTCCAGGCTGCGCAGCCATTTAGCGCCCTTCCAGAAATAAGGTACGGATAGATCGGATTGTTCATGGATCGCACCGACGATGCCTCGAAGCGGATACCCGTGGTCGGGTGTAATCGGCTGTCCATCATAATGCGTTGCCAGTAAAAAGTTTTCCGCCAGCACAACCTCCACAGGCAGGTTCACAGTGAAACCATATTCGGCATGCTGCATGACGTAACGCGCGGTAGGTTTGATCTTGACCAGACCCATGTCAACCAGTGTGCGAACAGATACGCCTTCCCAGGCAGTATCGAATTTGCTCCACCGCGTGACGCAGTGTATGTCCATGACCAGGCTGGTGCGGGGGAGTTGTTCGAATTCATTCCAGGTCAGGCTTAATTCTTTCTCGACTTCCCCCCAAACTCTAAAATCCCAGGTTGCCGGGTTGAAGCGCGGCACAGGACCGTAATGCAGCACAGGGAATTTTGCGGTCACAGATTGACCAGGCGGCAGCCGTCCTTCATTTTTGAATTGTTCTTCATCCTCGCGTCGACGGAAAATATTATTAAGCATGGTTTCCTCCAGGCTTTGATTATACTCCGCGAACCTGGTCTTGATGATTTAGATGCTGAAGCTCTCTCCAGGCTCAAGTACATGCGCTCGAGTGTCTGTCTCAGCCATCACACGCTCTGCCCATGCATGTGCATCCTGCTGGATCAACCCAAATGTATTGTAATGGTAGGGGATTACGTGTTTGGGTTGGAGCAATTTGACCGCTCTCAAGGCGTCGTCCGGTCCCATGGTGAAGTTATCCCCAATCGGTAGAACTGCCAGGGCTACACCTTCTTCTCCGATCAATTTCATGTCATAAAAGAGACCCGTGTCTCCTGCCAGATAGAGTTTGTTTTTGTTGTGGGTGGTCAGCAAAAAGCCAGATGGATTACCGCCGTAGCTGCCATCGGGTAATCCCGAGCCGTGTAAGGCAAGGGTGAGTTTCAGATAACCGAAGGGCTGTTGGTGACCCCCACCCAGGTGCTGTGGGTGGGTTTTCAGGTTCTTTTTCTCGAACCACCCGCAAATTTCAAAATTGCTGATGATCGTGGCATTCGTCCGCCGGGCGATAACCTCTGCGTCTCCTACGTGGTCGCCATGCCCATGGGAAACCAGGATGAAATCAGCCTCCGTTTTCTCCGGGGAAATGACAGCCGATGGATTATCGCTCAGAAATGGGTCAACCAGTACCTTGTATCCACCTGTTTCTAAAGCCAGCGCAGAATGCCCCAGCCATGTAAGTTTGTCCCTCATCTGAATATCTCCTTTATTCTATCTGAAAGTTGCTTGTTTACTCACAGCCAGCTCACGCCTGCTTTATCTTACCAAATCTGAATCTATTCTAACTTTATCAGCGGCTGAAATACTGCAGGGTATTCGTAACTGCGAAGACCACATCTTCCACATCTCGGTCATTCAGTTTAGGCGAAAGCGGTAGAGACAGAGTGCGCTCCGAAATCCATTCGGCATTAGGCAGGTCACCAAACTGATATCCAAAGGTTTTCCGGTAATATTGGTGCAGGTGTACTGCTTTGTAATGGACACCGCTGCCGATATATTGTTCATGCAGGCTCTGTTGAATCTCATCGCGTCCAACCTTCAGGTGCTCCAGGTCCAATAAGAGAATGTAGAGGTGGCGTGCATGGCGTGAGCCAGGATCCACGCCTTTTATTCGATGAACGGGTAGATGTGCAAACGCCCCATCGTATTGTTCCCAAATCTGCTGTCTGCGGACCAGGTTGTGCTCAAGACGTTCCAATTGGTGAATGCCCAGGGCAGCCTGCAGATCCATCATGTTGTATTTGAAACCGGGCTCTGTGACTTCGTAATGTTTGAAACCTTCATCCGAGAAGCGCTTCCAGGCGTCAGCGCTGAGCCCGTGCAGCGCCAGTGTCTTGATCCGCGCAGCCCACTCGGGGTTTTCCGTAGTCACCATCCCGCCTTCCCCCGTGGTCATATTCTTGGTTACATAGAAGCTGAACATCCCCATGTCGCCCAAAGTCCCCGCGTGTTTGCCGTGATACGTTGTTTCAACCGCATGTGCGCAATCTTCCACCACAAACAGATTGTGTTTTTGTGCCAGATCGAGGATCTCTTCCATATTGCAGGCGCGCCCGGCGAAATGAACTGGCAGCAGCGCCCTGGTCCGCGGGGTTATCGCTCGAGCAGCATCTTGCGCGTCCATGCACATCGTTGACCGGTCAACATCTACCAGAACAGGAATCCCGCCGGCATGGATGACCGCGTTCGCGGTGGCGACGAATGTCATCGATGGAATGATTACCTCATCGCCTGGCTGGAGGTTGATGGCGATCATCCCCAGGTGCAGCGCTGCCGTGCAAGAGTTCACCGCCACGGCATGTTTTGCTCCGATATACTTGCTAAAGCCGGCTTCTAATTGGGCGACACGAGGTCCGGTGCCAATCCAGGCAGAGCGCAAGGTGGCAACAACTTCATCGATCTCAGCCTGCAGCAGTTGTGGGCTGCCAAAGACAAGATATTCATCCCTGATAGGTCTGTCGATTGACCATCTGCGTGAAGCTTTCGTCATACCCTTACCCTCCTGTGCCTTTTTGAATCAAGGCTTGTCACGGTCCATAACCAATGGCGATCCCAAGCCAAAGAAACATCACCGTCGCCAGCATCACCCAGCCCCACAGTTTCAGCGTCCATTTCAGCCATTTTGTGTAGCCCATCATCGCCAACCCAAGGCAGATCAATAAAACAGGATTTGTGGGATAGATCAGGTTTGAGAACCCATCCCCAAAACAGTAAGCAGTCACCGTCACCTGCCGGGTAATTCCGACCAGGTCAGCTAATGGGGTGAGGATCGGCATGAGCAGGAAGGCTTTTGCCGATCCGGATGGGACGAAGAATTCGATCCCAAGTGAAAGTGCGTAAACGAACAAAACAGCAATGTACGGGCTGGTCTGGGCGATGCGTGTGGATGCCTGGAAAAGGATCGTATCCAGGATGGCACCCTGGTAAACGATGAATTGGATACTGGCAGCCATCAGAATCAGTAAGATTGCGGGTGCAATTGACACCATCCCCTGGAATGCTGTTCGCAGCGTTTCTTTAGGATCTGCAGTGGCAATCATCCCAGCTCCTATACCTGCTATCAGGAACAAAACACCTACCAGCGGTAAGGTGAAATCTGCCAGTACCGGCAGGATTGGTCCGCTGACCAAAGTTAACAGGATGAGCACCAGGAAGACGACCAACCAGTTCACAGCCCGTCGAAAGCTTTCTGGTTTGGTTCCGGGTCGTGGGCTGAAACCGTCGGTAAATTGGTTTTCTGGATGAGCTGGCGTCCGGTCGGGTGAATTCTGGCTTTCAGCTTCGCTCCTCTTTGCATATCGAATCAGGAAAATCACCAGGATGGTGTAAATGGTGATGAAGATCAATATCCTGAACCAGGCACCCGAAAACAAGGGCAATCCGGCAATCTCCTGGGCGACTCCGATTGTGAAGGGATTTGTGACCGCGGCTGAGAATCCCATGTTGACTGCCAGGATGCTCAAGCCCAGACCCACAAGCACATCCCAACCCATGAATAACGACAACCCAATCATTAACGGCACCAGGGGGACGACTTCCTCGAAGATGCCAAAAAATGCACCTATGACCATGAAGAAAAGGCTGATGACCATCAGAAGCACATATTTTTTCTTAGAGAACACCCTCACGATATTCCCCAACAGGTAGCGCAATATGCCGCTTCGCTCAAGCACGCTGAATGCGGCGCCTACCATCAATAAGAAAACGATAATTACGATTATTGTGAAACCGTTGGGTCCGCCCAACACTTCTATGGGCGCGGTGAACCAACGCCACACAGGATAGGAAGGAGAGTCGATGAATTCGAAGGATTGTGGGTCAACAACCATGCGACCATCCTGATCAACCATCTGGTATCTGCCAGCGGGTATCACGCGGGTCAATATCCCGGCGATGATCATTAGAGCCAACAGGATCAAAACAGATTGGATGAAAACTCTTCGGTTGATGGATAATGTGGTGTTCTCTGCCAATTTGTACCTTCCTGTTTACAAAGAATTAAGGATGACAGGTCTTTTCCATCAGGGTTATCGAGCGGGATTTTATTGTAGAATCTTGTTTATGACACATCAAAAACCGTTGGTTTCCGTGCTGCTGCCAGTCTTCAACGCTGCCACCACCTTGAATGAGGCTCTCGACAGTCTTGCCGGGCAGACTCTGGACAAATTTGAGGTGATCGTGGTGGATGATGGTTCAACGGATTCTTCTGTCGAAATCCTGAATAGATGGGGGGTAAAAGATAAGCGTTTTCATATTATACACAGAGAACACCAGGGAATTGTCCCGACATTAAATGCTGGACTGGAAGCGTGCCGGGCGGACCTGGTCGCGCGAATGGATGCGGATGATATCTCTCATCCTCAGCGGCTTGAGCGCCAATACCGGTTCATGTGCAGCCATCCGCAGGTGGTATTGGTCGCATGCTGCGTGAATACGTTTTCTGAAACAGGGCTGGAAGAAGGATTCCGTGTATATCTCGAATGGCAAAACAGCCTGCTCGAAAATGAACATATCCGCCGCGAAATGTTTATCGAAAGTCCGTTCAGCCACCCCAGTGTGATGTTCCGTAAACATCCTGTACTGGAAGTTGGAGGGTACAGGGAGAACGGTATGCCGGAAGATTACGATCTTTGGCTCAGGTTGTATATTCAAGGTGCCAGATTTGCCAAATTGCCGGATATTCTGCTGGAGTGGAGAGACAGTCCAACGCGTCTGACCCGTTCTGACCCTCGGTACTCTTTGGAGAATTTCTCTGAGGCTCAAAGCTCATTATTTAACATTGGGACCCTTGGCAGATCGCCAATCAGTATTTATTTGGGGCGCAGGAATGATGGGTCGCAGGCTGAGCAAACACCTGATCAGGGAACATGTGCCATTGGTCGCTTTTGTTGATATCGATCCGCGGAAGATAGGCAGGACTCGCAGGGGATTGCCTGTGCTCTCACCGCAACAATTTGAGTATGCCTGGATAGACGCGGTTGCTCCGGTATTGTTGGCAGCTGTTGGCGCTCGCGGCGCCAGGAACCTGATCCGCCGGCATCTCCAACAGATTAATTTGGGGGAGGGTAAAGATTGGTGGTTTACCGCATGATGCTGCCGCGCTGAGATTGCTTTCTTGAATTATTATTTATCCCAACACGAATTTATCAAGGAGAGTGTGAATAGTGAAAATAAACGACCTGGTCCAACCTGGGGAGAAGTCTTGAAAATCAGTTTATGGTCGACGAACAGTATACTGCTTCACAAGTGGGCAGCGGGTCGTTGAGAGTGCTATCAACTCCGTCTATGATCCTGATGATGGAGAGAGCTTCGCACCAGCTCCTTGCCCGGGTTCTGCCACAGGGATATTCCAGCGTTGGAATCCACATTGAGGTGCGCCACCTTGCCCCAAGTCCAATAGGATCTCTGGTGCATGTGCGCAGCGAGGTGATGCAGGTTGATGAAAGGACCGCTGTTTTCAAACTCACAGCATGGGACCAGTTTGAAAATATTGGTGAAGGAATCCACACCCGCGCGCTGATAGATGTCGAGCGTTTTTTGAAAAGGGTTGCCTCAAAACAACCGCCGCAAGAACCTGGTAAATGATGCCTGTTCCTGCTGCGGCTATTTTGTTCGACGGATGGTCATTGGTCCACCATCCCAACAGTTATGAAGCACTCCATTTGTTGGAGATCTTGCATTCATTCCCCCTTGAGTTCCAACCTATCCTGGCTTTACCGGGTGATACTATCCATCCGCTGCCCGAGAGGATAGAAATTATCGATGATCTCCACGCAGCATCCGACCCTGAACCGCTTGAGGTGGGAACAGAGCAGGCTGGAAAAGTTATCGTGCCAGACAAATGCGCGGCTCCTGCACCTGACCAGCTCAACGCCAGCGTTGTTTGCCAGGACTCCGGTGATCATCAGCCCTGCGGAGACAGTGCCAATGCCTGCATCAATACAGGGTCCATTGGACGACAGGCAGGTAAAGAAGGGGGGAGGTTTTTTTGAACGAGCCAGAAAGGCTGCGGCTCATGGAGGCATGGAGCGAATTAACGGTCTGGTTGTGCCTGTTGACGTGCCGCCTCCAGCCATAAAACACAGCGTTTATCAATTGCCAGCATCCACCCATCCCGAATTCTACCTGGATGAAGACTCCATCAGATCGGAAAGCGGCGATTATGGACAGCCTGATCCGGACGACACATACGTTCTTTATCATGGTGCGGGTTCTCCAGAAGAGCTTGAGGTGCTGTTTGACTGCTGGCTGAAGGTTACCTCGGTCCTGGGCAGTGATTTTTCGCTCAAGCTTGCCGGGCTGGATGAAAGAGCCAGGTTATTGGCTGAAAACATGACGGGTCAACACGATCTCAATGAGGGCATAACCTTCATCCCGGACCTGCCGTTCCCCGAAGTTGTAAAACTGTATCAATCAATGCAGTGGTGTGATTTGCCCTGGTCCTTCACCGGTATGGGGCGGGTCATTACGTGCCGGCATTGCCAGCCGTAAACCCGTCGTTGCACTGGAAACCAACATTAGCGACGCAATTGCTGGTCCTGCAGCGTATCTGGTCCCATCGGCACCTGTGCGCACATTAAGCAGGTCATTAAGTGCCGCCCTGATTACCATCCTCGTTGAAGAACCGGTGCTGGGTGCCTTAATCCAATCGGCACATACACGAAGCCTCAGCTGGCGTGGCGATCAGTACCGGGAACAACTCTCGAAATTGTATTCCCGCTTATTTACCCTTTAATATTTGCCGCGCAAATACTGCCAGCAGCACCCCCAGGAGCACGAAGACACCGCCAAAAATCGCCAGCAGTGGCGATTTATTCTCACCTGTGGGAGTGGGGACATCCTCGGCAGCGGACTCCAGTCTTTCTTGGGCACCGAAATCCAGGATAGTGTTATCACCACCCTTCAAAACCACGATGTAGTCCAGCTCTGTCGTGGCGTTATACCCGAGCGGAACCGCCACACCAACTGAATATTCACCTTCGGCAATTTCTTCGAAGCAGTGTGCCTCCAATCCAGCCGGCATATTCGCAGTCAAATTCACCGTTCCAGAGCTGTTGCTCACGTTGATTACTCCATCAGGGATTGCAGCCTCTTCTTCCTGGCGCACAGAATCTCCGTTGGCATCGTTAAACAATAAGACACACAGGTTAGCCGTCCCGGGTTTTGGTGACGGCGTGGGCAGGACGGCGGTTGGGGTAGGTGTTGGTCCTGGTGTCACAGTGCTCTCACCGGGACCTGCCAATCCAAGGACCAGCTGTTGACCTTCTTGTATGTTGTCATCCGGCAATTTATTCAACTCGCGCAGCTGGTCAACAGGGACGCCTGAAATAATGCTGATGCTGATCAATGTGTCTCCGGCCTTGACTATGTAAATAATTCTACCGTCGGGTCCGGGTGTAGGCGTGTAAATAGGAATTTGTATCATTGGAGCCGCCTGCGCAATGGATTGAGTCAGCCAACCTGCGATTCCCAGCAGGCAGACCAAAATTAAAACAACCAATACAGGCAGATTCTTACTTATGACTTTTTTCATTGTCCAAAAATTATATCAAAGGTAACGGGGATCGATCTTTAGAAAGGACTAACGATCATCCGGGCGTGTACTTACGATCTCTGCTGGTTTCTTTTCTAAAAGGAACCAGGCTCGCGCCACCTGCCAGGCTGCCAGGAAAGAAAGCAGCAGCAATCCCAGGAAGTAGACCTGAATACGGCTCGCATTCGAATCGAAGATCGGTGATTCCGGGTGCATGACATTTTCAGTCGTTTGTAAAGCGATCAGTAGAGCAGCCAGGAACGCAAGGTTAGCAGCAGATGCCCAACGAGGGTTATCCAACAAAGCGATCCCTATCTGCAGAACCAATCCTCCAATACTGAAAATGATGGCTAACCGCCAGCGTGGTTCTGCCAGGAAGAGACCGTTCCAGTTTGTCTGCATTGCCCAAAGGGAAAGTGGCAGGTAAGTAATCCAGAAAAGCATCCCTGTTCTACCCAGAGCACGCGACCAGCGGTTGAGAGTGTCCTTACCCAGAACCAACCCCGGCAGACCAACGATACCCGCGCTCAAGAAGGAAAGCAGAGCTGTCCAAACCCATGCGCCATGCAAATAAACAATCCGCACATTCGTCCCCAGGATTTTCTCGGCAGGAGAAAACCAGGTGAAGGTGATCAGTGCAGCAAGGGAAAGAAAAAGCCACAGAAAAGGCGACCGGGACATGGCGCTTATTATATTGTAAACATCAAACCGTGCAATAGCGGTTACAGCACAGGGAGTACTAAACCGTTAGTCAAAATCCAGGCTAAAGTTATGATTACCAGTACTGCGAATATAAACAGGATGACCAACCACACCCGGTTTCGTTTTTTACGCGGCTTTTCTTTATCCGGCAGCGGCACCGGTGCAGGTGTTGGTTTTGTTGACGGATCTGTTTGCAGGCTGCCATTAAGATCCTGTACAATGATTGCCTCAACATCGGATTGAACAGCTTCTTCGCTTGTTTCTCCAACTGGCGCAATTTCATCAGGGTCGGCTGCACTTTTACCAGAGTCCATCAAAGCATCATCTTCTCTCTTGCTCTCCATGCCGTTCAGGCTTTCTTCTCCCTCATCTCGGGCAAGCTGGATTTGCTCGTTAATTTCCTTGCGAGCCGCCTCCAGTGCTTCCATTCTGGCAGCCTGTTCAGCTGCCTGCCGCGCTTCTTCCTGTGCCTTGATCCACTGCTTTTCTTCTGCCTGCAGAGCTGCCAATTCTTTGCTGGAAAGAGATGGCTGCGGAAGCCCAGCCAGGTGGTTGACATCTTGTGCAAATTCATCGATCGAAGGGTATTGCCATTCATCGGTAAATCCAAGGGCGCGGCCTAAAGCTTTAATCACAAGGCGCGGTGCGCTCAAGGGCCAGTATTCGGACAGCTCAAATTCACCGGGGAGATCAGTCCTCCCGGATACCATCATAATTAACAATCGTGCCAGACCCGCCTGGTCTGTGAACTTGGTGATCTCGCTCTCCGGATAGAAGACCTGTGTATAGCCGAAACCGGCTATCACGGCTCCAAGGTCATCGCTGAAAGATAACGATGCCGGGGTAATACTGCCATGGATGATGTCTCTCTGGTGTGCGAACTGCACAGCCTGAGCAATCTGGCGGAAGGCTGGAAGTGCCTCAGCCCAGGTTTTGCGTTGTTTGGATTGGATCAATTCATCCAGGGTCTGACCATCGACATACCGCTCAGCAGCAAAGATTCTGCCCTCAGTTTCTCCCATGTCCCAAACCCAGTTGATGTGAGGGTGCACCAGATCGGTTAATTTCTGTAATGTTTGCAGCAGTAAGCTGCGCGTGCGGCTTTTTTTTATTAATTCCGGATTGAAGACCCTCAGGGTGACAACCCTGTTGAGGACTGTATCCCTGGCTTTATATGTATCCGAAGTATTTGAGTGCTGCAGATGGGTCTCAACAACAAAACGCCCGATTGATTTTATTTCTTCCATTTTCTCATCTCATATCATTGGCATCTTAATCCCGAATTCTTTTGCTGCCTGAACAGCTTCTGGGTAACCAGCATCTGCGTGGCGGACAACACCCATCCCCGGATCACTCGTCAGCACTCTTTCAAGCCTTCGAGCCGCAGCCGCGCTCCCATCCGCGACAATCACCTGACCAGCATGTTGGCTGTAACCGATACCAACGCCACCTCCGTGATGGAATGACACCCAGGTGGCGCCGCCAACAGCATTGATCAACGCATTTAGTATTGCCCAATCGCTGACCGCATCACTCCCGTCACGCATGCCCTCAGTCTCCCGGTTGGGAGAGGCAACAGAGCCGGCATCCAGGTGGTCCCGCCCTATGACGATCGGCGCTTTGACCTCTCCAGATGCCACCATTTCATTAAAACGTAATCCAGCTTTTACCCTTTCACCATACCCCAGCCAGCAGATACGGGCAGGCAGTCCCTGGAAGGGGACCTTGTCTTTTGCCATAGTCAACCAACGGTTAAGGTGTTCGTCTTCTGGAAACAGCTTCAACACGGCTTCATCAGTCCGGTAAATATCCTCTTTGTCTCCCGAAAGAGCCACCCACCGGAAAGGTCCTTTACCCAGGCAGAATAAAGGTCGGATATAGGCAGGGACGAAACCGGGATAATTAAACGCATCCTTAACGCCATAATCGTAGGCTCTCTGGCGTAAATTGTTGCCATAGTCGAATACTTCAGCGCCTCGTTTCTGGAAAGACAACATCGCTTCCACGTGGCGTGCCATCGATTCCATTGAACGCTCTTCGTATTCCTTTGGAGATGTTTCCCGAAGTGCCGTGGCTGCCTGAACACTCAGACCGGATGGTACATACATTGCGATGTCATGAGCAGGGGTTTGGTCTGTAACAACGTCAGGGGTTACACCACGGATGACCAGCTCGGGGAAGATATCGGCTGCATTTCCGATCAGTCCGATGGATTTCGGAATTTCTTTTTCCTTCGCCTCCTCGACCAATGTCATCGCTTCTTCCAGGGTGTCAACAACAATATCCACGTACCCAATCTCAAGCCTGCGCCGGGCATGTTCAGGGTCGACTTCTACGACCACCCCGATTCCTTCATTCATTGTGATGGCAAGTGGCTGCGCCCCTCCCATTCCGCCCAACCCAGCCGTGAGTACGAATTTCCCTTTTAGAGACATCCAACCGCGCTGTCTGGCGAGCGAAGCTAGTGTTTCATAAGTGCCCTGGAGAATGCCCTGCGTTCCGATGTAAATCCACGATCCCGCAGTCATTTGACCGTACATCATCAGCCCATCTCTGGATAACTGGTCAAAATGATCTTGAGTTGCCCAGTGAGGCACCAGGTTCGAATTGGCGATAAGAACACGAGGCGCATCTGCGTGAGAAGGGAATACGGCTACGGGTTTGCCAGATTGCACCAGCAAAGTCTCATCGTCCTCCAATTCTCGCAGAGTTCTCAAGGATTTTTTCGAAAGATTTCCAATCCCTTGCTGCCTGCCCGCGACCTCCATACACTACCAGGTCTTGAGGACGTTCAGCCACCTCTGCATCCAGGTTATTTTGAATCATCCGGTATGCAGCTTCGCTGAGCCAGGATTTACAGGTTAATTGATTGCCTCGAGGTGCACGCACATTGTGCGTCTCCGCCATTTGTTCCTCCTGAGTAATTGTTCCCCTGAAAGGATTATACGTCAAAAAAGGGAATTTTTTGATTCGTTTGCCTGCGACAGCTTCCTGTTAGAGGGCTGATTGAGTTTAATTGAAACTGGTGAAACGCCATGCAACAGCGTTTCACCACTATTATTTTGAGGATGCTAAAATGTGACTAGGCGGCTACTGGTGCGCTGCCAACCGGTCCCAAATTGGCAAAATTTGTCTGTCGAAGTCGGTTCACCAGGTCTGCCTGGGCGTCACACCAAACCGGTCGCATTGGGCACTCATCACCGAAAGTGCAGGCGCCATTACCGCCAACACATTCGTTCAAAAGAATGGGTCCGTCGATTGCCTCGACAACCTCAAGGAGTGTGATTTGTTCTGGGTTGCGTGCGAGTGATACACCGCCACGCGCTCCTCGTGATGTCTGAAGCAAACCAGCTACCGATAATTGGGATACAATCTTCGCCAGAAATGAAGGTGGGATCTGCTGATCCTGAGCAATCTGGCTGGTTGAAGCCCGGCGGTCTTGTCCAATTTTCGATAAATATAAAACCGCACGGACGGCGTAATCTGCTTGACGAGTGATTTGCATTGATAAATCTCCCTTATTTGATCTTTTGGATAGTAATAATTATAAATATTTTAGACTATATTTGGCGGATTACAAGTGACAAGCGTCATAATTCACAGATGACGCTTGTCAACAGGTATGGTAAGATACGCCGCGCTGTGTAACTGGGTGCTTTTAGACCAAACCCTGGCTGTAAAATTTTCCAGACGTTAGGTCGTGTGTGTAATCGGTTTCAGGAGGAATATTTGCATGAAACAGATTTGTGTGGTCGGGGTTGGCTATGTCGGGTTGGTGACGGCTGCCTGTTTTGCTGACCTGGGAAACCAGGTGGTTGCTCTCGACATTGCTGAGAATAAAATCGATGGGTTAAATCGCGGCATAATGCCTATTTACGAACCGGGGTTGGAAGAAATGGTGAGTCGCAACATGCAAGCCGGACGCCTTTCTTTCACCACATCATACCCGGAAGGTTTGGAAAATTCCGATTTTGTTTTTATCGCCGTAGGAACTCCTTCGGGGGTTGATGGAGAGGCTGATTTACGCTACATCGCGCAAGCCGCTCAAAGTATTGCCGAAAACATGCGAGCTCCATTGATCATCATCAATAAATCAACGGTTCCAGTCGGTACAGGTGACTGGGTCGCGGACATCGTTAAACGCCACCAACCGTCACCGGTCCCGTTTTCGGTGGTCTCCTGCCCGGAGTTTTTGCGCGAAGGATCGGCTATCTCTGATTTTATGCACCCATTCCGCACGGTTTTGGGTTCATTGGACCGTGATGCAGCCGAAAAAGTGGCTCAGCTGCACCTTCCACTGCGCTCGCCAATTGTCATCACAGATTTGAGAACTGCTGAAATGATTAAATACGCATCGAACGCTTTTCTTGCTACTAAAATTTCGTTCATCAATGAAATCGCCAACATATGTGAGGCGCTTGGGGCGGATGTCAAGGAAGTGGCAGTAGGCATGGGATACGACCAGCGAATTGGCATTCATTTCCTGGACGCTGGTTTGGGGTATGGGGGTTCATGTTTCCCGAAGGATGTCAAAGCCCTGGCGTATATGGCAGAAGAAAAAGGCAGACACCCTCAATTGCTGCATGCGGTAATGGAAATCAACGATGACCGTCGACCTTTGGTGGTCAACCGACTGCACGAAATGCTGGGTGAATTGGCAGGAAAGACCATCGGTTTATTAGGTTTGAGCTTCAAGCCGAACACGGATGATATGCGCGAAGCGCCCTCAGTGGATATCGCTGTTGAACTGCTGGAACAAGGCGCCCGCGTGAAGGCTTATGATCCGGTTGCCATGGGCGTTGCCCGTTCCTGCTTGCCGAAAGTCCTGATGCAGTCGGATCCTTACTCGCTGGCAGAGGGGTGTGATGCTCTGGTTGTGGTTACTGAATGGAATGAATTCAAGCAAGTCGATTTTGCCCGTATTCGTCAATTGATGAAAACGCCAGTTATCCTGGATGGTCGTAATATTTACGATCCTGAGTTGATGAAGAAATTAGGTTTTAGCTACCGAGGTTTTGGTCGTGGGTATAACGGGAGTCATTCACCTGATGGGTAATCAGTCTCCCCCAATCTGTAATTATGAAGGGTCCGATTACCAGACCAGTTTTTGGGATCAGGGTGAGCGCAGTTATGAAGACCAGGTTGAAGCTATCGCTTTGAGACGTTTGCTGCCCGATTCTGGCAAAAGAATCCTTGAACTGGGAGCTGGAGCAGGCAGGAATACGCCACGGTATAAAGCATTTGAACAGGTAGTGCTGCTGGATTATGCCAGGAGCCAGCTTGAGCAGGCGCAGGAACGTTTAGGTTCCGATCCGCGTTTCACCTACGTCGTCGCTGATATTTATCATTTACCGTTTGTGCCAGGATTATTCGATGCCGCCACGATGATCCGCACGATTCACCACATGGCGGATGCGCCGCAAGCGCTGCAACAAATACACCAGGTCATGCGCGATGGTGCAGTATTTATCCTTGAATATGCGAGCAAGCACAACCTGAAAGCAATCTTCCGCTACCTGCTGCGCAGACAGGAATGGAGCCCGTTCAGCCCAGAGCCGGTTGAATTTGCTGACTTGAATTTCGATTTTCATCCTGCCATGATCAGAGATTGGCTTCGCCAATCGGGATTCCAGGTTCAAAGACAAATAACGGTTTCGCACTTCCGGCTTGGAATCCTCAAGCGCCTCCTCCCGCTCTCCTTGTTGGTGAGATTGGACGCCATGGCTCAGCGGACCGGGGACCTTTGGCAGTTATCCCCAAGCGTGTTTGTGCGTGCCGGAGTTCAGACCGACCTGCCGCCAGCTGCTGCCGGTACCTTCTTTTGCTGCCCGGTTTGTTTACATTTTCCCCTGGAAGAGACTGACAAGTCTTGTAATTGCACTTATTGCGGTAGAGAGTGGCCTATCGAGAATGGGATTTACATCTTTCGCCGCGACTAGTGTTTCCGGATCTCGATCTCAAGAAAATTGAAGAATTCCGGATCACGGTTGATTCTTCTTCTCGATGACCCAATAATGGGATAATCCGAAAATCCTCAAAGGAGTGCGCTCTAATTTTTGCAGCAAACTGCGCAGCCACTTACCCTTTTCTCCCCATCGGGCGATGATGTTGTCGTAAGCTCCAAAAATGATCTTTCGTTCCAGGACGACGACAGATTGACCGGAGAATAAATTCTCCAGGTCTCTGGCGGCGTAAACCTTAACATGCGGCGCCAGGTGGTCGCGCAGCTTGCGTGGAAGCCAGTTGACCAGGGGAATGTTGCCAAACCTGTACTCACCCCGCCAATAAATCCCGTGAGTTTCGAACGGGTATCCTCGGTTGGGGACAAAAACCACGATCCTGCCGCCAGGCTTGAGCGTCCTGACCATCTCTGCAACAGCCTGCTGGTCATTGTTCACGTGTTCCAGCACTTCATGGCTCAAAACCGCATCGAAGCTTTCGTCCGGGAATGGCAAGCACTCACCCGCAGCACATATGAAAAAAGCATTGGCTTGTGGTGCCGGGTGGATTTCAGCCGAACTGGCTTCATAAACCCTTTCAAAATCGTATTCCAATCCAACGACTTCGCCTGCGTACTTCTGCAGTCGTTGGACGTACATTCCGATACCACAGCCGTTCTCCAGCACCTTGCCATTAATTCGATTGCCGAAGCCCTCCAGGATCATTTGCAACCGCCGTTCCTGTCCGGCACGCCAGACATAAGACGGTTCACCGCGCAGGGCAGCTTTTTCCAGGTTCCTGCTCTGCGAGGTCATTCGTCTCGAGTCCCTCCGTCTTTCCATGGGACATAGAGATTGTTTGTTATCCCCATTCTGGAAAGTACGCGCCCAACAATGTTATCTACCATGTCGTTTACATTTTGTGGTAAAGCATAAAAAGCAGGCACAGGTGGGAAGATGACCGCGCCTGTTTCTACCGCAGCCTGCATCAGGCGAATATGCCCAAGGTGCAGGGGCGCCTCGCGTACGACCAGCACGACTTTCCTGCCTTCCTTTAAGTTTACGTCCGCTGCTCGAGAAAGCAGATCTCCTGAATAACTGTTGGCAATGGCTGATAGGCTTTTGATCGAACACGGAATCACGACCATTCCCAGGGTTTCGAATGAACCAGACGCGATTGCTGCGCCAACATCGCTGTTATCGTAATTGACAGCCGCTAGCTGTCGGACATCTTCAGGCATAAATTCAGTTTCCTGGCGGATTGTCTGTTCGGCTGCGTCTGTAATGACCAGATGCGTCTCGATGGGTGTTGGTCGTAACGCTTCCAGAAGCCGGATTCCCAGTATAGCGCCAGATGCCCCACTGATTCCCACTACCAATTGCTTGCTCGAAGCTGCGTCCCTGGTTTCGTTCACTTCTCACCCCAATGGATGGCTACCGTGCCGAACATATATTGTCTGAAGCTGACTCCTTTAAATCCAGTTTCTGCCAATAACGCTGCCAGCTGCGCTGGTTGTAGAAATGCTTCGGTTGAATCGGGCAGGTAATGATATGCCGGTGCATTCCCGCTCAGCCAGCTCCCCAGGAGAGGAATAATCGTGTGAAGGTGGAATTTAATCAGAATCCCCATAAATCCACCTGGGGGAGGGGTTGTGTCCAGGCAGACCATCCTGCCGCCAGGTTTTAGCACCCGGTATTGTTCTCCCAGAGCTTCTTTAAGGTCGCTCACATTCCTCAAAAGGAATGCGGAAACGATGGTGTCGAATTGATTATCTTGGGCAGGGATCCGCAGCGCATCAGCAGCCAGCCAGGAAATTTGATTTTCAGGCTTGTGTCCCTCCCTGCCAGCCATCATCATTTCGAGGGTGAAATCAGCTGCAGTCACCTGGCATTCGCGGCACTGCCTGAGTGCTTCTCTGGCAAGGTCGCCAGTACCCGCGCCAATATCCAGCACCCGTCCATCTTTTTCGAGGCGCGCAAACCGGATGACTTCTTTACGCCATCGCTGGTCCTGCCCAAAAGTCATCAGCCGGTTCATCAAGTCATACCGGTATGCAATCCGGGTGAACATGTCATTGACATATTCAGCCCGTTCAGAGCCAGTCAAATCAGCCATCTACTTGTCGAATTTCAAGCATTACCTGACAGGCGCCTGTCTTCTTCTTGGGCAACCATCTTTCCTTCGTCTACATTAACGAAGGCAAGCAGCAAACCTCCGATGACAAACAAAACAATCAGGCTTAAAACTGCTGGACGGCTGCTGCCAAAAGCAGCCCCAGCAGCAGCAAACATTAAGGGTCCAATGATGGCGGAAAACTTTTCCATAACGCCAAACAGACCAAAGAACTCTCCACTTTTTGTCGCCGGCGACATCACCGAGTAAAGGCTGCGGCTTAATGCCTGGCTTCCTCCCTGTACGATCGAAATCATCCAGGCTAGCAGCCAGAATTCGATAACCGAATCGAGGAAGAAACCCCACACAGCAACCACTACGTAAACCAGCAGTGCCAGCAGGATTGTCCTCTTGGTTGTCATCCCCTGTGCAAGCCCACTAAATAGTGGTTTACCCAGCAGAAATGAGATTGCTAACCCGACCGCTTCTACGAAGAGGATCAGCCCGATGATTTTGAGTATCCCCATTAAACCGACCTCAACCAATGCCGGTTTCACCTCGATGGAGGCAATCTCCATCCAGTTTCCTGTGCTTTCCGGGTTGGATATGCCGCTGTTGACCAGGCTGATTGTATGCTCACCCGGATGCTCAACTTGATAGGTCTCAGACACATCGTAGCGGACCGTGGGGTTGTACCCATCGATTGTGACAGCTTTTCCTGTCTTTGGATCGAGGAACGGTACACCATCAAGGTAGACATCCCAGATCCCGTGTGCGGGACCCATGCTGTAAACCACGGTTACGTTCTGACCGTTATATACAAGCAGGGTCTGGCTTCCCTGTTCTTTGGTTTGAGCATAAACAGCATCATGCTCACTACCCAGGACTTCCTTGGGGACCGTGATGTCTTGCCAATCACCTCCTGTAAATTCGATCACGTTATCACTGACCAGGTATCTGCCCTGACCTTTTGCATTGACTGTGTCAACAAATGGTGCTGGGCGTGATCCTGTGAACGATGCAGGCAGCGAGTTCCTCCCCCAAACCCCTATCAGGGGTAAGGCGATCAAATTGTAGATGATAAACGCCAGGTAAATGGGTCGCCGTTTATCACCCTGACGGGGAAGCCTGCCAAAGATAAGACTGTAGGGGATGCCTACGAACTGAACCAACAAAAGCGCCAGGATTAATTCGTCCGATCCAAAACCTAATTCTGCGCCATATATGGCGGCGACGCCAATGATTGTTCCGATTCCGTCATTGTATATGAGGAATGCCAACAGGAATTTGAAGAGTTCCCGGTATTGGCGGATATCCTTCAAAGTCTCAACCAGGCGGTGGAAGCTGGCGGTGAAGACGTTGACGCCGGAGATTAGTTTTGCGGTAGCCGTTTGTGGTTCCGGAACTTTGCGCAGCAGAGGTATAGTGAAGACCGCCCACCAGATGGCAACACTCACAAACGACAACCTGGCGCCCCAGGTGCCGGGGAAGATTTGCAGCATAACCACGTTGATCGCCAGGAGGATACCACCGCCCAGGTAACCCATTGCGTAACCCCGGGCAGACACGCGGTCCTGGTCATCCTCGCGGGCAACATGCGGCAGCAAGGCGTCATAGAACACATTCGCGCCACTGAAGCCGATCCGTCCCACGATGCCCAGGATGGACGCCAGGATCCAATCACCCGTGGAAACCAGCACCAACAAGGCGGTTGCCAGGATCCCCAGACCAGCGAAAAGGGAAAGGAATTTCTTTTTCCCTCGCATAACATCCGAGACGGTGCCCAGGATAGGTGAGATCACTGCCACAATCAGCAATGAAAGGCTAAGCCCAAGGCTCCAATAGGATGTCGCTGTTGTTGCACTCGGCAGGGTTGAGCCAGCTACCTGGCTGAAATAGATGGGCAGGATAGCAGCGAGGATGGTGGTGGCGAACGCAGAGTTCGCCCAATCGTACATAGTCCATGCCCATACACGACTTTTATATTCCTTATCGGAAAGACCGGGCTCTATTGAGGTCGTTGTTACAGTCATTGTTGCCTCACTCGTGGATACTTGGATGATTTAACCGATCTTGCTCTTCTGAAAATACCCAAACAACCCTTCTCGGGTTATAATTATAGTTGACCTTTATATTAATTCGCTGGCTTTATTAATTCATTTCTTCATTATCGCAACGAAAATTGGGTAGATTTACTGATCTGGCAGCATCCAGCGAATCTGTCAGCATCCAATCTACAAACTTTGAAATCATCTTTTTGTTATTATCTGGAGTTTTACAATGAATGCTGATCGTGTCTCCCGTCTGTTGGGATTGGTAATCTTGGGGGGATTGGGTGTGTATTGGGGCTTAATCCTGTCTGAAGGCGACACCAGGAATATGATTATCTATGCTGGGGTAGGGGGGTTTGTAGGGATTGTAGTTGGCTGGCTGTTGACCCCTTATATCACTACCATACCTGCTCGTGCGCTGCGACAGCGTTTGAGCAAGATACCGGCTCAAACCCTGGTGGCTGGTTTGATTGGACTGATCGTAGGTTTAATTGTGGCAGGATTGCTGTCTATTCCTTTGTCCTCCTTACCGGCACCCTTCGGTGACATCTTGCCGGCGGTTGGGGCATTAGTGACCGTATATCTGGGTGTGGTTCTTGTTGTTTCAAGACAGAATGAGATATTCGATGTTTTTCGGACGCGGTTTGCTAAAGAAACTTCGGATGAAGAAGAACCAGGCACCACTTCCTCATCTGCGTCAACTGGCGCAGGTATCTACGAACGGACCATATTGTTGGATACCAGTGTGATCATTGACGGCAGGATTGCAGATATCGCCCGTACTGGTTTCCTGATAGGTTCAATATTGATCCCAAGATTCATCCTCAACGAACTGCAGTATATCGCCGATTCGGCTGATGGTCTCCGCCGACAGCGAGGGCGGCGCGGGATGGAGGTCCTTGCCCAGATCCAGAAAGATTCATCACTGCCGGTAAAGATTAGTGACATTGACGTGGATGGTGTCAAGGAAGTTGACGATAAGCTGGTCACTCTCGCCAGGCAGCTGCACGCATCTATCCTGACTAATGACTATAACCTGAACAGGATTGCTGAGCTGCAGGGAGTGGAAGTACTGAACATCAACGACCTTGCCAACGCGGTGAAGACGGTTCTGCTGCCTGGTGAGAACCTGACAGTCATCCTGATTCAGGAAGGTCGCGAGTCCGGGCAGGGGATCGCTTATCTCGATGATGGCACCATGGTTGTTGTCGAGGAGAGCAGGGATTTCATCGGCGAAGAAGTCGTGGTGACAGTCACCAAGGTGTTACAAACTTCTGCGGGGAGGATGATTTTCGGTCGCCTGGGATCAACGGACGCTGCCTAAATCTGCCATGCTCCTTCCCGCGTGCTTTTTACAGCTGGAGATTTCATGAAAGAGTGGATATATGGGCGCAACCCGGTCCACGAAACTCTGAAGGCGGACCGCCGCCAATTTTACAGGCTGCGGCTGGCAGAATCTTCCAAATCCCAAAGCGGGAAGGTTGATGAGAGGCTTCAAGCCATAACCCGGCGCGTGAACCAATTGAAACTGCCAGTTGAGATCCTGCCTCGCCATGAATTGGAATCACTTCATCCAAGCTCCCAGGGGGTTGCGCTAGAAGTGGGTGGTTATCCTTACAGCAACCTGGTGGATATCCTCCTTTTATCCAGAGAGCGCGATGAGCCTCTTTGCGTGCTGGTACTCGACGCTCTGCAGGATCCCCAAAACCTGGGCACCCTCTTGCGCACTGCCGAAATTACAGGCGTCCATGGCGTGTTATTGCCATATCGCCAGACAGCAACGGTTACCCCGGCAGTTGTGAATGCTTCATCAGGTGCGAGTGAATTTCTGCAAATTGCCCAGGTAAACCTGGCTCAAGCCATCTCCACCCTCAAAAAAGAAGGCGCCTGGGTGATCGGTCTGGAAGATTCTCCGGAGGCTGCATCCTTAGGAGATGTACACCTGGATGGACCCCTTGCCCTGGTGGTCGGGAACGAGGGCAGGGGGATGCGGAACCTGGTTCGTGATTCTTGTGATCTTTTACTGCGTTTGCCAATGCGTGGAAATATTGAATCTCTCAATGCTGCGGTTGCTGGATCGATCGCCTTGTATTTTACCTGGCAGGCACGTGGATTTTCCTGAGCGAACACCGACACGCCTCATTTTTTGTTCCTGGATATTGACGATAATCTCGAATCCTGATAAACTCTGCCTTCGTTAGAAACTGGTTTTGCATGTCTGGCAGCGCTATTTCGGCTGCTTTTTTTTGCGCTCAGGATGAGCTCTGAAATTGGACAGAACCAGGGGCTAAGTCCCTTGCTACATTAAAAAGCCTCTGGTATAATGCCTTGCGCATTGCGGACCCAGTAAGTATGCTGGTGAAACGGAAAGAATATGAACATTAATAAGAGCCATGCGCCGACGTAGCTCAAGCGGTAGAGCACCCGCCTTGTAAGTGGGTGGTTACGGGTTCGATTCCCGTCGTCGGCTTGTAGATAATCAGGATTAAAGTGATCAGGCAATTTGGTGATCGGAAAAGATTGTCTGATGACCTTAGTGACTGATTGCCTGGTTACTAATTTGGGCGGTTACCCAAGTGGCCAACGGGGACTGACTGTAAATCAGTTGGCAGAAGCCTTCGGAGGTTCGAATCCTTCACCGCCCATCTGGACTAAACGCTGACTGGAAGATCACTTCAGGGTCAGCGCGAAGCCATGTAACAACCAGCCCTCATAGCTCAGGCGGTAGAGCACGTTCTTGGTAAGAACGGGGTCATGGGTTCAAATCCCATTGAGGGCTCAGGTTACCGGATCAGAATATAATTGTTTTTTGCAAGGAGAAAATAGATGGGAAAGCAGAAATTTGATCGAAGCAAACCACATATGAACGTGGGTACGATGGGACACATCGACCATGGGAAGACGACGCTGACGGCGGCGATCACGAAATGGTGTGCGTTGAAGGGATTGGGAGATTATCGAGCGTTCGATACGATCGACAATGCGCCGGAAGAGAAAGCGCGAGGGATCACGATCAACATAGCGCACGTGGAATACCAGACAGAGAACCGGCACTATGCGCACGTGGATATGCCAGGGCACCGAGACTACATCAAGAACATGATCACGGGAGCGGCGCAGGTGGACGGAGCGATCCTGGTGGTGGCAGCGCCGGATGGGCCGATGCCGCAGACGAGAGAGCACGTACTGCTGGCGAGGCAGGTGGAAGTGCCAGCGATCGTGGTGTACATGAACAAAGTGGACATGATGGACGACGAAGAGCTGCTGGAGCTGGTGGAGCTGGAATTGAGGGACCTGCTGAACGAGTACGGGTTCCCAGGAGATGAGACACCGATAGTGAGGGGGAGTGCGCTGGCAGCATTGGAGAGCACGAGCCAGGACCCGGATGCAGAGGAGTATGAGAGCATCAAAGAGCTGATGAGGGTAGTGGACGAGTACATACCGGAGCCAGTGAGAGACGTGGACCGACCGTTCATGATGAGTGTGGAAGACGTGTTCTCGATCAAGGGGAGGGGAACGGTAGTGACGGGAAGGATCGACCGGGGATTGGTGAAGGTAGGAGACCCGGTGGACATCGTAGGATTGAGAGAGAAGAGCCTGAACTCGGTGGTGACGGGAGTGGAGATGTTCCACAAGTCACTGGAGCAGGGGATGGCGGGAGACAATGCTGGACTGCTGCTGAGAGGCATCGAGAGAACGGACGTGGAAAGAGGCATGGTGGTAGCGAAACCGAAGTCGATCACGCCGCACAAGAAATTCATGAGCGAAGTGTATGTGCTGAGGAGAGACGAGGGAGGCAGGCACAAAGCCTTCTTTACGGGATACCGACCGCAGTTCTTCGTGAGGACGATGGACGTGACGGGGAATATCCAGCTGCCAGAAGGAATAGAGATGGTGATGCCGGGAGACAACGTGAACCTGGAAGTGGAGTTGATCGTGCCCGTGGCGTTGGAACAGGGATCGAAGTTTGCGATCCGAGAAGGTGGTCTGACGGTTGGCGCTGGCGTCATCACGAAGATCCTGGACTAATATGGAGGATGCCTGAAATTTCAGGTCTGGTAAAAGAGAATGGCTTCTAAGAAAAAAGGAATTCGTCCAGTTGTTACACTGGCATGCACAGAGTGTAAAGAACGTAATTACACAACAGAGAAGAACCGCAGGAATGACCCCGGGCGGATGGAGTTAAAGAAGTTTTGCAATCGCTGCCGGTGCCATCAATTACACCGGGAGACGAGGTAAAATATGTAGAATGCTGCGGAGCGTTAGAACGAATTCTCTGCAGTATAATGAAAGGTGGTTTGATAGGCCAGTAGCTCAATTTGGCAGAGCACCGCTCTCCAAAAGCGGGGGTTGTGGGTTCGATTCCTGCCTGGCCTGCTCAGGGAGACGCCGCTAACAAGGCGGCGTCTTGCCCGTATCAAATCAATCAAAATAGCAAATATCTGGAGAAGGAGGCCTCGATGGCAAAAGCGACGAAATCGCAAGAGGCGAAGAGTTCAAAAAAGACGACCGGGAAAGATAACAAGGCGATAACCAAGAGCCAAAAGGCGGAGGCGAAGCCTGTTCGCCGCGCATCGAACCAGTCGAAGCCCAACTTTTTCCAGAAGGCATTTTCAGCGGTGCGGAAATACTTTGGCGAAACTATTGGTGAATTACGCAAAGTTCACTGGCCCACTCGCGAAGAAGCTTTGTTTCTCACCCGTATCGTTGTTGTGGTTGTAACGATAATGAGTCTCACATTAGGTTTGTTGGATTACATTTATTCGCAAATGATTTCGTTAATCTTGCGATAGAGAAACTGGTAATCAGGAATTATTAGAGTTTTACGGGAAGATTAAGATGGATTTTTTTGAAAGTGATGCACAGCAAACAGAAGAACCTCAGGATGATGCAGAGTTAGAGCTTCAAGATGAATCTTTTTCGGTAGAAGATCCTGAAGATTCAGACGGTCGTGCCTGGTACGTGGTGCATTGCTATTCTGGATACGAGAATAAGGTCCGGCACAACCTGGAGCAACGCATTGAGACCATGGGTATGAAAGACATGATCTTTGATGTTGTCGTACCGACAGAAGAAGAAATCGAAGTGAAGGAAGGAAAACGGCGCACTATCGAGCGACGAGTATTCCCCGGGTATATCCTGGTCAACATGCTGCTTACGGAGGAGTCCTGGTATGTTGTGCGCAACACTCCAGGTGTTACCGGATTTGTCGGTATGGGCAACCAGCCGACCCCACTGAGACCCGAAGAAGTCTCTCAAATCATCAAACGGATGGAAGCGGAAGCCCCACGAATTAAGGTCACGTTTAAGTCCGGCGAGAGAGTGCGGATTGTTGATGGTCCATTCAATGACTTCAGAGGGACCGTTGACGAGATCGATATGGAGCGTGCAAAAGTGCGCGTAATGGTCAACTTCTTCGGGAGAGAAACACCCGTAGAACTTGACTTCTTGCAGGTAGAAAAGGCATAATCAGCTGACCAGCCTGCTCAGGCAGAGCCGCAATTCTGCAGGATTGTGGAAGCTGTTATAAAGCGTGGGAGGGTGTACCCAACCCGTGAATACCACTAAGGAGTAATGATGGCAAAGAAATTAAAAGCAATAGTTAAGTTACAGATCGCGGCAGGAA
Organism: uncultured Chloroflexia bacterium; assembly: GCA_963695415.1. Classification (GTDB taxonomy): domain Bacteria; phylum Chloroflexota; class Anaerolineae; order Anaerolineales; family UBA4823; genus CAVXWV01. Next base: position 219,658 of record CAVOGL010000008.1, on the reverse strand, counting down.
AGGCAAATCCAGCCCCCCCAATTGGTCCTGCACTTGCGGGTCATGGGATCAACTTGATGGCGTTTTGTAAAGAATACAACGCGCGCACATCTAGCCGGGTCGGTGAAATTGTCCCAGCCGAGATCAGCGTCTTCACGGACGGTTCGTTTACGTTCGTGTTGAAAACCCCCCCAGCATCTGTTTTGCTGTTAAAGGCTGCGGGTGTGAGTAAAGGTTCTGCGAACCCTCCACGTGAGAAGGTGGGTCAGGTAACCCGTGCTCAGGTTCGCGAGATCGCTGAATTGAAAATGAAGGATCTGAACGCAATCGATCTGGAAGGTGCAATGCACCAGATAGAAGGCACCGCCCGTAATATGGGGCTCGCCGTCGTAGATTAATCCCGTGGGAGGGCAGTTTCCGTTTGCCCGCTCGGACCACAAAGGAGAAATAATGTCAAAGCACGGAAAGAAATACCAGGCAGCAGCTGCCAAAGTAGATCGTACAAAAGAATACTCCCCATCCGAGGCGGTTGCCCTGGCTAAGGAGACATCCACAACCAGTTTCGACGCCACTGTCGAACTTCATATTCGGCTGGGCGTTGACCCTCGCCATGCAGATCAGCAGGTGCGTGATGTAGTTGTTCTACCCCATGGTTTGGGTAAAACAGTGCGTGTGCTCGTTTTTGCACAGGGTGAGGGCGCTTCACTCGCCCGCGAAGCTGGAGCAGACATGGTTGCCGATGATGATGAAACCATCGCAAAAATCCAGGCAGGGTGGACGGATTTTGACGTGGCAATCGCCACTCCCGATATGATGGGAAAAGTGGGACGCCTCGGGCGCATCCTTGGTCCGCGTGGTCTGATGCCGAACCCCAAGGCAGGCACCGTGGTACCCGCAGAAGATATTCCCAGGGTTGTGAACGAATCGAAAGCCGGACGTGTTGAATTCAGGGTGGATAAAACCGCCAACCTGCATGTTCCGATCGGCAAAGTATCTTTTGATGAGGGAATGCTTTACGATAATCTGGCTGCACTTATGGAGGGCGTCAAGAAAGCACGTCCAGCTTCATCCAAAGGCACTTACATCCGTCGGATTACCCTCACCACCACCATGGGGCCTGGTATCAAAATTGATGCCAACCAGTCTCAGGTGATGGAACCAAGTGAGGCTTAGTGATATAATCTAGCAAAATGATGTCTGCTTCGCCAAAGACAGCAGGTGTCGCAAGCTAAGACAGCGACTTAATTCCCTGCCGAGGTGAAGATTACTCCACAGCAATATCTGGAAATACCAGAGGGAAAGTCTTTGCCGCACGGTCTGCGAGGCAAAGACTTTTTTTGTTGAAAGGAGGCAAAATAAATTGGCAATATCCAAGGAACGCAAGAATGAACTGGTGGGGCAGTACATCGAGATGATGGATCGGAGTGAAGGGCTGGTGGTGACTGAGTACACCGGGCTAACGATGAAACAAATCGATGAATTGCGTCGAAAGGTGCGTGAAGCAGGTGGTGAATTCCACATTGTCAAGAACACCTTGAGCAAGATCGCTTTTGAATCAAACAATCGTGAGATCCCTGATGGTTTATTCGAAGGCAGCACTGCGATCGTCTATGCATTTGAGGATGCTGCCGGCATGGCGAAAACAGTTTTGGAATTCAGCCGGACCGCTGATGTGGTCAAAGTGAAAGGCGGTTATCTGGCGGAAAAGTCAATCACTGCTGATCAGGTGCGAGCTCTTTCCGAGCTTCCTGCACTGCCAGTGATTCGCGCCCAGTTGTTGGGTGTTATCCAGGCACCTGCCAGTAAACTGGTTAGAACTCTCGCTGAGCCAGCACGTTCTCTTGCTGCTGTTATGCAGGCATATTCTGAAAAAGAAGCAATTCCTGCTGCTGATTGATAGCATTGACATGCCGAACGTTAATGTGCGATAGTTTACTGCCCGAATCTTTAGGCAGATGGATATCCGGGAAAAAACCGGATTGTAAGTTGAGAAGAAAAACTATAATTACTACTGATAGGAGTATTTACAATGGCTGATTTAGATAAATTGGTTGAAGAACTTGGTAAGCTTTCCGTATTGGAAGCCGCTGAATTGGTGAAGAAGCTGGAAGAGACCTGGGGCGTTTCTGCTGCAGCACCCGTTGCTGTCGCTGCTGCTGGTCCCGCGGTTGGAGCCGCAGTTGCTGCTGAACCGGAAGAAGAGCAGACTGAGTTCGACGTTGTAGTGAATGATGCTGGTCCCAAGAAGATCGAAGTGATCAAGACGATCCGCCAACTCACCAGTCTGGGTTTGAAGGAAGCCAAGGAATTGGCTGAGACTGCAGGTGGGAAGGTTCTTGAAGGGGTTAGTAAAGAAGCTGCAGCCGATGCCAAGTCGAAACTTGAAGCTGCTGGCGCAGTTGTCGCTGTAAAATAAGCTGCTTTTTTCGACTCAGAGACACACAGGAGTAGACCCGACCCGGTCGAACCTATCTCCTGTGTGTCTGTTTTTAGGAAAGAAACATAATCGCTCTTTTACCTTTGTGTTTGCTGTGGTATATTAAAAAAGAATGGAGGAAATATGGCCGCACGGATCTTAATAATCGAAGATGATGAGGCAATCCTGAAGTTTCTTCGCAGAGGGCTTGCCTACGAAGGATACCAGGTTGATACGGCTGTTGATGGTCAGACAGGTTTGACTTTGGCTCGCGACAACCCACCAGATCTGGTAGTCCTCGACCTTATGCTTCCAGGAATTGATGGTCTCGAAGTCTGTCGTAGGCTGCGTGCTGGGGGTCCGGTTCCTATCCTGATCCTTACAGCTAAGGACACGGTGAGTGATCGTATCCAGGGGCTTGATATGGGTGCTGACGATTATATGGTCAAACCCTTCAACCTGGATGAGCTTCTGGCTCGTATTCGAGCCTTACTTCGCCGTGCCCAACCCAGCAGACCGCAGATCCTGCGCTTTGCCGATCTTTCATTAGACACCGGCACTCGCCAGGCATCCCGGGGCGAACGTGTAATTTCCCTGACAGCAAAGGAATACGAACTACTTGACCTCTTCATGCGACACCCACGTCAGGTCTTAACCCGCGACATGATCTTTGACCGGGTCTGGGGGTACGATTTCGGTGGAGAGAGTAATATAATCGAGGTTTATATACGATATTTACGGCAGAAATTGGAACTGAGCGAAGAACCACGCCTCATCCACACCGTTCGTGGCATGGGATACGTTCTTCGTGAAGCTTCCTGATTCTTCCGAATGTCATTACGTGCACGGTTAACTCTCCTTTACACGCTGACTGCGGGAGGCGTCCTCCTGCTCTTGGGGACTGCAGTGTACGTAACCGTCAGTATCACATTGACGCGCGAGATGGACGCTGCCTTGAGAAGGACGGTGTACCAGATTGTTTCGGGTGCTCGCGCCAGTAAGAAAGGTTTGCTGGATCAAATAATTTTCCCCGGGCTGGATCAGGACGTGGATATTTACGTCCAGTTCTGGAATGCAGATGGTTTCCTCGAATTCCTCCTCTGGTAACCTGAGCGGTGACGATCCTCCCCTGGATGAGTCCGCGCTTTCCACCGTAAATCCAAGTTTGCGTAATCTGAATTACAAGGGCTCTCGCTGGCGGATTTTATCTGTGCCTATAAAAGTGAGTGGTCAGGACCGTATAATCGGGACTATCCAGGCTGGGATGAATATGACCGTAATAGAAAAAACCCAGCAGGTGCTTCTGACCGTGTTGGTGGTGGGTATCCTGGTAGCGGTGTTTGTGGCGGGACTGGCAGGTTGGTTCAGTATCCGCCAGGCTCTGGCTCCATTGGAAACTGTAAAAGAAGCTGCACTGCGTATCACCCGTGCTGACGACCTGTCTCACCGTATCCCGTATTCAGGTTCACCCAATGATGAAGTGGGACAATTGATCGAAGCATTCAATCAGACATTGAGCCGTCTGGAGAATCTTTTCAACACACAAAGGAGATTCATCGTTGATGTTGGTCATGAATTGAGAACCCCTTTGACAGTTATCAAAGGCAATGTTGATCTCATGCGCCGGCTTAATTGCACTGATGAAGAATCTATGTCGGGTATTGACATTGAAGTAGAGCGCCTGACTCGCCTGGTCGGTGATCTCCTTCTCCTGGCACAGGCTGAATCCGGAAAGTTGCCATTAATTCTCCGGGTGGTTGAATTGGATACGGTTTTGTTAGAAGTTTTCCAACAAATGCGCATTTTGGCTGGAGATAGGATCTCTTTAAAACTGACTGATATTGACCAGGTATTGGTCTGCGGTGATCAGGACAGGATCAAACAGGTGATTGTAAACCTGGTGAGTAATGCGCTTAAATACACACCTGCAGGTGGAGAAGTCACTGTGGGATTGAGCAAGACAACTTCACTCGCCTGCCTGACTGTTAGTGATAATGGACCTGGAATTCCAAAGGAAGATATGCCGCACATTTTTGAAAGGTTCTATCGAGGTGAGAAATCTCGTACTCGCAGCCGGGACGGAAAAGGTTTCGGGTTAGGACTTTCGATTGCTTATTGGATCGTCCGCAATCACGGGGGACAGATAGATGTAGCGGTGCGGGAACCTAATGGCACAGTGTTTACAGTTTGGCTGCCGTTAGCGGGTGATGATTGTGGTGATGAAATAACAAACTGAGTTTTGTATTCATAATTAAAACAATGACGGCTTCCAAATTCCTGAATTTGGAAGCCGTCATTGCTTTAGTGAAGGTATTTTTAACTTTTACTGCTGCCACCTTTAGAGCTGAATGTTCTGGTGGAGACATTCATGGAGTTTGAGCCACTTTGTCCAGGGGGCGAGGCGATAGCTGAGGTTGGGTGATAAGTGGGATCCGACCGTGAATAGACTGGTTCTGTTGAGGATGTTTTTGGTGATGGTCTGAACGTTGTTGATGATACTGCTGGTCGAGGCGTCTGCGCTGGAAGTATGGTTTGCCTGCGGTTTGGTGTACCGGGTAATCCCCTGGGATTGTTCGAAGACCGGTCGTAGCTGGTTGGTTTCTTGTCTCGCTGGGAAAAAAGGCGATCGCCGGCAACTGAGAAGGTGCCGATGATCAACACTCGGATCAACCAAACCAGGACGGCTACGAAAATTGGCACCACTCTCAAAATGGTTTCTCTGGCGATAAAGGTGTTCGATATAGCATTGTTATCCACCAGTGCCTTCGATACGCCCCACCAGGTCAGCATTGCATTCATGGTGGCTGCTAACAACCAGGCTCCAAAAAGATACCAGACCTCAGTGGGTTCATCTTCACCTTCTTCGGGGGTAAACAACCGCGCAATTCCTGCAAAATCAATCCCGCAGAATGCAATAGCCAGGATGGTAGCCCACCTGAAGCCTAAGAAATGACATGTCGTTCAACAAATCTGACAGAGCGAACTCGGTGCTGCTGTAGTTGAATAACTCGAAGGCGAGTAGGGCTGTCACAATGATGACCCCGAAAGCTAAACCGCGTCTTATCCGTATCTGACCGGGTATTGCTGGGAAACGACGATCAACACTTGTATTGGTACTCATGATATTACTCCTTTAGGATAAAGTTCCTTATTCTTGCACCGAATGGTGTGTTCTATAAATATTATAGAACAATTGTTCTATTTGTCAAGAGGGAAATTAGAATATTTGTTCTATAATGGGTTGTTGTTCTACTTATAGACAGTTTCTTGACATTATAGAACATTTGTGCTATTTTACTATTGTATGTATTAATTGACAAGATTTAATACCGCTGAATGGGAATACTAAATTAAATGGAGATCACAGATGAACTTTCTAATAGCCAAACGTATTGTGCTTCCGTGGACACTATTATTTGCCAGTATGCTTTCAATATTGCTTTATGTTCTAAGTGGTGGGGTGCTATTTCCTGAGATTGCTCAAGCTGCCCAGCCTCTAGATACATCGAACCAGGTATCGACAGACAACCAGCCGGTAGATGTGTCCAACACTGGTTGTTCAATCAGCCAATCCTATCCAGGCTCAATTCAACAATGGTGCCAGTTGATCACATTTTATTCGGCGAATTCAGGTTTGCATCCCGACCTTTTAGCAGCTTTGATCTGGCAGGAAAGTGGTGGAAATGCTCTGGCATATTCAAAAAGCGGGGCAGTTGGATTGATGCAGGTGATGCCCAGGGACGGTCTGGCTGCTTCATTTCGCTGCCCAAATGGACCCTGTTTCCATGATCGTCCTTCGATTAAAGAATTACAGGACGCGGAATTCAATGTAGCTTATGGGACAGAAATGCTTGCGAACCTGTTAAATAAGTATGGAAATATCCGCGATGCTTTGAAATTCTATGGTCCCATGGATGTGGGTTACTATTATGCCGATAAAGTATTGGGCATTTACCAACAATATGGGAATAACTGAAACAAGCTCAAATCTCACTCCAGTTTTCTTTTCTTCTTATCAATGCGTGTTTGCTTTCTTTGTCCAAAAGACCATAAGCCCAATGCATGAGATTACCGATAGGCACAGAAGCATGATCAGAATAAGCGAGTGTACTGGATCGTAAGACCTGGCACTTATTCGTTGAAATCCAACAAATGTTGGGGAGCTTCCACTTCCCAGAACAAAGGGTGAAAAATTTTCCAGTCCATCTGCCTGCATCCAGCAGTCGATCTGCCCGGATGTACACGAAGCCGAGTATGAATAATTAAATCCTGCCTGCTGCCAGGTCGGTGCGGGGTGCCATATTTTCATGGCATCAAATACCTGGTTGTTCAATTCACTATTTTCAAAATAAAACCGGATTGCAGCCTCAGCAGGTGTTTGGGGTGATATTGAGTAGCAGCGTGAAATCAACTCGTCGGCAGGATTGCTTGTGCAGCCTGCAGCACCAGCATGGGTTATTTCAACCCGGGTGTTGCCCAGGTTCTGGGTAGGGGTAATTTCCATGCCAAAATAAGCGTCAGCTGTCCCAGACTCGTTTTGTATATGCAGGAAAGGTGTCAGGATTCCTGCTGGCGCATTCCTGACTTGCGCGATTATCCCTTCGTTTGCCAGTTCCCCATTTACACTCAGTTCCTGTGTGTTTATATCCAGGCTGGCATCCTGGTCGATATCCAGGCGGTTAAGTATGCGGGTGTTATTATTTAGATAGGCGTTGCTTCCATTCCTGATAGACAGGTCGTAAAATGAAGTGCTGCCAGAGCTGGACTGGATTTCCTGCAACCCATTTCCACTAAATACCGCTTTCCCATTGTTGTGGTTAAAAGTGCCATCTTGTACCCAATTTCCGTGGATTTCCAGCCACCCGCCTGCTGAAGCATTGAATGTCCCCTGGTTTTGAACATCACCCATAATCCGCACACCATTTACGCTGTCCGAGCTGGCGTTGAATGTTCCTGTGGTGGTGTTCGTCAGGGATTGGCTAAACAGCTGCTTCGAGATGCGCTGCCGCCAAACTCCTTCGTTCAACACATCTCCTAAAAAAATATTCCCTTCACTGATATCAGTGCTTGGCCAGAATGTACCCTGGTTGGTGAAAGTTCCCTGAACATGCAGGGCACTCGGTCCTGGATCGAAAGATTTACCATTAATAAGGATCAAGTCAAAAAATGTCTCTGGGGCGGTCAGCGTTGTAGTGCCGCTGCCGGTAAGCGTTACTACCCCACTTCCAGAATCAAATATTCCAATGCTCGGGTCACAATCCCAGGAAGCAGTTGTTCCCGATATCGCTATCGATTCATTACCCGTAACTATCAGGTTCCCAAAAATACGAAACCCAACAGCCTGGAAATTTCCCCCATCCAACGTCACTCCGGCACCATCCATGATACCCACAATGCCTGCAGCAGCATCGGAAGTAACCTGGGCATCAAAACTGCCTCCGGAAAGAATACTTACGTTATCGTCGCCGTCAGGTACAACCCCGCAGTTCCAATTATCCGGGTTATGCCAATTAGTGTCCACTGTTCCCAGCCATAAATGGAAACAAGGGGGCACAAATCGGTAAATGGTTCCGCTGGGGAGGTTGTTTATGCTGGTGATGTTGTTATCCGCCGTGGTTGTGCTGGTCTGCGGTGGAGCGCCTGGGGTGACACTCAGGAAATGACCGCTTCCTCCCTGTGGATCAACAATGCCTATCGATGCCGATGTGTTACTCGAATTCGCCATCGCACCGAAAACATACTCAATCCTGTTATCTGCTTCATACAACCGCACCTGAAAATTCTGCCTGTTCCCGGTGGAACCTGCCCAACGCACGCCTTTCCATTGCACCACAAAAACCCTCTCAGGGCTGGAACCCAGGGTTTCAAAACGGATCTCACTGGTGCTGTCATCATACAGGTCATCCCAGAAAGGGGCAAGCAGAGGTCGCGCTTCCGGGTTTGCCAGGTCGTTAAAATATCCATCACTCTGGTAATTCTTTCCAAGCGCAATCCATCCATTGACATTGATCCTGGCATTGTTGTAGATCAGGCTGTCGAAGGTGAAAGGAAAAGGCAGAGATATGGTCTCAGCACCATCATCACCGTTTGCGCTGCTGATTACTCCACCCGTGATTTCTGTATAGGTGCTGCTGGATGTTTCGAAGACATAACCAGCGTTGTCGTTTGCCCCCGTTCTCGCAGTGAGGGACAATTTATTCTCAGAAGGCAGCGGACTGGATAAAGTGCACAAACCAGGATGGTATGTATACCAGTAGAACGCATAAGCATTGGATTGAGAACTTTCTGAACATTACCCCTCCGAAATTAAGTGGAAATGAAGCTGTGGTATTTCCTGGTATTTACCTCCGTTTGCCACAAGGCGGTAACCTGTTTTTGACAGGTTAAATTCGGTGACCAGGCTTTGAACACATTGGAATAATTCTAATAAGAATGCATGATCTTCTTTGTCGAGTTGTTCAATACTCGAAATTCCCTTCTTTGGGACAAGGAGGATATGAGTTTTGTAGCTGGGACGCGGGTGGTGGAAGGCGACCAGAGTATCACTTTCTCGAATGTAGTTGAGCGGCAGTTTGTCAGAGAATTGGCTGAACATGGTTCCGATCCAGAAACGTGAGATAGGAAGGCGTGCAATTTTAAATGCCAATAAAGATAAAAACGCCATGATATTCAAATATTTCCAGGATTTAAAGTGCGTTGATTAAATCGTGCCCGAATTGCTTCGGCTTGCTTTCTTCAATGAGCAGTTCATCCGCCTGGTGGAATTCAAGGAAATCGCGCATACATGCTGCAATGTCTGTGATCATTTCGTCTTCCAGGCGTACACCCGGCTCCAGGTGCAGTGCTTTCAAATGGAGAACTTGATTCTTTCGGTCCAACTTTGGATCAAAGCGACCTACCAGACGATCCTTATACAGGATCGGGAGGCAGAAATACCCCCAGATTCGGTCCTGAGAGCGTTTATATGCTTCAAGGGTTTGTGAGAAATTCCAGAAGCTTATGTCTCGACCCCGAGCCCAGAACAGGCTGTCAAATGGACTGAGGAAGGTTGTACGCAGGCTGGTCATTGCCCCACTGGCAGCCTGTTCAAGCTTGTCCATGTTCTGGCGATGGACGACAAGGTCCTTCACTGAGTTATCCCAACACTCACCTTGTATTACAACAACTTCGCCGGACTTGATCAGCTGCTTCATAATGGGTGGGATTTCTGTTCGCCGTGTCCATAAATAATCAGCCGCTTGCGCAGGTTCGCAAACCCCCAGAGCTTTCACAGCCTGGGAGACGCGGAACCTGTCCCTTTCTTCAACGGTGACCTCCGTTGTGTCAACCCATTCCGGCAGTACACGTTCCTTTAGATCGTAAACCCTCTGGAAATTGACCCGGTTGGCAATCATCACCTCACCGGTGTTAAATAAATATTCCAGTGCTTGTTTTGCCGGTTTCCAATCCCACCAGGTGCCGCGCGGTCCCTCATCTGACTTGAAATCGGAAGCGCGTAAGCTACCTTCTTTGGCGAGTCTGGAGCGCACATGCTCCACGAGCTCCCTGGATCCGGGCTTTTCCAACCAATCGGAATTCCAGTGGTGGTTGCCTTCTTGGAACCAGCGCATCAGGGGCAGATGGTAGCGATATTCTTCGAGGGGTATGATCGCGGCAGCATGTTTCCAGTACTCAAAGAACTGGCGTTCTCCTGGTTGATAAACAAGGCGGTCGAAATATTCCGGTTTATAGCAACCTAACCGGCTCCATAAGACCAGGTACTGGCTGCGCTGTACCATCTGCAGTGTGTCGATTTGCACACAGCCCAGCCTTTTGACCAATTCGACGATGGTTCCTTGTGATGGTGCCGGTGCTGTTCTCCCCGGTTCTGCCAGACCCTGCGCGTGCAGTGCCAGTGTCCTGATGGCTGAGAGTGGGTAAATTCTACTGGTCATAAAAAACTACGCTGTGATCGATAAATTTGTAATCTTCGTAAATAAATTTTCCTGAGAAGAAGCCTGGTCTGTCCAGCCAGGGTAGGAATATCCTGTCCCCTCCCAGAGGTTAAGCGCGCTCAGATCCTCATCATTGATCCATTCTAAATTCCCCTCCGGAGAGTCGATCAAAGCACCTTCGAATTCGGTGATCACAAACAGAAATGTGTACCAATCTTCTTCATCACTAAAAGCCGGAAAGGTGATCAGCCCTTTCAATTCAGGGCTGGAGACCACCAGACCTGCTTCCTCATAAACCTCCCGGATGGCGCATTCCTCAGGTGTTTCGCCGGGCTCCAATTTGCCTCCCAAACCGTTCCACTTCCCTTGATGCATGTCATTTTCTTTCTTTATCCGGTGGACCATCAACGTTTTCCCCTGGTGGCGCACGTAGCATAATGTGGCTAGTTTCATTTTGACGGCTTCCTTAGTTCACCATCGCCTTCAGTGAATTTTATATGTTGTCGAAGTTTTTTTCTATAAGTTTGAAATATATCCTGGTTGTGGCACTGATCCTCAGGTTGATGATACGAGGGAAGAGCCGACATCCTCGAGTAAATATCGGATCACGGGTTTAGTCTTTTCGGATTGGCAGCTTTCAAAGACACTCTCTCCAGTGTCCTCGATACGGATATCAAGCCGGTATCTGTGTTGGCTTTTTAAATCAACAAACGTGACCGGTACAGAATCCTGCTGTGGTACATCGGAAGGTTCCCAAACCAACGCGCCTGTGCCAAGTTCCCCCATATGCCGGCGCAGGTGGATTTCTGCTGCCTGAACAACAGCTGGATAGGTTGTCCTGCCGCGCAGTCGATCCAATACTATTTCACCACGCTGGCTGGAGTCGATAATTCGCTGGGTGTCCAAAGAGCCCAATCTGCCGTAGAGCAATCCTTGCGGCAGGACCAGCAGGTTAGGTGCAAATCGGTGACCACCCAGGTGAGAGCACTGCCATGCGCTTTCATTTGCCAGTTCGACCAGCTGGGAGTAAATGGGGATCCCGAATTTTGCGCAGCACGCGTCCCTGCGACCATGGGTGCAAACAAGGTACAAGGGTTCATCCCAACGATCCAGGTGGTATGAAATTCATTTTGGCGGGTGGTCCGGTTTCTCCAAATGTCAGGGAGGAAAAATCAAGCCCGAGCAGGTCGCGTCCATCACCCAGGTGTAACCTGTATGCGAATGGATGTTTTGGATTTGTGGAGATGAAGAAAAAACGCGGACCTGATCCATGCGCCTTGAAAGGATTACGAACAAACAAGAATTTCGCAGCAGGCAGCTGCTTCAACTGTTCTTGAATGTGTGTCTTCAGTTCATCTGCGAGGTCAGATTCCATTACGTCCCGCCCCCAGGAGTCAGGGAATTCAAGCAGCAGGTAAGTTTCGATATGTGGGGCTGAGCCTGCCATATCCTCTCCGGCTTGCTCTGCGAGGATCGAACAATACTGACCTGATTCAGCCGGCGATTGCATTACCGGGTTAAAATCCGAAATCCTTCAAGATATCTTCCTCCGTTCTTTTGGCAGAAGAACTGGCTGGTTTCCCCAGGAGTTCTTCCCAGAACCTGTCATCATAACGCCTTGATCGGACCGGAAGCGGCATTGGCACACCCCATCCAAGCAGCAGTACCTCCTCCTTGGCTTGAAGGCGCGCCAGCATCCCCGCAGCGATTCGCGTCCAGCCAACCCCGTCAGCACTGCGCGAATGTCATCGTCGTCCCCTAACCAGCCGGAAATGCGTGTGCCGAGTTGTGACATCACCTCGTCGTAGATTTGCGACGGTCGCTGGTCAACGATCAGCAGGGTGACATAATACTTGCGCATTTCACGCGCAATCTTGCTGAAGGTTGTTTGTGTTGCCAGTTCGCGGTTGAGCAGCTTGTGCGCTTCTTCCACCACGATCACAAGCGGCCGCGGTTCACCTTCTCCACTGGTCCGGTAGGCATTCGTGCGCCGTTCCCAGGCATCGCGGATACGCCGGGTGAGCAGGTTGCTGACCAGCAGGTAATCCAGGTCGCTTTCGTGCTTGCCAAAGGAGAGTACCACGTGCTGACCGTTTTCTAAGGCTTTGATGATCTCGCTGATTGTGTCAGCGGCTGGTTTCTCAACGACGTATTCCAGGCGGAAAAGCCTGCCCAGCTTGCTGTGCAGCCCTTCCGCTGCACTTACATTGACCCCTTTTTGGTTTGCCCAGGCTTCGACGCTGCCCGGAGCCGGGATCTTTTTCCCATTATCGTCCTCAATTTTCGCCCCAGATTGCATTGCCTTGAACTCGGAGAACCAGCTGTTTCCAAAATCAGACCATAATGCTTCCAGTGTTGTCGGTGTGGTCTCGCGCAGGTTCAGTTCCCGGGTGAGCAGCTCAATATCCTCAGGCATGATGTCGCCCATGGCAATTTCCAGGTTGAAGTCGGGAGCGTTATTGCGGATGCGCGTCCCGGCTCCCAATCCGACGATCCGCAGGCGGGATTGGAATTTTGACCTCAAGCCGATCACGCGCAATCCACTATCAGAAGCAGTGTCATCATAGCCATATTCGTTATGCATATCGAACACTAACACCGAAGACTTGTTGTAGTGGATCAGACCAGCCAGCACCAGTCGGGTGAGGAAGGATTTGCCTGTGCCCGTGGCGCCAAAGACACCTGATGAACGCTGCACGAACTGGTCCAGGTTGATGCACACCTTATGGTCGCCCTCGCGCGTTGTACCTATGACAAAATTTTCTTTCTTAACCGGATCCCCAAAAATCTCAGCAATATCGCCTTCGGTTGCCAGCCTCACCTGAGCGTGGTGGGCAGGGATGGTCTTCACCGGCAGGAGCCCAGGTTTTTCTCTCAACCCAATCTCAATCTCCTGCCTCCAGTGCTCGTAAGCTGGCGTTCCAAGATCCGGACCGCGCTCCTGCATTAACACCGGTAACACTTCCAGGTTCGTGAAAAGTGTCTGCCCATGCAGGAGGTGTGCCAGTTCTGCCGGGAAGCGCGTCTCGGATTGTTCATCTGCGAAGCGCGGGTCGGTTGATCCCAGGATCATGTCGGTGACCAGACCGTAAAAAAGCCAGTCCCCACTCTCGACAACCACAAACCCGCCTTCTTGAATCTCTTGCGCCGGTACGGTCAGCCGTACTCTGAAGCTCTCCTTCAGCCCACCGCCAACGATATATCCGATTGATCCCTTTTTCATTCAACTGCCCCCTCGATGTTAATATCTGACAGCGCGCCCAGCACACTCATCAGTGTGGGGTAATCATCGCGCAGTAAGATGATCAATTCTTGGGTCGCCTGCTGCAGCCATCCCTGGTTTCCTGCTCTGATCTGCGCTGCGCCAGCCTGCATTAAGTGCGCTGCCAGGATCTCGCCAATGGGCAGGTCAACAGCTCGAAGAATATGTCGAAAGTAGCCAAAGCGCCCCATACTGGTGAAGGTGCATAGTTCATTTTCATCACAGAGAAATAACTGCTCGAGGCTTAGAGGAGGCCGCGGGGGCAGCATGTGGTGGATTTTACCGTCCTGGGCAAAACCTACGCTGAGAACGTGCAGCTCGACAGGCACATTGCGGTTGAGCCGGTTATCTAAAAGGATCGTATCGTCCACGCTGTCGGCTGCGGCGAGTTGGCGCACCAACCCATCGTCATCGATGCGCATGTCGTAAATCAAACCATAAATCTTAGCGTTGCCATCCAGAGGTACACTGACCAATGCACCAAATTCAGGACTGTCGAGTTCGGTAACCCGGCATCCTGCCACGAATCCTTAGTCCCCGCGCGCAGCAGCCGACCGATTTCGATTACCGTCATCTTCTTCCTCCTCGTTGATAGCTCATGCTCCCGCCGGAGTCTTTGTTTGCCTGTTTTGATGAAATCTCGCCCACTTCCACTCCGCGGTTGCGTAGTTCCAGGGTGATCATAGCTGTCACCTGCTCTTTCTCCTTCATCGACACCATAGCGGTTTCATGGGCGCGGTGCAGGGCATAAGGATAAGGCCGCGTGCCCATTGCCTGGCACTGCTGGACCAGCACCGCATGAAGCGCGTCCAATAAGATCTCGTTGTCAGCCACCCAGGCGGGTACTTCTACCCTAGCCAGAGATGGATGGTTATTCCGACCCACGTTCAGATAGAAAAAATGCAGGCTCAGTGTCCCCCCATACTGCCTGGCACTGGTTGACTGCAATGCGAACACGGCTGAACGTTCCCCGGGCTGGATGAGCTTGCGGTAAAGATCAATATCGGTCACACCTCGCAGTGGAAATTCCCTGCGCACGTTAGCAAGCTGCTGTTCATTGAGCATGGAAATTTCCAGCAAGCGGAGGACCAGGTTGGCAGACGGTTTATCCACATACCCGGCGGTGATCGTACCCATTTCGCACAACTTGGAAAGCACCTCCTGGTATTGCTCCAGGCTCTGGTGAAAGGCTGCAGAGTTTTCCGCTTCGATCGACCCCCATAATTCCATCGGTCCATCAGTGAATGTGATGATGGGCACAGATGGGTCGATGAGTTTACTTTCAACCGCTGCCAGCTTTTCCAGCAGTTTGCGCTCACGCAGGTCGCGCATCAACGCCAGCCTTGCTTCCGTCATCGATCCTGAGGCAGTAAAAAGCGCATCATCGTAAAGCAGCTCGCTTTCGGTGGTCGTGCGCGGTGGTTGTGTTTCGCCAATGCTCATCTGGATAGCGCCTACATTGACCAGGCAGTAATCCACTTCAGCGTGCCGGTCAGGGGAGATTTGTGATCCATCTGCTGCCAGGATTACGGCTCGAACAGGCAGGTCGGGTAAGGGGAACGATTTATCCAGGGCGTCCCGTATGGGAAGGGCGCAGCGCAGGTTAGGATCGATGGTCTCCACGATGCGGCTAACCTTCATGCGCAGGGCATCGATTTCATTGGCGTTGGCAGAAAGTAAATTTGCTGCCTTATCGCGCAGTTCATTCAGCTTTTTCTGCCTCGCAGGGGCATTTTCGCCCATCTCATTGACTTGCTTGCGGACTTCCAGGAAATTGACACTCATCGGGATATTCCAATTATATCCACAAAGTGTTGGTACTCGGTAAGGTTTCTTTTGAAGTAAAATACGCCAGGATGGCAGCGATTACGAACACGGTCACATCCTCAATAACCGGGGGGCAGCTGCGCCCATTCAACCCATCGCGCGATTTAACAGCCGTTGCCGACCTGATCGAATTGTGTTTTGCAGATACTCTGGATCAGGATGGGAAACGTTATCTCCAGGGTATGCGCAATGCAGCCCGGGCTCCCGGATTTTTCTTCCTGGCTTCTGCTGCAGAGGAGTGGTCTTCCGTGCCTCTTACCGGTTATATCTGGGCGGAAGATGAGCAGGTGGTTGGCAACTTAAGCCTGATACCTTACCGGATAAAGGGCAAGCGCTCCTGCTTGATCGCCAATGTGGCTGTCCATCCTGAGTACCGCCGGCGCGGGATCGCCAGGGCATTGACCCTAAAGGGGATTGAAAACGCCCGTAAAAGAGGCGCGGTCTCAGTCTGGCTCCAAGTGCGTGAAGAGAATGAGGCGGCGTTGAACCTGTATCGGGGCTTAGGATTTGTTGAACGCGCCAGCCGGACGACCTGGTTCAGCAGCAGTGCCGGCAAGCCGGTTGGGCTGCCGGAAGGTATCCGGGTTGCATCACGTCGAGCACATTGCTGGCAGGTGCAAGAAACCTGGTTGGAAAAAGTTTATCCCGATTGTATCCGCTGGAACCTGCCGATGCAGTTGAACACCCTTCGCCCGGGGTTAAAGGGGCTGATGTCCCGAATTTTCACGGCAACCTCGGTGCGCCAGTGGGCTGCCTGGGATGGTGAAGAACTGCTCGGGATACTCGCCTGCCAGAGCGGATACACGGGTTCGAATCTTCTCTGGTTGGCGTCCCCGCCCCAGCATGAAGAGAAAGCAGCCGCTGCCCTGCTCACTCATGCGCGCCTGATGATGGGCAGGCACGTGCCCTTTGTGTTCGATTATCCCGCCCACCACGCCAGTTTATCCATCGATGCTGCTGGCTTCTACGTTCGCCAGATCCTCGTCTGGATGGAGATTAAGTTTTAGAGTACCCACTCCCTGAGGGCACCCTCCCTAGCCCTCCCTGAGGGCACCCACCCCTAACCCCTCCCTAAAGGGAGGGGAATTAAAATCGCAAAGCTTCTCAGAAGGGAGGGGAATTAAAGTCCCTTCCCTTTAGGGAAGGGATTTAGGGTTAGGTAAAATAAAACAAACCATGCCAATCAAAAAAATCGTCACCGGTCAACCTGTTTCAAACCAAATGAGGACACGTGCGAAGGAATTTCGCCAGACCATGACACCTGCTGAAGGCAAACTCTGGCAATACCTGCGCGCCGGCAGGCTGGAAGGTCATCATTTCCGCAGGCAGCAGGTGATTGGCAGTTACATCGTCGATTTCTATTGCCACCAGGCAAACCTAATAGTTGAAGTTGATGGGGATGTTCATCTCGATCAGGAAGAGTACGATAAGGAGCGCGACCACGACCTGGAAATTCGAGGATTGCGCGTTATCAGGTTCACGAATACGCAAGTCAACCGGGAATTAGAAACGGTGCTGGCGATCATCCTGGAAGCATGTGAGGCTGCTGGATAGGTGAAGTCAAACACCCACCCCCAACCCCTCCCTAAAGGGAGGGGAGTTAAACTCGCTCCCTGAATGGGAGCGAGTTGGATAGGTCAAGTAGTTAAAGTCTCTTCCCTAAAGGGAAAAAGTTGTGTGAACCCAGCAATTAAAGTCCCTTCCCTTTAGGGAAGGGATTTAGGGTTAGGTGAATTTCAACCTCACCGCTGCCATCTGATACGGCTTCAACACCAATGAAAGCAATTTATCTTTGGCTTGCAGCGTCTGGTCCAACGCAATCTTTTCCTCGTGCGTGTCTACCCAATCCGCAGAGAGAACCGGGTAGGCAAACCTCAGCGTCACATCCGTCTCATTCCCATCAGTTTCATATAACCGGATGATCACATCTTTACTGTCAATACCTTCAGCCTTTTTCACAGCAGATATAATCACGGTCCCTTTTTCCAGGGTGAGGAAGCTTTCTCGGATTGGTTGAGAACCCTTTCCGGAAATCACGTCTACCGGGTGAGAAAAGTCGAAGGCATTGGCGATCAACTCTTGCTTTCCGGCATCCTGGTCAACGACGACCATGGCAAAGCGCAGCGCGTGGATACCCAATTCAGGGTGTGGGTCGGGGTCGAAAGAACTGCGCAGCAGGTCGAGAGCCAGCGAGTTATCAAAACCACGGAACCCATATGTGCTCTCCGTGATCAGCTGCACCTGCTCATCATTTTCTACCAAGCCTATCCCCCAACTGTTGGCGGGGACGTCCTGGTCGAACTGAACACGGTCCACGGTCCCGAAGGGGATATCATAGCGGTACTGATCCACACTATGTGCCAAAGGAAGGTGGAAATTCAGCTGCGGCACACCCTCTCCCGGGCGTCCCACTTCGAGCCATTCGCAGGATGCGTCATAATCCAGCCTCCTGCTGCCTGTATCGAGAGAAACTGTCACATTGAGCTTTGACCTGCTGAAGCGCACCTCATATACCAGGCTCTGGCGCAGAGAATTGTTGGTCTCCAGTTTCAAGAGGCGGACATTTTCCACCAGAGGTTCGATTTTCAAATATCGTCCCACGATCCAGGCAGTCATTCCCTTGCGGTCATCTTCCAGAATATGTCTGAAAGTGGCAGGGCGTGTCTGGTCGATGAGTTCGCTGTCACTGGCTTTACTGCGTAATGAAACCAGAGCGCATGAACTGCGGTCGAATTCTGCCCGTAGATACTCGTTCTCGAGAACCAGCTTTTCCGGTTCCTCGATGCGTGGTCCCAATGAATGTGCCTTGAAATCAAGGATTTTGCCGGACTCATTGAGAACAACGGTAGCATACCCACAGGGTGGCAGAGCCGCATTTACGAGCAGGCGGATATATTTGTGACCCCAGTAATCCTTCCAGGCATCGTCAATAAACTGGTATTCGAGAGACCTGTCATCTTCGTCGGTAATGACCATGCGTTTCAGGTCGCCTTCCCAATCCCATAACACCAGCTCGACCAATTCTTCCCGCTCCCATGGTGACGGATTAAGAGGTGGAATAACCGACGGATGCCTCCACCGCGCGATACCTGTGATAGGCTGAACTCCTCCACGCCAAAACCGACTCCAGCGCCTTCGGATATCGAAATCGGCAATGCATCTTCGATGTCCGCACTGCCTGGTTGGGTCAGGGACTGGAAAGTGAGGCGCTTGCTGCTGTTGGCGATACCCAGGGTCTGTTGGAAAAGCCCGCGGGCATACTCCCGGGTGTCGGCGACGCCTGACCCTGTGATGATATCGTGAAACTGGTTGAAAAGTGTGTTCACCCAGCCGGTTGTGTATTTTTCCGTGGGATAGGATTGCCCCTTGAGAGCTGACCAGGTGTTGAAGGTCTCTGCGCTGAAAAGCACGTTTTCAGAAAGGCGGTTCCCTTGTTTGATGCGGCTTTGGGTCGTGTAACACCCGGAAAAGACGAAGTTCTGTTCCCCGCTGATCTCTGGGAGCTGGTCTTTTACCTGCTCCACCTGTTGGTAGAAATCAGCGAATGTGCCGAAGTGGATCTTCGGGAAGACGGGCCAGGTATTCATATCCAGGATGCGGTTTAAATCTCGGCGCGTTGGACCGCCACCATGATCACCCACGCCATACACTTTCAACATGCTTTTCAACCCATGCTTGTGGCAGAAGGAAGGCGCAGCGATAGCCATCCTGGGATCAATGAAACCCAGGTACCAGGTAGGTTCACGATAAACGATGATCGATCGTCCCGATGGAGCGACCCAGCGATACAAAAGGTGGTGTTCATCGCCGCGGCAGTGATAATAATATTTCACCCCACCGCTCGCCAGGATGTCGGGAACGTTTGCATGATGTCCAAAAGTGTCCGGTTCGAAATCCAGGCTGAAGTCCTCTTTACCAAGCCCCAGGAGCTCGCTCAGGTATTGGCGTGTGTAAAGCAGGTGGCGCACCTGGCTTTCCCCGTTTGGCATGTTTTTATCACCTTCGACCCATGTCGAGGCGGTTACCTCCCAGCGCCCTTCTTCCACGCGTTTGCGGATCTCTGCCAGCATCTCGGGGGCATGTGTCTCAACGATCTGGTACACCGACGCCTGGGATTGTGAAAAAGTATATCCAGGATATTCATCCATTAAATCCAGCATCGTGCGGAAGGTGTCCAGGGTGATCGCCACCGTCTCGTCCCAGCGCCACATCCAGTTCATGTCGATGTGTGCGTGGGCAGCGCAGATAATTTCATATTTCTTGGCTTCCGCGGACAGGCTGGTGATCATTTTTTCAGCTTCCATTGCCGCTGTTTTGGTGAGGCTGCCCGAATCTTCGTTTTTGCGAACGAGGAAGGCGATCGTGTCCTCAATTATCGAGTCGTGTTTACCACCCGCCAGGTTGGATAACTCGCGGGCATATTCCAATTGTGAGATGATACGTTCGGACCAGGGTGCAGTGTTTTGGTTTTGTAATTTTTCCAGGCGCAAATCAAACATGATGGGGATATCCTTTTATGATGGTATGGGGTTGGCAGCTGCTTTCAGCACGTTCTACTGACATATTTTACCCACAATTTGGGTTGTAGTTGTAAAACAATTATTATTCTATAGGAATCTGTTTATGTTATAGATATCAATCCAGCATTAATTTGACATTCCACCTGACTCGGCTTATACTAGCGCCAGGAGTTCACTCTTTCTTATGAGCAGATTTGTAGAAAAGAGAGGCATTTTATAAACATAGGAGGCACGCAGCGCGTGTGCCTTTTTATTTTTCTAATCCAAGGCAAGTTCCTGGAAGTACCTAAAAAACCATTTAAAGGAATGAAAGGAGCAAGAATGTTATGGACTACGGAATGATCGGGAAGATTGACAAAGCAAAACGATATGCCGAGCAGCGCGACCGCATCCACATCGAAACGCTGAAAGTAACTTTTGAAGGGGAAAACAATCCTCATACGGTCACATTATCAGATGGGGTCTGGCAGTGTGATTGTGATTTTTTCCAAAGCCGTCTGCGTTGCAGCCATACTATGGCTCTAGAGATTTTATTGGAAGGCATGCTTCCGGAGACTGCGGCGAAGGCATAGCGTTATTAAAAATGTATAAATGATTATCAGCCCCCGCATGGGGGCTGTTTTTTTCTGGGTGGGGTAGCCGCCTCGATGGAGATCACAGCTTGAGGCACTTACCGGGGAATAGTTCGTTGGGACACAGAATTGAAACTGAAAATAATCTGCGGTGTTTCAATTTAATGGTTATTATCCTGATCAATCAAAACTTCCACCATAAATACAAAAATACCTAAGGAGTTTATCAAATGTCTTCATCCATTGCTATTATTACAGACACCGACTGCAGTCTCCCTGACGAATTATCCCGGAGCCTGGTGATCCACCAGGTGCCGATTACCGTTCAATTCGGAGATGAAGTTTTCGAAACAGGCGTAAATATCAACGACGCGTCTTTGTTTGAAAGAATCGACCGGGAGAATCGGCTGCCGACCACGGCTGCTCCTGCCCCAGCGAAATTTTCCGCCGCTTTCCAGCAAGCCTTTGAAAAAGGCGCTGAATTGATCATCTGCCTGTGTGTCAGCTCCACGGTAAGTGCAACACACGACAACGCCGTATTGGCTGCACGTGAAGATACATCAGGCAGGGACATTACCATAATCGATACCCTCAGCCTCACGATGGGACAGGGGTTCATCGTCCTGGCAGCGGCTGAAGCTGTGCAGCAAGGCGCCTCGAAAGAAGAGATCATTGCTCTGGTCGATGATGTGCGCCAGCGTTCGCACTTGTATGCCGCATTATCCACTCTAAAATATCTGGCGATGAGCGGTCGTGTGGGCAAGCTGGCAGCTGGTTTTGCCGGGCTGTTGAATGTAAAGCCAATCCTTACAATTCAGGATGGTAAATTGGAAATGCTCGAACGTGTGCGAACTCGCAATAAATCACTGGTACGCACTCTCGAGCTGTCGAAGGAAAAACTTGGTGAAAACGACGTCTCTCGCATGGCGATTGTTCATGTGAATGCCCTCTCAGATGCGCGAGAATTTGAGCAGCAGCTGCGCGCCAACATGCCATGTCCGGAAGAAATTTTATATGCTGAGTTGACGCCGGGTCTTTCAGTGCACACCGGCACAGGCTTGTTGGGGGTTGCCTTCGTCTCAGAATAATGGGTCAGGCGAATACATTAGCCAACCAGGCGACCAGCAGTAGAACCGCCACGGCGCAGAGTGCATAGAAGAGGAATAGCGATACCCTTTTCAAGGATGACCGGGTGAATTGCCTTGGTCTGTTATACATGAAAAGGTAAGCAAATCCTTTTGCCAGCATGTTCGCAATGCTGGCGATGAAAGAGAAAACCGCCCTTAACCAGACATAGACCGGTGACGCGGCGATCCTGTCCAATTGCAGTTGAAGCTGGGAAGGTGATGAAATCATGATGCCGCTTCCTGCTGCCCGTATTACAGGTTGAGTGGTTGGTCTGGTCTTGCTTTTACTTCTGGCGCTGCCCGGGCTGATCTGTCCGTAAAGCCGGTCCAGAGCCTCTTTTTCCATACGGCTGTACCTGCTGTTTGCAGGTCCAGCGCGCCCCGCTTTCGAGATTTAAGTCGGTCGCAGTGCGCCTGGATCCAGGCATGGGCTCGAAACGCAGTTTAGGACGTTCCAAAACGTTGTTAGAAAAGTTCACCTTGGGGTAGTTGAATTTTCCACTGATGAAAGTTTCCAGGTCCGGGATCTTCTCATAATCCAGCTTGCATACACCCATAAAACGCTGGGTCAATTCAGCCATCGCCTGGATTTTGCCCAGGGAAGAAATCAAGGGAGAATTTGCCGGGTTCTGGAAATCTTCCTTGCGAAATAGAATGTTCTCACCATCTTCATACTGTTCCCATAACTCGGGTTCAGCGGCTGTCGCCACCAATCCCAGGTAAATAACGATGGCGGAGAACCGGTCCAGGTCCTGGTCGAAACAACGTTCATCACGTCCGGGATGCTGGTAATTTGGATGCCCAATTTCATTGCTGCCAAAGCGTTTTAATTCCGGTAGAAAGATTCCGTCATAATCGATCAAGAACAGCTCATCATTCTTGACGAGAATGTTGCCGTGTTGTAAATCTCCGTGAGCGATACCGAGAGCGTTAATTTCACTCACCATGCTC
Organism: uncultured Chloroflexia bacterium; assembly: GCA_963695415.1. Taxonomy (GTDB): domain Bacteria; phylum Chloroflexota; class Anaerolineae; order Anaerolineales; family UBA4823; genus CAVXWV01. Next base: position 197,070 of record CAVOGL010000008.1, on the reverse strand, counting down.
TTGAATTTTTCGCTTAGCTTATGGATACGTTCAGGTGAGGCAAGATTTTGCCCAACATAAATATTCAATGGTAATCCTTCTACCCATTGCATCTTGATCACAGGCAGCCACTGGCTGTTGACCCGGATTCCCTGTAATAGGCAGTCAGCCTGGACGAAATACCGGCAGTTGTTTTTCTTAATAAAACGACCGATGGCGCGATAGCGCTGGTGCAGGTCGGCTACCTGGCGGGTGAAGCAGCGCACAGCCCAATGACGGGAATGAGTCCAGGATTGGGTGGAAAAATGGTAGGTGGTGGTGAACCCCCCTGCATATGGTTTGGGCAGCCCCAGCAAAGTCGTTTCCACCAGGCAGGACTGCAGCTCCGTATCGTTAAAGCTGCGCCGCGGGGTTTGGACGGCTAACTGGTATTCGTCTCCGCGCGGTAATGGCATACGATTAATTTAACTCGATGAGTATGCAGGTGACATCATCATTCCTCATCGCCTTGCCTTGCTGTTTGTGGTCTGCCCATTGGGGGAACATAACCTTCACATCCGGTTCTTTTGAGAACAGCAAGAGTTCATTCCAGGGTTTATGCCCATTTTCCACTTCTATCAGGAACCAGGCTGCCAGGGCATCTGTCGCCAGGATGATCAAATCTCCAGATTCCCACTCTCCACTTAATAAAACCAGGTGGTTCCATACATCCTTATTCCGGGACGGGATGCTCGAAATCAAAATCGGTGCGTTTCCAAAATCATCTGAGTCATTGATGGGCACCGACAGCAGCAGTTCGTCGTTGTGGATATAAAAAAGGCAGCTGTCCCCAACAAGGGCGGCGTGCCAATCGCCCGAGTGATTTCCCCCCTCCGTATTTGCGAATATCCCCAATCCCAAAAAGGTTGCAAAGGCTCCCATTTTGGCTTTTTCTTCGGCAAACCAAGGCAGAGGTTTACGGAACACAATTTCGTGCCATTTAGCCGATAACCCGTCGATTCGGTCAATAGCTTCTTCTTCTGTGAAGAAAGGTTTTGAACAAAAGCTGCGCGTCAGTTGTTTCGCCCAGATCCCGGCGAATGAGCTTTCCGTTGCGCCATCAGAGACAGCCAAAAAGCAGGATGAATCGTGGACGGATTCTCCCGCGGGATTCTGGGCGAAAGCGTCTTCGTATTCCGACTTGAGGTTGCCGCGCTTCGGCGCCCACAAACTGGTGATCGAACATGTCAGCGGTGTCGGAGCTGCCATGAGGCGAGAGGGTTAAGACTTACCGCAGGGTAGGCGTGCGCGTGCCGATATCCAGGGCTGTTACCACCAGGATTGGGTCAGCATTGAGAACAAAACCTTTGGCGCCGTCCGCCAGGTTCAAGCCATAATCGCTTTGGGCAACCGTCAGCATATAAGGGGTCAAGGAACTGGCAGCCTCGAACAACATACGCGCATACTTGTCCGGTAAACCCTCAGAGTGAGAAGGGAACTCTACAGGCTTTGCATTAGGGTTGCTGGAAAGATGCACATTGAATAACAGAACATTGCCATCTTCAGATTCCAATTCAGTCAACTGCCTCATGATTTCGGTCGGGTCACCGTCTGTAGATTCCCCATCGGTAATGTGGATCAGGATCGGGGGAAAACATGCCGGATGTTGTGAAAGCCATTCATCCAGGATACGGTGCGCCATCTCCATGGCTTTTCGCATCGGTGTCCCGCCGTTGCCCACCGGATCGAACCAGATTGGGAACTTTACCATCTCATCGACCAGACCACCAGCGCCATCCTCGACTTTCTTTACCCGTTCCTCGATGCGCGCCGGGTTTAAAGCAATCTCACTGATCGGCGTTATCTCATTACCAGCGAGTTTGCCGCTGAAAGCAGGTCCAGTGCTGGAACCGTAACCAATAACTCCCGCATAGAAATAATCGCGCACACCTTCTGACTTTGAGGATCGGATGACCAGGTTTTGCAGAAGGCGGTTAACCGCATCCGCCACATTATCCGCTTTACGCCGGTTTGAGCCAGGAAATGGATCGCTCATCGATCCTGATTGGTCAATCAGAAACAAGAAGCAAGTTGGATTAATCCTGCTGATTTCGGCTGTATACGTCATCGCATGCCTCCTGGATGGTTCGAATCTGTTGACTTGTGCCGAGGGGTTCGTGAGTTTTCCCGGGGCTGTGCTATAAATATACCTTAAAACAGGCTCATGTGCTGGTCAGTGAGTGCCGGATTTCAGGTTTGGGAAGATTCCGGTTGGTCCGAGCCGAACTGGCTGGACCAATTGATTTGGTGTGCGCGCATCCCGCTGTAGGTATGCATGCGCATTTGGGCGATCAATTTGAGTGCCTGCTCTTCACTGAATCCTCTCCAGCGGAGCAGTGCCAGGGCAACCATGCCAGTCCGGTGGATACCGGCGGAACAGTGAATCAGGATCGACTTCCCCTGGTCCAATAAACTGGATAGCTCCGGGAGCTTTTCTGCGATCTGGTCCTTGACTTCGCCCTCCGGCGGACTTCCATCCGGTATAGGGATCCAGACCCACTCGATCCCCTGGTTCTGGACAGAATTGCCGATTTGCCTGGCATTTTCCGTTTCGTTCAGCAAAGTTACCACCACATCGATCCCGGCTTTTTTTAACCTGGTGAACATTTTTCTTCCAGGTCGGTGGTAAAGCCCCAGCTTGCCTTCATCCACATCGATCATCACCAGGTCAGGATCGTACCGGTAAACCTTCGGCAGGCGCGTTCGCAGGTCATCTCTGGGTTGATAATCGACTTTTGATCCCTCCAGAGGAATCCCTGTCCGGTAAGCTGCGGAAGCGATGGCATGGGTGACAACCGGGGCAGATAATATGATCAATAAAATCAACAGTAAGCCTTTCCCCAGGCTGAGCGGGGTCAGGATGATGGCTGCAACCAGCACCATTACGGCGCCCAAAACACTCACCTTGCCAGTTGCTTGTAACCGGGTATATACATCCGGAAATCGGATCATGCCAAGGATCCCGAGCAAAGTAAAGATGCTACCACTGACCAGGGCGACAACCCCTAGAATTTCCAACAATGTTCTCATCATCAAAACATCCGTTGGTCTGCAATAAATTTTGCCATCGCAATGGTAGCTATCGCGCTGAGAGCAGCCAGCCCAATGGCAATATCGATGAATACGCTTGTCTGCTCAATGATCGCAACCAGTACGAAGATGATCAAAACAAGTGTCGTGAGTACGTCGAGTGCTACAAGCCTGTCGATGATATTTTCTCCACGCCAGACCCGCCAGACGCACACCAGCGTTAGAATGATATGAAGCCCTAAAGCGCCCCAAACTGTATACTCAAGGATGATGCTCAACGGAGAAATCCGCCTTTTTATTCGAATATCTTACTGAGCAGGTCTCGGCGCAGGTCCTGTACCTGCTTTGCTACCTGCATTGTTTTCTGCGTGTCAAGGGCATGAGCAAAGAGACGTCCTTCATCGTCCATCTCGACCACTAGCTCACCGGGTGTGAGGGTCAAGGCATGCGCATTCAATGCTGCCGATAACTCACTCTGGCAGCTGGCGTCGATTTCAACAATACCGGGGTTTATGGGCAACTCAGGTTTCAGGATAATGCCTGCCACCTGGAGACTGCTGATGAACAAATCCCAGACCAGATGGAGCAGATAGCGAAAAATTGACCACAACCCAACCGGGAGGTTGCGCCAGCGGATCGCTAACTGCTGAGGTCGGACCAGCAAACTGATGATCAGACCGATGAGAAGACCAACCACCAGGTTACGGATTTCGAAGTTACCCGTAATCAACACATAAATTACCCATAATACCAGGGTCATTTGAGCGATATGTGTAAATTTGTAAGGCATTCCATTTTCAACTTTAGATGAGGTGTCTCTTAACATATTAATTTCCAATCACTGCGCGGATAAAATTGGATGGGTCTGATAACCAGACGGTAATCTGTTGGGTTAGATGAACGAGAGGCGCTGCCCATAATCCCAGAATGAGGCAAAAGGCAATCAGAAGGGCAGGAACTAATAAGTGATCACCAGGATTTAAAGGAGACGAATCGCTTTCTGGAGTCTGCAACCATATCATCACGAATGCTCGGATCATATAAACCAGAGTCAATAAACTAGCAATTCCAATAATTGCTAGGGTTAGATAAGCTTCTGCATCTAGACCGCTGAGAAATAGACTTAACTTGCTTATGAACCCATTCATTGGGGGGATTCCAGCAAGGGCAATGCTTCCCATGATAAATAAAAGACCCGTCACTGGTTTTGTTTTTCCAGATCCTGCAAGCAAAGAAAATTCAGCACTTTTTATCCGTAACCTGCTTGCCAGCACGCCAGCCATCATCAATAATGCTGATTTAATCAGGCTATGATTAAAAATAAATATCAATGCAGCTGCCAAAGATAATGGAGTACTCCATCCAATAGCGACCAGGATAAATCCAATCTGTCCAATGGTCGAATAAGCCAGCATTCGCTTTGCATTCGAAGTGCCCATCGCGCCAAAACCACCGAATAAGACTCCGAGTATGCCCAATATCAGCAGAACCATGCTGATCGATTCAGCCTGGTCGATAAATAAAAGGGTAATCATACGGATGAAACCATAGACCCCAAGTTTTACTACCACTGAGGAAAGCATGGCGCTAACGGGGGTTGGGGCAGCAGCATGAAAATCAGGAGGCCAGAAATGAAATGGGACGACAGCACTTTTAATCATGAAGAATACAAGCAGGAACACCATCGCGGTTAATGTGAGTGGGAGGTTTGGTTCTGCTTTGATTCTAATGGCAAGGTCTGCCATGTTTAATGTTCCGTAGGTGGCGTAAAGTGTGCCGCAGGCAATTAATAAAAACATGGAAGCCAGCAGGCTGATGAGGAAATACTTATATGCTGCTTCCACACCTAATTTATCGTCAGATATCGCCGTCAGGACGGAGACGGAAATAACCATCAATTCAGCAAATACGAATAAGTTAAATAGATCACCGGTCAGGAATGCTCCTGCAAGCCCCGTAACCATCAACAAATAGAGTGGGAAATATGCGGGATATCGGATACATTTGTCTTTACATCCTGCTGAATAAAAGATACCGGCAAAAAAAATCACCTGGCTCATGACAACCAGAAACGCAGATAGAGAATCACCAACAATCGAGATGCCCACCGGAGCCTGCCAACCTCCAACTTGAAAGACGATCGGTGAGTTGCTTGAAATGATATGAACTATAGAGGCGATACTGCAACCCAGGGAAGATGATAATGCAACCAGGGAAATTATGAGTTGAATCCGCCAGTATCTCCTGAGCAATAGTCCCAATACAGCCCCGCAGAAAGGTATCAAGATCGGTAATACGACCAACCAGCTTGTTATCATTTTTTCAGCCCTCTGATCTGGTCGGAATCGCTGGTTTTATAACGTACTGAAATGATGTAAATTAATCCAAGGATAAATGAAAATCCACCCATACTGATGACTATTGCTGTAAGAACGAGAGCCTGAGGAACCGGATCACTGATCTGACCGGTGGCTTGTGTATAAGCCGCGACTGTACCGTCGTAAGCGCCGGTAGAGAAAAGGAAAAGATTTATGGCATTGGATAGCAAAACAAGTCCAATTGCAGATCGAATGACATTTCTTCTCAATAATTGGAAGATTCCGAGCCCAAACAGGGCACCAACGGCGACTGAACTGAGCAGGTCCATCATTCCTTATCCCCGTTCTGTCCTGATCGATCGAGTCTGGCATTCAATGCAAGTTGCCTGAGTAATTTGTCACTTTCAAGATCAAGTTCCTTTGGTCTCCCCAGGTTATCGATTATATAGGTCGCGCCTCCAAGAACGGTGAGGAAAATTGCCAACTCGAAAAAGAAGGAGCTGCTCAAATAGAATCCAGATGGTAGAGGGATACTTAACATCTTGCCGTAATTTACTGATGAAAGGAAAGGTGATCCTAACAGGAGGCTGGTAAAACCCGTCAATAGGGCTATCAGCTGGCCAATTGCTATCAGGTAGCCAGGTCGCAACCAGGGCAACTGCCTTTTTGTTTCATGGTAGCCAAACACAACATACCAGAAACCGATCGCCAGGCTGGTGAAGACGCCGGCAGTAAATCCATCACCCGGCTGGTCATGACCGTATATGATTTGGATCACCGATAATAAAAGGGCTAGAGGTAAAATGGTCCGGGCAAGTAATCTCAACAAGGGAGATGTTGGTAGACCACCAATCCCCATCACAGGATGAAGGTGGGATGGAAGTTGCGGTGGTTCAGGATCTTCGCGGTCACCAGCTCTCCTGGCTGCGTAGTGCAGCAGGGTGTGAATGCCCAGTCCTGCAGCAGCAAAAACTGCGATCTCGAAAAAAGTATCGAAACCACGGAAATCCACCAGGATCGCACCGACGATATCATTTGCTCCTGTCAAAATTTTCGCATTCTGAGCATAAAAAGAAGACAACAGGTCTGGATGAGGGCGTGAACTGAGAGAGATGTAAACGATCAGGGTCATCACTGCACCCGCCCCGAAGGATATGATGGCATCCCTGATGATTCCAGGTCTGCTTTGCCGGAAAGTGAATTCGTGGGCTTTCTCCCGCTGGGTGCGTGGGAGACGTGACAGACTCAGTACCAGGATCACCGTTGCAAGCAGGTCGACGGTGATCTGAACCAGGGCAACATCTGGCGCAGGTTCAAGTGCGATCCACACTGCGACCCCCAATCCAGAAACACTGGTAGCCAGGATTGCCAGGAAATCACGGTAGAGGAGCACGGAAACCAGAGATGACATTACTACCATCACCAGGATGAAGACCCGAAAAGTTGGTAGGATACCTGTGAATTCGATCGAAGCAGGCATTAAATTACGAAGACCAGTGATCGGAAGGGCGGAGAAAAAAACAAGGAATATCCCAACGGCTGTGAGTATCACCACAATATATGAACGGATGAACCCGCTTTGGATCTGCACAACCAGTTCTGAAAGCCTGTCAAGTCCTTTGAGCAACCATGAGTAGATGTTGTTAAAGCCAAAACCAGGTATAAAACCTTGCAACCAACGACGCAGTGGTTGTCTGAAAACAAACAGGATGATGCCAATACCAATAGCAATGATGCTGAGGATGAGCGGTTCAGGTATGGATAATCCTGCCCACAAAGCCAGGGAGACTTTCACCTTCCCATCAAAAGCGGTTTCTGCCGCACCTGCCAGAAACTTTACCAGGAATTCGGGCGCGGGCAGCAAACCAATCGTAATGGAAAGGACCGCGGGTATCGCGGGCATTATCCACATACCGACTTTGGGATCATGCACTCCCTTGAATTGATCTGACACATCTTTACTGCCCAGAAAAGTACCTGCGAAATATAACCCTGCCTGGGCGAGGAGAAGTGCACCGGCTGCAACAGCCATCCAGGGGAACAGGGAGCCGATCAAAGGTGGCAGGGTCGGATGCAGACTGGTGGTCAATAAGGTTTCCTTTGCTAAAAAACCAAACATTGGGGGAAGACCTGCCATGGATAGTGTTGCCAGACCTGCGATCAGTCCAGTAAACGGCATCAAACGAAATAATCCCCCCAGCTCACGAAGGTCACGGGTATTCGTTTCATGGTCAATGATGCCTGTCGTAAGGAAGAGGGATGATTTATACAGCGCATGGGCAACGATGCTGATGACCAGAGCTTTAAAGGCGATCTCGATGTCCTGACCGATCATTGCCACCATCACTCCTAGCTGGCTGATGGTTGAATATGCCAGGAGACCCTTGAGGTCGTTCTGTTTGAAGCCGAGATAGGCGCCCACCAGCATTGTCAGGAGACCGGTAATGGTCAGGATATAAAACCACATTTCTGTGAATCCCAGTGCAGGATTCAATCGGGCTAAAAGGTAGATGCCGGCTTTCACCATGGTGGCAGAATGCAGGAAGGCACTGGCGGGGGTAGGCGCGCTCATCGCGTCGGGAAGCCAGATGTGGGCTGGGACCTGGGCACTCTTGGTCAGCGCACCAAATAAGATCAAACATAGAAAGGCAGGATAATAAGGGTTGCTGCGGAGAACATCTCCATGGTTCGAAATAGTTTCGAAATCAGATCCACCAGCCAGGATCGCTACCCACAAGAGTCCGCATAGTAGTGCGATTCCCCCACCTGCAGTGATGAAAAGTGACTTGAATGCCCCACGACGTGCTGCGGGATCATAAAATTTGTAGGCGATCAGGAAAAAGGAGGACAGGCTGGTAATTTCCCAGAAAACAAACAGGGTGATGACATCGCCAGCCAGCACAAGACCCAGCATGGCGAGCATAAAAATGAACAAATAAGTGAAAAACCGCCAGCAGTTTGAATCTTTCTCGAAGTAGTATCCTGTGTAGACTACGACCAGGGTGCCAATCCCGGTGACCAGCAGCGCAAACAACGCACTTAAATCATCCAGATGCAAACTGAACACCAGCTTGTATTGAGGTATCCACTCGATCAACAGGCTGGATGGGACACCGGTCCCTGATTTAAATGTGAGCCAGGATATCGTGATAAAGGAAAGCAGCGGGAATAAGGCAAGCATCCAGCCCATACGCACCGGCGGTATAGGCTTAAAAGAAAACAACAAGGCGATGGCAGCTGCGATGGTTAGTAGAAGTAATGGGAGAATCAGCCAGAACATGAGTAGATTTTTCTACGAAGAATGCTGTCCAGGTTTAGATTAATCCAGCCTGAAAGGTACCAAAATCCTGGAATATCACCGTATAGTATAATTGTTTTTTTATATTTTAAATGTGAAGCTAGAATTATCCGGTAATTGTTTATGAAAATCTCCCGAAAGGATTTCTTGAAGGTTTCTTCGCTGGTGCTGGCGTCGGCAGTCGTCACCCCGTTAATTTATTTTGGTATAAAAAATGAAGTCGATGAACCAGTTGTTAAGCAGGTAGTAATACCTGTACGAAACCTTTCTGAATCGCTTGAAGGCTTCCGCATCGCAGCCATGACCGATTTCCATCTGTATCCCCTCACCCGTCCGGAATGGATCCAGAAAGGCGTGGACCTGGCGAACGCCCTCAAACCAGACCTGGGCGTTTTCCTGGGGGATTACGTCTGGCATGACCTGGACGCTATCTTTGACCTGGCACCCATCCTGGCAGGATTGAATGCCAGCCAGGGGTTGTTCTCCATCATCGGTAACCACGATATCTGGCTGGATGTTGAGGTGGTCAAGCAGGGACTGGTTGAAGCTGGGATCCCAGTATTGGTGAATCAGGGTCTAAGTTTCACCCGGGGAAAGGATCAGTTGAACCTTGTCGGATTAGATGATGGTTGGATCGGTCATATGGATCTGAATGCCGCCATGGATGGTTTGTCCAATCATGCTCCCACAATAGTGCTCCAGCACGTTCCGGATGCTGCAGATGTTATTGCCAGAGATCCGCGCATCAACTTGCAGCTTTCAGGTCATACCCATGGCGGGCAGGTGAGAATCAACGATAAACCCATTGTCGCACCGCAGATGGGGAAGAAATATAATTATGGGCTGTATCAGGTGGGAGGTATGTATGTGTACACCAATGCAGGTATAGGTGTTATCGATATCCCGCTGAGATATAATTGCCCGCCGGAAGTAACTGACATCATTCTCACCCGGGCTTGAGTTTCCCACCGGGCTTTTCCAGGAGAAAGCATTGAAAACAACCATTACTGAATTGCTCAGAGAGAAACAGGTTCTGATTGCCGATGGGGCATCGGGCACTTTCTTGATGGAATCGGGGCTCCCGGCAGGAACTCCACCCGAGGCATGGAATCTGGAACAACCTGAGCGGATTATTGACTTACACCAACAATATGTCAATGCCGGTTCAAATATCATACTGACCAACACCTTCGGCGGCAGCCGCGTAAAGTTATCGAAGGCTGGGCTTGAAGCGAAAACCAATGAGATCAATCGTGCTGCTGCAGTATTGGCAAGGGATGCAGCAGGTGAGTATGTTTATGTAGCTGGTGATATTGGTCCGACCGGTGAATTGATGGAACCCTTTGGACCTCTTTCGTTTGACCGGGCGCTGGAGGTGTTCAGTGAACAGGCACAGGCTCTGGTGAATGGCGGGGTGGACTTGCTTTGGGTTGAGACGATGAGCGATCTCGAAGAAGCCCGGGCTGCTGTAACTGCAGCCAGGCAGGTTACAGACTTGCCTGTATTTTGTTCGCTCAGTTTCACTGGAAAGGGACGCACCATGATGGGACTCGGCGCCCGGCAGGCTGTGGAAGAACTTTACCCGCTGGGTCTGGCTGCGATTGGCGCAAATTGCGGTAATGGGCTGGATCCGGTAGAAGCGGCTTTGGTCCAGATGTCAGAAACCCTGCCCGGGGTTCCATTGATCGCCAAGCCTAATGCCGGGCTGCCGCGCCTTGTCGATGGACAATCACTGTACGACACATCCCCCGCTGTTTTCGCGGAACGCATAGAGGCGTTTGTCAAGATCGGCGCTTCTGTGGTTGGGGCTTGCTGTGGCAGTAATCCGGAATATATTCGCGTGATTAAGGAAAAAATGTCAGTTTCCTGATCATCCCCCTGGTGGCCACCATTCCGGTTCGAACGGTTGGATAACTCCGTTTTCAATCGCAATCGCATAAAGAGGGGCAAAGTTAGGTCCAAAGGTGCCCTCATATCCTGAAGGCAGCCCCTCCCATGTGTGGAACTCAACTCCACTTTCCATACCACCAATCACAGATCCATCCATCAAGCCTTCTGAAAATTCGTCCACCAGTTTCCGCGCAGCCTGTTTAAAACCATAAATAGAAAGGGCGCGGATATAGTAGTTAAGCGTGTACGCCCCCAGGGCACCATCTGTATATCTTTCGAAGGTGGGCTGCATTCTTCCAAGTATTTGAGGCAGGATGTGATCTTCCGGATCTATCGGCAAAAGGTTATGGGGAATTCCGAATTCAGCGGTTGCAGGTCCTATGCTTTCACGTAAAATTTCCAGATTTGAAAGCGCCTGTCGGGCATCCCCTGGTTCAAGTAAACCCAGAGAAATTGCCGTGGCATTGATCCACAGGAATGCGTAGTCGTGCAATTCACCATCTCTGCTCCGCCAGCCTGCTACCCATCCGGTTTTCGGATTGATTAATTCCCGCCCATAATTTTTTCGGATCTTCTCAGCATGATTAAAACATTGATCAGCCAGTGAGTTCTCACCTAGAGCGGTAAACATGGCTCTTGCATTGCGGAAGGCGCGATAACTCAGTGCATTGACGTAAGCGTCAATGTGTCCAAAACCTACTACGTCCATCGCGTTGCTGCTCCATCGAAAAGAACCGGAATCCCCAGATAAATCGCGGCATATCACCAGGTTTTCTTCACCGATCGTAAATTCCATGCGGTCGAAAGCATCCACCAATCCGGGCTGGATTCTCATTAACCAATCTTTGTTTTGGGAGACCTGGAAAATCCGACCCGCTGAGGCGACCAGTACCGGGTCTGAATCAAGATATATATTCCGGTAGTATCCATATCCTCCGCCATCTAACAAAGCTCTTTCTATCGTGAAACGCATCAGCTCGAGAGGATCAATGCTTTTATTTTTACCTTTTGAAAATCGCATTGCTTCTGTGTTGGATGTGATCTCGAGTGGACCATGCTGGTTAACATGGCAGTTCACCGCAGCAGCGTGGTTAGAAAATCCCCCATGTTCCGGTCTGAAGCAGGAAAAGACCGAAGCCCAGTACCTCTGGACCACGGGGGGGAAATCATTTTTATGTTGATGTGAGACGGGGAAGAAATTCTCCACCGTTAGCTCAAAAGTCGCCCGGCGTTCACCCTTGGGGATCACCATACATGCGGGTTCTGCCGTGGGATTTTCGCTTTTCGTTCGGGAAGCAAGCACCAATCCGCCAGTAATACAGTGTGCCTCACGATAACTTTCTGCTTGAAAAAAAACATCTTCAGGTTCGCTGGTAACCAGCTGGCATGCAAGGCACCCACCACGGTCGGCTGCCCAGATCACTGGATAGTTTATGTCGCCGTTCCGTCCCGGAGAAAGGGTTGGTACCGCCGCGGTTCCGGTCATAGCGGTTTTTATATCCCACAGGAACCGCCACGTTTCCCACTCAATCACGGGTAAATCATGAGTACAGCGTTGAACCAGTTCGAGCCTTATGCTTTGTGGTTCAATAGTGAAAATGGCATCAACCGAAAGCCCCTCTTCACCGCAGGTTAAATTAAGGTACCTGACTTGATTCTGTTGCACATGAATCTCTCCGGTCCATAAATGGGAACCATAATCAGAGTTCATGGTGCGTAAAACAGGACCGCTCAAGCCTCCCAACAATCCTTTTGGGTGGAGGAAGTTCATTTGTGAAATACCCAGACGGTTAATAACGCCTGTCTCATTGGAGGTGCTCGGGTTTGCATCCCACCCGAGTTCCATCATCATGGGTCGTCGAAGAGAAAAGCCGGCTTTCAGCCAGGGACTTGAGAATTTAACCATCGCCAGCCGGGTGGTTACATCCATACCTTTTGGTGGTGCAGGCTTAAAAATACCGTTCTTTAAAATCGGCGAATAGGTTGTTTGCACCTGTTCCCCATCGAGGTATTCCCCAAACGCTTTCATTGGATTAAGAATTCCAAAAGGAACATTATAGGATCCACCGTTGTTTTCACCATGGTTAGGCCAGACTGGATGTTCTTGATCACACTCTACCCGTAAATGGTCAGTTTCCAGGGATTGAAGATCGAAGATTCTGGGTTCGTCATCCAGAATCGTACGGAAATGATGATTCATTTTTTCAATTCTCATTTCCTGACTCAGACCCTTACCTAAAATGCGTTCATCCATTGGAATGTCGATTTCCTGCACGGTTTTCCAGCGAAGACTTTCACGGTCCAGAGTCGAGATTATCAGGTGAGCAGGATGTACCGGCACATCTGGCACCCAACGTCCGTAAACATGATGAGGTAGTTCCAAACGGTCCAGGCGCGCCTTCCGTAAAAACCGGAAATACCGTACTGCAGTTTGCGAATTTGTGGTAAAGCCATAATTCTTCCTGGGTGAATGATCAGGATTTTCTAAAGGTTTAATGCCTCCGTGTGTGATGGAGAAATCTGATAACTGGATGCTCATGACTAAAAAAATACTCCTCCTGGTTGAGAGTGATTTACGCCACCTGGATGATTATTCTGGCTTGGTTTATCGGTATACTCAGTTCATGAGGTTCCGGTCAGCACGAATTGCTCTTCCTCATGGTTGGTTACTATACCTGACACTTGATAGAAAGAATTGGTGAGGATTACGATGTTATCGATGATATTGACAATTTTGTTTCCGCAAAAGCTCGTGACCCTGGGAACGATGCTCTTGGTTGGCAGCGTTCTGATACCCTTCCTGATGCTTGTTTCTGTGCTCCCGCTGAGTCTGGAAATACTGCTCCTGGCGGTCGGAATTGCAATGACGGGGGGATTGCTCCGCCTGATCGCCTGTTCTTGCTACAGTGGAAACCTGCGCGTTTAGATTATTGACCCAGATCTGGAGCACATTCTAGCAGCCTCTGCCGTATTGCCTCGATCACAAGAGGTGAATTACCCCAGGGTCCCATATTGACCACATCGATATCATCCGGTATGTCAGCTTTGAGAACTTCTTCCGGCACCTGGATATCACTGTGGATTGAATCGGCGCTGATGGATGCGGAATAGTACAGAATAAGATCTACATCCTGGGCAAGCATCTGTTCCATCCCCTCGGTTACAGTAGGATTTTTGAATTCCATCCATGCCAGGATGACATTTTCTGGCAGGTAACCATCGTCGATTAAGCGCTGGCGAACCTGTTCACGGAACAGGTTTTCTTGTTCAGTCTGGGTGGGGTAGATCAGATCCCAATCAGCTGGTTGACCATGACCTACGAGCAGGATGCCGGTCTTTTCTTTAGGAACACCAAAGCGATGGCGATTCGAGCGTTCAACAAACATTTGCTGCAAAGCTTCCGTATCCCACAGCACCTTGGCGTAGCAGGTGTCCACTTCGAACTGGTCCAGGTTGATCTCAGCCAGTTGTTCCATACCCGCTAGAGTATGGCTTGAGTCTGTCAGGAACACAGGCAAAACAATGATCCTGCTTGCGCCATCGTTGAGTCCGCGGATAGCCATCTCGTCTGGGCGGGGATTATTGTCTAGGAAAGCCTGGTAGAAGTGCACCTCTTTTTTCTGATCTTCTGAAAACGTATCGATCAGGCTGTGCAACATGATCTGGTGAACTTTTACGTGTGCGCTTCCTCCAAGGTCAAGGTAATATTGGCGCAGATTGGTGAAGAAGGCTGGGCGGAAAGGCCAGGGGATAAATGTCGCCTTATCCTTGTCCAATTCGTGGAAAGTCTCCAACCACGGGTAGGGACTGTATGCCTGAGGTTCCCCATGTGTGTAGTACAGGATAGCGGTATGCCCTGATCCTGGATCTGAAGTAGACCGAACGACCTCCGGCAGGGATCGGTCTTCAGATTGGGAAAGGAACACACGCGTCGTTACCAGGTACCCAACGCAAAACAGGGCGAGTGCCATTAAAACGCCCCAAAGGTACTGCCACCCATGAAAGGTACGTATGGCAAGAATGATACAAATGATAGCTGCCCCGATAAAGAGCAGCAGGTAAAGGCTCATACTCCGCGGATCAGCTACCAGGTACCCTACCAGGAATACGCCAGATAAGGCAGCAAACAAAGCTGTAAGACACCAATATAGAATTTTCATCATTTTTCCCTATTTTTATATTTAACTGATTTCGATGAACAGGTTACCTTCACTCTCCGCCGGGATTGATACTTCTGTTTTTGACGACCTGCGTTCAATCCGGATATTCAGGTTTGCTCTGCGATAAGGCAGGTTTTGAAGCTCGATAGAATCGACGCTTTCAGGTAGATATGGGTGAAAATCAATCCCCTCTTTGGAAAAATTCATCCCAAAAAACGTTTTTAACACCATGAAAATGAAACCGGAGGCGCACCATGATTGGCGATTACACGCTTCCCAGGTGACGATCTTACGCTCTTTTGGATTTTCTTGCAACCCGCCATATGGTGCTCCATGGATTGGATGGTAAATCTCAACGAACTGCATGTCGCGGCAGGCTTTCTTTGCCAGAGATTCTGTTTCACGGTACGCCATTTCTCTGTGCCCGTGCACTACCAGAGCATCTGCCCAGGCAGCGTTTACCTGTGGCCAGATCGTCCCGCTGTGGCGTCCGAACGACAAACCGTCTGGACTGTTGTAACGTTCATAACTTGGCCAGATACAGGGGATTCCGTGGGCAGTGATTGTCTGGTTTTTGATCACCTGTTCCGATTGTTCAGGAGTTGCCACTCCAAATATCAGCGCAAACGCGTTTCCAAACCCCTCTTCACGTTCCTGGGTGTC
Source organism: uncultured Chloroflexia bacterium (assembly GCA_963695415.1). Taxonomy (GTDB): domain Bacteria; phylum Chloroflexota; class Anaerolineae; order Anaerolineales; family UBA4823; genus CAVXWV01. Next base: position 181,693 of record CAVOGL010000008.1, on the reverse strand, counting down.
TTCTACATCAATGAGATAACGGTATTTCTTGTTAGATTCATCCCAAAAACTTTTATTGATCGCATCTTTTAATGCTTCCGCTTTTCCCCGCCAGTTGGTTGGCGCAGTCCAGCCAAGCTCAGCCGCCATCTCCCACAGGATATTGTATGCGCTGTAGTAAAGGCAATTTGTGGATAGGGCTTTCATCGGCAGTCCATAACCTGGGATTGACTTTTTATCGGGGAAATGATCGACCCACGAAAGGATCCCGCTCTGATAATCTGGCATTATGAAAGCATCAGGGTAGGCAGCCACGCCGTCTTGAAAGCACCCGCCTCCGCGGAAGAGTCCATCCTTCAGGTCATATTCCGTTTCTTCGAAGAATTGGATCGAATTTCGCGCCGCAACATACGTCAGCGCAAGCAGTGATTTATCCCCAGAGTATAAATATGCCTGCCAGGCGCCGGTCACCCAAACGATAGCATCCCAATATTGCCCGCCGATCTGTACAGTTTGGTTCCTTCTCTCGAGCACCGAAAGCAGTGTGTTTTTTGCGATTTCGGGCGCCAATAATCCCAACCCATACCAGGTGTTGATGGCTGCGTCGCGCGTCCAGGGTGTGTTGTAATCCATGCCAGCCATCAAGCATGGTTCTGCTTTCTCAAGCAGTCCGCCCTGGTAGTTCTGTATGTTTCCAGCCAGATCACCTACCGCGATGCGGAATGCATGGTCGATTTCGTAATTTCCTGTTTTTAGCGTGGGGATCGTAATCATGAGATGGGATCTTATGAGATTATCCCAAACAATACAGTTTTGACCTTAAGAAATTTATTTGAATCGATGTTAATTTGTTGACAGGTTTGGTTTTCTTTCATAAAATAATATTGTGAGCGGTAAAAATTTTTTTTGCGTACAAGGAATGTTGAATGAATAGCAAATATATACCTGAAGACACTTTTGTGATTAAGGATTTGGATACATTGAAGGTTGTTGCTGATCCGCTGAGGAACCAGGTGCTCGAAATCTTAATCACACACCCTCAGACTGTGGGAGAGATTGCGGAAAAATTGGGTTTGAGCTCCTCGAAGCTGTATTACCACATCAGTTTGCTCGAAAAACATGATCTTATCCGGGTATCTGAAACAAGGCAGGTTGGGAACCTGATTGAAAAAATTTACGCAGCTACAGCCCGTTCTTTGGATGTTGATAAATCTCTACTGACTTTCGATACTTTCGATGGGAAAGAGTTTATCTATACCATCATGCAAACCACCCTGGATACTACGCGGGAAGATCTTCTGCGCAGCATCCAGGCTCGCAGGCTGGAGCTTGAGCAAGGTGCACAGGAGCACCCTCGCCAGGTGATTCTCAACCGAACACTCGCAAACCTGACTGAAAGAAAAGTTCAGGATCTGCAGGAAAGACTTTGTGCCATGATTGAAGAAGTTGAGCAAGCTGACCGCGAAATTTCTGAACAGAGCGGGGTAGATGCATCTGCAGCCGAAGAAACGCATCAATATGCCCTGACCGTCGCTTTCTATCCCACTTTCTATTACCCTCATGAGGACGGAGCATAGCGATGCAAGCTGCTGCTGAAATAACCCCACCACAATCCATGCGTAACTTTGTCATTATCTGGATCGGGCAGCTCATCTCGATGCTGGGCTCCGGTCTGACCAGCTTCAGCCTCGGCGTCTGGCTTTATACCGAAACTGGACAGGCAACACCCTTTGCCCTCACGGTGCTTTTTGGAAGCCTGCCGCGCATCTTTTTATCCCCAATCGCTGGCTCGCTGGCGGACCGCTGGAATCGAAAACTAATATTGATTATCTCAGACACAGGCAGTGCCCTGATCACCTTGTTGGTGTTTTTTCTGCTGGCTGGCGCGAGCCTGGAGGTCTGGATGATCTACCTGGTGGCTGCTTTAAATTCGGTTCTTGGCGCCTTCCAGGAGCCAGCTTATACTGCATCGATCACCATGCTTGTGCCCAAGAAGGACCTTGCGCGGGCGTCAGGGTTGAGCAGCATGGGTCAGGCGCTTGAAGCGCTGCTTACCCCACTTCTGGCGGGTTTCTTGTTCGTCGCTATAGGACTGCGCGGCATCATCATGATCGATTTTGTCACCTATTTTTTTGCCATCGCCGCATTACTCTTCATCCCAATCCCTCAACCAGAATTGAGGGAAGATACTCAGGAACAAGCTGTGAACGAGGAAGCCGGCAAAGGTTCCCGGTTCCAATTCTGGCGAGACGCTGTTTTTGGCTGGCATTACCTGCGCCAGCGAAGCGGTTTGTTTTCCTTATTATGGTTCTATGCCCTGGTTAATTTCTTCCTGAATTTTTCCATGGTGCTCCTGGGTCCGATGATCCTTGCGCAGCACACTGCCAGGGAATTTGGTTTGGTACAGATGACGATTGGCGCGGGTACTCTTGTTGGCAGCCTGATTCTCAGCGCCTGGGGAGGACCCAAAAACAGAAAGATACCTGCTGTGATAGGTTTTATTGCTCTCTCGAGTGTGGGCTTAGCCGTTGCCGGTCTCTCACCTCTCGTGGTAGTCACCGGGATTGGGATGTTCATCATGTTGTCCAGTATCCCATTGGCATCTGGTACCAGTCAGGCAGTTTTCCAAACGAAAGTCGCGCCGCAAGTGCAGGGCAGGGTGTTCGCCATCCGCAACATGATCTCCCGGTCTGTGATGCCGCTCGCATTCCTTCTGGCGGGGTTCATCGCCGATTTTGTCCTGGAGCCCTCGATGTCAGTGGAGGGAGTTTTGGGCTCTGGTTTTATTGGAACCCTGATCGGCAGCGGTCCTGGCAGGGGAATCGGACTGGGTTTTGTGGTTTCAGGTTTGTGCCTGCTGGCAGCCTGCGCGTGGGCGATTGCCAATCCAAGACTGCGTTATCTGGAAGAAGAACTTCCGGATGAAGTCTAACAACAAAGTCCAAACCACCTGCCGCTCATACTAAACCTACGGTCCTGCTGCGATCACCTCTTGTGAAACAATCCCGGCAAATTGCTCGAAATTCTTGTGGAATCTTGCAACCAGAGCTTCTGCTTGCTGGTCATATTGCTCAGGATCGTGGTAACTGCCCCTTGGATCCAGCACATGGGCTGGTACCCCAGGGCAAGATTGAGGCACTGGCAGACCGAAGTGTGGATCGATGCGCACCGGCACATTATCAAGTTGACCTTTCAGCGCTGCACTGACCATCGCCCGCGTGTAAGGTAATTCTATCCGTTCACCAACACCGTAAGGGCCTCCAGTCCAACCTGTGTTTACCAACCATACCTGAGACCCATGTTCAGCCAGTTTCTCCCCGAGTAATTTTGCGTAAACTGTCGGGTGCCTGGGCATGAAAGGCGCCCCAAAGCAGGTTGAGAATGTAGCCTGTGGTTCGCTGCCAACACCTTTTTCCGTCCCTGCCAGCTTGGAAGTGTAACCGGAGAGAAAATGGTACAGGGCTTGTTCCGGTGTGAGGCGTGATATTGGAGGGAGTACGCCCGAGGCGTCTGCGGTCAGGAAGAATATGTTTTTCGGGTGATCGCCTAAACCGGATGGGATGCTGTTGGGCAAAAATCCAACCGGGTAAGCTGCGCGCGTGTTTTCAGTGAAACTGTCGTCATTAAAATCGATCCGGCGTGAATATGCATCGATACTCACATTCTCCAGGATTGTACCGAAGCGCCGGGTGGCGCCCCAGATGAGAGGTTCCCATTTCTCACTCAACCTGATTACTTTAGCGTAGCAACCTCCTTCGAAATTAAAGATGCCGTCATCACCCCAGCCATGTTCATCATCACCAATCATGCCTCGTTCTTCATCGGATGAGAGCGTGGTTTTTCCTGTCCCGGATAAACCGAAAAATAGTGCCACATCACCATCTGCCCCGGTCGTCGCCGAGCAGTGCATCGGCAGCACACCCTGCGGAGGAAGCAGGTAATTAAGATCGAAAAGATCGATTTCTTAATTTCTCCTGCATATGCGGTACCTCCGATCAACACCATCTTTTTTGCGAAGTTTAGAATGATGAAGATGTCGGAATTGGTCCCATCGATCTCTGGAATAGCTCGAAAGCCTGGTGCGTGCAGGATCGTGAATTCGGGCACATGGCTGGCGAGTTGGTCGGTAGGTAGGCGCAGGAAAAGGTCCCGGGCAAACAGGCTGTGGGTTGCTTTCTCAGTGATGATGCGTACAGGTAGTTTATATTTTGGATCTGCGCCCGCGGTTGTATCCTGTATGAAGATGTCTCGACCCTGGAAATAGGCGTTCATGCGCAGGTGAAGCTGGTCGAAATATTCCTCATCTATGGGTCGATTGACCTTACCCCACCAAATCGAGTCCCCATGAACATCTTCCTTGACGATAAATTTATCATTCGCAGCCCTTCCAGTGTGATTTCCTGTACGAACGACAACAGCTCCTTCGTGAGCAAGGATACCTTCCCTGCGTGAAACCACGCGCTCGATCAATGCTGGTGTCGCCAGGGTCCAGTATTCCATGTTTAGGTTTTGAAGTCCATGATTTTCTAACCCGAAATTACTCGGGTTCCCCATAACGTTAGCCATTCTGTACCTCCAGGTTTGGTTCAGGCTATATCAGCCTGTTGTTTTTTCTATAATTGATCTACCATTATAATGCTTGTAGCACTATTTGATTGTGAAAATACTAACAAAGGTTTTGGTAAATATTAAAGGACTTAACCCCAATAGTTTGTATTCGTCACGCAGAAAAGATAATTGATTGCAGGCTGTAAATCCAAAGGGTCAGACCAGGAGTAAAAATTCGTGTTGAACGTATGTCATCGATGTGGGATTTATCGTGCTGATAAAATCATCGACCCGACCGGTCCCTATGCTGTTTGCCCGGAATGCGGCTTCCAGCATCCATTTAAATATCTGCCCTTACTGGTTGTTTCTGGCGCCAGTGGTACTGGCAAATCGACAGTATGTAATTATCTCACCGGTAGATGTCAAGGCGTACTACCGATAGACAGTGACATCCTCTGGCGTCACGAGTTCGACACTCCGGGTGATAATTACCGCAGTTTCTTCGAAACCTGGCTGCGCATGTGCAAAAATATCCACCAGTCTGGTATCCCCGTTGTGCTTTTTGGTGCAGGTGCGGGAGTGCCAGGGAATCTGGAAAACTGCATTGAGCGCAGGTATTTTTCTGAGATTCATTATCTTGCACTTGTGTGTTCGGGCGAAATCCTGAGACAGCGGTTGCTTCAACGACCTTCCTGGCGAGGATGCAGTGATCCCATATTTATGGAGAAGCACCAGGATTTCAACCTGTGGTTCATCGAGTACGATCACGCTAAAACCCAGCCCCCAATCACGATTCTGGACACGGGCAGCCGCTCGATCGATGAGACAGCGCATCAGGTGGCAGCCTGGATCCACCAGCACCAGAAAAAATATATCAAGGAGAGGAGGACCCAATGAAATTTATTCCCAGCCTGGAACTTTCTCGCCTGCTGTACGAGAAGGAGATTGAGCCTTTGCTCGCACAAAATTTCCCGGAATTACAGTATGCTGCAGGCACTATTGGCATGTGTTCCGAAACCTTCGGGTTGGACGACGAAGTGTCGATGGACCACAATTGGGGACCGCGTGTGACGATCTTCCTGTCTCAGGCTGACCAGCCTCGATATGCCGAAAAATTGACGAGCGTATTCCGTGAGCGGTTACCGGACAGTTTTCACGGGTTTGAGATGTTCTGGAAAGATCCCAAGAAGGATGTCCAGGACACCACTAAAGCGATCATGTACAACGTCTGGGTCAGCACAGTGCTGGACACGCTGGATTTTTACGGCGGGTTGAAAACCTTCCCCTTGCATGAAAGCAAATGGCTTCAGGTATCCGAGCAGCACCTGCTTGAGATCACCTCCGGCATCGTGTACCGGGACGACAGCGGCGCACTGACCCGGGTGCGGGAGCTGCTCGAATATTACCCGGACAATGTGCTCAGGTTCCTGCTGATGAACGAGTGGAACATGGTCGGGGGGGATTGGTTCCCAATCGGTCGAATTGGATCCAGAGGAGATCAGCTGGGTCTCCGTATCCAGGCTGCTAAAATCGTCCAGCGCCTGATGCGCATTGCTTTTATGGTCAGCCGTAAATATTATCCCTACAAGAAGTGGTTCGGCACGCTCTTCAAGCGGCTTCCCATTGCCGCGGACCTGGAACCTGTCTTCGAGTCAATCTTCCAGTCTTCAGATTGGCAGACAGGTAGAAGCATAAGATCGGCGAAGCTGCCCGGATTTTGCTCGCCGCGCAGAACGCCCTGAACATCGCCCCGAAGGCGGTTTTAAATGCAAAGGTGGTTGATAATGGTCGCCACCACATCGATTACGATTTTTGGGCGATCGGGAACAGTTTGCGCAGGGCAATCCAGCCTCCCTTGAAAGTACTGTTGGACGACCAGGTGTTCTGGCTGCACGAAAGGAGCCTGATCCTGTGGAACGAGGAATTCGGCAAACTCTCTCTTTCTTATCTGAGGAAACAATCGTAGTTAATTCGTGAAAATCACGCCTGGTCAATGCCATGATCGAGAAACCTGACATCCTGGAAGGGAGGATTCTTTCGTGCATTCAAGCAGAATTTGAGGTTAGTGCAGTTCAGCTAGAATTTTTACCCTGGGGGTATGATCAGGACACAGCCATATATCGCGCCACTTCTGAAAATCAGATCAGCTACTTCGTGAAGATGAGGCGTGGAAAGCTCGATCTCGCTTCGGTTGTACTTCCCAGATATCTCCATGATCTTGGGCTGAAACAGGTCATCCCTCCTTTTCCTGCGAAAACCGGAAAACTCTGGGCGAGTATGGAACCCTATAACCTGAGCATGTATCCGTTCATTGAAGGTCAAAACGGTTATGCTGCCAGTCTTTCAAGCAGCCACTGGATTGAATTTGGGAGAGCTCTAAAGAATTTTCATGCGCTGGATGTCCCCCGCTTTCTGGCACCCATCATTCGCTCCGATCAATTTTCTGATCGATGGAGACGGTTGCTGGAGACTTTGCTGGCGCAGATGGCATCTGGTATCGTTAATGATCCCGTTGCTGCCGAAACTGTTGCTCTGATGCAGGCAAACCGCGATCTGATACTGGAACTTATCCACCGGGCAGATCATTTTGCCAGTCAATTGGCGAAAAGACCTGTGAAATTAATCTTGTGCCATGGTGATATTCACGCCGGGAATCTGCTGTCAGGTTTCGATGGCGCGCTCTACCTGGTCGATTGGGACACGCTGGTCTTCGCTCCAAAGGAGCGGGACCTGATGTTTGTGGGTGCCGGGTTGGGAGGGCAGAGGTTTCCGCCTGAGGAAGAGGAGGCATATTTCTACCAGGGTTATGGGGAAGCGGAGATCAACCATGCTGCGCTGGCATACTACCGCTACGCGCGCATCATCGAGGACATTGCTATCTTCTGCCAGCAGCTTGTGTTTTCCGACGAGGGTGGGGAAGACCGCCGCCAGTCACTGAATTATTTAAAGTCGAATTTCGAGCCGGGTGGTACGATCGAGATTGCCCGAAGATCAGACGCATAAAAAGAATAAACTCAGCAAGTTCGCGCGGATCCTTCTTTACTCCGAACTGCTGAGCCTATTCTGAGGTTTAAGATGATATTTAGTGACTCCGTTACTGGTTCCCGCCTCGCCCGCGCCCTCCACCTGCCCACATCGGTCGACCGGTTTCTTCCCGCAGGCTCACGCTCTGCCCATTGGTCAGGTTTTCCATCGAGATGACCTCGAACTGGTCTTCGCTTTCATAAAATCCGCTGACTCTCAGCTGGTTCCCGACCTGAACCGCAAACCCGGCATCGCTTGCGTACCACCAGGCACGGTTGCTGACTTCGATGGTCTCTCCTGCACTCGTCTCCAACACCAGGATGTCCTCATCGACCTGAGTCACTGTGCCTTCCAGCACGAGCGCGTTTGTAACCTGTGCCTGACCTTCACCTGCATTCACGGGATTATTCTCGATCCCATTTCCATTACCGCCAGCTCCCTGACCTTTCCCGTAGCCCTGGCTCTGGTTCAGAGATTGCTCATTTCCGTTTCCCTGGTTTTCCTGCTGAGAGAAATTTGAGCCACCACCCTGGCCTCTGCGGAGAGTCTCCGCCTGGTACTCGTTTTGAACTGCGCTTTTGTTCGAGCGGTTTTGCTGGATCCCCTGGCCTCCGCTCCCAACTTCCTGGCTGCGGGCTGATGTGCGGTTGACGGCTCCAAACACCAGCAAGCCCACCAGACCCGCTAACAAACTGAATAGAACGACCTTTTTCAACATTTCATTTTCTCCTATTGATCATATTTTTATACTGGTAAAAACTTTATTCCAGCCTGTAATTTTTTATTTTTCCAGGGCAACTTTCCCGGGATGATGGGGCTGCAGCTTTTGCATGAACGATCCTGAGGCACCAATGATGGTACGGGTAACTTTCACTACCCATCCCCAGTGGATGGCGAAATGCAAAACTGCAGCGACGATCCAAACGGTGCCGGACCAGGTGTGGATCAGGTCCCAGGTGCTGTAGCTGAAAAGCAGCGTTGGGGTTGCGCCCGATCTTCCGCCCGAGTAAAACAGGAAATACAGCGAACTGATGGCGGCGAGGATGAAGCTGATTGCAATAACGAGGTTGAGGACCAGGTTATAACGCCCACGCGGGTTGAAACTGCTCCGCCATTGGCGCAGCTCGTTCCAGCTGCGCCGCGCCATGTTCACCACCCAGCTCCAGTGAATGGTCAGGTGAACGGCAGCGATGGCGACCAGGATGATCCCGCTCCAGGTGTGTAAATCATCCCAGGTGCTGCGCTCGAACAGCAAGGTGATGCCGTACATCGGGTTACGCCCTCCCTGGTAACCGCCGATCGGAAAGAACAGGAAATAAATCCCGGTCAGGGCAGCGATGATCCCACTGATGAACAAATTGGCATCGATCATCCAGTTGTTGCGCGTGGTTTTCGAAATTTTCATGGCGATTGCACACTCCTTGAATGGAAATTTATCTGCGGATATTTTGATTTCTTGATAATAAAATGTACCTGTTATTAAAATATGAAGAAAAGATAGGGTTCATATGAAGTCAGGTCTCGATTGTTGTGAGATTGTGAAGATGCCCGGAGCACTTCTGGTGAGTTATTCAGATATAATTTATTCGTTTTCAATAAAACCAGGTCGTTTGAACCTTGCGAAGGGTTTCTGCCAGGGTATGATGATTTGAAACCGGCCTTCGCAAGGTTTTACCTACATTTATTCTATAGGAGAATCACATTGATGGATACCATGCTGGCAGCCGTCCTGTACGATTTCAATAGGTTGGAACTGGACCAGGTGCCGGTTCCGCGGGCAAAAGAATACGGCACGGTGGTCGTGCGCATTCAATCCTGCGGGATCTGCGCCACGGATTACAAAGCCATCACGGGACGGCGTCGGAATGTGCGCTTCCCATTCATCCCGGGTCATGAACCCAGCGGGGTCGTCTCAGATGTCGGTCCCGGCGTGACCCGTTTCAAGCCTGGCGACGAGGTCGTCTGCCAGCCTTCGGGCTTTTGTGGGCTGTGCGTCCACTGCCGGGAGGGCAACACTCATTACTGCGAAACTGCCTTCACCACCGGGGGAGACGGACCTGAAGACGTCTGGCCAGGGGCCTTCGCGGAATACATGCTCACGAGGGAAAGCTGCCTTTACCACAAGCCATCATCGATCTCCTTTGATGCGGCAGCGTTGACTGAACCACTTTCCGGGGTGTGGAAAGGGATGATCCAGTACAGCGAGATGAAGGTGGGAGACGATGTGGTTGTGATTGGCACTGGCAGCATCGGTCTGCTTTGCGTAATGGTGGCGAAGGCAGCCGGTGCAGCCCGTATCATTGCAATCGAACCTTCATCATACGCACGCCAGCTGGCTTTAGAATTGGGAGCCACCCATGCTGTGGATCCGTTCGGAGGAGATGTCCGCCAGCAGGTTTATGCGATCATCCCCCTGGGACCGGACTTCATCATCGAGGCTGCCGGACCGATCGAGGCTGTGCGTACAATGGTAGACCTGCGCCGGCGCGGCACGCGTTGGAACGTCTTCGGCATCACCACCCACGAGACCTTCGAGTTGGATGGAGGGTATACGCATTTCCTGGAGGGGCGCATGGATGCCAGCTTCGGCACCACCACCCTGGCGATGAGCCGTGCAATCCGCCTGATGGAAAGCGGTCTGGTCGATACCAGCCAGATCATTTCGCACCGTTTTCCACTGACCGAGATCCACCAGGCTATCGAATGGATGGGGCGCTCAGACCGTTCCAAAGTCATCATTCACCCATGAGAGCCCTTGTCAACACGGCGCCCGGCAGGCTGGAATTACTGGAGGTGCCCATGCCGTCCCCTGGTCCTGGGCAAGTGCGCATCCGCACGCATGCCTGCGGGATCTGCGCAACTGACCTGAAGATGTTGGCGGGATGGGAGCGCACGGGTTACCCTTCCATCCCTGGGCACGAATGGTCGGGTGTGGTGGATTCTGTTGGTATCGGTGTCGATCATAGTCTGGTGGGTGAGCATTGTGTTGCGGAGAATATCCTCGCCGATGGGGGAGAGGTCGGTTTCGAATATCCGGGAGGATATGGCGAATACTTCATCACTGCCGCCAGTAACCTGTATGTATTGCCGCAAGAGTTTTCCCTGACCACAGCCATCCTTGCTGAACCCTTGTCGGTTGTCCTGCGTGCATTACGGCGTGTGGACCTGGCGGTTTGCGACCGCGCCCTGGTCTTTGGCGATGGTCCCATCGGGATTTTATTCCTACTGATGTTGGAGCATTTCATCGCTAAAGAAATATATCTTGTCGGTGGTGTCAGAGAACGGATGGAAATTGCATCCAGGCTGGGTGCTGCGATCCGTTTATGCCTTCCAGGCTGCCGCGGATAAGCTGCCTGAAGGTATAGCGGCTTCGATCGGTGCTGAATTCCCCCTCGTTGTCGAGGCGAGTGGTTCCGCTGTCGCATTGGAAGCCAGTCTGAAGCTGGTGAAACGTACTGGTCAGGTACTGGTTGTGGGTGATTACGACTCAGCCCGGTCGGATTTTCTGTGGAATGATTTCATGCATCGCGAGATCCATCTTTTAGGCAGCAACACAGGTGCCGGATCATGGGACTGAAGATTGCTTGTGAGTCAAATACCATTCAACCAGCTGGTTACACACCATTTCCCTGTTGATCAATCCCGCGAGGTGCCGGATCATGCGGAGGATACTGTAAGATTGCTTGTAGAGTCCCAAATACCATTCAACCAGCTGGTTACACACCATTTCCCGGTTGATCAATATACGACCGCGTTCGAGTTTGTCAACAACTTTCAGGGAAGCCTGCTTAAGGCTGCTCTGATCTGGTGAGGCTCGCGAAAAAAAGCGATGGTGAGTGACTCCGGCATCACCCACCATCGCAGTAAGGATTGTTAGAGACAGATGGTTACTTTGACCCTTTGAGCTCGATGGTCAATGGGTCATTGCCGAAGAGTTGCCTGACCAGTCGGTATATCTGGCTGATGGTCTCTACCGTTTCGACAATCAAAACAACTACCAGTGCGATGAAAAATGCCTGCATAACCATAATCTGCACAGTTTCAGGTGTGAACGTAGTTGTTCGCGGGACCAACAGCAGGTAATCAAACAGGGTATCGCCGACATACGGTGAGAGCCAAGCCTGGTGACCGGCTAACAGGATGCCTACCACCAGGAGGTCGAATAGATTCCCCGCAATCTTCAGAACACGCATCCCGACCGTCCACCTGCCGCGCCAAAGAAGCACGAAATCGATGAAGATCCCGATCAGGAAGGAAGCGATCACCAATGGTAAATACTGGATAAGCACCGGATTGGTTACGCTGGACCATTCTGAAGTCAGGTTGGTTGTGAAGGGGAAACCATCCTTGAATATGACCAGAAACGAGATCAACGCGATGCTGAAAACAATATCCGTGATCACTTCTCCGCGTTTGATCTCCTGGTGATCTTCAACCTCGGGTAACGAGCGCGGATCCCATTCTTCGTCTTCTTTTAATGTTCCAGTTTGTAAGTTGTAGCGTTGAAACAGGTAGAAAACCAACACCACAATGCCCAGGGCAGTGAAGGCGCTACCAATGAAATCCTCCGGCAAGATCCAGGGCTTCCTGGTACTGACCGGCAATCACAACAAGCACCCCGATCAATACCAGGTACACGATTGCCATGACCAACAGGGTGATCCCGATGGCGGTGCGGAAATGAGGAAACAGGGCTGGTCCGATCAGGTATTGACCTTCTGGCCAGTAAGACGAAGCGACTTTGTTGGGAGGACCAAATTCCGTCAATACTTTGATCACATCTTCCTCAGATGGCTCCCCTTCGCTGCGTGCTTCCACAGCATCGTTTAAAACAGAATTTAATTCCTTGAGAATGTCGGTCCGGTTTTTGGGGGATAGATACCGCCCAACTTCATGTAAATATCTATCAATGAGTTCCATCAGATTTCTCCTTTTTTTATTTGTTCTTGTTGAACGGGTTGCCAACCCGCGTCATTTCTTTATTTTTTTTTACGATTAAATGATCCACTTCACTGATCTTTTCAACCGTCATGCTGTTTAATCAACTGGTTCAAATTTCCAGACAACAATTCCCATTCTGCGCTCAGGGCATTCAGTACTTGTTTGCCTAACGGGCTTATTACATAATACCGGCGAGGTCTCGAACCCTCGGTGTTCCATTCGCTCAGCAGCAGACCTTCGGACTCCAGCCTGCGCAGGAGAGGGTATAAAGTACCCTGGTCAATTTTCAGCCCTTTATCACTCAACTGGTCAATTAATGAATATCCATATTGGGCTTCATTTAGCTGGCTCAGGACCGCCATTACTAACACGCCTCGTCGGAGTTCTTGAATTAATTTATCCTGATGGTAAGAAATTTGTTCCTCTTTCGTCATGTTAAGCATTATACTGTATTATATACAGTATTGTCAAGTACATAAATATAGAATTCTATACTTATTAATAAATCAAGAATGTTTGCAAACAAACTTCACCAGCTCGAATCAGTCTGTTTATTCTAAAAAAACCTTCATGGATGAAAGGTATAATTTACTGAAAAAAGGAAACAAAAATACTTTGTCGAAAGGTTTATCAGGCTTACCCATCGTCATCCTGGGTGGTTTTCTCAGCCCCGCCAGCATTTATAAGGATATGCGCCGCACACTTGCTGCATATACCGGTCATCAGGTGTACATAGTGAACACGCGCATCTATGACTGGTTCCTGAGCTTCAATCAGGTTGGCTGGTTTCAGTTATTGAATAAACTGGATTTGACGGTAAAGAAGGCGCTACAAGAGACAAGTACAGGTAAAGTGATTCTGGTGGGGCACAGCCAGGGAGGTGTGCTCTCCCGGCTATATCTTACTGATCACCCATTCCTGGGTCGCCGATATAACGGAAAAATCCGGGTGGCATTAATGGTTAGCCTGGGCAGCCCCCATCTCAATATGGGTGGCTTTCAGCGAGGCGGTACCGTATCAAGGTGGGTGGAGAATAAATTCCCGGGAGCCTATTTTTCCCCGTCCGTTTCTTACGCATCGGTTGCCGGGAAGGCAGTGATGGGGGATCCAGCAGGTTCCACACAACAGAGATTTGTCTCAAAAATCTATCAGGAGATTTGCGGTGGTGGCGAAACTGGTCAATGGGCGTGTGCCTGGGGAGATGGGATCGTGCCTGTCCAATCAGCATTACTGCCAGGATCGGTGCATATTATCCTGGATGGGGTGGCTCATTACTCGATTGCTGGCAGCGAGTGGTACGGGAGTGAAGCTGCTATTGTACGATGGTGGGAAGAACTCGTTTCTGGTTAAATTTTTTTTACTTACGAGGCTACCTGTCCTGCAATCTTGGCGATAGAATCCTCTCCAGGGTAGTGCCTAATAATGAAAACCCGAAACCAGCAAGCAGGAGCAGGGCGATTGGTTCCAGCACCCAATAATGCGACCCTCCCCACCAGGCGCCTCGGCTGATGGCTTCGTGGATCGTTTTTCCCCAGGTCGGGTAATAAGGGTCAAATACATTGAAAATTGCCAGCGTGGCTTCCAGGAAGACAAAAGTGGGGATCAAGATCACCAGCTGCGGGATCACAAGTGGGAAGATGCGCGGGATCATGTAGCGGAACACGATGCGTGAGTTACTCGATCCATAGGCACGGGCTGACTCGAGGTACGGTTCTTCTTTCACCTGCAGGAAAGCGGAGCGGAAAGTTTTTGTTGGGCTGCCAAAAATACCCAGGATTATGATTGCCCCAAGGATCAGGTAGAGGTTGATGCCATAAAGAGCAAAAACCAGGATACCGATCGCCAGGACCGGCAAGATCATGTTGACTTCGGTCATCCTTTGGATCAGGTTGTCCAGCCAGCCTCCCCGCCAGGTACCTACTGCTGAGAGGATCAGGGCGGCAAAGGTTGTGATCACAGCGCCAGTGATGCCAATCGCCAGGGCAAACGGCATTCCCCACAACAGTGGGATGATCAGATCTCTCCTCAGCGCATCGGTTCCTGCCAGACCATAAACCTGCCCTAATATCTGCATATCCACGTCTATATCAGTATCTGCTTCGAAAGTCAGGGCAGAAATTTCGAGAGTGTGTTTTCCTGGCAGGGCTGCAGGTTCTTTGGAGTTTGGGTCTGCCATCAGCAGATAGAAACCAGGCATCATCCCAGGGTCTTCTACAACGAACCAATCCTCGATGCCAGGATTTTTACGCAGTCCTATTCGCACATTGACCAAATCAGATAAATATATGGGACTATCCGATTCGATAGAAACATTCTTCAGATTGAACTCCCTACCGTCGGGAGTCTTCCACACGGAAGAAAGGAAGGGTCTTTTCTCCTCGAAAGTCGAATCGAAATACAGCAGGATGTCCTGAGGAAAAGAAGTGAATGCATAATCAATATTTGCCAGGAAGGTGATGTTTTTGGTACCATCCTCATTCTGCTTGACAATTTTTTCGATGGTTCCGTCCTGGCTGCTGAGTTTGAGGGTTTCCGGCAGCTTTTCTTTGCGCAGCCAGTTCGTCCATTGTGGTGGGGCGTTTCTGGGAGCAGAGATTTTCCCGGTGACCGCTTCCGTATAGAACTTTCTGCCTATTTCCTTATAAGGATAAGCAATGATTGCGTAGATCGATCCGCCTACCATCACAAAAATGATGCTTAATCCGATGATGGCAGCAGGGGACTTTCTGATTTCTCTCCATGTAGGGGAGAGGTTAGAACGCATGGATTTGATGCTTTGTTTCAAGGAGGCAGCGAAGCGGTTCCACCAATCCATCTTCTGCTGGCTTTCATCGGGTAAGTTGTTGGTTCTTTCAGTCTCTGCCTTGCTGTGAGTAAACAGTCCCCCAAACCAGTTTCGGAAATTCATGATCAATTGTCCGGATCTTGGTTTCCAGGTTTGTGGATCCAGAAGAGAGTCCGTTGTATTCAAGGAAAAGGAAAACTGGAAATCCTTACTACTGGTCCTGGTTTCAAAATTGATCAGTTTCTTCTTTCTAGCCACGTGCATCGATTGGTTGTTCGTGTTCAAACGTATACGAGGATCAAGCCATGCATAAGCCAGGTCCAGAATGAAAACGATCAAGCCGAGAAGATAAGCGAACAATACGACAATGCTGATCACCACACTCATCTCACCCGGGTAGAAACTCAACCCCAGGTAGTTGGGCAGAGCCTTAACATAGAGCTGACCGATACCAGGCCAACTGAAGAAATATTCGAGTGCAGTAGTTGTTTGCCAGAAGGCGACCAGGGTGAGGGCAAAGCTGGTCAGGATGTAGGGCATGGTGGGGCGCAGGACATAACGGCGTTCCACAACCTTGGGGTCCAATCCCTTGGCGATTGCCAGGTCCACGTAGTCTTCTTCGGAATAAATAGTGAAGTATGTACGCCAGACATTCACCAGTTGGAAAATGATCCCTAGCAAGATGGCGGTGACGGGCAAGATCATGTGCCGGGTGACTTGGGTGATACGCTCAACGGGCGTTTCAGGGGGCAGGATGTCGTATTTCCCCCCGAAAGGTAAGAGCTGTAAACCAGCGGCGAAGACCGCTACAAGCAAGATGCCGTAGATCCAGCTGGGTATTGAAGAAATGGGTGAGAGCGTTGTGAACAGCCGGTTTATCCAATTGTTTTGTTTGCGAGAGGCAAAATAAAGAGCAAGTGGGATGCCAAAAAAGAATATGATCAGGTTCGATGTGCCCACTAACAGCAGTGTGTTCGGTAAATAACCTTTAAGTAT
The DNA here is from genome assembly GCA_963695415.1 of uncultured Chloroflexia bacterium. Classification (GTDB taxonomy): domain Bacteria; phylum Chloroflexota; class Anaerolineae; order Anaerolineales; family UBA4823; genus CAVXWV01. Next base: position 165,420 of record CAVOGL010000008.1, on the reverse strand, counting down.
TTCTCGAATATCAATGACCGTAGTGTCTCGCCACTTTATTATGCCATCTCCAGCCATCAGCGACACGCCCCAATCGAAACGTAAGGCTTTCCATGTCCAATATAGATTTCTTAACCCACTGGGCAGAAAATATCCGGCTTCCTGCAGGAGTTCAGTGCGTTTTTCTTCAATGAGAGCCCTATGCTCGCTTTCATCAACGTCATTGAGCCATCCTCTTGAGCGCATCACGCTGATCACCCTGTCCACACCAGCAGCCACTCTCTGGTCGATCTGACCACTTTTGTTAGCGATCAGGACAGTGATATATACACCAACCATGATGGTCAAAAAGATCATCAATGCGCGTTTCGAAAGGTATCCAATGAAACGGATGATAGATTTTCTTCTCTGTGATGATTCGTTTAGAGAAGTATTCGCTATATTGGACAGGTCTGTATCATTCATCGTTGAGGCGTGTTAAAAATCCAGCCAGTAAAGAATTGGTTTATCTTACCAGAAAGGAAGGGTTGTGATCCCTACCAATCTATTTTATGCTCCTTGTCGCATACCACCCGGTACGAACATTCGTATAAGCATCGAATTCTGGTATATATGGTTTAATATCCAACAAAGGTGTACCATCCAAAACATCCACACCTTGGATTTGAAGGATGTTCTTGTCCGGGATGGGGGTATCGGTCGTTTCTCCCGAAGTACTCGGACGTTTCACCAGGTATACAATTGATATCCCAATTGGGTTCGGTCGGTGAGGGTACCGGGTGGCGAAGAGTCCGTGCAGTTTGTCATCCAGGAATGGTTTAACTCTTAATTTGTATCCAGTAACCTTATGGAAGTAGTAGATTAAGATCAGGTGGGAGAAACCATCGATATCATCCAACCCTTCGGTAAATTCATCGAAGATCTCAACGGTCCCCATTGCGTTTGAACGGGAAGCTTGAATAGGCGTCTGTGATTTATCTGTGAAAGGTGAATGAATGATACCAATCGGGTGCAGGTGGAATGCTTCTTCATAAAAACCTGTCATCCTGAACCTCCCTTAAAAATCTGAGCCAGATAACGATCGGATGTCGCAGTAATGTTAATTAATAGGCATTGAGGAAATATGCTGGGCTGCAATAATCAACTCTACTGCATCAAGCGCAGCACAACAGGATTATGCAATTACTTCTGGTATCTGCATAACTGGGAATTGAACGGTGAATCTCGTTCCTTTCCCTCGTTGGCTTTCCACATTGATATTACCCCCCACCCTTTTTACAATGTCTTGAACAATGGTCAATCCTAAACCGGTTCCCTCTTGTTCAATCTCTTTGGCATTCGGCGCTCGATAGAACTCTTCAAACAAGTGCGGGATGGAATCTTCGGGGATACCGATCCCGGTATCCGCTACAACAATCTTCGCTTCACTATCATCATGCTCAAGGGTAACGGTTACTGCGCCTCCCGGTAATGTGTATTTGACCGCATTGGATATCAGGTTATTAAATACCCGGTCCAACCCATCTTCGTCAGCCATCACCAGGATTTTTCCATCTCCGGTCATGTTTTCCCAAATCAGGGAGATGGATTTCTCCTCAGCAGGCACAGTGAACCGGTTGAAGACTTTTAATATAATTTCATCCAGTTGAACTGCCTCAACAGTGTCTTGGGTAATATTTTTGGTTTTGCCTTCCGCCAGATCAAGCAAGTCATCCACCAGTTTTCGTAAAAAGTCAATCCTTCGTCCAGCTCTTTCGAGGATGTCCAATTGCTGCGGATTAAGCTCCCCAACAAATCCAGCTGTGATCGTTCGCAATAAGCTGCGGGTAACACTGACCGGTGAGCGCAGCTCGTGTGTGGCAGTGCGAATGAAGGAGCTCTTGATTTGGTCCAGCTGCTCGATGGCTTCGTACGCCATAGCGTTTTCGATAGCGATACTGCCCTGTGCAGCGATTGCAACCAGGAAAGTTTCATCATCCGGGGTGAAATGGTCGACATCTTCCGAATACGCCCTCAGGATTCCCAGTGGTTTATTCTTACCGCTAAGGGCAGCGGAAAGCATGGAGTGGATCCCTTCCTGTTTTGCCCATTCAGGATATTGCAGAAGCTGGCTTTGGCTGACTTCAGGGATATTGACCACGCGACCAGATAATACTTCTCGTGCAAGTGGGTTTGAATCCAGATCGATGGGTCCTTTAGCAATATATTCCTGGCTTAAACCGTACGTGGCGACTGGTTCTAATCTTTTGCCAGCTTCATCCACCAACCGGATGGAACATCCCCGTACCTCCATCACCTCGGTGATGCTTTTAACCAACCGGTTCAGCACCTCGTCCAGGTCTAGAGTGGAGCTTAACGCCAATGCAGCCTCATTCAAAGCCTGCAGTCGGGCAGTCGCCTGCCGCAGATCTTGCGTTAATGCCACAACCTGGCTCTCGCGCTGGCGCAGCTGGGCTGTGATCGTTGTCACCAGGTAGGCGCTGAACAAGCTGGTGATGCCAAAGAAGATCAACACCGCGCTGACATAAAATGGATTTTGGTACTGCGGGGTGTTCAGGAAACCAATTACAGCCTGGTGTGGGATTACTGAGAGATATTCTAATAGCCCAATGATCGCCGTCAGCGCAATCGCCATCAAGGTAAGGATGAAAGCCATCCGCCTTGAGAAGAAGATGGAGGCAATTACAATGTGGAAGATAAAGAAAAAGATTGCCGGGCTTTCGATCCCACCAGAAAAATAGATCAACAGCGTGATTGCCACCCAGTCCAACACCACTTGCCAGAGGGTCAGCTGGTAATAGGCATGGGGAAGTGCGTTGTTTGCCTGCAGTCTGAGATGTACCAGAAAAAAAATAACATTGTATGCCAGGATGATCGTCCCGATGGCAATGATTGCTCCTGAAGATGCCTGCAGACCAAAGACAGGTCTCAAGGCGATACCTACCAGCAGGGCGCCAACACCAGCCAACCAGCGCAGGCGAATCAGCCAACCGGCGCTTGAAACTAACTCAGCATCCACCAATGATTCGTCTGGGTTCACGGTACTGCGGTTGCTGTTTCCGTTTTGAAGTTTCACTTTACTTTTTCAGATACACTCTCTGCGCTGTCAATCAAATTGTTTCAAACCTTAAGCATCTTCTCAACCGGGCAGGTGTTTTGCCACAGTCGCCAGCAGAACATCCGGGTCGACCGGTTTTTCCAGGAATTCTTGAACGGGTAAATAGTCATCATCCGGGCTGAACCGCAGCGGTGTCGTGCTGTGAATCGCGGTTAGCATTACAATCGGTATGTCTTTAAAATCTTTATAGGCAGAATCGGAGTCCTGGTTGTGAACGGACAGTGCAAATTGAAAGCCGGCGGTGGTAGTGTCCATCATCACATCCAGGATGATTAGATCAGGTTTTACTTCAAGGATTGCTTCCAGTCCCGCCGTAAAATTGGCAGCTTCAAAGACCTGATAGCCATTAGCTTCCAATGGGAGCCTGTTTACCAGGCGTTGGTCAGGATCGTCATCCACTATCAGAATTCGTTTTGGGTTCATGCGATTATTTTCCTTCCGGAATGTGTTCGGTCAAGGTCCGAACGATTATTGAGTTCTGCACTGTAATTTCTGGCTTCAGTGTTGATGGCTGTGACCATCTTAATTAAATTTTTATCCACAATTGAGCTCAGGTGAGTACCAGGTTCCAGATTTTCAGGCTGGATGCCGTAAATCACCAGTTTCTCTGGCAGCATTTCCAGAGCATCAGCAAGCGCCAATCCGCTGGCCAGGTCGCTCTCATGAAGTGAAAATGCCCCTTCGGTGGTCAGCATTTGGATATCTTCAACACAGAACCTGCGCCACATGCCTGGTTCAGCGCCCATGTCCACTGCGTCCACCAGGATAACGGATGACCAACCATCCAACCAGGATGCCAGTCCCCACCCGGGCGTGCCAGCTTCCTTTACCTGAACATTTGGTGGCAATCTTACCTGGGAAAGTAATTCAACCACCCGGCTTCCAACACCATCGTCACCCATTGTAGGGTTGCCGACACCAAGGATTAGCAAATCCCCGGGGTTGGGGCAATCAGGCATCTGCCTGTGGGGAGAAATCGGGTGGTTTGTCATCCTGTTCAAGCTTTTGAAAAATACGTTCTACGCTTCCGTTCCTAATTTTAATACATGAACAGAACAGGAGATGCACGGATCATAAGCTCGCACGAGCATTTCGAGATCGAGACGCATTTCTTCGGCTGGTTTTTCCATAATCTGCGGTACCAGGGCGCGCATGTCTGCTTCCAGGTTTGCTACATTTTGATTCGTGGGGATAATGCAGTTCGCGCCGGTCATGTTCCCATCCGAACCGATGGCATAATGATGGATCAACACACCACGAGGAACTTCACACACGCCAACCCCCTCACAGTCTGACAGGTTTACGGTTGTGGGTTCTTCCGCCTGAACACCTTTTTCAAGAAGCTGGTCGATGATTTTGATGGCATCCTCCCAGCAGTGTACGATCTCGACAACCTGAGCGCCTGAGTTAAGATAGGTGTTGGTAACTTTCGGGCGCATCCCAAGCTTCTCAGCGGCTTCCTTGGCTTTGGGGTGGAGTTGGTTGTAATTATTATTGAATCGCGCCAGGGCGCCGACCATGTAGGAATCCCGTTTGTGTCGGGTGAATTTTGCTGTGGAGTAGGGTACCAGGTGCTCGTTTGTCACCTCTTTATACTTCTCCGCAGGGATCAACCCGCCATCGCTGCTCATGAAATCGCCGTCAATGAAGGCGTATTCATCATCTTTGTGCAGTGAGACATACTCTGTGTCGCGCTCGAATTGAGGCCAGCTCAGGCTGGCGAAGAGATCGACTGTAGCATCAACATCTTCCCATCCATCAACAAGCTGCTTGCGCAGGTCTTTCAACTGTTTGCTTGTGGGGAAGTGGGTAAAACCGCCCACTGTCATGGCGATGGGGTGTGTGTGTCTCCCGGTGACCACAGCGCAGATGTCTCCTGCCAGCTTCTTCATCCTTAAGGCACGTAGAACCACATCACGGTGGCTTGTCGCAAGCGGGATCACGCTGCCCACACCCAGGAAATCCGGGGCAACCAGCATGTACACGTGCAGAATATGGCTGTCAAGGATCTCGCCATGGAAAGTTAATTTACGCAAAAGTTGCGTCTGTTCGCTGAGCTTCACACCGAGTGCATTCTCGGTTGCACGCAGTGAAGCAGTAGCATGACCGGTTGCGCAGATTCCGCAGATACGGCTGGTGATATGAGATGCTTCCGTGTAAGGTCTGCCGCGCAGCATCGCTTCAAAAAAGCGTGGCGATTTCACAACCTCGAAGCGGCACTCCTTCATCACGCCATCTTCGACCTCTACGATGATATCTCCGTGCCCTTCGACACGGGTGACATGGTGAACATCAATTCGTTTCTGCATACCTATACCTCTTTTACCGCTTTTTCACGGTCCAATCGCTGAACCTGGTAGGTTGTAAACATGGTGTACATGTGGGTGATATCTTCAGGGGTCAGCCCGTTTTCTGCCAGCAAATTCCTCATCGATGTATCGTTTGGATTGGTGATGTACCCCCGGCAGGCCTCGCAGGAGGCACCGTAGCTGGGGCAGATCGCTTTGCACCCCGCCCGTGTGATGGGACCCAGGCACACTTTCCCCTGCCTGAAGATGCACAGGTTTTCCCTCAATTTGCATTCCACGCAAACAGGATAATCCGGGATGGATGGTTTCTTGCCCTGGAGCAGGGCTTTGACGCAGGCGATAAATTCATCCCGGTCGATCGGGCATCCGGGAATGGCGAAATCAACCGGCACGACGGCGTCTATCGGTCTCGCTTCGTACGTTTCATACCATTCTGCCTTATCGCCATAGACATAATTGCGCACTTCTTCCAGGGGGTGCAGTGCTTTCAGCGCATTGACACCGCCCAGGTGAGCGCAGGTGCCCAGCGCCACAACGACTGCTGCCCGTTGGCGGATTTCCTTGATTTTGGCTTCATCACTTTCACGCGTGCAGGATCCCTCGATAAATGCGACCGCGTAGGTGTCTTTGTTAGCCGGGTCTGGCGTCATCGCTTCACGAAATTGCACAATATCAACGACTTCCAGCAGTTCAGGGTAGGTCTGCAGTGAATCGACCACCGTGAGCTGGCACCCTTCACAGGAGGTGAACTCAAAGAAAGCGATCTTCGGGCGAGCTCCATTGGAATTCCCGTTGCCGGTCATAATGCTTCCTCCATTCCTTTAATATCTGAATAGGCAAAAACGGGTCCGGACTGGCAGGCGTAAATGCTGTTGATCTGGCAGTGTCCGCATTTACCCACACCACATTTCATCCGCCGCTCGAGTGAGAGGTAAATGTTGCCCTCGGAGATCCCTTTGCCCAGTAATTCCATCAGTACAAACCGGTACATCACCGGCGGACCGCACGTGATGGCAACGGTGTTCCTGGGATAAACGGAGATGTTCTTAAAAAGGGTGGTGATCACGCCCGTGTTACCGGTCCAGGTCTCATCCCCGCGGTCTACGGTGAGGTGAAACTCAACATCCTCGCGGTTCTTCCATGCTTCCAGCTCATCTTTGAAGAGCAGCTCTGCCGGGCTGCGCGCGCCGTAGAGGATGATCACCCTGCCGAACAATGCCCGCTCATCCAGTACCTGGTTGATCAATGAGCGCAAGGGTGCCAGTCCGAGCCCGCCGGGGGCGAAGAGCAGGTCTTTGCCCCTGAATTTCTCGATAGGAAAGCCGTGACCGAATGGTCCGCGCACGCCAATGCAATCGCCGACATCCAGTTTGTGCAGCGCTGTGGTGACGTCGCCGACTTTCCGCACGCAAAGCTCAAAATTTCCATTCGATCGGCTGGGAGAACTGCTGATGCTGATCGGGGCTTCACCAATCCCCAGGACGGAGACTTCCACGAATTGCCCGGGTCTGTGACCCAATGACAGTGCTCCGGGGAGGTCAATCGTGAAGAGCTTCTCCAGATCGGTAAGCAGCCTTGTCTGTGTGATCGTTGCCGAAACCGGCATATACAGGTGGTCTTCTGATTCGGCGAGCCCACCCAGCGTGGTATTCCCAAAGGTGTTATTCTTTGCGACAATCATGTTATTCACCTACCATTTCCTTCTGCCGGTAGAGCTCGTTGAAAACACTCACCGGTGTGATATCGACCAGGCATGCCATCGCGCAGCGCCCGCAGCCCACACAACCCAGGTAGCCATGGGCTTCCATGATGTACTTGCCTTTACGCATGAAGCGATGTCTCTGGCGCAGGGCACGGCTTTTGCGGAAATTATGGTTCCCTGCCACAGTGGCGAATTCATCCAGCTGGCAGGAGTCCCATGACCGCACGCGTTCCCCGCTGACCAGGTCGAAATTGACCTCGTCTTTCACATCGAAGCAGAAGCAGGTCGGGCAGACGTTGGTGCAGGCGGCGCATGCCAGGCAGCGGTCTCCCAGCTCTTCCCACAGGGGGCTTTTCATGCTCATGCTCAGCAGGGAAGGCAGGTCGCTGACGTCCACATCCAGCCGGTAAGGGAAGCGCGGCCATTTTTCGCTCAAGACACCGTTCAGACGTTGGAAATCTTCTTCGCCGGCAGGTGCTACGCTGGCATATTGATCCAGTAATTTCTCTCCAGCTTCAGTGGCACTGTCGATCGCATATGCGTCTCCCAGGTCGATCATGTGCAGGTCATAGCCCTCGTCTGCCGAGACGGTGCCCATGCTTTTACAGAATGAGTGCTCACTGCAGGGCTTGAGGCATTCCAGACCGATAATGATCGTATTCTGACGGCGGTGCAAATAATTTGGGTCGACATGACCGCTGGAGAAAACCCTGTCCAGCAGGGTTATGGCGTGAAGATCACAGGTGTGGATGCCAAATATAACGGTTGGCGGATCCTGTTCGGGAGCCCGCACCTTACCATTGTTTGTGTTGTCAAATTCGAAGAGGGTCTCGCGAGGTGGCAGGAAGAACTTCTTCGGGGGCAGGATGGTGGTTGGGTAATCCAGGCGCAGCTCATCGGGATCCTCAATGGTTTGGAATGCAAATCCACCATTGTGCGCAACCGGACCACCTACCCGGTAAACGGGCAGCAACCGGTTCACAAAATCTGCCAGGTCTGATTTATCAAGAATTGTCAGGCTCACACGTGCTCCTTTTATCGCCAATCAGTAAGTACGATTCGATTGGTGAATAAATAAAATTTTTCACAAATGAATTCTAACCTTTCGCTATGGCGGAGCAAAGTTATTTTCGTCTTAAGTTTTTTGTTAATTCATCTATGAATCAACCACGCCATTCCAGCCGCCCAAACCTCGAATCGACCATTCACCATTCAGGATATGGTCTGATCGACGAACCTGGAATCCCCAATTTTCCCACTGACCCGCGCCTGGCGGCTTATGGGGTGAGGCTCACACGTTAACGAGCATAAAATTCTATGCTATCCAGGGGTAAGACCAGCCGTGGATGAAGCGGTGTGCTTCCAGTTCTTTCACCGTTTCGTCGTCCAGTGGTTGGCTGTCGGCAACGGCCGCATTGAGCTCGACGTGCCTGACGGATCGCATCCCGGGGATGACAGTTGAAACCGCGGGATGAGCCAGGATAAATTTCAACGCCAGAGCTGCCAGTGTGGGGGTATCGTCATCCAGGAATGGCTGCAAAGCGCTGTCACCCTCCTGCCGGCTTCTTCCAACCGCTCCGGTGTAGCCCAATCTGCGCGCCAGTCCCCTTCCTCAAATTTCATCCCGGGATAAAGTGCTCCGCTGAGCAGCCCTTCCTCGAAGGGTACTCGTGCCAGAATCCCGACACCATGTTCCAGGGCAGCAGGGAGCAGTTTTTCTGCAGGTCTTTGTTCAAAAATATTGTAGATCACCTGGACGCTCTCAATCCGCTGGCTTCGGATCAAGTTGACCGAATTGTACGGCTCCCAATCGTTGGCTGAAATCCCGTAAGCACGGATTTTCCCCTGTTCCTTCAGCTTGAGAAAGGCTTCATGCCACTCATCCAGACCCGTGTAGGCATCGGTCCAGGCATGTAATTGCTGCAAGTCGATATAATCGGTGTCCAGATTTTTCAAGGACTTCTCAGTACACTCGATGATCCAGTCGCCGGGAAACGTGTCCCGCACTGGATCATCCTCTTTGACCGGCCAGCGCATAGTCTTGGGTGGGATCTTGCTGGCGATGACCACACGATCGCGTTCTTTTTTAAAGGTTTTTCCGATGAGGGCTTCAGAATGCCCGTTGCCATAACCAAGAGCAGTATCGTAAAAATTGATCCCCAGCTCGAATGCCCTGCGCAATGCGCGCAGCGATTCCCGGTCGTCGCGTTTTCCCCATCCGCCGATCCCCCAGGCGCCGAAGCCGATTTCACTGACAGAGATCCCTGTTCTACCGAGGGTGCGATACTTCATTTTTTCCTCCTCTTTGAAAATATTCTTCGATTGGATTGGTGACCTGGCACGATGGTGCGTGCCTTGCGACAGGACTATTTTAATGGATCTCAGCAAATAATCCATATTTATTTCGACCTGAATGATAGAATCCAACTTGCATCCTGAACGAAAAGAGGCTACATGGAACCGATCCTTCGAATCTTTCCAGCTGATTTACCTTCGGCGGAATGGCAGACATTCCCTGCTCAGGGATACCGACAACCCATAACCGGTGTCATCTACCGGGGAGAACCCCGTCCCACCTGCGGGATGCCGCTGGGTGGTCTGGATACCGGCTGCCTGGACATCGAGCCCAACGGCATGCTCGGGTACAGCACCATCTTTAACCACCTGATAAACCCGCGCCTGCTGATCAACCTGCCCTTTTTGGGGTTGAGCGTGGGTGGTAAAACCTGGATCCTGCTGACAGACCTGGATGCCAAGCAGGATGTCCCCCGTCACAATCCGGACATGCCTTTCCCTCACCTCGATTACTCGCAATCGTATGAACGGCTTAGTTTTCAGCCTGGGGGGGATTTTTCCCTTTGCGAGAGCATCGATTACTGGGGGCATTACCCGCTCCTGGATATGGAATTCGAAACTGGTGCCCCGGTCAGCCTGGGGGCGCGCCTCTGGTCTCCCTTCATCCCGGGTGATGAGGCTGCTTCCCTGACACCTGGTTTTGTCGCTGAGTTCCACCTGCGTAATCTCACTGCTGTTGAGCAGGAATGCTCGCTGGCGTTCAGCTTCCCGGGGTTCGAATCACCTGTTGGCTCCGGGAGGATGCCCCGCCGCGCTGAGGTTATCCGGGATGGGTTCCGTGGCATCCAGGTTTCCAGTAGTACAGGTGAGGACGCCGGGCAGACTGGCTGGGAGCTGAGCTACCTGCTGGCAGCCCTGGACGAGCCGTCTGTGCGTATGGGTGGACCGCTGAATGCGGATGGGCAGGCGTGGTCGCAGATCGACCGGACTCTGCCCGGGTCGGATGAGTGGGAGACTGGCTCCTCGCTGGTCGTTGACCTTCGCTTGAAACCCGGCGAGGTTCGCCTCTGCCGCTTTGTTTTCACATGGCACGCACCGTACTGGCGTGCCGGGGGTTCACCCGCCCATTCAGACTCCAACCTTTTCCATCACCGCTATGCGCTGCACCATCCCTCTGCGGAGTCCGCCGCACGTTTCCTGGCGGAGGGGCATGTTGAACTTTTCCGCAGGGTGATCGCCTGGCAAGAAGCCGTTCACCAGCATCCTGGTATTCCCGGATGGCTGGCTGATTCGCTGGTCAACAGCCTGCACCTGATCACGGAGTGCAGCGTTTGGGCGCAGGCACAACCTCCGATTGGCGAGTGGTGCCAGCCCGAGCTGGGTCTGTTTGCGCTGAACGAGTGCCCGCGCGGCTGCCCGCAGATGGAATGCCTGCCGTGCAGTTTTTATGGCAATCTGCCTATCGTCTATTTCTTCCCGGAAGCCGCTCTTTCCACGCTTGAAGCCTACCGTGCTTTCCAGTTCCCCGACGGACGACCACCCTGGATCCTCGGGGGGGTGACCGCCATCGTGCCGGAAAACCGCAACCCTTACGACCTGTGCCAACCAGACACGGGTTACCAGACCGTGCTGAACAGCGCCTGTGTGATCATCATGGCGGACCGGTACTGGCGGGTGAGTGGGGACGATGATTTCCTGCAGAATTATTGGGAGTCGTTGAAACGGAGTAACAATTTCTCACTCAACCTGCGACCCAAATTCGGAGATTCCCAGATCATCGCCATGCCAGAACCAGGAACTGACAACTATGTCCTTGGGGATACGGAGTGGTTTGAGGCTCCAGAGCCAGGTTGGAAGGGCTATGTCACTCACGCCGGTGGGGTGCGCCTGGCTCAAGTCGCCATCATGCGCAGGATGGCAGCTCACCTGGGTGATGATGAATATGCCCGGCAGTGCGACCACTGGCTGCAGGCTGGCGGACAGGCACTCGAACAGTACCTCTGGACGGGCACCCGGGTACCGGGCACCCGGGCTCCGGGCAGCTACTACTTGAATTTCAATGATCCGCAAAGTGGGAGCCGCTCTGACCTGGTATTTGGTTACCAGCTGGATGGTCAGTGGATCGCCGATTTTCATGGCGTCCCGCCCGTCTTCCCGCCTGACCGTGCGAGTGAAGCGCTCGAGACGATCCGCCAGGCAAACTGCCGCATCAGCCAGTCGGGAGCTACGAACTACGCCAACCCTGATGGCACTCCCGCCCAGGTCGGTGGTTATGGGACATATGGTTACTTCCCACCTGAGCTTTTTATGCTGGCAAGTACATATCTTTATGCGGGAGATCATGATTTTGGTCTGGACCTGCTCAAACGCTGCCTCGAAAACTTTGTCGGTCATGGGTATTTGTGGGATATGCCCAATATCGTCAGTGGGAACGAAGATTCAGGACTGCGCGCTTTTGGGGCAGATTACTACCAGAACCTGATGCTTTGGGCGCTGCCAGCTGCTCTGGATGGGGGCGATATCACCCTTCCAATGAAGCCCAATGGATTGGTTGCCAGGATATTAAAATCATCAAGACTTTGAAAGTTCAAGGAATCCATAAACATTCGACCTCGATATGGTTCTGAGGATGACATATGCCGCTAATCTGGATGAGATGTTTTTTCTGGCAATAATTCCCGATTTGCGCTAAAATATATCTGAATTACCCGAATTATTCACTGAACCAGGAGGTAATATGTCAGAATTGAAGACCCAGAAGAACGATGCCAGCGTGGAGTCTTTTCTTAATTCCATTGAAGACCAGCGAAAACGGGAGGATAGTTATAAGCTGCTTGAAATTATGAAGGATGTAACCGGTGAGCCAGCGACAATGTGGGGAACCAGCATTGTGGGTTTTGGTAGTTACCGTTACAAGAATGCCGCGGGGAAGGAAAATGAATGGTTTGTGACGGGATTCTCCCCCCGAAAGCAGGCGTTGACGCTCTATATTATGTCAGGGTTCGAGGATTATGATTCCTTACTGGGTGACCTGGGCAAACACTCCACCGGTAAAGCCTGCCTGTATGTCAAGAAACTTGACGACGTGGATATGGACGTTCTGCGCGATCTCGTTCAGAAATCCGTCGATCATATGCAAGCCAGCAACACCTGAAAAGTTAATCCACTCCCACCTGCAGCTGTCCCTTGAACTGGCTGGTGTAGAGGTTGCGGTAAAAACCACCTGCCTCGATCAGCTCGGTATGGGTACCCTGCTCGACAACCTCCCCCTCATTGATCACCAGGATGCGGTCCGCCTCGCGGATCGTGCTCAACCGGTGGGCGATCACGAAGCTCGTTCGCCCTTCCATCAGCCGCAGCATCGCTTCCTGGATGTGTTTCTCCGTGCGCGTGTCCACGCTGCTGGTCGCCTCGTCCAGGATCAGAATGCTCGGGTCCGCCAGGATCGCCCGGGCGATCGCCAGGAGCTGCCGCTGGCCCTGGCTCAGGTTGCCGCCCCTCTCCGACAGCATCGTCTCGTAGCCCTGGGGCAGGCGGTGGATGAACGTATCTGCGTTCGCCAGGCTGGCAGCCGCCTTCACCTCTTCATCCGTGGCGTCTAGACGTCCATAGCGGATGTTCTCCATCACCGTCGCTGCAAACAGGAACGTATCCTGCAGCACGATGCCCAGCTTGCGGCGCAAATCCTCCATCCTCACCTGGCGGATGTCCTTGCCATCGATGCGGATGCTGCCCTGGTCGATGTCGTAGAACCGCGTCAACAGGTTGACGATCGTCGTCTTTCCAGCGCCGGTCGGACCCACCAGTGCGAAGGTAGCTCCGGGGTCGGCGTGCAGGTTGATCTGCTTGAGCACCGGTACGTCCTTATCGTAGCTGAAGCTGACATTCTCGAACACCACATCTCCCTGCACCGGGTCGAGCGGCAGGGCATCCGGCACGTTGGTCAGCTCCGGTTCCTCATCGATAATCTCGAATACACGCTCCGCGCCGGCGATTGCCGATTGGATCGTGTTATACAGGTTGGCGAGCTGGTTAAGCGGCCAGGTGAACTCGCGGGCGTAATTAATGAAAGCAACGATCGTGCCCACGGTGGCAAACCCCGCCACCACCATCCAGCCGCCCATGCCAGCCACGATGGCAAAGCCCAGGTTATTGACGAAATTGGTCAGCGGACCGAGTAAACCTGCGAAGATCTGCGCTCGCGTCGACGCGCCGCGCAGCTGCTGGTTGACTCCATCGAACTGCCCGATCACCAGCTCCTCGCATGCGTACGCCTTCACCACCCGCTGCCCGGTCACAGTCTCTTCGATGATCCCATTCAGGTCGCCCAGGTATTTCTGCTGGTCGCGGAACCCCTGGCGGGTGCGCTTCGCTACCCATTGGGTCATCGCCACCATCACCGGTATGGTCACCAGCGTCACCAGAGCCAGCCGCCAGTTGATCAGGAACATCACCACCGCAACGCCGATAATGTTGAGCACGCTGGAGAACAGCTGGGAGATCGTCTCGGTGAGTACGTTGCTGATGTTCTCTACATCGTTGGTCAGGCGGCTCATCAGCTCGCCATGCGTACGCTGATCGAAGAAGCGCAGCGAGAGAGCCTGCAGCCGGGTGAACAGGTCTTCGCGGATGTCGCGCACCGTGCGCTGGGACGCACCAGCCATCACGTACATCTGCAGGTATTGGGTCACCGAGCTGGCTGCATATGCCAGGATCATCAGCAGTGCATACCTTGCCAGTTGCTGCAGGTCGTTCTGCAGGATGCCCTCATCGATCGCCTTACCCAAGAAGTAAGGTCCCAGCAGGGCTAACCCGGAGGTCGCCGCGACCAGCAAGAGAGTGGCGACCAGAGACCACTTCTGGCGGCTGAGGTACTGCCAGATGCGCAGCAGGGTGGAAGGGATGTTCTTCGCCTTCTCCGGCTTGCGCATCAGGTGCGAGCCCGGTCCGCGCGGCGGCTCTTCCCGCCGATCTTCCTTGCGGCGTTCCGCGCCGTTCCCGTTCCCGGCTCTACGCGCCGCCATCTGCCCCCCTGCCGTTACCAGGCTGGGACTTCCTCAGGGAGGCATCCCCCAGCTGTGAATCGTAAATCTCGCGGTAGATCGGGCTGGATTGCATCAACTCGCGGTGCGTACCTTCCGCAGCCAGCCTGCCGTCATCCAGCACCAGGATCTTGTCGGCATTCAGCACCGTGCTGATCCGCTGGGCGATGATGAAGCTGGTGCGCTCATGCATGATCTCCTCCAGCGCTTTCTCGATCAGTGTCTCGGTCTCCACGTCGACCGAGCTCGTGCTGTCGTCCAGGATCAGGATAGATGGGTGCAGCAGCAGTGCCCGGGCAATGGCGATGCGCTGTTTCTGCCCACCCGAAAGGTTCACCCCGCGCTGCCCCACCAATGTGTCGTAGCCTTCGGGAAACTCCATGATAAAGTCGTGTGCCTGTGCCGCTTTCGCTGCGGCGACGACCTCTTCCTCCGTGGCATCCTGGCATCCGTAGCGGATGTTGTCCCGGATGTTGCCCGAGAAGAGCACCGATTCCTGCAGGGCGATGGCGATATTGCGCCGCAGCGCCTGCTGCTCCACCATGCGCACATCGACCCCATCGATGGTGACCCGCCCGGCACTGACGTCATAAAAGCGCGGGATCAAATGCACCAGGCTGGACTTTCCCGACCCGGTTGCGCCCAGGATTGCCACCTTCTGCCCCGGTTCTGCGCTGAAGCTGATGTCCTTCAGCACCTCCTCACAATGCTCGTTGTCTTCCAACAGAACGGCTGCATCCAGGATGATCTCTGCCTTGCCCGTTGACTCGATTGTGCGCGTCTCTGTTCCTGCCGGGCTCCCATTTTCCTGGCAGTCCTGGTTGTTGAAGCGGAAGGAAACGTTTTCGAACACCACCTTCCCCCTCGCCTGAAAGCTGCCCAGGCTGCCTGGCGTGTCCTGGACTTCCGGCACGCTCATTGCCACTTCCTGGATGCGTTCTGCCGAGACCTGTGCCCGCGTCAGGCGGATCAAGAGCATGCTGACGAACATGATCGAAAACAGAGACCGTGTCAGGTAATTAATGAACGCCACCAGCTGACCGGTTTCCATGTTTCCCGCCGTCACCTGGACCCCGCCGAACCATACCGCCGCTACCACGCCTATATTGATGATCAGCAGCAGCAGCGGGAACGCCGTGGCAATTGTCCGGATCGCCTGGATCGCCATCTCCATCAGGCGGTTGTTGACCCCCCCAAAGCGCTGGATCTCATGTTCCTCGCGCACAAACGCCTTCACCACGCGCACGCCTGCCAGGTTCTCCTGCATCACCGAGTTGACGTCGTCCAGCCGGCTCTGCACCTTCTCGAACAGCGGCAGCGCCTTGCGCACCACCCACACCAGCAGCAGCGACACCAGCGGCACCAGGATCACCAGCAGGAACGCCAGCCGGGGGCTGGTCAGGATCGCCATTACCAGGCTGCCCACCAGCATCATCGGGGCGCGCACCATGATGCGCAGCATCATCGAAACCAGCTCCTGCACCTGGACGATGTCGTTGGTCAGGCGTGTGATCAGGCTGCCGGTCTCGAGCTCATCGAGGTTGCCGAAGGAAAGCGACTGCACCTTGCGGAACAGCGAGTTGCGCAGGTCGGTGCCGAAGCCCTGTGAAGCCATCACCGAGAATATCGTGCAGCCCACCCCGCCGATCATCCCGATGACAGCCACCACCACCATCCATACGCCGGTGCTGGTGATCACATTCATGTCCCCCTGGGCGATGCCTTCGTCGATGACGGTCTGCACCAGGCGCGGCTGGAGCAGGTCCATCGCCACTTCCAGCACCATCAACAGGGGTGCCAGCAGCGCCCACAGCCAGTACGGCTTGAGGTACCTGCCCAGTTTCAGCATAGCGTTCATAGCCGTACTATTTTACTCCCAGTCTGCCCATCGAAAAGTGATTTTCGATCGTTTGACTGCAGGAAATCATCACATCAATAAAATTTGGTTAACAATATACAAATAAGTAAAAGTTATGGCGTTGCTTGTTACCAGCTTGTAACATGCTGCATCAGGATGATTACGCCCCAGCCAAGTGGTGGTAATATCGATGACCTATACTGGAGGCAGTTAGGAGGATGGATTGGTTGGGAAGTTTTCACTATTTGACCAACCTACTTTTTCCTCTCACGAATTATATGGACTGGAGACAGATAAAATGAAACCGCTATATCGCACATTTACCCTTTTCCTTCTTATGATCACTTTGTTAACTGCCTGTGGTCAATTCTCAATCGGGTTTGAAACTCAAATCCCGGAAACTTTGCCCCCTGCCGCGACCTACACACCGCAACCTCCAAGTATAGAATTGGTTGAGGCAACCAAAACATCCACGCCTGCACCCGAAGATGAACAAACTTCAGGTGCTCAATTTTGGACAACGGTCACTGATCCCGCATACGGTTTCAGCTTTGCAGTACCCTGTTTCTGGCGCGTTTCGTTCCCTCAGGATTATGAGCCTGGAGTTAGCACTTCTTACCAGGTCTACAATTATCCTGAGGATTACCCTTTGTCCTTCCCCAGGGGACAGGGCGTTTTTGAGAACGGCGGGATAAAGCTTGATTTTGGTATCAACAACCTTGCCTCGGATGGCATGTCTGCGGGCACAACTTTGGAGACCCTGGCAGCAAGCGAGATGTATAACGACGATTTGAGTGAGGTTACCTCGATCGAACCTGTAAAGTTAAATTCCCTGCCTGCAGTGCTGGTGACCCAGCAGAACAAGGAGTTTGGCTCCACCGGGCAGTTCTACCTGGTAGCACTTTCCAGCGAGGTTGTGCTGCTGTTTGCTCCAGCACCCGCAGAAGCCATCACCAACCCGGATGTTCAGGCTATCCTGAACTCAATCACCATGGGTGAGCAAACCGCTGTCCAACTGCCCGATCATGTCCCTGGTCCTCCGCCGGATGGTCTGGCTGCGGCATGTATCCCGCAGTACTCCGAAGCGGTGATACCCACCCAGGTATTGACTGTTGAGAATACGACCTGTGGTCCGCAAAGTTTTAATCCCTGGATTACCTGGTACAAACAGTTGAACAGTATCTCCAGGATCGAAATACAGGTGGTCTGGTGTATGAGTATTTCATCCCCGATCCCTTCATGATCGGCTACTGGAAGTCGGAGGGGTTAACACTGACCCCCAACGAGGTTTTTGGAACTCTTGCAAATTCTCTATATAACGCCGCTCAGCCAGGAGGAATGACCTTCACAACCGACCGGTCTCAGTTTCCCTCTCTGGAAGGTATCAACCCCGAAACGTTGATCGATCCGCAGCTGACGCTTGCACAGATCGTCTTCAGTACCGGCTGGGGTCAGGACGGGCTGGGTGAGGCGTTGCTTTTCATCGTCCAGGATGAGTGCGGCGGCTATTTTTGGCACGGTCTGGTCTTTGCCGGTGAAGCGTCTTAATCCCTCACCACCTCCGGCGGTCACCATCCCGGATGACCTGGATTGCATGAAGGTCACCGAAGCTACCCCGCTGGAGTGGATCGTCTGCAATGTACGAGACGGAATCCGGTCGGGCAATCTGGCAGCCTTGCCCAGCTTCATGACGGATGCCTTTGCCCTGGGTTATTGGCGTTCCGAGTGGACTTCACTTAGCCCGGATGAAGTCATGCGCGAGTTGCAGTATAACCGTCTTCCGGTGGACAAAAGTAAATTGGTTTTCAGCGCCAATCCGGACCGGTTCCCTGAATTGGATGGTCAATCGATTGATGGGATGCTGGGACCGGATGTAAAGATCGCCCGGGTAGTTTACAGCCAGGGTTGGGGTCATGACCGTGCTGGAGCTGCGCTGCTCTTCTTCAGCGAGCCAGAGCCTGGTGTTTATGAATGGGCAGGATTATTATTGTCCGATGGGTACTTTGATGAATAGGTTTGAAGCGTTTACGGATGTATTATTATAGCTTTTTCGTTAGACGAGAGCGCCGTTCGGGATGATCAAATAAACACTCACGTGGTTACAACAAGATTTCTGGCACGGTTATAATTTCCTGGTGGAATCGGGTTGATTCTCATCTAAACAAAATTCGAAGCTGGAGAAGATGGATGGATATTCGAGTAGCCGGCTACCAGATGGCTGTTACCAATCATGTTGGGGCGAATCTGGAAGCTCTAATCGCAGCAGTCAGTTATGCAGCCGAACAAGGTGCTGAAATCCTGCTGACCCCAGAGGGTTCACTCAGTGGTTACACCCATGAATTTGACCCCCAGGTTGTATTGCAAGCGCTTGAGACCCTCACTCACCATGCCCGTGCTAAAAAGGTCGGTTTAGCTCTGGGCACATGTTTTGTTGAAGCAAACGGTAAATCTTATAACCAAATCCGCTTCTACATGCCGGATGGGACCTACCTGGGTTATCACAGCAAGACCCTCCTATGCGGATCATTGGAAGATAAACCGGTAGGTGAGATCAATCACTTCGAAGTCTCAGATCTACGCACTTTCTCCTGGAACAACGACCTCATCATCGGCGGCATGATCTGTAATGACCTTTGGGCAAACCCGGAATGCACTCCCATGCCCGATCCACATCTGGTGCAGCAGCTCTCTCGGTTAGGTGCGCGCATCATCTTTCACGCCGTAAACGGTGGCAGGGATGGCAGCGAATGGTCACAGCTTGCCTGGAATTACCACGAAACCAACCTGCGCATGCGTGCCCGCGCGGCAAGTGTGTGGGTGGTCACGGTTGACAATGCCACCCCAGAGCACCTCCCCTGTTCAGCGCCGTCCGGTGTGATCGATACAAATGGGAACTGGGTCTGCCAAACCAAACCAATTGGCGAAGACTTCTTCGTCTTCGACATAACACAGTCAGACTAGCCAGGTTTCAGCTTAGAGGTGCGGGTTCACCCACCAATTATTCCCTCACCTCATCGAAACCCTGATTATAATTACCCCGTCTTGCAAACCAATCTGAATCTGCGCCAGGCTTTAACTTTTATTTTCTTCCGTTTTTTTTTTTATCACACCAAACCAATTGGCGAAGACTTCTTCGTGTTCGACATAACACAGTCAGACTAGCCAGGTTTCAGCTTAGAGGTCGCGGGATCACCCTCCAATTATTCCTCACCTCATCGAAACCCTGATTATAATTACCCCGTCTTGCAAACCAATCTGAACCTGCGCCAGGCTTTAAAACAAGCTTTCAGCCCGCCTCCCGGCTTGCCCCCTCGGCTGCATTCCAACTTCATTTATCTTTTTTGGGACATTGCCTGGTGGGGGTTTTATATCGGCTCCACCACCGCTTTCCTTGCCATCTACGCCGCCCGAGCCGGAGCCACACCTGGGCAGATCGGTTTACTCACCGCCATCCCTGCCATTACCTCATTGCTGCTGTCCCTGCCAGCAGGGCGATGGCTGCGGCGCTTCCCTGCCGGTAAAGCCACTGTCTGGTCAGCCTTCGTTTCCCGTATCCTTTTCCTTTTATATGTTTTCATCCCCACGGCGTTCCCAGCTGACATGCAAGTCGAGGCATTACTTGCGGTAGCGCTTATCATCGCCATACCCACAACCGTTATAAATATCAGTTTCAGCCAGTTTTTTGTGGAGGCTGTGCCAGTCGAATGGCGCGGCATGGTAGTAGGAACTCGTATGGCGCTGATGTCCCTGGTCTCTTTCCCGGTCACCCTGCTGTGTGGGCTTTTGCTGGACAGGCTGCCCTTCCCGACGGGTTACCAGGTTGTCTTTTTCATCGGTTTTCTCGGCGCCATCCTCACCGTGCCCGTACTGCGTAAGGTTCACCCAGCAGTGGAACTGGATGAAGACAGCCTTGAGATCCAAAACACGGAAAGGAAACTCTCTGCAAGAAAAGTGATCCTTCCAGGTCAGGGATTCAAATTGAGGGGATTCTTTTCGGTTTCTCGTATCCGGTCTGCCGTCTCATCAATCCAGCCTGACGGTCGCGCATTTATCCAGGTAGTCATCCTTCTCTTTTTTTTCAACATGACCAATACCATGGTCGCCCCATTGATACCCGACCTCCTGGTTAACACGCTTCAGTTCCCCGATTCACTCATCAGTCTCGCCACAGCGATCAGCACTTTGCTGGTCTTCCTGGTCTCCCTGGTCATGGCAAGGATGTCGGTAAGGGTCGGCAGCCGCCGTGGAACCGGCTTTGGAGCGATACTGCTCGCCATCCAGGCAGTCATGCTGGCATTGGCTGGCGATGCAGCCGGTTACCTGCTGGCAGTCATCGTCGGTGGGTTTGCATCTGGGATCCTTGCATCTTCCCAGTATAATTACCATCTCGATGCACTGCCTCCCACAAACCGCCCATCCTGGTTGTCCTGGAGCCTGCTCCTCGGCAGCATTGCAGTTCTCACGGGCTCACTCGCTGGTCCAGCCCTGGCTCGCTACACCAGTATTCCTTTTGCCCTCCTTGGTCTTGGCGCCCTGCGCCTGGTGATTGGGATTGTTATCTGGGTGAAGGGCTGATAACTGGATGAATTCTCGCCAACGCGTGCAGAATGCTTTATCGTTCAAACCGGTGGACATTGTGCCTCTGCAAATCCACCCATCACCTGCAGGATTATATGAGCACGGTCAAAAACTTCTCGACCTGATGCGTTCCTGCGAGCAGGATTTTGTGGAACTGGCAGAACCCGGTCTTCCACAGGTGCCAAAAGAGGATTACGACGCCGAAGGTCGCTACCACAAGATCGCTACGGATGAATGGGGCACCACCTGGGAATACCGCATTTATGGAATTTGGGGTTACCGTATCAAATATCCCCTGGCTGACATCTCCTTACTGGATGGTTATCAATTTCCCCCGCTTCAGCGCCTGCAAGGTGAGGCGTTGAAATTGGCGCAAGCAGACGCAGTCCGCCATCGCCAGCAATATTACTACGCAGATGGCTTTGTCAGCTTGTTCGAGACCATGCAGTCGCTTCGCCCATTCGAGGATGTGTTGATCGATATCACCCAGGATTCACCCGGGATTAACCGGCTGGTTGACCGCCTTGTCGAGTATTATGCTGTGGAGATTGAGAATGCATTGTTGAAAGGGGTGGACGCCATCCAATTTGGAGATGATTTCGGCACCCAGCAGTCGCTGCTTCTGTCCCCAAATGTGTGGCGCAGATCTTTAACCTCGATATGAGGTGTTATTCGAACCCATACGAAAGGCTGGAAAACGTATCTTCTTCCATTCCTGCGGGCAAATCACTCCGCTGTTGGAGGACTTGCACCTGCTGGGTGTGGACGCCATCTGGCCTCAACTTTCCCTTTACGATCACCGCTGGCTCGCCCATCTCTGCCGTGAGCTTGATTTAACTGTACAGCTCCATCCGGATCGCGGCGACCTGATGCAGCGCGCCACACCCCGGCAGGTTCAGGACTACCTCCTTCGCCTGGTGGAGGAGTTTGACTGTCTGAATGGCGGATCGTGGCTTTATATTGAAATCGATCCCGGATTCCCATGGGAAAACGTGCAGGCGCTGTTCGAAACAGTGATGCAGCTCCGGCAAGCGTGATTAAATTTATATCAATTTTGTATCAATCCGCGAATAATGACGATTGATGATTTTAATCCCGGATCATCATGATCCTTCAGCGGGTGTGTCTTGCTGCGGTTTTTCCACCTCTTGAGCATCAACCTTTGCTTCGGGAGCTGGGGGTGGTGATGGATTCGGGACTGGCGCATCAGCATCAACCGTTTCAGGTTTTTCTGGTCGCTTGAGCAGATTGCTGATGATCAAATAAATCCCTAAGAGTATCAAGGCAGCTGCACCTAAAACAGCCTGTCCAGGATAATCCGCCCAGGAACGTACCAAAAATGGCAAACATTATCATGCTGATAATGACCAGGCTGAGTCCATCCTTGACCTGGCGCCAGTTACCTTTGAGTAGGGCAGCCAGAATTGTGCCGACACCCACAAATCCCGGGATCAACGCCCATGCATAGGACCAGCTGCCCCAGTCGCCGGTGCGGTCCTGGTAATACAGGATGCCTCCGATCCCTGTCACCACCGTCGCCGGCACCATCATGTCAGGTTCGCCTCCAAGCAGTCCCAGAAAATACAGCAGGATGCCCACACCGATCACGATGAAAGGCCAGCTTAAATTCAGATCCTCCCAGATCGCCAGCTGCGGGTACATCTTCGCTGCCAGAAACCAGGCGCCAAGCAAGATCAAGATGATGCCCAGGATCATCCGGGTGATGGTTCTTCTTTCCATGATTTCCTCCTGTTGTTAAACTGTTGCTCGTGGAAAATTTATCAGATCAATCTGATTGAGGTGACTGATATTTAACCATAAAATTGCCTGGTTGGTAGGAAAATAGCTGGAAGAATTTCAGGGATTCAATACCCGTTCTGCTTTAATTTCTCGATCTGCTGCTTCGCCAGATCAAGTGCCAGGATCTGAGGGTCATCCACCAGGACGGTATCCACGGCAAAAAACAAGAAAAGGTTGTGGTACGGTACGCCCAACAGGACTGTCTCCCCGGCTGTAACGAACCAGCTCCCTACCGGCAATTCGTCCGACTCAACTACCTGAAATTGGTCACCCAGCACCTCTGCCAGGAATTTCTGGTAAGAGTCACTCCCTGCCATGGTGAGTTCAGAATCTTCAAAACGGGTCACTTCAACACCAACCAAAGAAAATGGCTCCCCATCGCTGCGGAATGAGAGTACCAAACAATCCAGATCCTGCACCATGCAGCCTTCGCTCAGGGTGGGTTCACTGACAAAGAGCGCCGCAAAGTTTGGATCAACATTTTTTAGATCAGGCAAGCCCAAGAGCACTTCTTCAAGGGGCACGAATGGCGTTGCCATAACTGTGGCAACAGGCGCAGGAGAGCTGCAGGCACTTAATAATAGAATGATGGCTGCTAAGACTAGAAACATTTTTCGCATGGACTTCCTCCAATTTCACAGGCGCCGAACAATCAATGAGATTGGTGTCCGGAAACCGTCTACGACATTATACTCCTTGACACCAGCAAGGATTTGGATCGAGAATGAACCAGTACAAATTGACCATTTGCTTCCATCCCTCACTATCTGGCAACCACATTGGAACCTTCCTGCATCAATTACCGTCAATATATATAAACTACACCGCTAATCCGGAGATGTCATGATTTATAAATCTCGTTGTATCCTGCTCAGTCTGTTCCTGATAATAATTCTGTCAGCCTGCTCAAAAACTGGTTTAACACCACAGACAGTAACTTCAAAGAGTGACCCTGTGAAGACAGCTCATCCCACATCGACGCCTGGACAGCAAATTGAAGCCACAAGCAACCTCAACCTTGAGGATGTCGGGATTTCCCTGGCATACCCCTCTTTATGGGTGGAAGAACCATCTCCTCGAGGATTTTTGCGATATGGCAAAGATCGAGGTTTTTTCTCCTTGGTTCCTCTTACCAGCGGTGGGTTGTCCCTTGATGCTCTCGCTCAGGTTGAAGCTGGTCTTGAAGATCGACATTTCGGCTCAGACCCGAAAGTTGATTCTATCCAGGTCGCCGGTGCCGAGGCATTCAAAATCGAACCCTCCGTTGATCAACCTGATGGACAGGCTGGTGAAGGTGCCTGGGGCGAAATCCTGATCAAGCTCCCTCGCCCGGTGCTTGCAGACGGCTCACTGGTTGATATCTTCGTTTTGCAGGCTGACCTTTCTCACCTGGACCAGATTGCCTCCAGTGTTGTTTTCGACCCGAAAATGGTGGCGGAGAGCCTGTATCCTGCCAGTTCCGATTCTCCTGCAGCCGGGATTTGCGGGCAAGAAGATGGCGGGATTGTGCAGATTAACATCAGCCCGGAGATAATGCCTTCGCCCCGCTGTATGCAGCTGCGTGGGGAACAACTACTCAGCATCATGAACCAGACTGATGAAGAAATCCAGGTTAAATTGGCATGGTACCAGTTCATGCTGCAGCCGGGTGAGAATTTGCCGCTAAATGTGCCCCTGAGCGCTTATCTGGCGCCGGGGGTGCACGATCTGCTCATCGAGGGTACCGGCAGCGCGCCGGAATTGTGGGTGCTTCCGCCTAAATGATCTCAAACTCGCGCACGAGCCGTTTTTCCTGTTCGTGCTCCAGTGTTGCCCTGACCTTCACATAACGCTCGATCCCGGAGCCTTTGAGTTTCTTTTTTAATAACTCGTCCACCTGGAACAGACCTGCAGAGTTGTTCATGCGGATGTGGATGTAAATTGGCTTTTCGTCTTCAGCACCCGCCTCTATGTCCACTTTATCGATGGCTGCGGCGGAGATCGAGTAAATGTCCACGTTCCCGGCTTCGTAAGGGATGCGGCTGCGTCCCTGGCTCATGTCCAGGGCATCCGCCACGCGCACGATGCCGGCCTCGATGGTGTAAGGTGTTCCTCCGCTGCGATGGGCGATGATGGCGTGCAGCGTCTCGGAGATGACAATAGTGCGTTCTTCAATGGAGAGGAAATCGAGCAGTTTGTGCAGCAGCTCGTTCGCCAGGAAGAGGCTGAATTCCTCGTGCCCATCGCGGTTGATCGTCATGCCCAGGTCGTGGAACAGGCTGGCAAGCAGCACTACCAGTTCGGCGTAATTACTGGACAATTCGTAGTATGTAGTGATCGACATCTCGATGCCCCGCTTGAGAAGCATTCGGGTCAGTTTCATGGCGATGTTAGCCACAATTTGGAAATGCACGGGTCCGTGGTCGCTCATCCCCAGCCTGTCGATGGCATTGACGTTAATCACCCTCCAGAGGGTACGCACCTCCACATTCTCGTTAATGCGCGCCAGGGCGTCTCGCAGCAATTCGTTCCCGCCATACGGCACCCGGATCGTCCTCGGTTGAGGAATGGTTTTCTCAGTCATGGATATATTCTCATTATAATCTGTGTTTCTAACACAAAGTTCACGAAGGGGAAGAGAAGGAGCACAAAGTTCTACATTTATTACCTTTGTGCTCCTTGTTTTCTTTGTGTCCTTTGTGTCAGGCTTTTACCAGCTTAAGTTTGAGGAACAACCAGGGGGCGAGGAAGATCGCCCAGAAAGTCACAGTTCCGTATCTGACATAGCGCAGGATGAGCCCCAACACACTGTCATCGGCGGCGATCAGGGCAAACAGCACGTCCAGACCCAGGTAAAAGGCAAACACACCAACAAGCCCGAGGGCATATCGAACCATACGCACCCACCAGGCGCCTTCCACGCGGAAGCTGGCATAACGCTGCATCAACACCGCACCAGTGATCCCGCCAAAGAGAGCTCCGCCATCATTGAAAAAGGTGGTCAAAGCCCTGGCTCCGGCAGCATAACTCGACCATGCAGTTGGATCCGGGCTCCCAGAGATCAGCCACCGCACCAGGAGTCCCATCAGGATGATGAGCAGTGAAAAAATAAAACCAATCCCGATCTGAGCATTCAGGGAAAGCGTTTTCCACCAGGCAAGAAATCGAGCCTCGCCGCGCAGGAAAACCAGCAGTACCACAAGCCCGATAAGCCAGCCGAAGAAAACATCTTGCGGAAAGTGGACACCAAGATACAGACGGGAGACGCCGACCAGCAGTAATAAAATTACGGTCAGCACCCAAACCCAGGCTTTTCGGACCGAACAGGCGAAGATTCCATAAACTGCCAGGGTATTGCTGGCGTGGGTGGACGGCATACCATAGGATATCTCGCTTGAAAGCGCCTTGACTTCTGTGCTGACCCAGTAAGGTCGAGGTTGGTGAAAAAGCTGTTTCAAGAAATTGCCCAGCACATCGGTGCTGACCAGTATGAAGAGCATACGCAGACCAAGAGCTCGGTCAAAAGCGTAATAGATCAAGGGGATAATCAGGATATAAAATTCAAAGGAGCCAAGAAAGCTGACTGCCTTCATCATGCCATCCAGCATTGGGCTGAGTTGTTGGATAAACTGCACCCATGCCAGTCCTGGTGGGATCAGAATGTCCATAAATTTCTCCTTTCATTTAATATACGTTTTGGGGCAGATGGTAAGGTGGATAGGGTAAATTTTAAATTTTTAACACCGGTTCATAAATAAGGTTGCCTGTCTAGCGATTGATTGACTAGCGGTAGCGGATACGCGGGTCGAGAGCGGCATACAGCAGGTCTGCGACCAGGTTCGCCAGGGCGAAGACGGTCACGGTCACCATCGTCACAGCCTGGATCAGGGGTAGATCACGGCGGTCGATGGCAAAGAGCATCAGGCGTCCCAGACCAGGATAATTGAACACATTCTCGATCACCACCAGACCGCTGATCAACCAGCCCGTGCTGATGGCGATGACGGTGATTGCCGGGAGCAGCGCGTTGCGCAGCACATGCCGCCAGATGACCTTGCTGCGCGGCAGTCCCTTCAACGTCGCAGTGCGCACATAATGTTTTTTGAGTTCTTCCAGAACGCCAGCGCGGGTCAATCGCACCAGGTATGCCAGCAGGACCAGGGTCGCCGTCAACGCAGGCAGCACCAGCATGGGCAGCGCTTCCCGGAAAGTTGCTCCCGGGGGCAGGGATGAATTTGGAGGAAATAGATTCAACTGGTAGGCAAAAACCTGGATCAGGATCAACCCGGTGACGAACTCTGGCAGCCCAACCACTGCCAGAGCGCTGATGCTGATGATTTGATCGGCGGGTTTGTTCTCCTTCAATCCTGCAACAGCACCCAAAGCGATCGATAATGGTACGGAAAAGAGGAGGGTCAGCAGTCCCAGGACCATGGAGTTCTTCAATCGTTCCAGTATCAGTGGCTGGATCGCACCGCGGGTGCTGAAAGAATTGCCCCAATCTCCCGTCACGAACCTGCCCAGCCAGGTGAAGTACTGCACCGGCAAAGGATCATCTAACCCCAATTCCTGACGCAGTTCCTGGAGCGCTTCTTCCCCTGCTTCACGCCCCA
Organism: uncultured Chloroflexia bacterium; assembly: GCA_963695415.1. GTDB lineage: Bacteria > Chloroflexota > Anaerolineae > Anaerolineales > UBA4823 > CAVXWV01. Next base: position 138,147 of record CAVOGL010000008.1, on the reverse strand, counting down.
GTATCACCCTGGCGACGTCTCCGGGCAGGGCTTGCGTGATGATGAACACCAGCACAGAAGTGAGCAGCAAGGTGAGTGCCAGAAAACCAATTCGCTGGATAATATATCGGACCATGGATTACGCCTGTACCCCATTCACAGGTGGGTGATCTGCTTCTTCGTCATCCCGGCGCGATTTTTCCTTTCGAGCAGAGACACTCTCTGACCGGGTCAGTTCCTCGAGGGACAGGTGGCATAAAATCCTGGTGCCCGTGCCCGATTCTTGCCAGGGTGGAGCCGTTGCCTGACAGGTAACCTCGATCCGCAGTGGACAGCGATGGTAAAAACGGCAGCCTCCCGTGAATGGTTCGGATGGTAAATAAGCGGGTTCTTCCAGCGCTTCCAGCCCAACCTGCCAGAAATTCCTGGCATCCGGTACAGCCGAAAGCAGGCTCATCGTATAGGGGTGGTGAGGCGCCTCAAGCAGGCTTGCAGGTAAAGTGGTCTCGACGATTTCCCCCCGGTAGATCACCGCAATCTGATCAGCGATATAACTGATCACTGCCAGATCGTGCGAGATGAAGAGCATCCCGGAGCCGTGTTCGTGCTGCATCTCGTCGAACAGGTTCAGAACAGCCGCCTGCACACTTACATCCAGCGCAGAGACAGGTTCATCGGCAATCAGCAGCCCCGGGCGCAGGGCGAAGGCGCGCGCGATAGCCATTCGCTGCTTCTCACCCCCGCTCAACTGAGCCGGCATCCTTTCCGCATACGACCCGGGCAGGTGCACCATCTCCAACAGGTGTTTCACTTCCTGTCTTGCCTGCTGCGGTGACATCCCGCCCAGACGGATGAGGGGTCTGCTGAGAGACTTCCCCACGGTGCGGTATGGGTTCAGACTGTCATCCGGGTTTTGGAAAACCATCTGCAAATTTTTCAGTAGATCGGCATTGCGCTGGCTCAATTTTTGCGGCAGCGGAATCTGCAGCAGTTCCATCGAACCTGAAGAGGACGGAACCAGTCCTGCCACTGCCCTCGCCAGGGATGTCTTCCCGCTGCCGCTCTCACCAACCAGACCAATCGTCATCCCCTCCTGGATATCCAAACTCACCCGGTGTACCGCTTCGAACCGGTTGGCAGCAGGTGTCCTTTCCCCCGCTTTTTTTCCTCCGGATAATCCCTTAGACTGGCGGAAGGAGGCAGCCGCCAGGCGGTGGCTGAGGGCGTAATTGACCGACACATCGTGAATATTAAGCACCTGCCGGGTACCGGGAACGGGTTGCTTGAGTTTTGAGAAAACCAGGCTTTCCCTGGCATCCCATGGTCGCAGGCTTCCGCTTGCGATCTCCTGCCAGCGGTGGCAGCGCACCAGGTGTCCAGAGAACACTTCTTCCAACCGAGGTGATTGGTCACAAATTTTGATGGCAGCCGGACAACGCTCTGCAAAGATGCAGCCTTGCGAGAACCTGCCCAGGGGCGGGATAGATCCGGGGATCGTGCGCAGGTGATGTGTGCTCTTATTCTCGCCGAGTCGCGGCACACTTTCAAGAAGACCAATGCTGTAAGGGTGTAGAGGTTGGGTAAACAAGGCTTCCACTGGCATATTCTCAACCAATTCACCCGCATAAAGAACACCAACCCGATCACAGGTCTGGGCGATGATGCCCAGGTTATGTGAGATGTAAAGCCCGGCTGGAGTTCCTCTCACCAAATCACACAACAACTCCAGGATCGAAGCCTGCGTGGTGACATCCAGGTTGGAGGTGGGTTCATCCAGGATGAGCAGCTGCGGCTTCAAACAAGTCGCCATGGCGATCAACACGCGTTGCTGCATGCCGCCGCTGAGTTGGTGGGGGAAGCTGTCTGCCACTCGTTCCGCATCTTCCAAACGCACACTTGCAAGGGCTTCAAGCACACGTCTGCGAACCGTCTCACGGTCAGCCGGCTGGTGGCGGTGGAAGATTTCAGCCACCTGTGCGCCGATCCTCAGGGTCGGGTTGAGCACAGATAATGAGTTTTGGGGCACCAGGGCGATGGATTTCCCCCAAATTTCTCCCATTTCGCGCATGCTCAATGACAGCAGGTTGCGACCTTCGAAAACCACCTCCCCCTGCATGTTCTTTCCATTCCGACCCAGGTAACGCATCACTGACATTGCCAGGGTGGTCTTGCCCGAACCGCTTTCTCCGACGAGACCAAAAACCTGACCAGGCTCGATCTCAAGGCTGACATCCCGTACGGCCTCCATCCACATTCCACCTGTCTGGTATGCAGCAGTCAGGGAACGTATTTGCAGGATGGGAGAGCCGCTGTCTGGCATATTATGACCTGACCCAGATCCGGCGCAGACCATCAGCCAATAAATTAACCCCGATCACCACCCAGGCGATCGCAAGTGCAGGGAAGATCATCGCCCAGGGGATTTGAGATACATAATTTCGAGACTCCTGGATCATCAATCCCCAATCCGGGCTGGGAGGCTGCACACCCAAACCAAGGAAACCCAGGGAGGCAACCAGAAAAATGGCGTAGGAAAAACGCATCGCCGACTCGACGGAAAGGGTTGGGATTACAGAAGGCAGCACTTCACGGAAAAGAATAAACGATTGGGTTTCGCCCAACAACTGCGCTGCTTCGACATAGCCGCGGCTTTTTACTGAGAGCACCACGCTGCGCACGACCCGGGCTACGATGGGCGTGTACAGCAGCACGATGACCACCAGAACGCTGCCCCGGGAGGGTCCCATCACCCCGAGGAATACCAGCGCCAGCATCATCGCCGGGATTGCCAGGAAGCTGTCGAACAGGCGCATCAGGGCATTGTCGAACCAGCCGCCGCGGTAACCGCTGACCAGACCCAGGCTGGTTCCAGCCGCTACCGCCAGCAGCGTGCCCAATCCAGCAAGGGCGAGGATATCCCGGGCGCCCAGCACAACCCTGCTGAACACGTCCCTGCCGAGGTGATCCGTGCCGAACCAGTGTTCGGCGGAAGGAGGTTGTCGCGCCTCTGACGGAACCTGCTCATTGGCTTCATAGGGCGCCACGAACGGTCCCAATAATGCAGCCAGAAGAAAGATAGCAATCAGGGTCGCGCCGGCAGCCGAGGATGGGGCTGCATACAGGTTTTTCACAAACTGGAGGGATTTATGCGGGAGGGAGGTTCTGGTCTCGACGCCCATTAACCCATTATAGCTTTATTTATTGTACTCACGCAGCGCTCTCAGAGAACGCGGAGAATTTTTTATCTGCGACCTTTGCGAGCTCTGCGTGACTATCCACTTAATCGGGAATCACCCTATGGTGATGATTAAAATCACCTTTATAGACCACTCGTCGAGAACGGATATCCGATAAATTACAGTATAATTGTAGTAATATTTTCGCCTTAGGAGGATTAATGAAAGAAGACACAACAGGTAAGGTTCAGTTGGCCTCCATCATCCACGACCTCATCGACCATGGTCAACTCAATGAAAGTGATTGTGCACATCTCACCCAGATACAGGATGTTACACCCTCGGCGGTTGGCTGCGAGGACTGTCTGAAGATCGGCGATACCTGGGTGTACCTGCGCCTGTGCCTGACCTGTGGGCATGTGGGCTGCTGCGACAATTCCAAGAACAAACACGCCACCAAGCATTACCACCGCGCCCATCACCCCATCATCGTCTCGTACGAACAAGGGGAGCATTGGATTTGGTGTTACAAGGATGAAGTTGGTTACGATTTAGTTGATGAAGGAGATAAGTAGTGAGTAAGCCAGTTATTATGTCGGTCGATGATGATCCCCAGGTTTTAAGCGCAGTGGAGCGCGACCTGCGCCGCCATTTCCGCAGCGATTACCGCATCATCAAAGCAAATTCGGGCACGGAAGCTCTCGAAGTTGTCCGCCAGTTGAAGCAGCGCGAAGATCCGCTCGCTCTCTTCCTGGTCGACCAGCGCATGCCTCAAATGAACGGCACCGAGTTCCTTGAAAAAGCAATGGTTTTCTACCCGGATGCTCGCAAGGTGCTGCTCACCGCATATGCGGATACCCAGGCAGCCATCGACAGCATCAACGCCATCGGACTTGATTTCTACCTGATGAAGCCCTGGGATCCTCCTGAGCAGAACCTTTACCCGGTGCTGGACGAACTGCTCAGCGATTGGTGGCAGACCGCGCCTCCACCCTACGACGGGATCCGCGTCGCTGGGACCCTGTGGTCACCTAAGAGTCACGATGCCAAGGATTTCCTCGCCCGTAACCGCATCCCTTATAAATGGCTGGACATCGAAGAGGACGCCCAATCCCGCGAGCTTGTCGATGCCACACTGGCGAAAATGGAAGAAAGCAATAATGGCAAGCGGCGTTTACCGGTCGTCTTCTTCCCGGACGGCACCGTGCTTGTGGAGCCCGATTACCGCCAGCTGGCAGAGAAAGCTGGATTGCAAACCCAGGCGACCGCCCCTTTTTATGACCTGATCATCATCGGCGCCGGTCCGGCTGGTCTGGGCGCAGCCGTATATGGCGCCTCGGAAGGTTTAAAGACACTTTTGATTGACAAGGAAGCGACAGGCGGGCAGGCAGGTACCAGCTCGCGCATAGAAAATTACCTCGGTTTCCCCAAGGGATTGAGCGGCGCCGACCTGGCGCAGCGAGCCACAACCCAGGCGATCCGCCTCGGGGCTGAATTACTCACTGCCCAGGAGGTCGTTGCCATCCGTACTGATGAACTTTACCACTATGTCGTCCTCGGCGACGGTACCGAACTCGGCTGCCGGTCGCTGGTGATTGCTTCCGGCGTGAACGTGCGCCGCCTCGAAGCGCCGGGTATTGCCGATTATACCGGTGCGGGAATTTATTATGGCGCTGCCCTGACCGAGGCGGCTTTTTACAAAGATCAGCACCTGTTTGTCGTCGGAGGAGCAAACTCCGCCGGGCAGGCAGCCATGTTCTTCTCTCGCTTCGCCAGCAAAGTGACCATGCTCGTGCGCGATTCCAGCCTGGCGAACAGCATGTCTCAGTACTTGATCGACCAGATTGCCGGTACACCCAACATCGAAGTAGTGCCCTATTCAGAAGTGATCGAAGCACACGGCAAAGACCGCCTCGAATCGCTTACGATTAAAAATAACTCCACAGGAGAGATTGAGACTGTCCCTGCGGCTGCCCTGTTCATTTTCATTGGCGCTGTCCCCTACACAAGCATGCTCGAGAATGTTGTCATGATGAACCGGGCTGGATTTATACTCACGGGCAGCGACCTGATGTCGGATGGCAAGAAACCGCAGGGCTGGAAATTAAGACGTGACCCCTTCTTACTCGAGACGAGTGTTCCTGGCATCTTCGCCGCAGGTGATGTGCGTCAGGGCGCTGTTCGCCGGGTCGCCTCAGCGGTTGGTGAAGGCGCCATCGCAGTCAGCCTGGTGCACCAGTATCTCAAGACCGTGTAATGAAAAAAGATTTCATTCGTAACATCGAGCTCTTCAAGGGTATGCCTGAGGAAGACCTCGACCGCCTGTGTGAAATGGTGGAACCGCTCCACCTCGTCCACGGTGAGGAGTTGTTTGCCGAAGGAAGCCAGGGAGACCGCGCCTACATCATTGAATCCGGCGAGCTGGAGATCCTCAAGAACTCCAGCAACCGCACTCTGCTGCTTTCGGTGCGCGGTCCTGGTGACGTGATTGGTGAGATGGCGCTGCTGGAGCAGTCACCGCGCAACGCCTCCGTGCGCGCCCGCGGCGAGACCGACCTGCTGGCGATCCACCAGGAACAGTTCGACCATCTGCTCAAGATCAGCCCCACGGCTTCGCGCGTGCTGCTCAGCACCGTGCTGGCGCGTTTTCGTTCCACATCTTCAGCCCTGAGCCAGAGCCAGAAGATGGCACAGCTTGGTACCCTGACCGCAGGCGTGGCGCATGAATTAAACAACCCTGCAGCCGCAGTGCGACGCGGCGCCGGACAGCTTGAGCAAGCATTGGTGGATTTCGGTGATGCACAGTCCAAGCTCGCCCAGTTGGGTTTTACCGGCGAGCAGCAGGCGAAGCTGGACGCAGTGGCAGGGAAAACCCGCCTGGCAGCCACCCAGCCCCCGGATTACATCGATCCTCTGGTGCGCAGCGACCGCGAGTACGAGCTGGAGACCTGGTTGGATGAACGCGACGTCCCGGACGCCTGGGAGCTGGCGCCGACGTTGGTCAACCTGGGATTTGACCTGGACGGTCTGGTCTCCTTTGCCGGCGATTTTCCCCCTGAACAGCTGCCCGACATCATCAACTGGTTAAATTCGACCTACAACGTCAACAGCCTGCTGTACGAGATCAACCAGGGCGCTTCACGTGTCTCGGAGATCGTCAAGGCGCTCAAATCCTATTCCTACCTCGACCAGGCGCCGGTCCAGGACGTTAACCTGCACGAGGGTATCGACAACACACTGCTCATCCTGCGCAGCAAGTTGAAGAATATTAAAGTCACGCGCGAATATGATCCACAGCTCCCACGCATCCAGGCTTACGGCAGCGAGCTGAACCAGGTGTGGACCAACCTGATCGATAACGCCGCTGATGCCCTGGAAGCTACCTCCTCGCCAGAGATCACCCTGCGCACCGTACACGAAGGCGATTGGGTGCGTGTGGACATTGAAGACAACGGACCGGGCATTCCCCAGGAGATCCAGCCGCGCATCTTCGACGCCTTCTTCACCACCAAGCCCCCAGGAAAGGGCACCGGGCTGGGACTGGAGATTTCTTACAGCATCGTGGTCAACAAGCACCGCGGTGACATCAAGTTCTCCTCGCGTCCTGGAAAGACCACCTTCTGTGTTTACCTGCCGGTAAATTTTGAAGAGACCGATGGCTCCATCCCTTCCATGCCGGTTGCCCCGGAGAAGGACGACGAAACGGTCAAACGCATTCTCGACACCGCCAGGAACATCGCCGTGGTCGGCATCTCCTCGCGTCCCGAGCGCCCGGCGCATTCCGTCCCTCTCTATCTGAAAGAACATGGCTACCGCATTATCCCGGTCAACCCAAACATGACAGATTTCTACGGCGAAAAAGCATACCCTGACCTGCTTACCATCCCGGACCCGGTGGACGTGGTACTTATCTTCCGACCGAGTGAAGTCGTCCAGCCGGTCGTCGAACAGGCGATCGAGATCAAAGCCAAAGCCGTTTGGATGCAGGAGGGCATCAGCAACATCCATGCCGCCGACCTGGCACGCCAGGAGGGTCTGGAAGTGGTCATGGACACCTGCATGCGCAACACCCACCGCCGCTTCACCAACAATTAAACAAAACAGATAAATCTAACAATAAATACCCGCCCCCCAGAGTACCGGAGGGCGGGTTTTGCTACCCACCGCCCTGTTCAATCTCGCATCCGTAAAACAGGATTTCAAACCGCCATCCTCCCCACATTTCTCTTCTTAACCTCTTAATCCCCCGGTAAGAATTCGATAACAACTTCCACCTAAAATACAATCACTACACTCTGCGCTCTCTGCGATCTCAGCGAGAGCCAGAGCCCTCGTTATCCTGGAGACATGACCGTTGCCAAACTATCTTTTTTCCATCAAACGTCATTCCCACCTGGCAGTCTTCATTTTCACCGCTGTTATGCTCATTACTGCCTGCGCGCCAACCGCTGCTCCCACAGCTGCCCAACCAGCCCCAGGTACACCAATTTCCATCCCGACCTCGCGATTCTCCGATGACAACGCTCTCAGCCTGATGGACGCGCTCTCGACCATGGACACGGAAGTCAAGCGCCTGGCGCTGCAGCAGATCCAGACTTCCGGCGATGACCGCTTCATCCCGGTATTGATCGAGCTGCTCTACGCCGCGCAGGTGGGTATCGTACCTGGCATGGACTTTAGCGCCCTGGTGGGCACCCTGGAATCGATAAGCGGTCAGGATTTCCATTACGACTGGCAGCGTTGGGTGGAGTGGTATGGCGGAACTGACATCGAGCCGCCGCCTGGTTTCACAGGCTGGAAGGGAAGGCTGCTGGCACAGATCGACCCGGGCTTTGGCGATTTCCTCCGGGACGAACACCCCAGACGCATCCGCGTTGAGGAGATCCAATGGGGCGGCGTTGTTGTGGACGGCATCCCGGCGTTGGACAACCCACCCATGATCCCGGCAGACGAAGCCGCTTACCTGGGCGAGAACGAGCCGGTCTTCGGTATCGCCATCAACGGAGAAGCAAGAGCTTACCCGTTGCGCATCATGGATTGGCACGAGATGGCGAACGACGTTGTGGGAGGGGTGCCGGTATCCCTGGCTTACTGCACCCTGTGCGGTTCCGGCATCGCCTACGACGGGCGCGCCCCGGACGGGAACACCTACACTTTCGGCTCATCCGGCTTCCTTTTTCGCAGCAACAAGCTGATGTATGACCGCCAGACGCGCACCCTGTGGAACCAGCTCACCGGGGAGCCGGTCCTGGGCGAACTGGCAGACAAGGATGTTAAATTGACCATCCTGCCCCTGGTGCTCACCCGCTGGGAGGATTGGCGCCAGCAGCACCCAGGCACGCTGGTGCTCTCACTGGAAACAGGCTACGACCGTCCGTATTCGCCCGGAGCAGCCTATGGAGATTATTTCTCCGATGCGACCATGATGTTCCCCGTCTGGCAGCGCAGCGATGAACTGCCGCCCAAATCGCGCGTCTACGCCATCCAGCTAAACGGACTCCCCAAGGCATACCCGCTGGAAGTACTGGTTGATGAGCAGGTAGTCAACGACACGCTTGGCGAGATGCCCCTCGTCCTGGTGGCGCAGCGCGGCAGCGTGGACGTGCAGGGCAGCAACCTGCGCGTTGGGGAAGTCAGTTACAACAGCGGTGGTGAGGTGCGTGCCTTCGAACGCGGCGACCACGCCTTCCTTCCGGGAGAAGCGCCTGACACCCTCCTGGACGAGAATGGAGACCCCTGGCAGGTTACCGAGCAAGCCCTGCTCGGTCCGGACGGGCAGTCCCTTCCCCGTCTCCCCGGGCACCTGGCATACTGGTTCGGCTGGTTCGCCTTCTTCCCAAACACGGAAATTTACCATCCTTCTGAATGAATATATCCTGTCAAAATTTAATCACGCAGAGTACGCAAAGCCACGCGGAGAGAAGACCCGAGAAACTCTGCGCTCTCCGCGTGCTCTGCCTGATCTAACAAAAAAGTCCGTGAAATCTGTGAAATCTGTGGTTAATTTCCACCAACTACACCCCAAACACCCCCGAAAGCACAAACACAAAGATCGCCCCCATGATGATGCCGATGGCGGTGAAATGCTGGTGACCGTGCTCACGCGCCGCCGGCACCAGCTCGTCCAAAGTGATAAACACCATCACACCTCCCGCAAACGCCAGCGCTGCCGGGATCAAGGCTTCGAACGATGCCAGGAACAGCACCGCGATCAATGCCCCAATCGGTTCTGCCAGACCTGAAAATAATGCCGCTTTGAACGAATCCCAGGGGCATACCCCGCTCTTGCACAGCGGCATTGCCACCGCGATCCCCTCCGGGATGTTGTGCAGCATGATCGCCAGGGCGATGAACAACCCGAATTTAGGCATGTGCATGAAGCCTGCCCCCACGGCGATGCCCTCCGGGATGTTGTGGATCGAGATGCCGATGGCAATCAGCAAACCAGTGGTCAACAATTTGTGATCGTGGATCACGTTACGCTGCCGGAAACCGCCCTTCCTTCTCCTGCCATGCTGCCCGCGCCGCATTCCCTGGCGGGCATGGTCGCCGTGGTAGGGGGAATCGAATATTGCTTTGTCTCCAGCCATATCTGCAGCGCCTGAAATGGCGACCATGCGTGAGAAATGTCCTGCTTTCGGCGCCGCTACCCTGGCAGCGTTGTCACGCGCTGGAGCGGCTGTCACAGGAGGCTGGATCGTATCCGTCTCTCGTTCTCCAAAGCGGATATGCGGGACGAAGAAATCGACCAGGAACATGAAAAGAGCTCCTGCAGCGAATCCAATAGTCGCCGTCAGGAATCCAGCCAACTCCCAGGCCTCGTTGACCAGTTCTAAGAACGCCAGCGTGATCATCACCCCGGAAGCAATGCCCATCAACAAACCAAATGATCTGCGCCCCGGGCGCCGCACAACGGCAATCAAACCGCCTAAACCGGTTCCCAGCCCGGCGATCAGGCTTGCCAGGATCACCGTCCCGAACAGCTGCCAATCCATCCCACCCTGAAATATGTTCACAGGCGGTCAGCCTCTGTCACCATATCCAATCCAGGCTCAGGTGCCTCAGACTGGCAATGCGCACAAAAACCGCTGAAATGTAAATGCATATCCCTGATGACCAATTCTCGCTCACGGCTCAGGGCTTCAGCGATCTCCATCACCTGCGGAGCGGGGAACTCGATCACTTCCCCGCAGCTCAGACAGGTGAAGTGGTAATGCGGGTTGGGGTAAGCGGGCTCAAAATGACCGTGGTTCTCACCTAAAGGATGTTCTGCTACGATACCCAGCTCTTTAAAGAACGCCAGAGAACGGTAAACCGTCGCCATACTGATGCGTGGGTCGACAGCCTTTGCCTTCAGGTAAACGGTTTCGGCGTCGAGATGCCCGGAGCTGTGTGAGAGCACCTGGAGCACCAGCTGCCGCTGGTGGGTGAGCCGGTAACCTGAGCTGTGAAATGTTTTCAGGATATTCGCATCGATTTCCATCCGTACCTCGCCGGTCTGTATGTGCGCTCCTTATTGAGACTAATTCTCATTATCAATTATGCACAAAATAAGGTACATTTCAAGTGACAAATGTCACTTTCCTGTTGTATTATTCTGGATTCTCACGCAGAGCCCGCCAGGAACGCGGAGTTTTTTTATAAATTTGAACACTCCGAATGGTTTGAAAATTTCCGTGAAATCTATTAGCGAAGCGGCGTAATCCGTGGTTGCTTTAGTGATTTTTAAGCCTGTGCCCCCTCCGGCACCGTAATCCGCAGCGCGGTCAGGAAAGAAAAGCCTGCGATCACCATCCCCAACAGAAACACGTACTGGTAGCCGTACACATTCCAGATCACCCCGCCCAGCAGCGCCACCGAGATCGAGAAGACATGGTCGATCGTTACCGAAGCCGCCAGCGCAGGCTGCACATCGCCCGGGTCCATGGCGATCTTCTTTAAATATGTCGAACGCGCGATTCCCACGCCGAACAACAGCTGGTCGAAGACGTAGCATACACAGGCAATGATAAATGCCACATTCGCCGCAAAGAAATTCTTCGAAAATCCGTAACCGAAGCACACAAACACCAGCAAAACGGCGTCGATCGCCAGGATCTTACGCTCACCCAGGCGGTCGATTGTCCAGCCCAGCAGCGGCTGGAAGAAAATGCCGATAATGCCGCCGATCGTGATCAGCAGGGCGATGATCTCCGTGGGCTGGTCGAACACTGTCACCAACACCCAGGGTGCGAAGGTGATGAACAACTGCTTGCGCGAGCCGAAGAGGATTGCCAGGATATAGAACCACTTGTACTCGCGATGCAGCTTGATGTGCGTTTTGGCTGGCTGCACCTGCCCGCGTTTCATAAACGCCATCAGCACTGCGGCAGCGGCGAAGAGCACCGCCGACATCACGAACGTTTGCTGGAACGTCATCCCCAGGTAGCGGAAACCGACCACCACCAGCGTGGAGCCGGAAATGACGGCGATATTGCGTACTGAATTCAACTGCCCCAGGCGCTGACCCGTCTTCCCCGCTTTGGCAAGCTCCATCCCGATTGTCGATGATATAGGCATGAAGAGATGCTGCCCGGTGCTGTAGATGAACAGCCAGATCACCATGATGGCATAGCTGGAGGAAAGGAAGGCGATCAGCAGCGCACCGACCGCGCTCAACGCCATCGACAGCACGCCCAGCCGCCGGCTGCACAGGAACCATAATCCTGCTGAAAGGAAGACCACCAGGAATCCGGGCAGCTCACGCGGGAATTCCAGGAACGAACGCTGGAATCCGGTCATGGTGAAGCGGTCGTTGAGGAAATTATTGAACACCGAATCGTACATGCTCGCCGACATGGCGATGACGAAGGTTGTGATAGCGAAAAGGATCAACTCACGCCCGATGCGTTCGTAGTTCCAGGTCTGGGTGATGCGTGCCTTGAGGGTAGTCATCTCCGGGTTACCACTCCCCGTCCATGAAGGAGGGGCGTATGGTCTGGAATTCCTCGTCCATGCCTGCCAGGGCTGCCATGTCCGCGGCGCTGATCTCGAAATCGAACACATCCGCGTTCTCGTGGATGCGCTCGCGTCGCACTGACTTGGGGATCACGATCATACCCTTCTGCAGTGTCCAGCGGATCATCAGCTGCGCCGTCGTCTTGCCGTATTTCTTAGCGATAGCCACCAGTCCAGGATCGTCCAGCTTGCGCCCGCGGGTGAGAGGGCTGTAGCTGGTCACAGTGATGCCTTTCTCCTGGCAGAAATCGACCAGCTCCTGGCGCTGGAAGAAGACCTGCACCTCGAACTGGTTGACGGCAGGAACGACCGGGCTGATCTCGCCAGCAGCTCTTTCAGGTGCCTGACGGTAAAATTACTCACCCCGATGGCACCTACGCGCTTCTCTTCATAGATACGCACCAGGGCGCGCCAGGTGTCCTGCCAGGTGCCGCGGATGGGCCAGTGGATCAGGTACAGGTCGACCGTCTCCACCCCCAGCTTTTTCAGGCTCTCATCGTAGGCTCGCAGGGTTGAGTCGTAGCCCTGGTCGCCGTTCCACACCTTGGTAGTGATGAAGATCTCCTTGCGCGGCACGCCGCTCTGGCGGATGCCCGCACCTACATCCGTCTTCGTTGCCGTAGATGGCGGCGGTGTCGATGTGGCGGTAGCCTGCCTCGAGCGCCCAGCGCACCGCCTCCTGGGTCTCTTTGCCCTGGGCGGATTTGAATGTGCCGAGGCCGAGGACGGGCATGGTGACGCCGTTGTTGAGGGGGAGGGTGGAGTGGATGGATAAGGTCATGAATTGAGGTCCTTAGTTGGAGTTGTGCTGCGCAGGTTGTCGTTAAACGGATTGGGGGATTATACCAAAGTGTTTTTGCACAAATCCGCAACACAAATGCGGTTTTGTGCAATCTACAACGTATACTCGTGGTAAGTCCAAGAAGCGTAGTCAACGGTTAGCTGGAGAATAGCACAGGCTAACACTTAAGTACATGGGAACCAATCCCTCCCTGCAAACGTTATATAATTCAGTCAGTGGGCGATCACTCCTTTACCACGCCCACTGCCACAACGGAGGGATGTGGTCATGAACCTGAAAAACCTGCTCAAAAAATACTGGTTCCTCGCGCTCGGGGCAGTCATCCTGCTCGCCGCCGGGATTTTTCTCATTGTCTATAACTGGAACACGATAAAACCCGGCTCACGAACCACCACCATCCCTTCCGGCATTAACTTCGAAACCACCACTGTCACCACATTCGGTGAGGAAGGAGGCGGGATGATGATTTCCCTCAGCGAAGGCAACCCCCAGCCGCAGCGCGCCGAATTCTGTCAGCTACATTGCAGGCGATCCGCTGACCCAGGAAGAGGTCGACCGCATCCTGGGGCGCCTGCCTGCCATCCCTGCTGCACCCGAAGACCAGGTCGATTTCCGCCTGGCACAGGAGCCCATCCCCCCGCCGCGCACCGGTGATACGGTCGAGACCACATTCCCGTCCGAAGACGCTGTCGCCCCGCCAGAACAGGTCGAAGCCGGTCCGTTAAAAGTCCTGCGCTATTCGCCCGAAGGCGAGATCCCCGTGGCGCCTTTCCTCAGCGTGACCTTTAACCAGCCCATGGTGCCCCTGGCGACGATCGAGGACCTGCAGGCTGGTGACGTGCCCGTGCAGATCGAGCCAGCCCTGGAAGGCACCTGGCGCTGGCTGGGCACGAAGACGCTGACCTTCGAGTACGATTCCGCCCTGATCGACCGCTTCCCCAAAGCAACAAGCTATACCGCCACCATCCCCGCCGGTACGAAATCAGCCGCGGGCGGGACCCTGGAGGCCTCGGTCGAGTGGACGTTCAGCACGCCTCCCCCGGTAGTCGTTCGCTGGCACCCAGCCGATATCCCCCAGCCCCTCGAGCCCGTACTTTTCCTTGCCTTCGACCAGCGCATCGATCCCGAAGCTGTGCTCAAGACAGTCCATTTAAATGCAGGCGGCAGGGATGTTGGCTTGAGGCTGGCATCCGAGGAAGAGATCCAGGCAGATGCTCAAGTCAGGCGCCTGGCGAAGAACGCCCTGCCTGACCGCTGGCTGGCACTGCGTCCCCAGGAGCCCCTGCCCCCCGGCACGACGATCCAGGTGCGCGTCGGTCCGGGCACGCCCTCTGCAGAAGGACCCCTGGTCACTTCTCAATCAAAGGGCTTCAGCTTCCACACCTACGACCCCCTGCGCATCGAAGAACACGGCTGTTCCTGGGGCAATGAGCAGTGCCGTCCCCTGACGCCGTTCTTCATTCGCTTCAACAACAACATCGACAACCTGAAATTCAAAGAAGAATTCCTGACGATTTCGCCTGAGCTGCCCGGTGCAACGGTCAACCTCTTCGGCAGCATGCTCGAGGTGCCGCGGCGCCACCCAGGCACGCACCACCTACACGGTAGAACTCAGCAATGAGATCGAGGACATCTTCGGGCAAAAGCTGGGACAGGACGCCCGCCTGACCTTCCGGGTGGGCGAGGCGGAGCCGCGCCTTTATGGGACCGAGCAGTATTTCGTCACCCTCGACCCCAGCCTGGAAGCACCTGCGTATTCTGTTTACGCGGTCAACATGCCCCGGCTGGAGGTGCAGATCTACGCCGTCCAGCCCACGGACTGGCCCGCCTTCCACGCCTACCTGCGTGAGTGGCGCTGGGAAAATAAAACACCCACCCCGCCCGGAAGTAAAGTCTTCGATGGCACCCTCAATGTTGAAAATGCCGGCGATACGCTGGCGGAGCTGTCCATCGGTCTGAGCCAGTACATGGACGGCGCATACGGGCATTTCATCGTGGTCGTGCAGCCGCCAAGAGGTGTGCTCAAGGATGATCGCGACCGCTTCTGGCAGACCGTCCAGACCTGGGTGCAGGTCACCCAGATCGGGCTGGACGCCTTCAACGATCACAGCGAGATGGTCGCCTGGGCGAGCAGCCTGCAGGACGGCGCGCCGCTGGCGGGGGTGACGGTTGCGCCCGGAAACGGTGGTGCGACCGCCCTCACCGATGATGCCGGCGTCGCCCGTTTCCCCATCCCCGACGGCGCCCGTTACCTCGTCGCACGCAAGGGAGCAGACTCAGCCATCCTGCCATCCTCGCCCTATTTCTGGGACGAGTACGGCTGGCAGTCCTACGAAGTCGGCGATGAACTGCGCTGGTACGTGTTCGACGACCGACAGATGTACCGTCCGGGCGAGGAAGTGCACTTCAAAGGCTGGCTGCGTAAAGTCGGCGGCTTGCAGGGCGGAGACGTCGGCATGGTCGCGGACCTGGTCGATACTGTCCGCTACACCATCACCGGATCCCAGGGCAACGTGCTGGGCGACGGCAGTGTGAGCCTGAATGCCCTGGGCGGCTTCGATTTCGTCTTCACCATCCCGGAGAGCGTCAACCTGGGTTACACCCAGGTGTACTTCCAGGCTGAGGGGTTTTTAGGTAACCTGAGCAACCGTGAGTATTACCACGCCTTCCAGATCCAGGAATTCCGCCGTCCGGAATTCGAGGTGAAGGCGCGCAACGAGAGCACCGGTCCCTACTTCGCCGGAGAAAATGCCGTGGTCGCTGTTGAGGCGAAGTACTACGCCGGCGACCCGCTGCCCAACGCCGAGGTCACCTGGTTTGTCACCTCCTCTCCATCCTCTTACTCACCGCCCAACTGGCCCGATTTCATTTTCGGCAAATGGCAGCCTTGGTGGGGCGGTTATCGCTATGATGCGGATGAGGGCATCTACATCGAGTATGGCACCGATTTCGCCGAGACTTTTACCGGACAGACCGATGACAGCGGAAACCATTACCTGCGCCTGGACTTCAATCAATATACGCAACCGCAGCCTTACAGCGTGCTGGCGGAGGCGACGGTCATGGACGTCAACCGTCAGGCATGGTCCAGTACAACCAGCCTGCTGGTGCATCCTGCGCATCTCTATGTCGGTTTGCGCAGCCCGCAGTACTTCGTCGAGCGCGGCACCCCCATCGACATCGACCTGATCGTCACCGACCTGGACGGCAATCCCGTTGAAGATCGCCCAATCACGGTCACCTCGGCGCGGCTGGAATGGAAATATGAAGGCGGGAACTGGCGCCAGTCAGAAGCTGACGTCCAGACCTGCACGGTAGGATCGACCATGCAGCCGGTGCGCTGCACCTTCGAGACCGCGGTGGGCGGTGAATACCAGATCACCGCCTCCGTTCAGGATTCTCTCGGTCGCCAGAACCAGAGCACAGTCACCCGCTGGGTGAGCGGCGGTCAGCGCCCTGCCTCACGCAAGGTGGAGCTGGAGCAGGTTGTGTTGATCCCCGACCAGGAGACCTACCAGCCCGGCGACACCGCACTGGTGCTGGTGCAGGCTCCCTTTGAGAACGCCGAGGGTCTGCTTACCGTCAGCCGTAACGGAATCCTCTACACACAGCGCTTCATCATCCAGGGTACCGACCACACCCTTGAGATCCCCATCGAGGATGCACACATTCCCAACCTGAGCATCCAGGTGGACCTGGTCGGCTCGACCGCGCGCACCGATGACCGCGGGGAAGCCATCCCAGGCGTACCGCCTCGACCCGCTTACGCAACGGGTCAGCTTTCATTGAGCATTCCACCGCTGAACCGGACCCTCGAGCTGCAAATAAAGCCTCAGGAGACGGAACTGGAGCCCGGGGCTGAGACCGTAATTGACCTGGTTTTGAAAGATGCTTCCGGAAAACCTGTTCAAGGTGCAGAATTGGCGGTTGTGGTGGTAGATGAAGCCGTCCTGGCGCTGAGCAATTATCAGATGGTTAATCCTCTCAGCGTTTTCTATTCGCAACGACCTTCGTACCTGCAGGTACGTTATGCTCGTGAGAGCCTGGTCCTGGCAGACCCGCTGGCGCTGGCTGGCAGCGAGGAAGTCCTCGAAAAAGCTGTCGATGTGCAGGAGGAAGCGGCGATGGAATTGGAAGCGCCTGCCATGGCGCCCATGCCGACCTCCGAAGCCGGAGGCAGGGGTGCGGATGAATCTGCTCCCGAACCCATCCGCATGCGCACGGACTTCAATCCCCTGGCAACTTTCGCCCCCGAAGTGCGCACAGATCCAACCGGCGAGGCGCAGGTCACCGTGAAACTACCGGACAACCTCACCCGTTACCGTGTGATGGTGGTGGCGGTGGACGAGGGCAGGCAGTTCGGTATCGGGGAGACCAACCTGACCGCCCGTCTGCCCGTGATGGTGCGCCCCTCGGCGCCGCGCTTCCTCAACTTTGGCGACCGCTTCGAGCTGCCGGTCGTCCTGCAGAACCAGACGGACGAACCCCGCCAGGTGGACGTGGTCGTGCGTGCCGGTTAACCTGAAGTTGACTGCCGAAGACGGTCAGGTTCAGGCCTCCGCCGGGCAGAGCGTCCAGGTTCCCGCCCACGACCGCGTGGAAGTGCGCTTCCCCGCTGAGACCGACCGTGCGGGTGAAGCCACCATACAGATTGCTGTCGTTTCCGGCGATTTCGCCGATGCCACCACGATCACGCTGCCCGTTTACACGCCCGCCACCACCGAAGCCTTCGCCACCTACGGCGTGGTCGATGAAGGCGCCGTCTTCCAACCGGTCGCCTCCCCCACGGGCGTCTTCCCGCAGTACGGCGGACTCGAGATCCAGACTTCCTCCACCGCCCTGCAGGCGTTGACCGACGCGGTGCTTTACCTGGTCACCTATCCGTACGAGTGCAGCGAGCAGCTTGCCTCGCGCATCCTGGCGATCGCCGCTCTGCGCGATGTGCTCTCCGCTTTCGATGCAGAAGGCTTGCCCTCGCCTGAAGAGATGGAGCAGGCAGTCGAGAGCGACATCGAGCGCCTTCAGGGCATGCAGAACGACGACGGCGGGTTCCCTTACTGGCGCCGTGGCTGGGACTCGATCCCCTTCAACACCATCCACATCGCTCATGCACTGCAGCGTGCGGAGATGATGGGCTTCAGCGTGCCCACGCCGCTGAAGCAGGGTGCCCTGGAATACCTGCGCCAGATCGAGAGCCATTATCCCCACTGGTACGGCAAACACACCCGCCAGACTCTGAGCGCATACGCACTATACGTCAGGCACCTCAGCGGCGACCGCGACATCGCCAAGGCGCAGCGGTTGATCGACGAAGCCGGTCTGGAAAAACTCAGCCTGGACGCGGTCGGCTGGCTTTGGCAGGTGCTGCAGGATTCGAGCGCGACCGAGGAATTGGAAGCCATTCGCACCCTGGTGGGCAACCGGGTCGTGGAGACTGCTGGCGCTGCCAATTTCACCACGGACTACGACGAGACCGTCGCCGGGGAGGAAAACTACCTCCTCCTGGGCTCCAACCGCCGCACCGACGCCATCCTGCTGGACGCCCTGATCGGCGACGATCCTGCCAGCGACCTGGTCCCCAAGCTGGTCAACGGCTTGCTGGCGCACCGCACCAAAGGTCGCTGGTACAACACGCAGGAGAACGTCTTCGTACTCCTGGCGATGGACCGCTATTTCGACACTTACGAATCCCAGGAACCCGATTTCGTCGCCCGCATCTGGCTGGGCGAGACCTACGCCGGAGAGCACGCTTACCAGGGTTACACCACCGAACGATACGAGACCAGGGTACCCATGGCATACCTGGTCGACGAAAGCCTGGGGGGTGGGAAGCAGCAGGACCTGGTGATCAGCAAGGATGGCGCCGGTCGCCTGTACTACCGCCTGGGACTGCGTTACGCACCGGCGGACCTGCAGCTGGACCCGCTCGATATGGGCTTCACTGTCCAGCGCACCTACGAAGCTGTGGACGATCCCGCGGATGTCAGCCGCGACGAACAGGGCAGGTGGCACATCAAGGCGGGTACACGCGTGCGCGTGCGCATCAAGATGGTCGCTGAGAACCGCCGCTACCACGTCGCCCTGGCGGATCCGCTCCCGGCAGGACTCGAGATCGTCAATCCTGCTCTGGCCGTCTCCGGCAGCGTCCCCGCAGACCCGAACAGCCAGGAACGCGATTACGGCTGGTGGTGGTGGAGCTGGACCTGGTACGAGCACCAGAACCTGCGCGATGAACGCGCCGAAGCCTTCACACCCCTGCTGTGGGACGGCGTCTACGATTACACCTACATCGCCCGCGCCACCACCCCCGGCACCTTCATCGCCCCGCCGGCAAAAGCCGAGGAAATGTACTCACCGGAGGTCTTCGGTCGCAGCAGCAGCGATTGGGTGATTGTAGAGTAAGTTATGTGTCAGTGGCGAGACATCCCGCATGTCGTAGGTCGGGTTTCTTACCACATTCTGGCAAAGCAACATCTTGCCCTGAATGCCAGCAATTCAGCCCCCGATCGTCTCGGCCCGTGTTTACCCGGAACAGGTATCTGCCCCACTCAAAGGGCTACCCGTGTCTTGCCTGACACCATTATGGTGAACAACAATCCACGTTGACGATGTCTTGAGCAGATTCGTCGGGTCTCTACCGAAGGTAGAGCAGCCCCTACTCGAATTTTCCAAATCCACCGAGATACCATTTCTTGTAGGTCGGGTATCACTACCCGTCGATCCTGGGATTTTTGTAAAATACATACACGAGCAATGGTCACTTACCTGGTTGTTTCGTGCCCGCACTCCGCTTCTGCCCTCTCCAGCAGCGCCCTCATGTAGCCGATCGCATAAGCTGTACCGCTTCCCCTCCCGGCGTACGGGGAGAATCTCGGCGTGTGGTCGAGCGTGACCGTGCCCTCGTACTTCGTCTCGACCAAAATCTTCATCAGGGGATACATATCCTTGTAGCCATTGTCGAGAAATGTCTCCGTGAAGTTCGGCAGAGGCGCGCTGACGTTGCGAAAGTGCACCAGGCATATGCGACCCTGCTCGCTGCACCAGCGGAGACCTGCTTCGACGTCGCCAAAGGCATCTCCCCCTTCCAGCCAGCACCCGGTGCAGAACTCCATGCCCAGGGCATCGCTGCCCGCAATCTCGAAGGCGCGCTTATAGCTCTCGAAGCTGTGGATGAGGCACGGGACACCGCCGATAATCGGAACCGGGGGATCATTCGGGTGGAGGGCAAGCCGGACTCCTGTCTCCTCGGCGACCGGGATGATCTCCCTCATGAAGTAGGCGAAATTGTCCCAGATCTCCTCTTCCGAGTATTCTCTACCGTGCGTGAAAGGCCTCTGTTCGAGTTCGTGCATCTCGACTCGGCGCGCCGGTGCGCCTCGACTGCTCCCGTGAAGCTCGGAACTCCACACTCCCGCCTGTTCCCACGTGAACGTGGTGATATAGATCCCCGCAGCCGAAAGGTTCCTCAAGAACTGCTTGAACGCTTCGATTTTCTCGTCTCGCTCCGGAAGGGCGAGTTGGATCTTGTCGCACTTGCCTAAGCCAATATTTCCCACGTTGTGGAGTACCAGTCCGGCATCGTCCACCTTCTGGCGCAATTCCGTGAGAGAGGCGGCGTCCATCTGGCTGTCGGGTACCCACGTGTAGACGCATTCAGCGCCCAGTTGCTTGACGAACAGCAGTTCGTCGTCGTCGGCGCGGGGGGAGATACTGACCGAGAAGTCTTAGCTTCATCTTCTTCTCCATCTATTTCATTCGGTGAAATGCGGTTGACCAATCCGGATATTTCAAAAGAGCCGTTTTATTACGGTCTCAGCGATTTGTAACTCCTGGTCGGACAGGTGATACTCACGGGCTTTTGGCATGCTCCGAGTTTACCATGTATGACTGTTTGTTAAAGCACTCTCAACGAACTACTTATGAATGACATGCCGTTGAACAAACCAAGGGGTAATTGGGATAACCAATATCCTGTATTTTGGGTGATCTTTGTCAGATTAATCAAAATTGAAAGAAACCAGGATTTTAAAAGTGGTAGAATGTCAAAAAACCCCCACTTTTATTGGTATTATACTTTTCGGTAGATCTTACGAGGGAACAGTATTATGAACACACTGCGCATGGGCATCGACGTTGGCTCCACGACTGCCAAGGTGGTGGTAATTAACGGTACCCAAGAGATTGTTTTTTCTGCCTACCAGCGGCACCATGCAGCCACCCTATCCACATTACAACAAATCCTGAAAGAAGCGCAACATAACCTGGGGGACATCGCCTTCAATTTGCTGGTCACCGGTTCTGCCGGTATGGGCATTGCCGAATCTTACCAGCTGCCTTTCATCCAGGAGGTGATTGCCTCTGCGGAGGTGGTGCGCCAGTTCTACCCGCAGGTGCGCACCCTGATAGACATCGGTGGGGAAGATGCCAAGATGATCTTCTTCGACGATGAAGGCAGACCCGATATCCGCATGAACGGCTCCTGCGCCGGCGGCACCGGCGCTTTCATTGATGAGATGGCGACCCTGCTCAACATACCCGTCACCAACCTGAACGCACTCGCCCAGCGCTACACCACCATCTACCCGATGGCTTCCCGCTGCGGCGTGTTCGCCAAGACAGACCTGCAAAACCTGCTCAGCCGCGACATCGCCAGGGAAGACATTGCTGCATCCGTTTTTCATGCCGTGGTGCTGCAGTCGCTGGCGACTCTTTCCAGGGGCTACGAGCCCATGCCCAAGGTGCTCTTCAGCGGAGGACCGCTCACCTTCCTGCCATCTCTCCAGCAGGCATTCATGCGCGTGCTCGAGATCGCTGAGGGCGATGTCATCCAGATCGAGAATGCCCAGCTGCTGCCCGCACTTGGCGCATCCATCGCCGGAGTCAACAACGCGCGTACATTCACCCTTCAGACCCTCCTTGACAGGCTCCGTGCACACGGGGAAGTCGATGGCGCCAGCAAGCAGCGTCTGCAGCCGCTCTTCACCAGCCAGGAAACCTTTCAAGCCTGGGAAACAACCCGCATCTCGCGCCAGATTGTGCGCCTGGATCCCGACTGGCTTAAAGCCGCCCGACCGGAAGAGATCGAAGATGGCATGTTTTTTCTCGGTGTCGATTCGGGCTCTACCACGACCAAGGTGGTGCTGATCGATGAGCTGGGGCGCGTGGTCTTCGACGATTACCGCAACAACAACGGCAACGCCATCAAAGCCGTCCAGCAGGGCTTGCAGGAGCTGCGCAAGCGGTTTAAGACCGCCAATTGCACGCCGCGCATTTTGCGCAGTGTGGTCACCGGGTACGGCGAGGACCTGATCCGCGCTGCCTATGGTTTCGATGACGGCATGGTCGAGACCCTGGCGCATTACGAGGCTGCGCGCGCTTTTGATGAGGATGTGTCCTTCATCCTCGACATCGGCGGGCAGGACATGAAAGCCATCTTCGTCAAGGATGGACACATCCAGAACATCGCCATCAACGAAGCCTGCTCCTCCGGCTGCGGCTCGTTTATCGAAAACTTTGCCCGTTCGATGGGGCATTCTGTCGGGGATTTCGCCGAGGTGGCGACAACCTCCGCCGCACCCTGCGACCTGGGCACGCGCTGCACAGTCTTCATGAACTCGCGCGTCAAGCAGGCGCTGCGCGAGCACGCTGATATCAGCGACATCTCCGCCGGGCTGGCTTACTCGGTGATCAAGAACGCACTCTACAAGGTGCTCAAGGTCACCGACGTAGCCATGCTGGGCGAGCACATCGTCGTCCAGGGCGGCACCTTCCGCAACCCCGCCGTGCACAAAGCGCTCGAGCAGCTGTTGGGCAGAAGCGTTACCTGCCCGGACATGGCAGAATTGATGGGCGCCTACGGCGCTGCCTTGCGGGCGAAGGAGAATTACTTCAATGACGGCGAACTCGGTTCCACCTTCGTGGGTCTGGAGAACCTGGAGGAAGTCGGCAATTATGTCAAGAAGCTGATTCGCTGCCACGGCTGTGAGAACCGCTGCAACGTCACCAAGCTTGAATTCCCCAACGACAACGTCTTCTACTCCGGCAACCGCTGCGAACGAATTTATTCCAACAGCGGCAAAGCAGAACGCACAGGCGAAAACCTGCCAGCTCTCAAGCTCAAGATGGTCTTTGAACGGGATCACGAACCAGAAACAGAACCTCTGCTGACAATCGGTATCCCGCGTGTGCTGAATATGTTTGAGAATTTCCCCTTCTGGAACACCTTGTTCGTTGAGAGCGGGATTCGGGTACAGCTTTCAGATCCCTCCAGTAACGATATTTACCAGAAAGGCGCCGCGGCGATCATGTCGGAGAACCTGTGCTTCCCCGCTAAGCTGGTCAGCGGGCACATCTACGACCTGATCGATAAGGGGGTGGACCGCATCTTCTACCCGATGGTCTTCTTTGAGGAGAATCACTTCTCCGATTCGGCTAACTGCTTTAACTGCCCGATTGTCTCCGGCTATGCCGACGTGATCCGCTCGGTGATCGATCCGTCGAGACGCCACCACATCCCCTACGATATGCCCGCAGTGAATTTCGACGATAAGGGCTTGTTCAGGAAAACCTGCGTCGACTACCTGACCGGGCTGGGCGTTAAGAAGAAGACCGTACTGCGGGCTTTCGAAAAAGCCATCACTGTCCAGCACCAGTTCAAGGAAGACCTGCGCGCAGAAGGCGCCCGTATCCTGGCGAAGGCTGAGGCGGAGAACCGCCCCGTCATCTTGCTGCTGGGGCGCCCTTACCACATCGACCCGCTGATCAACCACAAAATCCCTGACATCCTCACCAACTTCGGTCTGGATGTGATCACAGAGGACTCTGTTCCCCTGGCTGAGGACCAAACTCTGGACAACAAGTATGTACTCACCCAGTGGGAATACATCAACCGTTACTACCACGCCTGCCGCTGGGCGGGTGCCCAAGAAAATGTCGAGGTAGTGCAGCTGAATTCCTTCGGTTGTGGTCCTGATCCGTATATCCTCGATGAGGTCAGGATCATGCTGGGCGAGTACGGAAAAATCCCCACCGTCATCCGCATTGACGAGATCGAGAGCGCCGGTTCGACCAAGCTGCGCCTGCGCTCGATGATGGAATCGCTCAAGCATCACAAGAACATGAGCGAAAAGTGGGTGGCGCCGCGCGTCTCGACGCGCGTCTACCAGGAAGAGGACCGCCAGCGTACGATCATCGTCCCCGATTTCTCCACTTTCTGCTCACCCGCTATCGCACGACCCTTCGCCGACCTGGGTTTTGATGTCGTCACCCTGCCCCCTGCAGACCGCGAATCAGTGGAGGTGGGGCTGAAGTACACCAACAACGAGATCTGCTACCCGGGCATCATCACCATCGGTGACCTGATCAAAGCCCTGCAGTCCGGGAAGTACGATCCATCAAAGACCGCAGTCGGATACTCGCAGACCGGCGGGCAGTGCCGCGCCTCCAGCGTGCCTGCCCTGCTTAAGAAGGCGCTGGTGGCAGCGGGTTATGCTGAGGTGCCTGTGATCACCCTGTCGATCAACCTGCAGACGCTCAACGATCAGCCCGGATTAAACATTGGCATCCGCCAGCTCAAGGATTACCTGTTCAAAGCCGCCATCGGCATGATGTTCACCGATTCCCTCTCTGCGATGTATTACGCCACCGCAGTGCGTGAGGTGCACAAGGGTGATGCGTTGAAACTTGCTGACCATTACCTGCAAATCTACCAGGGCGGCACGGTGCCCATCGAGCAGGAAGCTCTGCTGGAGCTGCTCTCCCAGGCAGTGGCTGACTTCAACAATGTAGAGACGAACGATCAAGAGTTCCCCAAAGCGGGAATTGTGGGTGAGATTTATGTGAAGTACAACTCGTTTTCCAACAACGAAGTCGCTCAATGGCTCATGGACCAGGATATCGAGGTGATCGTGCCTCCGATGATGGAATTCTTCGCAGGATCGATTGTGGCTGTGGATCATGGCATCAAGTCACACGTCAAGCGACCTGGCATCCTCTGGTTGGTGGCGATCTGGGGACGTGGTCTACTCAACAGCCGCCTGCACAATTTCAACGCAGTTATGAAAGGCTTCCGCAATTACCGCCCGCACCACGATATCCGCGAGATTGCGCGTAAAGCCGAGGAACTGGTCACGCTCAACCACCAGTACGGAGAGGGCTGGCTGATCGCCGGCGAGGTTGCCACCTTCCTGCACGAGGGTGTGCCCAACGTGCTCTGCCTGCAGCCGTTCGGCTGCATCGCCAACCACGTCGTCGCCAAGGGCGTGCACAAACGCATCAAGGAGCGGTACCCCGAGGTGAACATGATCTTCCTCGACGCCGATGCGGGTGTGAGTGAGGTCAACTTTTTCAACCGCATGCACTTCTTTGTCGACCACGCCAGGAAGGCATTTGCGCAGGAGTCAGTCTAGAACCACATACATCGTTGCTTCGTAAGTCGTTTCTAATGTCAAGGAGATTATCGCGGATCACGCGAATTGGTAGGATTACGCCGATTTTATAATTCGAATTGAACGAATAGGCGAATGTTCAGAATAGTTAGTGCTTTCCTAACATTTGGATGAGGCATGGTCGACACACAGGTCGACCACTACATAAAATAACAACGTTGTGTTCGATTATGGTTTCCTATAGGGCTCCAACGCCTTCATCAGACCCTCCGCCTCCGCCTGGCTCACCGTCCTGCCCATCTGCAGGTACACTCCCTGCGGTCCCACCGCATCCAGCAAGGGGATCACATCTTCCACCTCAACCCCCACCGCCTGGAAGCTCTTGCCGGCTGCCTTGATCTCCTTATACAGGTCGTACCATTCTGCCGTGCCGCCGCCCGGGCGCCCAGCCTGCGGTGTCCATTCGATGGCGTCCAGCGCCTCAATCTCCAATAAGTGCGGCAGGTGCTGCAGGCACGTTGTCCCATCCAGGTGGTACAGTGAATAATCCAGCCACTCACACTGCTCTGCCAGCGCCGGTACCACGAAGCGCTTGAACATGCGCGGCGAGAAATTGGCGCTCAGGTCACACTGCAGCTTGGCTGTCTTGCCGGGTCCCCAGATGGTGAATGCTGAGAAGGTGCTGCCCCACTCATTGGCATCATTGATCAAAACCGGGCTCTTGGTCTTCTCATACAGCAGATCATAAACCTCAAAATATGCCTGGTTGATCTCCCACAAACGCTCCTCCACCCACTCCGGTCGCTCGATCAGGTCGAAAAGCAGCTCATTGTCGCCGCGCACCGCCGCCAGCGTGTCCAGGTTCTCGATCAGGTCGGGTATGCCCACCAGGTAGCGCCCGCGCGACCTGCGCAGCCCTTCATCGATCATCGCCACGTGCTGCTCCCACACCAGGTTGTTTTCCGGGTTGAAGCGGATAGCACCATAGCTCTCCGGGTCCTGGATGATTGGCTCGTACCACACTGTCCCATCAACATACAACGGCTTCGAGCCAAGGATGATGCCCAGGCTGCCCGGTCCGATCTGCGTATCGAAATAGGGGAACGCCTCCAGCAGGAAATCCTTGTGTGCCATCTCGTATTCCGCCATCCCGCACCTGTACTCGGGATTCAGCCATTGGTTCTCGATGTCCGGCGGCTCGTACGGCTTTTCCACCGCTTCGTGGGGCACTTCGCGCTGGGCGGTCAGGAAGATCGCCATGCCTTCCCCCTTCCACCAGCGCACCATGTTTTCCTGTACTTGCTGCCAGTCCTTCTTCCATGCCAGGGTTGTCGTCATCGGTGGGCTCCTTGGTATCATAAATTGGGTTGCATGAATTATAAGCGAAGGGAAGCCTAAACCAGCCCTTGCAGCGCATGAACGATCGAGGAAAAGCGTTCATATCGCTTCAACGCCACCCGGGTTAATTGGACCGATAGGGCTTTCATGTCCGGGTCGGGGTTCACCCTGGTGACCGTCTCTACCCAATCTTCGGGTATGGCACCTGTACCGTGATACGCCCCCGCCAGAGCTCCGGCGATGCTGGCGTAACTGTCGTTATCCCTGCCATAGTTCACCGCCCCCACCACCGTTTGGATGAAATCACCCTCCGCCGCGGCGAACATCCCCAACGCCACCGCCAGGGTCTGTGCCGCTTCGGAACCAAGTTCACTCACCTTCAGCCGTTGATAAAAAGCTGGTCTTACGGCGAGCACGTCCTTCTCCTGCAGCGCAATTTCCACCGCTGTCTCCACCAGCCGCTCATTGATTGCATACACCTGGCTGTACCACTGCCAGCCCCTCGTAAAAGTGCCTGTGCGCTCAAATCTCCTCGCCGTCTCCAGTGCCAGCTCGATCACCCCATCCACACCGATCCCCGGGATGAATGCGGCAGCCACAGCCGCCGCCATGATCGCTGCGGATAGTTTGGCGTACCCGTCTGTGATGTACGCCAGACGGAAAGCCGCCTCAAACGCCGCCTCCGGGTCCGCCGCGCACACCATCCCGACCGGCGAGTTCATCATGATCGCCCCGTTCGTCGGCTGCCCGGCGAAGATCAGGCGCTCCTCGCCGTACACCCCCGCCAGCATGTATTCTTCCAGGAAGCCCCGTTCCAGATCGCTCTCTGCCCGGTAATACGCCTCCGTCACCTCCCGGGCGAAATCCCCGCGCAAGGGCACGTCCCCAGCCGCGATGATCGCCCGGCACAGGATGTGTTTCAGCCGCGTGTCGTCGGTGTACGTGCCCGCCGTGTTGGCAAACTGGTTGTGATAATCCGGCGCGTGCGTGTACGCCAGGAAGCGGTCTACAACCCCGTACTCCGCCTCGATCTCCTGGAAATTCCTGCCCTCCACCGGTCCCCCCATCGCATCCCCGATCGCCCCGCCCAGCATCGCCGCATAAATCCGGTCGAACAATTTCGTCTTCTCAATCTCCATCTCACCTCCACACCCATCACTGCAGCTCGGATCGGCAACCCGAGATACAAATCCACATTTCTCCCATTGATGTAGCTCGGGTTGCCAACCCGAGCCACTATATTTTCCTGAATGTTTTCGAGACATCTCTCGTCCAGCCATCTCCTTCCATCTCTTTTACATCTTTCGTGGTTCGTGTCTTTCGTGCTTCATGGTTCCGGTGTTCTGTCATCATGGGGCATCCTTATTATTCGGAATGCGTTTCAACTGCACCAGCAGCGTCCCCACCCCCACCACCACCAGTCCCGCCAGCTCTATCCCCGTCAGGCTCTCCCCCAGGAACGCCACCGCCAGTAGCGGGATCCATAACAGCATCGTCCCGTTGATCACACTCGACTCCACCGCAGAAAGCGTTTGCAGTGTCCGGTTCCACAGCGTGAAAGCCACAGCCGTGTTCACCACCGCCAGCCACGCGATGATCGCCCAGCCCTGCCATGAAATGACCGGCAAGCCCTGCGTGATCAGCCCTGTTACCAATAACACCACCGCTCCCGACCCCATACTCACCGTGGTCACCACCAGCGGGTCGAGCCTACCGCTCCGGTTCACGCCCCTCCCCAGGATAGATGATACCGCGTTCGCCAGCACCCCCACCGCCGCGGCAGCAAAACCCACATACGCCAGTTCTCCGTAGCCCTGCCCCTCACTGCCTGCCCCCCAGCGCCACGGTGCGAAGAACACCACCGCGCCTGCAACTGCCAATCCAACTCCCAACCACTGCCGCCAGCCCGGTCGCTCCCCCAGGAACATCACCCCGAGTACCGCCACCAGCACGCTGCTGAAGCTCCAAGCCAGGTTCACCGTGATCGCCGGCAGGTACGCCAGCGCCACAAAGCTCGCCCCCTGCGTCACCGCGTAGAACAGCACCCCCAGCAGCAGCAACTGCCTCCACGCCTTCCCGGTGAACAGCCCAACTTCACCCCTCCGCCAGCGCGCCAGGCTGAACGGCAGCAGGCAGACAAACGCCAGCGTGTAGCGCAGCCCCGCAAATGTCAACGCCGGGATCTCATCGAGTCCCGCCTTGATCAGCACCCACGACGTCGCCCACAGGAACACCACCACCAG
Source organism: uncultured Chloroflexia bacterium (assembly GCA_963695415.1). Lineage (GTDB taxonomy): Bacteria > Chloroflexota > Anaerolineae > Anaerolineales > UBA4823 > CAVXWV01. The sequence continues at coordinate 109,226 of CAVOGL010000008.1, read as the reverse complement.
CGCCACCCCCACCGCCGCTCGGTGCGTAAGAGTTTTCATGACCCTCCCAGCCAGGACCGCATCATTTACGGGTCATTATAAATTCAAAAAAATGTTCGATCTAACCTCAAAGAAAAAGAAGCTGCTCAAGGAAAAATTGATTTTCTTCTTCACACCCCTTTGTTTTTCCTTCATGCTCTTCGTGTTAAAAAAACCTTTTTCAGAAAGGATGCTTTATTCCTGATCTGTCAGGATCGCTTTAAGCTTCGAAATCAACTCGGGGATATCTTCTACTCGCTCGATCCAGGTTCCAGGTGACAGGGATAACCTCCTCCAAAACGCTTTCTTTGATGGCTGGTTTTAATGACCTGGGTGTACCCAGGTCCACTCGACAATCCAAAATAGATTCAAGGAATTGTTGCAATGCGATAAAGCCAAACAACCCGACAGGATGTTGAAATTCAACCAATAAGTCCACATCACTTTCTGGTCCGAACTCATTACGGGCTGCTGAACCGAATAATGCAAGAGATTTAACACCCATACTGGAAAGATCGTCTCTGTGATCTCGCAAAATCCTTAGAATTTCATCGCGTTGCATTTAAAGTTCCTTAATCCAAGAATAAAATAGTTAACCCTGCCCATCAATCATTCCTGGTCTTCCTTAGGAAAATCAATTTTTCCACCCTTCTCGCTCCTTTTTTTTCCTTCGCGCTTTAGTATCAAACCACCTCAACACCATTTATAATTTATTCCATCATAATCCCATGACCACAACCTCAGCCTCCCTCGAAAGCGGATGGGACATCCTGTCCAGGCTCGAATCCGGCGACCTCCTGCCCCGTGATGTGCCGGAAGACCTGCTGCGCAGCTTCAGCGCAGACATCATCCAATCCAGTGCCAATGCCCAGCGATCTGAGCCGCCTCCTCTGCCGCCCCTGGTCCGATGCCTGGGAATGGCTCGGGGAGCGACAGGGCTTTATCCGGGACTGCCAAGCGCTTCTTCGATATCACCAACCCCGACCCCACCTGCCTCGGTCTGCAGGTGCGCGCCGCCCTTGCCATCTCCAGCGTTTCAAACTGGAACATCATCCCCGCTGGTGTGCTGATCTCTTGCATCCACAAGCAGGTCATCAGCCCAGCGCAGGCGATGCTCCTCGTCCCGCCGCCGGTGTTCGATGAGGAGCGTGAAGGGGTTCTTGCCGCTCTCTACCCGCATGTGCCCGAGCCGTACGCCGGTGCCATCCGCGACGAGCTGGGCATACGCACGATCGAAGCTCTGCTGCAGGAACAGCGGGAGCTGCTTTCCTTCACCCCCTCGCCCCAAATCCCCCTCGCTGAGGGCAGCCAGCGCCTGGCAGACCTTTCCGGACAGGAAGCTGATTACAAGTGGGGCAATGCGTTCTACGAGCTTGCCCGAGTACTCCCTGATGAGCTTATTCCCGAGGCAATCCACCTTTACCAGAGCAAAAATTCCGATCTGGATGGGAACTTTATCCCTACAGAGATGCTTCTTCGCTTGCCGGAGGAAGTCCTTCAGGATGTGCTCAACATCAGCCAGCGCTTCTACCATGATCACAATCCGCGCCAGTCCTATGAAGGTTTCCAGATGCTCGAAATACTCGCCCCGCGTATCCCCGCCAGCCAGCTGGCGCGGATCCTCGACATGTTCCGCTTCACCTCCCTGACCTGGTTTGACGGTTTCAGATTGGTCTATGACCTCCCCAACCATCTGCTGGACGCCTTGCTCAACACCCTGGAAGATGAATCAGCTAACACACATGAGCAGGAGCTGGTGAAATCGATCAGGAAGGTGCAGGAAATCCGCCAGGAGAAGCAGGAAGCAAACGCCCTGGCACAACCTTCGATCCCGGCCCTCACCCCTGCTGGTGACACCTCCTCGATTCAAACTTCCTTTTACGCCTCACACTCTGCTGCCAGCGAGTTGATCAACCCCCTCGAACGTGCCATCGAGCTGGCAAAGCTGGCAGACCAGATCCCGCCCGTCCACCGCTTCGGCATACTCACTGAAGCCTGCCAGGCATACCTGCAGGTGGAGAACCTGAAACTCTTCGAGCAGAACCGCTGCGCCCATTTCATCCAGTCACAAGCGCCCCACTTCGGCTGGCCCGGTGTCGAGTTCGCCTTGCGGCTTGTGCGGAAGTTTGACCGCCTCGAAGGCGGTTACCCCGGCTGGACGGTGCCTATCCTCTTCCTCGCCCTCGCCCCCAACCTGCCCGAGACACGCCAGTTTGATCTCTTCCTCGAAGCCATTGATTGTACCCGGGAAGAGCCCTCTTACTTCATCCGCTCCTACAGCCTCGCCAGGCTGGCGCAGGAGCTGCCTCCGCGAACAGCCTACCCGCTCCTCGAGATCATCTGGGAGCTGGATAACCCCTACAACGATTACGGTGTCTACCAGAACATCACCTTCAGCCTCCAGGCGCTGCTGGAACACTGGAGCGAAATCTGCGCTGCGGGTGCCATCGACGAGTACCACGCTCTCACCCGCACACTGCACTTCCTCGCCTCCGCGCCCCGCTGGGTGCTCGAGGACACCTTGCCCTCGCTTATGCCCCACATCAACCGCCTCGGCGGCGACCAGGCTGCCTTCGACACGGTCATTGCTGTCCTCGAAACCCGCCAGGCGTGGGAATAAATAAATTTATACACTCAGGAGGTAGAGTAGCCTGGACAACCACCTCTTAATTTAAAAAAATTAGCACATTCACATTCATTTCGCGCACTTTGTGCTCAATAATGCAGCACCACCACACCCCGGTCCCCATCCACCGTGACCGTCTGCCCGTTCTGGATGCGCGCCGTCGCTGAATCGGTGCCCAGCACCGCCGGGATGCCGTACTCGCGCGCCACGATCGATCCGTGGCTGAGTGGTCCGCCGATGTCGGTCACCACCGCCGCCGCCCGGGCAAACAGCGGCGTCCACGCTGGGGTGGTCAGCGATGCTACCAGCACGTCGCCCGTCTTCATCCTGCCGAAGTCCTCCGGGCTGTGCAGCACGCAGGCTCGCGCCGTCACGCTTCCCGGGCTGGCTGCCACGCCTTTCAGCGTGTCGCCGCGCTGCTTTTTGCCGTTGCCACCTTTCTTCATCACCAGGTCTTTTCCGAAGAGGCGCACCTGGAACAACGCCATGGGGGGCGAGGCTGTGCGCGCCGCTCGCCAGGCTGCTCTGCGTGCTGGGATCACCGCTTTCAGGTTTGCCAGTGCCTGTTCCTTATCCAGCCTGCTGGCTGCCTGGCTCACTTCCTCCCCGCTCAGCCAGAAGATATCCTCCGCCTCGCTGATCATCCCGCCCTCAGCCATCCTCCTGCCGAGCTCCCTGAGTGCCCGGCGCAGCAGCGGGTAAGCCAGCCCTACGTCCGCCAGACCATCCTCGCGCAGCGGGGCGTATTTTTGTGCCCGTTGCAGGTTCTTCTCGAAGGAGCGCAGCCGCCGTCCCTTCAGACGCTCCAGCATGGTCTGCACGGCTGCCTCGCGCCGCTCGATCGTGGCGTTCTGGCGCTCGTGCGGGTTCTGCCCCTCTCCCCGCAAGAACAGCTGGAAGGTTTCCAGGAGCGGTGTGGGGTCGTCCGCCGGGACCGGGTTGCCGAAGTCCAGGTTGTAGACCATGTGCCCGTAGGTGCGCAGGTGCTCCTCGAAGCGCTGCCGCCAGGCGTTCCATTCTTCGCTGTTCGCGCCGTCCGGGGATGAGCCATTCTCCAGGAACTTTGTAAGCTTCTCTGCCGGCGCTGTTAACAGCGCTTCTGCCAATCGGGTCTCTTCCCGCGTCCACCTTGCCAGGTCGTAGAGCGACTTCTCCGCCTGGATCGGCGAGCTGTCGAAGCCCATCAGGTAGGTGGCTGCCGGCGGGTCGCCCTTGCGCCGTACCAGCCTGTAAGCCATGGTGAACCAGGCTTCGCTCATCCACGCCGCCGGGATCACGCCCGAGACCAGCGCCATGTAAGCGTCGATGGCGGCCTCCGCCAGCTGCCCGGCGATCCCCAGCAGCTCCCGTGCGGGCAGCTGCCGGAAGCCCTGGCTCTCGTCCCTGCGTCTTTCATAATCTTGAACAATTTCCAGGTAGTGCGGGCGCCCTTGATCCGTCCAGCGTTCCACTGCCCCGCTCATCATCCGCTTCAGGATCCCCCCGCTGTCCAGGATCAGCCGGAACATCGCTCCGAAGCGTACCGAGCCGTTGTAGTAGGCGTACTCGTTCACCACCACGATCGGCCTGTCCGGCAGCACTTGTGCCCCTCCCAGGAACTGCTCCAGGATGCGGTTCATGCTCGTATTGACCGCCTCCAACCCGAAGGTCTGGAAGAGCGGTGTCAGCGGGTCGGTCATCATCTCGACGATGTTGTTGCGCATCGCCGCGTAGGCTCCGGGGGGCAGCTTCCATTCCACCTCTCCTCCGGGCTTCGCTCCGGGCATCGCCGTGACCGGTCTCGCTTGAACCAGGGCAAACTCACCCCGCGCCAGTGTCCACTCGATGTCCATCGGCATCCCGTACAGTTTCTCCACCGTTCTCCCCAGGTCAGCCAGCTGAGCGGCCTGGCGGTCGCTGAGCACCGGCGCGTTCTGCAGTTCGGCGGGGGTTTCCTCCAGGCGCGTCCCGGTCTGCGCCCGCACGGTGTGCACACGCTTGTGCGCGGTTGTCCGCTCGAGCACCTTACCGCTGGAAGCCTCCAGCACCAGGCTGTCGGGCGTCACCTGACCCCCGACGACCGCCTCGCCCAGCCCCCACGAGGCGTTCACCAGCATCTGGTCGCCGCGCCCGTTGAGCGGGTTGGCGGTGAACAGGATCCCGGCAGCCTCCGCCTCCACCAGCCGCTGCACCACCACCCCCAGACTCACCTGCTCACCTTTACTTCCAACACCGTTTCTCTGCCGGTAGCCGATTGCCCGCGCCGTCCACAGGCTTGCCCAGCACTGCCGGACTGCCGCCAGCACCGCTTCCTGCCCGCGCACGTTCAGGAAGCTTTCCTGCTGCCCGGCGGAGGAGGCTTCCGGCAGGTCTTCGGTGGTCGCTGAGGAGCGCACTGCCACTGCCGGGTTCTCTCCGGGCAGCGCAGCATACGCCGGTACAATCGCCGCCTCAACCTGCGCCGGCATCCGCCCGGATGCGAAGAGCCTGGCGATGCAGCCGGACGCCTCTTCCAGGCTTTTCGGGTCAGCCGGGTCAGCCTTCGTTATTGCTTCATCGATATGTGCCTGCAGATCGTTCTCGCTGACGAACATGCGGTAGGCGCTTGTACTGACACAGAATCCCTCCGGTACGGGCAGCCCTCCCGCCGCCATGCGCGCCAGGGACGATCCCTTACCGCCCGCGTTTTCCAGCGCCATTTCATTGATTAATGCCGCATCGTTATCCAGCACCGGTTCGTTTTTGAACCAAAAAATCAGGGGGTCAGCCATCTTGTTCTCCTTCACCAGTCAGGTTTTCGATTTGCACCACCTGGAGCAGGCTCAGGTTCAGGTCCCACAGCTGGTTCAACAGGCTGCGCAGGGCAGCCTGGTCGGGTACCGCCAGGATGATCTCTGTGCCGCTGAATTCTTCCGTTGGATCTTTCTTGAGGTGCAGGATCCTGCCAGGCAGCCGTTCTGCCCACTTCGGGTCAAGAGGCTGGTTGACTTTGATCCGGTAAGGGATCCATCGTTCTGCCGGGTTTGTGGGTCGCTTCATGCCGTGCTCCTTGTGTGCATCTGGCATGATCATATGAGCAGATGTGAGTATCTGTCATCGTCAGGTTGAGTATTTTTTTACAGGATCCCCAACTCCTCACCCTTGCTCACCGCCTCGAACCGGCTGTGGGCGCCCAGCTTGGCGTAGATGCTGCCGCGTGTGAGCCCGCAGCGTGGTCACCGAGATGTGCAGCCGTCCGGCGATCTCCGGTCCGCTCAGTTCGCTGCGCAGCATGCCCAGCACCTCGGTCTCCCTTTCGCTCAGCGGCTCGACCAGACTTTGGGCAGCCTGCTTGCCTGTCTCACCCTGTTCCACCGTTTTCAGCAGCTCAAACGCGAACCCTGAGCCGTCACCCTGCACCGCCAGCTCCCTCAGCAGTCGCTTCATCCTATCCCCCTCTTCCAGGAAGACGCGCCGGTAACCCTCCGCCCTCGCCATCTCGATTGCCGTGTTCAATGCCTGTTGGGCGCCCTCCCGCTCCCTCAGGGCGTGCAGGCACTCCGCTCGCAGCAGGTGCACCTCCAGCACCTTCTGGTAAAAATTCATCTGCTCCAGCAGGGGCAGGGCAAGCCGCAGCGCATGCAGCGCGGCTTCGGGGTCCTCACTTGCCAGTAAATAACGCCCGAAGACGACCAGCTCCAGGCGCAGGATCACCTCGCTCCCCAGGTTAGCGCTGGTTTCCAGCCTGTCTACCCGCATGCTTGCAGGCAGGTCGCGCTCCACCGCCCAGCGCCGTGCTGCTTCCAGGTCCCCCTGGCGCAGGCGCAGGTGGGCGAGCTGGCAGGAGACGTAGCGGTCATCCGCCTGTGTCGCCAGCGTGCTGGCGGCGATCCTCTTTGCTTCCGCCATGCGGCGCTCAGCGCCCTCCCGGTCCCCCATCGTCTGCAGGATGTGGGCTGCGCTGATGTAACTGTCCAGGATGGTGAATTCGCGCCATCTTTTGCTCAGCTGGATGGATTCCTCCAGCATGCGCAGCGCGGGTTCGAGCTCGCCCCATTCCCAGTGGATCCTTCCCAGCCCCATCAGCGCCTCGCTGCCCGCCGGAAGGACGCCTCTGCGGGTCACGCCGGGCGATCTCCAGCGCCTGCTCGAAGATGCCCTTGGCTCGCTGCAGCCTGCCTTTGTGCATCTCCGCCGTGGCGAGCCGGCACAGGGTGATGATCGCCACCAGGCTGTTGCCCATCGCCAGGCTGTTTTGGATCACGGTCTGGAGCATCTCCATCGCCGCCTCGACCTTTCCCTGGACGGCGAGGGCGCCGCTCAGGTTCCAGGCTGCCAGGTTCCTGAAAAATACGTCGTCCGCCGGCAGCTCGTCCAATGCCTGGCGCGAGAGTGTCACCGATTCCTCCACCCTTCCCTCGTAGACAGCCGCGATCGCCCGCACCGTGGTCTTCTGGCTTGCGCTGTGTGCATCCCCTGGTTGGAGGGCTTCCAGCAGGGCAGCCGCAGCCTGCTGTTGTTCACCGGTCACCAGCAGCGCCCAGGCGTACAGGATCCCCAGGGACGGCATCTGCAGCAGGAGTTCTTCCGGCAGCCGCTCCACCCGCCGGGTGAAGGTCTGCACCTCTCCGCGCGTGATCAGCGCCTGTGCGCTCTGCGAGATCAGCCCTGCCGCACGCCGTTCTAGTCCTCCCTTCAGGGCGTAGTCGATCGCCTCCGCCAGCAGGTCCTGGCGCTCGCACCATTCGCTCGCCTTCAGGTACAGCCCGGGCATCTCGTCACTCCGGCCTTCCCTCAGGCGGTGCTGCAGCAGGCTGGCGAAAAGCAGGTTGAAACGATACCAGTGGTTCTCATCGTCCAGGGCGATCAGGAACAGGTTTTCTTCTTTCAGGTAGCGCAGGATCTGCTGGCTGTCCTGCTCCCCGCTGACCGCCTCGCACAGCCCCGCGCACAGCCGCTCCAGGATGGAGGTCTTCAGCAGGAAGTCGCCCACGCGCTCGGGTTGCCTGCCGATGACTTCATCGGTCAGGTAATCGGCGATATAGGTCTGCTTGCCGGAGAAATCCGGGACGCTCTCCCCCGCCTTTTGCCGTTCTTTCAGGGTCACTGCCATCATCTGCAGGGCAGCTGCCCAGCCGTCTGCCCGTTCTACCAGGCTCTGGGCTTCTTCCCGGGTCAGGCTCAGCTCCATTTCCAGGTTGAGTAATTTCACTGCTTCATCGGGGGTAAAGCGCAGCTCGGCGGCGCGCATCTCGACCAGCTCCCCGCTCAAACCCAGGTGTGAAAGCGAGAATGGCGGGTCTGCCCGCGTCAGGAGGACGAAATGCATGCTCGCCGGCACGTGGTCCAGCAGGTAGTTGAGCGCCTGGTGCACCGGCTGTTCCTCGATCGTGTGGTAGTCATCCAGGACGAGGATGAAGTCTTTCGGGCAGCTGGAGATCTGGTTGATCAGGGGGATCAGCACGTTCTCCAGCGGGTCGTATCCCGTCTGTTGGGATCCTCCGGGATGGAGCAGGCTGAGGACCTGCTCATCGGTATCGACCCCGATGGATTTCAGCGCAGTGATGAGATATGCCAGGAATCGCCCGGTGTCGTTATCGCCCTCATCCAGCGTGACCCAGCCGGCTGGCAGGGTTTGCTGCCGCACCCACACGCTCACCAGGGTCGTCTTGCCGTATCCTGCCGGCGCGGAGAGCAGCGTCAGGCGGCGCTGCGCGCCCAGGTTGAGCAGGTCGACCAGGCGCTGGCGCAGGACCAGCCCCGCCCGGGGTTGGGGGATATAGAGTTTGGTGGTGAGGATCGGACCGGGCATGAGTTTCGTTACGGGACTCCCGCACCCTCCAGGTGAAAAACCTGGTTCAATCATACCACTTCGCTCAACCTCGCAGCCTCCAACCTGGGTTTAAAAAATCTGTGCTAATCTGTGAAATCTGTGGTTAAATAACCCGGTCACTCCCCCCATCCACCGGGATCTGCGCCCCGGTGATCTTCTCGAAGCGCCGGACCCAGCATCTCCGCCACCAGCTCCGCCACGTAATGGCTGTTCAGCTCCACCCCGAGCACATTACGCGTCTTATACTGTTGCACCGTCAGCCCGTAATGCGCTGCCCGCACCTGAAGCACATCCTCACTCCAGATACCCGTGTCGAAGACCGCGTCCGGGTGGATCATGTTGACCCGGATGCCGTCCTTGCCCCACTCCAGCGCTGCGACGCGAGCCATCTGGGTGACCGCTGCTTTTGATGCTGAGTATGCCGCAGCTCCAGCCCCGGGTGCCAATACGTTCTTGGAGGCATTCACCAGCACCCTCCCGCCATTCGGTGACTGCTTCAACAGCGGGTGAGCCTCGCGCAGCACCACCAGGTTCGAGTCCAGATTGATACGCATAACCCGCTGCCACTCCTCCAGCGAGAGCAACTCGATCCGGCAGCCCGCCGGGAAGACCCCGGCGTTAAGCACCAGCATGTCCAGCCCCCCGTACGCCCGCGTGAAGATCTCGAAGCAGCGCAGGATTGCGGTTTCGTCAGTCAGGTCACACTCCAGTCCCAGGTAGTCCGCCCGATCGTAAAGGCTTCCCACCTTTGGGTTGATGTCCAGGCTGACCACCGCCGCCCCGCGGCGCAGCAGCGCCTCGACACACGCCTTGCCGATCCCTGAAGCCCCGCCGGTCACCAGGGCGACTTCACCCGTGAAAGGCGCTTCTTTGCGTTCCGTTATCTTAGTGACCTCATCTCTGAACAGCGCGTCAACCGGTTCTTCCTTCAGGGAAGCGGTCTCAGCTGCGAGTAGTTTGCCCTCCGCCAGGGGCAGGTACCCGCCCAGCACACTTGCCCGCACCGCTACTGCTGCGTTATAGCGGAAGAGCTTTGCCGCCAGCCGCGCCTCCTGCGCCGTCCTCCCCAGGGTACACAAACCGAGGTGCGGATCCAGCACCACCCGCGGTGCCAGGTCCAGCCCCGTTGGTGCGCTCTCGAAGCCACACGCTTTGAACGCCTGCCGGTAGTCTTCCACATAGGCTTCCTCGTCCTGCCCAGCCAGGAGATGGTGCGCCATCCCTTGGCGCACCATAGGTTGGCGCCGCAGATAATGTGCGTGTGCCGCAATCGCCGGTTTGACCTCTGTCGCTTCACTTTCTACCGGGGTGGCGTGCCAGGTGAGGATCAGCGGCTTACCAGACGCCTGGCAGACCGCTTTGCGCAGATCAGCCAGTTGTTTGCCTATCGGCGGGTCCGTCTCCCTGGTCAAGTCGAAATCTGTAGAGCGGGTTTCTAACTCGCCGTCTATGTTGGCGGTCTCGGATTCATCTCCGTCGATAACCGTAGGGCGGGTTTCAAACCCGCCATCCTGACTGCCAGTATCAGGCACTTCCATGGGCGCTCGCTTCTGGAGGTAGTCACCCGCCAGCCTTGTGAATTTCTCCATGGGCTCGAAAGCTTCCTGTGCGCTCTCGCCGAATGTCATCAGCCCGTGTCCCTGCACATAGATGCCTGCCACCTTCTCCGTGCCAGCGCTCCTGACTGCGCCGGCGCACGCTCTCGCCAGTGCCAACCCCTCCTCAGCATAAGGCAGGTACAGCACCGCTTCTCCGCAGGTCTCCCGCAACCGCCTCTCCCCTTCCGGCGTGCAGGCGATCGCCAGCACCGCTCCCGGGCTGCGCGGACAGGATGCAGCGGTAGGGCAGTGCCGCGTGGGTCAGCGCCGCCAGCGGGGGGATGACTGCACCAGCCCGTATCCGGCTGCAGGCGATGGCGTTCTCCAGTTCTTCATCCGCCAGCGCCTCCAGCTGCACCAGCTCTGCCAGCGCTGTGGTGCGCAGCGTGGTGAAATCCTCCAGGCTTACGGGATGGTCGCGATAGCCATGCAGGATGTGCAGCACCCCTTCCTTCTACCCCCAGCAGGTCGCGCTGCTGTGTTTTCATGGAGGTGAGAGCGCCCGGCAAAAAGCCGTATGCATCCTCCTGCTGCAGCCGCCGCGTGACCCTCAAAAGCTCGCCTGATTCATCCAGCACTTTGCGATCCTTTTTTAAGTTCATCCAGCGTCTCTACCCGTCCTTCTCGAAATACAGGTCCTCCAGCGATTGGTGCGCGCCGGGCGCACCCGGCAGCGGCAGGCTGCGCGTTGCCATCACGTTACTCAAACCGCGCACCGCCTCCCGGTCCATCTCGTGGATCTCGCCCAGCTGCACCGCCATCACCACCGACTGGGCGGTCATCTCCAGCAGCTCGATCAGCCCCAGGGTCCAGGCGATGTCGCCCCGGCTCATACTCACCAGCCCGTGGTTCTGCATGATGAAGCTGTTGTACTTTTGCAGAAACGGTTCGAAGTTGTCAGCCAGTTTCTGGGTGAGTGGTTCGCCGTAAGGCACCAGCGGCACCGGTCCGATCTCGGTGGTGGTTTCCGGGTAGAGAGGACGCATCAGCCAGTTCATCCCCGCGCTGATTGCCATCGCGCAGGCAGCAGGCGGGTGGCAATGCACCACTGACTGAATGTCAGCACGCTGGTTCAGGAAGGTCAGGTACATCGGGGTCTCTCCCGTCGGGCGGCGCTTCCCTTCGACCACACTGCCCTTCAGGTCGATGAACACCAGGTCTTCCAGGTCGATGTCCGCCTTGTAAACCTGCGTGGGCGTGATCAGCGCCAGGTCCGCATCCAGCCGCCATGCCAGGTTGCCGCCGTGGCTGGTCACGTACTGCAGGTCTGCCAGCCGGTGACAAGCCATCACAAACTGACTCGCCTCGCGGGCGTACTTTTCAAGAATTTTCATTGCTGGGTTACCCGTTCTTGATGCTCAGGTACATCTCGTGCGCCTGCTGCGGGGTGGATCCTTCATGGATCACCGCTCGCAGGGCGCGCGCCATTCCCACCGGGTGCTCGTTCTGCCAGATATTGCGCCCCAGGTTGACGCCGATGGCGCCTTGCTGGATGCCGTCGTAGACGAACTGGAACACTTCCAGCTCAGAGTCGGTCTTCGGTCCGCCGGCGATCACTACCGGCACCGGGCAGCCCCCGGTGACCTTCTCGAAGTTCTCGCAGTAATAGGTCTTTACCACACTGGCACCAAATTCTGCGCAGATGCGGCAAGCCAGGGCAAGGTAGCGCGATTCCATCTTCTGTGTCTCGCGCCCTACCGCTGTGACTGCCATCACCGGGATGCCGTAGGCGTTGCAGTCGTTCACCAGCTCCGCCAGCGCCATCAGCGTCTGGTGCTCGTAATCGCTGCCCACGTACACCGAGATGCCCACCGCCGCGGCGTTGATGCGGATGATGTCGTCAATCGAGGTGGTCACCTCCTCGTTCGCCAGGTCACCGCCCACCATACTGTTCCCGCCCGAGACACGCAGGATCAGCGCTGGCTTCATCTGCGGGTTGATTACCGCCCGAACCACGCCGCGGGTCATGAACAGCGCATCTACGTAGGGCAGCAGGGGTTCCGCTGCCTTGCCAGGCGCTTCCAGGTGGCTGGTAGGACCTTGAAAGTAGCCGTGGTCCATCGCCAGGTAAAAACAGCGCCCATCTTCCATGATCGTCTTCGAAAGCCGGTTTGCGATCCCCCAATCCATTGATCCGTACATTGTTATACTCCTTTTTTATTTTTGATTTGTGAAGGTTTAAGGGCTTGAAAGCCAACCTTCGCAAGGTCTGTTAAGCCGGTCGCACCAGCAGGTATCCCTTTTGAATCAGCCAGTGGTGAAACTCGTAGGTAGTGTGGATGCAGTTATCCTTGCAGATACTGCGGACCTGCTCGTATCCTTCCGAGCCCTCCTCCTGCTGGTCGAGCAGCACCTGCACCGGGCAGGGCAGGTCCTTGCAGTACTCCCGCCGCTGGTATTCGATGTATCCTTCAAAGTCCATGTCGCCTCTCCTCAGTCAATCCTGATATATTCCCTTCTCTCCATCCCCTTCGCCTCAAATTCTACCCCGAATGGCTCAAGATGGGGATTGGTTTATTCTGGGTCAGCCACTACAGCCCTGTCCCGCTCATGTAACCGTGCACCTGCGTGTGCGCCTGGTTGAGACCAGTCCAGGGCAGACACACCGGTCAGCCACTACAGCTCTGTCTCGCTCATGTAGCGGCGCACCTGCGTGTGCGCCTGGTCGAGCCCGATCCTTACGAGCGCAGCGAAGTAATCTCCTGATTTTCGTCATATCCTCCCCTTCCCAACGGTTCCTCTAAAATATTCCAGCTAAATCCGTGAAATCTGTGTTCCCACCCCTCCCCGGTCTTCCGTCATCCGTCCCCCGTCTTATTGACACATCCCCACCGTCTAATGTATCATGGTTTGAAATCAATCCGATCTAAGGACAGGAATGCATGACCGACATCATCTACGAAACACGCCAGCGGGTTGCCGAGACAGGGCGCCTGCTGTTCGAGCGAAACCTCACCGACGCCGCCGGGGGTAACATCAGCGCCCGCGCTGGCGAAGTGCTGTGTATGTCCCCACGCTTCAGCGGCAGCCGCTACCATTGGCACCTCCAACCGGAGGATGTGCTCCTGGTGGATTTGGACGGCAACAAACTGGCTGGTACGGGGGAAATATCGCGCGAAGCACATTCTCACTTCCGCTTGATGCGTGATTTCCCTGATGGTGCCGCAGTCATCCACGCCCACCCGCGTAATGTCATGGTGTTTGCCATGGCGCGGCAGCCGATCTACCCTGTTCTGGAGGGCACGCTGAAGTTCGGAGTCGTTAAGGTTTCAGCCTATGCACCTGCACATTCTGCTAAACTTGCCGATTTCCTTGCTGAAGAATTCGCCGGGCAGGAAGCCGCCATCCGCAAGCAAGCGGCAGCCGTCATCGGACCCTGGCACGGACTTTTTGTCATCGGGAAAGACCTGGACGCTGCCTTTGATGCTGTCGAGCGCATCGATACCAACGCATATGCCATCATGATGAGCCGCCTGCTTCCCGGCATCTCACAACAATCCCCGGAACAAATCCGCGATGCGCTGATCAACGATCTTCAGCCCTTTAATAAAGGTTGAACCTGACCTCACGATCTCGAACTGGTTTATAAATTATGATCGTTACAGTCACAGCCAATACCGGTCTTGACCAGACCGTCTTCATCCCCCACTTCGACCCGAGCCGAACGATCCGCGCCACCGACAGTGTCGTGGCAATGGGTTCAAAAGGGGTGGACGCATCCTGGAGCCTTGCCTGCTGGGGAGTTCCCAGCATGGCGATGGGTTTCGCCGCCGGTTTGATCGGTCGCCAGATGGAGTCCATGCTGCATGAAAAGGGGGTCCAGACGGACTTCGTCTGGGTCAATGGTGAGACACGCTGGAATACAGTGATCGTCTGCAGTGATGGGTCCTGCGCAACAACCATAACCACTTCCACTCTTGAGATACTCCCCGAGCACCTGGCTGAGTTTGACGACAAGATGGACCATGCTCTGCAGACTGCCACCTGCCTGGCACTGTGCGGCTCCACACCAAAGGATGTTCCCCTGGATTTTTACCCTCACCTGATCACAAAGGCGAAAGAAGCCGGTGTCCCGGTTTTGTTGGACAGCAGCGAGGTGTATTTGAAAGCCGGGTTCGAAGCCCGTCCATGGCTGGTGAAACCCAACTGGCATGAACTTGAGCATCTTGCCGGTCAACGCGTGCACACCCGTGAGGAAGTATATGCCCTGGCGAAGGACCTCCAGGCAAAGACTGGCGTCAACCTGGTGGTAACCCTCGGCACCGAGGGGGCTTATGCTCTTATCGGTCAGGCGAGATACTGGATCCCCACGATCCCGGTCAAGGTTGTCAGTGCAGCCGGAGCCGGAGATGCCGTCATCGCCGGCATCGCACTCGCCCTCTCGCGTCAGGAGCCCATCGAGCAGGGTCTTCGCCTGGGTTTTGCCATGGCAACTGCCTGCCTGCTCACCCCCGCTACCAGCGATTTCCGCAAAGAGGACGCAGAGCGCTTCCTCGACCAAATCGAGTTAATCCCGTTGGACTGATCCTATAACTACGACCAATTCTCCTCCCTGCTTGGTAAAATTATAAAAACCACTCTGCACTCACAGCGTTCTCTGTGTGAGTGATCGCCCAGTGCTCGCAGAGAACGCAAAGTTCAAAAAATCTTTGTGTCCCTTAAGTTCTTCCTTTGTGCACTAGTGACAAAAAAAAGGATCCCCACAATGACCAAAACCTTCATCCTCGCCCACGACCTTGGCACCACCGGTAACAAAGCTTCTCTTTACAACGATCAGGGTGAAGTCTCCGCCAGCTCTTTCTACGGATATGGTGCCAGCTACCCGCGCCCGAATTGGGTCGAACAGGATCCAAACGACTGGTGGCAGGCAGTAATCACCTCCACCCAGCAGCTATTGGCTCACAGCCGCGTGCCATCAAGTGACATCGCCTGCATCTCTTTCAGCGGGCAGATGATGGGCTGCCTGCCGGTTGACCGAAAGGCAAACCCTCTGCGGAGTGCTATCATATGGGCGGACACCCGCGCTACAAACCAGGCGCAGCTGCTCATCGATCGAGTGGGCATGCAGCGCACCTACGCCATCACCGGGCACCGCGCCTCGGCATCCTATTCTGGCGCCAAGTTTCGCTGGGTGAAAGATGAACAGCCTGAGATTTACAAGCAGGCTCACAAGTTCCTGCTGGCGAAGGACTTTATTGCCGCACGCCTGACCGGTGAGTTCGTCAGCGACCATTCCGACGCTTCCGGAATGAACCTGCTTGACCTGAGACTCAGGCAGTGGTCGCCGGAGTTAGTCGATGCTTTCGAGTTGGATACCGACAAGCTACCGGCACTGAAAGCATCCACCGATATCATCGGGACAGTCACCCGCCAGGCAGCCACCGAGACCGGTCTTGCCGCAGGCACGCCCGTCGTCATCGGCGGTGGGGATGGTCCCTGCGCCGCGGTTGGTGCAGGCGTCGTCCGGCCTGGCGCTGCTTATACTTACATCGGCTCATCATCCTGGATCGGTCTAGCCACCTCAGAGCCAGTCTACGACCCGCTCCTGCGCACCAACACCTTCGCCCACCTGGTCCCTGGTCTGGTCACCCCCACCGGCTCGATGCAGGCGGCTGGAGGCGCTTACCAGTGGTTGCGTGACAACCTCTGCCTGCCGGAGGTCGATTCCGCCGCAAAACTCGACCTCAGCCCCTATGAGCTGATGAACCTCCAGGCTCAGGAATCCCCTCCTGGGGCAAATGGGCTCATCTTTCTACCTTACCTGCTGGGCGAACGCAGTCCTCATTGGAACCCCGAAGCCCGCGCCGCCTTCATCGGTCTCACCATGGGACACAAGCGTTCCGATATGGTGCGTGCAGTGCTGGAGGGCGTTAGCCTCAACCTGTGTATTATCCTGTGCGCTTTCCAGGAGCAGGGCGTGGATATCGACGAGATGCGCCTGATCGGCGGCGGGGCGAAAGGTGCCGTCTGGCGCCAGATCCTCGCCGACATTTTTCGCATCCCCATCGTCCGCCCGAGACTTTTGTCCGAAGCCACCTCCCTTGGCGCGGCAATCTGCGGCGGGGTGGGTGTGGACATCTTCCCCGATTTCAGCATTGCCGAAGCCCTAACCCCCATCGTCGACCGATCCGATCCAGATCTTGACCTGGGCGACACTTACGGACGCTTGTACGATATCTTTGTCAGAGCCTACCCCGCCATCGAACCCCTCTTCTCAGACCTCAATAACCTCTAACAATTTCACCCCCGCAAAAAAATCCCTCCACCACCCTCATCCCCTCAACCCACTCGCAAGCGCTTTGAAACCGTTCTCATCAACGCGCACAGGTGATTTGGTACTGAGTAAATTCAGGCATCGCCGTCTTATCAAGAAATTTTCCCTGATTTTTTTACCGAAGCGGCGTAATCCGTCGCTAAAATCCTCTTCTTCTCAAGTTTTTAACATCTTGTTAACGTTAAAAAACACCCTCATAAAAGTGGTTTAATGGGTTGATTTCACCAATGACAATCTCCAAAATCTGTCTAATCGGGGAGGTTCCCGCGCATGCTGACCAGGTTTCTGGGTGAGTTCCGCAAGGGATTGTTTCACCCCCGGCACTGGCTTCGCACAATCTTCGTGGGTCTGATACTGGGCGTTTACCAGGTCTTCCTCTCCATTTCGTTAGTAAACCTGATCTTCAGTGGTCCACTTGCTGATGCTCTTCCCTATGGCATTGGTCTGGTTCTCATCAGTGCCGGGGTAGTTTCCATTAGCCTGGCGCTGTTCAGCACTGTGCCTGGTGTCCTTGCCAACATCCAGGAGAGCCCGGCGATCCTCCTGGCACTCATCACCAGTTCCCTGGTTAGCGCAGTGACTGCCCGATCTCCAGGATCCACAAGCCAGCTCTTCGCCACCGTCCTGGTCACACTGGCTTTTTCAACCGTACTCACCGGAGCAGCCCTCTTTCTCCTGGGCAGGTTCAGGTTGGGTGGGCTCTCTCGTTATATTCCCTACCCGGTGGTTGGGGGTTTCCTTGCCGGGACCGGATGGTTATTGATTCTGGGCACCATTCAGCTACAGACCGGTTTGAAGGTGAATGGTAGCAGCCTTGCCAGCCTGTTTTCAACGTCCATGTTGGTACGCTGGGTCCCCAGCCTTCTGCTGGGCGTGATCCTATTCTATGCCCTACGCTGGATCAGGCACCCGCTGCTCATGCCTTCCATCCTGGTCGGTTCGATCTTTCTTTTTTACCTCGTCCTGGCACTGGCGGGTGTGGCTCTTGAGCAGGCAGTTGAAATGGGTTTGCTTTTCGGTGAGGATCTCCATGCAAGGTGGCAGCCTCTCACCCTCAATATCCTCTCCGAGGCGGACTGGTTGGCTGTCCTGGCTCAAACCGGTAACATCCTCATCCTGGCGGCGATCACCCTCGTTGGATTCCTCCTGCGCATCTCTGCCATTGAGATCTCCACCAAGAACGAGTTCGAGATCAACAATGAGTTGACCGTGACCGGCTCAACCATCTTTCTCACCGGGCTGCTGGGAGGCATGATCGGTCATCATGGTCTTGGCATCACCCGCCTGGGGCAAAACCTGGGGGTTCGTACCCGCCAGGTTGGTCTGGTTGTCGGCTTCCTCTGCCTGGGGATATTTTTTTTGAGCGGTTCATTGATCGGATATTTCCCCTTGCCTGTCCTGGGCGGTTTGCTCTTCATGCTCGCTTACGACTTTATTTACCAGTGGATCATCACCGGTTGGCGCCGGTTTACCTGGATGGAGTTTGCTGTCATCCTGATTATCCTCCTGACCATCGCCCTGTCTGGATTTCTCACCGGGGTGGCTGTCGGGCTCATCGCCATGGTCATCCTGTTTGTGATCAGTTACAGCCAGATTAACGTCATCCACCATGAGTTCTCCGGCAGCGAGGTCCGCAGCAACGTCGAGCGTTCCATCGAACAGCGTCGCCTGCTAACCGAGTTTGGACAGCAAATCTATGTCCTTGAATTACAGGGGTTCCTCTTTTTCGGCACCGCCAATACGCTCTATGAGCACATCAAACAAAAAATAAACCGGGAGAACAATCTCCCCGTCGTGTTCATTGTGCTCGATTTCCGCCTGGTCTCTGGTCTCGATTCCTCCGTTGTGCTCAGTTTTCTCAAGCTGGAACAGATGGTTCGTCTCAGGGGTATCACCATGGTGTTGGCGCACACCGATCTTGTCATCCAGGATCGATTGACTCGAGGTGGGATCGACTTGAGCAGCGCCTCCTTCCAGTTATTCCCCGACCTGGACCACGGTCTGGAGTGGTGTGAAAACCAGGTCCTGGTTTGGGCAGGACTTTCACAGGCGATTTCCAGCCGTGACATGGTCTCCAGCCTGGTATCGGATGGAGTTGATACCGGTACTGCCCAGCAGCTGCTTCCATATTTCGAACAGGTGACGGTGCAAACTGGTGAGACGTTGATCCAGCAGGGAGACCCTGCCGAGGATTTGTTCTTCATCCTCGATGGGCAGGTTTCAATATATCTCGAATTTGCTGGCTCCGATCGCCAACACCACTCGCGCATGCGCCTGAGCACGCTGAATTCAGGTACGATTGTGGGTGAGATGGGTTTCTACATGGGCTCCTCACGCAGTGCTTCTGTGATTGCCGACAAACCTACCAACGCCTTCCGGCTGGATAAAGCGGGTCTCGAAAAAATGGAGCAGCATGACCCGCGCCTGGCCTCAGCCTTCCATGCGCTCATCTCCCGGCAGCTGTCCGAGCGCCTGCTTCAGGCAAACCGCGGCCTGCAAGCCCTCCGCTCTTCCACCCGTCACTGACTTCCCCCGCCACTTTGTCTCTACAAGGATTCAAGGCGCACACGCAGGTGCGCTGCTGCAGGCATATCCATCGTTTCTCTGGATGATAATCTGTGAAATCTGTGGTTAAATTCCCTCCATGACCCGAACTCTCCTCCTCGGCATCGACCTGGGCACCAGCGCCACCAAAGCTGCTCTCTACCGCACTGACGGTACCCTCGTCGCTTCAGCCAGTGAGGAAGTACCGCTCCATTACCCATCTCCCGGAGTAGTAGAGCAGCAGACTGAAGACTTTTACACCACAGCTGCGACTTGTGTACGCCGCTGCATCCAGGAGAGCGGGATTGACCCGCGCCAGGTTGCCGGGATCGCATTCGACAGCCAGATGGCGGGGATCGGCGCCGTGGACGAGGACTTTAATCCCTCCATTCGTTTCGATTCGTGGCTTGATATGCGCTGCCAGCCTTATATCGATTCGATGGAACGACTTGCTGGAGACACAGTTACCCGCCTGACAGGTTGTCCACCCACCTGTGCCCACGGGGCGAAGATGCTCTGGTGGCAGCACGAACACCCGCAGGATTTCCAGCGTATCGTCCGCTTCGTGACCCCTGCTGGCTTTGTCGCCGGGCGCGCTTGCGGTCTACGGGGTGAACAGTGCATTCATGGACCACACCTTCATCCATTTCAGCGGTTTCAGCGATTCTGCTCGCGGTACCTGGTCATCAGAACTAATCCAGCTCCTGGGGATGGACTCCAGCAAACTTCCCCGCATTGTCGAACCTTGGCAGCAGGTGGGTGAGTTGACTTCTAAGGCAGCCGAAGATTTCGGTCTTGCTCCCGGTACTCCCATCGCCGCAGGAGCTGGGGACACTGCTGCCAGCGCTCTTGGCGCCGGAATCGTCCAGCCCGGTATGCTTTTCGACGTTGCCGGCACAGCCGCTGTCCTGGCAGCCTGCACGGATCATTTCGTTGTTGATGAAAAACAGCGCGCTTTACTCACGATGCGCTCTGTAATCCCGGGATTGTGGCATCCTCTTGCCTATATCGCCGGTGGAGGTTTGGCTCTGCGCTGGTTCCGCGACCACTTTTACAACACCCGGCAGTCAGTAGGTTTACCTGTTGAAGATGACCTTTACGCTCAAATGGGAGAGCTTGCCGCCAGTATCGACCCCGGTGCTGACGGGCTGCTCTTTTCACCACACCTGGGAGGGCGGATATGCCCGGCTTCGCCGCATATGCGTGGAGCCTGGTTGGGTTTTTCGTGGGGACATACCCAGGCTCACTTCCTGCGTGCGCTGTTTGAAAGCGTTGCCCTCGAATATGCCTGGTACCTGCGCATTCTGAAGCAGTCTCTGCCGCATTTTGAGCCGGTCAATGCCAGAGTAATCGGCGGGGGGGCGCTCAGCCCGGTTTGGAACGGCATCAAAGCAGATGTCCTGAATGTTCCTTACCAACGCCTGCTGGGAAATGAATTCGGCACCTGGGGCGCTGCCATGATCGCTGGAAAAGCAGCCGGAGTGTACAATGATCTGGCAGCTACTGCTTTTGAGCACGCCTTGCCTGATGGTGCAGCTCACCTGCCTGTTGAAACCAATGTAGAGTCATATTCCCAAATTCTTACCCGCTACCTGCCCATGCAGGAACTGTTGGAGACCTATTTTGAAAAAAACTATTAAACTCTGCCTCGTTGGTGGCGGTCGCGCCGCAAAAGTCCACGCCCGATCGATCACCCGCCATCTGCCTGGCTCGGAGATCACTGCGTTGGTTGAGACAGTCAATTCGGTCCGCGAGGAGAC
Organism: uncultured Chloroflexia bacterium; assembly: GCA_963695415.1. Classification (GTDB taxonomy): domain Bacteria; phylum Chloroflexota; class Anaerolineae; order Anaerolineales; family UBA4823; genus CAVXWV01. Next base: position 88,615 of record CAVOGL010000008.1, on the reverse strand, counting down.
TGCCCGCATGTTTGCTATCGAACACAGCTTCCCAACCATCGAGCAGGCACTCGACCCGGTAAAGCACCAAAACGTCGATTTCGACGCCGTGGTGATAACCACCCCCACTTTTTCTCACGCTGAGTTAGCGATCATGGCAGCCCATCACGGGAAACATATCTTCCTCGAAAAGCCGATGGCAATAACGTTGGAAGAATGCGACCAGATCATGGCTGCAGCCGAAGGGAATGGTGTCTTTCTGCAATTAGGTTTCATGCGCCGCTTCGATCCTGAGTTCGCCGCTGCTTACGAGCGTATCCAGGCGGGGGAAATCGGGCAGCCAATGCTGATTAAATCGCTAACTCATGGTCCCGGACTACCGCCAGCCTGGGCGTGTGATCTAAGCCTTTCGAACGGCATGCTGGCGGAGGTCAACAGCCATGATTGGGACTGCATTCGCTGGCTTACTGGTTCGAACTACACCCGAGTTTACGCTGAGGTCGCCAATTTCAAGGGTGCTGCCCGTGGTGTGAATGATCCTGATTTTTATGATAATGGGCTGGTGACCATCCGATTCCAAAACGGAGCTCTTGGCTCGATCTCAGGAATTTGCCCGTGCGACTATGGATACGACGCCCGTGTTGAGGTTGTCGGAGAAAAGGGTATCCTGCAGATTGGCAGCCTCCAGGGTCAGGATGTGGTTGTGGTCACCGACCGTGATCAGGGGCTGGTCACACCCGTTTACCGAACCTGGGCGGAACGATTTGCCTGGGGCTATATCTACGAGATGGACCATTTTGTCCAGTGCATCAAAAATGGCACTTCACCTAAAGTCGGTGGAGAGGATGGACGTTGGGCGGTGGCGGGAGTTCTCGCTGCCACGCGTTCATTCCAGGAAGGTAGAGCCGTAAACCTGGAGGAAGTACTGTGTTAGCTGCAGTTTACCGGGCACCAGAAGGCATTTCCCTTCGAGAAGTCGCAGCGCCAAGCGCCAGGTCTGGCGAGATTATACTGCGAGTGGATGCTGCCAGTATTTGCGGTACGGACCTGCGTATCCTGCACGGTGCCCACCGTATGTTTTCAACAGGGACCGTGCGCATCCCTGGTCATGAGATCTCCGGCACAATCAGCCAGATTGGTGCTGAGGTAAACGGCTACGAAATCGGTCAGCGTGTGTTCGCCGCCCCTAATTGGGGCTGCGGTCACTGCCGAATGTGTATAGCTGGCAACAACAATCTGTGCCCGGATTACGGCGCTATTGGCATCACCCATGACGGCGCCTTTGCCGAATATGTGCGCATTCCTGCCCCAGCTGTGAGACAGGGCAACGTCATTCCCATCAGCGACCAACTCGATCCCGCGGCAGGCTGCTCTCATCGAGCCATTCGCCTGCGTGCTGCGCGGGCAGGATGCCCTGGACATACAACCTGGTGAAACCGTGATGGTGATGGGCGCAGGTCCGATTGGTTTAATGCATCTCAAACTGGCACGCTTACGCGGCGCGGGCAAGGTGATTATCAGCGAGCCGGTGCAGGAGCGCCGTGACCGCGCCAGAATCGTGGGTGCAATCTTTGTCTACGACCCGCTCTCGGATGAGTTCAATGCCCATATCCAGGATGAGACACGGGGTAAAGGTGTCGACGTCATCATCGTTGCTGCCCCTTCACATGCCGCCCAGCAAGAAGCTTTAAACCTGGCGGCAACCGGTGGCAGGATCAATTTCTTCGGCGGGTTGCCAAAGGACCGTCCCCTGGTGCAGCTTGATGCCAATGCTGTGCATTACAAAGAGTTGATCGTCACCGGCACCACAGGATGCAGCACAGCCGACTGTCGTCGCGCCACGGACCTCGTCAGCGCTGGTCTTGTTGATCTTGGCGACCTGATCAGCCTGCGGTTGCCTTTGTCACAATTCGAGGATGCGTTCTCCGCTGCCGAAGACCGCCAGGTTTTAAAGGTTGCATTTGATTTCAATATGAATAAGGAGGCACAATGAAAGAGATCGGATTTTGGGATTACACCTGCCCTTTACACGGTTCCCTGGAACGCTACACGGAGCAAGATTGGAACATGCTGCTCGATGATATTGCAGAAGGTGGTTTCAATTCCCTTGTGCTTGGGGTTAAGTGGTTGACAACCGGTTATTATTCGCGCCTCCCTGGTTGGACCAGGATGAAACTTGTAGTGCCGTCGCTTCGAAAAATGCCCTCGTTCTGCATGCTCTTCAACGGGCACGCAGCCTGGGATTACGCACCTGGATTTTGGTGGTGGCAACTCTCTTTGAACCCCAGGCTTTCAATCTTCCTGGCGGGTATTACGCCTGGGATGATCACATAAAGGTGTATGATCTGGACACCCCGGGACTGGATGAACGGATCGATCAGTTATTCGCTGAGGTGGTGGCGTTATTCGGTGACCTGCTGGATGGGATCGTCGTCGAGTTGGAGTTCTGCGATGGCGAGGCGCCACACCGCATCCCCATCTACAATTCGTGGGCGCAGGCGAACAACCGTCCTGACTTCGCCAGCATCAAATCATTCCACATGGAACCACGTGCTTATCCCTTCACCCACTGGCGTGATTTCACCACCTCTCGCCGAATTGACACCCTGCAGCGCATTGAGAATCTTGTCCGTAACATGGGTTTCGATGGTGAAATGACATCGATCGTTGAACTGGACAACCAACCCTGGGCAGTGTTGGGCAATGTTAACCTGAAGATGCTCCAGGCTGCCCTGCCGCACTGGTCTGTGGTCACTTACGACAGCATTTACGACCGCAGGCGCAACCGGCTGGCAACAATGGACCTTTGCATCCACCAGCCTCATGAAGTTGGCTTGAGCGTGAACTACCTGACCCGTGGGGTGATGACTTTCAACATCCCACCGGAAATGACAGCCACCCGGTTGGAGACTCAATGGCGCATGTCATTAGAGGATGCTATCGAACACAAACCTGAAGTTCTCTGGTTTATGGGCAGCGACTGCCGGTTGGATGGCTACGTATGCAGCAACGTGAAGCTCCCCGATTGGGGATTTACAGATGGGCGCACAGCCCGCCTGCGCCTGATGCAGATGGCGAGTGAAATGTCAGCGATTTAATTCTTCCCTGGAGATCATATGGATAACCTTCCTTTTTCTTTTTTCTTACCCACACCACACACCATCCCTACGTGCTGACGATAATCACATCGAACGTAAGCTGAGTGCCATGAGCGGTCAGTTCCTTGACACTGAAGCTTTCGGCACCATGCTTGCAGAAGAGGACACACTGTTATACGAGGTTTTCGAGATTCACCGCCCACACGAAACTGGCGAGCTGCTTACTGGAATCTCTATCGTTCATCCCGGCAAGGTCGGCAGCGAATTTTTTATGACCAAAGGGCATTTCCATGAAGTGCGCCATACGGCTGAGGTATACCTGTGCATGGGCGGTGAAGGCTTCATGGTGATGGAGGACCAGGACGGCGAATGCCGGATCGAAGCCTTATCCAGGGGGAAAGTGCTTTACGTACCGCCGGGATGGGCGCACCGCTCGGTGTGTACTTCTCGCCAGGAGGACCTGGTGACGTTTTTTATTTATCCAGGGCATTCCGGGCACGACTACGGCACGATAGAAGAGCAGGGCTTCCGCAAGCTTATCGTGGAGGGGAAAGACGGGATTGAAATCATCGATAACCCGCGTTGGGTCAAGAAGACTTGAGAAATAAATGTAGACCGACATAGACAAATTTGACATGGATCAGACTCTCTGGACAATTTAATCGATATATGGATCTGAAAACCGCACGCGTGCTGGTCACGCCTACATCTTACGCTAAGAATGACCCAACTTTAAAGAGCGACCTGGAAGCCCAGGTCGCGGAAGTGGTCTACAACCCTTTTGGCACCCCACTCTCATCAGCACAACTGGCTCGTCTTCTGCCCGGCATGGATGGCTACATCGCCGGATTAGATGAAATCGACCAGCACGCTCTGGAGGTAGCAGATCGTCTGCGCGTAATTTCACGTTACGGTGTTGGGATGGATAATGTTGATATGCAGGCAACCCGCAGAAAAGGGATAGTGGTCACCAACACACCAGGCGCAAATTCCGTGTCGGTGGCAGAACTAACCATAGCACTCATGTTGGGGATGGCGCGCCAGATACCGGCTGCCGTAGCAGCCACGCGCATTGGTGAATGGCCTCGTCTGGCAGGTGTATCGCTGCAAGAAAAGACGGTTGCTATCCTTGGTCTGGGGGCGATCGGGAAACAGCTAGCCCTGAGGTTGAAGGCATTCGACTGCAGGATTCTTGCCTATGATCCTTTTCCCGACACGAATTTCGCCCAGCAGCATGGTGTCCTCCTGACCGATATGGATAACATCCTTGGACAGGCTGACTTCATCAGCCTGCACCTGCCTCTCCTGCCAGAGACGCGACACCTGGTAAACGCCGAATTTCTGGCAAAGCTGAAACCAGGTGCATTCCTGGTAAATACCTCCAGAGGTGAGGTGATAGATGAAACCGCGCTGATCAATTCTTTGGATTCAGGGCAGCTGCGAGGCGCGGCACTGGATGCGTTTACTCACGAACCCCCCGATCCGGGCAACCCGCTGCTTTCCCATCCCGCGGTCATCGCCACGCCACATCTCGGAGCTCAAACCGACGGATCGATAAACCAGATGGGCAGGATGGCGCTGGATGATTGCCTGGCTGTGCTGCGCGGTGACCTCCCTGACCATCGCGTGGAGTAACAACGTGTCTGCCACAACGTGGCTGCCAGACAGGAGTCGAATATGGATGAAGCCGCGAAAGTCGTAACTAAAACCGTCCCTACTTTCTATTTTATCGGGGTCACGACGACAAAATCATCGATTATGCAGATTTTCCCGCTCTGGATGCAGGCGCTTGGTAGACCGGAAGTTGCCATTCAGGGAGTGGATTTAAATCTCGATGATACCAGGGAAGCCTACCGGCGCATCACCCTCCAGATCAAACTCGACCCTCTCTCCCTGGGCGCTTTGGTCACCACTCATAAGATCAGCCTTCTCCGGGCTGCTCGAGATCTCTTCGATGACCTCGATCCTGCTGCAGAATTATTGGGGGAAGTTTCCAGCATCTCCAAACTGGATAACAGGCTGCAGGGACACGCCAAGGATCCTATCTCCGCCGGGTTGAGCATGGATGCCATCCTGGGAGAGGATTACTTTGGGAGCTCGGGCGGCGAGGTGTTGGTTTTTGGAGCAGGCGGCAGCGGTACTGCAGTGCTGCTGCACCTGCTGGGGAAACCCAATCCGGCGGATCGACCGCAGCGGGTAACGATTGGTCGATAAGAATCGGGACCGCCTCGACCATATCCTTGCGCTGAAAGAGAGGGTCAAGTCTGAGATTGATGTCAGGGTTATCTTCAGTGCAATTCCGCAGCAGAACGACCATTTACTCGCCCGGTTACCGGCTGGCAGCGTGGTGATCAACGCGAACAGGTATGGGTAAAGACACACCGGGTTCGCCACTTACTGACTCAGCCGTTTTCCCTGAAAATGGTATCGTATGGGAGTTTAATTACCGGGGTGAGTTAGATTTCCTTCATCAGGCGGAAACACAGTCAAGGCAGCGGTCCCTGAAGGGAAACCTGCGGGTTGAGGACGGCTGGCTCTACTTCTTGCATGGTTGGACACAGGTGATCTGCCAGGTACTGCACCTGGACATAACGCGCGAGCAATTTGAGCAATTGAGCCTGATCGCTTCTGCTTCGCGATGAGTTTGTCATTCAGTGCCTCAGGGCGACGGCTTGAATTTGCGATTTCAAGTATGGATACAAAAAACACCTTGAATTCCAGACTCAAGGTGTTTTTTGTTAAACCTCATCTACCTAAATAAATACGATTTGAGCTCCGTAGGTCATGTCCATAAAATCGCCGGCGGTGACGATATCGAGCGTACCCTCAACAAAGTCATCCATCGACAATCCCATCATATCCACTGACATCTTGCAGGCATACAACTTAGCACCACCATCAACCAGCATTTGCAAGTACTCACTCACTGGTGGTGCGCCGACCTCGTTTATTTTCTTCCTCATAAGGCTGGTAGCAAATGCCGTCATCCCGGGCAGGATGCCCATGATGTTGGGGATTCCCAGGTTGCCGGTGTTCACGCCCATCATACTCATCTTCATACTTGTGTTGGCGACTGGTGCGATCTCGAGTTTATTGATCCGGTTTTTATTAATGATGTCCAGCCCCCAGAATGTAAAAAAGATGGTCACATCAATGCCATTGCCTAAGGCTGCCCAACCCATCACCAGGGCGGGATATGCCATGTCCAGATTTCCTTTGGAGCAAATGAAAGCGATGTGACGGTTTTGTTCTTCTGCCATTGAATTATTCTCCTATTTTTATATTCGTATTACGACTTTTATACACAGCCTTCAGGTTTTCCAAGCCCAGAAATTTTTGCCACTTTCTTGGCGGGACCTTTCGGGAAAAGCTTGAAGAGAGCTTTGGTATCGACACCGGCACCGCTGGTGATCTGCCGTAAAGTTGGTGCAGCGCCAGATGCCTCTGCGTTCGATCGGCAGAATTCGATCACCTTCCAGTGCGCTTCGGTCAGTTCATCGATCCCTTCTTCTTTTGCGATTACAACCGCAATGTCCTTGCTCCATTCTTTTGGATCGGTCATGAAGCCTTCGTCATTGACCTGGACGTTCTTGCCTGCTAATTCTTTTGTTGCCATGGTATTCCTCCAAATTTTTATTATTTTTCCGCTTGATGACAACCAGATCAGTTGATTTTATGGTTCGCCACCAACGGTGATTCCTAGATTTTATCGTTCCCGCCTGCCTGCTCTCCAACGACGTGCAGCACTCGCATCGTCAGTGCCAACCCTCTTCGCACTGCCGGGTCTCTCATCTGGCGTACCAACCCGCTGTAGGAAATATCGACAGGTTTCTCAATCTCCTTTTCTGACACCATGAGGGTGTTACGCACGAAGTTCAGGATTTCAGGCTGGGTCATGTCCTTGACCGTATTCAGGATCAAGACGATGTTGTCTCCCAACCGGTCTACATCATCTGCGGTGAAGGAGGTTACAACATTATCTACAATCCGGGCGCCGCCGCGGGCTAAAGTGAAGTAGCCTTTCTGCTCCATTTCCGTCATCAACGTTACCGCTTTACCGAAAGCCTCGTCTGCCAGGGGTCCCATGGTATCCATCAGGTCCATCAAGCTTTCCACCTGGTCGAGGATTTTTTCGAAATTGCGCCCGTTGCGCAGCACGCGTTTCAGGAACCTCAATAAATCTGAAAGATCGACGTATTCCTGCACTTCCTCAAGCTGCTCGATAGATATACGGTAAGCTTCAGTGGCGATGGTGGTCAGATCACGGGTCAGTTCTGCCCTTTCCTGACGCTGACGTTCCGCCAGTTTTGCCTGTTCGGACAGGGCCTGTGACAGGGCCGCCACTTGCTCTGTGAGCAGGTCAATGCGCTGTATCAGCGTCTGGTTCAGTGCGACCATTTCAGTGTCCATAAATCCCTCCTAGTTGTCCCATTTGCCAGCCATGGTCATACGTGCTGGCAGGGGCAGTTCTTGACCTTTGAGCAGAATGTTCCAGTACATCCAGCGGAACATCATCTTTCCCCAGTGGTTCATCTCTGATTCCTGCAGCAGTGAGAAGGGACCAATCCCGGGAAGTGGGTACTTGCCGGGAAGAGGCTCCACATCATAATTGAAATCGATCAAAAGCCCCTTACCAAAACCGGATTCGATGAAGCAATTTGCATGCCCGTCGAAGGTCGGGAGCATTTCAAGACCATCGATGTAGCGTAAGAAATTCTCTGAGAAGCAATCCACCGCGAAATGGGCGACGGATCCTGCTTTCGATGTAGGGATATTGGCTGCATCTCCCAGGACGAATATGTTGTTGTGTTCAGGCGAGAGGAAGGTGTGCTTATCGACTACGACAAAATTCAGTTCATCACCCAGGTCTGATCGTGCGATAGCTTCATCTCCCATGTTCAGTGGAATGCTGACCAGCAGATCGTATTCGATTTCCTCTTCATCGTATGAGACAATTTTCCTGGCATCCGGCTCAACACGCTCGATATAGAAATCTGGCACGATCTTGACGCCTTTCCGGTCGAGGATGTCGCCCAGGTGACGGGAAGCTACTGGCTTGGTAAATGCTCCAGGCAGTGGGGTGGCGTAGGTGATATCGACGCGGTCGCGGATGCCCTGCTCGTGGAAAAACCAATCTGCCAGCATCAAGAATTCCAGGGGTGCAACCGGGCATTTGATCGGATTCTCCACCAGATTGACCACGAGCCTGCCTCCCTGCCAGTTGCGCAGGTGCTTGGCGAGGGCAATGGCGCCCTCGATTGTATAAAAATCAAAGATGGATTTATACCATTCGTTCTCTTTCAACCCTGGGGTTTCCTCAGGATGGGTCTTCGCACCCGTGGCGATGACCAGGAAATCGTAATTTAGTATCCCACCACCGTTGCCGAGAATGACGCGGTTTTTATCAGCTTCGATCATCTCTATCGGCGACATCACCAGCTCCACACCGGATGGGATGAAGTCACGCTTGGGTTTGATCACATCACTTTTACTGTACATCCCAAAGGGGATAAACAGGAAACCTGGTTGGTAATAGTGGGTTTCATGTTGATCCACAATCGTGATCTTCCATTCATCCATATCGAGCAGATGGCTCATGCGGTTAGCGACCATTGTCCCGGCAGTGCCGGCACCCAGGATCAATAATTTTTTCATCGTTTTTTCCTTTTCTTATCTATTAATTGATTGAAACCTGACCTGTCAAACGGAGTCCGCGAGGGCAGCCTGGCTCTTAAGGTTACTTGCGAGAATTGCGCGCAGGATGTCCAGTGCATCAATTACACGTTTGTCTGCCAGGGAATTGATGACGCTCTGACCATCCCGGTAAGAGACTACCAGACCGCGATCGCGCAGCATGTTCAGGTGACGGGAAGTGGTCGGTTGGCTGATATTTAAAACTTCAGAAAGCCCAGACACCGTTGCAGGACCTTCCGTGAGAGCATAGAGAATTAAGATGCGCACCGGATCTGCCAGTGCCGAACATAGCCCTGCATGCAGGGCATTGATTTCATCAGACAATGAAGGTGAGATCATAGTTACCATACCTTTTATATACGAATTAGTGCATACTTATATATTTATATAATACGATATAAGAAAATTGTATTCTAGTGACATTTGTCACAATCAAGGATTGCATATGTAACATGGTGGCATTGGGTATGAGGATAAATTGGGTAAAAATCCGGTATAATGTCGTTGCCAAAGGAAATTTTTGATGTCGGAGGATAATGGAATGCAAAAATTAACTACCAAAACTGTTTGGAAAGCTGGTGGGTTAGGGATCCTGGCAGCCGTGGTTACTGTCGTGATCACCCGTATCATCCTGGGCTTTTTCATTACTCTTGCCTCAGATTTCCAGCCATTCGGTTATGGTGCATTGATCTTTTTTACAGTATTTTTTACGGTAATCGGGGTGTTGGTGCTGGCAATTGTTAATCGTTTCGCCAGGGATACACTCAGGACCTATAACATCGTCGCTGTGATCGCATTCTTCATATCCCTGGTCCCGGATATCTTAGGAGCTGCCAATCCATCGGCTACTCCAATGGGCGGGGAAAGCGCGTTTTACCTGATCCTGATCATTTTCCACGTGGTGGCGGCGATTGCTTACTTGCTGACCGTCAACTACGTGGCAAAAAAAGGTTAATTTCGATCCAGTAGGGGAGCCAGTCCCTGGGGATCTGTAAGGGGAGCCTGGCAGCTGAACCGCCGGCAGACGTAAGCAGCGGCTTGCCCGTTGACCAATGGACGGTCCTGCAACAAGGGTATGGCTGACGGTACGTTCGGATTTCCGAAAGCCATGACCAGAAACGGTCGATAAGCTTTTCTGAGTTCGTTGAGGAATTCGCCGATATTTTCTGGTGTGCCGATCAAGGCCACCTCTTGCGGGCTGCTCATCCAAAAACTGGCTGAACCAAGCCACTCTCCAAATCCGAATGGGTAGCGCGGCAGCAGGGACGACATCGACGCCAGCGATTGTTCAGCAGCCTGGATGTATTCTTGTTCACCGGTATATAAGCCTCAGTTGGAACAGGACATTCACTGCACGTGCATTACCGCTGGGTGTGGCGTTATCCTCCAGGTCCTTAGGGCGGGTGATCAATCGTTCATGGTCATTGGCGGTATCGAAGAAACCACTGTCGTTTTTATCCTGGAAATGAGCCAGGATCTTATCACTGAGTTCCCGCGCCCAGGTGAACCAGCGTTCATCGAAGCCAGCCTGGTAAAGCGCCAGCAGACCGTCTGCAAGGAAGGCATAATCTTCCAGGAAGCCATTGACCTTTGGACTGCCTCCCTCTTTCCAGGTGCGTTTCAATCGTCCATCTGGGGTGACCATTTGCCTGGAGATAAATTCTGCGTTCTGCCGGGCTGCTGCCATGTAATCTGGGCGGTTGAGAATGCTGCCAGCTTCAGCGAAGGCTGCCATAGCCAGTCCATTCCAGGCAGTCAGCACTTTGTCATCGAGACCGGGAGCTACGCGCGTGGTTCGTGTCAAGAGCAGTCTCTGGCGTGCAGCCGTTAATCGTTCTTTTGCATCCTCTGTCAATATGCCCTGTGCTTTGGCAGCAGTCTCAACGGATTCCCCCAGGTGGAGGATATTTTGCCCTTCCCAGTTCCCACTCTGGCTGACACCATAAACAAGTGAGAACAGGGCGGCATCTTCACCCAGCAGCGTTTTGACCTCTTCCATGCTCCAGACATAGAATTTTCCTTCGACACCTTCACTGTCGGCGTCCTGGCTGCTGTAAAAGCCGCCTTGCGGGTGGGTCATTTCACGCAGCAGGTAGTCGAGCGTACCCTCGACCACCTGGCGGAAGAGTGGCTTTGCGGTTATCTGCCAGGCGTGCAGGTAGACGCGGGCGAGCAGTGCGTTATCATAGAGCATTTTTTCGAAGTGCGGGACCAACCAGCGCTCGTCCGTGGAGTAACGCGCAAAGCCGCCGCCCAGGTGGTCGTACATACCACCCGCCGCCATCTTCTCCAGCGTGAATTCAGCCATTCGTAAAGCGTCATGATTCCCTGTGCGGATATGCTCTCGCAGCAGAAATTCGATTACCATTGGCTGGGGAAATTTTGGCGCCGGGCTGAATCCGCCCCAACGGGCATCGAAGCGATCGCTCAACTGACCGACCGCCTGGTCCAGCGCTGCCGGATCCACATCAGGATTATTCTGCCGCAGGTTCTCAGAAATGGAGCGCTGTAAGTGGTTCATAATCTGGTCAGCGCTCTGGTGCACCTCTTCACGCCGTTCTTTCCATGCAGCAGATACGCTTAACAGCACCTGGCGAAAAGCTGGCATCCCGTACCTCTGCGTGGGAGGGAAATAGGTACCGCCGTAGAAAGGTTTACCCTCTGGAGTGAGGAATACCGTCATCGGCCAGCCTCCCTGCCCGGTCACGGCGACCACCGCCTGCATGTAGATATTGTCCAGATCGGGGCGTTCCTCGCGGTCCACCTTGATGTTGACGAAGAGTTCGTTCATCATTTGTGCGGTGGTCTCGTCTTCAAAGGACTCATGCGCCATAACATGGCACCAGTGGCAGGCAGCGTAACCGATGCTCAATAGTATGGGTATATCTTCAACACGTGCTTTTTCAAGCGCTTCAGATCCCCAGGGATACCAGTCCACGGGATTTGCCTGCGTGTTGCTGTAAGTAAGGTGAATTCTCAGCGATAAGTCGGTTGGGCATTGGACCTCCAGCGTGAATAGACATTCAATTATACTGGACAGCCCTGACCGGTAAATCATTATCGGGATATAGTGATTGGGTAATGCAGTAGAAGTAAATAGAGTTATCGGATAAAATAGGTAAATCTTGGTATAAAGGCTGGTGGAATATGAAAAGTAAGTTTTTAGTGGCAGTATTTGTGTTACTCGTATTATTAATTGCCTCAGCATGCTCGAGCCCGGTCGCGGCGGATGAGGCACAAGAAGCAGATACTTCGAGTTCTTCCCAATCGGACACGGAAGATGAAATGATTAAAACCGATGATGAAGTGGCAGAGGCGGATGGTTATCCGGAAGAAGAACCTGTAGAAGATATGATGGAAGTTGAAGAACAAGGTGAATCCAAAGAGATATCCACCCCCGCTGATACAATTAATCTGGATGATCCTGATTTATTTGACCAGCCTGATGGGGTCTCCTCTTATCGTACTTCTATGGATTACTCTTTTGAAGAGATAGATGCAGGTAGTGAAGCTCGTGTTGGCAGTGGACTGCATGGCAGTGTACACATGGATGGCGCAGCTCAAAGTGAGCCCTTTGCCACAACATTGGAATTCTTCGCCTCAGGGGATGCTGTGATGGGGGCAAGTGAAGTATATACGTTCACCCAAATCGCAGACGTTCAATATGTGTCTATTACGGGATTGGGTTGTATTTCCAGTTCGGATGGAATCCAGGAAAATCCGTTCGAGGTTTTTCTTGACCTGGGTGGGTTCTTGAAAGGAGAAGCTCATCGAACAGGAACGGATGAGCTTGTAAATGGTGTCGTTACTGTTGTATATGAAATAACACAGGATAATATTGATCCGCTCGACACTGCAGGTAAAGATGTGCTGGAAGTCACAGAGGGAAGTTTGAATATTTCGAAAGACGACGGTTCTGTGGTCCGCTTGCGTTTCAAAGGGACGGGGACGAATGAAGTGTTGTCCGGTTCTGATACCGTTGTTGGGTTAGTGGATTATGAGTTGAATTATTTTGACTACAACCAACCGGTCGAAATTGCACCACCAACTGGCTGCCTTGCATTTGATGAAGTTGAGAGCGAATATACTCTACCGGTGGATGCTTCTGAAATTTCTCAGGCTCCTGGTGTATTGAACTTTGTTACAGGATTGACCTTTGACGAGATTACCGACTTTTATGAGCAAGGGATGGCGAACATTGGATGCTCCCCGGGCAAGTAATTGGTGGCGAGGATGGAAAGGTAATCACCTTCACGGGCTGTACAACTGGAACGGTTCAGGTAGTGCTGGCAATTAATGATGAGGATAGCCGGGCAGTGTCAATCATCACATTTGGGGAATGACCCTTTTCTAGGGTGGAGCCTGGATGCCAGGTGCCTGGAGGCCAGGTGCCTGGAGGCCAGGTGCCTGGAGGCCAGGTGCCTGGAGGCGCTGCCGTTGTGTAGGACGTGATTCAGGGTTACGTTTTTGGAGTGGTTCGGATTTACCGTGGTGATTCGCGGCAAACCTATTTCTTGATCAGTTCCAACCGGTCAATAATATCATTTACTATTTCTTCTACGCTTTGATCAATGTCGATTATGAGCGCGTCTGCTGGTTCTTCCAGGGCAGCAAATTGGCTGCGAAGCATATCTGCCTTCATGTAGTGATCCTTACGAGATTTCATGCGTTGATAAATCAGGTCGAACCCACCTTGCAGGTGGATGAAAACCGTCCTAGGATTGTCGCCCCAGGTTGGGGGGGCAGCAATTTGATCTCGGTATGTCTGCTTCAATGCAGAACTCGCCAGGATCAAGGATTGACCATCCCTCAGATGGTCGGAGATGATATCGCGCAGAATTGCCAACCAGGGGATGCGGTCAGCATCATTTAAAGGGACACCAGCTGACATTTTGGCGATGTTGGCAGGTGGATGGTAATCATCCCCATCAAAAAAAGGTAAATTCAGCAACTGGGAAAGGCGCTGCCCGACAACGGTTTTCCCGCAGCCCGAGACACCCATGATGACCAGCGCATAGGGTTTGTCCAAAGGGATTCAGTCTTTCAACCGGTAGAGGATCTCTCCAGCTTTTGGCACGTAAAGGATACCTTCGTTCTCCCGGTTGGCAAACTCCAGCGGATTGATGCTGGCAGGATCTCGATAGCCCAGATTCAAACTGGCACAAACATCTGCCGGGATTTTACTCGCCAGGGTGACCGTTACTCTGGGGATTTCGATCCCATCCTGCATCTTCCCGTCACCTTTTACGTGGGTGCTGTGCGCGACGACCCCAAGTGGAAAGTGTTTGGTACGCTCCCAATTCTGTAAAAAATATGGCAGGCAGTGGTAACCGATCTCGTAAATGGTTTTGCCGTGGACATGGCTGACAGTGTCCAGGTGAGGGGCGTAGATGATTACTTCCCCTCCCTCGGCTACCGCTGGTTCAAGTTTGTACATCGCTTTGCCCGCAGTCCACAGTTCATCATACATCGCTGGGGCACAGGAGAGTACCTGCCGGAAGGGACGATCGACCCATTGTATGTGGCGTTGTGAGGAAAGGTCTGCTGCCGCCTGCCATGCTTCGAGGTAATCTCCGATGAACACCCCGGATAAACCATCGCCTTCGACGACCATTGCAATCAGTGTGATCGGGATGGGGAAATATTCCGCAGCTGCGTGAATCATTGCCCTGACCGGTGTGTCCTGTATCCCGATCGTCTTTAATACTCCTGCCAGTGCACCCAGCCAGTGGGTGGCATTGATCATCTCCGGTCCAGAGATGCCTGGAAACAGGTATTTCGCCCCACCCGAAAAACCTACGACTTCATGAGGAAAGGTGGGCGCCAGGATGATTATGTGATCGTAATCAAAGACCTTCTTGTTGATGCTCACCGGCACATCCCTGTCCAGAGAAGGGTGTTGGGAGTAAGGTGCTGTAGAGGGGTACTGGTTGGCGATCTCCCTTACCTGTTCCTGGGTGAGCACGCCGATCTCTGTCAGCGATGAGGGATCATCCCATGAGTGATTTAACAATCGCGGGGCAGGCATCGGCGCTGGAGCGGACGCCGATGCATCTCCACCTAAGCCTGTACCTGCCTCCAGAGAAAGGCGTTCCTCTTCCGTAATACCCACCAGCCGGTTTAACTTTTCATTAGATAACCGCGGGTGTGTTCCCAGGGCGACTAAAAAATCCAGCTGCCTGGCAGTGGATAGACTTTCGACAAGCTGCCTGAAAAGCATTGGCAGGGGCAGGCTGCGGGTATGATCAGGGATCAGCACCAGCAATCGTTGATTTTTGAAAATACTTTCTACGGAAGAGGCTAATACCTGCTGGATATCTTCGAATGTAAGTAATCCCCCAGGGGGTGCTGATTTCTTAGTATAGGTCATTGCATTTTTCACAGTTTCTGTCTCAAGGTTTGATGGGTGGGGGCGGACGTTGTCCGGCGGACGTTGTCCGTTGGTAAATTATACTCATATTATCAATTGAGATTACAATGGGAAAAAATTTTTGCAGGTCTCTGCCCCGTTTACGGTGTAACCCGTTTACTGTGATGGGGCTGAGTTGTGTTCTCACATTTGGAATAAATTGACCAGATCTGGAGTCCCCGTGCCAAAACCCAACAAAATATCTTCCCCATTCGGTTCCTATGCACCTGACTACGCTGAGGTCAGGGTGCTGGAAAATGTCAGCAATTTCGACCTGGAATTGGATTTTACAGCCACCTACCAGAAGAATATCAACGAACATGTCGCCATCCGTGAAGCCAGGTGCCTGGAGATACTTTTACCACGCATTTTTCAGGAAATCAAAAAAGGAGACATTTTCGCCGGACGGACTGAATACAGGCAGATCGGCTTTGGCCTGGAAAACGCATCTGGTGGTCCCGGGTTCTACTGCTACGAGCACAACCTGCGCAGCGAGATCGAAAATTCGGATGTGGATGCTGCCACCAGGGAGAGGCTTGAAGCGGCGATTGAAATATGGTCACGTGAGGCAACGATCGCAGGTAAACTGGTAGGATCGCTGCCGGAAGATGTGCGTAAATTTACCACCAACCAAATTGCCAGTATGGGCGGTCGTCTTTCCGGGGCGATGCTGGATTTCAACAAACTTGATGCATATCGGCATTTGGTCAGCGTGTTTTCCTTCCTGTCGCTGCTCCTGGTTTCGTGCGGTCAAGCCGCTCCTGGTCCCGGCGAGATCGTCGAGTTCAATGGACGCAGGTGGGAGCTGGTGTGGAGTGTTGAATTTGAGTGAATTCTCAGGATAAATTTTCCTTTCTCTATGGGCGTGTCGAAGTGAAAGGCAAGGCGTCCAAAGGGCGCGCTCTTCACTCGGTTTATTACATGCTTCATGAAGGATACAGCGGTTGGCAGAGGGGCAATAGCAAGTTTATCTGGACTCCTGAAATCGACATTATCGAATTATTTAGAACAGGACCAGATCCAGCAGGACTTGATGGGTAGTTTGAGGATTTTCCACGAGGGTATGATGTGTAGATATTTAACATTGGTGATGAATGGGGAGAACCGTTTCTGAGTGGGATCGGAGAAAGTGGCCATCTGGTAATGCAGTTCCCAAGCACACGTATAAGGCGTTTCCTGCGGATTGTACAGATCAGTGAATCCGAGACAAATAGGTGGACGATCTTCGAGCTATTAATTTATTATGATGACAATCTTCTCAACCCCTGAAAGGAGGAAATGCCTTTGAACCAGAATGATGAGCTCGTCTTTTTTGATTGCAACATTACCTACGGTCCAAAACACATCCCACCCTTGAAACAAGCCAATACGCCTGAGGAACTTCTTGCAGAGATGGACCACTGCGGGATAGATGAGGCGTTGATTACCAGCACAGCGCAGCGATCATCTCCATGGGATGGCAATTTGCGCCTGGTCGAGGAGGTGAAAGGATTTCCCAGGCTGCATCCCGCCTGGGTGCTCCTACCTCACCAGACCGGTGAGATGCCGCCTCCTCACCAGTTGGTTGAAGAGATGATCAAAAATCGTGTAGCTGCATTGTGGGCGCTACCCGGCGAACACCACTACATCCTCGACGGGGTTTCTTTCGGTAGTTTGTTCGAGGAAATGATCGCACATCACATCCCGCTTTTTTATTCACTTTCTGATCTTGGGGATACTCCGGCAGGATGGAGGGAAGTGAGCCGGCTGCTCAAGGATTTCCCGGAACTTACCTTGATCGCTGTTAACCAGAGCGTCTGGGGTGAGGACCACTTTTTCCGCCCGTTGGTGGAAAAATTTCCCAATTTCCACATGGACACTTCCCATTATGAACTGGCAAATGGTCTCAGGGATTTTTACCTGAAGTACGGCGCAGAGCGCTGGCTTTTCGGCACTGCTTTTCCAAAACGCTGCATGGGTGGTTCGTTGATGCAGCTGATCAATACGGACATTCCCATTGATGCCAAACAGGCGATCGCAAGTGGTAATTTAAAACGGTTGTTAGCGCAGGTGAAACCATGAGACCGAAGAATGATTCAACCATCCTGCACCAATACTGGGTGATGGGGAAATCTGACCAGCCTGCCCGGTTTTTAACACCCATGCTCATTATGGACCTTTTGGAGCCATTTATTTTCCGGAGATGGGGGATGAGCATGCCATGGTGACCGCCATGGACCGGGCAGGGATGGCAGTTGCCGTAATCAGTTCTCATGCCGCACTGGATCATCCTGCAAGTGGAAATGAGGTCACTGCCAGAGCGGTGGCATCATATCCGGCTCGCTTCAGAGGCTATGTGGTCGTCAACCCGCATTACCCTGAACAGGCAGAGCGTGACATCGCCTAATTTCGAGATCTGGCGGGAGCGTGGTTTTGTCGGGTTCAAAATCCACCCAAGCTGGCACCAGTATCCTTTGACGGGGGAGAACTACCAGGCGATGTTTGAGTTCGCCAATGCAGACCGCATCCCGGTGCTGTCGCATACGTGGGGCAAAGACCAGTTTTGCGGCTCTGAACAGGTACGAAAACTTGCCAGTTCATATCCGCATGTACCTTTCCTGGCGGGACATGGTATTTATGGTGAGTGGGATGAAGCTGTATCGATTGCTCAAGAACATAGCAGTGTCTACCTGGAACTGACAGCGGCATATGGGGTGAATGGAGTCATCGAACACTTCGTCAAGGGAGTTGGGTCGGAGCGTATTCTCTTCGGGGACGATCTTCCCTGGTTTGACCCGATGCATGGGATTGGCTGTGTGTTGAGCGCGCATATTTCGGACGATGACAGGCACGCCATCCTGCACCGCAATGCAGAAGCATTGTTTGGCATCAGCCTTGGATGAGCGAATTGGGTATTAGGTGACAGGAGCAGAGATGACGAAAAAAGAGGTTGTTGTCACCTCGCAAACCTTCTGGGCGACAATCCGCGGGCTTCAGAACGCAGGTTGTAAGCTGGTGTTTGCCGATATGGACCCGATTATTGAGATTGCCAGGCGTCACAACCTTTTCGTCGTCGAAGATTGTGCTCATGCCCCGGGTGTCGAATATTAGGGCAGGATGCCCTGGACATACAACCTGGTGAAACCGTGGTGGTGATGGGCGCAGGTTCAATTGGAGATATCGGCTGTTTCAGTTTTCATTCGTTGAAGAATATGTCCACCCTGGGTGAAGGTGGGATGATCACCTTTAACCGGGATGATTGGGCTGGGATGGTGCGACCATTGAGCTCGATCGGTGTTGTGTACGAGCGAAAGCTGCGCCATCAGGAAAGCTTCGGACCTTAGAAAAAGCCAGTTCATGGCTACGATTATGATCATTCTGCAGGCGCTTATAGTTATGACTGTGTGGGACCTGTCCTCGTCGGCAACAATTACCGCATGAGCGAGGTGGCTGCCGCTGCAGGATCAGAGCAGCTTAAAAAACTGGATGCTCTCAATGAAGTGCGCCTGCGTATAGGGGAACGCATAAATGAAGGTCTGGCAGGTGTCAAACCCCGCTGTAGGCGCAGAACCCGCCGTCTACCGGTACTACCACGCCGGTAACGAAGCTCGATGCGGGTGATAAAAGCCAGAACATTGCTCCCAACAGGTCCTCCGGGGTTCCAAAGTGCCCCTGAGGCGTGCGGTCGATGATCGTTTTACCCCTCGCCGTCAGTTCACCGGTAGCTGCATCGGTCAAAAGGTATTTGTTCTGTTCAGTGAGGAAGAAACCAGGGGCGATGGCATTAACCCGGATATTGGGTGAGTATTCCTGAGCAAGGTGGACAGCGAGCCATTGGGTAAAATTGCTGACCGCTGCCTTAGCGCCGGAATATGCCGGGATGCGCGTCAGCGGTTGGAATGCGTTCACCGATGAGATATTCAGGATGACCCCAGATCCTTGTTGAACCATTGTCCTGGCGAATACCTGACTCGGCAGTAAGGTGCCGAGGAAATTTAAATTAAATACCCACTGGATCGCATCAGGTGGCAGATTGAAAAACGATTGTTCCGGTGTGGTGGTAGCTTCTTTCTTGTTACCGCCTGCGCCGTTGATCAAGAAATCTATCCTGCCAAAGTGAGAGAGGACAGCCTCCGCGGTATTTTGTATACTCAGGGGATCGAGTACATCGCAAAGTAAACCTATCGCCTCACCTCCTTGAGAACGGATTTCTTCCACCACTTTGTTAGCGGCTCTTTCGGAGATATCGAGAACGGCAACTTTCACCCCGGCTTGAGCCAGCCCCTTGCTCATTGTCGAGCAGAGTACGCCCCCACCGCCGGTAATCACTGCCACCTGGTTATGGATGTCAAAAAGTGAGTTCAGATACGGGGAATAAAATGATGCGTTATTTTCGTTTGCCATTCTTGCCTCTGGTTGCGGGGATGTTCACTCCAAATTGTAAGCTGATTTCGCCAGGTCGTATGCCAGAGCATGGACCATTAATTGCGCTTCCTGCTCATCAATGATGTGACGGACAAGAAGCCCGGCGACCCAATCACAGGCGACTCTTCGCCAGACATCATGCCTGGCGGGGATGGACGGGAAGGCGCGGGTGTCGTCATTAAATCCGACGGTGTTGAAAATCCCGGCGGTTTCCATCACCTGGTCGAAGTAGCGTTTGATGCCGTTCAGGCTGTCATGAAACCACCAGGGTGGTCCAAGCCTGATTGATGGGTAATGACCTGCCAGCGGTGCGAGCTCGCGTGAATAGGTGCTCTCATCCAATGTAAACAGAATTAAGCGAAATTGGGGATGGTTTCCGAATGCATCCAGGAGCGGTTTCAGGTTGCGGGTGAATTCGTTGTTTGTGGGGATGTCAGCGCCTTTATCACTGCCAAACTGCTGGTAGATGGACGCGTTGTGGTTGCGAAACGAGCCGGTGTGCAGCTGCATCACCAGACCGTCTTCCGTGGACATGCGTGCCATCTCCACCAGCATGTGCCCCATGAAACGTTCCCCATCACCGATATCGAGGTTCTGTTTCAACGCGCGGTTGAAAATGGCAGAGGCATCCGATGGCGACAGGCTGGTGGTATAGGCGGAAGGGGCATCGTGGTCAGTAGCTTTTGCCCCCATCGATTTAAAATAGGTGCGGCGAATTCCCAGCGCTTGTAGAAAAGCTTTGTAATCGACTATTGAGACGCCGGTCACTTCCCCAAGTCGTTCGACCTGTGTCAGCCATCCTGGTGCTCCAATTTTGATCACTGAGTCGGGTCTGAATGTAGGCAGGATGCGTCCTGCCCAGCCTGATTCTTTGATCGCCCTGTGGTTTTCCAATTCATCGGTTGCGGCATCTGTGGTGCATAGTACTTCGATATTGAACCTTTCATAAAGAGCACGGGGGGCAAACGACGGTGAGTGAAGGCTCTTTTCAATGGCGGTGTAAAAATCCTGTGCGTTGGATGATGCTAGCTTTTCTGATATGCCAAAGACGTTCTCGAATTCATCGCGCAGCCAAATTCCAGTGGGCGTGCCCAGGAATAAATGGAAATTATCGGCGAATATTTGCCACACATCTCGGGGATCAATGTCGCTAGTACCATTCAGGTTTCCGGCCTCACTCAGTGCGGTCTCACTCAGTGCGGTCTCACTCAATGACGGAATCCCAAGACTCTCCAGGCTGATTCCTTGTGAATACAACATGCGGAAAACATAGTGATCGGGTGTGATTAACAGTTCTGTGGGTGATCTGAATCTGTAATCGGGATTAGCGAAAATGCGCGGGTCGACGTGCCCGTGAGGGCAGACCAGGGGCAGGGCTTTGACAGTTTCATACAACTCACGAGAAGCTTTCCTATGGGTTGGATCCGGGGAGAATAATCGATCAGGGTGCAGGGTCATTCGTACCTCATAAATATCCGTAAACGGTGGTTGGGCGCACATGGATTTGTGGAAGGTGACCTTGGCATCTCGGTGAAACCATTTTCATCCAACCATAATTTCCATTTCGGGGAGAATGTATTTTCCCTGAAAATAACACTGTCCGCCTCATCCACCCATCGTTCCGAAAGGGCTGCGTTCCAGAGTCCGTATTTTTCTAATATGTCTGGGTCGCCTCCCTGCCGGAAGGTATATACATCATTCAATTGTGCAGGAAAGAAATGGGTGTCCAGGATGTATAGAAGAGGTACAGCTGAAGGACCTCCATTCCAGTAAATAAGAGAGTTGGCAGGTAGAAGCTGGTCTAGGTGATTGCCACTATCTTCTATAGATGCCAATACATCCTGATCACACCTCTCTCCCTGATCCAGCGCGGATAACATTCGTGATGGTGAGAAGAGAACACCCAGGATAATCAATGTGCCCAGGACGATTGGACTGAAATGATATCTGAAATCCAGGCTCTTTTTCCTATCAAAGCGTATTATCAGTGCACCTACAAGGACGATGCTGAGACCAGCGATAAAACCGAGAAGGGTAGGCAAAATCCAGCGTGTGGTTGTGATTGCTATTCCAAGGCCATTCTCCAGAATCCCCCAGATCGGTATCGTCCCGCTGCGAAAGGTACCCGTCAGCACTAGAGGAATGTGAATGTCTGCAAGGTCTGCACCAATCTCCTGTGACGCTCCCAACCCTGCCAGTGTGCTCAGAACAATAACCAGGAAACCTGTATATGCAGCGAATGCCTGGAATTTCCAGGGTCTGGAATTTCCAGGTTCCCATCCGACGGAGACCAGCACCAGCAGCAAGACGATGAGTGGTGAGAAGAACATCAGATATCCTGAAAAACAATAAATGCAATAATCTTTACCCAGGGATACCACCATATGTGCCAACGCCAGCAGACTGGTCAGTAAAGTAAGGAGTACTGCAGACCTGTAATAGAATCGGTCTTTCCACCGACCAGGCTGAAGAATAGAGATGCTCAATCCTGTCAAAATGATGATAGGGACGAAATTAAAACGCAAGCCATCAAGCAAACTGGAGATGCGGTCTTGTATGCTGATGACAGGGTTGTAAGATCCGCTGCCTGCGTTTGTGATCCTCCAGGCATCCAAAAAAGGCGTCAATGAGCGTGGCATCCACCGTGCCCACATTTG
Organism: uncultured Chloroflexia bacterium; assembly: GCA_963695415.1. Classification (GTDB taxonomy): domain Bacteria; phylum Chloroflexota; class Anaerolineae; order Anaerolineales; family UBA4823; genus CAVXWV01. Next base: position 66,374 of record CAVOGL010000008.1, on the reverse strand, counting down.
AATTATGTCTGGCCAGAAAGGCTGCATGACCTGCAGCGACGACCGAGAATCCTTGCTGTCATACAGATCAGCCCTGATTTCCATCCGAACTGCCAGAACACGAATAGAACCAGGAAAGGCAGGACTGGTGCCATGTTGATCCTGGTGAGCAACATCAATCCTGCCAGCGCGCCAGCCATCGCAAACCTCCAGGGTTTATTCGGGTTTTTTAGAACCAATACCAGCGTCCAGGCAAACATGCATGCAATCAAAGCTTGCGATACTGCCAAGCTGTAAACGCGTGCGAAGGCAGGGTTAGCTGCGATTATCCAGACCAATCCAGCTCCCCACCAATCATTTCCCAACCTTCTTCCCAGTAACCAGACCGCCAGGAGGGTGAGGGTCCCCAGGACGATAGAGAAATATCTCCCTGTCCGCAAACCCGGTCCAAAGATGGTTTCGACATATCCTGGGATCAGAAACGAAAATGGCATGTGATTGGTCATGATCCCATGCGGTTCAAATGGGGAGTACCGACCGGTGGCGAACAGGAATCCCTTGATGAGATATGTGCCCTCATCCAGGATTGAGGCTTGATTATGTGCGAACTGATAACTTTGAGCTATGTACCAAAGCAAACCGGAAAGTGAAACCAGTCTGGGGAGAATTTTTGACGAAGCGAAACCTTTGATATGTTCGGTTAATTTCATCGGTTTGATGACGGGAAGTGGTATCCATCCTATTGTATTACAAGCTGATGCTTTATTACACTCTTGAAATCACAAAATCCTTATTTTGCCACCAGCTTCCAGGCTCGCACTCAATTCACCAGCATGACATTCTTCTCATCGTCCTTTAATCACGGGATGTCATGAAAGCCCTCCCCGCAGAACACTTCCGTCTCGGAGAACAGTTGCATGGGTTTTTCGAGAGCTCCACCCAGAACATTCTCTGCCACCAACTCGATGTTGAGATAAAACCGGGCGTTGCTCCCAACCATTTGGATAATAGTGGGCGTTGGACAACATCAGGCTGCCCTTCGCAGGCTGTATTGAATCAACTGGGTGCGCGCCCCTCCCAGTAGGTAAGGGTGGCTTTTAATGATTTGGGGCGGTCCAGCTCAGTCTCATTTATATTGTCTGAAAGTTCAGGAATACCCTCCAGGGAAAACCTTCCGTTGGTTCAGACAGGTAATATCCTTTATTTCCCATTGTGCAGCCTCCCAGCAAAAAGAATTACATCAGGGAAAAACCAGTTTGATATACATTGTGAACCGCTATCAAACGGTTCAGTCTCTGTCCATATAATATCGGTCATCCCTGACCTGAGCTTGCAGGCTGTGCAGTTGATCTTTGAGTTCCCTGATCAGGGACTGGCTGCCAGGGTCTGAATAGATGTTGTTAAGTTCGTAGGGGTCACTTTCCAGGTCAAACAACTCCCATTCCGGTTCATAACTTTCGTCAATTGCCCCCGGCTGACCCAGGGCGTCGGAATAATAATAGATCAGTTTGTGTTTCTTCGTGCGGATGCCGTAGTGGGCATAAACGTTGTGGTGTGCCTTGTGCATCCAGTAGCGGTAATACAATGCTTGCTGCCAGTCATCCGGCGTATCCCCATTCAGTAATGGTCTGAAACTTCGACCCTGGAATTCATCTGGGGCGGGTATGCCCGCCAGGTCCAGGAAGAGTGGGGCGAAATCGACGTTTAGAACAATATCCTGGTTTACACTGCCCGGTTTAATTTCTGACGGGCATCGCATGATAAAGGGCATTCGCAGTGATTGCTCATACATGAAGCGTTTATCGTACCACCCGTGATCTCCCAGGAAGAATCCCTGGTCAGACGTGTAGATTACCAGTGTGTTTTCAGAAAGGTGGCGTTCGTCGAGGTAGTCAAGCAAACGCCCAACATTATCGTCGATGCTGGCGACGACCCGCAGGTAGTCTTTGATGTAACGCTGGTACGCCCATTTCCTCATTTCATCTTCGCTCAGGTTTTTAGGCATCTCGCACTTGAGATCCTCGCTGTTCATGTGAACGCCAACACGCATCTCAGCAGCTCTCGCCGCCGATGATCTGTTCGCGTAATCGTCAAGGAGGGTATCAGGTTCAGGTACATCCTCATTCAGGAAAAGGTGGGCGTGTTTCTCGTCGGGATACCAGGGGCGGTGAGGGGCTTTGTGGTGGCAGAGCAAGAGAAAAGGGCGCTCGCTGTCACGCTTGTCGAGCCAGTCCAGGCACATGTCGGTGATGATGTCTGTAGCGTACCCGGGCACCGTGCGGCGCGTACCGCCATCCGGACCCGGGAAGATGAACTCCGGATTGTGGTATGCGCCCTGACCCGGCAGTACTGCCCAATCATCGAAACCTGTCGGGCAGTGGCTGGGTCCGGTTCCCAGGTGCCACTTACCGAAGATGGCTGTCTGAAAACCGTTTTCCTGGAGGATTTTCGGGAAGGTCAGCAGGCTGTTGTCCATGGGTGTGTCCAGCGTGGTGACCTGGTTGATGTGGTTGTAGGTGCCGGTCAGGATAGCGGCGCGGCTGGGTGTGCAGATCGAATTCGTGCAGAAGCAGTTATCGAAGCGCATCCCACCATCAGCGATACGGTCCAGGTTGGGTGTGCGGTTGATGCGGCTGCCGTCCCTAACGGGATAGCAGCTCATCGCGTGGGAGGCGTGGTCATCCGACATGATGAAGATGATGTTGGTTGGTTTTTTTGACATGTGCTCTCCTCTATGTAGGTTCTTGGGTTGACAGCTTGGCAAACTCTTTCTCGATCTTCTCGAAGGTGATTGCCAGGTAATCGGACTGGCTGAAAAGGATCAGGTTCCCCGAAACCTCAAACCAGGCAAATCCGCTGGTCCATTCTGCGTGGCGGTAAGTGCCCTGGCGGCGGCGTTCAAAACAATAAATTTTCTCCGGTGTATAGAGCAGGTTGTAAGAATGCGTGTCGGCAAGGTGGATGTCCTGGATATATGCCCAGGAATCAGTCAGGCTGTCAAAGGCGATACATGCTGTCGGGTAGGTCTCGCTGCCGCCGTTATGCTTCCAGATGTCCCAGGTAACTGGCATGCCTGTTGGCTCGATGAAGCTCTGGAAATGGAGGTGGTTGACGGATGCAAACGTGCCAAGTGAGTTATACCCCAGTCCGAAGCCGGGCAAACTCTGGGAGAGAGCCTGTACTGCCTGCCATGCCCAGCTGTGCTGCTCAAGTTCCAGGAACTGTGGGAGATGGTTCTCCGGTTCGGGAATAAGCAGGGTGTGGAAACGCGCAAAGGGGTATTTGTTGTATAGCAGGTAAGCCTGTTTGCCTTCCAGGTCCCCGGACCAGAAACTTTCCCGATTACACAGTCCCTGGTCATAATGAAAATTGTAGGGAGTAAATGGAGATTGAATCGAAGGCACAGGTCTCGCTGCTGACCGTTGAGGACGGAAAGAACGGATTTGGTTAAACTCCACCCTCCACCAGGCGACCTGACGATGTTGTGTGACGTTCAGCTGGTCTAACCCGACAAGTCCCATTTTTAGAAAGACCAACAAGTCTTCGGCATAACGTTCGTTGATGATCTGCCCTCTTGCCAGCATATCGGCATAAGCGAGGCGAAGTCTCCTAAAGGTGAGTGCCAATTCATCCTGCATGGCAGTGAGTATCTCGCCGTCGAAATATGCGTTCGCTGTTGCCAGGATGAAGGCAGCCAGCCCTGAATCCGGGTCGTTTTCACCCGCCTTCAAGAGGCGGCTGAGCTGCCTGCGGTATGCCTCGCGGAACTGCCCCATAGATGTGAGTTGATTATCCATCTGTTCCTTATCAGGCAGTCAGGCTGTCCTTACTGACACCTGGAATGCACCGGGTACTGGTTCGTCAGAGACCACGTACAGGTACCCGCCTCCGCAGCCTGAATACATCGCCCCCGCGTACCTGGACTGGTAATGGTGCAGGATTGCGTTCAAGTCCACGGTGATGGTGGTGTGCCGGACCGTGTTCGGTAAAAGCGCTTCCCAGCAGCGCATGCTTTCGTTCATCGATTCTCCCAGCCCGGCAATGTCTTTTTCCAGGATGGCATCGTAACAAGCTTTTCCGGAATTGCCCAACCGTCGCACCCATTCGGGTTCGATGTTCATCTCCGCTAGCGGATTGTAACCGTCCGGTCTCTGGTTTACCGGCAGCATATACACCACACTTTCCAGCCATCGTGCAGTAGCAGCATCCTGGTGGGATTCTACGTGCATCGGGAAATACCCTCCCTCGAATGCGGCGTCATAATCGAGGCGGTTGACCCCCGGGTAGATAAGCCCTGCCATATCCTGTGAGCCTGAGGGTTCTGCTTTACCGAGGTTCTCTGCCTGGTAAAGCTGGCGTACAAGGACTCCTGGATCTTCTTGTGGCAATTCGTCTCCCCAAAGCTTCTTTGCCACCTTTCGGGTGCTTGTGCCCATCCCGCAGCGATCCATGAAACGGCAGGTTGGCTCTATTGCCACAACCACCATGGAACCGGGTGGATCGGGATCCAACCTTGATACAAAGGGTTGGTCGATCCACCCGCCGGCGAACGCCATGCGGTAGGGCATTTTACCGATCACTCTGGTGATCGAAGTGTCTGCTTTCATCCTGGATGAATTAGTCAAAAGACACCCGCAAACATTGGGTATGTTCGCTGGGTTTTTCCTGTGGCAGGTCAACCCACAATCCGTATTCAGTTTGTTCAAAGGCAAGTGGGGCTGGATGTCCCAGCATTGAAACCCGGGTCACTTCAGGTACAACCACCTTTGCTAAATTGCGCATGAAAGCTTTCCTGCCTTCATACCATTTCATCAGGAAGGCATAAACATGACCGTCTTTTGATGTGAAACGGAAATCCTCCACCGACCATTCCACCGTTTCTTCACGGAATCCCTCGATGATCACATGGGACGGTCCTTCGCTGGCAGTAATCCATGGTCTGGTCCCGTAGATGCCTTCAGCGTTTACCTTCAACCATGCTCCCACTTTATCCAGCAGGAAAATACACTCATCGTCTAATGTGCCATCCGGTTTCTGGGGTATGTTCAACAGCAGATTACCGTTCTTGGAAACGATGTCAACCAGCATCTCGATGATTTGTTTCGGAGTTTTATACACGTCCCTGACGTTGTAGAACCAGTCACCCACACTGGTGTCCGTTTGCCAGACATAAGGGGAAATTTCAGGTCGTTGGCTGCGCTCGATATCAAAAACCCCGACCGACAACACTTCCACGTTTTTATCCTTCTGGGTGTAGACTGCCTGGTTGGTACCGCCATTCAGGCGTGCGCTCAAGTTGTACAGGTGGGCAACGATGTTCAGACCATAGTCACCAAAAGGCACACCTCCGTCGGAATACAGCAGGTCGGGTTGGTATTGGTCGATCAGGTCCTTGATAAAGCTGAACCAACGCTCATGCCACCAGGGATTCTGTGTGTACCACTGCCCTTCTTCGGCATCCGCGTTGGGCAGGTACAGATCCTCGAACTGCGGGTCACTGCCGTCATAGGGGATGCCTGCATAAGATCCAAACCTGTCCATTCCCTTGTTGGGTATGTACCAGGTGTAAGTAGCCCCGATGTGCTCAGAGACTCCGAAAGGAAGACCTGCATTTTTTGCTGCTTTCTGCCACAAACCTACAATATCTTTCTTGGGACCCGTTTTGACTGCATTCCAGGGGTTGTGGCGTGAATCCCAGTTGTGGAAGTTGTCATGATGGGCTGCCAGGGCAACAAAATACCTGGCGCCAGCGTTGACATATCTCTCCATCAATGCTTCCGGATCAAACTTCTCTGCCTGCCATAATTTGATGATGTCCTTGTACCCAAACCGGGATGGGTGTCCATATTTTCGGGTATGGTAGCGGTACTGGTCGTGCCCTTCGACATACATATGCCGCGCATACCAATCGCCGTACATGGGCACGGATTGGGGTCCCCAATGCGACCAGATGCCAAATTTGGCGTCCCGGAACCAACCCGGGCATTGAAAAGTTCGCAGTGATTCCCATTCGGGTTTGAAATGACCTGTCTCGATGTTCATAGTGTTCACGCCTTGACCTCCATACTTTATTTTGCTTTCTTTTTCTGGGTTATCCAATGACCACCCGCTGACCAGCTTTGCGGGCGAAGTACTGTCCTTCAATCCAGGCATATGTTTTTGCTAATCCATCCTCAAAAGGCAGGTTGGGTTCCCACCCCAATACGCTCTGGATAAATGTGTTATCGCTGTTGCGTCCAGCCACGCCGCGCGGCGCATCCAGGTCGTATTTGCGCTCTAGTTTTACCCCGCCAATTTTCTCGGCAAGGTTGACCAGCTCGTTAATCGAAATTAATTCACTCGATCCCAAATTGATTGGCGTGGCGATTAATCGATCACAGTGCATGATCTGGTCGATGCCGTGGACGCAGTCGTCGATGTACATAAAGCTGCGCGTCTGCTGACCGTCTCCCCAGATGGTGATAGTTTGTTCACCAGTGTCCTTGGCGGTGATTACTTTACGACAGATCGCTGCCGGTGCTTTCTCCCGCCCGCCATCCCAGGTGCCTGATGGTCCATAGACATTGTGGAAACGGGCGATAAAGGTTTTCATCCCGCGCTCAGCCCAGTACTCCTCGCAGAACATTTCAGAGATCAGTTTCTCCCAACCGTATCCACGTTCTGCCATGGCGGGGTAGGCGTCCAACTCTTTTAGAGCGCGTACGTTAGGGTCCTGCTGCAGTTCTGTGTTGTATGCGCAAGCAGATGAGGAAAAGAAATAGCGTTTTGCCCCGGCGCGGTAGGCTGCCTCGATCAGGTGTGTGTTGACCAATACGCTGCGAAGGCATTCCACCCGGAAATGCTCGATAAAACCCATCCCACCCATGTCTGCTGCAAGGTTGTAAACTTCAACAGCTCCTTCGACGGCACGGATGGCATTTTCCTTCTCACTCAGGTCCATGCACAGACATTCCACACCATCAACCCGCTGGTACCATTCCGGCAGCGGTTTCTTATCAATGGCGCGAATGCGGGTGAAACCCAGGTTGTGGAAATGACGGGTCAGGGCGCCGGCGATGAAACCACCTGCGCCGGTGATCACGATAAGATCATCCTTCTTCAAGTTTGGGTCTGTTGATGCGATCATGTTTTTCATAATTATTAGCTCCTATTTCCTGTGGTAATGTCACCTTCAGAAGTTCGTGTCGCCCAATGGTGACGTGGGTTGATATTGATTATATGCAGATTGTTAGTTACAACCTGCGGGTAGAATTCCTGTGGATGATCTCCACAGGAAGGACAATGGATTTGAAAGCGTGCTTTGCTTTTCCAGTTAGACGTTTGAGCAAGTACTCGGCTGCCATGTGTCCCATCAGGTAGGCAGGTTGGACGGCGGCAGTCAGGAATGGTCGCACGATCATGGCTGTGGGAAGGTCATCGAAGCCGACGATCGATATGTCTTCAGGTACAGCCACACCGCAGTCATGGAAGGCTCTCAAAGCGCCGATGGCGATAAAATTATTGCTTGCGAAAATCGCGCTGGGAGCCGGTTGGCAGGTGATGGCTTTTTTCGTCATCTCGTAGCCACTTTCCAGGCTGAATTTCCCAAAATACACGATCTCGAAGCCCTTTCCCAGACCTGCCTCCTTTAATGCCCGGCGGTATCCCTGCAGACGGGCGCTGGTTGTTGCAACTTCCTCTGGTCCTCCCAGGAAAGCAATCCTGGTGTGCCCCTGCGAAATCAGGGATTTGACCAACTGGTTAGCGCCGTCTTCAGAATCACACCATACCTGGTCTGCCTGGACACCTGGCACCGGGCGATCCAGAAGCACGTACGGCACCTTTTGCTGATCCAGAGCGCTGACCTGTTCGGGATCGCTCTCTACGGGAACAAGCAAGATCCCGTCCACGCGTTTCTGGATGAGTGTCTCCAGATAATTCTCCTGTTTTTGTGGTGATTCATCCGAGTTGCACAGTATCAGGTTAAATCCAGCTTCATGTGCTGCGTCCTCCACCCCGCGTGCAACAGTAGTCCAAAAGGGATTGGTGATGTCCGTCAGTACCAACGCCAGGGTATGCGTTTTCCGGGAACGCAGGCTGCGGGCGATTATGTTAGGCACATACCCCAACTGCTCTGCGGCTTGTTCAACACGCTGGCGTACTTCATCGCTGGCATATCCTGAGTTGTTGATGACTCTGGAAGCAGTAATGGGGGCGACCCCGGCTAATTTGGCAACATCACGGATGGTAGGCATACTTTCTTGGCGACAATCTTTTATATGGTAACGTTACCATAATAGCATGGTTTTCACAGCCTGTCAATTATTTGCGATTGAAATATGGTTTTTTAATTGTTGGTGGCAGCTGCTTTGACCAGTTTGTAGATACTCCCGGTCACATCCGTCAGGTAGATTTCGCCGGACTCATCCAGACCGAAAGAGGTGATAAAAACGGGGATCTTGGAAATCAGCTGGTTTTCCCATTGCCCGTCTGATTTTTGCAGCAATCCCCACACATTTCCCTGGCAGTAGTCACCGTAAATGTAAATGCCGCTCAATTCAGGCAGCTCACTGCCGCGGTAAACGAACCCTCCGGTGATCGAGCAGCCCTGGGTGTGGTCATATTCCCAGACAGGATGAACGAATTCTACGGATCCGTCTGGCGTTCCTGTGAAGTGATTACTGCCCTCAAGGTAATTCCAGCCCATGTTCTCCCCGCCGGAGTGACCGGCAGGAAGGAAGTTGACTTCCTCGATGCTAATCTCACCCACATCGGCAATAAACAGGTCTCCAGTGAGTGAGTCAAAGCTGAAACGCCAGGGGTTGCGTAAACCTCTCACCCACACTTCAGGAGCGCCGCCTTCGGTTGCATAAGGGTTATCGGTGGGAATAGCATATGGCTGTTCTGCGTCCACATCCAGGCGCAGGACTTTGCCAAGTAGCGAGTCTGGATTCTGGGCGTTGCCGTCTTGATCACCATAGCCTGCCGCACCTCCGTCACCGATGCTAGCGTAAAGGTAACCATCCGGTCCAAACGCCAGGTCTCCGCCGCGGTGTTCTCCTACCGGCTGGGTTATCTCCAGTAAAATTACCTGCGAATCTGGATCTCCCCTTGAGTAGTCCGGCAGTGACTGGAACCTGGCGATAACCGTATCACCATCACTTGCAGTGTAATTCACAAAGAAGAAGCCGTTCTCGATATACTGAGGGTGGAATGCCATCCCCAGCAACCCCGCTGTGGTGTAACCCTGGGTGCGCACGCGGTCACGCAGATCGAGGAACGGATCAGCTAAAACCTCACCGTCCTTCAACACGCGCACGAGCCCGTTCTTTTCGAGCACATACAATCGTCCGGACCCATCCTGTGTGCTGGTGATGGCAGTGGGTGTGTTGAATCCACTGGCGATCAAAACCCACGTCAGCGTATCTGCATCAGGGAAAATATCAACATCTGGTACCTGGGTCGGCGTGGGAGAAGGAGTTGCTTCTGGGGTGAAAGTTGGGGGATTTGTTTGGGTTGGTAATGCTTCAGCGGTACCGGTTGCCGGCTCCGGCAAAGTTGTCGGTCCTGCCGTAATGGGTTGCGTAGCATCGATAGTCGGGGGGGTGTCTACGATGTTGGGGCGCGCGCATGATACCAGCAGGAAAATACAGACAACTAAGGCGAGGGCCCGGAGACCGGGGGCTCGGAGACCGGGGGCCCGGAGACCGGGTAAGAAATGTGGGAAGGATTTAGACCTTATATACGACCTGTGTGGCACATGCCAATTGTACACGTGAAGGGTGCGGCGGCATATGCCGGCGGTATATATCAGCGGATATTCGATTTACAGATTCCTGGGACCTTTGATTATTAAATGATAAAAAGCGACTGGGGCACTTATTACTGAATGATAACCATCGGACAGTAATGACTGCGCCAGTCGTTGACCAAACGCGAGCTTGTTATTGTCTTTGAGCACTCACCTGGAAGACAGGATCTTTACCGCAGAACCATGGCAGATCGATTTCCACTTCCGCGGTCAGGGTTTCCCCGTCCCTGGAGAGCATAGCATCCAGGTTACCGGTGATCGGGACGCCATTGAATTCTTGGGTGTAAGTAGCTTTAATACTGTAGGGATCTTTCGCCATCGATGATCCGCTGGCAGAAAAGACACCCTCAGGCAGGTAGCCGCGCCAGCAGAATCCACCGTCAATATAAAGACCATCTTCCAGTGTCATCTCACCTTTAATCAACTCTCCATGTTGGACTAATTCCAACCTCACCGCTGTTTCACTGTCTCTGTCACCCAAAACTGTGCCAATAAAAGTGCCTTCGAAAGGTTCCGTCTTATTTGCCAGCGTCGAGCCAGACGCGAACACTGCTGAGAATGCCATCATCGTTGCTATTATTGCCAGTATTGAAGCAGAAGTAAATCTTTTCATCCAGGTTCTCCATTCTTTTCTTAAATTTCACCTGGATGATATCATCGCCACTCCTTCCAGTCTTTATCCCCTGCTAAGGATGAACTAAAGATCAACGAAAGAAACTCAAAGCGGAATAAAATCTGCCTAAAAAACTGCTCTTTTTTGTTGCTAACAGTTGTGTGCCGACGAACCCGATTTCAAGACTGAGCATTTTCCAACTGGGAAATGAAAGAGGATAAGGGACCCAGTAATTGCCGTTATCAACGTCATATTCGACCAGGATGAATCGTCCTCCAGGTTTCAGGTAACCGGGTTTCTGGTAACCCAATATCCTCTTGAGAAACGGCAGTTTATCTCGAACGAAGTGCAGCGAGTTAGCCATCAAGATCCCATCTACCTGCCCGATTGGTATGGGTTGGGTGAAATCAGCCTGAATGTACTCGATTTGGGTCCTGGGAAAGGTCGATTTTATATTGCGTTCCTGTGCTTGTAAGGCAGCTTTCTCTTTATCCACCGATATGATGCGTCCTTTAGCCCCCAGGACCTCTGCCAGGGCGAGGGTGAAAGCGCCTCGTCCTGACCCAAGTTCTGCCCAAACCTGGCGCTCAGGTTGGTCAGGATGTTTATTTAGGATGCCAGGTTTGATTAATGCTACGTGGTCAGAATGATCCATATAACGGTTATCCCAGAACTGTTAAGGTGAATCCCAGGTGCTTAGCATCAGACACCAGCTTGAATGCGTATTTCTCAATATTTGTGCCATAATCAAATCAAAATCGTTTTGATTATAATGTGGCTGTGGAAAGTTGCTGCACCGGTCTCAATTCACAGATACAGAATCGGATCACAACAATGGTGTGAATATGATCATCTGTATAAGCTGCGATGCATTGTGAGGCATAGGAATTTTTCTGGCGATAGAGATAGGAACACATGAAAATCCAGAATACGAATTTGAAGAATTTTATAACAGTAGGTCTCGGTTACTCCCTTGGCGCATTAGCCGGTATATTGTTTATCCTGCTGGCGTCCAGGTTCGGTTTCACACGCTGGTTGTTCAGTTTGATCAATCAAAACCAGAACCTGTTGCAAATCTTGGGGATTCCACTTATCGCCGGATTGCTGCTGGCAATTGGGGGAGCAATCGCAGGAGGCTTGGGAGGCTGGTCACTAACCAGGATCTTGAAGCTCCCGAAAAGGGCACAAACTATCACAGGAAGCGCAATTGCATTTGGTATCAGCAGTGGATTGTTGATCCTTGTTTTTCTTTTACTAATTGCTCTGATTGGCTTATATAATAATTTCACCCGGAACCAGGCAGAACATTACGGCATCCTTTTTGGTCTCTTTGGATTAGTGGTTGGACTGGTGACCGGAATCCTGCAGGCGCTGTTGAGTGTCAGGCTGCGCCACAGCTGGCGTATTTTCCTGGCAAATATATTGGGTTTTACTATCGGCTTAACGATCCTGGGATTGCTGGTACGATTGGTAAACCCAACAGCTGGATTTAAGACATATCCCATCCTGACCGGATTGGTGTTGATGGTTGGATTACTGGCTCCCTTTTTTCTCACGGGTGGTTTTTTAGGGGTTTTCCAGGGTAAACTGGCTCAAAAAGCTGAGCTGGCTCAAAAAGCTGAGCTGGCTCAAAAAGCTGAGCTGGCTCAAAAGCTGAGCTGGCTCAAAAAGCTGAGCTGGCTCAAAAAGCTGAGCTGGCTCAAGGAGCTGAGCTGGCTCAAAGAGCTGAAGGTAAAGAGGATGTTTCAAGGTATGTACTTCCCACAGTTTGGCAAACTGCTATTGTTACAATCCTGGGGGTAGGGATTGCTTTGGTGTTCCTCAATAAATTGGGAACAATCACCAGTTTTCTGACTATTAATCCAGGTGATCTGCAATCACAAGTGGTGCCAGAAACGGTAGGTGTCGCATGGTCACCTGCACAGCCATTCTCAGGAGAGGTGGAGTTTCCCGGCTGATGAACAAGCTATGGTCATCTTTACCACCTCTGACCAGGTTGAACACCGTGCCTGGTGTAGTTCAGATGGTGTGATCCATTACCAGGAGGGTGATGCTGCCACAGAGGAAATTGTATCCCCTGCTTGTAAAGGTACACCGGCTCTTGTTCTGGATCTGGCTGGACAGGCACACATAGTTTGGTACACCCAGGAAATCCGCGACACCAATGGGATTCTACATCCGGACAGCTTGCTTGTTGAGAGTATTCGCAGGTCCGATGGCTGGACTGACGCTGCCATCGTAACAAGGACAGATGGTCTGGTGCCTGTGTCTATGGATATAGATCCTGAAGGAGACATCAGTTTGATCTGGATGGAATCAGACCAGATTATGAAGGTTTCAGTCCAGGAAAACTATCAATGTGATGGGCAGGACCTTTCATATCTTGAGCTGGCAGGTGTAAATGCAGTTCAGGCGAATAACTGGCGTAAGGACGGGGCGGAGTTTCCATATTGCCGCAACCAGTACATACGCATCCAATACACACCTAATCCTGAGCCGGAATTCAGTAATCAGCCTGCTACCTCAGATGGTGCCTTCGATCGAATCGCAGACATGACTCTAAGTGCTGAGTACGAGGTCCTTTTTACAACGATGCAATACGAGCCCAATAATTATCCTCCCAGCCCGGGTAGTGTTCTGGCTCAAAGGGTAGCTGATCTCTACCAATTGGTTAAGAAAAATCCTCAAGATTATCCAAGAGGGATGACCGTGCGTCTCCTGCTCGGAAATTATCCTGAGATGAGCGATTTCGTCTGGGGAACCCAGATTGTCGATGCCATTTCGGATTTGCGCGAGGCTGGGGTCGAACAAATGGTTGATCCTGAGATTGGTTGGCGTTTGGAAGTAGCAAATTTCCCGGGCACTTACCCTCACAGCCATACAAAATTTTCGGTTATAGATGGCAAAACCCTCGCCGGAGTTGGTTATAACTTTGGTTATCTGCATCTGCCGGTTGACCATCCATCCGGTCAGGGCTACGATATGTTAGATCTCGGACTCCAGATCACCGGTCCGGCGGCTCAGGATGCTGTCAGTGCTTTTGACGATCTTTGGAGTGATGCGAACCAGGTTCACTGCAGTGATTTCCATCCACCCGATGGACGGGATTGGCAGGATACCTGCCAGACCATCAAAGCAACCTCGGATCATGTGCCCGAGGTACTGCGCACCTACCTGGCTCCTGAAGGAAAGGGCTCCTCGAGAACAGGAGATCATGCCTTCTCTCTCTATCGTAACATCAGGTTAAAGGAAGCAGACACGTTTATCGCCGCCAGCCTGGCATCTGCCGAAGAGAAGATTGACCTTCTGCACGTCAACTTCTCGTTGGAGTTGATCTGCATGGCGAACATTATTTTCCCCGGTGTTTGCACAATTGATAACGCTCTTCCATGGATGGATGCGATATTGGAAGCTATTGAGAAGAATCCTGTCCATGTGCGGGTGATCATGGAAACCAGCAACAGTAACGGGTTGGAAAACCGTGTTGCGGGGAATGTATTATTCGAAGAACTGGAGCGCCGTGGATTAAGTGACCTGGTGGAATTGCGGTTCTATAACGGCAAGCTGCATGCCAAATCAACATTAATTGATGGTAAGTTGTTAATCATCGGCAGCCAGAACATGCATTACAGTTCCTGGGGTGAAAAAGGGCTGGCAGAATTTGGTATAGCTACCGACTCGCCGGAGGCAATTGCTGAATACCAGGCGTTGTTTGAAACTAAGTGGGCTAGAAGCCATCCCGTTCGACGAAGCAGAATTCGGGGTTACACCGTAATCACTGGTTCATTTCCGGTTTGGCAGGGAACTGACTGAATCCCATCGAATTAAATACCCAGGTAGCGCTGCGGGTTATGATGGGCAATTTGGAAGTACAAATCTTCGCCCAGGCGGCTGCGCAGTGCTATGGATACCTCTTTCTCTGATAACGGTTCCATCTCTGCCATGTAGTAATCACTGCCGAAAAGCACGTGCTGGCGGATTCGCACGTTTGCCAGCAGCACTTTCAAATAATCGAAATAATCGACATACAGTCCACTGGTTTTCAAAGAGAACAGGGTGTAGGATATGTCAGTGTACAGGGTGGGATAATCGCCAGAACGGATAAGGTCAGCGATCCAACGCACCCAGGTCCGCTCATCCTCTTTTTCGATCTCTTTGGCTTTCAGGTGTTTGTTCCATTCATCCTGACCGCCGAAATGCGCCAGGCAGATGCGCAGGTCAGGGAATTCCTGCAGGATACTGGTGTAATTGCGCGGGTGTCCGTAAGTCCGGCGTTCATCTTCGCTGAGTTTATATTTCCACACACCGTAAGGTGTGCAGTGAGTCATCACGGGCTTGTTGAATTCAACACAGAACCTGTAAACGGCTTTCAGGTTCGGGTGGTCAGGGGCGTAACCCAGGTTGGGGTAGATCTTGATGCCGGCGAACCTGCCCGACGAGAGAGCTCGTCGAGCAGCATCAACAATCCCGGGACTGTCCGGATGGACGAAGAAAAATGGGTAAATGATGCCCGGATGCAGGTCTGAAAGTTCCAGCAGCTCCTTGTGCTGTTGTGCGATGTTTTCATCCACACTTCCCAGATCCATCCTCTCCATGTCCATTGGCAGGATGATGAACCTGGTTCCATAAGGATACTGTTTTTGGATCCCGGTGAAAATGTCTGCCTGAGTCTGGTTGGTGCCGCGTTTTAGAAAACGTACCTGCCGGGCGAGGCCTCACCTGAGGCATCATCGTTCAACCAGATTGCCATTCGCCCTAACAGCCACAACACGAATCTGGCAGTAAAGCGCCTGCGTAAGAGCCAGCTGAGCGCATCCCCCAATACGGGTCCCTTGAACAGGCGCAGGAAATTCCTGGGCGCATGCCGGCTGGTAAAAGTATGGATGTGGCTGTTGAATATGGTGAGTTCATCCATGGAAGTCGGCTCCTTTCAATAATTGTCCAGCGATTGGGCGATGCTGTGAGTAGCGGACTGGATGGTTGGCAGCTGTGCGAAATGGGTTTTCTGGAAAGGATTTTATCAGAATCAATCGGGAAGTCGAAACCTACACCACACTTTCCATGGGTTCTTGTGCAGCAGGCTTGAATTTCACCAGCACGATTGGGATGGAAACCAATGTTGCCGCGAGCGTGACCCAGAAGGGTACCAGGGGATTGAACCTTTCCCACAACTGTGCCCCGATCCATGGAAACGGTAAGGAGAGAATGCCCAGGGAGGTGCCGAACATCCCAAAAGCGATACCGCGTTTATCTTCTGGTACAACTTTGGAGACAAGCGTGTCGTAAGCTGGTGAAAGGCTTCCAGCTCCAAAACCGAAGATTAACACTGCCAGGAAAAAACCTGAGAATGTGTTGACCTGGGTTAGAACAAACAAACCCAGAGCCTGCAAACCAAAACCAACGGATATGACCGCACGTTCGCTGAATCTATCGGTGAGGAATCCTGCCAGCAGGGCGACCATGATCGATGCCACCCCCCAGGTGGCATTGAGCAGCCCTGCCTGTTCCACGTTCATGCCTCCGATTTCGGTGAGATAGATCGGGTACAGCTGACCAATCATATTAAATGCCACATCGTTGATCGCGTCTGTCACCCAGATCCAGGTCAAAACGCCTCCGGCGAAGAGCATGCTGAACAGGGCTAAGAGTTGAATTTTAAGACCGGACAGGGTTGGTTTTTCCGCGCCTTTGACAGGCGCAAACTGGACCGCCAGTGCCATCCATACGCGTAAAACTGTGGCTGTGGCGTAAAGGATCAGGGCAACCAGGAACATCCAGCGGAAACTTGCCCGGTACGCGATCAAACCAGCCAGGGCAGGACCGATGATGGCAACCACCATATAAATGCTGCGCGTGAAGCCGAAGACGCGCCCGCGCTCCTCCTCACCAGATTCTTCTGCGATAAATGCGCTAAAACTGGGCGCTACAAAGGCACCTGCCACATATTCCAGGCTTAAACCAACCAGAACCCATTCCCAGGATGGAGCAATAAAAATGAGCAAGTATCCAAATACGGCTACTGAGCTGCCTATGGCGATAGTTCGCAGGCGACCGATGGTATCGGATAACCAGCCTCCGAAAATCTGAAGCATTATTGGAAGGATGGCAGCGATGGAAAAAAGGAGCCCAACCTGGTTCACGCTTGCGCCCATTTCCTGAACCAGGAACACGGAGAGCAGGCTGTAAACCATCTGACCGCCGATGTTGGCGAGGATCATCGCCAGCATGAACCAGCGCAAATTTTTATTGAGTTTTGGAAGTGATTTAATTATCTTCAATCGAATGCCCCAATATTTGAGTCGGGGTTATTCTCATTGAACGAATGGATAGGCGCGCTTACGGACCAACTCAAGTATAAAGAACGACGTAGAGAGTAACCTCCCGGACCGGTATTACCGGTGACATAATCAGGCTTCCGGGCAGGCTATCCCCGACCCCAGCCTCGCTTGACGTAAACGCTGCGTGTCGATGGCAGCAGACACAGGATGATGATCAACACATCCAACAGGAAGGAAACGGCGATCTCTTGCCAGGTTGTCCCAGCCAGGAGCATTAACAGGTTTGCGGCAATATGCACAAAAGAGATCACGATACTGATCGTCCACCCACCGCTGTCGAACTTCCACAGCATCCAGGCAACATACAACCAGATCAGGGTGAAGATGACGCCCATGACCACGCCGAATGTATCCAATTCGGGCAGGAAGAATTTATATGTCCCGCCAAAGAGTCGGAAAGGCAGTACCCCGGCAAACTGTAAAGCATGGTAGAGAGCTGACAAGGATGATAAAAGGGCGAAGATGGTCAGAATGATGACCGTTATTGGGCGTTTCATTGCGCCTCCTTTGTGAAATTATTGTGCTGGATGAATTTGAGTTAGTTTACATTGTCAAAACCAAAACGTCAACAACGAACGCTTGTAACGTGACTGTATCTAATAAACCAAACGGGTGTTATTGATTATACATATCGAATACAGAGGACCTCATGCTGACCACGCACCAGATCGACACCACTAACAGGAAAGATGTCCAGCGGTTTGTGCAATTCCCTCATCGTCTTTATCGAAACTGCCCGCAATGGGTGCCAGCTCTATTTATAGATGCCGAATTACCGCTTAACAAAAATAAGCACCCTTTTTACGAGCATTCGGATGCTGATTTTTTCATCGCCTTGCGAGACGGAGAAATTGTTGGCAGGATCGCGGCCCTGGAATATTCTCGATACAACGCTTACCACGATAAACGCACAGCACAGTTTTATTTCTTTGATTGCGTGGAAGACCCTGAGGTTGCCGCCGCTCTTTTCGAGCGTGTTTTCGAGTGGTCACGAGCACGAGATCTTGAAGTGGTTTTTGGACCGAAGGGGTTCTCAGTCCTTGATGGTTACGGCTTGCTGGTGGAGGGGTATGAGCACCGTGCAATCATGACGATGATGAACTACAACTATGCATATTATCCCCGCTTCGTTGAAGCACTGGGGTTTGAGAAGGAAGTGGATTTTGTCTCCTGTTATGCGGACTCTGAGAAGTTCTACCTGCCGGAGCGCGTTCACCGCATCGCCGAACGGGTAAAGCAGCGCGGCTCGCTGGAAGTGCTTGAATTTCGTACGAAAAAAGATCTAAAAGCCTGGGCTGCCAGGATTGGCAGAACCTACAACAATACTTTTATCAATAACTGGGAATACGCGCCGTTGACTGACCGTGAGATTGCACTGGTTCTCGAGAATATCCTCGCAGTAGCAGACCCGCGATTAATCAAGGTAATCGCTCGCGGGGATGAAGCCGTAGGTTTTATGTTTGGCTTCCCGGATTTATCCAGTGGTTTGCAGAAAGCCCGCGGGCGTCTGTTACCGTTTGGGATTCTCCATATTTTAAAAGAAATGCGCAATACAGATTGGATCGCAGTCAATGGTATGGGTATCTTGCCGGAATATCATGGTTTCGGTGGCAATGCCCTGCTTTACAGCGAGTTAGAAAAAACGCTCC
The DNA here is from genome assembly GCA_963695415.1 of uncultured Chloroflexia bacterium. GTDB lineage: Bacteria > Chloroflexota > Anaerolineae > Anaerolineales > UBA4823 > CAVXWV01. Next base: position 48,005 of record CAVOGL010000008.1, on the reverse strand, counting down.
ATGAGTATGACGGGCGGTTCAAACATTTAGATATGACCCAGGTCGCAGAAAGCGCGGTCCAGATGCGCCGCGATCTGGAGAACCTGGGCGGCGTCGCTTATAAAAACCACCGCGTCTACAAAAAATCCCTGTAGCGGTCGGTCTGACACCAACCCTGGTCTTGTATAGCTCCAGATGCTTTAGGTGAGTTCATCTCCAACCAGCGCATTTAAATAATGTTATGATTTCCCAGGAGACTACTGCATCTCAAGGGAGAAATTCTGCAAATGATTTATAACAAATTAGGCAAAACGGATTTACTGGTTTCAGCAATCGGTCTAGGAGGGCATGAATACCGCTGGCTGCATGCCGGGAACATCGCCAACAGCCGGCAGCTTCGTTATAACCCGGTCCGGGCGGATGTTGTGGCAGCTGCTCGAAGTGGAGGTATCAACTTCTACGACACCACCTACCAGGAAGAAGTGCAGTCACTCGGGCATATCCTCAATCAGACTGGCGGTCGCAATGAACTTGTTATTAATGGGATGATCATAGATCTGTTAAAGCAAATCAATGGTCTGCGCCAGGCTGAACGTAAAGCATTGATACTCTCAGAATTGGATGTGCGCCTGGACTTGCTGGGAAGTGATCACTTCGATATATTTATGCTCTGCAATATCGAGATGGCATACGATCCACATCTGGCAATGGAGGTGATGGAAGTTTTTCTGCAGGAACGCGAAAAAGGGAAATTCCGCTTCATTGGGGTATCGGGACATAATTACGACCGCTTCCTGGATTTCCTATCCCTTGACCCGCCCGTGGATGTGGTCATGTTTCCATATAACTATTACCGTGCCAATGAGCCCGGCAGCAGTCTCAACCGCCTGCTGGCAGAGGTCAGGGACAGGGATCTTGGGTTCATAGCCATCAAGCCGTTATGCTGGTCGGTTTACGGGGTTCCTTTTACTGCCATCAACGCTGAATGGTACGATATTGAGGACCTGGTAATCGAAGGCATTCTCCTGGCAGGTGTATGCCGGTGCTGCCCAGACCAGTGTTGTTGGTGTTGAAACAGTTGTTGAATTGGAGAGCATCCTCTCAGGGGTCGATGCAGGTATATTTACCGACAAGGATGAATTTTATCTGGCGCCTTACCTGCAGCACCATGAAGACCTGAGTCAGTTAGTGAGAAATGGTCTGAAGCACTCCCCTGAAATCCAGGCGCGCATCATTACACATCTCAGGCAGAACGGTATTGATTATGGCGACAGCCTGGAAACGTACCTGCAAACGGACTTCACGCTGGTCGGAGGCGCTTGATGCGCATTACCACCTGGAATGTAAACGGTGTTCGGGCAGTCCTGAACAAAGGCGCAGGTGAATGGATCAAATCTTATCATCCTGATGTGCTCTGCTTGCAGGAGATCAAGGCGCGACCCGATCAGCTGACAGAAGATGCGATGCTGATTTTCGACGGTTACCATGCATTTTGGAATCCTGCGCAGCGTCCAGGATACAGCGGTGTGGCGACGTTTTCCCAGACGCTTCCAGTGGAGCAGCAGGCGGGTACTGGGCAGACAGGATTTCGACCAGGAGGGGCGGTTGATCTGGCAGCGCTGTGCGGATTTTATATTATTTAACGTCTATTTCCCCAATGGGCAGCGTGACCACGAGAGACTGCAGTATAAGCTGGATTTCTACGCTCATTTGTTGGAATTTTGCGACCAGCTGCACGCCTCCGGAGAGTCAGTCATTATCACCGGCGATTTCAACACTGCCCATAAAGAGATCGATTTAAAGAATCCGAAAGGCAATGAGAAGACCTCCGGATTTTTGCCCGAAGAGCGTGCCTGGATCGATAAATATCTCGAGCAAGGATTTGTGGATGCCTACCGCAGCCTGTACCCCGATAAAATTGAATATACCTGGTGGACGTACATCTCCAATGCCCGAGCGCGCAATGTCGGCTGGCGCCTGGATTATTTCCTGGTCTCTGAACCGTTAATGGCGCGGGTGAAAGATGTGGTCATCCATGATGAAGTGATGGGTTCCGATCACTGTCCGGTCACCCTCGAGATTGATAACTGAGATGAACTGACGAGGTTCGCCCTTAATCTAGAGCAGTGCTGCGACCACTTTCTTAACCTGCTCGATCACGATCCTGTCCTCTTCTGGTTTGAGCGTTTGCGGGTTTACGAGCACACCTTCCTCACCGGACGCTGCCAGGAATACGGCGGGTTCAGCTTCCATTAAGCGCTGTATGATTTCATCTCGGCTGGTTCCAAGCCTGCGGGTATCGAAAAGCAGCTCTGCCCGGTGGTGAGGCTGACCGGCTTCACTGGGGAACGAACGGCTTGCCCTCACTGCCGGATGGTTATGGAAGGCGCGTACCATTTCATCGACCCGGCTTTCATATTCCTGAAGCAGTTTTTCGTGATCCAGATCCAGGTACCAGCGTACGGCAGTCATCAACCCTATGATCTCTTCTTTCCCCACTTTCATCGGTCTGCCGATAAAGCCGCGCGGGTTGGCGTTGAATGCGCAGGCATCGATCAAAGCTTTCCGCCCAAGCATCAAACCGCTGCTTTGTGGTCCGCATAAGCCTTTCCCACCGCTGAACAAAGCCAGGTCCGCGCCCATCTGGGTGAAGCGCCACAGGTTTTCCACCGGCGGTAGTTGCGCTGCAGCATCGACGATTAAAGGGATGCCGTGCTTTTTGGCAATATCAATCTGAGTCTCAAGTGGGATTCTGCCTTCCATGCCCAGATGGCGGTAAAAGACAAAGATCGCCGCGGTTTTTTCGTTGATTGCAGCCTCCAGGTCTCCTCGGACGGCGCCCTGTTCAGTGCCGATCTCAACAAGCTTGCCTCCAGCTTGCTGGATAGCAAATGCGTACCCGACCTTGCCAGATTTGTGTACGATGATCTCGTTTTTCATCCCGTCACTGAAAGGTAAACGGGCACGCTTTTCCTCATCCATTCCAGTGATGCACGCGGCGGTACTCAGAACCATCCCCGCAGCACAGCCGCAAGAAATGTATGCGGCTTCGTTGTGGGTCCAGGCGGCAATCTGTGCTCCGACCTTCTCCTGGAGTTCATCTATATCGACGAAATGCTGCGCGGCTTCTGCCATCGCCTCCAGTACCACAGGAGGCATCAATGATCCGCCTTTACTGGTTACAGTTGCGACTCCATTGATAATTTTCTTAACACCCAGCTCATCATAGATATCCATGTTTATCTCAGTTCTTTTTCAGTGTTGGGTTCACCCAATATGGATCCGGTGCATCTTCCCACTCAGTCATGCTTAAACCACCCGGATCGAAAACAATCTGACCGGCACGCAGGGTCAATTTACACTCCAGGCTGAATTTACCCGTCATCCGGGTTCGCCCGCAGTCGATAAAGCTGAAACTGCCTTCATTCAGTTTAAATACAGCGATGTCGGCATCGGCACCCGCACTCAGATTTCCAAGTTCCGGTCTTCCGATTACCCGGGCAGGTTCGCTGGTTGAACGGCGGATAACGTCCTCCAGGCTCATGCCCATGTTCAGGTGTTTGGACATCGTCACCTGCATGCTGACTGCCAGATCATTGACGCTGCCGGTGTGCAGGTCAGTAGACAGGGTGTCCGCCGGGAAACCGTCCCGGTAAGCAGGGACGGCGTTTCGGAACCAAAAACTGCCGCCGCCGTGACCCAGATCAAAGATGACGCCGCGTTTACGCGCAGCGAACATATACGGCTGCACCCTACCCTTTCCCGAGCGGTCATTATCCAGGATGGGGAACTGCTGGGCGAAAACGTGGGTGTGGATGTCACCGGGACGAAGTTTTTCCAGGATGAGCTCAGGATAAGAACGCTCAGGTGGACGCGGCCAGAAGTCCACCATCACGGGTTTTGCGCACAGCTCTCCTGCCGCGACTGCATTATCTACTGATGCCCAGGGTGGGTGCTCTGCATCCCACGCATCTTTTGTCCAGTAATGAGCGGTCTTCACACCCACGATCAGATCCGGATAGGTCTCAACCACGCTCGCTGTCACTTTAGGGTGTAAATCACTCACTGTTTGTTCTGAAATCGTATCAGCCATCCCGTTGGCAGCAATATTCAAGTAAGCGAGGATGCGCACCCGGGCACGGTCGATCGTCCATTCTTTGAAATCGGTAAAATTCTTCCATCCTGTTGAGCCGGCATCCACCGTCGTGGTCACTCCGCTGGTAAACAGGTGTGTGTCCGCGTCCACGCACGTAATCCCCCCCTCTTTAGGAACTCGGTAGCTGTACACGTGTGTGTGGATATCCAGGATTCCCGGGGTGATAAACAGCCCGGAGGCATTTACAACCTTTTGGCTTTCATCAGCAGGTAGGTTGGCAGCAACGCTGAAAATTTTCCCATCTTTCACACCAATATCTAAGATGGCATTCCGGTTATTGGCAGGATCAATGACATGACCACCTTTCAAGATCAGGTCATATGTCTTCCCGTTGTTTGCTTCAGTGGTCATATCAGCTCCTAATAAATTTATTTCTGCAAGGATTTTTGATATAAGGCGGTGCTGTAAAATTCGTAGGCAGCAGCTTTATCCGGCACATCAACCAGATGGACAGTAAAGCGCGCCGGCACACCGTTTTCAGGCAGGTAATCTCGGAAGAATCCACCGTATGCCTCAGCATAGGCTTTACGCAAACGATCCTGTTCAGCAGCATATCCGAGGGGATCGACCAGCGGGTTGGGTGATTTTGGCTGGCAGCCAAATGCATGCACCTCGATAAAGTCGATTTCCTTCAGCGAGTCACAAATTCCGGCATCGCTCAGCCACTTCTCCCAGCATTTGAAGACCAGAGGTATCTCGCGATGTGGGTCCATGCTGACCAGCTCATCCAATCCCAGGACTCCTTTGGCTGAGTAGCCTCCAGTGAGACCGGCAAAATATATCTTTAAGTCGCCGTCCGCTTGTTCTTCCGTCACCAGGGACGAGAGCACCGGGTGCTCGCCTTCATAATAATAAGTCAGTTTCCCTCTTTTTTTGATGTTGAAAGCCATTATTTTCTCCTTGTTGGTTAACGATCAAATTTTCTCTGTGCTGATATCGGCAGTAACTGGTTCTGCCTGGTTGAAGAGGAGCGGGTTTTCCCCTTTGATATTTGAGATAACCTGCATGGGTGGGTTCAGTCTTAGAGTCCTTACGTCTGGGCACTGGAGTAATTCACCATTATCGTGCGTGAAGATTTCCAATTTGCTGATGTCATTCTCCCCCAGCCCAGCCTTGTGCGCGATGTCCAGGTAAATCAGTTTAAGCGGGTCAAACCCCATCAAGTAGCTGGCGACACTGTCAACCGCCACCATGTTGGTGCCTGCCACGACCAGCCCTAAAGCCCTGTTGCGCCCGCGCTGAAATCCGGTGCCCTCACGACCTACAATACCTTCGACGATGTTCAATGCGGGTTGGATCACCTGGGCAGTGTCAACAAGTCGGCGCGCCAGACCTGCCTGCCATTCCTCGTGGTCTCTTTTTTCGAACCATTCATTCCGGGGGCTTTCATTATCACGGATCTCCACAGGCATCTGGCGCCACGCCTGGGCGCAGTAATGCCTGTCGAAGACGTTGACCAGACCCATCAGGTTCTTCATACACAGGGTGGTGATTGCCAGGTTGTGCGTTTTCAATTTGGGCACATTAATGAGGATGGTGTTCGCTGCCGTCGCCAGCCTGCTCACATTCAGGACGGGGAAAGCCATGGGTTTCGGCACCTCTTTTTTTATGCAGGTGTACGTGGTTGTTGTGTGTAACCGGGCGCCTGTTTTGGCCGCGACCTGCTCGAAGCCTGTATTACGCCAGTGCCTGTGTTCGTTATCATCACTGTTGCGCGGGTCTTCTGCGATGGTGATGGCTATGTTTTTATGTCCGTTATTCCTGTGTTTATCTGATTGCAAGAATTCAACCAGTCCTTGCACAAAACCCGGGTGAGTCGTGATTCCGGTGTCTGGATCGGCGAAGTGCTCGCCAGAGGTGACGTTTGGTTTTATTACGATTTTCTCACCCTCCAAACTGAAGCCCATAACCGACATCGCCTGGTATGCGGCTTGTTGGAAATCCTGCCAACCTGGTGAAGCGCCAGGATTAGCTTGATACACCAAAACGGAGCGGGGAGAGGATAACATGGGGTGTAGTTTCATTATTTCTACCTTTAAAGTGCGGTTGGTCAATAAGTTAAACGCTGGCATTGAGACGTTTCTAAACCGTGAGTTTCACAATATGGAATGGATTTCTGCCCACAGCGATTTGTAAACCTGCGCGGCGTCTGAATTCGGTGCATAAGCTGGTACGGGTTCTCGGTATATACCCATTTGTTCAATGATCGAGAGATAAGGTACGGAAGTGTCCAGGATTATGGGCTGTTGGAAGGCGGTAGATTTTTTCCCCTTTGAACCTTTCTTCGATCCATTTTCAGGATTTGCAGGATATTCTTGATGCAGCTCTGCGATCGTCTCGTTGTGAATTTTCTTGCGCGCATCGACCATGGAGAAAAAAGCCGCAACTTTGCCGGTACCCATGTTGTTGCCCTCCAGAAAATCGAGCAGCTGCTCAAAGGTTCGGGTGGAAAGAGTGGTGGGGATCAAAGGCACCAGTAAACAATCGGATACATTGATAATATTTTCTGCCAGGATGTTGATCGTCGGGGGACAGTCCAGGATGATGAGATCGTACTCTCTCTTTAATGGTTTTAATACGATATCGAGGCGGTGAGTGCGCTGTTTTAAGCGGTTAAAGGTGATGTCCAGGTTGCGGTGGGAAAAATCAGCCGGCAGGATGTCGAGATGTGGATAATCGGTCCCTTTGATGCTCTGGTCGACCTGTTTCCTCCAGCGCAAGAAACCTCGCGCCCTTCGTTTTAGCTTCGGTTTGACGCGGAAATAAAAGGTAGCAGAGCTCTGCGGGTCGAGATCGCAAACCAGAGTTTTAATACCGTTTTGGGCTGCCAGGAAAGCCAGGTTGACAGCTGTTGCGGTTTTGCCAACACCGCCCTTGTTTGAATATAATGCCAGAGTACTCATGCTCCATCCTCCATTCGGACGGGTGGTTTACTCGATTTCTTATCGGCGAATATTGATTTAAAGAGCGACTGATTCTGTTGGGAAGCGAAGATGGAAAAGATCTCAGCAAAATTTTCCCTGACAACTTCCTGGTGCAGGTGCAGGTTGTTGACCAGGATACCCGTTGCAACGAGCGCATCCCGGGTCTTAACCCTGCGGATCGGCAAGTGGTTGGCGATATCGATTAAGTAAGCTTGCTGCACGCTCAAATCATTAAACTCCCCCAGGTTGTCCTGCAGTTTTTTTAGCTGGCTGATGAGCGCATCGACATGTTCTCGTGGGAACAATGATTCGAAAAATTCGATCAGATATCGTAATTTCTTACAGTCGATGCGTAGAGCGTGCATTTGCTCATTGTTTGGCTGCTCTAATAAAATGTTGCCATCTTTAATCACCCGGCGGTAACGGGAGTAAATTCGCATCCTGGCTAATTCGATGATCGGTAAAGCAGCATTGGCAGCATCGACGGGTTCAGAGATATCCTGGAATTTACCCTTCCCCGGTGTGCTGACGCCATGCAGGAACCTCTCCCAATTGTCCAGGATTCGAGCATATTCTTTCGAGTCCAAATAATCAACCACCTGGGTTAGAGCCTGGGTGCGTTGCGTGCGCATGTAATCGAAGAGCGGTTCGATGTCAGCCTGCTTTTCAGCAGGCAGCAGTGCTTTATAACTATCTTCAGCTAACAGGTACACATCCAGGTCGCGCAGCTGGTTGGTAACGCTGCCCAGGGACGAAAAATCTTGTTTGAACTGCTCAGTTATCTCGGCAGGGAAAATATTCCGTATTTGTCCCAGGGCTGAGCGTGTCTTGCGTACCGCAACTCGAAAGTCGTGCAGGAATTCGATATCGATGTCAGCCCGGATACCTGCCTCGTTAGCCCTGATCACAGCCAATAACTGCAGCAGGATTTGGCTGGCGGCTTTATCTGCGCGCAAATCTGGTTCAAGCTGGATGGGGATTTTAGAAGAATATGAGCCCGGTTCTACGCTGCATGACGATAAGGCACTTAAATAAAAGTCCTGCCAGTTGGATTCGATGTATCCAGCCTGGGTGAGGGCGGCTTCGACCATTTGCGCAGGTTTGGAGTAGCCGCGCACAGGTTGGAGTGCCAGGAATGCGCTTTGTGATGTTAGCGATTGTGTGGGCGTGTTTTGCCCGGGAACTGCCTTCGCAGACATACCTGAATAAATCAAAAAAAGGACGGTTTTCTGTTCTTTGTTGAGCACCCGCGCCGTTTGGGTCTTTACATTCACTTCAGATAGTTGTTGCAGTGCCCTTGGAGCTGTAATACCCATCAAAAGCTCTTTAAATGTGCTCTCTGGGAGGTCGTCAGCAAAAGCTGGAAGCTCCGCTAGTTCAAGGCTCTCCTTGGAGCTCCCATCGATTAGCTGGCGCAAGGTGTAGACAAATGACTGCCGGGTCAGAGCCAGCGATTTGTTGTAAAGCCGCCAATCGAACGTATCAAAAAAGGCGATGATATCTGAACTGATCTCCTCAACCCGAAGCGTGAGTTTGCTGTTATGAAGCAGTGCCCCGAGTTGATCCTCCAGGTGCGGTCCTATGGAACCACTGGGCGGTCCCGTTGATTCGCCGGGAAAACGGAAGGTCTTCATTCCTGTTTATTATCCCACAAGAATTGAACCTCTCCCTCCAAGATGCTCATTTTTTATAGCCGGAGTAAGGGATCATCAGCACGAAACCGGCAGTGATTAAATACACGCCTATCAGCAAGCCTGTTGTCTGCCACTGCCCAAAATAGGGGATCGAAGGGTAAGTTTGCGAGCCGAAGCCAAACAGGTCTGCCATTGCAGAGCCGATGGCGATGACATACCCTGTCGCGACCAGACGTTGTCCGATATCCGCAGCAATCGTTTTCGGCGAACCGTTCCAAAGCGTGTTGAGCGCCATGTATCCACCCAGGCAAATTAATCCAAGACCTCCCAGGAAGACAGAAATCTGGATGAACCCTAATACAGGACTGCGATCCAATCCGAACAAACCTGGATTGGTACCCAGAATGTACAGCAGCAACCCGGCGACAGTGACTACGATTCCCGACCGGACTATAAAGCGTTGGTTCGAGCTGAGTGAGGTTAGTTCATCCATTTGTTCTCCTTTGAGCAGCCAGGAGACTGCGCTGTGCAACTATGGGAGCTGCTAAAGCGGGAGTGTTGCCGAAGTGCCTGATGTCGAACACCGTCATGGGAGTACATTCGCTATTATTCTGTACCAATTTTGGCTGAAGATATTGCCAATATCTTCTTCTTGATATCCCTTTTCTTGCAGCAGCGGTTCAAGCTTTCTCAGATCGGCAATCGTATCCAGGTCTTGGGGCGCTGCCTGGACTCCCCAGCCCCCATCGAAATCCGTCCCAAGCCCAACATGCATCGAATCGCCAGCGATCTGGCAAACGGTATCTATCTGGGCAATCACGTCCATCAGAGATACCTCGCTGCGCTTATCGCCGAGGCGCCAACCAGCTTTTAAGAAGGGATTCATTGGCACAATCCCGGTCACTCCATCACGCTCGATTAATGTATGGATGACAGCATCGGTCAGGTGGCGGTTGGTGTCGTCTTTGATCAATCTCCATATATTCGAATGAGATGCAATGATCACGCCAGGATATGCTTCGAGTGCCTGTAAGGCGGATTTCTCATCCATGTGTGAAATGTCGAGACAAAAACCAACGCTCGCCATACCCTCCAGCAGGGCGTAACCCTCGTTCGTCAGGGGTCCGGGCTGGTTTGTGCCACCGCAAAAACGGTTTCCGCCCCATGCAGGACCGATGATGCGCACACCAAGCTCCCACCACTCTTCTAATTCAGCAGGTTCTCTGATACCTTCAGCTCCCTCCATCAACATGACAATGCCAACCGGGTTGCCTGTTATGGGCAAGCCCTCAGCGTCAGCATCCAACCCTTGATTACCAGATTCAGAATCAGTTGAGATAGTTGCTTCTGGCAGGTTTTTCCAGGAATCAGTGATTGTATGCAGTTCATGTTGATTTTTGATCAAACGGAAATGGTCGGGATGGTCCCCGGTCAAACGCAGGTAGACATCGACCTGCTTGAGGTAAATGCTGTTTGCCTGTTCGAAATCGTGGTAACAGACCTGTTCCCATTCTGCCCGGCGACCGGGGGCGGCGAACAACGTTCCGAACACAAGAGCCACTTGCCCTTGTTGGTACTCTTGCCAGCCAAGCATGGTGTCGCCGTTTCGATCCGGGGTTTGGGTACCTGCCTCCATGGCGCGTGTCTCGGAGGCAGAGCGGGTGTAATCTCGATCAAAACTCAGCATGTTATATGCGAGGTCCTGGTGGGCATCAATCAGGTACATCTTCTCTCACAATATTGTACTCTCCGATTTTTTCGCTGATCATCCTATCAATTTTGCCCATTGGGAAATCACTCAAGTTGCCGACGTTAACCCATCGAATATCATTCGCCTCAAGCGGTTCGGGTTCGTCTCCGTTCAATAGCTGGCACTGGTATGCGTGTAGTGTAATCTGAAAGTGGGTGTAGGCGTGTTGAAAAATGCCTAACTTTTGACCAACCTGGACTTCCACGTTCAGCTCTTCGCATATCTCACGCCGAAGGCAGTCTTTCAGGCTTTCACTCGGGTTCCTTTTTCCTCCCGGGAATTCCCACATTCCGCCTAAAAGACCATTGAACGGGCGTTGTGCGATCAATACCTTCTCCTTCCTGTATATAACGGCTGCGGTGACAGTGTGGTGTGGAATTGGAGCTTTCTTTGTTTGCACTGGCAGTTGTTCCTGGATACCCAGCTCGAAAGCCTGGCATCCTTGAACCAACGGGCAGGTTTTACTGCCTGGTTCAGTGATGCATGCCGGCGAACGGGGAGTGCAGACTGTGGCGCCCAAATCCATCAGCGCCTGGTTGTATTCCGCAGCATGTCCCAGTGGGAGGTTGTCCGCTGCCAGTTTCCATAAGATCGTTTCGCTTTCGGTTGACCTGGCAGGTGCCTGAACGTTAAAGTAACGCGAAAGTACCCGGCGGATGTTGCCATCGAGCGCTGGTTCATCCAATCCAAAGGCTATTGAAGCAATTGCGCCAGCTGTATATCGCCCGATCCCGGGGAGTTGGATCAATTCTTCTGCCGTTCGCGGGAGTGTCCCGTTGTATTTCTCTTCCACAATTACTGCCGCACGATGGAGATTTCGCGCTCTGCTGTAATACCCTAAACCTTCCCATGTTGACAATACTTCATGGAGGGATGAGTTCGCCAGACTTGTGATGGTCGGGAATCGCGCCATCCATTTTTCGAAGTACGGTATGACTGAATCTACGCGGGTTTGCTGCAGCATGATCTCGGATACCCAGATGGCATATGGGTTCGGAGTCTGTTCAGAATTATTTGTCGTTGCAGCGGGAGTGCGCCAGGGAAGAGAGCGAGCCTCAGCTGCATACCAGCTGAGCAGTTGGTTCACAATTGGAATCCGGTGCGTGATGGAACTATTTTATATTCGAAATTTTCTACATAATCCAAAATGGTGCGGGTCAGGCTTTGCCACTCGTTTGTGTTTAACGTGTCTTGTAGGGCTGTCAATGTTGGCATTTGAGCTGCGGTCATGATTTGTGGTTGTTTACCGTAAACAGTGTACCAGGCGTCACTGGGTTCCATTCCCATGCGCTGCAGGCTGGGGATGAAATCTCTAACGACAAATTCAAAATAATCTTGCTCGCGTCCTGGGAGGATGTCCCAGGTCATAATCAGTTTTACCGCCACGTTCTACTCCTGCATATCATTGTTCTCTTCAGCGCTGGTCTGGTTGCAGCTTCTTGCTCGATCACGAAGCCCCCTGGCATTCCAGGATCACAACACGGGTTTCTTCCGGAACAGAACTTGAGGTTATCTTCAGCGTAGGTTGTGACTGGATGTCACCGAGACCCATCTCCTTGAGGAATTTATCCACTCCCGACAGTTCCAGCGTACATCCTGGGGTGCTGTAATGCATCGGGATTACGATCCCGGGTTCCAGCATGCTGATGACCTCGACCGCTTTTGCGGCGGTCAAACTGGTGCCCCCACCGACAGGCACCAGGGCAGCGTTAACATTCCCAAGTGCTTCGATTTCAGTCTGGCTGGGGACACGGCTTAAGTCACCCAGGTGGGCGACAGTGATCCCTTCGTAATCGAAAACATATAAAGTGTTGCGAATTTCCTCGTGGCTCTTCTTCGTGCCGTTGGTCTGCACGCCAGTGATGAAAACCCCGCCAATTTCGAATTCTCCGGGACCGGTGATTGTGCGCATACGACCCTTCACGCCTGACACGAAATTATGTCCGGGGGCTTCGTGGCTGATAGTAACAATTTCACCGCGAACTTTCAGCGGCTCAAATCCGACAGATTGGTTGTCATATGGGTCTGTCACAACCGTCGCCATACCTCGTTCCGTCAGGCGAAAACAGGACAAACCATACCATGTAATCTCCATAATACTCCCTGAAAGAAGTTTTTTTCGATTATACATCATATCAGCACGGAAGACTGATGGCTGGAGACGAAGTGTGTATCTCATGATATATTCGAGATGGTGTAACATGAGCGACTTGCTCCGAAGATATTCTGACATTGAAATGCAGCCAACTACCACCCGGGGCGCCGGGATCGAAGAGATCGATGATGGTACTATTCGCCTGTCCATAGCCGCTGGGGATAAAGGAACTTACAGACTGGCGCAGATCGATAATTACCAGGGACTGCCTCGGGTTAAATTCCCACATGAACCTCCTGTAGTGTTCAGCTTGAGGGCACGTGCCAGCTCTGCTGAAATCCCTGGGACATGGGGGTTCGGATTGTGGAATGATCCATTCGGGATAACTTTATCGGGCGGAGCGGGTGGGACAAAGCTGCCAGCCTTCCCCAACACCGCCTGGTTTTTCCATGCATCAATTCACAGTCACCTGGCTCTGCGTGACGATATTCCGGCGAACGGCTGGTTTGCCGGGACTTTCCGATCACCGGGGTGGGGGGCTTTGCGGTTGGTACCCTGGCTGCCTCTGGTTCCTGCTTTGGGACTTGCCCCGATTGCCAACTTCCTGCGCCGGAAGGCAGGAGTGGTTATCCCCCACGATGCCGCTCTTATCCCGGTCGATCCAACGGAATGGAACCTGTACAGCCTGCAGTGGCGAAATGAGAGCGTGCGGTTCTTTGTGAGGTCGGAACTGGTATATGAGACGCGAGTTGTTCCAAAAGGTCGAATTGGACTGGTCATCTGGATCGACAACCAGTTTATGAGTTATTCAGCGAACAGCAGTCCACGCTGGGGGACTTTGCCGTCCGAGCAGCCAGCCTGGATCGAATTCAGCGACCTTTCCATAACCCACCTGGCTGTCAACCGGCCTGGTTTGACATAATTGGATAATTCCGGTAAGATAACCAAGAGTTTGGTTGATCCATACTCTAAAAATCTTTGGAAGGAGGAAAAAGCAGTGAATTTAATAAACGAGATTTACGTGTCTGCTGTCAGGCCTCCTTTGGGAAAGATTAATCACTGACCCTTCTTTAGCGTACTAATTTTCCCGAAGATCCTGACGAAGTTATTGGTTTAAACACAGGATCTATAAGGTTGGATCTTATCCAGCCTGTTTGGGAGATAATCACAAGAATGAATACAATTGAATATTCTGCATCCATCCTGGAAGCAGAAAACAATGCCGTCAAAAACCCCGATGATTTTAAGGCATATGAGAAGCTTGGATTTGAACATTTCCAGGCAGAGAACTATCTTGAGGCTTTGCTGGCGCTTCAGAACGCAGTTGCATTGAACCCCGGAACGACGGACGCTTACCAGTTGATAGGGCACATCCACTACAAGGTGGGTTTTCCGAAGGCAGCTATCGCAGCTTACGAACAGGCGATTGCTAACGATGCGCACTATATCCCCGCGTATTATGGTATCGCAGTCCTGCACTTTTCCAAGACGGGACAATACGATCTGGCAGTTGAGGCGCTTCAGCATGGTCTGGTTGCGAACCCAGGCGACCCGTTTCTGACGGCAAACCTGGGAAATACAGCTGCGCGTCAGGGGAACATCGATCAGGCGGTCGAAATTCTTGAGGCAGTAGCCCGGACCAACCCTGATGATGCTTTTGCATTTGGCTTTCTCGGGTTGTTATACCTGCACCTGCATCGTTATGATGATGTGGTGAAAGTCTCTCGCCGCGCCATTGAGCTTGAGGCAGAGCACTACCATTACCTTTATCTGGGTTATGCAAATCATGCCCGGGGTATGCATGATCAGGCGATCTCCGAACTGGAGAATGCGCTCGAGTTGGCTCCGGAAGATTATGAGGTTCTGGCGGTGCTGGCGAGGGTTTTCCGTGAGACCGGTGACCCGGAAGCCAGCAAAGAGCATCAAGAACGCGCCATGGACCTTGCCATGAAAGACAACGAATATGGGCAGGCTTGTTTCTATTCGATCATCGGTGAGACAGAGAAAGCTCTTGACCTGCTCGAAATCGGTCTGGTGAAAGGTCAATTGCTGCCGGGTTGGGCTCGTATCGACCCGGAGCTGGCTTTCATCCGGGATGCCCCTCGTTTCCAGGCAATGGTAAACCAATCTTAGTCGTTAAGTTGGAAAGGTTTCCTGGTTTTGGGGGGTAGTTGTGTTGGAACATCATTCACCTGGGGGAGACTTCAAATCTCCCCCAGGTCTGAATGTTGAGCAGGTTGAGGGGAAACTTGACAAGCGTGGGATGAATGAGTAAAATACCTAACGCTTTTAGAAAAAGTTGGGAAGCGTGGTACATTAACTTGTTCGCCGAGATAGCTCAGTTGGTAGAGCACGCGACTGAAAATTGCGGTGTCGCCAGTTCGATTCTGGCTCTCGGCACTCCCGGCTAATATTGCGGTCGGATATGCGGGCGTGGTTCAGTTGGTAGAATGTCTCCTTGCCAAGGAGAAGGTCACGGGTTCGAATCCCGTCGCCCGCTCTAAATCAAAAATTGTGATGTGACCCATCACTTTTTTTATCAAAACCGGCGTCGTGGCCAAGTGGTAAGGCAAGGGTCTGCAAAACCCTGATCACGGGTTCAAATCCCGTCGACGCCTCTTGAAGGGCAGGTCAAGAGACCTGCCCTTTTTTATTCCCGTGTGCCAGGTGATGCCTGTAAAATGAACAGGCGCAAGGGTCTGCAAAACCCTGATCACGGTAAGTGCACCCAGTGCACTCCGAATCCCGTCGACGCCTCTCGAAGGGCAGGTCTCTTGACCTGCCCTTTTTTTATTCCCGTTGCCAGGTGGTGCCTGAAAAATAAACAGGCGCAAGGGTCTGCAAAACCCTGATCACGGTAAGTGCACCCAGTGCACTCCGAATCCCGTCGACGCCTCTTGAAGGGCAAGTCAATAGACCTGCCCTTTTTTATATCCGTGTGCCAGGTGATGCCTGGAACGTCATTACCAGGAAAGCGCCCACAATACCTGGTACACCCCTTTGCTTCCGGACATAGTTGATGGAATTCTTGTCTCTTAGAGACGAAAACGTGGTTTCTACGTGGAACGAGGCATCCAGGAGTTTTGGCTTGACCAAATTTTTGAGTGTAAAACGGTGGTATTAATTTCTCGAGTAGCTATGGATTACATATACCGGAAGGCAAACATCGCGACCTTTATCCACCGAATCCGGACGACGTCAATTCTTAAATCTAATGTTGGAACATAGATTATTGAAATAAACGATATAATTTGCGCATCTTTGAAATCCTGGTGAAGGTAAAAAAATAGCCCCCTTAAGAGAGGCAGGTAATGGGGCAGGTTTTTATAAGTCATGTTGAAGAAGATGAGCGCGTAGCAATTCAGGTTGCAGGCGAGTTAGAAACCGCTGGTTTCACAACCTGGTATTACGAGCGTGACAGTTTGCCAGGAGTATCCTATCTTTTACAGACCCGCCAGGCAATTGAAGATTCTCAGGCTTTGATCCTGCTGATCTCCTCGAACTCCCTGGAATCACACCAGATCACGCGTGAAGTGGTGCACGCTCACGAGAGTGGGAAAGCGTTTTTTCCAATCCTCCTTGATGTAACTCATGTCGAATTCCAATCTCGCCAGCCTGAGTGGGCTGAAGCAATCGGCGCAGCTGCCTCGATCAGACTGTCCGAGGAAGGGATTGAAAATCTGGTCTCCAGATTGGTAAAAGGTCTGGAGGCTTCAGGAATTTTGCCTGTACGAGATCAGGTTCCTGGTATTGAGAAGGTTGAAAAACCTTCTGGTTTGAATGCAGCAGGCAAGTTTGAAGGCGATTCCCGATCGCGTACTATACAAGCAGCAACTGGGAAGACCCACAAGAATTTTTTTCGCTCGTGTGCTTTATCACCCATCATGGTTTTGGCAATCATCATTCTTGGGAGTATTGCTGTCTGGTTGGGAGTGGAAAAAATTCGCCCGAAGGAAATTGGTAATCCGCCTTCTACTTCGATACTTACGATGGATTTAAATGTGGCGGAAGACCAAAATGTTTCTCCAACGAGTACTCTCCCACCCGTTCCAACAGCGGAAACCTCTGGACAGAACAGTCTCGCTGATCCCGGTACTGTTGAACCTGAAGAGCTGGTAGATTCTGATACCGCTGAAGCGGATATGGGTTACATGCTCCCATTCCCAGACCTCTACGACCTGGTATTCGATGGGAAAATGCATGCGCTTTACGATGACAGGCTGGTTGAATTGGAGAGGATCGACCCGGAGCTCCGCTTCCGCGCCGCCAGCATAAACAGTGGTTTCAACGCTAACAGCATCGCCTGGGACACCTCACGCCGGCAATACTGGACCATCCGAGGCTCTCCGCATATTGTCTACCGTGATGTCGACGTCCTCGATCCATCAGGTGCCCCGGTGCACACTTACCGAGTTCCCGAAACAGTTTCGTATCTGCGTTACATTACCTGGGATGGCAACTATTTGTGGACAACGACCTCGGATGGCACCTTATTAAAATGGTCGCCCTCCAGCACCAACAATGACCTCCAGATGGTCGATTCTTACGCACCCAAAGTGGGTAAATATGCCAACAGGGAAGCCACTGGTCTGGAGTGGGATGGCGTTAACCTGTGGATCCTTGCGGATGATCTGGTAACTCGCCTCGATGAGAACACTCGCATCGAGTGCCAGATTGTTCTTTCTTCCAATGCCGCGCCCTCACTTGGTATCGAAGCTCCCTCCTGGTATGGCTATCGCGGCCTGGCTTGGGATGGTAATTATTTATGGGTTGGACATAGCGAGGAGAATGTCGTCTACCGCATTGATCCAGCTTCATGTAAATGAATTGATAATTGCCGAGTCCGGCACACGGTTCTGCGGTTACCCCTAATCGTTGACGTTCTGCATCTCGATAATGTGGATGCTGCTTCTGTCCAGTAATCTCACAGGGAGATGACAGTGGGTTACGATGTGGAACATCTTAACCAGGCTGTTGCCGGGATGCAGGATAAATGTTCGGTTCCAGGTATGGTTGTTTGTTTCTTTCCGTATATAATAAAGTGATTAGAGTAAAATATGAATATTAATACGTAAATTTTGAGTAATTTCCGAATAAATATTGAAAATACTCCCAATATCTGATACATTTGATATGTATGTACGATCTGGATGACCTCGACAGGAAAATATTAAGTTTACTGCAATCTGATGGCAGTCTCAGCAACGTAGAACTTGCGCGCCGTATCAATTTATCCCCACCTGCAACACATGCAAGGGTCAAACGCCTCGAGCAGGAAGGGATCGTCCACGCCTACACCGCTCTGGTTGACCGTGATAAGGCAGGTTATGACTTGCTTTGCTTCATCCAGGTCAGTATGCAGGTGCATGAACTCGCCCAGGTCGAACGGTTTCGTGAAGCTGTCCGCCAGATGCCGGAAGTGCTTGAGTGCCACCACATCACTGGTGAGTTCGATTATCTGCTCAAGGTGGTTTTGCATAACCGCAAGGATCTCGAGAGATTTGTTGTCGATAAGCTGACCCCCACGCTGGGGGTGGGGCGCATCCATACAAGCCTGGCGTTGGCTGAAGTGAAAGCCACCACCATTCTTCCTGTTTGATTTAATAAAATATAAGGAGATATAAATGTCAGACCACACCCCCAAAACCATGGGTCAACAATTCGGACGCCGCTCCTGGGCAGAACCCTGGAAGATCAAGATGGTGGAACCCTTGCGCGTTATCTCATCTGAAGAACGCCAGAATGCGCTTACTGAGGCTGGCTTTAATACCTTCCTGTTGCGCTCAGATGATGTATATATTGATTTGCTGACAGACAGCGGCACTGGTGCAATGAGCGACCGCCAATGGGCTGGGATGATGTTGGGCGATGAAGCTTATGCCGGCAGCCGTAACTTTTACCACCTGGAGGAAGCAGTCCAGACCTATTATGGATACAAGCACCTTGTACCAACACACCAGGGGCGCGGCGCTGAACACCTGATCAGCCAGGCAGCCATAAAACCAGGGCAGTTTGTGCCCGGGAACATGTACTTCACCA
The DNA here is from genome assembly GCA_963695415.1 of uncultured Chloroflexia bacterium. Classification (GTDB taxonomy): domain Bacteria; phylum Chloroflexota; class Anaerolineae; order Anaerolineales; family UBA4823; genus CAVXWV01. Next base: position 29,428 of record CAVOGL010000008.1, on the reverse strand, counting down.
CCACGCGCCTGCATCAGGAACTGGCAGGCGGGACTTTTGTGGATGTGATTATCGATGAAGCACACAACCCACAGAACCTGCACCCTTTCAAAGGCAATATCGACCTGGTTAAACTGGAGACATTGATCAAGGATAAAGGGGCGGACCAGATTGCTTACGTCAGTCTGGCTGGGACAGTAAATATGGCTGGTGGTCAGCCTGTCAGTATGGAGAATGTGAAAGCGCTGCGAGCATTGACCGACCGGTATGGGATCCGCATCTATCTTGACGCCACGCGTATGGTTGAGAATGCCTTTTTTATCCAGGAAAACGAATCCGGATACAAGCACAAAACCATCGCACAAATTTTAAAGGAATTCTGCTCCTACACTGACGGAGCCTGGATCAGCGCCAAAAAGGACAGCCTGGTCAATATTGGCGGATGGGTGGCAGTCAATGATTGGGATCTCTTCGAAGAACTGCGCAACCTGGTCGTCGTTTTTGAGGGGCTGCACACATACGGAGGGCTGGCGGGACGTGACCTGGAAGCGATGGCGATTGGCATCGTCGAATCAGTCCAGGATGAACACGTCCGCTCGCGCGTCGGTCAGGTGCGCTACCTGGGTGAGTTGCTGGTTGAATGGGGGATTCCCATCGTCTTACCGGTTGGAGGTCACGCTATTTTCCTGGATGCCAGGGGTTTCTACCCACACATCCCCCAGGATCAATTCCCGGCGCAAATCCTCGCAGCCGAACTTTATCTGGATTCAGGTATTCGCTCCATGGAACGCGGTGTGGTCAGCGCCGGGCGCAACAAGCAGACCGGAGAGCATAATTTTCCCAAGCTTGAACTGACCCGATTGACGATCCCGAGGCGTGTATATACTCAGGCTCACATGGACGTCGTGGCGGAGGCGGTCAAAGCTGTTTACGATGCCCGTCATGCTGCGCGCGGCTTGAAGATGGTTTACGAGCCAAGGTATTTGCGCTTTTTCCAGGCTCGTTTCGAACGACTGTAAAGAGGAATTTATTCTCAACGAGTAATTGCGGGTATCGAGGTTGTTCAGGTAGATTGTGGCTGCATACTGATTTTATCGCTAATAGCCTGATAGCTCTCATTGAGACATCATCTCGATTTCCCGTACAGCAAGCTCTAAACCGTCACCTCCGTAAAAGGAGGCGCGGATCTTCTCAAGTCCAGAAGCATAGTGATCCACTCTGAGGATTTTCCGGACACTTTCTCTAAGCTTGCCAGTTGTGATTTGATGATGTTCCAGGTAAATACCGGCTCCAAGCTCTTCAACTCGCGCAGCATTCACCGCTTGTTCGATCGTGTTTGGTACTACGATCATGGGCACCCGGAAGTAAACGCTCTCATTGATGCTGTTCATCCCGCCATGCGTGATGAATACATCTGCCATTTGTAGGATAGATAACTGTGGGACGAACTGTGCTACCTGAAAATTATCTGGCAGGTTTCCCAAAGATTCAGGGTCAACTGCCTTTCCAATGGACATGACCACAGAATAGTCCTCATTCCCAAAGGCGTCCAGACACTTGCGGAAAAATTCGGTACTTGCCTGGTAAACCGTGCCTACGGCGATGTAAACCAGTTTTTGCCCCTCGTGTTTCAATACCTTTAAGGGATCTTCCTGCCGGTGTACATCAACCTGTGAACCAATATATAAATAATCAGAACCGAAATGTTTTTCATACGGCTGGAAAAAGCGCGAAGAGAAGACAATGTTCTTTCCTGCAGAACTGGAGAGCACGTTAATGTCTTTTGGATCACGAAGCTTGTAGTCGCGCACGATCTTCGCGGTCATATGTTGAAGCTGGCGCCAGTAGCCTAACCCGGGTCGGATATTTCTGATTACTTTGCGCAGCACGCGGTGGTCATCGAGCACCGTCCGCCAGTAGAAAGGCAGGTGTGGAAAAATGGCGATGGAAGGTATGCCAAACCTTCTGCTGGCTATACCTCCCCAGGGAGCGCTCATATCAAACAGCAGGATTTCCGGTCTTTCGCTGCCGGCTGATTGAAGGACTTCGGGGAGCAGTGCATGAGTCGCCTCAGCCACAAGCGTACCCAGCCTGATAATGTGTGTATCGGAGCGCGATTTTTCAAATGCATAAACGCTCTCATAGCTGCGGAACTGCGCCCCGGTCTCTTGAATGCGTGCTTTGAAACTCTCGGTCGAAAAATAGGTGACTACATTCCCCCGGGTCACCAGTTCCCGAATTAAAGGCAGGGATGGGTTGACATGCCCATGGAAAGGGATGTTGTAGTACCAGATTTGTGCCATTTGATTCCCGAGCGCTTTTATTGATCCATTAATTTTTTATAAAGCAGGTCATTCAATGAATTTACTCACCATATTGATTCAAGGGGTTTGCAAACATTCCGCTGTTTACAAACCGTTTCATCACTAATTCCAAACGTATCTGCGATCCTGCTTCCAGAACCACCATAAAATATTTCCCCCGGATATCAATCCAATTACCGTTTGCATTTTCTTCCCGAACCCGGTCAAACTGGTGCTCTCCATAGGATCCTGCCTGGACCAAGATTGTGCGGCGATTGTGAGGATTCAAGTTTACCAATGAGATCCCAGTTTTCTCAGGTTGGATATTTTCTACCAGTGCAGCAACGTCATCCGGTAGCCCTGGTCGTCGTTTCTCGATATCGAAATATCGCACCGTCGTCAACAGGTGACCGCCGTTGTAGAGCGGCAACGGTCCACCCAGGGTTAATCGAACCAGACCCTCGCAGGTCACCGGGTTCCTGACCTGCAAATACCAGTCCTGGTATTCCTGCGGATCCTGGGTGTCTTGCTCCATGGCAGCCTGTCTTCGTTCTACCTGCGTTATATTATGGGTCAGGATTTGCTCAGGATAGTTGGGGTACTCCCCATTCAGGTAGGCAACCCAGGCAGCATCGTGACCACCCTGGTCTTTTTCATATGCATCCCTGATCTGATTCCAGTCGTTTTTGCGCCGGTTGCGGATGCGCAGAATGCGTTCCAGATCCCTGTTTTCCATGGACATGAACCACAAATGGACCGGCTGCCTGGCAATCATGGGTTGAAACTCGAACCAACCGTTCCGCCAGAGCAAATCGCGGTAAGTCGAACCGGTCCTGGGTGGGTTCCCGGTCGTCAGGATCAGGTCAGATACCTGGTACTCGTAGTTCCCCGGATCGCCATACTTGTAGGGAACAAAAAGATCACCGTCCTGTTCGATACCATGGGAAATCAAGATCTCCATTTGCGATCGCGGTAGTTCAAGAAAGGATGGATCTTGAAAAAGGAGCAATGCATTTTCCGCAGCCAGTGTGACCGGATCAGCCAGGCTCAGCCATCCATGAGGCCAGGTCCAGCCGTAATAACCACCGTACCACTTGCCTGTGTTTGACTCTCCAATCTTTCCATTCAGCCCGACATTATCAGGAATGATCCCGTTGTTGTCTCTGGTGCGGTTTATCCAGGCTTCGATGTATTCCTTCACCCAGTCTTTGTACTTCGGCTGTGCGCTGTACAAACAAGCGTTCGTTACCAGGCTCGTAATCGCCAGGTTGACCGGCACATCACCGCTCGACATTCGTTCCTTCATCACCTTCGCCATATTGACTGCATTTCCATGGATTTTTATGGAATCGAGATGATCGCATCCTGGAACACCCTGGAAAGGTAAACCGTAATATTGCTTCCAATCTGCCCAGCCCCAGGATTCGATATCAAAGTTTCGGAACGCCGGACCCATACTGCCGACATGGGAACAACGCACCAGCCGGTGTTTGGGATCGTAATTCTTTGCCTGAGGATCCTCATTCATGTAAAAGCCTGCGAAACGTTGCGCGCGTTTGATAGTTTTTTCGTGGTCCGCATCTGCCAGCCCGAGCATGAAAAACATCAGGTAGCCTTCGCCCTGGTGGAACCAGTCATATCCCTGTTCGTATTCCTTAACCACCATGGGGTGACCATGACCGCAGTCATATTTTTCAAACTGGCGGGTGATGGCTTCCCATTCGGAAAATGACAATTCACGAAACCGTTCTGCGCCTCCCAGAGCATAGAACAAAGGCCAGTTGTGGAAGCTCTCGTAAGCATCATCCAGACCGTCGACACTGGAAAAATCAGCCCTGGCAGGCCACTTCAGGCTGCCGTCTTTGTTTACATACCTGGAGATTAAAGGATCGATTGCGTGATTGATTTTTTCAATCAGCTCTCGCTCGAGTACTGCCCAGCGCGGAGGCCGGGTATATCGTTGGCTGGCTGTGATGGAAGGCACAGATTCTTTCATAGGTCAGGGAACATCCAATTTCCCGTTCAGGCGGATATCTTCTGAGGAAGAACCAACCATCACCTCGAAGCTCCCTGGCTCCACGATGTAGTTCATCTCAATGTCGTAAAGACCCAGGGATTGCGCCTCAATATTGATACTGACCTCCTTCGTCTCACCAGCCCCCAGGGATATGCGCTTGAACGCTTTCAGCTCTTTTACAGGTCTCGCCACACATGCCAGAGTGTCGTGTACGTAGACCTGGACAACTTCATCGCCAGGAACTTCGCCCGAATTTTTTAAATCGAACTTCAAATTAACCTGACCGTCAGCAGATACCTGTTCCGGCTCGATGCGCAGGTTGCTGTATTCGAAAGTTGTGTAGCTCAACCCGTGTCCGAAGGGGAAGGCTGCCTTCCCGGACTGGTCAACATATGCGTCGATACGCCCGCTGGGCTTGTAGTTGTAATAAAGGGGCAGCTGACCGGTTGTGCGTGGGAACGTGACGGGAAGCTTCCCGCCCGGATTCACATCACCAAACAATGCCCTGGCAGTCGCTGCACCGCCCTGTTCTCCCGGATACCAGGCTTCGAGCACGGCAGGTACCTGGTCGATCCAGTTCCCCATAGTGATGGCGCTGCCGTTGATCAACACGACCACAAGAGGGATTCCCGTGGCAGCAACAGCCTTGATCAGCTCTTCCTGTACACCAGGCAGGTCCAGGGTCGCACGATCCTTTTGCTCTCCTTCGGTCTGCTCGCTGTTGCCAACAAACAGCACGGCAGCCTCAGACTTTTGAGCAGCCTGAACTGCTGCTTCGAAGCCGTCCGTCGATGGATCCCTGACATCGCATCCCTGGGCGTAATGGATCTGCGTATTTTCACCCAGCAGTTCTTGAATGCCGCGCAATGGGGTTACGATACGTTCCTTGTCATAGCCATACCACGAATAACCTCCCAGGCGTATTTCATCCGCCTGTGGTCCGATCACAGCCAGTGATTTAATTTTCTTGGAGAAGGGAAGTTGTGCGTTATCATTTTTCAACAAGACCAAACTCTGACCTGCCATCTCCAAAGCGAGTGCTACGTGGTCCGGGTTGTTATTCACATTCTCAGCAGAATCTTCATCCACGAAAGGATCATCGAAAAGCCCCAGTTCAAATTTAATTCGCAGGACCCGCCGGACAGCCTGGTTGACCGCCTCTTTGGAAATCTTCCCATCAACGATTCCTTCTATCAGAGGTTTGCCGTAACAATTAGTCACCGGAAGCTCTACATCCAGCCCCGCTTCGACTGTCCGATGGGCAACATCCGTTTTGTCTGCAGCGACAGCATGTTTCTCAAGCACCTGGATTACTGAGTCATAATCCGAGACAACAAAACCTCGAAACCCCCACTCGCCGCGCAGTACGCTGGTCAGCAACCAGGGGTTGCAGGAGCATGGCAGCCCGTCATAAGAATTGTAAGCTGCCATAATCGATCGAGCGCCGCCTTCACGTACGCAGGCATCGAAGGCAGGCAAATACACCTCGCGCATCAAGCGTTCCGAGAAGTGGATCGCATAACTGTCGCGACCGCCGTCGCCGACAAAATTTGCGGCATAGTGTTTGGGCGTGGCTACAACGTTCTGCTTCTCAATACCGCGCACGAAGGCGACAGCCATGCGCGCTGTCAGGTAAGGGTCTTCACCGTAGGTCTCTTCGGTGCGACCGCAGCGAGAATCCCTGGCGATGTTGATCGTGGGGCTTAACAGCTGGCGGATGCCACGGCTGCGGGTTTCTTTCCCGATTGCCTCAGCCACCCGTTCAAGCAGATCAGGGTTCCAGGAACTCGCCATAGCGATTGCCTGAGGGAAACTGGTGGCATCATTCGCCATTAATCCGTGCAGACCTTCATCATGGATCAGCGGAGGGATTCCCAACCGTGTCTTTTCCCTCGCGGTCCTGTAAATGATGTTCGCGGTTCTTGCCGCAAGCCGCGCAGGCAGTTCGCGCAGTACTGCGCTAAAACTGCCCGTCCCCACCATTTCTTCCCACGGCAGGCTCTGGATGAGTTCACATCTTTTTTCTATAGTCTGGTCGAACCAGGCTTTATGCTCTGTAAATGCAAGCAGTGATCCCAGCTGATCTGTTTTTTCCTCCCACGTCATCCGTGATAGCAAATCATCAACGCGCTGCTCAACCGGCAAATCAGCAACTTGATATGCATCGAGATGCCCCATCATTTTTTACTCCTGTCAGTGAATTGGTGAATCGGCGGAGTGATCAACCTCCTCCACCACCCCCGTAGATTCCTCCTTCTGTCAACCGGCGAGTGTCACTCAGGGCTGCTTCGATCTCTTCCGCTGTGACCAGGCGGTCTTCGTCTTTGTGTTTCAATTCACCCGCTGCAGCTTTATTGACCGCCAGCTGGCGCAGGGTTATATCTCCTGCGAGAGATTCTTTCACAAGCATAGCCCCGGCGCTGTATCCGATGACCGGGTTCAGGGCGGTGACGATAATCGCATTTCGTTCAAGCCAGCCTTCAGCTTTTTCCCGGTTGGCTTGCAGTCCTCTCACCAGTTTCTCGGTGAACGCATTCACTGCGCCGATGGTGACCTGCATCATTTCGAACAGGTTGTGAGCGAGTACAGGCATCATCACATTCAATTCAAGCTGACCGGCCTGGGCTGCCAGTGAAACGGTCAGGTCGCAGCCCTGCACATGGAACATCGCCTGGTTAAGCATTTCTGCCAGAACCGGGTTCACCTTCCCTGGCATGATGCTTGAACCGGGTTGTACTGCCGGAAGGCGGATCTCGTCCAAACCTGTGGCAGGTCCTGAGGATAGCAGGCGTAAATCATTGGCGATGCGTGTAAGTGTAATCGCCAGAGTGCGAATGGATGCAGAAAAGTCGGCGGCATCCGCCAGCGACTGCATGCATTCAAAAAGGTTATCCGATGTGAACAACGCCAGACCGGTCAGTTCGGAGAGACGTTTGACCATGCGCGGGTGGTATTCCGGATGTGCGTTCAACCCGCTGCCGACAGCCGTTCCGCCAATCCCCAGGCGCCGCAATCCCTCCGCACTGCGCCTGATCCGTTCGGCATCACGCGCAACTGCTTTTGCGTATCCGCCGAATTCCTGCCCCATCCTCACGGGCACGGCGTCCTGCAGGTGGGTGCGTCCGGATTTAACGATGTGATCGAATTCGATCGCTTTTTGCTCGAGGGCGCCTGCCAGGTTATTGACTGCCTCGAGCAGCTCTTCCAGGCGCCAGAGTGCACCAAGACGTATGGCAGTGGGGATGGTGTCATTCGTCGATTGTGCCATATTGACATCATCATTCGGATGGACGATATATTTTCCTGGCTCACCGCCCAGGATCTGTGTTGCCCGGTTGGCGATCACCTCGTTGGTGTTCATGTTGTGGCTGGTACCTGCTCCAGCCTGGAATGGGTCGACGACGAACTGGTCGTCCCATTTGCCCTCCGCTGCTTCCTGAGCCGCCTGGACGATAGCATCCGCTTTCATTGTATCCAGCAAGCCCAGGTCGCGATGCACTTCAGCCGCAGCCCGTTTTATCATCGCCATCGACCAGATGAATGCCCGCCAGGGCTTCAGTCCGGAGATGGGGAAGTTTTCCACTGCGCGCTGGGTCTGCACGCCGTACAGGGCTGCTGCGGGTACTTTCAATTCCCCTAATGAATCTCGTTCTATTCGGTATTCCATTTTTTTGCCTCCTGTCAGAGTCAACCTTGCGAAGGTTCCTAACCCTGCGAAGGTTTTAAACCTTCGCAGGGTTGGATTATGGAATAATTATAATCTTGTTGACAAATAGAAAATATGTTCTATAATCGAGATGGAAGGAAATTTTGCGATGACAAATGCAGTCGATAAATTGAAATGGTTGACCGCCCAAATGCACCTGGAATCTGCTGAAGATCATGGCTGCCCCCAGGTCGCCGGCTCGCATAAGACCGGCTTCCCCATCAGCCATGCCCAGCTGCCCAACGGTCAGCAGATCAAGCTGCTCAAGACCCTCCAGACTTCTTCCTGTGAACGCAACTGCTACTACTGTCCTTTTCGTGCGGGACGAGATTTCCACCGCGCTACCCTCACACCGGATGAGATGGCACATGCTTTTGACACCCTCCACCGCGCCGGGATTGTCGAAGGGATGTTCCTCAGCTCTGGCATTGTCCAGGGAGGTGTGACCACCCAGGATAAGCTCATCGCCACAGCCGAAATCCTGCGCAAGAAGTACCAGAATAAGGGATACCTGCACCTCAAGCTGATGCCGGGAGCCCAGAAAGACCAGGTTGAAGCGGCGATGCGACTGGCAGATCGTGTGTCAGTCAACCTGGAAGCGCCGAACACAAAACGCCTGGAAATGCTGGCGCCAAAGAAACAATTTATTGAGGAACTGCTCCAACCACTGCGTTATGCGCAGGAAGTGCGTCAGAACCAACCCGGGCACCTCGGCTGGAAGGGGCGCTGGCCATCTTCGGTTACCCAATTTGTGGTTGGGGCGGTGGGTGAAAGCGACCTTGAACTGCTGACGACGACGGAATATGTGTATAAGAGGCTAAGTCTAAAGCGGACGTACTTTTCGCCGTTTGATCCCGTAAAGGACACCCCTCTCGAGAACCTCCCGCCCACCCCCGTCATACGTGAACACCGGCTTTACCAGGCATCCTTTTTGATGCGCGATTACAATTTTGACATGGAAGAGCTGGTTTTTGATCCTGAAGGAAATCTGCCTTTGGGCACTGATCCCAAGGTAGCCTGGGCTCAGCAGAACCTGGCGGGGACACCGGTCGAGTTAAACCGCGCCACCCGCGAGCAGCTTCTGCGTGTGCCCGGGATTGGACCGAAAGGTGTTGCTGTCTTACTCAAAGCGCGCCGGGAGAACAAGCTGAGCGATCTCAGCCAGCTCAGACGCCTGGGTATCAACCCGGAGCGCGCCGCTCCGTTTGTGCTTCTGGATGGTAGGCACCCGCCGCTTCAACTTCAATTGTTCTGAGTGGTATCCCCTACTGGCATTTCTTCATAAAAATTGAGCAAACACCCGTCTTAGTTCGGAAATTTCGTCCAGGTGAGAGTTCAGCACATCGAACACAATCCTCCGATCGATTTCCACATATTCATGTACCAGAACATTACGGAAACCTATCATCCGGATCCAGTATTCGCTTTGTTCAGAAGTGATATAACCCTTTTCTGCTAATATTTTTGGTACATCACTGTACCAGTTCACATTGCCTAAAGCTTCATCGGCGATGATGTGAGTGCCAATATCGATAATGCTTTCAATCGCCAGTTGTAAGAATCTTTCTGTGCTCCCATATCTCTCGGGATCATTCACAAATTCCTCAAAGGAGTAATTACTCAGATTCTTTAGGATATCCAGGTACTCATCCAGCTTATTGAGTCTTTTGCGGATGATCTCTTGGTTAATCATTCAGGATTCTCCTTTTGTATGCCTCACGTTGTATTTCCAGGTAGGGGAGAAAATCGAAGTATTGTCGTATCGTCTGAGAAAAATATGTTGGAGGATCGTGATCTGGAGAGGCGTATATTACTTGATTGTGCCGTATGGCTTCAAATTTCAAGACAATATCATCTGAATCCAGGATTACCAGGTCGACATGGTCAAAGCCTTGATGAGCCAGGTCAGTGAGAATATCCAATTTCCTCATGCGCAGCTTGTCGTTTGCAGGTATCAGGGCTATATCTAAATCACTCTCCTGATGAGTTTGCTGTCTTGCTTGCGAACCAAACAGGTAGGCAGCGCGAATATCTGGATAGCGTTTGAAAATTGGGATCAATTTATTGAGATCTGGATGCTTCATTTAAGTTTTGACTCCATAGTTATTATATCTCTGAACGCTATTGCTGCAATTACAGCGCAGGTGCGCTGACCTTGTCTTGCGCTTCTGAGGAACCATCTGGTTCCAAAACCCTGGATGATAGATGAGGCTGCTGCTACGACCTTCCAAAAACAAAAAACCGAAAAACATTAAGAATCCGATGCCCCTTGATTGCCCCAATCAAGGGAATTTTTCGTGACAATGCGTTATTTACCGAAATATGATTGAACTTATGGACATTATATCGTGTTCGTTTTTCGTTTAATGAACTTAGTGTGATCTTTACTTCCTCCGCTAAATGACTCCTGTATCAGATCATCAATAGAAAATTTCGCATTCTTTGATAGAGAGCTCGAATCTGGCTGAAAACGTACTGCCAGAGAGCACCTGTCAACTGGATGGGTTGATATTGACTAATTTTTACCATGGGATCCGTTCACGACCGGGATTATCCCGTTGTGCCAGTCGAGTAACCATGGCATAATGCAGGGCGTGCTGATCCATAATGCAAGCCAATTAATCACCCTCACATCCGCACCCCAGCGCGGCGAAGACCTTGGCAGCCTGAACATTATCCACGACGGCGCCATTCTCATCGAAGGCGATACGATCGCCGCCATTGGCAAAAGCGACGAGTTACTTCAACGCTACCCGCATACGCCAAAACTAGATGCCGGCGGGAAAGTGGTCATGCCCGGTTTCGTCGACCCGCACACCCACGCCATCTGGGTGGGCGACCGCGCCGCCGAATTCGAGATGCGCCTGGAAGGTAAGTCCTACCTGGAGATCCTGGCAGCCGGCGGCGGCATCCTTTCCACGGTGCGTGCCACACGCCAGGCAACGGTCGAGCAGATGGTGGCTGAGACCCGTCCCCGCCTGGAAGAGATGTTCGCCCACGGCACCACCACCGTCGAGGCGAAGACCGGCTATGGGTTGGAACTGGATGCGGAGCTGCGCATGTTGGAAGCGCTCCTGCGCCTTGATGAGGAGGGTCCATGGGAGCTGGCGTTCACTTTCCTGGCAGCCCATGCCGTCCCGCCCGAATATAAAGACCGCGGCGATGAATACACCGACCTGGTCGCCTTACGAGATGCTCCCGGTGTTGCAAGACCTGGTGGGGCGAGAACGCTGGAACCCGTCCTCTGCCCTTCGTCGATGTCTTTCTGCGAGACGGGTGCGTTCAGCCTGGAGCAATCCCGCCGCATCCTGTCACAGGCAAGCTCCCTGGGCTTCCCGCTCAAGATCCACGCCGATGAATTCGACAACCTGGGAGGCGCCAGCCTGGCGGTTGAGCTGGGCGCTGTCTCAGCCGATCACCTGGTGAAGACATCGCCTGAGGACGTCAAGGCGCTTGGCGGCAGCGACTGTGTGGCAGTTTCCCTTCCCTGCACACCGTTTGGGCTTGCAGAAAGTGAATACACCCCGGCGAAAGAGATCCTCGAAGCTGGTGGCATTCTTGCCCTGGCAACCGACTTGAACCCGGGAACTGCCTGGAGCGGGAACATGCAGTTCGCCATCGCCCTGGCATGCCGTTACATGAAACTCACTCCCGCACAGGCGATCGCCGCCGCAACGATCAACGCTGCCGCGGCGATCGACCGGGCGGACCGGCTGGGCTCGCTGCAGCCCGGCAAGCAGGCGGACTTGCTCATCCTGGCTGTGGACGATTACCGTCACCTTGGGTACCGCTTTGGCGGCAGCCTGGTCGAGGCGGTGGTTAAGAAGGGGAAACTTTTTCAAAGGGGTAAAACGGGTATGCTTGAACCCGCATTTAGGCAATGATTGATATCGAAACAGCAAGGGGATGGTACCCGCAATCCGACCCGGTGCACGGCTTCGACCATGTGCTGCGTGTATACCGCATGGCGGAGAGGTTCGGTCAGGCGGAAGGCGCGGATCTTGAGATCGTGCGCGCCGCGGCATTGCTGCACGATGTCGAGGAGAGCGCTACACACCTCGGTGATGAAGGGCGCAGGAACCACCACCTCGCCTCAGCAGAATTTGCCAGGGGTGTACTCCAGAGCGAAGGTTGGACTGAAGAGCGCATCGAAGCCGTGCTCCACTGCATCCGCGCTCACCGGTACCGTGACCAGCGCGAAAAACCGCAGACCATCGAAGCTATGGTGCTGTTCGATGCTGACAAGCTGGATGTGCTGGGGGCGATCGGTGTGGTGCGCACGGTTGCGTATGATGTTGTGGTGGGCGCCCCGGTTTACACTGAGCCGTCGGAACATTTCATCCATACCGGGGAAAAGGAACCCGGCGAAGCTCACAGCTCATACCATGAGTATCTTTTCAAATTGAGAAAGATCAAGGGCATGCTTTTCACACCCATGGCTCGCCGCATTGCTGAAGAACGCGACCGTTACCTGTCCGAATTCTTCCAGCGTTTGGGGGCAGAGATGCGCGGGGAGATGTGATTTGATGCAGCCGACATTGCATGAATTGGAAAAGCTGGCGCGCGGTGCAGGTGAGATCCTGCGCGCCGGGTTCAGCCAGCGCCCGGGAATCGAAAAGAAAGTCCAGGTCAGGTATAAAGGTGAGATCGACCTGGTCACGGAGATCGACCTCAAATCGGAGCAGTATTTCCTCGGTGAAATCCGCAAACACTATCCCGGGCACACGATCTTCACCGAGGAGAGTGGTGATCTTGCAGGCGATGACTGCTGCATCTGGTATATCGACCCGATCGATGGCACGGTGAATTATGCCCATGGAGTCCCGCTCTTTGCCGTCTCCATTGCTTACGCCGAAGATGGCGCCGTAAAGCTGGGGGTGGTGTACGATCCGATTGCAGACGAGGTCTTCAGCGCAGAACGCGGGCGAGGCGCTTTCTTGAACGGGCTGCCGCTGCGGGTGAGTGACGCAGCGACGTTGCACCAGAGCCTGCTGGTGACCGGTTTCCCCTACGATATCCGCACCAACCCGCGTAACAACCTGGAGCTCTACACTCGTCTTTCACTCCGTTCCCAGGGTGTGCGCCGGTTGGGTACGGCGGCAATAGATCTCTGTTATGTCGCCGCAGGGCGGGTGGATGGGTACTGGGAGATATCGATCATGGCTTACGACGTTGCTGCAGGCGGGCTCATCGCCTCGGAAGCCGGCGCACTCGTCACCAGCGTTTACGGTGAGAGGGATTACATCTCCGCGCGCACCTCGATCCTGGCTGCCAACCCGGTCATCCACGCACAATTATTGGACGTGATCCAGGAGACCTATCCTAAATAATATTTGAGGGTAAGTTTTTTTGTACGGTCGTCTGATTTACTCGCGCAGCAGGCGCTCCAGTTCCTGCGCCTTCACACGTGAAGTCAGGTCAAGGCTGAGCGGGGTGGCGGAGACGTGACGCTTGACGCGCAATGTGTGCACGTCGGTGTCTTCCGGCTCATTCTCCAGGTCAACACCGAAATCGTAACCAATCACCGCAGGCTGGTCCCAGGCGGAACGTTCCGGGGGCAGCGAAATGAAGTAGGGCTGCCTGGAAAGGCGCGTCACCTGCCAGGGTGTGGCAGGCGTCGCTTCGGCAGGGATATCGACTTTCAGGACCTGCACATCTTCTGGCAGCCGTTTCTCCAGCATCATCTCGCTGAATAAACGTGTGAAATAGGCGGCGCTGGTGAAATCCACCTGGTCGGAATTGGTGAAATGGTCGTCTTTTTCTGTTTCCAGCGATATTGCCAGTGAAGGGATTCCCACGGATGCCGCTTCGAGCGCTGCCCCGACTGTGCCGGATGCTGTCACACCGCTGCCGACGTTCTCCCCGTAATTGATGCCGGAGACGACCAGGTCTGGTTTACGTCCCTGAGGCAGACCTTCCAGATTGGGCAGTATTTCCAGCAGACCATGCAGCACCACCTGTGCCGGGGAACCTCCTACGGCATATCCCTGCTTCGCTGCGCCATGAATCAACACCGTTCGCTGTTCGATCTTGCCATCGGATGTGCCGGGGAAGCTGCGACCGGAGCCAGAAGCCTGAGCGCGCGGGGCAGTGACGATGACGCGTCCCAACGATGAAAGTACATCCGCAGCCGCCCATAATCCGTGGGACGTAATCCCATCGTCGTTGGTCAATAAAATAATTCGGTCCATGGGTTTAAAAAAATCAGCGCCCCAGGCGCGACTCGAACACGCGACCCTTTGCTCCGCAAGCAAATGCTCTGATCCACTGAGCTACTGGGGCTGTCTGATTAGCGTCACCATTCTACCACTTTTTGGTGAATTGGCAAGAATCCCCATCCCTTCGGGTCAGGGGATTAACATTCTCATTTAGGTAACAACGGCGAGAAGAGCGTCAGCGGGGCAAGCAGAAAAGTGGCGTCTAGCTTGGGCCACATTAGAGCCGTGTTCACGCAAGCATAATCCGATCACCAGGTTGTTCAAGGCAGCCATGCTGCGTCCAGCGTTGCCGAGGGTCATGCGAGTAGCATCTTCGTGGAAGGTGACATCACGGCGATAATGTAAGCCATTTTCAATCCCCCAATAGGTGCGGGTAAGCTCGAGCAAATGCTGCGGTGAAGAGCGCTCCGGAGGGCGGCTTGTCAGGCCATAGATCACCTGGCGTGTTCTGCCGCGGAAGAACGGATGCCAGCGGATCCTCTCCAAGCGAAAGACTTGAGCCACATGAGGCCAATCCAAATAATCATTCAGCAAAGTGCTGACGAAGATGGTACGGGTTTCCAATCGCCCATGCCCTTTGCTGACCTGGACACAAGTTTGGAAATCCTTGCCCAGAGAAGCTCCCTGACGCAGGTTACACATTTCATGCACAAACAGCTTTTGGATGGCCCATTCGGTACGGGCTTGGTTGCCTTTGACAAACCACACATAATCACCCCCAGCCGCTACGATCTGGCGAGAAGTCTCCCGTTGGGTGTGCATGGCATCTCCCATCACAATGGCGCCCTGCAGGTTCACCTGCTTCAATACGTGTGGCGCTACGACAATCTCGTTCTCCTTTTGATCCACTTGTGCTTGCACCAGCGCCAATCCTTGTTGAGGCACATAGACGGTCAGCAGATGCATGCCCCGTGTTTCGCCGCGCGGAATAGTGCCTCGCAGTGTCTTCCCATCCATCGTAAGGATGATCTCCTGTTCAGTTTTCAGACGCTGCTGATGGTAGTTGTGCAGCAGCTGATCCAATTCATCTGGCGGGATCGTCTCTTGCAACACCCGCCGATACGTCATGTGACAGGGCGCTTGGGGACGCTTTATGATTTTCATCTCTACCAGCAACCGCACCCGCTTCCCGACCCAATCGCAGATTCCACTCGGCTTGTCTTCTCCACACAGTTTCGCCAGAATCATGACCAACAACAGCGTCGCCAAGGAATATCGCTTGCCTTTGGCTTGTCGGGTATCCGTTATTTTTCGCAGATACTCGTACAAGCTGTTGGTTGTGAAGATCAGCCCGTTTTCGTCTGCAGTGTATTTAGGGGCTTGACTGTTATAATCCATTTGGTCTTCTCCGGTTCTTGATGTTTGAGCGCAACAAGTATACCGAAGAAGTGGGGGGTCAAAACCCCAGCCTGAAGAACCGGTTGGGGTTGTTGAACAGCCAGTCCGCCGCGATCCGCACCGCCTCTTCCTCCTCCAACCAGCCCTTCTCCACCAGGTTCGTCAATGCACCCGCGATCACCTCTCGTGCGATCTCCAAATGACCGGTGGTGAATTCGGGGATGTCAAAATAATCACCGCCAAAGCCGTGTATCTTCGTGTGCGGGATTGTAACCACAGACCTCTCCAGCAGCTCGCTTGCGTAATAAGGATCGATAATGTGCAGCCAGCACAGGTCGAGAGCCACGTTGGCGTAGTTCTTTCCGATGAAACAGGTAATCGTCCAGATAGGGCCAGTTGCCGTGGAACAGGTCGAAGCGCACGCCTTTGTGCAGCTCAAGTACGGTTGCCAGGTGAGCGGCATTGGTCTTGTCCACCCGGTTGTAAATCCCCGCCATGTGCCCGGTGTGCACTTGCACAGGGAGATTTAACTCTTTGGCGAAGCGCATGTATTCATGGAATAAGAAGTCATTGAGTGGTTTGCTCTCGGGCCACCCCAGGTTATTGCGCGGGTCGCCTAGCAGCTGGTTGAACTGTTTTTCTGCTTCGGATTTGGTGACCAGCTCGTAATACAGCGTCCTCTGGTATGCGGATTGGTCCTTCAGCCCGATGGCTCCCCTTTCCATGGCTTTCTCGAAGATCTCAAAAACCGCCTGCAGGAATTCATCCAGCGAGGTGACACCCACCCCGCTGAGCGATTCCACCCAGGGGATGGTATCCCCGAAGGTGGTCGGGTGGAAGTCGGGCAGCGGGATCATCGGTCGGAAAATCTCAGGGTAGGCAAACTCACCCTTCAGGAACTTGCTGAACCTGTCCGGGGTCGCCCACCTGCCCAGGGTGTCGGTCAGGATGGCGCGGATGCCGCTTTTTGCCAGCGTGTCATGGTAAACCTGCTCGGTTTGCTCGCCGAGTTTCCCGGCAACCCTGTCAAGCGCTTCCCGGGTCATCTTTGGTTCGCCGTACACATTTTTCAAGACCAGCTTGGCAACCTTCAGATAGGCAGTGTGTTCGCTGGCTTGCCAGGCTTTTTCGAACACGGACCACTTCTCGTCTGTTGGCACCTCGTGGTCCATCAGCCTGACCAGGTCTTCCAGCGTGAATCCCAGACCGATGGCGGCAGAGTGCAGGTCACTCTGGATGTAACCTTCGATAAGGGCTGCAATCGGTTCCTTATATGCAGGGCGACCTGACGGTCCATACATATGTTCGTGGCAGTCGATGACCGGCAGCGAATTTACCTGGTCAAGAACGCGGTTGAAAACTGGTGTAGTTTTGTAATACATCTCTGCTCCGTTTTTTTATAGGTCTTATTAACGTTTTCGGATCTCTCGCCCGTGGATGTCTATGGAATGCTCATCATCGATCATCACCAGGGCGATGTTCAGTTTACGGGAGAGCAGGCGCAGCGCCTCCAACACCTGGTTGAAATCACGCCTGCCTTGTTGTGCTGACCTGCGGATGTCGGTCAGCTCGCGCTCTGTTCCGGACAGCAGCTCGCGGATTTCTCGCGCCGCAATACTTTGCGCTGTGCCCTGGTTGCTGGCATAGGTCCGTGCCTGCCCCTGCCACTGCTGCATGGCTTCAGCGATCTCATTTTCGATGTCGATCACCTGTTCCTGGTCCTTCGCTGCCCGGCTGGCGGATCGTTGCACGCGTTCACTTAATGCATGATATTTAGCGCCCAGGCTGCTGAGTTGGCTGGCAAGCGCCATGCCTCGGAAGCGCTGCAGTTTCAAACCTTCCCATTGGTCTTCAAGGATGCCAAGCTCCTGTCTCTCTTCCAAAAATGAGACCGACAAAGGCGGCCAGCCCCGCGATGAGCGTGTCCAGTCGGCGATTTCCTGGATTTGATCGCGCGCAACCTGGCGGTTTGAGCGCGCTGTCTCGTAGTTTTGCAGTATTCCCCCGGCAAAATCCTCCAGGGCATTCCGGCTGGCGACAAGCTGTTCGGAAAACTCACAGCGCCTGCGCAGCTCCACCAGTATCGCATCCACCGGTGATTGCGGTGAGGGGGTTTTGTTTCCGAACGCAGCCGTGTCCTGGCTGCCGTACGATGGGGCTGCATTCAGCAGGCTGCGGGCGCGGTCGATTACCGGTTCATCCAATGAGGCGATGGCATCCAGGCTGGAGACCGTTGCCGCAAGGTCCTTCAATTGCCGGTTAATTTCCTCGGACAATTTCCGCACCCACTCATCGATCGCCGCTGATGCTTTCTGGACGAGAGTTTCGACCTGTCTCGCTTTCTTGTTTACGCTGCCTCGATCGCGCTGGAGCAGCTGGTCGGAGGCATTTTGCAGCTCTTTTTGCAGCCTGCGGGCGTCATTCCCCACGCTCATGCTCAAAAAGGTGTTGCTTTTCAGCAGCAGGCTTGCCTGGGTAAAAGCAGCGGCTGAACGATCCAGCTGGTCACGGGCGATCCTTTCCACTGACTGGATGTCTTCCAGTTGTGCCTGGATGTTTCCCAGGCGCTGTCGCTGGAATTGAAAATTTTGCAGCAGGCTGCGGGTCTCATCCAGCGCCTGGGGCAGCTGGTCCTCTTCGATGGGCTGGTTCGGGTCGAGGATCAATGCCTCGAGTAACGCGCCCAGGCTGGAGAGCTCCCCCTCCAGGGCAGGAACCGAGTCCGAACGCACCCAGTTTTCGGGCGAATACTGTGCTGCGAGCGAAGAGGTTGATAATGCCTTCTTCAACCATTCCTGCCAATCGGAAAATTCTGGCGCATGCAGCAGGTTCTGGTATTCCCCGTGCAGGGCGGAAACCTGGCTGCAGTGGCTGGTCAGTTCCTGGATCTGCCGGTAAACTCGCTTTGCATTATCAGCATCCTGGTGGATCTGGGTCGGCGTGCGTGATTGTTTGCCCCGAGCGATGGCATTACCCTGGTGAGTCAGGTTTACCAGGGCTGCACGGCTCCTTCCCCAGGCGATCGGTCGCATAGTGCTCGTAGCCAGACCGGCGAACTGCAGTGTGAGTGACTGTAGGTTTGTTGTCAGTGAAGGCAGCAGTGCCTTCAATTCTTCAAGCTCTACTTTTGCCGTCACGACCTGGTTTTCCAGGTCCTGAGAGATGGCTTCTATGCGTTTTGCTTCCGCAACAATTGAAGACAGGCTCTCGATTTCCAGGCGCGGGATCGTGCCCTGCAGATTCTGCGCAATAACCTCCAGGTTTCCGCTCGTATTTTTCTCGGCTGATATATCAATTTGTGCTTGAACACTTTGCAGTGTACTTTTCAAGCTTGTTAATTGCGCCATCATTCTCTCGATCTGGTCGAGGGCAGAGACATAATCTTGCTCCCAACTTCTGGTTTTTTTATCGAGCGCTTCCTGGATTGGCTGTACCTGGGTCAATACCTGGTGGACCGCGATCACAGAATCTTTGCCATCTTCGCCTTTAGAAGCCTCGATCACGGCATCTCGGTCACCGTTAAAGAAATATTCCGGGATGAACCTCAACGCCTCTGAAACCTTTTCCTGCTGCCGTAAGGCTTCGTCAATTCCAATCCCACTCACATTCCTCTTGATGAGTTCATCGAGTATGCGCTGGTCTTCAATATGCTGTTTTCCGACCCTGCGAAACCGCACAGCCACATCCCATGCGATCGCATTAATTTGGTCACTGATGGATTCGGCATCCACAAGAAGCGGATCGAGTGCCTGGACAGTTTGCGCCAGCTCCTGGGCGCGGCGGTGGAATTGATACCAGAAAACCGGAGCGCCAAAGAGTGCAAGACCCGGTGAACCGGCAATACGGCGGATGTCCTCCTGGATGGCGATGAATTTACGTTCTTCCTCACCAACTTGTTGATCGTAAATCTTCAGCTGCTCCATTAAGGTCGACATGGGAGTGCGGTAAGGTTCTTCATCCGTGTGTGAATGCATCGCAACCTGGGAATTGATCAACCGGCGTCTGGATGCACGCGCCCGCAAACTCCTGCGGATTTCTTTCAGGGTGGCGGTTGTCCTTTGCCGCAGCCGCCGCGCCAGCAAATAGACCCCGGCTATGGTCGCAGCCAGGACAAGCGGGATCAACCAGATCCCGGAATTCCAGAAGGTAAGAGGGCTGGATTCCATCTGCTATTATTGTAAATGTTTTTTAGGTGGAATGCATCTTGTCGCGCTGAATTTCCACGATTAAAACATAACGTCGTTATTACTTGCGTTCATCGATCTGTAATAACGACGTTTTCGTTTGTTCTACGGGGGGAGCCTATGAGTTCCAGAGATGCTTCCATGATCTTCTGTATCCGGCTGATCATGCTGGCTGGGTCCGGGTGCAGTCCCTCGATCAGCAGAGCATCCTCGAAGACCTGCTCGATGATCAGGTTTCCCGTGGCATCCTCTGCGCTTAAGTCTGCCAGACGGGTGATGATCGCATGGCGCGGGTTCAGCTCAAGGTCCTTCTTTGGTACCTGGTAATCCTTATCCAGGTAACGGTAAACCCGCTGGAACTCGCCAGAAATCACGCCTTTGGGATCCACCAGCCTGGCGGGTAAGTCGGCAAGACGGTGGCTCATGCGCACTTCATTGACGCGTTCTCCCAGCAGTGTCTTGAAGCGCTGCGCCAGCGTCCCATGCTGATCTTCCGGCAGCTCACCGGGTTTATCTTCATCACTTTCTTCTGCCTGGTCAGGGAGCTCTAGCTCAGCCGCGGCAACATTGGTCAGGGGATGTTCTTTGTACTTATGGAACTGCATCAGCATGAATGAGTCGACCGGTTCTGTCAGGATCAAAACATCGAAGCCGAGTTTGCGCACGATATCGAGGTGCGGGCTGTAGATCACTGAGTGGTCATCGTCGCCAAGTATGTAATAGATGTCGTTTTGCCCTTCTTTCATCCCCTCGACATATTCCTCGAGCGAAACCCAGCTGTCCGTTTTTTGGATGGTGCGGAAGCGCAGCAGCGCATGCAGCCTTTCAGGTTCGCGGGTTTCAACAGACACGCCGTGTTTCAAGAAGCGTCCGAAATTGACCCAGAACGTGGCGTATTTTTCCGGATCATCTTTTGCCAGGTCATCCAGCGTGTCCAGTATTTTCCCGGTCACAAGGCGCCTGAGCTGCGCCATCAGGCGGCTTTCCTGGACGGTCTCGCGGGAGACATTCAGGGGGATATCTTCAAAGTCCACCACACCGCGCACGAACGGCAGGTATTCCGGAAGCAGGTCCTGGTTGGCTTCCTGGATCAAGACCTTGCGTGCATAAAGCTTCAAGCCTTCTTTTCCGCGCCCGGTAAAGAAGCCGCGGTCACCATGACCGGGGACATAAAGCAGCGCATACATCTGTACGGGTGCATCCACCACCATGTGGGCATGCACCAGGGGCGGTTCGAAGTCATACGTTAACTGCTGGTAAAAGTCCTTATATGCATCCGCTTCAACCTCACGCGGCTGCTGGCGCCAGATGGCGGTCTGGCGGTTGACCTGTTTGGGCGCCTCGGGTTCTTTTTGCTCATCTCCCTCTTCTGCAGCGTCCTCGGCAGTCTTGACAGGCTCGACAAATATCGGGAAGGGGATGAAATCGGAATGCCGCCGGATGATCTCTCGGATGCGGTATTCCTCCAGGAAGTCCTGCGAATTTTCTTTTAATTTCAGCGTCACCGAGGTGCCGCGCGCTTCGCGTTCGGCAGGCTCAACGGTGAAGGTATCGCTTCCGGTTGAGTACCAGGTTGCAGCCTGGGCGTCAGGTTTATATGATCGCGATGTGACCCGGATCCAATCCGCCACCATGAATGCCGAATAGAATCCCACCCCAAATTGACCGATCAGGTCGGACAGGCTGCGGTTACCGGCTTCTTCCTTTTCCTGGCTGCGTTCTTTTGCCGCGGCGATGAATTCGCGCGCCCCGGATTGTGCGATCGTGCCCAGGTTGGTTACCAGCTCATCGGAGGTCATACCCACGCCAGAGTCTGATATCGTCAGTGTCCCTTCTTCCTTGTTGGGGATGATGTGGATTGCCAGTTCTGCTTCCTGGCTGACCACTTCACGGTTGGTCAAAAGCTCGAAATCCATGCGCGTCAACGCATCTGATGCGTTCGAGATCAGCTCTCGCAGGAAGATCTCGTGTTCGGTATACAGTGAGTGGATCAGGATCTCCAGCAGCTGGCGGGTTTCCGCCTTGAAAGGGATCGGCGCTTGACCAACCTCCTCCTGGGAATCTTGTTTCTTCTTAGCCATTAAATATTCCTCCTCGTTCAATAGGTTGCAGCTAAATATGTTACCCGATAAGTGTTAGAAAAATGTAAAAAAAATTAACCTGGGGGATGTCCCAGGCACTCACAAGTGATCCCAGGGTGCGCTGCTTTCATCCTGCCTGCGCAGGGATCGCCAGATCGTATCGCTGTATTCTGGCACCACTTCCGCCGCAGCCGCCAGCAAGCCGAAGCACCCGGCAAGCATCATGTCACCGAAGGGCACGGCAAAATATGGGCGCAGCAGCGGTTGCCTGGCGCCATGATCTGGGCGTATGAAAAGATTTCTGCGCGGTCCCGTTACCGCCACGTCGAAAGTGCCTGTACCCAGGGGCATCGACCGCGATGAGTAGATCAATGCGCCGTGCCCGTGGTGGGCAAACACGTCCTCATGCCGCAGGCTGCCATCAGCCAGCCGGGATAAAAGTGATTCCAGTTCAGGCAGGTCGATCAACCCGGTGTGATGTTCGAAGACGCCGCTTACCCCTTCTTTATTCAGGCGAAAGGCGAGGGTGTGAAAATTGCCCACATTCGCGACCATCACTTCTCCATGGGTTTCCAGCCGCTCACTCACCTGGGAATCGAACATCGTGCCCAAAACCGCGGCCGGGGCGGTATCCATCACCACCAGGGGTAAATCATCGATTCCCGAATTGCGCGCAGAAACAGCCACAGCCTGCAGGCGGGTCATGATTGCAGGGATCTCTGCAGCAGGGAAGGCGAATGCCTGCGCCAGCGCCCTGGCTGGTTCATCTATCCCTTTGAGATCCTTCAAGCGCCTGTCCAGGTAATCGAATCGAAACTGGCGGTCTGAGTAGCCCGAGGGCGCGTCACCATGATCAAAGACTGCCACGGCAACTGCAGAAAGGTCATCCAGCGATACGCCAAATTCGTCCAACGCCCGTGCGATCGCATAAAAGTCGAAATCTCGCAGCTCCAGCTTGAGTACGTTCTCAGGCATCCCAACAGCTTCATCTTCTGAGACTACCTGTATACCCATTTCTTGCACTGCGTCCAAATCATCATTGAAGGTTCTGGCTGCTTGTGGGGTGGCGAAAACGCGGAAACCGGCTTTGATATGCGCCTCAGCCGCCCACTGGCTGGGTCCTCCACCCATCGTAACGCCGGTTAAAAGCAGCGCTGCGCCCTGCCGGGTGGCGGCATTGATGCGGTTGTGCACGATCATCGTTGGTGAGGGCACAACCAGCTTGAAGCCATTCTCGATATCCAACCTGGAATCGAACAGGAAAATGTCCTGCGTCCCGGTTCCTACATCAACAGTAAGTATTTTCATTGTATTCTGCCACTCAATAAACCTGTACTTTATCCCGTATTATAATGTTTGACTCATACAAGATGGTATAGGAGGATCTGAATGACAGAGCCGCGGATTGTGGTGGTCGGCAGCGCCAACGTTGACTTGATTATGAAAATGGACCGGCTCCCCCGCGTGGGTGAGTCGGTAACGGATGCGGAATTTATCCAAACTTTTGGTGGAAAAGGTGCCAACCAGGCTGTGGCTGCGTGCAGGTCCGGGGGGAGTGTCGGCTTTGTCGGCTGCGTAGGTGAGGATGCACTGGGAGATGAGATCAAAACGAATCTGCGTGAATTTGGTGTTGATACTACCCATCTGTTATCTACCCCGTTGGCTGCCAGCGGGACCGCTCTGATCATGATTGGACCCGGCGGAGAAAACTACCTTTCCGTCGCACCCGGCGCCAATTACACGCTTACCTCATCACAAGTGGATGCTGCCTGGTCGATGATTTCAGGATGTGAGATGGTGCTGGTCCAGGACGAAATCCCGTTGGACACCATCCGCCACGTCATCGAACGATCGCATGAAATTGGCATACCTGTCATGTTCAATGTTGCCCCGGCGCGTAACCTGGGCGATATGCCCCTGGAAAAGGTAGCCTTTCTCCTGGTGAATGAAACTGAGGCGGCGTTCCTCACCCGTCTGCCAGTTGACAATGAAGAGCAAGCCTGGGCGGCGGTGGACGGACTGCTGGCGAAGGGCTCCAAAACCATCATCCTGACCATGGGCGCTGCCGGATGTCTGGTTGCTGGTTCAAACTTTACCAGTGCAGGGAACCAGGCGCTGCGTACCAAAATCCCTGCTTACCAGGTCGATGCCGTGGATACTACAGCAGCGGGAGATGTTTTCTGCGGTGTGCTTTCTGCTGCAATTGTGGAGGGAAAGACTTTGATCGACAGCCTTCGATTCGCCAGCGCGGCTTCCGCCCTTTGTGTCACCCGCCTGGGCGCTCAGCCCTCGATCCCTGACAGGTCGGAGATCGAGGCATTTATCAAAATGAACGAGGTGCCAGCATGAGCATAAAAGATGAGAAAAACCGCTGGGAAGAGCAGGTGTTGAAACCCACCCTGGATCGTTTCCCTGAACGTAAACCGGCTTTTAGCACCTCTTCCGGGATCCCGCTGCCTCCCATCCTGACCCCTGACGATGGGGACGACGGTTACATGGATAAAATCGGATTCCCCGGTGAATACCCATTCACCCGCGGTGTCCAGCCCAGCATGTACCGCGGCCGGTTATGGACCATGCGCCAGTATGCGGGTTATGCCTCGGCTGAGGAATCGAACCGGCGCTACCGCTTCCTGCTCGAGCAGGGGCAGACCGGGCTCAGCGTGGCATTTGACCTGCCAACCCAGATCGGATATGACGCCGATGATCCCATTGCTGAGGGAGAAGTGGGCAAGGTAGGCGTCTCGATTTCGTCCCTGGATGATATGCAGCTGCTTTTCCGCGATATCCCGCTCGAAAAAGTCTCGACCAGCATGACCATCAATGCGCCAGCCGCCATCCTGCTGGCGATGTATGTTGCCGCGGCGCGCCGCCAGGGCATCGAGCCGCACAGGCTGCGCGGCACCATCCAGAACGATATCCTCAAAGAATATATCGCCCGCGGCACCTATATTTTCCCCCCAACGCCTTCCATGCGGCTGGTGACGGATGTATTCTCCTACTGCCAGAAAGAAGTGCCGCGCTGGAACACGATCAGCATTTCCGGCTACCACATCCGCGAAGCGGGTTCAACCGCAGCGCAGGAAGTGGCTTTCACCCTGGCGAACGGCATTGCCTATGTGCAGGCTGCCATCAACAGCGGGTTGGATGTGGACAGCTTTGCGGAGCAGTTGTCGTTCTTCTTTAATGCCCACAATAACTTCTTTGAAGAAGTCGCCAAGTTCCGCGCAGCCAGGAGAATGTGGGCGAAAATCATGCGCCACCGTTTCAATGCCCAGAGCCCGCGTGCCTGGATGCTGCGCTTCCACACCCAGACTGCTGGCTCGACACTCACAGCCCAGCAGCCCGAGAATAACACTGTGCGCGTAACCCTGCAGGCGCTTGCAGCGGTGATGGGCGGCACGCAGTCGCTGCACACGAACTCCAAAGACGAAGCGCTGTGGCTTCCCACGGAGAGCGCTGTCCAGGTTGCCCTGCGCACACAGCAGATCATCGCCCTGGAAAGCGGGGTTGCAGACACCATCGACCCCCTGGCAGGTTCCTACCTGGTTGAAGCGCTTACGGACGAGATCGAAGCCCGGGCGCAGAAATATATTCAGGTGATCGATGATCTCGGTGGAGCGCTGCCTGCCATCGAACGCGGTTACATCCAGGCGCAGATCCAGGAGTCCGCTTACCAGGCACAGCTGGCAGTGGGGCGCAAGGAGGAGATTGTTGTTGGGGTGAACGCTTTCCAGGTGGACGAGACCTACCAGATGGAGCGCCTGTCGGTCGATCCTGCCATCGAACTCTCACAGCGCCAGCGCCTGGCAGAGCTGCGTTCTCGGCGTGACGAGGGCAGGGTGCAGGAGCTATTGGCGCAGTTGGATAATACCGCCAGGGGGAATGAGAACCTGGTGCCATTGTTTATAGAGTGCGTTGAAACAGGAATCACATTGGGCGAAATTTGTAACCTGCTGCGCCGGCTTTGGGGCGAATACCGGGCGCCGGCATCGGTGTAGAGCTTATGTCTGGAGGAGTTAGTTATGGCTAAAGTGATTCGCATTGACCATGTCGCCATCCTTGTTGGTGATATGGATGGTTCTCTGGATTTCTGGCGCGATGCCCTGGGGATGGAGCTGACTCAAATAAAGGACATGCCGGCGGAACAGGCTGAGATCGCCTTTCTGCCAACCGGCGGCAGTGAAGTGGAGCTGGTCAGACCCACCACGGATGATTCCGGGCTGGCACGCTACCTGGAAAAACGCGGTCCGGGCATGCACCACATTTGTCTTGAGGTGGATGACATCGACGGTATGCTGGCGCAGTTGAAAGGGAAGGGCATCCAGTTGATCAACGAGCAGGCGCGCCAGGGCGAAGATGGGCGTAAATACGCCTTCATCCACCCCAAGAGCGCTTTTGGTGTGATGGTCGAGTTGTACGAGCTGCCCTGAATATTTCCCGCCTCTGTAGATAGGTTTTTAACGCCGATTTCGCGGATATTCGGATGATGCGGATTTTTAAAATGACTATACCGCGTATATCCGAAGAATGCGATATATCGAAAACAACCATTCGTAGTAATGACTTAAGTCATTATTTTTATACTTTGTATAAGCGACCCGCCTGGGCAGGTTTGGTTTCAATACATTCACTTTTCAGGATTGGCTGAACAATCCCAAATTCGCGCCAAACCGGATTGACAATCGTAAAAAACGGTCTATACTCGATACATAAATCTAAAGAGTAAAAAAACCTTGAGGGAAATCCTTGAACAGTCATCCATCATCGGCTGTATCCGAAATAGCGAATCTGATCGCAAGCCGGAGCGATGTCAACTGGCTATAGTCGCTGGAGTTTAATGACAGGCACCACACGAATCGCCCTGCGCACCTCGAGCGGGGTGAGGTACATCTTCGGTGACCATCTCGGCAGCACCAGCATCACCGCGGATGGGAGTGGCAATAACCCAATTCGCCAGCTCTACAAAGCGTGGGGAGAAGTGAGGTACTCATCGGGAAGCCTGCCGACGAAATACGCTTATACAGGACAGTATTCCTATGCGTCCGCGGGCGAGATAGGGCTGCTCTATTATGTGGCGAGATTTTACGATCCTTATCTTAACCGTTGGATCAGTCCGGACGGGATTATACCCGACCAGTATAATCCCCAAAGTTACAATCGCTACACTTATGTCAAAAATAATCCTGTGAGATACAATGATTCATCCGGTCATGTTGAGTGTGACATACGTGGATGCTTCAACACCAGTGGTCAACAAGTCAGACCACCAACACACACTGCCTGGGATTTAGAAATCTTTATGCATCAACCCAAAAGATGATGTTGTTCTTACCAAAGGTGGTCTCAAAGCCAAGGAATTATACATGTGGGCAAGATCAGAATCGTGGGTGGTGGAACAATAATCGAGTAGATAGTTTGACGGTTGAGCAATATTTGGGGATTTACTTACTACATGAGTTTGCTGGTCATCGAAAAGATGAAGTATCAGGATATATCACGGATGTCACTGGATACCAGTTATTCATAAAAAATCCTCCCAAAGGATCTAACGCCCCTTACTGTCCTGGTGAGGTCTGCCAGATGGCGCTTTTAATTTGATCTCGGCGTATCAAGGGAATGATAAATACCCCAAGGATAATTATGTGCTTAGGCGGTTCACTAACATGCAAGGTAAACCGATGAAAGATTACGATGAGGAAAATCTACCATCAGCTGCTAAGGAATATGGCGATGCCCTTTTTACTGATCAAGCAAGGTATGAGTTTGGCAATCCCAACACGGTACCGTGGGATTGGGGAAATAAATGGAACAATAGATTAATGGGTTACCAATTCGTTGTATATAATGTAGGAAACCAATTAATGTATATATTTCCTAAAGAGCGGCGATAAGATAATTATTGATTCAAACAAAATAAGGTTATGAAATGAAATGGTTCACTCCCTTCATATTGTGCTTATTATTGTTAATGTTTTTCCAGGGATGTGCCCGACCCCCTGTACAGACTGAAACTGATCAACCAGGTGTAGAGCCCTCGGTTCTCATCCGAGACTTCTACCTCGACGGTCATGACAGTGATTACTAGTTCCCCTATTACATCAGCTACGCACACACCTGTACCAACAAGAACACGGATCCTTGCCACCACAGAATCCCCCACGGAGACTTCTACACCTACTCCAGAGTTTCATCAATCCTGTCTTTCCCTGCTTCAGTCAACCATCTCAGGGTTGAATTTAACCGGGAATATAATCCTTGTCGGAAATTCTTGGATCTTACTTTTTTCAACCATCGTCCGGAGAAACCAACTTAATTCCTTTAGGGAAAATATACAACATTCAGGTTTCTCCTGATGGGACAAGATATGCGGGTGTGGATGAAGAAGATGGAAAGATAAAAGTTTTTTCTGCACAGGGGGAACCTTTGGCGATCTTGAAAGAGGGAGAGCAACCTTATGCCATCGACCGGTGGCTCGATAACCAGCGTATCCTACTAGCCATTATGAAAATTATGGAGGCTGACGGTCATTTTTGGGTAGAAATACCACAAGATGAAGTCGTCATCGATATTTTAACAGGGAAAGAGCAGTTTCTCTCCTCGGACTACCCTGGTATTGATGACGTAACTCCTCAAATTGGAGAGGAAGGATCCTACTAGGACGAAATACGATGCTACATTGAGCAGAGTGGTCTATCAAGGCTTTCTCGAGGAGTATGGCGAGTGGGGTCATGTCCTCTGGGATGTGGAGAGAGAAGAGAAAATCGCTCAGATAGTAACCGGGGGCAGAAATGTCCCGAAATGGTCACCGGATGAATCGAAAATTGTGATAAACGCGAGATATGAAGGTGAATTCTATGTCATGACCCGAGATGGTGAGTTAATCAAGATTTCGCAATTGAATGAAGAAGGGAAAGATGGCGCTACACCGGAACGGGTTTTTTACTCACAGAAATATAGCTGGTCGCCGGATGGCAAGAATCTTACATTGTCGGAAAGAAACAGCCAGAAATGGATTTAACGAAGCCACCCTGGCTGTGCTGGACACGGAGACGGGAGACGAAACCAACTACTGCCTGTCAGTCGGAAATTTTGAAGACACATCAATGGTTATCTACGATCTTGTTTGGTCACTAGATGGGAAATCGCTGGTGACGATCGTCAATCGGGATGAGGTTGGTAATTTCGACACGGTTTTGATCGATCTGGAGAGAGGTATTGTGATGAAAATTGCGGAAAACCCTCATTCCGCAGGGATGGTTGGATACCGGTCAAAAATGAAACAATATAATCTAAAAATAATAGGGGATGTTTACTATCACCAACAGCTTCCATTACAAACAGAAAGCTATATATGATGCGGCAGGGAGGCTGGATGTACGCTCCCTGGGAGCCACCAGCCTGGCAGGCACCCCCGTGCTCAAGACGAATCTTGATTATTACGCCTGGAACCAGCAGGGAGGCAGGCTGAAATACCTGCAGTCAGGCATCCCGTCAAGCATCACCTCCTTGCAGAGCCTCGAATACGACTACGACCCGGTGGGCAACATCGACTGGATAAAAGATTATAAGGCGAGTGGCACGCAAACCCAAACCTTCAAC
>CAVOGL010000007.1:0-833465 GCA_963695415.1 uncultured Chloroflexia bacterium | reverse complement strand
TCTCTCTCTCTCTCTCTCTCTCTCTCTCTCTCTCTCTCTCTCTCTCTCTCTCTCTCTCTCTCTCTCTCTCTCTCTCTCTCTCTCTCTCTCTCTCTCTCTCTCTCTCTCTCTCTCTCTCTCTCTCTCTCTCTCTCTCTCTCTCTCTCTCTCTCTCTCTCTCTCTCTCTCTCTCTCTCTCTCTCTCTCTCTCTCTCTCTCTCTCTCTCTCTCTCTCTCTCTCTCTCTCTCTCTCTCTCTCTCTCTCTCTCTCTCTCTCTCTCTCTCTCTCTCTCTCTCTCTCTCTCTCTCTCTCTCTCTCTCTCTCTCTCTCTCTCTCTCTCTCTCTCTCTCTCTCTCTCTCTCTCTCTCTCTCTCTCTCTCTCTCTCTCTCTCTCTCTCTCTCTCTCTCTCTCTCTCTCTCTCTCTCTCTCTCTCTCTCTCTCTCTCTCTCTCTCTCTCTCTCTCTCTCTCTCTCTCTCTCTCTCTCTCTCTCTCTCTCTCTCTCTCTCTCTCTCTCTCTCTCTCTCTCTCTCTCTCTCTCTCTCTCTCTCTCTCTCTCTCTCTCTCTCTCTCTCTCTCTCTCTCTCTCTCTCTCTCTCTCTCTCCTCTCTCTCTCTCTCTCTCTCTCTCTCTCTCTCTCTCTCTCTCTCTCTCTCTCTCTCTCTCTCTCTCTCTCTCTCTCTCTCTCTCTCTCTCTCTCTCTCTCTCTCTCTCTCTCTCTCTCTCTCTCTCTCTCTCTCTCTCTCTCTCTCTCTCTCTCTCTCTCTCTCTCTCTCTCTCTCCTCCTCTCTCTCTCTCTCTCTCTCTCTCTCCTCTCCTCTCTCTCTCTCTCTCTCTCTCTCTCTCTCTCTCTCTCTCTCTCTCTCTCTCTCTCTCTCTCTCTCTCTCTCTCTCTCTCTCTCTCTCTCTCTCTCTCTCTCTCTCTCTCTCTCTCTCTCTCTCTCTCTCTCTCTCTCTCTCTCTCTCTCTCTCTCTCTCTCTCTCTCTCTCTCTCTCTCTCTCTCTCTCTCTCTCTCTCTCTCTCTCTCTCTCTCTCTCTCTCTCTCTCTCTCTCTCTCTCTCTCTCTCTCTCTCTCTCTCTCTCTCTCTCTCTCTCTCTCTCTCTCTCTCTCTCTCTCTCTCTCTCTCTCTCTCTCTCTCTCTCTCTCTCTCTCTCTCTCTCTCTCTCTCTCTCTCTCTCTCTCTCTCTCTCTCTTGATTGCTGCTGTAGACCTTGAACGATTTAAGCCTGATCATGAATGATTTTCCTCTGGCAAATGATCATACTTACATCTCATTCCTCATAGACAAGGTCGCGGAAATTCTGAAAGACAATCAACCTGTTTACCTGGTAGGTGGAGCAGTACGGGATCTTTTTTTGGGCAATAATGTCCACGATCTTGATTTTGCCGTGCCTGTCGATGTTTTCACTCAAGCTCGCAAGGTTGCAGATGGTTTGTCAGCCGCCTATTACCCTATGGATGACGAACATGGTACAGCTCGGGTGATTGTAGAACAACCCGCAGGCGATAAATTATTCCTGGATTTTAGCCAGATTAGAGGCGGCAGTATTCAAGGGGATCTGGGCGAAAGAGATTTTACGCTGAACGCAATGGCGATAGACATTTATCATAAGGGTGTGGTCATCGACCCTTTGAACGGCGCCCAAGATTTGAAGGATAAGCTGCTTCAGGTTTGTTCACAGGATTCGATAAATAGTGACCCCATCCGAGTTCGTGCGTGGAATCCGCCTGGCAGTTCAATATAAACTAAAAATTTCCGAAAATACCAGCATTTTGCTGGGCAAAGGAGCGAAATTGCTGCAGGAATCGTCGCCAGAAAGGATCCGGGATGAATTTTTCAAGCTTCTGGATGGCTATTCCCCAAAGACAGGAATACGATTACTGCACCATTACGGCTGTCTTGAGACAATAATCCCGGAACTTCTCCCCCTGCAAGGTGTGGAACAATCTCCACCTCACATTTACCCCGTTTGGGAACATACCCTGGACCTGGTCACCAGGATAGAGGAAATTCTTGGGTATCTGTCGGAAAACCACAATCCTGAGCAGCATACAAACCTGTTCCACGGTGTATTGAGCCTTTATCTGGGCAGGTACCGCAGGCAAATTAAAGAGCATTTTGATTCGCGTTCCTCCAGCGATCATTCCAGACGATCTCTTCTGTTGTTTGCTGCTTTGCTTCACGATGCCGGGAAGCCTCAAACCAGGTCTGTTGAAGATAGTGGAAGGATCAGGTTTTTTGATCATGAGCAAGCTGGAGAGAAAATTGCCAGACGACGGGCTCGAGAACTACGTTTGAGCAATCAAGAGATTGATTTCACATCAGCCGTTGTAAGAGGTCATATGCGTCCCCTTTTATTGGCGAACGAAGAGAATCCCCCAACATCGCGAGCCATATACCGGTTTTTTCGTAAAACAGGTGATACTGGAGTCGATATTTGTATACATGCCTTAGGTGACACCCTGGCAACTTATGGACATTCACTCCCGGTTGAATATTGGGAAAAGGTGGTAGTAACCGTCAGGAGTTCTTCTGCAAGCTTACTGGGAAAGCCCGGAAGAAAGCGTTAACCCGCCAGCATTGTTGTCTGGAAGTGATCTGATTAAAAAGTTTGACCTCAATCCAGGACCCATCATTGGCAAACTGCTTGAAGAAATCCGCCTGGCGCAAATTGAAAAAAAGGTTATTGATTACGATGGAGCGATAATTTTTGTAGAAGAACTACTCCAAACCGCTCAATATATGAATCCCTCAAATGAAGTTTAATGATCTTACAGGTCCTCCAGGAACGGCTGATAAAAACATCGGCAGCCATTCTGCGTGGAACAACCCTCAACAGGTAATTTTGGGGCAGCTTCCTTCGGATAAGCGCCTTCGGCTTGTCTGCAAGCGGGACAGCAATTATCGAAAACCGCTACGCGCACATACATGACCCTGGAATTTTGTTGAAATTTCGATAAAGCCACGGAAGTGGTGCTAAATATTTCCAGATCCTCTCCGCAATTGGTGCAGTATCTGAGTTGATCCGGTGATAGCGAATCGCAATTAGTGCAGGTTTGCAAATTTCTCCTCCAAAATACTCTCAACGAAATGCGAAAAGCCTCGGTTAACGTAACCTGGCAGAATGATTGTATCCCAGGTTTTCAGGCAGGTCGAGTGGGAAATCAGCCATTTTTTTCTTGTTCCGTTCTATCGTTGACTATATAGTTCGAGGTTAGTGATAACTGTGACCTTCGCAGCAAATTATTCACGTGTGCCAGTAGGACGGTTGGGCTGACAGGTTTGAGTAAGAAATCATCCGCACCAGCATCCAAAATACGCACCGAATCATTTTTGGAACTGATGGCTGATAAAACAAGAATAGGCATACTGCTGAAGGAGCGAATACGTTTGCATATTTCAAATCCATCAATATCCGCCAATTTTATATCCAGGATGACCAGGTCTGGTGAAGTTGATTTTGCTAATTCGATCCCTTCGATCCCAAAATTGGTCGAAGTAACAATAAAATGAGCCTGAGTAAAATAATCCACTGCTAATTCGGTCAGGTCAGTATCATCATCAATAATAAGTAGGGTTTTGGTCACAAATACCTTTTGTTTTGCTGTATGACTAATAATCAAGAGTTATTTTAAATGAGAACGAAGTTTATCTCACCTTACATTCTCTTTACAAATAGATGATCTTGCCACAAATGGCAATAAGAGATATGATGACTGTGCCGAATTTAACCGTCATTCAGCCATCGACCAAGCATGCGAACATTCTTTAAGAAGGAAAAAAGAGAAAACAAACCAGCTGGTACGTCAAACATCCTCTGCGGGGGAAATATCTGACGAATTAGAACTCGCTACGCAGATAAGCCTGGGGATTATAGATGCACATTCCCCTCCAGACGCACTCGATAGAGTGGCGCACATTCTGCAAGTTAAACTTCCTTTTGACCAAATGTCGGTTTTTCTTCGTCGTGATGATGGTATGTTGGAACCAGCTTTTGCAAAATCGAGTAAAAGTTTAAGCCCATCATCGGAAACTGATAAATCGTGGGGGGACACCATGGCGAGGAAAGCCGTAGATGGAAGAAAAACAGTCGTACATGAAAACTCCACCGATCAGGAGAAGTCAGACCTGCGCCAGACCCTTTCGATACCCTTGCAGCATGGAGATCTGATGACTGGTGCTCTGGTTCTGATTCGTTATCAAGGGCCTGAATTTCGTGATGATGAAATTAAACTGGCAAATTTTTTGGGTTCTCAAGTATTACAGATCATCAACCAGCAAAAATTGACTGACCAGCTGTCGGATTTGGAAGCCAGAAAGCACCTGACTATTCTGCAAGATGAATTCATCGCGTTGATTTCTCACGAGTTATTGACACCACTCGGTTTTATCAAGGGTTATGCAACGACTTTGTTACGTGAAGATGTAACCTGGGATGGCAGCACTCAAAGAGAGTTTTTATCGATCATCGACGAGGAATTTGGACCGTCTGCGCCAGATCATCGAAGATTTACTCGATTCTTCCAGGCTTCAAGCAGGTACTCTGGAGATGAATTTCCAGCCTATTAAATTGGATTCCTTCTTGAAAGATATTTCACTGCGCGCCAGAACGAATGATGAGCGCCTGGACTTATCCATGGTTATTGAATCTCCTGGGATCAGGATTATGGGTGATTCAACCAGGTTAGCGCAAGTTTTTGATAATTTATTCTCAAACGCGGCTAAATATGCGCCAAATACCCCTGTAAAAATCATTTTAGGGAGGTCCGGGAAGAATGCCAGGATTCATTTCAGTGATCAAGGACCCGGGATTCCGTTGGAATCAATCGATGGATTATTCAATCGCTTTTACCGGGTCCCTGCATACTCAAAAAGTGTGCGTGGTTCTGGCTTGGGATTATTTATCTGCAGGCACATTGTGGAAGCTCATAAAGGCACCATTCAAGTGGAACCTCCCACAGGTGATGGGGCTGTATTTACAATCACTCTTCCTGTGTTAGACACTTCAGAGGGATAGTTGCAATGACTAAGAAAATATTAATCGTTGATGATGAACCTCGATACCTGCGCTTAATGGAAGCAAATTTACTGTCTGAAAGTTATGAAGTGATACAAGCCGAAAATGGGCAAGCAGCCATCGAATCAGTCTTGAGTGAAGTACCTGACTTGATACTTCTGGACGTGATGATGCCCGATTTTGATGGATTCGCTGTTCTAGACCGCTTACGAGAGTTTTCTTACATTCCTGTGATAATGATAACGGCTAGAGGAAATGAAGCTGATAAGGTAAGAGGATTGGACCTGGGAGCTGATGATTATATTGTCAAACCATTCTCTGCAGTAGAAATGTTAGCCCGGGTGAGGGCAGTCCTGCGCAGGGCGGAAAGCAACCTTATCGATATTCGGGAAACAGCATTTTCTCACGGTAACTTGCGCATTGATTTCGCCAGGGCAGAAGTGTTGAAAGGTGACCGGGTGGTGTATCTCTCAGCGACGGAATATCGATTATTACTCCAATTTGCACACAATATTGGTAATGTTATGACTATGGAGCAGTTGTTGTCTGAAGTATGGGGTGATGAATATAAAGATGAGAAAGAAATCCTTTGGGTAAGCATATCACGTCTGAGACAAAAAATCGAAGATGATCCACGCGTTCCTGAACATATCCAAACCAGGTCTGGCATCGGTTACATAATGCCAACAAGAGAGTAATTTCCCTCTCAATTGAGGTAGCCATCTCTATTCAGTCTCATACGCGTACTGCCACTCAGAAAGACCGCATGAAAATCATTGAGTTCGATTTGACAGCCGAACTCGTCCACCGCCATCTGGATTGGAGTAAACCATTATTCTGGATGGGGGACGAGAACTTTCTTCTTATAGAGGAGAATGGAAATATTCAAGCGGTCCTAATTTGCCCTGAGAATCCGCCTGGAGCGGCATGGTTGCGTTATTTCAGTGTATCCGATGCAAGGTCGTCTTTCCGGTATTGGGAAAAATTATGGACGAGGGTGGGAGAGAAATCTATCGAAAAGAGATATTTCTCATGCGATGGTCCTGCCCCAAAACAAAAAGGTTGAGGAAATGATCATACTAAATGGTGGTGAGTTGGTTAACCATGTTGTGACATTAAACCTGGACCTTCCTGCAAAGTGGAAATGGAACAACCATAAAATGGCTAAAACACGGCAAATGTTGATGTCAGATTTGATCCGTGTAGAGGAGATCGACGAATTATGCTTTGAAAGGATATGGCGGTTGTCTGATCAGGAATTGGAGTCTGCTTATCAAGTTTCGGATTATGCTGATGTGGTTGAAAATGATGGGGAAATTATCGGTTATCAAATGTCAGCAAGGTCAAGACGTGGATATCACCTGGCAAGGCTGGCAGTTCACCCAGGTTTTCGAAGGAAGGGAGTCGCACGAAGTCTTGTGGGATCTTTATTAGAAACAATCAGCCTGTCCGGATATGCCAGACTGACCGTAAATACGCAGGATGATAATTCAGCTTCCAAGGCTTTATACCAAAGCCTTGGTTTCAAGGAAACAGGTGATATTTATCCGGTTTACCAGATGTCCACCGGAGGTTTTATAACTTCAGGTGTGTAATCTTATTCCAACGGTACAAGCGATTCGATGACTGGGATAAAAATGTGTTGGTATAAATCTTCCTGGTCACTACCGAGGGTCTGAAGCATGACTAATAAACCATATCCACCAGAATCGGCTATGGCGATACGGACCGAACTCCCCCGAATTGTGTAATTGTAAATATCCCATGAGAGACCGTTAGCCTGAATCGTATCAGCAACTTCAGCATCTTCAGCGTGCCCGAGTGACTTGAGCAATCCTGCCATCATTGTTTTTGAATCATTTTCGGATCTTAGAAGCAGCAAAATGGATTGGTCGGGCTTGCCTTCATTTAGAACAAGAACTCCAGGATTCACTTCATCCCAATTCTCAGGAACTTTGCCCTGCAACCCATACAGGCTGCCTTCATAATCGACAAAAGTAACTGAGCCAGCATCCGTTGGTATTGTGAACGTTGGTCCGTTGAGATTCTGGACACAACTTGTGTCCAGGGTTTGCTCTGGATCCTGGAAGAAATCTATAGCGATTTCTTGTGGGCAGCCTTCCTGAAAACTGGAGCCATGTCCAAAACCGGGAAATTCCAAGAATGTGCTGTTGGTTATTGTCTGGGAGGCGATTAATCCCCAATCTGGCGGAGTGACTGGATCGTATTCGCCCGCGAACACCAAGGTGGGGATATCGGAACTCACAGCCTCATTCGCGCTTGGATCGGAAGGTGAAACATCGAATAGTGAACAGAGATCATAGGTGAAGTTTATAGCATCCTCTTCAAATAGCTGTGCATATTCCGGGAATTCTTGCCCTGCAACGATGAAATCGTTTTTATCTGTGTATGCTAATTCATCGGCACACTGAACGCTCCAATACATACCATCACTGAAGGCTGAGTCTGTTGTGATCAATGCACTAATCAGGAATGCCAGGTAATCATATGCACCGTTATGGGCATCAGTGATAATCTGAGGGAGATCGGGGATCAAATCTGTGTCATATAAAAATTGGAAGATCAGGTCCATCAGGTTGTTGCCATCGATTACGGTATCGTATTCTGTACCTGTGAGCAAATTCCTGATCACAAAATTTGCAGGTGTTTCATTCCAAAGGTCTGTCGTTTCGAAAAATGTGTTTCGCAAGTTGGGATACGCAGCATTACAGGCTGGATCTTTCTCACATCCAGAGAAGAAGGTATCAAATGCCCGGTCAAAATTAGCTGGTTGCTCGAGAAAAAGGTTGGCTTGAGGAGGATAAGTAGAGTCGAGTAGTACACTGCGGATCTTTTCCGGATGATCTCTCATCACTTCAAGAGCAAGACGCGTACCATAGGAGACGCCCCATAAGTTTACCTGCTCCAGGTTCAAGGCTTGTATCAAGTCAGCCACATCTGCTGCATTGGCGTCTGAATTGTATTGAGAGAGGTCAAGAGTAGTTTTTAAATCTTTTACGCATTGAGCGTATGCATCCAGGACCAACTGGTCCATCTCAGGGTAAGTAAGTTCCCTGCCGTCTTTCTCGTTATCAAGAAGCTCAATAGATATCGCATCTTCTTCAGGGCAATCCAGTGCCGGTTGCGAGACACCCACCCCTCGCTGATCAAACAGAATAATATCTCGTCCGGACTCAAACATCGGCAAGAAATTGCTGTCATAAGTCAGGTAGAGGAATTCAAGGACACTACCGCCAGGACCACCTTCGAGATAAAGGATTGGATCGTCGATTGAAGCAGACTGCGGATTCTTCAATATAGCTACAGCGAGTTCAATTTTGAGACCATCGGGTTTGCTTCGGTTCTCAGGTACCAGAATAGTCCCACATATAATATCGTCGCCTTCGGTAAGATCAACTGGTAACTCGAAAGCACAAACCGATTCTGAAAAAATGACGGGAACTGCGGTCGCGGTGAGGGTGGGTGTGGGTGGATCTTCTGAGTTAATCGAACCGGGGGTATCCGTAGGTAAGGGTATTTCTGTAGCCGGTAAGGCAAGCTCCTCTAGGGTTTTATTTTCTTCAGGACTCAAAGGATTGCACCCAGAAATGATAAGAATAATTGCAGTGAAGATGAGGATAAATGAATTCCTCAGGGTTATTCGCATAATGTATTACTCCTTGAGTGGTCTGTTCTCAAATATAGGTTAAATTAATCTTACATAATCTTATCTACAATATCAGAAATCATTATACAATAGTTTTTTTGGATGTTGCTTTCCCGGAAAGGATATGGCAAAATACCTTTCGTTATTAAAGTTCATTTTTCAGGAGTTACCATAGATGTCAAACCCTTCAAAGCCTACCAGGCAAAGCGTTAGAGAGCAGAGAGCTAAGAAAAGGAGCCAGCAAAGGAGATTAGTCGCCATCGTGATGGTTGTAGCGGGTGCAGGATTAATATTATTATTAGCTCTCCCCAGTATCATAAACGCTTTGAAACCAGCGGGTGAAATATCAGTTCCTGAATTTCGTGATTACGAAATGGCTGATTTTAACAGTCTTGGGAGTGCTGATGCGCCAATAGTGATTGTGGAATATTCTGATTTTCAGTGCCCATTTTGTAAGCAATTCTCAGATGAGACTGAACCCTTACTCATCACCAATTACATTAACACCGGCAAGGTACGCCTTGTTTTTGTTCCTTACGGTCCAGGTGGAAATTACATCGGGCGAGAATCCGAAGATGCGGCGAATGCGGCTTTTTGCGCGGCAGAGCAAGGTAAATTCTGGCAGTATAAAGAGATCATTTTTGCAAACCACTCAGGCGAAAACGTGGGCGATTATACTGAAAAACGCCTGGTTTCATTTGCGGAAGCTCTGGAACTTGATATGGATCAGTTTAATGAGTGTTTTACCAATAAGACTTATGCGGCTATGATCAGCGAAGGGATTCAGCAGGGTAGGTCGAATTCGGTAGGCGGTACCCCCACTTTCATCATCAACGATGGCGCTGAAGTACTCCCAGGCGCTTATCCTTTTTCGGCGTTTGAGGAAGTTCTTGAGCGTCTTCTGTCTAGGTAACCTTTCAAGGCATCGGATTAAGCGCCATAATACGCTATTACTGCTACCAGAACCGGGGCGATAAATATCGCAGGTAGGAAATTCGCAATCCTGATAGGTTTGATTTCAAGAAGGCTGCTGATCGCAATTCCCACGAGAAGCAACCCACCCACTGCGCTCATTTCAGCGATCATTGGGTCCGTAACCCATGCCTGTACCTGAGCTGCGAGCAAGGTCAAACTACCCTGGTAAACGAGTATGA
Source organism: uncultured Chloroflexia bacterium (assembly GCA_963695415.1). Lineage (GTDB taxonomy): Bacteria > Chloroflexota > Anaerolineae > Anaerolineales > UBA4823 > CAVXWV01. Next base: position 823,645 of record CAVOGL010000007.1, on the reverse strand, counting down.
TCACAGCTGAAAACATGACGCCAATTCCCAGGCTGGAAGCAAAAGCGATTGAAGCGAAGAAGTCGAGGGCTGATTTGATCGCCAGCAAGTTGTAATCATGGTTCAGACCATCCTGGATGGAACCCAAAATGGCAATTGGACCTATGCAGTAAACGAGGGTTGCGGTCACGAATCCTCGGATGAAGCGGAGGCGTGATGCTGAATGGTTTAGGTTCTCGTCAGCAATCTCTCCCAATTTTACAGGTTCATGCCTGGACATGAATTTCATTTCTAACCAGGAACCGATGTTATTTAACCGGTTGTCGATCTGCCACCACTCACCAATGATCGCTCCTAACAAAACACTTCCCAAAACGATTAATGGTTGGTTTGTTTCCAGGAACATCTGCATACCGATGGCGGCAGTGAATAAACCCAGTCCGGCGGTGATCGTTGAACGCATCTTCTCCGGAAGACGAGATCCTAAAAACATCCCGATGAGACTGCCGGCGATCACACCCATAATATTCAAAATAGTGCCTGCCAAGAGCATAGGTCTTTCCTAAAAATGTTTTGCCAGTGTTGGATTCTGCCCACCGAAGGCTTTGTTTTCAACGAGCTCGAGGATGAAAAGTAGGGACGACAATCTGTTCAGATATGTTAGGAGTGTTGAATCAACCAGGTCTCCTTCGTGGAAAAGTTGAGCCACACGACGCTCAGCTCTCCTGCTGACTGTTCGGGCATGAGCTAAACGGGCGCCATTTATAGAATCACCTGGGACAATAAAATCGGATGGTAGTTCCACAGTAGAACCGAACTCATTGATCATTTTTTCCAACCAATCGATATCCTGCACAGTCAGGCGATTAAATTTATCTGCATTCAGCTTTGCTGCTGAAACCTCTGTCATAGCGACATACAAGGAGCGTTGGATTTTCAACAGAATGCCTGGCAGGCGGCTGTCTATAGCTGAAGCCCGGATGACACCGATTATGGCTACAGCTTCGTCTAAATCTCCGACAGCCTCGATGCGCGGGTGGTATTTTGGGATTTTCCCTTCGCCCAGTTGTCCCGTAAAACCATCATCGCCTGTGCCCGTAAAATATTTACTCATCATAGTTCAGTAACCTCGAATAACATCATCAACGGTTATACATTTCATTTAATTTCATTATTTTCCTGGAAAGAGAAGGTGTCAATGCGCTTTCGGACATCCTCCAGGACCAGTTACCAGACGCTCTGCCGGGGAGGTTCATCCTTGCCCTGGAATCCAAAGTCAAGAAATCTTGCATTGGTGCAAGGGCAAACACTGCGACTGACTGCCATGCAGCTCTGATCAGATGGTGCACAAATGTTTTATCCTGAATCCTGGCTGATAAACCTAAATAACGCAGTGGAAATATCTTTTCTTTTCTAGTTAAATTCTGGTACCAGCCCAGGCTGGTGTCATTATCATGTGTGCCGGTATAAACAACGCAATTACGCTCGAAATTATGAGGTAGGAATGGATTTGTGCTATCCGAGTCAAAGCTGAACTGGAGTATCTTCATCCCTGGCAGGTCGAAACGGTCGCGCAATTCGGTTACATCTGGAGTAATTTCGCCTAAATCCTCAGCTATCAACGGCAGCTGTCCCAATTCAGAACGGACAGAATTGAAAAAATCTCCCCCTGGACCCTGAACCCAGCGTCCAATTTCGGCGGTTGGTTTTTCCGCAGGAACTTCCCAATAACCCGCAAAACCACGGAAATGGTCCAGCCGAATAATATCTACCAGATTGAGAGCTGATTTCAACCGGTTTATCCACCAGGCATATTTTTTTTCCTTATGCACTTCCCATCTAAATAAGGGATTGCCCCAACGCTGTCCAGTTGGGGAAAAATAATCTGGGGGTACACCGGCAACCACCACCGGCTGCCCATCATCATCAAGATAAAATAAGTCCCTATTGGTCCATACATCTGCGCTGTCGTGTGCGATAAAAATCGGCACATCACCTATGATGCTGATACCGTTATCGGAAGCTGTTTTATGCAAGACCTGCCATTGTTTGTGGAATAAATACTGGCGAAAAATGTGGCGATAAACATCGTTCTGGTATGTATCGATCACCTCGGCGATAGTACCTGGATGGCGATCTCTTAATGGAATTTCCCAGGAAGTCCATTCAGCCCCATGGTGGAGTTCCTTCAAGACCATAAATAGGGCATAATCGTGCACCCAATGGGAATTTTGATAGGTGAATTCGTCAATGGCGCTTTTGTGAATAGACTGGGAAGACCTGGTGAAATTCAGGTATGCCTTATCGAGTAATTCTTCCTTCCAGGCGATTACTTCACCATAATCCACATGTTCCTTCGGAAAGGTGGGGATTAGATCCAGATCGCCTTCGGACAACAAGCCATCATGGATCAGAGATAGAGTGCTGATGAGGTAGTGGTTTCCAGCGAATGCGGAAAAACACTGGTAAGGAAAATCTCCATAGCCAGTGGGACCTAAAGGTAGAACTTGCCACAATCTGCAGCCTGATTTTTTCAGGAAACTTAACCAGCTTATTGCCTGGGGACCTATTTCACCTATACCGAACCTATCCGGTAAACTGGTTGGGTGCAGGATAATGCCTGATGACCGCTCAAATTTCATAAGTTACACGTTTTGCCAGTACTAAATCACTACTACCAACTGAAAGTTGGGTGAAATCCGATGGTTCAACGTCGGTGGATATCACGGCACCAGGCTCGACGGTCAGGTTGTCCGGAAGGATGCTGTTTTTACCAATTGTGATTAGTTTATTGTACCCATCCTCGGATGGAAACCCGATCACACAATTATCTCCTACTTTAACCCTTTTATCGATGATACTGTTATTTACCCTGGCATCCGTACCAATCATTGAATCGGTCAAAAGGATTGAATTTCTGATGTGAGCTCCACTTGAGACTTTTACTCCTGGTGATAGTACACTGTTTTCAACCACTGCTTCCGGAGAAATTTCGCATCCATCGGCAATCATGCTGTCGATGATGGTACACCCTCTCGACAATCGAACCGGAGGGCGCTCTTCGGTGCGAGTGTGGATCACCCAAGATCGGTCGTTCAGATTTATAGTTGGGGGTTGTTTCAATAAACCCATGTGGGCATCCCAATATGATTCGGTTGTACCCACATCGATCCAATAACCATCATATGGGTAAGCAAACAAGCGTTTCCCGTCTGCCAACGCTTTTGGAAGGATATCCTTACCAAAATCGTGTGTTGTAGTTTCGCTAAAATGATCTTCCCACAAAGCTTCATCGAGTACCTTCAAACTAAAAAGGTAAACGCCCATATTTACCAGGTTTGAGGAGGTTGATCTGGTTTTTCAATAAATGAAGTGATCCGGTTTTCTTCATCCATATCGATAATGCCGTATCTTTTTGCATCGTCATAAGGCACACGGAAGGTAGCGATGGTGATATCCGCCTGCCTGGCGATATGGTACGCTATCATATGTTCATAATTCATGGTGTAAATATGGTCTCCGGAGAGAATCAAGACCATGTCGGGTTGTGATTGTTTGATAAATCGAAAATTCTGTTGGACAGCATCGGCTGTACCCAGATACCAATCTGAGCCGCCGCGCCCTTTATAAGGGGTCAGGATTCGCACGCCACCGGTAAAATCCCTGTTGAGATCCCAGGGACCTCCAGCGCCGATATGCTCAATTAGAGAATGAGGGCGGTATTGTGCCAGCAGCATAACATCGAATAGCCCTGAATTAACACAATTGGATAATGTAAAGTCAATTATTCGATATTTACCTGCGAAAGGGACCGCAGGTTTGGTTCGCTTCGATGTGAGAATCCCTAAACGCGATCCTTCTCCACCAGCCATGATAACTGCCCGGACTTTAGCCATTGACTCCTACCTTCCACCATTATTATTCATGATGACGGTGTGTGTTTTGTTCGTTTACTTTGTTATAAACCTGGAAAAATTCCTGACTGTATAGGATAATACCATGTAACATTAGATTATTGGAGCATCATCACAGTTGCATTCTTTTGTAATCCATGGACATTTTTACCAGCCTCCTCGCGAAGATCCATTAACCAAAACGATTCCCCTTGAGAAGGACGCTCTCCCATATGCTAATTGGAATGAGCGTATCTATTCTGAATGTTACAAACCGAACGCTGATCTGGGAAATTTTGGAAAAATAAGTTTCAACATCGGTCCCACACTATTCTCCTGGCTGGAAGCAACTCACATTGACACCTATCGAACCATATGTGCCGAAGACAGATCCAATGTTTTAAAATTCGGAGCTGGCAATGCAATTGCCCAACCCTATAACCATACTATTCTGCCCCTTTCCAACAAGAGAGATAAAAGAACACAAATTATCTGGGGAATTGCAGACTTCATCCACCGTTTTGGGCGGTATCCCAAAGGTATATGGCTGCCAGAATCAGCTGTTGATTATGAGGTTCTGAATATCCTTGCAGAACATAAGATCGAGTTCACCATTTTGGCACCTTGGCAGGCGGTGGAAGCTGTGGATCCAACGGTTCCTTACAAAATATTATTGGATAGCGGAAAGTCGATCACTGTATTTTTTTACCATCAGGAATTAAGCTCACAGGTGAGTTTCAACCCCTGGACAACCATAAACGCAGATGAATTTTTGAATGACAGGGTTTATCCATTATTTCTTTCAAACAATAACTCGGAGCGGATTGTTATTATCGCTTCAGACGGGGAGCTTTACGGACACCATATGCCCATGAGGAATTTTTTCCTCGAACGATTGTTAGATGGGGCAGTGAAAGATCTGCCTTTGAAGGCAACGTTCCCTGAGATGTGGCTTAAGGAATTCAAGGCAGAACAAACTGTGGAGGTTAGAGAAAACACTTCTTGGAGCTGTCACCATGGATTGGGACGATGGCTGGGTGAGTGCGAATGCACACAGGGTGATAGAACTTGGAAACCGAAATTATGGGCTGCTTTTTCTTACCTTGGGGAGCAGATTGACCAACTTTATTTTGATCATATGAAAGGTTTGGTAAAAGATCCGTGGATCGTGCGTGATCAATATATCGAAGTGGTACTGGGTGAAATTGACTTTGACACTTTTCTGCAGAATTATTCAAGCAGTGCTACCAGGCTGTTGAATATTGAACGTTCCCGAAATCTTCTTGAAGCACAGCGCGAAAAACAAAAGATGTTCACATCTTGTGGTTGGTTTTTTGATGAATTTGATAGGATTGAACCACGAAATAACCTGGCTTACGCAGCAAAATCGGTGCACCTGATCTGGCTGGCAACGAATATCGACATTTCCGGGGAGGTCAGAGAGATGTTAAAATTCAGATTTATTAAAGAATCAGAAACTGCAAGCAGTTTGTTTGACCAGTACCTCAATCGTTTACTAGCAGCATGAGTTTCTTAACCTGATACTCGGACTTAACTTTAAGTTCATTTAATTTCTGTACGATCTCATATGTGGAAAGTAATTCCATTGGATTGCTGATTTCGCCATTGATGTACAGCATAACAATTGTGCTCGTGTACCACCACCAGATCATCTCTTCAAAGCTTTCTTTGTTAAACCAGGTTTTTCCTTCAAAATCGTTTACGTTCAGATAAACCTGGGCATCTGTGTTTGACATACTGCTGTCTACCCACAGTTTAATAGCTGTTTCTTTATCTTTTAATAACCGAATCTGGTTCTGCCAATGTATGATCAAGCGGATAATGAGACTGCAGCGAGTAGAATTCCTTTCATCGGATCCTGCCTGGCACAAACTGGCTGATATTTTTCTGTTGAGCAACCAGGTTTCCATCAAATCCAGGCTGGTGGTGATTGAATTTTCTTCTCCAGAAATTTCTCCAATCGTGCTAATGATCAGGTATCCGTAAATTGTTCCCCAAAATGCTGGTGTACCGAAGCGGATTCCTGAAAGGTCCGGACCGTTCACCAGGTAATCGACTGCTCCTCGGCTGCTTTTTTCGAGTGATAACATCAGGTCGTTGATGAAAATAGGCAGGTTGAGCAAGGCTTCGATACGGATGCGTGTGGCTCGGGCTAGAGATTCGGTGAGACCAAACTTCTCGTCTTTGACTGGGCTTGCTGACGGCAGTGCTTCTAATACCTGTATGAGAAAAGCTGCCAAATTTTCTTCGAGCCGATCGAGGAAAGTGTCTCTAAATGATGAATCCAAACCAAGACTTTTTGTCTGGTTTGCGATCAAGGTGTTGAAAACCTCCGGGTTGACCAGCTTGTCGAATGGATCCAGTACCGATTTGTACACGAGCTCTCTGAGCGCTATGCCAACCTCGCGGTAGCTTTTGCCTCTTTGGTGGAGCTGATTATAAGGTTCTAACGGCGAATCCGTTACGATTTTAAAATCTACAAATACATGACAATGGTAAGGATTTAGCTCCAAGGGAAGACCATGTTGGTGAATTTCAACACACGGAATTAAAAACTGCATCTTAGTATATAAATCCCGGAAAATGAGGAAAGTCCCAGCTTCGTTGGGAAGAGAAAGCACTTCAGCAAGTTCTCTACGCTTCATGACGCGTTCTTCAGCCACAGCATGGGGGAAGGGCGATGAGGTTTTCAGGAATCCCGAAGTGGTTTTAAAGCGGTTGTGATAGACGACCAGAGAAAAATTATTTCCATCCCCATTCGCGTAGGCAATAACATCCTCGTCCGTTGTGCCTTCAACAGTTTGAAAGTCAAACAGGTAAAAGTACTCGATTTCAGCATACAAAGCACGGTTGCGAAGCAAAGGGAAGATCAGCAACTCATGGTTGCTTAACAGGGTAACATCAACTTCTTCATTCCAATAAGATCTTCGGTATTCCATACCATATTTTTCGGTAAATCCTTCGATCTGTCCATGACCGAACATAGGTAATCCAGGCAGGGTGGCGAGAAGAGTGCAGATGCCGAAATATTTCTCACCTTTCCCAAACTGCTCGACTGCAGTTTTTTCATCGGGATTATTCATGAAGTTAACGAATTTTTTAAAATCTCGGGATCGAATTCGATCGTATTCTTGATTACCTTGCGGTATTCCTGATTTTTTTCATCGCGCAGCATGGTCATAAAAGCGCTGTTATAAACCCGGTGCATACCCAGGGTACGGACAAAATAACCTTCCATCAACCAGAAAGCTTCTGCCAGCAACAGGGTATCGGGTACTTCGTCAGCGATCCTGTCAACGACTTCCCTCCAGAATTCTTCTGGAAAAACGTGATCGAAATCATGCTTTGGCAACCCTAAACCCGCCCGGCTGGGGATATCTCCTCCTGCGCCAGGCTCGGGAAACCAAAGCCTGTGATAATGTTGTTTTGCCAGGGTCATGGCAGCATCAAAACGGATAATCTGGAAGTTGCGCGCCACGTGTAGGATGGTCTGGATAACGGCTTCACGCACTTCTGGGATCAGGTAATTTAATTGGGCTGTGTCGTTCCATGGCATCGAAGTGCCATCGTTGCCATGGTAAATATAAATGGCATCTCCGGTCTCGTGATCCAGCCTCTTGAAAACTACTGCGGCATCACTATGGTCATAATAATGATCTTCCAGATAGATGCCCACCCGATTATCCCAGGAAAGGTCAGGTCCATTAAATGTGTACGCAGGATAGGGTGATTGTTTAAGTGAGATGAACCAGTCTGGATGGTTGATGACCCATTGTGAATCGATGCCCATGTGATTTGGCACCATATCAGCTGCAAGTCGGATACCGTATGTAAGGGCATTCTTTCGCAGCTTTTCGTAAGCTTCATTACCTCCCAGGCTCATTGAAATTTCATAATTCAGAAGCGAATACGCTGAAGCCTCAGCTTCGGGATTGCCGGTCAATCGCTTTATTTTTTGTGAAGCAGGACTTCGTTCCCAAATCCCAATCAACCAAATACCGGTGAAGCCCCATTTCGCCAGGATGGATAACTCTTCAGGGGGAATTTGGTCGAGGTGTTGGATCACCTTTTTGTATTTTTTTGATAATTGATCTAACCAGACATAAGCGTTTTTTGCCAGTAGCACCAATCTAGGCATCCAATCAGTGTCACTGCTGAAACGTTCATAATCGGGATAGGGATCATGCTGAGGAGATTCACCTTCCTCAGCAAAATAAATGGGGATCAATGCCGGTCCAGGACCCGGTGGGAAATATGGGCGCGTCTCCTCACGGATGAGATCGGTTCCAAGCAGCACACGAGAAATAAAATCGGGGATGATAATCACCCAATTATATACGGATAAATTCCAGCTGACCCAGGAGTGAACCAGGAACCGAGTCGATCGGACTCATCAATAGATCATAGAGTGTCTGCTTGTGCGGACCATAACCCGGCTGCTGTTCGAAGAAATTCCGTACTTCGGGCATCAATTGCAGGTAGACTGTATCCTGGCGTAGCTGTCCATCGTCAAAAAGTTCCTTTAAATGAACTGCAGCTGGATTTGAGTTTGTGATATGCAGGAGTAGCATTTCCTCAAAAGCAATCTCACGATTAGAAATTAAGAATCCTTCTCTGTTTCTGCTTTCACCTAGAAAGATATTGGCTGGCAGTAAGCTGCCCGTGGTACACTGCCAGTGGAGGAAATTCCTCAACGAATCGTTCCAATAAAATTGAAACATTTTCGATCCCAAAATCTCTTTCTAAAAATTCAAGGCTTTTGGATGTAAAACCAGGATTTTGTCGTTTGTAGTCAAAAATAATCAGGTGGTAAATTTCGTCGATCAATCCCAGAGCATTTAAATCACCTGCTAAAATTGCAGATTGTGGGTTGTTGACCAGATCCCGTTGGGCATTAATATTATTGGCAACTTCACGGACGCTGTCGAAATTGGTGAAGATAATCCTGCCATCGCTGCTGAATAAAGAGTCAGATATTTGGTAGCGGTCTCTTGCTTCCCTGGAAATATGCAGTTCATAAAGAAGTTGATATTTCATCGAAATGTCCACGGACTGATAGGGTTGATGTCTGCCAGTCTTTATTGTAAACGATGAATGTACTCCATCGAAGCTTTGGCTTCTTCCAGATTTAGCTCGAAAATTATTGGAGCGCCGAAAGAAACTGAGTTTAGCCAGTTCAATAACCGTTTCACGTCGAGGTCACCTGTCCCAAGAACCTTATGATCCGTGCCATATCCAGGATCATAAGACACGCCACACCAGGGTGCATCGTGCAAATGGATTTCAGCAAGACGAGGAAGAACCCGTTCTAAGGCTTGAAACAACTCTATTTCTCCGGAGAATCCTGCGAGAATATGACCTGTATCGACGCAAACCGACAGATCCAACTCCTCGGCGATCTCGAGGGTCAGGTCGAATGGGAACTCGATGGTTTCGATTGCGATCCTGTGTGAGTTAATCCCGCTGCTGTCGATTAATTCCCGGATGGTCTCTCGTGCGTTATTCTGGAATTGACGAAGCAGGATTGTTTTGGCAATATCGGGACCTTTCATCCGGTAGAATTCTGCCGCCAGGGCTCCGGTAGCGTGAAGAACATAAACCTCTGGATACAAAGGTTCATAGCAATTGATACAATCCAATAAAGCTTGTAAAGATCCTTTCCTAACCGGAAGGAGAGGGGTGGAGGGTTCAACTGACCATAACGGCATATGAACGGTATAAGTCAATCCCAGCTCTTGCTTTATCTGTTTCAAACCATTGATCTGATCTTCTTCGAGAATTTGAGGCAAAAACATACCAAGGTCACCGCTTAATTCAATTGTGCTGAATCCATTGTCCGCCAGGTTCCGTACCAAATCTGTTTGGTTGAATTGGGAAATATGGACCATTAGTTTCTCGGGGGTAAGGTGAGAGGGTATGAGAGATCCCAGCTGTATTGCCATTATGCCAAATTGCATGATTGCCTCCGGATTTGGGGAAGATTTTTGTATCTAGGGATTGGATGGTTCGTTTACCAGATTAAAGTATAAAAAACTCTGATGTCATTTTTGTGATTTTAGTTCCCTCGCATTCTGGTATGGTTGATGAAATCGGAAGAACGATGTGTGTTACAGATTCGTTTGATCCTAAGTTTTCAATCCTCCCGCAAGTTGGATCTTTATAAAATTCATCGACCAGAAGATTGCGCCGGTACCATTCTAAAACGTCGGCATCATCGTATGGGATGGATTTAAAGTCAACATACACTGGAAGACCGGTTTCCAGCCGGAAATCCTGCATTTTCAAAGGGGTAACAAAGATGGTAGATTGCGGATAATCACCTGCCTTTATGGATTGGAACAATGCATACTCGTTTGAATTCGACTTCCTTTGGAAATCCAGGAACATCCTTGTCACTCCCGAGGCAACAGCGATGAAAGTAAGGCTTAAGGAAATTACCACCACAAGCTTTGAAACGTGCCATCTTTTCGGCTCATTCCGTGTAGAAAAGAACATGATCGATCTTTCTACTAGGACAGCTGTAGATATAGGCACCAAGAAAATGCTCATTCTCCATGGGAAAATTAATGAAAATAATTGGCTCCCGCTGATAAGTTGATACACTGTCAATACCAAGCCCACAACCGTTGGGATCAACAAGATTGTGAAAAGACGAGTACGCCAGGTTAAAATTAAACCTAAAAAAATCAGAACCAATTTAATTACAGATGTGTAATTGAACCATTCCTCAATGATCGCATGATGGGGTATACGAAATGTAATTAATATATTACGGGATTGATCCGTTATCGCGGATGGTGAACCAAATGAACGGAATGTATAGACCAGTATGGGGCTGATAACTAAAAGGGCGAAGAATCCCATGGCAACGAGTTTAAAAGTGTGTTTACGATCCCATTCGTGTCGATTTTCCCAGGCGTAGCCCAGAATTGTGATTGAGACAAGAATTGCAGCAGAAAGCAGATAGGTTGGGTGAAACAATGCAGCTGTACAGGCTGCCAAGATCGCTGCATATTTTCGGTTTTTTAAAATAAAGAAAATTGACAGAAGCAGCAGTACACCGAAGGAGCTTGGTTGTAGTACAGGACCTAACATTCGTTGACCCGCAAACCCATCCTCAATGAAATAACTCCATTCTGGATCAATTATCCTAGAGATAAAAAATCTCCATCCTGCTGAATGGATGATAACAATGACCGAAAGAAAGATGATGGCTTGTTGTTTGGAGAAAATATCTTTTCGTTTCAACTCAATGATCCTGATGATCATCACCAAATACAAGCTCATGAGAGCAGCATAAACCAGGTAAAACAAAATTGGATGCAAGTACTTTGTTATCCCAAAAACCAGAAAACTAAAAAGTGGGGTAGGATCCTCTGTATTGGCGAGCCAATCTTGATCCAGAAGACCGACACCTGCCTTTGCCATCCCGTGAAGAAAATATTGATTTTGATTGGAAGTATATAGGGGAGACTGAGTATATGCTAAACAAAAAGCAACCATCCAGAGGATGGTTGTTAAAAAGCGCTGCGTCTTCGATTGTGTCGGGATATCTATGGTTACATCATTGGTATTGGGGTTTGACAAAATTAACCTGGCAGGGAAAATAATACTTCGTCCGGGCAAAACAAAATTACTATTTCCGTTTGGTCATTGTGAGAATATTCCCATCCTGTTCTGAAAATTCATAATTTACTTCATCCATCATTTTATGCATCAGGTAAACACCCAGTCCTCTTGGGGAGATCTCTTCCAAAGGAAGATTCATTTTAGGAGCAGGAACCGACTCTGGATCGAAGGGCTGCCCCTTGTCTCTCATAACGATAACCAACTTTCCAGCGTCAAATTGGGTGGTAATTTTAATATCACCAACTTCGTTACCCCCGTAAGCGTGTTCAATAATATTGGCACATGCCTCATCTACTGCCAGTTGTACGGCGTAAACACCAGAATCGTCCAATCCGGCTTCTTCCGCAGCTTTTGTGACAAAATCGCTGATTCTCTCAAGGTTCTTAAATGAGCTGGTAAATGTTTCTGTTGGCATTAGCCGATGTTTCCCACAGCGTCTGTAACAGAATCAAACGTTCGAAAATACTCATCCATGCCAACCAGTTCCAATGAACTGCGAATTCTTGGCGCTAAATTGGCAAGCACTACCTCACCGCGATTATGTTTCTTGCATGTTTTTTGGGTATCGATCAGCAGCCACCATCCTGCACTTGAAACGAATGTCACTTCGGTCATATCTAAAACTAGTGAGAAATTACCCTCATCCGTGAGGCTGGTTAACGATTCGCGTAATGCAGGTACGGTCTCACTATCAATCCGACCATTGATCGTAACAACATTACAGCGTTTATACAGATCGATTTTAACTTCCATGCGAGTTCCTTTCGAGTATTAAATCGAGAAGATTATATCATGTCGAATTTTGTTTATTCATTGCAAAAAACTTGCTGTAGCTCCTGTTGAATTTACCTTTTCCAACCAAGGAAGGAGATAGGCAGACCATCCGAGCTTCTGGCAATCGTAGTGGAGTTTGACTCCCCCAGGAATTTGAAATTTAATTCCAATGCTTTTCCTTGAGTGTCGCACAATCGCCCGAATAAAAGAATATTATCTTCGGTGGACAAGGCTAAAGGGCAAAGCCCTGTGCCCTTGACCTCAAGACTGTTTTGACCATCACTGATCCTGTGGATATATATCCCATCGGTTTGAGGACTGTCACCGGAAAGGGAATAGAGGAGAAGGTCAGGAGTAGGTGAAATAGGGTAAGCTGCAATCCCCCGGGTATTGCTGGTGATTGGCTGCTTGTCGGATCCGTCATCACGGAGCCTGAAAATCTGGCTGGTAAATTGGTACGGTGCGGTTGCCTGGCTATCCATGCTGACGTACATGTAGGCACCGTCACCTGACCAGGTGGGTGTACGGGCTCCAGCTGTGATCTCATTGTCTTCTGACAATCCGTTATTAATTTTTGTTTCGGCAATGCTAAAGGATAACCCGCGATGCTGACTGATCAAAGTCGCACCAGGATTTGTATTACAAGGAAGACCATACCCCAGACCAGTAACTAATATCCGGTCTCCTTTCGGTGACCATGATGAACCTGTATCGCAACCGTAATCTGAATTCGTGGGAGGATTGGGTAAATCGGTCCACAATACAGCTTGAGAAATATTCACCAGTCCAAAATGACTGCCTGTCGAATTTTCACGCCGGACTAAAAGCTGGGAGTAATCTGAAGTACTCGCAGGATTGAAGTCGCGCACATAAACAGTCTCACCAGGATTACCTTGTATTGTTGCCAGGTTTTCGCTGGTGTTGGTATCGAGAAGAACCAATTGATCATTTCTGGAATATGCAAAATAGCTGTAATCAGGCGACAGTGCAGCTCCATTCACATCTGTTCCAACCGATATGATTTGCTGGATGGTCAAGTCGTAAAGGTCGATTGATTGCAGGTTCCCACCAGAGAAGTAATAAACAATACCCAAATTTGGAGGAGGTGTGTTCGAAGGCAGGGGGGTAGACGTAGGAGACGGCTGTTCTTCTGTTTCCGGTACATTGATTTCCTCAACCACCAGCTCTGGTTCTTGCTGGGTGGGCTGTGCTGTTAAATCACCTGGCTCAGTTTCTGCACGTCCCAGTACTTCTTCACCGCCGCAAGCACTCAACAATAAAGAGACCGAAACCAGGACCAGGATAAGGATGTTTCGAGCAGATTTGCGATTATTCATTTACTCTCGTTATCCAACGTGGAATGAACGTTGGAATGATGATTCCGGTTATTATTGTACCAATACACTCTAATTTCCACAACTTAGAAAGCATGGTGGACAGTAAATGTTGAATTAATCGTTGTTTTTTCTCTTTCTTACGATCTCCACACCTGCTGACCTGGCAAAGGGGAGTGCCCCCGGTTTTTCAACCCGAACCTTGATTTTAACGACGTTTTCCTCGTGTAAACAAAGACTGGCGATGTCTTCAGCGAGTGCTTCCACGGTATAACGGCTAGATTTTTGTACCAGGGATAGAACTTTCTTGGCAATCTCATGGTAATCAACGCTCAATTTAAGGTCATCGACAAAAGCAGCCTGGGTTATATCGGCGAACAGTGTTAAATTGACCAAAATCTCTTGAGGTGTTTCTCGTTCCCAACCGTTGATCCCGATGATGCCTTTTGCAAGCAAGTCTCGAATTATTATTTTATCCATACCATAGAGGTGAATTTTTCTTAAAATTTTTTACTCTTCAGGCTGGGAAATGTCGTTCGATTTACTATCAGACTGCTTGCGAGTATTAAGCCTCTCTTTTGCATTGCGTAATTCGGCATTCACCGTTCGCAATGCGCCTAATACCTCAATCCGGATTTTTTCTTCAACCTCACCTGTTCGGATTTGCTGTTGGATATCATCAACGTTTGACTTGATTCGCTCACCCGTGGGTGATTTTTCGAAATTCTCCATTTCCCTGCGTAAACTTTGCCCCAGTTCATTGATACCAGTTTCCAGTTCGTCAGATAACCGTTTTCTTTCAGGGCTGTCCCACGCTGCGCGAAGGATACCAAGCAGGTTTTTTCCGATTTCCTCGAATTCTTCCGGTACGGATTTTTGTGTAGGTTCTTCGTTTTCCATGGTAAAGACCTCCTATCATTTTGAGTATACCTTATAGTTAATGCAACTTCACAGTCATTTATGCGTATGTCATTACACAACGAGTTAAGGAGACAAAAATGAAAAACAGAAGGCTGATAATTATTCTAATCATTGCCGTTATGTTGGTAACCATGGCATGCGGTATCCAGATTAACCTCCCAGAGAGAGTTATCAAAACTGGACAAGTTCAAACAGAGCCAATCTCGATCGCGATACCGGATGGACCTACAGCGAACCTTTCCTTAAAATTCGGCGCTGGAGAACTAACGATTACTCCTGGGGCTCAAGGAGTTTTAGTGGATGGACAGGCGACTTTTAATGTACCAGACCTGGCGCCGGAAATTGAAGAGACTGCCGAAAAAATTACGCTGCAAACAGGCACTTTTGAGCTGGATGGTTTTCCTAACTTCGAGGATGATGTTAAGAATGAATGGGATTTGAAATTGGCGAGTTATCCCATGGAACTCGAAATCGAGGCTGGTGCTTTCAAAGGCGATTACCAGTTTGGGGGATTGGCTTTGACGAATTTATTCATCCGTGATGGGGCTTCCGAAGTCAAACTGGATTTCAGAGTGCCAAACCTGGTGTCTATGGAGACCTTCCGCTACGAGACAGGGGCATCGAAGGTTGAATTAACCGGATTAGCCAATGCGAATTTCCAATTCTTAACGTTTCGCGGGGGAGCCGGTGATTACGTATTAGATTTTTCAGGAAACCTGACCCAGGATGCTGTGGTCAGAATTCAATCCGGCGTCAGCAGGATAAAAATTATCGTGCCGGAAGGGGTTCCAGCAAAGGTGTTGTTTTCGGGAGGATTGGCAAACATCGATCTTGATGGAGAATGGATGTCAGAAGGGACACGCTATTCAAATCCTGGAAGTGGACCGATGTTGACATTCGAAGTTGACCTCGCTGCTGGATCACTCGAATTAGACAACTGATAATTAAAAGAAAAAAGCTGGGAGCAAATCCCAGCTTTTTCTTTTAATTGATCTGGTTGAGATTATTATTTCTCCGATCCGTCACGATCAACATTATCCCAGCCACCATAACCGGTTCCGGTCTGGAAATAATCATAATTAGGCTGAATATCTGCAGTCAGATCAACAGTTTCACCAGCTTCCAATACTTTCGTCGATTCGAGCACGACATTTACTCCGTGGTGGTTGGTGCCCTCGTAGTGTCCGCTCAAACCAACCCTGGAAATATATTCATCTCCCTGAGCTGAATAATGCATCCGGTACTTCATCTTCTGGGAATATCGCTTCGTACGGGCATTCCGGGACACAAGCTCCGCAATCGATGCAAGTATCTGGATCAATATAATACCAGGGCCATTGTTCCTTGGGATACCCAGGTACGATGCATTCGACCGGACAAACCTCGACGCAACCTCCGTCGCGTAAACACAAACTCGTGATGATATAAGTCATTTTAGTCCTCCAAGATTAGGTGAATTTTTTCGGATTTTACGAAGAACAAAGTGTTATCACACCTTGACAGGAATTTTAGTCGTGGATGAATACTTTGTCAATAAACTATCTGGTATGACTTTGTAAAAATAATTTATGACAAATATCATTGAATAAGCTTTTGCTCAAAGATGATATCGAGTATTGAAATGCCTTATTAGGTTCATCCCCAGATATGTTAGATTTTCATCATGGTAGATTTTCTCTTGACGGTTAAGTTTTTCGGACTTAGGATTGGTGAATTGAACCCTTCATGACTGAATCTAACAAAGCCAACCCCGCGGGTTAACCCAATCGTTGTTTTAGGAATTGGAATACTGTCGGTTTCGACTGCATCGATATTCATCCGATATGCCCAACAAGGAGCACCTTCATTGGTGATCGCCTTTTATAGATTAGCGATTGCCACACTCATATTGGTGCCTCTGGTTTGGCTGCGATACAGGCAAGAATTAATCAAGCTGAAGAAAAGCGAAATTCGGTTGCTGATATTATCTGGATTTTTCCTTTCACTCCATTTTGCTGCGTGGATCAGCTCCCTGGAATATACAATGGTGGCAAGTTCTGTGGTTTTGGTGACGACAACTCCTCTCTGGGTTGCTTTGTTTTCACCTCTGTTTTTGAAAGAGCCTGTTCCCAAAATAGCATTACTGGGGATGTTAATTGCGTTGACAGGCGGGATTATCATTGGGGTTGGTGATCTGTGTGAATTAACCATATCAAGAATTTCCTGCGCACCAGCTGGCAGTTTAATTTCCTCTAGGCAGCTATTCGGAGATTTTCTCGCGCTTATCGGTGCGCTAACAGCGGCGGCATATATAATCATCGGGAGGAAAGTGCGCCTCAGCTTGTCCCTGGTGAGTTACATATTCGTTGTTTACGGCAGCGCAGCTATATTCTTGATGGTGTTTGTCTTTTCCACCCAAACACCCATATTTGGTTATCCAACTGAAACGTATTTTTGGCTGCTGCTGTTGGCAGTTTTCCCCCAGTTGATTGGACATTCATCCTTCAATTGGGCTTTAGGATACCTGAGTGCTGAGTATGTGGCAATATCGTTATTGGGTGAACCGGTCGCAAGCACGATTTTAGCTGTAATATTTCTTGATGAAATCCCCACGACAATCAAAGTACTCGGTGGAATATTAATCTTGACCGGAATCATCATTTCAGCCAGGACTGAGTACAATAAATAATGAGTGTTAGAATAAATACAGGTTTGGTTAACAGAAAACACAGCAGAAATGAGCACACGCAAAGAGAGTCCGCAGACTGCGAACAAGGATCGAACTGGTGGAGATGGTACGAACGGGAAGGCACCGGTCGATTTCGATTTCTTTAAGCGTTATTATGATGACATACTGGGTTTGTTCTGCCTGGCATTAGCCTTGATGACATTATTTGGGATATTGTTTCCGGACAGAACCGGTGGGGTGTTGGAGTACTGGATCGAATTCTTGAGAAGGTACCTTGGATACGGAAGTTTTTGGATTATTATTGCGCTGACGGCACTGGGTTATTGGCTGATATCAAGGAGGCAATTCAAAGAGAGTCCGGATCTTAAGCAATTGGACACAGTACCTCAAAAGCCAAAGAAAATCCCCTGGGGGAGGATTTTTGCATTAGAGATAGCTGCCATAGCCTCCTTAGGGTTAATGGCTGTAATTGGGGGAATGAACATCGAGACTGCTGAATCGGGCATGGGAGGGGGGATCGTTGGATGGGGTATAGCCAGCCTGTTGGGATGGATATTCACGCCGTTGGGATTCGTTGGGTTGGTGTGGGAAGGATTGATCCTAGCTTTTATTTTCATTTGGGGCATCGTCGCTGGGACTGGATTGTGGCAGGTGATTGTAAGGAGGTCAACCAGTTCAAAAGTGACAGAGCTGCCGACCCCTTCCACCTCAAAAATAGTAATCAGCCAGCCATACCAGCCTGCGCAAGTTCCTGACTCTATATCGGAAACCACCACTCAAAAGTCTCAGAAGAAACCATCCTTGCCACCCGAATTCCGCAAACAGTTAGTACCTGAAGAAATCCAAAGTCAGAAACCTGTCGAACCACCTCAGCGTGACGAAAGACTGCCGGGCTTCGAATTACTGGTGTCTGATCAGAATTCAAAGCCGGACAAATTATCTATTAACCAGACAGCCGGGATGATAGAAAAAACATTATCCGAATTTGGCATCCCGGCAACTGTGGTAGGGTACCGCATGGGTCCCACTGTTACCCAGTTTGCTGTTGAGCCCGGATTTGTGGAAAGAGACAAAACCGGAGGGGAGGGGGAAGCCGCACGATCAAAAATTCGGGTTGCGCAGATTGCAGCTCTTCAAAGAGATCTTGCCCTAGCGCTGGCAGCGGAACGTTTGAGAATCGAGGCTCCGGTACCAGGTCGCCCTTATGTCGGAATCGAAGTGCCCAACACGCGCACAATGGCAGTTCGTTTGCGAGCCATCCTTGAGGCTGATGCGTTCTACCGAGTCACTTCACCTCTGGCGATTGCTCTGGGCAGAGATGTATCGGGGCAGCCTGTCGTAGCTGACCTGGCAACGATGCCGCATTTACTAATCGCCGGTACTACTGGTTCCGGAAAGTCGGTTTGTATCGCCGCGATAGCTGTTTGCCTGGCTATGAACAATACTCCGGATGAGCTCAAGCTGGTTATGGTTGATCCAAAGATGGTGGAATTGCAGAGATTTAAGGGTTTGCCTCACCTTCTGGGTGAAGTTGAAACAGACGTGGAAAAGATTCTGGCAGTTCTACGCTGGGTTGTTTCAGAAATGGACCGCAGGTACAAATTGCTGGAGACTTCCAGGTCTCGGAATATTGAAACCTATAACAAGAAAATTGTAAGAAAGAGTGAAGAAAAACCATTGCCCAGGATCGTTGTGATGGTGGATGAATTAGCTGATTTGATGATGTCCGCTCCAGACCAGACAGAACATAACCTGGTTCGGCTGGCCCAAATGGCAAGGGCAGTTGGTATCCACCTGGTAATTGCCACACAAAGACCCAGCACGGATGTTGTGACAGGGTTAATCAAAGCGAATTTTCCTGCAAGGATCGCTTTCAATGTTACTTCTGGGATCGATTCTCGCGTAATTATAGATACTGTAGGTGCAGAGACTTTGCTGGGTCGTGGCGATATGCTTTTTGTGCCACCTGAAGCCTCTGCACCGATACGCTCCCAAGGCGTGATGGTCACGGATCAAGAAATACAAAGAGTAATCGGGTATTGGAATAAGCAAAGCGATACTGGAGCAGATGCGGTCTCCCCTTGGGATGCGATGCTGGAAGAAGAATCCGTACTCTCCGATCGCGATGAATTAATTGACCGTGCGATCGAGGTTGTCCGTGGAACCCAACGAGCGAGCACTTCGATGCTGCAGCGCAGGTTGAGGATTGGGTATCCACGGGCAGCACGCTTGATGGAGGAGTTAGAATTGTTGGGGGTGGTTGGAACCGCTCAACCTGGTGGCAGAGATCGAGATGTGTTGATCGATCGGGACGATGACTAATTTTCTGATCGGTTCAGCTTGACAGCAATCTTTCCATAAGATAGGATTGCTTGATATTTTAACAAAAAGGATAGGTTTTGATAATATATGGAAGGTGATGTAACGAAGGAATCAACGAAGGAATCGATCACATTTACCGATCTGATGCGTAACCGCTTCAGAGGGATATTGGATCCCCTAGGAGCTGCTCTCAACCGGATTGGATTGATGCCCAACTCGATGACGTTAATCGGTTTGGCAGGCAATCTTATCGGTGCAATATTTCTTGCACAGGGACAGATGGTCGTGGGTGGTATCATAATCCTTTTGATGGGTCCAGTTGATGCTCTGGATGGCACAATGGCACGCTTGAGGGGGATGTCTACCAAATTTGGCGGTTTTGTCGATTCGGTTACAGATCGTTATTCCGAATTGATCATTTTTGGAGGACTGATTTATTATTTCACCATTAATGGCGAGACATGGCAGGTAATCCTGGTTTATGCTGCTGCGGTCGGCTCCTTCCTGGTATCTTATATCCGCTCAAGAGGACAATCTCTTGGGTGGGATACGAAGGTAGGCGTTTTGACACGCATGGAACGATACCTGGTGTTATCTCCTGCATTAATTCTGGTGTATTTCTTCGGGGAAATATCTGTCCTGATCGGAATCGCGATCATTGCAGTTTTTGCAAATATCACAGCTTTCCAACGGATAATCGATATCCGCAGGCAGGCTACTAATCCTGAGCACGTGGTTGGTGATAAAAAAACCAACCAGTATATTTGAAGATCTGCCGTTGATAAATCATATTTTAATGATCCAGATTTATTGAGGATAATAGAGGTATTCGATGGAATTTACAACAACTGGTATCGTGATTGGTGGCTTTATCATTCGATACTATGGAATAATTTTAATGTTAGGTGCTGTCGCCGGCGCATTTGTGGCAACCAGGCTTGCCGCTAGAAGAGGTATCAGCGCTGAATTAGTTTGGGACGCCATGATTTGGGTGCTTATCCTTGGAATCATTGGAGCCAGGTTGTGGCATATTTTCACGCCATCACCTTCCTCCATTATTGATGGGACCACCACTCAATATTACTTGACTCACCCACTTGAGATGATCAATATACGTAGAGGTGGTCTGGGAATCTACGGTGCGATTATTGGTGGGATGATAGGTCTTTATATTTTTAGCCGGCGAAGGCAATTGGATTTCCTGGTTTTTGCAGACATCGCCGTGCCGGGTCTCGCATTGGGACAGGCAATTGGACGGTTTGCTAATTATGTAAATGGGGAGTTGTGCGGTAATCCGACAGATGTACCCTGGGGTATAACCAGGTGTTTCGGTACCGGATTGCCGGCAGGGACCAAATTCCACCCAATTTTCTTATATGAGATGATATGGTCTCTGGCGAATATGGGCGTCCTGCTTTTTTTAGATCACCGCTATCGTGAAAAACTTTTTCCAGGAGACCTGGTTCTAATTTATGCAGCAATATATTCTTTTGGCAGGTTCCTGATTGAATTTATACGCATGGACAGCTCAATGATCGGAAGCTTTAACGCGAACCAGACTTTTGCAGCATTAATCTTTATCACCAGTCTGGGCATTCTCTTTGGCAGGCACCAATACAACGCCATTCGATCAAGGTAAATAAATGATTAAATTAATAATCCTGGGGACAGCTCATGCTGTTCCCGATTCCTTTCATGAAAACACACATATGGCGTTCATCGGGAAAAATCGGAAGATCCTGGTGGATTGTGCCAGTAATCCAACTGTCCATCTGGCAAATTCGGGCATTGATGTCCTCAGTTTGACAGATCTGGTGCTTACTCATTTCCACCCCGACCATGTTTCCGGTGTTCCATCCCTTTTGATGAACAGCTGGCTCATGGGAAGGACCTCACTGTTGAATATTTACGGATTGGACCATACTTTGGATAGGTTGGAAATGTTGATGGATGCATACGATTGGAAGGAGTGGCCTAATTTTTATCCGGTAGTTCTCCATAGACTGCCAGCAGTCGAGATGGTGCCTCTTTTAGAAGACGAGTGAATTTAAGATTTCATCTTCCCTTGTTTGCCATATGATCCCTACTATTGGCATTCGAGTCGAATCCATTCAGAGCGGCAAGGTAGTGGTTTACACAAGCGACACAGAACCTTGTCCCGCGGTTCTAAACCTTGGTAAGGACGCTGATTTGCTCATCCATGAAGCAACCGGGGAAGGCTTTGGGCATTCATCAGCCGTTCAAGCGGGGAAAATTGCACGAGAAGCCGGTGCTAAGAAATTGATGTTGATTCATTTCATCGCAGATAAAAATCAAACCGAAACAATGTTGTCAGATACTCGCCAGGTATTTGGGGGAGAAGTTATAGTGGCTGATGAATTGCTAAGTTTGGAGTTCTAACCCATAAGGCGGGGCTGATTCAGTTACCAGCCATTGATGAATGGTTCCCATTCGCGGTTTTCCGAAAGGTGACGCGCGAAAAAGTATAGTGCAGACGCAGGTGGCTTTTCCGGTTGGTGGGGCAGTTTCATACCGGCTTGCTCAAGTGTTCGGCTGCCCTTGCGGTGGTTGCATGCCGGGCAGGCAGTAACCAGATTTTCCCAGGAGTGCTCGCCCCCAGCGTGTCTGGGAAAAACATGGTCGATTGTAAGGTGATTGCCATTTGAATTGCAATATTGACAGGTGTAGTTATCGCGCCGTAAAATCTCTCGTTTGGTAAGTCTTACGGTTGGACGAGGGCGCCTGACCATTTTTTCTAACCGTAGAATTGAAGGGCGCGGGAAATCGCGGGATACAGTGTGGACCAATCCGCGTCCGTTTAGCACCAGGCTTGCCTTCCCGCTGATCATCAAGCTCAACGCTCTGCGCATATTGCACACATGCACAGGCTCAAAATTTGCGTTCAGGATCAACACTTTTTCATCCATAATTACCCGTACAATTTCAAAATTATAGCAGAAGTTGGTGCTAACGCGCGTCATCGAAAAGACGATCAATCAATCATTTATCAAAAATCAGGAAGGGTATAATTACTGGATGCAGATCATTCCTGATGAGAAAACGTATTTCCCGGAACCGGTGCTCAGGAGAGGGGAGATCTTCGCATGGGTGTTGGCGGTTGTTTCTGGCGTGATATGGTTGGTTTTCCTGGCGTTCGATTACCATATTTTGACAGGCATCCCTATTTTGTTTTACTTGTTTTTCATTTCTGCCGTCCTGATCAGCCTTTCAAATTGGAATGAACGAAAAATGTCCATCAAGGTTACGACTTCAGGAATCAGGTTCGTTTCTGCCTTGAGAAACACTTCAATAAATTGGGATGAAATCCGCATGGTTGAGGCTTTTCCTGGATCTTGGGGAGAAAAAATACTCGTTTCTGGTAAGGATAGTTATTTTTCATTTCGGACTTCCGGAAAAGTGACCTTGCGAGGGCAGGAAAAAGGACGTGTGGGGATTAAGGATGGTGATGAATTGTTGAGGGTTATCCTTACTCGGGGAAATCTAAAGTTAGAGCAAACATTGGAGAAGAAAAGAATTTATTCAAAAAAGGCAGATTTTATATCATGAATATTCCCACCCATGATGTTGGAGACCATATTCTCCATCAAGTTGAAGTATTTATGCAGGGAACTGAATATGGCGACGAACAAATGAAAACGATGATGGCGCGTGAATTGGAACAGCGCCTTGTGAAGGCAGAGAACGAAAATCGACCACTACGTGTTTACTGTGGATTTGATCCCCGCACTAGTGATTTACATCTGGGGCATACTGTCCCTATGCGTAAACTACAGCAATTCCAGCAATTTGGACACCAGGTTATCTTTCTGATCGGAAATTACACATCCTTGATAGGGGATCCTTCTGACCAGGATAAACTACGTCCTCAACTTACATTCGAAGATGTCCACAATAACGCCAGGACTTATGCACAGCAAGCTTTCAAGGTTCTTGACCCCGCGAAAACCGAAATCCGTCATAATGCAGATTGGCTCAGCAAAATCACTTTTATCGAACTTATCAAGCTGGCTGCAAATTTCACTGTTCAGCAGTTCCTGACCAGGGAGAATTTCCGCACTAGATGGGATAAAGGTGATCCTGTCTTCTTGCACGAGACCTTCTATTCACTGATGCAGGGGTATGACGCATTTATGTTGGATGCGGATGTACAGGTAGGTGGTACAGACCAACTTTTCAACATTCTAACCGCAGCAAGGAAGGTGATGCAATTTTATGGAAAAGACCCAAATATTGCCATTATCCTGGGGATCCTGCCGGGCACGGATGGCGATATCAAAATGAGCAAAAGTCTTGGCAATCATATCCCACTGCTTTCACCTGCGGATGATATGTTTGGGAAGATTATGAGTGTGCCTGATCGCGCGATGGGACATTTTTTCAGGCTTGCCACAACCTGGAGTCCTGAGAAAATTAAAACTATAGAAGATGGAATGAGTTCGGGAAAAATCCATCCCCGCGATGTCAAAATGGAATTGGCAAATGATATCGTTTCCACTTACCATTCAGAGACTGATGCTTTGAATGCCAGGACCAGGTTCATCCAGGTATTTAGAGAAAAGGAAATTCCTGAAGATATAGAAAGTATACAAATTTCGACAGATCAAACTATCTTGGATCTGATGTACATTTCAAAATTAGTGCACAGCAGAGCGGAGGGGCGCAGGTTGGTCAAACAAAATGGCGTGCGCTTTAATGGGGAGATTGTTTCGGATGCACTTCTGCAAATACCTGGTGATGGTGTTTTACAGGTGGGGAAACGGAGATTTGTGAAAGTTACTTTGACCGAAAATTAGGCTGGAAGCCGCGCCAGGCAGTAGGCTTAAATTTATTAGTTCAGTAATATTGGTGCGCGGAAAATCGACCACCACGCAACCAGGGCTATGGCTGCCAGGATCCCGGTTAATAAAACTGCATAAATAAACAGGTATGATTTTGGGTTAGGAAGTGGAGCAGCTGGTTGGTGGACAGTATCACTGATTTGAAGAAGAAACAAAAGACTTATGTAAGAAACTAGGAGTGAAGATCCCCCGTAGGAAACAAAGGGTAAAGTTACTCCAGTCAGCGGTAAAAGGCGGATATTGCCTCCGATGATCAGAATACTTTGCGCAACCAGAAACACTGTCAGCCCTGCAGCAAGGTAACGGCGAAAGCTTCCCGTCGAGTTGAATGCAATCACAAAACCTCTTGAGGCGATAATACCAATAACCAGCAGCAAAGCCACCGCACCTAAAAAACCCATCTCCTCGGTGATAGAGGTGAATATGAAATCAGAGTGCGGGACAGGTACCAACTCCGGGTTACCCGAACCAGGTCCGAGACCCGAGATTCCACCTTTGGCGATTGCCAACATAGCCTGGGCAATCTGATACGAACCACCGCTGGGGTCAAGCCAGGGATTAATCCAGGCTGCCAACCTGATCTGGACCACGTCAAAAAGAAAATATCCTGTGAGGGTGGCAATCAGGAGACTAATTGCTGCTGCTCCCAGAAGCTTCCATTGGTTCGAAGCCATAAATACGATGGATGCGTAGAGAAAAATAAATACGAAACCTGCTCCTAAATCCTTTTGAACACCCAGCAGTAATAGAGCCAGCCCCGTCATGATTAATGTAGGGGCGATTATTGCCAGGAATGGACCGGAGAAAGTTCTCTTTGTCGCCAGGCGAGCCGGGTACAAATAACGATCGGCAAGGAAAGCTGCCAGGTAAACAATCAAGAGCAGTTTCAGCGGCTCTGTGGGCTGGAAATATACCCCGCAACAACCCAGCCACAGTTTAGGACCTGCGGACCCCGATGGATTTAATCCAAAGACCAGAGTCAAACTTGCCAGGAAAATACCCGCTGTCAGCCATACATATTTGTAACGCCTCAATAATATGAGAGTTGTAGAAAACCTGGTTCCAATCAGAAAAACCGCCACACAAATAGCAAGCCAGGTCGTCTGGCGTAATCCGAATACGGGAAACAGACGGTATACACTGAGTAAACCCCAACCCGTTAATAAAAAAGCAGCAGGAAGCAGGAAAGGATCAAATGTTTGCAGGTTATTTTTAATCGTCCTGTGAGCGATTATTGCTAATACAACCCAAACGAACCATCCGATCCAGTGCTGCCAATCAACCATCCCTGTCCACGCACCCTGTTGAAGTGCACTGGAAACGGTTAAACCGGCAGCATAAAGGGTGATAAAAACACCTGCTATAACCAACAAACTCGCCTGGATTGAGGCGGATTTCTTCATTTTTTATCCGGTTGTCTTGTGATCAGGATAAGTATTTTCCGACGATTAATTCTAATTTCTTCCTGATTTCCGGTGAAATCGCGTTTGGATTTGTGGTGATGGCGTTTGCCAGCGCAGAATCGCAGCTGCAAACCTGGTTGACACCTTTTTGTTCGGTGAGATTATAGATAGCCTGTCGGGTAATTTCGATGTTGCTCCCCAACCTTTCCAATATGATTTCTACGGTCACTGGTGAATCAGATTCGTGCCAGACATCGTAGTCTGTCACATGTGCCATGACTGCATAAGCAATTTCTGCCTCACGCGCCAGGAAAGCTTCAGTGGCTGTTGTCATACCGATGGCAGAGATCCCCCAGCTTTGGAATAACCTTGATTCGGCTTTGGTTGAAAATCTGGGACCTTCGATGGTGATCAGGTCGCCTCCCTGGTGGACTACAGCGGATGTCTTTTTCAGGCTTTTGATAAGTTGATCGGATAATTCGTCGCAGAATGGATCTGCGACGCTAATGTGTGCGACGATTCCACCGCCAAAGAACGTGCGGTCTCGATCTTTAGTAAAATCAAAAATCTGGTCTGGAACGAGAAGGTCACCCGGGGCGAAATCCTGGCGGAGAGACCCCACAGCGTTCACTGAGATGATTTTCCTCACTCCCATCTTTTTTAAGGCGAAAATGTTAGCTCGTGAGTTGATTTCTCCAGGAAGGAGTACATGCCCTTCCCCGTGACGGGCTAGGAATGCAATCGTTTTTCCATTCAAAATACCGGTGATGATCGGTCCGCTGGGCAAACCAAACGGGGTCGCAACCTTATGTTCCTGGATATGATCCAAACCAGGCATAGCATAAAGACCAGTTCCGCCTAAAACAGCAAAATAGGGGATTTCTACCATTTCGTTTTCGTTGTCTCCTTTTTCATTCTTCATCGATGTCAATAACCAGGTTTATCTCACCACAACGGATATGGTCTTGAGTGGTGACAACGACAGGCGTTATCACGGCTTCATCATTGAGGTAAGTGCCATTGGAAGAATTCAGATCTTCAATCCACCACTGGTTATGGTGGTAAGCCAACTTCGCATGTCTGGCGGACAGAGTAGCTTCTTCAAGGTGAAACTCGCAAGCAGGATCGCGCCCGATATTGATTTCAGTAATATTAAAAACATGGTTGAAGGTGGGTGCGCGGATGTCTGTAATGGATACGGAAGGAGCCGAAATCCGTTTTACTTTTTGCTGATGGAAAAAAACTTCTTGCCAATAGAGATAAAGGGTGAATCCGACAAATCCAAATAATAGAACCACCAGGAGTATGCGTATGAACAGGTAACCGACCGCAGTGATGTCCACACTAATCCCTTATTTGTCCATCCGGTTCTTCCAATTCATTTTCACCATAAACGAGTGGTACATCGCCTAATGTTATTACGTCGCCAGAAGCTAATTCCTGCAAGCGGATTGGTTTCCCGTTGACTTTGGTCCCCCTGGCTGAGTCGAGGTCGAAGACAATATATTTCCCTCCCTGAGCCCTTAACTGGGCATGGATCCTGGAAACGCTCGGATCATTCAAGATCAGATGATTGTCAGAACGGCGACCGATGTTGATAACGGGCAAGTTGAGTGCAATAATTTCTGTGCCATCGACGATAAGAAACGCGGATTTTGGAACAGATGTCCCCACTTTGCCAGGTGATAATTCAAGACCGCTGGTTGGAGTTAACTGTTCCAGGCTGTTAACTGAGGAGACTTCGGTCTCTCCCTTTGGTAGGTCCGGGTTGGCAAAAAACCTGGCAACCGGCTTTCCGGGGAATTGATAACCTGCATCTTCGCCTGATTCCTGCAGGTACAGGGATAAATTTTCGCTCAACAACCTGGCATCTGTATTCGATGGCATTTCGCCAGGGTTAAGTTCCACCGTGTACAAATTAGGAGCGATGAGAAGTCTCGTCAGGTCCGACGACGACCCCGGAATGCATCGATTCTGAAATTTTTTCCAAAAGGCTGGTTTTTTTCATCGATTGCGGCAGGATTTTAGATACCGTGCCTTCGATGAGCTTTTGAAGACGGCTTTCCACTTCTGACAGGTTGAATTTCATCACCTTGATTTTAACATAAGTAGATATTCAAATGAACTTTTCCTGAAAATGGCAGGTGAAACGATGTCAATTAAAAAATTCCTTCATTGATGGATATTCTCGATCAGAAAATTTTAAGGGTAAATATTTCAGATGCGACAACTGCGTTGGTGATCGTTTTTTCTCAAAGTGTATAATGATATTATGAATTCACCTTCGGGTTTTCGCGAGGTCGGACATATCGCTGATTGGGAGATCGAGGTTTGGGGGGAAACTTTGGATGATATATTTATTCAGGCGGTTAATGGGATCTATACTTTGATCGAGGTCGAGACCAGAAGAATCAGTCCGAGAACGGTATGAATTCCAACTTGAAGCTCAAGACAATGAAAGCTTATTGGTGAGATTTTTATCAGAAATATTATATTTGATAGAGGATTCGGGGAAAATATTAGAAGAAATTCGTGTAGTCGTTCAAAGCGACAGGTTATTGGCAGGAGGGATGTTGGTACCGATAAAGAAAATCGAAAAAACAATCAAGGCGGTTACATGGCATCACTTACAAATAAAAAACACGAAACATGGATATTCGGTCAGAATTGTTTTTGATGTCTAAGGAATTATGTAATATTGAGCTGACTGGTTGAGATAGGATCTAGCGATGGTAAATAAGTCAGATATGGTTAGGATAAGTGAATACGAATGGGAGATCCCCAAATCTTACCGTGCTGATATGAGGGTGCCGGTTCGGATATTTTCCACGGATTCACTGCTTGAGCAAGCTATGAAAGACCTCTCCCTCGAGCAAGCGGTGAATTCAGCTGCGCTCCCTGGTTTGGTTGGTTCCGTGATGGTTATGCCAGACATGCATCAAGGATACGGATTTCCTATCGGTGGGGTAGCTGCCACAAGGCTCCCAGATGGTGTGATCTCTCCTGGGGGTATTGGATATGACATTAATTGCGGTGTACGACTTTTAGCTTCTAGCATCGAATTCGACGAGGCGAAACCGTTTTTACAAGACCTTGCCTTTTCTCTGGACAAATATTGTCCCAGCGGTGTGGGTGGAAAGGGTGATTTGCGCCTAAGCGCATCCGATATGGACAAGGTGTTGTCTGCTGGCGCGAGGTGGGCGGTGGAGAAAGGATTGGGGAGTGCTATGGATCTTCACAGGACTGAAGAAGAGGGGGCAATATCTGGAGCTGATCCATCTTCAGTCAGCCAGCGAGCCATTGAGAGAGGGGTACCACAACTTGGCACGCTGGGTGGGGGTAATCATTTCATCGAGATTGGAGTGATTGAACAGGTTTTCGACGCTCATGCAGCTGAATTAATGGGTTTGACGACAGGATTTCTTGTTTTACAAATCCACTGCGGCTCCCGCGGTTTTGGTCACCAGGTATGTTCCGATTATGTAAGTGAGTTTCAGGGAGTTGTAAAGAAACACCAAATTCAACTTCCAGACAGAGAATTGGTGTGTGCTCCCTTAAATTCACCTGAAGGGCAACGTTACCTTTCAGCGATGCGCTGTGCAGCGAATTTTGCATTCGCAAACCGGCAAGTTTTGACCCACAATGTGCGTAAAGCCTTTGAATCCGTTCTTGCGGGAAAGATAGGAAACCATAATCTATTCCAGGTATATGACATCGCTCATAACATTGGCAAGATTGAGACGCACATGGTTAAAGGCAGGAAAGAAACGGTTTGTGTCCACAGGAAAGGAGCAACACGTGCATTTGGTCCGGGTTCTAAAGATATTCCTGATGAATACCGCTCCATAGGTCAACCTGTGTTGGTGCCAGGGAGCATGGGAACGGCATCCTGGGTACTGGTGGGTACAGAATTAAGCATGTTGAAATCTTATGGGTCTTCCTGCCATGGAGCTGGGAGGGTGATGAGCCGTCACCAGGCGAAAAAAACGATCAGAGGCGATAAATTACAGAAAGATATGAGATCAGAGGGGATTATTGTACAGACGAATTCCTTAAAAGGGCTTGCTGAAG
Source organism: uncultured Chloroflexia bacterium (assembly GCA_963695415.1). Lineage (GTDB taxonomy): Bacteria > Chloroflexota > Anaerolineae > Anaerolineales > UBA4823 > CAVXWV01. The sequence continues at coordinate 793,771 of CAVOGL010000007.1, read as the reverse complement.
AGGCTCCTAACGCATACAAGGATGTGGACGCTGTGGTTGACGCAGTTGAAGGCGCAGGAATCATTAAAAAAGTGGCACGGATCAGACCACTGGTTGTTATCAAAGGCTGATACGGATTCGAACTAGATTTAATGCTGGATTATCTGTGACAGGAATAATTTTGTTCGGTCTTCTTTGGGCTCATTGAAAATCTGCTGTGGTGTGCCAATTTCGACGATTTGCCCCTCGTCGAAAAAGACCATGCGATCTGCCACAGATCTGGCGAAGCCCATTTCATGCGTGACCACAATCATTGTCATGCCAGAATGGGCCAGCGAAATCATTACCTGCAATACTTCATTTATCATTTCCGGATCAAGGGCGGATGTGGGTTCATCGAACAGCATTATTTTTGGCTGCATGGCAAGAGCCCTGGCAATGGCTACCCTTTGCTGTTGACCACCGGATAAATGAGACGGATATTTATTTGCCTGTTCCGGGATACCCACACGTTCGAGCAGCTCCATTCCGATCTTTTCAGCTTCCTCACGGGACCATTTACGAACTTTTATAGGTGACAGGGTGATGTTGTCCAGTACCGTCATGTGTGGGAAAAGGTTAAATAATTGAAAAACCATGCCAGTTTCCATGCGTACATGCTCGATGTTGTGCATATCCTGATTCAGCTCGATGCCATCAACAATAATTTCCCCTTCATTGTGTTCCTCAAGCCTGTTGATACAACGGATGAAGGTTGACTTTCCAGAACCCGAAGGACCGAAAATGACAATAACTTCTCCTTTACTGACCTCCAGGCTGACGCGGTTTAAAGCCTGGAATTTCCCATACCACTTTGAAATGTTTCGGACTGATATGATGGAGTTCGTTGGGTCAAGAGGTGTATGACGGTGGGTAATAGAGCGTTCGTGCCTATTCAATTTAATCGTCCTTCAGAGTTAATTCTCTAGTAATAGGTACAACTAACGCACCTGTTATATCAACCAGGTTTTTGACTGGTAGCTGGATTTGGAAACCTCTTTGTCCCCCTGAAATGACGATATCCGTAAGTTTTAATGCTGACTCGTCAAGTAAAACCTGGAAACCTTTATTATACAGGGCTAAAGGTGATATTCCGCCAACCTGGAAACCGGTAAGCTCTTCAGCCTCAGTTTCAGTGGGTAGAAATACTTTCTTTTCCCCGATCCACACAGCCACTTTTCTTAAATCAACCTCAAAAGGACCTGGGATCACAGCAAGGATTAATTTCTTCTTGGGCTGGCGTTTCAGCACGATAGACTTAAACACATGATTTGGATTGAGGTTCAGCCTTTCAGCCACCTCAACCGCGGATAGTTTTTCGGGTGGAAAATTAAAAAGATGGTATTGGACTTCGCGGGAGTCCAGGAATCGTGTGATGTTATTTGTTAAAGCCACTACGTGTAAACAACCAATGTTCTCGTGATCTTATCATGCAGTGCCTGGCGATTTTTATCAAAAATAATTAAGAAGAAGCCAGCGAACAACAAGATTCCGGATAAATAATAACAGAGTGCACGGGCAAGGGCACGCCAGAAGCGCAGTTTTTTTCCATCAGTCGTGACCACACGTAAGCCAAGTATAAATTTCCCAGGACTGAATCCAGTTAGGGACCAGAAAAATGCGAAATATGCCAGTACATAGAAAGAATAAATGACCGAGATACTGATCCTGAGAAGAGTTGGGATATCAATATAAGCGCCTAAAAGGCTTTGAAATAGTGTATCAATATTAAAAAGAGAGAACTCCGCTGGCCAGGAATCCGAACAAGGTGGCTGAGGTCCAAATCAAAATAAGGTCAATCACTAGAGCGAATGAACGGCTAAAGAAGCCAGCGGGTCGAACTCTTAAGGTGGAGTAACTCATTGAATCACTTTGTTTTCTGCTCGAGGAATCTGAAAAGGCGATCATTTTCATTTTCAAGAATCGGGATCTCAACGATAGGTGTGGTGTCTTTCTTCACACCGGGGATTAATTTGAAAACGATCCTTTCCAAAATGGAATCGGCAGCGGAAAACCGGTCGTGGATTTCTTCAGACAGTTCTTCAGCCATACCAAGGCTTTGTTGTTGAACAAGCTCACGTATTTCCGGGCGTGAGGCAACATTATCAACCGTTTTATCGACCAGATTTTCAAATGTCTGGTTGGTGTATACTTCACTGAACTTCTCGCCGCGGCGCCCTATTTCTGCATATTCTTGCACAATAGTTTCACCGCGTTGGACAAGCTTGTCAAACCCATTGTTTAGAGGTGCCATAATCCGGCTGCTGCTCAAGGGTCGGGTTATGCTGCTCGCCTTCCGCAATAATCGGTCGGTGAGAGACCGGGTCTTCCGGAACCGTTTGGCAAACAATTCAGGAGAACTTAGTACTACTCCTAATAAGGCATATTTGATCTGATTTTTTCGATTTTCCACCAGAAAGAACTCATCCTCAGAATCTTCAAACAATTCCATCGCTTGCTCAATGTCATCGTGGTTGGTTTTAATGGCTTCAGATGCGAAAAACCAACTGCCCAGTACAAGGTAAATTGAGTTAGTCAGAGAAGATGATGATTTCGGTTCTTCCGGATTGGTAATATGCCTTTCCTCAGTCATAGTGTAAGTTTACCTTATTCTTCTCCGGAAAGTAGCCTTATTCGCGCCCAGGGAGGAACATTAGAATCCTCAGCCTGAAGTCGCGCGTAATTCATAAATCTGGTCTCTTATAACCGCAGCTTTTTCAAATTCAAGGTTTTGTGCGGCTGTTTTCATTTGCTTCTCCAATTCGTTGATAACTTTCTTTAATTCACCTTGAGGAATCTTGTCTTTTGCACGTGAACCATATTCTACCTTCGATTCTGCGACTGCCTTTACACTCAGCTGGTCGGTCAGGTCTCTGACAGCTTTATGAATACTGATCGGTTCAATGCCATGTTCCTGGTTGTATGTCTTTTGGACTTCTCGCCTGCGGTTTGTCTCCTCGATCGCTCGCGACATAGAAGGAGTGTGTTTATCCGCATACATGATTACTTTACCGTCCACATTTCGTGCTGCCCTGCCTATGGTTTGTATCAGAGCTGTTTCGGACCTGAGAAATCCTTCTTTGTCTGCATCGAGGATCGCCACCAGTGAAACTTCAGGCAAATCCAAACCTTCTCGAAGGAGATTAATACCCACAACCACGTCGAAAACACCTAAGCGTAAATCTCGCAGAATCCCTATCCTTTCGAGGGTATCTATCTCGGAATGTAAGTAATGCACCTTGATGCCTAATTCCATCAGATAATCTGCCAGTTTTTCTGCCATTCGCTTGGTCAAGGTTGTAATTAAAACCCTTTGACCTAACTCAACCCGGCTGCGGATCTCGTTAATCAGGTCATCGATTTGACCTTCGACCGGTCTAACCTCCACCTCCGGATCAACCAGACCAGTTGGACGTATGATTTGCTCGACAACCTGGTCAGCTTTTTTTAGTTCGTAGGGACCAGGTGTTGCACTGGTGTAGATTGTATAGCCCATGTGCTCTTCAAATTCGTTGAAAGTCAAAGGGCGGTTGTCAATTGCGGATGGCAGACGGAAACCATATTCCACCAATACATTCTTGCGCGACCGATCTCCATTAAACATCCCTCGAATTTGTGGGATGGTCATATGAGATTCATCGATCACCAGGAGATAATCTGTCGGAACATAATCCATGAGAGTCCATGGTGCAGATCCTTCAGGACGTTGGTCGAGGTGTCTTGAGTAGTTCTCGATACCAGCACAATACCCCACTTCTCGGAGCATTTCTAAATCATACATAGTACGCTGTTCGATGCGTTGAGCCTCCAGGAATTTGTCGTTAGCTTTATAAAATGAAACCCTTTCGACCAATTCTCCTTCGATGTCCTGAATTGCCTGTTTCAGTTTGTTTTCTTCAGTAATAAAATGCTTCGCAGGATAAATGTTGATCGATAGAAGATTGTTTTTCAATTCTCCTGTCAGGTTATCAAATTCGACTATTTTTTCAACCTCATCACCAAAGAATGTGACACGGAAGCCGGTTTTTTCTTGATAGGCTGGGACGATGTCGAGACTGTCTCCGCGCACCCGAAAAGTGCCTGGTCTTAGCTCAAGATCGTTTCGCTCATAATGGCTTTCTACAAGCTGACGTAAAAGAGCGTTCCTGCGGTAAATTTTCCCAGCTTCCAGAGTGATCACAACCCTACCGTACGCTTCCGGATTGCCAATACCATAAATGCAGGACACTGAGGCTACGATAATTACGTCTTTACGTGACATCAATGCTGTCGTTGCCGCCAGCCTCAATCGTTCGATCTCTTCGTTGATATCGGATTCTTTTTCGATATATAAATCATGCCGGGGAACATAGGCCTCGGGTTGGTAATAATCGTAGTAGGAGACAAAGTACTCAACCGCATTATCAGGAAAAAATTCCCTGAACTCCGCATAAAGCTGGGCGGCAAGTGTTTTATTGTGAGCCATCACCAGAGTAGGTCTTTGTACTTCCTGAATGACTGAAGCGATGGTAAATGTCTTTCCGGTTCCTGTCGCTCCAAGCAAAACCTGGTCCCGCTGCCCGTTACCAATACCTTTGACCAACTTAGCTATCGCATCTGGTTGGTCGCCTGTTGGTTGGTAGGGTGCGTTCAATTTAAATTCCATACATAGCCTCGTTCATGGTGTAACATAAATGGGATTCGAATAAATCCAACCCCTTCTCTTGCCTTTATAGAAAATTGTCACTTCCACTCGATATACACCAGGTTCGGAAGTGGAATAAGAACATATTTCCCGGTTCTCCCAGGATTTTATGAACTGTCCGTCCTTTATAAGTGAGCATTTTTCGGGTCGCGGTAATTTTATCTGGAAGGTAACCCCATTTTTCGCGCTTGTTTCGCTCCCCATGGAGAGGTTGCCGTTGAGTCCATTAGCCGAAAATCGAAATCCATTTGTCGATGCAGGTAAGTCGTAACCAATGAAAGCTCTGCCTGATAGTAAAGTTGACAAGATCTGTTTTTTAGCTTCTTCATATTCTTCATGTAAAGGGGAGTCAAGGAGGATATGTGTATTAATCCCCTGGAAATGCCACTCGTAGGGGAAGATTTTCCTGCGGAAAGGACCCAGACTGAACTTCAATGCATGTGCGTCCGATCCCCCTACTGCAACCACCTTTTTTCCACTTGATAGCAGCCTATCCCACCTGGAAAGTGTTTCTACGAAAGGTCCTTCGGCAATTCTTTCCGGTCTGAGAGCTAATCTAAAGGCATCAAATTTGGAATTAATATGCCGTTTAAATTCTGATAACCCATTCCAAATTTCAATTCCGTGAAATTTATCAATTTCCCATTCTTCCCAGGTAATAGCTGTTTCTCCGACTGAAAGTGCTTCAGGATCATCTGGGTGGGCAAGGAAGGCGATGCCTCCAGCTTTTGCCACCCCATCCAGTAGCAGCTCCAGATCATGGGCGAGATGTGCCAATTCGCGGTCTGCTCCGATTACGATCAGGTGATTTTTCTGAGGAAGTAAATCCTGGTTGTGGATTTCTTCCCCCACCATCATAAGGACACGATGACCATCCCTGTATATAAAGCCTTCCTTGCCCTGAACAAGGACGTTGTGATCAGTGACAGCGACCGCATCGATCCCAACACTGGCGGCAGCCTCTCCAATATCCTGGTGGGTGCCTGTTCCATCAGAAAACCTGGTGTGCATGTGGATGTTCAGAATTATTTCATGCATATGGTATAATCGCCGTGCTTAACAAACTGAATGGAGGATGTTCTTGGATATAATTTTCGCAATCGCACTCATTATAACGTCGATCGCGTTGATCGTCAGCATTATCCTGCAAAGCAAAGGCGCAGGTTTGGGAGGATTAACAGGTGGGGATACCGGTGCGTTTTTCACCGCCCGCCGAGGAATCGAGAAAGTCCTTTTCAGGGCGACGATCATTTTAAGCGCAATATTCTTCTTATTGATCCTGGCAACAATTACTATTTCCGGATAATTTGACGAACTATATAATTAAACACCCGATCCTGGTTAGGAATATTGCTCCCCTGAAGGATAACAGGGGAGCGATTAATTTATAGAAAATAAATGAAAAAGATCCGTTGGCAGATAATCGTAGTTGTTCTAGCAATCACTGCTATTATCATTTTGTTGCTGCCACAAGGGGAGGAAGCATTCCCTCCTGGCGTTGAACAACAAGTAGAAAAACCAAGTGTTGGTGGGATTTACACCGAAGCCATCGTTGGCTCACCCGGAAGGTTGAACCCCATGTATGACTGGGTCAATCCCGCCGACCGCGTGGTTAACCGCCTGCTTTATTCAAGCTTGATTAAATTCGATTCCAGTGGTCTCCCTTTTGGCGATCTTGCAGATTCGTGGGGGATTTCTCAGGATGGGCGCGTATACAATTTCTCCCTAAGGGAGGCTTTCTGGCATGATGGGGAGGCAATTACCAGTAATGATGTGGTTTTCACTATAGGTTTATTGCAGCAAGAATCTCTGCCGGTGCCCGATGATATTCGTGAATTTTGGAAGTTGGTTGAAGTCGAGGCCTTAGATGAAAGTGTTGTTCAATTCAGGCTTCCGGAATCATTTTCACCTTTCATGAGTTTATTGACTTTCGGTCTCATGCCTGAACATATTTGGGGCGAGGTGTCACCCGACGAAATCCTTGCATCAGACCTGAATCTCCTCCCTGTCGGCAGCGGACCTTACCAGTTCGTCAGGTTTACTATCGAGAACGAGGAGATTACCGGGGTTGATCTTACAAGTTTCAAACAATTTTACAGGCCTTCGGCTTTCATTGATCGATTTTCTTTTCGTTATTTTCCGGATTTTCCTTCTGCGTACATGGCCTACCAGGCTGGAGTATCGGGGGGTGAGATAACTGACCCGGATAAAATCATGGGCATAGGCGAGATCTCCGCTAGTGACCTGCGAGCCACGCTTGAAGCCGATAACTTAGGAATTTACACGGGTCTGGTACCAAAATTGGGATTGGTTATGATAAATTTGGAATCGCCAACCGCTGTGGCTCTTCAGGATCTTGAAGTCAGACGAGCCCTTTCACTCGGCATAAACAGACAGATGATAGTGGATAACAATTTAGGCGGTCAAGCGATAACCGCTGATGGTCCAATTTTTCCAGCGTCCTGGGCGTATTATGACGGTCTGGCACCACAACCATACGATCCAGATCAGGCTTTAGCAATTTTGATTGAGGCCGGGTATGATCTCGGAATTGAAGGCGGTAATATTCGCTCGAAAGAGGGCAACCAACTGGTATTCCGTCTTGTGTTTCCAGATATCGAGCCTTACCCCCAAATCGCCGAAAAACTTGCGGACGATTGGGGGAAATTGGGAGTCAGTGTAAACCTGGTTCCGGCCCCTGCCAACCAGTTAGAAAAGAATTTCTTATCTGCTAAGAATTATGATCTTGCCCTGGTCGAAGTAAATTCTATGGGCGAACCCGATCCTGATCCATATCCATTCTGGCACCAGACACAGGCTGCCCGCGGAAAAAATTACTCCGGGTGGAACGACCGGCAGGCGAGTGAATATGTGGAGGTAGGTCGTACGCAGGTCGATTGGCAGCAACGGGCAAATCTGTATAAAAGCTTCCAGGTCAGATTCATGAACGAACTACCGTCCCTGCCATTATTTTTCCTGGTCGAGAGTGTGGGAATCGATAGGGAGGTTCAAGGGGTTCGCATTGGACCGATGTATGATCCATTAGACCGATATAACAATGTGAACGAATGGTTCATACTGACAAGCCCACAGGTCGCGACAAACCCTTAAGGCGTTCGATCATAAAGCCGTTTATAAATCGAGAAAATTTCATAGATCCTGCGTATATACAAACGTGTCTCGGCGTAGCGAATTACTTCGAGGAAGAGATCCGAATCTTCAGGCGCTAAGTCCAGCCATTGGGCTGAATTCCCAGGACCTCCATTGTATGCTGCAAGGGCTGCATAAATATCACCGTTGAAATAATCGATCTGTTTGGACAGATAATAGGTGCCAAAATTAATGTTGATATATGGTCGGTTCAAGTCGGAAACTATAAATGATTCAGCCATGCCTAAATCAAGTGCAATTTCTTCACCTGTCGAAGGTATGATTTGCATTAATCCTTGAGCTGAGGCAGAGCTCAAGGCAAACGATTCGAAAAGGCTTTCCTGGCGAATTAGGCTGAGAATTAACAGAGGGTGAATTTGGTATTCTGCAGCTGCTGGCAAGATGAGGTCGGTAAATAAGATAGGAAAACGGAGACGCGAGAAAAATGTTGGTGCTGTCAGGCTGCTCGCATCATCCATACCTGCCATATCCAAAACTCTTCGGGCTGCGAACGCCGCGGAACGATGTAATCCTATCTGCGAAAAGTGTTGGGCTAATCTGAAAGTCAGTTCAGGATCAGATAAAAGTGCCTGGCGCAATGTTTCAAACTCGAGTTTTGCCTCTTCTTTTAAGCCCAACCGCCATAACTCGTTAGCTCTGATGATGGATGGTTCCTCTTCAAGCGAGCCCAAACCAATTAAATTCGTCTCATCCGCGATCTGGAAAGTTGTTTTCATCCATGCGGAGGCTTTATTTAATTCGCCTTCATGATCATATGCGAAGTCAACCATACCGGGATGGGTGAAGGCATCTCTTCCGAGAATCAGATCCCTTGCTCGTTCACTGTAATACCCTGTTGGATCTACAGATGAGGCTTCCTGGATTGCCTTTTCTGCTTCTACAACATTTTCTAATTGTTCGTGGGTTTTGCCTATCCATAACAAGGCTCGGGATTTATCAGAAAGCGTCTGACTGATCCCTAATGTACCCTGGAAACCTTGTAAAGCTTCGTCATAGCGACCCAGGCGATAATACGATAGTGATGATAAAAATAAACTATTGGCAGCCCTCTCGTCAGTAGTGTAATTCATCGTCAAATCTTTCCACAATTTGGCTGCAAGAGCCAAATCTCCTGAACGTTCTGCTGCTCTGGCAGCATCGTCCATAAACTCCGGGGCTCTTGGGTGGGTTGGACTTGCGTCGACAAATCCTAATAGAGTTTCAATAGCTGCATCATAATCATCCATATAAAACCATTGTGTGAAACCCTTCTGTTCCCAGGCTTCATCCCAATATGGGTGGTCAGGGAAATCCTGGATCAATATATCCCAGGCTGCCAAAGCCTCATCATAACGACCACCATAACGATGAGAAATGCCAATATAATAATGAGCCGTTCCAGGATCGGGAGGGTTATTGATCAGATATCTGTTGAATGCTGCTAAAGCTGCGCCATACTCTCCGGCAAAGAAATCGACCAGACCCCGATTCAGTTCGTTAACCGGCACACCTGCCTCCACCAGTGCGAGAAGAGCAGAATATGACTCGTAAGCGGTTGGGTATTGATCAACCGTTCGTAAATATTCGTTGTAAGCCTGGTCCAATTCATCTAATTGCGTGTAGACCTGTCCTTTTCGCAAATGGATTAATGCTTTTGTGTTCTCGTTATCAGTTCTCTGGTAAATCTGTTCGTATTTTTCAAGGGCAGCTTCATATTCACTGTTCAACGCAAGCGACCTGGCTAACTTCATTTCAATAAAAGTACGGTCGAAAGATCCCGGAAATTCCAATGCGGTTGTGTAGGACTTCACGGCTTCAAAATACTCACCACCAGCGAACAACGAATCTCCAATCAAATCATGCACGTATGCATCGATAATGCCGGGTCTTAGTTCCAGATATGAAGCATAAGCACCTGCGGCATCCAAATATCGCTCTTCCTGATAGTAAGCCTGCCCGAGAAGAAAATACGTCGCTGAAACCAGGTCCGATAGTTCTTTGATTTCTGCCTGGTTAAGAAGGAGTGGTTCGGCGATCTCTATCGCGTCACCTTGATTGCCTTCAAGGAAGGCAGTTTTAGCCTGACCCAGCGTAGCAGCGTAGACAGTTCGTTGGTCATCACTTTCACCCAAAACAGAATCGAACTCTTCAGAAGCAGAATCGAAATCGCCCACTCCCAACGCTTGTTCACCAATATCGATACGAACCTCTGGTTCAGGTGTTGGCGTGGGAGTGGGAAAAGGGGTTTCTGTAGCTTCGGGTATGTCTGTGGGGCGGTCAGTAGGGATGGTGGTTTCAACAACAGCCTGATTTGTTAATGAGGGAATGTTACAGGCTACTGACACAGATAAAATTGTCAAGACAATTAACCAACTCAAGCGACGACTTCTAAGTTTCACGTGAGTCATTTTAACATAAGCATATCACCTTGGATTTGGAGGTTAGTAAGAGGTTCTTAATGATTTGACAGGCGGAAAAGGCATGATAGTAGCATGACCATAGACAATGAAATGATCACGTGTTAAACTCTTTGCGCCTGATAAAAGGGTTGTAAATTTATGAGAACTGTTGAGTGGAATTACCAAAATAATAAACTACGATTAATTGACCAGAGAGCGCTACCCGTTGAATTTATCCTGCTGGAATATGACCGGTATGATGATGTCGCAACTGCAATTCGTGATATGGTGGTTCGTGGGGCTCCGGCAATAGGTGTTACAGCAGCCTTTGCCATGGGTTTAGCCGGTTTCCAATCGTCAACTACCAATACTGAAGAGCTAATAGAATTTTACACTCAAGCTGCAGTGACCATTAAAGCTGCTCGCCCGACAGCCGTAAACCTGAGTTGGGCTGTCGATAAGGTGTTGGGATTAATTGGAACTTCGAAGATCCGTGATACCGCAGAGCTTCGGTTAAGGGTATTACACCTGGCACAAAGGATGGCTGACGAAGATGTCGAGATCAATATCGCTATGGGAAAATTTGGCGCTGAATTGATCGATGATGGGGACACTATTTTGCATCATTGCAATACCGGGTCGCTGGCTGCCGTAGATTGGGGAACTGCATTGGGCGTCATTCGTATGGCTCACACCCAGGGCAAATCGATTCATGTGCTGGTAGATGAGACCCGTCCTCGCCTTCAAGGGGCTCGGTTAACTGCCTGGGAACTTGAACAATATGGGATACCGTATGACATAATCACCGATAACTCTGCCGGTTATTTCCTTCAAAAAAGGTTGGTGCAAAAAGTTTTCTTCGGTGCTGACCGAGCTGCAGGAAATGGTGACGTGGCTAACAAAATAGGGACGTACATGCTCGCACTTGCTGCACACGACAATCATGTGCCGGTTTATGCGGTAGTCCCTACTTCGACGGTGGATCTAAAGGTGGGAAAAGGAGAAGATATTCCTATTGAAGAGCGCGATTCATTGGAAGTATTAGGTATTCAATTAGAAGGTAAATCCATACACCCCTCTCAGGCAACAGCCAGGAATCCAGCCTTTGATATCACACCTCACCGGATAATCACCGGGATTGTCACTGAGGAGGGGGTATTATACCCTCCATTCACAACTGGTTTGCAGAAAGCTGTCAAAAACCAAAGCAAAAAAGTAGAAGGGAAATATTATTTATGAGGATTTTGCTTACCGGTTCGGTCGCAATTGATTATTTAATGACCTTTCCGGGTTACTTTAAAGAACATATTTTGCCGGACCGCCTTGCTACAATAAGCCTGTCCTTCCTGGTCGATTCGTTGGAAACCAGGTATGGTGGGATCGCATCCAATATTGCCTATGCAATGGCATTATTAGGTGAGAAGCCCGGACTTTGGGCTGCTGTCGGAGAAGATTTCAGCGAATTCCGTTCTTTTTTGCAGAATACAGGTGTAGATACTGCCGGCGCGAGGGAGTTTCCTGGGGTGAAAACTGCGTCCTTTTTTGTAAATACTGATCGAGATAATAACCAGATCGCCAGTTTTTATCCTGGAGCAATGGCTTATGCGGGTCAAATGTCTTTAAAAAGCCTGGAATTGGTGCCCGACCTCGTCGTGATTTCCCCGAATGACCCGGAAGCAATGCGCTTATATGTGCGTGAGTGCAAGATGTTAGGAATTAATTATTTCTTTGATCCATCTCAGCAGATTGTCCGTATGAGTAAAGATGATCTAATCGAAGGTATCGAGGGTTCAACAGGGTTGTTTGGCAATGATTACGAAGCTGCATTGGTTGAAAATATCACGGGGATGAATCCAATGCAAATTGCTGCCCGGGAGGCAGCTCCAGATGGTTTTATCAATGTTGTCACTCGAGGACCGGATGGGGCTGAGATTTATGTAAATGGGGAGAAATTATTGGTACCCGTAGTGTCGCCATCAGCACTTGTGGATCCTACAGGGGTTGGTGATGCTTTTCGTGGTGGGTTCTTGACAGGACTTGCTCGGGGAAAATCCTTGCAAACCTGTGGGAAAATGGGAGCATTGATTGCAGCCTACTGCCTGGAGAATCTGGGGACGATGGGTTATAGTTTTACACCGAGTGGATTTTCATCCCGATTTGAGAAGGAATTTGGAGAACCACTCGATATTTTTGATGTCTAACCGCTGGAAGTTAATCATAAATTTAAAATAAGGATGACTGATGGAAAATTATGATGTGAAGGATTTAAAACTTGCCGAAGGTGGCAGGCGCCGGATCGATTGGGCAGCTCGAGAAATGCCGGTGTTGAAGTTGATCCGTGAACGGTTTGAGAAAGAAAGACCGCTTGCCGGTATAAGGGTGTCTGCCTGTCTGCACGTAACCACTGAGACAGCAAACTTGATGCAAACATTGAATGCTGGCGGTGCTGAAGTTGTCCTAACTGCATCCAACCCGCTTTCAACACAGGATGATGTTGCGGCATCCCTGGTGTCGCATTCGGAGATTCCGACTTACGCCATCAAGGGTGAGGACAATGTAACGTATTACCGCCATATCAGGGCGGCACTTTCGAATTCACCTCATATAACTATGGATGATGGCGCAGATTTAGTCAGCACGCTTCACAAGGATATGCGTGACCTGATTCCAAATATCGTTGGCGGAACGGAGGAGACTACCACTGGCGTTATCCGACTTCGTGCTATGGCTGCGGAGGGTTCATTGGAATTCCCTGTTATGGCAGTTAACGATGCGATGACAAAGCATTTCTTCGATAACAGGTATGGGACCGGTCAGTCAACAATTGATGGGATTGTAAGGGCGACGAATATCCTTTTGGCAGGTAAAACCTTCGTTGTAGCGGGTTATGGATGGTGTGGTCGAGGTCTGGCTAGCAGGGCGCGGGGAATGGGTTCTAATGTGATCGTCACAGAAATCGATCCTCTGCCGGCATTGGAAGCAGTTATGGATGGTTTCAGAGTGATGCCCATGAATGAAGCCGCCCAAATAGGCGATATTTTTGTGACCGTGACCGGTGATATCAATGTTTTGGACCGCCACCATTTTGAGGTGATGAAGGACGGAGCGATTGTGGCAAATTCAGGGCACTTCAATGTAGAGATCAACATTCCCGCATTGGAGGAAATGTCCACTGACAAAAAACTGGTGCGACCATTTGTTGACCAGTACGTGCTGTCCGATGGTAGACAAATCAACCTGCTTGGAGAAGGACGCTTAATTAACCTTGCGGCTGCTGAAGGACATCCCGCCAGCGTAATGGACATGTCTTTTGCTAACCAGGCGTTGAGTCTTGAGTACCTGGTGAAAAATGCTGGTAGTTTGCAGCGAAAAGTATATAGTGTACCGGAAGAAATCGATCGGCAAATTGCGAAAATCAAACTTATCGCAATGGGAGTCAAGATCGATGAATTGACGCAGCTGCAAATTAAGTATCTAAATTCCTGGGAAGAAGGCACATGATCCCAACGCTTCAGTAATTCTGGAACTACTTAATAAAGAACGGGATCTATCCTCGTGATAACTGGATAGATCCCGTTTTTTGTTAAATACTAATCGTCTGACCCGGGATCCTCGTCTTCATCTCCGCCGTAACTGAAATGTAAATCACTATTCAAAGCTTGTTGGCGAACTGTGAGTTCAATCTCATCAGCCAGGTCAAGGTGCTCGCGCATGAAGTCCTTCGAATTCTCCCTGCCCTGACCAAGGCGAATCTCACCATAATTGTAGAACGACCCGCGTTTTGAAACGACATCAAGAGTTACCGCCAGATCTAAAAGATCACCCATTCTTGAGATACCTTCGTTATACATGATATCGAATTCAGCGGTTTTGAAGGGTGGTGCTACCTTGTTTTTGACGACCCTGACGCGTGTTCGGCTGCCAATGATATCAGAGCCCAATTTGATTGCCTGTATCCTGCGAACATCCAGCCTGACGGAAGCATAAAATTTTAATGCCATACCACCAGTCGTAGTTTCCGGATTGCCAAACATAACCCCGATCTTTTGGCGCAGCTGGTTGGTGAAAATGACAGCGGTGTTCGTTTGTTTGATAGCTCCGGATAACTTCCGGCAAGCCTGAGACATCAAGCGCGCCTGCATACCCATCGTGGCATCACCCATATCACCTTCGATCTCGAGCGCGTGGGACCAATGCTGCAACCGAATCGACTACGACGATCTCGACTGCACCCGAGCGGACCAGCGCTTCAGCAATTTCTAAAGCTTGTTCACCGGTATCTGGCTGCGAAATGAGCAAACTGTCCACATTCACACCGCACCTGGCGGCATAAACAGGGTCAAGTGCGTGCTCCATGTCGATAAAAGCTGCGGTGCCACCTAATTTTTGAGCCTCGGCGACCACATGCTGGCATATAGTAGTTTTACCGGAAGCTTCAGGACCGTATATTTCAGTGATCCTGCCGCGCGGAATACCGCCGGTACCTAAAGCGATATCCAGAGATAGAGAGCCTGTGGGGATTGATTCGACCTGAAGGTGGTATGCCTCGCCTAAACGCATGATGGAACCATCACCATAACGTTTGGTGATGTCACCAAGAGCTTTGTCCAAAGCCATCTGTCGTGATGAGTCAATTTCACCTGCGTCTTGACTAGTAGAAGAACTTCTTCGAGCCATGTTTGTGTCTCCTTGAAAAAATTAAATTACGAAGAGTTGCCAGTATTTTGTTCGCAGGTCTGAATATTCATCAGATGTAGCAGATCTGCTGGTGATTAGTTTAGCACAAACGTTCTGTTTGTCAAGACCATTTTTCTTATAAGGACGATTCGTCGAAGCCGGTTCGATACAGTTTAAAATAGACGCCTTTCATATCCAACAATTCTGCGTGGCTGCCTTGTTCTATGATTTTGCCTTCATTAACAACAATGATCCGATCAGCGTTTACAATCGTTGATAACCTGTGGGCGATGACAAACGCAGTACGTGATTCTAATAATTTATTCAAGGCATCCTGTATGGTTTTTTCAGTCTGTGTGTCAACAGACGATGTGGCTTCATCGAGTATTAATATCCTGGGATTTGCGAGTAAAGCACGTGCAAACGATATTAACTGGCGTTGCCCCACGGAAAGGATAGCGCCACCTTCTTCAACATGGGTATCGTACCCCTTTTCTAATTTGGAGATGAATTCATGAGCGCCAACCATTTCAGCCGATCTGATAATCTCCTCTCTGGTGGCATCCAGGCGTCCGAATCGAATGTTATCGGCAACTGATCCCCCAAACAGGAATGGGTCTTGAAGCACAATACCAAACTGGCTTCGAAGGCTCTTTTGAGATACTGATTGCAGGTTGATCCCATCGATCAGCACTTCTCCTTGCGTAGGATCATGAAATCGGCTGACTAATTTTACGATCGTTGATTTCCCGGCACCAGTTTTACCAACCAGGGCTACCGTCTCACCTGGTTTAACTGTGAAATTAATATCCTCCAGCACAAGAGTAGGATCATCGCTGTAATGGAATTGAACATCCTTGAACTCGACTCTACCATCAATGATAGGCATTTCAAGGGCATCCGGTTCATCCTGGACTTCAGCGGGGGTATCAACCAGGGCTAAAATCCGCTCACCACTTGCCATAATGGACTGGAACGAATCGTACCGATTGCTTAAGTCTCGGATGGGTTCAAAAAATCTTTCGATGTACAACACGAATGCAACCAAAACACCTGAAGTAATCGTAACGTCACCATCGTTTAAAATTGCCAAACCGCCAAATAGAACCACCAAACTCACACCTAAAATTCCCAGGAAATCGATGCCTGCCGGGTAAGCGGCTGAAACTCTGGCTGCTTTAATTCGGGTGTCCAGCGATTCTTTATTTACCGTATCCCTGAAGTTTTCATAATTGATCTGTTGCCTGGAAAAAGCCTGTACCACGCGGATACCATTTATATTCTCAGCAAGGACAGAATTTGTCCTGGATAAAGCAGATCTTACGGCGCGGTAATTTTCACGAGCACGGTTCTTAAACACTATGGTAAGTAGGACCATCAAGGGTATCACGCTGAAAGTAATCAGCGATAGTTTGACATTCATCCCGACCATGACAACGATGATGCCTATCATGGTGAACAAATCTCTGGCTATAGCCAATAGTGCCCACGTGATGAAATCCCTCAAAACTTCGACATCGTTGATCACACGAGTGATCACCCGTCCAACGCTGAAATGACTGAAAAAACTGAGAGATAATGATTGTAGGTGTTCGTACAGCACCTGGCGAAGGTCAAATATTATGGATTGACCTACCTTTGCCATGATATTAACTCTAAGATAAATTGAAATCCATTGAACACCCAATGTAAATAAGTAAACCAGGACTACTATGATCAGGATGCGGATATTACCATCAGTCATGCCGTCATCAATGGCGATTTTCATCAGGTAGGGTCCGGCAACAGACGCTACCGAGTTAAGCAGCATAAGCAGCAGGGATACCATCAACGGTCTGGTATAGGGAATCGTAAAGGCAGCCAATCTCCTGGTTATTTCAGGATCATATCCGCGATGTTGAATGTCTTCGGTATTTGTATCGATTACTGCTTGTGTCATGAGATATTTCTGTTATCTAACTCTTCAGGAATGGGACTGCTCAGTGAGAGGATATCCTCCTGTATCTTCTCCTGGTCTTTTAATTGCAAATCATAAATTTCCCGGTAAAGACCGTTTTGCAGGATTAACTCGTCGTGTGTACCTCTCTCCACGATGCGACCCTCATCCATTACCAGAATCAGGTCGGCTCTGCGCACGGTCGCCAGCCTGTGGGCAATGATAAAGGAAGTCCGCCCTTCCATCAGGCAGTCCAGTGCTTCCTGGATCAATTTTTCTGTTTCGGTATCGACGCTCGAAGTCGAATCGTCAAGGATGAGAATTTTTGGATCCAGCAAAACCGCCCTGGCGATGGCAATTCGTTGGCGTTGACCGCCTGAAAGCGTCACCCCTCGCTCTCCAATGACGGTTTCGTAGCCATCGGGGAGGGCGTCAATAAAGATATCTGCCTGGGCTAACCTGGCGGCAGCGGTAACTTCTTCCATTGTCGCTGTGGGTCTGCCGAAGGCGATATTTTCTTTGACTGTTGTGGAAAACAATAATGATGTCTGCAAAACGATCCCTATTTGTTTCCGCAGGGTTACCAGATCCACTTCACGTACATCAATATCGTCGATCATTACAGACCCAAGAGAAGTATCGTAGAAGCGTGGGATTAAATTTACCAGGGAGGTTTTCCCAGACCCGGTTGCGCCTATCAGGGCTATGATTTTATTGGGTTCGATACGAAAGTTAATCTCCTCGAGAGCAACTGTATTCCCTGTCTCATAGCGGAAACAAACATCCTTAAATTCAACTTTGCCATGCATCAAGGCGATATCTACTGGTTTGATAGGAGAAGTGATATTTGATTTTATGTCGAGAACTTCAAGAGTACGTTGTGCTCCAGCATCCGCCTCACCAACCGCATTCACCAACCAGGCAAGCTGACGAGCGGGACCGGCAAGCATCAAGAGATACGCGTTGAAAGCGACAACCTGACCGATTGTCATTTCACCGCGGATCACCATAATTCCACCTACAAGGATGATGACCAATGTGCTCAATGAAACGAGGAAGTTTGTGGTTGGCATGATCCGTGACCATTGGAACACAACCGTCACCCGGGCGTTATATAAAAGCTCGTTTATCGTACGGAACCTTTTTATCTCGTAGTCCTCGCGGGCGAATGCCCTGACAACTTGCACCCCGGTGACATTCTCTTGAAGCTGAGATGAAAGGTCTCCCATGGTATGGTCAACATCGTAGAATAATGAACCAACTTTGCGTCCAAAATCCAGCGTGATCCAAATTAAAGGGATCAGAGGAATGAGCGCGATGACCGCCAGCAGCGGTTCTTGAACAAATAAAAGTATAGTTACCACTATCATCGTCAGGATGATGTGAACCAGCTCTGCGAAACCAAATCCAGCGAAGCGTTCAATGGCGCGTACATCTTCAATACAGCGGCTGATTAATTGTCCTGATTGAGTGTGATCGTGATAACTGAAGGGGAGGTGTTGGATGTGGTCAAATAATCGATTTCGCAAATCGTAACCGAACCTGGTACTGATCCAACCATTCGTATAACGAAGAATATAGTTCAGAATGCCTCGAAGTAATCCTAAACCTAACAGAATCAACGAAGCGGATACCAGGAAATTGACCTGGTTTTGAGAGAGTCCAAAATCGATCACATACTGGATGATCCTTGGGATTACCAGAGAAATTCCAGTGAGTGAAAATAATAAAATGAGTGCAAGAATGATGCTAAATCGATAAGGCTTGAGATACGGTGCAAGCCTAAATAAGTGTTTCATAAATTATTCGCGAGAAAAAATGATCGTTTTTGTGTCCTTAACCTCGGGTGGATTTAAGTATTCAGCTGCATCTAGGTCGGGCTGCTGGGGGATATCCTGTTCCATTTCGCCATCATCAGACAACATCATACCAGATTTAGTTTTTATTTCAGGAACCTCGACAAAGTATAAACTGGCAGTCACGGAATAAGGTCCCTGGATTGTTCTGCCAGGAAGGTGAACAATAACTTCGACGCTTCTAGAAATACTGTCAACGATACTTGTGGTGTATAAAACGGCGTCATTACCCGCATCTTTCACCTCCAGGTCGATACTGGGACGTTTTTGTGATGGATCTAGCTCGACCTGGATGCGAAATCTTTTCCCATCACCCAAAGAATGTGCTTGAAGACCTCGAATGCGCACTTCATCTGGAGGGAGTGGTACCTCACCTAAATCGGAGAAGAAAATATCCAATAATCAGCCCTTGAAAAAACCGATTATGATTTCGGCGATTTCTTCACCTATTCTTATTTGAGCTTCTTGCGTTGCAGCGCCGATGTGTGGTGTGCCAATCACCCCTGGAAGTTGGAAAAGTCGGTTCCCTATTGCTGGTTCAGTTTCGAAAACATCCAGTGCAGCACCAGACACTTTCCCATCCACAAGTGCATCATATAAATCCTGCTCATTGATGATGCCACCACGAGCGCAGTTGATGATGCGTACTCCATTTTTCATCATCGAAAACTGTTCTTTACCGATCATATTCCGTGTTTCACTGGTCAACGGAAGGTGAAAGGTAAGGTAATCTGCCCAGCTGATGATGTAGTCCAGCGATTGCAGCTCAATTTGTTCACGCGGCTGGACGTACGGGTCGTAAGCTTCAACGTTCATTCCTAATGCCCGGGCTCGCCAGGCGACTTCAAGTCCGATATTACCAATCCCTACAATACCGAGATTTTTACCGTTGATTTCCTGTCCGGTGAATCGTTTCTTTTCCCAAAGACTTTGTTTCAGTGAAGCTGTTGCTTGAGGAATCTGCCTGGCGAGGGCGAACATATAACCGATCGCCAATTCTGCAACAGCGGTTGAAGATGCTTTTGGCGTATTAAAAACGGTAATTTCTTTGCTGTGGGCATGTTCTACGTCTATTGTGTCAAGCCCAACACCGCCTCTCACGATTAGTTTCAACTTTTGAGCAGCGTCAATCACATCAGCAGTAACCTTGGTTCGGCTGCGTACGATGATTGCCTGGTAATCAGAGATTGTTTCTATAAGCTGGGAACTTGATATTTCATCATTCACATCAACTTGTAAACCAACAGCGCGGATTTTCTCAAGAGCACTGTCTTCAGTCCGATCACATACTAATATTTTGATGTGGTTCATAATCCTAATATTTCCTCTATTTGAGTCAAAAGCCAGTTGATGTCACTGACAGTGTGATCGCCCATGTGTCCAATCCTGAAACACTTTTCTTTAAGATCACCATAACCATTGGAAATCATCGCCCCTCGATTTCCGAGTTCTTTATTTAGACTAGAAACGTTGATCTCGCGAGTGTTGGCGATGTTGGTTACCGTATCGGAAAGATATTTTATGTCACCGTACAATGCAAAATAATTCATAGCCCATTTTCGTGTTATCTCTGCCATCGCCTTGTGGCGAGAAAAGCGGTTCTCAATACCTTCTTGCAGGATGTCGTCCATTTGTTGGTCTAAAGCAAAAATCAAACTGATGGCGGGTGTTGCCGGAGTTCTGACCTTTTTCGTAGCTTTTATCCATTGCGCTGTACGCGAAATAGAACCCACGTGCGGGGACAGTGAGTGCACGTTCTCTGGCGCGGTTACTGACGGCGCAGACGACCAGACCTGGGGGGAGAGCGAAACACTTTTGTGTGCCGGCAAAACAAACATCTAACCCCCAATCATCAAATCGAATCTCAACCCCTGCCATGCAGCTAACTGCGTCAACGAGGATCAGTGTTTGCGGATACAGGTTGTGTATCATTGCAGCGATTTCTTTGACCGGATTCATGATCCCGGTTGATGTCTCGTTCATTGTCAGGGTGACGGCATCATATTCGTTTTCTTCAAGTGCCTCTTTTACAAGGTCTACGGTTATCGCTTCACCTAATTCAACTTCCAATTTATCACAGGCAAGTCCATTCGCCTGGATGATTTCATACCACCGCTTTGAAAATGCCCCACAAACCGTGCAAAGGATGCGTTTATTTGACGCTTGCCGGATCGATCCTTCCATCACTCCTGTTGATGCACTAGGGTAAATATAAACTCTTTGTTGGGAATAAAGTAATTGCTGAAGTTTCTCTGTGACCCGGAATTGAAGATCTGAATACTCACTGCTGCGGTGACCGATCATGGGCAAGGTTTGAGCCTGGAGGATTTTATCTCTCACATGTGTTGGTCCTGGAATAAACAATTTTTTTATCATAAGGTTTATATGTACCTCGGAGAAAGGATGAAATTCAGTGATTAATTCAATAACTTTTCCCAGGACGAAATAAATAAGAGCACGCTTAATGTTAACAAAATCCCAGGAAGCGTGGATATGCTGAATTAAGAAATTATTTTATCACGCTGATAATAAACGATAGTTGTCGAAATTTTACATACCCGCCATATATGCCAACCCAACTGTGCCTGGTCCAGCATGCGTGCCGATGACCGGACTTACCTCAGAAAAAATGCATTCGACAGCGGTATATTTTTCGTTTGCCGTATTCAGAAGGGATTTTGCTTCTTCGTAACAGTTCGCATGAAGCGTCGCCAGCCGAATCGGGGTATGCCCTTGTGAACGTTCGCCAACAATTTCCACCAACCGGTTCAGAGATTTCGATCGGGTACGAACATTTTCTACTGCTTCCACTTTCCCGCCGGTGACCTCAAGGATCGGTTTAATACTCAAAGCGGAAGCTAATAATTTTTTCGCACCGCCTATGCGACCGCCTCGATGCAAAAACTCTAAAGTATTCACCGCGAAGACTACCCCAACATGTTCTCTGGCTTTTTCGGCAATAGTCTTGCAGGATTCAAGGTCTTGACCCTCTTTCGCAGCCCTGGCTGCGGCAAGGACTACAAAACCCAATGCCATCGCAGTCGTGTAAGAATCAACGATCTCAATTTTAGCTCCAGGGAAATTTTCTTTCGCCTGCTTTGCTGACGAAATCGTTCCTGACAGACTCTCTGACAACAAGATTGCCAGGATATCATACTTCTGACTGGTGAGTGTGGTAAAGATTTCAATGAAAGACTGAGGTGTAACCTGCGAAGTTGATGGCATAACCTGTGAACTGGCGAGTCTAAGGTAAAATTCCTCGGGTTGGATATCGATCCCATCCTCGAAGATTTCATCGCCCCAAATTAATACTTGTGGTACTACGTGGATGTAATATTCAGCTATTAAATCAGGGGGTAAATATGAAGTGCTGTCAGTAACTAAGGCGACTTTAGACATATTTTTATCCTATCCTTTTATCTTTTTCTATAAAACACCATGCGATTCGTTCGGTTGCGAATATGTGAGTGAAAAACAATTATTTATAACGAATGCGGAATTGATCTTGACCATATTATGCATACAGGCTAAAATGACGTGCTGTGTTTGAAAACTTGACTGAACGATTAAATGAAGTCTTCAAAGGTTTACGAAGACGAGGTAAGCTTTCCGAATCAGATGTTGATGCGGCGATGCGCGAGGTGCGCCTGGCGCTTTTAGAAGCTGATGTCAATTATGCTGTCGTAAAAGATTTCGTGAACAATGTTCGTGAACGAGCAATTGGTCAAGAAGTCTCGAAAGCATTGAATCCCGGGCAGCAGGTCGTTAAGATCGTGAATGAGGAGCTGATCCACACGCTTGGTGAATCTGAGCGGTTGAACTTATCTGGTCCGAGACCTCGGGTGTTGATGTTGATCGGTCTCCAGGGGTCCGGTAAAACAACCCATGCTGCGAAGATTGCGCGGATATTACGTTCTCAAGGCGAAAGGGTAATGCTTGCCGCGTGCGATCCCTACAGACCTGCAGCGGTCACGCAATTGGAGACACTTGGCACTCGTCTTGACCTCCCAGTTTATTTCCAGGAAGGGATTAAACCTCCAGAAATTGCTGCGCAAGCGCTTGATAAATCGAAAAATGGTGGTTTTACAGTTCTCATCATCGATACTGCAGGGCGTTCGCAACTAGATCAACCGTTAATGGATGAATTAGCCGCAATTCAGATAAATGTCCAGCCTTCCGAGATTCTTTTAGTGGTTGATGCGATGATCGGTCAGGAATCCGTGAATATCGCTAAAGGGTTCAAAGACGTAATCCCTATTACCGGTTTGGTGTTGACCAAGATGGATGGCGATGCCAGGGGAGGTGCAGCAATATCAATTCGCTCTGTGACAGGTGTGCCGATAAAATTCTTGGGGACTGGAGAAGGTTTAGAGGCGATCGAATTATATGACCCATCCCGATTGGCTAGTCGAATCCTTGGGATGGGAGATTTGCTGGGTTTAATTGAAAAAGCAGAGGCAGCTTATGACCAGGATGTCGCCCAGGAACAAGCACAGAAGCTTATGTCCGGTGAATTCACTCTACAGGATTTCTCCGACCAGCTCCGCCAGTTAAGAAAAATGGGTCCATTGGGACAGATCATGGAAATGCTTCCGGGGGGGATGGGTCAGATGGCTAAACAAATCGATCCAAAGGATGCCGAAGATCAATTGAAAGTCACCGAAGCGATCATCAATTCGATGACCCCAAAGGAGAGAAGGAATCCAGATCTGTTAAATGCCTCCCGCAGGCGGAGAATCGCGAATGGGTCAGGGACAGAAGTCCAGGAAGTTAATCGGTTGATGAAGCAGTTCCGTGAGACACAAAAGATGTTTAAAATGATTAAGCGCTCAGGGCAGCGAGGACTGCCAAAATGGATGAGTTAATTTAATGCTATTGATAATTGCGGGTATACTTGGTAATTACTCTGCAATTAAGATAGTTTAATATACAAGGAGAAAATGTTTTTATGGTAAGAATACGATTGATGAGAGTGGGATCCAAGGGTCAACCGAGTTATCGAGTTATAGCGGTTGATAGGGAAGCTCCGCGGGACAGCAAGTCATTGGAGACTCTCGGATTTTACAATCCAAGAACAAATCCCGAAACAGTAGTATTAAAAGAAGACCGAATTTTCAGCTGGATTGATTCTGGTGCGAAGCCATCCGATTCGGTTACCCAGATATTTAAAAGGACTGGACTGCTTGATCGATATGACCGGTTTAAGCAAGGTGAATCCATCGAAGTTTTGATGGAAGAAGCTGAGGCGGCTGAGGCGAAGCGTAATTCAGGCACAAAAACGACTCTGGTTGTATAACCAGAAATGTGATCAAGCCTGTGCTAATCAGGATTAATTAGAATAATCAGGGAGCAAGTATGAGAGAGCTTGTGCAATACATTGCCACATCCCTTGTAGACGATCCTAAGCAAGTTAAGGTTTCTCAAGTCCGTCAAGGTTCCAGACAGGTGGTCCGTTTGGAGGTGGCAAAAGAGGATATGGGCAGGATTATTGGGAAGAATGGCAAAGTCGCAAATGCGATCCGGATTATGCTCCGGGTTGTGGCGGCTCAGGAAGGTAAACAGGCATTCCTCGATATTGTCGAACCGGAATGATGAATTAGCCTGATACTTCAAAAATGGTGGTAAATGGTGGAAACTAAACAAGGCTCGCCTTCAACAAGCGAGCCGGTTTACTTAGTAATCGGAAAAATACGTCGACCACATGGTGTGGTTGGCGAAGTGCTAATGGAAGTGATCACTGATTTCCCCGAACGTATCCAGAAAGGCGCAAGGGTTTTTATAGGTGAGGAAAACTCGATCCAGCAGATCAGATCTGCGCGCCACCACAATAAGGGAATTATTGTTTCTTTCCAGGGATATGATTTACCTGAAGAGGTTGGAATCTTCCGGAATCAGCTCGTGAAAGTACAGTCTAAGGACGCCCAACCTCTTGAAGAAGGTGAATACTATCATCACGAATTGATAGGTCTGCGTGTAGTCGATATAAGGGGTCGTGTTGTCGGATCACTTGTAGAGATACTTGAGACAGGCGCGAATGATGTTTTCATTGTTAAAACAGACCTGGGAAAAGAAATATTGCTCCCAGTGATTGACGAAGTTATCGAAAATATCGATGTGGATGCTGGATTGATCACTGTTAATATGATCTCTGGGCTCGAAAATCAGGCATAAAAGGGGTCTTATGTCTGTTGACCAGCGCTTATACTATGTCGGTTTCAGCATGGTGAAAGGCATAGGGTCTGTACGGGTACGGAACCTGATCCATTATTTTGGTGATCTTGAAACTGCATGGAATGCAACCGATAACGATCTCAGGGAAGTTGGTTTGGGGCAAAAACTTCTTGAGAACTTAAACCAGGTACGCAAACAGGTTTCGCTGGAAAAAGAATGGGAGAACATAAACAACGCCGGGATCAAGGTTTTTACCTGGGATGATGCCAGTTATCCAGAGAGACTGCGAGAAATTGACCAATCCCCACCGACCATTTACTGTAAGGGTGAATTGAGCAGCGATGATGATTGGTCAGTTGGGATTGTCGGTACCAGACGAGTGACAGCCTATGGAAAACATGTAGCCGCGGCTCTGGCTGAAGATCTGGCTCGAGCTGGAGTGACAGTCGTCAGCGGTTTGGCGAGGGGTATCGATTCGATTGCCCATCAGTCGTCATTACGAGGCGGAGGAAGGACAATCGCAGTGTTGGGTTGTGGTGTTGACCGAATTTATCCTCCTGAAAATCGGCAGCTGGCTGCCTTAATTACTCAGAATGGAGCGGTCGTTAGTGATTATGCTCCTGGCACTCCACCAGATGCGGTGAATTTCCCGCCGCGGAATCGCCTCATCTCGGCTCTTTCCAGAGCTGTAATCATTGTTGAAGCTGGTGAAAGCAGTGGGGCTTTAATCACTGCTGCGTTTGCTGCTGAACAAGGTAGAGAAGTGTTTGCTGTTCCTGGAAACATTAATTCACCTCAAAGCCGAGGTTCGCATAAATTAATCCAACAAGGCGCTCGGTTATTACAAAACACTAATGATGTGTTGGAAGTTTTGAACCTGACTCAGTTAAGTGCCCAAAAAGATGCCAGGATGGCATTACCATCCGACCCTATTGAAGCTGGATTGTATTCTTTACTTCGGGAAGAACCAATGCCAGTTGATGAATTGAAAAATCGTACGGACTTACCGATCGAAAAAGTCCTGTCCACTTTGACCTTGATGGAACTTAAAGGTTATGTTAAGAAAGTCGATGGTATAAATTATTCTGTCGTAAGAGAGATTCCCGAGGAATACGCCTGAAAGCTGGATGTCCGGTGAAAAATTACTACGCAGTCATTATGGCTGGAGGAAGTGGTACACGCTTGTGGCCTCTCTCCAGATCACACAAACCAAAACAAATGCTAAGCCTGTTTGATGAAAGGACTTCTTTCAGACCTCCGTACAGCGTTTAGCAGGTGTGTTCTCGTCAGAGCAGATATATGTAGTAACCTTACGAGATCAGGCAGCGGAGCTTCAGGCACAGGTACCTGAAATCCCATTGGAAAATTTTCTATGTGAACCCGAGCCCAGAGGGACGGCGTCCGTTATCGGTTATGCAGCCGTGGTCCTGCAAAGAAAGGATCCCGATTCGGTTATGGCTGTTCTCACCGCCGACCATTTCATTGGTGGCGAAGAACGCTTCAGAAAGCTGCTTAGGACGGCTTACCTGGTAGCAGGTAAAAATTTCCTGGTGACTTTGGGCATAAAGCCAACATTCCCTGCGACAGCGTATGGGTACATCCAATATGGTGATTACCTGGAAACCATCGATGACCAACCAGTTTTTCGAATGGCCAGGTTCGTTGAAAAGCCTGGAGAAGATCAGGCTGCAGATTTGATTTCACATGGTGGTTACGCCTGGAATTCGGGTATGTTTGTTTGGAAAACAGAACGGATTCTGAACGAGATGAGACGGCAAATTCCCGAGGTTGCAGCAGAGCTGGTTGATATTGGATTGACCCATGGCACACCGGCTGGTGAGGAGACTTTAGCGAGGGTTTGGTCCAAGATACCTATCGAGACCATTGATTATGCGATTATGGAGGGAGCGGTTGGGACTGCCGTTATCCCTGCAGATGGATTAGACTGGAGTGATATTGGCAGTTGGGATGCATTGTTTAATGTCATCCCGGGTGACAAAGACGGGAATATTATCATCGGTGGTGAGCATACTGGACTGGATACGCATCAAACCTTGGTGTATATGGCACAAAAACATAGATTAATAGTGACAATAGGAATTGACAACCTCGTGGTTGTTGATACTGGCGATGTTCTCCTGGTATGTAATAAAAACCAGGCTCAAAACGTTCGCTATGTGGTCAACCAGCTCAGGTTGAATGGACAGGAAGTATATTTAATAGAATGGTGGATCAAAATTTAGAAGCGTATTGTGTTAAGTGTAAAACGAACAGGATAATTGCCGAACCAGTGGCGACCTTTACCAAGAATGGCAGACCTGCTACAAAGGGAAGATGTGAAGTATGTGGGACAACGTTATTTCGCATGGGAAAAACGGATCAACATGAAGGGATGGAAACCCCAAAACCCGAGCCAAAGCCTGCCGCAAAACGCAAAGGCAAATTGGTCATTGTAGAATCACCCACAAAGGCAAAAACAGTCGGACGTTTCCTTGGCAGAGGGTATAACGTTATCGCTTCAGTAGGTCATGTGAGGGACCTGCTGCGTTCTCAGTTATCGGTGGATGTTGAAAATGGGTTTATGCCAAAATACCGGATTCCGAACGAAAAGCGCCAGGTGGTCAGGGATATTAAGAAGCTTGCTGCCAATGCAGGTGAAATATACCTGGCAACGGATCCGGACAGAGAAGGCGAAGCGATCGCCTGGCACCTTGTTGAATCTGCTGAAATCCCAGGTGAGAACTGTCACCGGGTTGTTTTCCATGAAATTACAGAACCAGCGATCATTGAGGCTTTCTCTCATTCAAGGTCGATCAATATGGACCTGGTGGATGCACAGCAAGCAAGAAGGATACTGGACCGCCTGGTGGGTTACAACCTGAGCCCACTGTTATGGAGGAAAGTCCGGGGAAGGTTATCTGCTGGTAGGGTACAGTCTGTTGCTCTTCGTATCGTAGTGGAACGTGAAAGAGAGATAGAAGCTTTTATACCTGAGGAGTATTGGAGCATAAAGGCGGAGTTCTTACCTGAGGATGGTGAACAGAGCTTTATTGCGAAACTGGTTATGATCAACCTGGAAAATGTTGAGTTTAAAAATGAAAGTTCTGTAAAACCAGTGTTGGCTGCCATGGAAAAAGCAAAATATGCCATTAGCCAATTGAAGGTTGGTGAACGTAAAAGAAATCCTGCAGCACCTTTCATAACCAGCTCGCTTCAACAGGAAGCGTCCAGGAAATTAGGTTTCACCACCAAGAGGACGATGGCACTGGCACAACAATTGTATGAAGGCATTGATCTGGGTGAAGGATCCATTGGTTTGATTACATATATGCGAACAGACTCAACCAAAATTTCTATCCCTGCGCAAGAGGAAACACGCCAATTTATACTCAACCAGTTCGGGAGTGAATATTTACCTGAGGTACCTGTTGTTCATAAAACAAAAACCCAAGGCGCTCAGGAAGCCCATGAAGCGATACGACCAACTTCGGTATTAAGGCAGCCTGACAAGCTTAAAAACCATCTCAGCAAAGATCAATTCCGCCTTTATCAGATGATTTGGCAGCGTTTTGTAGCCTCCCAAATGTCACCTGCCATTTACGATACCATTTCTGTTGAAGTAACCGGTAGAGAAGGGCAAAACAAGTACTTACTGCGTTCTTCAGGCTTTACATTACGGTTTTCAGGATTCCTAATTGTTTATGAGGAATCAAAAGAAGAAGACCAGGTGAATGGGGAAGACACAAGGATTCCATCCGGTCTATTCGATGGGCAGATGCTGGAATTGGTACAGTTACTGCCGGAACAGCATTTTACACAACCACCTCCAAGATATTCAGAGGCAACCCTGGTTAGGGTATTGGAAGAAAATGGCATAGGCAGACCTTCAACGTACGCACCCATCATTGGTACTCTTCAGCAAAGAAATTACATCGTCAGGGAAGGACGCAAATTATTTCCCACGGAAACTGGTTTCATCGTGAATGACCTGTTAATTGAGCATTTTCCGGAAATATTGGATATCGGTTTCACTGCACAAATGGAGTCTGACCTGGATCGTATTGCTGAAGGTGAAATGCCCTGGGTTAAAGTCATAAAGGATTTTTACGAGCCATTTTCCGAAAAGGTATCAAAAGCTGAGAAAGAGATGCCAAATCTGAATATGGGACCTGAACTGGTGGGGAGGAATTGCCCGGAGTGTGAAAATGAGTTGGTGATCCGTTGGGGGAGATTTGGAAAGTTCATTAGCTGCAGCAATTTTCCAGATTGTCGTTACACTGAACCGTGGCTTGAGAAAATCAATGTGACATGTCCTCAAGACCAGGGAGAGATTGTAGAGAGGAGAACCCGGAATGGGAGGATATTTTACGGGTGTGCTAATTATCCGGAGTGTGATTTTACCTCTTGGAAGCGTCCGCTGCCACAGCCATGTCCAAATTGCAATGGACTGCTCGTGGGAGCGAATAAACAAAATGCTCAATGTATCAAATGTGAGGAAATTTTCCCTTTAGAAGATTTCATCAATGAACAAGTGGAAGTAATGTAAACGGTTAGCAATTTTCCAATGCCAACCACAACTGTTATGCATGATGAAGCGGCATTATTCTTGCATCTATTGGAATATAATGATCCAATTACTGGTTAGTTGCGTTTTTGTTAAACTTTCGTCTAAAATAAAATCGTTCAACGCTTTCATGAGGAGATAAGGGAGATAAAAATGGAGGAGATCCAAAAGCAGGTTCGTAATCCCTGGGTGACAGGCATCACTGGTTTCATTATTGGAGCTATGATTGGGTTGTTCGTTTTGGGTTGGTGGCTGTTCCCAGTCGAATGGACTGACGCAGAGCCTTCAGATTTGGTCGCCAGCGAGCAGCAAAATTGGATTGAGATGGCGGCTTCTGAATTTGAATTATCGAAGAATCCTGCCCAGGCACAGGAGAGATATGATGCCTTAGGTGAGACCAAGCAGCAAGCATTGACAGCCACGGGGAATGAACTCGGGATCTTACCTGCGGAGGTATATGCCGGTTATGTGATGGCAGTTGAATCAGAAAATGCGGCTGAGATCATTACAGGAGCTCCATTGGTTCCGGCAGAAAGTGAAACCACGGAGGAAGGGTCCAGTTCACTGGCAGCCCTATTTACAATATTTCTGGGCATTATGGTCGCTGTATTAGCGGCTGTGGGCATTTACCTGGTTCTTAAACGTTTAGCAAATCGACAGACTCGAATGGATGAATTTGAGGAAGTTGTCGAAGAGCATGGGATTCCTGATGATGATAAGCCTGTCATGCCCATAAGCTCCGAAGTGATGCCAATTTCTCAATTTCTCTCAACTTACAGGATAGGAAGTGAACATTATGATGACTCGTTCAGCATAGATTCACCCCAGGGAGAATTTATGGGTGAATGTGGAGCCGGGATCTCCGAACATATCGGTGTGGGTGATCCAGCTAAAGTGACGGCGATTGAGGTGTGGTTATTCGATAAAAACGATATTCAGACCGTTACCAAGGTCTTGATGAGCGATAATGCGTACCACGATGAAAATATCCGTAAGCGTTTGGAGGCAAAAGGTGAACCCGTTTTGGCTAACCCAAATGAAGAATTTTTACTCGAAACGCAGACTTTGAGGATGTCCATTAATATCGTCGATATGGCTTACGGAGAAGGTCCGCTCCCACCTGGCAGTTTCTTTGAACGAATGGTGTTAGAATTAACAGTCTGGTCGAAACCAGCTTGATAAACCAAAAACCGGAGACAAATCTCCGGTTTTTTTTATAATCAAACACAATTTGATAGGCGCAATAATCAATTGATTGAGATAACCTTGTAATGGATGGCCCCTATTGGTGCCTCAACAATAATGACATCCCCTACGCGTCGTCCTAATAAGGCTTTACCGATTGGTGATTCGTTGGAAATCCTCCCGTTTCTCGGCGATGCTTCTTTTGCTCCGACGATCTGGTAAGTTATAGGCTCGTCTCCCTCTTCCTGGATTGTGACATGGGAGCCAACATCAATGATGTCGCTGCGAATCCCTTTCTCTTCAATAATCACCGCGTTGGAAAGCAAGTATTCCAGTTCCTGGATCCTGCCTTCCAGGAAAGCTTGATCCTCTTTAGCTTTATGATAATCCGCATTTTCTGAGAGATCTCCCATTTGAATGGCGGAGCGTAACCGTTTTGCGAGTTCGGGTCGAGCATTTTCTTTTAATTCTTTTAGTTCAAGACGGAGCTTCTCAGCTCCCTCAGCTGTCAGATAGGGAGTATCATTCATCATGCTAACCTTTATGTCTTCAGGGTTTTAGTTGTGGATCAAACAATTTTTGATGTTCTTCGATAGCAAAGCGGTCAGTCATGCCAGCGATATAATCACAAATGGTTCTTTCCGCGCCAAATTCAGAAATGCTGTCCTGAATGTGTTTTGGCAAAATAATCGGTGTATCACAATAAGCCTGGAATAGATCATTGATGATCCTTTCCGCCTTAACAGACATCCGCATGACTTTGGGGTGTCTGTAGAGATTTTTATACAGAAAGTCCTTAATTTCACGGTTTCTGCGATGCATATCCTCGCTGAAGGCTATCACGTTATATGGAAGACGTTGTAATTCGTCGACAGACCTCACCATGCTTTCACGCAAACGCTGGTCGGTCGATTTAATCAGGTCAGTGACCTCCAACCCGATCAAACGGCGGATTAATCGATGCCTTGATAAGTCATCCAACTCGGAATTCTTCCAACCGATGCTTTCAGCGATTATTTCCCAAAGGGTGATGCCCTCGAGCATCCTAGGTGTAATCATGCCGGACCTTAATCCATCATCCAGATCATGGGCAGTGTAAGCCAATTCATCGGCAACATTGGCTATTTGAGCTTCCAGGTGTCCACGCAACTCGGGATTGTAGTCTGACGTGTCAGACACGTCGTATTCCGACTCGTGTTTGACAATTCCCTCTCTCACTTCCCATGTCAGGTTCAGACCTGGATGGTCAGGATACCGGTTTTCGAGCAAAATTACAATGCGCAAAGATTGTTTATTGTGGTCGAATCCTCCATGATCGACCATCAATTTACTTAACATCACTTCACCGGAATGACCAAATGCCGGATGACCTAAATCGTGTGCGAGGCAAATTGCTTCTACCAGATCTTCATTAGCTCCTAAAGCGCGAGCGAATTCCTTCCGATCTGAGAAACTTCCAGGGTATGGGTGAGTCTGGTGCGAAAATAATCTCCTTCATAATTGATGAAAACCTGGGTCTTATATTCGAGCCGGCGAAAGGCTGTAGTATGCAGAATACGGTCCCTGTTCGCGTTGGAATGATGTGCGGTAATCCGGCTCATCATCCGGATACTGGCGCCCTTTAGTAAACTTGCTTTTACAACTGTAAGGAGCAAGAATTGATTCCTCAACAGACTCTAGTTGTTTACGGGAAACATACATATCAAAAGTCTAATATAGCAATCAGTGATTGTCAACTTGGGTATTGAGAAGATCATGATCGTGATAAAAACCTGCCTGATGCATTCGGTTGTGCAAATTGCGGTACGCAGATATTAAAACCATTCTCATGCGTTTGTATGCATTTTCTTCAGCTCTCGTGCCAATGGTGTCAAGGTAAATTAGAGCGCCTTCGATTTGCTCCAGCATGGTGATGGCATCAGTCGCGACCAACATCGTAGATCCCTCCACCAGCACCATGACCGGTGAAGAATGAGCTGCGATCATCTCATCCCTGTCAGGATATTTGCCCCGCACAAGTAGAGCCAACCATGAACTGCCCGTTACTTTGATATCCCAGCTGCCACTGCCACCTAGCTCAGAGATGGTGCTGAATTCCCGGATGTCACCATTGACCACCAGTTCCACTTTTGTTACAGGGATGGTGACACTGGCAACGGTCCAGGTGACAGTAATCTTGCCCCCGTGAGCTGGTAATTTAATACGGGATCCCATCGGTTTTCCTTCCACAGCGAAATCTAGAAGTGGTCCATACGTAACGAATGTATCCGCCCGTCGGACAGCCTGCATCCATGTTTCGTAGTTAAAGGGTTCATCATTCTTAATACGTGCATATGTTCGCACGGTACCTACTGCAGTATCAGCAGACATCTTGTCGGTTCCTCCGACAGCGGCAGTGAGATAGCCGCAGTTGAGATACCTGTACCAATCAGCCAGGCTGTACGGGTCGATGCCGGAATAGAAATCACCCCACGAAGTCATTTCGACGGCGTCGATCTCACCGTTGATCAGGCTGGCTGCATTTTCTGCCCTGGGATTTGGAAAATGAGGTAAAACAACCAGACCGCCATTTATTCGGCATTTGTGAGCCCATTCTGTGAGTAAAATTTCAATGGGATCCCCGATGGCTGCCTCATCCGGACCTCCCGTTGTCATAGGAGCTATTATTTCACCGCGGTAACCCAATAATGAAATGTGACCTAAAACATGCTGGCGGTTCTCAGTTCCCACTCTGACGAGATATTCACCATCCCCTCCGCTTTCTTTGCTCCCCCAGGTATTCCTGCCATCGAAATCGCCGACATTTGTCATCAACTCGCCCCATTGGCTTGCAAGAAGGTTGACAACATTAACTCCTTCACCAGCTCCTTCAAGCATAGCAGTAATGGGTGAAAGGAAATGCACGTGGGTGTCCGCTGTTACCCAACCTTTTTCTCTCCACGCCAAAATTTTACGTATTGCGATGCGAATCTCATCGGTTGCGGTAGTGACCTCAAAGATTTTTCGGATAGGTTGGATTTCGAACCCCTTGGTAATTTCGATGAACACCTTCCCCACCGGCAGATCAACAGTTGTTTCTCCAGGGATATAAGTGTTGTAATGAAATCCTCGATGGGCGAAATCTGCTGAATAATCCTCAAACCATGCAGGATTGATAATCCTATGACGATCAACGGGAGCCAGATATTCTCCGAACATCCCATGAATATGGATCTTAACCGTGACAGGTTTCTCGCTGACCTCTTCAACGACCTTAATCTTTACCCTTTGGTTTGCCGCGGGGATTGGAACGATTGTTGAATTATTGTTTTTTTCGACTTCAGCAACAGGAATTTGCTTGCCGTATTCCAGATAAAATATTGCATCGGGATGAGCAGTATATTCCACGAGAATTTCTTTATTTGAGACATTGGGCAGGCTTTGCTGGTAACCTGCCTCCCAACCATCTTGAGGGTAAATCAATTTGGGCTTTACTGAGATAACCTGTCCCATGTCCAATTGAATACTTTTGTTGCGACCTTTCTCGTCCAGTTGTGGGTCAAAAATTTTGCCTTCTGGCAGTATTAGCTGTGCTTTCTTTCGGCTTCTCCAGCGTAATGGTTCTTCACTGGCATCACCAATACTGATGCCGGAAATAATGAGTATGCCAGATTTTGGCTCGAAGCGGAAACTAACCACAGGTTTCTCAGGGTTTGGGTTTTCCAGGGCATAAATCCAATTTATCCAGGCGTTGTAATTCCACGCTGACACACGCGTCTGCGTGCCTCCCCAGCCAGCTGAAACTTGCTCGTGGGCTGCCTTCACAGGATGAGGTTTAGCATCTTCGACAGCCTGGAAGCAGTTATCACCCCATCTATGAGTAAACATGCCAACCTGGATACGCCTTTTGATCTGCTGCCGGTATTCGCTGCCATCTTCGTAGATCAAGATGTAGTCGGCTGCATGTTCATTCAATTGACCTTCACCGCGCATGGGTGGCACCAACATCCCATGTTCATCTATATGCATCGGGCGGAGGTCGGAGGTGTGCAGAAAAATGATCCATCTTGATTTAAAAGGTACTGTTGGAAGCGAAACTGACTCCTGGGCAAGCGGGAGGATCCCAGAGTAGTTAAAAGGAATACCCCATGAAACACTGTCTGAAGCCGGGAATTCCTTCGCGGCCTCAACCATTTGAGGCGTAATCCCGGGTACAGAACCGATAGTATCTGGTTGAATCGTTTTTGATAATTTAACAGGTGAAAATAGTGGTGATTGCGGTCCGTCGATCCTGGCGTTCATTTTTCCTCCAAATAAAATTTCATTGGCGCGGCAAGGCCTGGGTTGGAAGCACTCCTGAGATTACTGAATTGACCTCGAACTCGAAAGGACCGATTTTTAAAATATCCATATTGCTCAATTTAGTGGGCTGTTTAATCTTTACGTTGTTTACGAAAGTGCCATTCCTTGAATTGAGATCGGTTATCCAACATTCAGAATTTTGGATCTCGATGATTGCGTGAGCTCGAGAAATACTGGGCTCATTGAATATAATTTGGCTATCGGGATTTCGACCTAAACGCATGACATCTTTCAGTGATATGGGTTTTCCGGTATCTTTCGAGACCAGCTGCCAGATCAGGTCAGCTGATCCCAGGACGATTGTCGCCTCTGCGATACCTTTATCTTCCACAGGCTCCTCAATTTGGGATATTCCATTCCCATTAATCTGAAACTGGACATCCTCAATAAAGGATTTGGGTTCAGTTGCGACCAGATGTACATGGTTCTCCTTGAAAACCATCAGCAAAGTGTCATTGACTCCACTTTGCAGGCATTGGTACTGTACAGATACCGTTTTTTGGTTTTTACGAAAATACCTTTGTACATCCATGTCGATGATGGTTTTTAAAAGTCCAAAATGCTTAGAAAGGTCCTCAAAATGACCTGCCAACGTATATTTCCCGTCCTCGAATAAGGTAAACCCCGCTGTTTCGAGATCTTGTAACGCGATTTCGATTTGAAAATGGTCATAATCGGTAGAACGCTTACGCATAATATTTGCAGCGAACCATTGCAGCGAGTTTTGCACTTTCACCTGGTTTAAGTGTTCGACGATGTCCTGCTGAACCACGAGGATCTTTTGAGATGATCTATTTTCTACCAGTGAGAGAAGATCCGCTTTCCTCTGAATATCGAGCATCGATCCCAATACCAGGGATTGATAATAAGAAAGGTTCGTGTTCAGGTTATAGGTTCGGGTTAAATTACTACCAATCAACTCCTGGAGTTTGATCACTGCGGAGTCGATATCTCCTGGATCGCAAATGATGATTTTCTCTTGAGAAGTGAGTACACTGACACTTCGTGAAAATCCCTTGCTGAAATAAAAGGTATTTTGGTAAGACGAATTCCCGTATACCACCCTCAAGTCTGCGCACGCATCTGGATCCGCAAGAACTTGGAGCGTCCTTTGGAAAGCCGGGCTTAAATTTCCCATGGCATCTTTGATACCAGCTTCACGGATAATGTCAGAATTTACTCCAGGAGTAGTTTCCATTGTAAATTCAGGGTTGATCAGCATCGACAAGGGGTTTTGGGATGACGGAATTAGATTGTTTAGATGACCGAACAGCGCACAAGGTATTTCCCATTTTAATGACTCTGGCATTTTTCCTCCGTGGATACCCGATAAAAAGTCTCAATTCCCCAGGGAATCATTCGCCCAGGCAGCTGAACCGATCAACCCGGCATAGACTCCCAGGTCAGCTTGTTTAATGGTTACCTTTTCTACTGGCACCATGAATACTCTTTTCTTTATTTCTTCCCTGATTGATGAAAACAGGATTTCACCGGCATCTGACACTCCGCCTCCAATCACCACCATTTCCGGGCTGATTGTTACGACAATGTTGCTGATTGCCATGCCCAGATAATAACCGGCATTTTTGAGGATATGGACTGAACGTGAGTCTCCGAGTTTTGCGGCATAAACGACCATTTCTGCATTGATTTTCGATGGCTGGTTCTCCGACAATTCTGCTAACATTGAAGTGTGTCCATGCATGATAAATTTTTGTCCCAGGGAAGCGATTGCGGGACCTGATGCATACATTTCCAGACATCCTGATCCTCCGCAGCCGCAGGGAAGACCATGAGGTTCGACGATAATGTGTCCTAATTCACCAGCTGTACCACCAATCCCCAGGTGCAGAGTCCCGTTTATGACAAGCCCTCCACCAATCCCTGTGCCGATAGCGAGGCAGGCTATGGTCTTTTGGCCTCTTCCAGCTCCAAAACGCCATTCTCCCATCGTCATAGCCCTGACATCATTTATCAGGTATGTTGGTTTACCGGTAATTGTTTTTATGATAGTGCTCAGGTTTACGCCGCGCCATTGTCCAGGCAAGTTGGGTAAGAAAAGGATTTTACCGGTTTCCAGGTCCACTGTGCCCGGAACACCAATTCCTATCGCCGAAATATCATCAACGGAAAAATCTGAACCTTCAAATGTTTTATCGATTAGTGAAATCATCCTTTGGATAACTTGCTCATAACCTTCGTGCGCATTGGTTGACACTGTATTTAAACCGCGATATTCGCCGGTCTTGCAGTTAACGATTGCGCACCGAAGATGGGTGCCCCCAAGGTCGATTCCAAGACAATAATCGTTCATTAATTATTTCCCAAGTGATGGATTATCCTTGTTTTGAGGTATTTTCGAGAATAAAATCTATAATATCGTTAAGATAGCTGAACGCCAGACAGACCACGGTATCCGCTCCACCGTAATAGATGGCGAGCCTGCCTGAATCACCATCAACTAACGCTGCACATGGGAAAACCACGTTAGGCGTGTCGCCAACACATTCGTAAGTCTCCCATGGAGACAGTAAGTAAGGTTCAGCCCTGGCAATTACCTTCCAGGGTTTATCTAAATCCAGGAGTGCTGCGCCAAAACTGTACACAAACCCATTGCAGGAAGTAAGTACACCGTGGTAAATCAACAACCAGCCTGCGGATGTTTCGATAGGGATGGGACCAGCGCCGATTTTAGTACTTTGCCATCCACCAGAAGTACCCATTACATAGCGATGATCTCCCCAGTAGTGCATATCGGGGCTCTCAGAGTAAAAAATATCTCCGAAAGGTGTGTGTCCGTTATCACTGGGTCGACTCAACAATGCAAATTTCCCTTTGATACGACGGGGGAAAAGCACACCGTTACGGTTGAAAGGAAGAAATGCATTTTCCAATTGGATAAATGTTTCAAAGTCTTTCGTGTAGCCGACGCCAATGGTGGGACCATGGTACCAGTTACACCAGGTGATGTAGTACCTATCCTCAATCCAAACTACCCTGGGGTCATACCCATAAACAAAATTTGCCAGTTCTGGTTCATCCGTTTGAAAATGGATTGTGGCAGGATCAATTTCCCAGGAATATCCATCCTGGCTGAATCCCCGGTGCAGGCGCATATTACGGGCTCGGTCATCGACTCGAAAAACCCCGGCGTACGAATTATTAAAGGGAACAACAGCGCTGTTAAAAATACTGTTTGATGTTGGTATTATGTCACGGCGAATGATGGGGTTCTTTCTGGACCTCCAGATAATTCCTGAAGTTCCAGGAGGGCTTTCTTCCCAGGGGATATTCGGAAGGGGAATAGGATTTATTATGGAGTCGGACATATTTCACCTTATTATTTTTATTTATCAAGTCACAAGGAATTTTAACACTATTCTAAGGTAAACCACCGGGCACAACGAAGTTTCAGGGGATGAACCACGATTCTGGGGATGTCATTTTCACACCTCCGGTCGATCGGCTCAATATCCATGAATCAGGTAAATTTGCTATCCTGTTGTTATAAGGGAGATGTCCAGCACCTGGGCGTGATATGCCTATCACCCAAAAGTTATCCGCCGCCAGATCCAGGATGCCCCTCATGGCTGTTATTTGGGAAGGTCCATAGTTTGTTCCGATTACTTCTTGTTCGAATTGAAGACGCAGGTTTAATATCTCCTCGGGCGGTTCTACCCGGACAGATCCAGGCGTATTTTCCGCCCAGTAATACCAACCATTCCCGAATACCCCCCAAAATTCCATCGGAACAAAATTCTGTGGCTTGAGTATCGCGCTCAGCCCGACACCACCATCACCCAAGTAAATAAATGCCTCGATCTCATTTTTCTTTTTAGACAAGTTGACTTCACCTTCTGAACGGCTGTCAACAAAAACTTCGATCCCGACCTGGGATAGATTATCAACGATGATCGCCGCCAGCGCTGGATGCCAGCTGGTCCAAGGAAGATTGTTGATCACAGTTAATGTGATACTTACTCTACTGCCATCTGGCATGAGACGATAGCCTGCCTGATCTCGAACGGGGATAACCTGGTCCAGATAAAAATTTGCCGTGCCAGGATCATATTCCAAAAATTGCTCAGCCAAACGCTGGATATAGAGAACTGAGTCCTCTGATGGAGCAGCCTGGCTGGGTTTTCCAACACCACCGAGTAGATTGTTAATGATCAGCTGGCGGTTAAGAGCATGAGAAACACCAACGCGGAATTCTTTACGGGCAAACAACTCGGATTTCTGCTGGTCAGCTATTGTGCGATTGAAATGGATTGTAGCTGTGTTACCTGACTCTGGCAGCATTGTTGAAATATTGGTGCTGGAGCCGGAGGCTGCAGCGTCCAGGAAATGCTGCAGATATCCCTGGTCAAGGTTCCAGGCGAAGTCTATAGTTCCGTTTGCTAATGCGTTTCCCAATCCAGTCTGGTCATCAAATTTTACAGCCTGGATTTCGTCGATATAAGGGAGCTGGCGCCCATAAAGATCTAATTTCCAGTAATATGGGTTTCGTTGGAAATTGAGGATATTTTCCTTCGGGGAGGATTGGCTGACGATCCAAGCGAACAGGGTTGGTTTATTCACATTCGTGAACCAGCTCCCGTAAATGCCGCATTTATTGTTCAGCAAATCTACCCAGTCGCGCGTCCCTGGATTTGAGCGCACAATATCAGCCACATTAGCGTTATATTTAATGTGGAACTGGCTGCAGTAATGGGCAGGATAGGCTGTCAATTCGATGCCTGATAGTGACGGTAAATCCAGGAGGAATTTAGAATACGGTCGCGGAAAAATAAATCGGATATGCAGCGGATCTATGATTTCGTAACGAAACTGAGTCGCCATATCATACGGCAACCAATCTGTGATAGGTCCTCCAGCATTCACATCCGGGTCATACAAAATATCTTCTAAATAGAACTCAATGTCCCTGGTCGTAAATGGTGTCCCATCAGACCACTTGATGCCTTCACGAATTGAAAATGTGAATACCGATGAATTCTGACTGATTTCAACTTTTTCGGCAATATTTGGGATAACGCTTGAGTATTCGTTGTTCCATGCCAGAAGGGATTCCCAGGCGATAAAATATAACCCGGCGGTCCATATCGGGTCGTTAATGTATCCCCAGCGGATCCTGCCTCCATAAACAGCATCCTCACGCCCGTTGGTTGAGACGAAAGGCATAACAGGAAGACGATTATTATACTCAGGCAGAATACCACTTTGGATTCTTTCCATAAGGTAGGGGGATTCCGGGATAAACTCGACAATGTCTGGCTCATCTGTTTCGATTGGGCTTTCTGAGCCTTCTGGAAAAGTGGACGGTGATGTTGGTTCTAAGACGGTGGAAGTCGATTGTACTGCTTGAGATGGAGAATTGGTGATTACGATGACATCAGTGCAGGCGGTGAGTAATAACAACACACCTGTAACCAGGAGTACGAATATTTTACTGATTGCTCTCTGCCTTATTCTTTTCATTTACCCTTGAACTGTCCCTGACCAATGTCCTGATATCTCCATTGGGGATTATGATCGTATTTTCGTGATCATCAACAAGATAAGTTGACCTTAGCGTGATTTTTATTACTCTGCCAGTATGGACTCCGATGGTTACAATATCCCCAATAAAAAATAAATTCTCGACCAAAATTACCATTCCGCCAATGTAATCTTTGATGATCGTTTGTGCGCTCAATGAAACTGCCAGACCAGCAACCCCCACAGTGGTGATTATTGGTCGGATGTCAACACCGAAAATAGCTAAAATCCAAATTAAGGCAATAAAAATGATGGATACTCGCGCAATATACTCACTCACTGCCAGAAAAGTCTCGATTTGTACGAGCTGCTCCTTATTATGAGTTCCGGTCATCAGACGTTTTTCAATTCTTTTGCGAATTAACGATATCGACTTAATCGAAAAGAACGCAATAATGATAACCAGAATCGAGTAAGCTAAATTTGTCAGTAATGTCAAATGAATGGATTTGAAGTCGATCATTTTCTGTATAAAGATTGGGCTGTCGGAATAATCAGACAGCCCATACTTTTCTCTAATATGTCAATACCAGCGGTCAAAATTGCGCTGACCAGTGTGAAATAATTTTATTTTGTGGGATCGTCAGATTCAAGACTCCACTTCTTCGTCAGGTTTCTTTTCGGGTTCATCTTCCTGAATACCTTTGCGGAAATTCTTGATTGCTGTCCCAATCTCTCCGCTAATCCTGCCAATTCTGCCTACACCGAAAAGCAATACCACAATCACGAGGATGAGTATTAACTCTGGAGCCCCTAATTTGAACGGTAACATGTCCTTCTCCTTATACTGTTTTATCCCTGGATGTTTATTTTCCAGGTGAGGTTCAATATTGGTTCACTTGCCGATCGTTATTCTGATACATACAGTTTCCAGCCCTTATTTTACCTTAGTTTAGGGCAGGACAATGCTTCTATGATAGAAAGATCGTCTTTCCAATACATGTGGAATTGATTAACTCACGAAGGTGTGACTGAATTGTGGCAAATAAGGTTTATTTTGGGCTAACATCTGATTTACCATGTCTTTGATTTCAGCCAGTGATAACACAGCAGCGGTCAAGGGGTCATTGATGCAAGCCTGGTACACAAGACGGGGATTCCCAGTCAAGGCTGCCTCGACCGTCATTTCTTCCACCATGATGTTGGTTACATTGAGCGGGACCAGCTGTGGTGGAAGCGCACCCACAAAGACGGGGCGAAAACCATTTTTATCTACATAGACTGGAACTTCCACGCATGCATCTTCCGGGAGATTGGTGATGATGCCAGTATTAGCAACATTACCATTGAATCCAAATATTTCGCCGCCGAGCCATGCATTTATGATAGATGCAGCATACTCGTGGCCTCGGGCGAGATCAATCGGTGTCTCCTTGTCAAACCACTTCTTAGCTTCATCTTTCCACGTGTTTTCTGATTTTTGATATTCTTCAAGGATATGAGCATATTTACCAGGATTCCAACCGGTGCCAGGCAGGCAATATTTCTCAATCAGGTCCTGGCGTTTTCGAAACCATGGGTTATATTCGGAATTATGACCGCTAGATTCGGTTACATAATAATCGAGCGCTAGGAACATCTCATTTCGAACAATTTCCTCGTTATAAATTTCCGGGTTCTGTGTGATCGCCTGGCGGATTAATGGATATGCATCCTCACCATTCCATTTATATTCGAGGTACCAGGCCTGGTGATTGATGCCTGCACACGTATAGGTAATTTCATCATGTGGGGCACCAATCCAATCTGCCAGCATTGAGGCTGTGCCCTGGACACTGTGGCAGAGCCCGGTCAATTGTATGCTCGATTGTCGCATCATTGCTCGGCACAACATTGCCATCGGATTTGTGTAATTGAGTAGAATTGCGTTCGGGCAGTATGTTTCCATATCTTTGACGATATCAACCATCACCGGTATTGTGCGTAGCGCCCTGAATATACCGGAGGTGCTCCTGGTGTCGCCTACATTTGTGTCTACCCCGTACTGCTTTGGTATTTCGATGTCATGACGCCATACCTTGGTGTCTCCAACCAAAATTGTACAAAGGACTGCATCTGCACCTTCCAGAGCAGCTTTCCGATCCATTGTTGCCTCAACTTTTGCCGGATAGTTACCTAAATCAACTATCTTTTGAACTGATTTCTGGGCGAAATCCAATCTTTCCGGGTTGATATCCATCAGGCTTAACGTCACTTCCTGCGTACGTGGGAATGTGAGAATATCCCTGACAAGACCCCTTGTAAATCCTAAGCTCCCAGCTCCAATGAATGTTATTTTTGTCATTTATCTATAAACTCCTTTTTTTGCATGGGCGATTATACAACAACTTGCTGTCCAATATCCCATGTTGTTAATTATTCCATTTGGCAGGTGATTTACGGGGAAAAAAGATGTGATAAACATCGGTGTAGAACTTTGATAAACTAATGTAAAATGCGATGAGCATTGTTCAATCCGGACGAAATTATGAGGATCGAGTGAAAAAAATTTTTACATCATCAAATGATTGGGAAAATCCTGAAATTTTGTCGAAAAATTTGGAGAAGCCTCATTCTACATTCGCCCCGTATAGTTTAGCTGCGATTAAAAAAAATATACCCAGTGCTGGTTCGCCGAAAATTATCAGTTTGAATGGAGATTGGAAATTTAAGTACTGCCAAACGTCCGAGGGGCTTCCGCGAAACTTTTTTTCAGAGAGCTTCGATGATTATGACTGGGATGAAATTTCTGTACCATCAAATTGGCAAATGGTGGATCCGGCGGCACAAAAATACGGGAAGCCTTTATATGTTAACGTCCGTTATCCATTCCCGGTTGATCCTCCGTATGTTCCAGACGCGAACCCAGTTGGACTGTACCGTAAAAGGGTAGTTATTCCCAATAATTGGTCGGGTAAGCAAGTTCTGATTCGGTTCGAAGGTGTTGATTCTGCATTCTATCTGTGGGTAAATGGGAAACAGGTTGGGTACAGCCAGGGTGCACACTTACCGTCTGAGTTCGATTTGACAACGTATGTCAGTTCAGGTAGCAATTTAATAACTGTCCAGGTATTCCAATTTAGCGATGGTTCGTACCTTGAGGACCAGGATATGTGGAGGTTGAGCGGGATTTTCAGGGATGTTTTTTTGATCTCGCGCCCCCTGATCCATTTTAGAGATATAAAAATAACAACTGAGTTGGACAACCAAAACAGTAATGGTGTATTATCAATTTCCTCATGGGTCAGGAACTTATCTGATAAAACCCTAGATACTGTAACAATCCGGTATTCGCTGGAGTCCACTCGGGGGATCACTATCATCAGTGAACAAAGATCCGAAAATGCCGGTCTCAAGCAGCAAGAAGAAGCTCTAATTCAAATGTCGTTTCCTGTCACGGAAGTGGAAAAATGGTCAGCAGAAGATCCAGCTCTTTACACATTAACACTTGAAATACTGTCTTCGACGCATGAGATCGTCGAGACGATCTGGACTCAGGTGGGCTTTCGAAAAGTCGAAGTCGATGGCGAACTGTTCAAAATAAATGGGCAAGCGGTTAAGTTGAAAGGTGTTAATCGTCACGAGACCGATCCGGTTGATGGTCATGCTGTGACTTATGCGTCAATGATTCAAGATATCAAGTTGATGAAGCAGCATAATATTAATACCGTCCGTACCTCGCATTACACCAATGATCCACGCTGGTTGGACCTTTGTGATCGATATGGTTTGTACGTCATCGACGAGGCAGATTTAGAGTCACACGGAATGATGTATTCTGGTGATTTGTCTGCTCTGGCGAATAATC
The DNA here is from genome assembly GCA_963695415.1 of uncultured Chloroflexia bacterium. GTDB lineage: Bacteria > Chloroflexota > Anaerolineae > Anaerolineales > UBA4823 > CAVXWV01. The sequence continues at coordinate 749,462 of CAVOGL010000007.1, read as the reverse complement.
CGCGCTGGCTTGACGCACATTTGGATAGAGCGATCAGAATGGTTGAGCGCGATAAGAACCATGCGTCTGTTGTCATCTGGTCGCTGGGAAATGAAGCGGGATATGGTGAAAATTTTGTTCGCATGGCAGAGTGGATTCATGCCAACGAACCAACTCGTCCTGTCCATTATGAAGGCGGTTATGATGCCCCTGCCCTGGATCTGGTCAGCGTAATGTATCCGAAGCTGGATAGGTTGATCGAACAGGGAAAGAACAAAGAAGACGGAAGACCATTCTTCATGTGTGAATATGCCCATGCAATGGGAAATGGTCCCGGTAATCTTAAGGAGTATTGGGAGGCAATTTATTCTTACCCACGCCTTATGGGTGGCTGCATTTGGGACTGGGTTGACCAGGCTGTAAAGGTCTCAACTCCAAATGGGAGCTCATATTTTGCTTATGGTGGTGATTTTGGTGATTCGCCAAATGATGGAAATTTCTGTGTAAATGGGCTGATATCACCATCTCGTATCCCTCATCCAGGTTTGCTCGAGTATAAAAAAGTGATTGAGCCAGTTAAAATGGAAGCAGTCGATCTTGTCGGCGGTAAATTCCGGATTACTAACCTGTACAATTTCATTTCACTCAGTCATCTGGATGGCACTTGGCAGGTATGCATCGATGACGAAATATTGCAACAAGGTTCTTTAGTTCCCCTGGATATCCTGGCAGGCGAAAGCAAGGAAATAGAAATTCCTTTTGAATTGCGAGAACCCGTGTTTGGTGCCAGATATTGGTTGAACTTCAGTTTTAAATTGAACAGAGAGTATGTGTGGGCGCCAATTGGTCATGAGGTGGCATGGGCGCAATTTTCTATTCCCAACCATGCAGTAAAGAAAAGTGCGCCAGTTGAAAAAACTAACCATGAATTGAGTATAGAAGAAAAGCAAGATATGTTATTGATCCAGGGAGAACGATTTAAGCTCGAATTCAACTTTTCTTACGGTCTTATGGATTCCCTGGAAAGTGATGATGGGCGATTGATCTCAAGTGGTCCTCGTTTTAATATCTGGAGAGCTCCCACAGACAATGATATCCACATCGCTAAGGAATGGCGTGATGCAGGTTTGGATCGCTTGACTCACCGCCTTCAAAGTGTAAGTTACGAAAGAACCGAGCAAGGAGGAATCGAGATTGAGATCATATCTATAGAAGCTGCAGCAACTCTTCCACCTAGTTTTTCGATTCTTTACAAATACTATATTTCTCCTGATGGGATAATCGACCTATGGACAGAAATCACCCCAGTCACCAAGCTGCCGGACCTCCCACGGTTGGGATTGATGTTTACAATGCCTGGTAAATTTGACCAGTTCTCCTGGTATGGAAGGGGACCACACGAGAATTACGTCGACAGGAAGGAATCAGCCAGGTATGGGATGTGGTCTCTACCGGTTTCTGAAAATTATGTGGATTATGTTTTTCCACAGGAGTGTGGGAATAAATCGGATGTGATGTGGGCATCATTGATGGATCTTCGAGGTGGTGGATTGTTGATGTTTGGAAAAAACGAATTTAATATTTCCGCTCTCTATTATTCACCTCATGATCTTGACCAGGCAAAGCATACCCATGAATTAAAGAAAAGAGATGAAATCGTTATCTGCCTGGATCATGCCCATGGAGGTTTGGGCAGCAATTCTTGCGGACCAAAACCGCTTGATAAGTATTTGTTAAAGCCTGAAAAAGTTATTTTTGGGATAAAGTTACTTCCCTTTAATTGGAATTTCCATGATCCAATGGGATTATGGCGAAATCAATAACATGTTAGGAGGATATCTATGAAAATCGGCATCGTTGGATGTGGAAATATCAGCAGCATTTATCTGGAAAAATCCCAAACTTTCGAAATTTTAGAAGTAGCCGGATGTGCGGATCTGATTCACGAGAGGGCGTTGGCGCAGGCTGAAAGGTTTGGGGTACGCGCTCTAACGGTTGATGAATTATTGTCAGATTTTGAGATTGACATTGTAGTAAACCTTACAACCCCAGATGCTCACGCGTCGATAGCTAAACGAGCTCTCCTGTCAGGAAAATCTGTTTATAACGAAAAACCACTGACCATCTCCCGGCAAGAAGCCGTTGAGCTCCTGTCAATAGCGGATGACCGGGGTCTGCGGGTTGGATGTGCTCCGGACACTTTCCTTGGTGCAGGATTACAGACATGCCGGCAGCTCATTGACGAAGGTGCTATTGGATTTCCGGTGGCGGTTACTGCGTACATGGTTTGCCACGGGCACGAAAGCTGGCACCCTTCCCCTGAATTCTATTATCAGAAGGGTGGAGGACCGATGTTTGATATGGGGCCGTATTATTTAACCGCACTTGTGCACTTAATTGGTTCAATAGATCGGGTAAGTGGATCCACGCGTATTTCTTTTCCACAAAGGACGATCACCAGCAAGGAAAAATATGGGAAAATTGTGGATGTAGAAGTTCCGACCCATGTTGCCGGTACGCTGGATTTTTCGATTGGCGCGATTGGGACAATCATTATGAGTTTCGATGTATGGCAGCATTCATTGCCGAAAATCGAAATATATGGCAGTGAAGGAACACTTCGCGTTCCAGATCCCAATACTTTTGGGGGTCCTGTGGAGATTTGGCGAATGGGAGCTGATCAATGGGAAATTATCGAGCTCACACACGGTTATGCTGAGAATTCGAGAAGTCTGGGTGTAGCTGATATGGCTCATGCCATAGCATCTGGTCGCCAGCACCGTGCCAGCGGTTCCCTGGGATACCACGTGCTGGACACAATGCATGCGATCCATGAAGCAGCATCAAGCGGTAAAAGGATTGAGTTAAAATCACAGATCGATAGACCGGCGCCTTTCCCGGTTGGGATGAAACCTGGTTTATTAGACGGTTAATCATAAAAAGGAGAATAAATGAAAAAGGCAATTGTAGTATGGGGGGGATGGGATGGGCATGATCCAAAACTTTGTGCTGACTTATTTGCACCAATCCTTCAAACGGAAGGATACGAGGTCGATGTTTATGATAATTTAGATGTGTATCTTGACCATGAAAAAATGATGGCTCTTGACTTGATTGTTCCGGTGTGGACGATGGGCACGATCACCAGGGAACAAGAAAGCGGATTGTTACAGGCAGTCGCTTCGGGTGTTGGGATAGCAGGATGGCATGGTGGGATGGCTAATTCATTCCGAAATAACACCGAGTATCAATGGATGGTGGGGGGGCAGTGGGTGGCGCATCCGGGAGGAGTCATTGATTATGTTGTAAATATCACCAAGAAAAACGATCCGATTGTTGAGGGAATTGAAGATTTTGAGATGCATTCTGAGCAGTATTACATGCATGTGGATCCTTCTAATGAAGTCCTGGCAACAACCCGATTTCATGGTGAGCATGCTTACTGGATTGATGGTGTTGTGATGCCAGTAGTTTGGAAACGCATGTATTCCAAAGGCAGGGTCTTTTATGCGTCGTTTGGGCACGTAAGAAAAGATTACGATGTCCCGGAAACGGTAGAGATCATGCGGCGAGGGATGCTTTGGGCAAGTAAATAAAAGCTAAGCAGGAGAAAAAGCGATGACAAAAAACCCAACAATTCGCGTAGCCATTATTGGCACAGGTCAAATAGGTAAACACCATATAGAAACTTACACAACAAAAGTGAAAGGTGTTGAGATCGCTGCTGTTTGCGACATCAACTTAGTTGAAGCCGAAATTGTGGCTAAGAAATATGGAATCCCGGATGTGTATTCAGATTTCAGGCAGCTGCTGCAAAGGGAAGATATCATGGCGGTGGATGTTGCTTTACACAACAATTTGCACAGTCCGGTGACCATCGCAGCCCTCGAGGCTGGAAAGCATGTTTATTGTGAGAAGCCAATGGCTGGAACTTATATTGATGCCCTTTCTATGTTCGAGACAGCAAAAAAGACCGGCAGGAAACTTAGTATCCAGCTTAGCACCCTATTTTCTAAAGAGGTCCGTGCAGCAAAGGAGATAATCGATCTCGGGCGGCTTGGTAATATTTATCATGCCAGGTCTGCTGGTTTTCGTCGGCGCGGACGACCTTTTGTCGACGGTTATGGCAGCATGACATTTGTTCAAAAGGAAGTCTCAGCTGGGGGAGCTTTGTACGACATGGGTGTTTATCATATCGCCAGCATGCTGTACCTTTTAGGAAATCCAAAAGTTATGTCAGTGTCAGGTAAACTGTATCAAGAGACACCTATTGACCAAACCCGTTTTAAAGCCAGCGGGTATAACGTTGAGGAATTAGGTGTCGGGTTTGTGAGATTTTCCAATAACATCTCGTTGGATATGATTAAATCCTGGGCGTTACATTTAGATAAATTAGATGGTTCGGTTATCCTGGGTTCGACAGGAGGGATCCGCATCGATCCATTCGGATTTTTCTGGAACGAGGGAGATTTAGCAATGAGTTCAACGGGCGATCTTGGTGATTATGCCTGGAGAAAAGGATCCATTCGTGAGAATAATGATGCGTATGAAAGTCCGCAGCACCACTGGATCGCGACTCTCCAAGGAAGGGTACCACTTTTACCGACAGCTGAATTAGCATTGAACACCATGTTGATATCAGAAGGCATCTATCTTTCCGAAAAATTGGGAAGAGAAGTAACTGCCGAGGAAATTACGCAGTTATCACAGTCGACAGCTTTGAGTGTTTAGGAGAGCAATGAATTTACCCATAGCATTACAACTATATTCTGTTAGAGATTTACTGGTTGAAGATTTCGAGGGAATTCTCACCCGGGTTGCGGAAATGGGATACCAGGGTGTTGAACCAGCGGGATTTCCAGGAACAACACCTGTAGAAGCTAAGAAATTGTTCGACAGACTGGGTTTAGTTGTTACCAGTATCCACTCTGCCCTCCAATCGGAGAAGAGAAAAATAAAATTATCGATCTAATGGGTATATTGGAAAGCCCTTACCTGGTCATTCCTTTCATGCCGGGAGAAGATTTTCTTGATTTGGATGGAATCAAAAGAGTCAGTGAAAAAATAAACACTGCTAACCAAGTTGCCAGGGAAAATGGTTTTTCTCTTGGTTACCACAATCACTGGTGGGAAGCTGAATATCTGATTGATGGAGTTCCTTCTTATGAAGTGATGTTGGAACATTTAGATGCAGACGTCTTCTTCCAGGTTGATACATATTGGATGAAAGTAGGCGGATTGGATGTAAGCGATGTTCTGCGAAAACTTCGTAACCGGTCCCCTCTGATCCATGTAAAGGACGGACCGGGAAATAAAGAAGAACCGATGACTGCGGTCGGTAAGGGGATTATGGATTGGAAGGCAATTATTCCTCCTCACATCGATGTTACAGAATGGTTTATTGTGGAAATGGATCGATGTGCAACTGATATTCTCGAGGCTGTGGCAGATAGTTATACATACCTGTCAGAATTAAACTGAATCGTGACAGGCGAAAAGGTCCGATTAGTTGTGGTGGGAGTTGGTGGATTTGGGCAATTCCACCTTAAATCAATCGTAAATCAAGCTGCCAACACTCAGGTTGTCGCCTTGTGCGACCCAGATACAGATAGCGTAAGGAAGGCAGTCGAAATATTCAGGGAGAATTCCATACCCGTTCCTGAGTGCAGGCAGAATTTACGCCAGCTATTGGACGAATTCCAAAACTCGCTTGATGCAGCATTAATTGTTTCTCCACATGTACTTCATTTCCAGCAATCAGTCGATTGTCTTGAGGCCGGATTGGATGTTCTGCTAGAAAAACCTATGGTGATGAACGGAGATCAAGCCAGGGAATTGATCAGAATTCGGGACAGGTCTGGGAAATTGTTAGTGGTAGCCTTTCCTGGGAGTCTCTCCCCGCAAATTAGAACGGCAGTACGGATGCTGCGGTCTGGAGAAATAGGAAAGATTCTGAATATTTCTGGGACGGTGTGGCAGAATTGGGGACAGGCAACAGCAGAAACCTGGAGGCAAGACCCCGGGATGTCTGGAGGTGGTTTTATGTTTGATTCAGGAGCGCACCTCTTAAATACTGTTGCCGATTTGGCAGGGGAAGAATTCGACGAAGTGTCAGCATGGCTTGAGAATTCTGGGCGTAGGGTCGATACCCGGTGTGTGGCAATGGCTAAATTACGATCTGGGGTCATGGTGACGTTGAATGGTTGTGGTGAAGCAATACCTTCTTGCGCCTCTGATGTTCGGGTTTTTACCAGCCAAGCAATCTTGTACACTGGTGTTTGGGGGGAAAAACTTCAAATACAATACCATGGGAACCAACCTGTTGCCGATATCCCACTGCCTCCTTCTACAGGAGTTTGGGAACAATTTTTAAAAGTGCGTCAAGGTGAAATAACCAACCCCTGTCCTCCCGAAGTTGGTCTCCGCATGGCAAATTTGTGGGATGCAATAAAATTATCTTCAGAAAATAATGGCTTACCGGTTAAATATGCCGGAAATTTATAAAGGAGTGAGAGAGATGGCAATGAATGTTACTATTTGGAATGAATTCAGGCATGAGAAACAGCACGTAGAGGTTAAAAACGTTTATCCTGATGGACTTCATGCTCCAATAAAAGAGCATCTTATGGAGCTTGGTCACAATGTTCTTGTGGCAACTTTGGATGAACCGGAGCATGGATTAACGGACCAAGTACTCGATAAAACAGATGTGATGCTTTGGTGGGGTCATGCTGCACATGGGGAAGTCCGAGATGAAATTGTTAACAAGGTTCACAAGCGCGTTCTGGACGGAATGGGATTGGTTGTGCTGCATTCAGGTCACCATTCGAAAATCTTCAGGAAACTCATGGGAACGACCTGCAGCCTGACCTGGCGTGAGATTGGGGAAAAAGAACGCATCTGGGTAGTTGAACAGGGCCATCCTATCGCCAGGGGATTACCTCCGTATTTTGAGATCCCTCACGAGGAGATGTATGGTGAGCGGTTCGATGTTCCAGCTCCAGATACTCTGGTATTCATCAGCTGGTTTGCAGGTGGAGAAGTTTTCCGAAGCGGCTGCTGCTACCACCGCGGTAATGGAAAGATTTTCTATTTCCGCCCCGGACACGAAACGTTACCTACATATTTCCAAACTGAAGTACTAAAGGTGATCGGTAACGCAGTCGATTGGGCGACGCCGAATGGTAATGCAACATTTGTAGATATACATAGACCCGATCCGCTGGAAAAATTATAAAACAAAGAAATTGGCGGTGTGAGTCATACCATAATTCAATCACGGAGGCAGAATAAATGGGCGAACTATCACTTCAGGGTGAATGGAAAGCGACTTGGGCGGATGGTTTGCATGGAAAATCAGCACATGCATTGTCTCCGGTACTGGATCCTCGGCGGTATTTCACGATGCACTTCCCTGCCAGTATCCATTCAAACCTGGAGGATATAGGGATTGTTCAAGACCCAAAAGTAGGGATAAATTCACTTCAATCTCGATGGGTTGAAGAACACTATTGGATTTTAAGAAGAGAATTTTCAATCCCTGTTGAAGCGGTTAACCAATCTCCCAGGTTGATTATCGAAATTCTTGATGGCGTAGCTCAAATTTCGATTAATGGTGTTGTGATCGGCACCCATGCAAACTCCCACCGTCCGGCTGTTTTCGAGCTGGATTACTTTCTTAAACCAGGTAAAAATGAACTGGTTATCAGGCTGGAAAGCGGCTTATTTAAAGTGGCGGACCTACCAGGCGGGGCGTATTCTCTGGCAGACGAGACGACCCTGACCAAACGGCATCATTTACGACAACCACAATACCAGTTTGGCTGGGATTGGAACCCACGGCTAGTGTTTTTTGGAATACATGGCGATATGCGTATTCAGTGGGGAGACCAGCCACGCATTGACCAGGTCTCGATCACCAATAATCTTTCAGATAGGATGAGCAGTGGTGAATTTATCATAGACACTCACTGGTTTGTGCCTGGAGAAGATGGTGCATCTCTTGACCTGCTAATTAACATCGATACCAAGCCAGTAATTGAACAAAAAATTGAATTGAATCCCGGTCACTGTTCAACTCGGTGTAACTATGTGATAAATTCTCCAAATCTTTGGTATCCAGCCGGATACGGTGAACAGCACCTATATCTTATTGAAATCGTTGCCAGCCAAGATGGGATCATTGTTGACCGGTGGAGTGGATATTCAGGAATAAGAAAAGTAGAAATTATTCAAAATGCACATCCGGTAGAGGGTAATTTCTTCCATCTTGTTGTGAATGATGTCCCAATCTTCTGTAAGGGAGCAAATTGGGTACCTCCTGAGATGAGCGCTTTCGAAGTCTCTACAGAGAAAATCGAAGAACTCGTTGATCTGGCAATTGATCAAAATTTCAATATGTTGAGAATTTGGGGTGGTGGGATCTGGGCAGGACACGAATTGTTGGAATTGTGCGATCAGAAAGGGATTATGGTCTGGCATGATTTGTTATTTGCATGCAGTAAATACCCGGGGGATAATCCACAATTCTTGCTTGAAGTTCAAAAAGAGATAGCCTGGGGATTTGGAGAATTCAGCCCACACCCTTCTTTAGTTGTCTGGTGTGGAAACAACGAATTGGAGTGGGGTTTATGGTCGTGGAATTACCAGGATTTTGGCGTGACTGCTCCAGACTACGTACTGTTCCATAATATCATTCCAAACCTGTTGGCGAAGATTGACCCTTACAGACCCTATTGGCCATCCTCTCCTTATACAGGTGGTGAGTTCGAACCGAATGATCCAACCCGAGGCGATCAACATCCATGGGATGTATCGATAGGCGACACGGAATCTCCTGAAGATATCTGGAAATATCGCCAATTTGTGGACCGTTTTCCGAATGAAGGAGGGGTTTTAGGGCTCAGTCCATTAAAATCATTGTCTGAATTCCTGCCAGGTGAATCGTGCTATGCCCGTTCATTTGCCTGGGAACATCATGATAACACCGTTAATTTTTGGAAAAACCGGATCGGGGTGACAAGCTTGATGATTGAAGATTGGTTCGGTGTACCGGTAGATGAGTTAAGCCTGGAACAGCAGGTTCTGGCAAGTGGATTGGTTCAGGCGGAAGGTCTAAAAGAATATATACGTAATTATCGCCGGCGATGGCCCAGCTCTGCTGCTGCTGTTTACTGGGATTATACGGATTCCTGGCCATCAATTCACGGTTGGGGGACGATTGATTATTACCTCAGGCGTAAACCTTCCTATTACACAGTAAAAAGGGCTAATCGCCCCATTATTGTAGTTTTGGGACTAGAGAAGAAAGCGGGTGAGAATTCTGATGAGCACGAAATTGTGGTCGTTGTATCGAATGAAACAGAGGCAGCTTCTGATGTGAAATTGATAGCCGGCAAGATAAAACCAACTGGTGATCAGGAGATTAACGTTGATAAAATTATTTCTGTTTCCGGTCGGACATGTTTTGAGGCTGCACGGATAGAGATGGATGATGAGAATATTGCCTTCGCGGTGATATTTGACCAAGAAGACCAGATCCTGGATTGGGACCGTATGCTTTTGAAGAAGATCAAGCATTTCCAACTTACTTTGCCGAGAATTAGCGTTGTTAAAGAATCAAGGAATGGAAAGCACTATGCAAGATATTCCAGCGATCAGTGGGTGTGGGATGTAATCCTTGACATAGACGGTGAGGCGGGTCTTTCAGATAATATATTTGATCTCCTGCCCGGCATTCCTTATACAATCGAATTGAAAGAGGGAAAAGAACCATTTCCAGTGATCACTACAGGGAATGCATTGCTCAATGAGGTTAAAAAAATGTTATGAAGAAACTGCGCGTTGGTGTAATTGGATTAGGGATGGGCAGGCATCATATCATTGGATACAAGACACATCCGTTGGTCGAAGTTGTCGCTATTTGTGATCTTGACAATGAACTGTTGAGGCAAATTGCTGGTGAATTTGGAGTGGAGAATTGTTATACCTCCAGTGATGAAATGCTGGAAAAAGAAGGATTGGATATTGTAAGCATCGTTACGCCCAATAAATATCATTGTGAATTAACTTTAAAGGCGTTTGGATTGGGATGCCATGTTTTGTGTGAAAAACCGATGGCGATGAACGCCGCTGAAGGGAAGACGATGCTTGCTGCCGCAAACGATGCTGGAAAAAGGTTGATGATCAACTTTTCATACCGGTTTACAGAGCAAAGCATGGCATTGAAACAGCAGGTTTCAACTGGTGTGTTGGGAGAAATCTATTTTGCGCGCACCGTTTGGCACAGGAGACGAGGTTTCCCCAAGTTTGGAAGCTGGTTTGGTATTAAACAACTTTCGGGTGGAGGCCCATTAATCGACCTTGGTGTTCATCGTCTGGATCTAGCTTTGTGGTTGATGGGATACCCGAAACCTGTATGGGTTATGGGTTCAACTTACGATCACATCGCCCGGGAAACTGCCTCCCAGCTTAAAAAAGAATATAATGTTGAGGATTTAGCAGCAGGTATCATCAAATTCGAAAATGGCGCGACATTGATAATTGAGGCTTCATGGGCGGCGAATATAGCGCAGCGCGAGTTCATGGAGACCAGGTTATACGGAACTTCTGGTGGGCTGGTGCAAAGGAATATTCACGAAGGATATAATTTCGAAGCCGAATTATTTTTTGAAAAGGAGGGGGCACAATATGACATGAAATTACATTCACCCCTACAGCCGGTCCCAACACCGATGTATCACTTTGCAGACAGTATTATCAATGACACAGAGCACATTGCCACTGGCGAGGAAGGTTTGTTGGTGATGGAAATCCTTGATGCCCTGTATGCCAGTTCAGCGAGCAACATGCCTGTAAGATTAGATTAGCAGTAGGAAATCTCTGAAAATCGAAGGAAATTTATGAATAAACCTGTAACATTGATGATCGTTGGCGGCGGGGGGAGAGGTAGAACATATGCCGATTTCGCCGTACGTTATCCGGACCGTGCAAAGGTGGTCGCCGTTGCGGAGCCAATACCTGAGAACCGTCAGTACTTTATCGATCGGTTTCAAATCGAAAATGGGAATATTTTCCAGTCCTGGGAAGAAGCGGCAGCCAGACCAAAAATTGCAGACGCGGTTATCATCGCAACCCAAGACAAACTACATACCGCACCAGCATTGGCTTTTGCCGACAAGGGTTATGCAATGCTGTTAGAGAAACCGATGGCACCGACCGAAAGAGAATGCAAGGAGATTGTCGCATGCGTTACAAAAAATAAGATACCTTTCGCAGTCTGCCATGTGATGCGATATACCAGTTACACAAAAATGCTGAAAGAATTACTCGCCAAGGGGGTGATCGGTGAAATTGTTAGTATTCAACACCTTGAGCCGGTAGGATTTTGGCATCAGGCTCATTCTTTTGTGCGAGGGAACTGGCGAAATGAGGCGGAATCTTCATCAATGTTATTAGCGAAATCATGCCACGATCTGGATTGGATCCGCTATGTCATCAATGATGAGTGCAAAGCAGTTTCATCCTTCGGATCCTTGTACCACTTTCGCAAGGAAAATCAACCTGAACGAGCTTCAAACCGCTGTTTGGATTGCATGATTGAACCGGAGTGCGCCTATTCAGCCAAAAAGATTTATTTGAACACGGTTGAGAACGGTTACGTGGAGTGGCCTGTTAATGTATTAACGATCAATCCAACCTATGAATCGGTTTATTATGCGTTAAAAAACGGTCCATACGGAAGATGTGTTTACGACTGTGATAACGATGTTGTTGACCACCAGGTGGTTAATCTGAATTTTAAATCTGGTAAAACAGCTGTATTTACTATGACCGCGTTCACCGAAGCATCTCATCGAAAGACAAGGATTTTTGGGACGAGAGGAGAAATCTTCGGCGATGGTATCGACATAGAAATTTTCGATTTCTTGACAGGTGAAAAAAGACGTGTTCCCACCGCTAGCCTCGATGGATCTATTCAGGGAGGGCATGGAGGAGGAGATGAGGCAATCATGGATCATTTTATCTCGGCCATCGACCAAAAAGACAGTACTTATCTCCTTTCTGGTGCTGATGAATCTCTGGAGACTCATAGAATGGTATTTGCCGCTGAGATAGCACGTAAAAGCAATACAGTTGTAGAATTGTTGTAATGGTGCAGTAAAATGAAAAAAGAATCATTAACGCCTCGGGAACGTTGGGAAGCTGTTTTAAGGAGGGAAAATCCTGATCGCATCCCAATGGATTACTGGAGTACGCCTGAAGTGACTGATAAATTGCTTCGCCATTTAGGGTGTTCAACCAGACAGGAAATGTTGAAGCAATTGCATGTAGATTTTGTCGTCTCGGTAAGTCCGGATTACATTGGACCTGAATTAAAGAAGGATTACGATGTATATGGGATTCAACATAGGAAAATTAATTTTGGAACTGGATCTTACAGTGAACCTGTGTCGAATCCACTTGCCAGGTTTAAGACAATTAGTGAAATCGAGGAAAACTACACCTGGCCATCGTCCGATTGGTGGGATTATTCCCATCTCAAGGAACAAATCAAGGGTTATGAGCATCATCCGATTACTGGGGGTGGTTCAGAACCTTTCTTAATTTATAAGAATCTGCGTGGTCAAGAACAAGCCATGTTGGATCTTGTGGAATATCCTGAGATTGTTCATTATTGTTTGGATAATTTATTTGAACTGGCATATCAAAATACCCTACGTATTTTTGAAAGTTTGCCTGGGATGGTGTTATATACTTACGTGGCTGAGGATATGGGTGGTCAAAGAAATCTGATGTTTTCCCCAGCTCATATCAGAGAATTTCTTTTACCAGGGATGAAACGGATGGTTGAATTATCCCATTCGGCTGGAGTATATGTGTTCCACCATAACGATGGAAATATTATCCGTATTCTTCCTGAAATGGTTAAACTTGGGATCGATATTCTTAATCCGATTCAATGGCGATCAGATGGTATGGATCGAAAGTACCTGAGGAATGAATTTGGTAACGATGTGGTTTTTCATGGCGCTGTTGATAACCAATATACTTTACCCTTCGGCACTACAGAAGAAGTTCGTAATGAGGTGATCGAGAATTTTAAAATATTTTCTGATACCGCATACATCCTGGCTCCTTGCCACAATATTCAACCGAATACGCCAATCGAGAATATTCTGACTTTGTACCAGACAGGATACGAGGAAGGATGGTTATAATTTATGGTATTCAGGACTCTCCTAAAGAGTAAAATTCATAGGGCGGTGGTGACAGGCACAAACATTGATTATGTTGGCAGCCTGAAAGTAGACCAGGAATTAATCGATGCTGCCGGTATGGTTGAGTTCGAGTTAGTGATGGTCGCAAATATCGATAATGGGGTCAGGTTAGAGACGTATTTGATTTCGGGAGAAAAGGGGACTGGAGTTATTGAGGCAAATGGCGCTGCGGCGAAATTGCTAACAAAGGGAGACCGAATCATCATCATGACCTTTGCTCAGGTGGAAGAGCCTATTCCGGAGGACTGGATGCCAGATGTGGTCATCGTAGATGAGAATAATAAGATCGCAACAAATCAGAATTAGGTTGGAGAAACTATGCAAAGACACCCAGAAATCACCTTACAAAGGTTAAAAAACTTCAAAGAGTCCAAAGGATTTAAAGGTTTAATTTACCCTCAAGCACACCCGCTGGAACTCACCGTTTACCATGCTCCTGCACGAATAACTTACGAAGAAGCTGTTAAAGGAGAATTCGAAGACATTCAAGTCGGGGCTGTTTTGGGACCCGCCTGGTCTACGCATTGGTTCCGAGTAAGAGCTGAAATACCCGATAATTGGGATGGGAAAGAGGTTTATTTACTATGGGATTCTTCCTCAGAAGCCTGTGTATGGGACAAGGGCAACCCTCGACAAGGATTAACGGGTTCAGGAAACGTTGCCTGGGATACAGGCATGAGCCGCGTAGCATACAGAATTGATAAATCTTCCAGGGCAGGTGAGGTAGTCGATCTTTATGTTGAGGTAGCTTGTAATGGGTTATTTGGCACCCAACCAGGGGAGCAATTTCCTTTGAAAATGGCTGAAATCGCTGTATTTGATCGCGATGCATGGGACTTATATTGGGATTTTGTGGTTATCGCAGATATTGCCGAGATTTTCCCCACCAACCTACCTCGGGCTGGACAGGCTATGTGGGCAGCGAACGAGATGATTAATGTTTTCAATAAAGATGACCGAGATACCTGGAATGAATGCCGCGGTATCGCGGCAAAATTCTTGTCAGAACACAATGGCGATGCTCAACATAACCTTTCAGCAGTCGGATATGCCCATTTAGATACAGCATGGTTATGGCCCCTGGAAGAAACAATTCGAAAAGCGGTGAGAACATTCAGCACAACCATGAGGTTAATGGAAGATTATCCAGATTATAAATTTGCCAGCGCACAGGCTCAGCACATGGCATGGATGAAGGATCTTCATCCAGACCTTTATCGCCAGATAAAAAAACGGATCAAGGAAGGGCGGTTTATTATCGTGGGTGGATGTTGGGTTGAGCCTGATTGTAATATCCCTTCTGGCGAATCCCTGGTACGCCAGTTCCTGCATGGTCAACGGTATTACCAGGAAGAATTCGGTTTCCGGTGTAAGGAGTTTTGGAATCCAGATGTTTTTGGTTATTCAGGGGCATTGCCTCAAATTTTACGGGGATGCGGGATGGAATATTTTCTAACCCAAAAATTGTCCTGGAACCAGATCAATAAACCAGCCAATCACACGTTCCTATGGGAAGGAATCGATGGCAGCCAGGTGTTAACACATTTCCCGCCTGCAGATACCTATGGTTCGGCAGGAAATGTCCGTGATGTTTACAACAGTGTCGCGAAATTCAAAGAACACGATCGGTCGCGAGAGAGTATATTGATATTTGGTTGGGGAGACGGTGGGGGAGGTCCCACTCCCGCCATGATCGAGCAGCTGAGTCGGATGGACGATGTTGATGGCTTACCTCGAACAAAAATCCGCGATGTACAGGATTTCTTTACCAGGTGTAATAACGATATCCTTGATCCGGTCGTTTGGGTAGGAGAGTTGTATTTTGAGTACCACCGCGGCACATACACCACTCAGGCTGCGAATAAGCGCGATAACAGGAAGAGCGAGCAATTGCTAAGAGATGTCGAATTAATTTCATCTTTAAGCAAGCTGAACGGTGAGTTCAAATATCCATCTGAAGAGTTGGATGGTTTGTGGAAGATTGTACTGACAAACCAATTTCATGATATTTTGCCTGGCTCATCAATAAACGAAGTGTATCGTGATTCCGACCGTGATTATGAGAAAGTACTGACAGAGGCGAATACGATCCTAAACGAATCCTTGAACCAGTTACTATCTCCGGGAGACACTCTTGTTGCTCTCAACACAGTCAATGTGAAACGCGTAGAAGTCATTGAAGTGCCTGAATTGCCTGGTGCGACTCAAAAAAGCGCATCGGGAAATAGTCTTGTGGTTGTCGATGTTCAAGGATTGGGAGTGTCCAGGATAGAATCGCAGGATAAACAAGATAGAAGTGTAAGACTTGAGATAACCCTGGATGGATTCGACATCGAGAATGATTTTCTAAAAGTGACTGTTAATCAGAACGGAACAATTTCCAGCCTTTACGATAAACGGTATGAGCGTGAGGCGGTTGTTGAAGCCGGGGCAGCCAATAAATTTGTGCTCTTCGAGGACGATCCAATAAATTTCGAAGCCTGGGACGTGGATGTATATCACCTAGAGAAACCATTGGATGAAGTCAAGCATTTGTCTTCCAGGGTTTTGGAATCCGGACCCTTGCGTGTATCCATCGAGTTCGAGTATGCGATTGGGAAATATAGCAGGCTGGTGCAAACCTTCATGCTGACAGCAATCTCGCCAAGAATTGATTTTGGTGTTTGGGCTGATTGGCACGAAGAGAAAAAGTTCCTGAAAGTCGAATTTCCCTGGGATATTAGATCTGAGACAGCTACCTACGAAATTCAATTTGGTCATGTTGTGAGACCAACACATTTCAATACAACATGGGATCTGGCAAAATTTGAAGTGTGCGCTCATCGTTGGGCAGATTTTTCGGAGCCTGGTTTTGGAGTTGCTGTTCTGAATGATTGTAAATACGGGTACTCGACACACCGGAACACTATGCGTCTTTCACTGTTAAGGTCACCGAAATTACCTGATCCCGAGGCTGATATGGGCGAACACACATTCAAATATGCTGTGTTCCCCCATGGCGGTGATTTTCGCGATGCTGGAGTGATTGGTGAAGGTTATTGTTTTAACATCCCAATTAAAGTAACCAGGACAAAAGAACATGATATCCCGTCCGGCTCATATTTCTCTGTCGATCACCCAGCCATTGTGATTGATACTGTGAAAAAGGCGGAGGATAGTAATGATTTGATCATCCGTTTATACGAGTCGTTTGGCGGTAGATGCAGTTTCAATTTCAACTCATTGTTGAAGATCAAATCTGTTATTGAATGTAATATGTTGGAGGATGAATTGAAGCAGCTGGAATGGTCCGAGCAAGGGGTCAGGCTCTCTATGAAACCCTTTGAGATCAAGACGTTGAAGCTGGCGGTATAGCGAATAGGAGATTTGATGCAGGATTTACCGAGTATTTCTGAAATCGCGAAGATGATCGACCATTCTTTGCTTCACCCGACAATGTCTGACACAGTCATTGCTGATGGCTGTATTCTGGCGAAAATGTATTCTGTGGCAACAGTATGCGTAAAACCGTATTCTGTTGTTCAGGCGGTAGACTTATTAAAAGTTTCGGATGTAGACGTTTGCTCGGTGATCGGTTTTCCACATGGGAACAGTAAAACATCCGTAAAAGTTATAGAAACTCAGGAAGCAATGAAAGATGGCGCAGCTGAGATAGATATGGTCGTGAATATCGGAAAAGCAATGGGTGGTGATTGGAAGTTCGTATCAAATGAAATTTCGGAGATCAATCAGATTACAGTAGAGAAAGGTGGGCTGTTAAAGGTCATTTTCGAAACCGATTACCTTGACGATTCCCAGATCATCGAGCTCTGCGAGATATGCTCGTTGATAGGGGTCGCATTCGTGAAAACATCGACAGGTTATGGGTTCGTGCGGCAGGAGAATGGGTATTACTCATACCAGGGGGCAACTGAACACAACCTGCGTTTGATGAAAATTAACATCTCACCTAACATCCAACTTAAGGCAGCAGGCGGGGTAAGGACCCTAGATGATCTCCTGGCTGTAAGGAAATTGGGAGTGACCCGGATTGGAGCTACTGCAACCAAGGAGATCATCAATGAGGCAAAGAAACGAGGATATGAAGCCTGATATCCTATCCTGCACGAATGTTAGATAGAAGATCCAGACTTTTATCAACGCTACAGGGGAAACCAGTAGATCGAGTACCGGTTTCCTTTTATGAAATAAATGGGCTGGACGAATTGGATGATGTCTCGGATCCATTTAATATTTATACCCACCCAACCTGGGAACCAGTAATTCGACTTGCCAGGGAGAAAACGGACAGGATAGTGATGAGGACTGTCCAGATTAAGCGCAGCGGAGAGTTATCCAACTGCACAAAGAAGGAAACCTGGCAAGAAAATGGTCAAAAATTCAATCGTTTGACTATAAAAACCAATTCGAGGCTATTAAAATCCTTAAGCAGGCGTGATAGGGATGTCAATACAGTCTGGCAAATTGAACCGCTGCTCAAAGACGAAGAAGATCTGCGCGCATATTTAGATTTGCCGGTAGACAATATTTCCGATGATATCGATTTTTCTTCCGTTCTCAAGGCAGAGACATCTTTGGGTGATAGTGGGATTGTTATGCTGGACACTCCAGATCCAATTTGTATCGCAGCGTCATTATTTGAATTAGGTGCTTTCACGGTTATTGCCACTCAAGAGACATCCCTTGTTCACCAGTTGTTGGAGCGATTTTATGTAGAATTGGAAGAAAATATCGAGTTGATTTCATCTTCACTTCCTGGTCATCTTTGGCGCATCTATGGACCAGAGTATGCATCTCCACCTTACCTTCACCCAAAATTGTTCGCTGATTATGTGGTTAGATATGACCAACCGCTTGTGGATATAATTCACAGGCATGGCGGATATGCACGAGTTCACAGCCATGGAAATTTACGTGCAATCCTGGATTTAATTGCCGCGATGGGTGTAGATGGGTTGGATCCAATCGAACCGCCGCCGCAAGGGGATATTGAACTTATCGAAGTAAGGAAAAGAATCGGGCACCAGGTGGTCCTTTTCGGAAATTTGGAAGCGAGCGATCTGGAGATGCTTCCTCCAGATCAATTCGCCAAAAAGATCCAAAAAGCATTGCGTGAGGGCACAGAGGGTGAGGGGAGAGGTTTCGTGTTGATGCCATCAGCTTGCCCATACGGAAGAAGGATACCTGAAAACGTGATCGAGAATTATTCACTGATGGTGGAGTTAGCGGAGAGGGGAAATTATTAATCTCTTGGTATTAATGTAGGTATGGTAAGAGGCCCATCAGGCATAACGCAAAGATGGTCTCCATATTTATTCGTTAACTGAGTTAAGGCATCGGGTAGGTGGGTTACCGGCGTGAATAGCGCTGATGTGATTTCATCAGGTGTTAAACCCTCACTGTAAACAAAAACATCAGCGTTTTTCTGGATTTGTGCCTGTATTTGGATCTGCCATTGATCTGGTTGTGAGAAACCAGGCTGGCTGATCATTTCTAATGCTTCTGTAGGATTCCTGCACTCTTTCAGTAATCTGGCGTAATTGCTGTCAACTGGCACACCATCTTCACAAGCTGATATCAGAAGGATTGCTCCTCCTGGTCGAACGATTCGGGCGGCAGCACTGATCCCTTTTACTGATTGGTAAAGGTTCTGATCTAGCGGATAACCGCTGTTGGTTGTGATGACCACATCGTACAGGTGATCCACATTTGAAATTGCGTTCTTTTTCGTGAATTGGCATCCCAGTCTATGTGCTGAGAGAAGGTCGCCAGAGAAAACCCCGGTGATAGCCTTCTTTGCATTCAATGTGACATTCACCAAAAAGGTGGGATCTGTCATGAGAGCGACTTCTTTCATCTCTTCCCAGACAGGGTTTCCCTCTGTAATGCCCCAGGTTGCCAGCGGATCATTCAACATTTTTTGCGAATGATTTGACTGCACACTCTCATAACCGGAAAGCGCTGGTAACACGCTCTTGGGACCACCGCTGAAACCAGCGAAGAGGTGTGGTTCGATGAAGCCGGTATAAATCCGGACGTCGCTTTCGAGCAAGTGCTTGTTCAATCTGACAGGATTACCAAATGAGGTCACTCCATAATTAATAAGGTTTTCAGGTTTGAATGCATCATGCTGAATACATCGATAGCCGGTTGTTAATTTTTCTCCAAGTAATTCGGTGAGTTCAGCTGGTGGGCTTGGTCTGTGCGTACCAAGAGCATTCAAAAGGGTGATATTTTGGCTGGGGATGCCAGCCGCCTCTAATTCGGAAATAATGATCGGAAGCAGTCTTTTATTCGGAGTTGCTCGAGTGATATCGCTGTGAGTGATAATAACCTGATCTCCAGGATTAACTTTGTCGAATAAGGGCGAAGATTCGATTGGATTATTTAAAGAATGGCGAATGGCTTCTTCTTCATTTTCGAAACCAGGAAGAAAATTCGGGGTAATAACGTCTGTGTGATTTGGAACCTGGATTTCCAGCCCTCTGCGACCGTATGAAAGAGTAACATTTTTTGCCATAAAAACGATTTTACCATTATGAACGCCGATTGCCATCTGATGATAAAATAGCCTAAAAGTTGGAGTGAAGATGACTGAAGAACCCTTTATATTATGTGACAACCTAGTAAAAATTTACAAAGTTGCTGGATTAGAAGTTGTGGCGTTGCAAGGACTTGATCTGGTCGTATCTCCAGGCGAGTTGTTAGGTATTGTTGGTGCAAGCGGGTCAGGAAAATCAACATTGATGAATATTTTAGGTGGTCTTGACAGCCCATCTGCCGGAAGAGTGTGGGTGGGAGGGAAAAGTCTACTGGATTTGAGCGATTCGGGATTAACCCAATATCGAAGGACCAAAGTTGGATTTGTGTGGCAGCAGGGTGCGCGAAACTTAATCCCGTTTCTTACTGCACAAGAAAATATTGAGCTGCCTATGTCGTTGGCTGGAACAGCAAACCGTGAGATCCGTTCCAGGGCAATGAGGTTGTTAGAGGCAGTTGAATTAGGGGATCGCAGGAATCATCGCCTTTCAATGTTGTCTGGTGGTGAACAACAACGCGTAGCAATAGCCGTTGCATTGGCAAACCAACCAGAATTACTACTAGCGGATGAACCCACTGGTGAGTTGGACACAATAACTGCCGGGTCGATTTATACAGCATTTAAGAATCTCAATTCAGAATTTGGAATCACAACACTTATAGTCAGCCATGACATTGAGATTTCCAAACATGTCAACAGGGTTGTGGCAATACGGGATGGTAAAACTTCATCAGAGACCGTCAGGATTGATGCGCCGGTGGAAAATGGCGAGGTTATCAGCGAGGAAGTCTATGAGGAACTTGTGGTTCTTGATTCTGCTGGCAGACTACAGGTGCCAAAAGACTATCTGGAAAAATTCGAAATCCATGGACGTGCCCGATTGGAGGTTACGGAGGAAGGTATTTTGATTTTGCCTGCTCCGAATTCTAAAGGCGAACCTTCTGCCCAAAAACTGGCGGCAGAACGCGAAAGCAGGAAAACAGACAGAAATTTCTTAGGTTTTCTACGCAGGAAACAATAAAAAAAGGATGCTTTGATAAGCATCCTTTTCAATTTTAAGTCTAATATCCAATGCGATAGGAAGTATCAGCTGACAAGCGATCGAGCCAGCGCCACAGCGCGGCTGGCATCCGGGGAATATCCGTCCGCACCAATTTGCTGGGAATAGCTGTCAGTTACAGGAGCGCCGCCAATCATAACTTTCACCTGGTCACGAATTCCAGCGGTCACCAAAGCATCGATGGTGTTTTTCATGTTGGGCATTGTGGTCGTCAATAATGCAGACATAGCGATGATGTCAGCACCTGTTTCTTTGACAGTTTCAACAAATTTGTCTGGGGTGACGTCGGTACCCAGGTCGATTATTTCAAACGCGGCGCCTTCAAGCATCATGCTAACGAGATTTTTACCTATATCGTGCAGATCACCTTTCACCGTCCCGATAATTACCTTTCCGGCGGACTTGAAATCTGCTTTCACCAAGCTTGGCTTGAGAACTGCGAGACCTGCTTGCATTGCACGTGCTGCGATCAGCATTTCGGGTACATAATATTCACCTTCTTCAAACAGTCTTCCGACCTCCCCCATGGCTTTTACCATACCTTCTTGTAGTATATAGGTTGGTTCCAAACCTTCAGCGAGCGCTTCCTCAATCTTTACGGGGACAACTTTCTGCTGTCCATTTAATATGCCTTCGTAAATCTCTTTTATGACGGTTTCCATGTTTTTTCTCCTGAGTGATGCTTAAAGTTTACTAATCATACCACCATTTAGCAGTATGTAAATATTTTTGTAGAATTTTAAAGAAAGTGGATTTGCTCCCATGATTATAAAATGGTTTCCTCTAATAGTCTGAATTCATCGGGACCAAGTAAGTCAACAATCATATCTGCTTGCTGTAGCTGATCGTATGGATTTGTGTTTGTGACAGCAACACATTTCATACCTGCGCGTTTTGCAGCAACAACTCCTGGCAGTGAATCTTCAATAACAATACAGTGATCCGGCTCAATTCCCATTTCGTTTGCTGCCCGGAGGAATACAGCCGGATGGGGTTTCCCTGGCATGTTCTCGGCAGAAAGAATCGAGGAAAAATATTTTTGTATATCCAGTTCATGCAGTATGAGGTCGATATTTGCCTTTGGTGCCGATGAGGCAACTGCCTGCAGCATCCCCTTTCTGTAAAAATATTCTAACCAGGACCCAACGCCAGGAATCAAGGATAATTTTCCGAGTATTAAGTCTCTGAATATGGCTTCTTTTCGATCGCCAATATCCGATGGCACCCCTTTTTGGTTTTCTTCGGGGAAAAGCATCGCCAACATACTAGTGTTGTTCATACCGAACGTAATTCGGAACGTTTCGTAACTAAAATTTTTCTTGTACTCGTTCAGTACTGTTTTCCACGCTTTGTAATGGAATTCCCCGGTGTCAACAAGGACACCATCCATATCCCATATGACCGCAAGCCTCCTTGACATTACTGACCGTATTCGTGAGTGTATCTCTTGTGAAGTCGTTGAACCATTTCTGGTGGAATCTCTTCCGGATTGCCTAATTGCATTGCGTAAAATGCTGTTCTGGCAACATCCTCAACCATAACTGCGGATTTCAATGCTGCCCCAGGGGTTGGTCCAACTGTGAAGACGCCGTGGTTTTTCATAAGAATAGCGGGTGAAGTGCCAATCGATTTGACAACTTCATGACCAATTTCCTCATTGCCGATAGGTGCGAATCCCCCCAAAGGGATTAAACCACCAAACTCATCACAAATCGCTGTGAGGATTGGGGGGATTGGTTTTCCTGCTGCTGCAAAAGCTGTTGCAAAGGTTGAGTGCGTATGCACGATTCCGCCTATGTCTTGTCGTTGTTTGTAAATAAACAAGTGCGTTGCAGTATCTGATGAAGGCTTGTAGTCGCCTTCAAGTACTTTCCCGGTAATATCAAGGACCAGGATTTTGTCAGGGGTTAAATGCTCGTATCGCACGCCAGAAGGCTTAATGACAAACAATCCTGTTTCAGGGTCGCGGGCGCTTAGATTTCCGGATGTCCAGGCGACCAGGTTGTTTCGGGGCAATTCAAGGTGCAATGAACAAACTTCTTCACGAAGCTTTTCCAGCATTTTTTACTCCTGTTCACTTTACTATTATGGTGGGTCACCGTGCGAATGCAAATGGACCCACCGAATTATCACAAAGCTGAGAGACAAACGCTTTAATTTACTTCCAGTGATTTTTTACTGCGTGTGGTTTGCAGCTGATTCTCCGGTAAACGGCGATCGAGTAAATCGAAGGAAAGCTGGATCGAATCTTCAGCCTCTTCGGGAGTTGTGCATCCTATCGAAACCATGTCCTGATCTCGAATCGTGTTCCAAACAAACGCAAGACCGACAACTGGGAGCAATCGTCCTGCAGCTAATGGCTTAATGGTCAATACTGGTTTTTTGGCGTTCTTAATGATTCTCATCACCCAGTCAGCCTCAACCTGCATGAGGAAACCTGCGGCATTATAAAGTTGAATATAGGTTGCCACATCTGCATCCATTTTATCGGCATATACCACCGCTTCTGGCATGTGAGTGGACAGACCGGGTATCATCCCACGTTCTCGGATCATTTTACTGTAATAATCCCAGTGCCGGATTTCCTGGCGCATTTTATCGATCAATGCATCCGTCACCATCTGGTGTGGTAGGCAGAATTTAGCGCCTAATTGTTTTGTGTGGTCTAGAACCCTTTCAGGTTCGGATTCCGATGGACCACCCGGAACAAGATTGAAACTTGGTGTTAATAAACGGATCATTTCAAGTCCCGTTTTATCCTCAGCGCTCCTAATAGCATGCTCCAGATGTTCAGAGAGGGGTGCAACAATCGCGTTGATCCCATATTTCATAAAAACTGTTAAAACGTCAGTGATTCTTTCCCTGGTTTGGTAATCCTTGATGAATTTATCTTTAGGATGACTTGTGTGTGAATATCCCAAAAACCAGTTCGAACCTATAATTAACCTTGGCAAACTTATACCACCTACTATAGTTCGAGGAAATTCTTTCATTGTTAATTAAACTCCGATATAACCACTTTTAATCCATCTCTCTTTTGTGCTGTGAGAAAAGCTTCTGGTGTTTCTTCCAGGTGAAATGTGTGAGTGACGAGAGAATTAACATCGATGGTTTTATTGGCAACGAGATTAATTGCTCTGGGATAAACATGTTTCATTCTTCGCACGAATTTTAATGTCAAACCCTTACGCCGCGCTGTTGAGGCTGTGAATGAAGTATTATCCTGGCTCGGTATCCCGACCAGGATTACTTTCCCTCCAGGTCGGGTCGCAATGACGGCGGTTTCAATTGCCTCATTTTCTCCAGCCACCTCAAATGAAACATCGAATCCATCAATGTTGTTTTCTCTTATGGTTCGTTCAACCCAATCGTTTTCGCTTATTCCGTCTGCCAGGTAGACTTCGTTAGCGCCAAATTTCCTGGCAGATTGAATCCTACCCGGCATTCGATCCGTTGCGATAATCTGGACTGCTGCAGAATTCTTGACAAGTTGGACTATCATTAAGCCGATTGGACCACAACCGAATACTCCCACTCTCATCCCGGGTTTCAAATGAGCGAGATCTACTGCATGGATGGCGACGCCTAACGGTTCGAGCATCGCACCTTCAATGTCACTAATTTCCTCAGGCAATGGATATAAATGACGAGTAGGCCAGGTAAGATACTGGCGTAAAGCTCCATCCGTTAAACCATGTCCTGCAAATGCAACATTAGGGCACAGGTTTGGGTGCCCGCGTTTACAGTAATCGCACTGTTCGCACGGAATGGCTGGATCAACTGCTACCAGTTGTCCATCCATGCTCCCGCCTACTATCCTACCGGCAAATTCGTGTCCAAGTATTAAAGGGCGTTCTAATCTTGCATCACCAATCCCAGATTCAGAATACCAATGCAGGTCTGAACCGCATATTCCCACCGATGTTACCTTCACCAGGCTCTCTGATGGGGATGGAACCGGGACAGGATCTTCGTGGATCTGAATTTCGCCTATTGCGTGTAGCTTTACAGATTTCATTTAAAATTAAGCGTGGTGGTAAACAGACCACCCCAGGTATTTGGTGAAAGCTTCCTCAACTGCTGAGGATACCTGGCTCAAATTAATGGCAACATGGTGCTCGAATCCATTTTCGCAGATATAACGCAGTAATTTCTGCAGGTTGGGGATTTTTATTACACCGTAACCACCGAAAGTTTTCAATGGGTCATTCGTTAACTCACCTTCACCAAGGTAGGCAAGGATGCGACCGTTGAGATCATCGGTTGAAACCCTGCAGTAGGTGAATGGTTCCGCCCTGACTCGTCCGACCACAGTACCGTAGGTGTTCTCTTTACCCACTGATCCGGCGATGATTTCCTGATAGTCCATGATTGGGACGTCGTCGACAGATATGGATTCGTCCACAAAAATATCTTTTGGGAGATTGGAGCAGTGAAAAACCACTGCCATGTCTGGCTCTGAGTTGTAATTATTGTTCCAGTCCACCAAGGCACTTGGTTTTTGCGATGCCAGAGCCATCGCATACATCCCTATCACTCCTGAGATGTCCGTCTCGCATGCAGATGGCATTAAGTTGTTGCTCATCATGCTCATCATCGTGCAAGGAACCACGCCAAAGAATTCTTCCATGGCTGTCCAACATTGTAGGGCAGTTGCGGAAAGTTGGTTTTCGGACATCCATGCATCAATTACGGCTTTTAGTTTTGCCATTTTTACCAATGAAGGGTGTGGAACACCTCCGCTAGGCACATAGGCTTTTACTTCTTCGAGGGCGTTCACAAGTACGCGGTCGGTTTCTTTTAGTCTGCTTGCGCGACCGAAAACTTCGGAAAGGTCTAATGTTTCCACACTGATCCCGGAATTCTCGAAGAGTTTTTCGCTGTAACGCACTGTATTGAATGCAGCTGGTCTTGCGCCTATCGCTCCGACCCTGGCATTCTTTAAGCCGCATACGATCCTGCAAATACTGACAAATTTGTTGAGGTCACCTAAGAACTCCGCGCCTTCAGGATCTACAGTATGTGAACTGGTAAGGCTGAAAGGGATTCCGTATTGAGTTAGATTATTGCAAGTTGACATTTTTCCACAGAACGAATCCCTTCGGTCTGAAATTGTCATCCTGGTCGAATTGTCGGGGAAGGCATGCACCAGCACAGGCACAGCAAGACCCGCAAAACGTAAAGTATTTGCTACCCCTCTCTCATCACCGAAATTTGGCAATGTAACGATAATCCCATTGATTTCAGCGGCATGCTGCTTGAACAGGTCAGCACATTTTTGTGCATCCTGGAGGGTCTCGACGGAACCGAATTTCGTGTCCTCCGGTGTCAGGGCGATTACATTGATGCCTTCATTTTCGAGAACCTTGATCATTGTTTTCCTGCCTGTGTCGCACAAATGATCCGGGAAGAATCCTCGATTTCCAACCACCAGTCCTAATGTTACAGGTTTATTCAAATCAAACATCATAATCTCCTTCAGTGGTTTTTATTTTTCTCAGGGCGAAATATAATTATAACAAACCTTATTCTAGCATTCTGTTTCCGGAAGTTATTCCTACCCGATTAGCAGGTAAGGGTGTTCGATATATTCTTTGATCTTTTGAAGAAACTTTGCTGCTGGAGCTCCATCCACAAGCCGATGATCAAATACAAGGCTTAAGGTCAGCATTTTTCTAACCTCGGGTTTGCCAGCGACAGGGACCACTTTTTCCGCGATCCTGCCAACTCCAAGGATTGCCAATTCCGGCATATTAATCACAGGCGTAAAGGCATCAATCTCGAACATACCAAGGTTGGTCATCGTGAAAGTACCCTCGCTCAAGTCTTCTGGTAAAGAACGTCCTTCACGAGCTCTATCGATCAGATTTCGGTAAGCCAATCCTAATTCTCTTAAACCTAGGGATGCGGCATTCTTCAAGACAGGAACCAATAGACCTCGTTCCGTATCAACTGCCAGCCCCAGATTTATGGATGAAAGATAATGGATTTCTGTACCTTCCGTATTTAGACGCGCATTCATATATGGGAATTCAACAAGAGAGCGGATAATGATCAGAGCCAGCAAGTCATTGTATCCGGGAACAAATCCCCATGATTCCGAAACCCTGGATTTCAACTGCTCCCTGATTTCAACGAACCTAGATGCATCAACATCTGTAACCAATGTGACCCTGGCAGTGGTGTGCACACTAGCAGCCATTTTTTCGAAGATGATCTTTTTGACACCTTTTAACGGGATCGTTTGAGTTGTGGATTGCTGTGAAATCTGAAGAGAATCAGAACTCATAAGCATCGGGGATTCGATGGGTGACAATTCTTTTTCGGTGATGGCACTTTGCACATCTTGCTTCGTAATTTTGCCTCGAGCACCGGTGCCCTGTACAGTACTCAGATCAACGCCTTCTCTTTCTGCCACATTTTGAGCGAGTGGGGTGGCTTTAGGGATCGTGCTAAGGTATGAGACAATATCACCTTCGGTAACCCGAACTCCCCCACCTCCTGTCGGAGAAATTTTTCTCAGGTCTATGTCAACCTGGGCAGCCAATTTTCTAGCTCTAGGGGAAGCGAAAACTTTTTCATCCGATCCACTGAGGGTGGTTGGGATTGGTTCGGGATTCGTGGCGGCTGTTTGTGTTGTACCATCTGCTGCTGCGACACTGTCAAGTTTTACTGGTGAGACCTCGAATACGTCATCTTTTTTGCCAATGATGGCTACAACAGTAAGTACCGGCACGATTTCTCCACTGGTGAAGGGTCCCCGGTGCAAATAACCGGAGGCATTCGCCTCAAGTGGAAAAACTGCCTTATCTGTTTCCACGTCCAAGATTGGGGTTCCAAAATCAACTTTCGCCCCATCATCAGCCAACCATTCAATTATAGTCACTTCCTCGACTGTCTGACCGAGTTTTGGGATAAATAGCTCTTCAGCCATTACGACACAACCTTTCGGCAAGCATCCATTATTCGTGAAATGTTTGGAATTGCCATATCCTCTAAGATTTCCGCCCTTGGCACCGGTACATTTGCTGCGGCAACCCGCACCATCGGGGCATCCAGGTAATCGAAAGCATATTCGTTTACCTGGATCAGAATTTCATTAATGAAGCTTGTATTTTCGTATGATTCTGTCAGACCAACCAGTCGCCCAGTTTTCTTCACTGAAGTCAGGATTGTATCCAGATCCAATGGCTTCAATGTTCGCAAGTCGATGACCTCAACGTCGATCCCTTCGGCTACTAATGTTTCTGCTGCTTCCAGAGCTCGATACACCATTCGAGAGTAGGTTACCAGGGTGATGTCGTTACCAGGTCTTTTGATATCTGCAACACCAAGTGGGATGATGTATTCGTCCTCTGGAACTGGACCTTTCTCTTTGTAAAGCATTTTATGTTCAATGAACATAATCGGATTATCATCACGGATGGCAGCCTTCAGCAAGCCTTTCGCATCATAAGGTGTGGCAGGCATGACCACATAGATTCCGGGGAAATGTGTCCACAGGGACTTTAAACTTTGAGAGTGGTGGGCGGCAATGGCTCGACCGGCACCACCTTCTGTACGAACCACCATTGGGACCGTAGTTTTCCCGCCGAACATGTAACGATTCTTCGCACCCTGGTTTGCAATTTGATCCATTGCGAGAGGGGTGAAGTCAACATACATGATCTCGGAAACAGGTCGCAAACCAGCCATGGCGGCTCCAACAGCTGCGCCTCCTATTGTCGCTTCTGAGATTGGGGTATCAAGCACACGCCATTCCCCGAATTCCTCCCATAATCCCCTTGTGGCACCATAGGCTCCACCGTATAAACCAACATCTTCACCCATTATAAAAACCCTGGAATCCCGGATCATTTCTTCTCTCAAGGCTTCCTGGATGGCTTGTGCGTAACTAATTTGCCTCACTTCCGGATCCGTTTTGACTTTTTCTCTGAGAACCTTTTCCTTATCAATATCAGCTTGTGTAGTCTTTGGAGGAGCGTAAACATCTGTATCGACTTCGAAGGGTTCCGGTTCTGGAGACAGCTCACTAAAGGTCATCGCGGCTGATAATTTATCCTGGGTAGCTGACTCTAATTCTTCTATCTCATCCTCTTTTGCCATCGACAGAATTTGCAGATCTTTCCCAAGGCGATTTATAGGGTCTTTCGCACGCCATTCCGCTTCTTCTTCGCGAGTCCGATATGCGCGGGGATCGGAATGCGAATGTCCGTACCATCGATAAGTAAGGCATTCAATCAGGGTAGGTCCACCATTATTTCTTGCCAACTCAGCTGCTTCCAAAACTGCGCCTCTAACTTCAAGGACATCCATTCCATCAACGGTTACACCCGGTATGCCGTACGCACAAGCCCGGTCAGAAATACTCGCTCTCTTACTCGCCTTGGTCCAGGGAACTGACATAGCGTATTTATTGTTTTCGCAGACAAAAACTACAGGGAGATCCCATAGGCTCGCCATATTGAGCGATTCGTGGAAATTACCTGAATTTGAGGCGCCCTCCCCAAAAAAGCAGAGCACAATTCTGTTTGTCCCTAATATTTTCTGGGCAAGAGCAGCTCCTACAGCGACAGGAATATTTCCGGCGACAATTCCTGTTGCTCCTAAATTCCCGTGTGCAACATCGGCAATATGCATTGAACCGCCTTTCCCACGGCAGTATCCGCCTGATTTGCCTAAAACTTCCGCCATCATCTTGTCATAATGGTCTTGTTTTTCTTCTTTGGATTTGGCAGCTTTATCACCATGTGCATGTGCATGACCATGACCACGATGCGTACTGGTAATAAAATCATCGTCGCGAAGTGCTGATACAGCACCAACTGCAACCGCCTCCTGTCCGGCATACAGGTGAGAAGCACCTTTCAGGACAGCCTTGCTGAGTAGATTGGCGATGTTGTTTTCTAAAGCTCTGATTTCCATCATCTGGCGAAGGCAACCCATCAGTTCTTCTTTTGTCAGAGATTGTTCCTCGATCAAAGCCGATAAACGTTCAAATTCTGAAATGTTAATTGAATCCGTGCTCATTTAAAATAACCTCCAATAGTTATTATTTTTTTGAAATAAATTGGATAACGCCTCGTTTACCATTTATCATCCAATCTGGGTCTTCTAAGTTTAGTTGTTCTGCAATTCCCGTTTCCAATCCAACAATTATTTCGCCTTTAAGTGTTCTGAGTGTCAGGAAATCTGCGGGAAAGTAGTGGGCAATTTGTTCCATTTCTGATGTAGGATTCCAATGAAGATCATCTAAAAGCCTTCGGTAATTCACGTCCCCCTTTAGTATCACCAAACCTGCACTTGATAGCTGGTGTCGTAAATTTTCAGGCATTTGCCTAAACATCAAGAAGCTGGTCCAAAAGGGGTCTGTTCTTAATTCTATTTTGCCAGAATGAATATATCTTTGTAGTTCTATTGACAGCTGTTTAGATCGAGGATCAGGATATTCTGCGAATAATGATAATGTGTAGGTTACATCTTCCGTCATAGCGTCTGATACGAAAAAGGGCTGGTTTTTCAAGTGAAACACTATTTTTGGCACATCATGGAATTCTAAAAGATATTTGGAAAGTAGCAGATCGCCAATGAGATCAGAACCGACATTATCATTTATAAAGTGGATATCAACTCTGTTTTCCGTGATATGTTGTTTTACTTCAGCAAGGTGATTTATGATTACGAAGCTTTGATCACTAGATGTACTCCTTCCGATATTGGCTTTTTCTTTGACGGTAAGGTTGCTAAGATCTTTCCGGTTCCCCCATAGTGCAGTCTGAACCTGAATGTCGAACAGAAATTCAAAAGGAATTTTCTCCAAATCTGCCAAAGCCAGAACTGTTTGTTCAACATCGCTCTTGATTTGACTAATTTTTTGTAACTGAAACGGATTCATGCCAAAATTCGGTCCAGGTTGAAAATATCTAATCGCCTCGAGTAGTTTCCGGTAAAAGAATGTTTCCGCAAAATACCAGGGTATTTCCAACCAGGTTTTATTCTTATAACGTTCGAGTTCGTTGTTCCAAAATTCAGTATCCTCACAAATTTCTACCAATGGTTTTATGCTTGAGTTGGCTATTTCATCCCTGAAGTTAGCGATTGATGATTTAATCACATTATCGTAGTCGTTGTCTTCAACAACCTTCCGGAGAATTTCCGGTTTGCGTGTGATTATCGTTGATCTGGCAAACGAGCCAGGATCTGATGTCATAATGGGTTGGGGAAGAATCATCGCATCTCTTGACCACCGGTTACGTTGATTGCTTGACCAGTCATGTAGCTTGACTGGTCAGAAGCGAGAAACACAACAACGTTGGTGACATCTTCATAGGTGCAGCCGCGCTTAAGGGGTACCTGATCAATGTATTTTTGACGCACCTCTTCTTCAGTCAATCCCTGGTTTTTGGCGTATTGTTTGAACAATGAATCGACCCAAAGAGGAGAATCAAGCAAGTTGCCGGGGCAAATTGCGTTTACCCGGATATTATATTCAGCTAGTTCCAGTGCAAGACTTTGTGTTAAGCCAATTCCTCCGAATTTACTGGCAGCATAGGCGGAGTTTTTGTAACTGCCTTTTTTACCTGATTTAGAATTTATCTGGATTATCGAACCAGATTTATGAGGCATCATCGAAAGAGCCGCATACCTGGCTGCCAGGAAATAACCGACTAAATTAACTTCGATGACTGCCTTCCATTTGCTGGTTTGAATCTGGTCGACGGCACCAGAGATGAGAATTCCAGCATTGGAGACCAGTATATCTAATTTACCAAATTCATCCTGTGTAGATTCGAATAATTGCTTCACCTGGTTTTCATCGGTAATATCCACTTGAAACGACAATGCTGATTGGCTCGAAAACTTGTTTATTTCATCCGCCACTTTTTCTGCTTTTTCAATGTTCAGATCTGCGACAACCACATTTGCGCCTTCTATGAGAAAGACGCTTGCTGATCGCTTCTCCCAATCCCTGGGCTCCGCCTGTTACGATTGCGATTTTGCCTGATAATGGCTTTCCTGAAATGGGTGTAACTGGTTGTGTCATGGTAGCATCGCTTCAAAAAACGCAATTTCGGCTTCGTTCGTCCATTCTCGTCCATCTTTCAGCTTGCTGTAAACCTCAGGTAAGACCTTATCCAAATCAATGAGCGCAGTAAGCGGCAGATCCTTGATTTGTGGATAAATCACCACTTTTCCCGGGAAGGTGGTGGCTTCTACTGCCTTAAGTCCTTCCCTGGCTGCACCCAAAGAACCAATAGCGGCAACGGACCGGTTAGGAGATAATTCATTTGTTTCTGCTTGGTGGAGCATCAATTTTAAATCTTCGATCGTGGAGGCAGAATGCCCGATCAATCGAGTGTCTCTCAAATAAGCATCGCCTATATCTACTGAAATCATGGAGCCACGCGACAAACCAGCAAATACATTCATCACTCCCTTAGGAGCGAGGTAGATGTAAGCCTCGTTGATTACGGGTATAACGGGTGCCAAAACGATAATATCGTCGAATCCAGAATTCTGAAACCTGTTTAGAACTGCCTGGTATTCTTCTTTATTGAAAGGGTTTACACAGATGAATTCGATTCCTTTCTCTTTGGCTTCCTCAGCAAAAGACACACACAGATCCGATAATCTTAGATCACTTACATCCGAACAAACAATCACTGATGGAGATTCGGCAATCTGGATCGCTCTTTGGACATGCATACGTCCCATCGGACCACCAGCGCCAACAAACCAGGCGGATCCCCCAGGCTTCAGTGTGGATCGCACCGGGGTTTGTTTGTAAGCCTGGGATATATCTTCGCTTTTAGTTCCTACATAAACCCAACGATTATAGTGAATTCTGCCAATATCAACCGAAACTTTTCTTGGTTGGGGTTTATCTGACAGGATGGCACAAACACCAAATTCGGCAAGGTAAGGACTTACCTTTTCGATCAAATCGACATCATTTCCCAGGATTATGATGTCGTCAATCTGTTCCAATAATGGATTGTCTTCACCGATACGGTCAATGTCATCGATCTCAATAAGCTCAATGTCTAGTTCCTGACATTGAGACCTGATCCATTCTCCCAATGGGTTCGAAACATAAGTGAGGATAACCCGGGCTGGATGGGAAGAAGCGTCAAATCCATCGGAAATATAATAAGGACGGGTATCATCGGTTCCAATGAACCAGGTTGTGCCCTGGGATTTGATCTTCTGGCGATATTCCAGTTGATACGCCGCAATGACACAAGCCCAGGGTTCGGTAAGTGCACTTTCCGCATAACCAGTTTCCATCTTTACAGGGAGCAGATAATTTCCATCGTCCCCATGTAAAATCCTGTCGTCAATGATATTGTATTGTGATAACCCACCTTGGATTTCATACCCGTAGGCATATCCAATCCCGCCAACAAATACGTCTGCCTGGATAGTGAACCTGTCGCCAACCTGATATTGGTCTTGCAAGCCGTGCCCCACTTTGACGACAGTCATACTGATTTCGTGTCCGAGAACGACCGGATTATCACTCATTTCACGATATATCCTTGGATGGGTTTGCCCTGCTTTAATCACTTTGATATCAGAAAAACAAAGTCCACAGGCATCATGCCTGACTAACAATTCATTCTCTCCAGGGGTTGGGACGTTTGTTTCGATCAATTGACCTTCTAGACCAAGATTTTCGAATCCCGCACCATACAAAGGCCAAAGAAGGTTTTTCTTTGGGATGGGCTGCTTTACGAGTTGATAATCAACAAATTTCTTCATCAATTCACCTTTACCACTTGTTGTTTGATTTCTGCGATGATTTCCGAAGGATTCATCTTTTGATGTATATGTTCCAGTCGTTTTCGTACTTCAACGTTTGCTGGAAACAGCGAACCTACTTGAGTGTAAAACTTATTACGATCCAGCCTGCCTGGCATCGAATGAGCAGCCCACTCAGATTGATATCCTAAATTAAAGTATCGCTGCATAACCGTATGACCATATACGAATTGTGCTCCGTTTAAAAAGTCGTCCCAATATGGCAAAAGACTGGGACTGTCGAATGTATCGACTATTTTTTGCCCGTAGCTGTTCATCTCAGTTCCTACATTTATCGGGAGGGATTGATCTCTGGCGATTCTGATAAATTCATCCAGTTTCGTTATTTTCAATTTTTTTATTGTCGGATCGGTGATGTTCCAGTTCCTATCTGGGATTATGTTTACTGCCACGACACCTTTACTGACGAGTAGCTCCAGCAATCGTCCAATATCTTCTTCTCCAGTAGAAGTGCCGTCTAACCAGGCAAGGCAAGGTAAAGCTCCGCAGCCAACGATCAGGTCGTGAAAAACCTCAACAGAAGGGAACATCTCTGGTTCGGGCGAGATATAGCCGGGACCGCCTTTTTTAATTAATTTTGACCGGATCTGATTATGTAATTTTGCAGGATCGTCGATAATACTCTCTATATGATCCATCGGTAGGGCTAATTTCTCCGCCCAATATCCAGCCGGATCATCTATGACCGTACTTACTTTCTGAGCATAAGCGCTGACGATGTGTCTTTCGGTTGGGTTATCGCCTGGGGTTAATACTTCAACTTCACTAAAGTAATCGATACAGATCGGGTCAAGGTAACTATTCAGACGATCAACGATGGTTCGGTTACGAAATTGTGAACTTCTAGTCAAGTTTTCCAGATTTTTAAATACTCGATTGGGTGGTGTGCTGTTTGTAAATCCAATCCCCATGTGGTATGAAACGCCGGGTTCACCTGGGGAGTTAATTTCCAGCTCTGAAAATTCTGGTATATAAATCCTAGTTTCAATCCCAGCTGTTCCTTTTACCTGGACGATCTCACATGCACGCAAGAACTCATCCACTCCTTCGAGGACATCGAAATCAACAATCCCTAAAACCTTAAAGCCATTTGTTTTTGACAACCAGGCAAGAGATGAAGGGGAATGACCATACGCATTGAATGAGAAAAAGGTATGGCAGTGCATGTTCAATTCATTTTTTTCTTCAGGGTGATTGATTTCTCCCTGGTTTACCATCTCAACCAGCTGGCGTAATGATTTCTCACGCACCTCGAGGTCGAAATGCTTCAGGTTTTGTTCAAGTTCTTCACGACTGAATATTGACTTCATTTACCTTCCAAAACCTTCCGACGATATAACTCATCCGGTCGTTTATGAATCCTGTCAACATTTTCTTGTGTGAGAAAATTTGGACCACCCAATGAATAACTGCCGATTAGAACGCGAGAGGTTTTTTCATACATCGCGTGAATTCTTTCAACCTCAGAGGATGTTTTACCCAGGGCGATAAAACCATGATTTTGCATTAATATCACTTTTGGTATCTCGCCGTATCCATCGATGTAATCGTTTACAGCATGGTAAACAGCACGTGCCAGGGGTAATCCTGGGTCAGTATATTTCACGAAAACTGGAGCTGGACCGCAAACGACAATCTCATCCGGAAACAATCTGCCAACAATTGCTTGATCGGCGAATTTTGAGCACATGATGGCATTTATTGCACCAGGGTGTGTATGCCCAACAAAATTGATCCCAGGAATGGAGAGCGCCAGGGCGTGCAAGAAAGTTTCTACTGAAGGCATCCTCCGGTCGTTCAAATCAACGCGTGCAGCTTGAAGAGCCGATCTAACCTGTTCATCGTTTAGATCATCGCCTTTCAGAATGTGCATACACAGGTCAATTTTCACCCTCACAAATCCAGAGGCTGTGATTGTTCGCAACTCTGAACCGCTGGCTTTGACCCAGAATTCGTTGTCATTGATTTTCGCAGAGGTGTTGCCCTCTCCCAGGATGGCGTAATCGAATTTTGGATCTCCCAGGTTGGTCGAAAGTTGTACCAGTTCTTTCAAAATTTCGTTGGAATGATCCATATCAGGAATTCCTTGAACTCAGGACAGTATCTTCGTAGTTGAGTATTTCTTGTAAGAATGATCTCCCCACAGGCGCATCGTTTGTAAGGCAGAAATAGTCCCAGACCAGGCCAAATGGCAGCGATTTTTGTTCTTCCAGATAGACAAGACGCTTCGTATAGCCACCGTCCCTCTCGATGGATCTCATATCCTCTGTCGGCTCCAAAAGTGCAAACAATAGCGCTTTCAACGTGTTGCGCGCACCGATTGACCAGGCAGCGATGCGGTTTATGCTGGCATCGAAATAATCTAACCCGATATGCACCCGTTGGGTGTAGTCATTCCTGATAATTTCTAGTGCGATGGCTTGTAAGTCGTCCGTAAAAGTGACAACGTGATCGCTGTCCCAGCGTACTCCTCGGCTAACATGTAAAAGGATTTCTGGTATGAACTCGAGTACTGAAGAAATTTTATCGGATATCGTCTCGGTGGGGTGGTAATGACCCGAGTCAAGGCATAAAAGTGTGCCATTCTTCACCGTGTATCCCAAATAAAATTCATGTGACCCTGTAGTGTAACTTTCCGCACCGATCCCGAACAACTTTCCTTCAACTGCGTCTTTGTTCCAATTCTTATCAACTCTTGCAGCCATAATCTTATCCAAAGAATCTTTCAGTAATTCACGTGGTGTTCTTCGGTCGACAGGCACATCTTTAAATCCATCGGGAATCCAGATGTTGTTAATGCAAGGACTGCTTAGTTCTTTACCAAGGTATGCGCCAATTTCGCGGGACGCTATACAATGTTCGATCCAGAAATTTCTGACTCCAGGATCATAAGATGAAAGTGTAAAACCGCTGGCAGCCATGGGATGGGCGAATAATGTTGGATTGAAGTCCAATCCATGGTGGTTGGCTTTCGCCCAATCAACCCAATTAGCGAAATGAGACGGTTGGACCATGTTTCGGTCCACAAGCTTTCCACCAAATTCCCCATAAATAGCGTGTAATGCCAACCGGTGGTCACCTGGGATCATCCGGTAGGTAATATCAAGATCGCAGCGAAGTTCGTCCGCATTTCTGGCTCTTCCAGGATAATTCCCAGTCACCGCGAGCCCACCACCCAATTCAGTTCCACTGTTTTCAAATCCAGTGACATCATCCCCTTGCCAGACATGCAGACTGAGAGGAATTGCCTTTAATTTTTCGAGCGCCTGGTTAGTGGAAACTCCAAGTGATGCATAAATTTCTTCCGCAATACTATAAGATTTCAGAATTTGTTCTTCAGATGGATGCATTGTTGATCCTTTATTTAAAAATTTCCTGGTGGATATCAAAAACGGAACTGATGGCTTTTATTTCGTCTCCAGACAAACCTTCAGCAGGTTCACCAGAGACCAGATTTATATATTCATACCTGGCGGCTGCTTCAGCGTATTCAATTCTATCAGCGGCACGTTTGACAGAAAGATCTGACCGGGCGATAACACCATGTTTGCTCCATAAGACGACCCGGTGAGATCGCAGTGATTCCAAGGTTCCCTGCATTAATTTTTCAGAGGAGGGTACGGAAAAGGGAACAACACCGATGCCTTCGGGTAAGTTTACAATCAACTCTGGCTGCCAGCGCAATAGATGGGTATTGAAGAAACTTTCATCCTGGTAGCGATGGATATGGCTGAGGAATGTCAGGTGAGGGGGCTGCGCGTGGATCAATGCGTGGAAATTGGAGCCTGTCTGTTCTATTTGATCCTGGTGGACGGCTAGGTGAGAATTTAATTCGGAGGTTAACCTGACGAATAAACGACCAGGTGATGTATACAATCGAGCCGTTTCACCACCGGGGTCGATTTTTAGACAACCGATATTATTGATCGGGTCTATAATCACTTCACGTAGTCTTCTTCCTGAACCGGTAACCAATATGAGACCGCCTTCAAGAGAAGGCGAAGAAAAAGGAAGTTTAATCGGCTCTACCGAGGGAAAGTGTCTGCGTGGATCGATTTCCCAGCCTAAAAATACCGATATATTGCCTGCAGACCCTTCAGTAGCATCGATTTCAGACAAGCGATGACCAGCATCACCTATCAAACCCAGTAATTCTGATAAATCAGGATAAGGTGGATTAATCACGATAATAGATCCTTTAGATTGGAATAGGCCTTTTCAAAATGAGGAGCATTCTGGGGGTAGTAAATATTGGAATCAAATGAATTCAGGACAATTTCGCGAGATTGATCTAACGAGGAAATGACCCCATTTGTTACTGCCTGGGTGAGGATATTACCAATTGCAGTCGCTTCGATGGGACCGGTCACAACTTTTCTTCCCGTTGCGTCAGCTGTAAGTTGGTTGAGAAGTTTATTCTGAGTACCTCCTCCGATGATGTAAATGGTGTCAAGCGCCTTCTTTGTCTGCGTTTCCAATCGTTCAAGCACCCATCGGTATTTGAGTGCGATTCCTTCCAGGATAACACGGGTAATCTCTGAAACAGATGTTGGAACAGACTGTTTGGTAAGCCTGCAGTATTCCTGAATTCTTGCAGGCATGTCACCAGGCTTTAAGAATTCATGATAATCAACGTCAATTACTGCTGTGTTTGTTGGAGCAGATTCTGCAAGAGAGGTTAATTCTGTATACGAATATTCATCACCTTTCTGGCTCCACGTCCTGCGGCATTCCTGAAGCAACCATAATCCCATTATGTTTTTAGAAAACCTGAATGAGCCGTTCACGCCACCCTCATTCGTAAAATTGTTATTCAAAGATTCCTGAGTAATTACAGGTTTAGGTAGATTAATACCCATAATCGACCAGGTTCCTGAACTGATCCATGCAAAGTTTTCGGTTTGTGATGGGACAGCTGCCACAGCGGATCCTGTGTCATGTGTTGCTGGAGCAATCACGTTGAAATTCCCCCCGATTTGGTTGGCTAGATCATTCCTTAACATTCCCAGGTTTGTCCCTGGAGCGATGATTTCCGGAAAAATTGATATTGGAATACCCATGTCATCGAGAATTTTTTCTGACCAGGTTGCTTTCACAGGATCATAACATTGAGTCGTGGTAGCAATACTAAATTCACAAGTGATCTCCCCGGTTAACCAGTAATTAAATAAATCTGGCATGGTCAGAATTGTTTTTGCACATGCAAGAATTGGTGAATTCTGCTCGACCATGGATAACAGTTGATATAGAGTGTTCAATTGCATAAATTGAATGCCAGTGTTGGCAAAAATTTCATCTTTGGGCATTTTCGTGAATGCAATTTCCATCATCCCGTCTGTTCGGTTATCTCTATAATGATATGGATTTGCCAGCAGCGCGCCGTTTTTATCAAGCAGCCCAAAATCGACTCCCCAGGTATCGACTCCAACGCTGATCACATTGCCTTTTGTATCGCGGACAACCTGAGAAAGCCCCTCAATGATTTCATGCCAAAGCCGTAGCACATCCCAGTGTAATCCATCGTTTAATAAAACTGGAATATTTGGAAACCGGTGAATAACATCGATTGTCAACCTTTGATCAGAGATATTTCCTAGAATAACTCTTCCACTTTCGGCTCCCAAGTCAACCGCAATTATGTTTTTTTCCATATTTTGCTTTTACTCCTTTCTTCCGGAAGATCCATCACTGACGATAAAAGCTATACCAGCAGTTTTCATTTTATCCACCCAATCAGGAGAAATTTGTGAATCCGTGATCAGGCGGTTTATTTGATCGGTTCGGGCATACGGAGACAGGTCAGCCTTTCCGAACTTACTGGAGTCAACCAGGGCAATGACCTGGTTCGAGGATTTGATGGCGAATTCTTTAAGCTGAGCTTCATGGATATCAACTTCTGTCAAACCGATATGAGGGACGAAACCACTGCAAGACACATACGCTGTGCCAATATGGAGGTCGCTGAGAAACCTCTCACTCAATGATCCGGTAATGGAAGCCCCATCGGGTCTGAGAACTCCTCCAAGTAAGATAACCGTGTTGGATAAGTTCCCCGCAAGGAGCCTGGCAACCTCAATGCCATTCGTAATGATCCTTAGGAATTTATGATCTTGAATATACCTTGCCATTGCATAAACTGTTGTACTTGCATCCAGGAAGAGGGAATTGCCATCATTTACCAATTTTGAGGCTGTGAAGGCAATGTTATCCTTCGATTGCGAATTTCGGATTGCACGTGTTGTAAAAGCCGGACTGCCGGGGGGTAAATTTTCTATAACAACTGCACCTCCGCGCACCCGGATGATGTGACCATCCGCAGAAAGATGATCAAAATCATTACGGATAGTTCCTTCGGACACGGAGAGCCTGGTGGCGAGTTCTGGAACACGAATCTCAGGTTCAGCTCGTAATATTTCCATTAATAATTGTCGACGGATGTAAGCTGTCATTTGTTGAAACTTGTTGGAATTTAGTGAAATTACTTGATATTTATACCTTAGGTTACCGAACATTGTCAATAGCACAGAGAATTCTAGATGATAAAATTCAGAAAATATAAAATAATTTTCAGGAGATACAATGGATCAAAGTGAATATATTGAAAGAGTCTATGCCGGGGTCCTAGGGAAAATTATCGGAGTTTACCTGGGTAGACCCT
Organism: uncultured Chloroflexia bacterium; assembly: GCA_963695415.1. GTDB lineage: Bacteria > Chloroflexota > Anaerolineae > Anaerolineales > UBA4823 > CAVXWV01. Next base: position 709,122 of record CAVOGL010000007.1, on the reverse strand, counting down.
TTGAGGGGTGGACGTACGAAGCAATTATGTCCAGGCTTGGGGAAATTAAATACTATGTGCATGAGAAGTTGGATGTACCACTGATCGTGACCGATGATGATATCAGTGGGACATTTACTTTCTTAAGAGCCCTGCAGGATTCTGGACATTATGACAAGGTATCTGCAGAAGAAATAGGGCAATCCTGGTTAAACTATTTAATCGAGGGTAAGACGGTATTATGGTGGGGAGGAATGGGGAATTCTACAGAGCACACCGCTTACCTCAGGTTAAAAAAAGGGATACACGCTCCCCAAAGTGGTTCTTGTGAGATCAATGGCAAGACTGTATCGGAACAGATCGGTGCGCAGATATTCATTGATGGTTGGGCTATGGTTTCCCCGGGAGACCCATGCAAAGCGGTTGACTTGGCCAGGCGTGCCGCGAGTGTTTCACATGATGGCGAAGCGATTTATGGAGCTCAGGTATTGGCTGCTATGGAATCTCTGGCTTTTATCGAAAATGGAATCGATAAATTGATCGATGACGCAGTTGGTTTTATACCTAAAGATTTGGTAATTTTCCGAATGATTTCTGATTTGAGGGAATGGCACCAAAAAAATGTTGATTGGCGAAAAACTCGCCATTTGCTCGAGATGAACTATGGTTATGATCGCTACGGCGGAAACTGCCACATGGTCCCGAACCATGGATTAATCCATCTTGGTCTTTTGTATGGCGAAGATGACTTCAGTAAAACGTTGACGATTACAAATACTGCCGGTTGGGATACAGATTGTAATTCAGGAAACGTTGGCTGCCTGATGGGAATAAAAAATGGTTTATCAGGCTTAGAAGGTGAAGTTGATTGGCGGGGACCCGTTTCAGACCGTATGTTTATCCCAACTGCGGATGGAGGGCGAGCCATAACGGATGCAGTTTCGGAATCGCTAAGGATAGTCAATTACAAAAATATTATAGATAAGAAACCTGCAATTCACTACAAGAATGGTGCCAGGTTTCATTTCGAGCTTCCTGGCTCTGTTCAAGGTTTCCAATGCGCAGGTAGCGGAAATGTTTTTCTGAAGAATGTTTCTAAATTTAGTAAAGAAGGAACCCGTTCTCTGGCATTACAATTTTCGGAATTGTCAGATACGGACAAAGCATGTTTATACGTGCCCACTTTCATTCAAAAAGAAGAGTTGTCGATGGGCGGGTATGGACTGATCGCTTCTCCGACGCTGTACCCAGGACAATTGATTACTGTTGGTTTGTCTAGTGACCCGGAGAATATGGAGGATATTCATTGCCGCTTGTTCATCTCAGCATTTGGTGCAAATGATGATTACGAATATTTTTACGCTGATCCCGTGTCATTGTCGCCTGGAGGGTATAAGACATTGGATTGGGAACTTGATTTTGCATGGAAGTTGGTCGGTATGCCAATCGCACAGGCAGGAATTGAATTCTCATCAGACCACAAATTGAACGGTTGTGTATATCTGGACTATTTTACTTGGGAAGGTGATCCGATAGTCATCAACAATCGACCGAGTTTTATTGGTTCTGCCTGGAGAAAGTCATGGGTAAATGCAGTTGATGATTTCTCTTCGTCTGTAGAAACCTTTCGATTAATCCAGAATGAAGGAAGAGGTTTCCTAATTCATGGGACCCAGGATTGGACCGATTATCAGGTTAATGCAGATGTCACACCCCATATGGCTCGATCGTCCGGGATTGCAGCTCGTTTCCAGGGTCTAAAACGATATTATGCATTCCTGCTTTGTGATGATGGGAAAGCAAAATTGGTAAAAATGTGTAATGTGGAGACGATCCTTGCTGAAATCAACCAGGGTTGGAGGTTTGGTGAAGGCGCAAATTTAAGTTTAAGGGTCGAAGGAAATCGTTTGCAGGCTTATTGGGATGGTTTCTTGATCTTTGATGTCCATGATGAGGATGAGCCGCTTCTTAATGGCGCTGTAGCCCTTGTGATTGAAGATGGAAGAACTGCAACTGAAGGAATTTCTATTTTTCCATTAGGAAAGGAACAATCATGACGACTAAACAAAATGAACTAATTGGAGCAATCGAAGCAGGGGGTACTAAATTCATTTGTCTGATTGGAACTGGTCCTAACCATATTGTTGCCGAAACCAGGATTTCAACGACAGATCCGAACGAGACCCTGGGAAAAGTGAAAGAGTTTTTCCGGCGCTCCATCAGCTCTGATCCGTTAAAAGCTATCGGAATTGCGGCATTTGGTCCAGTAGAACCTTCCTTGGGATCGCCTTATTTTGGTTACATCACCAACACACCTAAACCAGGATGGTCATTCCAGAACATCGTTGGTGTATTAAAGGATGAGTTTGATGTACCTTATGGTTTTGATACGGATGTGAATGGAGCAGCATATGGGGAATTGGTTTGGGGGGCAGGTCAAGGACTCGATACGATCATTTATTTAACGATTGGGACTGGCATCGGCGGTGGTGCGATCGTTGGTGGAAATATTGTCCATGGTTTGATGCACCCTGAAATGGGTCATATCCGGATTCCTCATAACAGACAAATTGATCCTTTTGAGGGAATTTGTCCGTATCATAAAGATTGCTTTGAGGGATTAGCGTGTGGTCCGGCGATCGCCAGCCGCTGGGATAGACCTGCGCAAGATCTACCTGATGACCATCCCGCTTGGGATCTCGAGGCGGAATATATCGCCACAGCATTGGTTAATTACACCTTAGTCTTATCGCCCCAAAAAATTATTTTGGGTGGCGGCGTGATGAACAAGGTGTTCCTCTTTGACTTGATCAGGGAAAAATTTCGGGAGTTGCTGCGCGATTATGTTCAAAAACCAGAAACTACTTCGCACCTTCATCAATATATAGTTCCCCCGGGTTTGGGGGTGCGTTCTGGTGCGTTAGGTGCACTAGCCCTGGGATATAAGCAACTTTCTTCACTTTAATAAACACAGTGCCTTCATCAATTGAAGGCACTGTGCCGCGCTGTGGATCCCTAATCAAAGAATATTGAGGAGGGATGCCACAGCGCTGAGCTTACTACTACCATCGTTCATGAGCAACACCTCCTCTTTTCTGGGATGGCGAAATGGGAGAAAAATCCCCTAAGATGTCTGTCAGTATACCCTAAAGCAAGTCAATGTCAATAGTTTCAATTCCTGGAGAAATAAATATTTCATTTATCGACTTGTTATGTGACTATTTTTTTTCTCCTTCGGTTATTTTTCCGGACAGTCTCACCCCCTGAGAAAGGTGGGGCTTGCAATTTATATATTTTGCATACTCTCTTATCGTGGAGCCTGCTTCTGATTCTTTCGTCCATCGCTTCAAGAGTGTCAGACGTGGTGATAACAGTCGGTAATTGAGAATCGTACCGGTGAATGAAGAGTTGATAAAGCTTATCGCGCACCCATGGGCTCATGTTCTGAGTTAGGAGGTCGTCCAGGATTAAAACGGGGGAAGTTTTAACCTCGTCAAATCGACGGTCAAAGGGAATGGTGCTGTTTGGGCTGAATGTAGCTCTTAAGTGATCAAGGAATTCTGGAACTGAGACAAACAACTGTCTAGTTCCCTGGCGTTCCAATTCATTTGCTATTGATGCGGCGAGATGAGTTTTTCCTGATGCGTAAGGACCCAGGAGGATCAACCAACCGTTCGGTTCTCGGGAAAACTCGTGTGCAGCATCGTAAGCACTCTCCAAAGATCTCAGATCTTCTGGGCTCAAATTTTCATTGGTGCGAAAAGAGAAGGAATCAAAGGTTAACCGGTTTTTACTGTCCAAAGATGACAATTCATGAAAGCCCATGTCTCTTGAGGGATTCCTGAAGTCCGGCGCATCGATACTCACTTTTTCGACCATTTCTGGATCTTCAAGCCTGGACTTGATGCGTCCATCTAAATCACGATAGGTTAAGTTAGTTGTGATCAGAAGTGGCAATTGGTTGATATAACGGTAGTTGATAATTTGGAACAATTTTTCTTGCGCCCATGGGGTTGAATTTTGAGTACCAAAATCATCCAAAACCAGTAATTGACAATTCTTGATCTCCGACAATCTTTCTTCGTAATTAGTCTCTGTGGAATCGAACGAAAAACGCAGGTTATCCAATAAATCAGGAACAGTCAGGAATAAAGTAGGAATACCCAACTCAGCAGCAAAATTCGCAGTAGCAGCAGCCAGGTGGGTTTTTCCACAGCCATAACCTCCAGTGATGAACAACCATCCTTTCAGTGATTTTGCGTACCGAAGGCAGCTTTCATATGCTCTCTCGAGTGTATTTCCTTGAATCGGAGATATTCCTAACCGTCCTCTGGGCAGGAAGTTATCAAAAGTCATATGGCGAAGTTTTTCAAGATTGCTGATTGAATACAGTTTATTACGGATATCAACAGAAATTAATGCCTCTCGGCATTCACAAACATGAATTTTCCCGAACTCAGGATGATCAATGGGGACATCAGCTCTCAGATATCCCAAACCATGACAATGTGGACAATCAGATTTACCCAGATTCATATTTTTATTAATTATCGATTAAATCAGCGAATTCACCATCTGAATATTTTTTATAATCAGGTTTTTCACCTTCCGCCTCAACACTTTCATCTCTGCCGTTTTGTCTCCATTTCTTTAGAATAGCGTTTATGTAATTCCAGTTACGTATGTTTCTTTTCGCGGAAAGATTTATCGCTTCACTTATCCACCTTTCAGGATAATCATTTTCGGCATCGATAATAGCATCGGCGATTATTGGAGTGAGTGGTCCAATATTATCTTCATATAAAGTAAACAATGATGGTTTGCTATTCTCCCATGCAGAGTTGCCAATTATATTTCCCTCAACAGACAATTGACCGTTCTGGTATGCTTGAATCGCAGCTCTGCCTTTTGATGAATTAAGGAAAATTAAGGTGTCTGGCTTATCAGGCAGACCGGTATCCACCAGAAAAATGATTCCAAGTTCACTAAGGTTTTTCAAATTGGTCTTCAAGTGCTCTATTAAAGAATCTCGAGATGGATCGATTTCTTCAAATCCAAGGATTTGATCAATTTCCATCTTATCAAGAATGGTGAATAGTGTTGTATAGTGGAACCCACTTTCGATCTTACCAAAAGTGAAAAGGAGATACAAAGCTAATTTTAATTGATGGAGATCCGCTATGATCGGTAGAATATCAGTAAAAAATTGATCTGGAATATCGATCAGTAGAATCGGTTTATCTCTGAAGCCATCGAATTTTCGCATTTGTGATTTAAATCTTCCAACTATACTTTGTTGAGGTCAACGAAACGTGTTGCGGCATTTTCGAATTTGACCAAATTATTCCTGAATATCAATTCTACAGTGCCAACTGGTCCATTTCTGTGTTTAGCAACTTTTAATTGAGCCAGGTTTTGTTTTGTGGGATCCTTTTCAAAGACTTCTGGGCGGTGGATGAAAATAACGATGTCAGCATCTTGCTCCAATGAACCTGATTCTCGCAAATCAGATAGAATCGGCTCCTTATCTGTTCTCTGTTCGATTGCTCGCGAAAGCTGGGCAGCGGCTAAAACCGGAACATTCAATTCTCTTGCTAAAACTTTCAAATTCCTGGAAATATAAGATACCTCCTGGACTCGATTTTCGATACGTGTTCCTCCACTCATCAATTGAAGGTAATCGACTACAACAAGATCAAGGTTAAATTCCAGGTGTAACCTGCGGCATTTTGTTCTCAATTGAAGGGGAGTCAAAGCCGGTGTGTCATCCAGAAATATCCTGGTGCGGTTGAGCTTTTCGATTGCTTCCGTAAAAATAGGCCATTCACTTTCCTCAAGCTTGCCGGTTCGCAGTCGCTGAGAATCGATACCCGTTTCTTGTGATATGAGCCTTTGAACAAGCTGTTCGTTCGACATTTCTAACGAAAAAACTGCAACATGCCTCTTTAATGCCATCCCGGCATTTTTAGCGATATTTAATAAAAGGGCAGTTTTTCCCATCCCAGGACGACCTGCAACAATAACCAGATCTGAACCTTGAAGCCCAGAAAGTAGACGATCGAGGTCGATGAAACCTGTCGGGATACCGAAGAATTCCTCACCTCTCCTGCTAATTTGATCGATCCGGTCGTAATAGTCGCTGAGTACATCCTGGATTGATTGTAGATCGCGAGTAAGGCGTCTTTCGCTGACACCAAAAACCGCTTTTTCAGCCTCATCCATGACGGATTCAACACTGGTTTCTTGTTGATAAGCTAATTTGGCTATGTTATTTGCTGCACTCAGCATTTTTCGGCGGATAGAAGTTTCTTCAATGATTCTTCCATACGCTTCTGCATGCAAGGAAGTGGGTACATTGTTGATCAACGAGGTTAAATAAGCTGGACCACCAATTTCTTCGAGCAAATCAATATTTTCTAATTCATCAGATACAGTTAGGAAATCAATGGGCATTCGTTGTTCATGCAGCCGATTAAAAACATCCCAAATCCAACGGTTGCGGTGAATATAAAAGTCATCAGCTTTCAAGAATTGAGTAACATCATAATAAGCTTCGGGATTAACCAGCACGGAACCCAACACTGCCTCTTCCGCTTCCCGGTTGTGAGGAACGATTGTTGGGGAGGTAGTGGTTGAGTAATCAGAATTCTGAAGATTGCTCACTTTTTTCCATACCTGCTTGCTTGATTAAAATGACCAGCTGCCCAAATCAGGCGTTAAGTTTCTTCTGGGGGGCTATCATCCTCAAGATTATCCATATCCAACTTATTCAAGAAATCCTGGAAAATCGACAGTCTGTCTTCACCCTCTTCGATATCTGGGTCAGAATCGCTGGAAGACTCTCCATGGTCGAAACTATCATGCTCGCGAAGTTGGAGGTCTTCTTCAGGAATCACACCGGCTGTATCCATTACGCTCTCGGAAACGAGAATGGGGACATTTGTACGTACAGCGATCGCTAAAGCATCTGACGGACGAGAATCAATATTAATGGTTCGTCCGTCTACTTCGGCGACAATATTGCCAAAATAAGTATCATCCCTTAGAGCGATCACTTCTATTCGGAGTACTCTGGCGTTCATTTCGTTGAAGATGTTCTTGATTAAGTCGTGTGTTAAAGGTCTCGATACTTCAACTTCCTGAAGAGCGATAGTAATCGATTCCGCTTCATATACACCAATCCAAATAGGCAGGTACCTTTCAGAATCTTTCTCTTTCAGAATAACAATACGTTGTTGTGACATCAAGCTGACACGTATGCTGTCTACAACAACCTCTAACATAGCAGCCATTCGACCCTCCGAATCTTCATATTATCGGGCATTCGTCAATTCTAACATGGGCAAGATGTAATCGCAACGAAAACTGGAGTAATTTTATCGGTGAATCGTTTGCAGTAATAAATTTTTATGGTTATAATTTTTCCACCTCTCGGGGAGTGAAAATATTGATAATGATTATAAAGGAAGATGGATGGAGATAAAGATATTAATTGTCGAAAGAAGAAGATCTGACAGCCCATCATTTGTTCCTGGTCTGCGAAAAAAAGGATTTACTGTAGATGTCGTCACTTCGGGGATAGAGGCATTGGAGTGGCTAACACAGTCAGAATCAAATATTATGATTATTAATGCCGCTTCACTTAAGACAAACGGGAAGAGAATTTGCAAATCTATTCATGAAGAACACGATAGTTTACCGATCATTGTAATCCTTGATGAAGATCAAGAGTTTGGAAATCCAGACCCACTAGCGAGAGAAATTCTCCACATGCCATTTACAGTTCGGAAGCTTGTAAACAAAATTCACTTATATCTCAAAAGTAATCCGGAAAACCTCGTGAAAGCAGGTCCCATCACCCTGGATGTGGAGAAAAAAACGGTTCAAAGTAACAACCGTGAGTCAAAACTGACACCCAGGTTAACTGAATTAATGCTGATTTTGATCGAAAAAAGAGGGGAAATAATTTCTAGAGATGAGCTTTTCACTCATGTTTGGAAAACCCAGTATACGGGTGATACTCGCACACTTGACGTACATATTTCCTGGTTGAGGGAAGCGATCGAAAGAAATCCCCGGGCTCCAGAATATCTACGCACTGTAAGAGGTGTTGGGTACCGTCTAGACTGGTAAAAAAAAACAATGAGTCAAGCTCGAAACGAATTCAAAGTCTCAAGATAGGCCGCAGGTATACCTATATCATATCTGTAACCGTCCATAATTAAACCGAGAAATCCATTTTCGCGGCGTAATCGTTCCAGTGCGGAAGTGAGTTGAAATTCCCCATGTTCACGAACATTGTTGAGGATATGCTCTTCCAAATAATCGAAAATATTGGGTTGGAGAATGTATTGACCAAATACTGTCAAGTAATTCGATTCGCCCAAATCCTTAATTACCAAATTTTCCCTGGCATAATCAACATTTGGTTTTTCGGCAAATTCGGTGATATTTAATAGTTTTCCTTCTTCGATCCATACTCCACCAACTGTGCCGAAATAAGCCAATTGAGCTTCTTTGGTAATTCTTAATCCAAGAACATTCTTGCCATAATGCTGGTAAGCATCAATTAATTGACGTGCGCATGATCGGTCGGTGTCAGAGCGGTAGATATGGTCACCAAGCATTAGCAAAAATGGTTCGTTTCCAATCGATTCTCGTGCACAAAAAATCGCATGACCAAACCCTTCTTGTTTCTCCTGGATGACGAAAGAAACCTTACTGCCAATAGTCAAAATCCTACGTGAATACTCCTGAGAAGACGGAGATAATTTGTTATAGTTTTCAATAGATATTTGTGACTTGAAGAACCCTTGAAAATCGTTGAGATCTTCAGGTTGAACGATGATGATGACTTCTTCGATGCCTGCTTCAATCGCTTCTTCAACAATATAAAGGATCGCAGGTTTTGCTATCCCATCTTTATCTATAACAGGGAACATCTCTTTTTTTGCTGCTTTGCTTGCAGGAAATAGCCTGGTACCAAATCCGGCTGCTGGCAACAAGGCTTTGCGAACTTTGACGCTGGGCTTGATAGTGAGTTCAAGTGAATTGAGCCCCAGTTCATTTTTCAGGATGTGAACTACCTTGGCTTGATCACTTTTACTTCCTACAAGTAACTGTGCACTTCCGTCACCCTGTGAACCAACACCTTTTCCTCCCAGTATATAAGGTTTTAATGAGTTAAGTGTCAGAACTTTGTGTAAAACTGGGGCAGAAAGTTCTTCGGGACATGCTGGAGTGGCATAGTTGTCAAAATTGTTCTGGGCAGCTGGTCATTAACTTACCCAGCTCTTCTGCGTTTGACTCTTTTATTAGCTCGACTGCCCGATGAACTATATCTCGGTTTATGGGTCCTAGCAGGTTCTGAACGTCCCTCTCAATTTTGTTCTCTGCAAAAGGATAACAACGATTTAGACGATTCAGGATTTCTAAAGTGTTTTTACTGGCATTCAAATCCACAACTACAAAATGAAGCTCATCTGAAACAGTGATTTCCTGCGTTTCTAATCGGTCACCATCAAAAACCATCAAAACAGGCTTCTCCCCAAAGGCGCAACCCTGATCCATTCTCCCGCATCTGGATGGTGTGGTGATTTCACCCAGGTAGGCGAGTTCCATTTCTCCCCTGGTGGTCAGTTTAAGATCATAAGCACGGTTGAATGCCCTCGCGGTGAGTACACAAATCGCTGCGCTCGAAGAAAGACCTTTCTTTATGGGGAGATCTGTTTTGTAGTTATTGATACTCAATCCCCTGACATGATAATTGATCAAAGCCTGGTATGCGACGCCGGCGATATAACTCCAATACCCACCCGATTGTGCAACCTTTAGCAGTTCTTCTGGTTGCATTGGGATTTCGATAGGTCCAATCAAAGATCCATCGGATTTTTGGGATGTTAATACCATAGATGAAGGATGAGGCGATATTTCTGCATAAATGCCTTGTTCCGTTGTGCCAATAATGGTGTAACCTTTCTCAATGTCTGCGTTGATTCGCCGGTAACCACCTGCCCAATCGGAGTGTTCACCGAACAGGCATACTCGACCAGGGACAAATAAATTCATTTATCTCTCCAATATAGTAATGTCAGCTAAATAAAAAGAGATTCGATTTCTTCTTGCGTCAAATTCTTAAAGAAACCATTCTCAGGTGTTATCAACTGATCCACCAATTCTCTTTTCTTATCTTGCAAATCAACGATTTTCTCCTCGACGGAATCGCGGGTGATCAATTTATAGACAAACACGGGTTTGTCTTGTCCAATTCGATGGGTCCTGTCAGTTGCCTGCATTTCAACGGCAGGGTTCCACCATGGATCTATGTGCAGAACGTAATCTGCTGCAGTAAGGTTCAAGCCCAACCCTCCTGCTTTAAGGCTGATAAGGAAAAAAGGAATATGCTCATTTTCCTGGAATTGATCGACAATTTCCTGCCTGTTTTGGGTCTGACCATCTATATAAGTGTATGGAACATGGCTCTTATCCAATGTATTCCGTATAACTGTTAACATTTGAACAAACTGTGAGAAAACAAGCGCTTTATGTCCCTCGGATCGTAAAGTATCAAGAGTCTCTTTGATCAAGTTTAATTTCCCTGATTCACCACGAAAATTATGGTCAAAGAGAACTGGATGATTGCATATTTGCCGTAATCGTAATAATCCTTCAAGGATCTGCATTCGGGAATCATTCCCATTTTCGCTGAGTAAACCTAAAACCTTGGTCCGGTAATACTCTCTGGTGCGATTATAAAGCTTTCGTTGAGCCGGTTCCATGTCACTGAAAATTACTTTTTCAGTCCTTGGTGGGAGCTCTGGGGCGACCTGGTCTTTTGTTCTGCGTAAAATGAAAGGGCTGACCAGTTTCTTAAGCATCAGCGTGGATTCATCGTCGCCTTTCTTTTCAATAGGATAAGCAAATTCTCGCTTGAAATAATCCAGGTTGCCAAGCAATCCTGGATTCAAGAAGGAAAATTGCGACCACAATTCGATTGTGGAATTTTCTACTGGTGTGCCAGTTAATACCAATTTATGGTTAGAAATCAAACTTCTAGCTGCTCGGGAAGTTTGCGAGGATGGATTCTTGATTATTTGGGATTCGTCAAGAATAATGTATTCAAAATTAAATGTTTTCAATTTTTGAACGTCACGCAGCATAATCCCATAAGTGGTGATGACCAGGTGGTAATTTGAGAAAATTGTATAATTATCTGGACGATTGCTGTCAATATATTCTAGAAACTTCAGACCTGGTACGAAGCGGGATGCTTCTCGCTGCCAATTTGCGATCAGGGATTTTGGAACAACTAAAAGGGTGGGTGGGTGATCTTCGCCGGGTTGGGTGTAAATGGATTGTAGAAAAACCAATGTTTGGATGGTTTTTCCTAATCCCATATCATCGGCGAGACATCCTCCAAAGTTGAATTCACGCAGGTAATGCAGCCAATTAAATCCGTGTCGTTGGTAAGGACGCAGGTCACCTTGAAAATGCTCAGGAATTTGGCGGCTTTCAATTCCATTTCTCCCATTAGAGAGCAATTTCTGGAACTTAATTAAATATGATGAATATTTTTCATCTGTAGAAAAATTCGTGGAATCTTGCAGTATTTGGTCGATTAATGAAACATGCTGATTCCCCAGCCTGATTGAACCACTCACTTCCTCGCCAAAGGTCACCAGATGTTTGTATTTTTCAATCCAATCCTGAGGTATTTCACCTATTGTGCCATCGGATAATTTTATGAATTGTTCCTTTTTCTTTATTACTCGTTTTAATTCTTTTAGGGAGACGGTAGTGTCGCCAAATTTGATCGATATTTTCACATCAAACCAGTCGATACCAGATGAGACATCGAAAAATATGGAAGGATTATTCCTGTTTACACGGGTTGCCTGGATAAGATCTTCTCCAAATATTTCATGTCCATCCTTGATTAACATTGGAATTGACCTCAGCAAGAAATCAACCGGGTGGGTTCTTGCCCTCAAGTCCAATACTCCTGTTTTTGGACTATTGATTGCTCTCTTCAAGCCATATTTTTTTGATGATAGTGAATTGAACAATTTCTCTTCTTTTGAAGGGCTGCGCAGGATTTTTATTAATTTCCACGAGTTTAACTGCCTGATTATGACTTGCTCAGGAAAAACTGAATCAAATGGAACTTCATATTCACCATATAAATAGCGGAGTTCTGCCTGGATTTCTCCTCTTTTTTCCAATAAATAAATACGGGCTTTGGGTTCTTGCTCTAAAATTTCCCATTTGACAACATCACCAGTTATCTGAATTTGGTTGGCTAATGGCTGGTAATACTTCTCGAGAAACTCAGGGATGTAATTATCATTAATAAATATAAACGGATTATCAGATAGTGTTTTCAGGAGATCGACTTGGTTAGGGTCTGAGACCTTAAATATGTAATTATCAAAAAGAATTATGAACGGGTCATACGAAATGAGTTGTAAATCTCCTTCAGATAATTCATAGAGTTTAGAATCCAAATTTATACACGCAGATATTTGCAGGCCAGATTTTTCTTTACTAAGATTGATTCGCAAATCTGCAGGTTCGTTGATTATGTGGACAATTTTATCGAGAGGATCAATTTCATTCCCCAGATAAATGGGATTACCAGAAAGAGAGAGAGACCTTAGAATGTCGAATAAAGGGAGAGTGGATGATGAAAAATTTTTCTCCCTATCGGCGAGAATATTAGCGAGTAAGACACTATGTTCTGAGCCATTTATGCAGCTTTCTGCATGGAGAGTCTGGTAAGGGGGTTTTAGGTGTGCCTGGACTCGAGGGTGTTTCTTGAAAAAGTCTTTGATTTCCGCGTCTTTGATCAACTCAACTTGAGCTCTGATTTCCTTTGGCAATCCAAGCAATGGCATATAGTAGGGAATCACTTTCCAATTGATTAAACCTCGAGTTGATGCATTTTGAATACTAAAAAACAAGAGGTAAGGATGGATTAACTGCTTCTTGTTTGTATTTTGGGTGCTTTTAACTATTTTCGATATTTGGTTTTGCCAATTAGACGTCAGATATTTTCTTAGGTGGTCTTGAAGCGCTAATGCACCGGCAACGTCGTGTTCACATATAAAACCCTTGGAAGCATAGATACAATCGCATTTTAAGTATAAATATTGATCGGTTAAATTTACGCTGACCAGGTGGGTTTCATTGTCTTTTACCCTGCAACGAGCTGCATCTTCCAAAACCCGCTCGATAATCACCTTCTTGGTGCGGAATAACCTTAATCCTCGCGCAAATACCTCAGAACCTGATTGCTCTTTTAATAAATCTGCGCTGATAATTTCTGCTGTTAATTTTGCCATATTACAACCGTTCCAGATATCCGAACCCAAAGAAAATAAAAAGATGGGGATACTTCATCCGCTGAAACCTGCATCGATGTTAAAACTGGTGATTAAATCATCTATTTCATCGACCTGTGACTGTATTCCTATCCAATAATCCGGGTCATACCATTGGTCCATTAATTCTCCATACTCTCTTCCTTGCTGTTCTATCCAGGTAAAATATTTCAGGTTATGAATTCTTTTCTTCTCTGTGTAGGTCAATTCGATGAGATTGTCTGTAGTTTCTCCCAAGAGATATCGGTGATAATCGGCAATCGCATTCCGTTCTGTATATTGTCCAAAAGATTGTTGAAATTCGAGGATTCTACTGGCATACAATTCCATTGAATCAGTCAATACCGTTAGAATGACATCATTAGATGTCATCTCGTAATATTTTGCGAATTTGATGGCTGAGAGCAGGTTTGATATACCAGAAAAACCCAGTAGATCTAGGGAATTGCTTGTTTCTTCAGTAACACCTAGTAAACGCAGATACTTTTTTCCAGCAGGCTCATTAAATAACCGGGCAAGACTGACAACAGCGTTGTCATCGATTGCCACAACGAGATCTGTATTTTTAATATTATGGATCCAAGGAATGTGTTTGTCCCCTATTCCTTCGATTCGATGTGCACCGAAGCCATTTTCCAACAAAGTGGGGCATTGGAGGGCTTCACTGGCAACAATCTTACTTTCAGGGAATTGTTGTTTGAGGAAATCACCACATGCGATTGTGCCGGCTGAACCTGTAGATGAAACGAAACCTCTAAAACGATCAGATGAACCCAATATGGTGTTTATCAATTCGTTAGAAGCGTGCCCGGTAACATCATAGTGCCATAAATAATTGCCAAATTCCTCGAACTGGTTGAAAATTACCAAATCTTCGCCTGATCTTCTTAACTCCCAACATTTATCAAAAATTTCTTTAACGTTAGATTCTGACCCTGGTGTTGAAATTACTTCACCGGCAATGCCGGATAACCAATCGAAGCGCTCCTTGCTCATACCTTCAGGCAGGATGGCGATAGATTCACATCCGAGTAAGGCGGAATCATAAGCGCCTCCCCGGCAGTAATTTCCGGTTGATGGCCAAACGGCTTTTTGAGATGTTGGGTCGAATTGACCGGTGACAAGCCTGGGTACGAGGCACCCAAATGCAGCACCTACTTTATGCGCGCCAGTCGGAAACCATTTTCCAATTAAAGCAATTATCCGCGCATCGACTCCAGTAAGCGCTTTTGGAAATTCAATGAAATTTACGTGACTAAATCCTCCTCCATCAGCTCTCGCCTGATTGTGCCAGGTGATCCGGAAGAGATTGCGAGGATTAACATCCCACAAACCAATATGTTTTAATTCCTCTCGGATTTGGTAAGGCAAAGTTGTAGGATCTTTCATTTGTTTGAACGTGGGAATTATGATATTCCTTTCTTTCACACGTTGAATTGCACGCGATCGTCCTATAGGATCGACAGTCAGGTCAATATGCATATCTAATCTCCAATAAGATTAATAGTTGTTTCCGATAAACAATTAATTATGCCAGTATCAAATGTAACCAGTTACTCTTTACGATCCTCGCGAACAATATACAACGGTCGCCCTTTTGCTTCATCGTATAAACGACCAATGTATTCTCCTAAAATTCCTAAGGAAATTAACTGGATACCACCCAGGAAAAGAACTGCAATTAAAGTTGTCGCCTGCCCTTGAAAAGCGAGGTATCCCGTAATTCTGGTTACGATTACGATTGGAATAAACATCAGACTCAAGAAGGCAGAGATAAATCCAAGGAAAGTTGCTATTTGTAAAGGGAAATAAGAGAAGCTGGTGATTGCATTAATCGCGAGTTTGAACATCTTACGGAAGGGATACTTTGTTTCGCCAGCAAACCTGGCAGACCTTTTATAAGATATCCCGGTTTGCTTGAAACCAACCCATGAAGACATACCTCTTAGAAATCTATGCTTTTCCCTCATTTGGTTTAAAACATCGACAACCTTCCTATCCAGCAGACGGAAATCCCCTGCATCCAATGGAATAGAGACGTCAGTAATTCGGTAAATCATTCTGTAAAAAATTGAGGCAGTGGTCCGTTTGAACCAACTTTCGCCTTCTCTTTCTGAACGAATAGCATATACTACTTCAAATCCTTCGTGCCATTTTTCGATCATTTCCAGGATTACGCCAGGGGGATCCTGTAAATCGGCATCAATAATGACTACAGCTCTTCCCTTGCTGTAGTCTAGACCGGCAGTAACAGCTACCTGGTGTCCGAAATTCCTGGAAAAAATAACAGGAACAATGTGGTCGTCATTTTCAGCTAGTTGCTGAATTACATCCGACGAACCATCGATTGACCCGTCGTCGACCAAGATAAACTCCCATGAATCCGATGTGCTGTTCATGGTTTGTGAAACCTGTTTATGAAGTTCGAATAAATTATCTTTCTCGTTATAAACAGGCGCAATAATTGAGAATTGTATCATATTTAAATCGCAACTTTCTATTTTACCATTTTCTTGAGATTACCAAGCGAAGGCTCAATTATTGGTGCCTCCTTCACCGCTTTTGATGCTGATGTAATGTCTTTCAAACCACTTCCAGTGAGTAATAATAAGGTTGGCTCTGTTGAATTTATCAGATTATTGGATAAAAGTTTTTTATAACCTGCAAAAGATGCAGCTCCTGCTGGTTCAGTGAATATCCCAACCTGACCTAACTTTGAAATTGATTTGATAATTTCTTCATCACTTACAACAACAGGCAGTCCAAGGGATTTCTTCATTGCGCGGATTGCTCTATACCCATCTCTCGGGAAATCAACTGCGATCGAGTCTGCGATTGTATTCGCTTTTATCTGGAATATTTCAGATCTATTTTCAAGTATAGTATTGGCGATCGCAGCGGATCCTTCAGATTGAACCCCAAACAATTTCGGTAAACCCTCCAAGATGCCTATTTCTATTAAATCGATAAACCCTTTGTAGATACCAGAGATGATGTTTCCATCACCAACTGGAATGACGATATTCCAATCGGATGGTTTTTGTTGGTTTGGAGTGTGATCACGCATAAATTCCCAAATTTCGAACGCAGTGGTTTTCTTTCCTTCAACAGTATATGGGTTATATCCCGTGTTCCTGCAGTACCAACCAAATTCTTGTGATGCAAGTATTGACAGCTCGAAGGCATCATCATAGGTACCATCAATTAAAATTACTTGTGAACCATAAATCAATAATTGAGTAATTTTCGCTATTGGCGCTTTCCTTGGCGCCAGGATGACAGATTTCTGCCCTACTGCCGCCGCCATACCCGCAAGTGCAGCTCCAGCATTCCCGGTCGATGCCGTTACAACGGTCTCGACTTGTAAGTTCCGGGCGATGGACACAACCAGAGCACTGGCTCGGTCTTTCAACGATGCGGTTGGGTTTTTACTCTCATCTTTAAACCAAAGATTTTCATGTTGAAAATAGTCGCTGGTTCTTTTGCTTCTGAAAACCGGCGTCCACCCAACGCTTCTTAATGGTGTTTCTGTGAATCCTGGGTCATTTATCGGAAGCAAAGGTAAATATCTCCACATTGAACCCTCTGAAGAGATTAAACTATCCAGTGAAGTGTAATTAGCTTTGATGGACCTGTAATCAAGGATTGTGTCCAGATTCCCACCATCCTTGGGACATACATAGGACACTTCATCGATATCAAATTCAGAGCCACACTGAGAACATTTAAAACCGATCAGTTTTTTCAATTTTTCTCCTTGGCTGAGTCAGGTGTTGTTCCTTCCAAAACGACTACATATTCTCCCTGGATCCTAGAAATATTAATCTCTGGAATAACTTCACTCAATTTTCCTCGTTTAATTGTCTCGTACATTTTAGTCAAATCGTTAAGCACAGCGACCCGTCGGTCGCCAAAAACACCAAAACATTCCTCTAAAAATTTTACTAAGCGGTGTGGGCTTTCATAGAAAATTAAAGTGTGAGGGGAGTTTTCGTCAATCAATAGGAATTTCCGTAATTGGTTGGTTTTTCTAGGTGGAAATCCTCGGAAAGTAAAGGAATGGGTTGGTAGGCCAGATAATACCAACGCTATTATCAATGCGGATGGACCAGGAATCATCGAAATGGAGATCTCGTTTTCGATAGCGTAACGAACCAAGATGAAACCAGGATCAGATATCCCAGGGGTGCCAGCGGAGGTAATCAAGGCCACGGTTTTCCCAGAATTCAGAAACCCGATAAGACGCTTCAAAGATTGCTGTTCATTTTGTTCGTAAAATGAAACCAAGGGATTCTTCTTCTCAATGCCAAAATGTGACAATAATTTCCCGCTTTTACGGGTGTCCTCACACGCGATTACGTCGACATTTCTCAAGATATTCACGGCACGAAGGGAAATGTCTTGGAGATTTCCGATGGGAGTTGATACCAGATATATTTGATAAGTGACTTCATCCATAGTTAGTGATAAAACTCATAAATTCCAGGTGTTGGCAATCAAATAGCTGGATGCAACAATGGCAGCCGTTTCAGATCGAAGTATATTATTACCGAGAGAAACAATATGCGAATTGTGCATCCTGGCAAATTCGATTTCTTCATTTGTGATCCCACCTTCAGGACCTATAAAAAGACCCATTGTTTCAGTTTTCTTCGAGTTGGAAGTATCCAAGAAGGAGCTAATTGTTTTTTCTTTTTCCCAGGGAATTATACAGGCATCAAAATCCATTGAATCGATTATGGCACTTTCAAAGGTATTCATTTTTGATATTAATGGTAAATATCTTCTGCCTGATTGTTCTGATGCCTCGATCGTGATATTTGCCCACCGGTTATAGGTTTTCTCGTTATCCTCAGGTATCCTAATAGTTCGCGCAAAAACGGTTGGTACAAACTGGTATACCCCAATTTCGGTACATTTCTGCAAAATCCAACCGAAATTTTCTTTCTTTAGTGGACTAACAAAGAGGATCAACTTCACTCCGGGTTGAAACTCCTGGAAATCTCCTTCAAGGATAACACCATTGAGCTTGCCTTTGGAAGGGCGTTTCAATTCGACAAGATATTCCCAACCAGTATTTGGAAAGACCTTTACCCTGTCACCATCAGACATCCGTAAAACATTTATTATCTGATGTTGCTGTAATTTCGAGAAGATTATTGCTTCGTTTTCTATAGATTCGCGAGGGATGAAAAATCTATGCATTTATTGGCTTGAACCTTTATCGATAAGGAAAAACATTTCATTTCCTATTGTTGTTTCTGATATCTCCCATGATTTAGGAGAAATGATCTTGGTGAAAAACCGGTGGTAACTTTCGGAGAACTTATGTCCACTTTGCTCGTTCCTAACCGGAAACGAAGCGACGATGAATTTTGAATTTAGTTTCTCGAGTAAATTTAGACTGCAGCCTCGTTTTCTTTGCTCGAACCTGTGAATTTCCTTCAGAATGAACACCACATCCGCCTTAATTGTAGGTGGTGTTGAAATTACATCCAATAATTCAGAAAGAGGTTCGATGCCAATTGCAGATTGGAATTGGTTCAAGAATTCGATCCTTTCCTTGTGGATGTCATATGCATGGTACAGGGTAGAATCAGGTAACCCCATCCATGGAAATGATAATGGGTGTAAACCACACGCTAGATCCATAATGGTTGTGGGTTGACCAGTAATTGAAAATACCCAGGTATAAATTTCTTCGAGAAAGTCCAATCTCTCTCGAGTTGATAGATGAGTTCCCATTATGTCTCGGACCACAGATAATAATCCATCACTGTTAGGAATTTTTGATGCATTTTGAATTTTTCTTGCTGCATCGGTGTAATCTGGATCCCCCAAATACAATGCAGTGATGTTGTGTATTTTCCTTTTTGCTCTTTTTTCAACAGATGATATATTTCCACCTTTGCGGTGCTCTTCACTTAACACATCAAGAAGAGTGTCATCGAGAAACGCATAATTTCTATACTTTGAAGAAGACTTAATTTTTTCCGCCAAAGCTAGAATTTCTACAGGGAGGCTGGGGGAGTTATTTCCCATCATTATTCACGATAAAGACCAATTCGTTTTCAAAAACCATCTGGTCAAAATCCCATCTGAATTCCCGGGCAATTGTTAAAAACAATTCTGTGTAATGTTTTTCCATTCCACGCGGGTGGCCTCCGACACTCCGAGTGGGAAAAGATATAACAATGTGTCTTTGCATTTATCTTCGAAAGAAACTCTTGAAGTAGATCGTTGATCAACCTGGTTCAGACAAGGGATTGATTTTAACAGGAACGCAAGGTCAACGCGAGGTAGGTCCGGCACATTAAATATATCTGTTACTTCAGCGATGCCATTAAAATCCATTATATGGAAAAATGAATTCAAGAATGTGTTTAAATCGGTAAAGATATCCCATGCCTTGTAATTAGCATCCATTCCGAGTTTCATCCACGGTATGCAGAGTGGATTAAGACCACAAGCGATATCCAACACAGATTGGACGGTTGGGATGTGCTCGAAAATCCTGGAATAATATTCATCAAGAAAACTTAGCCTTTCTGCGGTTGATGCATGTAAGGATAATGCGTCTTTGCATGCTTTTTTAATCGCGTCTTCACCACCAGATGATTTTGCCTGATAAAATATTTCCAGAAAAGCAGGATAATTAATCTGTTGTTTGTAATATAAAGAGGCAGTTTGGTGGAGTTTATTCTTTACATTTTTAAACGCCGTCTTTTCGTTCGGATTGCGAGATAATTCATGCTGTGTTAAGCGCAAGATGTAATCAGGATCGATATTCCTGTACTTTTTGGATGCCAGTACTTTCTCGCTTAACCTTAATGCCGACACTGTCAGATCCACAATCATTTAGTGGAAGTTGAGGTTAGATATTCACACAATTTCGTCATATATCTTACATTATGAATTGTAGATAACCGGTAATACAAATGATCATTGAGTTTATGCAAGTGGTGAAGAAAACCCAGTGAATAATTCTTGCAGGAAGGGCAATCACATTGATGGAAAATGGGGGAATTGGATTTGATATGTTTTTTATCAGCGATATATAGATATTTGAACCACGACTTCGTTACATTTGAAATAGACTCAAACGAAGATTTTTCTTGAAAAGAATAGAGTCGACCTCTTCTGGCATCTCTTGTTGGTAATGCACTATCAAATATATCCCAACCAATGCGCGTAGCCGCAACCAGGTTTTCGGGATGTCCTATACCAAGGGCGTGTAGAGGGAATTCGACAGGTACAAGCTCACGAATATAAGAGAAGATCTCATCGATAATCCCTCCGCTTTCGTCAATTGGCCAGCCTCCGTATCCGAATCCATCGAAACCGATCTCTATCAATGAGTTGGTGCATTTACTTCTAAGCTCTTTAGATTTCCCCCCCTGAATTATCCCAAATAATTTAGGGGGGTTGCTGATGCCTTTGTCTTGAACCAATTTCTCGTATTCCTTCTTTCCACGTTTGGCCCACTCTATGGTTCTATCGACGGATAATTCTTGTTCTTCGATAGGCGAATCCGGGTGAGTGCATTCATCCAGACAGAAGAGAATATCCGAACCGTACGATATTTGCAGTTGAATTGTTTTTTCTGGAGTTAAATTTAGTCGTTTTTTTGCCCCTTCGGATTTAATAATAATGCCTTTATCCGATATGGATCCTTTGTTTGGATTTTCCTTGATTTGTGAATAGATCTGAAAACCACCTGAATTTGTTGCGATCATACCTTTCCAGTTATACATTTTATGAAGGCCTCCCAGGCTGCGGATTGTGGAAGAACCAGGATTTTGCATTAAGTGGTAGGTGCTCATTACCACCCCAGGGACTTTGACATCTTCAAGGTCCTGAGCATTTAAAGAACGAACTACCCCAAAAGTGGCATCAGGAAGGAAAATTGGATAAGAATCCGTAGATTTTGTTTTTTCTTCGAAGTCTTTCCTGTTCTTTTGCGTATTCATATGGCTAACATGCACAATTTCATACGTCAGTCTTGCTCGAATGGAACACCGAGTGATGCTGGAGGGGCGCTGCGAAGAGACCGCAGTACTTTATAAATGACCATTCTAATTTCATGGGGTAATCCTGCCAGAGTTCTATCAACCCAATCGGCATTTCCAATATTAACCAATAGCAGGGTAAGAATCATTAATGGGAAAGGAGCAACCTGTAAGACTTGAGAAGGTATATTTGGTAGATAGGGTTGTAATACTAACCCTAACCACTGCAATAGTGCAAATAAATAAACTCCTATTGCAGCACGCAGAGGGTTCCAGCCTCCAAATATTGTAATCGCCAGGGCTATCCATCCTATCCCATCTAAGCCGGAGATTGTTCCTTTCCATCCCGCCTTCACGCTAAGCGAAAAAGTTGGTCCAGCCAATCCAATTAAACATCCGCCCAGAATTGTGTAAAAATATCGAATCTTGGTGATATTGGCTCCCCGAACAAATGCCGCTCTTGGTTTTTCGCCTACCCCTTGGAGAACAAGGCCTTGTCGGGTTTTAAAAACCCAGATGTAAGTGACGAAGATCAAAAACATGCTGACATAAGTCAGAACATCCTGTCGAAAAACCAGAGGACCCAAAACAGGAATATTACTTAACCATGGAATTGGAAGGTTATTGATCCTTAATCCAGACTGTCCCATAATTGGATTCCCTAAAAAATAAGCAAGATCACGACACATTATGGCGAGAACAAACCCTACTGCGACTTGAGATTGCTTGAGTGTGATCGATGTGAATGCTACGACAAATGCTACCAGCCCACCAACGACTACACCTGCGATCACACCCCATAAAAGGGAATTATATTTTACTGTCACTGCAAAACTAGCCATGGCAGATAAGAGTATTGTTCCATTGGCGGAGAGGTTAATCACCCCTGATCGTTCTGACAAAGTTTCCCCCAGAGTCGCAAACAACAGAGGTGCGGCTGAAGCCAGCACTCCGGCGAGTCCAATCCAAATTAGATCCAGGGTCATGGTTCAGATTCCTCAAGTTTACCTGCGAAATTTTTTGTGACCTTTGTTCTGATTCCATCCATAATGAGTACGAATAAGACCAAAGCTCCCTGGAGGACACCGGAGAGAGTGGAATCTAATTTGAGCACAATGGGTAGTTGAATGCTCCCAATATTTAATAATGCAAAGAAATAGGTCACAGGTAATGTCCATAAAGCGTGGTAATTGGTCAGCATAGCAACTAATAATCCGAGGAACCCATAACCACTTGAGATCGATGGGATTAAACGATGATAAACACCGATAACTTGAATAGTACCTGCCAGACCTGCAAATGCACCACAGAGCACAAAAGACAACATCAAGTATTTTGTGGTGGAAACACCCAATATATACGCAGCATATGGATTTTTGCCGACACTTTTGAGCCGTAACCCTAGAGTGGTATTCTTAAGCAGAAAATAGACGATTGTCAAGACAAGCAGGGTGAGTAAGATGGACCAGGGGCTCATTCTTAAACCGGTGATTTGGGGAAGCCAAAAATTTTCTGGAAAAGGTACAGTTCCACTCATAGAACCTGTCCCCGGTCTTTTCCAGGGACCAAAAATTAACCAGATTGTTATTGCGGTTGATACGAAATTCAACCCAAGCCCACCAAATATTTCATTTACACCCCCATAAGTTTTTAATGCACCGGCAATAGCTGCCCAAAGCGCCCCGCCGATGATGCCAGCAATAATACTGCCAATCAAAACCAATATTGTGGGAGGATTTATATCTAATGCCAGTCTCAAAAAACCAGTCGTAAAAATTGCCCCCATTGTAATTTGACCTTCGACTCCGATATTCCAAAGACCCGCTGCAAACGTTATGAGCAATCCAGACGTTACGAGCAGCAAGGGCACCCATGCAACCAGAACATCCGATATTTTTATCAGTGAGCCAAATGATCCCAGGAGTATATGCCAATACGTATCGATGGGCGATGCTCCGGTGGCTAACAAGATGATGGTGGTAAAAAGAAGCGCAGCGAGTACTGCGAAGATCCGAAATGAGAAATCCACTAATTTGCGCCTCATGACTGCCAACCTTTTCCACCAATTAGGGATCCTATTTCTTCTGTATTGGTATCATGAGAAAATATGGGATTGGATATTTTTCCGGAAAAGAATACAATTATTCTGTCACTGTATTCAATAATTTCTTCCAGATCTGATGTAATGAATATTATTGAAGAACCATTGACGCATCGTTCCTTGAGTTTCTGCCAGATATATATCGAGGATTCAACATCAAGCCCGCGAGTAGGGTGTTCCATTAAAATAATTGTGCTTTCGGGATTTATCAATGCCAGTTGGGTGCGCTGTTGATTCCCGCCTGATAATGACTCAACGTGTGTTTCAGCACCTCCTTTGATATTGTATTCTGTGATTTTCTCTTGTGCTAGTTGGTTAGCTTCTTTTTGGTCCAGGAAAAATTTACTTCTTTTGTTCAGTAACGAGAAATGCTCGCTTATTGACATTCCTGGAATTAATCCTTCTTCCAATCGGGCGGCTGGGATGTAGTTAACACCCTTAGAAACAAAATCGTGGTAATTCTTTCCGGTCATGTTAATTGAATTAATTTCAATCTTCCCGGATGTAGGTCTGGTAATTCCCGCGCAAACTCTTAGAAATTCTGTTTGCCCACTTCCCTCCATTCCTGCAAGACCGATTATTTCCCCCGACCTAACCGCAAGCGACGTGTTCTCTAAGCCTTGACGAGGGTCATCCACCCCAACGCCCGTCAGCACCAAAAGGTTATCTCCGAAGGAATGATCCGGATGGGAGAACCTTTCGATCTGTTTCCCGAACATCATTCCAATAATATCATCTGTGCGGAATGGGGCAATACATGATCCAACAACAGCTCCCTGTCGTAATACCGTTAATTCTTCACAAATTTCTTCAACATCTTCCAATTTATGGGACACGAATAAGATGATTTTCCCTTCAGAAGCCAATTTTTTCAAGGTTTCGAACAATAGTTTCTTTTGCGGCGAACTAATCCCCGTAGTCGGTTCATCCAATATGAGTATATTTACACCCAACCAGAGCAATCGGAGGATTTCAACCTGCTGTCTTTCCCCAACCGTTAGGGTATCGATGTGCGATTCTGGGTTTATCTTGAACCCGAATTTCTCAGATAATGAGATAAATTCTTTTCTTATTTTTCCCCTGTTTGGGAATAACCCCATCACCATCTCTTTGCTGTGACTGCCTGCTATGAAGTTGTCGATTACATTCATAGGCGGAAAATCCATGGGATCCTGGTGCAGCATGCCGATCCCTGATTTTAATGCTTCGAATGGGGTATTAATTTTATATTCAATTGAATCCAGATAGATAACACCGCTGTCGGCTTTTTGATACCCGGAAATAATCTTCATTAACGTGCTTTTTCCAGCACCATTTTCCCCCAAGATACCATGGATTCTACCTGGTTCTAGTGATAAGTTAATATTGATATTCGCATGTACGTTCCCGAATGACTTGTTAATACCAATCAGCTCAATTTTCATTATTTACAGTAAGCAAGCAAGGCAGCGAGAAGTCTCACTGCCTTGCTTGTAGAAAAGGTTTTTTTATTCGGATGGAACGCTCTGACCTTCCATTCCTTCGAGAAGTTGAGGCAGATACCAAATTTGTTGATCCGTTGCGATTTCGCCATCTTTCAGATAAGCGCTTCCATCTTGTAAATTAAGAGGACCTGCCCAAAGGTTCAGGTCTTTCGATAATTTGGTTATAAAATCATCGACATTCTTAGCTACGGCATCATCAAGCGCCGCGCCTTTTACAAAACCTATCGCAGATGTATCACGGTTGTTGATATCTTTCCAATCCGGACCGAGCCATTCCCAAGTTGACGCGAATGACCCATCCAATACTTTCTGTAATTGGATTAGGTATGCTGGTCCCCAATTAAAATAGGGGACGCCAAGGCAAACATCGCTGGCTTCTTCACAAGAACCTTCAAAATCATACGGGATCGCCCAAACTTCTTTACCGGCGTCGGATAATTTCTTTGCTTCGGTCAATGCCTCAGTGGTGTCAATGCCTGATAAAACGACATCATAGTCACTGTTGAAGAAGTCGTCGGCAACCTGTGTTGGGTCCGACGTTACTCCAGGGATATTGAACCAGAATCCAATCCAGGTCACTTTAAATTGGAGTTGTGACGCGTCTTTGCCTGCGTAATTCTCCCAACAATACTTAGCACCGAGGTAGGCTGAGGCTGCCAATCTTCGAGTTTCATCGTTGATTAATGGTCCAAGATAACCAATTTTCCCTGTTTTTGATGTTAAGGCTGCTGCACAGCCTGCGATCATTTTCCCGTATTCCATCTTACCCATCGAATTCACCAGGTTATCCAGGGCCTGGTAATCGAGACCATCTTCCCAGGAGGAATCGCCAGATGCGTGAATTACAGCGACATCAGGATGTGCCCTGGAGAATTCCAATGCGCTGTCTTTCATGTCATCCGAATTAAAAATGATCAACTTTGCGCCTTTTGAAAGCAGATCTTCAGCCAATTGAGCTGGAGTTGTGCCTGGTCTATCTGCTGAATTGACTTTATCAACATAAATCATTTCGGAACCAGGGAGTTTTTCCTGAACATATAGACCTGCATCGTAATGAGCTTGACTCCAACCGCGGTCATTGTATGGTCCTACTAACAGCATACCAAATATCGCGTCATCAACAGGTGTAGCTGCTTGTGACTGGCAAGCTGTTACAATTACTGATAAAACAACAATAATCAATAATACTTTCAACATGCTATTCTTTAACATTTCCTTTTTCTCTTTCTCCTCTTTGAAATAATTGGTTGCTCAGGGTTACTCTAAGTAGTCGCTATCCTTGTGTGAGCACCTCCTCTGCTTTACGCCAGTAAGTTTCCACTTGTATATACAATTATAGACGGTATCATTCATCTTTACAACAGCAAGAAGAAAAATTAATTAACGATCCAGGTTCCGGTTTCTCCATTCAGTGCTTTGATGATATTTTCGGGGTTGGTGATCAATGCTTGTTTACCGCCTGCTTCCAAATAATTGACAATCGCTTGAATTTTTGGTGCCATGGAACCTTTGGCGAAATGGCGGCCCTCTTGAAGATAGTTCTTTGCTTCGTCCAAGTTTAATCTGTCTACCCACCTTTGATTATCGGTTCCAAAATCGAGAGCAACTTTTTCGATAGAAGTGGATATGATAAATAAATCTGCAGAGATATTTGTTGCCAAAAGACTGCTGGCAAAATCCTTGTCAATTACGGCTGCAGTACCTCTGTATTCACCTTCTCCTATGTCAATCACTGGAATACCTCCGCCACCGACAGTAATCACGACAACCCCAGCATTTATGAGTAAACGAATTGAATCCAACTCTACAATTTCTTGTGGCATTGGAGAGGGGACGACTCTTCGCCAACCTCGCCCGGCATCTTCGACTACAGTCCACCCTTGACCCGACCGCCTTATGGCTTCATTCTGTTCCATGAAACCACCAATTGGTTTTGATGGAGCTGAGAAAGCAGGATCTTTCTGGTCAACAAGGACCTGTGTAATGATCGTGGCAACATTTTTCTTAATTCCTCGCCGGTATAGAATGTTCTGTAAAGCTTGCTGCAATTCATACCCAATCGCGCCTTGTGTATCAGCTCCACACACATCCAGGGGTACTTCGTGCAGTCCCTCCACTTTCGCGGCAATTTCAGAACGACGAAGAATGAAACCCACCTGGGGACCGTTCCCATGCGTAATCGCCACATTCCAACCAAGAAAAATTAATTCAGCGATATGCTCTGCGGTCTCTCGGATTGCATTTTGCTGATCTTCTACGGATTGGTGGAATTTATCGCGAATCAGAGAATTGCCACCGATCGCAATTACAGCGGTTTTTTCAGCCATACAAACAACTCCTTATAAACTAGCGCATAGTTAGAGCCATAACCGCTTTTTGGACATGCAGACGATTTTCGGCTTCATCGAACACAACAGAATTTGGTCCATCTAGAACTTCGTCAGTTACCTCGATGTTTCGATCCGCTGGAAGAGGGTGCATATAAATTGCGTCTGGTTTAGCCAGGCTCATTTTAGCAGAATCTGTTATCCAATGAGAATAGTTTTGGATAATTCGGGCTCCTTCAGCAGAATCTGCAGTGTGAACCATAGCACCCCAGGACTTCGCATAGACAATGTCGGCGTCCTTTATCGCCTTTTCCATATCTGTTTCAATCGAAAAACTGGTGTTAAATCTCTTGGCAATAGCCTCTGCCTCGCTGATGATCTCAGGCATCAACTTAAATTCTGGTGGGTGAGCAAGTACAATGTCCAAACCAAAACGAGGCATCTGCAGGATCAACGATTGGGGAACCGACATAGGTTTTTGATATGAAGCTGCATAAGCCCAGGAAACGACCATTTTCTTTTTGCGTAAATCGGAACCTTTTTTCTCAATGATGGTCAATAAATCTGCCAAACACTGGAATGGATGAAAAACTTCACACTGCATATTTAACACAGGGGAGCGAGAGGCCTTCGCAACCTGGTTTAAGTAATTATTACCCACACCCCAATCGACATGTCGGATAGCAATCCCATCAAAGTAACGACCAAAAATATCGCCTATCTCTTTAGGGGTATCCCCGTGAGAGATTTGAGTTGTTTTACTCTCGATGAATGCAGCATGACCGCCCAGCTGTGCCATCCCCGCTTCAAAGGAGCCGCGAGTGCGAGTACTTGAGAAGAAAAATAACATCGCCAATACTTTATCTCTAAGGTAAGAATGCTCTTCACCAAGCGCTCGCTTTCTTTTCAGATCCAATGCAGTTGCAAGAACAGTCTCAACTTCTTCTTTGGAAAAATCCAGATCGCCGATCAGATCGCGACCTCTCAAGTCTGATATCATATAATTATCTCCATTAGGAACAAGTTAATGTTAGGTTTTCATTCCATCGCGCCAAGGACCAAAGCAAGAAGTGCCATCCTGACGACGACACCATTGAACGCTTCCTGCCAGTATCTGGACCATCGTGTGATATCAACATCCGGGGGTATCTCATCCATCCTTGGAAGCGAGTGGAGTAAAATCGCGTCTGGTTTGGCTTTTTCAATTAACAAATCTTTTGTTATCTTAAAATTAGCTGGGGTTAATCCCTCCGAACCACTCCTCTCATCTCTTGATTTGGTGTAATCGGGCTGGACAACTGGTTCGACCAGGATAACATCCGCGTCAGAAATGGCCTTTTCGACATGATCCGATTCTGAAAACTCCAGCCCGTATTGCTTGAAATCTTGCTTGTAATTATCTGGCAGCGCCATGTCTGAAGGTGAAACGAAGGTGATCGGGCAGGCGAATTGTGTCAGGGCATAACCAAGTGAGTGCATCGTTCTCATGCGCATATCACCTACTGCCAGCCAGTTCAGCCCATCAATTTTCCCTTTTTCGATCATAACTGTGTAAAGATCGGTGAGTATTTGTGTTGGATGTTCTCCCCACCCATCACCACCATTAATTATTGGCACTGATGACCAATGGGCAGCTTCAGTAGGAGCTCCTTGCTGGAAGTGACGCATCACAATGACATCACCATAAAATTCAAGCATTTTTACGGTATCTTTTATCGATTCCTGGTAGAAATCACCAGCCCGGGTCATTTTCGCGTCAGAGAAACCTGTGACTCGCCCGCCCAATCGCAGCATAGCTGCTTCATGAGCTAATCGTGTGCGCGTACTGGGTTGATAAAAGGCTGTTACCAGTGTTTTTTCTGACAACAAGTTGGTATTTTTGCGGTTTCTTGCAATCGGTTCCAGATGCCTGGCGGTTTCAAAAACTCTTTCAAACTCGTTTCTTTCGAATTCCTTTAACGAAAGAATATCTCGACCGAGAAAACTCCTCATCATAAAACTCCTTAAAAATTTTTATTAATACGATACATTCACAAGTCTATTCACGTGAAACGCAAAAAAGCCTGGAATGAAGTAACTAAATGAGTAATCTATCACATTTCCGGAAACAGAATTTAAACTCGCCACAAACCTCAATAGGGCATCACCTCTCTGAATCCCAAGTAATTTGGCGATTTCTGGCGAAGCTGAAATAGCATTAATTTCTGTTCTTGAATAATCCAGGATTGGATCCCCACTTTTTAAAATATAATCTAGAACAGATCCAGTAAATTTAGTGTCCAACTCTTTGTGGTTGATAACATCAACAGGCAAGGTGTCGGTTAAATAAGCTACTTTCCTGTCTTCAATGGCGATCAAGCGACTGACAAACAATACTTGAGAGTTATGAAGGATGCCTAAGGCGTTGCATTCCTCAGGAGTGCCAATGCGGACGGATATCTCTGCTTCCGTCATCTGAACCGGGAGATTTATTCTTTTTGCCAAAGTTTCAATACTTTCAAGTATTTCCAGACCGGCGTCAAGTCTTGGCGGAGTTCTTGTTACGTAAGTACCAGACCCCTGCTTTCTATGAAGAAAACCTTGCACCTCGAATGAGCGCATGCTTTCACGAAGAGTGGCTCTCGAAACGCCAAGTTGTTTTGCCAATTTTGGCTCTGATGGTAATTTTTCTCCAGGTTCTACGTTCTGGATTATTTCGTGCAATCTACCTTCGAGGGTGGTCGAGAGAGGAGTTTTTACTTTAGACATAGGATTAAGCAAGAATTAGGTTGCCGTTATTTTCGTTAAGCACTGATCAGGGATTTCGAGTGAGAATTGTGCAGTTTGATTAACTCATCCAGATTTACGTGGGTCAACATGCCATTATCTACAATCAGCTCTCCGCCCACAAAACTATAGTCAACTTTAAATGGAGCACAAAATACCAGAGCGGCAGCAGGATCTGAGAGCGCACCTGAGAAGTTAATATTATTTAGATTAATGGCGATGATGTCCGCACATTTTCCTGCTGATAACGAGCCAATGTCAGAACGACCTAGGACTTTTGCTCCACCATCGGTCGCCATTCGGAGGGCTTGACGTGCAGTCATCAAGCTATGATCGGCAGTTGATTTCAAAGAGCTTCCTACCCTTGACAACAGCAATGATTGGCGCATTTCCAAAAGCAAGTTGGAACAGTCGTTACTGGCTGAACCATCAACACCTAACCCAACATTAACTCCTTGGTTGAGCATATCAAGAACAGGTGGGATTCCTGATGATAGACGCATATTTGATGACGGACAATGGGCAACGCCACATCCTGCCCTGGAAAACCTATCGATTTCATCAGAATTAATATGAACAGCGTGAGCGAACCAAACATCTTCACCCATCCAATCGAGAGATTCCATTAATTCTACAGGGCGCTTCCCGAAATTTTCACGGCAGAAAATTTCTTCGTCATAGGTTTCAGCCAAATGTGTATGCAAATGCACATCCATAACTCTTGCCAGTTCGGCAGTTTCTTTCATTAATCTAGAGCTGATACTGAATGGCGAACAAGGCGCCAGTACTATTTGTAACTTCGATCCCCATCCCGGATCATGATAAGTTTCGATAAGCCTCAACGAATCTTTGATGATGAAATCTTCATTTTCGACGAGGTAATCTGGAGGCAAACCACCCTGACTCTCACCAAGACTCATAGACCCTCGCGATGCATGAAATCGCATGCCCAGTACCCTGGCTGCGGCGATTTCATCATCCAATCTGGATCCATTGGGGAAAAGATATAAGTGATCGGAGGCAGTAGTACAGCCGGATAATGCGAGTTCTGCCAATGCGGTCGTGGTAGAAATAAATACATCATCGGGTGTAATTCTGCCCCAGATTGGGTATAAGGTTTTCAGCCAATCGAATAAATTTACATTTTGAGCCTGTGGAACAGCTCGTGTTAGTGTTTGATAAAAATGATGGTGCGTGTTGACAAGACCAGGCAGAACTATGTGACCGCTGAAGTCGTAAGTTTGATCAAATAGATTCTCAGAATGATCACTCCGGGATGGTCCAACATATTCTATGAGTCCAGAATTTATTGTTATTTCTGCGTTTTCGATCTCATGATCGTCCTCATCCA
This sequence comes from uncultured Chloroflexia bacterium, assembly GCA_963695415.1. GTDB lineage: Bacteria > Chloroflexota > Anaerolineae > Anaerolineales > UBA4823 > CAVXWV01. The sequence continues at coordinate 677,726 of CAVOGL010000007.1, read as the reverse complement.
TCGTTACCAAATGGGCGATATTTTTTAGGAGTATCTTTGACATAACGAGTTCCCACCAAATCGTAAATAAATTTAAAAGTTGTCTTACAACTTTAGTCTATCAGAGAATTAATGTTGTGTCAAAGAGAGAGTTAAGTGGGGTGGGTGGATTGAAGAATATGTGTGATTACCGTTGCTCCGCTGCCGCCTATGTTTTGCGCCATTCCTGTTACCGCTCCAGGAACTTGTTGGACACCACATTCGCCCAACAGTTGTTGAACAACCTCGACAAGCTGGTAAGCCCCAGTAGCCCCTACGGGATGACCACGCGCTTTAAGTCCGCCCAATGTTGAAATAGGTATTTTCCCCTTTGGGTGAATTTCATTCTCGAGGGCAAGTCTGGGACCTTGACCGGGTTCAACAAATCCACACGCCTCGAGAGAAAGGGCAGACATGATTGTGAACGCATCATGAATTTCGCAAAAATCAATATCTGCTGGTTCAACCCCAGCCTGTCTATAAGCCATTTTGGCTGATCTCTCTGAAGCAGATAACCAGGTTTGATTTTTTCGATCATGCAAGGAAAGTGTATCTGTGAACGAAGCGGACCCAATTATTTTGACAGCACCATTCCATTTCGGCGAGTTTTTTATTTCTTCACTTGCGACCAGGTAAAGTGCGGCAGCGCCGTCTCCGATTGGAGAAGCGTCCAGCATGGTGATTGGATCTGCGATTGTTCTCGAATTCTTGAAGTCATCGACTGATATCGTGAATCTCAGGCGAGCGTTAGGATTGTTGACAGCATTGCCATGTGCATTGATTGAAAATTGTGCAAAATCTTCTCGGCGCCACTTGAATTTATGTAAGTATGTTCGCATCATTAAAGCGTTTATCCCTACAAATGAAAGTCCTTGAATAACCTCGTAATCGGCATCGGCGGCTGTCGCAAGTGCTGACGTTGTTTCTGAACCCCTTGTTTCGGTCATCTTTTCAATCCCAACTGCAATAGCCGAATCTATTTCGCCTGATGCAACCGCTAACAAGGCATTTCTGAACGCTGCAGCACCTGACCCACAAGCTGCCTCTATCTTTATACTCTCAATTCCTCTCAATCCAACCCAGTCCGAGATCAAAGAGCCGATATTCTCTTGTTTGCTGAGCATACCCGAAAGCATATTTCCAATGAACAAAGCATCAGCACTCATTCGGTCCGCTGAAAGCATTGCAGCTAAAACAGCCTCGCCAGCGATTTCACGAAGAGACTGCCCCCAATACTCGCTTACAGGAGTTTGCCCCACACCAATAATTGCGACCTCTCTCATAGCATCACATCAATTCGTGTAGCCATACTAACCAATACAATATTATATTTCATCAATCATCAAACTCCAACACAAAATTAAAACTTTCCATAAAACGATCAGAAACATGGATTACCATCTCACCAAAAAGATTATCCTGACTCACATTTACCCACCTTTGCTTCATTAATTCAAGGACAGCAAGGAACATAACCACAACATCTGTCCAGCTATCTTCTTTTGCAAGGAATTCTGTAAATGAATAATTTCGATCGCGGGTTAGAGTTCTAGTAATCAGACCTAATTTTTCCTTAATGGAAACCTTATGAAATTCAATCCGTGAAGACACATCTCCAACAGCATTATCCTCGATCAAATAACCCAATAAATAATTATATAAATCTGATACGGTTACCCCACGTAAATCTAATGAATTCGACATGTGGGGTGGGGAAGAAGTGCGCAGGTAAGTTCTACGGTTTGTGCTCCCCAAAACTGAAAAATACTCCGAAATCGTTTTAAATTTCTTGTATTCTATCAACTGTCTTAATAAGGCTTCTCCAGGATCCTCTTCTTCAAATTGTGGGGGTGGGCGCGGGAGAATTATTTCCGATTTGATTTGAAGTAATTTACTGGCGACAACCAGAAAATTTGAAACATCCTGAGGTTCTTTGTCAAACAAATATTCAAGATAGCCCAGAAATTGGTCCGTAACAGAAGCTAATGACATTTTAGTAATATCAAGTTCAGAACGCTCAATTAAATGAAGAAGTAATTCTAGCGGTCCTTCAAACTGAGGTGTATTCACCAAATACAACCTGTCAACTTGTTCTGGTATCAGAGTTTCACCCATCTGTTCGATTATACCTGACAATATATCTGCATCATGCTATACTTGATTTGTAGGTCAGTGATAATTGTTATTCTGAATTCGAGCAATAACATTGGTACAAACAAGTAATTATCACGATACCATTATTATTTCAGGAGAAACTATGAGTTCAAAACCCATAAACGTAAATGATGCCGAATTCGAAAAACAGGTTTTACAATCAAAAGTCCCTGCTATTGTTGATTTTTGGGCTCCTTGGTGCGGTCCATGCCGAATGGTTGCTCCAGTATTGGAATCACTTGCAAAAGAATATGCAGATAAAGTATTTATTGCTAAGGTTAACACCGATGAAAATCCGGATTGGGCAATGAAGTACGGGATACAATCAATCCCCACAATGTTATTTATCGCCAATGGTAAATTAATTCACCGCCAGGTGGGAGCCCTTCCAGAACCAGTATTGCGGGACCTTGTCAACCAGTTCCTTGATGTGGTTACCGAACCAAAAGCTTAACTTTAATCCGTTCCTATTCTTTCTATCCGCGCTCCTAGAGCGCGGAGTTTTTTATCTACATGCTCATACCCGCGATCAATTTGACCCACATTTCTGATAATTGATTTACCCCTGGCTGCGAGAGATGCTAATACCAATGCCATCCCTGCACGAATGTCTGGACTTTCTAAATTTTCCCCGACTAGTTTATTTGGACCCTGGACTATGCAGCGATGAGGGTCACATAAGACTATATGGGCCCCCATACCTACTAACTTATCGATAAAAAACATCCTGCTTGGATACATCCAATCATGGAATAGGATTGATCCTTTTGATTGGGTTGCAATGACGATCGCTATACTAATCAGATCAGTAGGGAAAGAAGGCCAAGGCATCACTTTAATTTCTGGAATGGCGTTACCCAAATCAGGTTCAATAATTAATTCTTGATCGGAGGGCACAAAAATATCGTCACCATTTACTTCCCAGGTAACCCCAAGCCTCTTAAATACCAAAGATATCATATCCAAATATTCAACCCCCGCGTTTTCAATCGATATTGAGCCCTTCGTCACTACAGAAGCGCCAATATAACTTACTACCTCAAGATAATCAGGTCCGATGGTATATTCTGTCCCAGACAGGTTTTTTACACCTGTGATATGAAGTGTGTTTGAGCCAATATTCTCGATTTTGGCACCCATATTGTTTAACATCTTGCATAATTCTTGAACGTGTGGTTCAGAAGCGGCATTCCTTAAAACTGTATTCCCCTCAGCCTTGACAGCCGCAAGTATTGAATTTTCTGTCGCCAATACACTCGCTTCGTCTAAAAGAATATTCGCACCTTTTAATTGAGACGTTGAAAAATGAAATGATTTAGTAAGTTGATCATAATCAATGCGAACCCCCAATGACCGTAACGCCAAAATATGGGTGTCTAACCGCCGCCTTCCAATGACGTCTCCTCCCGGAGGGGGGAGGGTTAACTTACCAACTCTATCAGCCATTGGTCCTGCCAGCAAGATGGAGGCTCTGATTCGTTTACACAAATCTGGTTCGATTTGTCTTGAAACCAGTTTTTTAGATTGCAATTTTATGGAATTTTTACCAACTTCTTCGATCTCTACACCCAGGTTTTGCATTAATGTCAGCATATCAGAAACATCTCTGATATGTGGCACATTATGCAAAATCACAGGATCCTCAGTTAGCATGGACGCAACCAGTAAAGGGAGAGCTGCGTTTTTATTTCCAGATGGAACAATTTGTCCACCTAAGGGAACCCCTCCATGGATTATTAATTGTTCCATAGGTTGCTACACCTCACCGAATTATAGTTGACCACAATTACTATTATATTGCTACGGGTTTATCTCTCCTGAACCATCGCCGCCATTCTTGATTTTCCCAAACAACCAAAGTAGGGGCTGCGATAAATATCGAGGAATATGTTCCACTAACTAACCCAATCAGCAAGACAATGGCGAATTCACGTAGAGTCTGACCGCCAAAAAGAGCCAGAGACAACAGCATGAATTCGACCGTCATCAACTGGGTATTGATTGACCTTTGAAGGGTTTGAACAACGGAATGGTTAACCAGGATCTCGAAGTTTAATTTCCTATAAACATTGGAATTCTCTCTTATCCGATCAAATACTACTATTTTATCCTGGACCGAAAAACCAATCACTGTCAACAACGCAGTTAAGAATAAAGCATCTATTTGCCAACCAAAAAGCAAACTTCCAAAAGCCGCTACACTTAGAACAAGGAGAACATCATGCAACATGGCAAGGACCGCGCAAATACCATATCTGATCGCATTATCTACACCACGAAATGCGAATGTAATGTAAATAATAATAATTACTGCAGCGACACCAACAGCCAGAGCTGCTCTCGTGGCAACTTCTTGACCAATAATTGGTCCAACATTGTCAAACCTGAGGAATGTCGTTTCGCCAGGAGCAAGCGCTTCAAAAGATTGCTTCACTAAAATTTGCTGTGTGTCATCCAAATATTCTGAGCGGATAATAATAGAGGCTTTATTCGTTGGTTGAATTTGGATATCCTCAATACCGAATTCTGCATAGATTTCATTGACAGCATCATTAGAGGGCAGATTTCCATTCTGAAACGATATCTCTATTAAACTCCCACCAGTAAAGTCGATCGCTAGTGGTAAATCACCATTGATCCCTTGAAATATTAAGATGGCTATGCCTGGTATGATAATTATTAAAGAGAAGATGAAAAAGATATATCTTTTTGTAATTATGTTAATCATCTAGTAATACCTCAAATTAAGTTTCTATAACCCAAACCAACGATCGAGATTGTTAGGTTTAAAATAATGAAAGATCAAAGCTAAAAGTGCCCTGGTAACGACAATTGCTGTAAATACACTCACCAACACACCTAGGGCGAGTGTAATTGAGAATCCCTTGACAATCGTAGCGCCAAACTGGCTCCCAAACCAGAAAAGAATCCCGCAAGTGATCAATGTGGCGAAATTGGAATCACGAATTGACGACCAGGCACGTCTCCACCCAATTGACATCGCACTATTGATGTCACGTCCAGCTCGTAATTCTTCTTTTATCCTCTCAAAAATCAGAATATTCGCATCCAGAGCGCTTCCCGTACTGAGTAAAAAGCCTGCAATTCCAGGCAAAGTAAGAGTAACCGGGATAAATCGAAAAATTGCGAAAGTGATTACAGCATAAATGATGATCGAGACATCAGCCACAATGCCTGGGAGGCGGTAATAAATTGCCATAAACAGGATGACGATACCAAATCCAATGACACCCGCTACCAAAGATTTATTCAAACTATCTCTGCCCAAAGATGGTCCAACTGTTCTGGTTTCGACAACTTTTAGTGGGATTGGCAGAGAACCGTACCTTAGTTGAACCGCCAATGTGTTTGCTTCTTCGAATGTAAAATCTCCCGAAATAATGCCTAAGCCATCAGGAATGCGGTCATTAATTACAGGAGCGGAAATAATTTTTTTATCAAGCACAATGGCAAGGATATCTCCTATGTGTTCGCCTGTGTGCTGAGAGAACAATTCTGCGCCTTCGTCATTTAATTCAAATGCAACCACATAATCACCAAATTCATCTGTGGTTACGTAGGCATTTTTTAATACAGCCCCTGTCATTAATGATGGAAATATATTTTGGTCTGGATCACTCTGACTGGATTGGTCAAAGCTTTGATCAGTAATAATTTCTGAATTGGAATTTTGAAGGAAGTAAATTTCATCTTGTGCTACACCTGACATATCTACGAATTCCATCAGACCAGTTTGTTTTAAAGCATTAATGGCTGTTTCTGGATTCTCATGTCCAGGAAGTTCAACAACGATTCTTCGATCACCAGCTTGTTGAACCACTGCTTCTGTCACACCTAAGCCATTCACACGATTTTCAACAATCCTAATAGCGGTTTGCAATGATTGCGAATCAATTTCAACGTCTTCTGGAATATCGGCCTCTAATAAAGCCTGCACACCGCCTTGAAGATCCAAACCCAGTACAGTTTGAAAATCTTTATTTATTCCAAGAGCATGAATTCCAGAATTACCCGGAAGAACAATCCAAGTAGCCAGGATGATTAAGATGATTGATAAGAAAAGTAATTGATATGTTCTACGCATATCGCAAATGAATCTCCCTTATTAGTTGAATTAACCCACACTGGTAATTGAAAAGACATATTTGATCGTTACATTGACTCCAGAAATCCAATCACTTTTTCCAGAACTTCTGCAGGAGTCAGGTTGTCCGTCTCAATGTATAGGTCAGCAAATTGTTTAGCGTTTCTAAGTCTTTTTTTTTGAATATGGTATTCCTTCTCGTTCCAGTTCAGGTTTTTCCTTTTCATTGTAACAGGGTAACTCGCATCCAGATAAATCAGGTAATTAGGATTTGTCAATCTTTTCCACATATCTGCTACGTAGGAGTGTTCCTGGGCAATTACCTTTGCTCTAAACTCGCGCAACAATAAGCCTTGTACCAGTGTTGTTTTCCCAGCAGCACATGGACCAACAACCCCTACAAGGATGGGTTTCATGAAATCAGGTCAGGAATTGGCAACCAGACGTTCATGCGACGCACATCGTTTTCGTCACTGGGGAATACTCTCAGCACGACAATACTAATATCGTCGGTTGGTCTTCCATCATCTAACTGAACAGCACAATTTAATAACGAATCCGCAATTAAATGAGGGGATGGCTCTTCGCTATCCATTAGCGCCTCAACATACCCCAAGATCTCAATTTTTTCTCCTACTCGGGATCCAGCATGGGCAAGCCCATCTGAGTACACAATCGCCGTTAGTCCAACGCTTAATGGAATTTCAGTAATAATTGGACGAGTGTCCCTATACAACCCAATGGGCTGACTATCTTCATTCAGAAGTTTTACGTGTTCATTTAGAGCTACGACAGCAGGGAGGGGGTTATTACGAGTAATAACAAGTGTGCGAGTTAATAAATCGATTGACAGAATATTTAACGTTGATGATACTTTTCCACCTTTTTCGGTATATAAGGTGTCAGACGCCGCTCTGGCAGCTGCTCCATCCCGCACGCCATCCGCCAATAGTGAGATGACTTTTCTGACGACAAAATTAGATATTGCCTTAGCCCCTCTCCCTGAACTTTGTCCATCTGCTAACACCACGGATAACCCCCCTTGCGGGCGTTCGACAACTTCAACGGTATCACCACTTTGACTGGTTGCATACTTTTTTGTTTTTGAGACTGCTATCTGAACTTCCATAAAGCAATTTTACTTCAATAAAAATGAAACTGGAAGTATCTAAACATACTTCACGGCTAATTGTCCACAACCGGCATCAATATCAATACCCCGCCTGATTCGGATCGAACAGGATACACCATTTCCGTTTAAATATTCACTGAATTGATTTACTTTTTCCGCTGTTGCCGGTTTACCATCATATTCTTTAGTGGGATTTAAGGGAATTACATTAACATGGCAACCTGCGAATTTATTACCAATGAATGGTCGAAGCAACTCAACCAATTGTTTTGCGTCATCCAGATTATCGTTGAAACCGTTAATGAGTGCCCACTCGAATGTTATCCTGCGGTGAGTTTGTTGTGTATACTCAATGCATGTTTCTATCAATTGGTCAATTGGGTATTTCCGGGCAACAGGCATAATGCTTATACGTTTTTCATTGCTTGCGGCATGTAAAGAGATAGCAAGATTTACTTGAAGTGGTTCGTCCTTTAGTTTTATAATCCCAGGCACAATACCCACAGTTGATACTGTGAATTGGCGTGCACCCATATTAAATCCTTCCGGATGATTCAGTTGATGCAATGCTTTTATAGTCGCATCGTAATTATGAAATGGTTCCCCCATACCCATAACGACAATGTTGGTTAGACGTTGATTCCTCGATTTTAATTTCCTAGAATAATGAAGTACTTGTTGGATAATCTCTCCATTGGACAAATTTCGGTAGAATCCCATCTGCCCGGTGGCGCAAAAGGCGCAATTTAGTGCACAACCAGATTGAGTTGATATGCACAATGTGTTCCTATCTTTATATAACATTAGAACAGTTTCAATTTTCCTGCCATCTCTTAACGTAAACAGAGTTTTATGAGTCCGCTGGTCTGATGATTTAAATTCAAGATGAGAATTGAAGTCACCAAGAGAATATTTGGAGAATATATCTTCCCGTAAATGCTTTGGCAGATTCGTAAAATCTTCCGGAAATTGCCAATCATGTCTATATAATCCCTGCCAGATCTGGTCTGCCCGATAAATGGGTTGACCAAGATCTGTAATAATTTGTATCAATTCATCCAAACTACAATCGTACAAAGATTTCATCATTTCAATTTATCAGTTTTAGTAACTGTGATAAATCTGGTACGATTATGTCTGGAGTTTGCGACCATTCCTTAACCTGGTGTAATTGTGTAACTCCTGATAAAACAAGGGCTGTTAGGCACCCCATTTTTTGACCGCCCAAGATATCTGTTTCAAGGCGATCTCCCACAACCAGAGTTTCAGCGATTGTCGTATTCATCCTCGCAATGGCTTCCTCAAATATGGCCGAATTAGGCTTACCGAGAATTCTTGGCTCCCTACCCGTCGCTGCCGAGATTGCAGCTAATATCGAACCAGCACCAGGAGCCAAACCCTGTGGGGTGGGGAATGTAAGGTCACTGTTCGTACCAATATACTCTGCACCATTACGGATAAGGTGATTCGCTGTGACTAATTTTTCGTAAGAAAAATCCCTGTCCATACCAACAATCACAGCTGCTGCCTCCGCGGTCGAAATATCAAATCCAGCGTGACGGACCAGAGACAATAAACCGGATTCACCGATTACATAAACCTTTCCACCATAAGGATGATGTTTCTTTAAATAACTCGCAGCTAATTGAGAAGAACCCAGCACTTGTGACTTATCAAGATAAACACCAAATTTGGATAATTTTTCCAAATATTGAATGGGTGATTTCGTCGAATTATTTGAGGCAAGGATGAATTTGACCCCCAGGTTATTCATGATTTCAAATATACCGGGTAGATCCCCAATCGGCTCATCATCTCGCCATAACACCCCATCCATGTCAAGTATCAAGCCTTTTATTTTTAGCTTTTTTTTAGTGCTCATAACAAATTCAGGTAATTTTGAGGATTAAAGGGTCTAAAATGATAGCTGAGGTACTCATACCTCAGCTATCATTGGGTTTGTCAATTTACTCTTCGTTACCTATCCGATTATCCCCTATTCTTTTCCCAGTCTTTTTAATTCTGGCACTTCCATCACCTGGTCCACCAGACCATATTCAACTGCTGCGTGCGCATCCATGTAATAATCCCGGTTTGTATCGCGTTCGATATCCTCAACAGATTGACCTGTATGCATTGAGATTATCTCAGTAAGTGTGCTTTTTAGCCTCAGAATTTCCCTGGCTTGGATTTCGATATCCGAAGCCTGACCTTGGGCACCACCCAGAACCTGGTGCATATGGATGGTTGCGTTCGGGAGAGAGAATCTCTGTCCTTTTGTGCCGGCAGTCAACAACACTGTACCGAATGATGCAGTTACCCCTACGGCAACAGTGCTGACAGGATTCGGGATCATCTGCATGGTGTCATATATTGCCATGCCAGCATAAACCTGTCCACCGGGGGAATTGATATACATTTGGATTGGAGATTTGGAATCCTCTGCGCTCAAATACAATAACTGAGCGACAATCACGTTTGCCACCTGATCATTAATCGGAGTACCTACAAAAATAATCCTATTGCGCAGCAAAAGAGAATAAATGTCATATGCTCTTTCTCCGCGGGCACTCGTCTCAATCACCATGGGTATTAGAGAATTGGGGGGTTGTACTCTATTCATTTTTCACCTTCTTCTGATTCAACTGTATTTTCCGGCTCTTCTATTTCACCAATTTTCTGGTCAAGTTCTACGATCTCCGAGGCATCTTGTTCTTCTTTAGAAGAAGCCTGGACACTCTTTTCATTGTTCTTTGGTGATTTAACAGCATCCGATTTATCTCCGTCTGCTTCAATAATTGTCTCCGCATCCGGCTCTTCTGATTGCTCATTTTCACCAAGCATACCTGAACCTATTTCTTTCACTTTTGCTAGTGTTTTCCTGGTCAATAAATCGACCATGACGTTGCTGGCGATATTATTAATCACGTTCCGGTTTGATAAACGCCTCGAACCTTTCTGGTCAAGGACATTCGAAAGATAGTCCACAGTTCTCGACGTTTCATTGGACAGCTCCTCCTGAGAGATTTTAATTTCTTCTGAAGTCGCAATTTCATAAATAACCAAAGAACGTTTTAATCTCTCTTCAGCGTTAGGTCTATTTTCCTCTCGAAGGGCTTCCATGTCCATTTGCCTGGTTTTCAAGTACAAATCTATGTCCATCTGCTGTTCATTCAATCGTTGTCCCAGGTTCTCCATTAAGACATCAATTTCAGATTCAACCATAGCAGAAGAGTATTTGACTTCTGAACCTTTCACCATCTCTTGCAACACATCTTCCTGGTATTCCGCATCATATCTTGATTTCTTATTGTCCTCGATGGATGTCCTGATATCAACCAATAATGCATCGAATGTATCGAAATCTCCAACTAATTTCGAAAATTCGTCATCCAGCGCCGGGAGTGTTCGCGAAGAGATTCCCTCCACATTCATAATGAATTCTGCCTCAACTCCAACTAGCTGCTGGTAGGCAGTGTCTTCCGCGAAGGTGTGCACCACCTTCTTTGTATCACCAACGCTGCAATCAAGAAGCGACAATGAAAATCCAGGGAAGGGCCACTCCTCTGGATCATCGGTTTCGGGAATAACGATCGGTACCGATCTTTGGCTGATCAGCCCTGTTTCCTCACCCGATTCTAAATTTAGACGGTTTGCCTCAAGAAGAATTGTCACCTGGTCTCCTTTTTGGGCAGGTCTGTCAACAGATTCAATGACTGCATTATTGTTCTGCAAATTTCTAACAACTTCATTAACCTCGTCCTCGGTTACTTCTGGAGGTTCGTAAGGAAGGCGAACATTGAGATAATCTCCTAATGTGACTTCGGCTTCAAGAGGGACCAAAAATTCAAGGATCAGCGGTTCTGTGCTGGGAATATTTTGTAAAGAACCAGGTCCATAGGCTTTAATCCCCTGTTCGTCCAATGCCTTCGGGTAAATATCATTCGCCAGGATTTCTATAGCTTCTTCTGTTACAGCACCTTCACCAAAGTGCCTTAAAATAACTGGATAGGGTGCTTTTCCGGGACGGAAACCCGGGATTTTTGCCTTCTGCGCCATTTTTCGTGCAGCTTTTTGTTTTGCCTGGGTTAATTGTTGTTCTTCCACCTCAATTTTGAGTTGGACTTGATGATCTTCTTGAGGTAATACTTCAATTTTCAATGCATAATCCTTAACAAATCTAAATTCACGTAACCTATGGGGAAGGAGGGAATTGAACCCTCACGCCTTTCGGCACGTGATCCTAAGTCACGCCTGTCTGCCAGTTCCAGCACTTCCCCTAGGAAAATAACGCGGGCTGCATTATAAGCGAGTGTGCTTATACCGTCAATAAAAACTGTCCCAATTTTAGTGTAAAGTAGTAGAGTCCCAAAACCAGGACTACTCAAGTAAGAGAAGGTACAATACAGGCATAATCGAAACCAGGAGAAGTAATTGTCAAGAATTATTAAAACTGATAATCCAAGCACTGAGAGAAACAGAGCTATCCGCGAAATTGTTTACGCTCTAAATTACGGATTGTCTGCGACATTACCCCAGGACGAGTATAAGGATATCGCCCTATATATAGTTCATTTATTAGCATTTGTCAACCAAACTGTATCTATCACCGTAGAAGCATGGGAAAAACGAGGGTATTGGTTGAAGGCAGATAAATTCCAATATGAATGGAGCTGGATTGATCGTGAAATAGCATCACTTTCTGCCGGACTAAATGAACCACCGGGAACTGTTATATTTAACTTCCAGGAACGTACTGCTGGTCTTGCCCAACAACTGAAAGATAATAAACTACCAAAAAAGCAGAAAGATTATAAACCCTGGAAAATGCTTAAGGGTTAAATATTAGGAGGTATGGAGTAAGTAGGGTGGGGCTTGAACTAACTTTTGTTTCAGTAAATATTTCATCCGGGATGTTTATTTATTAGTGGGCTTGACTTGAGATAGATATTTTTATCATTATGCATTCTGTTTGACCTGATTCAACGAACCAAATTAATAATAGGGTGGGTGTCTAAATGCTTGACTCAAGGTGGAAAATTGTGTATAATCGATTATGCTTTTGATAAGTATTATTATCACAATCATAAAATTATGCATTCAATCCGACTAGTAACCGAACAATTCCTTAACACCGTAAGAAGTGCACGGAGTCAAAATACACACCGGACATACCAGAATGCAATCAATATGTTCTTATTGACTCTTGAGAATCATGGATACGATGTCGTTAATGAAAGTGTCACAAAACTTAAGGAAGATGCAATTGGTTTGTTTATTGCGGATATGAAACATCATTCGGCAAGCACGGAACGTCTATACCTATCGGCAGTGAAAGGTTTTTACGAATTCCTGGTATCAGAAAATTACGCATCCCCAAATCTGTCTCGGATCAACCTGACTATCAAACAAAGAAGCAGGAAACCTGGCATCCGCCTCCCCCAGTTCCCTCGAGACGATCTTGAAAATGTGATCGAGTACGCAGCTTCCCTGAATACATTAGTAGAAGATGAGATTCTATATCTCCGGAATATGAGGGACCGCGCTTTTATCTTCACCCTTGCCGATACAGGCTTGCGAGTTCACGAAGCCTGTAATCTTCTCCGAGGAGATATTGATTGGAACGAAGGACGGGCAATCATCATCGGAAAAGGAAACCGCGAAGCCGTTATACGTTTTTCTACACGCAGTGTGCAGACAATTAAGGATTACATCAATGTGAGAGCATCCAAAGACGGGGCTTCCAGGCGACCACTGGGATCGCTGCCCATTTTCTGCAGGCATGACCGTGGAGCCGGAAAGAAAATACTGCGCATCACCACTGCGACTGGCAGAAATATTATCAAACAAAGGGTTATCGAAGCACTTGGCGATGCGAAGGTAGGTACAATTACCCCCCACTCTTTCCGACATTATTTTGTTACGACAGTTTTAAGGGCCTCGAATAACTTGAAATTGGCACAAGAGCTAGCGAGACACCAAAATATAGCCGTAACCCAAAGATATGCTCACCTAAGCAACGATGAACTCGATCAGGGCTACTGGGAAATATTCGAAAAAGATACTTGATATCCTGCATATTCTAATAAACTTCATGCATTATCTTTAGTTTCTCAAATAGTCCATAAACAGTAATGATGATAAGATTTATCCCAATTTGTATAAATAAACCAGCTTTGATGAGGAAAAGTAAGCCTCTAAACAACGAAACAGAGACCAGGAGCAGGCTGAAATCCCTGGCGTTGATGAGAGCAGAATGGTCCTTGGAGCTGTTGCGTGAATGTGACACCAGTATTTGTCAGTAGCGCCAACCGGACCCTTCCCGTTACAGAAGGATAGGTAATTAATACCGCAAATTAAGTGAAGTATTTGCCTAATCACCAAGGTCTTTCAAGTCCACCGATTACATAAACTTCATTTGGGTGGCACCACGGGAGCCCTCTCTCGTCCCAAAATCGAGAGAGGGTTTTACTTTTAAAGATGAGGTCAATGTTTTGATGAATCAAAAATATGCAGCCAACGAAAATCAAGCAAATTACTTTCCTGTAATGCGGACCATACCAGCTGATCTGGATACGCCTGTTGGTATTTATTTAAAAGTGAGAAACCATACACCTTCATTTTTATTAGAGAGTGTGTCAGGAGGCGAACAAATCGCCAGGTATTCTTTCATTGGTGTAAATCCAAGGGAAATATTTTCCTTGAAATCTGGAATTTTGTCTCAAATTTCCAATGGAGAAACAATTGAATACCATATCAAACCCGGGGGTAACCCTTTCGACATCCTCCGCGAGCGGATGGCTTCTTTTGTTCCTTCAAACCAACCTGGCGTACCACGTTTCATCGGTGGACTGGTTGGTTACATAGGGTATGAATTTGTCAGATACTTTGAGGGTAGATTGGTCAAATCGCTTTCTCAAAAAACTGAATTACTCGGTTTACCGGAAGCAATTTTTTTACTTTCAGAAACTCTGATTGCATATGATCACGCCTACCAGAAAATCCTTCTGATTACTAATGTTCAACTCAACGAAAACATGACACAGGAAGATATGTTAGCTGAGGGGAATAAAAGATTGGATTATTTGGAAATGACAATCAAGTCACAGCTCCCAAAACATCGCGAACATTCGATAGAGGAACACAGCGACCAGGAGATTGTTTCAAACACCTCCCATGACGAATTTATCGAATCCGTAAACAAAGCAAAAGAATACATAGCCGCTGGTGATATCTTCCAAGTTGTCCTTTCTCAAAGGTTTAGCAAAACATCTCATTCAGATTCATTTGATATTTATAGATCCCTAAGAAGACTAAATCCATCTCCATACATGTTTTTCTTTGATTTTTCAACCATTGCTACCGATATCCCCTATCACCTAATCGGTGCATCTCCTGAAATGCATGTGCGCCTGGAGAATCAATGTTCATCCTTAAGACCTATAGCCGGCACAAGACCACGCGGGAAAACTTATCAAGAAGATATCCAACTCAAAAATGAATTGCTGGATGATCCAAAAGAGCGCGCAGAGCATGTCATGCTCGTCGACCTTGCCAGGAATGACCTTGGCAGGGTCTGCTCGTATGGTTCTGTGGGAGTTTCTGAATTGATGAAAGTTGAAAATTATTCACATGTCATGCATATCGTCTCGCAAGTAGATGGTGAGATTTTGCCGGAATACGATTGTTTTGACCTGATGAAAGCGACCTTCCCGGCAGGAACCGTCAGCGGAGCTCCCAAAATTAGGGCAATGGAAATCATTGCTGAATTAGAAAAAGAAGCTCGTGGTCCATACGCAGGTGCTGTAGGATATTTTTCCTTCGATGGTTCAATGGATACCTGCATAACAATACGTTCGTTAATGAAATTGGGAGACAAGGTATATTTCCAATCCGGCGCAGGTATCGTTGCGGATTCTATTCCCGAAAACGAATATCTTGAGACGGTTAATAAAGCCAAAGCACTCTCTGAAGCTATCGACCAGGCAGCAGAAGGAAATTAAGCAGAACATTCTGTGAGGTTTAGATGATCATAACCATAGACAATTACGATTCCTTTACCTACAATCTCGTTCAATATTTGGGAGAATTGGGCGCTGAGATCACCGTTTTTCGAAACGATGAGACGACCGTAAAAGAGATAAACAAATTGCATCCTAGCCATATCGTCATTTCGCCAGGTCCAGGGGATCCTTCTGATGCTGGTGTATCAAACGAGGTATTAAGAGAATTAGGAAAAGAGATACCCATTCTGGGTGTATGTTTAGGAAACCAATGCCTGGGGTATTCGTATGGCGGTGTTGTGACGAGAGCAGATCGCCTGATGCATGGTAAAACCTCGATGATTTACCACAATGGTGAAGGCATCTTTAATGGCATCCCGAGCCCATTTGAGGCAACCAGATATCACTCATTAATCGTAAAAGAACCACTTCCAAATGATTTACGAGTGACGGCTTTTACCTCTTCAAACGAAATCATGGGGTTGGAACACAAAACTTACCCGTCTTATGGAGTTCAATTTCATCCAGAATCGATTCTTACTCAGTTTGGTAAACAGCTGTTGAAAAACTTCTTAACTTTTTCGAGATAATCTTGGAGGACGCGAATATGTTGAAACAATATCTGGCGAAAGTAATTAACTCTGAAGATCTATCCCAAACAGAAGCTGAAGAGGCTATGGGAATCATCATGCAAGGCGATGCCACCGAGGCTCAAATTGGCGGTTATTTAGTTGGATTACGAATGAAGGGTGAAACTGTAGATGAAATTACAGGCAGTGCCCGAGCCATGAGAAACCACAGTGAGAAAATAAACATCTCGAAAGACAACACTCCCCTCATAGACACGGCTGGCACAGGTGGAGATGGGTCTCATTCCTTCAATATCTCTACAGCCGCGGCTTTTGTCATCGCCGGTTCCTCTGTAAACGTAGCCAAACACGGTAATCGGGCAGCTTCCTCAAAATGTGGAAGTGCGGATGTATTGTATGAATTAGGCGTAAATATCGATTTGGCACCTGAACAGGTGGCTGAATGTATAAACAGGATAGGTATTGGTTTCTTGTTCGCACCTCAATTTCATCCCGCTATGAAAAATGCAATCGGACCCCGAAAAGAAATAGGTCAAAGAACGATCTTTAATTTACTGGGTCCATTAACTAATCCAGCTGGAGCAACCCACCAGATTATTGGTGTCTATGATCCCAAGTTAATAGAAGTCTATTGCACGCGTCTCGGGTAATCTAGGGACTGCTGCGACGATGGTTGTCCATGGATTCGGTAGTATTGATGAATTATCCACTAATGGACCTAATAATGTCAGCACCTATATCCATGGGAAATTACAGAGTTCAATTCTTGATCCCGCCGATTTTCACCTACGTCCTTGCTCAGCTGAAAATTTAACCGGTGGCGACCCGATTTACAATGCAGAAATTTTGGAGAATTTGCTGAATGGAAAAGATAAGAGTGCCCGAGAGGACATCGTACTGTTTAACGCGGCAGCCGCGTTGAGCCTGATCGATGGCGATATTGGGAATGGGATCAAACTTGCCAAAGAATCTCTAACCAGTGGGGCTGCTCTACAAAAATTGAGAGATTTGGCATCAGTCACACAACAAATAGCCACCAGAACCAGTCTTTGAAATCCGATGACTATCCTTGATGAAATTATCACAACCACAACAATGGTGGTTGAGAAACAAAAGAAAGAAGAGCCAGTTGCTCAAATGGCACGAAGGTTTGGGCTGGACCGGAAACCTAACAATATCGTCCATACGATCGAAATGAATTATCAACCGGTCCTGATAGCTGAACTGAAGAGAAGAAGCCCATCGAAAGGTGTCCTAATAAAAAACCATACTCATCAAGAACTAGCTGAGCTCTATATCACTCACGGGGCTAAAGCATTAAGTGTTCTTACAGACCAGAGATTTTTCAACGGGGATTTATCCGATCTATATTCTATGCGCTGTGCTTATCAAGACATTCCTATTCTCAGAAAAGATTTTATTATTGATGAGTATCAAATTCACCAATCCTATTTTTATGGTGCAGATATGGTTCTTTTAATTGTCAAGGCACTAGATACCGCACGTCTTCAATCTTTCACTCAAATTATCAATGACCTGGGTATGACTCCACTGGTAGAAGTTCATTCAAGACGCGAGTTAGAAATAGCCCTGGAGTGCCAACCGACCATGATCGGAATCAATAATCGTAATTTAGATGATTTTTCGGTAAACCTTAATACGACTATTCAATTAAGAGAGCTTATCCCACCTGAAATTATAGTGGTTTCTGAAAGCGGTATCTCTTCCCAAACTGATGTTTCTTTGTTACGCAAACACAGAATTAATGCCGTCTTGATTGGTGAAGCGATATTGACCGCATCGAATATACCGACCAAGTTACGGGAATTGACTGAAGAAAAATGATTGTAAAAATTTGCGGTATCACATCTGTCGATGATGCAGTTGTCTCGCTCGAGGCCGGAGCAGATATGCTTGGATTTAATTTCTATGAACCAAGTCCAAGGTACATCGATCCCAAAAGATGTTATGAAATAGTCCAAGAAATCCAACGAAGGAAAATCAAATTCATAAGTGTCGGTATATTTGTTAACCATCATGTGGATGAAGTCACAGAAATCATTGACTATTGTTGTCTGGATCTAGCTCAATTATCCGGCGATGAAACGATTGAATCATTACACAAGCTAAGGCATAAAGGTGTGAAAAGCATTCGCCCAAAGAACCTTTTTGAGTCTAATTCGATAATTAATACTCTCCCATCTCGGAAAGCCCCCCCCCAATTTATCCTTGATGCTAACAGCCCAGGTGCTTTTGGAGGAACAGGTCAATTAGCCAACTGGGCTTTAGCCAGGAATCTTTCCACGAAGTATCAAATAATGCTGGCGGGAGGACTAACCCCAGAAAATGTTGGGCAGGCAATCAATTATGTGCGCCCATGGGGTGTCGATACGGCTTCTGGGGTTGAATTATCTCCAGGAATTAAAGACCGAACCAAGATTTAAAAATTTTTAGAAAGCGTTCGGAAAGCAACCATGACTGACTTGGGGTAATTATGAAAACAACAAAAGATAACTCAACTGGAAAATTTGGTGTGTATGGCGGGAAATTTGTTCCTGAAACACTGATGGCAGCATTGGATGAGTTAGAAAAAGCATTCATCCAACTCACTTCTACACCTGAATTTGGTCAACAATTCTCATCTTTACTTAAAAATTATGTAGGGCGCCCCACCCCGTTATCCTTTGCGAGTTGATTATCGAATTTTCTTGGCGGTGCCAGGATCTTCCTAAAGAGGGAGGATTTGGCGCATACAGGTGCACATAAAATAAATAACGCACTTGGACAGGCATTATTGGCAAAACATATGGGTAAAAAACGGATCATAGCTGAGACGGGAGCTGGTCAGCATGGGGTGGCTGCCGCAACAGTTTCCGCACTCCTTGGCTTGGAATGTATTGTTTATATGGGGAAAATTGATATCCAACGCCAGAGTCCAAACGTTCAAAGAATGAAGCTATTAGGGGCTGAAGTTATCCCAGTGTTGAGTGGGACGCAGACATTAAAGGATGCAGTGAACGAAGCATTGCGAGATTGGGTGACCAATGTGGATGACAGTTATTATTTGTTAGGCTCCGCTCTGGGACCACACCCTTACCCCACGATGGTGAAAAATTTCCAGTCCATGATCGGAGATGAAGCAAAGAGTCAAATAGTTGAGCTTGCTGGACGTTTTCCAGACGTGTGTGTTGCATGCGTGGGTGGGGGTTCCAATTCGATTGGGTTATTCCAGGCTTTCATCAACGAAGCGGAAGTTCGTCTGATTGGGGTGGAGGCTGGAGGTGAAGGGATAAATACCAGGAAACATGCCTCACGATTTTCGGATCCTTCAATTGGAAGACCAGGTGTTTTACATGGCACTTATTCATATGTCATGCAAGATGAGGGGGGACAGATATTTGAGACTTACTCGATCTCGGCGGGATTGGATTATCCTGCTGTTGGTCCTGAGCATGCCCATCTATATGAAACGGGAAGAGTTGAATATACAGTTGCTACTGATCAGGAAGCATTGGATGCATTCGTTCTTCTAGCGAAATATGAAGGAATTCTAGCAGCACTGGAATCTTCTCATGCAGTAGCTGTGTCAATTCAACAAGCCCGTAATATGGAAAAAGAGTTGATTGTCCTGGTCAATTTATCCGGACGCGGTGATAAAGATCTTAATACTATAGTTTCTGCCCTGAATATGGAGTGAGTATCTATCATGCAAGGTATAACCAACATTAATGATTTATTTACTAAAGCAAAAAATCAGAACCGTGCTGCACTGATGCCTTTTATTACTTTAGGCTATCCAGATATTGACGTATCCATCGACATAATTGCTAATCTTGCCATTTCTGGAGTAGATCTTTTTGAATTGGGAATCCCATTTTCTGATCCCATCGCTGATGGACCCACAATCCAACACGCTTCACAGATCGCTTTGGAAAATGGCGTTACTATAAGATCAAGTCTAGAGATGGTTGCCAGGATTCGTCAAAAAGGCGTCAAGAAACCTTTATTGTTAATGGGGAACCTTAATCCAATTATTAGATATGGAATAAATGATTTTATTCGAGACGCTCACGCTGTTGGTGTTGATGGTTTTATAATAGCCGATTTACCTCCCGAAGAATCAAATTTGATTAAAACTGGGTGCGAAAACCTAGGACTTGCACTTGTATTTCTTGCATCACCTACGACTTCAATCAAAAGATTACAATTATAGCAAGCCAAACAACTGGCTTTTTGTACCTTGTTACGTTAAAGGGTGTCACTGGAGGTAGGGAATTATTGCCTTCTGATTATCTAAATTTAATTGACAATGCAAGACAATTTACAAATATTCCATTATCTGTTGGTTTTGGCATTTCGTCCAAAGAACAAATTCATACTGCTGCACTCAAGTCAGATGGCGTGATTATTGGTTCAGCCTTGATCGAATTGATTAGAAACTCAGATAATCCAGTGCAATCAAGTAAAGATTTTGTTTCTTCAATCTACGGTGGTCTTTTCCGTCAGTGAACTGTCATATTCAAGATGACAAGAATAGTGCGTCATAGACACATTGTATGGGATGGAGAACCTTCCTATTTGTCCGATCTTCAATCTGAGCATGACACGAATAACCAGCTGCAGCCACTATTGTTTCTGCACTTGACTGGTTAATTGCGGTTGTTAAATTTTAAATCACCCACCTTCTTTGACATTTCATAGTGTTCCGATTTATATCCAAAGGCTCCTGCCATTCCGCAGCAACCAGCATCTATCTTCTTTACTTGATACCCAAAATACTCCAACATTATCACGGTAGCATCTAACCCTACTGGTGTACTCTCACCTGTCGATAACCTTGCTTTTTGGTAACAATGTCCATGTAGAAGTATATTTTTCTTATCTAATTTTTCATTATGGTTATTGGCTATACGCAATTCTTTAATTTCCGAATCGATTTTCTGCCGGACCAAATACTCATCGATCAAAAACGCGCGGTTTGCTAAAGAGGCAGCTTCCTGTTTATTTTCGAGTAAATTTAAATATTCATCATGAAAGGTATATATTTCTGATGGTTCTACCCCTACGATGGCGGCACTCCCTTTGGGATCAAGTTTATGAATATGGTCAACTAATCTATTGGCATGATTTTCGCTGCTACCAGGAATCCCTTCGATATTAATGTCCTCCCTGCCCCAAGAACTGGCAGGATGCGGACTTTGCAGCCTGCTTTCTCAAGCACCCTGATAGCCGCCACTCCAATATCCGGATAAAAATATTCGGTGAAGGCATCAGATAAGAAAATTACTTGACCTTGTTCCTCTCTTTCAAATGCACCGCAGTAATAATCCTCGCCTAATATTTTACGAAGAGATTTGGATTTTATCTGTGGAAAATCTCTCTCCCTGGTTATCCCAAAAAAATTATCGGCAAATGATCGGAATAAGCTGTTTCCCAGAAAGAAATTGATGGCTACACGCATAGATGTGACCGTACTTAATCGTCTTATCAATATAACCAAATATATAATCTCGTACTCTCCTCCGATGGGTTTGGTAATACCTTTCAAGATATTCGTACTTCAATTTCGCCATATCTACACTTGACGGACATTCTGCCTTACAGCCTTTGCAGGCAAGGCATAGGTCTAACGCCTGGTATATTACCTTTTCAGCCTCATTTGATGAAGGGAAGGCGCCCGAAATCATCGCTCTGAGTAAATTCGCCCTCCCACGGGTACTATGCATCTCATCTCCTGAAGCCTGGAAGGATGGGCACATTACGCCTTCCGACTTTCTACAAACCCCAGCGCCATTACACTGTTCAACCGCGCCGGAAATCCCACCATCCTGATCGAATGCCAAAATCGGGATCCAAGTCGTGGCTTTATATTGACTACCATATCTGAGATTCGTATTCATATACTGCGGATTAATATTTTCTTTTATTGAGACTTTCTTCCCAGGATTTAGAATTTCATCCGGATCAGCAGACCGCTTCAACTCCTTAAAACCCTCTACTATTTTTGGACCAAATATTTCATTCAGCCACTCTGATCTGGCAATCCCATCTCCATGTTCACCACTAATCGATCCCCGAAGCCTGACGGTGAGTTGTACAACATCAAATGCAATCTGTCTCATCATATCGATGTCATTGGCAGACTTCATATTCAAAATCGGTCGAATGTGCAGACATCCTGCAGATGCGTGAGCATAAACCTCGAAAGTTTTGTGATACTCCCCCATAATTCTTTTAATTTCCCGGATGAAAACACCAAGCTCACTCACTGGAACAGCAACATCTTCAATAAATCCTATTGGTTTTTCATCACCAGGTTGTGATTGAAGTATCCCTAAACCAGCTTTCCTGACCGCCCACACATCTGATTGTTCCTGTTCAGTAGTGGCGATAGCAGCTCCTGGAAATCGGCTTGATGCAAAAGCTTTTAGACTCCCTTCATCATCTCCATAAAACTCTACTGCCAGAACAGCTGCAGGATTTCCATGAATAAACCAGGCTTTTTTACAATAATAAGGGACATCCAGAGCCAGCTGGTAAATCGTCCTCGGAATCAATTCTATGGCACTGGGTGACAACTCGAGAAGTTCAGGAATCGAATCGCAGGCAGCCTCAATATTGTCGAAAGGTAAAATTACCAGAATAGAATACTTAGGACAAGAAACAAGGCGAACCTTTAATTCCTTGATAATTCCCAAAGTTCCTTCTGAACCAGCGAAAGAGGAGCAAGATTGATGTGACCATCAGCAACCGGAGGATAATGATCTCCCATCCAATTGGGTGGTGTAGATGGAGACCAGGGTAAAAGATAATTTAAATTGTATCCGGATGCTTTCCGCCAGACTATTGGCCATCTTTCTATGATCGAGTCCCTGTAGTTATCCCTGATATGCAATGAAGTTCTGTAGATATCCGCAGCAACATCCTTCCCTTCAGCTATCTTCCTGGCATCGGTTTCTAAAATTTCCAGGAACTTTGAACATTTACCGTCAGATAGTATTATCTCTGTCTCAATCAAATGATCCGCAGACATCCCATAAGTGATTGAGTGGGCGCCTGTGGCATTATTCGCAATACTTCCTCCGATTGTAGCTCGTTCGGAAGAGGCAGGATCTGGTCCAAATTTCAACCCAAACTTTTTTACAGCTCTGTTCAAATCATCTATTACAACCCCCGGTTGCAACCTCGCGTAGCCTAATTCCGGATTTATTTCCAGCGTGTTATTTAAATATTTTGAACAATCTATGATTAATGCTTCCCCTATGGCTTGTCCGGCAAGACTAGAACCTGCCCCTCGTGCCAAAATTGGAACTTTGTATTTGGCGCACAAGTTAACGATTGGCTCGAGATCATCTGATGTTCTTGGAAATGCTACTCCAAGCGGCAAGATCTGGTATATTGAGGCATCCGTGCTGTATAAATAACGCGTTGTGAAATCTAACTTTACCAGGTCGTTAGACCCCAATGTATTATTTATTTCATTTGCCAAATGTGTAATTTTTTGTGTCGAATGGGATTCATGGTTCATCAGATCATTTTATGCTTACCTGTTCGGTGAGTCAATGAAATCGAAGCGAATTAGGTATTTGTCACTTGACGTGAATATATCACTCCAGTAAAATTCCCCTGTTAGTTTTATTATGGTGGGCGTAGCTCAATGGCAGAGCACCTGACTGTGGATCAGGCGGTTGAGGGTTCGACCCCCTTCGCCCACCCAGATAATGACCAGGAAAAGACTGTATTTGCAGTCTTTTATTTATTAAATGACTGACTGCAAGGACTAATTATCTGAGAACTGGTTTATCACTTTCCCCAGCCTTTTTATCCCTTCTTCAATCATATTTGGAGATGCATTTGAGAAATTCAACCTCATCGTATTTTCCCCACCTCCAAGTGGGTGAAAAGGTCCACCAGGAACAAAGGCTACTTTCTCTTTAATTGCGGACTCGAGCAACTTGACGGTAGAAAATCCTTGGGGGAACTGTCCCCACAAAAATAAACCACCTGAGGGTTTAGTAAACTTCACGTTGTCCGGGAAGTACTTCTCGATTGCGTCCACCATCACATCCCTTCTTTCACGATAAACATCCTTAATCAATTTTATTTGAGAATTTATACAGTTATTCCTGGCAAGTTCATACGCCATTAACTGATTTATAGTGGCGGTATGAAGATCTGTTCCCTGTTTTGCCTGGACTAATTTCCGTATAACATAAGTTGGAGCTATAACCCAGGCAACTCGGATACCAGGAGCAAGTATTTTTGAAAATGTGCTCAAGTAAATGACATCACCTGAATAATCGCGGGATTGCTGGTTGTTATACTTGTCTGATATTGCAATTAATGGCTCTAATTTCTGCCCTTCATAGCGCAACTGACCATATGGGTCATCTTCAATTATCGGCACTCCATATTCATGAGCAATTCCGATCAATTCATGGCGACGCTCTGAAGATAGAGATACTCCAGCAGGATTTTGAAAATTCGGAATCACATAAATGAATTTAGGAGCAACTCTTATTGCTGTCTCTAATTCGCTGGTGACCATTCCGTTTTCGTCGATAGGTACTGTGATATATTCTGCCTCATAAGCGTTCCAGGCTTGAATTGCTCCTAAATATGTGGGTGATTCAACACAAATTTTGTCTCCTGGATTAATTAAAATCTTTCCAATTAGGTCTAACGCTTGCTGTGAACCAGTAGTTATTAAAATATTGTCTGGATCAACATTTAATCCTTCGAGTGCCATATCATCTGCAATCCACTTTCTAAGCTGGATACACCCTTCTGTTGTGCTGTACTGCAATGATTTCGCTCCTTCATTCTTCAGCACGGTATCACAAGCTTCACGAAATTTTTCCAACGGAAATACTTCTGGAGCTGGCAAACCACCTGCAAAAGATATAACATCTGGTTGTTCTGTCAACTTTAAAAGCTCGCGAAATCGCAGAACTTGTTATTCTTTTTGTCCTTAGTGAAAAGCGTTGATCCCAATTCACAATCGCAGTCATTTTGTGGTTCCTTTTTATTTTTGAAATCTGTCGACGATCACCGCATGACCAGGTAAGATGTATCTATCATTTATTCTCAACGTTGATGGATTCTTTTCAAGGTTATCAAATGATCTATGGTAAATCGAAATTACGGATCCGGTGGAAATGGAAGTATCTTCCAAATATGCCTGACCAACCGCAAAACCATCTACACCAACCGCACAAGAAGTTACATAACCGATAACTTTACCGCGTCTATCCAGGACTGGATCTCCTTGATGCGAGAGCCTGACACCTTTATCGATATATTTGAATTGTTTTACCTCCCCCTTCCTAGAACTCTCATTTTTTATGTATTCCGAACGTCCAATGAACCAGGGTTTATAAAGCTTTACATAACTGGAGAAGCCGGCCTCCCCCACCCCAAGATCCATGTAATTTCCAAGTCCTGAGCCATCTCCCATCTCATGACCATAAAGGGGTAATCCGGCTTCGATGCGAAGTGAATCACGAGCACCCAATCCGATGGGCAGTAACCCAAGATCACTTCCCACACCTAATAATTCTTGGAAAAATTCTTTTGCCAAACCCGGATGTATAAATATCTCAAAACCTACACGCTCACCGGTGTAACCGGTTCTTGAAATTACCAGGGTCATATTTTTATACTTTACTTCACAAAGTTCGGTCCTCTTGATACTTGCCAACTTCATTTTGTCCTCAATAGAAAAGGGAAGCCTTTGTAAAATATTTATCGATTCTGGTCCCTGTAAGGCGATATCTACACGCATCTCATCACCCTGCGACGCATCGCGCAAATTACGCAATCGAACATGCCTGATAGGTAAAACCGCATTGGGATTTCTCAGGCTGATCACAACTTCTCCAGATGAAACCTGATTCAACCACTGCCAATCCTTATTATCATTAGCCGCGTTTACCACCACAAGATATTTTTCAAGAGAGCGTCGATAAACAAGGAGATCATCCAAGACTGCAGAATCTGGTGTCAATAAGTGTGTGTAACATAACTCGCCAGGTTTCAATGAATAAATGTCATTTCCGCACACAAAATTAAGAAAAGTCCCAGCGTCCTCTCCCTCTACCTGATAAACACCCATGTGAGCAACGTCAAAAACTCCGGCAGAATTGCGGACGGCATTGTGCTCCTCAATCACCGATGAATACCACACCGGCATCTCCCAACCCGCAAATGGTATCAATTTGGCACCTAACTCTTTATTAAGATCGAAGAGCGGTGTCCTGCGAAGATCCTCTTTACCCAGCAACTCTCCGGGAGGAGAAAAGCTATTCTTGCTCAACCCCGGATCAAGTATATGATTTTCGAATCCGATTCGGAAAGGTTTTTGACGATTCGAGTTTGAACTTTCAACCTTTTGGAAAACATTTTTTGATTCCGGTTCTAATTTCACTTTAACCGGACCAGGAAGTTTCATTAAGATATCTTTATCAAAACAAACATATCCATCCGATAAATCCACTAACCAAGTGCGTACTTTAGCACCCAGGTTTGAGGAGACCACAAGTGAATAAGTGCACGAATTAATTTTTCCTAAAGATGCATTAACTTTCGTATCCTGAATTGTCATTCGCACATCAATCATTTCACCATTTTCCAGCGAGGAAATATCTTCATGAACCAGATAATTGAGAAAGGGTTTTACAAGTTCGCCCGATAAAGTGAAGCTTGTTGTTTTGCCAGGATATGGATCGTCTCGAAAATGATATGAGGACAGCAGAGATTTGCGATTAGTTTGGGGATGCGAAACTGGTTGACAATAAATCTCGTACGTCTATCTTCGCCTGTTCTAGCAGCTCCATTGATAACTTCGCACGTCGCTTACTTCCTCTTGCACCAGGCAGCACATATGGTTCTATCCCTTCAAGAAGCCGAGTGACAATCTCAGCCAGTCGGATCATTTCTTCACTTTTGAAACCGATTTGTGTTACCCAAGGAGTTCCCATGCGAATCCCCGATGGATCTACTGCAGATTGATCTCCTGGGATCGTGTTTCGATTTACAACAATCCCGACGATATCAAGGATACGAGCTGCCTGGTCGCCGGACAATCCGGTACCATCTTTTCCTTTGATTGAAGAACAATCCAGGTTCAGCAAATGAGTATCGGAACCACCATAAGGGATTCTGAAACCTGCTGACATTAACTGGCGGGTAAAAATTGAACAATTTTTAACGATATTTTCCTGAAGAATCCGAAATTCTTTTGTTTTCGCCAAATGCATGGCAACGGCAATCCCAGCGATTGTATTTATATGAGGTCCGCCTTGTTCTCCCGGGAAAACTGCCCTATCCAATTTTCTTGCTAACCTGGCATCACCAGTCAGGATACATGCCCCGCGTGGACCACAAAGTGTTTTATGTGTCGTGAATGTGACTACATCAGCAATCCCAATCGGAGACGGATAACAGCCTCCTGCCACCAGACCAGCAACATGTGAAATATCGGCTAATAAAAAGGCTCCTACAGAGTCAGCAATAGACCTGAATTCATCCCAATCAACACTCCAAGGATAGGATGAATAACCCGCAACAATAATTTTTGGGTGGTGTTTTTCTGCTAAGTGCCTCACCTGGTTGTAATCGATAATTTCAGTTTCAGCATTAACAGAATATGGAGTTGAGTTGTAGATTTTTCCAGATCTATTTACTGGTGATCCGTGCGTGAGGTGTCCTCCATGAATAAGAGACATCCCCATAATCGTGTCACCAGGCTGAATTAACGCATGGTAGACTGCATTATTTGCAGGTGCGCCAGATAAGGGTTGGACATTTACATATATATCATCTGCAGGAAGCAAATTCGTCGCAAAGACTTCAGCAGTTCTGCGCCGCGCCAATGCTTCGACCAAATCGACGAATTCCACCCCTTTGTAATAACGCGGGTCAGAATAGCGCCGGTAGTAACTCAAGCGCTCTTCAATATCCAGAATTGCTTCTTCTCGCAAAGTTCTCGAGTCTTCATCCGGATATCCTTCTGCATATATATTCTGAAAAACTGATCCTAGCGCGCTCAATACGGCATCTGGAGCGCGACTTTCACTTGGAATCAGAATTATTTTGTTATTCTGACGCTCCTTCTCACGAGAGAGCAACTCAAAGACACCAGGATCAATTTCTTGTAAAGATTGTGTGAGATATCCAGCAGACATATGTAAGACTCCATTTAATTTTCATGGTTATGTAATATGTCTAATGATACCAAGGATTAGGTACCGATTCGAATGGTAACTAGAGTTATTGATATCGATTTGTTCAAGATATTGTATGACTTGTTAAATAATAAATGGGCGGAACAGGACTCGAACCTGCGACCTCCTCTGTGTAAGAGAGGCGCTCTAACCAACTGAGCTATCCGCCCACGGGCTTCATCGTTGGTTTGGATTATAACTTATAATCAAATTGAAAAACAACCAACAAGGGTTATTAATATCATGCGTATCATTCGGTTCAAATCGGATTTAATTAAAGATGGTTTTGGTTGGCTGTTGGATGAGATGGTAGGTAATATCGAAGGGAATATATTCGATGAATATATTCGTCTTGAAGCTTCTTATCCACTAGATCAGGTTACATTATTGCCACCTGTAATACCGGGGAAAATTATTTGTGTCGGAAGAAATTTCCCAGAACATGCTGTAGAAAGGAATGTCTCCATTCCCGAATCTCCTTTAATTTTCTTAAAACCTCCTTCTTCGGTAATCGGTCCTGGTGAAAAGATAGTCTTACCTCCCCAATCAAAACAAGTCGAACACGAAGTGGAATTGGTATTAATCATCGGGAAAAAAGGAAAATGGATTCCCTTAGATCGTTCCTTAGAACACATTTTTGGTTACACGATTGGTAACGATATTACAGCCAGAGACCTTCAATCCAGGGATGGGCAATGGACACGGGCGAAGGGATTTGATACTTTCTGTCCCATCGGTCCATGGATCGAAACAGAACTTGAACCAATCGACTTGATGATCAGCTGTTCTGTAAACGGTATTCTCAGACAAATGGGATCTACAAGGGATATGGTTTTTAACATCCAGCAATTAATTTCGTACATTTCAACTGTTATGACACTTAACCCAGGTGACTTAATCTTTACCGGCACTCCTGCTGGTGTAGACCAATTAATGGATGGCGATATCCTTGAAAGTCAAGTTGAAGGTATAGGAACTCTACGGAATCCAGTAACGTCATTCTAACCTGGGCGCTTCGATGATCATTCGAGTAAACTATCATTTCAAATAAATCTAGATATCCAAACAACTGTTCGAACTGTTTTATTCATTATAGGTTTATTGATTTTGTTTAGTTTGATCTATGGGATTCGAGCAATTCGCAACGCGCGTCAGCTCCCATACTTCCGGATGCGCAGAACAATGATGACGAGAGGGTGGAGGTTGATCCTTATCGCAATACTTTTCATTCCTATTTTGTTTCTGGTATTCCGATTTGCAGAACCCGTTATCTATCAATTCTACCCACCTACACTAACACCCTCTCCAACTTCAACCATTACTCTGACACCAACCGTAACACTCACACCTACAATAACCCTTACGCCAACTATTACCAATACTCCTTCCGTAACAAACACAGCAACAAACACTTCCACCCCCATGATACCTCCAGCCATTGAGAGAGAATTCGTGAGTACAACAACCCCTAATCCGGAGGCTGTTTTTAGTCCTCTTGTATTCGCGACAAGCATAGATGAAAATTATTTCCCTGAAGATGCTGGTGAATTATTCGGGAACCCGGTCAGCCATCTATATGCTCTATTTACATATGACAAAATGGTGCCGGGGTCACAATGGACAGCACTCTGGTTACATGAGGGCGAATTGGTGTTTTATGAAAGCAAACCATGGGATGGACAAACCGGTGGCTTTGGCTATTCGGATTGGATACCAGGTCCAGGAGAACCGATCGCAGGATTATACGAGGTGCAAATATTTTCTGGTTTAGAATTTAAAATTTCGGGACAATTTATTATTGAAGGAGATCCCCCAACGCCACCACCCTCCAGTACACCATCGCGCACACCTGTCCCATCCAACACACCAGTGCCTACCCGAACCCCCAAACCCAGTTCAACGTCACAACCAACAAATACCCCATCACCTTAATTGCTGATAGCGACAGCAATCTCCGCCGCTACTTTAGCGTTATTTAATAATAACTTCTTGTTTGCACTAATACTTACGCCATTGGTGTGTACCCTCAATCTCTCAAGCAAAAAAGGGGTAACAGCCTGACCTGTGATTCGCATTCTTGCAGCTTCAGCTACAAAATCATCAATTTTCTCATCTACGGCATTAACCGCGAGAGCTTGAGCTTCCGGCAAAGGGACCACAATCAGCAAAGCACTCTGTAAACCCAAAGCCCAGTGATTCAATGCAATATTTCGAATGTCCTCAACTGATTCTGTTGATATGGTTAATGGGATGTTACTTGTTCCAGAAAGAAAAGCTGGGAACCGGTCGGTTTTGAATCCAATCACTGGAACACTCATGGTTTCCAGGTATTCGACCGTCGCAGGTAGATCTAAGATATTTTTAGCGCCAGAACATACCACAACAAGAGGTGTATTGGCTAACAATTTGAGATCCGAAGAAATGTCAAAATTTGTATTCCTATGAACACCGCCAATGCCTCCGGTTGCGAAAACTCGGATACCCGCCATTTTGGCAATAACCAAGGTGCCTGAGACAGTAGTTCCACCGCTCCATCCCAATGCAGCAGCAGAAGATAATTCTCTTGCGCCAATTTTACGATTGCCAGCACCGGTTCCAAGTCGCTCCAATTCCTGGTGATCCAATCCAACTCGAATTTTTCCATCCAGCAAACAACAAGTCGCAGGGGTGGCGAGATTTTGCGCAACCTCAACTTCCATTAATCGAGCAGTCTCAACATTTATCGGATAAG
The DNA here is from genome assembly GCA_963695415.1 of uncultured Chloroflexia bacterium. Taxonomy (GTDB): domain Bacteria; phylum Chloroflexota; class Anaerolineae; order Anaerolineales; family UBA4823; genus CAVXWV01. The sequence goes on along the minus strand of CAVOGL010000007.1, from coordinate 646,769 downwards.
GGAGTCCGTGCGTGATGACTGCTGATTCAAGTGCAACAACTGGCGAACCTTGACGAATTGCTGTTTCAATAACAGGCTGGATGGATAATAATGATGAATTCAGGTTGAAGTCCCTCTTTTTGATAATAACAGGTTACATTGTTAACCAGTTTGGGTAAATGGAATCACTGATCTTCGTGACTATGAAATAAAAATTGTCCTCAGAATCATCACTCAAATCCATGTCAGACATGATTTCAACAATCTCACTCAAGACTTCTGCATGAACTTCGGGTAGAGCAAATTCCTGAAACGCGAGTTTTTGAGATTCACCTTCAACTCTTGTTTTCTCAGCAATTTCGCGCCACGTTTCTTCCCACTTCTTTAACCTGGGATCTTCCTCGAATTCTTCGGATATTTGAACCTCAATATACTCGTGCCTGATCATCTTCGTACCGATTGAATGAAATAATTCTCTCGTTTGTGGCGAGTCCAATATATTTTGTATAGACCGGGTGGATTTTTCTCGATTGATCCCCATCAGGTCGGAATAAGTCTGATCATTTACAAAATCGGTCAATACTTTTGTAATAATGCCCACAACCATTCGATCCCATGAAACCTTCCCATCTGCTGAAATTAACTGGTTGTAATTTAGAGCGGTTATGGCTGCTGAATTTATCGAGGATGTTTTTGGTGTGGATTTCGAAAACTCATTTTCTTCATCGGGGACAACAAGGATGCGGAACCATGCTGCGAATTGGTTGACCCTCACTATGACCCGGTCTTTTGTGATCAGGCAAAGCTCTGGCACAGAAACAACGATATCCTTCAAATCGAAAACTGCCCTGACTTTTTCATATCGTTTGATGTAATGTTTACCCCGGAGCAATATCCTGGAAGGCATCTCTAACCTTTCCAATAACACTCCATATCCTTGTTGAACATCAAGAAATCCGGGACCAAATCCTTTATCAAGCCAATTGGTCTCATTCTCCTCTTTATCAGAGGTAGGTCTTCCAATAATCCTTGTTGGATATCTGAATCCGTAAAGTACAGCGAGGATGAATAACATACCATCGCGATTTGATTTGAACTGGTATATTTCTCGAATGTATTTTGAACCGTTATAAATAACTAGACTAAAAACTAAGAAAGGAACAACCAGAAAACCAAACCCAGCCATCGGAAGAAATAATAATAACGGAATTACGATTAATTCCACTGGAAAGATGCCAAATGATGGGATCGTTTGCTGCAATTGTTCCGCCCATTGAAGCGCATTATTCATTCCAAAGAAAATATTACTAATCCAAAAATAGGCAAGGAACGAAACGATGGCGATGACTTTTCGCCACCATGCCCATTTCGGATCACAATCCAAAAGACCGCTGAGAAATAAACTAAATTTCGAATTTAAGATATCTGGGTCCACAAATTTCTACCATTTTTGACAACCAGGGAAATTACTCAAATAATGAGCCGTTAACCAATAGCATTTTTTAACCATTTTAATAATTCATATAATTTTTGTCGTTGATTCCGGGATAATAATTTCCAAACTTGTGGATCGGTAGTTTTCCTATTGATGTAATCAGCAAGTTGATTAGCAACTGGTAAAACCTCCGAACGATCGTACTCATCCCCAACCATTGCCTTCAATTGTGCTGTGGATCTTGCGTACCTTTTAATTTCCATTGATTCGAGCCCTTTTTGGGCACGTTGAATATCTGATGCTTTCTTTAACCTGGCTTTCCAATAATTAGCCAATTTCCTCCGCACAGGTTCGGAGGGTTGAAGCTCAGAAAAACCTACTGAGATAATTTTGACCCCATAATTTCGCAAGATAGTATTGTTCGAAAATTGGTGATGGTCCGAAACATTAATATCCTCTTCTTTCCACTCATCCCCAATTTGGAATTCTTTCCCATCCAGTCTCTCAACAAACCGGTAAGATAGGACACCAAGGTTTTTTACCTCAATTGAGAATCTTAATTTAAATTCTGCGAGAGCACTCCTGGAATTACCACTCGTATCGTAAAGATCATCATAAGTAATGTTCGAAAGTAACAATTTGAACCGATCCTGAACTACCTTGGTCACCAATTCTATCCAATTTATCGTCCTATTATCTTTTTCATCAACTGCCGCAGAGAAAGAGGCGGATTCTATGCGTTTACTATCATACTTATACGGTACCTCTTGAACGGCTTCAGTATTAACCGCTTCTACAACTATTTTTGTCGCCTTTATGGGCAAAGATTTCCATTTTCGATAATTGATTTGTACTTCGGCACGGTCGGATTGTGAAAGTGTGTTTTCATCCAGGATATCTGTAACAATTTTTCTCTGTGTAGATGATTGCACTCTAGATGAACTGTCTGAAAATTTTAAGATTCGCAGTCTTGATGATTCTTTTTCTACGATTGAAATTAACAATTCTTCTGCAGGTTGTCCGACTGTAAAGACGACATTAATACTGGTTGTAAGCTGTATTTTGTCCCAGGTTACAGCCTCGAATTCTCCTGTGCTTCGTACTTGAGTTCGTAAATCAATCGGAGGCAGGATAATTTCGCCTTTTTCTAAAAAGTTCACACCAGGATTGGTTACGCGTCGGATTAGTGGTTTTCTCTTTCGCTCCTGACTAGTTCTGTTCTCTTCCTTTTGCGCGTCAAAAGATCGTTTATCGATAACAGCAGCGCTACTAAGATCAACCAAAACAATTGTCCCTTTTTTACCATCGTGAATTAATTCGGGAACTGAGAACCTCCCGTTTTCAATAAAAATAACTCTTCCATGATTACCCTTTAGAAACTGCCGGAAGTATTCGTATGCTAATTTTCGATCGTAACCCTTGTAAACAGGAAGCAAATATTGGGACAAGATTAAAAAACTTCAGCCTGTATAGAACGACTGAACTAATAATCAGAAAAACCAACCTCCAGAACACAGGATTTACAATTGCATTAGGTAATATTCCCGTCAGCAGAAAATTTGTTATCCCCCGGATGAAATTCCAAAGAGCAGTAATTTCTGGTAGGAAAATAAAAAAGCCAACAATGCACAAAAAGACAATCAATAATAAATATTGAAAGTTATTCTTCCTTTGTGATCGACGCCTTTTTCTTCGCATTGGATTTTACTGATAAATAACGCTGTTATCCTACAAGTCATTTTAACCCATACACACCCCAATATTTTATCAAACTCTATTAACAAATATTCCGGGAAAAGAAATTGTATAATAAAGAATGATTTGATTAATTGGAATTAGACAACAACTGTTTACACGAAAAAATAAGGAAAATATCAACTAAGATGAACAATTTAAAACACAGAGGTGTAGTGGCTGCGATAAAAACATCTCCAGAAACGGTTTTGGAGGATGTTGGTAAAGTTATGGACATGGCAGACTTCACGAATGGTTTGGATCGATCCATCCAGACGGGTTTAAAAATCAACATTTCCTGGCAGACCTGGTATCCCGCCTGTTCTACTTCACCGTGGCAATTGGAAGGAGTTATCCGGAAATTAAGAAGCAGCGGATACGAAAACGTTGTTGGTGTGCATAATGACACAGTTGTCGTTAACACAGAAGATGGCGAGACGAACAACAAGCACAAATTTGTCACCGAAAAGTATTCAATTCCATGTAAATATCTTTACAATGAAGATTTTGAATGGGTGAGATACAATCCCAAGAAACAATTCCTGGTATTAGATAAGGTTTATCCTGATGGTGTATACATACCCAAGGATTTGGTAGGGATGAATATCATTCATTTGCCAACCATCAAGACCCATGTCTTCACCACAATTACCGGTGCGATGAAAAATGCCTTTGGGGGCTTACTTCACCGCAACCGTCACTGGACTCACTCGGTTATTCATGACACACTGGTGGATTTACTCACGATTCAACAAGATATCCATCCTGGTCTTTTTGCGGTAATGGATGGGACTTTTGCTGGGGATGGACCAGGACCCAGAGCTATGCGCTGGCATGAAAAAGACATCATCCTGGCGTCTCACGATCAGGTAGCAATCGACGCTGTTTCTGCCAAACTCCAGGGATTTGATCCGATGAATATCCGGTTCATACGCACAGCTCATGAGATGAACCTTGGAACTGGCGATCCTAAATTGATAAAAATTGTTGGTCACGACATCGAAACTGAAAAACCCTGGAATTTCGTGCAGGAGGATACCCTCGCAAGTTGGGGGCAAAAATTGATCTACCATGGACCCCTGAAGCCTTTTGAAAAAATCCTACTCCAGAGTCCTTTGGTACCATGGTCATATTTCGCCAGCAACTTCTACCATAATGTCTTCTGGTACCCATTTATTGGCAGAAAAAGGGTTGCCGAGGCATCACAAACCAAGTGGGGGCAGCTTTTTAGAGAATATGGGGATGGCGAGATTATTATGCCGGGAATGGAACCTAAAACAATCACACAGGCTGTTGTTGGCTTGACGATCCTTTTGGCTGGATTCCTGACCGTGGGATTATTATTACGAAAAGGAGACAAGGGAAAGGGCTCATTGTCTTGACCTTTTCAACGAATTAGGTAGAATATCACCTGAGGGGCTGTGGCGGAACTGGCAGACGCAGAGGACTTAAAATCCTCCGGTGGTGACACCTTGTGGGTTCGATTCCCACCGGCCCTATAAAAAAAACACTCCTTCAGGACGAAGGAGTGTTTTTGAGTTATTTGGTGATTTTAATTCTCGCCAGTGTCAAACTTGATATCTGCATTACAGGTCATGTTCCATCTCAAGCGATCATCAGCCTGGTCAAGACTAAATATCGCCGTGTAAACAATGTCACCTTGCTGGTTTTCACCCAATGATTGAATACGTCTCAATGTCCCAGGAAATTGCTGGTCTGGGAGAGAATCAAAAACGATGACCGCCTTGTTACCTTCATCCAGGAAAACAACATTTAATTCTGTAAGATTGGTGGTCTCAACCTGCCAACTCGAGAAATCGACCAGCTGAATGACAGGTGAACCAGCAGCGTAAAATTGCCTTTCTTTAAGTAAATTTTGGGCAATTGTGCCTGCAAAAGGTGATTTCAACTCCATATTATCAAGTGCAGCCTGAGCTGCAGCTAATTGTGCTTCGGCATTCAGCAGGTTTGCATTTGCCAACGCTACCCGATCAGGATCGGGTCCATTCTTGAGCAATTCGAATTTCTTTTGGGCTTCCTCATATTTCACCTGCTGGTAAGCAAGATCAGCCTCAGCCTGTGCGATTCTGGTATCACTCGCCGTTCCCTGTAATTGGTTCAATTTGGCTACACGCTCATCGTACCGTTTTTGAGCTTCAGACAATTTCGTTAATAACGCTGCACGTGTCAGATTTTCTTCTCCCCTATTTTCATAAGGTTTATATGCTGCCTCAGCATCATCCAATTCTTTTTTCGCAAAAGCCACGTTGGCTTTGGCAATATCGATGTCAGCCTGGTTGACTTCACCACTTGTAAGTCCGGCCAATTGTCTTTCAGAACTGGAAATGTCAACAGGCAAATCGGCTAATTCTTTTAATGCTTCTGCTGCAGCCAAGGGGGCTTCCCTGTACAAGGCATCAAGCTCCTGCTGCGCGTTCAGTATCTCCAATTCTGCTGCAGTTATGGATGCTTGAAATTGAGCTAAATTACTTAAACGTGCCAATATTTGCCCTTCTGTAACCACTTCCCCTTCTTTAACCAAGACCTCTTCAACCAAACCACTGGTGTTAAAGCTAAGATCCACATAACGGATGGGAACAACCTTGCACTTCGCAATAACGCCATCCGCAGAACGTACCACCTCAGGTGGTTCGTCAGGGGTTTCGGTTGCAGGGAAACTTACTGCCTGAGCTGCGGCTATTTGTTCCAAGCGCACCACGGTCTGTCGGTTTAGTAAAATCAAATAGGCAATTAATGCCAAACCTGCTAATACAGAGAGAACTATTGCAAATATTTTCACATTGACCTCGATACTATTTTACTAAAATTCTTACTCGTAGGCTAAGATTTCCCTTACCGGAAGTTTTATGGCGCTTCTGGCTGCCCAAGAACTTGCCAGTATTGAGATGATCAATAATAAAACCAGCCACAAAAACGAGCCATTAACCGAATAAATTAATGTCAATGGAGCCCGTAAGAATCCTGCACCTACAGCGTTACTGAGTAATTTACTTACTGGGATCGATATAACCAACCCAATAATCCAACTTAATATACCAATTAAAATGCCCTCATACAAGACGATTGAATAAAGGGTGCGGTTGGACGCGCCGATCGCTCGCATTACACCAATCTCTCTGGTCCTATCCAGGATATTCAAACTCATTGTCCCAGCCAACCCCATTCCCCCAACTGATGCCAGCAGGATAGCCATTCCTAGAAGAAAACCGACAATAACCCGGAACTGGTTGGTTGCAAGGGCACGCATCTCGTAAACCCGGTTGATTGAACTTATATTATAACCGGCATCACTGAAGTGCTCCTCCAATAATTTCCCATTTTCGTATTGTGATTGTACGCTATGGTCCTTTAAGGATATGTAAACACCGCTGGAAACCCCATACCTACCCAACCTTCTGGCAAAATATGGGTAGTTTGCATAGATCCAGGGTCCGGTCATGACCGAACGAGTGATGCCAACAATTTTCCACGCCGATTCTCCGCCATCAATTTTAAGGGTGATCACATCGCCAACATCCAAACCTGGCTTTTCCCGTAGAACGTCCGTATTAATGACCACAGCATTCTCATCTTCAGGCAACAACCATCTGCCTTTCAATACGGAAGGTTGGATAAGCGTCGTATCCGTAGGCGGAGAAACAAATAATATATTATTTGTTTCACTATCATCCTCATTGATCACCCTGGCATTTGCAATTCCCCAGGTTTCTGCATTGTCCAAATAGGGCAATCGACTCAGTTCTGAGAGAAGCTGATCAGAGCGGTATTCCCGGCTAAAAAATAACGCAATATCGAACTCATAATAATTCATCACGTCATCCAGTGTCTTCCCAAGTGAAGAATAAACGCTGAGAACAGACATAAAAATCGCGCTGGCGGACGATAACATCAATAGAGTTATGACCAATCGTGAACGTTTACGGAATGTATTACGCACGGATAACATCAAAGGTCTCGACAAAATTCGGATGGAACTTATGAACCTGTCAAACCAGTTTTCACCATATTGGTTGTTAGCGAGTCCAATATCATTTATTGCATCCAGCACCGTAATTTTCGACGCATTTCTGATTGGGAACATAGCAACAAAGACCGGCAGGAAAACGCATAAAACCAGTTGAAACCAGTAAATGCCGGTTGGATAGACATACTCAGCGATATCAAAATTAATCCAGCCAGCTAAAAAATTCACCAATAATTTTGTGCCTTCACGACCCAAAGGAACAGCCAACCCAAACGAAATTAAACCAATTACAACCATCGAGAAAATATACATCCCTGTAATTTGCCCGGATCGAGCACCGATTGCTTTCATGATTCCGATTTGACGTTTTTGTTGAGCCAACAGAGCCGAAATCGTGTTAATGATCAGAAGCCCGCTGATTGACAATATGATGAATCCGATGACCATGAGCAACAATGCCATTGGTGTGATATAAGGTATCAACCAGTGCTCATCGGGAGGCGGGATAATTGTCGAGAATACCGTCCTCCCCCCCTTGGTAATTTTTTCTTCGATGACATAGGATAACCCTCGAACATCGAAATAATCTAGATTTTCTCCTTCAACGGTTACCAAGAGCTGGTTAAACTCACGCGGGTAGCCAAGCCATTCCAATGTGGCAAAATCCAAAAAGCCATTAGTTTGTCCTGTAAAGTTACTGGCTGGATTTTTTAAGTCGTGAGCCAGACCCGCCACCTCTAATTCGCGCTCAATACCTTCAGGGGTCTGAACGGTAATTCTGTCACCGACATCCGACTCGATAAGTGGCAGCGAGGTCCTCTCAAGGATAATCTGTCGCTCAGATGGAGGCCAATTCCCGGTAAATGGGAATAACCGGTTTATTTTTATTTGATTAAAATCCTGGATTACGGTTAATTGTAACTTCCTCCACTCATCTCCCACCTTGACGCGTACATCGAAACTGTATCTTCCCTCAGCAGCCTCAACCCCGGGTAAGCTCTCGATTACTCTAACGAGTTCATCATCAAACGGCGAAATAAAGAATTGGGCGTGTGCGGGTATGACTTTTTTAAACTGCGCGGGTAAATCATTCAAGATGACGCTGTAAGTCCCGATAACCATACCCAGCGCGGCAACACCTACGGTTATCGACAGGATCACAAGGAGAGTGCGCGATTTATTACTCCAAAGATCACGGAGTATTTTTCGCCATCGAGGAGCTATCACGTCAGGTTGGTTTAAGGTCCATAAACAAAGTGTACATCATCGATGTAAGAGACCGTGTTGTAGTATTTATCCTGCTTATTCGAATTGCGGAATTCGATTGTCACCGTCTCCCCAATATAGTCCGATAAGTCGATCGTTCCTGTTTTCCAACCAGACTGGGGCACCCTCTTATAACTATTACATGAGGCTGGGGTCGTTGAACCATCCCAAAACTCGAGATTGGGATCCGGATTGTGGATGAAGACTTCAAGGCTGTCGAAATTGTTATTCGAAGCATTATCGTTGGTATAGATAATGTATTTGAATTCCAGGTTTATGGACAATCCATCAGACACATAAGGCACAATAAACGTTTGTTTAACACTCGCATAACCTATTGGGACACCCCCATTGCAGGTATATGTACCACCAAGCTGAACGGTGGCTTCTCCTAATGGGACATCATCATCGTCGAATATTTTTTCAGAATCATCCTCCAAGGTAATCAAAGCATAATCCAGACCTTCATTTTCGCAATCATCATCGTCACAACTGACAAATTCCCAATGATCCGGAACCGAATCGGTATAAGCATCAAAATTTCCATTCAAAAAACTAGGCGCTTTATAAACGGTTAAAGGTACGAAAAGAAAGGTCGGTTTTTCAAATTCGATAAAGAATGGTTCCGTAGTATCTCGTAGAGTATATTGTGTCGCTAAGGTTTGCGGATCACCATCAACATCGTAGACAGCGATTGGTTCATCAGGCAAGTTGAATGACTCTACTCCCTGATCCTCTCCACCACAAAACCCAAACATATTTTGTCGGCATCTCGAATGCATACCCTTGTATACCAGAACCATATTCCGTAATCTGCCTCCCATCGACTACTCCTTCCAATATTGACCTTCCAAAATGTAGAGTCGGATAAGGTCCAGCCCTATCATTGTCTATCTTTTCTTTGGGCGTGTAATCCAGATTGAGAATATCCGTATTCCTCCAACCCATTCGTGCTCCGTACCAAAAAGCTCTGAACAACCTTGTAGCGATCGCACTGGAATATGCCTGACCCATGTAAATTGATTTCGTCACCTCGAATGGGATCGCTATCACAAAATCCACCAGGATTCGCACTACCATCACAGATCAAAGCCAATTCCGAATTGACCATCCATTTGCCATCTATCTGGTATTCGTAGAGTTTATTCCAAAGATAATTCGCCTTTGGCGATGGTGACCGGTCCTGTATTTGACCGGTTTGTGCCCCAGGCATCATTTTTATAATTACCATACCCACCTGTATAGTAATCATATGCGTGAAACGTCATAATATCGAAATTGCGTCCCAGCCCCTTGCTGTTTGGTCGTTCTGCCAAAATTCCGTCGACAAATTTCAGGATATTCTTGTCGTTCGTCGAGCAATTTCCATTGGGACCGCAGCTCATCATCAATCCGCCAACCATCACAAATGCATCCGGGTCAGCGGCTTTGATGGCATCATATACCTGGTCCAGCATCTGGCTGTAATAGGCGCCTCCATAATAAGTGGTGTCTGACGGATCACCCCAGCATCCAGAATAACCATCCGCTTCCGTCTGACCTTGAACCAGTGGAGCATCGGGTTCGTTCCAAATTTCCCAGAACTTGATATAGTCTCCGTACCGGGTGACCAAGGGCGTTCATAAAATTGGCGAAATCTTTGATATTGTTTTCTGCGATCGGACCACAATTGTATCCGCTCACTTTTTGCGCCCAGGAAGGTGTGCTGCGGACAACAATGACCAGATCAATTCCATTGTTGAGCGCATAATAGAATTGGTCTTCCAACTCCAGCTAATACTGACCAATCGTAAGTCCCAGGATTCTCTTCCACTTCAGACCATTTAACCCCGTTGTAGCGGATCATGGTGATACCTGCATCAGCCATTGGCGTCAATCCGGTTTCAGGATATGTCTGCTGCATCTCAACACCATACACATCATAAACAACCGCGTCCGTTTCATCGGCAACATCTTCACTTAGGTCGTGACGCTCTGAATACAGGGATAATATTCCAGGCAAAACCAAAAATAACGACCAAAATCATTAACGATGGTGAGGCCGTTTCGCAGATTTAGCAGCGAGCGTTTGTTTTTCAAATTTATCATGATTATCTGATCCTATAGTTAAAATGAAATTTGTCATCCTACCCAATAAACGAACTCTCAGGTTCTCTGGTTGGAGGAGGTTCTGTCGCTTTCCCAGGTGTTGGGGTTGACCGAGGTTTAGGGGTTGGGGTCGCTTTTTCAGGTGGTTTTTTCGGCGGTGTTGTAGGTGTTGCCGTTATAGTTTGTACAAATATCCAATTATCAACCTTTAAAACAACGTGCGAGTGCTCAAACAGACTGAATCCATTCACCATTAGCAGCCAATCCCGGTTTACTGTCGCAGCATCATTCAACTTAAATCGAACAATCACCTCGATTTCTTCCCCTGATTTGATGACCTGTTGCAAATCGGTTAAATCCACCTCGATGTCTTCTCGCTGAAGGATGGGAACAACACTTTCATTGGTCACCGAATTCTTGAGAACAACCTGTTCCCAATCACAATCTCCATCGTTCTTGATTACCCAGGCTGCCTGGATGGTTGGCTCTGGAGCGCTGGAAAGGTGCACGTAACCTGGTCTGGGACTCAATTCTGGTCCGGACACCAACTCGTATGAATAACTGCCTATATCTGAACAATTTACAGTGTTTTCCAAGGCAGCAAGTGCTTGAGCAGTCTCAGTCAGGGATGCAGGATCTGATTCACCAGAGTCTTCAGGTGTAAGAGTTGGGGTCGGTGTATCCTCCGTTAAAAAGAAAAGCGCTCTTGCGGTAGCGGTCGCATTCATTTCTTTGGTTAATTGGAAATCTGCTGTCACAGCAGCGAGGGTACGTGCAGAAAGCATGGACAGCTCAGCCTGGGTCTGCAGTTCACCAAACCGATTGTACAGTCCCCACAAACTCGCCAGGAATATAATGCTGGCAACAACGATTAATCCCGCCCAAATATATCGATCCTTGTTTCTGGGTTTGGAATCCAAATATCTACTCCTCGCTTCTTCATGTAACCTTGTCCACGGCAAACTGTCTGGTGTTTCAGTTCTTTTTCCAGATTTTCCTGTGGATTCCATGCCTTTGCTCGGTGACCTGGTTTCTGAGACAATTTCTTTTGCATTCGAACCTGCATCCTTCCCAGCCTCGTTTTGTTTCACTTTTGCTAAAGGTACGGGATGCAACTGCCCAGGTTTACCATCACCTCGAATAGTTTCGGGTAAATCACCCTCCCAATCATTCAGAAATATAAGGCAGGTGTTGAATTGATTTGACAGACAAAAACTTTCCTGATGCTCGAAGTTGATCGATTCGGAAGGATCAACCTTGTGGCAATAGTTGCCCTGACTCGGGGTTGAAAAATGTGTCTCTGCATCCTCTATTAATCCCAAAAAAGGACATCCAGCCGTAAGCCTTGGAGTTCCTGATTTTTTATCAATGCTGTCGAACGATGATTCCATCAAATGTCCATTACAAACAAAATAATCTATTGATCGCTTTCAATCTTCTTTGCCCATGGTTCAGTCGCATCCATGACTATCTTCCATAGACGTTTGGCTTCGTTATTTTTAATTTCAGGATCAGCGTTATCAACAAGAATCTGCACTTGCCTGACCACACTCGAATAAAGGTTCTCCATTTGACGATCATTATGGGATACCTTGAAAAACTCATCTCGAAGCAACTTCATCGCATTTTCCTGGTTCTCTAATATCTTAAGAACCCTACCATCATAGTCATTCTCGCTTATGGATGACTGCCGTTCTTGTGATGTCTCTTTTGTTTTTACACTTATACCTGATTTTACCAGATCAATCTGTACGTTTCGCCCAGTATCCTGAATCCATTGTTCCACTTCATCATTTCTGAATTGATTCAGATCTTCTGTTATCTCACCATCTTGAATGTGAATTATCCGTGATGCATTCTGCGCCAGATCTTGGTCATGGGTAACAGTCAGGATAGTTTTTCCCTGACTGACCAATTTATTAAACAGCTGGAAAATCGATTCGGCTGTTTTCGTATCGAGATTACCTGTCGGTTCATCGGCGACTATTAATGAAGGATCATTGGCTAACGCACGAACGATAGCGATTCTCTGTTGTTGACCACCGGATAATGTAGCCGGTAATTTCCCTGCCTGATCGACCAGATCAACTTCTTCGAGTAAACTCATCGCTCTCTCGCGACGTTCCTTCACAGAAAATTTCTTACTAAAATCCATCGGTAAAAGTATATTTTCTAATACAGTAAGTGTCGGGAGCAATTGAAAAAATTGAAACACAATCCCAAGGTGACGCCCTCGCCATACCGCCATTTTGCCTTCGTTTAGATTATGGATAGGTGTTCCAGCTACAATCACTTCGCCTGAAGTTGGGCGGTCTATGCCTGTGATCATATTCAATAAGGTGGATTTACCACTTCCAGACTTGCCGATAACTGAAACAAATTCTCCTTTTTCAATTTTCAAATTTACCCCGCGCAAAGCAGTGAACGAGGAACCGCCCATCAAGTAAACCTTTTCAACCATGTTAAGTTGAATCATGTAATCATAGAAATCCGGGTTGCCCCCATTTTTAGATCGATTACGTTTCAGGGTAATTTGTTTATCTTGGTTCATTTTCAAATTGATAATATTGATTCCATAATAGCGCGTAAAACCAATTGGACTCCTTCTATCCTAATCCCCCCCATTATACTTGATCAATATTTAAAATATCCTTATATTTACTCCCAATCCTGAACCTTGATTGATACCACCTCCTTTTCGATACATATCGCCCCTGAATACCCACCCCAAACGTTTAAATCCATAACTCTCCACTCTCCAGCAATTCCATCGTCTGGTGCTTTCCTAAGTTCAGCTGGTTGACCTGGGATAAGGCTGACATCAAAACTTTCCAGAGGAATCGATAAACCCATTCCCCTGGCTTTAATATAAGCTTCTTTCCTGGTCCAACAATTGTAGAAAGCCTGTACACGATCACTTACGGCAACAGATAAAAAATCTGCAATCTCTCTTTCCGAGAAAAACCTCTTTACTATGTCAAGTGTCGGAAAATCAGACCGTTGAAATTCCAGGTCAACTCCCAGTTCTATCCCTGACGAAAACGCCAATAATACTCCACGGTGAGAATGTGAAATATTGAAACGGATATCATTATCTGCTGTCCCTGGTTGAACGAATGGCTTTCCATAACGATTTTCGGAAATTTTTATTTCTTCAGGTCTTAATCCGGTGTAAGTACTCAATATTTTTCGCAATACGCCATGGGAAATAATGAAGCGATTTCGATCTTTATCAAAATGAAACTTTTCCGATTTGATCAATTCACTGGATGACAACAATGATTTATATTGGTTGAGTTCACCACTTTGGTAATCCAGTTGTAATCTCCAAATAACCAGATGATTTCTTTCTACCATCAATTCAACTCGTCCAAATCAAGCCCTGCCCAGAAACTGACTAAGTTCTCGTGCTATCGTCTGCAAGAGTAAGTGGCGCGATGAATTCAAATAAAAATGGTTTCCGGGAAACATCCTTACCAAAAATTGCCTGCAGGTTTGCTGTTCCCAGGCTGCCAATTCATCTCTTGTTACGTATGGATCTTCTAAACCCCCATAAGCTGATATAGGACAATTTAATTTCAGCCCAGGCTTGAATTTATATGTTTCACATACTTCAAAATCTGTTTTTAATGCCGGCAATATCAAATCCATCAATTCCCTATTCTCAACCACACCTGCATCCATTCCTCCAAGGGAAACGATCTTGTCCATAAAATCTCCATCCGATAAGATGTGTAAAGTCGGATTTCGATCTGGTAATTGTGGCGCTCCATGACCTGAAACAATGAGGATGTCGGGTAACCTTTCACCGGACGATTGCAGCTGCCTGGTCAGCTCGAAAACTAAAAGCGCTCCCAAACTATGCCCAAAAAATGCATATGGAAAATTAATTTCAGGTTTCAGTACAGAAATAGTTTGTTCGACCAATTCACTTAATCGATTGGTCAAAGGCTCCGCCACTCTGTTTCCATGCCCTGGGTATTGTAACGAACAAACTTCGATCGCTTCTGGCAGTACGTCTGCCCAGGGATAATACAAGGATGCATTTGCACCCGAGTAAGGGAAACAAAACAATCGCAGGCGAGGATTTTTATTCTTCCGGGGAATATGTAAGCCAGGCATTTTCTCTATTTTGCATATTTCTTTACCATTGTTGATGAATCAGCTGATACCCAAAATTTCCAGATATTCCTTTTTACATCGCCAGATTCTTTAGTTCGGTCATAAAATCATCGACAAGTCTACGGATAGTTTCTTCCCTGTACTGACCCTGACTGTACCCAATTGAAACATTCAACTCACCTGATGTGATGGAAGCGATTATATTTATTTTTGACTCGCGCTCATCATACGGATGTTGATCTGCACCTTTATTTTCGGTCGCAGGGACAGCGGGGATTGCTCCTTCATTACCCTCATCCATACTCATCTGGTCGAATTGACCAAGGTAATTAAACATAATATCCGGTTTAGGTTTATGCCTCAGCCGGATATTGAATTTCTTCATCCGCACACAAATACCTGAGCAATCCAAAATGAATACCATTATCTTTTATCCGTGATAAAAGCTCCTGGGTCAACAATGCATTTTTCTCAATCGTGAGATCTTCATCAAAGGCGACCTGCAGCGGGTAGGAAGTAACAAACCAACCAATTGTCCTTGAAGCATCCAATTTTTCCATGATCATTTCCCTGCCGTGGGTCAAAACTTCAATGAGGATGGATTTATCCTGGGTCCAATTCGTAAATACTTTTCCTAGTATTGTTATGAGAATCTCATCAACCGACACCTTAAAATCTTTCCGAATCCGTTGGATAATGGTACTGGTTATTTCTGCATCTAAAGTCGCAGAAATGTTTCTCGAATCAAGAACCAGATTGGAACCATTCTCCATATCAACGGACAGCGGATTAAAATTTTGATACATGGACTCCCAAAAATCTATCTGGCTTTTGACCCGCTCAGATTGCGCAAATTCGACCAATGCCTTATTCCATTGTAGAACCGAGGTGGTTTTTGGTGGCAGAACAGGATCATTTGAACTTGAGAGTTGTGCGTACACAGACATGAAATCATTCAAGAATATTCTCAAAGACACTGGATCGAAGATCAAGTGGTGAAAAACAAACAACAATCGATCCGGGACACCCTCCTCCAACCTGATTAAGACAACTTTCATCAATGGAGGCTGGGTGATGTTAAAATCCATCTGATGCTGTGATGCGGTCGTTTCGATAATTCCTACAAGATCCGTGTCATCCACACCTACTATTTCTTGGTAAACGAATGGGGTTTCATCAAGTCGATCGTCGATCCATAATCCCCACCCGTTCGTGTCCTCATAAAATCTTGCTCGTAAAATGTCATGATGTTGGATTAGAACTTTTAAAGTTGTTTCTAACAAGCTTCTGTCAAGCTTGTCAAACACCGCCAGCATCAGGGATACATTCATGTGATTTGGATTCTTCCAATTGTTCAGAAAGAACCTTTCTTGAATTGGAGAAAGCGGAGCGCGACCACTAACCAGACCTTGCTCAGCATCGATTGAATCACTGCCTGCGTTAGCCAATAAAGTTCTGATTGTAGGAAATCGGAAAACTTGCCTGGGTGTAATATCAATTCCAGCATCATTTGCCAATGTAATCATATGGATGCTTAAAATCGAATCGCCACCGATCTCGAAGAAATTATCGTCAATACTGATTCGATCCAATTTAATCAATTTTGCCCATATCCCTGCCAGAGTGATCTCATCTTCAGTAACCGGATAGGCAAAATCTTCTCCAACTTCTCTATGAGAGAATTCTGGAACAGGAAGATTCTTCTTGTCAATCTTCCCACTCGGAGTCAGGGGTAATACATCGAGGATGTTGAAAGTTGCAGGAACCATGTATTCAGGCAAGTTAGAGCGTAAGTGGGAGCGTAGAGTTTCTATTGAAAAATCATCCGGATGCTCAACCACCAAATAAGCAACCAATCGATCGCCAGCTTCTTCGTTTGCCACTTTCACAACAACAGCCTGCAATATTCCATCAACCGAAAGGATGTTTTCCTCGATTTCACCCAGCTCAATTCGGAAGCCTCTGATTTTTACCTGTTCATCAATCCGACCCAGATATTCAATAGTCCCATCTACACACCACCTAACTCGATCACCAGTACGGTAAATTTTCTTTGCCTGATCATTAGTAAATGGGTCAGGAACAAACTTTTCCTTTGTCAATTCTGGTCTATTTAGGTACCCACGCGCCAATCCAACACCACCAACCACCAATTCACCTGGCACCCCTATTGGAACCGGTTGGAGGTTCTCATCAACCACATAAACCTGGAAGTTTAGAATCGGTTTCCCAATTCTCGGTGGATGTTGATCCTCAGCGAAACAATCACCCATTGTAGCTGCAACAGTTGTTTCGGTTGGACCATACCCATTGATAAACCTTCTACCTGGAGCCCAGCGATCGACGATCTCCTTTTTACATGCTTCCCCAGCCGAAATGACTATGCGAAGACTCTCCAAATTTTCATCAGGCATAACTGCCAGCATTGAAGGTGGTAAAGTTACGATCGAAATTTCTTCATCAATGATCAATTTGTGCAGATCAAGTGCAGATGAAATTATTTCTTGTGGTGCCAGGCATAAAGTCATCCCCCACCCCAGCGCCAGGAAAATATCCACCACTGAGGCATCAAAACTGAAGGCTGCGAACTGAAGTAATTTGTCATCATCGCTAATACCTGTAGAATCTTGGACAGCGAATATTAAATTTAACAAGCCCTGGTGGCGAAGTAATACTCCTTTTGGATTTCCAGTTGATCCCGATGTATAAATAACATACGCCAGCTGATCGAGGCTTTTGATTACATTGATGCGAGTATCATCAAATTTCGATATTTTTTCCCATTCCGTATCCAAACAAATAGAAAGAATATCCAAATGGTCGATGGAATTCTGGAGAGAATGTTGGGTAATGATCAATTCTGGTTGAGCATCATTCAGCATATACTCAATTCTGCTTTGTGGATATCTTGGATCGATAGGAATATAAGCCCCGCCAGCTTTCATAATCCCAAGGATGCCTACAATCATCTCAAGCGATCTCTCCGTGTAAACAGCAACAAACAATTCGGGTTTTATACCTTCTGATAAGAGATAATGAGCGAGTTGGTTCGACCTTTTATCTAATTGTTCGTAAGTCAATGCCATCCGTTCTCTTCCCGAGAAAATCAAAGCATCTTTCTCAGGATAACGATCTACGATCTCTTCAAACCTCGAAATCGTGTTTTCGTAAGCGGGAATCATCCTGTCCGTACGGTTCCAATCTATCAGGGTTAATTCACGCTCCTCTTCGGATAAAAGATTTATAGACCCAATTGGGATTGTTGGATCGGAAACAACGCCATTCATGATCAATGTAAAGTGATCAAGCATGCGCTGGATGGTGTCCTGGTTGAATAAATCGGAATTGTATTCCACCGCCATTTGAATTGAATTTTCATCCTCAATAACCGTGAAAGTCAGATCATAACGAGCGAGTTGATCGTAAATATCAATAAGCTCGAAACCCAGGTCATCGCCAATTTGAATTTTTTTCCTGGGAGCGTTTTGCAGCACAAACATCACCTGGAAAATGGGACTGTGGCTCATGTCTCGTTCTACATTCAAACTACTTACCAGGTTTTCAAAAGGCATATCCTGGTGAGCATAAGCACCGAGAGTTCGATTCACGCACACGACTCAAATGTTCTAAGAAAGATTTCGTCCCATCAACGTCTGCTCTTATCACGAGAGTGTTCACAAAAAAACCTATAATGGTTTCGAGTTCGATGTGGTTCCTGCCGGCAATTGGTGTGCCGATTGCGAATTCATCCTGGTTTGAATATCGGAAAAGGAGCACATTTTTAATAATCCCAAAAGGGACATAAATAATGTTGTGCCTTCCTTGCGATTTAGGTCACGCAACCTGTTGATCAACTCCGGTCTAAATTTTGTAGTTAATCTCTCGCCTCTAAATGTTTGCACAGCAGGTCTTGGATTATCCAGGGGAAGTTCAAGCAAAGGTGGGAGACCTTGTAATTCCTTCTTCCAGTAGTTAAATTGTTCATCGAAAATTTCACCCCGGAACCATTTTCGTTGCCAGGAAGAAAAATCAGAATATTGGAATTCGATGTCTTGAATATCATTAAAATCATTCCCACTTACAAGTAAATTGTAAAAACTGACAACTTCATCGATGAATATTCCCAAAGACCAATCGTCAGTGATAATGTGGTGAGTGTTTGTGTAGAATATGTGATCATCCGTCGACAATCTGTACAGGATAGTACGAAATAAAGGTGCTCTTTTTAAGGTTAAAAGGTTCAGCAACATCGTTTCGAATGTCTTCCAACACCTTGTTCGTATCTACTTTCTGGATCCAGATGACTGAAATCTTTTCTGTTTAGCTTGAATTTAAACTCCGGATCGACAATTTGAACAACGCTGTAACCTGATGGTGAGTCGGCATTGGGAACGTTAATAAATGAAGCCCGAAAAACTTCATGCCTTTCGATGATTTTCTTCAGACATTTCTCCAACATTACAGGATCTAAATCGCCAACGATCCGAACCGCAATTGGGATATTGTGTTGGGCTGATTCAGGCATCAATTGGTCCAGGAACCATAACCTTTCCTGGGCGAAAGATATGGGCGCACTCTCACCATCGGTTAATTTTGTGAGAGCTGGAAGCCGAATACCAGCAGTGCCTCTTTGCTCAGCGCTTATTCTACGGGCTAATTCTTCGACCGTAGGGGCTTCGAATAATAACCGCAGTGGGATTTCGGAACCTAACCTCTGTCTCAATCTCGAAGCGACCTGTGTTGCCAACAATGAGTGACCACCAAGATCGAAAAAGCTATCCCTGGCTCCAATCCTTGTTATCCCTAAGACTTCTTCCCAAACAGACGCTACTAATTTTTCTTCAGCAGTCCTGGGTGCAACATAAATCTCCAAAGGAGTAATAAATTCAGGTGCTGGGAGTCTATTCCGATCAATTTTTCCGTTTGGCGTCAATGGAAGATTTTCCATGATGACAAAGGCAGTAGGAACCATATAATCAGGCAGCTTCTCCTTAATTAAAGTGCGCAGCTGATCAAGATTTATTCCTTGATCATGATCACCGGGGACGAGGTATGCGACCAACCTTTTCCCAACTGAGTCTTCATGGATCCAAACACAAACATCACCAATATTGTCCTGCTTGTTAATAAGGGCTTCAATTTCCCCAAGCTCTACACGAAATCCTCGGATTTTTACCTGGAAGTCCATCCTGCCTAAACAAACCAGGTTTCCATCAGGCAAGTACTTCACTAAGTCGCCTGTTTTATACATCCTCGAACCAGGGATTGGATTAAATGGATCGGGTAAAAATTTTTCTTGAGTCAGCTCGGGTTGGTGGAGATAACCTCGCGCTACCCCATATCCGCCAATATAAAGTTCACCAGGAACACCTATTGGGACAGGTTGACCGTGAACATCCAGTACATACAAACGGGTGTTTATGATCGGTTTGCCAATAGGTATGATTCCCGAGAAATCTTGCTCACGCGGAACAGTATAGACACAGCAACCAACCACCGTTTCAGTCGGTCCATATTCATTAACTAACATTGAATCGGGTGAATATTTTCTCCAATACTGGATGTGTTCAATTAATAAATTCTCTCCTCCAATTATGAAGGATTTGGTTTCCCCATGATTTACTGCAGTTTCCAGCTGCTGACCTAAGAAATGGAGGTGAGCTGGAGTGATTTTCACCAGGCTGAAATTATCATCTGCCAACAATAATTCACCCAAAGCCTCAACACCTAATTCTTCTGGCAATAAAATTACTCTTTTGCCGGAGATGAGTGGCGTGTAAAGACTGGTGATGGTTAAGTCGAATGATATCGATGAATGGACAGGCGAACCTTGACCATTATGAACAGGATATGCAGAAAGGCACCACGATAAATAGTTGGTCAATCCATGGTGAATAACCATGGTTCCTTTAGGATTTCCGGTTGAACCAGAAGTGTAAATCACATAAGCCAAATCTTCCCTGGTAAGGTTGGTATCCAGGTTCTTCGAGGGAAGATGCGCAAGCATTTCTTTTTCGCTGTCAATGCAAAAGAAATTTTGGGTGAATACGTCACTTTGCTTCTGAAGGAGTCGATTCTTTAATATAGCTGATGTGATCACAACTACAGATTGGGAATCTTCCAGCATGTACCAAACACGATCTGGAGGATAGATTGGATCAATCGGTACATACGCTCCCCCGGCTTTAAGCACACCTAGAATAGCCATAACAAGGTCAAATGAGCGATGCAAAAATATCCCCACCAATTTGCCAGGACCTACCCCTTTCTCAACAAGCCAGTGGGCTAACTGGTTTGCCCTTTCATTCAATTCCTGATATGTGTACTCTTTTCCAGGAATAAGTCCGCCATTAAAATATTCATATTCCATAACAGCGATTGATTCACGATTCTGTATAACCTGATCTTCAAAAAACTGATGGGCGAACTTGTCATCTGGGATGGGAGTTAAGGTCTCATTCCATTCATGAATTAGTGTTTTATATTCATCTGGACCAATAAGGGGAATTTCCCAGATTTTTTGCGAAGGATCCGCCAGGATTCCACTCATAAGATTGGTAAAATGAACTATCATCCTATCTATTGTTGAAGGTTCGAATAAATCCGTGTTAAATTCCCACGCACCCTGGAAAACACCTTCATTTTCCATCATGAAAAGGGTCAAATCAAATTTAGAAGTTTCACTATGAACCTCGTAAGGGCGAATTGTGAAATTCTCATCACTTGAATTCTCATTTTTCGCATCCACAACTGAGCCTTGTGTTTGCATGGCGAACATCACTTGAAAAATCGGGCTGTGGCTCAAGTTTCTTTGAGGTTGGACTGCATCGACAATCATCTCAAATGGTAAATCCTGATGAGCATAGGCTTCCAGGGTGTTTTCGCGTATTTGGTCAAGTAGATCAACAAAGGTCAATTCTTCACTAAAATCTGAACGAATGACCAAAGTGTTGACGAAAAAACCAATCAAGTTCTCAATTTCAGCTCGATTACGATTAGCGATCGGTGTGCCAACTGCAATTCCATCTTGATTGGTATACCGGTGTAATAAAGTATCGAAACCTGCAAGCAGTACCATGAAATTTGTTACCCCATGGCGCTTTGCCATATCGGTAATTTTCTGACTGATTTCTTTAGAAAATGAAAAAGTTTTATAGGTCCCCACGAATGTTTGTACAGGGGGTCGAGGACGATCAGTGGGTAGTTCTAGCAAACCCGGCAATCCCCCCAATTTGGTTTTCCAATATTCCACCTGTTCAGCCAGAACCTCACCAGCCAACCAATTCCGCTGCCACTGTGCAAAATCCTTATATTGAATATCAAGATCAGGCAATTGAGCCGCTAAACCGCTGATTTTAGATTTATACAGGAACACAAATTCCCCTACGAACACCCGGGTTGACCATGCATCACTAACGATGTGATGCATGGTGATTAGCAATATGGTTTCATTGAGTCCCAATTTTATTAAGTGGACACGCAGTAATGGTCCCTCGGTTAAATTAAATGGAGTTTTTACTTCCTCCAACGCCAGATCCCGAGCAGATATCTCCCTCTCACCTGGCGGGAGATAAGAACAATCATGCTGAGTTATGGCTATCCGCATTTCCGGCAAAATAATTTGTACAGGTGCCCCATCTATCTCAGCAAACACCGTCCGTAGGCTGCTGTGCCTTTGAATAATTTCATTTATACATTCTTCAAAGAGATTCACGTCCACAGGTCCGGTGATGATTACCGATTCGGGAAGGTTGTAATTGGAGCTGCCAGGTTCGAGCTGTTCCAGAAACCACAATCGTTGTTGGGCGAAAGATAATGGTATGGGTTTATCACTTATTGGGTAAGGAATAATTTCGTTATCCTGCCTGTTACCGGTTCCCAGGTTTTCGGTTTCAATCCTTTGAGCTAACATAGAAATCGATGGCGCCTCGAAAATCAGGCGTAACGGAATATCAATTCCGATATCCGATTTTATCCTGGACACAACCTGTGTAGCTAACAAAGAATGCCCACCCAATTCAAAGAAATTGTCCAACACCCCTATCCTGTCATTACCAAGTAATGTTTCCCATATAGTGAGTAATCTTTTTTCGAGCAAGTTTCTTGGAGCAAGATAACTAACTTCTAAGGAACGCGAGGCGATATCCGGATGCGGAAGGTTTTTCCTGTCAACTTTTCCGTTAGGGGTGAGGGGGATTTTTTCAATGAATAAAAACGTTGACGGAATCATATAATCCGGCAATTTTTTGCGCAGGTAATCCTTTAAATGGTTAATCATCACTGCCTGGTCTTGGGTCTCTAAACCTTCGACTACCAGATAACCGACTAATCTATGATCTTCAGTCTGTGCACCTGCAGATAATCGCTGTATAGGATAAGGGATCACTGCATTATCCCTCACTCCTTCGAACTGCCTTATGGTCGTTTCGATTTCACCCGTTTCAATGCGGAAACCTCTAACCTTTACCTGGCTATCAACCCTACCAATGTATTCCAGGTTGCCATCTCTCAACCATCTTGCCCTGTCACCCGTTCGATACATACGCTCACCAGCAATAAACGGGCTTGGCAGGAACTTCTCATCCGTCAATATGGGTTGGTTCAAATAACCACGTGCTACACCTATACCCGCAATATACAATTCGCCAGGAACATTTACTGGTAACGGTTTCAGAGAACTGTCAAGGATATATATATTTACGTTATGTAATGGGGTCCCGATTGGAAAATCATGATCGTGCAAGAATCCTCCAGAGGGATCAAAACTCGTGGCTATGATCGTACCCTCGGTTGGACCGTAAGTGTTTAATAACTTCACACGACCACCATTTAATCCTGCCCAGGTATCATAACGATCTCGATAGGCTTTTTCTCCTCCCAGAATTATTAATCGCAAACTTTCTGGCAATTGTTGCGCGGACAAAAATTGCTGTTGGACCCATTCGTGCCAGAATGCTGTGGGTAAATCCAGGACGGTGATCGCCTCCTCTGTAACCAGATCAGTGATCTCTTTGCTTGACAACAACAACATACCCATTGTAAGTCTGGATTTTGGCGGTAAAACCAGGGTTGCGCCAGCCAACCAGGTTGGAAAAATTTCCTCCACCGCAGTGTCAAAATTTATTGTAGCAAACTGGAGAACCCGGTCTGATGAATTTAGGGCAAATTTATTGATCACACTGAGGTTGTGGTTGACGACCCCACGGTGGGTCACCATCACCCCTTTTGGAGTACCTGTTGAGCCTGAAGTATAGATTACATAGGCGAGATTTTCAGGTGAGATTCCTCGTGCGCTCAACTTTTCCAAAATTACAGCGTGGTCATCAGCAGTAATCGGAAGACCTTCATCCAACATTACGAGTTTAGCTGGAGAAGTTTCAAGCTTTTCTCTAAAACTTTCCTGAGTGAGGATCACCCTGGTTTTGGAATCATCCACCATGAAGAATAAGCGTTCATCAGGATATGCTGGATCTAGGGGAAGGTAACCACATCCAGCTTTTAATATGCCCAGGATGGCGACCATCAATTCAATTGATTTCTCCAGGCACAACCCTACCAGGTCGTCAACTTTAAGCCCTGCATCTATCAGATATCCCGCCAAAAAGTCAGATTTCATGTCAAGGTCCTGGTAAGTCAGTTCTTGAATACTTCCACCTTCCGATTGCGAGACAGCAATTGCATGTGGAGTCCGTTCAGCCTGCTTCCGGAACAATTGATGTATCAATGGCACTTCAGGAAGATTAAGGGGCGTGTTATTCCAGGTGCGGATAACTGTTTCCAACTCAACATCATTCAAGAGTGAAAGATTAGAGATCGACTTATCAGGATTTTGAACCAACCGGTCTAATAAGATTTCTAAATGGACTAACAATCGTTCAATTGTTTCATGGTCGAATAAGTCTGAGTTGTATTCAACAAGGATTTCCAGAAACTTTGGTTGTTCCGTCACAGAAAAGGATAAATCGAAAGTAGCTGTTCCCGCATCGATTTCAACTTGCTCAAGCACCAGGTCTGACGATATACGCAATCCAGTAGTGTTTTGTGCATTTTGTAAAATGAACATAACCTGGAAAACCGGCGAATAACTCATATCTCTTTCAATATCCAGATTGTCAACCAGCATCTCAAAAGGTAAATCCTGGTGGGCGTATGCACCAAGAGAAGCCTGTTTGACTTTCTTTATTACATCGGTGGGCGTATCCTGCGGCGAAATATTAGTTCTTATCACCAGAGTATTAATAAATAACCCGATTAAAGGTTCTATTTCTGCCCGGGTACGGTTGGCGATTGGCGTACCGATACACAGATCCGTTTGCCCTGAATACTTGTGTAACAATATATTCATTGCCGCCAGCAAAGTCATGAATAATGTCGCGTTTTCTTTTCGCGATAATTCAATGACTTTCGTCATCAATTCATGGGGGATATGAATTGAAGCATTGCCTCCACGATTAGTCTGCACGGCTGGTCTGGGTCTATCTGTTGGCAGTTCAAGTAGGGAAGGAGAATTTTCTAATTGGTTTCTCCAATATTCAAGTTGCGCATCCAATACTTCTCCCTGCATCCAATCACGCTGCCACTCTGAATAATCCGCATATTGAAGGCTCAATGGAGCAAGGTTAGGTGCATGCCCTTCCATTAATGCATCATAAAACACAGACATTTCACGAATAAAAACACCAATCGACCAGCCATCTGAAATGATATGGTGCATAACAAGGCTGATGAGATGGTCACGCTCATCAAGCTTGACTACTGTTATGGTAAATAAAGGTCCTTTTGATAACGAAAAATTATGCCTGGCCTCATCTCTCGCAATACCAATCGCATGGTCGTAGCGAATTTTTGCTTCTTCCCCAGAGACTTCTATTATTTTGATTGGAATATATAATTCCGGTGAGATAACCTGAACCGGTTTTCCATCGATCGAAGCGAATGTTGTCCTTAATATTTCATGACGGGACACGATTTCATTGATTGCTTTTTCGAACAATGCGATATCGAATTTCCCTCTCAACCTGACGACAATAGGGATATTGTAATAAGGGCTGCCCGGTTCGAATTGATCTAAAAACCAAAGGCGTTGTTGGGCAAACGAAGCTGGAAAAACGAATACCTCGTCATCCTCATTGTTAGAATCAAAAGTCGTTTTTGATGTATCATCTGATAAAGTCATATTTGAGCCTTGAATTGGATAATAAGCCTTAATTATGTTAATTAAGGTCTGAACGCTTCATTCGCTTCCGCTCTCTCGATGCCGGTTGAATGGTTGTTGTCGTTGGAATTTGAGGTGTTTTCATGGCGATTTCTACATCCAAAGCCAATTCTGCAATCGTTGGATGTTCGAAGACATTTCTCAGCGGTAATTCAACTCCAAACTCGTCACGCACTCTTGAAATCAATTGTGTCGCCAACAATGAGTGTCCCCCCATTTCAAAGAAATTGTGGAATACTCCCACTTGGTCAAACCCTAATAATGAAGAACATATGGCGGTCAAAGATTCCTCGACCTGATTCCTTGGGGGAACGAATTCTTGAGCAATCTTACCGATCACTTCATCCATATCTGGTAATGATACTCGGTCGATTTTTCCACTTGGTGAGAGAGGGAATTCTTCCATCACCATGAAATGTCCTGGGATCATGTATTCAGGTATTGAACTTCCCAGTGAATTCTTAATTTCCAAAAGAAAATTATCGACCGCAGAATTCTCCAGGCGCTGCTCAGGGATTATGTATGCGATCAATCGATTATCTTTAGAACCGGTCTTGCCCGTTTTAACCGCTGCAACCGCATCGATAACCCTAGGATTACGGCGTAAAACACTCTCGATTTCCCCCAATTCGATTCTAAATCCACGAACCTTAACCTGCTGATCGATTCTCCCCAGGTACTCAATTTCACCATTCGATCTGTATCGAACAAGGTCTCCAGTACGATAAAGCCTTGTGCCGGGCAAAAAAGGATTAGGGATAAATTTATCGTCAGTCAATTCTGGGCGATTGAGATAACCTTGAGCTAAACCAATCCCACCCACCAGTAATTCACCAGGAATGCCAACTGGTACTGGCTGCAAACCAGGTCCTACTACGAAAATCTTGAAGTTAGCCAGAGGGCGACCAATGCTTGGATCCAATGGTTGATTCTCATAGCAACGCGCCATTGATGCACAAACTGTGGTTTCTGTCGGTCCATACGCATTGTAAAAGGCTCTTCCTGGCGCCCACGTATCGACAATCTCCTTTGAGCATGCTTCGCCTGCTGATATGATCGTGGACAATTGGGGCAGTTGCTCATTAGGCAACACTGACAGCAATGAGGGAGGCAAAGTAACCGTTGTTATTCCCTCGTCAATCATCAGCCTTAATAACTCCAGGGTTGATGACAAATCTTCTTGCCTTGCGAGACAGAGAGATGCTCCATTACCCAATGCCATGGACATTTCCCATACCGAAGCATCAAAACTCAACGGTGAAAACTGCAGCACTTTTTTCGATTTGTCAATCTCGAACTCTTTCCTTTGTACTTCACTCAAATTCACCAATCCACGATGTGAGAGCAAAGTTCCCTTCGGTAATCCAGTTGATCCTGACGTGTATATCACATACGCGAGACTATCTTCATTGGTACTGGTGGTTAAGTTCCGATCGTCCTCATCCCCTATCGAATCCCAATCACGATCCACACAAATCACTTGAGTATTTTTTGTCGGAACAACATCCAGAAATTTCTCCAGAGTCAGGATCGTAAACTTCTTATCCCCTCGATATTTCGATGCATCCTCTATCATGAAGATGATCCGGTCGTTCGGATAATTAGGATCAAGCGGTAAGAATGCGGCGCCCGCCTTCATAACAGCGACATTGCTTATGATTGTTTCGAAACATCTGTCTGTAAATACCCCAACGATATCATCAGGAGCAATCCCTTTCTTATGCAGAAATCGTGCAAGTTGGTTGCATTTTCTATTTAATTCGTCATATGTCAACACCCGATCCTGGAATTTCAATGCAATGGAGCCAGGTTGGGCATTGACGGTATTTTCAAACCGCCGATGGAAGCATGTTTCAACTTCCATTTCATCATCCGTATCATTCCAATTTTGGAGAATCAGTCGTTTTTCTTCATCGGTGAGTAAAGGGACCAGTGAAATCTTCTGATCAATATCCCCGATAATGCTGGAAATTATCGTCTCGAGATGCTTTGACATGCTGACAATCGTCTTCTGCGTATATAGATCAGTATTGAACTCGATAGTCGCGGATATGTATTCCTCACCAGAATAAAATGACATCAATAAATCATAAGCAACAATTCCGCTCGAAATATCCACTTTATTAATGGAAAAACCAGGGAATTGGATGTCCAGACCGATAGATTCTTGTACGTCAAAACCCACCTGGAATAAAGGAGTGTACGATAAGTTCCTTTCTGGTTGAATAGCATCAACCAACATCTCGAATGGCAAATCCTGGTTGTCGAAAGCTTGCAAGGTGGTTTCTCTTACCCTGGACAATAATTCCCTGAAGCTTGGATCTCCCGATAAGTCGGTCCTCAAAACAAGCGTGTTGACAAAGAAACCGATCAGTCCTTCAACCTCTTTCCGTGTTCTATTCGCAATAGCAGTGCCCAAGCTTATGTCATCTTGTTGGCTGTAACGGTACAATAGAGTAGTGAAAGAAGCCAGCAGAAACATATAAATGGTCACACCCTCACGATGACAAATCTTCTTTATCTCCCTGGACACCAGTGGGTTTAAGGAAAATGAAATTTTACTTCCGTTGGAAGTCTTGACCGGGGGTCTTGGCTTATCCGTTGGGAGATCCAGTAATGGAGGAGCTCCGTTTAATTTCTTTTTCCAATAGGATAGCTGATCCTGAAGAGCGCTGCTATCCAACCAACCGCGCTGCCAAACCGAATAATCGCCATATTGAACAGGTAATTGATGCAACCCATGCTCGACTCCCTCCTTGAGTGCCTGATAAATGACGGTTATCTCCCGGAGAAGGATATTCATAGACCAGCCATCCGCAGCAATGTGGTGCACAACAAGCACGACAATATGGTTCTGTCTTTCAACTTTTACTATAGCTGCACGCAATAATGGTGGTTCTGATAGATTAAATGCTTTCCTGACCTCCCTCTCGATATATCTTTGAGCGGATCGCTGCCTCTCTATTCCAGATTCTGCACTCACATCATAAAATGCGATGTCAATATCATACTTTTGGTGCACAATCTGTACAGGAGTCCCCTTCTCGTTCCGGTAACTTGTTCGCAATACTTCATGCCGATTTACAATTTCATAAAAAACTTTCTTGATTAACTCTGATTGCAGTTCACCTTTTATCTCGACAACCATTGGTATGTTATAAAACAAGTTCCCTGGTTCCAACTGGTCGATAAACCATAATCGCTGCTGTGAATAAGAGACCGGTATTGGACCTGCTCTTGAGACATTTTCAATCAATTTAGATTGAGGTTGACCCTCAGAGGATAATAATTTTGAAATTTCATCTGAAACTTTTGCGGTTGTTCTCAAGTCAAACAATGATCGCATCGGAAAATCAACGTTGAATGTTGCCCTGATTCGAGAGACCAGTTGAGTAGCCAATAATGAGTGCCCACCTAACAAAAAGAAATCTTCGTGTATACCCACTTTCTCTAACTGCAAAACGTCGGCAAATAATCCAAGTAAAATTTCATCTCTTGTATTACGCGCAGGATCAAATTTTCTTTCCAATCCTTCGGAAACCGGTTCAGGTAACGATCTGAAATCGACTTTACCCGAAGTTGTCAATGGAAGGGTTTCAATATTCACAAAAAACGAGGGCATCATATATTCGGGAAGCTGATCAAGCATAAATTTTCTTAGCTCATCGATCTGATCAATTGATCCATTCTCCCCAATAATGTATGCCACCAACCTTTTATCTCCAGGATTATCCTCTCGAAGTACAACCACTGCATTGGATACCCCTTGCCATTTCTTGATCACCGCCTCAATTTCGCCTGGTTCGATGCGGTAACCTCTCCATTTGATCTGGTCGTCGATCCGTCCCAAGAAATACAGATTGCCATCAGGCATCCATACGACCTTATCACCTGATCTGTAATACCGATTGCCATCTTTTTCTAGAATAAATTTTGTTCGGGTGAGGTCTTCCCTGGCATGATATCCCCTGGCAAGACCAATGCCACCTATGAATAATTCACCCGGGACACCCACCGGCATCCTTCTACCAAGGTTATCCCTTACAGTCAAATGAACCCCAGGTAATGGTTTACCAATCGGAATTTGATCGTATTCAAATTGTGCACCGCTGACATCATCAATGATATACATTGCAGATGCGATCGTGGCCTCTGTGGGACCGTAGCCGTTTATGAAAACCGAGTTCGGCTTTGTTATAGATTTCCACTTTTCCAATCTCTCCAGCGAAGGGGCTTCTCCTCCAACTAACAAAAACTGGATGGATCCTGGGATTTTTAAATTTTGGGTTGAGATGTCATCAACAACGCGATGCCATACAGCTGCCGGCAATATCAAATTGTTGATTTCATACCTTTCACAAATTTCCAAAATCGATTTCCCAATAATTTCAATTTCGTTTGGTGCCAGGACTAATTTCCCGCCGCCTAACAAAGCCGGATATATTTCCTCACCAGCAGCATCAAAACTAAACGAAATGATGCTGAGGACTTTTGTTCCGGGCATAATCCCAAATAAATCTATACATGTAGTGATGTGATTAAGTAAAGACGCATGTTCAACCACAACCCCTTTTGGAACTCCGGTTGACCCGGATGTATATATCATATAGGCGGCATTGGAGGCTGAAATAACAGGATCAGGAAAGGAAAAAGGGAAGTTAATTAGATCATTTCCGATTTTGTCTATAAAAACAATTTCACCGTCATAATCTTGAAATTTCTCTTCGAGATCAGCAATTGTGATCAGAGCCTTGATCTCAGAATCGGTGATATTAAAAGATATTCGATCCAACGGAAGATTGGGATCGAGTGGAACATAACAGCCGCCTGACTTTAAAATCGCCAACAAACAAGCAATTAAATCGACTGTTTTAGGCATGCATATTGCTACCCTATCCTCATTTTGTACACCTCTTGAAATGAGGAAATTCGCGATTCTATTGGAGAATTGATCCAGCTCCCTGTATGTGTATTTCGAATTCATATCTTGTACAGCAATCTCATCCGCATGTTCAACTGCAATTTCAGTGAACCTTTGGTGCACGGTTTTTCCAGAGAGTACTGGTTCAATATCAGATTTTTCCCACTTTAGCAGTTCTTTTTTATCCACCTCAGATAAAATGGCAATCTCCCCAGGTGAAATCTCAGGATTCTTGATGATCTCATCTAAGACAATCTCAAGATGGGAGATCATGCGTTTGGCTGCATCCGTATTAATTTCACCTGGATTATGAGAAATTTGGATTTTGATCTGTTCACCAGGAACCACCACCACAGTTAATGGGTAATTGGTTGATGAATAATGATGAAAATCCGTTATCCAAATTCCTTCGTTACGCTCTTCCAATACCTTGGTAACCGGATAATTCTCAAATACCAGTAGACAATCGAATAAAGGGATACCTCGGGGCATTTCACTCCAGTTTTGGATATTTACCAAAGGTGAGTATTGGTATCTCCGGCTCTGTACCCCATGCTTCTGGATATCCTTCAACCAGCCAACCAATGACATGTTATTATCGATTTTGGTCCTGACTGGAAGCGTGTTGATGAATAAACCAACCATCTTTTCTGCACCATGTAATTCTGTGGGTCTACCCGAGACGGTTCCACCAAAAACAATGTCAAGGTTGCCTGTGTAGCGGTGCAGGGTTAAAGATAGAGCGCCCTGAAATATCGTATTCAGAGTCAATCCGTGGTTTTGAGACATCTTCCTTAAACTATCAGATAATTCGTAAGGTATTTCCTTCTCAAACAATGTTGGCGCTTTGGACAAAACATTGGTTTTTTGGGGTAAAGTATCGATCACTATTGGGGTGGGCTCGGAAAATCCATCCAGATATGCTCGCCAATACTCTTCAGCTTCGTTAAGGTCTTGATCTTGCAGCCAGGCAATATAATTCCTGTAGGGTGCTGCAGGAGGAAAGTACGTAGGTTCTCCCTTCTGCATATTTTCATATTCTGCAAGCACTTCTGACAACAATAAGGGTAGGGACCAACCATCCAGAAGCAAATGATGAAAGCTCCAGACAAATTTAAATTCGGTTGATGAGAATTGAATTAAAGTAAACCTCATCAAGGGAGGATCCATCAGTTGGAAAGGTTCATTCCGATCTTCTAAGAGAAATTCCTTAAAATTCGCCTCCAAATTTTCTACAGACACGTTACGCCAGTCGAAAAACTTAAAATTATTATTCACTTGTTGGTAAACAACCTGTAGAGGTTCGTCTAGATCTTCCCATATGAAAGAGCTGCGCAAGATACTATGACGTTGAAGTTGGTTTTCCCAACTCTTCTTGAAGATAGAAATGTCCAACTCTCCATGTAAAGTGGTGCTGAGCTGCTCAAAATAGGCATTATTATCCGGATTTAGCAGGGTATGAAATAACATACCCTGCTGCATTGGAGAAAGTGGGTATATATCTTCGATTGTTAATTCCAGAGGTTCAGAATCAGTCATAAATTATTTTCTTCTTTTTACCTTACCGAGGATTTTATCTAGTTTCGCCTGATCCAAATTGGCTAATGAAAAATCAGAAGGAGTGTGAACAGAAACTTCATCTAAAGAACTGTCTACAATAAATGTTCTTATGGTATCCTGGAATTTCTGTGCCATTTTCTGGATAGTCCTGTCCCTAAAACTATCTCTGCTGTATGATATCTGCATACTCAAGACACCTGCTGAAACTCCACCGTTGACTTCGATCAAAAACGGTCGGTGAGTATTTTCGCTTCTAGACCTGCCGATTTTTTCTTTGGCAAACTCGAACACATTACTCTGTTCATCGTCTAAATTCACCTGTCCCAAATAATTAAACACCACCTGAGGATTTGGTGCATCAGACAGCAATCTTCGACCTAGCGGATGTAGATAACGCACCAGGCTGTATTCAAGATCCCAAGATGGTTCTCGTTTAATCAACTCTTTCACTTTTCTCAATACATCAACGGGTTGCTCACCAAACCTGATCCTTACAGGAATTGGAATAAAAGCCGTGAACCATCCTATTGTTCGTGTTAAACTTGTGTCAGGCAGGAATTCTTCTCGACCATGAGATTCGACGGCAATAAGCAACCTTTCCAAACCATTCGTGTGGTTAATTGCAATCGCCAGAGCCGACAATAATACTGCATCTATTTCTGTATTGAACTTTGTCAGTACATTTTTTAGCAATTCACCCGTTTCTTTTTCGGTGAAAGAAATCTCGATCCTATTTGTTTCTATCTCCTGGTTGCCACCCTGGGGATAATCTCGTGGAAATGGTATCTGATATTCAGTCAGGATCTGATCCCATCTGGTTATATCTTGTTCACCGATATTCTTTTCGGTATAGTCTGCCAGTTTCCCAACCCATTCATTGTATGATGTAGTCTTGCGAGGAAGAACAGCCTCACCTTCTGATCGAAATTGTGAATATACCGACCATAAATCTTCGAGCAAGATTCTCCAGGAAACACCATCAATCACGAGATGGTGCGCGACGACGAGCAGCTTATTGATATATTCATTTTCCAAACGAAACAACACGAATCTGATTAAAGGTCCAATCTCCAAATCCAGACTCCCTTGAATGGATTCAGCATGTTGTTGGATTATTTCCGAGATATTCCCACCATCTTTATCGAGACTGATCACAACAAGAGGAGCATCTGATTCTGGCGGTGAATAATTTGCCTCCCATTCTTCGTTAATGTTCTTTTGGAACCTGAGACGCAGGACGTCATGATGTTCTAGTAAAAGTAAAATGGTCCTCGACAATATTTCCGGATCCAACGCCTGGTTCACGTTAAATAACAATGCCTGGTTCCAGTGATGCTGTTCAATGAAATTTTGATCAAAAAACCATTTTTGTGTGGGATAGATTAATGCAGATCCAGTGATGATGCCCTGTTCCGATTCTACTGTCGATGATAAATCTGTGGTCTCAATGAAATGCGCTAATTCCCTGATTGTTTGGGCTTCAAATAAATGGCGGGGAGAAACATTGAATCCGGCATTCGTTAATTTAGCAACAACTTGTATTGCCAGGATGGAATCTCCACCTAACTCGAAGAAATTATTCGTAACTCCAACCTGCTTCAAGCCTAGAACTTCTCTCCACACCTCAGCTATTACCTGCTCTTTTTCGGTCTGGGGAGGCACGAACTTCCCACCGACCTCCAACCGGTCGGCTTCCGGTTTTGGTAATGCATTCCTGTTTAGCTTTCCACTTGCTGTTAGTGGAAATTCATCGATCTGCACGAAAACAGTCGGGATCATATATTCGGGGAGTTTTTCCCTGATGAAATTACGAACTTCACCTACGGTTAGTTTCTCGCCCTGTTCAAATTGTAAATAACCAACCAGCTGTTTTTCATCCCTTTGATCCTCACGCAGGAGAACAACCGCTCCTTTCACTTTTGGGATCGTCAATAATACGGATTCAATTTCTCCCAACTCAATCCTGAAACCTCTCAATTTGACCTGGTTGTCCGCTCTGCCCAGAAATTCCAGCTGCCCTCCATCCAACCAGCGAACTGCATCACCGGTCTTATACATCCTGTTACCGGGTCTGAATGGGTCAACCATGAACCTTTCTGCCGTCATCTCAGGCTTGTTCAGATATCCTCTCCCCACCCCCTTCCCGCTGATATACAACTCACCCGGCACTCCCACCGGCACCAGCTCCCTGTTTCCATCCAATACATACACCGGTGAATTCGCCACCCCTCTCCCTATCAAGGGTTTTTCCGGGAATTGCTCCACATGGCAGTATGTCGAATACACCGTGCATTCCGTTGGTCCATACAGGTTCGTGAAGCGGATACCTTCTGATGCTGCCAGCTCATCCCAGGTTGCGTCGTCTATTGCTTCACCTGCTGGCAGCACGTCCCTGGGTCTCCAATGCTCTCCTCCCCTCGTCAATCCTGCCCTCAGCATGATCTTCAACTGCGTCGGGACACAATCAATTACCTCGATGCGGTTTTCCTCTATCCACTCCACCAGCTTCTCACCACTCATGCGGATTTCCTGCGGCACCAGGTACACCGTCTCCCCACTCATCATCATCACCCACTGCCCCACTGACACATCAAACAGCAGCGGTGCATTCTGGGCTACTCTCAACCCTTCTCCCTCCTCCTTTCCGTAGATCTCTTTCCTCAATGCCATCCAGATGTTGACCACACTCCTCTGCTCGATCATCACACCCTTTGGCTTCCCCGTCGACCCGCTCGTGTACAACACATACGCCAGGTCCGTTGACTCTATCTCTACCCCAAGATTGTCACCACTTTCCAATCCGATCTCGTCCCAATCCGCATCGACCCGGACCACTTCTCCTATCCCCTCAGGCAGTTTCTCTTCCAACCAGCTCTGCACAACCACCACTGGCGGTTTTTCCATCGACTCACTCACATCTTCGATGATGTATCCCAACCTCTCCACTGGATACAAGGGATCCATTGGTACATACGCTGCACCTGCCTTCAATACCCCCATCAATCCCACCATCATTTCTACCGATCTCTCCACAAACAATCCCACCAGCTCGCCTCTCTCTACCCCCATTCTCTTCATCCTTCTTGCCAGCTGGTTCGCTTTCCTGTTCAGATCTTCATATGTGAGCTGTTCTCTCCCATTTCTCCCATCCGCCACTACCGCAACTCGATCAGGTGTCTTTTCAACCTGTTCCTCGAATAAACTCGCCAGACTCCTCCCCTCCGGGATTCCATACTCCAGTTCGTTCCAATTCCATATAATCTCCGATTTCTGTTCATCGGTAAGCAAAGAAATTTTGTTAAAGGAAAGTTCAGGATCAATCAGCAATGTATCAACCAACTGCTGGAAATGACCGATCATCCTCCGGATTGTATCTGGAACGAAAATGTCACTGCTGTATTCAAGTGCCCCAGAAAAGCCATGTTGAGTTTCGACGATGGTGAGTGTTAAATCGAACTTGGCTACTCCGACATGAGGCTCAATGGTCTCAAGGACCAATCCTGGCAGCTCAATTTTCCTGGTGACATTCTCCAAGTTGTGCATAACAAACATCACCTGGAAAAGTGGAGAGTGACTAAGGTTTCGTTCCGGTTGGATCGCATCTACCAGCATCTCAAATGGAATCTGAGAATGGCTGAATGCATCAAGGGATGTGGTTTTAGTCCTATTTACTAACTCAATAAAACTTGGATTACCTTCAAGATCCAATCTGAGAACAAGTGTATTTACAAAAAAGCCAATAATATCCTCAAACTCCTGTAATGGACGGTTAGCTACAGGCGTTCCGATTGCGATATCCAATTGATTTGAGTATTTTGCCAATAATATTTCAAAAACCGTCAAGAAAAACATAAACGCTGTTATACCTTCACGGTTGTTGAATGCACGTAACTTGCTGGATGTTATCTCTGGAATATCAAAACTCAGGTAATCACCCTCACCAGTTGTCAGAACAGGTCGTTGTTTGTCATAAGCCAGCTCTAATACTGGCGGCATCCCAGCAAGCTTATTTTTCCAATGGGATATTTCTTTTTCAAGAATCTCACCCTTTAGCCAATCACGCTGCCACCTGGCATAGTCTGTGTACTGGATATCAAGCGGTGAAAGGTGATGTGGATTTCCTTCTACCAGAGCAGAATAAATCCTGGCTAATTCCCTGAAAAATATACTTGAAGACAATGCATCAGAAATTATGTGATGGAAAGTTACCCCAAAATAAAATTGTTGATCGCCGGTCTCAATCAACAAAAACCTGACTAATGGCGGTGTATTCAGGTTAAACGGCTTTCCAGCATCCTCATTTATTAATTGAATTGCCGTACCTTCACGAGTTACCAGTAAGTCATCGCGTAAAGAAATATATTGAAGAGGGACAATTAAATTATCAGATATTTTAATGATCTCAGCCTGCCCCTCTTTCGAATTGATGGAGGTCTGAAACACCTCCTGTCTGGTCATTATCTCTTTTAACGACAGCTTAAAAGTATCAACGTTAATGTCACCTTCGATTTTAAATGCTAAGGGGATGTTATAGTCCGGTGTTCCGGGATTTAACTGCTCCAGGAACCACAACCTTTGCTGAGAAAAAGACAGAACGAATTTATCCTGGTCATCGTATGGAAAAATCGGTGGCATCTCTACACCGGATGCAGACAACCTGCGAGATACGACTTCCTCGCTTAACCCCCTGACCGTTGGTTTCTCGAATAAACTCTTAACAGGAAGGTCAACTTCAAGGCTTTTGCGAATCCTCGAAATCACCTGGGTTACAAGGAGCGAGTGACCTCCCAATTCAAAGAAATTATCATCTATACCAAATCCTTCCAACCCTAAAATATCTTCCCAAATGCCCAGGACAATTTCTTCATCAGTATTGGTGGGCGCCTGGTACGTTGAGGAAGTTTTGGTGGAGGCAACATCCGGCTGCGGTAAAGCTTTTCTATCTACTTTACCATTTGGTGTTAATGGAAACGATTCAACGATAACAAAATACGAAGGGAACATGTATTCTGGAAGGCGTCCATTTAAATATGAACGTAAATCGGAAGTTAATTGCTCTTCATAACCCTCTGGACCAATATTTTCCGGAATTACATATGCCACCAACCGTTTATCATCCGAACCTGCACCTAGAAAATTTCGGGCAAGGACGACGATGTCCTTGACGCCAAAATGACCCTTTAAAACCGTTTCGATCTCACCAAGTTCGATCCTGAACCCCCTCAATTTGACCTGGTTGTCCGCTCTGCCCAGAAATTCCAGCTGCCCTCCATCCAACCAGCGGACTATATCACCAGTTTTGTACATCCTGTGATCCAGATCTGTATGGGTCATCCATGAACCTTTCTGCCGTCATCTCAGGCTTGTTCAGATACCCTCTCCCCACCCCTTTCCCGCTGATGTACAACTCGCCCGGCACTCCCACCGGCACCAGCTCCCTGTTTCCATCCAATACATACACCGGTGAATTCGCCACCCCTCTCCCTATCAAGGGTTTTTCCGGGAATTGCTCCACATGGCAGTATGTCGAATACACCGTGCATTCCGTTGGTCCATACAGGTTCGTGAAGCGGATACCTTCTGATGCTGCCAGCTCATCCCAAGTTGCGTCGTCTATTGCTTCACCGCAAGGCAGCACGTCCCTGGGTCTCCAATGCTCTCCTCCCCTCGTCAATCCTGCCCTCAGCATGATCTTCAACTGCGTCGGGACACAATCAATTACCTCGATGCGGTTTTCCTCTATCCACTCCACCAGCTTCTCACCACTCATGCGGATTTCCTGCGGCACCAGGTACACCGTCTCCCCACTCATCATCATCACCCACTGCCCCACTGACACATCAAACAGCAGCGGTGCATTCTGGGCTACTCTCAACCCTTCTCCCTCCTCCTTTCCGTAGATCTCTTTCCTCAATGCCATCCAGATGTTGACCACACTCCTCTGCTCGATCATCACACCCTTTGGCTTCCCCGTCGACCCACTCGTGTACAACACATACGCCAGGTCCGTTGACTCTATCTCTACCCCAAGATTGTCACCACTTTCCAATCCGATCTCGTCCCAATCCGCATCGACCCGGACCACTTCTCCTATCCCCTCAGGCAGTTTCTCTTCCAACCAGCTCTGCACAACCACCACTGGCGGTTTTTCCATCGACTTACTCACATCTTCGATGATGTATCCCAACCTCTCCACTGGATACAAGGGATCCATTGGTACATACGCTGCACCTGCCTTCAATACCCCCATCAATCCCACCATCATTTCTACCGATCTCTCCACAAACAATCCCACCAGCTCGCCTCTCTCTACCCCCATTCTCTTCATCCTTCTTGCCAGCTGGTTCGCTTTCCTGTTCAGATCTTCATATGTGAGCTGTTCTCTCCCATTTCTCCCATCCGCCACTACCGCAACTCGATCAGGTGTCTTTTCAACCTGTTCCTCGAATAAACTCGCCAGACTCCTCCCC
The DNA here is from genome assembly GCA_963695415.1 of uncultured Chloroflexia bacterium. Taxonomy (GTDB): domain Bacteria; phylum Chloroflexota; class Anaerolineae; order Anaerolineales; family UBA4823; genus CAVXWV01. The sequence goes on along the minus strand of CAVOGL010000007.1, from coordinate 607,994 downwards.
TCCGGGATTCCGTACTCCAGTTTGTTCCAAACATAAACCAGCTCTTTTTCTTCTTCTTCCGACAAATATTGGATACTGTCGATATATTGGTGTGGTTCTTTGGAAATTGATCGAAGTAAATACTGAAAATGACTTGCCAGTTTTTTTATTGTGGTGGTAGTAAATATTTCTGTACTAAATTCTAAGGAACACAATAACTGGTCCTTGGATTCAGATATTACCAATGTGAGATCGAATTTTGAAGTTCCACTGTGTAAATCAACCATCTCCATTGTCAAACCGGGAATATCTTTGCGTTTCCAGGGAGCATTTTGTAGGATGAACATTATTTGAAAAAGAGGAGTAGAACTCATATCTCTTTCCGGATCCAATCGTTCAACCAGGGTTTCAAAAGGGAAATCAGAATTTTCAAATGCGCCTAAATTCGTTTCGTGTACCATTTTCAGCAGGTCTTCAAACAGTGGATTGCCCGATAAATCTGACCTTAAAACCAGTGTGTTGACGAAAAAACCAATAATGTTTTCAATTTCCTTCCGGTTTCGGTTAGCATGAGGAGTTCCAATGCTTATGTCACTTTGACCAGAATAACGGTAGAGCAATATCTTAAAAACGGTCAATAGGCTGGTGAAAATTGTTACACCTTTTTCTTTCGAAAATTCCAATAATCCAGCAAAATCCTCACTTGGGATAACAAATTGTATATGGTCGCCTTTAAACTCACGGACTACAGGTCTTGGAAAATCTGTTGGTAAATTCAGGAAGTTTTCACTGTTTTCCAACTTTTTCTTCCAGTAATCAAACTGCTTCTCAAGCCTGTCACCTTTTTTATAATAATTTTGCTGCCATACCGCATAATCCGGGTACTGCACCTCCATATCAGGTGGATGAAATTCTACCCCTTGAATAATCATTTCATACCGCGTGATGATTTCTTCGATCAACACCCCCATTGACCAACCATCACTAACAATATGGTGCATATTGAGTAAGATCAAATTTTCCACTGGTGTTATTCGGAAAACACAAATCCTGAAAAGAGGACCGATTTTTATATCAAAAGGTTCGAGGACAATCGAACCAGCGTGTTCGAGGACAATAGGTTCAATTTCATTTTGTGGTTTGTCTGAATAATCAAATATTTCAACATGAACAGGCATAGTCGTTTTTACAATCTGTATTGGGTTTCCATCTATTTCGCTAAAGACGGTACGAAGGGACTCATGCCGGGTCACAATCTGGTCGATCACCAGTTGAAAAGTATGCAGGTTTATCTCACCTATCAGTTTTATAGCTAATGGTAAGTTGTAAATCGGGCTGTTCGGTTCAAGTTGTTCCAGAAACCAGATGCGATGTTGAGAGAAAGATAGTGGAAATTCGTTCGTGTCTCGCCTTACAGGTGTTACTTTTTTCCCTTTATCTTCTAGTTCACTTTTAAGTAATAATTCTAATAATTCACGCTTCTCGGGAGATAAATCTCTGAGTTTTCCTCTGAGATCATTATCACTTTGTGACATCATTCCTTCAGATTCCTTTCTGAAAGGTTTCTTCGTTTCTCTTCTAGGAGTGTCAGGATTTCATCTTCATCCATTTGGTCAATCTGAGAGAGCAATCTTTGGATTCTTTCATCCTCAGTTTCCTCAGGTGTTTTTAATAATGAAATTTGTTCCGAAAGTCCAGCAATAGTCGGATATTCGAACAAAGACCTTAGAGGAATCTCGACATCGAAAGTTTCTCGAGTTCGTGAGATAAATTGTGTGGCAAGTAATGAGTGCCCTCCCATTTCAAAGAAATTATCATTGATTCCGACTTTTTCTATGCCAAGTAATTCACTGCAAATTGCAGCTAATTCTTCCTCTTGATCATTCCTCGGGGCAATATATTCTGCTTGAACCCCAAAATTAATATCATCAGGAGCAGGTAGGAGATTTCTATCTACCTTACCGCTTGGTGAAAGAGGAAACATATCCAGGAAAAGGACCGCGGCTGGTACCATATATTCTGGTAGATATTGCCTGGCAAACGATTTCACTTCATTTACCGATAACTCACTTCCTTCATTCAAGACGATATATACTACAATCCTCTTATCTTCTCCCTGGTCTTCCCTGACCACAACAACGGATTCTTTCACAGCATCATGTTGGTTAATGGTATTCTCGATTTCTCCTAACTCGATTCTGAAGCCTCGAACTTTTACCTGCTGATCAATTCTGCCTAAAAACTCGATGTTTCCATCTGCACGATACTTGACCAGATCACCTGTTTTATACATCCTCTCTCCTGGGGAATATGGATTATGGATGAATTTTTGACGGGTCACCTCTGGACGGTTTAAATATCCCCTGGCAAGACTTACACCACTTACATGAAGTTCACCTGGTACACCAACTGGAACCGGTAAAAGGTTGTTGTCTAAAATATATAGTTTAGTGTTAGCGATTGGCTTACCGATTGGAGGAGCTGATTCGTCTTCGGGCGAACACATGTACATTGAAGCACATACAGTGGTCTCTGTTGGACCGTATGCATTGACAAACTGCCTTCCTTCTGCCCAGTGTTCAACTAAATCAGGCGTACACGCTTCACCAGCAGCTATGATCGTTTCCAAGTCAGGTAGATCACCTTTTGGCATTACTCTCAATACGGAAGGTGGCAAGGTAATATTGGTAATCTTTTCTTGTTCGATTGCAGTAAAAAGATCATCAGGTGAGGACAAAATTTCTTGCTTTACAATGCACAAAGTAGCGCCATTGGCAAGCGCCATAAACATTTCCCATACTGAGGCATCAAAACTGTATGGAGAAAATTGTAAGATTTTACTGCCTATGCGAACGTTAAATGCCGTTTTCTGAGCGCCGGTTAAATTACTCAAACCTCGATGATTGAGAAGTGTACCTTTTGGTTTTCCAGTTGACCCAGAAGTATAAATTACATATGCCAGGTCATCCGGACTAACCTTTACATCAGGTTGGGTGTCTGGAAATTCGGAAATCTTATCCCAATCTGCATCAAGCCAAATAATTCGGGCATTCGATTTAGGGATTTGAGTTTCCAAAACCCGTTGACTGAGTAAATATGAAATGTGGGAATCTGAAACCATAAATTCCAGGCGATCAGACGGATATGTGGGATCTAAAGGAAGGTACGCCCCTCCGGCTTTCATAACTGCTAACACACCAATTACCATCTCTATGGAACGAAGTGTCGAAATGCCAACCAGATCATTATCCGCAATCCCAAGGTCGATGAGAAAATTAGCAAGTTGATTGGATTTCTTATTCAATTCTTCGTAAGTCAGTTCCCTTCCATCAAAAGAGAGAGCAACAACATTCGGATTGTGCTGGGCTTGGAATTCAAACAGCTCGTGAGCACAAAAATTTATTGGAGTCTGCGCATACGTCTGGTTCCAGTCATGCAGAATGGTTGTTTTTTCATCATCTGTCAAAATATTGATATTCGAAACCAGTTCTTCATCGTTCCTCGCTACACTTTCGAGAAGTACCTTCCAGTGTTCAACCATCTTCTCGATCGTTCTTTGCTCAAACAAATCCGTACTGAACTCGAGAGTTCCTGATAATCCACTATCAGTCTCTGCCATAACCATGGTTAAATCGAATTTCGATGTCAAACTTTCTAATTCTACTGGCTCAATAATTAACCCTGGGATCTCCAGTATTTGTGATGGCATAGTTTGCAGCGAGAAAGCTGCCTGGAATATCGGCGAATGACTGAGATCCCTCTCAGGTTGGATGGATTCGACCAGTAATTCGAAAGGCAAATCTTGGTGAGCATATGCCTCTATGGCGGTTTCCCTGACTTGCTTCAATAATTGGCTAACACTTTGTTCAGCTGTTATATTTGACCTGACCACCAAGGTATTGACAAAAAAGCCGAGTAACTGTTCAAGCTCACTGCGATTCCTGTTCGCGATCGGAGTACCAACCAGGATGTCTTCCTGACCGGAATACTTAGCTAATAGAATCTGGAATGAAGCCAAGAGGGTGATAAATAAAGTCACATTGTTTGCAATACTGACAGTTCGTAACGAATCAAATGTCTCTTTATCAATTTCAAAATTAATCGCGCCACCGTTAGAGCTCTGTAAAGGAGGTCTCGGGTAGTCTGTGGGGAGATTAAGCAGGTGAGGGCGACCATTTAATTTATTACGCCAATAATCCAGCTGCAAGCTCAGATTGTCACCTTCCAACCATTTCCTCTGCCACAAGGTGAAATCTGCATACTGGATTGGTAGGGGAGGCAAGTCTGAGCTGATATCTGATGTCGTATCTGCCAAGATTCTGATTTCATATAATCGCACAAGCTCTTTAACCATCAAATTAACTGACCATCCATCCGTGATAATGTGATGAATTGTCAGAAGAAAGAAATGCTCATCCTCATTGGTTCGAACGAATAATACACGCATTAATGGCAGCAGCGATAACTCAAATGGTTTATTTGCTTCCGCAGTCAATAATTGAATTACCTGATCAAACCTTTCACTTTCTGGGATCTCAATAAGGTCCACGAATGGTATCTCTACTTCTAACTGGTCTTCAATGATTTGTACTGGTTTTCCTGATACAGAATCAAACCTGGTCCTTAATATTTCGTGTCTTGCAATAATTTGATTGATACTCCACCTGAAAGCCTCGACATCCATTTCGCCCTTAAACCGTAATGCGACCGGGATGTTGTAAAACAAATTTCCTGGCGAGAGTTGATCCAGGAACCACAATCTTTGTTGGGCAAACGAAAGCGGTAAAATTCCTTCTCTTGGTTGTACTTCAATAACTGATGGCGAGTATCCAATCTTTTGCTGCTGCTCCTGATAGATAATTGCGGCGAGTTCACGCAATGATTCAGCCTCGAAAAAAGTTTTTAAAGGTAACTCAACCTGGAAAATGTCCCGAACTTTGGAACTTAATTGAGTGATTAACAATGAATGCCCACCAAGGTTAATAAAATTATCGTTCACACCGATATTGGGATGTCCCAGTAATTTTTCCCAGATGGATATCAGCAATTCCTCGATAGGATTTTTAGGTGCTTTATCTGCCTCTTCCTTGTCTACGTTAAATTCAGGATCCGGTAAATTCTTATAATCAATTTTTCCGGAATTTAAGGTCGGTAATGCATCAATTTGGACTAGCAGTGAAGGGATCATATATCCTGGTATCTTCGAGCCCAGGTATTTCTTCACATTATCAACGTCGATATCGTTGCCATTTTTTGGCACGACATAAGCGATTATTCTCTTATCAAGATTGGCACCTTTCACTACGGCAACACCAGTGTGAATAGTCGGTTCCGATAAAAGAGCAGATTCAATCTCACTGAGTTCAATTCTGTAACCCCGGATTTTTACCTGGTTATCAATTCTTCCCAGGAATTCGATGTTTCCATCTGGAAGATAGCGAACCAAATCTCCCGTTCGATACATTTTTGTGCCTGGAACGAATTCATTGTCAAGAAATTTTTCCTCAGATAAATTCGGTTTGTTGATATATCCGCGCGACAATCCTACCCCACTGATGAACAACTCACCCGATACTCCAACTGGTACAGGATGACCGAACTGGTCTAGAACATAAACCTTGGTATTGTTGATTGGTTTACCGATCGGTATTTGCTGGTCAATAAATTTTGTGTCGGATAAAATTTTAAAATCTGTAGCTGTTATTGTGGCTTCGGTGGGACCATATGTGTTAATAAATACCGTTTCTTCTAATGGACGAACTGCCTTTGTTAACTCTCGCCATGATTGCAATCTTTCGAATGATGGTGACTCACCACCAACGACCGTTATCCTGATTTCTTCTGGGATGGTTCCAGCACCCTCCTCTAAATCACTCACCATGACATGCCATAAGGAAGGATTGAGGTGTAATATAGATATTTCATTTTCTCTGCAGAAATCCAGGAATGGCTTTGTTGTCAGGTCTACATCTGGAGGCGCAAGCACCAGAGTGGCTCCCGAACATAAGGATGGATATATTTCTTCCCCTGCTGCATCAAAACTGAAGGATAAAAGTTGAAGCACTTTATCAATTTCAGATAATTTATAATTACCCTTTTGGTATAGTGTTAGATTCAACAATGATCTATGCTCAACCATAACCCCTTTTGGTTGACCTGTGGAACCGGAGGTAAATAAAACATATACCAGTTGCGAGCCTGTGATGGCAAGTTCCAGGTTCGTGTCAGGCTCCGACTTTATATCATCAGCCATAGTATCTATCAGCAAGACATCAATTGCCAAAGGTTGTAAATGTTTATATAATTTGGAATCAGTGATTAATAATTGAGCATCTCCCTCATCAAGCATATAAGAGATGCGCTCAAATGGATTTTTTGGATCAAGCGGAATATAGGCGTTACCAGATTTTAAAACCCCCAATAGCACAGCAACCATTTCGAAAGAACGCTCCAAACAAATACCTATCCTCGTTTCAGGTGGCAGGTCTTTCTTTGAGATATAGTGGGCTAACTGGTTAGCGAATTTATTAAGTTCGAGATATGTATAATCACTTTCTGTAGTGGCTACAGCGATATTATTGGGCTTCCTTTCCGCCTGTTGTTCAAACAATTCATGTACGCAGCATTCCAAACTATCATCGACATCAGTATTATTCCACTCGTAGACCATTTTTCTTTCGTCTTCTACGGAAAGGATTTTGACATCCCGTAACAACATTTCCGGATTCCGGACAAAATTGGTAATGACCTGTAATAGTTGATCTAACAATTTCTCGATATCAGTTAATTGGAAGATGCTCTCATCAAAAGAAATCTTGATCGGTAGTGGCGTTCCAGGTGAAGAAATTATGTTCAGTGGATAATTAGTCTCTTCGATTGAAGAGAATTTTGTGATTTCAAAATTTGAATTTCTTAGTTGAACGGCTTCCCCAATGGGATAATTTTCAAAAACCAGGATACTTTGGAAAAGCTGGGTTCCGGGAGCAATTTCGCTCCACTCCTGGATATCATACAAGGGTGAATATTCATATTGGTGAATTGCCGCGACTTTCGCTTGAATTTCTTGCAGCCACTGAGTGACAGGAATATCTGGTGATAATTTGATCCTTAATGGGAGTGTATTGATGAATAGACCAACCATCTCATCTACGCCAGATAATTCTGCAGGTCTTCCAGAGACCGTCATTCCAAAAACAATATCATTTTCTCTTGTTAACTTTCCGAGTAGAAACGCCCACGCAGCTTGAATGACCGTGCTTAGTGTTACCTGGTTCATTCTGGAGAAGTCAACAAGTTCGTTCGAAATAGTTTCAAGTAACTTACCTTCGATTTCTTTAAATTTGTTTCCCTGTTTACCATTCTTTGATTTAAAATCATAAGGTAATTTTGTCGGTTCTTCGAAACCGGCTAATTCGTCCTCCCAGAATCTTCTGGCGTCGTCCAGATTTTGGTTTTGGAGCCACTGGAGATAATCACGATATACTCGGGTAGAATTTAAGGAGACTGAACTTCCATTTGAATATACTTCGTAAAAATGGAATAAATCGCGAAAAATAATCGGGATAGACCATCCATCTAGAATGGCATGGTGGGTTAACCAGAAAAACTCGTATTCATCGTTCCCGATTTGGATTAAAAATAATTTTATTAATGGTGATTTGGATAAATCAAAACCGTCTGCCCGTCTCGCCAGGACGAATTCATCAATTTCAGTCTCGATATTCCCAAGGGATTTTTCTCTCCAATCGTAAAATTCGATAGAAATATCTACATTTTTTTGGACAACTTGAAGCATCCGTTCTAACCGTTTCCAAACAAATGAGGTACGCAACGCGGAATGTCGATCAATGACTGATTTCCAGGCTTTTTCAAAGCTTTGGAAATTCAAGTCCCCTTTTATCCTGGCGACAAAAACCCCTAAATATGTTGTGGACTTCAGGCGCATAAAGGGTATGGAAAACCATACCTTGCTGCATAGGAGATAATGGATATATGGCTTCAACATTTTTTTTGCTCATTAGCTATTTCTTTCTCATATCCAGATTCAGACAAGCAGTAATATCAAGTCATGGCAAAGCCATTCTCGAAGGTTGAATATAACAAACCATCTTAAATGCAATCTTTATAATTAATGCAGAAATACTTTGAAATCACTTTGTGGTATGCAATCAATCTTTATATTCTTTGATTTACATGTCACCAAGTTCATCAAAGATTTGATCGAGTTCTTCATTGTCCAGGTTTACGTCCGTCAAAAAATCAATCGGCAGGGCATCTTGATGATCTACTTCAAATCCCGAGATCATATTAATTAGGTTCTTTTTGAATAATTGAGAAAAATGCTCTATGTTATCTGATCTGTGGATATTTTCTGAAAAGTGCCACTCAAATTGAAGCACACCGTTTAAAATTGAACCGATTATTTCTATAAGATGGCTTCTATGACTGAGTGGACTCATTGATTTTCCAACATTTTGCGAAACCAGGGTGAAAAGCCTTGAATCATTTGCCGATGAATGGATTTGCCCAAGATAATTAAAGCTGATCTCCGGTCGAATTACTGGAAATTCATCCCCGGACCCCTGAAGATATCGGAGTATTCCATAAGTAAACCCATCATTCGGGATCTGGTTCATCTGTCTGGTAATTTCCGCAAGATGTTCACTATAAGTTCCCTCGGCGGACAACCTCAGTAAAACTGGATACATAGTTGTGAACCACCCCATTGTTCTGTACGGATTCATGCCTTCTAAGATATCGGATCTGCCATGACCCTCCATCTCAAGTAATAACTGGTGGTCTCCCGACCATTCATGATACGCAAGAGCTAATGCCATTAAAAAGATGTTATTAATTCCAGCACCTGTGGATTGGATAATATCCCGGGTTATTTGTTCGGTCTCACCTGGAGAAAATTCAATCCGAACCTGCTTCGTAAATTTTCTTAAATTATTACTGGGCGGGAAATCGCATGGAAGTGATCTGATGTTAAAAGTCGCTATCCGTTTCCAATAAGATTTTTCATCTTCAAAATCAAAGGTTTTAGAAAAATTAACCAGGTTTTCAGTCCATTCCTTAAATGATGTCGTTTTTGGTGGCAAAATTGGTTCATTTCTTTGCATCAACGCCGTGTACACTAACTCGAGGTCTTCTAACAAAATTCTCCAGGAAATTCCATCAATAATCAGGTGATGAATCACTATGAACAATAAGTCCGGCTTCATCTCACCAGTTTTAAAATAAATCACCCAAAAAAGCGGACCATCCGTTAGGTTGATTCCTTCCTGGAATTCCTTTATCTTTGATTGTACAAAATTATCCACCTCGATTTCGCTGACATCCCCCAATTCAAAAGTGCGGACAGGAGTGAAATCATTTTTTTCCCTAAACTCAAATGTCCATGTTCCAGATATTTCCATGGAAAATTTTGCCCTCAGCACATCATGATGATCTGTAAGGATCCTCACTGACTCGATTAGCGTAAACTCATCCAGTTCCTCTTTCACTCCGAATAATACTGCCTGGTTCCAATGCCAAAATTCAGTGAAGTTCTGATCGAAAAACCACTTCTGGATCGGAGAAAGATTTGCCTTTCCTGTTACCAGACCTTGTTCAGCTTCCACAAGTGACTTATTTTCGACTCGTCTTGCCAATTCCCTGACCGTTTGTGCTTCAAACAAGTCTCGAACAGAAAATACCAGGCCAGCCTGGTTCGCTTTCGATACAACCTGAATCGCCAGAATTGAATCACCCCCTAATTCAAAAAAGTTAGAATTCACGCTTATATTCTCGAGATGGAGAATTTCTCCCCATATCTTCGATAATGCCTCTTCCTCATTAGTTTCTGGTGCCACATGCGTTTCATTAGAAGTAAGGAGGTTTTCATCCGGTTTTGGTAGAGCGCGTCGATTGATCTTGCCGCTGGATGTTAAGGGGAATACATCAAGTTCCATAAATATTGCCGGAACCATGTAATCTGGTAATACATTTTTCAATTGTTCTCTTATTTGAGTCAGTGTCAATTCAGTTTCTTCACGAATTTTTATATAGGCAACAAGTTGTTTTATTCCGGGTCGGTCTTCCCTCAGGATCACAACCCCTTCAGCAATCCCATCGATCTTATGCAATGCTGTTTCAATGTCACCCAGTTCCAGGCGAAATCCCCTTAATTTAACCTGGTTATCGAGACGTCCTAAGAATTCAACCATCCCGGATTCAAGCCAGCGTACGCGATCACCAGTCCTATACATCCGTAATCCTGGGCGAAACGGGTCAGGTAAAAATTTTTCATTCGTTAGGTCAGGTTTATTTAAATACCCCCTTCCGACAGCTTCACCGCTGATGTACAACTCACCCGGAACCCCAGTTGGAACAATTTGAAAATTAGCATCGAGAACATACAGATAAGTGTTAATCATTCCTTTCCCGATAACTGGGGATTTAGGATGATCCTTAACTTTACAGATAGCAGAATTCACACTACATTCTGTCGGACCATAAAGATTGTAAAAATCCGTCATCCTGGACTCGACCAAAACCGACCATATTTCTTGAGTTATCGCCTCTCCACCAGGCATAACCACTCGTGGTCGATATTTATCTACGGTATCCAACAATCCTTCATCAATCATCAGCTTTAGTTGAGATGGAACACAATCAAGGACATCGATCTGGTTTTCCTCAATCCAGGATATCATTTTCTTTCCATCCATCCTGATCTCTTGAGGAACGATCACAATCGTCTCTCCACTCAACAACATGATCCACTGTTCAACAGAAGCATCGAATAGAAGTGGCGCATTAAGACTGAACCTGGATCCGCCATCATCGCTCCCATAATCCACAAGATGCCGCATACCGATCCACAAATTTACAAGATTATGATGTTCAATCATCACACCCTTTGGCAAACCCGTAGATCCTGAGGTATACAAAACATAAACAAGATCTTCAGATGTGATGGTAATCTCCGGATTAATTTCACTCTCGTTTTCGATATCTTTCCAATCAGAATCTAAATTTATTATCCGATATTGATTATCAGGCAGTAAGGAATTCAAACCACTTTGTGAAAGTACGAATGGATTCGACTTGTTCGCTTCTTGAATATCGTTAAGGATTAGTTTAAGTCTTTCATGTGGGTACATCGGATCCAGTGGTACATACGCACAACCAGACTTTAATATCCCCAGTAAACCAATAATCATTTCGATTGATCGTTCGCAAAATAAGCCAATGATCTGACCTTTCGAAACCCCATTATTTTTCAGAAAATGGGCAAGTTTATTAGACCTTCTCAATAAATCGGAATAATTAATTTCATTTCTTTGGTCACCCATTCCTGCAATTACAGCTATCTGCTTTGGTGATTTGTGGGCTTGAGAATTGAATAAGGAGACAACCGTTTCTCGATGTGCAATTGGGAGTTCGTTTCGGTTGTATTCGAACAACATCTTGTGTTCTTCTATTGATGTCAGATACCTGAGTTGTTTGAATTTTTCCTTGGGATGCTGAGTAATTAATGAAATGATGGATTGCAGGTGTGAAACAAAATTTTCCATAAAACCAGGTGAGAATAAATCAACACGGTATTCAAGGTTGCCAATAAATTCGCTTCCATTGTCGGCTATGGTTAATGTCAGATCAAATTTCGATGTCCCAGCATCCAAATGATATTGTTCCAACTCCATTCCGCTTTCGACAAAACCTGATGCGAAATCAAACGGCTCCTGGTATCCAAACATGACCTGGAAAATAGGCGTTACGCTTAAATCTCTTTCAGGCTGCAAAGCTTGAATTACCATTTCAAAGGGTAATTCAGAATGTGAAAATGCATTCAGAGCTGATTCTTTCACTTGATTTAAAAGGTCAATAACCGACAAATCATCTCCCTGGTCTACCCGGATAGCAATCGTATTAACAAAGAATCCGATTAAATTCTCGAGAGAAACGTGATTGCGGTTGGTGACTGGTGACCCAATGACGATATCATCCTGTTGACTGTACCGATTGAGTAATATATAGAAGGCTGTCAAGAAGAACATATAGTGAGTTACATCCGAATTCATTACTAATCTTCGAATATCCTCGCTAATACCTTTTTCGATTTGGAATTTTATTTGCCTTCCTTTACCTGAATTTATGGCTGGACGAACGTAACTTGTAGGCAGCTCTAATATCGCAGGGATGTCATCTAAATATCTCTTCCAAAACTGGATACCTTCTTCAACAAATTCACCTTTTAACCGTTGTTTCTGCCAGGAAGCGTAATCGTAAAATTGAATTTCTAAGGGTTCAAACGATTGAGCTTTGTTGAGTTGATAATTTGCGTACTGAATAGATATTTCATTGAAAAATATCATCAATGACCATCCATCAGCTACGATGTGGTGCACCACAAAGAGCAAAATAAATTCCTCTGGTTGAATCTTGATTACTGTAACTCTGATTAATGTATCCCGCTCAAGATTAAATGTAGATTGGATTTCCTTTTGCACAAGGTGGTCTATGGTCATTTCACGTTCACCTGATGTGGTTTCCACCAGATCAACGATCCTGAAATCCGGAGAAGCCTGCTCTATGATCTCGACAATTGGTCTACCATTTCGTGTGGCAATCCTCGACCTCAATATTTCATGCCTGATGGTTACATCTTCGATACTCTTGAGTAAAAATTGGGTATCCAGCATCCCTTTTACTCGAATCGCGAACGGAACGTTATACTCCGGTGACTCAGGGTTGAGGTTATCAAGGAACCACAGCCTCTGTTGTGCATAAGAAAGTTCAAGATTAGTGCGATCTTGGATATTAGTAATTGGCTCTTCATGATATAGATGACCAAGTTTTTGCTGGTCTTTTATGATTACAGATAATTCTTCAATTGTAGGGTGCTCGAAAATGGACCTTACTTTAACTTCAATATCATATTCACTACGGATTCTCGAAGCCAACTGAGTCACCAAGAGAGAATGACCACCCAACGCAAAAAAATTATCTGCTACGCCTATATTATTTATCCCTAATAAACCCTCCCATATATCACACAATGTCGATTCCAACTCATTTCGAGGGGCTATATAATTAGACTGGATAATGATATCGGTGAGGTCAGGTTTTGGCAGTCTCTTTCTATCAACCTTTCCGTTTTGGTTTATTGGCAGGAAATCCAGCAAGACGAAGGCTATGGGAACCATATATTCAGGTAGTTTTGAGTTTAAGTAAGCTCTCAGGTCACTCAGATCGACTTCATTTTCGTCATCTTGTACCAGATACCCAATGATTCGCTTTTCTCCAGGTACATCCTCTCTAACAACGACTACTTGATCGGATATACCTGGATACTCCGAAATCACATTCTCGATCTCTCCCAGTTCTATACGCAAGCCTCTGAGCTTAATTTGAAAGTCATTTCGTCCCAGGAAAACTATATCCCCATCTGGAAGATATCGAACTAAATCTCCAGTTTTATATAATCTGGTCTCGTTAGCCCGATAATCCAACCTGTCAATTAAAAGATCGATATAAGGATTTTGAATGAAACTTTCGGAGGTCATCTCTGGTTGATTATGGTAACCTCGAGCCAATCCATCTCCCCCAATGAACAATTCCCCCGTAACCCCCACTGGGACAGGGCGTAAGTTTTGATCTAAAACGAATGTGGTGGTATTCGAAATTGGTTTTCCTATTGGAATGATTGTTTTCCTTTGTTCTACATCTTGTAAACTGACATCATGCCATGTCGTGAATGTTGTACTCTCGGTGGGACCATAAACATTTGTGAACCTTTTTGGCGGATTGGAATGCATAAGGATCCTGGCTGTATGCATATCCATTTGCTCACCCCCAACCATTAAATGATCTAGGGTTCGAAACGCATCAGGCTCTTCTTTAACAATATTATTGAACAATGCTGGTGTAAGGAAAAGATGTGTGATCTTGTTATCACGTAAGAATTTTGAATATTGGTGAGTTGTTAAAGCAATTTCCTTTGATACACCGACAAGAGTACACCCATGAAGTAATGCTCCCCATATCTCTAGAGTAGCGGCATCGAAACTCGGGTTCGATGCGTGAGCAAAGCGAGAGCCCGGTGGTACTGAGAGATAGTTTGTGTTGAATAATAATCTAACGATCGCACGCTGTGGGATCGATACTCCTTTTGGGTTTCCGGTTGATCCTGACGTGTACATAACATATGCGAGATCTGATGATGAAGATCTTTGACCCTGAAAATGGGGGGATTTTCCGAATAATGATGATTTTGTCTTTTCAGAATCCAGGTAAATAACCTGCGTCTTCTGTAGAAAGTCATAACCTTCAATCTCTGTGTTAAAAATCTTGTCAATATCATTGACATATTTTTGGCTGGTCAACAGAACCGGTGTTTGACCATCGTTCACCATAAATCGGACTCTTTCGATGGGATAACCTGTATCAATTGGAAGGTAGGCTCCTCCTGCTTTTATAATCCCCAATGTTGCCTCAATCATCAACATCGATCTTTCCATGAATATTGAGACTATATCATTGGAACTAATCCCATTATTAACGAGTAACTGGGCTATTCGGTTGGATTTTTCATCTAATTCACTGTATGTAGACCGCGCAATCAACCCATTTTGATCATGAAATTCCGCCGCGATAATCTGTGGATTCATATTAGCTTGCTTATGAAACAATTCCACAATTGTCGATTCCACAGGATAGCTTGTTTGAGTATCATTCCAATCGAGGATTTGTTTATGTTCTTCTTCTAAGGTCAATAATGGTAAATGTGAGATCCTTGTGGAACTATTTTCAATTATCGATTCAAGAAGAACCCGGAAATGAGCTGCCATCCTTTTTATAGTTTCTTCATAAAATATGTCTGTGTTGTATTCAATGATTCCTGTATATTCATCTCCCGATTCTTCAATAAAGAGGGTTATGTCGAATTTTGAGCTTTTACTATCAAAATCCATAATCTCCAGTTTCAATTCTTTTGTATAAAGCTCTTTAGTTAAATTTTCTTGATACGCAAACATCACCTGAAATAATGGAGAATAGCGTAAATCTCGGATAACATCAAGCTCTTCTATTAATGTCTCCAAAGGCAAATCCTGGTGGGAAAAGGCGTTTAATACTGATTCTTTAGTTTGCGAGAAAAATTCCTCAGCGGTAGTAGCATCAGAAAATTGACCATTTATTACCAGGGTATTAACAAACATACCCATTATTGTTTCTAACTCTGGAACTGGTCGGTTTGCAACAGGTATTCCAACTCTGATTTCTTCTTGTGCTGAATACCTGTAGAGCATAATTTGGAAAACTGCAAGGAAAAACATGAAACTAGAAATTTCATGCTTTCTCGTGAATGGTTTGATTTTTGCTGATAATTCGGGGGGAATGTCAAATCGGAAAACGGAACCATTTTGGGTTAACATTTCTGGACGTGGCTTATCGGTGGGCAGATCAAGGACCTGGTTTGGATCTCCTATTTGTTGTTTCCAGAAATTCAGTTGGGTTTCAAGAACTTCATCCGTTAAATGTTGTTTCTGCCATTCTGCGTAGTCGAAATATTGGATGGGTAGATCAACAAGTGTGATTGGTTTTTTCGTCGTGAACGCTTCATATAGTAATAAAACCTCAGTAATAAACACACGCATCGACCATCCATCCGAAATAATATGATGCATCGACAAAAACAATACGTGGTTCTCACTCGAAAATCGTACTAGTTTCGCTCTGAGCAAAGGTCCTTCGACTAAATCGAATCCTTTTTTCGCCTCAGCATCCATCAATAATTTCAACCGATCTCCAAATTCATCTTCTTTCAACGAAGATAAGTCGATGACTGGTAAATTAAAAACTTGATCATCATCGATAACCTGTTTGGGAAGTCCTTTATCTGTCAAAAACCTCGATCTTAATATCGCATGTCTTTCAATAACCTTGTCAATGCTTCCTTCCAGCGCATTAATGTCAAGATTTCCTAAAATTCTCACGAAGGAAGTAATATTGTAAAAAGGATTGTCTGGCTCCCATTGGTTTAGAAACCACATTCTTTGTTGAGCAAATGACAAAGGATAGGAGGACGCATCCTGTCTTCTTTCGATTTTAGGGGCGGATAAATTAACATTCTGTTTTTGTTGAAGTTTTTTCGTTAATAAAGCGCGTTTTTCTGGAGATAAATTCGCTATTCTCCGTTCGATATCGCTCATCATCTTCTCCAATGATCAAAACTATGAATTAAGAAGGTTTTGCACATCCTCATCTGACATATCTTCCAATTCAGCCAACATTTTCTCAAGGTCTTCCTCACTTGATTGATCCAATTCGTTTTCAACCAAAGTGTCAGTGATTGCGCCAGCCACGGCTTCAACTGTCGGTGATTCGAATAAAAGTCGGAGCGGAAATTCTATTGGATATTTATTTCTTATCCTTGCGATAAGTTGAGTAGCCAATAAAGAGTGCCCTCCAAGATCAAAAAAGTTGTCCTTAACACCGATTTTATCCTTGCCCAGAACCTCATTCCAAATTTCTATTAACTCGCTTTCAAGTTTTGATCGTGGAGCAACATAAGGACTTGATTGAAAATAGATATCTTCTTCAGAAACCTCAAGATTTTCAAGAAACTTCCTATCAACTTTTCCACTACTCAAATAAGGAACAGATTCAATAAAAATATATGACGCTGGTACCATATATCCTGGCAATATCCCCGAAAGGTAATCTTTTAGGTGGGTAACCATATCAGAATTTGCCTTTGATGGATCATGTAGGTTGACAAATGCCAATAAATATCTTTCTTCTGCTACCCCAGGCTGGTTCTGTTCTTCTCTGCTAGAAATTCTTTTAGTTCGCGCAACCACATAAGCTTCTTTTATAGAATTTTCGGCATTTAACGCTGATTCAATTTCCCCTAACTCGATTCTGAAGCCGCGCAATTTGACTTGATTATCAATCCTTCCCAAAAATTCTACGTCACCTGTTGGTGAATATCTTGCCAAATCCCCTGTACGATATAAACGTTGTTTTCCAGTCCTACCAATTGCCAATTCTATGAATTTCTCTTTTGTTAATTCTTTCTGGTTCAAGTAACCATCCGAAAGACAATCCCCACCTATAAACAATTCCCCAGCAACGCCTAAAGGAACTGGCTGTAATCGATGATCTAAAATATAGTATCTCCTGTTGGGTAAAGGTTTACCTATCGGGATTCTTGATATTTTTTCGTCAACAAAAGAATTCAAGTTAATCTCATAGACGGAAGATGTGATTGTTGTTTCGGTAGGACCATAAGCATTCAGTAATCTCACCGACTCCAAACCTGTATCTTTCCACATTTGGATGTGTTCAGGAAGGATTGCATCCCCTCCAATAACCATCAATCGAAGATTGCCAGGCATTGCGGAGCTACCAGTATGAAGCATAGACTGCATCCAAACATTCCAATAAGCTGGTTGAATATTGATTACACTCAATTTATTTTTCTTAATTATTTCCGTGAATTTAGCAGGTTCCCAAATCTCATTTTCTCTGAGAAAGAGGGTTGCCCCGGAAACCAAGGTCGCGGCGATCTGTTCAATTGACTGGTCAAAACTATATGCTGAGAATTGGAGCACCCGATCCTTCATCGTTAACCCAAAAACTTTTTTAACTACACGAATATGGTTGGCGAATGATGTGTTATTAACTACTACACCCTTCGGTTTTCCCGTTGAACCAGATGTATAAATCAAATAAGCCTTTGAGTCAGGTCGTTGATGAATATTAGGAACATCATCTTTTCCTATCACATGTTTTCTGCTGAGATAATTGTCGATAAATAAAACCTTTTTGCCCTCATCGAACGAATCATCTTGAGCTTTGACCTGATCAAGTATTTCCTTTTTCGTTACGATAATGTTCGCGTTAGAATCTTCCAGGTAAAATTTATTCCTATCAACCGGTGCATCTGGATCCAAAGGGAGGTAAATTGAATCTGTTTTCCAAATGCCAAGGATACCGATCATTGCTAACGCTGATCGGTCAAGCATCAAGGCAACAACACAATTATCTTTTGCTCCTGAATGTAACAATTCTGAAGCGAATTGATTTGCTAAGTTATTCAATTCACTGTATGTAATCTCCGAATCACCAGCGACGATAGCTAACCTGTGTCCGTACTTGGTAGCTTGCTCCTCAATCAAATCCATTACGCTCTGGTAATTGCCCAAATGCAGTTCATTTGAATTCCAGGTATCGAGAATTAATTCCTTTTCTGATTCAAGCAGGATATCAAAATCGCTAACCGCTTTCGAATGAGAGGACACAATTTGCTCAAGAATCATGACAAACTGTCTCTGCATGGCAGAAATTGTGTCTTCTCGAAATAGATCGGTATTAAAATTAAAGTATCCTTTCAACATGGTTTTGTGCTCTTCCATCGATAACGCCAGGTCATATTTGGTCATACCGGTATCAATAGGATAATGAGTTACTCGTAAACCTGGCAGATCAAAGGTTTGCATGGTAGCATCCTGCAAATCAAAAATCACCTGGAATAGTGGAGAACGACTCATATCTCGTACTGGTTGAATCGCATCGACAAGCATCTCGAAAGGGATATCCTGGTTGGCATAAGCTCCCAATGCTGTTTCCTTAACCTCTTCCAACAATTGATTAATTTCTAGATTTTCATCCATTCTTATCCTTAGAACAAGGATATTCAAAAAGAACCCGATCAATTCTTCTGTCTCAAGCATGGTTCTATTGGCAATCGGAGTTCCAATTGCGAAGTCATTCTGGTTCGTGTGTCGATATATGAGTAATCCAAATCCTGCTAAAAGGGTCATGAACAGAGTGACTCCTTTTTGTTGAGAAAACTTATGAAGATCTGAAGTTAATTTTTCGTCTATATCAAACCAGATGCTCATACCATTGGTCGACTGCTTTGGTGGTCTGGGGTAATCTGTGGTCAAATCTAAATTCGATGGCAGTCCGAACAAATCTTTTTTCCAATATTCCAGCTGTTCTTCAAACTTCCTTTCTGCCATCCAATTCCGCTGCCAGAGGGCGTAATCTCTGTATTGATATTGCAGTTCCGGGATTGGAAATGATATATTCTTCGATAATTGCGAATAATAGATGCCAATTTCATGTACTAAGACATTGACAGACCAACCATCGGAGATAATGTGGTGGGTGATCAAGAATACGACATATTCATTTGGACCAAGTATGATGTAAACCACACCGAAAAGTGGCGGTTGACCAAGGTTGAATGGTTTCCCTGCATATTCCCTGGCCAAGTTGATGATTTCCGCTCCCTGGTCAGACGAATTCAATGATGAGATATCAATAACGGTAGATGGTGTATCAATCTCATCAAGAACAACTTGCACCGGATTTCCGTCCTTCTCGGTAAAGACAGTTCTAAGCGTTTCATGCCTCTTTATCAATTTTGTCAGACACGAATCAAAAATCGTCAAGTCCAAATCACCTGATATCCTAATAGCTGCAAAATTGTTATAAAGAGAGCTTGATGGATCAAGTTGGTCCAGGAACCATAATCTTTGCTGCCCAAATGAGAGGGGCGAATCTACTTCCCGGGAGGCTTTTAAAAGCGGTTCCTGTTTGATCCTGTTTTGTTTATCACTTGCTGAATGAATCAATCCAGCTAATCCTGCAATGGTTGGAGATTCGAATAAGTTCCTGATTGGAAAATCAACCTTATAGAGATCACGAACACGCGTCACCAACTGCGTAGCCAGCAATGAATGCCCACCCAACTCAAAGAAATCATCCTTAACACCGATCTCATCAATACCCAAAATCGATTGCCATATTTTTACAAGAGATGTTTCAACTTCATCTCGCGGGGGTACATAAGGAGTTTGAAGTTTTGGTCGAGGATACAAGTTTGATTTCGATAGTTCACCTTTCTCTTCATGCGTGATATTTACTGGATTGATCCATTTATTGATGCGGATTTGAATATCTGCAGTTGAGATGATGTGATGGTTAATTTCACGAACGCTTAATATTTTTTCGAGAACGTGAATGCCTTCATCAGGAATCAGAGATAACTCGACAATCGAATCACCCGCCTTTGCACTCAATTCTGAAAACCCGGACTCAGTTTTGTAATCATTAAAATTCCATCCGTCCCAGTTGACGGTTATCCAGGGAAATCTGCTGATTTGGTTCTGTTTGTCAGCAAAAGCATCCATAAATGCATTGGCTGCAGAATAAGCTGTCAAGCCAATCCCGCCCAAAACTGCTGACAACGAGGATTGTAGAAGCACAAAGTCAATACTGGTATCCATCTCAAGAATGCTGGAAATTACGTTGGATAACGTTTCCAAGCCGTTTACTTTCGCCTTGAAGTGATCTTCAATATCTTGAGGAGTTAGAGTCTGGTAGTTGACCATTGATGCCAACTGCGTCAATCCTGCTGAATGAATAATTCCATTTACTTTACCAAACTTCCCTAAAAGTTCGGTAAATATCTGGGCAACCTGGATTGAGTTAGTAACATCGATTGTGATTATTTCTAAAGAACCAGCTTTTTGGGCGATATCTTTTATTGCATTTATTTTTCGGATTAAAGGATTGGATTCACCCATTGATTGAGATAACTCTTCCCATTCACTCATTGCTGGAAATTGAATCTGGTCAAGTAAGACAAGGTTGGCTTTATAAACATTCGCCAGGTGATTGGCATATGCTAAGCCTATTCTCCCAAGCCCCCCAGTGATTAAATAGACTCCACCAACACGGAGATAATTCATCTCCTCATCAATCCACTCCCGGGTTGGCTTGTAAGAGCGAATCCACCTTTTTCCGCGGCGATATACAGCTATGGATTTACCTTCTAATTGGGAAAATTCAGAAATAATACTCTCAACCAACGTTGAAGATGGTAATTCTAAAAGTCCCTTCCCATCAAAATCGATTAATTTCATCGAAATATTGGGGTTCTCCTGGGGGAACACCAATATTGGTCCTAATAATATAGCTTGATTTGGTTGCAATACCTCCTCACCGGTCACAGAAAAAATACTTCTGCTACAAACCAGCATCGGAACTTGATTATTAGGAAATTTTTCTGTTAACTCTTGAGTTAAGAATAAAAGGCTTAAGAAGCCAGAATGTTTAAACTCATCTCGAATTGTAGATTCGTCCAACCTTTTCGCCATCGACCATAAATGTACTATCCGATCCGGGCTCCATTCTCTTTCTTTCAAGCACTCGAAAAGGGTTTTATAGTGCTCCTTATTATCTGGAGATAAAACGAATGAACCATCTGGTAGATGTTCAAACGTTTTACCTTCTAAAACCACAACAATGTCGTTTCCATCGCCTGTAAGTTGATTAACCAGGAATGTAGACAAGCCATCTTCTACATTGTCTGCGAAAATAAGATATTTTTTTTCGTTATTTTTATCTTCAGGAAAAAACTTTTTATGAAGTAACGGTGTCTGCTCCCAAACTGGATGGAGCAGCCAGTTATTTATTTCAGTATCCTTTTGATTCCTAGTTTTTTGAGTAACAGCACGGTCTCTAATTGAACCTGCATCGATCCAATACCTGTTCCTTTCGAAGGGTGTCGAAGGCAAAGGAATTCTCCTCCGTTTTTCGCCAATATAGAAAGAGTTCCAGTTAATTTCAACTCCACAAAGCCACAATTTTGCCACTGTCGTTAATAAAAATTTAACATCAGGCTGGTCATCCTGAGGATGCCTTATTGATGAAAGGATTGTTCTGCCATGTAAAGCCTCCGGATGATTCTTGACGAATATGGTCAACGATCTTCCGGGACCAACTTCTAGAAATATGACAGCGGGATCTTTCATTAATTCTTTTATGCCATCAGCAAATCTAACCGTATGCCTCATATGCTTAGCCCAATATTCTGGAGATGTTGCCTCATCATTGGTAATCCATTTTCCAGTGAGATTGGAAATAAATTTTGACTGCGGTAGTTTTAATTCAAAACCACCCAAATATTCTATAAATTCATCTAAGATTGGTTCCATCATCGGGGAATGGAAAGCATGAGACGTTTTTATACGACGATATTCGATCCCTTGCCTCTTTAAATTCGACACAAGTTCTTCGATTTCATCGAGAGTCCCAGATAGGACGGTCAATGTTTGCCCATTGATCGTGGCAATAGATATATCGCCGAACAAGAATTGTGAAATTTCTTCTTCCGGGAGTGAAACACTAATCATCCCTCCGGGAGGAAGCGATTGCATGAGTGAACCTCGCTTTACCACAATTTTCAAAGCATCTTCAAGCGAGAACACTCCAGCTAAGGTTGCAGCAACATATTCCCCGATTGAATGCCCGATCATAACAGATGGCTCAATACCCCAACTAATCAACAATATGGCTAGAGAAAATTCTATTACAAACAACGCAGGTTGAGTTATGTTTGTATTTCTTAGTTTTTCACTTAGCAAATCGATATCTTCCTGGCTCTGACTCCCTGCCGGATAGATGATATCTAGTAGATTAATGCCAAATTCACTGTCTATAAATTTACAGCATTCGTCGAATTGCTGTTTGAAAACCGGTTCAGACTCATAAACCCCGCGTGCCATGTTTACATATTGGGCTCCCTGACCAGTAAACATGAAAGCAATTTGTGGTCGTGACTCCAGAGCTTCGGATTCATAAACTCCTTCAGCCTCAGTACTTCTCAATCCGGGCAAAGTCTGATTACTCGAATTTGCTAGAATAACTTTACGGAAAGGAAAATCCCTCCTTCCCACTTGCAATGAAAATGCAATATCAGCCAGGGGAATAGAAGGAGATGACTGAATATAATCAGCTATCGATAAAGAAAGCGTTTCGAGGGACTTTGCGGATCTGGCGGAGACCATCAACATCTGCCATTCCCTCGATTCCTTGAACTCCCCAAATTCAGGCGCTTGTTCTAAAATGATATGAGCATTTGTTCCCCCGATTCCAAAAGAACTCACACCAGCCCTTCTCGTTTCATCCCCATCCTCCCACTCTCGTAATTTTGTGTTAACAAAGAATGGTGAGTTTTCGAAATCGATTTTTGAGTTTGGTGCTTCGTAGTTAATACTGGGGGAATTTTTTTCCGGGACAATGCCAGGGCAGTTTTGATGAGTCCACTAACCCCAGCCGCAGAATCAAGATGTCCGATGTTTGTCTTGACTGATCCAATTGCACAAAATTGTTTCCGATCAGTGGTTTTCCGAAAGACATTCGTTAAAGCTGTTATTTCGATTGGGTCGCCCAGTGAAGTGCCTGTACCATGAGCTTCGATATAACTAATCGTATCAGGTTCCACGTTCGCGACCGCCTGAGCCATAGCTATAACTTCAGATTGACCTTCAACACTGGGAGCTGTATAACCAACTTTGAGTGAGCCATCATTATTAATCGCTGTCCCTTTGATCAATGCGTAGATAAAATCTCCATCAGCGACCGCATCCTCCAACCTTTTTAACACAACTGCCCCGGCACCATGACCACTTACTGTCCCATTTGCCTTTGAATCGAAGGCTCTGCAGTGCCCATCTGGAGAAGCAATACCGCCTTCCTGGTATAAATAACCTTGTTTCTGAGGAAATCTTATCGACACTCCACCTGCAATCGCGATGTCACATTGAAAATTTATTAAACTCTGACAGGCTAAATGAGTGGCAACCAGGGATGTGGAACAGGCTGTTTGAACGTTCAAACTTGGTCCGCGCAGGTTTAATTTATATGAAACCCTGGTAGGTAAAAAATCTTTATCATTCGCAATCGTTAATTGGTAACCGTGGACATTATCGATCGTATCCTGGTCATGTAGCAGGTTGTTCAACAAATAGGTGTTCATCCCTGTCCCGGCAAATACTCCAATCCAACCAGGATATTTTGCTGGATCATACCCAGCATTCTCCAATGCTTCCCAAACCAGTTCGAGGAAAACTCTTTGTTGAGGATCGATAATCTCCGCTTCTTTGGGGTAATAACCGAAGAAATTTGCATCAAACTCTTCGGCTCCCTCAACCACACCACCTGCTTTGACATAATGAGGATCATTTAGAAGATCCTGACTAACCCCAGCTTCTATCACTTCTTGATCATCAAAATAGGAAACTGATTCCACACCTTCTACCAGATTCTTCCAAAATTCTTCAGTATTATTTGCTCCAGGAAATCTACCTGCGATACCAATAATCGCTATTTCCGTGCCTTCATAATTGAGCAAATGATTTTCATTTTCCGTCATTAATTGCTCCTTCTTGAGCCGTCAACTCTATGAATAATTTATTCTAGTGTTTTCCTGGATCGATTACCCGCGATCTGGCGCATGCGATCTGACTGTTGTTTCATAACTTTTTTGTGCTGAATCCCACGATCAGTAACACTCTCTAGATTGGAAGTATCATCCGCCTCACCCGATAAATAATCGACCAGGCTGCTGATCGTTGGGTATTGGAATAGTGTAATCAAGGAAATCTCGCGATCTAAAGATTCTTGAATCTTTGTATGTGCTTTTGCCATCAATAACGAGTGACCACCCAGATCGAAAAAGTTATCATTCATGCCAATCCGGGACAATCCGAGTACTTCCTGCCAGATTTCTGCCAGTTTCTTTTCCAGGTCTGTTTTTGGCGAGACAAACGATACTCCTGAATCGGTGCCTTCACCGGTTGGTTCGGGTAACAGATTCCGGTCCACCTTACCGCTGGCGTTTAACTTGAATTCTTCAAGGAGGATAAAAAAGGCAGGTATCATATACTCGGGTAATTTCTCCCTGAGATATCGCCTTATATCGGAAATCTTTATACTAATACCGGGTTCTGGTACAAAATAGGCTACTAATTTTTTCTCACCAGGTTTATCTTCACGGACAATGACGACTACTTGACTGATTCCTGGATAGAGATCGATCATTGATTCGATCTCACCTAACTCTATCCGGAATCCCCTGACTTTAACCTGGTGATCGATCCGTCCAATAAAGTCGATATTTCCGTCTGGCAAGAACTTACCCAAATCACCGGTTCTGTAAAGTTTCTCGCTAATCCAATTATGGTTACTTTCTGTCGAAGAAAAGTAGGGGTTATGAACGAATTTTTCCTCAGTTAACTCTGGGCGGTTCAAATATCCCCGCGCAATACCAATCCCCCCGATATATAACTCTCCACGTATCCCAATTGGTACTGGTTGCATCAAAGGATCAAGTATATAAATTTGAGTGTTTGATATGGGTTTTCCAATTGGAATTGAAGATTTCCCTTTTAATCCTTTATCAACCACGTAATAGGTCGGCGCAACGGTTGTTTCTGTAGGACCGTATGCATTAATAAAAGTGCGCTGGACAGACCATTTTTCAGCAATTTCTGGAGAACAACTCTCACCACCTGACAAAACCATTTTGAAATGAGGTAAACCCTCTGAAGGCAAGAGAGCTAATAGAGAAGGGGGAAGTAATGCAATTGTGACACGCTCATCATCAAGTAACCTGTATAAGTCTTGTACGGAAAGAAGTATTTCCCTCCTTGACATAACCAATGTCGCGCCTGCTAACAGGGTTATAAAAATTTCAAGGACAGAAGCATCAAATCCAATCGATGCAAACTGAAGAAATCTTGAATCCTTCGATACTCGAAATCCTTCAATGTCATGGAGGATGAGGTTGGTTAATCCTTGATGCTCTATTAGTACGCCTTTTGATCTACCCGTAGAACCCGATGTGTATATAACATAGGCTAAATCCTTGATGTTTCCATCATATTCAAGATTTACATCGCTTTCAGATTCAACCAATCCCCAATGCGTATCGATAAATAAAGGTTTAGCAATTAAAGTAGGTATTCGACTCATTAGATTGGAATGGGTGATCACGATTGGGACTCTGGCATCCTGCAACATGAATGCCAGGCGTTCATATGGGTGCACGGGATCCAGCGGGACATATGCTCCCCCGGCTTTTAATATCCCCAATATTGACACGATTAGATCAGGAGACCGGTCCATGAACACACCAATAATTTTGTCTTTTCCGACCCCGTTCTTTTTTAAATATCTCGCCAGTTTGTTCGATTTCTTGTTTAATTCTTCATAGGTCAGGGTTGATCCATCAAAATTGATTGCGGTTGATGTTGGATCTTCCGCAACACGTTGCTCAAACAATTTATGGACCGGAATGTCGAGAGGAAAATCCCTTGAAGTAGTATTCCATTCAGAAATGATTTGTTCCTTTTCCCAGGAAGTCAATAAAGGAAGATCGCCAATTAGTGATCCTGGAGAATTTACGACCCCTCTCAGTAAGGTCTCAAAGTGCCCCAACATTCTATCTGCGGTATCATCTTTATATAAATCTGTGTTATACGTTATCGTCGCACCCAAGCCGTCGTTCACATTTGCCATAGTTAATATTAAATCGAATTGAGAAAACTTCTGAGGAATTTCAATGGATTCCAACTCGATATTTGAGAGAGACATCTTCAATCCTTCGATGCCCACAGAAAATTGAGATAAACCTTCTTCGTACAATAAGTGTGATCTTTGGAAAGCAAACATCACCTGAAATAGAGGTAATATGCTCGCATCCCTTTCAGGATGGAGGCGTTCAACTAACCAGGGAAATGGATATTCCTGGTTTTCTAAAGCACCAACCACCGCAACACTAATTCTTTTAAGATAATCCTTAAAGGATAACATGCTGTCCAATTGACTTCGGATTGGAAGTGGATTCACAAAATAACCGATGACATTGGCAAATTCTTTCCTCGTTCTACCTGTAGTTGGCGTGCCAATGATGATGTCTTCTTGTCCTGAATAACGAAACAGTAGAATTTTGAAAACTGCCATTAACATCATGAAAAGGGTTACGCTTGAATTATCTGCAAATGCTTTCAATCTTGCGGTTAATTCAGCATCGATGAGAAAGGTTTTGGTCGCCCCCGAATAAGTTTGAATGGCTTTGCGTGGATAATCAGTTGGTAGATCGAGGACAGGTGTACTTCCCTGGATCTGGTGAGACCAATAGTCCCACAACTTCTCTCCATGCTTACTGGCAAGGTTATGTTCTTGCCAGGCAACATAGTCTGAATACTTGTAGGTGAGTGGTTCTAACTCAATCAGATCTCCACCATCGTTGATCAACTGGTATAAATCATAGACAAGAAGGGCAAACGACCAAAGGTCGACAACGAGGTGATGTGCCGTAACCAGCATTATATGTTCTGATTCATTCGAAGATAATATATATATCCGTAATAATGGACCATTCTCCAAATCAAATACACGATAAGCTTCATCGCTCAGGAATTGATGAATTTGATCACTTGTCCAATCCGAAGTATCAATAGTGCTAAAATCAAAAATAGACTCCTGATTAACCCTTTGCTCAGGTAAACCATTTTTTACCACGAACGTAGTCCGTAGAGCCGGATGGCGGGATACTATCCTTTCGAATGCACCCTGGATTCTCGCAGTATTGATTGGAGTAAGGATTTTTAGTGCCTGAAAAGGGTTAAAAACACTGGCTGGATTCATCTGGTGCTGCAGCCACATTGCACGTTGACCTGGGGTCAAGGGAAATTGATTTCCTTCCTCTAATGAGTTCGGTAAGGAAATGGGGACTATAACGTTATCTTCAAAATCGCTTTCATTTCGAGTGATACCAAGTGCAAGATATTCAGAGACTTCATTCAGGGTTTGTCCCTGGAGAAGGATGGAAACAGGCAGTTTAACATTGAATCTCTGATCAATTTTATTAATTAATTCGACAGCAATTATCGAATCCAAACCTAGTTGAACTACTGGAAGATCAAATGGAATAACTTCAACATCGTGTCCCAAACTCTCAGAAACCAATTTACGAACTGCTTGGTTAATCAAATCTTTTCTTTCTCCTGGTTTCATCGACAGAATATCGTCTAAAGTAGGCGATAAGGGGACATATCTGCCTTTTCCTTTTAAGACTAAATTCCAGGAAAGAATGGTTTTATCTACCGTGCTGAACAACTTGAAATCGAATTTCATACCGCTTGTTGGGTTCAGAAATGTTTGAATGATGCACTCATTTTTCTTCGGAAAACGGATTTCATTGGAAAATTGAACATTTTCAAACTCAATTTCAGCTGCGATGAAGTGTGCTTTACAAATTCCAAGGACAATATCCACCAAAGAAGTTTCAGGTAAAACGAACATTTCTCCATCTAAATGTCCTTCGATCCATGGACTTAATTCTATAGAGAGCCTGTTTTCATAGATGATGTCACCAAGCGCTGTTAAAATTTTTCTCCCTGAAAACAAGTAGGGAGATTCCTTCATCAGACTTTCTGAAGGTATTCTCCTATCGTTCGATTCTGATAGATCCCTTCTCAACCAATAACTCTGGTGCTGCCATTGGTATTTTGGAATTTTGATAAATGTACCACCATTAAAGACCATCGAATCCCAATGTAAATCGGTTCCAGCCGTGAAAACATCAATTAATTTCTGAAAAATTACCTCATCGGAGAGTTCTGCTATATTAAGGACAAGATCACCATCAAGTTTTACATAATTACTTTTATTGTTTTTCACTGTATTTTGTGAAATAAGATCCAAAACCTCGGTCAATCCATCCACGAGATTCAATTCTTGCTTGAAAATTCTCGCAGCTACATCCCCTATCCCTATCCCAAAACTTTCATCTGGCAATATACCCCATGATTTCAATGTACCCGCCAGGCTTAGCTGTGAAATCAACCATTCAACCCACTTCAATTCTTCTGACGATAATGAATTATTCTTATATCGGGAATCCAACTCGATTATTTCAGTCAAGATCCTCTTTTGAGAAACGAAATTGGGTTGGTTCTGAATGAAGTTACTTTGGTTAACCTCCCCGGAATCATTTTGACCAAACCAGAAAATGACTTTCCCTCGGTTTTTAGTGTTAGTAATGTGGGTCTTTAGTGATTGTGCTTCAGAAACTTTGAGTATATGCGAGACTAGCTTGGTTTTTAGCTCGTGTAGATCGCCGGCAGAAAAAGCTAATCTGTGTTCAAATTGATCACGATGAACCCTAAGACTATACCCAAGATCTGCAAATAAATTGTTTGTCACCCCTTCACCATTCTGCTTTTGCTCAATGAATAAAACTATCTTCTCCAGATAAGCGTTTAATGCATCTGGAGATTTCGCCGAAAATGGAAACAACTGTATTGAGTTTTTGTCCGATATGTTGGAGTCAAAGGTTTTCGTATTGGTTTCTATCCATGACTCAACGATTAAATGAGCATTCGTCCCACCAAATCCAAACGAATTGATGCCGGCAATTAATTGGTTTCTACGATCTTTCCCCCCCCATTCTCTCAATTTAGTTGGAATAGATAATTTCAAATTCTCGAAATCGATTTGTGGATTAGGCACCTCAAAATTAATACTTGGAGGTATAGCACGATGCCTCATCATCAATATAACTTTGATTAGACTCGCCAACCCAGAAACAGCTTCTAAATGACCAATGTTCGTCTTTACTGATCCAATGATTAACGGTTGTTCAGCAAGTCTATTCCTGCTATACACTTTTCCTAGTGCTTTTGCCTCGATCTGGTCCCCAAGAAACGTACCAGTGCCGTGAGCTTCAACATAACTTATTTCTTCTGGTGACACTGAGGCTGTTTGAAGTGCTTTATTAATTACTGCTGCTTGACCGATTGAGCTTGGTGCTGTTAATCCATTCGTCTTACCGTCTTGATTAATGGCTGATCCGCGGATGATGGCCAATATCGGATCACCATCCCTTTCAGCCGAAGTCAATCTCTTGATAACAACTACACCACATCCCTCACCACGTACATAACCATCAGCACTTGCATCGAAAGTCTTGCATTTACCATCCCGCGAAAGCATTTGTGCTTTTTCAAAGATGTGGTTGATCTCTGGGGAAATTATTAAATTTACTCCACCAGCAACAGCTAAATCACAATCTCTATTCATTAAACTTTGGCACGCGAGATGAACAGCCACCAAAGATGATGAACAGGCAGTGTCAATCGCCATACTAGGTCCATGCAAATCAAACAAATAAGACAACCTGTTTGCCGCGATACTCATGGCACTACCACTTCCACTATAAGCATCAAGCTTTTCGGGAAAATGAGGCATCAACCGACTATAGTCACTGGAAGAAATACCAATAAACACACCTGTATTACTACCCCTGAATTCTGAGGAAACCAAACCAGCGTCCTGGAAAGCTTCGTATAATACTTCAGCGAGTAAACGTTGTTGGGGATCCATCCATTCAGCTTCTCTGGGTGAAATATTGAAGAATTGAGCATCGAATTGTTCGATACTGCTGATAAACCCTCCAGGATATGTAATTGGAGGAGCGTGATTAAGGCTTAATAGGTCATTACGATCAACCGGTGGTTTTGATACTTCATCGATCCCGTCCTTGAGTACATTCCAGAATTGCTCTTCACTCTCTCCACCAGGTAATCGAAAACCCATCCCAATAATCGCGAAACGATCCTCCCCAACTACTCTTTCACCAGTTACAGCGGTTGTACGTTTGTTTGACTCACCAACTTTTTCCATCTGGGATTCTTCGCTTTGGAGTTGTGTTTCCGTGATGTCAGTAGAGATCGTGGATGCCTTTCCTTCTGAGAGATGCCGAGACAACGATTGTATGGTTGGATATTCATAGATAAGCGTTGGGGATAACCGGATCGCAAGCCATTCTTCCAAGTCACCAGATAATAAAATCGCATCTCTTGAGGAAAGACCAAAACTATTGAAATCAGCTTTAATATCAATTTCATCTGGTTCAGTGAAAGTGTACTCAGATATTTGGTTTATCAACCACTCTTCTATTTCGTTATAAGGTTTTTTCATAGTTCAATTCTTAGAATGCTCAGACTTCATCAGCTTTAGATTGGATTCTTTATATCTTCGTAGACAATCTTCACGCAATACTTTCCCATTATAAGATTTAGGGATCTCTCCGTTCTCGACTATAACGAGCTCACATACATCAAGACCGTAACTTCTGTCTGTGAGTTGAGTGATTAAGGTTCGTAATTCCATTTCAATAGACTTGGATAATTTTAAGTTCTGGTAAACCTCGATAAAAAAGATTAAACCAGGATCGATTTGGGACGAGTCAACGAGGATAAAGGTATTTGCTGGAATTAGATTTTGGATGTTTTTGTTAACCAGACCTTCGAGTAATTCAGGGATAAATATGCCATTTTCCAGCTTGCATAAATTTTCTACGCGACCGACCCTGTAAAGAAATTCTGCGTGCTTGAAACCAAGATCACCCGTCTTAAAATATTTCTTTGTACCATTTCCTAGATTTATTTCTTGAAATATGTCCGAAGGAGAGGTTACTTTATTCCAATATCCAGAAAAAACATTATCACCACTGATCCAGACTTCACCGATCATGTCATCATTTACGATCTCAAAATTTTCTAACGATGAGACTATGATATTTTCCAACTGTTTATCTACCTGACAACCTACGAGTGAGATGGTGTTGGATGATTCTATTAATAAATTGACTTTTTTATGGCGTATTTCTTCTAAAGATATATCCACTGTGCTGCCTACTTGGGAGATAGGGCACCCACCAATGAACATCGTAGCTTCTGGCTTGATGTATAAAGGTACAAATGAACTTTTCTCAAATCCATATATTTTAAAGGTATTCACAAATCGCTCAATAATATTTGATGATAAAGAGTCATTGTCTGCCAATGCAACATTCCAGCGACTAAGATCAAATTCAGGAAAACTAGCATCTCTTCCTAAGGCAGCACATTTCTCGTAGACTTTCCCATAGCCTGAACTAATCGAGCACCGGTATTTAGAGATCGCCTTTAGCCAGCTGGTCGGATTCACAGACACTTCGATAGGAGACATCAAATATCCATGAATCCCAAAATAGACCGGGAAAACCATTCCTAGAAATAAACCCATGCTGTCAGAAGATGAGAGCCAGCTTAATGAAGTGTCACCTTCAAGAACATCAAACAAGTTCGATAATGTGAAAACATTAAACATAATATTTCGCTGAGAAAGCATAATTCCCAATCGGGACCCTTTCTCATCAAAATTGTAGAGCAGAACGGCTGGGTCACTTTCTTGCTTGATCGGACTACCTACCCGCGTGATGGGATAATCAAAATCGCGATCTGTTGAAAACCATTGCAAACTTTCCAAATTTCTTGAGTTAAGGAAAATCCGGTTGGCATATGCGAACAAACGATTATTTGTCAGAATCAAAGATGGTTGGGAGTCTTCCAGAACCCCATCCAATAATGGCAATATTTCCTCAATACGATCAAGATCTGGGTAAGGTAATGGAACAGCTATACCTCCAGATAAAAGGCACCCAAATAAGGCGACAACAAAATCAATTCCAGGAGGATAGAACAAAACAACTCTTTCCCCAACTGAAACGAAAGAACTTAAAGCCGTCGAAACATTACGGGCTTTGTTATATAACTCGCCGTAAGTGATGCTACCAATCGCCTGGCCGTTACTTAGAAATGTGAATGCCGATTTATCTGGATTTAAGTTGGCTCGCCATTGTAAAAGATCATTTACGGTTTTATGATGTTGTCCTATATTTGCCAACTTCTGATTCACCACCATAACGCCCGTTAAACGAAAAGTATATTGTCATTCGGATTGAATTTAACATATCGGCAAAATGGCTAAATTGTGAATTTCCGTTGAAATCATTAGAATACTTTTGTTCAAGTTAAAACCATCGCTGGTAACCTGGCTTGAGAGGTTACCAGCGATGGGAAGCATTGCTGTCTTAGCTAATCATTGGTGCGAACCAATATCCTGAACCCCATTTCGTACGAATATATTGAGGTTCACTTGGATTATCCTCTAACTTTTCTCTTAAATAGCGAATATATAAGGATAGACAGGCAGTTGCATCCAAATATGCAGGTCCCCAAACTTCTGTGAGTAATTCCTCGTGAGGTACCGTCACTCCCTTATGGCGGAACAAGCAACTTAATAATCTGTATTCCGTGGAAGTAAGATGGGTAAGCTGACCATTCTTGAAAACTTGTTGTCTTTCAAGGTCAATTTTTAAATTTCCATCATCATAGATCGTATTGGCTTCTTTGTCATTACCACTGGAACGTTTTAGAACAGCCCGAATCCTTTCCTCTAATTCCTGTAAGCTGAATGGTTTCTTCACATAATCATCAGCACCCAGTCTGAATCCTCGAACAACATCGTCCTCATTAACTTTCGCAGTTAACATAATCACCGGAACATCCGAAAGCTCACGCAGTCTGCGGCAAGTTTCCCACCCATCCATCTCTGGCATCATGATGTCAAGGATCACAAGATCAGGATGGCTTTCATAAGCGATCTTCAATCCTTCGCTCCCATGCCTGGCAGAAAGCACCTCGAAGCCTTTCGGTTCCAATTTCAATGTAAGCATTTCAGCTAAAGTAGTCTCATCATCAATTACTAATATTTTCTCTTTCATCATGTTCCTCCATCAACGGTAAACTAAACGCAAAGTAACTTCCGTAACCTAATTCGCTCTTTACCCAAACCTCACCGCCCATAGCCTCAACCAGGTTTTTCGATATATATAAACCCAGCCCATGTCCGTAAACTCTTTGTGAATCCTTACCATCCACCCGGTAGAACCGATCGAAAATTCTTTCCTGGTTTTCGGGATCAATGCCTGGTCCCTGGTCCTTAACACCAATCGTCACCGAATTTTCTAAAACGGGTTCAACAATAATATCAATCCTCGAATTTGGTTGTGAATATTTTATCGCGTTATCGATGAGATTATTCAATATCGAATAAAATCCATTTTCATCCGCCCAAACCCATGGTGAACGATTATCTTGAAATTGCACATTCAGGATGTGACTCGACCGGATCTTCCACTGTTTTACCACATCATCAACAACCAGGTAGACGGGTATAGGGCGTAAATTTATTTTTAACTGACCGGTTTCCATTTTGTAAACATCTAAAATTCTGTCAGAAAATACTGCTAACCTCTGAGTCTGGGAAACAAGTTTGGGCAGGTAATCGGTGTAAATATTTCTTGTTTCTCCCTCAGGCAGCTCCATCAAAACTTCTGTAATCGAATTGATATTCGCTAAAGGTGCGCGTAATTCATGCGAGATGGCAGCAATCAGCTCCTTTTGAAGGTTTTCCAACTCATCTTGTTCTGTCACGTCACGGAAAACCAATACCGCACCCTCTGGATGCCCCTTACCAGCAGGGATTGGGGTGATATTCAATGAATAAACTTTTAGTACACTTGAAGTTATACAGCACGTTATTTTACGTTCGAGAACGGTCCTTTTTTCATTTATCGAAATCATAATCGAACAAGGACCATCTTCGTGGTTCTCACCATGATCGCCCAAGACATCACAACAAATTTTCCCCAGTAAATCTACTGCTGGTTTCATCAACATTTTCTCAGATGATGGATTCAATGTGATGATCTTCCCGTCTAAATCAGTGGTTAAGACACTTTCTGATAGGGAGTTAACTACCATACTGATCCGTTGTTGTTCGATTTTCAGATCTTCAAAGAGTTGAGTGTTTTCAAGAGCGATTGCAGCATGATCGGCAAGAATTGAAAGCACATGTCGAGAAGAGTCTTTGAATATGATCGGGCTTGAAGATTCAACCACCAGGTATCCAAAATGCTGGTTATCCCTGCGAACATTCGTAAACAGGCTTGAATTCAGGTTAATGGCCCACTCGCTATTAGTATATACTGATTGATTTATTAAACCCGACTTTTCAGGGATATTCACAAAATCCATATCCTCAGGTCTATACCCGGCGGGATATCCTTCTAAGTGTGTGAAAACCCCGGAATTGGGCAACAATATTTTCATCATACCTGCATCTGCACCGGTAATTTCAATGGCACATGCCAATGTTTTTTGTAAAATATCCTTTACATCAAGGGTTGTGTTCAAGTCTCTGGCAGTTCTTTGGATTGCAGCTAATTGCTTAACTCTTTGAGCTAATGAATAGTCAGTCTGGAGATAGAGACTCGCCTGATCAAGGGCTCTTTCACTGCCCACAACCAGATTTCTGATCTCAGAAAAACTCTCACGATTAAAATCACCCACAACCTTGTTTATCAAGACCAATTGACCTAATACGCTCCCATCATTCGTTCTTAATGGAACCATCAATAAAGAACGAAGAGGGGCCTTAAATACATCAGATCGATACTCTTCGGTCACAATAAAAGAATCAATCTTATTCAGATGGTTAAGATAAAAACCCTCTTCGAAGGACAAAAGCCATTCCGGCAATGTCTGTTCGGTTGTTGATTGATCATTGGAGGGCAATAACACACTTCCATTAACGGAAAATACTTCCCATTGTGCATTTAACGGATTTAGTAAGTTCAGAAATGTTTCTTCGACATTGCTGGCATCTCGAACTTGATCCAATATAAAAGTGATCATCTCGTTCTGGTCTTTCATTCGGGATGATAATTCCCCCCATTCCATAACCGTGGATTTCAGCTCCTCCTCTGTCTTGGTTGCTTCAACAATGTTTGAAAAAATATAGGTAGCACCCAAAATAATTACAAAATAACCCAGAATGTTTATCGTGGCAAACGAAGTCCAATCGATTCTTGCATAATTAATAAGTTCAGGGAGGTAAACAAGACTGAAGAAAATTGCGGTAAGGAATCCAGCTCTTAAACCGTAAATGTATGCTGTATATAAAATCGGAATCAATGCCATGTAACGTAGCAGCCAGGCATAAGGTAAATTTAAGAAGAAAACTAAAACCAAAACTACTGAAGTGATCAAAATTAACCACAAGGTTAAAATCAGTCTTTTTGGATCCCCAAAGCCTGAAGGAATCGTAATTTCTAATTGAGGTGAAGGTTTCCTGTTCACCACGGGATAATCATAACCAAAACCACATTAAAAGCAAAATTGGCTAATAAGCTGGTGATCGTTGAGTCTCGGTGGTAACGCAGCAAGGTTGCTAATAAACCGAACCCAAACCTGTATAAAGCCAGATACACTGGAAAGCTTGTTCCGATGAATTTTGCGATTTGTACCACATACATTAAAAGCTGCAGTAAGGCGAGAAATAAAATCGTTCTTGGAAGAGTTTCTTCACCTTTTTCATATAAGCAGTAGTAACCTACTCCTCTAAGCAGGACTTCTTCACCGAATGCGACAAGAACCAATTGTAGAATGATAGCTGTAGTTACCAGGGGAGGTCGCAGTGGCTGAAAAAAAGAAAGCGAACCTGTTGGGATCACAAATAAAGCCAGAAGCATGATGTTGAAACCCAGGATGCTTCCAGCCAGTACGCCAATCATGAAATCTTGGACTGGATTCTGACTCCGAAAACCAAGAATAGTCTTAATCGTCAACTGGTTTTGATTTGATCTGGACCTATGTAACTTGAAGGCGAGAAATATTGATGTAACTAAATAAACGACAGGAACGACAATAGTCCTAATTACCCCCCAAATTGCGGCAGTCGGATAAAAAAGAAAAGATGTAATGAATACAAATAAAGTTAATAAACTAACTAACAGGACAATAAACCGCCAAATCTTTTGGCTTTCCTGTTTGCTGCTTGCATCGATACTTCGCCAATCCTGCCGTACTTTATACTTTAATAGATCCACTCAGCAACCCTATTTCAGAATAGACAAACAACCGAGAGAAAACTAATTTCAGAATCCCTTTAAGCTTGATTTTCTTTTATATTTCGAAGGTAAATAAGGAGAAAAACGATTAGCAGGATTGCGAAGAGAGCAGAGATGGAAAATAATATTAAATACAAATTATTATCTTGATTTTTATTCGTGAATGAAGCCAATTCAACATTAGTCGCAATATTAAATCCAGAATATGTTGTTTCATCATACATACAATCAAATTCAGGGATTAAGCCAGCAGTAACTTTGAATGACATGAACTTGATTTGCGCAACCGAACCCGCATCACAATTTGCTCCGGTAGGATTACTTGAGATCAAATCCCAATCACACGACCATTCCACAGTATCCAGACCATCTGAAGGTCTCTCGCCAGTTTCCCCAGTGCCACAACCAGCGATATTATCCGGTGTGTATTTTCCACTGGTTTTAAACCCATCCCCGGCGTAGACATCATCTCCTTGGGCATCGAAGAAAATTACGGTATCCTGGTTGTCTTCACCTGCAGGGGCACAATCAATAAATACTCCAACCCAATGTTGGTTCACTCCAATTGCATTGGAACCAGCCATTCTAGCTCTCAAGTAAATCCAGGTTGGTGTCCCTCCGGCAGGTCCACTCGCCACATAGGTTTGGATGATATCATCTCGCGTATCACCACCTGTACAGCTTGAGCTGACATCCCCAGAAGAGTCACTTTGAAATACTGGCACCCCACTCCAATCCGAAACGGAATTATTATTTGTGTCAATATTATAGAGGACTGCGAACACTGATGATACAGTTAGTAAAAGAATTGCCGACGTCAAGGCAAAGACAATAAGAGTTTTTTGTTTATTAGTTAGATTCCTATTAATTGCCATAATCATCCTCCAAAGTCCTTGGCTAATTTCAAGTTTTTAAATTCTATCATAGATGCAATTTCCAACGTGTTATATCGTTACTTGTATCATCAGCAAATATTCAGATGGAAGAACTAAACAGCATCCTTACTCAAGCTTCCACACACTTTCTTGGCTTCCACCTTTCTTAGCTTCCTTTCTTAGCTTCCTTGACGAATATTCTTTCTTTTGATAAACTGCCTTCCATTATGCGGAACAACACTCTTCAATTTCGCGCTCGTCGAAAGCCTACTGCTTCTAAGGGAAGTTGTGTTTTTCGTATTGGTTTATAAAACTTCACACCAATATCAAATTCAGAAAAACCTCCTTCCCAATTAGGAGGTTTTTTCACATATATAAGGAAATGCAACATGGATAAAATTAAAAAAGTTGTGCTGGCATATTCTGGTGGATTAGATACCTCCATCATCGTTCCATGGTTAAAAGAAAACTATGGATGTGAAGTAATCTGCTTTACCGCTGATTTAGGACAGAGTGATGAGCTGCAAGGACTTGAAGAGAAAGCAATTGCTTCAGGCGCGGAGCGTTTAGTTGTGCGTGATCTCAAGGAAGAATTCATTCAGGATTTCGCTTTTCCTGTTCTCAGGGCAGGTGCTGTTTATGAGAGGAAGTATTTACTCGGCACCTCAATGGCTCGTCCCCTGATAGCGAAACACCAGGTTGATGTGGCTCATGAATTCGGTGCAGACGCCGTTGCTCACGGTGCAACTGGAAAAGGAAACGACCAAGTCCGCTTCGAATTAACTTATACAGCTCTAGATCCAAGATTAAAAATCATTGCCCCATGGAGAGATTGGGATATCAAATCCAGGGAAGACGCGATCAACTATGCCAACCAACGAAATATCCCGGTCACTGCGACCATTAAATCAATCTACAGCAGGGATGCTAACCTTTGGCACATGTCACACGAAGGTGGGTTATTAGAAGATCCATGGCTTGAGCCTGAAGAAAGCATGTTTTTATTGAGCGCATCACCTGAGAACGCTCCCGATCATCCTACATACGTAGAAATAAAATTTGATTCCGGCACACCGGTTGCACTAAACGGGGAGAATATTACGGGAACACAATTAATCACAACGCTTAACATGATCGGAGGTGCTAATGGCATCGGTCGTGTTGATATGATCGAGGGCAGACTGGTTGGGATGAAATCTCACGGTGTATACGAGACACCGGG
Source organism: uncultured Chloroflexia bacterium (assembly GCA_963695415.1). GTDB lineage: Bacteria > Chloroflexota > Anaerolineae > Anaerolineales > UBA4823 > CAVXWV01. Next base: position 569,266 of record CAVOGL010000007.1, on the reverse strand, counting down.
TGGGTCTATACTAATCCAGGCACATCGTGAGCTAGAATCGTTGGTACTGGATAAAGATACCATGCACTTTAAGGATGTCCTCGCTCTACGTTATGCTGAACTTGTGTATAACGGACTCTGGTATTCACCCCTAAAAGAAGCTTTGGACGCTTTTGTTGATTTCACTCAAGGTCCTGTTACGGGCACAATTCGAATGAAACTATATAAAGGAAATATCATTCCCGCTGGCAGGAAAAGCCCATTGAGCCTCTACCGCGAAGATTTCGCCACCTTTGGTCAAGAGAATGTTTATGATCAAAATGATGCAAAAGGTTTCATCCGTTTATTTGGCTTGCCCCTTAAAGTGCAGGCATTGAATGGATTACCAGTCTCTGGTCTTAATATGCCTCGTCCAGATTATTCAAGATTTAAAAGGGATTGAGGTTTTTCCGTGAGTATGTGGAGTGGCAGGTTCAAAGAGCCAATGGACCCTGATGCTTTCGAGTTCAATGCTTCAATAAAGATTGACAAGCGTCTTGCGTTACAAGATATCCGAGGCAGTAAGGTTTGGGCTGCAGGATTATATAAAGCCGATATCATCACGTTACAGGAATTCCAAACACTTTCCGCTGGATTGGCAAAAATCGAGGATGAGTTCATCGCAGGAATATTCGAGTTCTCAGAAGGTGACGAGGACATCCATTCTGCTGTTGAACGAAGATTATCTGAGACTATCGGACCAACAGCCGGAAAACTGCACACTGGTAGAAGCAGAAATGACCAGGTCGCCACAGATTTACGGTTATGGATCCTTGATTATCTACCGGTTCTAGAAAAATCGATCATAGATTTCCAACAAATTTTGATAAAAAAAGCAGAATCTGACCTGAGTATAATAATGCCCGGTTATTCACATTTGCAACCCGGTCAACCAGTTATGCTCAGTCACTGGTGGATGTCTTTCTTCTGGCCTTTAGAACGTGACCGGCTGCGATTGGGAAGCCTCAAACACCGAACGTCAGTCTTGCCATTAGGGTCTGGGGCATTTGCCGGTTCTCCGTTTTCTATCGATCGGTTTTTTCTTACCAAAGAACTTGGATTCGAAGTTCCATCTCAGAATAGTATTGATGGGGTATCCGATCGTGATTTTGTAGCAGAATTCCTATTTGCATGTTCAATGATTGGAATTCATCTGGCAAAATTATCAGAAGCCATGGTTATATTTACTAATCCCACCTTCAATTTTTTTCAACTTCCTGATTCTCATTCGACAGGATCAAGCTTGATGCCTCAGAAGAAAAATCCTGACATGTTTGAATTATCTCGTGGAAAATCAGGGACCCTGATTGGACTTTTAATGGGTTGGATGTCTACATTAAAGGCTCTGCCATCCAGTTACGATAAAGATTTACAGGAAGACAAATTTTCGGTATTCACTACTTTCGATACCGTCACCAAAATTCTCCCAGTGATTGGGAAAACAATAGAGAAGCTGAAACCTGTTCAAGATTCCCTTAAGTCAGCAATAACACCTGACCTGATGGCAACTGACCTGGCAGATTACCTGGTAAGAAAAGGTATCCCCTTTCGCGATTCTCATCACATAGTTGGTCAATTGGTGCAAATTTCTTCAGAAATAGGGAGACCATTAAAGGATCTCACATTAGATGAATTCAAGAAAATCTCATCGATTATCGAACTGGATGTTTACACGGTTTTCGATCCGTATATAAGCATCTCCCGGAAAGAAAGTTTCGGTGGAACTTCTGAAACCACCGTTACCCAACAAATAGAGAATGCTAAATTGCTTCTCAAGAATTTCTATACATAAATCAACAATTAAGGAGTTAATTATGACGATTGTAACTTGCCCTGAATGTGCTGCTGAATTCGAGCTAGAAGAAGGAATAGAATTAAACGAAATTATTGTTTGTCCTGATTGCGGAGTCGATCTAGAGATTACATCCTTGAATCCGCCAGTTGTCGATTTAGCGCCCATGGAAGCCGAAGATTGGGGTGAATAAGAATGCCCAAACGCTTAAGAGTTGGCGTCCTCCTCTCCCGAGTTAGAGTAGAGGAGAAATGGATATTCGCCGCGATGGAGCGTCGAGGCATCGACTACGAACGATTGGACGATCGAGAAATATCGTTTGACCTGGATCATCCAGGTGAGTGGCGCCGATTCGATGTTGTATTGGAACGAAGCATCAGTTTTACCAGTGGTTTGTATGCATTAAAAATATTAAACGCATGGGGGATTCCGACTGTAAACACAGCCAGTGTTGCTGAAGCCTGCGGTGATAAACTGGCAACCAGCTCCGCCCTCGCTAAGGCTGGAGTCCCACAGCCGCGAAACCGGATCGCTTTTACACCGGAATCTGCGCTTAAGGCAATCGAGGATCTTGGTTATCCAGTGGTTATCAAACCATTAATTGGATCGTGGGGCAGGCTTTTAGCAAAAATAAATGATCGAGACGCAGCTGAAGCAATTTTAGAACATAAAGACACGTTGGGATCATTTTTACATTCAATATATTACATTCAAGAATTTATCTTGAAGCCTGACCGTGATATCCGCATTTTCGTTGTTGGAGATGATGTCATCACCGGTATTTATAGAAAATCTCCACACTGGATTACCAACACAGCTCGCGGTGGACAAGGGGAAGTTTGTGAAATTACACAAGAAATCAAAGATATCAGTATGAAAGCATCGCAAGCTGTCGGTGGTGGTGTTTTAGCAGTGGATTTATTTGAGCATCCACAACGTGGTTACCTGGTGAATGAAATCAACCATACGATGGAATTCCATACAAGTCAGCCAGTTACTGGAGTGGACATTGCTGATAGCATCGTGAATTATTTATGTAAGGTTTCACAACAAGGATGCTAATTACACAATAAATGGAGATAAAATGCTAAAAGCTTCTATCATTGGAGGTTCCGGGTACACCGGTGGTGAATTACTACGCATACTAACAGGTCACCCGCAGGTCGAAATCACCCAGGTCACATCGCGGAGCAAACTGGGTGAATATGTTTATCAGACACATCCAAATTTACGAAAAATCACTTCGTTAAAATTTTCTGATCCTGGTGTTATCAACCCTTGTGATTTATTATTCCTGGCTTTACCCCATGGGGAAGCGCAACAAAGAATGCATGAGTTCACCTCTCTGGCTTCAAAAATCATTGATTTATCAGCGGACTTTCGACTTAGAAATCCTGGGTTTTATCAAGACTGGTATAAAAGCACTCACCAATCGCCTCAATGGTTAGATAAATTTGTTTATGGTTTACCTGAGCTCCACCGAGAAGAAATAAAGTCAGCAAACTATGTTAGTGGTGTGGGATGCAACGCAACTGCCACCATCCTTGCACTCTTACCCCTCGTTCAGGCAGGTCTGATCGAAAAAGATCAGCAGATCATCGTGGAACTTAAAGTGGGATCGTCCGAAGGTGGCGCTTCTGGTAATCCCGGGTCTCACCATCCTGAACGCAGCCATGTCATCAGGACCTATTCCCCGTTTGGTCACCGGCATACGGCTGAAGTAATACAAGAATTGGGATTGCCAAAAATAATTCTGACAATGACATCCATTGAACTAGTAAGGGGAGTCCTCGCAACAGTTCACTTGAATCTTGCCAAAACGATAAAAAATGTAGATCTTTGGAAGGCTTACCGGAAATTCTCAAAAGATAATCCTTTTATCAGAATTGTCAAAGAACAAAGAGGCATTTACCGGGTTCCGGAGCCTAAAATTTTGATGGGGTCCAATTTCGCGGATATCGGTTTTGAATTTGATGAGCATAATGGTCACCTGGTCACAATTTGCGCAATTGACAATATGATGAAAGGTGCATCGGGATCTGCCGTTCAATCCATGAATTTAATGTATGGATTTGATGAAACACTTGGGCTTGAGTTTCCTGGGTTTCACCCAATCTAGTTGAGGATAACAGCATGATTATTGTTAAGATTGGTGGAAATGAAAGTGTAGATTTTTCAGCTATATGTTCGGATTTGGTAATCAATGCATCTCACTTAGAAGGATTAATAATTGTCCATGGTGGGTCGTCGGAAACGAACAATCTTGCCGATAGTTTGGACCATCCTGCCAGATTTATCACATCACCATCTGGTTTCACTTCCCGCTACACCGACCGTAAAACGATGGAGATCTTCCTGATGGCGGTTAATGGCAAAATAAATAGTTTATTAGTCGAACAATTGCAGAAGATGGGAGTAAATGCTGTTGGGTTATCAGGACTTGATGGTCGTTTAATAGAAGCGATTCGCAAGACATCGGTACAGAGTATTGAAAATGGGAAAAGAAAAATCATCCGTGATGATTACACAGGAAAGATCGAAACCATTAATTCATCGCTCTTAAACCTGATGGTAAAAAACCATTACGTGCCTGTCATCGCTCCGATTGCTATCTCCACGGACAATGAAGCTTTGAATGTTGATGCCGACCGTGCGGCTGCGATGATTGCTGGAGCGATGAAAGCAGAAAAACTCCTGCTGCTTACGGGGGTGCCTGGGTTGTTAAAGCAATTTCCTGATGAAAATTCTTTGATAAAAACAGTCTCTCGACAACAAATTACATCTGCTTTGGACATCGCTGAAGGGAGAATGAAGAAGAAAATCCTTGCAGCTGAAGAAGCCTTGGAGGGCGGAGTTAAACAAGTGATTATTTCTGATGGACGCGTGCAAAATCCCATCTCGAACGCTTTTTCTGGTAACGGAACCTGGATTACTTAGAGGTAGACAATGATGAATTACTTTGATACAGAAGATAAATACACTTCGGGATTATATTCAAAACATCCACACGCTATGGTTAAAGGTGAGGGAGCTTCTTTATGGGATGATGAGGGCAAAGAATATATCGATTGTATAGGCGGGCATGGTGTTGTTAATGTAGGTCATGCAAATCCATTTGTTGTAAATGCTCTCATCGAACAGGCAGCCAAATTGATCTCACTGCCAGAAACTTTTTATCATCCTGTCCGGGCGGAATTAATGGACCGCTTGTGTAATATGGTCGAAACACTGGATCGTGTATTTTTCTGCAATTCCGGAACGGAGGCGATCGAAGGAGCCATAAAATTCGCTCGATTATCCACCGGTCGAACAGGAATCATCGCGGCGATGAGAGGATTTCACGGAAGGACTTTAGGGGCTTTATCAGCTACTTGGAACAAAAAGTACCGAGATCCATTCGAGCCATTGGTACCTGAATTTGCACATGTACCTTTTAATAACATCGATGCATTGGAAGAAGCTGTAACCACCAACACAGCGGCTGTCTTGTTGGAAATCGTACAGGGTGAAGGTGGTGTTCATCTTGCAGATTTAGATTATCTGCAATCGGCACAAAGAATATGCATACAGAAAGGCGCTCTTCTGATCATCGATGAAGTCCAAACTGGTTTCGGCAGAACTGGGAAATTGTTTGCATTCCAGCATTTTCAAATCACGCCTGATATCGTCTGCATGGCAAAGTCTATTGCGGGGGGAATACCGATGGGAGCAATATTGATTGGAGATAAGGTTACAAATCTAGGTCCAGGTTACCATGGCTCTACCTTTGGCGGAAATCCACTTGCGTGCGCAGCCGCTCTGGCAACTTTGGAATTCATTGAGAAAGAAAACCTCGTAGAATTATCTGCTGAGAATGGTGCTTATTTTCTCAATAAGATTGCGAATATCAAATCATCTGTAATCAGGCAGGTGCGTGGGAAAGGATTAATGATCGGAATAGAATTAAAACACAAGGTAGCCCCTTATTTAAGCCTTTTAGAACAAAATGGTGTGCTTGCCCTACCTGCTGGACTAACGGTTATACGATTACTGCCTCCGCTGGTAATAACTCGCGATCAGATTGATAAAGTCGTGGATACATTATCCCTGGTCCTTGATTCTGATCTCACACAATAAACTTCGATGGCAAATTTGGAACAGAATCGTATTCTCCGCCCAGATCTTAATACTCTGATTGGATTAGTTTCCGCCTACAGCCCTACCACCTCAGAAAGTCCCGCTGTTAATTGGCTAGTCGATCACTTTTCAGGGCGTCGGCTACACGAAAACCTACAAGGACTGTGTTGGGAATGCTATCGGTGTTATGGGAAATGGACCAAACCAATTCTTATTTCTTGGGCACATCGATACTGTTCCTGGTGAAATTCCAGTGCGAATTGAGGAAGACAAGCTGTTCGGACGGGGATCAGTCGATGCTAAAGGACCACTTTCTGCATTTGTCGATGCAGTTGCTCGGGTTGGTGAAATACCTGGATGGAGTTTCATCGTCGTTGGAGCGGTCGATGAAGAAGGCGATTCGAAAGGCGCAAGGAAACTTGCAAGTGACTTTTCACCGGTAATGGCGATTATCGGGGAACCGAGCCAGTGGGACAGGATTGTATTGGGATACAAAGGGAGTGCAAATTTTGAAATCAGCGTTAAGAAAACCTTAGCTCACTCGGCAAGAGTTGAAACAAATGCTTGTGAAGCTCTGGTAAATTTTTGGGTCAAATTAACCGCAATAACCGAAGAATTTAATCAAGTTTACTCAAAACATTTTTCGAGAATTCAACCTTCTATTCACAGTTTTTGTTCTGAACAAAATGATTTTGACGAGTGGGCAAAAATGACCATCAAAACCCGCCTACCACCTGATGTAAGCCCTCAAACCTGGTATGAAATGGTCAGAGGTATCCTGGAAGAGGCTGAACTCACAGAAACTGGGTATCCAGTTCCTGCGTTCATTGCGAAAAAAAACAATTTACTGGTTAGGTCGTTCTTACGCTCAATTCGATCCCAACAGGGTGATCCTGCCTTCGTTTATAAAACCGGTACATCCGACGCGAATGTAGTTGCCCCAATTTGGGAGTGTCCAATGGTGGTCTATGGACCTGGAGATTCCAATCTCGACCACACTCCTGAAGAACATATCCCCATCCAAGACTATCTAAAATCAGTTAATGTTCTCGAGGCAGTGATTAAGTCTGTTGTTGATGCTGACTAATAAAAACCTGTTACCAAACTTGACTTAATATACACTCTAAAATAGAATAAATTCAATCGAATATAAAATATGGAGGAGAGACCCGGAGATATCTGGGCACCGAAGGGGCAAGCCTGAAACCATAATATTCAGGCGAAACTCTCAGGTAAAAGGACTCCATTTTGGTTAATCTCTGGAAAGCCGCAATAATTCACAACGCGGCACCGACGGTGCAAACACGAATATCGTGCGAATCTCTCAGGTAAACTACAGGGGCGCCTAATAGGAATTAGTGCGCCCCTGCTTTATTATCATTCATTACAGGAGAAAACATGAACATCCCCGGAAATCTCAAATACACAGAAAATGACGAATGGCTCAAATTTTCCAAACAGGTTGGCACGGTTGGAATCACAGATTACGCTCAAGAACAATTGTCAGACATAGTTTATGTGGACATCATCGTTTCGGTCGGTGATGAAATCACGGTGAATGACCAGATTGCCACAATCGAATCTGTGAAAGCCGCAGCTGATGTGTATGCTCCAGTCAGTGGAACAATAATATCAATAAATGAATCACTCCTTGACCAACCTGAGCTGCTCAACAAAGATGCCTACGGTCAAGGTTGGATTATCACCATCAATTTGTCAGATGATGCGCAAGTAAACCTGTTGCTGGATCCGAATTCTTATGAATCTAAGATAAAAGCCAAGGAATAACGAAGTAATGTATATCCCCCACACACCCGCTGACGTAGTCGAAATGTTGGACCGGGTTGGAATTCAGGAATTGGACGAACTCTTCCTTGATATACCAGATGAATTTCGATTCCCTGCATTGGACCTACCAGGTCCGGCGACTGAAATCGAAATTAAGTCGATCATCCAAAAGGAAGCCAATAGGAACCAAGGAACGTCATCTTTATCCAGTTTTTTGGGAGCTGGAGCGTATAACCACTATATTCCATCAGTTGTTGATTCGCTCCTGAGAAGAGGTGAATTTTATACTGCTTATACACCTTACCAGCCCGAGATATCTCAAGGTACTCTACGGGTAATTTATGACTACCAGAGTCTAATGACTGCATTAACTGGGATGGAAGTCTCAAACGCGTCTCATTACGACGGAGCAACGTCAGCGGCTGAAGCCGTAACCCTTGCTTACAATAATTTTCGAGGAAAAAGGAAGAAAGTCATTCTTTCACCAGCTCTTAACCCGCAATATCGTCAAACCATACACACATACCATTCCGGCATCAACATTGAATTCCTGGGCGAAGATAGTAATATCTCCGATGGACCCGGTTCCCTCATTCAACTCATAGACACTGATACCTCGCTGGTGTTCGTGCAGTTCCCAGATTTCTTTGGCAGGATATTCGATCTCCAAACGATTTCTGAAGCCACCCATCAAGCTGGTGCTCTGCTTGCAGTTTCAGTTAATCCTACCGCCCTGGGGATTTTTAAACCACCAGGTGATTATGACGCTGATATCGTCACTGGAGAAGGGCAATCTTTGGGTATACCATTATCCTTTGGGGGTCCGTATTTAGGGATTTTTACAACGAAAATGGAACTGGTCCGGAAAATGGCAGGGCGCCTAGTGGGTGAAACTGAGGATTCCAGAGGCCAAAGAGCATTTGTTCTGACTCTAACTGCGAGAGAACAACATATACGGCGGGAGAAGGCAACCTCCAATATATGCACTAATCAGGGTCTGATGGCGCTTGCAGCAACGATTTACCTGACAATTTTAGGAAAACAGGGTTTACGAAAAGTTTCTGAACTTTGTTACCACAAGGCACATTATGCTGCAGAAAAGATTTCCAACTTATCTGGTTATGAATTATGGAGCTCCCAACCATATTTCCATGAATTCGTCATCAAGCATCCATTACCAGTATCTGAAGTCAACCGTTTATTGCTGGAAAAAGGGATCATTGGCGGATTTGATTTAAGTACTTATTTCAAAGGTATGGAAAATTACTCCATTTATGCTGTCACTGAGATGAACTCAAGGGCTGAAATTAATCAATTAGTGAACACCTTAGCGGAGATTCATCATGGATGAGCCATTATTGTGTGAATTATCTGTTCCTGGACGCAAGGGCTTTCAATTCCCTGAGGTTGATGTGCCCTTATCTTCATTTCCAGAAGAATTTTTACGCACAGACCTCCCCCTACCAGAAATTTCAGAAATTGATACCGTACGGCATTTTACTCGCTTATCACAATTAAATTACTGCATAGATTCAGGCATATATCCTCTGGGTTCATGTACAATGAAATACAACCCAAAAATTAATGAGGAAATCGCGAGGATGGTTGGTTTTAGTGATATACACCCCCACCAACCTGCAGAGACTGTTCAAGGCGCTTTAGCCATCATGTTTGAACTTCAGCGTTACTTAAAGGAACTTGGGGGATTCTCTGACGTCACTCTTTTACCAGCTGCCGGAGCACAAGGTGAATTAACAGGGATTTTAATCATCCGCGCCTACCATTTAAGCCGAGGGGATTCCCAGCGAACCAAGGTTCTGATTCCAGATTCAGCCCACGGAACCAATCCGGCAACATCATCGATGAGTGGTTTCCATGTTGTTCAGATTCCTTCTGATTCAAGAGGAAACATCAACCTTGAATTGTTGAAAAAAGAATGTGATGAAACCTTAGCCGGTCTTATGGTTACCAATCCAAATACGCTGGGATTATTTGATGAAAACATTATTGAAGCAATAAATCTGGTGCACGAGGCTGGTGGTCTTGTGTACGGGGATGGCGCTAATTTTAATGCGATGATGGGCATCCTCAGACCGGGGGATTTGGGCATTGATGTGATGCACTTCAACCTGCATAAGACATTCTCGACACCACACGGAGGCGGTGGTCCAGGATCTGGTCCTGTCGGTGTATTACCTCACCTTGCTGATTACCTTCCTTCTCCAATTGTCGAGAGAAAACCTTTAGGACCGGGTGAAGCAGAATATACATATTATTTTACTTCCCCATCGAAGTCGATCGGTAGGGTAAAGTCATTTTACGGACAGTTCGGGATGATTTTGCGTGCATATACATATATCCGCATGCATGGGGCTGATGGACTTCGTGATGTATCGAAACATGCTGTTCTGAATGCCAATTATTTGATGAATTCGTTGAAAAAAGTTTTTTACCTGCCTTATGACCGAGTCTGCATGCATGAATTTGTGGTTGAAGGAAGTATAAAAGAATCACCAGGCATACACGCCATTGATATCGCCAAGAGAATGATGGATTACGGTTTACACCCTCCCACATATTATTTCCCTTTGGTAATACCTGAAGCTCTTATGGTTGAGCCTACAGAAACAGAAAGTAAACAAACATTGGATTATTTCATCAAGGTTATGCAAGATATTGTTGAAGAAGCGAAGATTGATCCTGATTTACTCAAATCAGCACCTCACACAACACCGGTTGGAAGGTTGAATGAAGTAAAGGCTGCAAAAGAGCTAATCCTCTCATGCCAGGTAAGCAGCTCGGAATGTTGATCTGCCTTAGACAAAATTATGGTAATTAAAAATCCTGGGATTCGACTGGTAACTCAACGCGATACAGTAGAGATACACCTCCCTGATAATAAAGTCATTAGTGGACCCCGCGGTACACCTGTAGGGGACTTCTTGAAAATAGTGTCCGTTGATATCCCTGCTCCAGTTGTTGGGGCAATCGTGAATAATGAACTTAGGGAACTAACCTTCCCCATCCTCATGGATTCTTTTGTAACACCTGTATCTACGGATAGCGCCGATGGGGCCAGAATATACCGAAGGTCGTTGATTTTTCTGCTGGAAACGGTGTTTGAGGAATTTTATCCAGGCATTGGATTGAATATTGATCACTCTGTGGCTTCAGGAGGATATTATTGTGTTGTTTCAGACCGCCCACCATTAACAGAAACGGAACTGAAACGTTTAGAAGTAAGAATGGGGCAATTAGTAAATGATGATGTCCCTTTCCTAAGGGAAGAAATTCCTTTGTCTGAAGCCATTGAATATTTTAAATCCATCAAATCCAGCGATAAAGTAGATCTCCTTTTACATCGTAAGAAAGATTATCTAACTCTATATTCATTAAATTCACACCGCGACTATCATCATGGATATATGGTCCCTTCAACGGGTTATTTGATGTGGTTTAACCTGAAAATGACAAATGGTGGATTTACACTGAGATTTCCACGCAGGAACGCACCAACAACAATTTCGCCCTTACCCGATTACCCAAAATTGTTAAAAGCTTTTCGTCTATATGGAGATTGGCTCCAAAAAATAGGGATAGCAAGTGTAGGAATGTTGAATCAAGCGATAAGTGGCGGCAAGATAAAGGAACTTATACTTATTTCGGAAGAATTCCATGACCTCCAAATCACAGACATTGCAGCAAAAATTGCTTCTCATATTGATGATACAAAAGTTGTTTTAATTGCAGGTCCTACATCATCCGGGAAAACCACTTTCGCCAAACGGCTCAGTATAGCACTACTAGCACGGGGAATCAGCCCTTTTCCACTCGAATTGGATAACTATTTCGTTGATAGGGAAAAAACCCCGAAAGATAAAGACGGAAACTATGATTTTGAATCATTACAAGCCCTGGATATCAACCGGTTGGTAACCGATTTAAAAGCATTGTCAATGGGAGAAGAAGTTCAACTGCCGAGGTTCAATTTTCATTCAGGGGTACGTGAACCAGGTGACTTAATAAAAATCAAACCGGATGGAATCATACTCTTAGAAGGCATTCATGGTCTTAATCCGAATCTTCTACCAAATTATGATAACCAAAAAGTATTTAGAATATACGTGTCTGCACTTACTCAATTGAATTTAGATCGGCACAACCGTGTATCAACTACTGACACCCGTTTGATTAGAAGAATATGCCGGGACGCAAGACATCGCGGTTACAACGCTCAAACAACAATTAATCGATGGGAATCTGTTCGCAGGGGAGAAAAACAAAACATCTATCCCTATCAGGAAAATTCAGCTGTGATGTTCAATTCGGCGCTGGTTTACGAACTCGCTTGTTTAAAACCCATTGTCGAACCTCTCCTCCTGCAGGTGCCTTTTGGTTCTCAGGAGTATATTGAGGCAAAACGTTTGTTATCCTTACTCGAGTGGTTCCTCCCACTGGATCCTTCCCTGATTCCCGACAATTCAATCTTGAGGGAATTTATAGGAGATTCGATCCTTGAAGGTTTCAAGATCTGGTTACGTCTTATTTAAACATTAATCGAATTATTCCTATCGACTTGGAGGGCTATCAAGGCAAGATGATTGCAGGATCACCTAATAACAAAAATGTCATCAACAGGTCTTTGTTCTTAGGAGAATCAAATGATGCATTATTCCACGCTGACAAAAACAGTTCTCCCACCCTTTCGTTTTCACTGCGATTCAATTGATAAGCCAATGAGCGGCTTAATACACCCTGGTCAACTGGCAGAGTCAAGGAGGTTGGGGCAATAGTAGCAACCGTGAGGCTTTCGCGATTCCACAAAAAATTTTCCGAAAGTGATCTTGTTTCTGGGTGAATAAAGTATCCCGATAAACAGGTGAATTGTAGAATGAATGCAGATTCAAATGCTGACTCACCATTACTGATTTGTTCAACTGATATCAGCTCATTTTTCCCCCATTGCTGAATAGACCCATGACCATAATAAACCACCATATCGGTAACCAACGGGTTATTTGAACCCTCCAACGGGAAAGAATCTATTGGTTTATCATAAACAGATGCCCATTCATCACCCAATACTTCCAGGAATTCAACAGCAGCCCTCGAAAAACTGGTTTCAGTATTATCAACGATTGCAACGATATCCCGGGTGTCATTTAATTTGAGGTTCTTTTCATATTCTATTACCTTCGTGACATAATTTTTAACCTGAATTTCTTCAAATGCCGGTAACCTTCCTATTGAAATATCCATCTGGTATGGATTTTGATTGTTTATATTATTAATTTGATTGAAATCCACGATCGAGAAGGGAATATCACTTACAGTTTCTCCTCCATATTCAGTGTGGACGAAATAGGAAGGAATGCTATTACGGAATTTAATATTATCGATTATTTGTAGTTTCTGAGGATCATACGAAAAACCACCGACAATAAAAATATATTTTGGTAAATTCAGGTTGAATTTCAACAACCATTTCAAGTAATCGGTGATTGCGACGGGGTCTGGATTTCCATTTGTAAATGCATCGAATAATGTATGGATTGGCATTATTGAAGTTGACAACCCTTGACTTTCTCTTAATTCAATCAATGGACGCAGTTCATTAATAAAAGGTTCAGGCGCAAGGATTGTATAAACACCGGGTATCAAATTCTTTACAAAATCAATACTTTCGCTCACATCATTTATTTCAGTAACTACTCTATAACCATCATTTCCAACAATCCAATATTTCTTCCCTACTTCCCCACGCCATGTTGAGCCATTTTGAAGATCAGAACTTGTCATTCGGATATGATGACCATCAACAACTTCATAAACATCAACTGGTTCGGAAAAATTGTTAATTAAAATCTCATCCTGGCTGCCTACTAACTTTATAACGTCATTCGATGGTGTGAGAATCCTTGGATATCGGATTTCAATCCAATCAAGCCAAACGCTATCCGTAGAAAATTCATCAATGCCAGGGATCGAAATGTCCAATACATTCCTTTCGTGCTTTAATACCTCTGAGCTTAAATCAACATTCAACTCCATAAATCCAATACCGTCCCAGGAAAATGACCCGAGAAAATCATCATTTAATGATAAGAATATTCTATGGTCAGGCTTTCTTAATCCGGTCATGTTCGACCATAAATTTACAGACATGGAAAAATCTCCATCGGTCAACTCACTTATATCAAATTCGACTCTTGCTGGAGTTTGGGTTGTGATCCTTTTCCAGAGAAAAGGCTGTTCATTCTGAATAAACGGCATATATATTTCATTGAACTCGAGCTTATCAAATTCCAGATATGAATCAGCGGCACCGTTTAGGTAATGCGCCCAATCATCTTGATCAGGTGACACTGGATCGATCACATTTTCGAAGAAATCTATTTCCATGTTGCTCAATAGAACAGCTGAATGAGTGTAATACCTGCTGGCTGTTTCAGGTACAAAGAATGTAATGTATTGGTCTCCTGGTAAATCGTCCAACCAATAAGGTTGCTTTGTCTTGTTGTAATATAAAAAAGTTTTCCCATCCAGTATAGTTTTCTTTGAAAAACCGAATAATAACAAGTCTTCTACGCTAACCCTGTAGAAACCCTCGCTTTGTGTCAACATTTTCACGACTATATGACGTTCGAGTGGATTTTGTTTTTGGTCGTCGATGGTTTTGTTTGACGCACACCCAACAATGAAAAAGGAAATAACCAATATGATTGTTGTGAATCTTGTTATAAATTCTTGAGAGAGATTTCAAAATTACCTGTACCGAAACAACCTGATCACCCATACCGCAATAATCAACCAGATACTGCCGATACCGAAGAACAAAAGAATATTCCCAGTATTATTCTTTTCTCTTCCATTCACAACCGTTGATTCTTCCACCGAAAGAGGAGCAACAGTTTTCGTCCCCTCAACAGAAACCTGTGGAAATTGCACAGTAATCGATGGGAATGGGATTAATTCATCTTCAAACATATATTCCGTAATATCGGAAATCGGGTAAGGATCAGGCACAAATTCGGTTGGTTCAGGATATAAATCGTTTCTGTCGAACTGTTGGTCGCCACTCACCAAAGGATTTGGATATGCGTCATTTGTTTCCTGAGCCACTGTTTGTGGAAATGAAGGAGTGTCAGACGCCTGATCAAACCGGGACATTGGCGTTGCCGAAAGATTGGATGTGGGGGTAAATGTTGGTGTGCTTAGGATAGTAATGGTCGGTGTTGGTGTAGATGTCAAGATAGAACTTTGCGGAATGGCACTTTCCGGTCCGTATAGAGTCGAACCTTGATTATTATCTATCTCTTCCAACATGTACCAATAGGTAATCCCATTTGTCACTTCGTAATCGACGTATTCATAATTTCCACCAACCAGCGTATCACCTTCAGAAAAAATAAATTGAGAGATCCTGATGTAACCAGAACTTTGATTCAGACTTCGGAGAACATAAAACCCGGATGTGTCTAATTCAGTAGCAGTGCCCCAACCAATTTTAATAACTTGATCTCCAGGCGTTGCTATAAAGTACATTAGATCAATCGCACTTCGGACTTCTTCAGTTCTAATAAAACTCACTGCTAATAAAAGCAATAGCAGGATAGTGGTAATAATGGTTTTGGATCGTGTCTTCATTATTGAACTAAAGTTTACAGGATAAAAGACTGTAACTGAAAAAATCAATCAATTTCAATTAAACCTTTCTCCAGGAGTTCCTCAAGGAAAATTAAACCGTCAATAGAAACATTTTCCGCTTTGACATCATATTCTTCCAGGATTATGAGACAGATATCGTTGATTGTACGTGTTCCGTCAATTAGAGACCAGATTCTTGATCCAACATCATTAATTACTTTAACTTGAGCCTGCTTTGACAAAACCAGGATTGTTTCTGTGAATGAAGTTTCTTCACCAGTACCATTTGATGTGGGTGTATGTATAACCTTGCTGATGACCTGGGAATTTTTCTTCAGAATTGTATGCGTATCCAGCATTCCTGCTCCTATTATTTACTTACGAATTACCGGTAAGTGAATGGATTGGTGTGTGGGAACCGTCAAATATGGGTCCCCAAACACAGTGAACGTCTGAATAAGATCTGGGCTGATACCTGATTGATATAATGTCAACTTTGCATAATCACCCATTTGACCCAATTTAACAACTCTCATAGTGAACAAAGCTTCGTATAAACCCTTGTGTAAAACGTCATGACCTGTTGCCACACCCAAACCGGTCGGTGAGAATGCAGCGATAGCACCTTTATCGCTTGATCGGATCAATTCTTCGATTAATCCGGTGACATCGGGTCTTATCCAATAGCCATCAAGACAAGTCATAGAAAGGAAAATAGGGTAATTTGTTAAATTATTAAGGGATTCTATGTCGGCATACCTGAAAATTCCATCTGATGCCCAAAGGTTAATTGAACCATGACCAATGTAATTTACGATCATAACACCCGGATCATTGATGGACCCCACAATCGAGTCCCTGATACCTTGAATATTATTTATAAAATCATTTTGATATAAGCGGATTACATTGCGCCCAGACGGGGGTGAGAAAAATTCATTTATGACATTTTCGGACAATTGAACAAAATCACCTGCAGTATCTGGAGTGTTATCCGCGACAAACAGGTAATTATTTTTCCAACCTGGTGTTGAATTGTTTTCATATTCCACAATTTTATTAACATATGAAGTTAACTCTTCATTGCCATTCACCGGAAGTCTGGCGATGGATATATCGGCTATAGGATCATCACCAATCACTGTTGCCAATAAGTTCGCGCTGTCCACTTCCCCTTGCCAAGGATCTACCCACACCATGTTAGGCAGCATGTGTTGAGATGGGTTTGGATATGAAGGAGACGCTTTCAAGTTCCAGTGCCCATCTCCGACCAGAAGCGCATAAATTGGTAATTGTGAATAATTTTCCAGTAAAAACCGGAAATATTCCTTGATGGCTATTGGATGCCGGATACCATAAGTGAAATGGTTGTACAGGTCTTCAACAGTTATTACCTGCGTTGAAAACCCGGTGGATACACGAAGATCTGCAAGTTGTTGAGTACCGGGTTCTAGCGATTCACTAGTTATAAACACGTAATCAGCTGGCTCATCCAGCAAATATTGTGGAAACTCCACAATTTCAATCACTCTTTGGGCTCTTTATCCGATCATATGTGCTCAGGTAATACTCATCCGAATTTCCGGAGAAAACGACTGAATAACCATTTTCATTTTCACTAATGATACTTTTCAATTCCGCTTGAGGTCAATTGAATGTCAAAGTTAGACACAAATTTGGGCTTTTCCGTTTGTCCTAAGTCGATGATCCAGATATCCTGGTTTGAAAATCCATTCACCTCGTAATTGAGATCACTAACAGAATTTGTTGCGAAGTGTAATTGGTTGTCGACTGCAGTCAAATAACGTCCATACTCAACGGAAAACCAATCAAAGAATAGGTCCTCAACTGGCACGTTTTCTGTGGGGTGAACTCTCAACCGCAACGAATTGGTACCATCAAATATTGTTGCAGAAGGAATAACAAACGAGAAGTGGTATCGGCTTTTTCCATCCCACCAGCCATCAAACACAGGGGAAGTTCCCTCGTTTATGAAAATCGATATATGATGATCACCCAGTGATCCATCATTCGTTTTCACTGCCATAATCTCACCATTAAAGGTGACAATATTTTGCCCAACCAGCGGATTTTCCAGGCGGAAATCATATTCTCGATCCACAACATCATTGCTCTGAATTCTTTCCCAAAACCAGGTGCTTTCTGATGTGAAAGGATGTGTCCTCCAAACATTATCTTCCTCAAACACCTTTTTTTGTTGAAAATCCATACTCGGCTGTTGGCCACCAGGAACTCCTGATATTTCTTCCATCCTTTCAACAAAACCACTTTCCCAGTCTAGCCAATAAACATTGGTATCCGTGTACTTTTCAAACATCACCGCATTGAGCTGAGGAGTCCAGTTATCATATGTGCCATCTGGAAGCTGACGTGTAAATGTCCCCCAGTTGGCGTCTTCATCTCCGTATAACTCCTCGAATCGATTCCCCGTATATTTTTCACCCCAAAAAATCAATTGCTCATCATCGTCGAAAATCTCATCACCGTCATCATTGAGTAAATAATAAGCATGCTTCACTCCCTGCGATGTGAGTGTCAGGTCGTTTGGATTAATTCCCCCTAATCCCATTGACACCATATCCGGTTTTGTCAATTTATACAGTCCATCCTGCTCAATTTCAATCTTTATCTTGTCTGATTGGTCAGGGAGCAAGGAAAGGCTCTCAATTCCTTCCGATGAAGTATTTAATTCATATTCAATCTTCTGTTCAGGAAATCCACGCCAAAGTGTTGCCGTGTGGTAATTTACCAGGTTCTTGCGAAGGTATTCTTCGTAAGGATTTATATTCGTTTGCGACCATCCATCTGTCTCATTTTCCTGATCATAATTGAAAGATATCTCAACTCGAACTTCTCTGTTCCAAATAAGATCCCCACTCGACATTATGTATTGGAATGGGAATACCTCAAGTAATATTACTCGTTGATCACGAATCCAGGCATCAGAAGCGATACTTGCTATCGACTCTGGATAAGTTTTATCGATTGTCGGGTCTGGATCGATCAATTTCTCAGAATAAGTACCTCCGGTAAAATCGTCTTGGATTGGTGTTGGTTCAGAGGGACCCATTAACGTAAATGGACCTGGTAAACCAATTTTTTCGCGATAAATGATGGTGAGTTTGACCTCGCAATTTCCTGGTACTGCAATTAATTCACTCACTTTTGGCAGGTATGGTTTGTTATACTCAAATACCTGCCCTATACCATTTATAGATAACTTGTTGTATTCGGATCCTGCGTAATTTGCCTTTTCAAAACTGAATTCGGGAAATGAATAATTTAAGATAATCCCTGTTTCATCCTCATTAATGATGCGTAAAAAATCCCCATGCACTTTGGTGGAAGGGACAAAAGTTCGCCCCAAAGGATAAAGTAATCCTTGTGTTAGTAGAACCAACATTGATATTTGCGTAATAACCGACATGAAACGGTTCATAAAAACGATTATACATCCAGAAAAAAAGCCTCCATTAGGAGGCTTTTTATTAATCAACCAATAAGTTTGATCGAAGGCAATCAATCTCCCGGATTTATTTCCAGCATATCTGTGAAATCATTTTCTGGGGAACCAGCTCTTACCTCGAGATCTTGTTCGAACACGATTGCTGGTTTTTGATACGTTTTTTTACTTGTTTTATTCTCTTTTGGCTGGATTATTTCCACGGTCATCCCTTTGATCCTTCATAACCTGACTAAGATGGATTGATTCCCACTAGCAAGTATAAACAATATGTATTTTGAGTGCAAGAACGAAGATAATTATACTGCATTTGATTGTGACAAGATCAGGTCCCAGAAAGAACTATCTGGCGTGAAATGAAGCCGGCAAAACTTAGTGGAGGTTAATATCAAATTGACCCTTTCTAGTATAAATGGAACCCAATCATTATTTTGTGGTAAAACGGGAATATTGGCAAAGAATTCCGAAATAGCTTCCCCAATACCAATTGGTTCAAAAATCACCCTTTCAGCCTTTGATAAGAAAAATATCTGGTTAAGGTTCGCGCAAAAGTTCCTCGTATGTATTCGCACGTTGGAAAAAGGTGTTGAACAGATTTTCCAATCTTGATTCGAGTTTGGGAGAAAACTAACGAGATCATCATTCAGGACTTCACCGAAGGGAGAATTTTTTGAAATCGTTGTTTTACCGGCACCCGAATGCCCGATAAATCCATACCCAATATTTTGCATCTTTATCCCTGCAGAATGAACCAGCAGACCACCTTTCTCAAAAATAAGGACCGAGAATAATACCTTCAGAAAATAATCAAGCGAAATTGAGAAAGTCTTTTCTTCACCAATTAAATAACCCATATTACGAACGAGATTAATGCGCCCTGCCGCATCTGGAAAGGTCAATTCAATCATTTTCGGAAAAATCTCTAATTCGGGATGATGATCAATGCCCGATTCAGTCAGTTTTTTCGACGAATATGACCTGACAATCAGCTCAAAATCACTATCGTCTTCGGACAAAAATCCAGGATATAAACTTTCAACCGACTTCATTGCTTTTCTTGAAAGCCCGGCGATGGACACACATACCCCAGCAATGCTCAGTTTCATTTTATGTTCGGGTTAAGAAAATCATTCCGTCTTTTATACATATAAACGAAAGTGAAACTTCCGATAATTACAATAATAGAACCCAAAAGAAAATTTAGATTTCCTTTTGGGTTTATTTCTACCAACAATTCACCAATTTTAATTTCTGAACCTGTAGTTGTCACCTCTTTGAGCACATACAGGTATTTTTGGTTATGCTCAACATCATGGTCTTCAAAATGGTATTTCCCACCTGTTAGCGGATCCAATGAAGATTGGATCATACTTTCATTGATTTTAATTAATTCCTGCGTATTCGGCACATAGCGATAAATGTTAAATCCGGAAGTTCCAAATTCACTGATGGTTGTCCACTCGATATCTGA
The DNA here is from genome assembly GCA_963695415.1 of uncultured Chloroflexia bacterium. Lineage (GTDB taxonomy): Bacteria > Chloroflexota > Anaerolineae > Anaerolineales > UBA4823 > CAVXWV01. Next base: position 548,950 of record CAVOGL010000007.1, on the reverse strand, counting down.
AGCCGGATTGAGTAATAAATAGCCTCCCCAAATTGATATCCCCAAACCAATAAATATTATGATCAAAGGGAGCGATAGGAGTACTAATGCAATTTGCCCATTCGATTGGCCTGTACGCGCCATAATACCTGAAAACTCATTCTACCACTACCTAGAAGAGTTAAATCGACCGTATGGTATACTTCCGCTGGATATAAGCCCTAAATATCTTATTGAAAGGGCATGGCTAAGTGAAATTAATTATCCAAATTCCCTGTCGAAATGAAGAGTTAACTTTACCAATCACCCTGGCAGCTTTACCACAAAAGCTTCCAGGAATAGATATAATCGAAACGCTCATCATCGACGATGCCAGTGACGATCGAACTATAGAAGTAGCCATGGCGTCAGGTGTTGACCATATTGTCAGATTAACGCACCACGTTGGGTTGGCTGGAGGATTCGTGGCTGGTCTTGAAACCTGTCTTGCCAATCAGGCTGACCTGATCGTCAACACCGATGCTGACAACCAATATAACGCCGAAGACATATTACTTTTAGTTGAACCTATCCTACAAGGTAGAGCTGATATTGTTGTTGGAGACCGAGGTGTTGCTACTCTCAAAGAATTCTCCCCTGGGAAGAGATTATTGCAGCGGTTTGGGAGCTGGGTGATGGCAAAAGCTTCCGGAATTGACACCCCTGACGCCACCAGTGGATTTCGAGCCCTTAGCCGGGAAGCTGCTTTGCGCACCATTGTTTTGAGCCAATATTCTTACACACTCGAAACGTTAATTCAAGCTGGTGCCCGGCAAATGTCAGTTGAGTACGTGCCAGTACGGACAAACCCAAAAACAAGACCTTCCAGGTTGATGAAGAACATCCCGGAATATTTGGCAAACTCCACTTCCACTATTTTTAGAACTTACATGTTATATAGACCATTGAAAGTATTTTCGTGGTTAGGGTCAGTAATCCTTTTAATTGGTTTTGCAATTGGGATTCGATTTCTTTACTTTTTTATGATTGGTCAGGGGGATGGTCATATACAATCATTAATTTTTGTGGCGATTTTGTCAATTATTGGATTCCAGGTTCTGGTAATCGGTTTACTGGCAGACCTGATCGGATTTAATAGAAAAATCCTCGAAGAAATCCATTATCGAATCCGCAAACTTGAAATTGATCTCGAGCATAACGCCATCCGTCATGAAGAAGTTTCTGAACTGAAGCCAATCGACCAACCTGAAAAAGCAATTTGAGTTCTTTGCCCGACAATTATTTAATGATTGCCTCGATCATAACTACTCAGAATCTTCTGACGTTGATACTCCTATTACTCAAATCGGTTGGTTACTCTTTTATCACGATATTGCTATACGTCCTACCCGGTTGGGCATTCCTCCAAGTAACAATCCCTAATTGGAAAAACAAGGATTTCATGATCAAGGCTTGCCTGGCCTCAAGTGTCGGCATAGCCATCTATCCCATTTTGATGCTTTGGACAAGACCCCTAAAACCTGGGGGATTGTATGTATTAGTCCCCTTGATATTAAGTGTAATTGTCCTGGGATATCATAATTTTCGGAGAACTAACCCTAAAACACAACTAAAAAGTATAAAAGCCGATTTAAAATCATTCACCAGTCCTCTGGTTCTATTCCAACTGCTCGTTTTTCTGCTGATTATTTTTTCCAGGTTTGTAAATCTGCGTGGATTGGTTGCCCCGATGTGGGGTGATTCAGTTCACCATACCATTATCGCCCAGCTGTTTTTTGAAAATAATGGATTATTTTCATCCTGGCTGCCATATACACCTTACACAACTCTCAGTGTTCAATACGGATTTTCATCACTTGTGGCTGTATGGATGTGGCTTACTAATATTGATGCTTCGTCAGCCACATTAATTGTTGGTCAGGTTATAAATATCATCGCTGTAATTGCTTTATATCCATTGGCTTACCAGGTAAGTTCTGGAAACCGCTTTGCTGCAACAAGTTCAGTTCTTCTGGCAGGATTATTGTCCAACCTTCCGGGTTGGTATATAAATTGGGGCAGATATGCACAATTGGCAGGTCTGGCGATCCTGCCCTCTTTATTCTTTCTGACATCCGATTTCTTTACTCGATCAATAAAAAGAAATGGGTTTTCTCATCTTTTTTCGAAAGCAAACCTCAAATACTCCTTGCTGATTTCTGTGACTTTAGTTGGAATGCTACTCAGTTATTACCGGTTTGCACTATTCTTTATTGCCTTTATATTTGCTCTGGTACTTGTCTGGGTTGTAGTATCTCGAAACATAAACAGAAATAATCTACTACCATTCGTCACAACAGGTTTAATTACAATCCTCGTATCGGGAATCCTAATATTCCCATGGTTGGCGAATATTTACAATAGCTCCCTGGCAGAAACAGCTTATTCTACAGTAACAAATCCGAATTATCAGATAGAAAACATATTCAACCTTTATAAGATCTGGTTGGATTTTTTCCAATACGTTCCCTTGGGAACCTCGATTCTTTTTGCGGGAGGTATTATTTATTGCATTTTCATTCGCAACTGGAAGATATTCACAATCATACTTTGGACAATCTTCCTATTCTCACTCGTGTTCACCAGGTTGCTCAGAATCCCCACAGCTTTTTTCTCCGAAAATTTTTCGGTCCTGATTTCTATGTATTTACCCGTGTCGATAGTCGCTGGATGGTTCCTGACTGAAGTACTTTCAAAAAAAACGAATCTGGACCAATTTCAGTTCAAGAAATATGGTGTCCTTTATCTTCTACTGTTTACAGTGTGTGTTTGGGGTGGTTACAATCAGGTCCAAATCCCTGATGCACAAAAACACAGCCTGGTATTAAAACAAGATTTGGCTGCTATGGAATTTATAAAAAGTGAATTACCCGAAGATTCGCAATTCCTTGCAGAAGCAATGACTGTCCCGTCTGAAAATTCTATAATGGGGAATGATGCTGGATGGTGGATCCCGTTTTATACTCTAAGGCAAAACAATGTTCCTCCACGCTATGCTTTTCTAAATGAAATCCCCATAAGTCCCGATTACAACCAACGGATGGTAACATTGGTGCGGACAATCGAACTTTACCCTATACCATCCATAGAGTTGATAAAAATTATTGTGCAGTGAGGGCATTACGCACTTATATATAGGTCAACAACAAGGTCAGGTCAGTTTTGGGAATTTCCCTTTATTCACCGATGATCAATTGAAAGATTCCCCGATGTTCAGCCTACAATTTAAGAAAGCGAATGTTCGCATTTACCAATTCGATCGATCGATTTGCCAATAAGATAAGTCTTGATACTATGGGTCTGGAAATAATATGCCACCTAATTTTCGATTGAGCACTTGAGACAGAAAAGATTATGAAAGTTTGTTATTTCGGCACATATAGAGCTCAATACGTGCGTAATGTTGTTATGATAGAAAGACTTAAACGTGCCGGTGTTGAAGTGATTACTTGCCACGAGACATTATGGCAAGGTATTGAAGACAGAGTGCAGATCGCTACGGGAGGTTGGAAGAATTTCTCCTTTTGGAAAAGATTATTCCTCACTTATTGGCGTTTGCTTGTACGATACCTGGCAATCGAAGACCATGATATTCTAATCGTGGGTTATCCTGGTCAACTTGATGTTATCCTGGCTAGAATTTTAAGTTGGATTCGCCGGAAACCTTTAGTTTGGGATATATTGATGTCAATTTACCTGGTTTCAGTTGACCGAGGTTTAGATGAATCAAACCATTTATCCATGTTCATGTTGAAAAGCCTCGAAAGAATATCCTGCCACTTACCGGATTTACTCATTCAGGACACAGAAGATTATATCGAGTGGTTTATCAAAAACTATAAGGTGCCACAAGACAAATTCAAGCTGGTGCCTATCGGGGCTGATGATCGAATTTTTCATCCGGTAGATTACGAGAGTAACCATGAAAAATTCAAAGTTTTATATTTTGGTACTTTCATCCGGAATCACCATGTCGAAACAATCATTCATGCCGCAGATTTATTAAGAAACTTCGAGGATATCGAGTTCGAGTTAATCGGGACTGGACCAGACTATTCCCTTTGTAAGGATCTAACTCAAACCCTTCACCTCACTAATGTCATTTTCACCGGCTGGATGGATGAAACCGAATTAGCCGTTAGAATAAATCAAGCAGATGTGATATTAGGGATATTTGGCACCTCATATCAATCCTTGATAACAATACATAACAAAATCTACATTGGCTTGGCTGTTGGAAAACCGGTCATTACTGCCGCAACCCCTGCACTGGAGAAAGTGTTTGTCAATAAGGTCCATATGCTCCAATGCAATCTCAAGGATGCACAATCGCTCAAAGATACTGTTTTAGAATTGAAGAAAGACCCAAAATTAAGAGATGGGATAGCTGAGAATGGTTACAGACTTTACCAGGAAAAGTTCTCATTGGACAGGTTGGGTGAATTGTACTCATCCCATCTGCGCGAATTATTGCATTAAAAAATGAAAATCTCTTATTTACTTACCCAAGACCTGGAAAGCCCTAGTGCATCGGGCAGATATTTACCAATTTGCAAAGAACTGTCAAAATTGGGACACAAAACCAATATCATAACCACTCATGGAGATTTCAATACGGTTAATACCAGAGAGTTTGAACGATCAGGTGTTCAAATTCATTACGTCGGTCCAATGCATGTTTCAAAAAAAGGTAATTCCAAGAAATATTACAATTCCGGGAAATTGTTGCTTAACACTTCCTACTCCACTCTCCAATTAACGAAAGCTGCACTTATTTCTGATGCAGACATTATCCATATCGGTAAACCGCATCCGATGAATAGTATTGCAGGATTAACGGGTCGTTACCTGCAAAATAAAACCGTCTTCCTGGATTGTGATGATTTCGAAGAAGGATCAGGAAAATTCAAATCAGACTGGCAGCGAACTGTAATTCGTTTATTTGAGCGTCAGGTTCCCCATCGAGTTCACCAAATTACGACGAACACGCATTTTATGAGGTCAAAATTAATTGATTGGGGAGTACCAGAAAGTAAGGTGCATTTCATCCCGAATGGCATTGATCGGGAATGGTATCGTGCATGTAAATTTGAAGAGATCAAGCAACTAAAGTATAGCTTGGATCTAGAAGGTAAAAGAGTAATAGCTTATATAGGCACCATCGGCTTGATCAGTCATCCCATTGATCTATTACTTAGTGCGTTTACAGAGGTATTAAGTATTTTTCCGGATGCAATCCTTCTTATTGTTGGAGGCGGTGAAGATTACGATGCGATGCGGTCTTACTGCAGATCAATGGGTATCGAGAAACAAGTGAGGTGGGTTGGCAAAGTCCCTGCTGACAAAGTATCAATGTATTACCAATTGGCTGAAGTATCTGTTGACCCTGTGCATGACGACGATGCTTCTAAGGGTCGTTCTCCCCTGAAACTGTTTGAAAGCTGGGCAAGTGGGGTGCCTTTTGTCACTGGGGATGTTGGCGATAGAAAATTTTTACTTGGTCATCCTTCAGCTGGTATGATTGTTCGCCCAGGCGACCCGCGATCGATTGCCTGTGCGATTTTGGAAATCTTGAATAATGACAACCAGACAAATTACCTCAAAGAAAGTGGGTATTCGAACCTGGAGAATTACTACTGGGATAAGATCTGTGTTGACTTGATTGAAGTGTACAACTCATTTGCTGCCCGACTACCCACTCGAAAATAATGAATATGGTTAAAAACCGACCACTCCTGGAGAACATAAAACAACTCGTCGAAAATGATTTTTGCATTGGGTGTGGTATTTGTGCTGCTGTTTGTCCAGACGGTCAATTAAAAATGGAATGGAATCAAATAGGAGCATTACAACCAGTTGCCTTAAATGGTGAGTGTAATGAATGCACCATCTGTGCCTCAGTATGTCCTTTTGCTGATGGGGTGATAAGAAACATAAATAATCCAACCGAGGATGAGTTAGGGGAAAAGCTTTTTGGAGTGGTTGCTTCCCAAAAAGAAACCCATGTAGGCTATTACCAGGGGCTCTACGCAGGCTTTACCCAGGAATTCAGGATGAATGGATCGTCAGGAGGTGTGACAACCTGGATACTGGCAAAATTACTTGAAAAGAAGATTGTTGACAGAGTAATTTGCGTTCAACCAAATGAAATCGAAGGACCCTTTTTCGAGTTTCGAGTATGTTCAACAATCGAAGAAGTGAAGGCAGGTTCAAAATCACGTTATTATCCTGTTCATCTTGCAGATGTCCTCGACGTTGTTTTGACCGAGGATGCAAAATTTGCTATTGTTGGTCTTCCATGTTTTATCAAGGGTATCCGACTGGCGCAAATCCAAAATGAAGTACTGCGTGAAAGAATCATTTTCTGTGCTGGCATATTTTGTGGGGGTTTAAAAACCGCCTATTTTACGGAATTTTTAGCAGCCCAGCTTGATATCCTAAGTGATGAAATTTTAAAACCTCAATATCGCATCAAAAAGGAAGGTGAAAGCAGTCATGGATATCACTTTGGCTGTGAAAACCGGTCAAATAATGGGGAATTCGTTGAACTCAATCTAAAAAAATTAAAGGACCTTTGGGGACCTGGCTTCTTTAAGTACAACGTTTGTGACTACTGTGATGATGTCGTTGGCGAGGTTGCTGACATTTCAACAGGTGATGCGTGGTTACAACCATTCTCTTCCGATTGGCGCGGAACAAACATTGTGATCACACGCTCAGAAATTGCTCAAACACTGGTAAAGGAAGGGTTGGAATCTGGTTCGCTCAATTTAACACCATTTACGACTAAACAAGTGGTTCAGTCGCAGGTTTCAACATTTGAACACAGAAGGGTTGGTCTGGCGTATAGATTGCATTGGGCTCAGGGAAAAGCGGTACCCAGAAAAAGAATACAACCAGAGCGTCCAACCAGTCTAATCAAGGGAATGATAACGCGAGGAAAGATTCAAGTTCGAAATAAAAGCCATACTGCATGGCAAAAACAAAAGGGAACACGAGGAACCGTTATTTTTGATCGGTTGATTTACTGGGACCTCAACAAACTTAGAGCCCTACAATTAATCGATCGCCAATTAATAAAACTAAAAATTTTCATAAGGAAAATTATTTCTGGACAGAGAAATGCCTGAAAATATTTTCTTGATAAACGTTCATTCTGACTACAACGCGGGTGATTTAGCATTGTCCAGGGTGACTGTTCAACAACTGGAACAAAATTTTCAAGATTGTAAAATCACAATCTCGATGAACGATCCCCAAAGTTATGAAGGTGACTTACCTGTTTTGAATTCTCATTTCGTTTGGGTGTTGGATGGATACCACTGGAATTGGGGAAGGCTGATATGGTTAGCACCAGGAAGCATTATCCCCATTATCAGCAATCGTATTTTTGGAAAAGCATGGTTCGGACTAACACCTAAGAAAATTCGGGATTGGGTAAATGCCTACATTGAAGCCGACCTGGTTGTAAGCACAGCTGGAGGTTTCTTGCGCAGCAGTGGGCGAGGGTTAACACTCCTTTTGACTGTTTATTCATTAATCCTTGCTGTATTGGCTGGCAAACCTTTGTACATCTTCCCTCAATCAATAGGACCCTTTAGTTTTACCTGGGAAGGTCCACTGGTTAAGTGGATTTATTCGAAAGCCAGGCTAATAATGGCGCGTGAATACATTACGGTTGATCATTTGACTTCCTGTGGTATTCCCCGCGACAGGATAATACTATTACCAGACGTTGCGTTTGGTTTCAAGGGTGCATCTAAAGATCAGGCAAGAGAATGGTTGCTTTCGAAAAATATTGATCGTGTCGATAATAAACCCATAATGGCGATGACTGTCATGGATTGGTCAGCAACTAACCAGGCGTTCGGAAGGCAGTCCGTCTATGAAGATGCGGTCAGTGCAGTTATAAAATTTTTTGTAACCAAAAACGGTGGAAAAGTTCTGCTTGTGCCACAAGTTTGGGGACCATCCAAAGCTGAAGATGACCGGATCACGGCAAGGAGAATCGCAGAACGTTTATCCGAAATGAAAAGCGAGGTGGTATTCTTCGATGAGCCAATATCTCCAGATATGCTCCAGGCAATTTTTGGAGAAATGGATATAGTGATTGGCACCAGGATGCACTCTAACATTTTCGCTGCAACTCGAATGGTGCCGGTTATTCCTATTGGATACCTTCAGAAAACTCTGGGAATTGCCAATTCAGCAGGTTTGGATGAATGGGTTGTCGATATTGAAGAAGTCGATGCTGAAATATTAATAAACAAACTAACGGAATTATGGGAACAAAAGGAATTGGTGAAATCTCACCTGGCAGGAATTATCCCGCACCTCATTGAGGAAAGCAAGAATGCAGGAATATTGACTGCACAAGATTATTTTGGCGAATTTATTACAGTTGCTCAACATGCCCCAAAAGATTAATATATTTCAGCTTGTACAAACTCTCGATGTGGAAAGAGGAGGAGGGGTAACACGCGCAGCCGTTGAGCTAGCCCAAAATTTGGATCCGGAATTTTTCCAGAGCAGAATTTTTTCCATGGAATTTTCAAATACGGAAATTGAAAAGGAATGGGTTGAATTTTTAACCAATAAAGGTATTTCTACAATCCATCCAAAGGGTTGGAATAACGAACAACCATACAAGAGCTTTTTAAATTCTTATCGAGTTTTGAAATCTAAACAAATCTGGAAGCCTTCAGACGTACTTCACAGTCATTCAGAATTTACTGATATTCACCTGGTTCTCTTAAAACTTCAAAACTGTCCTTCGAAAATGTTGCGAACAACTCATTATGGCTATCTTCATGAATGGCGTAGAAGACCTATACGAAGGATTTTCCTGACCAATTTCCTGCTACCATTGCTCTTGGATCTTGAATTAGGGGTCAATCCAACATTGGTCAATCGATTGAACGAGCGAACAATTACAAAATTAATGGGCAGGAAATCGATCTACATCAATGAAGCGGTTGATCTGAACCGATTTTATAAAGTCAATGTTGATAAATCTAAAATGAAACTCTCGCTTGGTGTCCCACCGGAAGCGACATTGATTGGCTCCATGGGGCGATTGGTTGAGCAAAAAGGCTACGCTTACCTTATTGAGGCAGCCAGACAGGTGATTACATCTGATCCCAGTATATTCTTCATCATTATTGGAGATGGACCATTAGCACAAGATTTGGTTGAACAAGTTGAAAGATATGGTATCAGCAAAAACGTGGTTTTCGCCGGTATGCGATTTGATGTGGAACAACTGCTCCCATGCCTTGATGTATTCGTACTCGCTTCCCTTTGGGAAGGAATGCCCATCTCGATCCTTGAAAGCATGGCAAGTAATGTACCGGTTATTGCGTCTGATGTCCCCGGAATCAATGATCTGATCAAAGATAATTACAACGGTTTGCTGGTACCCTCAGCTGATCCCCAAGCCTTAAGCAGGGTAATATTGCGGCTTGTTGATACAAAATCATTGAGAGAAACACTCATTGTTAATTCCCAGGCAACTTTGGAAAACTATGCTATGTCTAAGGTTGCTGAAAAGTATGCAGAAATTTACCGCTCTTTAGCTTGATCCCCAGGTCAAAGAAACTCATCGAAACATAACAATAGCCTGGATTTTGCCCCAATCCGAAATTTCGTCTGGAGGTGCATTCCATACTTTCGCATTTCCTGTATCTTCATCTTCGATGATGTCATAATCATTACTGTTTTCCCCATCCCCAACAACCATAACATATTCACCGGGATTAAGATCACTAAAAATAAAAAATCCTTGAGGATCAGTTCGCGTTCCAGGGCTTGAATAATGGTTTAAAATGAATACGCCGCCTTCTTCTTCCCTGATCACATCTGCAAGGCGGACAATTACGTTTGCAAGAGGCTTATCAGTTTCTAATTCAACAATTTGACCAACAACTGTGGCTGTTCCAGCGGATGGTTGTGGTGGAGGCGTCACTTGAACAGTGGATTTTCCACCGGAACCCTGAAAAAGACTGCAAGAACTCAAAAATATTGACGAAACAATTAATTGGATGAAGATTTTTTTCGCTGACATATTAATACTTTAGTCTCTCGATAAAATTAAAATTTGGAATTACATCTCTCTGCAATGATAATCTATAAGAAATGGAATATCAACATGACATTAAAGAAAAAAATATGAATATAATCCCTTAGTGGTGATTAAGGTTCAAGAACAATCCTTTCACGCTGAGAAAAATGATTGCAATAATACTAAAGGATTATTGCTTTTTCGAGAACCGGACTTAAAATTATAGTGATGTGATCAATAATTCCATTCAGGAGGATTCAAACATGAAATTAAAGCTTTTCACCAGCCTTATGATCGTCGCACTATTAGTTGTGGTAATTGGTCCAACGAACACTCTGGCAGCATTTCCTTACCAGATTCAATTCACCACATTCATCACATATCAAAACATAGGAAGTGCAACGACGACCTACCTGCAAATCGATCTGTACGAAAATAAGGATGATACGACTCCAATTGAAGCAACACAGCCAAACCTTCCAAAGGGCGCAAGTACATCTGTTTCCGTCGGGAACCTGGGTGCTGGATCCGGTTTTGTCGGCACAGCGGTGTTGTCAGCTGACCAGCCTTTAGCCGCCACCGCCGTACAGCTTCCTCCAGGTGTATCAATCGAGCCAAACGCACGCAATCGTCCGATGTCGAATGGGTTCAAAGAAGGCTCACAAAACATGCTGATAGCTTCTGTGCTGAAAAACGCGTTTTCAAAACAGCAGTACACAATTTTTGGTGTACAGAATGCTGGTGGATCACCTGTTCAAGTGACCTTTGAATTCTATTCAGACTCTGCCACACCAGTGCATTCGTTCACCCAAACCATTCAACCTGGCGCTGGTTTCCCAGTCGACACGGGAAATATTTCTCAGCTCGGAAGTACTTTTTCAGGTTCTGCGGTGTTGAAAACCTCTGGCGGATCCATCGTCGCCAGTGCAATGGAATTAGACAATAATGATTATGGCAGTAAAGCATTCGAAGGTGTTGGGCAAGGTGCTACAACAGTTTACATGCCCTCCGCATTGTGTAAATTCAACGCTGGGAGCGGTGTGATCCAAAGCACGAATTATGCTGTTCAGAACACTGATCCATCAAATAATGCCAACATCACTGTCACCTGGAGCAATGGTAATACGATTACAAAGACCGACATTCCTCCTTTCAATAAGGCAGTATTCAATGGGTGCGAAGGTGGAAATCCTGACGGGTTCCTCGGTGCAGCCACAATAACAAGCAACCGCCCTGTTGTAGCATTAGGAAAAGTTGCTGGTGGTGGACTCTCGACCGCTTTCATCGGTTTTACCGCAGGTACCGATGAGAGTGCCCTTCCCTACGTCAGATGGGCTAAAGATGACAATTGGTTTGCTGGCACAATGCAACGAGCTACCCTGGCAATCCAGAACATTGGCAGTGGTCCAATCACAGGTAACATCATCGTCAGCTACATCAATCCGGATGGCACTGTAGCCGGTACACACACTATCCCAGTGACGAATATGCAGGTAGGTGAGAAGGTCAACTCAAATCCAACGAATGCCGGGTTGAGTGAATTTGGTTGTCACAATGATTGTACGTCCTTCGGTGGCGGTGCGGTCGTTGAAGGACCAGGAGGATCAGAACTGGCAGTTTTGGCTCGTTTGACCTCATATGTACCTGCCAGCGGACAGCGTGTTGGCGAAGATACCAACGCACTTCCTTTCCCATAACCCTAAATCAGGATCTCAATTGCGATAGAGCTGTCATCTCGGTGACAGCTCTATTTGTTTTAGTTATAATACCCGGTAGCGAGGCAGCACCAAATTGACAATTCCACCTGACAATAAACAATGGTTATTCCCCATTAAGGGGTATCTTCAAGAAGCCCGTACGTATTTATCCTATCCATTCCTTCCAAAACAAAAAATTGAACACAAATTTGTCATCTTTTGTATTCATCGAAGTGGAAGTTCCCTCTTAGCCAACCTTCTTGATTCTCACCCCTTGATCCATTGTGAAGACGAGTTACTCTACCACCGGAAGTTTTATCCTATCAATTATTTAGAAACTAGGGGAAAGCTTTCTCCGAAGGAGAATTTTGGTTTTAAATTAATGCCCAATCACATTGGCTACCAGGGTTATGACGATCCCTACCAATTTATCCTATCACTTTATGATAAAGACTTTAAATTTATAAAGTTATCGCGTCGGGATCTATTTAGAGCCGCAATTTCATTATTAGCAGCACAAAAAAGGAGAAAGTTCCATTATAGCAAAAACGAGAGGTCATTAGGGATCCCCAAGATTACCCTCCCTCCTTCTCAAGTGAAGGAAACGACCGCCTGGTTTCAAAACCTTACTTTACTTCAAGATCAGGTGATGGAATCGCTCCCTTACCTTGAATTATTCTATGAAGATCACCTGATAGATTCTGCTAACCACCAATCAACCGTCGATTCCATTGTCGATTTTCTTGGCATCCCACGAGCACATGTCCACACCAATTTCGCTAAAATTAGTTCTAATAATATCTCCGATCATATTGAAAATATCAAAGAAATCGAAGAATACATCGCCTCCTCAGACCAATGAACTCAGGTAAGTTCGCATTTGACCTTGAAGATTTAAATCATGGTTGGGTTCTTATAGATTTTATACACAATAATTACATATCCCAACAACAATACAATATCTGAGATAATATAAACAACCGCCACGCCAAAAATCCCAAAAATATTTACCACGATCAGGTTAAGTAGAATATTTGTTGCAGCTGATACGGCTTGAACTATACTTCGGTATTTTTGGTTGTTTGTCGAAACCAGGATCGAAGACATACCCAAGCTTACTGAGTGTATGAATGGGACAGGACTCAAGGTTTTTAATAAACCTTGCGAGTATTGGTAAGCTTCACCTAAAAGGAGTGGGAGTAACCCTACCCCAAAATATATAACAAAAGACAGCAAGATACCGACAATCACCATAACGATTAGGTTGTTTCGTGCTGTCTTCCACCCTTGCCGTTGATCATGCGCGAATATATTACTTAATACCGGAACCATAACCATGTGAATGGCTGCCGGAATTATGAATATTGCATTGATAATACTTACTGCAGGTGAGTAGATGCCAACGTTGTATTCTCCAAGGAATATTGACACCACCAGGATATCTATGCGCAAATAAATCTTACTTAGAAACTCTGATGCAGCAAATGGCAGACAATTCTGCAGTGCTGTCTTAATAGTGGGGATGTTTGAAGATGATCTGACGATCCACTTGATTAATAAAAATGCAGTAGCAACGCTTAAAATCAGCACCATGAATCTGGTTTGAAAAAATGGGAAGGCGCTTTTAATGCCGAAATAGATCAAAAAGACTGTAGATACCAACCAGAAGGTGTCAGATATGACCTCAAGCAACGCATTAATAGTATTCCTCAACGTTGCCTTGAACGTTGTAAGCATAGTTGAAAACAGGTTATCTAGAAGAACAATTACGGCATTCCAACGAATGAAACTCGCCGGCAATGATTGAGATCCAAATAAATCTGCAAGTATAAACATCAATACCAGCCAAACCGATCCTAAACTTAATTTAATCACTAACACGCTTCCAGCAAACCTGCCTGCATCTCCGGGCTGCCTCCCTCCCTCTTTCAGCAACCACATATCCAAACCAAGACTGAAAACAATTGACGCAGTTGAGACAAGGGTCAAACTCCCAACCATTTGACCGTATATTTCAGGACCCAATTGACGCGCCGTAAGCAGCATCACCAGAGCGACCATTGCTTGTGAGATTACCGATCCAGAGAACTGGACGAAGATCATTCTGGCTACATTTTTGCGGTTAACGTTCAGCCGGTTGGCATCAACAGATTGCATAATTTGGAATCACCCGATGAATTTCAACACACATGGATGGAATACTTTTTGGATATTTTTATTTACGGAATGAGAGAAGTTACATTATTTAATCAACGATAGGTAACAAGATGGAGTAAATAACCTGAAAAGAATAGAAGCTATTTACTAATTTACCTTCTTCAAACCCACCTAACAAAAATATATGAGTATTTGAACTTGCCACTCCCGGGTCTGTTAAGGAACCATTTCCAGGAGAATTGAAATCATCCCAGCTTTTATTCACGGGATTGTATGCCAGGTTTTGCATTTGTTTATCATCCTGGTTGGTCCCGCCAATAATTAATATTGTGTCCGCTAAGTAAGCACTGCCCATCGAGTGTCTGGGCTGAGGAAGTGAACCTACCTTTTTCCAGTTGCCTTCTGGATTTGTATCACCCGGCACCGAAAAAGCCTGGATTTCATCCAAAACACCCGACTCATTTTTACCGCCGATTATGTATATTTCGCTTCCGACATTTACTGCTGACGCGCAACCAAGCGCGGTTTTCATAGATTTTAGCTCATCCCACAAAATTGTGTCAGGGTCGAATCGAAAAACCGTGTTAGTGAATTTTAAACCATCCCAACCACCAATTAAGTAAATTTTGCCTTCACTGGTAACCAGAGAATAGTCGCTTCTTGGAGAGGGAATGGGTGAGGTGGTCGTCCACTGGTCAGTTTCTGGATTATAAACTTCAACAATCGATAATATCTCACCGTTCTCATCTTCACCACCCGGTATGTATATACGTCCGTTCACAGAGACTGCATTGATGTTTTTGACTGCGGTCGGTTTTTCTCGAATTGCCGCCCAGGAACTCTCGGCAAACGAAAACTTCTCCGAAACCTTTGTTATCCCGGTTTCAGTTTCTCCACCAAAAGCGAACAGCTGATTTTCTACGAATGCCACTGCAAATGCCGCCCTGTTTTCATTCATTGATTCCTGTTGAATCCAACTTGGATTTGGATCCAGGGAAAGGGTACCTGTATCAGCACTAATAAATTTCCGTTGATTTACCAGGAGAAAAATTAAAACCCCCAACACAATTGAAATTGAAATTACTGAGAAAATTAAAATCAAACTCCTATTTCTACTCCTCACAACTTTTTCAGTAATTACAGGTAGAGCGCCAGATCCTGTCGAAATATTTTCGTTCGAAGAAGTTTCTACACTTATGGTTTCGCCCAATAGGATTCCCGACTTAACTGCGTACATCGCAGCTTCTGTTCTTGTAAAAACTTTTATCTTACCGAAAATATTACGGACATGAACTTTCACTGTATTCGTGCTAATTGAAAGTGCTTTCGCAATTTCTTTGTTACTTGCTCCTGTGGCAACGAATTTAAGTATTTCTATCTCACGGTCGCTCAAATCATCCACGGGATATTTCTTTACTTCCATATGTCAAAATTATATCAACAACAAAAAATTGATACCGGTCACATCATCAGAATACGAACAATTCTTACCTTGAACTATCCTTTATAATTCTCAATAGTGAACCGCAGGATTTCAGAAAATTTTGTCTTGTTTTCAATCCTCATGGATGCTGTGTGGATTATCTTTTGCCTGACCTTGACAGGATTACTGCGACCAGTAATGAGCCTGCTGCCTTTCGCAGCCGTTATTCCACCTCCTTACCATCTTCCTTTGATCATCTATTTCATCTTCCCTCTTTCTTGGGTAGGTATATTTTTGTTCCTTTCCGTTTACGATGATCGTGGAAACTCGAAGCAAAATCGCATTTTAATATCAGTCTCGATTGGTTCATTTTTTTCCGCCCTGTTCCTGGCTGGTTTTCTTTACTTTACTTTCAGGGACATATCCAGGCTCTTTTTTATTACCTTTGCAGTTCTAACATACACTGGGATGTTATTCTGGAGATATATAGCCAATATGGTTCTTCAGAAGCTTTCTTCTGATCCCGGCAACCAGAGGCGAATCATGATCATTGGTACTGGTGAAATGGTGCGTACTCTTGCTGAAGAATTCCAATTCGAGGGGGAACAAGGATATTCTCTCGTTGGGGTCATTGATAACACGTCATCCGTTCATAAAAGACCCAGTGAGGTAATACAATCCACATCAATTCAAGATAATATACGGGAGTTTCGAGTAACAGATGTTATCCTTGCTTTTTCATCTTCCGATCATGAGCACATGATTGAAATCATCGGAATTCTTCACAACATGCCAATAAAAGTCTGGTTGATCCCAGATTATTTCCAATTGACCCTTAGGAACGCAGAAACCACATACCTTGCCGGTATTCCACTAGTCGATCTGAAAGCACCTGCGTTAGATTACAACCAACGGATCATAAAAAGAGCTTTCGATTTATCAGTCTCACTACTTTTATCACCTTTCATCATAATCGGGATACCGATAATTGCTCTTGTCATACGGATCGAATCCGGTAGACCCATTTTCTTCAACTCAAAACGAGTGGGTGAGAATGGAAAAATATTCGATATGTACAAATTTAGGACCATGGTTGTAGGTGCAGAAGAACACATGGAAACCAAAATTAAGGAAGACCTTGATGGAAACCATATCTACAAAACGGCGGAAGATGATAGAGTAACCAGAATTGGGAAATTTCTCCGCCGTTCCAGTTTGGATGAAATACCCCAGTTTCTGAATGTTTTGAAAGGGGAAATGAGCATCGTTGGTCCACGACCCGAACTGCCATCTCTCGTGGATAGATATAAATCCTGGCAGTGGCAGAGGTTTTCTGTACCACAAGGCATAACTGGTTGGTGGCAAATTAACGGTAGAAGCAGCAAACCCATGAATTTGCACACTGAAGATGATTTGTATTATATTCAAAACTATTCATTGTGGTTAGACCTTTACATTATCTTCAAGACAATAGTAGTTGTCTGGAGTGGTCGAGGTGCTTTCTAATAATCAACTTGCAAAAGACCGGTGACTTGTGTAAAATAATGCAGTCCATCGCGGGTGTAGTTCAGTGGTAGAACGTTTGCTTCCCAAGCAAAATGTCGTGGGTTCGAGTCCCATCACCCGCTCTCACTGACAAGATATGGTTTGAAAGAGATATATCATTTTCTGTATTAACAAAAAAGATAAGTCGTCAATTGTTCTCCAATAAGACATGTTAGAATAATTGAATAGAATTATTTTGTTAAGGGAAATGGAGCATAGTGCAACCAGGATCGAAGCACAGACCTAAAAACTCCTTGGTTTGGAAAATATTTTTCTTATATCTGATCTTATCAATCACCTTGTTGGTAGGGATCAATTTCGTCATTATTTTCAACGAGACGGATTTTTTTGCGGTTAATTCCCAATTTATCAGCATCGCGATTACATCAGCCATTTTCATGGTATGTTCCCTTGTTTTCCTGATAATCCTGCGTTCTATCCTTCGACCATTAAAGGAGTTGATATCAAATATTCAGTCTTTCTTGGAAGGTAATTGGGAACAAAGGTCGTATATTGAAGCAAATGATGAATCGGGACTGCTTGCAGAAGATTTTAACACCCTGACAGAAGAAATAATTGCTTTGTACATGGCTAATGAATCTACCCAGATTAAACAACAGTTGGTTTCAGATCCCATCACCAATTTTCCGGAATTCCACCATAAGCAAGCGGTGAACTATATAAATGATTTGACCAGATTGTTTTCTACCTTGCAGGAAGCGGAAGATCCAGGGCATTCTGATCAGATTTTGAATGATATTATCAAGACCACATTTGGTGAAGTTCAAATTACTTACGCTGAGTTGGATATCCAGACTGACACGCCTGTGGTTTTATACAAGAATCATTCAGAAATGCGTGACATAGTTTTAATCCGATCGATTATCGAATCAAGCGAAATAATCCATTTGAATAATCATCCAGTAAATGTTTTTGATGATTCTAATGAAATATCAACACCCACTTTGACACGATCGGTCATTGGGATCCCAATCGTTCGCGACCACGAGACAACAGGTGCGTTGCTTGTCGAAAGAAATACACCCAATGAAAAATTTACCGATGATGAAATGCAGGGCTTGAATGCCCTCTCATCGTTTCTTCCCCTATTCACTCGAACAAAGTCTTACATCAGCAAGAACAACCAATACCTCGAAAACCAGGAAATTCTAATTGACCTGACAAGAAAAATGGTTGCAACGACGGATATTTCATCGGTCCTCCAAATTGTGGTCCAGGAATTGCATCGGACACTAAATGCAAATATGGCGAAGATAAGTTTGAAACCGTTACCGGGCGATGAGCAAATTAGTGTTCTTCCTGCTCAGAAGCAATTGGGCGGAAATGGTTTTGAGCATTAGGAGAGCACTAGAATCTGTATGAGTAATTTAATTTCGAATAATGGATGGAAACCAACTCAAATGAAAACAAGTTTCCAACAAAAACAAAATTATACGATAGCAATTGCCAACCAAAAAGGCGGAGTAGCGAAAACCACCACTACCATATCTTTGGGTGGCGCATTGGTGAATTACAACCAGGAAGTACTCCTGGTGGATTTAGACCCGCAAGCAAACCTGACCTTAGCCCTTGGATTAGACCCCAAGAAGACGAAACGTTCTGTTTCCGATGTGTTTGTCCAGGACTTACCCCTGACAAACCTTATTCGAGAGACTGCAATTCCTGGTCTATTCTTACTGCCTTCAAATAATACGATGGGTCTGGTTGAACGACACTACGCAAATCGCCCCAATTACGAAAATGTTTTAAAAACGTCCATCGATTTAATGATTAATTCAATCAGGAATACATTCGATTACATTATTCTAGACTGTCCCCCATCAATTGGAATCGTTACATTAAATGCCCTGGTTGCTGCACAATTATTGATCGTCCCAACCCAGCCAGAATACTTTTCGATTAACGCTTTGAGATCGATGATGAATACGATCAGAGAAGTGCGCGAAAAACATAACCCAAACCTGGTTTATCGAATATTAATCACCATGTTAGACAAGCGGAACCGCATTCATCGAACTCTTTCCGAACAAATACTGAATACTTTCCAACAGGGGCTTCTCCACACGATCATTGAAACAGATACCAAATTGAGAGAATCAACTTTATTCGGATTACCTATCACATATTACAAAAGCAAAACTCGTAGTGCAGTCCAATACAGCGCATTGGCTCAGGAGCTCATTGAGTATGTCTCGGAAAAAACCACCAGTACCGTCTAAAAATTCCCTGACAATCAGACAGCGAATTAGTCAGTTATTCGAAAATCTCGAATACGAATCTGAGGCTTCTGATCCATCAATAGGTAAATTGTCAGAGCCTGGTGCAGATCAAGATCCAATTCCAGATAAATTTATTGAGAAAAAGACATCTGGTGATTACAATTATGACAAAGATGGTAATCATTTGTTCTCATCATTTCAAGTCCCGTCTCCCGAGCCGACTACACAACCCTCAACTGATCGTAGATATCGATTCTCTGACCCGGTAAAATTGCCTGGTTATGAGTTTTCCGTCGACGCAGTAGGCAAAGTAAGGAAGAACAACAAACCAGTTACCTGGACAATAAACGATAGTCAATCTACCCAGGGGACAATTCATTCCGTTAATGAAAATAACAACATGGAATTTATGCGATCGGCTATTACATTCACCCCTCAAAAAAGTGAAACCAGGTACCAGATCTGCCTAAATCTAATAAACAAACCGAATTCCAGCGCCTGGAACGATGCTGACAGGGAATTAATAGAAAATCTGTTGAAAATTCTTGCTGGTGTGCTGGAGCAATCGACTGAATTGAGCTAAAAAAGCTGTAACCCAGTCCTACCGAGATAGCATCTCATCATATAACTTAATAAACCTGGCGGAAATCTTTTCCCAGGCATATTGCCTGGCAAATTCTGACGCTCTATCACCCATCCGTTTTCTCAGATCTGGATCACTCAATATTTCGGCAAGTCTTTTAGCGAGCGATGCTGGATCATCAACTGGGACAGTATATCCTGTTTCACCATCCTGCACGAGGAAAGCCAAACCTCCAACTTGGGATGCAACAACCGGGGTACCGCATGCCATTGCTTCAAGTGCAACCATCCCAAATGACTCATAAAGAGAAGGAACCACAACCACCTCGGCAGCTGAATAATAATATGGAAGCGAATCTTGAGCTTTTTTTCCTAAAAATGTGATTAAGTCCATCACCCCATACTTTACTCTCATCTCATGCAGCCGCGCCATCTCAAGTGTCATAGAATTGATGTCACCTTCAGCGTCACCACCTATTACAACTAATTCAAATTTCTTCTTCTCGAATGCTCCCATGTTTTTCAGCAAAGCAATCGCCTGGATCAGAGTATCCACCCCTTTTAATGGTTCGATCCTGCCAACGAAAAGAAGGATTTCATCATCCTGGGGCACCCCAATGTAATCTTTAGCCTCATCTTTCGGGATCGGATAAAAACGTTTGGGATCAACCCCTGGCGGAATAATGATGATTTTCTCCGGATCAGCATGGTAAAGCCATTGAAGCTGGGCTAATTCGGCTGGGGTAGCTGCAACAATACAGTCCGCTTCATGAATAACTTCATTTTCACCAGAAATCCTATAATCACCTTCTCTCTCATCCTCCGATCGGGCAACTCGCTGTTTCATCAACCCTAAAGTATGGAACATGTGAATCATTGGGATACCCCAATAATCACTCAATTTCTCTCCCGCCAAACCTGACATCCAATAATGACTGTGGATAAGATCATAAGTAAGATTCTTCAATTCCGCAAATTCAATAATTCCATTGACAAATTGATCGATAAAACTCGCCAGCACAACCTTAGGAAGAGGGATCTCTGGTCCGGAGCGAATATGCACAACGCGGTTGCCATATCCCAGATCATGCAAAATATGAGGCACATGTTCATCCTGAGAGCGTGTATAAACGTCAACGTGAACGTCCATAACCCCTAACTGTTTGGTTAATTCCCGTACATAAACATTCATTCCCCCAGTATCTTTTCCCCCCAATATAGCCAATGGGCAGGTATGAAAGGAAAGCATCGCAATTCGCATTTTGTGTCCTTGATTTTAATAATAGTCCCTTGTATAATGGGCGGCGCTTAAGAAACAAGTTATCATTCCAAATTCGCCACCGTAGCTCAGACGGCAGAGCAGCCGCTTCGTAAGCGGCGGGTCAAGGGTTCGATTCCCTTCGGTGGCTTATGGTTTATTTTTCATTCATATCCTTCTCCAAATCAGACTAACCTACTCCCAGTATAATCAACGCATGGACAAAAGGAAAAAATCCCTGGTCGTCGGTATCGCTGGAGGTTCCGGTTCTGGAAAAACAACATTAGCAAATATGGTTGTCGATCGAGTTGGAAAAGATTTTATCGCATATCTGCCTCATGATGCTTATTATAAAGACTTAAGTGATTTGCCGCCAAACCAAAGATCATTGATTAACTTCGACCATCCCAACTCTCTGGACTCAGATTTGCTTGTCGAACATATTGTCCAGCTATTAGATTACACAACCATTTACCTTCCTATTTACAATTTCAAGCAGCACATCCGGACAACAGGATTTCTTTGTGTGGAACCAAAACCTGTGATTTTGGTGGAAGGTATTCTCCTATTTGTGGAACCTGCATTGCGCAGCATTTTTGATGTTAAAATATTCGTCGATACCGATTCCGATATCCGTTTCATTCGGCGTTTGGAAAGAGATATCGCTGAACGTGGAAGGTCAATGGATTCGGTAATTCAGCAGTACCTGACCACTGTAAGACCAATGCACCTGGAATTTGTCGAATCGTCAAAGCGATACGCAGATATTATTGTTCCAGAAGGTGGATTAAATACTGTGGCGATGGAAATGGTCGTCGCAAGGTTAGAAGCCCTGATCCGCACATAATGTTTCATTTACCAGGAAAGGTTCATTCATAACTCAAACACCAAAACAATGGAGTAAACCTCCAGAATTCATTCTGGATCTTAAGAAGAAATATTCAGCTGTGATACACACGAGTGAGGGTGATATCACCTTGGAATTATTTTCAACAAGTGTCCCAAATACTGTGAATAACTTTGTTTTCTTATCTCGTGAGGGATATTACAATAATACAATCTTCCATCGCGTCATCGCTAATTTCATGGTCCAGGGTGGAGATCCTACAGGGACAGGTCGCGGCGGTCCCGGGTATCGCTTCCGGGACGAATTTGCCAGTACTCTAAAACATGACAAACCTGGGATTCTTTCGATGGCGAATGCCGGACCGAATACAAACGGATCTCAATTTTTTATCACACACGTTCCGACCCCCTGGTTGGACAACAAGCACAGCGTTTTTGGTCGGGTGACTGAAGGGATGGATGTTGTTAATGCCATCCCAGAAAGAAATCCCGACAGACCGGAGGTCCCGGGCGTGTCGATTCTGTCCATTGATATATTAGAGAGTTGAGTCTTCAGCGTAAAAATATTTCGATCCAACATAGAACATAAAGTTCTTAGAAACGAACTCCTCAAGTTAATCAGAAAACAAAACTAACCATCTCCAGGATTGCTTCCATCTTGGTTGTTATCGGTCTGAGTGTGGGCATTTTCGCTATCCGTGACCAGGTTGCCAGGTTAGCCTTTCTGGGATATCCGGGGATATTTTTGCTGTCATTCCTGTCATACGCAACAGTTCTTCTTCCTGCTCCAGGAATCGCCATTGTTTTCTCTATGTCAGGGATATTAAATCCAGTACTTGTCGCATTATGCGCAGGTGCTGGAGCAGCTCTGGGGGAAACAGTCGGGTATCTTGCCGGTTACAGCAGCCAGGCAATCATTGAGAATCGATCCCAATACCAGCAGATTGTTAAGTGGATGAAACGAAATGCTCCTATGACTGTTTTCATATTGTCGGCGATCCCAAATCCATTTTTTGATCTCGCTGGAATATCAGCTGGCGCTTTTCGCATTCCGGTTCGTGTTTTCCTCTTTTATTGTTGGTTAGGAGAATCTACCAAAATGATCGTCATCTCTTTACTGGGCGCAGTTACAATTGGTTTCTTCACCTCATTGAATAAATAACATTGATAGCAAAGTATAGAAAGATTAAAATGGTTACCTCATGACGAATTCAATCATAGCTCTGGACATCGAGACCACCGGGCTTGACCCGCACCAGGATGAAATTATAGAGATTGGCGCTGTCCGTTTTTCGGGTAACCGCGTGGAGAATGAATGGTCAACTTTGGTGAACCCTGGATTCCGTATTCCCCCATTCATAACTTCACTCACCGGTATTAATGACCGCATGGTACTTCAGGCTCCTCCTATTTCGGCTGTCATCGCCGAATTACGGGATTTTGTGGGTACTTCACCCATCCTCGGTCACAATGTTCGTTTCGACCTATCCTTTTTTACGAAATTCAGGTTATTCAATTCAAACGAAGCTATCGATACATACGAACTCTCTTCAGTTTTCTTACCCACAGCCAGCAGATACAACCTCGGTGCGTTATGCCAGATTTTGAACGTGCTGCTGCCGGCTACACACCGCGCCCTGGACGATGCTCGTGCAACTCGAGCCGTGTACCTGCGACTTTTGGAGATCGCAGGTGAGTTACCATTATCCTTACTCGCCGAAATACTACAACTGGCAGATCAAATCGAATGGGATGCAAGTTATCCGATACGCCAGATATTACGCGACCACAGTCGTGATACCATCGAACCCACCCAGGGAAAAAACGTCCTGCTCAAATCCTTAACAAAAAACGCATCCCGCCAATACCTGGGAACACTAAAACCTGAAGAGAAGTTTATCCCTCTGGATATCGATGACATATCTTCGCTGCTGGAACAAGGTGGATTATTCTCAAAATACTTTCCAAATTTTGAATACCGTCCACAACAGGTAGAAATGCTCAGGGAAATCGCTAAGGCACTTTCACAGGGCAATCATTTAATGGTCGAAGCAGGAACTGGGGTCGGGAAAAGTATGGCATACCTCATCCCCTCCGCCATTTGGGCAATTCAAAACGGGGCACGAGTAGTTATCTCGACAAATACAATTAACTTACAGGACCAGTTAATCAACAAAGATATCCCCGATTTGCTGAACGCAACAAATATGGATCTGCGCGCGGTTGTCTTAAAGGGACGTTCAAATTATTTATGCCCACGACGATTGATGAACTTTTTAAGACGAACACCAGAGAAAAAGGAAGAAGTACGTGTTATAGGAAAAATCCTGGTGTGGCTGCAGAGTTCAGGCAGCGGAGACAGATCTGAGATAAATCTAAATGGTCCCGTGGAAAGGATCGTTTGGGACCGAATATCGGCTGAGGATGAAGGCTGCAGCACGGAAAATTGCATTAAAAAGACAGGAGGCAACTGCCCCTTCTACCAAATCAAGCAGGCGGCACTCAGCGCCCACATAATTATCGTCAACCATGCATTATTATTGGCTGATGTCGCCACAGGAAACCGGGTACTGCCCGAATATGATTACCTCATTATTGATGAAGCACACCATTTAGAAGATGCCACTACAGATGCGTTGAGCTTTCATATCTCGCAAACTGATCTCGACTGGATGTTCAGAGAGTTGGGAGGCAGGACGGGTGGTGGTTTGGGTTGGGTGCTCAGCGCGGTCCAGGGTATTCTGATCCCATCAGATTACGCAAACCTGGACCAAATGGTTCAACAGATAACCGATTATGCGGTCAGATTCGAAAGTGATGTCAGAGTATTTTTTGCCAGCTTGCAGACTTTCTTGGAAGAAAAGAGAGAGGGACGCCCTATAGGACAATACTCTCAACAGGAAAAAGTCCTCCAGGCAACCCGAACCTTGCCAATCTGGGGAAACGTGGAATTGTCTTGGGATGATGCTCTGCAATCCTTGGATCCTCTGATAGAGATTCTCGGGAAAATAACTCAAGGATTGTCTGAGATTGCTGACCACCTGAACGAAAACGATGATGAACTATATGGGGTAATCACCAACCTATTTAGAAGATTTGTTGCTGTAAAGGAAAATATTGACGGTCTCGTCTTCACACCAATTTCCGATACGGTGTACTGGGTTGAGACCCAACCCAATAACCAACGTATCTCCCTCCATGCAGCTCCTATTCATATTGGTGGATTAATGGATCGTTTCTTGTGGCGCGAGAAAACCTCCGTGATTCTGACTTCGGCCACATTAACAACTGCTGGTGAATTTGATTATCTACGTGCCAGGTTAAATGCAGAATATGCCAACGAACTGGCTTTAGGCTCACCCTTCGATTATGAAAATTCTGCTCTGCTGTATATTGTGGACAACATCCCGGAACCTAATGATCGACGGGGGCACCAATTGGCGCTCGAAAGCGCCCTCATTAATGTCTGCAGTTTGACCGGAGGGCGCACTCTTGTTTTGTTTACATCCTACGATCAACTCAAACGCACCTCCAAGGCGATCGCGCCACATCTGGCAAAACACAACATCGTCGTTTTCGAACAGGGCGAAGGCGCTTCCCCACATAGTCTCCTTGAAACGTTCCGATATTCTGAAAAAGCTGTTTTACTGGGTACAAGGGCTTTTTGGGAAGGGGTCGATATACCCGGAGAGGCTTTATCTGTCCTGGTGATCGCTAAATTACCGTTCGATGTGCCGTCAAATCCGATCATTTCGGCAAGATCGGAGATGTTCGAAGACCCCTTCTTTCAATATTCACTGCCGGAAGCAATCTTGCGCTTCAGACAAGGGTTTGGACGATTGATCCGCACTCAATCAGATCACGGGATTGTCATCATGATGGACAGGAGAGTCCTGACCAAGCGTTATGGGAAATTATTTATCGAATCTCTTCCCCCGCTCAACATTCAAGTCGGATCGCTGGAAAATCTCAATAACGCAACCTCGAGATGGCTCAATTTATGAATCTTTATCCCCTGGCGTAACGGATCACCAATACAGATCCACCCACTATTAATAAAAGTGGGATGACATAACCTAAGAATCTTCCACCGGTAAGTACCAGGAATAAACCCAAAAACACAAGGCTGCCTGCTGGTATCCAGGCCCATGACATTTGTCCAGCTTTTGTTGGCAAAATTGCGACCAGCGCAAAAGTGATCGCCAGACCAACAACAAAAAGACCCAGCCCCCACGCCGGATCAAAGCTGCTGGTTATTCCTGACAATACTCCGATGGTAATTGCAGCACCTCCAGGTACCAAGGTCCACCAATGTTCACTTTCGAATAAATATATGGAAATAAAGCTAATCCCAATCATTACAAGAACAATCGTGCCAGACCATTGATCGCCGACATCAGGATACAGCCAATTTACCATTGCCGCGGCAGCTATCCCTAGAAAAGATATCCCTGGGACCAACCACCACCATTGGTCTCTCTTGGTGATATACAATCCGAGGAAGAATACTGCAGCAAAACCAGACAACAATTAATAACAGCAAATCATTTATATTGAGAATATCCAAACTATCCAACAATACCAATATCCCAACAATGATAAGGACAGTCCCCCAAAATATTCTTGAGCTTAGAAATTTCTTCATTTTCATGCTCCTTTCAGAATCAATTATAAATTATTTAAGATAATCAGTAATAGGGAGCAGATACCAGGCTGCCTCTTAACTGGCTAACACTGGAAGTAAATTCTACCTGGATTTCGTTTCTGGATTTCATTTCTGGATTTCATTTCTGATTTCATTTCTTGACACAAGTAAATTTGAATGTTATATTTGGTTAATAACGCACCGCGTCATAAACTGTATTTGAACAAACCATAATAATTATTTGGAGGATAAGATGCCAGCAAAACAAAAACCAGAAACCGAAGTCAAGCCTGAAGAAACTGTACAACCAGAAACCTCTCTCGTTTTAGATGCTATGAGGAAGGTAATGCTAGCGAGTATTGGGGCTATTGCGATTACCCAGGAGGAGCTAGAAAAACTCGTCCATAAACTCATTGAACGGGGAGAGATTGCCGAGAAAGAAGGGAAGAAAGTGATGCAAGATGCCGTCAGCCGGCGCAAGAAAGATCTGGATAAAGCTGAGGGTGAAGTTAGCAAAAATGTTGAAAGCCTTCTAAAGCAAATAAACATCCCGACGAAAGCTGATGTCGAGGAACTCAACAAGAAAATCGATATATTGAACAAGAAACTCGATAGTATGACAAAGGAATGACAAAAACCGCAGCCTGAACAAAAAATGTTCAGGCTGCGGTTTTTAAGAAATAATTAGTCGTGATTTCTTATTAAGCGTTATTCCAACAGGAAGTTATATAACACTCAAGAAAAACGGTATGTAACCCTATCTGATATCCAGGTTTTGATCGAGGAAGGAAACGAAGTCCAGGTAATTGATCACAAATCTGGCGATGATGTGACCGGAAACACCTTAACCCAGGTACTGTTATTAAGAAAGAAAGTACCAGCCGGAGTCCTGCCGCAGTCATTTATCAACGAGATCATTCAATCCGGATCAAAATCCGTGCATTCATTTCAGACTGCCTTTCTCGCTTATATTAAAAACACAAATTTATTGGATTATCTTCCCACACGCGAAGATATCACCAGACTGCAGGAAAACTTGGACAAATTGAACAAACGCCTGGACCAGATGGAAACCCTTGAAGAAATTACTGAAACGGAGAATGGTTCAGGGGAATAATAGGTAAATTGGTGCCCTCGTTAGATTGATCTCCTGCTGAGGAAGTAAATTTTCGCCAAACACGTCCAGCACCTGGGACGGAGTTTGAGGCAGCATAATTTTAACTTCCTGGTCGACTACTGCCCACAAAATCCACCAAAATTTTCCATCTTTGATAAATTCGTAACCAATCACATCAGGGAACTCATCCAGCTTTCTGATAAAACCACTTTCGTTCAGTAAACTGGTATTTACACTGTATGCGGTTAATGCTGTAGTTGGTGTGGTACTGGTTAATGCCAGACCCGAAGCGCGCCACCCGTAGATGCTGTACCAGACATTCGCCCTTAATCCGTACGCAGCCGCTGCCGAATTCGACTGGGCAACATAATATGCTTTGGTGTCCCGAAATTCATCCGTCAGGCAATATTTTTCCTTTCCTGTGCTTCCACAAAGAATACCCACTTCGGTGTTCATTAAAAACTTGTCGGAAACGTCATATCGATTTAATGTTTCTCTGATGAACTCAGCCTTCTTGATCAGGACCGGTCCGGATGTTTCTGCAGAAGATTGCCAACCTAAATTCCGGTAATTCCCTTGCCCACCCCAATAATAATCATAAGCATGGAAACTCACTCCATCAAATGAAGCACCTCCTCCAGCTTTTAAGATGCCCTCAAGAAACAAAGCAGAAGAACAATCTTTTTTCTCTTCTGTTCCCTGAATTAAGGGAGGATCGAATGGATCGCAGTCAAGCAAGATTCCACCAAGGAGAACCTGCGCATCAGGATTTGCTTGTTTTACTTTCGGATACACCTGGTTGAGTATGCTTGCATAATACTCACCGCCATAATATTCATCATCCTCATCCCCCCAACAACCATAAATCTCATCTCGTTTCACATACCTGGAATCCACATCGGGTTCATTTCCAATTTCCCAATACAACACATTGTACGGGGGTTTACTGTACCGCTCAACAACATCGAACATAAATTGAGCAAATTCTTCGGCTGCATCCTCGGCTACAGGTCCACAATAAACCCAGGGTAGCTTTTGAGCCCATCTTGGGGTGGAGCGAACGATAAGGATCGTTTGCAGACCTGCAGTTGCCGCATTTTGTAGTTCAACTTCAAGGTTCGCCAATGCATTCCATCTCCTCTCCCCCGGTGATGGCTCAACCTGTGACCAGTATAATGCATTCCTTCGCACCCACACTGCTCCAGATTCGATCACCAGGCTTAATCCACCTGAATTGCTAATCTGATGCATCTCAATGCCTGCGAGCGGATCCAATTTATCCACGGAAACAGGCGTTGGTTGAAGTTCCGGTACAGAGTCCTCAGTGGAAGTTGGTAATTCTTTAATCTGTTCCGGCTCCTCAGTGGCAGGTTTTATTTCCGCTGAAGCCGTTGGCGTTTGTGTTTCCATTTCTACCTGAGGTGGTGTTTGGGTTGGTGCAGGTGGTATCGATACCGTCACTGTTGGCACTGGAAAACATGAGGTGGACAACAAAACCAGAATGGTGAACAATATGATCTTTCTAACGTGAGTATTTTTTATTTTCATAACATCCATCAACTCAGAATAAAATTGGGTAACCCTGGTAATAATTCAGGACACTGGCAACGGCAAAACCATCAAAAACTAATCCAGATAACACAATAAAAAGTAAAAGCTTTCCAATTCACACTATTTTCAGGTCCAGGTATTTCCCTTTTGCTCAGCTTTGAAAATTTGGTAACAATGAAATCTGAAATCAATTTCCAACCTGAGTTTAACCCAAACATTATTGGAATTATTACCGGCATAAGATAACGAGCGACAGGGAAAAACATATTCCCAAAAGAGAGGAATATTACTCCGCGTACCAATGCACCTGCAGCGACGATCACAATCGCAATCAAGAATAGAAAAAGGATGTGCCAATTTAAAACTTTCCATGAACGAAAAACATGGATTAATGCCCCGGTTATTCCAAGGACTGTGAAGAAAAGCGCAATGGAATAAATGATTCCAAAAGAAATAGGGATATGAGCCCAACCAAAATAACCCCAGAATGTTAAAAATATTTGGGTGATAGCGATGTTGTAATAAAATCCAGCTCCTTTCCTGTCGACCAAAGAAGCAAGTATAAATGACGGTCTGATCTGGTCAGGGAGTAGTTTAGAGCCCAATTGATCAAATTTAGGTGTAATGCGCAGTCCTGCGGTTTCTATTGACCCATTTCGCAGAAGATTTTCAAATGGCATCCCGCCCCATACCCCCAGGGCAGCATCCAGGTCGCCATATTCAGGCGGTACATTTTGAGGTCGATCTCCTTCGGCTAAAACAAACCCGTCATAATAAACCTTAACTGCACCGTGCTCATCCTCCGTAGGGTTGATCGAGAGCCAGATGCGTGGCGCTTCTGCATCGATGACAGCATTTATTGTAAAGAATTCGGGTTTTGTGGATAATTCTACAGTTCCCACAAATTCGTCATTTTTGGTCACTAAAGAAGGTGTTCGTGCGGTTATTTCACGATCCGACCACATCCAAACACCCAGTGTAACGGTTTCTCCCTTTTTATCGATGACATTCTGAGATATCACTGGCTGGAAAATGGATGTCATCCAGGTAGGAGTATCAGGATAATTTCCGTCCAGTTGAAGCACCCAATCACCCAAGACTGCATTTGGGTTTTTGACTCGCAGCGGTTCTTCCATGCTGGTAGATCTATAAAAAAAGGCGGCATCTTGCTTATCGAACAGGAGAAATGGAGAAGCCATGAGAACCGCAGCACCCAAAGCCCAAATAAACCATTTCAGCCTGCCTGGAAGCACAGATAGCGCTATGACGATAGGAAATAGCAAAAGCCCAACCATAGCGGTACTTTTCGTAAAAATACCCAGGGCGACAAGAGCCAGTAACCAAAAGAATTCGAACCAATTAAATCCCTTACGAATCAAACGTACCGCAGACCAAAGTGAGAAGGAAACTACAACAACTGCGGCAGAATCATTATTCACTGCGGTCATAATATCTACAAAACCAGGTAAAAACACCAAACTAACAGGCAGCATCCAGCGGACAGGATTGCGAGGGTTTGTCAACTCACGAGCCATCCCCCAGGCAGCAATTATTGTTAACAAGTAAAGAAAATAGGAGACCAAGCGTGCGCCAAACATTTGCCTGGTGATATTTTCTCCTCGTAATACTGCCACACCCGCCGAAGCCAGGTAATAATAAATCGGAGGCTCAAGATATTGGCTGTATCCTGGCAGGTATGTTGGCGCTTTGGGAGGTGGGAGATCCGGTTCCGGTCCTAACCGGGTAAAAAAACCATTCCATATCATTGATTTTAATATCTGGCGGTTCAGCTTGAAGTTTTCATCCCCAGGTTGTGGTACCTCACCCTGGTCCAATAACATGCGGATGTACTGGAAATGGTTGGGTTCATCATGATGTTCCCATGCAGCAATCAATCCAATCCAAAACAGACCAAAAACAGCTCCCAGCAGCAAGCAGATGCCTAAAACTCTCAATTCATTACCATCAATGGTGAGAGCAAAAAAAGACCTTCTCTTTTTGCCAGGATTCGGAGCGCTAAGATCATGGTTATCAGCCATCCAGGTAATCTCCAGTCAGATCCAATATCTTACCCATCCCATCAGAAAGGATTTGTTCCAATTCTCTAGCAGTTTCTTCAAAACTTGACAACGGTTTACCAATAGGATCATGAATATCGAACCGCTGACCGATTAATTCACTGAGCAGGAAAACCTTTTTCGCCGATCGAGGAAATTCGATCCTGATGGCTTCTTTTTGTCCCTGCTCCATGGTCAGGATCAATTGAAACTCATCCATTATCTCCGAGGTAATCATTTTTGATAGATGATCGTTTAGAACGATGCCGCGGCTTTCCAAAACCTTTACGGTTCCCTCAGCTGCCTTATCACCTTCGTTCGCCCACGTCCCAGCCGAGGAAATCTCCCATTCGTTACCCTGTGAGGCTGTCATTGCGCGAAACAACGCTTCTGCCATTGGTGAACGGCAAATATTGGCAGTACAAACAAATAGAATCGAACGCATCTACTCTCCTGACTCAATCCTGATAAACAGAATAAAAAAATTTTGTATCACTATTGGATTATTATGATTGAAATTTTACTTCGTTTCTGTCGACCATCGGGTTTTTAACGATTAATAAAACAGAAATAATCATCCCCCAATAACACCACAATACAGGAGAAGTTTTCACAATTCCCCAATGGACTGAATCTATCAAGGCGTGTAAAAACATGGCAATTTGACCGGACAATAACCCCAACACAATTAATCGAACCTCTGATAAATGGAACAAACTTTTTTCTCTAAGAAGAATAATACCCGACATCAGAACTGTGCCTGAAACTGCCATCCAACCTACCAAACCTGGGATGCCAAGGTCAACTGCGATCTGGAGGAATATGTTATGCGCATGATCGATCCGACCAATGTATGTGCGTGGATAGGGATAAAGGGCGGATATCACTCGATCGAATGAGCCAATTCCTATACCGGTAAAACCGTGTTCCTGGATGGCATAGATAGCCCGGGACCATAATTCAACCCTTTCGGGTATTCCCTGTACCGAAGAGCTGCTGATGAGTTCCTCCAAGGATTTAGCATTTCCTACAAACAATAACCACCCCACGAATGCAATCCCACATCCAGCGGCGATTATCCAGCCTTTCTTAAAATTTACCGAGAAAAAAAGAGAACTGACAGCAACGAGGCAATCACTGCCCCTCTGGATTGAGTGAAAAACACTGCTGACACTAACAAAGCGAGGATGATGAGATAAATCACAAATCGCACGAGATATGTGGATTTTTTTCCTATAGCAGGCAAATTGAAAATTTTTCCCTGAAGAGAAAATAATCCTGCAAGGACCAATGGCACAACCATGATTAATACACCGGCTAAAACATTGGGATTAGCAGGATCATTCAGAATGGGAGAGAGATTCTGATACAGACCATGAAAGAAAATCAAATCACCTACTTCCCATGCAATAATCCAGGGAGAAACTAAAGCCAGTCCTACCCCTGCAGCCACCACTGTGAAAACGAGGTATTTCAATCTACTAAAATCATTCAGCCAATTAATGGTTGCATAAAATAGACCAATACCTATGAATATACGCAGCACCTGAACAATTGAAGCATTCAGGTCAGGGGTAACCCAAAACGCCGCCAGCAGTGGTATGCAGAATATCACCAGGGAATAATCGATGGGTGTCCGCTTTGATGGTTTTCCAAATATTAAAATCCTTACGACGACAAAAAAAACAATCCCGATTAATGCAGCCGGGATTATCTTTGGAAAAATTATGCCGAATAAGATGAGAAAAAGCACAATCCAGATCTCGAAATCCAGTAAACGTCTACACGCATCCCCTACATAATTGTTTACTTCTTTCGCCATTTTTTGAGTGCAGCTCTAAACCGGTTGGGGGTTTTCGTTGAATGGTTGTAATCTTTAGAAGCGTAATAATAACCTTTGTAGTAGTAATTCCGGCTGCCGCGAAAATCAACTTCGTTCAACACAAATCCCAAAATGATCACCCCACCTCTTTGAAGCATTTCGACCGACTGCTTGATTACTGCCATCTGTGAGATTCCAGGTTTTACCACCATGACCACACCATCGACAATTGGCGCCATGACAGCAGGATCAGTGACAGCCATCACCGGCGGTGAATCGATGACCACCAGATCAAGATATTGCTCTGCTTCAGCCAAAATCTGTCTCATTTTCTCTGAACCCAGTAATTCCGATGGATTAGGTGGGAGTTTACCGGTGAGGAGTGCATACAAACCCTGTGTACACGTTTCCTTGAAATGACTCTCAATGGGCACTCCATTAGAAACAAATAAATCACTCAATCCATCTGTATTTACCAATTTTAAAAGCGAATGCACCTTGGGTCTGCGTAAATCCGCATCGATGACCAATACCTTTCGGTCGTTTTGCGCCAGGACAATACCGAGATTTACGGCTATTGTCGATTTTCCTTCTGCCGGAGAAGGACTGGTCACGAGTATTGTCTTGACTGGTTTATCTACACTGGCGTATTGAATATTCGTCCGCAAAGCGCGAAAAGCTTCGGAAACTGGAGAGCGCGGCTGTTCATGCGTTATCGGTAAATTTTTTTCTGTGTCATGTTTGGCGATGACGCCCAATACTGGGTAACCAATCTGGCTGGTCACATCATCAGGTCCCTTTAGAGTGTCATCTAAAGCTTCAAACAGGAAAATTCCACCAACTGCCAGCATACCTGCCACCACGACCGCCATTAAAGTGTTTGTGAACGTGCGCGGTCTGATTGGTTTTTCTGGAACTGTTGCCGGTTCAACCTGAACGATATTCGATGTGGATTGTGCCTCAACCAACCGGACTTGCTCATAGCTCTGTAAGAGATATGCATAAGTTTGCCGATACTGGCTCAAATTAGCATCCAGGCGTGAACGCTCAGCCAGGTTCTCCTCGTTATCTTCCAGCGATGCATAAAGATCGGCGTCTTTCTGGATTTGTCCTTCAATGGTTGCCAGCTGGGTCTCCAGGCTGGTTTTCGATGCCAGGTACCTGGAGGACTGTAGTTCCTGGTTTTGCTCAGAAAAAACAGCAACCAGAGAGTTTGCTACCTCAAGCGCTCGTTCAGGGTCCGTATCTTCGTAACGCACTTCGATTAATGTCGTGTCTCGGATCGGTTGGATGAACAAATTGTCGTCCAGGTCTGTTACTTTGAGATCCAGGTTCAATTGTTCGATAACCCCTTCCAATACAAGAGTTTTGGACATCAACTGGGAATAAGTTTGTGCCAACCTTTCACTGGTGACGATTGCGGTGTAATCTGTGGTTTTTGTTGCCGGTGCCTCATTGATCAGTATCGTCGTTATTGCCTGGTAAACCGGCGTGGTTCGCTTGGAAATTACATAAGCCGATACCCCTGCCAACAAAACCGCGATGACGATAACCCACCACCTTTGGATAAGAATATTTGTATACCTGAGCAGGTCTTGACCAAACGAACTTTGCTGGCGATATTCCATTTCAGATCTTTTCCGTTCCTGTTTTTATTCCAAATCCGTCGATTTGAGATTTTATAGCTGCCGGGATATCCTGCTTACCAAAAGGCTTCCTGCCTTCAAGGTAGAACCGGAACATCCCTTCTGCCTTTGAAAAAACCGACCCGGGGCGAAGAAGGCGTAGTTGGTTCAGAACCAAATGCGTGGCGGGGTTGATTGCAGGGGCAATAATCGGGTGAAATTGCACTACTTGTTTGACTGGTCTTGCCTGAAATCCCATGCGGAATTTGAATTGGTCCACGCTGGGTCTTGCATCCAGGGACTGCAGTCCGTAGAAAACTTTATTGATTTCAGGGCGGCTTAACATTTCTGATGTAATTTCATAAGCAAGCGCATTATTTACTCCCAGGCGAAGGTAATTGGAACGGCTCTGTTGGTAATAGATGTAGCAATGATCTTCGCAGACCAGTACCAGAGCTGAAGCAGCCATTTCATCACCAGAATATGCTGCCCAGGCTTCAAATCCCGATAATCCTTCAGCGCTGGTGCTCATTTTTTCCCACCACCCTAATGATTCAGCGCCCACCCGCTTCTGTCTTTCCAGCGTCTCCAGTCGGACAGACCAGCCATCCTTCCTGAATTTTTCTATCGGGACTGCCCCAATAACGAAGTTCTTCATTCCTTTACGAATATCGTAACGTGGTTTCTTGCGGATGGTTTCCAGGTTAAAAGTTTCGCTGTCTACCGGGAAAACCACATGATAACTGAGCTTCCCCAATTCAGCACTCAGGGGAGCGGAAAAGCGGATCGCAGCCGCGCCAACCTCGTTCCACAAGTAATCAACCTCAGAAGGATCGGGCTGAACCAGCCAGTGGTAAGGGAATGCCTGGTAGATTTTGGGGATTACTTCAATCCAGGCACTGCTCCTTGTACGCACTACACGGTAACCCTGGCGGGTGAACCATTCGGTGAGATTATCGAAATCCATTATCATCAAGTCAACCGTATTTGTGTCACTTCAGACAGGTTTAGCAATCAGCAGGATTTTTGGAGCCCAGGAAATAACTTTGTGAAACCTAACAGACGCCTGGTTAACCAATTTAGCCAGGAGTATATTTATTTTTGGCAATAATCCTTCCCGTTCTGGTATGCCCACACCTGCCGAAAATATCATCTCGAAGTCAGATGCAGTTATCAACCTCTTCACACCTTCGTATGAAAACCAGTTGATATAGGGAGAATTTGAGTGCAGGCGATCCCATTTCTTATTCAAGATCAATGACAACATTCCATGGTTTTTCAACAAGATATACTCTAAACCAGGGATTTCGATTGCCAGGACCCCATCAGGTTTGATGATTCTACGGGCTTCAAGAAAATCCTGGAGTGGATTATCCAAAAAATATAGCATATCTATCATTGTAATCAAGTCGAATTGACCCGTTGAGTAGCAGGCTGAAGTCAAGTCTCCCTGGTGAACGGATGCACGGAATGTTGACCTGGCATATTCGGCTGAAGAAAGAGAAATCTCTATTCCATCCCTTATCCAATGGCTATCTTGAAAGAATTCGAACATATAACCATTTCCGCATCCTACATCTAAAATCCTTCCTCTATCGATAAATCGTTTGATGATGGCGGCTTCTTCAGATAATTTCGGTCGCCGCAGGGCACTCCATCTTCTAGATTCATCAGTTGAATCATAATTTTTTTGTAATTCTCGCAACCGCATATCAGTCGGGAGTCGAGGAGAAGCATAAATAGTACCACAGGTTAGACAACGCCTATAACAGGTTTTTGGATGGTCCTGGAGCCATATAGGGTTCGTTTTGATCAAGCAAGCCGGGCAATTTACTTCTTCAAAGGATGAATTCATTATTTGCATAAATCTTTATTATTCATTCAAGATCTGAGGTTTGGCATAGTATCGTTTCAATACGATCACTGGCTGTTTGAGGATGGCAGTACTGTATAGCAAACTCCCTGGCTTTTCTACCCATCTCTAAACGCTGGGAGGTGTTGTTACTCAAAGATACAATCGCATCAACCAGTTGTCCAATTTCTCCAGGCGGCACACAAATTCCTGCACCAGCAGCTTGTAAAATTTTTGCGGCATCGGACTCAGGCAAGGTGTTCATCAGAATAGCTTTCCCTGATGCCATCAGTGGGAATAACTTTGATGGAATAGAATCATCAATTATGCCGGGTTTCTGACTGACGAATTGAATATCTGCACTTGTTAGAACTTGTGGAAGTATGCTGATGTCCTGGTACGGAAGAAATCGAATATTATCAAGATGAAATGCGTTGGATAACGATACTAAGTGGCTTTTATTGTTTCCTTCACCTACAAAAACAAACAGGTATGTAGAAAATCCTCGCAATTCATTCGCGGCATAGATTAAATCCTCCAATGCCTGGGAGTAGCCCATATTACCGGCATACATCACAACAAAATGACCCGAAAATGAGTGGCTTAAGGCAAATGGATTTTCTCCATCGACCGGATCAAAAAAAACTGGATCCACCCAGGGAATCACAATATGGATATTCTCCTTATTCACTCCGCGCATCGATAATTTATCGGCGAATGATTCGGAGAAAACCTGAATCCATGTCGAATCCTTTAGACAATCATCTTCAATCTTCTTCACGAACCATGCAATTACAGGATTCTTGAATAATCCCAGGTGTATTCCCACATCAGGATATAAATCCCAAACAAATAACAGGACAGGTATTTTCCCAGATTTCCTGAGAAATTTAAATGGCAAATATGTTTCTATCGCCGGGTTCGTAATTATTATTCGATCGGGGTTAGCAGAATATCCAGCGAAAACAGAGAGTATCTGGAACACCAGAAAAACGAAAGAACGATGAAAAAAACTTCTTCTATCACCACCTGGAACCCAAACCCGGCGAACCTCAACGCTATTCCTTACCTCTCGATGGAAAACTTTTTTTTGATATTCTGAATCCACCTTACCTGACGGATAGTGTGGTACTGCCGTAATCACACATATTGAGTGACCTGCCTTTGCCAGCTGCTCACAGAGAAGAGTTATAAGTGGTGCGCTAGGACCAAGATCAGGCGCATAATAGGGTGTAATTACAAGGATTCTCATGCGATCACTGTCAAATATCAATCGCTTTCCAAAACCGCTCCTTAAAATGATGGAAAAGGTATTTGGATAGTACCAATTCGCGTCCCCTTTCCCCCATTCGTTTTGCTTCCTCGGGATGATCAAACAACCAGATAATTTTCTCCGCCAATTCATCAGGCGAATCAGGGTCATCGACAAGCATCCCATTTTCACCATTTTTAATCAAGTAAGGAACCGCATCACTATTCGCTCCTATACAGGGTTTCCCATAACTCATGGCCTCAATAAAAACCAGACCGAAACCTTCACCAATACCAGGCATAGCGAATAGATAACATGACTGATAAAACTCCTGGAGCAGCTCATCATTAACAAAACCTGGGATGAAAATATTTGATTTCAAAAATCCCGGTAAGTTATTTGCCAACAGTTTTATTTGCTCCAAATTTTCTCCATCACCTAGTAAAGCCAGTTGGGCATCTGGATAAATATTTTGAACCTTGGGAAATGCTTTTATCAAGATGTCCTGGTTTTTCGTCCTATTTGTAGCTTCCATTCTTCCAACATGAAGGATTAATCTCCCAGATATTCGTTGGGGCTTATTGGTTATTGATATCATCTTCCGGTCAT
Source organism: uncultured Chloroflexia bacterium (assembly GCA_963695415.1). Lineage (GTDB taxonomy): Bacteria > Chloroflexota > Anaerolineae > Anaerolineales > UBA4823 > CAVXWV01. Next base: position 510,594 of record CAVOGL010000007.1, on the reverse strand, counting down.
TAATATTATTATTGAGTAAAGTTAAATCGAATCCTGCTTTTTCCCTGGATTCAATTGATAATTCACATACTTGAATTTTCAAACGTGGGTAGCGTTTTGCTACATTTTGAGCTGTAAATTGAGATATCGCCAGACAGTCAGAGGCTAAACTCATTCCAATCTTTCCTTCGATAGATGGATTAGGTTCAAACACTTCAATTCCGTAAAGCCAAACCTTATAATTTACCAAACGCATCCAGGCAAACGGAGCTAACCCAAACGCAATATTTACATGATCGCACATAATAATTGAATACTTATTTCTTAAAATATACGACCAAAGATTTAATACGAAACTCAGTTTCGAACCACTAAAACCTTTATAAATGTGTTTAGTAGAAAAAGAACTTGTGCCAATTTCAATATCTGTTTTATTTTCATTTAGAGTTAAGATGGTTAAAGAAAACTTGTCTTTAAGACTTTGAATTACTAATCTATTAACAGCAGAGATCCCACCACTAGAGAAATATGCTCCTGTTAAAACCAAAAGGCAGGAATCGTTCATTTGTATCATTATTCTGTTCTAAATATATTCATCTATGAAGTAAGTGTATCGAACGGCATAAGCTCTAAATCTAGTTATTCCCACTAAAAAATGTTTAATATGTGTATATTTCATATTAAATTTTCCACACGAGTAAACCATTGTTTTCTATCACCCAAAATTACACTGAAAAAAAACATTTTTTTATCGAAAGAGGGTAAGTAATTACTCAATTTCCCATAAAAGTTTTTGTTGCTGATAATCTTGATAATCGGCATAGTCAAAAATAATTACTTCTAATGCTACAATTATTACTAACCGAATAAATCTCGAGATACAAAAAAACTCATTCAGCAAATATTTATCTTTCTGTGCCACCTGAGGGAATATATTATTTCAATTTTTTTTCGATGTCTTCAAGATGCTTGATCATTCTTCCTGCTAAAATGTCTGGATGAAATTTCTCTTGAGCTAAATTTCGAGCATTCTTGCTCATTTTCATCATTAATTCATTATTAGATAGTAACTCAACGATGTTCCTATTTATCGATTCTGGATCGTTTGTAATCACCCTACCTGCCTTTGCCTCTTGAGCCAAACACCCAACAGGTACACCATCAGATGTGAGAATTGGTACGCCTACTGCCAATGCTTCCGCAGCCGACATCCCAAAATTTTCCGATTCTGACTCCGAAGGCATCAATAAAATATCAGCATCGTTTAATGCTTCGAAGACACGATCTCTTCCCAAAAAATTCGAAAAGTGTATTCTATCGGTCAAACCTGTATTTTCTATATAAGACCGACTAGAAGACTTAAAATTAATCTGATCTGGTCCAACATATACCAAATGTACCTCCTCTCCTTTTATCAAATCTTTAGGGAGAGACAATAGTGCGAGATCAGGTCGCTTCTTAAAATGCAATCTGCCTAAAAATAAGATGATCTTGCTGTTCTTAGGAATACCAAACATATCCCTGAGGAGACAATTATTGGTTTTTACTCGAAAAAATGTTTCGTCAACCATGTTATATTCAACTAACATTGTTGCCTTTATGCCCAAATTTTTAATCGCATCCGCCTCATGGGGATGAGTACATAACAATCCTGATGATTTTTCCAGGCATTTCTGACCAATAATTTTCAAATACACTAATTTTCTCAATCGTTTATATTTGATGGCCCAAGGGAGCAATTGTCCCCTCATTGGAACAATATATGGCAACTTCTCTCTGCATGCAATTTTAGCTAGAGGCGCAAAAGCGTGAGACCACATAAGTTGAAAAAAAGCAACATCGAAATTCCGAATTTGGCTTTTTACTGTTCTAATTAATTCAGGTGATATGAAGTAAAACTCATTGATGAGAGGAGAATAATTTATCGTCAGTCCATCAACCTTTACATCAGTTTTTAATGGTACTGATAACCGCATTTTGCCATTGGCGTTAGTTGTAAAGACATGTACATCAATACCTTTCTTTGCCAGAGTTTTACAGAGTGTAAAGTTAGAATTTACAGGTCCTCCATAATTCGTTGCTGGTTCAAAATAAGGAGATACAAAAAGTACTCTCATAAATGTTTACGCTCTATCCGTAATAATCTTATTCTTTAAGTTTATACCATCCATTGATAGATTACTCAGTGACTCATTGGGCATTTTATAAACTGGCATTATCAACTTTCCAAGAATGAGCAGTAATAACCAAGAAAAAATCCCTGCTTTAATTGATACGAAAAAACTACCCCAAAATAAATCAATATAAAATAACGTTGGGGCAACCATAATAAATGCCATAAACATTCGGACAGAAATTTGACTTAATCTCCATAAAAACCAATAACCAATCCCCATGACAATATATATGAGTATTCCTCCAAGAATACCAAAATCTGCGATTCCACTCGCTAAAGGGATTCCCATCTCTTCATCATCATATAATCTCCCCCTATAACCAAAATGATCGAAAATCGCTTTTCGAGCGGAAAATATACCTTCTGGTCGAAAATAACTTGGTATACCTTGAACAAATGAATCGATAAAAACTTTCCCTTTCATCGTGGGCACCCCGTGGTCAAGATTCATAAAAATCGTTGCCGGTAATTCAAAACCTGACATTCGATACCCCAAGTCTGTAATCAAAGATTCTTGATTCACAATTAACATAGAATCGTATGAGGAATTCAACAAAACATTTACATTTTCTGAAAAGTTTTGAGGACCTCTTGATTCTGCCCCAAATTTAAGAGAGGTGCCGAAGAAATACATCATCGATATTATTAATACAACAGGTATCAAATCCATGAAAACTATATTCTTTTTAAGGGACATCCAACAAAGAAACAATAATGAGACGAAAATTATTGATGTTGTTCGAGAACGGTCAAGTAAAACAAAAATCAGAACGAATAAAATTACAAGTAATGAAAAAAATTTAACCACTCCATTCTTACTCTTCATTACAATTGATATATTTACAATAATTACAAACGAGAAAATATAATGATAAGAATAAGTAAGAATTCTTGAAATTTCACCTAAAATACCATCGAAGGAAAATTGCATGAATACAATAATTGACACCGTAACAATGAATGTCATCAACCCCTGCCAATCCTTCCAAATAAAGTTTCGATAAATAATCAGATTGGAAGGCTTGTACTTAGTGAATAATACATAGCTTGTGATGGAAAAAATTATTAACCCGATCGTTGAAAAAAAAGAAGCGATAGGATAATATTCTAATGAACCTAATGTAGCTAAATGCCTCGAATCACCAGCAATTCTAGCCCCAAGATTTCCCCAACTATAAAAAACTACTTGAATTACACCGATTATTCCAAAGGAGAGGGGGCTTAATAATAGATCTAACTTATGAAGAAAATTTAATTGCCAAATAAATATCCCAATATTCAATGCTGAACAAAAAGAAAACAAAAGATTAGGGTTAGGGTCTAAAAAAACAAAAAATATAAATGTAAACACTACAATTAGTAAACTGCCAATCCCTAGTCGAAGAAAATATTTATCAGTGGAAATTTTTCGGTAAGTATCTGAATTCATTATGACTTTAAATCGTAAAAGTAGGTAAAAGAGAAATCATGAAAAAACTTTTGATGATTTTCACTTTCAACCAATAATTTGAAGAATTGATTTCACTCGATCTTGATATGTATGTTTACCATTAACAATTTTGAGAAAACCAGCTTCACCAATTTTTTCTCTTGTTTTCTGGTTACCTAAATAATGTTTTAATTTACCGACGAGTTCTTCGATTCCACTAAAATAAGCACAGTCTACATTCTCAACAAATATTTCACTGTGTTCCTCAGTTCTTTCAGCTAACATAAACGCACCACACGCTGGAATTTCAAATGACCTCATCGAATGACCATCCCTATTCGAATGTCTGACCAAACCAAGAGCGATTTTTGTCCCAGATAATGCCAGGCGGTAATCACGATCAAATGCGAACCCTCTGTAGAAGGAATTAAACTTAGGGTATTTATTCCAATAACCTCCATATAAATGCAAATTCAAACCAGAACCACTGGTAATTGCTTCCACCAACAACGATCGATCTTGATCTGCGCCTCCAATGAAAGCAACATCACTGGAATATTTCCTGCCTCCCTCATCATTATCAGATTTTTCGTAATAATGGATTGCCGGATCATACGCAAACGGGAGAAAACTAGTATTTACACATCCTGCGTCAATGATATCTTGAATTACGGCTCGTTTAGTGCAAAAGTAATGGTCGTAGAATGGTATGGATTGGACCATGTTTGGCGATGAAACCAGGTTATTAAAGGGATCGTCCGTTGCATAGTTTATTATTTTATTATCCTTCGTTTTAATCTTCTGTAGAGTGGCAGGCAAAATATCATAGCCTTTGACTACAAGTATCAAGTCAGGCTTAAAATGACCAGCGACTTTCCTTATATCAAAGTTATATTTCGGGCGGATTAATATTTTTCTAAATATTTTTATAAATACGGAATGGAATTTGCTTCTTCTGATTGGATAATAATGCCAGTTATCCAGACTTGCAACTGTGATCCCCAAAGATTTAATTGCATGATAAAAGAATGTCCCCACATCGTATGACTGACCGCGATTTCAACAAAAGTATACGCATTAATTATTCTGTTGGTGGTAATAACTAATAATGTGCCCTCTAATAAATTTACACCTCACTCGAATTCCAATAATTCGCCCATATAGTGATGCTGCTGCCCGTAATAATGGTTTCAACATATTACTAGATTTGTGGATTTTTCGTGATATCAACAAATTCACCGGACTGCCATACTTTTCGATCATTTCCAGTCCTTCGCCGACCACATCATCATTCTCATTCACCAAACTACGTAAGAAATACAATAACAAGTATCGATTATGCCTATACCTGATCCGGATCAATTCATTCTTGAGTTCGATTGGTATCGCCACCATAAATTAAGTCACAACCCAAATAATGTACATTGATCATTCCCTCAATCTTTTCCCACGAAAATTTTCCATATCTATCCGTGGGTTTACGTCTTGTAACATGCATTAAAGGTTTACGAATATAACCAACATCTCCCAACATACACATCTTCAGCCATATGGCACTATCTGCACTACCCGAATATAGTTGGTCATCATAAGAACCAACCAGTTCGTAAAATTTTTTCCTTGCCATTACAGTCGGTTGGTGTATGAGTGAATCCCACCTTTCAATAATCCGAGTTGCCATCCAGTGCCCATTACTGACAACCGGTAATTTCCTAACCATATTAATTGTTTGCTTTGCTTGAAAATATAATGATGTACCTGTATGCACAAAGCCAACATTAGGATAATTATCAAGAATTTTTACGCTCTCTTCAACAATTGTCTTTGCATACCTGTCGTGGTTATGGTAAATTGCGACATATTCGCCTGACGATAACTCGATGCATTTATTAAAATTCGGATATAACCCCAAATTCTCAGGATTTCGAAAGTACCTGATCCTCGAATCAGAAAATTCGCTAACGACCTTATAGGTTTCATCCGTTGAAGCATCATCAACAATTATCAGCTCAAAATCTCTGTACGTTTGGGAAAGGACATCTTCTATTACAAGTCGCAAAGCATCTTTACGATTATACTGAGGGATACATATACTGACTTTGGTCACAAAATTTAACCTTGTTTTACAGCCTCTAGACAAATACTATAAAATGGCCAATCTAGAACTGGTGAAATCCAACTATCTAATACCAATGGCAGCAGTCGAAGAGGTAAGATGATGCCCCATGCGAGTAAAGGATTGAAACGAGAAGTTGCTCTCATAACAGAAGTGATCTTTTGACTCATAAAACCACTACAAAACGATATCTTTAGGGGTAAAAAACCAGATTGGTCACATAACTCAACCAGTCTAGAACTTGAGTACCCACGTCTTACATGTCTTCCATCTTCATAATCAGACAATGGCTCATCATCTTCCGAACCAATTGGATATTTATTCAAGTATGGAGTCGATAAAAGCAATCTACCACCAGGTTTTAAACATTTGTTAATATCTCGAAACAATTTTCCATCATCAAGTATATGTTCTATCGTTTCCATGCAAAAAGCGAGTTCAAATCTATCGTACAAATCATTCCTCGTGTCAAGGTAACGTATGTCCTGAACTTCGAAATCAACATTTTCAGCCCCACAAATTCTTGCCCTCTCTTGTGCGATCGCTTGATTGCAATTGTCCCAACTCAACCCTAATACCTTGTATCCTTTCGACTCTGCCCCAATAGAAAACGCACCAGTCCCACAACCAATATCAATCAATCTTTCACCATTGTTCGCCTTTGGCAGACGTGACTTTAGCCAGAACCATCGATCGAGGACCAAAGTATCACCATGGATTAAAGTCACCGGGAACCCAAAAATCCTTACAAGAGGTGATTTATTTCGTATCAAGTCAAAAGAGATATTATCCCTCATCATCACGAACAGTGGGCGGAGCGGGTGAGTCCAAAACCTTCTTGAATGTCTTTAGTTTGATGAGAAGCGACTTAAAATCATCTTTTCGAAGAAAAAGCAACTCCGAAAATCCTTTTGAAGTGATAGATTTTACTGCATAAAGGAGAAGGATCGTCACCGATATGTAGGATAGCAATGAAGAAACAGCTGCTCCTATCAAGCGGTATGAGCTTAATGTCAATGCAAGCATTACTGCCAATACAATCAATCCGACAATTTCCGCTCCCAGTACCAGTTTAGGTTTTCCCAAACCTAAAGCTCCGGCTTTGAGGACCTGGTTAAAACCTAGTAATCCTGCAGCGATGGTTAATATGATCGCAATTGGTATCGCTGGTGTAAATTCAGATCCAAATAAGAAAGGCAAAAGGAACGGTGCCAGGGTTATACTGACTATTGTGAAGAATAAGTACGCGACTCCACTAATGCGGATATTGTTTGTTAAAGAAGCAATTTGATCATTATCACTCTTCAAGCTGGCAACATGTGGCATCAACACTGCAGGCAATACCGTGGTTATAGGTTTTAGAGTATTGCTCCAAGTGAATGCAATAGCATACAATCCCAAGATTCCTGGTTCAAAAACGGAGGTTAAAACAATCTGATCCAATCGAGAATTAATAAGAACGGAATCATACTAAGGGCTGTTGGCAATCCATAATTGATGATTGGTTTCACATATTCACTTGATGGTGTAAAAGAGCCTTTGATCCTTTTCATCACGATATAACCGGTAGGAATAAACAATAAGCCCATTCCTATCAGGTAAGATTCCGTAAGAGAATACACGGACATCTTGCTGGTAAACAACATAGCAATTAACAAGACCATCCACAACAATGTTGGGAACGTTCTTAACAGGTTCCAGGCTGAAAAGTCGTTTCTCCCGCGCAATGGATTTACAAGCATTCCGGTCGTTGCAATAATCGGAAGCAACCAAAGATATTGTTGTGCACTATGAATAACTTGCTCTGACTGTGCACTAAGGACAATTGGGATTAGAAAAAATCCTAAAACTGAAAAAGGAACACAGAAAATCAGCCCCATCAACATCGATGTAGTTAACATTCTTCCAGATTTTTCAGGCTGGCTGGCGGAATAATAAACAAGTGCATCCGGCACACCTAACATAGCAATCCAGGCAAGTATGGTTGGTAATGTTTGAATCGCTGCCAGTTCCCCACGTCCTGTTGAACCAAGCAACCTGGCTGATAGAATTCCACTAATAAACACGATGGCAGCTAAAAAGATATTGGTGGTTAGTGTCAAACCAAGTGAACCAATATAGGTTTTATTTGTTAAATTGTAAATTCTCAGGAATATCTTTACCAATTCAGCGGGGGTCCATTGTTCTTTCGATAATCGAGAGAAAAATCGATTTATTTAATTCTCAGGTTGGATTTGTAATTCGAAGGTTGTCTTGATAAACCTTCATTACTCGTTCACCATAACTATTCCACCCATCAATCGATTGTACTCGCGTTAGTGCTTTTGATCTCATCGATTCAAGAAGATGCTTATCCTGGTAAAGTAGATTCACTTTTTCAACAATCAAATCAGGTCTTGCAGGTGGGATTATAAAACCCTCAACACCATCTTGAAAAAGATCAGATGCGCCTGTGTTCGTAGTTGCGATAACTGGCAGACCACTTGCCATTGCCTGGGCCATGACAAGGCTGAGTCCCTCTTCAATCGAAGGCTGAATCAATACTGAACATTGAGAATAGAATTGAGGTAGTTGAGATCGCGGGATGAAGCCCAGGTACTTGTAAAAACCAGAATATTTTTCCAATACAGGCTGGATTTCATTTGTTAATCCTCCAATCAACCACAACTCAATTTCCGGAGATCCAATTCGTTTGACTGCTTCCAATAAGTGTCCAATGCCTTTCCTGACGCTCAATGTGCCCGTGTAGAGTAATCTGAAAGTATTGTCTTCTTTTGGATAAGGTTTGAAGAGATTCAGATCCACGCCATATGGCGCTTTGAAAAGTTTATACCTTGGAATTTTTTTTTCAAGGAATGAATTCAATACAAAATCCGAAGGTACCAGAATTGCATCACATGAATCATATTCTTCCAGCTCGCGTTCAATCATCCTTGGATCTATGTTTCTTGGTGAAATTCCCCAATACTCAAATTCTTGCCGGATGATTTCCTGTTGATAAACAATGTGGGATGAACCTCTATCACAGATAGCAATCCCGCCAAATTTTTTTTTAAATTTATTAAGGGATTTCAATCCAAAACCAGATAAAAAGTGAAAAACATCAGAAAAACTTAGATGTTTTGATACCCATCCATCGAAGCTATCAGCCAGAAAATAACCTGTTGTTTGAAAAGCATTTTTCCATCCCCATCGATTCAAAATTGCAATGGGGGTAAAAAACCATGGATAACTCATTACTTTGTCATTAATATCCAAATCAATTAATTTACTTCGAGGATAAGATGTGTAAAGATTTTTTAAAATATGCAACCGGTCTAGCTGCTTTGCCAAGTCAAATCCATGGTACCGCCCCATGCTGGATAAATTAACTGAGAAGACTTCTTCAGCCTTTATCTTCATGGTTTTGCCAATTTAAAGAATACTATGTTGTCGAAATCTGAAGTTTGTTCTGAATTAAAGTTTAGAACAATCGAACGACATAACGTAGCGTCTTCCGTATAGTAAGGTTTCTCTAGTCCTGAGAAGATTATCCACGCTCTGATTGGACGGTTTGGAAACTGGTCTACTAAATAATATTGACGAACATCTTGGTGATCAGGAATGCAGGTTCGTCCAATATTCGCGTTTCGGAACGTATCCAAAATTTCTCCAGACATAAGATATTCTGAGTGTCGATTAACCGGCACTTTCCTGCTGGTAATCGCAACATTTGTATAATCAGGACTATTCAAAAATCTTAGTATATTGGTGTCAGTATTCCCAACTTTATTGTAAATAATAACAACTTCATTATCTACTTTCTGATAGATTTTCTCGTCATACCCCAACGGTATCCCTTTCTCATCCACACCCCACTCAAATCCCGCGTTGGGGATTAAATTAGTCACACGCTGTTTCTGTATCCAGAATTCACCTGCCGAAATCCAGTCCTCTGCAGCCGGTGTTTCAGTTTCATGCTGCCACCACAACCAGACATCAAAGAAATGTGCCTGTTCCAGCATATCTTCATCGAGATCGTAACCCACCAGAGTCCAACCGCTATCCAGTCTGACTGGCTTTTCTTGCGAATAACCTTCTCCATGCGCCCCCAACCTGTATGAAGGACCCAGGTCAGCAAGCTGCTTTTCTATCTCAACCCTTACATCTGAAGTACCAACTCGCTTCAACAGGAGAAGGTAGCGGATCAATGGTAGACGGGCATCCGGATTTTGATCTGACGCCTCAAGGTAATGCCCTGCTGCTGCTGTAAAAACGCCTTCATCTTCGAGGATTCTACCCATCAATTCATGGCTATACGCAAAGTATGGGCTATCGGATTCGCTCTTTGACAGCAAATCCGCCAATACCTGCCGGGTTCGATTGCTCTCTCCAGCCTCGAAAAGGAATTTTGCCGCCAGAAATCTTGACCGGGTCACATCCTGTTCTTTTTCTGCCGCTATAAAACTCTCAGCGAGGGCTAACAGGTAATTCACCTGGTCGCTTTCTATTATCTTTTCGTCCCCCCAGGACAACCCCAGGCGATAGTGGTAAACCGCTTTATCCCATTGTTGTTTTGCGAACGCCTGCTCCGCCAGGATCAACTGGGATTGGTAAGTGTCTGTTTGAAATAATCTGCTCCTGCGCCAATCCGGATCACCAACTTGTTGCATAAGCTCTGCAGAATTTTTCCGATTTTCGAGTGAAAAGTATGTTTCCCCAAGGCGGATATCGATCCAATCGTTGTCTTCATCGAGGCGTCTGCCTCTTTCAAGCCAAGACGCCACCTTTTCAAGATCCGTACTATTTCCATCCCATTTTTGAAGTGGGTATGGATCAGGCTCAACCTGGCAGACAAACCATTGCATGTCACAGGCTTTTGTCCTCAACAATCTCACCACGCCAAAATTCAGAATCCCCGCCGATAAGAATTTTCCTGTTTGTGTTGCCAATAACACAGCGGTGGCAAGGAAGATACCCCAGCGAAGAAATTTTGAAGGCAGGAACGTCAATTCAATTGCCTGCCTTATTAAAAAGTATCTCTTGCCAGCGTTTTGGGTAAGATAATGGTAACTTCCAGGATGGAAGCGAGTTATACTTCCAACTCATATAATGTAAAGTGGGAAAAAATAACCTGAAAATGGCATGCAGTCTGGTTGGTAAAGGTAAAAGCCCTAAAGTTTTCCACGTAGCGCTTATCAAAGTTTCTGGAACAGGTTGCGGATTTTCTGCTCTGTCTGACTGGTTGTCCTGATCATGCAGATTGAAAACCTGTTCAACCTTGGTTAACGTCGAAGAAACCATACTGTCCCATTTAAGTTCCCGTGCACGTTCAATGAGAGCTTGATTGTTGGAACCTGCTGGTAATTGTTTTATCAACTGGTACAGGTCGAATAACCAGAGGAGGCGCACCTGGGACGGGTGCTGCAATTCGATGTGTGCAGTACTATAAAGGATATGGGTGATTGCCTTCTCTTTTTCATCGAAGAACCAGGTCGGGACAGGTGTTGCGCCTGGCAGTGACCAGTGGATTTCCAGGAATTGGCTGGGATTGGACCTGTTGCTCAAAGTAGCGTGATGGCTGACTCTTTCCAGAGAATACCCGCAGGATTTCAAGGAAATGACAAGCTGCCTGAAATCCCCAGGTTTCACCAGAACATCGATATCAGACATGGGGCGTAAAGCTGGATCAGCATAAAGCCAGAAAGCAAGGTCAGCACCTTTTAAAGCCAAGACATCTATACCTTGCCTCGATGACAATGCACGAATGTCCGCAAACCTCTTTCGGACCATCTCATTTTTGGCAGAACTTTGAATGAAATCAAGTTTCAAGTCCGATAAGGCTTCAAATGGAATTGAAAGTTTTTGACCTGGCAGGATTTCAGAAATTCGCCAATAGAGGAGGGGACCCAACGCTTCCCGGATGGCAAGAGTTTTTATTTCTTCCCAAGAATCACTGGAGATTTGTTCATATTCCAGTGCCTTTAATTGATCGGAAATGATCAAGAGTAACCATTCTGCAGGACTGGTCTTTTTTTCAGGCACTGTCACTCATGAAAACCAAATTCTTAGCGTTTATCCCGCGGTTGAAGCGGACAGGAGAGCCATGTCCTCATCAACCATCAAGCGGATGAGCGCTTCGAATGACATCTGGTTTTGCCATCCCAATTGGCTGTTGATCGCGATTGGATCTGCACAAAGTTGTTTCCTTTCCCGTGGTCGAATAAACTCCGGGTCGGTCTCGACAAACCGGAGATAATCCAAACCAAGGTGACCAAATGCAATTTCACATACATCTCGAACGGAATGAGTTATTCCACTGCCAATCACGAAATCCTCCGGAATTTGGGATTGCAGCATCATCCACATCGCCTGGATAACATCACCAGCAAAACTCCAGTCCCTACGGGCATCCAGGTCACCTAAGATCAGAGAACTGCTTTTTCCCAAAGCAATACGTACAGCTCCAGTAAGTGATCTTCCTGGTGACAAAGTGAAGCGGACGCTTTGGACTTTCATGATTGTACAAAATCCCAGAAACGGCAAACATTTGGAATTGCTGCCGGTATGCGGAAGTGATCTGCTGGGCGTATGCTTTGGCGATCCCATACGGGTTACGTGGATTGCATCGAGTGTTTTCATTTTGAGGGGTTTCCAATGGATCACCAAACACTTCGCTGGACGATGCTTGAAAAAACCTTGTTTCAGGTGATGATGTTCGCAGAGATTCCAGTAAACGCAGAACTCCTAACCCACTCACCTCACCGATGACCTCTGCCATTCTCCAAGAATCACCCACAAATGAAGGGGATGCCAGATTATAGACCTCATCCGGTTTATATTGGGAAAAGAGGGTGGCAAGATTCTCTGATTCTAATAAACTGCCTTCCACACATCGGATCTGGTCCCTGATTGATTTCAGGTTGATCCAGTTAATATTGGCTATATCCGGAACCCAGCCAATTACACAGTATCCTTTTGACAGTAGAAATTCTGCAAGATACGATCCATCTTGACCATCTACCCCTAGAATTACGGCAGTTTTGGAAAATTTATCCATCAGTATTTCGGATTGTGATATCTGGTTTATGCACCTGGTCCTTCCACCGATGCCACCTCCCGTGATGTTTCTCCAGGATCTTTTGCCCTTCACCTGGCGAAGGATGACCGGCTGCTTCCAGATCTGCATCCACCATAATTTTGACCAGTTCTTGAAACATGACACGCGGCTCCCATTCAAGGATTTGTTTTGCCTTGGCGGTATCCGCAAGGAGCACATTAACTTCTGTAGGTCTGTAATAACGCTCGTCTATCTCTACATAGTCTTGCCAATCTAAATTTACATAGGAGAAGGCTTCATTTAGAAATTCACGGATCGAGTGCGATTCTCCCGTACCGATAACAAAATCATCCGGATTGTCATGCTGCAGCATTTTCCACATAGCGGCTACATAATCCGGAGCGTATCCCCAATCGCGCTTCGCGTCCAGATTTCCCATGAATAATTTCTTCTGTCTACCTGTCAAGATGCCCGCCAGGGCGCGAGTTATCTTCCTGGTGACGAATGTTTCTCCTCTCCTGGGAGACTCGTGATTGAACAGAATCCCGTTTGTTGTGAACATCTGGTATGCATCTCGATAATTACGCGTGATCCAATAAGCATAAACTTTCGCAGCTGCATAGGGGCTGCGCGGTAGAAAAGTCGAGGACTCATTCTGTGGTGGTTGTGCCCCCCCAAACATCTCACTGGAAGATGCCTGGTAAAAACGTGCGTGGGATCCTGTTTTACGAATGGCTTCCAACAGACGTAAAGTGCCTAACCCAGTTATGTCACCAGTATATTCAGGCATGTCAAAGCTGACGCGGACGTGACTTTGGGCAGCAAGGTGGTAAACCTCATCAGGTTTAATTTCTGCGATCAGTTGATCGATATTACTCCCACTGCCGATATCTCCGTGATGGAGGAATAATCTCACTGCATCCTTGTTTCCATGAGGATCATGGTAAATATGATCAATCCTTTGCGTATTAAAGCTGCTGGACCGCCTGATAATCCCGTGTACCTCATAATTTTTGGACAATAATAATTCAGTCAGGTACGATCCGTCCTGCCCGGTTATGCCAGTTATTAATGCCTTTTTCATCGGTAATCTGAACTCCAATTTCCCAAATTACACCGCGCTCCGCCCTTCCGACAATGACGGATTAGTCAGACGCGATATTTCCCCGATTAAAAGCTTTTACAGCTTCTCACCAGGGTTTTCGATGTTCCCCCTCTACGAAGATGTGTGTCAGGTTCTTTTTTGAGAAATCTGACCCACATGCAGCTCAACAGGAACCTGTCTCTTGTTGGCGATCAATTCAAGGAGTACCCGGACGCGTTCATCTCCAGAAATCCGGGTATCAAAAATCGCTTCATACCCTTTAAATGGTCCGTCTTGAATTATCACCAGATCCCCTTTCTTCAAACCGTAGAATTCCTCCCCACCGGCACTGGAAATGTCGACCACTCTTTTTTGAAGCTCGTAGATTAAATGTTCTGGGACAACTGCTGGTTCTCCACCGAAACTCACCAGACCAGCAGAATGAGGCATCCATTGGAACACTGATCTGCCCACTTTTTCTAAATCAAATTGGACAAATAAATAACCGGGAAAGTAAGGAACTAGTTTTCTCGAACGAGGATTGACTGGATTCACACGCAGTCTTGGATAAAATGTTTCGTAACCCTCTAATTTAACCTGCCTCCAAACGACATCTTCCTTACGAGGTTTACTACGCAGGGCATACCAATACAAAGACATGGTCCATCCTTTCTAATGGAGTTTACCCCATGCGGTTGCTTTTTTCAAGCAGGCAGACGGTCTCAGCAATCTCTCCTTATCCATTAATTTTATATCCCGTCAGACGGCTTGTGAAATTGTGCAAACCCCAAAATATAGGCAGTAGTATTGCGTGAACACCCGCGCTGATAAAGAATATGATGGCAATCACAGTCAAAAACTCATCCACTTTCGGAGCAGCGTTTTTCATTAACCAGGATCCAGCGCCTGCCAGGATACTGACTGCCAGGATACCCAGGACCCACAACCCGATCAACAACCACGATTGCCGGTCTGAAGGTGAGGGGAGCATCGTGCTGCTTACCACCACCAGAAGGTAAAACCAGATCCAGAAATCTGCCTGTTGGAAAATGGCGGAAGCCGACTGAAACCCTGCCTCCGCACCACTGTCAGCAGCCTGGAAAACGACCTGCCCCAAACCAAACCTGGATAAACCAATATAACCCACAACTATTAATCCAGAAATAAGCGGTGCCATCCCGATCAGAGTATCACGCAATGGATCGGTTTTCGCAGTTTCAACAAAACCCAAGCGAAGTTTCCCACTTCCGGTTTGTTGAGGCAAAAGAGAGACCCTGCCTGTTCTCACCAAAAGGAGCTTTGCCATCCCGAAATGGCTCAACTCATGTAAAACTACACCCGGGAAAAATAATAATGAAAAAACCGCCACGGTGACATCCTCTCGCCGGGTGATCAGCAAAAGGAAAGCCTGTATCTCGTAATGTAGACCGCGTTGTAGAAAAATAAGTGGCCCCAGCGAGAGCAGGAGCCACACTATCCCATCGAATTGGGAAAATTCCATTAACCAGCAGCTTGAGCGATCAGCAAGAAATCTTCCCGGTCGAGGCTTGCACCACCGACCAGAGCGCCATCAATATTTTCCCGGTTGAAGAATTCCCGTGCATTGCTGCCTTTGACTGAACCGCCGTACAGGACTCTGATTTTACCGGCAGCATCAGTTCCAAATAATTCACTCAACGCTGGTCGGATCACGTCTCCCACAACACTGTCTGCCCCATCGGCAGTGGCAGCTTTGCCTGTGCCGATAGCCCAGACTGGTTCATATGCGATTACCAATTCTTCTGCATTTTCGAGGATCAATCCATCAAGACCTTGTAAAATCTGCCTGGATACCACCTCAGTTGTTTGCTTCAGCTCATTTTCTTCAAGTGTTTCACCAACACACACGATCGGCAGCAGACCGAATTCATAAGCGGCTTTAACCTTGAGATTCACAGTCTGATCGGTTTCGCCGAAATACGCCCGTCTTTCTGAATGTCCCAAAATCACGTAGGCGCACAATTCTGCCAACATTTCCGGGGAAACCTCACCAGTGTAAGCACCTGATTTCTTCCAATACATGTTTTGTGCCCCCAGTTTAATTTCACTCCCCACCAAAAGAGCCTTTACAGCCATTAAGGCTGGGAATGGAGGGCACAAGATAACTTCTACACCATCCACCTTGTTTAAACCAGCCACAGAGGCAGAAACCAGTTCCCTTGCCTCAGTTATGGTTTTATTCATTTTCCAATTACCTGCAACGATCGGTTTTCGCATTTATTTTTCCTTTATTAAGTCAGGTTTATCACGAACTCACATTCTGAAGGATCGCCACACCTGGGAGTTCAATCCCTTCCAACATTTCCAGCGAAGCGCCGCCACCGGTAGAGATATGGGTGATCTCATCCTTTAAACCCGATTGGTTAACTGCAGCGACCGAATCGCCTCCACCTACAATAGAAACCGCATCGCTGTCGGCAACAGCCTGTGCAATCCCAAAGGTTCCGTTGGCGAATTTAGGTAACTCAAAAACACCCATCGGTCCATTCCAAACAATCGTATTTGCAGCCAGGATTGCTTTACGATATGCACTCACGCTTTCAGGTCCAATATCCAGGATGCGCCAGCCATCCGGTACAGGTCCCATTGGCATCACCTTAGTTTGAGCATCATTGGAGAATGAATCGGCGATGACGATATCAACTGGTAAACGCAGCCTGGTACCTCCAGACTGTAATAATTCTCGGGCAGTGTCCAATGCGTCTTCTTCAACCAGGGAATCACCAATCGGGTATCCCTGTGCTTTGAAGAATGTATTTGCCATTCCCCCACCGATGAGGACCTGGTCAGCGTTGGTGAGAAGGTTTTTGATCACGCCAATCTTGTCGCTAATTTTCGCCCCCCCCAAAATCGTTATGAACGGTTTTTGGGGGTCATTGATAGCACTGTCCAGGTATTTGATTTCTTTTTCCATCAGGAACCCAGCTACACCAGGCAGAAATCGGGCTACTCCCTCAGTCGAAGCGTGAGCCCGGTGGGCGGAACCAAATGCGTCATTCACATAAATTTCTGCTAATCCCGCCAGCTGGCGCGCCATCTCAGGATCGTTTTTCTCTTCCTCTGGATGGAAACGCGTGTTCTCAAGAACCAGGACTTCGCCAGATTTCAATTTATTCGAGGCATTAACAGCTGTTTCGCCAATGCAATCTTCTGCGAAGTGAACAGGATTGTCGATCAATCCACTCAGGTAATCACTGGTAGGTCTCATCGAATATTTCAGGTCGCGCTGCCCTTTAGGACGTCCCAGGTGAGAACAAAGGATTACGGCAGCTCCCTGTCCAAGCAGGTAATTTATGGTCGGGAGTGCAGAAATGATTCTGGTGTCATCCGAAACCTTTCCTTCTTTAATGGGAACATTAAAATCAACCCTGACAAGCACTTTTTTCCCTTTTACATTGATATCCTTGACGGTTTTCTTATTAAACATTTCTACTCCAAAATCAAATTCATATAGAAACAAGGGTTTTCAAAGTATAAAACTATGAAAACCCTTGAATTCATAAATGTTGTCTGCCTGTAATCTTATATAGATTTCGCCATCAACATGGCAAGATCTGCGGTACGGGCTGAATAACCCCATTCATTATCGTACCAGGCGACAATTTTGGCGAATGTATTGGCTTCTTTGCCCAACACAAGCGTGAACGGAAGGTCAACTGAAGATGAGTGAGGATCACCCTTATAATCGATACTAACCAATGGCTCTTCTACAGCCTGCATGATTCCCTTAAGAGGTGCTTTCGAAGCTGCCTCACGAAATGCGTCGCGTAATTCTTCGGTAGTACATGATTTTGCCAGTTCTACAGTAAGGTCGATCACGGAAACCGTGGATGTTGGCACACGAAGGGCATAACCATCAAGCTTCCCATCCATCTCCGGGATAACAAGCTTAAGAGCTTTCGCCGCACCGGTCGAAGTTGGAATGATATTCATGGCTGCAGCGCGTGCCCTGCGAAGATCGGAATGGGGCAAATCGAGAATCTTTTGATCGTTTGTGTAAGCATGAATTGTGGTCATAAAACCACGAACAATCTCAAAATTATCGTGAGCAACCTTTACAGCCGGCGCCAGACCATTGGTTGTACAGGATGCGTTCGAAACAACATGATGGTTCTTCGGATCGTATTTTCCGTCATTAACACCAAGAACAATGGTTAAATCTTCTCCTTGGGCTGGCGCTGAAATGATGACTTTCTTGGCACCGCCATGGGTAATGTGGTTCGCAGCACCTTTGACAACCTTGCCTTTTTTATTTACTCCATCATCCTTGATGGTGAAAATACCGGTTGATTCAACAACAATCGAGACGCCCAAATCCCCCCAGGGGATAGCTGCCGGATCTGATTCCTTGAAAACTGTGATTTTCTTTCCATCGACCAACAGATTTTCACCATCGACAGCCACAGACCCATCGAATTGACCATAATTTGTATCGTATTTCAGCAGATGTGCCATCGTCTGCAAATCGCCAATATCATTGAATGCTACAACTTCCAGGTCATTCGGATAATAGTCACGAATTGCCTTAAGTACCTGCCTGCCAATCCTTCCAAAACCATTAATACCTACACGTACAGCCATAATAAGCCTCCTAAAAAATTTTTGATGTATAAATTTATGAATAAGTTTATGTTGTTCAACTTACTCGTTTTTTCTTACCCAATATATTATTCTACCAGAGGTCCGGTTTTTTCTTGATACAATTCCATAATTACACTGGCTAATTTTTGAGCATCATGCTGTCCGGGATTGTGCATATCCACCAGGTCGGCGGGATAAATTGAATGCTCCATATGCAGCTCAGGTGAAATCCGCACCCAATCTACTCCATCCATCAGGCTGCCTTCGTAACATTGGTTGCACACACATATTTCGAATAATTTTTTATCGACATGCTTGAGGATTGTATCAATATGGTCATGACAATCAAGACCATCAGTTTCACCTACCTGTGTAGCCACATTGCAGACAAAAATTTTAAATGCCCTGCTGGCCTCGATCGCTTGAGACACTTCTGGAACCAGTAGATTAGGCAAAATACTTGTGAAAAGACTACCGGGACCGACCACAATAATATCGGCGCTCAGGATTGCCTGAATGACTTTTGGGAAAGCTGGGGCATCTCCAGGCTCCAACCAGACTCTCCGAATTCTTCCCAAGGACTCAGGAATATGGCTTTCACCTTTGACTCTCACCTCAGTGATGGAATTAGGAAAAATCACATCTGCCTGCAGTTGGACATCATGCAATGAGGATGGCAGGACCTGACCATGAACCCCCAGGACGTGACCTGACTCCGCAACTGCTGATTCTAATACTACCGGTTATATCACTCAACGCAGTGATAAACAGGTTACCAAAGCTGTGTCCTTGCAGCCCCTCCCCTTCCGGAAAACGGTATTGGAACAATTGCCCCAACAATGCTTCATCATCCGATAATGCTGCAAGACAGTTACGGATATCGCCTGGAGGCAATATTCCCAATTCTTGACGGATGCGACCTGAAGATCCTCCATCATCGGCGACGGTAACAACCGCAGTAAGATTATAGGTATATGCCTTCAAACCTCTTAGGAGTGTTGCAAGTCCATGCCCTCCTCCGATTGCCACGATGCGTGGTCCTCTGTCTCGTTGTCTGTGCCGCCTGATCTCATTAGCAACATTTCGACCCGGCGCTACAAATGGACGCATCAGTACCCTGTTCAACTCCCAAATCGCGAACGCAAGCACGCCAAACCCGATCCCGCCAAATATCAACGCCCTGATCGGGCGTGACAACTGCCTCAAAGAAGCCGCCGACAAAATCGGCAGCCACCATGTTTCCGGGGCATTACGGTAAATATCAAGAATCACCACCCCCAGACCAACACCTATTAAAGTCGTACCGAATAATATTAATAAAAGCCACCGCTTGACTCCTAAACCGGGAATCAACCAGTTGACCAGATTATCCAACCACATTCGCAGCTGTGATTTTTTCCGAACAACTCCCATGCCAAAGTGATCATAGCAGTCTTTATTATCCAAGTCAACACAAATAATCGGTGCTATACTTAAAAGTCTATGAACCACTACATCGCTGTGGATATTGGCGGTACCCAAATCCGAGCTGGCATCTTTACGAACACCAATCACGTTCCTGAACGAGTAAGTCGCACTAAAACGAAGGGTGGAAAAACCACAATGGAGAAAATCATTGGGTTGATCGAAGAGCTTTGGCCCGATCATGGGTATGTTTCAGCCATAGGCGTCGCATCGCCGGGACCGGTCAATCCCTATCTG
Source organism: uncultured Chloroflexia bacterium (assembly GCA_963695415.1). Taxonomy (GTDB): domain Bacteria; phylum Chloroflexota; class Anaerolineae; order Anaerolineales; family UBA4823; genus CAVXWV01. The sequence continues at coordinate 490,450 of CAVOGL010000007.1, read as the reverse complement.
GGTAAGGTCATTGCCGCCCCAAATGTGCCTGGCTGGTCCAACATCAACCTGAAAGATGAGTTGGAGACCTACTTCAAGGTTCCGGTTGCGGTTGGCAACGATGCGAATTTTGCAGCGATTGGTGAGTGGAAATATGGCGCCGGCCGCGGTCACCATGATCTGATTTACCTGACCGTCAGCACCGGCATAGGTGGAGGCATCATCGTAAATGATTCTCTGGTACTTGGCTATAAGGGACTGGCAAGCGAAATGGGACACATTACATTACTTCCCAATGGTCCTTTATGCGCATGTGGTAAAAGGGGGCATCTCGAATGTCTGTCTTCCGGTCCTGCAATCGCAAGGTGGGCAATGGAAAAAATAAGAGACGGTCAGCTATCAACGCTTTCTGAGATTCCATCATTTACCTGCAAAGAAGTTGCCCAAGCTGCCAAAAACGGGGATCAACTAGCCATAGAAGCCTTTGAAAACGCCGGGTATTACCTGGGTATGGGAATTGCCAATTTTATCCATATCTTTAACCCCACAGCCGTCATCCTGGGAGGTGGGGTGTCTTTGAGCGGTGATTTAATTCTCAAACCGACAATGAATTCAATCAACGAATTTGTGATTGACCGAGAATACTTAACAGACTTTGTACTCACGCTATCTCATCTTGGTGATGAAGCCGGGTTAATTGGCGCCCTTGCAGCGATTCAGATAGAATTTTCATAACTATGCAATCGCCACAAAATACCTGGAAAATCGAACCAAATATTCCTGTTGAGGTTTCTCAGGCTTTGGACGCCTACCCCAAATTTTTTCGACAAGTCCTCTACAACCGTGGAATCCAAAGTGAACAAGAAGCAGCAAGATACCTCTCTGCATCCTCACCTGCCGGAAACGAGCCAGCGAACCTGGTTGGTATTCCCTCCTCTGTGGACATCATCGACTGGCATATAAAAAGAAATAACAAAATCGTGGTTTATGGGGACTACGACGTCGATGGTGTTACTGCCACCGCATTATTGACAGATTTATTCATAAAACTGGGTACAAACATCACCAGCTACATTCCGAACCGTTTCGATGAAGGCTACGGATTGAACATCGATGCTATCAGGTCTCTTAAGGAAACGGGAGCCGATCTGGTGATAACCGTTGACTGCGGTATCCGCTCCCATGAAGAAGCAGAATTGGCAAATAAGATCGGGCTGGACCTGATCATCACCGACCATCACCATCCAGGACAATCATTACCGGATGCCAAAGCGATCATTAATCCCAAACTCCCTTCGAGTCAGTATCCCGATAAAGACCTGGCAGGAGTGGGAATTGCTTATAAATTAGCCGAAGAAATCATATCTCAGCGTCCTGAATTCTTCGATCCGGTCTCGCACGCAAAGCATTATCTTGATCTTGTCGCAGTTGGCACTGTCGCCGATCTTGCTCCTTTGGTTAACGAGAACCGTGCGATGGTACGCGGCAGGCTTACTCCAATTACGCAATACCAAACGCCAGGGATTACGATCATTGATTGGCGTTGCAGGTGTCCAGCCACCATTTATAAATTCCACAGATATTGGATTCAGGTTGGGTCCTCGGCTGAACGCTGCCGGACGGCTTGAGTTTGCAGTCGACGCACTGGAATTATTATTGTCCACCGACATCCTGGAAGCTGGTATCCTTGCGCAGAAATTAAACCTGCAGAACCAGGAACGCCAGGAACTAACCCGCGTTGTCCAGGAATCAGCGCAATTAAAAGCGCTGGAACGTGACCCCGATTCCCTGATCCTGATCGTGGTTGACGAAAACTACAACCCAGGCGTGGTTGGACTGGCAGCCGCAAGATTGATGGAACAATTTCACCGTCCCTCTATCGTCGGTCACGAATCCGAAAATACCATCCATGGTTCTTGCAGGAGCATACCAGAATTTCACATTACCAATGCGCTTGACGAATGTGCGGACCTGCTTCAAAAATATGGTGGTCATGCCGCTGCCGCAGGTTTCACAGTGGCTAAATCCCAGTTTCCAGAATTTTGCGAGCGTATGGATAAAATTTCCAGACGAGAGCTTGGAGCCCTGGATCTTGTCAAAGTGTTGAAAGCCGACCTGGAGGTCGAATTGATCGACTTGAAACCGGATGTATTGAATTATTTAGATTTAATCGAGCCGGTTGGAATGGGGAACCCGCAAGTTCAATTCGTCACCAGGAAGGTCAAGATTGTACGCAGCAGGACGGTTGGGAAAGACCAATCGCACTTAAAATTCACTGTAACCGATGGAAAAGTCTATTTTGATGCAATCGCGTTCCGGTTTGGTCACTTAGCCAATGAGCTTCCAGCGCTCGTTGACCTTTTTTTCACCTTTGAATTGAATGAATTCAACGGGAAGACTTATTTGCAACTGAATGTCCACGACATCCACACATAAAATCCTGGTTTTCTCAAGAAACAAGCTTTAATTTACAAATCGATACTTGACAAGCGCCCATATTGCCAGGAAAGCATCCTTCAGTTTAATTTTCTTCCCTTCATCGTACGAACGCGGGGTAAAACGTATGGGAACTTCGTAAATATTAACTTTCTTTTTCAACACTTTGGCAGTGAATTCAGGCTCAAATTCAAAACCGCGCGCATGAATTTCTAAATCACTCACCACATCACGCCTGAAGACTTTATAACCGGTTTCCATATCCGTGAGGATGTTATTGTAAAGAATATTTGTCAGCAAAGTCAATAACTTATTTGCAACCATATGCCAATACATGGTTGGTCGTCGCGGTGCGCCTAAGAATTTAGAGCCAAAAACAACATCAGCAAGATTTTCCTCGATCGGATTTATTAACGCTGGATAATCTCGCGGGTCATACTCAAGATCCGCATCCTGGATGATGACCACGTCGCCCGTTGCCTTCCCTATTCCTGAGACGACTGCGGCACCTTTCCCCTGGTTCTTTTCATGCTTAACAAGGGTAATCAAGCCTTTCTGCTCCAACCCATCGAGGATTTGGGGGGTGCTGTCAAAAGAACCATCATCTACAACGATAATTTCGTTTGGAATTCCTGTCTTCAGGACACGGGAAATCGTCTCCTCAATCGTTTTGCTTTCGTTGTAAGCAGGTATGATGACACTAACTTTCAAGTTATTTCCTTTGAGCTCGGGCTTTATTAAACGAGCGTAATTTTATCACATCCAATTTAGTCGCATGCTATAATCAAATCAGAGGAGAATCAGCTTGTTAAACCAGCTCCCAAAACCATTCATCATCGCCCATCGAGGAGCCAGTGCGTACGCGCCAGAAAATTCATTGGCTGCATTCTCACTTGCGTTAAAACAGGAAGCGGACGCGATCGAGCTGGATGTAAAATTAACCAAAGACAACCAGGTGATCGTCATGCACGACCAAACCGTTAACAGGACGACCAACGGCAGCGGTTATGTGAAAGATCTATTACTGTCGGAGATCAGGAAACTAGACTGCGGCAGCCATTTCGATGTCGAATTCAAAGGTGAAAAAGTTCCCACCCTGGACGAAGTGTTAGCGCAAGTCGGTAAAATAACTTATGTAAACATCGAACTGACAAATTACAGCACTCCGATCGATGAACTTGCAAGATATACGGCTGAAGTTGTGCTTCAACATCAACTCGATCAAAGAGTCTTCTTCTCCTCTTTCAATCCTATCGTGTTGGTTCGAATCAGGAAATTACTGCCAGATGCGCCCATTGGTCTACTAGCACTTCCTGGGAAATCTGGTTATTTAGCCCGTTCCAGGTTAGGTCTCCTCCTTTCATACAAATCCCTCAATCTCGAAAAAAACGATGTGACCAAATCCCTGGTAGAAAAAATTCACAGCAGGGGTAAAAAGACATTGGTCTATACCGTTAATGATAAAGAGACTATGGAGAAATTGTTCTCGTTTGGTATCGATGGAATATTCACTGACGATCCCATTCTGGCGAGGAAAACACTTGAAAGTATCAGACAATAACGATATTGATAACCAAAATCCTTTGGAAATAACACCCGATGAGATAATGGTATTCTGTCTCTCGAGGCAGATTAACGATGGGGAAGTTGTCGTTCAAGGATTGGCGACACCAATGATTGCTGCAGCTTTCATCCTTGCCAGGCAAACTCATGCACCAAATCTGTATTTCGCATCTGCCATAGGGCAAGGTATATGCCGGTCACCGGCACCTATCGGCTTATCACATGTAGAAGAATTATGGATCGAAAGGAACATTAAGAATATCAGTTTTGTCGATGTGGCTGCAGAATTTCTTCCTTGGATACGTCCGAAAGAATTTTTCCGACCTGCTCAGGTAGATATGAAAGGAAACTTTAACAATATAGCTTTCGGCAAGGATTTTCACTCACCTCGTTTGAGGCTCCCGGGTACTGGCGGTATCCCCGATATGACTGTTTTTTCAAGTTCAAATTACCTGTATGTTCCCAGGCATTCCAGGATTGTTTTCGTGCCTGATTTGGATTTTCGTTCAGGATTAGGTCACGTTAATGAACGAACAACGGGCAAAGGTCCTGCTTTCTTGGTAACTGATTTAGGTCAATTCGATTTTTTTGACGGAGAAATGCGCTTAATCACATTACATCCTGGGGTTAGTGTTGAAAAGGTGCAATCAAGGACAGGATTCCCCATAAAAATTGCTGACAACCTCAGAGAAACACCATTGCCGGGTTACGATGAGCTCAAATTGCTACGTAATGATATAGATCCCATGGGAATCCGTAATTTAGAATCACTCCAGGGGTCCGCCCGACGGAAATTGCTCCGCCAAATTATTATGCAGGAGACTGCGAGGGCAGTAGCATAGTATATGGTAAAAAAATTATTCTTCAGGTTCAAGATCTTATTACCAATTACTCTGCTTGTTTTTTTTTCGTTAGGGCAATTCTCAAACTATAGAACGATATTTGCCAGTACCCACAAATCTGGATCCTTCACACCATCAACCCAGGTTGAATCATTACTCAACCAGTTAACACCTGAAGAAAAAATTGGGCAGCTTTTCCTGATAAGTTTTAACGGCAATACCGCTCTCACAGGATCAGCCATTGAACAATTAATTAGCCAATATCACATCGGTGGTGTGATTCTTAAAGCCCAAAATGATAACTTTGATGATAATGGTGATATCCTCGAAAATACACAGTCATTAATTTCCCAACTTCAACAAATCGAATGGGATTCCTCAAGGGTTGAACAGGTAGATACCCTATCTGGTGAGAGTTTCAGACCATCATTTATCCCTCTGATGGTTGGAATTTCTCAGGAAGGCGATGGTTCACCATATGACCAGATTTTCAGCGAGTTGACCCGTCTGCCTACTCCCCTGACAATTGGTGCTACATGGCAGCCTGATAACGCCAGGAAAGCAGGCAGCGTTCTGGGTCGAGAATTATCCAGTTTGGGTTTCAACTTATTGATAGGACCCTCATTAGATATTCTGGAAACACCACATCCAGAAGTAGCTATCGATATGGGAACCAGGACTTTCGGGGGGACTCTTTTTGGGTATCCCAAATGGGACAGGCTTTTGTAAATGGACTACATGAGGGAAGCGCGAAAGATATGCTGGTAGTAGCGAAATTTTTCCCTGGCTACGGCAGCGCAGACCGAATCCCCGAAGATGAGGTAGCAACTGTTCGCAAATCGTTGAATGAAATCAAAAATTTTGACCTGATTCCATTTTATGCCGTTACAGGGAATGCTCCAACACCTGAACACATGGTTGATGGTTTATATGTCTCTCATATCCGATTCCAGGGCTTCGAAGACAATGCGCCAAGAGCGACAACCAGACCAATTAGCCTGGATCCAATAGCACTCCAGAATCTCGTTTTACTAGAACCCATCAATCTTTGGCGTGAGAGCGGTGGACTGCTTGTGTCGGATGACCTTGGGGGAAAAGCCCTCAGGCTGTATCTGGATCTGATCAACCAGAGTTTTGATCCTAAGCGGGTCTTACTTAATGCCTTGCTGGCAGGAAATGATCTTCTTTATGTAAGCGATTTTACAACCCAGGATCAAGAAGATCAACTCACTGCAACCATCAACACTTTCACACATTATGCGCAGAAATACAGGGAAGATCCATCTTTTGCTCAAAGGGTGGATGACGCAGTTGCCAGAATTTTGACGAAAAAATTTCAACTTTATTCGGTCTTTATTCCTTCACTTGTTTATCCGTCAGGAACTCCGGTAAGAGCCAGTGATCAAACCGGGCAAACCGTTTTTGATATCACCAGGGATGCGGCTTCATTGATCAACCCGACTAAGGCAGACCTTGATGAGGTCCTGCCAGATCCGCCAAGTCGTACCGACCGTATGGTTTTCATCACCGATTCAAGACCACAGGTTCAATGCACTTCTTGCAGCGAACAATACCAAATAGGCGTAACCGATTTGGAAGAAATAATTCTCCGGCGATACGGTCCAAACGCCGGACGTCAAGTAGTTGCCAGTAACCTGGTATCCTTCAGTATGATGGATTTGGAATCATTACTCGATAACCGGTCCGCAAAAGAAGTGATGGAACGCAGGATTGGTCTCTCGCATTGGATAATCTTCTTAATGACGGATAACTCTAGCGAATATCCGACCTATAAAACCCTCAGCCGCTTCCTGGTAAGACGACCAGACTTAATCCAGGGGAAGAAATTGGTAGTTTTTTCCCTGAATGCTCCCTATTATCTGGACGCGACAGATATTTCGAAATTAACCGCATATTATGGATTATTTAATAAAACTGGGCAAGCGTTAGATATTGCCGCATATCTCTTGTTTGATGAGATAGCGGCAACTGGATCTTTGCCAGTATCTGTTCCAGGTATTTATTACGAACTCAATGAAGCCCTGTTTCCTGATCCTGCACAGATCATACAATTAGAATACGATATTCCAGGCGAAGAGGATGAAGTTGTTGACCTGCAAACGCCTACACCCAATCCACCCGTTATTTTCAACACCGGCGATGCCGTAAATTTACGCACAGGCATAATCGTCGATAGTAATGGCAGACCTGTTCCTGACGGAACGGCTGTCGAATTTTCTCTCATGATCAATGGAGATCCACAAAATGCGCGCCAGACCGAATTCACCCAAGCCGGTATTGCTAAGACGTCTTTCTTGATCACAGCAACTGGCACTCATGAATTTCGCGCTCAGAGTGAACAGGCAATATCGGATCCTCTCCGGTTGGAAGTACCTGTACCTTTGGGTGAAGAGGAGACTCCCTCCCCAACCATGACCCCAACAGAGACCCCTTCACCAACACCTACTCATACCAGGATTCCCATTCAACCAACCACTGCACCAGTTGCGCCAACGCAAACGCCAGCCATCGTCGACTGGGCAATCGCCATTCTGATTTCCTCCATCCTTGGTTGGGGGATTTTCCGCATACTCGCAGGGAGTGGTCTCTCTCGCTGGGGTGTTCGAATAGGATTCCTGGTGTTTATTGGTGGGACTCTCGCTTACATATACCTGGTACTGGAATTACCAGGCAGCAGTTCATTCACTACAACCTCCATTGCCCAAGGAGTGCTTGTGATCTCACTGTTGGGTTGTTTGTTCGGTTTGTTTTTAGGGGTGATTTGGAGGTATATAGTTGTCAGGCGGGTTAATCAGTCAACAGTAAAATAAATCCGGGTTGAAGTTTGGATCCGGGTTACTGCAGCAGAGTCAAAATCAAACTGAGAATGATTAATAAGCCTGAAGCGAAAAGTAAAATCCTTTCACTATTGAATGAGAGCACATCGCGAGGTGAAAACACGCGAGATGACCTGTTCTTGACGATATTCGGTGTTGAGTCACCGTTCAAAGCATGCAAGAATGCCTGAACACTTTCCGGTCGATCGTCAGGATGGAGGCTCATCGCCCAAATAATTGCCCTTTCCGCCCTGGAACTGATATCTGGATTAAATTCTCTTGGACTGGGTAATGCGTCAGGCTCTAAAAATCGCTCTCTCGCCTCTACTGGCGGTTGATTCGTTAATAAATGATATAAAGTAGCACCGAAAGCGTAAACATCGCTCCTGGCATCTGTATGTTGATTATCTCCACCATATTGTTCGAGAGGAGTGTATAAAGCCGTTCCTCTTCCCTGAAGAATGGTGATCGTCACCTCATCTGAAGCCAAGATTTTTACCAGACCGAAATCAACCAGCTTCAGTAGTCCATTGGGGGTGAGTTTCAGGTTGCTAGGTTTCAAATCCCTATGTAATATAGGTGGTTCCTGGCTGTGCAAGTAGTCCAAAGCATCACCCAGTTGACTCGCCCACGCCAACACATCATTTTCTGGTAGGATTTTCCCTTTTTGTTTCGATTCAAGCATTAACGAACGGAGGTCTTTTCCAGGGACAAAATCCATCACCAGATAATCTCGATTTCCGATGGAAAAGAAATCGGAAACTTTAGGCAGGTTTTGATGATCTAACCTTGCCAATACGGTTGCTTCCCGCAAGAATTGTTCCCGGGCTTGTTTGTTTAATTCCTCCGGCAAACTGCGATCATGCTCAACTTCTTTGAGCGCGCAAAGCCTGCCTTCCAGACGGGTGTCATCTGCAAGGTATATGCTCCCCATGCCTCCCTGACCAATTATCCTTTTCACCCGGTAACGGGTTCTGAGGATATCACCTGGTTTTAATGGCATGAAGAACCTACTAGGTAAACTACCCTTCTATTGAATCGGCGCATTTTCAAGAAGAGTGAGTATGATTAAAAGGCGATTTCATTTATTAGCTTTATAATTATACCGTCAGGACATAAATATGGATACAAAAAACGACGATTTCGCATTATTAATCTTTCAGAGCGGTCCTTTGATGGGTGATCAGAGAGCTATTACAACGGAAACGATAGTTGGACGAGACCTTTCTTGTGATATTGTCATTCCCGACCGGCAGGTGTCTCGAATCCACGCACGGTTTACCATTGGAGGAGATGGGATTTATCTGGAAGATATGGGAAGTAAAAATGGTGTCCACCTGAATGGCGAATTGGTGGTCGAACCAACTTTATTACAGGATGGAGATGTCATACAAATAGCCCTTGTTCAGCAATTCCTTTATTTATCTTCGGATGCAACGGTGCCGCTGGACAAGTCGCAGTTTGAGGTCAGTGACAGAGGATCGGCAAAGAGTCGGATGGTATTGGACTCAAGTTCACATCGTGTGTGGTTAATGGACAAAGAGCTGGACCCACCACTCTCGGCTTCACAGTTCCTCTTGCTTGAAACCCTTTATGAAAACGCGGGCAATGTTGTCCCCCGGCAGGAATTAATTACCCGTATTTGGGGTGCCAAACAAGCCGTAGAAATATCTGAACAGGCTCTTGACGCGCTGATTAGAAGATTACGTGACCGCTTGTCTGACATAGACGCCGATCACATTTATATCATCACAGTCAGAGGGCACGGACTCAGGCTGGACAATCCTCGAGAAAATTAGTTATTAAAATTTTTCGCCATGGAAAAGCGTATCGCTGCCCGGTTAATTTCTCCAAGTTTTTGATGTAATTCGGGATTTTCTTTTGCATTCATTTGAGCTGAAAAATTAGCCAACAGATCCAGCAACTCCGGGGTCATTTTTTCCTCATTTTCTTGCATAAATGCCTTAAGTTCTTCCGGGTCTTTGGTCCCTAACATCTTTTCTATCAATTCCACCTCCGGGGGAGGTGCGCTGGCTTCTTCAAGAATAGCTTCAACCTGGCGAAGCTTCCCTATCCTATCCAGGTCCCCAGTTCTCCGTGCTAACTCCAATTCGCTTTCCAGTTCACCAATAAAGAAATTGTCAATCTGAGGCAATAGCTGCTCCATTGCAGCGCGTATGTCCGGCTCGGTTAGCAGCTGGTTCAACACGTCACGAGAATGTCTCTTCCTGGCTTCAAGTTCCTGATCATATTGATTGGTTAAAGCAAGCAGTGTATCACGTAGCTCCGCTAACCTCGTGCGTCCTTCCCCGCGGGAGCGGTCAATCTTTTCACTTAACAATTGGAAGAATGGGTAATCGATAAGAGGGCGAGCCAAACTCACATATGCTTGAATCCTCATTTGACTTTGTGTACTCAAAATCATCTCTAACAGCTGTTCGCGGGTCAGGGTATCACCTGCTTCCTGTAATTCCTTCACAACTTCCTGCAACTCGATTGTTCGAGCGGCTAATTCTTTTCCATAAGTAGAATTTTCAACAAGCGCTCTTTGGACCTGCGATAAGCGTTGAGTTGTGGCTTCTTCTTGACCCATCAACGCGGCCTCTGTCAACCGTCTGAACAGCACAAAAAATTCCTCATCGATGATGTCATTTTCTTGCCGAATGATTTCCGGCATTTTTTCAGGATTTGATTCCAACAGTTTTTGGATAAGCACGATCTTCTTTTGCTGCGCTTCAATCATTTCCTTTGTGATACCATCGGCTTCCAAAACCTTTTCTACCAATCCCTGGAAGGTGAAGGTTTGTATGGATTTGAAAAGGTATGCCTTACGTTTCTCTTGAGGCAGGTTGTTGACCACCCTGTTGATTAAATTGCCAATCATTTTCTCCTGTTCATCACGTTTCAGACCCATTTCCACTGGAATGTAGTGGAGAAGCAATTCTTTATCGGGATCATGATAAACAACAAGGGTTGATAAATTTCCTTCGAATTTGCAGAATGGGCATTCGAGATAATTGACCATACCAGATAAGAATCTTTGTTTTAATTCAGGATTTTGACCAACATCTATTAACTGCTCGATATCAGCAGTTACTGGTTGGTGGCAATTGGGACAATTTATTCTGGTTTGTGGCATGCGTTACTCCATGAAGTTGTTTTCATTTGTCATCGTAATTTCAAACTAAAAATAAACAATCGTAGTTTGAATTTACGGATTATTACGCGGCAAGGAAAAACATATTTTAGCACCTGGATAATTACTTTGGTCAACCCAAATATTCCCATCATGTGCTTCGATAACAGCTCTCGCCAGATACAATCCTAAACCGGCACCTTTGGTAGTTTTGCTGGTTCCTTCAGACCGGTAAAAACGGTCAAAAACATAGGGCACATCACGAGGATCAATCCCTCCCCCCTGGTCACTGATACAAATGACAACATCGTCTGGTCGGACACTCCCTGATATCTTGATAACTCCGCCTGACGGTGAATATTTGATCGCATTCGAGACTAAATTTGACAAAACCTGGGTGATCCGGTCTTCATCAGCTAACACGGGCGGAAATTCGGGATCGAAATCCAACTCAAAGGAATGGTTAGTCGTTTGAGTAGAAAATCGTTCGATGATTCGCCTGGAGAGATCATCAAGTGCGATGTCACACATGTTTATGGATAGACCTCTGGCTTGCAGTCTGGATGCATCCAACAGATTTTCAATTAATTCGGTCAAGCGGTCTGCCTCTTCCTCTATCACTTCGAGGCTGTCAGCGATAATGGTTCTATCCCAAGAGACATCATCTCTTCGCAATGTGCCCACATAACCCTTTATCAAGGCTACAGGCGTTTTTAATTCGTGGCTTATTACTGAAATGAAGGTACTTTTTAATTCTTCAGCTTCTCGAAATCGAGTGATATCACGCACTGATGCAATTACGTTCATCAACCCGCCTTCAGGTGACAATAATGGGGCATAAGTTATCCCGACTGGCAATACGCCACCATCTTTCCGGTTTAAGTCACCTTCGATATAAAGTGAAGCTCCGGGTGACAAAGGCCAGCCACCCGCTTCTGCTCGCTCGAGAGTTATGCCATTCTTAGGTTTCAGCAATGTAATGATTTCCTGGTGGTTTTTGCCTCGGATATCATTCTGTAAAGCACCATACAATTTTGAAAACGCAGGGTTGCAATCCTCGATGACATTATTATGGTCCAAGATTAATATGCCATCTGCAACTGAATCGAGTAGTGCATCTAATCGGCGTTTTTCAGTCGTGACCTGTGAGTAATAAGCCGCGTTTTGCACTGCAATCGCCGCCTGGTCAGCAAAACTCTGCAGTAACGCGGTATCGTTGCTGGAGAAAACACCCGAATAATTTCTGAAAATAAATATTACGCCAACAACTTGCCTTCGGGATATCAATGGTAGTACAACACCAGTCAATAAACCCATGCTAGCCTTGCGTGTCAGACCTTGAAGGAGGCGGTTGATTTCGTTTAGCTCATCCCTTGCTGGTTCTTCCCTTTCAGGTACTTCCGTTAGAAGTGGGTCCAATTGGCGTAGGAAAGAAGAAGAAATTCCTCTCGAAGCCGCGATAGCCCAACCGCCTGGTTCCTTACGTAACGCGATGAGACCTGCCTGCCCGGCTAACATCTCGATTGAAATATCGAGGATCCTCTTGAGTAATGGCTCTAACTCCAATTCTTGAGTTATCGCCCTGGAAATTTCAAGCAAATAATCGCGCTGGCGTACGCGAAGATCAGGAAGCACTGTTCTTCTACTCCTAGAACTGGGAAATCCCAGTGATTAATAAGACCGTATTATGACTGTATCTTTGTGATTATATCATTTTACAAAATTGAATCCTCACCCTGGGTTATAATCACACTTTGTGCCAGATCAGAATAAAAATTTGTTCCAGTATGAGCTCATAAGTCAGAGCGGTAATGCCAGAGCTGGTAAATTCGTTACTCCTCATGGCACTTTAAAAACACCTCTATTCGCTCCAGTAGGGACCCAGGCGACGGTAAAATCATTGACGCCAGAACAACTTGACGACATATGTGCTAACATGGTCCTGGCGAACACCTACCATTTGAAATTACGCCCGGGAGATAAACTCATAAAAGATTTGGGTGGTTTGCATCATTTTATGAGTTGGCACTCACCCATATTGACTGACTCCGGCGGTTTCCAAATATATTCTTTAGCTCAGAACAGGAGAATCAACGATGAGGGGGCAACATTCAAGAGCCACATAGATGGTTCCATCCATACGATCACGCCGGAATCAGCGATCCAGATACAGGAAAATCTTGGAGCAGATATCATCATGGTATTGGACGAATGCGCTCAAGCAGACGAATATGACAATATTCGTCGCGCCATGGATCGAACTCACAAGTGGGCGTTACGATGCCTGGCAGAGAAAAAACGATCAGACCAGGCATTATTCGGCATCGTTCAAGGAGGGATCTTCTCTGATTTGCGGACCATTTCAGCGGAATTCCTGGTTTCATTAGACTTTCCTGGGTATGCCATCGGAGGTTTGTCAGTTGGCGAAACCAAACAAGAAATGCACCATATGCTCGAAGTCGTTGAAAAAATACTACCTGCACAGAAACCACGGTATTTGATGGGGGTTGGCTCGCCCATAGACCTGGTAAATGGGGTTAAACGAGGCATAGATATTTTTGACTGTGTGCTGCCAACACGCCTTGCCCGTCATAATGCCGCTTTCACCCGGTATTCGCGCATAAATTTGGTCAACGCCGTTTATAAAATGGATGAAGATCCCATTGAAAAGACTTGCGACTGTTATACTTGCCTAAACTTTACTCGTGCTTACATTCATCACCTGGTCAAATCACGAGAGATCCTTTCATCAGTTCTGCTTTCTATCCATAATCTTCGAATGCTCATAAAATTAACAGAGACCATGCGCGAGGAGATAATCGCTGGTAATTTCGAGACTTTCGCAGAGGACTACCTATCCCAATACGACATTCATATGAAGTTCCCAAATAAGCCCAATGGCAATTAGCTGCAGTTTATGAGCGCAATCCAATCATTTATCCTCGGTATTATTCAAGGTTTGTCTGAATTTCTACCCATATCTTCTTCAGCTCACTTGGTGATTTTCCCTTATTTTGCGGGTTGGGAACTCAATCCAGAGCAGGCTTTCATATTCGATGTCCTGGTGCAATTAGGTACTTTAGTGGCAGTAATTGTATATTTCAGAACCGATTTAGTCATGATAATTAATGGTTTTTTCCAGGGATTGAAGGAGAAGGATTTTACATCTGATCCGTCCTCGCGCCTGGCATGGAACCTGATTCTTGCATCTATACCGGCTGGGATCCTGGGATTGTTATTAAAATCTCTGGTAGAGAAGTCGTTCACGAGCATCGTTTTCACGGGGATCGCATTAATCTTCAATTCCATATTCCTGCTGATTGCTGAGTTGGTTGGGAAAAAAGAAAAGCCTATAAACCGAATGAACTGGAAGGATGCAATATGGATTGGATTTTTCCAGGTTGCAGCCATATTTCCAGGCATTTCCCGCTCTGGGTCAACAATCATGGGAGGAATGACGAGAAATTTTGATAGGGCATCCGCTGCTCGATTTGCTTTCTTGATGTCGGTACCCATCATGCTGGCAGCCGGGATGTTGGCTTTGTATGATCTCGCCAGTTCTCAAATACCCAGGTCTGAAATACTTGTATTTATTCCCGGGTTTCTAAGTTCAGCCATTGTAGGCTACTTCGCTATCCGATGGTTGTTGATATTCCTGCAGAATCGTCCACTTTACATCTTTTCTGCCTATTGTTTCCTTTTAGGAAGCTTAGTTTTAGTGCTCTATTTCACCTGAGTTTCTGACCTGAGAACTAAAACCTCATCCTGATCTGTCAACATGCTCAAGATAACGGAGAGAGGCATAATGGTGTCCTACGTCCCTTTTCTCTTTTTCTGATAAAAACCATTTATGTTCCAAAACCTGGCAATAAAATTCTGGTGGTTCATATTGTTCCAACAGAGAGGAGCTCATAAGACTAATGATTGGCTTATAAAATTTTTCTTGCCAATGAAAAGCGGCTACAGACATGGAAACTTCACTAATTTCAGAAAAAGACAAAGAAGCCCTGGTCTCCATAATTTCATTCATCATTTTCTCTGCCTGCATCGCCTGGGCTTCGATTCCTGTCAGCGAAAGCAATTGATCATGGTGGAAATGCCTGTCTGTCACCATTACCTGAATTTTAAGCGTAGTCCCTGCATGGTTGGCTGCCAAACTTACTGAACCTACAGAGAAACCCAGATCGTTGATTAACCGGATCCTGTCCTGGATGCGGAATTGTTCGTCCTGAGGGATGATTTCTTCCTTGGTTAATTCTTCCCACAACCTCTGATACTTCAGTTGGATATAACTTGTGGTTCCTGAAAGAGGGATTTTTTCTGTAAATAAATTCGTCGAGATGATACTTAGTAACTCACCAGAGATATTATCAACCATGTTTTCTATGTCTTGAGATCGCAATTCCGGCTCAACGCGGCCTTCAGTAAACTTGACAGTCTCGGCATCCACCAGGTAAGCCTGTAATGTCCCTGCATCCCTTCGGAATAATGTGTTGGACAAAGAACAATCCCCCCAATAAATCCCTGATAAATGGAGCTGAACCAACAGACCCGCAATCGCATCAAGCAGCGATTCTTTATATCTGTGTAAATCAGGGCTCTCAAACAACATGCTATATGGTAAAGAATAATCAAGATATTCAGATATCAAAACGCTGATTGGCTGTTCATTACGAGTGAACTTTATAAATCCAATGGGGGTGATAGCAGGGATCCTGAAGTTTTGTGCTTGAACCAGGTTGTTGAATTCTTCCTCGGCCTGGTTCGAGGAAAATTCCTTAAGCACGTACAGATCTCCCCCAAAATTTACAAATATGACCGGGTGGTGAGAAGCCCCCTTAGGAGCTTCCTGGACAACATTTATTTGACCGATCCAAGAATTTAATGGCTTGTCCCAAGGTAATTCTCTTAACCCAGGTACCGGCCTGGTCAGGTAAAAATCCACTTTTTAAAATATCCTGTCAAGTTATTTTGAAAATTGCCGGGCTTGCTCAATATACTCGATACTCTGGTGACGGAAATAGGTATTATATAGATCAGCATAATTCCCCCCCCGGTCCATCAACTCTTTATGGTTGCCTTCTTCAATAATTTCACCTTTATCCAGCACAATTATCCGATCTGCAGCAAGAACTGTCGATAATCGATGAGCAATAAGGATACTGGTCGATCGTTTCAAAATCATATTTAATGCTTGTTGAATTTGCCATTCTGTAAATGGATCTACAGACGCAGTCGCCTCATCCAGAATAAAAATCGTCGGACGCTGGACGAGAACCCTGAGTAGTGCCACCAATTGTCGTTGCCCCATACTCAGTCGAGAACCCCGTTCACCCACTTGGGTGTCCAATCCATCTGTCAGAGATCCCATCCATTCGCCGTTCCCGATCTCATTGGAAAATTTTTCCATATCACTCTTGGCGGATATTGGATCACACACATAACAAATATTTTCTGCCACTGAACCAGAAAACAAGAATGGCACCTGAGGCACTATGCCCAATTGTGCACGGTATGTATTCAGGTCAAAATTGCGGATGTCAATTCCATCAACCAACAACTTCCCGGCTTGAAACTCATAAAATCGAGCCACAAGTTTGGCAATTGATGATTTCCCTGCGCCAGTTTGTCCCACAAGAGCGACTGTTTCGCCCGCCTTGATATGCAAATCGAAATTCTCAAGCACTTTTTCATTATCGTTATAACGGAAGGAGACTTTCTCGAATCTTATGTCACCATATAACATCGGGGCAATTTGTGAATTCACCTGGATTACCTGTGGTTCAGCATCAATAAGGGCAAACACCCTCTCTGCAGCTGCCAATCCGGTTTGGACCTGTGCCCAAAATGAGGAAAGCGACAAAATTGGGAAGAAAAATCGATCCAAACTCTGAAGGAAAAGAAACCAAGAGCCAGCAGTGACAATTGCGGATGCCGCGCTTAGACCGCCAAAATATACCAGTACTCCTGTAGCTATCCCACTCATAACACTGAGAGCAGGAAAAATCGTAGCCAGCACTACACCTCTGCGAACATTAACCTGGTACGACTGGTTATTGGCTAATTCAAAGACCTGATAAACTGACTCTTCCTGGCGAAAATTTTTGGCTACCAAAATTCCGCTTACCGTTTCTTTGATCGTCGCATTCACGTTCGCCATTGCCCGCATTCCAGTTCTGGTGACTGTTCTGGCAATACGTCGGAAACCCAGTGCAGAAATAAACAATACAGGTATAAAAAGGAAAACAATGATGGCTAATTTCCATTCGATCCGCACTAAAACAACGGCGAGAATCAGCGCCTGGATCATTTGGGATACCAGATCGGTAATCAGCACGACTGTGCTTCCGAAATCCTGCGAATCTGAAGAGATTCTAGACACGATCCGTCCGGATGCATGTTCATCAAAAAAAGAAAGATCATGCTCAACGGTTGCTTTAAATGCCTTGGAGCGGAGATCATAAATCACGTCTCCGATTACCCGGACGAGTATGCGCCTTCTCCCCCAATTCGCAAGCCAGGAGATCACACCTGTAATCAAAATAGCCAGGAATAAAATCAAAATTGTCTGAGGTTGAACTGCAGTCTCAAGTAAAGTAATACCCCTGGATACAATGATGGGAGCCATGGCAGCTGTGGTAGATGTAACCAGAATTAGCAAAATCACAAAAAGCAATCTATATCGGTAAGGATAGAAGAAAGACCCCATCCGGGTCATTAATTGTTTATCACTGTACTGGCGATCGTAATTTTCCTGGTTTAATGTTCCAAAAAAGCCCATAATATTATCTTTTCTTGAGAAATTTATTCACTAAAAATCCGGCGATACGCTTCGGACGATCCCATCAAATCCTCGTGAGAACCCTGCGCAACTAACTTCCCATTACGCAGGACGAGAATTAAATCAGCCCACCTGATCTGTGACAATCGGTGGGTAATGATCAATGTTGTTCGGCCTTCAGCTGCTGTGTAAATGGCGCGTTGAATTAAATCTTCGGTAGCGCTGTCGATTGCGCTGGTTGAATCGTCCAAGACCAGGATCGGTGGATTTGTCAGGAAAGCCCGAGCCAATGCAAGCCGTTGTCTCTGACCTCCCGAGAGGGTCACCCCCCTCTCACCCACAATCGTGTTATAACCATCTGCAAATGATGAAATGAAGTCGTGTGCCTGAGCGGCTTTGGATGCCTGAATAATCTCATCCTTATTCGCGGTCGGAGAACCAAAAGCGATATTCTCCTCAAGAGTCCTCGAAAAGAGAAAGACATCCTGTTCAATATAAGAGATGCTTTTTCTTAATGTCTCCAGGTTCCACTCACGAACATCGATCCCATCGACCAATACCTGCCCCCTGGTGACATCATAAGTACGGTTGACCAGTTTGACTAACGAGGTTTTGCCTGAACCGGTCTGACCCACGATTGCCACAGTCTGACCAGGTTTGACGGAGAAACTAACATTTTCAAGGATAGGAAAACCATTCTGGTATTCGAATGTAACGTCCTGAAATTCGATTGCACCAATTATTTTTTGGTCACGTCCCTTTATGTTCTGATCCAGGTGATTCTCTTTATTAATGAGTTCCAGGATTCTTCTTGCTCCTGCAAGACCCAAAGAAACCTGGGAATAAGCGAAAAGAGATGTGAAGGTCGGAAAACCAAATAATTGGATCAAAGAGAAGTACGCAACCACCTGACCGATATCCAGGATGCCGTTTTGGAACAGAATAATCGCATGTAGAAGGGCGAAAGCCTCGGTCACAGCCAGGAGCAACAATGGGACGAACCTTGCTTCTACATCTCCCTGGCGAACAACTGCATTCCGGTAATTTTTTGCTAGTGTGTTGAATAACCTGGACTCGCTTTCTTCCTGAGCCATCCCCTTTACCATTTCGATGCCATCCAGAGCTTCTGTCAACCTGGTGTTCAAGGCACCAAATTTACTACGGACGTCGGTTGAGATTGGACGAAGTTCCCGCAAATATTGCCATAAAGCTATAAAATAACCGGTGATGAAGAATAAAGGCACGATGATCAGGCTGGGATGATAGTTGTAAGCTACGTACAAAGGCGTTATCATGAAAATCGCCGAACCTATGACCAGGTTTAGACCCGGATTGAACATCAAGTTGATTTCGCGTACATCATTTGTTGCACGCGCCATTGTGTCACCTACAGGTTGGATATTGTGAAACGTCATACTTTTGCCCAAGAGGTTCACGTATAATTCCTGGCGGATATCCCTCTCTAATTTTTGACCTAGTAATTCAGCACTGAAATTCCTCGCAAACTGTAAAAGAGAACGCAATAACTGGGTGATGATGATTGTGATCGCAATGACACCCAGGGTAGATGTGTCAGGAGGAGTCTCAAGAACTGAATTAAATGCTCGACCGATTAATACCGGGACAACTGTAGCTAATGCTGCATTACTAACAGCCCCAATAATCATCCCGAAAACCAGGTACCAATATCGAAGCGTGTAAGATAAAATCCAACGGACAGCGTTATTCCTGTTCGACCTGAATTTTTGAGTGATCGAAAACTCAGCGATCTCTTGTGCTTTTATTAAGGTTGTCATAAAGGTTGCTCAGCGGTTAATGGCATAATCTCTTCTACGTTTGGTCTCTAATTAACACGACTTACCCAAATGATGCTTAAAATATTCGGTTGATAAATTTAATAAATACCACATGTCTTCTGTCAATCACCCAGGATAAATGAAATTCAACCAATATTTTACGGTTTATTCCCATTTGATTCTCAATTCAAATGGGATTCACCAAATATATCAAAGGATGGAAAAAATTGGAATGTAAGACAGTCTAATCCTTTCAGCTGAAAGAATACCATAATATAATTTTTCTTAATCTTGATCAGGCTCTGAGGAGAAACATGTACCTACGAGTATAATGCTGCAAGGTTTTGCTACATATAAAAAAAGAGTGAAATATTGGAAGAGATAAAACTACGAAATTTACTTACTGATGTTCGAGAGAACAGGATTGGTATAGATCAGGCTCTGGATATCCTCAGGAAATTACCTTTTGAAAACCATGAATTCGCCCGCATCGATAACCATCGAAGCCTGCGCAGTGGTTTTCCCGAAGTTATTCTCTGCACAGGGAAATTGACGGAACACATTGTCGCTATCATGGAAAGGTTAACCCAGGAAAACAGCCCTGTTATGGCTACACGAGCTAACCCCGAAATTTACGCTGCCATCCAAGCCAGGATTCCACAGGTCACATATCACGATCTGGCTCGTATCATCTCTTATAAACCGGATATTTTACCCAAGAGACCCGGCAGAATCCTGGTTGTGACAGGCGGAACTGCGGATGTGCCCGTGGCTGAAGAAGCTGCAGTCACTGCTGAGATTATGGGCAACTTCGTGGATCGCTTGTATGATGTAGGTGTTGCCGGTTTACATAGACTCCTCGCCAATATTGAAATCATACAATCTGCTTCAGTTTTGATCGTTGTAGCCGGGATGGAAGGCGCTCTACCGAGTGTTGTCGGTGGATTGGTGAACCGTCCAGTGATTGCTGTTCCTACCAGTGTTGGGTATGGTGCAAGTTTTGATGGATTAGCCGCATTATTGGCAATGTTGAATAGTTGTTCATCAGGAATAACGGTTGTAAATATTGATAATGGTTTTGGAGCTGGTTACGCAGCCAGTCAAATCAACACGCTCAAAGGTAAATAATGGTTGAACCTTTTCTTAATTCACTATCTACAAAAAAGAAGATTTTAGAACAAATATTGTTGGAAATGCAAGATGTTGTGGTTGCAGTCTCCGGAGGCGTGGACAGCATTTTCCTGGCAAAAATTGCCCATGATACTTTGGGTGATAATGCCATTTCCGTGACCGCTGATTCTCCTTCATTGCCTCGGCGGGAATTAAAAGAGATCATCCGTATTACCCAACAGTTAGGCATTCCACATAAAATAGTCCAAACTGTTGAGCTGGACGATCCCAATTATTACACAAACCCGGTCGACCGCTGTTATTTTTGCAAAGATGAGCTTTTCGACCAGTTGGATTTTATTAAACAGGAAACTGGAGCAAGATGGGTCTTGTTCGGGGAAAATGTGGATGACCAATCAGACCACCGCCCTGGCAGCCAGGCTGCATTCGAACATGGAGTCCGCGCTCCCCTCAAAGAAGCCGGGATGACTAAATCGGATATTCGTACACTGGCAAAAGAAGCTGGTGTTGCGGTGTGGGACAAACCAGCTTCTGCTTGCCTCGCGTCTCGGATTCCTTATGGTGAAACCGTAACGAAAGAAAAGTTGTCGCAAGTAGAAGCAGCAGAGGATTTCTTGTTCGATCTTGGATTCGACTCCGTGCGTGTCCGCCACCATGGCGAAATAGCCAGGATTGAAGTTCCAGCCGAGACAATCACTAGTGTTGTAGAGCATTCCGAGATGATCAACCAGGCAATCAAATCATTTGGATTTAAGTACACCACCATAGACCTGGGTGGTTACCGACGTGGTAGTTTTAATGATGGCATGGTGCATCTCTCCGAGATAGGAAATTCTGGTCCGGTAGGTGGAGAGAGTAATTAATGAAAACTTTATACCTGGATTGTTTTGCTGGAGCCAGTGGTGACATGTTCGTTGGGGCATTACTCGATCTGGGTTTAGAACTTAATTACTTGGGGGAGCAGTTAAAAAATCTGCCGATTTTAAATTATAGAATCCAAAGTGCACGGGTTAATAAAAATGGAATTTCTGCGACCAGTTTTGAAGTTATCCTCGAGAGTAATGGAAATGATTTACTGGCAGATAGTGAATACTCTGAAGTTGATATAGAATTTGGAGAAAATGGAACTGTAATAAATCCACTTCAGCACGGGAATCAGCAAAACGAAACAAGGAATTTCCGCGAGATACAGGAAATAATCGAACAAAGTGATTTATCTGAAACGAATAAGTATCTGATCCAGGCAATATACCTAAACCTTTCAACCGCGGAAGCCGAAGTGCATGGTAATTCCGTGGAAGATGTTCATTTTCATGAGGTGGGTGGTACTGACGCGATCATTGACATCAGCAGCGCTGTAATCGGTATTGAAGCCCTGGGAATTGAACAAATAATTGTCTCTCCCATTCACCTGGGATCAGGTTTCGTAAAAACCGCTCATGGGATGCTGCCAATACCTGCCCCAGCAACCGCGAAACTGTTGAGAGATTGCCCAGTCTATTCAAGTGATGTAAAGGGTGAGTTAATCACACCAACAGGTGCAGCGATACTGACTACACTTGCTGATGGGTACGGTTCTATGCCATTAATGACTGTAGAAAAAGTCGGGCACGGAGCTGGAAAAAGAGATCGCATTTTCCCAAATATATTACGCGCGTACCTGGGAGAGGCTGAACCTTTGGTGGCTACGCGAAAACCTGTGGGTTTTACTACCCGCGATCCATTCCCTTCACAACATCATCATGCACCTAATCAATTCGGCTACCATGAACACTCAGCTGTGATGCTGGAGGCAAATATTGATGATATGAATCCCCAGTTTTACCAGCCGCTCATGAACCAGCTCCTTGAAATTGGGGCGCTTGATATTACTTTCACCCCTACTCAGATGAAGAAGAATCGACCCGGGATCATTCTCAGCGTGCTTTCTCCTCCAGATCTCACCAATTCATTGATCGAAATAATTTTCCGACAAACAACCACAATCGGCATACGCACGTATCCGGTGACGAAACATATGCTCGACCGCCAGGTTATCTCGGTTTCGACAAAATATGGTCCGGTGTTAGTGAAATTGTCCCGTCTTAACAATCAGGTAGTGAATATTTCCCCTGAATTTGAGAGCTGCCAGGAAATTTCCAGTCTTTCGAATGTCCCCCTGAAAGAAGTCCACGCTGCTGCTTTGGCTTCCGCACAATCCAGCCATCAAATGGTAAGTAACTGAAACTGGAAAGAGTAATATGAAACCGCTTATAAAGCTGGAAAAGTTCTCAATTGGTTGGCAGTCGAGGCATTTCAGGACCCCGAATACCCAAATTTTCACATAACGCAGCCCGTAAAGCGATACGATCATCCCACGGATATTCGACTTCACCAAAACACATAGATTGTTCGTGTCCTTTCCCGCAAAGAAGTACAATGTCTCCAGGTTTCGCCATGGAAACAGCAAACCTGATCGCCTCGCTCCTATCCGTTATCCGCCAAAAATCTGTTCCCTCGACTTTTCCTCGAAACAACATCCCTTTGGTCATCTCATCAAGAATGAGTTCAAGTGATTCAGTTCTGGGATCCTCCGCAGTCAGAATTGTCAAATCAGAATAATCAGCCGATATTTCAGCCATTTGAACACGCTTTTGGCGGTCTCGCAATCCTGCAGATCCAAATACAGAAAGTATTTTCCCTTCACGGTTTTCCTGGCTATCAAGCAGCTGCCTGGCAGTGTTAATAGCATTGAAGAGTGCATTTGGCGTATGGGCAAAGTCCACAATCGCAAGGAAATCCTGACCTGAATCAACCTTTTCCATCCTTCCTGGGATCAGCGGTGCTTTGGATATAGCTTTTACTGCTGCAGCAGGATCAATTTTGAGGATACCTACTGTTGTGGAAAAGGCTGCAAGGCAGTTATACACATTGTAACTGCCCAGATAGGGGTAATTCAGTTCAGAGGTCTGTTTTTTTTCGTGCCAATCAGTCCACTCCACTGAAAATTGCAGACCAGAATCAGAAAGGTTTACGTCTCTTGCCCTAAAATTCGCCTCTGGATGAGTACCATACGATAATAACATCCTCCCAATTTCATTGTGGATAAATTCGTAGGAGCTATCATCACGGTTTAACACAGCGCCTTTCACATTCTTTCTTCCATCCGGATCAGATTTGATAAGTCCACGAAACAATATTGCCTTAGAATCCTGATATTCTTGAAAAGTTTGATGGTAGTCAAGATGTTCATGAGTAATATTTGTCAACACACCGATATCAAAATCTTCGCCCAGCACTCTTTTTTGCTGTAATCCATGAGACGTGGTCTCGATTACAGCATATTTCAAACCTGCTGTAACCATTTGAGATAAATATTTCTGAATCTCTATTGCATCTGGTGTAGTGACATGGAATCCTGTATCGAGAACATTCTCACCGATCATTGCATTCACAGTCGAAACCATACCTGCTTTCTGCCCAGCTTCGATCAGGATTTCATAAATCAAGTTTATGGTAGTGGTTTTACCATCTGTACCAGTAACACCAATCATCACTAACTTATTCGCCGGGAAATCATAAAAGGCGGATGAAGCCCGTGCCAGGGCAAGACGACTGTCCTGGACATGGAAGTACGGGACAGTCAGTCCAGCAATGTTTTTCGCCCCAATAATTGCTGCTGCGCCATTGTTGATTGCCTGGGGGATGAATTGGTGTCCGTCATTTTGATCACCTGTGATGGCAACAAAAAGGTTTCCAGGTTTTATCTTCCTAGAATCGTATTGGATCCCGGTAATTTGAACCTCACCAGGAGATTGTTGCCCCGGGACTACATTCGCAAGGAGATCATTTAGATATTTTTCCATCAGGATGAATAAGAGCAAAAAAGGTATTAACCCCTAAAGGTTAATACCTCTTCAAATTCGAAAATTTCTTGGCTCAACGTAGATTCTGTTTTAATGTCTCAATCTGCCCAGCCACGGATCCATCCAAAACCTTATCACCAACTTTAATAATCAATCCTCCTAAAATGGATGGATCGACGCGAAAAGTGACTGTCGCATGTTCTTCACTCATTTTGGCTAGAACATCCGTCTTAACTTTATCCTGTTCGGCTTCGGTTAATGGCAGCGCGCTGGTAATTTCAGCAGAGACCCCGGACAATTGCTGTTCATCGAGAATGACCACCCTACCCCCCTGAACTCCACTGAAAAACTGATCAATCAACGAATGCTGTTTGTTTTCATCCAGCGCTTCCCCGACCAATTTTTGAGTTGCAGCAATTGCCAGAGAAGCAATTTGTCCTCGAAGTTCCGAAAGAATGCGGTCTTTCTCACCAGCCGCCTCATTTACAGCAGCAGTGCGAATCTTAGAAGCATCTTCTTCAGCCTGCGCCAGGATATCACGTCCTGCCTTGTCCGCACGGGTGGAAGCTTCACTCACTTCTTGGGCAGCCTGTGATTTAGCTTCCGCAATGATCTTGTTGGCTTCCTCTTCTGCATTCGCCCTTGCTTCTGCAGCAACGCGGGCATCCTCAAAACTTTGTGCAATGGTTTTTCGCCGGTTTTCAAGCATATTTATGATCGGTTTATACGCCAGAGCATACAAGATGATGGCTACGATAGTGAAATTGAAAACCTGAAAAAGAAAGAACCCTAAATTAATCCCTAATGCTTGCATTTATAGGTTTCCCTCCCCTCGATCAAGCAGCGAATATGATGATCAGAGCAACAGCAAGAGCATAAATGGCGACAGCTTCCGCAAATGCCATGCCCAAAATCATGTTAGTCTGGATCACTGGTGCGGCATCAGGGTTGCGCCCCATGGCTTGCACACCACCGGATGCTGCAATACCCACTCCCAAACCAGCACCGATAGTACCCATCATTGCCATACCTGCTGCGATTAACTTGAGACCAGCCACAAAAAATTCATTGTATTCCATGAATCTATCTCCTTGTAGATTTAATATATAAGAACAAAAATTTCCACCAAATTCATCAATGTGCTTCAGCATGACCTTCATCATGGTGACTGACCAAAGCCATACCAACGAACATTGTCGCTAACAAGAAAAATACATACGCTTGAATCACACCAAAAAATATCTCGAAGAAATAGAGTCCGGGTGGGATTATCACCGGCAGGAGAGCACCGATAATCGATAACAGCAGCGCTCCTGCAAATATATTCCCAAATAAACGGAAGCTAAATGACAAAATCTTTGCAAATTCCAAAATAAGTTCCAGGAGTCCAACAACGAAATCTATCACTCCAAAAGCGCCGCCAAAAAACAAACGTTTGAATGGTAGGAATTTACTGAAATATCCTGGTCCCAACGCCCAAACACCATATACTTGCGTCATCAGAACGGCAATAACTGCCAAAGCGAAAGTGAAATTCAGGTCTGTAGCCGAACCCCTCAAGAATGGGATCACATGACATACCTTGCATACTGCAGTTCCAGATGTTTCCTCACTGTGAAAGTCGTCTTCATCTCCATACGAATCGGTTTCTTCCGCATGATCAGCTTCAACCTTGTGTTGTTGTGCAGAATTTAATGTGTATAAGCTCATGCTGCCAATGCTGATCAGCTTTTGAGTCCCGTAACCAACTCCCTCGTGCGCTTCACTGAGCCACCCGATGGTCTCAAAACCTGGCACCAATTTGACCATATTTGCCACAAAGATCAACAAAAAAATGGTCGCTACGACCGGGATAACCTTCTTAATCCACTTCCCAGTCGCGGATTGAACGGAATTCAATAAGAATTCCATGATCGCCTCGAAGGCGTTGTAGAAACCCGATGGCACCTGTTTTCCACTTCGGAAGAACCGGTATGCGCTCAGACCCATCAAAAGCAGTACCACGTCTGCAATGATGGTTGCCAACATCGTGTTTGTGATATTTACACCTGGCCAGATTGGTTCAGC
This sequence comes from uncultured Chloroflexia bacterium, assembly GCA_963695415.1. GTDB lineage: Bacteria > Chloroflexota > Anaerolineae > Anaerolineales > UBA4823 > CAVXWV01. The sequence goes on along the minus strand of CAVOGL010000007.1, from coordinate 464,037 downwards.
AGGTAGGACAACCGTCGGTGGGATGGGTTTTAGAATAGATGGACCAATATACGCACTATAAATCCCAAGGAATACTAACAATAACACGATCCATCTTTTAAAACCTAACCTTATTTTTTTCTTTTTTTCTGGAGGTTTCTCCTCACTGACCTTTTCTTCAGTGGTGATCTGATTTTCAGAGCTCACGGTTCTGATTCTCCTTCATCGTCTTTCGATTTTTCCAAAGCCTTTGAATTCTTTATGTTCAAATCTTTCACTGCCCTGGTAGCAACCCAGAAGGTTAAGCCTAATGAAATTGGAACTGATCCAAGAACAAGTAATATCGTGATCAATGGTTTAGTATCGAACACACGGTCAAGCCATAACCCCCCAAAAACAGCTCCGAGGACAATTACGAGGGTCAAACAGCCAACCTCAGCACCAACCGTCATTGCCTTGACACCAAACCCACCAAGCAATGGGTTGTTTTTAAATGGGTCAGCTGGTAGGCTCATCGTTCGAGAATTATATCACAATCGTTTTGAAGTCGTCAATAATACCCAAAGTTATCCGATATTAGCTGCCTCAATCAGAACAAATCATTGGCTGCACTCACTGCCCATGAGAACCAGGGTGAAAAAATGATCCCCAACACAATCGTTGATAGTGTCAATAGCCCTAAGGCGAATGTGTATGGTTGTGGAACTGGCAAAGGTTTCTCGTCATCATCAGAACGGTAAAGGTAGATCACCTTGAGAACAGTGAGGTAGTAATACAAACCCACAATTGCATTCAAGACCCCAATAACTGCCAACCAAATCAATCCGGCATCGACTGCTGCGGCAAATATTAGGAATTTGCCAATAAACCCTCCAAATGGGGGCATTCCAGCAAGAGACAAAAAGGATACCATGAGAATCAATGCTAATCCAGGATTTCTTCTGCTAAGTCCTGCATATGAAGATATTTCATCCGATCCCAAAACTCTGCTGCTAACTGTGACAGCACCAAATGCCGCCAGATTTGTTAGTAAATAAACAATCAAATAAAATATTGCCCCACTCGCTCCTCTTTCAGTTCCGACCAAAACGCCGATCAGGATATATCCTGCATGGGCAATCGACGAATAAGCGAGTAGTCTTTTTATGTTCTTCTGAGCTAAAGCCAATAGATTACCAAGGGTCATTGTTGCAACTGAGATTACTACTAGCAGTACCATCCAAAAATCATGGTAAGCAGGGAAAGCCTCAATTAATACCCTCATTAAAACAGCAAATCCAGCTGCTTTTGAGGCGGTTGACAGGAATCCTGCAACCTGTGTCGGTGCCCCTTCGTAAACATCAGGTGCCCAGAAATGGAATGGGACAATCGAAGCCTTGAAACCGAATCCAACCAGTACTAATAATAAAGATCCGACCAAAGGGACCACACTTCCACCTGTGGACACACTCGCCGCGATCTCATACAAATTTGTTGTCCCGGTAAATCCATAGATCAGGCTGAAACCAAACAGCATGATCGCCGAAGTCATCCCACCAAATAGGAAATATTTGAAACCCGATTCAGAGGATTTAATGTCTTTTGTCAAGAAACCCGTCAGGACATACATCGGAATTGAGGTGGTTTCGATCGCCAGGTACAACAGAATCAAATCTGCACTGGCTGCCATCAAACACATACCCATCGTAGCGGCGATCAAAAGTAGGAAGAATTCTCCTCGATTCCCAAGTTCCTCTGCATTGATGACCAGCATAGAAGTGATGGCTGCACCGAATAAGAATAAAATCGCAAATATGAACGCAAACCAATCGAAACGGATTAACCCTCCCCAAACCATAACAGGCTCATCACCAGGTCTAGCAAATATTGCACTCAATAAGATAATGAAGGAAAATCCAACTGTCGTGATCCAGCCAAGCACGCTCTTTTTGTTTTCCCTCAGTGATAAATCGACTACCATAACAACAATTCCAAGAATGAATAAGCCCAATTCCGGGAATATCGCCTGGATCATCGGCAAATCAAAAGTAATATTCAATTATGCACCTCCCAGAATTCTGAGAACATTGTTCACACCGGATTGAACCAATGGAACCATCACTTGAGGGAAGACTCCCACAATGATCAGGATGAAGAATAATACCGACAAAGCAACCTTATCCAATACCCGGACATCATGGATATGTTCTTTCAAGTTTTCAGGCATAGCACCAAAAAAGACTTTTCCAACAATCCTGATAATGTAGGATGCAGTCAAAACGATGGAAATGACTGCGATGATCGCAACCCAAGGATAAGTTGACCATAAACCCATGAAAATCGGAAATTCAGCGACAAATCCAGAGAATAAAGGCATGCCCATAGATACCAACCCACCCACCACAAAGGCGAAGGCGACCATTGGCATCACCTTTCTGAAACCACCCAAAAGTGGAATTTCGCGGGTATGTGCCTGGTCATAAACCATACCTACGACTGCGAAGAAAAGTGCGGTCATGATCCCATGAGAGAACATTTGAACTCCTGCTCCCAGCAGTCCATTACTGTTCAACGTGGCAAATCCCATCAGCACTAAGCCCATATGAGAAACGGATGAAAAACCAATAACATATTTAAAATCGGTTTGAACCGAGGCGATATATGCACCGTAAACCACATTAACCAGGGTGAATATCACGACTGTTGGCATCCAAAACTTTGCACCTTCAGGCAAGAGCATAATACCCACACGCAAAGCTGCAAATGCACCCAGCTTCATCAAAACACCTGCATGGAACATGGAAACCGCTGTAGGTGCGGCAACATGACCATCCGGGCTCCAATTGTGAAAAGGAAATATACCGCCCAGGACCGCAAAACCAAGAAAGACGAAGGGAAACCACAATTGCTGGAAAGCTAGACTGAAACCAGCCTTTTCCAGAGCCAGCATATCAAACGTTCCTAAGCCGGATGTGAAGTACATCGCAAGGGCGCCAATGAGGGCAACAACGGAACCAATGAATAAATATAAGGTCAACTTCATAGCAGCATATTCCCTGGTTTCCTTCCACCCCCAAATGGCGATTAAAAGGTACATTGGAAATACAGCAATCTCATAAAAGAAAAAAAGCATAAAAAGATCGAGGCTGACGAAAACACCTAGAACACCGGTTGCCAGAATGAAAAGAAACGCAAAGAATTCTCTTGGACGGTCATCCAATCCCCAAGAAATTAAAACTCCGGTGAACATCACAATTCCAGTTAAAAGGACCAGTGGGGCACTCATGCCGTCGATACCCACAAAATAGGATATCCCCATCGCAGGAAGCCAGGCGTATTTTTCTATGAATTGATAACCGCCATCGGTTACATTGTAAGAAAAATATGCCCAGATCGATAATACCAAAGTGAAGGTGGCTGCAGCCAGAGCAGTCACCCTGATCTCCGACTTCCTGTCCTTAGGAATCAGTAAAATGAGTACTCCAACAACTATTGGGGTAAAAACAATGAAACTTATTAAAGGAAAAACCATCGATCACCTCGTCGGTTTGAGCTTATAAACCCGCGTTAAATACCATTTCAACAGCCCGATTGATTACATCCAAGATCCAGGCAGGCCAAACTCCAATCAACAGCATCAATATCATCAGGGGTGTTATCACAAAGGCTTCACGCACATTAATTTCAGAAACTTGTCCTAACCAGCGTTTATTGAGTGGTCCATGAAGGACTTTGGCGATCCCGCGCAATATATATGCTCCCGTGAAGAACAAGCCGATCATCGCCAGTGCCGTGTAGAGAGTAAAAATCGGCCAACTCCCTCGGACTACAAGGAATTCTGATATGAAACCATTCAAACCAGGAAGACCGAGTGAGGCCATGGAAGTGAAAATAAGGATTCCTCCGTAAACGGGAAGCAAAGGAAAAAGTCCACCCATATCCTCAAGGTTTCGAGTATGGGTACGCTCATAGATCACACCCACCAGGAAAAACATACCAGCCGCGGATAACCCATGATTAAACATTTGGAGAACAGCGCCTTCAAGCGCAATCGTGGCATCTTGAGTACCAATGGCATAAGCTGCAGCTGCAATCCCGAGTACGACAAATCCCATGTGATTGACAGAAGAATACGCAACCAATCGTTTGAAATCCTTTTGCCCGAACGCGGATAGAGCTCCGAAAATGATCGACAAAACTGCCAATAATGCAAGCAATCCGGCAAATTGTTTTGATTCTGCAGGAAACAATGGAAGAACCAACCGCAGAAAACCATACGCACCTAATTTCAACAAAACGCCTGCCAGGATCATCGATCCTGCTGTTGGCGCTTCCGTGTGTGCATCAGGTAACCATGTATGGAAAGGCCAGACAGGGATTTTTATCGCGAAAGCGATAGCAAACGCCCAGAATGCGATGCTTTTAACTAAAGAAGGGGAAATATTGAACGGCAGTTGATTGACTGAGGGCCAAATTTTGTAAAGCTCAGGGATATCAAAGGTTCCTGCAACGACCCCAATCAGCTGGATTGCCAGAAGTAAGCCCAATGAACCTGCCATCGTATAAATCATAAATTTATATGAAGCGTATGTCCTCGCCTTTATCTTGATTCCACCCCAAATTTCCCGTTCGCCCTTCTCACTCCCCCACTGATTGATCAAGAAGTACATCGGTACCAGACCAAATTCCCAAAAAACGAAGAATAAAACCAGGTCTAAAATCAGGAACACTCCCAGCATACCGAATTCTAATAAGAAGAACAGGATCATATAGTTTTTAATATCTTCTTTTATGCTGAAGGAGGTCAGGATGGCTAATGGTGTCAGCAGTGTGGTCAACATAATCATTGTCAATGAAATACCATCGACTCCAATGTGAAACGAGATATTCAGAGGCGCGTACCAGGTGTATTTTTGAGCAAATTGAAACCCGGCTTGATCAGATTGAAAGTTGAACCAGAGTATCAACGAAAAAATCAAAGGGATGAAACTCAACAAAAATGCTGACCAACGGATTAGATCTTTTTGTTCCTTAGGGAGCAATAAAATCACCAATGCTGTAATGATCGGGAAAAATAATATTATCGTAAGAATGTTATCTAAGATAAAAATCATCGAATTCTCCAATAAAAATTCTAATTAGCGAGAATTGAAAAGTAAATAATAAAACAGGATGGTAAATGTAGCTAATGTGATCAAAGCCATGATCATGTACTGTTGAACCTTACCTGTTTGAATCGGTCTGATAATAAAGCCCAGTTTCTTTGTGACTTCACCCACAAGGTCACCAAAACCATTCACAATGGGCATATCAATCCGATTCCTCAAGAATTTCCCAATGGCTACAGTGACTTTACCAACCCAATGTAAGAATCCATCAATAACCTTGAGGTCGATAAACTGGTATGCAATTTTTTCTGAAAAATAAACCGCTGGTTTGATAAAAACTACCTGATAAATCTCGTCAAAATAATACTTGTTGCGCAGCACATCATAGAATTTCCCCATCGGCTTCTCAATGGGATCATTCATGCCTTTGGTTACATTTCGATACACATACCATCCCAATGTTATTCCACCTAAAGAAACAACCAAGGAAACCAGCAGGGGTATATAATCAAAACCTAAAATTTCAGGATGTTTCGCCAATGTCTCACCAACAAATTCGTGGAACCAGTTAGGCACTAGCCCACCAATCAACGGAAAACCTTCCGGTATTCCAACCCATCCTAAGCTGATGGAGAAGAAAGCTAGAACTATCAAAGGAACGGTCATCGTCCAGCGACTCTCTTGAGCATGCTCGGCAGCCTTTGTTCTGGGTTTCCCCAAGAAGGTGAGACTGATTTGTCGCATGGTGTAAAAAGCAGTTAATAATGCCGCAATCGCCAAAATCCAAAATACAACAGGCTGGTTGTGATATGCTTCAGCAAAGATTTCATCCTTAGACCAGAATCCTGCCGTTAAGAAGGGAAAACCTGCCAGCGTTAATCCCCCAATCAGGAATGTCCAGAAAGTAATGGGCATTTTCTTACGCAACCCACCCATATTAAGCATATCTTGTGGGTCGATGTGATCACCGGTGTGAAAGACTCCATGTTCCATGCCATGTATAACTGATCCGGATCCGAGAAATAGCAGAGCTTTGAAAAAGGCATGCGTAATCAGGTGGAATGCGGCGGCAATATATCCACCTATCCCAAGAGCGGCGATCATGAATCCTAATTGAGAGATCGTTGAATATGCCAGCACTCTCTTGATGTCATTTTGTGCCACGGCGATCGTTGCCGCAAATATTGCCGTTACCGTCCCAATTACCGCCATGAAAATCATCGGTGGAGTCAAATGACCATGTTCCGCACCCGCAGCCATCAGAGGATAGGTTCGAATCACCAGGTAAACACCTGCACTCACCATCGTCGCAGCATGGATCATCGCAGATACCGGAGTGGGACCTTCCATCGCATCCGGAAGCCATACATGTAAGGGCCATTGGGCAGATTTGCCAATCGTTCCTATGAATAAGAGTATTCCAACCAGAGCTGCGATCGACAATCCTAGCACAGGTGAAGCTGTTGTAGCCAGTCTTTCAAGTACTTCTGGATTGTAGAAAATGTCCCGGTAACTTAATGTACCTGTTGCTGAATATAGATATGCAATCCCCAGGAGCATAAACACATCGCCAACTCTGGTCGTCAGAAATGCTTTTGTCGCAGCAGCCTTAGCTGAAGGTTTTGCATACCAGAACCCGATCAATAAATATGAACATAATCCCATGATCTCCCAGCCTACGAACAAAGTCAGCAGGTTATCTGACACAACCAGGGTGTACATACCGAAGGCAAATAATCCGATGAAAGCAAAAAACCTGGAATACATCGGTTCCACCGAAGGCACAATGTGACGGTGTCCGTGTGCGTCGGTTCTCTCAGCTCCGTGAGGCGGCATCCCAGGCACATCGTGATCACCTTTTGGCTGACCGAAATTATGGTAACCGACGCTGTAAATAAAAATCATCAGAACAGTCCAGGCGACGAAGAAAAGTGACACGGCAGATAACGGATCAACCAATACACCAATCTCGAACCAATCACCACCAGTTGGAAACCATGGGAAAGTAGAATGAATGGGATTTTCCCCAAGATGTTTTAAAGAAACAACATTCGCAAAAATTGCCAGGGTACCAACAAATGAAATCAGCACGGCACCAATAGCGATTGTATGGCTTATCCATTTACTTTTGTTTGAAAATAATAAAATTACAAAAAATGCTACCAATGGAGGTAATGGTAGTAGCCAGACAATTAATTCTCTGAGTTCACTGCTCATAAATTCACCTACCACTTCATCAAATCGATCTCATCTGCCGCTATCGTGTCTCTACGACGGAAAACTGAGATGAATAATGCCAGACCTACCGCAACCTCGGCTGCTGCCACCGCGAATACCACGACCGCGAACACCTGACCGGTCATGTTCTGTAAACCCATGTAACGCCAAAAAGCGACCAAATTTATATTCACAGCGTTCAACATCAATTCCAGACCCATCAAGATTGCGATCGCATTTTTTCGCGCCAGCACACCAAAGAGCCCAATACAAAACAAAGCTGTGGCGATAATCAGATAACCAGATAGAGGTATCATGATTTTCTCCTGTCCCATGCAACATACACCGCTCCGACAAGTGCAGCCAATAAAAGTATTGACGCAATTTCGAATGCCAATAAATAACCATTCGGATCAACCAGGGAAATGCCTAAATCGACCACCTGGTTTGCTCTGGCATCCACTGCTGGAGCCGTAGAGCTCAATCCTGACCAACTTGTTAGTATGAATAATATTCCTGCAAAAACAATCACGCTAACCAGAAGCGCCCATCGCCAATTCTGGTTATAGCCAGACACATCTTCGGTTCCGGATTTTCTGGTAAGCATGATCGCAAATATAATCAGGATCGAAATTGCGCCTATATAAACAACGACCTGGGTAACAGCAAGGAATCCGGCTGTCAGCGTAACAAATATAATGGCGATCCCTAATAATGCGGCGATTAACCACATCGCCATATGAACCAATTGTTTCGCAGTCACAACCATCAAGCCTGAACCCAGGGTGATTATTCCGATCAACAAAAATAAGATCAGCTGCATATTCATCAAAATCTCCAAATCATGAACTGGTTGATGCCTGTGAAGGGTCTATAACAACTGGCTGAGGAGGAATGGCTTCATTCCTCACTTCTGCAACCTGAGATCTTTCCCTGCGTGCATACTTTCTCAACAGCGTCAGAACCAGGACAATCACCGTAACATTGATAACAAACATCACCAATGCGTAAACGAAGGTTGTGGCTTGATTCATTTTCAATAATTTATCAGCCAGAGCGATAACAACCAGTAGCACCAGTGCAAGCGGGGTCAATAATTTCCAATTGAAACCCAGCATGTGATCTATCCTGATTCTGGGTAGTGAATATTTAACCCACATAGTGACAAAGTAGATCAGGAAGGCTTTCAAAAATAAATAGATGACTGCCAGGAATGGTCCAATCACCGGTAAATTTACCCCAGGTCCCTGCCACCCGCCAAGAAATAATACAGAAAATATCGCTCCTATTGTAAGCGCATGGAGTAACTCACCTGCATAAAACAAACCGAATTTCATCCCTGTATATTCAATATGAAATCCTGCCACTATTTCCAATTCAGCCTCCACCAGGTCAAACGGCGCCCTGCCGATTTCGGCTATGGAGCTGATCAAGAAAATAACAGCAGCCAAAGGAACCAACAGAATGTTCCATACTTTTTGGCTTTCAACGATCGTACCCAATCCCATTGATCCTGATATGATCACCGGAATAAGAAGGGCAATTACCATCGGTATCTCATAGGAAATCATCTGTGCGACGGTCCTGAATGCACCTAATAAAGCATACTTGTTATTGGCAGCCAATCCTGCCATGATAATGCTTAGAGTTGCTAATGTACCTACCGCTACCACGTAGAGAACTCCAACATTAATTTCCGCGCCAACTAATGCGGGTGCGAAAGGGATAACCGCCCAAATCATTAAGACCGAGGCCAGAGCCAGGATCGGTGCAAGGTTGTAAATCACACGGTCAGCACCATTCGGGGTAATGTCTTCTTTGATCAATAACTTGATTACATCCGCGATGGGTTGAATCAAGCCAAAAGGTCCCAACCTGTTTGGACCAAGCCTGTCCTGAAATCGAGCAACTGTTTTTCTTTCCATCCAGACGAGGAAAATATCCACTACCAAAACAAAAGCACATATGAGAACAACACCTATTATTGCCAGGATTAAGTTGACATATTCTCTTGGGATTCCCCATCCAAACAATAAATTTACAAACCATTGATAAACTGTTGTTATTGGATCAGTCATACCACCTCTCCGTACGAATTCTTAATCACCCTATCACCTTGGATCACTTTTGCCTCCCCCATTAATTGAATATGACCCACAAAGGCTGAAGGATCACCTTCAGCCTTTTGAAAATTTTTATTAACCTTACTGCCAATCCAATATGCCTTTTTGTACCGCATAAATCAGACCACCAGCCAGGATTAGAATGAATATGATACCTTCTACCACTGCGTAAAGAGGTAATAAATTATATGCAACAGCCCAAGGATACAGAAATATCAATTCAACATCAAAAACCAGGAATACGAGTGCATAAATATAATACTGAACCTTGAATTGAACATGAGATTCACCCACAGTCTCAATCCCACATTCGTAAGTTTCAAGCTTAATTTTATTGGGTTTCTTAGGGGCGATGATCCTGGGAATTAGAAGTGCAATAGCGGGGAAAATTGGCGCTAAAAAGAAAAATACGCCGATGAACAACCACTCGTTTTGCATATTTACTCCTCATGATTTATTCGCATCGTAATTATTCACCAGCCTCTTACGATAGCAATAACCGTCACATTTTATCATAGTTCACAATTTGAAAATAGAAAAGTGAAAAAAATAACAATTGGTGAAGGATAAAGCTCATCCCTATTAATTCAGTGCTAAATTTAATAAGGTAAACTGAACCTTACTGGTGGTAATAGCGTAAATTGGATACAATCTTACATTTACTGGTGGTTCAACAATGGGAAATTCAGTGAAAAGGCAACGGTGGTGGGATTGGCTAACAGCGATTTTGCTTTTAGCCGCTCTGGTTAGTGTATCGGTCAGACTTAACACTACCGATTGGACAGAGTACCTGGAAGTCACAGAATTCCTGGTGATTTTTGGAGTAGTGCTGGGACTTGCCCTGGGATTTACCAGATTTTCTGGTATTGTCTCATTTTTAATTAGTTTACTCTACGGTATGGTTCTGGTACCCTGGCAATTATCCCTTTTTCTCTTTAGCAAATCGGCTGAAAATTACCTGTGGTATGAAAAAATTCAGGTTGTGGTAGATCGGCTTGGCGTCGTCTTTTATCAGCTGCAAAATAACGAATTAGTGCAAGATTCGATCCTTTTCCTGATAATCATCTCCATCTTATTCTGGTTTTTGGGCATTTATTCCGGATTCTCTCTTGTCAGGTATGGGAATGCCTGGCTCTCACTTTTTCCTGCTGGTATCACTTTGGTGATAATTCACATATTCGATCCTGGAAAAGACCGTCGTATCTGGTTTGTGGCAGCTTTTATCTTCTTCAGCCTCCTTTTGGTGGGAAGAGTTGCGTATCAATTAAAGAAGCAACACTGGCAGCAAACCAGAACTGCGCTGCCTCCCGCCCTGGGTTTCGAGTTTGTGCGATTCTCCTTCTTTACCGTGAGCATTATCATTCTATTAGCATGGTTATTTCCAACTATCCCGCCAGACGTGGACACCATCAAAGAACTCGTTGAACCGGTTCAACAAGAATGGAAGGAGATACAGGAGCAGTTCGACAATGTTTTTGCTTCCTTAAAATCCTCGTTAAATGTTCCATTAGATTATTTCGGACCCACATTAACCCTAGGATCAGGTAATAAACTTACCAACGAGGTCATGTTTTGGGTGAATCCCCAGAGCCGAATGCCTGAAGGGGTGAGGTTGTATTGGCGCGCACGAATTTACAGCCAATTTAATGGTCGCCAATGGTATTCCCCGACCCTTGAAGCCATGCCTTGGAATTCTGAGGAGAAATTTCTCTTCGAAGAATATGATCAACGATGGGATGCGGATTTTGAGATAATTTCTTCATCATTTTTCACTTCACTTTTCTCTCCAGCCCAGGTAGAATGGACAGACAGGGAAGGAGCCGCTAAGTATTTAAATAATCCAGATGGATCTGTCGATTTATATACATTCCAGGCGGATCCATTGGTCAGACCCGGGCAAATTTATGCTATTCACTCCTCTATCAGTAACGCTGCCGTGTATGACATGAGGAAGTCTGGAAGCGAATACCCCCAGCACATCAAAGACCGATATTTACAACTGCCAGAAACGATCACACCCAGGACGACCGAATTAGCCCGGCGTATCACTACAGACTTTGATAACCCCTATGATCAGGTAAAAGCAATTGTTACCTTTTTGCGGCAGAATATTGCCTACTCTGACATCATAAATCCACCTCCAACCGATCAAGATGTGGTTGATTGGTTGCTTTTTGATAGCCAGGTTGGATTCTGCAACTATTACGCCTCTGCTGCAGTGGTGATGCTGCGTTCGATTGGAATCCCCTCGAGGTTTGTGGTAGGTTATGCCACCGGTGAAGAAATGGATGATGGTAAATATCTGGTTCGACAGCGGGAAGCACATGCTTGGCCCGAAGTATATTTCAACGGGTTAGGGTGGGTTGAATTCGAACCTACTGCCTCCCAACCTGATATAGATCGGTTGCCGGGAGTTGATCCGAATGAAGAGTCATTGGGTTCTGATCCTGAGTTTAATGACCTTCAAGGTAATCTGCCTTTACTCGACGATGAATTTTTTCAAGATTTGAACAGTGAAGAATTTATTCCTCCCCAACGACAGCAGTCCCTAATTCCTTACATTATCGCAGGATCAATCTTGATTGTGCTGGCAGTAATCATTATTTTCGCAGTAATTAGAATACGTCATCGTTTAAAACCTGCTCCGGTTTATATCGAAAACCTATTTACGCGAATGGGTTTAAGAACTCCCGCCTTTATCTCAAACTGGTCTATTTATGCATTACTGCCATCTTTGGTAAGATCGTACATGGAAATTAACCACGCCTTATCGAGGCACAACATTAAATTCGAAACTACAACAACCCCAGGTGAACGCGCTAATTTATTAAACCAGGTTCTTCCAACGGCTGAACAGCACGTGAACCTGGTTTTGAGCGAATATCAGATAGGAATGTATTCAAACCAACCTGCTGACATAATTTCTGCAAACAGGTCAGGGAAGAGAATCAGGCAGCTTTCGAGACAAAAATTTTACTCATCAATCAAAGAAAGATTACGTTTCTTTCCTCGTAATCGAAATCGATATAGATTAGATGATTTCTAAAATGGAGTCAGTGTCAATTCTGGGGGTTCAGGTCACATCAATTTCTTTGGAAGAAGCACTTAAAAGGATTGTTGAGATTCTTCATACCCACCATCAAGGAACTATTACCCATGTTCATATAATGGGTCTGAACATCGCTTATGAAAACGAGTGGTTCCGTGATTTCCTAAACCAATCAGACATGGTTTATTGTGATGGATATGGGGTTTTATTAGGTTCGCAATTATTGGGTAAACCGTTGCCGCAACGATTCACTCTGGCAGATTGGATTGATCGGTTCGCAGAAATTAGCGAAAGGGAAGGTTTCTCATGGTATTTCCTCGGCAACCATCCCGAATCTGCGAAGGGTTCAGCAGCATTGTTTGAGAGCCGATATCCCAATTTAAAAATCCTAGGAACTGAACATGGTTATAAATCGAAAGAACGTGGAAATCCAGAGAACTCTCAGGTGATAAATGAGATAAACCGATTGAAACCCGATATCCTATTCGTTGGCTTTGGAATGCCTATCCAGGAGAAATGGCTTAATCATTTCCGGGGAGAACTGGATATAAAATTAGCGATTACGTGCGGTGGATTATTTGATGTTCTGATGGGAAGAAATCCCAGAGGTCCGCATTGGAAAAATAATTATTTCCTGGAGTGGGCTGCCAGACTGTTAAAATCCCCTCGACGTTATGCAAAACGCTATTTAGTAGGAATCCCATTATTCATCTATAGAGTTTTATTACAGAGATTAACGGGTGTTGAATACAGACCCTCGCCATGAGAATACAGGTTTTACAAGTTTTTAACAAGCACGCCGGGAGGTCGAACAAAGATACCAATGGGGGTTATGGTACAGTCAATGAATTTGGCGAAGACCTGTTGTCGAGAATTTTGATGAGAGTCAAACGCTCATTGATGGATTATCCTGAACTCCTGCCTGGATATGTATCATCAATTCTAAAACAGCTGGGACATACCGTTACCTATAGTGAAAACCAGCTTGATAAATCAGCCGATGTTATCCTGATCCCTACTTCAATCACGAATTTCAACCTGGAATTATCCTGGGGTAAGAAAATCAAGGAACTTAATCCAGAAAAACGCGTTGGTTTTATCGGTGCCATGATCACTGGCAATCCGGAACTGTATGAAGGGAAGGGTGATTTCAGGATAATGGGTGAACCTGAAAACATCATCGATAAGGTCGATCTTTCTAAAATCGAAGGTGATATCGAAGCTGGAAACGTGACAGACCTAAACAATGTGCCCTTTCCAGATTGGGATCATATCGACTTGAACAAGTCCCGTTATACCTTACCTGGAAGACAGACCGGTAGATCATTCCCGGTCCTGGGAAGCAGGGGATGTCCAATGTCGTGCAAGTATTACTGCACATACCCTCTGGTACAAGGTACTCGTGTGCGTTCGCGTTCTCCTGAAAATATCTTTGAGGAACTCACGTATCTTCGCCAAAAATATCAGATGGAGAGGGTGTTATTCCGAGACCCAATTTTCTCGATTGACATAGATCGTATCGATCATTTTTGTGAATTAATCCTTTCCCATGACTTCCGACTTAATTGGGTATGTGAGACGCACCCCAGGTTTTTGAACGCCGGTTTGATTCAGAAAATGGCTGCTGCTGGTTGTGATGCCATAAAAATTGGGATCGAATCGGGAAACAGCACAGTTATGAGAAATTCAAACAGAATTCCTGATAATCTGGTACATCAGGAAGCGATGATCAGGGAATGTGAAAAGAATGGCATTGATGTTCTCGGTTTTTATATTTTGGGTTATTTTCATGACTCTCCAGACACCATCCAAGAAACCATAAATTATGCGGTGAAATTGAATACTTACGGCGCTCAATTCACCATTGCCACCCCTTACCCTGGCACACCCTGGTTCAAGACATTGACAACTGAAAAGGAAGATTTTGGGGTTGACCAGAACCTGGAAAACTATACGCAATACAAACTGGTCTACAAACACCCAGCCCTGACAAAAGAACAGTTAGAACAATACAAAAGGATGGCTTACAGAAGATATTATTACCGCTGGTCCTATTTCAAGAAACACCTACTTCAAGGTAGGTAGATTTGATTAACATAATTTATCTCTAGGTTTCTGAGTTATGAGAGCAATTGTTGGGCGTAATTTGTCTCGAATAACGCCGGAGTGCCACCGGTGTGCCAGAAAAGCACCAATTGATCTCTTCTGAAAAATCCCTTCCGAACCAGGTCAATCAAACCAGCCCCTGCTCTGCCAGTGTAAACTGGGTCAAGCAAGATACCCTCATTTCGAGCAAAAAGAAGGATTGCTTCTCTTTCTGGATGAGCGAATACACCATATCCCCCGCCAAGGTAATCGGCATTTACATGCACCTCAGGTAAATCCGTATCTTTACCCAGAAACTCCAGGATGCCGGTGCTGAGTTTTCTTATTTTTTCACTCAGGATATTTGCGGGGCTATCAACACTGATCCCATAAATATTGCCTTCATAACTATATAGTTTTGCACCTGCCACCATTCCAGCCTGTGTGCCACCAGAGGATGTCGGAAAGATGATGTAATCAGGCTTAACCTCCTGGTCGAGCATTTCCTGAATTGCCAACGCATAGCTGTAAGCGCCCAAGGGAGTCGAACCTCCGTAAGGGATCAAATAAGGACGCCTTCCATTCTCCCAGGCAATCTCATAAGTAGAATTCAGACATTTATCTCTGTCTTCGGTTTGTGCGATGACGATTTCAGCATCAAATAAATGATCAAGCAATAAATTCCCTGAAAATTGATGAGGCTCCAATAAACCGCTCTGATCCGAAGGTGACAATACAAGGATGCAATCCATACCCATTCTCGCAGCAATTGCGGCTGTTTGCCGGCAATGATTGGATTGCATTGCTCCAGCCGTAATCAGCGTTTTTGCCCCATTCGCCTGAGCCTCAGCAACAAGGAATTCTAATTTGCGAGTTTTATTTCCACCCAACGCCAGACCAGTCAGATCATCTCTTTTAATCCATAATTCAGGTCCTCCCAGCCGGGTACTTAACCTGGGCATCGGATGAATTGGCGTAGGTAAATTTACAAAACGTAACCTGGGTAATTGAATCATGATTGCACCATTTCAACTGTTTTTGATAGACCTCTATGACGGAGAATATTCAAAAATGAAGGCAAGACCTGATTGAAAACTCGGTTATACGTAGGACGAATTATGTAATCCCAGGCACCTATGGTTTCCGAAAATTCACCTCCAAACCCCTCTTTAAAGCGATAGACACCCCATAATGGATCTGAGGGATCCATTTTTTCAGGAGCTCCCCACATATCATAACTATAACAATAATTATCTTTCGCTCGTTTGATTGCTTCCCACTGCAGGAGGTAATTGGGCATTTTTTCACGGTGCGCTTCTGTTGACATTCCATAAACGTACCAGGCTTTTCCAGCGTATTTGATAATGATGACCGCGGCGACAGGCTCAGTTTGAAATTCAGCAATGAAGATATTCAACATATCTTCCTCAATAAAAGTTTTCCACACGGTGAAATAATAATCTTGATCTCGGATAACAAAACCATCGCGGACTGAAGTCATAGCATACATATCGAATAATAAAGGAAAATCAGTTTCATCCCCTTCGCGGATTACGATTTCTTTCCTGGAAGCTAAACGGATGTTGTAACGAGTTTTCTGCTTCATATTCATTAGTAATTCATCAGCATGCTTCGCCAGGTTGATTCTGACGGTGTTTCGAAATTGAACCTGTTCTCGGGAATACCGCCATCCTATCAAAGGCAAGAAATCAACAACACGTTCATCAATTCCCTCCTGATTTTTACGCACTCGCAAGCTTGGGGAGATATCGGGATCAATTTTAATTACAAATGCACCTTGAGACTTCGCAAATTGAACTAAATCAGTTATCACTTTTTCCGCCAGTCCTGGAATCCCCCAATCTAATAATGGTCCTTTTGGCGAATAGATAAACCTAAAACCGGATTCGAATTTACCGAACTGAACAGATCGTACCAACACAAGAGCCAAACCCCTTATTTCCCGAAGATCAGGTTTCCAAGGTAGCATTATTATTTCATCACCTGACTCAACCCAACAAAGGAAATGTGGTTTCCACCCAAATTTCCGCTTGATCTCAGCCCATTGTGAGGTTTGCAGAAAATGGCCTCCTGGCATCTGAGCCAAGTCGTCGTTCCAGAAATTACCCATAGTTTCTTTTCTGACTGGCTAATAAATAAATTTTATACCACCAGGGTTTATAAACATAATCCCAGGAACCTGCTGTCCGAAGGGACTCACCACCAAACCCACGCTTGAATCTGTATACCCCCCATAAACCTCCCTGATTTCTCAAGAAATCCCGTTCCAAAAGATCATCAGGCTGATCGGGTATTCCCCATAAATCGTAATACCTGCATCCATTATTCCTTGCCCATTTTATTGCCTCCCACTGGAGCTGGTACGTCGGCATTTTATCCCTATGATTGTCCAATGACGCTCCATAAAAATAATATGCACTTGTCTGGTTCTTGAAAACCATAATACCTGCGATTGGCTCATCCTCGAATTCTGCCATCAATAGGACACATTTGTTAAAACGGGAAAAAATTCTAAACGCCTCCTGGTAGTAAGCCAGATGGTGTACCCCAAAACCATCACGTTCTCCAGTTGCTAGAAGCATTTTATGGAACCTAATGACATCCTCGGAGTCCCTTACGCTAATCCCCTTGCGTTGGGAAAGACGGATATTATATCGAGTTTTTTGTTTCATCTGGGCGAGGATTTGAGACTCTGTTCCCTGGAGATTTATCACCCTGGTATTTCTTGGCTGGATGTCCGCATTTGTTTCTATGCAGCCATCGGGGATCAATAATGATTTAATGATTGATTGCTCTTTTACCTCCCATACATTTGGCTCGATTTTTAAGAAGATAGCATGATGGCGATTACATAAACCATGCACTGCATTCCAGAAACCAATCGTGGGTTTGCCGACAGGACCTTTTGGAATATAGGCAAATGTCAATCCCAAAGGCAGCTTGCGAAATAATACCTGTGCGCCGGAATTTTCATGTAGCAGGAATTCAGGTTTCCAACCAAATTTTGATTTTAATACCCCCCAACCGCTTGTCTGAAGGAGATGTACATCATCAAGACCACTCAGGAATGTATCCCATTGGTTTGCACTGATCTCCTTCATATCTTTATATTTTCAACAGGACCGAATTTCCAGAAGAGTCACCGTTTAATAATTCGTATGCCATCCCATTTTCAGTTTTTGCCAGCCTGTAAATGCCTTCTTCTGTCAGGAATTTCACGTTACTGTATTGAGCACTGCGGTAATCGTCTAATGTCCCGCTTTTCAAAGCATCCAACACCTGCTTGATGCCCCGCTCGATCGACCAATCCGGTCGATAACCCAAAGCATTGGAAAGCTTATTAAAATTTACCCAATAATTCCGTTTGTCAACATCTTCACCCAATTTGACAATGTGGGCTTCAGGAACAAACTGTAAAATGAGTTCTCCAATCTGGTCAATTGTATAATTTTGATCATTTGAGCCCACATTAAAATATCTCACTGCGAACCATTCCGATAGGCGCATCAATGACGGTGGAAATCGCCTTTGCAGCATCCTCTACATGCAAGAAGGGACGCCATTGGTTGCCTCCATATATGGTTATCTCTCCATCCACGAAAGCTTTCGCCGTTAGTAAATTCACTACAAGGTCAAACCGAGTTCTCCCAGACAAACCGTAAATAGTGCTCAGTCTCAAAATGACAGGCGAGAAATTCTCATCTGCCATATTCAACAATACCCTCTCAGACGCTATCTTGCTTCGAGCATATAAAGAAACCGGATTGAGTTCTGATTTTTCGTCCAGCATCTGATCATTAGCACCATAAACCGAACAAGTGCTCGCAAAAATGAAGGTGCGCACACCGCTGCCCTTGGCTACTTCAGCAATCATTCTGGTAGCCATAATATTAATATCAATAGTTAATTTTTCATCCAACGCACATGCTGGATCACCCACAATTCCACCCAAATGGATTACCGCATCAACTCCTCGCATCGCCTCAACAACTTTGTCAATCGAGCGGAAGTCCTCTTGTAGAAGTTCCAATTTTGGATGGTTAATATGCTCCTCAATGGGCTCGATGCCATAGAGAAGCAAATCCAACAACCTTACCTCGTATTCTCTTTCTAGTAATAGAGGCAGCAAAGCTGAACCTATGTAACCGGCTCCACCTATCACCAGGATTTTTTTTATCGCCTGGTCACCTGACATGCCCAACTCCAGATCTTCCTTATGGATAACCCTTCTCCACATGGTTGCCCAGGCTCGCGCAATAACCAGGAATACTGCGGTCAGAATCCACGCCATAAGAAGCACCCCACGGGGGATGTTGAATAAAGGCGCTAGGAAATCAAATAAAAAGCCCTGAGACAGAAAAGTTACCAGACCGAACAAGAGGTAAGCCAGAACTCACCGCTTGAATCACCACCACATATTTGTAACGGCTTCTATATGCCCGACCATAGGTATAGAAACCACTGATTGTAAACACAACAAGGCTAATAATTGTCAACAACCAGGCGTTGTTACCGTAAGCCCGAATATACTCCCATAGTGTAAACCGGTAATTGATATTTGCAGCAGGATTACCGTAAGCGACAATATACAATAATCTGGCAGAAAACGCTAAGAGAAGTGAAAAATTTACGATTAGTGTGTCCGCAATCATACGGACAAAACTTTCAAAGGTTAATTTTCCTGGCAAACGATTTCTTCCCATTACTTCGATCCAACCACTTTGTTGGTTAGTTTATTCTGGATCTGCTTTGAATGGTCAAAAACATGCCTGATTGCATCACAAATACCATCAATAATTGTTTCATCCATATTGGTCCAAATGGGAAGACTCAGACTAGTTTCCGATAAATACAGAGTGTTCTCCAACTGAGTACCTTGCCTGAATTCCTTATAGGCAGCATGAAGATGGACAGGAGGCGAATAGTACTTTCGCGTGTCAATATTATCGTATGATAATACCATGCCCAATTCGTCCCTACTTAATCCGAATTTCTCCTTTTCTACCGTGATTGAGAAATCTTTGTAAGAAGATCGGTTGCCAGTTGAGACCTTTTGGAAACCGATACCCGGCAGATCTGCCAATTGATCTCGATATCGTTCAGCGGTTTTGTTCCTGCTCTGTGCAGCAGATTCTAATAAATCCAGGCTGTGAATACCTAACAAAGAATTGAACTCTGCCAACCTGGCGTTTATCCCGGCAAAAACAGAACCATAATTGCCATCGTTTCCGTACTCCCTGCCAATCCGCACTCTATTTGCCACCAGATCATCGTTCGTGGCAACTATTCCACCTTCACCTGTGATCAATAATTTCGTAGGGCTCATGCTGAAAACCTGCAAATCACCTTGCGACCCAACAGGATTTCCTCCGTAGAGTGATCCAAAACCGTGAGCAGCATCGAAAATGAGCATTAAATTATATTTCTGAGCAATATTGACCAGCTCCATGATTTGAGCCGGATTTCCAAAATTATGCACAGCCACTATTGCACAGGTACGAGGCGAAATTGCAGAATGGATCAATTCCGGGTCGATGTTGGTGGTTTCAGCATCTACATCAACAAAAACTGGTTTGAGTCCACACCATACCAGCGAACTGACACTCGCCATAAAGGTGAAACTAGGGACGATGACTTCACCCGTTAATCCTAAAGCCTGGTACCCAAGCATCAGACCAGTCGTGCAGGATGATACCCCAACTGCATGTTTTACATTTAAGTGTTCAGCAATACGATTTTCGAATTCTTCCAGGTACTTACCTTTTGTAACGCTTCCAGATTGTAGAATGGAATGAACACCCTCATCCATTGTCGCAATTTCAGGAAGTACAGGTTTTACGATTTGGATCTTACGATCAAACAATGGTTTCGAACCCAAAAAAGCAGGCATATTTTCCTCTAATAGCGGTTGATTCACCGACCTCGAAACCCCAACATCATTGAAGGTGTGCGGATGAGGATCAGTGTATCCATCACCAAATTCTTATGCATTATGTAA
Organism: uncultured Chloroflexia bacterium; assembly: GCA_963695415.1. Classification (GTDB taxonomy): domain Bacteria; phylum Chloroflexota; class Anaerolineae; order Anaerolineales; family UBA4823; genus CAVXWV01. Next base: position 443,478 of record CAVOGL010000007.1, on the reverse strand, counting down.
TAAAGATCATATTCCAACTTAATCATCGTCTCTTCAACTGTTGAAGCATATCCATAATTAATCTGTGCCCATCCTGTGATGCCTGGTTTTACCAACAATCTGGCGCGGTAAAAAGGCACACTTTTTTGGAACAGCTCAACCAATTCAGGACGTTCAGCCCGTGGTCCAACCAGGCTCATGTCACCATTCAAGACATTTATGAATTGCGGTAATTCATCAATGTGGGTCTTCCTCAAAATTCTACCAATTCGGGTAGCCCTGACATCGTCTTCTTTTGCCCAACGTGGGCGACCATCCGCCTCAGCATCTACGCGCATAGTCCGGTATTTTAGGATCTTATACGGTTTTCCTCCTTTTCCAGAGCGCACCTGTGTGTATATCAGAGGCCAGCCATCATCTAATAGTATGAGAAATCCGATAAACGGAAAAGAGATGACGAACATCAGCGTGCCTAGCAGACCACCAAAAATATCGATGATACGCTTAAATAACTCGAAGAAACCGCCAATTCGAGCCTGGTCGATAAAAGTACGCAATATCCAATCTGCTTCTAATGTCTGTATTGGTACACGACCAGTAAGTTCCTCAAACATCACCGGCATCCGAGAAATTGAGAATCCGTTTTCTTGTGCCTCTAATATTGCCTGGAATAAATCACTTTGCATCGGTCCAGTGATGGCTACAATGATGTCCGAAATCTCATTTTCTACACAAATAGCCAACAAATTAGCACTGTTCCCGATTACTTTTACATCATTGAACGACTTCCCTAATTTTTCCGGATCATCATCGATGATTCCGATCAATCGATAAGGAATTGGATGAATCGTGGTCACCTCGTCAAGAAATGCTGTTCCAGCTCTACCCGCACCGACAATCAATACGCGGCGTAAGAAGCGCACCGAAGAGAATATCCAGATGAATACCATTCTCCAGACCAGGGTCAATATGGATGCGGAAACGATAAATATGGCAACACTAAGCCGGGGCATAAGCGTCTCAGGTGAACTCGCATAAATCACATAGATTACGGCATAAACACCAAGAGTTATAAGAGCCGAAGTGATGATGCCTCGGATAGTTCTCTTCCAACTCAATGCCCTGCGTAAATCATATAAATCTACCATTAAGAATATCCAGATTACAGGTAATAGGTAAAACCACAAATACCCCTTGCTCTGTAAGTAAGAGAAATTTATGTCTAGAAACCGGGTGCTGCGATCCCACCAGAAAATTGAGAACATAAGAGCCAGGGAACCCATGATGAGATCGCCACTGATCAGTACAATACGCCTCTCACCCATCTTAAAATGAAATGGCAGCCTTTGCTGCACAGGTATTGGTTTATTCATGCAGTCCTTAACTCAGGTGAAATCGAACCCCATATAAACGCTGTCCCCCACGTAAAGTGCATAATGGATATTGCGGTAGGGATACCAATCATCATGGTTATTTGCTTAGTTTTCACAACTTGTCCGATGGCTGCCAGTAATAATATCAATAAATACATGACCAATCCAATCCCGAGCATCATCCAGAAATAACTCGCCACAAATCCCAATACTGCCATTAGAGTTAAACCCATAACAAACAAGGGAGGTAAAGCCTGCCGCCATCGTAAAGTGTCGGGGTGCATCCGGATCATCATCGCTTTCCAATAACCGTAACGCCAATATTGTTTGGCTAACTTAGTGAACGAGGGTGAAGCCAGATATATAGACTTGATCGAGGGATCAAACCAGATTTTTCCTCCTCGCTTCCTTATCCTGGCATTCAATTCGTAATCTTCATTCGTCTGCAATAGTTCATTATATATACCGAGTTCAACCAGGAAGCTTTTTTTAAGGGCACCAAAAGGCACTGTATCGACATATTGGGCTTCGCCCCCAATCCGATACTTTGCATCTCCGACTGCGAGCGGGTTAGCGGCGGCAATTGCGATCGATGCAGCCTGCCAGCTTTCACCGCGAGGTTCGATCTGCCATGCCCCGCCAACATTATCACCCTTGCCTGTTTGCAAACTATTTACACACTTCCTTACATATGACTTATCCGGGATCGAATGTCCATCCAGCCGGACAATGTATTCTCCTACTGATTCTTTGACAGCCAGGTTTAATCCACTGGGAATATTTCTCTTTGGATTATCAACAATCTTTACATTCAAACCAGTTTTTTGTTGAATAAATTCATCGATTCTCTGACGAGTCCTGTCCGTTGACATCCCATCTGCTATCACAACCTCCAATTCATTGGTTGGAAAATCTTGTTCAAGAATCGCTTGCAGCAACGAAAAAATAGTTGACTCTTCGTTGAAACAAGGAATAATGATGGAGACCAGAGGCATCACGCGCTAAAAGCGTTGACTCCAATTTTAAATTCCAGCGATTGCCTCAATTTCCACTGCTCCCCCCTTTGGTAGTGCGGCAACACCAACTGTTGAACGGGCAGGATATTCACTCGTGAAAAATTCAGCGTAAACGGCATTCATTTTTGCGAAATCCTGCATATCCCGCAGGAAAACGGTTGTTTTAATTACGTTTTCGAGGGAAGAACCAGCGGCTTCCAAGACATTTTTGATATTAGTTAATGATTGTCGTGTTTCTGCTTCAATTCCCCCAACAACAAGCTCACCTGTTGATGGGTCAATGCCTAATTGTCCCGCTGTCACGATGATATTACCCAGCTGGTTGGCGACCGAATAGGGACCAATCGCTTTTGGTGCATTTTCAGCTGAGATGATTACTTTTTCATTCATTTTTCCTCCAAAGGAAGGTTTTTCTCATTCTAACATACAACCTAAACCACAATATTCAATAATTTTCCTGGGATATAAATCACCTTCTTAGGCTCATCATCACCGATATGACGTCTCATGGTTTCGCTTTCGAACGCCAGTATTCTGATCTCATCCTCCTGAATATCAATTGGGACCAATAACCGGTCTCGGACTTTCCCGTTAACTTGCAGAACAATTGTGATCTCATCCACTTTTACCGCTTCAGTGTCAACTTGAGGCCATTCTTGTTGATGGATCGAATAAGGTTTACCTAAATGTGCCCACAATTCCTCAGAAATATGTGGTGTAACCGGCGCTAACATGCGCAAATAGATATCGATCGCTTCATTCCATTCAGGGGTACCTACCGCACCTGCATCCCTGGCTTTTACCATTTCATTCATTAATTCCATCAGGCTGGAAATGATCGTATTAAATTCAAACCTATCAAAATCATCAGTTATTTGCTGCAGCGTTAGATGCACTTTCCTCCTGAGGCTTCGCAGCACGTCTTTTGAAGGAGTACCTTTTATATCCTTTTCGTGGACCAGGGTCCAAACCCGCTTTAGCCAGCGAGTAGTTCCTTCAATGCCGTTACTGTTCCAAGGTCCTCCCAACTCCCATCGCGCGAAAAACATGAGATAAGCACGAACGGTATCGGCACCATAGCGCGAAACCAGGTCATCCGGAGCGATCACATTCCCACGGCTTTTTGACATCTTCTCATGATCCTCACCCAGAACCATGCCCTGATTTCTTAACCGAGTCATCGGCTCAGGTCCTTCTGTTATTCCCAAATCTCGACAGGCTTTATGGAAAAATCGCGTGTAGATCAGGTGCATGGTAGCATGTTCGATACCACCGGTATAAATATCAACTGGCATCCAATAATCATATTCATTTTGATCGAATGGACCGTTTATGAAATCCGGGCTCAGATATCTCAGGTGGTACCATGATGAACACATGAATGTGTCCATGGTATCCGTTTCCCGGACAGCTTGTTCACCACAATCAGGACACTGGGTTAATTTCCAGGTCGGGTGCAGTTTTAATGGTGATTTGCCTGTAGGTGTCCACTCCACATCATCAGGGAGTAATATCGGCAGCTGGTCTTCGGGAACAGGCAGCCAACCACATGATTGGCAGAGAACCATGGGAATGGGTGATCCCCAATATCGCTGCCTGGAGATCAGCCAATCTCTCAAACGGTAGTTGATCATTTTCTTCCCGATCCCCTTTTCGGTCAGCCAATTGGTCACATTTTCCTTGGCACGATCGCCTTCTGTACCGCTAAATTCGCCAGAATTAATCATCTTTCCATAATCATGATGGAACAATGCGTCTCGGTAATATTGATTCCCCCACAACATCTCCATCAGTGTAGCGTTATTACCCATATCAGGTTCTAGTAGTTTACATCTCTTCAATATCTTTTCTTCGCTTTGAGTTGAATCCCAATATATCGTTTCATCCTTGAAAATAAACACCCAATCCTTACCAATCACCTCTACCCAAAAACCATCTCGAATACTGGACTTCACACACTCGATGTATTTATCAATTTGCCTGTCATGAATTTCAACGCATATATTATTGTCCTGGTTCTCTGTAAACAGAATTTCGTTCGCTCCAAGTGATTCCAGGAAACCCGGTTCCATACTTTCGCCTAAGACAAACGACTTGGACACGCCTGATGGATTTTCGATAACCGGCAAGATCGATATGCCGAACTTCAATGCAAACTCAAAATCACGTTCATCATGTGCTGGGACTGCCATAATCGCGCCAGTCCCGTACGTCATCAGCACATAATCTGCAATCCAGACCGGGATTTTTTCCTGGTTTACTGGATTAATTGCGTAACCTCCTGTGAAAATGCCAGTCTTTTCATTATCCGCGGCTTCCCTTTGGATTTCGGTCATCCTGGATGTTTCCAACTTGTATGCTTTCACCTCATCACCGTGCTCGGGAGTGGTGATGGTATCAACAAGTGGGTGCTCAGGAGCCAACACCATGAATGTCGCCCCCCAGAGCGTATCCGGACGGGTGGTAAACACTTCTAAAGGTAAACCGTCTTCTGTGGTGAAAGTCACGCTGGCTCCTTCGGATCTGCCAATCCAATTTTCTTGCAGCAACCGCACCCGGTCCGGCCAATCGATTGTAGAGAAGTCCAGAAGCTCTTCCGCATAATTGGTGCTGCGGAAAAACCATTGATCGAGGTCCTTCTTGATTACCGGTGTACCGCATCTTTCACAATGCCGGTCATCACCCCATACCTGTTCACGGGCGAGGGTCGTATTGCAGTTCGGACACCAATCCACTGGGGATTTTTTCCTGTAAGCAATGCCATTTTTGAAGAACTGCACAAAAAACCACTGCGTCCAACGATAATACTTGGGATCCGCTGAGATCGCTTCTCTGCGCCAATCAAACATGGTGCCCATCGAACGCAGCTGTTCACGCATTTTATCGATATTCCGGTATGTCCAATTCTTCGGATGGATGGCATTCTTAATAGCAGCATTCTCCGCTGGTAAACCGAAAGCATCAAATCCCATCGGAAACATGACGTTAAAACCCTTCATTCTCATGTACCTGGCTCGGGCATCTGACGGTGTCATCGCATACCAGTGACCGATATGCAGCTCACCAGAAGGATAAGGTAGCATGGTCAAGGCATAATATTTTTGCTTTCCTGGATCAACATTTGCCTGATAAAGACCATCTTGTTCCCATTTTCTTTGCCATTTTGCCTCGATAAAATTTGGGTCATAATTTTGTGTTTCTGAGTTCATTGATTCTCCAAGTTACATTTCATAATTCATATCTCTAATGTGATTATAAGCAGGTAGATCATCGGGTTGATCGTCTTCATCCTTGCCTCATCCATACCTAACGGGTTGTAACAAGATTTAGCACTTTATCTTGTACAAAGTATGTATGTAAAACCTCTTTACCAGTCATATGATTGATAATTCTATCCTCTGACAGTGCCAGACCTTTTAACTCGTCCAGCGTTAATCCTTGTTCCACGGAAAGAACCGCTCTGACTTTGCCATCAATTTGTATTGGGACATCCACCATTGATTCCAATATTTTATCCTGCGACCATTCAGGCCATGTTTGAGAATGTATGCTGCCTGTGTTACCCGTTAAATGCCAAATTTCTTCGCAGAAATGTGGTGCAATGGGCGCCAAGAGTAATAACAGTTTACTCAGGGACTCGTGAAATGAACGATTCTGCCATCTTCCATTACGATGGACCTCCACCAAGGTGTTGGAAAATTCCATCAGTAATGAAATTAAGGTGTTGAATTTAAAAGTTTCAATTCGAGATGTTGCTTCTTTGATAATCAGCTGTAATTCCGATTGAATATCCGTTTCCACACTCTCAAAAATTGAACTCTGTTCATACGTGTTTTGATACAGATCCCATAATTTTTTCAGGAACCGGTACGATCCATTTATCCCTTCATCAGACCAGATGGTGTTTTGCTCAAAGGGAGCCATGAATAATTCAAATACTCTCAGAGCATCTGCTCCATACTTTTCCACAACTGAATCAGGAGTAATAACATTGCCCCTGGATTTAGACATACGCAGACCATCTGAACCCATCAACTGACCCTGGGTGATGTATTTTTTAAAGGGTTCCCTGAAATCGACCAAACCAAAATCAGCCAGAGCTTTGGTCCAAAACCTGGCATACAACAGGTGAAGCACAGCATGCTCTGCTCCCCCAACATAAAGGTCAACCGGCATCCAATAACTGGCAAGTTCTTTGTCAAATGGTGCTTTGCTCGTTTGAGGGCTGGTAAACCGCAGGAAATACCAGGATGAACATGCGAAACCACCCATCGTATCAGTCTCTCTTTTAGCTGGTTTTGAACACACGGGACATTTCACATTCACGAATTGATCAACTTTGGCGAGAGGTGACCTCCCACTACCATCAGGTGAAAAATCTTTTATCTCAGGTAACAAGAGAGGTAATTGGTCTTCCGGGATTGGTACTTCACCACAAGTATCACAGTATATTATTGGGATAGGTGTGCCCCAATAACGTTGACGGCTAATTAACCAATCGTGCATCCGATATGAAATAGTCTTACGACCTTTATTTCTTTTCTTCAACCATTCTGTGATGGCAAAAAAAGCATCTTCGCTTTTATATCCATTGAATCTACCGGAATTGATCAAATAACCCTGACCGGTGTATGCACCTTGTTGAATCGAGGACTCTTTATTTTCGATTGGATCGATCACCTGCCGGATCCTCAAGCCGTACTTCTGGGCAAATTCCCAATCGGTCTGATCATGTGCCGGAACGCCCATTATTGCCCCTGTTCCATAATCTGGCAATACATAATCAGCTATCCAAACTGGTATAGGTTCCTGAGTAACCGGGTTGGTGACAAAACTGCCAGTAAATACACCAGATAACTGGCGCGTTCGTAATCATTCGCTCCCTTAACCCAACTCCTGAAGCTGCCTCGAGATAGGCACAAATATCTTCTGACAGACCAGGCTTGGTTAGAGACGGAATAATCGGGTTTTCCGGAGAAACTGCCAGGAATGTTGCCCCAAAAAGGGTGTCAGGACGAGTGGTAAAAACCGGGATATCCACACTTTCTTTATTCTTAAAAGTGATCAGCGCACCTTCACTGCGTCCAATCCAATTGCGCTGCATCGCTTTGACGGGTTCTGGCCAATCGATCTGATCTAAACCAGCCAATAATTCATCTGCATAATGCGTGATTTTGAAATACCAGGCTGGAATCTCTTTTCGAGTTACACCATCGTGACCACGCCAGCACTTTCCATCCTGGATTTCGTGGCTAGACAATGATGTCTGACAAACCGGGCACCACCATTGCCAGTTTTTATCCCGATAAACAAGACCATGATGGTAAAACTGTAAAAAGAACCACTGGTTCCACCGGTAATAATCAGGATTGGATGAATCAATTTCCCTGGACCAATCGTAACTGGTACCGATCGATTTTAATTGTCGCCGGAAATTTGCTGCATTTCGATCAGTAATTTCTCGGGGATGGATTCCATTCAAGATAGCATGTTGTTCTGTTGGTTCTCCAAAAGCATCCCAACCCATTGGGTGGAGCACGTTATATCCATTCATACGCTTATAGCGAGACACCAGGTCTGTGGGAACATAATTTCGGCAGTGACCTACGTGGAGACCTTCTCCCGATGGATACGGGAAGAAATCAAGACAGTAATATTTCTCCTTTTCACTATCTTCACCGGTACGGTAAAGGTTTTGTTCATCCCAAATGCGCTGCCACTTCTTCTCGATACTTTGGGGATCATATTCTCCCCATGAAGATTTCCTTTCCATCTTGATTGACCTCCTTCCAAAAAAAATAACCCTTCATCAACAGGGACGAAGGGTTCTCCGCGGTACCACCCTGCTTGCTGGATCTTGACCGGACGCAACCGGAATCTCGCAAGCCTCTTAATTCGCTGTAACGGGCGATTCCCGTCACCGGCTTTTACAGTCACCGGAGAGGCTGACCCGATTGGGTCAACAGGCGAGTTCAGTTTATTTTCGTGCTTGTGCTCCGCTGGGCACTAACCGGGCTCACACCTCTCTCTCCCGGATCGCTGACGGATAACCTAATACTCCTGTTATCACCTTATGAGCTGGAGGCACTACACAATTCTCCAGTTATTTTTATGGACCCAGAGGGATTCGAACCCTCGACCTTCTCAATGCCATTGAGACGCGCTCCCAACTGCGCTATGGGCCCTCTCAAAATAGTGGGAAAATTCTACCGTCATAAATGACTCCCGTCAATCCTTCAACAGCATGATTATTGATTTGTTCAAACTGCTTTATAAAGAAAGGAATCATTATGGACCTGGAGGGATTCGAACCCTCGACCTCCTCAGTGCGATTGAGGCGCGCTCCCAACTGCGCTACAGGCCCTATTTACTCGAGAGAGAATTTTATCGTTCGCCATAGCTGCTGTCAAGTTTATTTGGAAGCTAAGTTAAAAGGCAACTGACTAAATCATGTCCCAAATTCTTAACCGGAATGGATAAAATTGGTGGGGAAATGTGTCAATTTCTTGCTAGAATATGCCCTGCTCAGAACTTACCATATTAATTTATCGGAGGGTACATGTTAAACCATCCAGACTACGAAAAACGCCGAGAAAGCCTGATGCAGGTAATGCGATCTGCGAAAATTGGGTGCATCGCTGTCATTCCGGGACCAACCTTGTTTTATCTCACTGGTCTGCACTTTCACTTGATGGAACGACCAACGATTATGTTTTTCTCCACCGATTCGGATCCTGTGATTGCACTACCGGAATTAGAATCCTTGAAATTAGATAACTTCACTTATCCTGTTAAACCATTTACTTATGGTGAGAATCCGGACACCTGGGCTGGTGTGGTACACGATGCGGTAACCTACCTGGGAAAGGTAGAGCGAATTGGCGTTGAATCAACAAGTATGCGGTTCCTGGAGATGAATCTTATCCAAAACGACGCCCAGATTGCATTTTCACCGGCAGATAATTTGATTGCCACTTTAAGAATAGTTAAAGACGAAGACGAAATAACTGCTATGCGAAAGGCTGTTGAAATTGCCGAAGGTGCATTAATCGCAACCTTACCCATAATCAAGGCAGGTATTTCAGAGAGAGATCTCGCAGCGGAACTCGTCCTCAATCTGTTTCGAGGAGGATCTGACCCTGAAATCCCATTTTCGCCCATTGTCTCCTTCGGTGAAAATACCGCTAATCCGCATGCTCATCCATCAGCCCGAAGGTTAAACGCCGGTGACCTGGTTTTGATTGATTGGGGAGCAAATTACACAGGTTATTTTTCTGACTTGACGAGGACCTTCGCTTATGGCGCTCTATCTTCAGAACTGGTGAGAATCGCTGAAATTGTCAAGGATGCCAACCAGGCAGCCAACAAAGCAGTCAGACCAGGGGCAACGGCGTCAGAAATTGACGACTCTGCCAGGTCAATTATTGAGAATAACCACTATGGAGAATTTTTCACCCACAGAACCGGTCATGGGCTGGGCCTAGAAGCTCATGAACATCCATACATCCGAAATGACAACAATCTCCAATTGACCCCTGGAATGTGTTTCACCATTGAACCGGGTATTTACCTTCCTGGAAAAGGCGGGGTGCGTATTGAAGACAACGTTGTTGTCACCACGGACAACTGCGAGACCTTGAGCAATTTGCCTCGAGATCTGATCGTTCTGGAATGATTCTGATTTTTCAACCGCTACACTCAAAATCAACTCAAAACCAAAGGTTCTTATGCAGCGCGACCTGATACTGGTCATCATCTCTCTGGTGATCTGGGGTACCGGTGAAGGTATGTTTATCTTCTTTCAACCCCTCTACCTGGAGGAACTGGGGGCAAACCCGATTGAAATCGGCAGTATTCTCGGGATGGTGGGGATGGCAATGGCATTAGTTCATATTCCAGCAGGATATTTAGCGGATCGATATGGCAGGCGCAAGCTGCTTTGGGCAGCATGGATTGGCGGTACTATCGCAGCATGGGTGATGGCACTTTCAACAAACATCACCGGTTTCACGATTGGTGCAATTCTTTATGGAATAACAGCGTTCGTAGCCGGTCCTTTGAGCAGTTATGTCACTGCGTCTCGCGGAAAAATGACCACTGCCAGAGCGCTCACATTCACCTCTGCCGCTTACAATTTTGGCGCGATTCTGGGTCCATTGGTTGGAGGATGGATAGGGAAAAACCTGGGATTCAGGCAAGTTTTCCTGGTCGCCGCGCTAATTTTCATGCTTTCGACAACCACAATCTTTTTCTTACGTAAACAACCAGTCGAAACATCGGTTTCTGAAAATCCTACCGGTAGCATTAAATTATTGATCAATGCAAAATTTCTCATTTTTATATCGATCATTTTCATCTCATTCCTTGCAATGTATTTGCCCCAACCCCTGGCACAAAATTTTCTCAAGAATGAAAAAGGGCTTGATCTCCTTCAGATCGGTCAATTATTATCCCTTCGAAGCCTGGGAATAGTAATTTCCAACCTCCTTCTTGGCAGGTTGCTGCCCCAGATTGGCTTCTTAATCGCTCAAATCAACCTCATCTTATTTTCTACGTTAATCTGGCAAGGCTCGGGGACCTTTGCTTTTGGAGCTGGGTATTTTCTACTGGGCAGTTACCAGACCGCGCGGATATTTGCCAATGCACAAGCCAGAGAACATGTTGAAGCCAGGATTATGGGACTCACTTTCGGAGTGGTGGAAACCGCCATAACAATATCGGTAGTTCTCGCTCCACCCATCGCCGGATTAGTTTACAAGGTTAATCCATCATTCATCTATCCCATTTCCATTGGGCTTATCGGGATTACTATTATCGTAAACCTTATCTATCAAAATCGTAAATGAAAAAAAGAGACCTGTTATCGGTCTCTTTTTCCTTAAATATATTAAGCCAGGTTTATTTATTCCTCCCTGGCAGCCTGGATTTCTTTCTGCCTTTGAGCGATCACGTCAGAAGCGATGTGTGTGGGAACAACTTCATAATGAGAGAATTCCATCTGGAACACACCACGCCCGCCCGTCATTGAGCGAAGGTCAGTCGTGTACCTTAAAATTTCAGCCATGGGAATCTGAGCTGTAACCACGGAGCGTCCTTTTTCACTGTCCATTCCCTGGACTCGAGCCCTGCGGGTGTTCAGATCACCTAGGATATCACCCATGTTCGCTTCAGGAACTACAACTCTGATGTGCATGATCGGTTCAAGTAGAACCGGCGCTGCATCCTTAACTGCTAGCTTGAAACATTCGCGAGCTGCAATTTCAAATGCAACAGGCTTCGAATCAACTGGATGTTCTTTGCCATCATAAATGGACACTTTCACCCTGCCTAATGGGAATCCTGCTTGTACACCTTCTTTCATCACTGCCTGGATCCCCTTACGAATTGCGGGTTCATAACTGGAAGAGACTGCGCCTCCAAAAACATCCCAGGTTAATTCGAAATCTTCATCTTGAAGGGGTTCAATCCTCATCCAAACCTCTCCGAACTGCCCGGCGCCACCTGTCTGTTTTTTGTGTCGATACATCGCTTGCCCTTGTTTGGTGATCGATTCCTGATAAGGGATGCGCGGTATCTCAGTCACCAGGTTCGTTTGAAATTTACTTTCAGCTTTGCGAACGGCAACATCGATATGTTGATCTCCCATTCCCTGGAGGATGGTCTGGTTTGTGGCTGGCTCTTGGAACCAGGATAAGGTTTTGTCTTCCTCAACCAATCTGCTCAAAGTTGGGCTGATTTTAGCCGAATCTGCCTGGGACTTGGGACCAACCGCCACCCGATAAAGAGCGCTGGGATACTCAGGTGCGCTGAGTGTAAGAGGATGGGTTTTATCACATAAAGTATCACCTGTAACAGTAGCGTTTAATTTAGGGACGGTGGCAATGTCACCCGCGTGGACTACCTTCACATTAACTTGCTCTTTTCCGATCTGCAGAGAGATGGTGCCGATCCTTTCTTCCGCACCTTTATTCTGATTCCAAATTCGCGAGTCTGAGTTTATCGTCCCTGAATAAACACGGAAATAGGTGATCTTGCCAACAAATGGGTCGGCTGTCGTTTTCCAAACGTAAGCCGCGAATGGACCACTATCTTCAGCCCTTAATTTCTCTTCCCCAGATTTCCCCTTAGCAGACACCGCAGGGATGTCAACCGGGGAAGGCAGCAGAGACAAAATGGCATCAAGCAGGCTTCGCGTCCCAATTTCAGCTGATCCAGCTGCTATCAATACGGGGATAAATCCTCCGGATTGAATTACTTTTGCCAATCCACGTTCGATCTCTTCAGCTGTCAGGTCTTCCCCATTTAAATATTTCTCCAGCAGGATGTCTTCACCCTCGGCAGCCGCCTCAATGAGTTCCATGCGTGCAGTTTCGACATCATCCATCATCTCTGCTGGAATTTCTTCTACTTTACTCCCATCACCTGAATAAGCTTTAAGCGTAAGAAGATCAATGATGCCTTTGAAGTTGAGCTTCTCTCCCCACGGAATTTGCAACGGGATGAGCCTCGTCTCAGAGAGGTTCGTTATTGATTCAAGAGCTTTTTGGTAATTAGCATTTTCTCTATTCATTTTATTTATGACAACAAAACGAGGCAAATTGAACTGATCACAGTAACCCCAGGCAATCTCAGTTCCTACCTCAACCCCAGCAACAGAATCTACCAATACCAATGCTCCGTCCGCAACCCGAATCGCAGAAATAACTTCTCCAATGAAGTCTGTGTACCCAGGTGTATCTAAAAGGTTTATTTTATTTTCTCGATACTCGACAGGCAAAATCGTCGTCGACAGTGAAAGATTGCGGCGGATTTCCTCTTCCTCAAAATCTGAAACCGTTGTCCCGTCCTCAATTTTCCCCAAACGTGTTGTGGCACCGGTGAAATGGAGCATAGCCTCGCCTAACATCGTCTTACCCGCTCCGCTGTGAGATACCATCACAACGTTACGGATCATATTCGTTGGATATTCTTTCATCAAATTTCCCTTCTTATTGGTTATATTAAAAGACAGTCTTCGATTTTACGTCATCTCCAGGCTGTTGTCAAATATACTGGAGTGTTTTCGAATAGAGTAAAATAGCCAAATGTCTTTTTTCAGAAAGCTAAGGTTTAACCTGCTCTATTGGAAAAATCCACCTTGGGATACAAACCAATCACCACCTGAGCTTTTCGAATTTATCAAGGATCACCAAACTGGCAAGGCACTCGATTTAGGATGTGGGACCGGCACCAATGCAATCACTTTGGCTAAAGCCGGTTGGGAAGTCATTGGGGTAGATTTCATCCGGAAACCTATCATTTCCGCACGAAAAAAAGCACAAGCTGCAGACGTTCAGGTCAGGTTCTTCCAAGCCGATGTCACCAGGCTGGATTTTCTCCACGACAAATTCAACCTGATCCTCGATATCGGTTGTTACCACAGTCTCGATCATCTATCCAAAGAAAGATACTTATCAAACCTGAAAAACTTACTGGATCCTACCGGAACGTTCTTATTGTATGCCTTTACCGCACCCGAACCTGCTGGGATTGGGGTTTCAGAATGCGACATCTCTTCAATAAACAAAATTGTGACCTTAGTACACAAAAAAAATGGGACTGACCGAAACCGCCCTTCAGCCTGGTACACCTTCCATGGACCACCTGAACCCATTAAATCGCAAATAGATGAACACCCTTAGCAACAAACGAATCCTGTTTATTTTCATCGATGGCATCGGAATTGGCGAGGAAAATCCTAAAACAAATCCATTTTCGCGCGCAAATCTAACCTGTCTGAGTTCTTTATTAGGAGGTAAGACCCTTTCCGATCCCAATGTGCCATCAAGTGGCGCTCGTTTTTCACTCATCCCCCTTGATGCCTGCTTAGGCGTAGAGGGGATGCCGCAATCGGCGACCGGTCAGGCAGTTTTGATGACAGGGTTAAATATCCCCAGGATTTTAGGCTACCACTATGGACCTAAACCAAATGATGTCATCGCAGAGATCATTTCCAAAGGAAACATATTCTCCTGGCTCCAACAATCGAATAAATCCACTTTTTTCATGAATGCTTATCCACAACGTTACTTCGATGGGATAAATTCTGGCAGACGGTTGTTATCATCAATTCCCCTTGCTGTAACCAGCGCAGGAATCCGCCTGAATACCGTCCAGGATCTGGTTGATGGAAAGGCTCTCTCCGCAGACCTCACGGGCAACGGATGGCACCAGCACCTTAATGTTCCTGATATCCCATTATATTCTCCATATCAGGCGGGAGAAAAAATCACCACACTGGCACAACAATACGATTTTTCGCTGATCGAATATTGGCTGAGTGATTATGCCGGTCATTCTCAAGAGATGTCTTATGCCTGCGAGGTGCTTGAGCAAATCGATGGGATGTTATGCGGATTATTATCAACGTGGGATGATGAAGATGGTTTGATTTTGATTACCTCTGATCATGGAAATCTCGAAGATTTGAATACTCACCGTCATACTCAGAATCCTGTACCGGCTCTGGTCGTTGGATCCCCTATCTTAAGGGATCAATTTACAGAAAATCTGTCCAATCTTGCGGACATAGCTCCTGCTATCCTGGCAAATTTTGGATTACAGATGTAAAATAAAATCTTGTAAATAAATCTGGAGGTAAAAAAATGACAACCACTAAAAAAACGAAGGGTGTAATAGGCATCTTAACTGGAGGAGGCGATGTACCTGGTTTAAACCCCGCCATCCGTGCAGTCACTTTCAGAGCACTGCGAGAAGGATATCAAGTCATTGGATTGCGACGTGGCTGGGCAGGTATCATCGAGACTATCCGCGAAAAGGATTATGACAATTCCAATAATTTCCTGTATCTGACAGAAGATATCGTCAACCGTGCAGGAAGAACTGGTGGGACGTTTTTGCACACATCACGCACGCGACCGAGCCATGTAAAAAAGAGCGCTCTTCCAGAGCATCTGAAAGATACATACACCGAAGAAGTCAATGATTTGACCGATGAAGTCGTGAAAAATCTCGATTGGTTGGGAATCGATTACCTTATCCCCATCGGTGGAGACGATACCCTCAGTTACGGGGTCCACCTTTACAAGAAAGGCATAAAGGTGGTAGCCATACCCAAAACGATGGACAATGATGTACCTGGAACCGATTACTGCATCGGCTTCAGTACCTGCGTGACTCGCACCATCCAGTTGACCAATAGTCTGCGGACATCCGCTGGATCTCATGAGAAAATCATGGTCCTCGAGGTATTTGGCAGATATGCGGGTTTTACTTCTCTCTTACCGACGATGGCGGGATCAGCTAACCGATGCGTGATCCCTGAGTGGAGATTTGATATCGAGCAGCTCACCGACTTGCTGGTGTACGACAGAAATAAA
This sequence comes from uncultured Chloroflexia bacterium, assembly GCA_963695415.1. GTDB lineage: Bacteria > Chloroflexota > Anaerolineae > Anaerolineales > UBA4823 > CAVXWV01. The sequence goes on along the minus strand of CAVOGL010000007.1, from coordinate 427,731 downwards.
AATCAGAGTAAATATGCCATCGTTTTGATATCAGAAGGAGCGATGTTCGAGGGGGGTGAAATGATCTTCCAATCTTCAACCACTGATGCATACGGTCACGCCAAATTAGGCGGTATTGGTGATCTCGTCTCAGCGAAGATACAGGAACTCACCCCAAAATTTAATGATGGGAAAACGATCAACATCATTAATCAGAAACTAGGATACATGGTTAGAGGCGGCGATCCGGATGCAATCGATTCAATTGCTCCTATGGCTTACGGGAACCTTGCATTGGACCTGATTCTGTCAGGTGTTCATGGCAGGCTGGTGGTCCTCAAGAATGGTCGTTATGACAATGTGCCGATTGATGTTGTCACAAGCACCAAAAAAGTCGTTAATGTCAATAAATTCTACAATACCGAGAGGCTCAGACCTCATTTTCACACCTTCCAGATGAACCCGTTGTTCATTATGACCAGCGATTAATAGAATTCTTTTTTTCGGGAATAGAAAACACATCTTGGGACATAGAACCCAGGATGTGTTCTTTTAATCACCCAAGTATTCTCGGGAAGGTTTTTCATCGGTTGTAATATGCGAAAAATCATCGGGAGGTATGGCAAATTTGGGTGGCAGTAGTTTAATATCGTAAACTGATTCGTGCGGATTCTCAGTGATAATCATCTGCTCCACGACATGTTTAGTTTCTAGATCGAATAACAACAGTTTACCTTTGCTGCCAAGAAGGAATTTTTCCCCATCAACCTGGACAGCACCTCGCAGAAAGCCATCGGTCACTCTGGTTTCGCTCAAGATTTCCTCACTCATGGGATCAAAATGAACCACGCTTCCATCGGTCGTGTTCAAATAGATCGCAGTACTATCCGACAACCCAACAAGGCTGTGACTGGGCACAGTCAAATTTGGCAAAGTCAATGAGTGTTCGAACTCACCCTCTCTGTTCATTCTGAGAATCACTGATTTACCTCTGGCAGGTTGTACGATCAAGTTGCTGTGCAAATCTGTTTGTTGATGAAACTTCCGCTTTAACCATTGGTTAAAAGATACGATGGTCGACCAAATACCCAGCCGGTATAAAAAGGTTTTCACGCGTAGAAGGGTGGCGTGAGTGTGATCCAAGAGATATCCCAGAGACACGAGTTTATCCCCATCTGGCAATTCACAAATAGAGTTTACATGAGCACGGTCGTGGTCTTCTAAAACATGAGTACGTGGGTCTCTAAAATCGATGTCCCCATCTTGGATTTTATCGGCAGTAAGCAATATTGGGGCACCCCACCCTTTAAGCAGACTGGATACTCTCTTTTCTCGAAGATAGACGAAATCCAACAATTTTGAGGAAAAATCGAAACTAAACAAGGTATCCGAACGAGATGAGGTAACCCAGATTGAATTGTTGGAAAAAATAATATCATGGATACCGGCACAAGAAGGATGTGTGATAACTTTTTTTGGCTGCCAGTTCAGATCGAAAAGAAAAACGTTCGAATAGTTAGCAATCGCAACATGATCATCAGTCACGAATATACCTTTAATTCCTCGCATTCCTCCCCGAGGATTGGTTTCAAACTCTCTCATTTCAGGTTCAATGAAAATACTTCGTTTAAGAATTTTTTTGTGTTCGAAATCCACTGTATAAATGTAACCGGATGGTTCATTAAAAGGGGCGTAACGACGAACAGTGGTAATGAGGTATTTTGCCATTTTTATTCAAAAAAAATCAACCTAGAATTTTAGAATATGCATCAAGGTGAGTATCTATGGATCTTTCCAACAAAAACACTTCATTAATGTAATTTTGTCCCTTTGAAGCCAGGTTTTTCCAGGAATCATTTCGTATTAATGATTCCAACCCCTGTCCAAAATCGCCCAATCTGGCGTAATAACCAAAATTCGACGCAAACCCATCAGGATCCACACCGCTCAAAATCGCACATCCATGAGCAGCTGCCTCAAGAAAAGTATTCGGCAAACCCTCTCTAGCTGATGTATTAACCATAACCCAGCTCCTGGAGAGAACGTGCGATAAATCATTATTACTGAATTGATCTAGAAAACCAGGCATTTCCAAATTCGGCAGGCTGCCAAATCGCCTGTGTAATTCCAAATCATGATTTTTATCACGGCTTTTTCCAACAGCAATAAATTTGTATTCAGGGAATGAGCTAGCCAATTCAAAGAAAATCTCCGGTCGTTTACGACGATCCATGCGAGAGATAAAACATATCGTCGGTGTTGATGCTTTGCTAATCGAACCTGGTACATCAACAGGAGTTGGCAGAAAACCGGGGTCATAATCCAGACCATATTTTTTCCTGGAAATCCCCACCAGGCATTTTGCAGCAGCAAATGTGGCATCACAACTTCTTACGGCACGATGAACAAGAAAGTTATCCTCGAAAATCCAGTTCGTAACTACCTGGTAACGGTTGAGTGAGGGTAGTTTGAATTCAGTCAACCAATCTTTCAACGTTCTCGGATCTCGGAAAGTGACGATATGTTTTCGATCCGGCATCGAACGCATCGCCGCATAAGAAATCAAGGATGGTTCTTGAGAATGGTAAATATCTGCATCTGCTTCGCTGGCCAAATCCATTAATTTTGAAAGGTCATTTGGCGGGAACCCAAGAATGCGAATCCCATGCAGGTATTCGATGGTTTTCTGGTCTTCTCGCATTGGAATAATGGCTGTTACTTCCACACCTCGTTTAGCCAATTCCCTGCCAATTATGCGAGTGGCGCGACCAAATCCACCATATTTTCCCCAGGCAAAAATTTCAACACAAATTAAACAGACACGCATATTCTCACACCACTAATATGTGATCTTAATATATACCTTAGTTCTTTTGATTGACTCAAAAGGTTTATTGGAAAGTTATCGTTTCGATACGAATATTTTCTGCCCCCACAATAGGCTTTATCCTGGTCAACAACTCACTACAGATATCAGTGGTGAAATTGGGGAATTCTAATAAGTGACCATGCCCTTTCTCGTATATGTGGATCGCAAACCGATCATTCCCCGGAAAAGATGTGATAATCCCATGTATCCAACGAATTCGCAACACATCCCTGGTTTTGTCCCCGGAGGATCTTAAAATAATGGTCAGCATTCTCACATTCTGAGCTTTATCTTCCGTTTCATGGTCTGATTTAGGCGGGACCAGGTAATGAGGAGTCGTCAAAGGTAAAGTGGGGATCACTGGTAATTTTTCATTATTTTCAGTATTTTTGCCCTGACCGATGATCTGTGAGTTTTGTTTGACAGAGGGTGTCTGGTTGCTGATTGTCACTTCCGCACGATAATTTTTTCCCTGGACCTTATCGTCGGGGCTACTGGCAAGCTGCTCTACTTTTTCAGGATGGATCTCCCCACGTTCTCCATAAGTTTGAGTCTCGTCATCATAAGAACCAGGAAACGGATTCGAGTATACCTCCCAATCCGGTGGGAATGGATCAGGAGGTGGGGGGGAATTATTTATATCGTCATCATCCTCTTCACCAGTCTCAACATCGAGCATACTCTGGTTGATTCCGCCCGATTCATCGCTGTTTTCTACTTGGTTTTCTGCATCGATTATATCGGTAGTATAAGTATCTTCCTCTTTCTCATTCTCCCGATCATCACCTGATAATGGTTGGGGATCAAATTCTCCCTGTACCTGAGTGAACTCAGTGCCGATCGACTCTGCCAGTAATTTCGGTTCGCCACTCCCCTGGTCAACCCTGCCGTCTACCATTACAATCCGGTCCAAAACCAACAATTGTGAAAATTTTTCCCATACACTCGGAAATACAACCACATCGATCGATCCCTGGAGGTCTTCCAAAGTCATAAAACACATTGGATCCCCTCGCTTTGTGTTATGGGGTCTAATTTTTGTAATCAATCCAATAACCCTGACACGATCGTTATGAGTTGTTTCTGTCAATTGGCCAGAGTAATGAGAAACGATGTTATCCAATATGCCAATTATTGAGTTCTAGTGGGTGTCCGGACACATAGAGACCGATGAGTTCGCGCTCCCAATTCAAGATCTCTCTTTTTCCAATCTCTTCTCCCTGCGGCAGGATAGCAATTTCATCGACCACACCGGTGTTAGCTCCAAATAGGCTCATTTGCCCTATGTCAGCTGCACGAAAATGAGTGGCACTAACAGAAATAACACGGTCAAGAGCATCCAGGATTGAGGTGCGCGAACCGAAGCTGTCCAACGCGCCAACTTTAACCAAACATTCCAGAGCACGCCTGCCCACCTGCCTGAGATCAACCTTGCGAGCAAAATCATTTATATCGGTAAACTTTGAGGCTTGCCGTGCTAAAAAGATGTTTTCTACAGCTCCATGACCCACATTCTTCACAGCCCCAAGACCAAACCGGATTACACTTTCGCCCGAATCCTTATCCTCGATGGAAAAATCCCAACCAGAGGCATTTATGTCTGGCGGTTCAACGCGTAAACCCATTCGCCGGCATTCAGCCACATAAAGCGCCACTTTCCCGGTATCGTTTTTGTTTACAGACAATAAAGCGGTCATAAATTCGGTGGGGTAATGCACCTTTAGATAGGCTGTCTGGACAGCAATAACTCCATAATCGACCGCATGGCTTTTATTAAACCCGTATCGGGCAAACCCTTCCCATTCGGTGAATATCTCTGAAGCAACATCTTTGGAGATATTCTTCTTGGCTGCTCCCTTGATGAACTTCTCCTTATGCTTCAACAGTTTATCTTTTACTTTTTTAGAAATCGCATAACGCAAATCATCAGCATCCGGAGCGGTATAATCGGCGAGCTCCATGGCAGCGAACATCAGCTGTTCTTGGTAAACTGGGACGCCATAGGTTTCATTGAAGATGGTTTCTAGCAATTCGTGTTTATATTCGATATTTTCTTCCCCGTGCATACGGCGAATATAACTGGGGATATTCTCCATCGGTCCTGGTCGGAACAAGGCGATCATAGCGATAACATTAGCCAGGTTTTGCGGTTTCATCTGCACCAACCACCGCCGCATCCCTGCACCTTCTACCTGGAACACTCCCGCCGTATCTCCCCTCCCCAACAATTGATAAGTTTTGGGATCATCCGTTGGGATCGTATTAAGGTCCAATCTAACCCCATACCTCTCGAAAATCATATCGCATGCTATCGACATGATCGTCAACGTCGACAAACCCAGGAAATCAACTTTGAGTAAACCCAGAGAATCGATCACTTTCATTTCGAACTGGGTAACGGTTTTTATAGGATTGTCGCCCTGGGATGATCCCGTCGGTCGATGAAGTGGAAGATAATCGACTAAAGGACGGTCCGAGATAATCACACCGGCTGCATGGGTACCAGCATTACGGACTACGCCCTCAACTTCTTTGGCAATGTCCACTAATTCTTTCAAATAAGGTGTGGTCTGGTATACGTCCTTGAAATCTTTCACCGTCTCAATTACATCTGGGATTGTGATACTTTTCCCCGGGACATTTGGCACCAACTTGGCAATCCGGTCCACCTCCGAAAGGGGGATGTCGAGTACTCTGCCGACATCGCGGATGGCAGCACGAGAACCCAGAGTACCAAACGTGATTATCTGAGCCACCCGGTCATCACCATATTTGCGCGCGGTATATTCAAGCATCTCAACCCGGCGGTCATCGCGGAAGTCGAGGTCAATATCCGGCATCGAAATCCTGCCTGGATTTAAAAACCTTTCGAAAATCAAACCATATTCAATCGGATTTACCAGTGTAATTTCCAAAACATACGCAACGATTGATCCAGCCGCAGATCCCCTGGCGTTATACCAGATACCCTGGGTTTTAGCATGACGGCACAGGTCCCAAACAATAAGGAAATAATCCACAAACCCCATACTCTCAATAATTTTCAGTTCATATTCCAGCCTGGTTCTGACTTCAGGATTATCTTTGTGTTCCCCGTATCGGTAAGTGACGCCCTCTTCACATAAGTGCCTCAAATACGATAATGGCGTGTATCCTTCTGGAACATCAAAATTGGGTAAGTGATAACCTTTGAATCCGAGATCTACATTGCATCTTTCCGCGATCAGGAGAGTATTAGACAAAGCACCGGGGATATGCCCAAACAAATTCTCCATTTCATCAGGGGTGCGGAGGTGATATGAATTGCTGGTCATACGCATGCGATTGGGATCACTCAGCAGGCATCCGGTCTGTACAGCCAGCATAATATCCTGGTAGCGCGCATCCTCACGGTTGATATAGTGAACGTCATTGGTTGCTACATACCTGGCGTCATACCTGTGACCCAGGTCCAGTAAAATTTTGTTGATTTGATCCAACATTTTGATATCATGCTGCTGCAGTTCCAGGAAAAACCGATCTTTGCCAAAAACCTGGTAATACCAATCCAGTCTTTTCAGTGCCAGATCCGTTTTTTCCTGCTGGATCAATTTCGGTATCTCTGCTGACATGCAGCCGGATGTGCAAATTAAGCCTTCACTGTGACTGGCTAAAAATTCATGATCAATGCGAGGGTAATAATAAAAACCTTCCAATTGCGCCGTACTGGCGATCTTGAGCAAGTTTTGGTAGCCGGTCATATTTTCTGCAAGCAGTAAAAGGTGGGTAGATTTCTTGTCTCGTTGTGGATCGCGATCAGCCATCCCATTCCCAGCAAGGTAGGCTTCAACTCCGATAAGTGGTTTTACACCCGCCTCTACGGCGCTATTGTAAAAATCGATAACGCCAAACATTGTGCCGTGATCCGTTAATGCCACTGCGGGCATTTCCAGTTCTTTTGTCCTGGAGACGAGTTTATCTAGGTTGCTAAAACCATCCAGGAGAGAATATTCGGAATGTACGTGAAGATGGACAAATGTCATCCGTTATGGTCCCTTTAAAGATGGTTTTGATTATAGCATGCGGAAAAATGTTAAAGCATCGTGTTAATATTAATAAAGCACCTCTGGCAAATATGGCAAGTGCTATAATCCATGCCGCAATGGGAGAGTGTCAATGTTAAAGAAATTTATCCGCCTGGTTGGCGGTGAGCCTCAAAAACGCCTTATCGATGAATATTCTCATATCATCGACGCAGTAAATGCATTAGAACCCCAATTGGAATCGCTCAGTGATGCAGAATTAAAGTCCTCTACGAGTAAATTCAAGCAACGTATTTCTCAGGGCGAAAACCTGGACGACTTGCTGGTTGAAGCCTTCGCGGTTGTGAGAGAAGCCAGCAAAAGAACGATCGGTTTGAGGCATTACGATGTACAGCTAATCGGTGGCATCATCCTTCATAAAGGCAAAATCGCAGAAATGCGCACTGGCGAAGGAAAAACGCTTGTCGCTACACTACCAATTTACTTAAACAGCTTATCAGGAAAAGGCACTCACTTAATCACGGTAAACGATTATCTTGCCAGGAGAGACGCAAGGTGGATGGCGCCGATTTATTCCTACCTTGGGCTGAGTGTGGGTGTCCTGCAAATGGCAGCCAGGACAGAATTCGGTAAGAAAGCCTTTCTGGTGGATCTGGAAAAGGAATCACCCCATGAAGACCAGCACCAACTCACAATGGTTCCGCGGGGACAGGCATATCGGGCGGACATTATTTACGGGACTAACAGTGAATTCGGATTCGATTACCTGCGTGATAACATGGTTTACAGACTTGAAGACAAGGTCCAACGCGGGCATTATTTTGCAATCATCGATGAAGTTGACAATGTCTTGATCGATGAAGCCAGAACGCCTTTGATCATATCAGGTCCTGCTCAGGATGAATCCAGCTGGTATAACAAAATGAGCCAGGTTGTACGCCAACTGCAGGCAGAAGACGTTGAGGTGGACGAAAAAACACGTTCAGTGTTGCTGACCGAGGTAGGTGAAATCCATGTTGAAGAAATCCTTGGCAGTCCATTGCGCGATCCAGACAGACCAGAGGACCTGACCCCCGAACAGGCACGTATCCTGGGTTACCTTGAGCAAGGACTGCGAGCGCAATACCTTTTTAGGAGAAATAAAGATTATCTTGTACAAAGCGGTAAAGTCGTTATTGTTGATGAATTCACCGGCAGGTTGATGCCCGGCAGGCGCTGGTCCGAAGGTCTGCACCAGGCTGTCGAAGCCAAAGAAGGCGTCAAAGTTGAACCCAGAATCGGTCACCTATGCAACGATAACCATTCAGAATTACTTCCGCATGTACGAAAAATTAGCCGGGATGACCGGTACGGCAGTAACTGAATCTGAGGAATTCAATAAGATTTACGAATTAGAAGCTGTTCCAATCCCAACAAACCTGGAATACCTCGCCGAACGCCCGGATACCAACCTGGTCGAGTTGGATGGTCTAGAAGGTCGTTACAAGTACAAGTATTATGCGAGCAAGGATGATCAAGCAAAAACCCCTCTGTATTGGAAGAGGAAAGATTATCCTGACATCGTTTACCGTTCTGAAGAAATGAAATTGCGCGCGATCACTCAGGAAATCCTGCGTCTGCACATTCTTGGGAGACCCATCCTGGTTGGGACGACTTCGGTTGAATTATCTGAAAAATTATCAGACAGACTGCGAGGAGAATCTCTGCGTAAGCTGGCGCAGGCGTTGATCCTGCGAAAAACATGGCTTCGTAACCACCAAAGAGAAGAAGACGGTCGCCAGATCGAGGAATTACAATTCCTATACGAAAGTATCGATGGTTTAAATCTCGCAGATTTAAGAAATTTTGCCAGAACGGAAGAAATTTCGTTCAGCCTGGACGACCCAGACAACTTAGATGCCCTTGAGACTATCCTAGACCTGCCAACGCTCGAACGAGAGCGCTTATCAGCGGTATTAAAAGGCGGCATCCCCCATGAAGTTTTAAATGCTAAAAAACACACCGAAGAAAGCCAGATCATAGCAAAAGCCGGTTCCTTTGGAGCAGTCACCATCGCAACTAATATGGCAGGTCGAGGTGTGGACATAAAATTGGGTGGTGAATTGGATGAAGAGTTATCTTCAAGCGTCAACCGCATCTTAAAACGGTCCGGGTTTGAAAACGCGTACGAAATGTCCATGGAAGAACGAAGAGAAGCCCTGCAACAGCTGGATGAAGAAAATGTAGGCATCCAGGTTGATACGGTAAATTCATTCCTGCAGTACCTGGGTGACATGGAGAAAGTGCGCCAACTCGGTGGATTGCATGTGATCGGCTCTGAAAGGCACGAAGCCCGCCGCATCGATAACCAGCTGCGAGGCCGGGCAGCAAGGCAAGGTGATCCAGGTTCCTCAAAGTTTTACCTATCGATGGAAGATGAACTGATGCGTCTGTTTGGTGGTGGTCAGGCAGACAACCTCATGAAACGCTTGAAAATTGATGATGCAGTCCCCCTTGAAGCCAATCTGGTCGGTAGGATTGTCGAACAATCCCAAAACCGTGTTGAAGGCGCAAATTTCGACGTTCGCAAGCACCTGCTGGAATACGACGATGTACTTAACAACCAGAGGAACCGGATATACAAACAACGCGATCTGATCCTGTCTAAAAAAGACTTGAGTGACGACGTACGCGAGATGCTGCAAACGGAAGTTGGAGGCCGTGTTTCCAGGGTACTCAAAAACGGTGAAAATCCCTGGCACCTGCTGGCTTGGCTTAACGATATCCAACCCACAATCACGTCCCCAGCTGGATATTATCCTTCTTTTATGTATTCCGTTCTCCTGGACCAAGTTTTTAATCCAATCTCTGGCACTTCATCTGGTCGCAAAATCTCAGTAGGAGATGCCAGGAAAGCTATTGTGAGAATAATCGACCAATCTATGTTTTATGAAGCAGAGCACTACCTTGATACCCTTGAAGACCAACTGGAAAGTGCCCACCAAAGGCTGATCAACCAAATTGATGACAAGGTTGAGACCATTAGTATGTTCTTCGATGTACTGGATGATGACGAAGAATTCTCCCAAAACCAGCGTATATCGGTTCTATTTAATGATTTACAAAGCCGTCTTGGAATCCCACTTCGACTCAGTCCGGAACAACAAAGTGAATTTCTGCAGAACCGGAAAACATTAATCGCAGATTTAGAAGACCAGGTGTCCACTACGATGCAAGCGCGTGCTATGAAACGTCTTGTGGATGGATTGGAAGGACGGTTGGATGTCTCTCTGGGGATTGCGAATGACAATTTTCAGGTCATGGAGTGGGACGATCTAACAGATCTGATCATCAAGGCTGTAGAGGAACATCTTGAAGGGATGAGAAACAGGATGGTTGGAAGTGATAATTCACCAGGAATTATTGTCCGCGATGTAGATGTTACTCTCAACAAGCTGGGAGATCAGATTTCGGCACAGGAATTCCTGAATGTCCTCTTCCAAGCAGCGACCGGCACACGCACGGCCTTTGATAAGAAAACCCACCGTCCTTTACAGGTTAGGACACAGCGCATCAATTACGTCTATTATGCGGCACAAAACCTGGATTCGCAGGACGAGGACAGGATCGCTCAAAAGGTTCTCGAACACCTGGAAGGCGCATTGGATGCCACGCACCTATTGTGGGGGCACCTGGAATGGCAGGGGATATCAAAGCTATCGATGGCAGAATTGGATGAACAAACACGGAAATTGGTTGAAAAGAATTTAAGCGAAGTTCGGGTTGATATCCTGAAGAATCTACCCTTATCGAATTGTTCAGAACAGGAAGCATCCGCAATTAGCGTGGATCTTGGTAAACGATCGCTGACTGAAGTCTATCGCAAGCACATCGTTCAGGTATTGTCCCAACAGTGGATCGATTACCTAACTGAGATGGAATCATTGCGCGTTTCCATTGGGCTGGAAGCCTACGCTCAAAGAGATCCACTGGTTCAATACAAGAACCGGGCTTACGAGTTGTTCCAACAGCTGCTCAGTAATGTGCGTCTGGGCATCATCAGCAGACTATTCACAAACCAACCCAGGGAATTAGTGCTTAACTTGACCAAACCAGCAATAATGGAATCAAATCAAACTGGTGCAATTGAGCACCAAGACACCACATTCGACCGAATTGGCACAACCCGAGGAACAAAAAACCAGTCTTCAAAAACCACAGCCCAGCCAGAAAAGGCAGCAGTCAGGGAGTAAATCCCAGAAGAGACGACGGAAACGGAATTAAACCTGACAATCGGGACAATAATGCGTCCCTCGCTGCCCAAGCATCATACGCTTTATTGGTTTACCGCAGCGAACGCACGGGAGTCCGGTCCGGCGGTAAACCTGGAATTTTTCCTGAAAATCTCCGCCGCGATAAACCCAATCAATACTAGCCCCATGGTTGAGAATACCTTCCTGCAAGCAAGATCGGATTGATTCCAATAATTGGGCAGATTTAGCAGGCGAAATTTCATTGGAGCGCGTCTTTGGGTGGATACCGGCAGTAAATAAGCTCTCGTCTGTGTAAATATTTCCTAATCCAGCCAGGAAAGTTTGATCCATCAGCAGAGGCTTGATTTGCCTGCTTTTTGATCGGAGCATTATGTAAAATTTTTCATCCGTCAGGAACGGGTCAAAGGGTTCGGGTCCCAAACTTCCGGTCACTTGGAGAACATCATCGACCAGCCAGACCCGCCCGAATTTGCGCGCGTCTGTAAAAATGAAATCATAACCGTTATTTAAGCCAAGAACCAACCGGTCGTGTTTTTTCTTTTCCTGGTCAGATAATCTGAGAACCAAATCACCGCTCATTCGCAGATGCACGATCAAGACCCCTTTGCTCAAATGGAACAAGGCAAACTTACCTCGCCTGGAAAGCATTTGAAATTCTTGATGCAATATCTGGTCGCAAAAATTCTCGACAACAGGAACCTGGATCGTCTTTTCCCAGAGGATTTCACAAGACTCGATTCTGCTGCCGACAACAGCAGGATGACTTTCGCTGCCTACACGCAGTCCATTGACAATTGTCTCAACTTCGGGCAGTTCAGGCACTTTTCACCCTCTTTCTTCTCGACCAACAAGGCGCTTGATTGCCTCGGAAGGTGTTATTTCCCGATTTGAGAGTAGTGAATGTACTTCATCAAATATCTTTGGAGGCAAATTTGCTAACCATCCGTTGAAAACTTCAAACCGTAAACCTTCATCAAATTCCTGCTGCAGTCGAAGCACCTCCTTCATCAACCACTGGTCAGTTTTCAACAGCCATTCACGATGTAACTGGATCTTATCGACCAACAGACTGATGCCTTGGTTGGTCGTGGCGATAGTTTTTAGGATGGGCGGTTCCCATCGGGACTCAATTTCTTTGTCTGTCTGTTTTCGGATCGTTGAATGCATCAGGTTTGCGCGCAGGATCCGCTCGATTTCTTCAACCCCTGGATAATCTGCCTTATTAATCACAAATATATCCGCTATCTCCATGATCCCGGCTTTGATTGCCTGGATGTCGTCACCTAAGCCAGGAACTTCGATCACAAGCGTGGTATGTGCCAGGCTGGCGATCTCCACTTCAGATTGCCCCGCCCCCACCGTCTCGATGAGGATAATTTCATATCCAGCAGCATCAAAAACCCGCGACATCGCTGATGTTGCCATCGCCAGACCGCCAAATGCACCACACGTTGCCATCGAGCGGATGAAAACGCCAGGGTCATTAGCAACATCAATCATGCGGATACGGTCACCCAATATAGCACCGCCCGTAAAAGGGCTGGTTGGATCAACACTGATTATAGCGATCCGGGGTGGTTCTCGATCCTCAAGCCGATTGCGGTAATGGTATGCCAGAGCATTCACCAGGCTTGATTTCCCTGTTCCGGGAGCCCCTGTGATTCCAATCAGATGAGCGCCTCCGCTATGAGGGAGCAGGGCATCCTGTAGTTCTGCTGCACCAGAAGAACCATTCTCGACCTGGGTCAAAGCCCTGGCCACCGCTATCTTATCACCTGCGAGAATGTCCTCAAGCTTTACCATACACTCATCCCTTATCTCCCAAAGTTTTATGGATGTCTTCAACGATCTGGTTAAGATCAGCACCCGGTCCGTAGATGCCTTGCACTCCGTAATCGAGTAGTTTTTGCACATCTTCTTCCGGGATGATGCCACCCACAAAAACCGCAATCCCCTCTCCTCCCTGTTCTCTCAGTAAATTCATGATGCGCGGCACCAGGACCATGTGCGCACCCGAAAGGATCGAAATACCAAGTACATCCACGTCCTCTTGCAGCGCCCCATTCACGATCATCTCAGGCGTGAAGCGCAGACCAGTGTAAACCACCTCCATCCCTGCATCCCTGAGAGCCCTGGCGATTACCTTCGCTCCCCTATCATGCCCATCCAAGCCAGGTTTAGCGACCATCACTCTTATTTTTTTTTCCATTTTTGCCCTCACCCTTCTAACAATATTCTGCGATTATACACAAGAACAAGATGCACAACTTCGATCCAATTCTCACAGGCAATTGAAGGTAAACACCTTTGCATGATTCAAGTAAAATATCTATGTTTTGAAAAACAGGAAGGACTTCCCCTTAAGATACAAAGGCAGTGCAGACACACTGCCGATAATCGCGGCACCAGTGAAAAGTACACCGGTTGAATCGTTTACAAAAACTAAGAGGAAAATCAATCCAGCAGGATATGGCGTGATTTTGGCACTTTCCATTTTTGGCATCATACTTACCGCTGTAGTGTGCGTACTAATATTGGTTTCGGGTTTTGTTTATTATTCTTCACAGAATTCGGCGGATATTTATTCAGGTGTGTGGTCAGCTGGAATCGATCTGGGTGAATTAAGTATGACTGAAGCCGCATTACAACTCCACCAGAAGTGGAACATCGAAAACCAAATCGTTGCCTCGAACGGCATCGACACTGTATTAAGCCTTCCAGCCGGAATCGGCTTAGAACTGGACGCTTTGGCGACAGCTGAAAGAGCCTATTCCGTAGGGAGAGTTGGAAGTTTTATCGAACGAATTGGAACGATCCTGGATGTCCGCATGAATGATATTGAGATTGAACCAATAGTAAAGTTCGATGAACAATTGGCGTTGTCAGGTTTACTCAACCTCAGCCCAGGCTTGAGCAGGGCTGCAGTAGAAGCCCAATTTATTTATAAGGATGGTGAAATCCACACAACAAGCGGAGAAATCGGATATGCACCGAACATGACTGAAACAATTGCTTTTATCCGAAACAACTCCGTCCCAATCCTGTTCTCAAGCACCCTGCCTATCCAACTGATGCCTTTAGTCCCTGAAGTCATGGATTTGACGGAAGTTTCAAAGGAAGGCAACAAGATCTTGGCTGCCCGAATATCACTGGTTTATTTTGACCCGATAATCAATGAAAGATTTGAAAAAGATATACCTCCAGAATTAAAAGCAGCCTGGTTGACGGTCAAAGTAGAAGGTAAAACCCCAAAATTTGACCGTCGATACCTCCATGGTAACGGAGTTTTTGCAATCCGAAAGCGCATCGCTTGGGGATGACCGATATATTAATTTCCAGGATTATGTGCCTCAACTTTCACAATTAATTCAAACCGGCGGCACATTGTCTCTACGTATCCTGCACTCACCAACCACCTATACCGTGAAACCTGGCGACACTTTGCTCAAGATCGGATGGGACACAGGTATCCCTTATTGGCGAATTGCCCAGAGTAACCCGGGTCTCAATCCGGACGCTCTCTCCACAGGGCAGGAAATCCAGATCCCTTCCAAAGATGATCTCCTCTCTTTACCCGTGATTGATAACAAAAGGATCGTTATAAGCATCAGCAAGCAGCGATTGTGGGTGTATGAAGATGGCGAACAAATCCGCAAATATGTCATCAGCACAGGTGTTGATCGGTCCCCCACCCAACCCGGAGTGTTCCAAATCCAAACTCACGTACCCAGTGCATATGCAAGCGTTTGGGATCTGACCATGCCAAATTTCTTGGGGATATATGAAGCCTGGCCCGGTTTCATGAACGGAATCCACGGTCTGCCAACTCTATCGAATGGTCGCAGGTTGTGGGCAAACATCCTGGGCAGTCCGGCTTCTTATGGTTGTATTATTCTTGACCTGGATGCAGCTGAATGGTTATACAATTGGGCAGAAGAAGGTGTAGTGGTTGAAATAACACCCTAACCAAGGCTGTCAACGATCTTTTTGAAGACAGCCAATGCCAGCAAAGTATCATCAGCAGCACGATGGCTGTTGGGCAAGGGTATCCCCATTTGTCTACCAGCTGCATCAAGTTTTTGATAACGTCCACCACCATACTGGTAGTAATCCGCATAAAGCTTCATTATGCAAAAAAAACGGAAACGGCTATTGGATACGATTCCAGCTAAGCGATTGGATTGATTTAACATGCGTTCGTCAAAATCAGCATTGTAAATGCCAACATATCGACCGGAAATGGTTTTTTCAAATTCATCCCAAACATGAGACCAGGCAGGAGCTGATACTACCATTTCATTCGTTATTCCATGAATTGATATCGCCTCTTGTGGAATCCTTTTTGCTGGTTTGACCAAACTTTCGAAGATCATATTTCCTTCAAAATCAAAGACAGCCACTTCCACAATCTCGTCGTCAGGTCCGAGTCCAGTTGTCTCGGTATCAAGGAATAACGGGTTGAATAGAAGGTATTGTTTAGCTTGATAAATCGCCATTTGTCGTTTTGAAGGCACTTATCTTCCTCTCTTTTATGAAATTTTGTTGGTCATCTAGAATCACAAGTACTTGAGGACTTCATTAATAAAACGGCCAAAAAATTGGCAAGAAAATCATTGACACGATGAATAAAAATACGGTAAGTAAAACGCCGACCCTGGTGTAATCAAAGAATTTATATCCACCGGGTCCAAAGACAAGTACATTCGCTTTATGCCCGACTGGTGTAAGAAAGCTGGTCGCGGCGCCAATTACCACTGCCATAGTGAAAGTCAGATGGTTCACGCCTAATCCTAATGCGGTGTCAACGGCGATAGGTACCATCAAGACAATGGCAGCGGCATTTGACATGGGTTGCGTTATCAATGCAGAAAGAAGGTAAATGCCGGCAAGCAAACCATAAGGACCGTAATCGCCAAGTACGCCCAAAAGCAAATCTGCCAGATACCTTGCCGTACCCGTGTTTTCCATGGCAACCCCGAGGGATAACATACCACCGACAAGGAATACGGTCCTCCAATCGATACTTTCATAAGCTTCATCCATGCTGAGGCATCCTGTCAGCACCATGGCAATGGAGCCCATCACCATTGCCGTTGCTATCCCCAGATTGGTCAACATGGCAATCAGGATGACGGTAAGCATAATTCCAGCAGCCAGAGGCGCTTTATTCTTTTTATCCTCTTTATCCATAACCGGTTCAAGAACCAGAAAATCACTGCCATTCTGGAGAGCTTTAATTCTCCCAGGAGGTCCCTGGAGTAATAGCGCATCTCCAAAATTTAATTTAATATCTCTCAAGTGTTGTGTTATCACATCACCCTGACGCCAGATTGCGATGGTCGAAATTCCAAAACGATCTCGAAAATTAATTTCGTTCAGGCTGCGTCCCACCATCGTTGACCGAGGCGCCAATGTTGCCTCGAATATGTGGGAGGTGTCAGTATCCAGGTCGGATAATTTCAATCCATGATCGGCATGAATATCCAAGTCAAGGCTCTGGCTTGCTTGCACCAAATTCTGGGCGGCGCCTTCTATAATCAGGTGGTCGTTCTCCAGAATAACAAGGTCGCGATGGAAAGCAGTGATCGGAACCCCTTTACGTATCACAGACAGTACGTTCAAATCATATTGAGATCCCAAATTGGATTGGTACAGGTTTTTACCGACCAAAGTGCTATTCATGCCCACCTGAGCATCACTGATATACTCGCGCAGTCTTTTTGATTCCATTGGATCGTCAGGCGATTCCCGAACCGGAAGCAATTTCCGACCGATCACCACCATATAAATTATTCCAGTACCTAGAACTACTGCTCCCATTGGTGTGATTTCGAAGAAACCAAAACTTGGAAGCCCCTTCGATACAAGGATTCCCTGTGCTAGTATGTTCGCTGGAGTGCCGATCAATGTCATCTTCCCGCCCAAAAGAGAAGAAAAAGCCAGTGGGATGAGTAATTTGGATACCGGGATTTTCGTTTTCCGGGAAATACCTATTACTGCAGGCATTAAAACGGCAACTGCCCCTACATTGTTCATAAATGCAGACATAGCTCCACATACGAGCATAATCACCGCGATCAACCTGACCTCACTCGGACCTGATAAACGCAAGATCAGAGAGCCCAGAATATCGGCAACCCCGGTCTTGAATAGCCCACCCGATACGATGTACACAGCCCATATTGTGATCACTGCAGGATTAGCAAATCCCAGGAATACCTCTTCCTTAGAGACCAATCCGGTTATAGAGACTGCAATCAGCACCAGGAGGGCAATCACATCCACTCGCAGCTTCTCGGTTGCGAATAATACAATCGCTGCCAGGATAATTCCTAAAGTCAATGCAATCTCTGTGGTCATATCGAATACCTCTCATAAAGATGATTGAAAAAGCTGGAACCGTAATTACCTAAGAAAAAACAGATACACGCTTAGTAATCAGGAAAACGAAAGTCACATCAATTATTCGAAAATACATCTTGAAAACAAAAAAACCATCTGAATTTTTAGATAGGTTTTATTTATTATACCAATATCATAAAGATATTATTATTACCCCACAATTTTTACACCGCAAGATCGTTCTTCCCTTCCTCAATATTCAGCATCGGAATTGAAGTTGTCCAGGATTTCTTCGGTGATATCATACAATTCTTTACTTGTCTCCCCGTGTAGTTTTTATGCAGGGAGTACGATGCCAGATACCTTGTTCTCCTGTAAGCAAAGCAGGACTTTACGATAATGACCCGTGAAGGACTCGAACCTTCAACCAGACGATTAAGAGTCGCCTGCTCTGCCAGATTGAGCTAACGGGCCTTTGCGCCAAAAATTATACCCTAAAGGATACCAGTGTCAACGACAGGGCAGCCATCGGTTTCGTCATCCTTTATAATGACGTTGAACGCATCCTATAACTCTTGACACAGAATGAGATGAGATATCACGATACCATCACCGATATTCCCGGCATTAGAGTCGGTCACCAACAGGATAATGACGCGCTCACGGGCTGCACGGTCATCTTATGTGAAGCAGGCGCTGTTGCCGGGATCGACCAGCGTGGAGGCGCCCCAGGAACTCGAGAGACCGACTTGCTCCGTCCTATACATCTGGTACAGGAGGTTCAGGCAGTATTATTAACCGGTGGCTCTGTATTTGGATTGAGTGCTGCGGATGGTGTCGTCCGTTATCTTGAAGAAAATGGGGTTGGTTTTGATACTGGTATCGCTCGGATCCCAATAGTACCGGCGATGGTACTTTTTGATCTTAACCTGGGAGATAGCCGCGTTCGACCGGATGCTGAGATGGGTTACCAAGCCTGCCTTTTAGCATCAATCGATGAAGTAACTATGGGTAATGTCGGGGCTGGGAGTGGCGCATCGGTTGGAAAGGTGTCCGGGGTGGAGCATGCTGTGAAAACCGGACTAGGAAGTGCCTGTGTTGAAATTTCGGATGGAATAAAAGTTGGTGCGATCGTTGCCACGAATGCGTTGGGTGATATTCTCGATCCTGTCAATGGAGAAATTATCGCCGGAACCCTTTATGCTGATTGGAAATTGAACAGAGATAAGAAATTCCCCATTTTCGCTAGACTCTTTAAAAGTAATGTCGGACCGGTTTGGTAAGAATCCGGTTGCTCAACACGGAAACACAGTGATTGGAGTGGTTGCCACGAATGCCCGACTGACTAAGGAGCAAGTGAACAAAGTCGCACAAATGGCTCACGATGGTCTTGGCACGTGTCGTCCGTCCTGCTCATACCATGTTCGATGGGGATACGATCATCGCTCTATCAATTCCGCTAACGACAGGAAATCCGAGGCGTAGAAAGGATACAAGTTCGAGCACATTTGAAACCGACGAGGTGAGTGTTCTCGGCCCACGAGGTGAGTGTTCTCGGCGCCGACGAGGTGAGTGTTCTCGGCGCCATTGCCGCAGACACCATTTCATTGGCCATTCTCAGATCCGTACAATTGGCAGCTCCTGCAGGTGGTCTTCCTTCATACCAATCTTTTCACAGCTCACTTGGCGAGTAACATCAGACAGTAATCATATTAAGGTAAAATCCAAACATGTCGAAACCTTTACGCTCTACATCACGCCCGGTTATATTCGCGTTGTTGACATGCCTGTTTTTCATTTTGTTCTCTCTGAACGGATTCGACAATATTATCCCTGGACACGCGAAAGAATCATCCAATGACAACCTGGCTCAACCGATGCAGGTACAAGAGACACCCGAGTCCGTAAAAACACCGACAGAAAAGCCTCCGCCTGCCCTACCAGTACACCCATCCCTATCCCTCCCCCTCCAGTTACTACGAATATTAACCTGATGATATTTTTTGGGATCATCGCCGTACTCGTGATTCTGGCAGGTGTGTGGTTAAATAGGAACAGACTAAAATAAAAGGCAAGGTTAATGGATCTAAAACTTTACGACACTTACCAACGCAAAATGCGAAAATTCGAACCGCTCAATCCACCTGATGTTGGACTGTACGCCTGTGGATTGACTGTATACGATTATGCCCATATTGGCAATCTACGCACCTACATATTCGAAGATATCTTGCGTCGCACCCTGGAATTTAACGGTTACAGGGTGAAACATGTGATGAACATTACCGATGTCGGTCACCTGACGTCGGATGCTGACTCGGGTGAAGACAAAATGGAGAAGGGATCTCGCAGGACCGGTAAATCCGCCTGGGAGCTGGCAGAATTTTATACTACGGAATTCAAGAAAGACCTTGAAAAACTGAATATCTACGAGCCTCAAATCTGGTGCAAAGCTACAGACCATATCCAGGAACAGATCGATTTTATCAGCTGCATTGAAAAAAATGGGTTTGCCTACCGGACTGAAGATGGAATTTATTTCGATACATCTAAACTGGATGACTATGGCTACCTGGCGCGACTGAATATCGAAGGACTTCAGGCAGGCACGCGGATAGATCTGGGCGGTAAGAAAAATCCCACTGATTTTGCCCTGTGGAAGTTCAGCCCCGCGAATGAGCAGCGCCAGATGGAATGGGAAAGCCCTTGGGGCGTAGGTTTCCCAGGATGGCATATCGAGTGTTCAGCCATGTCCATCATCCACCTCGGAACTTATTTTGATATCCACTGTGGAGGTGAAGACCACATCCCGGTACATCACACCAACGAGATCGCCCAGACTCAGGCGTGTTACGGGACCAACCTGGCGAACTTCTGGCTTCATGGTTACTTCTTGCAGTTGGATGATTCGAAGATGTCGAAATCAGCGGGTCAATTCTTACGCTTACAGACCTTGATCGATGAAGGTTACGATCCACTGGCCTACCGCTATTTCTGCCTGAACGCTATCTACCGCGCCAAGCTTAACTTCAACTGGGAAAGCCTGAACAGTGCAGTGACCTCACTTAATCGCCTGCGGACGAATGTTTTTGATTGGGGCGAGGCAGGAAGTGTGGATGAAGGATACATCGAACGTTTCATGCAGCAGGTGAACGAAGATTTGAACATGCCCAGAGCCCTTGCTGTAACCTGGGACCTCGTTCGTAGCGACCTTCACCCATCAACTAAGAAAGCTACCATAACGGTTTTCGACCGGATTCTAGGTCTGGATCTTTTGGATTGGAAGCCAGAATCAACCGAGGTCCCCGACCAGATACTCCAGCTCTTGTCTCAGAGGCAGGCTGCCAGGGCGGAAAAACGCTGGGCAGATGCTGACAGATTCAGGGATGAAATCTCCGCGGCAGGTTACGAAATCGAAGACACACCCGAAGGTCCCCGGGTGAAGGAAAAGAAACTTGCTTGATCACATTAACAATCAGGGAGTGTAGATGAAATTAGCAATTACGGGGAAAGGTGGGGTTGGAAAGACCACACTTGCAGCACTGCTGGCTCAAGCTTATGCAGATCTGGGCAGGAATGTCCTCGCAGTGGATGCGGATCCCTCACCCTGCCTGGCAGGTGCATTGGGTTTTCCGGCAGAATATCGGCAAAGACTACATCCCATCTCAGAAATGGATGACTTGATTTATGAAAGAACCGGGGCAAAACCCGGGACAACAGGCGGATTTTTTACACTGAACCCCAGGGTAGATGACATCCCCGACCGGTTTAGTGTTGAATACCGGGGGGTGAAACTGCTGGAAATGGGTAGTGTAGAGACCGGCGGCAGCGGGTGCATTTGTCCTGAAGCTGCGATGTTGAAAACCCTTTTCACCCACCTGCTTTTTCGAGAAGACGATATTCTGATCATGGATATGTATGCCGGCGTCGAGCACCTGGGCAGAGCAACCGTAGATTTTGTGGATGCCATGCTGGTTGTTGTTGAACCGACCAGGAGAAGCCTGGGCACAGCGGCACAAATTAAGGCTTTGGCAAACAGCATCGGTCTGAATCGCCTCTGGATTGTGGGCAATAAAGTTAGAGACAACGATGAATACAATTTCATAGAAACAGAATCCCCTGGGATGCCGGTGTTGGGTAATTTGCCAGCCGACCTGGCAGTGCAGGAAGCTGACCGTTTAGGCATACCCGTGTATGATCATGTCCCGGCACTGCAACAGGCAGGCGAAAAGATGGCTCTTGAATTAATCGAATTATTGGTAAAGGGATGAGAAAAGAATGACAACAACCATAGCGATTGCCGGGAAAGGTGGTGTGGGTAAAACTTCACTCGCTGCGATGATGATTAAGTACCTGTCCAGAAACGACAAGGGTCCTATCCTTGCCGTGGATGCCGACCCGAGCAGCAACCTGAATATGGCCCTGGGAGTAGACCTTGAGTGGACAGTGGGTGATATCCGCGAAGATCTGTTATCACAGGTCAAAGGATCACTCCTCTCAGGCGGCGCAGCAATGGGCACCCTGCCTGGGGGACTTTCCAAGCGAGAACACCTGGATTATCACATCCGCTCGTCCCTGGTCGAAGCGGATAATTTTGACCTGATTGCCATGGGTAGGTCAGAAGGCGCCGGTTGTTATTGCGCAGTGAACCACAACCTGCGCGAAGTAATCGACTCGATCAGCAGGAATTACCGATACATCGTTATCGACAACGAAGCAGGTCTCGAACACCTCAGCAGGCGCACCACCAGGGATGTCCAACACCTGTTGATCATTTCCGATCCCACTTTGCGCGGGATCAAAACTGCAGAACGGATCATCGAGTTGAAGGATGAAATCGATATCAACATCGAAAAAACTCATCTGCTGATTAACAGGTTGAATGTTTCATTGCCTGATAAGCTGCAGGAAGAAGTAACGAAGCTGCAGATCGATACGGCTGGAACAATCCCCTCCGATCCAGAATTGGAAGAATTGGAATTACAAGGGCTGCCTGTGTTTGCTCTACCTGAACAAGCAGCCAGTTTCACTGCACTGGTCAGTTTCCTTAACGAGATTCTTTAACCTGCTGCAGCTCCATTCCCGATATACTTATTCCAGGCATCGTCATCCATCAACGTGACAACGCGGAAACCTTCCGCATAATTCATTTCTTTACCTTTTGCTCCTGCTGACGCCCACTGCTTAATCGAAGGTTCAGGGTCCCAATCCTTCATCTGGCTTTTATGAGCTTTCAGTGCCTGGATTTTCAAGTCAATTGTCTCATCGATACTGACAAAAAAATCAGCACCGGTCCATGATGTGACAAACACTTTTCTTGGTTTGTGAGCCTTAATGCCTTCTCCTTCCAACTCCTGGAAGAGATTAGGCTGACCCGCAGCTGGAAACGTCGCGTCCAGCGCAGCAGAGGCAGCAGCTCGGTGATCAGGATGGTTGATATAATCATTGCCAGCCCATACGATGGTTGGATCACCTGCGATAACCACTTCAGGTCGGAATCTACGAATCTCTCTTACTAATCGTTTTCTTAAATCCAAAGTCGGCTGGAGAAGCCCGTCCGGTTCACGGATGAACACCACTTCTGACGCGCCAACAATTTTGGATGCCTGCAGCAATTCCACTTCGCGGATTTTTGCTGCATTTTCTCTGGTCATCCCTTCTTCATCGATCCCAACATCTCCGCTGGTACATAAGACACAGGAGATCCGCGCCCCATTTTTTGCCCATCGCGCCAGGGTGCCAGCACAACTGAACTCGATGTCATCGGGATGGGCAACGATCGCCATCGCACTCTCAGGAACATAAAAATTCACCATAAATTTCTCCAATTTTATTAGTATTAACGAATAAATGGCGCCAATATCGTACGCATTCTTTCGAAATGCGAACCTTTCCAGTAAATCTTGCCGCAATGATCGCAATACTGGAATTCATCGAAATATAAAATTGTTAATCGCTCCAACTTGTGCAAAATTTGGGATTTATCCACCTCTCGCAAGATGGTGTTACACACAACACACCTGCCTTGAGTTTGAGTATGATCCCACAAGCAAAACCTGTCATACACTTCGCCAACCTGGTCAATTATATCCATGCTGCGTAAACAATAACCGATTTTTACCTGGCTGCGCATTAATAATTGCCTGTCTCGGGTCAAAAGCGCTCTTTCATCAATTGAAGATAAGGAAGCCAGCTGCCCATCCTGGTAATTTTGGTCATAAAAGCAGTCAAATCCCAGGAGCGTAAAAACCGGGCTAATTTTCCCAGGTGGTTATCGAGAACAATAAATCGATTGATTCCCCTCCCGGAATTCTTTCTTGATGACACATTGACACGATCACCAGCCCTTGAAATCTCATCCAAACTAACAACTCTGCCATTTGCACAAAGACGCCAATTTCAGTATGCGGGATTCCAAGACAACAAGGTGTTTATATGTCTGCCGCGTCCGAAATGGCAGGATAACTGGTTTACCGTGGGAATTCTTCGGCAGGAAGAATTCCAAATCTTCCGATAAAGCAAATTCAATCGACATTTCTTGCATATTGGATATGTTAAAACAAATCGTCTAATTTTACCAATCCAGTGCAAAAATTTAAAAAAAAATTGGCGCTCGATAAATTCCGGTATGATATAGGCACGATGTCTCAGGATAACGACTACATCTCCCCACCTGGCAACCTCATTGGCACTATCATGGAGAATTCGCTGCATGCATCTTTGAAAGAATGGTATGCACAACCCGGAGATCTATTCGAAACACCTATTGGTAATTACATTATCGACATCGTCCGTGAAGATATTTTGGTGGAAATCCAGACCAGGAATTTTTCATCCATCAGAAAAAAATTACTCGCCTTAACCAAAGATCACCCGGTTCGCCTGGTGGCACCAATTTCGAGTCACAAATGGATCTTAAAGAAACATTCTTCTGGAGTAGTGGTCAAAAGAAAATCTCCAAAGAAGGGCAGGATCGAGGACATTTTTTATGAGCTGGTGCGGATTTCCCCCTTGCTCTTGAATCAAAATTTTTCGCTGGAGGTGTTGACCATCTCGGAAGAGGAAATCCAGGTGCAGGATTTCCTAACCAACAGGCGGTCGAGTTGGCGTAGAAAAGGTTGGGCGATAGCAGACCGGCGTCTGGTATCTGTTCTGGACACAAGAACTTTCCTCACTCTTGAAGATTACCGGTTTTTCTTAGATAAGATGCCTGAGAGCCTGCCTTTCAACAGCCAGGATTTAGCACATTCATTGAATATACCAGTCCGATTATCACAAAAGATGATCTATTGCTTCCGGGAAACTGGACTGATAAAAATGATAGGGACCAAAAACAGGTTCAGGCAGTATCTAGTAACCGGATAAGAATATCCTCCCGGCTAAATCAAACCATATCGTCGCAGCCCGGTTTCCAGTATCATGTTAACGAGTTCCGCGTGTTCTATTCCTTCTGCTTTTGCTTCAATGACAAGATCAGAATAACCAGGCGCAAGTCCGGGCAGCGGATTGATTTCAAGGATATTCGGTTTCCATCCGTTGTGCTTATCCAGGCGGAAATCCACCCGAGCGACGTCCAAAGCGCCAGTCACCCGGAAAACTGCAGCCGTCAACCAGTTCAATTCATCGACCGTTTCTTCATCCAGGGGAGCCGGGCATAGATATTCCAATTCTTCAGCAAGCTCGACTTTCAAACGATTACTGTATATGACGTCTGAAATCTTTGAAGGGCTCGAGGTTTACTTCCATGGGAGGCAAAAACTGCAATCCTGCCTGGACTCGGTGAGCCTCGGAGTCTTCGGGCAACCTGCGGGCTACTGGACCCACCAGGTTACCCACCACTCCAACTGTCACCTCACGCCCTTCGATAAAACGTTCCACCAGAGCGGATTGCTTATATTCTTCCAATATTTGTCTGACCTGAATCCTGAGTTGTTCCTCATTGTGAACAATCGAATTTGCAGTCACACCCATACCCGTTCCCTCTCGACCAGGTTTAACAAAAAGAGGAAAAGTTAGCTCTTCATTCAAGGGTTCATCAATCCGTTCGATCGTCTGGAAATCTGGGGTCGGTAGAGCATGCCAGTGAAGGATGCGTTTAGTCATCGCTTTATCCAGGGTCAAAGCCAGGGTTAAAACTTTGGACCCGGTGTATGGAATGCGCAGCATTTCCAATATCGCCGGGACTTGCGCTTCTCTGGCATCGCCGACATGACCTTCACAAATGTTAAAACAAATATCCGGCTTAAATTTAAGAAGCTCTTCAACCATCATAATGTTGCCTTCAAAGAATTCACAGGTATGACCGTTGCCCTGTATCGCTTTCAATATTGCGATTGTTGTTTTTTCCAAATCAAGGTCAGCCCAAAGATCCATCGGCATTCCTTCGGTTTTGGGAGCATTTTGCTTAAGATTGGCGAGAACCGCCACACGGAAACTCATCATCTACTGTTATCCTTTTTATAAAGAAATAATCCTGGTTATTGGGATGAACCAGAGGAGAATCCGATAAAAAGATTCTCGCAGAAGCCCTGGTCAATCAACAAAAAGTGAGTAGATGATAACTTAATTTTATTGTTATTCTGACATGACTCATTCAATCCTTTAAAAATCAAATCTCTTTTAATCAACTTTATTTTTAATTTGACACTCTCCTTATCCTCTGGTAGCATCAATTTTCGTGCAATTTCTCATTGACGGTTGGCTTTGACAAAAAAACATAAAAAAAGAGAGCCTGTAATGAGCACTGCTTTGAAAATCCCCGCATACGATATAAGAAATGCAGTCACCAAAAACCGGCTGGTCGGCATGTGGCGGATAATGCATGGTTTTCGTCTGACATACCTGGCAGCTGTGTTGTGCCTGGCTGTGTCAGCATTGGCAAAATCTGCCACCTACCTTTTCCTGCGGAATTTTATCGACAACATCCTGGGAAAAGAAGACATGGTTCATTTACTTCCGTGGGTGGCGCTTGGATTTGTTGGCTTTGCAGCCGTTGAAGGCAGCTTCGCTTTCTTCAGTGGTAGGTTAAGCGCACGGACGTCCGAAGGCATCACCTTACGTCTGCGTAATTTCATATATGACCACATCCAACGACTGCCTTTTTCCTATTTTTCGCGTACAACCACTGGTGAATTGATCCAGCGTTCAACTTCTGACATTGACGCAGTGCGCAGGTTTTTTGCCGATCAGGCAATCGGGGTCGGCAGGATCTTCCTCTTATTTACAATTAATTTCACCTTGATCATGATGATTAACGTCCAGCTGGCGCTGGTTTCGATCATCGCCATCCCGTTCATCTTGGGAACGTCTATTTTCTTTTTCCGGAAAGTATCCAAGGCGTATGAAAAATACCAGGAGCAGGAAGCAGTTTTATCGACAACTCTCCAGGAAAATTTGACGGGTGTTCGTGTGGTGAAAGCTTTTGCCAGGCAGGAATACGAGCGGAATAAGTTTGATAAGGATAATTGGGAAAAATTCCTGCGCGGCAGGCGGTTACTGCTGATACATTCAGCTTTTTGGCCCTCGTCGGACATCATCTCAGGGATCCAAATGATCATTGGATTTCTTGTTGGCGCATTAATGACTATGAATGGCACCATCACGGTTGGGTCTTACCTGGCTTATGCGGGGTTGATCATATGGATCATCTGGCCTATGCGAAATCTGGGCAGGTTAATCGTCCAGGCTTCGAGTGGTCTGGTTTCCTTCAACCGCGTTATAGAAATTGTTAAAGAAAATGAGGAAGCTCTCGATGAGGGTGATTATCTGCCTATTGGAGACGTAAAGGGGCACCTGCAATTCATCGATGTCAGCTTCGCTTATGAAGACGATGACCAGACCGTTCTAGAAGGCATCAACTTCGAGGTTTTACCAGGGCAGGTGGTTGCTCTTATCGGCTCAACCGGCTCTGGAAAAACGACACTCGTCAACCTGATCCCCAGGTTTTACGATTACACTGGAGGCAGCCTTTTATTGGATGGTGTGGAATTGACACGTTACCCTCCCAGTTACATCCGCACCCAAATCGGTATCGTCGAACAAGAGCCTTTCCTGTTTTCGCGCACAATCCGCGATAACATCTCTTATGGTGTGGGGCGTGACATAGCCCAGGAAGAAATTGAAGCCGCTGCCTCAGCTGCCGCCATCCACGATGTCATTTCTACATTCCCTGAAGGCTACGACACAATCGTGGGAGAAAAGGGAGTGACTCTATCCGGTGGTCAGAAACAACGCGTGACCATCGCCAGGACTTTGCTGAAATCACCTCGCATTTTGATCCTCGACAACTCAACCTCATCCGTGGATACGCAAACTGAAGCGGAAATCAGGGAGGCGTTGGATCACCTGATGAAAGACCGCACAACCTTCATCATTGCCCACCGTATCCAAAGCGTGATGAACGCAGACCTGATCCTGGTGCTTGAGCAAGGGAAGATCGTGCAGCGGGGCACCCATGAAGAGCTTATCTTGCAGGAGGGAGTTTACAAGCAGATTTATGATATTCAGACCAGGATCGAGACAGAGCTCCAGAAAGAAATCACGAGCGTTCAAGAATTAGCCAGCGCCAGCCTGGACTGAGCACCGAAAAGGGTCAGAATCATGTCTCAACATTATTTCGAAGAAGAAGAATTTTCATCAGAATTTAACGGGCAAACGGTGCTCAGAATCCTGTCCCAGGTCAAACCATATTGGATATGGGTCGTTGGATTTCTGGTAACGGTTTCGATCACCGCCTTCCTCGATGCCACTTTCACCTACATGTCCAAACAGCTCATCGATAATGGTATCGTGGCAGGTGATAAACAAGAAGTTTACCGGATCGTCACCAATTATTTCATCCTGATCCTGGTGCAGGCTGTCGCTTTCTTTGGC
Organism: uncultured Chloroflexia bacterium; assembly: GCA_963695415.1. GTDB lineage: Bacteria > Chloroflexota > Anaerolineae > Anaerolineales > UBA4823 > CAVXWV01. The sequence goes on along the minus strand of CAVOGL010000007.1, from coordinate 399,394 downwards.
ATTATTTATCTCACGGGAATGCTGGGGGAACGCATCCGGTACGATATGCGCAAGAGACTGTTCAACCATCTACAAGACCTGAGCCTGTCTTATTACACCAAGACCCCTGTCGGATGGATCATGTCTCGGGTTACCTCCGACACCGAACGGGTCACCGACTTGTTGACCTGGGGGTTGCTCGATGGCACCTGGGCGATCATGTCGATCCTCAGCGCGGCATATTATATGGTTCGGATCAACTGGCGTCTGGCACTCATCGTGCTGGTTGTTATTCCGCTCCTCGTGTGGATCGCCATCGAATTCCGGAAGAGAATTCTTTCCGAATTTCGGAATGTGAGGAAGTTGAACTCCAAAATCACCGGCGCCTACAACGAAAATATTACCGGGGTACGCGTTGTGAAAGCCCTTGGGCGCGAGGAAGGCAACCTGGCAGAATTTGGTGAATTGACCAGCTCAATGTACCGCTCCGCATACCGTGCTGCCTGGTTATCGGCTCTTTTCCTGCCTATCGTTCAGTTATTCAGCGCCATCGCTATCGGTCTGGTTGCCTATTACGCGGGCATCATTTCATTGACAGGCGCGATGACTATTGGCAGCATCCAGGCATTTATCGGCTATATCACTTTCATGCTCTGGCCCATTCAAGACATGGCTCGCATTTATGCTGAGATGCAGAACTCAATTGCCTCCGGTGAACGCATATTTTCGTTGATGGACGCTGTGCCCGAAGTTACCGATAAACCCGTAACTACCGCGACCGATTCGATTAGAGGTGATATTGAATTCGATGCCGTGACCTTCTATTACGAAGATGAGGTGCCAGTTCTTTCCGATTTCTCCCTGCACGTCAGGAATGGTGAGACAATCGCCCTGGTAGGACCAACCGGAGGCGGTAAAACAACTATCGTAAATTTGCTCTGCAGGTTCTACGAACCGAAGAAAGGCACGATCAAGATCAATGGGATTGATTTTACCGATTTCCCTCTGCAAGCTATCCATTCCCGGATTGGGGTTGTCCTGCAAACTCCTCACCTGTTTTCAGGCTCCATCCGCGAGAATATCCGTTACGGAAAGTTGGATGCTTCGGACGGGGATATCGTTGAGGCAGCAAAGCTGGCAGGAGCGCACGATTTCATCACCCGCCTGACAAAAGGATACGATGAAGAAGTCGGAGAATCAGGCAACCTGTTATCAACCGGACAAAAACAGTTGATCAGCCTGGCGCGTGCGATACTGGCAAAACCCGACATTTTCATCATGGATGAAGCGACCAGTTCTGTAGATACTTTGACTGAAGCGATGATTCAAAGAGGCATGGAAAAGCTCATAAGTGAAAGCACCAGTTTTGTGATTGCCCACCGACTGTCCACAATCCGCAAGGCGGATCGAATTCTGGTTATCGAAAATGGTAAGATCACCGAAATCGGTACGCATGCTGAACTTCTGCGCCTGGGTGGTCATTATTACAACCTGTATACACGCCAGTTCCGACAGGAACTTAGTGATGAATTGGATTTGTATAAATTAACCGGAGCCCAACCTGCTGCATAATGGACGACTCCCCTAACCAACCTGTACAGGTTTACCAATACCTTTCTGGACATACCAGGCTTGTTGACACGCATGTGATTTCCGAGAAATCTGTCGGTTTATGTGTCAATGGAGAGCATTGGTTGACATTGATGTGTACGCCGCTTGACCTGGACGCGCTGGCGGTCGGATTTCTCTTTAACGAAGGTTTATTGGAAGACAAAACTGAGATCATAGATCTTCACGTATGTCAAGGGAAAGATAATGTGGATGTTTGGCTGTCGCATGAGTTGACCAAACCTGAATATTGGCACAAGACAACGGGCTGCTCCGGTGGATTATCTTCACTTGACCACTCACATCATGAGTCGATTTCAGCAGACGAAGAACGGAAAGAACCTGAACTGCCATCTGCAGACAACCAGAATTCCCATCAGATGCATCAGATTTCACCGGAAACCATCACAGGCTTGATGACGATGCTCTACGAAGGACAATCACTTTATCAAACATCTGGCGGGGTGCACACATCGATATTATCTGACGCTAGTGAGATTCTCTATGTGATGGAGGATATTGGGCGGCACAACACGCTTGATAAAATATCCGGTCGCTGCCTCCTCGATGGGAAATTTCCACCCGCATCTCTGCTTCTGACCACCGGCAGGATTTCTTCCGAGATGCTGCAAAAAGCCAACCGCATGAAAGCCAGGGTTGTTGTATCCAGGACTTCCCCAACCAACCTGTCTATAAAACTCGCCGATAACTACGGCATAACCCTGATCGGATACGCGCGGAAGAACCAATTCTCGATTTATACCCATCCTCACAGGATCTTTGACTGACTTCCAATCATCATCCGCCAGCCGCAGCTTACGCTGGTACGACCTGATAACGATCAACATTTACTGGGTTGGCTTAATTACTTTAGCCCAAACAAATGGATTAATTTTTCCACTATTGGTTCAACAATATGTAGGAGAAACTCAACAGGGCTCATATTTAGGCACGCTCAGGTTGTGGACTCTCATGGTCGCCTTACTGGTTCAGTCAGCGATGGGACTTCTTTCTGACCACAGCCGTTCAAAATGGGGAAGGCGCAGACCATTTATCTTCGCTGGCACCTTATTGGATATGATCATGATAGCAGGAATTGGTTTCTCGGTTGGTTTACAGGGGACGACCGGTTTCTGGTCCTTGTTCGTAATGGCACTGCTCTTATCAGTAAGCTCAAACACTGCTCACGCAGCTCAGCAAGGCTTGATCCCCGACCTGGTTCCGCTAGAAAAACAAGGTGTTTTTTCAGCCGTGAAAACCATTCTCGAACTACCTGTACCGATTTTATTGGTATCCTTCACTATCGGTCGCATGGTGGCAGAAGGAGAATTTTGGGCTGCGCTTGTAACAGCTGCGGTAATTTTATTATTTACAATGCTTATTACCATGCTAACTCCAGAAAGGATTTTTCCCCGACCTGAAAAAAAAGTTCAGTGGATGCCTTTGATCAGGCTGGTGATGATGACGGCTGTTTTCACCACCGTGATCCTGAGCAGCGGGTACATCGTACGCTGGGTGGGAACGAATGTAATCCGGATGTCCACCACGCCCCAGATTGTGATTATGGGTCTGATGGGGTTGGCGGGTATGCTCACGGCAGTGGCTCTGGGAGTGTGGCTGAGTATCCAGATTAGTTTCGGTAGAACGAAAGCTGCCAGGAACCCATCCTTCACCTGGTGGGTGGTAAACCGCCTGATGTTCCTGGTTGGCGCCACCAACCTGACCACATTTATTATCTATTTCATACAAGCCAGACTGGGTTTTGATGGTGAGACCGCTGCAAAACCGGCTGTAAACTTGATGCTGTTGGTGGGCGTTTTTATCCTGCTGTCCGCACTTCCAGCAGGTCGCATATCTGACAAGATTGGAAAGAGACCTGTTGTCTTCCTAAGCGGGATACTGGCAGCAGCAGGCACGTTCCTTACGCTTTCATCACCTTCTTTGACAACGTTATATATGGGAGGCATCATTATCGGAACGGCAGCTGGATTATTCTATGTTGCCAATTGGGCGCTGGGCACAAGCCTGGTACCGAAAAATGAGGCTGGACATTTTCTTGGGATATCTAATCTCGCTGGAGCGGGTGCTGGGGCAGTGGGTGCATATATCGGCGGACCCATCGCTGATTTTTTTACAACCAATGTAAATCACCTTCCAGGTCTGGGTTATATTGTCCTTTTCGCTGTTTATGGGTTCATTTTCCTAATTTCCGTGTTGGCGTTAAAATGGATAAAAGAACCCATAAAACCAGTTTGAGAACAGGAAAAAGAAATGTCTGAAATCATTGCGGCAATCGACCAGGGAACAACCAGCTCACGCTGCATGTTATTCGATAAATCCGGTAAAATCATCAGTGCCGCCCAGCAAGAACACCGCCAGATATACCCGCTACCAGGTTGGGTAGAACACGATCCAATGGAAATCTGGCAGAAAACCCAATACGTTATCGAGAAAGCATTACAGAGCGGGAGAGTGGCGTCAAACGCCATTAAGGCGGTTGGGGTGACAAACCAGAGAGAAACAACGGTTGCCTGGGACAAGTTTACAGGAAGACCACTCTATAACGCTATTGTCTGGCAGGATACCAGGACAAAAGATATATGTGAACAACTAATCAGCGAAGCTGGATCGGAAATGCCTGGTATAGACAGGTTCAGAAGCATCACTGGACTGCCTGTATCCACCTATTTTGCAGCGACGAAAATCATCTGGTTGATCAATCATGGTCCATCGGAGATACGGGAAGGATTAAATTCCGGCTCAACTCTTTTTGGCACGATGGACAGCTGGCTGATATGGTGGTTGACCGGAGGTCCTGAAGGTGGGAGTCATGTGACCGATGTAACCAATGCCAGCCGTACTCAATTAATGAATTTATATACCCTGGATTGGGACGATCATCTTTTAGATATACATGGAATCCCGCGCACATCACTCCCCCGGATAACATCCTCCAGCGATCCCGATTCCTGGGGCAGCACCAGGAAATCAGGTCCCTTTGGCGCAGAGATTCCGGTTTGTGGGAATCTAGGCGACCAGCACGCAGCCCTGGTGGGTCAGGCATGCCTCAACGAAGGCGATCTGAAAAACACCTATGGCACTGGTTGTTTCCTATTATTGAACACTGGCACAAGAGCCATCCAATCAAAACAGGGTCTTCTCACCACACTGGCATATAAATTCGGTGATATGCCGCCAATTTATGCCCTTGAAGGCTCTATAGCAATTGCAGGAGCCCTGGTCCAATGGCTGAGGGATAATCTCGGGATCATACATGCCTCAACTGAAATCGAAGCCCTCGCCAGTGAAGTCGCTGACAATGGAGGCGTGTACTTCGTTCCAGCTTTTTCAGGTCTTTTCGCACCATATTGGCGCGCGGACGCTCGCGGGACAATTACTGGCTTAACACGTTTCGTAAATAAGCGTCACCTCGCAAGGGCTGTGCTCGAAGCGACAGCCTTCCAGAGCAGGGACGTATTAAAGGCAATGGAAAGGGAAACTGGGGTATCGATCCAGTCGTTGAAAGTGGATGGAGGTATGGTCGAAAACGATCTGCTGATGCAGTTCCAGGCTGATATCCTCGATATTCCCGTCATAAGACCCAGGATCAAAGAAACAACATCCCTGGGTGCAGCCTATGCTGCTGGTTTGGCAGTAGGATTGTGGCATGGAACTCAGGCGATCGAAGATGTCTGGCAAGCGGGTCACCGGTGGGTCCCTGATATGAACGTCTCGAAGCGAGCACACTTGTTAGCGAAATGGTCTCTAGCTATCGAAAAATCATTCGGCTGGGAAATTGGATAAAGTCTTGAACATGACAGACAAAAAACTGCGGATCGTCACCAGTCAAAATATATCTACTTTCTGCAGATTGAATTATTTATATGAAGATATTAAAAACCGAAATTCTGGTAATAGGAGGGGGTGCTACGGGGACAGGTCTCATGCTTGACCTGGCACTGCGTGGATTTAAAGTTATCCTTGTTGAGAAAGGCGATTTATCCCATGGGACAACCGGCAGGTTCCATGGATTGCTCCATTCTGGAGGCAGATATGTCGTCAGTGATCCCCAGGCGGCTGCAGATTGTTACCACGAGAACCAGATCCTGAGAAAGATCATACCGTTTGCAATCGAGGACACAGGCGGATTTTTTGTCAGCACCCCCTGGGATGAGGGCGAGTATGCCGATCATTTCATCAACCGGTGTCGTGTATCGGCGATCCCCGTTGAGGAGATCGATATCGCTCAAATGTTGAAGCGGGAACCCTTGCTCAACCCTGGGATTACCAGGTGCTTTCATGTCCCCGATGCATCAGTTGACAGCTTCTTGACTTCAGAAGCCAATGCCGCTGCTTCTCGGGATTTAGGCGCGCAAATATTCACCTATTACCCGGTAGAAAAACTTTTAACAGGCGAAGGACGGGTGAACGGTGCTATCTGCCACGATCGTGAAAAGGATGAAAAGGTTCGCATTGAGGCAGACATGGTGGTTAATGCAAGCGGTGCATGGGCAGGTGTCATCGCAAAAATGGCTGGGATCAAGATACGCATGGTTCCCGGAAAAGGCACCATGCTTGCCACCAACCACCGGGTAGTCAACACGGTCATCAATCGCTGTAAATATCCCTCCGATGGGGACATTATCGTACCAGCACATACGGTAGCTGTCCTGGGCACCACAGACCACCCGGTACCCGATCCGGATAATTTCTCAATCGAACCCTGGGAGGTGGAGAGGATCATTTCTGAGGGTGAAAAAATAATCCCTGGTATCAAGGATTTCCGCTTCTTGCGAGCCTGGGCAGGGGTACGTCCTCTCATTAAAGAAGATCCACTTCCTGATTCACAACAGGTGCAAGACTCACGTGAGCTTTCGAGAAATTTTGTATTGCTCGATCATAAGAAGAGGGACAATGTGGACGGGTTTGTTACCATCACATGCGGAAAATGGACCACCTACCGAAAAATGGCGGAGGTAACGGCTGATCTGGTCTGCGAAAAACTGGGCACCGGTCGATCCTGTGAAACGCCGTCCACCAAATTGCATCACCCTTTCAAAAGCAGCACACCCATCAAGGCTAAAAATAGGTACCATCTCCCAGGCGATCGCCTGCGTGTGATAGAAAAAGCACAATCGTACGGCAACCTGATTTGTGAGTGCGAATTGGTGACCAGAGAAGATATCCTCAACGCCTGGAAAGGATCTCTCGCAAAATCCCTAGATGATATCCGCCGAGATACACGACTGGGGATGGGACCGTGCCAGGGTTTGTACTGTACGGTAAGGGCTGCGGGAATTCTACATGAGGTCAATGAAGAACCTGTTGAAAAATTTAACCAGGCTGTGGTAGATTTCGTGACCGAACGCTGGTCGGGGATTCAACCCGTCCTCTGGGGACAGCAGCTACGCCAGCAGGCATTTGATGATTTTATTAACCACTCATTATTGAAAATCAACCAGCTTCACTTGCCAGCTTTCGCCCCATTAAAAATCGAGCGCCGGTCCGGCAGATTTACCAATTCTGCCGACTCACGATTAAACCTTTCTGATCAGGGCAAAGGGATTCGAATACTTCCTCTTCAAGTTAATACAGAAAGTGCTGGCGATAAAAATGTTTGCCAGGAAAACAACCTGCCTTCCACATCCGAAAAATCATCAAAACCCCGCTATGATGTCGTTGTAATCGGGGGTGGACTCGCAGGATTGAGTGCAGCCTGGCGGGCAGTGCGGAGTGGTTTGCAGACTTGCCTGGTGACGCATGGATGGGGGACACTTTATTGGGGATCAGGTTGTATTGATGTTTTTTCGGTAAATCATGATTACACCATGCAGGAATCAAGAACTCCTATAGATGGACTCCGCAAGGTGAGAGATGAGACCTCCGATCATCCTTATTCCTTGCTCGAAGAGACTTTCTGCCGGGAAGTGATCGAAGATTTTAAATCAATTTTCCAAGATAATGGTTACCGTTTGCGTGGCTCATTGGACCACCAGTATACTTTACCTACATCTCTTGGAACTCTCAGAAAAACCTGCCTGGCACCAGTGACCATGCTCGCAGGTGATATTCATGAAATGAATAAACCCTCACTGATCGTAGGTTTCGAGAATTTCCATGATTTTTCTTCGAAACTCGTGGCGCATAACCTCATCATGAATGGTATCCAAACGAAATGGTGCAATGTTGATGTTTCGAAATTTACTTCGAAATCAAAAACTATCTCACCAACTGCGATTACCAGCACCAGGCTCTCATATTGGATGGAGAAAGAAGATTTCCGCAATTTCATTATAGGAGAATTACAGCATTTACTGGTTAATCCTGAATTCCGTGAGACCAGGTCGATTGGCATCCCAGCCGTTTTGGGCAACAAGAACGCGCAAAATATCCACAATGAAATCTTGCAGAAACTTGGGATCCCGGTGTACGAAATCCCTACCCTTCCCCCATCTGTGCCCGGGATACGCCTGGCGCACATCCTGGTTGAAGAAATCCGGAAGTCAGGAGGGATTGTGCATGAAGGGATTCAAATCTTGAGCGCTCAAACAGAAGATCATCGGGTTGTGGCGGTATGTTCCGAATCAGCAGCGGGAAAAAGGTCTTACACCGCAAGAGAGTTCATCCTTGCAACAGGTGGCATGATCGGGGGCGGGATTCAAATGGGGTATCAGGAAACGCCCAGAGAAGTTATTTTTAACCTTCCAGTCACTATACCAGAGGTTGAAAGCAGCCTATCAAAATCTACAACCCATATCCGTTCACCACTTTTCAATGTGGGGATTAAAACGAATGCTCAACTGCAGCCCTTATCTTCCAATGGCGAAATTTTCCTGGATAATGTGACCTGTGCAGGAACCGTCCTTCATGGTGGCGATTATGTGATCGAGAGTTCGGTCGAAGGTGTTGGTCTATTTACAGGATGTCTGGCTGGCGCAATTGTTTCGAAAAAACTACAAGAATGACACTTCATCACAAGAATCCTGAACTAACCCTCGACCAGTGTTTGAAATGCAACATTTGCACGGTCTCATGCCCGGTTGCCAGGGTGACTACTGCCTTCCCGGGTCCAAAATACGCGGGTCCTCAGTCCGCACGGTTTCGAAGCCATTTGGCAGAATCTTCCGACAGATCTGTCGATTACTGCAGTGGCTGCAGAATCTGTAACATGGTCTGCCCGGCGGGGGTAAAAATCGCTGAGATGAATGCCCGTGCGCGTTCTCATTGGGTGAGTGAGGGCAACCAGAGTCTGCGAAACAGGCTGCGCAATAACTTGATAGCTCGAGCGGAAAACCTCGGGAAAATTGCTCAACCCGTTTCTCCACTCGCGAACTACCTTCTTAAGAATCCTTCTATGCGCAAGTTTGGAGAAACAATACTGGGTATTTCACAGCATGCGCCATTGCCCGAATTTGCCCCTTACCAATTCACCACATGGTTCAAGAACAGAAGAATGTCCCAGGAGTTTGTCCATAAAGTTGTTTATTTTCATGGCTGCTCTACAAGATATTATGAACCCTGGGTTGGTATCGCCGCGGTTCAGGTGCTTGAAAAAAATGGTCTCGAGGTGATTGTGCCCGAACAAAATTGCTGCGGATTGCCGTTATTATCGAACGGAGAGTTTAACGCTGCCAGGAAATTACACCAGGCTAACGTGGAGAAGTTGTCCGGGTATGTCAAACAAGGATACAAGATCGTGGGGACGTCGACAAGCTGTACATTGACCCTCAAAGAAGAAGCACCCGAATTGTTGGGGATGCACGATAAGGACACAAGCCTGGTTGCGGCAAATATCTTTGATTTTAATCAGTTTCTCCTTGAGCTTTATGATCAGGGAGATCTGAACCTGGATTTCCGGGCAATTAACAAGAAGATCCCCTACCACGTCCCATGTCAATACCGGGCACACAGGATTGGTACTCCCGGGATCGATATCCTCAGCTTGATCCCTGGATTAAGTATTGTCGAAAGCCATGCAGACTGTTGCGGTATTGCAGGCACTTATGGATATAAAGAAGAAAAATATCAGATTGCCATGGATGTCGGTGAACCGCTGTTCGATTTCATAAGGGGTGAAGATTCGAACATCGTTCTCTGCGACAGCGAGACCTGTCGATGGCAGATCCAACATGCTACCGGCAGAATTCCCATTCATCCGGTCGAGTTGATGGCATATGCCTATGGATTCGAACCCCAGAAAAATCACAAAGTATACAAGGAACTGTCTGGTGATGACTGAAGACGCATACCTGATCCCAGCAAGGGAATGTTCCAATGAGATCGTTGTCATTAATTCGCGATTCATTACTAAGGCTGCACCGGTTTTTAGTGTGGAAGAAGCCAAAGTTTTTTTATCGGACGTCAAATCCGAATTTCCGGATGCTTCCCATCATGTACCGGCTTATATCATCGGTCATGGTACTTCGGTAATCATGCACTGCAGCGATGCGGGAGAACCATCAGGGACTGCCGGGCGACCGGTCCTGGCAGTTTTGAAAGGCAGCAAGGTTGGGGATGTTGCTATTGTTGTTACCAGGTATTTTGGCGGTACAAAATTAGGAAAAGGTGGGTTGGTGCGTGCTTATGGAGATAGTGTAAAAGCTCTCCTGGAAATCCTGCCACTGGCGCGGAAACAGCTACTTCATAATGTATTGTTTTCCATTTCCTATGCACTATTGGAAAGAACAAGGATTCTGGTGAAAGAACACAAAGGTGAGATCGTGGATGAAATATTCTCTGTGGATATTACCGTGGTTGCCAGGTTTGCACCTGATTGTTACCAATCGTTCCAACCAGCCCTGCATAACCTTACGAACGGCAATTCCGATGCGATGGTCTTAGAAACCAAATACTTCATTGTCCCTCTATAAAATGCAGGATAAGACTAAATGCTTATCCTGCTTCAATAAAAATAATGGGAAAATATTTAACTTATAGGTGTAGTTCTGCCCTGACCATTGTATCGTCTTCACCCGGTGCAATTAGAAATCCAAGGCTTTCACACATTTTTTGCATGACAAAATTATCAGCTGTAATATTAACCTCTAAACTGGTTAATTTCTCTTCCCTGGCAATTTGAATCAAGCGGCGCATTAACTCCTTGCCAAGACCCATTCCCTGACTCGCATCTGAGACAAGCACGCTGAAGCGTGCCGAATCCAGTCCATGCATCTTGCTCAGGCGTCCAACAGCCAGGATTTCTTTTTCGCCTGTGTCCATATTGGTGATCTCGGTAACCAGGGCGATTACGCGGTCGTAATCGATGTGGCAAATCCTGCCAAGACGCTCATGGTTGACTCTGTCCATGTACTGCATTGGATAATGGTAGCGTAAATAAACGGTGCGATCCGATAAACAGCCGTGGAATTTGACCAACAATGGTTCATCTTCAGGGCGGATTGGGCGGAAGGTGATATCTAACCCATTTCTTGCCACCCACTTGCTCACATACTGGATCGGGTAAGGACGTATGGCTAATTTGGGTAATTCCTTTTCTTCCACTTCTTTACCATAAATAACCACCCTGGCGTCCAAAGCAATTAATTGTTCGGACGAAGCAATTAATGGGTTGATGTCCAATTCTTTAATCCATGGATTCTCAGCCACCAATTTACTGAATTTCACCAGGATCTGTTCCAAGGCTGCAATGTCAACAGATGATCTGCCGCGCACACCTTTGAGTGCTTCATTGATCTTGGTCCTCTCCATCATCCTGCGAGCCAAAACATTGTTCAACGGCGGCAACGCTAAAGCTCTGTCTTTGAATACCTCGACCAATGAACCTCCCAAACCGAACAAGAGAACAGGACCGAACTGAGGATCTATGCTGCTGCCAATAATCAATTCATATCCTTCCAGGCTTGCCATTGGCTGAACGGTAACACCCAAAAAATGACCTTCTCCAGATGTATCTTGGACTGCCTGTTCCATCGAGTAATATGCCCCTCGCACTGCTCCTGCGTTTTCCAGGTTTAGTTTTACTCCACCGACATCTGTTTTATGAGTGATCGTTTCCGAATGCAGCTTTAGCACCACCGGGTAACCGATCTCGTCGGCAATCCGTACCGCTTCATCCACGTCAGTAGCGATCCTGGTCTCGATAGTGGGGATACCATACAACGACAGGAGTTGTTTGGATTCATACTCCGTCAACAAGGTTCTACCTGATTGGCGAACACGTTGGATCAGTTCATCCGTCAGATTGCGCTTCGATCCAGGTGTGCCCTCATCCACATCCAGAACCGGTGTTTCATAGAGGCTTTTCAGGATATTGGCGTAATTTGCCATGTAATCAAAAATCCTGGCGGCAGTATCAGGATATTCGTAAGTGGGGATGTTGGCACGGTTGAGGATCATCTCACCCTCTTCGACGTCACTCCCCCCCATCCAGCTGGCGATCACGGGCTTGCCCAATTTATCGCTGTAGGGGACAAGTTCCTGTGCTGTTTTCGTTGGATCTGTCATTGCCTGAGGTGTCAGGATGACTAATAAACCATCACTGTTTTCGTCTCGAGCCGCAATCTCAAGAGCCTTCGCATATCGTTCCGGACTTGCATCTCCAAGGATGTCAACCGGATTGTTGTGGCTCCAGGCTGCGGGCAGCAGCGCATCGAACTCTTCCATCGTCTTTGAGGACAATTCAGCCAGCTTGCCGCCGTTCATAATTAATTCATCGGTTGCCAGAACACCAGGGCCTCCCGCATTGGTTACAATCGTCAGGCGCGGACCCTGTGGTCTGGGTTGTTTCGATAGTACTTCGGCCATGTTGAAAAGCTCAGAAATGTGGTTGACACGCAACACACCGCTGCGGCGAAAGGCGATCTCCAATACTTCATCACTCCCGGTCAGTGATCCTGTGTGAGAAGCTGCTGCCTTCGCTGCCCCTTCCGTCCTTCCTGGTTTAATGACGATGATCGGCTTGGTCAAGGCGACTTCGCGTGCTGCGGAGAGGAAAGCACGAGCGTTTCCGATCGTTTCCATATACACAACGATACTGGTTGTGCGCGGATCATCTCCCAGGTAATAGATCAGGTCTCCCCAGCCCACATCCAGCATGGAACCGATGCTGACGAATGAACTGAACCCGACGTTTTCTTTTATGCTCCAGTCCAACACTGCCGTGCAAAGGGCACCGCTCTGACTGATAAAACCTACGCTGCCTGGTCGCGCCATGGTGCTTCCAAAGGTCGCGTTCAACCCCGAAATTGGGCTCATCACTCCAAGACAGTTCGGACCGATAATGCGCATGTTGCCTTGCTTTGCATACTCCATGATCTGGCGTTCCAACTCAACACCCTTGGGTCCGGTTTCTTTAAAACCAGCCGAGATAACGATCGCCCCCTTGATTCCCAAATCCACACATTCTTTGATGATTCCTGGGACCGTGGGAGCCGGAGTTACAACAACGGCAAGATCAACTTTTGCGGGAACTTCACTTACACTGGGATATGCCTTAATGCCGAGGATACTTTCACGTTTTGGGTTTACGGGGAACACAGCACCGCCGAAAGGGTTGCTGATCAGGTTCCATAATATCGTCCGCCCCACTGACCCTTGACTCTCGGTCGCGCCTATCACAGCTACATTCTTCGGAGAGAATATGGCATCAAGTGCAGAGCGCTCGTAATGAAGCACATCATGTACAGGGTCAAAAGTTGGGCTGGTTATTTGATTCATTATTAATTAATTCTCCAAATGCAGATTATCACACAAGGTGTAAGTATACACCCTTTTGAGAAATATTTCACAATAAGGATGTTAGCGCGGTTTTTCTAATTCTCTTTTTATCTGGCAATTCAATAAGAAGTCAATTTCTTTGGAAGGAGAGAGCGTCCATGTAGGCGCTTGTAAATCCAGGATGGGTGGTTAATTCGATATATTCTACATCTTTGATGATGTTTTTCGCTTGTTTGCGAATTTTCCGCGAAATCAACATTCCAATTGCACCTAAACCTGCAGCGTTACCAATCTGCTTGAATCGCTCCCTGGGGATATCCGGAAACATTCCCACATTAATGGCGCTTTCCAGGTCAAGATAAGTTCCAAATGCTCCCGCAATTATAAACTCGTCAATTTCTTCCGGAGTTATACCTACATCCTCCAATAAGACCTCAACACCAGCACGGATTGCTCCTTTTGCCAGTTGGATCTCATTCACGTCCCTTCGAGTGACCGATATGTCTTTTCCATGACCGCTAAGATCAGCTTGGGCAAGAACAAATTCGAACTTGTTACCGTTGCCTATAAGGCGCGGGTGCTCGCCCTTGAATACACCCCTGTGGTCGACAACATTCGCGGTCAAGAGTCCCGATACGGCGTCCAGGATTCCTGAGCCACAAATACCCACAGCCGGTTTCCCATCGATCGTTTGGATTTTCACATCGCTGTCAACGATCCTCACACGTTCAATGGCGCCAGGAGCTGCACGCATCCCATCTCGAATGTGAGCGCCTTCGAATGCAGGTCCAGAAGCGCAAGAGCAGCTTAAATGGCGCCCCCAATAATAAAGGCTGATCTCGGTATTGGTACCAATGTCGAGAGACACGATCGTATGTGCATCCTGACGATGTTGGGCTGCTTCAGCCGCCAACAGCATGGACACATGATCGCCTCCCACATAACCGGCAATATTTGGCGGTAAATAAACTGTCGCACCCGGTGAAATTTTCAGCCCAATTTCGGAAACCGGGATTTCTAATTCATCACTTACAGCCGGGACATAAGGTGCCATACCCAACTGCTCAACCGGTATTCCGGCAAAGATATGGTGCATGGCAGTGTTTCCGACAATCACAGAATCGACGATTTGGTTCGGAGCCACACCTTTACTGTTGCACAATTCGGAGATCAGATCGTTTAGCCTATCGATTAATTTCCGCTGCAGGATAGCCAGCCCATCTTCATGGTCATTAATAAATGAAATCCTGCTGATGACATCCTCTCCGTAGCCGATTTGCGGGTTCATTGCACCCGTCTTGTTCACAGTCTCCCCGGTTGTTAGATCAACCAGGTAGGCTGCAAGCTTTGTGGTTCCCACATCAACAGCCAACCCATAAATGCTGGACCCTGGAGGCAACACAGCGATAATCTGCGTATCCCGCATCGCCAATGTAACCTGAAAGGCATTTTCCCTCAATACATTGGGAAGTTGTTTCAAGGCTGGGTACCGGAATGAGACATTTCCGTGGCTCATTTGTTCAAGTTTATCGACCACACGAATCTCGTCGGATCGCAGATCATTCAAACCAGGAGGTTCAATGATAATATCAATCGCCTTGATGAAAGGATCGAGGTCGATATTGATCTCCTTACCCTCCACCTGCAATCTCTGCGATGCTGTCAATGACTCAGCAGGAATATCAATCCTGACAGGACCTTCTACCCGCGCCTGGCATGCAAATCGCACTCCTGCTGCGAGTTCTTCCTCTCGAAGTTCGAATAACTCATCTTTCGTGGGAGGCGAAAGTTCACCTTCTGCAAAACGGACACGACAGGCTCCACAGGTTCCCATGCCACCGCAAACGGATGATAGTTCAATTCCAGCCATTCTTGCAGCATCGAGAACGGTTGTGCCGATTGGTACATCGATTCTTCTTCCGATTGGTTCCAAATCGACCAGTACGAGAGTATTATTCTTTACATCTTCGCTCAAAATTTTTCCTCATAGACCCGGCAGCCGATTACATTTTCATCATTGGTCATAATGACTTCCTGACCGGGATTTATTACCAGGTAATCATCTTCCCAGTCACCATCCAACAAGCGCTTCACCAGGATCACGGAACCTTCCATCCGTTCGAAAGACCATCCCCGTTTGTTCGATTCCTCTTTGGCTTTGTTTTCAACGGCACTGCCATCCCCAATCCCCATATCGATGTAAACAGCCCTTTGGTAATGCTGCTCCCAGGCGCCCATCACTTCCATCAGATAATCAGCGTTATCTTTGCCATATTTCACGACATACGCTTCGTATTGTTCAGTAAATAAAACGTCTAAAGCTGATCCCGCCGAGAGTGCCGTCCCTTTACCATCATCCCTTTCGATGTAATCCTGTGCATACCAGTATGTTCCGGGAGTATCGGTGAATTCTTTCAGATAGCGAGTTCTGCTCCCCAGAAATAATGTTATACAATCATGAGCTTTTGGTATCACGAGAGGTATTGACCTGGATATGAGACCTGATGTTGCTTTCCCGCATAAACCATATGAAAATAAGATAGCGTCATATGGTTTGCCATCAAATTTGTCGATCATATCTTGCAGGTGATTCCTCAGATAATCCGGATCGTTGTGTAAACCTCTTTCAACGAGAGTGACATCGATAATATGGGGTGAGAGTGCAGAACAATAATATACCGGTCTTGCCAGCACCTCACAGGTGACGCAAAGATACCTCATCAATAAATACCTCTAAAAGAATTATCCGGTGACTGCCTGCATTTTGCGGAAGTTTTGAATATAGCGCATGGCAAAATCATCCTTCCCCAAAATCAAGTCAACAGCCCGGATGATGCTGGTTAATTTCAAGGGATCAGTGATTGCACAGGTTGCTCCCACACCCATCGCAAGAGCAAGAAATGCCTGGTTAACTGTATGCCTGTCAGGTATCCCAAATGAGATATTGCTGGCGCCAAGATTTATATTCACGCCTAACTTATGATGGATCATATCGATCGTCTGCAGCGTTACAACACCTGCATTTGAATCGGAGCCGACTGTCATCACCAACGGATCGATAACGACATCTTCGATAGGAATTCCGGTTTTATCTGCCTGTTCTACAATGAGAGCAGCAATCTTGAAGCGCCCTTCAGCTGTATCGGGAATACCAGAATCATCCATGGTCAGACCAATCACGGCTGCCCTATGTTCTTTAACCAGCGGAAGAATCGACTGTAACCGCTCTTTTTCCCCACTCACGGAATTTACCAATGGCTTGCCGGTTGCAGCCTCCAAACCTGCCTTGATCGCTGCAGGATTGGGCGAATCGATGCACAAAGGAACTTCCACCCATGAGGAAACAAGCTTCACAACCTTTGCCATCATAGCTGGTTCATCGATTCCGGGCACTCCCACATTCACATCAAGGATATCAGCCCCTGTTTCCACTTGGGAAACTGCCAGGTTGCGCACATATTCGAAATCACCATCCAACAATGCTGCTGCCATCTTCTTTCTTCCAGTCGGGTTGATCTTCTCCCCGATGATCACCATTGGACCTTCAGTATCGATGGTGACCGTTTCTTTTTGACTTCGAACAATCGTTTGCATATCTTTTCCTTTCAGTCAGGTTTATTATTTATCTCCGTATGGAAATGAACAAACAGTTCAATAAGAAACTGCTGCACAGGCAATATCCCGCAATTCTACCGTAAATTTTATCGAAGTCTTATGCCAGATTATTGAATAATGGACTTAATGCCGGGTAAAGCATTTTATAGTTGCCATACTGTTGTTCGTAAATGGAAAGATCCGATTGTTTTGGCTGGTCACTGCCGGTTATCTTGATAGCAGATGCACAGGCCTCCTGAACAGAGTCCCAATTACCACTGCCTACGCCTGCCAACAATGCAGCCCCAAATGCTGCTCCTTCTGTGGTATTGACCGTAACAAGTTCAGTGTTGAACACAGACGCAAGGATTTGACGCCAGACGGGGCTGCGAGCGCCACCGCCGGAAACCCTCACCTGTTCAATGCTGCCCAAACCCGCCGATTTCACCAGCTCAAAGCTGTCCTTCAATCCAAAGGCAACACCCTCCAATAATGCTCTGGACATATGCTTCCTGTTGTGGCGTATCGTGATTCCGATCCAACCCGCCCTGGCATATGGATCCGGATATGGTGTGCGTTCGCCGGTTAAATATGGCATGAACAATAAGCCTTCACTGCCAGCACTCACCTCACCCGCCTCCAATGTCAAGTCATCATATGTGCAATCTGGAGCCAGGTTATTCCGGTACCACTGGAAACTACCTGCAGCGCTTAACATCACTCCCATAAGGTGCCATTGCCCAGGAACGGCGTGACAAAACGCATGCAGTTTCCCCTGAGGTTCTATTAAGGCTCCAGGGGTAGGTGCAAATACCACCCCAGATGTCCCAAGTGTTAGCCCGATGATGCCAGGTTCAACCGCGCCAACCCCCACAGCCTGTGCAGCCTGGTCCCCTCCACCTCCAATAACAGGTATGCCAGTTCTCAGCCCTGTCACTGAAGCAGCCTCAGCTTGCACCACGCCCGTGATCTCCGGACCTTCAAAGGTTTTTGGGAGCCATTCAACAGGAATCGACAATTTGCCCAGGATTTCGTTCGACCAATCCCGGTTTCTTAAGTCAAACAGTATCGTCCCGGAAGCGCCTGCCTTATCAGTGGCAAATTCATGTGTTAACCGGTACCTGATGTAATCCTTCGGGAGTAATATATGCCTGGTTGAATTAAACACTTCTGGCTCATTCTGCTGAACCCAAAGGATTTTCGGGGCAGTGAAACCGGTCAGGGCATCGTTTCCAGTTGTGTTGATCAATTCCTGTCTGCCAACCAGGTTTCTTATATCATCACATTGTTTTGCAGTTCGCTGGTCATTCCATAAAATTGCAGGACGAAGCACATTCCCTTCTCCGTCAAGCATGACCAGACCATGCATTTGCCCGGTAAGACCAATCGCTTTGATATCGTTCCCGGTGATTTCGGCTTGTTTAATCACGTTATGGATGCTTTTGACCATACCGTCCCACCAATCAAGCGGGTTCTGTTCAGACCATAAAGGTTTTGGTGTGGATAATTCGAGCGGATGTGTGCAAGAATCGATGACATTTCCTTGCGCATCAATCAATAACGCCTTTGCGCCAGTAGTCGATATATCGAGACCGAGAAAAATTGCCCTGTTCTTCATAAATGCCTCCTCAATATGTTGGGTATTTTAACATCGGAAAGATAAAAAAATCCCCCAACCAGAGATTGTGGGATTTTTGGAGCAGCGATACGGACCCGACGGGATTCGAACCCGCGATCTCAGCCTTGACAGGGCTGCATGTTTGGCCACTACACCACGGGTCCATATTTTGTGCGGGCAAAAGTGTATCACGAAATCTTAATACGCGTCAAGGAAATACTCACCAGGAAATACTCACCAGGAAATACTCACCAGGAAATACTCACCAGGAAATACTCACCAGTTTCTATATGAATTTACATCTAGAAAAGTGATCATCTGGTACACTTTAGACCAATTTATTGAGGAGTTGCTAAGGATGAAACCATCGAAAAATTCGTCAAAGAAATCATCTAAACGAACACCCAGAGACTTGTTCCTGACGATTTTTATCATCGTACTGGGAGTAGGCGTCGTAATTACAGGCATCGTTTTCGTGCTGTCACGTCCCGAAAAAATAACAACTGAAAGCTTACCTCGTGAAATCTCAGTTAATGAGGCTTTTGAATTCTACCAGACAGGTACTCTCATTGTGGATGTGAGAGAAAAGTCGGAATGGAATGAGGTTCATGTTCCCAATACGGTTCACATTCCCCTAGGAGATTTGGAAAAAAGAGCGAAAGAGCTACCAACGGACAAAGAAATAATCGTCCTTTGCCGATCCGGAAACCGCTCCCAAAGCGGTCGAGACATCCTCCTTAATAAAGGTTTTGAACAGGTTACCAGCGTGTCTGGAGGAATAAAAGATTGGATTTCCGCCGGGTTTCCAACCGTTTCTGGTGATTAAAGGTTTTTGAAAGAAGGGTATTAATAGGAGACTTCAATGACAGATCATCCTCTGAGGATATTCAGTGGTTCTTCCCATAAAGCCCTTGCCCAGGAAATCGCAGACATACTCAATGTCCCCCTGGGAAAAACGACTACAACTTTACTTCCGGATAGCGAAGTGCATATTATGATCGATGAAGTTGTGCGCGATCAGGATATCTTTTTCGTACAGACATGTTCAGTTCCTGTCAATGATAATTTAATGGAACTCATCCTTTACCTGGATGCATTCAGGCGTGCAAGTGCCCATAGAATCAGTGTTGTCATCCCCTATTTCCCTTATGCTCGTCAGGACAGAATGGCTCGCGGCAGGGAGGCAATCAGCGCGAGAGTAGTTGCCAATTTGCTCGAGGAGATGGGCGTCAGCCGTGTCATTTTCGTTGATATCCACAACCGGGCAATCCAGGGATTTTTCAATGTCCCTGTCGATCCCCTAACAGCTTTACCGTTATTAGCAGATTATTTCCGACAACCCCAATTTGAGAATTCTGCAATTGTCAGCCCAGACCTGGGAAGAGCGAATATGGCGGGACGATACGCTGAATTATTGGAACTCCCCCTGGTAATCATGCACAAAAAACGTGTTGGTCTTTCAGAGGTTTACACCTCTCACGTCGTTGGCGATATCCGAGGTCGGCAGCCGATCATCATCGATGACCTGATGGCTGGAGGTAGTGTGCTTAGGCAAATCGATACGCTCTACGAACATGGTGCGGAAGGAAAGGCATACTTCTCCGTCACTCATCCTGTTTTACTTCCCACCGCATTACAAATACTTGATCAAGATGAACGCATTGAGAAATTGGTTGTTACCAACACCATACCAGTTCCTGAATTCGAAACAACATCCCAAAATCACAGTTTTATCGATTGCCCCTCTCCTCGCGGACATCATCAACAGGATTTACCACGGCGTGAGTATTTCCGAGAAATTGATCCTATCTTAGACCGGTCGAATCCAGATGCATGATGGGATAAGTGCAGTAATCAACCGTATAAGACTCGATAAATCCTTCTACGAGAACATCACTGCCTGGGAATCTGTATCCTCGAGATCTCCAGAATTCCAGTCCATCCCTGATACCGTTGATCCTGTATTTGTTCAGGCACTTCTCAATCAAGGCATCACAGAACTTTTCTCACATCAGAAGTTAGCTTATAAGCACGTCATCGATGGAGAAAATATCATCGTGTCAACTGGTACAGCTAGCGGAAAATCCTTATGTTACAGTTTGCCGGTTATCAACTCAATGATAAAAGACCCGGAATGCCGGGCTTTGTTTTTATTCCCAACCAAAGCCCTCAGCCAGGACCAATTTAACTCTCTTTCCTATATTGCCCGGTCGATTAAGGAGGAGTTTTCCAGGGATACTGATTCCAACGGTCGAAGATCACTGCCTGACATCCCCCTTGCAGTTTATGATGGTGATACACCGACCAGCCATCGGGCTAATATACGGAACAAAGCCAGAATCATTTTTACTAATCCCGATATGCTGCACATGGGCATCCTCCCCCAGCACACAAATTGGGCGGATTTTTTTAAATGCCTGAAATATATCGTCATTGATGAGGTTCACACTTACCGCGGAGTTTTTGGTTCTCACCTTGCGAATGTAATCAGACGGTTGCGCAGGATTCTGGATTTCTATCGATCAGATCCACAGTTCATACTGGCATCCGCCACGATAGCTAACCCACTTGAATTTGCTGAAAAACTAGTTGAACAAAAATTTGTGCTCATTAACCAGGATGGTTCCAGGCGCGGCTCACAGGATCTTCTCCTGTATAACCCACCCATTATCGACCAGGACCTGGGTTTAAGAAAAAGTTCAATTATGGAAAGCATCCGCATCGCTGACCTTCTACTCACAAACGATGTGCAAAGCATCGTTTTCTGCCGGTCGAGACCGTCCGTTGAATTACTGCTTTCATACCTTGTTCAGTCCCAGGTGGATGTGGATGATGCCTCCAGAAAAATACGCGGTTACCGCAGTGGTTACCTGCCGGCTGAACGAAGAGAAATCGAAGAGGGTTTACGCAGTGGAAAATTGAAAACTGTGATCGCCACAAACGCCTTAGAGCTAGGTATTGATATTGGTGGGGTCGATGCTACAGTTCTGGTAGGTTATCCCGGAACAATCGCCTCCACCCGACAGCAATCCGGGCGTGCAGGGCGCGGAATTCTCCCTTCGTTATCGGTCCTGGTGTTGACTCCGGATCCCATCGATCAATTCTTCTCATCTCATCCTGAATACTTATTTGGGAAGAACCCTGAAGCAGCTTTGATTAACCCAGATAACCTGATCATTCTCCTGGATCATATGCGTTGTTCCCTTTTTGAACTTCCATTTGAACCCGGGCAAAAGTATGGCTCGATTGATCAACAGACCATTCTCGAGTTGATCCATTTCTTGGTCGAATCCGGTGATGTTTTTCTTTCTGGAAACAAGTATTTCTTTTTGTCGGACCGTTACCCGGCTCAATCTATATCCCTGCGGAACAGTTCAGCTGATCAGGTCATCCTACAAGAGGCAGTTTTATCAGGTCAGGGGGGACAAAGAACCATCATTGGTCAGGTCGATTTTCCAAGCGCGTTCTGGATGACTCACCCGGGAGCCGTTTACCTGCACGAAGCAAAAATCTACCTGGTTGAAGATCTTGACCTCGAAGAGAAGGTATGCAGGTTGAGAAAAGTAGATCCGGGATATTACACTCGTCCTCGGCGGGATACCCAGATAAAAATCCTGGACATTGACCAACAAGATTCCAATACAGCAGTCATGAAAGGGTTTGGTGATTTACAAGTGACAACCAGGGTGATTGGGTATCGAAAAATGCGATGGCACACCCATGAACAAATGGGAATGGAGGAACTGGACCTACCACCTACAGAACTGAAGACCACTGGTTACTGGATCACACTACAACCCCAACTTGTCAACGATCTCCGTAAAATCAAGTTATGGAATAACGATCCAAATAATTACGGATCCGATTGGGATATTCAGAAAAAGAAAGCACAAGCCAGAGATGGGAATCAATGCCAGGTGTGTGGATCATCGGGTGAATACTCCAAACTCGAAGTCCATCATAAAACACCCTTTCGCTTATTTTCCTCAACCATGATAGCAAATGATCTCAGTAACCTGGTGACACTTTGCGGCAGCTGCCACCATCAGGTAGAAATGAATGTGCGTATCCGCAGTGGTCTCTCTGGTCTGGCAAACATACTTGGTAACCTCTCCCCTCTATTCCTGATGTGCGACAGCAATGACATCTGGGTGCACTCAGATCCCAAGCCCAGTTATCTGGATGGCTTTCCGACGGTCATCATCTATGAGGAATTCACCGGAGGTTTTGGGTTCAGCGAACACCTTTACAGCAAACATGATGAGCTGGTACACCATGCCCTTGAGCTGGTGAAAAACTGTCAGTGCAAGGATGGCTGTCCTTCATGCGTCGGTCCTGGCGGGGAAAATGGATCCGGAAGCAAGACAGAGACTCTGGCAATCCTTGAAGTTTTGGTGCAGCATGCCTTCACTTAGCGATAAACTCAAAGGGATGGGGGTAACCATTGGGACAGGAAACATTCAGCCCCGCAAAAAGAAAGAATCAGTTGACCTTCATACCATTTTAGGTGGAGGATACTGGTCCAATTCCCATGGGAATATATTTGTGGTTGAGGAAATATTACCGGATGAATACCAGCAAGGTGATGTACCCATCCGTCTGTCAGGTTCCCTAGAAGTCCTTGGGCAATTTTTACAGGCTGAGGGACTATCGGAATTCGACCATCATTCCATTGGCTTCCTGGACACTGAGACAACCGGAACTCTCTGGAGGAACTGGGACCCTCGCCTTCATGGTAGGAGTTGGTAAATTTGTCGACAACCAGTTTCACCTCGCTCAATTTTTTTTACATGATATCTCGTCAGAACCAGCATTATTGGTTGCTCTCGAACAATTCCTCCTGCCTTGCCAGATGCTGGTAACCTTCAACGGAAAATCATTCGACCTGCCACTTCTAAAGACCCGGTATTTACTGCAAGGATGGAGAGATCCTATCGGTGAAAAACTACAGGTGGACCTGCTTCACCTTGCTCGCCGTTTATGGAAGGACCGGCTTCCCAGCAGGACGTTAATCAATTTGGAAGCCCAAATCTTACATGCAGCGCGGTCGGATGATGATATCCCCGGCTGGATGATTCCCCAAATGTACTTTGATTATCTACGCGATGGTGATGCTATCCCCTTAAAAAGTGTTTTTTACCATAATTCTGTTGACGTGATCTCGATGGCAGCTTTACTCAACCACGCGTGCAAGATACTTTCGGCACCACAGTCCAGTTCAGACATCCCCGGTGTGGACCTGTACTCCATCGCAAAATTCCACGAAGATTATGGAGATCTGGACACTGCCATCGAGTTATACATCCAATTTCTTGATCATGACGAATTCCAGATCGATTCTGAATTAACTTATTTTTATACCGAAGCAATATTACGGCTGGCAAACATCCATAAACGGCGAGACCAGATTGTTCCTGCGATGGAGTTGTGGGAAAGGGCAGTTGAATATAAATCGATTCAGGCTTGTGTCGAGCTTGCCATGGTGAAAGAACACCGTCAAAAAGATTTTCAAAGCGCTGTTTATTGGACCCAAATTGCAATTGACCTGTTGACAAAGGGATCAGATAATATCAGCGATGAATTCTTGATGGATGCGCTCCAACATCGATTATCGCGCATCTATAGGAAGATTGGCGATGATTAAACTCCCTCCAACAATTGAACCTGGAAATATTTGACCCAACAGTCATTTTTCAGGCAAATTTTTAAAATCATTTCCTGGTCGGCAATCTCAATAAGTGCACCTGGAATTACAATAATCCCGGAAACCTTATTTCTTAAAAGGATGATATCCAGTTTAGCGATATCAGTATGAACCGGCAATCCATGAATTCGCCTGCCGCGCAATGATGGATCAGTGTCAATAAAACCCACGGGTCTGAAATTTAAGTCCTGATTTTGTTGGATCCATCTCAATGCAAATTCTCCCTGGTCACTCGCCCCAAGGATAAAGATTCCTTCTAACTCACGGATTTTCTGCCTTTCGGATATCATACGCATTACTTTAAAAGAAGACCTTGAACCTGCTAAACCAATATATAAAAACAGGGCAAAGAAAATGTACAAAGAAATTGGGAAACCATCTCCGGGATTTAGCCAGAAGAGTAACAACCCAGATACTGCCACTCCAGAGATCACCGCGAAGATATACCAGACCAGATCATCCAGAGAGATGAACTTCCATACTCCCCTGTATATTCCGAAAATATAATAAGTTAAAAAGACGGCGAACAAGACGACTGGCAGGGTATCCAGATACTGGTCCAAGACAACAGGGTTCATGGTCAAATTATTGAATGTCAGATAGGCAAGGTAATAGGTTATGCAAATTACGAAAAAATCCAGGATTATTTCGAAAATCCTGCGTCTATGGGTCAAATCGTTAATTAACGTGGAAAACTTGCTGGTATTTTTTACCTCACCTAAGCCAACTACCTTGACTCCACTCAAATACGATACTGCAAGGGCGATGCCGATGATCAAGATTGGCACGAGAACCAGGCTGTACCAATACCTTATTGACTCCAACCTAGCTGCGACCAACCCGCTTAATAAAGCCACTATATAAAAAACTAACAAGACTTTCCTAGGCGAAAGACCAAATGCGATCAAGCGGTGAGAGGCATGGTCTCTCCCACCCTGTGCAGGGGATTGACCCTTCAACACCCTTGTTACAGTGACCATAACTGTATCCAGGATCGGGATCAAAAAAAGCAAAGTGGGGACACCCAAAATGGCTACAACATTAGAAGCTTGAGGCTGTCTGGCAATAGCTAAAATCGCCAGGATGAATCCCAGGAAGAGACTACCACTGTCACCCATAAATATTTTAGCCGGAGGGAAGTTGAACACGAGAAAGCCGGAAACGCTCCCCGCCAGCGTCAAAGCAACAACCAGCAGCTCGATGTCCTGAATATTGAAGAAGATCAGGCTCAAAACCAGGGCTGTTATAAGTGCAATCCCCCCAGCAAGCCCATCCATATTATCCAACAGATTCATTGCATTGGTGATGCCGATCACCCAGACAAAAGTCAAAAGGATATTCAATATTTGCGCAACCAAAACGTTATCAAATCTTGGTGTAAAAAATTGGGTGTAAAAACCCTCGTAAATGATGATTGCAGCAGCCAGAATTTGAACTACCAGCTTGGCTGGAGGGGTCAACTCGCGTATATCATCATATAAACCAAGCGCAAATATAATGACCGATCCCAGCAGCATATTCCATTGGATATGTAATCCACCCCCACCAATTTGGAAAAATCGTAAACCGAGTGACGTGATGGCAATTGTAAGCATAAAAGCCGTAAATATTGCCACCCCCCCAAAGCTGGGTGTTGCTTTTTGGTGCCACCGATCTCCCCTTGGTTGGGACAGGAAACCTCGTTTAATACTGATCTGGCGCACGATTGGCACAAGGATCAGACTAAATGCCAATGAAATGAGAAATGGTGCAAAATAAATTATCACGGAGAATCGGCAAGAAATTCGATCAGGCTCTCAAAACGGTGCCTTTGGTCTTCCGGGGCAGAATTTAAACCAAGCTGGGCGTAAGCCAGTGCTCGTCTGATATTTTTATCCTGCAGGCTCAGGTTCGCTAACAGTTCATAAATTCGCCAGGCGTCCGGCGTTTCAGGGTTATGGATCAAAGCTTTTTCGTAATATTCCACAGCCTGCTTCAATCTTCCCAAACGTGAATTTGTTCTGGCGATAGACAGGGACGTTCGATAGAGCGACTGCTGATCCGCTGGATTCGTCTGGATGTAACTACGCATGAAGGCATCCAGTGAGAGTCGATAACTTTCGAGTCTTTTTTGCGAATTTTCCGGTGAGCTTTCAGCAATACGGAATAGGGTTTCCCCATAAATTCCTAGAAGCCAATCGTATCCTGGATCAATGTCCAATGCTCGCTCTAAAATTGATATGCTTTCTTCAGGATCAGCCAGTTGGTTCAAGTAAAGCAGCGCCATTTCTCCCAATAGCCTCGAATTGTACGGGCTTAATGAAACGGCTGTCTGGTAATGGTCAAGAGCCTTTTGCGCCAACCTGGCCCTTTCTTCATCGCTTTCAACAAATCCGGTCCAATAAGTGTATAACCTGGCAAGGTTTGCAGTGTGATCGGTATTGAGGGGGTTGATTTCAATCGCTTTGAGCATATCTGCTTCCGCGGTGCGGACAAGGTTGATTTTGGTCTCACTGTCTTGAGTACTGCTGGTCTGGTCAAAATATGCCTTTACAAGGAACAAATAATAATGATCCTCGCTGGGTGCCAGGAAGATCGCCCGTTTATAAATTTCGACGGCAACAGGAAGGTTTTCAGGGCTGGAAAAAGAACTGGCTGATTTGAAAGAAATGTCCGCCTGTACTACGCGGATGTTCCCGAAGACAATCCCTGCCACCACGATTCCAACCACCAACGGTGAGATGATCAACCCGATCCTGGCACTTTGTAAATCTTTTTGTGTATTATTTCTTGTCAGACTAGCGCCTAGCGCGGCAATAAGGATCAGCAGAAGTGCAAAGAAAGTAATAAAGACTGTTTCATATCCACGAACCTGGTTCATCACCTCTTGGATAGATGTAGGCAGGTTATTGGCTAACCTGTTCAATGTCCCGGTGAGATAGACTAAATAAATACTTGCGGTAAAGACAGGGATGAGAAAGTTGATCAGTAAATGTGATATTTTTCCCCCTGAAAAGCTGTTCTCATCGAAACTTCCCTTTATTAATAGATATGTAGGGATAAGCCAGCTGAGAAGACACATAATCAATAATGCAAGCTGTTTCGCTCCTTCAGCGCTCTGGGAGAGGTTGGAAAAAGTAACAAATGAACGGCGGACTCCTGGGAAATCATAAATCAGGGTGCACATTAATATGGCAGAAATAAAACCGGGAGAGTAAGAGCGAAGATTTTCTTCGAAGCCACTTTGCTTATTTTGATTTCTGGATCTGTTCTTTTTACCTTGCTTGAGATATGCTTCGGGTTTTCCGCCACGGATGGATTTATTTACAGGTTGCCCTAACGCTAATCCCAACTCTACGGCAAACACAGTCTCTTTATCAGAGGAGAATTGTTTTTTATGCAGGACGGATCCAATGATAACCAGGGCAGCAACAAATACCCAAAAATAAAGTCTGGTGGTTGTTATGCCAAATCCAAAAACCAATTCCAGGTAATGGGCTACAATGCCTGCGAAAACACCCAGTAACACCAATTTCCTGTATTGTTCACTTTGATCATCGATTTGGTTTTCTTGGTTAAGATTTCGAATATACATGAACACTATGAGACCTAAAAGCAATCCTCCAGGGAAACCAATCGCAAAATAGGACCAGTCCCTCCAAATCACCACCAATGTGGTGACCAG
This sequence comes from uncultured Chloroflexia bacterium, assembly GCA_963695415.1. GTDB lineage: Bacteria > Chloroflexota > Anaerolineae > Anaerolineales > UBA4823 > CAVXWV01. Next base: position 371,551 of record CAVOGL010000007.1, on the reverse strand, counting down.
AACTGCCCCAAGGAGTAAGCAGACCCAGAATAAGGATTTGTGATGCTTTGTCCGTATGAATCCTGACCAATTTAAAGCATAAAACGCAATCGAGCCGTAGAGAAGGAAGAAGGCTCCAAAACCTAAGACCCCGTTAAATATGAGCACATCCCAAACCTCATTATGAGATCGGTCGGGAGAAGCATTGCGTTTCTCAACCTCAGTCAATCCTGGAGGATAAAAACGGTTGAAAGCCACGAACATACTCTCCGGTCCGTAACCCACTATGGGGCGGATCAGGTTATACCTGTCCAATGAACCATCCGGGAAGCCTAAAGCATCATGTGGTAAAAATAACTGGGATGCACCCTCCCAAATTAATGTTCTTACCCTGCCAGTCCGGCTGTCAACATCGAGAAGTTGTCCCAGTCTACCAATTCTTGGCAGTGATCGCAGGTCTTCCAGTGGGCCTCCAGGGATATTCATCACGATAATAACTATCATGATCAAACCAACCATAAGACTTCCAGAAACCAATAACCACTTCTTCCCCCAAACAAATGTTATTCCCAAGAATAACACGATAAAACCAGCAGCTGCTCCCAACCAGGGACCACGGCTCCCACTAAAATAGACTGCCATAATCTGGCTGATGGCGATGAGTGAGTATCCCCCTCCCTCTGTTAGTTTACCTGTATCCACTTTCCCATTTGTTTTACCCCGTCGAAAACAATCCACCACTCTCACCAATGTTAACGGCATCACCATAATCAGGAATGCAGCCACAAAAATTGAATTACCCATGTTGGCTGCAATCCGGTCCGTCACGTTTCCTGCCCAAGGGATCGAGTCCAGACCGTATCTCTGGGCGATTCCATATAAACTGATCGGAAAACTGGTGATAATTGCGGTTGTTAACAGCCTTTCGAGCTGCGCACGTGTGCGTATCCCAAAATAAACGCAATAGAAAATTACCATGTAGGAAAATATAGTGTAAACCCCCTGTAGCCTTTGGTAAGATCCCCAAAGACTGGTTTGGGGGATCACAGAAAATAATGTGGCAACCAGGTAACTAACAGCAATCGCAGCAACAGGCAACATCATAGGGCGTGCCATGAACATTTTGGCACGAGAGAAGATGGGTTCTTTCACGTTCGGGTGAGTGTCACCAATGTTGGTTTCACTCAGCTTATTAATAACCAGAATACCTAAACCAACCAATGCAAGCGAACGTAATATTGCAGTCTTATCAGGTTCGAAAATCCTGCTGGAATAAATATTGAAGAATATTGGGATGACAATCAACGCCCCTAACCAGGTCGCCTCCATCAAACCTAACAAAAAGCCGTAGAATTCTGGTTACCATAAGAAATGGATAATCACTTCCATGTTGATATTTGCGAATCTTACCATAAGAAAGAATGAGCCAATTGGAGTATGATTAGTCAACAGTGGACTTCAAAAAGGGTTGGAAAACCGAACTCATTGAAAAACTGACTAGTAAATCTGTAACTTACCTGGTAAATGCCAGTGGATTGTTGCTGTTGGCAAACATCATTGTTACAGGTTTAGGCGCACTGCGCATCCCCCTGGTTACCTGGATGATCCCGAAAGATCAGGTGGGAGTGCTTGGGATCGTGCTCTCCTGGCTGCCTTTTGTTAACCTTTTATCACTCCCCGGTATAGACAGTTCAGCTTACCATTATGTCTCCAAGGGACACTTACGCGCCTTTAAAATTGGAGTCATTCATCGCCTGCGATGGTCGCTGCTCAGTTCTATTGCGTTTGGTGCTGGAGCGGTTTTCTGGTATATCAAAGGCGAGAACCAAACTGCCTGGTTATTCCTCATTACGGCTCTAAGTTTTCCATTCACATATGCATTAACTTCTTCGGCCGGTATCCTTGGCGCAGTCCAGAATTTTAAAGGTTTATTCTGGTACCGCGTCCTTGAGGCTCTCACAGATTTCTTCGGATTTCTGCCATTATTCTTGTCATTTTACTTCATCAACCAGATCATCACATTCTATACCTTCAACCAGGCAGCCTCCGCTGCAATGCAGCTTTCTGTGGTTGTGCTACTGATCATCGCACTGCAAAAACGAGAATTCGAAAGCATTCGAACCGGACGACGAGAAAGAGATCGTGCGTTACGGAAAGCATTTAACAGCTATCACCGGGATCAGTGTACTCCAATCCAGGGTGGACGCTTTCCTGGTTGGTCTTTTTCAGCCTTTGGAGGTGATGGCTGATTACTCCATTGCTTTAATTCTGCAAGAGCAAATACGTCGATTATGGAGGATTTATGCAACCATTCGCTATCCTGTTCTAGTCCTCATTCCAAGGAAGAAGAGAATCAAACAATTCGTCCGCGAGGGAATTCCTCCTGATGATTGCTTTGACAGGAACCAGTATTTTGATTTCTTTACTTGCACATTGGCTGGTACCGGTATTGTTACCGCCAAGTTACGCAGGCAGTCTTGTTTATATGGATATTCTCTTCGTGGCTATTCTTGCCGCCATGCCCGGTAACATGGTGGAAATGTTTTTCAGGACAGAACAAGATGAAAGAAGCCAGTATATAATCCGTGGTACGAGCGCTGTCTGGGGAGTAGTATTTCCGGTCATCTTTCTTTTTTTATTCGGTGCAATTGGTGCCGCTATCGGGAGAATTTTCGCCAACCTGGCATTCTCAATAATTGCATTTATAGTTATAAAACGAAAGAAAGTGATAGATAATAATGATTTGGATGTTTGAAAACATCGGGTGTAAATTTGACAGGAAACTCGAATTGGATGAAGGATTTATCGACTACTGAGAAGATGGTATTGCTATGACCATTTTTTTGTCTCCTCCGGTATCCAAAAAGGGAGGACCAGCAGAATGGTCGCGCAGGTTCATCCAGGGGGTACAACTCATGGGGGTAGATGTCACCCACCGGATTAATGACCGGTGGAATGCCGGATTGTTTCTGGGTCAATCCCCCATTCCAATCAAATCCGCTAATGACAATCGTGTCACTGCTTTTCGTGTTGCCAATGGTTATGATCCAGAATGGTTCAGAATCACAGGCATGTCAATGGAAAAAAAACATTATGCAGCAAATGCTGCCATCTCTGCCAATATCCAAACAGCGGATGTGACAATATTCCAATCGAATTGGGCGAAATCAAATTTGGAACAAATGCTGGGCGTTCTTACCAACCAGGCTTATGTGTTCAATAATGGGGTTGATCTGGAACTATTTAAACCTGATAAGACTATTGTCGTTGGAACTCCCGTTATAGGTATGGTGGGTGTCTTCAGATACCGGTACAGGTTGGAAGTATTCTTCGAAATGGCATCCCGTATAGGACAAGAAGTAAAACTTCTGCTTATCGGCAGTCTGGACGATGAATGCTCACGGTTGTTAAAATTTTTCCAATCCGACCCTAAAATCCGCGGTAAGTTGACCTACCACGAATACTTCCCGCAGAACAGCTGCCGGATTATTACCGCAAAATGACTGTGTTTGTCCATCCTGTCATGGGCGATGCCTGTCCTAATGTGGTGGCAGAGGCACTGGCAAGTGGAACTCCTGTTGTTACACCCGCTTTTGGCGGAACTTCAGAACTGGTCGGCGATGGTGGAATCATATTCGAAACTAATCCGTGGGTATATGACAGCAATTTTATTGATTCCTTGACCGCTTCAGTTGTTAGCGCCATCGAGAAACATCCCTCCCTGTCTATTCAAGCTCGCCTGGAAGCAGAAGAGAAACTTGACATAAACAGGATGCTTGATAATTATTTGAGAGTGATGGGTGTTGAAGTCCCAAACAACATCAAAATAAAACCTTCCTCAAGTTCGATCCAACTCAAGCAATCGCTTTCTACAATGACCAACCCTTCGAGATATATGCTTAGTATGGCTATACGAAAAGGGGTTTGGCTCATGGATTCCCTGCTCCCTTCTACCCCTAATCGCAAGCCTCGCATTGCCTTCACCTTGTTCGATTTCCAAATCGGTGGGATTGAAAACTGGCTGCTACGGCTCGCTGTTACTCTCAATGATCAATTTGACTTCTACTTCCTGTCAACCAGGGTGAAAGAATTCCTACCCCATTTTTCAAGTGTTGGCACATGTGATTACCTGCCAGATCCAGGTAGCATGATCCGCTATCTGCGCCGTAATCGAATCGACCTGGTCCAGGTTCACAACCAACGCTGGCCCATCGATGCAGCTCTTGCAGCGGGTGTGCCCAGGGTTATCGAACGGTTAGGCGGTCCCCGTAGCTGGCTGCGCGCTCCAAAATACGGGTTGGATTACATCATCGCATCCTCAAACATGGCTGCTGAAGCCGTCATGGATGTGATTTCACCTGACCGGATTAGCGTGATCTACAACGGGATTTCCTTGGACCACGTTGATCAATCACAGACAAATCGTCTTTTCCCTGATGATAACTTCATCCTGGGGCGAACCAGCCGTTTTGGGCACGGACAGAATTTGCAATTGCTTGTCCAGGCTGTTGCCAGGCTTCGATCCACAAATCCTGACCTGCGCCTGGTTTTAGTGGGCAGCGACTCCGCACTCCCTGGAGCTGCTCCGGTTTTCCAAGAATTAAATGACCTGGCAGATTCTCTCGGAATAATTCCCCTGACTCATTTCACAGGACCGGTCGCCGATCCTGTTCCATATGTAAAAGGGTTCGATGCAGGTACGTGCGTTTCTAACGATGAAGGCATCCCCAATTCTCTCATAGAGGCGATGGCATGTATGAAACCAGTGATTGCCACCAACGTGGGCGCTATTCCAGAATTCATTATTAATATGGAGAATGGTCTTTTAATCCAGCCCGGTAATGTTTCCCAACTCTGCGATGCCATAAAACTTCTAAAGAGCGAAGAAAAATTATTTAAAAAGCTGGCCGCGGCGGCTCGAGAAACCATCCAGGAGAAGTTCGATATCGGGCAGAATGCCGCCAAATACGCGGCAAATCTACACACAACTACTCGGTTAAGCATTTACTCCACTCACATGACAGACATCATTTGTGTATCAACCACTGACTGGCATGAAATTTGGGGAAGCCGGCAGCAAATAATGCTCCGCCTGGCAGCACTCGGTAACAGGATCCTCTTTGTCGAAAGACAGGTGGGACCTGAACATCTCATCCGAGACCGGTCGATCTTCCGAAAGAAGACCGCATCAAATGAACACCTTCTGCACAAAATAAATGAAAATATCTGGCTGTACAACCCGCCTCTGATACTGCCGGGCAGGTATTATTCGATGGTTTCCAATAATTTTTCACAGCGATACCTTGCAAAAAGGATTTACGAGCAATCAGAACGATTACAATTTCACGCCCCTCTATTATGGATCTACCCACCTCAAAGCGCTCCTTTACTGGGTAATCTCGATGAAAAACTGGTGGTGTATCACTGCATCGACAAATTTTCAGCCGGACAAACCGGACGTAAACGGGTGATTATCGACCAGCAAGAAAGTGAATTATTAACTTCATCCGATTGCATTTTCGTGCATGGCAGACGCTTACTGGCACATCAGAAAAGAATCACCCAGAAACCGGTATACTTGCTGCCCTCTGCTGCAGATCTCAGCTTATTTCTGTCTCAACCACCTGCTGATAGTACGCTTGGAAATATTCCTCATCCCAGGCTTGGCATATTTGGTTCGTTCGATGGACGTTTGGACTCCAGTCTGTTAGTCGATTTATGCCAGGAGAATCCTCTTTGGAATGTTGTCATGGTAGGTCCCATTCGACCCGGGATCCGCAGTCTCGATCGGCTAAAATCTCTTCCAAATTTGCACATATTAGGACACAGGTCTCACCAAGAACTACCCAGCCTGATGTATGCGGCGGATGTCCAGCTGCTGCCTTATGTGCTGAATGAATTAACCGAGTATATAAATCCGCTCAAAATATATGAATATCTGGCAGTCGGGAAACCTGTGGTCAGCACCAATCTTCCAGAACTAGACGGGCTGAGGGAAGTAATTTACCTGGCAAAGGATAAACTCGGTTTCATCGAGTCAATAAATAATGCCCTGCTTGAAACCGACCAGGAAAAAATCATACAGCGAAAAAAAGAAGCGATGCAACATGACTGGAACCAAAGGATTGATACGATCATTGAAACTTTAAAAACCTTCGGGGTAAACCTGGATGTTCACAGCTGATTGGTTGATCACAGAATTATATATTACCGGTGGAGCTGAGACATTCGTACGCAGGCTGGCTCCCCAATTCAAAAACCATAATTGGGATATCCGCGTCATTGCTCTGCAGCCAGGTGGCGGTTTCGTTCGGGAATTACGACAGGATGGTGTAGAAGTGATCGAATTGGATACAAAGAATATATGGAGCCACTCCCCAGCTCTCCAATTGCAAAGAATCTGGATTAACAGCCCACCGGATATAATCCACACCCACCTATACCATGCATCAATCATCGGCAGGCTACTGAATCGGATTTCGAGCCATTCATGCCTCATTTCGCACCAACACGGTTTGGAGCAAAATCGATCCAAAGCCCGTTCACTCGTGGACAGATTGACCCATCCATTCGTCCATCAATATGTGGCTTCTTGCCAGGCAGTAGCAGATGTGTTGGTGAAGCGCGAACACATCCCTGTTGGAAAAATAAGCGTGATTCATAACGGTATTCCGAGCAAAGAACAATTTCTACTTGACCACAATGAAAATCCAATCGGATTTCCTCAAGATTTGACTGAAGGCGCTTATAAAATTTGCTGCGTTGGCAGGTTAAGTGTCGAAAAAGGATATCACTACCTTATCCAGGCTCTGGAAAACCTCAAGCGTGAAAAAATAAAAGTGCATGTGATCCTTCTAGGAGACGGACCTGAAAGGGAATCCCTTCAAAACCTGGCAGCAGCTCTTGGGGTTGAGGACCAGGTCACTTTCGGGGGAAATCAACCCAACGTGCACGAATGGATGTCAGCTTGCGATATATTCATCCAGGCTTCGCTATGGGAAGGACTATCCATGGCTCTTCTGGAAGCGATGCAAGCCGGTCTCCCCGTCATTGCCACAGCGGTTGGTGGCACACCAGAAGTTATCAACCACCACGAAAATGGACTGCTGGTTTCGCCAGGTCAACCAGATATTTTGGCAGGTGCGATAAAAGAACTAATTCAGGATCAAGTTTTAGCCCAATATCTAGCTTCAAATGCAAGGCGGAAAGTTGAATCCTGTTTTTCGCAGCGGCAGACACTAGAAAAAATCCTGGCATTGTATGAATCATTGCATGATTAAGGATATCAATATGCCAGATCCAAGGATCTCAGTGCTGCACACCATCACCAGGTTGATAGTCGGCGGAGCCCAGGAAAACACTCTCTATACTGCCGAAATGTTGAATAAGGATATATTCCGCGTGGACGTGATTACAGGCATCCAAACCGGGATTGAGGGCAGTCTTTTGGAAGAAGCCAGGAGCCGGAATATTAACCTGATATGCATGCCTGAAATGGTGCGCGAGATCAATCTGGTCAAAGATATTATCGCATTCATTAAGTTGCGCTCATTTATACGCACCAATAACTATTCGATCATACATTCTCACAGCTCTAAAGCAGGCATAATTACTCGGATTGCTGCTTCCATTGAGAAAACGCCGGTTATCGTACATACCGTGCATGGGTGGGGCTTTCATGACTATATGCATCCAGTCAAGAAATGGATTTACATCATCCTTGAAAAAATTTGTGCCGGGGTTTCAGATGCTCTGATTTTTGTTTCAGATCAAGACATCAAAACAGCCCTTAAATTCAAGATTGGGAATCCGGAGAAATACCACCTTATCCGCAGTGCGATTCCTCTGAATGAATTTAACCCGGAGCATTGTTCTCGCAAAGAAATCCGCAGTCAACTTTGTATCCCTGATGAAGCACTTGTAATCGGCAACATAGGCAGGTTCTCCGATCAAAAGGATCCCATTACCTGGATCCAGGCAGCAGCGCAACTGGCAAAAAAGTATCCCCAGTGCTGGTTTTTGTTGGTTGGTGATGGTCCCCTACGTGAGGAAACCGAAAACCTGGCAAGTCAGCTTGGGATTGATGAAAAAACCATTTTCACGGGTATACGTAGGGATGTGGCAAGGATGTTTTGCGCAGTTGATATCTTTGTAATCACTTCCCGATGGGAAGGACTCCCGCGGGTAATCCCCCAGGCGATGTCGATGCGTGTACCGGTAGTCGCGAACCGGGTGAGTGGGATTGCAGATGTCGTGGATCACGGCGTCACAGGATTCCTTGTAGAACCAGGCAATTTCGACGAACTGGTACAGGTTTGTTCAAAACTGGTTGAAAACCCTGATTTGAGGATATCAATGGGGCTGAAGGCATCTGAAGCTGTAAAAACAGAATTCTCCCTGGAGATCATGATCGCTCAGATTGCTGATCTATATATGGAACTAATAAAAAAGGACCGGTATACCGGTCCTGATTTAAAAAAATTTTGATTAATGTGCGCATCCAGCACATGATCCTGCACTACAGCCAGCGCAGCCGCCTCCATTACTCCCAGCTAATACTTTGCCACCACTTTGGGCGAAAAACACAGAAATTTTCCGGATTGTGCGGTCACCTGCACAATCCTGGCAGTTGATCGGTTTGTCTGAGTCGCTGAATGGCCGAATTGCATCGAAAGATTTTTCGCAATCCAGACATAAATATTCGTAAATTGGCATCGGTTCCTCTTTGTGTTATTGTAATCACCAAACCATTCGGTGTCAAACGTCTCTACCTGCTCTACCTGCTCAACCGCAGCTGCTCCTCCACCCAGGGATAGGTTAGATCGATACCGTCTTTCAGCATATATTTCGCCTTCCAACCAAGGGAATACATGCGTTCGTTGCTGAAATTTCTGGACTGCACACCTACTGGTCCTGTCACATGTTTTATATTCACATCCTTCCCAGCCACCTGAGCGACAGTTTCAACCAACTTATCCACGCTGACATATTCAGGACATCCTATGTTTGCCGCTCCGTGCAAATCAGACTGCATCAACAGGTAAATGCCCTCAACCAGATCTGCAACATAGGTGTATGAGCGGATAGCGGAACCATCCCCCCATACCTCGATGCTGCCGCCATCCTCGACCTCCGCGACTTTCCGGCAGATAGCTGCCGGAGCTTTCTCACGCCCCCCGCGCCAGGTGCCTTCAGGTCCATAAGTGTTTTGAAATCTGGCTATCCTCACCTGGATACCGCGGTTCCGTTCGTAAGCTTCAGCGATGCGCTCTGAGTACAATTTCTCCCAACCGTATTCATTGTCAGGATTTGCAGGCACTGCCTCATCTTCTGTCATCTCCGGTTCACCAGGCTGCATATCTCGGTAAACACACACTGATGAAGAAAAGAAATAGCGCGGCACCCCCAATTCTGATGCATGATGGATCATGTGGATATTGATCAGCGCGCTATTATGCATGATTTCGCATTCAGCCGAAGAGATGAAACCCATCCCTCCCATGTCCGCAGCCAGCTGGTAAACCTCGTCAAAAGTACCTTCACCCAACCTCAGACTCTCAACACAATTCTCTTCATTTCGTAAGTCTAAAACTTTAAACTCATCCGCAGCATCAGGTGACCATTCGTGTTGTTTGATGTCCACTCCCCGAACCCAATAACCCTGTTTCTTGAGATGACTGACCAAATGCCCACCAATAAACCCACCCGCCCCACAAACCAATGCTTTCTTCATCCAGTATTCTCCTGTTAATCACTCAATCGCCGAATATTGATCCGGACTGCGTTTTCTATTTGTTCTTCTGAAACAAGAATCAAATACCCTCCCCCACCAGCTCCCGAAACTTTCCAGCCTTGAGCTAAATGGCGGTATTCATCCAGTAAAGTCATCATCGAATCAGTCACCATGTCTGGAAACATGGCAATTTGGGCTTCAAAACTTTCTTTGACCCCTTCTCCAAATTTGCCCACATTTTTATTCATTATGGCATCCCAGCAGGCATCGGTCGCATCTGCCAGAGCCTTTGCGCCTGCCCTTTTCACATGAGTGTTGCGAAGCACGCTGAACCCGGTATGCCGCGGACTTAATGGGATGAGAAAAACCGACTGTTCAATAAAACTCAATATTGATTCATCCTGAATCGATTCAATTTTTACAGGCCAATATTCACCATCGTAGTATGATTTACTCAGTCCTGGATGTACGATCCCGATCGCATCTTGAGAGCCTGAAATCTCTTCCGTCCCCGGGGGATTATCGTAACAGAACAGGATTTTCGATAATTTTTCCGGGTTACCTTGCGGCAAACGTGGTCCCCACATATCGATCGCAGCACGGCGAGTGCTGGAGGCCATACCGCTGCGTTCATTGAACTCTATTGTTGGGTGAATGGAAATTGTTATTACTGAGCCGGGATAAAACCTCGAAACAAAGGGCTGGTCCAACCACCCACCTGCTAAGTCGATGCGATACGGCATGGATTGTACCTCCCGCAGATCAGTGGTTGACCGAGCTTGTAAACCTATTGAAGGTTCTCGTTTAAGAATCACATATTTGATACCCAATTCCTCACACATTTGCTTTTTTTCTGGGATGTTGCCATCTTCGTTAACCACAAAAATATCCGGTTTCAATTCATGAATCTCTTCTATGAAATCCAGCATACCGGAACCTCGTGAAATGAATGCATCTTTTACACTGGATATCGACTTGACCAGGTATAACCTTTCCTGCTCAGAGTTGACGGTGGCTCTCCCTTTCAATTGGAAAATTGTTTTATCCGATCCGATTGCTACGTATAAATCACCAAATTGAGCTGCTTCGTTGAAAAAAGCTACATGACCACTGTGCAGCAGGTCAAAACAACCACTTATCATTACTTTTTTGGGCATTTATTCCTCATAACCAAATTATTTCCTATCAATTTTTATACTTGATTTTATTGAATTTACTTCGGTCAAAATTCGCTATCCCTCGCGCACCATATCGTTCTACTTCCCGGAAAACTTCGTTTATCTCCATTTTGAGTGCTGCGATGTCAACACCTCTGCATTGGTCAGGCAGTTTTGCCAGCCATTGTTGTACCCGGGTAAACATTTTTACTGCACCGCGGAAATTTCCACGTTCAATCTGCAGGTAAGCCACCGAAATTTGTATGAGGGCACGGTAAAAATCCCTCCCATGGGATTTTTCATCCTGCCAAACTTCTTCGAAAATTTCATGGGCTTCAAAAAAATCACCATGGTTGAATGTAGTCATGCCTGCAACCGCCTTTTCGGGCAGTTTCCCCTGGCAGAAATCTTCGATTTCTCCCACATCCACTTGTACGACTAACTCTTCTACCAATTCGACCATATCTGTTGTGAATTTCGACCGGGCGACGACTTTGTCTGCACCCATTTCTTTTGCCAGCTTTATCGATTTTGCGTCCACATGGGATCCAAAAGCCAGTACCGGAAGCCTGCGCGTAGAAGCATCTCTTTTCATCTGAGACAACAATTCCGTACAGTGCAACTGCGCATCATTAATATCGAAAATGACGATATCCGGTTGCTGAAACGCCAGAAAATAAACGATGTCTGGTATGGGATCTATTTCCATATTAGGCTTAGGTACTCCCACTGGGTGAGTATTCGCAAGTTGTTCGACCGCGTATATAAGGTTCAAGTCGTATTCCGGTTCGGTAAATGTGCTTAATATTTTTGAACCGAAAAACAGGTCGGACACGAACGCAATGATGGATACCTTTCGATTTACCAAACTCATAGGGCAACTATTATAGCAAACCCATGATCAAAATGCGGTGTATATCCTCTCCTTATCAACTCCTTAAAACCGGCTGCCTGATTAGTTTATTTTGTCTTCTTCGCTTATAATCACCTTAGTCCAAATCAAGGAGTACAAACTTTGGATGTACTGGTAGATCTGCAGTGAAGAAGAACAGAATTTCCAAATGACAGGCTGAACAGGCAGTTATTGTTGTAATCGGATTTCTCAAGGATAAAAAGACAGCGCCTATTAACATCCAACTGGACTGTTTTCTTGAGAATCAAGACTTAACAGGCGGCATACACAAAGGCATAGATGGTTTGCCGGGTAAGAAACAAGCTAATTGATTACTGCTAAAGAGGAGATTAATTTGGAGTCATTTTCGGGTTGGGTGAATTTTGTTGGAATTATACTAATCACATTCGTTGTCGCTGGTGCATTACTGCTCAACAGACCTGAACCAGGATCGGTGGAAAAACTTTATGATCATGACGATGATGATTTGGATGTAACCCATTAATCCAAACTTCACACCACAAACAACGTCAAACAAAAACATAATCATTCAAAGAGGAAATTCGCTTGGCGCTACTGCGTGAGGATGGGAGAAAACCAAACCAGCTGCGGTCGATAAAGATCGAGCCAAATTTCAACAAGTATCCTGAAGGTTCTGTGTTTATCAGAATCGGGAACACCTGGGTGCTGTGCAACTGTTCCGTCGAAGATGGGGTACCGGATTGGATGAAAACCCAAAACAAACCCGGGGGCTGGATTACGGCTGAATACAACATGCTGCCGCGCGCTACTTACACTCGCAAACCCCGGGAATTGTCACCTGGGGGTCGTACGCTTGAAATTAAACGGCTGGTTGGCAGAAGCTTACGTGCTTGCGTGGATTTGGAACGGCTTGGATCAAACACATTCACGATTGACTGCGATGTAATTCAGGCTGATGGTGGAACCCGTACAGCGGCAATCACCGGGGGATTCTTAGCCCTGGCATTGGCAATCAGGAAAGTCTACTCAGGGCACAACCTCGAAAAAATACCACACATGACCCCTGTTGCTGCCATCAGTGTTGGGGTAGTAAACACTATTCCATTATTGGATCTAGACTACAGGGAGGACAGCACGGCACAGGTCGATGCAAACATCGTTATGAATGCTAACCTCGATCTGATCGAGATACAAGGAACTGCTGAAAAACTCCCTTTTTCCAGGAACACCTGGGGGCAACTTCTGGATCTGGCAGAACTGGGAATAAAGCAGCTTTTCGAGGAACAAAACAAAATCCTCAAAAGAGATTAGTCACAGGCCGTGAATCAAGGAGAAAATTAAATGCCGGAATTGAATCCTGACGATGTTCGTTTTTTCAGTGGACGGTCCCACCCGCAATTAGCCACGGAAATTGCAGAATACCTGAGCATACCCCTTGAAAAAACTCACTTCCGCAAATTCAGCAATGACAACCTTGAGATACAATTGGGCGCCAGTGTTAGAGGCAGAGCTGTTTTTATTGTTCAATCTTTGGTCCCACCGGTAAGTGAACACTTGCTGGAATTATTGATGATGTTGGATATCGCTCATGGAGCTGGAGCCCGTGAGATTCATGCGATTATCCCTTATTATTCGTACTCGAGATCGGACAAAAAAGACGCGCCGCGAATATCGATTGCTGCACGGTTGATTGCAGATTTACTCCAAACCGCCGGAGCCACTCACGTGATGACCATGACCCTCCACTCTCCACAGGTGCATGGCTTCTTCAACGTCCCAACAGACCCATTGACCGCCCGTGGATTGTTCGTGCGTTATTTCCTCGATAAAAACATCGACCTCGAATCAACCATTGTCGTCGCTCCAGATATGGGGCGTGCTAAACCCGCTGCCAGGTTTGCATCTTTGCTGGGGCTTCCGGTTGCCGCAGGGGATAAACGCAGGTTAAGTGATACTCAGGTTCAAATAAGCGACTCGATCGTTCGCCAGGTCGCCGGTTACAGACGAGCGCTGGTTTATGATGATGAAATCGCAACAGGTTCAACTGTACTTGAACTCAGTCGTCTGCTGGTTGACAGCGGTATCCAAAAAATTTCCTTGATCTGCACCCATGGGTTGTTCTCTGGCGATTCGTTGAAACAAATCGCCGCGTTCCCCGAAATTGGCGAGGTAATCACAACCAACACCGTCCCTCCTCCAGCCAATAATTTCCCCAATAATTTTTCGATCATATCTGTAGCTCCAATTTTCGGTGAGGCAATTTGGCGAAACTATAACCACCAATCTATCGGCGATTTGTTCACTTTTTCGGAAGAAGAAAGTTGACATGAATAAAACATTACTGGAAAACGAGATCCGCCAGCAGCCTGAGGTTATCAAGCGTTTCATCGATAAAGAGGGATCAGGTATTGCTGATATCGCCTGTGCAATAAAAGACCGGTTTGAATATATCATGGTAGCAGCTCGTGGAAGCTCAGATAATGCAGCCAGGTATGGGCAATATTTATTCGGAACTCGAAACCGAATTCCTGTTGCTTTGGCAGCGCCATCCATTTTTACGATTTACAACAAGCCATTATCATTGTCAAATTCCCTTTTGATAGGTATATCCCAATCAGGTCAATCCCCTGATATTGTCGAGGTGATCGTGGAAGGTAGAGCTCAAAACCGTCCCACAATCGCCATCACAAACGATCGAAATTCTCCCTTATCCCGGGCTTCAGAATATGTAATTGACCTAGGAGCCGGAGTTGAGAAAGCTGTGGCAGCGACCAAAACATATACCACATCCCTACTCGCCCTTGCCTTGATTTCGATACACTTGAGCGGAGATGAGAGCGCTCTTCTCGAACTCCAAAAGATGCCTTCATTCATGGAAAAATCGCTTAAAGCCATCGATAATAATTTCTCACACGTCGAAAGATACCGTTACATGACGCACTGTGCTGTGGTCGGCAGAGGATTGAATTATTCGACTGCGTTTGAAATGTCTCTAAAAATCAAAGAATTAACCAGGGTTGTTGCCGAGCCATATTCATCTGCGGATTTCCATCATGGACCCATCGCAATGGTAAGAGATGGATTTCCTGTGATCGTTATTGCACCCAGCAGCGTTTTGAATGAAGACATGGATCATTTTTGCCAGGATGTGTTAAATAGGAAAGGCGAATTAATTGTTATATCCGACCAGGAGCAGATTTTAGCCAAAGCACACTATCCCATTGCTCTTCCGAAGGATATCCCGGAATGGCTTTCACCCATGGCAGCTATCGTCCCAGGGCAACTCTTTGCCCTTAATCTTGCATTGATAAAGAATATGGATCCCGACCATCCTCCGGGAATTCAAAAAATCACTGAAACCTATTAACCTATCATCTGGAGTAAAAAAGCTAATGGAATTTAACAGGTACTTCACCAATGAAGCATTGTTTGAAGTTATACATGAGTGGGAACAGCAATATCCCGAACTGATCTCTATTGGGACCATTGGAGAGAGTTATCAAAAACAGCCTATCTGGTTGTTAACGGTCACAAATAAGAAAACCGGATCTGACCTTATCAAACCTGCTGTCTGGTTGGATGCGAATATTCATGCAACTGAGATTACAGGTACTACATCGACCTTATTGATAGCCTATAAATTATTATCAGGCTGGGGGAAAGAAGCAGAAATCACCCGGACTTTGGATAACGGGGTTTTCTATATCGTTCCCAGGCTGAATCCGGATGGAGCTGCACTGGCGATGTCAACCTCACCCAGGTACATCCGCTCAGGTGTCCGGTACTATCCATGGGAAGAGAAAGATGAGGGTTTACACTCCCAGGATATAGACGGCGATGGGCGAATACTCCAAATGCGAATTACAGACCCGAATGGTGAGTGGAAAACCAGCTCGTTGGACCCGCGCCTCCTGGAGAAAAGGCAGCCGCACGAACATGGGGGCACTTATTACCGACTGCTGCCCGAGGGATTGATTGAAGATTATGATGGTGATTTAGTGAGAGTGGCAAAACCCCAGGAAGGATTGGATTTCAACCGGAACTTCCCTTTCGAATGGCGTCCGGAGGGTGACCAGCGCGGTGCTGGTCCGTTCCCAACTTCAGAACCGGAGGTAAGAGCCCTGGTTGATTTCGTCTCGAAACATCCGAACATAAATTTCGCCCTCTCCTACCACACATTCAGTCGGGTCTTACTGCGCCCCTTCGGCACCAGGTCCGATGATGAAATGGAAACCCAGGACCTGTGGGTTTTCAAGAAATTGGGCAAAATTGGCACTGAGTTGACCGGTTACCGCTGTGTTTCAACATTCCATGATTTCAAGTACCATCCCAAAGAGATCATCACCGGCGTTTTCGATGATTGGATCTATGATCACCTGGGTGTTTTTTCATTTACAGTAGAGCAGTGGGATCTGCCAACCGAAGCCGGAATCAAAGAACGAAAGTTCATAGAATGGTTCCAGGAACACCCTCATGAAGAAGACCTTCAAATTTTGAAATGGGTTGATGAGAAAACCAGTGATGAAGGTTTTGTGCAATGGTATTCCTATGAGCACCCACAATTAGGCAGCGTTGAAATTGGGGGGTGGGATTCGATGTACACCTGGAGAAATCCGCCACTTGAATTCATCGGAGCTGAGGCGGAAAGAAATTCTCAATTTGCCATCAGTTTGGGGAGCATGCTGCCAAAATTAGAAATTGTTAAGATCGAGAGCACTCCGCTTGGCAACGGCGATTACGCCGTCACCCTGGTGGTGGAAAATGCAGGCTTTTTGCCCACCTATACCAGTGAACAAGCCAGGAAGAAAAAAGCTGTTCGACCTGTCAGGGCTGAGTTGATCCTGCCCGTTGATGGGAAACTGATTAAAGGTAAACGGAAGGTTGAATTAGGTCATCTTGGCGGACGTAGTAACAGACTCGGTGTCACCATGATATGGGACTCATCACCAACCGATAATAGAGCAAAGACGGATTGGGTTGTCAATGTAGAACCAGGGTCCAAATTGACGATAAAAATTTTAAGCGAACGAGCCGGGAGTAATCAATTTGAAATCACATTGGGTGAGTGAGACGAATCTTTAACCACATGATTACCAGTATAGGGAGTGGATAAATATGATTAACCTTTTACAAGAAAAAACGGCTCAGGCTGTCTCAATATTGCGTGAATTCGATATAGACCTGTGGCTGACATTCGTACGCGAAACATCTGCCAACAATGACCCGATTCTGCCATTGATTTACGGTCACGATTTGACCTGGCAAAGCGCGTTATTGTTTACAAAGAAGGGGGAAAGAATCGCTATTGTAGGGCATTATGAAGCCGAAACTGCACGCCGGACCGGGGCATACTCGCAAGTGATCACATACCACGAATCCATCCAACCCGTGTTCATGACCGCGCTGGCAAGCATTGATCCCCAATCCATCGCTGTTAATTATTCAGAAAATGACGTAAACGCTGATGGTCTCAGCTTAGGTATGTACAAGATCCTGACCGGCTACCTTTCGGGAAGCAAATGGGAAAATTCATTGGTGTCATCTGAAAATATCATTTCTGCGCTTAAAGGCAGAAAAACGAGTGAAGAAATTAAACGTATCCGGAAAGCTGTTGACACTACAGAAGAAATTTACACTGAAACCTTCCAAATAATCCGCTCCGGAATGTCAGAAAAGGAAATCGCTGAGTTTATGCATGCACAACTGATAAAAAGAGGGTTGGGACCAGCTTGGGAATTAGAACATTGCCCTACCGTCAATGCAGGTCCAGAGTCTCCAGTTGGGCATGTTTCCGCGACCGATATTGTCCTACAAAAGGGTCACATCCTGCATCTGGATTTTGGAGTTAAGGAAAACGAATACTGCTCCGATATCCAGCGCGTTGTTTATGTTTTAAGAGATGGTGAAACCGTCCCTCCTGAACCAGTTTTACAAGGCTTTCAAACAATCGTAAATGCCATCCAGGCTTGCACCAGAGCAATCCAACCAGGGATTCCAGGTCACGAAATTGACCAAATCGCTCGAAGCACGGTGGTCAAGGCAGGATATCCTGAATACAAGTATGCCACCGGACACCAAATGGGCAGATTGGCACACGATGGAGCTGGTCTTATTGGACCTCAATGGGAAAGATATGGTGATACTCCCAACTATCCTCTCGAAGAAGGACAGGTATTCACAATCGAACCAGGTCTCGTTGTTCCCGGTTTTGGTTATATTGGTATTGAAGAGGATGTGCTTATCACATCGACGGGCTGCCAATTTTTATCGACTCCACAGGTCGAGGTGGTGCTGTTGTGAGTCCAAAATTATCTCCCACAAAGAACATCGCCCTGGTCGCTCATGATGCACAAAAGGATGATTTGTTGGAATGGGTGCAAAAAAATAAAGCGGAATTAAAAAATCACAAGTTATTTGCCACCGGTACCACTGGCAAATTATTATGTAAGAAAACCGGGTTGAAAATTCAAACATTTAAGAGCGGTCCTTTGGGAGGCGATCAACAAATCGGCGCCAAAATCGTGGAAGGGGATATTACTATCCTCATCTTCTTTTGGGATCCTTTGGAACCGCAGCCTCATGACCCGGATGTGAAAGCATTACTCCGGCTTGCCGTCTTATACAATATCCCCATCGCCAATAACCTGGCATCTGCAGATTTCCTCATCTCTTCTCCTTACTTTTCTGGTAGCTATAAACAATTCCTCCCAGATTTCCTGGAGATACTTAAAGAAATCAGGCAGAAGGACGATGACTGAACTATGTTAAAATCTTAATCATACTTTCAGAATGCAAGAGAATATTATGAATAAAAAAACAATTCAACCAGTCAAGGGAACGCGTGATTTCTACCCTGAGGAGATGTCTGTTCGTGTTTGGTTATACGAAAAGATCAAGAAAGTGTCTCGCGCCTTCGGTTATGAGGAGTGGGAAGGACCCCTGATCGAACCATTTTCACTTTATACCGCCAAATCGGGTGACGACCTGGTGAAAGAAAATTTCGTGTTTCCAGACCGGGGAGGTGAAATGATCTCATTGCGTCCAGAATTAACCCCCTCCCTGGCGCGCATGGTTGCGAAGAAACAACGGCAGCTGGTGTACCCGCTGCGGTGGTGGTCTTTCGGACCATTTTGGAGATACGAACGGCCGCAAAAAGGCAGGACGCGTGAGTTCTTCCAATGGAATATTGACATGATTGGAACGGACAGTCCCATCGCTGACGCAGAGCTCATCGCCATCGGGGCTTCTTTCCTGCGCGAAGTCGGCTTAAGCCCTCTTCAGGTACGCATCCTGGTGAACAACCGGCAGTTGATGGAAAATGAGTTGGAGAAATTAGGTGTATCCGTGGACATGCGCGTCCCGGTTTTCAGGCTGATCGATCGGAAAGAAAAACTCCCTTTCGATGCCTGGAGTAAATATGCGCTCGAGATCGGACTTTCTTCAGCACAAATCGAAGACTTAGAAGGTTTGTTATCAAACCATGACTTGTGGAAGCTATCAGCTACACTGGTAAATTTGTTTGCCTCTCTGGATTCCTTAGGCGTCTCAGAATGGGTCACTTACGATCCAAAGATCATTCGCGGGTTAGATTATTACACCGGAACGGTGTTCGAAGCCTGGGATAATGAAGGGGAATTCAGGGCTATCCTGGGCGGAGGCCGTTATGACAACCTGGTGCAGGATGTAGGTGGGGATCCGGTAGAAGCCGTCGGATTTGCCATGGGCGATGTAATTATGTCACTGGTACTCGAAAAATTTGGTTGTGTACCTTCTGATGTAAACGTCAATCCAGCCCACATTTTGATCACAATTTTCGATGACCCATCGCTTCCTGACAGTCTTAACCTGGCAGCTGAGTTGAGAGCCGCCAATATTAATGTTATTGTTTTCCCGGAAGTCGGAAAATTGGCTAAACAATTCAAATATGGTGACCGACTCGGGATCCGCCTGGCAGCCGTGTTAGGACCTGACGAGATTAAAAACGGCATGGTTGCCTTGAAGAACCTGATGACTGGTGAACAAACATCTGTTTCAAAAGAGATGGTCGTGGATGAAATTAAAAAATTAATTCTCAGCTAGTCGTTCATCATAAGGAGTGTAAATATGCATTTGAGCTTTAATGCGCGGCAAATTGCCGAATCACCAACCTTTGCCTTGAACGAAGAGGCACGCTTCCTCAAAGAACGCGGGGAATCAGTTATCAACATGGGGATTGGCGAACCAAAAAACAAAGCTCCCCTGACTGCCATCCTAAGCACAGCAGCGAAAATTAACTCAGGCGAGATCAAATACACCCCACCGGATGGGACACGCTCTTTAAAAAAGGCAGTCATCCGTTACACTGAAGAAAATTACGACATCATCGCCGCGCCGGAAAATGTGATCATCACATCTGGAGCAAAACAATCCCTGTTCAACATCCTATACAGTATCATCAATCCACAGGATGAAGTTATTGTCCTGGCACCCTATTGGGTTAGCTACCCGGAGATGATAAAGATGTGTTACGGCGTTCCGGTGATTGTTACGCCTGAGGATGGAACCTTTCATCCCAGGATCGAAGAGATCGAGCGTTCGCTCAGTTCGTATACACGAGCCATCATCATCAATTCACCCAACAACCCATCCGGATGCATTTTCTCTGACGCGTTCATTGCAGAAATCGTTGAGCTTTGTGAACGGAAACAAATTTTTCTCATCAGTGATGATATTTACCACAAGCTTTATTTCGACAGAAAAATTCCCGCCAATGTTTACAATTACACGAATAAAGATTTAGAGAACTCAATGATCGTTTCGGTAAATGGGATCTCAAAATTATATGGTATGACAGGTTTCCGAATTGGCTGGGTGGTAGCTAACAGCAGCTTGATTGAGGTGATGACCAATGTCCAGGCGCAGACGACTTCATGCACATCGAGCGTGCTGCAGGCAGCCGCAGAAGGTGCTTTAACAGGGTTGCAAAGCATCGTTGAAAATCTGCGTCTTACTTTTGAAAACCAGCGGAATGTGATCATGCAAGAATTAAGCACCATCCCAGGCGTCAAGACCATCAAGCCTGATGGGACTTTCTATGTGCTTCCAGATTTCCGTGCATATACCCAGGATTTAGTCACTTTGGCTCACAATCTCCTCCGCAAGGCGATGGTTGTGACGGTTCCGGGAAAAGAATTCGGTATGGAAGGTCACCTCAGATTGAGTTTCGCAGGATCGATGAAAGACATCACTTCCGGGATCGAAAGAGTTAAGTGGGCAGTGGATCCGCTATCTCCGTCTGAAATTTATATCGGCGACCGGAAACTGGTGAGGGATTGGTTATGAACAATTTGCTCAATATAAAAACCCCTTGCTCCTCTCAAGCATCAAGTTTGAAAAGTGAATATGGTCTCGAAAACCATGGCTTGCAAAACTTGGGCACCGTATTCTGGAACCTGCCGGTTGAATCTCTTTATGAAGAATGTGTTTTTCGGAATGAGGGAAAAATAACAATTTCAGGCGCATTCACTGTGAACACCGGCAGGCATACTGCCAGAGCAGCCAACGACAAAATTATCGTCTTCGAGCCGACCACAAGTGGGCATATCTGGTGGGGACAGTACAACCGCCCGTTTTCATCGGATAAATTCGATGAATTGTTCAGTCGAGTGCAAGGTTATTTGCAGGGCAGAGACCTGTTTGTCCAGGATTGTTATGCCGGCGCAGATCCAAATTACCACCTCAATGTACGCATAATTACTGAAAAAGCCTGGCATAGCCTTTTTGCCCGTAACATGTTCCTCACCCCCCAAACAAATGACGAATTTCGCAGGCATGTACCTGAATTCACGATTCTGGCGCTCCCAGGTTTCAAAGCTCTCCCTCAGCTTGATAGCACTTCCTCCAATACGGTGATAGCCCTTAATTTTGAACAAAGATTGTGCATTATTGCTAACAGCGAATATGCTGGTGAAATTAAAAAATCAGTTTTTACGATCCTCAATTACCTGCTGCCACTCGAAGGTGTTTTAAGCATGCATTGTTCTGCCAATGTGGGTTCAAAAGGAGACAGCGCATTATTCTTTGGGCTGAGTGGCACAGGCAAAACAACCTTATCGGCTGATCCTGCTCGCAGCTTGATCGGAGATGATGAACATGGCTGGAGTGATGAAGGAATCTTCAATTTCGAAGCGGGTTGTTATGCTAAAGTAATCGGGTTATCGCCGGTTGCCGAGCCAGAAATATATGCCAGCACTAAGAGATTTGGAACCATACTGGAAAATGTAATCTTTGACCCGGTCACACGATTGATAGATCTTGATAATGATGAGTTCACGGAAAATACACGTGCATCCTACCCCCTTCATTTTATTGATAATGCCGTCCCCAATAAAATGGCAGGGCACCCGAAAGACATTATCCTGCTCACCTGTGACGCGTCCGGCGTTATGCCGCCCATCTCTCGATTAACCACTGAGCAAGCACTTTACCACTTCATCTCCGGTTACACTTCCAAGGTAGCTGGGACTGAAATAGGGTTGGGGCAAGAACCTGAGATCACCTTCAGCACCTGTTTCGGCGGACCCTTCATGGTTCACCATCCAGCTTTTTATGCCAGGCTTTTAAAAGAGAAGATAGAGCGTTACAAGGTAAATTGCTGGCTGTTGAACACAGGCTGGGTAGGAGGCTCTTATGGTATCGGTAAGCGCATCAGCATCCGTTATACGCGGACGTTATTAAATTCTGCTCTTGATGGGAAATTGGCAGAAGTACCATATCGAATGGATCCGGTATTTGGGTTCGAAGTGCCCACCGTGTGCCCAGGCATACCCTCCGAGGTGATGGATCCATCATCCAGTTGGGTCGATCCCGGAGAATATCAGAGAAAATATCGAGCACTGGCAGCCAGGTTTATTGATAATTTCAAAAAATTCACTGACTCAGCCTCAGACGAAATCCTTCAAGCAGGTCCCAGGATTAATCCCTGAATCATTCAATCCAGGTATCTTCCCAATCGTCTTCATCACCTCTTGTTCCAAGCGGTTCGATGAAGAAAGGTTGGTACCTGTTCAACAGTCTGAGTGGGATTCTGCCTTCCATGTTGACCCCGCCACGAGTATCTTCGGCGCTGGTGACCTGACCCGATTCGTACATCATAGAGATCAAACTACCTTCTTTATAGGGTAAGTAGACACGGATAGATGTGTACATCTCGAATAAAATTTCACTGATTGTGTTCAACAGGTTGCTGATCCCATCACCGGAGACCGCTGATACAGCCACCGCACGCGGGAATCCCTCTAACGATTCCTGAGCTTTATCCGGGTTATTAAAAAGGTCTATCTTATTCAATACCGTAATAATCGGGATTTGTCCTGCATCGATTTCTTCCAGAGTTTGCAGAACTGCCTCTGCCTGGGTATGAGCATTTGGATGTGTGATGTCAACAACGTGCAACAAGAGGTCCGATTCTGAAATCTCTTCCAGTGTCGCTCTGAAAGCTGCCACAAGATCTGTGGGCAATTTTTGAATGAATCCAACCGTATCGGTGACCAGAGCCATATTCCCACCCGGCAGCTCCAACCGCCGAGTGATAGGATCCAATGTGGCAAACAACTGGTCAGCAACATACACATCAGCCTCCGTCAAGCGGTTCAATAGGGTTGATTTTCCTGCATTGGTGTATCCAACCAATGTTATCAAAGGTATTTTCGACCTTTTCCTTCTGGTACGTGTTTGAGAGCGGTGCACTCTAACCTTATCCAATTCTGATTTCAGGTTCTCGATTCTCCGACGGATATCACGGCGGTCCACTTCCAACTGGGTTTCTCCAGGTCCTCTCAATCCTACTCCACCCACACCGCCCGACCTGCCTCCACCCCCACCTGCCTGCCGAGCCAGGTGGGTCCAGGCGCGAGTTAATCGCGGCAGCCTGTATTCATAAGTTGCCAGTTCAACCTGTAATGCTCCTTCTCTGGTATTGGCATGTTGAGAAAATATGTCCAATATCAACGCGGTGCGATCCAGCACACGAACTTCATCTCCGAGCACTTTTTCCAACTCGCGTAAATTCCTGGGATTTCAACTCATCATCGAAAAGAATTACTTCCGCTTTTACTTCTTCTGCCAATAATTTCACTTCTTCGACCTTACCTGGACCGATAAAAAACTTTGGATTGGGTCGGCTTAATTTCTGGGTTGTCTCACCAACCACATCCAAACCTGCTGTATCCGCCAACAGGCTCAATTCCGCCAGGGAATCACTCAAGGAAAGAAGATTGGAATCACCAAATATTTCAGTCCCAACCAGGAACGCCCTCTCCCTGGGTTTTAGGGTTGGTTCGGGTGATTTTTTAGCCATAAATACCTTTCATTAATTTGATAATTTTCCAGTCAACCAGGTCATTAATGTCTCACCAACAATCCGTAAACTCCTCTGGGATATTTTATCAGGTGTGTCTTCATTCGTATGCCAATAAACATAATCGAAATCTATGACAAGAACTGTTGGAATGCCCGCATTGATAAATGGTGTATGGTCGTCCAACAACCTGTATTTTGCCATAGGTAAGAAATATTCCTTGTATCCAGATTGCTCAGCCATATTCCAAATTTCATCTCCCAAAGCCTGGTTTGAAGAACGCTCTTTATAGATATTCAAATCACGGTCTCCGATCATGTCAACAATCACGACCGAATCCGGTAATTCAACGAGTTGTTCCACATAATAACTGGATCCTTGTGAATATTCTTTCCCTGCGATCCCACCAGATTCCTCCATATCAAAGAACACAAGCGATACCTTACCCTCTATACCATTCTTTCGTAAAAAATCTGGCAAAATCCTCGAAATTTCCAGCAGTACCGACACTCCGGAAGCCCCGTCATTCGCACCCGGAACCGGGGTGGAGATCTTCTCCAAATCCACTTCGCGGTTGGAAATCGGTCTCGTATCAAAATGAGCTCCCAGGATTATCCAGGGCTTTCCATCACCGAATTCAGCGATGAGGTTGTTGATCTCGTGATCTTTCACCATCCCCCGTTGGAGGGAGGTTGTCCAGCCATTTTGAGTCAACCTGGAATTTAACCAATTGATCGTTTTCTGGTGGGCCTCACTTCCTGGTATCCTGGGTCCAAGATTGACCTGGTATATTGCATCTTCTAAAGCCCTCGCACCATCGAAGGCAAATTCATCAACTTGCCTTTGTGTTGAGCTTTCAGTGCAGCTGCACAGGAACATGCAGATAAGCATGAAATGCAACCACCAGTTTGATCCTGGGAGTTTGTCGAGGCTGGAGATTTCTGGTTTCCCGTTTTGATTTATTGATTTTCAAAAGCAGTTTTCTCTATGAACATGGCTAAATGATGAAGGGCTCTCTCACTGAATTGTTGTGCTCTTAATCGTTTAGTTTTCACAACTTCACCCTCCAATTCAGGCAGGATGCCGTAGTTAGCCTTCATGGGCTGGAAGTCATTTGGAGCTGCATGAGTAACATAATGGCACAGTGCGCCTAACATGGTCGTTCGAGGAGGATAAGAGATGGTTTTCCTTCCAAGAACCTGCTTGCATTTATGCCTGCCAACAGACCAGTCCCAATATTACCGGCGTACCCTTCTACACCCGTTATCTGACCGCAAAAGAAAAGATCGTATCTATGTTTGAACTGAAGACCTGGCAACAGACATTCAGGTGAATAAATGAACGTATTACGGTGCATTTGACCGAACCTGACAAATTCTGCGTTTTCCAATCCTGGCACCATGCAGAATACCCTTTCCTGTTCTGAAAACATCAAGTTAGTTTGGAATCCGACCATGTTATACAGGTTCGCGGCTAAATTGTCTTGACGCAGCTGCAGAACTGCGTGTGGCCATCTACCTGTTTCAGGCATGGGTAGACCGACTGACCGCAGTGGTCCGTATGAGAGTGCTTTCTCATCTCTCATAGCCAATATCTCTACAGGCAGACATCCCTCAAAAAAGCGGTAGATCCCGGCATTAACACCTTTTTCAAGCTCAACTTCGAAATCCTTGATCTTAATCCTCTTAGCATTCACCAATTCATGGACAAACTGGGAGTACTGTTGCTCATTGAATGGACAATTAATATAATCTCCTTCGACTGATTCACCGCGCTGGTAGCGCGATGCCCGATAAGCAACCTCCATGTTGATTGATTCCGCTGTAACGATCGGTGATATGGCGTCAAAAAAAAATAAATTATCTCGACCAGTCAATTTTTTTATTGATTCCGCCAGTGAATTCGATGTGAGAGGTCCCGACGCAATGATCGCCGGACCTTCGGGGATCTGCTTGCATTCACCTCGAATAATTGTGATATTGGGATGGGATGAAATTTTTTCTGTGACCAACGATGCAAATCCATCTCGGTCTACAGTAAGCGCGCCACCACCAGGTAGGGTATTCTCCTGCGCACATTCCATCAACAGTGAGCCAAGCATCTTTAATTCTAATTTCAATAATCCGGAGGCCCTATCTCGCAAAACCGAACCTAGCGAATTCGAACAAACCAATTCTGAAAGGTAAGTAGTGACATGCGCGCCCGTTTCCACTCCTGGGCGCATCTCGTAGAGAAGCACTTTGACCCCTCGAATCGCGGCTTGCCAGGCAGCTTCTGAACCAGCCAGACCACCGCCAACAACAATTAATTCACGCATCCATTACCTACACTCAATTTCACTCTTATGGTACGATAACCTGCCAAAAATAAGAAATCTCCAGGAAAATTTTACCCTTACATCACCTTAACAGGACTAATCTCTTTTATGCTCGAAAATCTACCTTTCATTAACACCTTTCTTCAGGATCCAATTGGCAATACTATCGCAGTTATCACTCTCATCATTATGCTAATCAGTGTCATCTGGGTGATCATCCTTTTCAATCGAGAAGGAACCAATTGGCTGGAAAAGATTCCTGCATGGTGGGTGCCAGTTCTCTCTGTGTTCGGAATGGCGGTTTCATTCTACCTGACATACATCGAATACACCCAGGCTCCTGTTGTATGTGGACCAGTTGGAGATTGCACCTCCGTCCAACAAAGCCAATACGCAAAATTATTCGGTATTGTGCCCATAGGTTTGGTGGGAATCGTTGGATACCTGGGAGTAATGGTTTTATGGATTGCTGCCAGAAAAACCAGCGGGGCGACCCAGAAACTACTCGACTTCATCCTTTGGGTGCTTGCCTGGTTGGGTGTGCTGTTTTCAATTTATCTGACTTTCCTGGAACCCTTCGTTATTGGCGCTACCTGCATGTGGTGCATCTCATCTGCGCTGGTGATGACGCTGTTGCTTTGGGCAACGACTGGAAGGGCAAAAATCTTCTGGCAGGGTGATGATGACGATGAACTACCTGCAGAATGAAGCTCCATCAGATGTGGATTATTTTGAGTAAGAATATTCGGTTTATAAATGACATTCAGCACTGAGCGTATGTTATTAGGCATGATAAACTGGTTCTAATAAAATTGTGCATGAATTAGCGGTAACACAAAGTTTATTGGATATTGCACTAAAACACGCAAAGGGTGCTAATGCCGTGCGAATAACAGACCTTTATCTGGTTATTGGTCGGCTGTCTTCCATCATAGATGATTCGGTGCAATTTTATTGGGATTTTGTCGCCGAAGGGACCATGGCTGAAGGAGCCAGGCTTCATTTCACCCGCATACCAGCCAAATTTCGCTGTAACGACTGCGGGAATGAATTTGAATTCGTCCAAGACATTCTCGAATGCACTGAATGCCACGGCACGAATACAACGATCCAGGCAGGTGATGAATTCTACCTACAATCGATCCAGGTTGATGATAACCAATGACAACGAAAAATATCCCGGTTATTGAAAATATTTTCTCAGCCAACGACCGCATCGCTGAGCTCAACAGGCAAATTCTGGATGAAAACCGACTATTTTCGATCAATATCATGGCTTCACCAGGAGCTGGAAAAACATCATTGATCGAAGCGTCGGTAAAATTGCTGGCTGGCAAAAAGAATGTAGCCGTAATAGATGGCGATATCGCAACCTCGATCGATGCCCTGCGAGCCGAAGCGGCAGGGGCTGTGTCTGTTCAGATCAACACGGGTGGCGAATGTCACCTGGATGCCGTTATGCTGCAGCCAGCACTGCAGTCCCTTGACCTTGAAAATTTCGACATCCTGATAGTAGAAAATGTTGGCAATTTGGTTTGCCCTTCCTCATTCAAATTAGGCACTCACGTAAATGTTTTGGTTGCATCAATACCTGAAGGTGACGATAAACCGTACAAATATCCTTCCATGTATCGCGGTGTTGATGTCCTGGTGATCAATAAAATCGACCTCCTTCCATATGTCCCTTTCCGCATGGAGTATTTCCTGCGTGGTGTTGAGATGTTGAACCCTGGTCTGAAAATATTTAATATCTCCTGCCAGACAGGTGAAGGCATTCAGGGCTGGGTGGATTGGTTAAGCAGCCAGACAAGTTCATGAATTTGGTTTGGTGAGACCTGGATGACAGAGGTAACTGGTAAAAAATTTTTCATCAAAGGGATTGTACAGGGAGTTGGCTTTCGTCCCTTTGTTTTCTCCCTTGCCAAAAACATGGGCTTGAAAGGCTGGGTTAAGAACACCTCAGCCGGGGTTGAGATTTAGGTGGATGGCACCAAGGATGAGCTGACCGAATTCGGACAAAGGTTGATGACCCAGGCGCCTCCATTATCGAAAATTGATGAGATCAAATCAATCCTTTCAGTTGCCAACGGTTTCTCATCTTTCGAAATCCTTCACTCAGAAACCATCCTGAAAGCATTTCAGCCCATTTCGCCTGACGTGTGCATTTGTGATGACTGCCTGCGAGAGTTGTTTACACCCGGAGACCGCAGATATCTTTATCCATTCATCAATTGCACAAACTGTGGACCCAGGTTCACGATCATCCAGGACATTCCTTACGACCGCCCATTCACAACCATGTCCGCCTTCAAGATGTGCCCAGATTGCGAGCAAGAATATCAGGATCCGGAAGACCGGCGGTTCCATGCGCAACCTGTCGCCTGCCCTGTTTGTGGTCCACATATTTGGTTAGAAAACCATTTGGGAGAGCGGATTGTTAATAGTGTTGGTGTGATCCCAACAGTACAAAAGTTATTAAATGATGGGAACACTATCGCAATCAAAGGACTGGGTGGATTCCATCTGGCATGTGACGCGCTAAATGATGATGCAGTCCACCGCCTGCGCAACCGGAAAATGCGTGTTGAGAAACCGTTTGCAGTGATGGTGAAGGATACGCGAAATTTAGGAGATTTTTGTTCTCACAATCCCGAAGAAACCGCAATCCTTGAGTCACGCCAACGTCCGATCGTGATTTTAAACAGGAGCATCGCTTCGCCAATTTCAGCCTTGGTTGCGCCGGGTCAGGAAACACTGGGGGTCTTGCTGCCTTATACGCCCTTACACTATCTGTTTTTTTCACAAATAGCGGAAGCAAAAAGCACCATGACCCCGTCGAAAGCGCTTGTCATGACCAGTGGGAACATCTCAGAGGAACCAATCGCCTTCGATAACCAGGAAGCAAGGGAAAGATTAAGCGCCATCGCTGATTATTTCTTGATGAACAACCGTCCTATCCATGTACGCTGTGATGATTTAGTTGTACGGGTGTCGTTTTCTACCAGTAAGGATAAATCTCTCACTCATCAGATTTGGCGTTCACGCGGCTTTGCCCCCACCCCGATCGCGCTCCCATGGGACTCGCAACCATTGCTGGCATGTGGTGCAGAGCTGAAGAATACATTTTGCTTGGCGAATGGTCCTTATGCATTTTTGAGTCACCACATTGGCGATCTCGAGAATTACGAAACTCTGCATTCGTTTGAGGAAGGTATTCACCATTTCGAAAAATTATTCAAGGTTTCCCCCGGCCTTGTTGTCCACGATTTGCATCCAAATTACCTGTCTTCGCGGTACGCCCAGCAAAGAGCAGAGAAGGCTGGGTTACCACTTCTTCCCGTGCAGCATCACCACGCCCACATCGCTGCCTGCATGGTTGACAACTCGATAGAACAGGATCAACCTGTAATAGGCGTTGCCCTGGATGGCACAGGATACGGAACCGACGGTGCTATTTGGGGTGGTGAATTCTTAATTGCGGGTTACAGTTCTTTCCACAGGGCAGCACACCTGAAATATGTTCCATTGGTAGGCGGAGATCAGGCAATTCGCGAACCCTGGCGTATGGCGCTTTCATGGCTGGAAGACTCATCACTGCAATGGTCTCATGAATTAATGCCTGTCGTGATAGCAAAGTCGAAAGACGTCGATCAAAGTATGTTCAAGAAATGGTTCACTCATAACGCTCTCAGCGTCCCCACTTCCAGCATGGGTCGCCTCTTCGATGCAGCAGCATCACTGGCGGGGATTCGACAGGTGGTGAATTATGAGGCTCAGGCAGCAATAGAATTTGAAGCAGCGCTCGATCCTGCCTACCAAGGAACAATCGCCTTCGATTGGAACTCAGACCACCACACCGATCTTCCCATCGTGATTGACCCTCATCCGTTAATCGCCGCTTTCGTCGAAGGGATACACACCCAAACCCCAGTTTCCATTTTATCGGCGATGTTCCACAACAGTGTGGCTCAAATGGTGCTTGATATCTGTCAAAACCTTTCCAGACGTTACGGAATTTCAGATGTTGTCTTGAGTGGAGGTGTATGGCAAAATATGCACCTGTTCGAAATGGTTGTGCATGGCTTATATCGGTGTGGATTACGGGCTA
Organism: uncultured Chloroflexia bacterium; assembly: GCA_963695415.1. Classification (GTDB taxonomy): domain Bacteria; phylum Chloroflexota; class Anaerolineae; order Anaerolineales; family UBA4823; genus CAVXWV01. The sequence goes on along the minus strand of CAVOGL010000007.1, from coordinate 341,046 downwards.
TCACACACCAACAAATACCTGCTAATGATGGCGGGATCAGTGTTGGGCAGGCAGCGGTTGGAAATTGGTACAAAAAATAAGAGGTATGTGAAATGTGTTTAGGAATCCCTGGAAAAATAACCGAGATCTATGATGAAGCAGGAATCAGTATGGGCAAGATTGACTTCAGTGGGGTAACACGCGAAGTGTGTCTGGTGTATGTACCCGAGGCACAGGTTGGCGATTACGCCCTCATCCATGTTGGCTTTGCGCTTAATTTGATCAGCGAAAGTGAAGCAATGGAAACGCTAGCTTTGCTGAACGAAATAGCTGAATTCGAAAATGACCTGGAGCTGGATTCACAATCCTGATTCTCATATGAAGTACCTGGAAGAATACCGAGACACCCGGTTAGTTAACCACTTGCTGGGTGAAATCAAAAAAACGGTCACCCAGCACTGGGTGATTATGGAGATATGCGGCGGGCAGACACATGCCATAATGCGCTACGGTCTCGACCAGCTGCTGCCCGAAGAAGTTGAATTGGTGCATGGTCCCGGTTGTCCAGTTTGCGTGACCTCGCTCGAATCAATCGACAAGGCTTTGGCGATTGCCTCAGAACCGGGCGTTATTTTTACTTCCTTCGGTGATATGCTGCGGGTTCCAGGATCTGCTGGTGATTTGTTTTCGGTACGAGCATCCGGATCTGATGTCCGTGTAGTGTATTCTCCCCTCGATGCTGTATCTATCGCGAAACAGAACCCGAAAAGAGAGGTCGTGTTTTATGCAATCGGCTTTGAAACCACCGCTCCTGCCAACGCGATGGCTGTGGTCAAAGCCCGGAGCTTGGGATTGAAAAACTTCAGTCTTTTAGTTTCTCAAGTGAGAGTACCACCCGCTATGCATGCCATTCTTTCATCTCCATTAAACCGGGTCCAGGGTTTCCTGGCGGCAGGACATGTATGCACAGTGATGGGTTATTGGGAATACGCACCTATTGCCAAAAGATATAAAGTCCCCATTGTTGTCACCGGATTCGAGCCGGTCGATATTCTTAAAGGAATACTCGGAACGATCGAACAATTGGAACATAAAAGCTTCGATGTAACCAATGCTTACCAACGGTTGGTCACGATTGAAGGCAACCAAGAAGCACAGAATCAAATCCGCAAGGTTTTTATCGAACATGATCAAAAATGGCGCGGGATTGGTGTGATCCCTGAAAGTGGCTGGGTTCTTTCTCATGCCTTCGCCGATTTCGACGCCCTCAATCGTTTCAAGATACAAACCATTCAAACTGAAGAATCGAAGGACTGTATTTCCGGCGAAATCCTTCAAGGTGTAAAGAAACCTTACGAGTGCCCGCAATTTGGCAAAACCTGCACACCGGAGTCACCATTAGGAGCGACCATGGTCTCTTCTGAAGGTGCCTGCTCAGCTTATTACCGCTACTGGGATAAAAAATGACGAATGAAATTAACATCCTCAATTCATCCTGCCCCCTCCCGTTGCAACACAGCGAAAAGGTGGTTATGGGGCATGGAAGCGGTGGGAAGATGACTTTCGATCTCATCAACCATGCCTTCAAACCATTTTTCACTAATGTCTTTTTGGATGAAGGAAACGATTCTGCGAGGCTGGTATTACCAGCTGATTTTAAAATAGCTGTGAGTACAGATGCTCATGTCGTCTATCCGCTTTTTTTTGCGGGAGGAGATATTGGCAGGTTGTCCGTATGTGGTACCGTCAATGATATCGCCATGATGGGTGCGAAACCGTTGTACCTGACCGCTGGATTTATCCTTGAAGAAGGTTTAGAGGTTGATCTCCTCGAAAAAATTGTTGCTTCAATGAAAACAGCCGCAGACGAAGCGGGAATCCAGATCATCGCTGGCGATACCAAGGTAGTCCAAAAGGGCAAAGGGGATGGTGTGTATATCACCACGTCCGGATTAGGCACAATCCCAACTGGTATCAACATCCATGGAGCGAATGCCCAGGCAGGGGATGTCATTCTGGTTTCAGGATTGATTGGAAACCACGGTGTTGCGGTTATAGAAGCCAGGGGTGATCTGGGCTTTAGCTCTGGGATTAAGAGTGATGTCGCTCCTTTGAATCATTTGGTGAGTGCAATGCTTGAAGCCAGCAAGAATATCCACGTTCTCCGTGACCCGACCCGCGGAGGAATTGCTACCACATTGAATGAGATTGCCAAACAGTCAAAGCTTTCATTCCAGATTGAGGAGGCATTGCTGCCCATCGATCCCCAGGTAGCCGCAGTTTGTGAGTTGCTGGGTTATGACCCTCTCTATATCGCCAACGAAGGTAAATTAATCGCCATTCTGCCCGAAGCTGAAGCAGAGTCTGTTCTTCAGGCGATGAGAAGAAACGAATATGGGGTGGGCGCGGCAATCATTGGCAGGGTGGTGGATGTACCCGGTGAAAGGGTGTTGATGAAAACCCGTCTGGGGACCAACCGGGTCGTAGACGTGTTATCGGGTGAGATGCTTCCCAGGATATGCTGATCAGGTCGATTTATCCACCGTCACCCAAGCATTAAAATCCTTTTGAATAACCTCAATTTGATGAGCTTGAAACTTGCTAAAAAGATCTTTGATTTGTTCCGGGGAGAGGAAATGGCTTCTCATCAAGGCAATCTTCTCAGCCAAAGCAACCAACTTAACCGCGAAGCGGTTGTAGTCCGGTTCCTGGATCACAATACGCCCACCTGGTTTGAGCACGCGCCACATCTCATCTATAGTCTCCTGGTGGTCGCAAACATGGTGCAGGGCATCAATCATGATGATTCGATCGAAAAATTCGGTTGGGAATGGAAACGCTTCGGTATGCGCATTTATCCTTGTGATCTCGGGGATATCTGCGGCTTGATCCAGCATGGATAAAGAAAGGTCTAGCAAATAAATTTTAGTTGCTAAACCTTTCAGCCCTTTTATAACCCTCCCAGTCCCACCTCCTGCATCCAGGAGGTTCCCATCTACTGGCAACGCTGTGTGATGAATAATCTCTTCTCGGTTTCTGAGCGGAATCACCTTTTCATAGATTGGTGAGAGTATGTGAAAATGATCGATAAGAGGCAAAGTGTCTAACCTGACTTAGAAATCGTCTTCATCCAGCCACATATCATCGTCATCGTCTTCGTCATCAACTTCTTCCCAATCATCCTGGGTTTCATCTTCATCATCCCAATCATCTTCGCTGTCCAAACCATTAATCCTGGAATATGTCATACATCCCATATCGGGGTCGAATTCAACACCCGCAGCGCCACAATAACCCTCATCGATGAAAACACAATCTTGGTAGTGACAACGAATTCTTGGCATAAAAATCTCCTCTAGAACCGATGTTTTATTTTTATGGATGTTCGTTACCAACATCATCAAAAAGCCAGGCGGTCAAGTCCTGACCAGAACGCACCGATTTTACCTCAGATGGGACAATTAGCAAAGCATTTGCCCGAACAAGGGAAAACAGATTGCCCGACCCCTGGTGACCAGTCAACCTGGCATGGTGTTTCCCTTTCTCTGAGTAAACAATCGCCCGCAAATAACTTTCACGACCATCGGATTGGATATCCTCATCTACGATTACCTGGATCGGGCTGCGTTTCACCCTGCCAGCTCCTGACATGATTGAAATCGCCTCTCGGACGAACAACTCGAAACCCACGTACGCGGAAACTGGGTTGCCTGGTAACCCAATGAATGGGGTCGATCGAAATTGACCAAACACAAACGGTTTCCCGGGACGCATGTTGACCTTCCAAAAATCCAGCGATCCTTTCTCTTCAACAACCATGCGGATATAATCGTACGCTCCCACACTCACCCCGCCTGTGGTGATAATCAGATCTGCCCCACGGTCTACCGCCTCGCTGAGTTTAGCCTCCACATCTAATTTATTATCGCGGATGATACCCAGGTTTTCTACATGAACGCCCTGCTTGCTGACCAGGGAAGTTAGCAGCAGACTGTTTGAGTCATAGATTTTTCCCGGTTCGAGATGGGAACCAGGGACAACCAGTTCATCTCCGGAAGAACACACTGCGATTCTTGGTTTGCGGATGACCTTCACTTCACTGACACCCACCATCGCTAACATGCTCAATTTTTGTGAATTCAGGCGGTCACCACTTCGTAATACAACCTCCCCTGCACCAACATCTTCCCCTACTTGGCGCACAAAATCACCTGCCCCTACAGCTTTGCTGATGGTGACAAACTCAACATTATCTTCAATTGGTCTTTCCCAGGACTGGTCTGTGAATTCGACCGGAACAACTGAGTTTGCACCTGGAGGAAGCATTGCTCCAGTCATGATCCTATGCGCTTCACCATTCACCAGTTTTTGTGTGGCTGGATGACCAGCAGGTATATCGCATGTGATTCTCAGCCGCACTGTATTGCCTTCTAGACAAGGTACCAGATCTCCAGACCTGACTGCAAACCCATCCATGCTTGAATTTGTGAAAGAAGGCAGATTAATCATCGAAGCCACATCCTCCGCCAGTATGCGATGCAAAGCCTGGTTAATCGAGACGGTTTCAGCTGGTAATGGGCTAAATTTTTGCAACAAAAGGTCTAGCGCTTCAGCAACACTGAGCATCTTTTTTACACCATCTTGGAAAATTATCCGGGTCTCACCCGGACCGCTTCCATTACGTTAGGAATGTTTTCCAACCGGTCCAACACCCGGCTTAACTGTACGATATCGCGCACTTCCAGGATCAAGTCGAGGACAGCTTCATTGATCTTTTCAGTATCTACGGTAACTTTGGCGATATTTATACCCTCATCGGTGATCAAATTCCAGACATCCTTCATTAATCCGTTGCGATCATATGCCTTGATCCTGACCGGAACCGGATATGTAACCTTGGGCTCTCCCCAGGCTACACGCACCAGGCGATCATTTTCTTCAACCCTTAATATGTTTGGACAATCCTTGCGGTGAATCGTCGCTCCCCGGCCGCGGGTAATATATCCAACGATTTCATCTCCCGGTGCCGGATTGCAGCAGCGCGCAAAATTGGTCAACAATCCGCGCAGTCCAAGCACTGCGACGCTGTCCTCTGTTACTGGAGTTTGTCCAGATCTTGCCTGTAAAGTGAACGAGGTTTCTTCTTCATCTTTCCCAAATGTCAAATACCTGACAACTTTGGATATTCCCAGGTCACCTGTGCCGATGGCAATGAAGAATTCATCCACATTACGATATTCGAACTCGCGGGCGAGGCGGTCCATGCTGACATCAGTCAGCCCCAGCCGGCGAAGTTCCTTTTCTAAGAGTGCCTTTCCCTGATGAGCATTTTGCTCCTGAGCCTGGCGTTTAAACCATTGGCGGATTTTTGCCTTGGCGCGTTGGGTCTTGACCAATCCCAGGTTTGGGTTCAGCCAATCCCTGGATGGACCTCCCCGCTTGGCGGTTAATATTTCCACCTTATCACCGGTTTGCAGCGCGTAATCCAAAGAAACCAGTTTCCCATCGATCTTTGCGCCCCTGCAACGGTGCCCGATGTCAGTGTGAACGTGGTAGGCAAAATCGATCGGAGTAGATCCAGCAGGCATGTCGATGATGTCACCTCTGGGGGTGAACACATACACGCGGTCTTCGAACATGTCTGTTTTCAGACTATCCACAAATTCTGCAGCATCGACGACATCCTGGCGCCATTCCATCAACGAACGGAACCACAGGATCCTGCGCTCATATTCTTCATCCCTGGCTGACCCTTCCTTATAACGCCAGTGAGCCGCAATACCAAATTCAGCACTCTGGTGCATTTCCTGAGTGCGTATCTGAATTTCCAGGTTTTTGCCATCGTCATAAACCACAGATGTGTGCAATGACTGGTAAAAATTGTCTTTTGGTGCAGCGATGTAATCATCGAATTCACCCGGTATTGGGCGCCATTGGGTGTGGATTACACCCAAAGTCGCATAACACGCCTGGATATCCTTAACAAAAATTCTCACCCCGCGGACATCATATACCAGGTCGAAAGTAACGCCTTTTCGCTCCATTTTACGGAAAATTGAGTAGATGTGCTTGGGTCTGGCTGAAATTTCAGCTTCAATCCCATTCTGCCCAAGCAGACTCTCCAGCTTCACCTTAATGGCGTTCATCTCTTTTTCACGATTTGTACGCCGTTCTGCCAGGTGGTGGGCTATCTCGCGGAATTTCTCCGGATTGACATAACGGAATGCCAGATCCTCCAATTCCCACTTGATCTGCCAGATACCAAGACGATTTGCCAGGGGAGCGAAAATGTCCAGAGTCTCCTGTGCAATCCGTTTCCTTTTTCCTTCCGCCATATGCCCCAATGTGCGCATGTTGTGCAGTCTGTCTGCCAACTTGATCAACACCACGCGCACATCTTCCCCCATAGCCAAAAATGTTTTGCGTAAAGTCTCGGACACGAGGTCGTATTTCCTGCTTTTCTGCAGTAATTCAGCCTGGGCGTCTTCATCCAGCAAACCGCGTTTTTCCAACTCCAGGCGATTATCTTCCTCACCCTCTTCTTCCATTTTCTGGTCACCCCGCGAAACTCTTGGGAGCTGGGAAAGTTTTGTCACGCCATCAACCAGCTTGGCGATTTCAACCCCGAATTCCTGGCGCAAATCGTCAAGGGTGACACCAGTATCCTCAACAGTATCATGTAGAAGACCTGCCGCCACCACAACCGGGGGAACATACATTTCAGCCAGGATAATGGCTACCGAAATACAATGGTTTAAATAGGGTTCACCAGAGACTCTCATCTGGTCGATGTGCGCAATCCTTGCGCGTTCGTAGGCGCGTTTTACCAGGTCAATATCTACTGTTGAGTAAGAATCGGGCAGGACTTTTTCTAAATCTTGAAAATCCATAATAGTCTTCCATCGGTTGGCGTCATTAACACTTTACCCTCATTCAAGAGCTGTGTTAATCTTCGCAGACGACCAGTCACCTATTTTACCAAGGTACTAAACTACAAATGGTTGAATTTGCCAATATTTGAATTTGACCTTGATTTTCAGACATTTTTCATGTACATTATAGTAGTTGCATCAGACCTAACCTTAGGAGATATCCATGAAAAGGCTCGCTACCTCCGTTTTGTTATGCACGATTCTTATATTATTTTTGTTCCCGTCAAACGTTTTTGCTGCCAACAGAGAATACAAAATCCCCACATTTTCCATCACAGCTGTGGTCAAGGACCAAACTGTGACCATTTACACCTATAACTTCCCTAAGAACGATAATTTCGATGTCATGATGAATTATATGGGAACACGCGGCGTAAATGGGGTGCATGTTCAGAATATCTCTTCAGGCAAAGGAGGTTCATTTTCCGCCACTTTCGCAATCCCGGCGAAATTCCACGGTCTACGGAAGATCGCCATACGTTTACAAAGCAGCACAGGATCCGGATATTACTCCTTTAACTGGTTTTATAACAACACCACGGGCGGGTCAGGAATCGGTAATGGGTCAGGTACCGGAAACAGCAGCGGATCTTATACCGGTATTCCCACTTTTTCGATCACAGCAGTTGTGCGCAACAACAATGTGACTGTCACAACTCATAATTTCCCCAAGAACGATACATTCAAAGTGTTGATGAATTACATGGGGACGAAAGGCATCAACGGAGTTGTGGCAGACACGATTTCCTCAGGCAGTGGTGGGTCGTTCACAGCTACTTTCACGATCCCCGCCAAGTTCAAAGGTCAGAACCAGATTGCCATCCGCCTGCAAAGCACTTCCGGATCAGGCTATTATGCCTACAACTGGTTTTATAACAACACAACTAAGTGAACTTATACTGGCTTGTGTAAATTCTCTGCGGCAATAAATGACAGGTGCTGTCTTGTCAGCGCCTCGGCAGTGTGATTTAGGGCGTCGAACTTATCGACAAAATTCTGTTCCAGGTAGTCCCATTCTCCTGAAGCAATCACTTCAGATTTGTCCCGGAAATAATCGAGGATGTCTGAAGGATGTTTGCGCGCCGAATCCGTCTCCGGGTCACCGCCTTCATGTTTCGCAGAAATATTAGCGACTTTGCCAGCGATCTCAACCAATTCAGATCGGCGGTTATACGGCTGACGGACTATGCTCTTATAAGTCTCAGTGATATGGTGCTCGAATCTGACCACCTTCTCGAATCCCAATTCTTTGCGCACCTGGGCGGTGATCTCCATCGTTTCATTGTTGATGGAATTCCCCCAATTGAATCCTATCAACGGAGAAGTGCCATCCTCCCGGCTGAATAATTTTGCCCCGATCAACGTCCATAAACCAGCATAAGGGTTGTCATTTCCCATGAAAACGGAGATCTTGAACTCTATATCGATGCCCAGCCTATATAACAAGTAACCAACCAGCACAGTTCCAGGATTTATGTTCAATACCTGTCTGACGCCGAAATTGGTGTAGTAATACAGGAATTCATCAGCCCATCTCAGCGGATAATCGTTCGGCTGCCCAATACCGCCAAAATATCCTGTGATCGTCTCCGGTCCTGCAAGGTGAATGTTCGAGCCATCTGTACCTTTGGTATCCAGTGTCTCGACGAAGCTGGCACCAACGATCTGCATGGCTGCACAAATGGCTGCCAGGTCACCATCTTTTTCCTGTTCTTTCATCTTGCGAACCTGGATAAACCTGGCAGGCATAAGTTTGCGCTCTGAAATGGCTTTTTGAGCTATCACCCTCAACCAGGGAAAGTATTGTAAGGCGCTGATCTCCAGTGTTACTGCGAAATCATCATTGAAATCGGCTTTTTGTGCTTCTTTATCAAGGACACCTTCCCTATATTCCTGGATGCTGATGAAGGCACCCCTCTCTTTTTGATGTACAAGCCATTCCAAATCTTCCAGATTTCCCGGATTTGTTTCTTCGACGAGTCTCAACAAGTTTGGTAATTTTTGGGCTTCAGCAGCTTTTCGATTTATTTCTTCTGGAGTTCCGTATTTTTGAACGATTTGCACCAAATCGGTGATCACCCTCGTGGTACCATCCAGGAGGATTGAATTAATCTCATCCAGATGGGTAGAAGGGATGCTTAATCTTGTGCGCATATCAGGCATTCTCTTCACCTAAAAGTTTTTCAAGTTCTGCGAAATCTTCGTCTTTCATGCCAAACCAATTTTCAGGTTGTGGAAACATCCTGCCTTTCACTTCTTGCTGATAACCCTTCAATCCATCTAGGATCACCTCCCCGGCGTTCCCAAACACCTTTGCCATGCGAGGTTTAAACCTCGGGTATAGTCCAAACATATCATGATAGATCAATAATTGACCGTGCGCATCAGGTCCTGATCCCAGGCTCATGATAAAACACTTTTCCGCACGCCGAGTAATCAATTTACAAACGCGGTCCGGGACCATTTCCAACAGGATGGCAAAAGCCCCGGCATCTTCTAAAGCTTTCGCATCATCTATTATCTTCTTCGCCTGTACTGCACTTTTGCCTTGTACACGGTACCCGCCTAAAGCGCTGACGCTTTGGGGTGTAAGTCCAAGGTGACCAATCGCTGGAATGCCAGCTTTGGCGATCGCTTCAATCCTATCAGCCATCTCTGCTCCGCCTTCAAGCTTGATAGCATCACAGCTGGCTTCAGCCATGAATCTCCCTGCATTTCTTATGGCTGTCTCGATACCGGGCTGGTAACTCATGTAGGGCATGTCGCCAACAAGAAATACATTAGGAGCTCCCCGCCGCACGGCTTGAGTATGGCGGATCATGTCTTCCATAGTTACTGGCAGCGTAAATTCGTACCCCAGCATTGTCATGCCCAGGCTGTCCCCCACCAGGATCATGTCGATGCCAGCCTGATCCTGCAGGTAAGCAGTTGGATAATCGTAACAGGTTAACCATGTTATCGGTTCTCCTTCCTGAACTTTTTTGAATAATGCCGGTAGATTTATTTTCTTTCGATCAGACATAATAATCCATCCTTGATTTTAGGTGTTATTGATTGGATCCAAAAAAAACAAAGGCTTCACAGCTAATCTAATAAGACCGCCTTGAAGCCTTCGTTTTTGTGACGCATTTTCTTATGACATGACGGGTTCTGACGCAGGTTTCTGACCATTCGGGTGAGGTTGGAAGTCTGCAGGAAGCAAACCCAATTCGGTCACGATCCTGGGCACGATCTCTTCCCATCCGACCGCCATCAGGTGAATGCCATTAACTCCTTGCAGTTTCCGCACCTTCTCGATCAGCTCCAACGAAATCTGCACGCCTTCTTCTTCGACACCATCTCCCGCATCCTCCAGCCGTTTCAAAATTTCAGCAGGCAGCCTGACACCGGGGACTTCATCGTTCATGTATACAGCCATGCGTAAATTTTTCAGAGGCGTGATGCCGACCAGAATGTAAACCAAATCCATGATATTGCGCTTTGCCAGCTCATTCAACCATATTTCCAGGTGTTCGGTTTCGAAGACCAGGTTGGTTTGAAAGAATTGGGCTCCAGCATTTACCTTTTTATGTTCACGGATTGCCTGGAATTTTGGTTCGGATGCATATGGGGAGGCTGCCGCGCCAAGGAAGTACTGAGGTGGGAATTTCATGCTGCGCCCATCCAGGTATTTGCCATCATCCCTCATCCGCCGTAAAATCCACAGCATTTGAACTGAGTCGATATCGACGACATCCATCCGGCCGCGAGGCTGCGGTGCCATACGCATGCTGTCACCCGACAAACAGAGGATGTTACGGATTCCGAGGGCATTTGCGCCAATCGCTTCGCCTTGAAGTCCGGTGCGAGTTCTATCCCTGGCGGCAATCTGCATTACCGGTTCAGCGCCATTTTGTACCGCGATGGAGCTGCATGCCCAGCTGGACATCCTGGGGGTTGCAGAAGGGCTGTCTGTAAAATTTATCGCGGTGACATACTGCTTTACCAGGTTGATATTGCTGATTAGTTTCTTCGTTGCGGTGGTCAATGGCGGTGCTACTTCACCGGTGACAACAAATTCACCAGCTTTCAACCTTCTCTCAAGCTCAGAAACAGGCTCCGTATAACCTGGAGCATGATATTTGGCATCTCCCTGCCACCACTCAGGCTGGCGCACAGGTTCGAAAACCGATTCCCAGGTATTATGACGGGCATCCAGGTCCTTAGAGATCAGACCGGTGAATACATTCTTTGTCCCAACTTTCTGCACCTGGCGTACAATGTCTCCCCATGTCTCCGTACCCACTTTTTCCCAATCCAAAGGCGGGAGAACTTCCAACAATTTTTCCTCACGTCCCATTTTGAAGGAGCGGTCATAAATTTCGTACCAAATGCAAGGTCTGGTCTCATCAACGTAACACTTCTCCTCCGTTGAACCTCCACATGGACCATTGCGGATGCCCTTGGGGCATTCCATCGAACAGATAAATGCAGTTTCCTGCAAGAGGCAATTCCCACACATGCGGCAGCCAAACATGGGTCCCTTGACCAATCTTTCGATCGTCGCAAGGGATCGGTTTCCAAAAGTATCTCTCTTAAAAGGCGCAAATGCCGGCTGCCATCTGCGTCCTGGGGTAAAAATTGGCATGATATACCTCCTAAATCAACATATAAACATTACCATTAACCCACGATCTTGGATCGCAAGTTAATTATACCTTTTTTATCAAATTATCCACTTACTGACCCAGGTATGCATCCGCATAGATGACTTTGTTTAACAAGATTTGCACGGTCTTCCAAATAGCGGCTTGCTCCGGATCAGACATATCAACTGCATCGATCGTTGGTTCTTCCATCGCAGCTATGCTGTCGGCTATGGATAAATACAACCGTCCCACTGCAGACGTGTCATCCCTCTCTTCAATAATTCGGATCGTTTCCTTTAATTCTTCTTCCAAAGGATTGGCGATCATCATCTGAAGGTCCACACCCATGAGCATGGCACAGTACACCCGGTTTATCAGAGATCGATTTTCATTGGGCACAGCATTAGAAACATTCGAAAGCCCAACCGAAATTTTAGGAGACGGATCCCAGGCGAAGGGCAGCGTGCGTACGGCCTCAAGCAACTGCGGGCAATATTCCTGGCATCCCGAGACGGTCAACACCAGGGGATCGAGGATCAAATCCTCAATCGGAAAACCGATCTCATCCATCCTTGGGATCAATTTTTCAACGGCGATCGTTACCCTTTCATCCGCCCCGACAGGGATTCCAGATGAACCCATTGTCAATGCGATCAGCTGAGTATTGTATTGTTTGGCAATCAAAGGTACTCTCTCGAGTCTCTCAGGCTCAGCAGAGGTCGAATTGATGATTGGTTTTGCCTTCGTGATTTTCTTCAGTCCAGCTTCTATTGCTGCCAGGTTGGTTGTGTCGAAACTCAAGGGCACATCGACAACCGCCTCGACAACCTCCACAATCCAGGGGAACACTTCCTCCCCATCTTTCTTTCTGGGTCCAAGATTGAGGTCTAATGCCTGTGCGCCAGCCTCGACCTGCTGCACAGCGCTTTCCTGGAAGAATTTCGCATCCTTTTCCCTCAGAGCCTGTTTTACCTTATCCGATATGATATGTATATTTTCGCCTATGATGTACATTTTTTCCTTCCTTTAAATTTTAATTTAGTTCGGTTTGCTTATTGATTAAATAATCCCAATCTGTTTCATTTCTTCTGTGATCAATGGGAATTTTCCCAAATCGGTATGAGGCAGGAACAGAGCTGCCATAAATGCATCGTAAAAACTGTTGTCTGCCGATAATTCTATGTATGTCATTTTTAAGGCGATATCCGTGATCCTCGCTCTTGCGTTCCGGTCTAATAACGCATAATATGCACCTCGCACGGAGGTATTCCCTAAGAATTGGAACCGCTCCCAGGGCATATCGGGTAGTAAACCAATCTGCGTGGCTTTCTCTACATTAATATATTTCCCGAAGGAACCCCCGATCAACATCCGGTCAACCAGCTCGATCGGAACTCCAACACTTTCCGCTAGGACTATGTAACCGGCAAATATGGCAGCCTTGGCTCGAATGAGGTTATTGATGTCCACATGGGTAATCACGATATCTCTGCCATGCAAAGTGTCTTGACCCCAGGCAATCACATATTCGATTCCATGTTCGCCCTCACGCACCCTTCCGGTGTCCAGGGATGCATTTACATTGCCGCCCCGATCGATTACGCCGGTCATAAACATTTCAGCAAGCAGGGAGATCAGACCACTCCCACAAATTCCTCGAGGCTTTCCATCCCCAATTACACGAATCTTCGGCTCGAAGTCTTCACCATTGATCCAGACCTCTTCTATGGCTCCATTCGTCGCCCGCATACCATCCACAACTCCCGCACCCTCAAAAGCAGGTCCAGCGGAACAAGCACAGCCCACCATCCACTCCCTCGATCCCAAGACTATTTCACCATTTGTGCCAACATCCATGAACAAGGTGATTTGCTGGTTGTCATCCATTCCAGATGCATAAACACCTGCAGTAATATCTGATCCCAAATAGCTGGCGACACCGGGGAGGCAATCCACAACCCCTTCAGACCAAATTTCCAAACCAACTTCTCTCGCCGGGAATGTTGGAACTTCATTTACTGAAGTGATAAACGGCATCAGACGGATGTTTTCAGGCGGAATCCCCAAGAACAGGTGCATCATGGTACTGTTACCCGAAATTGTCGCCTTTAAGATGTCTTCGGGTGACAAAGCAACGCTTTTTATCTGTTCACAAACGGTCGTAATAAGCGCATTAATCGTGCTGGTCACAAGGGTTTGTAATTCCTCACCACCATTTTCTTTGCCCGCATAGATTATTCGGGAGATTACATCCTCACCACGGTTGATCTGTTGGTTGTACTCAGAAGCCTGTGCTGAGACACTCCCTGAAACCAGGTCAACCAACCAAACCGTGATCGTTGTCGTCCCAATATCTACTGCAATCCCCCACAGCGGTTCATGATCCATGACCAGACCTGGCAGCACCTTCAACATTTCCACAGGGGCATCTTTTCGTGAAGGAATATCCTGATGGTGAAGGATTGCAGTTACTTCCCAATCCGCCTGCCGGAGTACATTCCCGATACTGGTGAGTAGAGAACGGGAAATGTTTACATCAGAAAATCCATGTTGCTTCTTAAGCGCCGTTTTCAAACGGCTTAGATCGTCCCTCTGGTCATCCAGAGAGGGCGGTTCGATCACCAGACGGTAACGGCGCACCGGTTGAGACAGATTGGCATAGTACCAGGAAGGAGTCTCGACCTGTGCGACCGTCTTATCTGTTGTCAGCCTGCGTTCGATCTCTTCTTGTGGGGGGATGAAAACGATGAGATCTTCCTCGACAACACTTTGACATGCCAAAGCATAACCATCATCGATATCCTCTTGCGATAGGCGTACTGTACTTCGACGACGCAGGTTCCCACTCTTCACCTGCACAACACAGCGACCACACCTCCCCTGACCTCCACAAGGTTGGTTTATGTCTAAACCAACCTTGCGTGCAGCCTCAGACAACAAGCTTCCGGTTGGGAGGCTGATTTCTTTCCCAGAAGGTTCAAATCTTACATGGGTGTTACCGCCCATAAGGTTTCCCAGGCAGCGGCTTTCCTAAAGCGCCTGTTTCATGAATTTTGGTAGATCTACCGCTTCTCTTGGACCAACACGGATTTCCCAATCCGGCAGTTCACCTTCGAGTTCGCCTGATAAAACGGCTACATGCCCTGGAAGTACGATGCGCTTTTTGGATAATTTATCGGCAGCATTCGCGGCTTTTACCGCTTTTGCGATCCTCTCAGCGTCGAATTTACCAGCTGCCCATGCTGTCAGCACACTCATACCTTCCGCATCGGTAACGAGTAACCATGCAGGTAGTCCAGAACCTTCGATTTCATTTGCTACGCTGAAATATGTGATGCTGAAATTCGTGGTAACCAGCAACGGACTGTCCTCGTTCGGAGAATTGATTTCATACAGTCCCGGCTGTACCTGGATCGGTTTTTGCGGATCTGTGTAGATGTTCTGGCGTAAAACAAGTAATGGGTAGATAGTTCCAGGGTCAAATCCATCGATAACAATAAAACCAGAATATTTAGCTATGAATTGAACAGCCATTTCAGGTGATTCTGCAAAAGAAAGTAATGGGAATCCCAGGGGGCGGAAATTCTTCTTGAGGCTCAAGCGCCGCAATTGGGTGTATTTTGCCAACCCGTCTGCCATGTTTAATAACTGTGGGTTCAAAACAAGGTCTTCTACACCTGTGGGCTTAATTTTTTCCGTCAATTCAGCCAATTCATCAAGGCTGCTGGCGTATACGCTTAAGGGTGAAGCGTGTTGTTTTGCCAGCCCTGCCATTTTCTCCCAGTTTTGGGAGTTAGCGCCTGCAATAAGCGGAGCTTCTCCTTTAGTAATTTCCAATCCAGCGGCAACAACCTCCGGATTATCACTCACCAGGATTACGGGCAGAGTGCTTTCAGAGCGCACAACTGCGACAGCTGCTTTAAAATCCCAGCACTCCCTGTCTCAGAAACAATGGCAAAACCATCCACGACCAGATCAATGCCAACATAATTTACAGAATAAGCATTAGCTTGCGTAACTGTTTTCTTGATCTCGTCAACTCCAGATGAATCTCCTAAACGGATGAATACACCTGGTTTATTGTAGAAAGTTTTCTCATGACGGAAGAGTACGGTCTCATTTCCCGCTTTTACCTCGGTTCCATTTGCCTTGACGGAAACCAGGCGTATCGGTGGAGCAGATGATTCTTCCAACTGTGCTTTGGAATTTTCAGTGACATACGGACACAGCGCCAGTTCTACCTGCTTGGCTGCCAGTTTCATCGCAAATGCCAGGCAAGTTGGAAAGCCACATTCCTTGCAATTGGTTTGTGGCAGCAATTTATAAATTTGAATTCCTGATAAAGCCATTTATAAGTCTCCTTACCCGGTAACCATTTCCGAATTCATCAAGTCAACGATAACGCCTTTGACTCGTTTGACGCTTTCAGGATGCCTCAACACCAGGATATCAGCCCCTGCCTCGATGAGGGTTACAGCCGTAAGGACTTCCCAATTTACAGCTCTTTCCATCCAATCACCCCATGATTCAGGGACGCCTTCATTTACCTTGGCTTCTTTTGATTTCCATGCCTCAAATCCAGGCGTCACCAGCATCGGGAATTGAGTCATCGAATCGCCTTGAAGTGCTGCCAGGCGCAGGCGTTCCATCACTGAATAGCCATATTCGATCCCGTACCCCAGGGCGCCTGTTGTCGGATCCATGATAATCCTTTCAACGGGCAAACCCATGTCGCTGATCAAGATGTTGAGCTGTTTGGCAAGGTTGACATCCATCGGCGTGCGAGCATCGACAAGATGCCCATTCGCCATTGCGGTTGCCACGATCGTGCGGTAGTTTTTATCTTCACAGATTCCGAGCACCAATCTCTCACCTTTGGTCGCTTCCGCGACAGCGACAAGCAATTCATTATCGAGATCTACCTGACCTGGTCCAAACACGATCAGTGGAAGACCGGTGGCAGCCAACACTGCCTTGACCGCTTTCACCGCTGATTGGGGGGTATTTTCTCCGCCAGCGCTGTCAGTCAGGCTGAGACTCAACTGTATCAGGTCTGCCCCAGCGGCTTCCGCCGCACGCGCCCATTCAGCCGGGTCTTTCATCGCATCACCCCAAGTCTCGAGAAGCAAAGGCGACCAATCTTCAGGCTGCTGGTCTTTGATTTCGATTGCAACGACAGGTGTGTTAGGCACTACTGCTTCGAAATGCAGGAAGGGCAGGCTGGTTTGACCACCCACCGTCACGCTATGAGACCTGGTGCCTCCTTCGCTGGATGTTGCGCCGATCGACACCTTGCGCACACTCCCCGCCCATTTATCTTTCGGAATCTCTACTGGCATTCTCATTCTCCCTGGATATATATTTACTTTAGAACATCATCTCCATCGTCATCGCTGGATGTTCACTCTGCTCCAGCCATGCCAACAATTCTTCAACAGTGGTGACATTTCTTTCGTCGGCGATCTTGTCGATAAGATCAGGATCACCCTCACGAATAGCTACAGCCTGAAATTCATCAGCCATGGTTTGCTTCAACACACTGCTCATCCAGACAACTCTCTTGAAGCCGCCATCAGATGAGATAAACTTCGGGCTGGTGAGGTAGTATTTGCCCACACCCATCACCCCCGGTGTTTGCAGACCACCACCTGCAATTCCTGCAAGAGTGCTGAACGTCATTCCCGCCGGTGTCATGCTGGTGTCTTCACGACTGACCACCATAACACCATTTGCTTCAGGGATCAACATCACGATGCACTCGAAACAACCGCAGGCTGTCATTGGGTTCTCCATAATCGAATACATGGTCACATCCTGGACTACACCGTGGGAAGCCGTGGTGGCGAATTCATTGGTTCCCGTCCAGTAACCTTTCTCAAGATCGATGGGTTTGCCTAATTTTATGGGCTGGTTTGGACCGGTTGGGTTGATATTGAAGGACGCCTTGCAGTCCAACCAGTTATACGCTCCGCATAATCCCAATCGTTCGGGGCTGATAACACAAACATGGTTCGGAGCAAAAGACTGGCACAGTGTACAAGAGTAGAACTCTTCGACCCGGTCATCCGTTAAATCGGCAAGTCGTTTGTTGCGGTAGTCGTAAGCCTGGCGTGCCACACCCAACCATTCTTTTAATTTTTCGGGATCTGTATAAATGGTGACCTGGACCTTATCAACGATTGCCCCAAAATCTGTCTTCAGCCTGGCATGAAGGATCTTTCCAAAGTGCTCCAGATCGAAGCCTTTATCAGCGGCGGCATTCGAAATTCGGATCCAGGTGATATCACGCTGACCGATGTGCTGGATGCCGGACGCGCCATTGATGAAGTAGTGGATCTGCCTCTCTAATACAGGCTCGAAATCCTCCTGCATCTGCCGACCTGCAACTTCAACAACGATGCCGAGGTCCATGTTTCCTTGTGGCTCAATATCCTTAAAGCCTGGACCCACCACCTTTACCTGACCATCAACCACCTTTTCAAGTGGAACCATGTGCAGGTATTCGAAGGCACGCGAGTATTTCCCGCCGAACTCGACGCGCATATCTGCCTTGCGTACGACTTCGCCTTCGAAAGCGGAACCATAAGGAACTGGTACAGGTACATCGGCGACCTTCACTTTTACACCGCGTACCTCGATGCATTTCTGAACGAGCATCTCTGCTTTTTCGAGGTCATCCTTTCCAGGAATCTCATTGAAAGGCATACTGACCACGTGTTCGTATTTGGTCACGCCAGTAGGAAGGATTTCAGGGATCACTGTATCGGCAATGACAGGGAAACCAAAATTGATCGCCCCTGCCGCGGCAGCGTATTTGAGATCATCGATTTCACCCAGCGCCAAAACAAAAGCGAAGACCCGTTCCTTGTTGTAAAGCAGGATATCGCGCGCTTGACCACCCTTCAAACCTCCAAAGGTTAATGCGGACCGGACGGCAAAACCCAGAGCATAGATCGCACTGATGGTATCCGTCCCGAACGGCACTGTGTAGGTGTCGTAACCCAATTCCACCCCTTCTTCATTCAGTTGGTGAATGATCGATCGACCATTCACGTTCCCAGAAAGGAATGTTAGGATGTTGCGTCTTTGCAACTCACGCACAAGTTTAACTGCTACTTCGTTGGATTTCGCCGCGCCAACGATGGCGGCAAACCCTGGCATACGACCATCAACCAGCTGGATACCCCAGGAACGCAACTGAATATCATCGATAGGTCCGTTCAGCTTGCCGGAGGCGCCATTACCAGAGCTATCGATGTCGGTCGAAGCCGTCCCTCCTGCTAGGTGGAAACCAGGCAGCGGTTCGGGTTGTAGTCCATAAACGAAGCGGACTGCCTCAATGATTTCTGCCGCCAGCAAAGTTGCCATCCCCGAATCGAGGGTCTCACCCAGATATGGTGTCCAATGCCTGTTCGCAGGAACTGGATGGAGCAATGTACGGGCATGTTTTAAAATAGGTTTCATCTGACCTAAAGTTTCAATCGATTCACCCGTCATGCCAAGGATCAAAGGGAGATAATATGCGGTGTTTGGAAAACCAACCAGCGTATCCTCCCCCTTCTCTTTGATGGCATTCGCCAACATTAATTCTGCTTCAGTAACGAGGGCATTTGCCCCGCGAATTGCTCTTGTAGCAATATACCTTGACATTATTCCTCCGATTCCTTAGTCTGCTGCGACGCCATAAATCGCCTGCCGGCGATCTGCGAAATCAAGCGACTCTAATTCCAACATCCTCTGATCACCACTGCGACCGAACATTTCAGGGTCATATGTTGTCAGACCCAGGGCAGCACGTTTTTTATCGATGTGATCAAGTGTCCGGCGGATCATCTCGTCTGGATCAGCAACAAATTCCATCTTGCCGCCCAGTTCTTTCTCCCATCCTTCACTGAGGTACTTCAATACAAGGTCACTGTCTTCAACCCTGTCTGGCATACCTCCGATCGGTGATGAACCACCGAAGATCACATAAGCGCCTGAGGCGACACAATAAACGCCAATGGATAACGCTTTTTCGCTCATCCATTCCGGAGCCAGTCCGACAGCCGGTATCTGGTCAATGTCATCCCCCAACCCACCTTCTTCCACCATCTGGGTCAACACTGTCAAAATACGAGTGTTGTCAACGCAAGAACCCATATGCAGCACCGGCGGGATACCAACTGTTTCGCAAACTTCTCGCAGCCCAGGACCAACTTTGTCTAACCCGGCTTCACCCAAGAGGAGACCCAGCTTGGCACTGGCGATTGCTCCACAACCGGTCTCAACAACCAGCACGTCCTGCATGAGCAGTTCCTGGGTTACATATGTGTGCAGATAATCTTGCTTACTTCGTGGGTTATTGCATCCAACGACCGCCGCCACACCGCGAATTCTTCCGGAGATGATAGCGTCATTCAAAGGACGGAATGAAGCTCTGTAAGTGCCTCCCAACATGTAATTAATGTATTCGTGGGAAAATCCAGGGATCAGATCCTCACGCACATTCGGAATGTGGGTTTTCCCACGGTTTTTATAATTGTCGATCGCTGTTTTTAGGATTTGCTTGGCGATCGTCATTGCTTTGTGTTCATCAAACTGAATGTGTGTTGCTCCTTTAATACGCACTTTAGGAGACGTGGTAATGATTTGAGTGTGGAAGTTACTTGCCAGATCAACCAGAGCCTGCATGATGCACTGAACATCGACCACCATTGCCTCGACGGCTCCAGTTAATATGGAAAGCTCCTGGTGAAGGAAGTTGCCCGCAGCGGGGATACCCTGACGCATCAATATTTCATTGGCTGTGCAGCAGATACCAGATAAGCTGATGCCCTTTGCACCGGCAGCCTTTGCATATTCGATAATCTCTGGCGTTTGAGATGCTGCCACAATCATCTCGCTCAGCGTGGGTTCATGCCCATGCACAACCACGTTGACCATATCATCTTTCAGAACACCAAGGTTCGCCTGTCCCAAAATCGGAGCAGGTGTTCCGAAAAGAATGTCTGAAACGTCGGTGGCGATCAAACTTCCTCCCCAACCATCGGATAGCGCTGTCCTGACTGCGTGCGACAGGATATGGACTGGATCCTGGTCGTCACCAATGTGAGTGCGGTGGAGCGCTTCTACTACTTCCCGATCGACGCCTCTCGGCCAAACGTTCAATTCTTCCCACAACTTCTTGCGTTTCTCCGGAGCGCGGATCGCCGGAGCGAGTTGCCCGCGTTGCTGTCCGAACTGTGAGATATATAAATCTGCAAGCTCATTGGCGATTTCTTTAGGAGAGCGACCTTCTACTGGGATATCGTAATAGGAGGCAACCACCCGCAGCTTGGCAACATCGCGGATCATGTACCCTTCTGCTTCATCGTTGGCAACCGCTTTGAGAGTAAAAGCCATGTCGCGTCCATGATCAGAGTGGGCTGCGGCACCTGCAGACACAGCCCGAATGAAATTCCTAGCTTGAATCGTGTCAATTGTTGCCCCACAAACACCCGTCTGACCATCTTTGGTCAGTCGACAAGGTCCCATGCCGCAAATTTTGCAGCACATACCTGCTCCGCCAATATTGCACGGCACCATATCGTCTGCGCGGCTGAAAGCCGTGCCAATTCCCAGGTCATCAGCCCGGATGAGCATCTCTTGAGCTGCTGGATCAGAAGTCTGTTCTTCGTAACTGCGTTTACCTCTAGCCATCTCTACTCCTCCATTTTCTCTAACAATACTTCTCGGGACAATACACCAACACCCGGACAATTCCACAGCGGTCTTCCCGATGATTCCACCTGTTGTGAAAAGGCGACCACCTGGTTCGTAGCGGCAAAAGCCTGGGTATGCCTTTGGAAAACACCAATATATTCTGATTCGCTTCCTGCTATCCCTGTCTCATTTGGCACCAACATATCATTCATGTAACCAGCATTGCTTATCACTTCACGTAGTGACCCTTCATCCGTTTTTTGTGGGTCGTACGCGATTTCTACCACGTGAAATGCGCTGCTGGCATAAACATCCTCTACTCCCGGGATTTCCATGACCATCCTTTTCACCTCAGTCACATGATGGTCAGCAAATAATCCTGGAGTTTCAAACATTACCTTATTCATCACGCCTCCTATTTATTCTTGATACAAACAAAAACCTCCACCGCACGAAGAATTGCAAGTGGAGAGTTTGGATCCATGGTTTCCGACATTTTTGCGGATGGGTTATCAAATCTTATATTCATAAAAGGTTGGAAGACTTCAAACTTCGCTGCAAGTTAAATGACGAACCAAAGGCTCGGAAAGCTAGTGCCTTTATAGCAAATAACAATTAAGTTTACAAGTGACATATATCATGCCCATATTGGATAAATTTTATCTTTCAAAAAACAACCCCCTGCACTCAAGCTGCAGGGGTTTTATTTTCAAAATCCGACAGATTCGAAAGCTCAATCTCCGCTTGCCGGTTCCAAGGCTGCCATAGGTTTCTTACTTTGGCGGATTGCAAGGTAAATGCCTGCCAACAAAAGGATCACCACTCCCCAACCAACGAATCCAAGGTCGGAATATTTCACCATAACGGGAGCTGCGATCAGGGAGATCAGGTTGACAACTTTGATCATTGGATTCAAGGCTGGACCTGCAGTGTCTTTCAAAGGATCACCTACGGTGTCACCCACCACGCCGGCTTTATGCCTTTCGGAGCCTTTACCCGTGTTAGCGTCTATATCCCTGGGCTCATCTTCAATCGCTTTCTTGGCGTTATCCCATGCTCCACCAGCGTTTGACATGTAAACTGCCAGCAATTGACCACACAGGATTACACCCGCCAGGAAACCGCCCAATGCTTCAACCTTAAGTACCATTCCAACAACCAACGGCAGGAGCACTGCAATTGCTGTCAAAGGCAACATTTCCTTTTGTGAGGATACGGTCGATATCCTGACCACTCGGGCGTAATCTGGTTTCACCTTTCCTTCCATCAAACCGGGGATGCGGAACTGAGTGCGCACTTCATGTACGATCTGGGAAGCTGCACGGCTGACCGCACGGATTGAAAGCGAGCTGAACATCCATGGCAGCGCACCACCCAGGAGCAGTCCAATGAATACCATTGTGTCCGACACGCGGATCGACTCCAGTGGAGTGATGTTCAGGGCAACCTGCATCCTGCCAACATCCGTGATAAATGAGGCGAACAAACTAACCGCAGCGATAACGGCTGAAGCTATTGCAACACCCTTAGTAATCGCTTTGGTTGTATTTCCAACAGCATCCAGGTCAGCCATAATCTGGCGTGCTTTCAAAGTCTCTTCATCTTTCTGACCGTGCCATGCCATCTCACCGATCCCATTCGCATTATCAGATATGGGACCATAAGAGTCCATGGCAACATTGTTGCCAGTGTGGCTCAACATGCCGATACCAATCATCGCCACCGCATAGAGCACATACACCTCACCTTCCCCACCGTATAACAGCACGGCGAAAATAAAGGATAAACAAATGACGACCAGAGCCCACACGCTAGATTCCATCCCGACGGCTAATCCGGACAGGATGGTTGTGGCTGGACCTGTGGTGGTCGATTCGACAACTTCCTGAACAGGCGGTTTTTTAATTGAAGTGAAATAAGAAGTAAGTGGGTTAAAATGCCACAGCAAGACCCACACCAATCGTGGTCAGCATGGCCAGGCGCCAATCGCCAGCATACCATATCGCTACAATAAACGAGAATATCACCGTATTAATCGATGAAACTTCATAGGAACGGAACATGGCTTCTTCTGCGTCATGAGCTCGAAGGAACTTAATCGGGAAACGCTCCCAGATTGGGACTGTAAACGTACCAAAAATCGAGCTTATCACCCCAATGCCACGGATGATCAACGGGTAAACGATCCACCGCAGGCTGTGGCTTGGATCAATCGCCACCAAAGCCAGACCCAAAATTAAAGCAGAAACAATCGTCACCTCATAACTTTCGAAGATATCTGCTGCCATACCGGCACAATCTCCCACATTATCACCCACCAGGTCAGCGATAACCGCGGCATTACGTGGATCGTCTTCAGGCATATCCTTCTCAACTTTACCAACCAGGTCAGCACCCACATCGGCAGCCTTGGTGAAAATACCCCCACCTACCCGCATGAAAAGTGCAATGAGAGTACCGCCAAAACCAAAACCGAGTCAGCGCGTCAGGGGCTGCCGTTCCGAATATGATAAAGATGATTGTACCCCCCAACAAACCCAAACCATCGGTCAACATACCGGTGACAGTTCCTGCATAATAGGCAATCGAGAGAGCCTCATTAAAACCACGTCGGGAGGCAGATGCAACGCGTACATTCGCCTGGATTGCCATTCTCATTCCCAGCTGTCCAACCATCAACGAGAATAAGGCTCCAACGATGAATGCACCAGTGCGCCCAAAAGCGATAATCACCTGTGTATTATTAGGGAACTCAGCTTTTGCTTCAAGGCTGGGTGGTACAACATACACGCTCAAGAATAGTGCCACGGTTAGAACTGCGATCGCTGGCAAAATAGTTTTTAATTGCCGTGAAAGATAGCTGTCTGCTCCGATTCGGATGGCATCCCAGACCTCAAGCATCTCCGGTGTGCCCTTATCCTTCTTCATGACAATCCCGCGCAATAACCAGGCATATACCAAGCTGATTACGGCAGTGACGAGAACAAACACAATGCCGATCTGCTCGAAATTATTTAACCCGTGATCTGCTAACCCTAATATATTCATAATTTCTCCTCATGGTAATCAAAATTAAAAAAAGGTAAGTTTGGGCGAAAACTTATCCTTTATTTCTTGTTTAATCATTTTTCAACCAGTAACAGGATCCGGACTGAAACCAGACTCATCACAAAAAGGAATTCACGAAAACAAGGAGTCCCCGGAAGATACAATCCTTTTGGTAAATTGAGTTGGCGAATGCATGGTCATTAAAATATCCTGAGCATTTTATCACAGAACAATATGACGAAAGGCTTAAATATGGTGAAATAAATCACAAACAGGCAGACTTGTGCCATCGACACCTCTCGTTAAGAGTTGGTTGGTATAATCCATTGAACACAAGTATTCATTTTCTTCTCTTATAAAATTAGGAACAATATGGATCTCACTCCAGAAGTTGTCACATTGGGCGAATGCATGATACTGGTTTACCCCACTAAACCGGTAGAAATTTCAATCGCCGAGAACCTTAATTTCGATCTTGCTGGCGCGGAATCGAATTTTGCCATTGCTTTATCCCGTCTGAACCACTCCACACGCTTTATCAGCCGGGTAGGCAATGACCCTTTCGGTGAATTCATCCGGTCAAAATTGACCGATGAGGGTGTATGCCTGGACAGCCTTGGAGTGGACGATAATGCACCAACCGGTTTATTTTTCCGAGAATGGTTGAAAGATGGTAATCGCCGGGTATATTATTACCGGTCTGGTTCAGCAGCCTCACGCATTGGACCAGAGGATATCCAATCAGAAATGTTAAAAGGCGTTCGTCTGGCACACCTGACAGGCATCACTCCATCCTTAAGTGAAACTGCCCGGGAGGCTAGCATCCGTTTTATACATCTGGCAAAGCAAGCTGGTGCGATGATTTCATTCGATCCCAATTACCGTTCTCCGCTTTGGAATTACTCCGATGCCAGACGTGTTATGGTTCCTTTGATTGAGAAGTCTGATTTTTTACTTTTAGGTCATGAAGACGCTAAAGCTCTCTTTGATGAAACGGATGACCTTCGGATTCTGGAAATTACTGCCTCATTGGGACCCAGGATAGTAGTTCTAAAACGGGCTGAACGCGGAACCCTGGCTTCGATCGACGGCAATATACTCGAATCAAAACCATTTCCTGTGGAAAAGATTTTTGATCCCGTAGGGGCGGGTGATGGATTTGACGCTGGTTTCATCGCCGGCTGGCTCAGAGGCTGGGATTTTCCCAAGGCTATTGATCTGGGAGCAAAAATCGGCGCACTGGCAGTGCAAACCATGGGAGATTACCATGGTTACCCGCGTGGGATATAAATTGTATTAATAAATAGGAAATGGCGAGGGTGGGATTTGAACCCACATCCAAGGGCTTATGAGTCCCCTGCTCCACCATTGAGCTACCTCGCCTTATCGTTTAAGCGCCAAAAGTTTACTATGCACAATTTGATTTGTCAACGAAAATCACTTGACACAAATCACTTGACACGAAAATCACTTGACACAAAATCACTTGCGCACTGAACTTGTAATTATATCCTGTCAAACTCTTCTATGAACGATGAAGTCGACCAGACCTGAGAGAGACTGCTTGTACGTTCCCTCCGGGAACATTGCCACATTTTCCCTGCTTTGATCGATGTATTTCTGCGCAATCTTTAACGATCTCTCGATGGCATCACTCTCCCGGATTGAGTCGAGCACCTTCTCGAATGCTGTTTCCGGTAGGTTGTGCTGGAGGATCTGTTCCTGGAGGTGGTATTCCCGTGATTCCTCGAAATAGAACAACGCCGGCGCGGTAACCAATCCCTGGCGCAAATCACTGCCAACCGGTTTTCCAACCGCATCAGTGCTGCCGGTGAAATCCAGTACATCATCGATGATCTGGAAAGCCATGCCGATGTTTTTGCCAAAACTGTGCATCAGTTCAACTGTTCTTTCATCCACCGGGCTGAGCACAGCTGAAGCAGAAGATGCCAATTCGAATAGGGACGCTGTTTTGGCATAGATGCGCTGCTCGTAGCCGTGGAGATCAATTAAGGTTTCCCGTCCGAAAAGCTGGTTGAGCTCACCATTCACGATGGTCGCCAGTGTGTTGGCGAACATTTGCATCACCTGAACTGATCCTGTTTCTGCAGCCAGGTTTGCGGCTCGAGCAAATATAAAATCACCGGTTAATACAGTTGCCGCTGGTGTCCAATGCGCGTTTAAAGTAGCATTGCCACGGCGCAGTAAGGAGCCATCGATCAGGTCATCATGAACCAGTGTCGCCGTATGAAGCAGTTCAATCGCGGCTGACAATATCACTAACTTGTCCCAATCGCCCCCAAGCATCCCCCCGCACAATAAAGTGACCGCCGGTCGAATGCGTTTTCCCCCAGAAGATAATAAGTGGTTAAGGGCTGCTTGCAAATCGGATTGTTGACCACCGGCTTGCAGGCTCATTTTTGCCTCAACTTCAGCCAGATAATCGATTATCGGATCTAAAAAGCCAGTTTTGTGGACTGCCTGTTCTACCAAGAAAAAAGTCTCCCGGCGTTTATTGTAGTCGTTTCAGCAACTGTGTGAAAGGGTAATCCCTTTATTTCAGCAATTTTTGTTGCTATCAGGGAGACGTTGGCAGGTTCGTTCCTTTTTCCGCGGAATGGTTCAGGTGACAAGAATGGCGAATCTGTTTCTAGCAGCAGATGCTCCAGATTGGTTTGGCTGACAACATTCCGGTTTTCATGCGCATTCTTATATGTTACCGGTCCAGTGATCCCAATCATAAAACCAATGTTTAGTAAATTTTTTTGCCCAATCGGCGCTGTAACTGAACGAATGCATCACTCCTCCGCATGTGGAGAAAGGTTTGCTTTGTTCGACATGGCGATCTTTGTAGGACTTGAGAATATCGTAAACGTCCTGGATCGCCCTGTCGCTGCCTTTTTTGTCACGCGTATGTATTACAACGGGCAGTTGGTAACTGCAGGCTAACAGCAGTTGTTCAATAAAAACATCACGCTGTTTGTTCTCATCTGTTCGATCCCAATAATAATCCAATCCGATTTCGCCGATGGCCACTACGCTGGTAGATACGCACAATTCAGCGATCCTACTTGCTGTGTCGTCATCCCATCCATCCAGGTGATTCGGATGGACACCAACAGCAAAGTAAATGTCCTCATTCTCAGGAAACATTGTGACAATCTGGCGGCTGGACTGAAGATCAATCCCAGGTACCAGGACTTTTCTGACATCAGCTTTGATCATTCGCCGGAACACATCGAACCGGTCATGAGCAAAATCAGAAAAATCAATATGGCAGTGGGTGTCTACGAGCAACTACTCGATCCCAGCGACACGCAAACCGTCTTCGAGTATCTTCTTCACACTCGCCTGTCGTGTTGTTTCCGTATAAACTCGGAGGATCGGTTCCGTACCCGAGAATCTGATCAGCATCCAACCTCCGTCTTCAAGGTTGAACTTAAAGCCATCAGACTGATCCAAACCAGTTACCTTCAAGCCCCCAAGTTCTTGTGGAATATGAGCCAGGATGTGATCCTGGCGGGAACTCGCGATCCCCGCGAAAAACAGTGTCAATACGGTCATAGTAGTGCCCGCCAACGGCATCAAAGAGCACATCGATTAATTGCGATGGTTTCCGGTTCAGACGCACCATCATGTCAAGGAGATATAACCCCGCCAGGATTCCGTCTCTTTCTGGCACGTGATCTTTAAATGCAAAACCACCGGATTCTTCCCCACCCAGTAAAGCGCCAGTTTCAAGCATTTTTGGTGCCACATATTTAAAACCAACGCCAGTCGTGTAGATCGGCACGTTATAAATCTTGCCCAATTTGTCGATCATTGTAGTTGTGGACAAGGTTTTAACGATGGGTCCGCGCAAGCCTTTGACCTCCAGCATGTAATAAGCCAGGAGTCCATAAACACGCAGTTGATCAATGAAAACCCCATTTTCATCGCCAAGACCGACCCTGTCAGCGTCTCCATCGGTGATGATGAGAACATCTGCCCCGCGTTCGACGGTTACACGCAAACCTGCGTCAATATTGGGCTGGATCGGTTCAGGTCGGCTCATTTCTGGATAGATCGGGTTTCTGGAGT
This sequence comes from uncultured Chloroflexia bacterium, assembly GCA_963695415.1. Lineage (GTDB taxonomy): Bacteria > Chloroflexota > Anaerolineae > Anaerolineales > UBA4823 > CAVXWV01. The sequence goes on along the minus strand of CAVOGL010000007.1, from coordinate 312,695 downwards.
TATGGATCTCTCGCACCATGGTGTTACCGCCTGCCAGAAGCTTTGGAAACCATCCGGCACCGTTCCCCCACATGGGATCAACCAAAACTCTCAAACCTGCATTCTTTATTGGCTCTAAATCCACAAGGCGGTGAATCTGTTGAATATAGTCTGGGTCAGGATTAAATAGCACAATATCACCGGAATTGATACCATCTTGATATGCTACCCTTTTGATCCCTTCATCGCTTTCCGGTATCATTGACTCAATTTCTTTCAAATCATCTGGAGCGATTGCACCACCAAACTGGTCGCGCACCTTAAATCCATTGTCCGTAGGCGGATTATGTGAGGCAGTGATATTTATTGCACCTACGGCACTATTCTTAATGATTGCATAGGAAATTACTGGTGTAGGAGAAGGACCATCAGTAAGCAGCACCTTCAAACCATTCCCAGCGATCACTTCAGCCGCGCTTGATGCGAAATTTTCTGAATGGAATCGTTTGTCGTATCCAATCACCACCCTCTCCCCGGCGTAATTTCTCGATAACAAGTAGCTAGCGAACCCCTGCGAACATCTCCTCACATTTTGGAATGTGTAGATATCAGCAATCTTGCCGCGCCAACCGTCCGTACCGAATACGATTTTTTGGGTCATTCTCCCTCCGTCGATTTTGTTTTAACTAAATTATTATAACAAGTGATTATAGAGGCAGGAAGTAGAGATCATATAATTTGCAAATTCAATGGACTTGTCGTATAAATGGAAGAATTTAAAATGCTTTCGATCTATAATGATGTCAGGTTTCCTAAAGGATATTCATCATATAAACCTGGCTAAAGCATTTGACTAGATGGAGATTTAATGAATTTTGTATTTCTCTCGCCCCATTTCCCTGAAAATTATTACCTTTTTGGATTCCATTTATTTGAGCTTGGGGTAAACGTGCTGGGTATTGCAGATGAGCCGTATGATAATCTAAAACCCGAGTTGAAATCGTCCCTGGGTGAATATTTCCAGGTCCACGATATGCACAGTTATGACCAGTTACTGCGCGCCTGCGGTTATTTCACACACAGGCACGGAAAACTTGACCGCATTGATTCATTTAACGAGTATTGGCTTGAAACTGAGGCTTCGTTACGCTCTGATTTCAACATCTTTGGGATTAAGCGTGAAGAAATAGAAAAGATCAAGCGAAAATCAGCGATGAAGAAAGTTTTCATTCATGCAGGAGTCCCAGCACCACAAGGTCGTGTTGTGAAAACCCTGGCAGATGGTAAGAAACTTGTAGATGAGATAGGTTTCCCAGTCGTAGCTAAACCTGATATTGGTGTTGGCGCGGCGAAGACGTTCAAGATCAATAACTTGTCCCAATTGAAGCAATTCTTTTCACAAAAAACCGATACAGACTACATCATCGAGGAGTTCATCTCCGGACAAATTTACACATTCGATGGTTTGACCGATCGAGATGGAAATCTGGTGTTTTTTACATCGCATACATACAGCCAGGGTATCATGGAAGTTGTTAATAATGATGAGGATGTATATTATTATTCCCTTCGCGATATCCCCGAAGAACTCGAAACTGTCGGTCGGCAGGTGTTGAAAGCCTTTAACGTGCGCGAAAGGTTTTTCCATTTCGAGTTTTTCAAGAAGAAGGACAGTGGTGAAATCATTGCCCTCGAGGTGAACATGCGTCCACCTGGTGGTTTAACCACGGATATGTTCAATTATGCCAACGACATTGATATTTATAAAGAGTGGGCACATGTAGTCGTCCACAACCGGTTCACTGCGGAATACTCGCGCCCATATCATTGTGCGTATATCGGGAGAAAAAATAAGATTACCTACTCCCATACGCATGCAGAGATCATCGAAGAATTGGAAGATTGCTGCATATCGCATCACCAACCCATCAGCGGTGTTTTCAGCGCAGCACTGGGCGACTACGGTTATCTTGTGCGTTCACCCGACCTTGAGGAGATTTTCTCCATCGTCGAATTTATCCAACAGAAAGTATAGGTACATATTAAATGCGTATTGAATATCACAAATGGTGGAGCCCCAACCTGGGTCAAGACATGGAAACGAAGGTTTACGGGCATTACGGTAAACCAGTTCTTGTGTTTCCAACTCAAGGGGGGCGGTTCTTTGAATACGAAGACTTCAAAATGATAGAAGCCGTAGCGGAATTTATCGAAGATGGGAAAATCAAAGTCTTTACTATCGACAGCATCGACAACCAATCCTGGACAAACTTATCCATCCATCCGTCAGAACGCGCCAGGCGGCATGAAGATTATGACCGTTACGTCACGAAGGAGTATGCTCCATTTATCCGTAGCCTGTGTGGTCAGACTTGCCAGAAATTTATCAGCACAGGCTGCAGCATGGGTGCTTATCATTCCACCAATTTCTTCTTTCGACACCCGGATATTTTCGATGTATTAATCGCTCTTAGTGGTCCCATGGACATGGGTATGTTCATTGGTGAATATTCCGACGAAAATGTTTTCTACAACTCGCCACTGGCATATTTACCAGACAACAACGATCCCTGGTATCTGGATCAATTCAAGGAAAGTGCAATTATTATATGCACCGGGCAAGGTGCCTGGGAAGAACCGATGATTGCCGATGCTCGAAAGATTCAGGCAATCCTCGAAGCTAAGGGTATCCCTCATTGGGTGGATTACTGGGGGCATGATGTCAATCATGATTGGCCCTGGTGGCGAAAAATGTTGCCTTATTACCTGGAAAAACTGGAGTTATGATGATGACACCTTCTGTTGCATTTCAAGGGGAACCGGGCGCTTACAGCGAGGCTGCCATCCTGGAGTATTTCAACCGCCAGGTCGAGCCAATACCTTGTCCTTCCTTTGATACTGTTTTTGAAACTGTGACGGAAAAGCTGGCAGATTTCGGGCTTCTTCCCATTGAAAACTCACTTGCTGGAAGCATCCACCGTAATTATGATTTGATGCTGCGCCATCAACTGCATATTGTTGGTGAATACCATTTACGCATCAACCACTGCTTACTCGTCCTGCCGGGTGTTCTTATGCAGGACATAAAAACCGTACACTCACACCCGCAGGCTCTGGCACAATGTGAAAATAACCTGACAAGATTCCAGCTCACGCCTGTAGTCGAAGCAGACACCGCTGGCAGCGCACGTCTGCTGATCGAACGCCAGGACAGGTCTGCGGCAGTCCTGGCATCACGTCGCGCAGCAGAAGTATACGGGCTCGAAATCCTCAACGACCACATGGAGGACAACGAAATAAACTTTACCCGTTTCCTCCTGCTCTCTAATGAACCATGCAAAGATCCGCATAAAGATAACGCCAGTTATAAGACTTCCATCGTCTTCAGCCTCAACAATAAACCTGGCGTTCTGTTCAAAGCATTAAGTGTTTTCGCCTTGCGTGAAATTGATCTGACCAAGATTGAATCCCGCCCGATCCCTGGGTCGTTGTGGGAATATGTTTTCTACGTCGATTTCATCGGGCACATCTCACACACATCCTGCCGTAAAGCCATCGATCACCTAGACGAGTTGAGCACTTTCCAGCGAGTCCTGGGATCGTACCCGCGCCATAAGCTTGGTAACGCATCTTAGCTTATAATCACTTCATGGTCCAACAGTTGAAAACCGTTTACCTGGATTATGCTGCCACCACACCAGTGGATCCAAGGGTTCTCGAGGTCATGCTACCATTTTTCACGGCTGAGTTCGGCAACCCATCCTCCATCCATCGTTATGGGCAAAAAGGTGAAAATGCGGTAGAAAATACACGTGAAATCCTGGCGGAAGGGCTTAATTGCCTTCCTGATGAAGTTATCTTTACATCTTGCGGCTCAGAGAGTGATAACCTGGCTGTGCGTGGTGCAGCATTCGCCGCCAGGCAATCCAGGAAGGCGAACCACATACTCATCAGTCCGGTCGAACACCATGCGGTATCCATCACTGCCCTGCAATTAGCCAAGAATTTTGGGTTCGAGCTCGAATATCTGCCCGTAGATCAATATGGGATGGTTTCAGCGGATGATGTAAACGCACGGCTTAGGGAAGATACCGCCGTCGTTTCAGTTATTTATGCCAATAATGAGATCGGCACTATTAATCCAATCGCTGAGATCGGAGAGGTTTGCCGTAAAAGAAACATCCCTATGCACACAGATGCCGTTCAAGCGGGTGCCTATCTCTCAGTAGACACGAAGACTCTCAACGTGGACCTGTTATCACTGGGAGCCCACAAATTTTATGGTCCTAAAGGGGTTGGGGCTCTGTATATACGCAAGGGCACCAACATTCTTCCAATGAACACGGGAGGAAGTCAGGAATTTGGTTTAAGGGCAGGCACGCATAATGTACCCTACATTGCCGGAATGGGCAAAGCATTCGAACTTGCCCAGGAAGAAATGGAAAACCGGCAAGAGGCAGTGATTTACCTTCGTGAATTAATTATCACCAAAATCCTGAACACCGTATCTGCCTCTAAATTAACCGGACATCCGGTTCAAAGGCTGCCAAATCACTCAAGTTTCGTATTCAAAGATGTGGATGGGAATTCTTTGCTGATCAGCCTGGATAGCGCTGGTTTTGCCGTGTCATCCGGATCAGCATGCAAAACTGGAAATCCCGAGCCTTCCGATGTACTCATCGCAATCGGTCTCGAACACGAGTGGGCTCTTGGCTCGCTGCGCGTCACCCTGGGCGCTTCGACCACGCGCGATCACGTGGATGAATTCCTTGACGTACTGCCAGGGGCTGTAGCGCTTAACAGGCAGGCAATAACAGGTCTTAGCAGAGAATTCAAATGAATAGTACCCCAGGAGACACTCACGTGATCATCGCTATGAGTGGTGGTGTGGATAGTTCTGTTGCTGCTGCACTGCTACTCGAGCAAGGATTCCGAGTCACCGGCATCATGCTGAAATTATGGAACGAGCCGGGGACAGAAATGGAAAACCGCTGCTGCTCACCGGATGCCATGGCAATGGCGCGCAAGGTGGCGGCAAAACTGGACATCCCTTTTTACGCAGTGGATGCCGGCGGGATATTTCGAGACCAGGTCGTCCAATATTTCATAGACGGCTACACAGGTGGAGTGACACCAAATCCATGTATGGTTTGCAATAAGAAAATACGCTGGGAATTCTTGTTGAGCCAATTGCCTTTACTGGGAGCCCAGTTCCTCGCAACTGGTCATTATGCCAGAATTGACACAGACGATAACGGAAAAGTTTTTCTACGAAAAGCCATGGACCAACATAAGGACCAATCCTACGTGCTCAGCCACCTCTCACAAGAAAAATTAAGACAGTCACTTTTCCCTCTCGGCGAGTTGACTAAAGATGAGGTCAGATCCAGGGCACGAGAACTGAAACTGCCAGTTGCAGACCGAGATGAAAGCCAGGACCTGTGTTTCCTTGGAGGGGGCAATTACCGTGGATTTCTCAAACGTAATGCCCCGGATCGAATACATCCTGGCGAAATAAAGAATCCCCAGGGTGAAGTGGTTGGAATCCACCAGGGTCTTGCTTACTACACAATAGGTCAAAGGAAAGGTCTTGCCATCCATTCTCCTCAAGCTGTGTATGTTTTAGAGAAGGATTTTGAGCAAAATACGCTGGTGGTGGGTCCAAAGTCTCAGCTTTTATGTCAGGAAATTAACGTTGGCGGTATCAATTGGATAAGCGGGAAATCCTTACAGGAAGGTTTCCAGGCACAGGTGAAATTCCGCTATCAAACACCTGAGACTGCAGCTAAGGTCCATCCCAAAGAAGAAGATGCTGCGCACGTAATTTTCGACCATCCTGTCACGGGGATCGCTCCAGGGCAAATCGCTGCTTTTTACCAAAATGATGTTTGCCTCGCAGGAGGCATAATCTTATGACAGCACCCTCTTTACTGCTTGGTCTCGTCATTTCATTATTATATGGTGCTATTTTTCATCTTCTGCGCGGGGGAAGCCTGGGGCGCCTGATCTTGTATCTCCTCCTGGGGTTTATTGGCTTCTGGACCGGGCAGTTGGTGGCTGAATATTCATCTTGGACCGTATTTTCGATTGGTCCTCTCCATATTGGCTTAGCCTCGATTTTCAGCTGGGTTTTCATTCTGGGTGGATATTGGTTAAGCTTGATCCCCAATAGAACAGACCTGTCGAAGAAGAACAGTTCTAAAAGAAAAAGGTAGAAGGATAAATTTGGAATTATCAACGGTTGAAACCGCTAATTTTGGCGATTTAGTTATGCTTGTCAGCCCGACCAATAAAAATTTCATTTTCTCATTGGTTGAAAATTACGAACTGCACACGCATCGCGGTGTCATACAGCACAATGAGATCGCAGGCACTGCCTGGGGAAGCCAGGTTCAAACGCACACAGGGAGTACTTATTTCCTACTTCAACCCGGGTTGTCAGAAATACTGCGTGAAACCAAGCGCAATACTCAAATCATGTACCCTAAAGATATAGGTTTTATCCTCATCACGATGGGTATTGGACCCGGAGCAACAGTTCTCGAGGCAGGGACAGGTTCTGGCGCCCTTACGACTGCACTTGCATGGTCGGTCGGAGATACTGGGAAAATATATTCCTACGAAACCCGGCAGGAAATGCAGAATCTTGCCAGAAAAAACCTGGAAAAGGTTGGGCTCTCCAATAGGGTCATTTTCAAGACCAGAGACATCGTCGAGGGGTTCGATGAAGAGGTGCCGACGCATTATTCCTTGATATTTCCAATGCTTATGATTATCTTGGGCAGGCTTACGAGGCTCTCAAGCCTGGTGGTTTTTTTGGATCGATCATGCCGACAGCTAACCAGGTAACACCTCTGCTGCATGCTCTGTACCACCACAACTTCGCTTTCACCGATGTATGTGAAATAATACTGCGTTATTACAAGCCCAATCCTGAACGGCTGCGACCAACCGACCGGATGGTAGCTCACACGGGTTTCCTGATTTTTTCCAGGAAATTGCTTCCCGGCGACAAGGCTACTTCAGCCAGCATTGACCCAAACGAATAAATGGCGAATACAAATAAAACCAGATTTCAGCTAGACAGCAGCACAATCCGGGACCGCCTGAACAAACATGAAATCAATCGTCTCCAGCCCGAATCTGATTTTCCTGAAGAGATTCTCAAAGGTCGAACCAAACGGGCTGCAATCCTGATACCACTATTCTTTTATCAGGATGAATGGCACCTACTTTATACCCGCCGAAATGAAAACCTGAGCGAACACGGCGGTCAGGTTGCTTTCCCTGGGGGAATGGTATCGGATGATGATCCGGACCTGGAGACTACAGCCCTTCGAGAAGCCAATGAAGAGATTGGTCTTCGTCCTGAGGACGTGCGACTTTTAGGCAGGCTTCACGATTTTCTCACAATCACAAATTACCGTGTTACCCCATTCGTAGGGCAAATTCCGTGGCCCTATACCTTCACACTCTCTGAAGATGAGGTAGCGCACATCTTCTCTATTCCATTATCCTGGTTAAATGATCCCTGTAACCGGGAAGATCGAATTCGTCAATTGCCAGTTCCTTACCCAACGATTTCAGTTACTTATTTCAACCCATATCAAGGTCAAATTCTTTGGGGAGCTTCAGCCAGGTTCACATTGGCTCTGCTTGAAGTATTAAAATGAACAGCCGGCAGGGGATCCCTCCGGCTGTTATGTGAATGTTGTTGAAAAGAAAAAACTGGGTTATTCTTCCTCTTCTTCCTCATCACGTCTGCCACGCTCGATTACTTCGGGCTCAGCATCTCCCATCTCTACTACCTCGACTTCTTCTTCCTCTTCCATCGCTGGGGCTGTCACCAGGATGAGTAATTCTTCCGGGTCGGTCAATACTTCAACACCTTGTGGGATCTCAATGTCCTTCACGAAGATAGAATCACCGATATGCTTCAGAACCGAAATATCCACCTCGATGCTGCTGGGTAGATTTCCAGGCATACACTCAATTTCAAGCGCTTCGGTATTGGTCATAATCAAACCGCCAAATTCATCGACTGCCGGGGCTTCACCAATAAACGCCAGGCGTACATTGGTGCGCAGCTTCTCCGTCATCGATACCTCGAGGAAATCGATGTGAATAAAAGATCCAGAGACTGGATCACGCTGGCGCTCGCGGATCAGGGTGGTATGATTCTCACCCTCCACGTCCAGAACAACTAATTGAGAAGAAGATATCTTGGGCAGCGCAAGGCTCATATCGTGCGCCTTCAGGGAAACCTTAACCGGATCCACTCCGTGACCATATATAATGGCAGGCAGCAAACCCTCTCTCCGCAGCGCTTTCACCTGTTTCCCAACAACATCTCTTTTGACCGCACTAATCTTAATTTCTTCCATAACTCCCTTCCTCGAAACGCCTCTCACCTGTCACAAGAACGGTTACCCTCGCTTCTTGGTAGTATTTTCCGGTCTCCACCGGCGGTAATATTTCAGGCTTATTGAGTTATTGGCTCAAATGCCTTGATTATCTTTTCCTGCCAAGCAGCAGGTTTACGAGCATGAGAACCAGACCCATGGCAACACCAGCCGATATGCCTATAATCAGGGCTCGCGGGGTATCCACCATGGTTTCCACCTGACCTTCGACCGTCCCGGCAAGTAAAATTCCCGTTTTGATCGAGGCTCCTTGCACGTTCCTGGACACGATCAAACCCGCCTGTGAATCAATCAACTCCACTGATCCGGAATAAACAACCCCGGCGACACCCTTATTGATGGTCGCGTTGCCTGATTGGACAACACCGACACCACCGTCAGATAAGGTGACCTCCTTAGCACTGACCATTCCAATCCCCCCGTCCGTCAATGTGACGGTTTGTGCTTCAACTTGCCCGGCACCACCATCACTCAGCTTGACATCTGTTGAGGTAACCTGCATTGCAAAACTATTGGTGATTTGGACCGATTCAGCTTTTACACTTTGAACAGATACACCAGAGAGGTTTACTGTTTCCGCCGTAACCTCTTCTCCTTGCTGCTCAACATCAACTTCTTCATCTTTGACTTCGCTGACCGTTTCTTCAATGGATTCATTTTCAACGACAGCTTTTTCTTCGGTAACTTTCGGTTTTTTAGGCATTTTTTCCTCACTTTTACTCACTGGCACAAAAAGCCGCCTCAGTGGAGGCGACGTTAACACTTTCCAATTCTATTTTAGCTCATGGGTACAAGATTCGTCAATAGTCCGGGGATTTTTATTAAAGAACAAACCTGCCCCTGTCTAGTCACAATTACAGTTAGAATCATGTCGGATGACATGATGAGTGATGAATTCATTTTTATCGACGCCATAAAATTAAAAATACCTGACGGGCTTGCCTCCGATACACATAACCTGATAACTCCGGCAGAGGCCTTGGTTGCAGCCAATATACAGCTCGATAAAAATCAAAAGGTAGCTTTTTTGGGATGTGGTTATGGGTTCTCTGCCATTACAGTATGTCTACGCGCAGCCGGAACCAGGATAACTCTAACCGACATAACCAGTTCCACTCTCGATATCTGCAGCCAAATTTTCGAGTTAAATTCCTTTCACGAATACCAAATTATCAGGGACATCTCGATGCTACCCTATTATGCTGGTTCGCTGGATGCGGTGATCATATTGCTGCCAAAAGGTCGCAGCCACACGCGTCGTTGGCTTCTGGAAGGCTTTCACTTATTGAAACCATCCGGTCGAATTTACCTGGCGGGCTCTAATGACATGGGCATAAAGTCTGCGGTAAAGGATCTTTCGACTCTCGGAATGGAAATCAATGTACTGGGATATAAAAAGGGAAACCGGTTGGTGGCTGGAGTCAAAAAAGAAGTTCTTGATCCTGAAATACAATGGCATACCCAACCTGGGATCCAGCCAGGAAGTTGGATACAGGTGAAAAATGATTTTGGCTTCAACCCTACCTGGCTTTATTCCCTGCCAGGAGTATTTTCTGCTGAGAAAATCGATCTTGGGTCAGGTTTTTTGCTCGAAAATCTGCCCCCTGTACAAGGAAAAAAAGTTCTCGATTTCGGATGTGGATATGGTGTTATTGGTATTTGTGCTTCAACCAGCGGTGCAGCCTGGGTTGATATGGTTGATAATAATTTATATGCCATAGCATGTGCGCGTAAAAATGTACTGGCTTCAGGCAAAGACAACATCAATGTCATCGAGTCGGATGGTTTATCCAGGTTCGATGCCTGCTTTTACGATCTGGTTCTTTCAAACCCACCCTTTCACCTGGGGAAGAAGGTTGACTATGCCACCACAAGGGAATTCCTTCAAGGCAGTTACGAAATTATCAAACCTGGTGGGAAGCTGGTCGTCGTCGCCAACCAATTCATCCGATACGATCGCCTTATGAGAATTATTTTTGGGAATGTTCAATGCCTGGCAAGCAATAACTCATACCGAATCTGGAGCACAACGAAAGCTCTATAACGAGTTCTCGATGATCAATCCCAATTCATCATTACTCAATTCGATAGGGTTCCCGCCCATGCTGCTGGCATTAGAGGCTTTCTGCACAAGATCAATCAATTGATGTGTTTCAAACCCTAATGCTTGTAAACCTGGGATGTCTAGATCCTGAACTAACTCCTCAACAAAAAGTACGCCATCCTCGATCGCTGCACTGTCTCTGCCAGTGAGTATCCGGGCAATTTCCAAGTATTTGTCTAAAGCAGGATGCTTGGGCGCGCGCGCCTGTAAAGCCTTGACATTCATGCCCATGACCTCCGGCAGCAATCTGGCACAAATCGCTCCATGAGACGCATGGATCATGCCTCCCAATGGCGCGGCAAAACCGTGAACTGCGCCAAGTTTGGCGTTTGCCAGAGCCAATCCACCATAAAGACTGGCGAGTGCCATCCCTTCCCTCGCTTCCAGGTTCTCTCCATGAAAGTATGCGTCTCGTAATGATCGACTTACCAGGCGTAAGCCCTGCCTACAGACCATATCCGTAAAAGGGTTAGCGCGGTTGGAAACAAATGGCTCGATCAATTGAGTAAGCGCATCCAAACCCGAGGCAGCAGTGATCTCAGGAGGCAGCTGCAGTGTAAAAGTAGGATCCACGATAGCCAGCTTTGCGAACATCATAGAGCTTCTCAAGCTGACTTTAACCCCCTGCTCCTCAACTTCCAGTACGGCATTCTTGGTCACTTCCGCCCCAGTGCCCGCGGTGGTTGGTACGGCAACAAAAGGCATTGGTTCCCGTGTTATTGGCTTTCCTAAACCGACGATCTCCAGGTATTCGAAAATATCGCCTGGATTGGTTATCATCGTTGCGGCAGCTTTCCCGGTATCGATTGCGCTTCCACCACCTAATCCGAGTACAAAATCGCAACCAGTAAGATCTGCCATCTGTACGGCTGACTGGATCATGCTGGTGGTAGGTTCTTTAAGCACTGGCAATATTTCACAACTGATTCCTTGAGACTTGAGAAACGCTATGACCTCGGACTCAAGCGCGGAGCCTGAAACCCCAGATGTAACCAGGGCTATTTTGCCCAAATCTGCTATTTCTTTGCCCGATGCAGTAAATTTACCTGATCCAAAAATGATCCTGGTCGCGGTGGAAAATTCGAAACTGTTCATACTCAATATTCTTTTCCTTTATTCAACCTGATACTTTAATTATTGCGTTGGAGATCACTGATATTACCAGCCATCCTCCCCCGGAAAAATGTTGCAGAATTTCACACCAGTTCTGGGGGATGCCATCATACCCGCTACTCTGTCGCGCCAATCTGCATAATGTTGTGTACCTTTGTGACTAATGGCAGCTTGTTCATCTAGGTAAACCTCAACCAGGATGAATCTATTTGGATTTTCGAGCTCCTGGATCACATCAAATCTTTTTATTCCCGGCTCAAGTACACTGTTTTCAGCATTTATTAACGAAGCTTTTTTGAACGCTTCTATTTCTCCTTCTTTGACATCAACATGAACCAAAACGATATACATAAATCCTCCTTGAACAAATCATTCGATAAACTAATTATAAGAGCAATATCTCCCTTCGGCTGAGACCTGTCAGAAGTGATGGGAAAGACATCTTGAATGACAAAAAAACGCTTATACTTATCTACTGAGCAGACGATTATTAACTGGAGTGATGGAAAATGTCAGCAACCGTTCAAAAAAAAATTGGCGTATTGACCAGTGGAGGTGACGCGCAGGGGATGAATGCCGCAGTCAGATCAGTGGTCCGCACTGCGCTGGATGCGGGTTCGGAAATATTTGCCATCTACGAAGGATATAACGGCATGGTGCTTGGGGGAAATTTGATTAAAAAGATGTCGTGGAACGATGTTGGGGGGATCCTGCACAAAGGCGGGACAATCATCGGCACAGCCCGCTCGGAGGAGTTCCGCACCAGGGAGGGAAGACAGAAAGCAGCCAGAAATCTACTACATCACGGGATCAACCACCTGGTTATTATTGGAGGCGATGGTTCGCTAACAGGTGCCAATTTATTTCGCTCTGAGTGGAAAGAGCATTTACATGAACTCGTGGAACAAGGGGAAATCAAACCGGAACTGGCGGAAATGTACCCTCACCTGGTTATAGCAGGACTGGTAGGCTCGATCGACAATGATATGTTCGGCACCGACATGACCATCGGAGCTGACACAGCTCTACACCGCATCACTGAGGCGATTGATGCAATCTCCAGCACTGCTGCAAGCCACCAAAGGTCGTTTATCGTTGAGGTGATGGGCAGGAATTGCGGATACCTGGCACTTATGAGCGCACTTGCCACGGGCGCTGATTGGGTCTTGATTCCCGAAAACCCACCGGATGTTGACGATTGGGAAGAAACCATGTGCTCCCGTCTGATTGCAGGTAGGAAAGCCGGCAGGAGGGATACCATCGTAGTAATTGCCGAGGGAGCACGTGACCGGCACGGCAATCCAATCAAAAGCTCTTACCTGGCTGAGGTTTTGAGCAGGGCGATGAAGGAAGAAGTGCGCATCACCGTGCTTGGTCATGTTCAACGCGGTGGTTCACCAAGCGCTTTTGACCGCAACCTGGGTACTCTATTAGGATATGCGGCTGTCGAAACGGTTTTGAAATCCGAACCGGAGATGGTTCCGCAGGTAATCGGGCTGCGCGGCAACCGCATCACCCATACTCCACTGATGGAGTGTGTAGACAAAACCAGGGAAATTACCAGATTGGTAGATGAAAACAAATACTCACAAGCGATGGGACTGCGTGGAAGCAGTTTTACCGAATCTTTTACGACTTTAAAAACAATGCTGCGCGCTTTACCCCATCCTCCCCGATATGGGCAGAAGAAACTTCGCCTGGCGGTCTTACATGGCGGGTCACCAGCCCCAGGAATGAACGCAGCTGTGAGAGCGTCGGTCCGTATTGGTATCGACAAAGGTCATTTCATGTTCGGAATTCACAACGGGTACCTGGGATTGATCAACGAAGAAATCAGTGAAATGGAATGGATGAGTGTGAACGGTTGGGCGACCATGGGTGGATCTGAATTGGGCACCACTCGCAAAATCCCTTCCGGAAGTGAATTTTATAGTATCGCCAGAGCTATTGAAAAAAATGACATTCAAGGTCTCTTGTTTATCGGTGGTTGGGACGCTTACGAAACTGCATATCAGTTGTTGATCAACCGCAGCAACTATCCAGCCTTCAACATTCCATTGGTGTGTCTGCCAGCTACAATCAACAACAACCTGCCAGGTTCTGATCTGAGTGTTGGCGCTGATACTGCTTTGAACAACATATCTTGTGCAGTGGACAAAATCAAGGATTCCGCAGTAGCTCTTCGGCGCGTTTTCGTCGTCGAAGTGATGGGTCGGAAATGCGGTTACCTTGCATTGATGAGTGGTCTGGCTACAGGAGCTGAACGTGTGTACATTCACGAAGAGGGTGTCACATTACGAGATTTACAGAAAGACGTGGAAAAGCTGATCCATGGCTTCAAACACAACAAGCGCCTCGGTCTTATGATCCGCAATGAAGATGCCAACCAGATCTATACAACCACTTTCATGAGCGCATTGTTCGAGGAAGAGGGGAAAGACCTGTTTGATGTGCGCCAATCGATCCTTGGTCACCTGCAGCAAGGCGGAAACCCTTCTCCTTTTGATCGGGTTCACGCTACCCGCCTGGCTAACCGGAGCATCGAATTTCTCATCAATGCTGCTGACAAGAACCTGAATGACAGCGCATTTATCGGTCTGGAAGGTCATGAAATCAAATTCCACAATCTGGAAGACTTCCACCGAATGGTTGATATTGAAAATCAACGCCCCAAAGTTCAATGGTGGCTCGATAACCGTCCAATTATGGAAATCCTGTCACAGCCGGGTCCGCACAAACAGTTGAACGCCGAGTTCTAAAGCTGTCAAATCTATAATAGAAAATAAACTGATGTCGCCAAAACTTGCTAAAAGAACCGGTTGCTTTTCCTTGACCGGTTGTCTACTCATCCTTATACCAATCTACCTTGTCCTGTACGGGTTAGTATTTATCTCCCTGGTGTATTTGCTAAATCCATTCAATACGGACATAATCTTAATGGGTATCGATTATACCGAACCTACCAACCAAACAGCACGAACGGATACCCTTATGTACATCAGCCTGGATCCAGCTAATGCAAAAATCAACTTACTTTCCATTCCTCGTGATCTGTGGGTATCCATCCCCGGGGTGGGTGAAAATCGCATCAACACTGCCCATTTCTATGCGGAGGCAAATTCACCGGGCTCAGGTCCAGAAGCTGTCCGTCAGACGATTGAACGTAACTTTGGCTTATACCCAGATTATTTCATCCGTGTTCGGTTCGAAAACTTCCGTGAGATAGTCAACTCTTTGGGGGGAATTACGGTTATCCTGGAAAAACCGATGGCAGGATATGACGCAGGTGTCCACCACCTGAATGGAAACAAAGCTCTGGCATTTGCACGCAACCGCAGTGGATCGGACGATTTCTTCCGGATGGAGCGTGGGCAGCTTTTGGTAAAATCTGCCCTTGCTGAACTCAAGCGACCTGTAAATTGGACAAAGCTGCCAAAATTCACATCCTCCTTACTCAAATCAATGGAAACGGACATTCCATTCTGGCTATACCCCCGAATCTTCTTATCACTCCTTTTGGCAGGGGAGAGAGGCATCAATGCACAAACAATTTCCCGCGACATGGTTGTCCCAAATACCACCAGCGGAGGCGCGCAAGTGCTTATCCCGGTTTGGGAAAAAATCAACCCTCTGATCGATGAGCTATTCAATCCATAACCAATTTTAGTTGGGATATAATTTATCGGATGGCAGAAAAAGGAATAAAAATCGTCGCCACCAACCGCAAGGCGAACCATGAATACTTCCTCTTCGACCGTTTTGAGGCTGGGATAAGCCTGCAGGGTAGTGAAATAAAATCGGTCCGTGCAGGGCGAGTCAGCCTGGCAGAAGCCTACATCCAAATCATCTCAGACGAAGCCTGGCTTGTTGAAGCCCATATCGCAACCTATGACCAGGCAAGTATCCACAATCATGACCCAAAACGCCCTCGAAAACTACTCCTGCACAAATCAGAAATAAACCGCTTATTTAGTGATGTCCGTCAGAAAGGGGCGACAATCGTCCCTTTGAAAGTTTATTTAAAGGACGGCAGGGCAAAGGTTGAAATTGCATTAGCGAAAGGCAAAAAAACTTACGACAAACGCCAGGTTATCGCCAAACGTGATGCCGAAAGGGAGATCGAACGGAACCTGAAACGAAGGTAATCGTTATCATCTTATTGCCTCATTAGAACAGGCTAATCTTTTCTAATCCTTTTCTTGACGCTTCCATGTAAACTTGATAAACTTTATCAGGATTGTTTTGTGGTAAGATGTCTTGGTTAAATAAACCGGTCAAGGCCCGGTCAACCCGGTAGTAGCCCGGAAATATCAATATTTGAGGTACCAACATGTTAACAACAGAAGAGACAAAAGTTGAATTCGTAACCCTGACACCGAACGCAGTTAATGCTGTGCAAGAATTACTGGAAAAACGCCAGTTAGAAAACCACGCATTGAGAATTTTTATCTCCGGAGGTGGCTGCTCTGGATATCAGTATGGCATGGCGCTCGAGCCCAATATCCGGGAACAGGATTTTGTCGATGAATTTAATGGAGTTAAAGTAGTCATCGACGAGGTCTCGATTGAGTATATGCGCGGCGCAACAGTAGATTATGTAGATGACGTAATGGGAAGTGGTTTCAAGATTGAGAACCCCAATGCTGTATCCAGTTGTGGTTGCGGGAGTTCCTTCCAAACCAAAGATGGCTCTGGAAGCGGTTCATCTGGATGTGGTGGCGGCTGTCATTAACAGACATTTTTGGGTGCCAACGTTAGAATCATAGGACGGGTTATCATTTCCGGTAACTATGTGAACAATTTTAGGAATACCTCCTAATCTGGCGGTTAATTTTAAGCTGAATTTCTTCTCAGTCTACCTCTTTTATTATCAACAATCGCTGGCGCTGTATACAGAACCGTTGAGTCTGGACACAGTGCCAGTTTTTTGTTGAAGCCATCGTATAATAGTCGTAAATTGCTTCGCAGTAATAAGTAATTTAACCCTGATTGGGATTAACATGAAGTGAAACGATTTTTAAGAAAATTGTCAAAGTGAAATGAATCATGACCAATCGAATTTTAGTCGTAGAAGATGAACCGATCCTTCTGGATACATTAATTTACAATTTGGAGAAGGAAGGATACGAAGTTCTGGCAGCCTCGGAAGGTATCACAGCATTGAAAACGGCTAGAGAAACTAGCATTGACCTTATGATCCTTGATATTATGTTGCCTGGTGTCGATGGTTATGAGATCACGCGCCTGCTGCGACAAGAGAAGAAATTGCCCATATTGATGCTCACAGCACGTGATGACGAGATTGACCGGGTTTTAGGGCTTGAGCTGGGGGCAGATGATTACATCACAAAACCTTTTTCGATGAGGGAATTACTTGCGAGGGTTAAGGCACACCTCAGGCGTGTACAGCTCGATCGCGAGGAGTCTGTGAGGGTAACCCGGGCACCGGATGATCAACTTTCTTTTGACAACCTGCAAATCAATTTGACGCGCAGAGAAGTTCTCCTTGATCGAAATGTTGTTCCTCTCAAACCCAAGGAATATGAGCTTCTCCTTTATCTAGGACAGCATCCTGGACAGGTTCTTTCGCGAGAATTTATTCTCGAGAAGGTTTGGGGATGGGATTTTATCGGGGGCAGCCGAACCGTCGATGTGCACATACGTTGGCTGAGAGAAAAAATTGAGGTTGATCCGGCAAGTCCCATGCGAATCATAACAGTTCGTGGAGTAGGTTATCGGTTCGAAGGCTAGAATCGATAGTAACCTTTTTCCAATATTTTTTAAAGGTGTACCAAAGATTAATGTGAAAAGTATCCGCTGGCGAATAACTATCCCTTATGTTGTAATGACCATGCTTATAATGCTGGTTGTAGGGCTCTACCTTTCCTGGTTCATCCGTAATAATTACCTTAATCGGCTCGAGAAATCCCTGACAAAGCAGGCAATGATTATTGGCAATAATCTGGTTCCATTACTTCGAATTGACCCAGTTCCTGCAGACCATATCAACCAGTTATCGGAGAATTGGTCTGAAATCATCGAAGGTCGGGTGACAATCATTGGTATTGATGGGATTGTTATAGGCGAATCTGATAAAAACCTGGCTGAGATGGATAACCACTTACTTCGACCGGAAATCCAACGAGCGTTGGTCAATGGTCAGGGTAGTAGTGTCAGATACAGCGCAACACTGGCTGACGATTTAATGTATGTGGCAGTGCGCATCACTGACCAAGATATTCCGGTAGGATTTGCCAGGATTGCACTAACCGTGGATGAAGTAAATTCTGCTGTACAGGGGCTATTAGCGCAGATTCTCATTACAACCATCGCAGGAACAGTCCTGATCACTATTCTTTCATTTATTATCACCAGGCGCGTAGCAAAACCTATTGAAGAACTCACCATCACAGCGACTGAGTTAACGCACATGGAATACTCAATTCCGATGCCCTCAGCAGATTACGATGAGATTTGGAAACTCTCAGAGGCGATAAATCACCTTGTTTCTGAATTAAGGCATCAAATCCAGGCTTTGGAAACTGAAAAACGGAAATTGTCTAGCGTACTTGACCAGATGACAGACGGGGTTGTGATCACCGACGATAATAGTATCGTTGAGATGGTTAATCCAATGACCGAAAGATTATTTGAGATCGAACCTGGTTCGTCAGTCGGACAGTCTCTTATTCAGGCTCTCCGCCACCACCAGATTTATGACTTGTGGAAATCTTGTAAGGAAACAGGTCAAGAACTGTCATTAACCTTCGAATTATTTCGCAAAGGGATTTTTATCCTGATGATAGTTATTTCCCTGGCACCAGCTTTACCTGGAAAATACCTGATCCTTTTCCAGGATTTAACCAGGATGCGCAGGTTTGAACGGATGCGCA
Source organism: uncultured Chloroflexia bacterium (assembly GCA_963695415.1). Taxonomy (GTDB): domain Bacteria; phylum Chloroflexota; class Anaerolineae; order Anaerolineales; family UBA4823; genus CAVXWV01. Next base: position 294,183 of record CAVOGL010000007.1, on the reverse strand, counting down.
GGGATTTCATCAGCAATATTTCACACGAATTACGAACACCATTGGCTACATTAAAAGCTCTCACTGAAACACTCCAGGTTGGTGCCCTGGATGATCCACCTGCTGCGAAACGGTTTCTAAGTCAGATGGAACTGGAAGTAGATGCACTGACCCAGATGGTTTCAGAACTCCTGGAACTGACCCGAATTGAGTCAGGACAGGTGCCACTCGAGCTTAAATCCGTCTCACCTTCGGTTCTGATCCAGACCTCCATCGACAGGTTGATGTTACAGGCAGAACGAGCAGATTTAGTGTTGAACCAATATTGTCAGGATGATCTACCCAATGTGATTGCTGATCCGCCCAGGTTAGGTCAAGCACTGGTGAACCTGCTGCATAACGCCATAAAGTTTACTCCGGAAGGCGGAAAAATAAATGTAGCTGCTTGGCAACAGGGGAGGGTGGTCATCTTCGCAGTTGAAGATACTGGTGTTGGAATTCCCTCTGAGGATTTACCCAGAATTTTTGAGAGGTTTTATAAAGCAGACCGGGCTCGCTCAGGTGGAGGTACAGGATTAGGTCTCGCCATCGCCCGACACCTTGTTGAAGCGCACGGAGGGAGAATTTGGGTAGAAAGCCAGGTAGGTGTGGGGAGTACCTTTTCTTTCTCGATTCCGGCAATCCTGAAGGAGGATGGATGATAAATTCAATATCGCCAGGCTGGCGAGATGGACTTACATTATCCGTATAGGAACTCGAAACGCATTGGCGCTGTAAAAATTATCCCGGACCCACTCGATAAAAGCTTTCACGATATCCGGATCGAACCGAGCCCCAGCCTCACTTTCAATGTAATAAACAGCACTCAGCCTGGTCCAAGATTTGTCCCCTTCTCGAGGATATATCATTGATTCCCAACAATCAATTATCGAATAAACCCGAGCAGCCAAGGGAATATTGGTTTTACTAACCCCTTGTGGGTAACCACTCCCATCCCAATGCTCATGATGATAAAGCGGAATACTACAAGCTTTTTCAAGATAAGGAATGGACTGTAACATATTATGTGCGTAAATGGGATGTTGACGAAGTGGGTTAGAACTCGGTTCGATGGAATCACCTGAACATTGAGAATCAGACGAGGAGATTTTAAATTTCCCCACATCATGCAAAATTGCACCATATCTCATCTGACTTATTTCATCCAGATTCATCCCAAGTTGACCAGCAAATGACACGGTCATATCAGCTACCCTCAATATATGACTTATTGGTTCCACATTCCGATCATCCAGACAGCTGACCCAGGTCATCAAGCTTGATTCGAAGGCTTTTTTTAACTCTGCATTTGCTTTCATGAGTTCAGGTATTTGTTCAAGTGTAATAGATTTAATTTCATGATCGAACTGGTCGACTGCTTCAATCAGAAGATTTACCTCATCAAGAAATCCAATCTTGATAATGTTCAGAAAGCTTTTAGGGTTTTCTTTCTCGAAGAAATTTCCGAACTGTGATTTTCCCAAATTTGTCTCAATGGTTGGCAAGCATTTTTCAACAATGCCAGACTGTAATGGAATGATACGACCAGCCATGATCAAGAAAACGATCAAAGTGAATACCAAACCTCCCAGAATTAATATCCTGCCAGATTGGAAAATATCACTGACCGCCTGCTGAACAGCCAATTCGGATGGCAGGTGACCAGCGAAAATCAACGCGAAAATTTCGGCATGCATTTTCCGGAAAATGAACTCAAGCAAGGTAAAAATGACCACCAGGATCAGAATACAGAATACGCAATAAATCATCCACAGCTTAAAACGAACAGGTAAATACTTTTTACCTCTAGTAAGCGCAGCTAAAAAAGGAAACAACCTGAACACAAGGGATATTTCGATCATCTAATTCCAATAACTTTTAAAATAAAAACCAGCCTGAGACCTTTTACATAAAAATATCACAATGAGTTTATTGATTTTTCAACATATTGTTAATTTTTGGTTAATAGCCGACACTTTCTTCCAACGCAGTTCCCAAATTCCTCATTAACAAACCTTTACAAGAATTTCACTAATCGTTAACCACATGTTGGTTGATCGTTAACTTAGTTTATTTATGCTTAATAACGAGAAGGAGAATTCAATGAAACATATTTTGGTGACGAATGATGATGGGGTAATGGCGCCTGGTCTTCTGGCATTGGTACAGGAGATACGTAAACTGGGAAAAGTATCTATTCTGGCACCAGACCGGAATTGGTCTGGCGGAGGTCACGTAAAAACAATCTCAAGACCATTGAGGGTAAAAGAGGTCCCACTGGCGGATGGAACAACAGCATTCGCCTCAGATGGGGCTCCTTCGGACTGTGTTGCCCTTGGTTTATTGGGTTTTATCTCCGAACCTGTCGATATTGTCGTATCTGGAATTAACCCAATGGCTAACTTTGGTCATGATGTCACTTATTCCGGGACAGTTACAGCAGCAATGGAAGCTGTCATCTGGGGCGTCATTGGTGTTGCTGTGTCTCTAGATTCTACAGAAAACCATCTTGGGGTACTGGAGTACAAACCTGCCGCAATAGTTGCACGCCAGATTGTCAGCCAGGTTCTTGAGCACAGCCTTCCGCCTGGGATATTGTTAAACATCAACGTTCCATATCTGCCGGCTGATGAAATTAAAGGTATCCGGATCACCCGGCAGGGATTACGCGTGTATGACAACCAACTGGAAAAACGTACAGATCCTCGCGGAGAACCCTATTACTGGATCGGAGGCACTGCTCCATCAGGAATCCCCAAGAGTGGTACCGATTATGGAGCGCTTTCGCAAGGGTTCGTCTCTGTAAATCCACTTCAGCTTGATCTGACTGCCTTTCCAGCCCAACACGTTTTGCGGAAATGGCAGTGGGATCTTGAATTAACAGGAGATTAAATAATGACCATCAACACAATGATCCAGCTCTCAGATGAAGAGAAGTCGATGCTGACTGCGTTGCAAACCCAAGCAGAAATGATTGCACCTTTCCTCAAAGAGGCACTAGCTGATCGACTCAATAAGATCATCATTAATCCTTTTGAACACCCAGAACTGCTGGCTAAAGCTTTTTCTTACTGGTTTGTCAACCTTTTTCGTAATTTTGACCAGTTCGAAACTCAATCCGTCCGCTCAAAATCGTTGGTATCCTTGCAATTATTGGTAGTCAGCCTTGACCTGGTTTTACATTACGGGTACAAAGTTGCCTCTTATAGTGCCAATCACCTCCTCGCCATAGAGGCATTCAACAAAGCTTTAACTTGCCGGATGTTAGAAAAACAACAAGAAGAAACAACTCAATTAACCTACCTATACGAACTTTGCTTGCTGGATTAATCCAGACCCGAATATTTATTCACACCGTAATAGCAAGCCTTTGACAGGCTGTTAATCTTCCCGCGCTTATGATTTGTAAAGTAATCCAACCAGCCCGAAATAATTCGTATTTTTCAGACAGATAAATGATCTTCACTCTTTTTATGGGCATAAAAAGGATAAAAAGGGGGACAGAAAGAAAAAATATCATGTCAGGTTTATTAACGTATCGTTTACAAACAATTGACCTGTTGTTAAACGAATATTCGCTAGATGTTAACTTCCGAATGCTAGACTAACCCGTGCTAAGTATTTTTAATTTTTCACAAGGAGAAAAAATGAAACGCCCCCTATTGTATTCTGTTTTGGTAATTTTAATGTTCGCCCTTCTTTTGTCTGCTTGCGGTGGTCAGGCTACGACTGCTGCGCCTCAAATCGAGCAGCCTACAGAAGCACCGGAAGCTACCGAAGTAATGATGGAAGAAACCGAGGTGGTGGAAGAAGTAACCTCGGGCGTTGAGCTTCCCATGGTCAGCCCTGGCGAAGTACAGGGTGACGTAGTGACCGCCGGCAGCTCCACGGTCTTCCCGCTGGCTGAAGTCATCGCCGGTTTGTATGAAGGCGAAGGCGGCGGCAACATCACCATCGACTCGATCGGCTCAGGCGCCGGCTTCGAACGCTTCTGCGTCACCGGTGAGACCGACGTCTCCAACGCTTCCCGCCCGATCAAGTCCTCCGAGGTCGAGTCTTGTGCTGCTCTCTCCCCCGCCCGCACCCCCATCGAGTTCCGTGTCGGCACTGATGCCATCGCTGTCAGCGTCTCCAGCGAGAATGACTTCGTCACCGACGTCACCCTCGAAGAGCTGGCTGCCATCTTCTCCACAGCCGAAACCTGGTCCGATGTCCGCCCCGAGTGGCCCAACGAGAACATCCTGCGCTACATCCCAGGCACCGACTCCGGTACCTTCGACTACTTCGTCGAAGTCGTCTTCGAAGAAGATCAGGAACCAATCCTCAATGCTTCCAACACCCAGCTCTCCGAAGACGACAACGTCCTCGTCCAGGGCATCATCGGAAGCCCCTATGCCATCGGTTTCTACGGCTACGCCTACTACGTCGAGAACCAGGACGTCACCAATATCCTCTCGATCAACGGCATCGAAGCCACCCTCGAGACCGTCGACAGCTTCACCTACCCTCTCGCACGACCGCTCTTCATCTACTCGGACGCCGGCATCATGCAGTCCAAGCCCCAGGTCGCTGCTTACATCAACTACTTCCTGACCCACGTCAATGAAGTCATCGAAGAAGTCGGCTACTTCCCCGCCAATGAAGATGCACTGAACAACGCCAAGACAAGCTGGCTGGCAGCGATGGAAGGAGAAACCGCCATGCAATCTGAACCTGCAGAAGAACCAATGATGGAAAGCATGGACGGAATCCTGCCGATGATTAGTCCTGGCGAAGTACCGGGTGACGTAGTGACCGCCGGCAGCTCCACGGTCTTTCCGCTGGCTGAAGTCATCGCCGGTTTGTACGAAGGCGAAGGCGGCGGCAACATCACCATCGACTCGATCGGCTCAGGCGCCGGCTTCGAACGCTTCTGCGTCACCGGTGAGACCGACGTCTCCAACGCTTCCCGCCCGATCAAGTCCTCCGAGGTCGAGTCTTGTGCTGCTCTCTCCCCCGCCCGCACCCCCATCGAGTTCCGTGTCGGCACCGATGCCATCGCTGTCAGCGTCTCCAGCGAGAATGACTTCGTCACCGACGTCACCCTCGAAGAGCTGGCTGCCATCTTCTCCACAGCCGAAACCTGGTCCGATGTCCGCCCCGAGTGGCCCAACGAGAACATCCTGCGCTACATCCCAGGCACCGACTCCGGTACCTTCGACTACTTCGTCGAAGTCGTCTTCGAAGAAGATCAGGAACCAATCCTCAATGCTTCCAACACCCAGCTCTCCGAAGACGACAACGTCCTCGTCCAGGGCATCATCGGAAGCCCCTATGCCATCGGTTTCTACGGCTACGCCTACTACGTCGAGAACCAGGACGTCACCAATATCCTCTCGATCAACGGCATCGAAGCCACCCTCGAGACCGTCGACAGCTTCACCTACCCTCTCGCACGACCGCTCTTCATCTACTCGGACGCCGGCATCATGCAGTCCAAGCCCCAGGTCGCTGCTTACATCAACTACTTCCTGACCCACGTCAATGAAGTCATCGAAGAAGTCGGCTACTTCCCCGCCAATGAAGCAGCTCTGTTAGATGCCAAAGGCAAATGGCTAAGCGCAAGTGGAATGGGCGTTACCTTACCTGAAGTGAAACCTGGCGAAGTACCAGGTGACGTAGTGACCGCCGGCAGCTCCACAGTCTTTCCGCTGGCTGAAGTCATCGCCGGTTTGTATGAAGGCGAAGGCGGCGGCAACATCACCATCGACTCGATCGGCTCAGGCGCCGGCTTCGAACGCTTCTGCGTCACCGGTGAGACCGACGTCTCCAACGCTTCCCGCCCGATCAAGTCCTCCGAGGTCGAGTCTTGTGCTGCTCTCTCCCCCGCCCGCACCCCCATCGAGTTCCGTGTCGGCACCGATGCCATCGCTGTCAGCGTCTCCAGCGAGAATGACTTCGTCACCGACGTCACCCTCGAAGAGCTGGCTGCCATCTTCTCCACAGCCGAAACCTGGTCCGATGTCCGCCCCGAGTGGCCCAACGAGAACATCCTGCGCTACATCCCAGGCACCGACTCCGGTACCTTCGACTACTTCGTCGAAGTCGTCTTCGAAGAAGATCAGGAACCAATCCTCAATGCTTCCAACACCCAGCTCTCCGAAGACGACAACGTCCTCGTCCAGGGCATCATCGGAAGCCCCTATGCCATCGGTTTCTACGGCTACGCCTACTACGTCGAGAACCAGGATGTCACCAATATCCTCTCGATCAACGGCATCGAAGCCACCCTCGAGACCGTCGACAGCTTCACCTACCCTCTCGCACGACCGCTCTTCATCTACTCGGACGCCGGCATCATGCAGTCCAAGCCCCAGGTCGCTGCTTACATCAACTACTTCCTGACCCACGTCAATGAAGTCATCGAAGAAGTCGGCTACTTCCCCGCCAACGAGGAAGCTTTAAATTCTGGCGAAATTGCAATTTATCCTGGCAACTTCCCAGTAAGAATAATTTTTTATTGAAAAATAAGTCCCTTCCTTCCGGTTATCCTGGAAGGAAGGGATGTGCAATCTCTGATGGGTTGTTTTACAATAGACCTTGTACCACAACACAAAAGGAGAAGCAGCTTGGAAAAAAAAACTGTCAAAAGAGATCAGATGAGCGAAAGAGCATCAACCATCAATAGCGATCGAACAGCTGCAATGGAACCCACTGCTGAGAATATCGCTGCTTCACTTCGCAAAAGGCCGAGGTTTGGTGAGACGATCATCCAAACCTTCCTGTTTGTGGCAGGATTCCTTTCTATACTGACAACCATCGGAATCGTTTATGTTCTGGCTACCGAATCAATTCACTTCTTCACGAGGTTAAGTTGGGAAGAAGCAAATAAGGAACTCGAGACAACAATCTCAGCGACGGATACCATCATCAACGTCAGTGAAACAGGACGATCCATCAAGGAAGGACAATTAATCCGCATCGGAAATTCTGATGAGCATATGGCGGTTGTCTCTGTGAATGGTCAGACGATTACCGTCATTCGGGGTACCGATGACACTCTGGCAATAAATCATCCTGCTGGATCAGATATCTTCTTCGCCAATGAAGTGACTCTCTGGCAATTTGTGAGTGGGACGAAATGGAATCCACAAATTGGGCAATTCGGGATTTGGCCTTTGCTAAACGCGACATTGTTAACGTCTTCGGTAGCCATGCTGGTCGCGTTACCGCTGGGTCTCTGTGTAGCCATATACCTCAGTGAATATGCTACCCTGCGCGCGCGCGTAGCATCTTAAAACCCATCCTAGAGGTGCTCTCCGGTATTCCTACAGTTGTGTATGGTTACTTTGCTTTGACTTTCATGACACCCATTTTACGCGGAATATTCGGCAGCGACACAGTCCAGATCTACAATACAGCCTCTGCAGGGATCGTGATCGGCATCCTGATCCTGCCACTGGTCAGCTCAATGAGTGAGGATGCTTTACATGCCGTCCCCAATTCATTGAGAGAAGCAGCATACGGTATGGGTGCCACGAAACTCGAAACTGCGGTCAAGATTGTGTTACCAGCTGCTCTTTCTGGGATCACCGCAGCATTTATCGTATCAATATCACGTGCGATCGGTGAGACCATGGTTGTCGCCATCGCAGCTGGTGCAGGTCCCAACTTCACTTTCAATCCATTTGAAGCCGCCGAAACGATGACAGGTCACATCGTACGTATCAGTGGTGGTGACCTGAGTTATAACTCGATTGATTACAACAGTATTTTCGCCCTTGGTCTGGTGCTTTTCCTGATGACGCTGGGTTTAAACATTATCAGCCGCCGTATCGTCCGCCGGTTCAGGGAGGTTTACGAATAATGAGCCAGAACTCGAACATGATTAACGACGATCAGTCCGAATTTTCACACAACCTCCCCAGACGAAAAATATTTGCCAAAACCTGGAGGACGGTTTTCCAGGTCTCCACGGTTGTTGGCATCATCGTCCTAGCAGCATTATTGATCAATGTCATTAATTCAACGATGGGTTATGCAGCCGTGGATTACAAGGTAAATCCAGATGAACTCGCTATCAATGGTATCCCGTTGGAACAATTACATAAGGACGATCTCACCTATATACTAAAAACGAACATATCAGAAGGTCAATTCCAAAATCTAGAAAAAGAAAAACCCTTTGCTGAACGCTCACATGAGGATGTATATAAGCTGGTCATGGCAAATGTAGCCCAACCAAAGGTTTTGGGAACCTGGCAATTATGGCCATCTTTGGTTTCCAAAGATAAAGTCTTTCAAGAAGCAAGTGATAAATATTCTGAAAAGAATCCAGGATATGAAATGCAATTCAAGAACTGGTTTTCTGTAGACTTCATCACCAATCCCCAATCTTCAGATCCAATCCAGGCTGGAATCCGAACTGCGATACTGGGTTCCCTGTGGGTGGTTGCGATTACAATTCTTTTCTCATTCCCAATTGGGGTGGGTGCTGCCATCTACCTGGAAGAATATGCGAAGGATAATTATATAAATCGATTAATCCAGACCAATATCAACAACCTTGCTGGCGTACCTTCAATTATTTATGGAATGTTAGGCCTGGCAATATTCGCCCGTGTGCTAGAACCCCTCACCAGTGGAGCGATCTTTGGATATGTTGAGGATCTTTCGACAGCTAATGGACGCACCATCCTCTCAGCAGGTTTCACCTTAGGTTTGTTGATCCTGCCGCTGATCATCATAAATGCCCAGGAAGCAATCCGTGCGGTACCGAACTCTTTAAGGCAGGCAAGTTTTGGGGTGGGTGCAACAAAATGGCAGACCATCTGGCACCACGTGATCCCCAATGCTCTTCCTGGCATTTTGACTGGCGTGATCCTTTCGATGTCGAGGGCAATCGGAGAAACTGCCCCACTCGTTGTTGTGGGAGCCGCAACTTACATCACCTACGATCCTGATGGTCCCTTCTCGAAATTCACGGTCTTGCCCATCCAGATCTACCAGTGGACTTCCCGACCTCAGGATGCTTACCGAAACATCGCTGCTGCTGCCATCATTGTTCTCTTAATCCTACTATTCGTGTTGAACGCGACAGCAGTATTGTTGAGAAATAAATACAGTAAAAAGTTCTAGATGACCTAACCGAACCAGGATAAATTATGAGCAATCAACCTTCAACAAATGGGCATTTTGCCATCGAGACTAAAAACCTGAACATCCATTATGGTGACTTCACCGCCGTAAAAGGTGTTAATTTACAAATTGAAAAACAGAAAATCACCGCGATCATTGGACCTTCAGGATGCGGTAAAAGTACAGTCCTTCGCGCTTTTAATCGCATGAATGAACTGGTACCAACTGCATGGGCGGAGGGGGAAGTCCTTTACCATGGGAAAAACATATATGACTCCGATGTCGATCCGGTTCAAGTTCGCCGTCATATTGGCATGGTTTTTCAGAAACCCAACCCCTTTCCTAAAAGTATTTATGACAACGTTGCCTGGGCTGCAAAAATTAATGGTTACAAAGGGAAATTGGATGAATTGGTCGAAGCATCACTGCGCAACGCTGCTTTGTGGGATGAGGTCAAAGATAAACTAGACCAGAGCGGTCTTTCTCTATCTGGAGGACAGCAGCAGCGGCTTTGTATTGCACGTGCCATCGCCATCAAACCGGACATTATCTTGATGGATGAACCATGTTCCGCTTTGGACCCAATTGCTACATTGAATATTGAAGAACTTATGCGAGATTTAACCCAGAATTATTCGATCATCATCGTCACCCATAATATGCAGCAGGCAGCTCGCGTTTCGCATTTCACCGCCTTTTTTAACCTGGGCGAGGGACGCACGGGAGTGCTTGACGAATACGGTGAAACCCAGACAATTTTTACCAATCCTAATAAGCAAAGTACCGAGGATTATGTAACAGGTCGCTTCGGATAAAACAAACAGGGAAATTAATATGGCAGGCTCAACCCGTGACACATTGGATCGGAAAACCAGGCAAATTCAGGACGACATCCTGATTCTTGGTAGTATGGTAGAAAACGCTATCATCAAATCTGTGGAAGCGCTCAAACTTCAGAATATTGATCTGGCTAAAAGGATTTATGAAAGTGATCAAAAAATCAACCAGAAAAGGTTTGAAATTGAAAACACTGCCATTGGGATCATCGCCACCCAACAACCAATGGCGAAGGATTTACAAATCCTAGCTTCCATACTCGAAGTCGCTGGCGAACTGGAAAGAATAGGTGACTATGCGAAAGGGATTGCATTAATCTGTCTAAAGATGAATGGTGAAGCACCTCTTAAACCTCTAATTGATATCCCTCAGATGGCTCAGTTGACATCTGAGATGTTATCTAGCGCTCTTTCCGCCTTCATTACGGGTGATGCCGAATCTGCTTTAAAAATCCCCATCTCAGACGATTATGTAGACCAGCTCTATAACCAGGTCCTTCGAGAATTACTTTTATACATGGCTTCAGATCCCCAAGTTATTGATAGAGGAAATTTTCTTTTATGGGCGGCTCATAACCTCGAGAGAGCAGCTGACCGGGTGACCAATATATGCGAGCGTACGGTTTATATTGCTACTGGGAAACTTGAGGAAATAAAGAAAAGTGATGATGAGTTCCTGCTGCTTCAATCCTGATTCCTGAGTTCTAAAGCGTTATTTCATCCACTTGTTTTAACGGTTCGAGAATTACCAATGAGGTTAGTTTAAAACGCTAATTTAACGTCCTCGCAGAAAGGAAATCAGCAGCCCAAAGATCCCGATCACACCTAATGCAACAATTACCAGACCATAAGGCACTCGCTCGCTGACCGTGGTAGGAACGTCCGATATAACTGTCGGTAGAATGAGTGGTGGTGGCGGTGTATAAGTTGGTAATCTGGTTGGGGCAACATCGATGAGGAATTGTGCCGCCAGGGTAGGGTCGATAGTAGGTGTCGTCCGCGGTGTGATTGTCGCAGGTGGTTCAATAATTGGTAATGAGCCGGTTATTTCAACAAGGTCACTGAACACCCACCCTATGCCATTCTGTGCTCCCGGGTACGCAACAACGATCCAATTACCACCGGGTGATCTGCCGAGGGCGGCTACCTGCTCCCCTACCAATAGAACACCCACTACTTCATACCCAACCGTATTGGGTCCGGAACGGAGGTTGGCAAAACCCTGTTCATTGGAGAGCACTACTGCAATCGCTCCCACGGGGGTACCTGTGACGGTAGCAATCGATCCTGTTGGTATCTGAAAAAGAGATTCAGCTGTCACTTGGTTCCCCTTCATCATCACAGAAACAGTCAGCGCAAGCGCGAAAGGTAACCATATAATCTTAAAAAGTTTTTTAACATCCATCTCCTTAGCACGAATTCCGACGGTGCTGCGATCGCATGGTCAGGAAACCGCAGGGACGATTATAATCTACCTATTCGAAGCAAGCCTTAACGTTGGAGAAGCTTATGCAAACTCGCATTTATCACGGTTCCCTTAAACCCCGCCATATTGCTAACGCCTTGATCGGGAAGTTTAACCGTGGCAATCTCAAAACCCAGACCTTGGGCAGCGATGATCATCTGATCGTACAGGTTTCCACCAGAGATGCACCTCAATCTGGAGGGCGCACAGCATTAACTGTGGTGCTCCAGCAAGTTGCTGATGGAGTTTCGGTCCAGGTTGGAGAACAATCTTGGCTGGGGATCGCCGCGAGCCTCGGTCAATCTGCACTTTGGTCCTGGCTAAATCCATGGAACATCGTTTCGCGACTCGATGATATAGCCCAGGATATCGAGAACCTGCAGCTGGATGAAAAAACATGGGAAGTGATCGACGCTGTTGCCCGAAACGCAGGCGCTGGGCAGGCACTCTCAGAGCGTCTGCGCCGGATGGTATGCGAATACTGCCGGGTCGCCAATCCAGTCGGCTCCGGAACTTGTATCGCCTGCGGCGCCCCACTGGGAAATGTGCAGCCTTCTACATGCATGAATTGTGGATTCGTTGTGAAGGAACAGGAAAACACCTGCCCTAACTGTGGTAAACCTCTACCCGGGAAAACCGCGAAGAAATAATTGTTCTGATTAGGCTGTGACCTGGTTCAGAATTCGCTGAGCTTCGCTGAAAACAGCCTCAACAGTGATCCCAAATTCCTCGTACAACACGGTGTAAGGAGCCGATTTACCGTATTGGTTCATGCCGATAAAGACACCATCGGGACCGATCCAACGGTCCCAGCCCAACCGTATGCCCGCTTCCACGGCTATCCTTCTGGTTATCTCAGGAGGGAATACACTTTGCTGATACTGCTCTTCCTGCATGTCGAACAATTCCCAACAGGGGAATGAGACCAGACGTACGCAGTGACCTGCGTTAACCAGTTGAATTCCCGCTTTTTCTATCAGGCTGACCTCCGAACCTGAGGAGATGAGGATAATGTCGGGAACTGTACCGCCCAGGTCTGCGAGTACATATGCACCTTTTGAGAGCATCGAAGCGGGTGCATACACTTCCCGGTTCAAAACTGGCAGGTTTTGGCGCGAAAACGCCATAGCTGTGGGAGCATGGTTTCTTTTAATGGCAACTTTCCAGGCTTCAACAGTCTCATTTGCGTCACATGGACGGATAACTGCCAGTTTAGGGATTGCGCGCAGGGCTGCCAGGTGTTCTACAGGTTGGTGGGTAGGTCCATCTTCACCTAGCCCGATACTGTCATGCGTGAATACCCAGATGCTCGGATATTCGGACAGAGCTGCAACGCGCATGGCTGGTCTCACATAGTCGGAGAAAGTCAGAAAAGTACCTGCATACGGTCGAATACCTCCATAAACCGCCATGCCATTCACGATCGAACCCATTCCATGCTCACGTACACCAAAATGGAAATTCCTGCCTTGCTCCGAACCATATTGGAATGCAGGTTCCCCCTCGATCCAGGTTTTATTTGAAGGAGCAAGGTCCGCCGATCCTCCCATCAACTCAGGCAGATGCTTAGCCAGCTTATTGATTACCGCACCTGACACATTGCGTGTCGCCTGACCTTTTACATCGGCTTCATATAATGGTAAATCACGATCCCAATCATCGGGAAGCTCACCTTTAATACGTCGTTGAAATTCTGCTGCCTCTTCAGGAAAAAACTCTTCATAAACATTAAAAAGTTTAATCCACTCACTTTCAATCAAGCTCCTTTTTTCACCCAATCTACGGAAAAAGTCGCGAACATCATCGGGAACGTAAAATAAAGGTTCGAGAGGCCAACCCAGGTTTTGTTTGGCACTCTCTAATTCCGCTTTGCCTGCTGGCTCCCCGTGTGCCTTCGCAGTTCCCTGTTTAGTCGGAAGCCCAAAACCAATCTGGGTCCGTACCGAGATGATCGATGGACGTGGATCTTGTTTTGCCAGTGAGATTGCGGCATCGATAGCATCAACATCATTGCCATCCTCGACAACCTGAACATGCCAGTTGTAGGCAGCAAACCTTGCCATCCGGTCTTCGGTGAACGCGATGTCTGTACTCCCATCGATCGAAATGTGGTTGTCATCATATAGGTAAACAAGATTCCCTAATCCGAGGTGACCGGCTAACGATGCGGCTTCACTGGTCACGCCTTCCATCAAATCTCCATCCGTTACGATCGCATAAACATAATTGTTTAATATCTCAAATCCATCCCGGTTGAATCTTTTTGCGAGATGCCTTTCAGCGATCGCCATACCAACGCCGTTTGCAAAACCCTGCCCCAGGGGACCTGTAGTCACTTCCACACCCGGGGTGACCCCATATTCAGGATGCCCCGGGGTGAGACTGTTTAGCTGGCGAAAATTCTTGAGTTCCTCGAGGGACAGATCATATCCGGTTAAGTAAAGCAAGCTGTACAACAACATGGAGCCGTGCCCGCCCGATAGAATGAACCGATCCCGGTTAATCCAATTTGGATTTTGAGGATTGAAGTGCAAGTGCCTGGTCCAAACACAATATGCCATAGCCGCAGCCCCCATCGGCAGACCAGGATGCCCGGAGTTTGCCTGCTCGACGCCATCAGCCGATAAAAACCGGATTGTATTGATGGCTTTGTTTTCCAAATCTGTTTTGTTGATCATGGTATCCCATTTCGTTTTATAGTTTGCGTTATTTTACCGCGTTCTTACATGAAACTTTTTATCATTACAGCATAATCCTCAGGAACAGACCGTTGATTAGATATCAACTATATTTGAGTAGATTAGGATGGTAATAAAGGCTAGTAACATTTGTCACCGCGGGTGCGTGCTTTTTGTTACTAGATTGTAGGGTTAAATGAAATCATACTTATGGCAAAAAATTGGGTGATTTTTTAGAGTTCATCCAGTTCTTCCAGCTAAATATAAGAATTCCAGGCACCTAAGTAATTTAAGTTTTACTGCACGATCCCTTTTTATAGAAGGAGACAAAGTAAAAATCATTGACCCTACCCTTCCTTGTATCCATCAAAAACATTCTTGCCATTTTGGAGGTGGCTTTTGACTGTCCAATCTGTTAGCCCCCACGATCACAACCCTAACCTGAGATTTCTTGAAGAGGTAAGCCACGCCACTGCCGGTGTTTCGCGCCTGGAAATGTGTATTCAATGCGGTACTTGCGGTGGTTCGTGTCCTTCCGCAGCAGACATGGAACACACACCTCGCATGTTGTTCGCCATGGTGCGCGCTGGGATGCGCGAAGAAGCCTTGCGCAGCAACACACCCTGGATCTGTGTTTCTTGTTACCACTGTGTCGTCCGCTGCCCGCAGGAAGTACACATTACCGATGTTATGTACACATTGAAATCAATGGCGATCCGCTCGAAGCTCTACCAGGATTCCACCGCGCCCGATTTTTCATCGACATTTGTCGATATGGTTGAAAACTACGGACGCAGTTACGAGTTCGGTCTGGCAACTCGCCATTATCTCAAACATTATCCCCTGCGTTTACCCAGTATGGCACCAATGGGTTGGGGCATGATCAGTAAAAAACGGTTCCCAATGACCCCAACAAAAATCAAAAAAATTGATCAATTAAAAAGTATCCTCCAGAAAGCAAAAGAATTGGAGGAGGAAAAATGAAAGAATATCTTCTTTATCCCGGCTGCTCCATGGAGAGCAGCGCCAAAGCCTACAACCTTTCCCTGATGGCAATTGCAGAACCAATTGGTTTGAAACTGAAAGAAATCGACGATTGGAACTGCTGCGGGGCAACTGAATACGTCAGCCTGAGCTTGACTCCTGCTTATTCTTTGATCACGCGCAACCTGGCTCTTGCCGCTGAACAGAAAAATGGCAGCTCCACCGTTGTCGCACCTTGCAGCGCCTGTTACCTGAACCTGGCAAAAGCAGACCATTATATGAAAGAACGCCCGTTGCTGAATAAAAATGTAAATGAAGCTTTAGCGGCTGGGGGGTTATCATATGAACCAGGATCTCTTACGATCAGGCACTTACTGGATGTCATTATCAATGATATCGGTTTAGACGAAGTGAAGAAAAAAGTTGTCAGACCCCTGAAAGGTCTGCGCGTGGCCCCTTACCTGGGCTGCATGGTTCCTCGTCCAGATTACGAAGGTCGTTGGTCAGGTTACGAACATCCAGTCGAGCTTGACCTGCTTCTGAAGTCGCTCGGCGCTGAGGTCATTGACTATCCGTTGAAAACAGAATGCTGTGGTGGGCATATGACCCAAATCAGACCATCCACTGCCTTCGAACTGCTCAGACGATCTGCTGCATGATGCGGACCTTTATCGTGCCGATGTGATGGTCACAGTTTGCCCGATGTGCCAGATGAACCTGGACGCCTATCAGGGAGAGACCAACCGCTATTTCAAGACGAACTATCAACATTCCAGTGCTTTTCTTCACCCAGTTGATTGGGCTTGCTTTTGGTATCGAGGCAAAAAAACTGGGAATTGGACTGGAATTGGTCAGTGCCAAGAAAGGCCTCAGCAAAATTGGAGTGGAGGTGCCGGAACCCGAGCCTGAAAGGCACCCCCGCAACACCCAAGAAAACTAAAAAACAAGGCTTACCCATGCCCAAATGCCCGGAATGAGGAACAAAACCATGAGCGAAACACAGAAAACTCAAGAACCGCAAGAAGCCGTGTTGGAGTGTACGTCTGCCATTGTGGTTCGAATATCGCCGGAACCGTTGATGTTGAGGATGTGGCGGTATGGGCTGGAGAAACCCTTGAAGGACCGGGGAGTTGTGGTTTCCCGAGATTACAAATTCATGTGTTCAAGCCTGGGTCAGGAACTCATCGAAAATGACATCCAGGAACTTGGCTCTGAACCGGGTGGTTGTGGCAGCGTGTTCGCCCCACCTGCACGAGAACACATTCCGCACAGCATGCTCCAGAGCCGGATTGAATCCTTACATGTGCGAGTTGGTCTCGATACGTGAGCAGGTATCCTGGGTGCACACCGACAAACCGGTTGCAACAGCAAAATCTAAAGCCGTGCGTGTCTGGCGGAGTTGAGCGTGTCATCTACAATGAACCGTTGGAACCGCTGCACGTGCCCATCCACCCCGCGACATTGGTTGTTGGTGGTGGCATCGCAGGGATCCAGGCAGCTCTTGAAGTGGCAGATGCCGGATTTCCCGTTTATCTGATCGAGCGTGAGCCCTCCATCGGTGGGCACATGGCTCAATTCGATAAAACTTTCCCCACCCTGGACTGTTCAGCCTGTATTCTCACGCCGCGTATGGTATCTGCCGGAACCCATCCCAATATCCACCTTTACAGTTGGAGTGAGGTCGAGAGAGTAGACGGATATGTTGGCAATTTCACGGTCACCATTCGCAAGAAGGCGCGTTATATCAACGAAGAACTCTGTACTGGCTGCGGGATTTGCCAGGAAAAGTGCCCTAAAAAGATCATAGATGATGTTTATGAGGCCGGATTGGGTTACAGAAAGGCTGTTTACACACCTTTCCCTCAAGCAGTTCCAAAATACCCGGTTATCGATAAACCGAACTGCACATATTTTCAGAAAGGCACCTGCAAAGCTTGTGAGAAATTCTGCCCGACGAACGCGATTGATTTCGAACAGGAAGACGAGTTTATTACTGTTGAGGTAGGCAATATCATACTGGCAACCGGGTATGACCTTTTCGATGCCAGACGTGTCGAATCCTACGGTTACGGTAGACTGGCTAATGTTTTCACCAGTCTTGAGTTCGAACGCTTGAGCAACTCAGCAGGACCGACCAACGGCGATATTGTCCTGAGGGACGGGGTTACAAAACCTTCTTCCGTGGGCATTATTCATTGTGTTGGAAGCCGTGATCGCAATTTCAATAACTACTGCTCTGTAATTTGCTGTATGCAGGGTCTAAAATTCGCCCACCTGGTTAAAGAACGCACCGGGGCTACCGTGTATAACTTCTATATTGATATGCGCACCGCATACAAAGCATACGATGAGTTTTACCAGCGAGTCCTGGAGGAGGGAACTTCTTCGTGCGCGGTAAGGTAGCGGAGGTAAGTGACGCTGCCCGGCTGCCCGGCGAAGAAGGTAAGCTGATCATCCAAACGGAAGACACCCTGGCGGGAAAACAGAGGCGCATCCCGGTCGACATGGTGATTTTATCATCTGGTCTCGAACCCAGGCATGATGCAAAGGAGGTAGCCAAGCTGTTCGGACTCTCTTGCAGCGCGGATGGCTGGTTGATCGAAAAACACCCGAAACTTGATCCTGTGGCAACGATGACAGAGGGTATTTTCATCGCCGGCTGCAATCAAGGACCAAAAGACATTCCTAGCAGTGTGGCTCAAGGTGCAGCAGCTGCCGCGGTGTATTGGGAAGGATTCAACAAGGAGAAATCGAGCTTGAACCTGTTCGAGCCAGCATCACCGAAGATGCCTGCTCTGGCTGCCGGATTTGCAATGATCTATGCCCTTATAATGCAATCCTTTTCCACGAAGACAGGATGGTGTCTGAAGTCAACCCGGCGTTGTGCCAGGGGTGTGGCACCTGTGTCGCAGCATGTCCAGCAGGCGCAATCACCGGCACGGTGTTCAGCAATGAGCAGGTACTTGCCCAGATTGAAGGATTGTTGATGCTTAACCTGCCCAAGGTTGAGGCGGCGGTCGGTTAAGTAATCGGATAATGGTCCAATTCATAAGGAAACTAATATGGTAGAAACCAACCAATTTGAACCGGTTATTATCGGGTTCACGTGCAACTGGTGCAGTTACCGGGCTGCAGATCTTGCAGGTATTGCACGGGTGAAGTATGCCCCAAACGTGAGGCTTGTACGCTTAATGTGCTCCGGGCGTCTGGATCCTACTTTCGTTCTGAAAGCACTCTCAAGCGGCGCCGATGGTGTGCTCATCACGGGCTGCCATCCCGGTGAATGTCATTACATCGAGCAAAACTATAAAGCTCTCAGACGATATAAACTCTTATCACGTACACTCGAACAAATGGGGATTGAGCCAGCAAGAGTGCAGCTAGTATGGGCAAGTGCAGCAGAGGGGGTCAAACTTGCCGGAGAAATCAACCGCATGGTGGAGGAAGTCCGTGCGCTGGGTCCTTTGAAATGGAACCAATCACCTAACGGTTCGCAAGACGCTGTGCTGCAAGAGCAAGAGCTTGAAACAGGAGAGGTGGTGTGATGACAACAAACGGCAAACCTAAATTTGCTATGTATTGGGCTGCTTCCTGCGGTGGATGCGAGATAGCCGTTTTGAACATAGGCGAAAAGATTCTGGATGTAGATGCAAATTTTGAAGTCGTATTTTGGCCTGTTGCAATGGATGCCAAATACAAGGATGTTGAGGCTATGGAAGATAAATCCATCACCCTCACCCTTTTCAACGGAGGCATCCGCAACAGTGAAAATGAAGAAATCGCCCATCTGCTTCGCAAGAAATCCCAAATCCTGGTTGCTTTCGGTTCTTGTGCCAACGAAGGGTGCATTCCTGGTCTGGCGAACTTGAGCAGCCCTGAAGAAATCTTCGAGGCTGCATACCAAAGCATATCGACTGAGAATCCGGATAACATTCGACCTCAGTACCAATATAAAATGCCTGAAGGCGCAATCCACATTCCGGAATTCAAACCTGTTTTAAAAACCCTCGACCAGGTTGTGGAGGTGGACTATTACATGCCCGGATGTCCGCCTGAGTCGCACCAGATTGCGGCTGTGATCGACCTGGTAATCCAGGCTTTGCAAGGGAAAGCAGAACTCCCCCCTCCCGGATCAGTGATCGGCGCATCCGGATCCACGGTTTGCGACGAGTGCAAGCGCACGCGCAATGAGAAAAAGATTACAGAATTTGTTCGCATACAACACATTGTCCCGAATCCTGACCTATGCCTGCTGGAACAGGGAGTACTGTGCAACGGACCCGCCACACGCAGCGGTTGCACTGCCCTGTGCCCGCATGCAGGTGCAGCCTGCGTTGGCTGTTACGGACCTGCTGAAGGTGTTCTGGATTACGGCGCTCGTTTGATGACCGCGGTTGCATCGGTGATCGATAGCAATGACCCGGAAGAAATTGACCGCATTCTAGACGGAATACCTGATCCAGCTGGTCAATTTTACCGGTTCAACCTGGCCGGTTCGTTGCTTCAAGCTAGCAAGAAAGCCTGGTCAGCCAGAAATGGGAAATAATTAGAGGTAAAAATGCAAAAAATTTCGATCGATCCAATTACCAGGTTAGAAGGGCATGGCAAAATTGAGATCTTCTTAAATGAAGAAGGAGATGTCGCCAACACTTATTTCCAAATCCCAGAATTGCGTGGATTTGAAAGGTTTTGTGTCGGCAGACCGGTTGAAGAAATGCCTGTCTTGACGAACAGGATTTGTGGTGTTTGCCCTGAGGCGCACCATATGGCAGCTGCCAAGGCAGCAGATGCTGTTTACAAAGTTGACCCGCCTCCGACAGCCAAGAAACTGCGTGAGCTGCTTTACTCCGGTTTTTATTTCACCGACCACACCACCCACTTTTATGCCCTGGCTGGACCCGATTTCGTCATGGGACCAGATGCCCCAGTCGCCGAGCGCAATATCCTCGGCGTGATCCACAAAGTCGGTCTGGAGATTGGCGGAAAGGTGATCCAGGCGAGAAAATACGGTCACCATATCGTCGAAATCATTGGTGGAAGGAAAGTGCATCCCTGCACCTCCATCCCAGGTGGTCAGACGAAGGGGATAACGGAAGAAGAACGCGTTGAGATATTAGAGATTGGCAATTGGGCAATAGAATTCGCCCAGTTTAGCCTGCAGCTCTTCAACGACCTGGTGCTGGGAAACCAGGGATATAAAGACCTGATTCTTGGCGATATCTATCTGGATGAAACTTACTCGATCGGCTTGGTTGATGAGAATAACCTGGTCAATTTCTACGACGGAAAAGTCAGCGTCATGGCGCCGGATGGAGAGCGGATCGGTAAATATTCTCCCAACGAATATACAGATTGGATTGCCGAACGCGTGGAACCCTGGACGTACCTTAAATTCCCTTACTTAAAAAAGGTGGGCTGGAAAGGTTTCCAGGGAGGAAAAGATTCAGGCGTTTACATGGCAACCCCGCTTTCCAGGTTGAACGCAGCCGATGGGATGGCTACCGCCAGAGCCCAGGAAGAGTATCAGAAGTTCTACCAGACACTTGCTCCAGGAAAACCCGAGGTAGTCCATCACCGCCTGGCTATTCACTGGGCGCGCCTGATAGAATTGCTATACGCAGCCGAGATGATTGTCAAACTCGCTTCTGACCCGGAAATCACCTCACCCGATTTCCACACAATCCCAACTGAGACTCCTTCGGAAGGCGTTGGTATCGTTGAAGCTCCACGCGGAACCCTGACACACCATTATGTCACCGATGAGCGCGGTATCCTCACCAGGGTAAACCTGATCGTAGGCACCACGAATAATTACGCTCCAATCAGTATGTCGATCAATAAAGCTGCGCGCGGTTTCATCAAGAAAGGGACCGTGGTTAGTGAAGGAATATTGAACCGGGTCGAGATGGCATTCAGGGCATACGATCCATGCTTTGGATGCGCCACACACTCACTACCCGGACAAATGCCGATGGAATTGACGGTCCACGACTCCGATGGGAATATCGTTGAGGTGCTCAAACAGTATTGTTAAATGGTTCGTCCCGATAGAATGAACATTCTCGTGGTTGGTTTGGGAAACCCGATCCTGGGCGATGATGGTGTTGGATGGTGTGTGGCTGAGCGATTCAGCACCATCCTCCAGGAGGGAGAGCTGGTCCTTATAAACCAAGATGAAGCCACGACAGTGGAAGTCAAATGCCTGGCGGCAGGGGGATTGAGCCTGATGGAACAGATGGTTGGATATGATTACGCCATAATTATTGATGCATTTAACATTCCAGGCGAAGATAACGGCAAA
This sequence comes from uncultured Chloroflexia bacterium, assembly GCA_963695415.1. Lineage (GTDB taxonomy): Bacteria > Chloroflexota > Anaerolineae > Anaerolineales > UBA4823 > CAVXWV01. Next base: position 272,784 of record CAVOGL010000007.1, on the reverse strand, counting down.
GTAATTACAATCCCACTGGCAGAATTAGAGCAATTCCCGGCAGGTCATCTCACATCATCACACGACACAACATTGCAAACGGCTTTGAAAACCGGGAACGCCCTTGGAGCAAAACTCCCCAATTCTGTTGACATTGTCGGTATCACCACTGAGAATGTCTATGATTTTTCCGAATATTTATCAAACGAAGTACAAAAAGCGATCCCCATCGCTATTCAATCTGTGATCGACCTGTTGAAAGCAATCTGATTGCATCAGAACCTGCATACCTCTTTGTCCAAACTCCTATAAACAATCGCAGGTAAAAACGGTATCAAGTAGAAAAATGGAGTATGATTAAGTACAGATAATCAAACAACAAAAATAATTAAGCAATTTATCGGTCAACTTCCACAGCATCCAGGAGGATCACATGGTGACAAAAGAGGATCTGGTCTTCCGCCAGGTTACCACACTAAAGGATGGTACTCAAGTCCTGCTCAGACCCTTAATCTCAGATGATCGCAAAGCTCTTTTGGATCTATATTTACCCGTACCACCTGAGGAAGCCCAATACCTGCGACATAAAATCACGGACCCGGAGCTGATCACTGCCTGGACCGAAAACATCGAATATGAAAAAGTGTTCCCTCTTGTTGCAGTGATTGGCGACCACATCATTGGCAGCGCGACCCTGCATTTGAACAACGGTCCAGCGCGGCACCGCGCTGAGGTGCGCATTTTCTTAGCGAAGGATTACCGCAGGCGAGGCTTGGGCAGCCGTTTAATTAATGCTCTCATCGACCTGGCTCGTAAACGAAACCTGTACCTGCTCGAGGCTCAGATCGTTAGCAACCAGGTGGAGGTCATCAAAGCTTTTTCAAAAATTGGATTCGAATCCATCATGGTACTGGAAGATTATTTTATCCTGCCAAATGGTGAACTGCGCGATGTAAATTTTATGATTTTAAGGCTTCGCGCCTCTGACAGCGATTACTAATGTTGTTTTCGGACGCCTGAAACAATCCCTGCTACAATCCGGGCAATCACCGCCAGTACCACCAGGCTGGAAACGATGAACACCAAGGTGAGGATGTGTGACTTTGTCTTTTCCAAACCAGTCAGGTCCGAAAATTCTCCTGCATCTAAATTATGGCGTAAGTCGCTTACGAATCCTTCTCGAGGCTTGACAGGCTGCAGGTTCTCGCTTATGAAATATTCAAGTGCTGACCAATCTTCTTCACTCATCCTGAAAGATCGTTTTTTAGTCATCAATCCCCCCTGGATCCTCTTGCTCAAGGATCGAAGGATGCACCTCATCGCGTAAATACAACAAAGTGCGGTGGTAAAGGCTTTTAACTGCGCCTTCTGTCCTCCCCATAATTTGACCAATTTCGGCGTTCGAAAGATGGTCAATAAATTTCAGAATCAATAATTGTTGTCGTTCGGCAGGTAATTTCCTGACAATCATCATCAAACGGTCACTCTCTTCCGATTTCACCAGTTCATGTTCAGGGAGGTCATTTCGATGGCTGCTCACAAAACCTTCTTCTAAGGGCACTTCCTTTCGGCGGCTGTTGTCTCTGTGCCAGTTGGCAACCAGATTATGCGCGATCCGGTACAACCATGCACTAAGGGGCAAGCCCCGATTGCTGTAAGAATGGATGTGACGCATTGCACGGGAGAAAACACGAGCTGTCAAATCTTCCGCGTCGTGCGCATTACCAGTTCGGTAATAAACATAGTTGTAAATTCGATCCACGTATCGTTCATACAACAGCCCAAAGGCTTCTTTATCACCCTGAGAGATGCGATCGAGAATTATATCGTCGCTGTCCGGCAGCACAATTCCGTCCTGACCTTACAGGGCTTATTTATATAACCCTGTAAATTTGAGAAAGTTTCATAAAAATAACACCGCTCGATATTGATTGCGGTATTCCAGTGAGTATAACACGACTGGAATAAACACAAAGAACAGGGTATAATCAGGTACCCGGGGATGATAGGCTTCGACGGGAGAGGCTGGCTCCGGATTGCGAGCCGATAGGCGCCGAGATCGTAAAATCAGCGCAAAAAACAAGTGCCAATAACAGCACAAACTACGCTGCACTTCCTCTCGCTGCATAAGCGAATTGAAGTTCAGTTGACCCAATAACGGGTCACGTCCGCCAACCCCGCTCTCCGTCCGGAGGTTGGATCGGGCGAAACAAAGGCGGAGTGCCATAACAGCAACGCTGCTAGCGTTATGAAAGAAAGGCTTTCGGGTCTTAGCAGCTAGCCTACCGTAACTTTTGTTGGTCGAGGGACGGTAAGCAAAATCTTCGACCAACTACGCTCGTAGATATCCGCGGGTTGAATCTTTCGGACTCGGGTTCGATTCCCGACATCTCCACTCAAATATCTTTATTAATTCTTATATCGCGGTGAACCCTGCGGGTGCGCCAGCTATTGTAGATCGGGTTTCTCATCCGACGGTCGTTTAATTGGTTACGCAGAGCGCTAGGAAAGATACCCGCCCTACATTCATCTTAATTTGGCTCCTATTCCACTCGCAGTAACAACCCCTTCAGATATGTACCTTCCGGAAAATGAATAGAAACAGGATGGTCCACATCCTGATGAAAATATTCAATGATTTGCGCCTCCAACCCTGCATCAACAGCCGATGAGGCGACTATTTTCTGGAAAAGTTCGGCGCTAATCCCACCGGAACATGAAAATGTTGCCAGCAATCCACCAGGATTGAGCAGCTTCAGCGCCAGTAAATTGATGTCTTTGTACCCGCGTGCAGCACGTTCAGCCTGAGCGGATGTGGGCGCAAACTTGGGTGGGTCCATGACAATCAGGTCGAATTTTCTGCCCCGGTCGCGAAATTCTCGCAATGTAGTAAAAACGTCCCCCTGGAGCAGGTCAAACCGTCCCGGATCAAAGCCATTGAGCGCGATATTTTCTTCCAGTATTCTCAAGGCGTCCGAAGAACTATCCACTGAGGTGATCCTGGCAGCACCACCCTGGTAACAATTCAGGGAAAACCCCCCAGTATAAGAAAAACAATCCAATACCTCCCGGCTTCTGGCATAGTTCCTCATGATCCTACGGCTGCGACGCTGGTCCAGGAAAAATCCGGTTTTCTGCCCCCTGGTAAAGGCAACCTGATACTTGAGAGAATTTTCTTCGATCCGAACACTTTCAGCAGTACTTCCCCCTCGCAGCCAGCCAGTTTCAGGAAGCAAACCTTCCAGTTTCCTGACATCCACATCTGATCGGTTAAAAACCTTTTCACATCCAGCTGCGTCCACAAGCGCCGGTACAATCTCCTGTGACCAAAATTGGCTGCCAACGCTGGCAAATTGGGTGACCAAAATATCATCGTATCTATCTACCACAAGTCCAGGAATGCCATCCGATTCTGCATTAACCAAACGGACAGCATTGGTATCTAACAGCCCTTCCATAGATGTTCGCGCTTGCACAGCTTTTTTGATGCGTTGAAATATCAACTCCTGGTCGAAAGGTTCATCCTTTTTCCAGGATCCAATACGAACCCGGATCTGCGAGGTGGGACTGTAAGATCCCCAGGCGAGGAATGTTCCGTTTTTGTTTTTGACTGCAACGGTCTGTCCTGGGGCTGTTTCACCCATCACATCAGCAATTGCTGAGGCGAATATCCAGGGGTGAAGACGTTGTAAGGACCTTTCTCGACCGGGCTTCAGGCGCACACTGGCTGTATCCAATGTTAGATAATCCCGATTCTCTTGCCTGCCTCATACACCACATCCATCGCATGTTCGATCTCACCAGGTTCATGAGCTGTGGTTACAGTTGCCCGCAGGCGTGATAGTCCTGGAGGTACGGCAGGCGAAACAACCGGAAGCACGAAGACATCTTTATGTTGGGCTTCTCGGGTTACAGCGAAAGCAGCTTCATCTGTGCCGCATAAAACTGGCACAATAGCAGTTTCTGTATAAAGAGTATCAAAACCTCGATCCTTTAAACCATTAATGAATTGAGCTGTGTTTTGTGACAGTTTTTCGATACGCCAGGGTTCCTCCAGGATCACTTCGAAAGCGGCTTTCGAGGCTGCTGCTTGTGCAGGTGGAAGCGCTGCAGAAAAGATGTATGCGCGGCTGGCGTGTCTCAAGTAACTAATCAGTTCTTTTTTTCCAGCGACATACCCACCAACCGATGGGATGGTCTTCGAAAGTGTGCCCATTTTGAAATCGATCACGCTTTCCATACCAAAATGCTCTTCGATACCCCTGCCTGTTTTCCCTAATACACCTACAGAGTGAGCTTCATCCACCATCAGCCAGGCATCGTATTTTTGGCACAACTCGACCATCTTGGGAAAATTAATGATGTCGCCATCCATGCTGAAGACGGAATCAGCGATGACGAGTTTGGTTGCGCTTTTTGGTATCTGCTTAAGGCGTTCCTCCAATGCATCCATGTCATTATGGTGGAACCGCACGAATTTAGCGCCTGACATCAAACAACCGTCCACTATACTGGCATGGTTCAGCTTGTCACACAGAACATAATCTCCACGACCTAGCAGAGTTGAGACCACGGTCAGGTTCGTGGCGTAGCCGGAGGAAAAGGTTACTGCCGCTTCTGCATTCTTAAATTCGGCGATCGTCTCCTCTAATTGGTTGTGGATCGACAAGGTTCCAGCCAGAGTACGAACGCCATGCGTACCGGTGCCATATTTATCGATGGCGTCTTTGGCAGCGTTGTTAATTTTTGGGTGACCAATCAAGCCCAGGTAACTGTAGGAGGCGAACATACTCATCTCACGTCCGTTCACCAGGACGCGAGCTCCACCGCGCATTTCCGAAATCGGTTGGTTATAAAAATATAAATCATGCTCCTTGAGAGTTTCCAACCGTTTGCTGATGGCGTGAATTCTTTGTATCACATTGTCATTTTGGTTTTGAAAGTCCATTCTTTACTCCAGAATGTTGATATTGAACATCAGATTTTTAATAATGCTGATTACTTTTGGATTAATCATCACCGGCAAGTCGCCTGAGGGCTGTTTCATCCAGAACCGGGATCCCTAAAGCCTCAGCTTTCGAGAATTTTGAGCCCGGATTCTCACCTAAAACTAGATAAGTAGTGTTATTTGAAACGGAACCGGTCAATTTACCTCCTCGGGAAAGGATGAAATCTTTCACACCATCCCTGGATAAAGTTGGAAGCGTCCCGGTAACGACGAAAGTATACCCCGAAAAAGGCTGAGGGGGGATTTCTGATCCTAGTCTGGTACCTGCCGTGGGCCAGACCTTCGATTGTTTTAGTTTGGATAATACTTTTAGGTTGGCAGGTCTTAAAAACCAATCGGTGATGGAGGCGGCGACATTAGGACCAATACCCTCGATCTCCTGCAATTCATCCATATTTGCCCTGGATAATTGGTCAAGGTCATGATAATGATTGGTGAGATCAGTTGACATCACTTCACCTACTCCCCGAATCCCTAATGCGGTGATCAACCTGGACAATGGTTGGGATTTGGATGCGTCTATAGCCTGTAACAGGTTATCTGCTTTCTTTTCAGCAAACCCTTCCATCTCCATCAGGTCGCCTTTATTCAATGAATACAAATCGGCAACATCTTTTACCAGCTTCTCCGTAACCAGCTGTTCCACAATTTTGATTCCCAACCCCACGATGTCCATTGCCCCACGCGAGACAAAATGCTCAATGTTGCGCACCAGTTGTTCCGGACATGCCGAATTGACGCAGTAGAATGCCACCTCGCCTTCGGGTCTTTCAACTGTCTCCCCACAAACAGGACATTCAGATGGCGGCTTGTAAACCATTTCAGATCCTGTTCTCGTTTCCGTAACCGGTCCAATGATATATGGGATCACTTCACCAGCCCTCTTCACCCAAACGTTATCACCAATGCGAATATCTTTTTCAGCGATAAAATCGAAATTGTGTAAGGTTGCCTGTTTGACGATGACCCCTCCAATTTCCACTGGATCCAATATCGCATAGGGTGTAATCACACCGGTCCTGCCTACGTTCCTTCCAATGTCGACCAAACGAGTAGTCACTTCCTGGGCTGGATACTTGTAGGCAATCGCCCCTCTCGGGTCTTTCCCCACATACCCAAGCTCCTCTGCCAGGTCCAACTGGTTTATTTTAATTACCATGCCATCAACTTCAAATGGCAGGTTGAACCGGCGCTGTTCCCATACATTACAGACTTCGATCACTTCATCAATCGAATAGCACAAAACAATCTCCGACCACACCGGAAAACCCCATCGTCTCAACAATTCGAGTGATTCCCTCTGTGTGGAAGGAAAATCACCTTCCCCACTAACTATTGCATAACTTAGCAGACGCAGGGGTCGATCCGCGGTCAGTCCAGTATCTAACTGGCGCAAGGAACCTGCCGCAGTGTTCCTGGGATTCAAGTAAGTTTTCTCACCAGCATCGGATAAACGCTTATTCAGGTTTTCGAAATCCTGGATATTAATGAATACTTCTCCGCGCACAACCACTTCAACAGGAGCCTCGAGCCCCTCATCTTCAACTGGGATTGATAACGGCAATGAGCGTATTGTCCTCAAGTTGGTGGAGATATCCTCACCCTGGCTGCCATTACCCCTTGTCGCACCCATCACAAATTTCCCCTGCTTATAAGTTAATATGACCGATAAACCATCTATCTTTGGTTCCACAACAAATGAAGCTCCAGAGACTCTTGGGTTTATCCGGAGTAATCTTTCATACCAGGCTCTCAATTCACCTGGATTGTATGCATTCCCAAGGCTTAAGATTGGTCTGGGATGATCTACTTTTACAAAGCGCGCAGATAACCCACTGCCAGCCCTTTGACTTGGGGAGTCATCTGTGACCCATTCTGGGTGTTTAGCTTCGATGTTCCTTAATTCGACCAGGAGTCGATCAAATTCCTGGTCACTTATCACCGGTGAATCCAGAACATGATATCGGTAGTTATGGTAATTTATCTCTTTGCGTAAAACGCTCAACCTTTGGTGTTCATCCATCTCTTCCCATCCTGTATCAGGCAATGCAATTTCAAGGACTTGTCGCCAAAGAAACCTCAGGCACGGGTATTTTTGGTTCTTCCCAATCTGGTGTCAACCTTGCAGCGCTGGTAATAATCAGCATGATCCAAACGAAATCCGCCAGAAGCAAGTGAATCAACTGCATCCATACGGGCGCTAATAACAATAAATTTATGCCCCCAGCGACAAGTTGAACGGCATATACAAACATCAATGCACCCGAGAACAAGCGGTCGTTCTTCTTTTGAGCCGTCGTTGTAAAGAATATGCTCGAGAAAACAACAATCAAACCGGTCAACACTGCGATGATGGGATGGAAAACTCTCATCCTCACTAAAAAATGGGCTTGTGGATTAAAATCCTCCCGCATACCCTCAATCACCGATTCTACAGGGTAGAGCGTGTCCCCCAGGGCAGTGACCGCCCCACTCACCCCCAGGATAATCACACTGAGCGCTGCAGCAGCGATAACCCAAAATTTGATGGATCTGGCATCTATTACTGCAGGCTTGCTGATTATAGACCACCAGCCAGTCAGCGTGATCGCAGCAAGGAGCAAAAAAGTATTGACCAGGTGAACAGACATGGATATCACCCTGGCGCTTGAGGTATCGTACGCCACCCACTCAAACAACACCAAACCAGCGCCAACCAAGGCTTCAGTAATGATAAACACCAGAGAAAGACTGGCAGCCAACCTGGCGGGATGGCGCTTGGGAAATGCCCTGAATGCCCACACAAACATGATCAAGACAAATATAAATGCCGCACCACTGGTCAAGCGGTGTGTAAATTCAATGACGGTTTCCACCTGCTGAGACTTGGGGATCACCTCGCCATTGCATAGAGGCCAATGACTGCCACAACCAGCTCCGGAACCCGTTGCCCTCACAAAAGCACCCCACAAAATAACCATAAGATTAACAGCCAGTACTAAAACAACATACCAGGTAAAGCGTTTATTCTTTATTTCAGACATTTTTCCATGTGTTACCATTCTCATTTTGCCCAGAATTGACAGGGTCGCTATATAATATCAGAACAAATTCAAAGCGGGTTAGAATTAGCGGTGCACTTTATTTATGAGGTTATAAATATTATGGCTAACCAACAACTCTTGATTTACGGTACCCTTTGGTGTGGTGATTGTCACCGGGTTCGCCGCTTTCTGGATGGCAACAAAATAACCTACCGGTGGATAGACATTGATTTGGATCAAGCAGCTGAGAAAATCGTGCTCGAAAAAAACAGGGGGATGAGGAGCGTACCAACGATCATATTCCCTGATGGTTCTCTCCTGGTTGAACCATCAGAATATCAACTTGCAAGAAAACTGGAGGAAATGCACATCTAACTGAGGTTCAGAGGATCTATAGTGCTTATCCCATTCTTCCAGTAATATAAGTCTCAGTCAATTCATGTTGCGGATTGGTGAACATCAATTCGGTGGTTGAGCAGTCCACTAATTCACCCAACCAGAAAAATCCTGTGTAATCCGACACTCTAGCAGCCTGCTGCATGTTGTGCGTGACGATGACTATCGTATAATCTAGTTTTAGATCGGCAATTAAGTCCTCAATTTTCAAGGTGGCTATTGGATCGAGGGCGGAGGCTGGTTCATCCATCAGAATTACCTCGGGTTGTACCGCAAGAAGCCTGGCGATGCACAACCGCTGCTGTTCCCCCAAGGAAAGGTTAAATGCACTTTCGTTCAGATTCCCTTTAACTTCATCCCAAAGAGCTGCCCGATACAGGCTGTTTTCAACCAGGTCATCGAGTTCTTTCTTCCTTAAGGAAGAGGAGACGATCCTGGGACCAAAGGCAACATTATCGTAAATGGATTGAGGGAAGGGATTAGGTTTCTGAAAAACCATACCGACCCTCTGCCGTAGGGTTACCAGGTCCGTGGTTTCAGCATAAATATCTTCACCATCCAGCAGGATTTGACCTTTTAACGATGTTCCGATGATCGTATCATTCATCCGGTTGAGGCATCTCAAAAAAGTGGATTTTCCACATCCCGAAGGACCTATTAAGGCAGTTACTTTTTGTGGGTAGATATCAATATTGATCTTGCTTAGAGCCTGGAATCCCCCGTAAAAAAAATCGAGGTCGCGGACGATGAATACCGGTTCGTAAGACATGTACAAATTTTACTGCAATTCCCATCCTCCATACGGTATAATTTGGTTTGATGAGATGCACTCTCTTTAGACTCATTTTTGTCTTGTTGCTAATTTTTACAAGCTGCTCCCAAAAATCAAATCAAACCGATAACCAGAGCGATAAATCGACCATAGAGAACAAAGGCTCCGATACAATGGTTAATCTTGCATTAGCCTGGGCTGAAGAATACCAGAAACTGCAATCGGACACGGATTTATTGGTCACTGGTGGTGGTTCTGGAACTGGTATTGCTGCGTTAATTAATGGCACAGTTGATATCGCGAATGCCTCACGTGAAATCAAGCCTGAAGAGTTCGAACTTGCCAGTCAGGGAGGTAGTTCACCGGTCGAATTTGTCGTTGCCCGCGATGCCATCGCCATCATTGTGAATCACGATAACCCAATCGAACAATTAACTCTTTCTCAACTATCTGATATTTATTCAGGAAAATTTAATAATTGGAAGGAGGTGGGCGGAAACGATCATCCCATCGTCCGGTTATCCAGGGAAACGAATTCAGGCACACATGTGTACTTCCTGGAGGAGGTGCTCAGACTGGGTGATTCGGATAACAGCACCCTTTTCTCAAAGGACACTCTATTGTTGCCGTCTTCTGAGGGCATCAACACGGAAGTGAAAGATAATCCCAATGCGATCGGTTACGACGGTTTGGGGTATGTAACCCCGGAAGTAAAAGTTGTAGCGGTAGCTGGTGTGGATTCGAGCGAATACATCCTCCCATCTGCAGAAACTGTCACACTCGGTGTATATCCTATTGCCAGAAATTTATTTATGTACACACTGGGAGAACCCACTGGTGACATTAAATCTTATATCGATTGGATTTTTTCTCCAGAAGCCCAGATGATTGTCGAGAACCTCGGATTTGTGCCAGTTGACGGACCGTAGAGAATCATGAAACAATCCAACAAATATTTCGAATTATTCGTAATATCCTTAATCAAATTTTCCGGAATTTCTGCAATCATTTTTGTAATCCTAATATTTTATTTCTTAATGAGTGAGGGCGTTCCAGCTATCCTGGAAACGCCGTTTTCCAGCTTTCTCGGTGATCGTTGGTACCCAATAGAAGAATTCTATGGATTTTTACCATTAATTGGTGGATCGTTGATCGTTACCATCGGCGCTATGATCATTGCTATCCCGATCGGTGTAGGAACAGCGATTTATATAGCTGAAGTAGCGAAAAGGGAAGTAAGAGAATTTTTGAAGCCATTTATTGAAATTCTTGCCGGACTGCCTTCAGTTCTCCTTGGATTCCTGGGGATTTTGATTGTGGTGAGTTATATGCGCGTTATATTGAACATACCCACCGGTCTTACAGCTTTAACCGGATCTCTCTTATTAGGTTTACTTGCCATACCCACAGTTGTTTCAGTCTCCGAGGATGCCCTGGACGCCGTACCCAGATCTTACCGTGACGCTGCCATCGCCCTGGGAGCAACCGAATGGCAAACGATCTGGCGAGTTACCCTTCCTGCTGCGCGCAATGGTGTTCTTACGGCAATCATGCTGGGAATTGGCAGGACATTTGGGGAAACGATGGCTGTGATGATGGTTACCGGGAATGCCCCTGTTGTCCCCACAGGTATCTCATACCTTTTTTCACCTGTGCGCACAATGACTGCTACGATTGCAGCTGAGATGGGTGAGGTTGCCAATGGTAGTCAGCATTACCATATCTTATTTTTAATTGGAATCATCTTATTTCTGGTCTCATTCGCTGTAAACATAACTGCATCTGCTGTCGTGTTCCGTCAGAAGAAAAGGAGCGAGAGGATTTTATCCTGACAATTTAACCGGATGTCTACGAATAACACGAAGAAAAGATATATCGAGCAGAGATTTGGTTTTATCTTCCTGGCAATCCTGACCCTGATGACGACAATCCCGATCGTTATCATATTGGTAATCGTGATCATGAAAGGACTGCCAGCTATTTCCTGGGAATTTTTATTTTCAGTTCCTCAGGATGGGATGAAAGCAGGAGGCATCTATCCAGCAATCATCGGTACTATTTACCTCACCCTTGGCACCGCGATCTTCTCCGTACCCCTGGGAATCGGCGCCGCAATCTACTTGTCTGAATTTGCGTCTGATAATAACGTCACGAAATCCATCCGGATAGCGATCATCAATCTGGCAGGCATCCCCTCAGTGGTTTATGGTCTATTCGGATTGGGTTTATTCGTACTTTTCTTGAAATTCGGCACCAGCATCATCGCCGGTGCACTGACACTTGCGATCATGACTTTACCAGTGATCATCAGTACAGCAGAGGAGGCACTCAGGGCTGTGCCCCAGTCATTCCGGGTGGTTTCCATCGCACTGGGAGCGACGAAATGGCAGACGATCCGCAGGGTGGTGCTCCCCCAGGCTCTGCCCGGTATTCTGACCGGCGTGATCCTGGGGCTCGAACGAGCTGCCGGTGAAACTGCGCCAATATTGTTTACTGCAGCTGTTTTCTTCTCGCCTTCATTACCCGATTCAATTATGGATCCTACTATGGCTCTGCCATACCATCTGTTTGTCATCTCGACCCAGGTTCCTGGGATGCCTGTGCAGATTCAATACGGAACTGCCCTGGTTTTGGTTGTTTTTGTGGTAGGTATGAATCTGATCGCAACCATAATCCGCTCACGCGCCAGGCGGAATCGTCAGTGGTGAACCGCAATGGATAAGATTTTCATTGAATCATTATCCCTGGAATATTCTGACGGGACCGAATCCCTGCGAAATATCAATTTCAACGTACCCAAAAACCAGATCACGGTGATGTTCGGTCCAGCTGGTGGTGGGAAATCCACCTTGCTGCGTATCATCAACCGCCTTAACGACCTGGCAGACGTTGCTCGAGTGAGTGGTTCAGTGATCATCAATACAGATACAGGAGATAGGATTGATGTTCTGGATCCAAAAACGGATGTGATCTCCCTGCGCCGCAGGGTTGGGATGGTATTCGCTCGACCCATTGTTCTCCCAATGACGATACGTCAAAATTTAACTTATGGGCTTGAAGTTGGCGGAATAAAAAATAAAATCCTCCAAAATGAAGCCGTGGAGGAGAGTCTGCAACGAGCGGCTTTATGGGATGAGGTTAAGGACAGACTTGATGATCAGGCGGTGATGTTGTCGGGAGGGCAGCAGCAGAGATTATGTCTCGCCCGCTGCCTGGCATTGAAACCTGAGATCATTTTGCTGGATGAACCAACCTCGGGCTTGGATCCAATTTCAACAGGCAAAGTTGAAGACTCTTTGCAATTATTGAAACAAGAATTTACCATCATCCTTGTGCCCCATTCTGTCCAGCAGGCAGCCCGAACCGCTGACTTTGCTGGATTTTTCTTGCAAGGTGAGTTGGTAGAATTTGGTAAAGGAAAGAATTTCTTCCTATCGCCCAAAGAAAAGCGCACTCAGGATTATGTTGAAGGTCGTTTCGGTTAGCGAAGATTGATAAAGTAGGTTTCATTTCCTTAGGATTGAAGACTACCCAATATATTTATGAGATTATAATCATAAAACGGAAATCATTGAGCCAAAGATAAGATATTAACAAATTGAAATCACCGGCTATGGCAAATCAAAACTGTAAACCAATCAGCCAAACAAGGAAGGAACGAAATGCCAGGAACAAATCCCAGGGAAACATTTGACCGATACCAGAGGCAACTATTAGATGATGTGCTGGTCTTGGGAAGCATGGTCGAAGAAGCCATCCAACAAGCCGTTACTGCACTCATCAATCGAGACATAGAATCAGCCCAACGGATTTACCGCGGAGATGAGAGGATCAACCAGCGCAGATACAGGATTGAGAATGAAACACTCACTTTGATCGCTACCCAACAACCAATGGCGCGTGATTTACGCTTCTTAGCAGCTATCCTCGAAGTTATCACAGAATTGGAACGCATCGGCGATTATGCCAAAGGTATTTCACGTATAAACATCCTCCTAGGTGACGCCGAGGTTAATGGACCATTTTTGGAGCTGCAGGAAATGTCTAACCGCGGACTGGATATGCTCCACCGGGCTTTAGATGCGTTTATCCAACGAGATGCAGAGGCTGCAAGGCTTATCCCAGCCGAAGATGATGAGATCGATAATCTTTACAATAAAATTTACCATGACCTTATCGCCCAAATGATCAATAACCCGCCCACGATTGATAACGCAAGCCACCTGATGTGGGCAGCGCACAACCTCGAGCGCATGGCAGATCGAGTGACTAATATCTGCGAACGAATCGTCTTCGTCTCCACCGGTGAAATTCGCGAATTGGACCACTCCGATGATGAACAACGCATAGATATTTAAGAGCACAGATCAGTTACCAACTTATGACAATTTCAGGAAGATTGTCATTGGTTATACCAGGAGAATTCCGATAAACTATAAGCGAATTAGTCATCCAGGAGTTAATGTATGAAAATACTAGCGTATATTTTAGGCGGTATCTTGATTTTTTTCGGGGTCTTGTTCTTGTGGGCTTCTTTTGGCAATGTACTTTTAATGCCGGCTGGTTTTCTAACAGGTCTGATCACCATGGTGGCAGGCTTCGGCGCTGTTTGGTTTGGCGCAAGGAAGAAACCCTCGGCAGATGGTGACCAGAATGTTACTTTACAAATTGACCTATCAGGTGACGTCAAACTTGAAACCTTGAAATGTGAATCGTGTGGGGGAAGTTTAAGCCCGGAACATGTTACGATGGTGGCAGGTGCCCCCGTCGTCAATTGCCCTTATTGCAAAACATCCTACCAACTCACCGAAGAACCAAAATGGTGATGGTTAGGAATTATTGAGTGAGATTACCATGAAACAAACCCGATACATTCTGCTTCTTCTGGTCGTCGTAACCTTATTGGTGCCTCAAGTGGGATACGCTCAATCCTATTTTTTCGAGATGGAATCCCTCACAGTAGATTACTACATCAATGAGGATGGCACAGCTTCTATTTTTATTACATTTGTCTTCAACAACAATCCTGCCGGAAGCCCCATCGATTTCGTAGATGTGGGCATCCCTAACCCCAATTTCTCTGAGTCATCCATCTCAGCACAGGTGAACGGTCTCCCAGTAGAATATATATCACGATCCGAGTACCAGGGTCAGGGGAATGCAGGTGTGGCGATTTACCTTGGCAGCAATGCCATACAGCCTGGAGAATCAGGTACCCTGATTGTCTTCATTGAATCTGTCGAGAGAGTGCTTTTCCCGGATTCCGATGATCCAGGTTATTCGAGCACAAATTATAAAACAACTTATTTTGGCTCTCAATTTGTAGAAGGTGAAACTGCCGTCACCGTCAATTTTCATATGCCAGAAGGGGTTCTGCCAGAAGAACCGCGCTGGCACGCTGCCCCATCCGGATTTCCAAGTGAACCGGAAACATTTGTAGATGAATCGGGGCGTGTGGTTTATTCCTGGACCAATCTGAACGCGCAGCCCGATCGTGGGTACGAATTCGGGGCTTCTTTCCCAAGCAATTATGTTCCGGTTGAATCAATCAGCAAGCCCACAATAAGCGAGTCTGTCGAGGATTCCTTCGGCATAGATCCTGAAGCCTTCAGTGGTTTTTTTATGTGCCTGGGCGGGATTGGGTTTGTTGTCTTGCTGGTCCTTGGTTCCTACCGAAGCACGCAAAAACGAAAGCTGCAATACCTGTCTCCTAAAGTAGCAATCGAAGGTCACGGCATCAAAAGAGGCCTTACTGCCGTCGAAGCTGCCATATTATTGGAGCAGCCCATGGATAAAGTCTTGACCATGATCTTGTTCAGCGTGGTAAAGAAGGAAGCCGCCAGCGTAGTTTCCAACGATCCGCTGGAATTAAAAATTGTCGACCCTCTACCAGATTCGATCCGTCCCTATGAGGCCAAATTCCTTGAAGCTTTCAAAACCAAAGAAAAAGGCGCCCGGCGCAAAGGCTTACAAGCCATGATGATTGACCTGGTGAAGGGGGTTTCGAGCAGCATGAAAGGATTCAGCCGCCGGGAAACAATTGCGTATTACCAGGATATCACCAATCGTGCCTGGGCGCAGGTGACTGCGTCAGAAACTCCCGAAGTAAAAATGGAAAAATTCAGCGACAATATTGAATGGACAATGCTGGATCGTAACTATGAAGACCGCACAAAAGACGTATTCCGTACCGGTCCGGTCATCATCCCGACCTGGTGGCACAGGTATGATCCTTCTGTCCCATCATCTTCAAGTTCTCGACCAACGATCTCTACAACTGGCGGTGGTGGAAGCAGTGGAGGCGGAATCTCCATGCCTACCCTTCCAGGCGCAGCGTTCGCCGCATCAATGGTTCAGGGAGTACAAAACTTTTCCAGCAATGTGGTAGGTAATATCACAGAATTTACCGGTGGGATAACCAACCGAACCAATCCAGTTCCTCCCCCAACCCGCAGCAGTGGATCTCGCAGCAGCGGGGGCGGTGGGAGCAGTTGTGCATGCGCATGTGCTTGTGCCGGATGTGCTTGTGCATGCGCAGGTGGTGGTCGCTGAACCAGGTGATATTATTGGTAATAATTTATAGGTACTCATGATACCCGACATAAAGATCCTCTCACCCTTAAACAAGTTTTGGGACTCAATACGTCCATCCTCACCTGCTGCTCCAGGTCTATATCATTACGAACGGCAGAATGAATTTGGGCGCAGCCGCATCCACTTACGCATCGATCCAGATGGCAGCGGCTTACTACTGGTTAATGCAAATCGGGTAATACATCTCAACCCGACTGCCGCATTCATGTCCAAACTCATCCTCGATGATGTCACACCCAAAAAGATCATCCAGGCAGTTCAAAGCAGGTACCAGGTATCAACCAGCCAGGTTTACAATGACTACACGCAGTTATTCGGTCAAATTGATGAGCTTGTTAAACCCGATGGTATGTGTCCTATCCACACACTTGACCTTGACATCCTCCCCCCCTTCTCCACCATGCCATCCGCCCCTTATCGAATGGATTTGGCACTCACTTACCGCTGCAACAATGACTGCAGCCATTGTTACAATGCCCGTTCACGCCAATTCCCGGAGATTGACACGGACACGTGGAAATCGATCCTCGATAAAACCTGGGAAATCGGTATCCCGCATGTGGTTTTTACAGGTGGTGAGCCAACCTTGCGCAATGATTTACCCGAATTGATCACCTATGCCGAGAAAAATGGGCAGATCACCGGGTTGAACACTAACGCTCGCAGGCTGCGAGACAGGAAGTTCATCGATGCTCTGGTTGATGCCGGATTGGATCACGTACAAATAACCATCGAGTCTCACATCCCTGAGATCCATGATTACATGGTTAAAGCTCCTGGGGCATTAAAACAGTCGCTGGAAGGTTTGCGAAATGTTCTGGACACACCATTGTATGTGATGACGAACACCACCCTCCTGCAGGAAAACAGCCCTCATCTGGAAGGCACACTACATTTTCTTGCATCATTGGGAGTTCCTACAATAGGACTCAATGCATTGATTTTTTCTGGTCACGGGGCTACAGTTGGCACCGGGCTGGATGAATCCGAGCTTGTCAGCCTGCTCGATGTAGCCCGAAAACTAACAGATAATTATAACCAGAAGCTTATCTGGTACACCCCCACCCAATACTGTAATTTCGACCCGATGCAGCTTCAACTGGGAATAAAAGGTTGCACAGCAGCACTGTATAATATGTGCGTGGAACCCAATGGTGATGTGCTTCCTTGCCAGTCTTTTTACCAACCTGTGGGCAACATCTTAAAGGATGATTGGGACCAGATATGGAAACACCCATTGAGCCTGACCCTTAGAGAGAGGCGGGAGCTGCCTGCCAAGTGTTCGGGTTGTGTTCTGGTTCAAGAATGCGGCGGAGGCTGCCCTCTGCAGTTTTTAAATTCCTAAGCAAGGAAGAGAAATGAGCCTGAAAGAAAAAATTTCTAACCTATTCTCACCGATAACCCCAATCCGATCCGGTAATTACGAATACACTTCACCAGCAGACGATCCGCGAAATTATCGCCTGCATTTACGCATTGAGGTGGATGGCAGCGGTATTTTAATCGTCAATGGTTCAATGATCTTACACCTGAATCAGACAGCGGTCGAATACGCATATCATTTATTAAAAAACAACTCTCCTGAGACTGCCGCTAATGAAATTAAAAAACGCTATGCAGTCAACCGGAACCAGGCAATCGATGATTACCAGGATTTCATCGATCGTATTCAAATTCTGCTCGAAACACCAGACCTTGACCCGATCTCCTACCTGAACTTTGACCGCAGAAAACCTTTCACCGGACCCATCAGCGCCCCTTACCGTCTTGATATGGCTGTAACTTATGAGTTGCCTGAATTTGACTCTCAAGAGAATGCCCCTGTCGATCGTGTCTCTGAGGAGTTAAACACAGAAGAATGGATCCAGGTGATTGATAAAGCCTGGGAAGCCGGAATCCCTCACCTGGCATTCACCGGTGGTGAACCAACCCTCCGGGATGATCTCCCAATCTTACTGCTCCAGGCGGAGAAGAACGGGCAGATAACGGGTCTGGTGACTGATGGACTTCGCTTCACCGATGATGAATACCTCAATCAAATCCTCATGACCGGGCTAGATTATGTTCTCATGGTTTACCGACCCGAAATCCTTGAAAGTAAGGCTTCTTTGGCAAAATTATTACAGGCGGATATCTTCGTTGCTGTACACCTGACACTTTTAAGCGACAACTATGACGAAATTAAAAACCTGATCCTTGAATTCTACCGTACGGGAGTTAAGGCAGTGTCGATCAGCACAAATTCAGCCGATCAAAAAGAAGCTTTGATCGAGCTGCACCACCTAATTGCAGAGCTGGGTTTAGAGTTGGTCTGGAATCTGGCAGTGCCATATTCGAATCTGCATCCGGTCGCCTTCGAGGCCATCACACCACTACCTAAAGAATCTAGCCGTGCATGGATGTATGTGGAGCCTGATGGTGATGTGTGTAATGAACAGCATGACGAAAATGTCGTTGGCAATATGCTGAAAGATCCCTGGGATAGGATTTGGGAATCGCAAGTTAAAGCCTGAAGTTTTTTATGCCGGTTAACTGGCACCACCGTTTCCTACAGCAAGCTTCATGGACTCGCCAGCTGCGTGCTTATCTGATCGATAAAGCAGCGCCGTCCGGGGGAGAAATAGTGCTGGAAGTCGGCTGCGGGACTGGAGCTGTGCTCAGTGACTTTGCAGGTGGTTCATCACATATATCCTCACAGTTCCAGATGTTTGGAATTGACATTGATCCTGGTCACATAATCCAGGCAATGAACCATTTTGGCTCTGCGTCGTATTCCGTTGGTGATGCGCACTGCCTGCCATTTAATGACAGCAACTTTGACATCACCTTTTGTCATTACCTTCTTCTTTGGGTTAAAGATGCCAAAAAATGTGTACAAGAGATGGTTCGTGTCACACGACCAGGAGGGTTTGTGCTGCTGTTCGCCGAACCCGATTACGGAGGACGCATAGATCATCCAGAGCCCTACATGATTCTGGGTGACCTGCAGGTTCAAGCGTTGAAAAACCAGGGAGCGGACCCTTTTATGGGTAGAAAGATCAGGAGTTTACTGTCCGATGCCGGACTCGAGAAAATCGAAGCCGGGATCATGGGGGCTGAGTGGAATTCGCAGGATCAAATGGATGATATCGAAATGGAATGGGCAGTGCTTGATGATGATATCCGCAATTTACTCCCGCCTGACTCACTCGCTGACCTAATTTCTTCCTTACGGATTTCACCAGGTAATGCAAACAGGATCTGGTTTGTGCCTACATTTTTCGCAATGGGTCAGGTTACACAAGAAAGAAATACTAACCGTCGATAACGGGCAAACCCACCTCAACCCGACCATCCTTGACGCGGGTAGGATAGGCAGGGATATCGACAACAGCTGGCATGGAAATAACTTTTCCATCACGCACATCAAATCCAGCCCCATGCCTGGGGCACTGAACTTCATAACCGTCAAGATTTCCATCTCCCAATGGTCCGTAATCATGTGAACAGACATCACCAACAGCAAAAAATTCGCCGGCGATGTTGAATACGACGATCCCCTCACCATCGATCTCGACGAACAATCGCTCGCCGTTTCCAAGCTCGCTGATTTCACATACTTGAATGTACTCAAAATCTAAGGAATTAATATCTTGAGGCTGCATTATTCCACCAAGTCATCGCTGGCTTCCCCAAGACCATACACCCCGGCTTTGAGTACTTTCAGAGAAAGAAGAGCACATTTCAAGCGTACGGGACCTAACTGTAAACCTAACATGTCCAATAAATCATCTTTCGAGATCAATTTCACGTCTTCAATCGACTGACCAATCAAGGATTCAACCAATAAATCCGCAGATGCCTGCGAGATGGCGCAGCCATGCCCGTCGAAAGCCACTTCTGTGACGCGGTTATCTCCATTGATTCGCAGGTCGATGCGGATATGGTCACCACATAAAGGATTATCGTCCTCGAACGTGATATCATTTGGCTCTAACTGCCCCTTGTACAACGGGTTTTTATAACGGTCGATAATTAACTCACGATAAAGGTCACTCATACTTATATTCCAAACATTTCCTTAACTTTATAAATTCCTTCTGCCAGCCTGTCCACGTCTTGTTTAGTATTATATAAATAAAAACTGGCTCTGGCGGTTGCATTGATACCAAACTTCTCGTGAAGCGGCATTGCACAATGATGTCCAGCGCGAATCGCTATCCCGTCCAGGTCCAAAACCTGGGCGATATCGTGCGGGTGAGTGTTATCCAGGGTGAAGGCTGCCACTGCCCCTTTTTTGTCTGCTGAGGGTCCAAACACACTGACCCCTGGGATTTCCTCCAAACGTTCCAGAGCATAGCTGATGATATTGTACTCGTGGTTGGCGATCGCTTCCATCCCAATTCCCTGCAAGTATTCCACTGCTGTGCCAAACCCAACAGCTTCGGCAATTGCCGGTGTTCCGGCTTCGAATTTATGAGGGAGCTCATTCGGAGTAAATGAGCGCAGACCAACCCTTTTTATCATATCTCCACCGCCCATAAACGGAGGCATGGCATTGAGCAAGTCCTTCTTTCCATACAGAGCCCCTATCCCAGTCGGACCACACATTTTATGTGCAGAAAATACCAGAAAATCAGCATCCAAATCCTGGACATCCACGCATAAATGAGGCACGGATTGGGCACCGTCAACCAACGTGATCGCTCCATAACGGTGTGCGAGAGCGATGATTTCTTTTGCAGGGTTTATCGTGCCCAAAACATTGGACATTTGAGTGAAAGAAACCACCTTGGGTTCCAATTTGAGCAGTTCAATGTATCCATCAAGATCCAATAACCCCTCACGGGTTACAGGAATGAATTCTAGCTGCAGGTTCCGCTCCGAAGCCAGGATTTGCCAGGGAACAAGGTTGGAATGGTGCTCCATCTCAGTCAGGACAACCACATCTCCAGGACGGAGGTTCGCTCTTCCCCAAGTGTAAACTACCAGGTTTATGGCTTCCGTAGCATTACGCGTATAAATCACCTGTCTTGGAGAGGGTGAATTAATAAAAACGGATATTTTCTCCCGGGCTCCTTCATAAAGCGCGGTCGCTTCTTCTGCAAGCATGTGGATGCCACGGTGGATGTTGGCATTCGAGCGCCGGTAATATTGATTCATCGCCTCAATCACTACTGACGGCTTCTGGCTTGTAGCGGTCGAATCAAGATAAATGAGCGAATGCCCGGATGGGTTGGTTCGCTCGAATATGGGAAATTCTGCTTTGATCTGGGCAATTTCGAAAGGATAAGTGATTGAGCTCGATCTATCCATCCTTTAGCCTATTCCTCGTCATCAAATTCATCAACCTGGCTACTTTCTTTCTTTTTTGTCGAGTCAGGGCGCACCCCAGAGCGGATAGGGCGAGGTCTGGTTCTGCGACGCCTTTTCATCACATGACGGATATTGTTCGATTCCTTCGGGCACCACAATACGTGATCAGGCACCATCCATCCGTCTGTCAGATATACCTTATCTTTGAATTGGATCGCCAGCATCTTTGGATCAACCTGTACTACCGTACCTTCCAACCAATCTCGAATACGTTCGCCTTCGATCTCGTGATCACAAAAAACTTCTATTCGGTCCCCCACCTGGAATTTTTCATCCTGGTCTGGAGCAGAAGTAAAGTATAGGGATGACACTTCTACCTCCTTTTTATTCTGTAAAAAAGTTTGAATTTACTTAACAATATAGGCTCTTTTTAGGGATGTGCTAACCTAATTTTTCAGATATCGCGTGTTGAAATCTGGATCTGACTCCCTCAAATGGGATTCTCTGCATAATGGGATCGAAGAATCCTTCAACAATAAGCCGTTCGGATTCTTCAATTGGGATACCTCTGGATCTAAGGTAAAAAACCTGGTCGGGATCAATTTTACCAACCGTTGCCCCGTGTGTACAGCGGACATCGTCAGCCAGGATTTCCAAACCCGGGATCGAATCTGCTCTCGCCTTTGAGCTGAGCACGAGGTTCCGGTTTGCCTGATAACCATCCGTTTTTTGGGCTCCTGGCGCAACATAGATCATGCCTTGCCAGACAGAACGGCTGTTATCTTTCAATGCTCCCTTGAACAACAAGTCACTCGTTGTGTTAGGTGCATAATGGTTTTGCTGGGTATCATGATCGAGGTGCTGGTTGCCTTCGGTAAAATAAAAACCGGACATCTTGCCCACGGCGCCTTGACCGGTCAAATCGATCTCCGAAAAATTCTTTGTCAATCGACTTCCTATGGCTCCAAAAATCCAATCAAAGTTTGCATCACGCGAAACGATGGCTCTCTCGTGAGTGAAATTCCACACGTGTTCGCCCCAAGACTGAAGTTCGACGAAGCGCAAATTGGCATTTTCTCCCAGAATCACCTCGACGATTCCTGAATGGAGCCCCTGCCCTCCTTCCACTGTATGGGAAGCAGATTCATGCATATATGTCAATGAAGCGCCATTATCGACAAAAACCAGGATGTGTGAAAAATACGCTAACCCGTCACCAGGTCCCCAAAGAAGACTGTGAAGAGGTTTCTCAACCTGCAATCCCTTTGGCACATACACAAGTATCCCCTTCGAAGAAAGTGCAGCTGCCAGGGCAGCAAATTTCCCCTCAGCAGGTTTGACCACTTTCCCAAGAACTTTTTCCAACACTTCTGAATTTTCTCTTCGGGCAGTGGTTAGATCCGTGAAAATAACTCCTTTCTCAGCAAGTTCATGCTCCAACCAAACTTGAGAACCTTGGGGTGAAAGAACTACCTGACCACCATGCTCCTCACCCACCATAGGTTCGAGGATCGAGTTCGGGGGTTGTTCAAGGCTTGAGGCTTCATCTTCGGTAGGGATGTGGAATGAATCCATACGAAGACCTTTCAGATCTGTCCTGCGCCAGGCTTCATCGCTTTTGGTCGGCATAGATGTAGTCTTATAAATCTCCCAGGCATCCAGGCTAAAAGCCTTGACCACCTCAGACACGTTCCCATTTTCATGCAACACAGGCACCATCTCACGAACGAAAGCCTCGCGGCTGGCTTCCCTGGAGCCAGTAGTTCTGGTTCGAGTAATCACTTTTCGCTGCGTCATAGTATTCCCCTCATCAACCAATGGATCCTTCCATCTGAAGCTGTATCAAGCGGTTCATTTCGATTGCATATTCCATCGGTAGTTCCTTGACCAAGGGCTCGATAAATCCCGAGACAACCATGGTTGTAGCTTCTTCCTCGCTTAAACCCCTGCTCATCAGGTAGAAAAGCTGCTCTTCGCCCACTTTCGAAACCGAAGCCTCGTGTCCGATGGTTACATCGTCCTCATCAATTTCGATATAAGGATAAGTGTCTGAACGCGAGATCGAATCGAGAAGCAACGCGTCACAAACTACATTTGATTTCACATTTGCTGCGCCTGGGTGTACTTTCAGCAGACCGCGGTACGAAGCCCTTCCTCCGGATTTGCTGATCGATTTAGAAGTGATTTTGCTGCTTGTGTTAGGCGCAACGTGGATCACTTTACCGCCGGTATCCTGGTGCTGACCTTTCGAAGCGAAAGCCAGCGAAAGGATTTCACCGTGCGCTCGTTCACCGACAAGATAACAGGACGGATACTTCATAGTCAATTTGGATCCTAAATTGGCATCCACCCATTCCATCGTTGCGCCAGCATTAACCATCGAGCGTTGCGTGACCAGGTTATACATGTTATTCGACCAGTTCTGGATGGTGGTGTAGCGGAACCGGGCATTATCCTTGACAATTATCTCGATGACACCGCTGTGGAATGAGTCGGTGGTATAGATAGGAGCAGTGCATCCCTCCACGTAATGTGCCCAGGAACCTTCGTCAGCGATGATCAAAGTTCGTTCAAACTGTCCCGCATCAGGTGTGTTTACCCTGAAGTACGCCTGCAGTGGCAGGTCCACCTTAACACCTTTGGGAATATAAACAAATGAACCTCCCGACCAAACCGCACTGTTTAGCGCTGCGAACTTGTTATCCTGGATGGGTATAACCTTTCCAAAATATTCTCGAAACAAATCTTCGTGTTCTTTAAGACCACTCTCGATGCTTTTAAAAATCACGCCTTGTGATGCAAGATGCTCCTGAATACTATGATAAACCATTTCCGATTCATATTGTGCACCTACACCTGCCAAGAATTTTTGCTCCGCTTCAGGGATGCCCAACTTTTCGAAAGTGTTCTTAATCGTCTCAGGTACATCATCCCAGGAACGGCTTTCCTGTTCAGCCGGACGGGTGTAAAAATAAATCTGGTCCAGATCAAGAGCTTTCAGGTCTCCACCCCATGTGGGCATCGGTCGTGAATTAAAATGATCCAGTGCCTTCAGGCGGAATTCCAGCATCCATTCTGGTTCTTCTTTCATTGCCGAGATCTGTTCAACCACCTCCCGATCCAAACCTCTACGGGATTTAAACACAAAGGTGTCAGGATCACTGAAGCCAAATTTATAATCACCCAAACTTTCTAAAATCGTTGCGTCTGACATTAATCCTCCAAAATACCGTTAATTTACCGTCATCGCATCGTTGCGCTCACGTAGCCAATCGTACCCGTTCTCCTCAAGGTGGAGCGCCAGGTCAAAACCTCCTGTCTCTACAATTTTCCCACCCATCATAATATGGACATAATCAGGCTGGATGTAGTTAAGAATACGTTGGTAATGCGTGATCACTAGGACACCAAGCTCAGGTCCTTTCAAGGTATTTACGCCTTCCGACACGATTCTTAAAGCGTCGATATCCAGACCAGAATCAGTTTCGTCCATGATAGCGATCTCAGGTTTCAGTGTAGCCATTTGTAAAACTTCCGCCCGTTTCTTCTCTCCGCCCGAAAAACCTTCATTCAAATAACGTCCGGCGAAAGAGTGATCCATTTTCAGCATATCCATCTTCTCTCGGAGCATTCGCCTGAAATCAGGGATCGAAATCCCCTTGCTATCAGGATCCGATGCTTTATATTTCGAATTCATCGCAGTGCGCAGGAAATTAGCCACAGTAACTCCTGGGATCGAAACCGGATATTGGAAAGCCAGGAACATACCGAGGTGAGACCTCTCATCAGCTTCGAGCTCAAGGATATTCTGACCTTTAAACCAGATCTCTCCATCAGTAACCTCATACGACGGATGCCCCATTAATGTGTAAGCCAGGGTCGATTTCCCGGTTCCATTCGGACCCATTAATGCATGAACTTCACCTTGTTTAACGATCAGGTTGACACCTTTTAGGATTTCATTTCCGTCAATAACTACATGTAGATTACGGATATCGAGTTCAGCCATCAATCATTCTCCTTGAAAACTATTAATTCAAACTTTTCGGATCCAGACGGTTGTTTCCGGATACCAGTTTATATTCGATCTATGTTTGTTCGACTCTGTGTCCGTGCAAAAGCATTATGCATTCGCTCAAATCTGGGGAATTATAGCAGGTCAAATAAATTCTGTCAATATTTAAGATTTTAATCTTAAATATTGACAATAATATTCGCAGATGCTATACTCATCTGGAGAAAGGATCATGTATTGGTATGAATATTGCAACTATGGTGAAAAGATGCTGAATGAAGATGATCATGTAAGAAGCACTCGAGAACGGGTTATGTACACCCTACTGACACAACGACAAAGCACCATTAATGAACTGGCAGAGGCGGTGAATATCAACCCTATTTCCGTCCGACATCACATCTCCCGGTTGGAAGCAGATGGATTGGTTAATTCGGCAGAAGAAAAGCACGGTGTGGGAAGACCGCGCAGGATATATTATTTAACTGAAAACGGGCGAGAGCTTTTCCCTTCCCGTTATATTCAACTTACTTTACGAATCCTTGAACAACTAAAAGAGACTGTGCCTCAGCATGTTATCGACCAGCTTTTTACCCAGATCGCTGAAGACCTGGCATCCGAACATGATTTACAGCTCGCAGGAATGAGTACCGAACAGCGCCTTGACTTGATTAAGAACCTTTTGACAGGTGAGGGTTTTTCGGTAGAATGGGAAAAACAAGGAGATCATTACCTCATTCGTGAGATATATTGCCCGTACTACCATGTTGGTCAGAACCACCCGGAAGTCTGTTCTGTTGACCGAATATTGATCTCAACAGTTTTATCAGTTCCCGCTGAGAAAGTAAACTGTATCTTGAATGGAGACGCACACTGCACTTATATCGTGCCCGATATAGCACAATTGGATAATGAATATGAGCAACTCAACTGAAACCAACAGTACACCCAGCCTTTCCTGGCAGGCTGAAACCACTCACCCGGAGCTGATCGATGGGCTCAAAGATTCCTTCCGTGAGGTGATTGACCCGGAGATTGGTTTGAATATCATCGAGCTAGGATTAATACGCGATGTGGCAATCGAAGAGGATAATGCAACGGTTGAAATGATCCTAACCACACCATTTTGCCCTTACGGACCCGCCCTTTTAGAGATGGCGAGGAAGAAAGCGGAGACCGCTCTGGAACGCCCCACCCATATCAACATGGGTATGGAAATGTGGGATTTTTCAATGATGGAAGAAGGAGCAGGCGGAGATTGGGGAATGTTCTAGCCACAACAACGATGGTCAAATGGAAAAACCAAAGGAACCAAAACCGAAACCCTGGTTTCAACAAATAAAAATCTCATCCTCACAATTATTTTCTATCCTGGCAATAGCTGTTGTGATGGCGACACTTTTCACAGCCTGGACACCTGGTTCATCATCTGGTGATCAGGTACCTTTTCGCGAGATAGCACGTATCCCCACTCGCATACCCGAGGATTCAAGCCAGGGCAGTGGCGAAACAGCCGTTGATGAAAAAAGTTCAGAATTAATTTCTAACCGTATAGGGATTGTCGCAGGACATTGGGGATCGGATTCGGGTGCTGTATGTGCAAATGGAGTAACCGAAGCAGACATTAATCTTGAAGTCGCCTCATCAGTCCAAAAAGCGCTAAAGGTTCAGGGTTACCAGGTGGATCTTCTCGAGGAATTCGACACAAATTTATGGAAATACCGCGCCAGGGCTCTGGTTTCCATCCACGCCGATTCCTGTGACTACATCAACAACTTGGCGACCGGCTTTAAAGTCGCCGCATCGATGGCGAATCCCAACCCGGAAAGTTCTGCCGCTTTGACTTCCTGCCTGAGGAGCCGCTACGGTCAGGTGACCGGTCTCCCGGTGCATTCCCTAAGCGTCACCCCAGATATGACAAGTTACCACGCGTTTCGAGAAATCGATGAGACCACCACCGCTGCCATCATTGAAATTGGTTTCTTAAACCTCGATTATGAATTTTTAACCAAACAGACTGACCTGGTCGTGCAAGGAATCACTGAAGGCATTTTATGTTTTCTGAATAATGAAGAAGTCAACATTCCTCAATCTGACGGACAACCATGAATTCATCTGAAGATGAATTCTTAAAAGCTCTTAGCGAAGCCCGGCAATCTTTAAAGAATGGTGACCGGCTCAATACCAGGCGCCTGGCTGAAAAGGCTGCTGCCATCGCTCCAGACAGCGAAGAACCTTGGATGCTCCTGGCTGCTGTAGCCGCACCCAAAGCCAGTGTTTATTACCTGACCAAAGCACTCGAAATTAACCCAACCAGCAAGCGAGCAAGGCAGGGAATGCGCTGGGCGCTGAGGCGGTTACGTTCGGAACGACAGCCTGCACAATCAGCAGTGATAAGACAACCACATTCTGCGGATTTAACACGCACAAAAATTGCCTGGACTCCATGGTTGGTGATATTTTTGCTTGTCTTTATGGGATTGGGTCTTTGGTTAGGGTCACCCACAATATCAGCAGCAATTTCTGCGAACCAGGCGAAAGATCAATTCGCCTCCATCGACTATTCGAAAGCAACACGAACCCCGACACCTACAGCCACACACACCCCCACCCCGACCCATACAGCAACCTTTACACCTACCCCCACTTCCACGGCGACTTTCACCTCAACTCCAACAGATACCCCGACGCCAACTACCACACCAACCGAGACACCAACAGCGACACCTAAACCGAAGAAAAAAGCAAATGACCAGGCTTCCCCCACCTCACTGCAACTTCCCAAGGGAGCTGGCGAAAACGATCGCTGGATTGATGTCGATCTTTCCGCACAAAGGGCTTACGCAGTAGAAGGCACAAACGTGGTGCGCACATTCATCGTTTCCACCGGCACATGGCGCACTCCAACAGTCGTGGGAACTTTCAAGATCTATGTGAAATACCGCTCAGCGTCCATGTCGGGACCAGGGTATTATTTACCCAATGTGCCTTATGTGATGTATTTTTATAAAGGTTATGGACTGCATGGTACTTACTGGCACAACAATTTCGGCACTCCAATGAGCCACGGCTGTGTGAATTTTACCAAGGACGACGCTGGATGGTTGTTCAAATTCGCATCTGTTGGTACTATTGTTCACGTACATCCCTGAGGAGTTTGTGTACTCCCATAAAAATTTGCTGAGACACAATGTAAAATGATGATGAATAAAGCGATTTTCGAAGGTTTGGTGATTGATGAAAATGACAACCCGGTCGCGGTTGTGTCAGTCGGCGATGATCCATGTTATGTGGTCAATGATGATGGGTTCCACCGTCATATCCCGGCGGAAGATGTAGACCGACAGGTTCTTGATCACATGCAGGAATTGATCGATGGTAATGAAGATCTTCTCAGCGAACAGGCAGCTAAAATGCTTGGTCAGGACGACATTTTCTCAAAAGCGTTGATCGAACAACAAATCAAAGATATGCAAAGCCACATCCCAACATTGTTCAAAACTGGCATCCCTGAGGAAACCCGCGCATACATGGGCATGATGGGTTTCAGGATTCGCATCAACTTACACGGCGAAGTTATCGACATCCAGCAGCCTGGTATCATCGACACTTCTGAGGATGAATAAAGCCCATCCGTTTTTATTTACCATCACATTTTTACATTCTTCTTATAATCCTTTGGTAAAATCAAACCAGAGGTGTAATTTCTTATAACTTTTCCCTCTACAAAGGTGATGAAAATGGCTTCTAACTATATTATCGATGTGACCGAAGCAGATTTTGAATACGAAGTGATCGCCTACTCTCAAAAAGTTCCAGTGGTGGTCGATTTTTGGGCAGAATGGTGTGCACCCTGCCGTGTGCTGGGACCATTGCTTGAGAAATTAGCCCGTGAAGGTCAAGGCGCTTTCCGTCTGGCAAAGATCGATGTTGACAAAAACCAATCCCTGGCAGAAAGGTTCAATGTCCGCAGCATCCCTGCTGTGAAAGCGTTCCAAAATGGCAGGATTGTGGGTGAATTTGCGGGGGCTGTGCCCGAACCTCGCTTGAGAGAATTCATTGACTCTTTCGCCCCCAGTGAGGATGGGTTGGCTTTGGAAAAAGGCAAAAGCCAGCTCAACAATAGGAAGGTGAAAGAAGCTGAGGCAACATTCAAAAGCATACTGGATAAAAACCCAAATCAACCTGCCGCTAAGTTGGGATTCCTCAAATGCCAATTGCTCCAAGGCTTGGGGGCAGAGGCGATGCGGTTGATCGAAACCTTTCCAGCCAGTCGTGAGCTCAATTCCGCTTACCAGATGCTCCCATTGGCTCAAGCGCTGATCTCATCTGAAAATGCATCTGATAAGGTGGAAATCCTGGGAGTTGATCCGCTTCAAGCAGCTTACAATAACGCCATCCGGCTGGTAAAAATTGGTAACCTGGAAGCAGCCATGGATGGGATCCTGGATATTCTGCGCCAGGACAAGAAATACCGTAATGGGGCAGCCAAAGACATATTCCTGGGGATGTTAGAACTTCTCGGTAATGAGAATCCAGAAACAAGGCAGTATCGCAGCGAGTTAGCTTCTGTCTTGTTCTAAACAGAAACGATCCATACAAGAATGAACCGGCTTGTATGAGCCGGTTCATTGCTTTTTCACGCTCGAAAGAGCGTATCAGACCACCCCACCATGCCGTGTGCAGCTAAGTTTTGAACCTGCATTCGCAGGTTGGGTTCAGCTCCTGGGCTCCGCCTTGGTCAGAACCTATCGCGTCACCGAGAGAAGATAGAAACCCGATATTATAGGTGTTGGCTCAAAACCGGAGTGCAGCATCACGCGCACAGCAGGGTACTCGTTTTATACCACAAAAAATACTGGGGTAAGGGTGATTTCCTAAAACTCTAATCCTGACCACCTACTTAAGGATAGACGCGCTTGATCGTACGAGGATAAGCGATCGTTTCCCGGATGTGATTGATACCGCATATCCAGGACACAGTCCTCTCTACACCCAGACCGAACCCACTGTGAGGCACACTGCCAAACTTCCTCAACTCAAGATACCATTTAAACGATTCTTCAGGAAGATTGTGCTGTTTGATGCGTTCCAGCAGTAGTTCATAACTTGAGATTCTTTCACTCCCACCGATGATCTCCCCATACCCTTCCGGAGCGAGTAAATCCACACTCTTACAAATCTCAGGTCTCCCAGGCCATGGTTCCATATAAAAAGCTTTAACCTGAGAAGGATACCCATAAACAAAAACAGGCTTCTCGAATTTCTCAGTCAGAGCTGTCTCGTGGGGTGATCCAAAATCCGTCCCCCATTCGATCTCAAGTAATGCTTTCAATTCAGGATCAAGAGTTCTCAGCCTGGATGGTTTTTACCATCTCAATAGCTTCATCGTATGAAATCCGAACAAATGGAGGCTTGATTTTCTCAAGCTGGCTGATATCGCGATCCAGAGATTTCAGTTCCGCTTGCCTTTCTCTAACGACAGTCTGGATGATATGGCTGACGAATTCCTCTTCGATCTCCATCAAGCAATCAAGATCACAAAAAGCTACTTCTGGTTCAACCATCCAAAATTCAGTCAGGTGCCGGCGGGTTTTCGATTTTTCAGCCCGAAAGGTAGGACCAAAGCTGTATACCTTACCAAAGGCAAAAATATTGGCCTCGTTATAGAGCTGACCACTCTGCGCAAGGTATGCCATGCCCTCGTCAAAGTAAGGTGTCTCGAATAATGTCGTGGTCCCTTCGCACGCTGCCGGGGTCAGTATCGGTGTGTCCATGTTAATATAACCGTTGGAGTCAAGCCAGCCTCTGACCGCCTGGATGACCGATGCCCTGATGCGCAGAATTGCCCACTGGCTGGGCATCCGCAGCCAAAGATGCCGGTTATCCAAGGCAAAATCAACACCGTGTTCTTTCAGCGCCATCGGGTAATCCTCATCTGCGATCTGAAGTGACGCAAAGGAAGTAATCCCGATCTCATAACCCCCTGGAATTCCAGGAGCCCGTTGGTCAGCACGTACCTTGCCTCGAATCGTCACAGAACTTTCCTGGGAGATCCTGGCAGCTTGCTCGAAAACTTCTTCTTCAAGATCATTCTTGAATGCCACACATTGAATGAAACCTGACCCGTCTCGAACGAGTAAAAAAACCAGTTTCCCTTTATTAGTGCGGTTATATACCCAACCCTGGATTGTTACTTCTTGCCCTTCATATTTAGGAATCTGGTTAATAGTCGTGTGTATTGGCATTTGAATTTTCTCCTTCAGTTTTTATTCTACTCGATTGTTCGGATGTGCAGTTCCTTAAGCTGGATATCCTCAACTGGTGATGGCGCAGAACTCATCAAGTCCCTTCCGGATTGGTTCTTGGGGAAAGCTATCACCTGACGGATGTTAGGTTCATCGGAGAGAATCATACAGATACGGTCGATGCCAGGGGCAATGCCTCCGTGTGGCGGAGTCCCATATTCGAAGGCTTCGAGCATATGCCCAAACCGTTCCTGGGCAACCTCGATATTAAGTCCAATCAATGAAAATACTTTTTCCTGCAGTTTACGGTTGTGAATTCGAATAGACCCTCCTCCCACTTCGTAGTTATTCAGCACCAGGTCATACTGCTGACCTCTTGCTTTACCAGGATCACTGTCCAATAATGGGATATCTTCCTCCACCGGTGCAGTGAACAGATGATGAGATGGGTCCCATCTCGATTCTTCCTCATTCCAATTCACAAACGGGAAATCGACCACCCAGCAAAATGCCAGCATGTCCGGGTCAGCTAATTCCAATCTTTCCGCCAGCATGACACGCAGCCTGCCCATTGCCTCGTAGACAACCCCGGGCTTATCAGCCAATAATAACAGGCAATCACCCGGTTGTGCCTGCATTCGTTCCTTCATCGCCTCGAGGCTCTCATGACTCAGGAATTTAGCAAAGGAAGATCGAATCTCTCCCTCAGTCGTGATTGCCAGGTAAGCCAGACCTTTGGCTCCATATCTTTGGACATATTCCACCAGCTCATCGATTTGTTTACGGCTGTAATCTCCTAAAGACCTGGCATTGATACCGCGCACCGTACCCCCAGTTTGTGCAGTTTCCTCGAACACTTTGAAACCGCTGGATGCTGCCAGGTCAGTGACATCTACCAGCTCCATCCCGTAGCGGATATCCGGATTGTCCTTCCCAAAGCGGTCCATCGCCTCTTTGTAGGTCATTCTTGGCCAGGGGCTTTGGAGCAGGTGTTTGTGAGGCACCAATTCAGTGACCATTTGAGTGAACATCGATTCAATAAGCTGCATGATGTCTTCTCTTTCGATGAAAGACATTTCCAGGTCCAGCTGTGTAAATTCCGGTTGGCGATCTCCACGCTGGTCTTCATCCCGGAAACACCGGGCGATCTGAAAATATCTCTCGACACCTGCAACCATCAGCATTTGCTTTAATTGCTGCGGTGATTGAGGCAGGGCATAAAATTCACCTGAGTGTACCCTGGAAGGGACGAGATAATCTCTGGCTCCTTCAGGTGTGGTTTTAAACAGAATTGGTGTTTCCACTTCAATGAAATTATGCTTATCGAGGTAATCACGAATGAATTTAACAACCTTGTATCGCAGTTGAAGGTTTCTGCTCATCCTATCCCTGCGTAAGTCCAGGTATCGGTAACGCAAGCGGATCGATTCATCGGTGTCATCATCTTTGTTCACCATAAACGGAAGCGGTTTTGCCTTGTTCAACACCACGATCGACTCGCCAACCACCTCCACCGCGCCCGTAGGCAGGTTAGGGTTTTCCTGCCCGGAAGGACGCAGCCTAACCTTTCCGGTCACCTGGATAACCCACTCGTATCTCAGCTCCTCGGCAATCTTGTGAGCCTGCGGAAATAGAGAAGGGTCAACGACTACCTGAACTATTCCAAAACGGTCCCTTAAATCGAGAAATATAACGCCGCCGTGCGTCCGGAACCGGTTCACCCATCCTGCCAGGACGACCTCTTCCGAAGCATGAGTACTTTTTAATTCTCCACAAGTGTGTGTTTTATACATATCTGCCTCCAGTATTCAAAAAAAAACGCCCTACGCATTTGCGTCGGGCGATTTATAGGTGCATTAAGCCTCAGGATTGAGCCAAATACCCCTTCACCCGGCGCGGTGGGACGCCACGATTATTATTATCGTTATCATCACTAATTTTCCTAGGTGTGTGGTAATAGGATTCAAACATTGTCATTTCCTGAAGATGGACGAATTATAACCGATTTTTTATAAAGGCTGGCTTTAACTACCTGTTGCTTTGAGACCCGAGGTAACATGATATTCACCTGGGGATTCGCCTTGTTCATAACCGCAAACTACTATTAATGCAATCGCCGGTACTTCGCCATTGTTGAACCACCTGTGTGCCCTTTGAGCAGGAAAAATCAAGTCATCACCCGCTTCGAGCAGAAAGGTTTCCTCCCCTACCTCATAAGTAACCTCACCAGAAATGCAGTAAACAAATTCATGACCAGTGTGGATCAGCTCCTGTTCACCACTGCGCCCACCCGGCTCAAGTTTGAGAACAAATGGCTCGATGTTTCCCAGGTATTCCGCACCTCCCAAACCCGTCCATGATCCAGAAGAAAATAAAAACTTTTTGTGCATCGCATTCTTCTCATAAACAAGCTCCTTTCTTTGAGGCTCTGTCCTGAAGAAAGCAGTGATCGGAATTCCAAGAGCCTCTGAGATCTTATAAAGAGTACTGACCGAAGGAGAAGTGCGCGCACGTTCGATCATGCTTAATGCGTTGGTTGACAACCCGCTGGCACGCGCCACCGCCCTCATCGACATGCCTCTTTCCTGACGCAGTTGCTTTAAACGCCCACCCACATCTACAGTTAAGAAGTCTTCTTGTTTAGAATCCATGATTCCCTCTCCTTTGTTTTCGAGGTTCTAAATAAACCGTTTACGCTTAATCAATTCCAAATCTGCCCACAGTCAACGCGGGCAGAGTCTCGCCATAAACCCAATTAATTTTACATTATACTCTTAACTCCATATTAATCACACATTTGAATCGAATTCCTTTTGTGTTAAAATCTCGGCGATGAGTCAAAATCTGGTTTTCATGGGAACACCCGAATTTGCTGTCCCAACTTTGCGGTTTTTGAACAGCTCTTTTAATATCGTTGGGGTAGTGACCCAACCGGACCGCCATTCGGGTCGAGGTAGAGTTATTGTGCCTCCTCCAATAAAAGTGCTTGCAGACCAGTTGGAATTACCTACCCTACAACCGCAAAAATTACGCGACCCAGAAGTTATGCGCCAGCTCGAAAAATGGGATCCTGATGCGATTATTGTAGCTGCTTACAATCAGATTCTGAGAAAAGAAATACTGGATCTTCCTCGATATGGGTGTATTAATGTCCACGCATCGCTTTTGCCACGCTGGCGGGGAGCTGCCCCAATCCAAGCAGCCATTCTCCATGGTGATGTAATCACGGGGATTACCATTATGGAAATGGATGCTGGTCTGGATACCGGTAGAATCATCAGCCAGGAGAGAGTTCCCATCCATGATGTTGATACTGCAGAATCTCTTTCTTCCCGATTAGCGCAGGTGGGTGCTGAATTGGTGATCAATACGCTGCCGGCGTATTTCAGTGGCGAGATTCACCCTCGAAAACAGGACAACGACACAGCCACTTACGCCTCAATGTTAAAAAAGCAGGATGGAGAGTTAGATTTCCACAAAACAGCAGTAATGCTCGAAAGGCAGGTTCGTGCTTTTTCACCTTGGCCAGGAACTTTTACTATTTGGAAGGGGATGAATTTGAAGGTATTAGTAGCCAGCACGATTTCTGATAGACAAACTCCAGGAAATAGATTAATTGGACGTCGGTTAGTTATCGACAAATTCCCCGCTATTCAAACATGTGATGGATTCCTGGTATTGAACATAATCCAGCTGCCAGGGAAAAAAGCCATTTCGGGGGATGCTTTCCTACTCGGCAGCAAAGACTGGGCAGAATAATCCATGCCTTCAATCACTCTCGTCCGACACGGTGAGTCTCTGGGTAATGTTGCCAGGTTTATCCAGGGACAAACTGAAACCCGATTGTCAGAAAGAGGCATCCAGCAAGCGCAGTTACTGGCAAAATACTTTTCTGAAAATGAATACCACTTCGATGTGATCTTCAGCAGCCCTTTACAGCGTGCGATTGACACTGCTGCGATTCTATCCTCCAACTTAAACATCCCCATAACCATTGACCCATTGTTTATGGAACGGAATTTCGGGGAACTCGAAGGATTGACCATTGAAGAAATCCGGGAGAGGTCACCCAAAGTCGATTTCTTCCACCTCACCAACCCACCCGCGCCAGGAGCAGAAAACCTTCTCGATCTTTATGATCGGGCGTTGAACGCGGTGAAGACACTCACACAAATTCCGGATGGGAATTACCTGCTGGTGTCACACGGCGCTTTCCTGAGTATGTTGATGTATGCCATCACCGGATTATCGCCAATTGATAATTCAGGCAAAATCCGGTTTATGATGGAAAATACAGGTTATTCCTTATGCACATATGACTCAGCTGATAGTACCTGGCGAATTGGATATTTAAACCGGACAAACCACCTGAATGGTAAAAGCACCAGCACCTGACCACATCATAATCTTGTTTTAAAGAAAACTAACCATTATGCCTGCCTCACCAACACAAATTTTAGAAAGGAATAACATAGACTCTAAAGTCAGGATGCTTTGTTTTGGTGCCGGGGCTATCGGTACTTATATTGGTGGCAGTTTGGCGCTCCAGGGTC
This sequence comes from uncultured Chloroflexia bacterium, assembly GCA_963695415.1. Lineage (GTDB taxonomy): Bacteria > Chloroflexota > Anaerolineae > Anaerolineales > UBA4823 > CAVXWV01. The sequence goes on along the minus strand of CAVOGL010000007.1, from coordinate 236,901 downwards.
ACGAGGTCGTTTTCCTTGAGCGTCCTGAATTAATCCCAGTCCTACTCGAGAGCGGTCTTCACTTGACTATTGCTGGTGAAACTCATGTGATCACAAACCCTGGTGTTATCAGGTCACTCTCACAGCTCAAGGAAGTCGCGCCATTCGATGTGGCAGTTTTCGCACTCAAATCTTACGACACGCCTGCTGCTGTTGCAGAATTGAAGCCATTGAAGGAATTCCTTCCGCCGGTCCTCTGCTTGCAAAATGGCGTCGAAAACGAGAACGTCATCCGCCAGGCATTAGGCGTGGACCGCGTCATCCCGGGTACCGTTACCAGTGCGGTTGGCAGATTGGGATTGGGAAATGTTCAGCTAGAAAAACTTCGCGGAGTGGGAATCGGTTCGGGACATCCAATCAGTCGAAGGCTGGTGGATGCATTTAACAATGCCGGGTTGGAAGCGAAGCTATTCGAGAATCCGCTGAACATGAAATGGTCGAAGATGCTCACAAATCTAATCGCCAATGCATCTTCTGCAATATTGGATATGCCGCCGGGCGAGATACTCAACCATCCAGGTCTATACGAATTGGAGATTCGCCAGTTGAGGGAAGCTCTGGCAGTGATGAAACGCCAGAATATTCACACAGTCGATTTACCCGGGACCCCTGTCAGGCTGCTGGCTTTCGCGGTTTCATCACTTCCTTTGGCAGTTTCCAGGATCTTCCTGGCGCGTGCGGCAGGCTCCGGACGCGGAGGGAAGATGCCATCTTTCCACATCGACCTGCACTCAGCCAAAGGAAATAGCGAAGTCAGTTATTTGAACGGGATGGTAGCCCGGACAGGAAAAAGGCTCCAGGTTGCAACACCCGTGAACGCTGCATACACAACCGTCCTGGAAGCTTTGACAAAGGGCAATTACCCAGTAGATGAGTTCAAGCGTCAGCCCCAAAAATTAATCGACCTTATCAATTCACCCTCTTAATCCAGGTGATTGCTTAATACAATCAAGCCCTGATGACGCCAGAAAATATAGGCAGCGCCTGGACAGGCTCCTGGCTGAATTCATGCGATTCTAGCAGCTGTCTTTTCCCCAATTCGATTTTACTCTCGTCATTAGCATGAATTTCCCCAATAAGGTCTCCTTCTTTGACCAGATCTCCCACTTTTCTAAACACTTTCACACCCACAGCATGATCAACGGGATCACCCTTTTTGTCTCTGCCTGCCCCCAGATAACAGGCAGTCTCTCCAATAATCCTGGCATGAACTTTTTTCAGCCAACCTGCGCCTGAAGAATATACATTTACAACGTGACGGCTTTTTGGCAATTTACCTGGATTAGAGACATAAGCACTGTCCCCACCCTGGGCTTCTACTAATATTTTTAGTTTTTCCAGAGCAGATCCATTAGTGATAACGCCTTCAGCCAACAACCTGGCGGAAGGTTTATCCGGGGCGATTCCGCCCAGTATCAGCATCTCTGACGCTAATTCGAGGCTGTTTGCGCGTAAATCCTGCGGACCTTCACCATTTAACATCTTGATAGCCTCTTCCAACTCGAGAGCATTGCCGACCGCATATCCTAAGGGCTGGTTCATGTCCGTGATCAGGGCAACTGCTTTACGCTTTGCCAGGCTGGCGATATTGACCATCAGTTCCGCCAGCTTAGTGGCTTCGGATACTGTCGACATGAATGCCCCCAAACCCCATTTCACATCCAGTACGATTCCCTGTGCTCCTGACGCAATCTTTTTACTCATGATCGAAGCGGCGATTAAAGGAAGAGAGTTGACCGTTCCAGTCACATCCCTGAGGGCATAAAGTTTGCCATCAGCAGGTGCCAAGTCATCCGATTGCCCGGTCAGCACCAATCCTACCGATTTTAGCTGGCGTGTAAACTCCTCGATTGATAAATCTGTGCGCAGCCCAGGTATTGATTCGATCTTATCGATGGTTCCACCCGTGAAGCCCAGACCCCGTCCTGACATTTTCCCCACCGGAAGCCCACACGCCGCCACGATTGGTTCCACAATCAGAGTGTTTTTATCCCCAACACCGCCAGTGGAGTGCTTATCAACAGCAAATGGCACCACCGTACTAAGGTCAATAGTCCTGCCTGAATGTGCCATCGCCATTGTCAAGTCCGTCGCTTCCTGCCGGGTCATCCCATTTAACAGAACCGCCATTGCCCAGGCTGACGCCTGGTAATCGAGGATCTCGCCCGAAGTGAAACCATGGATGAAAAACTCGATCTCCTCCCGGGTCAGCACATCTCCATCTCTCTTCTTGATGATGATATCTACTGCACGTAGCATAACTTTCCTGTTCTCGTTTTCTATCCAGATTCAAACCCGGCTTTCAATATCCCGCACTTTTAGCCAGATGCTAAGGAAAGCCGGGTAGGTTAATCTTCCTGTTTGTGTATTTTGCTGGCTTGGATGGTATGAACCGATCAAGACTGGTAATCCGCCAGAAGCCGAAGAAATAGAACCGTGAGAAAATTTCTCGAAGGTGTATCCATTCGAAAGAGACTTCAATACCTTGATTGAGTTATCGTAACCGATTTTGCCGAGTGCAACAATCACGGACAATTGAGGCATCAAGGACAATTCTGCCTGCAAGTATGGCAGACAGTTTTGCATCTCTTCTGCATCTGGCTTGTTCTGTGGAGGCGCACACCTGCAAACAGCGCTTATAAAAATACCTGAAAGGATCAGCCCATCATCCAAACTGCTGGAATCTGGCTGGTTGGCGTACCCGCATTCATGCAGTGCCCGGTAGAGGAATTCTCCGGATTTATCTCCTGTAAACATCCTCCCGGTCCGGTTTGATCCATGCGCTCCAGGAGCAAGCCCAACAACAAGCACCTTTCCACCGATATCCCCGAACCCGGTCACCGGTTTTCCCCAATACACCTGGTCCTGGTACGCTCTGCGTCGGGTCTTAGCTACATGCTCTCGCCATTCAACCAGCCTGGGGCATTTCCGGCATGCGACGATCACTTGATTCAATTCCTCGAGTTTGGTATATGGGGATGGGAATCTTTTCATAAGATTAACATCGCATCTCCAAATGAATAAAACCTGTAACCACACATTTTAGCTTTCTCATAGAGACTGAATAATTTATCTTTCCCGGTAAAAGCACTCACCATCATGATTAATGTGGAACGGGGGAGGTGGAAATTGGTAATCATTGCGTCAACCACTTTAAACCCATAACCAGGAAGGATGTACAAATTGGTTGAGCCTGATTTTCCTTCGATAATTTGAGTGCGGCTTGAGTTAATCGTGCTGCTTTCCAGAGCACGTACGGATGTAGTTCCCGCAGCGATGATTCGCCTCCCAGCAGATTTTGCCTGGTTTACCACCTCCGCCGTTTCATTACTGACTTGAAACCATTCGGAGTGAATGACATGTTTTTCAGCCTCCGCTTCTGAGACTGGCGAGAATGTGTCCAGACCAACATGCAGAATGACGCTGCAAATATGGACACCTTTAGCAGCGATTTCTGCTAATAAGTTCTTGGTGAAATGCAGTCCTGCCGTCGGCGCGGCTGCAGAACCGGGAACCTGGGCATAAACAGTCTGGTATCTCTGCGCATCTTGTAATGGTTCATGAATATAAGGAGGCAGCGGCACCATCCCCATTTCTTCAAGATATTCATCAACAGGAGTTTCGAACTCCACAAGGCGAAGCGAACCTCCCCGGTCTGCGATGATTTCCAATCCTGGACCAAATTCGAAGGTGATTTTTCTTCCCGGCGTCAAACCACTGCCTCCAACCATCGCTTCCCAGGTCCGCGTCTCCGTTTGGTTTAGCAGCAGTACTTCGACCCTCCCACCACCAGGCATTTTTCTGCCCTTCAAACGCGCCTTGATCACGCGAGTGCGGTTCAGGACAAGCACATCACCTTCAATCAGGAACTGGGGTAGATTATAAAAGTGCTCATGCGAAACCACTTCACTAGTCCGTTCGTAAACAAGTAATCTTGAGTGGTCCCGCGGTTCTACGGGGGTTTGGGCGATAAATTCAGGTGGTAAATCGTAATCGAATTCGCTGGTATTCAAAACTATCGTCAATATAACGAAAATTAGATAAGTTTCGGTTGAGAATTGGTTTTTGTCTGTTCGATGCCCAGGTGCTGGTATGCCAGGGGAGTTGCCAGCCTGCCCTGTGAGGTTCTCTCGATAAAACCTAACTGGAGAAGGTATGGTTCGACCACGTCCATGATGGTGTCCGACTCCTCGCTAATTGACGCTGCGATGGTACTCAAACCCACTGGACCACCATTGTATTTTTCGATGATCGTGTAGAGCACCCTTCGGTCAATATCATCCAGACCCATCGAATCGACATCTAGAAGCTCAAGCGCGTCTTCTGCTACCTGCCGGTTGATTACCCCATCAGCCCTCACTTCAGCAAAATCTCGCACACGACGCAGCAGTCTTAATGCCACTCTGGGTGTGCCCCTGCCTCGGGAGGCAATTTCATCAACCCCATCAGGATCTGTGCCAACACCCAGCACATTAGATGCTCGTTTGACAATCTGCTGCATGGCTTCCAATTCATAAAAATCCAGGCGGAACACCGCCCCAAATCTGGCTCGCAAGGGAGCTGTTAATAACGCCAGGCGAGTTGTAGCGCCTATTACCGTGAACCTGGGTAACTTCAACCTGATGGACCTGGCAGAAGGTCCTTTCCCAATCACAATATCCAGCGCATAATCTTCCATCGCCGGATAGAGCACCTCCTCCACCACTTTACCGAGGCGGTGGACTTCATCGATGAATAGGATATCACCGGCGCGCAAGTTGGTAAGAATAGCTGCCAGGTCGCCAGCTCTTTCTATTGCCGGTCCTGCTGTGATTTTTATGCTAACACCCATTTCATTTGCCAAAACGTGGGCGAGAGTGGTTTTCCCTAATCCTGGAGGACCATAAAAGAGCACATGGTCTAGAGCTTCTTCGCGCTTTCTGGCAGCCTCAATCAGGATCGCCAGGTTTTCCTTGATCCGTTCCTGACCGACCATATCGTTGAGAGTTTTCGGTCTCAGGGCACTATCAAGTCGGTCGTCTGATTGTTGCTCAGGATTGACCAACCGGTTTGGGGTTTCCGTCATGATGGACAGATTATAACCTCGATTCTGTCTGAAGATTTTCTTCAGAACCCGCTATAATTGGCAGAAACCAGGCACAACCGCACCTGACACGCCCACCTATGGAGGAACACACATGGACAACGTATATCAATCCACACATCCTTTAGTTGCTCACAAAGTCACCTTGTTAAGAGATATAAAATCTGAACCAAAGAAATTCCGAGAACTTGTCCGAGAAATCTCAGCTTTATTAGCATATGAAGCCACAAGTGATTTAATGACCCAGCCAAAAGAAGTTTCTACACCACTGGCAACAACAGATGGAGTGGAATTGAAAGAAAAAATCGGTTTGGTGCCGATCTTGCGTTCAGGGTTGGGTATGGTTGAGGGGGTTTGGGAACTGATGCCCACGGCGGAAGTGTGGCACATCGGTTTGTATCGGGATGAGCGCACCCTCAAACCAGTTGAGTATTATAATAAGCTGCCTATCGAACCTACAGTTTCAGTTTGTTTGATCCTGGATCCAATGCTGGCAACAGGAGGGTCTGCAACAGCGACCGTGGATGTGCTCAAACGCTGGGGGGTCAAAAAAATTAAATTTGTGGGAGTAATCGCTGCCCCGGAAGGTATCAAAACTTTGCACGAAAACCATCCTGAGGTACCGATTCACATCGCGGTGATTGATGAAAAATTGAACCAAAATGGTTACATCATGCCTGGATTGGGAGATGCGGGAGACCGCCAATTCGGCACTGGATAAAGATCGCTATTCCAAATCATCTTTTGATTCGGGTTAACGATCATACAATATTAATGAACTACAAGAAAATTCCCTACTTTTTTACTCTGATTAGGGTTATACTTTCGAGAGGAAACCTCAGGATAGACGGGAAATTGGGTGAATGACGACAACAAAAATCAGTAGATATGAAATAAGAAACCAGCTGGGTGCTGGTGGTATGGGAACCGTTTTTCATGCCTATGACCCCAGCTTCGAGCGCGATGTCGCAATTAAGGTGCTTCCGGAGTCAATGCTTCTGGATCCACAGTTCCGTCCGCGTTTCCAACGCGAAGCCAAATCAATTGCTCGTCTGGAACACCCGGCAATCGTTCCTGTTTACGATGTTGGTGAAGAGAACAACCAACCATATATCGTCATGCGATACATGGCGGGTGGTTCACTGGCAGATCGGATCGTCAACGGTCACCTGTCCCTGGAAGAATGTGCGCAGACTGTGGAACGAATCGCACCTGCTCTCGATGCTGCTCATGCCAAAGGCATTATCCATCGCGATATGAAACCAGCCAATATTTTGATGGATCAATATGGGAATACCTTCCTCTCAGACTTCGGTATCGCACGAGTCGGTCAATCAGAAGGCACACAGCTGACTGGCAATTTTATCCTTGGAACACCTGCTTACATGAGCCCGGAACAAGCCCGCGGAGAACCAGATTTGGATGGGCGTAGTGATATTTATTCACTCGGAGCCACGTTGTTCGAAATGCTGAGTGGTAGGGTGCCTTATGAGTCAGACACACCCATGGGGCAAGCATTGAAACATATCATGGAGCCGCCACCTAATATCCTTGAGCTTCGTCCGGATCTACCTCTCGAAGTCCAGGAAGTAATCGCCAGGTCGATGGACAAAGACCGCAACCTGCGATACACAACTGCGACGGAAATGGCTCAGGCATTGAGTTCGATCATCAGCCAGGACTCGACTATGGTTGCAGCCGGTTCTGCATCAGGTTCTGCCTCAGGGACCGCAGCTCGTACTGCAGCAGTTTCTTCGGATCGTAAAGATTACAACCTGCCTGAAACCGAACTTGCGCGGGCACTCGCAGAACCAGATGGCACAGTGGCTGCACCACCGGTTGAGGTAGTTCCACAAAAGAAACCGAATTTTATCGTCTGGGGAGTTGTTGGAGTAGTTGTAATCGCCTTACTCGCCATTGTTGGTTTCATTGTTGTTCCCGGGCTGTCCAAACCTTCGCAGGCTGTTTCAGCATCAGATGCTGCTACAATGACTGTTGCTGCGGGAGCGGTCGTGCTCGACGAAGCTACCTCAACAAACACCCCGGAACCAAACGCTACCGAAACGGAAGCGCCAACCGCCACTCAATTGCCAGAAACACCGACACCTACAGAAGAAGTTGCCGAGGAGCCATCTCCAACCCCTGAACCGGTAGTCGAAGTAAGCAGCATTGTTGGTGGTACGGATAAATTAGCTTATTTGATTGACAATAATATTTGGATTATGAACCCGGATGGCAGTGAACCAACCCAAATCACTCAGGACAGCACAGAGAAATACGCATTACAGTGGACACCTGATGGCGAATTACTGTATTTCATCTCCGGAAAATGCCTGCGTTCGATCAACGTCGATACCAATGAGATCAATGACATCGCCTGCTACCGTTATGCCAAATATTTTACCGATTTCGACATCACACCCGACGGATCGAAGATAGCATTGAGCCTGAACAACCAGTTATTCATCGTACCTCACGATCCTGTTGTATTGAGTGAAGCAATTACCAATTCAAAACTCACCGAGATAGCTGAGTGCAAGGATTTCGCTCCCTACGAAAAGAATGCTGTAACCGGCGTTGAATGGTCTATTGATGGCACACAATTGGCGATCCAGGTTCTAGGGATTTTGAATGACGGACGCAGAGGCGACCTAATTCAAATTATCCCGGTCGATTTTTGTGCACCAAATCCAAAACCTTTAGATACATTCCCACCTCCCAGGTTCGACATCCCTGAATACGCCGACATCCCCACGATTGAAAGTTTCACCTGGGATGGTGTTGGTTTGTTTGCCATGACCACTATTGTGCGCAACAAAGTCTTCGGGAACCTGTATTTCTACAACTCACAAATCCGACAGGGTTGGCTGGCAAATCCCATTAATGGCACTTGTTGTTATAACGATCCTGTATGGAGCCCAGACGGCAGTTACCTATTCTTTGTTTACCAGGATTTTAGCGGGGGATCCAATGCGCAGAACCAGGTTTATTTCATTCCACTCACCGAGATCGAGGCAAATGCCCAATTTACGCCTCTGGAGGCACAGCCGATAACAGATTTACGCACGAGCGCAGAACCAGCTGTCCGTCCTGTACCCTGATCGAGCGCTGTCATTGAGAGTAGATGGGATTAAAGGAGCGCTTCTATCCTGAAAGTGATTTTGGGGGATTCAGTGACGTCGATGGCACTATAGCCTTCTATTCCCGCGTAAACGCGCTTCTTAGAGATGATTTCATAGTCGCGGATATCGGCTGCGGACGTGGCGCTTACCAGGGCGACCCAATCGATTACAGGAAAAAATTACGCATTTTGAAGGGGAAATGTTCCTCCGTGATCGGTCTAGACGTTGATCAAGAAGGTGCTAATAATCCATATATCGATGATTTTCGACTGATCGAGGATGACACGTGGTACCTGGATTCCAATTCAATCGATCTTTGCTTGAGTGATTATGTTCTGGAACACATTGCTAACCCCGGCAAATTTTTCAGCGAGTGCAATCGTGTTTTGAAAGATGGTGGGTACCTGTGTATGCGAACTTCAAACTCCCGCAGTTACTTCGGCGTTTTCACCCGACTGATGCCTGATCGCTTGCAGATTCCATTCCTTAAGAAGATTAAAGGGCAAAAAATACAGGATAAATTTCCAGTACTCTTCCACTGCAACACCTTGCCTAAAATCAGGCACCAGTTAGTGCAAAATGGTTTTGATGGTGTGGTGTATGGTTACGATGCCGAGCCCGATTATTTCGGGTTTTCAGGTTTGTTGTATTGGTTTGGGGTACTTCATCAAAGATACGCACCAAGGATGTTCAAGGTAGGTATTTTTGTTTTCGCACAGAAAATTAACGCTAATCATTTTCTTCTTGATCGAAAAGCCCCATCATTGTCGCTTTCTTGACGGCTTCCACCCTGTTTGATGCCACTAATTTCTCTAATATATGCCGGACATGAGTCTTTACCGTATTATCCGAGATAAAAAGTTCAGCACTGATCTGGGCAGTGGTCATCCCCTTCGCCAGACACTCTAGCACCTCGATTTCCCGATTGCTCAGTTCATTTTCTGCCGCCCGTTCTGAAACCACATTTTGCATCACCTGGCGCGTTATTTGGGGGGATAATACTGAAAGACCCTGATGCACCAGGATGATCGATTTTTTTAATTCCTCTGGTTCTGCATTCTTCAACAGGTAACCGTCAGCACCAGCCGTAATCGCGCCAAACAAATCCTCGTCATTTTTCGAAATCGTCAACATAAGAATACGGCAGTCCATATTATGGCTGCGTAAATACTGTACAGTCTCAACCCCACCCATAACAGGCATATTGACATCGAGCAGGATGACATCTGGGTTGATTTTCTGGATCAAGCTTACGGCTTCCCTGCCATCACCAGCTTCACCCACAATGGCAAACTCAGGCATTTCCCCCAGTAAACTAATCAAACCCGCTCTGAACAAGGCATGGTCGTCTGTTACAAAAATGCGGATCTTACTCATATTCCCATCCTGGTGGATTGTGGTCTTTCGGCAGGGAATCTCAACTGCACAGAAGTACCACGGCCCTCACGGCTGGTGATTTGGAAATCTGCACCAATCAATTCTGCCCTTTCCCTCATGCCGGTTAACCCATGTTGTGAGCGTGTCGAAACGTCTTCGAACGCAAACCCAACCCCATTATCTACTATCTCTAAAATAAATTCACCACCTTTCTCCTGCAAACTGACTCTGGCAAGATTGGCTTGAGAATGTTTCCTGACATTGCTTAATGACTCCTGGATAATACGAATCATCTGTACCTGGATTTCAGGCGAAATCGTATTGGAAATTTTACTTATTGTAAACTCGACGCCAATCCCGCTGGTTTCCTCGGAATCTGAAATAATCTGGCGGATCCATTCTTCCAAACCAACCTGATCAGGCCAAATTCGCAGACCATCAATCGCCTGACGAGCGTCGATGTAAGCCTCGTTGGTCGTCTCGTAACAAATATCCAATCCTTCCTTAAGCCGCGTAAACTCTTCCTTGGCAAGGTTTCCTTTCATGTTGGCGATTTGCAGCTTTAGGAAGCCAAGGGTTTGTGCCAAACCGTCGTGAATCTCCCTGGCTAAACGGGTACGTTCTTCCATCATTGTTTTGTATTCAAGCCTTGTCAACAGTTCGGAATTCTCGATAATTTGCCCGAGTTGATCGGCAACAGTTTGCATCAGGAGAATCTGCCTGGGTTGGAAGCTCCCAGGTTTCCCGCTACCTACCAGTAAAGCACCATACAGAATCTCTGATCCACTGCAGCATGGAACCGCCAGGAGGGATTGGACACTGCTTTTGGATTCTGGGTCGACAGCAAAATCGCCTAAGATAACTGGTTGGCGAGAATTCGTAACACTATCGATGATACCATCGATGAATGGTTGTGAATTCGGTAAAATTTCACCCAGACTTAATCTCAATTTTGATTGCGCGGTATTCTGGTCTATTATCGAAAGTATAGCAAAATCTGCTTCAACCATTTTGTGCGCATTTTCTAGTAACGATTCCAGGTTAGAATGCAGGTCTGTTTTTTGCCAGGCGGATTGCATCTGCCTCAAACCCTCGATCTCTCTACGCCGTAATCTAATTCCCTCCAAAGCCAGCGCAGTTTCATCAACCATTACTCTCAGAAATTCGCGCGCCTGTACCCCAAGTTCACTTTGACCTGAGAGGTAAATGTTGAGTACTCCCAGCTCTCGCGATCCTCTAAACAATGGAAGACAGAACATGCCAATCGCATCAGAATACGGACCGGTGAGTAGCGGACAGTTGGTGGCAATCTCGCCGTGTGTCTCACAATATTGGCAGCGCTCACGAATGTTAGGAGAAGCAAGGTATTCAACCCAATCATTGACTACTGGAAAAGGCACCTCGCCCATACTGAATGCAGTCATCGGCTGCCCACGCTCATCCAGGGGGACGAACGAAGCACCGCTCGCGCCTACCAGGTCGATAGACAATTTCAATACCAATTCGATCACGTCCCGTTCGTCACTCGCTTCCACAAAGCGTTTACTGACCTGGATAAATGCTTCCTTCTGCTGCTGTGATTCGAAAACCTTCAATTCCGCCTGGTCCACAAGGATTTTCATCGTTTTGTATTGCCTGGCTAACCTGACCACCTGGTAAATCGCCTGGGTGATTAGCAAAAAAACGGCAAATACAATCACCCAAACCAACAATTTCTGCATACCTGTTTCCAGGAGGAGTATTTCCGAGACGGCAAAAACTACAAGCGATGCAAGCACAATACTCGTTAAAAGTAATGTCAGGATCCAGTGAGTTTTAGTCAACCTACTAATTAAATGCTTTGATATATTCTTAAGCATCATTTCTTCGTTTCAATTTTACATGAGAACCGGGATGTCATCTCCATTATCACACTCATGCTTCAGTTTGATTAAACAACTCTTTATTCCAGGGAGCGGATGTAGTGGATGATATTCCAGATCTGCTCTTCGTCCAAGACACCTTTCCATGGCGGCATGCTTGAGTTGAAAGGTTCCCCAGCTCCACCTTCTGAAATGCGCCAGAATAAGTAACCATCACTTAATTGTCTCTGATACTCTTTAAGGTTTTCCGGTTTTGGATCTAATGCAGCAGCTGCCGGACCATCACCTTCACCGGAATCACCATGGCATGTTGCACAAGATTTGGCAAACCTCTCTTTCCCATCAGCCATAATGCTTTCTGAACTTTTAACGGGGTTTCTCTTGTTTTCGAATTCAGCGGGAGTAACAGGTCTTTCCAGGGCTTCCATGGATTCAACGCTCATAGTCTCCTGAGTACTCCCACCACATGAAACCAGGAAAATCATCAGGAAAACCACAACCAGCGTGAACAATTCCCTTTTAATTTCCATCAAGAACTCCTATCTTCCAGTACAGACAATACCTCTTGACTGTGATCTGCAGGCTTGACATTTTCAAACACTTTAACCAAGACCCCCTCGCCATCGACTACGAATGTCGAACGTAAAACTCCCTCGTACTCACGTCCCATGAATTTCTTCAGTCCCCACGCTCCGTACAATTCGCACACCCGATGGTCTTCATCCGCCAGAAGTGAAAATGGAAGATTGTATTTCTTCTTAAATTTGGCATGTGATATTGCAGAATCAGGACTGATACCCAGAATTACCACCTTAGCTTTTTCATATTCTGAGTAGTCGTCTCGAAAGTTGCAAGCCTCAGTGGTGCACCCCGGTGTGTCATCCTTCGGGTAGAAATACAGGACAACTGGGGTGCCGCGCAGATCACTCAACTTCCTCAACGTGTTGGTTTCGTCAACCAGTGAAAAATCTGGCGCGAGGTTCCCTTCTTCAAGTTTCATTACTCATCTCCTTTTATTTCTGTGGGATCTTCAAACCCATTTTCAAACACAATTTTACCCATATCACCAATCCTGTATCCGGGCAAACCGGCGGCAGCAATCCGGAAATCTTTCTCATTGAGGAGAACTAGTAAAGGTTCCATTAGGCTGGAAGTATAAATGGACTCTTTGATAAATAATTCATATTTCTCTTCAAATAAGGGTACGAAATCTAATCCCAACGCATTCGCCGCAGCAGCAATGCCCATCCCGCAGTCGACTCTGCCTGATGAAACTGCGGCAGCAACAGCCAGGTGGGTGTATTCTTCATGCGCGTAATTGTTGATCACTTCAGGGCGGATTTTCATTTCTGCCAGGTGATAATCCAGTAGCACCCTTGTACCCGCTCCTTTTTGCCGGTTGACGAAGGTCACATCGGAACGGGTTATATCTTCCAGCGATCGGATCCCTTTTGGATTACCGCGGGCGACTATCATCCCTTGCACACGATAAACAAATTCGAGCACCTTCAATCGCTCGCCAGGCAGGTATTTGCTGATGAAAGGAATGTTGTACCTGCCAGTATCGGCATCCAGTAAATGACTGCCTGCCAGATGGCATTCATCCCTCCGCAAGGCAATTAAACCGCCAACACTACCCACATTCGCAGAAACCAGGTGCCGGTTGCGTTTGGACAAGAATTGTGCCAGCAAGTCCAAACAAAGATCATGCGAACCGGTGATCAATATGTTTTTCTCGATCTCACTTCTTTTCCGGTATGCCCGAACCTCAACCGGTGATCCTGCCTGTAAACCCTGGATCCCTTTGGGTATGACCACAATTCCGTCTGCCTTCACCAGCGAGGTGATGATTCCTGCTCCCCGAGTTAAAGGCGCGGCGATGAGTCGCTCCCCTATCCTGCCCAGCACCACGCGCAGATACTCATCATCTCCCGCAGGTGATGATATTTTGCGGCTGATCACTGCAGAGAGGGTGTCCACATTCTCAAGGTTTGATCCCGACCAGCGCTTTAGCAATGGTTGCACAAAAATCTCACCCGTCAATGTTGCCGAAACAGGATATCCAGGGATACCGATCACTGGCACTCCGCCTGCCAACATACCCAGGATCACTGGGTGACCAGGGCGCACAGCGATCCCGTGAACAAGTACTTTCCCCAACGACTCGATCACCGCTGACGAATAATCTTCCGATCCAGCTGAGGAACCAGCGATCAGCAGGACAAGATCACTTTTATTTGCCGCAAGCTGTACCTGCTGGTGGATGATTTCAAAATTATCAGGGGTTATCGGGTAACGAACCGCAATGCCCCCCCATTCATTAACCTGGGCTGCCAAAATGATCGAGTTGAACTCGAGTATATCGCCAGCTTCCAGATGTTTACCTGGCGTAACAAGCTCAGACCCCGTAGGTATAATCGCCACAACCGGACGCCGGTTTACAGTCACAAGCTCGTTCCCACTGGCTAATATCGCCCCGAGGTCAACTGGTCTTAACTGATGTCCTTCCGGCAGGATTAGTTGAGTCGCCACGATGTCTTCACCCAAAGAGCGCACATGCTCCCAGGGGTGGACAGGATGGCGAATCCGGATCATGGCAGGTTTTCGAGGATCGTCTGCCAGGTTCCCACTCTCGTCGCAGCTTTCAACATTTTCTATCGGGATGACGGCATCCGCCCAATCAGGAAGGGGATCTCCAGTGTCGAGATATTCCGCATGCTTTATTCCGTCCCAATCAATGCACCTTAAAAGCACAGGAGATGCTGGGACAGCAAACTCAGTTTGGTCTGCTTTTACCGCGAACCCATCCATCGCTGATGAGTAATAATGTGGTGACGAAATCTTCGCCCACACCGGCTGAGCCAACACCCGCTTTAAGGCATGTTCATCCGCGGTGATCATTTCTGTACCTGAAAACTGGAATTTCCCAGCTTCTTGCAGTTCTCGCTCCCAGGCGGCGATAGCCTGGTCCAAAGGCAGGTCGGTAAGATATATCTGTTTTTTCCGAGACATCACTTATTCAATCGGGAAATATTCAAGGAATTGTCCCGCCTCAACCCCATTTACATTTTCTGGAATACGCACCAACCCGTGCGCGCCAACCAGGGAAAATATCAGGTTACTTCTGCTGTGGATTGGATGAGCGATGGGCTCATACTCACCTCTTGGGTTTACAGTTTCGATCCTGACAGGAATCCAATCTTCTCTCCCAGTTTTGGATGGGAGATTTATCGCCACCTTGATATTCTGGGTCATCCTGGGTAAAGGGCGCAAACCACTCAACAACTCGACAGCAGGTTTAACGTATAGCCAGGCAATCACCAGGCAGCTGACCGGATTCCCTGGCAAACCAATGACCGGTTTGCCATCACTCACTGCCAGGATCGTTGGCTTTCCAGGATGGATGTTGATGCCGTGCACCAGCACGCCAGGTTCTCCCAGGGATTGGATCACTCTGGATGTGATGTCACGGTTGCTTGCAGATGAACCTGCCGTGAAAACGAGCATATCACACTCATCCAAAGCTTGTCTGGCAGCTTGAAGTACTTCCTGGAAATCATCCCTGCGAATGCCGTAACTGATACCTACTGCGCCAGTGTGAGTTAACATCGCTTTAAGAGTATTAGTGTTGATGTCCCTTACCTCTCCAGCGTGTGGTTCCTGGTGCGGTGGGACCACTTCATCTCCTGTTGACAGTATCGCAACCCTCGGACGCTTCGAAACGAACAATTCTATCTGCCCAATTGCAGCCAGACCTCCAATCTCAGCTGACCGCAGCTTGGTGCCTGCCGTGATCACTTCGTCATTTATGGCTACATCTTCCCCAATCTTGATTACATTTTCACCAACCGCAACGGGTCGCAAGACTTCGAGTTCATTTCCGTGTGATATTTGTGTGTCCTCAAGCATAACTACTGCGTTGGCGTTTTTAGGCAGCATCCCACCAGTGTGAATTAACATGCACGCGCCCATCTCGATTCCCTTTCCTGGTTCTTGCCCCATCATCACTTCGCCTGCTATTCTCAAGTATGCTGGCATAGATTCGCTGGCGCCAAATGTATCTTGAGCCCGAAGCCCATATCCATCCACCGTAGATCGGTTAAAAGCAGGCAGCGGGGTAGAAGTAAAAACAGGGCGGGTGGTGGTTCTACCCAAACTTATTCCCATTGGAATTTTTTCTTCAACCTTGTGAAAAGGGATCTTAGATAAGAAAAGCTTTCTTGCTTCGTCTGGCGGGGTTAGGGTTAAAAATTCGGGCATAGTTAACTTGTCCAATACCCAAATGCCAAAAGGTATGTCATCAAAACAAAATAGGCAGCGGCAGTAAAGACAAACACTCTCCAGCCTGGTTTAGCCCCTGAGACAATACGCAATACTAACCAGGCGAATAGCAATCCGAATGGGAAGCATTACCAGCCCAGTAACCAAAAAGAAGCGCGGAAATCCGATCAAATACATGGTGATAGACAAAAGTGGACTGAGCAGGATGGATATGATCAAAATGACCGCGCCTGTTCGCCAACCTGACCCGGTCAAAAGGTTCTTCCTACCGGTTTTAACATCGCTGGCAAATTGCCTGAAATTCAAAGCGAGCATCAAAGCCAGCATATTCGGGATCAAAGGGATTGCCGCCAGCCAAACTAATTGGTTATATTCGTGGAATTGCAGAACAAATGAGAAGATTGGTATCCAGAGAGTGAGGAATAATGCATACACTATCTCTCCATACCCCGATTTAATCCATCTGAATGGAGGCAGGATATAAAAAATCATGGTAAACACAGAAAAAACCATCCAAACTGCGACCGTCGTGGTGAGAAATCCGGATGAGAGCAACATCAAAGTTACTGGAACAATTGCCGCACCGCAGGCAAACCCGAAAATTAATGAAAGGGAAGTCAAATCCAGTCCAGAAAGTAATTTTCTTTGAAGCCTGGTTTCCTCATTAAGCGGCTTTCCCATTGTCTCATAATAATAATTGATGTAAAAAAAACCTGCCTGAAGTGTTGTTACCCAAATTTGACCCCACACATAAGCCCCCCAATCAACTCCACCGCCCAGATATTTCGCCAGACCCGCCCCAAAAGCATATGTCAACAACCCGAGAAACAACATGAAAACATTGGCTATCCTGAAAAGTGACCTGGCTAAATTTAACAAGCTGTTTTTCATAGAAAGCTCAGCGCTTAAAAAGTTCGAAACAAAGAACCACAAGTTCGCCGGTCTCTCAGCCAGGCGTCTCATGAAATATGGATACCACTGCGTTCCATATGGAACATACACACGCACCGGATAGCCCTCTTTTACGCTGGTATCCTGCAGGTCCCTGCGGATACCATAAAGCATTTGAAATTCAATCGCGGATTTAGGATAGTTTAAGCTTTCTACGGTTTTCTTCGCAAATAGCAATCGCTTCGGATCATGAGACGCAATCGCGGGTATAGGCGGAATCTTACCGTCCTCACTTATCGTCGGCGATCCCAACTCAACAGATGCTTGCATCAGTAGACCAGTCAAGAGGTCAAAAGCATTATCTACATCACCTTTTCGTGGGTAAGCGACTGCTGCTGGTTCTTTATACGTGCCCTTGCATAATCTTACCCTGGCTCCCATCGACATCAATTGGTCGATGTCCTCTTTGCTGCGGTAAAGGTAAGACTGGATGACAACGCCGGTGTTGTCAAGACCATAAACATCCCGTATGCGTCTATATAGCTTCAGCGTTGGTTCGACAAATTCGGAATCTTCCATATCAATGCGCACAAAATTCCGCTTCTCCGCAGCAGATCGCAAGATACAGACCAGGTTCCGCTCGCACAGGTCGGCATCAATTTTCAAACCAATTTGGGAAAGCTTGATCGAAACATTGGATATTACACATGATTTTTCGATCTGGTCAAGTGTTCTCAAAATCGTCTGGGTCGAAGCTTCGGCTTCTTCCTCATTGGATGTGTTTTCACCAAGATGATCGAGCGTGGCATTTATCCCATTCCGGTTCAATTCTTTTACCACGCGAATCGCATCTTCAATCGTGGTGCCAGCGATGAAACGCGATACTACCCGCCAGGCGAACGCCCATTCCGTGATGATCCTTTTTGCCCAATCTGCTTTTGAGAGGTATATGAGTAGTGTCCGCAGCATTATTTTATCTTTGTCCATCTTTAAATAATTGTGTACCAGAATTTTAACATGAAGCGCATCCACGGATGCAGACGTGGGTTGGTTTCTCTAAAATTAGTCTCTTGATTTTCGTAGAATCATCGGCATAATTCTTGCATCATCTGATATGATAATACTCATAATTTCACCAAAAAATGTTAATACAATCTCAATCACCCTCTCTTCGCCCTCTCACCACTGCTCATCTCGCACAGACTATGTCGCTGCTAGAATTAAGCTGGGAAGAGCTGCGCCAAAAGATCGAGTCCGAATTGGCGCAGAATCCTGCACTTGAAATTGTTGAGTCAAACCGGTGTCCGAATTGCCATCGCAGGTTAAACAAATTTAACCGCTGCCCACAGTGCACCCAGCCAACCGGCAATATTATCAACGAACCAATCGTTTATGTCTCATCACGGAATGATTTTAACCATTATGAGCAAAACCAGATTCTAGATGATCAGCCTGAAGATGATTGGACAGCATCCTCATTAAGCCTTGCATCCCACGTCTTACGGCAAATCTCAGTGGAACTAGAACCAGCAGACCGCGAGTTGGCTGTTTACATGCTTACCTGCATTAACGATGACGGGCTGCTCGACACACCATTAATCGAGATCGCACAGTATCATCATGTGCTTCCTTCCAGGCTCGAAAAGATCCGCAAGATGATCCAATTTTCAAAGCCCATCGGGGTAGGATCTACTTCACCAAAAGAAGCACTATTAATACAGCTCGAGGTATTAGGGGAGAATCAAATTGTTCCCGCACTGGCAAAATCAATCATCCAGGACGACCTCGATCAGCTCAGTCGAAGAGCTTATGTTGAGATAAGTAAGAAGTACCACGTGAGAGAAGA
This sequence comes from uncultured Chloroflexia bacterium, assembly GCA_963695415.1. Classification (GTDB taxonomy): domain Bacteria; phylum Chloroflexota; class Anaerolineae; order Anaerolineales; family UBA4823; genus CAVXWV01. The sequence goes on along the minus strand of CAVOGL010000007.1, from coordinate 218,400 downwards.
TGAGATCGTTGAGATCACCCGTTTTATCGGTGAAAACTTGAACCCTTATCCAGGACGCGAGAACTGGGGTGGGATTTCGATAGTCAGCAATAACCCAGCTTACTTCCAACCAGACATCATCATTTCAAAACTCACTCAGGAGGAAGATTCTCCACTGGTGGTTGAAATCCTCTCGCCATACGCAGGCTGCTTACGGATAAACCACCTGTTCAAACAAGCGATAGAATTAGCCCCATCCCAGAAGGTTGAAGATTGGCAATCGTCCCTAGAATCGGCCACATTACTGGTAAAATGCCTTCACCAGAGAAACCAGGTCCTGGTGTTATTGATGCAGCTGCTAGTTGTGCTTCAAAGGGAGTACTTGCTGCACGGCGACGCCCATATGAAGCCTATCACCAGAGCTCAATTGGCTTCACAAATCGGTGTTCATGAATCAACTATATCAAGGGCGGTTTCAGGAAAATCTGTCCAACTACCAAACAACAAGATTATCCCATTGTCCCTTTTATTCGACCGCAGCCTGCACATACGTGCTGCCATGAAGGAAATCATCGGAAAGGAGTTACAACCCTTATGCGATACCGAGCTGGCAGAATTACTAGATGAGATGGGATATTCTGTTGCCAGGAGAACAGTGGCAAAGTATCGCGCTATTGAAGGCATCCCACCAGCGAGATTCCGTAACTGTGGGAACAACAACTCTAATGGAAAACCGGTAAATCTATGACCAGTAATTGGACCCGGTCTTTGAATATTTTCCACCGGCGGCGTGAACAGGAACATAACAATCTGGTTTCATTCCTCGAGACTCTGCCCCAAGCTGCGATCTATATTCATTCCACGGACCAGAAAATCCTTCTGGCGAATGAAAAAGCCACTGAGCTCTTCAACCAGCCCAAACACATCATCGAGCGATCTCACCTGAATGAGCTGGTCATTAACCTGACCAAGCTTGAAGGTAGACCGGAATTGATTTCCCCAGGTGTATTTGTGGGCAATTTCCATCCAAAATCCGCGCCTGTGATCGATGAAAATGTGCAGTTATTTGTGACTGCACTTGAGCAGCAGAAATACCTGGTATTAATCCAACCATTGGAAGGTCTACCACAGAATAAAACTCAATCACACCTGGTCGAATCCATCCTGGAAGGATTATCGGATTTGGTAATCCATCCATCCATGGCCAATGACCATCTTTCATTCCAACCGGTTTTGAAGTGGGTCAACCAATTGGTAAACGCCCAGGCAACAGTTCTCTACCTTGCGGATGAGGAAATACCATCCTTCTTGAAGGTGGAGAGTTATGGAGAGTTTACTGAACTGCCGGAAGAATTAATCTCCCAGGACCTGAAAGCGTTCCAGGCAGCTTTTGTATGGGAAACTGGCAGGAAATCATTACCCATTTCCAACCTCACCAATACCATATTAGGCAACCAGCCTTCCTTTTTGGCAACAATACCGATCGGGCAGTCTAAAGCTCTGGTAGGATTCCTGATCATAATTGGCGGGAGGCTGCCTCCGCCCAGTTTCACCAGGCAGGCGGGGGTTTTAGCAACCAACATTATTCACCAGCTGATCGAATACAAGAGCCAACAAGCATCCTACAAGACGAATACTGGAAATCTGGTAGAGAGCAAACGTGCCCAGGAGATTTCAGAGAAGTATATCCAGGAAGGTATCCTTGTTTTATCTCGTGAAGCAATAATAAAGCGGATCAATCCTGCAGTTGAAAAAATCTTCGGTTACGCTTCCAGCGAGATCATCAACCAATCCTTGAGCAATATCCTCATCGGGTATGAAAGCCTAAATGTTGATTCATTAAATCTTGGTAATCTGGTAAGTCCCAGGCATTTGCCAAACGTTTCACTTTTTCGCAGGAATGGTGATAAATTCCTGGCAAACATATACCTCATCCCCGCGTCACCAGACGTCGACAGCAGTTCTATCGTGGTGATTATCGAGGACCTCAGTGAAAAAGAGCGCATCCGGGTGCAGACCGAACAACTTGAACAGCGTGCATATATAGGTGAGGTTATGGCTGTTTTCGCTCATGATGTGCGGAATCCAGTCAACAACATCAGCACCGGGTTACAACTGTTAGCGCGCAACTTGCCAGAAGAGGATTCTAACCAGCCAGAAATCGCCAGGATGCTGCAAGATTGTGATCGCCTGGGTGACCTGATGAAATCAGTGCTGAACCTTTCAAAACAGCAAGAATACCAGATGGAACCCATCCAGATCACTGAGTTGCTGAACGTATTGATCAACCGCCGTATGTCAAGACTTCAATACTCCGGCATAGAATATGAATTTAAATTTGATCCCGACACACCAAAGATCATGGGTGACATCCGAGGACTGGAGAGGGTTTTCAATAACCTGATCAATAATGCCATCCAGGCGATGAGTGAAACCGGTGGAAAACTGATCATCCGCACCCAGGCAGTTGGGATAACATCAGAGATAAACGATGGATTTGTGGAACAACCCTTCCTTGAAGTCAGCATCGCTGATACTGGACCTGGAATTCCAATTGAGATACAGGATACTATTTTCGAGCCTTTTTTCACCACCAGAACCACTGGGACGGGGCTTGGTTTGTCCATTGTAAAAAGGATCGTCACCATTCATAAAGGCACCATTCGAATGGAGAGCTTCCCTGGGGGTACAATTTTCTACCTGAACCTGCCGGCTATTAAGCCTGAATCCAGATCACGAAAGTAGATTGATAATGAGTGCAACCATATTAATAGTTGACGATGAAGAAAACGCCCGGCACAACATGGGCTCATATTTGAAATCATCCGGGTATGAAATCCTAGAAGCTTCGAATCTGGCTGAGGCGCGTGAAGTAATCAATCATGGTGAGGCTGACATCATTTTATTAGATGTACAGCTGCCCGATGGATTTGGACCGGTATTGTTGGAAGAGACTTCCCACCATATATCGAGACCACCCATCATTCTGATCACTGCCTACGGCGAAGTTGAAATGGCTGTCAACGCAATGCGCGACGGCGCGCATGATTTCCTAGAAAAACCCATCCGCCTGGACCAGTTGGAAAAATCAATCCAAAAGGCAGAAGAGATTATCTCGATGAAACGCGAGCTGGAACATATCCGCCGTTCGCGCCAGCAAGGTTTGGATTTTATCATCGGTAAGACACCGAAAATGCGAGAACTCACCGAATATGCCGAAAGGGCTGCTGAAGCTTCTTCTTCTGTGTTGATCACTGGAGAAACAGGCACCGGTAAAGAGGTGTTAGCGACAGCCATCCACCAGATGGGACCCAGGTCAGGTAAACCATTTATCGCCGTCAATTCCGCCGCCATTCAACCCACCGTGCTCGAATCGGAATTGTTTGGGTATGAGGCTGGAGCTTTTACCAGCGCGGAGAAGCGAAAGTATGGTTTGATGGAAGTCGCTGATGAGGGCATTCTGTTCCTGGATGAAATCTCAGCAATGCCAATGGATATCCAGGCTAAACTTCTTAGGGCGATTGAAGAGCAGGCATTCCGCAGAGTGGGTGGGACAAACACGATCCGTGTTGATGTACAAATTATTGCTGCATCGAACCGCGATCTCATCGCGTTACAAAATGAAGGAAAATTCCGCAGTGATCTTTATTACCGCTTGAAAGTCGTCGACCTCCATATTCCCCCTTTAAAGGGAACGCGCCCAGGACATCCCGGAACTGGTAGCCTTGTTCATCCAAAGGAACAACCAGCGGATGGGGAAAAACGTGACCTCCATCTCCCCGCGAGCGCTGCAGTTGTTAAAACAGCACCAATGGTCGGGTAATATCCGCGAACTGCGTAATGTGATCGAAAGAGCAGTGTTATTTTGCGATGAGAGTACGATCGATCTCTGTCACCTGCCTGCAGATATCAGGGACCAGACCAAATAACATAACTATCCAATTTACACACCATCCCCAGGCTGGTCTCCACACACGCCTTGTAAGGGATCAAGGTTCCTTGCGGAGCAATGATGGCTGGAATCTCAATCCAGATCTCTCCACGAATGTCGGTGTCAGGCAGTGAAAAAACGACCTCTCCAGCATCAGGTATCGATATCGTTAACCAGGTTTTTTTCCCAGGCAGCCCCCTACCACTGCGGTCGAATACTTTTATATAAATTTTTTGCTGTTCCCTGGTAGAAATCGATGGGTATTCTTCGCTTGTCTCAATGATCGTGTTAGCGTCTCCAGGCTGCACCTTCTCTTGCTTGTCCGGACCCCCGGAGGGCAATAATTCTATTCCTTCCCGGTGATGAATTTTCAGGTAAGTGTACCCTAAAGGCTCAGGATAGACGTTTCGCCATGGAGTAGCATCTGGATCGTACAACAAACAAATATTTGTGAAACACTGCCTGAATAATTTTCCATATTCTTGAAAACTGGTCAGAGGTGGTCCAGCGATGGCAGAGCCGCCATTTTTCATCACAAAATCGTAAATGTCCTTGTGCACATTTATCCCTTCATGTTCGCCCTTGATTGGAATAAACACAAACATCTGGATCGTTGGAAGGGAGGCTCAAGGCACTGGGTCGGACACCAACCAGGAGTGGGACAGGCAGCATCTGCACATCTTTTCCTTCAGCAGGCTCAATCTTCATGGCAACGTTCTTAAAAACTGCCTCCAGGTATTGACCATTTTCGGATTCGTGTGAAAAACCATCAAGCTGGTAACCAGTAAATTCGATCCCACATTTATCCAACACAACCTGGAATTCTTCTTCGATGGGCAGATGGATATCGACCGTGGAAGAGAAACGCGCCAACGACTGGCATTGATCCTTGCAAGCCCATGTCCCGTAAGCTAGCAACTGCACATCCCCAGCAGGCGCACTTTCCATCCGATAAAAACCGAGGTTTTCAAAATACTGCTCATACCTCCGGTATACTGGAGAATACACCAATTCAGTCAGTGGTTTCCCAACGACCCTGGCCCCACCCAACCGACTGAAAAATGAGGCCAATTCTTCTGTTATCACGTGTCCATTCAAAAAAATGTCGCCAGTATGCAAATATTCCGGATGCCGTATGGCGGGTTCTTCGATCCCCATCTCATTGCCTACCGCCCACAACCTGACCTGTGAGCCATCGACTGCCTGAGGATCATAAAAAAGCAGCCCGTTAGCCACAAATTGGGTCTTTGCATTACCGATCTCCCTGGCAACGGAAATCACCTCACCCAGCAGCTTCTCACCGCCAAGGTCATCATAATAAGATTGGAATACCGGATCCAACGGTATGGGTATATAAGGTTTCGCGATGGGCTCCTGTGCGGATACGCACGCCGTTAGCAGAACTACAAGCAATCCAACCCCTCTAGAAATTATTTTTTTCAGACTTTTCACCTGGCTTCAAATTTCCTTAATCCTGCTAAGGACACCTCCCAATGGACATGGAAACTCAGTTCCAACATTATAGCCGATCCCTGCAGAATTGGCACAGTAATTGCACCTGATAAATAAACTTCTACAGGATAAATTATGGAAATGTTTCCTCTCCCACCCGTCAACACACGTATTGGCTTTCAATACTACCAGGATTCAAACCACTACCGCCAGGTTGATGTTAATATCTGGCTACCATTTCTTAAAACGCTGGGGGCTTCATGGATCACACTAACCGCCCCTATTCAACACGCGATCCCAGAATCCTTTATTTCGGCTTTTAAGGCAAGCGGTATCGAACCCATTCTCCATTTTTACGATCCCAGGCTTCACTTAGTCTCTAAAGATGATATCAGCCTGATCCTGAAAACTTACCAGAAATGGGGCGTAAACTATGTCTCATTTTTTGCTTACCCAAACCTTCGCAGATTTTGGAGCACATCAGAATGGGCGCGCGATAGCCTTGTTGAGAGATTCTTAGATCGTTTTGTGCCCCTTGCCCGGACTGCTGTGTCTAATGGTCTTTTCCCCGTTTTCTCACTATTACAACCCGGTGGGGATTATTGGGACCTTGTTTTCTTCCGATCTTGTTTACGCGGGCTCGTTGACCGCGGTCTCAGAGACATCACAGAATCACTGGTTGTATCAACAAGTGCAGCCGTATATGGCAAACCTCTATCCTGGGGGAAAGGAGGCTGTAAGCGATGGTCAGGAAACCGCCCCTATTTCACAAGCCCAGGTTCTGAGGATCATATCGGGTTCAACGGCTTTGAATGGTATTCTGAGATTGTTCTCGAGGAATTGGGCGAAAGGCATCCCATGGTTCTTTTCAACACAGGGATTCCAATTTCATTCGACAAGGAAAAACCTGAAGGTGATGCCGATTTGGCGAAGGAATTTATGGTTCTTTCAATCATGAAAGCTTTGTATTCATCTGCAGGAGATCCAGGTGAACTCGTGATTCCTGGAGAGGTGATCGCTGGCTGTTTCGAATGTCGCTCGCTCCCTGTGCAGATCGACTTTAAAGATGAAGTTGAATCATTCGTGGGTAACAAACCAAATTTTCTTTTGCATGATATCCAATCGTGGGTTACCGCTCAAAAGATAAAACAAAGCCAATCCAGATTAGCTCACATAACCGGAATACCTTCATTAATAACCCAGGAAGACACTTTTCAAGAAAAATCGATCAACCATTACCTGCTCATCCCTTTGCATCCTTTTGGGATCGCCGATTGGGACCTGGATGCGGTCAGACCATTCATATTAAAAAACCGTCCGACAGTAGGCTTTCATTTAGAAGAAGCGGTTCGTGCCAGACACGTCACCATACTTGAAACCAAACCATTCAAAACTGAAACCTGGGCTGAGGAGTTGAAATCAGCCGGATGCCAGGTGGACACAATCAGCCTGGTTGGTACGAATATTGCAACTTAGATCATGATAACTCAGGAGGACAATCATCATGGACATGACAACACAAAATGGTGCCTATTCTAATATTCATGTGCCAGTCATGAAAGTATTAGGACTGGGCGGTGGTGGCTGCAACGCTGTTGAGAGGATGATGGAATTCAACCTGCGCGGAGTAGAATTTATTGCAGCAAACACAGACCACCAGGTACTTCAAAGAAATTCTGCCCCCAAAAAAATCTTGTTAGGCGTAGATTTAACCCGCGGTCTTGGTGCTGGTGGTGACCCGGGAATTGGGCGTACCGCAGCTATGGAAAGTGCTGATGAGATCGCCAATGCCCTTTCAGGCGCCGACATGGTTTTCCTGACAGCCGGGATGGGCGGGGGAACTGGCACAGGCGCGATCCCAATCGCAGCAGATATTGCCCGCGATCAGGGCGCCGCAGTGATCGCCATTGTTACCACGCCTTTCTCATTTGAGATGGGTAAAAGGCAAAAAAACGCAACTGAAGGTCTGGTTGCCTTACAAAAATACACTCATACACTGCTGACAATCCCTAACGATCGTTTGTTACTAGTAGCCCCAAAAGATCTGCCTATGGAAGTCGCCTTTCGATTAGCTGATGACGTTCTCCGCCAGGCTGTTCAAGGGATCTCAGAGATTGTTTACGAACCTGGAATCATAAATGTAGATTATGCCCACGTTGAGAGAATGATCCGCCTGGAGGTGGCGCGTTGATGGCGATCGGTCAGGGTTATGGCAACAGGAAAACACACCAGGCGATCGACCAGGCACTCAACCACCCATTATTAGGCGACGTCAACCTGGAGAATGCTGCAGGCATCATCGCCAACATCACCTGCGGAGAGGACTTAGCCTGTTTGAAATTGATGATGCCCTACGAGATTTACAAGCAAAGACGGGTTCGGATACGGAAATTGTGCTGGGTGTGATCAATAACCCAGAAATGGAAAACCGTGTTCAGGTGATCTTGATGGTTACCGGAATTGGTGCCTCCACACTTGAAGATGCTCTGGTGCAAGTTGAACATAACCGATCGCAGCACATCATCGAATTGCCGAAGGACCCTGCGAGAATTGATGAACGGAATTCAAGCCAACCGGCATACGCGCCAAGGGTTGAGAATAGGAGGGTTGAAGAGCCATCCACATTTCGTCTGGAGAATATGACCAACCAGCAGAGTCTCGAGATCCCTGCATTCCTCCGCAAGAGGACTTAGGCGACGACACATGTTGATACCACCACCTGATACCTTTACATGGAGCCGCTTTATGGATCAAAAAGCAATTCAATCGGTTTGCCGGGAAGTGTATCGCCTTTACCCGCAAGTTGCAGGTAAAAAGCCTGACGTGAAGAGACAAACATCCTCATCAGAAACAAAATCTCCTGAAAAGGATAGGTATCTGTTAGTTTTTTCTAAAATTGGTAGTAAGTCAACAAATACCCCTGTGTCCATCTTCGTCCGGGTGACGGCAGATGGTCATGGAAGAATACTCAAAATATCTTCTTCCAAATGAACAGGCAGACACGACCTCCTGGTTGCTCTCATCGGTAATACATTATTCATAATGAGGAAGCAACAAAAAAGCGATTATGCGAACCAACAAATTCCTGCTGATCATAATTTTAATTGGGGTGATCGTAATCATCGGTGCAGTATTTCTGATTTTGATGAATTCGACGGCAGAAGCGAATACAACCTCCAATCCAACCAGTCTCCCGACCGAACAACGCAACATATTATTTATCATTGTGGATCGGATTGAAAAACCTCACCCTGAATTACTCAGCACATGGTTGGTTTTGAGCCTTGAATCGAGCCAGGTCTTGAATTTTATGCCCATTGCTCCACGCAATAGTTTAGCCAGTAACTCACGCGTTAATGGCGAACCAACCAGGGCAGTGCTGACCGGATCCGGTACTCTCGATCCTGGTTTTAAAAGTTATATTGAATCAAAAGGCATCCAATGGCATGAATTTGTTGTCGTAGATTCTATCGCCATCGCTGGTTTCATCGACTTGCTGGGCGGTGTAGCACTCGACTCACAAATGTATCAAGGTTTTCAGTTCGTTTCAGGCGAATATATCACTGGTGAAGATCCTGCAGCGAGCTTATTACACCAGGCGAAAGTATTGGATGAGGTCTGCCGCGGTATCCCACTGTTGTCCATCCATCCAGATCTCGAGACAACAACTTTCAACCTGTTAAAACATTCGCAGTCTTCCCTGCAGATAAGCGATTTCCAACAGTTTTTCTCGACTTCGAGTTTCGCAGGGCTAGATCCTGAATGCGTGTTTCCGAATATGAAACTCAAAAGGACAACTTTAGATTAAACCATGAGGTGATTTATGTTTGAAATTATTCCAACTCAAATTCTGCTTTGGATGGCTATCATCGGTTTCGTTACCGGCGTTCTTACTTTGTTTGGCGGGATCCTCATCCTTATTCTACGAGTGTCAAATAAGGATATGCAGGCAATAACTACCCAAACTGCAGAAATCGCCAAGAAGAGTCTCACGGATAATTTCGCAGGCATTCTCGGCAGTGCGTCAACTTTACTTGAATCCATGAACCAGTTGTCACGAACTTCTGCAGGGATTGGAGTGTTTCTATGCTGCCTTGGTCTTACCTTGATGGTGGCATCCTGTGTATTAATCATATTCCTTAACCGGGCTGTCGCATGACAAATTCTCATTGGGTGGTCGATCTTCATTCGACTTATCCAGCTCAGGAATGGGCGTCCATCCTCTCAGCCTTATTTGAGGACGACAGGGTCTTTTCTTGGGTTAATGCGAAACCACAATTACAGAGATTTTTATTATCAGGCTCTAAATCGACAGATCTGCCTGACCTTGCACAGTTGGCATGGATGGAGTTACATGAGAACCTTTCTCTCAAAATTCTCACACAACTCCCGCTGCAGCCACTGCCTGCCTTCCTCGAAAACCGGGCAAAAACTTCATTTGTGGAATATTTTGATATTGATACTGCCCTGAAACTTGACCTCAGACGAGCCGCTCTTCTGGCATTAAGCTTCCGTGAGAGGTTTCGCATCGAGGCATCCTGGGAAGCCATTAAACAAAATATCGAAAGAATGAAGGAAGACCTGCCAATCATTTTAGGCTGTCTATTAGGTATGGTACCAGCGCCGGCAAAATTATTTGCCGACCTCTTTTCTTTTGAAGCCAGGAGCTTTACTCCGGATTGGGTACTTAAGGCATACCTGTTGAATCCCGTGACCCCCAAGAAACGAATTGCGTTCTATGAGCAAGTAATCAATCATCTGGATCCATCGAAGAAATACCTGCTTTTAAAGCAGGTTGCAAAAGACAACCCCCTCGCTGGCAGACGTCTATTAAGCAGTTCCGGCTTAGGTTTCAACATCAATCATCTCCCAGCTGATAACCATACCCTCCAAAAACTTTCAGAAAATATCGCCAAAATTGAATTTAACCTGACCACATCAAATAAAGGAGCCATCTCCGGGAATATCCACCGCGCACTGGATCTGAACAAGAAGCTCCAGGGAGAGATGGAAAATTTATTAGGGAGGATTTTCTCCCAAATTCCCGGTGAAGACACCTTTTCACAATCCCCTGGTGTCGATATCCCTCCGTCTGCAATAGAAGCCTTCCAGGCATCAGTGCGATCGAATCCATTTAATCCTGTTTATCTGTCAAATCTCGTCTCAACGCTGATCGATCAAAACCTGATCGAAGAGGCGAAGGGCTGGTTAGAAGCATTCCAGGGAGATGAAAGTCACCCCATGATTAATTTTCAATGGGCGAGGATATTCCAGGTTCAATCCTTTACCGATAAAGCGTACCATTCTGCACGCCTGGCAGTTATGCGCCTGGATACTCTTTACGACGACGATTTATTACGAATGGCAAAGGACCTGGCGAACTTTTTTATCAAACTAAACCTTATTGGTGAAGCTGAAAATGTACTGCAGTCTGTACTTCATTCATTCCCTTTGGATCCCCACTTGCTGGCAATTTTATCCCGAGTGTACAACATCCAAAATTCAAACAAGAAAGCCCTTGAAAACTCGGCTGCTGCTTATGCAGTATCTTTAATAAAAGGTCAAGACAACCCAGGATTATCCGCTCAGGTGGTCGATAATAAGGATCCGGAAACTCCCTCACTTATAAATTCCGATTTAAACCTCCAATTTATCGAATCTGTTGAAACAACCTGTGATTGGCAAAATGCCTACAGGCTGCGGACTTCCAGGCTGGCGGATTTGCCTGATCCGGACGTAGGTGAATTAAACGCCTTCGCAATCACAGCAATCGAGACGCAAAATTCCGATAAGGCAATCGAATCGGCTCTTAACGCTATCAAATTAGAACCTTGTTGCGCTGAAAGTTTTGAGCTGGTTGGAAGAGGGTACGCTCAGAAAGGCAGCCACAACAAGGCAATTGAGAACCTGAAAACTGCGCTAAAGTTGGATCCCCATCGTCCAATTGCATGGCTTTCATTGTCTGAGGCTTATAAAGCCACAAACCAGGAAGATAAAATCTTGGAGACTCTACGTTCTGCAGTGCAAACCTTGCCTGAATCTTTCGAATGCCATCTCGCGCTTGGTAATTACTGCCTCGAGCACAATGCGCCTACTCAAGCTATTCCCCCATTACAGAAGGCAGCTGAGCTTAGCAAATCTCTTTCTCAAACGAAATCATCTCCAGGCATAAATCTGACTGTCAACCATCCTTTACTCGCCTTCAAGTTAGGTACTGCCCTGAGAAAGGTTGGAAGGATCAAGGATGGACACCGGATTTTGGAAGAAGGTTACCAGTCCAGCGAAGGTGGTCCTCAGGAAAATCCCGATCTTTGTTACAGCTATGCGCAATCCCTCTTGGATATTGGTGATGTACAGGCAGCCATTCCGCTGCTTGAGTGCCTCATTCAGATTCGACCTGATGATATCCATCCCTACCTAGACCTCGCTCAAACCCTTGTCGATTTATCTCAACAACCAGAAGCTGCAGATCAAGCTGTCCCCTTGTTGAAGAAAGCTCTCAGCATGATCAACGATCCCCTTCTGCTTTCCCAAACACAAATACTACTGGCTGATGCTTTGTTCCTTGTGAATGATTTTGAAGGAGCACAGTCGCACTACCAGTCAGCTATGAACTCCAGCCTGGCAAAATCGCTCTCCTGGCAGGGTCGCATCACATTTGGATTGGGCAAAACACGCCTCAGATTGGGGTCACCCGAAGCTGCTGTTGCCGCCTTCCATGAAGCTAAGCGAGTGAACCCAGGCAACCCGCAAATTTACCGCTGGTTGGCTGAAGCTTACCTTGCAGCAGGCTTGATCCATGATTCCTTTGAAACCGCGCTTCACCTGGTGCAGTTAGAACCACCAGACCCAGAAACCTCCATCTGGTTTGCTGATCAGAGCATAAAACTGCACAACCTTTCCACAAACCACCAGATCAAAGCTCTGCCCGATGCAGTGCGCATCCTCTTGAGTTCAATTCAAAAAGATCCCGACATCCCTGAATTATGGTTCAAGCTTGCCCAAATTCACCTTATCGAAGGCGAGATCCAGGCAGCCCGGGCTGCTCTTGAGCAATTGGAAGACAGTCCTGCGGTGACTCCTGAGCAGCAAATTGCCAAAGTAGCTAACCTGCTCGCTGCAGCAGATTTGCTCGAAGATTTCGAACGGAGGGAAAAGGCGATTGAATTGCTCCACCAGGCTTATCACTTATCACTGATGGCAAATGAAAAGATTCCTCCTCTTCAGGGACAGAAGATGCTTGCTGCACCAAACGAGATCCTATTATTGCTGGCAGAGATATATTACCGATCAGGTGATATTGCCTCCGCAATCGACATCCTGAGGAAAGTGACACTGTCGGAACCGGAAAATGCCGATAGTTTCATACGGTTGGGTGAGTTGTTGTATGAATTTGATCTGCCCTATGAAGCTCTGAGCTGTCTCGAGAAAGCCCTGGAGGTATCGCCCAACCGTGATGCTGTCTTTCCGAAGATAATCTGGTTGGAACTGGAAACAGGTAACCTGCATGGGGCGTTGGGTCATTTAGATCTAGCCATCCGTTTTGCACACGAATCAAAACATAAGAGTTTAGAAAACAAGTATCGCTACCAGGCGGCTGAAATTGCGCGCGGTCTGCTCCTGTTCACCAAATCGCGCGATTACCTTTCTGGGATTAACCTTATACCTGGTGATTCAGTTTCACTCTCTGCTGCATTATTAAGGCTGGAGATGGGTTCAGGTAATATGCCATCGCACGATAAAGATCTCAAATTCGCTAAAACTCACGGTGCCGGTCAACCCAGGCTGTTGGCTCTGGAAGTTCACACGGATCCCGGGCTGGTAAATGAGAAAGTGCTGGACGAATTCGCCAGGTTCATCGAAAGAGTGAGTCGGGTGGTCGAAAAACCTGGCACGGACGCACTATCAAGGCTTCAGAACATCGGTATTCTTCGCAGCATCTCCGAAACTGCCTTGATGTTAAAGAATGGTCATTGAGTATCAAGGCAAACCAGCAATTGCTCGATCTATCCCGCTTCGAGGCTCTTGTGCACATGCAAAAATCCAGGATATTGGTGCTTATGGCAGAATTCGAGCGTTTTTGTGCCAGCCTCGACCTGTTCAAACTGTCGCCTGGTGAAAACGCAAGGGACAACCGTGCTTTCCACGAGTTTCTCTCAGCCAACGAACAAGCCCTTCGCCGCTTTACCGATTCTACCCAAGATACCAACCCAGAATCGAAATCATCAGACAACAACCTGATTGGTGCTGAGATTGATTATTGGCGAAAGCGAGGCATGCTGGTTTTCCAACCCAATTCGCATAACTTTCAGAAAGCCAAACCCATCTTGACGGAAAGACGGGGGATTCATCTTTTGCTTCTCGCCACGCGTGAATTGAATGACGACTTGGGGATGAGGAAACTGGCTGAAATCACGCCAACAACACCGGATGATTACTTGCACTACAGCCTCGCATTTGAAGCCAATCACCCCTGGGAAGCCTTGGAATACGTATGCACGGCGATTGAAATGCTCAAGAAAGATGGGGAAGAAGCTTCAAACCGCGCTGCCTACTGCTTCTACCAACTTGGCAAGCTGACAGTTAAAGTTGGCGGAAAGAATCGTTTGGAAATTCCCGCATCAGATGCCGTTGATAAAGCCCTGTCGATTTTGCCTGATGAAGCCAGGTGGCATGCAGTTAAAGCGAAAATGCTCCTGACTGGTAGTGAGGGTAAATCTACAGCCTTGAACTACGATAAAGCAAAATATCATCTCGAGAAAGCTGTCAACCTGGCGCCCAAAGCTGGAGAATTCCAACATGCCCTGGGCGAACTCGAGTTGTTGATAGGCAACAACGTCAAAGCAGAGGACTACTTCCAGGCAGCCTCCGAGTTAAATCCAACACAACCAGGTTCTTGGTTTGAGCTTGCCAAAATCCAATTTCAGAACGGCGAGTTGGACCTGGCAACCAAAAGTGTCGATAAAGCCCTGAATATTGATCCAGACTATATCGAAGCTCTACTCCTGAGAGGAGAAATAGCCTTGTTAAGTGGCAATCCCCGCGGCGCACAAAGCAAAGCTCAGTCGGTCTTGAATTCGGAGCCCGAAAACCTGAGGGCGCTTCAGTTATTTGCCAGGTCATTAAATTCCCTCGGTCATACTGTAAAAGCATTGGAAATTATGGCAGGTGTAATCGAACAGGTTGAAAAACCTCTCGACCTGGAACTTGAACGCGCCAGGTGGTTATGCAAATCAGACTACATCGAATGATGCTGTGAACGAACTTCGCCAGCTGGTCGATCGATATCCGCAGGAACCTCAATTCAAAGCAATTCTGGCAGAAGTCCTTTTGAGGACTGGTCAAAAAGATTCCGGGATCATCATCGCCCGCCAGGCGCTCCAAGATGCAGATTTCGGCTTGCCAGCGGATGACCAATCCAATCTGCACTTGTTAACCGGCAGGTACTACCGCAATTCAGGGCAGCTTGACAATGCCATCCATCATCTGAAATCCGCGATCGATGCTTTTCCTACAAATATGGATGCTCACCTGGAGCTGGGCTTCACGTATCAAGAACGCCGCCAATACACCCAGGCGTACAAAGTATTCCAGGCTGCCACCCATGTTTCTCCTTCAGATTACCGTCCTTATTACCATGCAGGTATCGTCTTGAAAGAATCCAAAGATTACCAGACCGCTGAAGAAATGCTCAGGAAAGCTTCAGAACTTTCTCCCGAGAATCCAACTATCAACCGCCAGTTTGGCGCCGTTGTCGCACTGAACCTGGTGCATAACCGCCGATTTTCGAAACGAATTTCCCAAAACCTATGAACCTCGACCATAATTCCTCCCCCCATACCGGCAGCAGTCTGACGAAATCTGACCGTCCTATCATCCACATGAAATCTGTTTCCAGAAAGAGTTATTTCCAGATGGTTGCCCTTGCCCTGGATGAGGGCGAATATAGTTTTGCTAACGAAGCTGCGCTGAAATGGTTGGCTGAATTTCCCGGAGATTTAGGAGCAAGGCTTGCATACGCACGCCTCTTGTTGAAGTCAGCCAACCCCGAACGTGCATACCCAATACTTTCCTACCTGGTGCAGGCTGATCCGGAAAATCTTGAGACTACAAGGGTATTCCTGAATGCACTGAGTGAAAACAATATCACAGGCAAGAACAGCGGTCAGCACAACAAATTGCAAACCACCTTGTTCGTCCTCTCAAATGGAAGTGAGGGATCAGCGGTTGATGCCTGGGGCAGGATCTTGTTGAAAACCATTCGCTCCTACCGTAATGGAGACCTGGATACGGTAAATAAAAATGTGGATAAGGTGTGGCGAGAAGCGGAAACCAATCCCCTGGCAGCCATATGGTCACACCGTCTGTTGAAATTGGGGAATCCAGATGTAGGGAAATGGAGTATTGATAAGCTGGAAGAATTCCACCAGCTTTTCCCGGCTTGTTTGTACTTTAAACTCTCACTGGCAGACGCCTTGATGTCGGACGGTGACCACGTGAGAGCGTTATCTCTGCTCAATCAAGTAGTGTCCAAAGACACAACCGGACGGGTTGCTGCCAGGATGTGGGGGAAACAGAATAAATACCGCTCCCTCTGGCCCGATGAATTGGTCCTGGATTTTGATTCATGGATTCCTTTCAAGGTCTCTTACCGCCTGGGTTGGAACGTTCTCCCGGAAGGGGATGCTTCAATATCCAGGTTGGACCAGATTTCGGACGAACTTGTTGAAGGCAGTCTACGAGGAATGAGGCAAAACGCCGCAGGATCGACTCAGGAATCTCAAAAACGAGGGAACCTTTATTCATACAATAATGCCTCCACCGGTTCTACGAATCTGAATGGGTCTGAAGGGCAGGACCTGCGCATCCCGGTTTATGTGATCTTCACCGTTAAGAGCGCTTTGGAGACTAAATTCGGGCACGAAGGGTCCAGGCTGATCATCCAGGAAATTCATCGCCTGTGCGCCGTCATGGACAAGATCTCCGGCTGGAAATCGCTGTTTTTCACTCCGGATAACCCGGCTCTGACCGCCCTTTATAATATCGAACCAGCCAAACCCGGAGACGCCTGGAGCCTGAAACTGGCGGTATCGGATCTCGATAATGCTTTAAGCACGCGCGGGGAGAGGATTGGCGCTCTTTTGATCGTCGGCGGTGCCGACGTCGTACCATTCCACTTGCTGCCGAATCCAATCAACGACCCTGACCTGGTAGTGGCATCGGATAATCCTTACGCCTCCGCAGATGACAATTATTACATCCCGGATTGGCCCGTCGGCAGGATCCCGGATGGTGACACACAAACAACAGGTTTACTGGGTGAACCAGGATTTTTAGTTAAATCATTGCGCCAGATCATTGAAAATAATGCCTCGATCAACAGCTGTCCTGCATGGTACCAACGCATCCTTCAGCCGTTCTCAACCGGTGGGTTTTTTAAGACCATATGGAGCGGATTGCGCTCCTTCCCCAGTTATGGCTATGTGGCTTCCGTTTGGGAAAAAGTCTCCGAATCGGTTTTTATACCTGTAGGAAAACCGAAATCACTGCTCGTATCACCTCCATATGGCAGGGAATTCTCCAAGAACGGCAGCAAACCCCTCAACCCCAGTACTAATCCCTTCGATTGGGTTCAAATGTTCAACAGGAACAACCATCGCCTGATCGTCCCTCCCAGGGTCACCGGTCGCCTGGCATATTTTAATCTGCATGGAGTGGAAGACTCCGGTGAATGGTTCGGTCAGCGGGACTCGAGGGATTCGGAATTGTTCCCTGATTATCCTGTTGCCCTAAAACCGGGCGACATCCTCCCGGGTAATGCTAAACCGAATCCCGACATCCCCCAGGTTGTCTTTTCCGAAGCCTGCTACGGCGCTCACATCATCAATAAAGACATCCAAGACGCTATTTCCCTCAGCTTCCTGCAATCAGGCACCAGAGCAGTGGTAGGGTCGACGTGCATGTCTTACGGGTCTGTGAGTGAACCGTTAATCGCAGCTGATTTCCTGGGACATAGTTTCTGGGTGTATCTGCAAGAAGGCTATCCGGTCGGGGAAGCGCTGCAGAGGGCAAAGATTCATCTGGCTCAAACCATGCACTCCCGCCAGGGACATCTGGACGGTGAAGACCAGAAAACCTTGATTTCGTTTATTCTGTTGGGGGATCCATTGGCATACCCATCCCCACCGCAGAAATGCCCTGACGCATCATGGCGACCGCCTGAGGATATCAAAAATTTGCACACAGTCTCCGATTATGATTACACAGACGAAGTTCCTGAAAACATGGTCGCCCACGTGAAAAATATTGTTTCCAGGTACCTTCCTGGGATGGTAGATGCAAAGTTTTACATCGGGATCGACTCAGAAAGTAACTCTCACGCACCGGGGAAGAAAAGCCAGACCGGTTTAGCCACAAAGGATCAGTCCGGACGGGAAAATCACAGGCGTATCACCTTGAGCAAAAAGTACATCCGTCAGGATAAAACACATAACCAGGTCGCTTTGCTGACGCTGTCAGATTCTGGCAAACTGCTTAAACTGGTTGTTTCCCGGTAATAAACTCACGCAAGCTAAACCGATGCAACCAGGTGTACCTGGGCTGATTTTGCACCCGACCTGACCTTAAAAGGCTTTTATTTTCCTGCAGGTTGATTATGGTATAGTACCAGCGATGGATTGGAAAGCTATGGTGTTAGAAATATGAGAAACCGAAGTGCATTTTCTGCACTCCGTTTGATTTCACTGGCGTTCATCGTGCTTGCACTCGTACTGACGATTCTGCAGCTGGTGAGGTTCAGCCGGGTGCGCACCAATCTACCCTCGGGTCTTAAGGTTGCAGAGGTGCCTGTGGGAGGGCTCGATCGCCAGTCTGCAGCCGGACGTATCTTAGAAGCATATTTCCAACCGGTCGAGATCAACTACAAAGATTCTGCCATTCTCATGAACCCTGAGGAGGCTGAATTCCAGCTTGACCTTGATAACATGCTCTCCATTGCGGATGTCCAACGCACACAGGCTCCCTTTTGGGAAGATTTCTGGAATTACCTCTGGGGGCGCACCTCCAAGCCAGCCGAAGTTGCTTTGAGCTCCAGCACTTCAGAATCACGGCTTCGTTCATTCCTCACCGACATTGCATTGAGGTACGACCAACCTCCGGTTCCCCCCCAACCAATTCCAGGCTCCGTAAATTTTGAACCAGGCAAAACCGGCAATTCCCTCGACATAGATGGTTCGATTCTGTTAATCGAAAACGCACTTGATTCGTTAACCAACCGGTCAGTAGATTTACCCATCGAGCGAATATCGCCTTCCCGCCCTCCTTTCTCGAACCTGGATGTCCTGCTCCGGCAGACCATCCAGCTATCAGGCTTCGACGGTCTCGCGGGGATCTATTTCCAGGATATGCAGACCGGGCAGGAAGTACACATGGCATACCAGAATGGTGAACTGCTGCCATTGAATCCAGACGTTTCATTCACAGCTTCGAGTATCATCAAAGTGCCCATCATGGTATCTGTTTTTCAAAGGACAGACGAGATGGATGAAGAGACAGCCAAGCTGATGGAAGACATGGTTGACCGTTCCGGAAACGAAGCAGCAGACTGGTTGATGGACAGAGTGATGGAACCCGGACGAGCACCTTTGGAAGTTACGGAAGATCTTAAGGGATTGGGGCTTGACAACACTTTTCTAGCGGGATATTTTTCAGCTGGTTCACCGCTGCTGGCTTTGGTTGATACGCCAGCCAACCAGCGAATCGACATCGACACCGATCCAGATCCTTACAATCAGACCACCCCATCGGACATAGGCATGCTACTCGCAGACATCTACCAATGTGCGCGGACTGGGGGTGGTGCTTTGGTGGCTGTGCACCCGGGTGAGATCAACCAGGCTGAATGCCGGAGCATGGTTGATTACCTCATCAAGAACCGCCTGCCTTCCTTACTCACCGCAGGCTTGCCAGAAGGGACCGAAATCGCTCACAAACACGGTTGGGTTTCCGTCAACGGCATCATCAATACGGTCGGTGATGCAGGCATTGTATATTCTCCGGGGGGCAATTATGTGCTGGTCGTTTTCCTCCATCATCCTGACCAGATTATTTGGGATTCTGCTTCGACACTGATCGCCACCCTCTCTCAGGCTGTTTATAATTTTTATAATATACCAACCCAATAAAAAAACTGAAAGGAAATTATCTTCGAGGAGGTATATTACTCTCTTCGAAAGAACTTTTTCACCCGAAGTATGCTATCCGGAACAAGTAATAAGGTCATACTGAAAGCAACCAGGACATTTGTAACCAGGAAGAAAAGCATTTCTTCGATTGGCAGCACCCCAATGGTAAAGTGTGTCATTGTCTCCGGGTTAATTGTCCAGATCCCTGAACCAATACTGACCGCATCCATGATCCATAAGTAAATTGTTGGTGGGATAATTACAATGGAAAGAGACAACCGGCGGGAAGCCAGGATATCGGCACCAAACGCCAGTTGAATCATAATTGGGAGACAGGCCCAAACCAGAATCAAACCCAAATAACGCCCGGGTTCCCATCCCGACATTAAAATCCAGGTGGCGAAAATCCCCAACAGACCAACAATTGTTGCGGAAATAATCCTGGTCGTACGGTTTGGAGTAGATTTTTTCTCGATTTCGCCTGTCTTTTTATAAACAAAAAGCGTCCACAATCCAACCAGGAGTGTCTGAACTGCAAAGAAGGTGTATTCTTCAATGGGTACATATCCTAATGTCAGACCATTTACCTGGTCCGGGTTGTACCACCAAATCCTTGTCGCAACCAGGTAGTTGTCCCATGGAGTTGTGTAAATCATCGCTATTAGAATATTCAACAGTAATATCAGGATCGTTTTCTGATTCAACAGTCTCAACTTGTAATTAACAATAAGTAGTAGCAACAAAGGTAAACCAAGAAAAAAGAGCAAGGATTGGAAGTAAGTCATGGATTATTTCTCAAAACAAAGATATAGCGCGTGTATCTATTATCAGGTCAATGGGTCAAATCGGGATTTTCTTTAAGAATCCGTTCGGTCGTCAGACGGGAGGAGGTCATTACCATGGGCATTCCAATCCCTGGGTAAGTGCCCTGTCCAACAAAATAAAGCCCTTTAATTTTATTCGAATGGTTATGTGGTCGGAAATAGGCAGTTTGAAAAAAATTATGTGAAAGAGATCCAAACGCAGTTCCATCAACCGCATTGTAATCCGATTCAAAATCTTCGGGAGTATATTGGCGCTTCCAAACAATATGCTGACGGATGTCATTATCAACAATTTTTTCCAGGCTGGTGATCAACTGTTCACATACCAATGGTGAGGCTTTTTGCCAATCGATTCCTGCACGTAAATTTGGCATAGGCGCAAGGATGTAAATGATCGTGTGTCCGTGTGGTGCCAGGGACGGGTCCGTTTTGGTTGGAACATTGATATGGAAAGAAGGATCCTCTGGCAATTCCATTCGGTCAAAGATGGCTGATAAATTAGCCGTATAATCTTCAGAAAAATAAATTCCCTGGTGCTTGAGGTCTGGATAAATGCGATTGATCCCCAGGTAAAGTAAAAATCCAGAGCATGAAATTTTCATTTTCCTGATCCTGTTTTTCGTTCGTTTCAGATTGTTAGACTTTCTGAGCAGGTGGTTATAGGTGTACGGCAGGTCTGCATTTGAAACAATCAGGTCTGCGTTGATTATTTCTCCATCTGCGGTGCGAACACCCTTGACCTGATTATTTAGGACCAAAATCTCATCGATGGGACAATTAACACGAATTTCCACACCCATTTCTTCCGCCAATCGCTGCATGTCCTCAACAATCGAATAGATTCCTCCAATGGGATACCACATCCCCAAAGCTAGGTCCGCATATGAAATCAAGCTGTACATCGCCAATGAATCAAAAGGAGATAACCCAAGAAACATGGGGTGAAAAGAGAATGCTTTACGCAATCTATCATCCTGGAAATAAGTACTCACCTGTTGGTATAAATTCTGATGCGCTTTCGTCCGGAACAATCGCCAACCTGCGATCGGATTTGCGAGGTCGCTAATTCTGTCATAATTACGTGATACAAAAGGCATACCCAGCCTGTATTTGCGTGCCCCATCACCGAGGAATTCGAAAACTTTCTCTGCTGAACCCGGTTCCAATTTCTCAACATTTCGGGCTAATTCAGCCATATTGCCGGTTAAATCAAGAAAGGTATTATCGTGAAAATAAATTCTGTAGTTTGGATCTAATTGTTTTACTTGGATCCTCTCTTCAAAAGACTGTCCAATGGATGTGTAAAAATCATCAAATGAATCTCGCATGACCAGGATGGTAGGACCGGTGTCCACCCTGTAACCATCCTCATGTATTAAATTACTTCTCCCTCCGATTCTGGTTTGTTTTTCCAGCACTGTGACCTCAAAACCCAGGTACTGCAGCCGCAAAGCAGTACTCATCCCACCCAGACCTGAACCGATGATGATTACTTTAGCCATTCCTGATCTTCCTCCAGAGAAGTAACATAAATATACCATATTGTAGAGTTATTGTCGATAATATCGGTACACAATCCACGCAATTAGAAACGCGTAAACTAAATGTTCACTAAATATCCAGGTCCTAATATATCAATTTGTAATACACGTGCTCTTTTAATACCATCTTTTACCATAATTTTCATGGTAACTGACCGGTTGATCAAAAGGCATGGCATTGTATAATTCGTTCAATGATGAAACCACTTCCCCCTGCTCCAGATAGACTCAGCGGACCACCTGCCCTTAAAGCCTGGATCCAGCAAAAATCAGTTCTATCGGTCTTACTTTTGTTCAAGAATCAGCTTGGGGATATCTACAGATTACCGACTCCGACATTCACTTTATATGTATTATCAGGTCCAGAAGCGGCGCGTTTCATGATGGCAACTCACCGCTCAAGTTTTCTCTGGCGAGTTGATAATGATCCCGTGGCAGATTATCTGCGCAGAGGGGTATTGATGCAAGATGGTGATCCTCACGACCACCTACGGCGCAAAATGATGCCTCCCCTGCAGCGCAAAATCCTTGATGGGTATATACCTGAAATGGTGAATTATACAGAAAGTATCACTGACCAATGGGAAAGACGACGCAGCATGTAACATGCATCTGGAGATGCGTAAACTGGCAATCACCGCATTAACCGGCACTCTTTTTGGTGTCGACTCCACACATGAATTGAACTGGCTGGTCCCGGCCATGATCCGTACATTGAAATTTATATCACCGGGTTTGTGGTTATTCTGGCGCAGGATCCCCAGACCCGGATATCGAAAATATTTAGAAAGCATCGACCGGTATCTCTACGCCTTAATTGCTCAGAGAAGAACCCATCCAACCGGAGCCAACGACCTGCTTTCAATTCTGGTTAAAGATCCAGAGATGGATGATGACCTGATCCGCGATCAGCTGGTCACCATGCTCATCGCCGGTCACGACACCAGCACCTGTTTACTTTCATGGGTGCTGTACTTCCTGGCTGAATATCCCGAAATCCAATCAAAAGCCCGGGATGAAGTCGACCGGATGCTGGGATCGGATCCACCAACCATCGATAAACTTGCCAACCTGGTTTACCTTGACCAGATTATCAAAGAATCCCTGCGCATATACCCCCCCATCCACGCCGGTAACCGCATCACGACGGAAGATCTGGATTTCCAGTCATATACTATTCCTGCAGGCAGCAGAGTTCTATTTTCGATCTTCCTGACGCATCACGATGATAAACATTGGACTGATCCTGAATCGTTCAACCCGGATCGCTTTGCTCCGGAACTACCAACACCAGCTCCATACACTTATTTACCATTTGGCGGTGGACCCCGAAATTGCATTGGCGCGGCATATGCCCAGGTTGAGGCGCAGGTCATACTCGCCAGGCTACTTCAAAAATACCAGTTTGTTTCGATGGGAAGGCACGCAAAACCCTTCATGGGCGCATCCCTCGATCCCCACCCGGGTGTCTGGTTGAAAATTAAAAAAAGGTAAAATGGGAGAACTTTGAAAATCTCCCATTTAGAGGATCAAACCTGAAATCTTCTTCTTACATGGTGATGTTAAAAAAATTTAACAAACTGACCAGCACCTTGAAGAATTATCCAATGACAAGGTGCTGGTATTTTTAATATAACGGTTTAGAGTGAAAAACTACGGTCCTGTGTAATACGGTACAGATTGTCGTTTGTGGTAACCACCTACATAACTGAAAATATCTGCGGCGATACCCAAACCTAACCAGATCCAGTCAAACCCATTCAACGGGAAGACAATCACATACATCAGGATTGTCCAGGGCGCAAAAATTAAGCCCAGGATGCCGACCAACCATGGCAGGGACATTTCCTTAAATGCCAGGTTAACCTTCAATTGTCCGGCTGGAATCAACCAATAGACCAGAAATGCCAGGCGTGGTCCAAATGCAAACAATGAAACAACGAAGCAACACATGATAAATTCTCCTCCAGAATTAAGATAACCTGATTATATCCTTAAATTCTATTAATTGAACAATAAATTAATATTACGATTTATTCCGCAGCCGGATAACCAGAATGAATATGCTTACCAGGAGCACCCATGCCGGGAATATCATCGTGATCCAGATATGTAAGTTAAAAACAAAAAGAAGCACCAGAGCAAGTATGTAGGTCGTAACAACCAGGGTTTTGTGCATAATGCCAGTGCGCAGCCATATGGTCGCCAGGGAGATCATGAACACCCCCGCCATGCGGATGGCGTAAACATTGGTAATCTGCAGCATCATGGATCTGCCGAAAACGACAATCTCTGGCTGCAGGTACTCCCCCTCGTTCATTTGAGCGGTTAACAATATCCCTCCTGCAATCGCCATCGATACAAACACCATCGCCAGGAACAACAGGCTGCTCCCAAAAAATACAGTTGAGAAGAACTGGTCTTCGAATTCACCCAATTTGTCGCGCACAACTCCGACGAACCAAAGGAAAGCTATCCCAGCCAGCGGCATCAGGCTGAGTGCCCAGGTAAGACGGTTTGTAGAAGAACCAATCCAGCTTAAATCGGTAATATTATCCGCTGGAAGGGAGGTGCGAATAAAGAAAATACTGGCGGCGAACAACACCGAGAATAGGATCCCGGCAATTGCGGCTGTACGTGGTGTGGATAACCTGCGAACACTACGTGGAATTGTCATTATTTTCCTCTCTAGATAAAAACATAATTTAACATGAAAATGAAATCGTTTGATTATAAGGGTTGAATGGTATATTGCGTAGTGAGATGATTCAGTCACTAAACTTGGAAAACGAGATTCAAGCGTTGGATATGGTTTGAATAAGTTGAAATTCGTTTATAATTTGCGTTGTACATGGACAGTCATGTGGAAATATCCACACCGCTGTACAGGTGCGTTTTACCGCCCCCGTAGCTCAATGGACAGAGCGCCTGACTTCGGATCAGACGGTTGTGAGTTCGAATCTCGCCGGGGGCGCTTTATTTTTCTACCAGCGGATACCAACCTCGCTCCTCGATCAATTCGCTGACCCAGGCTATGCGCTCGATAATCGAATCGGGCATGACATTGTCCGCCACACCCAGGATGAATGCATCTCCAGGTGCGATCGTATCCAATAAATCAAAACAATATGACTTGAATTCCTCTTCGCTGGTGGAGGGAGAGAGCAGGATCGAAGGGATCCCGCCCCAGATTACCACTCGGTTGCCCCAAGCTTTGCGCGCCTGCTTCAGCGTGACAGGCACCATCGGAGCGGTAACGAAACACTCCACCATGTCCCATCCGGCTTGTTCCACCAGGTCCAATATTCTCGATGTATCCGCGTCGGCGTGCATGGCGCTCCATTTGCCATTGGCATGCAGAAAATCATTCAGCTCGCGCTGGTAAGGATAGATGTATTCTCTGAATATTTTTGGAGGCGTGAATTGGGAAGAGATGTGCGCGTCGGTCAGGATCAGCTGCGCCGGTGATTGCGCGATAACGGGCCACTCCCTGGCTTTATATATCTCAGCCATAACGGACAGCAAATGGTCCACCTCCTCCTTGTAATCTGCCAGGTGATAGAAAGCCAGCTCGTACCCGACCAGGCTCTCCAGGAATGTGTAAAAAGGGCTCAGGTTAACCATGACCATCGGCAGTCCATCTTCACCGATATCAGCATCGTACTCCAGATAATCGTGATAATTGGACACATAACGACTGTTTTCCACAATCCACTCCCAGATTTTGTAATCGCCCGGACCCTTTAGCAAATGCTCCACCACCACACCCGGTAAACCCTTTCTCCAGCGTTCTTCGGTCTGCACACTGACCTGCTGGAGTTTACCGACCGGGGTATTGTAGGTCGTAGTCGTCCTGCCATCCTGCTGTGCAAACTCAACCTCTACATTCTCATGAACGACCTGATATATTCGCCCTTCTCTTGCTGGCGTACCCAAACCCAACTCTCGCTCGATCTCGCGTAAACTTTTATTCTCCCATTCAGCAGGCAGCGTCTGTGACCTTTTTCGTGATTCGTACCATATCTCAAGTCTGGGGATCCACGGAATGCGGTCCGGTGCTGTTCCCTGCAAAATAGCTAATAATCTTTGACGGTCGTTCATCGATATCTCCTATGGTGGCGTTAGAAGTGAGTTCCAGTCTTCAGGCAATTGGATGAGATATGTCTCAATCTCCCCTGTACCCGATCTGCCCCAATTACTGGTGAAGAGGATACGGGTAAAATCCTGGTTCACCGTGGCGTGGGGTTCAGCCCAATAATCGTGTTCCTGGTCTTCATCCACGATCGAATGCGAGTGTGCTATCCGGACAACGCGCCCAGCTTCTTTTAGTTCCAGGGCAAAGACCTGGTCATCCATCCATGTTGCTGCCGGTTGGGCGCCATTGTAGGTTGACACCAATACCCATCCCGGAGTCTGGCTGGCACGACCGGAGAAATGGAAACCGATCGATGAATGGCTGAAGTCGATGGGCAGCAGCTGGGTGACCTGCCCAGAATCCAGATGCAACATGGAAATAGTATCCTGGTCAATATCCTGGAAAACAAGCACCTCGTTACCTCCATAATCGACAGCAAGATCGGAATGACCGACTATTCGCAGTAACCCGCGCCCATTTCTCAAGCCGCGGTCATAAACCATCAAGCCACACGGATGCGTGTCGTCTCCCAGTTCTCCGGACTCGCAATATTCATCGAAGTATGCCAGGAAGTAATTGCCCAACGGACTGATAGTAACTGAGTCGATTTCTGGTCTGGTGGGCATCTGTTTCGAGGCTGTCACCTTGTCCGTTTCCAGGTCGTAGACCAGGAGTGCCGCTGCCAACCAGTCCTGGTCCTCCGCCATCAAACCCCAGTAACGACCATCGTACGAAGGGCTGCCTTCATATCGGGTCCAAACTGCACTTAATTCCAGGTCTGAAAAATCCACAGAAAAATCATGAACCAGTGTTTCCTGCCCCGTTGATAAACGGTAGGAAACCAACCTGGTCCCTTCAATAAAATAGAGCAAATCCGCATCATCAGCGTCCCAGCGCGGCTCTTCAAGGACCGGGATTTCCTGCACGGGCAGCAGGGATCTGGCATCGTACACATACCAGCGAGCGTCTATACTGCGGACCAAAATCCTGCTGCCATCCGCATTGAAAGACTGCACCCGGGAATATTCATTTTTCAAACCCGTGGATGGATCGTCTGGTGATAGATCTGCATTCCTATCGGTTAATCTGACGATACAGGTGTTGAAAACAGGATCGCGGAAAGGCACTCTTGCAGGAGGCTCAGGCAGCCCAGGAGTCTGGTACACATCAAAATCCAGTACTGGTTCAAAAAAGTCGGTTTGGCTGCAATCACTTCCCACTTGACCCACCAGATCGCTAGCGGAATTTTCTGCAGGAATCACCACCTTTCTTCGCTCCAACTCCAGGCGGTTATCTGAATATCCCTGGCTGACCACCGGGTTACACGCCTGGAAAACCAGGAGAATTATGGCTATATAAAAATTACCCCGGGATAATCTCATATTGATTACTCGATCTCTCCCTAAAAACTTAATCCATGTTAACCACTTCAAATAAAAATAAGGTTGCGTACATACGGATTCAAGTTGAAGCGGGCATCTTCAATCGAATTGACCACTTTCCCATTGATCACCAGATTTTCTATGAAAATATCTTCAACCATGCTTTGTTCATCGAATCCATAAAAATTTAAGCTTTGCGTTTCCCCACCTGTCACCGTGATATCTTTGAAGGATACATCCTTGATCCTGCCTCTCTTATCATCCTCACTATACATAATTTGATAAATTACCAATTCGATCAGCGTTCCGACTTCGGAGGCGTTTCCCGGATCAAACTTTGGGTTCTCGATCCGGACCCCTTCGGTGATGGCATCTTCCACGCGGATATTTTCAAAGCGGATGTTGTGGATTACCGCCCGGTCGCAGTGCTGTATATCCAGGGCACGGTGAACATAGTGGAGGACATCGCAGTTTTCGAAAGTGACATCACTGATTTCATCCACCCTGGTCTCTGCGCCAATCTCGAGAGCCCTTCCCCAATCATTCCAGACCACGCAGTTCCGGAAAACGACATCGCGGATGGAGGTTTCCCTGCCCTCAGGATGAGGTATGTTCAACCCCTTGATCACCAGGCTGTCATCGAAAGAACGAACGAAGCAGTCCTGCACGAGAACATGCTGGCTGTTGCAGATATCAATCCCGTCTGAGTTATACCGCCATAGACCGATTACCTTCAGGTTGGTCATGGTGACGTTCTGGCAGTTGGTTGGGGTGACTGCGTACACATTGGCGTCCCGTAAGATAATACCGCTCAGATCTACCCGGTCACAATTACGCAACGCGATCATTTGATCCGCGTCGAAGCGAGCGAACTTGCTGGCATCCAGGATCCCCCGACCCAGAACGCGGATATCATGTGCATTTTCTGCATTGATGGAACCATAAACTAAGGCTCCACCAGCTATATATACCGTTTCACCACTATCGATTTTTAACTTCCCGATCTCATGGATTCCTGGTCCAAAGTAGTGGGTACCAGGCTGATCCGCATCAGGTCGCTTATCCTCGATTGGGTTGGCAAAGATGTGAAAGGCATGATGCCAGCCGTTCACTTCAACGACTACCTGGCAGGGGTGGTAAAGGTCGAACTGGATCTTTTTTTCGGAAATCACAGGTTGTACACTGGTAGGATATCGGTCTGATGACGACATCATGGATATCTTGCGTCGAATGAATTTCTAAACTCACCTTTCCTGAAAAATCGAAATATGCGAACGATGCAATTTCCGTCTGTTCCAGTGGACGCTGGTGTCCTGGCCACACCTGGTTGACAGGAATGGCTGATACCCGCGCGGTGTAGACGAACACGGGTTCATGGTTGACATAAAGGTTGAAATCCCTGGAAGCCTCTGTACCATCCGGTGCAGGATAATTCACCAATTGTGCGGACAAATCTTTATTTTCTGCATTCATCTTGTGCTCCTGGTTTTTATTAAGTCATTGATATTCATTTACTCACCCGACAATCTCCTGACAGTATATTCAAATAACCTGTCAATTTCTGCACAAATAACCGGATCGCGGTGAAAAGTTGGCGTTCTCGCCAGGATCGTATTTACTTCCTGAGCTGCTGCCTGAACCATATCGCGGCAATCCTGCGCATCCCGATCGGATAATTTCGGGAAGAAGAATTCTTCCTTGAAATGATGGTAAGTATGATCGTTTTCGATAAAATTGCCTCCAATGCCCTGCTGCTGGATTAAATCAAAACAAAGGGTTTCTTCTGATATTTCGATCCCGCGCATGAAATGGTGCATCCAATCGAAGGCTTCGATATCCAGGCAAGCCTGTTCAGGAGAGCATACGAGCCCTGATTTGAGCTGTCCTATCGAAGGATAAGTGTGTCCACTGGCAGCAATCAAGGCAATTTTTAAAGCGCGTTCCATTCCACTCTGAAATCCAGGGTACTTCGCATCGATATAATCTGTTGGACACATGCAATCCAAACCATACATATACTTTTGCAGCTGAGTCAGAGCGATATCTTGAATCAACGTATTCGGGGATGAAAATGAAGCTGCCGTGGTGCGCATATCAAGAATACCAGTCAGGGCAACGTGGTTGTGTTTTGAATGTGAACCCACAGCCCACAAAGCGGTAATCAATCCCAGGATTTCAGCGTTTGCTATCAACACCGCCGATGCCGGAGTAACAGGGCTTGTTGCTCCCGCCAGAGGCATCGGTGCCAGGATCACCGGAAGACCCCGGATCGCAAGCTCGTAAAGGGTCTCCGCAGGTTTAGCCGATATCCTCAAAGGCGAGTCGCTGCAGCGAGGACCCAGGAAAGGGGCAAGGAAGGCTGGACTATCCAGCTTATCTTGAGTACTGCCGGTAAGAAGTTCGCTCAACTCAACGGCAAATGCCACTTCAATAGCATTCGTTGGACAGTGTGTGCCTAATTTTGTGGAGTGCTTCGCCATATATGCCATTCCCGCAAGCTCACGTAGCTGTGGCGGTATTGGCTTGTTCTGTTCATCATATGACATAAGCACCGGAGGTCCACCTACATACTTGATGCGAGGATGCCCATTACCGAAACGTACCAGCCTATCCAGGTCTTCAAACCTGGCGGGACGATTGGATAAACCATCTTCGGAAATCACTTCAAGAGCCGATCCTCCGAAAGCAAATGACAGCGGTCGCTGCAAAAATTCGCTGATCTCCGCCTCAACAGAAGCAATAACCGTTTGCTCTTCGTCTTTTATCACACAGGGAGAGACAGACATAGCCTGGACTGCCTGTTCTGTCAGAGATGAAGGAAATTTTGCCACCTTTCTTTGGCGATCAATATTCGCTCCATGAGCTTCAAGAGCATCCAGGAAACCATCATGCTCGATAAGTAAACCTGTTGACTCCAATAAATCAACCGTCCTTTGGTGCAGCACCCTCATTTCATCCACGGTTAAAAGCCTCAGGGGAGTATTCAGAATTTTCACTTTGTGACCTCTTTTAATAATTTACCGGTCTGGATTTTGTTATTATGTCACAGGCAATCACCAGGGTCAATCAAGACTACATGGTGAGATAAGCGGTTCCCTGTTTCCTATAAGTAAGAGTAAAATGGTCCTGATGATTTTTGTAAGAATATTTTTGACCGGGTTAGTGATCCTGGTCAGCGCAATCGCTTTGAATGTAGTAGCGAAAGGTTTGGGATTCTCAACCTGGTATGATTTTCTAAACCAGGTTGCTGATATGGGTCTTGCCATGACTTTCCGGAATCTGAGTTTCCTGGATATCCTGTTCCTGGTAATACTGTATCCTTTCCTATTAGGATTGGTAGCATATTTGACCATTTATTGGACCCGTTTTTTTTGATGATCTGATTTTCACCCAAGTTTTAAATAGTGGATTGCTGCTGTTTTAAATTTAGGGGCAGCTACCGGAACTGCATGGATTTGCGATCGAGAGATTCACCTCACCTGGGCGGATACACTCTCAATTTTCCCAAATAACTGGTCCAACATTTGTAAAGTCTCAGGCGGAAGAGGTCCGCGCTGGACAGCACGAATATTCTCTGCCAGATGTGCTGGATCACTTGTCCCACTGAGAACACAGTCCATGCCCGGTTCATAGGCGCAAAAACGGTACGCGGCTTCCGATAGTGACTCACACACGCCTCGCAGCCCCAAGGCATCCAAGAGGTCAGGTGCTTCAGCCAGGTCGTGGTCAATTTCACCTGCCTGTGCCATCTGTCTCAACAAAATGCGCAGCCAATTCTCATCGATCAACGCCCTGCGTACAGCAAACATTCCCAGGGTTCCAATCCCCTTTGCCCTGGTATGAGCCAGGACCCGTTCGCGCGCGGAAGGATTGAGAATATTGAAGCCAACCATGACCACGTCCCAGGCATCGTCCTGCACCGCAAGTTGCAGCATGGTGTGCTGCGTATCGCTCTCAAATCCTTCGGTAACACCGGTAAAACGGATTTTTCCGGCATCCCTTGCCTTCTCAAGGACAGGTATGAAGCGATCACGGGCAGGCAGGTAGTATTCTGCATTCAGTCCGTGGATGAAGTAGATATCGATGGTCTCCAGCTGCAGCTCGCGCAGGCTGTTTTCGATGTTGTCCTGGAATTCCTTTTCTGACAGCAGTTCACTGTCCCCGTGTCTATAGGGACCCTTCGTGGATACTACAACCTGCCGCTTCTTAGCCGAGTCACCTCCTGACCATTTCTCTAAAGCCTGACCCACCGCCGGTTGGGTTTGGTAGTAATGGGCAGTATCCACCATTGTGATCCCCATATTCAAGGCTTCCCGGACGACACTGGTGGCATGTTCTTCA
The DNA here is from genome assembly GCA_963695415.1 of uncultured Chloroflexia bacterium. Classification (GTDB taxonomy): domain Bacteria; phylum Chloroflexota; class Anaerolineae; order Anaerolineales; family UBA4823; genus CAVXWV01. The sequence continues at coordinate 186,632 of CAVOGL010000007.1, read as the reverse complement.
TCATGCCCGGTCGACAAGTCCCAGGCGGCTGTTGCCTCCAGCTCCCAGTCCAATCATACTCACCCTGAGTCCAGTACGCCCTATTTCTCGTTGTTCTATCTTCATTCAGATCCCTTTTAGTTGAATAATCCCATTGATAACAATAATTCCATGTTGAATAACCAGTGGGTATTATAATCGGCTAAATTCTACTGGTTGGAGGCTTCATGAAACCCGATGTTTTTGTCACCCGCAGGCTGCCTGAGCCTGCCTATAAAGAACTGCTGGCAGCCTGCCAGGTTGAGATATGGGACTTCGAGACCCCACCACCTTATGAAATTCTGGTAGATAAAACCAGAAAAAAAGCCGGGTTGCTCTGCCTGCTCACCGACCGCATCGACGCATTTTTGATGGATGCAGCCCCAGGCTTGAAAGTGATCAGCCAGTGCGCAGTTGGATACGATAATGTTGATATCCAGGCAGCGAAACAACGCGGCATCCTGGTAGGCAACACACCTGGCGTGCTGACCGATGCCACCGCGGATTTTGCCTTCACCCTTATGCTCTCCGCAGCTCGACGAATCGTGGAGGGGATGGACTACGTGCGCCAGGGGAAATGGGATACCTGGGGACTGACCCTTCTCCTCGGTCAGGATATCTGGGGCGCGACACTGGGCATCGTCGGTTTGGGCAGGATCGGGCAGGCAGTTGCCCGGAGAGCAAAAGGGTTCAATATGCGGGTGCTCTACACGGATATCGCCCCCCAACCTGAAGCAGCAGAGGTTGGAGCAGAATACTGCTCCCTGAATGAACTGCTGCGCCAGTCGGATTTTGTCTCCCTGCACACTAACCTGACACCAGAGACCCGAGGCATGATCAATGCAGAACAGCTTAAGCCTGATGAAGCCATCTGCGGTGCTGGTGAACACTTCACGAGGTCCGGTTGTGGACAGCGAGGCGCTGGTCACCGCATTACGGGAAGGCTGGATCGCTGCGGCAGCCCTGGATGTAACCGACCCGGAACCACTGCCGGCAGACCATCCTTTACTCAAGCTGCCTAACCTGATCGTGGCTCCTCACATTGCGTCTGCCACCGTCACATCAAGAACCCTGATGTCGCAGATGGCGGTCCGCAACCTGGTGGCAGGTGTGCGCGGTGAACCGCTGCCGTTTGCGGTGTCTTGAACTATAATAGCCCCATGAAAAAAATGACCATGCGCGAGCGTATTCTCGCCGTCGTTCAGGGAACCCCCCTCGACAGGGTTCCTTTTGTTTTGTATGACGGAATGCTGCCCCTGTCCGAATTGAAATCAGTGCTTGGAGAAGAGAACTTTGGACTGATGCGCTGGTCCCAGGTTCACCGTGTCGAACATCCCAACTGCCGTTTTAAGACGGAGCCATTCTACATCAACGACACACGCTGGGAACGCAATACATTAATCACACCGGTTGGATCGATTTACGAAGAACGCGCATTCGAAAACGCCCTGGACAGCTCCTCCATCCGCAAACACTTCATCCAGGAAAGGAAAGATTATGATGTTTTCTGGTATTTCCTGGAAGATTTACGCATTCTCCCAGATTTTGACAGGTTCTACCAGGACCAGGCAGACCTGGGCGATATGGGCGTCCCATTGGTCGCAGTCGAAAGGACTCCGTTTCAACAGATGTGGATCCTTTGGACTGGACTTGACCACCTGGCATACCATTGGGCGGATTATCCTGATGTTGTTGAGAAAACTTTCGACCTATTGAGTGCGCGCGAGCGAAAATTAATGGAGATCGCTTACCAATCACCGGCAGCTTTCATCGACTTCCCGGACAACATCACAGCCGATGCGATAGGTCCCCGGCGATTTACAGAATATTGTGTCCCATTTTATGATGAACTGTCCACAATGCTGGCAGAGAGAGGAGCCTTTACTTTCTCCCACATGGACGGCAATCTTAAGCCCCTTTGGGACCTGATCGCCGGTAGCAGACTTGACGGGCTCGATTCCTTCTCCCCTGCGCCGGATAATGACACAACAGTTGCTGATGCGGTCAGTTTATGGCCAAGTAAACGCCTTTTCATCAATTTCCCATCCTCGGTGCATCTACAGCCGCCTGAACAAATCTATGCACATGCCATTGACATCCTGGAAACAGGCGGTCACACTGGCAGGCTGCAAATTCAAATCTCAGAGAATGTCCCGCCATTCGCATGGCGCACCAGCCTGCCCGAAATCGTAAGGGCAGTAAATGACTTCGGGATCCCATAAACACTTTCTATTCTGTCCCCAGAAAATCATCGACTATCGCAGTAACTCACCTAACAGGAGGATCGCATGAAAGCACAAATCGCAAACCACAACGGAGCTCCGGCTCTTATTCTCGATGGAAAACCAGTATTCTATGGCTTGATGTGGGGAAGCGGTCCTACCGTCAAATCTTATCCACTGAAAGAAAGCGCCCGGTATTATGGTAAAGCAGGAGTCCATTTTCACACGTTCGATATGGGCACAACCGGTCCACAACCTGAATGGTGCGGTCCGAACAAGAATAACAATACCGATTTCGATTTCTCAACATTGAAACCGCGTCTTGAACATTTCATCGATGCTGATCCGGAAGCCAGGTTTCACCTTCGCATTCATCTGGAGATGATGGGATGGTGGCAGGAATTGTATCCGGATGAGTGCGAGCTGCTCTCTGATGGTTCTCGAAAATGCCAGTCTTACGCATCAACAATTTGGCGAAAACAGGCAAATGAATTCCTGTTGGCTCTTGTTGGGGCAATCCGCGAAATCGGGATGTTCGAAAGGGTGGTCGCTTACCAGGTTGCCACAGGCAGCTCTGCCGAATGGGTAAAGGGTCCCGGGGCAATGGGATTGACCACTGGCGATTACAGCCGACCGATGCGGGAGCACTTCCGGAAATGGCTAGAAAAGAAATATAACGGTGATGGCGGCAATCTGCGCGAAGCCTGGGCAGATACGACTGTCGATTTCCATTCTGCCGAAGTCCCATCACGTGATGACCAGGTTAACACCACAATGTACACCTTCAGAGATCCTGCAAAAGAGAGAAATGTAATCGATTATTACGAATGCCTGGCTGAACTCTCGGCTGAACTATGCACCGAATTCTGTGGCACTGTCAAGAAAGCCACCCAACGGCAGGCGCTCGCCGGTGCTTTCTACGGGTACCTGACTGAGCTTGCCTGGAACGCCGGTTTCTTCGGGGAAGGGTCCGACAGTGAGTTTTCCACGTACCAGCGCAGCGGTCACCTGGGCTTGAAATATGTACTGCGCTCACCGGACGTGGATTTCCTGGTCAGCCCTTATTCGTATGGTTTCCGCGGCATAGGCGGCGACACCCCAGCAATGCCACCGGCTGAATCCATGCGCCTGCACAACAAGCTCTACCTGTATGAGGACGACACCCGCACCCACCTAACCCACCATGACCACCCCAACTTCGGAAAAGCGGATACCCTGGAGGAAAGCATAGCCCTGCTGAAGCGTAACTTTGCATACGTGATCACGCATGGGCAGGGAATCTGGTGGCTGGCGGGTGGCAGTCCGAAAACGCCTCACATCGAGCTCAGCCAACAACCTGCTTTCAGGGATTTGATCAAGAGCTTCCAGGACATCGGTACCTTCTCGCTGAAATTAGACCGATCACCAAGCGCCGAAATTGCGGTATTGCTGGACGATGAAAGTTTGTATTACGAATCGATCAAAAACAACCTCGATATCCCCCTGATCTTCCAGCAGCGCCTGTGGGGTATCCCCCATATGGGCGCGCCTCACGATATCTACCTGATGCAGGATTTCCTGGAAGGTCCAGTTAAACCTTATAAAATGCTGGTATTTTTAAATCCTTTTCACATGAATGCCCAACGGAGAGAGCAGCTGAAGCGAAAAACAAGACATTCGGACCAGGTGTGCGTGTGGATTTACGCGCCTGGTTACCTTGAGGAAACAGCTTCCCTGGACAGCATGACCGACTTAACCGGGATTCGGTTCGATTCCGGCGAACACCCCTGGGGACCCTATATCCACCTTATAAACCTGGCACATCCCATCACCAAGGGTCTGAACCAGGACATCACCTGGGGTACGAACAACCTTTTGGGACCCGTATTCCACGTGGATGACCAGCAGGCTGTCGTTCTTGGTAATGTCGTTTACTCCAAGGGGCGCTGCCGACCTGGATTCGTGGTCAAAGAATTCGGTAATTGGCGTTCGGTTTACAGCGCGGCGCCAAATCTTCCAGCGCCGATTTTACGCAACCTGGCGCGTTATGCGGGTGTGCATATTTATAATGGAGATGGCGATGTATTGTACGCAACCCGCGAACTGCTCAGCGTCCATTCAGCAGCAGGCGGGGATCGTGTTTTCAAATTGCCTGAGAAAGTCGAATTGGTCTTCAACCTGTTCGACAGGAATCCAATTGCTCAAGATACCGATGAATTCAAGATTTACCTGCCACCATCTTCTACTTCCTTATTCTACACAGGGAAAAAGGAAATGTTAGAAGCAAACGGTACCAGATAAATTCTTGTGGTATTCTTTTTTATGGGGTAAAATCGTCCTTTGTATACTGAAGGGACATATAACTGTCCAATTTCTGTTACACTTCACTACTGAACACATATCCAGGAGGTGCTAGATTCAAGGAAATTTAAACTACAGACTTAATGATGGTTTTATCCACCATTGGCTGACAGCAGGTCCGTCCTCAATCCCCATTCCCAACCCGAGTCTGCATCCAAGTGAGGAATTGGTGGCAAGCACCCACCAGCAATATGCCACATCAGAATTGGAGGTTACACTACCTCCAGTCGATCTTGGTAATCTGGGTCCAATCAGCGAAGACAATTCTTCCCTATACTGGCGATATTATAGATGCCTGGAAGACCATCTGGTTGATTTTTCTAGATTCTCTCCCTCTCATCAATTTTTTCGATCATGGGCTTACACCGGGATTTCTGTCCCACAATCTACCCAGTGCACTCTTTTGCTTGGAAGTAATTGCCTGATAGACATCTGGCTGAATGGGCAGCTCATCCACCACTATGATGAATATCAGGGGAAAATTATTAAGAAATTTTCCATCCAAGCCACACTTCATGCAGGGATCAACAATTTGCTTGTGCGTTTTGATACCAAAGCACTAGGCCAGACGCCATACGCATTTGCCTTAAAAATCAATGATACCCGTGCTTCGGATGCGCAAATATCACTTCCTACTGAAATAGAGGCGAGTCTGATCGAGAAACGGCTTTTATTAGAAAATGTCATTGAGAAAGCCTATTTAGATCGATATGTTTATGGTTATTTGACCGGGGATCGCTATGACAAGAATGAGCCTATCGTGCTGCAGTTTTCCAGCGATATCGAAAAACCCACAGAAATCTCCCACCGTCTACAGAGCTTAAGAGGAGATATTTTCCAATCTGGCATCAAAAATACTGAGGCTGGTGCAAAATATGAACTCGCCCGTCTTTTTCCCTTGCGAAACGGGCCTCATCACCTCTCGTTACTGCCTGAGGAAGGTGAGTATTATCAAAAGAAAATGCAATTTGATCGGAAAGAACTTTTTTGGGTCGTTCGCACCCCCTTCTCATTTAACACATACGGAACTTTCGCAAACCGTGCTCGGGAAGCTCTCGAGGACGCAGCGAAGCGCCGTAGTGAAAGCATATTTATTGAAATCGCAAAAATTGCCTTGTTCACCTGGGAAAAAGTTGATCAAAAAATCCTTGATACAGCCGTTAGCCGCATTCAACAACATCAAGATGGCAGTATCGTTGACCTTTTGGGGTTACTCTACATATTAGTCCGTTTTCGAAAAAAGAAGAAATTATCTGATAAATTACTTTCTACTGCAGAAACAGCGATCCTGAATTTCTATTATTGGACAGAAGAACGTCCACCCGACAACCCAGATTTTCTTTTTGAAAACCAGCAATTTTTAGTCAATACTTGCGAGATACTGGCTGGTCAACTATTGTCAAATGAAGTATTTGTTAATAGCGGCAAAACAGGAAACTGGCATCAGCAGAATGGTGAAGAACTCGCCATCGCCTGGATGCAAAAACATGGGCAATATGGTTTCCAGGAATGGGATTCGCCAGCTTTGTTAGAATCCACAATTACTGCCTTGACTCTTCTGGTTGACCTGGCAAAGTCCGAAACATTAAGAGAGTTGGCTGCTGTACTATTGGATAAAATTTTCTTCTCTTTAGCCGTAAATACATGGAAAGGAATGCTGGGTTCATCCCAAGGAAGAAGTGACACTGCCAGCGTTCTCAGCCACCGCCTGGAAGCAACTTCTGGTATCACTCGCCTCATGTGGGGGTTGGGCAATTTCAACGAGAATGTTATGGGTGTGGTCAGTCTGGCATGCAGCCGTAAATACCAGCTTCCTGAAACAATCTACAACATTGCCCTGGATGCTCCTGCTGCCTTGTGGAGCAAGGAAGGAATCGGTTCTGTTCAACCTACAATATCTTCACCAGTAGTCTCACCCTCTGAAAACCTTACCTGGGAAGTGAACAAAGTCATCTATAAAACTGATGATTACATGCTTGCTTCAGCCCAGAATTACTGTCCAGGACAACCTGGGAAAGCAGAACACATTTGGCAGGCTACTTTAGGACCTGATGCGGTGGTTTTCGTGAACCATCCAGGTAACTTGAGTGAAAACGATGCACATCTGCCCAATTTATGGGTTGGTAACAAGACCCTGCCACGGGTCGCTCAATGGGGCGATGTGCTTATCTCCCTTAATAAATTGAGCCTGGATGATTGGCTGGGGTTTACCCACGCCTACTTTCCTGCTTCAGCATTTGACGAATATGACCTTGCAGGCAATTGGGCGTTTGCACGCAAAGGAAAAGGATACCTTGCATTGTATTCATCCCTGGGATTGGAATGGATCACCTCAGGTAAGACTGCCTTGCGCGAATTACGCTCGCTTGGAACCGAAAACATCTGGCTTTGCCACATGGGACAAGAAATTCTGGATGGAAGCTTCGCGGACTTTCAAACTAAAATCCAGGCAATGGACTTGAAGGTCGAAGGTCTTTCTGTACAATTAACCAGCCTTCGAGGTGAAACATTGTCCTTTGCCTGGGAAGGACCGTTATTGGTGAACAGTCAAGAACAAGCTCTGTCCGGCTATAGACATTATGAGAATCTCTACAGCATCACAGAACTCCCGGCCCAACAGATAGAAATTTTATATGGGGAAGAAGGAATCCGGCTGGTATTTTAATAAATAAGAGAGTGTTAGCGCAATTCTTTTGCTAACACTCTCTTATTTATTTCTCAAAAATTACATGCGGATATTGGGATCAAGTGCGTCGCGAATCCCATCTCCCAGCAAGATCCAGGCTAACATGGTGATCGCCAAAACAACCGCCGGGAAAAATAACAGATAGGGGTAAGCGCGGACAAACTGTTGATAAACACCGATCATCTGCCCCCAAGATGGTGTAGGCGGTGGGATTCCCAGTCCTAGAAAACTCAAACCAGCTTCCGCAAACATTGCCCCTGGAACTCCCAATGCCATGGTCACAATCACTACTGTAAGACTGTTGCGAATAATATGCTTTCGCGTGACCCAGGCAGTATTTCCTCCCATTGAACGGGCTGCGCGTACATAATCAGAAGCTTTCAAGGATAAAACCTGACCTCGAACTAAACGAGCTATGCCAATCCAGCCGGTAATCGCCATTGCCAATATAATATTTGGTAAACCTGATCCTAATGCGATCATTAATAAGATATATAACAACAAGCCGGGAATTGATGAAAGAACATCAATAACCCGCATCAGGACAAAATCCAGCCTCCCCCCAACCAATCCTGCCAGAGCACCGAGAGGTAAACCGATTATAACAAGGGCAATCTGACTCAGAATACCGACAGCATATGATACTCTTGCGCCATAAATAACTCTGCTTAATACATCCCTACCAAGATCATCAGTACCCATCCAATGCTCGCGTGATGGAGTCTGGTATGTTGCCGTATAATCACTGTAATAAGGATCGTAAGGAGCTATCCAGGGGGCAAAAATCGCAGCAAATATTTCAAGCAGGATGAAAATTAGAGCAAAAACAGCTGTTCTTTGTCGCATGAATCGCCTGGCAGCTAAAGCCATACTGCTTGCCCTGCGTGTTTTCGGGATCTGGTCAGCTGTGGTGGATGTAACAGCCATTGATCACTTCTCCTTGACGAATGTTACCCGTGGATCTACTAAAGCATAAGCCAGGTCTGTTATCAGGTAGGTAAATGAGATAATCACAGTCCAGGTGATGGTAGTTGCCATAATTAATGGGTAATCTCGGTTGGCGACTGCACTGACGAAAAATGTGCCGATGCCTGGAATGCGGAAAATCGTTTCAATGAAGAAGGAACCGGTAATCAAACCCGCCAGCATAGGACCTCCCACTGTTAATACTGGGGTCAGTGAATTCTTAAAGATGTGTACAAAAGTCACTTTTCGTTCAGGAACACCCTTGGCTCGTGCTGTACGAACGTATTTTGAGCGCATAACGTCTACCATACTTGATTTGGTATAGCGTTGGAGGATCAACACTGGACCCAAAGAATTAGCAATCACCGGTAAAACCCAATTTTGAGGTGAAGACCAGCCCCCAGTTGGGAACCAGCCCAATTTAACGCTGAAAACAATTTGCAGCAAGATTGCGAAAACAAAGCTGGGCATTGCCAGGCAAAACAAGGCAACCCCTGTCCCCAGATAATCTAACCACGTACCCTGCTTCATCGCAGAGCCAATCCCCAGACCCATACCAACGATTATCGAAAACCCCATCGTTAAAAGACCAAGTTGAATAGAGTAAGGCCATTGATTTTGGAAAATTTCGCGGATGGTCAAGCCGTTGTAATAGAAGGAGTATCCGAAATCGAGTTTTATAGCATTCCTCATAAAATACAAATACTGAACAATAACCGGTTTGTCCAGCCCATATTTCACTTCTAGCTGCTGCTTAATTTCATCAGGAATCGCTTTATTAGCTGTCATTGCCATCATATCAAACGGGCTGCTTGGGACCGCTTTCATCAATACAAAGGTAATCAGTGATACAGCAATAATCACCCCAAGTATGCCTCCAATGCGACCTAATAAATAGCGACCCATATTACCTCCTCTCTTCTGTTACACCTGATGACAGGCTGCAAAATGCTCAGAACTAATTTCGCGCAGCTTGGGTATTTCTACTTTGCACCGGCTGACCATGATTGGGCAACGCGGGTGGAACGGGCAGCCCGGCGGTCGGTCGATTGGACTGGGAACATCTCCCGAAAGTGTGCGCCTTGCCGATTTAGCCTTAGGGTCCGGCTCAGGCACTGCGCTGATCAACGCCTGGGTATAAGGGTGTTGAGGATCGTTGATAATTGCTAAACTCGTACTAATTTCTACTAATTGTCCCAGGTACATCACACCGATTCGCTGGCTCATAAATCCAGTCACTGCAATATTATGCGAGATGAACAAATATGTTAACTCAAAATCACCTTGTAAATCTCGCAACAGGTTGAGAATCTGCGCCTGGACAGAGACATCTAACGACGATACCGGTTCATCACAGATCAACAGCTTTGGTTGTAATGCCAGGGCACGCGCAATGCCAATGCGCTGCTGCTGACCTCCTGAAAAATCGGAGGGAAAACGCATTGCAGCATCAACTGGCATGCCTGTTGTCTGCAAAAGACGGGCAACCTCCTCGGTTCGCTCGCGTGGAGTTCCCTGACCATGAATATCCATGGGTTCGCGGATTATTTCTTCGACCGTCATTCGAGGATCCAGCGAGGCAAGCGGGTCTTGAAAAATCATCTGCATCAGACGTCGCTGTTTCAATAATCTGGCTTCATCCAGTTTTCCTAAATCCTGACCTTCGAAAATCACATTACCACTTGTCGGCTCGTAAAGGTACATAATGGTAAGACCTAAGGTAGATTTTCCACAACCCGATTCACCTACCAAACCCAGCGTTTCACCTTTGCGGATCGTCAGGTTAACATTATCTACAGCAACCAGACGCAAGTGTGTTTGACCAAAAAAACCCCGCCGTACTGGAAAACTTTTTTCCAGATCGATCGTTTGGAGCAGATTATCAGGCATAACTGGTTGCTCCTTTTTCACCCACTGAGATTGTTTTTGCTTGTGCAACCCAGCAAGCACAGTAATGACCGGAATTGGTTTCAAGTAAAAGCGGATTTTCTGTTTCGCACCGCTCAATTGTTTCGAGACAGCGTGGTTGGAAGGGACAGCCAAATATCTCTTCAGTCAGGCTTGGAGGGGCACCTTCGATAGTCGTTAGACGGTCTGGCCAATTCCTTAATGGAGGGATCGATCCGATCAATGCACGTGTATAGGGGTGTTGAGGTGCCTCAAAAACTTCAACTACAGGTGCATTTTCTACGATATGCCCGGCATACATGACTGCCACGCGGTTTGCCATCCCTGCAATTACTCCCAGGTCATGGGTAATAACAATCACCGACGCATCTGTTTCGGTTTTAAGTTCATTGAGCAAAGCCAGAATTTGAGCCTGAATGGTAACATCTAGTGCGGTAGTAGGTTCATCAGCTATCAATAATCGAGGATTACAGGCAACAGCCATAGCAACCATCACACGCTGACGCATCCCGCCAGAAAATTGGTGGGGGTAATCTTTCATCCTTTGACGCGCTTCAGGAATGCCCACCCGTTCAAGAAGTTTAACCGCCTCATCCTTGGCTTCATTCTCAGATAGAGACCGGTGTAACTTTAAAGGTTCAATTATTTGATACCCTATGGTCAACACCGGATTAAGGGAGGTCATCGGATCTTGAAAGATCATCGAAATTTTATTCCCCCGAATGTGTTCCATCTCATTCGCAGGTAAAGAAAGGAGATCTATGGTTTTTTCGGGTTCATGCAGAAGTATTTGTCCTTCCACGATGCGTCCAGGTTCCTCGATCAGTCTCATGATCGATAAAGCTGTCACACTCTTCCCACAGCCCAGACTCGCCTACGATCCCTAATACTTCACCCTCATGAATTTTGAATGAAATCCCATTAACAGCATGAACCGGACCCTGGCTTAGTTGAAATTCAGTTTTCAACCCATTAACTTCAAGGAGTAAGTTATCCATTGGCATCCGATAATTGGAAAAATTTATGTTTGAATGTTGTACGGCAATGCCGTACAACATTCAAACAATATTTGGTTAGTCAATAACAAGCAATGGAATTTATGCGTATTCCTGCTTCATTGCCTCAATGTCTTTGTGGATGTACATCTGGAAACGGGCAATGTCCAGGTAGCGAAAAACCACATTCCCATTTGAATCTGGGTGCATTCCTACCACCCAAGGCCACCACACCTGGAAAATCACCTGGTGGGTGATGAACACACCACCAATTTCTTCACAGAGGATTCGTTCTGCATCCTGGAACATCTGGATGCGCTTCTCTACATCTGCTTCACCTCCAGCATCGGTCACCAATTGATCGAAGGTTTCATTCTTCCATGCGTGTCGGGGGGAGCCCCAGGGTTCTTCTTTCCCTTCCGGTGCAGGTACAGAGCGCCAGAGTCCGGTCAACATGTTGGATGGATCAAGGAAATCATATTCGTAAGGTCCCTTGTAAGCCATCATTTCGTGTTTAGAGCGCAGGTCACCCCACACACCACCTTCGACCTGGATCAGATCTACTGTTATACCCAGGTTTGTCTCCCATTGCTCCTTGATGAATTCCATACGGGCATCGCGGGCGTTGGCATACAATTCAATCTTTATATTAGCTGGATCAAGACCTGATTCCGCCAGTTTCTCTGCAGCCAGCTCCAGATCATATTTCTGGACTTCTTTTAGATCCGGGTTATACCCAGGAAAACTAGGTGGGAGCATCGAATAGCCAGGTAAGTATGTACCGTTCATCACCTGGAAGCACATGGTTTCGCGATCGATCGAGTGCGACAAAGCTTGCCGTAAAGCGAGGTTGTTCGTCGGTTCCATGTTGGTGTTTAGAGCTATGTACTCACTTTGGAAATTGTTGAAGAAGCGCAGCAATGCGTTAAGCTGGGGATCAGCTCGAACTACCGAAAGATCGGGAATTGGAAGACCCGAGTAGATATAAATTTCTTTGTTCAACCAGGCATTCAAGAGATTTGCAGTGCCGGCGTAGATGGTGAGATCATACCTCTGGATACCGGGTTTGTGCGGACCATTGTAATTGGGGTTGGCTTCCAGTGTGGCAGATGTGTTGTGTTCCCAACTTGTACAAATGTAAGGACCACCATTTACATAACCTTCAGCATTGTCAGCCCAGTGCTCAGGATTTGGCTCAGCAGCATGCTTCGGAACAATAACCGAAGCCTGGTAGGAAAGCAGGGCAGGCAGGTAAGGAATCGAACCGTATTCGCCAAAAACCCTTACGGTGCGATCGTCAACTTTTTCTGCCGCTTTCACATCCGCAGGGGCGATCTCGCCTCGAGCGGCTTTACCTACGTCTCTGATGTCAAAGTAGAACCAAACCCATGGGTTAGCTAACGCCGGGTTTGATAGGTGCTGGTAGGTGTAAACAACATCATCTGCAGTGATCGGTGTACCGTCACTCCACATGGCGTCTTGACGGATTACGAACTCCCAGTATTCGGCTTTTTCTCCAGGCTGCCAAGATTCAGCCAGTGCGGGCACAAGCTCGAAGTTTTCGTTATTTCGCAGCAAAGGCTCGGTCAAGAAGTTTATCGCAAATGTCGCAGAATAAATATCTCGAGCGACATCCAGGAATTTTGGCTCAGTTGTAAAATCAGGCATTACCTGCATCTCCAGAGGAGCAGCGTCTTCTGGCAACTCTCGTCCTTGCGGCGTGACGATCATCGGCTGCGGGGTTGGGGTGACTTCGACGATTTTCTCCTCGGTTACTACTTTCTCTTCAGTAACGATTTGAGTTTCTACGACCATCACCTCGACTGTTTCTTTGACAACCTCAGGAGCGCAAGCTCCCAAGAGTGCGGCACCTGCGGCGATTCCGGCAACTCGAAAGAATTCACGCCTTGAAATTTTTTGTGTAGACATATTACCTCCAAAAGGGCTATAGTTGTTGAATTATTGACATTGATGCATTGCGTGTTCGAATTATTTCTCTTCTCCTCACTTGTAGGCGATTACCTCCTTTCAGAATTACGACTTACTCAGAAATGATTAACAGCAATCTAATTATCCGGATATGACCCCCCGTCAAGAACGAAGACCTTCGGTATGATTGCTACAATGGACTTGGAAAGACTCCCAATTGCGTCCGAAGAACTTGCTTTCTATTATAATACGTCCTATATTTTATCATATGACCAATCTCCAAATGCGGAACAATTAATATTATGACCAAATTATCCAGACTTCATGGCTTCGCTAATAGGACTTATAAACTAAAAATGATTATAGGTAAATCAACCTTAGTTTGTCAATAGCATTTATTAAAATTCCTGATCGATTCTGTGTATTTTTGTGACCAATTTCCACATTGAAACTTATTCTGAACTGCCAGTGAGAAATTCACAGTCTGTCACCTGGTGGAGCAAGGAATCAATTACAGACTAGAAAACTCAGGATCAGCTTAAATCATTCTATTATTAAAACTTTAGGAGAATCGCATTGACACAACCAACTATTCAAGAAAATCCAGACGGATCCTTTACGCTTGCTAACCAATCTATTGAATTCACTCTCACCTGTTCTAACGATAATTTTCCTAAAATTAAATCTTTAATACTCACCACCCATCCGGAAGAAAACTGGGCTGCACAGTCCATTCCAATTTCCCCACACATCACAATCCGACAAATAAATTATTCACACCAGGATGGCAACATCCATTTCAAAGGATGCATTGTTGAAGAAGATCTTCAGGAGCTGCAGTTGAATTATGAATTAGATAATGGTCTCCAGGTCATTCAGCATTTCAAACCCTCACCTAACAAAGCTGTTTGGCGATCATGGGTTACTTTAAATAATCCGACAACATCTTATTTTGAAGAGATCACCCGATTCGATGCCGCGAATTTTACTTTCTCCACCGGTTCACAGAATCCACAATGTAGTTATGTACTGGGTTGGATGGAAGGACCTCGGGCGGAGGTCCCTGGTAGACCTGCTCTGCCTTTCAAATACGGTGGCTGGATTCCCAGATTTCTCTATGGCGAAAGTGGCGTGATCCCACCTCCACCAGCCGGGGGATGGACGGCACCTGTCTATCGTCTGGTTCAAGAACGATTGGAAAAACTCCCTTTACGAAGTGGAAAACGCTCCACTTATGAGAACCACCCCTGGGTGGCTGTCCACGATCCTCAACGCAAAGGAGGCTGGTTTCTAGGATTTGAATGGAGTGGCACCTGGAAGATTGATACACAATTCATAGCAGACAGCCAACTAACCACTGTGTTCGCCTGTACTGATGCAAATTCTCATAATTTGAAACCCGGTGAAAGCTTGATCTCACCCGCGGCTTTTATTGGATTGTTTGCCGGAGAATGGGATAACTGTTTTAACGCCTGTCGCTACTATGTTGATGATGAAATTATCCCAAAAATTAAACCGGAATGGCCAACCAGTCTCCATGTTTACTTGTTTCACAACACTCCAGAAAAAGGAAACAATGATTTTCTAAAGAGTGAAATCGACGCGGCTGCTGATGCTGGCTTTGACACAACATATGTCGAGACGATCTGGTGGGATGAAGGTGCACAGGCTGGTGAATTCTCATATGGTTTGGGGAATTTCAACGATAACCGCAAGAAAATTCCTATGGGTTTGCGCAAAATGTCCGATTACGTGCATTCGAAAGGAATGTACTTTGGAGTATGGTTCGAAATCGAACGAGTAGATATTCGAACTGCCAACCGGCTTCGTAATCCATGGAAACCAGAATGGATCGTCCAACAAAAAGGATATCCTTATCGCTCCTGGTGTCCACACGTATTCTTATTATGCCTGGGTGTCAAAGCAGCCGCTGAATGGGCAGTTGAGAATTTAATCTGGGCAGTTAATGAATACAACATCGATTACATTATGTTTGACGGAAACGAATGGGCAATCTGCGATGACCCAACTCATGATCATGGCACAGGCGATGGTGAATGGGCACAAATTCATGGTTTTTACTATGTCATGCAAGAAATTCGGAAAGCCTTCCCAAACCTGATGATCATGAATTCCTCAGGCGGCAGCCAGCGAGGTGACTTCGGAATTGCACGTTACTCCAACTGCATTCACCCGCATGATAATGCCGCCCCGTCTGCGAAGCAACGCAGATTCATGCACGGCACCGGCTGCATGTATCCCACCAGCTACCAGGCAAGCGTTCTCTCTGACTACAACGATTTACCTGGTGACAACATCTCCCAGATATGGCAACAAAGACCTGTTGACCGGATTATTGATGCAGAACGCTTTGAATGGCGTATGCTGAACAGATTTATGGGTTATTTTGCCATCGGATTGGAAGTCAATGCTTTACCCGATTTTCAACGCGAAATTCTAAAGAAAGGCAACGCCTTTTATAAACGTATTCGCCGATGTATACATGGAGACCGATTCGTACTGTCAGGACCACAACTGCTCTATGAACCTTATTATTGGGAAGCTGATAACTGGGAGGTTTATCAGTATGTGGCTCGCGAGCAGGATCTCTCAGTTGTTTATTTCTATCGTTGTATGAGTTCCTCAATCTGAATATTCAGTGAAATTGCAAGGGTTAGACCGAAGCGCACGCTATCGCGCAGAATTTTACAAAGGAGGTCCTTATGGGGAATTTTCTGGCGCAGAGATGATGGATAAAGATTTCACCTGGCATCTGGTAAAACCCCGGAGTGCGGATATCCTACTGCTGACACGTTGTTGATTTGTATCTCGAAGCCATTCTCAGCACTGGACTTTCTCCCATTGACCCAACGCAAGAATGCGATCTAACTGTAAATCGAGTCTATCCTTAACTCTGTATCATCAATTAATGCTTGCTTGATCCGGTCTCTGAATGACTCTATCTTCTCCAGTGAGTATGTCACAATGGTTTTAACAAAAAAAGAATCACCGCTTGACAGTATAAATTTACAGGTATAGAATTTTCGCTATTGTGTTTGAAACCTGATTCCACCTATTGTTTAGGATAAAAATGAATACCACCATCCCTGGATTGATTAATTCCGAATACGTACGCTCAGCTTTCCCGGTCCTTTCGAGGGTCAATTATTTGAATGTAGGTACCTACGGCATTGTTCCCGATCCTGCACTGGCAGAATTCAACCGCTTGCAATCGGAATTCGAAATTTATGGAGTAGCTTCATCTGGTGAAACGCACCGGACTTCGGAAGCAGCACGAGGAAAAATTGCTAATCTTATCCATGCTGATATAAAAGAAATCGCTTTCACGCGCAATGCCACTGATGGGATAAACATCGTCCTCGCAGGGATTGATTGGCAGCCTGGCGACGAAGTGATTACGACCGATGAAGAACATGAAGCGATGATTCATCCCCTCCTGTACCTTCAACGCAGGAAAGGGATTAAATTTCACAGGATTACGACTTCCCCAGACCCTCAAACCATCTTAGATCAGCTAGAAAACTTAAAATCACCCCGAACAAAGCTGGTGGCAATGAGTCTGGTTAGCTGTGAAACGGGGACTCGTCTACCGGCAGTCGAAATCAGCTCCTGGGCTGGTGAGAAAGACATCCTCACGTTACTCGATGGCGCCCAGGCATCCGGTGCATTCCCCATAGATGTTAAGCATATCGGCTGTGATTTTTATACTTCCAATGGTCATAAATGGTTGTCAGCACCAAAAGGCACCGGCTTTTTCTTCATTCGGAATGATAAGCTAGATTCAATCTATCCGGCTTTCGTTGGCGCCGGCAGCCTGGAGAAAGCAGATATTGATACAGGAACTGCGGAATTATGGGATTCAGCACTTCGGTTCGAATTCGGCACACGCTCATGGGCGGTCTCTGCCGGGCTCAAAGCTAGCCTGGATTGGTTCGAACAATTGGGTTGGGAGAACGTCTACGAACATATAGAGTCATTGAGTTCTTATCTAAAAGAAAGAATCGAACGAAGCCCGGTCATGGAATCGATCACGCCGCAGAGTTTTGATGAATCATCCGGCTTGACCACGTTTATTGTAAAAGGATTCGACGCTGGTGAAATCAGCAAAAAAATACGGGAGAGTAAAAGCATCCATGTCGCGCGTTATCCCACATTACAACGCCATCCGGATTTCCAGCGCGCATTTCAACAACCACGAAGATATCGACAAACTCGTCGAAGCGGTGGAAACTGCCGCTTCCTGATTTCAGGCTGTCATTTTCAGAATTTCAAAGGGCAGCACCTGAGATATTAGCTCGATATCATCCGAGCGATCACCACTAACCAGGATCGCATGGTGGGAATCAAGGTTTTTCATCAACTGTTTCCCATCTGGCACTTTAAGAACCCCCCCATTCAGGCAGTGCGAACCTGGATATTGAACATAATCCACAATTTCCCCGGGAGAAGTCCGCATCTTCCTGACGGAGGAATTCTATCTTTGCCAGTGTCACTACGCCAACCGGCAGACGCGCGTCTATTGCCGTCGCATTATCGTCC
Organism: uncultured Chloroflexia bacterium; assembly: GCA_963695415.1. GTDB lineage: Bacteria > Chloroflexota > Anaerolineae > Anaerolineales > UBA4823 > CAVXWV01. The sequence goes on along the minus strand of CAVOGL010000007.1, from coordinate 169,008 downwards.
ACAATCGACAAGACTTTCGGTCGCAAGGTCCACTGAGAGGCAAACGATGTTGGCAGCACGCCCAAATACCCGCAGTGTGCCAGGAGGATATGGTTCTCAGGCTCATCCAAGGGCGGAAACATGGGGATTTTCTCGTGCTTCAAGGCTGCATCACCCATCAAAAATGGGTACAGGTTGGTCATCATCACCGGGACGTCCAGAGAGACATGAAGGATGTATTTGGTCAACATCGATAACAGGTCAGCCTCGCATCCCCAGATCAAACCGTGCTCTTCGAACAACAGATTCCATGCCAGGCAAGGGGTGGTGTCGGAAAAATGCGATTCGTCGAGGCAGTTGATCCCGCAGGCGAGAACGTTCTCTAATCTGTTCAACTGATCGACAAGCGCCAGGTAGAGTTTATGGGCGGAAAGCAAGCCCTGTTCTGGCACGTCTCGCACGGATACCGTTTTCTGGCGCATGGAGGCAAGCGCCCGGGCATCTTGGATCAGCTTCGCCTCCTCCGCCAGATCCTTGAAACTGCGTTTTACGATTTCAACCCCAAAATTCGTCGAAATCCGCTGCACACACTCGTCTTCCCACCAGTAAAAGCGTTTGAAAATACTCGCCTGGAATCCCTCACCTGGATTATCCTGGAATACCAGGAATCTGCCATACCGCATCCTGCGCTTCACCTGCAGCGCCTGCAGTAATACATCCACCTGGCGCGCCTGGTGAGGAGCGATGGTGGACACACCTTCGGAACCCAGGTAACTGATAATCTCCCAATCCCACATGGATAAAGTCCCAAATTCGGAAGTGATAATCAAGATTGGCACGTCAATGGCTTTGAAAGCATCTACACAGCGGTATGCCTGTCCCAGAATCTGGGGGAACACAACGGCATCAACCCCCATTGAGTTTTTATGGTACATTTCCGATCCCAGGGGTATTGGCTCGAGGAAATCTGCTTTATGACCAAATAGGGACTGCAGCCTTTCCATCTGGAGATCGAATTCTTCATCCCTGCCTGGGTCGAAATATACCGGTCGGATTTGTGCTTTCATAAGAATTCTCCTGGATTTAGTATGGGCATCATTCGGTAATAGTTGCCTTTGAGTAAAATTAAATAATCATCAAAATGCCCGGGATTGGTTTCTTAAGTGGGTGGATCACTCCCAATGCTTGATAATAATCCATTTGCCCTGGCACAATGGCGCTTACGTTAGCTGCATCCTGTACCTGGTCCACGTTGATCGCGGATTGCCGAGAAAAATTGTTGGTTTCAGAAATGCTGATTGGTATATATTTCAAGTCAGTCGAAGCAACTACTTTCCGGAGCCGCGGAATTGGTAAAGCCAAAATGGTGTTCATGTTATGCAGCCGATCGGCTAACTTGATCAAGGTCACACAGATATCGTCTGCAGATGCGGTCATTATTTTTGTCAAAAGTATCAGCCTGAACAAAAACTGATTGAAGTAGATCTGAAAAACCCGGTGGAGGTTTAATTTTCCCCAACTTGGTGACCCCATCCACCAACCGGGATACTTCCCAGCCAAATTCCGATGTGATTGCCTCAATGCTGACCGGCGTATCCTCCGGAACGTCATGAAGTAATGCGGCACAAAGGGTCACTACATCCATGCGCATTTCAACCAGGTATCGCGTTATCGCCAGGGGATGATGGATATATTCCTGCCCTGAATCACGCATCTGTTCCCCATGAGAAGACCTGGCAAATTGATAAGCTCGAGTAAATTTGGAAATATCGCCGTCATCCAAATAATCAGATGCATCTTTTGCCAGGGCGTTAAATTCCTGGTCTGGTGACACATTTGCTTCTGCTGGTAATCCAATCATCTCGTTTTATTTTACTACCCAACCCATCTCATCTGTGCACTATGTTACAATCAAATTTTAAAATTATCATGTTAATTCTCGTCACTGGCGCAACAGGATATATCGGAGGCAGACTGGTACCCAGGCTGTTAGAAGAAGGTCACCATGTACGCTGCCTGGTTCGTGATCCTGTACGTCTTCAGGGTAGATCCTGGTCAAAACAAGTGGATGTGGTAAAAGGGGATGTTTTTGATGTACCCACAGTAGTGTCAGCATTGGACCAGGTTGAGATTGTTTATTATCTGATCCATAGTATGGGGGGAGGTGGAAATTTTCACGAGCTGGATATCGTCGCTGCAGAAATTTTCAGCTTCGCCGCAAAAGAAGCGGGTGTTAAACGCATCATCTATCTTGGTGGTCTTGGTGATCCTACCGATGATCTCTCGCCACATTTGCGCTCACGTCAAAACACCGGAGATCAGCTACGCATTTCCGGTATCCCGGTTACCGAATTTCGTGCCGCTGTAATTGTGGGTTCTGGTTCGCTATCATTTGAAATGATCCGGTACTTAACCGAAAGACTACCGGTGATCATTGGACCAAAATGGGTGTACACCTGTATCCAACCAATCGGTATCCGCAATGTACTGCATTACCTTATAGGAGCAATCGATAATCCAAATAGTGCTGGAAAAATTATAGAAATCGGTGGAGCAGACGTACTAACTTATGCAGATATGATTAAACAATATGCCGATATTCGGGGATTAAATCGACCCTTCATCCCAGTGCCTATTATGTCACCACGTTTATCATCTTATTGGGTACATTTTATAACCCCAATCCCAAGCGACATCGCGCGCCCCTTGATCGACGGGCTGAAGAATGAAGTGGTTGTAAAAAACGATCTAGCCAGAGAACTATTTCCAGATATTAAACTGCTCAATTATAAAGAAAGCGTCCTTGCTGCGTTGGTGAAATTACAGGCAAAAGATGTCGAGACTGTTTGGAGTGACGCTCTGGTGACAACGCAGGGTACGATTAAGCCAATCATTTTCACTTCAGCCGAAGGAATGGTATCAGAACGCCGGCAAATCATCACTGATGCCCCAGCGGATGAAGTATATCGTGTCTTTTCAGGTCTGGGCGGTGAAAGAGGCTGGTTATTTATGAATTGGACCTGGCAAGTTCGAGGAATTATTGACCGATTATTTGGGGGTGTCGGCATGCGCAGGGGACGGCGTGATCCGGATATTGTGCGCGTTGGAGAAGCATTGGATTTCTGGAGAGTGGAAGCTGTTGAACCGGATCACATGCTCCGATTAAGGGCGGAAATGAAGGTGCCTGGTTTGGCGTGGTTACAATTTCAGGTACAACCATTTGAAAACAATCAAACACTGGTAAGTCAGACGGCATTTTTTGCACCAAAAGGGCTGTCCGGATGGATTTATTGGTATGCTCTTCACCCGATTCACAGTGTCATATTCAGCGGGATGATCCGACAGATCGTCAAAAAAGCCGAAGAAAATTACAGTTTCTACAAAAAACCCATCCGCGAAGGTTAACTACCTGTCTGGTCAGGATGATTCCTGCAATAAGGGCAGCACTTGTGATAGTAAGTATTTCGAAGTTGCCAATCCCTCACCCGAATAAATTGTGCGGTTCCCTTTCCAATCGCCAAAATAACCCCCAGCCTCTTCCATGATCGGGATGAAAGGCGCGCCATCCCAGGGATTCATGATGGGATCAATCATGATTTCGATACGTCCCGTGGCAGCAAGCGCATAACCGTATGCATCCCCCCAACCTGCCTGGAAATAAGTGCTGTCTTCCAACCGCCGCCATTGTTCCCCTCTCCCTGTCAGGGTGAAATTTCCCGGAGTGGTGCTGGTCACGTATGACCTGTCAAGGCGAGATTCCTGTGATACGCCCGCGCGCCTGCCGTTCCAAAAGCATCCCAATCCCCTGGCAGCCGCTACCATCTCATCTAACGCCGGGAAATAGGACGCACCGACAACCACTTCACCCTCAATTTCCAAACCAATCAGGACAGCGTAAAGCGGTACCCCTCGGATAAAAGACTTGGTGCCATCGATCGGGTCGATGATCCATCGGTAAGTGGAATTCTGACTTTCGGTAAATCCAAACTCTTCACCCATGATGGTGTGACCAGGGAACTTCTTTTCGATTTGCCCGCGGATGAATTCTTCTGCCTCCCGGTCTGCCGCTGTTACCGGACTGTCGTCCTGTTTGTAATCGACATGTGTGCCTGCATAATAATGGCTCAGAGTTCATCTTTCCAGCTTTGTAAGCTGTATCCACAACAAAATCGAAAAACATTTGGAAGTTATTACGCATCTTGTATCACCTTTGTTTGAAACCTTTTTACTTAGTGCTGGAACCTGAGCACAGGGCAGCAAGGCTGTCCAGGCTTGCGCTCCGGTAGTAGTTCCGGAACGCCAAGGTTTCACGCAGCATGAGACTGATGCCCGCGGCAGTTTGTTTCAATTCGTCCGGGTCCTTCTCACCAACCAGAGCGATACAGGCACCATCTTCAGAGACCGAATCAATGTGAATATAACCCTGTGCAGCCAACCATTTTATGCCCAGCTGGACAGTTTTTTTTCGCTGCGATAACTGTCCCGCCAGGTGGTCAAATTCGACGACCCCATTCCGCGAGCGGACTGCAAATTTAACAATTCCCGATAAGCGCTTTAGAAATGCTTGAAGCTCCTCTTCAGCCGGCATATTCGCAAAGAGGATAATCTTTTTGGGTATGCAAGATTGAACTGCCTGTTGGAGTTCCATCCTGCCCGGAGGAATAGACCATATCACCAATTTTTCGCACGCCTTCAATTCATGGCGGAAAGAAGAACTTATACCCAACATCACCAGATCCTTTTTGGTATCTGCTTCTGCCCAAACTTCGATGCCAGGCTGCTTGATCAAAAGTTGTATTAATGTTTTTGGGTGCACTTCACTGCGATAGTCAGTGAAGTCCGTGGCTTCGAATAGCTGAGACTGGTCGGGATCCAACTCAACCGGACGCAGACCAATGACCTGGATCGAGACACCAGGTACTCCAGTATAATCACTGGCTTTCACCTGGTATGCCAGGTCATATGTTCCCAAAGGAATTTTCTCAGTCCCACCTTGCCACCAAATGGCGGTGTGTTTCTTACCGGTTTCTTTGTTGAGCAGGTTCAGGCGGACATGTTCTTCCTCACGTCCCACGGCTGTTACCCCGGCGACCTGCACTCTTCGCGCGGCAAGATTTAGCGGGAGATTGCCCGGACCGAATGGAGCCAGACGGTTCACATCGTCCAGGAATTCCAGGTCAAGAGAGTCCAGGGAGACGTAAGCATCCACGGCGAACTTCTCTTCTTGGTACGGTTCTAATGATAAAAATTCTCGGTAAACTGCTCGCCGGAAATCTTCGATATTTCCAACAGGTATCGAAAATCCAGCCGCCATCGGATGACCTCCATAAGTCGTCAGCAGTGAACCGACCTTTGCTAGCAAGGAGGTTATATTGACACCCGGAACTGCCCGGGCTGAACCCCTGGCGTTCTTACCAGCACCCCACGCGATAACGATGGTAGGCTTGGCATATATTTCCACGAGCCGTGAAGCCACAATCCCAATGACACCTGTATGCCAGCCTTCGCCATCCAGGACGATCACAGGTCTTTCGACTAACGCCGGGTGCTGCTTGATATGGGTCTCGATACCCGCCAGAATGCTGCTGGTGAGTAAACGTCTTTGGGCGTTCAACGATTCGATTTCTGTAACCAGCATCCTGGCTCTTCCCATGTCTGTAGTGGTCAACAATTCGACAGCAGGATTGGCATCACCCAGCCTACCCAGGGCATTCAACCTGGGCGCCAGGGAAAAAGCAATGAACTCCTCGTTGATGCGCGCCGGTTCTACATCGATTCTTTCCAGGATTGCATCAATCCCCATACGACCGCCCTTGCGCAGCAATTCCAGCCCTTTTTGCAGCAGAAAGCGGACATCGCCAGTGACAACTGCCAGATCAGCTACGATCCCCAGGGCAACCAGGTCCAGATCGATGTCAGCGTCTGCGGCTGAGCCGAACCTTGCATGAATAAACCGAGAGAGCATGTATGCCACCCCAACGCCCGGCAGCCCAGCCATCGGATGCGATTCGGGCAGAAATTTTGGATTCAGGATCGCCAATGCAGCAGGCAAATCATCCGGCAGATCATGGTGGTCTGTGATAATAACATCCACCCCTTGTTTCATGGTCGCTTCCACCTCCTCGATGGAGCTGACACCAGTATCACAGGTCAAGACCAGCCGGTAACCCTCGGTCAGTTTTTCGAGCAGCCTCTCTTTATGCATCCCATGCGAATTCGTCTCCCTGATCGGGATGAAATAGCCCACATTGGCTCCCAGGCGCCGTAACATAGACACCAGCAGCGAGGTCGATGTCTGTCCGTCAACGTCGAAATCACCCCAAACCAAAATAGGTTCCTTCTCATAGATCGCTTTCACCAGCCGGTCGGCGGCGATATCTATCCCCGCCAATGCCTCGGGTTGGGATAGAGCATACAACATAGGATCGAGGAAAGCCTGGATCTCGTGGCGGGTCTTCAACCCAAGAGAATACAGCCTTTGTGCAACCAGTGGGTGCCCGCCCACCAACTGGTACATTGATTCTGGGATGTCGTTTTCAACCGGTTCCAGCCAATCCATCAGGCATCGATCTCTGCAATCGAGTTGAAATCAAGGTCGAATCTTGCATGTAATACATCATCAAATTCCAATTCATCCATCAAGAACATAGGAGAAGAGGTGCTGCTGCCTCTATTGCACAATGCACGATACGCACAAAACTTGCAATTGCGACTGTCCTCTGTCTTAGGAAAATCTTCATGATCGGGGCTTAATAAATCGTCGACAAGGTTGTGCAGATCACGTTCATCCTGAAGATACTGTTCATGGTCGTAAGCAAATATATCTGGTGAATCAGGATTCTGCGCGTACCAATAAACCAGGCGAACCTGGGATTCTGACACCGGTGAACCCACAATTTGTTCTCCACTGCGCACCGCAAGGTAAGGGTATACCTTGGTCTGCCATCTGCGCGCCAGAACCTGCCTGGATGGCTTCGATCGCGCGGTTTTCCAATCATAAATATCTAACCCACCTTCATGCACAACCAGCAAATCATAACGGGCAAGCAGCCTGAAACCTTTAAGATCATCGACAAGCACAACTTCAGGAAAACGCCTGGGGAATTGTACCAGTGTTGATTTGTATAGGTTTAGATATGACTGCCACCACTCCAGCAGACCAGCTTGCTCAGCCATAGTGCCGAGGGTATTTTCATCATTGCCAACCAGATGCTGGTGGAGTAAATTATGAAACTGGTATCCATTGCGCAGCGAACTTTCCACCTCTTTGAATGGCTCCGCAACAAGCTCAGGCCACTTAATTCCCAGCATATACCTCAGCTGAAACCTGCGCTGGCAATCATAATAATCCTGCAAATTCCCCTGACTGAAGGCAAAATCCTGCGGAATGATCGTTTCCATAGACATGGATTATCCTGCCAGCTCATTTCCACTGTTGGAATCCAACCAGGATTCCCAAATGCTTGCCAAAGCCGTCAATGCCAGGCAGGGTTGTTCGTTATTGCGTCCCACGTTCCAGGTAATCACCAGTTCTTTCTTTGCCCTGGTTACTGCAACATAAAAGAGCCTCAACCGCTCTTTGATATAGTCTATGCGTGCCTCCCTTGTGGCTGTACCAGGCTCATACCAATCCCAATCTCCCGCTGAGACTGCCACCTCCAGCTGGCTGAGAGTTTCTGCCGGCAAATTATACCTGTCGCGGACAAACCATTTTTCAGCGATGAATTTTCCCCCCTCAGGATCATGGGGAAAATCATAAGTATTAGCTGACACCAGATAAACCTTGTCCCATTCTAATCCCTTTGCCTTGTGGATAGTTGCGACTATAACCTTACCCCTGTGATCCGAAGGGTTAAAACCGATGTCGTCCTGGCTGAAACCGAGGAATTTGCGTTCATTCCTGGCTATCGCTTCCAGTTCCATGATCAGTTCCGGAAGGCGCCAATCCGGATGGTCCCGGCTGGCACTGCGCACAAGGCTGGCAAGTTTATATGAAAGCGCCAACTCGATAGCGTCGCGAAACAGGTCCTGGGCAATGGTTAAAAGGAGCTGGTCTACCGGAAGGACAACAGCTGCCTGCCAACGTCGGACAACCTCACGGAAGTCGGACAGGTGCTGGTACAATCCATCATCGGTCTGGGCAAGGTGGGTCTCTTGCAGCCAATCTGCAACCGGACCGGGCCAGACATAATCTTCTACGTTTTGGATTTTGCGCAGCAGCCTGGATGTTTCGACAAAGATTTCTCGTTCGCCTTCCTGGGAGACATGATCCCGCATCCAAACTTTATATAGTTGCAGCAGCCTGGTGGTGGACTGTGGTTGGTTCAAATAGCGCAGTACATGGATCAAAGCACCCGTCGATTTACGCGTTTCGAATGTAGATCGCAGCAGCTCAACATACTCCACCCCGGCACTGCGTAACTCGGTTACGATTTCGTCGCCTCTGTGATTCCTGGGCACCAGGATAGCAACCGTTGAGTCTCGGTTTTTTTCTAGCCAGCTTTTCACAGACGCTGCCACAGCTTTTGATTCCTCAGCAGGTGTGAACCGGTCCAGGACAAGGTGAATACCTGCAGGATTATCTACTGGATTCGGGTTAGGATCCTTGGAGCTGACAGGCTCGATCAGCGGAGGCTGGGTCAGCGCATCACGGGCTTGCAGCAACGGATGTTCATTCCCCACCCATTTCACCAGCTGGTTTGCCAAGAAGATGATGCTTCTGGTTGATCTGCCGGAAGTGGGTAAATCCCGTTCAGTCACGTTTTTCTGCTTCAAAAAATTGCGTAAAAACCTGGGATTTGCGGTTGTAAAGGTATCATAGATCGCCTGGTTGGGATCCCCCACCCGCACCCAATTGCCATTATCCCCGCTCAACAGTCGTAATATTTCTTCCTGAAGCCGGTTGCTGTCCTGGGCTTCGTCTTCCAGGATAAAGGGCCAGCGCTGGCGCAGGCGTTCAAGATAATCAGGGGCTGTTTTCAGGGCTAACAAAGCCAGGCGGATCAGGTCATTGAAATCTACCGCCCCGCGGTAATTCAGCGAACGCTGGTAATCGGCATAAAGCGCAGCGCCCATACGAGCCAATGGCAATGGCACTGGCAAGCTGTCGAGTTTGTCGAAGATATCGGCGGGTGTTAATTGCATGTCCTTTGCCATCCCGATGAACTGCAGCGCAATTTCCTGGACCAATTCAGGCAGTTTCTCGCGCCGGATCCAATCGCTGCGAGAATCGGAGTCTTCAAGAAGCAGCCAGTTATCCATTTCCCCAGGATTGCCCCGCAGCCAGCTGGTGGACACCTCCGCAAGGATCGCGGTCGCTTCCTTCTCATCGACGATGATGAAATTGTTCGGCAATCCCACCAGGCTTGGTCGTTCCCGGACAATATCGTGTGCCAATCCATGCAGGGTCCTGACCCGGTAATTGAGAGGAAGGATTTGAAAACTTTCGGCGAATAATTCCACCTGCCGGGAAAAATGCTCAACTGCCGAATTAACCAGGGTCACCACCAGGACTTCCTGCCAGCGTTTCATTTTATGCTTGGAAATCAGCCGGGCAGTGAGTAAAGAAAGAGTCCAGGTCTTCCCGCTGCCAGGCACCGCTGAAATCCCCATCCACCCGTGTTTGTACTTGAGAATTGATTGCTGTGAAGGACGCAGACGAATGCTGTCTGGAAGTTGGTCAATCATTGGCTGTCCTGTGGGATAAAGCCTCATTGAACGCATGCAGCAGCAACCCACTCTCCTCGTATCCCTGGTCGTCAAATTTACTCAAACCCAGGATAATGGTTTTCCTGCAGCGGCGGATCAGACCTCTCACAAGGCTGATGAGCTGCGCTTCACCGGCATTTACCTCATCCAATTCCGTCCAGGCTTTACCCAACTGCCAGTTGCGGCTGAGGACATATGGGTGCGTCAATGGCTGATCCAGCCTTTCATACCATCCCCTGCTGCCGATATCGAGCCACACCTGGTAATCGACCGGGGTATTCGACATGATGAAAGAAAAGGCTGGAGATATCAAAATTCCTCTCACATGGCGTGAACGCCAGCTCGGGAGGTATTGTGCTGCCAGAAGACCATCCTCCACCATTAACAAATATTCCCTGGTCAGGAAAGGCTCCCTTGCCTGGATGGATTGCTGGAGAGAGAGGCGGAAATTGGTAACAGATTGGATCAATTGGGCTGTCACCGTGCCATGGTCAAGGCTAGTATGGAATCCAAAACCCGGCTGGGAGAGAACCTCACTGAACAACCTGCTGAGGAAATAGTCCAACCCCTCATAATCACCTGCATTCAGCTCAAACTCTGCTCTTCTCTCGCCCAGCCAATTCCTGAGATATTCATATCTTTCTCCGACAGAATAAGTGATCCGGTCCTGGATATCTGCTTTTATTAATTCGAATGACGACAACATGGCTTTACCGTCACGCTTTCGGAACACGATTTCAGTAAGGAGGCTGGCACGAACCAGGTCCAACCCATCTATGGCGAGGAACAATGCGCGGGCGATATCTGATGGTGCTGGCACAAATCCCATCTCCGGAAAAGTCAACTTCGTCAACGCCAGCAGGCATTGGGTCGCCGGTTCTTCACCCAGGGGACGTGACGGGCGGTGCGAACGGACCGGGATGCCTGCCTGTTCAAGGCTGATACGTAAGGAAAAACGGAGTGCATCGGGAAGGTAAGGTGAGACGATGACGATCTCTTCTGGGGGTACATTTTGCTCGTAAACCAGCTTTTTCACCTGTCCTGTAACCCATTGCAACATCTCGGGGTAATATTTTTCACGTTTGAAGATGACAGGATCGCCATAATCAGATGCCGGCTCGCTGACACTTTGGTCTACACGCAACTCCAGGTCGTCGGGTACCAGGTAGGATGCTTCTTCCGTGAGTATGGGAGACCCTTCATCCTGTGAGATGATGTATCGGGAAAGGTTCGATGCAAGGTTTTGAAGATGAGCTGGAGCGGAATAATTATGCATGAATTGGACTGATTCGGAGCAGGCATCCCTGAGTTGCAAAGCAGAATTTGGGTCTGCGCCCAGGAATTTGCGGAACGCTCCGTCATGATCGAATATGAATAAGGCTGACTGTAAATTTGGTAGCCAGTCAAGGACGACATCGTGAGCGACGGGCATGTCTTCTTCGATGTTATCAAAGATGATGTGCTGGTAGGAATTTTGTAAATACGCCTTGACAAATGGATGCGACCATAAAAATTTTCTGAAAATTTCAATCTGAAGAGACCAATCCAGCAAGTTATTCTGGTAACAGAATTCTCGAAACATGTTGGCGCAGGTCTGAACGTCATCGTAAACCCTTAATTGAGCTGGTTCACCGATCCAGGCAGATTTTAGCCGCTCTCCAATTTCAACATGCGGAAAACCTACCATCGCAGATTTATTCAAGTTGTCCAGGATCTGGCTATATAGACGGTGACGGTCCAAAGTCACCGATTCGAAAAAACCTTCATCTAATAATGGGCGCACAAGGTGCGCCATATAATACTGGGCTGTCTCCAGGTTCAGGAAGGCAGGAAACTGGAATGGATTCTGAAATCCAACATCCGAGGAAATGGCTGACCAGAACAATTCCACCAACTTTTGTGCCATTCCACTAACGGTTGACACAGCCACCATGCCATGACCCGCAAGACCTGCCTCACGCCTGACCACCTCGTAAGGTTCGGATAACGTCTTTTGTGGTAAAAGCACCAGGATCGAGTTAGCTCTGACCCCATTCTCCAACAACCATCTCAGCCTGTACAAGCCAGCCGTGGTTTTCCCACTTCCGGCAGGTCCTTCGAGAAAAATACTGGTAAGAAGGTGTGCATTTACAATTCTCTCCTGTTCTGGGGAGAGCCATGTGGATCAATCATCCAATCACCCATTCCAAAACTACCAACACTAAAAATCCGGTGAAGATGGAAAGCAGTGCGCTGCGGGTTTTCCAGGCAATGATTATGGTCAATAAACCCGCAATCAGACGCAGGTTGCTTAATGATACATCCAAATGACCTTGATTCAAGAACAAATCCGGAAAAATCAAAGCAGATAGGACGGCAGGCGGTACGAACTTGAGACCACTAACGAGCCTTTCTGGGACGGATACCTTTCCCCATAATATGATGAAACTAAGGCGGATGGCGTAGGTCAACAGTCCAGCCGCTAAAATGATCAGCCAGATATTCATTTATTCCTATCCACCACCATCCCAACCAGGATGCCAGAGACAGCAGCGATGACGAGACCCAATTTATAGGGAGTGTGTGCAAACAACAATGCTACCAACCCGGATGTCAATGCTGTGATGACACCAGGCTTATCGGTAAGTGTGGGAACCAGAAGAGCGATAAATGTCAATGTGATCGTGAAGTCCAATGGCAGACCATCCGGGATGACATTCCCTAACACGATACCCATTGCTGTGCTTAGCTGCCAGCACGTCCATAATGCGAGACCCGAACCGAGTAAGAACCAATGCCTGCTGGGTAAATTTAAATTTTTCCTGAAGTAAGTGATCGTTACCGCATACGCTTCATCCGTAAGCAAATATGCTAGAACCATTTTCCATTTCGTGTTCAAATGTTCCAGGTAGGGTGCAAGCGAGGCGCTGTACAGCATATGGCGCACATTAACTACTGCAATGGTGAAAACCATTAGCACACCTGGAGTACCTGCTGCAATCAGTTGTGTGGCAATGAACTGGGATGATCCTGCGAAGACGATGGAGGACATGGATTGAGCCTGGAGCTTGTTTAACCCAGCCGCGACTGCAAGGACACCATAAATCATCCCGAAAGGGATCACGCCAACCAGAATTGGAATTTCAGCCTTAACACCAGCAAGAAATTCGTGGATGTATGAATCCTCTTTGGGCACTGTCTGGTCAGCGGGTGAAACTACGGTAGCGAATACGCCTGGGAATATCAGCTTCTGCGCCAAGACGGTTTCGGCGGTCGATTTCATAATCTGAGAAATTCCCATCCAACCACCTGGTCTGACTTTCTCCCTCGAAGGCGAGGACATGTGTCGCCACCCTGTCAAGGAACCAGCGGTCATGACTTACAATGATGACACAACCGGCAAAAGAATCAATCGCTTCTTCCAGCGTGCGGAGCGTGTTCACATCGAGATCATTGGTCGGTTCATCCAGAAGGAGAACGTTTGCTCCCTCAGTGAGCATCTTTGCCATGTGAACCCGGTTTCTTTCCCCTCCCGAAAGCGTCTCGACCAGTTTCTGCTGGTCAGAGCCTAGGAAATTGAACGATGCCACATAAGCCCGGCTATTCCGGCTTCTACCGCCCAGGTTGATCGTGTCTTCGCCAGCCGATATTTCTTCCCACACGTTGTTCCCCGGTTTCAGCGTTTCTCGACTTTGATCAACGTATGCCAGTTTTACAGAGTCTCCAATCCTGATGACACCCGAATCAGGTTCTACCTGCCCGGTGATCAACCTGAGTAAGGTAGTCTTCCCTGCCCCATTAGGACCCACAACACCCACTATACTGCCCGGCGGTATGCTTAAAGAAAGCTGGTCGATGATCAGACGTTCTCCGTAACGCTTCGATACCTGATCCATCTCGATGACGATATCACCTAACCTCGGTCCGGGTGGTATGTAAATCTCAAGGTCTTCACGTCGTTGTTCGTATTCATTGGAAAGAAGGTTGTCATAGGCGGTATAACGTGCTTTACCCTTTGCCTGGCGAGCGTGGGGTGACATGTGGATCCATTCCAATTCTCTTTCAAGCGTGCGCACACGCTTGATCTCGCTTTTCTCTTCACGCCTAAGGCGTTCTTTTTTCTGTTCCAACCACGAGGAGTAGTTACCTCTCCAGGGGATTCCATACCCACGGTCCAGCTCGAGGATCCATTCGGCAACATTGTCCAGGAAATATCGGTCATGGGTGACGGCGATCACGGTGCCTTTATAATCCTGGAGATGACGTTCGAGCCAGGCGACCGATTTCAGCATCCAGATGGTTAGTTGGCTCATCCAGCAGCAGGATGTCCGGTTCAGCCAGAAGCAGGCGCACCAGAGCAACCCTCCGGCGTTCTCCTCCTGAAAGGATCTTGACCTCAGTGTCACCTGGCGGTGTGCGCAGCGCGTCCATCGCCATCTCGAGCCTGCTGTCCAGGTTCCAACCATCCACGCGGTCGAGTTCTTCCTGAACTTCTGCCTGTTCAGCCACCAGGACATCAAAATCCGCATCAGGTTCGGTGAAGGCAGCGCTGATTTCATCGAAACGTCTCAGCAGTTCGACAATCGGCTGCACACCTTTCTCCACTTCCTGCCTCACGGTCAGGCTGTTGTCGAGTTCAGGCTCCTGGTCGAGCATACCTACCGTGTAACCCTTGGAAAAAGCCAGTTCGCCCGTATATTGAGTGTCTTTGCCGGCGATAATCCTGAGCAGCGTGCTTTTGCCTGAACCATTTAATCCGAGAACGCCGATTTTTGCGCCATAATAAAATCCCAGGGATATGTCCCTGATGACCGGTCGATTCGATGTAGGAAAAGTCCGACTCACCCCCATCATAGAAAAAATTACCTGTTGGTCGCTCATATTCTCCCCACGATCAGGTTCGATCGATATTGAATTTGTTCTCCACGTATACAGCAACGCGGGTAGAAATTAACGTCAGGACCAGGTAGAGCAGTGCAAGCATTGTCCACCCTGATATCGGGTTGAATTCCTGGGAGATGAATTCTCTCGCCCGGCGTGTCATATCAGCTACCACCACCACGCTGACCAGCGATGTGTCTTTCAATAGAGCTGTAAATTCATTACCCACTGGTGGGATGATCACTCGGATCGCCTGGGGGACAATCACAAAGCGCATCGCCTGGAAATAATTCATCCCCAGGCTGCGTGCAGCTTCCATCTGGCCGCGTGGAATACTCTGGATGCCGGCACGGTAAATTTCGGTCATATAAGCGCCATAACAGATGGTCAGACCCATAACCGCCATGACAACCGCATTGGCTCTATAATCACTAATCCAAGCCATACCCAGTGAATCCCCTAATTCACGTAAGACGGCGGGAAAAGCAAAATACCACCATAAGAGCTGCACCATCAGGGGTATCCCCCGGATCACATCCACATAAATTGTGGCAATCCCTCTAATAACTTTGTTTTTCGAAATGCGCGCCAGCGCACCGACCAACCCCAACACCAGGATCAACAAGAACGATGTGACAGTCACCAGGATGGTGACCACGATCCCATCTCTCATGAACAGCAGTTGGCGTAAAAATGGATCGGGCCAAAAAACACACAAAACCGCAACCAGAGCAACCACCCCTACACCAATCCCCACCAGGCATCAATTTTCACGCCTGAATCCGAACCATTCTCTAAAGCAGATCCCGCGTCTAAATTTGAGGTGTTTTTTTGCCGATTCCCCAGCATGGGCATCTCCAGATCATAATTTTGGGTAATAATTAATCAGGGTTAAGATTTATGATACACAATTTTGAAAAATACACAGGTGGGCGACTGCATGCAGTTCCCCGCATGCAGATCCCCACCTGTGTGAGACTAAAAACCAGGTTATACCAAGGCTAGACTGTGATTACTCACCAGCCAGCCATTTCTGAACCAACTTATCGATAACTCCTTCGGCTTTTACTTCAGCCAAACCCTTGTTCAATTTCTCAACAAGGTCGGTCTTATCTTTACATACTGCGATACCGTAATTCTCATCCGTGAAAACATCGCCCACAATCTTCAACGCGTCGGAATTCTTACCAACATAGTCGATCGCCAGTGGGTTATCGGCGACAACTGCCTCGATCTGTCCGTTCATCAAATCCTGGAAAGCGAGCCCAATATCATCATAAGCCTTCACCTCTGCTCCGAGATTTGTAGCCTCGATATCACCCGTAGTCCCAAGTTGGACGCCTACCAGGCGACCTGGAAGGCTGTCTTTACCGGTGATGTCGGTGTTGTCGATGGCAACAGCGACGGTTTGTCCGGCTTCAAAATAAGGGTCAGAAAAAGCGAATTGCTCAGCTCGTTCTGCGGTGATGGTCATAGCCGATATGGCGGCATCATATTGGCACGTTGCCATCCCCGACAGCAGCGGATCCCAGGAAACGTTCACAAATTCCACTTTCAAACCTGCTTTTTCCGCAATTGCATTCATCAGATCAACATCGAAACCAACGAGGTCTTTGGTCTCCTCATCCACAAATTCGAAAGGAGGCCAGGTGGCATCCGTCGCTACTTGCACAACTTGCGAACTCGATGAACTGCATGCTCCCAGCAGGAAACTCATCACAATAATTAATGTTGCAAGACAAAAAGAAAGACGTTTCATAAGAATTCTCCAATTATTTTATTTTTCTAACGGGTGAAAGTTTGGTCAATACCTGGTTATTTATATTACCTAGATTTCAGGAAGCCAGGCAAAAGAGCCTGTAGTTTTTGCTCCTGTATTTTACTTAAAATAGAATTATAACATTTTTCTGAAAGTAGGGGGGGTTTTAATGCGCTGGGGGGGAGTTGAACCCCCACGCCTTTCGGCACATGGCCCTCAACCATGCCTGTCTGCCAATTCCAGCACCAGCGCAAGAGCAGTGGTATTATAATCAGCTCTACATGATTGTCAAGGAAGGTGCCTTTTTCTATTTGCTCGCACAAAAACGAGAAAGGCGCTTTACTGGTAAGATAATATAATTGTGATTAGGAGAAATTGATGCGAATTGTCCTCGACGCGATGGGCAGCGACAACTGCCCTGACCCCGAAATAGACGCTGCCCTGGAGGCATCCCAATTATTTCTCGAGCCATTACTCCTGGTTGGACCTAAAAAAACGCTTCAAGAAAAGCTGAAAAAGAAAAACGCCAACCTGGATAAAATCAAAATTATCGATGCCCAGGACACGATCACCATGCAGGACAAAGGTTTGCAGCTGGCATTAAAGGCGCGACGAAAAAGCTCGGATACATCGATGGCGGTTGGTATAGACCTGGTAAAGAACGGTGATGCAGACGCTTTTATAACCGCAGGAAACACGGGTGGAGCGATGGCAACAGCCTATTTCCGCCTGGGGACGTTGGATGGCGTGGAGGTGCCTGGATTAACCGGGATTTTCCCAGTTCGCAATGGATTCTGTGTTGTGCTCGATATCGGCGCAAATCCAGAATGTAAACCCGAAAACCTGGTGCAGTTTGCCATCATGGGCTCGATTTATGCAAATAAAGTGCGCGGAATCGAGCGACCTCGTGTTGGCTTACTCTCGATCGGTGAGGAAGCGGGCAAAGGGAACGAACTCATCCGGCAAACGTTCCCAATACTTGAAGCTAGCGGTTTGAATTTTATCGGTAATGTCGAAAGCAAAGAATTGTTTTCTGGCGAGATGGATGTACTTGTCACAGATGGTTTTTCCGGCAACGTGCTACTGAAAACCAGCGAAGCCGTGGCGAGATTCTTACTTGAAATCATGACCGAACAAATCAAAAGTGGCACAGTCTCAAAAATTGGCGGTCTGCTTGCCAGACCGAAATTGCGCAAAGTGAGGGACATCATCAACCCCGATGAAATCGGCGCAGCGCCGCTGCTCGGGTTGAACGGGCTTGTATTCATCGCTCACGGCAGCTCAAATTCACACGCATTGGTGAGTGCGATCCGCACAGCAAGGCAAAGTGTTGCCGTGGATGTGTTGGGTGAAATTCGCACTTCAATCCAAGAGCAAATCAATACATCAACCGAGAGAATAATTATCAATGACAAATAACAACCAACAAAGGCGCAGGATCGTTGTTACCGGTGTGGGGGCAGTATCTCCTCTGGGCGCCACAACACAACAATTATGGGAGGGATGGATCAACGGACGTTCCGGTATCCGCCGCATCACCCGTTTTGACACTACAGATTTTCCCTGCCAGATTGCCGGTGAAATTCCGGATTTTGACCCCGAACTGTATGTTGATCGAAAAGAAGCACGCAGGATCTCACGGTCCGGGCAGATCGCCCTGGGAGCAGCCGTACAGGCAGTGAGGGATTCAGGTTTACCCGAAATAATGCCCGATCCGGAACGATCCAGCGTGGTTTTTGGAACCGCTATCGGAGGTTTCGAGCAAATCGACGAAATGCTTGTCACCCTGCGAACTAAAGGTGTTTCCAGGATCAACCCGTTTTCATTACCGATGACCATCCCAAACCTGTCCAGTTTCCTGATCGCACGACAGTTCCAGTGCCTGGGACCCAGCATGACGGTTACCACTGCCTGCGCCACGGGGACTCAGACGGTGGGCGAAGGCTCTGAGCTTATCCATCGAGGGGTGGCGGATGTG
This sequence comes from uncultured Chloroflexia bacterium, assembly GCA_963695415.1. GTDB lineage: Bacteria > Chloroflexota > Anaerolineae > Anaerolineales > UBA4823 > CAVXWV01. Next base: position 150,724 of record CAVOGL010000007.1, on the reverse strand, counting down.
GTCATTGTTGGTGGGACAGAAGCGCTTGTGGAAGATTATGCCATCGGCGGATTCTCCGCCATGCGCGCCCTGCCGACAAATTTTAACCAGAATCCAGGCGCTGCCTCACGACCCTTCGATGCGAAACGAGAAGGATTCATCTTTTCGGAGGGTGCAGCAGCGATGGTGCTTGAATCAATCGAGCATGCTCTCAACCGGGGAGCAAGGATATACGCGGAAGTCCTCGGTCATGCATCTTCTTGCGACGGTTACCACATCGCTGTCCCCGACCCGGAATCTGCAGGTGCGGTGAGGACAATGAAATGGGCGTTGGCGGATGCACAGGTGAAGCCCGAACAGGTCGATTATATCAACGCACACGGGTCATCAACTCCGATTAACGACATCCAGGAAACCAAAGCGATCAAAACGATTTTCGGTGAACATGCCTACAAACTGGCGGTCAGCTCAACAAAATCGATGATCGGGCACGCTATGGGCGCATCAGGAACTTTCGAGGCAATCGCCTGTGTTTTGGCGATAACCCATGGAATCATCCCGCCCACGATTAATTACGAGTTCCCGGACCCGGAATGTGACCTGGATTACGTACCCAACAATGCCAGGAAAGCGGATGTGCGCATCACGCTTTCTAATTCATTCGGCTTAGGCGGGCAGAATGCCTGCCTGGTTATGTCAAAATATAACAATGGGGTGGTGTAAACAATGAATATCATTATTAACGAAAGGCTGATCAAACGCAACAGACGCATAGGATTAGCGGCGACGCTGGCAGGACTGGTAGTTTTAGGAGTGGGGATGTACATCTCATTCCGCCAACCTGATTATTTCCTGTATTCATTACTGGCGTTGTTAGTCGGATTTCTGCTCTCGCAGGTAGGTATTTATTTTAGCAACCGTTGGGGACGCAGCCCGCGTCCGGACGAAATGCTATCGCAGTCGCTTAAAGGTCTGGATAAGAAGTTCACCCTTTACCACTATACCTCGCCGGTCTCTCACCTGCTGGTAGGTCCTTCAGGCTTGTGGATCCTGCAGCCGCGCATCCAGAAAGGCGAAATATCCTACTCTAAGGGACGCTGGCGGCAAAAAGGCGGGAATCTTTACATGAAGATTTTTGCCCAGGAGGGTTTAGGACGACCTGACCTGGACATAGCAGCGGAAACACGGGCGATGGAGAAATATCTCAGCGATGTCATGCCTGAAGAAGAGTTACCGTCCCCAGAAGCGGCGCTTGTATTTCTTCATCCAGACGCAAATATCAATATTTCTGAGGATGAGACACCTCCAGCCGAAACCTTCCATGCATCCAAACTGAAAGACTTTATCCGTAAGTCATCCAAAAACAAGACACTGACCACGGATCAAATTGACAAGATTAATGCTGTATTGCAGGAAGAATAAGTTTCCGAACATGTCGACCTCTGCTATTTAAAGGTATGAAGCCGCAGGCTCAGGATTCCATCTGCCAGCTTATTGTTATGCTTTTTCAAAAAAAAGGACACGACTGGGCAGAGATGAATTAATCGCATCACTGCGCTGCCGTGTCCTTACTTGGATTGTAGGCACACAAAAATGTGCGCTACTATACCTTTATTATGTATATTACCCGTTCAAAAAGGCGTCGAGTGCATCCTTGCTGATACGGTAGGCGTTGCCAATTTTCTTAGCCTTTATATCTCCGGCTGTGATCGCGGCAATCACGTCCTCCTCAGCGACTTTTAAATAAGCCGCTGCCTCTGAAGGTGTCATTACCGATGAACCACCTGCTGCCGGAGGAGTGGTGTCTGGCGGGGTTTGAGCGCTCCCGCTAGCAGCACCACCACCCTGCCCGGTCATTCCCTGCAGCGAGCTGGAAATCACGCTTCCCACACCCACACCAGCGCCAATGCCTGCTGTGAGACCCGCCCCCCCACTGGGATTCTGAGCTGCGTCTCGCAAGGCGTCAGCAGCCTGCAGTTGGGTGTAGGTTTGCATATCCAGCATACCCATGGCGCGTAATTCCTCCGCGCTTTTACTGGAAGGTTTCAGATTTTCAATATAGTACGATTTCAGCGTCAGACCAACTGCCAGGAAATCATCGACTGCCTTCGCTCTGACACCAGCGCCCAGCTCTTCTGTAAGACCGATCAACTCAGGCACACTCTGGCTGGCTGCCGTCTCGCCCAGCAAATCAGACAATTTCGACAATAGGATGGCGCGCAGCCTGGATTCAATCTCACTGACGCGGAAGACACCTTGTGCGCCGACGATCTGGTTGATGAATTGCTGCGGGTCGTTCATCTGGAAACCGTAGGTTCCAAAAGCCTGGAGCAGTGCCACACCCAGCCCCATATTGGGATTGCGTACAATGATAGGCTGCGGGGTGCCCCATTTCCTGTCAGGGAACTCACGCATGTTGATGAAATAAACTTCTGCCGGGAAGGGAGTGCGCTCGTTGAAGAGAGCACCAAGTTTATCAATTAACAGGGGGACGTTGTAGGTGACGATTGTGTGCCTGCCGGGACCAAAAACATCCAGGGCATTGCCATCGCGGAAGAATACTGCAGTCTGGTATTCACGCACGATCACCTGCGAGCCGATGCGGAAATTTCCGGGACCAGTTTCTGGGAAACGATGGACGATCTCATCGCGCATCGCATTGGGATATTCGATTACATCGAAAATTCTTGCCATTTTTAACTCCTATTCAGTCCTGATTATGAAGAACCTTCTACCGAAAAATTGATGAAAACCTCATCACGGCGGTCAAATGCTTCAACCGCTTGCCTGGACAGAGAAGTCAGATGACGGATTGCTGCTGGGAGACCATCACTTCCGATCGATGCCTCGACATTGTCAACCGCGCCGCTGATCTCATCCATCATGTCGAGGAGGGTGGCATCATAGGCGTACAGTTGAGCCAGCTCATCCTCATTGATCTTTACCGCTGCAAACAAACTGGAATAACCCCGCGAGGCAGTGCGGATCCGGTCTGAGAAAGTGCGCAGCTTGATTGCTGCAGTTTCAAGATCATCCACATAGGCAATACCCCCCTGGGAGATCAGGTCCTTTTGTATTGCCGAGATACGCTGCCACTGCTGGTCGTACCGGTTTGCAATGGTCTCACGCAGCAGCTTATCCGCATCGCGACGGTTTTGCCTTTCTACATAGCCACCGAAACCAGGGATCTTCGACAAAATTTTCTTGATCGGATCCATTTGTCCAGTTACTTTTCCTAAAATTGCATCTTGCTGATCGGACATCAATTCCTCCTTCGCGGGTAAATCATTTTATTTGGTCAAATTTCGCCCCATTATTATAGCCTGTGTTCTCGCTGCACGCCAGAATAAAAGAGGCAAGATAATGGTTTTTTTTATTCTGTGAAAAAAGCACTCTTATGCATTCATCATTATATACGCCAGTACGTTCGAAAAGTTCCAAGGATAGTGTTGAGCAAACCTCGAAAACACTTATCCAATTTGAAAGAATCGCCCAAACATGACTGGTCAAAAGCAATGATGGCATACGTTCGTAGTAACCACGTGTGTGGTTTCTCTTACATATGGCACAAATGTTTCCACTTCTCAAGATAAACGATATTAGTCTCGTTCTGACTATGAGACTAGCAACACTACCGGTAAGAGGAAAATTTCCGTTATTGAGAATGCTATAATTTTCTCATGCCAAAAGAAGACCAGGGAGTTCAGAAAAAGCGTTTCCAGCTCATCCCGCGCACTCTCACATTTCTATTCAACGAAAATAAAGTGCTGCTGATTAAGGGGTCCGACAATAAACGCCTGTGGGCTGGACTATATAACGGGATTGGCGGACATGTAGAGCCAGGAGAGGACGTGGTCACTTCTGCCATACGCGAGTTCTATGAGGAGACTGGTCTGCACCTGCACGATATTCGACTATGCGGTGTGGTCACCATCGATGTCGGAGCAGATACTGGAGTGGGCATCTTTGTTTTTCAAGGTAATAGTTACACGGGGAAATTGTCATCTTCGGAGGAAGGATCACTGGAATGGATTGACCTTCAAAGGCTTACCCAACTTCCCCTGGTCGAGGATCTACCCGTCATCATCCCCGCAGTGCTGGCGATCCGGAAGGATGCAGCACCATTTTCCGCCCACTACCATTACGAACTGGACGGGAAACTGAACATTTCGTTCCACCGTTCATAAGACCTCCAGTTTCAACGGCAGGTCCATTTGTAATCCATTGTGTGAGTTTTTGGATGATTCAATCCTCAGACTGCAGATTGAAGAGCATGATGCGATTGTTGCCTGGATCTGATACCCACAACTCTCCTTTCTGATCGACCGCCACAGCCCCAGCAATCCCGAATTCAGCCAACCCGCTGCCAAAATCACCCCACGTGTATAAGAATTCGCCTTGTGTGTTGAAGACCAGCACCCTCTGCCCTTCCGGATCGGTAACATACACCTTGCCGAAGGTATCGATATCAAGATAAGGCTTATTGTCCAACGATTGACCATACCATCCGGAAATTTCCCATTCAAGGATTGGGGTATAAGCAGCGCCAGGTTGAGCGGCGAACACCTGGATGCGCTGGTTCCATGTATCTGCGACATATACCTGGTCATTCTCATCGATAGCCAACCCCACCGGCTCATCGAACTGCCCGGGCAGCATACCCACGGAGCCGAATTGATCAATGTATTTCCCTTCATTGTCGAATATGACTACGCGTTTATTGCCTGTATCCGTTATGAAGACTTCCCCTCGGGAATTTATAGCTACGTCGCGTGGACCCCAGAAAGCGTCAGGAGATTCTGCCTGACCAAATTTACCCCACATGAGCAAGAATTCACCTTCCGGGGAAAACTTCTGAATGCGGTGGTTCCACAAATCTGCCACGAAAACATTGCCATCTTGGTCTGCAGCAATGCCCCAGGGTTGATTGAAAGTGCCTTCAGGAGCTGAGCCAGTGGTGATATCGCCAAAACTCCCCCATTGGTTGATGAACACACCTTCGGCTGTAAAATGCTGGATACGGTGGTTTTCCGTGTCAGCAACATAAAATGAGCCATCAGGGGCGATGGCAATGCCGCGCGGCCTTAGGAATTGAGACGGTCCGGCTCCAGGTTCCCCAATCGCCAGATAGGCAGATTTGGTGACATATTTTCCCTCGTATGGGTCGCTGATCTCCAAACCCGGAACCGCACTGACGCCATAATCCCACAATTGGGAGGCTACATCCTTGCGGATGTACAGGCGCATTTTTACAGCAGGGGACCAGTTGGGCAGGCTCATGTCCCTGCCCTTGATCTGACCGTAATTCTCGTAATCCCTGTTCAACCAGATTTGGAACAAGGCAGCTCGCATCTCCGGATTGGTGATGGCGCCCCAAATGCGTTCCAGGGTGAGTCCATAATAATCCTGGTTCGGCCACCACAGGCGGATATATTCATATGGCAAAAAACCATCAGCAACAACCGGTTCAAGCTTGGAATAATTGGCATCACCAACCAGGATTGCCGCCGCTTCACGCAATGATCTGGATGGGTCCTTTCCAAAGAACCTGGCATTAGAATAATTGCGTAAATACCAATAATACGGGTAGGATGTTTCGCTGTCATAAGCAACAATGACCGCCAAACCATCTGTGGTGCGCAAAGAGATGTCCTCGATTTGCGCCAGAGCATCTTTCACACCTCTTGCTGAATGAGCGTAAACCAGCAGCTCATTTGCATTGTCGTAATTAATGTAAGCTGCCTGGATACTCACATGGATGGTTAATAGAGCCAGTAAGCCAAAAATGCTCAGAATCAACAAGTTCACAAACTGTTTTCCTGACCAGGGCGATACCAGGTAAAATAGCCCAATTCCACTGGCTACCAGCATGAGTGTTGAGAAAAAAAACGTGCTGGTTGCTCGCAGCTGGTCGAGTTCTTTGCCTGCAAAGGGAGGATTATTACCCAACAATGACGAGAAAGTGGTTGCCAGGCTGACAATGAACAAGAACAGAACAAGGATGGTCAACCAGGCGCGCCTCTGTTTGAAGACCTGCCAATCCACCATGTCAATGATGGTTCCAATCGCCCAACCAGCCAGCAGGATCATTCCCAAAGTGATGTGTACGGTCAGCCAGGGCATTTTTTCGCCGGCAACAGAATACGCCAGGAAACTGGACACTACCCAAAAAATCAAAAAGGCAACAACGGGCACTTTCTTGGATTCGGTTTCAACAGATAAGGGATCCTGATCCTCCGCTGAGGAAACAGACAATTTACCAATTCCAAAAGCTGCCAGAATGACGCCTAAAATACTGCCCAGGGCTGGAAGGTATTCGTAAATGGGCACCTGTACCAACCAGTAGTAATACCAGGGTTGGCTGCCGCGCTGAACCGCTTGCTGAGCTATCCAATAACCCAATGAACCCACCAAGCCGGTGAAGAAACCTGCTCCATTGGTGAATACAGTTGTAAAGACAACAGTAAATATGCCGTACCAAATCCCTGCATTTACCAGCCATATCTTTGGATTCCAAAGCAGACCGATAATAACGGAGAGAACCAACATTGGCACCACAACTAATGCCATCTGGATGATGTTGGTCGTGGTCAATGCTTGCACCTGTGAGGCATTAACAGGAATCTGCCACCCGAGGAAATCGATGATGAATGGGCTCAGCTGGGGAAGGATCAGGGTTCCCAGTAATATAACCAAACCAAAAGGCAGGTCATTTTTTAACACTTTCCAGGTATAACCATCGATCAGGTAATAAATGGACAAACCCATCGCGATCACCCCCAGGATTGCCATGGAAATCACCAGGGCTCCTGGCGTTGAGGTTGTTAATGCGGAGAGGGTTTGACCGGGGATTGCGGGTGAGGCCGTGTTTGTGCCTTCGAGCCCTGATCCCGGACGGTTCACCAACAAGAAACCCAGAGATATGCCGACCAACAAAACCCCGACGAGGAAGGCTACAACGAAAAATGGGAGTCTCCCGGGTTTTTTCCAACTTTTTTTGCTGATCAGGTATATCTGATAAAACGCCAAAAAGATGAGAGCCTGGGCGGTGTATATAAACGCGGTTTCTTTGGATGTAAAATGCAGGATGGTGACTGCAGTCAGCCAATAAGTATACTTGGCTTCGGCTGTTTCCAGGTACCTCCATATCGCCCAAATCATGATCACCCCAAACAATGCCACGTAAGCCTCGTTGCGCACATACCTGCCGTAATAGAGCATGTAAGGGGAGATCAACATCAAAACTGCAGCCACCACAGCTCCTGCCTTCCCCAGGTAGCGGCGGAAATTCCACATGAAGGCAACAGTGAGAATACTGAAAATCGCCGCGGGTATCCTGGCTGTGAAGTCATTATCCCCGAACATGAAATAAGACATGGCGACCATGAGGAATTGTAATGGACCGTGCATTAATGGGTCATGGCTGAACCCATCTCCACGATAGAGTTTCCAGGAAAAATATACGTGGGTATTTTCATCGTGACTCATTACCCGGCTCTCCAGGTCATAGAAACGGCTGACAAGGGCTATGACCAGAATAACCGCGAAGATGATCGTCTCTGTTTTGATATTCAGATTGGGTAAAAAAGGACGGTCCAACCAACTTGAAATGGGTTTGGTCACATTATTTTGTTGAGATACTGCCATTGGCGATGGACTTCTCCATAGGTTATTTAGGTTTAGGCGTCGAAGGCGACGGCGTCGAAGGCGACGGGTCGAAGGCGACGGCTTTGAAGACCTCGATGTTGATGACTTCGCCTTAGAGGGCGATGGTGAAGACGACCTCTGTGAAGAGGTTTTCGGCTTCGAGGATGGTGATGTCGAGGGCGATGATGCCGTATTAGAAGGTGCTTGTTTTGCCGACGATGTTTTAGGAAGTGGCTTATTTGTTGGTACGGGTTTCCGAGGTGACCTTTTTAAGGCTGCTGGCTTCGAAGATGTAGAGGATTTACGAATTGAACCCTTCCACACGGTCGGCTTTTGATGTTTTTGGCTCCCAGATTTTGGGCGATTTCCGGGTTGAGTGGACTCGAGCAATTCGCTAAGTTCATCATGCCCCAAATGACGCCACTGACCCGTCTTCAGGCTCCCCAGCTGTAGGGTTCCGATCCTGATCCTTATGATGCGCACGACGGGTAAACCGGTCAGCCTGCCCATCTCGCGGATCTGCCTTTTCTTGCCTTCTTTGAGAACTACCTTCATCCAGGCGCCTTTTCCATGTGAACCTGTCATGCGCACCTCAGCCTGGCGCGTGCGGTAGCCGTCTTCCAGCACGACCCCGTTTCGCCAGGCTGCCAATTGTTTCTCATCGGGACGGCTTGCAACCAGCACACGGTATTCTTTTTCATGGTTGAAAGAAGGGTGCGTCAGGCGGTTGGTAAGTTCACCATCGTTAGTGAGCAAGATCAAGCCTTCGCTGTCCACGTCCAGGCGACCGACAGGATACAAGTGACCGGGTAAATCCACCAGGTCGCGCACTGTCCTGCGGTTGTCTTGCGGTGAAACTGCCGAGATTACATTACGAGGTTTGTTAACAGCGATATAGACCAGTTCCTCACCACGTTCGATCGGCTGCTCGTTGACACTGATTTTATCTGACCGGGCGTCAGCCTTCATCCCCAGTGTCGCAATCTGACCGTTTACTTTCACCCGCCCTGCGGTGATCAATTCCTCACATGAGCGGCGCGAGCCAAATCCAGCTCTAGATAAGATTTTTTGTAATCGTTCTTCCATTTGTTTTTTCCTGAGATTTATTATAACCGTAAGGATATTAATAAATGGATAGAACAGGCTGGATGATTGTGACAAGAAATATTTAATTCGTCTGGTTATTCCGCCAAAGAGAGGGTGTTGTGAACCTCTAATCCAGCATGTCGACCTGAGCTTTCGAAGATTACATCCCCCCTATCATCCATCAGGCGCACCTCAACCCGGGCATTGAGTGTTTCAACTACACGTTTGTCCATTTCTAATCTTGTTGGACCTTTCAACAATCCACCTTCGACGCGCTTCGCTGACAAAATAAGTTTGTGGCGGGAATTTGAAATCGACCATTTCACCCTGTCTTGCAGGATTTCCAGGCTGTCGATACGAGAGCGGTTGTAAGTCGCAAAGCGGTAGAGCCTCTGCTCGTGCCATAAGCCAACGATGAAACCGCGGAAAGAGCCGCCCAGCCAGGGTATCGTTGCGACAGAAGCAGTCACACTGGTGCCTGGTGAGTTGAAATGGTTACATTGGAACCATATCCAGGCATCCGGGAAGGATTTGCCCCAATCTTTTTCAGTGTAACCGCGCCCACCAGTGAAATCGATATTCTTGTCACCAAAGTGGAGACTCCCCTGAATGCTGTGGTCCAGGCTGACGACACCGTGGTAACACTCCATGAAAGGAACCCATGAGTACCACCCCATGATACCCGGGCTGATAAGTGAAACAGGCCATGGATTGGTGTTTGAGAAATGCAGTTCTCCCTGGATGATGTCCAGGTTGATGAGTTGATCACTAAACTGCGGGTCGATTGCTGCATTCCCAGCAGGATGATTGATATTCACACAGATGCTATTTTGCTTAAATTCATTATCAGCTATGCGCACCCGGAATTCCTGATCGGATGCTTCGAACGCCTCGAGGGGGTAGCGGTGATAGGCGGTTGAACCGCTGACACCATCGAATACCTGGATGAATGCATGCGCGTCTTCCCCAAGGATAATGCCCGGGATGAAAGCAAACCGGTAATTTTCTGAGGCGTCGACCAGTTTGTAATACCAGCCCTCGAAGAACGGTGGTTTTGTCCCCCGCCCGTGGTACATGTCTGGTCGCAATGTGGTGTAAAAGAAATTTTTCATCTAATTGGTGTGATAAAGATAATCCACACTAATATTATCAGATAATTCCTATAATATAAAAATCGCTACTCGTAGAAATACGTAAACAGCAAATCCAAAAATACACATATGTAGAAGAAACTGTGAGTTTGCTACTGGTCTCACTCCGATTCAACTAGCTAATCCCGCTCCTCCTCAACCATCCCATCCTCACCCTCTAGCTTCGGCAGCTCGTCAAGGGAATTCAAGCCAAAGTACTGTAAAAATTCGGTAGTTGTACTGTAAAGGATGGGTCTCCCGGGTGCGTCTGCCCTGCCCACCTCCTGGATCAAACCCCTGGATAAGAGGGTACGGATGACCGCATCACTGTTCACACCGCGGATGGCATCGATCTGAGGCCTGGTCACCGGCTGGCGGTAAACAACGATGGCAAGGGCTTCCAAAGACGGTCTGGTTAGATAAGTGGTTACCTCTAAACCCAGGAATCGTTCAATAATTTTACCCGCTTGAGGGGCAGAAGTCAATTGAAACCGCGTTTTTGTTTTCTGCAATCGGATGCCGTATTGGCTGTCACCTTGGTTATATCGGTTTTCCAGGTTTAGCAGCCCTGTCTCTATTTCACTGGTGCTGATCTGCAGTGCATCGGATAATTGTTTCACCGTCACCGGTTCGGATGCAATAAACAACAGCGCCTCGATCTTTCCTTCCAAACTAAGGTCTCGCTCATGATCAATAGGTAGTTTCATGCTATGATACATTCTCCCGGTTCTACCGGTGTCTGCCTTCTCTTCTTCCAGTCGAATTTTTGGTCTTGGAGAGTGACCAGACAGTTTGTTTACAAATAAGATTGCAGGTAGAATTCCTGCATAGGAGCGTAATTAAAACATGAAAACCCGAATTCGCAAATATCGATTGGGATTAATGATAATCACGGTGCTCATTACCACTAGCCTGGCATGCAGTTTACCATTTTTATTCCAGGATAAGGATGCTGTCGAAATCTCCGAGGGTGCTGCGAAATCCTTCGAAGAAAACATGGAAAACACAGTTGATGACCTAAAAGAAACAGGAGTCCTGGAGCTCACAATCACCGAGTCAGAGATAACCTCGTATATCCAGGCTCAACTACAGGAACAATCCACCCCCTTTTTCAGCAATCCGGAAATTCGTTTTACCAACGATCATATTGAAGTGAAAGGTGATGTTAAACAAGGCGGACTGAACCTGCCCCTCAAAGCAGACTTAAGTGTCGGTACTGACGGGGATGGAGGCATCGATTACCAGGTAAATTCTGCCTCGATTGGACCTTTAAAGCTGCCAGCAGAGATGCTCAACGAGATGACGAACCAGATCGAAAAGGCACTGGGTAATAACATTTCTGGGAAAATCCCAAATCTTTACATCGAAGAAATTACCATTCAAGAGGGCTATATGCTGATCAAAGGTCACTCACGCTGAGCCAGCCATGCGCATATTAATAACGGGGGCAGCTGGTTTCCTGGGTTCAAACCTATGTGACTTATTGATTTCCGAGGGTCACATCGTGATAGGGATGGATAATTTTATCACTGGCAGCGCAGAAAACCTGGCACATTTATCCGGCAGTCCCACGTTCTTTTTCATCCGTCATGACGTTTCCAATTTTATCTTTGTGCCTGGAAAAGTAGATGCCGTGCTGCATTTCGCCTCTCCCGCCAGTCCAAACGCCGCCTCGCCGCGTGGGTATGTTAATTTACCCATCCAAACCATGAAAGCTGGCGCGCTTGGAACGCATAACACTTTAGGCGTTGCCAGGGCAAACAATTCCCGATACCTTCTGGCTTCAACCAGCGAAATATACGGCGATCCTCTTGAACACCCGCAGAGAGAAAGTTATTGGGGACACGTAGACCCAATTGGAATTCGCTCGGTTTATGATGAAGCCAAAAGATTTGCTGAAGCACTCACCATGGCTTACCATCGTGCACACCAAATCGACACGCGTATTGTAAGGATATTCAACACTTACGGTCCGCGCATGCACCTGGAGGACGGGCGCGTGGTACCCAACTTCATCAAACAGGCTCTTTCCAGGCAGCCACTCACCATCTACGGTGATGGATCACAGACACGCAGTTTTTGTTATGTGGATGACCTGATCGCGGGCATATACCGCCTGCTGCAATCGGATATAAACGAACCGGTCAATATTGGGAACCCTCAGGAAATATCTATCCTCGAATTTGCTCAGTTAATCAATGAACTCACTCACAATCCTGCAGGGATCGTGTTTAAGGAGAATTTGAGGGGTGAAAGTGACCCGCAAAGGCGCCAGCCTGACATTCACAAGGCACAAACCCTGCTTGACTGGCAACCCAAGGTGGCTCTGGAGGATGGATTAAAACGGACAATCCATTATTTCCAGGATAAAATCTCTGAGTAAAAATTTTATGTAATTAGCACCTCGTAATAAATTACACCTAGAAGGTAAACATGGCGTCCATTGTCACTGATCCGCGCGAGCGGACTCGCTTCCTAAAATTCGCGTTTGTCGGCACCGTTGGTGCAGTCGTAGATTTTGGGATGATGAACCTTTTACGAAATTTCCTTTCTTTCCCCCTTGTCCTGGCAGGTACGATTTCCTTCATCGCCGCCATTTTGAACAATTTTATCTGGAACCGGTATTGGACTTATCCTGACTCTCGCTCCAAACCCATCGCCAGGCAGCTTATCGAATTCAGCCTTGTTAGTGTCACCGGTTTAGTCATCCGCATCCCGATTTTGCTGTTGGTTGAGCCAATCGTCCAAAGGTTGGTTGGCTGGTTTCCTTACCAAATCCCGTTCTTTACAACAGAGAACCTCAGCGCGAACCTGACACTGGCGATCGCCGTGGTTGTGGTCCTGTTTTGGAATTTCTTCGTCAACCGCTATTGGACTTACAATGATGTCAAATAGGGAAGCGATCCATGCCAGTCGCCATGTCGTTTTTGGTATGTTTATTTAACCCTAAAAGGAAAGCCATGAGCAGCTTACGTGTCATTGCAGGAACTGCCAGGGGGATGAGATTACGCGCAGTCCCAGGTGATTCCACACGCCCGATCACGGACAGGACAAAGGAATCGCTTTTTAACATCATCGGTGCAGACATAATCGATTCTACTTTCCTGGACCTGTTCGCCGGCACAGGCGCTGTCGCTATCGAAGCGCTCAGTCGGGGTGCCAGGAGCGCGACTCTTGTCGACATCAACACTCATGCTATTGAAACGATCCGTAAGAACCTGCAGACAACTTTGCTCAAAGCGAATGCCCGTGTGATAAAATCGGATGCTTTCCGAATTTTAGAGACATTTCAAAATGAATGTTTCGATTATATCTATGTTGCACCGCCGCAGTATCAGGGAATCTGGAAACAAGCCATGCAATTCATCGATAAGAACAGCCTAATCATTGAAGACGATGGGTGGGTAATTGTCCAGATCCACCCAAGCGAATATGAAGACCTGTCTTTATCAACTTTAGTTGAATTTGACCAGCGTAAGTATGGCAGTACCCGCCTGGTTTTCTACCGCAGACCAATATAAAAACATTCGGATTTTGATATACTACACACAAAAAAATTTACAATAGGATCCATATGGATACAAAATCATTCATCAACCTGGATAAGAATTATGGTGCGCAGAACTATGTTCCACTGGATATTGTCATCGCTAAAGGTCAGGGGGTTTGGGTCTATGATGTTGAAGGGAACAAATACCTCGACTGCCTGAGCGCATATTCAGCCCTCAACCAGGGGCATGTCCACCCAAAAATCCTGGAAGCGCTGGTGGAGCAAGCCAGCCGCATCACGCTGACATCGAGGGCGTTTTATAATGACCAGCTGCCTCTTTTCTATAAAGAACTGTCTGAACTGACCGGGTACGATATGTCTATCCCAATGAACAGCGGGGCAGAGGCGGTAGAGACAGCATTAAAAATCGCCAGGAAATGGGGTGTGCGGGTAAAGGGAATTGCGCGTGATATGGGCGAGGTGATCGTTTGCGAGGGGAATTTCCACGGCAGAACCATCAGCCTGACTTCGGCCTCCTCAAATCCCAAGTATAAAGGTGACTTTGGACCTTTCACTCCCGGATTCGTCGTCGTCCCTTACGGCGACATCGAAGCCGTACGCCAGGCAGTCAACGCTAACACTGCCGCGATCCTGGTTGAACCTATCCAAGGCGAAGGTGGGGTAATAATCCCTCCGCAAGGTTTCTTGACAGCTTTGAGGGAGCTGTGCGACCAGGAGAATATTCTGTTGGTGATGGACGAGATCCAGACCGGATTGGGCAGGACAGGGAAATTATTTGCTCACCAGCACGAAGGCGCACGACCAGACATCATCACGATAGGGAAGGCGCTTTCCGGTGGTTTCTATCCAGTTTCGGCAGTACTGGCGGACGAACCCATCATGCGCCTTTTGAAACCTGGCGAACATGGCTCGACATTCGGTGGTAACCCATTGGGAATTGCAGTTGCACGCGCTTCGCTGCGCGTGATCGTAGAGGAGGATCTGACCCAAAACGCAGCAGTGATGGGGGAATACCTGTTGGAACACCTGTCGGAGATCAATGCTCCTATCATTAAAGAAGTGAGGGGCAAAGGTTTGTTGATCGGCGTCGAGTTAAAGCCTGAAGCAGGCGGCGCGCGTCGTTATTGTGAAACTCTTGCCGAAAAAGGAATCCTGGCGAAGGAAACACGCGATTCTGTCATCCGTTTTGCACCTCCCCTGATCATTGATAAGGAAGAATTGGATTGGGCGATCCCTAGAATAAGAGATGTTTTATCCTCAAGCTGAGCGGAAGAGGAACGCTATGATAATTGGAGTGCCAAAAGAAAAAAGAGCTTTCGAATACCGTGTGGGTCTTACCCCGCCAATGGTGAATTTACTTAATCAACACGGTCATACGATTTTTATTGAGCATGAGGCTGGCAGGGGGGCAGGATTTAGTGACCAGGATTACGAACAGGCTGGAGCCAGGATCGTATATTCTGCAGAAGAAGTTTTTGGTCGTGCAGATCTGTTATTAAAAGTCGCACGACCATTATTAGATGAAATAGAATGGCTTCGACCCGGCTCCACTTTGGCTGGTTTTCTTCACTTGGCCTCCGCCAGAAAGGACAAAGTCGAGGCATTATTATCTCGTGAAATTACCGCCATTGCCTACGAACAAATCCAGTTGGTTGATGGATCTTCCCCGGTCTTAAAACCATTGAGCCAGATTGGTGGTCGGTTGACAGCACAGATCGGTGCACGCTTGCTCCAGAATAATTCAGGAGGAAAAGGCATCCTGTTAGGCGGTGTAGCGGGAGTGCCACCCGCAGAAGTTGTTATTATCGGAGCCGGAGTTCTGGGCACCTGTGCAGCTCAAGGATTCCTTGGCATGGGTGCACACGTAACTGTGCTCGACTCAAACCTGGGAGCATTACAAAAAGCCTACGATCAGTTTCCCGGGATCGTAACCATGGTTTCAAATCCGGTGAATTTGAAGATGGTCACGAAATACGGCGACATTGTTGTTTGTTCTATTCGGGTTCATGGACAACCTCAGCCATTGTTGATCACCCGCGAAATGGTGCAGACTATGAAACCTCGTTCAGTCATCATGGATATCAGCATTGACGAAGGGGGCAGTGTAGAAACATCCAGACCAACTACCCATGAAAAATCCTATTATATTGAGGATAACGTCATCCATTACTGTGTTCCAAACATTCCCAGCGTGGTAGCGTGTACTTCAACTTACGCATTTGGTAATGCAGCATATCCTTATATCCAGGATATCGCCAATAAAGGGATCGAAAAAGCTATTCAGGAAGATCATGCTTTAGAACTTGCCATTAACACGCACCACGGAAAATTGATACATCTCAACCAGTTTTCCTATTTGGTATATCCGGAATAAGCCATGGATTGGATGAAACGATATGAGGACCGGGTTCTGCCCGTGGAAGAAGCTGTAAAGCATATTCAAAGCGGGAACAGGATTTTCCTGACCGGCAATTGTTCGGTACCTCAGATGATGTTGAGGGCACTGGTTGATTATGCTCCTAAACTGCAAAATGTGGAGATTTGCCAGGCGCTGAGCATCGGTCCCGCAGACTATGTCGCGCCAGAGATCGAAGGTCACTTGCGAGTCAACACGATGTTTGTCAGTGCAAATGTGCGCGAAGCCGTCAACCAGGGGAGGGCAGATTTCACCCCGGTACTTCTCTCGGAATTCACCTTGCTGTTCAAGCACAAACGACTTCCCGTGGATGTCGCCTTGATCCACGTTTCCCCTCCCGATGAACACGGCTTTTGCAGTCTCGGTATCGAAGTCGGGTTGAGCAAAAGCCCGGCCGAATCTGCTGGGATCATTATCGCTGAGGTTAACCAACAAATGCCTAGGACGCTGGGCGACTCCTTTATCCATATCAGCCGCTTGAATTACATGGTCCCGGTCGATTATGCACTGCCTGAACTCCCCATGCATGGGGGAGAGCCCACTGTGACCAACGAAAAGATCGCCAGCTACATTGCTGAGTTAATCCCTGACGGCGCTACCATGCAAATGGGCATCGGCGAAATCCCTGATGCGGTCTTGAAATTCCTATTTGAAAAACGTGATCTGGGTATTCACAGTGAGATGTTTTCAGATGGTGTCATAGACCTTGTGGAAGCTGGCGTTCTGACGAATTCACAAAAAAGCCTGCACCAGGGGAAGATCATCGCCGGATTTATCCTGGGGACAAAAAGGCTTTACCGCTGGGTAGATGATAATCCATTAATCGAGCTGCACCGCACGGAATACGTCAACGATCCATTCGTCATCGCCCAGAACGAGCGCATGGTGGCGATTAATTCAGCGATCGAAATCGACCTTACAGGGCAGGTGTGCGCAGACAGCATAGGCACCCGGTTGTACAGTGGTGTTGGCGGGCAGCTGGATTTCATTTACGGCGCATCACGCGCCAAAGAAGGGGTGCCCATCATCGCCCTGCCCAGCAAAGCAAAAAACTTTTCCCGCATCGTAGCCACACTAAAAACTGGTGCAGGTGTGGTCACGTCCCGAAATCATGTGCGATACGTGGTCACGGAATACGGAGTCGCTGACCTGTACGGGAAATCGATCCGCCAGAGGGCACAGCAGCTTATCCAGATCGCACATCCTCAATTCCGCGACGAGTTGACAGCATCTGCGAGAGAGTTGAATTATCTGTGAGAAAACGCAATACCAAAATCGTCGCAACACTTGGACCTGCGAGCACGAATGCGCAAACCTTACAAGAGTTGATCGAGACCGGGATGGATGTTGCCCGACTGAACTTCTCTCACGGCGAACACATAGACCACGCTGAAGCCTGTAAACTGATCCGTGAGACCAGTGCAAAATTAGGCAAACCGGTCAGCATCCTGCAGGATTTGCAAGGACCCAAGATTCGTACAGCCAGGATCCAGGACAATGGCGTGAAAGTTTACAGCCAGAAAATGGTGAAACTGACCATACAGCCCATTTTGGGCACGGAAGATATAATCCCAATCGATTTCCCTCTTCCACTGGAGCACTTAATTCCTGGTACAAGGATTTTGTTAGATGATGGCAAAATCGAGCTCAAAGTCGTGAAATCTGGGCGTGAAACGATCGAGACGAAAGTCATCGTTGGCGGTGAGATCAAACCACACAAGGGAGTAAATATCCCGGGATTACCGCTGCATATCCCTGGTTTCACATCCAAAGACCGTAGGGATCTGGAATTTGGATTGTCAATGGGCGTGGATTATGTCGCCATTTCTTTTGTCAGGACAAGCGAAGACATCCAATTAGTCCGCTCCACCATTGAGAGTTTGAACCCGGGTCGAGCCAGGATTCCACTCATTGCCAAATTAGAACGCCCTGAAGCACTGCAGCACCTGGATGAAATCATCCAGTGTACCGATGGCGTGATGGTTGCCAGGGGTGACCTCGGCGTTGAGCTGCCCCCCGAAGAAGTACCCATCGTACAAAAAGAAATCATCCATCGAGCAAACCGCGCCGCAAAAATCGTCATCACTGCCACACAAATGCTCGAGTCGATGATCTACTCACCGCGTCCTACCCGGGCTGAAGCCTCCGACGTAGCCAATGCAATCTTTGATGGTTCGGACGCAGTAATGCTCTCTGGCGAGACAGCTGTAGGCAGTTATCCAGTCAAAACAGTGGAAATGATGAACGCTATCATCTGCCAGGCTGAGGAGCACAACGCAGACTGGGGCAAAATAACGATGGTCGATATCCCAGAAAAAGAGAACGACGATGCCTACTATGTCTGCCGGGCTGCCAGCGAGATGGCAAAAGATCGAAACGTAGCATTAATCGTCGTTTTTACCCAATCCGGAAGAACAGCACGCTATATGTCCAAAACCCGTCCAGGTGTTCGGATCATAGCGTTCACACCAGAACCAGCAACATACCAGAAATTAGGCCTGTATTGGGGCATAACTCCCGTGCTGAGCCCTTACGTGGAATCTGTTGAAGCTGTCATAAAAGTGGTGGAAGAGAAACTGCTCGCTTGGGGTCAGGTAGAAGCAGGTCAACAACTCGTTTTACTGTGCGGTTTCCCAATCCAGACTCATCAAAGGACAAACCTTGCATTACTGCATACGGTTGGAATATAATCCTGCATGAGTGACAACTGGATTCGCGTATATACCCAGTAAAGCAACTGATAAACCCCTCCCATTAAGCCGATTTCTCCCACCACCTCATGAGGGGGTGGTTTCTACCTGGCTGTACAACACCATCCCCCAAAAAAGTGAAAGTGATCCGGTACCCTGGGTTTTGGTCCCATTTGGCGCGGACCCATACCTGGTAGTCGAAACCGCCAGGGCGGGATACAGGGTGGTGGTGACAGAGAATAATCCGATCTTGAGGTTCATGATTGATATGATCGCCGATCCTCCTACGGTGGATGAGTGCAGAAATGCCATCGCGGACCTATCCGCCAGTCACAGCGCCGGCAGCCGGATTGAGCCTCAAATCCGTTCGTTATACGAAACCACATGTGCCAAGTGTGGAGGCAGCCTTCAGGTAGAGGCATTCCTGTGGGATAAAGGCGCCTCAGGTCCTTACAGCCGGTTGTACACCTGCCCTCACTGCGGCGATTCCGGAGACCACCTTGTGAATCTCGTCGACCTTGAACGAGCGCAACAATTCCCACCTGGTGGACTGCATCGTGCGAGAGCTTTGGAACGGGTGGCGAGTTCTCGACGACCCCGACCGTGGGTTCGCTGAAGAAGCTCTGGACAATTACCTTCCGCGAGCAATATATGTGCTTTTCACCTTAATCAACAGGCTCGAAAGCCTGCCGGAACACAGGCGAATTTTATCTGCCCTCCTGCTATCAGTTTTCGACCAGGCTACATCTTTATGGGCATACCCCACCCAACGGGCGCGGCCGAGGATATTGACCATCCCTACTCACTTTCGCGAGAATAATATTTGGTCAGCCTTGGAGAATTCGATTGAACAATGGGCAGTGCCTCAAGGAACAGAACCTGTCAGCATGGTCAACTGGCCTGAATTGCCTCCGCATTCAGGTGGACTATGCCTTTACAAAGGAAGAGTGAAAGATTTCATCGATGAAATAACCAGCGACAACCTTAACCAGGTACGACGACCGCAGGACATGGTTTCCTTCGAGGCAATGGTTAGTGCCATACCCAGACCTAACCAGGCTTTTTGGACCTTATCTGTGCTTTGGGCTGGCTGGCTTTGGGGTAAAACTGCCGCGGCTCACTTCAAGAGCATCTTGCGGAGAAGGCGTTTCGACTGGGTATGGCATACATCTGCGCTCCATTCAGCATTCTCATCGATACTTGAATTGAAGCAAGGTGATCTACCGGCATTATGCATGGTCAGTGAGGTCGAAAGCGGATTTCTCACCTCTACCCTTCTGGCAGGCACCAAGTCAGGAATGAAGTTAAAAGGCATCGCCCTTCGCGAAGAAACTGGCAATGCACAGATTCACTGGTCCATTCCTGGGGTTGGGCAGGAACACCATCGGAAAAAGTCAAACCCTCGCAATTTAGATGCAACCGCTGAAATCCACAAAAAGAGTCTAGAGCTGTTTGGACAGCGGAACGAACCATTAAGCTACGCGGATTTATTATCAACAGCATTCCTTGCCATTAACTCAAAAGACGGAATCCTGCTGGTAGAAGATCAATCGATCCAGGATGCATATGCCCATTTCAACAACCTGGTCAGCCAGGTGTTTGGACCGAACAGCGTATTCATCCGGTTCGGAGGCTCAGAACATTCTCATGAAACCGGGAAATGGTGGGTTGATGATATGGAGTACGGTCTTGAGACACGGCTGGAAAATGTACCCAGGGAGGTGTTAAGTCTTTCGGATCGCGTTGAGATGAGTGTGGTGAAGCTGCTTGTCGAGCGGCATCACTGCACTTACCCTGAAATCGACCACCATATCTGCCACAATTTCCCTGGCTTGTTAACTCCTGAGCGGTCACTCATCCATGCTTGTGTAAGTTCCTACGCTGTTCAAGAAAAACCAGATTACTCTGAATGGGTGTTGCGTGATGAAGACCATCCCGCCAGCCGGCGTCAGAACCTATATGATTACCACAATCAGCTCAAAAAACTGGGACATAACCTTGCTTTCGAAGTGAAAGAAGGTGTACTGAACCCTCAATTTTTCCTTCCCCCGATCCATTGGATGGATGAAAAAGGGAAACTGGCGTATATATTTTTCATCCAGGCATCCGCTTTGTTAAGTAAAACACTTTTTCTAGAAGACCATCCCTTCGAAAAATGCGTACTCGTTATCCCCGGTGGGAGGTCTGCCTTATTGGACTACAAACTATCGATTGATTTTCGCCTTGCCCATGCAGCCAAAACAGGCTGGCGATTTTTAAAATTCCGCCACCTACGTCACCTGGCGAACAGTGATACTTTAAATCGCGAGAGCCTCGAATCGATGATCGCTACAGATACAATAACCAAATCTGATGCCCAAATAAAGCTTCTCTAGCTCCAGAGAAGCTTTCTTCAGGGTCCTGGCGTGTCGGATGGCTCAGGGGTGGATGTGGGCGGATTTGGCGTGGCAGAAGGGGAGACACTGGTTGCAGTAGCTGTTGGAGGCAGTGTCGGCAGACTTGTCACCGATGGCGTTGGTGTCAGTGTGGGAGTCGGCGTCTCAGTAGGGGTTGGCGTGGGGGTAGGTGTTGGCGTCGGCACCTGCAAGTTCAGGGGGATAGATTTCTCTACCATGGTACCCTCTGTGCTCTTCATCACCATGCGCAAAACGATTGGTCCGGCAGGCAGTTCGGATAAATCCCACTCATAAAATACCCCGTTGGCTTCAAGAGGTGAATTCCGCTGTTCAAGCGCTTCCCACTGCTTAGGTTTATTACCATAGCCAAAATCCAGGCGCACCCATTCGAACCATTGAGTAGCGTTCGCTTCGGCGCGGATTATCAGGGGGCTTGTTGTGATTGTTTCGCCCGGTCCGGGTGAGAAAAAGGTCAGGGTTGGTCGAGGATCATCACTGGTGCATTCCCGGGAAGGTTTAAACTTTGGTTCATTATCAAATCCCAATTCTTGTGCCCATTGTTGTCCCTTTGGATCTTTACGGATCCATTGACGCGCCCATGTATCTCGAATGTTTAGGACCACCTCATGCTCGATGAAGTCTTTACACTGGTCCGATGCCAGGTATTCTGTCCAGGTATCGATCGCCACTTCCTGGATAAGATCATCTCTTTCAGACGGAGGCGGTTGATCGAAAACGAAGAATTCACGCTTGCGTTCAGGGCACCAGTTGGACGGTAAAGTACCTGATGTCTTGCATATTTCGAACTCAACGATCCCATTGGGTATGGTGAAGGGAGTGGGTGTATTACCGGTCAACCGGTTGACTGCTCCTTGAATAACTCGCGACCAGATCGGGGCTGCCCCGCTCAATCCTGTGGTGTTCTGCATTGGTGTATAGTCAGCATTACCAACCCAAACACCGACGGCAATATCCGGGGTATAGCCCATTGTCCAGTTGTCCCTGAACGAATCTGTGGTGCCAGTTTTGGCTGCAGCGGGAAATGGCAGGCTGAGAGGTGTATCTGTCCCCAGCACCAGCCCGCGAGCCTGGTTGTCTGACAGGATCGAGCTAATCAAGAAAGTGTGTTCAGGGCGCAAGACTTGGGCTCCAGGTTGGGGAGTGTGCTCAAAAATCAAGTTACCGTCACGGTCCTCGATCCTGGATATTGCCACGGGCTGGAGATATTTCCCGTTGTTTGCCAGTGTCGAATAGAAATTGGTCAGATCGAGTAGGGTCACCTCCCCTCCGCCCAGGGTGAGACTTCAATCCATAATCCGGTCTGTTAAAGGTGTCGATACCTACCCGCTTGGCAATCTCCAGCAGCCCGTCAGGTTGTTCCGTTTCCGGGTTGTCGTAAATACCAACAAATTCCAGCACTTTGACCGCAGAAATATTCAGTGAGTTTGCCAGGGCAGTTCTTACGGAAACGGGACCATAGGTCTTCCCGGTGTAATTATTAGGCACATACCTCGGACTGGGATCATCCGCTCTGCCGGACGGGGAAAATTCCGTGGGAACGTCCCAGAGGATGGTTGCCGGATTCCATCCCTTTTCAAAGGCAGCTATATATGTGAGAGGTTTGATGGCAGAACCAGGTTGTCGTGGGCTGATCGCCATATTCACCTGTCCGGAGATAGCTTCGTTATTGAAATCAGCGGAACCGACCATCGCAAGGATCTCACCGGTCCCTGGGCGGATGGCGACAACGGCGCCGTTGTTCACATTCAAGCTACGCAAGTTGTCAACCTGGTCCCTGACAGCGTTCTCGGCAAGTCGCTGTATTTCAGGATCCAGGGTTGTGTATACGTTTAATCCCAATCTGTAAATGGTTTGCGGGTCAATCTGAGATTCCAGTTGGGCACGAATGTAGGTGACCCAATGAGGGTGGCGAATGACGATGTTGGGAGACTCGAAAGTGTAATTGCGGATTTCATCTGCTGCACGGGTCACGGACACGGGATCGATGCAGATCCGCTCTTCCGAATTACTGACAAAAATGCAACTTTCTTCACGACTGGTCTGGTACATTAAGACCAGTACATCCTCAAACCTTTTTAGGGTCAAATCGGGATTGGTGTGGATGTCGTAAATGGCTGGAGCCTGAGGTAAACCCGCCAGGAAGGCTGCCTGACCCAGGGATAAAGCATCGGCGCTGGTGCCGAAATATGTCTCGGCTGCAGCCTCGATCCCGTAGGCAAGGTTGCCATAATAGATCTCATTCAGATAAAGCTCTAGAAGCTCATCTTTCGAATACTTACGTGTGATCTCAGTAGCGAGAATTGCCTCGCGTATTTTCCTCTGGTAACTGATCTCGCTTATCTCCTCAGGGGTAAACACCAGGGTTTTCGAAATTTGCTGGGTAATCGTCGATGCCCCGGAAATGGTTCCTCCACCCTGGTAATTCTGCCAGAAAGCTCGGATGATGGCGAAGAAATCAACACCCGGGTGCTTATAGAACTCTTTATCCTCAGTCGCTATCGTCGCTGCGACCAGGTAAGGAGAGATACGCTCCATGGGTACGTATGTGCGCCTGCCTGCATTTGGATCGATGATCTCATATAGTGTGTTGCCGTTCCGATCCAGGATACGTGTGGTCTCGAATTGAGAGGCCCGACCTCTCAGGTCGTTGATGTCCGGCAGGGTAGATGCAATACGGTAGTATTCGTAGAAAAGAAAGGATACCAGACAGATAGCCGTAGCAGCGATCACGAAAGAAAACAATACCGCACCTCTGAAAAAACACCCAGCCATCTTGCGGATGTCTGCCTGTTTCTCAGCACGAGAGACGGGTTTGGTGGAATCCTTTTTTACCACCCGGATTGGTCTGGTATCCGACACTGCTGGGGTTGAACGTTTAGGCACAACGCCTTTTGTCGATGAACGTGTAGGCGCTGATTGCGATCGCGTTGGCTGTGCTTGTGTAGAACGCGTTTGAGAGGAACTCTGGGATGTTGCGGAACCGGATTTTACAGAGGAACCAGCCTCTTTTTTAATCCCGGATTGAGGCAAATTGACCGTCGTGGCTGAAGGATCGACAGGTTTATTCCCGACAATTACCGGAATTGGTCGGGTATCTTCAAACTCGTTGGCTTCAGCTGCAGTGGTGTTCTTCTGAGTTCCTTGTTTGGATCCAAAATCAGGTTCATAGGAGTTCTGCCCGTCCGGTACCTGTTCTTTGCCTTCAGACTCTGCGCGAAGACGCCGGAAACGTTCACGCGGATCTTCGGGCTGCTCTAATTGGGTATCGGATGGCATATAATTCGGTTCCCTTCGCGGGACTGCTCTACTTTGGCAGGATGGCGGAATTCAGGAAGAAGGGCGTAAAGCCATGAGGTTATTCCAAACACCGCTCATTACGACATCGTCGTGCTGGTTGACGACTTTCACATCAATGACCAATGCGCCAGTGCCGATCCGGCGGTATTCTTTCATACCGGTTACTTCCATCACCACGTGGATGGTATCACCGATAAAAACAGGTTTGGAGAATTTCCACTCGGTGATCTCACGGAACGCCACCACGGTACCTTCCATGACCCCAGTTTGTACGCTCAGACCTGAGGCAATCGATAGTATCAAGAGACCATGTGCGACACGTCTACCAAAATGAGATGCTTTGCTGTACTCTTCATCGACATGAATCTGGTTATAATCTCCAGATAAACCAGCAAACCTGACAACATCACTTTCTGTAATCGTACGCCCCACCGTCACTATGGACTGTCCTACCTCAAATTCCTCAAACCATTTTCCTCGCGGAGAATACTGGGCAAGTCCCATGTCTGGCTCCTTTTTTATAAGATTTGTGCTGTTCACATGTGCTAGTGAGTGCCATTATTTTGAACAACTTTGCCATTCTAACATAGATAAATAAGAGCATAATCAGAGTGAATTCATTGGAAAATACTCGAAAACCAACATATCAGCGAGGCATGCCGTAGGAGATTTGATCATTATGCGTGAGTGGAGCCTTATTCATGGTGATCCTTTATACCTGGTGCTTGCTGCAGATGCTAGCCTCGTGAAAACGTCTTATGTGGACGATCACATCTGGTCCATCCAGTTGAGGTCGGGAGATCCTCCAGCGCTGGGTCTTGCCACCACTTTTGGATTAAGGGCACGAAACTTCCGCCTGTTCCCTCGATTCACTGAGGCATACTCAACCGTCTCTGATCCACAAGAATTCAACACACTTCCCATAATCCGTCATATCCAGACGAATTACATCAGCCTGGAATTCGCTCCTTTCCTGGATATTAACGTTGTTTTCGATGTTTGGGTTCCCGAATCGAATTGCTGCTACGGCAGCATCACCCTGGAAAACAATGGTAATACTGTGCGCAATATTGAGTTGGACCTGGTGACACAATTGTCAACATCCGATGGCGAAAGGATGGCGCCTCACGCGATCGAGGGAGCCACCATTCTTGCAGGAAAGACAGCCAATCTAGTACCCATTCTCTTCGTGGTTGGAGGAGCAACAATTGGCGCAGGCACATATCCAGCTCTATCGATGTCAGTCAAGCTCCTGCCCGGGAAATCAGTCCATCATGCCTGGGCGATACCGGGTTCTCAAGATCAATTATCGGCTTTTGAATTAGCCAGGGTAGTGGTGGGGCAGAATTGGGATGCTGCCATCGCCAGGTTGGATGTTTTCCACTCTGGTAAATTGGAGATCTTCACTGGGAATCCGGATTGGGATGCTGGGTTGGCTGCCTCAGCCCGTCTCGCCAACAACCTTCTGGTCGGACCCACAGAATACCTGCCCCATAAATCCTTTGTATATTCACGCAATCCGGACCAGGGTTTTTCAATTATTGGGGATGGTAGTGATTACGACTTAGCCTGGAGAGGCCAGACTCCTTTTGAGAACTACTTCCTAACAGATATCCTCCTGCCACACTCGTTGGAAACATGCAAGGAATTACTGAAGAATTTCTTGTTCAGGCAACGAGATGACGGATTTGTCTCGAACCAACCCGGACTCTCAACTAACCGCTCCAATATTCTGGCAACCCCCATCCTCGCGACCACGGCTCTAAAGATCAGCGAGTTCGATCCAGACATTGAATTCCTAACGGAAATATATGACGGTCTTTACTTGCTACTCAACCATTGGTTTACACCCATGAATGACCGAGACGAAGATGGGATACCCGAATGGTCTCACGTGCAGCAAACAGGGATTGAGGACAATCCATTTTACTCAAACTGGAAAGAGGGATCGCTTGGGATGGATATCCGTTTAGTTGAAAGCCCTTCATTAGGCTCTCTGTTGTTAATGGAATGCAAGTCACTTCGTAAAATAGCTAATTTCATTCAACGTGAAGAGAACATGCCCCAGCTCGATGATTGGACAAAACGCCTTGAGGTGTTTTTAGATCACTGTTGGAATCCTGAATACCTGCGCTATATGGACCGGGACAGGGAAACCCACTCAAGCCCACAACATGTGCTTTTGGGACAGATAACGGGTCCGGGGAAATTACCGGTTAGACAAAGCTATGCGCAAAAACAACGCCTGATTTTCTATCTTCATACCGAGGCAAACGGCTCTCGCCAGCCAGAAATTACGATACACGGAAAAGATGCAGGGGGAAAATTTTGCACACATAGAATCAGTGCAGATAAATTCAACTGGTTCTTCGACAGAGGTTTTGTAACTTCTGAGGAAACATACAACCAGATCGAGTGGATCCGGTTCGAAAACATCCTGCCGCAGGACCGCTTGCGTGTGATGACCGCTACTTACCAACAAAACAGCCTGGCGCATTTTCTACCTCTGTGGGCTGGCATACCGGATATTGAAAAAGCTTCGAAAATGATCGAAACGTCGCTTCTCAATCCGGATGAATTTCTGACAGAGAACGGTTTGAGCATTTTCTCACGCCAGGATAGGGTTTCTGGAGGCGAAACCACAAGAACAATTTTCCCAATCTGGCATTTGCCAATTCTCGAAGGGATGTTAACGTATGGTTATCGCCGGGAAGCAGCAAGGATTTTCACCTTACTGAGCCGCTGCATAATCGATTCTTTAAAATCACAAAACTGCTTCCGAAGAAATTATGATGGGATCACTGGATCAGGTACTGGTGAACGTAACCACCTAAACGGTATCATGCCAGTTGGACTGTTCTTGAGAATCTTAGGTGTCAAGGCGATTAATTCCAAGAAAGTCTATATCGAAGGACAAAATCCTTTCCCCTGGTCGGTAACGGTCCGGTACAAGGGAACCAGCATTCATCGCCAGAATAATATGACGACTGTGGTTTTTGCGAACGGGAAAAGTATTGATGTCGAAAATACATCACCCTGTATGATCACGCTTGATGAGGACAAAGTGCAGGTGGTGAAGATATGAGCCACTTCCCTGGATCACTCATGGAATTCCTCAACCTGGTAAGTGCTTACAACGAAGATTTCATCACGCCAGGTGTTTGCCGGTAAACCCATTTTTAAACATAATTGAGAAATGAAATCCTCCGGTTCAGGTATTTTATCCCACACCTGGGGAAGGAAAGTCGCCCGGTCTCGCCCTCTTCTCAGAACAATTCCATCAACTCCTGACCGGATCCTCTTGGGGAGATCGGCAGCATGTTCGTAAAAGAGAGGTTCAGGAGGGGTTAACCGCGATATTTCAATGGAAACCTCAGGAATTTCATCAACCCTGAGCGGTGGAAAGCGGTAATCGTGCAAGGCAGCAGATATAGCATGATCTCTTACATCTACAACCAGAGGGGATTGAGCTTCGATCGCGCCAACACAACCTCGTAAAGCCCCTTTAATCGTCAAAGTGACAAAACTTGAGCTGATTTCGAGTAGATGTTGGGAATATTCTTTTAATTCAATCGGTAATATCTTATTAGCGACAACCGCGCTGGTAATTGCTTGTCGGGCAACCCGAAGCAAAGTCGCTCTCTCATCAACCGATAAACTTGAGACCATTCCAGACTTCCTTTTCCCATTAAGCTTCACAACCAAAGGTTTATTCTTAAGATTGACCCAAATTATACCGTCACCCAAATTATACCCTTTCCAAATCCGAGTCCATGTGCTAAACTAATTCGGCTTTCCGCCCCGGGTGTTTTACAACGCGGGCAATCCCATGGAAAGGAGGTAGAACAATGCGCGAATACGAGCTGGTTTACATAGTCCAGCCAGATCTTGAAGATGAAGCTTTTGCTGAAGTCGTTGATCGGGTTGATGGTTGGATTAAAGAAGCTGGTGGTGAAGTCGAAAAGACAGACCTTTGGGGAAAGAAGCGTCTCGCATACCCAATTCGTAAGTTAAACGAAGGTCAGTATGTGCTTTTGCATGCAACATTCCCACCAGAATTCTGCACGACATTAGAGCGGAATTTCCGCTTCTTAGAACCTGTAATCAGGTTCTTGATCATCGCGAAAGAGCAGTAACTCATCCGCGAGAGCAGGATTAAGGCAGGAGTTTGTTATGAGCCGAGGTTTGAATAAAGTCCTTATCATTGGACGTTTAGGTCGAGAACCCGAGATGCGTTATACCCCATCCGGAAAGCCTGTGTCCACGTTCAGCGTAGGAAGTACCAGAACTTGGAACACATCCGAAGGTGAAAGGAAATCCGAGACTGAATGGTTCAATGTGGTCGCCTGGGGAAACCTTGCAGAAATCTGCAAGCAATACCTGTCCAAGGACCGCCTGGTGTATATTGAAGGTCGTTTGCAAACCAGACACTGGGATGATGCCGAAGGAAACAAGCGGACTTCTGTCGAAATCGTTGCCAATGAAATGATTATGCTGGATGACAGGCGAGAATCGTCTCCGGCAACAGGAATTGAAGATAATTACCCCAAAGAAGAATTCCCTTTTTAGGATTTCTTAAATAATAGGAGTTAGAAATTGAGCAATCAGGAAGATCAATCAGATTTCGAGGGCAGTGGTCCACGCAGGTTTTTTGCACGTCCCAGAGAATGTCAATTTTGTACTGATAAGCAGGCAGTTATCGATTACAAAAATGTGGACATTTTACGTCGATACGTGACCGACGATGGCAAAATCAGACCCCGAAGGCAAACCGGCGCATGTGCCAAGCACCAGAGATCTATCGCGACTGCGGTTAAACGAGCCAGGCATATCGCCCTGCTCCCCTTCACCGGCGAAGTTCTCAGGTAACGTAATTCTTAATTAATAAAACAGGGCATAGGAATACTCGTGTTCGGCATTTTCAAAAAATGACCGGCATGAGAACGCCTATGCCCATTCTTGTGTAAAGGTTGGAAGATGGCAAAAAACCCACAAAAGAAAGCAGCACCTACAAAAAAGCACCAGGCACGCCTGGCACGCGAGAGACAGCAAACTCGTTGGATTGTTATCGGCACCATCATCGTGGTTGTATTGGTAGTTGGGTTGATCCTGGGCGGAATCATCAACAGCCGCTGGATTGAACCTAACCGCACAGCAGCCTCGGTTGACGGTGACAAAATCTCCGTAAAAGAATTCCAAAATTTCGCCCGGTTTATCCGATCGACACTGGTCGACAATGCAATACAGACATACCAATTTATGCAACTATTCGAAGACAATCCTGAGTCGATGTCATCGTTCGTCCAGCAGCTCCAGCAGATACAGGTACAGTTGGAACAAAACATTTCAACGCAAGACGCTATTGACCAGCTAATACGCAATCGTGTTATCGAACGCGAAGCGGCAGAGAGAGACATCACTGTGAGTGAAGAGGAAGTGCGTCTCGAATTCCAAAACTTGCTCGGATATTACCCGGACGGGACCCCAGTGCCAACAGCCACCGCTGTACCCGTGCCAACATCCACTTTCACACCTTTGCAATTGACGGCTGTGGCTCCGTTCCCAACGCCAACTCTTACCTCTTCTGATCCCGAATCCTCATCTGAGACGCTGGAGACAGAGGAAGCCACTTCCGATGAAACTGAAGAAAACACAGACGAAACAGGTTCCACACAAACGCCGGAGCCTTCGCCTACTGAGACCTTGGAACCGACAGCAATGCCAGAAGCGTCCGAAGAGTTGGAACCAACAATAACATTGGAGCCTACATTGACATTGCCGCCAACCCCATCGCCAACGGCTTACACTGAAGCCGGTTACCAGGAGCAGTATGATGGTGTGGTCGGGAAATACAAGGAATACGGTGTCTCTGAAAATCTTCTCATCTATGTGATCAGGATGCAGCTGCTAACTGAAAAATTACGTGTTAGTTACCTGGAGGAAAACCCGGTCCCCAACACGCGTGAAGAAGTATGGGCCAGGCACATCCTGGTGGCAGACGTGGAGACGGCGGATGAGGTCCTGGAGAAATTGGACGCCGGCGAGCATTGGTGCAACCTGGCTATGCAGTATTCTACTGATACTTCCAACAACCAGAATTGTGGAGACCTGGGGTGGTTTGGTCGGGGTCAAATGGTCGAGCCATTCGAAAATACCGCCTTTTCCATTGAAATTGGGGAGATCAGCGAACCGGTCGAAACTACCTTTGGTCAGCATTTAATTTGGAAAATTGGTCATGAAGACAAGATCGTGTCAGGATTTGAATACGAATCCCTTCAGGATAATGCCTTCAACGACTGGTTGGATACTTTAGTAGCTGAAGCGGAAGTTGAAATTGCTGAATTCCTGAATGACATCGCCCCTGATGAACCCGGTTTCCCAGTTGAACTCCAGCAGTTCATTCAACAATATTTACAGACATTCGGACCGTAATGATTTAATATCCATAAAGAGTAGTAAACTCAACTTTCACAAAAAGCAAACCCCGAGGATTTTGAACATCCTTGGGGTTTTATTTTTATCAGGTCTGCTTACTCCTCGCCAATGACCTGGTTGATTTCATCCGCACGTAAACTTAATACCTGGCTGGCAAGGTCCTTACCAAGAGTGACCCCATAAATATAATCTGCCACCTGAACCGTATAACGATTGTGTGTGACGATGACAAACTGGGTATTCTTGCTGAGTTCCAATAGAAGCTCACAATATCTGTTGACATTAGCCTCATCCAGCATTGCATCCACTTCATCTAAAAGGCAAAACGGCGTCGGAGAGACTTTCAAAAGCGAAAACACCAACGCAATCGCTGTAAGGCTGCGCTCACCACCTGAGAGCAGGGAAAGACCCTGCATCCTTCTTCCGGGAAGCTTCGCTTCGATGTCCACCCCGCTTTCGGTCAGATTCTCCGGATTAGCAAGGACCAACCGTGCAGAGCCCCCGCTGAAAAGCCGTTGGAAAATTTCCCGGAATTCGACCGCCACTGCTTCGAAAGTCTTGATGAATTCATTCTGCATCAATAGATCAAGCTCCTGGATCACCTTGCGAATGTCCAATTCAGCCTTCTCAAGGTCACTCACCTGTTCATTCAAGAAGGTGAAACGTTCTGAAACCTCCTGGAATTCATTGAGCGCTTCGGGGTTCACTGGACCAATGCGGCGTAGCTGAGTTTTGGTGCGCTTGATTCCTTCCTCTACTTCGTCCGAGATGGATGTGACAACAGGCAGCTGTTCCACCATCCCATCTAATGGGAGCGGTGTCGGACCGGAAACATCATCCACGTACTCGAAATCAACCAGACCAAAATCCTCCTCTATTCTCCTCTGCATCGACTCAAGGGCATCCTGTCGCCGGGTCAGACCGATTCTTGTCTGCGATGTGTGATCTTCGATGATGTTCAGGGATTGGCGTGCGTTTTGCTCATTCTTTTCGAGCTGGATCTGTTTCCTTTCAAATTCAGCAGTCTCCTTCTCTGCAGGATCCACCTTTGCCATAAGCTCTTTTAAGGCAGCAGAGATTGTTCCTTCCTGCTTCTGCCACTCAGCTATTTCTCCTGCCAGCTGATCGATCGCCTGGGAATGGAGGATGTCTCGATTAATGATGGCAGTTTTTTCTGATTGCAAACCTGCCAGACTTGATTGCCTCTCTGCAAGCTGGCTTCTTGAAGATTCCAGCGTTTTTTCGATGACGGCAATGGTAGTGTTCCAATGTGCAACTGGTTCGTTAGGGTCGCTGGTCAGCGATTCATTCAGCTCCCGGTTCTTCTCATCAAGAATCCGTTTGGCTCCTCGGACTGCCTCCTGGAGTTCATTTGCCTTGGAAGACAGAGATTCCTTGTTAGCAATTAATTCATCCAAATCTTTTTGGTAGCGGTTGTTCTGTCCTTTGTGCCATTCCAATTGCTGGATGTTCGTGTCTATCACCTGCTGTGACTGGTTTGAAAGGATCGTTAACTCATCCATCAAAGCAACAGATTTCTTGTACTCTTCAACAAGGTGACTATATTGCTCGTCAAGCTGTTCTAGTTCAAGATCGACTCTGGCGATCTGTTCCTTCAACAGACCTAATCTGCTGTTACTTCGAGAACGTTGTTCTTCCAATTCAGTTATCTGCCTGGTTCGACCTAATAGTGACTGGTCATCCGTTCCCTTTACGCCGACTATCCTGGGTCCCTTCGCGTGTATCACCTCGCCTTGAAGGGTCACCAGCGTCAATCCGGAAACAACTGCATTTAGCTCCACCCGTTGATTCCATCCAAGCAGCAAATCTTCAGCCTGACTACGATTCTCTACGACAATTACACTGCCTAAAAGAATCTCCAGGTATGCTTTAACTTCAGGGGCACAACTGACAAGGTCGGCTGCAACACCATGAGTACCGCTCAAATCAAGGACCTTTACCCGGGAAGGCGCCTCTATGGCAAGTTGGAGTGGCAGCAGTACCCCCTTTTCTCTTTCCTTCAGAAGCTGATCCATCGCTCCACCAACATCGGCTTCGATTACAACCGCATCAAGGAACTCTCCCAGTACAGCGGTGACAGCCACCTCATATTGTTCTGGCACCTGTAAAAACTGGTTGAATGTACCGAGGACCCCCTGGATACGACGGTTGTGTGCTGCGTCCATTAGAAACCGCGTTCCCAGGGCATAACCTGAAAGTGCGTCTTCCGCTTGCCTGAGCACCTTCAGCTGTGCCTCATCTCTGGCTGCATCAGTCTGGTACTGCTGCAGTTCACTCAGAATGTGTTCCTTGTCTGTAGTTGTTTCAAGACGCTTCCGCCGCAGATCTTCCTGTTCCTGTTGGAGTTCTGACACTTCCTTTGAACTGGATGCCACACGCTCTCTGAGCAGTAGATGCTCTGTTTTATTACGCTGGATTTCCTTTTCCAATCGAGAAATCGTTTGTGTGGATTGATGTAATAAGTTCCCGGTTTTGACGATTTGAGATTCAGTTTCAGTTAACCGAACTCTGGTGGAAACCTGGTCGTTGATGATTCCTGAATATTTATCGCTGGCTGCACGTACCGTTTCTTCGAGGTGTTTCCGCAGCGAAAGTTGGGAATTCATAACATTTACAGCCTCCGCTCGCAGCCCAACAGCTTCCGCCAATTCTGTTTCCAATTTGGAAACTTCTCCTTTGAAGGCTTGCAGACGGTCAAGGTTAATATTCAATTCTTCATTTATACGCTGGATTTCTCGAGTCAAATTTTCTTTTTGAAGCCTGAGAGAACGATCACGCTCATCTGCTACAGCCAGTTTCCGGTTTAGCTGCTCCTGCAGGTTGTGCTGCTGGGATAATTCCCGGTGCC
Organism: uncultured Chloroflexia bacterium; assembly: GCA_963695415.1. Classification (GTDB taxonomy): domain Bacteria; phylum Chloroflexota; class Anaerolineae; order Anaerolineales; family UBA4823; genus CAVXWV01. The sequence goes on along the minus strand of CAVOGL010000007.1, from coordinate 117,247 downwards.
ATTCATTCAGCTGCTGGCGTAATGTTTGCAGCTTTGTGCGGTTCTGGTTGAGATGTTCAGACACTTGCTGGTGTTCGGAACGAGATTTTTCAAGCCTGGCTTCCTGGATTTTTACACTCTCCCGTGCTTGGCGAAGTTCGTGTTGAGCTCGGTGCCAGTGAAAACCATACCACTCTCTCAAATAAACCTGTAAATCTGCTTTTATCTGGTCATATTCCTTTGCGCGACGAGCCTGTCTTTCCAGACTGCGCAGGCGCGGCTGTAATTCTGCAAGAATATCCTGAGCTCTTTCCAAATTCCTGCGCGTGGTCTCTAACCTGCGCAAAGACTCCTCGCGTCGTGAACGATGGAGGCTAATTCCCGCAGCTTCCTCAAACAACCTGCGGCGTTCTTCTGGTTTGATTGCCAGAGCTGTGTCAACAAGACCCTGTCCTATAATCGTATAGGTCCTTTCTGCAAGCCCTGAATTTGCCAGAAGCTCCGATACATCCTTTAAACGGACACGCTGACCATTCAACAGGTATTCGTTCTGACCATCTCGGTATGCTCTACGCGTGACTGCCACCTCTGAAAAGTCAATCGGCAACCATCCATCCGAGTTATCGAATGTGATCGTCGCAGATGCCATGCCTGACCGCGGACGCGAATCAGAACCTGTAAAAATCATATCCTCGGTTCTCTTGCCCCTCAGCAAGCTGTAAGATTGTTCACCCAGTACCCAACGAATACTGTCAGCAATATTTGATTTTCCACTTCCATTTGGTCCTACAATGGCGGTGATAGAATTCGAAAATTCGAACGGCGTTCTACTGGCAAACGTTTTGTATCCTTGCAGCTCAAGTAACTTTAATCGTGATTGCATAATCCCTGATCTAATCGTAAAAATTTCATGGCAAAAGGTGCCTTCGGACCATAGAATTATGGTCTTGACGGCTTATAGTTTAACTGATTTCCAGGTTTTTTATTGCTTCAGCAGCAGCTGATTTAGTTGCAGCCTGCTTGCTGGATCCACCACCCACACCTACCAATTCTTTGTTGATCAACACCTCGACCTCGAAGGATTTATCATGTTCAGGACCTTCGGTAGATACCAGCCTGTAAACAGGAGTCCCCAGGCTGCGTGATTGTGCCCACTCCTGCAGCAGGCTTTTCGGATCTCGGTGTTTGCGTTCGCTCAAAATTACGCGGATAGCATTCATCAGGAATGGCTTGATAAACTCCTCAACCACTGGTATCCCACCGTGCAAGTAAAGGGCTCCGACCAGGGCTTCAAAAGTACCACACAGGATCGCTGGGCGGTTCCTGCCACCGTTCTCCGATTCACCTTTACCTAGATGGATCATCGATCCCAGCCCAATTTTCCGAGCAAACTCTGCCAGCTGGTCAGTTCTTACCAGGGCAGATCGCAGCCGGGTCAATTCACCTTCCTGCATTTCCGGATATTGATGGTAAAGCCAGGCACCTACCATGAAATCCAGGACGGCATCACCCAGGAATTCGAGGCGCTCGTTGTCTTCCAGTGCTTCAGGATGCTCGTTGATGTATGAACGATGTGTAAGAGCGCGGTTTGCCAGGCGCGAGTCGATATTGTCCACTCCAATCTCTTTCATCAGATCTTTAACAGAACTGCTGCCAGGTTCTTCCTGTGCATTCATACCGGTTCCCTCCTCGAACTCAGGGAGCGGCAGCTACTCCACAACTGTCGAGAAGCTGACGTTCCATCAGTTCGATATATAAAATATTTATACCATCAGTATTTCCTGTTTACCAGTACCGAATTATGACCTCCAAAACCAAAAGCGTTGCTGATGGTTACTTTCACAGGCGTCTGTCGAGTTTCGTTGGGCACATAATCCAGATCACATTCCGGATCGGGGGTATCATAATTAATAGTCGGTGGCACCAGGTTGTGGGTAATCGCCTGGATGCAGAAAATCGATTCAAGCGCTCCGGTAGCACCCATCATATGACCGGTCATCGATTTAGTTGAAGATATGGGGATTTTGTAGACGTTCGAGCCAAAAGCCCCTTTCATTGCCCTGGTTTCCGATAAATCGTTCAAAACAGTTGCAGTACCATGAGCATTGGCATAACTGACCTGGTCAGGATTGACCTTCGCCACTGTTAGCGCCTGTTCAATCGCCAACGCCCCACCAGCGCCATCTTCCGCCGGTGCAGTGATGTGGTATGCATCCGCCGTAATCCCATAACCAGCAAATTCAGCCAGGATGTCTGCGCCGCGCTTCCTGGCATGGCTTTCTCTCTCCATAACAATTACTGCTGCCCCTTCACCCATCACCAACCCGTCACGGTCGCGATCGAATGGTTTTGGAGTGAGATACTTCCCATTCCCATCTTGCTGGGTATTACGTGACATCGCTCCCAGTCGGTCGAATGAGCCCACCGCAACCGGCGTTATTGTAGCATCACTTCCACCAGCCAGCACTACATCTACAAGTCCGCTGCTCAACATCATCCATGCAGTGCCGATTCCATCAGACCCGGATGCACAGGCTGATGCCACTGACAGACACGGACCCTTGAATCCATACTCGATGGCAACCAGCCCTGAAGCGCCATTTGACATCAGCATCGGGATGACAAACGGACCCAGCCTGCGGGGACCGTGATCCTTAACTGTCTCAATACTTTCGTGCAGTGTCGTCAAACCGCCAATCGCCGAAGAAATAATTACCCCAATCCGGTTTGGGTCTATGTGCTGTGACTCCAAATCATCCAGCCCAGCCTGCATGACGGCTTCATGAGCCGCAACCAGGGCAAACTGCTGGTAACGGTCTTTCCGACGCGCTTCTTTCACAGGCATATACAGCTCCGGTTGGAAATCTTTTACTTCGGCAGCAATATCTACCAAAAACTCACTGGCATCGAACAAGGTAAGCGGTCCAACACCTGAGACCCCATTGACAACCTTATCCCAGGTTTCAGCCACACTTTTGCCCAGAGGATTGATCGTACCCATACCTGTAATAACAACTTTATCTACCATTACGCCTGATCCTTGTCAATTCTTTATCGCAAAATGCCTGTGTATTGGCAGATTTGTGCCAATTTCATTTCAGGTTATCCCAAACAGCATCCAACTGAGATGCTCAATAACGAATCAGCACAGACATGTGCGGTTTTTTTAACCCAATCCTGATGAGTTGGTTGCGCTTAATGGGAATTCCATCAGAATCCATTCATATTGATTCCGTGGTACAGGTTTCTTATCCCAGTACTCACCTGTCTTCCCTATCCGGGACATAACTGCCTTCAATCCACTCTTCACCGGCAGCAGACACCTCTTCTTCCATACCGGCACGATCTCCTTCAAACGATCTATACCATAACGTGCCGCTTCGAAAACTCCAGTATCCCGGTGAGCGGCTGAACAGGCGATGATTACTGTCGGGGAACCTGGCATCAGCACACCTACACGTTGGATGATCGCAATCCCTTCAACATCAGACCAGTTCTGGCGGATTTCGGCTGCAACTTGTTCCATCTTAGCTTCAGCCATCGAAGAATACGCTTCATATTCCAAATATTCAGTCTGCGGGAAATCACCTCCGACGGTCACCCCCCTGACAATACCCGTAAACATACACACTGCCCCGGTCGAAGGCAAGGTGATCCAGGCAAATACCTTATTGAGGTCGAATTCCGATTCTTGCACAGCGACATGGGTCGGATAATGTTCGCTTCCCCCGCTGACTGGAGGAAAGAATGCCACCTCATCCCCATCATGGAGAGGATCCTCATCAAAGGCGAATTCTTGATTTACAGCAGTGACGATGTTGGGTAAATAGCGCACTATGGAAGGGAATTGATCCCTCACTACCTTTTTTAAATCCTGCACACAACCACCCTCGTGCAGAGTAAAAGTCTGTTCTTTTTTGCCTGTCATATCTCGCAGGTTGGCAAAGAAATATACCTTCAACTGGATAGTCAACGCATTCAAATCCTTTATGCAGGGATTATGGTTCTGTGATGAACACATCTCCACTCATTCCTCCAGATTTCATTACCAGGCGGATATTGTTGATTTTCATCGTCTTCTCCACCGCCTTCGCCATGTCATAAATGGTTAAAGCGGATACTGTCACAGCCGTCAACGCCTCCATTTCCACACCAGTTTTTGACACGGTACTCACCTGTGCTTCAATGCGCACACCTGGGAGGTTTTCATCAAGTTCGATGTCCACATTTACGGAATGAATGGGCAGGGAATGGCAGAGGGGGATCAGCTCAGAAGTTTTCTTTGCCGCCATCACTCCTGCTATCCTTGCGGTTGTCAAAACATCACCTTTCTTCATGAGTCCCGCCCGAATCAGCTCTAAGGTGGCAGGTTTCATAACTACTTCACCGCGTGCCACCGCTAGGCGATGTGTATCTGGTTTTTCAGCGACATCAACCATGTGGATATTTCCTGATTCATCGATATGAGAAAGTGGAGTGGACATAGCCGAATTATACAGTGAATTTTTCCTGCTTTGTGAGCAAGTTAAACTCACTGCACAATCCCACTTTACTTTTTCCTTTTCGACCTTCTGTCATCATGAGGAAGGTTTTTAATCGAAGTGAACTCCTCGCTCGACTAACACTGCGACTGCGATGGTATAATCAGCATTTATGGTTAATTTCATCAATAAATGGAAGGATGGGCTGTCCAAGTCAAGCCAGGCAGCTTTTGGACAGATAGCAACACTACTGGGTGCCACAGAAATTGATGCTGGAACCTGGGAAGAATTGGAAGCTCTGCTGATAATGGCTGACGTCGGCATGGAAACTACAGACGCTGTTCTAGATGCGCTGGAAGAAAAAGCCGGGCGTGAGGGCATGACCAAATCCTCGCAACTGAATAATGCTCTGCGGAATGAGTTGCTCGCCCAATTGTCCACCCCTCCATCATTAGATTTCAGCCATTCCCCAACGGTCATTATCATCGTTGGTGTAAATGGGTCGGGAAAAACAACCACTATAGCAAAATTAGGGAAAAGATTCAAGGACCAGGGAAAAAGAGTTCTGCTTGGTGCTGCCGACACTTACCGTGCGGCTGCCGTCGATCAGCTTGAATCCTGGGCTGAAAGATTGGAGCTTCCGATCATCTCTGGTCAAATGGGTTCTGATGCAGGAGCGGTGGCATATGACACGGTGCAGTCCGCTGTTGCAAGAAAATCAGACATCGTGTTCATTGACACAGCTGGACGCCTTCACACTCGCTTCAACCTGATGGAGGAATTGAAGAAAGTGCGTCGTGTGGTCGGGAAATCTCTTCCAGGCGCTCCTCACCATACCTGGCTGGTGATGGATGCAACTACCGGTCAGAACGGACTATCACAGGCTCGTGCATTTAAAGACACAGTGGAGGTCAGCGGTGTTATCCTGGCTAAACTGGATTCATCATCACGAGGAGGTATGGCGTTTGCCATACAGCGAGAACTGGGGCTGCCCATCCTTTTCGCTGGTCTGGGTGAAAAACCCGATGATCTGCAAATTTTCGACCCGCAAGGGTTTGTGGATGGGATACTCCAACAAAACTAAACAGCACAGGCTAACGCCTGTTTCGGAGAAAACATAAATGGATGAATTAATCGAACGACTTCTCACCTGTGAAAAACGGATCCAACACCTCCTGGAGCGTCTTTGACGTAGCTGGCTTAATCCAAAAATATGAAGTTCTGAACTCACTCACCGAGGAAACAGGATTCTGGGACGATCCCAAGTACGCCCAGCAGGTGATGAAAAAAATATCTTCCATGCGCGTTGGGGTCGAGATGTGGCAGTCCATCCAATCTCGCCTTGAGGATACATTGGTACTCGCCCAGTTAGAAGACGAGTCGCTCTATGCGGATTTGGAAAAAGAGACCTCCTTCATTGAGAAAGAACTTGATAAACATGAGTTCGAGGCCATGCTTTCGGGACCATGGGATCAGGGAGGCGCGCTTCTGGCAATCCATGCAGGAGCTGGCGGGACCGACTCGCAGGATTGGGCTGAAATGCTTCAGCGTATGTACCTGCGATGGGCGGAGATGCGCGGATTTACGGCAGAAGTTCTTGACCTCACACCCGGCGAAGAAGCAGGCATCAAGAGCACTACCATCGCCGTGGATGGCAATTACGCTTTTGGTTACTTACGCTCAGAAAAAGGTGTGCACCGCCTGGTGCGCCTCTCCCCCTTTGATTCTGCCCACAGGCGTCACACTTCATTCGCACTGGTGGAGATTCTGCCCCAGGTAGATGATGAAAGTGAGGTAGAAATCGCTTCTGAAGATTTACAGATCGATACCTTTAAATCTTCCGGCGCCGGTGGACAGAACGTCCAGAAGAATGCCTCTGCTATCCGCATTACTCACCTTCCTACCGGGATCGTGGTTTCCTGTCAAAACGAGCGGTCACAAGTCCAGAATCGTGAAAATGCCATGCGCGTCCTCCGTGCCAGGCTCCTGGAATTGAAACAACAGGAACAGGCAGAGCAGCTTTCGGCATTGCGCGGAGAATATGTCAAAGCAGAATGGGGCAGCCAGATCCGCTCTTATGTACTGCATCCATACCAGATGGTGAAAGACCACCGCACCAACCATGAGGAAGGAAACACACAGGGCGTATTGGACGGCAAAATTGATGACTTCATCGAAGCATATCTCCTGTATCAGATGGGTGAACGACAACCAGGGAACGGTACAGGTTTCGCTTAAACCAACATGAAGCGAAGGGGCGCCTTCCGGCTGACCTTGGGGGTCTTATTCTTGCTGTTTCTGCCTATCATTGCCAGCGGCTGTGTCACAATGCAAGACCCGGAAACATCTCAGGAACTGCGCGCTGATGAAATCGCAAGGATCAATCCTGAGAACAGGTTTACGCAAACCTTTGTCTCACGACGTGCCAACCTGAACCAGCTCGAACTGTGGCTCAGGACGGAGACATCAGAGACACCTGGTAAAGTGATGATCACCTTCAGGCTTTTCAAAGATAAAGCTTGTGAAATAGAGATGGTCAAACGTGACTATGCCCTGGAACCGTCCAAAAGCGCGCAATCACATCAAATAAAATTCCCACCTATCCATTCCCTTGGAAACCAGGTTTATTGTTTCGAGCTTTCAACTCATTCCGGTGATTTGATTATTTATGGCAGAAATGAAGATAATTACCCTTTGGGTGAAGCCTCGATAGATAACCACCCAATGCCAGCTGATGCTTCTTTCCGCAGCGGATATGATTTCGACGTTCACGCATTATTTTATGACCTGATAAACATTGGCAAAAACCTGTTCGTGTTAATACCGTTGGCGCTAACTTTTTGGCTGCCAGGGCGGTTTCTGCTGTTCATCACTCGTTTGGAAAAAAAGTTCGATTGGGGCGCTCGTACGGCACTTTCAATGGCGTTCAGCCTGGGTCTGTACCCGGTGCTGCTGGTTTGGACTAGTGCAGCAGGTATCGTCTTAAGTTCAAAGATTGTCTGGACTTTTATGGCTGTCACCATTGTTGCCTATGCAGGTCTGGTGGTTTACCAAAGGAAAATTCGTAAGAAAAACAGGATAAAAATCTGCTGGCAAGTCATCGCCAGAAACCTGCCGTTGCTGGGTATTTTCATCCTCACTCTGGGAGCCCGGTTGGTGATGGTGCGAGACCTGGCTGCGCCAGCCTGGGTAAATTCGATCCACCATGCTTTAATCAGCCGCGTGATCATCGATTCGGGCAAGCTGCCTTCTGGATATGCACCTTTTTTTGAAATTAACACCGCCTCCTACCATCCTGGTTTTCACAGCTCATTTTCTGTTTTCGAATGGCTTTCAGGGATGCAGCTAGAAGAGGGGATGCTGCTTTTTGGTCAGGTGCTCAATGCCGCGGTGATTTTCGGAGTTTATGCCATGGCACACATTCTCACCAGGAACCGCTACGCCGGGTTAATAGCTGCCCTTGTATCTGGTGTGTTCTCACCGATGCCAGCATACTACACCAGCTGGGGCAGGTACACACAACTTGCCGGGTTGATGATCCTCCCGGCTGGATTTGTTTTCCTTTACCACCTGTTGGAAAATTCATCCTTTTGGGATACGAACCATAAACGAGAAAGCCAGATTGCCTGGCTTTTTTCCAGTGGTTTATTGTGGGCAGGTTTATTCCTGACCCACTACCGGGTATCTGTATTCCTGTTCCTGTTGGTCTTTTCCTATCTTGTGGTCAAAACTATCCAGCGATGGCGACATAGAGAAATGGGTAAAAAAATTTCTGCCTCATTTTTCCTGATGGCTTTTTCAATCATCATCGGTATTATCCTGTCTTTGCCCTGGTGGCCCGCCGCCTTCAGCACCCTGTTCATTCCCAGCCTGGCGTGGACTGGGGCATCCGACCCTACCCCATTCTCCGGGTTCTCGTGGAGCTTCCTTACTGCCGCCAATGGGACTTACACGCTGATCCTGGCAGGATTGGGATTTGCCTGGGCGTTGATCCGCAGGCGCAGCTTTGAAATTGTGCTGTTCTTCTGGACGGCATTGATGTTCCTTTTCGCCAACCTGAAAACCTGGAGGCTGCCGGGGGCGACTTTTATCAACAATACTTCTGTCGCCATCACCCTATTCATCCCAATTGCCATACTTTGCGGGTATGTGGTCGGCTGGGCGATCCGAGGCTGGATGAATTTAGTGCCTGAAAAATGGAAATCCGTTTCAAATATAACCGTTGTATTGATCCTGGGTTTGGTAGGATTATGGGGTGCAAGATCTACAATCGGCATCATCAACCCAACCACAATCCTGTTCCGCAGTGCAGATAAAGCTGGCATAAATTGGGTTGAAGAGAATTTGCCCAGGGAGAAAAGTTTGCTGGTTAACCCATTCTCCTGGGGTTATGGTGTTTATGCTGGAGCCGATGGCGGTTACTGGTTATCGCCGCTGGCAGGCAACCCAACTCGCCCTCCTGCAGTGTTGTATGGTCTAGACAATGACAACCGGCGTAAATATTCCCAATTAAGCCAGCAGGTGATCCAGAACAGTTCCAATGCGGGTGAGTTGGCAGAGATTATGAAAGACAACGACATCGAGTTTGTCTTCTTAGGCGCAAAAGGCGGTGCGATTTCAGCTGCTGCTTTGGCGGATAGCGAAGAATTCAGAGAATTATTCAACCAGCTGGGCGTGCACGTTTTCGCCATCACTCGCCCCTGAGGACATGACCACTATATGTTTTGGTAATTACTCAAATCCGCCGAAGTCCTGGAACATCTTCTCGGTCTCGCTGAGTTTTTTCTGATTCATGCCTGAATTATGCAGCAGGTAGAGCAGGTGAAATCTCAATTCTTCCGAAAGGGCGCCATCCAACCCGCCCAGGTCCCGGTCTGCGATCAGGAAACACTGACCTTTGTGGACATGGACTAGATCGGTCAATTCGCCTTGCTTCATAAAGGTGCCATCGGCTTTACGATCGGTGAATACAGTCGTTGCCATAACTGCATCTTTTATACGCCCTCCGCACACATCGCAGACCAGCACCGGTGCGTATTTGCCTTTATTAATTTGGATTTTGATCATCGTTTCTCCTCATAAATAACACCTTGCGAAGGTTTACTTCCTGTTCTTGAGCTAATGAAAAGCGTCCTTAGCAAGGTTTTTGCCCAAAAAACTAAATAAATTGTGATATACTTCCCGAACCGTTAATACCACCTTAATGAAAAGCGAAAGTGTGTAACTAAATACCTTCAAAGCAGAGATTCACCAGTAAAGCTCGATTATCTCTTTTGGGGCAAACATGATGGGAATCCCATTCCGAAGAAGGATGTGACAGGTGAATTCAGCGTCAAGTTTGTTGACGGTAAACATTAAAACTTCACCGTGAAAATCATACATCAAACCCCAAACGTGAATTCCCTCTCTCATCAACAATCGTCTAATTTCACTTCGGCCCAAATACGGATTTGCTGGAATACCAAAATCACTTACTGGACCACCTAAGAAATCCTGGATAAACGCGATGGTGGGAGTAATCCAATCGAACGCACAACCAATATTCAATAACTTATCGAGCATCATTTATCCAGCAGAACATTTGTTCTATTATCGCGCAGATTGAACAGGTTTGTCAAGAGTAAATATCAATGACGCCCGAAAATAAAGAATTTTTTCTCTATGGATTTGTGGCTGCTGGGATAATTGGATTTATTCTGGTACAAATCAGAGCTGCGCGGTTAAGGATGGGACAGCCATTCCGCCCATTGGATACATTTCCTGATGCCTTCCAACATAATATGACTTCGATGGGTGTAGTTAGAGGTGGTTTATGTGGATTAATATCATTTGTTGTATGGGCTATTGTGCTCACAATATTTGGTACCTGGTTAATAGCCTGGATAAATGGTATAACGCTGAAAGAGATTTGGCTACGAATAATAACCTTTATTCAAAATTTACTTAATTCGGTATCGTAATAACTTAGCTACTTCATCATTAATCTTCTCCCCTCCCCCAGGCGCCAACCGCGTACCAACTGCAGGCTGGTATCCACCTTCCTCGTAAGCTGCGCGCGTGGGGATATAGCCAACGCTCTCGCTGAGTAATTCAACCACGAAGGTTACCTTGAATGGTGACTGCCTCTTGATCTCAAGTCCAAACTCGGTGAAATATTCACCAGGAATGAATATGATGGCTATGTCCCCAAGCACCAAAAGACGAAGCCGAATTTTAACTGGGATTCTATCGCTGGTCTTGAGCCTTTCGAGGACATCCATAAATATATCCTGGACTCTGGTTTGTGTCGGCTCATCCCAAAGCTGGGAGCAGATAACCTCTATCTGATGGGGATCGAAAATGGCGAAATCTCTCGATTCCAGTTCCATCTGCCTGGAAATTGTCTGGAAAGTCACAGGTCTCTCTGGATAAGTTTTGACTTCACTTTTCAGGATTGCATCAGCGATGGCGTTTCCCATCTCTTTCGCCACACCTTCCCGAATCGGGTGTATATTACCGCATGCACCTGGCAGAAACAACGCCTCCCCTCCCCAGGCAGCTTCAATCTCCTGTGCGCAGTATCCGGGCCAATCCCAGGAGATGGCTGAGAACCCATCCGGTTCAGCGCAGTTAGCATGGCAGGCATAGTTGAAGAGGGTGGCGATGGTTTTTCCCTGCTCATCTTCGAAGCGGAGAACCCCAATTTGTGTATCCACGGGTCCGCTCTCCCTGGCAAAATGTGTGTCCCGCTCACCGACCCAGTTAATCGTGCCGTCTTTACGCCAGAAACGGCTGTTGTGGATATAGGTGTTTTCTGTTGTAAAACCTGATTTCAACTCCACAGGTGAAATCCCATTTAGTGCTAACCGGGCTGCATGAACAAATGATTCAACCAGTGTATCGGTGTAAACGTTTTCTTGTTCTGAACGATCTGCATCACCGGCGTAATTGCCTGAAACACTGGGACCATAATGGTTGTGGGATGGAAGTACAAATATGTTACAGGGCAGGATTTGAAAGAGCTCTTCCATGACCCGTTCAACCCGTTCGATAACATCTGAGCCAACACCAACCAGGTCACAGGTGAAAATGATGACCTTGAGCTGGTTTGTCTCTAGAGCAAGTGCGCGAAGCAGGATCGGGGTGTCCTGTCGGGTTGCTGGTCGAATATCGATCCACCCCGCCAGATTATGACCCAATTCAGGTGAGATATCGCAGTGCGAAGCGCCAGCCATTAATGTATCCATCTATGCTCCTTATTGATTACCATAACCGAAATCGATTTCCACAACAGAAAGGGCTTCATCATAAATATCAACCGCAGTTGAAAGTAAATCGATAGGAATGTTGAGAGGCGGTGAGAAACGGGTCAGGTGACCTGGGGTTATCGTTTTCAGACCGCGCTTCAGACACTCGAGGTAAACCTGGCGACCTTCTTCATCCGCCCTGGTTTTAGTCGACCGGTCTTTGACCAGTTCTATTCCCCACAATAGACCCATTCCTCTCACATCCCCGATCAGCGGGTGCTTTTCCATCAGCTCTGCAAACCTGGCTGCCAGAAACCTGCCCATTTTCTGTGTATGCTCAAGGATGTTCTCCTCATCAAAAACCCGCAGTGTGGCAAGCGCTGCAGCAGTCGCCAGAGGGTTGCCCCCAAAGCTTGTCGACGCCCCACCGGGTGCGCCAAATGGCATGTGGGTCATGATATCGTGCCTCCCTCCCAAGACCATCACCGGGAACCCCGAGCCAAGACCCTTTCCTGAGAGCACCAAGTCCGGCTCGATGCCCCAGTGCTCTACCGCCATGAATTTGCCCGTGCGTCCAACACCGGTGAGGATCTCATCCGCAATAATCAAGCTCCCAACCTGGCGTGCGATCTCCACAATACGCTGCAGGAATCCATCAGGCGGCACAACTACACCCCCTGCCCCTAAAATTGGCTCGAACACCACCGCAGCAATAGAGCCTGTACTGTTGAATTTGATGGCATCGCCCAGATATTCTGCGCAGCGCAAATCGCACTCAGGATACGACAGACCGAACGGACATCGATAACAATAAGCGAAGGGAGAACGGATACCATTTGTGCCCACCGGTCCAAAACCTTTTCCCCACCACAATGCCAGACCTCGGCTGCCTAAAGTACGACCATGGTAGGCATCATGGAACGAAATATATTCATACTTACCGGTAAAAGAGGAGGCAGCGCGCAGTCCTGCTTCTACGGTCTCCGTGCCGCCGCTGTAAAACGCAAAGGTATCAATGCCTGCTGGAAATTTCTGCGCCAGGGATCTTAGGAGCTCTCCGCGTTGTTCTGTTGGGAAGTTGTGCACGTGCCATAATTTCTCCGCCTGCTCCTGTAACGCCTGAACAACCTTTGGATGACAGTGACCGGTTGAGTTGGTGAGCACTCCGGCAGCACAATCGATGTAGCAGTTGCCATCGACATCCCACAACAGTGAGCCATCCCCCACGCTCGAAAGCGATCGGCGCGAGCAGTGTACAGCCATCCAGCCCTCTGGTCATGTTTTCACTTTCCTTATCCCATATCTGTCTAGAACGTGGTCCTGGGACATCAGTGATGATTTTTGGTTTCATTTTCATTCCACCTTTTTATTTTTTATTTGTGATTGCTGGGTATAACGTGATTGTATCTTATTTAAATTAATTTTGGATGCCTTGCTTGAACTCACATCATTGATCCGTTCTATCCTGGATGATATATTATTTTTTTCTTATTGGAATAGGATTAGGTAAAATAGACTGTATGATCTGTAGAATTCGGCACGGATGAACCACACTTGAAAACGCTGACAGGTATGGGCGCCTGCTCACAGAAGAAATTTTTCCGGGTATCGCCGTTAAGAATTGCCTCCGGTTACCAGGGAATTCATTTGATGCGCCAATCATTCAACACAGAAATCAAATTTATGACCATGCTGTTGCTTGACTCCTGGTATGCGGTCAAGCAGTTTTCTGGAGAGGATTATGAGACCGCCTATGTGCCACCAAAGGCCCGCGAAGTGTTGTCCAGATTTAACGCTCGCTCGCAGTATTATGAGATCCTGGCACAATTGGACTATTATGCAAAAACAACACGTTGAATTCAAGGACTTTATCCAGGACTATTTACCCCAGAATCCACAAGGTGAAACCTGGTTAGAGCTAAAAAACCAATTGAATTTACCTTACAAATTAACCTGTCCCACCCGGGAGAAGAAGCTCGAAGAGGAAATTGGTCTGACCCGGGGTAAAAGCAACGGCAGAGCGTTGGTCCGGAAAACCGCATGATGTTTTATCGACCCATCCTGGCAGAAACTGGCGAAATGTGGGATACCTGGATTTATTGGCACGAGGGAGCATATTACCTTTACTACCTGGCGAAATCCGGAAAGCAGTGGGATAACATCTCCATGGCAACCTCCAGCGATGGGGTGAACTGGTCTGAAATTGGACCGATCTTGAAAATGAATGAAGGCGTGACTTGGATGGGAACCGGAGCAGTCTGGGAAATCGCTCGATTCCAGTGTTCCTGGCAGGTTCATCCTCAACTTTTCCGAATGGAGAGGCGAACGCCAGACGATCTTCTTTGCCAGATCAGATGACCTGATCCACTGGACCAGGCTCGTTGACAGCTTTCAATTCACACAGGACGACCGGTGGTACCATCCTCTTGGACGCTGGGACTGCATCTGGGCAATGCCGCATGAAGAATATGGGTATTTGGGATACTGGACAGCCACTCCTCTACCAGAGACAGGCGGCAGGTTCGGATATGGGAAAAGCAGCGATGGCTTGACCTGGGAAGCATTGCCTCCACCTCAGGTGCCTGGCGGCAATGATGGGGAGGTAGGCGCAGTTGAACAAATCAACGGGAAAACCTATATGATGTTCGGGCATTTCCCGCACATGCAAGTCCTGGTTGCCGAGGAGCCTGAGGGTCCATTTTATGCTGCAACCAAAAACCGGTTGTTGCTCAGCGAGGGAACTTATTTTTCTCGGTTCCTGCATTTCCCCGATGGATTGGGTGTAAATCACCATTTGATTACGCCAGAGGGGAAAATATTTATGGGCTTGCTCAAATGGGTGGATGTGGATGGAGAAGGAGTATTGCGATTGAAATGGTGGAGGGGCAATGACAGGTTGAAAGACAAATACAGCCTGTGCACTTATCAGCCAGACATCCTGGAAACGGATGCTAACTTGATTCACCTGCAGGCAGTGGATGCTGCCAACGGGTCGATCATCGAATGCTCCCTCATCTTACCCGAGGACCAGTTCCAGGCACGTCGTGGAGTTTACATCGAATGCGCTGATTCCAGCGGAACGGTGATCTTGTTCGATTCACAGGGAAGGGCAGAAATTTCACATTCGGACCGACAGGGAAAACAGGCGAAGTTCCATAAACTGATCGACCGTGAATTTACTTTCAACGAAGCAGTAAACTTAAGGCTTTGTGTTCAGCATGAGCTGGTGGAAATTTACCTGGATGATGTTTTAATTGATTGTTTCAGTATGGCGTCACCTGCCAGCGGAAATATCGGATTGATCCGCGGCGATGATTCCAAAAGCATTCAGAATGTCTGCATCTGGAGGTAGGCACAATTTTGTTCTTATTACCCGTAGTGGTTAATCTCCAACCTCCAAACTATTCTACTTTCACCTAGAGGTATCCCATGACAAAAACCAAGACAAGCGGTCAAACACCATATTCATTTGCACTCAGGAATGATCTTTACACCTTGCCACACGAAGCTTCAACCCGTGAGACAAACCTGCATGGCGGTTTTGCCGCCGATATCCGCCCAGGTTTCGGGGAAATTTATTACGGTATGCCAGGCGCTGGGATCATGCGCGTGGAGGCTGACCTGAAAAGCCAGGTGATCCTGAAATTGCCACCAGATTTGGAATCGATTAACTTCCACAGCACTAAAATCGGTGACTTCGACGGGAAAAAGAGATTATTTCTACCTGCCAATAATGAAGGCTTCGTGGTCGTTTTAGATCTGGATGGGAAAGTTGATTTCACGCTGCCCAGACCGGTTTTCGAAGAGTACCAGGCGGAGAGTGTGCCTTATCACCCAACCGACACAACCCTCGTCAACGACGAGCTCTATATCGCTGACGGGTATGGCGCTAATTACATTTCATCTGTCGAATTGAAAACCCTAAGCTGGCAGAGAATTTTCGGCGGTATGTCCACGACAGGTCCGCAGAATGGAAAATTCAACACCGCACATGGAATCAATATCAATCCGGTACACGGTCATTTTGACATCGCAGACCGACCCAATTCACGCATCCAGGCTCATGCGGTTGATGGGAAATTCCTTGCATCAAATCCATTTCCAGGCGGAGCATTCTTATGTGGTACCAGCTATGTGGAGCATAAAAACCGCTGGCTTGGTGTGATCGGCTGCCTGCAAGATCCGGTCGAAGGTCGTCCTGCGCCGATTTACATCTTTGACGCACAAAGTTATGAACTTATTTCCGTGATCAGACCTAAAGAAGAATTAGGAGTTGAACCAGCCCAGCATTTGCATAATGTCATCTTTCACGTTCACCAGGGAGTGTTGTTCCTGGTCTGCCAGTCGTGGAATCCGGGGCATTATTTTGTGCTGGAAATGTTATAACAACAGATTTTAATAATAAGGCTTTTAACACGTTCGAGAAAATAATGCATCTCTACGGCTAACCAATCAGAGCAGAACAAGGAAAGGAGAACCCAAAGATGGAATACAGATTTTTAGGGAAATTCAGGATTGAAAGTACCTGCACTCAGCTTTGGCACTGCCACATTTGGTGGAAGAGTTGATGGATTCGGGTACACGGATGAAAACGATGCACGGCGGATCGTCGATATCTGTATAGATGCCGGGGCAAACATGTTTGACAGCGCGGATGTATATTCAGGTGGTGCTGCCGAAACCATACTGGGAAAAGTGATTAAGGGGCGGCGTGACCAGGTGATTGTATCAACCAAAGCCACTTTCAATTCCGGACCTGGTCCCAATGAACTCCGGATCTTCGCGCTACCATTTGATCAAAGCCGTTGAAACCAGCCTGCAAAGGTTGGGCACCGACTATATCGATTTGTTCCAATTACATGGGTTCGATGCCATGACTCCGGTTGAAGAGACCCTCAGCACCCTCAACGACCTGATACGCGCCGGGAAAATACGATACATTGGCTGTTCGAATTTCTCAGGATGGCATTTGATGAAATCCCTGTCCGTTTCAGACAGATACGGCTGGCCGCGGTATATTGCCCACCAGGCGTATTATTCCTTGGTCGGCAGAGAATACGAATGGGAATTGATGCCATTAGCTCTAGACCAGGGCGTCGGCTGCGTGGTCTGGAGCCCGTTAGGCTGGGGTCGCCTGACCGGTAAAATTCGGCGTGGATCGCGACTGCCGGAAACCAGCCGGCTGAAGTCACAATGGGTGGTTGACATGGGACCCCCTGTTCCAGAAGAATCCCTTTACCGGGTTGTGGATGCTCTTGAGGCTATTTCAGGGCAAACTGGTAAAAGCATTCCGCAGATCGCGTTGAATTGGCTGCTGCAGCGACCTTCAGTTTCCACCCTGGTGATGGGAGCGCGCAATGAAACCCAGCTTCTCGATAATTTAGGCGCTGTCGGATGGAATCTTACCCCCGAACAAGTATCGAGCCTGGATGAAGCCAGCAATATGCCCAAAATCTACCCATACTGGCACCAGGATGGCTTCGATCGTAATCCGAACCCGGTGTGAGTCTGCTAAAATTCCTGACAATAACATCTTTCCAGAATACTTTCTTTATTGGCGGGTCACCGTGCAGCGGGAAAAGCACCATTGCGAGTACCATTGCGGCTGAGTTTGGTTTTAAATTGTACAGCGTTGATCAGCAAGACCTGGAGCACGTCTCACGCATCCAGGCCGATAGGCACCCTGTGATGCACAGGGTTCATAACCTATCTTGGGAAGAAATCTGGATGCGTCCGGTCGAACAGCTTTTGAGAGATCAAATCGAATATTACCATGAAAGGTTTGAGATGATCATTGAAGACATTACAGCTTCTTCTTCTGATCACCTGATCGTTGAAGGTGCAGCACTTCTACCAGACCTATTAAACAAACTACCGGTACCAAAACGGAATTCTGTCTTCATGATCCCTACCTATCAATTCCAGAGGCACTATTACGAGAAACGGTCATTCATCCAACATATCCTGGAGCAGTGCGAACATCCAGAAACGGCATTCGATAACTGGATGTTGCGGGATGACCTCTTTGGGGAAGAGGTCAGTCACCAGGCGCTCCGCCTCGGGTACACCACGATCCGGGTTGATGGCTCAATACCGATCGAACAACTCATTCTCGATACAACAACTTTACTGGAGATAAAAAGCCCATGATCCCGGTCCCACCTTCAGTACTCGACGCATTTGCCGGATTGGTTAACGTGTCAACACAGCAGTTGATCAAATTCGCTGGAGGAAAACACGAATCCGATGGTGTGATTTATTCTTATCCTTATGAGAACAGGCACCGGCTGTTGAAAATAATGGAGATGCCCATCGATCAACAAAGGATTGGATTACTGTGCTTACACGAGCGTCTCAAATTCATGAAATTTCTCAGCGACAACGGTGCTGCGATCGCTTTCCCTTTACTAACAAGACGTGGAGAGTTATTCGATAGTCTGACCAGCAACGACCATGTATGGATCGGATATTCGATGGAAATTGCTCCAGGGCAAGCAATTCGGGCTGAATCCTGGGATACAGATTTTTTTCAAAACTGGGGAAGAACCATCGGGTTTCTGCATCGACTCGCCGGAAAATACCCTACCTGGGATGGCACTACCGACCCCTTGACTGGGGAAAAATTATTGACATGGCGCGGGGAATGGCACAGTTTCTACAATTGGTGTAAGGATGATGATGTAAAGGAAAAATGGTCAGAACTCAAGACCTGTCTTGAGCGGTTACCAGTCAATCGCGAGATATTCGGATTCACACACAATGACCCGCACATATGGAACCTGCTGGCAGCGGGTGAACGTTTAACTGTCCTTGATTTTGATGTTGCCAACCACCACTGGTTCATCAATGATATCGCCATTGCCTGTCAGAGCATCCTGATATTCCACTCTGGAGGTTTGAATCGTCCTCTCACTGACCGGAAAAAGTTGTTAAATTTCCTCCAGTATTTTATGCGTGGGTACACCCAGGAACATCGCCTGCCTGACGAATGGATCAACTGGTTAGACACATTTATCGCCTACCGGCGAATCCTGCATTTTATCGTTTCCTATGATTGGTTGAAAACCAAACCTAAAAGACTTAAAACAATAAAGGATATGATCCTCTCATCGGCTGAAGTTGTAGGGACTTTTCATTGAATCCCTAGCCAACAACCTGATTCTTTTGGGAATTGTGTATATGTTTAGAATAGCAGTTAGCCATTCACCGTCAAGTGCCCGGCTTCGGCGGACGGATCATCACGGATTAACTGAACAGCATGGTCGAGAACCGGCACGATCACCTCGAAGTTTTCGATGGCAGCCTTGGGACTCCCGGGCAGGTTGATAATGAGAGTTTTATTACGCATCCCAGCCACTCCCCTGGAAAGCATCGCATGGGGTGTGGTTTGGAGAGATGAGCTACGCATCGCTTCAGCCAAACCTGGTGCCAGACGGTCGACCACTGCCTGGGTCGCTTCCGGGGTAACATCACTGGGGCTGAAACCAGTCCCACCCGTGGTCAATATGACATCCACTGCGCCGGAACCGGACCAGGCGATGAACATCCTTTCGAGTGAGAGTTTATCATCCGGCAGTATTTCAGTATGGATCACCAGCCACCCACGCTGTTTTACAGCAGAAACTAGAAGCGGACCCGATTCATCAGGTCTTTCACCCTGAAAAGACCTATCCGATACAGTCAAAACAGCAAATCGTATATTCATCCTTCACCCATCCTGCTGAGCCATTCAATCAACCGTAAAATTAAATATACTAGTAAAAGTAAAGCTGCTCCACCACCAAAACACAGCATTGCCACAGCGAACGCCGATCCTCCATAATTGAACCAGATCATCCCTCCGCCCAGCAGAACCAGGATGATGACGCCACCCAACAGCAGGTTTCGCTCAGTTTTTTGCCTGTGATCTTGCATATCGAGACAAATGCATGGAATTAATCGATACTGCTACCAAACATGATCCGGTGACCGTCCACAGTCTGGACAGCAAATTCGCGCATACCCCAGGGCTCATCTCGCAAAGTTTTACGGATGCGCACACCCTTTTCTTTAACAAACTGGTAATACGAGTCAATATCTTGTACACCGATATAGGCGAAATAAGAATGGTCACCCAACTCACTGGCTGGGACGGCGTCCGGGCAATTTCCTGCCATGATGGCAATTTCATCTTTACGAAAGATACGCCAACCTTCATCACCAATTTCTTCGATTGTAAAACCGAGGCAGTCTCGGTAGAAGTATGCGGATTTGAGTAAATCGTTGACCGCAATCACATACATCCCATTAATCAACTTCATACATGAACAACCATACAGATTGAAATTAGCTCATGATTCGATAACATAGAAACCTCATCAGATCAAAATCACTTTGATGTCTGCAAGGATAACAAGGCAAGTCATCGATTATTATAAGGGAAAATTTGGACAACTAAAGTTTAAATTTAAATAAATTGGTGACATTCAGGACAGCGAGAGTCTGTGAAATCTTTTCTCTTCCCGGTGTAACCACAATTTTCACAGCGTATTTCAGGCAAGCGCCGATAAAGCAATATTGCCGTTAATGCAAGAAAAACTATTCCCACGATCATCCTATTAATATTTGAGCGTTTCCTCCAGGATAATGCCAAAGTAGACAATTGCTCCAAACCGGAAATACCCAAATCCCTGTAAACAACCGAGGCATCGACTTCTTTTAGAGCACCATGAATCAACTCGTACAGGCGCTGACTGCCATGCATTCTTTCAAGGTACCTGAAATTAAGATCGAACTGTACATATTCTTGAGGCGATGTCGATACGAGCTTAAATTCAGGTGTCATGTAAATATGTTCTATTGTGCTCCCACTGAAATAGGTCGCTAAGCCTTCTTGGAACCAGACGGGTAAGTCCTGTCTACTCCCAGGTTTTTGGCTTGCATTCACATAAGCATGCACTAATTCATGCGATACGGTTTTGGGCAGCAAGATGTTTTCCAAGGCTTGCAGCTGCCAAACCGGTTTTTCTTCGTTCAAAATGGCAATATAACGAGAGAAGATTGTCGCGCCTGAAACAGACTTTGATGCAAATATCTCTTGTATTGCCTTGGGCATATCTTGCACAGATGGATAAAAACGAATGAAAATGTATCCTGCAGGGGGTGGTAGTCCGACTTCATCGCGCATCTTCTTAACAGCAGGATCGTCAGATTTCCCGAGATCCACCAGCATCTGTCTCGTTTCCGATCCAAAAACAGGGTCTTCAACAACAAACTCAAGGAACAATCCGCTCAAGAAACTGAAGGTTTGCTTATCAGTTATTGACACCGAATCGATATTTTCAATGCAGCCAACTAAAATCACTACTTCAGACACCATCTCTTCAACCTGGGTTTCACTCTCCAGAACCGGATTTGCCAACTTATCAGACCAATCTGGATTGCCGAAGAACAATTCTGCCAGTTCTTCACAATCCCGAGTTGATAAATCCGCAATATCTTGAAAAAATGGGTTTGTTTCAGAAAAAACTAAAGGTACCAGGAAGACGCTCAGGTATAACAGAATGAATTCTATCCCGCGATGCATCACAATCGACCAGGTCATAGTCTTATCCAGGTATATTTTTAAAAATTCTTGGCGAATGGGAGGATGTTCAACTTTTCCCATCCGCGTGATTCATAGAAGCTCATGGCATAATCATTATCAGGCGTCACCATCAAATAACAGCGGATACAGCCTTTTTCTTTCAACCGTCTTTCAACCTCTTCCATCAAGGAACTGCCCACACCTTCACCGCGAAAATCAGGATGTGTAACCAGGTGATAAACGATGCCGCGACGCCCATCGAATCCTCCTATGACAGTACCGATTAGCTGACCTTCAATGACAGCAACCAGGAAAAGGTCAGGATCACGTTCGAGTTTTTTCTGGATTTCCTCGGGCGTATCGGAAGGACTGAGATGAACTCCAGATCCAGCATCTCCCCACAATTGAAAGGCTGCCGGATAATCGTCAGGATATTTAAATGGTCGAATGTTGAGTGGCTGTGGGCTGCCTCCCAAACCTAATCTTCCTCTAACCCGCCATCCAGACCTACAAGTTCCCGCCAGGGACCATGAATGCCGTCTTCAGTGACACCAAAATAATAATGGAACGCCTCCCCCTGGCGTTGAATGAGATCGAAGCGTCGGTTGTTTCCCTGCTTATAATCTTTCATAATACCCAGGTCACCCTGCCAGGTAACATTCGCCTTGCTCACGTCATCCGGTAGCCCATTGAAAGTTGTAATGGCATAATGCCAGAGTCTGCGGGCGGAAGACCGGGTTACATTGTTAACCACGTTCCCATTACGCAAATCCTTCAAAGTGTAGATCTTACCTTTTGTGCGCTCCTCCACACAGACTACCTCCACTCCTGTGCGTGGTGCACGCACCTCCAGGTCATCTCCTGGTAAATCTTCGATGCAGAATTCGTCAGCCCCCTCGGATGTGGTGTCAGGCTCATTCGCAAGCAATGGAGTTTCACTGGCATCCGTTTTGACCGAAATACGGGAATTGCGCATGACCAGACCAACAATCTCGTCGCGCACAGCCATGTTGGTTTCTGCTTCGGAGCGAATGTAAATTTTACTGTCATCGACCGCATAAGGCGGATCTTCCCCGCGTGGCACCAGGATGCGCAGGATGCTCTTCCCACCAGTCTCCTGGGAGTCGATACTGCATTCCAATGGCGGGCTGATACGTTCGTCAAGATCTTTCTCTAGCTGGCTGATGGAGCCGCGGATATCGGCAACACCAGCAACGGGCTGCTTGGGATCAGACGAAATGCCCACAAAAACAGTCCCTCCATTGGTATTCGCAAACGCACATACATCAGAGATGAGGGCATATCGCCTGCCGCCTCTCACGGTCATACTCTCGTGAAAATCCTGGACTATGTTAGCGCCTTCGTCGCGTGCCTGGCGAATATAATCCACAGCCGGTTCTGTCGTTTGCTGGTGAGGCCGTGTAAGAGCAAAATCATTAGACATGAATAATGAACGTAGAGCGGTGAAACTGACCTCTGGCAGGAAAACATCCGTTGTCCTGTCACCGACACCAGGATTCTTCTTTCGCTGGTTGTCAGTCGTCAGACGGTGCGAATCGGATCCTTGAATGCAGTGCATGCGGCGCGGATATTCGGGCTTTTTACCGCTGAAAAACGCCGATGTCGAACCAGCACCTTTCTTCTCCAGGTCAGTGACTTCAAGGGCATGCAGATTGGGATCTTGTGTATAAGCGATCTTGGTTTGACCCCCAAAGCGAAATCCACGCATGGCAACCCCATTGGTTGAATTGGCATGTGCTGCAATCACCAACCCACCCGCATCAGCGATGCGCCGGTATGCTGTCAGCACATCCGAAGTTGCCCCGACGGTCGCTGAGCCTTCATCCAGTTGATCGGTAGGAAATCCTCAAATCAATGAGGATGTGTTCAATATCACGTAAGGGCGTATCCGGTGAAAAAACGCCGATAATGTGAAATCCAAAGGTTGCCGTGAACTCAAAACCCGGCAACAGTAAAATCTTCTTCAGCAGCCGCCGATATTCCGTCAGCTTGCTTTTTTCTTCGGGCATAATCCGGTTGAGGTTTTCCAGCAGTTCGAGTTGGTGAATTTCCTCCATTAATTTTCGGTAGCCGTCAATGGTATTGTGGTCAGTAAATGCTGCGATCTCAACACCCCGGTTTTCAAACCGTTTGAGAATATCCAGGAAAGTGACTCCACTTTCCTGAAAATCACTCGAAGCAGGCGTATGGATATGTAAATCCATGGAATACCATTTTCGAGTATCTGTGTTTCTTTTCTTTGCCATATTTCCTTATTTCTTCAGCTTCAGGCGGTAACTGCCTGGCTGCTTGCTTCTAATTCTTCACCCTCTACAAGGATATCTCCCTTTGTGAGGGCTTCTCCCATTTCAAGAGCGTTTTCAATGACCTCATCTACATTTTCAGCGAAAATGAATTCGATCTTCTCTCGTACTTCTTCAGGCAGGTCATCCAGATCAGGTTCATTACGCAGGGGCAGGATCACCCTGGTTATTCCTGATCGATGCGCTGCAAGAACTTTCTCTTTGATCCCACCTACAGGCATGACCTGTCCGCGCAATGTTATCTCCCCCGTCATGCCAACTTCTGGTTTTACTGGTCTTCCTGAAATCAACGAGACAAGAGCTGTAGCAATGGTTACACCGGCTGAGGGTCCGTCCTTAGGCTGGGCACCAGCAGGAACGTGAAGGTGAATATCTGATTTTGCGAAAAACTCATTATCCAAACCTAACTTAGCCGCCCGCGAACGCACATAAGACAGGGCTGCCTGGGCTGATTCTTGCATTACGTTGCCCACAGACCCGGTAATTTGGAAACCCTTGCCTCCCGGCATACTTGTTGCCTCGATGAACAGCACTTCCCCGCCAAATGGGGTGACACTCAAACCAGTCGCAACACCGGGTATAGAAGTCCGTTCAGCAATTTCTTCACTGCCAAAAAACCGCTGGCGACCCAGTAATTCGGTTACCTTGTCAGCATCGACAATAACCTTCTCGGTAGTACCCTCCGCGATTTGCGTGACAATCTTCCGGCAGACGCTGCCAATCTCCCTTTCCAGGTTCCTTACACCTGCTTCCCTGGTGTAGGAACGGATGATTTTTTTAATCCATCCTCGTTGAACTGCACTTCTTCCGCACGCAAACCATTCTCCAGAAGCTGCCTGGGAACGAGGTAACCCCGAGCAATGGCGATTTTCTCATTTTCTGTGTAACCGGAAAGCTGGATGATCTCCATACGGTCGCGCAGCGGTCCAGGGATTGGCTCGAGGAAGTTGGCGGTTGTGATAAACATCACCTGAGATAAATCAAAAGGTACCTCGAGGTAGTGGTCGCGGAATTCGCGGTTTTGCTCAGGATCGAGTACTTCAAGCAAGGCTGAAGCAGGATCACCATGGAAATCAAAAACAAGTTTATCCACCTCATCAAGCATGAACACGGGATTGTTAGACTCGATCCTGCGTAGCGATTGTATGATCCTTCCAGGTAATGCGCCTATATAGGTCCGCCGGTGACCACGGATCTCGGCTTCATCCCTCATCCCTCCTAAGGATGTGCGTACAAATTTCCTATCCATCGCCCGGGCGATCGACCGCCCAAGGGATGTTTTGCCCACACCTGGCGGACCCACGAAGCATAAGATAACCCCCTCGCGCACCTTGCGGATTTCATCCCCTGGTTCCTTGCTGAGTTCCTCCGCTCTCTCCTGGCGCAATTTCCTTACAGCAAGGAACTCAAGGATGCGTTCTTTCACATCCTCAAGCCCATAATGGTCCTGATCCAGCACCTCCCTGGCATGACCGATGTCCAGGCTGTCTTCAGTGGCTTTATTCCAGGGCAAAGAGACCAACCAATCCAGGTAGGTGCGGATCACCCCATACTCCGCGGCTGCTGTTGGAAGGCGGCTTAAACGGTCCAGCTCTCTCTTGGATTGCTTCAACGCCTCATCTTGCATCTCTGCCGCTTCGATCTTTTTACGAAATTCTTCCACCTCAGCAGATTGTTCATCGCCATCACCCAGCTCGCGCTGGATGGCTTTCAGCTGCTCGCGTAGAAAATACTCACGTTGTACCTTATCGATCTCCGACCTGGCTTCATTCTGGATTTTTTGCCCTATTTCCAGCATCTCAACTTCACGGGCAAGGATGGTGACCAACTGGTGCAGTTTCTTATCGGCTGAATCCATTTCCAGAAGCTCTTGAGCCACATTCAAATCCATGCGTTGGAAATTAGCGATGGTATAGACGGTTTGAAGTGGATCTTCGATCCCGGTGACGGACGAGACTAATTCACGTGGAATGGAAGGGATCATCTCGGCAATATGCTCAAACTGCTGACGAGCATTGCGCGCCATTGCCTCCAATTCAAGACCACTCTCGATGATTTCTGGGATCGCTTCGATCTCAGCTTTCAGATAGGGGTCATGCTGGACGAATTCAACAAGCCTGAATCTAGTCAACCCCTGGACGACAAGGCGGATGGTTCCATCTGGCGCTCGGAACATCCTGTGAACCATGCAAACTGTACCCACAGAATAAAGGTCCTCAGGACCAGGTGTTTCGAGCTCAGGATCTTTAGCCGCAACCATGCCGATCAGGCGCTCATCGCCTTCCATCACCTCGTCAACCAAACGGATGGAACGCGGTTGACCAATTGTCAGTGGCACAGCCGTTTGCGGGTACACTACCAGTCCCCTCAAAGGTAGGATAGGCAAGACGGAAGGGATCTGATCATCCTCAATTGTGGACATGCCCTCTTCAGAATCTTCTTCATCATCATCCTCACCGATCAAGCGAGGGATAATCGGATGAGCAAAGTATTCATCCAGAGTATCGTTCATTTCATCCAACCAATCAATAAATTCTTGCATATCACTGTTCCAACGCGATGCTGGCATATTACTCCTCAACCCAATTCGATTCAATCATGAATTGAGATTTGCCGTGGTTTAGATTTGGGAAGGCGTATGACCAGGAATCCATTTGAATATCCCGCAACCGCATTGTCCATGGATACAGAGATGGGAAGCTCAATCTCGACCAAAAAATCCCCAAAGCGGATCTCCATCTGGTGATATGCCCTGCGCTCAGGGGGGTCAGAGCGTGAACCTCTCACGGTTAAGTTACGTCCATCCAACTCCACAGTGAAATCTTCCTCCAGCATCCCTGCGATCTCCACGCGCACGACAACAGAATCTTCAGACTCAAAAACATCCGTCGGTGGCTGCCACATCAAAGGCTTCATAGCCATTCCTCACAAATAACGCTGCCCATCAAAATCCTTTTCTCGAACGTGAGGGGAAGCTTTTTCAAAAAGTTCATCCAATCCCATTATATCTGGCGCCCCTGGTAGGACTCGAACCCACAACCTTGTGCTTAGAAGGCACCTGCTCTATCCTTTGAGCTACAGGGGCAACAATCACACCTATTTTACTCGATTACAGGTCGGATGCCTTTGTAAGTACGCAACCCGGAAAACGTCTTCAGAATCATCCTGGCGTCTTTACCCGTTTCGGTAGCGAGTTCTTCAGGAGTGAGAGGTGAATTCCCGTTGGTCAAGAAAATTCGAAAAACAGTATCAACCATAGGCATGTGCTGGGATCTGAATTCCGGAAGCAGCGCGCAATGACTGAACAATGCGTGTTGGATGCCATCAACTCGCTGAACTTCTGCCGTTTCCGGATCGATCCAATCGACCATGACTGAGCTCTCCTGATCGCCAAAAAGGGATTGATGCTCGCTGCAGAGTAACCCTTTAAGATAAACGTGCCAATCTCGGTCGTTATTCTGCCACCATTCATAATCAATATGGTAGCGGGTGTTTAAAGTGGGTTTTACCAGGCTGGATCTTCGGATTTCACTCATAATATCTCCTACCTGCCCTCCGTATCCTGAAAACGATAATGCAGGTCACCGACATGAACAAACTCCGGATTGGTTTCCAGGACTGCCAATATGGGACCTGGAGGGGAGCGTCTGACGATATTAACCGCTGCATACAGCTCGCTGGCATGCACATGACCTTGAGTGTTCAGTCGGGATAACTCGCGCACGGTATTAACTACCACACGCTCAAATGAGACCCTATCTTTCTGAGTCCACAAATTGTTCAAAGCGCCCGGATCTGTAATGGCAATGCCCATTCTTTCATCCACCACCCCGGTGATCAACTGTTTCAACATGGCATAAACAATACCGCCATCCGTTCCAACCAAGACAGTTTTTATCCAATCCCTTCGAGTGCGCCTTGTCTCATGCCGGACAATAACTTCCCCAGGCACCTCCCCCTTAGAGACAGCAACAATACTACCCGGCATCAGGTTATGAGATTCATACCAATCTTTCAAACCATAAATATACCGCTTCTCAGGGACTACCCAACCGGGGAACCGTGTCCCGTCTTCCCCGTCAACCAGTATGAAACGGATTCGCGGGGCTTCGTAGGCGGTAGGGAATAAGTGCTTCACCTTCGCGGAAAGCGGTAATGTGCCAGCTTGCAGATGCGGGAAAATCAATGGCACATCCACACTTTCCAAATCCTGGAATTGACCTCCAATCGGCGACAACTCATCATCGAGCTTGCGCTCTAGAGCCAGTAATTCGGGAGTGAGTACATCTCTGTTGTAATCTGCCCCAGAGTAGCGCAGATAGATGGGCGTCTCGAGAACTTCCGCTGGCTCAAGACGATGAAGGAACCAGAGAACCTCTCCCGCAGGACCGACTTCATCAAAGCGAGTATCTTCCTGGAGAGCAAGATCGATAGAAAAATCGATCAATTGCCTGTTGACCCCCTCTGGTATATCAAGTTCCTGGATTAACTGGTGCGTGGGTAGTGGTCCTCCACCTGCCATATCCAATACAGCTTCAGCCAGGTTCAAATGCCCTACGTTGATATCCACCAACAGAGATCGCGGGAACCAACGACCCGCGATGCGCACAAAACCCGGCTTGGAGGCCAACCCCTCCTCCAAAACCTCCTCAAGATCGTCTCCATAAAACTTCAGCACATGGATGGGATCGAGTAGCGGGTTATTGGTATCGATTTCAGGGGGTTCATTCAACTTATGGTTTTCAATACCTGTGGCAAATTCTCGCACTTCATTATCATTGAATTGCACAGTGATTACTTTGAAATCCCCGTCATCCGGGTTGAAGCCATCCCTCTCCGATATCACCTTCCCACGGCGATTATCGAAAGCGGGAAAAACAATCTCAGCACCGACTGTGTACGAGTGCATCGGTAAATATTGGTCGTTTCCCCGAAGATGCTGGTTTTCTAAGAACGTTCTGGCGCGTCTGACACGCTCCTCGATTAATGCTGCTACAAGCTCCCTGCCTGTCAGTGGTGTTTCTAATTCGAGGAGAAAATCATAGATAAATTCCAGATATTCATCATCCAGTTCGAATTCAGTCCAGTAATCAGCCTGCAGCGTTAATGGGACATACACCTTGTTGCTCTCCTTCATCAATAAATTACCACGTTGCAGACGAGACTTGTTTGGTCAACCATTACGCAAGCCTAATGATTGAAGATTGGAAAAACACCAATTTATTCAATACCCAGCCCAAAAAGGCAGGCGGGGATTACAACAAACCTGACGCCTGGCACCTTCCTAATTCCCACGAATTTGCAGTGAAAAATTTGGAAACTCTGCTTCAATATCTGCATCCTGGAGGATACAATCGGTGAAAACTTAATTAAGACTTTCTCGTTCCCTTTGCACGTGACAATATAGCAAACAAACAATATTTTTGTTTGCCGTATAATATTATACACGATGAATGGAGGAAACAAGATGGTAAATAGTGACAATTGGGTAGTGGTCGATAAAACTTCCGGTAGAGGACCTGCTGAAATAATTCGAGGTTTCCTTGAAGCCTGTGGCATAGAAGCCAGGGTTGTCACAGAAGGGATCTGGGAAGCTATTCCTTTGACAGTTGGTGCACTGGGTGAAGCACAGGTATTGGTACGAGCATCGGTGGAAGAACAGGCTCTCTCTTTGGTTCAGGCATATTACGATGGTGAGGTGCTCCCTGGAGAGGAATCTGATGATGATTTTGAAGAGGATGAATAGAGACCGGAGGCGTTAGGAATCACTCTCGTTAAGCCTGGGGTACGATTCTTGAAGCCATGTCAGCGGATCCACCTGCACCCCCCCAACCCAGATTTCAAAATGTAGGTGAGGTCCAGTGACCCTGCCGGTTGCCCCAATTTTACCGATCAATTGACCTGCCTCAACTTTTTCTCCTGCCTTAATATAGATCTCGGATTGGTGAAGGTAGCCGGTGTAAATGCCCATCCCGTGATCAATCACCGTGGCATTCCCGCGAACCGTTAAAGGACCGGCGAATACTACTATTCCTGCCGCAGGTGCATAGATTTCGGTGGAAGTATTTCCGCAGAAATCTAAACCGGTGTGGAAATAATCATAGGCACTGCCATTGTATGAACGCCGGCTTCCAAACTTAGACGGGTAACACTGAGCAAATTCCGCTGGTACCGGTGGTTGGAATGGGCCCTGCCAATACTTTTCTGGTGTCACTGGCAAAGTCAGAGCTCCCCATTGAGCATCTTCAGGACGGGTAACAGCAGGATCGATGGTTTCCGGACTCACTTTCAAAACCGGGTCGATGACATAATCACCATCACGTACATAAACATTCTGGGTATAAGCAAAATGCCCTCCTCCACCCAGGTCAGCCTCGATGGAGATCGGATAAAATCCAGGTTCCAGCATAGCGTGTACGCCTTGTAGAGCAAGGTAAGAACCTTCCCCCAGTTCAAAAAAATTCAAAGGGTGACCTGTAAATTCACCCTGGAAAACCATACTCGATTCAGCCTCAATGACAATCTGAGTGGTTTCACCTTGTACCGCCGGTACCGGATCGATAATCGCGCTAGAAATCGAATCAGGAAACGCCCCAGGAACAGACGAGGAGCTGGAACCAGCGCTTGATTCTGGTAGCCAGAGCACCTCGCCAGGGATGAACAGACCTGGTTCAGTACGGGGATTCGCATTCACGAGATTCCATGGATTAGACTGCCGCAGTATGGACAACTCCATCAATGATTGACCTGGTACCAGCATGGGTCTTGATCCCCGCTGAGCCTCTGCCGGAGACTCGACTACAACAATGGGCATGCCAAGATAAATTTCGCCTGGAGACACAAACCGGTTCAACCGCGCAAGCCCTTCAATGGGTACATTTGCTTGCTTGCTGATCGAGTGAATGTCATCCCCAAAGCCTACCTCAAGAGTATTGAGAACCCCTGTCAGTCCCAGGTTTTCGAATCCAGGGATTAATAATTGGCTGCCAATGGATATCTGACCTTCATCCGTGATGCCGTTTATGGATTTTAATTTATCCAAACTGACTCCAAAGCGTATAGAGATAGACCAAAGGTTATCCCCTTCTTCGAC
Source organism: uncultured Chloroflexia bacterium (assembly GCA_963695415.1). GTDB lineage: Bacteria > Chloroflexota > Anaerolineae > Anaerolineales > UBA4823 > CAVXWV01. The sequence goes on along the minus strand of CAVOGL010000007.1, from coordinate 86,579 downwards.
AATGTAAACCAAACGGTCAACCGGCTCCTCCTGGGCAAAGACTTTGCCTACACTTGCGCCGGATAGAATCAAGATCAGAACCAAAATAATCAAGACTAGTTTCTTCACTGGCGCGAGTTTACCATAAGTCATCTCACTTGTTTGGGATATAATCAAGCAAAACCCCACCAGGAGAATTACATGACCAATAACCTGGGAGCTCAGCTCTATACTGTCCGCGATTACACACAAACATTGGAAGGTATCGGACGCAGCCTGGAGAAAGTTGCCCAAATCGGATACAAAGCTATTCAAATTTCTGGATTTGGATCCGTGGATGCTCACGAAGTTAAACGGCTGGTCGAGTCTAATAACCTGACCGTCGCTGCCACACACATGGCATGGGAAAAATTCTTGAATGCTTTGGATGAAGTGATCGACATTCACCTGCTTTGGAACTGCCCACACACCGCGATCGGAGGTTTGCCTGCCGAATATTATAGCCTTTCAGGACTGCAAAGGTTCCTGGATGAACTCAGTGGGATTGCGGAACCGTTAAAACAGGCTGGACTCGACTTTTCTTATCACAATCACAACCATGAACTTGCGCGATACGAAGGAGAGACCTGGTTAAAGCGTTTGTACCAATCTACCAGTAAGGAGATGCTCAAAGCGGAATTGGACGTTTACTGGATACAGGCTGGCGGCGGGGATCCCGCAGAATGGATCCGCTCCTGTTCGAACAGGCAACCGCTGCTGCACCTAAAGGACATGACCATTGGACCGGACCGCCAGCAGCGCATGGCAGAGATTGGTGAAGGGAATATGAATTGGACCGCTATTATCCAGGCAGCCCAGGAGGCAGGCGTGCAATGGTACCTTGTGGAACAGGACCATTGTTATGAACGAGATCCCTTTGACTCACTTGCTATCAGTTACCGCAATCTGGTCAAAATGGGTTTGAGCTAAGTCAATTCCAACCAGTACAAGTCATTGCCCTAACAAATTAAAGGAGAATTATATTCTTATGGAAATCATCAAAATCGCGGTAATCGGTGTCGGAAACATGGGCTCTTACCACCTGGGGAACATTGAGAAACAAGCAAAGCTGAAATTAACCGCGGTATGTGACATCATCCCAGAACGAGCGAATGCCGCAGCTCAAAAATATGGTGTGGAAGCCTTTTATGATGCATCCAGCATGCTTGAAAAGCACGTGTGTGACGCGGTGATCATCGCCACCCCACATTATGCACACACGACCATCGGAATCGAAGCGCTAAACCTGGGATATCACGTCCTGGTGGAGAAGCCGATCTCTGTGCATAAAGCGGATTGTGAACGGTTGATTGCAGCCCATACGGACAAAGACCTTGTGTTCGCGGCCATGTTCCAGATGCGCACGGAACCGCAGTATAAAAAGATCCGCGAGCTGGTGAAGAGCGGTGAGTTGGGTGCGATCACGCGCATCAACTGGATAATCACCGATTGGTTCAGACCAGAATCCTATTATTCATCTGGCGGCTGGCGGGCAACCTGGGCAGGTGAGGGCGGTGGTGTATTGTTGAACCAATGCCCGCACAACCTGGACCAGATGTGGTGGATCTTCGGGATGCCAACCGCAATTGAGGCACACTGCGGAATGGGGTTGTGGCATAACATCGAGGTGGAAGATTCGGTCACTGCTTACCTGGAATATCCTGGAAACTGCAGTGGAGTCTTCGTCACGTCAACTGGAGAATCACCCGGCTCGAACCGCCTGGAAATCGCAGGAGACCAGGGCAAAGTTGTCCTTGAAAATGGGACCATCACATATATGCGCAATATCGTCCGGACAAGTGAATTCTCGAAGACAACAACCGGGTTGTTCTCGAGACCGGAAGTGTGGAAAATCGATATCCCGGTAACTGGTCAAAGCGGTCAGCATGCAGAAGTTCTCGAAAATTTCTGTGATGCGATCAGGCGAGAGGCTGAATTAATAGCCCCTGCTGAGGAAGGGATTTATTCAGTTGAACTGGCAAATACGATGCTGCAGTCATCGTTAACCGGACAAAGCGTGCAGTTGCCCCTGCATTCTGCCGGATACGAGAAGCTCTTGAAGGGCTTGATCGAAAAATCAAGTTTTGTAAAGGAATCCGGTAACACGGTAGAACAAGATATGACGAAATCCTTTTGATGGCTGCAAGTAGAGACACGCTCCGTTTTGCCATCATAGGATGCGGTGTAATTGCCCCAACCCATGCTCGCAGCATCCAGGAAATCCCGGGTACGATACTCGCCGCGGCATGTGACATTATTCCGGAAAGAGCTGCCCATCTGACCAACCAGTTCGGTGGGAATGCGTACTCTGATTGTGTGGAAATGTTCCAAAAAGAAGACCTCGACGTCGTCAATGTGTGTACGCCTTCGGGTTTACACGCCGAGATAGGTATAAAAGCTTCTAATGCAGGCATACATGTCATTGTTGAAAAACCCATCGATATAAAACTGGCAAAAGCCGACGCCTTGATTGCCTCATGTCGTCAGAATGCAGTAAAACTGGGTTCAATCTCTCAACACCGTTTCGATCCGGCAGTCGACAGCCTGAAACAAGTGATCCGAGCCGGGAAATTAGGCAGTATTGTTTTCGCCGGAGCATACACGCAGTGGTACCGCAGCCAGCAGTATTATGAAAGCGGGGATTGGCGCGGCACGTGGTCATTAGAAGGTGGTGGAGCGCTAATCAACCAGGGCATCCATTACATCGACCTGTTGCAGTACCTGGTTGGACCCGTAAAATCTCTACATGCTTACGTTGCTACCACGGCTCACGAAGGCATAGAGGTGGAAGATACCGCGGTCGCCTCTCTCCAATTCCAAAACGGCGGTTTAGGTGTAATCGAAGCGATGACCAGTGCCTTTCCAGGTTTTTGCGCACGATTGGAAGTTTTCGGGACGGAAGGGGGAGTTGTAATTGAGGATGACCAGGTAAAAGAATGGAAGTTGAAAGGGGGAGAAGCATACTCTGGAGCGGACTCTGCTGGTAGCAGCATCGCAGGATCTTCAAGCCACGATATCTGGCATATCGGTCATCGGCGCCAGATCATTGAATTCGTAGATGCCGTTCGTAATGACAGGCAACCCCTGATCAACGGGCAAGAAGGTCGAAAGCCTCTAGAAATCGTCAGAGCTATTTATTCGTCCTCAAAAAACCGTCGCGAAATTTCTTTCCCTTTTACCGATGAATAACCGCGAAAGGTTTATTGCCTGCCTCACTTTTAGTAACCCCGATAAGGTAGTTTTCGAACCTGGACACCCACGTGAATCCACTCTTGTAGCATGGCACACACAGGGACTCCCTCAGGGAACGAACTGGAAAGAATGCCTGGTAGAAATCCTGGGAATCGAGTTGGACCCTTATTCTCCACCGCCCTCTTTGGACGTAGATTTCCGAATGATGCCTCAGTTTGAGGAAAAAGTTTTATCACACCTGAATGGGCATTATATCGTTCAAGATTGGATGGGGGCAATAACCGAAATTTCTGATGAATTTGATTACACCTATATCCGTTCTGCAAAGGATTTTGTCACTCGTAAATGGCACCGCTTTCCAGTTAAAACACAAAAAGATTGGGAACAGAAATTGCGATGGAGGTACAACCCGGAAGCGAACGAACGGTTCCCATTAGATTTTCAAAAACGCTGCGATCAATTGCTCTTGCGACAGGATCCTCTCAAACTCGCCTTTAACGGTCCTTTCTGGCAGCTGAGGGAGTGGTGTGGGTTTGAAGGTCTATGTTCGATGCTGATTGAAAAACCCGATTTTATAGCAGAAATGACGGAATTCTGGAAAGAATTCATCTCACATTTGCTAATAGAACTGCTTGCACACATTGTACCGGATTACGTGCTTGTCAATGAAGATATGGCATACAAGCACCATAGCATGATCTCACCAAAAATGGTGGAACGTTTTTTGATGCCCTGTTGGAAGGAGTGGGTGGCATTGTTAAAAAGCCACGGAGTTCCCGTTGTGATGATCGACTCTGATGGATACGTGGGGGAATTAATTCCACTCTGGATTGAAGCCGGTTTCGATGGGAATTATCCTGTCGAGGTTGCTGCAGGTAATGATATCGTCGCATACCGTGAAAAATATGGTCGCCAGGTCGCTTTTGAGGGCGGTATTGACAAACGCGCACTGGCAGCAGGAGGCGAAATTCTCACTGCCGAACTGCGGCGGGTGGTCCCTACCCTTCTGAAAGAAGGGGGGTTCATACCCGGTTGTGATCACGGCGTCCCGCCCGACATTTCCTGGAAAAATTTTATCGAATACAGCCGTCAACTAGCCAGGTACTGTGGCTGGTTATGAAATTATTTCTTCTTTGGAAACATCATCCCTGATCTTGATGCCCTCATTTGCTTGTGAAAAGTCATTATCGATCAACCTGATATTTTTGGTTCCAGCGCCTCTCAATTCGAGGTAAGTATCTGTCCCTGGTTTTGCGGAGCAGGACTCAATCCTGGCACCACTCACATTCGTGAAAACAATTGTCCCATCGGCAGAATTGGAACATGGGGATGCTGCAACCGAATCGAAAACCAGTTCACTCACATTTCCTACTCCCAGAGTATGTTTCCAGGTCGGCGAAATGGGTTTGACCCATTCAACCTCTACATCTTGAAATTTTACGTTACAAGCATTCTCAAGTTGTAATGCTCGTTCGAATTTTCTTGGGGCTGAGTCTGGATTGTTCTCAAGTTCGATGCGCACATCCTCAAGGGTTACGTTTTCGATGGGCAAATCCACATGTCCATGGATCAGGCAGCTGCCCTGTCCCCTGGCAAAAACATTCTTCAAGATGATATTGCGCATGATGCCTGGGGGGGATTCTTTCGATTTGTCAATATTTGCATCGATCTCGCTGCGTTGGATCAAGTTGAAATGGATCGGGTCACCATCTCCCCACCAGAACCAATCATAACGCTTACATTCGATGGTCACATTCGATATGACCACATTCTCTAACACCCCACCATCGAATACCATAAAGGCAATGCCTCGATTCGAGTCCGTGATGACACAATTTTGAATAGTAACATTGCGGATAGCATTCATGTTGCCGTCACAAAACTTCAGAGCACTGGAAGCGGAAGTCAATCGGCAATTCGATACCGTGATGTTCTCACATGGACGTGCCGGTCCAAAGATACTCGATGAATAGAAAACAAGGGCATCGTCACCGGTTTCGATGGTGCAATTTGAAATGTGCACATCTTTACATCCATCCGGATCGATACCGTCAGCCCATACACCATCGCGAAGAGAAGTGCGGATATCAACCCCATCGATGACCAGATGCTCACAGCCCCAAAGGTGCATCGTCCAACTCGGTGAATGCAAAAACGTAAGCGATGTTATTTTTACATTCTTACAACGGATGAATAAAACCAGATTCCCAATAGAATTTGCAGTAGGAAACGAACGCATTAATGGAAGACCTGCTGCAGATGCGGCGAGTTCATTGGGATAGATGTACCAGTCACGCATGTCAGTCAGCCGCCATTCGTATTGGGCTTGCCCATCGACCGTACCGCGTCCTTCAAGGGTAATGTTCTCAATATCTTCAGCGTATAGGAGACCGCGTTTCGGGAAGTCATCCGGATTTTTACTCGAATACAAAACAGCGCCTGCCTCAAGGTGAAGTCGGACATTACTGCGAAGAAATAAGGTGCCGCTGGTATATGCCCCGGGCGGGAAATAAACCATTCCTCCGCCAGCCTCCGCACAGGCATCGATCGCTAGTTGGAGCGAAGCCTGAGAATTTTCGTTTTTGTTACCGCTGGCGCCAAAGTCACGCACATTATAGGTAGAGCTTATGGGATTGGAAGCCTGTTGCACAGATGTCCTCCTAAATGGACTCATTGGGTGATTTTTGTCAGGTTCTTGATAAGCGGCGATTATACTCGATCATCCCGCCAATAAATAGGGGCTGTTTTGTTTATATATGCGATTACCTCTGGGTGTTGTAAGTTATAATTATGTCATTCCAAACAGTAAAGAAAATTAAATGAAACCACGCGAGATCGTCCAACGAACCATCGATTTTGATTATCCTGAACGCGTGGCTCGGTCGTTTGAGCCATCCGATTTTATCGGTGCATCCCCTGTACTACCCAATCCATACAACGAATGGCGAAAAACAGGCTCTTCTGCCTGGGAACGTAAGGATGAATGGGGCAATATCTGGAGGCGGATTGATCCAACATCCAAGGGTGAGGTTTCCCAGGGCGCGGTGGTAGATTTACAGGATGCAGTTACAATTCCTCTCCCTAATTTCGACAATCCTGAGTACTACCACGATGCACGAAAAATTTATGCGTCACAACCAGACCTATACCCAATTGCATGGATTCATGGCTACACGTTCAGCATAGCGCGTAAACTGCGCCGCATGGACAATTACCTGATGGATCTCGCAACGGATATGGAAAAGGTCAGGGTGCTTCATGACCGGGTAGATGAGCAAATTAAAAACCAAATCAAGCATTTTGCAAGAGTTGGTTCAGCTGCAGTGATGTTGGCAGAAGATTGGGGCACACAGCTGGATCTACTGATCAGCCCTCGCATGTGGAGGCAGGAATTCAAGCCTAGGTTTCAGTCATTGAACGATTATGCACATGACCATGGTTTAAGTGTATTCATGCACTCCTGCGGGAAAATGACAGCGATTATTCCCGATCTGGTGGAGACTGGTGTTGACGTACTCCAATTCGACCAGCCTCGTGTACATGGCATCGATTTACTGGCTCACTTCCAAGAAAGTAGCAGTAATCCGATTACGTATTGGTGTCCTGTTGATATCCAACAAACATTACAAACCAGGAATGAAACTACCATACGTATTGAAGCAGACGAAATGCTTTCTAAACTTTGGCGAAAAAGAGGTGGATTCATCGCCGGTTACTATTCAGACAATGCATCCATCGGTCTTACCCCAAAATACCAGCAGTATGCAATAGATGAATTTCTTAGGAAAGGAGTAGCAAATCGATGATAAAACACGCATTGGTGATTCTGGGCGGGATTTGGCATGACTTCGAGGGATACTTTGAGTCCATAACGACACAGCTTAAGCCCTTTGGGATGGGACATCACGAAAACTTATGAAATGGATGACCTGTTCAAACTGGACCAGATGGGAATTGACCTGGTGATCAGTTATACCTGCCTGGGCAACCACCGTGAAGGTTACGATGATACAGGTCCAGAAGGGCTCAGTGATGAACAAATCGATGCATGGATCCATTGGACCCAAAATGGCGGAAAAATTCTGGCCGTCCATTCTGCAACTGTTCTGGGTAATTCAAACATCAGGCTTGCAGAACTGCTCGGAGGGCAATTTATAAATCACCCACCCCAATTCAATTTTACAGTTTACCCGATGGCGAAAGCTCATCCCATTACCAACAGCATTAATGCGTTCTGCATCCTGGACGAATTCTATATCCAAAAACCAGGAGAAGATATCGACATTCACATGGTCGCTATCGACCGAGGTTTTACTTATCCGATGGTGTGGAGTAAGATGGAAGGACATGGCAGAGTCGTTCACCTGGCACCCGGTCACAGTCCGGAAGTGTGGTACCACCCCGAATTTAAAAAGTTAACCATCAATGCTGTAGACTGGTTGTTTCAGGAGGATTAGATGAGATTTGGAGTTTGTGGATCCCCAGAAATGGGTCAAAATGCTGCGGACGCTAATTTCGACTATTTTGAGTGGTCGGTGCCCGGATTATTGAAACCATTGGAAGACGAAAGCGAGTTCCGACAATCCCTTGCCCTGGTCAAAGAGACTGGGATCCCATGCCCGGTTCTGAACTTGATGGTACCTGCCCAGTTGAAACTGACCGGACCGGAAGTTGACATAGCTGCTTTACGTGATTACATCAACACGATGTGCCAACGTGCAGAAGAAGCAGGCGTGAAAGTAATTGTTTTTGGATCTGGGGGTGCCCGGCAAATCCCGCATGGATACTCCCGTAACCAGGCCTGGGACCAGTTGGTGAAATTTTGCCGGATGCTCGGACCGGTTGCTCAAGATCACGGGGTAACTATTGCCATAGAGCCGTTAAATAAGAAAGAATGCAACGTTGTCAACTCTGTGGCAGAAGGTGCTGAACTGGCGCGTCAAACCGATAACCCGGCAATCCGCCTGCTTGTGGATGCCTACCATTGGGCAATTGACGAAGGCACAATAAATGAAATACTGGATGCCGGTGACCTTCTCGTGCATGCGCACATCGCCACCCGCGATAACCGTAGAGCTCCTGGGATAGGTTCTTTTGACTTCAACCACTTTTTCCAGGCTCTCCAACAGACAGGTTATGATTCCAGGATATCGATCGAAGCCCAGATCGATGATCCTGGAACCGAACTACCTTTATCATTGGGAGTTTTAAAAACGTATGTCAATGGATAATTGGCTGGAAACGACCGTTTGTGTTAATGGGATTGAAAAAAATTATATACGCACAGGAAGTCCACTACCCACCATCGTTTTGTTACACGGGATAACCGATGATGGTTACTGCTGGTACAGGCTGTCAAATGAGCTGCAGCATAAATATGATCTGATCATGGTGTACACGCGGGGGCATGGGAAATCGAGTAAGGCTGTGCCATATTCAAATTTATTGATGGCTGATGATGCCGCAGCGTTGAAGGTTTCATGGCAGCAATAAATCAATACCTGGAAAGCTGAACCTTCATGTTCTCAGAAAACTTAACCCGCCACTTATCTGACCTGGAAAAACGCATCGTACCTGAGCAAGAAACTGCCATTCAACAATCCTGGATTGTTTTTTCCGGTGGTAACCATCCGGAACCGATCTTTCACCCGCTGAGAAATACCCCATGTCCCCCAACATTCCAATGGCAACAGGTCAGGGTGAACACAGCTTTAGATGATATCGAACAAATGGCAATTCAGCAGTATGGGATGTGCTCAACCGTATTGGAAAAGGGTTATGGCGACCTGCTGAACGTGCGTTGTAATTACGGAACGGGGATAATGCCTTCCTTGTTTGGGATGGAAAAGTTCATCATGGAAGATGAGACCAATACGCTGCCTACGGTGAGACCTGCACAATCCCAAGAAATGGTAGAAAGAATACTCGAGGCTGGTATTCCGGACTTGAACAACGGTTTTGGAAAAGAAGTATGGAGGATGGGTGAATTCTTCGCTGAGATCAACGAAAAATTCCCAAAAATCCACCAATTTGTCAGTGTTTACCATCCTGACATACAAGGACCGCTTGACATTTGCGAATTGATATTCGGTAGCAATTTATTCTTCGCTCTATATGACCGACCCGAGCTGGTAAAGGCATTATTAGACCTGGCGTGCGAAACATACACGCGTTTCCTCAAGGTTTGGTTCGAACTGCACCCACCTAAAAATTTCGGCAACGCACATTGGGGCATGTACCACCGCGGCAGCATCATGATCAGGGACAATTCAGCCATGAACCTCTCCAGGGATATGGTGGTAGAGTTCATCCTGCCATACGACCAGTTATTACTCGACCGTTTTAATGGAGGAGCTATTCATTTTTGTGGCAAAGGTGACCATTTCATTCGTGATCTGGCAAACATGCAGCATGTTTGGGCGTTCAACATAACGCAACCAGAATTGAATGACATGGAAATTATCTTCCAAAACACGGTGGACAGGGGTATTCCCCTGCTTGGTTTGCAGTATGCTGCAGCAGAGGAAGCCTTATCCAATGGTCGCGATCTAAAAGGTCTTGTACATGTACTTGAAACCCCCGGATGGATCAGGTAATAAGTTGTAACCTTTTGCAGCCTTACGCATCTATAATAGAGCAGTTATTATGATACATCCCAGGAGATTAAAATGCCCATTTTCGAATTCGAGTGTAACGAATGCCAGGAACCGTTTGAAGAGCTGGTGCGCAGTACGTATAAAATTGAAGAAATCACCTGTCCAGAGTGTGGCGGACACCAGGTAAGAAAAAAAATATCCACCTTTGCATCAAAAATGGCAGGTGGAACCTCGTTCTCACTTAATTCGTCTGCTTCCGCAAACTGCGGACCTGTCGGTACTTGAGGGATTCGTTAGCAGACGGTCGTGAACCGTATTAAAAAACAGGTTGTACTCAGAGACAACCTGTTTTTGATTCCTGGCATAGCTCTCATATTTCACTTATAATTAACCCAAAACTTTAACACATCCGAAAACCTAAACCCAAATACAAGGAGTGCCAGATGACCGTTTGCAGCCACTGCAATTCCACCAACCCGGACGATGCCATTTTCTGTAATCACTGCGGGGCAAGCTTGACATTCGAAGAAACACCCATCGAGCCTGTGGTGACCGTTATTCATCCTAGCAATCCATCCACTTCTCCACCACCAAGACAAAATTATTATCCAGCTACACCGCCTAAAGACCGCAGTATCGCACTAATTTTGGAAATACTACCGGGTCTCTTTGGATTCTTGGGCTTTGGATGGATTTATAGTGGAAATATCACAGCGGGAATCTTGTGGCTGGTATTGTTCCTGGTTTGGGCAGTTGCTGCTTTGTTCATCATAATATTGACCGGTGGGGTTGGGGCGATCTGCACCCTGCCGGTAAATATCGCCTGTGTCGTAATATCTGCGATCAGCCTCAGCAGTTACACAAAACGACATCCAGAGATCTTCGGGTAAGATATCATCACCAACCGATCGTATTATTAACCATATACTCCTGGAAGTTGGGCACCAACCTGTCGTCCAATAATAATCATCAGAACCAAAGGAGTTCAAGATGAAAAGGCTAAAAACTGCGATTCTCGGATGCGGTGGATTCGCCGCCCAGCATGCTAAAAACCTCAAATCGCTTCAAGATGACCTGCACCTGGCTGCATTCTGCGATATTCAAAAGAACCGGGCGGTAAAGTTCGCTGAATTTTATGGAGAAAAAGAAGCCCGTGTCTATGACGATCACCACGAACTCTTTGATGAGATTGATCTTGATCTCCTGGTGATCGTGCTGCCACCTTTTGCTCATACGGATGAGGTTGCCCTGGCAGCCGAACGCGGCATCCATATCCTTATCGAAAAGCCGATCGCCTTGACTTCAGAAAAAGCCTGGGCGATGGTAGATGTAGTCGAAAATTCAGGAATAAAAACCCAGGTTGGATTTATGTACCGCTTCGGTTCGGCAGTCCAGCGCGTCAAAGAGCTGGTAGACACCCGGAGAGCAGGCGAGATCGCTTTGATACGCGCTGGATATTTTTGCAATCATCTACACGCACCCTGGTGGCGTTTCAAAGATCGTTCCGGTGGTCAGGTATTCGAACAGGCAATCCATCTTGTGGATTTGTGCCAATACCTGGGAGGGGAGATTGATTCCGTGTACAGTGTGCAGAAGAACCTGTTTCACCAAGAGGTGCCCGGTGGGTACACGGTTGAAGATACTTCCGCAACCGTTTTCAATTATCAGAATGGTGGAATAGGAGTTCTTACCGCCACAAACAATGCCATCCCTTGGAAATGGCTTTGGGACCTGAAAATGGTAACCAGGAACCTCGTCGTCGATTTTCAGGACTCCAACCAGGCAATAATCACCTATACGGATGTTGATTCACCATCTCCTGAGACTCAATACGAAACAGAGACCATCAAAAACCAGCAGGACGATTACATGATGGAAATGGTTGACCTGTTAAAAGCAATTCGCACCGGGTCAAACACCCGAACACCTATGCGGCATGGTGCTCAAACGCTTGAAATCGTCCTTGCCGCAGCAAAGTCCGCAGAATCTGGCGAGGTAGCATACACCAACAAGGGTTCAAAATTAGGTTAATACAGCCAATCCCGTAGTATAATTACGCGGTTAAATGAAAAACTAGTTGAGGAATTCTTATGATTGATGCAAACGAACTACGTAAAGGTGTCACCTTCGAATTGGATGAAGGTCTTTTTAAAGTGCTGGACTACAGCCACAATAAACCTGGGAGAGGCAGCGCCACCATCAGGGTAAAAGTTGTCAACCTGAGAACAGGTACGCAGCGGGAAATGACCTTCCAGTCAGGTTCACACGTCCAGGACGTGCGCCTGGATTTCCACAACGTGCAATATCTTTACCGTGATGATAACCTGTTTTATTTCATGGACCTGGAGACATATGAGCAGCCCGCGCTAACAGCTGAAGTGCTGAGTGACAGTGCCTCTTACCTGAAGGAAGGTATGGAAGCGAAACTGACCTTTTACCAGGGTGAAGCAATCGATGTCGAAATCCCATTAACAGTAGATCTGCGGGTAACTGGTGCAGAAATGGCAGTTCGCGGAGATACAGCGACTGGCGTCAATAAGAAAGTTACCACCGAGACCGGCCTGGAAGTTCAAGTTCCCGCATTCGTCGTTCAGGGCGATACCATTCGGGTTGACACGCGTACAGGCACTTATATCACCCGGGTCTAGGAGCCAGGTTGCGCACCCCTGCAGGTAACGAGTGCCGCTTTTTTTACGGCAATTATTTTCGCGGAAACAACACGGAAGAATGCCGTCTTTTGGATTCTGCTTCACCGCGATTAATTTGGAATCGAGGGTTATGTTCAACCTGTCCGGTTCCTGGCATCCTGCAGGCAAATGCATGTGAGAATATGCAGCTTATCCCTCACCTGGAACGACCTTTCCCATTTATTAAGCAGCAGGTGGCTGTGGCAACGTTTTGTCGAAAACATGACCGGTCTGGTTTTGATGCTCATACCGGTTGCGGTTCATGCCATCCATTGGCAGATATTTTCCAACAATTCGAATCAAATTGACGCAAATACCGAAGATTTCTTCAAAAAAGGGGATGCTGCTCCTTGACCTTGATGGCACATTGCTGGTCAATCCTGTTGATCCATTCTTGAAGGCATACTTTTCATCGGTCATTGCCCAATTCCAGGATGTCGCCAATCCGGATGTGATCGAGCAGGCAATGATGACAGGCACAAAGGCGATGATCGAAAACAGGTATCCTGACCGTACTTTGGATCAGATATTCTTCGAGATCTTCACTGCCCTCACCAACCTGAATGAAGTCGTAGCCAGAAAGCGATTTGAAACAATTTTTTTCGATAAATTTCACCAATTCAAGTCAATAACGACGCCAATGGAAGGAGTCCCGGAATTCATTAAGGTTGCTGGAAACGACGGATACATGCTTGTGATTGCCACAAATCCCCTGTTTCCCGAACCTGCGATCAAGCACCGTCTTGATTGGGCTGGTATCGGCGACAATTTCGCTGCCAGAATTGGCACAGCATACAAAGATGGAAATTTCCCGTTCGAGATGATCACATCCATCGAAACTTTCCACTATGCCAAACCATCTCCAGCATACTTCATGGAAATCATCGCCCGTCATGGTTATCCTGTACTCCCAGTAACCGTTATTGGCGATGATTTCCAGCGCGATATTATCCCAGCGAAGAAACTTGGTCTCAATACCTTTTGGACACCGTTTGGTGCTAATGATCCCGAACCGGGAATCGATCTTATAACTCATCATAATGAAGCGGATGGAGTAGGAACTCTCGAGAACGCCTGGAGTTGGTTAGGCACCAACCCGAAGGCGCAAATTCCACCCGCCTACGTGACACTGGATGCCTGCATCGCAACTCTACAAACATCACCCACCCCGCTTGAGGCGATACTTGCTTCCGTAACCGGCGGTGCGTGGATACTTAGACCAAACATGAAGGAATGGTCTCTCATAGAAATTATTTGTCACCTGCGAGACGTAGATCGGGATATCAACATACCCAGGTTTCACGATTTTATTAACAAAGACAACCCAACCATCACCGGAATAGACAGTGATTCTTGGGCAGATAAGCGCAACTACCAACAAGAGGACCCGTTTCAGGCGGTGAGAGACTTCACAGCCACGCGGATAGAATTATTGAACCTTTTGGACCAGTTGGATGAGCATGACTGGCAAAAACCGGCGTGGCATACTATTTTCGGAAAAACGAATTTCTCTGAATTGATGCAAATTACGGCTGAACACGACCGTTTACACATACGACAGTTGTTTTCCACCAGGAACATAGTCCAGGATAGCCAGGAGCAGTAGGGATGGTTTCGGCGTAATCCGGAATATTCTATCTTAGCATACGCGTCGAATTCAAACCTGCGGTGTTTAGACGATTAGTTTATGGATAGAGGTCGATCCAAATATATTACTGTTTATCGTTCAGGATGTTGTAGCACACAAGATTTAAGAGATCAGGAGTAATCAATGCGCAGAGAGGTCGTCATTACAGGGTTAGGATGTATCACACCGGTTGGGAACGATGTTAATACAATGTGGAGAAACATTCAGGATGGTGTTTCCGGTATGGGTCCAATTACCTTGTTTGATGCCAGCGAATACAAGACCCGGTTTGGTGGAGAAGTCAAAGATTTCGATCCAGTCAGGGATATCGGGCGTGAATCCAGACGGATGGATCGTTATTCCCAATTCGCCCTTTATGCCGGGCGCCAGGCTATGCAAAGCTCAGGGCTGGACATCAATGATGACAACCGCAACCGTATTGGAGCGATCATCGGCAGTGGAGTTGGCGGTGTGATTTCCATGGTGGAGCAGTACAAGGTGATGGATGAGAAAGGTCCCAACAGGGTCAGCCCATTCCTGATCCCAATGATACTGACCGATTCCGCAGGCGCCAACCTGGCAATCGACTTAAATTTCCGCGGACCGAACTTGGCAGTTGTTTCTGCCTGCGCTACCGGCACGAACACAATTGGAGAAGCTGCAGAGATGATCCGTCGGGGACATGCAGATGTCATGTTTGCCGGAGGAGCAGAGGCTGGCATTGCCCCCCACTCAATGGCAGGTTTGATTAACACAGGCGCAGTTTCTACCAATAATGATAATCCTCAGGGGGCATCACGTCCCTTCGATCGGGACAGGGATGGATTTGTAATGGGAGAAGGTGCGGCTGTGCTGGTATTAGAAGAGCTGAACCACGCACTCAATCGCGGCGCTGAAATTTACGGAGTAATCAGTGGTTATGGGATCACAAATGATGCCTACCACATCTCTGCCCCATCCGAAGATGGTGAGGGTGCATCGCGCTGTATGCAGATGGCGCTTGTTGACGCGGGTCTGGATCATGGCGAGATCGATTACATCAATGCACACGGTACCAGCACCGTACTCAATGATAAAACCGAAACACTGGCAATAAAGAAAACTTTCGGAGAAAATGCATACTCAATTCCAATTTCATCCACCAAATCTATGATCGGACACTTATTAGGTGCATCTGGTTCCGTGGAGGCGGTTATCTGTGCCTTAGCAATGCGCGACCGCATCCTTCCTCCAACTATCAATTATTACACGCCTGACCCGGAATGTGACCTGGACTATGTACCCAACAAGGCCAGGCAGGTCACCAGGCTCAACCATATTATGTCGAATTCTTTCGGTTTTGGTGGTCATAATGCAACAATCGTTCTGAGCAGATTTACCGGTAGCACTAAACAATAGGCAGGTTTATTATGAGTCCATATGCCCACATCACAGGGTGGGGGATGTACGCCCCACAAAAAGTGTTAAACAACATCGACCTTGCTGAAATGGTCGACACGAGCGACGAATGGATTACATCCCGAACAGGAATTAAAGAACGCAGAATAGCTGGTGATGGTGAAGATAATGTTTTTATGGCATCTGAAGCCGCCCAAAAGGCTCTCAGAGTTGCCAATGTGCAACCAAATAAGGTCGATTTAATTATAGTTGCCACTTCATCGCCTGAACAATTTTTCCCATCAACAGCATCCCTCGTTCAAGACAGGATCGGCGCAACACGCGCCGGCGCATTCGATATGCTGGCTGCTTGCTCTGGTTTCATCTTCGCGATGCATACTGCCGCTCAATCAGTGCGATCCGGTTCAGCTCGCGTGGTGTTGGTGATTGGTGTCGAATCTTTGTCGAGGATCGTCGATTGGAGTGACCGGGCAACGTGTATCCTATTTGGAGATGGTGCTGGTGCTTTTGTTATCCAGGCAAGTGAGGAACCAGGGGGCTTATTATCCGGCATAATGCGTTCCGATGGATCGGGTGGTGATTTACTTTTTTACCGGCTTAACCAACCAAAATATAATCAAAAACAAAATCTAACTCCCGATGTAGACACAACCCTTTTGAATCCATATCTGAAAATGGATGGACGAGAAGTTTTCCGGTTTGCCACCCGCGTCCTAGGGCAGGTCACAGTGGAAGCCGTAGAAAAGGCAAATTTAAAAATAGAAGATATAGACCTGGTAATCCCCCACCAGGCCAACAGACGCATTATCGATGCCGCGATGCATTATCTTAATTTACCTGATGAGCGCTGCTTTATAAACGTCGATCGTTACGGCAATACATCTCAGCGCGTCAATCCCAATTGCAACGGTTGAAGCAATAAATTCTGGCAAAATTAATCCAGGAGATAAAATTGTTTTCGTTGGTTTTGGAGCAGGATTGACTTGGGGCGCTGCTGTGGCGGAATGGACAGGACCAACACCCTTCAAACGGAAGATATATCCAGCACCATACAGGTTGTATGCACGTATTCGCTCCATCGTTTTACGTATTTTGCGTCGGATCGATGCCTACATTTGGGGAAAGAGATACCCAAAATCCTGATCCTTGAATTTGTTAGAAGGATGTTAGAAATATTCAAAACATATCACAATCCGTGCAGCGTAGATCAAGGGTTGGTATAATTAAAATTCATCACTACGATGCCGTGGTGAGGTGGTTAACTATCCAGGTCGTAACCTGACCTTCGCGTGATTACAGATTGGTTTTGGAGGTATTGTGAATCCTGTTCGCAACCGGACAACTATTATTTATGTTTTGTTATTCATCGCCATAATCGCAATGCTGGTTTATAACTTCAACCAGCCATCTTTTACACAAACAAATATTTCCTTCAGCAAGTTAGCTGCGGACATCGAAGCGGGACGGGTAAAAGAGATCATCGAAAATGAAAATCGATTACAGATCACTTACAACGATGATAAGACGGCACTTTCTCAAAAAGAGAACAGCGCAACTCTTGTCCAACAGTTGAAAGACCTGGGCGTTTCTGAAGAAAAAATTGCCACCCAACAGCTTAACCTGCAAGTTAAAGCACCGAGTGCATGGTTGGGAATCGCCACAGCCGTTGGTTATATTCTCCCTTTTATCCTGCTGGTCGGGGTATTCTGGTTCATTTTCCGCCAGGCACAGGGCAGCAACAATGCTGCCATGTCTTTTGGGAAATCGAGAGCGCGCATGTTCACCGGCGACCAGCCCACCGTCACATTCCAAGATGTCGCCGGTGTGGAAGAAGCCAAAGAAGAGCTTGAAGAAGTGGTGGAGTTCCTGCGCGAGCCCGTAAAATTTATCTCTCTCGGCGCCAGGATCCCCAAAGGTGTCCTGTTGGTAGGACCTCCCGGAACCGGAAAGACGCTTCTGGCAAAGGCAGTGTCAGGCGAAGCCGGAGTCCCTTTCTTTTCGATTTCTGGCTCTGAGTTCGTGGAGATGTTTGTAGGAGTTGGTGCCAGCCGAGTGCGAGACCTTTTCGACCAGGCAAAACGCCACTCCCCCTGCATAGTGTTTGTCGATGAGATCGATGCAGTCGGCAGACAGCGTGGAGCAGGACTCGGTGGCAGTCACGACGAACGCGAACAGACCCTTAACCAGATGCTGGTGGAAATGGACGGGTTCGATACAGATACTAATATCATTATTATGGCAGCCACCAACCGTCCAGATATTCTCGACCCAGCGTTGCTGCGACCTGGAAGGTTCGACCGCAGGGTCGTCCTTGACAGACCCGATATGCGCGGCCGGGAAGCGATCCTCAAAGTTCATTCGAAAGGTAAACCCCTGGCACCGGAAGTTGATCTCGCCATTATTGCTCGTTCCACACCTGGTTTTGTCGGCGCTGACCTGGAAAACCTGGTCAATGAAGCCGCAATCCTCGCCGCCCGGCGAAATAAGAAAGTCATCGGGCAGCCGGAGTTAGAAGAGTCCATCGAACGCGTGATTGCCGGACCTGAGCGCAAGAGCCGTCTGATCAGCGAGGAAGAAAAACGGATAGTCGCTTACCACGAAGCTGGTCATGCCGTGGTCATGAACGCGATCCCTGAAGCTAATCCTGTGATTAAAGTGTCCATCATCGCACGCGGCATGGCGGGAGGCTGGACAATGGCTTTGCCCGAAGATGACCGCATGCTGATGTCCCGCAAGAAACTTACCAGCAGAGATGGTGGGATTACTTGGAGGGCGAGCGGCTGAAGAGCTGATCTTCGATGACATCACGTCAGGTGCTTCCAACGATCTGGAACGAGTAACGCGTTTGGCTCGGGCAATGGTGACGCGACTGGGGATGAGCGATCAACTTGGTACGATGGTGTACGGTCAGAAGGAAGAATTGATTTTCCTTGGAAGAGAGATCTCGGAACAGCGCGATTATTCTGATTCTGTCGCCGAGGAAATCGATACTGAAGTACGCCGTTTAGTCTTGCAGGCTTACAACAGTGCACGTCAATTATTAACGACCTATCGTGAGCAGTTAGATACGGTAGCACAACGTCTATTGGAAGTGGAAACTATCGGGAGGGAAGAATTCGAGAGGATCTTCCCGCCACCGCAGCCAAAGACCAGCGGTACCCCGCTCCCGATGTCAGCATAACAACTCGACTTGCCTCCCCCCAGATTTAGAGTACTCTCCTGGGGGGAGTTTTATCTAACTGGAATACATGCAACCATTTCATTATTTTTTCCAACCCTCCCCTGGACTGATCAAAGTATCGGGGAACGACAGGATCGCTTTCCTGCAGCGCCAGACGACCAATGATATTTCCTTGCTGGCTGCAGGATTCTGTGATCTTGAATACACTCACCACACCTGAGGCTCGCATTGTTGATTTATTTATGATGTGGGGGGCTGAAGATGGAGTTTTTATAAACTCGCTTCCTGATCGGAGTGAGACCACCACCGATTTCCTTAAAAAACGCATCTTCTTTCGGGATCATGTTACTGTGGAGGACTTAAGTGACCACAGCGTTCAGGTTGATATAATCGGTGATTTGACAGGAATTGCGTTGGATCAGTCTGGCTTACCGCCTGTTCCGCCCAAAGGGAAAGTGGTTCACTTTTCAAACAACTTAGGGCGCGGGTATTTTTTCGATCTCCTCTTTTGGACCGGATCAAACTTCAGGATGCTGTTCCAGGAGGAAATTGATCAGGCGCTGATTAAAGACATCCTGGATGGAATCGGTGGGATTGAGCTAAACGAGTCAAGCTACGAAGTAATTAGAGTGGAGAAAGGCGTCCCTGGACCTGGCAGAGAGTTGACTTCAGATTACACCCCCCTTGAAAACGGTCTCAACGAAGCTGTTTCCCTGCAAAAAGGTTGTTACACCGGTCAGGAAGTGCTTGCCCGGCAGGTAAACTACGATAAGGTCACGCGGCACCTGCGTGGACTCCACCTCGACTCTGCAGTGATTCCTGGGAGCCGCATTCTGGTGGATGGTCGACCGGTGGGAACAGTAACATCTGCAGCATTTTCGCAAAAATTGAACGCTATTGGCTTGGGTTTCGTCCGCCGCCCTCATGACGAAGCTGGTGCTTCTGTCGATGTTGAGAACCCTGACGGGAGCATAACCCGCGCAATTGTCACTCAATTACCCTTCGAAACCTAATAAATTCAAGTTTTGAAAATCCAATTTGATACGTATGGAAACATTGGACTATCCAACTATTAACTTGATTCCTGCGAAACATTCTCAATTACAGACCTTAGGATCTGATTTTGCTTACATAATTGACTTGCCGCAAGTCGAAGCGGAGTGTCTACCTCGGGGCATACCGCAGAGTGGTTCGACCAGGGTGTTTGTTATCCAATACAATGTTGAATATTCTGAGACACTACCCAGGAATATTTGATCGTATCTTCAGCATAAATTAAAGATCTTAATATCGCGATAACGAATGTTAAATTAGGTATTGACATTTTCAATATTTCATATATAATTTATACAACTATTCAATGTATATATTGTATTTTCGAAAGGAGAATTGAAATGGCAGAAACATCTGATGAAAGAATGGCAATCCTAAGGCTTCTAGAAGAGAACAAAATTTCCGCCGCTGACGCGGTTGATTTGCTCAACGCAGTAGCAAACGGGAAGAAAAATGTCGTCGAACCGCAACCCATCGAGGACACACCCCAGCATGATTGGTCGACTGAACCGGAGTTCCACAGCGAGAGCTCTGAGCCCGTGAAATCCGAGGTTGTCACTAAAGGCAATTTTCGCTTCTTCCGGGTGAGAGTCACAGACACCCATTCAGGCAGAAATAAAGTAATGGTGACGATCCCATACGGTCTGATGGAATGGGGAATGAAAGTTGGAGCGCAGTTTTCACCCGAACTCAGCAGGATCAACATGGCTGATTTCAGCGAGTTGTTCCAAGCGGGTATCGAGGGGAAACTGGTTGATGTGGTGGATGAAGAAAGCGGGGAACACGTCGAGGTTTTCGTAGAATAAATCCACGCCGAAGTTATAGAAAAAATCGCTGGATATGGCATCCAGCGATTTTTTCTATAATGACAGCTACTCCCCGACCAGAATTGCCCTAACCGGTGCCCCATCCGAACCTCCCAGTTTTAGCGGGAGGCAATATAAGTCGTACCACCCCTGTCTGATTTCAATCAGATCAAGACCCTCGAGGATTATCACACCTCTACCTAACAGCAGTTCGTGGGTTGGGCGGCTTTGTTTAAAAGGCGCAATAGAAAGGTAGTCAATCCCTACCAGTTTGATACCTTGCCCCACCAGGAATTCAGCCGCAGTCACATCCAGACCAACGAAACTGGTTTGAAAGGTTACTTCCTCCCGATGCCAGAACGTGGAATTTCTCGTGCGAAATAAAAGCCGTTCCATTCTGCCGGGTAAATTTTGTCCATTCAAAACATCCGCAGTAACCAAATCGACTGTGTCTGGCAGTTGCAGCACGTATGTACGTCCCGTCAAAGTTTCCAGGGACAGCTGTTCAACAGTAACATCGCTTTCGCTAATAAAATGATATGGCGCATCAACGTGTGTGCCTGTGTGCGTGCTCATCGCCATCTGGCTGACATTTGCATTAGCACCTTCTTCGATTTTTGCGACGCGCTCAAGCCTTACAACTGGATCACCTGGCCAGACTGGTAAACTGGGTGTAATCGTTACGGTAATATCGTAAATCCTGTTCAACCTAACCTCCTGCTAACTTTTGATCACCAACTCATTGATCCTAAACTTATTTAATTTTCCTTCATCAACATCAATACCCAATCCATGCCCCTTTGGCACATCGATGGTGCTGTCCGGATTAAGCGTGAAGCGTTGGACTGTTATGTCTTCAAGGTAATAGCGTTCCGTAGCTGAGATATCGCCAGGGAGCCTAAATCCTGGTAAAGACGCAAGGGCGAGGTTTGCCGCCCTGCCTACCCCGGTCTCAAGCATCCCTCCACACCATACCGGCACGTCTCGCGCCAGGCAATAATCATGGATTTTAACAGCTTCTGTCAGACCTCCAACCCTTCCCACCTTGATATTAACGATCCTGCAGGCACCCATCTCAATGGCCTGGCGGACATGACGCTGCGAGTGGATCGATTCATCCAGGCACAAAGGTGTCTGGAATTCTTTTTGGAGCTTGCTGTGATCCCAGAGGTCATCATCTGCCAGAGGCTGCTCAATTAAAAGCAGTGAAAGATCATCAAGCGGCTTCAAACGCGAAGCGCTTTCCAGACTGTAGGCTGAGTTAGCGTCCACTTGCAAGCCCACATCCGGAAAGGCTCTGCGCAGCGCAGCTGTATCTTCAACATCACGACCGGGCTTGATCTTGATCTTGATCCTGGCATACCCGGCTTGTAAATAACGACCAACGACGTCAACAAGCTCGCCTGGGTCCCTCTGCAGACCTACGGAAACTCCAACAGGCACCCGGTCGTTCCCTAATTCCGTAGTATTTACACCGAATGGCTCATCTACCGCTTGCGGTGAAATCATTTCCTGGAGTGAAAGCGATTGTGCTTTCCCCACCAGGTCCCACATGGCCATTTCCAAACCCGCCTTTGCCATCGGATTTCCACGCACAAAGTCGAGGTTGTCCCGCAGCTCTCCTGCTGTGGCGAAATCCCTGCCTGATATCGACGGGAAAAGAAAGTCGCGCAAAATCACCCAGGCAGTTGACGCGGTCTCATAACTGTACCCAGGGTCACGGTCTGCCACACATTCCCCCCATCCTGACTCTCCTTCGGAAAATAACTGGATCAGGATACACTCCCGCTGGTCGATTGCCCCAAAAGAAGTTTCGAACCTGGTAGATAGGGGCATTCGAATGTGTGTCATTCTCACCTGATCAATTTTCATCTTGCTATCCTTTTAAAAAGTGGATTCGCCAAAACTGAGCACATAAAAACTCCTGTCCCTCAAAGATTCCGGATGTCTCAAAGCCTCTTCAAAGTTTACCCCCAGGCTAATGTGTGAAGGCAAATGGATAAAATCGGTGACCAGATATCCCAGGTCAAAGAGTGCTTCGAATAAAAAACGGGAATGTTGGCGCCAGATGATACCCAAATCCTGGTCAACCTGGCGTAAAGACTGGAAATCACTGGGGATCTCCACAAGGGTTATTGCAGGCGGTTGGTTGGAATAAAATATATCCGGTATCCCCTTCCCTTCGCCTGGAACCGGGAATGATCTAATTATCCCGTTAGATTCAGATACCTCAGGCTGTAATTCAGTGGGATTGAGGATCACTGCGTCACTCGCTAAAAAATGTGCCAGGTCCAGCACACGCCGTGGTCTTTTACTTAGGCGCAGTTCTACGCGGCTTGAATTCAACCACCACTGAACAATAAACCGGTCCGAAGCCAACCCGGCATTTAAATCATCCTGCATGGTGCCGTAAAAATCTCTCTGGTAAGTGTTACAGACCGCCCCGAGTCTGGCGATATTCAAGAAAGCGTTACGACTGAGTAATGGATCGTACGTCCAGGTGATGGTCTCGATCCCCTGTCGCCGGACCATCTGCCATTGAGCACGCTTGAGCATAAACCCTATACCGTGATCTCGATAGTTCGGGTCAACTCCCAACATGTGCGAATGATGGTGAAGCTTTTGTCCACTTCCCGAATTTGAAATAGCTGGGAATCCAAAAACGAATCCTACCAGGTTCTCATCAGGAAGCGGTTTGGCAGATTCAGGAACATCTTGTTCGGAAACGAAAACACTGTTATTGGTCCTGCCGGATGCAAACGCGCCGATAACCAGCCCTCCATTGCGTACGCTTGCCAGGAGAAGATGTGCTGGTACGATATCACGCTCACTACCAGTCCAGATACGAGCCTGAAGAATCTCGACCAGCACAAAATCTTCTGGCTGTTCGATGATCTTTAGGACAATTCCAGGCATGCTTACTTAACCTTCCTGCGCAGGCTGCGCCAGAAAGATTTTCGCCAGTTTGTGCCCTGAAGATAAGCCAGGCGGTAGGAAAAACGACCCGGCATCAGGTTAAATACTCGCGGAACCGTGTCAAGAGCACAGGTGCGGTTGACTGCCAGGTAATCGAGCCAGTACTGCGACACAGGCATGTTGGGTAAAATCGACTCTAATATCAATGTCCAGCGGCGCATGTAACCTGGACTGATGTGGATAATACGGCTTCGTGAGCCGGTCTCCTTTTTGACATGGTTGACAATGGACAGGAAAGGTAAATATTCCGGACCGCCGATTTCAATCATGCGATTCTGTGTAGTTTCATCATCCAATGCCCAAACCAGGCATGTGACCAGATCTTCCACCCAAATAGGCTGCAGCAGTGTGGATCCTGCTCCTGGCATCAGAAACATGTATATCGGAGAAAAAAGCAGCCGGGCGATGTTCGTAGTCAGCCCATCACCGTTCCCAAATACGATCGCTGAGCGAAGAATAGTGTAATTTAAACCACTTCGGCGGACATATTCTTCTGCAATACCTTTGGCTTTAAGGACCGGATATGCGGAATCCCTGTCAGCACCCAGGTGGCTGACAAAAATGAACCGCTTCACCCGCGCTTCAACTGCTGCCTGAAAAATCCTCAGCGTGCCATTGATATCAATGTCCATCAGGCTTGCCTGCGGTCCACGCCATTCTCCACTGATCAAATGATAGACGGTGTCCACCCCTACCATGGCTGCACGCAAACCGCGATGATCTTCCAGGCTGGATACCGCCACTTCCATGGGCACACCGCGGGGTAAATCTGGCGATTGTGCAGCTGGGCGGATCAACAGGCGCACTGGCAGTCCATTCGTATTCAGGTGCCGGACTAACGCCTTGCCTATGAAGCCAGTCCCTCCGGTAACCAGGATCATGGCGCGATTATAGCATGTTAGAATTGTCAGCAATTGGGTGTGAAATTACGCCTATGTCACACAGAAAATAAATGAAACAGTTATTGATTTCAGGTCCAACTCTTCAGCCCGATGGCAGTGTGGTAGTAAAAACACTCCAAATTAAGCATGGGATGATTACCGATGTAATCGATGGGCACAGTCCAGAAGCCGATATCCACACGGACAACCTGATTGCGACCGGATTTGTGGATCTGCAGATAAATGGCGGATACGGACACGATTTTGGGGATACTCCTGAAAAATTAAGCTATCATCTGCTAGAGGTCGCTGCCCGTCTTCCTGAAACCGGGGTAACCAGCTTCCTTCCTACCCTGGTGACCCGGGATTTCAATGACTATCCCCTTCTCCTCAGGGGGGTGCGTGAGGCTATTTCGGAACAAACCAATTTGCGTATGCAAAATAAACCTGGTGCCAGGATACTGGGTGTCCACCTGGAAGGACCCTATCTGAATCCGGATAAGAAAGGTGCCCATCCGCAAGTGCATATCAGACCGATCAACCTGGAGGAGATCAAGACCTGGATCGATCCCGGAGTTGTACGCATGGTGACATTGGCGGGAGAGTTGCCCGGAGCATTAGAAGCTATCGCCTGGCTGCGGCAAAAAAACATCGTTGTCAGCCTGGGGCATTCTGATGCCACATTTGATCAAGCCATGCAAGCCTTCCAGGCAGGGGCTGAGTGCACCACCCACCTGTTCAACGCCATGCGCCCCTTGCATCATCGCGAACCTGGTTTGATTGGGGCAACATTTTCTCTGGGTCGTTGGTTTGGGATGATCGTGGATGGAATCCATATCCATCCCGAAATCATACGGCTTGTAACCGACGCCTATGACCCGAATGTTATCATCCTGGTGACAGATGCCATCTCTGCCGCAGGAGTGGATCTTGCTGAGACATGTGTAGATAAATTCATTTTAGGAAACGAGCTGGTACGCGTGGTCGAGGAGCAGGAAATCGGCGGGTGGAGCGCAAGGTTGCCCGATGGCACGTTGGCGGGAAGCATTTTAACTATGGACAAGGCAGTTCACAACATGGTCAAATTCAGCGGTTGTTCCTTGTCTGACGCAATCAGAATGGCAAGCCAAAATCCGAACAGGCTTAATGACTCACCCTTTAGAAAGCGGATTGATTGCTCCAAATCAAGTTGCAGATATCATCATCGTGGACGAAACGGGAAAACCGGTGATCACAATCATCGGGGGCGAGATTGTTTACACGAACAATCAGGAAAAGGTGTAATTGTTGAATATTGGCATCCTTCATCCTGGTCAGATGGGTGTTTCCATCGCAGCAACTGCGAAAAACAGCGGGAACCAGGTCTACTGGGCATCAGAGGGCAGGAGCCAGGATACTCAGTCTCGGGCAAGAGAACACGCTCTGGAGGACGCAGGTAATTTGAAGGACCTGGTGCGGTCCTGTGAAATTATTCTCAGTGTTTGCCCTCCCCATGCTTCGGAAGATGTTGCAAATAACGTCTTGGATTTGGGATTCAAGGGCACATACCTGGACTGCAACGCTATCTCTCCCGCCAGGGCAGAACGGATTGCAGCAGTCTGCCAGGCTCGCGGTGTGCGATATATCGATGGGAGTATCATTGGTGGACCCGCATGGTATCCCGGTAAAACAGTTTTATACCTTTCTGGAGAAAAGGCTCAGGAGGCAGTGCAATTCTTCAAAAACGGTCCGCTGGAAACCTGCGTTTTGGATGGAACCCTTTCTTCAGCCTCGGCGCTGAAGATGTGTTACGCCTCTTTCACCAAGGGTAGCACCGCATTATTATGTGCCACAATGGCTGCCGCGCAAGGGCTGGGTGTATTCGAAGCTCTGAAGGAACAATGGCAGCGTGATGGTTCCCGATTGGATGAATCCGCTCCCCGCCGCGCAACCGGGGTAAGCGCCAAAGCATGGCGCTTCATGGGTGAAATGGAAGAGATCGCCGATACTTTCACCAGCGTCAACGTACCCGAAGGTTTCCACCGTGCAGCAGCAGAGATTTACAGACGAATGGCAATTCTTAAAGATGAAACCGATTCCGTCACCTTGCAGCATGTGGTGGATGCCTTGCTAGACCAAAAGTAAATGCCAGGACGGAGTAATATCCTGCAAGAGAGGCTGCCAGTTTCATGACCAGTCAACTGCCATCCCACGATTACCTGGATCGAAGGAGTATTCCATACGATCGCCGCTCATTCCCGGTTGAGACTGAAAAAGGAGCTGCTAATGTAGCAATCGCCCTGGGTTTTGACGAACGTCAGATAATTAAGACCCTTATCTTCGAATCTGATAAAGGGGTAAGGGCTTTGGTAATGTTGGGCGGGGATCAGGTTGCCATATCTGGTCACCTGAAGAAAATCCTGGGCTCTCGCGATATCCGCCTCGCTCCCCCAGACACGGTCATCAGGACCACTGGCTATGCGATTGGTTCCATCCCACCATTTTCCTGGCAGCCTGATGGATTCCCCACTTTTCTGGAAGCCTCTCTCGTCAGTGAAAGTATTCTCGGGGTAGGCACAGGACAGTGGGGGGAGGAGATTTTGATCACACCGGATAGCCTGGTCGAGGCAAGTGGAGCAGTGTTGGTGAACCTGGTAGATCGGGAAAAACCTGTTTTCTCTCAAGAAAATGAACATTAAACCCGTTACTCTTTCAGGAAAAACCATCACGCTTCAGCCCTTGAAGCTGCAGCACACGGTTGATTTATGTCAGGTAGGTTTCGATCCTCGCATCTGGCAGTGGATGTTGTATGGGGATATAGACAACGAATCTAAAATGCTGGTTTTTGTTCAAGATTTACTAAAACGTCAGGAATCAGGTTTTGACCTGCCTTTTGCTGTTGTTGATAATAAGTCAGGCATGGCTGTAGGCTGCACTCGCTTCATGGAAATCGAGCCAGCGAACCAAAAATTGGAAATTGGGGGCACATGGTATGGGATCAAATACCAACGAACAGCCGTAAACACAGAAGCAAAATACCTGCTGCTGAGGCATGCATTTGAGGTATTCGGGTGTATCCGCGTCCAGTTGAAGACCGACCGGTTGAACACCAGGTCTCAAGTTGCGATTGAACGCATTGGGGCAGTTAGAGAAGGCATCCTGCGAAGCCACATGATCACCCCCAGCGGTAGGATCAGGGATACGGTAATGTACAGCATCCTGGCTGAAGAGTGGAAGGCGGTAAAAGAACGACTTGAAAAGTTGCTTGAGGTTACATGATATCCACTCCCCTCCCTACAGCAATCCTGGTACATGGCTTACCTTGCTCGGGGAAGACGACTATCGCCAGGGAGATCGCTCGATACTTCAATCTTCCGCTGTTTGAAAAAGACGGGATCAAAGAAATATTATTCGATACTCTCGGTTATGGAGACCGGCAAATATCCCGCCAGCTGGGGATGGCGAGTGTTGAGCTGTTGTTTTACCTGCTGCGTGCAGAGACTGCGTCAGGCAACTCGCTGGTGATTGACTGCAATTTCCATCCAGAATATGACAATGCAAGGTTGCATTCCATTCAGGCTGACCAGGAATTTCATACAATTCAGATCTTGTGCTGGGCACAAGGTGACATCCTGTTCAGGCGTTTCAAAGAACGTACCGGAAAACGTCATCCTGGACACGGCGATGCTGACCTGATCGAAGAAATCGGTCCAGTACTGCTTACAGGAAGGGCCGAACCCTTAGCTGCCGTAAATGATACCTGCTGGGTTGATACTGGTGATTTCACACAGGTTGAGTATGGGAAGATATTTCGATGGATATCCACTCTGGCACCACACCTGAAACCAGCAGTCGTTGACATTAATCCTGACTAATTGACTTGTTTTTGCCTCCAGGCTAAAGCCTTCGCGACCAGGGTGAAGTCCCAGGGTTCTCCAAGACCAAGGATCATGTGAGTGGCTCCAGCTTCGGCATAATCATCCAGCCTGTCTACAAGTTTAAGGTCGGTGATCACAACCGTCCTTTCCACCTCAGAAGGATCTCTACCAATCTCATCACACCAATTATCCAGGATATTGTTCTTGTGCTTGAAATCCTGCGGAACTCCAACCAGGTTCCATAAGTCTGCGTACTGCGCTACCATGCGCAGTGTCTTCTTTTCTCCTCCCCCGCCAATCAATACCGGGATTTTATTGTTAACAGGAGCAGGATTCAGGTTTTGCCAGCGGTTTATAATCACTGGCAAATCACGGGCAAGATTGTCCAATCTCCATCCTGCTTTTCCAAACTCGAAACCATATTCATCGTAATCTCGTTGAAACCATCCCGAGCCTATGCCAAGGATGAACCGCCCGGAAGATATATGATCTATGGTGCGCGCCATATCCGCTAATAAGTTGGGATTGCGGTAGCTGTTGCAAGTAACCATGGCACCAAACTGTACCCGGCGGGTCAGGACTGCAGTGGCAGCCAATAACGAATAACATTCAAAATGAGCCCCGTTGCGCTCCCCGTAAAGCGGGTAGAAATGATCCCAATTCCAAATCGTGTCCACCCCCATCTCTTCTGCCCGGACAACACCCGCCTGGTAAGACTCCCAGGTAGTGTGTTGGGGATGGAATTGTACACCTATGCGAAATTCATTTGTCATTCTGTTCCTCCTGAAATATTTATCCGTTCGAAAACGGTCATCATCGCGCGTACGCTATCATCACTTAATTCAGGACCCACTTCGATGGCTCGAATAAAGGTGATTTTATCGACGGGGGCAGCTGCTTTGATGGTTTTACTGACAATTGCATCCACCTTATCCTGTGTCAGGCTGGAAAATCCTGCAGGATCGAAATAAGCGGAAATTTTAGCGTTTGGGTACGCTTGCCTGGTAAGTTGCAGGTCGGTGCCCGGTCCAACATCGCCAAAACGCTCAAACAGGAGTTTCCGTTGCTCTCGCTCGCGTTCTGTTGCCTTTACTGGATCATGCCAGGAGTTTGAATTGCCAAAATCCATACCATAGTAGTGGTTCCACCAGGCAGGGCCGAATGTGATCTCGATTATTGGTGATGTTAGCATAAAATCCGAATAGTCTTATTTTATATGATTCCCGGTCTCATCGCCGTAATCAGGTAACCATTTATGATTAACTACGCTCATTTTATCAGCGACCTTATTCTATTTGTGGCGTGATTTTCATCACTTTCACTGAAAATGTCTCGCTTTTACCTTTCAATTCCAGGTTGCGTTGTTCCAGGCCCTTAGGATCGATATTTGCCGCCTGCATTGTTGCATCACTTAACAGTATTTCTCCCGTTCTTGCCATGGATGCCAGGCGTGCAGTAGTATTTACGGCGTCACCCAGAGCCGTAATATCCACCACACCTTCAGATGACCCAACAGCGCCAACGAACGCTACACCAGTGTTAACACCAACCCCCACGGGCACCCAAGGTCCACTCTCATCCTGGTGCCCTGTTGCGATCAGGATGTCACGGGCTGCCTGTACTGCTTTGCTGGCGTAATCCTTTCCGGTAACACCTGGCAGGAAAAAGCAACCACCTCATCCCCAATCAGTTTGTCAATCATGGCATCCGATTGAATAAAAATCTTTGTGGTGACCTGGTAAAAACGATCAATCAAACGTTTGAATTCGGTCGCACTCATCCCCTCCGCCAGCGTGGTCGAACCGCGGATGTCTGCGAACAACATTGATATTTCGATCTCTGCCCCTCCCTGGTATTTCAACGCAAAATCGTCACAAATATTGCAGAACCGTGGGTTGAAATCGGACGGTTTCTTTTTGAATATGAAATGGATGAGTGATGAGGCCGGATGATCGAAAGGCAGCTCGCACCACTTGCATTTCGTTTTGGCTGGGAACATCCTGAATATCCGTCGCAGTCTTTTCTCGTCAGGTGATTCGCCGTTCGTTAAGAAGTTGCGCCAGGTGCTCTCTATGTATTCATCTTGGGTGGTTTTTTCTGCCATTCAATCCTTTTCCTTTCGGTCTAATCAACCTAATTATATCCAAATTTTTCACTTCATTCTGATATGAAAGTTTTTAGATTTACAGGCTTGATGCATGATAAGATTTGAGGTAAACCCACCTCGCAGAAAGGAACCATCATGAAAACTGAAATAACCATATCAGGAGATATGTTCTACATCAACGGATCTCCCACATACAAGGACGTTGTTTATGGTGGCAGAAAGGTCGAGGGGTTGCTTTTTAACAGCCGCATGGTGCAGGCGATTTTCGACGATGCCAACAACGGTACGAAAAAACATTGGGTTTACCCCGATACCGGCACCTGGGACCCTGAAAGGAATGTGCAGGACTTCATCATAGCCTTGCCCGAATACCGTCGCCATGGGCTTCTGGGCGTTACGGTAGGACTCCAGGGCGGAGGCAGTGTCTATACACCCGATATTTATGAGAATTATGATAATTCTGCTTACGAGGCAGACGGAACCTTCCGACAGGCATATTTCGACCGCCTGCTGCGGGTTATTAAGGCAGCAGATTCTGTCGGTATGGTAGTGATCGTGAATTATTTTTACGTCAAACATGCTCGCCGTTTGATTAACATAGATGTCATTAAATCCATTACGGAGCGCGTTACCGATTGGTTGCTGCAATGTGGTTACCGAAATATCCTTGTGGATGTTGCCAACGAGTTTGCGGATTGGTGGAAAAACCCACCATTCGAGCCTGACAGCATCCACCGCTTAATCGAAATCGTTCAGTCGATCAAACTGGATGGAAGAAGGTTGTTGGCAGGTTCCAGCTCTGGCGGAGGTCAGGAACTTCCCCATGGACGCTGGCAAGAAATAGAAGATTTCCATATGCCCCATGGTAATGGTTTATGCCCGGACGAGTTACGAAAGAAGCTGAAACGACTCAAATCTACCGGCACCTACCGGCAGCATCCCAAACCAGTATTAATCAATGAAGATTCTGTTTTCATATCCAATCTCGAAGCAGCATTGGATGAATACTGCTCCTGGGGTTTCTACCACCAGGGTTATGGGAGCGCGTATAAGGATCTTTCAGATTGGACATTGAGACCACGGGAAACGCGTTATGAAGAACTTACGGGCTTCCAAACTGTACCGGTGAACTGGTCGATCAACGACACCTGGAAGAAAGCTTTTTTTGAAAAAGTAAATGAAATTACGCAGTCGGATCCTTCATTATGACCAATTCTTCAAAGCCTTCTTCGAGGGCTTTTACTTGCTCTACAAGGACATCACGTAAATCCTGATCGATCGCTAACGATTCCAACCACTCCCGGAAGAATTGAGCCTCGTGGAACAAACGATCAATATCATTACTCCCGCGGTAAGCTGCTTTAACCGCCGTTTTGTATTGTTGGTAGATCATATAGACCATATAAATCACCCATCCTGCCGGTATTTTTCAAGAATGTCACCGGTAAAGAAGGCATCATCCGCGTAACACCAGACCCAAGACTCTTTCAGGCGTATCGATCGGAATAGGGGATGACCCGACTCCTGGTAATGCTGGTTCATGTGCTTATTCTTCGATGTATCGCAGCATCCCACGTACCCGCAGGTCAGGCACATGCGCAGCGCAGGCCAATCGTCACCTGAAGCCACACATTTTTGGCATACATCAACCAACGGTTCAGTCACCTTGATAACATTCAGGTGGCTGCATGGCTTATCTGCAATCTGACCAGTGAAAATGACCTTCAATAGAACCTCGGGGAGGGAGACAGGATACTTCAAGGGTTTGTCCATATCTTCTGGTGGTGGGACCAGGTCTATCTGACGCATAGATCCCCATTACTTCTGGCATAGCAATGTTTTCCAGGGCAACTGCAAAACGATCCTGTTCTATGCGTACAACAATATCCACATCCCATAAAACTTGTTTCCCGGATACTGGGGCACCCCATAGCATCCCATCCTGTGTGCCTGATATTGTCAATTTCCCTTTTATTTCCTCTCCGGTTATCTCCAGGTTGGGGACACTAAATCGCAGGTTTGAAAAGGCACCTTTCAGATCAGACAGAATCTCATAATACACCTCCCCAGCATTTTTCTCACCCTCTTTAGGTCGGTAACCATAAAAATTATTCGAGAGATTCTGTTGAATACTATCCAGCCTGCCATTATTCAATTGTTCCAGGAAATTTTCAAACCTTCTAACATGTTTTCCACTATCCATGATTATTCATGCGCCTCCTTTAACGACATAATCGACCGATTATATCCATTATAAAGGATTCTAACACGGGATAAGGTGGAAACTGGATTTTTATTGCTTTTGAGTAATGATCCCTGGAAAATATCTCTCCAGGTGCAAGGCATTTGATAAATGCCAAGCACCTGGAAATATAACTAACTATCCCATTTACGATCCGGCTGCCAGAAGCCGAGTTTGGGGGTATTCCATTCGTCAGTTGGTTCGAACAACCCGCTGGGTGGGCGTAAATTCTCGCGGATGCCATCAAGGTTCAGGTCAACGCCCAAACCGGGTTTGTCGGGCACAGTGACAAAGCCATCGACCATTTCCGGAATACCATCAACCAGACCTTTCCAGAATGGAAGGTCAAATCCATGATGCTCCAGTGCGACAAAACTGGGGATTGAGGCAGCTGTATGCAGGTTCGCCATGAAGGCAATTGGCGAGCCAGCAAAATGCAGAGCTGTTGGAAGACCATACTTCTCGCCATAATCTGCAATCTTTTTGGTCTCCAGCATCCCCCCTGATGTCAGCAAGTCAGGATGGAGGATATCGACTGCACGCGTTTCGATCATCTCTCGGAAACCATCCAAAAGGTACAGTTCTTCACCGGCTGCGGTGGGAGTATTGATGGCTTGAGTAACGAGGCGGTGACCCTCGATATCATGCCAGGGCATAGGATCTTCCATCCAGGCAAGACCATAAGGTTCCAAAGCATGACCAAGACGGATCACTTCCTTGGCAGTCATATACCCATGACCAAAATGATCAATACACAGAGAAACATCCCAACCTACCGCACCACGCACGGCTGCGACAATCTCTGCCATACGCTCAATACCTGCATCAGTTACCTGAGTTCCATAATGTGAGCCAGGAGCCGACCACCATCTCCCCATATTGATCTCTCCTTTTGGCGGAGATCCGATCAATGAACCATCATAATAATGAAAAACTCCCGGACCAATATCAAATTTGATAAATGTTAAACCCATCTCCAACCTGCCAAGAACACGCTGGACATAGGCATCGGGTGTGGGTTCTGCTGGTGTGGGTGTATCGGCATAAATGCGTACCTGGTCGCGGTATTTACCACCCAGAAACTGGTAACAGGGAACACCATAAGCCTTCCCTACCAGGTCCCATAATGCAAGCTCAATACCCGAAACACCACCGCCTTCTCTGCCCCAATTGCCGAACCTCTTGATAGCGCGGTAGATCATGTCCACATTACAGGGATTCTGCCCGAGGAGCATGCTTTTAAACTGGAGTGCATTTTCCCGGTGTCCAGCATCGCGCACCTCCCCAATGCCATAAATATCCTGGTTGGTGTCAATACGGATGATCGGGTAGTCATAATTGCTGGCGACCACAGCAATGCGCATATCGGTTATTTTCAGGTCACTTGGTCGTGAGAAATGATTGACCGCATTTTCTATTTTATTGATCGGTGATTCACTGTTTTTCTGATCCATTTGCTCCTCCACTATACGCCCATGGCATCCATTTGTGCCAATGTCTTTTCGTAAACCTCAAAATGCTCTTTCTCACTTTCCAGCGGATCTACATATTTCAACCACATCGCCTGGTCCGGATGTTTACCGGCTAGTTTTCGCCGGCTTCGATATATATTGCCATCAACTTCATGCCATCGCACCCTGCCCATCTGCAGCATGATATATTCACCCTTGTAACTCTTGAAGAATTTCTTCTGGTTATCTCGATAGTATAAAGCCTGTTCTGCCATCGTGCGACGCCAGGTGATGATTTTCTCTTCTGAATCGTATTGCTGGGTAAAGAATTCTGCGGCTGGTAAATTAACTTCACTTTCGTAATCGATCTTATCCAACCTGGCGGTGCCGAATCCGATACTATCGGCAATGAGAAGCGCATTCCGGTCGCGGTGAAACGGGGGTGTCAACCAGTCTGACAACGGATTATGACTTATCAGGGCAGCACCACAGGCGTCTGTGGCGATCACCTGGTCACCAGCAACGAGAGTGTTGGCGACTCGCGGGTGGTCTCCTGGACCCCATTCTTGACCCGCCTGACCCACCAGACCATCGATGATATTCAAAGCAGGATCATAAATCTTGCCCAGGTCAACGAGCATATATGGCATACGCACAAGGTGGTGATAATAACCACGCGGCCTGCCTGTTGGCTGCAGGGGAACCAGCCCAAACAAATTTTTCAAACATAACGTCACCCCCATAAATGCATGGTTTTTCATTTTCTGCACGGAGACGATCTCATCGGCTTCGAGGAAATCCTGGGGCACAGGATACCGGTCGAACATTATCCCACCGCCAGGTACGTCCACCCAGGCGGCAGGTTTTGCCTGTCCAGAGATTCTCCCGACCCCGTACTCCGCAAGGATGTCCTTGATCAGCAAACTCGGTTCAGCAATTTCTTCGTCCTGTGGTCGTTCTACACCGACATCGAGAACAAATAACTCCGCATTGGTTTGTTCTTTCAGTAATCTGACAGTGGCACGAACCACGAGATCACTGACCAGCTGTTGACGGTGTCCCTGGTAATACACAACCCTCTCAGGTCGGTTGTCCTGGTTAAATTTGATAGCTATTCGGCGTGCTTTTCGCAGTTTTTCCCACGATTTTTCCAACGGATCAGTGGCTTGCTTTAACGCCTGATATACAGTCTCATCGTCCGCGTTATAATCGCAATGTACCGCGCGGACACGTGGTTTGGTATTGGTTTGGTCCATTAAGAAACTTTTACTCCATTTTAATAAAAAATAATATTCTTAGACCCCAAGGGTTTTAGAATCCCTTGGGGTCTGGTTGTATCATATTCTACTTCAGAAAAGGCAATAAACGCTCCATGGTTCGGTCGATTTCTCTAAGATCCATCTCGTCTAAAGACTTCACTTCCATGCGCATGTGCCGGTTTTTGAACACCCCCCGGCGAACCATGACCTCTTTGGCAAATGCCATTCCCATAATACCCTCAAGTACAATCCCAGGGAGAAGAATTTCAAACAAATCAGCAGCCCCGTTCATTCTTCCTTCATCCAGCAGCTCCCAAACCCGTTGGATCAGGTCCGTAAATTCGCAGGCATGGACCACACCTTTCGAGCCCCGGGCATGTTCGCTGATCATAAAACGACCACCGCTGCCCCCCATCACACCGTGGATATCCACGCAATTATTTTCAACCAACCGGGTGATACTGTGTGTGGGAGGCCAGACTTCTTCCTTAACCCAGCTGATGTTCTCAATCTCAGTGCACAAACGAATGATCTGATCTGCTGAAAGTGAGACGATACCCGCGTTCTGGATCCATACCGGCAGGCGTGTGGCTGAGGCAATGGCTTTGTAGTACGCGTAAGTTACGTCAAAATGCGGTCGCAGCCCATAAGGAGGCATTGCGATAACAGAGTCCGCGCTCGATTTCCTGCGCATATCGGGTGTAATTTACTGCTGTGGCAGTGTCTACTGCTGCCACATTGGCTACGATAGGCACCCTGCCGTCGGAAATGGACACCGGGACGCGCATCATCGTCTTCCGCTCTTCTTCGGATAGTGCCTGGAACTCACTTACCAATACCGGAACAACTATTCCTCTAGTCCCCCACTGGATACAGGCTTCAATTTCAGCCGCGAGTATTTCCTCATCAATACGGTCTTTGTCATCAAATGGCGTCATTGGAATGGCAAAGCTGCCTCGCCAATCTGGTCGATCGGAGCTCATTTCTTTTCCTCCTGAATTATTGGGATTTTATTGATCAAGCCTAAGGCTTCCTCAGCACTATCTTGAGGCTGGTATCCGAGCACATTTCTCGTGTGATCGAGGCTTGCGAGAATGTAATCATTATCAGAAAAACCATAAAAGATATCGAAGCGTAAATCAGCCGGTGCGTCAAGACTTTTCTGTACCAGCTGGCAAACGTCACGGTGGGAACACCATACACTCCTGCCGTGTTTTGGCGGGGGGACGTTCTCATCCACAACCCAGCCGATGCGTAAACACAGGCAGGAGATGCCATATTCGTGCATGAAATGGTAAGCCAGAGCCTCCCCCCAAAGTTTGGTGGCTGAATACAGGGTAGATGGTCTGGGTGGTTGGTCGTGTGTAATCTTGTGGTAATCATTTGGTACGTTGGCGAAATCGCCTTGCATGATTGCCGAATAGGGTTCGTCGACACCATAACCAAAATCTACTACTACGGTGCTGGCGAAAATTATCCTTTGCACATTTTCCAACCGGCAAGCCTCGAAAATGTTGTAAGCGCCGATCACATTACTGGGCAATAAGGTTTCCCAATTACGACTGCCTGGATCTGCTGCCAGATGCACTACCGCCTGTTTGCCTGCGACAGCCTCACGCAAACCATACAGGTCAGTAAGTTCAACTTCGAAAAACTTAGCTGCCGGCACTCGAACTGCATGGTGGGATTCTATTCGCTCAGAATTTGTGGGTGAACGATCCAAACCATAGACTTCATAAGCCTCGGTTTGCCGTGAAAGATGGACATAGACCAGGTTTCCAATCAAGCCTGAGACCCCAGTGACTAAAACGTTTTTGACCTGAAGCTTTGGATTTGATGTGTCCATTTATAATGCGATTAAATGAAAGTAACAATCTCTTCGAATGGCTTGCGAGATATCTGCGGAACAACAGCGTCATCTGCAGGATAACCTACAACCAGGATCAAAAATGGTCGTTCATTCTGAGGTCTTTTGAGAATATCGTTAAGGAAGCCCATCGGGCTTGGTGTATGAGTTAACGTTGCCAGACCTGCGTGATGCAGTGCGGTGATTAAAACTCCAGTCGCAATACCCACCGATTCTGAAACATAATAATTCTTCGCCCGGTGTCCATCCAGCATCTCCCGGTAGGATTGAGCGAAAATGACGATTAAATAAGGGGCAACTTCCAAATATGGTTTTTGTTCATCCGTACCTAATGGTTTCAGGTCCTTCTTCCAGTCGTCCGTCGCCCTGCGGTTGTAAAATTCCCTTTCCTCCTTCTCCGCTGCCTGGCGAATTTCCTGTTTTACCTTGAGATCTTTAACCACTACAAAATGCCAGGGCTGCAAATTAGCACCGCTGGGCGCTGAGCCTGCGGCTCGTAAACAATCATCGATGATCTCAGCTGGCACTTCCCGATCAGAGAAGGAACGCACAGTGCGGCGCTGTTGCATCTCATCTCGGAAAACCTGGGCGCGTTGTTTCATTTCGGGAGAAGGAATCTCGTGGTATGAGGAAAGAGGGACAAATAATGGAGGGGTCATGAATACTCCGTAACAACAAATTCAGGTTAACAGCAAACAGGTATGGAATTATAGCCAAGGTTGGGTTGATTGTATACCCTGGAGACTTTTCTTGATGTATATGAAGATCGCAGTTTGATACCGACCATCCGGAAAATGCAACTTTATGATTATTGCTGCGTAGATTTGATTAAGAAAGGAGAATTAACAATGGGTTGTATTGTGGGATTCTTTAAGTGGGTTGTTGGGATCATCGTAGGATTTATCGGACTGGTGGTTGGAGCTGTTGGATGCATCATCTCATTCGTGGTTGGGATGGTGGGCTGCCTGATCCCGGTGTTGATAGTAGTTACTGTCTTAGCGATTCCGGTATTAATCATCCTGGCAATTTTCGGAATTATATAACTCACTTTAACAAACGCATCCTCGACCGAGGCTGTATCCACTGAATTCTGGTAAACTTATAAATCGTATGCCAGAAACCTCTTCCTATGCCTATGATTTCATCGAGAAAATCCTGATATCACAGAAACAAATCGAAGAACGGGTATTCGAATTAGGCAGCCAGATCACAAGCGATTATGCTGGATCCAATAGGCTTTTACTTCTAGGTTTACTGCGAGGCAGTGTGGTTTTTATGACGGACCTGATGCGTCATATCCACCTGCCGATCACCCTCGACTTTATGTCCGTCTCCTCGTATTCGGGATCTGCCAGCAGTGGTTTTGTGCGCATTGATTCCGACCACAAAACAAACATAGCAGGATGGGATGTCATCTTGATCGACGATATCGTGGACACAGGCTACACCTTGCGAACAGTGAGCAAGCTCCTGCGTGATCGAAACCCGCACAGTTTGAGAATTTGCGCTCTCCTGGATAAAACCGCCAGCCACCGCGTTGAATTGGGTGTAGATTATTTGGGCTTCGAGATCCCTGACGATTATGTGGTAGGGTATGGGTTGGATATCGACGAAAAAGGGCGCAACCTTCCTTATATCGCCTCCGTGAACCTGGAAAGATATTTAAAAAACACCAAATGATTGGAATCGATTTTGGCACGACCAATAGTGGCGCTGCACTGTATGACAGCAATTCCATAAAATTACTCCCTTTGGATCCCTCCG
Organism: uncultured Chloroflexia bacterium; assembly: GCA_963695415.1. Classification (GTDB taxonomy): domain Bacteria; phylum Chloroflexota; class Anaerolineae; order Anaerolineales; family UBA4823; genus CAVXWV01. The sequence continues at coordinate 47,617 of CAVOGL010000007.1, read as the reverse complement.
CTGGAAATCCAGTAGTTTGCCGGTCGGCGGTTTATATCACACGCGGACGGGAATACTTTCTGGGCAGCCAGGCGCTGAACTTGTATTTTGAGCAGAATATCGGAAGACCCAGCCGATACCGCAAGATTTGGGTTGGTGAAATTAAACAAGTTTTCGCTGAACTGCCCGTTTTCTTCCGGGATGTGTATGTGTTCGAGGACGAATTCAGTCCCGGGCGCTTATTCCTGTCAATCAAAACCGTATTACGAGATCCAAAATTCCTGGGGACCGTGTTCCAAAATCAGTGGTACACCGCTTCCGACTTGGCTGCTGTATATCTCACGGGTTTAAAAATTCGGGCTGAAAGCTATCTGGGCACAAAGCTGGATGCTGTGGTATTGGGCAGACCGGTCCATTTCTCTTCGGATGAGATTGAAGATCGTGTCGCTCAAAGCCGGTTGTTACATGCCGCTTTTAAAGCTGGTTTTGAACGAGTTCATCTCCTTCAGGAACCTGTGGCAGCCGCTCTCTCCTATGAACACAGCCTTACACAACCCGAGGTAGTGTTGGTGTTCGATTTTGGCGGCGGTACCCTTGATTTTACTATCATGGAAGTAGGTCGCGGTGAGGGGAAACAGAAGATCCTGGCGACTGGTGGTATCCCAGTGGCTGGTGATATTTTCGACCAGCGCCTGTTCCGTGCAACTATCCCCAAACACCTCGGTGAAGGAGATTATTATACACAGTACGGCAGGCGATATCCCATTCCGGCGCATATCTTCGATTTGCTGAAAAACCCGCAGGAAATCGTCTCCTTGAATACTCCCCAAAATCAGGAAATGCTCAGGACGATCCATCTGGGAGCGCGGAACAAGAAGAAAACTGCTGCTCTGCTTGAGATCGTTTCCTCTAACTATGCCTTGATGTTGTTCGATGTCATAGAGAAAATCAAATGCCAGCTTTCGGTTGTTACCGAAACCGACCTGTCAGTGGTCACTGACAATTTTTCGATCAGCGATACGGTAACCAGGCTACGTTTCGAGATCGCTATCCACTCCGAATTTGAGGCAGTCCGAGCTGAATTGTTGGACACCTTGAAACAAGCAGGAGTAGTACCTAAAGATATAGATAAGGTCGTGAGAACTGGGGGATCCTCACAGATACCGTTATTCAAGATGATGTTGGATAATTTATTTGGCAAAGAAAAAATACACGACATCAGTTTTTTCAGCAGTGTAACTTCTGGATTAGGTTTACACGCGTTCATGATCGAAAAAGGGATAACTGAGAGTGAAACGTGGACACCTGACAAACTACAAGCCCAAGAATTGATCCAAGAAACTGGCAATACCTCAATCCAAAGCGAAAGTCCTTCCATACAGCAGGTTGATTTGAGTTCTGTACGAGAACACTTGCGAATTGTCTCCGATTTCGAGTCTGGTACTGCGGGACTGCCAGACGTGATTGGCATCCACCTCGGAGAAGATCGACTTGAAGCTTATGTACCGGGAGAAACCAGAACCGGACAGGATCCAGATCAACTTTCCTGGGTGAAAAAGAGCTGGGCTGGTAAAAATGACTTATCCATTCTGACTGCCACCGACACTTATAAACTCCAGGCGGTTAGTCTTGACAAGCTTTACAAAGCCAGCATGGGCATGGGATTCCAGGCGACAGATTTTAATTCACCTGGACACTATCGAGGATCCTGCAGCGGGATTTGAACCATACCAGGAATTCATCACCACAATTGCAGTCCTGAACATCGCAGCGCCGGAGAAACGATTCTTGACCCTGGTTACCAATACAGGTCAGATGCGCAGCTTCGAAAGCCGTCTGCTTGCAGACCAAATCCGCCCGCGCCCGTATTTCCAGCTCGAAAAGAGGTACACCGGGCTTCCGTTCAGCCTTTCACCCACCAGCGAGAATGACCAGGTTCTTGCAGGTACGACAAAAGGCAGAATTGCACGGGCTGTCGTTCGACATTCACAGGCAGTAACCTGGGAAATTGTCCGAGCCAGGAAAGAGGAGCTTGTGTGTGGAAGTGGGGTGATTTCAACCACCAATCAAGGAAACGACGTGTATGTACTGGCAATTTCCAGTGACGGAAATGGCATCCGGTTCAAATTAGGCGATATCCCTACGGAAGGACCGCCTGCTTCCCGAGGGGTCACGTTGCACAGGAATTTCAGTTCAATTACATTCATCGATTTTGATCAAGCTGCGAACAATCAATTTCGCTTGTTAACCAATACCGGGCGTAGTCTGCGAATCTGCGGATTAGATTCAATAAATAATGGAAAGGTTTTCCCAATCAGTCCACCTTTGGCAATTGGTGAAAAAATAAGCGGCATTTTCCAAATACAGGAGTAATTGAATGAAATTTTCAAGAGCCATCGTGCGCAGTCCTGGGACAAATTTTTCGGACGGCATTTCGACATCAACCGCTGGGCGTGCAGATTACGATCAAGCAATGGTACAACATACCGCCTATTGCCAAGCGTTGGAATCATGCGGGTTGGATCTGGTCCGGCTCGAAGCTGACCTGCGCTTTCCGGATAGCACCTTCGTAGAAGATGCCGCTGTGCTGGTGCACGAGTTTGCCATAGTGACAAATCCCGGTGCAAAGAGCCGCAATGGTGAAAAAGAATTGATCCGACCAGTGCTGAAATCTCTTTTCGAAAAGGTGTATTCCATTGAACCACCTGGGACGCTGGATGGCGGTGACATTTGCCAGGTCGACAACCATTTTCTGATCGGTTTATCTGAAAGGACCAACATTGAAGGTGGTAAGCAGCTTAGTGAACAACTCAAGGAACATGGTTACAGTTCAGACTTTGTAGACTGCAGTAAATTCCCCGGACTGCTGCACCTAAAGAGCGGTATCGCTTATCTGGGAGAAGGTATCATGGTGGTTTCGGTGATGTCAAGAACCACCCATCTCTCGACAGCTTCCAGCTGGTCGAAGTATTTCCTGATGAGGCGTATGCAGCTAATTGTGTACGTATCAATGATTATGTTCTCATCGCAGCTGGATTCCCCAAATTTGGGGCTGAATTGTCCCAACTCGGATACCAGACGCTGCCGATCCAGGTTAGCGAGTTCGAAAAAATGGACGGTGGTTTAAGCTGTTTATCCCTGAGGTTTTAGCCTGTAAAATTTTTCCAGCCTGGATGCCAGGGCACGTGTCAACAGTGGGAATGGAGCAGTATTTTGCTCGGAGAAATAATCTCGCAGTAAGGCAAGGGTTTCACCATTGCGAAAAAGTGTCTGCATAATGTTGTTTTCCCAAAGGCTGTCTTCGATGACGAGGTTCCACCAGAAACGGTGATCAAGCGAACGAAGTTCTGCAAAGCTGGATTGGGGGTCGCTATCAAAATCAGGCAGTGGAAATTCTTCAATCCCCTTTTTCCATTCGATCAATGAGCCAACCAGGTCCACCCACATAGAGGGTTGACCCAAATATGCGAAGAATTCTGGTCCATAAAAAAGGTGCAGCTCGGTCGAATATTCTCGGCGAAGTTGAGCCAGAGCTTCAGTGAAATAACTGCGCTGCTTCACCTGATTCGGGTCGAGAAAATACAGGATGCCAACCAGGCGGTCGCCATGCAGGCGGTGGAGCGCGTCCAGTCGGTGAGAAAAATTCCTCACAAGATTGGTTCGCTGGATGGCATCCATATCATCCCGTAATCTTTGATCGAGGAAATAATAGGCTTTACCACCGGCGAAATGCGGGTCGACCGCCAGATCATTACCTTCAGCATCCTGGATTCTTCCAGGCAGAATCGAGTAACCGATCTCCAAAAGCAGCTGTTTAATCAAAACGCGCAGAGCTTCAGCGAATCTGTTCTCCCTTAGAGTCAACATCACCTGTAAAAGACGAGATTTTGGCGGGTTTACGCTAAAAAGAATCTGGTAACGGTCAGGGTGGTCGGCTATCTGCTGGAGCAGGAGGCGCTTTTCACCTTCAACCACATGTTGGTGCATCAAGGCGTGAAATTCAGGATAATCCATATATAAATTATATAATATTTGATCCAATTTATGGTAAACTCACCCAACAGACGGCTAGGAAACCGATCGGGACACTTTATTAATAGATCATTGTGAGGAGGAGAAAATGAAGAGATTACCCAGTCATGTTATTTTTTCGTTCGTTTTAATTGTGACACTTGTTTTACTTTCTGCTTGTGGAGGAGCGCCTGAAACCCAAGCGGAAGCTCCTGCGAAAGAAGTTGAAGTAATAACTGAATCTCAGGACAAAGCCGGGACATCCACGATTAATAAAATCTCGGACGTCAAGCAGGCAATCATCCAGATCGAAGCCCAGGGATCATTTGTTGAACCCGGTGTTGGACAGGTATATAACTCTGCAGGGCGCGGGAGTGGATTCATCATCGACCCATCTGGACTGGCGATCACCAACAATCACGTGGTAACCGGATCCGCCTTATTGAAGGTTTGGATCGGCGGGGATCAGACGAAAACCTATAACGCTAAAGTCCTGGGCGCTTCTGAATGCGCTGATTTAGCAGTGATCGACATCGAAGGAGATGGCTTTCCTTATCTGTCCTGGTACGAAGGTGATATCGATGTGGGTAAAGAAATTTATGTGGCAGGTTTTCCTCTGGGTGATCCTGAATATTCTTTGACTAAGGGGATCATCTCTAAAGCGCGGGCGAATGGGGAAACCAGCTGGGCTTCTGTAGATTCGGTTATAGAATATGATGCCACAACAAACCCGGGGAACTCAGGTGGACCCGTTCTTACTGAGGATGCACAGGTTGTTGGCGTTCATTATGCTGGCAATGCACAGACCCGCCAGGCTTTCGGAATTTCACGCGACATTGCCAAAGATACAATCGAAAAGTTGAGCAAAGGTGAAGATTTCGAATCCATCGGTATTAATGGTTCTGCCGTCTCTAATGAGGATGGGAGTATCAGAGGAATTTGGGTTTCTTCAGTCAAATCCGGCTCACCAGCAGATAAATCCGGTTTAAAGGGCGGTGACCTGCTTTATTCTCTCGAAAACCTGATCCTGGCTGTGGATGGAACCTATGCTGATTATTGTGATGTGCTGCGCAGCCATTCACCCAGCGACACGATGAACGTCGAGGTACTCCGATTCGCTACAGGTGAATTTCTTGCCGGTCAGCTGAATGGGAGAGAACTGGCAGTCACCAGCGTGGTGAGTTCCGGCGAGGATTCCGAGAATCCTCCACCCGCAGACGAAGCGCCAGCTTCAGATCCTGTTGATTCCAGCACCGGTGGGGATAACCAGGTGGGTGATGGCACATCTGATGATGGAAGTCCAAGTGGAGAGTTAAATCTGAACGCCAGCGCACCGGGAGAAATCTATTATGCGACCGATTTCGACGACCTGATCACAGACTGGACCTATTTCTTCATGAGTGGTACTGAAGATGGAACCAGTGCAGACATCGTCAACAGTACTCTGCATGTTGAAATCGTTAATCAAGACACCTGGTTGTATTTTTACTTGAATCCGCTGAGTGTCGCTGATGTTCGTCTGGACGTTTCCGTTGAGAATCTTGGCAGGAACACGAATAATGTCAGCTTATTTTGCCGTTACACACCCGGACGAGGTTGGTATGAATTCAATGTAGGCAATGATGGCTTGTACACCATCTTCTTTTATGATGAGATTGATAACAAGTACAATGCGATCTATACCGGTGGGTCGACAGCCATCAAAACCGGGAAAAATGTCAACGACATCACAGCCTGGTGTGATGGCAAGGAGTTGACCCTGGCAATCAATGGTACCCACGTGCGTACGGTCGAAGACAATCGCTTGATCGAAGGTTTCGTCGGTTTGAGCCTTTCTTCGTTTGACTTCACACCCGTCATTTCAGCATTTGATTACTTTATCGCCAGCGTCCCGGAGTAGTAGAAAATTAATAGAGTAAATTGATAGAGGGTGTTCCCGGCAAAAGTACACCCTCTTTTTTTTTCAGACAACTGTTCCAGGCCCTAAAAACCAGAAACCACTCTCCAAAAAATTCTCCCTGATTTGACGGGCAATCTCTGTCTTAACCCTGCCTGCACGGGTGTCATGTTCAAGGCGGATGTTGTCCACATAAAATCCCAGGCGCAGGTTTACCAACTCACCCAAATCTGCATTCGTGTCGAATGAGATAAACGTAACTTTTGGGGTTTTCCAGGGATAAGGTGGGACCTTGTACTCCCGTTCCAACCAGGTTAACATCTCCTGAGTAGCGTCATCCAACCGCATTTCCATGTCTTCCGAAGGTCGTTGTATTTCTTTCTTGAGCCTTTCCCAGCGCGACTCCAACTGCAGGTTGCGGTTCTGCCAAAGTTCGCGGGTTTGCATGAATTCACGGTGATTCATCCAGGGGTCGGGGATCATGGACCACTCCCTGGACACATCGATCAACTCCTGCACTCGCTCGTTTGCAGGCAAAACATAATCTTTGAAGATCTCTTCGATCTCATCTTTTGTTAAGCCCTTGACCTCTCGAACCTGAATAGCCCTAAATTGAGCTCGTAGTGCTTCCTGGTACGCCAGCATCAAACGATTCAGATGGTCTTCTATCTGAAGCCGTGGAATCGCCTCTTCAGCGCGGTTAGCATCGTCGAGCAGCAACCTTCTTACTGGATCAGATTTTGACCTTTTCTTTGCCTTATTGCGAATTATGGCAATATTCTGCTCCAGCAGTTCAATTTTCTTCTTCATATCTGAGACAAGAACACTCGGATGGGAATAAGCAATGTTTTCCAGGATCGTTTTTATAGCTTCCAGGTCATGCTTGATGCTCACGGTCACTTCGATGTTCAATTTCTGTTCAACCGTTGGTTGCGTGATATTGATCAACGTTGAGTTGGAAAGAGAACGGTTAGGAACAAACACGGTTGAATGTTCTTCCACGGAGTAAAATTGGGTTGAGCGCAGACCCATTTTCTCGACCTCACACACGCGCCCATCTTCCAGGATGATCAAATCACCGGTACGAAATGGTGCTTCAATCAGTAAGCTGATGCCTGAGAAAATGTTCGCCAGCGGATCCTGTAAAGCAAGTCCAAGCACCAGACCAATAACACCTGCAGGGATTAGAATGCTGGTGAGATCCACTCCCCACATCGGAAAAACGATCAATGCCGCGACAACAACGATGAGCAATGGACCAATCAAATTCAAGACCGGGATGAGCACATCATCAAGCCGGCTCTCAGTACGCCGTGCCCACTTTTTACCGTAAAAGATGATCACATCCTTGAGCACTCTCCAACTGAGGTAAACAATCACCAGGATGATGATCGTATTAGCAAACTGCTGGACAAACTCAACAACATCTTCTTGCAAAGGTAAGAAGCCCAGTGATTGGACTGTACCGTAAACGATAATCAAAATTAAGATCGGTCTGCGCAAAATTCCCAGGACGATATCCTCCACTTCTCCCGGGATGTTTCTCATCACCCAACGCAAGAATCGGGTGAAAAACAGGTTCACAAAAAATGCAATCAGCACCCAAGCCAATGCGGTTGCCAGAAAGGAAAAAAACGGCGCATCAAGAAAGGCAAATTGTGGTGGTAATTCAAAAGTGAACCATCCTATAGATATCATCTTCACCTCACTACAGTAATATTTGAGTATTAGACTTATTTTAGCTTATTTGTCGGGTAGTTTCGGAGAAAATAGTTTGAAATTCTCAGACAAGGTAGCAAGAATCGCTAAAATAGTATAATCAGCCTATGCAGGACAGTACCTTTCTCCCTGATTTACGCGTATTCCCGACAGAAAGACTGCTCCCTCACGAAGAATTCGACCCGCGAAGGATCGAGAAGCTGGCGCTGCGGTTGAGAGAAGATGGGATACTAAAGCATCCACCGATCGTCACTGAGGTGCCCTGCCAGGATGATTATGTAATCCTGGATGGCGCCAACCGGGTGATGGCATTTCAACATCTTGGGATCCCGCACATCGTCGCCCAAAGAATCGATTATGACCAGCCCGGACTTATATTGGACACCTGGTACCACGTGGTCGCAGGTATGCCGGTTGTCACATTTAATCAGGAGCTAACTCTTGCCACGGGCATGTCGCTGGTGGACTGCAGTATTGAAGAGGCACGTCTCGCCATGGATGCACTTGAGGCGGCGGCATATATCGTGTGTGAAGATGGAGTGCGCATGGTATGTAACTCAACGAAGGTTAAGCACCATAAATTACGTCACGATTCAGACCTGTTAAACATGCTGGTCAGTGTCTACAAGGGGAAAGCGAATATTTTCAGGGCGTCCAATGATAAGTGGGAGATCCAAAAACCGTATTACCAGGACATCACTGCGCTTGTAATCTTTCCGCGTTTAAAACCCGCTGACATCATCGAGGCTGCCTGCACAGGTGAGAGACTGCCGACCGGGATATCCCGACACATAATTCCGGCGCGTGCTTTAAACATCAACATACCAATCGATTCGATGGACAACAACCAATCGAAAGAAACAAAAGACAAATGGCTTCAAAAATGGCTGATGGATCGGATGTCAGCAAATTCAATCCGGTTTTACGCCGAATCAACCTTCTCGTTCAACGAATAACCCGGCATCAACGTCTGGCAACATCCATACAATGATCGATCAATATCCCGGGTATGTCGATCCCTGTAAGCGGGACAGTTGAGTGAAATTCCATCGTGTGGTTGACTTCATTTACCAGCAGCCCGCGCTGCGGGTCTTCCAGGAGATCAATCGCCAACGCACCCCCGCCGACTGCCCTTGCAGCAGCGCGACTAATAGCGTCAATTTCAGCTGTTACCGGGCAGATAGTGGCTTTCCCGCCCCGAGCTGTATTGGTGATCCAATGACTGGATGCACGGTATATGGCACAAATTGTTTCATCCCCGATAACGAAAGACCGGATATCACGACCGGGTTTTTGGATAAATTCCTGGATATAAAATACCGAATGTTGGAATGATCCCAGGATTTCTTTGTGTTCCAGGATGGTCTCTGCGGCTTCACGATCGTTGATCTTAGACAGCAATCGTCCCCAGGAACCGATCACGGGTTTCATCACCACCGGGTAACCAATCTCTTCCATGAGTCTCAGCGCGGATTCAGCATCAAACGCCATCCAGGTACGCGGCTGTGAGATCCCTGCATTCTGAAGCGCCGTGGTTGTTGCCAGCTTATCTCCGCAGGTAGCTGCGACATCAGCCATATTCACCGTGGGGATGCCCCAGGAATTAAAAACCTGGCAGGCATACAAGCCATTTTTATAGGAAAGGCTGCGCTCGAGAATCACATCAAACCGCTGCCAGTTGTCTTGGCGCTGCAACTCGAAGGTCACTTCGCGGTCATTAAGTCTTTCATAGTCGATCCCACGGGACTCCAATTTCTCGAAAATCCACTTCTCTTCCACCCTTAACCTGGTAAATAAAATACCGATCTTCATAAACTGCTCCAAAGCAATGGATTAAACATAGCGAAGTATCGCTGCTGTGATCGTTCTGGTTTTCAGTCCTGGCGTTAAACTGCTATCATTAACCAGGAGATCGACCAAAGCCGAAGATACTGCTTCTTCGATTTGCCTTGCGGTATCGGGCATTTCCCACCCGTAACGTACCAAAAGAGCACAGCTTAATACTGCCGCAATGGGATTGGCGATACCTTTACCGGCAATATCAGGCGCGGAGCCATGCACAGGCTCAGCCACAGCGATCTTGTCTCCCCAATTTAAGGACGGTGCCATCCCCATCCCACCACACCAGTGAGCGGCAGCATCAGAAAGGATATCCCCAAACATATTTGTCGTCACGATCATGTCAAAGGAATCAGGCGCACTGTTGATTTTATACGCGGCTGTATCAACTAACATCTCATCAATTGCCAGCCAGTCATGTTCTAAATTTCTCAAAGAAATGTATTCATTCATAGCTGCGCGCACACTGTCACGGAAAAGGCCATCCGTAATTGGCATAATATTGGCTTTGTGGACGATGGTCAGACGCTTCCTTCGTGACCTGGATGCCAGCTCAAGGGCTTTACTACCTATGCGGTACGAGGCACGACGGGAAATCACTCTTTCAGCGACAGCAGATTGGATACCCAACTCATTACCTTCCAGTGGGTATTCCCTGCCGGAATATAAATCCTCCGTGTTTTCTCTGACAATGATCATATCCACATTCTGACGGGGTGAGAGTTTCGGCAGGCTTTTAATCGGGCGGATGTTGGCAAACAGGTCCAGTTCCTGGCGTAAAGTGAGTATGGCACTGCGATATCCCGGCACTTTCCTGGATGGAGATGAAACCGCGCCAAACAATGCCGCGCCGCACTCGGATACTGCCGCAAGTGTGGTGTCAGGCATAGAAGATCCGGTTCTATTGAAACACTCCCAGCCTCCGTCAGCCTGGATTACGGAGATATCCGGGAGAACAGCACGAAGCACTTCAAGCGCTGCCGGAATGACCTCCTGACCGATTCCATCTCCAGGAATGACGCATAAAGCCGGCAATTCAGGACTCTCCTGGGAATCGGTTATATATTTTTACATAGGGAACGATTCCGCCAGCATCCAGGATTTCTCTGGCAAACGAAGGCAGATCTGGAAGAGATAATTCGACATCCCTAGTGCTGATCCGCCCGGAAATCAAATCCAGGGAAATCAAATCCCCATCATCCAATGTACTGACAATATCTGGAGACGTAAATAGTGGGATGCCGAGGTTCAAGGCATTGCGAAAGAAAATGCGCGCAAAACTATTAGCAATGATGGCGCCAATCTGCCTGCGCCTCAAGGCTTCTGCTGCGTATTCTCTTGAAGAACCACAACCAAAATTATCAAGTGCCACAATCACATCACCAGGTTGGGCGAATTGGGCAAACTCTGGTCGTGCTTCAATGAATGCAGCATCGCCTACATCCGCGTCTGGTCGCATGTACGGAGCATACCTTCCTGGCACAATCTGGTCGGTATCGACATCTGAGCCAAATTTCCAAATCCTAGCCATTTCACACCTCCCTTGCATCGCTAATTTTTCCGGTTAGGGCAGTAGCAGCCGCCACTGCGGGTGAGGCCAGGTAGATGAGTGAATCAGGCGAGCCCATCCTGCCTTTGAAATTCCTGTTCCCTGTTGAGAGACACACATCTCCTTCACCCAAAGTTCCCTGGTGCCTTCCCATGCACATCCCGCAGCCCGGTGTCGTAATCAAAGCACCCGCTTCAATCAACGCGGTTAATGTACCATCACCAGCCGCACGCGCCATAACCTGGCTGGATGCAGGGGTAACCACCATGCGGATGCCTGGGGCGATCTTGCGGTTTTTAAGAATTTGAGCAGCCGAATGGAGATCTTCATAACGCCCGTTGGTGCACGTGCCAATAAAAACTACATTAACCGGCGTGCCGGCGACTTCTGACACATCCACCACCTGGTCAACAGCATGTGGTACTGCCACCTGCGGCTGCAATTCAGCCGCATCCAGGTGCACGTTCCTGGCATACTTTGCCCCCGATTCTTGCGTCAGCCAGGCCGGCACGGTGAACTTTTCTAACACCTCGCCAGATGGAGGCACCAGCCCCACCTTTGCCCCTACTTCGACCGCCATGCTTGCCAGTGTCTGGCGTTCAGGCAGAGAGAGCCAATCCAAACCATGATATTCGACTGCAGCGTAAGTGGCTCCGGAAATGGTCAATTCTTTGCATATCTTCAAGCTGAGGTCTTTTACATCCACTCCTCTCCCCAACCTGCCATGAACCTGGACTCGTACCGTTTCTGGCACTCTCAACCAGGTTCGACCTGTTGCCCAAACAAGGGCGATGTCCGTAGAACCCATCCCGGTGCCAAAAGCACAAACGGACCCGTAACCGGTTGAATGAGAGTCAGAACCCAAAACAACCTGTCCGGGTGCAACAATTCTTTCTTCAACCAGCACCTGGTGACATATACCCCGTCCGACATCGAACAGACGGATGCCTTGTTCTGCCGCGAACCGCCTCGCAGTATTCTGCTGGTTGGCGATGTCCACTGTAGATGCTGGTGCAACGTGGTCAAGGACAATCACCAATCGATCAGGATATTTCACCCTGGAGACCCCCAATTCGTTCTTCATGATGCGTATGATACTGGGAGTCAGAGAATCGTGACTCATGACCACATCGGGCTCTACCACCACCAGGTCACCGGGCTGCACCCGGGCTCCGGAAAGTTGGGACAGTATTTGTTCGGAAAAAGTTTGGTCCATTTGTCTACTCCTCGACGCCTGCAGCCATCGGGACTTCCGTCTCTACCAGTGCTTCGTCCTGGACCGCGTCGTATAACAAACGGTCGATCTCGTCCAGGGTTATATGCCTTCTATCCGCGATCTCTTTGACCTTTTCAGTCACCCGTTTGACCTTCTCATCCGCCAGGCTCAATCCAAGCTGTTCTGCCCTGAAGCGGAGAGCATTCCAACCGGTTAACCGGCTGGCGATGTGGATATAGCGTTTCAATCCAAAATCTTCAGGTTTGAGGATCTCATAAGTTTCCGGATTGTTCAAAACGGCTTTTGCATGGATCCCGGCTTTATGCGTGAATGCTGAAAAACCAGTGATGTAATTATTGAAAGGGATATCAACATCAACGAGGTGGGCAACAGTCTGGTCGAGTTTCATAATCAAAGGCAGATTGTATTTATCCACATAATGATGATCGACCGCATAAATCCTGGCGACGAGACCTCCGAGTGGTGTGATCCCGTTGCGTTCTCCGATGCCAAGGATGCTGGTATCAATATGCGTAGCACCAGCCTCTAGAGCAGCGAAAGCATTCGCTACAGCACAGCCCGTATCGTTATGACCATGGAATTCGATGTCCGCTTTCACAAGACTGCGCAATTCTGAGACCAGATCGTATATCTGGCGCGGATTCCCAATACCCACTGTATCGGCGACACCAACTCTATGAACACCCATGTTATCCACAGCCTGGTAGATGCGGAATAAGTCCTCACGGTCACTTCGTAAACTATCCTCGGTACTGAACCGCATCTCAACATTCTGGTTATTCAAATACTCAAGTACGCCCTGGGCTTTATCAATGATCTCGTTGATTTCAAGCCCATGGCTGAACTGACGCAGAAAGGATGATGTCCCAATGACAACATCAACCCCCTGCACGCCGGTCTCAACCGCCACTTTCACGTCCTCCAGTGTACAGCGAGTGTGGGTGAGAATCTTCGTCCTCAACCCCAAACTGGCAATCACCTCACAGTCACGACGGCTCTGGGCAGAAGCACAAGGCGTGGTTAATTCGATATATTCTGCTCCAAAGGCGTCCAGCAATGTGGCGATGCGCACCTTCTGCTCGGTGGTGAAAAAGGCATTTACAAACTGTTCTCCTTCTCTTAAAGTGGAGTCAATAATTGAAAACGATTCAAGGCTCATGATTTACCTCCAGAAAACAAAAAAGCTTACCGGTCTGGTAAGCTCGAGTGCGTTCATTCCTGTTGATGGAGCAGACGAAAACTACCAGATCCTTCTGGGACTGGTGTTCTTCTTGCTTTCCTTCTTGGAAATGATTTGTCTAAACATATTGGGCGTTATTATATGAATTATCCAGATGATGTCAAGTGAATCATTTTTGGAATATTCTTTGAATATTCAGATAGTCGCCTTTTAACCAACCATTTATTTACCAAAGCATCAAACCACTCCCGTTCTTTTTCAACCAGCCACGATGTTGAGCATAATCGGGCATGAAGCTTCCCACCTTCTGCCAATACTGCTTCGAATGATTCTGTTCCAGTATATGGCATAACTCGTGCATTACCACGTAATCTACCACTTCAATGGGTGCAAGCACCAGCCATAAATTGAAATTCAGGTTTGATTTTTGACTGCAAGAACCCCACCTGCTGCGTAATTTCTTGATCCTCAGCTGGTGATACGTAAAACCATATTTCTGGGAAAAATAATCGACCCGCGGCTTGATTACACCAAACGCCTGGTGCCGGTACCAATTCTCAAAATGGAACCTGCCATCACCAGCTGCAGACTTCACCAGGCTGAACCCATGATTAAAAACCAGTGGTTCGACCTGACGGTCTACCAGGGAGAGCGTGTAGACTTTACCTAAAAAAGGAAAGGTTTCACCATTTTTGAATTCATAGGAAGTTTTTTCTGATTGATTGGTCAATGCCGTTTTTTGTTTATCGATAATCCACTGGGTGTTCATTTCGACAATCCGTTTGATTTCTCTCATCGGTGCGCGTAAAGGCGCTTTCACGACCAATTCTCCTTCTGAGGTGATAAATAAACCCACTGTTTTACGTTTTTGTCGGATGAGTTTGTCGATATTGATCAATTTGGAGTCCTGTTCTTGCCTAATGAGACTAAAATATACTGGAAGTACGGATAAAATATGCTAAATGGTTGATGAGTTTATGGTCACATATAGGCTCAATTTCGAACCAACACCACCTCAAGGAGATCCCACGTGTCACCCACCTATTCCACTTATACAAACAACGTCATTGAATTGTCTTTCCACACGGGAAAGGTCTATCAAGATCCCTTTAATGAAATCGAGCTCGATGCCACTTTCACTTCCTTGGACGGGAAGACACTCCGTGTCCCGGCATTCTGGGCTGGGGATGGCGCCTGGAAAGTCCGTTTTTCTACTCCGAATCCAGGCATGTATTATTACCAACTAGAATCCAGCGACAAGAGTGACCATGCAGCTTCAGATCAAAAAGGCAGTCTAGAAGTTCTCCCTTACACTGGTGAACATAAACTATATTCCCACGGAGGGCTGCGAGTACGCCAGGATAGAAAAGGGATGGAACACCTGGATGGCACGCCGTTCTTCTGGCTTGGGGACACCTGGTGGTTGGTTTTTTGCGGACGGATTAAATATCCTGAAGAGTTCAAACGATTGATTTCTGATCGAACCGCCAAGGGCTTCAGCCTTATTCACATGGTAGCGGGATTGTTCCCAGATATGCCTGCATACGACCCACGCGGGGCGAATGGTGGTGGGTACTCGTGGGAAGAAAATTTCTCCAGGATCAATCCAGCATTCTATGACGAAGCGGACCTGAAATTGCAGGCAGTTGTGGAAAGCGGTATGGTACCACTCATCGTTGGTTCGTGGGGCTATTACCTATCCTATATGGGTGTGGAAAAAATGAAAAAACACTGGCGCTACGTGGTTGCCAGGTGGGGAGCTTACCCTATTGTCTGGTGCCTCGCAGGTGAGGTCACCATGCCTTTTTACCTCTCTGAAACCAAAGACCAGGACGCGGAGAACCAGAAAAAAGGCTGGTCGCAGGTGGGACATTATCTTAAACAGATTGACCCCTTCAATCGCCCGATAACGGCACACTCAGGCGCTACTGGCGAATCCCCCACCGAATTGAGTGACGCCAGTTTCCTGGATTTCAACTTTATCCAGACCGGGCATGGCAACCAGTCCGTTTCACTGGGTTCAGCTGTTCATTTTATGCGCGTGATGGAAAACACCACCTTGAAACCAGTCGTGAATGCAGAATCGAATTATGAGGGTATTCTGGGCGCTGCCTGGGAAGACGTGCAAAGGTTTATCTTTTGGACCACCATGCTCTCTGGCGGAACCGGATTTTCCTATGGTGCAAATGGAATCTGGCAGGTAAACCAGGAAGGGAAACCTTTCGGTCCTTCACCCCATGGGATGAGCTGGGGTGATATCGCCTGGTCTGAAGCCATGCACTTCAAGGGTTCGACCCAAATCGCTCTTGGGAAAAAACTTCTGGAGCGTTATCCTTATTGGGAATTTGAACCTCACCCCGAATGGATATCGGTCCATGCTACCCAGGAAAATTCTTACGAACCTTACGCTGCGGGAGTGCCTGGAATTGTGCGCGTATTCTATTTCCCTTATCCGTTAGCGCCCTGGATTCCCAATCTGCCTGATGTGCTTGATTTGGAAAAGGACACCAGTTACGATGCTTTCTTCTTCAATCCTGTGAATGGTAAAGAACAGCAACTCGGATTGGTTAAACCAACCGATACAGGCGTCTGGAGAATTCCAATGCCATCCTGGGGTCAGGATATCGTCCTGGTCCTGGAAAAGAAGTAACCAGACCTCCGGGACATCAAACGAATTCAAACGAAGAGTTCCGTCTGATCAAATGATATGCGTGTTCTCGTGCACGAGAATTAATGGAGTCAAGAAACAGAACCGACTGGGATCGTATTCGCCACCTGATATAATTCGGTAATGACTGATTTATTTGATATCTGGGAAGAACCAAAATCTAAGGAGATGCACCTCTTCATTGGCTGGCGCCAATGGGCTGATGCAGGATCTGTATCCTCAGAATTGCCCCTCTACTTGATGAACATGAACGATGGGCGTCAGATTGGCAAATTGATCACTGACCCATTTTTTATCTTTCAGATACCCGGTACCCATGACTTGCTGCGACCAGATGTCCGGTATGTAGAGGGATTCCCACAAGAACTGGAATCACCCCACACAGAATTATTTTTTGCCGGGAATGAAAACCGCGGTTTTCTTTTCCTGGTAGGCGATGAACCACAAATCAATATCGAAAAATATACTGCTGAAGTATTTAATATTGTCAAGAAATTCAAAGTACGCCGGGTAATCGGATTCGGTGGTGTGTACGGTGAGGTACCATTCGACAAGAAGCGCACCATCTCCTCCACCTATAGTATGAAAAAGATCAGGCAGGAAATTGATGCTCTGGGTGTCAACCTGTCAGATTACCACGGAGGGGCGAGTATTGGTTCTTTTCTTTGTAAGCGTGCCAGCGAACAGAAGATTGAATATGTCTCCTTTTATGCTTTTGTCCCTGCTTATGATTTCACCGAATTAGGAGAAAGTGGAGGAGCCATACGCATTGAGAATGATTTTTCCGCCTGGTTAAGCGTCATGGAACGCGTAAAAACTATGTTGAAGCTGGACTGGGACCTGACAGACCTTGAAACCAAAGCGATCGAATTGGGCGAAGTGATCGAAACGAAAGTTGCTGAAATAGACAAAGCAAATCCCGAAATGGGGATTCGAGCCTATTTCCAGCGAGTATCTGACAACTTTGTCGAAGTCGATTTCAACCCAACGGCAGATTTTTGGGAAGAGAAGTTAAAAGGTATGTTCGATAAATTGGATTCCGAGGAAAGCTAGGATTATCAAGTCAAGGATGAATTTTAATCAAAAACTTATTCCACTTGACCAAACTCCAAATAACAATGCCAATACTCCTCCACACAGACCAAGAAGCATTACTACCAAACCAATAAACGACAAGATACCTGTAACCATGAAGTAAGTTTTCAGGTTCGATAGGGATTGGCTCAGTAATTCAGCATTGCCCTGCATGTAAGCTGGTTCTGCGATCTTCCCAGCCCTGTTCAGTAAAATCCCTAACCATACATAAAGCGCCATCGGTAAAATCGATAAGACAACCGTAATACCTATAAAAATTGCGCCTTCGAACAGACCTGCGCGCGCGGAGCCGAACAACGGAACAAAGAGAGAAATTCCCAGGACAACCAGGGGGATTATGGACATGACGATCATCACGATGCCCAGGAATTGCAGCCACCTACCCATCTCATAAACCGGTTTCCCAACTTTTCTGACAACCGCAACTTCGACGTTTTCATTCGTTTCCATTCTCGCCTCCAAAAATGAGTTTACTTAAATTATAGCATCGGATAAAATTATTTTTACATCATAAACGCGGGTAAATAAAATTGCGTTTTCCTTGACATTCTACACACCTGACCGTATAATCATAAACCGCCTGCCGAATAGCAGGCGATTATAATGCCAGGTAAGCGCTGAGGGACTCCCAGGCAGCCTGCAATAAAGAAATAACAGATGGAGAATAGTAATGCCCCCACAACCTAAGAGAAAACTCAGCAAAGGTCGGCGTGACCGACGCCGCGCCCACGATTCCTTGAAGCAGCGCAACATGGTGCAGTGCAGCAATTGCGGTGAAATGCGTTTGCCACACACGGTTTGCCCGGATTGTGGCTACTATAAAGGTCGAGAAGTCGTACATATCGAATCGGAATAAACGATTCAGCGTCAGAACGACAGACGTCGTTACTACATGACCATGAGTAAATCACGTAGTAACGACGTCTGTCGTTAATAAACCTGGAATAATATATCCTATCTACCTGCAGATATTATCGGAGAGAAAATGATTTTAACTCAGGCAAAAACCGCTTTCGTCTTTCCCGGACAGGGATCACAAAAAATCGGCATGGGCTTTGAGCTGGCAGCCGAGTTCGTAAGCGCAAAAGCAATCCTGGAATTATCCGACGACCTTCTGGGTGCAAAATTGACCAAAATCGCATGGGAAGGTCCCGAGGAAGACCTGAATGACACTTACAATACCCAGCCAGCCCTCTTAGCTCATTCTACTGCAAGTCTGGCAATTTTCAACGAAAAATATCCGGGGTTCAATCCTGCTTATTACGCCGGTCATTCCATGGGTGAAATCAGTGCGCTGGTCGCAGCAGGATCTTTGAGCTATGAAGGTGCCATCCACCTCACCCGTAGAAGGGGTGAACTGATGAAATTAGCAGGTGATGAGCAGCCCGGAGGAATGGCGGCTGTTTTGGGTCTGGACATTGATACAGTGGACCAGATTTGTAAGCAAGCTGAGGATTCAGGCGGGAGTGTACAGGTGGCAAATGACAACTGCCCCGGGCAGGTTGTGATATCAGGCACACATTCAGCTTTGGAGATTGCCATGGAACTCGCAAAAAGCGCTGGTGCCCGAAAAGTGACCCGGTTGGCTGTCAGCATCGCCTCACACTCACCCTTGATGACGGCAGCTCAATCGAAGTTCAACGTCGATGTGGATCAAGCAATAATATCAAACCCAAAAGCACCTGTTATTGGGAATGTAACCGCACTTCCGATGCTTTCCGCCAGCGAGGTGCGGGCTGATTTACAGGCACAATTAACCTCGCGAGTGAGGTGGACAGAGACGATCAATTATATGATCGATCATGGGATCGAGTTATTCATCGAGTTTGGCAGTGGTACAGTACTCACCAGCCTGTTGAAAAGGATCAACAAAGACGTCACTGGGGTCGCAATCGGTACTCCAGGCGACTTCGATAAACTGACAACGGGTGAGGTATAATGACGAAACTTTGTTTATCGTGAGGAGGAACAGGTATGAATTTCGAGAATCAAGTAGCTGTGGTAACTGGAGGCGCTCGGGGGATTGGCAGATCGATATGTGAATCCCTGGCTTCCAGAGGAGCCCAAATAGCGGTTGCAGATCTTAACATAGAACAGGCAGAATCAACAGCGAAAGAAATTCAAGACACTTACCACCAAAAGGCAAAAGCATTTTCTGTGAACGTATCCAGTCTGGAGAGCGCACAGATGATGATTGACGCTGCTACAATAGAGTTCGGGAAGATCGATGTTCTGGTAAACAATGCTGGCATCACACGGGACACACTGATCATGAGGATGAGTGAGGAAGATTGGGATCTTGTCCTGAATATTAACCTCAAGGGTGCATTCAACTGCTCCAAAGCGGTTGTACGCCAGATGATGAAACAACGATACGGAAGGATCGTCAACATCTCCTCAGTTTCGGGTCTTGCAGGGCAGGCAGGACAGACCAATTATTCGGCATCCAAAGCCGGGTTAATCGGGTTTACCAAGGCGCTTGCCAGGGAAGTGGCTTCCAGGGGCATCACGGTGAACGCAGTTGCACCCGGGTTTATCCCAACTGCTCTGACAGTTGAACTTCCTGAAGCATTAAAAGAATCGATGATCAACATCACTCCCGTTGGACGAATGGGAACCCCAGAGGAAGTAGCTTACGCGGTCTCATTCCTGGCTTCTCACGACGCAGCCTATATCACAGGGCAGGTTCTTAGCGTCGATGGCGGGATGATGATGATGTAAATGGGCGAGAAAAAATGAATGAAGAACTAACAGCAACCAAAACCGAAATCAAACCGATGAAACCTAACTCCGGTAAAACGACTATCGCGCCAGACGTGTTGATGACCATAACCCGGCTTACAACCTTGCGCGTCCCGGGAGTAGCGCGGCTCAGCCAGGTGCCTGGAGGCGTGAACCGTTTACTACAAGATAACGATAATGAGGGTGTTCGTCTGGTTGTGAAAAATGATACAGTTACAGCCGATCTTTACATCGTGCTTGAGCCTGACATGAACATCGCCGAAGTGAGCCGCAATATCCAGTCCCAGGTTGCCAGGGCGATTACGGACATGGTTGGCATGAAAGTTGGTAAAGTTAACATTCACGTTGAGGAGATCGATTATTCTGATTCATAATGAGGCCTGAATCTCAATGAAACCCAGAACCAGGGCGAGGAGTATTGCCCTGCAAGCTCTTTACGAAATTGATATCAGCGGACACCTGCCAGAGATGGTACTGCGTGAAAGGCTATTGGAATTCCCTCTCGAGAAAGCCCTGGAAGAATTCGTCGAAAATATCGTCCGGGGCGTTTCTTCAATGACCCAAACCCTGGACGGTTTTATTGCGGTGCACGCCCCAGAATGGCCCCTGGACCAGGTGGCAACCATCGACCGGAACATTATCCGGATCGCGCTGTGGGAGTTTGCCATTTACGAGGTTACACCGGTCAAAGTGGCGATCAACGAGGCAGTGGAACTGGCAAAAGTATATGGATCAGACAGCACCCCCCGGTTCGTTAATGGTGTTCTCGGAAGCCTGGCAAACCGCACAACAGAAATTCAAAACGAACTAAAGGTGAAGGATAAATGAGACCTCTATTCGCGCCACTTCACGCGAGGAGATATCAAGTAATATAAAATCATGAACATTCTCGGTGTTGGTCCACTCGAACTATTATTCATCATCCTGATCGCTCTGATCATCCTGGGTCCGAAGGACATTGGAAAGGCAGGTTTGACAATAGGACGATGGCTGCGAAAAATGATGACATCAGACACGTGGCGCACAATCCAGGGAACTTCGAAAGAGATCCGCAACCTGCCAAACCGTTTGATGAGGGAAGCGGGATTGGATGACATCAAGAACCAGCTCCCTTCTGAGCAAGAAATCCGGGGAGCAATGGGATACGATGAAATCGAGGATGCAGCCAAAGAAATCTCATCCGACCTTTCAGATTGGACCACACCCGGTAATACGATAAAACCCCCCACCAGCTCAAAAGGTACAACCTCACCTCGCCCAAAATCACCACCGGCAACTGTGAAACAACAGCCCGTGGAGAAACCGGCAGAGACAGATTGGTCCACACCCAGACCGAAACCGAAACCAGCCGTTGTTGACGAGATCAACCAGGGAGAGAATGGAAACATTGAAGAGGTTCAAGCGCAAGAAGGCGATGCCCAGGAACCGTCTACCACTTACCCTCCCCCTATCGTACACAAAACTGAAGAAACTGAACAAAATAAAAATTAATAACCATGCGAACATTCTTCCGCAAAATTTCCAATATCATTTTCTTCCCCTTTATCTTGATTGGAAGATTGTTCAAGAAAATTGGGGGGTGGTTCAAAAACAAATCCGAAAAACTCAAAGATTTTTTTGCTGAAGAGCCTGAAGATACACCACTCCCCGATGCATTCGCCAAAACGGTACAGAATCCAGCCGGATTGTTTGAACACTTCAATGCGCTGCGCAAACACCTGTTTCGGGCGATGTTAATCCTGGTCATAGCCACTGCGTTCTCGTTTACCTTCGCTGAGCAAATCCTGGACTTGTTGGCACTGCCTGCAGGAGGGCTTGATGAACTCGTGGCGATTGATGTCACTGAACCGCTATCGGTTTTAATGAAGAATTCACTCCTGGCAGGATTCTCGATCGCCCTGCCATACATCGTGTTCGAAATTTACCTGTTTATCGCACCTGGTCTTGACAGACGATCGCGTATTAACGGGCTTCTCACAATACCAGTGATTGTGCTGTTCTTCCTGGGCGGGATGGCATTCGCTTACTTCGTCATGCTTCCAACCGCAATTCCATTCCTGAAATCAATTTTGGGTATCCCCACGCAGCTGCGCCCGTCGACCTATTTTGGATTCGTAACCAACGTAATGTTCTGGCTCGGGATCGCCTTCGAATTCCCTATCGTGATCTACATCCTTGCTACTATGGGCATCATCAGACCCAAGAACTTAATCGATCAGTGGCGGATGGCAATAGTCGTCATCGCCATCATTGCTGCTTTGATCACCCCCACGGTAGATCCTGTGAATATGGGGTTAATTATGGCTCCACTTTCAGTTTTATATATCCTGAGTATTGGGCTGGCTTCGATCGCAGAAAAAAACCGGGAAAGAAAACGACAAGAAGAGGAAGAAGCCTACGCTGAATTAAACACCTGATCGTTCAAATCGGTGTCTGGACCTGCCCGATGATGCAACCTTTCACAGGGGCATGATTCTTGCATATAATTACATACCATGGAAAATGGGCAGATAGAGAACCTGACCGCCAATCATTCAAATATCGATGTCAGTGATGACACAAAACCAACCACAGCTCCGGGTTCCTCAACCCGCCCGGTAGTTGTTCCGTCTCCAATTATCACGGCAAATCCTGTTCAGAAACCATCAAGAGCGAATAAACACAGCCAACACAAAATCATCAGCAAATATCATAGAAACCGCCTGTCCATAATGGGCTGGTTGTTATTCTTAGGCGCCTCCACTTTCGCCATAATCATTCCTGCTATGCTTGCAGGCTGGCAATACCTGCAGTTTGGTCGCGTGTATGGGCAAACGGCAGCTAAACAACACAGCATTTATTGGGCTGTTTTGTCAATGGTTCTTCTTGGTCTGTTTATGGTCGCGTTGGTAACACAGTTGCGTAAATCGATAAGCGTTCTCAAGGTTTATACCGATGGAATTTATTTCCGCACTGGATACTTCTACTCAGGCTATTGTTTATACAACCAGATCAGAGGTTTGAGCGAAGATTGTGTTCAGGAACAATTTCTGGGGATCAAGTGGCGACTTCAAACACACCATTTGGATTACAAAGTCAAATGGAAAGCGGATAAAATTAACCTCAAATTTCGACAGAGTTTGACGTTTTTGTAAAACAATTAAAATTACAATGTTATCCAATGATAGCAAAAAAACTGGAATCCCGGCTGCGCGACGGCTCCTGGCTGGATTTTGGCGAAATATCGATCAACAATGCTACTCTTCGAACAGCGAAATTAGAAATCCCTCTGGATGATATTAGTAAATTAACAGTCGATACTGGTAAACTCAGGATATTGTCACAGCACGATCTGGAAAACCGCAAATCTGTCACCAGGGAGACACAGATCCCTACACATAAAATTCTAAACCTGGAAATATTATTCCAACTCACTCAAGCGGGTACTCAACTATGAAAATAAGAAGATCAAACCAACAGAATAATCCTCATCGCCTGCTGTACCAGATGCTCTTGATAGGTTTCTGTTTCCTGTTGTTTATAACATCTTGTGACCTGGTTGAAATCCCTATATTTACACCGACACCTGCCCCAACACAACCAACAAAAATCGTGAAAGCTGCTCCTTTATTAAGTGCAGATGGGTTAGGATTGGATAATTACATAGAAAACCTGCCTCTTCAAGAGACAGAAATTACTTTCAGGGTTAAGACACCTGGAAACACCCCAACTGATCAGCCTGTTTACTTAATCATCCGTGATGAGGTCACCGGGCTTGCTTTGAATTCTGAAAGTTATCCTTTACAACCCGTTGAGGCTGGCGATGGTCAGGAGGGGAGTTTTTATTCGATCACTCTCAAATTCCCCATGGGTTCTTTGATCAAATACCGCTACGAAAGACAGACCGAAACAGTTCCGGTGGCTGAACACACCTCTGATGAAAATCCAGTGCGCTACAGGCTTTACCATGTGGAAGGTCCTGGAACTGTCGATGATGTCATCAGCCGGTGGACAGACACGAGTTTTGTGCTTCCAACCGGTCGGATTATTGGTAAAGCGACAGATGCTGACACCGGTGCACCTCTTCCAAGTCTGTTGGTGACTGCGGCTGGAGCACAAACATTAACTTCATCCGATGGTACTTTTCTGTTGGAAGGCTTGCCTGAAGGTGTGCACAACCTGGTTGCGATTGCTATGGATGGCACATATAGAACCTTTCAACAAGGCGCCCGAGTGGCACCTGATTCAACCACCCCGGCGTCTCTGTCACTGCACAAATCAGAACTGGTCGAGGCAGCCTTCGTTGTTGATCTGCCGGACGAGACACCACCCATCATCCCAATCAGGCTTGCCGGTAGTTTGTTCCAGTTAGGGAATACCTTTGGTGAAATGTCCGGCGGGATGAGCAGCATTTCAACCAACATGCCCATATTAACGCGGCTGCCGGATGGGCGCTATCTGCTGAAAACACTACTGCCTTCAGGAGCTGATATCCGCTATAAATATACCCTGGGAGATGGGTTCTGGAATTCCGAGCACTCCAAAGATGGTGATTTTGTCGTGCGACACATCATCGTCCCCGAGCAAAGCTTTTACTCCCTAGACATCGTAGACACGTGGCGGTCAGGCGGGAATGCTCCCATTACATTCGACATCACTGCACCTTTACACACCCCCCCAACCGATACCGTCTCGATCCAGTTCAATCCTGTCTTCGGTTGGACAACCCCAATCCCGATGTGGTCTCTGGGCGACAACCGTTGGGCTTACATCCTCTACAGCCCCTTAAACCTCCCCGGCGATTTACAGTACCGATTCTGCAGAAATGGACAATGCAACCGAGCTGATGATGTACGTACTGTTGGTGAAATCGATCCGGGTTTTCCAATTTCACTTGGGACAGAACCACAGACTGTGGTGGACGTTATCCCTGACTGGTCGATGCTTCCCGAAGAACCGACACTAACAGAGATCATTACACCTACCGTTTCGTTTGGTGATAATGTGGTCACCGGCATTGAATTGGAGGCTGCATATCACCCTTCTTTCCGGGCGCTTATCCCCCATTCCCTGGGTGATATCCATTCACTCTCCCCGGATTTCGTCATTGTCACCCCAACCTGGACTTACACAAGGCAATCACCTCCAGTATTAGCTCCCGTTTTGGGGTCTGATGCATCCTGGTTTGATGTCATCGACCTGGTAACTCAGGCAAATAATATCAATGGCAGCACACTCATTTTCCCAGCACCAAATTTTTCTCAACCCGTGGATGAATGGTGGGCAACAGCTTCTCGCGATTTTAGCTGGTGGCTGGTTTGGTTCGAGCAATACACAAACTTCATCCTCCACCATGCTGATATAGCAGGTCAAAATGGGGTCGAAGGCATAATCATTGGCGGACCATGGGTGAACCCGGCTTTACCGTCAGCCAGGTTATTTGATGGGTCTCCCTCCGGCGTCCCAGCCGACTCTGAAGAACGCTGGCGAGGCCTTTTAGCCAACGTACGCGCCAGGTTTCCTGGAAAAATATTCTGGGCTTTAACCATGGATCAAACCGTTGAGCCTCCGGCTTTCATGGACAGTGTGGACGGGATTTATTTGCTCTGGGATGCAGCTCTTACCAGCGAGATGGATGTGCCAGTTGAGAATCTCCAGGCAGAAGCGGGAGGTATATTGGATACTCAAATCCAACCTTTACAATCCAGGTTTGGTAAACTCCTTTATATCGCAGTCAGCTACCCTTCTGCGATCGGTTCAACGACAGGCTGTGCATTAACGATCACCGGAGATTGTTACCCGATCCAGGATCTGACTACCATGAGCCCCAAAATCTATGATCTGTCCTTAAATTCTCAGGAGCAAATCAACGCCTACTCAGCCGTGTTTAACGCTATCTATGAGCGTGATTGGATCAATGGCGTGATTGCCAGAGGTTATTATGCACCGGCTAAGTTAATTGACCCCGGTTTGAGCTCCCACGGTAAAAAATTGGATGACCTGATCAAGTTGTGGTTTCGTTCGACACAATAAACGAGACGGATCTGCAAAAAATTTAACAAGGGCACCTCAATGAAATTAGTCTCAGTTCAGGAAATGGTCGCTATTGAGCAGGAAGCCAATCGATCCGGCATTTCCTACAATGAGATGATGAAGAACGCCGGGGATGGATTGGCAAGCAGAATCCACCAAAAGTATGCATCCCTTGACCGGATAGTCATGGGGCTTGTCGGCTCTGGAAACAACGGTGGTGATACTCTGGTTGCATTAGCCTGGTTGGCAAAACACGGCTGGAAAACTACCGCATATATCGTGCAAATACGCCCGGTAGAAGATCCGTTAGTGATGACCTTGAAGGAACTAGGGGGAGTTATATTGCTTATCGATGAAGACCAGGGATTTTTAAAACTTGACCTGTTGATTAATCGTTCTTCGATTCTCCTGGATGGCATCCTGGGTACCGGCATCAAGCTACCCCTGCGCCCTGCCATTGCAGGAGTTTTGGATCACACCAGAAGGCAGATAAAAGAATTGAATCCGGCAATCAAAGTAGTGGCTGTCGATTGTCCATCAGGCACCGATTGCGATAGTGGTGAGGTTGCTCCGGAAGTAATACCGGCGGATTTAACCATAACCATGGCAGCCTACAAATCAGGTCTGTTAAAATTCCCTGCCTTCAAATATGCAGGTGAGATTGAGTTGGTTGGGATTGGACTGCCGGAAGAAGGCAGCACACTTGCCTCATGGAAATGCATCAACCGGTTCGTTCCGGATGCGGGTTACATCCGAGAGCACTTACCAGAACGTCCCATTGAGGCGCATAAAGGCACATTTGGCACCGCCACAATTGTGGCTGGCTGCGACAATTATCCCGGGGCAGCCCTCCTGGCAGGTGAAGCTGCTTACATTATTGGAAGCGGGTTGGTCACAATCGGGGTTCCTGACACGATCTATCCTTCGTTGGTAGGTCACCTTGCAGAAGCTACCTGGTTACGCTTGGCTCACCAAGATGGATCACTGGCAGAGAGCGCAGCTGATGAGCTGGCTGGCAGCCTGTCAAGGACCACCTGTTTACTGGTAGGTCCGGGGTTGGGTAGTTCGCAAGGCAGCAAAAAATTCATCAACAGGCTGCTGACATTGACTTCTAGCAGTGAAGATGCATCTGGTGAAAACGCCGAGATGATCCCATCAAAGGGTAACCGACTCCCGCCATTGGTACTGGATGCGGATGGATTAAGACTGGCTTCTCAACTGGATAATTGGTACAACCGGCTGCCAACGCTCTCCATTCTCACACCCCATCCTGGCGAGATGAGCGTACTCACAGGGGTTTCAAAAGAAAATATTCAAAACAATCGTCTGGATATAGCTGAATCCTACAGCAAGAAGTGGGGGCATATCGTCGTATTGAAAGGCGCGTTAACCATCATCAGCTCGCCGGATGGAAAAAGTGCAGTGATCCCGGTTGCGACTCCAGCATTGGCGCGTGCCGGAAGCGGCGATGTCCTGGCGGGTCTCATTGCCGGGCTGCGCGCCCAAGGAGTGGATGCTTTTCAAGCAGCGGTGTCAGGCGCGTGGATTCATGCCCAGGCGGGATTGAGAGCCGTAGATGCGGTTGGCAATCCTGCTTCGGTCCTTGCGGGTGACATCATCATCCAATCGATAGAAATATTGACGGATCTTCATGCAAAATAACCCCTCTAACGTACATCGAGGAGTTATCTGCTTCTGTTTGAATTATTAAGCAAAAAACGGGTTATCCCGCCTCGTTTTCGGCGACATCTTCAACCATTTCAACAAACTCCTCGGTTTGCTCAGGGGTCCAGCCGCGCTCGCGTGCAAATTCCTCAGCACGAATCCTGAGGTTTTCAGCTTCATTCACAGCCATTTCCTTGAGCTCGATGCTTTTTGTAACGATCACGTTGCGAGTATCTTCACCACTCTGAGGTGCTAAGAGCAGTGCAGTAGCAGCACCAACAAGTCCCCCGATTAAGAAACCAGCCAGGAAACTTCCGAATTCACTTGAATTGTCCGACATTTTTACTCCTTCTTTTTATTCGATTGAACACCGCGCCGGATCACGCCCAAGGAGATTAAAATTTGGGTGAACCCGGCGAGATACTCATTTAACTTGATGATGGGTTCAGCGAGGTTGTCACTAATGAAAGCTGTAGTGCCCCTCAGCGTACTTACTGTCTCGTTGGTTGACTCCAGGATCGGTTTGACCTCATTTTGCAACAAATTTATTAATTTGGCAATTTGAACCATTAAAACTACCAGGACAAAACCCGTAAGCAGTGATTGAATTGCCAGGAAGATGATGAATATATCCCTTATTCGCATAACCTGCGAGGCGGGGGCATTTAATAAGTAAACCAGAGCAGCTATAGTCAATAAAACAAGAACGACCACAGCGACTATGATCCAAATCAACGCCTTTTTCTGTTCAGGACTGATATCATCCGATTTCTGTCCAGGGGGTAATGATTGTATTTCCACCTGAGTTTCATCCATAATTTTATTATACCTCATCCCTGGTCTATTATTAATGCTTCTAATTCTCTAACAGTGCGTCCCAACTCAAAAACATTAGGGGACGTTGACCTTCTTTCGAACAGCGACACGAGCTCCTGGTAATACCATAACATCTGGTCCGGCGTGCAGCTAAACCGCTGCCACACAATTGATTTTGACACACGTAAATCTCTCACCAGTGACCTGGAATTATACAATTTATCTGCCAGGGCAACGCGTATCGTTTCCGGACTGCTGTCCGCCAGCTTTTTTAGATGCTCGCTTTTACGGCTCATCCAGGTAAATTTTGGAAATCGAAACGAATCTGTGCAGCCTTCGACGATGGCAGCGACACGGTCACCAAACCTCGATCGGATTTTTTCCAATGTCTCCCTGCCACCCTGATCTTCCACGGCGTCATGAAGTAATGCAGCGATTACCTGGTCCTCATCACCGCCATCTTCCATGACCAGCGATGCTACGCCGATCAGGTGGGAAATATAAGGGATAGATGTGCCTTTCCTCTTTTGCTCAGAATGCAGTCTGTTGGCAAACAGGAACGCCTGCTCAAACCTTTCGCTGAGTTCCATTAAGTAACAGGAACCCGATTGCTAACCAATTCCCAATCACTGCTCACAGGAATACCAAGGCGCAGGGTACTAACAACTGAACAATATTTATCCAGGGAAAGCTTGATCGCTTTCTCAATCCTGTCCGGGTTCACATTCCCATTAATAATATAATGAAGATGGATATATTTGAAAGTGAAAGGTGGATCAGTCTGCTGGTCCGCTGAACAAACCACCTGGATATCTTCAACAGGTTCGCGCTGTTTATTCAGGATCTCGATGATGTCCCAGGTTGAACATGATGCAGCAGCCATCAACAACAGGTCTGCAGGCTTTACACCGATGAATCCCGAATCGGGACCAGAAGTTTTACCAATGACGATTGAGTGCTGGTTGGAGTCAGTTCCCACCATAACCTGATCCTCAACCCAACGAATTTTGATTTCTCTCATTTGATGTAAGTGATCCTTTCTCGAGATAATGATTTATTGTTGTTCTTCAAGTATATTTTC
Source organism: uncultured Chloroflexia bacterium (assembly GCA_963695415.1). Lineage (GTDB taxonomy): Bacteria > Chloroflexota > Anaerolineae > Anaerolineales > UBA4823 > CAVXWV01. The sequence goes on along the minus strand of CAVOGL010000007.1, from coordinate 18,127 downwards.
AATAATATCAGCAGTCCTGATATTGTCTGGACTGTCCGTTCGGTTCATCAATAGCTGGTTGGCAATCCGTCGAAGGATAGTGGGGTTTACTTTTGCCAGTTCCACGGTCAGTACTTGCCACAATTTCCTAAGGTCCGAATCTGGATGGTTAGCTGCATAAACTGCGATCAGAGCTGGTGAAGACATGCTTTGGTTCCAAGCGGACACATTGATATCTAATTCTCGACCTGCATTTGCCCAATAATAGGACAGCATGGGGTTGATCAATCCGCGCATCCTGCCCCATAATGGATCTTCCTCCTGAACCAGGGTGAAAAATGCCAGGTAATATGGTCGCGCAGCACCATAATCACGAGACACCTGTGATAACTTACCGGCGACGACAGACGCATAAGACGCCAGCAGCCACTTCAAGTCATCCATGGTAGCATTTTTTTCACCTTGTTGTAGCGCTTCCCACTGAATCTTACAGGCTAACAGGTAACTCTCACCAGAGGCAACAAAGTCCTGCGAACGTTGAACCATTGCTTTCCTTGCCAAAGTTTGCGCGCCTGAGGCGGAAATCTCCACATCGGGTGGGATGAATACACGCTCGAAATCCTGAAATAAAACCTGTAATGATGGTTCGGTTTCAAGCGAAACGCCAATTTTTCCCCGAACATTATACGCATCACCAGATTGCGTGATCCAATTGCGGATTATGAGACTGTCCAACATGCAAGTGACATAATCGACCTGGTTACGGTCATTGAACAAAACATGAGCAAACTCATTCGCATCTATTTCGATTCCAGCACGAATCACTGCAAAGACGAGATCCGCTTCGACCGCACAGATGAAATCTGCCTCTGACAAAATTTCTTCCGAAACCTCCAGGGTTGGGTCTCCGAATTCCGGATGACTGACAAAATCTATCGCTTTTTGACGCACAGCCATTTGGAAAACTTCGGATAAAACAGAAATACTGCGCACGATTCCCTGCGCTTCATACCTGTCGAAAAGGATATTCAAAATATCCTCCTCAGAGAATTCACCCGGATGTTCGCTGAGTTCGCGATAGATGTCACGTAGGATATCTCTGCGGGTCGCCATATCAATGGCAGATGCCTTTTGCCGAACTAATATCTGGCGGTATTTTGACTCGAGCGTTGGCTCAGCGATCGGTTCGATTTCAAGTTCGAGGAGAGAACTGTCCCTTATTTTTTCATCCCCATTTACCTCAACGAATTCACTTCTGCCAATGTAGAGTTGCGAATCCTGGGTGAACATATTGATTAAATCGCGATTTTCCTCCAACCAGGATTTAAATTGCGGATAACCCAGGTTTGCTTCATTAAATGCCGGGTCCATCAGCAGCATGGTTTGCTTTAATTTATTCATGCGGATGGGGAGGTCTCCGCGCTTTCCATGCGCCTGGAGCGCTTTCACGAGCAAATTACGGGCGATTTCCCTCTCAGCACATGCCTCCTGGTCGCTTGGGTCACCAAGAACAGATTCGAGGTAAATGAACTCATCACATGACTTCACCAAAAGATGGTGTGTGATGGATCTCGGTCCAATCCCAATAATATAACGTCCGTATTCGCGAAGTTTTACCGCAAGCGGACCGAAATCGCTGTCACCAGAAAGAATAACGAAAGTTGTAATCTGCGAACGCATCATGGCAGTCTCTAGCGCGTCGATTGCCATGCGGATATCCGCCCTGTTTTTGCTCCCGCGAACGCTGTAAATCTGTATCAGATCGATAGAATTATTCATCAAATCATCACGGTAGCGGGAAAAACGAGACCAATCCCCATAGGCGCGTTTGACAACAGCAGGTCCGCGTGCCTGTAAGAAATCGATTAATGGTGTTATTTCAAGATCGAAGAATTCACGTTCTGCCCATAAGGCAAGATTTTCAAAGTCAATAAATATAGCCAGCTGATTTTGTATTTCCATTTGATGATTTTCCTTTGGTCGAAAATTTTTTTCTCAATTGATGTCCCAAATATTTTTTGTTTTTTTAAGGACAGCCTGCCAATTTTGTGTCAAGCCTGACCTCGGCGAAGGACCAACCTGGTCCTCCCAGGCAAAACCAGTGAGTGATGAGACAACCGCCATGCTGCAGGCAGAAGCAGCATCCAGATCGTAACCTCCTTCCAACACTACGACAATCCTACCATTTGAGCATTGATTTGCAAGCAATACTAACCTGTCCATCATTTTTTTGCATGTGTCCGCTGAAACTTCGATGTTGCCAAGCGGATCCAGCCAGTGGATATCGAAACCAAAACTGACCAGAATCATGTCTGGCTGGAAATGAGTTAAGACCGGTTCGATGATCTCTTGCATTGCAGTCAAATAGGCTTCATCACCTGTGCCTGGAGGAAAAGGTACATTCAGGCTGAAATTTTTTCCCTTGCCTATGCCTATTTCATTAAGCTTCCCTGACATTGGATACAATGGATCCTGGTGCAGGGAGATGAAAAATACATCATCCCTTTCCCAGAAGATATCCTGAGTGCCATTTCCATGATGCAGGTCAAGGTCCACGATTGCAATTTTCCTGGCTTGTTTCGAATTGACCAGAAATTCTGCAGCCAGTGCAATGTTGTTCAATAAGCAAAAACCCATCCCCCTGTCATGGGTTGCGTGATGACCCGGAGGGCGTAAGAGAGCAAACCCCCTTTCGAAATCACGATCCCAAACCGCATCAACCACCGCGATGGCCCCTCCAGCCGCCTGGATTGCCAGATCGTAACTATCCCTGCGAGTGTAAGTGTCTGCATCCAACCACTGCTCTGAAGCACATGCTTGCTGGAGAAGCGACAGATAAACGTTGGAATGAACAGAATATAGAATTTCTTCTTGCATTTGATTTGGACCCGTTAAGACAAATTTATCCCACCAACCAGCATCCAACAAGGTGGAGCGAATGGCTTCCACCCTCTCAGGTCTTTCAGGATGACCAGGTGAATGGTGAAGATGATGTCCTTCCGGATAGAAAACTAACAATTCAGAGTGCATTTTTTTGCCGTGAATATTCTCTTAATTTTCTCTTTATTGTATCCCATGCTGATTGTGACCGGCGCGCTCGATCATCAGATATCTGGTGTTGAGAATACCTGGCTTCCTTGAAATTGACAGTCAATTGAGCAGCACTCTGATCGTCATCAACAAGCCGGGTGGATAAGTATTTCAAATACTCATCAGGGGTCTGATCAGGTTTACGCGGCAACCCACTTTCATTCCCCCGTCTAACCATCGCCAGGTAGTAATAATAAACTTGCCGGCGAGATTCCAATCTCCTTGGATTGATAAAACCCAGCCTGCGTTCAGATTGGTTCAGCCTGCGTGCTCTGATCCTTTCGACCTGTTTCTGGACAGCAGCGCGAAAATTTTCATTCGCACCTACGAAGAAGGTTTTTATCTTTTGGAGGATATTTTTTAAGGTTTCGTAGATCTTAAAACGACGCAGTTTTTCCATTAATTGACGATTTTGGCGTAAAAAATATACCAGAGAAAATATGACGATGCCCAGGAAAAATGCCCAGAAAAGCAAGGTCTTCAACCACTCAACCCAACCAGCTGGTGGTCCTGCCTGTTGAGGTGGATCAGGCAGGAATTGCTCCATGGAAGGTGGAGGTCCTTCCTCACCTCCACGAAATCTCAGCAGCAATGAAAGCAGCAGTGCAATGGGTAAAGTGAGTAGAAATGCAATCACCCACAGCCCCCACAGCAGCATGGCAAGCAGGGTGTTTAAAAATTCCAACAATCCAACAGAATAACTGGTCGGGAGCAGGATTGAAACAATACCCACTAAAAGGAGCAATCCCAGGCTGTAAAGAAGCCATTGTGAGATCAGATTCGGCTTGAATGGAATCCTATCCATCATCCAGTGTACTCGCAGAATCGAAAATTGGGTGATGCTCAAAAGCGCCAACCCAAATGCAAAATAAAACACCACTGGCACAATCCCAGATGGGACGTCTGCCGTGCCAAATGTTGATGTCCTCCTGGTCAAGAAGATAAACGCGACCGTACCAACCATGATGATCCCAACGAAAAGAATGCCAAAAGCAAGTCCCTCACGCACTTCTTTGCGGTGAACTGCCACACTGCTCTCCCGCTCTAAATTCAGCAGCTCTTCATCACCCTCAAGCTGGAACAACTTTGCTGAAAAGAAAGTTGCCAAACCCCAGACAACAGCCGTAAACAGTAAAGAAATCAGGTATTCACCAGAAAAGAATGAATAGATGAAATTATCCTGCCACAGCACTAAATCAGCTGCGAGGATATCGAAGCCGCGTAAGCCATAATTCAGGACTTTTAACAAAATAATGATCACAACCCATTCGGATAAACGGTACAAGGCTTGTTCCTTGGTGAAGCCTTGTTTGGCAAACAAACGGTAAGAATATTGAGCTTCAACCGCGATCAGCGCAGAAATGACTACAAGATAGGTGCCGTCCCAGGAAGGGACCACATATTCCCCTACCTGCGTAATTGAGAAGGCAAACAAGGTCAACATGGCTGTAACCAGGAATCCATGGATCAGTGAGAGCCGGCGCTCTTCTGTTCTATCTTGCAGTAAACCATTTCTTTCGTTCACTACTGCCTCCAGGCATCCAGATCTTTTTCACTGAAAATCTGGAAGAAGGGAATACCGAAGTATTCTGCTTTTTGCCGAATGTTATCTGCACCGGTCACTGGTCCACAGGGCATCAAGACGGTTTTCAGACCTGACCGGTTTGCCTGAAATACACCCTCGAATAACGAGTCATCCAAAATGGGAGTGATAAGTATTATGGTTGTACCCCAGGCAAGGCCGGGTGCCTGTGAATGCAGCAGGTCAACAATAGGAAAGGTCTCTGCCACCTGGACACGTGCCAGCATCTCCAGGATTCTGATCAGGTGACCGTATCCTTTTCTAGGTTTGATGGGAAGTGGATGTTCATTTAATTTCTGTTCCTGGGTATCACTTGTTGTCAACAGATCTAACCCATTCGAACAAATGCCCACCGACTGTCTTTTGGAGTGAATCCAGTTAGCCAAAGAAGCTGCAACAACAATGGCTAATTCGGTCGAATTGATGCGTGAATATCGGTCATAACTTTCAGAGTTCAAGTCTAAAAAGATCATCGTCTCCAAAGCAATCGAAGGTTCAAACAGTTTTACCTGCATACGTCCAGAAGAAGCTGTTGCCTTCCAGTCAACCATGCGAAACGAATCACCAGCCACATACTCGCGTTTTCCCCGTACACGTGACGGATCCTCGAAGATCGGTTGTGTGTGCCTCAAAGTGCCCATCGGAGATCTAGAGGGCAGCCTGACTTTCGTCAAAGGTACAATTCTGGGATAAACCACCAGCTGGTTTGCCTCTATCTGGCGCTGCTCAGGCTCCCCTAAACCGAAGAGGTCACCAGACGAAAGGAAGAGTGGACCGATAGAATAAACCCCTCGTTTCCGCCCTACAAGCTCGTACTGGTATTGGTTGGTTCCTCTAGGACCCAGGCTGATGACTTCCCGAAGTGAGCGTTGAGTGCTGATCAACTCCAACGGGAAAGTCTCATGCAATTGCAGCCAGATTATGGGCAGAAAACTCTTGTTGACGATGTTGATATCGACAACCACCTTTTCACCGAAGAAAACATGGCTGATGAATTTCCGTTCCCCAGTCACCTTCCGCAGCCCCCTTGTACCCCAAATTCGACCGATAAGGTAAACGCCTAACAACAGATAGGTCAGGATAAGGATGAAATCGGCACGAAAAAAAACAGCTACCAGTGCCAGGATGACCAGGAATACAGGGATGTAATAAGACATCAAATAGTAAAGCGTTAATGAACTCGGTTAACTGCTGACCGAACCGAGGTCCAAAGGGGTTGCCTCGAGGACCTCTGCGAGGATGGACTCAGCCTTTCGACCGCGCAGCTCTGCCTCAGGGCGTGTGATCAAGCGGTGTGTCATCGTAAAAGGCACCAGATATTTCACATCATCCGGGAGGACATGGTCTCTGCCGCGTACCGCAGCAAGAGCCTGCGACGCCTTATATAAAGACAGACTGGCTCGCGGACTCGCACCTAAGGCGAGTTCTGGATGATTTCTGGTGCGACCAACAATACTGATGATGTACTGCTGGAGGGTCTCATCAATGTGGACGTCCCAAACCTTTCTCTGGAATCCTAGTAGTTCGTCTAAACCATCTCTCGCATCCGCACCATCAGCCCCAAAATTAACTGGTTCAAGATTTGTGACGGGATGCTCATACCGCAGGTTGTTTAAAATGATCGCCTCTTCCTCAGCATTTGGGTAGCCGACTGGCAGCCGCATCAGGAACCTATCTAACTGTGCTTCTGGCAAAGGAAATGTACCCTCGTATTCAATGGGATTTTGAGTGGCAAGCACCATAAAAGGACGGGACAATTTGTAGGTAACACCATCTGCCGACACCTGCTGTTCCTGCATGGCTTCGAGAAGGGCTGACTGAGTACGTGGTGTTGCCCTGTTGATCTCATCTGCCAGGAGGATGTTTACGAAAATTGGACCCCGTCGAAATTCAAACTCGGCTGTTTTCTGGTTGAATATTGATACACCGGTAATGTCATTGGGGAGAAGATCAGGGGTACACTGCAACCGTTTAAAGGATCCCCCCAGGCTGACCGCCATCGACCTGGCTAACATGGTTTTTCCGGTCCCAGGCACATCCTCAAGAAGGATGTGACCTTCACATAAAAGAGCTACCATGACCAGCTCAATGATGCTCCGCTTGCCAACGATCACTTTCTCAACATTTTCGATAACCTGGTTTGAGAACTGCTGAATTTCGATCATAACCGAATAGGTTCCTCTCTTTTTCAGTTACTTTACCGTAAGTTCAACTTTATTGCAATAGCCACCGATGGGGATTCCCATATGGGGACGTAGAGAATAATGCATCAAATTACTGCCCGGTAAATTTGTGGTTACATTTACTGGGATTTCGGTTTCAAAAAAAAATTTTCAAGCCCTGGCGAATTTCACCTGAATCAATTTCGTCAATTCAGCCGCAATCGAAGGCACCAGGATCAAAGGTAGTAATAACAACCAGGTTTGCCATAACAGGGGAACTGTTTCGAATATCGTGTTCAAAAATGGAAGGTATATGATTAGGATCAAGATGATGATCGAACTGATAACGGCGTACTGCATAAATCGATTGGTGAAAACACCGATCTTGAATATGGAGTATCGTTCCGAACGGGAGGTATATGCACGCAGCAGTTCAGAAAAGGATAAGGTTACAAATGCCATGGTTTCTGCATATCTCAAGTTGTCCGGATAATAATTTAGACCAATCAAAAATGCACTTAAAACAACCGCCGTAATGGCAACGGCTTGAATTGAAATACCGATCAACATGGATTTATTGATAACAGGTTCATCCGGTTTGCGTGGTTTTTGATCCATGATGTCAGGATCACCCTGTTCAAGTCCAAGAGCCAGGGCTGGTGCGCCATCTGTCACAAGGTTGAGGGCTAAAAGTTAAATCGCAGTCAATGGTAGAGGCAAACCAGCCAGTGTCGACAAGAATATGATCAAAATTTCGCCAACATTGCAGGATAACAGGTAAAAAACAAACTTGCGTATGTTTGAATAGATGATCCGCCCCTCTTCAATCGCCGATACAATGGATGCAAAATTATCGTCCGTCAGCACCATCGAGGACGCTTCTTTACTGACATCCGTCCCGGTGATCCCCATGGCAACACCGATATCCGCCTTTTTCAAGGCGGGTGCATCATTAACCCCATCACCTGTCATCGATACAACCTGGTTCTGGGACTGAAGTCCTTCAACGATTTTAACCTTATGCTGGGGAGACACCCGGGCATAAACATCTACATCATCAACGATTCCAGACAATTCCCTCTCATTTAGCCGGTCTAATTCGCTGCCATGGATCACTTTTCCATTCTTGCGTAATAAACCTATTTGCTCAGCAATTGCTTTTGCTGTATTGGGGTAATCTCCGGTGATCATCACCGTTTTTATCCCTGCGTTTCTGGCAGTTTCAATAGCGCTTTTCACTTCTGGTCGCGGCGGGTCGATCATGCCTGCCAACCCACAAAAAATCAAGCCGTGTTCGATCTCATCTACATTTGGTTTTTCGACATCAGGCAGAACATCCAGTGGTTTGACCGCACCTGCCAACACCCTTAAGGCTTGAGAGGACAAATCAGCATTCGTGTCCAGGATTTCTTGCCGGTCGTGATCATCTAATGGGATCACGCGACCATTACGCAAAATATAATCACATTTTCCAAGAACGATGTCCGGTGCTCCCTTAACCATCGCCAGGAAATTATGATCACCCATCATTTTTTCTCGATGGTTCGACCTGGCATTTTGATGGAACGTCGTCATCACTTTTCTTTCTGAATCAAAGGGAATCTCAGCCACACGGGGCAGATCATTTTCTTGCTCATACTTCCAAAACCCTGCTTTTGCAGCCAGGACTACAAGCGCTCCTTCCGTTGGATCTCCCACCATGCGCCAGGTCAGCCGGTCAATAGAGGTTCCGCTGGTTTCTATGTAAGCGTTATTACACAAAAGTAACGTCTTAAGCAGCAAGTTGAATATAGGATTTTCAGCTGGCTCCACATGTTCGCTACCTTCGATAAAATTCCCCTCGGGTTCGTACCCTTCACCGGTCACTTTTAACAATTTCCTGTCACCCCAAACATTGACCACCGTCATTTCGTTCTGGGTCAAAGTCCCTGTCTTATCAGAACAAATAACTGTGGCTGAGCCCAAGGCTTCAACAGCTGAAAGCTGGCGCAGAAGCGCGTGTCGTCTGATCATGCGCTGCACTCCCAGAGCCAGGCAGATGGTGACAACCGCCGGTAATCCTTCTGGGACAGCGGCTATAGCCAGGCTGACAGAAACCATGAACATCTCAATGAGTTCTTCCGTGAGGGTGATACCTGGGATTGGATCGAGCAAAAACCGCCCAACACCGATAAAAAATACGAGAGCACACACCGCTAATGCAGCAATACCCAGAGTTCGTCCCAATTGATCCAGTTTTTTCTGCAACGGTGTTGGCTCATCCTGGAAACTTTGCACCAATTGGGCGATCAAACCCAACTGTGTATTCATCCCGGTGCTGATGACAACACCCCTGCCGCGACCATACGTCACGGTTGTACTCATATATGCGGTGTTCTTGCGGTCCCCTAGAGGAAGCTCACGGTCCAGAACCGTGTCAGCCTTCTTCTGGACTGGCACCGATTCGCCCGTCAGGCTGGCTTCCGATATCTGTAAATTTACAGCTTCGATCAACCGGATATCAGCGGGGACAAAATTGCCAGTTTCAAGGATGACCAGATCGCCCAGGACCAGTTCTCTTGAGGCAATCACCTGCTGGACCCCATCGCGGATAACCGTCGCTTCAGGCGCAGTCATTTTCTTCAATGCAGCCAGGGCTTCTTCGGCGCGCGATTCCTGGACGACACCTAATACAGCGTTGAGAACCACAATCGCCATAATTGCAGCTGCTTCTATGTAATCTCCCAGGATAAGTGAAACTACACTTGCAACAATTAACAATACAACCAGGAATCCTTTCAACTGGATCCACAAACGATGCCAGAATGTAGGTCGTGGTGATTCTATTAACTCGTTATAACCGTTCTCAAGCAGGCGCTTATCCGCTACAGGGTTAGTTAACCCTCGCATCCGGTTAGAATTAAGGAGATTGATCGCTTCGTCAGGACTTAATGAATGCCATATTGAGTCATGGATTGAATTTACTGGCTTTGTTTGTTCCATCAAGAAAATTTTCCATTTATTTCCATTTTCTGCATATTTAACACTATTGGCGGGGTACTATACCACGTTTTATTTACATACTGACGCAGACTCAATCCATAAATTTCCTTGTTGATTGGTGTCAATCCTTCATCAAAGCCCAGGTGATCAGGGAACGCGGACCATGTACACCCAGACTGACCGTGAGTTCGATGTCTGCTGTGCGGCTTGGTCCGGTGATAAATACCAGGTAATTCTTATCTTTGATCAACGGGAAAACGTCGTTGATATCTCCCACGAGGCATTCCGGGGACAAGATCGCCAGGTGAAGCGGAGGCAGCAAAGAAACAAGGCGTGGCTTCTCTGGCGACGAGGTCAGTACAAGGGTACCACTATTTTCGATGGCGTAATCGACTCCAGTAATACCCAAATCACATAAAGCCAGTTCCTCCGGTTCACTAACAGGTGGGATATTTTCCACCCCATTCATCGCCAGACATTGTGCAATATCAAGCTTGTGAAGCAGGTCAGTATTCCACATAACCGCTTTCTTCACGCTGAATCGACCAATGATTTCCGTTAGTTCAGCAATATCGGCAGGAGTAACCTTTTTTGCCCTCTCCTGAAAGCAGCCTGATCTCGTCCAATAAGCGGTCGAGGTTTGGTGTCGTACTTGAATGGTTATTGGCTGGATATCCTCGATCAGTAACTGTATCCGGACTGATTAAATGGTGATTCCCATGGCTTAAGGCAGTCCGAATATTGTCTAAGATCCGGTCACGGTTTTCTTTATCAGACATCGCTTTCATCATTCATTTTTTTCCATTTTTCCCGGAACCGCGCCTGGAATATTGGGAAAGGTCTAATTTTCGTCCATCGATTCACGGGCGGTGGCAGTCGTTGCACCCAACCATCTTTCGTTTTTGGTGACATTACCAGCCTCATCACTCGGCTTCCGAATTTATACAACCAGGGTGAACCGAGAGCCGCGCCTCCAATTTTTGCACCCATTCTTAAAGCTGGATGGATTACTGGTAACATCACTCCTTCCCCTTCGACTACCTGCTTTCTTAAATGGAGCAAGATTTCAGTGAATGGCACCTTGACCGGGCACACGTCCACACACGCCCCGCACAGGGTTGAGGCAAATGGCAGCTGTCCGGCAGCCTTTGTTCCCAGGATTTGAGGCGTAAAAATCGCCCCTATAGGACCGGAGATGAACCAGCCGTAAGCATAACCACCCACACTTTGATACACAGGACAAACATTCAGACAGCAACCGCCAGCGGATGCATTTCCAAAACGTCTCGTCCAACTTCGTCCTTAATATATTGCTGCGTCCATTGTCCAGGATCACCAGGTGAAGTTCCTTCGGTCCGTGTTCAGCATCCGATTTCTTTGGACCAGTGATGAAAGAGGTGTAAGTGGAAAGTTTTTGACCTGTCGCGCTTCTGGCTAGCAGCTTGAACATCACCCCCAGGGCATCCCAATCTGGGATGATCTTATCAATGCCAGCAATTGCGATGTGCACATCCGGCAGCGTTGTGCACATCCTGCCGTTCCCCTCATTGGTTACCAACACCAGGGTTCCTGTTTCAGCTACCATAAAATTGGCTCCTGATATACCCAGATCTGCCTTCAAGAATTTTTCTCTGAGTACATCTCGAGCTATCTGTGTCAGTTTTATGGGATCTTCAGGCGCATCAACACCCAATTTCTGCCTAAAAGCGGCGATCCCTCTTCTTTTTTCATGTGGACTGCAGGAGTGATGATGTGGGAAGGACCCACTCCTGCCAGCTGGATGATGAACTCGCCAAGATCAGTCTCGAAAACATCAATCCCGTTCATCTCCAGGCAGTGATTGAGAGCTATTTCTTCGGTTGCCATCGATTTGACTTTTACGGCAAGCTTCGCATTGTTCTGACTGGCAATTTCGAGCACAATCTCCTGTGCCTGCTGTCGTTCTCCGCCCAATGTACCTGCCCACCCTGTGCAGTGAAGTTTCGCTCGAAAATTTCCAGCCACTCGTCCAAATTGGTTAACGTTTGCGAACGGATGTCTGAGGCTGTCTGTCGAAGCTGTTCCCATTGCGGTAATTCCTCAACTCGCCGAGCGCGATTCTTGATAAAACGATCAGTAGCTAATTGAACTGCTGACGGGATATTGAGCGGAACATTTTCGCTGTAGGTCTTGAAATCTATGAAAACGGGCTTGTCTGTATTCAATCGTCTATCCGGTCGAAGCGAGAATATCAATAATGTGCCTGGGTTAACGCGAGAATTGATCTTCTTCAATCCCCCTCCGATGTTCATCAGGCATCCTGCATCACAAGCAGTAACGTATTCAGCACCGGTGCCCTCGATGTTGGCGATCTTTCGTTCCATCATCACCTTGCTGACATCAGGATACACAACACTGAAGAGACTCCGCCAAATCCACAGCAAACATCCTCTTCTGGCAGCTGGCGAATATAAAATGTCTTGAACCTCATTGAGCAAAATTTTTGCCTCGTCTTTAAGCCCCAAACCCGCGATAAATGGCAGGAGGCGTGGTACGTTGCCACCATGCGGAAAATGAGAGCCCAACTGGGTCAGGTTCAGTACTTTTACCAGGAATTCACAGAATTCAAAAGTGCGTAACGCCAGATCCGAAACTATCTCGTGCTCATCAGTTCCTTTCGGGAAAAGAGTAGGGTAATGGTGCTTTATCATGTCCACACATGAGCCTGAGGGCGAAACGATATAACCTTCCTGAGCGCTGAATACCTCACCCAATTCTTCGCCAGCTTACGCGCTTCTGACTGGAAACCACTGTTGAATAATGGCTGACCACAGCAGGTCTGATCATCCACGGAAAATCTACCATCACCTTTTGTTTCTTCAATATGTGAACCATATTTTCGATGGTGGTTGGAAAAAACTGCTCTGTCAGGCAAGTTATGAATAGCTGAACTTTCATAGGAAAACCTTGTTTACAATTTATTATTAAAGATCTTGAAATCTCATCGAAGACGCCCACCAATGCCTCGAGCCCCAAGATGTAAGAGCGCCAACCGAAACCTGCGACACTGCCCACACACACTGGAGAGATCATTCGAAATCCTACGAAAGTCTTCCCTGGCATGCACGTTTGACAGGTGTACTTCCACAACCGGTATCTTGACCGCACTGACTGCATCACGCAGAGCAATTGACGTGTGGGTGTAACCACCAGGATTAAAAACCACTCCATCAGCCCATTGGCGGGCTAGCTGCAAATGATCGATCAACGCTCCTTCACTGTTCGATTGATTTGCTCTTACCTCAAATCCTAGCTTGACCCCATGTCCAATCACGCGCTGATTCATCTCATTCAGGGAAATCGTCCCATAAACCCCAGGCTCTCTTTCACCAAGCAAATTCAAATTTGGACCATGCAGTAAAAGAACCCGTTTCATCGATGCCACCTTATTATCTTAACCAGGTTAAAGCCCAATTTCATACCCCCAACCAACTTCACCTATGCGCAACGGAAGCACGAATTTTGGCTTCCCACTCACCCGTTTCTTATCCATGGATAACAAGCCGATTACTTTCTCCCAATCCACATCCGCCGGGATGGCGACCGGGAGCCCCACACACCCAGCGTTTCCCGGATAGATTGGACCAGGTCATCTCCCGCCATGCCCATTCTCATTGAGAGTTTGGCTGCCGCAGCAATCCCTATTGAAACCGCTTCACCATGTTTCAGGCGGTATCCCGATTGAGCCTCGAGGGCATGCCCAAGGGTGTGTCCTAAATTGAGTACTGCCCGTTTTCCCTTCTCATAGGGGTCTTCCACAATGACATCGATTTTAACACGCATCGCTAGTTTTACGATCATGTCGATATCATCTAAAAGAGCCTCCCACCCTTCACGCACACTTATAAACAATCCCGGGTCTGCAATGATGCCATGTTTTATAACCTCTGCCATCCCACTGCGCATTTCGTCTCACGGTAATGTCTGCAACGTATGTGTATCAGCGAGTACGAAAGCGGGAGCATGGAAAGCACCCACCAGATTCTTGCCGGAATGCAGATCGGCACCGTTTTCCCCCCAGGCTGGAATCGACCATAGCCAGTAAAGTTGTGGGGACATTCACCCAGCGAATCCCTCGCAAGAAAGTCGCCGCAGCAAAACCGGCTAAATCGCCAACCACGCCCTCCCAAGGCGAGCACCACGCTGCCACGGTCAAGCTTCATCCTGGCGAACTGCTCCCATAAATGAAAGATGGTCTCAACGGTCTTGTTCAAACTGCCGCTGGGGATGATAACTGCCCTACAGAAGTTATACCGGAAGAAGCCAGAGACTGCTGGATGGTTTCCAGGTATAAAGGTGCCACATTGTCGTCGGTGACCACCGCCATGGCAGCATCAATTTGGCGCTTGCGGAGTTGGGCCGCAATTCTGCCCAACCTACCGCTCCCAACCCTGACATCATACTCATTCCCCATAGATGGGATTCGGAACATCCCCAAAATCACCTGAGCTTCACCTGCCATTGCCTTCCGGTTAATGTTGGTTGTATTCATCTTGTAGGGAAAAGACCGGTAATGTCCCTGGCGTATATCAAGTAAGGAAGTCCTTAAAAGTTCATCGGAGAAGAAGATTCTGACCATTTAAAAGGGGGCGCTGCATATCTGATGATTGAACTCGCTGGAGTAACACCTCATAATCTGCATTCAAACATATTACTTTCCCTTTCCGCTCCGCTAACTCCCTGGCTTCAGGATTCAATAATACTCCCCCACCCAGGGCGATCACCATTGGTTTACCCTTCAGAACGCTTTCCAGAGTCTCGAGTTCACGATGTCGAAACCCTGCTTCACCTTCTCTGGTAAAAATTTCAGATGAGCCACCAACCACTTTGCTCGACAATCAGTTCATCCAGATCGATGAAAGGATAGGAAAAGCCCTTTGCCAACCTAGCACAGAGTACTCTTCCCAGAACCTGGAGGACCGTAAATAAATATAAATTCTTGAGTCACAGCCGTCACTCCTGTATATCATCAGGCACCAAAAAACATGGTCGCTGCCTTTGATGTCCAGGTCTGAAAGTCTGGGTTTCTTAAGTGAGTGGAATCGTGGCAGCATTTCCTCAATCAAATCCCCACCTAATTTCTCTATCAAGGCATCGGCGAGAACAAAAGCAACCATTGCTTCGACAGACCCGGAATGCACACGGCACCGGACAGAAATCCGAACGTTCATAAACGGTTTTCGTGTTCTTGCCTGCTGCCAGATCTACCAATCTTTGCGATTTTAAGGTTGTGGCAATTGGTTTCATTGCTGCCCTGATGAGGAGAGGTTCTCCAGTGGTTACCCCTCCTTCCATCCCACCGCTGCGGTTTGTGTGCCGGATCAAATGATCCCCATCTTCGTGGAGAAAGATGGAGTTCCTGAACCTCAGTTCCCAACCTTCGAGAATTCTCGAAGGCACTGCCGATATTCGACACCTTTCATTGCCTGGATGCTCAACACTGCCGCTCCCAACCGAGCTGCCAGCACTATCCCAATGAACAAATGAGCCCAGACCTGGGGGAAGGTTCAATGCCACGACTTCAACAATCCCTCCGAGGGTATTTCTCTCCTGCATCACCTGTTGAATGCCAAATCTCCATCTCTCGTGATGCTTCTCGATCCGGGCAACGCACACTGCTCGATTCGGCAATGTCAATCCGTTGCTGAAGAGGTATTTCATCAAACCGCCCAGTAATCCCGCCTATCGATGCAACATAACCACCAACAACAATCCCAAACCGCGCCAGCAGTTGTTTTACAAACTGCACCAGCAGCTACCCTTGCGGCTGTCTCACGGGCAGAAGCCCTTTCCAAAGAGGGACGTAAATCATTAAACCCATACTTTAAGGCTCAGCCAGGTCTGCATGACCGGGTCTGGGCGTGGTAAAAGCTTTGATCGGTTTCCCTTTCCACTTAACGTGATCATAGTTTTCGATCAATAACGCCAACGGTGCTCCGATCGTTAAGTTTTCCATGATTCCTGATAGTATCTGGGCATGATCCCTTTCGATCTTCATTAGTGGACCTGCCCCCGTCCCTTTTTGACGGCGTGACAATTCGGCGTTGATAATATCTGGATCTATAGGGTAAACCTGCCGGAATCCCTTCAAGCACAGCAACCAGGGCTGGTCCATAGGGATTCTCCGGCTGTGATCAGTTGTAATTTCATATTGATTTTACCCTTTCACTATCACCAAGACCCGACTTCATTTTCGATGCGTGACATTGCTTCAGAGATACGTTCCATAGGTTCGGATAATGAAATGCGCATAAACCCTCTCCAATTCACCGAACACCGTTCCTGGTGTTAGACTGACTTTACATCTATCTAAAAGTTTTTTACAAAATTCGACTGCTTTCATACCCTGCAAGACAGGGCTCCAGACGTATAACGACCCTTGAGGAATTTCAGCCATCAACCCAAGTCTGTGCAGACTTTGGATGACCACATCTCTTCTCTGCCGGTATATTTCATTCCTCTGGAGCAGCCAATCTTCATCCGTTGACATGGCTTTCGCCGCAGCATCCATGATTGCCAAAAATTGACCACTGTCGATGTTGGTTTTCAATGAGTAGAACAGGTTGATTGCCGCTGAATTTCCGCAAACCGCTCCAACTCGCCAGCCTGCCATGTTGTGCGACTTCGAAAGAGAGTTGAATTCCACGGCGATATCCTTTGCACCGTCAAATTGAAGTACGCTTGACGCCGGCTTGCCATTGAAGGTAACCTGGCAGTAAGCGGCATTATCATGGCAAAGCAGAATGCGGTAGCGGGTGCAAAACTGTATGGCATCCTCGAAAAATTCCGCAGGCGCAAATGCCGCAGTGGGATTGTTGGGATAATTCAACCATAAAATTTTGGCTCGTTTTATGACATAAGCAGGGATTAAATCCAGATCCGGCAAATATTGGTTTCGAGCGTATAAATTTAATTTTAAGAGTATTTCCACCTGCAGCGGCTGTACCGCGTGTATAGGTGATATACCCCGGGTCTGGCACCAGTACTACATCTCCGGATTGATGAACGCAATCGGGAAGTGAAAAATTCCCTCTTTGAAACGAGCAGCGGTAAGATCTCTTTTCCTGGATCAAGGTTAATTCCATATAGGCGCTGATACATCGACGCCCATGCCTGGCGCAAGGATTCGCTGCCGCGATGCGGTTGGTAGCGATGTCTGCCGGGATCAGAAGCAGCCCTGGTTAAGGCATCCACTACTCCAGGTGGGGGAGGTAAATCAGGAGATCCCTCATCCAGGCAAATCACATCATGACCTTCCTGGCGCATCTGCTTGATAGTACCTGCGACGCCAGCGAAAAAGTGGGCTTGAAAATTATCCATCTGATTGGATGGGATGGGAAACTCAGCCTTCGTCATTCGTAAATCTCAACCTCCGGGTAGTTGCACTGCTTCACTCATCATTTGCCTGTTCGCACTCGTGGCAGTCCACATCTCAAAGGAAAGCGCTGCCTGTTCTATTAACATCCCCAATCCATTACTGACAGGGTTACCTTTCTGCGCAGTTTCTTCGATTAATTTCGTCCTCCGGGGATTGTACACCAAATCGTATACGAAACAATCCTGCGGTATGGAGACAGTCCCAGGCAAAGATGCATTGATCTATCTTGGGATACATCCCTATCGAAGTCGTGTTAATAACAAGCCTGATGTTATCTCCCATAACGCTCAAGTATCCTCCCAGATCATTTTCCGTCATGGGAAGCACATCAACCTGAGATTGGAGGTGAAGTGAATGGGCTAACTCGCGGCACCTGTCAGGACGTCTGCTCGCAATGGCAACTTCCCATCCAGCCCTCACCAATCCATAAACCACGGCTCGCGCTGAACCACCAGCGCCTAATACCATCGCACTGCGCCTACACATGAGTGCAGTTTGATAATCGGGGGGGAATTGCTGGTATAGGTCAGAATGAACCCATCAACGTCTGTGTTGGTCCCCCTCAGTTTCCCCTGCTCCATATAAATTGTATTCACTGCATGAACTGCCTCTGCTGTTGTTGAGAGCGTGTCAAGATACGAGATGACGGATTGTTTGTGAGGTATCGTTACGTTGATGCCAGTGATTTCCCCTGAACGGATACGTGAGAACAGTTTAAGAAGGTTCTGTTCCCATTCATCGTCTGGAGGAATAGGAAACAATTGGTAGGTCCTTCCAAACCATTTGCCACCAGTGCAGCCTGGTGCAACTGAGGTGATAAACTGTGCCCCAACGGGTAACCAATTAAACCCAGTTGCCAGAATTTTCCCGCCTTATTGACCATTAATTTGTTCTAAATTTTGCGCCTAGTTTCCG
>CAVOGL010000006.1:0-194792 GCA_963695415.1 uncultured Chloroflexia bacterium | reverse complement strand
GGATGGACCGCACATCTGGGAAGATGACCCGGCTGTTCGAGAGCAGCACCATCAGAGCGCGCTGGAATACCTGAGCGCAGCCAAATTCCTGGGCGCCAGGACGATCCGCATCGACGCCGGAGGTCAGGGAGAGCATTTCACCGAAGAGCAGTTCGATCTGATCGTCACTCGTTATCGTGAATATGCCCAATTGGCTCATGACAACGGATTCAAAGTCGGTCCCGAGAACCACTGGGGACCAGAAGTGCAGCCGGAAACCATGGCAAGGATTTGCCAGGCGGTCGACCACCCGGGATTCGGGGTGCTGCTGCACCTGCGCGGCAATCCCGGCGATGCCGTCATCGCACCCTGGGCGATGCACACGCACATCTCGTATGAGATCGTGCAAAATCACCTGGAAGCGAGTATCTCGATGCTAAAAGAGAAAGGCTACCAGGGCGCCTGGGGTGTGGAACATCACTCCGGAAAGAACGAATATTCTGAAGTTGCCGAACAGGTGGCACGGACGCGTGCTGTCCTTTTACAGGAGAGAGAATGAAAATCGAACATATCGGCTATATAGTTGATGACCCGATCCGGGTCGCGGCGTGGTACTGCCAAAACCTGGGATTCCGGGTCGCTCGAGAGCTGCAAATTTCTCCCTTCACGCATTTTCTGGTGGATGAGAGCGGGAACGGGATGCTCGAGATTTACAATAATCCCGCGGCTGTCGTACCAGATTACGCTTCATTGGACCCATTGGTTTTGCACATCGCCTTTGATACCGGAGATGAATCCATCGAGAGCGCTCGTGATCGCCTGTTAGCTGTAGGCGCTTCGCTGGCAAGTGAATTGGGAGTGACTCCTGCGGGTGACAGGCTGGTCATGCTGCGTGATCCATGGGGGTTGGCGCTTCAACTGGCTGAGCGCAAAATCCCCATGGTGTAAACCCGGCTCTTGGAGCCCTGCCTCGATTGCCATGCGCAATACCTGGCGCAAGGAGAGCCCCAGCAGTTCAGCTGCCTGGATGGCTGTCAATTTCGCTGAACATCCACACACGCTGACAAACATTCTGTGTCAACTTCTGTGTCAACATTCTGTCAACCCAAAGTAGAAATGTCCCCTATTTGACAAAGTAGAAATGTCCCCTTTGTTAGGGGAGGGTGATTGGAACTGGTAGACTTTAGGCACTCGTGCGGAGGGTACGGCACTGCTGGAGAGCAACCGGAGCGCCGACACGAGGCCGAAGACAGGGCAGAGCGAAACACGCTCTGCTCTTTGGTATCTGCCCTGTTTTTGGCCAAAAGCGAAAAACTCAATAGATGGGGTAGCTCAATCAACGCCATTGGGAGAAACCTCCGCTGAGTGGTTGCTGTTGGGAAGTTGTCCATAGCGCCGCCAGGGATGATCAGCAGCAGGTTTCCAAGGGGTCTTGATGTGGTGATCGAGGGTTTTGCTATCGACGATTTCGGCCTGGCGGGGAGCCTTGTGGTAGATGGTGTAGGTGAGGGATATGTCTTTGTAGCGGATCGTAATCACTCCCTGGGCATTTTCGCAGACGGTGACCTGGGCGTTGCGTAAGGCATAGCCTGGGCGGTTGGTCTGGATCTGGTAGACAACGTGTTTGTACTGTGCGGTCAGGTTCTTGGAGAGGGTGCGGTTTTCCTGGTGGGTCAGGATAACATCCAGGTAGTCCGTTTTGAGTAAGGGTCGGTGAGCATCATGGGTACTGCGGGGCGCCACTGCAAAGCGGCGGTTGAAATCTGCTCGGAACTCGGGCAGGTAAGCATTGCCAGCTTGCATGTCCGAGATACCTCGTAAGCGCAGTTCTTTCACCAGGCGATCTTGCAGGGTCAGATTGGCGCGCTCGATGCGTCCTTTGGCTTGCGGGCTGTTGGCGCAGATGATCTGGACGTCCAGTTCTTGCATGGCTCGCCCAAATTGGGTCAATCCACTGCTCAGCCCTAACGGACGTTCCTGGTTGACCCGGAAGATGCCGTGTTTATCGCTGTAGAAGGCGACTGGCTTGCCGTAACACTCCAGGTAATGCCGGGTGGTTTCACAGTAGCCCAAAAAGGTCTCTTGCGGCACAAACCATAGTTCCATGAGCTGACCGGTGGCGTCGTCGATGTACACCAGCAAGGTGCACTTGGGCCCGCGGTCTTCGAACCAGGCATGCTCTGAGCCATCGATCTGCACCAGTTCCCCAAAACATGCCCGACGTTCCCGCATTGGATGTGCTCTCGGTTGTTTGGCTCGCTTCGGTTTCCAGATCCCCTCCTGGATCATCAGGCGACGTACACTCTCGTCGGATAGTTTTAGCCCATGCAATTCCACCAACTTTTCATGGGCTAGAGTGGGTCCAAAATCCGCATATTTTTCCTGGATCAGATCCAATGCCTGTTGCACTACCGCTGCATCCAGTTGGTTATTGCTCGCTTTGCCGCGTCGTCAACTCACCAGCCCTTTTGCTCCCTCCTTCCGGTATGCACTCCATAGCCGTTTCACCTGCCGGGTGCTGATCCCTAATATCCGCCCGGCTTCTTTCTGCGTCATGCGTTTGTCTTTCAGTCGTTGCATCACTTCTAATCGGGTAAGTTCTTGTTTGCTCATCTTCAGTAGTTCGTCCATTTGTGTCCCTTTCAAAGGGGACATTTTAACTTTGGTTAAAGGGGACTCTACTACTTTGGGCTAACACTTCTGTGTCAACATTCTTGACACCATTCCAAAGACATGATACCCTTTTCGCCGCACTGTATAAAACGGTGTACGCGGCGCTTGATTTGCTGCGGATTTTTTTAGTATGGAGAAAGAAGAATGTCAGAACGTATTCGTGGTACAGTGAAGTGGTTCAATGCCTCAAAGGGCTACGGCTTTATTGGGCGGGATGAAGGTGACGATGTTTTCGTTCACTTCACTGCCATCCAGATGGATGGTTACCGGCGCCTGAATGAAGGCGATCAGGTGGAATTTGTGATCGAGGAAGGTCCCCGGGGTCTCCAGGCTGCCAACGTAGTTCCAGTTTAAGATCTCAACTTATCCAACCGGTCGTTTCGGCGGTAGGTTGGGTTCCACAATCGAATAAGAACCGCTCTCGAAAGGGAGCGGTTTCTACTTAATCCCTTACTGGCATCCGCTGAAATGACATTCGCTTGTATACAGTCCCTGACAAGACAGGCCCTGTCTTGACAGGCACTGTCTTGACAGGCCTCCTCCGTGCGAGTAGACTGGAAGCAAGACTGGTTGGAGGAGTCGATTTTGCCTTTTCTGAACATCTTGATGATCTCTGCTGAGTGCGCACCCTTCGCCAAGACCGGTGGGCTGGCGGATGTGCTCGGCGTACTCCCGCGTGTGCTTCAAGACATGGGGCACAGCGTCATCGTTGTCATGCCGCTTTATTCCAACATAAACACGCTGCGTTACAACATAGTGCCTGTACACGCCCCAATGAGTGTGTGGATGGGGGACACGGAGGAATGGTGTTCGGTGTCCGTGACAGAAGAAACGGGTTTCCCGGTTTATTTTATCCAATCAGACAAATACTTCAACCGGTACGGCATTTACCATGATGCCCGTTTCAACGATTACCTGGACAACCCTCGCCGGTTTGCCTTCCTCACCAGAGCAGGGCTGCAGTACTGCCGGGACACCGGCTTCAAACCCGATATTGTCCATGCCCACGACTGGCACGCTGCCCTGGCATCCGCTTATTTGAAGATCTGGCACTGGAACGACCCGATCCTCGGGGATGCTGCCAGCGTGCTGACCATTCACAATATTGCCTACCAGGGAGTGTATGATGCCAGCCATTACAACTACCTGGGTCTCCAGCCGGGCAATTTTGTCTCGGAGAAATTCGAAGACCACGGCAGGATCAATTTCATGAAGGGCGGAATCGTTTATGCGGATGTCGTCAATACGGTCAGCCCGACCTATGCGGACGAGACTCGCACTCCAGAATTGGGGTACGGTCTTGCTCCTTATTTGAACAACAAGGGGCAGGATTACGTCGGCATTCTGAACGGGGTTGAATACGAAATGTGGGATCCCGCAGTTGATCCGCTGATCCCTGCGCAATACACCGCCGCAGATCTTTCGGGGAAAGCGCGCTGCAAAAGAGAGCTCCAGCAGCGGTTCTGGCTCGACCTCTCCCCGGATGTACCCCTCTTTGGGGTTGTCAGCCGCTTGGTTTCGCAAAAAGGGCTCGATTTACTGGCAAGATGTATAGAAGATGTCCTGCGCGACATGCGCATCCAGTTCATCATTCTGGGTTCGGGTGACCCCGAGCTTGAAAATTTCTACGCCATGCTGCCATCGCGCTTTCCAGGCAGAGTGGGCGCTTATATCGGTTATCACAACCAGATTGCGCACTGGATCGAGGCGGGAAGTGACTTTTTTGTCATGCCATCCATCTATGAGCCCTGCGGTCTGAACCAGATGTATTCACTGAAATACGGCACACTGCCGGTGGTGCGGGCAACCGGGGGGCTGGATGATACCGTCATCCAGTACGATGAAGCCACGGGTAACGGCACTGGCTTTAAATTCCAGGAAGCCAGTCCAGGTTCTCTCTATTATGTTATCGGATGGGCAGTAAGCACTTATTATGACCGTAAGGAAGACATGGCTCGCATGATCCAGTCTGCCATGTCGCAGGATTATGGCTGGGAGAAAAGCGCCGAGGCTTATGTGCGCCTGTACCGGCGCGCCATGGAGAAAAAAGCTGCAGCCAGTGCCCGGGCGACACCGGGTGCCCGGACGACACCGGGTGCCCGGACGACACCGGGTGCCCGGACGACACCGGGTGCCCGGACGACATGCCGGGTGCCCGGTCGAAACCCGGGGAGGATGTTTGAACAGCAGGGAAAGGTTTCATGCGGTGATGAATTTCGAGCGACCTGACCGGGTGCCGTATTTTGAAGAAGGTATCCGCCAGGAGGTCCTCGACCGTTGGTACCGGCAAGGCTTATCGCCCCACGAAAACCTCGAAGAATTGTTCCACACCGACCGGCGTGAAGAGATCAGCCCGGACCTGGGACCGCGTGCATGGTCAGGGCAATTACCCGCCAGCCGCGCCTCTCTGAAGAGATATCGCGCCTGCCTGGATGCGGACGATGTCTCCCGTTTACCGGCTGATTATCCCAAAAAGGTCAAAGATTGGGCAAGCCGCGAGCATGTGCTCATGCTGCGTGTTCATGACGGTTTTTTCCTGACCATGGGGGTGGGCGATTGGCAGCGATTTTATGAGGTAATCCGGTTGGTGAAGGATGATCCGGCTTTTATATTCGATATGATGGCGGTACAGGCTGGATTTGCTGCGAGCCTGGCGGAGAATGTGCTTCGTGAAGTGAATGTTGATGCCGTTGTTTTCAGCGAGCCGATTGGCGGGATGAACGGTCCAATCATCGCCCCCTGGACTTACGAGCAGCTGGTTCTTTCCAGTTACAAACCTGTGCTTGATGTTGCCCGAAAACATGGCGTCAGGACCATCATCCTGCGCACCTACGCCAACGCCCGCGTCCTCATCCCTTCGCAGCTCAAGGCAGGCTTCAACTGCCTGTGGGCGTGTGAGTGCGAGACCGGCGCCATGAATTACTCCTCCATCAGGGCTGAATTTGGCAAAGAGCTTCGCCTGGTTGGGGGCATCGATCTGGACGCCCTGCGCTTTGGGAGGGACTCGATCCGCCGAGAAGTGCTCGAACAAGTGCCAGCAATGTTGGCTGAAGGAGGTTTCATCCCCCTGGCAGACGGCAGGGTGCGCCAGGATGTTCCCTTTGCCGATTACGTTTACTACCGCAGGTTGCTGGAAGAGGTGACCGGGTATGTTCGCAATCCTTAATAAAATTGAACAATAGCAGTATGAGAGGGTCATCATGGATTTCTGGAAGAAAAATTACCGCTGCGCTGTTTCTTTGACCTTTGATGATGGTATGCCCTCACAGTTGCAGCAAGCCATTCCTGCATTGAATGAACGCGGCTTGCGCGCCACCTTTTACCTGAACCCTCGCAGGGAAGGGACTTTGTATGGGGAGAGTCTCGATTGGCAGGAAAACCTCGAACGCTGGCTGCCGGTGCATCAAAAGGGGCATGAGATTGGCAACCACACGGTCTCTCACCCGTGTTCATTAAACATGCGTGCGGATTGGCTCGACGGGAATAATCTGCGGGATTACAACCTGGCGCGTATGGAGAGCGACATTAAGCGAGCACAAGACCGAATTCAGGCAGTGTTCCCTGACCAGTCATCAACCAGTTTTGCCTACCCTTGTTATGAATCAGATGTCGGGCATGGTCTAAACCGTGTGTCCTACGTGCCAGTTATCGCCAGGATGTTCGCCGCAGGTCGCTCGCGGGGAGAATACGCCAATGACCCGTTGGGTTGTGATCTGCACCGTCTCTCCTCCTGGCCCGTGGAGCGCCAGGATGGCGCTGCCATGATCGGGTTGGTCGAGACGACATTGGCTGCGCAAGGCTGGGGGATTTTTACCTTCCATGGAATCAATGAAGGGCACCTGCCGGTTGGTCTGACCGATTTTCTGCAGTTATTGGATCACCTGGTCCGCAGGAAACCGGATGTCTGGGTTGCTCCGGTGGCTGAAGTGGGTGATTATATCGCCGCTAACCGCACCTGATTCACCTGCCTGCTGGGTGCGTATAAACCTGTGGTGGTAAGATTGGTCTTTGGGAGGACGAAATAATGATCAAACAATCTGCTGCTGATTGGTGTTTTTATCGTCAGGGAGATAATCCTGCTGAATATTACCGTACGCTGCGTGACCTGGGATACCTGGGTGTGGAGATGGTTGCCCCTGAACGCTGGCAGGCAGCCCGTGAGTCTGGTTTAACCCTGGTGAACCTGACCGCGCCCGGGATGACCGCCGGTCTGAACCGGGTTGAGCACCACCCACAGCTGCTTGAGCAGATACGCTCCTTGATTAAAACAGCCCAGGAATACAGTATAGAGCATCTGATCATTTTCTCTGGAAACCGGGCGGGACAATTAGATGAGAACGGACTGAGGAACACCGTTGCTGCAGGGAAAGCACTGGCTCAGGATGCGGAGAATTCAGGGATTGTTTTAGCGCTTGAGATTTTGAATTCTTACGACCATTCAGATTACCAGGCAGATGGGTTGGAATACATCTTCGAATTTTGCCGGTTGGTTGGTTCGCCGGCGATAAAATCGCTGGTTGACCTTTACCACCTGCAGCGTATGGGTGGGATTGACCTGGACTTGATTCTCAAGAATCTTGAATCCGTTGCCCACATCCATATCGCCGGCAGCCCGCGGCGCGATTTTCCCGGCGAAGCGGATGCGCAGGCTGCGCGGGGTGATCATGCTCAAGAGATTGCCTATGCTCCTATCGTCCGAGCCATCCATCAAGCCGGTTACAGGGGATATTGGGGGCAGGAATTTTTACCCGGAGAGGACCGGTTTGGGGAGCTGGCACAGGCACGCAAGCTTTTCGACTCTTATGCCAGCCTGGTTGATCAGGAAGATGTAAAATAATGCGTCTGAAGAGGTAGAGTCGGGTTGTATTTCCTGATCCCGTATTTTATTCACCAAAATTATGCCCATGGAAACATGAAGGGTGATTTCCAGGCTGTTGGTTTGTTTATCGACATTAGTGGTTTCTCGACGATGACCGAAGCCCTGATGGCGCACGGACCACATGGCGCTGAGGTGCTGGCAGGCGTTATGCAGTCTGTGTTTGATTCATTTGCAGAATGTATTTATGCACAAAACGGGATGATCATCACCATTGAAGGGGATGCTTTAACCGCCCTGTTCTCAGTCGATGAGCATGCGGGGCACACGTCTTCCCAGGCTCTGGCAGCTGCCTGGGAGATCCAGCAGTTGTTGGAGAAGAATCGCCAGGTGCAAACGCCATATGGCTCTTTTGAGATCCAGGTAAAGATGGGTCTTGCTGGTGGTGATGTCCATTGGGGCATTTTGACCTCAGCAGAAGATGCCAGGGCAACGGTTGCGAAGACCGCAACGGTTGCAGAGAGAGCAACGTATTACTTCCAGGGCAGCGCCGTGGATGTTTGTGCAGAAGCTGAACATTTCGCCAAAGCCGGTGAGATTGTGATGGATTTTGCCTTATTCGAGCAGATGCGTTTCCAGGTTTCCGGTGAACGTGTGGAAAGCTTTGTCCGCATAGCAAAGCTCCAGCCTGAACAGGTGTCACAGTTACCAGCACCTGTCAGCTTCGACATCCCTGCAACGGATCCTAAAATACTGTCACGGTTTTTCCCGGAGGCATTGCTGCAGCAAAGAGCTGGAGACCTGCAGCGTGCAGGTGAATTCCGTCAGATCGTGAATGTTTTTATCAGTCTGCCGACAATACGAAACGAGACGCAGTTAGCTTCTTTTGCAGACACGATGTTTGATCTGGCAGACCGGTATGGTGGTTTGTATAAACGCATTGACTTCGGGGACAAAGGTTCTAATTTATTGCTTTTTTGGGGCGCTCCACTGGCTTATGAAAATGACGTCGAACGGGCTTTGAATTTCATCTTTGACTTGCAAACGCTGACCAGCATTCCCATCAATGCCGGCATTACTTACCAGATTGCCCATGCCGGTTTCATCCGTTCGAGTTTGTTGGAGGAATACACCTGTTATGGTTGGGGGCTTAACCTGGCAGCGCGTTTCATGACAGCGGCAAGGCGCGGTGAGATCTGGGTAGATGAAGGTATCATGCGCAAAGCCCGGCACTTATTCGATTTTGATTTCGAAGGCGAAAAAGAATTTAAAGGGTTTGCCAGGAAGCAGCCTGTCTATATCCTGGTTGAACGCAAATTGGACGATAAATCTTTTTTTAGCGGAAAAATGGTTGGCAGGCAGGCAGAATTGGTCCGGCTGGAGGAATTCTGTGAACCTTTATGGCGCTCCAATGGGGATCCATTGGGGAACGGAAAATCACCCGGGGCAATGGTGGTTCTGGGTGAAGCTGGCATCGGTAAAAGCCGCCTGCTGCATGTCTTCGCTGAAAAATTGGAGGATCAAGGGAAGCCGCTGCAGTGGGCAACCTGCCAGACGGACGAAATCCTGCGCGAACCCTTGAATCCAATCCGGTACTGGCTTCTGCGTTATTTCGAACAAACGGAAGCCAATCCAGAGGCGCGTAACAAGCGCAGCTTCAACCGCATCCTGGATGACCTGATCGAAGAAACAATGGTTAAGCATGTGGAACTGGCTGAAGAATTAGACCGCACGCGGTCTTTCCTGGGCGGGTTGGTGAACTTATTCTGGTCTGATTCGCTTTTCAGCCAGCTGGATCCGGAAAGCAGGGGTGAAAATATCCAAATTGCATTGACCTCATTTTTTAAAGCCATCAGCCTGCAGAAACCTGTGATCATATTCCTGGAGGATGTCCACTGGTTAGATGAAGAAACACGCAATTTCTTGCCCCGGTTTGCCCGTAGTCTGCTATCAGATGAGAGTCAGGTATACCCGGTTGGCATCCTTGCTACGGCGCGTAACCGGGGAAGACAGGCGTTATTGGGAGATAACCTTCCGTATGATTCCATCCTGTTGGATGAGGTCCAACCAGACGATTTGGTACGGATGGCTGCCAACGAATTAGGTGCGCCAGTTTCAGATGATCTGGGCAGACTGCTTATCGAACGAGCGGATGGCAACCCATTTTATACCGAACAGATCATCCGTTATTTGCAGGAAGGCAATTTCATCGAATATCGCCATGATCAATATCACCTGGTAGAAGAATATTCCCAGCAGCCTTTACCAGCAGACGTGCGCTCATTGTTGGTTGCCCGGCTGGACCGGCTGGATCTAAAGGTGAAAAATGTTGTGCACGCAGCTGCGGTGATCGGACGTGAATTTGCCTTTAACCTGCTTGACGGTGTTCTGGAGAATGAGGAGAACCTGTCAGAGAAAGTGAATAATGCGGAGGCGGCTTCGATTTGGGTTGCCCTGGATGAAGTTCGGTACCTGTTCAAACACAATCTGCTGCGGGATGTGGCGTATGAAATGATGCTCCTGACCCAGCGCAAAAAGTACCATGCTCGTATCGTAGAGGCGATCGAAAGAATTTATGCTGGTGACCTGAGCCAGCATTTTGGGCAGCTAGCCTTCCATAGTGAGACATCAGGCAATGACCCAAAAGCGCTTCTCTATCTCCAGAAAGCGGGTGAGCAGGCTCGAGACGTGTATCGCAACCGCCTGGCATTCGATTTTTACAGGCGTGCATTGAAACTGGCGGGTGAGAGTGAGCGCAGCCTGCGATTTGACCTCCTGGTTGAGATTGAGAATTTAAATAATTTGTTGGGAAATTATTCCGACCATCTGGGGATTTTGGACGCTCTGGCAGAAATTCTCGATGAGCAGTCAGCAATGATTGGCGAGGAAATATCCTTATTCGATTGGCAGACTCGCATGGCGAGGATCAGCGATCGTTACGCCACATATTATATGGTTATTGGTGATTATGCTAAAGCTGCTGAACTGGCTGAACAGGCGGTTGGACTCGCCCAGGAAGCGGGCTTCCATGCGGGGACTTTGGAAGCGACGATTACCTGGGCTATGGCTCTTTACCGCCAGGCATCTTATTCGTTGGCATTAGACATTGTGGCTGAGGCGATACAAACGGCTCGCCAGGAAAACGAGCTTTCCTGGCTGGGCAAGCTTTTGAATATGTCGGGTTTGATTGCCATGGAAACCAGAGAATTATCGTCAGTTCAGCAGTGTTTTGAAGAAAGCCGCAAGATAGCTCAGGAGGTTGGCAACTTAATGGATGAAGCGATGGTTTTAAACAACCTGGGCATTCTTGCTGGTTCCCTTGGAGATTATTCTCAGGTGTTAGCCTGCTACCTGGAATCGCTAGCCATTGCCCAAAAGGTAGGTTATCGCCGCGGGGAGGGATTGGTTCTCGGGAACCTGGGATGGGTGTCAGGAATCTTGGGTGATTACACTTCATCGAGAAGTTACTGTGAGCAGAACCTGCGCATCAACCGGGAGGTTGGCTCCCTGGAAGGTGAGGCATATGCGTTGATTAATCTCAGCGCAGCTTATATCCATATTGGGGAAACCAGCCAGGCGCTTTCGTACCTTGCCAGGGCAAATGAGATTGCCTGTGACACGGGTGACCGCAGCGCCGAAGCCTGGTCATGGACTTACCAGGGTCATGCCTGGTGTGCTATGGATGATCTCGATGCCGCAGCCAGGGCATATCAACACGCTGTATTTATCCGTAGAGAACTAACACAGGAAAACCTGGCAGCAGAACCTTTAGCTGGTCTGGCGCGCGCCGCCTTGAAAAAAGGCGAGTTTGATGCTGCCCGTGACTATACCGACTCTATCCTCAGCTATCTGGATGCCGGTGGTTCGCTGGAAGGCACAGATGAGCCTCTCCACATCTACCTTAGCTGTTATCAGGTACTTGAAAAAGACAGAAACCAGCGTGCAGGGAGCATTTTGCAGCAGGCTTACCAAATGCTGCAATCACGCGCCGAGAAAATTAATGATGAAAGGATGCGCCGCTCATTCCTTGAATCAGTCCCATTTCACAGGGAAATCATCAGCGAATGGGAGGCGGCTTTCCAATCTTAGTTGTAGTAGGACCGTATTCCTGGTAGAGGCTTAACGCCCACCAAGACCGATTGGAGGATCTTCCAGGTTTAAGCGAACGGAGATCGTGTCACCATCGAGATCACCATAATCAGCTTTCGAGACACCGACTACATTAGAGCCATCCCAATATACGACGACGATATCTTTTTTGCCTTTGACAGCATCTTTCTTGATCTGGATTTCATAAAAATCGTCAGGTGTATCCCTGGTGTCGGATTTCTTCTTCAAACCGATGTTATTAATCCATGTGAGCTGGTAGCCGTCCCAATTTTCTGGCAGGTCATCCGGCATTGGTTTACTTTCCACGTCGAATTTCTTTGCCAGACCAGGGGGGATGATTACATCAACGGCTTTCTTCTTTTTTGACGCCTTGAATGATTTCACCTCACCTGTCACAAATTTACCTTTCTTATCCAATGTTTCCTCCTGTTAAATGAACCGTTCTGTTTCCATCACTCTAGAACTCATTCCCTGGGGAAGTATTGTTCGTAGATATTATCCATTATAAACGCTGAACAACAGCCAGTTTTGCGTAGCAGAATGTATCCTTTTAATGCCTCCCTGTGGTCTTCTGATGCTGCTCGGACATCCGTGTAGAAATCAAAAACCTGTTCCATGAATTCGCGGTCGATGGCATTCTCCAGAGTATCGGGAGCTGTGTAATCCATTGCGCGCTGGTTCCAGATCATGATGATGTGCGCATTGTCATCTCGAACAACTTCATAAGTGATTGGACGGGAGCGCACGGAAACCGCCCACCTGTCGCTTCTGGGGAAGTAGGCGCGTATATCCCGCAGGACATTAAATTTCCTCTCTTCAGGCAGCCGGTATAAATAATCTTCTTCGAGTTCATGGTAAAAGCCGATGATTTCATTATCCGTTTCTTTGTTCACTGTCTCAAAATAAAGCTCGAAGTCAAGGGAAATATTATGGACGAATTGTGAGCCGATAACAGCCACCACCACAATTGTGGTCAAAAGCCGCGGGATTTGTGCTCTAAACCAGGATTCCCTCCCCTGGGAGAAATTTGGGAGAGGCAGCACGATGAACACGGCTGCGAGGCTGGAATACAGCGGTAATAGTGTGCCCAATAAGAAGTGGTGGGGCTTGATCACGATGACGAACAACACGTACAAAAGGTATGGGATCGTCCAGGCAAGGATGAGAGTGTTCAATAGACGCCGGTGGTTTTTCCAGATGCAGAGTCCGGCAACCAGGAAGGCAAGTGCGATGAACAGGAAGCTGCCGTAATACTCCTTGATCATCGGGTACCAGGCAGTTGGACCACCCGCATAATAAACGCTCCAGCCTGAAGACATCGATTCTGCCTGGTTGACCTGGATGTCAAATGCGAAGCTGCGGTTTCCAGACTCCAGCAAGAATGGGTTGGACACAACGAACGTAAGCAGCATCAGCAGCACAAAGAAGACAGCGCTGCGCAGAGCCGCCTTGGTATCCACTTTTTTTTGGGAAAGTCCCATCAAGATATAAATTGGGATCGCCAGGAAGAAGAATAATCCGAGCAGCTTGGTCGCTGTTGCCAGACCACAGGCGACTGCTGCCAGGTAAAAATTGGTTCCGAAGGACAGATCATCGCGGTCCAGAAAGAAAAATGTAAGCACGATGAATAACACTGTCAGCGAGTCAGGGTGCCACCACATGCTGTTTTCGAAGACTGCAGGAACGGTCAGCAGGAAGATGAAAGTGGCGATGCTGGCGAACCACTTCTTGAATCTGGTCTGCAAATACACCAGGATGAGCGCTGCCAGGATCATCGGCAGCACGCTGACCATCTGGCGCATCCAGAGCATGTTCAGCGTGGTGTTTTCGAACCCGCCAGTTACCAGCCTGACCGGAAGCAGGGCGGTGGCGATCGAGGTGATGTAGAACGGGTAACCGTAGTAGTAGTGCTGGTAAAAGATGAACTTCCGCAGCGAATCCTTGAAAGTATCTCCGCCTGAAAGCATGCGCAGTGGGTGACCATACTGGATGCCCTCGTCAGGCTCGAATATGGAAACCATATCGGGAGCATCTGCACCTTTCGAATTGGGCAGGATGAAGATCAGGAAGTACACGATCCCGATCAGGATGAGCACGAGGAATACGCGTTTCTGTTTTACAGTCAAGTTACCTGCGAACCGGATCCTTTCCAGAAGTTTCTGCTTAAGATTTTACCCCAATCATTAATCGGTTCTGGTTGGCGAGCGGTCGATAATGCTCTTTCGAGCTCAGGAACCTGGGTGTGCCGGAAGGACCTAAGAACTTTTCGCGCCGTGCGGGCAGTGTTTGGCGTGGTACACACACTGCGTGCGCTGGCACTTCCAATTCGCTTTCACCTGCTGGTGTTGTTCGTAAGTTTCGCGGCTTTCCTCCGGGATCTCGACGTTCCCCATCCATTTGCGCACCAGTTCCAGAACCTGTCTGTCCTGTTCGTCCACAACGTTCCTGGATTGATCCAAATGGGTGCGTAAAGCCCAGAGAGTGTTGTAGCATCCCATCACCAGCATCTCGATGGCGTTTTCCTGGCGGTAGCCCAGGCGTTCAGTGAACTGCAGCGTGCTCAGCGGCATATCCTCGGGGTAAACCTTGACCGCTTCCACATGCAGCGGCAGTGTGTCGATGGTTGCCTCTGTCCAACCGGCAATGCGCTCAAGGATCCCATCAGCATCCCTGCCGATGTATCCGCGCTGCCTGGCCTGGCGGGCGCGTTCGCGGATGCCTGCTTCCACACTTTCCCTTTGCCCTTCAGGCATTTGTGCCAGTGTTTCCTGGTAGCTGTCAAGAAGCACCTGAAGCGTCCTGCCGAGAGTTTCGCCCCGCTGTCCGAAGCGGTTGATCGTTTCCAGGTTGACCGCTTCGTTGGAAAGCTTTGCTGATCCCTGGATATCCAGCGTTCGACCGACCACTTCGATGAGGTTGGGATCTTCAGTATGAACAAGATCGATGCTGGGTTCTGCGTGCAGGAAGACGATAAACACCTCCAGCAGCGCATCGCGTTTGGAGATTCTTTCCCTGTCCACCCATTCCCTTGCTGCGTCGATTGCGCTGTTGGCGGGTGTGTTATCGATGGCACCGCCGTCCAGGTAGGCGTCAGATTCTTTCGGGAAAATCATGCGCATATTTTCTGCATTTTGCCAGCGCGCCGTCAGCGTATCCCAGGGTTTCAAGTCTTCACTGGTTTTTGCCGCCACCGCCTCATATGAATGACCCAGCTGGTCTACAGTTTCCTGGTCGTCCATCCAGTTATTAAACATGCGGTACAAAAGCGCATTGTCCGGATCGTCCGCAGGATAGATCTCGCTGACCGGATAAGGTGAGAAAACGCCTGGGAAGCGACCAGATGCAATCGCTGCGTTGAGCGCATTGGGGTTGCCGGGCATCTGCAGGCGGAAACTG
Source organism: uncultured Chloroflexia bacterium (assembly GCA_963695415.1). Lineage (GTDB taxonomy): Bacteria > Chloroflexota > Anaerolineae > Anaerolineales > UBA4823 > CAVXWV01. The sequence goes on along the minus strand of CAVOGL010000006.1, from coordinate 179,818 downwards.
CTCAGCGGGAGCGTGTGCGGGTCTGAGACCTCGACGCGCCAAGCCTGTTTGTTCATATAGCGGATAAAATCCTCAGGATCCATGTATGTGGAGATTTCCAGGCGCCCGGTGCGGTAGTTTGCCCGAGTCAGGCGTACGGTGATGTCCGCCTGGGCGTAATCTCGCAGCGTCCGGTCGGGTTCTACCAGGCTGAATTTCGCGGCGGTCTCATCTGCGTCGGTCCACATCCTGCCGTCCAGGTGCTCCGCTCGCAGCGGTGAAACAGGCAGGGTGAAAACATCCCGCAGGACATTGTCTCCTTCGCCGGCAGGAATCAGGGAGCGGTCCATGCCAAACCTGTGCAGATAGGTACGTATAGCCGTCTGGAAGCGTGATTCATCATCCGACTTAATGATCTCGAGCAGCTTGGAAGTACCTCCCAGTCGTTCGATCAGCTCGCGCCCCAGTTTCATCAATGCGGGCCATACCTTTGGGGATGGTATCGATTTACGCTCCGGGTCTGTCCACCACCACAGCAGGCTGACAATCTGCGGCAGGCTGAGGTCAAATTCCACCAGGTCGTTTTTTAACTTACCGATGGGTCCACTCTCGCTGTCATCGATGATCTTCTTGTCAGGCATCAGCAGCCAGGCATGGTGGTATGCTTTGATCAGGTCATCCATTGCATCGACTGCTTTCTCCGGGTCCTGACGGACCTCGGCAGGGAGCTGTCTTTTGCGATACTGGTACTCGGCAAAGAACACGCTGTTCATCGCCCCGATCGATGATCCGGTGATGATATCGAATTCCATGTTGGTGATGTGGAAGGCATGGATAACACCGGCTTCGTAGAGACCTTTTGCACCGCCTCCGGTCATCACGAAGCCGCGTTTCTTGGTTTTTGAGCCTCCAGGAGATCGCTTCTCCTGTTTGGCTGCGTCAATAGTTTGTTTTGCTTCTGCGTCCATCGCTTCTGCGTCCATCGCTTCTGCGTTCATCGCTTCTGCGTTCATCGCACCACCTCCTTTGGCGTTTGTGGTAGTCACGAGATTCGGTTTGTCAGGGCTGGATAGCCGGTCTTAATACGGGTTGTGGTTTCTCCCTTGGGTTGGTGATGATCGGCAGGGGCAGCGGCTCATAAGATGCGCCGGTCCCTATGCTGCCGTAAGGTATGTAATAGATTTGGGTGGTGGAGTTAGCGCCCTGCAGGTAATTCTGGAAGGCAAACACAAGGTAGCTGCCATCCGGGCTCCACTGCATGTCCCGGTAGCAGCACACCCCGTCAATAGGGTTGATGTTTTCGCTGTGCCGGAACGACTCCATGTTGAAAATTTGCATGCTCCCAAAACCGTCATTACGGTTTTCACTGTTGAAACTGAACAGGGCATCGCCATCCCAGTCGAAGCTGACGATTCTGGGGTTGCGTTCGTACTCACGGTAGGAGAAGTGGGGTGGAGGGAACTGCACCTCAACCAGCGGGTTGGGGATGCAGCGGTCGATCGGGAAGACGTGGATCAGGTCACCTCGCCGTCCATCTTTAAGCACACCAATTACAATCATTGCCCATTTAGTGCCGTCGTTTGACCAGCGCACCGATCGACCGGCATTTCGTTCGAAAGGCGCCAGCGCGGTGCAGGTTGCCATCCTTTCCAGGTCGCTGTGCCGGTCTGCTTCAGCCAGTGCCTGGGTGTCGAAGGGGACCATGTAGATCAGGTTGTCCAGGCTGATCACCACCTGGCTGCCGTCCGGTGATACTTCAAACGAATCGAGGTAGTCGACGTTTGGGAAACAGGTCAGCACCTGGTCTTCACCCTCGATCGAAAGGGTCTTGATGCACTTCCCGCTGATGTAGCTCAACCCTAAGCCATCGGGCAGCCAGCGCAGGTATTTCTTCTCTGCACCGTCACTGGTGAGTTGGGTCAGCTGGCTGCCATCCAGGTTGGCGATCCAGATGTTGCTTTCGTTGACATAGGCGATCTTGTCCGCGCCGCCGATTACGACTGGCAAAGGCGTGGAGGTTGGCGCTTCAACGGTGTCCGTTGGTGAAAGAGTCTGTGTGGCTTCTGCCTGGGTGGGTGTGGCTTCAATTTCGGTTGGTGTGGCGTCTTGCACCTGGGCAGCGTCTCCTGTGGAGGTGACGACTAGCACCACGGGCGTTGCCGGGGTGTTGGAAAACAAGCCTGCGAGAACGCCGCCTTCACGAGTTAATTCTGGGTAAACGAAGCGTTGGAATCCAAAAAATCCTCCCCCACACAGCACCACCAATGCGATGAGTGCCAATATGTACAACCCTAAGCGGCTGCTTTTCGGTTTGCCATCATCAGTCACAGGTGTTGGGACAGCCTGTGGCGCCGCCACAGGCGCCGCCACAGGCGCCGCCATAGGCGCTGCCGGGCGCCCTGCGGACACCGGGTGACCGGTGCGTTCAATGATCGTCTGCCCCGAGCTGGTTTTCTGGACAGTGACTGCGTTCACGTCCTTCCCCCCAACTGAATCTGGCGCCAGGGGTTCCATGATGGTTCGGTCACTACCGGGTTGAGCCTTGTTCAACGGCTCGATGATGGTTGCCATCGCCGCTGCGGCTGGCGGTAGAGGTTTATCTACACTATCCAGGCATTTTCTTATGGCAGTGTTCAATTCACCCGCACTCTGATAACGCTGGTCACGGTTCTTCGCAAGCGCTTTGTCGATAACTGCCAGCATCGCCAGCGGTACGTCCGGCGACAGCTTGCGGATATCCGGCACCGGGTCATTGAGATGCATCATCATCAAGGTCATTGCCGAATCGGACTCGAAAGGCGGTCTGCCCCCTAGCATTTCGAAGAGGGTCACGCCAATCGAGTAAATATCCGCGCGAGTGTCTGCCTGGATCCCCTGGATCTGCTCGGGTGACATATACATGGCTGTGCCCAGCACAGCGCCTGTGGCAGTGTGCCTCGAGCCCCCGACCATGCGCGCAATCCCAAAATCCATCAGCACAGCCCGGTTGTGCACGTTGATCATCACGTTGGCGGGTTTTATATCCCGGTGGATCATACCGCGCTGGTGCGCTTCAGCCGCGGCCTGGCTGATATCGCTGGCAAAGCCGATCGCTTCATCGAAGGGAAGCCGCCGGTTGCTCTCTTTCAGGCGTTTCAAACGAGTCTGAAGTGTCTCACCGGCGATGAACTCCATGACCATGTAATAATTATTGCCCTCGTGGTTGAAGTCGAAAATTTGGATAATATTGGGGTGGCGCAGCCGCGCAATCGAAGTTGCTTCCTCCTCGAAGCGGCGTAAGAAGTCCGGGTTGTTCGAAAGGTGGGAGTGGATGATTTTCACCGCCACTGTCCGCCGCAGGTTCGGATCGTATGCCTTGTACACAGCTGCCATACCGCCGCGTCCTATCAGCGATTGGATCTGGTACCTGCCTCCGAGCACTCTGGGTATATGCGCAGGAATGTTGTCTGGGGATGATCTGTTATCAGAAATTGCCATTCAAGTTTATGTGTGTGTTAGTGGTTTAGCGGGTAAATAATCATCTTATGGTTCGATAATCCACAACCAGGCATCGTTAAAATTGCAGATCGTGTGACCCGACTGGCTCAAAGCGATCATGCCCAGGAACCCCTCGCCAAATTCTGTAGGCAGAAGCTCGAAGTTGCGCGAAGCCATCTGGTAGTTTTGCTGGTTCTGGTCAAGCATGTCCTGGTATTCTTTCAACTGGTTCTGGTAAGCTTTGACCTGGTCGTTGTCATTTTCATCGAGAGGCATTTGAGGCTTGGGCGGTTGGCGAGGCTGTTTGGGAGGTTGTGTGGTGTCGACCTCTCCGATTTTCATGCCATTGGTGAAAATTTCGATGATGTTGCCCCGCGCCACGACCGCCAACCGGTTCGTCGTCCCATTTTGCCATTCGAATGAACGGTCCTGGTCCTTAGGGTAAAAATCCTGCATATTTGCCAGCTCGCCTTCCGCCAGAGCAGTGAACAGGGCTCTTCCATTGGCGAAGCGCGAGATGATTACCATGTATTGGTTGGGTTTGTTTTGATCACCATCGGAACGGAACATGAAACCGCAGCCCGAACCCCCGTACTGCGTGTCCCAGTTGATGTCAGCTGCCAGAACGAAATCTTTGGCTGTGGTTCCCTTGTAGTCATTTCCGAAAGCCATCTGCTGGTATCCGGAAATATCGAGGGTAAGCGGGTCATGCAGCCATGCCACGTGCCCTTTTTCCTTATCGATTCCATAGCCGGGCAATTCAGCCAGGACGGGTGCAGCCACTGTGGCTGTCGCCAGCTGGCTTTCATCTCTGCCAGAAACCTGGGCTGTTTGCGTCGCAAAGATGGATTCGCCCTGCTGGGTGGCTTTCGCCTCAGCGGTAGCGACCTTGCTGCTTGAGCTGTCCCCCGACTCCTCATCCTGCTCCCCTGCGGTCGCGGTTAATAAGATCGATTGGCTCAATGCCGTGAGAGTTGCGTTCGGTTCGCTGCCCCCTCCGGTGAGGCTGCATCCTGAAAGCACCAATAAAACCACTAACGTCAGGAACATGAAGGCTTTTTTTAATGCCGGGTTTGTTCGGTTCATCAGGCTATATCCTTCCGTTTGAAGATTATCAGGATCAGGGTGATGTAAACCAGCATGATGGTCATCTGCGCAAACCACGTCTTGAGCATCCAGGGCCAGAATACCTCTGGGTCATTTTTATTTACAAACGCCCAGCCGAATTCTTCACGCACATTCTTGATCAAGCCTTCAGCGGTGTTTATGGCTTCGGCACGCGCCCCTTCATAAGTCAAACGTGCGCTCTGGTAATCTTCCATCTGCGCTTCGAATACTTTTGCCTTTGCCTCGTAAAGTTCCATGTCGCTGCGGTATTGATCCTGCAGCAAACCAACCTCATCCTGGTAGGCTTTGAGTGCATTTAAGTATCCCACCGTGGCAACCTGGTCATTCTCATCCTCCGGTGGTTCTGGTGCTGGAGGAAATTCGGGTTCTGATGGTTTCGCATCCAGCGGGGGCGGTTCCTGCGGCGCGGGTTGGTCAACTTCAGGTTTGTAGTATTGCCCCAATCCCGGGAAATTACAAGATTCGGGATCGAAAACAGCCACACCCATGCAGCGGCAGCCCTGCGATGCCTTATCTTCAATCGACATCGCATCGCGCAACATCCTCGTCCAACTGCCAGCACAAATCCGCTTCGACATCTGCGCCGATGGCGGTGATGCCGATGAAGCTTTCATAAGCCCAACGAGTGGACGCGATCGCGCTGATGTTTTCCGGCACAGGAGCCAGGGCGCCGCTCAACACGATCTGCGGGACGATCAGCAAGATCATCAACAGAGGCGCTGCACTGGCAGTTGGTGAGATTGCTGATGCCAGAAGCCCTCCCATCATACCTGCCATGGATGCCAACACCAGGGTGACATAGAATAAACCAAACTCCAGCGGACCTCCGGGCATATCAAAAGCCAGGTAATGGAAGATGGCAAACGCTGCCGCCTGGTAGAAAGCCAGCATCATCGCCACCCACACTTTCGAAAGCACGTACGGGAAAATTTTCAAGTTAACCAGGCGTTCGCGCTTGTAGATCTCCGTCTCTTTGACAAACTCACGCATCTGCGAGAACCCGCCCATTAAGAGACAGTATATGGTCAGGAGAAAAAGCGTTATCGCGGCATTGGCAGCGTCGCCGTTGAGGTATTCGAACGGCGCCCGTCCCATCAATGGCGCAATGACCAGGTCGAGCGCGGCAATTGCTGGCGGAGCCAGCAGCATCAATACCAGGCTGGTGCGATCTCGTGAAAGGATTTTCAGGTTTCTGCCGGACAAAATGAAAAACTGGCGCAGGGCAGACACGTTGGAGACATGTTTCGTTTTTGTGGCTTTCGTTTGTTTGCTGGCAGCCACCTGACCCACGTTGGCTTGAGAAATCTCCGATTGCGTCTGCTGCAGCGGTTGGACGATGTATTTCTGGTACGCCTCGTGCTCGCTGTACCGTTTCGCCCAATCTTCCGCGGAGCCTTTTTCGGGTTGGTCAAGGATCGCATAAATCTGGTCGAATTCCATCTCCCGGGAACGTTGTTCGCGTTCAGACCTGTATTGGTCGAAATACTGCAGGGCCTCCTCCGGGGGTCCAAACCATGCCAGGTAACCGCCGCGAGCCAGGAACACAACCTTGTCTGCAAGCATCACGTTTTTTGTAGCGTGAGTCACCATGACAATGGTCCGTCCCTGGTCAGCCAACCGGCGCATCAAGTGCATGAAAGTGGTCTCCGTGCCGGGGTCAAGACCCGATGTGGGTTCATCCAGGAAGAACAGACCGGGCTGTGTGAGCAGCTCGACCCCGATTGATACACGCTTGATCTGACCACCTGACAATTTCTGGATTGGCGTGTCTTTACGGTGGGTAAGATCAAGATCGTCGAGTACTTCGAGGATGCGTTTGTGTCTTTCTGCTTTGGTTGTATCTCGCGGCATGCGCAGCCGGGCTGCATATTCCAGAGCCTGGTATACGCTCAGTTCTCGATGGATGATGTCTTGCTGGGGCACATATCCGAAATCGTTGTGCACGGCATCGAAATTCTTATAAACATTGATCCCATTGACCAGTACCACGCCCTGCGTGGCAGGTCTGTAACCGGCGATGGCATCCACGAGGGTGGTCTTCCCGCCGCCGCTCTGCCCGACAACAACAATGAATTCACGTGGTTTGAAAGCCACTGAAATATCTTTCAAGATGTTCAGGTCTTTACGCACCCACTTATTCAGGTTGAAAGCATCAACCTGCAAACCGCGGGTCTCTTCTTCCTGCCCCAGTTCATCTTTACCCATCACGAACCGGTGTCGACCGATGCGGACAACATCGTTTTCCTGCAGCCAGGCCTCTTCAACCCGCTCATCGTTGACAAAAGTGCCGTTGGAGGAGCGCAGGTCACGCAGGCGGTGACGTTGACCGATGCGCTCGATCTGGGCGTGATAGCGAGATACGTTGGGTGAATCCAGCACTACATCATTGGTTGGATCTCGACCGATCTGGATGCTGGTCTTTTCACCAAAGCGGATTGACTTTGTCTCAGCAGACACAGCCTGCGCCGGGTTGGTATAGGTCAGAGTCACCATCAATCCTGGGTCCAGGCTGCCAATGCGCAGGATCTGCCCATGTTGGAGTGAATGCTCCCTCTCTACCGGGCGACCATCCAGCAGGATCGGGTTTGCTGCGTCCGGCAGTGCTACCAGGCGGTAACCTTCTGCTGTTCTTTCAAGATAAGCGTGGTAGCGTGAGACGATGCGCGAATGGATGACGATCTGGTTGTCATCTGCACGACCGATCGTGACCTTAGCCGAGGTCAGTGTGTGTGTTTGTGAAGCCCCACCTGCAATGGCGATGCTGAGCTGCGGTGGGGCAGAAACCCGGCGACCGCCTGGTTCTTCACCGATCATGGTCGCGGCGTGATCTTCACGGGCGTGATCTTCACGGGCGCGAGGATCACGATACATGTCGGGTGTTTCACTCTCCAACATCGTCATGTCAGCCTGCGACAGGCTGCCTTCGAACATCGTGGCGGCAACCTGGGATTGAGCGTCCATAAAATTCAAGGAAACAGACTGACCCAGGTTGATCTCATCTCCGTTGTTCAACACCACGGGCTGGTGGATACGGTTTCCATTGACAAATGTGCCATTGCTGCTTCCCAGGTCTTCAAGCGTAAACTGGTTACCCTGGCGAGAAAGGCGCGCATGTTGGCGGGAGACACCAGGTGATTCGACGAGGATATCGACTCCAGGTTCTCGCCCCAGGATATTTACATCCTTATCAATGGCGAATTCCTTGCCGGAAGCCTGACCTTTCGTGATGGTTAATTTCGGTTGGTTTAGAGAGCTCATATCCCTTCCTGTGCAGACTTTCCCGGATTAAGCCCGAAAGGTATTCGGGGACGATTATGACCCGAGAATGTATCGGGGGTCAGGTAGAAACCAGGAAATTGTCCCGGATTTCTACTCGTAATTGGAATGACATGGATACCAGTAACTGCGCCCAAATTTATGGGTGGCTGTAACCATTTTACTTCATTTTTAATCTGGCAAATTCCAGGCAGACACCATAAGTGCGGTTTTATCCTTATAAATTGTTGTGAAAATCAAGGATCAGGGTGTTCCGGTGCAATCCTGGGTATGACCAGCTTGGAACCAAAAGAGACCAGGGCAGCGGTCAGTTTTTCCAGTACACCATCATTGGAATACGTTCCAATGATGGCGCCTCCGGATCCGGCGAATTTAGCGCTGGCTCCGCACTGGCGTGCCATCTCGACCATTTCTGTTTGCCAGGGCGAAATGTTATAAATCGTTCGCCGGGTATCGAAGTTCTTATTGATCAGGTCCGCCAATGCTTGCGAGTCTTGTTCCAGCAATGCTGAGCGTCCCAGTTCGGCAAGTTCCGCAAAACGTTGCATTGCAGCAACTACCTCAACTTCACCGCGGTCGAAACGCCCGCGGATGTCATTGTGGAACACTTCGGTAGGCTCGCTGAGAGAATCATGGTAAGCCAGGTATATTTTTGGCAGAAGCTCAGGGTCAATCGGCTCGTAATAATAGCAGGGATAACCATCTATGCGCTCTTCACATGAACGGCTGAAGTCCATGTAGACCAACCCCTCATATACCTGGATGACCCGGTCCTGCAGACCTGCCGCTATCCCTAATTCATCTCGTTCGACCGACAGTACCAATGAAGGCTGCACTTGCATTGGGATTTGGATCTCGTAAAAAGCCATCAGAGCCCGTAATGTCGCCACGATAATGGCGCTCGATCCTGCCAGCCCGACCTGTCTGGGGATGTTTGTCTGGTAGCGGATGGAGAAGTTCCTGTTGTGCAATTTTTGACCTGTCACCTCGCAGTATTGGACAAAGCGCTTGATGGTTGCTTTGATCAGGCGGATCCCGCCGTAATATCCGTGGAGCTGCACATCGCGGGTCAGGTCGTAAATTGAGTGAAACCGGGCGCGGTCATTTTCGGCGAGGACGATATCCACACTGTCCCATTCATACAGCACCACCTCTGCCCAAAAATTACGCAGGATCAGGGATATTGTTTTTCCATGATAGCCGTCAGATGGATTGCCGAGTAAGCCAGCCCGAGCATAAGCTTTTCTACGGATGATGTCCACGCAAGCTCTCCTCGATGTTCTGGCGCAGCGATGCTCCATATTTGGGATCCGCCAGTGCGAATTCGATAAATGCCTGAAAATAAGATTCGAAATTCCCGATATCAAACCTGCGTTCTTCTTCGCGCAAACGGACGCCCATCACATTCCCACCTTCACGGATAATGGTGCGTACAGCATCCGTGAGTTGGATTTCCCCGCCTACCCCGGGGGGTGTGCGCTTCAGGGCGTCAAAAATCTTCGGTGTGAACACGTACCGTGCCGCGATCGCCAGGTTACTGGGAGCGGTGCCTGCGGCAGGTTTTTCGACCACATCTTTGAGACGGAAGACCTCGCCCTCGTTTTCAGGTTCAGCGATCCCGTAGCTGCCGGTTTCAGACGGTAGCACTTCTTCGAAGGCGATCACTGCATCAACATCTTTCATTGAGTCGAAACAGGCAGCCATCCTGGTGATAACGTCACTTTTGGCATGCAGTCCGATGATCGAATCGCCCAATGCGACGATGAAGGGCTGGTTTCCGACGAAATATTCGCTGCACAGTACTGCGTGCCCAAGACCCAGTAACTGCCGCTGGCGTGTGAAGAAATACTGCACCGGTGTGCGCTCGAATTCCAGTTCAGCCAGCAAATCTTCCTTGCCTGTCTCGCGCAGCACCTGCACCAGCTCGTTGTCCAGGTCGAAGTGATTCTCAATGGGGGTTTTACCTGGACCGGTGATAAACAGCAGTCTTTGAACTCCTACTCGTGCCAGTTCTTCGACAACATACTGCACCACCGGTTTGCGACCTACGGGCAGCATCTCCTTTGGTTGGGATTTCGTCGCTGGCAGCAGCCTGGTTCCCAGACCGGCGACCGGCACAACGGCAAGGTTGATGTTCATGAATGTCGCTCCTCTTTAAAACGTCCTATGAATTTTACCAAAGTGAAAGCCTAATACCTAATCCCCGGTAACATCAAGATGAATCTCCATCCTGGAGTCTCTGATAGGTCGATCCCATCCTCTGTCCAGGAGTTTGACGACTCGCTGAAGAACGCCTCTCGAATTCTTGCAGGTGCGCAAGCAGCACCTCGGCGGAACGAGGAATTGTCGTCAAAAGGCATTCCCACTATAGTGATCTCGCCTTTCTGGATTTTGGATGAATCAGGCTCGGTCGCGGTCATGATTGGATTTGTGTAAAGTAGGATAAACTACCCATAACCTTTATACGAAGTTTGTTTTGGCTGACAACATCCTTCCAGGCAGAATAGGTGCCTGGAGGATCATATTTGTAAGAACTTTATAGCTGCCCATTTTTATAGCTTCTCGGATTTTGGTGAGGTTCTGAATTTAGGAAGGTTTCATCGAGGAAAATGTTTTACCCAGCAGCTGCTGTCAAATAACTTTGTGAAGCCGATCGCCTGATAGAAATCAATATCGGATGCCACGTATGCAACCGTAGCCCCTTCTTCACCGCAGCGGCGGATCCCTTCCAAAACAGCTGCTTTACCCAAGTCCCATCCTGCGGTAATCCGGATCCGTCGCCACAGGTTCAACGTATGCGATGCGGTTGTGCGGTTCGTACCACATCCCACAGAAGGAGACGAAATTTCCACCTGGTTCGACGGCAACGATAGTCAGATCTTTCCGAAAATTCGGACCGGACTGCATCTTTGCCCGTCCCGGGATCTCATCTTCAGGCGGTTCCCCAGGATGGTCGAACCCGCGCCAGAGAACGCGATTGATCTTATACAGATCGTTCTCATCATCCAGGCTCATGATGCTGAAACCCTCAGCTAAATCGATAGATGGAAATGGATCCTTGATGCTAAATTGGCTCAAGGGTCGATTATAAGATTCTAAGGGTTCATACCCCCGCGACCTGGCTAATTGTTCGAATTCTGTATCGAAATCGTTGATGAAAGCGCGCAGGTAATTTACACCACTATCAGCCTGTGCAAGCAGGTTTTGCTCAGCGTACCTCAACATCTCAACTTTGAGGAATGAGTATTCGGGATGCACCTGGAAATAAGCTTCTCCCAAACTGAGTTCGAAATGTGTCACTCCCACAATTATGCCGCCATCCTCCCATATCCCAATTCGTCCCAGGTTTTGTTCGTCCAGACTCGGATGGGAGTGCATATATTCCCAGGCGGGCTGCAGCCAGTTCCCGTGTGTACGGACGGGATTGAAAAAGGTGATCAGGAAATCGCTGATCAGTTCGAAATCGCCAGGTTTGTAATGTCGTGTTGTCACAGTCATGATGTTTACTCAGCCATCCAGTTTTTAATCACTCGCAGTTTTTCTTGATAATTGTTGGTTGTGTGGGTGCTTTGTGGTAGTTCTACTCTAATGAGAGTCTTTTCAACGAAATTTCTTCCTCAGGTGAGAGTATGCCTGGTTACGGGACAATAGCGAGCGCAATCTCAGCCATCTGCAGGAAACCTTTCTCGCGCACTTCGGGAGTTGCCAGTTCGCCGGTCACCAGGCTGTCGCTGACGGTCAGAATGGAAAGCGCGTCGATCTTGTACTTTGCGGCAAGAGTATACAGTGTATTCGATTCCATTTCGACGACGAGGCTGCCGTAATCTGACCAGATCCGCCACCAGTCAGGATCATCGGGATAAAAACTGTCACCGGAGAACATCCCGCCAACGTGAACCTCAATCCCGTGTGCGCAGGAATATTCATAGGCTTTCCTGAGCAGGTCAAAACTCGCAGCGGGGGCAAAATCCTGGCCTCTAAAACGCAGTTTATTGATCTGCGAATCAGTCGATGCGGTCATAGCGAGGACGATGTCCCCAATGTTTAAAAACGGCTGGATGGAACCGCAGGTGCCCACGCGGATGATCGTTTTAACGCCATATTCACGGACCAGCTCGTTGACATAGATCGCCAGAGAAGGCATGCCCATACCGCTGCCCATCACTGATATTCGCTTACTCCCGTGAATTCCCGTGAATCCCAGCATCCCGCGTACCTGGTTAAAACACACCACTTCCTCCAGGAGAGTTTCAGCGAAGTATTTGGCTCGCAGAGGATCTCCTGGCATCAGTAACAGCAGGCGCAACCTGACCTGGTTCAGCGCCGATGTGGATACTCATTCAAGCCTCCTTTACACGGTACGATTAGATGTCTTATCATTGTAACCGTATTCAACTTTTTCGAATTCAATCAATGCTTGTATCAGGTATTGACCGGTAAAACTTGCGCCAACCCCGGCGATTTCTTCCGGTGTTCCCACCTCCACGACCGTTCCACCTTCATCCCCGCCTTCCGGTCCCACGTCGATGATCCATATATCGATTTTCCAAATATGGCATGATGGTCGTGGTTCTTTGGTTGAAATCGCGATAGGTTTGGTTTATGTCATTTACCAAAGGTTCATGAACCTGCATGTTCTGAAGCTGAAGCCGTGACGGAATCGGTTCTGGTTACCTGGTTGGAGACATCATCGTCCTCATCAAACCGGGTACTGTGAGGCGCGAAGGCCTGGTGCTTGGCGGGATCGAGTTCCATGCCATCATCGGAAAGCGTTTTTCTCAATTCTGGTAGCGGTACTTTGCGAATATCGAGATGGTCACCCTCCAGAGCAAGAGCCGCGGCAGTTCCCGCTGCCTGCCCCATCGCACAACAGGTGGGCGTCATCCGGCAGCTGCTGTGAACCACCTGGTCCACGCTGATGCATTTCCCCGCCATCAACAGGTTTGAAAAATCTCGCGCAACCAGGCAACGCAAGGGGATATTGTACGGCTGAAGTTCCTGGCGCCAGCCGGAATCCCCTGCTTTCGTGAGGCTGTGGAAATCGATCTGGGCTGTCGCTACAGTCACCCCATCATCAAATTGGAGAGGCGTTGATCGGTTAATTACCTGGTCCTGGGTCAGGACAGTGTCGCCTACAATCCTGCGTCCCTCACGGATGCCGATCCGGCTTCCGGTGCCTCCCAGCGCGTAGGTGGGATACTCAGTACGCTGCAGGTAATGCACGATCTGGGCGATTTGCACCCGCGCCAATTGTTCGGCTTCGCTGAGGCTGAATGGGTCTGTTGAATCGTGGCGCATGATTTTCGTGGCGTTCATATACACGCGCCTGTCATCGATCATCCATCCAGCGCCAAGACCAGGCAGCTCGTTTTTGGATTGGATGGGTGCAATCCCTTCAGGAAGGTAAGGTTTTTGATGTTTGCCCGTATCGTACATCCAGGCTGTCAGGGTCATGTGCAGCATCAACCCTTCCTGTGGGTCTCCCTGCATAAATGCTGCGCCTGCCAGGTAACCCAGATCTCCTTCGCCGGTTGTATCAATGAAAAACTTTGCAGCTGCCTTAATTTTTTGCGAACAGGAGACAATCTCAACTCTTTGGATAAACGGATCGTCGCTCTCCACCCCGATAACAGTGGTATGGAAAAGGATATCGACACCAGCCTGGTCTGCAAGGTGCTGCCAGGTAATTTTTAAATGTTCAGGATTAAAGAATCTTTTCCCATTGAAACGCCCGCCGGATTGGTCCAGCTCCCATAGGAGGTCATCGAAGATATTTCCCATGCCTTCTAACGATGCGAACCATTCAGAAACGCCGCCAGAGGTCGAAACACCTCCCAGGCAGTTTTGTTCTTCGATGAGCAGGACACGGTGCCCCCGCCGCGCAGCTGCGACCGCTGCTGCAGATCCAGCAGTTCCGCCCCCGGCGACAATGAGATCATATTCAAGTGAGAGGTTATTTTCACCTTTTGCGTTCATTTTCGTACTCCCAGTGTGAAATTCTTGGTGGTTATCAAACCGATGTGAGTTTGTTTAGACGCTATTTGATCATATGAGCGAGGTAATCTACCTTTTAATTCTTGGATACATGGATAAGTCAATGTGCTGCTACCAGGGATAGACCGATCATTACCACCAGGATCCCGGTTACCTTGGGGAGATATCGCGGTTCCTTTTGAAGCGTCATCCCCAGCAAAGCGCCAATGGGGATACTCAGTTGCCTGAAGGCTGCTACATAACTGACGTCTTTAACATATAACATCGATACAAGCACAAGTCCATAGGTAATCAGGATGACGGAACCTGTACCAAAACCAGACGCAACAGATTTCTTGTTTTTGAAAATTTTAACCAGGTTACTGCGTTCGCCGGGTATTGCCAGGGTCGTGACCGCAATTATGATGGTCGTGCTGAGAGTTTGCAGGATTATAAACAGCAAGGTTATTTGAAGGTTTGAAAATGTTGATGGAATGATGTCTCGGAGCTGGTGCAGGGTGGAGCTGTCAATCAGGGTATAGCCTGTGGTTCCAATAGCTGCGACCAATGCCATTAGATAAGCAGAATTCAAGTAATTGCTCGCTTTGAAGTTGGTGAAGCGGTCCATTGGGATGAGCAGGCAGCCCGCCGCAATCAGGACCATGCCGGTGAGGCTGATTGCGCTGATCGCACTGCCTCGTCCCATCGCCAGGCTGACAGCCAGTACAAAGAGCACCGGCAGTGATCTTGCGATGGGATAGGCAAGAGAGAGATCTCCCGTGCGATACGCTCCGGCAAGTCCCAGGAAATATACCATCTGCGCAACGCCGGTCGCCACAATCAACCCCCAGATACTGGCAGGTATTAGTTGGAATGTGTGCCAGAAATAGACCAACAGCGGGAGGGTCAGTAAGACGGCTGTTAAATTGGTCACCAGGAAAAAAGCGAGGGACGGTTCCCCTCGTTTGCTAGCATAATTCCACCCGGCATGCATAAAAGCTGAGGTGACGATCAGGACGATGGCAGTTGTTGTCAAAGTGATTGGGTTTGTTTGAACGGATGGGAGTTGTTGATCTGTTTTGATACCAGGAGAAACGATTGAATGCCATCCCGTTTGTACCTTGGTGCAGTTTCTCTTCTCAGAATCGCCATATCATTTTCTTTTGATTTTTCTATCGTATAGTTGCTTTCAAAGAAAATGTAAACGGCAATTTCCCTCTCATTTCAGGGAATGTCCAGCCTCCTGCCCCATCTCTGACCTGTTTTTCTTCACTGAGGCGGTAATACAGCCAGTCGAATTCGTGGAACCATTCGATATGCAATCCAGCCTGGCTGAGAGCGGTGATGATCTCTCCTACAGTGTACATCCAGCTGTAATTGGTCGCTTTTCTGAGTTCTGCAGCGTATCCGCCGATCCATTCATCCTGGTCCGTATTTTTTTCGAAATAGGGATATTTGACCACGATTTCCGGCAGTCTCTCTTCATCGAGCGCCATGAAAAATGGATGCCCGTCCATGAGATAGAAGAATCCATCATCTTTCATCAGGTGGCGGACATTGCGCGCCCATAAATACAGGTCAGGGAGCCAGCAGTAAAACACCTTCAGTAGTAAAAACGATGTCATACTTTTCTTTATGAATGTCCATGATCTCCAGCACGTTAGACTGGATGAACCGGGCGTCATCGATACCAAAGTCCGCAGCCAGTTTTTGTGCATAGATTATGTTCTCGGGCACCAGGTCCACACCTGTCACCTTCGCCCCCAAACGTGCCAGGGAAACTGTGTCCGCCCCGGTGTTGCACTGCAGGTGGATTAAGGTCTTCCCGGAAATGTCGCCCAGTTCCTCGATCTGTGTCCTTCCCAGGGTAGTTTCCCGTTTTGAAAGGATAGATTTATAGGTTTCGTAATGATCCTGAGCTAAGGTCGCCCAACTGTTTTTATTCGCCTCGATATATTCATTCATCTGCTTCACCTTCCATTTTTTCTATGGTCACCTGCCATTGCGGTTCACTATGCAGGATGTGGAACTCAGCGCTGTTCTTCGTGTATTGCGCGTTCCTCCATCCATGATTTGCGGCATACTCCAGGTATTTCAATGCCTGCTGAACATTCCCCAGGTGCGCCCAGGCTGATGCCGCCAGGTGATAATAATAATCCGGATTTTCCCCCCTTTCATCAAATACCTTTCCATAATATTGAACGGTTCGCTCATACTCACCTTGCTGGTAGTAGTGCCAGCCCAATTCTGCCAGGTGATCGACCGGGTCATACATGTAATAGTAATAGTCATATTCACATTTACGGTAGAAACCAACTTTTTCGGCTGTTTTCCACGAACCGATATTAATCGCGTTGCAGTGCCATCCGACAGCGCGGAATCCCTGGTTGAAACACTGCTCAACAGTTGCAGCGACAGCGATGGATGCAAGCCCACGCCGGCGATGGTCGGGGTGGGTGATGATCCCGATGTCGATGCGGTCCCCCGCTGCACAGTCCGGCGTGCACCAGGATACGACCTCATTATCCTTAAGGATTGCATAACTGACGCCGGTAGAAAGGAAGTTTTCCAAATTCCACCACATTTCTTCAATGTCGATCCACTCCCGGAGCGCTTCCGGGAAGGTGATACTGGTGTCTTCGATTAGTTCCCTGTTAACCCGTTGGAGGCGATATCCTTCCGGAATCAGATCTCGCCACTCGAAATTCAACTGGTCGCAGATGTAATGGTAACGATTGATTTTTTCGATTTCATGATCAGGTATCAAATCAGGGAGTTTCTGCTGCCAGGTGTCCGGATGAACGGCAAGAGACATTGATTCGTCTCCGTTGACGAAAATTTCACCCGTAAAAATTTTCTCTTGTAAAAATCTTTTCAGCGCTCGCGTCGTATCCTGGTTCAAATGATCACCTACCAGGAAGTAACCTTCTACAGTTAGCGCAAACGCTGTGCGCGCATCTGTTATGTCGTCAACGAATATTCTGCCTGGGTTATTGCCTTCGATGGCAGCACGAATTGAGAGACTGTAGTCGACAGGGTCAAAAAGGTTTTTAAGCAGGTAAAAATTTTGTTGCGGTAATTCATGAAGGGTTGGATATTGGTTCATGTAAGCTTTGACTGCCAGTCTTTGGATCCGTTCGCCCCACTCATGATCAGGTCAAGATTTATATGAGCAGTCGTGTCAAAACTGAAATGGGCATGACCAACACGCTCCTGTGGACCAACACCTACTGCGACCATCCCGCATCTCAATGCTGCTTCGATGCCTGCATAAGCGTCTTCAACAACCACGCAGTTGGCAACGGGGACTCCCACAGCTCCTGCAGCATAAACGAAAACATCCGCTGCTGGTTTGGCGCGGATTACGGTGTATCCATCCGAGATGCCATCAAAAATGTCGAGGATGCCCAGTCGGGTCAGAACGGTGCGAGTGTTTTTGCTGGCTGACCCGATGGCAATTTTAATTCCACGACGTTTCAGTTCGTAAAGTAGATCACGGGCGCCTGGCAAGAAATCTTCCTCGGTGATGTCCTCCAAAAACTGCTGGTAGTAACCATTCTTACGTGCCATCATCTCTACGATCTGGTCTTCTGAATAATGGCTTTTGTGTTCTCCCAGCAGGAATTCCAGCGATTGCCGGCGCGAGACACCGCGTAGTTTCTCATTATCCTGGCGGGTGAAAGGTATCCCTTCTTCGTCTGCAAGCTGCTTCCAGGCGCGAAAGTGGTATTCTGCCGTGTCTGTTATCACACCATCCAGATCAAGGATGAATGCCTTGATGATTGTCATCGCTCCGTATTCTCCTCAGAGAGTGTTCTTGTAAATCCTACCATCCTTCATGATCAAAAGGAGTTGGTTTTCGTAATCGGAGAGTACAGTTACATCGTTGAGAGGATTGTCCTTTACGATTAATATATCTGCCATTGCCCCTTCTGTGATTACACCAAGGTCTCCGGGATAGGGGTACAGTTTGCCGCTCATGCGCAGCAGTTGACCGCCGTTGGACGTAGCCTGCCTCAAGATCTCCAGGGATGAAAAAAACCTTGACCGGTATTTAAATTCGAGGTGCTGCACTTCCATGTTGCCAAAGCAGTCCGTGCCGTAGACAACTTTAGCGTTGTGTTTGCGCAGCAATGCCAGGGTGTTCTCCAACCCGGCAACTACAATCTTAAGCTTCGCTTTCTGGACCTCATTCCAGCTTCCAGGCGGGTGCAGGTAAACCACGGTCTGGGGTGACCACCAGACGCCATGTTCAACTCCCAGTTCGATTGCTTCTTCATTCACCAGATTTGCATGTTCCAGGGACATCACCCCGTTCTTGATGTCGCGTATGGCAGCCTCGGAGGTGTAGATGTGCGTGGCGACGTAGGTGTCCCAATTCCTGGCGACCTCAACTGCAGCTTTCACTTCATCGGAGGTGAATTGGACCGTGTGAATGGGATCCACCATCGAAGCAACTCCGCCCCCAGAAGCGATTTTGATCTGAGTGGCTCCCTGGCGCAGGCATTCACGCGCTGCTCTGCGAACTGCATCCGGTCCATCCGCCAGGTATGACATCCCATCAGCCACCACCGTAAGACCGCCTTTATGCTCGGATTTTTCCAGGGTCATTTCTCTGGGACGAGAATCAAAATGACCGCCAGTCTGAGAAATCAAGGCCCCAGAAGCGAAAATGCGCGGTGAATGGATCAATCCTTCATTGGCTGCACGCACCACCCCCCAATCGTTCCCGCCCACATCCCGGACCGTGGTTATCCCCTGCATGATCGTCATCTCCAGGGCTCTGGCATAATAGAACACCCGGTAATCCTTGGGGGGACCGCTGAAGAACACATCTGTCGGCAGCGCGCCGATCATGTGGTAATGGCAGTTGATGATCCCCGGCATTAAATAATGGTTTTTCCCATTGATCACTTTCGTGCTGGGATCAACCTTGATCTCATCCTGGCTCAGTTTTTTGATGCGGTTTCCTTCGATCAGCATGTTCATATTAACCAGCAGGTTATCATTCACCCCATTAAAGATATTTACGTTTCTAATCAATATGCTGAACGCGCCGTTCATTCGTGCTTCATCCTGGTGAAATCCCATCTTTGCCTGCCTTTTAGATGATTATGTGTCTCGGTTGGAATAAATTGTTGTTTCTGATAATACTGCCGATAAAGAATCCTTCGATCAATTGTCTGTATTTTTCAGGGAGAGTGGTGACCTCATTTTGGGAAATCACCAGGTACGCCCTTCCAGATAGCCCTGTATGGCTTCTGCAGGTACAGGCAGTTCATCGATATGATCTTTCAGCCAGCTGGCGAAATCCTCCTCGATATGCTGCTCCCACTTGCGGTCGATCTCGCCAGGGGAATACTTCCCCTCACTCAACCTCTGGATGCCGAACATGTCGCGCAGCCGGATGATCTCTGATGTGGTGGCGACTTTCTCTGCCAGGTGAGGGGGGATGAATACCACACCATCGCTTTTTCCCAGGACCACATCCCCGGGCATAACCGTTACCGCGCCAATTCGCACCGGCGTGTTAATGCCCATCAGCTGCACAGTCACGGTTGCGTAGCTGGGGTGGAAGCCCCGGCAAAAAACGACAAAATCCTCGTTCTTTCTTATCCCCTCGATATCGCGAACTGATGCATCATGCACAACGCCCTTACCGGTTTTCGTATAGATAGACGATGAGAGGTTGTCCCCGATCACCGCGCCGTCCGTGATCTTGCCGAACACATCCGCGATGTAAACATCGTCTTCAACGAGTTTGTCGATGGGCCAGGAAACCTGGTCTCCGATGCAGCCTGAAGCATGGGCTTGCGTGTAAATGTATTCCCGGATGTCGTCGCGGCGAGGCATATACACAGCAGTCGCTGCTCGACCGACGAGGACTTTGCCAGGTTGTGTGCACTGGAACCCACCTTCGAACTGGTATGCATACCCTTCGCCTTGCAGAACGCCCCATGCCTGTGTCAAGGTAACCATTTCAATCCGTCGTAGAATATCCCCAGGTACTCGTGGACGACCATCCTCGAAACGGTCGCCTCTCCACAGGGGAGTGAATTGGATAAGCTCTTCTGGTGAAAGGTTATAAGGGGCAAATTTACTCATATGAAATTCCTAATGATTTTGCATCACCGGTATGCGAGTTCCACAGACAGGTCCAGGTACTTCTTAATGCTCTCGGGTGGGACGTTGAATGGGAGGTGGTTGCCGATGCACATCATGTACCCGCCTGACATCCTGCCGGTCTCTACCATTGATTCGACCATGGCTCGGATTTCTGCCTCATCATTTCTCATCAGGACACGGTTATCTCCTTCGCCAGCGATAAAGCAATCCTTATACCGGCGAGCAATGGCTTTGTAGTTGGTGAAAGGCTCGCTGATGATACCTCTTGCGCCGCAAGCCATCACATCGTCCACAAATACATCGACATTTCCATCTACCATGAAGATCACTTCCTTACCTGCATCTTTCAGGATGCTCCAGAACTCTTCATAACGCGGGAAAATGTGCTTGCGCATCCATTTTGGACTGATGACAGGACCGGATGCCAGCACGATATCGTCGTGGCAGATGACAAAATTCACCGGCAGACGGGCGAAGGCACGGAACACGCGCCGGTTGATCTCAGCGAACTCCTCCATGATGCGGTCGAACTCGGGATTCAAGCTTAATCGCAGGAAATTCTCGTAACCGAAGACCAGCATAGGCCACATGAACATTGTGTTGTAGAAATCGGTTGAAGCAGAGGAGCCTCTTGGAGCCTGGTCACCCCATTCCTGTGGGTACCTCTGCCGGTAACGCTGGTAAATGACTTCCTCACTGCTGAAATCACCATCTACAACGACATGCCAGCCTGTGAAATCGCCTTGTTCCAGCGGACTGAATTTCAACATCTCTTCCTCGGAACTGAACCGGCGGCTTGCCACATCCTGCTGCCAGTGATCGCGGTAGGAGTTACCCCAGCGTCCTTTGCTCTGGTCACCCTGTTCTTCTGGTCTGGACCTGGGTTCATCAGCCTCCGGGATCGAAAGCTCCAGTTGTGGGTAAATTTCGTTCAACTTCAGCCTGCAGAGCCTGGGATGTGCGTAGTAATCGATCCCGGTCAGGTAGGTTTCGGCATCAGGATTGGACATATGTTCCCAATGCGCAATCTTTTTGGGACCCAATCCCATGTAGCTTTCATATTTTAAATCTGGCATCGATGGTTCCTTTGTATGTATGGATTTGTGTGATGTTACCAGATTCCAGGAAATAAACGGAAGCGAACTTCCCTTGCGTAATTGTTGTACCCTTCCAGCTTCTCCTGCAAGGTGCGGTCTTCTAATCTGGTGCGCACGATTAGAAGCACTGTTATCATGGCTGCAGGGATGAATGCCCAGGGGGTGTTCAAGAAAACCGGTGTAGCCAGGTATGTCAATATCGCTCCAGCGTAACCCGGATGGCGGATATAGCGGTAAGGTCCACTGGAAACGACCTGGTGTCCACGATCGGTCTGTATGCGCACCATCCCGGAAAAGAATCGATTTGCCATCAACGCATAAGACCCGAGGATATATCCAAGCAGTATGATCACGAAAGCTATGATTTGAAGTGGCAGGTTGGAAGGTGTTGACCAGGCGAAGCGGGCATTCAAACCTGCCACCAGCGGGATCAAGCCTCCGCCTAATCCAATCAGGGGGGATAATGCTTTATCCCAGGGCTCTGCATCTTCATGACGCAGCATTCGGGCTCTTTCTGCAAGCAGGTCTGGATGGCGCCTGGCAGCCAACACCCGGCTGACCACGAAGCCCAGGATCGAGACAATGGCGTACACCCACGCTTCCCACCAATCCCATCGCCAGGAGATCAACAACGGTAAGAATGGCACCACCACCACTACAAGGAAAACCTGGAGGATCACACCAGGGGTTAAAGTACGATTTTGTTGGGTCATGTTTCGCTCTTTATTCTGATAAATTTGGATAGCTTTTTTTCTCCAGCAGGGTTTTCCCGCTGCCGTTCATCCCGGTTAGCGCTTTTATCTTTCGCATCAGTTCTTCTGGTTTTTGCGTTGATGAAGATACATCGCACACCGGACCGCTTTTGGTTTTCAAATTGATTACAATTCTGGGATATTCCAGGAAATTGAAGGATACCCGGTAACGCCTGTCAACCATCATAAAGTGCACCCCGGCACCGCCATATTTCATCAATGGCGGGATATCATCGATCATACAATCTTCAATATTATCCAATGTCACCGACCATTTAATAATCCCAAACCTGAGGGTCAGGGACTTGATGTCAGGTTGATCTCGAGAGTCCTGAAATTCACCGAATAAAAAAGAAAAGTGATCGTGAGGAAGAGGAGCATACCGGTAACAAATCCGAAGCCGCTGATGATCCATCGCCAGCTCATCAGCGCCAGGAATACCAGCATGAGACCCAGAAATAACGCCAGGGTTCGGATCGATTTGAGCTTTTCGTGGTATATGACAGGATTCGGCTTCATCTTTTTTCGACAATTTCTCCCGGCAGAATGTAATGTTCCCGGTTGCAGAGGAGACCGTGAACACCCTGGTGGTCGCTGTTTTTTCTTGCCGCCACAACCCTACCGATAAACCAGGTTCGTTCCTCAAAATCGATCTCCTGCTCTATCTGGCACTCAATGTGTGCTCCGCATTCTGCGATACTCACAGCCTTGACTTGTGAAGACTTTGCCCTGGTCAGACCTGTTTCCTGGAATTTATCCACACTTCTTCCAGAAAGAGAACCGCAAATCTTGATCGCATCCAGGTGGTGGCTGACCGGGATATTGATCACAAATTCCCGCTCCAGTTTCAACAAGCTGTGTGTATATCGAGAGTAAGCGACACCAATTCCAATTCTCAATGGTGAAAATGTAAAGTAGGCAACCTGGTTGATCGTGATGATATTCGAACGGGTCGAAACCAGCACAATTGGGAAAGGAGGTAACGTTCCTAAGACCGCATTGGTTGTCAATGGTTCAATGTGGAGAGTATTCATAAAATTAATTCTATAATTCACTCCCTGTTTTTTTTGATTTATTCCTCATCGAGGATTTTTTCGAGCAATTACCCCAACGCAATTTCTACTGCCTTCTGAACATGAATTGAGGTTGTATCGAATAACGGTATTTGGGTATGCTTTTGCTGTACGAGGAGAACGATTTCTGTGCATGCTTCGATCACCCCGGCAGCCCCCCTGTCTGCCCGATCATGCACGATGCGCAGGAATTCTGTCCGCGATTCATCCCGGACGATCCCCAGCACCAATTCATCGAAAATCACCTGGTGGACGATCTTGCGGTAATAGAGCGCACTGCTTTCCCAGCTCATCCCGCCGAGTAGTCCAATTGTTTTCATATAAAGGGCTCCTCAATCTTGAAAGTGAATGGTAATCAACCTGTCTGCTTATCGTCTACCCGCAGCCTTCAAAACCGTCAAAGCCTCCAGAGTGACGTATTCGTTCAAGACCTCCCGCCTGCTGACCTCACCCCAGGCGACCATGGACCCGCCGTTGGCAGGTTCGTCCACCACGCGGTAGTGTTTGCCTTCTGCACGCCAGCCTCCCTGCGGCAGCTGCTTTGCTTCCAGGATGTCCAGGGCATCGGAACAGCGCGGGTCATCGATCCGCCCGGCTTCAGCCATCACCTTCAAGGCGATCAGTATGTCGTACCGCCAGTAGTGCGGGTAGCGCAGTTTGAGGAAATCAGGATGGATGACCGAACCATCCAGTTTCCTTTTGAAAAGTGATCTTTCCAGAAAGAATTCACAGCTGGCGTCCACAGCGCGTGCTGACTCTTTCGAGCCGCACAAACGCGCATGCCAGGATAAACCTCTCAGTGGCAGCAGCGATTCGTGGAAAGAAGAAGTATGTGCAGAAAACTTCCGATCGCAGTTCCACCCTCCATCCGGCCACTGCCAGCGGATCAGGTTGGCAGCCAGCCGGTCGGAGCGCTCATCGAAAAACCCTAACGCCAGCGAAGCATAAAGGGTATTTCCTTCCTGGGATGCACAGCGTCTTGCGCGGCTATTGATCACCGGTACACCTTGTTTAGATTTATAACGGGCTGATTCCTTTTCGACCACCCGCTCCCGGGTCCGTTCCGGTTCAAGCCAGAAATCGCACACCCTTTCCCGGATTGACGCCACCTCCTCGTCGCCGGGCGGGATGCCGTTATCGGCAAGGTCTGCCAGGACCCAGTGTGCGCCGGTGAATTTTGCGTACACGCCGGGGGTATTTTCTTCCTGAAGCAGGGGAGCCAGCATTTTCCTGACCCGTGGGCTGGCGCGCATCTCTTCCTGCAGCTGCTCTAGCTGTTCTGTTTCAACTCCCCCGAAGAGTTTCAATGCTCTGTACTTTACGCTGGGATCTTCAGACCGGAGCAGTGTCTGGAAAATCGGATCGGTGTGATGATCATCAACCCAGGCTGTAGTCGAATTCATACCTGTGTATTTTTCCTTCAATGTGAATTTGCATCTTGCCTGAAATACCCTTCAGTTCTCCGCTGCCCGAATCCGGCACCACTTCCAGGATCAGGCGCTGTGTTTTCCCGCTCATGATACCGAAATGCTGGAGCACAAAACTTCCCTGTTTCCCATCCAAGGTTCCAGTAACCTGTTCGATGGCAACATATCCTGCTGATCCTTTCACAGCTGTCATCGCACTCAACATCTCACCTATGCTCTTCGCCTCCAGGTCCCCATGGAACGTCTTATCGATGGACAGCCGTCCGAGTTGGATTCCCTCACTCCCCTGTGAATAGGAGTTTAACGGTTTTAAATCTACCTCAAACTCTCCTGAAGCCTTCATTGTTCCTCCTGGTACCCTTTACAATATTCTTAGAGTGATTGGTAATAAGGAAAAAATGCTCATAATTTTTGGCGATATGGTTGATTAAGCGATTCGGTTAAAATATGCCTGCTGGTCATCAATCCCCAATGGATAAGTCAACCTGTCCAACCAAACAGCGGATAATAATTCTGCTAAAGGGGGCAAATTTACAGCTTCTTTAAAATCTGCAGCTGCCTGTGTAACAAAATCCTGTTCAATCTCTGTAAAGATTTCCATCTTTGCATATGAGATAAGGTCTTCCGGTATATCCAGCAGTGTTACCTGTGAATAGTCACCGTGATGAGTCAGGTCAAGAACTTTAAAATAGGTCCCCCTTCTCCATATACACAACCCCCACTCCGGATGGGCAGAAACCGCATCCAGGCAATGTGCGTTGGAAGAAATAATTTGATACCGGTGCGGCGCCAGCAGCCCTCCACGCTTGTAGGTAGCATCGCAAAAAGTCGGTTCCTGGAAGATGATCCCAACCTGGTACATCCTGAGCACTTCTTCAGAAAGGGTAGTATCGCGATAGAAAGCGGTACAATTGCCGAATGCCTCGTTGATCCGCCGGTCCAGTTGTTCTTGAGTGTATTCCATGATATGGGGGTATCAAACCCCGGACTCTTTTGCCAGGGTCTTGATCATCTCGATTTGGGCTGTGTGGTAAAGGCTGTGTTCTCCTACCCCATGGATAAATTCTATAGTGTTCCTGCCTGTACTCGAAGCGGGTGGTAAATCGAGCAGCCCTGGATCGAAGGCGATAAGTGCTTCGACGAGTCTCTGGTGAGCGGCTTTCAACAGGTTGATTTCATCTTTCCATTCAGCCTCACTGATTTCCTCTTTCTTTACAACCCATCCGGTTTTCCATTGTTGGAACCCTACCTGCACCCGCTGACCGCTCAGCCTGTTTGCCACGCTGTTTTCCCAGAAAGCGATGTGCAGGGCTATCTCCCGGATGTTGTTCGCCTCGGGATATGGTCTCCAGACAGCAGCAGGAACCCTGACCCCGCGCAGCACCCCGAGGGCTGTCGGTGCACCGTGCCAGGCGGGATTCTTGGAATTTGGGTTAACTGAAACCAATGCGGTACGGATACGTGGATCTAAATCGGTCATCTAATCCTCTCTTCGATAATTCCCTGGCAGATTGGGGACAGGGACGATTGTAATCGGATATTTTGCGCCAGTCCTGAACCATCACCTTCTTTGTGGATTGGATGCTCAACTTCCCGTTGACGTTCAACTTGAAGTTGTCGCACAACCTTTGGTTGAGACCTCATCAGGAATGGCGATGTTGAATTGCTGGCAAAGCAACCTGACATCCTGGCAATCGTTTTCGTCGAGTTCATAACCCGTGTGAAATTTGACCATCCATTCGGGGGTGATGCAGCGCACCGGGTACTCACCAATCAAGCCTGAACCGTTCAATGAGTTGAAAGGGTAAGGTACTCCAAACAAAATTTCTCCATGTTCATCGAACGTGAACGAGTGGATGTCGATGAGATGCCCATTCTCATCGCCGAGGACGAAATTGCAGTCCCTGGTGTCGTCTCGGGGAACATCCTGGTAGCCTCTTGCCTCGAGCAATTCCCGGATCAGGGCTACATCCTTGTGCTCAACTGCGATATCCAGGTCTTCGTGAGGGCGAGTTTGCCTTGCCAGTAAAGCATCCACCCCCCAACCGCCATCGATGATGATTTTAATATCGTTTTGCTCGAATAAGCGCACAATTTCGATGACGTCTCCGGCTGTCATTTCTGGTTTGAGGTTTGAATTTAAGGCACTCATCTTGAGACACTCATCTTGAGACACTCATCTTGAGGCGGTCATTGTGATGCGTCATCGTACTTCAAGTTCAGAGAGGAGAAAGAACCTGCATCAAAACGATAAAGGCAACGAAAGCCCCCCAGATCGATGAAATAAATAGCAAGAAAGACCGTTCCGATTTCCAGAGGATGGCGATGAGGGCGGTAACACCCGAAGCAATTGCTGAAAAGACTGCAATCAGCATGCTCCATGCCAGCCATGGGTTGGAGAATAATGTCTCCCCGCCGCGCTGCCCGGATGCGACCAGGATCTGGAAAAGAATGAAGAAAATCACGAATCCTGCCAGCAGTCCCGCTGACCAGCGACCGAGTGGTGTTTGGGGCAAACCCAGAATTTGCCGCCATAAGGGTGATTTGTCCCTCATGCTGCCATGAGTTGCCGGATCATTTTTCACATTACACCTCCTGTCCGAGTG
Organism: uncultured Chloroflexia bacterium; assembly: GCA_963695415.1. Taxonomy (GTDB): domain Bacteria; phylum Chloroflexota; class Anaerolineae; order Anaerolineales; family UBA4823; genus CAVXWV01. The sequence continues at coordinate 152,904 of CAVOGL010000006.1, read as the reverse complement.
GCTGTTTATCTGTCCAAGGAAGCAGTATTTGAATGAATGCCGTAGCTATCATTCAGATACCAGATCGTTGTTACAAAAGCCTTGAAATACAGCGTTTTTGCACCAAATATATTATATCAATCTGCAAGGACAGATCCGTGACTCACTTGGTGAAATATGCGACGATGTCACCCAGGTGTCCTTTGAAATCGGTACTCATATCTACATATGGAAATCCAAAAGTGTTGCATTCGCGCTGGATAAATTCGCTCCATAGAGGTACGTCCCTGACGATCTGTCGCTTCATCTCTTCGGGTATAGTTAGATATCCTGGCGACCGACCTGGATACTGGCTGAAATCTTCTAATGAAAGGTTGGAACACCCCAGGAACAAAGCGCGGACCGGGAATTGTGCGGAAAGCTGGGCAGCGTGTGAAGGGAGGAAATCAACACCTTCGATCAGGTAATGGTCTGCCATGGAACTGATTCCCCAAACAAACCTCTCCGGGCAAGGATAAAACCAATCCGCGCTGGCTTTTGACTCTTCCCGGTGCGGGGTGCCCCGCCGATCAGGTAAATCATCTTGCTGCTCAAACAAATACAATTTCTTCACGGATGATTTCTTCAACATCATCCATGTCACCAATGAAATTGGTGTAGGCTTTCGAAACAGGATCATCGCCACCCAGGAGGCGGTCGATGGCTGCATAATTGCTCAATTTAAAAATCCATATCGAAGATGACCCGCACCCAATACCGCCACTTGCGGTCAGCACTTCCTCTATCCAATCCTGTCCATCCAGAATCTTGTGGAGGACTATTGCTTTTTCGCCGAATTCCGGTGTAAAAGGTTTCGGGAAATTAAATTGAACGATCAAATATATTCCTTTTTCCATGTTGTTCCTCCTCTAAAATGGGGCAGACCGGGTTCTCTGCCTTCTCGTTCCTCTAGTGGCATCAATTCCCTCACCACCTGCAAAGCGGTTTCTTCATCTCCGGTTTTCAGCCTGCGGATTTCTGCGGTCATATATGGCTCCATTTAATTGGACTGATTTTATCATTATTGCAATTTTTGGCATGACCATATGTAATATAGGGGTATGTTTTGTCGGTAAGTGGTTCAGGCAGGGGAGGTGTCACTTTCTAAAAGGTTTCGGCGAGTCAAGTAAAATATAGGCATATATTTCTAAGGAGCCAAAATGTCGAAAAATCAAGAGCAAGAAACCCGTCTGGACCAGATCCTCAACGATCTGACCCTACAAGAAAAAATCGGTCAGCTCAACCAGGTATTTCCTCCCTTTTGTGATCTGGCAGAATTGACCCGCCAGGGAAAAGCTGGTTCTGCCCTCAACGCTGCTGGGGCTCTCACAGGTCAAGGCTTCTCTGCCTCATCAAATGCTGAAGAGCTTAACGCCATTCAGAAAATAGCACTGGAGGAATCTCGAGCCGGAATCCCGCTGATTTTCGGACGTGACGTCATCCATGGTTACCGCACAGTCTTCCCCATCCCCTTGGGGCAGGCAGCGGCATTTGACCCGGACCTCATGGAAAAATCGAGTGAGGTCGCGGCGCGTGAGGCAAGCTCTGAAGGGATCAAGTGGACGTTTGCCCCGATGGTTGACATCGCCCGTGATTCACGCTGGGGGCGGGTTGCCGAAGGAGCTGGCGAAGATCCATATCTGGGCAGGCTGCAATCTGCTGCTGCGGTGCGCGGGTTTCAAGGCGCGGATTATTCCCATCCCGAACGCCTGGTTGCCTGTGCAAAACACTTTGCCGGGTATGGCGGCGCGGAAGGAGGGCGCGATTACGAAACCTCTGAAATCTCGATGCGCACCATGCGTGAAATTTACCTTCCTCCATTTAAAGCAGCGGTTGATGCAGGTGCCGGAACTTTGATGTCTGCTTTCGAGGATCTTTCAGGCATTCCGATGACGGCAAACCGGCAGCTGCTCACGGATGTCTTGCGAGGAGAGTGGGGTTTCGATGGGTTTGTTGTCAGTGATTGGTCATCGATTCCCGAGGTGATCGCGCACGGTGTGGCAGCTAATGCCGCTGAGGCGGCAGCCCTGTGCCTGGTCGCTGGCGTGGATATGGACATGGTTGGGGATGCCTACGTCGAGAACCTGGAATGGTGCCTGGCGAATGGGAGAGTTAGTATGCAGGACATCGACCTTGCCGTGAGCCGCATTTTACGCATTAAACTGCGCGCAGGTCTGTTCGATAATCCTTTCACCGATCTCAGCCGGGCTGGCAGGCAAATCCTGGCGACTGAACACCGCCAGCTTGCCCGCGAAGCGGCAGCCAAATCCGCTGTGCTCCTGAAAAATGAAAACAATCTGCTGCCGGTCGACAACCGTTTCAAGCGTGTATTGGTTGCTGGACCAATGATCCATGCCAGGGAGGAGTTATTTGGGTGCTGGACACCCGATGGTCGTCCGGAGGAAGTGACAGCTCTGTCCGAAGCAATTAAGAGTGCAGCGCCGGAAGGTATGCAGATCGATTTCAGTGAGGAAACCGACCTTGCTCTGGAATATGCTTTCAACTCAGATGCGATCATCCTGGTAGTTGGCGAGCACCCGCGCCGCAGCGGGGAAAACAACAACGTCGCCGATCTGGGACTTCCTCCCGGTCAAAAAGAATTCGTACTGGCAGCCTGCCGGATGGGGAAACCGGTTGTGCTGGTGGTGATCGCCGGACGTGCCCTTGCGATTCCGCAGGAAGTCGCAGCCGCTGGTGCAGTCTTGTTCGTTTTCCACCCGGGCACTGAAGGCGGTGAGGCGATCGCAGACGTGATCTTTGGGAACCAGGAGCCCGGGGGCAGGCTCCCGCTGACGTTCCCGCGCGCCACCGGACAGATGCCAATGTATTACAACCATAAGAATTCCGGCAGACCCATCGCCCCAGGGGGTATGTTTGCCCGCAGGTACGTTGACCTGGCTGAAGGACCGCTATTTCCATTTGGTTATGGTTTGACCTACACTCAATTTTCTTACAGCCATTTGCAGCTCTCAAGTTCATCTATGGAAAATAATCTGGAAATTACAGCTCAAGTCACCAATGTTGGTCGTCGACCGGGAAGTGATGTTGCGCAACTATATGTTCGTGATCTGGTCGGTCAGACTACCCGTCCTGTGAAGGAGCTGAAAGGTTTTCAACGAGTGACTCTCAATCCTGGTGAAACCAGGCAAATTCGTTTCACCCTTGATAGAATGGAACTTGCGTATTATGGATTGGATAACCAGCTCAGAATTGACCCAGGAGAATTTCAAGTTTGGATCGGTCCTGACAGTGATTTTGGTTTGGTCGCTCAGTTTACTCTCAAATAGAATTGACGAGACTGGTCCGGCTCAAATAGAAATCGACAGCAACATGAATTCAGGAGGAAAATAATGGAATTTGATCTGGTTTTCGAGGGCGGAGGGGCAAAAGGCGGTGCATTTGCAGGGGCACTGCGAGCGTTTGAACGTAATGGTCATACTGTGGGTCGGATCATCGGAACTTCAGCTGGTTCAATCGTTTCTGTTCTGGTGGCGGCAGGATACGATGCCCAACACTGTCTGGAAGCATTACAGGCGCGGCTTCCTGATGGACATTCCGTGTTTTCCGCATTTCTGGATACTCCCACAATCGATGCAGATGACAGGTTGTCTGATGGTATGCGCTCGTGGTTGATCACGGAATTGGACAACCCTGTCGTCCCGAACACGATTGAACCCGTTGTTGACCGGATCATTGACGGGATCTTAGGACGGGAATTCTTCCGCCATGTGCTTTCCCTGTTATTGTGGGGTGGTTGGTTTTCAGGGGAAGCTTTCCTGGAATGGATCATTGAAAGGCTTGACCATGATGGGCTCGATTTGAGCGGGACGACCTTACGGGAATTCTATGAGAGGACAAATCGGGATTTTTCCGTTGTTGCCGCTAATACTACCGCAAGGGAAATGCTTGTCCTGAACCACCGCACTGCCCCGGATTGTCCAACAATTTGGGCGGTGCGCATGTCGATGAGTGTGCCTTTTGCCTGGCCTGAGGTGCGCTGGCAGCCTGAGTGGGGTCTTTACCGTGGTCGGGAAATCAGTGACCATCGTGTCGTAGATGGCGGGCTGCTTAGTAATTTCCCAATCCGGTTGTTCGTTTCCACGGATGATAATATTGATGAAATTATGGGTGAAGGTGCAGCCAACAAGAATGTAATCGGCTTGTTGATCGATGAGACCTTACCTGTGCCTGGTATTGAAGATCCCATGGAAGCATCATCCGCCGAAAAAGGCTTTCTCGAAGGACTGGACTTTCTCCAGGAGTTTGTATTACGCATCCAGGGTCTGGCAGATACGGTCATGGGTGGAAACGACAGGTCATTCCTGGATGAGTATGGCGACCTGGTTTGCCATCTGCCTGCGAAAAACGTGGGTACACTTGATTTCGATATGCCTTCAGAGCGTGTGAAAGCCCTGGTTGATGCAGGGGATGCTGCTATGGACGCTTACCTTAAGGCACGAAAACTCTGACCAAGAACACTCGAGGTTATCTGGCTGCACTTGCCGGCGCGGCAACGCTGTCGACAACTGCGGTGCTGATCCGGTACCTCACACAGACTTATCTGATTCCACCGCTGGTGCTGGCTTTCTGGCGTGATTTATTCCTTGTTGTCACATTGATCCCGGTTCTGGTGCTCATCCGTCCGGCGTTGCTCCAAGTGAATCGGACCAACCTGGCGTATCTTGCTGCTTATGGATTGGTGCTGGCGCTCTTCAATTGTTTGTGGACCCTTTCTGTGGCATTCAATGGAGCTTCTGTGGCAACGGTCCTGTCGTACAGCTTCAGCGGCATTTACGGCTATCCTGGGTTGGTGGTTGCTCAAGGAACGGTTGGACTGGATCAAAATCCTTGCTGTTATTCTCTGTCTTTCGGGTTGTGTGCTCGTATCAGCCGCATACAATCCCGATGTGTGGAACACGAATTTCATGGCCATTCTGATTGGCATTTTCACAGGGCTCGCTTATGCAGCATACAGTCTGATGGGTCGTTCAGCCTCCATGCGTGGGCTGAACCCATGGACGACATTACTCTATACCTTTGGATTCGCTACCCTTTATTTATTCCTGGTCAATATCCTGCCCGGGAACTTCCTGCCGGGGAGTGCTCAAAAGCCGCTTGATTTCTTATGGTTGGGTAACCAGTGGACAGGCTGGTTGGTGCTGTTTATTCTGGGTGCCGGACCATCTCTGCTGGGATTTGGTTTGTACAACGTCAGCCTGAGCCACCTCCCCGCCAGCATTGCCAACCTGGTGCTGACCACGGAGCCGGTTTTCACAGCCACCATCGCATATTTTTTCCTTGATGAACGTCTGACCTTGATACAGCTGCTGGGCAGCCTTTTGATCCTGTCAGGTGTGGTTGCTCTGCGCTTGTATGAGGGTAATAGTGCCAGGAAAATGCCTGGTTTCACCCAGCAGGAAATTGGGTGACTGGAAGTGAGAGACTGAATTTTGCGTTACTTCCTTCGGAGATTTTCCACCTATTATATGTTTTATGAAGCCTATAAGATCCAGAAGGGTGATAGGATTCACCATTCATGTTACGTCTGTTGGAAGGCGAACGTTTGAACTTAATTCCAATCAACTATTGGATATAAATCTATAAGATAGAATATTTATGAAGAATACTTGCTAACAATTTGTCTTACAAGAACGGTGACATCTAGTAAAAATCCTCACTAGGGAATAATTTACCAGAAGTAATTGAAGTGACAATGGTAAAAAAATTGTCACACTTTTAGATCAAAGAAAAATTTCTATGTTATTGGCTGAAGTGTTCTTCAGTGATGCCCAGGTATCGCTGCGTATAAGCTATGGGCTCATGATTGAGCTTATGCTTTTCCAACGTCAGAACCACCTCTTATGGGTGTGATAACCACCGATCTTGCGTAAGTCATGAATACTGAGATGCCACGCAATCCCACTTCTGTGCAAATGATTGCGATGATCTTCCAGGTTTATCTACGCTAGACAATTCTTCGAACATAATTTTATTCTGGTTCGAATTATGTTCATTATGGACACCTTAGAGGACTTTAAGCGGAAAAAACAAGGGTTGAATTATCAACCATATTTATTTCTTTAGGAACACAACAGGGGTTATTTTCATTATTCCGTAAACCCAATAAAGTTTTTCCCAACATGAGTTATCAACTACAGACTGCTTTTACTCATAAAGATTGAATTTGACGCGGTTTAGTTTCGCCACAATTTCAGTTATATCCAAGCTTGATTGATTCCTTCTTAATTTGCCTTATATTATGGTGCTGGATATGGGGATATTAAATTAGGAACTTCACGTTCCTCCATCGGCGCTGGATAAGGATATTGATTCATTGGTTGAGGTAGATTCGTTGTTGTACCATTACTATTACTAAAATTTAATGACAGATATACTTTTTCATAGCAGATTTTTGTACATTTTTGATTTTTAATATTATTGGTACCATGGCGATGAATTAATTTCATTTATTCTCCATACATTATTTTCCAAAATTAGAGAAATAAAGCTGACTTTATCATACGGAACTGGTGTTCCGTTATCATTCCATGCAGCTCCTTTATAAACTACTGTTGTTTTTACTACAAACCGGATTTCATTCTGTGGAGTTGGTAAAAGATCCATGCCCTGTTGAGCAAGCCAATAATCATATGGAAGGATTGAGCTAATTTCAACTGATTCCAAGGAAGATTGGAAGTAATCTTTATCTGCTTCTATACCATTAATATTTTGTTTGGGAATACTGTATAAGGAGACAGCTTCCTCATACAAACCCAGATCCAAAAACATATAGTACTGGACAAGAACCACGATACCATCAAATTTGACAGGATCAATATGTACCTTTGGTTTTTCAGTTACGATTTTGATTTGTTGTGATATATCAGCGCTATTTGGTTCAGAAGTTGGATCGAAGGGTCCATTTTGGCTAGTTGGCTGCGATACGGATTGTGCTGTATCAGTAGATTGTGGCATCAAATGTGAAATTTCCTCTGTTTGGTTGGTTGTATTGTTACATGATGTAACTAAAAGAGCAAGTAACAGGCAAATAATTATTCGGTTTATATTCATTTTTCTCTCCGAACCTTGTTTATGAGATTTGCGTCTCCTTTGCCATGCGTTCCATGTAGTAGCAGTAGTTCTCGAAGCTGATGTCTGGTGGGCAGCTGTGGTCGGTGTGCGGGATGAACCCGCCCTCTGCCATCAACGGCAACAGCCGCTCAATTTCCGCATCGATCGCCTGCCTGCCCTGCGCAAGAACCCGTTTGTCATATCCACCCCAGATGCGCAGGTCGCGACCGTATTCACGCCGTACCTCGAGCACGTCCATCCCCGCCTGTACCTCGAACGGGTAGATGAAGTTCAATCCCGCGTCCAGCCATACCGGGATCAAGCCGTCGATCTGACCATCGCTGTCCACACCGATATACTTTACCCCCCGGCTGTAGAGGAAATCGGCGACGCGCTTGTAGCGCGGCAGCATGTACTGGCGCGCCTGTCTCGGCGAGAGCAGCGGACCGGCTTTGTATGCCATGTCCTCCCAGAAGGCGAAGGCATCGATCTCGATCACGTCCAGGATCTGCTCCATCATAGCGATGATGAAATCTGCGTCCGCGTCCATCATCTCCTCGATGAACGCCGGGTCATCATAGAACATCTTGCATAGATTCTCCACACCCAGCAGGTTGCGCAATGGACCAAAGAAACCGCCCCAGCGGTCGGAGATAATAATAAAGGGTATTGGTTCTTCACGCAGCCTGCGCAGCTGATCTCGCCAATCGACTCCAAGACGTTGGGACAGGTCAGGCTGCATGCGTTCAGCCCAGAACTTGCGAAATTCCTGGCGGTTTTCGACCGGGAACTTCAGGAACTGGGGCATCGAGCTGAAGGGCTGGTCTTTCATTTCCTTCATCAGGATGCCCTCGTGGTTGACGTAAACAGTATAGCGGTCTGTCTCTTCCAGCACGCTGTTCTCAAAAGGCGGGTGGGGAAAGAACCAGTGCCCGATCCAGTGGCGCGGGTCTGCCAGAGCGCCAGGCTCATAGACTGTGGGATCATAGCCCTCTTGCTGCCAGCGCTCAAGGGTTTCAGGCCAGGCGCCCCAGTTCCACCATGGGACCTGGTCGACGGGCTGGTATTGCATGCAGGCGTGGAAGCGCTGTAAGGGTGTCATGTTTTTCATTGAGACCTCGGTAAATTGTGAGTATAGGCGATTATAAATGAGAAAATGAGGTGTTCAAATTGAAGTAGTGGAAAACAATAAGATATTTTTCCACTTACTTGACATCAAGTCATATCTTCTATGTTTTAAGTACTTCACCAGATCCCTGGCAACAGCGCTTTGCGATTTTCGGGGTAATCCCCGAAATTCTCCCGGTACCAGCGGTGGTGTGCTCGCGCTCTCGGCGCAAGGTTGGCGAACGTCCACACCGCAAATGCCAGTCCGGGCAGCGACCAGGTCGCCAGCGCCCACCCGCACCACTCGATGATCTCCCCCAGGTAATTCGGGCAGGATACCCAGTGGAAGAGACCACCCCTGGGGATTTTATATCCCAGTTCCCCCGGTTTACGCAATCCTCGCAGGGATTCGATCTGATTGGCGATTGATAGTATATCCACCGACGAATAAGACGACCCCGAGAATGAACCGAGGGTCTCGTAGCCAACTGATCGAATATCCATCTGAGAGCGAAAAAACATACCAACCATTGATCGATGCATTCCCAACGTTGAACGCAAATGCCATCAACATGACCACAACAGGCATCCGTTTACGCCCATCAGCAATCTGGAAAGGGTAAATAAAGGCGCGGTGCAAATAGTGAGCCTCCCACATCAATAAGAAAAACAACATTACCAGATTTTTGGGTGCCGTGCCAATCAGATAGAAAGCAAGGAAAACCAGTGCAGAAGGCGCTTCCATCACCAACCATCCAATCCTGTTTTGGATGGCAGGACCCCAACCGCGCTGGATATGGCGACCATAGGGCGCGTTGATGAACATTAAAGTAATGAATACCACTCCAGCCATGGCGAGACTGGAGAAGAGCAGGATGGAATACAACAATGATTGGTTCATACCGGTCTTAAATCCTTTGTGGTCTTCAGATAACTATTCCGTGTAGAACCATTCCAGGGTGTCGAAGATGGTCTCTTCGAAAGGACGAGGTTGGTAGTCGAAGTCCCGCGTGGCTCTGGCATGGCTGACAGACCGGTTGCTTTTCAAGGCATCCAGGGTGACATTGGTGTAGATGGGCTGGCTCCCATTGATTTTTGCGATTAATGGCATTAGTGGTGCCGCCAGGTATGCCAGGCGCAGAGGGATGACCAGTCGAGGTGGTTTTCTCCCGGCAATTCTGGCAGCCAGTTTAGCCACCTCCTGGACAGAACGCCAGTGACCCGAGAGCAGGTAGCGGCTGCCGGAAGGCGCATCCTGCTCCGCCCGGATGGCAGCAGACACCACGTCGCGCACGTCCACCCAGTCGAACCCTCCGGATACCAGTGCGGGGATATTCCCTTTTGCGATCGAGAGGAGCGCCGCGCCAAAATACGAAGGATAGTAATCAAATGGTCCGACCATCCCGGTTGGGTTCAGGATGATGGCGTTCAATCCGCGCTCGATCCCTTTCTGCACCTCGATCTCCCCAAACGCTTTGGAGCGGTCATAAGGTGGGAAGCGTGAGGCAGTTGCCAATGGTCGGTCTTCATCGACAGGTTGGTCATCAGGCTCTTGCTGCAGAGCATGGACGGAACTGAAGTGAACCAGCCTTTTCACACCGCACTTCAAACAGGCTTCGACTACGTTGCGCACCCCCTGGATATTGATGGCTTCAACCTCGTTCCAACTGTCCATAGCCAGTGAGATCTGGGCTGCAAGATGGTAGACAACCTCTACCCCTGTGAAAGCCCGCATGAGCGCATCAAGATTGCGCACATCTGCCTGGACCAGCTCAATCCCCAGACCTGAAACAGCTCTTTTCTCATGATGAATAATTCCCCTCACTTGCCTGCCTTCAGCGAGTAGAGCACGCACCAGGTTCGCGCCAGCCAGTCCGGAGACTCCTGTGATGGCGATCATACCCGGTTAACCCAATTAATATGTGATGGATACTTAATATCGCCTGGTATATACCATCTGATATTTTTTGATACGGAAAAAAGAACCTTCACTTCACCAATTTCCAAAGAATATCTCCAGGAAATTTCCCCCGAATTGGTCGAAAGTTTCAGGTGCGAAGAGCTCCAAACTCCACTTGAAGTGATGTTAAACTTAGGTCTGCGTCTCTGTTCAGGATGCCCCATTCTAATCCTTTATCTCCGGAGGACAATATGCATTCGCAATGCAAAATTACGATGGTTCAGTTTACACCCAACCAAACCGATGGGGCTATTCTGGAACGAATGGAGCCGTTTTTTGAACAGGCGGTTGATTATGGCTCCGACCTGATTGCTTTTCCCGAGTATACCCTGGGGAACCGCATCCCCATCGAGCATCCTGACGTGCAGGGCTTCCTGGAATTGACCAGGAAATACAAAATGTATTCCGTTGTTGGTCTGGTTGAGTCACATGGCGAGCGGTGGGCGACCACGGCATTGATGGTCGACCGGCAGGGTCGAAATCCTTGGGCGTTACCTCAAAACCCATCCGGCATCCGGACCGCCCCCGCACTACTGGCCTCCGCTCCCCGGTCACGATGATGAAGCCAGGGGTATCCTGGGCAGCCAATTCAAGGTTTTCCACCTGGACTTCGCCCCTGTTGGAATATTACAGTGCTACGATGGTTATTTCCCTGAGGCATGGGCTTGCGCGGCATACACCGGTGCGGAAATCATCCTGTGGATCAATGGCAGGGATGGATTTATCGAAGACGCCTTCTGCATCACTGCTGCCAACTGTCACGGCGTGGTGGTTGGCGCCAACATCAGCAACGGGCGTAACACCGGCTTCGCCGATCCCTGGGGACTATGCATTCAGGCAGAGGGAGAGCGGGAGGAAATGCGCCTCTTCCCGCGCATTACAGAGGCTGGAGATGCCTGTGTGCATGCGACCATCGATCTGCACAAGCTGCGCTGGCACCGCAAGCATCTGCGCCAGATGCACCAGCGCCGTCCGGAATTGTACGGCACGCTGGTAACGGATGTTAAAACCTGGCAGGATTACCCGGACATCCCCTGGGATGATGAGAGTTATGCAGGATATGTGAACAGGTCGCAGCTTTGAGCAAAACAAACTATGCTTTGAACATAATCTTAAAATGATAATATAATCGTGAACATATGATCACCAGAATTTCCGGGTGATTTGTGCTTGCCAATGAAGACTCTCTTAATGCGCACAGGTGATAAGTTTGATTATAGAGCAAAATGATTGCACCAATCCGTGAACAATACCTCTTGGATCCGGATGTTATATTCCTTAACCATGGATCGTTTGGCGCCTGCCCCAAACCGGTTTTCGAGACCTACCAGTACTGGCAGCGGGAGTTGGAGCGTCAGCCGGTAGATTTCATCGGCAGGCGCGCCCCGGGATTGATCGTCGAGGCACGGTCTCGCCTGTCCAAATTCTTGCATTCCCCGGAGGACGACCTGGTTTACTTCCCCAACCCGACCACCGCCGTCAATATGGTCGCGCGCAGCCTCGACCTGCAGCCCGGTGACGAAATCCTGACCACCGACCAAGAGTACCCGGCGATGAACCAGATCTGGGACTACACCGCTCACAAGACCGGGGCGCGCTACATCCACCATCCCATCCCACTGCCCGTGGTGACCAAGAACGATATCGTTGAGGCCCTGTTTGCTGGGGTTACGCCACGCACACGCGTGCTCTTTTTCAGCCATGTGACCTGCTTCACCACCCTGATCCTGCCGGTTGAAGACATCTGCCGGCACGCCCGCGAGCTGGGCATCTTGACCATTATTGACGGTGCGCATGCACCCGGGCATATCCCCCTCGACCTGGAAAAGGTAGGCGCCGATATCTACGTGGGCGCCTGCCACAAGTGGCTGTCGGCGCCCAAGGGCACTGGCTTTTTGTATGCCAATCCGGAGGCGCAGGCGTGGCTGGATCCGCTGGTGATCAGCTATGGCTGGCAGCACATCGATGGGAATGGCAAGAATACCTTCGTGCCATACCAGCAGAACCAGGGCACGCGTGATGTCTCCGGATTCCTGTCGGTTCCGGCAGCCATTGACTTCCAGGAGCAGAACGACTGGGCAGCCCGGCAGGCAGGCTGCCATGTCGTGGTCAGCGACCTGCGCAAGCGGGTGGGTTCACTCACAGGATTACCACCTTTCTGCCCAGATACGACGGATTGGTTCAACCAGATGGTCAGCATCCCCCTGCCAGACGTGGACCTGGAGGGGTTAAACAAGCGCCTGGAAATCAGGCGCATTGTGGTGCCTGTGCTGCGTTGGAATGGGCATGCCCTGGTACGCGTCTCCGCCCAGGCGTACAATACTCAGGCGGACGTTGATGCCCTTTTCAGCGTGTTGGCAGAACACCTGGATTCAATCCAGGAAACAAACTGCCTGGTACCCGAGCTTTAACTCGCGCGCCTGGTTGACCTGCAATCATTAAAACTGCTGCTCTGGGAAACGGGCTAAGAATTTGCGTACTTTATTTGCCTCAATAATTGTCTCCGCCCCGAGTTCTTCGTAGACTTGCCGCGCAGCTTGGGCATACTGCCAGCTTTTTTCGAATTGATTAATCATAAAAAGGGCGATTGCCAGGTTGAAACGAGCTCGGGCTGCGTCCGCAAAATTACCGGCTTGATCCATCAACTTGACCGCCAGGTCGTAATGTTCTGTCGCCGCCTCAAGCATTCCTTCTGACTGCAAGTAAAGCAGACCAATCATTTCATGTAGCTTGCCTGACTCGGAGGGCTGGTTCTCCGGGATAATCTCCAGCGCCTGGAAATAAAGGCCTAACGCCTGGTTTAACAGTTCTATCTGGTCTTCTACTGGTTGGTTGGCTTTTTGAGCTTTGTTGAATCGCTCATAAGCGGTTTTGCCGCGTAAGGAAGTTAAACGGCTGCGCAGAAGATCATCCCGCTCTCCAGTCAATTCCAGACCGGCTTGTATCCAGTTTTCTGCCTGCTCAAAATTCTGCACGACCTGAATTGCCAGGTAAGCATCAGCAATCCTGCCGGTAAAATCAACCGCCAGTTGGGTTTGTCCGGTTTGTTTGGCGATCTGAAAAGCTTCTTCATAGGCTTCAATCGATTTGGGGTTGCCCATTCGCCGGTATATCTCACCCAGCTTTGCCAGAGAACTGATTAATTCGCGGTTCATGGCATACGAACTGGCTGAATTTGAGCGGTTTTCTCTTACAGGCTGGGTATGTATGCGCTCTGAGATGACCAGGATTGACTGCCAACGGGCAGCTTGTGTCAGATGGTCGCGTTTCAACGAGATTTCTACCTGGAATGTTAAAAAATCTTTGTTTGAGCGGTAGTCCTTGCCGGAATTTCGTGTAATCAGTTGGGATGTCTGCGGATTGATGAAGTGCCGGCTGACGAGATCCAGCAGCCAATTCCAGGTTCCGAAACGCTGGCTTTCCAGGAACACCAAACGCAGAGCAGGTAGCAAGGAGATGATTACACTCCGCCAGCGGAATTTATCCGCTAATGCCAAAGCCTGCCGTAAATTGGCTTCATTGACAGCCAATAAATCAACATATCCGTGGTCACCCGACTGGACAGCACTCACCGACTGCCGGGCAAATTCTGCCATGGAATGCGTGAATGTGCGTTGTGCCACGCGCAGCGATTCACGCTTCAGCCTCTTGCTGAGCCAACCGGTGATGGCTGGATGCAGCAGGTAGTAGCCGGTCGCGGCAATCGGCGTACACAATTTGAGTGAGGCAGCCTGATCGAGTACCTCTCTGGTGTGTTCGCATTCCGGTCCCGTTTCATCAGCCAGGCGCCTGGGATCTTTCTTAATTACCATCCCACAAAGAACTTCCTGACTCAAAATACCCCGAAACAGACCCATCAGGCTGATGATGTTTTGGTCGTGCTCAGAAAAAGTCGACAGCGCAAGATGGAGAGTCTCGGGCAGGCGCGCTTGTTCCCGAGGATTTGGTAGATCCCGGGGATTGAGTGGGTTCCAAAACCGAAGCAATTTCCTGGCCTAACGGGTTGGGAATACCGAGGTCAATTTGAATTTGCTCGGGCAGCCAAGTCAAAAGTTCTTTTTCCTGCCGCCTGTCCAGAATCAGGATCCTACCACCGCCTGAAGGAATCGAACGCAGAAGCTCTTCCAACTGCTGTATCTCGTCGGCAGACCATTTTTTTGGTGTCACCAGCTCGAAGTCATCCCAAATCCACAGTAAGGGGACATTATGCAGCAAATCCTGGATCAATTTCAAGCGTTGGTAATCGTCCAATGTGCGCCATTCAATGCTGCGCTCGAGCAGGGCCATTTCGTACACCTGCCCAAAGCTTTCTAAAAGGTCAGTTAAGTTGTCAATCTCTTGGAAAGATGAATATATGACCGGATTACCCTCCAGGGCTCCGGTCGTAACTTCACCGAGAGCAAAAGCAGCAGCTGAAGTCGTCTTCCCAGCGCCATTTTCACCATAAAGCAGGATGACCGGATTCTGCTTAAATGCAAGCTGTAGAGAAGCAATCAACGCCTGTCTTGAGAACCAGTCCTTTTTGGGGATATGCCGCTTCAACCTGGAATCAAACATATCAGGGATATGCATTTCATCCGCCATATCTCAATCCACGTTTCCTTTGGAGTCAGAATACAAGTGGCAGGCTACCTTCTGACCAGGATTTATTTCAATAAATTCGGGTTCGACCTTTCGACAAATATCCATCACCTTCCAGCAGCGTGTAGAAAACCGACATCCTGCCGGCGGATTGATTGGGTTGGGGACATCGCCCTCCAGGAGTATCCGTTCGCGTGATTCTTCTAGTGCTGGATCGGGGATCGGAATGGCAGACCATAAAGCCTGGGTATAAGGATGTAATGGTGTGTTAACCACCTGGTCCGTCGTAGCCAATTCAGCAATTTTACCTAGGTACATCACGGCGATGCGGTTACTGATGTAGCGCACCATGGATAAGTCATGCGAGATAAACAGATAGGTCAGCCCCAGTTCTTGTTGCAGCTTGCGTAATAAATTTACAATCTGGGATTGGATGGAGACATCCAGGGATGAGATCGGTTCGTCGCAGACGATGAATTTTGGGTTGACGCTTAAAGCCCGGGCGATGCCAATACGCTGGCGTTGACCACCCGAAAACTCGCTGGGGAACCTGCCCAGGAAATAAGGTTCTAGACCGACCGTTGTGAGTAGTTCGGCAGCTCTGTCTCGAGCAGCTTCGCCATGCGCAATACCATGAACAACCATTGGCTCGGTCAGGGTGCGTTCGATCATCTGGCGTGGATTGAGGGAAGAATATGGATTTTGAAAGATGATCTGCATCTGAGTGCGCATCCGGCGCAATTCTTCTCCTTTCAACCGGGTCAATTCCTGTTTTTTATACTTCACCGATCCTTCGCTGGGTTGGATCAACTGTAAAATAGAGCGTCCAAACGTGGATTTACCACAACCGCTTTCTCCTACCAATCCTAGGGTTTCCCCTTCATAAATGTCCAGTGAAATGTCATCCACTGCTTTGACATAACCGACAACCTTTTGGAATAGACCTCCCTTTACCGTAAAGTATTTCTTCAGACTTTTGATTTCAACCAGTTTTTCCATTTCAGTCATTGGCACCTCCAGCCAGCAGTGTATCCGGCATGACATGTTTCAGGTTCCAACAAGCAACTCGGTGCTCCTGACCTACATCCGAAAAACCAGGCTTCTCCTCCAGGCACTGATCGCTGGCAAAGGGACATCGGTCTGCAAATGGACAGCCCTTGGGCAAGGCGATCATATCCGGTGGGTTGCCTGGGATGAAGTGCAGCTCATCCGTGCGAGAGAAGCTCGTTCCAGGCACGGAAGCCAATAATCCGATCGAGTATGGGTGACGAGGGTTAGCGTAAATCTCCTTCACCGGGCCTGCTTCCATGATACTTCCGCCGTACATTACGACGATCCGATTCGTCAGGCGAGCTACAACCCCCAGGTCATGGGTGACCCAAATCACTGTCATCCCCAATTCTTCTTGAAGATGCTTGACGAGCTCGATGATTTGAGCCTGGATAGTTACATCCAGGGCTGTGGTGGGCTCATCAGCGATCAATAATTTTGGCTTGCATGAAATTGCCATGGCGATCATCACCCGCTGGCGCATCCCACCCGAAAACTGGTGTGGGTAATCTTTGCAGCGATCAGCGGCGCGCGGGATGCCTACCTGGGTGAGTACTTCTATTGTACGCTGACGGGCTTCATGAGCGCTCATTTCCAGGTTGATCATGGTGGCTTCGTCAATCTGAGCACCAATAGTCATGACCGGATTTAAGGAGGTCATTGGATCCTGGAAAATCATGGCTATTTGCTTACCGCGAATTCCGCGCCAATGGCTGCCAGATATTTTCAATAAATCTTTTCCCTCGAACAGGATCTGCCCACCCGAAATTTTTCCTGGAGGGCTTGGGATTAACCCCAGCATCGCTAACAGGCTGACCGATTTTCCTGATCCACTTTCACCAACGATGCCGAGGGTATCCCCTTTTTCGAGGGTATATGAAATTTTGTTGACCGCCCGGACAATCCCGTCCTTGGTATCAAAGATTACTTCCAGGTTTTGCACATCCAAAAGAGGTTTCATGATGGACCGCCTATACGTTTACATTGACGGCTACTGCCTGGCGAAGCCCTTCAGCCAGACCCTGGAAAGCCAGAACAGAGAGAATAATAAATATGGCAGGGAAGAAGAGCATGTGCGGCCAATAGGCAAAGTAATTACCGCTTTCTGCCAGCATTACTCCCCAACTGGGTTCTGGAGGGCGGATGCCCATGCCTAGAAAGCTCATCGAGGCTTCGGCGAATACTGCTGCAGGTACTCCGGCAGCAAAAGCCCAGATCAAGAGGGGTGCAGCCTGGGGAAGCACATGAAATCCAACGATGCGCCAGCTTTGAATCCCTAAG
This sequence comes from uncultured Chloroflexia bacterium, assembly GCA_963695415.1. Taxonomy (GTDB): domain Bacteria; phylum Chloroflexota; class Anaerolineae; order Anaerolineales; family UBA4823; genus CAVXWV01. Next base: position 135,836 of record CAVOGL010000006.1, on the reverse strand, counting down.
GCTTGTGCCGCTTCGATATATTCCTGCTCGCGGATCGATAAGGTCAGGCCGCGCACGATACGGCAAGAAGCTACCCAGCTGGTGATTGATAAGGCAATGATCAGGTTTCTCATGCTCGGAGACAACACCATGACCAGGTAGAGGACGATCAAATACCATGGTAAGGCGGAAAATAAATCAACCATGCGTGTCACAATCCAATCGACCACACCGCCCAGGTAACCGGAAAGTAGCCCAAGTGTGGTGCCGATGATTAGAGCAATAATCTGGGTGAAGAGACCGACAATCAGCATGGGTCGAGCCCCGTAGATCATGCGTGTGTAAATGTCGCGACCTAAATAGTCTGTGCCGAAAGGATGGTCTAATGACGGACCCAGCAGAGCATCTTGTGGGTTGATCTTGTCAATCGTATAGGAGGTGATAAATGGCGCAAAGATGGCTGCGAGTATAATCAAAATTACATAAACAATGCCGAATAGGGCCAGCTTGTTGCGTCGAAAGCGCCGCCAGGCAGCTGTCCTAAAGCTGGCATACTGCCGTTCGCCCTCGGTTAATGATATGGAAGTGGATGATTTTGACTGATCAGTTATTGTCGACATTATTTATTTCCCGAAATGCGCACTCTAGGATCGATTATGCCGTAAAGGATATCAGTGACCAGGTACGTCAAGGCGATCAACACAGCCCAGAACATAGTAATACCCAATACCAACGGGTAATCGCGGTTCGAGCTGGACTGCCAAAAATACTGACCCAGACCCGGTAATCCAAATACCCGTTCGATAAAAATTGAGCCAGTCATCATTCCCGGAAATAATGGTAGAAATGAGGTGATCATCGGGATCATCGCATTTCTGAGGACATGTCTTGACATAACGGATCTTACCATCACCCCTTTTGCATAAGCTGTACGCACATAATCTGAGGTCATGGCTTCGAGCATGCACTGACGCGTCCACAGAGCCACCCCACCGGTGTATGGGATCAGGTAAGCGACGACGGGTAAAATCCAATTTTTCGGACCACCCCAACCCCCTGCAGGAAGCCAGTTAAGCCTGGCAGAAAAGAAATAGACCATCAGAAAGCCAAGCACAAAACTGGGGATGGTACCGATGATCACAGAATACGAAACGATGACATTATCCATGGGTCCATTCGCCCGGGAGGCTGCGACCATGCCCAGGATAACTCCAATGAGGATGGCAAATGTAGCTGCCAACCCGCCGATAATGACGCTGTATTTGAGCTGTTTGAAGATTAGTTCCATGACGGAAAGTTCCGGCGCGGTGAACGGTCTGCCAAAGTCCAACCGAACAGCATTCCACAACCAGACTGCATACTGGACAATGACGGGCTTATCCATCCCATACTTTTCTTTGAAGGCTGTGATTTCTTTTTCCGACATAGGGATATCGGCATTTTGCAGCCAGGGACCACCCGGCACTGTGCGAGAAAGGATAAACGTAAACAGGGAAAGTAAGATCAGAGTAAACGCGATCCCCATAAATCGACGAAGAGTGAAACTAATCATCGCAGATGACTCCTTTGAGGGTGTCTTATCAGGAACCTCCCGTCTTGTTCTGGCAGGTGAATAGGGAGGGGATGTGCCGGTTAATCTGACCGGCACATCCAGAATTACAGGTGATTAATTATCTGATGCTCACTCGGCAGTCAGAATCATTGTAGTACATTTCTTCATAAGCATGGATACACCCGGTACCGCCACCGCTGAAGAAACGATAACCATCCTTGTTAGGTTCAGTAGCTGGTCCGACCAGGTTGCAGGGACGTAATACGATGCTGAAAGGACCGTACAGGAAGCACCAGGCTGCGCTGTCTACCAGGTCTACCTCGGACTGCTTCATAAGTTCCAGGCGCTTTGCCAGGTCCAGGGTTCCATTTGCCGTATTGTAGGCGTTTGTCCACTCAATGTTGTCATTTGGGTGTCGTCCACCAACGCTGCTGGCGCGGAATACGTTCAAGAAGGTTGCTGGATCGTAGTAGTCCATCGAGTACGACACATAATAGATCGGGGCTGTCTTGTCGCCGAAGGATGCCGCGGTGAAGGCTTGGAAATCAGCAGGCTTGAGATCGACATCAATGCCCAAGTTTTCCTTCCAGCGTGCCTGGATAGCCTGTGCAAAGGTGCTCATGAAGACGGACGGTTGGCGGATCCACATTTCAAACTTGGGGAATCCTGCTCCATCCGGGAATCCAGCATTTGCCAGGAGAGTCTTGGCGGCTTCAACGTCAAACACGTTGACATCCATGTTCTGCAGCTCGGGGTTGAAATTCGGGAAGCCGTTGGGCAGGATGCCATAAGCAGGATACGCCAATCCGTTGAAGATCTCACCGACAAGGGCATCCTTATCAATTGCCTTACACAGCGCAAGGCGGACATCTTTGTTCAAGAAAGGATTGTCCACTTCCTTCCCGTCTGATGTCATCAGCGTGGGCTGCAACAGGTTGAAGCCGAAGTAATCAGTGTATGTTGGCGGCTGTGGATGCAACTCGGCGCGCAGCACCGGGTTGGCTTGAACGAGCATCATCTCGGCAGGAGGTTGGCTGCCATCCAGTCCATATGCTTTTGTCTCACCAGAGATATAGGCAGGCAAGCCAGTTGGTTGGGGTTCTTCGATGATTTTTTCCCAGTAAACCACGCGGTTACCGTTATATTTAGTGTTTGGACCCCATTCGTGCCTGACGCCGCGTTCGAAGCTGGTCAGGATGAATGGTCCGCAGGAAATATACTTTGCGGGATCCAGCGCCCAGTTATTGGTCTCTCCCATACTGTTTCCATAGGCAGCGGGGGAAGCGACACCGAACCAGGTGCCAACCGAAGGCAGGTAAGGAGTCGGTGACTCGGTGTAAATGCGCAGAAGTCTCATCGTCGATTGCTTCGATGCCAAGCTCTTCTGGCCCCAGTTCTTTGGCGGCAACTTTGGAAGCATTCTTGATATCGAAATAGAACCAGGCAAAGTCGTAGCTGTTCGCCAGCGAGCGCTGCAATGTGAAGACCCAGTCACTTGCAACCACTGGATTGCCGTCTGACCACATCAGCCCGGGCTGGAGCTTGAAGTCCCAGTACATACCATCTTCCGAGATCTCCCAACTCACTGCTCCGTTGCCAACTGTCTCGAAGTCTGTGTTGAGCGTGGTCAAGGCTTCGTAGCCCCCATTGTGTTCAAAGGTGCGGTTGTAGAGCGACTCCATGATGTGACCATAACCGCCCCCTACGGCACTGATCCCCTGTACCCAGTTCTGCTGATCCAAAGGCAGCGCGTCTGCAGGGAGTACCACACCGCGCGAGTTCGTTGGACCGGTTGGAGCAACAGCAGTGACCTCCTTAATCACTTCTTTCTCCATGATTTCGGTTTCTTTGACAACTTTCTCTACCTCGACAGTTGTCTCAACCTCTACGGTTTCGATAACTGTATTCGGGGCACAGGCAGCCAACAGTCCACCCAAGGCGGAAATGCCGGTTGCCATCAAGAATTCACGTCGACTAATTTTTTTTGTCATTGCTTTGTCCTTTTTCTTGCTTCGAATAGATTTGTTGAAATTGTATAGATTGATGGAAATTTATTATCGTATCTTTTCTTATAACCTCCTTGTAATTAATTACCCGTAGATGGTATTTTCTGGCGAACCAGGTCTTCGCCACATGATTGGCGGATGATCAATTGGGTGGGTAGTAAAATTTTTTCTATCCCTGATGGTGAACCGCGCAGGCGATCGATAAGGAGATGGGCTGCGCGTGCACCCATCTCTTCAAATGGTTGCCTGATAGTTGTCAGAGGCACTTCAGCGCGTTTTGCGTATTCATCATCATCCATACCTGCCAGGGCTAATTCATGTGGAATGTTTATGCCTTCTGCTTTTGCGGCTCTCTCTACCATATATGAAGTGATATCGTTTATCGAGAAGATTGCTTCCGGATGTCCATGTTCACGGAATAAAGATCTGAAAATTTCAATCTGTCCGGCTTCATCTTCTTCGGGAATGATCGGGGAAGAGGATTCAAATTGAGTATCAAAGTCCCACCTGGGTTCATATTCTAAGCAATGATCCGCCAGTGCCTTTTGGTACCCATCAAATCTTTCCTGGACTGTTGTTGTGTTCATCCCGGTGGTTGTTGCAAAGCCAATGCTGCGATATCCCAAGGATGCAAGATGGTTGACAATCTGGTATGCTGAATCAACATTATCCACACCAACGTAAGTGCTTGGTAAATTTGGCAAATAACGGTCAATCAGCACAAATGGAAAATCCTCCCGAAATAATCGCCAAATTGCTCCGTCATGATGAATATTATTTCTTGGGAAAATCACGAATCCTTTTATCCCATGTTCCCTCAACTGGTCGAAAATCTCGTTTTCTTCGTCATCATTGTTACCGAGAAAGCTGAGGACCAGTGTATATCCTCGGGATTTCGCTGCTGAATGTGCACCTTTTAAAACACTCGAGAACAAAAAGATTCGTGAGTCTGGTACGAGGAGACTTATCACACCACTGGTCTCATTTGTTTTACCCCAATACTGGATAAAATTCCCTTTTCCATGGATTTTTCTCACCAGACCGCCCTTTGAAAGCAATTCGATGGCTCGCCGGACACTGCTCCGGCTGATCTTGTAAGACTTTGCCAGTTCAAATTCACCAGGGAGTTGGTCTCCAGGTTTAATTTCCCCCGCTAATACTTGGTTGCGAATAATATCTGCAAGCTGGCTGTAAATTGGGATAGGACTATCTTTGTGGATCGAATTCATGAGTCTGTTATTGTTTCATTTAGCAAAACTTTACTGAGGAAATGCGTTTTAATGTAAGTTCTTGCATTAGATAGAAGACAAGTTGTATGCACTTGTACGTATCACGTGAATAAATTATACATTAAATTTGGAGAAAATTAATATTAATGATTTCCCCCAAGATGATGCGGCTTCATTACCGAAAGTTAATTTAAAAATTAACGAGTAGTAGAAGGTTTAATTAAAGCTAATTGGTGCAGGATCCTCTTTTACCAATTTGGTTAATTTTCCGCGGTCCTCGGTGTCCAGTATACGTTTTCGAATTCGAAAATTGGCAGGTGTGACTTCTAACAGGTCATCGTCCCCAAGGTATTCGATCGCCTCATCCAGGCTCATCTTCCGAGGTGTTGTCAGGCGCGTCTCCATTTCTCCCCTGGCGGCGCGCATGTTGGTCAGGTGCTTCTTTTTGCATATATTGATTGCCAGATCACCGGGGCGTTGATGTTCCCCAACCACCATGCCCTGATAAACTTCAGTGCCCGGCTCGATGAACATTACCCCGCGTTCTTCCGCGTTTTTCAGACCAAAGGTGGTTGCCACCCCGGTCTCCCAGGCTACGAGCGACCCGGTTGAGCGACCATTGATTGCTCCAGCCATGGGCAGGTATCCATGGAATAGAGTGTTCATCACACCCACCCCCCGGGTGGCAGTCAGGAATTGGTAGCGGAAACCCAGCAGCCCGCGTGTCGGTACGAGGAATTTAAGGAATACGCTGTTTTCGCCCGAATTTTGTAAATCCAGCATCACACCTCTTCTTGCCCCGAGCAGTTCGACGACAACCCCAACCGAACTGGAGTCCGTTTCGATATATACTTCTTCGAAAGGCTCAAGCGCTTCCCCTTGTTCACTGCGGCGTAAGATTACGCTGGGTCGTGATACCTGGAATTCATAACCCTCCCGGCGCATGGTCTCGATCAGTATCGCCAGGTGCAGCTCGCCTCTTCCTGAAACCAGGAATGAATCGGCGCTTTCCATCTCGCTGACTCGTAAAGCCACATTCGTGCGCAGCTCATCGAACAGGCGCTCGCGCAGCTTGCGCGAGGTGCCCCAACGACCTTCTCGACCTGTAAATGGGGACGTATTGACGCTGAATGTCATCCGCACCGTGGGTTCCTCAACCCGGATGGTTGGAAGCCGCACCGGATTCTCCGGGTCTGCCAGAGTTCTCACCAATGGCGATGCCTTCCAATCCTGCCAGGGCGACGATTTCACCAGCCTGTGCGGTCGGTACCTCAACTTTTTGGAGACCTTGATGTACGTATAGGTACCTGGCTCTTTCAGGAAGCACTTCGCCATCCAGACGCATCCGCGCCAGGTTTTGACCAGCCGTTATCTCGCCGGCAAAAATCCTGCCCACAGCCGTAACCCCGCGGTATTCATCATACCCAAGTGTGGTAACCAGCATCTGCAGCGGGGCATCCGCATCCACAATTGGAGCGGGGATGTGGTTCAATATTGCATTGAAGAGGGGTTGTAAATCTCTGCCCAATTCTTGCGTCAGACCAGCCTGGGCGCTGACTGCATTGGCGTAAATCACCGGGAAATCAGCCTGCTCGTCCGTCGCTCCCAGTTCGATAAACAGGTCAAACGTCTGGTTGAGCACGCGTTCTGGTTCGGCGTCTTTGCGGTCGATTTTATTAATAACCACGATGGCGCGGTGACCTACCTCAAGGGCTTTGCGTAATACAAAGCGAGTTTGCGGCTTGGGTCCTTCGGCAGCATCCACCAACAGCAAGACACCGTCCACCATATTCATCACACGTTCAACCTCACCACCGAAATCGGCATGTCCGGGTGTGTCCACAATGTTAATTTTCACCATCTGCTGTGTCTTTTCATCCCACATTTCGATGGCTGTGTTTTTTGCCAGGATGGTGATGCCGCGTTCACGTTCCAGATCGTTAGAATCCATCACCCTTTCGATAACATGTTGGTTCTCGCGGAAAACCCGTGCCTGTTTCAACAGCCCATCTACCAGGGTGGTCTTACCGTGGTCGACATGAGCGATGATGGCTATATTTCGAATGTCATTTCTTTGCGTTTTCATTAATGCCCTTGCCTCGATCTAAACAACCAATGACCCCGGTCTTTTCAACCGAGGTCAATTAAACGAATCGAAATTTTATCTGAGTTGTGATGGTTTGAGAAGTGCGCCCAGGTTAGGCTTTTCTTATTATCCTGACCAGGTAAGGGTAACTTTCATCTATCTGATTATTGGGTATCTCCTTCGTGTTGAGCGAAATCGTCTATCTTTATTCTTTATGGCGTAAAAACGCTCATTGAATCCTTAATCAGGACTCAGAGTTCTATTCATAGAATTCAGATAGAATTAAGTATCAGCGTTTATTCGTTGATCCTCGCTGAATATTTATTCCACAGCGATGTCAGGTTAATTAATGGAGGTGTTAAGTGAACAAGAAAGTTGTTTTGTGGATCTTCGTGGGGGTTGTTGTTCTGATCGGTGGTTTGTTAAGTGGTTTTGTGCTCTTGCAACCTTCTGCTGAGGACATCCTGATATCAACTCTTGAAACAATGCACTCCATACAGGATGGTCATGCGATCTTCGCCTTTGATGCAGATACAATCGAGAAAAAAGCCAATGGTACCGTTGAGTTGTGGGGGGGAAAGTTGGTGAGGAGAAAATTGCGTTCCGTTTAGAAGTATTGGAAGCGAGTGATGAGGAAATGGTTGGGGTCACCCTCGTCAGTGATGGTGAAACCCTCTGGGCATATTCACCGAATAAGAACCAGGTTTTGATCGGCACGCTTGAGGAAGCGAAAGCGATGATGGCTGAGAAGGAACTTAATGGATTTGATGTTTTTGATGGTGAGTTTAGCCAACAAGACCTTCAGGAAGCTAAAATGAGCCATCCACAAAATGCGCAAGAAGCCGTCCAAAAATTATCTGAATATTTCAATCTCTCAAAATCGGGAAGTGATACGGTTGCCAGTACACCGGTTCAAATGATTAAGTTGGTGCCAATCGCTGACCAGATGCCGTCTGAATTTGCAGCGGTAGGTGGTTATATCGAAATGGGCATCGACCAGAATCGCAATGTTGCACTTACTGCAGCTTTTACCGGTAGCAGTATTGGAGATATCCGCGTTGAAGCGTTGGAGTTGGACGTGAACCAGGGTGTGGATGCAGCGTTATTCAGCTTCGATATCCCAGATGGTGTGGAGATTCTCTCATTTGAAGATCTGGAGCCCCAATCATTGAGCCTGGAAGAAGCTTCAACCACAGCGGAATTTATTTTACTCACACCGGATGTGGCTCTGGAAGGCAGCACTCTGGTAGATATTATCAATGTTCGCGGTGCAATTGTGCAACGCTTTACACTGCAGGATGGAGGCGCATTCAGCATCTTCGAGGTGCCAACAACCGGAGATATGACGGAAATGTTCCCAGTTCCTTCTGCCGAGAAGCAACCTGTTGATGTGCGTGGGGTTTCAGGCACGCTGTATGCTTCTGATTCAGGCGACCAGGTATTACTGACATGGAATGAGGGCGATTTGACCATAACCATCGCAGGTGATTTGACCCTTGACCAGGCACTCAGCATCGCTGAATCTTTGAGATAGATGGAAAGAGCCATCCAGCTTGTTAACCTGTGCCGTCAATACCAGCTTGGTGGCACAAAAGTAGACGCGCTAAAGAACATAAACCTGGAAATTTACCAGGGTGAATTTGTTGCACTCGTGGGACCTTCGGGATCCGGTAAATCGACATTATTACATTTACTCGGTGGACTGGATCATCCGACTCAAGGGCAGATCATCATGTACGGTACAGCCTTACAGGATGCAACGGAGGAAACATTAACTGCTCATCGTCGCTACCAGGTAGGTTTTATTTTCCAGACTTTCAACTTGCTTCCCACGCTGACGGCAATGGAAAATGTAGCATTGCCTTTGATGCTGTGTGGGACCAACCTTCAAAAACGTACCAACCGGGCTCGAGAATTGCTTTCTCGGGTCGGTTTGGGACACCGTCTCGAACATAAACCCACCGAACTGTCCGGGGGAGAACAACAGCGAGCTGCCATTGCTCGAGCTCTGGTAAATAACCCACAATTGATTCTGGCGGATGAACCTACCGGAAACCTTGATTCAACAACCGGGTCGGAGGTCATGAAGCTGCTTCGCGAGCTCAATTCCGAGAGTGGGGTGACCCTGGTTATCGTAACCCACGACCCGGAAGTTGCAGCGTATGCTGACCGTGTGATTTATCTCCGAGATGGTGAAGTTGCTGATGTTCAGATCATTAAGCATAGCAGTAATCAATCGGAAAACCTTATTGCACAGGAAAGTAATGAAAATATTAGGGACACCCAATTAAGCGCTGACAAGAAAGGGGGTCTAACCTTAAAAGATCTCCTTCGAACTGCCCTTGTAAATTTGCGTCGTCGTCCTGTGCGTAACATCCTGACTTCGGCAGGTGTTGTCATCGGTATTGTCACCCTGGTTGCCATGGTTTCCTTTGGCGTTGGAGTCCAGGAAGAGGTTAACCGAAATTTTCAGACACTGGGGCTGGAGAATGTTTACATCTCACCTACTTATCCTGAGCAAGATCAATTCGATCCTTTTGGACTTTCTGAACCCGAACAACCTATCACTCCGGACCATGTCACAGAGTTCAGACAAATGTCCGAAGTGCAGTCGGTTACACCGGTTTTGAACCTGCCCTCGAATATGGAAACCAGTCTGTCTTTTGAAGACCAGGCAATTCCCATACGCCTGGAAGGAGGCATGGGGAGGGGAATGGGAGGTCCAAATTTCCTTTTTGCGCCAGAGATGTTGGCAGGGGCTGATCTGGGCGAAGGAGACACCCGTGGAATGGTCATCACCAATCGCATCGCCGACCGACTGATCGAGAATAGTAACCTCACATACGATGATTTAATTGACAAATCCATCATCCTGTCTGTGAGATTACCGCGTGGTGAAACGCGAGATTTCGCTACCGAAATTATTGGCGTTGAAAAAAGCAGAGGATATAATTCCGCCGATCTGGGTATCAGGGAACGTGCCGAAGTTAAAGCCTGGTGGTATGGGCGCCCTGATACTTTAAACACAGATGGATACGATATGCTGATTGTCCGTGCGGTTGATGAGAAGGAAGTTCCAGCGATCTTGGAAAGTGCACAGGATAAGCAGCTCGAAGGTCAATCCCTGGGTGCATTTCTTGAAATTGCCAACCGTGTCCTGGCGATCATGCAGGTACTGCTGGGCTCGGTCGGTGGCCTTGCGCTTTTGGTCGCTACGCTGGGAGTAGCTAATACAATGATGATGGCGATCTACGAACGCACCCGAGAGATCGGTGTGTTGAAAGCCCTGGGAGCGAGAAATAAGGAAGTTCGCCGGATGTTCACGGCTGACGCCATCCTGCTGGGGTTGATTGGAGGTGTTGTCGGGCTGATTCTGGGAACACTGCTGGGTCGGTTGGTGGACTGGGTGGGTCACCTGTATCTCGCCAACGAAGGAGTAACAGGTATCGGTCAGATGTCGATAGTGCCTGTTTGGTTGGCGATTGGTGCGCTGGTCTTTGCGGCATTTATCGGGGTTCTGGGAGGATTTTATCCGGCTGCGCGTGCTTCACGGATGGATCCTGTTAAGGCTTTAAAACACGAGTAAAGCGAATCAATCCCTTTGATGGTGCGCGTTTTATGACAAGCTGGGTGAAAATAGGTGACAAATATCCTTTGTAGAATACGGGGAGTGTTGATATATTTAGGCATACCATAACATAATCAGGGAAATCTTATGGATGCCATAAAAAACACAAGTGAAAGCGAGCAGATGTACCTGGTGGCAATTGCGCGCCTGGGCGAAATCGCGGATGAGTGCCCAATCCCGGTTACCAAGGTTGCGGAACTGCTGGAGGTTACCCCAATTTCTGCCAACCAGATGATCCACCAGCTGGAAGACATGGGGTTCATTCAATACACGCCTTATCGCGGGGTTGAATTTACGCGGGCAGGATGGGATATCACCAACCAGATCATGCGCTTGCGCCGGTTATGGGAGGTGTTTCTCTACGAGCATCTGAAGTATTCGCCCGTTGAAGCTGAAACTCTTGCATGTCGTTTGGAGCATGCAATCCCTGCCGAAACAGCCGAGCGATTGGCGGGATTCCTGGGAAATCCCAAAGTATCGCCAAAAGGCAAACCCATCCCGCAGAAGGAAGGTGCTGTTATTCAGAACAAGGGAGTGCCCTTGAGTTCCCTGCCCGCGGGGAAAACCGCGGTTGTTTCCGCGCTTGTCACGGGTGACACAGAAGCGGGATTTTTTGAGCAGGTGGGGATCGGTCAGGGCAGCAAAATAAAAATGTTGGCAATTGCTGACCATGGAATTTGCCTGGTGGAAACACCATCGGCAAAAGTATTGAGCATTTCAGCAGAATTATCTCCGAAGGTCTTGGTGATCCCGGTTGAGGAAACGGATTATGCATAATCACCGCTCTTCAGGACAAGATTCGGTGTCGGTAAGTGGCAGTATTGCGTTGGTCGGGCATCCGAACGTGGGGAAATCCGCTCTATTCCAGCGTCTCACGGGTCAACATGTCGATATTTCAAATTATCCCGGGACTACGGTGGAACTCACACGCGGGATGGCACGCGGGCTTCCGGGAATCTCCCTGGTGGATACCCCGGGAGTAATTGCTTTACCCCCACAAACCGAGGACGAATTTGTCACGACCCGCATTCTCTACCAGGAATCTTTACAGGCGATCCTCCAGGTAGGTGATGCTAAAAACGTTCGCAGGACACTCCAGTTGACCCTGCAGCTTGCTGAAATGGGGATCCCATTGGTTTTGGTATTGAATATGATTGATGAAGCCAGTTCCAGAGGCGTAAAAATCGATATTCAAAAACTCTCCGAGATCATGGGCATCCCGGTTATTCCTACTACCGCCATACGGGGGGTTGGGATAGAGGAACTGAAAAGAAGGATACCTGAGACAACCAAACCCGGATTCAAACTCGATTACCCGCAAGAGATTGAAGCCAGCATACAGGCAATCAGTCAACACCTGCCGACAGCGAATATTTCCAGCCGATCCATCGCACTCTTCTGGCTTTGCAGGGACCCGGTTACAGAAAATTGGTTATTCCAGAACCTGGATGAACGCAGTTGGAAGGTTATTTCAGATGAGCGGGAAAAGGTTCAGAAGTTTTTTTCGGAACCAACACAATCTGTTATCCAGGGCAGGAGAATCGAATTTATACAGGAAACCGCTTCTTCAGTAATCCTGGATGGGGGCACTGTGTGGCAAGGTTTTTCTACCCGGCTCGGTCATCTTGCCACTCACCCATTCTGGGGAACGCTGATCCTCGCCGGGGTTTTGTATGCACTTTACTGGTTTGTCGGTGTTTTAGGCGCGGGAATACTGGTTGATTGGTTCGAAAATACCTTGTTTGGTCAATACATCAACCCGTGGTTTACCGGAATGGTCACACGCTGGGTGCCTCTCCCGGTAGTGGCAGATTTCCTGATCGGTGATTATGGGATATGGACCATGGGGGTCACGTATGCCTTTGCCTTGATACTCCCCATCGTGACCACCTTTTTTCTTGCATTCGGGATCATGGAAGATTCAGGATATCTACCCCGGCTGGCTGCATTGAGCAATACCTTATTTCGTTATCTTGGTTTGAATGGTAAAGCTGTGTTGCCCATGGTGCTTGGATTGGGATGTGTCACCATGGCAACCCTGACGACGCGTGTACTCGAGAACAAGCGCGATCGCATCCTGGTGATCTTATTACTGGCACTGGCGGTACCGTGTTCTGCGCAGCTGGGTGTTGTTTTGGGGATGCTGGCGGGTATCTCGCTGGGTGCGACGATGATTTGGGGAGGCATTATTTTTCTGGTGCTGCTGGGAGTTGGTTGGCTGGCTGCCAGGCTTATCCCAGGGGAACGCAGCCAGCTGTTGGTCGAGGTGCCGCCTCTGCGGTTTCCGGTGATTTCGAATGTACTCATGAAGACATTGGCGCGGCTGGAATGGTATCTGAAAGAGGTCGTCCCACTTTTCCTGATCGGCGCCGTGCTGATGTTTTTCCTGGACCTGACGGGCATCCTCGACGGGTTGATCCGTGTGGCTCAACCATTGGTAACGGGTTGGCTCGGTTTGCCAGCCGAAGCCAGTGCTGCCTTCCTCATGGGGTTCCTGAGGCGAGATTTCGGCGCCACCGGACTGTTTGTGATGGAATCACAGGGATTGTTGTCAGCACGTCAGGTGGTAGTTTCCATGGTTACAGTAACCTTATTCGTGCCATGCATCGCGAATGTAATGGTGGTTGCCAAGGAACGTGGATGGAAGACAGCGCTCGGGATCATCATCCTGGTCTTCCCACTGGCATTCCTGGTCGGCGGTATCTTAGACCGCCTGTTACGCCTGGTTGGTTGGGGCTGGTGACCAGGACGATGAAAACGAAGATTCCTGAGTCCAGCCCTCTGGTAGACGTTTCATTCAAAGACAAGGTTGCAGTCTCCCAAAAGTTAACCTGTTCGATGTGCGGTTTCATGTTCAATGCTGAAGATCACAGAGTCTTGTTCGCAGTGTCCATTAGGAAATGCATGTTCTCTGACTTGCTGTCCCAACTGTGGGTACGAGGTTCTGGATGTGCGCAAATCGAAATGGGCATCATTATTTGAACGGCTGCTGCGGTATTCAAGAAGGCAGGTTTCCATGGGGGGAAGGGAAATTCGACTGATCGATGTTCCGCCCGGGCATGAAATCAGTGTCAGAGGATTCTCAGAGTCGATTTCAGCGTCCAATCTGGCGCACCTGCAAGCCTATGGCGTGGTTCTGGGGCAAAAATTGTTCATCCAGCAGCAATCACCAGTCACAATGGTGCGCTTTGAGCACACCGAGCTGGCACTGGATCGAGATTTGGCGCAGAATATTCTCGTTCAGGACATTGATCCCGTAATATAAACTCAGCATTATCACCCAACACCTCAAGATCGTTCCCTGCCGGTGGACGTGCTTGTAATTACCGGTAGACGGCAATAAGGTTTCTCAAACTCCAGCGTCCGAAGTAAGGCAAGCTCAGGTAAAAGAGTCGATCTTCGGGTTGATGAACCAGCTGCGCGCTGAAGGCTTGTACGAACATGTGATTGCCTACCAGGTACTGACAGGTTCAGCAGGTGAATGGGTCAAAGGTTCCTCCTGCCTCGCAGAGCGGCAGTAATTTATGACCTTTTCCATAAAAAGGTTTTGTCGCAGGATATCGACCAGTTCACCGTTTACCTTGAAGCGGCGTCAACGAACCTCTTCTATACCGGAGATCAAAAAACATTAGACAGGCTGGATGTAAATCGTAGCGCGTACATCGCTGTCCTGAGGCTTAGCCAGCAGCGCAAAGCGAATAATAAACCTGCCCATTTGGACAAATGAAACTGTACAGATGGCTGATGACCTTACGTAATTTTGCGGATAAGATCGTTTATATACTGCAAATGGAGGTCATCATGAAAAAACAACTTCCCACGATCATCCTGGGATTGGTACTGATTATTGCTGGCATTTATGCGATGCTTAATCAATTAGGCTACCTGGAGGATCTTTCTCCAACAAGCGCTATCGTTGCTTTCGCACTGGCAAGTGCTCTATTCTTTGTTATTTACTTTGTGAGCGGCATACAGAATTGGGGCTGGCTTTTCCCAGCCTTTATCCTGGCTGCATTGGCAGGCACCATTGCGATCGTTGACACTGCCGTTCCTGAGGAATGGATTGCGACTTTGATCCTTGGTTCGGTTGCGGTTCCTTTCTTGGTGGCTTTCCTATTGGATCGGTCTCGCACCTGGGCATTGGTCCCTGCCTTCATCCTGGTTTTCATCGCCATCATTCCTGGGATGTCAACATTGACAACTGGAGAATGGTTGGGAGCGCTCATTGTTGCCGTCATTGGTCTGCCATTCATTGTGGTGTACATGTTAGCACCCAATAATTGGTGGGCGATTATACCGGGAGGCTTCATGGTCAGCATCGCAGCGATGATCTTACTCACCACGCTGCAGCTGCCGGGAGACGAGGATGCCCTGGCAGTGGTAGTGATGTTCCTGGGGTGGGCGGCTACATTTGGTATTCTCTGGCTCAGGCGCAGCCTGCACGATACCGATTGGGCAAAATACCCGGCTCTTGCGCTGACGGGTGTGGCGGTGATCATGGCATTGTTAACCCTAGGATTTCAATATGCCTGGGCAGTTGCTTTGATCCTGCTAGGAATTGGCATGGTGCTGTACAGCCTGCGCAAACGTCCTGCACCTGTTGAGGGATAAAAGAGTAAAAAAATTGTGGGGTAGGGCGGAATCGCCTTCCGCCCTACCGGCTGTTCTCGGGAAGTAAAGGAGTTACGGAGACAATCTGGGCAGACCAGGCATCCATTCGTCTTTTGATATTGAATGTGCCCTCGAACGGGTCAAACCAGCCGCTTTTCGGTGAGATGAACCACTGGTCTGGGTGGATACCCAGTTCTTCGACGGAGATTTTCGCTGATATGACGCGTTCTTCAGCTGACAGGTTGAAAAGGTTCACCACAAACGCGCTTTCTTCGGGAATTACATGTACGTGGACCTCTTCACCGTATCCATAAAACTCACCGCGTTTGTAAAAACGTTCGAGCTCCCGGTAACGCCGCATGGCGTTCTGCTGGGCGCTGGCGATGAGGGCATCTTCATGTGTGCCTCCAATCCCCAGGTGCCTGCAGGTTGAAGCGTACCACCACAGGACCAGGCAGTGGATGTTATCGTCCCGCAGGTCGATGTGCAGGTAAACCGGCACATTACATGCCAGGTTGTAATAATACAGGCTGCGGGCACGTCCGCTGAGGATGTCTTCCATTGGCTGCCACATTAACTCGAAACCCCAGTTTTCATCATAACTGTCCGGCAGACCGTATTTGTAATATACCGGCGTGTATCTCAGGATGCTGCCCCCGCTGATCATGTCATGCATTTCGATAAGGACGTCCGGGAACTGCTTGTGGATCCTTTGCGCAAGGTCCAGGTTTGCCCGGCAGTGGTCTTCATAGGTGTAAGGTACCGGGTGCCCGTGATCCGGGTTCCAGCAGCCGTCGTTGTACCAGTTCCCGTCAAACATCAAGAATGTTACGCCATCCCGGCAGTGTTCCAACAAGCGGACCTCTGCTTCCGCCAGGTATTGTATTGAACCCAGGCAAATGGAGCCAGGGATAACCTCTCCGAACGGATCCATGCGCTCTGCCTCCCGGGGCCAGGAATCATTGGAACGACCATCGAGCGACATCCAGGTTGCCAGGGGGCAATGCAGAGACACTTTCAATCCGTAATCTTCCTTTAACAGTTCAACGAAATCCCTGCGGTTTCCCAGCCAATCTATACCCCACAGGAAGCTGCCAAAGGTTGTGTCCCAACCCGGGTCGAGATAAAGCGCCTGGCAGCCGTATTGCTGAGCCTTCTTTGCCTCTTCAAGGAGCAGTGCCCTGGTATAGGCCAGGTGTCGCGTCTTCGTTGGATTCCCATTTTTACTGCGGTCAGACGGTCTTCCGGGTGAAGCCAGGTTCCACTCGGGGTTATCATATAATTCATTCCAATGCACGGGTGGATTGTAGTTTCCCGGGAATTTGCAGCCTTTTTCATCCAGGTACCTGCGCATCGCATAAGCTGACTGAGTATAGCCACCCTGGATAAATTGGTAGTAGGTTTCCCCAAACTCGAAACTCTCGCCGGGTTGAAGCTGCAACAACCTGGAGGGTTCACCGTTGAGCACACTGGCGCCGCCGAACCTGAGATAGGCGCATTGCGGATCTGTTTCGATCGCCAGCGGGCTGAATTCGATCGCCTGCTGGTTGAATTTAAAAATGCATAATGTGGTTTCGTCATGCTGCCATGCCCACCCTTCGGAAAAACGTGACCAGGAAGGCAGTGCCCCCTGGTTCTCGACGAACACCGGGTCAACACCAAGTCGTATGGCACTGCCTGTTTTCTGCAACAGGTCGAGAATCTCATAATCATTGTCCCATTCCGTCGCATCCGTTGAGCGGTGAAGGAATGGCAAAGCACGGAAACGGTCTTCCTTTACCTCTGGGATGGGTCGACCCAGTCGGTCGGTGAGTGTGCGCAGCATCCCGCAGGCGAAATCTTCAAGCCTGAAGGGTTCTGTGCCGTCATTTTTGATGGTTATCTTCTCGGTGAGTCCTGGCATTGTGGTTGACAATGTGAAACAACTCGTCACCTGAAGTGATGCCATATCTCCGCGAATGATAATTTCATCATTTAGCGATTCCAACCTCAGGTTGTCTAGCGCAATCGCCTGGGTGAGTTGTGTGGGTGATTGTTTCCATGTAGCCTGGAAGTAGTACGGGCTTTCTGAAAAATCAAATCCTGTGACTGGGTCTCCAAGGAAAACGTAAAGGCGGTCATCCTTGATCAAAACCTTCAGCGAGAAGTGATCATTTGAAAGCTCTAGAGAGTAGGGGGAGTTTTTCTTCATGGACCACACATCCTTTTGTTAGTTGCTAAAATCTATTGCCAAAGACCGGTTGATGGTATATGTTCGCCCTGCATTACTGCAGGAGGGTGAGAATCAACTCGAAAATTATTTCCGACTGTATAATTGACCGGCAAGGATTCTAACACTTAGCCGAATAATTCGAGGAGCACGTATGCACACTTTCTTCATTATCCCGCACACACACTGGGAAGGCGCTGTTTTTAAGACTCGAGCCGAATACCTTGAAATGGGGCTGCCCAATATCCTCAAAGCTTTGCAGCTGCTCAAGACCCAGCCGGATTACCGCTTCGTCCTGGACCAGGCATGTTACGTCAGACCATTCCTGGAACGGTATCCAGAAGAGGCATCCTCATTTCAACAATTCGTTGGCGAAGGACGGCTTGAGATTGTGGGGGGGTTGAATGTTATGACTGATGCTAACATTCCGAGCGGTGAGTCCTTTATCCGCCAGGTGTTATATGGCAAGGGCTATTTCCGGGGTGAATTGGGAGTGGATGTCACCTCAGGATGGCTGCTGGATACATTCGGGCAAAATGCCCAGATGCCTCAATTGCTCAGACTCTCCGGATTTACCAACCACTGGTTCTGGCGAGGAGCGCCAAATTATGATGTGCCCGCGGAATTCTTATGGGAAGGTATAGATGGCACCCGCATTCCGGCGTACTGGCTGCCATATGGTTATGGGAATGCTTATCATTCTCCGCAAAACCTGCCCGAATTCCGCGAATTTTTTACGGACCTTTACCAGAAGCTGGAGCCTTTTGCCGGGAGCAGCAGCCTCGTGGCATTATCCGGGGTGGATGTTGGCGAGCCGGAAGGTCACCTGGTTGAAATGGCAGAGCAGTTTAACCGGGATCCAGATGAGTTTCGATTGAGGATAGCAGTGCCGGGTGAGTATGTTCAGTCGATCGAGTCCGCTGGATCCGAAAGACCCGTCCTGAAAGGCGAATGGAATCCGATCTTCCAGGGTGGGTACAGCAGCCGAATCCGGCTCAAGCAGTATTGCCGAGAAAACGAGAGACTGTTACTCACAGCAGAGAAGTTGGCTGCACTTCTGGTTTGGCTGCAATCATCTGCTGACCTGGAGGCAGGGAGACAGAACCTCTGGACTGCATGGGAACCTGTTCTCTTTAACCAGGCGCACGATTTGATGTCCGGTGTGATGACCGACCACGTTTACGATGATACCCTCAGTTCCTATGCGTTTGCACAAAAGATTGCAGGCAGTGAGTTAGCGAGTGCATTGGAGCAGCTGTCCGGGATGATTGACACTGCTGCTGGATCAGGAAGCGAAACTGCCGGATCACTGGTTATATTCAATCCTACCAGTACGACCCGTTCAGACATGATCTCGGTCGAGATTGGTTTTGGTGATCCTCAGATGACGGGTGTCAGGATCACCACGCCAACAGGGCAGACAGTTCCGCTTCAGCCAATCGACATTGGTTATGACTCTCGTGGCGAAATGCTCCGGGCGAAGATTGCATTTCTCGCCAGCGAGATTCCTGCGATGGGTTATGGCGTTTACCATATCTCCTATACACAAGAACCCAATCCATACTCAGTCGAAGAACAAGTTTCGACTTCAGATTCCTGGCTTGAGAATGAGTTTTACCGTCTTGAAATCGATCCGTCCAGCGGGGCGATCACAAGGCTTTATGACAAGGAAAATGATTGGGAGGTCATTTCCGATAACCCGGGGAATGTGATTGTGAAGGAAGAAGACCACGGCGATTTATGGGAATTGTACCGTCCGCTGGATGGCGGCAGCACCATCGCCATGCAAGAACCTCATTTCGCGCCTGGTGCAGGCAATGCTTTTTTCAGCACGGATCCAATGGAAGATCCTGGATTGGTGAATTCCAGAGTGAATCGTGGTTCAGTTTATTCGGAATACACGGTGAAAAGACCGTTCTCAGACCAGGGGAAATTGGAAACAAGCATCCGCCTTGTGTCTGGATTGCGCCGCATCGAATTCCGCACGCGCATACTTAACCACGAATCGTTTGTCCGCTACCGGGTTCTTTTCCCCACATCCATTAAAGATGGCGTGCATACCCATGAAATACCCTTTGGCGCTGTCGAACGACCGGAGGGGATTGAGTTCCCTGCACAAAATTGGATAGATACCACTGATGGAAAACGGGGGGTTGCATTGATCAATCGCGGTTTACCCGGTAATAATGTCGCCGGTGGGGTGACTGATGCTTTCGCTTCTGCGCAGCACCCGCATCGTCGCCTATGGTTTCTTCGGGGGTTACGAGCAAGGGATGTCGTCCGACAGCGGATTTGAGCTTGGCAAAGAGCACCACTTTGAGTATGCCCTGATTCCCCACATTGGGGATTGGCGGGGTGCCGGTATCGTCCAGCAAGGTCAGGAGTTCAACCATCCACTCATTGTGCAAAAGGAGCCTTTGCATCCTGGTGAATTGCCCGGGAGCTGGGGCGCTTTGGCGGTTTCTCATCCTGGGATAATCGTCTCTGCACTGAAACCAGGTGAAGGTGCTGGAGGATCCAGTAATGGGGTTGTCCTGCGCCTCTACGAATCCAGCGGAATGGAGATGCGCGATGTTTGGGTCACCTTCAACCGGCAGGTGGAGTCCGCGGCACTCATCAACCTGATGGAGGACAGGCTCCAGTCATTAGAAATCAAGGACGGCAGGATCAGGCTCGATTTTCACCCCTTTGAGATCAAAACATTGAAATTGTGGAGCTGAAACTATTTCTGAAACCGCGAAAAACTATAAGTCCACGTCATGATGAATATGATCAATATCGCTTCTCGCATTGAACCTCTCTTCGATGACTTCCTCGTCGAACAGCTGCGCGGTGTTCATTTTATGCTTCACCAACCTGAACGGCGAGAGGTTGTTTTTACCTGCGATGCAGAGTGGGAGGACGATGTCGCCGGTTTCAACAGCGTGTTTCAAGATGGAGATAGAATACGACTGTATTACCGGGCTGCGATCCCTGACCGGTCCAACGAGGACCATGTGATCATGGCTCTGGCAGAAAGTGACGACGCAGGATTTAGCTTTCACCGCCCGGATATTGGATTGGTAGAGTTTGATGGGTCCAGATCCAACAACATTCTCTTTCTTGGCGAGCCACCTTATGTCCCCCCGCCTGCGTTCATCGATACGAATCCTGACTGTAAACCCGGTCAGCGCTACAAGGGGTTTAGCTCAAGATGGCAAAAGCTTTATGCCATGTGTTCTGCAGATGGGTACTCCTGGCAGCCTATGTCCACTGAGCCAATATCCATGGAAGGCACCTTCGATACGATCAACACCGCTTTCTGGGATCGATTAACCGGCACGTATCGCTGCTACACACGTTATTTCAAGAATTATTCCCCGGGTATGGCGGAAAATGATGTGCTGGGGATTGAGCCAACCGTGGTGCGAGCGATTCAAAGCGCCACGTCGCATGATTTCCTGCACTGGTCTCCAGTCTACACCGAATCGGTATAACGATCCCTACGATGATATGCAGTTGTACACCAATAATGTGCTGCCATGTCCTGGTGCGGAGCACATCTACCTGTCGTTTCCCAACCGATATGTCCAGCAGCGGGTTTTTGACCAGGGGCACGGGATCCCAGGTGTCAATGATGCCCTGTTCATGGTCAGCCGCAATGGGGTAGATTGGCATCGCTATGCTGAAGCCTGGGTCCGTCCCGGTCTGGACGACCTGAACTGGACTGACAGGAACAACTATCCCGTCTGGGGCATCATCGAGTTCTTCTCCAACAGAATGGTCGATGTATATCAGTGAGCACTATCGCCATCCGGGAACGCCTGTTCGCTTACGCAGGCTGGCAGTTCGTCCTTGGGGTTTTGTCTCGATTCGCGCTGGTTTCGACGGCGGTGAATTTATCACAAAGCCCCTGGTGTTTCAGGGAAGGCAATTGTGGTTGAATTACTCTACATCTGCTGCTGGTACGATCCGGATCGAGCTGCAGGATGAACACGGTTATCCCATCGACGGATTCGGTTTGGGATGCGCACGTCCGATTTTTGGCGATCAGCTCTGTGCGCCGGTCAATTGGAATGACGGCGCGGACGTATCCAGATTAGAGGGGGTCCCGGTGCGTTTGCGTTTTGTCCTGAATGACGCCGATGTATACACTTTAAGGTTCAGCTGAGCTCTGATTTGAGGCCCGAATTGCTAGTGTACATCGAAGCAGGATTATTCCCTTCATGCGAAAGGATGTGAAAATGCGCTTAACCTATGTGGAAAAAATTTGGGATCAGGCTCCACACAATGCCTTTACTGACCTGGTTCGCTTTAAAGAAAAGTGGTTTTGTGCCTTTCGCGAGGGATCGAGTCATGTTTCAGACGATGGTAAACTGCGAGTAATCTCGTCTACTGATGGGATCGATTGGTCATCGGTTATCCTGCTAGGCTGGGATGGGGGTGATGTGAGAGATGCCAAGCTTTCCATTTCAGCGCAGGGCAAGTTGATGCTGAATGGCGCGGTGAGGTTCCTGAAGCCAGAAAACAACATCCACCTTCAATCGCTGACATGGCTTTCTTCGGATGGTGTGAATTGGGAAGGAGCATTCACCTGCCCAAGCGGCGTCAATACCTGGCGCTGGAGTGTCACCTGGCAGGGGGAAATTGGGTATAGTTTTGCCTACAGCGGAAAAGATACGGGAGGTTGTCTGTATCGGACTGTGAACGGCGAATCATGGGAAGTCTTGTCAGATAATGTCTATCCGGATGCCGCTTCTTACCCCAATGAAGCCTCTCTCGTGTTCACAGGTGCTAATAATGCCCTTTGTCTGCTGCGCAGAGATCAGGGAACTGGCACAGCATTGCTCGGGACATCGGTAACGCCATTTAACGCCTGGAATTGGTCTGATCTGGGAGTGCAGATCGGGGGTCCCAAGATGATTCAATTGATGGATGGTCGTTTGTTATCAGCGGTGCGTCTTTATGATCAAAAAGTGCGCACTTCGCTTTGCTGGGTAGATCCGTTATCCAACCGGTTACACGAAGCACTGGCATTACCTTCGGGCGGTGATACCAGTTATGCCGGGATGGTCGAATTACATGGAGATGTGTGGGTCAGCTATTATTCATCTCACGAAGGCAAAACATCGATCTACCTCGCCATCGTCGAGTTGTAGTACAGTATGGTTTTGGAAGAAAGAACGCGTGTTGTTTATTAGTCTCCAAGTTCATCGATTGCCTGGTCTAGTGGATTTTCCTCGCTTGACCCCTGGTCCACAATCCAATCGATGATGGGCTGCCGCCAGTCGATGCTGGTGTTGTAGGCATCCGCATCGTACCTGGCAAAATCATACCCGCTGCCACCATAGTAGAGAAAATCTGTAGTCAGGATGGAATAGGTTTGATCGGCTTGAATAGGTTCGCCGGTCTGTTCGAGAATCCACTCCGCTCCGCGTTGATAAATTCCTCCCAGTACCGGCAGGTCTGTTCTGCCCTCCAATATCTGCAGGAACTGCTCTCCGGTTAAGGAGATGTCCACCAGCACATTATCAAATGGCATCACGCTGATTATGCTGGAGAGGGTGACGGGTCCTGCAGGTAGGCGGTCTCGAATACCGCCCTGGTTGGTTAACGCGATATCGGCTGAGGGGTAACCTGCCAGCCACGATGCAGTGATGAGGTTTTCCATGGCTTTCGATTCCCTGGGCACCTCGTTTTCAAGGTAACCGATCTCCGTTTCTAATTCGGCATCGGTAATTGCCTTCCACCGGGAGATGGCTTCAGCCACAACCGCATCCTGGTCCCCGCCTGTGTTGTTCTTAACCCGGGCTTCGCTACTCACCACCTCTTCTTGAGAGAGGTCCACTACAAACTTCGCCACAGCGTAGCTTTGCAGGTTCGATCCACCGGATACGATCACCGTATCTGCGGATTGCCGGGCATACTGCTCATGGCAGTGCCCACCGCCCATGAAGCTGATCTCAAGATCCGAAACCTTCCTGGATAACTGAGACAATTCGTCGGAGCAAAGATGGCTGACCAGGAAGATCAGGTCTGCCCCTTCATCTCGCATCAGCGGGACATACTCTCGCAAGGTCTCTTCGTACTCTGCGAATTCGAAATTGGCAACATGGGTCGCCATGGTGATCTCTGGGGTGATGGTGTTGCTCAACCCAATGACCCCGATTTGCACCCCAGCCTCATCGATGATGGTATACGGTTCGACGCCCAGGTCAGTTGGCACCTGGTTATTGCTTTTGTAGCGCAGGTTTGCGCTGAGGTATGGGAAGCTGGCTTCTTCCAGCCGTGTTTTCAACACATCCACCCCGAAATCGAATTCGTGGTTGCCGATCGTTGATGCGTCATAGCCCATGGCATTCATCACCTCGATCATGCTTTCTCCCTGCGTCCAGGTCGAGATTGCCGGACCGGTCCAGTTATCGCCCCCGCTGAAGACCAGGACGATGTCCTCCTCCCCGATATCTTCCGTATCCCACAACCCGGTCAATTCAGCCGCCCCGCGGCCTTCATCGACACCTTCCATCCAGCCGTGTTCATCGTTGGTGTAAAAAATGAAGATGTCAATTTGATCTTCATCACCCGCAGGACTGCTTTCTGTTTCAGCCAGGGGAGTGACTGTTGCTGGTGGTGAACAGGCGCTGAGCAGTAAGATTACGATGAGCAGCAGGCTGTTCTGCAGTATTTTTTCACGTACCTTATTTGAATCCGGTTTTTTTGTTTTCATCATATGGGTATTTGCTAATTATAAGTTATCATGTGGCGGTTTACATTATCCCTCACACAAAGGAGATCAAATATGCCCTCAGGTTGGAAAAATGCACTCATTCATGTCAACGGAGCTGAACTGCACTATTACCGTCTTGGCACACCGGGCAAGCCTGCCCTGGTGCTGCTGCATGGTTTCTCTGATAATGGTTTATGCTGGCAGCCAGAAGCGGAAGAACTGAAAGGCGAATACGATATATTTATCCCGGAGATGCGCGGGCATGGGCTTTCATCGCGTGTTCAGCTGGGAGGAGCCTTCGACATGATCACCGATATTCATGCTCTCCTCGAAGCTCTTGAAATTTCCAATCCAGTCATCGCTGGTCATTCGATGGGCGCTGCCAATGCATTCCATTTCGCTGCCAGGTATCCTGACATTCCCAGAGCCATCATCCTGGAAGATCCCCCCTGGTTTGATATGCCCCCGGTTGAATTACACACTACTCGACAGGGCGAAAGTCCGTTTGTTGAATTTGTGGCAAGTCTTCAGGGTCAAAGCACGCAAGATCTAATCGATCGCTACCAGGAAGAACATGACGATTGGATGGAATTGTCCCTGCAGCGCTGGTGCGAGGCAAAGACACAGCTTGACCCAAATTTTATTTCTCGCCCGAATATTCCCTTTGATCCCTGGCGAAAGGTTCTCAAACAGGTTACCTGCCCGATCCTTTTGGTCACTGCCGAACGAGAACTCGGTGGGATTGTCGACCCAGCGATGGCGAAAGAGGCCAAAGAAATCAAACCTGACCTTCAGCATGTCCAATTCTTTGGTGTGGGGCATCACATCCGGTTTGTAGTTCACGAAGCCTACATGCAGGAACTGAAGCAATTTCTGGAAATGGTTTTATCCGCTGAACTTGATGCCTGATTCGTAGATAGGATCAAGTTCGATAAACAGGTCGACACGCAGGTCAACCACTACAGATAGCGACGGCTGCTGAGGAACTGCCATCCCGTTATTCTTACGGCGTCCCACCTATTGACAAATCCTGATATACCGGTATAATTATTTAGGTAAGACTAAATATAAGTTTTGGTATTCAGAAGAATCGTTTTGGAGAATATGATGCCTGATCCTCTTATTGCACTTCTTATAGCCGCTGGGCTGTTTTTATTATTATTGCTTTTTTTCTTGCCGGATAAAGGCATTTACTGGCGCTGGGACAGAACCCGTGAGATGAATTCTCGGGTTCAGCATGAAGACGCGCTGAAACACATCTACCAGAATGAACTGGATGGTGAAACCAGCTCCATTAAGAGTGTGGCTGGAGCATTGAATATCAACTCGAATGACGCTGTAAGAATCCTTGAAAGCCTGCAGGAACGCGACTTAATTGGGCTCGAGGGGAACACGCCAAAACTGACCCCGCAGGGCATAGAATATGCATTGAGAGTGATCCGCGCCCACCGTTTGTTCGAGCGTTATCTCGCGGACGAAACCGGTTACCGCGAAGACGAGTGGCATGACCAGGCACATCGCTACGAACACCAGTTGACGCCTGATGAAGTCGAATCCCTTGCCAACCGTCTGGGGAATCCTACTCATGATCCCCACGGAGATCCGATCCCAACATCATCGGGATTTGTGGTCTATCCCGAGGGCAGCCAGGCGATAACGGCTTTGCCGCCCGGCAAACCCGCCCGGATTGTCCACATGGAAGATGAGCCTGAAACAGTTTATGCACAGCTTGTCGCTGAAAGGCTGCAGATCGGTCAGGAAGTTCGTGTGCTTGAATCCACCGCCCAACGGGTTCGTTTCTTGAGCGGTGGGTACGGCATGGATGTGGCTGATGAGCATGTTCTCGCCCCGGTGGTGGCGGCCAACATCGGTGTGATTCCACTGGTCGAGAAATCGGTGGAAAAGATTCCGTCTGGTCGACCGCTTTCTAGTTTGAAGATTGGGGAAAAAGCTGTTGTCCAGGCGCTCCTACCAGGCATCCGCGGTGCAGAACGCCGGCGGTTGATGGATTTGGGCTTGCTGCCTGGAACGGAGGTCACGGCAGAGATGGTCAGCGCCAGCGGTGACCCGATAGCATACATCATCCGCGGGGCTTTGATCGCCCTGCGGAAATCACAATCGGACTTAATTTTTATTTGCTCTGAAACCGATGATTGCTTTCAGACGAATTAATTGGAGAATACGATGAGCGAAACCAGAAAACATGCCGAGAAACAAAAGGGTGTTCATATTGCACCTGTAGATGAAAACTGCGCTACCTGCCCCATGCACAATGCGGCAGCTTTAATCAAGCTGGGCGTGGATATGACCGATTTCGACTATGTGGTGGCGCTGGCAGGCAATCCCAATACTGGTAAAAGCACTGTTTTTAATGCTCTTACGGGTCTCCGACAGCACACTGGTAACTGGCCCGGTAAAACGGTCACGCGCGCTGAGGGTGGCTTCGAGTTTGGCGGTCATCGTTACAAGATGGTCGATCTCCCCGGTACCTATTCCTTGCTGGCAACCAGCCTGGATGAGGAAATTGCACGCGATTTCATCCTGTTCGGGAAACCGGATGTCACTATAACAGTTGTCGATGCTACCCGCCTGGAGCGGAACTTGAACCTTGTGCTGCAGGTACTTGAAATTACCGATCGCGTGGTCGTTTGTTTGAATTTGATGGACGAAGCGCGCAGGCATGGACTGCTAGTTGATGACCGCAGGCTGGCTCGCGACCTGGGGGTGCCCGTTGTCCCTACAGCCATGCGTCAGAGAGAGGGTGTGGCTGAGCTTTTACAGGCGATTGCTGATGTAGCGACAGGGAAAACCGCTGGAAGACCCCACCGGGTGAAATATGTGTCACCTGCCCTGAATAATGCCATCGATGCATTGTCTAACCAGATCCAGGTCACTTACCCCGACTTGCCAAACAGCCGTTGGATTGCCATGCGCCTCCTGGATGGTGACGAGAAAATTGCAGCTGCGCTGCGTAAGGGTGAGTTGGGCGATCTCACTCACGGTGAGTTGGACCAAAGACCTGCCAACCTGCAGGTCATCGGAAACCAATAAGCTTCGAAGCTTTATGCTGGAAAATGGATAATTATTTTAAAGGTGGTAATTGATGAGCGATAAAGCCTTATCTGACATTGAAAATATCCTCAACTCAGCACAGACACTGCGCTGGGAGGTTGGAGGCGATTTTCACGAGAAAGTGACCGAGTCGATTTACACCGAGGCTGCCCAGATTGCAGATCGAGCAGTCACCCGACCGGGTGAAAAACCTCGTTTTGATTTTGAACGATCTCTCGACCGGGTCTTGACCAGCCGCATTTGGGGCTTCCCGATCATGATTGCTTTGCTTATGCTGGTGTTTTATATCACCATCGTGCTGGCAAATGTGCCATCCTCCTGGTTGGCAACTATTTTAATCGACAAGGTCCTCCCTGTACTTCACAACCTGGCGGATCTGATCGGATTGCCATGGTGGTTGTCAGGTTTGTTGATCGATGGCATGTACCTGGCGACTGCCTGGGTGATCAGTGTCATGCTGCCGCCCATGGCGATTTTCTTCCCCCTGTTCACATTATTAGAAGATTTTGGTTACCTGCCGCGCGTTGCCTTCAACCTGGATAACATATTCCGTAAAGCTGGAGCCCACGGTAAACAGTCCCTAAGCATGACCATGGGTTTTGGCTGTAATGCGGCTGGCGTTGTTGCCACGCGCATCATTGACAGCCCGCGCGAGCGTTTGATTGCAATCCTCACCAACAATTTTTCCCTGTGTAATGGGCGCTGGCCCACTCAAATCCTCATCGCCACAATTTTTGTTGGTTCACTTGTCCCAGCCTACCTGGCTGGATTTGTGTCTGCCCTGGCGGTGGTAGGGATCGCTTTATTGGGCGTACTGTTGACCTTTTTCATTTCATGGAGCCTTTCTCGCAGCGTATTGAGGGGAGAAGCATCAACCTTCAGCCTGGAACTGCCTCCCTACCGGCCTCCTCGTATCTGGCAAACGATCTACACCTCGGTGATCGACCGGACTTTGATTGTCCTGTGGCGGGCGGTGACCTTCGCACTCCCTGCAGGCGCAGCCATCTGGTTGATTGCCAATATCACCATTAACGGCACCAGCCTGGCGGAATATCTGGTGAATTTCTTGAACCCATTTGGCATCTTACTCGGTTTGAATGGCGTCATCCTGGTGGCATACATAGTCGCCATCCCGGCAAACGAGATCGTTATCCCCACCATTTTAATGCTGACGGTACTCGTGACCGGCGCAAGCGGAGGCGCAGGGGCTGGAGTGATGTTTGAGATGGAAAACAATTCGGCGATGATGTCTCTTTTCCAGGCTGGCGGTTGGACACTGCTGACAGCCGTGAACCTGATGTTGTTCAGCCTGATCCATAACCCGTGCAGCACGACCATATACACCATTTACAAGGAAACTGGCAGCAAGAAATGGACCTGGATTGCTTCAATTTTCCCTGTTCTGATGGGTTTTGTGGTTACCTTCGTGGTTGCTCAGGTCTGGCGACTGATCGCGTTGTATTTATAACGATGATAATCCTAAAAATAGGTTACTTGACTGGATAAAATGAACGCCATAACCGAGTCCACCCAGGACTACTTGAAATATATCTACGAGCTGACAGAGGATGGGCAGCCTGCCGCCACAAGCGCGCTGGCTGCCTGCCTGGGCGTATCACCAGCCTCGGTCACCGGGATGGTGCAGAAGATGGCATCCTCAGAACCTCCCCTCGTGGAATACCGCAAGCACCAGGGTGCCAGGCTCACGCCTGAAGGGGAGCGCGCTGCCCTGGAAGTGATCCGACATCACCGGCTGGTCGAGACCTGGCTGGTGCAGTCCCTGGGTTATACATGGGATGAAGTCCATGAGGAGGCATGCCGTCTGGAACACGTCGTCTCGGAAAATCTCGAAGCCAGGATCGCCAAAACTCTGGGTGATCCGCAGCGCGACCCGCACGGGGATCCGATACCGGACGCAAGCCTGGTAATGCCACGCGATAAGACTCAAACACTCTCCAGCCTGCTGCCCGGGCAACGGGCTGTCATCCAACGCGTTAACGACGAAGCGCCAGAATTCTTGCGGCATCTGGAAGGTCTTGGGCTTGTTCCAGATGGAAAAATTAACGTTCTGGATTATTCACCTTTTGACCAGAACCTGACCATAGAGGTTGATGAACAGGCTTCCGTAGTGCTTGGAACTGCGATCACATCGAAGATATTCGTGAGCATTGTAGAACCGGAAAAATTCTTATGAATTTGTAAAGTTCGTTAAAAGGGATCCATGAAACTCATCCAGCTCCGCACAATCACGATGGAAATCTCCCATAAAAATGAATCTTCCGAGGAATGAATGCCTGCGACTGAACCACTGTCGATTATTATTGATGCGGGAATGTTCTGACATCACCCATCCAGTAAGTTTTTTACCGAAAAAAGGAGGAAAAAATGCTAAACTGGGGCGTAATTGGTGCAGGCGGTATCGCTAAGGTCTTCTGCAATGCGATGAGGTTCTCCAAGACCGGGCGGATTGAGGCGGTCGCGAGCCGCAGCCCGGGGAAAGCAGAAGGGCTTGCTGGTACCTTTTCAATACCAAAGATTTACACGGATTACCCATCACTTCTGGACGATGACGACATTGATGTCGTGTACGTCTCTACCATCCACCCCGCCCATGCTGAATGGGTGATCAAGGCTGCCAGAGCAGGCAAACACATCCTCGTCGAAAAACCGATCGGCATGAACGCCATGGAAGCTGAAGCGATGATCGCCGCGGCAAAGGAAAACGACGTATTCTTGATGGAAGCCTTCATGTACCGCTGCCATCCCCAAACTCTGAGGCTGGCTGAACTGGTGCGGGATGGCGAAATCGGTCAGGTGCGCATCATCCGGGCGGTGTTCAGTTACAATGCCGAATACAATCCGAACTCCCGCGCCTATGCTAACGAACTGGGCGGTGGCGGTATCCTCGACGTGGGCTGCTACACCGCATCGATGTCGCGCCTGATCGCCGGTGCAGCCTCGAACCAGCTCTTTCTGGATCCTGTCCAGGTCAAGGGATGCGCCAAGGTCGGACCAACCGGCGTCGACCATTATGCCGCAGCCACCCTGCAGTTCGATAACGACATCATCGCCGAAGCAATCACCGGTGTGGGCTGCCAGATTCCGGTCGAGGTGTCCATTTATGGCACGGATGGCTACCTCAGCGTTCCCAATCCCTGGCTGCCCTCAACTCTCTGCCGGGGTGCCACAGGTCCCTTACCGCTCGATACGGTCTTCCCTCCAACCAGCATATATCTCTGGAAACCAGGCGCTTCTGCGCCCGATGAGATCGTCATTGAGGTTGACCGTGATTTGTTCACCTACGAGGCGGACGCTGTCGCTGAGAGCATCGACCAGCGCCAATCCCCCCGCATGAGCTGGCGGGACTCGCTCGGAAATATGCGCCTCCTGGACCGCTGGCTGGATGAGGCAGGTGTTGTTTACGGTGAGGATAAAGAGAATTAGCATTTGCCTCATGCGATGATAGAGGAGAATTAAAGATGGAATCACAAATCGGAATGGGTGTTGTTGGCGCAGGGGCTATTGGTATCCGGGGAGCATTGATGCACCTCAGCCTGCCAGACGTGCAGGATCGGGTGAGGCTGGCAGCAGTGTGTGACCCTGTCCCAGGACGCGCGGCTGCAGCTGCAGAAAAGTACGGCGTCGCAGCCCATTATCTCACCTACGAGGAATTGTTAGCCGATCCCAACGTGGATGCTGTCACAATCTGCTCCCCCATCGACCTGCACTACCAGCAAGGGTTGATGGCAATCGAAGCAGGCAAACACATTCACTTCAACAAGACCATGACCACGCAGGTATTTGAAGCCGATGACCTGATTTCTCAGGCAGATAGAAAAGACATCCGCATCGTGGCTTCACCCGGGATGATGCTGCATCCCCACAACCGCCGCATCCGCAAGCGCATCCTCGAAGGAGACCTGGGCAGGCTGGTGTGGGCTGCTACGGGTACAGCGGGGGTTGCGAACTACCATATGAATGAAGAGTTCCGCACTGGCGAGGACATCCTCACCGATGTGGACCCAAGCTGGTACTTTCGCAAACCCGGAGGCGGTCCCCAGTACGACGTCACCGTCTACTGCCTGCACAACCTGACCGGCATCCTGGGTCCAGCAAAGCGCGTCACCGCGCTTTCGGGACTCGTCGTCCCGGAACGCGATTATCATGGCAAGAGAATTGCCTGTGACATGGACGACAGCACGATGATGCTGGTGGACTTTGGGGCTGCTTTCTTTGCCTTTGTCTACGGCACAGTTTCGGGAAGTGTGGCTCAAGGCTTTCAGCCCAACATCTACGGGACAGCCGGGCAGGTCACCGGCACACGCCTGGGAGACCAGGACCTCAAGCTGCCTGGCGACCACCAGCCTCATGTCCTCGGGCAGCATGCCCAAATGCCTAAATCACACGTTTTCGAAGACATGATGCAGCTGGTGGACTGGGTGCGGGAGGGGAAGCCTTCCATCGCCAACGCCGAACACGCCCGTCACGTGATCGAGATCATCGAAGCCGGGTACCGCGCAGCGGAGACCGGTGAAACTCAGGAGTTGAAAACGACCTTTACCCCGCTGCCAGTGGAAGCGTTGTAGAATTTCCCGTTTCTTCAATCAATCGGGCATGTATGAACAAAACTTGTTCAGGCGACAGATAGAGCACTATTTGGCAAGTTCTTCTAAGGCAGGACGGTACTGTTCTATAAATTCTGAAACCTGGAGGGTAAATTCAGGATCGATTCCTGGAATCGCCTCTTGCGGTTCCAACCGAGTAATCATTATCTGGAATTTTCCCCGAATGGCTGATCGATGACCTTAAACTGATATAATTTTCTTGTAGGAGAATGTTATGTCCGAGTTGAATATCAAGATTCCTTCCGAAGAGATCGAGTCGTTTTGCCAACATTACCAGGTACGACGGATGTCCTTGTTTGGGTCTATCATTCGGGATGACTTCAGGGAGGAAAGTGATGTTGATGTATTGGTGCAATTTTATCCCGATGCCAGAGTGAGTTTCATGACCCTGAGTAGAATGCAGCGCGAGTTGACTGCCATCTTTCAACGGCCTGTTGATCTGGTCCCTCAGGATGGATTGAAGAGTGTGATCCGCAGCCAGGTTCTGTCTACTGCACAGGAAATCTATGCGGCCTGAGAAACTCTATCTGGTGGATATAAAAGATGCGGCAGACGCCATCCAAAGATTCATCCAATCAGTCAGTATGGAAGAGTTTCTGCGTGATGAACTACGACAGAGCGGAGTTATGCAAAAGTTGATCATTATTGGTGAAGCTGCGGCGAGATTGCCCAAAGAGTTTCAGGCCACCATCCTGAAATTGAGATTGCTGACATAATTGGTTTTCGTAATATTGCCGTTCATGAATATTTCGCAGTCATGTGGGAAATCGTCTGGGAGACTGCGATTTCGGATGTTCCCAAACTCCGTAACCTGGTTACGGCTATCTTGGGAACCGAATTTAACCAGGATTGAGTCCTTATATCAGTAAGAGTTCGCAAGTATCCTATAGCTAATTACATCTACACCCGGCGTCTTCGCCGGAGAAGAGCACCAGCAGCCACGAGCAAAACACATACTCCAACAGGCAGGATCAGGAAAAAATCCCACCCTGTGTGTGCTCTAAAATCCTGCAGCATAACAGCCGTGGGGAATTCGATCTCAAAGGATACATCCATACTTAATGCCTGTGCCCAATTTCCGGCGTATGTGCCTCCGGTTCCGTGAAACGATTCCTCGGTGAGGATGAATTGACCCAGGTACTCGCCTGGAGCCAGAAACACACCGTCCACCGGCAGGCGCTCCCACTCGCCGAAAATATCTACGGTACGAACAG
The DNA here is from genome assembly GCA_963695415.1 of uncultured Chloroflexia bacterium. Classification (GTDB taxonomy): domain Bacteria; phylum Chloroflexota; class Anaerolineae; order Anaerolineales; family UBA4823; genus CAVXWV01. Next base: position 102,919 of record CAVOGL010000006.1, on the reverse strand, counting down.
GGAAATCATCTCCGCCGGTATCATCATAAACAGTTGAATCATCGGCATCGAAAGTCGCTGACTTGATCGGACCATCCGAACTGGTGCGGGTACTTTGGGTCGTCTTCCAGAGCACATGGTAGCTGCTGTCCGCTTCGAAATTCAATTCTGTGCTGCCGTCTTCATCCGTAATGAAGTAATCGAATACCAGGTATCCTGTGTACCGGTATTTAAGACCTGTAGGGCTGGTAGTATCGGGTGTGTCTTTGTTGGCGTAATAGACATCGTCGTTTGGGTTCGGTGAAGACCCATCGCCTTTATTGTTGAGGTTTTGACCATTTACCCAGTCACTGCCGTCCCACTCCTCCTGCCACCAGCGCCCCGCCAGACCTATGCGCTCATTGGCATCTGTCCCCGGTTCCGTAACCAGTTTGACCTGGTAAGCAAAATTTGGTTTCAGGTTGGCAGCGGAAATGGTTCCGGCGAACGTGGACCCGGTTGGGACATAATCTATGGATACCTGAGCCTGGTCGTATGCATAGCTGTCCCGATAACTGCTGCTGTATTCCTGGTTGGCTGCATCTACCCAGCGGTAGGAAATTTCGGTTATCGATTCACCTCCCATGAATGCAAGGATTATAAAACCCACAAAATAAATGTAAAACGGAATTTTCATGGAAATAAGCTACTCAGTTAAGTAAACGGACTGCCCATTTCTGACAGTGGTGAGCCCTTTTGAAGCGGATTATCAGTGTGATCAAACATATTGTAGCAGAACTTGATCTTTATTCTTCGCATTGGTATCCTGACGGTGCACCGGCGCACTTATAGCAGGACTATAAAAATACCCTACCTAAATAGCCAATTAGGGGGTGACAATTTCTGTAAGTACTTTTAAACTCTAATCGGCTTTCCAACCGAAATTGAAAAGAAAGAAACCTACCGATGATTGCAGTGAAAGCCTTGATAAAAGAATAAGGGCTTTAAATTCAGGTTTAAAACCAAAGGTCATAAGAACAAAATTTACTTTACAGGAAAGGAACAATATCATGCTTGAAAATTATCCGATCGTCTCTGCACAACAACCCGAGTGGGGCATCATTGGGGGAGGCATTCACAATTACAACATCGAAAAAGCCGGTGATGATGACGGTCAAACGATATGTTTCGTGATCCAGGGACCCGATGAAGTTGTTGGCGGAGTGATTGCGGCAACCCACTGGGGCTGGCTTTACATCGACTTGATGTGGATCAAAGAAGAATTCCGCGGCCTTGGTTACGGTCAGCGCCTTTTGGAACTGGTGGAAGAAAAAGGGCGCGAATTGGGCGCGATGAATGCATACCTGGATACCTTCAGTTTTCAAGCTATCGATTTCTATAAAAAATATGGCTATCAGGTCTTTGGTGAATTGCGCGATTTTCCCGTTGGGCATCAACGCTACTACCTGACAAAACAACTTTAAAAATAATTGTGACGCTGTGAGAATTCATACCGCTTAACATTCACTACCTTCCAAAATTCGTGACTTCGGTTTGGCGACCATGTTGGCTGAGGTGCCCTGGTCCCCGCGGCCTATAGATGGTACCGTCGAGTCAACTCCTGGGAAATTCCCCGGCACATTTAATTTATTACCGGAACTCTGAGTGATACTAAACCTGGTCGGAACCCTAAATTAAGGATGAAAGCATGATCCACTTGCTCAAGGGTATAACTTATCAACAAATTCGGCATTTATTCCATGGATTAGAGGATTTTCAACCGATGTGCACGGCTGTGCTGGACGGTATCTACCCGGGCAAGGTTTGGGTGGATAATCTCGATGATCCTCAGGCGGCATTTCTGGTTACTTTTCTGAGCGGGGGTGGCGCAGCCTGGGGTTTCCTGGCAGGAAAACCCGACCAATTGGGTTTCAATACTGCGCTCAATAAAGCCATCTTCGAAGAAAAAATTGCCGGTAAAGATGTAGGCATGATCTTGATGACCTGTTCGCCGGAAAATTGGAACGGGCAATTGGAAACCGTTGGCAGCCCTCGCCAACCGATCTCCATGCTTCGACAGCATTTTGTTTGCCGCAAAATAACCTTTGACTGGCAGAATCATCAACCTGAGGGATACGAAATTCGTCCAATGGATACTGGTCTGTTAGATCGGGGGAATCTTCAAATTCCCTCTCCAGTAAAAGCTACGTTAGAGAGATGGTCAACCATTGAGGATCACCGCTTCCAGGATTATGGATATGTTGTTGTTCATAAAAATCAGATCGTCTCCTGGGCTACCGTCGATTTTGTTAGCTCTGGGGCAGGCGATCTTGGATTCGAAACCCTTCCTGAATTCTGGCGGCGCGGGCTGGGGAGCATGGTTGCGGCTGTTGCGCTGAAACATGGTCTTGAAATGGGCATTGAAATCCACTGGACATGTGCCGAGGGTAACATTGGATCATTACGCACTGCTGAAAAGCTGGGTCTCGAGCGTGAACGAGGATATACCATGTACCTTTTTGCCCAGGATATGTTGGAACACCTGGCTCAATTAGCATATTCGTATCTCTCACGTAGCGAATACCATCAGGCAATCGACTGTTATGAACGTCTCTTTGCCCAAAAGTATGATGCTCCATCTTGGGCTTATTTTGACACAGCCCAGGCCTGGGCAGCTTTAGGAGAAGGTGAAAAAGCGCTCAAATATTTGCGCATGGCCGCAGAGCGCGGTTGGTCAGCGGTAGGAGAGACCGAACAGTCACCCGAATTTCAACTCTTTCACAATTTACCTGAGTGGCAGGAAGTAGTTGAACAAATCAAACAGAATCAGAAATAAATTTATTGGATGTGGTGAAATGTCCGTATACGATCAACACCTGAGGGTGTGTTACACATCCCCAGAAAAGGGGTGAGGATCAAAGAATACTGATGAAAAGCAAACCGAAGTTATTTATTCGAGCGTCAGCGCTGTTCCTGCTGATTATCCTGGCAGGTGTCTCAGTTTGGATATTGAGTAATCCAACACCGAAGAAACCTGGCTCCATCCTTCCTGGAGATTACACCTTTGCGATAGAATATGCGCAATATCGAATTTTGGAATTAATGGAACAAAAGCACCTTCCTGGTGCTGCCGTGGTGCTGGTTGACGGTCAAGATACCGTCTGGCAAGAAGCATTCGGGGTGGTAAATCTTAAGGAGGATCGACCTGCCCAAACCGACACGATTTTCAGGCTGTGGTCTGTGGCAAAAGTTTTTACAGCCATCGAAACGCTGCGTCTGGTCGAGGATGGGCTGGTCGATCTGGATACCCCGATCACTGAATATATCCCCGACTTTTCCATTCAGAGCCGCTTCCCTGATTCCGGACCAATTACCATCCGCAGCATCCTCACGCATCGTTCCGGTCTACCGCGCAACGGTTGCCATTGGGTTGAACTAAATCCGCACGTTTTGGCTGATCTGGTAACTTCGTTGGGAGATTGCCAGCAGGACTATCCGGTCGGGTACCGTTTCAAATACAGCAATGTGGGTTTTGATCTTTTGGGTTATCTCGTTGAACAATTACGGGGAAAACCTTTCCCCGATATTTTGCGTGAAGATTTTCTGCTCCCCATCGGAATGAATAACAGCGCATTTCTGCGTTCACATCTACCTGGTTCTTCCCAAATTGCTTCAGGTTACGAGTTTTACGAAGGTGAATATTACCCATACGACCAGGGAGATATCACCAGCGTCCCCTCAGGCAATTTGTACGCCACCATCGAAGATATGGGGAAATTCGTGAAGTACATTTTCAACCAGGGCTCGGGTGTCGGGGTGCAGCTAATCCACCCGGAAACCCTTGAGTCGATGTTTGTCGAGCAGGATGTTAGCGCTCGAGACCCGCAGTCCATGGGTCTGGGGTGGAAAATAAGCCGGATTTTGGGTGACGAATTGCTGATCTGGCATGATGGCGGTCCCAGTGATGGCACCGGCGCGCTGGTGGCATTTCTACCCGATAGAGATTTAGGTGTGGTTCTCATCGCCAATGGAACGACTTTTGACGGCAGTATTTCTCTTCCATTTGCTGTGGATATCCTCGAATTGATGCTGGAGACTAAATACGGTCTGGTGCACCCACCGGAAGAAACCCAGGCGACCGTAGAAGTCGAACGTACCACCCTGGAAGGTTATATTGGAAAATACATTGCCTTTGGCGAGGTGATGGATGTCTATTTGCAGGGCGATCAACTTAAGGGCAGGATCCAGGGTTTTAGCTTCAACCTGGATCCTTTAAGTGAGACATCCTTCCAGCCTCGCCATTGGCTGGCAGATATTGGGTTGGCTGGCTTCCTTGGAGTACCGATCGATTTGCGCCAGTTAAAAATCGAATTTATTTCAGGCGATGGGATCAGTTCTGATGCAATGATCATCGACCTCGGCGGATTCAGTTATGAATTCTGCCCTGAATATCCCGATCTCGATGAGACACCTTTGTCGTGGGAAAACTTTGCAGGCGATTACGCTCTTGTCGCCCGTTTACCTTCCGGGTCAACCGGCGATGATATTCTCGGTCATTCCAGCATTTGGGTGGAAGACGGTGTGATGCGAGTGTCAGGCAGTGTTGGACCGATCCTGCCCATCAATGAAACGGACATCGATTATCCTGGGTGGACCTTTTGCCGGAGAAACGATGGTTTTCGAACCGGCTACTGGTAACATCTATCGCCAAAACATTGTATATCGTAAGGTGGGGGATGGTTAAATCGAATCTATCTTCGGGCGGTACTGCAGCGCTTCCGCCAGGTGCTGCGGTTGGATGGTCTCGCTCCCTGCCAGGTCGGCGATCGTGCGCGAGAGCTTGAGCACGCGGTGGTAAGCCCGCGCCGAGAGCTGCATCTGGCTCATCGCTGAGCGCATCAGGTTGCGGCTGGTGTCGTCCAGCTGGCAGTGTTTGCGCACCTCCGCAGGACGCATATCGGCGTTGCACACGATAACGCTTTCGTCCCCGTTCGTTGAAAATCGCACGCGCTGCGTGTCCCTGGCTGCCTCCACCCTTGCCTGGATGCGGCTGGACGCCTCACCAAGGCGCTGGTCGCTGAGCTTCTCATACTCCACCCGCGGCACCTCGATGTGGATGTCGAAGCGGTCAAGTAAAGGTCCCGAGATGCGCTTCTGGTACTTGGTCACGGTGCCCATCGAACAGGTGCACGCTTTGAGTGAGTCCCCGAAGTAGCCGCACGGGCAGGGGTTCATCGCTGCGATCAGCTGGAAATTGGCAGGGAATGTGAGCGAGCCCTGGGCGCGCGAGATGGTCACCACCTTGTCCTCGATCGGCTGGCGCAGCACCTCGAGTACTCTCATCGAGAATTCCGGCAGCTCATCCAGGAACAGTACCCCCCGGTGTGCGAGAGAGATCTCGCCCGGGCGCGGCAGGTTACCGCCGCCCACCAGACCGGCATGCGAGATGGTGTGGTGCGGGGAGCGGAAAGGTCGGTTCTGGATCAGGGGAGTGTCCGGCGGGAGCTGGTCAGCGACTGAGTAGACCCGGGTCACGTCCAGAGCCTCATCCACGCTCATGCGCGGCAGGATGCTGGGCATGGCGCGCGCCAGCAGCGTCTTCCCCGCGCCGGGAGGTCCCGTCATCATGATGTTGTGGCCTCCCGCGGCTGCCACCTCGAGGGCGCGCTTGACGTGTTCCTGCCCCTTGATTTCTGAGAAATCCGTCTGCACCATCGCTGGCAGGGATTCGACCGCCACAGGTGGGTGAGGCTGGATCAGGACTGTCCCACTAAGGTGCATGAAAAGGTCGGCTAATGTTCCGACTGGATAGACTTCTATCCCCGGGATCAAGGCTGCTTCGGCTGCATCCCCGGCAGGGGTGAAGATGCGCCCAAACCCCTGCTCTCGCGCCAGCGCCGCCATCGGCAGCACCCCTCGGGCATGCCGTACGCTGCCGTCCAGGGAAAGCTCCCCGATGAAGAGGGCATCCTCAGCCGCATCTTGATGCAGGAATTCCGCCATGATCAATACGCCCACCGCGATGGGCAGGTCGTATGCCGGACCTTCTTTGCGCACGGCTGCGGGAGCCAGGTTGACCACGATGCGCTTGCGCGGGTAGGGGAAGTTGGCGTTCTTGATCGCTGCCTGGACGCGCTCGCGGCTCTCGTTGACTGCGGCATCCGGCAGCCCGACGATGGTCATGCCCGGCAAACCCTGCCCGGTGTCAACCTCGACTTCGACGATGACCCCTTCCAAGCCAATCACAGCACAGGAGTAGACCCGGGCAAGCATGGGCTAAGTTTAGAGTTGGATTAAGTTTTTGTCAATGGAAAACGCGAGTTCCCAGGAGAACTCGCTGCCGGTGAAGACTCAAAGTTGTGAGAGCAAATTCACACCTTGGTCAGTAGGTGGCGCTGCGAAGCGCCTATTCCATCACAGCAATACACTCAATCTCAATCTGCGCCCCCACTGCCAGACCCGATACCCCAAAGGTGCTGCGCGCCGGCAGGTTTTCACCAAAAAAGGTGACGTATTCCTTGTTCATCGCCGCGAAATCGTTCATATCCACCAGCATGATGGTCACTTTGACCACCCGGTCCATCGTCAGACCATAACCCGCCAGCGTGGCGCGGATGTTCTCCATTGTCTGGCGAGTCTCCGCCGCTATGCCGCCTGGCACTACTTTACCCTCTGCACCCATGCCGACCTGCCCGGAAAGATACAGCACTTTTCCCACGCGCACAGCTTCCGAAAACGGAAGGTTGCGCTTGTTTTCCGGGCGGAAAAACTCGATATCTTTATTCTTGTTTGTTGCCATGTTCTTCCTCCTGATTTGAATTTAAGAAATCCCAGGAATAAATTTGATCCGTCAGTTTACCTGAGAAATTACAAATTTCAAGATTACATAGTGGATAGGTTGATTCTGATTGTCTGGTTGAGCTTTTCCCATTAATATACGTTTCAGTTACGATGTTGAACCCCTCGATCACCACCCTTATCCGATTTCAAGAAAGATTTCGGGATGTTGTTCGGCAATACGCAATAATGACTTCGCAGGACCACTTGGCTCTCGTCGATTTTGTTCCCAATCTTGAACAGTCCTTACACTTACACCCATCAACCCAGCGAAAGCGGTCTGTGATAGATTCAACTTCCTTCGAATTTTCTTTGGGTCCGATGGTTCGCTCAATTTGCGCGTTACCAGTTCAGTATTTCCAGCTTTGTAAGCTTTTATTTCCCGAATACCTTCAAGAATTTCCTTACCAATATCTCGTTCAGACATCATCTATTTCCTCTGCTATTTGTTTCAATATGTGAGCGGGGATTGTCTCCCGATCACTTTTTCCATACACAGTCAATAACCAGATTTCACCTTCAGTTGCCTTCCAGTAGTAGATTACACGTATGCCGCCGCTTTTACCTTTACCTCTTATAGCCCATCGTAACTTTCTTACCCCTCCAGAACCCGGAACAATCTTGCCTTCATCCGCATGATGTAATAAGTGGATTTGCAGGGCTAAGTAATCATTTTCACTCATATACTCATAAATCAAACGGGTGAAAAGTGATGTTTCGATGAATTCCACCATCCCGATTATACGGCAAAGCCGTACAGAAAACAAGTGTCATTTAAATGATTTCTGGTTGGCAAGTCGCGGGAAATTATTCGTTACTGGTGTAAACGGTGGGTATGAAAATCGAAATTAAATTCTCATAATGTACAACCACCTCATGCGCCGCACCAGGCATGGTCACCTGGTTGCTGGCAGAAGTACTTGTATCATCATCCGTGCCTGTCCAACCGCTAATAATGGTTCCCTCTGCGGGATGTGCGCTCAGCTCGATCAGCTCTCCCTCCGCATACTCCCCGCTGCTGCATCCGTCTGAATTCAAGGGTGAGGCAGTGGGAGCAGAGCCGTCCCCGGTATAGGATAATGTCAGCGGGTAGCAGGTCACCTGCTGCGCCGTCGTGGTGAAATGCCACAACGGGCTGATCGTCGTCGATGTCCCGTCGCTGACCGCCGCGTACCACTCATATCGCTGGTCCGTGAGCAGACCGCTCCAGTTTGTAGTCACCACACTGCCCGGTGTCGCTCCATCGACCGTCCCGATCTCCACGGTGGTGTATCCCATGTCGTAATCCAGCACCTGCTCGCCTGTAGCATCGGGGTCATCCCAATCCCATTCATCATAAATCGGCGAATAGCTTCTCACGTTGATCTGGTCGCTGGTCGGCATGAAGCGCAGCCTGCGCAGCCAGCCGTCCCCGCCGTTGGGTTCTTCCTGGTAATCGGAAAGGATCGTGTATATTGTGCGACCGTTGAACTGGTCTGCGCGGATGTACTCGCCATCGATGTGCCCGCTGAGCAGCAGGAACAGGTTGGGGTTGTGCTTGAGCGCGTTGAAGACCCCGTCGCCCCCTTCAACGAACGCACCGTTCTCGTCGATCATGGCGTGCCGCACCACGATCCCCCTCCTGCCCGGGTGTTGTTTCAGCAGGGTGTCTGCCCATGCGATGATGGCTCCTTCATATTCCCGGTCATATTCCAGGTGGATGCTGATGAATTCGAGCCCATTACGTTCGAAAAGCACATAATGGTTATTGTTGTTGTGGGCGAAGTGACCCCCGTAATAGGGTTTTGCCTGGAAACGGTTTACCCCAAAATACTGGTTGAGGATTGGGTCTCCGCTTACGTTTGCGGCACTCCCGAAAAGGCTGCGCAGATCGTGGTTGCCAAACGCGATCGCATAAGGGATTCCGGGCGCTCCATTTTCGAGGATATCCAAAGCCGCATCAGCATTCACCCACTCCTGCTCATACGAATCGGCGTTCTGCACCAGGTCGCCGACGTGTGGCACGAATGCAACTGAAGCCTTGTTGTCTACGATCCACTGCATCTGGGCAAAGAAAGTCTCGATTTCACCATCATTGACGTAAGGTGAAAATGGCGTATTGGGACAGGAGGACGAGTTTCCGTCACAGGTGTAGTACTGCGTGTCGGGGATTGCTATGATATCGAATTCCGCCGCCGCGGGCTGGCTGATCTGCCTCCCATAAAAAGTCACGCTGAGTTCATCACCATCAATGTCTGAGACGCTCACGCTCAGTTCTACATTGAGAGCAGCATCCGTTGCCCCATTCCCCGGAACAGGGTTGGACGGTGTGCCGGGAGCGCTGCAAACCACCGGGATGTGGAACTGGACCGCCGCCGGTTCGTTCCCTGACGAAGTGAGCAGCAGGTCGAAGGGGATCAAGCTGCCGCAAGCCGTGCTCTCATCCACTGAGATCAGGTAATCGACCATGTTTGCCTGGGTGCTCCAGCCGCTGATATCCGCGTAGTCGCTTTCGCTGGTCCCAGGGAAGGTGATGTCCGTGTCAGCGCTACTCAACTCGCCGTGGACGTCTGCCACCGTTGTACCGCTGGCATTCCCCGCGAACACAAGCAGTTCGACGGTTTCGCCAGGGTCGAGATCATGGTCCCCATTCCCCGAGCTCAAACCGGATGTGTCATCGTCGATGGCATAGCTGTGATACACCAGCGGACCTAGAATCTTCCAAACTCAAGAACGGGTTCAACCATGGATAACCAGACAGTGTCCCAGGATTAAAATCGGATTGTGCCCCTGCAGTATGGGGTATCAGGATTAAGATGCACATAAAAACACTGATGAGATACTTGTATTTGGTCATATCTTCCCTTCGTTGTATTCGTTCCGCCAGTAATGGCGCGGAAATATATTTGCTTTTCCCAGGTTTCCAAAAAGTGGTTAATGCGCCTCGGCGCCTGACCGGTTTTGGCGCTACAAATATAACAACAATCCTGGAATGAGGACAGGTCATTCCAGGTGTAATTTTCACTAATCCCACTAAAAATGTCAATATTAGCAGCCCTATCCAATATATGTGACAAATAGTATAATAGCCACGTCTATTCGATCATAGATATCAGGCATCCAATCCCAAAAAGGAGGCACTATGGCAGAACAACCCCAAGGATGCGCACGTGTAACCGGTACGGTTGCTGGTGACCAACCAGCTGATCAGGCGCCGGTCTCAAAATCCTCTGAAAACATGGAGAAAAAAATGACAGCAAAAGTTGGACAAAAGGCACCCGATTTTACAGCTCCAGCCTATTACAAAGGAGGTTTCACCTCGGTTAAGCTCTCGGATTATGCCGGGAAGTGGGTGCTTGTGTGTTTTTATCCAGGTGATTTCACCTTTGTTTGAGCGACGGAAGTATCGGCGGTCGCCGATAAATATCCAGTGCTGCAGGCTTTGGGTGTCGAGGTGATTTCGGTCAGCGTTGACAGCCATTTCGTACATAAGATGTGGAACGATCATGAGTTAATCAGGATGGTGGAGGGGGCGTACCCTTCCATATGGCTTCTGACCAGGCAGGTAATGTGGGCAAAGCCTATGGTGTATATGATGAAAACCAGGGCATTGAGCTGCGCGGTCGTTTCATTATCGATCCGGACGGAGTCATCCAGGCGATGGAAGTACTCACCCCGCCGGTGGGTCGTAAATTCTCCGAGACGGTGCGCCAGATCCAGGCTTACCAGCTGGTGAGGGAGTCCAAAGGCGCTCAAGCCACACCCGCAGGTTGGGAGCCGGGCGAGATCACTCTGCAGCCAGGTCCGGACCTGGTTGGCAACGTGTGGAAGGTGTGGAAGCCGGACATGGAGAAATAGCCCGGCGATTACTGCCAGATATAGATTATCGACACTTATGGGAGGTCCCAGCCGTCCATCAACCCTTGAATGGCTGGTTAACCTCCCTTAATTTTTCTTCCAGGATGGTCTGCAGTTGTTTCGCCTGGGGGTGAAGCGCATAGAGATCTTCAAGCTCTTCCGGGTCGTCCTGCAGGTTGTAAAATTCGAAGGGCTTATCCGTGCCGGAATATCCCAGGTAATGGATCAATTTATAGTCTCCCTGGTAAAGGGCGAAAGACGCTTTACTAAGCGGCTCGAAGACCGAATTGGATTTTGCATCCACGGAGAAAACCATCCGGTCAGTATCTGCCTTGCCACCGATCTCGGGTAGTGGGGCGCCTTCACACCAGGATGGTAGCGGTTGCCCGGCGATATGGAGCAGGCTGGGGAGCATGTCCACGGTGCTGGTATGGGTGTACACATCCCTGCGGGTTTGCTGACCGGGTTTAGAGATGAATAATGGTACCCGGATTAACGGCTCATACATCAGCCGTGTCGAGTGCCCTCGCATCCCGCGTTCGAATATCTCACCGTGATCCGAAGTAAATATCACATACGAGTCATCAAATCTTCCGGTTTTTTCCAGGTAATCCAGGATTTTGCCCATCTCCGCATCCAGGTTGGCGATGAACTGATCGTAGACCAGGCGGAGGTAGTTGAGAGTTCCTGGTCGATGCCTCTGGACAGCGGATGGATCGGTTTCTTTACCGGGTTCCATCCATCAATGAAATGGTCTTGAAAATCCCGGCGAGGGCGGTACGGGGCATGCGGCGGCATGAAATGCAGGTAAGCCAGGAAGGGCGCTTGCCACTGGTCCATCGAATGGATCATTCCATCAACTGCCTGTTCGAGGGTGAATGCCAGGTTTGTCTCCTGCATCTGGGGGAAGCCGTCCGGATACTGGTCTCCATGTGCCTTTTCCGCCCGGCGTAAATTCAGGGTATTTATCAGCTCGCCGATTGCTGACAAAAAGAGCGACCCGCTTTTTTCATCCTTATCGAACAGGAACTCATCGAAACTGCTCAAAGCGTAGTAGGAGTCCTTTTGGGTCAGGCGATCATAGAAGGTAGTGCCTGCCAGAGTGTAACTGTTCAATGGGATATGGCGGTCTAAGGAAGCACTGAACTGGCGGATGAGGGTGTCAGCGTACAGGTTCTGCGTGTAAGCGACTATTTCGTAGGTGGGTCCCAACAGGTTGAAGAGATTATCGGGCGTGTACTTCGGGAGGACCTGACTGCCCAGGTTCGAAGGCGCGATGCGTCCAGGGGTAAACGCCTGAAAGGAAGGAAGCGGTGCTCGGGGTAGTGAAATTACCCGCAGAATGGTGGTTATGATAAACGGTTGCTCTTTGAATGAGACGTTCAAGGTTAGGAGCCGTCTGGCGCCGGTAACCGTATGTATTCAGGTGCAGGGCAGAAAGGGCGTCAAACAATATGATCAACACGTTGGGAGGAGATGCTGCCTCTTTCTGTTCTTTCTGTTGGTAGGATGATGGATGTGGAGAAAGGTCGGCAGAAGATGGTTTGACAAAAGGCGCCAGTGCGAGGATGGGCAGCATTTTCAGAAATTGGCGTCGCGAAAGATGACTAACAGGCATAGTGTGTGGAAAAACCTTTACAGGATATTCCTGAAGAAAACCACGACCACTGAAAACAATCCGATCGGGATGTAAATCCAGGCAAAAATTGTCGTTCGCTCTACGAGGGATACGATCGAAGCATTTACTCGCGATAATTTACCCAAAACCCATTTTGAAAGCAAGGTGACCGCAAGGATCGAAAGGAGGAAAACAAGAATCAATAGGATTATCGCCATTGATGAGCTTGTCCGGATAGCCTCGCGCATGAATTGTGCGGCGATAGCCCATGCCGTACAGGTCAGTACAACGAGACTTCCCTGGCTGACGAAGTGTTCTTTGAAGTATGCGCTGGGAAATAACAGGCAGATCAGCACTACAAAACCGGTCAGCAGGAGGCTTTCAAACAAAGCGAACGCAAAAACATATACCGAAAGGCTGAATAGACCGTACTTTGTGTGCGACATCAGCCAGCTGGGGATTTGAAACATCATCCGTAGAATCGTCCAACTGAAAACCACGAACAGGACCAGTGAAAAAACCGGCAGGATCTCCTGCCAGCCTGGTAAACGGGATCGCTTCAGCATTGCCTAGAGCTCATCATAGCGTAAATCATCATCGAGTATAATCGATTTATAACCCAGTATTTCTGATCAAATATTCACTTAATCTTGTATTGAAAACCAGCCAATTTTCTCAATCCTCCGGAGTGTGACATGCAAGAATTTTTTTATCCGAACAGCGTTGCAGTCATCGGCGTCTCGTCAAACCCGGATAACCTGGGTCGCAACATTGTCGCCAACCTGATTGAATATGGGTTCAGCGGCATCGTTTATGCTGTTGGGATGCGCGGGGGTATCATCGAAACACGCCGCATCTACCGCGTTGTGGGTGATATCCCGGATCATATTGACCTGGCGGTGATCCTCACCCCCGCGCACACCGTCCCCGGCATCCTGGAAGAGTGCGGTCAGAAAGGCATCCGCTGGGCGATCATCGAGACAGCCGGATTCCGCGAGTATGCTGAAAAAGGGCGCCAGCTTGAGGAGGAGATCTGCCGGGTCGCCCAAAAATATGGCATCCGTTTCGTTGGTCCCAACTGCATTGGCATCATCAACATGGAGAATGGTTTCTGCGTGCCTTTCCCGCGGCTGAAGAAGATCGTCAAGCAAGGTGATGTCTCCATCGTCACCCAGAGCGGTGGGGTGGGCATGAGCGCGCTGAACCTGATGGCGAACGAAGGACTCGGCTTGAACAAATTTGTGTCCATCGGCAACATGCTCGATTCCAGCGCCGAAGATATGGTCGAATACCTGATGCAGGATCCCGGCACGAACCTGATCTTCGTGTACCTGGAAGGTATCCGCGATGGGCGTCGCCTGATGGAGCTCGCCCGCAGCTCAACCAAGCCGATCCTCGTTTTCAAATCGAACATTGGCACTCTGGGACAGAACATCGCCCTCTCGCACACAGCCTCCCTCACCAGCGATGACAAAGTGGTGGACGCAGCCTTCCACCAGTCGGGCATCCTGCGCATCCGCGACGCCACCACGCTGGGCAACAGTTTGAAAATCCTCGGTTTACCGCCGATGCGCGGCAGCCGCCTGGCGATCATCTCGCGCTCCGGTGGTCACGCCGTCCTGGCAGCCGATGCCTGTGACCTCTCCGGCTTTGACCTGGCAGATTTCCCCGAGCCCTTCCTGCGCGAGATCGAAAAACATTTCCGCGCCTCCGTCATCCGCCTGACCAACCCTCTCGACCTGGGTGACTTGTTCGACCTGGACGTGTATGCCAGCATTGTCGAGCAAACGCTTAAGCTGGATGGCGTGGATGGTATCGTCATGCTGCACACGTCCCTATCCGAGTCGGAAGACCAGGTCAGCCGTCAGCTCTTGGAGCGCATTATTGAGCTGGTTGACCTGCATCAGAAACCGGTGGCATTTTATATATCCGCCGTTGCCCAGGAGGTCACCTACCTCAAACAGACCTACGATTTCCCCATCTTCACCCAGGTGGTCGAGACGGTGCGCGCTCTCGAGATGAGCCATTATTACTTCGAACGCTCAGCCTCACTTCAGCATCGTGTGGAGCCGCAGCGGTTTGAGGTCGACCAATCGACAGGTCGCCAGCCTGGTTGCCAGGGCGGAAAAAGAAGGACGCGACCTGCTACTCACCGAAGCGACGCAGGCATTAACCGCATACGGCATTCCGGTCGTCGAAGGCAGGCTGGTGCAGACTGCCGCCGAGGCTGTACAGGCAGCCAACATGATCGGATATCCAGTCGTGCTCAAGGTCGTGGCAGAAAAAATTTCGCACAAGTCAGATGTGGGCGGCGTTGCGTTGAACCTGGGCGACGAAAGCGCGCTCTTGGGGGCTTTCGAGACCATGTCGCGACGCACCCAGGGCAAGGCTGCGGAAAAGCGCCAGTCTGGTGAAGTGAGTGGGTACCTGGTTCAACCCATGGTGGTCGGGCGTGAGATCATCATCGGCGGGCGCCAGGATCCTCAATTTGGACCCGTCATCCTCGTCGGCATGGGCGGCATCTTTGTAGAGATTTTCGAGGATGTGGTCGTCCGCGTCGCGCCCATCACCCGCGAGGGTGCGCTCGAAATGATCAATGCTTTACGCGGGGTGCAGGTGCTCAAGGGCGTGCGCGGTCAGCTGCCTGCGGACCTGGCAGCCGTCACCGATGCTTTGCTGCGCCTGTCCCAGCTGATGAGCGATTTTCCCGGTATCCAGGAAATCGACATCAACCCGGTTGCCGTGTTCAATGAAGGTGATGGCTGCATCGCCCTGGATGCGCGCATCATCCTCAAGGATTAAGGGACCACCGTGCGCGTAAAGACTGCGACCAGCGCACCGTCTTCGCTGCGCATCTCCATATCCAGTCCGGAAATCTTGAAGGTCGCTGCCTTTTCTAAAGCAGTTAAGAACTGGGTTTCCTGATCCATGATTCCTTCAGGTTCCGTACACAGTTGGCGTGTGGCGACTGGCGGATTGATCCTGATCCGGTTTTCCTCGGTCTCAAACCGCGAGACATAATCATTGCATCCTGCATTTCCAGAGAGCTGGTCCACTTTACCAAAATGGGCAGTGATCTTGGTGTCGACGATTACGCTGCGCACAGCCTCGGTGCCGGTGTTGTAGGACAGCACCTTCCAGGATGTGCCGGTGATCGACTGATCGATTGTGCGGAAATCTGCCAGCACCTTGCCAGCCGTATCCTTCAGCACCAACTCATCATCGTACAACTCGTATAACATACTATTTCGGAGGACGTCCAGAAAGGCGTTTTCCTGGTCCATTACAGCCTCCGGGCAGTTCATCATCGTGGTTGCTGTTTCGTTACCAAAAGTCAGGTTCTCACCGTCGATTTTATATGTTGTCGTGTAGCTGTTGCAGCCCGCGCTGCCACTCACCTTACCGCCTTCTCTAAACTCAACGGTGATCGTAGTACCGGGTATTGGGGGTTTCCCGTTCAACCCTTCCAGCTGCCATATTTTTTCAACCAGTGCATCACTCGCTCCCGGCTCGCTCGAAGCACAACCAGCCAGGATAGCTGTACATATCACCAGCATCATGAAGATAATCAAATTTTTACGCATACCTCATCCTTTCCCAGGTGCTTTATGATTGCACCTGGGCACTGGCGATTATAAACGATAGTTCTATCTGCTAAATGATATTAGCGGAATTGTAATTTAGCGCCAACATTTCGAGTAGAATAAATAAATCCCGTGCTTTCATTTTAAAATCTTTCAGGAGTGCATCATGAACCACCTTGAACGCTTTATCGCCGTGATGGAATACCAGCCTGTTGACCGTGTGCCCAATTGGGAGTTAGGGGTGTGGCCCCAAACCCGCGATGCCTGGGAACAGGAAGGTCTGGATACAACTTCGTTCCACTGGGACTGGTTTACGGGCGAGGCAGTACTCGGTATGGACCCAAAAGAATTCATCCGGTTCAACGGAAATTTCATCCCTTTATTCGACGGCGAATTGATCGAAGAAGATGAACGTTATGAACTGTTCCGTGATGAGCTTGGGCGGGTGCGCAAAGCGCTCAAAGCAGGCACCGTGCGCGGCGGGCGCATGTCCATGGATACCTATATCGACTTCCCCGTGAAAACAATGCAGGACTGGCAGGCGCTTAAACCGCGCCTGCGCATGCGCGCTGAGCGATACGAACCTTATTGGCAGGAATTACGCCTGAACGGGTGGCGTGCGCGCACATTCCCGCTCGTTTTTGCTCCAAATGTTGGCATGCGCGGATTTTACTGGTTCGCCCGGGACCTGATGGGCACAGAGCCTCTATCTTTCGCCTTTTTCGACCAACCGGATCTGGTCCACGACATCATGGAATTCCATGCGGATTTCCTTATCGAGGGCGCCAGACCAGTCCTCGAGCAGACGACCGTTGAATATGCCATCATCAATGAGGACCTCTCCATGAAGAACGGTCCGCTGCTCAGCCCAAAGGCTTACAAAACTTTCATTTACCCGCGCTTGAAACGCTTGATCGATTTCCTCAAGTCCAACGGCGTACGTTATTTCGGCATTGATACGGACGGCAACCCCGAAGACCTGGTGCCGATGTTTATGGATGCCGGCATGGACATCCTCTGGCCTCTCGAGAGAGCTTCAGACCAGGATCCGGTCCGTCTGCGCAAAAAATTCGGTAAATCACTGCGCCTGTGGGGCGGGGTGGATAAGCGCGTCCTTGCACAGGGTCCTGATGCGATCGACGACCACCTGCGCGCCATGCAGCCGCTGGTGATGGAAGGCGGTTATATCCCCACCGTTGACCATACAGTGCCACCGGATGTAAGCTGGGCGAATTTCCAGCATTACATGCACAGCAAGGAAAAGCTTTTAAGAGGGGTTTTGTAGGACCGGAGGTTGGGTTTCGTATAGATTATCCAAGGAGGCGTTATGACCACAGTCTTAACCAAAAGGGAGCGCGTGGTTCGAACTCTGAACCTGCAGGAGACGGATCGGGTCCCACTTTACGACCTGCTCTACTGCGATGGGGCTATTGAACATTTCAGCGGGGAAAAAATACCACCAAGGGTGAATAACCCACAGACCCGGGAGCGGGTGCAGCGCATGACGGGCAAGGCGATCGGAAATTTCCTGGACATGACCCGGGGATGGGGCTTCGGACCCATCGTTGACCGCGATTACACAGACGAATACGGCTTTGTCATCCACGAAGCCGCCTGGGAAAAGACCGCCTGGGTGCAGAAGCGCCCGTTTGAAGATGTCGCCGGCGCCAGTGAATATTTGAAATGGCTGATCGCCAGGACTGAGAAGGAGACTGGCGAAATCAACGCCAATCCACGCGCTTACGGGGATGCCTTCCGGAAGGATTTCCTAACCAACACCCAGGACTACATCGGCGATACCGTCCACCTGCTCGCCCAGCACGGTACCGGGCTGGACGAGATCCTCTACCGCCTCGGTTTTACCCTGATGTCCTATCTCATGGCAGAAGATCCGGGATTGCTCTCCGAAAGCCTGGAGGTTTAACAACGCACAACATCGCTGTATGCCACGCCATCGCAGACCCGGACCTGTCTCCCTGCGTGCTGACTTACTGCGACATCGCCTATAAGCAGCACCTGCTTTATTCGCCCAAGTTCCTGCGCAGGGAAATCTTCCCGCGGGTCAAGCGCCTCAACGATGCCTGGCACGCCCACGGCATCAAGTGTCTCTATCATTCGGACGGCTACCTGATGGATGTTCTCGATGATCTGGTGGAGACGGGCATCGACGGGCTTAACCCGATCGAGACGGTAGCCGGGATGAGCCTCGTGGACGTGCGCCAGAGACACCCGCATCTCTTCCTGGCAGGCGGTATCGACATGAGCCAGCTGCTCTCCAATGGTACGCCTGAAGAGGTGCGCCAGGTCTGCCGGCAGGCGATCCAGGACGCCTATCCCGGGTATTTCATGGGCTCCACGACCGAAGCCGACAACTCCTGCCAGACACAAAACCTGGTGGCAATGTATGATGTTGCCATGGAAGGGCTGCCATAATTAAAACCTTGCGAAGGTTGATTTTTAAAACAAGTACACCGGAAGAAAACCTTCGCAAGGCTCAATTTGAAAAGGAAGAAATCGATGAATTCGAAAGAACGTGTCAATACGGCACTGCGCAGGTCGGGGATACCCGACCAGGTTCCCCTCCAGTTCGACTTGAGCCGCTCCTTGCTGGAGCAGTTCAGCCGCATCTACAATATCCCGGTGCATTACACGACCTCCTATTACGAGGATGTTACCTACCGTCTGTCCGGGAACGAGCTGCGCACAGCCATGGGCAGCGACTGTGTGGTCGTCGGCGCCAGCCTGCCAGCCGGCTACCAGCACCCGGAGACGCCAGACGGCTGCATCATCAACGAATTCGGCATGAAGATGCGCCAGGGAGCGCTTTACATGGATGTGGTTGAAGAGCCTCTCGCCGGTGTGACCACCACCTCAGAAATCGAGCGTTTCCCATTCCCCGACCCGCTGGCGGATGGGCGTTTTGCAGATGCACAGGAATACATCGCCCGATACGGTGGCGAATATTTCATCATCGGCGACCTGGAGCTGACCATGTTCGAGATGGCATGGCACCTGGTGGGATTGGAAAAGTTTATGATTGACCTCACCAGTGGGGAGCTTTATATTGGCAGGCTGCTGGACCGCGTCAAAGAGTGGAGCATTGCGGTTGGCAAGCGGCTTGTTGAACTCGGCGTGCACGGCATCTGGACGGGCGATGATTTCGGCGCCCAGAACGGCATGTTGATCTCCCCGCGCTTGTGGCGCTCCGTGTTTAAACCGCGCTACACCGAGTTATGGCAGGAACTGAAAGCCGCCAACCCGGACATCCTGGTCATGTACCACAGCGATGGGGCTGTAGCGCCCATCCTCGGTGACCTGATCGAGATCGGCATGGACGTCTTCAACCCGGTGCAGCCCAACGTGCCCGGTCATGACCCGCAGGAATTGAAGCAGCAGTTTGGCGACCGGCTCTCCTTCTGGGGTGCAATCGACCAGCAGTACTTACTCCCCAACGGTACCCCTGAAGAGATCGAGGCGGATGTTGCCGAGAAGATACGCATCCTGGGAGCAGGCGGTGGGTACATGGTCTCCCCAGCCCATATCGTTCAGGCAGATACCAGCCCGGAGAATCTACAAGTGTTTATTGAGGCGGTCGGGAAGTATGGGAAGTATCCATAGTAAGTTGAGCAGGTGGCAGGGATGAGCAAAGATTTCCAGGTTGTGGTTTATTATTTCCCCAATTATCACCAGGATGCACGCAATGCGAGGGTGCATGGAGATGGCTGGACGGAATGGGAACTGGTGAAGAGGGCGGTGCCGCGATTCCCTGGACACCGCCAGCCGCGGGTACCCGCATGGGGATACGAGGATGAAGCCGACCCGCAAGTGATGGCGAAGAAAATTGATACTGCCGCTGACCATGGGGTGGATGTCTTCCTGTTCGATTGGTACTGGTATGACGATGGTCCTTTTCTGCAGCGCGGACTGGATGAGGGTTTCCTGCATGCTGCCAACAACGACCGGCTCAAATTTGCCATTCATTGGGCGAACCACGACTGGGTCGATATCCATCCCGCAAAGCTGAATGATTGCCTGAGCTCCAGCCACCGCCTGTTATATCCCGGGAAATTCACCCTGGAAACCTTCCAGACGGTGACTGATCTGGCGATCGAGCAGTATTTCAAGCACCCCAGCTATTGGAAGATCGCTGGCGCGCCTTATTTTTCTTTTTATGATCTGAACATGCTCATCGCCAGCCTGGGCGGTGTGGAAGCTGCAGGTGAGGCATTATTGAGGTTCCGTGAGAAAACAAAGCAAGCCGGCTTCCCAGATCTGCACCTCAACCAGGTTTTGTGGAACCTGGGCATCCTGCCGGGCGAGACTTCTCCTCGGAATCCAGCCGAACTCCTTCCCTCACTGGGCTTTGACAGTTTCACTTCTTACGTATGGATCCACCATGTCCCCCTGGAGTCGTTTCCAGAGACGGATTACAACGCGGTTTCCAGGAAATACATGCAGTATTGGGAAGAGATTGAGTCGAAAATCGCCCTTCCCTATTTTCCCAACGCCACCATGGGCTGGGATTCCAGCCCGCGCACAGTGCAGTCGGATGCCTTTCTGAACGCTGGCTATCCCTTCACGCCCTGCCTGGGTTCCAATTCCCCCGAAAACTTCCGTGAAGCCCTGCGAACGATTAGAAATCGCCTGGAAAATCGCAGCGGCATGAAAATCCTCACCCTGAACGCCTGGAACGAGTGGACCGAGGGCAGCTACCTGGAGCCTGACACGACCCACGGCTTAGCCTACCTGGAAGCCATCCGGGATGTGTTTGGTGTTTAACCAAGTGCCAGGCACTTTCAAAGTGCCTGGCACTTTAGATATCACTCAACAAAATTGTAAGTTTAAATTGACTAAATTTCCATATAATTGAATAAAGTTGACACTTCATCAGTTACCAGAGGAATTGTCTTAGAGCAGTAGTGTTGGCATTGCTTGATCAGGTTGTCAGGATTGGAGGGAAAAATGACGACTGGCTCTGTTGGAAAGAAATTTGGTCCTGTTCGGCTGGTTCAGGGCGTTACGATGGGGAACATGTTCATTTATTATTTCTCTACCGTAACCTCGATGTTATTGATGACTTTCTTGCCGCAATTCCAACCTTTCTTATTATCCGAAATTCTAAAAATACCTGAAAGTCAGCAAGGAGTGATCAGTGGGAATCTGGCATTCTTTGGTGAGGTTGTCATCCTGCTGACGATTGGGATCTGGGGCGCATTATCCGACAAGACGGGAAGGAAGTTTATCTTCTCAATTGGCTTCATGATTCTGGCAGCTGCATTGTTTTTATATCCGACCGTAAACACAATTTCCGAGCTCTTCCTGTACAGAGGTGTTTTTGCCCTGGGATCATCGGCTGTGACAACCATGATTGCAACAGTGATTGCAGATTATGCCCTGAACGCCGATCGCGGCAAAGCATCTGGGTTACAGGGGATTGGCAACGGTCTTGGTGCCATGTTGACCGTCTTTGTGGTGCTCCAGTTGCCGAAACTGTTTATGGATAAAGGATTGTCTGCTTTCGATGCCGGTCAACTCACCTATTGGATCATGGCAGGAGTTGGTTTGTTGTCAGCCATCGTGCTCTATTTCGGTTTGCAGAACCGCACAAAAACACAAAAAGAACAGAAGAAAAGCATCCTGCGCATCAGCCAGGAAGGATTTGCAGCGGCAAAAGATCCAGGGGTCGCCCTGGCATACATGGCTGCGTTCATCTCCCGCGGCGATATGGTCATTGTGGGCACCTTTTTCACCCTGTGGATTGTCACTTATGGCACATCTCAGGCAGGTCTATCAACCGCGGATGCCCTGGCGCGGGCGGGAATGATTATTGGCATCTCGCAAGCGGTGGCACTGGTTACTGCGCCAGTGTTTGGAATGATTGCAGACCGCATAAACCGGGCGAACGCGGTAATTCTGGCTGTGGCACTCGCCTCTCTCGGTTACGGTGCGACAATCCTGGTTACCGACCCGACCAAGCCGATCATTTTCCTTGTTGCGGCACTCATCGGCGTGGGGGAAATCAGCGGGGTGATTGCTAGTGGTGTGTTGATCGCCCAGCAAGCAAAGCCGGAAGTCCGCGGATCCGTGATTGGCATCTTCAGCCTGTGTGGGACTTTTGGGATTATGGTCGCAACCGGGATAGGCGGACAGCTTTTCGATTATTGGCTCCCGCAGGGACCCTTTGTGCTTTTCAGCATCCTGGGCATTGTTGTGGTTCTGGTTGGCTTGTTGATCCGTAAGAAGGTCGTCCCCCCCGAAGCGAAATCATCCTGATATCAAGTGCCAGGCACTTTCAAAGTGCCTGGCACTTATTTACTCCATAAACCATTCCGCACTCACCTCAACGGGCTGGAAATAATCTCTCCATGGTGTAGCAACCGCGTCCACCAGCTCTGTTATGCGCCGCATCCGCTCGAGGGCAACGTTTGTCAGGAAGCCCTGCCTTTCCGACTCTGGCAAGCCAGGCGCCTCGCGCCAGACTGCCCTCCCCACCGCCACCCCCGAAGCCCCAGCCTGGCACGCAGCCGTCACCTGGCGCAGGAAAGTCTCGTAGTCAGATGACCCCGAAAGCAATATCCAGGGGATCTGGCTGGCAGCCGTCAGCTCTTTACAGGCATGCAGCCAGGCGGCCTCGTCCTTGACCGCGCTGACATCCAGCGGGAATTCAGCCTTGAACACCTCGCCTCCCAGGGGCGTCAACCGACGCGCGGTCTCGATGACCACATAATGGCGTTCTTCCGGAGGCAGCTTTTTCATCGCCGGGTCGATCGAATAAGATAGCGCTTCCAGGAAGAAGGGCATTTCGTGCATGGCACAGTCCTTCGCCACCGAATTCGACCAGCGCTTCCATCTCCGCAGCCTGTTCCGCATCCGGATGGTAATACACCAGCAGCTTGATCGCATTGGCACCCATGCGCCTGGCTTTCTCAACGCTCCATCCTGGCTGTATGCGGCTGGTGCGGCTGGTCGATTCACCGGCATAACCGGTGGCTTCCAGGGCGACTACCAGACCGGTTCTTCCAGGTAAATCTCCGGAAGCGATATTCTGCGCCGCGCTGAATTGAGGGTCAAGCAGCATGGCGCTGGATGCAGGTGCCAGAGTTTTTACCACCATTTGTTTGAAACTGACCAGATCAGACTCGCTGACAGATTCTGGTTCTTTCGGGTTCAAAAGCTGCCTCAGGTTGCCGCGGTGGTCGAGTGCCAGAACAGCCAGCGCTCCGCGGTGTGTCGAGCAGTGCTGAAGCAGGCGTATTTTTCCGATGGGTAAAGATTGCGGCATATTTTCTCCGGTTGGTGTTTTTTGATGATGGCTGGAAGCCTCCAGTGATTTTATCACGTCGTTGTGCGAACTTTTTCAACTTATTTTGTGTCTGTCCAAATTAGCCGGTTAGTGATAAAAAAGGGTAACAGCAGAAGTTTATTGATAGGAGGATATTGATGATCGTTGTCACTGGTGGAACAGGATATATCGGCAGCCATATCGTCAGGCGCCTGGTACAGGATGGAAAGAAGGTTCGCGTGTTGGTGCATAACCGTGAGCGAGCCGTCAGTGAAGGACGGCTTGCCGGATTGGATGTCGAATGGGCTGAGGGGAATATAACCCGTCAGGAAAGCCTTGAACCTGCCTTCCAGGGCGCTTCGGCAGTGATCCACACGGTTGCCATCGCCATCGAGAAAGGCGGACGAACTTACGAGGAAATCAATTACCAGGGCACAGTGAATGCCCTGGATGCCTGTAAAAAAGTGGGGGTGAAACGGTTGATCAATCTTTCGCAGTTGGGCGCAGATCCGGATTTACCTTATCGTTTCCTTGCCTCCAAGGGCAAAGCGCAGGAAGCGGTCGCAGCTTCAGGATTGGATTGGACCGCTTTCCGTCCGACTGTCGTATGGGGACCCGAGGATGAGTTCGCCAACACCTTCGCAAAACTTGTTGCCATCACCCCGCTGATTTTCCCCATCGTCGATAAGAACGCTCAGTTCCAACCCGTTTATGTCGAAGACGTGGTCACGGCAATGGTCAAATCTCTTGATGACGTCGGGGACCATCGGGAACGAATATGAATTGGGTGGTCCGGAGACACTCACCCTGGAAGAAATCGAGCGCCGCACCCTGCAGGCGGTGGGCGCAAAGCGCTGGTTCATCCCCTTCCCGCGCCCGTTGTTGTCGCTTATAGTCTCAGCCATGGAAGCCTTGCTGCCCGCGCCGCCGGTTACCCGCAGCCTGCTTGAGCTGCTGGCAGTCAACAACGTCACCACCCAAAATTCGATTTACCAGTTTGTCGACCAGCCGCGCCCATTCACGCCGGACAACACAGCAGGCTACATGCGCCAGTTCACCGTTAAGCAGACCATCGCCCAGTTCATGGGCAGGGGTTGATCAACCGCGCCGGAACCGGCTGAGGGTGCGGTCCAGATACCGCTGGAAGTTTTTTTCTTTTTCTCCGGCAGTGGTTCTTCAGCAAACAGCGCCGTAACCTGGTCGTCCAGGCTCAATGTCCCGTTTGACCGCCTGGTTGTTTTGCCTGCCCCTCGCGCTCCCTCATTGACCGCGCGGATCACGATCCTGTCACCCTCCATATCGATGACCGCACGATCGTGGATGTCAAGGGTCTCCAGGTATTCGCGCGGCACCTGCAGCCTGCCTGCCCCATCCAGGACGACATATTCATGGAACGTCACCTGACCTTCGGTCTGCTGTCCATCGACCGCTTTTATCTCCGCATCGCTTTGATCGCTCTCAGCCACTTGCCGGATGGTCTCCGTGCTGGTTTTTCCATCCCGGATAGCGACCACGCGGTCCACCATGCCGGCAATCCGTGGGTCATGCGTGACGATCAGGATGGTCAGGTTGAACAACTCACGCAGGTGCTGAAAGGCAGCGATGATGCGCTGTGCTGTGGCAGAGTCCACTTCTCCGGTGGGTTCGTCTCCCAGCAGCATCACCGGTTTATTCGCCAGGGCTACGGCGATCGAGACGCGCTGCTGTTCACCACCCGACAGCTGCACCAGCTTGTGGAAGCGCCTTTCATATAATCCCACCGCATGGAGCAGTTCCTTGCTCCACTCGCGCTTCTCCTTTTCGCTCATCCACGCCATGGTCATCGGCAGCCGGATGTTCTCTAATGCGCTCAGGTAGGGGATCAGGTTGCGTCCGGTCTGCTGCCAGACAAAGCCCACCTGTGTGCGCCTGTATTCGTTAATCTCCCGGTCGCTCAATTTGAGCAGGTCCTGCTGGTTGACGATCACTTTACCCGCCGTGGGTCGGTCCAACCCGCCAAGGATGTTCATCAGGGTGGTTTTACCCGAACCGGATGCCCCGATGATCCCCAGCATCTCGCCGCGCGGGACGGTCAACTCCAAGCCTTGCAGCGCCACCACCTCCAGCTCAGCGACTTTATAAATCTTGACCAGGTTATCGCAGTTGATCAGCGGCTGGTTAACGCCGTTTGCGCTGGCGGAAACGCCATTTGCGCCGTCGGCGTTGGTTGTGCCACCGGAGACGGTTTCCGCCGTCATATGGTCTCCCCCAGTTTGATTGCCTGGAATATCTTCAGCCGCGTCAGGTAGGCGATGGTGACGACCATGGTTAATGCAAGCACGATGGCGAAAGACGATGCTCAACCAGGCGGCTTCGCCTAACCCGGAGAAAATCTGGAATGGCGGTACAGGATTGACTTCCGACTGCAGGAAGGGTACGAAGATGCTGCTGGCTGCCAGCCCCACTAAAGCGCCGCCGGCGATGGCAAAGCTCATCAGGATAAGCTGCTCCGAAGCCAGGTAGCCGACCATCTGGCGTACACTCAGCCCGATTGCCTGCAGGATGCCCAGCTGGATGAAGCGCCGCCGCATCGAGGCGTAGGAATACAGCACGAAGCCGATCGCCGGCATTAATCCCGCCGTGAGGAATCCAACATTGAGCACCCCGAACAGTCCGACGCGCTCGATGCCCTCCTGCTCCTCATGAAGTTGTGTGACCGCATCTGTGCGCACAGCCGGGATCAGCTTCAACTCAGTCTGGATAGATGCCAGCACATCCTTGGGGTCAGCCCCTGGCTCGAGTGTCATCCAGGTGTCGTAGTCCACGATCGAATCAGGGCTGCCGAAAACGCTCTCCAGGTTCACCACCACGACCGGGTCCTGGTTCGGGAAGACGGTTGGGAAGTAATCATACAAACCGGCGACGATATAATAGCGCAGGAAGGACTGGTCGAAGACCTGGATGCGCATCGAAATCTGGTCGCCGTTGTGCAGGTTTCTGGACTCTGCCAGCGCCCGCGGCACGAGCACAGCCCGCGGCTCCGCCCCCAGTGCGTTCATCAGTGCGCCCAGGGGTTCGCTGGCAAAATCCTGGCGGAAATAGGCGACGCCTGGGAACTCCAGGCGGTCGATACCAAGCACTTCCACAGCCTGCCGCGCCGAAACCGGAGGAGAACTCTCCCTCGTAGCGCCCAACGCGCGTGGCGGCTTCGACCCCGGGCAGGGCGAGGTGTCGTTCCAGGTCATAAGCCCACTCGCTGTCTGTGCCCAGATCAGCCAGGGTGACTCCACTCCGGATTGCGCTGTCCCTCGCCAGGATCTCTGCCTGGCTGGGCTGCGCTGCAGGGACAGGCACGCCTGCTGGACCGGAATCAGTCCGCGGCGGCATTTCAAGGACCACCAGGTCTGCGCCAGAGGCATACTGGATTGAATCATACAGCCACTGGTCCAGGGTTTTTGCTGCCGTCGCTGAGAAGATCGCCAGGCTCAATGAGATCATGATCAGCAGCAGCGCACCGGAATATTCTCCCGGTCGGCGTGAGACATGCTGTAAAGAGAGATAGTGCCACACCCCGGGCAGGCGTCCCAGCGTCGCAGAAAACAGGCGGGCGATCAGCGGGACGATGCGCAGCAGCAGCATGCTGCAGGCGATGACGAAGATCGCCGGCGCAATGAACAACAACGGATCGCGGTAAGGTTCCACATTCGGCTGTAATTGTTCCACAACGTTCCTGGGTATCTCTACCCCTTGTTGGTTCAGTAAAGCTGTCGCTTTTCCCCAGCCGCGTAACGATAAGTACGTGTATGCAGAGACCGCCAGCAGGATGAAATCAAAGCCGTATCGCTGCCAGCCGGGTCGCCTCTCCCCGCGCGCCTGCTGTTGTTTTAACTTAATGATCGTTTGCTGTGCCACGCGCCAGGTTGGGGCAATACGTGCCAGGACGACCAAACCGGCGGCAGCCAATAACCCGCTGATATTGATAGCGCTGGTCGTGAACGGCAGCACTGCCCTGGCAGTAAACTGCAGGAACGACTGTGTCTGTCCCATCATATTCGCAGCCAGCCACCCCAGCAGCAGGGCAAAAGGCAGCGCCAGCAAGATCAGGAGCACGCTTTCCGCCATGTTCATCAAGATCACCTCTGCCTGGCTGGTGCCCCGGCTGCGCAGCATAGCGATCTCCTGCTCGTATTCCTGGATCACGATCGTCGAGGTCAGGCTGATGAAGAGCAGCGCCAGCACCACCAGCGGAGCTCCCACCGCGTAGAGCAGTGTGTTGAGCGAGGTTATCCTTTCCTGGTAGGAAACCAGCGGCTGTAGGGGTGAATAATCCATGCGGATGGTCAGGTCCAGGTTGCGAAGCTCGTTGTCCAGCCGGATCATCCCCTGGGTGTACTGGCTCGCATTTTGGAAGCGCACATCGTCCTCTTCCATGATCAGGAACCAGCTCACAAAGCGGTAGGGTTTCCCCAGTATAGGACCTACCTGCTCCTCGAAGGTTTGTTCGGGCATCCACAGCAGGTTTTGAAAATGCTGGTACGGTTCCTCGTACCAATATTCGTCATCGGGATCCTGCTCTTCCCAGATTCCTGTGATTTCAACCTGGCTGCCGTCGGGCAGGCTGAAACGCTGCCCGGCGTTAATGAACCCATAATCCGCCAGTGACTTGTGAGCAGCAGCCTGGATCGTGTCTCCGGGTTTGCTCTCGCTCTGCGGCCATGCACCCTCCAAAAGGCGCGCGTGGTCCCGCAGCGCGTTCATGGTCACGAAGCGCAGTTTGTGCTCCACCTCAACCGACCTGCTCCATTCGGGCGTCGATGCTCCGGGGATGTATCTCATGTCCACCGGTGGTGAATTGGCCTCGATCACCACCTGCGCCGGTCGTATGCCGACCAGCTCCTCCGTCAATTCTGGCAGGTACCCGGACAACTGTTTCAAACCATTTACGGTCAGTGGTTTGCTGCTGTCGAAGAGGTAGTACATACGCAGTGAAAAGAGCGGGTGACCCGAGCTGGTGGATTGCTCTGCAAGCTGCTCGCGCAGGAGTTCGCCTGAGACCGCGTAGGAAAATACCGGGATTGAAATGGCGATAGTGAGAACGCAGATGATCCCGACCAGCGCGCTGACCGTCATACCGAGGCTGTGCCCCAGTCTTTTCAGGATAATGCGCAGGAATTCAAGCAGGTTGAACATAATAGGCAGGTTTTGTATGCTGGGGATTACGGTCCGACCACCAGGTCCCCTGCCTGGATGTCACCGATCACCTCGACCATTTCGCTGGTTTCCAGACCGACCAAAACTTCAACCCGGCGCTGTGTATCTCCTTCAAGCAGGATCACAAAAGTCAGACCGCCAAACTCGCGGATCACCGCAGGCGGGAGCAGCAATGCGTTATCTTTCCTCCCTGTGATTACGGTCACATCCACGGGTTTCCCAACGGGAATCAGATCTTCATCAATGGGGTCCATCAATGCAAAGTAGAAATAGCCCGCGTTCAGCACCTCTTCCTGTGTCTCATCCTCACTGGGTCCGGTCGGCACAAAATTGGGCAGGAACTGCAGGCGATAGTCATCTTCCAGCGCCAGGAAGGCTTCGCTGTCCTGGTTCAACAAGGTGGAAAGGGTGTTATTGCGCGGTGTGCGGATGACCAGCTCGCTGGGATCGCCTATCGTGATCACCGTGTCGAACGCCTCCACCGGTTCTCCGGGTCTGAGCAGGTGCCGGAAAAGGACGCCGTCGAACGGGGCGACGATCTGCCTTTCTGAAATCTGCGCCTTCAGCCGGTCCACCACCAGCTGGGTGCGCTTGACAGCCTGTTCGTCATAAGTGAAGACCTGGCTCGACGCTTCCTCGAGCGCCAGTTTCGCCAGCGCCAGGTTCTCCTCCGCCATCGCCACCTGGTTCTTATTGCCACCAGCCGCTTTCACCTGCTCCAGGTTCAAGTCCGCCAGGGTGACGTGGTGCTCCGCCCTGGCTACGGCGAATTCCTGGGCAGTCTTGTGCGTTTCCAGGTTCGCCTGCGCCACTTCCAGGTCAATCTCGGCTTGCTGAAGCTGGTTTAACAGGTCATCGATCTGCAGCTCCGCCAGCACATCTCCCTGCTTAACGCTGTCGCCGCCCTTGAAGGGCACGCGGCTGATGTACCCGGAGGAGCGGAAGAAAAGCATCTCCTGTGTGCGCGGGGTGACCACGCCCTGAAGGGCGAAGTGCTCCTCGATGGCTCCCTCCTCGACCGGGTAATAGGTCTTCTCATAACTCACCAGCGGGGGCAGCGGGGTGGGGGTCGGGTCTGACCCGGATTGTAAGGAGCAGGAAGTTCCCAGCAGGAGTAATATGGCGGTAAAAAGGATCGCCGGGTGCATCAGACGGTTGGAAATTGGGTCTTTCGCTATCGGTTGTATTTTTAACATGGGCATCCAGGATGAAACAGGTATTTGTGGTTAATTTTGCTTCTTTATGTCCACCTTGTCAATGTGACGTTTGTCTTGACTGAAATCATGCTAAAATATGGACATGGAGTCAACCCAAAAGACCTCCCCTTCCCCGCCCACCCCGTTTCAGGGCACCCCGTCTCGGGGCACCCCGGCTCGGGGCACCCCGCCTAGAGAACGGAACATACTCACCCGGCAGAAACACCAGCGCGAGGTATTTCGCCAGATCACCATCCCCCTGCTGATATGCGGGTTGGTACTGGTCGCCTTTGCGGTGCTGGTCGTCCTGGGTGAAACAACCGACATCAGCCAGTGGGCGGACATATCCCTGATCTGGATGATCATGCCAACCATGTTCTTTGTATTCATCTCGCTGGTCTTTCTGGGGGCTTCCGTCTTCCTGGTGGTCAAACTCATCATCGAACTTCCCTTCCTCAGCTTCCGCATACAGCAGAAATTACGCCAGGTGCAGCGCGTTGTAAGTAACGCCTCAGACCGCATGGTGGAGCCATTCCTGAGATACGAAAGCTTCAAGGCAGCCTCGCGGAGGGCGATGCGCGGTCCAGGAAAAAGGAAGACATAACAAGTAATCTTTTGTGATGAATTCTTTATAACACGTTTCCGTCATCGAAAAATTATGGAGAGAATAAAAATGGAAAATAATGCGATTGAATTACCGGCAGACAAAAAATGGCAGACGAAGGTCCTCGTGGTGGGGGCGGTGTCCGGGGCATTGGTGGGACTGGCGGCGGCTTACCTGCTGGTGATGAACAC
Source organism: uncultured Chloroflexia bacterium (assembly GCA_963695415.1). Taxonomy (GTDB): domain Bacteria; phylum Chloroflexota; class Anaerolineae; order Anaerolineales; family UBA4823; genus CAVXWV01. The sequence goes on along the minus strand of CAVOGL010000006.1, from coordinate 72,622 downwards.
TGAAAAGAAGGGCGAGAAATTTGAAATGAGCGTTTCGGAGGGAGTGCGCATCGGTTTGTTAACTCTTGGAGTGGTGCGCGGCATCGCCCGTTTGTAGTTTTTACACAGTATTATCGGATAATCAATCTCATCGCCTGGCAGCAGGTGGTGAGATTTTTTTTATTTATTGATATTCATTCCTGGTAATCATAGTTTTAAATATTAGCCTGGAAAGATTTTTCTGACACACCAAAATTGTTTTGATACTAGATATTCCTGATAGAAAGTTTCGCCAATTGGTAGATGAATAGATTATAATTTGGAGGATTTTATTGGTAGCGAAATTGGGGAATTATTGCTTTTTCTGTGACAGTCAGTATTGGCAAGAAAAAACTTATATTAAATAATATTTACATTCCTGTTGATTAATTCTAAAAAAATACAAGGATTAAAAACATGAAAATCAGAATATTTTTATCGACTTTCCTTCTATTTGTCATTTTATTTCCCTATTCCGATTACCACCAGAATTATCAATTCTCTAAATCCAAGCTTGCGAATATTAAAAATGATTCTTCTATTACTTACACAGCAGTTTCTGCTGGTGAAGCCCATAGTTGCGCGCTGACATCGACTGGCGGTGTGAAGTGCTGGGGTGATAACTGGGCTGGCAAGCTTGGTGACGGAACTTTTGAAGTTAGAAGTACCCCCGAAGATGTTGTCGGTCTGACGAGTGGGGTCTCTTCCATTGCTGCAGGAGGCGAACACACTTGTGCATTGACTACGGGTGGTGGGGTGAAATGCTGGGGGGGCAATTACGCAGGGCAACTTGGTGATAACACAACTGATTATAGTCCGATACCAGTAAATGTCGTTGGTCTGGAAAGCGGGGTGGCTGCAATTGCTGCAGGATTCGATCATACATGTGCGTTGACATCGGGTGGTGGGGTGAAATGCTGGGGAAACAATGAGTATGGTCAGTTGGGTGATGATACCAACGATAACCGCTTAACCCCGGTCGGTGTGTTTGGTTTATCGGATGGAGTCACGGATATTATTGCAGGATATCAGCACTCATGTGGATTGACATCGGGTGGTGGGGTGAAGTGTTGGGGTTCTCGTTTACCGATTGGCTCAAGTAGTGATCGTAATAAGCCAGTCGATGTGAGTGGATTAACCTCTGGCGTGCAGGCAATTGCTGGTGGTTATAAGCACAGCTGTGCATTGACCTCAGGTGGTGGGGTGAAATGCTGGGGAGGTAACGAATACGGTCAGCTGGGTAACGATAGTACAGAACAAAGCCTCGATCCGGTAAATGTTTTCGGTCTATCTAGTGGAGTAATAGCTGTGGCTGCAGGTGGGTTATCCTCTTGCGCGCTAACATCAGAAGATCAGGTCAAATGTTGGGGAGCAAACATGTCAGGTGCATTGGGAGATGGCTCTACGACAAGTAGCGATATTCCAGTGAGTGTTAGCGGATTGATAAACGGAGTTTCTACAATTTCTGTTGGTAGTGGACATTCATGTGCAATTTCATCTTCTGGAACTTTACAGTGCTGGGGAGGGAATGATACAGGACAATCTGGTGATGGAAGGTTGATGTGGACAAGTTTGCCTTTGGATGTCTCCGGGTTATCATCTGGAAATACTATGGTTGCGACTGGATCCAGACATTCGTGTGTAGTGACATCTGCTGGTGGTGTTAAGTGTTGGGGTGATAATTTCGATGGTCAACTTGGTGATGGAACAAGTAACGATCGAAGCGAACCGGTTGATGTGGTAGGTTTGACAGGCGGGGTAATTGCTGTACAAGCTGGATTCAACCATACCTGTGCATTAATTTCTGGAGGAAAGGTGAAATGCTGGGGAAATAATGATTATGGGCACTTAGGCAATGGTACACAGGATCCCCACCTCACTCCTCAGGATGTGAATGGATTAGCACAAGGCGTCCTTATGATTTCTACTCAAAGATCACACAATTGTGCGCTGACAGATACCGGTTTGGTCAAGTGTTGGGGAAGTAACTCTCAAGGTCAACTTGGAGATGGGACAACTACCGATCGAAGTGAACCGGTCGATGTGACTGGATTGTCAAGTAATACCAATTCGGTTGCAGCTGGAGGACGACATACCTGTGCCTTGAGTGATTCAGGTGGTGTGAAGTGTTGGGGAGATAATTATTATGGTCAATTGGGCGATAATAATAATAACGATAGCTCCACCCCAGTAGATGTGGTTGGATTGTCGAGTGGCGTAACCCATATTTCTTTAGGTAGATATCACACCTGTGTTGTGGTCACCGGGGGAGGGGTGAAATGCTGGGGAAAAAATGAATTTGGTCAGTTGGGAGATGGATCTACATCAGACGTTAACAGTCCCGTTGACGTAGTCGGTTTATCCAATGGAGTATCAACCATCATAGCAGGTGAAGATCATACATGTGCTCTCATGACTGGTGGAGGAATGAAGTGTTGGGGATATAATTATTATGGGCAATTAGGAGATGGAACAGATGATGACCGCTACACTCCGGTTGATGTGGTAGGTGTAAGTGGTGGCGGATTAATGGGTGCAGCAGGAGGGATAAGCACATGTGCGCTTGTCAACGGTGGTCGACTGAAATGCTGGGGTAGTGATAAATGGGGCTTAATCGGTCAAGGTTCTAACCTCATGCATCTAACGCCAAACGTCGTAATCGATAGTTTGCCAGCTCAAATCAAGTTGAATTACAAGGATGGTTCTCCTGGCAGTTATTTCACACTAAATGCCGCCAATTTCCCGCCCAGCACCTCGGTGACTATCAGTGTAAATGGAAGTGTCTTGACTGATTCGATGATGACCACAGAATCAGGTGGAGCCCTGGTATTTCTTAGCATTGCTGGAGCCAATGAGGGTTTTTACCAGGTGAGTGCCAGCGGGTATCCATCCGCCAGGGTTGTATTTAAAGTTAGTTCAAACAGCCTCCAGCGATCTCTAGAAGGAGGTGGGCAGATCCTGGTCGTTCCACCCGGTATAGGGTTTAACGATAGAATTTTAATCCCGTTGATTTCGCGGAATTAATAGATTTATTTTTGACCAAAATACAAGCAGCACGGATACCTGCCCATTGCCGCTGAATTGGACAGACTGGTCCAGGACCGAACTCTGACTGGCAAAGGTTGGAAGTAACTCCGGCGAATAGTTTACATCGATCCTGAGAACCACCAGATTGGATTTATGGCCAGAATCTACCCGGGTTGGTGGTGTGAGGTTACCGGGTTTACTAATCAGAATATATGCTTTTTGGGATCAACTTAGGTAATCGCGAGCAAAAAACTCAATATTGACTACTTTTCAATCATCGGTATAATATGAACGTACGTTCGTTCATGGATGCTTCAGGAAGGTTTCTATGCCAGCCGGCTCCACCCACACTTCTGCGACTATCCCGGACATTACCGCCTCGCGCGGCGAGCAAACCCGCCAGGACATCCTCGATGCCGCTTACAACCTCTTCCTCGAGAAAGGCTACCACGGCACCTCCATGCGCCAGGTTTCCCAACTCGCCGGGATCGCCCTCGGCGGGATCTACAACCACTTCTCCGGCAAGGAGGATATTTTCATAGAGGTGGTCAAAGCCCACCATCCCTATGTGAAGACCCTCCCGGCTCTGCAGGCGGCGCATGGCGCCACGGTCGAGGCTTTCGTCAATGACGCCGCCCGGCGCATGACCGCTGCCCTGGGTGAGCGCCTCGACTTCATCAACCTGATGTTCATCGAGCTGGTCGAGTTCAAGGGTCAGCACCTTGACCAGCTCTTCGAGCAGTTCTTCCCCAGTATCCTCGAGTTTGCCCGGCGCTTCACCGCCCAGCGCAGCGAGCTGCGCCCCATCCCACCCGTCATCCTGGTGCGCGTCTTCCTGGGGCTCTTCTACTCCTATGTCCTCACCGAGCTGCTCATCGCCGACCGCATGCCGGAGGATATGCGCCAGGGTCCTGGTGGTACCCCCGGGGATGCCTTCCCTTACTTCGTCGATGTCTTCCTGCACGGCGTGCTGGCAAATCCCCCCGAGGAAAAGGAAGAAGCCTGATGAACAGCCGCCTGTTGTCCCTCATCCGCAAGGAGTTCATCCAGATCAGCCGGGACCCGCGCACCCTGGTGCTGATCCTGGTCATCCCGGTCATGCAGCTCTTCCTGATGGGCTACGCCGCCACCAGCGACGTGCGCAACGTACCCCTGGCGGTCTTCGACCAGGACCGTGGTCCGGCTGCCCGGGCGCTGCTCGACGCATACCGCGCTGCCGATTATTTCCGCCTGGCGTATGATGTCGGCTCTGTGGAGGAGCTCCAGACCCTCATCGACCAGGGGGAGGGCGCGCGTCGGGATGATCATCCCGCCCGGTTACACGGACAACATCCTCGCCGAACAGCCTGCCCAGGTGGCGATCGTGCTCGACGGCAGCGACCCGACCGTGGCGTCCACCGCCCTCTCCGCCGCCCAGCTCATCGGGCAGTCGCTGAGCACGGAGCTGACCCTCCAGCGCCTGGAGAGGCGAGGTCAGAAGGTTGTCCTGGTGCAGCCCATCGACGTGCGCACCCAGGTGTGGTACAACCCCGACCTGGAGAGCGCCTATTTCATGGTCCCGGGCGTGATCGGGATGATCCTGTTTGCCCTCACCTCGATCCTCACCGCCACGGCGATCGTGCGTGAGCGCGAGCGCGGCACGATCGAGCAGCTCATCGTCACCCCCATCCGCCCCTGGGAGCTGGTTATCGGCAAGATCCTGCCTTACATCCTGCTGGCGCTCTTTAATGCCCTGGAAGTGATCGCCATTGGCGCCTGGTGGTTCGACGTGCCGGTACGCAGCAGCCTTGGCCTGATCCTGCTCCTCTCCACGCTCTTCCTGTTTTCCGGGCTGGGAATCGGCTTGCTCGCCTCGACCATCGCCTCCACCCAGCAGGAAGCCATGCTCATCGTCTGGATGCTGCTCCTGCCGGCGATCTTCCTCTCGGGCTTCTTCTTCCCGCTGGAGGCGATGCCGCAGTTCCTCCAGTGGGTCTCAGCCGTCATCCCGCTGCGCTACTACCTGGTTATCATCCGCTCGTTGATGCTTAAAGGCGCCGATATCAGCAGCCTGATGAATGAGATCGTTGCCCTGGTCGTCTTCGGTGTTGCCATCATGACCATCGCCTCTCTGCGCTTTCGCAAGAGGCTGGATTAAGCTGTATCGCAATGCGGTTGCACGAACTTACGTAACAAGTTACGCAGCTGCAGGAGGTTTGTATGCACAAGTACTTAAGAAGGATTTTCCCCATCATCATCCTGGGATCGCTCGCTGCGGTGGCGGTCTGGTATTACACTCTGTCCGCAAGAGGCTGAGACGAACAGCGCCCTGGCGGCTTCAGGCACCATCGAGGCGACGCAGGTCGCCCTGGCTTCTGAGCTGGGAGGGAAAGTTATCGATGTCCTCGCTGACGAAGGCGAGCTTGTCCAATCCGGTGACCTGCTGGTGCGCATGGATGACGAGGGGCTTCAAGCCCAGATCCACCAGGCTGTCGCCCAGCTTGCCCTGGCACAGGCAAACTTCGACCTGGTTGCCGCGGGTCTCCCCGAAGAACAGGTGCAGGTAGCCTTGAAGGTAGCGGAGCTGGATGAGCTGCTTGCCCGCCAGGCGCTGGACGAATTGGAGGAAAAAGCCGGTTTGGTTGCCGCTCGCACGCTGCAGGAGATCGCCGAATTCGACAAAGCCCTCGACCAGGCCTCCAAGCGGGTGGATTCGCTCAACACGGCTTCGGACCAGGCTGACATCGACGCCGCCAAAGCACAGGTGATCATGGCGAAGGACAGGCTGGACAAAGCCCGCGAAGATTACCAGCCTTATGAGAACAAGCCGGAAGATAACCTCGTCCGGGCTGCGTTGCTGGCGAAGATGGCGGAGGCGGAGCAGCGTTACGACCAGGTCGTCCAGCGTTACAACAACCTGTCCGGGCACTCCAGCGCGATCGACGTGGGACTTGCAGAAGCGAATGAAGCCATGGTACAGGCTCAGATAGAAGATGCCCACACCCGCTACGAGCAGGTTCAGGATGGTCCCGATGCGGATGAGGTCGCCGTCGTGGAGGCCCGGCTGGACGTCGCCGGTGCTCGCAAGGAATCCGCCCTGGCGGGTCCCACGCCTGAGCAGCTGGCGGTCGCCCAGGCGCAGGTGGATGCTGCCCAGGCGGCGGTCGACCTGCTCAAAACCCAGGAGGCGAAGTTTTCTCTAACCGCGCCTGCCAGCGGCACCGTGCTCAGCCGGGTGATCGAGCCGGGCGAGGTCACCCTTCCCGGCGCGCCTTTACTCGTCATCGCCAACCTGGATGAGCTGACCATCACCATTTACCTGCCGGAGGATCGCTATGGCGAGGTCAGGCTGGGGGATTTGGCAGAAGTGACAGTTGATTCGTTCCCTGGCGAGAAATTTAGCGCGCGTGTGGTGCAGGTCGCCGACCAGGCGGAGTTCACCCCGCGTAATGTCCAGACCGCCGAGGGGCGCAAGACGACGGTTTTCGCCGTGAAGCTGGCGCTGGAGGAGAGCGATGGCAGGCTGAAGCCCGGGATGCCGGCGGATGTAAGTTTTGATTAAAACCCATAACCTGAGCAAAACATTCCCCGGAGACCTGCGTGCCGTAGACAGCTTGTCCCTGGAAATCGCTGCCGGTGAAATCTATGGTCTGGTGGGACCGGACGGTGCCGGCAAGACGACCACCCTCCGCCTGCTGTGCCGCGCCCTCGAGCCGGACGCCGGCTCCCAGGTGGAGATTGCCGGTTTTGACTTGCTGCGTGAGACTGAAAAGGTGCGTGAACAGATCGGTTACCTGCCCCAGCGGTTTTCACTCTACGAGGACCTGACCGTTCTGGAAAACATCCGCTTTTTTGCCGAGATGCGCGGCATTCCGCCAGCCCAGTGGCGGGCGCGCTGCGACGAGATCCTGGCGTTCGTCGGTTTGGATGCCTTCACCGGGCGCCGGGCGGGGCACCTCTCCGGCGGGATGAAGCAGAAACTCGGGCTGGCAGCCGCGCTCGTCCACCAGCCGCAGGTGCTGCTGCTCGACGAACCCACCACCGGGGTCGACCCGGTCACCCGCCAGGATTTCTGGCAGCTGATCATCCGCCTGGTTGGGGAGCCTGCCGCAAATTCGGGAAGCGCACTCCCCGGCGTGGCAGTATTCATCAGCACGCCGTACATGGATGAAGCCTCGCGCTGCACGCGCCTGGGGTTCATGCGCCAGGGAAGGATCATCCAGGAGGGCAGCCCTGCAGAACTGTGCAGCCCGTTGGCTGGGCAGGTGATCGAAATCCGCGGCAGCCCGTTAGCGGGGATGCGCCAGCTTGCGCGGGCATATCCTGGCGTGAAGGATGTGCAAATGTTCGGCGACCGCCTTCACTGCCGCGTTTCTTCTGTTGACACGGCAAACTTGATTGATCATCTGGAAGAAGATTTTAGAGCCCATGGGTTCGAGATCACCCTGATTCGATCGATCCCCCCACAGCTCGAAGACGCTTTTATCAATCTTTTGCAGGAGACTCCGTGAGCCAATCGTCGTCACTGCTTGAAAGCAGTGGATTACCGGCGGGAACCACCATCATCCAGACCGAAGGACTGACCCGCCGCTTCGCTGATTTTGTCGCTGTAGACCACGTCTCCTTTTCAGTCAGTCAGGGTGAGGTGGTCGGCTACCTGGGTCCGAACGGTTCTGGCAAGACGACAACCATCCGCATGTTACTGGGTTTGCTGCTCCCGAGCGAAGGCAGCGCCAGCGTGCTCGGTTACGATGTCGTGCGCCAATCTGAAGCGCTGCGCCAGCGGGTCGGATATATGTCGCAGAAGTTTGCCCTGTACCACGATTTGACCGTGCGCGAGAACCTGCAGTTTTATGCCGGGGTATACGGCATCCGTGAACGCTCGCGGCTGGATGAGGTTCTGGAGCTGGTTGGGCTTCAAGACCAGCAGCGCCAGCGTATCAGTAACCTGTCCGTTGGCTGGCGGCAGCGACTCGCCCTGGGAACTGCCATCGTCCACCGCCCCAGGCTGCTGTTCCTCGATGAACCGACCAGCGGCGTGGATCCTATCGCCCGGCGAACGTTTTGGGATTTGATCTACGAGCTGGTCGCAGGAGGCATCACAGCCTTCGTCACCACCCACTACATGGATGAAGCCGAATACTGTGGTCGCCTCGGTATCATGCGCGATGGCAAACTGCTCGCTTTCGACACACCCTCGCGCCTGAAGCAGGACGTCTTGCAGGGCACAGCCTGGGATGTGGCGCTGCGGGTGGACGCCGGTTCTGCGATGCCTGCCCCAGGCGAAGGTAACGCGGGACCACCGTTGGAACAGGACATACACCAATACGTCAGGGTGCTGGAATACTTGCAGACCAGCCCATTGGTGCTGCGTGCCAGCCTGGTGAGTGACCATGTGCGCATCATTGTGCCCCCGGAGTTAGACCAGGCAGCGCTGCATCAGAAACTGGCAGGAAGGGCGCCTTTCCCTTTGAGTTTTGAACAGGTCGAGCCTTCGCTGGAGGACGTCTTCCTGTCCCTCTCCATTGACAACCACCAAAGCGCTGCCTGAGGGATCAGGTGTAGAGCGTCCAGGTGCCTGGTCGCCCTGAGCGATCAGGTATAATCTTGACCGTGGAATTGCGCACCCCCCGTTACCTGATCGCCGGTCGCCTGACGCGCGATTTCCTAATCCTTCCCTCCGGGAAGATCATCCTGGACGCACCGGGAGGTAACGCCCTTTACACCTGTGCAGGTATGTTGGTCTGGGAACCTGAAGCTCATCCCAGTATCCTGGCGCGCGTCGGCGAGGATTACCCCCGCCGCTGGTTGTCGCAGTTCTCCGACTGGGGCATCGACGTGCGCGGGGTGAACATCCTGCCTCATGCAATGGATGTGCGTTATTTTGCCTTGTATGCCGACCACCACACACGCTACCGGGATGATCCCGTCGTCCATTTCTCCCGCCTCAACCAGCCATTCCCCCGGGCGCTTCTGGATTACCAGTCTCCTGCCTCCGACCTGGACAGCCGAACGCGTTTGAAGGACTATTCGCTGCGCCAGGGAGACATCGAACCGTTTCTACTGGATGCCATGTTCGCCCATCTCTGCCCGACCGATTTTCTCACCCACAACTTGCTGCCTGCCATCCTGCGCCAGGCTGAATTCACCACCGTGACCCTGGACCCGGCTGCGGGTTACATGAATCCCACCTTCTGGAATGACGTCCCCTCCATCGTCACCGGGTTGACAGCTTTCCTGCCCTCGGAAGACAAACTACGCTTTCTCTTCCAGGGACGTTCCACCGATTTATGGGAGATGGCGGAGGCATTGGCAGCCTTCGGCTGTGAATTCATCGTCATCAAGCGCAGTGAGTATGGTCAATATCTGTACGACTCTGCCACGCGCACCCGTTGGGAGATCCCGCCGTACCATGCGCGTCTTGCCAACCCGCACGGCGCCGGGGATGCATTCTGCGGTGGTTTCCTCGCCGGGTACCAGCGCACTTACGATCCCCTGGAAGCCGTGCTGCATGGCAATGTGGCAGCATCGATCGTCATCGAAGGTGACCCGGTCAATTATGCCCTGGACGTGCTCCCGGGTTTGCCCCAGGCGCGGATGGAAAACCTGCGTGCCCTTGTTCGCAAAATTTAGCCTTGTTCGATAAGATCCCAAAAATGCCAGTTCCCAATGATCCCAATATCGTCCAGCAGGTGCTTGACCTGGCTGTGCGCATTCAGCAGATCCCCGCGCCGACATTCCACGAAACTGCCCGGGCAGAATTCCTGCGCAGCCTGTTCTCCCAAGAAGGTCTGGAAGATATCTCGGTTGACTCCATCGGGAATGTTTATGCACGCTTCCCCGGAACTGGCATAAAACCGCCGCTGGTGGTCAGCGCGCACACCGATACGGTCTTTCCACACGGGATCAACCTGGAGGTGCACCATGAAAAAGACCGTATCACAGGACCTGGGATCGGGGATAACTCGCTTGGTGTTGCCTCCTTGTTCGGGCTGCTCTGGATGCTCCGCCAGGGCATCCACTCCGGGCAAATGTCCCCACTGCCAGGGGACCTGTGGCTGGTTGCCAATGTGGGCGAGGAGGGGTTGGGCGACCTCAAGGGGATGCGCGCCGTCGTCGAGCGCTTTGGAAAGGAAGTCCTCGGTTATCTCGTCCTGGAGGGCATGTCGCTGGGGCAGATCTACCATCGCGGCCTGGGCGTCGAACGCTACCTTATCACGGTAAAGACTCCCGGCGGGCATTCCTGGGTCAATTTTGGCAGCCCGTCTGCCATCCACGAACTGGCTGGCATCATCATGCGCCTGACCGCCCTGCCGATCCCCGAATCACCGCGCACATCAATTAACATCGGCGTGGTCCAGGGCGGAACCACGGTGAATACGATCGCGGCTGAAGCCCATCTGGAGCTCGACCTGCGCTCGGAAGACGAAAAGACCCTGCAGCAGCTCGTCCGCCAGGTGAGTGCTCTGGTCGAAGGCTCACGTTCTGCCAACGTTGATGTTTCCCTGGAAATGATCGGGCGCCGCCCTGCTGGTGCGATCCCTGCACATCATCCTCTGGTGCATACAGCCCGGGCTTGCCTGATGGAGCTGGGGATGAAACCGGTGCTGAATATTGGCTCAACCGACGCCAACATCCCCCTCAGCCTGGGTTACCCGGCTGTTTGTATCGGTTTGACTTTTGGGAACGGCGCCCACACCGAAGCGGAATACATCGAGAAAGCTCCGCTGGCGTTGGGTCTTGCGCAGCTGTTGATGCTGGTTGAGACCATCTCAGGCACGCCGTCGAAAATCTAAGTCTTTAGCACCTCGATGGGCTCGCCCGGACCGGCAGCCAGACGCTCCGCAGCATTCCCGTTCACCACACACACCACCAGGTTGCCGTTGCTGCCGTACAGTCCCACCAGGGTTCCTGCCGGCATATCTCCAAAGGTTCTCACCAATCCGTGGATCGTCTCTCCGCCGATGCGCACATCCCAGTTATACGTCCCGCCCAAGTGTTTGTCTGTGATGTTCGCCGACAGGTTGCCGAAGTGGTCGCTGTGGATGATCTCACCTTTCCAGCCTTGCGGGATGCGCTCCGGTTGAGGCAACTGCAGCAGCAATGGGTCGTCGATGGGGCTGCCCACAGCGTTCAGGGGCACCCCCGCTGCCAGGTGTGCCGCGACCGGCGCGAAGATATCTCTCCCGTGGAATACATGGCTGACCTTTTCCAGCCAGTAGGCGGGTTTGTCCAGGTGGATGAACTGTGAGTGCTCCAAACCTGCAGCCTGAAGCGCCATCGTGATCACCCCATTATCCGGCAGCACAAAGAACTGTTCGCCGATTCTCGCCGCGATCGGTCGGCGCGCTGTGCCCACACCTGGATCGACCACCACCACGTGGATCGTGCCGGATGGATAAAAAGGCGCTGTCCTGGCAAGCACCAGGGCAGCCTCGCCGACATTCTGCGCGCCGATGCTGTGGCTGATGTCGGCGATCTGCGTCGCTGGCGCAATACCCCAAATGACACCCTTCATCACGCCCACATTGCCGTCCTTGATCCCAAAATCCGTCAGTAGAGTGATGATGCTCATATCTAAAAATTCTACCTTATTGTGAAAGGAAGGAAAAACTGGAACACAGATTTCTCGGAAAACCAGACTGCTGAGCCCGCGGATTTGGTCCGGCGATGACAAGGACATGACTGGTATTTGCCGTGCAGAAACCTCAACCTGCGCCGTCATGTCCCTACAATTTCTAATTATTTCAGGCGAAATGCGATTGAAAAAATTCAACAACGAAGCGCTATGATAAAATTCCTGGCAACCTTTTCAGGGAATTTGCATCTAAATGACAGGAATTGACCAACAAACATCTTCCGCCTCGCCCATATCCCTCGAGAGGCTGCGCCACCCCGAAACCGCCAGAGCGGAATTTGCCCGCCTGGTCGAAGAACACTCGGGGATGGTGTACAGTCTGGCGCTGAAGATGCTCGAGAACCAGCAGGATGCAGAGGACGTATTGCAGGAAACATTTTTAAAAGCCTATAACAACCTGGACCAGTTCGAAGGTCGTTCTTCGATCTCGACCTGGTTGTACCGCATCGCTACCAACGAGACCTTGATGTTGATCCGGCGCAAAAAGGATAATCAAACATCCATCGATACGGCTTTTGAGGACAATGAAGCCACCCCTGAACCGCTCCAGCTGGTCGACTGGTGCTGTATCCCTGAGCAGGAATTGCTGTCTTCTGAGACGCGCGCAGAATTATCCAGAGCCGTCGATGTTATGCCGTCCTCGATGAAAATCGTTTTTGTCCTGCGCGACCTGGAAGGGCTTTCGACCGCCGAGACCAGTGAGGTTCTGGGTTTAAGCGAGACTGCAGTGAAGACGCGCCTGTCACGCGCCCGTTTTTTCCTGCGCGAGCAGCTCTCCGGCTATTTCCACGATGCCTTTCCGGATCAATTCGACGATAATGGGCGCGCTTCATCTGGGCTGCCTGGTGAGTTGGCAGCGGAGGGAGTGAGTTGATGGAACACGCCCACTGCCACGATCTGCTCGAATCGCTTTCCGAATACATGGACGGCACTGTAAGCGAGACCCTGTGCCAGGAGATCGAGCGTCACATGCTCGATTGTGAGAACTGCCGCGTGGTGGTGGACACCCTGCGCAGGACACTTTACCTGGTGAAGGAGACCAACGAGGCGGTCGAGATTTCCGAGACCGTTCGACAGAAATTGTTCCGCAGCCTGGACCTTGACGAGTTCTTGAAGTAACCGTATCCAGCCTAGTTTGGTCAAACGCTTTTTGAATCATCCAGCCGCATTCTCTTGTAACCTTTCGCTGCTTCCCGCATCTAATGGTTGTATGCAGCCAGGTGAACCAGAATCCAAACCGGCAGCTTTTGTGTATTTGCATGAGCTGCATCAAGAAAGGGATGGTCTTTTACCGGCACCTCCCCGGCAGGGGGACACCTGCCCTCAATGCGGGGAGGGTGTATTGGATTACGATGGTCTGCTCAATCTGAGCTGTTCATCTTGCGCTTTTTCTGAAGGCGGTGGCTGCACCTGATGAAAAAATTAGGCTCCGTCGGAGTTGTCGATGAGACAAGGAGAATCTAAAATGGCAGATCGTTTATTGAACGACGAGATCACCGGGCAGATCAGGGACGTTTTCAAGGAACTTTCCCAGCCCGTCCACGTTTTATATTTTGGTCGCAAGCAGGACTGCGATTATTGTCCCGAGACCGAACAGCTGCTTTCTGAGCTGGTCGAGATCTCGGATGCGCTCAGTCTCGAAATCCGGGACCTGGACCAGGATGCGGAGCTGGCAGCCCGATATCGCGTCGATAAAGCGCCGGGTTTTGTGATGCTGGGTAAAAATGGCGGCGATGAGCTGGTTGATTACGGCATCCGTTTTTCCGGGATCCCGTCTGGTCACGAGTTTTCCACCCTGATCCAAGGTTTGATCCTGGTATCCGGGCGCGATTCCCAGCTCAATGCTGAGACCCGCGATTACTTGAAAACTTTAGAAAAACCCGTTCACCTGCAGGTTTTTGTCACCCCCACCTGACCCTACTGCCCGCAAGCCGTGGTGCTTGCTCACAAGATGGCGCTGGAAAGCCCGATGGTTGAGGCCGAGATGGTAGAAGCGATGGAGTTCCCGGAACTATCCCACAGATTCCAGGTGAGTGGTGTGCCGCAGACCACCATCAACGCTGGTGCAGGCAGGCTGGTTGGCTCCGCGCCGGAAGACCGCCTGGTGGCTGAAATTGAAAAAGCCCTGGCATAACTCCAGGGCTTCGAGTCTGAATAAATTGGAGAATGCATGCAAGCAAAAGTAGTTTGGGACCACGGTTTGACATTTGAAGGCACAGCCGACACTGGCTTCAGCGTTCCGCTCGGGGCGAGCGCCTCGGTTGGGGGTGATGAAGACGGTTTCCGCCCCATGGAGCTGCTTGCAACCGGTCTGGCAGGCTGCACCGCCATGGATGTGGTTTCAATATTATTGAAGAAACGCCAGGCGATCACCGCCTTCGAAGTCAAGGTCCGCACCCAGCAGGCGAATGAATTTCCAAAGGTGTTCACCTCTGCCGATATCGAATACACGGTCACCGGTCACCAGGTCAGCGAAGAAGCGGTCAGGCGATCGATCGAGCTTTCAGCGGTGGCGTACTGCCCGGCGCAGGCAATGTTTTCCAAGCTCATGCCGGTGCGCCTGTTCTACCGCATCTACGAAGCCAGCGATAACGCTGAACCGCAGCTCGTGGCAGAATCGGAATTTATCCCTGCCTGAGACTCTCAATCTTTTAATGGAGTTGGTATAAATGTTTTGGTGGCTGCCGGTTGGCAAAGTTCCCGAATTAGAGCCCGGGCAGTTCAAATCCTGGTTGGATGAAGGCAGACCGCTGCAGGTGATTGATGCGCGTACAGCGCTGGAATTCAATGCCGGGACGGTTGGCGATGCTCGACACGCCCCGCTGACCGAGATGCCTGCGTCGATCCAGCGTCTGGACCTGGACCCATCAATACCGGTGGTGGTCCTGTGCCTGAGTGGTCATCGCAGCATCCCCGGGACCCGCTGGCTGCGAAAGCGCGGATTCACAGCCTACAGCCTGCAGGGAGGCGTGATGAATTGGACGCGCCAGGGGTATCCCACCCATAAACCTGCACCCTCGTGACTCATTGTAGGGCGGGTTGCCAACCCGCTCAACGAAACAATGAAGTAAAGCGGGTTACCAACCCGCTCAACTCCTTTCTCATTTTCCTTCAGTTCTCAATTCCTGACATTTCCCCTGATAAAACACCCTCCACCTGCGCAGCCTCATCAGGCAGCTTGTCGCTCTCTTCGCCATCATCGTAATCCGGCATGATCGTCTCCACGTTGCGGACTGCCGGGATCATAAATCCGCCCACGCCGACCGCCGCAATTGCCAGCCCGCACACCAGGAAGATTACCGACATTCCGCTTCCCGCTCCACCCCCCACAAACGAGGAGAAGAATCCTGCCGTAGTCCCGCCGCCTGCCATGGCAGGCTCCATCACGAAATCAGCCAGGGGTCCGGCGATTAGTGTCGCCAGTGGATTAACGAACCAGGCGATCAGCCTGCGGATCGAGAACACCCTCCCCTGCACATCCGGAGCTACCTTTGCCTGCCAGATTGCCTGGTTGGAGCCGTTCAACACAGGGATAATCAGGGCTCCGATGAAGCTGGCGGTCGCCCAGACAGCCAGCCCGCGCCCCAGACCCATCAGGAATACATCCAGGATCCCGGTGGCAATCCAGCCCACCAGAACCCCATAGATCCTGTGCTTCGGACCTCCCCAGGCGCTCATCACCACTCCGCCGATAACCCCGCCGACCGCGCCTGCGGACATGACCGAGGCGAAAACCAGCTCGTTCATGTCTGATCTGGAAAGTACCATCGGCGCCAGCAGGGTGAAAGCTATGCTGGCGAAGAAATTACCCACCATGAACACCAGCTGCAGACCGAGTAAACTGGGTCGTTTGAGGATATACCGGAAACCGTAAACCGATTCCTTCCACAGGCTGCCCCGGCTTTCTTCACCGGTAATGGTCGTTTTCGGCTGCGGCACATGCACGATGAGCAGTGTCCCGATTGCCACTAAAAACGTGACCAGGTCGATGGTCAGGATCCCGTTGAGTCCGATGAAGCTCAATAATGCGCCTGCCAGCATCGGCGCCATGATGCCAGAAGCGGATTCTGTCAGAGACAACAAGCCGTTTGCCCTGCCGTATTGTTCCTTGGGCACCATGGTGGTGATCGCTGCTGAATAAGCGGGCCACTGGAATGCCTGGAAGATTCCGATCACTGCGCTGGTGATGTACAGGTGCCAAACTTCCAGGCTGCCGTTCAAGTTGAGTAGCAGGATCACCACTGTTGCAGAGACAGATGCCAGGTCGGAGAGCATCATCATCAACTTCCGGTTGGACCGGTCGACCAGCGCCCCAGCAACCGGGCTGACCAAAAGCATCGGGGTTAAAAAGAAGAAACCCACCAATGCAAGCGCCGTCGCCGAACCCGTTTTTTCGTAAGCCCACACGGTCAGCCCCAGACCGGTCATTGCGGACCCCACCAGGGAAACGAATTGCCCCACGGCTACAACCGTGAATCCGAACATGCCACCCAGCTGGTAGGGTTTTTTCGATGAAGTTGTGCTGTCCATGTATGCTCTTTTTTTATTCGATGAAGATTTCTACGTGCTCCCCACCTTCTTCGTCGGTAACATCGATGATCTTCCCGTAAGCGCCTTCATTGATCGCCTCCACAAGCCCATCGAAGTCTATGCCTGAGGTGTACTGTGATGCGATGTTTAAACCGGCATCCACCAACCCAAGCGGAAGGTTGACCGTTGCCCTGGATTTACCCGTGACCAGGTCCGTAACCCTGATACGCAGCCAGCGTGCTCCACCACTGGCAAGCTTTACCGAGGGTTTCCGTTGGGATTTCTGTGCCTCGCTCAGCGCGGAGAGTAATTTTGCTCCCTCTTCAGCGCTGATCTTACCTTCATCGATCATTTTTAAAATCTTTATGCGTTCATCCGTCGTTGCCATTGTCCTCTTCTTTACCCGCTTATCCTATATAAACTTTTACTTTCTCACCATTAGATCCCTCGTCCACCTCAACATAGAATGGGTTCTCAGGACCGGTACTTTCACTCACCGCCCTGAGGATTTCATCGATGCGGATGTCTGGTAAATCAGGGATGAACTGACCAAAATAACGGAAAAACCAGGTTGCCAGTCCCAGAGGCAGAGGCATGCTGATGGCGATGTTTTGGGGGCGCTCGCCTGGTTTCTGCTGCACGCGCACGTGCAGCCATCGCGACCTGCGGCTGGCGTAACTTAATGCCATCATCCCGACCCCGAGCATAAATGGGAACCAGGAACAGGCAAACCAAAAGCTGAAGCCCTGGTTGGTGAACGATGAATACATCCACATCCCGGATAGAACCGTCACCACCACGCCCACCCACAATGGCGCCATCCACCACCGCCGCCATTTTTCCACATCGGCAGGCAGGGGTTCAAACGAACGGTCGTCCATCTCTTCGGTATCATGGAAGGTTTGATCCTGGCGGGGTGCATTCCCGCTTGTCCTGGCTTCTTCAAATCCGCCTGGCTCGATAACTTCAGCTCCTGGCTCCGCAGTGGGAGTTTCCTTCGCATCTGAATCGAAGGAGAATTCCAGGAAGCTTGCAGAGCGGCTTGCCGGATCAGGGCTTTTAACTGCCTCTGGAGAGTCAGAGTCTGCATCATCCGTTGCCGTCTGTAGCAGGCGCAGTCCCTCTTCAGCCGAGATCGTCCCCGCTTCGATCATCTCCAGGATCTTCATGCGTTCTTCTTCGTTCATCGTCACATCACACCTCACCATCGATTGCTGACAGTAATTTCGATGCCTCATCGAGAGAGATCTTTTTCTCTTCCAGCATCTTCAGGATCATCAGTCTTTCTTCTTCGCTCATTTCAGGCGGTGCAGGCGGAGCCGGCGGCGCTTTGCGTGAATTCCAGTTGAACGACCAATTCCTGCTGCCCCCGGTTGTTCCCTGGGGTCCAACCACATGGACGCGCCTGCGGTCTTTGTACCTCTCCATTTTCTTTTCTAGCTTCTCCTGCGCCCGGCGCATTTTTTCCTCTGCCCTCGCTGCCGCTTCTGCGCTCTTTTTACGCGTTTCTTCCATCATCTCATCGGCTTCTTCGCCGGTCATTCCGTACCTGTTGAACGCCGCCGTCATGCTTGACAGTTGTTCGTTCATCTGGCGCGTGATCACGTCCATCTGTGCTTCGATTTGAGCTTCTACCTGGTTGGCAATCCGCTCGCTGAAATCTTCTGGTAATCCCAGGAAAGGTTCTGCCTCGTCTGTGAAACCCGGTCCCTCCCAGTGGGTCTCAAGCCCGGAGACACTCACCGATCCTCCGGCGTTCAGCTCCACCAGGGCTGCACCCTCACCCAATGTCAGCTCGAATTCTTCTTCTCGCAGGGTTTGTGTATTGCCTGGCAATCGTACCCGGATTTGACCGCTCTCGCTGGATAATTTCAACCTTGCGCTTGCATCATTGACCAGGTCCACGAAGATGTTTCCATCGGCGCTGATCTTATATTCGTCGCCCAGCATCTGGTACAGTTTCAATTTAGCATTTCCATCCACCTCAGCCCACACGCTCCCGTCCACCGAGGCTGCATCCAGGTTGCCGAAGATGTGCTCGAAATTGCAGTTTCCGGTCGCCTCACGCACGATAGCGTTACCGTGGACTTGACCTGCGTGCAGATCAGCCGTCATCTGCCGGATGGTCAGGTTGCCATGGACTTGTTCGATGTTGATTTTACCGATGCTGCGCAGGATCAGGTTGCCATTTGCCTCACGAATGGTCAGCACACCCTCGAGCAGTTTAAAGCGCGCATCACCGTGGGATTGTCCCAGCGTTATCGCTGCCGTGCTGGGCAGGCGCACTGCCAGGTCGCTGCTGCAGGTGATCTCGACGCGCTCGCCATCCTCGTTGATCTGCAGGCAGTCTGGTTCGGCGCGCAGCTGGATTTCGGGGCGTTCCCATCCCTTCACCTGCAAATCTCCCATGACTTCCTGGATGGTTACATTGACATTCATGCTGGCTGTGATTGTTTTTTGTTCCATAATGTTTCTCACTTTTCCATCGAAACCAGTCACCTTGGCGCTGGTCCTCCAGTTTTTCCTTTTACTCGGTTTCTTTGAGCAGGTTCATCGCTTGATCTGCGCTGATCAAGCCCTTATCCAGGTCTTCCAGGATGCGCTGCCGTTCTTTTTCGGTGAGTCCGATCGGCTCATCGCTGCTCCCAGGCTCATACCCCAACGCACGGATGACCTCGTGGAGGCGGTTGCGGATCGTGGGGTAGGAAAGCCCAATCTCATCCTCCATGCGCGATATTTTTCCTTCGCAGCGCACAAATATCTCAACAAACTCCAGCTGTGCAAGACTTAGCTGGCTGAAAGGTCCGGCAGTCGAAAAACGCCCTTCGATAGTGGTGTCACAGTCCCGGCAGTAAATGCGGGTTACGGTAGTCTCACCGCCACAAATTGGGCACAGGGTTGGAACAGCGTTCATTGAATACACCTTTCGATTGTTGATTTACTTAATTATACACATCAATTAAGAAATGTCAATACATATATTGATATTATAAATGTTATTATAAAGATTATTGAATATAAATTCAGGAATTATAAAATGTGGGGAAGGTCAGCGCCGTTCACTCTTGATAAAGCTGCCTGCATCCGAATTTACGTTGGCAACCACGGTCTGGCTGCCGCGAACCAGCGAGCCGCGGTAATCTTCGGACCCATTGTATGCCAGCCAGCCTTCCAAATTGAAAGCGAGCACGCCTTCGGACGGGATCCATTCACCATTGTATTTTCTCGCAAGGTGGATGTGAGAGCCCGTGCTGCGCCCCCCCTCACAGGAAGGATGTCCAACCGGATCGCCCCGCTTTACGATCGTTCCTGATTCTGCCCTTCCTTCGGTTGCGATGTGCAGGTAAAACACATTCCAGCCTGTGCGCTCGTCCCCGTCTCCATCCAGGTCGATCATGATCTGCCCTGTCTCAGAGCGGACGATGACGCCGTCTGCCACAGCCACCGTCCAGCTGCCCGCCGTATCACAGCGTCCGGACATCACTGGCGGGGCAAAATCCAGCGCTGCCTTCGGTTCCCCAATTCCCCAGGCGGAATGTGGTCCCCCTGTGAATGCCCAGGTCTCCCCCAGCTCGATCGGCAGGATAAACTCCGGCTGCGACAGGCTCCCTGGTATGTGAGCTTGCTCGTTCTGCCAGGGATCACCATACAGCTCTTTGTATACCTGCGCAAAGCCATCGTGTGCGATGGCGTGCAGGTAATCATCTTCTGCATAAAGGTTATTGAAATAAACGTGCAGGCTGGCAGTGGCTGCATTCAGCCATGGGTCGAGTCGTTCGAGTTTACCGTTTTTTAGTTCGATCTCGAGCAGTTGTCCCTGCCGCCAGGCGTAATACTGGTTATTAAGCGCATTGGCAGCCCAATTTAGCTGCAAATAAAGCCCTTTGTGGTCATAAGCAGCATACCCAAGCGGGTACACGTCTTTTGCCGGGTCTACCACTGCCTGGCTGAGACCTCCCGCCTGGTACTCTACCAGCGCCAGCAGCAGCCGCGGGCTGACGCTGTAATTCCGAGCCACCAGGTCGATGATCTCTGCACCGCTGCGCGTTGCCTGAGAGGCATAGGCTGTGTAATCTTTCAACCAGCCCGGGTGGCTGTTTACAAATTCTGCCGTGTCGAAGCCCACCATCGCTGGACCATTGATAAATTCGCTGTCCGGGATTATCTTATATCCTGGTCCCCACAGTGGTCGATAATAGATGGGGATTTTCATCGGCATGCCCGCAGGCATCGTTGTCGCCCCTTCCGGGATGAAGGGGTTAGCAGCCATAATTTCAGCCACGGTGGAATAAAAACGCTCTGCCAGTGCTGGCAGGTTGTCGCCGGTCTGGGCGATGTAATCGACCTGCTCGCCGGGTCCATACACAGGGCGGGTGGGGAAGGGTGTAATCGTGATCGGTTCCTCAACAGGTTGAGGCGTCTGCTCTAAAGCTGCCGCGTTGTC
The DNA here is from genome assembly GCA_963695415.1 of uncultured Chloroflexia bacterium. Taxonomy (GTDB): domain Bacteria; phylum Chloroflexota; class Anaerolineae; order Anaerolineales; family UBA4823; genus CAVXWV01. The sequence continues at coordinate 51,986 of CAVOGL010000006.1, read as the reverse complement.
CGGTTCACCGGGTACTGGCAGTCCTGATGAGGAGCCGGATGAGCATGCTGCCAGGAATAGCGCCAGGGATAAGGCTGCCAGCATAAACCTGGCAACAAACCCTGGTTCCTGCCTGTTCGTGGTCCGCAGCTTCATGGCATCTCTCCCTCAGTCGAGGGTCTCTTGATCCATGAGGTCGCAGGACCAAAAACGTTTGCAGTAACGACCTGGTCTTCACGCACCAGGCTGCCTTCGTAGGGCTTGTCGCCATTTTTTGCCACCCATCCATCCAGGTTGAAAGGCACCGGTCCATCGGCGGCGATCCACTCTCCGTTGTACTTTCGCGCGAAATGCAGGTGAGTGCCGGTAGCTGGTCCGCCCTCGCAGGAAGGATGACCGATCCGGTCGCCTGTTTTCAGCAGGCTGCCAGCCGGCACACGTTCTTCCTCATGCACATGCATATACACCAACGCCCACCCGCTGCCCTCGTACCCGTCATCGTCCAATTCCTGGACGACGATCCCGTTTCCCGAGCGCAGGACCCTGCCATCCGCCGCTGCAAGTATCCACGCCGGTGAGGGTTTACATCCTGATTCAGCGCTCGCAGGCGCGAAATCCAGGGCGGACAATGCACCCTCGTCTTCCCAGGCGGGGTGAGGTCCGCTGGTCAGGCTCCACGTCCAGTCGGATTCAAACGGCAGCGTCAACTCGGGTTGCTCCAGCCCTCCGGGCAGCAGCTGCCCGGAAGCCCGGTCGCGCTCCCACGCATCACCGAACATTTCTGTATGCAGCATGGCGATGCCTGCTTGGCGGTCCAGGGCGGACAACCATCTGCTGGCGCCGGTCGAACCGTCGGCGTCAGTTGGGTCGCTGGCGTCAGTCGGGTCGCTGTCGCCAGTCAGCCCGCTGTCGCCAGTCAGCCCGCTGACCTTCACCCGCCATTCTAGCGAGCGGGTGAAATATGTCACCAGCGCGGCTGTTCCGGCATTCGAATCGGCTGCCAATACTTTTGATATAGGAAGATTTAATTCGGTGAGAGGCGCAGAGCCAACCCGCCAGCCATAATAACCTTCAGCCAGCCTTGTTGCAGCCCAGCTCAGTTGACCGTACAGGCTTTTTCGGTGGTAATCTTCGATCCCCAGCACATACCCGCTGTCCAGCAGATTTCTGTGCAGTTCATCTGGCGCATTGAGCACACAGGCGCAATCCCATTCCAGGATGGCTAGCAGCAGACGGGGATTGATCGAGTTTTCTAAAGCCACGCGCTCGATCACCTGTGCAGCTGATGTCCACCCGCTGCTCTCCAGCCATTCCTGGTAATTTTTCAGGCTGCCTTTGGTCTGGCTCAGGTACCTGTTAATCGAAAAATCCTTCGCAGATGGTCCATAAACGATCTCGCTGTCCGGCAGCAGCCACCCCCTTTCATCTTCCCCGGGCAGAATTCTGTTGGCATCCGGTTGGGATTTCTCACCTAATCGGGGCAGGAACAGGATTTCGCCGGGATTGAGCAAACCTGTGCTGTGCACATTCTCTGAGAACTGGATTTCTGCCGGGTGCAGACTGAAGCGTCTTGCCACGGCTGTGATCGTATCCCCAGATTGGGCGCGATAGTACCAGCTGCCTGATCCGGACGGGTTTGCCGGTGGCAGGTCTTCATCAGCGGTTTTGACTGCCGCGGGGATTGTTGGTGTGGCATCAAGTCCGACCTGCAGCTCGTGTGGGGCTTCTGCATCTCTTTCAGATTCTGTTACTTCTGCCTGGGATTCCACCACCAGCTTTGACCTCTCCATTTTTTCAGTCGACGGTTCTTCGCTAACTGGTGCCTGGGAAGGGGTTGTGATACGCTGTGTCTGGCAGGAACTGATGAAGCCCAGCATTAAGGAAATCAAGAGCAGCAGGACCGGTACGTTCCTCGGTTCACGGGTCATCCGGTGTTCGCTCGATGAATGATTTGCTGGTGGCATTGGTGGAAGCGGTAATGGTCACACCGTCGCGCACCATGGTGCCTTTATACGCCTCGTCGCTCGGTTGAGCCACCCAGCCTCCCAGGTTGAAGGGCAGTGGACCCGAAGCCGGTACCCACTCGCCGTTATACTTCCTGGCAATGTGCAGGTGCGTGCCGGTGGAAATTCCACCCTCACACGATGGGTGTCCGAGCTGATCCCCTGTACCTACCCAGGTACCCACCGGGATGCGGTCTTCCGTGGATACGTGCAGGTAAACCAGTACCCAGCCAGTTTGTTCGAAACCGTCGCCATCCAGGTCAAGCACGACAATGCCGGATCCGGTGCGTGTTACCAGCCCATCTGTGGCGGCGACCACCCAGGCGATGGAGCGCACACATCCCGGTTCATTGCTGCCTGGGGCAAAATCCAGGGCAGCAAAGGCGCCGTCGCGTTCCCAGGCGCCGTGCGGACCGCCGGTGAAAGCCCATCCCCAGTTGCGTTGGAAGGGCAGGATCAATGGGGGTTGGTGGATGTCTGCCGGGTAGAGTGGTTCCACGATCCGGGCGCGTTCCCATGGATCGCCAAACATCGCCTGGTGGAGTCCGGGCAGACCCCCCTGGCTCGAAAGGGCGCCGGGCAGTGCATCCAGGCTCAGCCTTTGAGCGAAGTAGTAATAAAGCGCCACCGTTCCGGCGTTCAGCGTCGGCGCAAGGTGCAGGCGGCTGCCGTCTGCCATGACGACCTCCGATAACCTGCCCTCCCGCCAGGCATAATAACCGGTGGAAAGCTGGTTGACGGCAAAGACCAGCTGCCGGTAAAGACCTTTTTCCAATTCATCCACGTAGCCCAACGGATACTCCTCAGCCTGGGCACTGGCTGGCTGCCCGTACACCCAGCCGCTTTCATATTCAAGCAGGCTGAGTAGCAGGCGTGGGTTGATGCTGTTTTCGATTGCCACCCGCTGGACGATCTCCGCACCGCTGGCAAACCCGGTGCTCTTGTGCCATTCGCTGTGGGTAGACAATTTCCCCCCTGCGTTATCCACAAAAGCAGTGATATCGAAATCGGAAGCTGAGGGAGAATAGACGAATTCACTGTCCGGCAGCAGTTGTTCATCGGATGTCAGGCTGTTGGGTTCAGGGTTAGAGGATTCGCGCGGGATGATCAACAGCTGCCCGGGTTTCAGGAAAGATGTCTCCGGGATGGGTGCAGTTGAAGTGATCTCTTCTGGGCTAACCCCAAATCGGAAAGCCACCGCCGGCAGGGTGTCAGCTGCCTGCGTGTAATACAGGATCGAGTCCTCACTGCTCTGGTTCTCCCTGGGGTCCGGCGTGGGTGTTGGAGAATCCTTCACGGTTTCCGGTTCCAGATCTCCGGGCTGATCTACTTCCGTAGCTGGTGTGGCGGTGGGCAGTGGATCGGGTTCCACCACGTTGTTGGTCCCTTGTTCTGCCTGGTTTACGGTATCCCCAGGTTGGGCAGCATAGACGCTGTCACCGGAACTCGGTGGGATCCAGTATTCATCCGGCGCGCAGGCAGTTACCAACATTGCAGCCAGTGTCAGGGTTACCAAAAGGAAGGATGTGAATCTGGATTTCATCTTTCCATTCCTCACCGCCGGATCTTGTTGGTATCCGATCTGCCGGCATAGGCTTCAACCGTCTGATCATCGCGGCGCAAAAAACCATCATATATGTTGCCATCTCCGACAGACACCCAACCATCCAGCACAAATGGCATATCCTGGTCAGCCGCGATCCACTCGCCGTTATATTTCCGGGCGAGGTGGACGTGAGTGCCGGAAGAGATACCGCCCTCACAGGACGGGTGCCCGACCCGCTCACCGGCTTTTAGAACAGTGCCCGGCTGCACCCGGTCTTTCCGTTCGATGTGCATATACAGCACCACCCATCCGGTTTGTTCATAGCCATCGCCATCCAGGTCCTGGATCACCTGACCATCGCCGGTACGAGTGACGGTTCCATCTGATACTGCGACCACCCATTCGTCGCTGGGCACGCAGCCCAGAGCATCGCTGGGTGGGGCAAAGTCCAGGGCTGCCCAGGCAGACCCGCTGTCCCAACCGCCATGCGGTCCCCCCGTGAATGACCAGGTTGTGCCAAGTTCGAACGGCAGCTGCATGTGCGGCTGCTGTAAATCTGCGGGGATTAAGGGCTCGAAACTGAGTGAGAAGGGGTAGGCAAACAGATGTGTGAAAGTGGCGTGCAGCCCATCTTGCCCGACTGCTTGTTTCCAGCCGTCGAGGTTATAGAGCTGGGAAAACATGTACTGCACTCCGGCCGTGCCCGCGTTGATCGTCGCCGCAATCGGGATTGAGCTCCCATCCCCTAATACCCATGTCGGGCTCCCGTTGACGCGCCAGACATAGTAGCCGTGGTTGAGGCTGTTCGCCACCCAGGCGATCTCGCGATAGAGCCCCTTGCGTGTCGGGTTCCGCACTCCGATGGGGAAATCAACATCCCTGACAGGTGGCTGTGCCTGCGTCACCCATCCGGATTGGTATTCAAGCACTGCCAGGAGTAAACGCGGGTTGACCGAGAAATTTTCCGCTACCAGGTGGATGATCTCAGCGCCGTTGAATGTCTCCCCATCGATCTCTTCGGAGTATGTGCTCAGGAACCCATTCTGGCTGCTGACGAATTCCGCTGTGTTGAACCCGATTGTGCCGGGACCATAGACCAGCTCAGAGTCGGGGATGATTTTAAAATCTGGTCCTGTCCCTTCGGGTGTGGCGACAGGTATGACCAGCAGCTGACCGACTTCGAGTACATCCGGGTTTGCCAGTTCATTCGCCTGGGCGATGAGCTCGATACTGACGCCGTGTTCCTCGGCGATGGTGCCCAACGTGTCTCCAGACTGCACGGAATATTCCAGTGCGTCCTGTCTGGCAGATGGCAGCAGGTGGGGTTCATCGGGTGTTGGTGTGGGGTACAGGGATTGACCATTTTCGCTGTCCATTTCTACCTGGATTTGCCGGGGACCATCCAGAGCAGCTGCCTGGCGGGTTCCAGACACGCTGAAATATCCTGAATCGCCTGCCGGCATCGTACGGGCACAGGCAATGATCACCAGGTTCACTGCCAGGATGCTGGCTGCAGCGAAAAGGATGTTCGAGCGAATGCGTCTCATAAGGATTTGCTTCTCTGGCGGATTTTACCTTATTTGCATTCGTACCCGGATGGTGATTAAGCAAATGCTCACATTGATGAGATCCACTTCATTACTAAATTAAAGAAATGCTATAGCCTTAAACATCTAAAAGGGAAGAAAGAAAATTTAACATATCCTCAATCTTCATCCTTTTGCCCAAGGAAACTGCATCAAATTTCTCTTTACTCGATAAACTTGAGGCTATCGAATCCAGGACCATTTTTTCATCATTTTTATTCCGCCACAATCTTATGGAACCTGACTTTAAATTTATAACCTGAATCGCGCCGATAGCAGTGGCTGCATTGGATAAATTTCGGAATATTATTGAATCACCTGACAAGTCAGGGAGGACCTCCAACAGGCAGATTAAAAAGAGTGTTTGCTGAATTCGCCTTGTATTTCCGGTTGAGTACCAATTTTCTCTGGCGAGGTAGAAACATTTGCGGGCGTACTCCATCGCTGTTTGGTTTTCACCCAGCAATTTCGCACAATGTGCCTGCTGCTGGTAGATCTCAAAAAGTAATGGCTTCGACCTGAAGTAGTTTTGAGCTTCTTTAAGATAATCCTGGGCTAAAGTGTAATTACTATATTGTCTGAACGCCAGTTCTCCAAACATGACAAGACCCCAAATTGTATTGGCTGTATTGCCGGTCCTGTATTGAATTGTTAACCACTGGTCCGCAAAATTCCTGGCTGCATCATAATCTGCATTGTCCAATGAAAGGTGGTATTGACTCAGGTACAAGTCAGCGATGATTTTTAAATTTCCAGGGATTTTGTACAGGATTAAATCCTCTGCCTGTGAGAGTAAGTTACCGCACGTATCAAAATCTCCAAATTCCGAGTGAATAAAATTGGCCATATCAAGCATCACTTCGACCTGTTCTTCTATGGCAGGATGTGGGATTCTGCAGTATATCTCAAAGCTGTTTTGATAATATCCGTAAGCGGCTTTATTGTTTCTACCACCTGACAATTGACCTGCCAGACGCAGAGCTCTGGCTATAACATCAGTAGGAACATTTCGGCTATTGTTTTGTCGAGAAAATCCTTGTTCAAGCCAGTATATGCCCTCATTGGAATACTGCGTCAACCATAAGTTCGCATTGGCAATCAGAAGGCGCAGTCCCAGGGTAGTTTTACTACTTTGTCTAAGCGACCAATCAAGTGCGGAAATGATGTTATCATGATCGAAATCAGTGATCGACCCAGGAGAATTTTCACTCAGAACAACGAAGTAATCCAAATGCCTGTCGAAAAATATGTCTCTTTCTTCATTTTCGCTGAATAAATTTCTGGCGTATCGTTGGAGGATGCCAATCATTTCGTAACTCGTTTGACCATTCTCCATAGATTTTGAAACAAGAATGGATTTCTTTATCAGATTCGAAATCAGGTTTAGTATCTCTTTTTCATCAATGCCCATTCCGGAACAGACAGCGCCAACTGCTTCGAGAATCCATTTTCCGCTGAAAACGGATAATCGCTTGAATAAAAGTTCTTCTTCTGGACTTATCAACTGACAGGATTTATCTAACATGTTTTTGATAGTTGGATGCTGATGGCTTTGGCTAAACCCTTGGGATGAAATAGAATTCAAGGTATCTTCTAACATCCTTTCGATTTCGCTTATAGAAAACATGTGACTCCATCCGGTTGCTAACTCGATGGCTAATGGTAATCCGTTAAGTTTCCTGCAGATTTTTGCAATTATCTGGATATCTGCGTCTGTAAACTCGATATTTGGAGTCAATCTAAATATGCGATCCATGAATAACTCCACTGAAGGTGATTTTTTATCACTTGGGGATTAGCGAAAATATCAGGTACTTCGAAAGGAGCCAACAGATATGTGATCTCTCCGGGAATGCCAAGCAATTCTTGAGATATTGCCAGGATTTTGAGGTTAGGGCAGTTTTCCAGGAGATGATTAAAAAATTTCGATCCATCCCCTGTGAGGTTCTCACAATTGTCTAGAATTAAAAGCATCTGCCTGGGCTTCAATAATTCCATCAACATCCATTCTCCGCTGGTATCGGTCTGGATGGATAAATTCAGGTGATTTGCAATCAGATCGTCGACCTGGTTCCAGGATGACAAACCTGTGAGATCCAGGTAACAAACTCCATGAAGGAAATTCCCGCTGATTTTCCTTGCGGTTTCTATAGAAAGTCGTGTTTTACCTACACCGCTAATCCCAATGATGGTGAGAAGACGATTGGATTGGATGAGGTGGATAACCTCCCCAATTTCATTTATCCTGTCAATAAAGGATGGCAAATAATATGGCAAAGCTTGTTGAGGTAAAGGAAGAATTTCTTCCTTACCAGCTTGAGCTAGATCGATGGGTATCAACGCAGGACTCGAGGCTTTCAGAGTAAGGTTTCGACGAGGGCATTTGCCCCGTTGATTTTAAAAAGGTTCCATTCGAAATGGACTGGTAAAGTTGGACTGTTTGTTGATCGGGTTCAATGTGTAATTCGACTTTTAATTGGGCACACAAATACTGGTACTGTCTGAGTGATAATGAGCGATTGCCTGTGAGCGTGTGAATTCGCATGATGGACCGGTGTGCTTCTTCATCCCAGGGTTCGATTTCAATAATTCTTTGTGCGCAGGCAAGCGCGAAGGGTGAAATCACTTTCGTTCTCATAAGAATGGGAAAGTATATGTAAAGCCTGAAATATCATCTGCCGATAATATTCTCTTTTTGCAAGTAACCATTGTTCAAACGGTGGGCTATCATCCAGATGGAAGCTTTCCAACAGGTCGCCCGTGTAAAGATCGATGGCTTCCTTAAGTCTGGATTGGTAAGATCCAGTTACCGATTGAGTAGACTGCGGCAGAATACAGGAAGAGAAAGATAACACATCAACGAAACAATCAGCCTCAACGTTGAATTGCAAGGATTCCCTATTCGCCAAGATTAGCGGTGTCTCAGACAGGCGATCGCCAATACTCTTTCGAAAATCTGCAAGAGCATAACGCAGGTTATTCATCGCAGACTTCTGCGGCCAATCAGGCCATATCAACCCGGCGATGGTACTTCGGGCATGAGCATGGTCTGCATCCAGGATCAGGTAGATTAATAAGGCTCTGGCTTTGTTGGATTTGAACTCTTTAATTTCTCTGCCAGATCTGGTGAATTGGAATGAGCGGAAAAGGCGAATCTCGTTTTGAGCCATATTTTATGACCCGATACCTGAACCTGCTAAGTTGCTGAATCTTTCCGTTATTTTCAGATAAACGAAATTATTATTTACGAAAGGAATTAAACAATTTTATCAGATTAGTTTGATCGTAACTCAACTTCAGATTGTAAAAAATTAACGAAACTTTAAACATTGTGCTATACTTTGGTTGGAAATGCCTGAACCTGAGGATCTTTGTGAACTTTCCTTAGAAGATCTTCAAACACGATGCCTGGAGGAAACTGGTCATTATTACCAGCGGGACTCCTTTGAATGGTGTTATTGTTATGAGATCTTTCGACGGGCGATTGTAGGTGGGAGTGATGAAGCCTGGGAAAAAATCAATTTACTTTACCAACGCCAGGTTGTTCACTGGGTACGCCGCCACCCTTCCTTTACTCGATGCAAAGAGAATAAATCGTTTTTCGCCAATCGTGCATTGGAAAAAATGTGGAATGCCATACCTGCAGAAAAGTTCAACCGGTTTCCTGAACTGAAGCACTTGTTACGCTACTTGCAGATGTGCGTTCACAGTGCCATCATGGATTATCTGCGTGCCACTGATAGGGAGAGGATTGAGCTGGATGCAGGATTATTGCGGTCTCATGAGGATGGGATAATCCACGATCCCGATGATCATACGGTCTCTATGAGTGGCTACCGGGATTGCTGGCAGATGGTGGAGAGACATATAACTACCCGTAAAGAAAAGATTGTGGCGGTTGAGTCTTTTTCCTTTGACTTAAAGCCAGGAGAAATTTATAAGCGTCACCTCAAAATGTTCAGGGATATTAACGAGGTTTATAAAACAAAGGAAATTTTGTTGACCAGGCTGAGAACGGACCCGAATTTAATCGAAATAGCCGGGATTAACCGGGAAAAATCGGTAAACTATCGTTAATCCTTATGAAAGAATGATGATGAGCCAATTAACCGATGCACAGTTACTTGCTTACCTGTCTGGAGAAGCTACACCCGAAGTCATAGAAATCATTGAAAAGGATGGCAGCTACCAGGACCGGCTTGATCAATTGGATGCGTTGAGCAAGGGTATCGTTGCCAGCGTCTTTCGGGCAGAATGTCCTTCATCACAGGAGATAGGTGATTATTACCTGGGATTAATCACTTTAGAACAAAAATCATTGATCAGTACGCATCTGAAAAACTGTCCTCTTTGCTCAGATGAGTTGAACCAGTTGAAAACTTATCTGGGTTCTAAAACCGGATTCCTAGATAAAACGAAAATAATCATCGCTCGTTTGATTGAGGGGTTAGATCAACTTTCAGCTCAAAACAATCTCGAGCTTGCACCGGTGTGGGATGTGCGTGGTCGAGAAAAGTCCGCACTCGTTTTCCAGGCAGACGAGTATCAGATTGTGCTCATGCCATATCTTGAGAGGAAGCATCCCAGTCTTTACACCCTAACCGGTCTTCTGGCAGGTCAGGAGAATCTAATCGGTGATGTCGATTTAATGATTGAAGACTGTTACCAAGCCAGCTCAAGGATCGATGAGCTTGGAAATTTTTCTTTTGAGCATGTTGAACCGGGTGTATACAAAATTATTGTTGATTGTAAAGAAATAGAGATTCACTCACCCACATTTTCTGTTTGAGTGGAACCTTCAACATGTAAATTCAGTAATCGTTTATTAATTTGAAAAGGGAATCAGCCTGTTTCACCGAAGCCAGTGAGGAAAGTATGGCAGAAGAAGGCAAAGTCCAGGATTGGACTGCAATCCCAATTGAAGATCTAGTTGAACGACTGATCGCCTGTGACGAAGATGCAGTCAGAATTATTGCCAATGAAATCATTGCATTTTCTTCCGTCCAGCAGCTGGATGAATTGACGGAAGCGCTGAAGGATAGGTGTATTCAATCATTTGGTGAAAATTTTCTGACAGCTCAACGATGCGCTGACCTGGTCCTGGAAATTGCTGAGAAAAGCAACAAGGACTTATATCGTGCCATGGGGCTGCGTTTATGTGCCCAGGTGTGTATGCTGGGGAAAGGAGAATTCCGCCAGGCGCTTGAGCTGTATGAACAGGCGTTGGAGATCCACCGGCAGCATAATGATCTCGTAGGTCAGGCACTTATCTACACTACCAGCATCTGGGCAATGGCTAACCTGGGGCAGTATGAGGAAGCGGTTGAGAAGGGGGAGTGGGCGTGTGGAGTGTTTGAAGCAGAGGAACGATGGAAAGACCTGGCTAAAATACAATCCAACCTGGCGGCGATCCATAACCGATCCAGGGAATACCAACGTGCGCTGACAAGCCTTGACCGGGTCAGTTTAGCTTATCAAAGGATGGGAGATGAAGGCGAGTTGCTGTTGGCTGGACTCGAAACCAACCGGGCTTTAGCTCTTTTTGCACTCAGCCGCCTTCCAGAGTCATTGGAGGCAAGTCAAAAGGCTCTTCATCTGGCGGGTAAGCACCAACAGTTGGTTACATACGCCAGAGCCCAGCATAACAAGGCTTTTACCTGTTTCTTTATGGGTGAATATAACCGTGCGTTGGATTTGCTCATATCCGCTCGAAATCAACATCAATCCATTGGTCAACATCATGAGGCAGCATTATGTGAATTTACTCGGGCAGATTTTTTATTGCGATTGGGCAGGTATGAAAGTGTATTGCATTTGGTGAAAGAGTTAATTCCACTTCTAACTGATCTTGGAATGAGGATGGAAACTGCTGAAGCGACTTTTACATTGGGTGTAGCACAAATGGGTTGTGGAGATTTTGTAAATGGATTTGATACGATCAAAAATTCGCGAGAATTATTAATAGATCAAAAAGCCAACAACCTGGCTGCTCAGGCAGAACTCGAACTGGCTCTTTTTTACATGAATTACGGAGATATTTCACAATCCATCTCTATTGCTAAAGGATGCCAGGCTACTTTCGATGATTTGGGTTTGAATTACGAAAGGGCTCAGGTGCGGCTATTGTTGTCTCAAGCAAATCTGAACGTTGGTAATATCCCTGAAGCAGAGCGAGCACTATCCGCAGCGGAATCGATCATTAATCAGGAGCCATGGCCAGAGTTATTATTTGAGGTTCATCAATTGAAAGGGATGATCTCCAGGCAACTTTGTGATTTTCCACAAGCGGTTACGGAATTCAACAACGCACTTTCCGTCCTTTCGCAGTTAAGAAAACAGGTTATGCTGGAATATAGACCCAGTTTCTTACAAAATAAAAATCAGATATTCCCCTCCCTGGTAAATCTTTACCTTGAAATGAATGAACCGCAAAAAGCATTAGATATGGTTGAGCATGCTAAATCACAAGCTATCGTTGATGTTCTCACTGGACAAACCGATCTAAAAATAATCGCTCGCCATGATGATGATATCCCCCTGACAGAAACCGTCCATTCATTAATGGATGAACACCAAAAGGCATGGAAACGGTTTGATACTTTGAGACTGGATTCATCAATGGATAGTCGGGATGAATTGATCCAGACTCGAATATATATTCAAGCTCTCGAAAGTGATATCACCGAAAAGTGGCACCAACTCCTGATCCGCAATTCTGATTATGCTCTGGATGCTTCAACGTGGAAACATATTGAAGAACATTACATTCAGTATCTCGAGCCAGGAACCTTGTTGATCGAATATTATTGTGTTGGTGAACAGGTTTTAGTATTTCAAGTTTTTTTCGATGCTGAAACAAATGAATATCGCGTTAGCTGTATCCAACTTCAGGCACTGATGTCTGATGTTGAAAGATTGATGCAGCGTTTTTGGGTTAACCTGAGTGCGATACAACATGCTGACAAAAAAATAAAGCATGTTCTCCATAATAATGCCCTTGGGATATTGGAGGTTCTATTCCACCAGCTGCTTGATCCTTGTTCACAAATGATCAGGAAAGCCAACCGTTTACTGATCATCCCATTTGGTAAGCTGCATTATCTGCCATTCCATGCGCTTTATGATGGAGATAGATACCTTATCGAGCGCGTACCGGTTCGTTATATGCCTGCAGCCTCATTGATGCGTTTCTACCAGCAGCCGGTAAGTTCATCAAAGGGATGTTTAGTGATGGGTCATTCATTTTACGGGAAATTACGCCATACAATAGAAGAGGCAAATGCAGTAGCAAGAAATTGGGGAGTCCGTCCTTATCTTGAGGATCTCGCCAGGATGCAGGATCTGAAGGTACCCAATGGAAGGTATCGACTGATACACCTCGCCTGTCATGGTGAATTTCATCCTGAAAACCCATTGTTTTCTGGATTGGCGTTAGAGGATGGCTGGCTGACTACTCTTGATATCTTTAACCTCAGGCTGGAAGCTTCCCTGGTGACCCTCAGTGCCTGCCAGACGGGACGTAGCGTAATTGAAGGAGGTGATGAACTATCCGGTTTGATGCGAGCATTTCTGACAGCAGGAGCGAAATCACTGGTACTCAGCCATTGGACAGTCCAGGACCGGGCTACTCTCAGTCTCATGATCACTTTCTATCACGCCCTTCTTGATGGTGCGCCAAAGGATCTCGCTCTTCAGCAAGCCCAGGTTAAGATGCTGTCAATGGAAAATGATGGGGAAAGATTGTATGCCCATCCGTTCTACTGGGCGCCGTTCTTTCTGGTTGGAAATGGTGGTCCTTTATAAAAATTTATTTATAAAAAGGAGATAACCGATGAGCGAAATTCAGCCATCAAATGAAAAAAAAGAATATCAAAGTTTCATACCCGGTACCACCCAATTCATTGACGATCAGGTGATATTAACGGGAAAATCTAATGAAGTTGAACTTCTACGAGGGGAGGCGGGTACACTAGGAATTCATTTAAATCCAGTGCCATCAAGATTCATAAACATAGGTGATTTCAAGAGCAGTTTGCCTGCAGGATATGATGTCCCTGAGATAGGTACTACGTATGAGAATATCCAAATTGCCTTGTATGATATTGTTGAAGGTCCTGGAGATAACCCTCATACAAGGGTATGGAAGGTCATCGAGGAAATCTACAAGCTGGCGAACAAAAATAACATCCTTGTTTTTGCAGATCCCAATTACATTGCCTGTGATCCAAATCCCACCGGCGGTTCAGGACATATCTCTGGAGCTCCGGGAGGGGGAATGGGGAAAATCATTAATGGAATCTCAAATGGAAAATCTGTATCTGACAATCTGGGAGGACAATCCGTCAAACAAACTTATGAAGATCATTGGGCATTTAAATCCCCTCAAAAATCGAAAACAACATATCCAGCTTCTGAATATGTCGGGATAAACTTGAAACTTTCCGAATGGGATCAACATCCTGCTGAAATTCATTCTGAAACGGATGAAACTGTTAAAGTGATCATCTTTGACACTTATGATCCAGGTCTTGTGAATGCCAATAATCCAAAAAGAGCTAATGAGGTTATACCAGCAGCAGGTATGGATGAGATAATAACAATTCAACACCCTTATGTGTCTGCTAATGGTTTGCAGATTCATGTGGAATGTCCTCCATTCAAAGTTAATATACTTGACGATGGACATCCATTGGATGATTATGACGATCATGGGGGTTATGTCGCCGGTTTGGTCCATCGGGTTGCTCCTCACGCGGATCTTAATCTAGTGAGTGTACTGGGGAAACAAACCCTGGGAGAATTGTTTTTCCTGTTAGAGCAGCTATGGAATGTGCTGGGTAAGGGTTCACAGCGCCAACCAGGAATTAGCTTTCTTCATAATATTGTGATCAACTTGAGCCTGGAAGCATTATGTTCTGAAAAAGAGATGAATTCCTACGAAATTCAAACGGAGCTTCGGAAGATGTTGAGTATACATTCTAACAGCTCCGATCCCCAGGTGAAAATCCTGAAAGATATCCTCGAAAATCAATTCTACACACCATGCCTGCGGATAATAATCCAGGTTCTCTATTATCTAGGCGCAGTGATAGTGGCAGCTGCAGGAAATGATGGAAACCGACACCCTTCACCGATCCAGAGTGCAATCCCTGGTCGCTACCCGGAAGTGATCAGCGTGATGGCGAGTAATTCGGAAGGGAAATTATCCCATTTTTCGAACCTGGGTGATGTCGCTGCGCCAGGTGGAGGATTGTCAGAAGCCCTGCAGAGGATCCCAACACTGGCAGGGAAAAACCTGGAGGAACTGTGCGAATCGATGCAAAATGTTACTCCACACGCCATGATTGGATTGGTCCCATGTGTTGATGCTGTGTATGATCCACCCGTTGGTACTGATAGAAAGTTAGTCGATCATGGTTATCCTCACGGTCTCGCCTTCTGGTGGGGCACTTCCTTTGCAACTCCATTGGTCAGTGGTCTGGCAGCCCTTCTTCTGGAGAAGAAGAACATTAACCCGCAGGAAGTGAAGGACATCATCACCCAACCAGAAAATACAAACGACGGTGTGATCGACGTTCGAAAAGTGCTTGCATAATATCAATTACGAACCATGAAAAACCAGGAAGTGTGATTCATCCTTCCTGGTTTTTTAGGTAATTTTCTCTAAATGTTCGTTAATCCTGTTAGAACGATGCAGCAAGGGAATGCGCGTAAGCAACTGCCTGAACCCTCCAGATTACATCGTCCGGGAGAAATCAGTGATCGGCTTAATCCTCGAACAGGATCAACAATTGAATATCTGCAAAACCTGTTCACAGGATTTGCCAAACGGTGAACGCTGGAAAAATATTATCAAATCTATTGATCTTCATCAGATGTTGACAAACCAGAATAATTTGGGTTTAGAAAAGGAAGACACAGGGGATCTTTACCTAAATCAGACCTTGATAACACTGAGTCTGGATCAACAGGATCAACGAGAATTAATCTGGAGTACCGGGTTGAGAATTGCACCATGGTAATTTTTCCAGCCCGAAGATCAGCTGGTACATCCGGGAGTATAATTGCCCAAGTTTTCGAACAAGGACACAATGCCTACACCCATCGTAGAATGTATCGCCAATTACTCAGCCGCACGGCAAGAAGAAGTCGTCGTTGCGATCATGCAGTCGATCATCTCCGTCGAAGGCGTATACCTGCTCGACCGCCACTCTGACCTCGACCACAACCGCACCGTACTCACCTTTGCCGGAGCCCCGGATGCGGTGGAGGCTGCTGCTTTCCACTCGATCAAGACTGCTGCCGGACTCATCGACCTGGATACCCACACCGGCGAACACCCGCGCATCGGGGCAGCCGACGTGGTTCCCTTCGTGCCCATCAGCGGAGTGAGTATGCAGGACTGTGTGCACATCGCTCGCAGGCTGGGGCAGCGCGTGGGCGATGAGCTTTCCATCCCGGTGTATTTATATGAACAGGCAGCCACCCGTCCGGAACGCCAGAACCTGGAAAACATACGCCGCGGGCAGTACGAAGCCTTGAAGGTGGAAATGGGCGTAGATCCGGCGCGAACCCCTGATTTCGGTCCCAACCGGGTGGGTTCAGCAGGCGCTACCGTGATAGGCGCCCGGCACCCGTTGATTGCCTACAACATCTACCTCACCACGCACGATGTTTTCGTCGCGCAGAAAATCGCCAGAGCGGTGCGCTTTTCTTCCGGCGGGCTGCGTTATGTCAAGGCTCTTGGCATGCTCGTGGACGGGTTAGCCCAGGTGTCGATGAACCTGACCAACTTCCGTGCGACACCCCTTCACATGGTCGTCGAGACGGTGCGTCGTGAGGCAGAGCGTTATGGCGCCGGTATTCACCACAGTGAATTGGTGGGCTTAATCCCGCAGGATGCCCTCATCGATGCTGCCCGGTGGTATGTTCAGCTGGACGGTTTCGAACGGGAGCATGTGCTCGAGTTCCGCCTGGCACAGGCAGTGGATGCAGCTTCACAACCTGAAGCAGCCGGTCAGCCTGTGGCTCGGGATGCGTATGCATTCCTCGATCAGCTTGCCGCAGGCACACCGACACCCGGGGGAGGGTCTGCGGCTGCCTTCAGCGCGTGCTGCCGCAGCTGCATTGGTCGCCATGGCAGCACGCCTGACCATCGGTAAGAAAAATTATGAAACCGTGCAGGATCACATGCAGCAGGCGCTGGCGCAAGCCGAAGGTTTGCGTTCTAAATTAACCGGCGCCATACAACGTGATGCGGATGCCTACAGCGCAGTCCTGGACGCCTACCGCCTGCCCAAAGGCACCCCTGAACAGCAGGCTGCCCGCAAGGCTGCCATCACCGCTGCCAATATCGGCGCGGCATTGGTGCCTTTAGAGGTGGCTGGTTTATCGGTCGAAGTGCTTTCGTTGGCGCTTTTGCTGATCCGTGATGGCAACAAGAACGCCATATCGGATGTCGCCACCGCAGCCGCGCTCGCTGGAGCCGCGATCACCGGCGCAGCCTGTAATGTGCGCATCAACCTGGTTGGTATGGAAGCGGATGCCGCCTCGACAGGTCAGGTTTCAGTCTCCGCTATGTTGGGCACGCTTGAACGATATGAGCAGGCTGCGGGTGAATATCAGGCAAACATTCGCACGATTTTTGAAGACCGGACAGGGATTACCAGCTTATGATCTGCACCCTTATTACCAGGCAGTCAAGATTGGAACGGGTGCTGTCAGTTATTTTTCTCAGCCTCTTCCTTGCACTGAATGCCTGCACGCCTCTCCCAACACCCACGCTGCTGCCCGGTGACCAGCAGGCAGTCACAGCAGAAAATACGCCGCTGCTCGATGATACTCCCACCCCCTTCGAGCCAATCCCGCCGACCGCAACAAGCGCTGCTACTGCCACCCCAACTTCCAGCCCAACACCCGTGCCGGGATTGTGGATCGCCGGATACATCCCTGAAGCCGTTCGCCAATCACTCACGCTTCCTGCAGGTGTTTCTCTGGCAGAATCGGAAGGAAACGCGCTCGCCAGCCTGAAAGCAGGCGGCGAAATCCCTCTCGCCACCTGGGTTTATGCCCTGGTTGCCCCATTTCCCACAATCCAGGATGGCATCAGCTTCGAAACAATAACCAGCCTCTGGCAAGGCGACCCCGCTGGTGGACGCAGGCTGCTCCTCGCCCCCCAGACTCTGGAAATATTCTCCGCTGTGTGGGGACCACCATCTGGAGAGATGGTCGTAAGCACCCCTGCAGAGGGCATTTTGGGTACTGCATGGGATTCAGCGCAGAATACCGGGCAAACTTTGGCGCTCATCCCCTTCGACCAACTGAGTCCCGAATGGAAAGTGCTTGAGGTGGATGGGCAGAACCCGTTATGGAAGGACTTCGACCCTGCCGGTTATCCTTTAATAATAAGTTTTGGTCTGGAAGGTGATCCCGGGATGGTGGACGCCGTCCGCGCAGCAGCTCAGGCAGGCGGTGTGCCGCTTACAAATCGAGACCCTCAGCGCCTGACAACAGTTATCCTCACAGGTGTGACCGCGCTGGTGCGCGCCACGGCTGAGACCATGCGCCGCAACGGGATCACTTATCCTGCCAGGGATGTCGGTCCGATCATGCGGCAAGCCGATATTGCCCACGTCAGCAATGAAGTCCCCTTTGCCAAAGGCTGCCCCCAGCCCGATCCCTGGCAGACGACCCTGCGCTTCTGCAGCCGTACCGAATACATCGAGCTGCTCGAAGAGATTGGCACAGACATCGTCGAGTTGACCGGCGATCACTTTGCCGATTGGGGACCGGACGCCATGCGCTACACCCTGGACCTGTATGACGAAAGAGGCTGGGCATATTACGGCGGCGGCAGGGATGTGGATGATGGGCGACAGGCGCACCTTGTTGAGCACAATGGCAACAAGATCGCCTTCATCGGTTGTAATGCTAAGGGGGGCGGTTATGCCACCGCCAGCAAAACTAACCCCGGCGCAGTGAAATGTGATTGGGATTATTTGCAGTCGGAGATCGCCCGTTTGACAGCAGAAGGTTACAGTGTCATCGCCACCTTCCAGCATTTTGAATATTACACTTACAAAGCGCAGCCAAACCAGGAGAAAAATTCAAGGGCGATGGCAGACGCCGGTGCGGTCATTGTCAGCGGCAGCCAGGCACACCAACCGCAGGGATTTGAATTTCACCAGGGCGCCTTGATCCACTATGGGTTGGGCAACCTCTTCTTCGACCAGTACCACATGGGACTGCCCACCGCTCAGGGTTTTCTTGACCGGCATGTCTTTTATAATGGCAGGCACATCAGCACGGAGTTGATTGGCATCCGCTTCGTCGATTTTGCCCGCCCGCGACTGATGACGGCGGATGAAAGGGAAGAATTGCTGCGCTCCGTATTCAACGCAAGCGGGTGGTAGCTCATAAAATTTGCAGGATCGTTTCTACAATTTAAGCATCGATATTAACCTTCAGGAGGTATACATGGGATTGAAACCAGATCATTGGATCCGCAAGATGGCGAAAGAAGAAGCCATGATTGAACCTTTTGCCGACGCACAGGTGCGTGAAGGCGTTATTTCTTATGGCGTTTCATCTTATGGTTACGACATCCGCGTCGCCGATGAGTTCAAAATTTTTACCAATGTTTACTCGGCAATCGTTGATCCGAAACACTTTGATACCAAGTCGATGGTGGACTACAAAGGTGACATGTGTCTCATCCCACCGAATTCGTTTGCCCTCGCCCGTACCGTCGAGTATTTCCGCATCCCGCGCGGCGTCCTGACGATTTGTGTGGGCAAGTCCACCTACGCCCGTTGCGGCATCATCGTCAACGTCACACCATTCGAACCGGAGTGGGAAGGATTTGTGACCCTGGAAATTTCAAACACCACCCCGCTACCTGCCAGGATATATGCCAACGAAGGCATCGCCCAGGTGTTATTTTTCGAGGCGGACGAGCAGTGCGAGGTATCTTACGCCGATAAAAAAGGCAAATACCAGAAGCAGCAGTCGATCGTCCTGCCGAAGTTGTGAGCTATCCAAACCCTGAAGGTTTTCAAAACCTTCAGGGTTTTTGTCAATTGATGAAAGAGGTCTCATGAACGATTTCGCTGGAAGGGTAAGTGCTTTAGAACCCGAAGGAGCTTACGCCGTTTTAGCCCGTGCCCAGGCGTTGGAAGCCCAGGGACGGCAGGTGCTGCACCTCGAGATCGGGCAGCCCGATTTCCCCACCTTTGAACACATCAGCCGCAGCGCAATGGCGGCAATCGCCGAAGGAAAGACGCGCTACACCCAGCCTGCCGGCATCCCCACCCTGCGCCAGGCGATCGCCGAAGACGTCAGCAGGCGGCGCGGTATATCGGTGCACCCTGCTCAAGTCGTCATCGGTCCGGGCGCCAAGCCAGGGTTGTTTTTTTCCACTCTCGCGCTGGTTGAACCGGGTGATGAGGTGATTTATCCGGATCCGGGTTTCCCAACGTACGAGGCGATGATTCGTGTAGCGGGGGGAACCCCGGTTCCGGTACCGTTAATGGAGACCAACCAGTTTTCGTATGACCTGTCGGTTTTTACAGAGCGCTTGAGCCCGCGCACGAAACTGGTCATCCTCAACAGTCCGGCGAACCCCACCGGCGGGGTGATGCCCATGGCGGACCTGGAGACGATTGCGGCAGCGGCCATCGAAAATGATTTTTGGGTGCTTTCCGACGAAATCTACAGCCGCATGTCCTATTCAGGCTCTGTTCCCAGCATCATTTCATTCCCACACATGCCCCAGCGCACAATCCTGGTCGACGGGTTTTCAAAGACCTATGCCATGACGGGATGGCGCCTGGGATACGCCGTCATGCCTGAAGCGTTGGCGCAGCGGGTCGAGCTGCTGCTCACCCATTCGGTTGGCTGCACAGCCACTTTTACGCAGGTTGCCGGGGTCGAAGCCATTCTGGGTGACCAATCACAGGTTGATGCCGTTGTCGAAGATTACCGCCAGCGCCGTGACCGCATGGTGGCTGGCTTGAACACTATCCCTGGGGTGAGCTGCCAGCTGCCCGAAGGGGCGTTCTACGCATTCCCGAATGTCAAATCTATTGGTTTGAGTTCAAAGGACATCGCCGCCCGTTTGCTGGATGAGCAGGGCGTGGCTCTACTTGCCGGGAGCGATTTTGGACCTGGGGGTGAAGGCTACCTGCGCCTCTGTTACGCCACATCAGCAGACATCATCGACCGGGCGCTGGAAAAAATGGAGACCTTCTTTAAAAGTGCAAGGCACCTTTAAGGTGCCTCGCACTTATTCATTTACTCACCCGGAGAATCAGTATCCTGGGGTGGGGGAGCTGGTATCTCCACCGGCGCATCAGGAACGACGATCCACATGATAATGTAGAGCAGCAATCCACTACCGCCCCACAGCACCATGGCAACAAACGCAAGCCGGATCAGCGTAGGATCTACGTTGAAATATTCCGCAACACCACCTGCCACCCCGCCCAGCATCCGGTCTTTGGTCGAACGATATAGTTTTTTATATTCTGAAGACATCCTTACCTCCTGTTTTGGTTGTTCTACCTTACTTACGCAGGTATAGAAATTTGGTTGCGGGAATTGAAGCACTGAAACACCGATTTAATTGAATTATTGAAAAAACTGAAATAATGAATATTGATAAATTCATTAGACGCTGCTGAGTCATTTACGGGCTGCCTGTTGTGATCATCGCCTGCATTTTTTCGAAGGTTTTTGCGCCAATCCCCGGCACTTTCTGGATATCTTCGATGGTTTGGAAATTCCCATTGGTCTGACGGTATTCAATGATGCGCTGCGCAATCACAGGACCGATCCCCGGCAGTGTTTCCAACTCCTCCTGGGTCGCGGTATTGATGTTGATAGGTGCACCGATGTCGATCCCCACAGACCGGCTGCTGCCCTGCTGCGGGTCATTGACCGCTGGGGCGCCCACCGCTGGTGAGGGGATTATCAGGTCCATTATGATAAATGGCACCGCCAGGTACTGCCCATCTGCCAGGAATGCGGCAAGGTTGATGTTGGATGTATCAGCGCCGCGCTTTAATCCACCCGCCGCTGAAACTGCATCCTTGCACCCGGCTTCCGCTGGGCAGCTCATAGACGCCGGGGGATTGCACCGCGCCGGTGATGTGTACTAATATAGGCGCGGTTGTCGGGGTGGGTAATGGGGGTTGTAACGAGATGGGTTTTCCCTGCGGGGGGCGGCTGACCAATAACAAAAGCCCAGCCGCCAGCAGGCTGCCGACCAGCGTCAAAACGACCACCCATCCCGTTTTCATCACATATTGTGCAGTTTCATGCTCAGACCAAGGCGCTGCCGTTCGCAGTCGACATGCAGCACACGCACCGATACTTGCTGTCCTTCCTGGAGCGGGATCCTTTTGGGTGAGTTTTTGTCCAATTTTATCTCGGAGATATGGATCAACCCGTCCAACCCATCTTCAAGGCGGGCGAAAGCCCCGAAGGGCACGACACTGGTGATGACAGCCTCCGTTTCGAGACCCGGGTAATAGCGCTCAGCCGCCGATTCCCATGGATTCGGGTGCAGTCTTTTCATGCTGAGTGCCACCCTGGCTTTTTGCCTGTCGATCTGGATGACATACACATCCACTTTCTGGTTTAGCTGGATGATGTCGCTTGGATGATGCACGCGTCCCCAGGACATTTCGGAGACATGGATCAAACCTTCGACGCCTCCCAGGTCCACGAATGCGCCAAAATCGGTGATGTTGGTGATCTCCCCGCGCACGCAGTCTCCTGTTTTCAGCCGGTTCATCAGGTGGACCCTGCTTCCAGGTTCGGACAAGGCTGCACGCTCAGAGAAGACGATTCTGCTCCGCTCCGGATCACACTCAATCACTTTCACAAACAGCGAACGGTCAACATAATCTTCCAGCCAATCGTCTGTCTTCATCATCCGCGCATGGGATGTCGATCAGGTGAGAGATAGGCACAAATCCCTGCAGACCATCCCCGCCTACAAGCAGCCCCCCCCGGTTATATCCATTCACATTCAATAATGTAGCCAGGTCTTGCTCGTAAAGATGGCAGGCTTTGTCCCAATCTACATGGTCCACCGGGTGAGACCAATCCCCCGCAATCTCGTCCGGTTCATATTCATCATCTTCATAATCGTCCTCAACAGACTCCTTCCATGGTGTGTGTGTTCCATTTGGAGTGCTGCCGAATTCATGCCTGTGGCGTGAATCGCTGGCGGGTGCCAGGTACTCGATTGCCGCAGCATGCGTATCTGCCTGGGCTGCTGTTGGATCTTCCATCTCATCAGACAGTACAGACTCCCACCATCCCTCGTCAACATGGGACGGTGGCAGCAGTTGGTTTTGTTCTTCTTTTTTAGTTACCATTAAACCCGCCTCGTTTAATTTATTGATCGTTTTCTTTTATTAATTATGTGGGCTGGTTTTAGCCTGTTCTTCCATTTCATAAATTGCTTTGGCGACTGTCTCTATGGCAACGCGCTCGTTTTCTATAAAGGTCGGCCTCGGACATCGCCAGCCTGGACGCAATATCACGCACCTTGCGCCCTTCCAAAAATTTCATCTCGAGAATATTGAAAAGTATCCAATCTGCCGTATATTTTCGCTCTCCTTCCGGTCGTGTTTGTTCGATTGCCTGGCGCAAAATAGAGCGCAGGGCGTTGGTGTTGTTGTCCTCGTTTTTCTCAGCTTCCTGTTGGACGATGGTGAAGTTCATCATGGGATTCTCAGTCAATTTGGGACCACCCCAATAGTGGGAGAGGGCATCCTTCACCCAGCGGGTCAGGCGTCCATCTTCCAATCCTGTGACCAATGAATCGGTTGATGAAAGAATTTCAGCGCTGTCGTATCGCGAAGCAGCGCGCAGCTGTTGGATGATGTCGATCTGCGGGCTGAGTGCTTCAAGTGAATGGAATGCCTCCAGCTCCCGGTAACGGTCGACAAAAGCCAGTGTTGCCCGTTCGGTGAGCAGAGCCAGCGCCTCGAATTGTTCTTCAACCAGTTCTTGATCCGGTTTACGCCGTATGCCGATCAAACCAAGCAGGGTGGTTGAGACAGGCTCCTGTTCGTCTTCGAAAAGTGGCAGCAGCCAGTATTCGCCCCAGGTGAACACCTCACCATCCAGGTTTTCAAGATCTCCTCCGCGCATCTGTTCAACAGGCACTGTTTCCAGGTCGATATCATGTTCACCGCCAATCGACACCAGGATATCCAGCCCCTCCGTTGTGAAGGAGGCGGCAAAGGCTTTTTGCACCTGCAGCCGGTCACAGATGGCTGCCAGCAGGGCTTCAAGGAACTGCTGGAAATCGGCAGCTGTGAGTGTGCGTTCTTCCAGGGTTTGCAGCAGGCGGATATCGGTGCGCTCGCTGCCGCGGAAGAGGATCCTCTCCCATGCGGGGGCTGTCAATGTGATGAGATGTTCCATGATCAGGATGGTTGCCACCATGACAAATGCCACCAGGGCTGAATAATCTGCTCCTAAACTAACCCCGATGCGTCGCACGATGGTGGTTAATGCCAGGGCTGTCGAGGCGGTGATCGGGCCGCGCATGAGCCATTTTGCCAATCTACGCTTGATCACCCGGTCTGGCCAGGAAACACCGAAGAAAGCCACCGAATATGCCATGACTACCAGCAGCGCGCTCATGGCAGTGTTGCCGACCACGACCAGGAGCCAGAAAAATAAGGGGAAGTTTTCGACTAATCCTGAGCCAAACAGCAGGAACGGATACGAGCCGATGGCTGGGGCAAGAGCGCCAACCATCAAATAGAGCATCCTTCTCCGGCTGGTCTGCGTCACTGTCCGCTGGTAGGAGCGCCAGAAATTGATTCCGGAAAATATCATGCCAATGACATAAAGGATGCTGAAAAACCAGGCGAGAGGCTGTCTGTCCAGGTGAGGGATCGGGGTACCTTCGAGGATGGGGGGACCTACCAACCAGCCAAACACCAATGCGATGACAAACAGGAATGATAAAAGGTAAGCAAGGCGCACAACCATCCGCCGCCGTCCGCGCGAGGGTCTGCCCGTAGTTTCGAGCAGTGCATCCGATAAATGCAGGTAGGCTGCCGGCAGGAAGATAATGCCCACCCATTGCAGGTTCAGCAAGAAAACGAGCAGCTGCTCTGAATCGGCTACGCTGGCAAGAGACTCGGAAACGAACACGACTGTGACGGATATAAGCACAATCGCAAAAGAACGCGTTACCCGGTCATTCAGGTTGAAGGACAGCACGTATAACAGCATCGAAAACGCCGTAATGGCGATTCCCGCTGTGAGAAGTTCATTGATGGTTCTGAGACCTATTTGTAAAAGGTTTTCCATGCTTCGCTGTTAAATAAATAAAGGGTCAATAAAACCTTATGCTGCTGATATGAATTTGTTGAAAAATAAGCCAATGTCATCGTTACGGAAGTAATTATCCAGGTAACCGGCGAAATTGAATCCCATCTTGCCGGCTAAGCGGATCGCCGGGTGGTTGCGGGTTTGCATTTCAAGGCTGATGACGTGTCTTTCCTGGATCTGGCTCCATTCCATCGCCGCAAGCAAGAGGGCAGTGCCGATCCCTTTCCTGCGCAGCCTGCGTTCGACGACCAGGTCTGTGATCCTGGCAATAATTGGGGAGATCGACAATGAAATGCAAGTGTATCCAATGGGTGTCTCATCCATCGTCGCCACCAGGAATCCGTTGCGTGATTCCCAATCCGATTCCATGTTAAGGGTTGAATGTTGGTAGTCCACCTGCACCGGGCGCGGGTAACGTATCTCTCGGAAGAGGACGCCAAACTCATTTTTTTCAAGATCCTGTGTTGCCACCTGCCAGACGTATTCACTGGTGAAGAAATGTTCGATCTTCACCAGGCTGGGGATATCGTTTTCTACTACTTGTCTGATTTCGATTTCAGGCATCGTCTGTGCTCATTCTTCCGGGTCTGGCAGGGAAACCCTTACCGTGATCGTGCATCGTGGCAGCGATTGGGCTTCGTTGTTGACCGGGACCAGACTCAGCTGGTATTCGCCCGGAGCGAGAGCTGAAGTGTTCCATTTTCCCAATTCTCCTGACTGGACAGGTCGATTGCCTACCAACAGGATCGCCCAGACGGGTTCGTCTGGACGCCGGCTTTCGATTTTATAAAACCCGAAATTTTCGAAATCCATGGTACCCGTGATGGTTACTTCTCCCTTGATTTCATCACCTTCTTTTGGAAGGTTTATCTGAACCTGCCCGGGCACACAGCCATTGGTTAAATCATCATCGGTGGGTAAGGTCTCGGGGGTATCTCCAGAAGTTGCTGGTGGAGCAGCCTCCGAGGTGAGGTCGACGGGCAGAGTCGCCGTGGGAGTTGAAAGCAGGTCGGCAGTTGGTGTTAACAGGGGAGTGGATTGAGGCAGCATGGGTGCGATAAAAGATATCAATACAAATTCTGCAATTGCCATCGTCAATAACAAGACCAGCATGCTGGCAGCCAGGTTGAGCCGCGATTGGGCATTATCGCGCTCCAATCCAAAAGCTGCGCCTTTGAGTTCCTGCCAGGCAAGCACAAACTTGCGAATGTAGATGAGCGCGCCCAATGCGAGAAGGGCGTAAATCCAGAGTTCAAATTCACGAAAAAAAACAAGTGCCTGCTCCATAGATCACGACATTCGCTGCAAAACGCCTCGAACGAGTGTCTCCAGTTTTGGACCAAGCGTTTTACCGGCTTCTAAAACCTCCTCGTGGGTTGTTATAGTATTCCCGTCCAGGTTTGCTTTGTTGCTTATGCCTGAAACACCCAGCACGCGCATGCCCCCATGACGGGCGACGGTTACTTCCGGGACGGTGGACATACCCACTGCATCTGTCCCGATTGTGCGCAGGAAGCGCAGGTCAGCAGGGGTTTCGAAAGATGGACCTGCCAGCCCGGCATAAACCCCTTCATGCAGGGTGATTCCAGCTTCTTTGGCAACCTGGCGGCTGATTGCCCCCAGCTGGCGGTCGTATGCCTGGCTCATGTCGGGGAAGCGTGGTCCCAATTCTGCGATATTCGGTCCGCGCAAGGGAGAAAGACCCGCCATCCCGATCAAGTTCAGATGGTCCAGGATTAACATAAGATCGCCGGGCGCATAATCCGGGTTCACAGCCCCCGCTGCGTTCGTGACGATCAGCGTGGTTGCCCCAAGGCGTTGGAGCACGCGCACAGGCAGCCCGATCTGCTGGATGCTGTAGCCTTCATAATAGTGCACCCTGCCCTGCATCACCAGCACAGGTTGCCCTTCGAGCGTCCCTGCGACAAGCCTTCCCGCATGTCCGTGTACGGTGGAAGTGGGCCAGCTGTCGATCTCGGTGTACTCCAATAGTGCCGGCTCAAGCACTGCATCCGCGACCGGTCCAAGCCCGGACCCGAGGATCATGCCTGTCAGGTTTGGAGGGAATTCGAACCCTCTCGCCTTCAGTTTTGTTCGAACCTGATCTGAAATTTTGTCGATATCGGTAAGGGTAATAAATTTTTTTGCCATCCACAACACCTGTAAGCCTGTGGCAAAGAATTATAACATGTACTCATTCTTGGTGCGGCGTCAAAGTTTGTACAACTATAAAGACCAAAACGAGATAATTTATCAAATTATTCCTTGTCAAAAAGAGCGAACCTCCCGCTTGGTCACGCATTCCTGGCGGTTCTCTTTTCATTTCGCAGGTTATTTTGCCCCTTTCCGATGTGATGTTATCTGGTGGCTGGTTTAAGCCTGTGAAAGGTTTTGAAATTCCTGCAAGGCGTCGATTGGGTCACCATGGTTGATGATCTCCCTCAATCGCTCCCTGCCAATGCGGTTTACGATTTCCTCTGCCCACACCAGGCTCCGGTAAGTGGCGGAGCAGGTTTTTATCGCCTCCAGCCGGAACGGCGCCACGTCCGACGTGAGCCAGCTGTTGTATCCTGTTTCCCCCAGATAATACATGAACTCCACCAGGTCCCAGGTGTTCACTGATCCCGGGATCATGTCCCAGTCCCAATTCCTGTAATTGTCGTTGACGTGCACCAGGAACAATTTCCCCGCCTGTGCAAGCAGGCTCAGAGCCTGTGCCGTACCCTCACCCGCATACAGCGCATGACCCATGTCCATGGTTACACCGACATTAGGAAGCCCTATCTGCAGGCATGCAGCCAGCGTTGTGCCTGCGTTGGGGATGATGACTTTATGCCTGGGTTCAGACTGCTTATATTCAAGGCTGAGCCTCACTTCTTCTCTGTGGGATGCCGCCTCACCGACCCCGTCCAGGAACCAGCTCCATGACTTGCGGTAATCACTTTCGAACGCATAGTCATATCCGTCTGCCAGTGGGCACATCGTCACCAGCCTGTTGCCAATCTCTGCAGCAATATCCATCCCGGCTTTCATGTAGCCAACGGCTTCATTGCGTATCCCCGGGTCTTTACTGGTCAGGGCGCCCAGGTGGAACTTTTGCTCTTTCTTGATATTCACATTCACGGCGGAGCATTCGAGCTGGTGATCGTGTAAAAGCCTTTGTGTCAGGTTAATGTCTTCGAAATCGAACGGATAAACCAGCTCTAACCCCCGCAGTCCATCGATTCTTGAAGCAGTATTGAATTTAGCGGAGATGTCATGGCTTTCACCATAGGTGCTGAAGCGGTCACTGAGCTGCCCCAGGAATCCCAGGATGACTGAAAATTTCCACTCAGGCATAAACCGTCTCCTTTGCCATGATTTTCCTGAAAGCTTCAATCGTTTGTTCGATTGCCTGGTCATCAATCCAATAATGGGTCACAAGCCGCAGGCTTGTTGCGCCGGCTACACCTGCGCGCACATCGTACTCCATCAGCCTTTGCACAGTTTCTGTGGCAATGCCCTGCTCAAGGCTGATATACACCATGTTGGTATATGGGGTGCCGGGTTCAAGCAGGATGCCGGGGATAGCGCCCAGACCTTCAGCCAGTTTTTTAGCCTGGAGGTGGTCCTTAGCCAGCTGGTCCACCATCGTGTCCAGCGCCGCAATGCCGGCTGCTGCCAGGATTCCAGCCTGGCGCATGCCGCCCCCCAGCTGTTTACGGATTCGGTGAGCGCGCTGGATAAAAGCTTTGCTCCCACACAACACCGAGCCGACGGGTGCGCATAGGCTTTTGCTCAGGCAGAATGTGACCGAATCAGCCGCATCTACCAGTTCCCTCACGGGCACCCCCAGTCCAACTGCCGCATTGAAAATCCTGGCGCCGTCAATGTGCAGGCTCAGACCTTGTGAATGTGCGAAGTCACCGACCGCGCGCGTATATTCTGGCGTCAGTGCCACGCCCCCACAGCGGTTGTGCGTGTTTTCCAGGCAAATCAAGCGGGTGACGGGCTCATGTTCATCATCCTCACGCACAGCTGCCTCGATATCAGTCAGCCTCATCGTCCCATCGGGTTGGTTGGGCAGCTGGCAGGAATGCACACCGCCCAGTGCGGAGATCCCGCCCGCTTCATACAGGAATGTATGCGATTTGTCCCCGACGATCGCCTCGTCGCCGCGCCCGCAGTATGCCAGGATCGCTGCAAGATTGCCCATGGTGCCCGATGGCAGGAACAGTCCTGCCTCTTTGCCCATCCTGTCTGCTGAGATTTCCTGCAAGACGGTTGACGCTGGGATCTTCCCCGTAAACATCATCGCCAACTTCTGCCTGTGCCATCGCCCGCCTCATGATGGGGGTGGGCAGGCTTACCGTATCGGATCTTAAGTCAATATATCCCATGATTTTTTCCTGTTTGTTCGCATGATTTATTCATTTGTTAGAGTTTCTCAATTGGGTTAAAAGGTCGTTCATGTCATCGGGCAGGGGCGCCTCGAGCGTGATCGCCTCTTTTTCCTGGGAAGGTGAAAATTTTATCCTGCCGGCATGCAGGCAGTGGCGCTTAATCGGCATGGTGGGGCGTTTCAGTCCGTAGATTGTATCACCCACGATAGGGCAGCCGACGAATGCCAGGTGCAGGCGGATCTGGTGCGTGCGTCCGGTCACCGGCTTTACTTCCATGAAGCAGTGCTTTTCAAACTGCTCCAGGGTGGTGTAATAACTGGTCGCCTGGCGCCCTTTATCTTCTGTTACCACCGCCATGCGCCTGCGTTCTTTCTGGCTCCTGCCGATCGAAGCCTCAATCCTGCCCTCAGGTGTTGGCGGTTTGCCATCCACCAGCGCCAGGTAGGTTTTCTCAACCTGGCGTTTTCGGAATTGATCCTGCAAATAACGGTGGATGCGTTCATTTTTTGCCAGCAAAATCAAGCCGGATGTGTCCTTATCCAGGCGGTGGACAACACCTGGTCTCAATTCTCCACCAATCCCTTCCATATCAGGCGCGTGTGCCAGGGCTGCGTTGACCAGAGTGCCGGAGGGATGACCCGCCGCCGGATGCACAACCATCCCCGCGGGTTTGTTCACCACCATTAACTCGTCGTTTTCAAAGACGATGTCCAGGGGGATCTCTTCCGCCTCCAGGCTGGTTAGTGCTGCAGGCGGGATCGTGACCTTCACCTCCATATGGGTTTCGATCATCTGCCCCGCTTTTCGCGCTTTGATCCCATCGATTTCGACCCTGCCCTCACTGATCAAGCCTTGCAGTCTTGTGCGTGAGAATTCAGGCAGGCAGGTCACAAGAAATTTATCCAGCCGTTGGGGTTCTGCGTCAGCGAATTTGAACAATTGCAATCCGATCTGCGCTTGTCATTCCACCGGTGCCTCTTCCTTTGAGGGCTCATCCTCAGCTGGATTCATGGGTGCCTCTGCCTGTGATCGGGTTTCCGCCAGTTTCCTTTCTTTCCGTTCCTTGATGAAGAGATCAAGAACCAGCAAAGCTGTGCCAATCGAAATACTGGCATCGGCGACGTTGAAAACAGCAAAGTTACCCAACGACACGAAATCCGTTACCGTGCCATAAATAAAGCGGTCTATCAGGTTCCCCACAGCGCCAGCCAGCTGCATGGAAAGCGCCAGGCGCATCAGCCAGTCCTGTCTGGGTACCCGGGGGTAGTACAGGATGATGATGACGCTGACCACAATTGCCAGCAGCATGAAAACCGTATTCATTCCCTGGAAAAGACCAAATGCAGCGCCGGTGTTGTTCCAGTGTACTATCCGCGCATACGGCTCCAGCCATTCCCAAGGCGACCATGATTCTGTGTAAGCCAGGCGGGTACGCACCAGGTATTTTGTAAGCTGGTCTACTATGATGATGGATCCGGAAATAGCGAACAGGATCACGTAATCTTTAATGTACTTTCTCAAGTTATGCTCCAGGTATCGAATGTCCCCCGATTTTACCTCATCTAGAGGAAAACAAGAATTGATACCGCTGTGCTGGGACCACGCCCACTTACTTAGGCAGCCTGTAGGAGCACTGCGCCGTCGCCGAAAACCTGCACGAGATCCACCAACGTCCCCGGACCTTTCCCTAGATAAATGAGATGGGCGCGGCACCCGCTTCTGCAGTCGCTGGCGCCAAATCCTGGCACCGGTATGCTTGCGCCTCCCAGCTGGCTCAACAGCTGGCTCCACGCGCATTCAAGGGGCATGAGCCTGTTGTTCTGACTTTCAGTGACGTGGGCACTCGTCTCATTCAACTGGTAAACCATGGATTGGACAGAACCTGCCTGGCGCAGGTAGTCCACGTGCCAGTGCTTTTTCTCCGCGCCAAGTAAATGCCTGCTCAGTCTTGTCCGTAGCCCTCCGGGACCATTTGCGCTGCCGCAGTAAACATAACTGCCGGCTCCAAAATTATACTCACCCAATTTACCTACCCTGATGCCTGCAGCCCTGTCCAGCACGATTTCGACGGCATAGCTTCCAGTAGCAGTCCTTTTGTCAGGACTGCCACCGGCAGCCGGTAATTGCCCGGTAATTTCAATCCATTCCCTGGGCGTTCTCTGCACCTTCCTGATCATCCATGTTGATTTTACACCTGTGGGTGACCGGGGGGCGATATTCCGTTGAGCTTGTTTGTCAAAAGGTTGACAAACATAGTCGATTTTCTATGATAATAATGTTGGGGAATATCTTTAATGGTCATTGAGCTTTATCCAAAAGAGGAGAGATAATGGCAGGTACACAACGTGAGATCAAGGCAGGCATAGCGGGTACCGGGTTTATTGGACCCGCCCATCTGGAGGGTCTGCGCCGCAGCAACATCCGGGTCATCGGTTTAGCCGAGGCAACCGCAGAATTGGCTGCCCAAAAAGCCAGCGAACTGGGCATCGAGAAAGCCTACCCGTCTTATGATGCCATGCTTGCCGATGCGGAGATCTCGGTCGTACACCTGGCGACTCCCAATCACCTGCACTTCCCGCAGGCACGTGCTGCCCTGCTGGCAGGGAAGCACGTGGTGTGCGAGAAACCGCTGGCGATGAACACCCAGGAGTCGGCGGAGCTGGTCAAGCTGGCAGCGGAGACCCACCTGGCTAATGCGATCAACTTCAACTTGCGCTTCTATCCGATCGTCCAGCATGCGCGTTCCCTGGTGCAGGACGGCGAACTTGGCGACCTGTTCATCCTTCAGGGTTCATATCTCCAGGACTGGCTTCTCTACCAGACGGATTGGAACTGGCGTTTGGAACCCGGTCTGGGCGGATCTTTGCGCGCCGTTGCTGACATCGGTTCACACTGGCTTGGACATGATCACCTTCATCACCGGTCTGCGTGTTGAAGCCGTGATGGCTGATTTCAAAACCTTCCTGCCTGTGCGTAAGAAACCAGCCCGACCGCTGGAGACGTTT
This sequence comes from uncultured Chloroflexia bacterium, assembly GCA_963695415.1. Taxonomy (GTDB): domain Bacteria; phylum Chloroflexota; class Anaerolineae; order Anaerolineales; family UBA4823; genus CAVXWV01. The sequence goes on along the minus strand of CAVOGL010000006.1, from coordinate 20,123 downwards.
ACCGGTAAGCTGCTCAAACCCGAGGATTATATCGACCAGCCCATACACACGGAAGATTATGCATCCATCTTGCTGCGATATTCGAACGGCGTCCATGGTGTGTTGACGGTTTCCCAGGTCAGCGCAGGTCGCAAGAACCGGCTGTACTTTGAGATCGACGGGTCAAACGCCTCCCTGTCTTTTGACTCCGAACGACCGAATGAAATCTGGATCGGTCACCGGGATCGACCGAACGAGATGTTGTTGAAGGACCCGTCCTTGCTTTCTGAGCAGGCGCGCGCAATCACCGCCTATCCCGGAGGCCATAACGAGGGCTTCCCCGACACCTTCAAACAGCTGGCTGCGAAGTTTTATGCTTACATCCGCAAAGGTGACTTCGATGCTCCCCCGGATTTCCCAACCTTCGCGGACGGTCATTACGAGCTCCTGCTTTGTGACGCCATCGAGAAGAGCAGCATGGAGCAGCGCTGGGTAACTGTGGGTTGAAGAATTAGACACCGCTTTATAAAAAAATTTGAGGAGAAAAAACCAATGAAATTAGGATTGTTAACTGCAGCTTTCCCCGGGCAATCTTTAGAACAGGTAGCAGTGTGGGCAGCCGAAAACGGATTTGAAATGCTTGAGATCGCCTGCTGGCCCGTTGGGAAGGCAGCGCGCCGCTATGCAGGTGTCACAACGATCGATGTGGATGACCTCTCGCCCGATAAAGCCAGGGACATCCGTAAATTATTAAATGGTTACGATCTTCCGATCTCATCTCTGGGTTATTATCCCAACCCGCTGCACCCGGATCCCGACCACCGCACGCTGGTCATCGATCATATCAAGAAGGTGATCCTCGGAGCAGAAATGCTGGAGGTGCCGGTGGTCGGCACCTTTGTCGGAAAAGACAAAACGCAGACAATTGAGCAGAACCTCGAGCTTTTTGCCAGGATCTGGCCCCCAATCGTTAAATTCGCAGCCCAACATGGGGTAAAGATCGCCATCGAGAACTGCCCGATGATCTTCTCCAATGATGAATGGCCCGGGGGCGATAACCTGGCATCGACCCCCGCAGTCCTGAAAAAAATGTATGAGATCATACCCGATGAGAATTTCGGCTTGAACCTCGACCCATCTCACCTTATCTGGCAGATGATTGATTACAACCGTATGGTGAGAGATTTCGCTTCCAGGATCTTCCACGTGCACGCCAAGGATATGACCATTGATCGCGAAGGTCTTTACCAGAACGGCGTACTCAGCCTCGGGATGGGCTGGCAGGTCCCACGCCTGCCCGGTTTAGGTGACGTGGACTGGGCAAAATTCATCAGCACATTGTATGCAGTGGGCTACGATTATGTCATCAGCATCGAGCATGAGGACAGGGCGTTCGAAGGATCGGACGAATTGGTCAAGCGTGGTTTCTTGATCTCGCGTGACGTGTTGAGACCCTACATTCACTGACTTGATCCAGGATAAGGGCTGTTCAGTATTCGATAAGAGGAACCAGATATTATGACAGTCATCACGATCTCCCGACAAAAAGGCAGCCTGGGAGATGAGATCGCAAGAATGCTCTCATCGCGTCTTGGTTACCACCTCTACGATCGGGAGATCATCAACAAAGCCGCCCGGGAGAGCGGCGCTCCGGACGCAGCCCTCGCCGAGATCGATGAGCTGGGACTGCTGGGAGTGCGTCTGTCGGATGATGAGAGTTGTGCATTCCGCGCAGCCATCATGACCATTATTCAGGATATCGCCAACGAAGACAATGTGATTATCCTCGGTCGCGGCGGTCAGGTCGTCCTTCGCGATCATCCTGGCTGTCTGCACGTGCGCATTTTTGCACCCCAGGCAATTCGTGTAATTCGGGTTTCCCAAAAGCTCAACATCGGTCTGGAACATGCCACAAGACAGGTCAAGGCTTCGGACAAACACTCCAGCCGTCACCTGAAGGATTGTTACCATGTGGATTGGGATGACCCGTTGCTGTATGATCTGATGCTCAATACACTAAAGTTGCAGCCAGGTCCAGCCTGCGATTTGATCTGCAGCGCCCTAGCCCACTTGCCTCAAACAGGAGTAAGTGCCTGAAGATGCCAAACCAACATAATGGATTTGCTCATCCTGCTGAACAAGCATTCGCCACGATCCTCGATTTCTACGGCGTTGCCTGGGAATACGAGCCGCGCACTTTCGAGTTAGAGTGGGATGGCGAAGGCAATGTAACCGAAGCCTTCACCCCGGATTTCTACCTCCCCGACCAGGACCTTTACGTCGAGATCACCACGCTGCGTTCGAAACTCGCCACTTATAAAAACCGGCGCATCAAAAGGATGCAGGAGCTCTATCCGCATATCCAAGTCAAGTTGTATAAACGCCGCGAAGTGCGCGATATGATGATTAAATACGGATTGGTGAAAGAAGCCAAACCGATCATGGGTGACACAGCCCAAAAGAATGGTGATAGTTGAGCCTGCCTGCTTCAGCGTTTTCTCAATTAACTGGCGATATCAGTGAGATCTTGATCACTGAAGAATCCATCCAGCAGCGCGTCAGGGAAATTGGCGCTGAGATCGCACACGATTATGCCGCCAAGAATCCTTTGCTTGTTGGCGTACTCAAGGGGGTTCTCTTCTTCATGGCAGATTTACTGCGCATGGTCAACATTCCGGTCGAGGTCGACTTCATCGCTGTTTCCAGTTACAGCCCGGAATCCCGTGACCAGGGGGTGGTGCGGCTGGTCAAAGATCTCGAGATACCCCTCGCCGGTAGGCACGTCCTGTTTGTTGAAGACGTCATCGATACCGGTCTTACGCTCAACTACATCCTGCGCAACCTGCGTGCGCGCCAGCCTGCCAGCCTTGAAGTATGTGTCCTCTTCGATAAGCCCACCGCGCGCATCGTCGACATCCCCCTTAAATACCGCGGCTTCGAGCTGCCGGACAAGTTCGTCGTTGGATACGGTTTGGATCACCGCGAGCGCTACCGCAACCTCCCCTTCGTCGCCCTGCTCAAACCCGAAATCTTCCAAAACAGCTGAATCCCCATGTAGTAACGACGTCAGTCGTTAAAAAGTACAGGGGCTCTAAGTAACCTGCTTCCTTTTCTAACCTTGGGCTTCTTCTTCCAACCTGTCTTTCATGATCGGTTGGTAATCCTTTGCCCTGCGGTACTTTCTCTGCTCTTTTCCTTGTTTCCACCTTCTTTTGGTTCATTTGTGTTTTTACCTTCCGGCAATCCCACATCTGTTCCATTTTCCGGTTTCACTCAAGAAACGTCATCGCTTTGAAAGTGCTTTGGCTTCAGTTACCTGTATCATTTGCAGTTGGCTGCAATTTAATCAGGTTTCCTTCAGCTTAGAGCTAGAAACAACTGCCTGTTTCTCGGAGCTCCCTGTAAATATATTATAGAGAAAAAAAACCCCCGAGTCAATAAAAATTACATTAAGATATTAAGAATCCCGACTTTCTTAATCTATTTTGTTGACTACCATAAAGCATCAACAAACCGGGCTGTTCGATCGGAAATGCTCTTCCAGCAATTTTTGCACAACCTCGAAATCTATTTTCTTCGGATTCGAATAACGGATGCAACCCTTGCCAACGCTCAAACCCTCCAGCAAATCACGATGCTCATTGATTACGTCTTCCTTCAGCAGGTAGAAGGAGATATACCGCTTCTGGCTTGCGAAACCGACCTCCACCACGCCATCTTTCGAATAACTGGGCATTCCATATTCCATGCTCTCCTCGTAGCCTTCCAGAATCTGAAGGCAGTATTCTCGCAGCCTGGTCAAAGCCTCTCGGCGGCTTTCGTCAACCTCAGCCAGGTATTCGTCCACATCTTTTGCGTCACTTTGCATATCAACTCCTTATCATCATAAACATTACCAGGAGTTCTCAATCCTTCGCACCACCGCCAGCCCTGTTCTTTGCAGACCATTCCTGATTATATCTGGCTTCCACCAGTTCCTATTAATCACCAATGCGTCCATACACCAGCGGTTCTTCCAGCGGTAACAAGGAAAATGGTCCGCAGCCAAGCATGAGCACACCACAGAAACTCAACAGCAGCAGCAATTGCACGCCATCCAGGCTTCCCTGTGCTTGAAGCATCCCCAGGAGCATCAATCCACCGAACGCGCTCACCCGCCCCAGGATACCCGTTGCAATCATAACCGCCGTGATCAGCAGAAGTATGCCCATCAACGGATTTGTTTCCAAAGTACCGCCAGCTGATAAGACCGTGAAGTGCGCCAGCCCCACCGCCATCCAGCGCACGCCAAACCCGGCCCATCGCACGAGAAGGGTCTCACGCTGGAAGCTCGCATCGCTCTCTTCGATTTTCCCGATCGCCAGGAACCAGTCCCACACAAATCCTGCCAGAAGGGGGAGCCCAAAGGCAGCCACTGCCCAGATAGTGCCTGGCGGTTTGAAAGCGGGTAGCAGCAAGATCGCCAATAGCCCCATCTGCGTGCCTGCCAGCAGCCTCCGGCGGGTGCTTGGCGGTAGTGGGTAGGTTTTCAAGCCCTTCCTCTCACGCCACCAGAGTCCGATAACAAACATGTAGCGCGCCAGACCCACCAGCAGGTACCAGGGCGGTGTATTCTCGTACTTCACGCATAGTGCAACCCCAACCAGCATCCCCAGGCTGTCGAATTCCATGTCCATTCTCTCGCCCAGCAATGTTGGCATGTTCGTCAACCTTGCCAGCGCGCCGTCCAGCCCATCGCCCAGGATGGCGACCAGGTACAGCAGTCCTGGCGCCCATCCCAGCCATCCGTCCGGTTGGTCAATCAGCAGGAATCCAGCCAGCAGAGAGTTCAGCACACCGCGTGCCATGGTCACCACGTTCCCTGCACCCAGGAAAGGCATGATCCTGTCCTCGCCGGGTCTGTGGTTCATGCCAAGCCAGCGCCATGTCATTCCCAGCACTGCTGTCATCGCAAGGATTGCAGTGATCGACCAGCGTTCAGCCGCCGGTTGTCCCATGAGACGGTTCAGGGAAAAGAACGTCAGCACAATTGTCACCAGGCTGGCTGCCGCAAACAGGTACCAGCGCTTGCGCAGCGATGTGAGCGCCTCTTTCTGAGCCGGTTGGGATCTCGTGAGATTACGGTGATCTGTTGTCACGGTGATTTAACGGGCAGCGGGAGGTCAACCGCCGGAATCCCCGGCAGCGTGTCCCCACTGGCAGGGTTTAATTATACGCGATGGGCTTAAATTCCAGGCTTCGTATTAAAGGTCTCGTTTCTTGAACTGGCGCACCGCCAGCGACAGTACTACACCTGTGAACACCAAGCGCATACAGGATCATCAACGGGCTGGGAACTGTGCGCGCTACAAACGGAGAGAAGCCCAGCGATGCAATCAATGGTGATTGGACTTCGTAAGCGATTCTTCTCCAGATGCTTTCACTGGGCAGGATCAGGCTGGTGATGATCCCCACGTTGGTCGCTGTCTGCCGGTTGACGGCGTCTGGCAGGAAACTGCCGATTTGTTCGATCCACCCGCCGATGAACGCGATCCCAAAAAGTCCGAAGACAAGGACGCCGTTAGCCAGCGTGGAGAAGAGTGTGCCGCCCAGAATTGAAACGCTCAGCAGCAGCATGGCGTTCAACCATAACAAGCCGAACGCCTGCAATGGGTTGCGCGCCAGGTAGTCGGCGCGCAGGAAGACGATCAGCCCAATCCCACCTGCCATTAACACCAGGTAAAGCGTGATCATCCCCGCGAATCCCAGCCATTTGCCCAGCAGGATTTCCCATCGTTTCACAGGTTTGGATGCCAGTGTGTGGATGGTGCCGGATTGGATCTCACCCGAAATAGTGTCCACCGAGGTGAGTACGGTCATCATCACCGTCAGGAAATTGACCACGTACAAACCAGCCGTGAATAAGAATCCCTGCACCTCTTGCCGTTCCAGCAAATTAGCGCCAAAATTGGATTTCTCAAGGTCAGCCATGATGAAGTGAAAACCCAATCCATAGACGAGCAGGAACGCGACCCCAAGCAAAAAAGCGGCGAGCAGGATTTTTCTGCGGCTTGCTTCTAAGAAGGTGAGCCGTGCGAATATGAAGGTACGCATCTACAAGCCCCCGTCCGATCCCACGATCTGGATGAAGAGCTCTTCCAGCGATAATTCTTCCGGGATGATCTCGAACACATCCACCCCTTTCTCCACCAGGTAGCGCGTGATCCGCGGGATCTCCGCCTCCTCTTTCAGACTCAACAGGAGCAGCTTCTCCTCCTCGACCATGTCCGCCGTGTTCCGCTTCATTGCCTCCAGGCGGAAACCTGGGCACCATTCATTCAACCCGGAAGCAATCTCCGGCGTCAACCCACGTGTGCGCATCTTCACGCTCAGTTCCATGTTGATCAAAGTGTGCAGGGGCTGGACCTGGATAATTCTCCCATGTTTGATGAACGCAACCCGGTGGCACGTGATCTCCACTTCACTCAACAGGTGTGAGTTCAGGAACACCGTGGTTCCTTTAGTGCTTAATTTGCTGATGATATCGCGCACAAGCCGCCTGCCAACCGGGTCAAGTCCGGACGTGGGTTCATCCAATATGACCAGGTCTGGTTCATTCAGCAGCGCCTGTGCTAACCCAAACCGCTGCAGCATGCCCTTCGAGTATGTCTTTAACTGCTTTTGGGCATGATCACTCAATCCAACCAATTCCAGGAGCGATCCAATCCGGTCATCCGCCTCCCGACCTGCGATCGAATACAGGTCTGCGTGGATTTTCAGGCACTCCCTCGCATTCAACCAGTCGTGGAAGCGGAAGTGTTCGGGCAGGTAACCGACTCGCGCGTGCACGCCTGTGTCGCTCAACGGCATGCCGAACAGGTAGCCCTCACCGCTGGTCGGGCGTATCAGATCGAGCAGCATCTTCACCGAGGTCGTTTTCCCGGCGCCGTTTGGTCCCAGGAAACCGAACACTTCTCCCTGTTCCACCGTCAGGGTTAGATCCTCGACTGCTGTGTTCGTTCCAAACACCTTGCACAGCTGGTGAGTGCGTATCGCCGGTTGCATCAAGAACCTATTTTAACGAATTTGCCAGGCGCGTGATCGTTTGTACATTGTGCGGACCGGCGAGTGAATAAAGGATTCCATCCTTAACCCATACCACCGTGCTGTACTCTCCATGCCCGCTGCCGCGAGTATCCATGATCACCGTTCCTTCGACGCCATCCACTTCCACCTTCAGGTAAGACGCCTGGTAGCGTGGTATCGGGAAGACGAACGTGGACGACCAATCGACAGTTCTGGCGAACTGGGCGGCTTCCTCGGCATCCATCCCCAGCAGCTGCAGGTAAATTTCTCCCATCTCGTTGAGGTCGATTTCGGGAGGTCCCGAAATTTTCGGGCTGGGCATCTGGATCAACGCAGTGCATTCAGGTGTCGGTGCAGTCAACGGATCATCCGGATCATATCCTCGCTCTCTGGCAGACTCGGGGTCGAACTTACAGTCGCCCCAGCGAGTGGTCACGTTGGTAGGAATCTCCAGGGAAATTGTAGCACCGTCTAATATTTGCGGGAGAGTCAGGTCAGAGCGACCGATGGCGTCCAGGATTGCCTGGATGCGCGCCAGGTCGATTTCGAACTGTGCCTCCCCACCCGGTACGACAGTTATCGCCGCTTCCTCGTTCATTCCCTGCGGTAATCGCACCTCAAAACCTGCTTTTGTGCCTGCCTGTTCCTGGCTGGGAACCTCAAACGGTTCCCCTTCACCTTCAATCGTCACCTGCTCGGAAATCAGCGACTCCAGGTTCATAGAGGCATCATCCAGTTGAGACATGATCTCTTCCGGGTTAATTTCAATGATAGTGACTTGTTCAACCCGGAAAAGGTTCAGAAAGCTGTTCGCCAGGGCTCTCACCGGTGCAAAGCTCAACGATAAGCCCAATACTGCTATTACGGCGAAACCAATCCACGCCGTACGATATTGTGGTCTGAACATTTTACTAAACACGTTGGTATCCTCCGTTCTGATCTTATCCAGCAGGCGCTTTTCCACCTTCATGGAAGGCATTCTGCTCGGGTGCTGTTCCGCGCCTGCTGCCAGTGCCTGCATCCACTCGGAGACCCCCTCGTTTCGCTGTAGGACTGCATCTCTCAGCTCACTGCAGCGTCCGCAATCTGCGAGGTGGCGTTCCACCCTTGACACGCTCTCTTCGTCCAACTCACCGTCCAGGTATGCCTGGATGGTGCCCTCATCTATGTGCATCTTTCACCTCTCTCGTCTCCTCTGCCACAACTTGTCAAACTCTTTCTGGGCGCGGGCGAGTAACGTTCCCACCGAGGAGGGCTTCACGCCCAGGATTTCGGCGATTTCGGCGTAGGCGTAATCCATGCCCCTGAGCACCAGCAGCTGAGCGGACCTCTGCCTCATCCTCCCCAGCGATTTGCCGGATATGCTCCGCCTGCAGCTGTTGTTCGTACACTGAAGCAGGATCTGCAGCAGCCTTTTCTGCATCTGGTTCGCCGCGTCGATAATGCTCGCGCCGTTTCCTCGCCCGGATGTTGTTTAACCCCAGCCGCGTTACTGCCCGGTACAGCCAACCGCCCGGGTTTTCGATCCCACGTGCCAGGTTGTGGTGCAGCCTCACAAAAGCTTCGAGGGCGATGTCCTCCGCTTCGTCCGGATCGCCTGTCAGGCGGTACCCGGCAAGCCACGTCTTTTCCCAGTGTTCCTGGAAGATGGTTTCGAACACACGCTCTGTATTAGCCGTCTCGGCTCTCCCCCCTTCGGCTGTTCTGCGGCGCTCGCCGCTCTTATCTCTTTGCATGGGACTTGCAGCTGGAGCTGGTTTCAACATCTATATATATGACACCAGCCAGGCGCTGCCTGTGACAGATCACTCAGCCTTCTGCTGGTACACCCTCGGTACGCGTGTGTTGATGTTCGTCAGGATCTCGTAAGGGATGGTCCCCGCCCATCCCGCCAGGTCTTCACACGTGATTGTGACCCCATCTTGCTCGCCAATCAGCACCACCTCGTCTCCATTGTACGCCGAATCCCATTCGATATTGACCACCACCTGGTCCATCGATATTCGCCCGATCACCGGATATCTTTTACCGTTGATGATCATTTCAGCCTGACCGGACATGCTCCTGAAGTATCCATCGCCATACCCCACCGGGACCGTGACCGCGCGCACCATGTGGTCGCTTTTCCAGCTCGAGCCATACCCCACCGGGTGATCAGGGAGGATGACTTTGAAATAAACCACATGAGATTTCCAGCTCAACGCCGGCTGCACCCGCACGGCTTTGCCCGAGGCGGATGACGGGTACACGCCGTAGAGCAGTATCCCCGGTCTCACCAGGTCGAAATAGCTTTCAGGCAGCTGCAGGATGGCGGGTGAATTCGCCATGTGGCGCAGGGGCATTGCCAGGCTGCGTTTTTCATAAAAACTCAGCACTTCTTCAAAACGTTCAAGCTGCAGGCGCGCATGGGTCAGGTCCTCCGCATCGGCATTGGCAAAATGCGAAAAAATACCCTCCACCTCCACGGACTCACAGCGCAAACTCGCTTCCAGTAAATTTTCTGCGTTGTAGTAATGCACACCGATCCGTTCCATACCGGTGTCGATTTTCAAGTGCACTTTAGCGCGTATGTTCATCGAGCTGGCGATTTCGTTCACCTGTTCCAGCTTGTCGATAGAGGATGCCGTGATGGTGAGATTATGTTCCAGGAAGTAGGGGATCTGGTTTCCCAATATCCCGCCAAGCACCAGCACCGGCATTTTGATGCCCTGTTCGCGCAGCAGGATGCCTTCTTCGAGGAAGGCAACACCCAGGTATTCGGCTCCGATGCTTTCCATCAGCCTGCCCACCTCCACCAATCCATGCCCGTATGCGTTAGCTTTCAGGACGGGCATCACACTGGCTGGGCTCACGGCGTCGACGATCGACCGGTAGTTTGATGCCAGCCGGTTCATGTTCACTTCAACGATGGTTGGTCGCACAACGCCGTTGGATGAAATCGTGGGGTGGTGGATGGGTTCCATAATGACCGTTAGCCAGGGCCTGCGCCGCACCGCTGCCTTTCGCTTGTGGTATTATACCGGGATTGTCTTCAGACCTGCATCATGCAGACTAATACCGCAAGAATCGGGTGGTTTAATCTCGCTGGCTCAGTTTTAATCTTATGCATCAAATACGATCTAAAAGAGGTACCTTATGAACTGGCAGCAGGCAAATGAAGATTATCAGCGCATCGAGCGCGCCATCCACTATCTCGACCAGCACAAGCTGGAGCAGCCCGGTCTTTCCGACGTCGCCGGTGAGATTGGCTTGAGCGAGTTTCACTTTCAGAAGCTTTTTACGCGTTGGGCGGGTGTCAGCCCCAAGCGTTTTCTGCAGTTCCTCACCAAGGAACACGCTAAAGAGATGCTGGCTCAGTCCGCCAGCCTTCTGGATGTGACTTACCGCACGGGGCTGTCCAGCCCCGGCAGGCTGCATGACCTGTTCGTCACCTGGGAAGCGGTCACTCCCGGTGAATACAAGCAGCATGGCGCCGGGTTGGATATTGTCTACGGCATCCACCCCTCGCCGTTCGGCAGCTGCCTGCTCGCAACCACCAGCCGCGGCATCTGCAGCCTTTATTTCTTTGACGGACAGGCTTCAGAGTCAGCTCTCAGATCATTCCACGCACAGTGGCGCCTTGCCAGCATCGAGCGCGACCAGGCAGCCACCCGGTCTGCGTTTGAAAAAGTGTTCAGCCGTTATAACCCCGCCTCATCCCAATCCATCCACCTGCATTTGGTGGGCACAAATTTCCAGTTGAAAGTGTGGGAAGCATTATTGAAAATACCTATGGGCAGCCTTGTATCCTATGAGCAGCTAGCCGGCATGGCTGGTTCGCCGCGGTCGGCTCGAGCCGTTGGCTCCACACTGAGCCGCAACCAGGTAGCGTTGTTGATCCCCTGTCACCGTGTCATCCGCAAGGTTGGGGGCTTCGGTGATTACCGCTGGGGCGCTGACCGCAAAAGGGCGATCCTCGGCTGGGAGATGGCGCAGGTGGGAGCGTGAGCGGCAGCACGCCCCCCTGGAAGATCTGGCTGGGCATGCTTGCCATCTACGTATTCTGGGGCTCCACCTACCTGGCAATTCGCATCGCCGTCGAGACCATGCCGCCGTTCCTCATGGCGGCGGCGCGATTCCTGGTCGCCGGGGTCATCATTTATACCTGGCGCAGGCTCATCGCCCGAGACGCCGCGCCGCGTCCTGTCCACTGGCGTTCCGCAGCCATCATCGGGCTCTTCTTGCTCCTCGGAGGTAATGGTGGGGTGGTCTGGGCGGAGACGCGCCTGTCTTCCAGCATCGCTGCCCTCGTTGTCGCCACCACCCCATTGTGGCTGGTCGTCATCGACGCACTGCGCCCGAAAGACCGTATTCTCCCTTCCCGCGGTACGGTCGCGGGAGTGGTGGTCGGGCTGCTGGGTATCTTCATCCTCATCGGTCCGGCGCGCCTCTTTGGCGGCACGGGTGACCTGGACCTTTACGGCGTGGTGGTGCTTCTTCTCGCTGCCGTCTTCTGGGCTGCGGGATCGATCTACAACCGCGGCGCCCAGCTTCCCGCCTCCCCCTTATTGGGCACCGGCATGGAAATGCTCGTCGGTGGCGCTGCGCTTCTGCTCGTTGCCACCATTACCGGGGAATGGTCGCAGATAACGATCGCCACATTTTCCACACGCTCGCTCCTGGCGCTTGCCTACCTGGTGGTGTTCGGCGCCATCATCGGTTTTTCTGCCTACACCTGGCTGCTGCGTGTTGCCCCCACACCCCTGGTCTCCACCTACGCTTACGTCAACCCGTTAATAGCGGTACTGCTCGGGTACTTGATCCTCGATGAGGAGCTGAACGCACGCATGCTGCTCGCCGCCGCGGTGATCATCAGCTCCGTGATATTGATCAACACATCCCGGCTGGGCAGGTATAGGCGGCGGTTGGTCATCTCCGAGGAAGTGGAAACCACCACTTAAACTCAAGTGCAAGGCACTTTCAAAGTGCCTTGCACTTGGCAGATTCTCATCTATTTCAAGCCACGTAATCGATCACCCGCTGGTAGCGGTGACCTTTGGGGTGATCTATTGGCGGCTCCAGCCGGCGCAGCACAATCAGGGTGAAATCATCCGGGAAAGCTGTCAGACCCGTAAAAGCCTGCACATCATCGACGATTGCAGCCAGGACCGCCTTTGAGGTTTTTTCCGAGTTCTTTTCCACACAGTCCAGCAGGCGTTCCAGACCATATGGCTCGCCTGTTAGATTTTCTAATTCCATCACTCCGTCGGTGTATATCACCAGCAGGTCTCCAACCTCCATCTCGACTTTTTGGGTGCGGTAGCGCGCCTTGCGGATCACGCCCAGCGCCGTGCCATCGCTGCGCAGCAGTTTCGGCTTGCGTCCCACCTGGCTGTAAACCGGCGGTGGGTGCCCGCACACGGTGAACAGGAAATCGCCCCGCGAGGGGTGCAGCACACCGAAGATCGCCGTTACGAACATCTGCTGCCCCGAGATGTCTGGCAGCATGCGGTTGATGCGGCTGATGAAACGCGAAGGGCTCGCCTGCTTGCGCGCCGTGATCGTTTTGGATCCGTCGATGCGCCGCGTCTGCAGCCCCGCCACCCTGCCTGCCTGCGAGCGCAGCAGCGCCCTGAAGGCGGACATCACCAGGGCAGCCGGGATGCCGTCGCCGGAAACGTCCGCGATCACCACCCCGATGCGCCCCTCGCCGAGTGCCAGGTAATCATAATAATCACCGCCGATGGCGAAGGTGGGGATGCAGATCCCCTCGATGTCATATCCGGGGATATTGGGCGCTCCAGGCGGTAAAAGGCGAGCCTGTACTTCCTTCGCCGTATTTAGCTGGTTTTCGATCTGTTGTGATCTGAGCAACTGGTGGTGCAGCAGCGCTTTTTCGATCGAGATCACTGCCGCTTCGGCAAAAAAGCGCAGGGGCTCAAGGTCTGTGTCGTCGAAAGCGCCGGGATTGTCACTCTCCAGGTTCAGCGCGCCGATCACCCTGCCATTCGAAACCAGTGGCACGGTAATTTCTGAAAGGGTTTGTGCCCTCCCCTCTACATAGAGCGGGTTGTCGCGCACGTCCGGCAGCACGACGCTCTCGCCTGTGGCGATCACCATACCAATGATGCCTTTGCCTTCGGTCAACATGGGATCCAGTTCTACGGGGCGCTTCTCGAACCCGCGCATCGCTACGCTGGCGATCACCTGGCTCTGCGAGCGTGTCGGGAAAGCGATTTCGTCATTGTCCAGCACGAAGATCCCTGCAGCGTCGTAGGCGAGGATGCGCCGGATCGAATCGAGCAGGCTCTCCAGGACATCATCCAGGTCGAATGAGTTCTGCACGCACAGCGACATCTGCATCAGCAGTTCGACTTTGGTCTCCGGGGTGAGTTGGTTTATGACAGGCATGCTCTGATTTTACCCTGTTCGCCAGGACAGGAAATCAAAATTTCATTAGATTACATTGGATGATTTGTAGTAACCACTTTAGTGGTTTTGAACGAGCGTAGATATAGCGACTGAAGTCGCTACTACGGCTACTACGGGTTTTGAGAGGATGATTTGTAGTTACCACTTTAGTGGTTATTTCAAGGTGGTCATTTCAGGGTGGCAGGATTAGGCGGATAACGTTATACTGGCAATATGATGACATGGATTATGTCTGAGGGATTTTGATGGACGAGATGCCGGTGATCCGGAATGAGTTGCTCGACGGGCGCACGCTGCGCCTGCGGGAACGATGCCTGGCGCGCAAAACCGGGGCGGTGCCCTGGGACGGAGACGCCCGGGTGAGTCTGCTCTCGCTGAAGGCGAGTGAGGGGATGGCATCGTGGACGATCCGGCGCGGTCTGCTGACGCGGGATTTGCTGTCAAGCTTCCGTTTCGCTCTGGACGAGGACGAGATCCTGGTCGGGCGACCGTGCCAGGACCGCGAGGATTGGAAGCAGGAACGGGCTGCGGCGGCTGAGGCGCTGCGAGAAGCGTACCCACACCTGCAGCTGCCGGGGCAGACAGGGCACTGCCAGCTGGACCTGAGCGAGCTGCTGGCGGTGGGGATCGACGGGCTGCGCCTGAGGATCCTGACGCTGCGAGATAACTCGGATACGGCGGCGTATGAGGTGTACCAATCCTTCCTGGACGCGCTGGAAGGGCTGACACGCTTCTGTGAAAATGCCGCTGAGAGCGCAGAAAACGAGCTCAACTTGCTGAAAGGACACCAGGCGCATAACGAGAACAGAGCAGGTGAACTGCGCCAGATGGCGGTTAACTGCCGGAAGATTGCGCACCATGCACCGGAGACTTTTTGGGAGGCGATGCAGCTCACCTGGCTGGTGAACCTGGGGGTGCAGTGGGCGGACCGGGCAGCGCTGGTCGTTCCGGGGCACCTGGACCGCATCCTGGGGAAATTCTACCTGGATGACATCAACGCAGGCAGGCTGGCGCCCGAATTCGCCCTGCTGCTGGTGGAGAGCTATTACATCCTGATCAACGAAAGCGTGCCCGATGGGCTGGCGGTTTCTGTGATGGTCGGGGGGAGGGGGAGTACCGGTAAAGACCTGACCAACCCGGTATCCTACCTGTGCCTGGAAGCGCTGAGGCGCACCAGGCTGGTCTACCCCACGGTGGGGGTGTGCTGGCACGAGGGAACGCCGGAACTCTCTGAGCAGGCTGGCGGTGGAGATCATCGCCGAGGGGTGCGCCAACCCGGCATTTTTCGGCGACGAAACCATCCAGCAGGGCTTGCGCATGTACGGGGTGCCGGCGGAAGAGTCGTGGGACTACATCAACTCGACCTGCGTGGAGATCACGCCGGTGGGCTCGAGCAACGTGTGGGTGGCGTCGCCCTATTTTTCGATCAACCAGATCCTGCTGGACGAGATCCAGGAACAGGTGGAGGATGGCGCCGCAGCAACCTTCGACGAGTTTGTGGGGCGCTACCAGCAGCGGTTAGCGGGGCACATCGCCGCGGCGGTGGAGGCTGAGAACCATAACCGGCACCAACGGGCACATCACGGCGGCAAGCCGCTGCAGAGCGTCTTCACGCGGGACTGCATCGCCCGGGGGCTGGATATCGACCGCGGCGGGGCGAAGTATAACTGGGTGGAGTGCTCGTTCGTCGGTTTGGCAAACCTGGCAGACGGGCTGTACGTGATCAACGAAGAGGTGTACCGGCTGGGGCGAATGACCCTGCCTGAGCTGCAGCGTGTGCTGGATGACAATTTCGAGGGTCACGCGGTGGTGCAGCAGCGCCTCATGAACGCCTACCCGAAATACGGCAACGACCGGGGTGAGGTGGATGAGCTGGTGAGGCGAACGGTCGAGTTCGTGCGTGCCGAGTGCGCCAGGGGCAGCATGGCGCCGGACGGGAGCCCGTTCGTGCCGGGGGCGTTCTGCTGGGTGATGCACGAGCATCTGGGGCGGCTGTGCGGGGCGACGCCGGATGGACGGCGGGCAGGTTTCCCCTTTGCGGATGGCTGCGGCGGAGCGCAGGGCAGGGAGCGCACCGGACCAACAGCGGCAGTGCTCTCGGTGACCAGCTGGGACGCAGCTCCGCTGATCGGGGGGGCGGCATTCAACATGAAATTCAGCGCTTCGCTTTTCCGCACGGCGGAATCCCGGCAGCGGCTGCTGGACCTGGTGCTGACCTTCCTTAAGCGAGGCGGGTTCGAGACACAGGTGAACGTGGTGGACGCGGCGGTGCTGAGGCAGGCGCAGGCACATCCCGACCAGTATAAAGACCTGGTGGTGCGCATCGGCGGCTACACCGATTATTTCACACGGCTGACGCCGGAGATGCAGGCGGAAGTGATCCTGCGCACAGAATACGAGAAGATCTGATCTTTGCAGTAAAATTGGTGCTTATGGGTAAAAATCTTAGCGGTATCGTTTTTGACATCCAACGTTTCGCCATCCACGATGGTCCCGGGATCCGGACCACCGTTTTTTTGAAGGGCTGCCCGTTAAGCTGCCTGTGGTGCCACAACCCGGAAAGCCAGGACCCCCACCCGGAGATCTTCTTCTCGCCGGAGAAGTGTATCGGCTGCCGCTACTGCGAGAGCGTGTGCGAGCACGATGGGCACAGCTTCGTCGAGGGTGTGCACATCTACGACCGCAGCGAGTGCATCCAGTGCGCCGAATGCACGCTGGAGTGCTACGTGTGGGCGTTGGAAGTGGCGGGGAAGGAGATGACGGTCACGGAGGTGATCGCCGAGGTGATCAAGGACCGGGTCTTTTACCAGAACTCCGGCGGAGGGATGACGCTTTCGGGCGGAGAACCGATGCAGCAGTTCGATTTTTCTAAAGCGCTGCTGGTGGCAGCGAAAGATGAGGGGCTGCACACGTGCATCGAGACCTCCGGCTGCAGCTCGTGGAACCGCTACGCCGAGATCCTTCCTTACGTGGACCTTTTCCTGTACGACATCAAGGAGACCGATCCTGAACTGCACCTGAAATACACCGGCGTGTCCAACGATCTGCTGGCAAGCAACCTGGTAAAGCTGGACCGGGCAGGAGCGAGGACGATGATCCGCTGCCCAATCATCCCAGGGTTGAACGACCGGCGCGAGCACTTCGAGAAAATCGCCGCGTTTGCCAACAAGCTGGAGAATGTGGTGGAGATCAACATCCTGCCTTACCACCCACTGGGGAACTCGAAAACCAACCGGCTGGGGAAAGAGCTCATACTGCAGGGCATCGGCATCCCGGAAGAAACACAGACCCGGGAGTGGCTGGAAATGGTGCAGGCGAATACTCAGGTAAAGGTGCGTAAGGACTAACCTCTTACGCAGAAGCGTAAGGATTAAGCTCTTACGCAGAAGCGTAAGGACTAACCTCTTACGCAGAAGCGCTAGGATTAAGCTCTTACCCAGAAGCGCAAGGATTAAGCTCTTACGCAGAAGCGCAAGGATTTTTCATCCCAAACCCCCTCCTCCTGTTACTCCGTACTCCTTCCCGTCATTCCGAACGGAGTGAGGAATCCCTCAGGAACTCAATCCATCGATACCTGCATCGGAGTCACCTGGATGGAAACCGCAGGGATCCCTCCTTCGTCGGGATGACAAACCTCCAAACATCCAGAATGTCATCCCAACCACCCTCCTGCCATCCCGGACCCCTTCCCGTCATTCCGAACGGAGTGAGGAATCCCTCAGGACTCAATCCATCGATGCCTGCGTAGGAGGCACCTGGATGGAAACCGCAGGGATCCCTCCTTCGTCGGGATGACAAACCTCCAAACATCCAACTGTCCATCACACCAGAAAAAGTACCTCCCGCCTCAATCCCTCCACCACCGCCCGGTTGCGCCGAACCACAAAAGGCGCCGCCTGCTGCTCCGCCACCTCCTCCGGCGTAAACCACGCCAATTGCCCCGTCTCCACCCCGTCGCTCTTGAGCCTGCCCCCGGTCGCCTTCGCCAGGAATACCACGTCCACAAAGCGAACCTGGTCGCCGTTCGGGTAGGTCCACACCTCCACCGGGGCGTGGATACCCAGCATGCGCGCCAGCTCCACCTCCAGCCCGGTCTCCTCCATCGCCTCGCGCACCGCCGTGTGTGCCACGTTTTCGCCCATATCCAGGAACCCGCCTGGGAAATCCCAGTTGCCATCGTCCAACCGCCTGCCCATCAACAGCCTGCCCGTCTCATCGCGCACCACCGCCGTCGCACCCGCGGCGATGATCGCCGCTGAGCCCACAAAGCTGCGCACGGTCGCGATCTGCGCTACCAGCGTTTGTTCCCGTCTTGGTGGGGTGAACGCGCCTGTCCTCCCCGCGCAGGCATCCTCCAGCATGGTGCGGTAGTAATCCGCCATCTCCAACCCCCCGGTCTCATCTGGTGAGAAAAATCCCTGCTCCAGCGTCTCCTCACCGTCCACCCGCGCCTCGCCCCCCGCCAGTTCCCCGGCAAAGCACGTCGTGAACTGCTGCACCTGGTCACCGTTTGGGTAGGTCACGCTCCACGCCGGGTCAGTGTAGACGCCCACCAATCTCAGCGCCCCCGCCCTCAGCCCGGACTCTTCCATCAGCTCCCGCCGGGCGCACTCCTCCAGGCTCTCGCCCAATTCAAGCACGCCCCCCGGCAGCCCCCAGGTTTTGAAATCTGCCCTGCGCTGCAGCAGCACTCTTCCCGATGCATCAAAGAGCGCCACACAGGTATATGCCAGCGGCACTCTCGTCTTCCCCACACGCCCCCTCAGCCACTTCAAATAATCACCCTCATCCGCTGTCACGCTGCCACTCCACATACCATTAGCCCATACAGCCCATTCACCTCCCCCATCTTACACAAACTCACCCCGGCTTCATTACCCCATATGAGCAGAGTTCTGCAAGATATTTTCCTCATCTCCTCATCCGGGATGATATTTTTGATGCTAAAACTCTCCGCGTCCCCTGCGAGCTCTGCGTGATCCCCATTAAATACTTAACGCTTCTTTTCACTCTTCCATCCTCGCTTCAACACGCCCGTTGCGGATCGCCTCCAGCAGCACGGCATGGTCGCGCTCGTTCTGGTCCGCATACGCCGCGCTAAAATCCGCCACTGCCTCGTCGAACGCAGCGCTCTTTCCCAGGTAACTTGCCA
Organism: uncultured Chloroflexia bacterium; assembly: GCA_963695415.1. Taxonomy (GTDB): domain Bacteria; phylum Chloroflexota; class Anaerolineae; order Anaerolineales; family UBA4823; genus CAVXWV01. Next base: position 1,516 of record CAVOGL010000006.1, on the reverse strand, counting down.
GCACGGCTGCATCACCTGAACGCGCATGCGCGCGTGCCAGCGCTCTCCCGCACAGGTTGGCGTATCCTTTCAGCTCCGCTGCACCCATGATCTCCACCACCGGTTTGATCTTGGCGTCTCTGAGCTGGCGCACATAATAATGGTACCCGTATTTGCCGGTTCCGGTGTACCAGCCCAAAAGGAAATCGCTGGCAGCCTGCATCAAGCGCTGCCCCACCACCACGCGCTGCCCGTGATTCTGGTAAGGGCTTGCGCCGGTGTACGCTTCCAGAACCGACGGAACTGCCTGCTTGTACTGCAGGAAAATCGAAGTCTCCCTCCCCCGACATGAAAAGGGCGATCCCGCAGAAGGTGCCCACGCTCCCCACCCCGACCACCTTCCTGGCTACGTCCATCATGTGGTAGCGGCTGAGCAGCACTCGCCGCTCCGGTGCCAGTGATTCCAGGTACCTGCTTATATCTTTTTCGACATACTGGCGATATTCTCCATCCTGGGCATCACCCATGTGAAAAATCAGCGGGGGCTGGTCGATGATGCGCGGCTTTTCCCCGGAAGTGAATGCCAGCTTGGCGAACTCCTTCTCACGCGCGCTCTGGTCAGTAGCCTGTTCCAGCTTGCCGCGTGTAAAAACGCCGGTTATCCTTATTTTGCATATTGGCGATAATCTCCTCCAGGTCCAACGAATCGTACCAGGCATCCAGGACGTTCATCTCGGCATATCCCGCCATGTGCTCGCGGTAGCTCTGCGCTGCCGTCATGGCGGCCTCGCGGCTGTCCGTTTCCTTCAGCCCATTGGAGCGCCCGGCAATCACAAAACTGGCGCTCAAACGTTTCACATCCCACTCCCAGGGGGCGATGGAGACCTCGTCGAAATCGTTGATGTCGAAGATCAGCTTGCGTTCGGTGGTGGCGAAACCGCCAAAGTTGAGCAGGTGGCAGTCACCGCAGATCACGATCCTCAATCCGCTGGAGGCAGTGTGCGCCAAATCAGAAGCCATGATTGCCGCAGCTCCCCGGTAAAAGGCGAACGGGCTGGCTGACATGCGCCCGTAACGGATCGGGATCAGGTTTTCCATCCTGCCCCGGCTGTTCGCGATCAACAAATCCACCGGATCTGGTCGGTCTGCCGGAGGGTTCCACACTGCCTGGGTCTTGCGCGGTGCCTGTTCGCGCAGTTTCCTCCCCATGGTGTAACGTTCCTCCAGCTTGAGCGTGTGCGTTTGAGGGAGATGGTTCGAATAAATGGAATCTTCATTTTCCTCTGCAGGCACCTGCACTGCAGGCACCTGCTCTGCAGGCACTGGCTTGGTTGGTTTCTTCTTCTGTGTCATCCTGTTTTCCTCGATTGGACAAATATGTAAACAATCCGTAATTATAGTCCTGTCAACCCATGTTGAGACATCGCCTTTGTAAGATGGCTTTCGTAACCCCTGTCCCCCACCCTTAATCCCAAGTCGTCTAAAACCGCACAAATCCGGCAATTCCCCTGTATTTCAAAATATTTGTTGTACAATA
>CAVOGL010000005.1:0-73501 GCA_963695415.1 uncultured Chloroflexia bacterium | reverse complement strand
TCTGTCCTACCCCGTTAATCTCCTCGATAAAGTTATCGGTAATTTTTTGGACTTCAATTTCCCCGCGTTTTTCTTCGTCCTCATCGATCAGCTTTTCTTCCTTGTATTCATGCAGGTCTTTTATGATGTCTCGGCGAACGTTCCGCACCGCCACTCTGGCTTCTTCGACCCGGCTATGAACAATTTTTACCAGGTCCCGGCGTCTCTCTTCCGTGAGAGGAGGCAAGTTGAGGCGGATAGCTTTACCATCATTGTTCGGTGTGAGACCAAGTTCGGAAGCGAGGATAGCTCTTTCGATCGCCTCTAAGAACTCGCATCGAAGGGGCGGATCATAATGGAACGTGGTTCTGGGACGGAGATCGTCGCCAGCTGTATCAGCGGGGTTTCCATCCCATAATACTCAATCGTTAATTTTTCTACCAGGGCAGGATGAGCCCGACCAGTTCGGATCCCGGAAAGATCTTCCTCTAAGGCATCAACGGCACCTTTCATACGTCCATCTGCGTCTTGATAGATCTCTTTAAGCATCCCTTCCTCCATTCCAGACCTGCGTCAATGAAATATTCGATATTCTTGAATTCCCCTTAAGCATACCCGAAAAACTGGCTTAGGAAAAGGGGGGAGCAAATGGTTCAGGCAGTGACCAGGGTGCCTACATTCGCTCCGTAAAGAGCGAGGCGCAAGGAGTCAGGATTCCATAAATTGAGTACGAGGATGGGCAGGTTGTTGTCCATGCACAGTGAAAGAGCGGTGCTGTCCATCACCTGCAGTCGCCGGTTGATGGCGTCCATGTAAGTCAGGCGGTCGAAACGCACAGCATTCGGGTTTTTCATGGGATCCGAGTCGTAGACCCCATCTACTTTGGTAGCTTTGATCAACACATCTGCGCCAATTTCCATCGCTCTCAATGCTGCGGCGGTATCAGTGGAGAAATAGGGGTTCCCGGTCCCGCCTCCCAGGATAACCACGCGTTCTTTCTCGAGGTGGCGGATAGCACGCCGTCGGATGTAGGGCTCAGCCACAGCATGCATTTCGACAGCTGACTGCACGCGTGTGAACATACCAGCCCTTTCCAGGGCGTCCATCAATGCAAGGGCGTTCATCACGGTTGCAAGCATACCCATGTAATCGGCGGTGGCACGGTCCATTCCTCTCTCTAACCCGATACGCCCGCGCCACAGGTTTCCAGCGCCGATGACCACGGCTACATCAACACCCAGCTGACGTAATTCTTTGATACGTTCAGCAACGTCTTCGGCTCGGTCGGGATCGATACCGTAACCGTCCTCCCCTGCCAGTGCTTCACCGCTTAATTTCAATAGGACCCGGCTGTAGATTGGTTTCTGGTTTTCCATATGAGTGGTGTCTCCTATTTGAAAAAAAGACCAACTTTATGTTGGTCTTTTTTTTGAATTAATTTGTGCTTTCGCCCAGTTCCCAGCGAGTAAAGCGCCGGACGATCACGTTCTCACCTATTGCAGCAATGTTCTGCAATATCAACTGCTCGACTTTTATTGATTCATCACGGATGTAGGGTTGGCGCAGCAGGACGACTTCATCTTTGAATTTTTCCAGCCGACCGGCGACAATTTTGTCATGTATCTGTTCAGGTTTCCCTTCTTCGACAGCCTGGGCTTTTGCGATACCTGCTTCGTGGTCGAGTACTTCCTGGGAAATTTCGTCTTCTCGAATGTAGGTGGGAGAAGAGGCCGCAATCTGGAGAGCCAGTTCGTGTGCCAGGTAGCGGAAAGGCTCGGAACGGGCGACAAAATCGGTCTCACAATTCAATTCGATCATGACGCCAACTCTTCCATTTCCGTGTGAATAGAGTTCTACCACACCTTCGGACGCATCCCGGTCAGCCCTTTTGGCTGCGGTTGCGAGTCCTTTTTCTCTCAAAAAATCGACTGCACCGTCAAAATCACCCCCAGCTTGTTCCAGGGCTTTACGGCAATCCAGGATGCCTGCTCCGGTTGCTTCGCGGAGCTGTTTAATCATTTCAGTTGTTACAGCCATCAATTAATCCTCATCCTCGTCGACTAAATCCTCGTCGTCTTCAACAACGCTATCTGACTCTTCTTCTTCCCAAACTTCTTCGCTGATAATCTCAGCATCTTCATCGGATGAGATAGTTACTGTTTTACTGGTAATTTTAGCCAGGGTGGATTCACCCAGCAGTTCCTCATCGGAGAGGTCCTGGGCTTCCTCAGCAGAGATCGCCATAGCTTCTCGCAAAGCTGCATCTTCTTCTTCGATATCTTTGCGCATGCTGCGACCTTCGATGGCGGCATCAGCGACTTTCGAAACGAGCAGCTTGATTGCGCGGATGGCGTCATCGTTGGAGGGAATCACATAATCAACATCGCGGGGATCACAATTGGTGTCAACCAGAGCGATGACGGGGATATTCAGCAGGTTGGCTTCGTGAACGGCGATGAACTCCCTGCGGATGTCAACGATGAACAAAAGGTCCGGGAGCCTGTTCAGAGCGCGGATACCGCCAAGCTGCATCTCGAGGCGGTCAATCTTCCGGGTCAAGCTCAATGCCTCGCGCTTTGTCAGGCGATCGAAATCACCTCGGTCACGCATCCTTTCCAGCCGTTCAAGCTCGTTCACGCGCTGCCGGATGGTGCGCCAGTTGGTCAGCATCCCACCCAGCCATCGTGATGTGACGTAGGGCATACCAGCCCGGATAGCTTCCATCTGGATGGTTTCCTGCGCCTGGCGTTTTGTCCCTACGAACAACACCATCCCGCCCTCAGACACAATGTCCCGGATGAGTGAATACGCCGTCTCAAGTGATTTGACGGTTTTCTGCAGATCAATGATATGGATACCGTTGCGTTCGGTAAAAATATAGGGCTTCATGCTGGGGTCCCACTTGTGGGTGCGGTGACCGAAGTGCACACCCGATTCAAGAAGCGCCTTCATGGAGACGATTGCCATGTTAAAAAAACTCCTTTGCGTTTAGCCTCCACTTCCCTCATCCTTTCCGGAACCGCTGGTCTGCTGGGGGCATTCCAAGCGGCACGCCCGGTTCAGTCAGGAAGTGTGTGATATGTTTGTGTCCACACTGGTGAACCAGTTTTGGACACGGCTTTGAAGTATATCATAACATTTCTGGAATCACCATACCTTTTCAAACATTTTTCCAATTAAATAAGGTTTAGCTTTATTTTTAAATTAAGCCTTGCAGCGCCTGGTCCAGGTCCCAGAGGATATCTTCGATGTCTTCCAGCCCGATGCTCAGACGCACAAAATCTGGCGAGACCCCGCTCAGCCGCTGGGCTTCTGGCGATAATTGGGAATGTGTTGTCGATGCTGGATGGATGGCTAGGCTTTTCGCATCGCCGACATTGGCAAGGTGGGAGATCAGCTGCAGATTGTTAATGAAGCCAGCACCAGCTTCACGCCCACCCTTTACTCCAAAACCCATGATCCCGCCGGCGCCTTTGGGCAGGTATTTTTTTGCAGCCAGGTGGTCGGGGTGATCTTTTAAACCCGGATATGATACCCATGAGACCTTAGGGTGGTCAACCAGAAATTGCGCCACAGCCTGGGCGTTGGATACGTGCCGGTCCATGCGCAGGCTGAGCGTTTCCAGACCCTGAAGCAATACCCAGGAGTTGAATGGCGCCTGGCACATGCCCACGTTATTCATCACTTGAGCGCGCATTTTGGAGATATAAGCCATCGGTCCCAGGTCAGCATAAACCAGATTATGGTAATCGACGTCTGGTTGGCTGAAATCCGAAAACCGTTCGCTGGATTCCCAATCGAATTTACCACCATCCACTACCACACCGCCAATGGTGGTCCCATGCCCGCAAATATACTTGGTGGAGGAGTGTGTGACGATGTGAGCGCCGAAATCAAGAGGTCTGCACAGGTAAGGTGTGGCGAAAGTGTTGTCGATCATCAGTGGCAGTTGAGTGTCTTTGGCGATGGCTGCGATCTCCTCAAAGGGAAATACATCCACAACCGGATTGCCAAGTGTTTCACCGTAGAGCAGCCTGGTGTTCGGTTGGATGGCTTCCCTGACCTCTTGCGGATTCCTGCCATCCACCAGGCTGACACTGATACCTAGGCGCTTCAGCACGGTCAGGAATAATGTGGTGGTTCCGCCGTATAGTGTTCGAGTTGATACGATGTGGTCGCCGGTGCTGCATATAGCCAGGATCGCGGCAGCGGCTGCGGATTGCCCCGAGCTGGTCGCCATGGCAGCGCTGCCTCCCTCTAAAGAAGCCATGCGCTCTTCGAATACTGCTGTTGTTGGGTTGCTCAGGCGTGTGTAAATGTAACCCGGTTCTTCAAGGGCATAAAGACGGGCTGCCTGCTCTGTGTCTTCGAACATAAAAGAAGTGGTCTGGTAGATGGGAACCGCCCTTGAACCAGTGACCGCATCCGGTGAATGCCCAGCATGCAGCTGGCGTGTGTTGAACCCAAAGGATTTCATACTTCTAACCTGTTTAGTCATCGTACCCTCCAGAATATTAGCCAGTTCTGCCAATCCATGAAGGATTCTCAGGAACTGTCCGATTTCATGCCGTAAGAAGATAATTTATTGAGGCACGATGATACCAGATGAAGTAAAAGATTGAAGGTCCATCCCAGGTAATAGAGAAATTTCCGGTAAAATCGCTGTTAGATGAATGAAGCGGATGTCTACGCCAGCTTGAAACACTTGCCGGTCTCCTCGGTCAGGTATTACGAAAGCATTTCGTCCACCAATGACGCAGCCAGCGATTGGGTGGGTGAGGGAGCAGAAAATTTCTCGCTGGTGTTGGCAAATGAACAGACAGCAGGTCGAGGAAGGAGGGCGAGGCGCTGGTTTACGCCAAAGGATTCAGCCCTGGCATTCACGCTAATCCTGCGACCGGAGACCGCGAACTTCTCTTCTGTCTACACCGTGCTTGGAGCTCTGGCAGTCTGCCGGGCGATCGATGAGATATTGAGCATCGAAGCGCAAATCAAATGGCCCAATGATGTTCTCATCAATGGACTGAAGGCAGCTGGGGTGCTTGCAGAGGCAATTTGGGAGGGGGATCGCTTGATTGCTGTCCTCATTGGGATTGGGGTGAATGTCACGGGAGAATCAATCCCAAAAGGTGAACACCTTGCATATCCTGCTGGATATCTCGAAGCATTCAGTCAGGATCATGTCGACCGTGTTAACCTGCTGAGTTCGATCGTTGGGCACGCAGTCGGGCTGATGGCGGTCATTACTTCGCCTGAAATTGTGAAAATGTGGGATAAACACCTCGCCTTGAAAGGTGAAATCGTAACTATCTTCGATGTGGATGGCAAAGTGACCCACACCGGTCAGGTCATAGGCATAAACCATCAGGGAGAGTTGATGCTCGATACAGAATCTGAAGGGGTTATCTGTCTTTCAGGCGGCGAGGTGAGTTTGAGACGTTCTCCCGTTGACTCCGGCTGTTAACGATCTTCCTCTACGATGGCGGTATCCAGTTTTGAGATGCGTGCCAGTGTCACCAATACATCCTCTTCTCCCAGATTTATCATCAATGCACCGCGAGTGACCCGGCTCTGGATGTTGATGGCATGGACTTTCGTGCGCAGCACGATTCCGTTGGCAGACATCAGTGTTAAATCATCGCCGTCCTGGACAACACGTGCGGATGAAATCCTGCCGGTTTTGGAAAAAGATTTTTTATCAATAGTCAAGATGCCCTTGGTGCCTCTGCCTTTAGGCGTGTATTCATCGAGAGGTGTGCGTTTGCCGTAGCCCTTTTCAGTGACCAACATCAAGTAACCGTCTTCTTCGATTACTTCCATGGCGGTTACAGCATCATCCTTGGCGAAGCGGATGGCAGTCACGCCTAACGCTGTGCGTCCCATTGGGCGCACTAATTGCTCGGAGTAGCGCAGCGCCTGACCTTTTTCGGTTACCAGGATAATTTCGTTGCTGCCGTCTGTCAGCCTCGCCCAGCCCATTTCATCGTCTTCATCCAGGCTGATGGCGATGATGCCGGATGGGCGTACGGATGCGAGTTCAGATAAAGGCAGTCGCTTGATCCGACCCTTTCGGGTTGCCAGGATGCAGTAGTGGTCTGGTGAGAACTGGGGTACAGCCACAGCTGCGGTCACCTTTTCATTGGGTCCCATGGCAAGTACGTTTACGATGGGCACTCCTTTGCCGGTGCGCTCAGCATCGGGTATATGATAAACCTTTTCGGAATAGACCTTCCCCCGGTCGGAGAAGAACAAAATCGTGTCAAGTGTGCGCGCGTGGAAGAGGATCAGCATCTCGTCTTCATCTTTGGTGGTGTGCCCGGTCACGCCGCGCCCGCCGTGTGCCTGCGTGCGGAATGCCTTAACGGGGACGCGTTTTACATAACCGCGTTCGGTAATACTGATGAGCACAGGTTCATCACGCACCAGATCTTCTTCACGAAATTCATCACTCGCCCTGGGGGCTATCATAGTGCGGCGATCATCCCCATATTTTTCACCAATTTCAACTAAGTCTTCTTTGATCATGTCGAGAATTTTCTGCTCACTTGCCAGCAAGTCTGCCAGGTACGCGATCCTTTCGAGAACCTGGCGGTGTTCATCTTCGATTTTTTGCCTTTCAAGGGCTGCCAGCCTGCGCAGCTGCATATCCAGGATGGCGTTCGCCTGGACCTCGCTCAGACCAAAGCGCTCGATCAATCTTGCTCGCGCAGTATCTACATCTTCAGACCTGCGGATGGTTTCAATGACTGCATCCAGGTTTGACAGGGCGATCAGCAGACCATCCAGGATGTGTGCCCGTTGCCTGGCTTTTTCCAGCTCGAACTGGGAACGGCGCGTGACCACAACCTGGCGGTGTTCGACAAACACCTGGAGTGAGCGTTTCAACGACAACAGGCGCGGTTCGTTATCGACCAGAGCCAGCAGTTGGACACTGAATGTGGATTGCAGCGGTGTATATTTAAACAGCTGGTTGAGCACCTTTTTGGGCTGGGCGGAACGCCGCAGTTCTATGATGATGCTCATGCCGCGCCGGTCTGATTCATCACGCAGGTCGGCGATGTCATCCAGACGCCCGGACCTCACCAGCTCGGCGATCCTCTCGACCAGGCTTGATTTGTTCAACTGGTAAGGGATTTCTGTCACTACGATGCGGTAGCGGTTGCCAGCCATCTCCTCGATATTGGCAATCCCGCGCAGAGTGATTTTGCCCCTCCCGGTGCCGTAAGCCTGGATGATGCCTTCATCACCCACGATCATGCCCCCGGTGGGGAAGTCGGGACCCGGGATGTGCTGGATCAATTCTTCCACGGTCACGTCATCCAGTGAGTCCCAATGGTCGATGACGTAATTAATACCGCTGATCAGTTCTCTCAGGTTATGTGGAGGTATGTTTGTCGCCATACCCACCGCGATCCCGGATGACCCGTTGAGCAGCAGGTTCGGTAAGCGCGATGGCAGGACGAGTGGCTCCTGGAGCGAGCCATCGAAGTTATCAGTGAAATCGACCGTGTCCTGGTCGATATTGGCGAGTAGTTCTTCTGCACGCCGGTCCAGCCTTGCCTCGGTATAGCGCATGGCGGCTGGCGCGTCACCATCAACCGACCCAAAGTTGCCCTGACCATCCACCAGTGGGTAGCGCATGGAGAATGTCTGCGCCAACCTTGCCATGGCATCATATACAGCCTGGTCGGAGTGGGGGTGGTATTTACCCAGTACCTCACCCACGATCCTGGCTGATTTTTTGTATGAGGAGTTCGCACGGATGCCCATATCATGCATGGCGAATAAGATGCGCCTGTGGACAGGTTTGAGCCCGTCACGCGGATCTGGCAGCGCCCGTGCCACAATGGTGCTCATTGCATAGTCGAGATATGCATCCCGCATTTGTTCGTTGATGTCAACCTGTTGGATCGTACCGATATCCATTCACGCCTCTTGATGACACCTGTAGAGAAACCAGGTGATTTTTGGTTAATTTTCTCTGCGGTCCAGCGGCAGGTAATTCGAAATCCGTAACACTTAATTATACCGCGCTATATCGGCAAAGAGACCGCTCCTGCCCAAATCCGTATTTTTAAGCTGTCTTTAATAGTTTAGAATTTTCAAATTTATTAAGAAAATCAGGATACCGCAATTTTGGTATAGAATATCAAAGTTCCGTCGAACACAATAAAAACCTGCAAAAGGTCCCTTTTACTATTTAATGCTACCAACTACCCTTAGGAAAATTGTCTCATGAAAAATACCAAAATATTTGTCGTCTTAACCGCGATTCTGTTTATTGTTATCCAAATCTTTTCCGGTTTCAGTCCCAGCTACGCGGATGATGGGGGTACAAAAAATGAAGCAGCTCCATATTCTCAGGATGCTACAAAACAAAAACAAGCGTTTATCCCCCTGGCTCTGAACCCAATATTTACCCCAACTCCTACTCCCACAAATACTCCTACACCTACAAAAACATCTACTCCCACAAACACTCCCTCACCTACAGCTACCGCAACTCCGTCCGGAAGCAAGTATTTGTTCGGAGTAGAGAACTGGTTTTTCGGCAACGATACCAACATGAACAGCGATATCCTACCGTTGAACCCGCTCTGGCTGCGCAGGAATGCGTTAAAGTGGGGGGAAGTTGAAACCAGTGAAGGCGCCAGGAATTGGGGCAATGTTGCCTCTATGGAAGCTGAATTTAAGTTCGCTTCTGAAAAAGGCAAGAATATTGTGCTTATCATCCGCTACAATCCATCCTGGGCGCGGCAATTTTCTGGCAGCCACTGTGGACCGATCAAAGACACAAAGATCACTGCTTTTGCAAACTTCATGAAGGATGCGGTGGCGCGTTACAGTAAACCTCCGTATAACGTCATGTATTATGAGATCTGGAATGAGCCTGATGCCCCCGTAATGGATAATTCCGAGGTGAATTTTGGCTGCTGGGGCAGCAGCGAGGAGTTCAACTGGAACCCCTCCGATCCCTATTTCAATGGCAAGTATTTTTCCAAGGTACTCAAGGCAGTCTACCCCAAAATGAAGGAAGCTAATTCGAACGTTAAGGTGATGATCGGTGGATTATTGATGGTTTGCGATCCGAATAACCCACCTTCGGGTAAAGACTGTCGTGGTTCCCAATACCTGCAGGGAATCCTGGAGGACGGTGGTAAGAATTATTTCGACATTGTCGCATTCCATGCCTATGATTACTATTACCCCGGTTCTATCAGTTACGGGAACACCAACTGGAATGTCGACCGATACACCGGTCCGAGCATCACCCCCAGAGCCGATTACTTGAAGAGTGTGCTTAACCAGTATGGCGCAGGGAGCAAGCCTGTGATGGCAACGGAAATTGGCTTGATTTGGGGTTGTGATCCAAACTGCCCTACCGATCCTAAGTTAGACTCGAATTTCCAAAACACCAAGGCTTACTACCTGATAGCTGCTTACGCCGCAGCCATTGAAAGTAATCTGGATGCTGCGATCTGGTATACCATGTACGATTCCTGGCGCTACAACGGGTTATGTGACAATAATGGCTGCGCCACCAGAAAATACGCTGCTTATGACGCCATGAAATTCATCACGCAGGAGTTGGGCAACACAACCGGAGGTTCTTACCTCTCACATAGTGACTTTCATATATACAAGATCAATACGGTATCCAAGGGAACCGTGTGGGTGCTGTGGTCGAAGGATGGCAATAACCATAGTTATACTTTCCCGAATACCCCAACGAAGGCTTACAACTGGAAAGGAAACACAATCTCCGCCAGCAAGACGATGACGATTGGCGTATCCCCGGTTTATGTGGAGGGAGCTGGAAACTGATCTACCAGGTTTAAATCAGAACTGGATGGTGACGACCGCAGGATTTTGTGGTTATAATCATCCAGTTCTTTATTTTAAAAGGATGCCCCATGAATCAAAAACATTATCTTGATCCTGATGCACCTCTCGAAAAGAGGCTGGATGATTTGCTTTCTCAGATGACGTTGGAGGAGAAAACCCGGCAAATGGTTTTCGACGCGCCAGCCATACCCAGGCTGGGTATTCCCGCTTACAACTGGTGGAACGAATGTTTGCATGGCGTTGGCAGGGCTGGGCTGGCAACCGTTTTCCCGCAAGCGATCGGTCTTGGGGCGACCTGGAACACCGATCTCATTCACCAGGTAGCGGCTGCGATATCGGACGAAGCCAGGGCAAAATACCACACTGCCATCCAACAGGAGCGGTATGACTGGTATTGGGGCTTAACCTTCTGGACGCCCAATATCAATATATTCCGCGACCCGCGCTGGGGTCGAGGGCAGGAAACTTACGGCGAAGACCCTTTCCTGACCAGCAGGATCGGTGTTGCTTTTGTCACCGGATTACAGGGCGACCATCCCAGGTACCTGAAAGTGGCTGCAACCCCGAAGCACTATGCCGTGCACAGCGGACCCGAGCACGACCGGCACCATTTCGATGCCATTGCCAGCGAGGAAGATATGCAGCGCACCTATCTGCCCGCTTTCAAAGCCTGCATCCAGGAAGCAAAAGCCGAATCGATCATGGGCGCATATAACCGCACAAACGGCGAACCATGCTGCGCCAGCCCCACCTTGCTGCAGAAGATCCTGCGCGATGAATGGGGTTTCGATGGATATGTTGTTTCGGACTGCGGTGCCGTTTCTGATATCTTCACCGGTCATAAAGTCGCTGCGGATGCGGCCGAAGCCTCTGCGATGGCGGTCAAGGCAGGCTGTGACCTCGAATGCGGCAGCGCTTATTCAGCTTTACTGGAAGCCGTCGAACGTGGGTTGTTGACCGAGGAGGATATTAACCATGCAGTCAGGCGTCTGTTCCGGGCTCGATTCCGCCTGGGGATGTTCGACCCGCAGGATCGGGTTCCTTATGCATCCATACCACTGGAAGTGGTCGACTCATCCGAACACCAGGCGCTGGCACTGGAAGCAGCCAGGCAGTCCATTGTTTTACTGAAGAATGAGCGCGCTCTCTTACCCCTTTCCGGTACCATACACCGCATTGCGGTTATTGGTCCCAACGCCGATGATCCCACCGTTTTATTGAGCAATTACAATGGCTTCCCATCTCAAATCGTGACACCCTTTTACGGCATTTTGAAACGGGCTGGGGCAGGGAAAAGCGTGGAGTATGCGCCTGGGTGCGGTCTGCTGGAGCGAAATCCGGGTGCCCTGGCAAGGGCTGTGAACCTGGCAGAGGCGTCGGATGTGGTCATCTTTGTTGGCGGTATCAGCCAGCTTCTGGAAGGGGAAGAAGGGCAGGAGGAAGGCGTCTCAGCCGGCTCGCGCAGCCAGGGAGACAGGGAAGGGCTTGGTCTCCCGACTGCCCAGGCGGAGATTTTACATGCACTGCATGATACCGGAAAACCGATTATTCTCGTGTTGGTTAATGGCAGCCCAATTTCCTTAGAATGGGAAAAAGAGAACATCCCTGCCATCGTGGAAGCCTGGTATCCCGGTCAGAGCGGAGGCACTGCCCTTGCCGAAGTTTTGTTTGGCGACACAAACCCGGCTGGCAGGCTGCCTGTGACCTTCTACAGATCTGTGGAAGATCTCCCACCCTTCAAGGACTATGCCATGACCGGTCGAACATACCGTTATTTTGACGGTGAGGTCAGTTTCCCATTCGGCTGGGGTTTGTCGTACACTCATTTCGCATATGATCAAGGGGAGGTGGTTTGGGAAAGCAGCCAGTTGTCTGTGCGTGTGACCGTAAAAAACCTGGGGGATCGTGATGGTGATGAGGTGGTGCAGGTTTATTACCAGGCTTTTGATGCTCCAGAATCTGAGCCGCGTCATGAACTGGTTGGTTTCATGCGGGTGCCTATAAAAGCGGGTACGGTAGAATCCTTAATTGTGCCCATCCTGAACAATGAAGCTAATATCCAGCCGGGGAGCGGACGTCTTTTCGTTGGTGGCAGGCAGCCCGAGGATGGTGATTGGCTTGCTGAATCAGGAGCGATGATCCTGCATGTCTGACAGATTTGCAGAACCTGAACAGGAAAGACCAAACATCATCTGGATATTCTCGGACCAGCAGCGCGCCCAGGCGTTGGGTTGGATGGGCGATGTGAACGTACACACACCCAACCTGGACCGCATGGCACAGATGGGATTGTGTTCCACTGCGGCGGTCTCTGGATCACCGTTATGCTGTCCTTATCGCGGAGCATTATTGAGCGGGCGATACCCTCACCTGACGGTTCCAGGGCATGAGCATGCATTGCCGCCGGGTCAAAAAACCATCGCCGATGTGTTCAATGAGAATGGCTATCGGACCAGTTATTTTGGTAAATGGCACCTGGGAGGATTTAAAGAAAAGGAAGGAAGAGCGGCTTTTCACATCATCCCACCCGACCGGCGCGGTGGATTCGAACGCTGGACCGGGTATGAAAACAACAACAGCCAATGGGATACCTGGGTGCATGGTGGGGAGGGGTCAGATGCATTTCATTACCGTCTCCCAGGATATGAAACGGATGCGCTTACCGATCTCATGATCGACCAGTTGGAAGAATATGCCCAACATAAAGCCCTGGGTAACGCAAAGCCTTTTTTTGCCGTTCTCTCCGTACAGCCGCCGCACAATCCATATGCGGCACCGGAAGCATGGATGCAGCGACATACGCCTGGAAAAATCGAGCTCCGTCCCAATGTTCCCAGCATTCCCAGTGTGGTTGAGCGCGCACGCCGCGAGCTTGCGGGTTATTACGCCCAGATCGAAAACCTGGATTGGAACGTTGGCAGAATTATTCAGGCGTTGGACCGGTTGGAGTTTTCCGAGAACACCCACATAATTTTCTTTTCGGACCACGGTGATATGCATGGTTCACACGGTCAATTCCTGAAGACATCACCCTGGGAAGAGAGCATGCGCGTTCCGTTCATTATCTCCGGGATGGAAACTATGTACAAACACAAGACAGGCAGTTTGCCGCTCCTGGTGAACCACGTTGACATAGCCCCAACTTCATTAGGTTTGTGTGGTATAGCTGTGCCGGAATGGATGCAGGGATTCGATTATTCAGGATTCAGGCTCAAGCAGGCAGACCCGGTTCAGCCTCCTGACTCAGCCTACTTGCAGATTGTAGTGCCCACCCACCACCATGACAGCATCGACCGTCCCTGGCGAGGCCTGGTTACAACGGATGGTTGGAAGTACGTGTGCCTGGAAGGTCAGCCATGGATGTTGTTTAATTTAAATGAAGATCCTTACGAGCAGGCAAACCTGGCACACAACACAAGATTCCACCTGGAGAGGAAACGGTTGAATGACCGCCTCGCAGAGTGGATTCATTGCACTGGCGACACGTTCAACTTACCGCATCTATGAAACCTGAGGAATATCCTTTTCAATGAAGAATTTGCGCTATGCAGTACTGGGAACCGGATTCTGGTCTCAGTTCCAGATCTCTGCCTGGAATGAGGTTGGGGGAGTAGATCTTGTCGCAGTATACAACCGCACCCTGTCCAGGGCGAAAGCCACTGCTGTGCGTTTCGGCGTCCCTGCCGTCTACGACGACCCAAGAAAATTGTTCGAAGCGGAACAGCTCGATTTCGTTGATATCATCACAGAAATCGATGCCCACGCGCCTCTGGTTATGCTGGCGGTGGAACACAAGGTCCCTGTCATTTGCCAGAAACCAATGGCGCCGGATCCTGCCACTGCAGAAGCGATGGTCAAAGCCTGTATAACGGCAGGCATACCTTTTTATGTGCACGAAAACTGGCGCTGGCAAGCGCCGATACGCGCTCTAAAAGCAGAACTGGAGGATCAAAGGATCGGGAAACCATTCCGCGCCAGGATCGATATGGTCTCCGGATTTCCTGTTTTCAGTAACCAGCCCTTGTTGAAGACCCTGGAGCATTTCATCATCATGGACCTGGGGAGCCACCTGATCGACACTGCCCGGTTTTTATTTGGTGAGGCATCCTCGATCTATAGCCAGACACGTAAAATCCATACGGACATTGCCGGTGAAGACGTAGCCACCATTTTCCTCAACATGCTGGATGGGACGATGGTGACGATCAACATGGCGTATGCGGAAAACTATCTGGAGCATGACGCTTTCCCACAGACTTTCATCTTCATTGAAGGCGAGAGGGGTTCAATCGCATTGGAAAAAGATTATTGGTTGAGATCAACAACCGCTTCCGGCACATATTCCAGGCGGGTACCGCCAAACCGGTACTCATGGGCTGATCCGTCTTATGATATTGTGCATGCCAGCATTGTGCCTTGCAACGCGGACCTGCTCAATGGGTTGAAAGGGATATCGATTCCGGAGACAACGGGAGATGATAACCTTGAGACCATGAAACTGGTGTTCAAAGCATACGAATCGGCTAAGACAGGCGAATCCCTGTCTGTAAGTGGCTAGAAGTAATGGAGGATCATCATGACTGCACGCGTTATTCTTAATCCGTATTCAGCCCGTTGGAAAGCACGCCAGCGCTGGCCTGAAGCTGCTTCCGCTCTGGAAGCTGCCGGCATCGTGTTCGACATGGTTGAGACCTCTGGACCCGGAGATGGCATCCTTAAAGCTGAACAGGCGGCAAGGGAGGGGCGTTTCCCGGTGATCGCGGCAGGCGGGGATGGCGCTATCGGAGAGGTAGTGAACGGTCTCTACAAGCACAATCCCGATGGAATCCTGGGTCCTGTCGGGATTATGCCGCTGGGGACTGCTAATGATCTTGCCGTAAATCTGGGGCTGCCGTTGGAACTGAAAGCCGCTGCTGAAGCCATCGCCTCCGGGAAAACGCGCCGTATCGACCTGGGCATGGCAAATGATTGGGTGTTCGATAATAATTCTGCGGTGGGGCTCGAGCCCGTGGTGACGCTTTATAACATCCGCATGGTGCGCTTGAAGGGAGTAGTGCGCTATTTGGTGGCAGCATTGCGCGCCATCTGGCAAGGTCCCTCGTGGAATGCAGTCATCACGTGGGACGATGGGGAATACAAAGGACCCGTCTCATTGGTATCTGTAGGCAACTGCGCCATCACCGGGGGACTTTTCCGCATGGCTCCGGCAGCGATTCCGGATGATGGAAAATTGACCTTCGTGCATGCTTTTGCCCCATCTCGAGGCAAAATGCTGGCTCTTCTTCCGCGCACGATATCAGGCACCTACGTAGATGACCCGGCAGTGCACCAGCACCATACTACACGCCTTTCCATCGAGTTTGAAACCGATTCGCCAATCCAGCTGGATGGGGAAATCCGATCTGAAGCATTGAGAAAAGTCGAATATTCGGTTCTGCCTGGAAAACTCGATATTCTCACGTCTTAATCCTCAGGACGTTTATCTGCCGGTGGTAACCTGCCGCATTTTAATTAAAAATAGGATATGGAGAATGGAAAACAAACAACTTAAATTCGATACACAAAGACTGAGCCAAATTGACCGGCTGCTCAGTGGTTTCGTGGACCGTGGTGATCTGTCTTGTGCCAGCGTGATCGTGGGGATGGATTCCGAGATTCAATACAAAGCGATGTACGGCTGGCAGGACCTGGAAACGAAGAAACCACTGGCAGATGATACTATTTTTTACATTATGTCGATGACCAAGCCAGTGGTCGCCGCTGCGGCGATGCTTTTATATGAAGAGGCTGCCTTCGACCTGAATACTCCTATCAGCGAGTTCATACCCGAATATAAACAAATGAACATCATCCAGAAGAGCACTGAAAGCAGTGAGGCTGAGGTGATCGAGGCTAACGGACCGATCACTTTCCGGCACCTCTTCACGCATAGTTCCGGCATCGGTTATGGGTCACTGCCCGATGATCCCGCAGATAAAGGCATCCAGGAATTGCTGGGAAAATCCTTCCAGGAAGATATCTCAATCACGAATTTTGCCCGTAAGTTAGCCCAGCTTCCCCTCGCTTTCGAACCTGGGTCATAGTTTCCGCTACGGGTTGAACCTGGATGTTCTTGGCGCTCTCATCGAAACGATCTCGGGGCAAAGCCTGGAAGTGTTCTTGAGTGAGCGCATATTCGACCCTCTCGGCATGATGGATACTACGTTCCTACCAACACCGGAACAAAATGAACGCCTGGCGATGGTTTGCCGTAAAAATGACCAGAGCCAGGAGTTGGAACCATGCAGCGACCTGATACCTCTTCGAAGACCCGTTTGGGGAGGGGGAGGTTTGGTCTCGACAATAGGTGATTATGCCCGTTTTGCTATGATGCTGGCAAATGGAGGCGTTTTGGAAGGGGTGCGTCTTCTCAGCCCAACGACGGTTGCCATGTTCAGCTCGAATTACGCCTCTGTTGAGGCGTTGGAAGAGTTCCATCGCTCATCCCCGCGCATTAATGGCGGGCATGGTTTAAGCCTGGGAACAGCAGTATTAGCCAACCCTTCAGAGACGGGGAAGTTTGGAAATCCCGGTGAATTCTATTGGGGCGGTGCATACAGTACCTATTTTTGGGTAGATCCGTTTCTGAAACTCTACGCTGTTTTTATGACCGCGTTCCAACCCAATTGGGATTACCCGATCCCCTGGAAGTTACACCAGCTGGTTTATCAGGCTTTGGTATAAATTGTGATAAGGAGTGAACCGAATGCAGGGTGATGTGCCGAAAACCATGAAAGCTGTCGTTTGTTATGGACCTGGTGATTACCGACTGGAAGAAGTGCCCGTGCCGGAGATCAGTCCCGGAGAAGTGCTGGTCAGGGTACTTGGCGTTGGCGTGTGTGCCAGTGATATCAAATGTTACACCGGCGCGCCCCTATTCTGGGGTGATGAACAGCGTCAGGGCTACTGTGAACCTCCCGTGATCCCGGGGCATGAATTCGTGGGCAGGGTCGTTGCTTTGGGACAGGGCGCAGGTGAGAAGTACAACCTGGAGATTGGAGACCTGGCAATATCAGAACAGATAGTGCCTTGCTGGCAGTGCAGGTTCTGCCAGCGCGGGCAGTATTGGATGTGTGATGGTAAGCATGATGTTTATGGGTTTCGCCAGCGCACGCCCGGGGCTATGGCAGAATACATGCGTTTCTCTGCTGACAGCATCAATTACAAGGTCCCGAATACACTCACGACACGTCAGTCAGTGTTCATCGAACCCCTGGCTTGCAGTATTCACGCTGTCCAGCGAGCCGGCATTGAATTTGGCGACACAGTGGTTGTGGCTGGTTGTGGTCCCTTGGGACTGGGGATGGTGGCTGCGGCGAGGTTGAAAAACCCCGGCTTGCTGGTAGCGTTGGATTTGAAACCTAACAGGCTGGAGGTAGCACGAAAAGCCGGCGCAGATCTGACGCTCAACCCGGATGAGGTGGATGTGGTAAAAGAAATCAAGTCGTTGACGGGTGGGTATGGCTGTGATGTGTACATGGAAGCTACCGGTCAGCCTTCCGGCGTCATCCAGGGTCTGCACATGATCCGCCGCCTGGGCACCTTTGTCGAATTCAGCGTACTGCGCGAACCGGTTACGGTGGATTGGACCATCATCGGTGACACCAAGGAATTGGACATCCTGGGCTCTCACCTGGGTCCATACTGTTACCCTTTGGCTATGGAAATGCTTATAAATAACCAGCTGCCCATCGACGAGATCGTCACGCATGCTTTTCCATTAGGCGATTACCAGCAAGCATTGGAACTGGTGGAATCCGCTGAAGGATCAATTAAGGTCATGTTGGAGCCATAGCCCGATGGCAGAATATCGCATTCGTTCATACCACCCAAGCGACCTGACCGCCCTTTACCGTGTCTGCTTAAAGACGGGAAATTATGGGAGTGACGCCAGCTCACATTACACAGATCCTGACCTGTTGGGTCATGTCTATGTAGCCCCATACGTGATTTTTGAACCTGAATACTGCTTTGTTCTGCTGATGGATGGTGTGTCCCATCGGATACGTGCTGGCAACTCTGGATTCTAATACTTTCCGTGAGCGCTGTGAGCATGCCTGGTATCCACCGTTGAGGGAACGTTACCCGATGCCTGATGAAGACGATCAATCTCCGGACGCATGGGTGATGAGGTCTATCCATCAAGGTGCGAGTGTTCTTGAAGGGCTGCCGTTGTATCCATCACACTTACACATCGATATCCTGCCGGAAGGTCAGGGGATGGGCTGGGGCAGGCAGTTGATCCAACGAGTGACAAAAAAATTAATGGAAGATGGCTCCAGTGGTGTTTATCTGGGTGTGGCGAAAGCCAATCAAGGGGCTGTGGCTTTTTATGCGCGTGTGGGTTTTCAACGCTTGAGGGAAACGGACCATGGCATCATTTATGGAATGCGGTTGGGTTCTTAAAACGAATAAGAATTAACGAAAATGAATGGAGAATGACCATGAAAATGTTGACTGGTAAGTGGGCCCTGGTGAATGCACTTGATCCAGGATGGCTGCTGACGGATATGGGTGGTTCAGAAGCGATGTTTCCAGTCGAATCCGTGTTACCTGGCGCATTGGTTCCGGTTTTGTTGGATGATAATGGAGAAACAGGCAAAATATTTTCAGCTCAGGATTACCGTGTTTTGGGTGAAAATTACAAATAGGGTTCAAAATAAGCGCTTCGAGAAGGTGATTTGTTGAAAACGCCAAAATGGATGTGATATGATTTCCGCCTGTTGAGGTGAAAATGCGACCGGAATGGGATTCATACTTCTTAAAAATAGCATTTGCCGTCTCCGAAAGGAGTACTTGCGAACGAGCTGCGGTCGGTTGTGTTCTGGTGAGGGACAAACGCATCCTGACCACCGGGTTCAATGGGTCGCCATCCGGTCAACCG
Organism: uncultured Chloroflexia bacterium; assembly: GCA_963695415.1. Lineage (GTDB taxonomy): Bacteria > Chloroflexota > Anaerolineae > Anaerolineales > UBA4823 > CAVXWV01. The sequence goes on along the minus strand of CAVOGL010000005.1, from coordinate 54,753 downwards.
CATTGTGACGAGGTCGGGCATTTAATGGTGGACGGGCACTGTGTGCGCACCATCCATGCCGAAACCAACGCCATCATCCAGGCAGCGCTGCATGGTGTCTCGACCAAAGACTCCACCTGTTATGTAACCCATTTTCCCTGTATCAATTGTAGTAAAGCCCTGGTTAATGCCGGCGTCACCCGCCTGGTTTACAGTGTCAATTACCGGTTGGATCCCATTGCTTTAGATTTCTTCCTCATGGCAGGTGTGGAAACAGTTGAGATCGAGCAAAAGGACGAGTCTTCAGCTGAAGCTGCAACCCTTTAGCCGGCGCACTGCCCTGCTAATATTTCCCCCACTGTTAATCCTGATTGCAGGATTGGCGTATGCTTTAGTCATACACCGCCTGGGTTTTTATTGGGATGACTGGCCCTGGACCTGGTACGCCCACCTGATGGGTCCGGCAGGTCTTCTCGACATTGATCAGATTTCGCGTCCCCTGGCAGGTGAGATCCTCTGGCTGGGTTATATTATCGCCGGAGAATCAACTTTACTTTGGCAGGCATCTTCACATCGTCTACCGGATTCTGGCGGGTCTTGCGTTGTTTTGGGCGCTGGTTAATGTATTTCCTGACCATCTGGAGCGTAATGCCTGGGTGGTTCTGCTCTGGATGGTTTACCCAGGTTTCCGACAGCAATATGTCTCTGTCAATACCAGCCGGCACATGCTGCCTCTGGTGTTATTTTTTCTTTCCATCGCATTTATGGCTTCGAGCGTACGCGGGTTTGAAAGTAGAAAAGACCGCAAGGCTCCTTTCATGCTTCTTGGCATCAGTCTTCTTGCCTCAGCAATTGCAATGCTCTCTACGGAATATTTTTATGGTTTGGAGATGCTGCGACCGGTAATTGTTTTTATGGTCCTCGATACCGGTATTGATATTAAGTCCAGGATCAAAAAGACAGGTATATATTGGCTGCCTTATCTGGTCCTGCTCAGTGCGGTATTTCTTTGGCGTTACCTGGTCAGTACTGCTGGCAATTATGCCATCGTGATCGGTGAAGAATTTTTAAGACAACCGGTGGGAACCGTCTGGGGTGTGACATTGAGTCTTTTGCAGGCTGTCCAGGTTGCCATTGTGTCCGCCTGGGGCAATATCTTCAACCCGGATTTTTTCCAGGAATTGGGCTTGCGCATCCCGGCAATTTACACTGTCATTATCCTGAGTTCCTTTTGCGTGGTTGTCTATTACCTTTTACGCATGCCAGTGGATAATGGCAAAAGATCATTCTGGAAATCGGCCATCCCTTTAGGTCTTCTCGCAGCGATATTCGCCACACTGCCATTTTTGCTTACCGGTCTGACTGTCGGATTGAGGTTTCCATTCGACCGGTTGCTGCTGCCGATGATGATTGGTTCGTGCCTGGTAATGGTTGGTCTGGTGGATTTTGTGGGTCGGAAAAGGGTGATCAGAATTGTGCTGGTCTCCGCGCTGGTTGCCGTATCCGCGGGCATGCATTACCTTAATGGCGTCTCATTCCAGCGAGATTGGGAGACTCAAAAATCATTCTTCTCACAGCTGGTCACCCGTATGCCGGGTTTGGCACCAGGCACAACCCTGGTTTATGAATATTCGCTTGCCCTGGATAACTTCCGCTCCACCGATAATTCCTTGATCCCGGCGTTGAACCGGGTATACAACCCTGATCAGATAGGTGAGAGCCTGCAATTTAATATCGCCGATCTGCGTTTGCGTCCACAGTACCGTGCAGAAGAAATCCAACCAGGGATGCCTGTCATCCAGCCGTACGGTCCGTTTGCTTTTACAGGCAGCACTGATGAACTGCTGGTGATCCAATTTGCACCTCCCTGGTGTGTTCAGGTACTCGAACCAGAGAATGAGGGATTGTACCCGAACCTGCCGGAAAACCTGCCGCGGGCGGTAACATATTCCAATCCTGGACAGATACTATTGAACCAGCAAAGACCTACCAGCCTACCCGAAGCGGTGTTCGGTAAAAAAAGTGAACCCGACTGGTGCGGGTATTACCAGTCAGCCAGCCTGGCAGCCCAGCAGGAGGACTGGGAGGAAGTTGTGCGCATAGGTGAACTTGCATTTTCCAATCCAGATCCTCCCAGGCAGCCGACTGAAAGGCTTCCCTTTATCCTTGGATACGGTTACACAGGCAATTGGCAAAGAGCGGAAGAATTGAGCCTGGATACGCGCCGGAGGGACAAAAATACCGAAGAACTGCTGTGTGTCGCCTGGCAGGAGCTGGAGGAATCCGGTCCTGAGGGTGATCTCAAGCAGGAAACGGTGAACCGGATGCTTGAGAAATTCGACTGCCCTTAGTCTCCCCGCAGGGCATCGAACTCATCCCGCCAGAAATCATAGACCATGCTGTGATTGGCATACCCCTGGACGACACTTTTCCGTTCCTCGTGAGCACGCCGGTCATTTACCAGGATCAACTCATCCAATAATCGACCTGTAAGATCATCCTGGATGTGTTTGTATTCGGGGTTGTTGTAGAGGTTGTGTGCTTCTTCCGGGTCTCCAGCAAGGTGGTAAAGCTCCCCATTCTTATCGCCGGCGTAATAGTTCAGTTTCCAATCCTGTGTCACCATGCAATGGATATCTGGCGCCTGGTCAGGTGATCCGGAGCCAAAGTGAGTGACCGTAAGCTGTTCTCTTTTTGAGCCATCCACTCCTTTCAAAACGTCTGACATCGAGATGCCATCTGGCGACATTCCATCCAGGCTTATGCCCAGCAAGCTGCCCAAGGTCGGGACAAAATCGGTGAAAGAGAATAACGCCTGGGACACCATACCTGCAGGAATGACACCTGGGAAACTGATGAGCAGGGGACAGCGGATAAACTCTTCATACATGAAACCGCCTTTTGCCATCAACCCGTGCGCACCCATGTGCTCTCCGTGGTCGCTTGTGAAGAGGATGATCGTGTTATCCACCAGACCGGTCTGATCAAGCTGGTCAAGGATGCACCCGACCTGCTGGTCGATGAAGCTGATCGAGCCCCAGTAGGGGCGCGTGATCCTGGCAATGTCGCTTTCGTCTTGCACCCTGTGCCCACCGCCATCGTAACCAGTGGGTTGCCCTTGAGCCACCTTCCGAAATTGACGCGGGTATCCATCCAGATCTTGCGGAAATCCGGACTGCTCCGGGATGGCGGTGGTGTCATACATCTCAAAATATGGCGAAGGGGGGCAGATGGGCCAGTGTGGGTCGGGGAAACTCGCCCAGCAAAGGAAGGGATCTTGTGTCTCGGCAGCAGTTGCCAGGAATTCATTGGTACGCATGGCTATATACGCGGAAGAATGCATTCCAGGCGGGATATTGTTCTGATAAACGCCCTGACCACAAGTGACTTCCAGCGGCTGCATTTCTTCGAGCATGAAATGGCGCAGTTCTCCGGGGTAATTGTCCCTGAGCCATTTTCCAAAATGACCCAATAGTGGGTTGCTGTGACCCAGTACCAGGTCTACAGTCTGGAATCCGGCATAAGGTCCGTTCCATCCAGCAAACTTACCCTCGCGCCAATCGGGGAGGCTTTCCTCAGTCCCGCACAATTCCTGAGACCGGAAATGAGCTTTACCGATGAAATGTGTCCGGTAACCCGTTTCGGTGAAGACATGCGCGAGAGTCCTTTCATCCGGGCGCATGTTGCTGTTGTGTAAGGTAGCGCCGTGGTGGCTGGCTTTACGACCGGTGATGATCGTGATCCGGGATGGGATGCAGATTGGGCTCTCACAATAGGCGCGCTCGAAGCGGATGCCCGATAGTGCCAGCCTGTCCAGGTTCGGGGTTTGGATCAGCTGGTTGCCAGAGCATCCGATTGTGTCCCAGCGCTGCTGGTCGGTGGTGATGAAGAGGATATTCGGGGGCATGGTGCGGCTGCTAAACAATATCACTCGTTCAGTAAAGAACGTTCTTTTTCGACATCTTCGAACCAGTTTTCCAGCTGGTTAAGCATGGATGAAACACGTCCAGGATATTTGTCTGCCAGGTTCTCGCTCTCTAATGGATCCAGGGTAATGTTGTACAACTCCGGATCAAGCGGATCGCACACATCATTGAGCGGGTTAGGTTCATCGATGAAGCCATTCTTGATGAAATATTCCGGTCCATACATCGACACCCACAACCAGTGCACATCCGGCACTTCCCCGGATCCGGGCTGCCACGGGCGCACCAGTTTCCAATCACCGTCGCGCACAGCTGCGTTGCTGGTGACCAGCGGTGTGTAGCGGTTCCACTGCCAGAAGCGGACAGGTTCGATAGAACGGCTTTCACCTCGCAGAACAGACGAAACATCCAGCCCATCCAGAGGCAGGTGAGGGGTTGTTTCGACTTCTGCCAGAGACAATAATGTCGGGAACCAGTCGGTAAAATGGATCATTTCATTGATCTCGACCCCGCCTCCAATCCCGCCTGCGGGATAACGCACCAACATCGGCACACGGATGCCCCCCTCGTATACAGTACCCTTGGCGCCATTAAAGTGGCAGTTGAAGCGGGTCAGGTCGTGGTCTCCTTCACCTCCAAACTGGGGTCCGTTATCGCTGCTGAACACCACCAGGGTATCTTCAGCTAATCCGTTGATGTCCAGGCATTCCAGTATTCTCTCAACGGCTTTATCCAGTCTGTGTAACATCCCATAAAGGATGCTGACCCCGGTGTTGAACTTCCCACTCTCCAGGAAGGGCTGGATCTCTTCGTACGGCGCTTCCAGGGGTGTGTGCGGGGCGTTGAAGGTGACATGCAGGAAAAAGGGCTCCTGCGAATGGCGCTTGATGAAGCTGACGGCTTCATCTGCCCACAGGTCTGTCAGGTACCTTCCATCAGACCGGCGCACCTGCGAGTTATATTCAATCCGCCAGTTGAAATAATCGTGCATCCCGCCGCGGAAGCAGACTGCCTCATCGAATCCGCGCCGGTTGGGGTGGTAGCGTGGGTCATACGAGCCCAGGTGCCATTTCCCTACCAGTCCGGTGGCGTACCCTGCCTGCTTGAGCACATCTGCGAGGGTTCGTTCGCGCAGCGAAAGCCTCTCCAACCCTCGCCACTCGAGCGTATCGATTGAGCCTGTGCGATGTGGGTAGCGTCCGGTCATCAGGGCAGCCCGCGATGGATTGCAGACAGGGGAAGCGGTATACGCCTGCGTCAGGCACACACTCTCATCGATCAGGGCATCCAGCCTGGGTGTTTTCGATAAACCACCATTGAAGCGGCTGAAGTCGCCGTAACCCATGTCATCCACGAGGATGAAGACGATATTTGGTTTTTTCATTTTGGGTTCCTTTTACTAAAAGTTGACCTGGAGTGAAGCTCTATGGGTAGATAATGGTTATTAAACCACATGAATGATCGAGCGTAGTACAATTCTTGTGATGCCTTCCAGAGACCGTCATCGATTTCATGGCGACCCAACACGCTTTGATGTGGTAGCACAATTCATCTACAACAATTACGGTAGCGATATAAAGTTCATCGCAGATGTTGCCGGTGGCAAAGGCATGTTATCCCGTATTTTGAATAAGAAATACAATTACACCAGTGAGGTGGTTGACCCGCGCGGCTGGTCGTTGAAAGGTGTACCTAACCAGGCGTCTGAGTTTGATGCCGGTGCAGCCAGTTATTACGATTTGATCGTAGGGCTGCATCCGGACGAAGCCACCCGAGCGGTGGCGATGGCGGCTTTAATTCGCCCAACCATCCTGATCCCTTGCTGTAATTTCTGGTCGGACGAAAAGCTGGGTCGCGACGAACTGCTGGAAGCGATTGAGGATTATTACACGCAAAATATGGTGAGTTTTGAGCGGGTAAGTTTTAGATTTTAAAGGTCCCAAGAATGTTGGATTAATTACACATGGGCTAAAACCCTGAGGTTTTACACACCCCTTATGGTCCGGATAAATTTATGGAGGTTACTTTGGACTTAAAACCCAAAAAGGCATACGCATATCTGCTTGAGTTGTGTAATGTACAGCCCAACCGCCGGACAGGTTCACCCGGTAACCGCCAGGCGACGGCTTTCTTTGCGCAGAAGATGCGTGAGTTTGGTTTTGATGTGGATACCCAGCCTTTCAGCTGCCTGGACTACAAACGCGGCAATGTTAGTCTTGCGTTGGATGGACAGCCTTTCGAGATTTTTGGCAGCCCTTATTCTCTTGGGTGTGACGTCCATTCTGGGATTTTGGTGGTGAGTACATTGGATGAATTATCAAAGGTACAGTGTGAGGGCAAAATCCTTTTAATGAAAGGCGAGATCTGCTCCGAACAGCTGATGCCCAAGAATTTCATCTTCTACAATCCTGAGCACCATCAAGAGATCATCGCTTTGTTGGAAGCAAAGAAGCCCGCCGCGATCATCACTGCCACGCGCTTCAGCCCGGAACAGGTAGGCGCATTGAACCCATTTCCCTTGATCGTAGACGGTGATTTTGATATCCCCAGCGTCTACAGCACTGCGGAGACCGGTGAGGAGCTCTCTAAAAAGGTTCCTGGAAATGCGCATTTACGAATTGAGGCACAGCGCGTACCCTCCTCTGCCTATAATGTGGTTGCAAAGATGAATCCGGAAGCAGAGAGGAAAATTGTCTTTTGCGCACACATCGATGCTTATGAGGATTCGCCCGGTGCCTCTGACAATGCTTCCGGTGTGGTGGTTCTGCTGCTACTGGCACAATTGCTGCAAGGTTATTCGGGAAGCATGGGGATCGAGATCGTGGCGTTTAATGGCGAAGACCATTACAGCGTTGGTGGACAGATGGATTATTTGCGCAGATATGGCGAACAGGTGGGAAATATTGACCTGCTGGTTAACATTGACGATGTCGGATTTATTAATGGTCGTTCGGCATATTCCTTTTATGCCTGCAGTGAAGAAACACAAATGCGCATTCGCAATATATTCGAAGAATTCGATGGCTGCGTCGAAGGAGACGCATGGTACAGCGGTGACCACATGATCTTTGTCCAGCAGCAGGTGCCTTCGCTGGCGTTCACGGCTGAATGGATGCCGGAGTTGATGCGCACAGTCACCCACACCGAGAAGGACACACCGGACCTGATCAATCCGGGAAAGCTGGTGGATCTGTCGGCAGCCCTGGCGGCAATGGTGAAAGAGATCGCATGATTGAACTGGATCAAAAACGGAAAGAATGGAACTCGCGGCAGAAAGTTTTGCGTGGCGCATTAGAGAAGCCAGTCGACTTTGATCGCACAATCCAGATGTACCTTGACCACCATGCCATGCTGCACGATCCTGCAGTCGGCGGGGAAGGGATTTGGTCTTTCGACAAAGCCTTATGGGAAGGTCTTTCCGATGGCGCTGCCCGGCAAATCCCAGTCAAGTTTGAGCATTCGATCGTCTGGCTGGTCTGGCATCTGGCGCGCTGCGAAGATGCCGCATTCAACATCGCAGTGAATAACGGGCGGCAGGTATTGATCGAGGGAAACTGGACGGAGAGGATGGGGATTACTGCTTCGGATTCGGGGAACGCTATGGGTGAAGCTGAGATCCTGGATTTGAGCCGGGATATCGAAATCGCTTCACTGCGCGCATACCGGATGGCTGTTGGACAGCGGACACGTGAGATCGTCAAGAACCTGCAGTCGAGGATCTCAAGCGTACTGGTGGATCTGCCGCCCTGGAGCGCTACCACCAGGAAGCAGTTGTTCTGGAACCTGCCTGGGATATTGCCGAATTCTGGGCGAAATCCACGGTCGCAGGATTGATGCTGATGCCTGCCGGGCGTCACATTATGGTGCACTTGAACGAAGCGTTCAATATCAAGAAAAAGTTGATAAAGGTGAAAGTGCAAGGTACCTGAAGCGATGAAATCGCCGGTGCCTGGCACCTTCTGACCTCTGGTTACTTGCCGGTAGGATTTACTTCTTTTTGCCTTGACTTTTCGGCACCGTCACCGTTGCTGAGTGCGTAAGCTATGTTTCCGCAGTCATCCGTCACCATGTAAGTGATAGTGTACACTCTGCCCTCACCACTTCCTGCACGCTCTGCTCGCAGGAGGAAGGTGAAATCATCCAGGATCACAATGTCGTCCGGGGTGTTCCCGTCGCCCACGCCCGTTGTCGGGTTCGTTGGAGTAAACCTAGACCAGCGTAATCGTTGGATCAGGATCGAAATTATCCGTCAACCGTTACAGTTGCTGCCACTTCCACATACTTGTGGTTTGGCGACCAGAGTGTGTCGGGAGTGACACTGACTTCGATGGTCGGGGCGATCTCGTCACACACATCTAAACCGACAATCACCGCATCATGGTCTGAAGCACGATAAGCATCCGGAGCGTAGATAGCCTGTTGAGGTGGCTGCTTGAAGCTGGTATCGTAATCGATCAGGTCCGGCTCATCGGCGTTGATGTGCCAGACGGTCGTGCCGGTCACTTCACCCACCAAGCCGGGGCTGGCGAGGGCGTAATCCAGGTAGCCCAGCTGCCCGTCGAACAGGTAGGAGTAAGCGTACTCTCCCTGGAATGCGTTGATCAGGTCGGTGAAACCGGCGTTCACCAGCACGTCGATCGGGTCTTCCTTGTCGTACGAGTTCAGGTCACCGATGATCAGGTAGTCGCTGTCACCGCTGCCGGTCGGGTCGGTTGCCAACCAGTCGACCAATGCGGCTGCCGCTGCTCTTGCGCGTCAGGTTGCAGTTCCCCTGCCCGTCACCGTTATCAACATCATAAACACCATCGATCATCACATCATTGCAATCTGAGCCCTTCGATTTGAGGTGGTTGACCGCCACCGTGAAGACACCACCCGTGGAGCTATCCATGAAGGTCTGCGCCAGAACCGGGCGGTTCTTATCGTCCAGGAAGCGTGCATCCACGCTTGAATCCAGGATGGCGTGAGCTGCCGACCAGGCTAACCGTCGCCGGTTTGTAGATCAGGGCGACTTTGATCGCGTCCGTGCCGATGTAACCGGTGTCGACATAATCATACGTGCCTGCGCCCATCAATGCGTTCAACCCGACTGACCAGGTCTGCCACGGCTTCGAAGGCGATTGTTCTCGATCTCGATCAGACCGACGACGTCTGCGTTAATCGGTGGAAGGGCGGCAATGATCTTGTCGCGCTGGCGGGTGAATTCTTCGGTATTGTCTGCACCGCGGCATTCTTGCTCGTAACCGGGAGGACCGCACAACGCTCCACCTGTATCGATTGTGGTGAAGTAGTTGAGTACATTGAAAGAAGCCACTTTCAAGCTGCCACCGACAGCATCTGGGACAGCGGGTCTCGGATTGGTTGCTGTATTAATACCTACCTGGGTAGGTTGAATGCGGTAGTAGCTGTAGGTTTCATCCAACACACCGGTCACCGATTGTACGGTATCACCGCCTCGGAAGAGGTTGGAAAGATCGAAGGGGAGACCGTTCGGGTGGATGGCTGGGTCTGAATTCTGAGATGTGCGACCATCATCCATCATGATCCGGCTTCGGGCGTTCAAATCCGCGAGTTCTGAGTAATCTAATGATCCAGGCTCAAAGATTGCCGTCGGTTGGTACTGCCGGGTTGTTGTCAGGATGATCTCATTGAACCGGTCAAAATTGAAATATTCGCCGATACGCAATGTTTGAGGAAATCGAACCAACATACCTTCAAAGGCTTCGTAATCACTCAGGTTTGTGACCGGCAGCAGGACATCGACTGGAGTGGGGACAACTGCTGTGCCACAATCCCAAACCTGGATGATGTTCTTGATCTCAGTCATGGATGAAGCGCCATTATTGGTAACAAACTCATCCACGGTGCCGCGCACGCGCACTTTATCACCGGCTGACACATCAACACTGGATGGAGCATACACAAATATGCCGTCCGAAGTAGCTGGGTCAGCGTCAACCACATCAATTGTGTCTTGAATATAGAAACCGTTGAGATCACCATCGTCAGGACTGGCGTTGTTCTGGAAATCACCCGTCACCACACCTTCGACAGCCACCTCTTGATTATCATAAGGTGAGAATAGTCCGCTTCCTTGTACTTCGCTGACAAGGAGCGATGGATCCCCGCACATTTCTGGAGGAGCAACATAGACTTCATTTAATACACCGGGTGTATTCAGTGCCTCACCTGGACCGAGAGAACCGGTAAATCCTGGAATCCCAGCCAGGTCAAAATCATTACGTACCCAATCGGTTGTCGAGTTTGTGTCAAAACCATCAGGTATTCGCGAAGCACCTCCAGGAGCGAAGCTGCTCACACCATCATAATTCGGAAACAGAACTGGAACTCCATATGTAATATCTCCAGTCCCCCCGTCATATACTGATACTGTGTCAACAATTCTGCCCCAAGGCATAAAATCGATCACGCCATCATCATCACCGTCGATATCATTGCCGGTTGTTCCAGTGAAACCATCAACAAGCATTAAGGTGATGGTCCCATTTTCGATTGAAAGATTACCAGCGCCTGTCGTCCAGAGCCCGTTGCTGTCAGTTGTTCCAATGGGGAATATCCTGTCTATTTCGCCTTTAGTTGAGTCGCCTTCAATCTCGAGAATAGTGAACGATGAATAGTCTGTTGTTGGATCCCCAAAAACTTCAATATATTCGAAATCTGGGTTACCAGTCGTATTTGCAGAAAACTCGTTGATCACTGGGTCAATTGGGCCGCCATTACCGTCACAGTTAGCAGTATGAGAGCCTAATCCATCGAAGGTATCCTTAGCAAGAACCATCCATTCGTCTGATGCATCGAAAACATCATCTGGATTGGTATCCCCGGTGCATATAGTTTCCAATCGCCGCAGGGTATCATCCGCACCACCGCCAGGCCATTGGCTTCCGGGATCTACACCCACCTGACCAAATAAATCGACAACATAACCATTATTCTTTAGGACAATGGCATCATCTCCATTGAAGTTGATGACATTTGAGGATGGATCGATTTGATCCGCTTGTGCAATTATTAATGGATCTGCATCTTCATGGGCAATAACAAATACGTCACCATTCCCCAAAGATCCGCTTAAGGCAACACTCTTCGATACACTCGCTGATCCGTTTGAGTACAATTCTAGATTATAGGTGGATAAATCTACAGTTCCACCGGTTCCGTTATAAATCTCGATGGCTTTATTGAAGCTACTGCCTTCAATATACTCAGAAATAAAAAGCTCTGACGCCGATGCAGACACAGAATTCTGTGGTGGGATCAGAGCAAGGATAAATGCCAGGATCATCGCCAGCGAAATTACCTTATTCCAGAATCGAAAATTCTTCATGAAGAGCTCCTTTTCATTGGTTGGTTGTAGGTTTTATTGTGCGATATACAACAGTAGATTTGATACTTCCCCCTTCTTGCAAGCTTCTATCGGTGTGTGCTGCGGTGTTCATAAGCTTCACAATCATTTTAGTAGATATCGAGTTTTTGATCAAGTAATTTACGTTGTTAATTCTAATTATTACGTGCACTTCACCGGGGACGATAGCACCATGTTCAGCCAGCAGCTCGAACAGCAGCTCCAGGGGCACTTCCTCAACATCGCAGTCCAGTTTCACCGCCAGGGCTGCCAGCGCGCCGGCAGCCTGCCCGGTCGCCATGCACGTCGCCTGGGTGCGGAATGCGGAGCTGGCAGCCTGGTCACCAGAAATGCAGCGACCGGCTGCAATCAAATTACGACTGCCCGATGGCAGCATCGCCCCGCGGGGGATGGTGGGGAAAGTGCCTGGTGTGAGAGGTCTCAGATCCAATCCACTTTCATCGCTGCGGTGGATGTCAATCGGGTAGAAACTGTAACAAACCGCATCATCCCACATTTTTCCGCTGGCATAATCCTCTGCGCAGATCGTCTTTTTCCCTGCAATGGTCCAGGTTTCGCGGATGCCCACCTCCGGGGCACAATAATCGATGGTCAGGTCCTCCAGTCCAGGCTGAATCCGCAGGAAGCGGTAAAGGCGCAGGAGCGCCTGGCGACCTTTGATCTCAGCCTGCGTGCGACCGGCGCTGGTGCTGCCATCGATATCGGGTACATGCATGGCGTTCTCTCCCCGATTGCGCAGGAAATTTTCTACCATCGGCTGGCTGTATGAGAAATCCGTTCGCAGCAGGTCTCCTGCCCTGATTGCTTTCATCGCAGCCCGGGTGATCGCTTCGATGTCCACATCCTCAGCACGGTAACCTCCCAGGCGGAAAATCAGCGTTCCCGGTTGTAATTCTGGATTCATCCGGCGCTCGAACCCCGCCAAACCGCTACCATTGGCGTCACCGGTGCAGTCAACCAGAACCGTACAGGAAAAGGTTTGCAAACCTTCTTTGGTGCACAGGGTCAGGTTCCATGTATTCGCAATCTTTTGAACCTGTGCAACCATGGTGTGGAACAGCGGTTTTACCCCGGCAGCGAGTACAGCTTCATCCGCCAGCGCGGCTAAAAGTGCCCGGTCAACGCGCACCTGCTGCTTCCAGTGCGGTTGGTCTGGAAGTGTGAAATCTGGCAGCTCGCCTCCAGAGAGCGAGACCGTCCTTTTTACCAGATCCCAACCGATCCCGGCAACCACCTGCCTGCCCCATGCATGGAACAGACCGGGGTAATTAACTCCCCCCGGTATCATCGTACCGCCCAGAATGCCGTTCTTTTCCACCAGCAGCGTGCGCACCCCTGCCCGACCAGCCTGGATGGCGGCGGTAATCCCGGCGGACCCACCGCCCAACACTATCGTGTCGTAATGTTCCATTTCACCGTTACTCCTAAATCAAGACGCCCATGTTCCGCAACGATGATTGAAGAGAACCCACATCCAGATCGCGGGGAAGAACATGCTGCTGCACACTCATTGCTGCAGCCACCCCGGCAGCCTGACCCAGCGCCATCATGTTGCCCATGCTCTTCCCGGCAGCGTGACCGAGGAACGTGGCTGAGGCGCAGCGTCCGGCGACCAGCAGGTATTCGATCTTCCTGGGCAACATGCTTCGGTAGGGGTAGGCAAAGCCGGATTTCATCTCGCCGATGAACAGCTGGTTTGCATCGATAGCACCAAATTTCCGGGCGACCACGTCATCAAATTCTGGACCGCTGGCGTGCATCCTCCACGGTCAACATATATTCACCCACCAGACGGCGGGTATCACGCACGCCTGCATGGGCGCCTACCCGCACCAGGTAGCACTCCTCCAGACCCGGGATCTGTTTTTCTCGTGCCACAGCGACCAGATCCACCGCTACCTGGATGCCTGCGCGTTCAGCAATCGTCAGGTGCTGCGCACGGGTGCCGTCCAGGTTACCGATCTGGCGCAGCGCGCCGTTATTGACATTGACCACACCCGGGATGGTCGTGCGGTCGAAGCTGTACCAGGCGGCGATGGCATACCCGTCTGCAAAGGACTGATCCAGGATCTCCTGGAATTCTTCCTGTCGGGCATCGAGGTAATCAAAGAACTTTTCAGTGTCTACATTCGCCAGGGCAAACACGAGCGAGATGGGCATATGGCGACCATCTTCCTCCATGCCGTAGACCATTTCTGCCCCTGCCAGATGCGCAACGTCCCCATCGCCGGTTGCGTCGATGATGACGCCTCCTGAAAATTGCTGCAGCCCATCCTTGCTGGTTGTCACCACGCCTTTCAAACAATTGCCATCCATGACTACCCCGGTCACCGGGCTGTACAGGCGGTAGTGGACACTATGCTCTTCGAAAAGCTCGAAGCATGCCAGGCGCAGGTAATCCGGGTGGACGTTCAGACCATCGCCATTGATCATGTCACTTTTTCCAGGGATGGCAGCTGGCGGTTGGTAGGACAAGATCTTATCGACCAGCAGCTGGTGGACGTCACTGCGTTTACCTGCATCCTGCAGCAAGCGGTTCATCGGCATCCACATCGCCACTGCTGCCACGCCACCGAAGAAGCTACGCCCTTCCAGGATCAGCGTCCTGGCACCCTGGAGGGCAGAACCTATTGCCGCACCGATCCCGGCAGGGCCTCCTCCAGCAACGATGACATCATAGGCAACTCCGTTTTGCGGGACCAGGTGTTCAATGTTTTCTCGACGGATCATTTTTTATTTCTCCTTTTCTGGTAATGGCGCAGTCCCTCCACCAGGGTGTGCAGGTTGTCCCAGGGGGTGCCCGGGAGGATCGAGCTGGAGGCGCCCAGGAACAGACCGGTCGGTGGTCCGTTCTCCGCCAGCCACATCAGCTCGCGACGCACGTCTCCGGGACTCTCGAAAGGCAGCGTGCGCGTGACCGAGACACCGGCGATGATCAGTAAACTCTCGCCGTCCCTGGTTTTCATCCTGCAGATCTGACAGTAATCCATGCCGTCTTCATACTGGAATCCCTGGAATCCTGACAATCCCACATCCAGGAGCCGCGGCACCATCCCCATCAGGTTTCCGTCGCAGTGCCAGATCAGCTTGATATTGGCGTGGAGCAGAGGCTGGATGCTGCGGGTGAAATGGGGGAACCAGAGGCGGTCCAGAGACTGCAGGCTGACCAGCGTGCCGCGTGAATCAGCCATGTCATGATCCAACCGGATCAATGGGGGCAGGTTTCCATCCATGATCGCCTGCGCGGCTGCCTTGTTGTGTAATTCCGCAAGGTCTGCCTGCAGTTTGAAATGCTTTTCGATCACATCCGGAAATAATGCGTATGCTTGAAAATAGGGCAAGTACCCGTATCTGGCATAATCCAGAACCGGGAATAGGGTGATCCCGTAAGGGCATTTCAAGATCGAAGGTCCCAACATGTCTTGCAGTTCTGCTTCAGCCTGAATGATGCTTGATTTCACAGAATTTATATCAAAATCAAGGATCCTGTTTCGTAAAGAGGGAAATTCGACGGTCTCCAGGTGCTCGACCACGGATTCCGCTGAACGGATGGCGATCCCGTCCAGTTGTACCGCCTCCAATCCAGTGGTGGCAGTGCGGGTGGAACCGGGATCAAAACCGGAATCTCCCATGGTCAGCGGGTTCTCCGCCAGGTACTGGTCCAAAAGACAGGTGCCGATGTTCTGCTGCATGCGGATGTAGATCCCGTGAGGATCATGACAGGTAACTGTCCGGGTTGGATCCTGCCAGACGCTCGATGTGGTCGTGCTGCATCACGTGCAACATACAGCTGGGAATACCTGGATTTGGTATACGCAAGATTGTGTCCAGGGCGAGTCGCACCGAAGGTTGGTCAGAGGATGGCAACATGGAATGGAGGGCTGCCTTAATGATACCTCGACTTCGAGTTTCTCGTGTAAATGTAGCGGATATAATTAATCGAAAGCTGCTGTCAATATTCACTGGCGGGAGGTGCCGATGACCTTGAATGATTTCCCCCAATCGAAACACTTTTCCCTGGAACCGCTGTCGCCCGGTGTGATTGCCTGCACCCATAAACAGGGTGGGGCGGCGTACTCCAACGCCGGTTTGATCAACCTGGGTGAACGTACGGTCCTGGTGGATGCTTTCAACTCGATGGCAGCAGGAGGTGATTTGCGCCAGGCTGCCGAAAAGCTTTTCCACCGCCCGGTAGAACTGATCCTGCTCACCCACGCGCACAATGACCACTGGATCGGTGCCTCCGCTTTTGATAAGACAACCTCGCTGGTCTCCACCCCTTCGGTCCGGAAAGTGGCTCTCGAGTGGGGAGAGAATATGATCGAGGAATACCAGCAGCCATCTGAATGGCAGGATTGGTTAATGGAATTGGAAGCGAAATATGCGGCAGAGCCGGACCCCGCGAGAAATCAGGACTGGCGCAATCGATCGTGATGGCACGAACGGTTCTGGATGAGATGGCGGTCTACGAACCGCGCTACCCGGATATCGTTTTCGATGGCTCGCTAATGCTCTATGGCAGCCAGCGAGTGGCTGAGTTTCACTCAGCGGCTGGGTTCCCCTCGGCGTCCGAGTTTCCCTCGGCGGTCGAGTTCCGCTCGATGGGACGCGGGCATTCTGAGGAAGATGTTGCCCTGCTGCTGACCGAGGAGCGTATCGCCTTCATAGGTGACATCGGTTTTTTCGACTGCCAGCCGTTCATGGGGTTCTGCGACATCGATGGATACCGGGAACAGGTGCAGTACTTCCTCGAATTCGCAATACGAAATTTTCGTTCCCGGGCATGGTCCGGTGGGTTCTAAAGAAGACCTGGTTTTGCAGATGGGTTATTTTGACATGCTGGAAGAACTGGGTCGGAGAAGTGGTTAGAAATGGGGGATCAGTCGAGGATGCTCTCAAAATCCAGTTCCCTGAACCCTACCGGGAGTGGTTGTACGGCAGCAGAGGGCGGTTTGAGACGAATGTACGCTACATTTATGAAAAACTGATTGGTTGAATCGAAACTGCCGGAAACATTCCCGGCAGTTTCTAAAAGAGAGAAGAAGTATTCTCAAGGTCCAGTTACCATGGCATCCGGATTGATGTTGGATTGGTAGCGGCAGACGTCATCAGCGGATATTGTTGTCTGGGAGATTTGCTGTGGATATTCGGGCATATCGTAGGTGGTCACGAAACCACTGCTGCCGAACCACTTGTTCAGGCAAACCGGCTTGTACTCATCACCTTCGACGAGTGGTCCCCAGGATTCGCCGGAGATGGCTGACCCGACCTTGAACGCCCAGTATTCTTCAAAGAGAGTGTCCTTGATCTTACCGAAGGGCTCAGTGTGGTGATAGGCTTCGTGTGCCAGGGTGCCGGCGAGTTTCTGGATTGATGCTGATTTCAGCGCCGTGTCGATGTAGATGGGGTAATCGGATTCATTCTTGCGAGCGCAGTCTTCGGTCTCGCACAACGGACGTTTGGTGCAGGAGTATTGGCATACATCCGGGGTGCTCCAACTGACGGAGACATTGTTGTCCAGTAAGAATTGTGCCAACCTGCGACCACTCCAGCTGCTGCCATCCCAGACTGTGATATTTTCTGTCTGCTCGTGAAGGCTGATCCAGGCAGCCAACAGCTGCGGCTCGCTGATCCGGGCGGGGAGTTCTTGAGGGGATTTGAATGCCTACAGGCAGGTATTCCTGGGCTGCCTGTAGGAGGGCTGACTGGTTGGGGATCTCCTGAAGAGATTCGCGCGTGGGGGTTGTGTCTGAGCAAGCGCTGGCGAAGATGGTCAGGATCAGGATGGTCAGGGTGCTGAGGGTCAGGATTTTGCGGTTCATTGGCTTTCTCCTTTTGTTTTCGTCCTGACTCCAGCATCGCGAATGTGAGTGGGGACAATGCCGGGTAGAATGTGGGGAGAAAGCGGGTGGGCGTGGGGAAATCGTGGGGAAGGCTTAAAAGCCGGGAACCTCTTCGGATTTTCGAAGAGGTTCCCGGAAGTGGAGCCGATCAGGATGTAAAGGATGAATTTTTCTGGTATAAAAGCGTAAAGGTAGGATTTCTTACCAGACGCTTCATACTGTTATCGATGAATGTTGTCGGTGAACCTGATTGGTTCGACTAGAATTATTTATAAGTGTGTGATTTAAACGGAGGAGATATGGCAGAAAAACAACTTTTTCCGTACTTTCCAAATCTCGCCTGGGGGTTTTCCACAACCCGCTGGGAGACCAGCCTGAGCAATGCAGATGTCCTCAAAGGTATGAAAGACTGCGGGATCAACCAGGCAGGTTTCATCCTGCCCGAAGACCTGGATAAAGTGTGTGAGGCAGGATTACAGGGCTATGTGTATGACCCGCGCAGCATGGATTATGATTTCCGAAATATCGATCCCACCCAACTCAAGCTCAATGCCCGCAGCCTTGCTGCCGAGGTGGGAGACCATCCAGCACTGGCGGGTTATTGTGTGAAGGATGAGCCGCATGCCAGCGAGTTCCCGGGTCTGGCGCAGGTTGCTGCCGCTTTCAGGGAAGCGGATCCTGATCATCCGGTTTACATTAACTTGTTCCCAAACTACGCCTCTGCGGAACAATTGGGAGCAGCAACGTATGAAGAATACGTGCGCATGTACATCGAGACCGTTCAGCCGCAGTTTGTCTCTTATGATCATTATGCCCTTTTCGAGGATGGTAACCTGCGACCTTCCTACTTTTCCAACCTGGAAGTGATCCGCAGGTTATCGGCTGAATACTCGCTCCCATTCTGGAACATCGTCCTGTCGAATGCACATTTCACCTATGCGGAGCCTTCCCCTGCCGGGATAAGATTCCAGTTGTTCACCACCCTGGCTTATGGCGGTAAAGGGATCAGCTGGTTCACCTACATTGCTCCTGAGGTGGGCAATTACCGCCTTTCGCCCGTTGACCAGTTTGGCAAGCGTACGGCAACCTGGGATCACTTGCAGAATGTTTCTCACCAATTAGCTCAGATAGCCCCCACACTCCTGAATCTGAACTCGCGGCGGGTATATCATTTTGGTGATGTGCCGGAAGGATGCCGGCAGGCTGATGACAGCGCCTGGGTTCGGGCGGTCAAGGGGAACACACGCCCAGTTCCTGGTGGGTGAGTTTGTCCACGAATTGGATGGCAGTCGTTGGCTTGTGCTGGTGAATAAGCATTTCCACCATTCCAGCAATTTCCATCTTGAGCTGGCAGAACCCGGATGGGAATTAGAGATGCTTTCACCGTTCAATGGACAGCTTCAGCCCCTGGCAGGGGAAAACAACTGGCTGGCACCGGGACAAGGGATGGTGCTTAGAGTCACTGAATGAAATCTCTTTTTGGTTATTCGGTTTGGTTGAAAATTTCATCGAAAAATTACAGTATAATTTTAGCTGGGGAATAATTTATTGGTAGTGTCCGATCCAGCATCATACCCGTATTCAGTTTCCTTTAAAGCGATCAAAAAGGAGCTACCCATGAGAAGCACTTCTGTTCGAATCAGTTTTGTAGTTATCTTACTTGTTGGTGTTCTGTTAGTCGTCAACGATGTTCGAGCTATTGATACATCCATCACTATTGACACCACCAGTGACTCGAACGATCCTGCATACCAGGCTTGTACATCTGCAGCGAATGACTGCAGCCTGCGCGGGGCGATCAGCAAGGCAAACGCTGATGCTGGGAACACCTACACCATCCATATCCCAGCCGGGATTTATACCCTGAGCCTGGCTGGTTCCGAGGAAGACAACAATGCTACGGGAGACCTCGACATCCTCGCCACCGTCAACCTGGAAGGCGAAGGCATGGACCAGACCATCATCCAGGCAGGAGCATCCGCATCCGTTGGGATAGATCGCGTAATCGAAATTTCAGGAGACGCAACGATCTCTGTTGAATTCACCGATTTGACTGTTCGTCATGGGAAGATTGGAGATAGTAAAACTGGAGCCGGAATCCGTCAATACAATTCAAACAGTGCTCTGACTCTCATCCGGGTTGCATTGCGTGACAACCTGGGGGAAGGTTATTCGTACGGTGGTGGGTTGTACGCAAACGGTGATTTGGAAGCTAGAGACTGCCAGTTCACCGGAAATGTAACATCCGGTGAAGGAGGTGGGATTTACCAGGGAGGTTCTGATTATATCCTGCTGGATGGGTGCCTGATTGCTGAAAATATGGCAGAATATGGCGGTGGTTTCGCAAACAACAATCTGGCAATTCTGATCAACACCACCATCAGTGGAAATACTGCGACTGCGAATGGGGGCGGGATCAGCCAGTGGAATGATGCGGATCTTAAAATTCACTACTCCACGATAACAAATAACGTCAACACAGCTAATTCGAATGGGTGGGCAATTCATGACCCGCTGGTAATAGAAATCTATAACTCGATCATCACGGCTGAAGAAGGGAAAAAGGCATGCACATCACTCATCGATGCTGGTCATCACAATATTGGCAGTGATACGACTTGCGATAGTACGATCCTGGTTGAAGATCCCCAACTTGGGATTCTAAAAGATAACGGTGGAGCTACCCTCACGCACGCCTTGTTAGTCGGCAGTCCGGCGATAGATGCGGCAGGGGATGGGGGTAATGCGATTGCGTGTCCAGGTATGGATCAACGAGGTTTTCCTCGTCCATTTGATGGTGATCAGGATCAGGTGGCTGTGTGTGACATCGGAGCATTCGAATATGTTGGAGAGAGGATCTTCGTTCCTTTAGTTAAGAATAAAAGTAATTGAGATAACAACCTCCGATTTCGGAAATAATAATTTTGAATCCAGAAAAGGAAAAATTTTAAGTCAAAAATTCTTGCTTCGTTTAGTCAGTTTTCTCCTGCTCCTGACCATAATCCTTTCATCTTTTTCAAACTCGATTGCTGCAGACTTTAATCATACAGGTTGATACCACAGTTGATGATCCAGCAAAAAGCGCTTGTACATCCTCCGAAAATGACTGCAGCCTCCGCGGGGCGATCAGCAAGGCGAATGCAGATCCTTCAAACACCTACACCATCCAGGTGCCTGTTGGTGTCTACGAACTCACCATTGATGGCATGGACGAGGATGAAAATGCCACCGGTGACCTTGACATCCTTGTGTCCCTGAACCTGGCAGGTGAGGGTATCGATCAAACGATCATCCAGGCTGGGGCATCGACTGAAGAAGGCATTGACCGTGTTCTGGATTTGCTTAACGATGCTGAATATAAGGTCACAGTATCCGACTTAACCATCCGCCACGGCAAACTGCCTGAAAACAATCTTGGCGCGGGGATCCAGGTTTTAGGGGAACAAATCAGTTTGGATCTGGACCATGTTGCTGTACGCGATAATCTGGGGGATGGGTTTGTTCTGGGTGGCGGGATTTTTACCATTGGGAACCTCACCGCTGCGGACTCGCAGTTCACCGGCAACCAGACTGGTGGTGACGGAGGTGGGATTTACCAGTCTCAATTTGGCAGTGTACATCTGGAACGGGTTTTGATTTCAGGGAATACTGCTGAGTTCGGCGGGGGATTTACCAACGGAAATACGGCTACATTAGTCAATGTAACCGTCAGTGGAAATACTGCGTTATATAACGGTGGTGGGATTTCTCAATGGAATAACGGTGACTTAAAAATCCATTACTCCACGATCACCAATAACAATATCATCGAATCCACTTCGGGTTGGGCGGTGTACACATCCGTAAACTGGAACCTGGAGATTTATAATTCAATCCTCACAGCGGGGGCAGGGAATACTGCCTGTAATGTCGCTTTGGCGACAGGTCACCACAGTATCAGCAGTGATTCTTCCTGCGGCGCCGGTCTCCAGGTAGCTGATCCAAAACTCGGACCACTCGCCGATAACGGTGGAGATACACTGACCCATGCACTAATGGCTGGAAGCCCGGCCTTCAATGCTGCAGGCGTCGGGGGAAATGCCATCTCCTGTCCCAATGTGGACCAGAGAGGCTTTCCCCGACCATCTTTTAACTCCAGCGCCTGTGATATCGGCGCTTTCGAAGCCGCCTGGGAGCCGGTTTATCTCCCGCTTCTGACGCGTCCGTGAGATTTCCGGTGTTTCGAGTTAATTGCTAACTCTCCTGGGGAGTGACTTTTAGAATCCCTGACTCACCCAGGGAATATAATTCAGCGCCTATCCTCGCCCTGGCAACCTCGCCTTCTTCCAGGTTAAAAATTTCAACCTGGCTGTACAAATTAATGACGTCTTTGAGGAGAGCCTTGAACGTGCCCGGATCGTAAAAAATGGCTTCCGCATCTTCTTCCATTGCCACCGGACCACTGTAATAAATGCCCATGCCAGTTCCTGATTTGCGTTGGAAAGCGGCGGCGACTTTATGGATTCGTGTTCCGGCATAACCGGCGCTTTCTTGCGTGACTGCCAGTAATTCTGTGTCTGGGGCAAGGTCCATCCATGTGATCAATGAGTGGAATGAACCAATCCTGGAGAAATCCGGGTAATCCGGGAGGTCGGCTACGTATAAATTAACATGCCCCGTTGTCTGCTCCGATGTGGGCAGGATACCAAATAAGGCGTCAAATTCTTCGACCGGCTCGAGTTCCAGGTCCAGGAGTCTGCCTGCAGCGAGTACAGTACCGCCATTCGCGACCCAGTCAGCGATTTTCTTGAGAACTTCTCTCCGTGTGAAGGCTGGCATGGCAATGACGAGGAGTTTGTACTGTTCCAGGCACCCATCCAGGATCATTTCTTCATTGACAGGCATACACACCACCTGCCGGCGGATGAATGCCAGCGCTTTATTCAACCCTTCGGGGATTTCACCGGGCAGCTGCTGCTCCATTTTCCAGGCGAAGGTGTCTCCGGGCCAGAAGAAAGCGACGGCTGGCGGCAGTGGGGATTCTTTGACCAGGTGAATGTTGTCCCTGAAAGCTTCTGCTCCAGGCAGAGGCTGTGCGCCTTCTCCGAAGAGATTGCCGTAGTAGTGGAACATCTGGGGATTCCCGTAAGCGGCTGAGCCAAAGATGCGGGTTCGCACGCCATTCTCTGTGATCGGTCCAACCGGTTCGAGTCCAAGGTCAGCGCCATAGAATTTGCACACGCTCCAGGTGTAGGCGGTCAGGTAATAATTATCGTAAAAGCGGTTGCCCTCGTTCGTCAGACGGATACCACCATCATGCCGTGCAGCAATCTTCGCCTGGTCACTGAACAGGGAAGCGTGCTGCGGTTCTTCTTCGCCTCCCGTGCACATATACACCCGCGTTTCCGGGAACAGGCGTCTGCATTCAGCCATCCAAAATTCAGCGTAATCCGTCATCGATCCCCGGTACCACTGCAGGAAATCAAACCAGGCTGTTCTCGATGGCGCCCGGTGGGGCAGGAATGGGTTAATTTCGTCAAATGATTTGTAATGCGAGCGCCAGGCGGAGTTCAATTTATCTAATCCCTGGTATTTTTCTTCCAACCGGATACGAAAATTATTTTTCGCATCCTCGCCCGCGCACCAATAGCCCAGGTGAGTGTGGTAATCACCGGGCCAGTTGCCGGTGACTGGCATGATCGCCTCGCCATAATCGCCGCAGATCCCGGGCATGACCGCTTCGAGGACGTCCATGGGCAGGTAATGGTTGGCAAAGGCTTCGAGCACACGGCTGATTTCCACCTCGAATTTCTCGTTCCAGATCGATTCGATCGGGCTGAGTTTTCCGTGTTCCAGGCAGCGCAACCCTGTGTGGTTTGGATGCTCCAACCACCAGGAAGGAGCAGCGTATTTGGGTCCCATCAGAATGAACGGCAGGTATTTCAGACCGGCTTTCTGGATGGCTTCAACCTGCCGGTCATAGATGCTCCAATCGAAAGCGCCCCGGCTGGTGGGTTCAAATTCTCTCCAGAAGGTGTAGATCTGGATGGAGGTAGTGCCCATGTCTTTTAACTGCATCAGGGCATCTTTTTCGTGCGTTGTACCGAACGGCACACCACAGACGACAATTTCGGTGCTTCTTTTTTGCATGATTTTTTCCTCTTATCAGTTTGGTTTGATTTTCCGTAATTTTCCTGTCTCAAGAAATGATTCCAGCATGGGCTGGATCCTGCTGAGAAATCCATCCAGGTGTTCATTCTGGAACCCGGCAACGAAATTCGCCACCCATAGCATTCTGCCTGCGCGGAAGATGTCGATCTGACCCTCGTAGGTTTCGGGCCAGGTTGACAGGCTTTCATAGCCGCGGCGTAATGCGGCGGCATAAGGTTCGTAAAGCTGTGGTTCGACATCATTCATCAGGTCCTGCAGCGCCATTGCCAGGTCCTGGACCGGATACCCCCAGGCAGTGTCCTCGAAGTCCAGGGGATACAGCCTGGCGCGGGAAATGTGGATGTTGTCATGCCACAGGTCGTGGTGGATCACGCGCAAGCCGTCTTTCTGCGCGTAAAGATTGGCGTAAGCCTGTTCCACGATCACTCTGACCTGCAGGAGAAGATGTTGATGGGTAGGATCAAGCGCCATGTCAAACAGGTTTCGCTAAAAAGCACGTCTTCTTCATCGCGGGCGAGGACTTTGTCCAATTTACGGTCCGTAAAGTCGTTATCTGGTTGAAATCCAGCGCTGAAATCATGTAACCTGGCGAACAATTCCCCCATCAATGCCAGGTTTTCTTCATTTAAGTGTTTTCCCAGGGGAACGCCGGGGATCCAGCTCATCAACATGCAGCGTCTGCTGCCTGGGACTCCCGGGACTTCCACATCTACAAGGTATTTGCCTGATTTATCGGCGATTGGTTGAGGGGCGCGGATATCAGCATCTGCTGCCAACGCTTCAAGCCACGCTGCCTCCGATTGCAGATCAAGGTCGCTGCGCCAACCTGGTGCGCAGACGCGCAGAACCAGAGACCTTCCTTCGCCGGTCCAAATTCGAAAGAGCAGGTTGGTGTACCAGCCTAGATAGGATACTTTGTTGATATTCAAAGGATATGAATCCAGCGCTTTCCAGGCGAGTGACCTCATCCGCCGGATCTGACCCTGGAGCGTTAATTTTTCGAATGTTTTCATTGGGTCATAAGAAGACCCAAAGGGTCTACAAAATCCTTTTGGGGAGGATGTTCATTCATTTTGCCGGCAAAGAAAGGGCATATGCGAGCCCCATTTTTACCCACTCTTCCAGGACCTGGTCCGACGCCACACCTTCTCCCTCAACAACCACCCAGCCAGTCATGACCTTTCCGGTCATATCGAATACGCGCGTGTGCGGTTTTCCCATGGCGGTTTCGTACAGGTCAGGACCGGTTCGCACCATCATATCCTGTTTATGCACCCCGCAAGCCATGTTCCCGTGGACGAGGTAACCGATCCCGCCAAACATCTTCTTCGATGTCAATCCTGGAGGATCGATTTTCTGAAGTAAACCTTCAATTCTCTTCGCCAGCTGTTCGTCATATGCCATATTTCACCTCGCTCATGGAATCTTCCTTGGAGTCAATTAGGTTTCAAAATTAATTCCCATCCTCCAGGATAGGAAATGCCGGCAGAAATCCACATTCCATAAGTTGATCGAGATATGAAGTCTGGATTTGTGCCTGAGATCACTTCTTCTGTACCACTGACAGGACACTTTTCACACGCTTGCCCTGGGCAGGTGTCATTTCTGGAAGCCTGCTTTCCAGGACATTGGTGAAAGCATCCTTCTGCGAACCACTCACGGCAATCTGTATCATTTCAGCATGCCGGGGTACATCCTTTGTTCTGCAGCCTTCAAGGTGCTGGAGGAGGAAAGGGAAGATCGCCTGGTTGTAACCGGGGCTGTGCGCGGCGATCTTTGCCAGGGTGAGTATCCCGGCGTCGATGGTGATCACGCTGCCGGAGTTGACTGCCTTCCTGATCGTCTCAATCTCCGTGAAAAGTTCATCTGGCTTCAGTTGGGAGATGGTCGAGAGGGCGATCATTGCGCCCCAAACGAGGCGGTTATTCTTGCTGCCGAGTAGCTTGATGAAATCCTGCCAGTAACCTGCGATTAACTCTGGTTTGAGATAACCGATCTCGTAAAGAACCTTCAGGCAGTCGCTCTGCACGTTTGGTTCCTGGTTCCAAAGGTTTTCAGCGATCTCACCAATCCCGGCACGATCTTCCTGTTCAGCCAGCTCGCGCGCCAGTTCCTGGTTGGGGACTTCATCGCGCCGGTTCTGATAATAGGCAATTTTATCCAGTGCGGGCATAACCAAATTATAAGCCGTAATGCTTACACTTTCTGACCGGATGGTAAGTTTGTGTCCATGTTAAAAAAGCAGCCTGATCATTTCAACTGGAAATGAGTTCAAACAGGTTGGAGAAAATGTAACTGGGCGGTGGGGTGAAATCCCTCCAGGTCGTCCCTGCGCGTCACTCCGGTAAGCACCAACGCGGTAGCAAAACCGGCATTCTGACCCATGCGCATGTCTGTCTCCAGACGGTCACCCACCAGCAGACAGCGGTCCGGGGACAGCTGCAGGGTTTCCGCCGCCACCTGCATCATCAGAGGGGATGGTTTTCCCCCCAAAATCTCAACCTGCCGCCCTGTCAGGTGTTCCAGCGCGGTGATCGTAGCTCCGGCGTCCGGGATTGCCCCGCCGGGCATGGGGCAGGTCTTGTCGGCGTTGGTGGCGAAGAACCGCGCGCCTCCGACCAGCGCCTGGTAGGCGGTGTTCAGCTTGCGGTAATCCAGGGTGCGGTCGAAAGCAACAATGAGAGCATCGACCTCTTTCACTTCCAGAACATGCTTTGGGTCCTGGTCGCTGAACTCAGGCAGGATATTCAACCCGTACCCGCGCAGCTCCATCGCCAGATTTTCTTCCCCAACCAGGTAATAATTCAGCTCTGGCAGCTTCTTAGCTAAATGACTGCCCAGTACAAATGCAGAGGTGATGATCTCATCCTGGTTGGTGGGGATGCCCAATCGGGTGAGTTTTCGTGCATAATCCTGTCGTGTGGAGAGCGGCTTGTTGGTGATGAAGACGACGCGCTTGCCGCCCTGCCGTAAGGATGCCACTGCCTGCACTGCCCCCGGGAGGGCGCTGTCGCCCAGGTAGATCGTGCCATCCAGGTCGAAAACAAAGCCCTGGTAGTGGTCCGCAGGCGGGATGTGCAAATTAATTCTCGAAGCTTCTTTCCATGAATCTTAAATCCAGTACTTGATTATAAATGCTTTGTCAGGCAGGACGGTCAACCGATCGTTCTCGGTCAAAGCCATCGCTGTCGATGATCTGGTGATTGAGATCGTGTTTTTAATGGAAGAAGATGTAGCGCTTGATCCAGTCGATATACGCCTGCTCGGTGCGGTAAGCATCGTGCTTCATGCGCAGGATTTCACGAACTTGATCCAGTCATTTTGGGGGTTTGGCAGCCTAACAGTCCTTCCATGTTAGAAATTAGGAGGAATTCTTTCCCGATAAAAATAGAGTGCCGTATAATATCCAAAATGAATAGGTATTTATACGGACCGTTTATAAGCTGTTATGCAATCCGCTAAATCACGCGTTGGGCGCAGTGAGATAGAAGGTTTTATTCAGACATGAGCCAAAAAAATATTCCGTATTATATACCCCCACCAAAGCTATCACGCTCAGCCATAGATGAGATAACGATGATAATTTTTGATCAACCAATTGCAATAAAGCCCTGTGACATCATATTTATATTTGGTGGTTCTCACCCTGGATTATGGGAGAATGGAGCAAAGGCATTTTTCAAAGGATTGGGTCAAGACATTGTCGTAACAGGTGGGTATAAATTAGATGCCTTACGACATTACACGTGGCAAGATGATAAGAAGGCTGAATCTGAAGTTATTCGCCGTGAATTGATAAAATTGGGTGTGCCAGAAGAAAAGATATTCATTGAAACCCAATCTGTGAACACATATGAAAATGTGAAATACGCATTGAGAATATACGATTTCAAGAGCGTCTTCAGCGTATTAGTAATCTGCAAAAGTTATGCGGTCGGCAGGCAAATCAGAACCCTAAAAGCACAACTGGATGCAGAAACACAAGTTATACCCTATCCTTTCGATACACATCTTGGCGGAGATGGGCCATTTATTACAAAAGAGAATTGGATGGAATACCCGGAAGCCCAAGCATATATGTTTGCAAATGTGCCAAAGATACACAAATATTCCCATTTCGGGCATTTCTAATTCCGATTGAAATGATGTCAAATGAACTCAAAGCAATGGTATTGGAGTATTTTGCTCAATAGTCCTGGTCTGCGCCTAACCCTGCTAGCACCGGACGGGGCTAATCGCCCCGGTAGTACTCGGCTGAAATTGCCAACTTTGGCTCTGGTTCAGGAATGGCTCGGAGCCAACCCGCCCCGCTGGTTATGCAACCGTTCGGCGGCACTTCCAAAAGGAGCGAAACGAATGAGAAAAACTATACTTTACGCCCTCGTAATAACCGTTAGCCTTAGTCTTGTATCATGCCTTGTTGATGGCTCATGGTTGGGATTAGTCGGACGTTGGCAAGATACAGAATACCCAAATGTTGAAATAGAATTTACAAAAGATGGGCGGTTTACTGATTATTTTTACGGGGAAGTTGTTTCTTATGGAGAATTTATTGCTGACGGAGATAGGATTACATTGCATTATCTATCACCGTGTGGTGGTGAAAATCAAATAAGTTGCGACGTTAGATTGAAATTTACTGTTACCGAAAACACCCTAATAATCACAGACAGTCAAGGCGACCTTGTATACAACAAGGTAGGTAATTAATTAAAAATATTGGGTTTATTATCTTTTATGGTTTTCGTATCATTCAGCACACAAGCACCGTCTTTGGAGGTCAAATGCTAAACAAACTTTTCGGCTCGCCCAAAAACCACCCCTTCAATCAAGCCACAGAGTATTACCGAAATCTTCGTAATTACGAAAGTGGTAGTCCCCAATATGTAAACGCTATTTTGGAAATTATACGTCTGTGTCGAATGGCAATCAAAAGTAACAAGAACGATGGGGACGCTCATGTTCTTTTAGCCAACGCCTATTTTCTCTCTGCCTTGAGTTGCACTTTTCAAAAAGGCTACCCATATTTTCTAGCAAGAGCCGCCGCCACTATCCAAGCGACCAGACAAGGAAGCATGTACATAAAAGAGCGTCAAATTGCCGAAAAGATGTACGGCGGTGTTGTCGAACAACTCTCTACACAAATGCCAGATTGGGTTGAAGGAGTAGAACGCTTGCCGAAGGACATGAAGCAGTTACAACAGAAGTATTACGAGAGCGCTATACAGTCTTCAAGCCTTGATGAAATGAAAAATATGTTGGCTGGCGAATAAGCCAAAGGAGCAAAGCAATGGCAAATATAATTCGATGGGGCTTAACCGATAGCTTCCGCCTTGCCCAAACAGTGGGCAAAGAATTAGCGACCCTTCCAGATACACTCCAGAAGAGTTCGTAGCGGCGGCGGAGCGCGCAAAAAAGAAACATCCTGATGAATGGGTAATTTATTATTCACTTGCAGACAAATACCAACAGTTGGGTTACTACACTGAGGCTCTTTTGGCAACACAAAAGTGTGTTGAAATTCGACCAAAGGATATAAGATCAGTTTACGCATTGGCTACATCATATAACCTAATAACACGCGCCGCTTGGTCAGATAAGGAAGATGAAGTCGCGAATTTGCTGAAACTCTTTTTTGCCAACAAAGACCAAATAGACAAAAGGCTTTCGCAAGGAGCAATTGACCGAACTGGATTGACGGTTGAAACAGCGGCTGTCCAAGCCATTAGATGGTTTGAAAATGCTTTGACGCTCAATCCTGATAGTCAAAGCAAGGCGCAAATACAAATGGATTTGCAAGTCCTATATAAACGCTATCCACATCTAAAAAGATGAGCGATTGGAGGTTATCATGTACGTGATTGCAAACATCTTGCGCAGAATTTGGGCTTTGATAGCAATATTTGTAGGCATAATCGTTGCCGCTTTCATCGGGATTGACGTATGAAACGATCCTGGATCTTGTATTGGAATCGCAATAGGCTTAGTTGTATATTTTGGTGGTCTCGCTGTGTTAAGGAAAATCGCTAATCGTTCTTGATAACTTTATGGACAAAAGCCGCCCAACCCCGCATGGTGTGTCCTGGAAAAGTCATCGTCTGCTTGCTGGTTCAAGTTCAGTCCTGGTAAGGGCCAGGCTGCCAGGGATCTTTCACACACCGTTCAGGAGGCAACCGATGCAGCCGGGTGACTGGCTATGTCGAAGCGTTGTAACCTCCTGAGAAAGGAGAGCAAAACAGCAGCCCGTAACATAAAGTGATTGTCTTGCTGTGCAAGCGTCTTGCCAGCGCTTGCACGCAAGCACGGCAGCACCGACATGTTAGCCCCGAAAGGGGAGCAAGAGAGAGCCGGGTCTGTCACGCATGGCGAAGGCAAAAGAAGCGGTGAAGACCCTGAAAAGCAGCCATGAGGAACCCTTCGCTTTGCTCTGGGCAGGCTTCTCCGGTGTAGGGAGTGCAGGATGTTGTGAAAGCAGGCAATGGAACAGGGGAGGTCTCACCTGGTCGCTGGTACAGAGCCAGCGTAACGGCAGATATGAGCGGCAAGGCGGAATCCTGTGTGAATATACACAGGTATATATAATTAATCGAACCGCAATCAAATTAAATGTTAGGCTGCTGAACGGACAGTCTTCTCGATTAAACTTGGAACTCTAGATATTGGTAAAGGAATAGCATAGCTAATACCACAGGAGACAGAATGACAAAGTTTGTATATGTTGAGATGACCTGCAAATTGGATCAGAAACAATATCGTGAAAATATTTCAATGAGTGGTATTGTGATTGAACCAATCGGAAATATTGCCGCAGAAACCCTTTTTGAATGCTATATCAATGGATTTGATGAGGGAGATGCAAAGTTCTTCAAGCTACAAAATGAAGGGGAGCGAAGAAGATATTACGATGAGGAGCTTGGTTTTCCTGAAATCCTTAGCTGTCCAGCTTCGTTTGCATATAAAATCAAGGATGAACTCATCGGGTTTGCTTTTGTATTGCCATATCTTGAGAGCAATTATCACATAAGCTGTATGTGCATCCGACCGGAATATCAAGATCGGGGAATAGGTAAAGCAATGTTAAACAGGATCAAGAACATTGCATTAGAGAATGGCTGCAAAACACTGACCCTGGGAACTGAACCGGAAATGAAAGCCTACCAGTTATATCAGAAACACGGGTTTATGGTTACAGCGGAACATACTGTGGAACTATAATCTTTTCTGTGGGCGACCTAACCCAAGTTAGAGCAGACCTGCTACGGGCGGAGGACGGTGCGCAAAATGCAAGCTTTGGCTCTGGTTGAGCAGTTCTTGGAGCCAAAATGAAGGCTGCTCAACAAATCCTTAGGCATAGCTGGAATGACGGAAAGATGATTATGGGTTTCCCATCGACAAGGATATAATTAAAGAGACTATGAAAGCTGTACGAATCCACGACTACGGAACCCCGGAGGTGCTCTGCTACGAGGATGCCCCAATCCCGGAGCCGGAGCCGCACTGCGGGAGGTCCGCGTCCGCTCCGTCGCCGAGGTCCCGCCCGTCCACCGGCGGGGTGAATCCTGCCGACCGGCAGATACGCGCCGGACTGCGCTTCCGGCTGGAGAAACCCTTCGCGTTCATCCCCGGCTGCGAAGTCTCCGGCATCGTTGAGAAGCTTGGGGGCGAAGTCACGGCACTGGCGGTGGGCGATGAGGTCTACGGCATGCTCGGTCTGTCAGGTGGTGGGTATGCGGAATATGTCGTCGCAGCCGCCGACAACCTCGGTCGGAAGCCGGCGTCTCTGGACCACCTGTACGCGGCTGCCCTGCCGGTCGCCGCCCTGACCGCCTGGGATGCCTTGTTCGAGGTCGGGGGTTTGGTCGCCGGGCAGAAGGTGCTCATCCACGCGGCTGCCGGTGGTGTCGGGCACATCGCCGTTCAGCTGGCAAAGTGGCGCGGCGCCCAGGTGATCGGCACGGCGTCGGCAGGCAACGAAGCATTTCTCCGGGAGCTCGGTATCGATGTGTTCATCGACTACCGGACCACCGCATTCGAGTCGATTGCGCGGGAGGTGGATGTGGTTATCGACGCGATCCCCAGGGAAGCCGACGAAGCCACCGATGTGCTCGCCCGGGAGACAATAGCCCGTTCCTGGGCGGTTCTGAGGGACGGTGGGATTCAGGTCTCGATCTGCGCCCATCCGGCGCCCGGTCCGGACGCTGCCCGGCGCGGACTGCGCGGCGTACACGCGGGTGCCCAGCCCGGCAATGACGTGCTGAATCGGATTGCAGGATTGGTTGACGAAGGCAAGCTGAGACCCGATGTGGGCACGATCCTGCCCCTGCGGGAAGCCCGGCGGGCTCACGAGCTGGTTCAGACAGGTCATACCCGGGGCAAGATCGTATTGCGGGTCAAGGACCTTTGATGAACCTGGCAGAGTGCCGTCCGCTACGACGGATGATCTGACGAATATGGTCATGCAGCGGACGGCGCTGCGCAGCGCCGCTGTTGCTGGTCGTTTGGAATCCTGTGAGTAAGTGGACATCAGTCATAGAGCAGGCGCTTGGCGGTTATGGTCTGGATGGTTCCACGGTTGAGATGCTGCAGGATTTCACAAACGCCTCAAACAAGCTGAAGACGGGATCGGACAGGTTCTTTGCCAAAGTGCATCATGACGCACAAGCCGATATCGGACTGGTCCTCTCTGAACAGTTCTGGTTGAAGCACCTCAGCAACTTCGTGATCTGTCCAGCGCCCTATGAGACGGTAGACGGTGCGTATGCCCTTGAAGTGGATGAGTCCGCTGATGGCGATGCTGCTATCGTTACCGTCAATCGATGGATTGATGGTAGGGCGTTAGGGCAGGATGGGTTTGTCGATCTCGGGGTTGCTTTGGCTGGACCGCTGGGTCGCAATAATTTCGCCGAAAGGAGAGACGCGCTGTTTGAGGGATACTCATCTCAGAGAATGGGTGCCGGGGCAAGTTGAGCGCGCTCGCGCAATTGGAGAATTCCTGTGAGTCCATATCCGCCTGAAATGGTGGTGAACCATGTTGAGGCAAACACATATCTTGATGCCGAGGTAGAGATCGACACGGGAAAAATATCAGTTACTGATGCGGCGAAAATGGTCGCAAGCTCCGATGCCGTTACAGGTTAATCTCCCGGCGGCTCATGCGGAACGTTGCGTGACGAAGCTCCATCAAGAATCGAGAAAATAAAACTATCACCAGGCTTTCTTTCTCAGTTGTGTAATGCGATATAGCAGCCTAACCAGTGCATAAACGTAAATCAACATAAGGATAAACATCAAGAAAGTGATAACTTGCATAATGCCACCTTCATCTCGACTGAGAATTAGAACAAAGTTTAAGTAAATTGGAAAGAATATGATCAGGTACAGCATTAAGCGTTGGTATTTCTTTGCTTTTGACTCTTTATCACTATAAATCTCTTGCACTTCGCCAGGTAATCCTTCTTTACGAAAATATTGCCAGCCGCCCATTTCACCCAAGTAACTCCATCCTGCATCCTGAAATAGCTGCAGATAGTTTGACATATCCTTGCGGTGAATTAAGTAGTCAAGCCTGTAAGTATAATCAAAGGGTTCTCCCTGTTCAAAGATGTAATTACCGGGCACACTAACTGATTTGAAATGCCAACCTTTTTTTGACATCTCATGTAACCAGACTTCCTCTTTCTCATCGTCCCAGGCCCAAAACCAATGGAATTTCTTTTTTATTGTCATAGTTTTCTCCTAATGCTACCAACCTTTTGTAATTACTCCATTTTGAATCAGGATTTCAACCCGTCGAATATGCTCCTTTAGCACCTGTTTGCCTTTTTCTGTTAAAGTATAAGATTTACGGCGGTCTTCTTCGCCAGTTTTAACAATCATCCCCTCACTTTCAAGCGTGGAGAACGCACCATAAAGTGTACCAGGACCTATTTTGACTGTGTTTTCGCTCATTGCTTCCACTTTTTGCATAACGCCGTAGCCGTGAAGTGGCGTGTTTAGTGCCAGCAGAATGTAAGCTGTGGATTCAGTGAGTGGAAGATATTTGTTGATATTTTTATCCATTATTCTCCTATATCGCCAGGTGCTATATCGAATGACGATATATTACCATGCGATATACCGTTTGTCAATATAAATTGTTAGGTTTTGCTTCACGAAAATGAGAACCAATCTTGAAATAGGTCTGAGGTTGCTTGGTCAATTATGAGATGAAGGCGGACTTTATTAAAAAAAAATAACCCGAAACAGAGGCACGAAATGTCAAAAGTTCAATAATGGATTAAATATGGCTGGAGTGACTCCGAACCAAGACCACGAACGAGTTGACAGATTGCGTATGAATTATATAAACTTTTGCATAACGCAGATATTTCAGGTCCCAATATTTTGGTTGGAAATTCGTTTGTGGGGCTGGCAGCCTGACAGTCCTTCCAGGTTAGAAATTAGGATGGAATTCTGTCCCGATAAAAATAGAGTGCCGTATAATACCCTAAATGAATAGGTGTTTATGCGGATCGTATATAAGCTGTTATGCAATCCGCTGAAGCGCGAGTTAGCCGCCATCAATGTTCTCAGGAGACTTGCGAATGAAGAAAAAGTATGCGTGCCTTGAACAGCGCATAGTCAATACGTATCTGGATACCTTTCCCTCCTTTGTGCCATCGGAAAGTGGCCCTGGGATTAGGGCACAGGAGCAGTTCTACCAATTCATGCACGGGCTGTACCAGCGTTTGAGCAAGCAGCCCACGTTGATGTTCAGCACTCTGCACGAAGATGATGCCTACACCCGTCGTTTCAACAAAGGTGCAGACAATAAGCCCAAACTAAAAGTGCTGATGCGCAAGGCTATCAAGAATGTCGATGCGCTGCTGATGACTTTCTTTCAGGTAGGGCAGTCCGGTCAAGTGAACACGAATACGTTGGTGGTTGATGAGGCCGTGAAGATAAACAAAAGGCACCAGTTGCTGTCTGAGCAGCTTGGGCTGCACCAGAGGACGGAGTCGGATCGCACCGTTTTGAAGTCACGACGACTATGCTGAAATGTTCCAGGCTTGGACCTGGATGGCAACGAGACCCAAGGCTTCATTGCTGGACTTTTCGCGGTGCCTGTTCCGCGAAGGCTATCCCTACGCCAGAGATATATACGCCCGGCTCTCAGGCAATGAGGTGGCGTTCCGCAGGCTTGAGAGGTATCTGATCGAGAACGGCTACACCCGGATGGATAACTGGGACGGGACCCTCACGCTCGACTACTATAAGACCCACAAGGATAAACCGCCGACGAAAGGTGGTTTCCAATACGGCATTCGCCACACTGGGATTTCCGCCAGTTACGATGTTCTTATGGACAGCCCTCCGGTTTTCGGGCTGTGCATTCCCCGCATGAAGGATATCCTAACTGCCTTTGATAGCATACCGGCTAGAGTGCAGAGCTTTATAGTCGCACGCACGAAAAAGTGTGATGGATGCCGGTACTGTGTTCAGACTGACAAAACGGGCAAACGCCCCTTGGCTAACCTGCCAGTGAGCTATAATGGAAGGGAACTGCGTCTATGCCCTTACTTTCCTGGATACAACTATTGTTGGACCGCACTGAGCGACGGTCTGGTTGACGACATGATCGCGATGCTGGGGTTTATGGACGTGTTATTTGATGGTGCTTAACAGGCGACCTTCTGATTGCTAACCAAGCGGCAAATACCGTTGGACGTGCAGGCTGCCGCATGGTGAGATAAGGAAGGCGGGATGGCACGCATTGGGGGCAGCGGCGGGCCGTGCTGGTGGGAAATGGCGGCTAACCCCCGCTGCAGCCGACAGCGCCTTCGGCGCTCGTTGTATCGCGGCCCTTTGGCTTTGTCGGTATACTTGTTCAGTGTGGCGGTTCCGCCCACCCGGCGCTGCGGCTGAGCTCATCCGTTAGGCAAGGAGGAAACCAGACGATGAATGAAAGTGTAAGGCGGGTGTTCAACGTTCAGAACTACGGGGCTGTCGGCGACGACAAGACGGACAACACTGCGGCATTTTCGGCTTGTCTGAAAGCGGTGATCGAAGCCGGCGGCGGTCGGATTTATGTGCCAGCTGGCGTCTACCTCGGGCGGTTCATCATCCCCGCCATTCCAAAGCCTAATTGGATCGCGCTAGAGATTGTCGGTGAGAGCCAGCCGACAACGGTTTTCGGGACGATCGGCAGTACGGAACTGCCCAGCCACAACAGCATCGTCAAGTGCTTGTACACATCAGGCCCGGCGGTCATCAGTGCAGAGCCCCCGAGTCTCGGACCGGGCCATTTCTCCAGAGTTCATGTTGTGCTGAAAGACCTGGACGTGAGAACGAGCGACGACCCCGTGATCGGCGGCATCGATCTTGAGTGGGCGTCGCAGTGCCGGATCGAGAACGTGTTTGTCAACACGGGCGTTTACAACGTGCAGGCATCCCGCCCCACCCACGGCACCCGTGGTCTCATAACTCCGGCATGTAATAACGCCGCGCTGACCATCCTGCGCAATGTAATCGTCACCGGCTTCCATACCGGCATCCTGGTAAACGAGCATACCGATGCAGACAACATAGTGGTGGCCTCCAACATCAACGGCCTGGAGTTTGTCTTCGCCCATCATGCCTCGCGATTTGCGCGCGTGGGAGCGTACCGCAATCCGCATCACGTCACCGTTTCGGGCAAACACGGCTTTTCGATCGAACAGTTGAACACGGAACAGCCGGGTCCGGGACAGACCACCCCTCAGAACGTCTGGCAGAAGCTGATCTACGACATCAACGACCCCGATAATCTCGGCATTGCTGATATCAATTATTGGGTGGTCGAGGGGAATGTGGGCGCGATTGAGACCTTCAGTTGCAACGGGGGAGCCTCGATTCGAGTTCGAAGGATCGGATCGGCTCCGACCAAGAGAGAATAGCCTAACCAGCAGATGCAGGCGACGCTTTACAGCTCGCCTGACCTGCGACGTTGGTCCTCTTAAAAAACTGTTAGCGCGTGTGAGTATGCTACAGCATCACGAAAAGACTCGAAAATCAACACATGTAATATTACCGAGGTTCAATCGAAGGAGTAGTAGTGAGTACTGAAGAAATAAACCAGGCATACCCGCGCATGGAAACAAAGCGATTGGTACTTCGAGCTTTGAGAATGGATGATGCGGAATTCATTTTCAAAGAATGGGGTGACTCGCAAGTTACCTATTACATGCGTGACGAAGAACCTCTCAAGAGCCTAGAACAGGCCAAAGAAATGTTAAGCCCTCTGCAAACCCCGGAAAAGATGCCCGACTTCAAATGGTGGGGGATTGAATACAAAACAAAGGGTGAATTGATTGGCACATGCGGTTACTGTCGATGGGATAAGCAACACCATCGGGCGGAAGTAGGGTATGACTTATGGCCCAACTATTGGGGACAAGGAATAATGCCGGAAGCATTGGGGGCATTGTTTCGGTTTGGATATTTTGAAATGGGTTTGAATCGTATTGAAGCTACCACACACATAGAAAATGATCGGTCTCAGCGAGTTCTGATAAAACTAGGGTTTCAAAGAGAAGGTATTTTACGCGAGTATTACTGTCGGGATGGGCAATATAATGATCAAATTCAGTTTTCGCTGCTTAGGAAAGAATGGCTACAAATGCACTCGTTATCGGAGTGAAAATATCAAACAGCCGCCCAACCCCGCATGGTGTGTCCTGGAAAAGTCACCGTTTGCTTGCTGGAGGAAGTCCAGTCCTGGTAAGGGTCAGGCTGCCAGTGATCCTTCACACCGTTCAGGAGGCAACCGATGCAGCCGGGTGACTGGCTATGTCGAAGCGTTGTAACCTCCTGAGAAAGGAGAGTAAAACAGCAGCCCGTAACATAAAGTGATTGTCTTGCTATGCAAGCGTCTTGCTGTGCAAGCGTCTTGCTATGCAAGCACGGCAGCACCGACATGTTAGCCCCGAAAGGGGAGCAAGAGAGAGCCGGGTCTGTCACGAATGGCGAAGGCAACAGAAGCGGTGAAGACCCTGAGAAGCAGCCGCGAAGAACCCTTCGCTTTGCTCTGGGCAGGCTCCTCCGGTGTAGGGAGTGCAGGATGTTGAGAAAGTAGGCGATGGAACAGGAGAGGTCTCACCTGGTCGCTGGACCAGTCCCAGTGTAATTGACGTTATAAGCCGAAAGGTGAAGTTCAGAGAGAAGACGGATGAGAAGTCGGAGGAGGCCATAGTACTGATGATAGTGTCAAGAAGAAAATAAAATGTCCACAAATCAGGAACTTAAAAAGTCCACATTTCAGGACGCAAAATGTCGCTCCACCTCCTTCCCCATTTCTATACCCGATCAAGGAAATATGCTTTCGATGCTACAGCAGGGCTGCCACTGCCTCCACATCCCCCGAGGGAGAGCGGTATCGCCCAGGGCAGTACGTGCAATCCAGGTCGAATACAAATCCCTGGTAATTGTGATATAACTCGATCACAATAAAGATAGTGCTTTGCAATAATCATAATGACCAGGTGAATATTTAAGATTGTCTGAAAGTTTTTCCGCGATCCGCTGATCGCGAGTTGGGCTTTTCGCATCTAAAAATAATAATTGCCCTATGTCTGCTCCTTTTCTAGCCACAAAACTGTTTATCCCCCCACCTCGTCCGAAAGTTGTCCCGCGTCCGCGCCTGGTTGAGCGATTGAACGAAGGGCTGGCGGCAGGTTGCAGACTGTCTCTCGTTTCCGCCCCCGCCGGGTTTGGCAAGACCACCCTGGTCAGCGAATGGACCTCCATTTGCGGGATGCCAGTTGCATGGTTGTCGTTGGATGAAGGAGATAACGATTCTGCGCGGTTCATCTCTTACCTCGTAAAAGCATTGCAGACGATCCAGGCGGGAATTGGTGAGGGATTACTGGCTGCGCTCCAATCCCCTCAACCACTGCAGATCGAAACCATTTTGACCACCCTGATCAACGAAATTTCCACCGTCTCTGAGATTTTTCTTCTCGTCCTGGATGACTACCACTCGATCGATTCCCAGCCGGTCGATCGATCCCTGACTTACCTTATCGAACACCAGCCGCAGCAGATGCACCTGCTCATCGTCACGCGGCGAAGATCCAGAACTGCCTCTGGCACGCCTGCGCGCCCGGGGTCAGTGTACCGAGCTGCGCGCCGCCGATTTGCGCTTTACCCCAGCCGAAACCGCCGAATTCCTTAACCGCGTGATGGAGCTGGATCTCTCTGATGCAGATGTCGCCGCGCTGGAAGCCCGTACCGAGGGCTGGATCGTCGGTTTGCAACTGGCTGCGCTTTCCATGCAGGGTCATCAAGACACCACCAGTTTTATTCAATCTTTTACCGGCAGCCATCATTTCGTGTTGGACTATCTGGTCGAAGAAGTCCTGGGACAGCAATCCGCCAGCATTCAGACCTTTCTGCTGCGCACATCCTTCCTCGAACGCATTTGTGGACCTCTTTGTGATGCCATTCTGTCCGATCCGGATGTTCCCGGTCAGGCAACCCTGGAATACCTCCAACGTGCAAACCTTTTCACTATTCCACAGGACAATGAACGGCACTGGTACCGCTATCACCATTTATTTAGGGATTTGCTCCGCAAACGGTTGGGTCAAAGTTTATCTCCTGGGGAAATTGCTGAACTTCAACTGCTTGCCAGCCAATGGTATGAAAACAATCACCTGATGCTTGAAGCTTTTCAGCAAGCGGCTGCGGCTAATGACGTTGAGCGCGCCGGGCGCCTGATGGGAAGCACGGAGATGCCCCTACACCTGCGCGGCACAGCCACGGCTATTCTGGACTGGCTGGAGTCGCTGCCAAAGACCGTGCTGGACGCGAGACCTGCCTTGTGGTGGATGCAGGCTGCTATGTTGTTGATCATGGGTCAACCGAAGGGCGTGGAAGAGAAACTCCGGTCGACTGAAGCAGCTTTGTCTTCGGAAGCCCTGCCGGGTGCCAGCCAGGACGATGGAAACCGGGACCTGATCGGTAAAATTGCCGCCGCCAGAGCTAACCTGGCGCAGCTGCAAGCCCAGATTGAAACCATCCTGGTCCAGGGGCGCCGCGCCCTGGAGTATCTGCCTCCCGATAACTTGTCGGAACGGTCCATGGCAACCCGGTCGCTGGGATTTGCTCATTACATTCAGAATGACCTGACTGAGGCCAGACGGGCGTATACCGAAGCCCATTCTCTCGCCCAGGCTGCCGGGGATATTATCAACGCCTCATTAGCTTCCATGCGTTTGGGGCAGATCCAGGAAGCTGAAAATCAACTTCACCTGGCAGCTGAGACCTACCAGCGCGTACTGCCAATGATGGAGGATTATTCTCCATATAATGCCCCTGTCGCCTACCTTGGTCTGGCACGGATCTATTATGAGTGGAACGATTTGACCGCCGCCGAATATTATGGCGAACTGAGCTTAAAATTATCACAGCAGTTTGACCAAGTCATCGACAGGTTAATATTGAGTGACGTATTCCTTGCCCGTCTGAAACTAGCCCAGGGAGATGTGACCGGTGCGATGGGCAAGATATTACAGGCGGAACAAACCTCGCGTCTAAAGAATTACACTTATCGCCTGCCGGATATCTTCTACACCCGGGCAAGAATCCAGCTTCGGCAGAATAATGTGGATGATGCCGCACAATTGGTACGGACATTTGACATGCCGCTCATGCAGGCGCGTGTTCTCATCGCCCTGGGTCATCCATTCGAAGCGCTGGCTTTGGTGGAGACACAGCGCCAGCAAGCGGAAGCAAATAGATTGCCGGGAAGGCTGCTCCTGGTGTTAGCTGTGCAATCTGTTGTTCTCTTTGCACAAGGTGCGAAAGACAAGGCAGTGCAAGTGCTGGTCGAAGCGCTGACACTCGGCGAGACAGGCGGTCATATCCGCCTATTTGTGGACGAAGGTTCCTTGATGGCTGAGCTATTGCTAGAAGCTGCTTCCCGGGGGATTATGCAAAGCTATGTATCCAGGTTGCTGGCAGCCTTTGAAGCTGAGAAGCGACCGGTCCATGTGGTCAGCTCTGGAAAAAACGCAGGTAAACCTGATCCATCTTTTGCCACTCTGGTAGGACACCGGGATGGTGAGTTACTGATTGAACCATTGAGTAAACGCGAATTAGAAATCCTAAAGCTGATTGCCCAGGGACTCTCGAATCGAGAGATCGGCGAGCGGCTTTTCCTGGCACTGGACACAATCAAAGGGCATAACCGCAAAATTTTTGACAAGCTGCAAGTTCAAAGCCGGATTGAAGCGGTCGTGCGTGCCCATGAGTTGGGTTTGGTCTAACCTTTAATATTCCTCATTACCCCCGCAATACCTTAAGCAATCTCCCCAAAACAACACCCATAACCAACACTTAAGTGTCTGTTCGTTAACACGGTGTGGGGGATATTATCTCTGTACATTCTCGGACAAGGATCGGAGCCACGAGTAAGCGGCAAGAACACCTATGACCGAACCAAAAAGGTGCAGAGGTATGCGAAACAAATACAACCTAAACACGGAACCAAATAAAGCGACCAATTATAAGATCAGGATCAAGGGTCATCTCGGAAGAGAGTGGACTGACTGGTTCGAAGGTTTGACTATTACGCTGGAAGATGACGGCACCACGCTTCTCACCGGTTCATTAATTGACCAGGCTGCTTTGCACGGCTTGCTCAAGAAAATTCGTGATTTGGGCATGCCGTTGCTCTCGGTCTGTTCTCTCGATCCAGGTCAGCAGGACGCGTCAGATGCCGAATCGTAAATGGTTAGTAACTGCCTGGAAAGGAGTTTCTCTGTTGAGTATATTTCCATCCCATTTATAGCCCTGTT
The DNA here is from genome assembly GCA_963695415.1 of uncultured Chloroflexia bacterium. Classification (GTDB taxonomy): domain Bacteria; phylum Chloroflexota; class Anaerolineae; order Anaerolineales; family UBA4823; genus CAVXWV01. The sequence goes on along the minus strand of CAVOGL010000005.1, from coordinate 13,652 downwards.
AATCGTGTGGTGACCGCAAATATAGGCAAGTCAAATTTAGTGAAACTTAAACATAACGTCTAGTAAAGGAGAAATAAATGATTACATACAGAAAAACCGCCGTGACTGTTGGAATTCTTTTCATCGTTGGAACAGTCTCAGGCATCCTGAGCATGGTTGTGACTGCCCCAATCAAAGCCGGAGTGACATACCCACTCAATGTATCTGCAAATGAAACCCAATGGATCCTCGGAACACTTCTTATCCTGGTAATGGGATTTCCTCTGGCGATGATTCCGGTGCTTTTATACCCGATCTTTAAAAAGCACAATGAGGTCCTGGCGTTAGGAGCAGTTCTGTTCAGGGGGGTATTAGAAATGGTGTGTTATTTGATCACGGTGTTGGCTATGTTCCTTATGTTGACTGTCAGCCAGATCGATGGGATGACCGGAGCAGCAGATGCATCCGTCCGTCAAGCACTTGGTTCCGTGCTCACTGCGACAACTGATTGGTCCACTCTGATACTGGGTTTGGTTTTCAGTATCGGTGCGGTGATGATCTATGTTCTCTTCTATCAAACCAGACTGGTTCCCCGCTGGCTGTCTGGCTGGGGTTTGGTTGGTGCAGTGTTGTACTTCATTGCCCACTTAGAAGGCATTTTTGGCTCGCAGCAGGTTCTATCTCTAAGCTCGGGTCTGGGGTTCTTAATGGCCCCGCTTGCCATCCAGGAAATGGTCTTTGCAGCCTGGATGATCTTGAAGGGTTTCAACCAACAGAAAATAGCTGTCATGACAGCTAAAACAAAAACAAATGAACTTTTGAGCGCAGCTTAAATCAGCATATAGGGGAGAGGAAGTCTGAAGACACTCCCTTTCCCCGATCGAATCATAAACAAACACTTGCGGCTTGTCTGCGACAAAATTAATAACAACAAGGAGAATGAAATGAATACAACCAAAGCAATACCCGGTGGGACAAACTGGAAGACAACAAGAAAAATTGATGCGAAAGCCCTGCTCTCAACATTATGGATCGTAGTCGTGATAAATATGTTGAAGGCAGATATCCTTTCGCTGTTCATCCCTGGGGCGTTAGATGAAGTGGCGAAAACCTCAGTCAGCACCGGTACCCCTATCCCTCAACTGATGCTTGGTGCCGCGATCATGGGCAATCTCGCCATTGCCATGATCATCCTGTCCCGTGTATTGAATTACGGCATCAATCGCTGGGTCAATATCGTGGTGAGTATTATCACCATTGCCTATATCTGGGTTGGTATGGCGTCATTTCCCCACTACCTGTTCATCGCCGTTGTCGAGACCCTCTGTCTACTGCTGATCATCTGGTTTGCATGGCAGTGGCGCAACATCGAAGCCTGACCTATTCAGCAATCAAAGGAGATAAATAATGAAAAATTTTCAAAAATTCGGCGGTTTCGCCGCTTTGTACCTGGCAGCCGCCTACCTGATCGGAATGACCATCTTCCTTGTAGTTCTGGACTACCCCAGCATCACTGACCCGGTCCAAAAGGTTGCCCTGCTGGTCGAAATGCAGATGGTCACATTTGCGACCAACCTGCTCATGTACGTGTTCTTTGGTGTTTTTCTGATCGTCCTTTCGCTTGCGTTATACGACCGCATAAAGTCCGGTGCACCGGCGATCATGCAGGTGGCAACCGTGATCGGGATCATCTGGGCTGGCTCGCTGATCGCCAGCGGCATGGTCGCCAATGCCGGGATCGCCCCTGCTGTTGCATTGTATGCCAAAGACCCGGTCCAGGCTGCCTTGACCTGGTTGGGGTTCGAGACCGTGGCGAGTGGGTTGGGCAACGGCAATGGAGAAATCCTGGGCGGACTTTGGACGCTGCTGGTCAGCCTGGCCGCTCTTCGAACGGGCGGGCTTCCCAAGAGCTTGAATATCCTCGGCTTGTTGGTTGGCGCGGTGGGCATCATCACCATTCTCCCGGGGTTGATCGACCTGGTCGGAGTTTTTGCCTTGAGCCAGGTCATCTGGTTCGTTTGGCTGGGGATCGTGCTGTTGCGCAGCAATCCAGGCAAAACCGCTTAAGAATCCACCAAACGAATTAGAAAAAGGAGATATTAAATGAACAACTTTAGAAAACTCGCAATAAGTGCCGGAATCCTTTTCATCATTTACACGAGCGTGGATGTCCTGAGCTTCCTGTTCCTGGGATCTGTGAATTCCACGAATTATCTGGTCAGTGTTTCTGAAAATGCTGGCCTGGTGGGAACAGGAGCCTTTCTTTTATTCATCGGCGGTGCTTGCGCTTCCGGGATTGCAATTTCGCTGTATCCCGTGCTAAAGCATTCCAGCCCGGTTCTGGCGCTTGGAGCGGTTGGTTTCAGGATCTCGGAGGGAGTGTTGCGTTTTGTTTCTGTGTGTATCCTGCTATCGATCATCACCTTAAGCCAGCTATTCGTAAAAGCTGGGGCTCCGGATCCTTCGTATTTCCAAACCCTTGGAGAATTATTACTTGCAGGGAAGGCTTGGGTGAGTAATGTTGGCTCGCTACTGGCTTTTTCCATCGGGTGTACGCTTTATTATGTCATATTTTATAAAACCAGACTCGTTCCTCGTTGGTTATCGGTCTGGGGTCTTATTTTCGGCATAACGGGCATCCTATCCTGTGCGTTAGTCAGTATCGGTCTCATCGCGCCTTTTCAGTACGGGACAAGTCCTTATGATTGCTCCAATGCTGCCACAAGAATTGGTTCTGGCGGTATGGCTGATCGTGAAAGGGTTCAATCCATCTGCGATCGCTTCCCTGTCTGCGAAAGTGGATTTGGGCTAGGGAGAGAAAATGAAAGGAGAAGCCAAAATGCTAAAAAAAGGTGCGAACGTTCTTTCAATATGGTGTGGCATCAACTTTATACTCGCCTTGATCATATTGTGCTATGTCATCATTCTCAAAAAGGACTCCCCAATTTTGCAAGTGGCTTCTGTTTCAGAAGCTGAAATTGCCGCCCTTGGTGCGAAGACCATTGCATCGCTCAATGCTTTTACGATCCTGTACAACTCTTGCTCGCTAGTGATCTCAGTGCTGACCTGGACGCTAATCCGCAAAAGCCTGGTCGCCGGTCAAAAATGGGCTTTCTGGATGTTAGTGTTTGTGATCGGCTTTATCGAAGTGATGGCGTTTTTAGCTTCCTCGTATATTGGGCATGGTCGCTGGCAGGTGAATGTTGTTCAGAGTGTTTTATACCTAGTGGGCATTGCCTTGTCGGGCTATGCGCTATTCATATCAAAGGAGATAAAAAATGAATTCAATCAATAAGACCGCAAGAATTGCAGGGTTCCTGTATCTGATTTACATCATAATTTCCATCTTCGCAGATGTGCTGGGTCGTTCCAATCTTATTGTATTGGGAGATGCTGCAACAACTGCCGGGAATATCATGGCATCTGCTTGGCAATTCCGTGTCGGCATAGTGAGTGACCTGGTTGCTGCTGTGTTTTTTGTTTTGACGGCCTGGGCGTTGTTCGTGCTGTTGAAGCCGGTAAATAAGGACATCGCCTTGCTGTTCCTGTTATTGAACCTGACCGGTGTCGCGGTATGGTGTGGTAGTGATCTTTTCCTAATTGCCAGCCAACTGCTTTTGAGCGGTGCCGACTACTTGAAAGTATTCCAGGTTAATCAACAGCAAGCCCTGGCAATGTTATCTCTGTATATATACAAATATGGGTTCCTGGGAATCGCTCAGATATTCTTTGGCGCATGGCTCTTTCCGCTGGGTTATTTGGTTTTCAAATCCGGCTTCATTCCCAAGATTTTGGGCGTAATCCTGATGGTTCATTGTGTGGTCTGGTTAACGAGTACCCTTCAGTTCTTTCTATTCCCAGCCTTCATCGCAGAAACCTTCGTTGGTATAACCTACATAAGTTATCCGCTCGGGTTTATTTCAGAATTTGCACTTACTTTGTGGCTTTTGATCAGGGGCGTAATGGATCAAAAACCAGCCCTGGATAAGGTTGCTTGAAAAACTCATTTATACCAATCATAAAAAGGAGAGAAAAATGAAAACAATACACCAATTTGGAGAAACAGTGGAAGGTTATCAAATACCGGTTTTAAATGAGCGGGAGATCAGAGCCTCGGCAGGCATCCTGTATTTTTTCATGTTCCTGGCCTGGATGCTGGTCATATTTCAAGAGAGTTTTTTCCTGATCAAGTTTGTCAACACCATCTTCATGACAGATTTCATCATACGGGTATTGATCAGCCCAAGATATTCGCCTTCATTGATCATCGGGCGGTTGATCGTAGGCAATCAAACCCCCGAATATGTCGGCGCGGCTCAAAAAAAGTTTGCCTGGACGATCGGGTTGGTGTTAGCCACGATCATGTTCCTGCTGTTGGTCGTGATGAATACTTATAGCGTCATCACTGGTTTGATCTGCCAGGTCTGCCTGATATTCTTGTTCTTTGAAGCTGTTTTTGGCATTTGTTTGGGATGCAAATTTTATCCAATATTCCATAAAGAAAAAACGCAATACTGCCCCGGTGAAATCTGTGATGTCAGGGCGAAACAAGAGATCCAGAAAACATCGTTATTGCAAAAAGGCGTTGTGACAGCTTATTTTTTGTTTGGCATCGCGGCTGCGATCCTGTTTTACGCCAGGTTCAGTGCAAATCCTACGGACTTGTGGATGATCGTGAAATCGGCTATTTCACTATAAGTATTGTTATCTGCGAAAAGGAAAAATAAAAATGAAAGCAATTGTTTACACAAAATTTGGTCCGCCTGAGGTTTTGCATCTTCATGACGTGGAAGAACCCACCCCAAAAACGAATGAGGTGCTGATTAAAATTTTTGCGACGACTGTCGTAAAAGAAGACCCAGATATGAGAGCTTCCCCAGGTTTTAACGGTCTTCTGAGACCTAGAAACCCCATCCTGGGACAAGAGTTTGCCGGAGAGATCGAAGCTATCGGCAGCGTCGTGACCCGCTTCAAGCCGGGTGACCAGGTGTTCGGCATAGACAACTTTGGCGCGTATGCTGAATACAAATGCATGCCTGAAAACGGGGCGCTGGCGATTAAGCCGGCCAACATAAATTATCAAGAGGCAGCCAGCATTCCAAATGGGGCATTAACCGCACTACCTTTTCTGAGAGATAAAGGCAATATTCAGAGTGGACAAACCGTGCTGATCTATGGCGCTTCTGGATCGGTTGGCGCTGCGGCGGTACAGCTTGCCAGGTACTTTGGGGCAGAGGTGACCGGGGTATGCAGTACCGCGAATTTAGAATGGGTCAAATCTTTGGGAGCCGATCCGGTGATTGATTACACTCAGGAGGATTTTACCGAAAATGGCATGGTATATGACATTATTTTTGACACCGTAGGCAAGTGTTCGTTTTCTGCCTGCAAAGACTCGCTAGCGGATGATGGTATCTATTTATCTACAGTTCCTACCCCGGCAACGATGCTCCAAGCATTGTGGACCGCAAAGGGCCGCGGGAAGAGGGTGAGGTTTGCCGCAACGGGTTTACGGTCGTCAAGTGAGAAAATCAAAGATCTTGTCTTTCTCACAGAATTGATTGAGGCAGGGAAGTTAAAACCTGTCGTAGATAATGTATACCCGTTGGAGCAGATGACCGAGGCGCACAGGTATGTCGAAAAGGGTCATAAAAAGGGAAACGTGGTCATCATGGTGTAGGCATCAGAAATTAGTAAGTACCAACCTTGATGGCAACAGTATGCGTCCCATGTTGTTTAACTCATCTGGTGGGTCATAAAAATGGCTTCTTTGGAAGAAAGGACAGCAGGAAAATGTCAGGGGCATCTAACCGGATGATTTCTGCTGGTAAATCGAGCTCTTTCTGAAGCACTTTTTAATAAAGGAATGAGATCGCGCTGAGTGCCTGGTTTCGGGTGAATACTGTGATCCGGCGCTCATTTGCCAGACGAGTAAGGAAAGCCTGCTCTTCGTCAGCACTTATGTCTTTGGGATGGCGTTTTTTGTGGAAGAGGATGTAGCGCTTGATCCAGTCGATATAAGCCTGTTCGGTGCGATAAGCATAGTGCTTCATGCGCAGGATTTCAAGAACTTGATCCAGTAATTCGGGGAGGTAGCAGCCAAACAGTCCTTCCAGGTTGGAAAATTGGGACAGCAATTCCGTCCCGATAAAAATAGAGTGCCGTATAATACCCTAAATGATTAGGTGTTTATGCGAATCGTATATAAGCTGTTATGCAATCCGCTAAAGCAAGCGTTAGGCAAGGAGGAAACCAGACGATGAATGAAAGTGTAAGGCGGGTGTTCAACGTTCAGAACTACGGGGCTGTCGGCGACGACAAGACGGACAACACTGCGGCATTTTCGGCCTGTCTGAAAGCGGTGATCGAAGCCGGCGGCGGTCGGATTTATGTGCCAGCTGGCGTCTACCTCGGGCGGTTCATCATCCCCGCCATTCCAAAGCCTAATTGGATCGCGCTAGAGATTGTCGGTGAGAGCCAGCCGACAACGGTTTTCGGGACGATCGGCAGTACGGAACTGCCCAGCCACAACAGCATCGTCAAGTGCTTGTCCACATCAGGCCCGGCGGTCATCAGTGCAGAGCCCCCGAGTCTCGGACCGGGCCATTTCTCCAGAGTTCATGTTGTGCTGAAAGACCTGGACGTGAGAACAAGCGACGACCCCGTGATCGGCGGCATCGATCTTGAGTGGGCGTCGCAGTGCCGGATCGAGAACGTGTTTGTCAACACGGGCGTTTACAATGTGCAGGCATCGCGCCCCACCCACGGCACCCGTGGACTCATAACTCCGGCATGTAATAACGCCGCGCTGACCGTCCTGCGCAATGTAATCGTCACCGGCTTCCATACCGGCATCCTGGTAAACGAGCATACCGATGCAGACAACATAGTGGTGGCCTCCAACATCAATGGCCTGGAGTTTGTCTTCGCCCATCATGCCTCGCGATTTGCCCGGTGGGCGCGTACCGCAATCCGCATCACGTCACCGTTTCGGGCAAACACGGCTTTTCGATCGAACAGTTGAACACGGAACAGCCGGGTCCGGGACAGACCACCCCTCAAAACGTCTGGCAGAAGCTGATCTACGACATCAACGACCCCGATAATCTCGGCATTGCTGATATCAATTATTGGGTGGTCGAGGGGAATGTGGGCGCGATTGAGACCTTCAGTTGCAACGGGGGAGCCTCGATTCGAGTTCGAAGGATCGGATCGGCTCCGACCAAGAGAGAATAGCCTAACCCACAGGTGCAGGCGACGCTTGACAGCGCGCCTGACCTGAGACGTAGACGCCAAGGAGACATTATGACAGTCAAGCGAATGGACAACGTCGGCATCGTGGTGGAAGACATCGATGCCGCCATTGAGTTCTTCACCGAACTCGGCCTTACCCTCGAATGACGCATGCCCATCGAAGGCGAATGAGCTGTCCTCTGCATCGACAGCATTTTGGGAGGCAGGTAAAATATAATCGTGAATTATGAGGCTGTTCTCTTCGACGTAGGCAATACATTGCTGCACGTACCCGGGGATCCCCACGAGAGATCGTTAATAGCGGTCACACATATGGGAGAGCTTTTACTAGAAGATTACAAAGCATGGGATTGAACAGGCAATACGAGAATGGCTCAAGGCTGGTGGAACCCCTGACCAGGAAGATCTTCCAGAAACATGGATCGGTCATATCAAACGCGCCCTGGAACTGGCTAAGTTTGAAGGTGATATTGCACTGGCTGCTCGCTTGATGGAGGAGTCCTTTCTCTTAGATGGTTGGGAGGTCTTTTCAGAAACCTATGATGTACTGAAGGAAATTCGCAGCCGCGGGATGCGCATGGGTGTCGTCTCAAACTGGCCCCCGACACTGATGACAACACTTGAAGCGGCAGATCTCAAGCAGTATTTTGATGTCGTAGTGGCTTCGGGCGTTGTCGGGTATGCGAAACCGCATTCGGAGATCTATTGGTATGCCTTGAAACATCTTGGATTAGCGCCTGAGCAAACGCTGTTTGTTGGTGACGATTTCGTCGCCGATATTGAAGGACCTGCGGCCATAGGAATGCCGTCAGTTCTTCTCGACCGTGAACGCCGTTTCGTTGAGTATCCTGAACGGATTGATTCGTTGCATGAGTTACTGGATCATTTGTCTTAGGTTGCAGGCACGAAATCCAGAAATGCAATCTTGCATTTGGTCAGACAGTTCAACAGGAAATGAATAACATCTATCCGTTGCCCTCACAGTGGAAGTCGAAATAAAAAGTACGCATCGGTAGAACGAGAACGAGTGTTAGGAGATATCCGACACTCACCGGACCTGGAATCAGAAATGGCATCCAATATGCCAACTGACCCACTAGCTATCCCCGTATGTAACTTCCAAGTATTGCAGCAGCCTCTCGGCAACCGCTTCAAGAGGATCTGACTCGCTTTGTATGATTTCGACCCCGAACCTATCCTCCAATGCGGATAAGGGTACATATTCGAACCAGCGTTTTGCCTGTACTGGGTAGATTGAAGGCGTCTTGGGATTGGCACTTGCATATCGATATAATGCAAGTCCGAGCCGCGCTCGCTTGGACTGCACCAATGAACATGCTAAGCCAAGAATGGCGTACAACATCAACGGGGTCGACTGACCCAGGACGGCTCGCAAAGCAGCAATGAAACACTCGCGGGCTTTCTCAGTTTCACCCAGCCCGATGTAGGCAAATCCCGTCCGGCAAAGGGAGACATTGATTCCCCAGTGGTGACCGAGTGAATAGAATGTCTCGTAACCCTGCTGCCCAAACTGGATTGCATGGTCGTAATTTTCCAGGAAATAAGCACTCATACTCATCCGGCTGAACATATAAGCTTTTCCGATCGGCTGCTGGATTTCTTCGAATGTCGAGACGGCTTCTTTGTGGTAGCGCATGGCCTGCTCATACGCGCCCAATCCATCTGCTGCCGCTCCCATCTTGCTCAAAGCGAAGGCTTTACCCCATTGGCTTCCCCTTTGGTCGAAAACATCATAGCACTTTTGGAGAGCCATCATTCCTTGTTCATACTCGCCACTCAGGCAATACGTTTCTCCCAACCACAGTAAATAGGTCGGCCACAAGATGTGCTTACTTTCTTTCCCCAGCAGCACAGCTTTCTCTAAATAAGCGATGGATTCTTCGTATTCACCCCGGAAGGAGGCATTCAAACCTATGCTCAGGTAGCATGCTGATAATTCTCTTCCAGCGGTAAGCGCCGTCAGCGGTTCCAGGCATGCGCGGGCAATGATCTCACTTTCGTCGCTCCGGCTCAAGTTAGCCAGTAAAAACGCCTGATAGGTGCGAGCGCTCAACATGACGGCGTCATTGGCTGTAAAGCTGACATTCCTTTGTTGAAGCCATTCCCGTCTTGCCTCAGCCATATCCCGAAAGGAGTTGACGCCTTCATGCCAGCTTTGGACTGCAAAGAATGTGAGGTATGAATGAAATACTGGCAGTACTGCCTGGGCGTCCCAATGAAGGCTTGCCCATCTTACACTGGCGCGCACGTTGTCCATCTCTCTGCTGACCTCATCTCGGGCAGCATTGATCTTTGACCCCATCAAATCGTCTTCGAGCTCGATCAAGAGATCCACGTAGTAACGGGAGTGGCGCTCGCAGCATTCTTCTAGCATTGTTTCGTTTTCAGCGAGCCTCTCGGCAGCATATTTCTTGGGCAGGTCATGCAGGTAGAAGCGTCCTTCGTTGCTTCTCTTCAGCAGGGATCTCTCCATCAAACCGGATAATAACTCAAGGCTTGCGCCAGCTACCGACAGGGCTGCATTGCGATCGAACCCCCCGCAGAAAACAGAGAGTTTGCAGAAGAGCGTGCGCAGATCTTCGGTCAGGAGCAGCCAGGAGCGATCGAGGGCGGCGCGGCAAGCTGCGATGCTTTTCTGGCACATCGCGCATAGAGGTGGCTAGGAAGTCCAGGCTGTTTTCGATCTCGCTGGCGATCACAGGCAAGGTGAGGATGGAAGCCCAGGAGGCAGCCAGTTCGATGCCAAGCGGCATACCATCCACCAACTGGCATATGCGGATCGAATGCTCCCGATTGGTATCCGAAAGCTGGAAGTCGGTGCGGATCTGCCGGGCACGATCGGTAAACAAGTTAAGGGCACTGGCATCATCCAACCTGGCTGGATCAGCAGCCGCGGGGACAGGTAAACCGGTCACATGCATCGGCCATTCAGCCTTCAAATCCAAGCGCTGCCGGGTGGTCACCAGCATTTTAACCTGGGGAGCCCGTTCCAGGATTTCCGATAACAAACCGGCGCCGGAAAGCAGGCTTTCAAATCCATCGAGGATCAATAGAATGGACCGGTTGCGCAAGTAGTCGAACAACTGGTATTTTGCTCCCTGCTCGCTGGCAATACTGTCGATCTTGAACTCGATAGCATCGGCGATTGCAGGAACAAGGTAATCAAGGTGGGCGAGTGGTTCGATGGGAACAAACCAGATTCCATCCGAAAAGGAGTGCAAAGACTGCCTGGCAGCCTGGATCGCCAGGCGGGTCTTTCCAATTCCGCTGGGTCCCACCAGGGTCAGCATGCGGCAAGCCGGATCGTGGAGAAGCTGCAGAATCTGCGCCAACTCTTCTTCCCTGCCGATGAAACTGGTTTTCGGAGCAGGCAGATTATGCGGATAACGGAGAAACTGCCTCCCTGCGGGTTTTTCACCGCGCAAGACCTGTTCATGGAGGGTTCGAGTCTCCTGTGCGGGTTCGATGCCTAATTCATCTTGTAAGACCTGGCAGCAATTTTTGTAGTGAGCCAGGGCAGCGTTACGCTTTCCGGACAAAGCCAGGAGCAGGATGGTTTGCTGGTGGGCAAGTTCATCGAGCGGGTCGATTTCCATTAATCGCATGGCAAGCGCTTCCCCTTTTTCAAAATTCCCCATTTCAAGAGACGCTTCGATGGCGCTGTGCAAGGCACCGATTGCCTGTGTGCGCAGGGATTTGCCCTTCCAGCGGGTCCAATCCTCGAAATCAAGGCTGTCTTTGAGCTGGAAACCTGCCAGGAACTCACCCTGGTAGAGCTGCAGAGCTTGCTCCACCAGCCGGCAACCAAGCTTCAGCTCGAATTCGGATACATCCAGGAACACGTGAGCATTGGTTTTGATGCCCACCTTTTCGCGCCCAATTTCAAGGTATTCCCCCAATGGTTTACGCAAGCTGCTCAAGGCGACCCGCAGGCTGGTCAGGGCATGATCACCGCTGGCTTCGGGCCATAAAAGGGAGGCCAGCATAGTGCGGCTTTGCGGTCGTCTCTCAACAGCAAGGTAGACCAACAGGGCTTGCGCCTTATGAGACGGCATCTCCTGGATTGCCTGGCTATCAGTCTGGATCGAGAGTCCGCCTAAAGTCGTGATCTCCAACATCTGTTCCGCCTTATTGAACCAGAGTATGGAAGCATCAGGTGATCTTGTTGTAACTCTGGCAGCGAGCCTGCCGGGTAACTTTGTGTGGTATTGCGATGGTTTAACGATTCTTTTACGATGCATCCGTATTATACAAGATATGAACACCTTCTACGAAATTGATCCCACACGTATCACCCGCAGCCTTCAGAGGCTGCTCATCCTTCAGAACAGCATTTTCTGGCTTTTCCTGTTTATCAGCATGGGTGTTGTTTTCCCCCTGACGCTGCTCAATCTGAAAACTGTCAAGGATAGAAAGGCGCCGGGGATCGATCTCTCAAGGATTTAGAAAGGAGTATTCGATGAAATTCCAAACAGTAATGATCATTAAAGCCATTGTCTGTCTCTCGCTTGGCTTACCGATCTTGTTTGTACCCGTCTTTACCTATTCGCTCTTTGGGCTAACCTTGAGCGAGGGGGGCGCTTTCGCAGCCCAGGAATACGGCGCATCCTTGATAGGCAACCTGATGGTCACCTGGTTTGCCAGAATGGCTGTTGAGTCGGATGCTCGCCGGGCTATCATCCTGGGCTTGTGCGTATATGATGCCATCGGTTTTGTGGTCACGGCGATTGCCCTGATTTCAGGCGTGGGTGGACCACTATTATGGTTTGCCCTGGCGATCTACCTGTTCTTCGCGGTGGGGTTTGGATATTTCTTGATCGTCCCCCCGAAGCCATAAGGAATGTAAGATGCTTTTGGGAATAGCCTCCATACGGCTCAAGAAGCTTAAAAAATCCCAACCGAAGTTCCAAAGCCGCATATAGGCTGACGATCACCTGAGGGAAACGGAGGTCTGGGCGCCATCCGCTTCCACCATAAGCACTCGAATTATCAAGGAGAACCTGAAATGAAAATATTTATTACTGGAGGAACTGGTTTCATTGGAAGCCACTTGGTTAAAGTGCCTGGCTCAAACTGAACATGAACTGGTCTGTCTTGCAAGAAAAACCAGCGATGTGAGTGGTTTGCAAGAGGCGAGTGCTGCGATCGTCCTTGGCGATGTGACCGATAAGTCTTCGCTATGGAAAGGCATGCAGGGCTGTGATTGGCTGGTAAATCTTGCCAGCAATTTTACGCTCTGGACTCCTGACCGGCAGGTATATAAGGACGTAAATATTCTTGGAATCCGCAATGTGATGGAAAGCGCCCTCGAGACGGGGATTTCCAAGATCGTACACGTAAGCACAGCGGCTACCTATGGCAATGCACAATGGCCGATCCGGGAGGAAAGCGATCCGGGCGCGGAGTGCGCCAGCGAATATGCACAAACCAAACGGGCGGGGGATCTCATTGCATGGGAAATGTTCCGAGAAAAGAACCTGCCGCTGGTTATGATCTATCCGACCGCTGTTGTGGGAGCGAACGACCCAAAAGCTGCCGGGAGGTATATCAAAAACCTTGCTCAGCGGCGGATGCCAGCGCAGATCTTCATCAAGCAAACATTCCCATTTGTTTATGTGGGCGATGTCTGTACCGCCATCCTGAATGCCCTGCAAAAGGAAAACAACATCGGAGAAAAGTACCTGGTCAGCAGCGCCAATATGACCTGGGGAGAATTGAACCGGATGGTGTGTGAAATCGCCGGGTTGCCAGTTCCCTTCCTTCGTCTTCCAACGCCAATGGTTGTACTCACTGCCCGAATGCTGACGAGCCTCTCGAGCCTGACAAAAATACCACCATGGTTGGACCTGTCTGTGGATCAGGTCAACCTTATGAAACAAGGTTTCATGGTAGATGGCAGCAAAGCGGAGAAAGAACTGGGTATCACTTATATGCCCATCCGTGATGCTCTTCGAGAAGTCGTTGCCTCTTTCTCTTCCAGCTAAGTTCTTTCAATATGGATAAGCAAGTCTCAGCCGGGCTTAGGTATACATTCCTGACCCATGGCGTCATGATGACAATCTTTGCCCTAATCTACCTGTTCACCCCAGTGTTGTGGGGTGATCTGACAGGTTGCCTCTCTAACCAGGTACCTCAAGTATTCAGGATGTTCGGCACAGCCATTCTGGGACTTGCTATAGCATCGTTTTTGGCTTTCAGAGAGACGTCATGGGAAAAAGTAAAGATCGTTGCCCAGATGGAGCGCATCCTTAACACACTCTACCCGATAGTCATCCTTATGGGATTATTCTTCTGGGACCTTCCAAATATTGCCTGGATGTATTTTGTAGTTATGAGTGGTTTTGCCATCGCATTCAACGTTTTCTATCCAAAAGGATAAACAGTACAGCTCTGTAAAT
>CAVOGL010000004.1:0-305567 GCA_963695415.1 uncultured Chloroflexia bacterium | reverse complement strand
GTGTGCGTGTACTTCGTTGGTACATATATAGCCTCGGAGTATGATGTCACCTACTTGAGTACTATAAATAAAGAAGAAAATCTTGAACTCATACGTCAACACTTGAATAATCTTGGGATTCAAGTCAGCCTGGTTCAACAAATACCCAAATCCCATCGTTGGGGAAGGAAAGAAATCATTCAGGATTTATTCACTTATCCTCCGCCCAGAATCAAGAAATTCGCGACAAAGGAATATGCAACCTGTGCTGGTGAAATCCTGTGCAATAACCACTTCGACCTGCTGTTTTCACTGACAATTTTACCCGGGCAGTTATTTAGACAGGTGAGAATGTCAAAAATTCTGGATCTAGTGGATGTCTTTTCAATGAACCGCAGGCGTGAATATTACAACGAACCTAATAAAAACCTGCGCAAGCTTTATAAATGGTTTGATTGGCAGAAAACGCAAATATATGAGAGGCAAATATTATTGAATTCCAGGGATTAATTTGCATTTCGGAAAATGATTCGAATTATGTTAAGTCTCACGGTCTAAATCAACCATTAGAGATAATACCTACAGGTGTTGATGTCCCTCAGTAAAAAACAGCCATACCCCTGAATTTGATCTTTTATTTATAGGAAAGCTAGACTATTCACCTAATATTGAGGCCATCCTTTTTTTTACTAATTCAATCCTACCGATCCTCGTAGAAAAATTTCCACACATCAAAGTAGCTATTGTTGGCAAAAATCCACTACCGGTGGTGATTGAAGCCTGTCGAGACCATGATCAAACTAGGCCTTGTTCCCCAATGTTGAAAAAGTGGACAATTTTTATGCTAAATCGAGAATTGCCATCATCCCTATTCGCTCAGGGAGTGGGATAAAAGTAAAACTTCTAGAAGCATTGGCTCATGGGAAACCGGTGGTTTCCACATCAGTCGGCGCTTTTGGTATACCGATCAAGGATAACGTACATTTCCTCCAGGCAGATACCCCAGAAAAATTTATAGCACAGATCTTCAGGCTGATGCAAATCGAATTCTAGCAAATGAAATCGCACAGAATGGCAGGGATTTCGTTCAAAACCATTATGAATGGAGTCATGTCAATGCGAAACTGCTAGATTTTGTCGGGACTTTTTTGAGAGAATAACCAGAAAGGGTGGAAGTGCATTTATGCTATGTAGAACGCGGCTACCCGCACCCGCATGGCGGTGGAGGTGCCGGAACCTATGTCCACTGGTCGGGCGGAGTTGGTGCGGCGCGGACACACCGTCAGCGTGATCGCCAGCCACTGCCCAGATTGTACGGAAAATTCCGACGACCAGGGAGTGAAAGTGTGCCGACCGAGGTTCAAAGGCACCCTGCACTGGTATCTAAGCCGGATACCCGGGCTGCGAACCTTCGCCCTTGCAGTACGCAGCCTGGAATACAGCACCCACCTGGATGCTCACATCCGCAAAATCCACCAGCAGGATCCCATCGACCTGATCGAGTTCACCGAGGGAGGCAGCTTCTGGCACAGTTGGCGCAGCCCTATCCCTACATTTCGCACCTTCATGGATCGCGTTACACCATCTCTGAAAATGAGCGGAAAACCAGTCGGAAAGTCCGACTGGTACGAGCGCAGGATCAGCTTATCTGCCATCCGCAGGGCAGATTGGGTCGTCTCCCCTTCGCGGTCGATGCTGGATATCGTCCAGGCAGAAGCGGATGACATTCCCTCATACCAGCGTGATCCCCTACCCGCTGGATCCACAGCTATTAACCCCAACGTCAGAATGATCGCAGACCGTGAAAATCAGCAGGAAAGAACGTTTTCTTCGCGGCCGGAATGACCCGGTCAAAGGCGCTGACACCCTTTTGGCGCCATCCCGATGGTCGTTACGAAACACCCCAAGGTAAAATTCCATTTTTATGGCTACCAACCGAAATCTGGAGAGAAGGTCCCGGAACAAGTGGATATTTTCCCTTTCCTACCAAAGTCTGAACTGCTTGGGCGGATGAGAAACGCAGACCTTTGCGTCATCCCCTCCCGCTGGGATAACTCACCCAACACGGTGTACGAAGCGATGGCGGCGGGAAAAGCGGTGGTCGCCTCGCGTGTGGGTGGTATCCCTGAGCTGGTGATGGATGGCGAAACAGGCTTGCTGGTTGAGCCCAGAAATGCCGTGCAGCTTGCCCAGGCGATTATTCGACTGTTGAGCAATGACCAGGAAAGGGAACGGATGGGGCGAAATGGCCGCCACCGTATTACTGCCATCGCCAGCCTCGAAGAGAATGTGGATCGCAGGTTGGAGATCTACCACCAGGTCATCCGGCAGGCGAGCCATTAAAAAGGAAAACCTGCACATCCTCCTGGTCAACCGCTGGTACCCGCCGCACAGCGGCTACGGCGGGGTGGCGATGTACAACTACTACCTGGCGCACGCCCTGGCTGAGCTGGGGCAGCGCGTCAGCGTGGTCGCTTCCCGCCAGAGCGAATACGATCCCCGAAATCGAGCAGGACGGTGCATGTCTCTGTCCACCGCCTGCTGGTGAAGGAGCATTATTACCTCTCGCGCCTGCCTCTCCTGGGACGTTATGCCCGTCCCTTCCAGCAGTATCTCTACAGCCAGCAGGTAAGCCGGTACCTGAACAATCTATCGAAAAGTGATCCATTCGATCTTGCGGAGTTCGCCGAGATCAACGCCGAAGCCTACCACTACCTGCGCCAGAAGCAGCGCGCGCCTGTCGTGGTGCGCTGCCACACCCCCACCTTCGTACTGCGCCGCTACCACAAGCTGGAGGAGATGCCCTACGACACCGCCTGGACGGAAAAAATGGAGCGCGCCTGCATCCAGAGCGCCGACGCCCTCAGCGCCCCTTCCCTCGACATGGCTGAAACCGTTGCAGCCGGGCTGGGGATCCAGGCTGGCCGCTTCCGGGTGATCCCCAACCCGCTCGATACGGCTTTATTCGCGCCGGACGAACCCATTCGTAGTAACGACGTCAGTCGTTCAACCTCCACTCCAAACCATTCACCCACCATTGTCCAGGGCAGTAATTCCGAAACCATCACCATCCTGCACGTCGGCAGGCTGGACCGGGTGAAGGGCATCGAGGTCCTGGCAGCCGCCATCCCCGATGTCCTGCGCCAGGTGCCGCAGGCGCGCTTTGTCTTCATCGGTGAGGACAGTGCAGATGGGCAAGGTTCGACCTGGAGACAGCCGGCTCGAAAGTCTCTTCGAGAGACAGGGAATCCGCCAGCAGGTGGAATTCCGCGGCAGCGTCGACCTGCCCGCGCTGGTGCAGGCTTACCACCAGGCGCATATCGTCGTAGTGCCCACGCTGAACTACGAGAGCTTCTCCTACACCTGCGCCCAGGCGATGGCTGCCGGGCTGCCGCTGGTCGCCAGCCGTATTGGCGGCATCCCCGAGACGGTGGGCGAGGCAGGTTTGCTGGTCGCACCTGGAGCTGCCCGGGAACTGGCACAGGCGCTGGCAACGCTAGCCCTGGATGCGGACCTGCGTAAAAGATTGGGTACAGCCGCCCGGCAGCGCGCCCGGGAGACCTTCGACGCCGGCATCGTCGCCCGCAGCACCCTCGACCAGTACAGGCAAATGGCTGGATGAAGTCCATCCTCTACATCGCCCCCTTCTGCCACATCCCGCCGCTGGACGGCGCTTCGCAGCGTGCCACCAATTTGCTGGTCCAGCTGCAGGGCACGTTCAGGATGCATTTGCTCAGCTACCAGAAACCAGGCTGGGAAGCCCTGCAGGAATGGGCGGATGAACGCGGTATCCCCGTGGACTGGCTGCGGCAGCCCCCGCAGCCCAACCACCGGCTGAACGTCTTCCAGCGCCTGCTGAGCTCTGCTCCACCCGGCTTTGCCAGCCATGACCCGCTGGCGATCGCCAACCGGGTCGTCGAAGTGATAGAACAGCACGGACCCTTCGACCTGCTCTATTTCGCCACCCAGCTGACCGGGCAGGCGCTGCTCTACCACGAATTCAAAGCCAGAAAGGTGCTCGACCTGTATGACGTCTACACCCCCCTGGCGGAACGCAAAGCGCAGGAGCTCCCCATTTACCGACCCTACCACTGGGTCTACCGGCGCGAATCCGGGCTGGTGAGGCGCTACGAGCGGCAGATCTTCCCCAGGAGCGACCTGTGCCTGGTGGTCTCCGGGGAAGATGGGGATGCGGTGCGCAGGCTCAGCCCGCAGACGCCGGTCGAGCTGGTGCCCAACGGGGTCAACCTGCCGGTCCTGCCCACTGCCGCAGAACGCCTGCCGCAGGTGTTGCCATGGTGGCAAACTTCAGCCACACGCCCAACGCCGAGGGGTTGCGCTGGTTCTACCGGCAAGTCTGGCCCGTAATATCGGCGAAGCTGCCCGGGTCGCGGCTGCTGCTGGCAGGCAAGGACAGCGAGCAACTGCAAGCGCTCACCGCCGGGGACACCACGGTCGAATGGCTGGGGGTGGTGCCCGACCTGGGAGAGCTGTACCGCCGGTCCGCCTGCGTGGTGGTGCCGGTGCTGAGCGGGGGCGGCACGCGCCTGAAGCTGCTCGAGGCGATGGCGTGGGCGGTTCCGCTGGTGACCACCACGGCTGGCGCCAGCGGGGTGGAGCACCAGGGCAGCGTGGCGGTGGCGGACGACCCGCTTGAATTCGCGAACTGTGTTGAAGAGCGCCTGCGTGCGCCCGGAGATTTCCAGGAACAGGCAGCCCGGGCACGGCAGGTGGTGGCTGAACGGTATACGTGGGACCAGATTGGCAGGAAGCTCGTAGAAATCCTGGAGGCAGTGTGAGCACGCGTCTCAACCGCGCAGCTCGCCATGCTGCCACGGCGTACTACACCTGGCGGTTTCGCAGGCACACCCGATCCTGCGGCTCAGGGCTGCGGGTGGAAGGTCCGCTTGTTGTATTCGGAGAGGGGGAAATCGTATGCGGGGAGAACCTGGTGATCCGCTCCCGCAGGCATGCACCGGTGGAGATCTACGTCGCGGCTGGCGCATTGCTGAGGATGGAGAGCGGGGTCTTCATCAACCAGGGGGTGCGCATCTCCTGCTCCAGGTCGATCCACATTGGCGGTGGCAGCATCCTGGGGGATGAGTGCGTGCTGCTCGACAACGATTTTCATGCCAGTGACGACGGCGATCCAAAGATCGAGCCTGTGATCCTCGAAACAGGTGTGTGGCTTGCCAGCCGGGTGATGGTGCTGCGCGGGGTGACGATCGGAGCCGGCAGCGTGGTCGGGGCGGGAAGCGTGGCGACAAATTCGATCCCGCCGGGGATGTTCGCCGCCGGGATTCAGCCCGCGATATCCGCAAGCTGGACTTGCCGTGAACCTGGCGATCATCCACCCGTTCCTCTTCCGGTACGCCCGCGGCATCGAGCGTTATACAGCCTGCCTCGGTTCTGCGCTGTTCCGGGAAGGTGCTGCGGTGGAGGTGCTGACCTGGCGCTGGCAGAACCCGATGGGTTGGGACGACCTGGATGCTGGCGTCCAGGTGACCTGTTTCCCAACCCCGCGCTACTTCACGCGCGACCTGGATGGTGCCGCAGTACAGCCTTACTTGATGCGAAAACGTTTTGACCACATCCTCGTTCATTTTGCCGATTATGGCGAAGCCGGAGCCCTGAACCTGGCGCGCAGGCTGGGGAGCGACCAGCCTTTCTCGATCGTGCTGCACTACCCGCACAGCCAGGTGCCCCACCGCTACCGGTCGTTCATACGGCAGCGGGCTGCACAGGCGCGCAGCAGCACATCATCGCCGTCAGCCGTTTCGTAGCAGGGCAGGCAGAACAGGTCTTCGGGCGCCCCTGCACGGTGATCGGGCACGGGGTGGACGCGCAGCGCTTCTGCCCTGACGGTGAAGTCCGGGAAAGAATGCGCCGGGAGCTGGGCATCCAGCCGGACGCGCCGGTCCTACTCACCGCGGCCGCGCTGGAAGCGCGCAAGGGCGTCGCCCAGTGCCATCCGCGCCCTCCCGCAGCTGGTCGAACGCTTCCCGGAGCTGGTCTACCTGGTGGTGGGAGACGGCCCGCAGCGAGCGGAGCTGGAGGCGCTGGTCAAAGAGCTGGGACTTACCCAACACGTCCGCTTCTTGCCAGCAGTCACACAGATCAAAGCCTACTACCAGGCTGCCGACCTGTTCGTGATCCTCGCCCACGGGGGAAGCCTCCTCGCTGGTCTCGCTGGAAGCGATGGCGTGCGGGCTGCCGGTGGTGGCTTCGCTGCACCCGCCGTTCGACGAGCTGATCCAACCGGAATGGGGCGTGCAAGTGGATGAAACGGACCCGGCAGCGGTCACCAGAGCGATCGCTGAGCTGCTGGTGGATCCTGCAAAAAGACTGGGAATGGGAAGGTCCGGGCGCAGGCGGGTGCTGGAAGCCCACACCTGGGAGAAGGTCAGCCTGGAATACCTGGGCTTGCTGGATGGATGATTGAGATGAGCGATCCAACCCGTAAGAAAGCGGAGAGCCTGGCATGGTGGTCCCTCGTTGGTCTGCTGATCCTCACCGCACTCTTTCTACGCATGTTCAACCTCCGCTTCGGGCTGCCGCAGCGACTGCACCCGGATGAGAGCTCGCAGGTCGAGACCGCCTGGAGCATTGCCGGGGGTGACCCCAACCCCCATTTCTTCCGCTACCCCAGCCTGATGATGTACCTGCTGGCAGGTATTTATAAGTCCGTCGATGCAGTACAGGCGGAGGTGCCGCTTGCTTCGCTCTACCTGGCGGGGAGGCTGTTTTCCGCCGCCGCCGGGACCCTTACGGTCCTGATCGTCCTCGCCTGGGGATGGCTCACCTGGGGACGCTGGGCGGCGCTGGTTGGAGCAGGGCTGCTGGCGCTGACCGCCTCCCCGCTGCTGCATGCCCATTATGCCACCGTGGACACGCTGATGGTGTTGTGGGCAACGCTGACATTGTTCCTGGTCAGCCTGGCACTCACCCGGCAGAAGGCGAACTGGCTGTACCTGGCTGCGCTGACGACCGGGCTGGCTGCCGGGACGAAATACAACGCCGCGCTCCTGCTGCTGCCCCTGCTGCTGGCGTCGATCTTTATTGTAAAAAATCACCACCCGTTCGCTTCACGGTCGGCGAACATCCTGGCGATATGCCTTGCGCTGACCGGGCTTTTGCTGCTGGCCGCGGCTGCCGCATCAACGGCATATGACACCAGGCTGCTGGACTTCTTCGCCAGCCTGACCAGCGACGGCAGCCTCGAGCGCGAATACCTGCAGCTTTTCCAGGCAGGACGGCTGGCACTGCTGCTGTCTGCGGCGCTGTGCCTGATCCTGGCGGCTTGGGTCTGGCGGAAACCGGGATCCAGCCTGTGGCGCGGATTGTTCAACTGGAGGAACCTGGCGCTGGCAGGCATCGTCTTTCTGGTTTTCAGCCTGACCTCTCCTTATATCTGGGTGGAATGGCGCCTGGCAGCCCAGGATTTCTTCTACGAGGTGCGTCACATGCAGATCGGCGGGCAGGCGCTGCTTCCAGCAGAATCCGGCAGCACGGCGCAATCCGGGGGCAGCCTGTTCCCTCGGCTGTACCCGTCCTCAAGCTGCTGTGGTGGGAAGCGGGTTTTGCCTGTCTCACCCTGGCACTGGCAGGTCTCGCCAGCCTGTCCCGAAAAAACAACCTCCTTTTCATCGTCCTGGTGGTGTATGCCGCCGTGTTGTTGCTGACGGTGAGCAGCTGGCAGAACTGGTCACCCCGCTATATCCTGGCGATCTTCCCGCTGCTGGCATACCTGGCGGCGGGAGGCTGGCAATGGATCACCGATAGAGCTCCCCGGGGATGGCGGCGCGGGCTGGCTGCTGCCGGGCTTGCCCTCCTGCTGCTGGTGCAGCCAGCCTGGAAGACGGCGCAAGAGTTGAGGCATTTCTCCTCCCCGGACGCACGCCTGCTGGCGTTCGCCTGGCTGGAAGAGAACCTGCCTGAGGGGGCGACGCTGGCGCGCGACCCTTACACGCCTGACTTTGCCAGCCTGGAACACCCCTTCCGCATCCTGGAAGCGAACCCGTATGTGCTGGCAACCTACACGGTCGCAGACCTGCAGAAATCCGGGCTGCCGGTCGTGGTGACCACCCTGGACCTCGAGAGCGAAAGTGCTGCCAGCTGGGTGGATGCGCAGGAGATCGAACGCTTCCGGCAGCTATACCGCCTGGCAGCGACCATCCCTAAAGATCCGGTCGAGGCTCAGGGCAGACCGGTCTACATCTATATGCCAGGCTCGAACGCTCCATGAAATTCTCAGTCCTGATTTGCACCTATAACCGCCACGAACTGCTAGAAACAGCGCTCGCAAGCCTGCTGGTGGAATCGGATGAGAAACCCGACCAGGTCGTGGTGGTCAATGGCGGGGATGACCGCGCCGACCGGGTGGTGAAAGGTTTTCAACATACCGCCCGGTGTGGAAGTGATGCTGGTACGAACCGTGAACAAAAACCTGGCTGCCAGCCGAAACGTGGGACTTCCCCACTGCCAAGGGGACATCATCGCCATGACCGATGATGACGCGCAGGTCTTTCCCGACTGGGTGACTCAGATGAAGCGCGTGCACGCGCAGCATCCAGAAGCCGGAGCGGTGGGCGGACCGGTGATCGGCACCAACACCGAATTCTCTGGTTGGCAAGGTCGCTGATGCGATCACCTTCCCCAGCTGGACAGAAGCCCAATACGTGCGCACGCTGCCGGGGGTGAACATCTCCTACAAGCGCGAGGTGGTCGACCTGATCGGAGAGCAGGACGAGAGCCTGTTCCGCGGCGAGGATGTGGACTACAACTGGCGCATGCTGCAGGCAGGTTACCCGGTCTGGTTCGACCCATCCGTGAAGGTGTACCACCACCACCGCCCCACCGTGAAGGGCTTCCTCAACCAGCACTACATGTACGGCAGGGCGTATTTCCTGGTAAGGAGGAAGTGGCCGGAAATGTACAGCATCTACCCGCACGGGATCCACTCAGCAAGGGACCTGCTCAAGCTGGGCAACTTCCTCCTGCTGCCACTTTACCAGCCGGTGCTCAACACCCGAAAGATCGAGGGCTCTTCCGAGAAAATGAAGGCATATTCACTGCTCCTGGCTGCCTGCCTGGCATGGCAGGGGGGCATGGTACAGCAGGCACTCACCCGAAAGACATCGTAGAGAAAGAAGGTTCGGGAAGCCACGCAATTAAACTATGCGCATATTAATCTTAACCTCGTCCTACCCTCCCCTCGTGGGTGGATTGCAAACCGCGGCTCATGCCCTGGCTGTCCATTTCCAGAGAGAAGGGCACACCGTCCAGGTCGTCACCCAGCGCCACCCGCGCAGCCTGCCCGCGGAGGAGGAGATTGATGGAGTTACCATCCAACGATTGTTTTTCCTGCGCCCGGAAGTAATTCATCTGAAAAACAGGAGGCTGGACCTGTTCCTGGCGGGATTGGTCTTCGCCCCGCTCTCACAGAGGAAATTGAGGGATATCCTGAGAGAATTCCAGCCAGATGTGGTCAATGTACATTATCCGGATGAACAATCCCCTTTCATCTTGAATGAACATAAGGGTGGTGATTTCAAGCTCATCGTTTCACTGCATGGGAATGAAATCCTGCGCTGGTTCGAGCAGCCATCGACCGCCAGCCGCCTCTGCCCAAAGGTTGGGTACTTTGAAAAAACTGCTCCTTCGTGCAGATGGAATCACTGCCTGCTCCCAATATTTGCTGGACCGCACTGCAAGTTTAGAACCAGAAATTGATAGACAAATCTTTTGTTATCCACAACGGGGTTGATTTAACCAGGTTTGATGACAGATCCATGTACGACCATCCCAGACCATACCTGTTTGGGTTCGGTCGTCTCACCAGAGTCAAAGGATTTGACATCCTGGTACAGGCATTCATCGATATTGCCGATTCATATCCAAATATAGACTTGATCCTGGCTGGGGAAGGTGAACAGAAAGAACAGTTATCAAAAATAGCAAAGTCAGAAAATATGGAAAAACGCATTATCTTCTGGGGTCGAGCCTCACCGGAGCAGGTTGTGAAACTATTAAATGGATGCATGTTTGCAGTTGTTCCATCCCGGGAAGACACATTTGGCATCACAGCCCTGGAGGCCCTGGCGGCCGGAAAACCACTGCTGGCGACAACGGTCGGGAGGTATTAGTGAATTCGTCCCCTCGCAAGGGAATTTGTTCGTCGAACCTGATGTCGAGGACATTCGGAAAGGTTTACTGGAATTCCTCCAGTGTCCTGCCGATAAAAAAACATCGAGCCGGAACCGGCAGGTTGCTGCTGAAAAGGACTGGTCAAAAATTGCCCAACGTTACCTGGAATTATTCAGTGGGTTGAATTGAACACACCATGATCAAGCGATTTGTCACCTGGCTGGTCAACCTGGGTATCAACCTGGCTTACCGGGCTTACAAAGCCGAAGGGCTGAATGCCCTGTTCCTGCTGATGCCGGCGAAGATGATCGCCCCCACGCTGCGCCAGCATGGCGCGAAGATCGGTGAGGGGATCGAAATTCATTCCCCGCTGATGATCCACAATGCCTCGGAGGAGCCCGGAAAACATTACGCCAACCTGCGCATCGGCGAAGACTGCTATTTCGGCAGGCAGGTGTTCTTCGACCTCAAGGACACGGTCACCATCGAAGACCGGGTGACCGTCTCGATGCGCGTCACCTTCATCACCCACACCGACGTGGGCAAAAGCCCGCTCGCCAGCAGCATCCCGCCCACCCAGGCGCCCATCACCGTCCGCCGCGGCGCCTATATCGGCGCTGGAGCCACCATCCTGCAGGGAGTGGAGATCGGTGAGCAGGCGGTGGTGGCTGCCGGAGCGCTGGTCAACCGGGACGTCCCCCCACACACCACCGTCGCCGGTGTCCCCGCCCGACCCATTCATACTGACAACCATGTGGAAACCAACACCTGAGAGCGATCTCCAGGATGGTATCATGCTTTTCAATGGAAAAGCCTTGCCGACAAAGAAATTTTATTCCGTGAAATCTGAGAAATCCGTGGTTAATCCATGTTCGGATTAGACCTGTTCCAGCTGCTCGTTGTCGGCGTTCTTGCGCTCTCCCTGGTCATTATCCTCGGTTCGGGGATTTCCGGGTTAAAGCTGGGCTTCTTTCTATTCATAATCACCCTGGGACTCGGCTACCGCACGGTTGACCTGGCAGGATTGACCGTGCATCCATCAGAGTTGTTGATATGGATGCTGCTGATCATCCTCCTTTTTCAACGCAGGCGCTGGTTCCCGGAAGGACTCAAAACCTGGGTGCCGCGATGGGCGCTGGCGCTGGTGCCTTTCTGGGCGCTGGCAGCAATCCTGGGTTATGGCAGTGGTCGCGCCTGGGTACTGATGCTGCAGGAAGCCAAGAATTTCCTCGTGATAATACCCATGGCGGTCGTCGCCTGGGCGGTGCTCCAGGACCGTGAAAATTGGAAACCGGTGGTAGTCATCTTCTTTATCACCGGCACCTGGATCGGTGCGGTTGGTCTGCTGGAATATACTTTCCCCGGCTTCGTTGGCGCGATCCCAGGGTTCGCATCCAACCCCGAGGCGCTGGTCACCCTGGAAGGGTTCCGCCGGGCGACTTTTTCCTTCTACGGCGCGCCGGTTGCGACCTTCACGCTGGCTCTCAGCCTGCCCATGGCGCACGTGGTGTGGGATTGGTGCAGAGAATTCGCCCGGGGCAGTCTTTCAACTGATGCACAAGCCGGACCAGAGGAACCCGCCGAACAGAAAGACGTCACCCGCAAGACGAACATCATGAGGCCGCTGGTCCTGGCTGGCGCTGCAGTCCAGATCATGGGCATCTATATCGGCGGTTACCGCAGCATCTGGTTTGTGATCATCCTGGCTGTGGTGGTGTGGGGTTTCTACCGCTTTGGATCTGTCGCCGGGGTTATCTTCCTGTTGATCTCGATCCCCGGACTGGCAGTCCTTGTCCCCCTGGTGGCGGAGGAGCGCTTTGTCTCGCTCTTCCTTGCCCTGGAAGGCGGTCAGGCGGATTCGTCGGCTCAGGGCCGGCTGCTGCGCATTGAGGAAGCATGGGCGTGCACGCTTGAGCGCCCATGGGGCAGCGGGTGGGCAGGCTCCGGCTGGGTGCACAACGACTTTTTACAAATTTCTGTCGGTCAGGGACTGCTGACTGCCCTGCTTGTGGCAGGTATTTGGCTGGTCAATAACATCCAGCTTATGCGCCATATCTTCAACACCCGCCAATCGGGTTTGAAGGCGCGTCTGCCCGAAGCCCTCTCACTGGCGTTATTGATCAGCGGCGGTGTGATGATCACCCAGGGCACCACCTGGTTGATCCAATTAGCCATGCCCATC
Source organism: uncultured Chloroflexia bacterium (assembly GCA_963695415.1). Classification (GTDB taxonomy): domain Bacteria; phylum Chloroflexota; class Anaerolineae; order Anaerolineales; family UBA4823; genus CAVXWV01. Next base: position 293,260 of record CAVOGL010000004.1, on the reverse strand, counting down.
TGGCTGGTCTGGATCCTGGCGTCCGCCTGGCTTTACCAGAATGCCGATGTGGTATATGCATACCAGTCCAACAGGTCATACTTCCAACAATCAACATGGGTCCCCTCCAAACTACCCCAATCTCCATCCTCCTCCCCACCTTCAACAACGCACACACCATCCGCGAAACCTTAACCTCGGTCAGCTGGGCAGATGAGGTCCTGGTGGTGGATTCGTTCAGCACAGACGGCACCCCGGAAATCTGTGCTGAATCTGGCGCGTGGGTGATCCAGCACGAATACATCAATTCTGCCCGGCAGAAAAACTGGGCGCTGCCGCAGTGCCAGCACGAGTGGGTGCTGCAGATCGATACCGACGAGGCGCTAGAGCCGGGGTTGGAGGAGGAGATTTTGAATCGTATCCGGGATGTCCCGGATACGATCAGCGCGTTTCGCATGCCGCGCAAGAACCACGTGCTGGGGAAATGGTGCCGGCACGGCGGGTTGTACCCCGATTACCAGGTACGCCTGTTCCGCCGGGACCGGGGGCGCTGGAGCGACCGCGAGGTGCACGCCTCGATCCAGGTCCCGGGGGAGGTGCCCACGCTCGATGGCGCTATCCTGCACCACGGCATGCCCAGCATCTCGCGCCAGCTCGCCAACCTGAACCGCTACACGCGCTACGAGGCGGATGAGCTGCACAAGCAGGGCAGGCGCTTCAGCGCCTACCGCCTGCTGGTGCACCCGTGGGTGGTGTTCGGATACCGGTATGTGGTCCAGCAGGGCTTCCGCGACGGCTGGAGGGGGTTCGTCTTCTGCGCCTACACGGCGATCTACACCTTCCTGGTGTGGGCGAAGCGCTGGGAGATGGGAAGCCCATCGACTCGACCGACAGCCCGAAATAAGGAGCAAACCGCGAAGCTTCGCGGTATAGGCTTTTTTGACCACTCATAAAATCATCTTTCTACACAACGTGACCGAGATGGGGGGGGTGGAGTTCAGCACGCTGTATCTTTGCCAGCAGCTGGACCGCTCTAAGCCTGGGATCCGCTGGTGATCGTGCCCGGCGAGGGTGAGTTCGCCCGCCGCTGCCGTGAAGCGCAGGTGCCGTGCGAGGTGCTGCCCCTGCCGTCCTTACGATCCACAAGCCGAAGGGTTACGAGCGCGGACCAACGCCTGCCGGACCCTGCTGCCCTGGCGGACAACCTGCTGCGCATCCAACAATCTGCCGGGGTTATTCGACAGAGCCTGTCAGGCAGGAACTGTGCCTTGCTGGTGACCAAGGGCATGGGCGCCCACTTCAGCGGCGCTCTCGCCGCACGCCGACTGGGTATCCCCTGCCTCTGGCACCTGCAGGACCTGGTCAGCGAACGTTATGCCGGATTGTATGCGCGCCTGTTCGGGCTGGCGGCTACCTTCCTGCCCACCGCCGTGGTGGCAGACGGCAGCCCGATCCTGAACCAGCTGCCTGCAAAGCTGCGAGCAAGAAGCCAGGTGGTGTTCAACGGAATCGATACTGATGAATTTCACCCCAATCATGATGCTGGGGGAAAAAGTGCCGCATTCCGGGATGAATTCAGTATTCCGGCTGGCGCTCTGGTGATCGGGAACGCTGCCCGGCTGACCGCCTGGAAAGGACAGGCACACCTGCTGGATGCTTTTTTGGCTCTGGCGGAAGCAGCCCCGAACACCCACCTGCTTTTGGTCGGGTCTGCGTTGTTCGATGACGATGCATACGAGCAAACTCTGCGAAGGAAGGTAGAAAGCTCCGGGTACACAAAGCGCATCACTTTCACCGGTTTTCGCAGCGACCTGGCTAACGTGTTGAGAACGATGGATATCTTCGCTTATCCTGCGCGAGAAGGATACCAGCCCGTTATCGCTGCTCTCGGCAATGGCAGCAGGTTTACCGCTAACAGCCAGTGATATTCCCGGCGTACGTGAGGTCCTGCTGGATGCAGGTTTGCTTTCTCCACCCGGTGATGTCGATAGGCTGGCAGCCAACCTGCGCCTGCTAATCTCTGAACCCGGCTTGAGACTGGAGCTGTCGCAAAAAGCGCGCCGGCGGGCAGTAGAGCAATTTTCGCTCGAAGCGCACGCTGCAAACATGGAAGCCGTGTTCGAATTTGTCCTTATTACAAGATCACCCCGGGACTGAGTATTTTGCGCATCCTGTTCATCCACAACCACCTGACCAGTTTTGTGCGCTCGGACCTGGAGCTGCTGCGCCAGGATTTCAATGTCAGCGAGATGGCGGTTACCGGTCGGTGGGCAAATCCAGCCCGGGTTTACCGGAAAATTCTGGAGAACGACCTGGTGTTTGGCTGGTTTGCCTCCTGGCATACCTTTTTTCCCATGCACTTCGCTCGCTGGTTGAAGAAACCCTCCATCATGGTCACCGGCGGTTACGACCTGGCAAATCTGCCCGAAGCCGGATACGGCAGCCAGCGCGGCGGAGCCAGGCGGTTGATTACGAATTCAACACTGCGTTCGGCAAGCGCCCTGGTTGTTAATTCAAATTTCAGCCAGGACGAAGCCATTAAGCACGCCGGCATCCCGCCATGAGAAGGTCCACGTCATCCATCACGGGGTTGTTGACCCTTTCGGACAATCTACCAGCTAAACCTTCTAACCCAATGGTGTTAACGGTGGGGAATGTGGAGAAGGACAACCTGCTGCGCAAAGGTCACCTGCCGTTTGCCAAATCTGCCGCGATGCTGAACCAGATCCCTTTCGTGCTGGTGGGCAGAGATCACGATGGCACGGCAGAGCAGCTCTGAAAAATTTCTCCCCAAAACCTGACCCTCACTGGCTGGGTAAGTCAGGAGCAGCTGCTGGACCATTACCGCAATGCCTGGGTGTATGTGCAGCCCTCCCTGCACGAAGCGTTTGGCATCAGCGTGGCAGAGGCGATGCTGGCTGGATGCATCCCGGTGGTGTCCCCGTATGGGGCTCTCCCGGAGGTGGTGGGCGATACAGGCATCATTACCTTGAGCACCGAACCGGAAGAGGTCGCCAACGGAATCCGGCGCGCTCTGGAATACCCGCAGGTTGAACGCCAGCGCACCCGGCAGCGTGTTCTGGACTGCTTCCCGATGGAAAAACGCAGGAAGGCGCTGGTTGCGTTGTGTATGGAGGTTGGCGGCAGGTAATGGGATGTTTCTCAACGCAGATTACGCCGATTTTTGGATGGCGCGGATTTCTTAATACGAAGGGGACGAATAGACGAATGAGCGAATGTATTGTAGGTCGGGTTTCTTACCCGACGTTTGGGTTCGGCATGATTGTTGATGGCAGGTAAGAAACCTGCCCTACGGTTTATGAGCGATTTGATAAAAAAAGGCTTTTTGTGGTTCCGCGACGGGCTGTACAGCGGCGCGGTGGGACCAGGCTTGCTGCTTTTGACTGTTGCCGCACTGTCTACCTTCCTGGTTGGTCTGACGCGTTACCCGCTCAACGGTGACGAGTACAACTCGATCCTGGAAGCGCAGCAGCTGGGGTTGAACTGGCAGTCGCTGGCATATTCCCTGCTGCTCAAAGGCTGGATGGGGCTGGGAGCCAGCGATGCGTGGCTGCGCATGCTGTCGGTTTTCTTCGGGTTGGGCAGCGTGTACCTGGTTTATGCCTGCGCTTCGCTGCTCTGCCCTCACCCCTGGAACCTGGCAGCGGGTATCCTGGCAGCCACATCCCCTTTCCTCGTCTACCATGCTCAGGAAGTGCGCTTTTACACCCTGTTCATTTTCAGCTCGACCCTGTTCCTGTGGCTGGTGTTGGGCTGGGTAGCGTCTGGTTGCCCGCGCAAGGGATTGGTCTGGCTGGTGCCGTCAGCGGCGCTGTTGATCTTTTCACACTTCCTGGGCGTCCTGGCAGCCACAGCCTGCCTGCTCTTTGCCCTGGTGAATGCCCAGGTCGCCCCGGTGGGAGCCCAGGTCGCCCTGGTGAGTACCCAGGGAAAGAAATCCCGCTGGCTGTGGCTGTCATTCACCGCCCTGGGGTTGCTGCTGGTCTTCGCCATCCCTCTCATCCCGGGGGTGCAGCAAGGTCTCTGGCAGCTCTACCAGGCTGTCGCCCATACCACGACCGCAAGCCCGGTAACGGTGACGCCTGTTACCTTGCTCAGCCTGGCGAAAGCTGCCGTTGCAGGTTACGTTCTCGCGCTGGGTTACCACACCTACCCGCTCGAGCTCTGGCTGGTCATCCCCGGGATTCTGCTGATTGTGATCACAGCCGGGTTGGGAACCTGGAAGCTGGTCCGTGAGCGCAGCTGGGCGCCCCTGCTCATTTTTTATGCGATCATTTTCCTGGGCATTTACGTGGTGCTGGATGCCGTGGGGGGAAGGCTGGCTGGCGGGGTGGCGCCGCGCCATGTTGCCTTCCTGGCGCCTGTTTTGCTGCTGCTCGTGGCTGCCGGGTTATCCGCCCTGTCAGCCAGGCTGGCGCAGGTGGTTTTTGGTTTGCTTGTTCTCGTCAACCTCGCCGGGCTGGTGCAGCGCTGGCAGGGGGACTGGTCTTACGGCACTCTGACCGATTACCGCCAGGCAGCCGGTTTCGCTGCCGCCTCGCTGCAGACAGGTGACCTGGTGCTGCACGACGGGCGGTCCGGTGATCCGGTCCGGCGCTACTTCCCTGCAGAACTGCCCCTGGAGCAGACCTGGAACCTGCCTGTTGAAGATCCGCTCGCGGCGATGGCAGGTTTCGACCGGCTGTTGTTCGTCAGCAACGATTACCAGCTGGAGCGGCGCATTGGATTGAACCGCCTGCTGGCGCAAATCGAGAAGCAATACGCCTGGAGCGCCGGGCGCGTCGACTACCCGTTGTTCGAGTATGTGTTCCAGCGCAAACCAGAGGGCGTGCAGGGATATCGGCTTGATGCTGAGACCGGGCAGCTGCTGCAACCGCTGAGCATCTACGGGTTGGAATTCGAGGACCTGTCCTTACCCCTCGATCTGCAGGTCGAAGGCGAACGCCTGCACGTGGTGGGTGCCTTCAGCCTGCCCGACCTGGAAGGCGTGCGGACGCGGCAGATGCTCCTGGAACAGCCATTACAGACCAAAGCGTTGATCCTGCTGACCACTCTGCTGGACGCTGGAGATATGGAAGATGGAACTCAGGTCGCCCGAGTCACCCTGAGCAGCCCGGGCGGAGATAAGGTCACCATCCCGATCCGGCTGGGCGAGGAAACGCAGGCTTGGGACCGCGCCTGTGCCCCGGAGGCAGCCTGTGAGACGGTGTACACCTGGCACAAGCGCCTGGCGCTGCTCGGGCAGCGCGCTTACCCGCAGGCATGGCGCGATTTCCAGGCGGGGCTGCACGTGGTGAAGCTCCCAATTCCGGGTGATTTCGTGGTTGAGAGCATTTCCCTGGACTATCTCGGACAGAACGGAAATTTATACATCTGGGCTGTGAGTTTGAATTGATGAGTTAAATGAATATATTCGAGTTCCTTCCTGCCATCCTGACAGTCGTAAGGAAATGGCATTCCGCCACACTTGATCATCAATGCTCTTGAAAAAGATCAAAAACCAATTTTGTAAAATCCTGGTGCTTCCCGATAGGCTTTCAGAATGGCAAGCAGCCGGATTGCTGTTTATTCTGGCGCTCCTGCTGCGGGTTGCGTTCATACTCATTTTCAGAGGAGGGTTTACCACGTTCCCTCAGGAGCCAGACGGCTCGTATTATTACCATACCGGCTTAAATCTTTTGGATCATGGTGTGCTGGGACTCGAGGCTTCCACACCGTTGTTGGGACAGCCTCCCGGACAATCCTTTTTCCTTGCTTTGGCGCTGGGGATGAGCGGCAGGTCCCTGGCTTTCAGCCTGTTTGCCCAATCGCTGCTATCCGCAGCGACGGTTGTAGTGGCATACTTTACCGGGAAAAGGGTCTTCACGCCCATAGTGGGTTTCTGGGCAGGCTTCCTGCTGGCAATTGATCCCGCCCAGATCTACCTGAGCAGCACACTGCTGAGTGAACCGCTGTTCATCTTCTTGATGTGTACGGGTATATATCTCCTGGTGATCGTCCAGACAACAGCAGACAAACTACCAGCGCCACACCGGTTTCCGGTCTGGGTCCCCATCCTTGCAGGCGTTTGTTTTGCTGGCGCAGGACTCACCCGCAACCAGGGCTGGCCTTTCGTCCTCCTGGTTCTCGGATTTGCGCATTGCATGGCGCGGGCGCTGGATTCCCATCCGGACCGCTATCCTGGTCCTGGTTACCACCCTGCTGCTTCTGATTCCATGGTCTGTGCGCAATTTCCGGATATCTGGGGAATGGACCCTTCTTTCCTCCAATGGTGGATTGACATTATGGTCGGCAAACAATCCTGAATTCATCTGGCGGCAGCCGATGCCTATGTCACACCCGATTTATGACGCGCCAGAAGCATTATCCGGCATGGAATTGAATGATTTTTATCAGGCAAAAGCAGTCGACTGGATCCAAAACAACCCGGGCAGGTTTATGACCAACGGTCTGAGAAAAATTTTACTGCTTTTTCATTTTGATCCCATGCTCCAAAGACAGGACGGCAGAAATATGCTCTATCTTTTTGCCGGTCTTTTCCCATATGGATTGATGCTTCCTTTCATCGTGTTAGGGATGATCGCACAAATCCGAAATAAGCCAACCTGGATTTTCTTCCTGTTCATTGCATATACCCTGCTGCTGGCGTTCGTTTTTATTGGAGACAGCCGCATCCGGTCAACGATTGAACCATACCTGTATATTTTCGGGGTATCCTGGATCACCGGGAAAGCTGGGTGCAGCTCATCATGAATGAACGTCCGCTCGTTACCGTGATCATGCCGGTGCGCAATGAGGCTGCCTACATCGAACGCAGCCTGGACAGCGTGCTGGCGCAGGACTATGCCGCAGAACGGATCGAAATCTTCATCGCCGATGGGATGTCGGACGACGGCACGCGGAGAAGGTCAAGGAATACCAGGGACGTTATCCCAACATCCACCTGGTGGATAACCCGGGCAGGATTGTGCCCACCGGGATGAACGCTGCCCTGCGCCAGGCGCGCGGCGAGGTGATCATCCGCGTCGATGGGCACTGCGAGATCGCCCCCAGCTATGTGCGCCGCTGTGTGGAGCTGCTTGACTCTGGCGAGATACAGGGTGTGGGCGGACCGATCCAGACCTGTGGGGAGACTTATCTCGCCCGTGGGATCGCGGCAGCGATGTCACACCCGTTTGGCGTGGGAGACTTGGCATTCCGCATCGAGGACAATCCGCACAGGCTGGCAGACAGCGTGCCGTTTCCGGCATATTCACGCGAGATCATCCAAAAAGCCGGACCTTATGACGTCGAACTGGTGCGCAACCAGGATGATGAATACAACTACCGCTTACGCAAATTGGGAGCCAAGATCCTTTTGAGCGGTGAAGTACGCTCGCGCTATTACAGCCGCGGCAACCTGCTGTCGCTGTGGAGGCAGTATTTCTGGTACGGGTTCTGGAAAGTGCGCGTGCTGCAGCAGCATCCCATGCAGATGCGACCCAGGCAGTTTGTGCCCCCATTCTTTATTACCTTCCTGGTGAGTTTTTTGGTGATTACATTATGGCATCCTCCTGTGTGGAATGTATTGATGGTCCTGCTGGGTGTTTATACCAGCCTGGTGCTGGTGGTGTCGATCGTGGTGGGGATGCGGGATGAATTAAGCTTAATTCCTGTTGTTCCACTTGCATTCGTTATCCTGCATTTCAGCTACGGGTTCAGGATTCCTCTCGGGGCTGGTTTATTTTGCCAACCGCTGGCGCGACCGTCCAGTGCGCACGTGGTAGCCAGGCACATTTCCGCCATGATATGGTACGATAACGATGATCCGTACAACAGCTATTGTGAAGAATAACGGCAGAGTATAGCGATTAACTAAATACCGTCATGCAAGCAGAAACCCAGGTTGACACTACCCCTTTACCCGTTACTGGAACCCGGCAAGCCGTTGCCCGGGGAGCCAAGCGCATTTTCGACCTGGTAATCAGTCTCATTGGGCTGGTCATCCTATCGCCTCTCTTCCTGTGGATCGTGTGGAGAGTCCATCGTGATTCGCCCGGACCGGTTATTTACAAGGGCAAGCGCAGCGGGATGAACGGGAAGCAGTTCCTGATCTACAAATTCCGTACCATGCATGAGGACGAGTTCAGCTACCAGGGTCCCCCGATCACTGCGCACGATGACGCGCGCGTCACCAACCTGGGACGATGGCTGCGGGAAACCAAACTGAACGAGCTGCCGCAGTTCTGGAACGTGATCAAGGGAGATATGAGCTTTGTGGGTCCCAGACCGGAAGACCCGGGCATCGTGCAGACATGGCATGCGTCCATCCGCCGCGAAATCCTTTCGGTAAGACCCGGGATCACCAGTCCTGCATCCGTGCTCTACAGGAGGGAGGAGGAAATGCTCAATGGAGGACAGATGATGGATACCTACCTGAGCACCATCCTTCCCAGCAAGATGCGCCTGGACCAGCTCTACGTGCGGCACAGGTCCTTCTGGCTGGACCTCGACATTCTCTTCTGGACCGTCATCTTGCTTCTCCCCAGGCTGGGTGCGTTCAATCCGCCGGAGAGGATGTTGTTCATCGGTCCATTCACCCGCTTTGTGAGGAATTACCTGAATTGGTTCATGATCGATACCGTCGTCAGCCTGGTTTCAATCGGCATCGCAGGTCTATTCTTCCGGTCGTTTGCCCCACTGGACGTCGGCTGGCTGAGGGCGGTTGGGATTGCCGTACTCTATTCCCTGCTGTTCAGTTTTACCTGCGCGGTACTCAAGGTGAACAAGATCACCTGGTCAGAGGCGCGCGGTGAGGATATCCTTCCGCTGGTGCCGGCTACATTCACCGCAACCGTGCTCGCAGTCGTTACCATAACCATCTTCCGCAACCCGGAGCAAGCCAGCCAACCATACGTGCCTTATGGGATGATCTTCATGGCTTCGCTGCTATCGTTCATCGGTTTTGTGTTTGTGCGCTTCAGGCAGCGGATTGTCAACGGGCTGGAAACACGCTGGCTGGCGCGTTGGTCCGAAATGCCCGTCACACGGGAGCGCGTGCTGGTGGTGGGCGGGGGCGAGAGCGGGCAGATTGCCAATTCTTTGCTGACCACGAGCACATATGGCAACCATTTTAATGTCATCGGATACGTAGATGACGACATGTACAAGCTGGGCACTCGAATTCAAGGGCTGGATGTCCTGGGCAGGCGGGAGAATATCCCGGAGCTGGTCAAAAAACACGATATTGGCATCATCATCTTTGCTATCCACAACATCTCTACCGCCGAACGCAAACGATTCCTGGACATCTGTGCCTCCACTCCAGCACGAACAATCCTGTTCCCGGATTTGCCAGCAGCCCTGGACCTGTTGGTCAGTGTTGACGCGGAAGGACAATCTGCACCCTACCAACCGGAGGATCTGTTCAAAGCCATGCACCACCAGGATCGGGGATCGATGGAATGGGGTTCTGGTTCGAGCGATGCTGAATTACCGACAGAAGAGCAACAATGGCTGGCAGAAATGGAAAGCTGTACTGCCGAGGGAGACCTCGAGGGGCTGAAACGATTGATCGAAAAGCGGAAAAGGACCCTGCAGGAAAATTCCGGACAACATCTGACGAGGTCTGAGGGATGATGCCTTCAGAACCGTCTTCAGAACCGTCTTCAGAACCGTCTTCAGAACTGCCTGCTGAGGCAAACTCCGGCGGGGAAACTGCCGGTACCACCAGGGCAAGTTGGGATGGTGAAAGCGTGCTGGTTACCGGCGCAGGTGGGTTCATCGCCAGCCACCTGGTGGAGGCGCTGACCGCCCGGGGTGCAAGGGTGAAAGCCTTCGTGCGTTACAACTCACGCAATGACCCTGGATTGCTGCGCTTGCTCCCAGCGCAAATCATGGAACATGTCGAGACCATCGCCGGTGACCTGAGAGACATGAGCGCGGTGAAGGCAGCCATGCAGGGTGTCTCAAGAGTGTTCCACCTGGGCGCTTTGATCGCCATACCTTACTCATACAAAAATCCAAAAGACGTTGTAGAAACCAATGTCAGCGGTACTTTGAACGTTTTACTGGCAGGCAGGGAGTGTGGTGTCCAGCGCATCATCCACACGTCGACGAGTGAGGTGTACGGGACCGCGCTGCGCGTGCCGATTGGGGAAGATCACCCCCTGCAGGCACAGTCGCCCTATTCTGCCAGCAAGATTGCCGCTGACAAGCTGGCGGAAAGTTTTTACCTTTCCTATAATACGCCGGTTGTCACCCTGCGCCCGTTCAATACCTACGGACCGCGCCAATCCGCCGCGAGCCGTTGTCCCCACGATCATCATACAGGCGTTAACTTCGGACGTCGTGCGCCTGGGAAACCTGGATGCACGCCGTGACCTGACCTATGTCGATGATACGGTCGCCGGTTTTCTGGCGGCGGGGAAGGCAGACGGTGTCGAAGGGAAGGCAATCAACCTGGGCACTGGCAGCGAGGTATCTGTGAGGGAATTGGCGGATAACATCTTGAAACTGGTCGGCAAACCTGTGCGCATCGAGCTTGACGCCAGCCGGCTAAGACCTGAAAAAAGTGAGGTTCAGCGGCTGCTGTCCGACAACAAACTCGCCGCCCAGCTGCTTGGATGGCATCCCACCATGAGCCTTGTGGATGGGCTGAAACGTACAATCGGATGGGTTTCGAACCATTTAGACCTTTACGATGCTGACCAATACATCCTCTAAGCGGAGGCGAACATGAAGGCAGTTGTCCTGGCAGGCGGGAAGGGGACGCGCCTGTTACCATACACCACCATCCTGCCCAAACCTCTGCTGCCTGTCGGTGAGATGCCCATACTTGAAATCTTGCTGCGGCAGATGCAGTATGCGGGTGTTGAAGAAGTGATCATCACCGTTGGTCACCTGGCACACCTGTTACAGGCTTTCTTCCAGCAAGGTGAGCGCCTGGGTTTGAAAATCCGCTACAGCTTCGAAGATCACCCGCTTGGAACTGCCGGACCCCTTTCCCTGATCGATGGTCTGGATGAATCTTTCCTGGTGGTTAATGGCGATGTGTTGACCACATTGAGCCTGCGTTCGTTCATCGAAAAACACAGGCAAAGCGGAGCCGCTGCCACCATTGCCACCCACTACCGCAAGGTGAACATCGATTTTGGCGTGATCGAAACGGAAGGCTCCAACCTGATCACGGGTTATATCGAAAAACCGGATTACGAGTTTTACGTCAGCATGGGCATTTACCTGTTCGAGCCGCGTGTGCTCAATTACATCCCCAGGAACCAGCATCTCGATTTCCCAGACCTGGTATTGACCTTGATCCAAAACCAGGAAAAAGTGCAGAGTTTTCCCTTCGACGGCTACTGGCAGGACCTGGGCAGACCGGATGATTATGCCCATGCTGTGCAGGATTTCGAAGCGCTCCAATCCATGATCCTCCCACCCCACCAGGAAACCTAAAATTTGGTTGATCTTACTCCTCGATGGAAAGTACCGCTGGCTGATCTAGATTTCGATGAAGCCGAAGAACGGGCTGTTCTGGAGGTGCTGCGCAGCAAGTGGCTGACCATGGGCGCGGTCACTCAGCAGTTCGAGGCAGAATTCGCAGATTTCCTGGGAGTGAAACACGCCATTGCGGTATCGAACTGCACAGCAGCGCTGCACCTCGCCCTGTTAGCGCTGGAGATCGGACCTGGCGACAACGTGATTGTGCCTTCCCTGACCTTCGTCGCCACAGCCAATGCGGTGCTTTACACCGGCGCTGAGGTGCGTTTCGCCGATGTACACAGCCTGGATAACCTGACCATAGACCCGCGTTCAGTTTATACCCAGATCGATGCGAACACACGGGCAGTCATGGTGATGCATTACGGCGGTTTCCCCTGCGACATGCCCACAATTCTTGAGCTCGCCCACGAACACAATCTGGCGGTCATCGAGGATGCTGCTCACGCCCCGGGCGCACGCCTGAACGGCTCCTGCCTGGGAACCCTGGGAGATATTGGCTGCTTCAGCTTCTTTTCCAACAAAAATCTGGCTACCGGCGAGGGGGGGATGGTGGTCACCAACCGTGACGATCTTGCCGAAAAAATCCGCCTGCTGCGCTCTCACGGGATGACCAGCCTGACATGGGACCGCCACCAGGGTCATGCGCACTCGTACGATGTCATCGCCCTGGGCTACAACGACCGTATCGATGAGGTGCATGCTTCCATTGGCATACAGCAGTTGAGAAAACTGCCCAAAAACAATTCAAGGCGCAGGGCGATCACGCAGACATATTGGTCGGCGTTCGAGGAATTCAACCAGGATTCTTCCGTCCAGCTCTCTCTCCCGTTTCTCAAACACTCAGAACGCCGGGCTGGAGCGCAGGAGGGGATACCCGATGATGTCGAACCTGCTTACCACATCTTCCCGGTGATACTCCCTGAGACGATTGACCGCTCCCTGTTCATCAATCTGCTGAAAGATGCCGGGATTCAAACCAGCATCCATTACCCGCCTGTGCATGGTTTTCGTTATTACCAGTCGCTTTTCTCGTCATCCGGGCAAGAGGCACCTTCACTCCCGATTACGGAACAGGCTGCTGCCCGCGAGGTCACCCTACCCCTTTATCCTGGGATGAGCGACGAACAGTTGAGGTTTGTGATCGCTGCGGTAGAGAAAGCGTTGAAGGATTGCTCTCTGTAGCGGCGCACCTGCGTGTGCGCCTTGGGGCCTATCCAGGCAACGGGCAGACACACAGGTCTGCCGCTACAGGCTGGCATTGGCTTACCCAGGCAACGGGCAGACACACAGGTCTGCCGCTACAGGCTGGCATTGGCTTACCCAGGCAACGGGCAGACACACAGGTCTGCCGCTACAGGCTGGCATTGGCTTACCCAGGCAACGGGCAGACACACAGGTCTGCCGCTACAGGCTGGCATTGGCTTACCCAGACAACGGGCAGACACACAGGTCTGCCGCTACAGGCTGGCATTGGCTTTTCCAGGCAACGGGCAGACACACAGGTCTGCCGCTACAGGCTGGCATTGGCTTACCCAGGCAACGGGCAGACACACAGGTCTGCCGCTACAGGCTGGCATTGGCTTACCCAGGCAACGGGCAGACACACAGGTCTGCCGCTACAGGCTGGCATTGGCTTACCCAGGCAACGGGCAGACACACAGGTCTGCCGCTACAGGCTGGCATTGGCTTACCCAGGCAACGGGCAGACACACAGGTCTGCCGCTACAGGCTGGCATTGGCTTACCCAGGCAACGGGCAGACACACAGGTCTGCCGCTACAGGCTGGCCTTGGCTTTTCCAGGCAACGGGCAGACACACAGGTCTGCCGCTACAGGCTGGCATTGGCTTACCCAGGCAACGGGCAGACACACAGGTCTGCCGCTACAGGCTGGCATTGGCTTACCCAGGCAACGGGCAGACACACAGGTCTGCCGCTACAGGCTGGCATTGGCTTACCCAGGCAACGGGCAGACACACAGGTCTGCCGCTACAGGCTGGCATCCACTCACCTGGTTCAGCGATGCGCCTGCGTGTGCGACGTGATTTGCAGAAAACCGATTAACAGATCGAAGGTATAATTTTGAAGGGCAAATTTATGTTAAAGTAGGATTTTATGGAACTACGCCAGTATTTATTCCTTCTCAGAAAATGGTCTTGGTTGTTAATCCTGGGCGCGTTGGTCGGCGGTGGTGTTGGTTACTATATGAGTACCCGCCAACCCGATGTGTATCAAACGAACACGCGCATCATGGTCATGCGCGCTCCGGAGGACCGCCCGACTGAATATTCCACCGTTTGGAGCGACATCCAGCTGGCAAAAACTTACAGCCAGTTGATCTCCACGGGTCCTGTGTTGAAGGCATTGGGTGAGGAACTCGGTTACCAGGTGAGCGGCGGTCAAATCCGAGCCAGCCAGGTGCCGGAATTATTTATCCTCGAAGTGTCTGTTCGTGATGGCGACCCCATCCGGGCAGCGGAAATTGCCAATTCGCTGGTCGATGTGTTTATTACCTACAACGAGAACTTACTCAGGTCCCGATTTGCAGCCTCAGAAGAGAGCCTGCAAAACCAGATCAAACAGCTGGAAACCCAGATCCAGACCCTGCAGAGTGAGATCAACAACATTTCAGATGAAAACCTGGTCAATCAAAAACAAGTCGTCGAAGAAGAGCTGGGCAAACTGGAAGTAGAGATCGACCGCCTTAGCCAGGAGATAAACATTATCTTCCCACCCACGCCCATCCCCAGAAGGGATGAAGACCCGGTGCAGATCATCCTCAAACCTGAAGAACAGATGGCTCTGGACGACCTGACACGCCAGCTTGAGCAGGTTCAGTCTCGGTACGACCTGTACACCGAAATTTATCTTAACTTGATCGTGCTGGGAGAGCCTACGAACATGGGCGGGCAGAACCAGCGCCAGGCTCAAATCCAGAACAACCTCAACCTGTATAACCAGATCTACACCAATTTGCTCAACAACCTGGAAAATGTGCGCCTGGCAAGGCTGCGCAGCACGCCCAGCGTGGTGCAGATCGAACCTGCCAACGTCCCGGGAGGCCCGATTTCACCGCAGCCAGTGCGCAGCGGGATTATTGGCGCGGCGGTTGGTGTGTTATTGGCAGGCGTGATCGCCTTCATGGTCGAATACCTGGATGACAGCATCAAGACCCCAGAAGACGTGCTGCGTCACTTGCGGCTGCCCGTGATTGGGATGGTCGGCGAGATGGATGTGCCCAAGGGTGAAAAAGGCGGTGTTTTCGTCTCGGAATTCCCCAGGTCGCCCATCTCAGAATCATTCCGCACACTGCGCACCAACCTGGATTTCGCCGCCGTTGACCATCCCTTGAAATCGATCCTGGTGACCAGCGCCAACCCATCCGAAGGGAAATCCACCGTAGCAGTAAACCTTGCAGCCGTGATCGCGCAAGGTGACCGCCAGGTGATCCTGGTCGATGCCGATTTACGCCGCCCTTCCACACACCGCTTCTTCCAAATCCCCAACCGCAAAGGTTTGAGCGAGATCTTCCGCCACCAGCTCGATCTCCAGGGAGCGTTGACGAAAATCGATGATATGTCTTTGCGGGTGCTGACCTGCGGCTCTGTGCCGCCAAATCCTGCTGAGCTCCTGGGCTCGGAGAGGATGGGCGTTATCCTGGAAGAGCTGGAAAAACTGGCAGATATCGTAATTGTGGACAGCCCTCCATTTATTGTGGCGGACCCGGTCTCCCTGGCTGCGAAAGTGGATGGGGTTTTGCTCGTGTTGGAGCCGGGTGAAACGCGCATCGATGCGGCACAGGCGATGCTCGAATCCGTACAGCGGTCGGGCGCTCGAGTGCTCGGAGTTGTGTTGAACCCGATTAAACGCCGGGGCGCCGGTTATTACTCCGGACGGTACAGGTATTACTCAGATTATTACGACTCGCGCAGCTACGGGTATGTAAACCCGAAGACGACGAGATCGAGAAAGAACGACGGAGGGGGGAGTGAGGCTAAACGCCCCCTCAACCCGCCAACGCGTCCAAGACCCCAGCCTGTCGAGGGGCAAGAATCGAGCGACTGATAATTTACCTGTACGGGCAAGCGCCTGGTGATGTTCACAACACCGACCTGTCAACACCGCTAAGCGCTGTTTGACCTTCCTGCCTCGATGCGCGCATTTTTAACTAAAATACTCAACCTGGAAATTTGGATCATCTCCGGTCTGACCGTCCTGTCGATGGTACAGCAGCAGCTGCTGCCTGTAACCATCATGGTGGCGGTCATTTTTTTTATCTTACGTTGGGTGTCTTTGGGTCATTTCACCCGGCGCACTCCCGCAGACTGGAGCATCGTTTTCTTGATTGCAGCCCTGGCGCTGTCGATCATAAGCCTGTTTTCCCCGTTACTTCAGCCAGTACCAGCTGCTTTCAGGCACCCAGGTCTCCGGTTTTGACCCATCGCAGGTGTACCGCCTGCTGGTTGGTATCGTATTTTTCTACGCCATCGTCAACTGGTCGAGTACATCAACGCGAAACGGTTACCTGGTCACAGGCATATTCCTCACAGGATTAGGGCTTTCCGCCCTCGCCACGGTCAGTGTTGATTGGACCATCGGAAAAATCACGCTCATCCCTGCCAGCATTTACCAGTATTTCAGCATCCTGGTCAGTGACCAGATCAACCCCAATGTGCTCGCTGGCAGCCTCGTTTTGCTCTTCCCGGTTCCGGCTGCGATACTGGCGTTCAATTGGAAAGGGATGACGCGGGTGAATCGCCTCCTTGCTTCGGTTTCGGCGCTGGCAATGCTGCTGATGATCATGCTCAGCCAATCACGGTCAGCTTGGATCGCGCTGGGCGTGAGTCTACTGGTGTTGGCGGCGCTGCGTTGGCGCTGGGGATGGGTGGTTGGGTTGTCGACTGTTATCGTGATGATCGTCACCATGCAGTGGTTCCGTGCATCCACGCTAGGCTTTTATATGCTGGGAGGGTTCCAGGGCGTGATCAACACCCGCATTGGAATCTGGTCGCGGGCGGTTTACCTGCTGAAAAACCTGCCCATCAGCGGGATTGGGTTTGGGAATTTTCCTGAATTTACGTCTATCTTTTATCCTCTTCAGGAATCAGGCGGAAACGCAATCCCTCACGCCCACAACCTGTATTTACAAATTGGTCTGGATATGGGGATGCCAGGAATGCTGTCCTGGCTGGCGGTGTGGATGGCTGTGATTGCGTGCGCCTGGAACCTGATCAAACACAGCAAGGGCTCACAGCCTGAATTCAAAGGTCAATACCAACTCTTGCGCGGCGCCGCAGCAGGTTTGTTCGCCAGCCAGATCGCTTTGGGGGTGAATGGTGTCGTGGATGTGCTTATTTGGGGAATGGTGCGCTCAGCGCCCCTGGTTTGGGGATTGTGGGGTGTGGTAATTGTCTGGTACCTGGGAATGGAGAAACATGATTAACGAACGATACCTGGTGACCGGTGGAGCCGGTTTCATCGGCAGCCACCTGTGCAGCTACCTGGTCGAAAGAGGCAATGAGGTCGTCGCCCTTGATAACCTGTCAACGGGCAGGATGGAAAATATCGCCAACCTGAGAACAAAACCCGGATTCCAGTTTGTGCGCGAATCGATCATGAATGAACAGGTTCTCGACCGGTTGAGCAGCGAAGCGAGCACAATCATCCACCTGGCGGCAGCGGTTGGGGTTCAGTTGATTGTTAAGGATCCTGTGCACACCATCCGCACCAATGTGATGGGAACTGAAGCCATCCTGACTGCAGCCCACCGTTACGGCTGCCGCGTGTTGATCGCCTCCACATCCGAAGTATATGGAAAAGGAGTGGCGGTACCTTTCCGTGAGGAAGACGACAGGCTGATGGGTCCGACCACGCACAGCCGCTGGTCGTATGCCGCTTCGAAGGCGGTCGACGAATTTCTAGGGCTGGCATACCACAGGCAGTTCGGTCTGCCAATTACCATTGTGCGCCTGTTCAACACTGTTGGTCCCAGGCAGACCGGGCAGTATGGGATGGTGGTGCCCAGGTTTGTTCGCCAGGCGCTTGAGCAGAAACCCTTGACGATCTTTGGGGACGGGCTGCAGTCGCGCTGTTTCGCTGATGTCGAGGACGTGGTCCGGGCAATTTATGATTTACTGCAGAACCCAGGCTCCGTGGGTGAGGTATTTAATGTCGGCAGCACCGAAGAGGTTACGATCCTGGACCTCGCCAAAAAAGTGATCGCACTGACTCAGAGCCATTCCGAGATCAATTTTATCCCTTATGACCAGGCTTACGAACCTGGATTTGAAGACATGCGCCGTCGGGTGCCTTCTATCGAAAAAATCCATAACCTGACCGGTTTCAGCCCTCGCAGCAGCCTGGATCAGCTGCTCATGCGCGTCATTGATTATGAGAGGGGACAGCATCAGGCAGGCTAAGTTTCTGCCTAGCAGGATCATCCTAATCCTGTTCTTCTTAATCCTGTCTTCCTGCATCCCTTCCCCGCCTGGACGATCCACCGCGGATACAGCGAACACAGCCTGGAAACCAGCAGACGTGCGCATCCTTGACGGGCTGGATGCGACATCGCCAGGTACGGACATCGTGGCTGTTTACGCCCGCGAGGCAGCAGGCGAGGTGCAGTTCCGCATAGATGTATTGGAATTAGCACCAATCCCGGATATCGATATCATGTTGGCGATTAACCACAAACCGGGAGGATTACCGGCGCCGTGGTTTCCGGCTGAAAATGATGGAGATTACGATCTGGTCATCTCGGTACAATCCAGCGGGTCGATCATGATCCTTGAGGCTGCAGGTCTGGAAATTGGATGGCAGCAGAAACATGGCGCTCATGCCAGGGTGCTCAGGAATTCATTTTATGACTATATCGAGATTGTATTGAACTCCGAAAGCCTGGACCCGGCATCCGTTGACACAAGTTTTTCAGCTGTTATCATCGATCCC
The DNA here is from genome assembly GCA_963695415.1 of uncultured Chloroflexia bacterium. GTDB lineage: Bacteria > Chloroflexota > Anaerolineae > Anaerolineales > UBA4823 > CAVXWV01. Next base: position 274,830 of record CAVOGL010000004.1, on the reverse strand, counting down.
GCCAGCGGTATGCCTATGGACGAGGCTGGACCAGTTTCCTTCACCAGCTTTGCACCGCAGCGTTTACCCGTATTATTAGCCTTCACAAACACGTATCCGGCGTTTACTCCGTCGCAGGGATTACGGCGTTGGGATGGCGCGCACACCGGACCTTCAGGAGGCAGGCACGGGCTTTCCAACTTGTTGAGGGTTGCCAGTAACCATGGGGTTCACCTGCTCCTGCTGGACCTGCTTTCACCGGATGCCCTTGCGGCAATGGATTACCAGGGAGACCTCGAACAGGTGCGGAAATTGAACCAGCAGAAACTCCTTTCTCTTTCCTCTCCCTTGCCCTACACCTATGATGGTATGCCAGATTGGATCATCGAGAAATATATCGAGGATTCAAGGCAGGTTGCAGCAGCTATGTCAATTACCACACAAGGCGAAGCGAAGAAAACCGGTCTGCGTTTCTATCCAACTGAATTGTCGCAGCTTGGACTGGTAGACATGGGAATAACCTCCAAAACTTCTGATGACATCGCAGAAGGAGAAATACCTCTAAGTTATTTGGGAATCTCGGATTTCAAGTTTTATTCTTCTGAAATTACTGCCAGCAACCAGCAGCTGATCATCCGCCTGCCGCAGATGGATTCTGATGCAGAACCCAACCAGGTCAGCCCACAGGGGCTGAGCCTGACCTGGAAAGCAATCCTGGCACAAACCGCGATGAGCCTGTCATCAAATTCCAGCCCGGACTCTGCCTGGCGTGGATCCAACTTCATGCTTGTCCTGGGCGGGAGCTTGCCCCAAAGCACCTGGGGGCATCCTGGCAGTGCAAGGGCAGCCATAAAGTACATCCAGGCTCATCCCTGGATAGAGACTGCAGGCGCCTACGACATCCGTGAAGGGAAAGTGCTGGTTGTTGTGGCTGCATCAGCAGCCGGTAATCCTGCAGCGATGGTCGTAGATGAACAGGTGATCGAAGTCGAAAAACTTTTACGTGATGTCCCAGACAACGTCATTGGTCAGGCAGCCTGGAACACCTACAGGTCGTTGTTCGCTCCAGTTTTCCCCATTCACGATCAACTGGCTGATCTACGTAAACACTACCTTGACGAAGTGAAGCTGCTTTTAAAAGCTGCCGAGTTGGTTGACAAACCTGACTCCGAATTGTCGTGTGACGAGGTTTCGGATGGTGGACAACCTTACTGTTTCCTGGCAAATGAAAGCATGATCGCACTCATCGCCAGAAATAGCGGCAGCCTCCGGCAATTGTTTACGATCTGCCAGCATCCTGGCTCCCAGACCAGCATCCACCAGATCATCGGATCTACAGCCCAATTGTTCACCGGCTTGAGTGACCCTTTAGATTGGGACCTGAATGATGCAGAGAATCCCGACCCAGCCGTGATCCCTGGCGCGTTCTGGCAGGCTGGAGAGCAGTTTACGGTTAAGCCAACATCCAATGGCAATCGAAATGACTCCCTCCAGTTTATCTCAGAGGATGGATCCATCGAAAAGAAATTCCAGCTGCTCCCGGACGGAATTGAGATAATGGTCCGGCAGACAAACGGACCTGGAATTTCCACAATCCCGCTGTTACTCGATCCATGGAGCAGGTATTCGCCTGGAGGCACGATAAATTACCAGCAGGTTGTGGATCATGGCACAAACTCATTTACCTGGGAAAAGGGAGATGGTTTAAAGGTCATCGTTGAGGCAAACCAGCTTTTCACCAGCACGGTTTTCAAAGACTCGCTGCCCTACCTGAGCAAGCCGGAAAACCCAAATTTCGAATATCCCCCGGGTCATTTCATCCCCTACCCGCTGGCGGTCCTGGAATTTGCCCCATCTGCGGAGTTAAATGTGGTAGTTCGCAGGCAGTGCAGCCAGATTCCAGGTCAATGATCCTTTGAATAAAGGTTGTGCTCTAAAATCAATCGCCATACCCGGGGAGGAAGATAATAACGGTATGCGCCTCCGTTACGGACCTTCTTCCTGATTTCGGATGAAGCAATCTGCAGCTGGGGAGTTTCGATAAACCTAATTTTTTCAGAGAGACCAGGTAACGATTTTATGGCATCAACCTGGTGATCCAACACTTTACCATTCAGCCCCTGACGAGACATCACACCGATTTCATCAACCAGCTCTACCAGAGCCGAGGGTTGGTACCATTTGGGTAAATCCTGGAGTGAATCAGAGCCCATCAGGTAGATGAGTTCATCTTGCGGAAATTGTTTTTTCAACAACCGCACTGTATCAACCGCATAATGGGGCTCCGGTCGGTCGATATCAACCCTTGATATAACGAAATTTTCATTCTCACTCAAAGCCGCATTTAACATCACCAGGCGCAGCTCCACCGGAGTTACCGCCTGGTTTTTTTTATGCGGAGGTATCGAAGTCAACACCCATAAAACTTTATCCAGGTTCAACTGGCTGCGTGCTTCATCTGCCAGTACAAGGTGACCAATGTGCGGGGGATCGAAGGTCCCGCCAAATATCCCGATCCTCAACAACTGTCACCGGCTGCTGCGAAAGAATCACAGGCTGGGTTAACTGAAATACCGCTTAATCCTGCCATTCCAACTCATACTCGCCAATCATGACCGTTTCGCCATTCTTGACGCCCACCTCTCGTAAAGCCTTGTCAATCCCGATGGTCTCCATGATGCGCTGGAACCTGCGGATCGACTGGAATTCGTCCCAATAAGTCATCGCGGCTGCCCTTTCGATGGCTTCACCATGCACCTGCCATACTCCTTCAGAATTTTTGATGGTAAAAGCGTTTGGATCTGTCTCGATGCGGTACACGGGAACCTGTGGCTCAACCTCAGGCAGCTCGTCTGCCTGTAGTAAAAGCTGGTGAGCCTTGAATAAGAGTTGACGGATATTGATTTGGGCTACAGCAGAGATCGCCATAACCGAAACCTGGCGTTTGTCGAAAGACGCGGTGATCTCCGGCATTCTTTCCTGGACTTCATCCAGGTCAAATTTGGTGATGGCAACGATTTGCGGCTTGTCACCCAATGCCGGGTCGAATAAAGCCAGCTCGGAGTTAATTTGGGCATAATCCAGCAAAGGATCTTCTGCAGTTCCATCGACCAGGTGAATGAGGACGCGGGTGCGCTGGATGTGGCGCAGGAAATTATGTCCCAGTCCAATACCCTGGTGAGCGCCTTCAATCAAGCCTGGTATATCTGCCAGCACCATGCTGGTGTCCTGGTCAATATCGACTACCCCAAGGTTTGGCGTGAGAGTGGTGAAGGGGTAATCGGCTATTTTAGGTTTGGCATTACTGACAACCGACAACAAAGTCGATTTGCCGGCATTTGGCACGCCGATGATACCTACATCGGCGATGAGTTTCAGCTCGAGGCGCAGCTTGCGTTCTTGCGCAGGTTCCCCTTTCTCGGCAATCCTGGGAGCCTGGTTCATAGAAGAGGCAAAGCGGCTGTTACCTCTCCCACCGCGTCCTCCGTAAGCTGCGATGATCTGTTGATCATTTTCCGTGAGGTCCGCGATCAGATCACCAGTTTCTTCATCGTAAACAATGGTGCCCGGCGGTACAAATATTATCCTATCCTGCCCGGTGCGCCCGGTCATTTTCTGTTTGGCACCATTGCGCCCATCCTCAGCCTTAAATAAGAGCTGGCGCCTGAAATTCGAAAGGGTATTCAGCGATGTAGTCGCCTGCAGGATCACGTTACCACCATTTCCACCATCACCCCCATCGGGTCCTCCCCGGGGCACGTATTTCTCGCGGCGAAAATGGATGACTCCATTCCCGCCTTTGCCCGATTCAATTGAGATGACCGCCTGGTCTAAGAACAATTCAGCAACCAATTAAGCCTTTCCTCATCACGCAGAATCCATGGAAAAAATTTCATTGATTAACAACCAAGAGATAAATCTGTGCTAATCTGTGAAACCTGTGGTTATAACCCCTACGATTATACCACCCACCTCAATATGTACGACAGTTGTACTAATGTTGTACGTTATTCGCGCATAATTGCACAAAAAGAGAAATTATGGTAAAAATGGGTTGGAGAAAACTATGAGCGAAAAAATTATCCCGGATATCGTTATTGGTCGCATGCCTTTATACCTGCGTTCCCTTCAGCATATGCAGGAAGAGGGACGTTTTGTTACTTCATCACAGGAATTGGGCGAACGCCTGGGTGTTTCGGCTGCACAAATCCGTAAAGACCTGTCCCATTTTGGTGAATTTGGAAAGCAGGGAACCGGTTACCAGATCGATTTCCTCATCAAGCAAATCCTCAATATCCTCAACCTGGAGGACGAATGGGGCGTCATCATAGTGGGTGCGGGTGATGTCGGTTCAGCCGTAGCCCGTTACAGGGGTTTTTCTAACCGGGGTTTCCAGGTGAAGATGATTTTTGACAGTGATCCGAAGAAGATTGGGCATGAAGTAGGCGGTTTTGCGATTCAAGACATATCGACCCTCATCGATGTAGTTCGTAAGACAGGTCTCAAAATCGCCATGATCACAGTTCCCGCTCCTGAAGCACAGTCTGTGACTGACTTGTGTGTGCAGGCAGGGGTGAAGGCTATTCTCAACTATGCGCCAATTTCCTTGAATGTACCGCCAGGTGTTCACGTGCAGTACATCGACCCCGCAGTCCACCTGCAAAGGATGACATATTATCTGGCGTAAATTACGGTTGTGGCGTTCAGTCTGAAAATTTAGAAAACGGGTAAGTTTCGGCGGATCAAGGAATACATTTCCAATCCTTTTTCCGCGCCTTCAGCCGTGCAGGTCAAAGGATTATCGACCAGGTAAGCCGGCACACCCAGCTCTTTGGTAAAAAGTTTATCGATCCCGCGCAGCAGCGCGCCACCACCTGTCAAAGCCACTCCCCTGTCGATGATGTCGGAAACCAACTCCGGCGGAGTTCTTTCCAGGACCCTGCGTGCAGTCTCCACCGCATCCATCAAAGGTTCTTGCAGCGCTTCAACCACCTCACCCGTTGTCAAAGCGACAGGTTTAGGAAGACCCGTTACCTGGTCCTGACCCTGGATTTCGTAACTCTGTTCCTCATCCTGAGGGACAGCAGCACCGATGCGCAGCTTTACCTGTTCCGCTGTTAATTCCCCGATGATCAACCCATATTTCTTGCGCACATAAGAGACAATCGCCTCATCAAGAGCCATCCCGCCTGCCCTTAAAGTCTCTGCTGTAACAATACCGTACATTGCGATTACGGCAGCCTGTGTCGCGCCGCCACCCAGGCAGAGGATCATGTTCCCGCTCGGAGTAGAAATGGGCAAATCCACCCCGATAGCTGCCGATAATGGCTGCGGCACCAGATAAACTTCGCGGCTGCCAGCTTGTAAGGCAGCCTCGTGGAGGGCGCGGCTTTCGACACTGGTCACACCGAAGGGTATGGTCATCATCACCCTTGGGCGGAAGATGCGCAGTGAACCACTCGCCTGTCTCAAAAGGGCATAAAGTAAATTTTCGGTGACTTCGTAATCAGCAATCACACCGTTGGTCAACGGTCGAGTGACTTCAATTGTGTCAGGAACGCGACCGTACATCTCCAGTGCTTCTTGACCCCAGGCGACCATTTTCTGTTCCTGGACGATGATCGCCGCAACCGTAGGTTCTTCAATGAGGAGTTTGCCCCCTTCGACAACTCTCATTGTGATAGTTCCCAGATCGATGCCTAAGTCGCGGGAAAATAAAGCCATAAAGCTAACTTTCGCTGTCTCTACCCGGGGTGCGCATTCCAGGACTGACCCGGTCTTGCCCTCTGAAGCGGCGCGCAGCTTCTAAGCGTAATTTCGAACGTCGCAGTGAAGCCTCTATCGCCAGGAAATCCTCAGATCCAGAGGGCGGTCCTTCAACCAGGCTCTGCTCAGCGCGTTTCCTGGCTTCTTCCGCCCGGGCAATATCGATCTCGCGAACATTTTCCGCAGAGTCCGCCAAAACGGTGATAATGGTTGGCTGGACCTCGATTAAACCGCCAGAAATGGCAAACACTTCCTCCTGCCCCTGGTAACGCAGCTTCAAGATTCCAAAACGAAGCGTGGAGAGCAGCGGGGAGTGGTTGGGCAGGATTCCCATGTCGCCCATTTCACCGGGGGCGATGACAATATCTGCCGGACCTTCGTACACTGTCCTGTCTTGTGAAACTATCTCACATCGAATGGGCATTTTTCCTGACCTTATGACATGCTTTCAGCCTGAGCCCTGGCGTCTTCGATGGTACCAACCATCATGAATGCCTGTTCTGGCAAATCATCATGTTTACCATCGAGAATCTCACGGAAGCCTCGCACGGTCTCCTTGAGAGAGACATAACGACCTTCTCTGCCGGTGAACTGGCTGGCTACGAAGAATGGTTGAGAGAAGAAGCGCTCGACCTTCCTGGCACGGGAAACGATTAATTTATCGTCTTCACTTAACTCATCAATACCCAGGATTGCGATGATGTCCTGGAGATCCTTATACCTTTGCAGGATCTGCTGGACCTCGCGTGCGGTATTGTAGTGTTCCTCACCAACAATGAGAGGATCGAGGATGCGGGAAGTTGAAGCGAGGGGATCAACCGCGGGATAAATGCCTTTTTCAACAATCGAACGCTCCAGCGCGATCGTCGCATCCAGGTGGGTGAATGTGGCAACAGGTGCAGGATCCGAATAGTCGTCAGCAGGGACATAAACAGCCTGCATGGACGTAATCGAACCCGTGCGTGTTGAGGTGATGCGTTCCTGGAGCTCGCCCATTTCTGTGGCGAGAGTTGGCTGGTAACCGACAGCGGAAGGCATTCTGCCTAACAAAGCCGACACTTCGGAGCCAGACATCGAGAACCGGAAAATATTATCGATAAAGAGCAGTACATCGCGTCCGTTGTCGCGGAAGAATTCGGACATGGACAAAGCAGCCAGCGCCACACGCAAACGCACTCCGGACGGCTCATTCATCTGACCATAAACCATTACGGTGTCTTTCATAACACCAGATTCAACCATTTCACGGTAGAGCTGTGTGCCCTCACGAGTACGTTCGCCCACACCGGCAAATACACTGTTGCCCTGGTGCACGGTGGCGATGGAGCGGATCAATTCCATAATGATGATGGTCTTTCCGGTGCCAGCTCCGCCGAAGATTCCCGTCTTACCTCCCTTGGTGAATGGCGCGATCAAATCGATCACTTTAATCCCAGTCTCGAACACCTCAACCCTGGTGGATTGGTCCGCAAATGACGGAGCCGGGCGGTGGATTGGGTAGTATTCCCTGGCGTCAACCTCTCCCAAACCATCTACAGGCTGTCCCAACACATTAAACACACGACCCAGCGTCTCCAACCCAACAGGGACCTGGATAGGCGCACCGGTCGCATATGCCGGACGCCCTCGCTGTAATCCATCGGTGGAGTCCATTGCCACAGTGCGCACCCAATTGTTACCCAGATGTTTCTGCACTTCCAGGACCAGCGACTTCTGACCTTCGCGAGGGACTTCAATTGCATGATAGATTTCCGGAAGGTGTTCGGCAGGGAATTCTACATCAACAACGCCACCGAGTATTTGGACCACCCGCCCAGCAATTTTTCCTTCGACTGGTTTCCCAGCACCATTACCAGATACCATATATTCCTCCAATAAGGCTCTGCCGGCATAACCGGCTCAGCCGGAAAATCATTAATAATTTTGTTCCATCATTCATTGCGTCAATGCTTCAGCACCGCCAGCGATATCCAACATTTCATTGGTAATCGACTGCTGGCGTGCCTTGTTGTAATCCAGGGTGAGAGCCTGAGCCAGAGCCGTGGCACTGTCGGTCGCGTTCTTCATCGCCAGCATTCGGGCTGCGTGTTCGCTTGCCAATGATTCTAGAACCGCCTGAAAAACCTGCAACGCGGTAAAACGCGGCACGATCTGGTCCAGGATGTCTGCCTGGTTGGGCTCATAAACATAAACTGCGGTTGGACCTTGTTCCTCTCGCTGAAACGCCTCAACCCTGCCTTCGCCAGTTTCGATCTCCAATGGCAAAAGTTTCTTAATCGTCGGATCCTGCCTTGCCATGGTTACAAAATCCGTATATACCAGGTATACCTCATCAACCCTCCCGGATAAGAATTCTTCAACGGCAAGCTGCCCAATCGCTGAAACATCGTTGAAGGTGGGAGCAGCCGGGAGATTGGTGAATTCCCCGATGATTCGCTGCCTGCGGCGAAGCATCAGGTCTCTGCCTTTTCGCCCAACCGTAATATACCCGATAGGAGCGACAGGATCAGCGAACTGCTGTAAGGCGAAGCGGACGATGTTGGAATTATATGCGCCCGCCAACCCGCGGTCACCGGTGACGAGAACAACCAGGATATTGTTAATCTCTTCTCGTCTTGTTAACAACGGGTGAAGGGTTTCTCTGCCGGGCTGCCCGGCGATATGAGTCAAAACCTGCCATGCCTTGGTTGCATAAGGGCGGGTGTTCATCATCGCCTGCATCGCTTTGCGAACTTTACTGGCGCTGACCGCCTGTAAGGCGCGCGTCACTTGAGCGATGTTTTTTACGCTGCGAATGCGCAGCCGGGTTTCACGTAGATTTGACATGTCTCTGTTTTACTGCCAGGTCGCCATGAACGATTCAATAGCACTGCGCAATGCAGGCATATTCTCATCGGTGATGCGACCATTGGCTGATATGTCTCTGCCCACTTCCGGATGAGTTGTTTCCATGTAACGCAGTAACGCAACCTCCCAGGCGCGCATCCTGGTCAGATTCAACCTTGTCCGCGTAACCATTGGTACCAGCAAAGATGACAATCACCTGGTTTTCAAGGCTCATAGGCTCATATTGTGGCTGCTTTAATATCTCCTGGAGGTGCTGCCCACGGTTTAGCTGCGACTGAGTGGCTTTATCCAGGTCAGAACCAAATTGTGCAAAGGCTGCCAGCTCGCGGAACGAAGCCATATCGAGACGCAAGCGTCCAGCCACCTGTTTCATCGCCCTGGTCTGGGCATCACCACCTACACGTGAGACGCTTAGCCCAACATTTACAGCCGGGCGGATACCGGCATAAAACAGGTTATTTTCAAGGTAGATCTGTCCATCAGTGATCGAGATTACATTTGTGGGGATATAAGCGGACACGTCACCCAGCAACGTTTCGATAATCGGCAGCGCTGTTAATGATCCACCTGAACCTTTCAATCCTACAACCTTCAGGTCTTGACCTTCCGGGGTGCCGCTACTCGCCAGCTCATTCATCGCTTGCTCAGCATCCGTTTCAGCGATAGGACCCCCATAGACTTTTCCGTCAACTGCATCAGTCTTTTCAGCAAGTTTTCCTTCGAAATCACCTTTCACAATGACATACTGGTCTGCCAGGCGTGCGGCGCGTTCCAGAAGACGAGAATGCAGGTAGAAAACATCACCCGGATATGCTTCACGACCTGGAGGGCGGCGTAGAAGCAAAGAAACCTGGCGGTATGCCCAGGCGTGTTTGGATAAATCATCGTACACCACCAGCGCATTCTGACCGGTTTCCATAAATTCTTCACCGATAGCGCAGCCGGCATAAGGGGCAATATACTGCATTGCGGCAGCTTCATCTGCTGCAGCCATAACCACCGTGGTGTAATCCATGGCACCGAAGCGTTCGAGCGTTGCCACTGTCCTGGCTACCGAAGATTTTTTCTGCCCAATGGCTACATAAACACACAGGACCCCCGTTCCCTTCTGGTTGATGATCGTGTCAATCGCCAGAGCGGACTTTCCCGTCTGGCGGTCGCCGATGATCAACTCACGCTGTCCTCGACCGATCGGGATCATCGAATCAATCGCCTTCAAACCGGTCTGTAAAGGAGTGTCCACATCCTTTCGTAACACAACACCAGGAGCAATACGCTCTACAGGTCGAAATGAGTTCATGCGGAACAGGACCACGTCCATCGATGGGCTGCCCAAGCGCGTTGACAACACGTCCAACCATGCCTTTCCCAACTGGTACCGAGGCAATCCGACCTGTTGAGTGAACATTCATCCCCTCTTCGATCTCGGAATACTCACCCATGATGATGACACCTACATTGTCCTGTTCGAGGTTAAAGGCAATCCCGATGATGCCATTTTCGAACTGCACCAGTTCCTGGGAACGCACATCGGAGAGACCGTTCACCCTGGCAATGCCATCACCTGCTTCGATCACAGTACCTACGTCGCGAATACCCATCTCCGGGGTGTATGCGTCAATCTGTTTTCGTAGATCTGAGGTGATTTGGTTGATCAAATCAGACATTCTACCTCCAATAGTAAATGATTTATATTGTTAATCCGGCAACAGTGTCCACATCTAAGCGCTGGATAAGTTCCGTGACCAGCTTAACCGCGTGGTCATAATCATCCCGGTGAATTATCGAAGAATGAGAATGAATGTGACGGGCTGGCACACAAACCACCACCGTGGGGACACCAATACCGTGCAGGTGGATGGCTCCACCATCGGTGGCACCACCCTCGATCGTTGAAATTTGCAGCGGGATCTCCAGCTCATGTGCCAGGTCAGAGACCATGTCACGCAGGCGCAAATTAGGAATCATGCGGATATCGTAAATGAGCATGGAGGGACCTTTACCCAGCTTGACCGAGGATTCTTCAGGCTTGATCCCGGGCACATCACCAGCAATGTCGGACTCAAAAATAATGGCGACATCAGGATCGATGGCTCGTACACTCGTTGTAGCCCCGCGTAAACCCACTTCTTCCATTACAGTAGCAGCACCGTAAATTGTGTTGGGGTGTTCCCGGTTCTGCAGTTCTCTCAGGATCGAGACTATCATCGCCGTGCCAACCCGGTCATCAAATGCTTTTGAAAGGTAAGTCTTCCCATTTGCCATCACCTGGAAGCTTGCCTGAGGGATGACAGGATCACCCTGGCGGACGCCCATTGCGATCACTTCATCCCGGCTGGAAGCGCCGAGATCGATGTACATATCCTTCTTTTCAACCATTTTTTTGCGCTCTTCCGGTCCTAACAGGTGGGGCGGTTTGGCTCCAATCACTCCCACCAGGTCGCCTTTGCGTGATTTCACAATTACGCGCTGACCCAGAAGCACCTGGTCAAACCAGCCACCCAGCTGAAGGAATTTCAGGAAGCCATCTTCAGTGATATGCTTGATCATAAACCCGATTTCATCCATGTGCCCCGCAAGCATAATGCGAGGGGCAGAAGCTGAGCCGGTTTTCTTGCAAATCACACTTCCGATTTTGTCCTGAGAGACCTCACCCAACGGGGTGAAATATTCCTTTACAACAGAGCGTACAGGTGTTTCAAAGCCAGGCACACCGTGCGCTTCGGTTAGTGCCTGTAACAATTCTTGAGTAGAGTCCATTTATTTAAGTAATCCTATGAAAATTGAAGATAAAAGTCCCCGATCCCGATTGTTACGGAGATCGAATAGATCAAGTACCGTCCGGATCGGGTCCTATTTAATCGGGGTCAAACGGATCGCTATCCGATGTTTCAGGTCCCCGAATTGATCGAGCATAAACCGGACAAATGATACCTGAAATCAAACAACTTGTCCAGTTATTCACAATCAAGCCCGTTCTTCTGGCGCATGAGTCTTGGCTTTTCCTCCCAACTCCACTGACCTTTCATAAGCAGCCCAAATAGCCCTGGAAATAGCCGTCCTGAAGCCGGCTTTCTCGAGGTAATAGAGGGCTTCAGCGGAGGTACCACCGGGGGAGGTTACCTGGTTACGCAGCCGCGCCAGGTGTATATTCTCTTCATGCTTCTGGTAATAGTCAACGGATCCGCGCACCGTTTGGGAGACCAGTTGTTCGGCAATCCGCCGGGGAAATCCCATGTGCACACCGGCATCAACCATCGCTTCCATGAAAAGAAACACATACGCAGGACCTGTACCGGAAAGCGCAGTAGCCATGTCAAGATAGGTTTCCTCCTCGACAAATACTTCCTGCCCCAGCGCTCCCAGAATCTGGCAGGTCATCTGGCGTTGTTGCTCACTGACCTCCTGGGATGCAGTCCACACTGTGATACCTTCCCCAATCTGGGCAGGTGTATTGGGCATCGAACGGACGACTCTGGAGTGATCCAGACCAGAGGAAATTTTACCAATGGATGCTCCAGCAACAATCGATAAGACCAGGGCATCGTTTTTGATATGTCCGCGCATGCTGGACAAAACTTTATCCAATCGCTGAGGTTTCACCGATAGGATTACCACGTCACCATCGTCTGCAGCAGAGGCATTGTTTTCGGTAGTTTGGATGCCATAATGATCCATTAAATGATCCAAACGGACCAGGGTTGGACCAGCAGCTGTGATCGACCCTGGGGAGGCAACTGCCTGGCGAATGAGTCCTGCAATCATTGCCTCTGCCATCACTCCCGGACCGATAAAAACGATTTGTTTGCCGTTGAACATACTTTCCTGCATAACTGACCTCATGATGAAAAATATTGCAGCGCCAGGCGTAAGCGGGTTTCGACATCTTTCGCTGAGTCGCGGGGGATTGCCTGTAAAGCAGCCTGGGCTTCGACTACGCTGTAACCGAGACCGGTCAGAGCATCGATGACCTCAGTATCAGCATCGCTTATTGCAGCGACGGGTTCCAATCCAGCCTCAGCCTTGATTTTATCCTGGAGTTGAAGGAGTATTTTTTGTGCGGTTTTACGACCCACTCCCGGGACGCGGCTGAAAACTTCGGGTTGCTCGTGGAACACTGCCCTGCGGATGGCGTCGGGACTTAGCACCGAGAGCACTGCCAATGCCAGCCGTGGACCAATCCCATCCACGCTCAACAGGTAAAGAAAATACTCACGACCTTCGCGAGTTTCGAATCCGTACAGACCCAGGAAATCCTGGCGAACGACCAGATATGTGTGAAGAAATACGTTCTCACCCGAGTGGACTTTATCCCTCAACAAAACCGGAACAAAGATGAGATAACCCAACCCTCCAACTTCAACCACCAGGCTGTCGGATTGGATTTCACGGATGGTGCCATTAATACTCGAGATCATGGGGCAGCCTCTTCATCCCAATGAAAGGTATTTTACCGAATGCAAGTGGCAGATGGCAGTCGCAAGGGCGTCTGCGGCGTCATCCGGATAAGGTATTTCATCCAAATCGAGTAAAGCCCGTACCATGTACTGAATTTGTGCTTTATCCGCGCCGCCGTAACCCGCAATGGCATTCTTTATCTGCAGGGGTGTGTATTCAGCCACAGGAATGCCTGCCTTAGCCAATGCCAGCAGAACTACGCCGCGACCTTGTCCAACAGACAAGGCAGTTCGGACATTGCGTTGAAAAAATAACTTCTCCACCGCTCCGGATTCGGGACGGTGGAGATTGATAATCTCATTCAATTGATTGAATAATACCAACAGCCTCTGCGGCATTTCCATGTCGGAAGGAGTGGTTATGGCTCCATAATCCACAACACTCAGGCTACCATCTTTATTTTCCGAAACCAGCCCATAACCTGTAATTGCTGTACCCGGATCGATTCCGATTACAAGCATTATCGGTCGGACCTATGCATATTGTTCCAGAGCTTCTTCGGATATGGACAATGCTGAGTAGACGGTCTGGACATCGTCCAATTCTTCCAATGATTCGATCGTCCTCAAAACACTGAGAGTTCTCATCAATTGTTAGCTCGATTTCATTATTGGCTTCGAACTGCAGACCGGCTTCTTCCGGCTTTATGCCTGCACTCTTCAGTTGATCACTGATTTCTTTAAAAATATCAACGGGTCCGGTGATCTCGACCTCACCTTTTTCAAAGGAAACGTCGTCAGCGCCAGCTTCAACTGCCAGTTCAAAAATTTTATCTGTGTCTCTGTTCTCCAGGGGGAAAGAGAAATAAGCTATACGCCGGAACTGCCAGGCGACTGAACCCACATCCGCCATGGATCCACCTGATCGCGAGAGAATATGCCTGATTTCAGCCACAGTGCGATTGCGGTTATCGGTGACACACTCGATCATGAGAGGAATGCCATGCTGTGCATAACCTTCGTAGGCAATTTCTTCTATCGCGTTTCCTTCTTTAACTCTCCAGTACCTCGTTTTACCGCCCGTTCGATATTATCTTTCGGCATGTTCTGCGCGCGTGCCTTATCGATAGCATATGCCAATCTAAGATTGGTGTTGGGGTCTCCCCCTCCATCCCGTGCTGCGATGACGATCTCACGCGTCAAACGCGTGAAAACCTGACCTCTCTTTGCATCCGCAGCGCCCTTTTTACGCCGGATCGTCGCCCAATGCGAATGTCCTGACATAGATATTCTCCTGATTCTAGTTGTTCTGAAACTGGTGAATGAGTGGGGTATGACCAAATTTTTCCGGTATCCCACACCTGACAATCACACATATTTCTTCTCCCGCAGTTAGCATCTATCAGCCTGCGAGTTGCTGCATTATATCATGATGGCACCTGCAAGATCAGGTTCACAAAGTAAGCAAAACGCGTGCGATCCGTCCAGATGCTTTCCCATCCCAAAATTCCGGACGCTTAATATCCGTAGTCTTGCGGCTGCTGGATTCTTCCACCGCCTTAAGAATATCTTCCTTTTTGTTAGTTACCAACCGGTTGGTGCCCTCAGTGAGGGTAATCGGGCGTTCTGTGTTTGGACGAACCGTCAGGCATGGGACGCCGAGGAAGGTCGTCTCTTCCTGAACCCCACCTGAATCGGTAATGACGAACCTGGCACCCTGCTCCAAAGATAGGAAATCCAGGTAACCCAGAGGCTCAAGCAGGCGCAGTCCTGAATTCGGGCTGATTTGTCCGATCGCCTCGATGTTGCGGCGAGTTCGGGGATGCACAGGAAATATAACCGGAATTGACATTGATACCTCGACCAGCGCAGACATGATCCCAAACAACACTTTTGGATGATCGACGTTAACCGGACGGTGCAAAGTCACCAGGGCATATTCATCTTGCTGTAAACCAAAATCGCTTAATACCGGTTTCTGGTTGGCGATGGGCAGCATGCGAACCAGGGTATCAATCATCACGTTGCCCACAAAATGGATTTTCTCTGCTGGTATACCCTCACCCCGCAGGTTTTCGTCTGCGTCCCTGGATGGGGTAAAGAGCAAATCCGCAATCTGATCGGTCAATATGCGGTTGATTTCCTCCGGCATCGTCCTGTCCCTAGAACGAAGACCTGATTCTACATGCGCAACCTTTATTCCTAACTTGGCACAGACCAAAGCACATGCCAGGGTGGAATTAACGTCCCCGACAACAACAACGATATCTGGTGTCATTTTTTGGACAACCGGCTCAAACGCCAGCATCACCCTGGCGGTCTGATCGGCATGTGAACCGGGACCTACCCCCAGGTAGGAATCAGGTTCTGGTAAATCCAGCTCTTCGAAAAAGACGCGCGACATGTTGTAATCGTAATGCTGCCCGGTGTGAACAAGAAGCTGTTCAGCCATGGAGGCATCGTTCCCAATGGCAGACATCAAGGGCGCCACTTTTGGGAAATTAGGGCGCGCGCCGACAACATGTAGTATTTTCATCGCACCACCAATACGGCTTCTCCGTTTATCTTGCTTGATTTTAAATCCAACAATGCCTGATTCGCACCCTCGAGATCGTAGCAAGTGTAATCTACACGCATATTTAAGCTGCGGACCAGCTCGAAAAACTCCACTCCATCTTGATAGGTTGCGTTGGCAACACTGCGCAGTGTACGTTCCTGATAGATGAGTGGATAAGGCATAGCTGGTATGCTGCTCATGTATATGGCATTCAGCGCCAGGGTACCCCCAGGACGTAGTTTCTCAAGGATTATCGGCACCAGGTGCCCTGCCGGAGCAAAAATGACCGCCCGGTCCAGTTCGGAAGGCGCAGTATCCTCCACCCCTCCGACCCACTCAGCACCTAATTCGACTGCATGTGCGCGGTGTTGTTCTGAACGGGTGAACACATATACCCGGCAATCCCAATACCGGGCAACCTGGATGGCAAGGTGGGCGCTGGCGCCAAAACCTACCAATCCAATCGTCTCTCCTTGTGAGAGATCAGCTTTACGTAAAGAGCGGTAGCCAATGATGCCAGCACAAAGCAGGGGCGCAGCGGATAAATTCGAAAGTGATTCAGGAAGGGGCAAACACCAGCGCGCCTCAGCGAGCATGAACTCCGCAAATCCGCCATCTACATCAAAACCTGTAAAGCGCGCCAGCTGGCAGAGATTTTCTTCCCCATTTTGGCAAAACTTGCAGCTTGTGCAAGCAGAGAACAACCAGGGCACACCCACACGGTCGCCGATCTGCAGAAACTGATCAGATCCCTCCCCCAGGGCTTCAACAATACCCACCACCTGGTGTCCTGGGGTAACTGGCAGGGACGGGGGATGAATGTCGCCTTCTACAATATGTAAATCCGTGTGGCACACCCCGCATGCCAGGACGCGCAGAAGGACCTGGTTTTGTGCAGGATGCGGAATTTCCAGGTCTGCCATGTGCAAAGAATCCGCTCGCGCTAATCCTTGAGTGTGGAGGCGCATGGCTTTCATGCTTCCAGTATATCAGCGTCTATATGGTTTTTCTATTGGGAAATCGCTCGAATTGTGGATCAGGGCGAGAGAATTGACCCACCCAGGTCGACCCCAACACGGTAGAGAGCACTTGATTATGTTGTTGTAGCCGTTCACGAATAACAGAAAGGGGCGGACTTGCACGTCCGCCCCTTATTGATCAAAAGTGTCGAGAGTAAATCGCCCGAACCTTCACTTACTCTCCGTGGATGAATGCCTCAGTCTTCTCGCGTGCGATTTCATCTTTGTACTGCTCCGGAGGTGATTTCATGAAGTACGAGGATGGCGCCAGCAAAGGACCACCTATTCCACGGTCCAATCCAATCTTGGCACAGCGAACAGCATCTATCATCACACCTGCGGAGTTAGGCGAGTCCCAAACTTCCAGTTTCGCTTCAAGAAGCAGTGGGACGTTGCCGAAGGTAGTCCCTTCCATACGGATGTTGCAGAATTTGCGGTCCGTCAACCAGGGGACATAATCGCTGGGTCCAACATGGACATCTTTCTTATCCATTTCATATGGCAGCATGGATGTCACGGCATTGGTCTTGGAAATTTTCTTCGACTCCAGACGCTCTCGTTCGAGCATGTTGAGAAAGTCTGTGTTACCACCAAAATTCAACTGGTAGGTGTGATCAACACGCACACCCCTGTCCACAAAAAGGCTCGCTAAAACGCGATGGAGGATCGTGGCGCCAACCTGGCTTTTAATGTCGTCTCCCACGAGGGGCAGACCACGCTCTTCAAAGCGGTTGCTCCAGTATTCTGATGAGGCGATGAATACTGGCACCCCGTTCACAAAGGCACAGCCGGCTTCCAGCACCTGCTCGGCATACCACTTGGTAGCCATTTCTGAGCCTACTGGAAGGAAGTTAACCACCACGTCGGTCTTGGTCTCTTTCAATATACCCACGATGTCATCCGTCGGACCAGGAGCTTTGGTCACAATCTGGTTGAGGTATTTTCCCAAACCATCATGGGTCATGCCGCGGGATACTTTCAACGCCCATGTGTGGGACATCTGTAAACTTAATCGTGTTGTTGGGGAAAGCCCAGATCGCTTCGCTGAGGTCCTTTCCCACCTTGCCTTCGACAACGTCAAACGCTGCGCTGAACTCAATATCGCGGACATGGTAACCGCCCAGGTTTACGTGCATCAAGCCCGGTACAGTCTCACCATCCGGGGTATCTTTGTAAAAATGCACACCCTGGATCAAAGCTGCGCTGCAGTTGCCAACGCCAATTAAGGCTACTCTTACTTTCTTTCTACTCATTCACTTTCTCCTTAGAATAACTAAATCTTACCCGGTGAATACCCCGTGGTTTCCATTTTTTCTCAACTCAGTTTTTCAGTGTGTAAACTTTTATCACACACATTACAAATGCTGAAAATCCTCTCTGGATTTTCAGCGGGTGGATTATACCAGTATTCAGAAATTACCTCGTGGTTGACGAGTTTATTCATAAAACATTAAGACCAAATCCAGATGGAATCCTGCTTCAATATTTGAAGAATGGAAAACACATCTAACTTGGCAATTCGAAGTTGGTCAAGTATAATCACCGGACAAATGTATCGGGGCGTGGCTCAGCCCGGCTAGAGCGCACGGTTCGGGTCCGTGAGGTCGGCGGTTCAAATCCGCCCGCCCCGACTTCTTCTCACAATGTCCGTGTGGATTTATAAAGATCACGAATAAATCAACCAATTATTTTTTTCTGTTGCCAGATAACAAGCAAATTTTTCTACAAGTTCTTCATAATTTTATATAGCCACGTCAAAGGAGGATTTGATGAAGACTATTCTCGAAGTCGAAAATCTTACCAAGAATTTCGGAGATATCCAGGCTGTTAAAACATCAGCTTTTCTGTGGACGAGGGAGAAGTATTCGGTCTTTTGGGACCAAATGGAGCCGGTAAAACCACGGCTATCTCGATACTCACCGGTGTGATCGCGCCAACCTCAGGAACAGCCCGTATTGGCGGGATCGATATTCTCGAGGATCCCCTGAAGGTTAAACAAATGACTGGGCTTGTTCCGCAGGACCTGGCTCTGTACCCAACCCTCAGTGCCCGGGCAAACCTGAACTTCTTCGGAAGTATATACGGGCTTCGCGGGAAAGAACTGGCACAGCGGGTGGATGAGGTTCTGGAAATCGCCGGTCTTAAGGAAAGGGAAAAGGAAACCATCGAGAAGTATTCCGGCGGGATGAAAAGACGGGTGAATATCGCTGCTGGTTTGGTTCACCAACCACGCCTGCTATTCCTGGATGAGCCAACTGTCGGGGTTGACCCTCAAAGCCGCAACCACATCTTCGAAAGTGTTCTCGAGTTGAACCGGGCACATAACATGAGCATCATTTACACCAGCCATTACATGGAAGAGGTGGAGCTGCTCTGCAACCGGGTGGCAATTATCGACCAGGGTGAGATTATTGCCATGGATACGATTAAAAATCTGGTGGGACTCCTGGGTGGAGGAGTCATTCAAGTCGGTGTTCGACAGGTAAATGACAACCTGATCACCAGTCTGAAAAACCTGCCTTCGGTGAAGGCAGTCACCTTACAAGAAAAGGCAGAAGTCGGAACACAGGAAGACACAGTCAGCGTAAATGGAGCACAACCAGCAAGCAGTGAACAAATGGCCGACCGGGTTTACCAGCTGAAGATCGAAGCGGAAAACAGCCAGCAGGCAGTGATCCTTGTGATCGATTACCTCAATAAAACCGACAACACCATCACTTCACTGGAAATCCTCGAACCAAACCTGGAAAGTGTCTTCCTGCACCTGACCGGAAAGAAGCTGCGTGAATGAAACCGGGGAGTGAAAGATGAAAATCTGGAATATGATCAAAAAAGATTTCGCAGTGATCCTGAGGGATCGTGGCGCACTGTTGTGGATCTTTATCCTGCCTGTTGTGTTCATCATCCTTTTCGCTACGTTGGGTGCTCGTGCAGTGAGTGAGATCGGATCAGAGACTGAGGGTGACAACCGGAAGGAACTGGTAGTCGTTAACCAGGATGAGAATGGCAATTTAAGCGCGCAATTGTTGAAAGAACTCGAGGCATCGGGCAATTATAGACCGGTACTGGTCTCACTAGAAAGTGCGGAACAGAGATTGAATAAAATAAACATCGGTCTGTACTTAGTCATCCCGGAGGGCTTCAGCGACAAACTTGCCAATGGAGAAAAAGTGACGATCACGATCATCACTCATCCGAATTCGAGCAGCGAAACCATCGAGCCTGTTTTGAAACTCATCCAGGGGATTGCACAAGATGTATCCCTGGAGCTTCAACTACTGGATGGTTTGAGCAGGATGGGCGAAATGCAATCCGGAAATCCAGACATCCAGGATGCGTTCAATCGCGAAAGGGTGATCGCACAGGCGAAGTCACAATTCGAGCAAGCCCGGCAGGAACCCCTATTGACCATCCGCAAGCGTAATCCGGTCGAAGAAACAAAAAGTGAAACACCCGGAGCAGATCTCAACCAGACTTTCGTCCCCGGGATGACGGTCCTGTTCGTTTTCCTGGCATCAACGACCGTGGCACGCGCGTTTTTCGAGGAGCGAAAAGCAGGCAGCCTGCGCCGTCTTTTAGCGGCGCCGATCACCAGAGTGGAACTGCTCCTGGGGAAAATCCTGCCCGTGTTCCTGCTTACGCTGGTCCAAATTGTTGTCATCTTCTCGGTTGGCGCAATATTACTGCCTCTATTTAACCTGGGCAGCTTGAATATTGGCAGCGACCCGCTGGCATGGGCAGTTACATCAATTGTCATCGCAATTTGTTCAACCTGCCTGGGTCTTCTGCTTGCCGCTATCGCCAAAACTGAAGGACAGATAACAGGATTGAGCAATGCGCTGTTATGGGTGGCGGGTTTCCTGGGTGGTGCCTTGATCCCCATTTTCGTCATCCAAAGCTTCCCATTCCTGAACATCCTATCCAGGTTTGTGCCTCAGACCTGGGCGACCCTGGCATATTACGATGTACTCGCAAGGGGGAAAGGGATTATAGATGTGCTCCCGTACCTGGGTGTTCTCCTTGCGTTCTCAGCGGTCTTCTTCTTCGTCGGTATCACCCGGATTAAGTTCGATTAAGGAGAAAGGAGTATGAAATGAAATTACTACAAATGCTCCGGGCAGTACTCGCCACAGCCTGGAAGGATATCCAGGTGATCTTCAAAGATAGAGGCGGGTTGGTGGTAATCATCCTCCTGCCGGCGGTGTTCTCAATCTTATTCGGCTCATTAAACCAGGCGTTATCTGACACAGAAGAGAGCAAAATTAAATTTTCAGTTGTGGTCTTCAACCAGGACAGCGGATCCTATGGTGATCAGATCATGTCTGTGCTTGGCGATATCGATGTGCTTTCCTTAAAAGAAGTCGGTTCGGAAGAAGAAGCCGTCCAACGAGTAATTGACAGTGAGGCGATCGCAGCGATCCTGATCCCCGATATCCTGTCCCAGAATTTAACAGACCACCAACCTGGAGAAATTGATGTGATCCTGGATCCAACCCAGGAGCAGTTCGCCGAATGGATCCCTGGAATAATGAGCGAGGTGATCGCTCCCTTTGTCATCCAGGCAGAATTGTCTTATGGCATCCACAGTGTCCTGTCTGAAGCTCCGGGATACGCTGACTTAGATGAAGGAACCCGCCAGGGTTTCGAAGCCCAAAACCTTGCCGTCCAAATGGCTCAAGTACAGCAAATGCTCATGGATCCGTGGGTGACAGTCAGGATCACAGACCAGGAGAGTGAAGACCTGGTAATCGTGCCTACGAATCTGTTCGCCCTGCTTGTCCCCAGCTTCACGGTGATGTTTGCCTTCTTCATTGTCGGTGCGATGGCATCTGAACTGCTCAAAGAAAGGCAGCAGGGCAGTCTCAGACGGCTGATTGCAGCTCCTATCAAGCCCTGGAACATCATCGCAGGAAAGATGCTGGCTTACATGGTTCTGGTTTTCGTCCAGGTGAGTTTGATTTTTGGCGGAGCCGCGGTTCTGTTTAACATGCCGTTAGGAGATTCCCTTCTCGGGCTGTTCCTGGTCACACTGGGCATGGGATTCGCAGCGACCGGATTGGGGATGATGATCGCGGCGATTTCAAAATCGGATCGCCAGGCAGATTCTCTAGGCTTGCTGGTGAGTTTTGTCCTGGCGGGTATAGGCGGTTGTTTTATAGTCGGATCACCGGTACCACTGTACAAAGGCGGTGGGATCATGGAAACATTGTCAAAATTAACCCCGCACGCCCATGCCCTGCTAGGCTATGATGCCCTGCTCAATGGAGCAGGTCTCGCAGAAGCCCTTCCGCAGGTTGCCATCTTATTCGGTTTTGGTCTGGTGTTCCTGGTGATCGCATCTCTACGCTTCAGGTATGAAACCTGAAATCTTATTCAGGTGAAGTAATATCGGGTAAATCAACCAGCTCAAAATGGTGGATATCTTCGCCTGAGGATTTGTGCATGACACGGGTAGTCGCAGGCAGCATGCGCACAATCTGATCTTCTGCCGCGAGCCCCGATTCATTTTCACCCGGATAAATCGAGACAGAGCAGTCATTGGGATCAAAATATCCCCATGCTTCCTGTTCTCCTGGTAAGGACAAAATCACATCAAAATAAGTGCCCTTAACCAGCTCAATGACATCAGCGAGGGTTCTGGCAGCTATGGCTTCTTTTTTCACCCGCTTTCGCATGGCGATTTCACCGGGCGATAGACCGATGGAATCATACAGATCTTCCCAGGGCTGGCGTTCCTCCTCGGATTCTGAATCATCCCGATATTGGTCGTACCTTACCCATTGAAATATTGCGGGTAAATCGATCCCCAATTCATTCAGGCGGGAAAACAAATCGACCCCGTCGACGCTCTCATACCACAACTCGTCGTGGTTGTCTGTGATGGTTAGTTTCTCAGCATATAGATTCGCTTTCAGGAATTTGATGATCCCATCCTGATCTTCGAGCGTTTGAGGAGGTCCGTGCATTCCTACGATATAGACATAACCGTACAATGGAAATATCTGGGTCATCCGTTAATTATACCGTTCTAATCAATTTCACCTTCCCTTGCACAACCAACAGCGCTAAGGTAAACTACCAGCAAGCCAACAGGAGGTGAATGCCAGCACAAAATCCAACCCTCAGCCTGTATATCAACAGGCAGGCAAACTCGACCAGCCGCTACTGGTGGGAACAATCGATCACTTTCCTTCTGGGTTGGGTGCCCACCATCATCGGGATCGGGATACGGGCAGTCTGCTACCGGTTTTTGATGAAAATGGATTGGGGTGTGGCGATCGAGCGAAATGTGCGCCTGCGCTTCAGCAGTAATATCCGCCTGAAAAAAGGTGTCTATTTAGATGAAGGTGTTTACATCCACGCTTGCAGGGATGGCGTGGAAATTGGTGCGAATACACTCGTGATGCATGGTGCTGTGCTGCACGTTTATAATTTCAGGGAACTGCCCCATGCCTATATCAAGATCGGTCGAGACAGTCTGATCGGGGAATATTCCGTCATCCGCGGTCAGGGCGGGGTGAGTATCGGTGACCGGGTGTATACTTCTCCAATGACCCAGATCATCGCTGTAAACCACGTGTTTGATGACCCAGGCAAACCATTTGTCGATCAGGGCATTACGGCAGAAGGGATCACCATTGAAGATGATGTCTGGATTGGATCCAATGCAGTGATCACAGACGGGGTGCGGATTGGTCAGGGCGCAGTCATCGCCGCGGGAGCTGTCGTCACCGCAGATATTCCCGCCCATAGCATGGCTGCCGGAGTGCCAGCCAGGGTGATCAGGGAAATTGATGGTTCCATGAAAACATCTGGAAAGGAAATATATTTCTAAACCAGGGGATTCTCATCCGTTGCTGTCACAGGATGTTGTTTTTCGACCCAGCTTTCAGGTATCAAAAGCCGGTAATTTTTCCGTGAAATCTGTGTAATCTGTGGTTTAATGAAATAGCACAAAATTTCTAATATTTAGCTCGTGATTTGAAACAGGAGTTGCCAATGGAAGTAGGAGTGGTCCAAACCGTAGATATCGACCAGGAAATGCAGCAGGCATACCTGGATTATGCAATGAGCGTCATAGTGGCACGAGCATTGCCGGATGCGCGTGATGGGCTCAAACCCGTTCACCGCCGCATCCTGTACGCGATGCACGACATGGGACTGCGTCCAGAAACCTCCTTTAAGAAGTCTGCCAGGATCGTGGGCGAGGTTTTGGGCAAATACCACCCTCACAGCGACATGGCTGTGTATGACGCGATGGCGCGCATGGCACAGGATTTCTCCATGCGCTACCTGCTGGTTGATGGGCAAGGTAATTTTGGATCGGTGGATGGCGACCCGCCTGCTGCGATGCGTTACACGGAAGCTCGTCTGACACAGGCAGCGGTAACTTTGCTGACCGACATCCAAAAAAACACCGTCGACTTTGCCGACAATTTTGACGGCACCCTGAATGAGCCAACCGTGCTCCCGGCATCTCTGCCGAATATGCTGGTGAACGGCGCAACCGGAATCGCCGTTGGTATGGCGACCAACATCCCACCCCACAATCTCGCGGAAGTTGTCGACGCCCTGCAATTCCTGTTGGAAAAATGGGAGAAATTGGATGATGTCACCCTGGATGACTTGATGCAGTTCATTCAGGGACCAGATTTTCCCACCGGCGGCGTCATCATCCACGATTCGGAAAAAGAAGACGAGGGTCTGCGCAGTGCATACGGCACGGGACGTGGCAAAATCACACTGCAGGCAAAAGCTCACATGGAAGAAATGGAGCGGGGCAGGAACAGGATCATCGTCACCCAGCTCCCATTTATGACCAATAAAGCCTCGTTGATCGAGAAGATCGCGCAGCTGGCGCGCGATGAAAAAATTGAAGGGATCTCAGACTTGCGAGATGAATCGGACCGCCAGGGAATGCGCATCGTGATCGAGTTATCCAAAACGGTAACTCCTGATGAGATATTGCGCGACCTGTTCCGCTTAACCCCGATGCAAGGCACCTTCAGCATCATCCTGCTTGCACTGGTCGACGGCGAACCTCGCCTGTTGAACTTAAAGAACGCGCTGCGTGTGTTCATCGAACACAGGCTTGAGATCGTACGGCGCCGGGCTGTTTTTGACCTTGAACGCGCGAAAGCCCGCGCACACATCCTCGAGGGTCTGCGAATTGCGCTGGAGAACCTCGATGAGGTGATAAACCTGATCCGCCGGTCACCGGATGTTGAGACGGCGCGTACGCGTTTGATCAGGAAATTTAAACTAAGCGAAATTCAGGCACAGGCGATTTTGGATATGCCTTTACGACGTCTGGCTGCCCTGGAACGTAAAAAAATTGAAGATGAATATAAACAACTGCTGGCATTTATCAAAGAATTGAATGCTCTTCTGCGTTCCCCAAAGAAAATGCGTGAAGTTGTCAGCCAGGAACTGCAGGAGATCAAAGGAACCTTTGGTGACCGAAGGCGCACCCAAATTATCAGCCTCATGCCAGGAACCACAAAAAGCTCAGTTCTCACAGCACGCGACCTGCTGCCAGAAAAATCCATCTGGATTGGTCTCACCCAGGATGGGTTTATTTACCGGACTCCCGACGAGAAACAGCCGCGTATTTCAGGTAAATCTGCGCCTGTCAGGCTGGTGAAAGCAAGCACACGCGATACCTTATTCCTTGTGGAAAAAAGTGGTGAGGCAGCAGCACTGGCTGTCCACTCGATCCCTGAACAGGGACTGGATCAAGACCAGGATGGCGTCCCCTTCTGGAGAGTGAGTCCATTTAACGATTCCCACCGGATCTCAGGTGTTTTCTCCTTACCCGAGAAAGAAAGACCTGAGGATAAATTCATCCTGACCGTTTCCAGGATGGGGATGGTTAAGAAAAGTCCACTCAGTGAATTACCAGGACCTTCCGCAGGTACATTCATCCTGGCAAGGGTGAATGAAGATGATGAAATCCTCGACCTGCACATAACTGACGGAACACAGGAAGTGCTGTTAGCCACCTCAAATGGGATGACAATCAGATTTAACGAAGATGAGGTTCGTCCCATGGGATTAGTCGCTGCAGGTGTTATGGGCGTAAAGCTGCAAATCAGAGATGAGATTGTGGGCAGTGATTACATCAGTTCCAAACCAGATCCTAAGCGTGCGGAAGTGCTCCTGGTTGCTTCCAATGGGACGGCAAAGCGTGTGGCTGTGAAAGATTTCCCCCGGCAGGGACGATACGGTCAGGGAGTAATCGCCTGGAAAATGTCCGGTACAGCCAAAATTGCCGGGGTCACAGTTGGGAAGAGCACAGATCGAGTCACCTTGCACTTCAATCGTCTGGCAGCAAAACCGATGCGTTTTGATGAAGCTCCACTGCGGAGTCGAGCGGCTCAAGGCAAGGTTGTACAAGAATTAAAAGAAGGAGACCTGATCATAGCAGTGAGTGCACCGAGGGAATCGGGGATTGAGAGTTCAGAAAGAACGCCGCCGACTAAGCCACCGCGCTCCAGGAAGACGATGACAACACCAGCTGCTACCGCGCAGAAAAGCACGAGCCGAACCAGATCCACATCAAAGGGTAAACAGACAAAATCCTCCTCGGCTGGAGTTAAAAAGACCAATCAGCCGAAGTCGACAAGTACAAGAAAAACGAAAACTACCTCATCGGGATCTTCTCCAGCGAAGCCATCTACTTCCGGATCGTCGTCAACCAGTACCTCTCCAGGAAGAGAGACTAAAACGAAACCCACAGTGAAGCGAACCAGTTCGAAGAGTGGTACCAAAACGAGTGAGACAAAAAACGGTATTACCCAGACCCCAAGAAGAAGTCCGCGCAACAACCAGATCTCGATGTTTTCGGAAAATGATGATTAGTGGGTGAGTTTGTATGGGCTGAAACAGGGATCGAAATCTTTTCCTAAGATCATCCTGTAGGTTGCCTGCGGCTCCGGTCCAGGCATCTCGACAACCCGCTCACCAGGCAAACTGAACGCGGTTAATAAGGCAGAGGTAAGGTTGATGTCTTCACCCTGGCTCATAACAATAACAGCAGTCTTGTCCTTCTGCTCGTCAACTGGAATTGAACAAGCGACTGTTTTGAAACCTGCATAATGTAACCGCTCCGCCGCCAGTGCATCCCAGTCTGCTTTCCCGCTGGCATTGCAAACCTCCACAATCGCCGCCTCGCGGACGACCACATCCTTTGTGGGTGGTGAAAGCGCTTTTTCAATCATCTTGTAAATTTTATCGGTCTTTGGGAGCTGGGCATACATGCCGTTGATGTTTGTCGGTTTTACCATCCCGGCAGTGATGTAGTAACTGCGGATTTTGGCCGAGTTGAAGTTCAGCGCCATGGGCACCAATTCCAAGATATCAGCGAGTTCAATGTCAGTCCTTACATGCTCGACCACCTGCCGGTAAAGGTCAGGGACCTGGGACAGCACGTCGATTTTCATCGCTCGGGAATAAAGCGAACGCAATACTTCTTGCTGCCTGCGACTGCGGTCATAATCACTGGATTTCAGGCGCGAACGCGCATACCACAGCGCCAGGTCACCATCCATGTGGACAACGCCTGGTCCGATCGAGTACAGCTTCCAATTACTGGTACTTTGTAATGAACGATTTGGGTTGATCACGTGCCAGTCTGTGAACTTACATGCCACGGGCACATCGATCCCGTCCAGCGAATTAACCACCTTGCGAAACCCTTTGAAGTTGATGATTACATAATGATCGATACGAACCCCCAGGTTGTAATAGATCGTATCCTTCAAGGAAGCGGGTCCTTTCCCGGGATACTTATTCAGCTCGCCCCACAAATATGCAGTGTTGATTTTATGCATGCCTTTACTGGGAATGTAGACGTATAAATCCCTCGGGATCGAGATCAGCGATACAGAATTTTCATCCGGGCGTATCGACGCGATCAGCATCGTGTCAGTTCGGAACGAACCGCTTCCGCGCTGGTCGGAGCCGATCAAGAGGATGTTGATCATGTTCCCCTCAGCAGCAGAGCTGAAATCAGGGGCTGGTTTAGGGAATCCTTTTTTAGCCGGGATGGGATTGGGGGGTATGCTCCTGGTTATTTGTTCTGGTGTTGGCTCGTCTATAAATGTTTGGGTGGGGGTTGGAACAAGTGTTGGCGTTTTGGCAGGGATTGCTGTCTGCGTTGGTTCCTGCGGTTGGAACGGCGTTGGAGTGGGTGTTTGACCGGGGTCTTCGACGAGTAACGAAGCATCAAATTCATCCTCGAAGGCGAGGAATTCTTCCACATCTTCTTTGAGGATAAATTCTTCTTCCTCCGCAAGGAAAGGCACTGGCGTGGAAACATTCGAACAACCAACCAGCAGTTGGACGAATATGATCCCCAGAAATAATTTCGCCCTCATTTTAGTAACATACTTTATTCGATATTCAAAGACTTACGCACAAGTTTGCGGATCTTTTCCTTGACAGGGATTAAGACCATCGCTCCACTGTAAGTGATCCAATCTTGTGCCATCCCCGGGGTGACATAATAATGGTTGATGTGTGATGAATCGACCATCTTTGTAGCTAAGGGCATCCACGGGAGAATATCGTCCCAGGTCAAGCTGGTGTTTATGGTCTCGTCATAAAGATCGTATAGCTCGAACACCTGTAGAAAAGCGTTGATCGACAACAATTTCTCGAAAATCGCCTTCAATACTTCTTGCTGCCTGGCATTCCTGTGAAAATCGTTGGAAGTTTTCCTGGTGCGTACATACCACAAAACAAGATCAGCATCCATATATCGGCGCCCCTTCTTGATCGTAACCCAGCGCCCAGCCCGGTAATCAGACACCTCCTTGCCGACATCCACTTCCAACCCTCCCAGACTGTCCACAAAGCGTTTGAAAGATTGAAAATCGATCAAAATGTAATGGTCAGGACGCACGCCAAAATTCTTCTCCATGGTTGCCTGGAGAACTCTTAAAACCACCATGTCCCCATGCGGTGTTAATGCGGTCTTGACCCCAACCCGGGATATCCACATAAAGATCACGGGGGAACGAGAGCAGGTTAACCGTGCCCAAATCCATGTTCAACGTCGCCAGGATGATCGTGTCCGTCCTGAACCCCGATCCCCATGGACGCTTGTCAGATCCCAAAAGCATGATTGTCATCTGGTTGGGAGGCAAACCGGCATTTGCGGGAATCTCCGCCACAGGAGCGGTAGCAGTGGGTGTATCAGTTGGTAAAGGAGCGGGTGTCAGCGTGGGGGTTGTGGTCGGAAGATAAACTGGCGTTGGCGGCAGCGGTTGAAAGGGGGTCGGTGTGGCTGTTGCATCTTGCGGCGGTTGGTATGCACTCCGAGAAGGTGTTGCTGTTGGTGAAGCATTCGACTCCTGCTGAGAACCACTACGAACCTTGGGAACCCCCACACCAACCAACCCCAATGATAATGGCGAAGCGCACCCTGCGAGTAAAGAAGACAATATGAGTACTGAAAAGATAAGGTTGACTTTTTTCATAGCTATTTTTGTCATGGGTTTGGAGTTTCTTCCGTTGGTTGGGTGTTAGGAGTATTCGTCGGTGGAACCGATGTGTTTGTCGAAGGCACAGGCGTGTCCGTTGGCGGTAATGGCGTGTTCGTTGGCGGTTGAGGGGTGTGGGTTGGTGGTAAGGGCGTCGGCGAGGGGATCACGCTTGTATTCGTCGCGGTCGGTTGTTCTCTCGTTGGAGACGGCGTGGTCGGCACAATTATTGGAGTAGAAGTTGGTGCGGGAAGTCTGGGGACGAAAAGAGTTTGCCCGGGGCGGATGAGCGTGGATGATCCCATGCAGTTTGCCCTCTGAAGGGATGCCACCGTTGTGCCGGTTAAGGCACTGATGCTGTACAGCGTGTCACCTGACTTCACGTAATAGACCGCCCAACCAGATGGGCGACCACAAGATTTTTCTACTGCCTCAACAGGATCGACCGGGATATCTGTCGACGTGGAGGTGGGAGTTAATGTTGGGGGCAGATCTGGCACATATACCACAGTACCGGGGGCAACATCAAAACCCGGAAGACAGTTGGCATCAACCAACTCCTGTTCCTGAACACCGAATAAACCAGCAATCGAAGCCAGGCTTTCACCGGTTCCGACCAACTTCGGAATCCAACCTAAAGGCGGCGGACATTCGGATGGTGGCGGCGGAAAAGATGGTGCCGGCGTGGGTGATTCCTCTTTTACCAATTCCGCTCCTATTTCATCCAAAACCAACTCACCTGCTTCTCTCCCTTCGACTGTACGGGCTAGATCTGTCTGAGATTTTCGACCTGCCTCTTCAGCAAACGACATGAACAGGCTGCCTGTCACCAGGGCAACGGCAAAAAAAGCCGAACTAATACTCGCCACAGCCGGGTTTCCAGGTTTCATACCGTTCCTAAATAACCCTCGCTTTCATCGATTATCGAGGGTAAAACCGGCAGCAGCATGCTGATGGTCGAGCCTTTTTGGGGTTCATTATCAATCCAAATTCGACCGCGTAATCTCGTCACCAGGTCAGAGACATGAGCCAAATCAATATCTCCATTTTCAAGA
The DNA here is from genome assembly GCA_963695415.1 of uncultured Chloroflexia bacterium. Classification (GTDB taxonomy): domain Bacteria; phylum Chloroflexota; class Anaerolineae; order Anaerolineales; family UBA4823; genus CAVXWV01. The sequence goes on along the minus strand of CAVOGL010000004.1, from coordinate 244,725 downwards.
TCATACACACCAGTAAAAGCCGACCCCGATCCTGCTGTAAATATACTTTCCAGGGTTGATTGCGGGAGTCCCGGTCCGCTGTCCGTAACCTGGATGATGATGTATTCCATCCGACCGCCATCCTGCTCGACCAGGGCTCTCAGGATGACCTCACCTTTTACCGGTGAGACAGCGCCTGCGTAAGCCAGAACTTGGGATACAGCCTCCTGTAAAATCACCTGGTTCGTGAGCAGTTCGGGGACTTCCTCCGGGATATCCATTCTTAACACGATTTGTTTGTTGCGAAGTTGAAACATCGTATTATTTATGGATGCATCGATGATTTCGCCCAGGTCCGCCAACGAAAACTGCGAAGCTTCTCCGGAAATTGTCTGGTCGAGTGAATTTTCAAGATCTTCGATTATCTGCAGGGCTCTTTCGGAAGAATTTCGTATGCGTTCGATAAAATTGCGCTGCATCGCATCAAGGGAACCCATTGACTCTCCAAGAAGGAAACCAGTATGGTCTTCGATAGAGACGACAGGCTGTCTCAATTCATCAAGCTGCAGCATGACCTCTTTAGCCGCCTGTTGGTTGAATGCACCACGCTGGGTAGAAACCTGCATTGTGAGGGAGCTGATTTCCTGGGCTGCAGCTGCCAGTTGTTCTTGCTGTAAAGAAACCATATCAGCCAGCGTTTGGAGCTGGGATTGTTTTTCTTGACCATCTAAAAGTAGCATCTGCATCTCTGTATTGAGTTCCGGAGAATCCAGCCCCGCGCCGCGAGATGTTGATTGAAGTTCCTTAATTTTCCTCTCGGAATTCTCCAATTGACCCTGTATGAAGGACATATGATCTGTGAGTTGCAAGAAGTGGACCAATGGACCTGAAAGAGATCTCACAGCTTTGACATCACCGGCAACCCACATAGGATCTGAGGGTGAACGGACCATCAGCAAACCCATCACCGGGTAACCGAAATTCCTGATAGGAACTACCATCATGTGACCTGTCAATTCAAGACCCAATACCTGAGCCAACACGTTCATTTCAGATGCACTGCTTGAGGCGGGCAGACGTAATCCCCGGTCTAAGCGCAGCGATCTGACCAAAAGCGGACTCAAGTCAGGATCAAGATTAGTCGGAATATCTAATTTCCCTTTCCTGGTGTCCAGGATATTTCTTACAACGAGGCTGAAGTCATCCGGCATCTCCACCAACATACACATCGCAGCCTTGAACTGCTCCACCAAACCAGCGACAAGTATCCTGCCCGATAAAGAAGCTTTCGATTCTGCTCCCATCCTGTTATATAAGCTGTTAAACGTGTCCAGGTTTATATCCGCGGAGGCATCATCTTCCCTGGTTTCATTTTGCAGGAAACGCTGCGGTAGTGCTAAAAGGAGAGGATAAGCTGCCATGGTAGATAGGCGGATGATTTCGGTGTTGGCAATCCCATACCGCCCCGATAACAATACCTGTGCCAGGTAACCTGTTATAAGGATAGCAATCATAGCAGTGCCAAATTCCCAACCCCTGGGTTTCCTTTGTATGAGCAAGAACAACCCGATCGCAAGGATCACCACACCCATAATGGCATAAATCTGCGCCAGTTGGAAATTGGTGAGAGTCTCAGGAGTCGATGGGTTAACCCATAAACCACCGCCGAGGAATACGAGTGTGATGGTCAAAAAAAGGAGCACCAATGCCGCCGTGTCCAGAAACTTCGATGGCATTGGGACCAACCACATCCAGATGATGACCACCAGGCTGATAACCGAGACCGCTTGTGTTCCCAACAGCAGCCACCCGCCAACATCAACCAGCCCGATCCAGATGATGACAGCCAGGATGAATAAAAGCAATTGGATCCCCATCAGGCCTGACAATCCCGCTATCATCCTGCGCCATTCCTGCCGGTCGCGAAGAGAAAAATTAAAGCAGATCTGCAGCGCCCCGCCGATGGAAAATGCTAACACCAGAAAGTAAGACAGGCTGCCTGAAGGTGAATTTACCAGATCAGAAACCAACTGCAGAAATGAATTCATATCCTTATAATTCTAACCGAATAAGGCTAAAAACGGACACCCTGCTAAAATCACCACCGAGGCGATTGGTTGACAAAACAATAAATCAGAGTACAATTGCCTTCGCAAGCCGAAGTGGCGGAATTGGCAGACGCGCTAGGTTCAGGGCTTAGTGACCTTCTCGGTCGTGTGGGTTCAACTCCCACCTTCGGCATAGACCACCCAGAGATAACCATGTCAGGGCAAAATCCAGATAAAAAAGACCGGCGCAATTGGAAATTCGCTCTCTTGCTGCTTGTTGTTCTGGTGATGGCTCTCATGGTCATGGAATTTAATAACCGGCTCAACGATCTCTACCGCCTGCAAGCAGAAAGGGACCTTGTATCAGAACGCCTGTCAGACCAGGAGAGCACGCAAACCGCCCTGATCACCTCCATTGCTTATGCAGAATCCGACCTGGCGCCAGAAGAGTATGCTCGCCGAGAGGGAAAGATGAAAAAGGCTGGTGATCAAAACTTGATCGTCGTTCCTGGGTCCGATGTGACTCCCACGCCTGTTCCAACTCCCACACCTGAAATTGTCGAGAAAAGTAATCCTCAACGCTGGATAGATCTTTTTTTCAGCCCATTGAGGTGACGGAAAATCAAGAGGGACTTATTCTGAGCGTTTGCTAATCGAAACTCGCTTGACGGGGTTGTAGGGGCATGTTAAAATCATTTCCGTTAAAATATCAATGCGGGGTGGAGCAGTGGCAGCTCGTTGGGCTCATAACCCAAAGGTCCTTGGTTCGAATCCAAGCCCCGCTACTTGGTTTTCGCAGAGCGAAAACACCACGAACCATAGCTTTTCAAGCTATGGTTTTTCGTTTAACCCAACGATCTTTGTTGGGCACCGACGTTCTTTGTTGGGCGCCGACGTTCTTTACTGGGCACCGACGTTCTTTACTGGGCACCGACGGATTGTGGTGGCAAATTCATAGATCAGGTGATTATCGAGCGCTCAATCACCGCAGCAGTACGTGCCAGTGACCACCAGTGTCATCACTATCCGATCAGAGTACTGGGATACGTCTCTGGTTATTTTTTTCTCTCGGGTATAATTTTGAAATACTGCCTGGCGGCTCAAGTGAAACAACAAATAATCGGGTAAAATATCCCCATATACTAGGTATGATTGCTCAGGATTCAATTCTACTCCAAACCAAGCTGCATCGACCGCGCTTGCCAATAGACCTGGTCACACGCTCACGATTAATCGAGCTGCTCGATCACGATATAAACCACTCGCTAATCCTTGTTTGCGCGCCGGCTGGTTTCGGCAAAACCACCCTGGTGAGTAACTGGCTCAGGCTGATGGCGGCTGACCGAACAAGGGCAGCCCGCTTGCCTGTCGCATGGCTCTCGCTGGACGAGAGCGACAGCGACCTGAACCTCTTCCTACGCTATATCATCGACGCCCTGCATACGATTTTCAGCGAAGCCTTTGAAGGCACTCTGGCTCTGCTCCAGGCGCGGCAGCAACCTCCCGATGAAGTCATCTACACCACGTTCAGCAATGAGCTTGCAGCGCTTCCTGGAGAATGTATACTCGTGCTGGATGACTACCACACCATCCAGGGCGAAGCGGTGCACAATCTTCTCGCTGAATTGGTGCGCCACTGGCCAAGAGCGCTTCACCTGGTGTTGATCTCACGCGTCAGCCCTTCCTTACCACTGAACAGCCTGCGCGCCAGGGGCATGCTCAGTGAAATCCGCACCCGCGACCTGCGCTTCACACCCGAGGAGACAGCTGCTTATCTGAGTCAATCACGATCTCCTCTGCTAAGCCAGGAAACCCTGCCCATACTGGAAGAGCGCTTCGAAGGCTGGGCAGCCGGTCTTCACCTGGCTGTCCTAACGCTGCGCTCCGCATCCAGCCAGGAAGCTGTGCTGTCGACTTTATCCAGCGGGGTTTCCAACATCACCGGCTATCTGATCAATGAGGTATTGAGCCGCCAACTCCCGGCTATCCGCTCTTTCTTGCTGCAGACTTCCATCCTGGATCGTTTCTGCGCTCCTTTGTGCGAAGCGGTGGTCGGTGAGTTCGACCCTGCCTGGAATGCAGGTGCCTGCCTGGATTGGATCGAGCGCTCGGAGCTGTTCCTGGTTCACCTGGACGACCAGCGGGAGTGGTACCGTTACCATCATTTATTCCAGGAAATTCTTCAGCAGCGATTGATCGCCGAGATGGCGCCTGAAGAGGTAAACAAGCTGCACATTCGGGCATCCGCATGGTTCGAGGAGCACGGACTGATCGATGAGGCCTTGCATTACACCTTGACGGTTGGTGACTTTAACCTGGCAGCCAGTCAGATGAAAGCCGGGCTGCACAAGGTAGTCAATCTTGAAGACCGTCTGACCCTGGAGCGCTGGCTGCGCCTGCTCCCGGAAGAGATGGTCCAACGAGACCCATGGTTATTGATGATCCGGGTCTGGGCACTTGAGTTCATATGGCGGCTTGACCTGCAAGCCCAGGTGCTCCAGCAGGTGGATGAGCTGTTAGAGTCAGAAGTGAGCACCTCCCTGACGGCGGAGGAGCTGCAAATCCTACACGGTCAAATTCTCGCATTAAGGGCTCAGCAAGCGTATCTATTCAACCAGCCAATGCTGGCAATCGACCTTTGCCACCAGGCATTAGCTCTCCTGCCACAATCCTGGTCATTCCCGCGTTATGGAGCGATGATTTACCTGGGCATGTCTATGCATGCCAGCGGTCAGGCGCTGGAAGCCGAAAGACTGCTCCTCAGCGAATACGAGTCTTGCGGTGATAAGAACAGCCCGCGTGCCCTGGACATCTTGCTGCCATTGTGTTTCAACTATATTAATAGCGGTCGGCTTGAGCAAGCCAAGAGGCTTGCGCGGGTGATGCATCAGGCAGCATCCCAGGGCAGGGTGGTAATCCAGAAAAACTGGGCTGACTGGTTTCTTGCCGTGGTGCACTATCAACAGAATGAGCTGCAGGCTGCCGCGCAACACTTTTTTCAGATCAGCGAAAATCGATATACCGCCCAAATAACCACCTATCGAGATTCTGTGGCAGGTTTGGCGCTGATCCATCAGATCCGAGGAGAGAACGATGAGGCCACACGGATGGTCGAGTCGATCAGCCATTTTGACATGGAGCAGAGCGGCAGCGAAGACGAGCGCACCCGCTCCCTGCGTGCCCTGCTCTTGCTCCTGCAGGGAGATCTGGAAGGTGCCGGAAACTGGGTCAACTCGCTGACGGATCCACCAGCGGACATAGCCCTGTTATGGCTGGAAGAACCGCGGGTGACCCGAGCACGGGTGCTGCTGGCAAGGGGTACGGATGCCGACCTGAAACTGGCGCTGCAAATATTAGATGTCCTGAACGAGATTACTGAGCGGACCCATAACACCCGTTTTAAAATCGAAATCCTGGCATTGCACGCCCTGGCACAGAACGCCCTGGGCAATACCGATGAAGCCAGCACGATCTTGAAGCAGGCGCTATACCTGGCGCAGCCGGGGGGTTTTATCCGGGTTTTTGTCGACCTGGGCAAGCCCATGCAGGCGATGCTGCGCCGGCTTACCAGTCAAGATCATCCTGTAAAGATGATCCAACACATCCTGGCAGCATTTCAAGAAGATGAGAAATATCTGGTCAGCAACGACAGCCTCTCGCAGCCGGCACGCCATCCATCGCTGGGTAATTCGACTTTCGTCGAACCCTTGACCCCCCGGGAGCTCGAGGTGCTGACCTGCTTGCGAGGACCTTCGAGCATCAAAGAGATCGCACAAAAACTTCATATTTCCTACGAGACCGCCAAACGTCATATCGCCAACATCTACGGTAAGATGGGCGTCAATCGACGCTGGGAGGCGGTGGCTAAAGCGGAAGAATTGGACATCCTTCCACCAGGCTAAGCCTTCTCCTCTTAAGCTTCCATCGTTCTACACCTAAACTACACCTTAAGTACATCTTAAAGGGGTTTTTTGAGGCAAGCAAATCATCTATGCTATATTCATGGTGAGTCTGCCGCCCAGGAAACCGATACTTTTCGATCACCCGGTTAACTATCAAATTATTGTACAGGGAAAGATCGACCCAACCTGGTCCGATCGTCTGGAGGGTATGACGATCTCTTTAACCGCTGGGGAAGGTCGCGAAATGAACACAATCCTGCAGGGCGAGCTGAACGACCAGGCTGCCCTGGCTGGCGTACTTAACACGCTCTACGAGCTGCATCTTCCTGTGCTTTTAGTGAAACGCCTGAAAAGTTGATCGATATGAAATCAACATTTACGAATAGATGAATGGTTATCACCGATTACTGGAAAGTCTACCAGACATGCCAGTGTCCGGCGAAAGGATATCTTAAATAAACGTGAAACGCAAAAAAATGGCTTTGTTTCTTACCTTTGTGATGGCAATGATCCTGGTCCTCAGCGCCTGCGGCGGCGCGGCCACACCCGCCCCGACCCAGGATACCGCAGCGGTCCAGACCCAGTCCGCTCAAACAGTGGTGGCTGACCTGACTCTCAATGCACCGGCTGCTACTGAAGCTCTGCCTGAGACACCACAACCACCCGGACCGACCCCGGATCCGAGTATCCCAGTTGCAGTGGTACCCACTGCAGCGCCCGGAGAGCCTTCCGCCATCGCCAATTACAATACCACCATCTTCGGTGGTCCGGGTGAGAATTACGTGGTTTATGGCGCGTTCCTGGGTGGACAGACTGCCCTGGTCACCGGTAAAAGCGAGGATGGATTGTGGTGGGCGATCAGCGTGCCGGTCTCACCCGATGGAAACGGCTGGGTGAGTGCAGGCTGGGTGACCACCGTGAACACTGAAGCTGTTGCAGTGCTGCCTTCACCCCCGGTTCCTCCGACCACAGAACTCGTACCCCCGGGTCCAGAAGATCCCCAGGTGGTTGCCATCGCCAACGTGTATGTGCGCACCGGACCAGGAGCCAATTACCCGGCTTTCGGCATCGCGCCAGCTGGTTCATCCGGTCGAGTGATCGGTATCAGCGAAGATAGTCAGTGGTGGGTCGTTCGTCTCAACCCAGAGAATGTTGGAGTGGGCTATGGTTGGGTATTGGGCGAATACACTCAGGCAAGTAATGTAGATGGCATTCAGACTATCGCGGCACCGCCTTCACCAAATGCTGTGGCACCGGCACCCCCACCGGCTGGTGTTGCGCTCGCAGTCGCATTGGACTTTGTCAACGTGCGCACCGGACCTGGAACCAGCTACCTGGTGCTGGGCGTAGCCGCGCCTGGGGCTTCCGCTGAAGTGAGTGGAAAGAGTGCAGATAATGCCTGGTGGCAGGTGAAGATCCCGACGCAATACACATCGACTGGACTTGGTTGGGTCTCTGCGGGTTATGTAACAACCCAGGGCACGGAGACCGTCCCCGTTGTCGACACACCACCACCTCCAGCGGCATTCCCACCCTCCCCCCCACCGGTTGAAACTACAGCCTGCCAGTTAGTCACCCAGAACCCGGTTGACGGCACAGTTTATGCGCCAGGAACGAGCTTCAGCACGACCTGGTCGCTGCAGAACACCGGTAGTGAGGCGTGGGTTACCGGTGAATACGACTTCGCCTTTGGCGGCGCGGTTAACAATGTATACCTTCACCAGGGTGCAGATTTTTATGACCTGGCGAGTAACGTTGAACCCGGTGCGGCATACGACTTTGCAGTCGCGATGATTGCGCCACTTGACCCGGGTGTCTATGGAGAATTGTGGCAGATCGTCCTCGGTAATCAACCTGTTTGCCAGTTTTATGTCTATATCGAAGTAAAGTAGCCGGAACTGACACATTCAAACTTTTAGAAAACAAGGAGAAAAAATTATGCCAGGAAGAAGACAAGAACGACGTGATGATCGCCAGCTCGGACGTCCGGGCGGAGGTGGTAACCAATACCAGATGCGCCAGAAGATGGTTGCTATAGGCGATGACTTTTGGATCGAGAACAATCAAGGGCAAAAAGTTTTCAAGGTGGACGGCAAGGCGCTGCGCGTGCGCCAGACCCTGGTCTTCGAAGACGCACATGGCGTTGAGCTGGCAAAGATCCAGGAGCGTAAGCTGCGGGTCAAGGACAGCATGGAGATCGAAGGACCAAACGGCGAATCACTTGCCACGGTTAAGAAAGCCATGATCACCCCCGTGCGCGAACGCTGGGTGGTAAAGGTGAAGAATGGACCCGACCTGGAAGTGAAAGGCAACATCCTGGACCACGAGTACACCATCGGCGAAGGCCGCGATAAGGTGGCGGAAGTGTCGAAGAAATGGTTCCGCGTTCGTGATAGTTACGGCGTGTCCATCGACCCCGGTCAGGATGATGTCATAATCCTGGCGGTGGCGGTGTGTATCGACGAGATGGCTCACGAAGGAAAATAGGACATCAATAATCAACCGCACCCGGGTAACCTGGGTGCGGAAATATTTTATTTCAGGAGGAGTTAAAAAATGTGTTGTTTCTTTGCTTCATTAGTATTCTTTGGTCCAAGATTAGCCTTTTTGATTTATTGGCTGATCGTCCCGCTTCGGGTGAGTGCCGCCTTCGCAGCATTCAACCTTCCCTGGCTGGTTGGCATCGCCGGTTTGATCTTTGCTCCGTGGACGTCATTGATGTATGTGATGATCTTCCCGTTGAACGGCTTTGATTGGATCTGGCTGGGTTTCGGGATCATGGCAGACGTGGCCGGCTACATCGGCGGCTACCAGAACCGCAAGCAGGTTCCTTATTACCCTGAGACCTTACCCTAAGGGTGTGACTGACGCAGGTGGTGTTTGGGCAGAACAATCACCCAAACACCATCACCTATCCACCAACTGCATTTGAACTATTTCAATAGATGAAAGGAGAAACCTTATGACATACGGTCCCATCGACTTTATCGCCCTTGAGTTTCAAACCGATCAGCTTACGGGGGAGAGTTTGCCTGCACTTCTCGAGCTGGTCCAACAAAAGATTGTGAGGGTGATCGATCTGGTCATCATCCTGAAGGATCAGGATGGCGCTTACATGGTGCTCGAAATTGAGGAGCTGGCTCCTGATGTTTTGGCTGTCTTTGATCCACTCGAGGTCGAAATCAGCGGCATCATCCAGGTCGAAGATATCGAGTTGATCGCGGAGCAGATGGAAGCCAACACCACCGCCGCCTTGCTGCTGATTGAAAACCTGTGGGCGATTAAGTTCGGGGAAGCTGTAACCCGTTCCAGCGGTCGTATGGTGATGTATGACCGCATCCCATTCGAGGTGGTGAATGAAACATTGGAAATGATCGCTCAGGCTGAAGGATAGAGCGAAAAACAAAATCATGAGATCAGGAGGTTGAAATGCCTAGAGCAATGAGACAAGTTAGAAGAAGAAGGGTAGCGACCGCTGCTGTAGGAACAGCAGTCGTCGCAGGTACCGCAGGTGCGGTGCACCACCACCAAAATCAGAAATGGGCTGCACAAAATGCTGCTGCCCAGCAACAGTCCGATCAGGCTTATGAACAGGGCGCAGCCGATGCGCAGCAGTATGCGCCTCCGGTTGAGCAGGCGCCGGCTCCACCCGCGCCTGCCCCTCAAGAGGATGTGATCACCCAGCTCGAACGCCTCGGCGCCCTCAAAGACCAGGGCATCCTGACCGAGGAAGAGTTCGCGGCACAAAAGGCAAAACTTACTCGGTACATAGGTTCACATCAGTATCATATCGAGAAAAAGAGCAGTTAGCGTACCAGAAAAATCCAACAACCATGCGACCGGGCATATAAGAACCAACCTGTCATCACCACCGGTCCGGTGAGGCAAACTACTATTAAAAAGGAGAATTAATCATGGCTGAAGAGACTTTGAAAGAGACGACATTTGAAAACACAAAACTAAATGTTGTGCCATTGGATTGGAAACAAGTTTACTACACCAATTGCCCCCTGATTTCCGCCAGCAATGTCGACCAGGAATTGGGTTGGACTCGGGAAGAGTTTAAGAAAATCGGTGTGAAATACGATTATTTCCGAATTACCCGCGAAAATGATTTTTACCCACACTATATCCACAATCTCGATAATCTGATCCGCTTTGGAGGCTTGTTCCCACCCGTACATGTCCACGCCGATATCCGCCGAACCCGTCTGCTGGGCTTGACACACGCCCCAAAAGAAGGCGGCTGCATGATGGTGCGCGCACGCGACGATATCTACCGCATGAGCGAATTGAAAGGCAAGAAAATTGGACTGTCTAAAAGTCTAAACAAGATTAAAAACGACTGGTGGCGCATCCAGGAACATCAAGGGATTGAATTGATGCTGCGGATGAACGGCATGACAATGGATGATGTTGAAATAGTCGAGTTTCCCTATCCGGATGACTGGTACAACGATCCCCGTATGCTGGAACCTCTGTACAATCCATCCGACTTGTGGCTTCAGCGTGATCACAAGCGCGACCTTGCTTTCCGTCCGCTGGAGACGGCATTAGAGAAAGGCATCATCGATGCGCTCTATACCCAGAGCAAACCATTACAGCAGCTCTCAGAGGCAACTGGTAAGTTCAAAGCTATCGAGGACCTGTCCCTCTATCCGGACTGGACGCTGCAGGCTGCCAACATCCCGGCTATTATTACTTGTACTGACGTGATGGCTGAAGAGCACCCTGAGCTTGCTGTTGCCTTCATGAAAGGCATGATCAGGGTGGGACGCTGGGCTAACGCTCACAAGGATGCCGCTGCGGTGATCCTCGACAGGCAGACATTCTATTTGGACGTAGAGCATACCTACGAAGGGATCAAACCCATCGACCTTGTACCCAACCTGTCGCCACAGAATATGGCTTCCGTCGAAATCGGTAAAGACTTCATGCTCAGCCACGGCTATATCAAAAACGACTTTGATGTACATGAGTGGGCCGCACCTGAGATCCTGGAGCAAGCAGCAAGAGATCTTTTGGAAGAAGAATGGAAGAAGAGAACCACTTCCAAGCTTCCCGAAACAGCTGCATCGCTTCAAACTGGAGAACGGCTCGGATAGCTGCTGATATTGAGTTAAAGACGGGTGTCAGACGACTAAAAGCTGGCGTTTGACACCCGAAAAAATTTATCCAAAGAGATGAAAATGGACACATCTTATAAACTAGATACAATGATCAAAGTAGATGAGAGTTTATGCATCACCTGTGGCGCGTGCATCCGGGCTTGCCCGGGGAGCCTGATTACCAAGGATGAATTCCCTGTTCCCATTGAAACCGGGTGGGATCGCTGTATCGATTGCGGCCACTGTGTTTCCATCTGTCCGACTGGGGCCATGCACCAGCGCTCGATGGGCCCCGAAGATTGCGAGGAGATCGATATTCATCTGATTCCACAATGGGATCGGGTCAGGCAGTTTCTGATGTCGCGTCGTTCCATTCGTGGTTTTATCAAGAAGCCTATCGAACAAGAGAAGGTCGAGCAGCTGTTGGATGTGGCTCGCTTTGCGCCAAATGGCGCGAACCGCCAGGTGATTCACTGGGTCGTGGTCAACGATCCGGTGAAAGTTCACCGAATTGCCGAGATGACCATTGAGTGGATGAAGGCTGTCAAGGAAAAGAATCCAGCACTGTATGACGAAGCCAATCTGGAATTATTTGTTACGCCGTGGGAGTTGGGCGAGGATCATATTTCGCGGGGAGCGCCGTGTATCATCATGGCCTGTGCCCCCAAAGATGAGCGAACCGCCCCGCCAGCAGCCATGATCGCCATTCACCAAATTCAACTGGCCGCGCCAGGACTCGGCCTGGGAACTACTTTTTCCGGCAGTATCAACACCGCAGCGCAGGGCTACCCGCCTCTGGTGGAGATGCTTGGGCAGCCCGAAGGATATATTCCGCATGCCACGTGTTTGATTGGCCGCCCGGCTGAAAAATATCACCGCATTCCCACACGAAAGCCCGTAAATGTGACGTGGATCTGAAAACCAACCATCGCAAATAGATAACAGATAACCAACAAATAGCTCTTTGGGAATCTCCGTGACAGGCAGGATATGTGGGGGTATTTTGCGGGCTTCGCCCGCAAAATACCCCGGATACCCTTAACCACGGCAGTTCCCAGAGACCCAAAAAATCGGAGAATAACATGCCAGACAATGCCAACACGAAGATGAGGAAAATTGGTTACCGTCCACCCGAAAATGTTCCGGAACCCGAGCAACTCGTGCTGGTGGAGTACGTCTCTGGCGAGCGCATTGCCATCATCACCCTAAACCGGCCACATGCCGATAACGCTATAACGACTGAACTGGCTGCTCAGTTGATCGAGGTACTGGAGACCATTGCTGCGCGTCCCTCCGTGCGCTGTGCCATCCTGACCGGAGCCGGCGATAGAGCCTTCTCGGTTGGCGGTGACCTGTACCAACGCAAGCAGATGACAAAGGAGCAATGGCTGCGCCAGCGCATGGTCTTTGACCGTGTTCTCTACACACTCCGCCAGTTGCGCCGGCCGATCTTCGCCGCAGTGCATGGGATGGCTTACGGCGGCGGCTGCGAGATGGCGATCAGCACGGACTTCATCCTCGCTTCCGAGGACGCCCTCTTCGGCCAGCCCGAAGCGATCGTTGGCTTGAGCGCCGGTGGCGGCTCGCCGGTCTTCCTTCCCCGTGTGCTCCCTCCGGGAAAGGCAATGCAGATGCTGATGACCGGAGAACCGATCACCGCCCAGGAGGCGTACCGGCTTGGAATGGTCAATGAGGTGCACCCCAAGACCGAGCTGATGGGGGCGGCGCTCAGCATCGCGGAGAAGATCGCGGACAACTCGCCTACGGCGGTACAATCGGTCAAGCGTGCCGTACAAAATGGACAGGGCGAGCCGGTAGAGCAGGCAGTCGCCATCATGATGGATGAGCACTGGCGTTCTGTCGTCCATCAAGATCGTGTGAATGGAATCCTTGCCTTCACCGAAGGCCGGGAGGCTGAGTATCCGGATCCTGACTTTTGATGAAGAAAATCTCGGTCTGGCCGTCCAATCAATCATAAAATTTTTTGCTAATTAAGGAGAGGAATATATGGCTGCAAATGAAGAAACAATTGTTCACCAGGGGATACGGGTGCCAGACACCGGGATTTTTCCGACTGGCACCCGCAGATCAATTGGTGTCTTCAATCGCTTCGCCAATCAGATAAGCGGAATGGCGATGCGATTAAGTAAAGGTGTGTTTATATGAAAACTTCCTGGCTTAAACGCAATGTTCCTATCCTGACGTGGCTGCCCGCTTACAATCGCAGCTGGCTATCTGCCGACGCTATCGCCGGGCTGACCGTTTGGGGACTGATCGTGCCAGAATCGATGGCTTATGCAGGAGTGGCTGGCTTGCCTCCCCAGTTTGGGCTTTATACCCTGGTGGTTTCGCTGATCCTGTACGCCGTGCTGGGGACCTCACAACAACTCTTTGTACAGCCTACTTCGGCAACCGCGGCCCTGATTGCTTCATCGGTAACAGCCGTAATGGTCACTGCCGGTATCGTCGCCAGCGGAGTCGACATTGATCCCGCCATGTACCAGCAGTATGCCCTGGCATTTGTCATGGTTGTTGGCTTAGTCTTTCTGGTTGCCGGGCTTGCGCGCCTGGGATGGATCACGCAGTTCCTGTCCAAACCGGTTTTGGATGGGTTTGTGACTGGGCTAGCCGTGTTTGTCATGGTCGGGCAGCTCAACAAGCTCTTCGGCGTGGAGAAGCCTGCCGGCAATACGGTGCAGAAGTTTTTTGGTATTCTGCGTGAGTTACCTGAAGCCAATTTGGTTACCTTTGCCCTGGGGGCGGGTGCGCTGGCTCTCTTGATCCTGATCCCACGCTGGAACAAAAAGATACCGGCAGGGCTGATTGTTTTATTCGGTTCGATTGTCATGAGCGCCGCTCTTCAACTGAACGCCAGTTACGGCGTAGAGATCGTTGGTGAACTGCCCAAGGGTTTGCCTTCCTTCAGCTTACCAGCGGTGTCATGGACGGCGCTGCTGTACATGATCGCGCCGGCGATCGGGGTTTTGCTGGTCGCCTTCAGCCAGTCGCTGGGCGTCGCCCATGAATACGCTGATAAGCACGATTATGAAATCAAGCCGAATCAAGAATTGAATTCCTTTGCCGCCATCAATCTGGTCAGCGGTCTGTTTGGTGGGCAAATAGCAGGTGGCAGCATGGCACCTTCAGCTGTGAATGATGGCGCCGGTGGGCGTTCACAAGTTGCCGGCATCGTCGCCTGGATTGCAGTGATCCTGACACTGTTATTCCTGACACCGCTCTTCACCAACCTGCCAGAAACAATCCTGGCTGCCCTGATCTTGCATGCTTTATGGCACATTGTCGCCTCGCGCAAGCTGAAATCCACCCGGCTGGTGTCGCGCCCGGAATTCATGTTGGGTCTGCTGACGTTTGCCGGCGTAATCTTAATCGGCGTGTTAGAAGGCATGCTCATCGGTCTGGTGAGTTCGATATTGCTTATCGTTTATCGTTCCAGCCGCCCGCATCTGTCGCGCTTGGGGAAAGTGCCGGATGCCCCCGGAGCATACTCGGATATTACCCGCCACCCTGAGAATTTACCTGTGCCTGGCGTATGTATCGTGCGCCTTAACACACCCATGTATTATGCAAACGCATTAACCGTGCGTGATGGAATTATGCAACTGATCAAAGAAACAACCCCACCACCGGAGGTCGTGCTATTTGATGCAGTCGTGCAGGATTCCATGGATATCACTACTTCCAACATGCTGAAAAGTCTTATTACGCGGTTGGGCAAACAAGGTATCACAACGTATTTCGCTGAGGTACAGGATCCCGCGCTGGAGTTCAGTGCGAAGACTGGTTTACTCGATTTGATCGGCGCAGATCATCTATTTACAACCGTTGACGCAGCCGTACAACATATTGAAACTAATCAAAAAGGAGATTAGAAAATGAACACTGTTGAAATAACCACCCCTGATTCAACCCACCAGGTGCGGGAAGCAAAAACGACAAGTCTTGGGCTTTATGTCACCGCCAGGGAAGCTTACGAAATGTGGAAGGCTGATCCTGAGCGGATCAAGGTACTCGATGTGCGCACCTTCGAAGAATATGTTTTGATCGGTCATGCCGAGATGGCTGCGAACGTTCCCCTTGCCTTTCCCACCTATAACTGGGATGCCAACAAGGGCAATTATTCCGTGGTGATGAATTCCGATTTCATCTCGCATGTAAAAGGGCGTTTCAATGCTGAGGATACCATCCTGATCATGTGCCGCTCTGGCGATCGAAGTGCCATGGCAGTCAATGCGCTTGCCAAGGCTGGTTTTACGCAAGCGCACAATATCATCGATGGTTTTGAAGGCGATAAAGTGGAAGATCCCGAAAGCGTCTACCATGGCAAGCGCATGCAGAACGGCTGGAAGAACTCGGCACCCTGGACCTATGATCTCGACCCAGCGTTGGTCTGGCTTCCTTCTAAAGGAGAGCTGGAAATACTCGGCAAAACCCTGGATTTATAATTTCGCTCCAGAATTGTTGACGGCTCAAATCCTACATCATCAGTGCCTACCCAAGATGGAGGCGAAAGAGGTTTTAGATGACGCTTAATGATTTCTTTACAGCCATTGCAGGAATATCAGGTCTTCTGTTCGTTGTGACCAGTATGCTGGCGATGAGCCTGAGCCTGAGCATCCAGCAGATGATCCAACCCCTTAAGAACGTTCGCCTGGTAGTTCTGGCGCTGCTGGCAAACTTTGTGGCGGTACCGCTGTTTGCCTTTGCCATCACAAAGGTGATCCCCCTCGACCAGTCGCTACAGATCGGGATAATTTTGCTGGGGACAGCTGCTGGAGCACCCTTCATTCCCAAGCTGGTCCAAGGGGCAAAGGGGGATGTTGCCTACGCAGTCGGGTTGATGTTCCTTATCATGGTGGTGACCATTTTCTACCTACCTTTAATCCTTCCGCTGCTTTTGCCTGGTGTTGAGGTCAACCCGTGGGATATCGCCAGGTCCTTGATCGTGACCATGTTGATCCCGCTATTGGTTGGCATGGCGATCAAATCACATTCACCCGATGTTGCCGATCATTGGGCGCCCGTGATGAACAAGATTTCCAGCTTATCAGTACTCATTCTGCTGGTGGTCGGGTTGGGGCTGAACATTTCCAATATCCTCAACTTTATTGGAACACTCGGTATAGGAGCGATGGTGCTTTTAATTCTGGGATCCCTGGCGATTGGCATGTTGTTCGGTATTGGGAGCGATCCTGGTGTCCGCAGCGCGATAGGACTGAGCACGGCGAACCGCAACGGAGCGGCGGCTCTTCTGGTCGCCACCCAGAACTTCTCCGGGACGGACACCCTGCCGTTTGTGCTGGTAGGTGTTGTCCTTTTACTGCTGATCCTTCTGCCGATCGCAAAACGAATGGGCGCGCGCAGCACAACAACGACTATGCCGTCCGGGTGAACTACGATGAGGGCAGCTCTGCCAACATTGACGGCATCGAGTATGCGCTCAAGCAGTTCCATGTTTAGCGTTATGGAGAACCTAGGTGAACGACACAAGAGGTAAGGAAACAATCCAAGATGAGCCTGTCGGCGCCGAGGAGCAAAGGTCTGACGATCCGGATTCAACCACAGATATGACCGTGGCTGACCTGAAGCAGTACATCGGGCGACTGGTCAGGTGGGGCATCACCGGATTCATTTTCCTGATCGTGATTCTCGGTGCTCTGCTGGGACTTTTCATCTATAACAACTATACCGGAGCGGGTGTCGAGCAAGCTCGAGAAACCATCCTCACAGTTAACAACCTGCTGGATGAACTCGATCAGGCGCTTGAAGATGTGAACCAGACCGTCGCCACCGCCAATGAGAACTCTGACCGGTGTCGATGCTGCCGTCGTCACCACCAACGAGACCCTGGCAAGTGTCGATAGCACTGTCGCCACCGCCAACGAAACCCTGGAACGTGTAGATGACACCCTTGCCACGACCAACGAGGTTCTGACCGAGGTGCAGGAACTCGTCGACAACGCCAATGCTGCCGCATCAGATGCCCAGATACGGTTAGAGGAGATCGAGCAAAAGATCGATGAAATACGGACGACTGTAGAGGCGCACCAGAGCGAAATCATGCTTAAGTTTGAAGATGCCGAGTTGGCTGCCAAAGCGCGCCAGAGCGAAATCAGCCAGAGGATCGTGGGAATCCAGCAGAAACTCACAGACGCCGAGTCGGCTGCCAAGGCGCGCCAGAGCGAAATTAAGCAGAAGATCGCGGGAATCCAGCAGAAGCTCAACGAGATCCGGTCAACTGCCGAGGCGCGTCTGGGCAAAATCGAGCAGAAGCTCAACCAGATTTTGGATCGATTAAGCACACCATAGCGTTTTATCTGAATGATATTTTTCTAAGAATCGAAATCAAACATGAGCGATAAGGTAATCAGACCCATTAGAAAGTTGACGCCGGGGGATGGCTTTCTGGTTCTTGGAGGACCGTCAGCCTCGTGCCGGGGTTTTTTTATGATCACAACCTGTACTGTCTCGCTTCGCACCGCGAATATCCCGTACTGGATGGCGTTCCTGGGTCAAGCAAGGGAGCTGTTTCTACTGCTGAGTTTAGGTTTTGCATATTGGGCTCCAACGGTTTTTCCGCTTTGGGTGCTGCTGATCAGTGTGCAGATCTTGCTGGCGAATTTAGGGAAATCTAAAGATGCGCCTGCAGCAGAATTTCCAATATGAGGGTGGAGGGTCTTGAATAAAGGGATCATCGGCGCGCTTATGCGGCTGACTATAATCTCAGGTGAGTTGGAGACATTTGATCCTGACGAGGGAGTGAGACATTGTTTGAGGAGTATTGAATGAGAACTCGCGCCAGCAGAAAAGTCGTAACCCGTTACCATTGGGACCGCCTGAGGGTGAGTTTCTGGTTCACCCCGCTGGTCATGTCTCTGGGAGCGGTTTTGCTGTCCTGGGTGATGTATTGGATAGATGGTGTCATCTCCAATGAAATTCTATGGAACAGGTTTCTCGTCTTCTCGGGCAATCCAGGTGAGGTACGCAGCAGCCTCATTGGCATAGCAACCACTACCATGGCAACCGCCGGGGTGGTCTTCACATTACTCACTCTACCTCTCTCGACCGTCGCGGCGCAATTTGGCTCGCGCTTGCTGCGTGTCTTTCTGGGAGACCGCACCACCCAGCTCGTTCTGGGCATGTTTGCAGCGACATTTGTCTATTGTCTGGCGGCAGCCCTTTCCATCCCTCCTGCTACGGTAAAGCCGGATGCACCCCAAGTTACTTTTACGGTTGGATTGCTATTGATGGTGGCTTCCTTTGGCTCTTTGATCGTTCTGGTCCAGCACATCAGCACCATGCTTCAGGCTCCAAATATCGCAGCTGGGGCGGGTGCAAAGCTGTTAGAAGTTGTCCGCTCGGAAATCCCGGATGACTTCACCAGCAGTGAAGGCGAGAAGGGCTGGTCTCAAACCCGCCTCGATTCCCAGGATACACTAGATATCCCGGTGGTAGATTTACCCATGTTGGAGATAGATGGCTATCCGATTAGGTTGCGAGAGACCGGTTACATTCAATATATCGATCCGAATACTTTGCTTATCCTGGCTCAGCAAAAGGACCTGGTCATCCGCCTGCTGCGTAAACCTGGTCACTTTATTTGGCGCAGAGAGGTAGTCGCCCTCGTTTGGCCGGCTGGTCGGATCGACGAATTACTGGAGGGCCAAATTCGCCACGCCTTCCGGCTAGGCACCATGCGCACTCCCACCCAGGATATCGAATATGCGGTCAACCAGCTCGTCGAAATGGCGGTACGAGCCATGTCTCCGGCGATTAATGACCCCTTTACGGCTATGACTTGCCTGGATTACATCGCCGAAGGCCTGGCGTTGTTCGCCCAGCAGGGGGAGAAGGACTCCCATTACTACGACTTCGAGGGACGGCTGCGCCTTGTTTTTGAGCCGGTTCACTTCGAAGATTTGCTCAGCGCTGCCTTCGATATGCTGCGCCATGCCAGCTGCGACAATACCAGTGTCCTGCTGCACATGCTGGGGGTAATCGATGGGATCAGCCAGGAGACGAAACCACCTGAGGCGCGCCAGATGCTGGCGCGTCACGCAAGCCTCATCCAGGCTGAAAGCCAAAACAATCGCTTAATCGAGGATGACCGGCACCTCATCCAAAAAAGCAGTGAAGCTTTAGTGACAAAATTAATGGGAACAGAAACCATAAATTAATTGAATGGAGAAAAAATGATTGACCCACAAGCCAGACCGGCAGCCTACTTCAAACTCTTGGCACTCGTTATTTTTCTTGGCTTAATCAGCGCAGTGATTACCTTTGTCTTTATAGCTCTCGTCCATCAAGGCACACATTTGTTGTGGACAGATGCAGCCCAGGCTCTAGGTGTGGATACGCGCCTGTTTACCTTGCTGATTTGCATCCTTGGCGGTTTGCTGGTCGGGCTGCTGGTGAAGCTATTCGGCGATCACAGCGGCATCTTTGCCGAGGTGATGCGCGAGTTTGGCAAGACCGGGCGTTTCGATTACCGCAATGCACCCGGGATCGTGATTACCGCATTTGTGTCGCTCATCTCCGGAGCCAGCCTCGGACCTGAAGCGCCGTTGGCAGATGCCTGCGGCGGGATCGGCACGTTCGTCTCGGACCAGTTGAAACTCGATGAACGCGAAACCAGAACGGTCAGCTATTCCGGAATCAGTGGGATGCTCGCTGCTTTCATTACGAATCCATTCGGTGGAGCATTATTGAGCCTGGAATCCACCCAGGGAGGCGTGACTGGAAAGATGGCGTATTTCTGGGTGCTGTTTCCCAGCTTGCTCGCTTCTGGCGTTGCAACCGTGGTATTCGTTTTCCTCAGTGGAGTTTTTTTCGAGACGTTGTACAACTTCCCGGATTACACTCCCAAATTGGTCCACATGGTATACGCTGCACCGATGGGTCTGGTCGGTGGAGTGGCAGGCGTGTTGTTTATGTTTTCCCTGCAGCGCCTGCAGAAATTCTTCCAAAGAATGAAAGGGCATGTGGTTGTACGTGGGATCGTTGGAGGATTGGGCATGGGAATCATCGGCGCTCTCTTTCCGCTGACGCTTTTCTCCGGTGAGGAACAAACCGGTGATTTGATCGCCCATGCAGCTGAAATCGGCGTGGTCATGTTGATCGTGTTAGGGCTGGTTAAGCTTTTCGCAACATCCCTGCTGCTCGCCACAGGATGGAAAGGTGGCTATATTTTCCCGATCATGTTTACGGGTGTTGCCCTGGGTATGGCAATAGACCTGCTCTTTCCAAGTATTCCGGTTGCGGTCTGCGTCGCCGCGACCATGGCGGGTGCCCTCGTGGCGGCACTGAGAGCGCCATTATTTGCCGCGCTGTTTACGTTGGTCCTGGTGCAAAAGGAAACCGCAGCCGTGATTGCCGTCGCCGTGGTGGTCAGTGCATTGCTGACCGCCTTGTTTGCTTTGTACTCCGCCCGGCGAGCGAGAACCAAAGAATCCATTCCACAGGAGGAAATGGATGAATAATATTCAAGGGAGACTGGGTTTTTACCTGGTCGGGGTAGCGGCTATTTTCGTGATCCTGTTCGGGATTCGCGCCTCGGCTTCCATTATCAATCCGATCTTGCTGGCTGCTGTTATTACGATCACAGTTTTACCCATCCCCAGCCGTTTATCGAAACGGGGTGTTCCAGGCTGGCTGTCACTGGTGCTGACCATTCTTATGGTAGTGCTGGTGTTGGGACTGGTTATCGTCACTGTGTTCTTCTCGGTCACCAAATTAACAACAGAGCTGCCTGTGTACACGACAAGTGCCTCGCAACAAGTTATCGAGGAACCTCCAACAACGGATGCAGATACTGTGGCAACTGAGCCAACCGAAGGAGCAGTCCAGGTTGGTGAAGTTGCCAAAGGGCTGCTGTCGAATATAATTAATATGGTGGTCCAATTCGGTTGGGCTCTGGTCATATTCTTTTTTATGATCAGCGCGGCAATTTCTCTCCCGGCACCATCCCGGTTGGGTCTCGATCCAAATTCTCCCGTAATCGGTCGAGTCACTCATCTTACTGAAGATGTACGCAAGTACATGACCGTCCTGACCGGGATCAATTTCTTAGTAGGTCTGGGCGATACGATTTTACTCCTGCTCCTGGGAGTGGATTACGCTGTGCTGTGGGGACTGCTGGCATGGTTTATGGGGTACATCCCCTCGATAGGCTTTATCGTCGCCTTGATTCCTCCAGTTCTTATGGCATATGCCCAGTTCGGTCTGCAGACCGCATTGATTGTCCTGATCGGCTTTGTTCTTATCAATGGAGGGGTACAGAATTTCATCCAACCCAAGTTGATGGGGAACAGGTTGAAAATATCGCCAGTGGTCGTTTTCGTCGGGTTGTTTATTTGGGGGTACCTGTTGGGTGGGGTAGGCGCCCTCCTGGCTGTTCCAATGACCCTGTTATTGTTGATCATCATGGAGAATTTCGAGGGCACGAAAACGCTGGCAGTGTTAATGCGCTACACCGGTGATGAGAAAAAGAGGAAAGAAAAGAGGCAGCGCAGCATCTGAAAGGTTTGTGGGAAAAAGTAAGGAGACCCGATAGTACCAATCGAAAGCCGGAGAACAGTGAAAATTAAATCCCTCTGTTATACGCCATAAAGATATGCTTAAGTCTAGCCCGAGAGACGATGGCAAATCCGAAAAAATCGTTGGTACTACCCAGGCAAGCTCTGAATTACCCATTATAGTTATTCAGAATGAAGGATCTGAAAATGACCCCATCTGACCCCAAAGCTCAAAGTGTAATCAACACAAACTCGGCGATTGAGGATGATAGCGGTGAAGGAATCTAATGAAACAAGCCTGCAGAGATCGTTTATTTGTGACTGGGTTTTTCCTGACCTTGTTGCTTTTGTTATTATCCGCTTGCGGCAACCAGATGGCAACGCCAATGGAAGCTGCGACCCCATCACCGCCAACTTCACCTGTGGCTCCAGAATCTGCCATCGCACCCGCCTCAGTGGGTGGTGGAACAAACGTTGATGATATAACCAATATAATCGCTTCCCGAACCCCATTACCCGTCCCCACCCCTGGCCTGGTTGATCAGAAAATTGGAGAATTGATCGAAGCCACTGATCTTGCTAAAAAAACCTTTTTGGGTCTGACCATCGAAGACTGGATCGATGTCGCTATCTCAGTCCTAATCGTGATTATTGGTTATATCATCAGTCACAAATTAATCGCTGCGTTACCAAAATGGATTGCCAGGTATTCCAGCCTGGAAGTAAGGGATGATACGCTAAGAGATGTTGGGGCAAACCTGGTATGGCTGCTACTTCTCTTTTTTGGTCGCTTAGCCGTTCTACGGTTGGATTTTCTTAGCGACGAATATCGGACCTTGTTAGACGATGCGTTCTTTGTGCTGGGATTGGTGTTTGTAACAGTGATCGCCTTAAAACTGGTCAATTCCGCCATACGACATTATAAAAACTCTCTAGACACCCAGATCGATCGTGACCGGCTTGCCCCCATTCTCCTGATGGTACGACGTTTAGGGGACTTAATAGTACTGATCATTGTTGGTAGTTTTGGCATGTCACATTTTGGGGTCAATATCAATGTTCTCTCCGCCGTCCTGGTCGTCTTTGCCTTGGTCCTATCTTTTGGCGCCCAGGATATGATCAGCGATATGATCAGCGGTTTCATCATTTTAGTCGACCAACCCTTTCGGGTGGGTGATGCGATCTTTATCAAAGATCTGGATACCTGGGGAGATGTTTTGGAGATCGGCGCACGCACTACCCGAATTCATACTGGGGACAACCGCGAAGTGATCGTGCCAAATAAACAAATCGTGCAAAGCCAGGTGGTCAATTACACCCATCCAGACCCCAGTTACCGGGTACAGACCGATATCGGGGTGGCTTATGGCTCTGACGCCGGAAAAGTGCGCCAGGTAATCGAGGAAGCTGTTCACTCGGTTGATGGGGTTCTGCCCGATAAAAATGTGGATGTTCTTTATTTGGAATTTGGCGAACTCATCCCGTAAAGTTCGCGTGCGTTGGTGGATTGGAAATTACCACGAGGAACAAACCGTTCTCGACAAAGTCAATATCACTCTGGAAACTGCTCTAACAGACGCTGGCATTGACCTACCATTTAATACCTACGACATTAATGTGAACATGCAGAAAGAATCTGCAGACGCGTGACCAGACCCTTGAAAGGCAACTAAATGAAAATCCAAACTCCCACTTCCAATGTCATTTCACGTTACTTTCCCGGTCTTGCCTTGTTCAAAGGTGTGAAACCCATGCTGCTGCGCACCGAATTCGTGGTGGCGATTACAGTCTTTGCAGTGCTCGTGCCATCGGCGATGGCATATGGTGATCTCGCCGGCGTCACTCCCGTCGCCGGGATGTATGTCGCCTTCGGCGCCATGGTGATGTACGCCCTGTTTGGCACCTCCAAACAGCTTATCACCGGACCTGAAGCCACGGCTGCCATCATGACCGCAACCGCGGTAGCACCGCTGGCAGGTGGCGATCCTGTGCGCTATGCCTCGCTGGCAGCGCTGGTTGCCATCCTGGTAGGCGTGTTGATGCTGCTAGCCCGCGTGGCGCGGCTGGGGTTCATCACCAACCTGCTGTCCAAGCCGATCCTGGTTGGCTACATCTTCGGCACCACCTTGATCGTCATCGGCAGCCAGTTGGGCAAGATGTTCGGCATCAAGCTCGAGAGTGACCAGTTCTTCCGGCAGATTGCCGAGCTCATCAGCCGCCTGGATGAAACCCACCTGCTCACCTTCGCCATCGGCGTCGTCTGTGTGGTCGCGCTGTTCACCATTCGTCGTCTGAACCGTGCGCTGCCTGGTCCGCTCATCGTCGTTGTCCTCACCATTGTGCTCTCCGCCGTGTTGGATTGGCAGGCTCAGGGCGTCGCCATCGTCGGCGCGGTGCCACCTGGATTGCCGAAGTTAACCATTCCGGCGGTTAACCTGCAGGATATTCTTAATCCTGCTGCCAGCCGCCCTGGCTCTTACCATCTTGATATTCGCAGATGGGGTGTTGACGGCGCGCGTGTTTGCGGCAAAACACGGTCAGAAGATCGACGCCAACCAGGAATTCGTCGCCATCGGCTTGGCAAATATCGGCGCCGGTTTCTTAACCGGGTTTCCCGCAGCGATCAGCGCCTCGCGCACAACCGTCTCCGAGCAGATGGGCGGTAAATCGCAGTGGGTGGGACTCATCGCCGCCGCCCTCATCATTGTTTTCCTGCTCTTTTTTACACCACTGCTGGCGCCGCTGCCCACAGTCGCCCTGGGCGCCATCATCATCGTCGCCTCGATTGGGTTACTCGATATACCCGCGTTTCGCTTCTTACGAAAGGTGCGTAGTGCCGAGTTTTGGCTGGCGGTGATGACAGCGTTCGGTGTACTCACCATGGGCATCCTGTGGGGCATTCTTGTCGCCGTGCTGCTTTCGCTGGTCAACATCCTCCTTCACATCTCGCAACCGCACGACGCATTGCTGGACGATGTGGATGCCAGCGGGGGCACGGTCTACCGTGGTGTTACCGACAAAGAGACGGGGCACGTGCAACGTGCCACTACCGAGCCGGGTTTGATTGTCTATCGGTTTGACGCACCGCTCGTGTTTGCCAACGCTGCGTTTTTTACGGAGCGAATGGAAGAGTTGATCGTCAATGCCGGGGAGGGATTGAATTGTGTAATCCTGGATGCGGAAGCCATCAGCGATTTCGACTCGACTGCAGCCGAAGCGTTGGAAAATCTGGATGCGGACCTGGAGCAGCGCGGCGTTGAATTATGGATCGCGCGCGCAAATGAACCGCTGCGGGAACTTTTACAGGTGACGGGATTAACGATACGGCTTGGTGAAGAAAACATCTATGTCTCTGTGCGCGCCGCGGTGACAGCATATCACGATCGCTTTGGTACGAAATAGAGACTCCGGTGGGCTAAATTCCCAGAAAAGAGGCAGCAATGACTGAGACACTAGCATCCTACAATCGCAAGAAGATCAAAACCCCGCGCTCTGCGGCGATAGCAGGCATCATCTTCGCCCTGCTCTTCGGCACGGGTATGGCGCTCATTCGCATCTCGATCCCTGCAGACCCGGCGGCTGAAAGCATATGGTTGGAGACCAATTCAAGAACTTTCTCTCTGGCGCTAAACCTGGTGCCTTATGCCGGGATCGCTTTTCTGTGGTTCATCGGTGTGATTCGTGACCGACTCGGCGACCTGGAAGACCGCCTATTTGCGACCGTGTTCCTGGGTAGTGGTTTGCTGTTCCTGGCGTTAACCTTCGTTGGTGCAGCCCTGGCAGGTGGTCTGCTGAGTAGCTACACAGTTGCACCGAGCATCCTGGTAGATAGTGGCGTGTTCACTTACAGTCGAGCGGTGATGCATCAAACCATCAATGTGTACGCCATGCGAATGGCAGGCGTGTTCATGATCTCCCTCGGCACCATCTGGCTCCGCACCGGCTTGATGCGGCGCGGCTGGGTGCTGTTGACCTACGCCCTGGCGCTGGTTTTGCTGGTGAGTCATCAGCTATTCCCTGTGGGTGACCTTGATCTTCCCAGGTTGGGTGCTAATAGTCAGCGTTTACTTCCTGATCCTAAATCTGCGAGAACCGCGTCAGGATGAATTGGCTGAGACTTGATACCCGGCATTGGATAACCCAAGAGAGGCTAATGCGAAACCGAAAATGAGAAGAGTCACAGCCCGATACCAATGGGACCGCCTTAGGGTGAGCTTCTGGTTTGCCACGGTGGTCATGTCTCTGGCAGCCGTCTTGCTGGACTGGATGATGTATTGGGTGGACGATCGCATTCCCAATGAGTCTTTACAGCAAAGCCATCTTTTCCTAACGGGTGGTCCCGCTGAAATCCGCACTATTCTGGTAGGCATGGCAGGTACCATTCAGGCAACCGCCGGGGTGGTTTTCACCCTGCTCACTCTGCCGTTATCGACGGTAGCAGCGCAGTTTGGCTCGCGCCTGCTGCGAGTTTTCCTGGGCGATCGCACCACCCAGCTCGTCCTGGGCTATGTTTGTGGCTACATTTGTCTATTGCTTGGCGGCTGCCCTTTCCATCCCTCCAGTCGAGGTAGAGCCAGAAGATCCCCAATTGACTGTCACGGTTGGAATGCTCTTGATGCTGGCACCCTTTTCCTCGCTGATCTTGCTGGTCCAGCATATCAGCACCATGCTGCAGGCTCCTAATATCACCGCCGCGGCAGGTGCAGAGCTGCGGTGTGTTATCCATGCCAAGATCCCAGATGTGATCCGGAGCGATAGATGATCCGTCCGAGAGGCTGCCGAGGGGCTTGTAGAGAAAGACGGTTATGCGTTGCGAGTGGTAAGCATGGGATACATCCAGTTTATCGATCCGGAGTATCTGCTTACCCTGGCTCGGGAACATAACCTGGTCATCCGATTGCTGCGCAAGCCGGGTTCCTTGGTCTGGCATGAGGCGCGGGTCGTCCCGATTTGACCCGCCGCTCGGGTGGATGAGGAATTGGATCAACCAATCCGGAAAGCATTCCGGATTGGAAACGGGCGTACACCCACCCAGGATATCGCCTACGCGGTCAACCAACTCGTCGAAATGGCGGTGCGAGCCATGTCTCCCGCCATCAATGACCCTTTCACGGCTATGACCTGCCTGGATCATCTTGGGGAAGGTCTGGCGCTGTTTATCCAGCATGGAGAGAAAAACCCCTATTACTACGACCAGGATAACCGTTTGTGCCTGGTTCTGGAGCCGGTCACTTTCACCTAGCTGCTCGACGGCGCTTTCGATTTGCTTCGCCATGCCAGCTGCGACAATGCTAGCGTCCTTCTGCACATTCTGGAAGTGATCGATGCCGTAAGTCAGGATGCGGGTTCGCCCGAAGTGCGCCAGGAGCTGCTGCGTCACATCAGCCTCATCCAGGCGGAAAGCCAGGTGGGTTACTTGATCGAGCAAGACCGGCAGTTGATCCACCATTTGAGCGAAAGTATTCGAATTAAAATAGCAGGCAATGCTCAAGAATGAGGTTTGTTAACGCCGATAAATTATTAACAAAATCCTTGATCATCATCGCGTTTGCGATCATTCTGAGCGTGTGTGCAGAGTCAGAAACCCGTCCCCAATGCAAGACGAAATTATGATCCAAACTCAGGCTGCCTAATTGTCGTAACGGAGATCACCCAAACAGCATCAGTTTCCGGCGAAGAGGTTGCTGTTCTATGGCGGTAACCCATGTACCTCCGCCCGGTCGTACCCCGGATGTGAATATACCTTTTGCTGAGGTGCCTACACCAGTTCCTGGCGAGTCAGCCGCGATCGCCAAATATACCTCAACCATGTACAGCGGTCCAGGTACGAACAATATTGTCTATTCAAGCTTGCTTGGCGGTACGACCTCCTAAGTGAAAACCTTCTAGCGGCGAGTATAATCTCTGAAATGGCTGAAGATAACAACGAAGTAAAAATAAAGCTGGATGCAAATACCAGACATTTAATCCACCGGCACGAGAACTGGTGGAAAGGTCAAGGCACCCTGTTGCGCTTTTCCAACTCCCAACCCCTAGGACAACTCTGGCTTCCCCTGGCAGATGGGTCAATTGCCAAAACCGACCTTGAGCTTCATCCGGAAATGCTTGATCTTGATCTGCTGGCGGGTGAGCAAATGAGCCCCGGTTCACTCTTAACCGACCAGGATTTCATTCAAACTCGAGCCCCGTATGGACAGCTGCCCTGGTTAGAAGCCATTCTGGGGGCAAGAATATGGGCTTCGATCGACAGTGGTGGGATGCGCTCGATGCACAGTATTCGAGATTGGGATCAGCTTGATTTTGAGGAAAGGCTTTCCAACCCTGACTGGTTAACCATTTTACAGAAATTGACCGCGCTGCTGGTCCAACGCAGTGCAGACAGGTTCGCGGTTACCGCCCCAACGCTCAGAGGACCGAGTGACCTGGCGGAGGCACTGTTAGGTCCAGAATTGATGTCTTATTCGATGTATGACCAACCCGAAAAACTGAGAAAATTTTTAGACATTACCACTGAGCGTTTTATTGAGGTGCTGGGTGAATTGCACAGGATTATGCTCAGGATTTCCGGTGGTTATGTCAACCCGTTCGCCATCTGGGCGCCGGGGACGGTGGTGCGGACGCAGTGTGATGCGACGGCATTCCTTTCCAGCAAGCAATATCGAGAGTGGTTTTTACCGTATGATGTGATGATTTGTGAAGCATTCGATTTTTCGATCATCCATTTGCATTCCTGTTCCTTGCATGTGATTGACGACGTACTGGCAAACGAGAAGCCCATGGCGGTTCAAATCACCCTGGAGGACGAACCGAAGGGTCCCACGCTCGAAAAACTGTTTCCCATCTTTCAAAAAATACTCCATTCAAAACCGCTCTTGTTGGAAGGAAAAATCACAAAAAATCAAGCAGACTGGTTGTTGGAAAACCTGCCCCATGCGGCGTTGGCGATCCATGCAAGGAATGCAAAATGGTGAATTCGTTTGGAGCAAAAAGAGTCCTGATCACCGGTGCAAATGGGTTGATCGGGAACCTGGTTTACTCCCACCTAAATTCGCTGCCTGACTTGTATATCCCGTTTGGTATGACAAGACGCAGAGAGCCATCTGCTCGTGTCACAAAAATGCCGTTCACGCCAATTCCGGATGAGAGGTTACATCTGGCGGATCTGACAGATTTCGAGGCTGTCAAACGAGCTATCGAAGGTATGCACACCGTGGTGCACATGGCTGCAAATCCTAACGGAAACGCTCCCTGGGAAAGTATTCTGCAGAATAACATCATCGGCAGTTATCACGTTTTCGAAGCCAGCCGTTTGGCAGGTGTTAAAAGGGTTGTTTACGCAAGTACCAACCAGGTGGTGTTTGGTTATTTAAAAGAAGAACCGTACAGGCAGCTGTTCTCGACGGAAACTGGCGCCTTGGATTCTGCTGATTTTCCCTCGATCGATCATACCCAACCGCTAAAACCGCCCAACTTCTATGCCTGCAGCAAAGTTTACGGAGAAGCTCTGGCTTATACATACGCACACCAGCACGGATTATCGTGCATATGCCTTCGTATCGGCTGGGTAACAGACGATGATCAGGTTCCTTATCCCAACGCGAAAATATTCTGGTGCAGCCATCGCGATATCATCCAGCTGGTTGAGCGCTGTATTCAAGCGCCGGACGATCTAAAATTTGATATCTTCTTTGGTCATTCAGACAACCACCCAAACCTGGTGGATATCCAGCATGCCCGCGATGTATTGGGTTACCAACCACAGGATCGTGCTGAAGACAGGATTAAGGGTTAGCTGACAGGTGACCTTCCTCAACCTATTGAGCCTCAACCTATTGAGCCTCAACCTGTTGAGCCTAAACCTGTTGAGCCTCAACCTGTTGAGGTTCTTTTGCGCTTCCGGTTATCAGGTATCTTTCAGAAACCCGCGAAACAACAGCACCGAATAGCAGAATCTGAGCGATGTAATAGATCCCAATCAGTATCACCGCCAGGGATCCTGCCGCCTTAATACCGGAAGAAAATCCCCCATTACTGAGAAGAAATCCCACGATGACTCCGGCAATTAAGATGAAGACCGTGGTGACTGCGGATCCAATCAACACCACTCGCCAGGAAATTTTTCGGTTCGGAATGAATTTGTAGATCAAAACCAGGGTGAAAAACAGGATAGCTACGCTGACCAGATAATTCAACACGGTATAACTCCCCGCTTCATCCCAGAAAAAACCGAGCAGCGATTGGAACCAGGTGACCACAATGTTGAGGAACAGCACCAGGATTAAAAGCACCCCGATTCCGAGCACCATCAGTAAAGAAATGAGACGCTGGAGAATATACATTTTCGTCCCCCCTTTCACCGGTGGAGGGACTTGCCAGATGGTGTTCAATGCCATTTGCATTTGAAAGAAAAGCCCCGAAGCGGCAAACAATAAAGCGCCAAATCCAATGATAGCGCCGAATATCGTACCGCTGCTCGAGGGTTCGGAAATCGTGGAGAGTGCATCCGTCAAAACCTGAGCAATTTCCGGATTCAAAGAAGAAATCAGCTCATCCAATTCCAGACCAGGAAAATTCAACCTGCTCCCAATAAAATCAACCATCAAGAATGCAACATAGACAACAGGCACGAAGGAAAACATACCGTAGTACGCCATCGCGGCTGCCATCTGTGTGGGTCTTTCGGTGATCCAGACCTGGTAAATATCTTTGCCAAATGCGAATGCTTTTTTCATAGGACCGCCTCTCGAAAAGTCTACCTTACAAATATGATAACTCACATCTCGAGATTGCACCAACAAACTCCAGGGATCCATTTTAACCCAAAGAAGAAGCAAGGTGATTTCTAAGCGTTTCTTATAATCATCAGGCAAGAGGTCGGGATATGCGGTAATCCCCCTCTTGTTTGATAGAATTGAAATCGCTTTATTGAAAGGTATTTATGCTTGTGAGTCAGGATACCCGAAAAAAGCAAATAAATAGCAATTTCCTATAGAGAAAGCATCCTCCTGAGGGAACGGATGACAATGGATTTATTTTAGCCATTTCCGTTCTGTCGGAAGGGCGGAGCGCGCTTGTCGAGCATATCGATCACAAAACCTATTATCCTATCTGTTATCATACCTGCATATAATGAAGAGAACGGCATCGCGGCGATCATCGAGCGGGTGCTGAAGGTTGAGAAAAACCTCGCTGAGGCAGGCATCGACCAGCTTGAGCTGATTGTTGTCGATGATGCATCGAAAGACAAAACGGTCCAAATCGTAGAGGGCTGTCCTGGTGTACGTCTGGTTAAACACGCTGCCAACAGGGGATATGGAGCGGCGTTGAAAACAGGTTTTGCGGCAGCCAGTGGTCAGCTGCTTGGTTTTCTCGACGCAGACGGCACTTATCCACCTGAAAATTTTCCACAGCTTTGTGAGCATATTCTGCAAGGCGCTGATCTGGTCGTGGGTTCCAGGCGTTCCGGGGGAGAAAGCGAAATGCCTTTTGTTCGAAAGTTGGGGAATTTCATCTGGTCAAACCTGGTCTCGATCCTGGGCAATCAGCGCGTGGTTGACCCAGCCAGTGGGATGCGCGTCTTCCGTAAAGATACCCTCGAACGCCTCTACCCCCTGCCAGATGGACTTAATCTGACACCGGTGATGAGTACGCGAGCCATCCATGAAGGTATCAAGATTGTTGAGGTGCCTATTCCTTACCAGGAAAGAGTGGGAAGGTCGAAACTGAGCGTGGTGCGCGACGGTCTCCGTTTCCTGAGTTCCATCATCTGGACGGTACTCACTTATAACCCGGTACGCATCTTTGGTTTCATCGGTATTGGGTTGGTCGCCTTTTCACTGGTTGTCCTGGTAAGTTTATTGATTTCCAGGCTCAGCGGTGTTACCACCATCCAGCCCGCAGGGGTAGCAGTTTTGTTTGCAGCCATGGTCAGCGCCGTCACTGGAGTCAGCGTATTTGCATTGGGAGTGACCTTCAACTACCTGGTGACACTTTTCGTAAAAAAACCCGTACGTCAGGGTCTTTTCCGCAAGCCAATTTTCAAACAGCCTTTGGAAAGGCATTTCGGCTGGGCTGGATTGCTGGCAATCCTTTTAGGCTTCTGCCTGGCTTTGATCAGCCTGTATCTCGGAATGCGCGGCTGGGAAATCGCCCGACTTTGGTTATATTTATCCGGCAGCGCTATGTTGATCCTGGTTGGCGTCCAGCTGGTCATCTACCGGCTTCTGATCAAGGTATTAGCTGAATTAAGCGAACGTGAGATTGTGACCAAAAAGGACCTGAAAAGTATATAATCAATCTATGACAGAAAACAACATCGACCAACAACCTGAATCTGCTCAAAGCGAGAAAATTCGCGAGAACAAGGGCAGCCGTCGAATCCCGGCATTGAGAATGTCTGAATTTGCCAACGCGGATCAGATTGTGCGCCAGGGGTTGGTCGACAACCCAAGATCAGCAAAAGCGGTTGACATCATGCTCGTGAACCCGCCCACCCCCGATGGTGGTTTGTGGATTCGCACGCAGCACAGGGTCGGAAGGAGGACCAGGGAGAATATGGTCTGGCCCCAGGTGTCGTTAGCGCAAATGGCGGCGATGCTTCATCCGGTCTATTCCGTGAAAATTGTCGATGCGAATGCCGAACGGATGAGCTGGGAAGCATTTACCAGGCTCCTGGATGAATACCAACCGCGTTACTACTTCACGCAGTTGACGGCGCCAACCCTGGAGAATGACATGTATGGGGTCTTCCTGGCAAAAGCCAGGCAGGCGACAACCATAGCGTTTGGCACACACATCACCCCAATCCCGCGTGAGACGATGGCACCTTACCCGGCGTTGGATTACGGTATTGTGGGAGAACCAGACCTGACCATCCGCGATTTATTAGATCACCTGGAAGGGAAATTCGATCGGCGCTCGCCTGAAATCGAAAATATCTTTTCCAAAAGCGATGCTGATTATCGCCCATCGACTGGTGAAGATGGCAAGGTCAGACCTGGCTGGGATAAAAGGAATTGCGTGGCGCAGCGGCAGTCAAATTACCGTGAATTTTCCCCGCCCATTTATCAGCGACCTGGATCTCCTGCCAATGCCAATGCACGAACTGCTGCCATTATCGAAATATCGTATGCCGATGATCAAGGGACCTTTCACTTTCATCGTGACCAGCCGAGGCTGCCCTGCGGGCTGCACGTACTGCATCAAACACGTCAGCTACCAGTATTCGACCCGCCTGCGTTCTCCAGACCTGATCATGGAAGAAATGTGGCGCTTAAAGGAATTGGGTATCAACAACATCCATATGTATGCGGATCTCTTTACTGTCAGCAGAGATCAGGTGGTGGAACTCTGCAAACGCATGATTTCCGAGGATATCCGCATCCACTGGACATGCAACAGCCGCGTTGATTATGTAGATGAAGAGATGCTGCAGTTGATGGGGAAAGCCGGCTGCCATTGGATCTCATGGGGGATTGAAAGTGGGAACGAACAAATCCTGCGCCACGCGCATAAAGGCGTTTATCCTGAAAAAGCCGAGAAGTCGTTGATTTGGGCGAAGAAAGCCGGGATCATGAATTGGGGATACTTCATTATCGGTTTGCCAGGTGAGACTGAAACAACCATCCGCGAGACAATTGAATTCGCCAAGAAGCTGCCCCTGGACATCGCCCTCTTTCATGTGGCAGCGCCTTATCCTGGCACGCCCTTCTTCTTCGAAGTGGTGAGAGAGGGCTGGTTCCGCAAGGGCACCCGTTGGGAAATGGTAGATATGGATAAAGGCACGGTACTCGATTACCCAGAGCTGCCGGCTGAGAGGCTGCTTTATTGGCAGAAGAGAGCTTTCAGGGAATGGGCGGTCCGCCCTGGACCGATGATGACTTATTTGAAGATGCTGTTATCTGACCCATCAACCTTGAAATCCGCACTCAGCGTTGGATTCCAGCATCTCAACTGGCTGACAACCGACAGCGGGGCACCTTCAGCAGATTAGAAGATTGAAACAGGAAACCAAGAGCACACCTAACACCATCCTGATCATTCTGGAATGGCTGTTTTTATTAATATCTCTGGCAGCCATCACTTTCGCCAGCACTTTCGGTATTCCTGCAGCCATCGCCATTGTTTTGATGGTTGCAGGCTTTTTAACGCG
This sequence comes from uncultured Chloroflexia bacterium, assembly GCA_963695415.1. Classification (GTDB taxonomy): domain Bacteria; phylum Chloroflexota; class Anaerolineae; order Anaerolineales; family UBA4823; genus CAVXWV01. The sequence continues at coordinate 211,005 of CAVOGL010000004.1, read as the reverse complement.
AATAGTACGCACAAGAAGGGTCATCCCCAGGACGGGTCTTGAGATTCCGTGGCTGGTTTTCCTGATCAGCGCCGGGACAGCAGCCTGGATCTCTTATCTTCCGGAACTGGCGGCGCTGCAATTTACCCGCTTCCTGGCGGCTGCTTTCCTTTATTATGCCGTTGTGGAGAGCCCGCTCGGTATGCGGGACTGGATCGCGACGGGGTTCCTGGTGGCTGCCGCCGGGTTGGCTGTCTATTTCCCCTTACAGTACGATTATGGCTCAGCTCCGATGAAGATTGGGTTCATCAATCAGATTGGGATGGCGATCAACCAGATAACCGCAGGGATGGTCACAGGGGATGGCTCATCCATCAACAGTCTTCTTCTCACCCTGACCGGTGGAGGCATACATCCCAATGTGGCTGCGGGGACACTGGCTGCTGCCGTTCCCTTTGGGATCGCGCTCACTTATAACGCCTGGAAAGGACCAGAACCTGGAAATTCCAGGGATTCGCTTCCGCGGTCATCTTCTCCGTTCAGACTCATGGCAGGCATTCTTGCTGCCGCGCTTACCCTCCTGGTTCTTTCGGGGATCGTATTGACCACAAGCCGGGGGGCGGCTGCTGCGCTCGCCGGGACGGGGTTATTGGCAGCGCTGGTCTTCATACAGAGACGCTGGTTCAAGCCAGGTCGCAGGATGAGAATGTTTTGGAGCATCATTGGTTTGCTGTTGCTCATCACCGGCATCATACTCGTGCTCAGTGGAAATGTAGAACGATTGCTTGGCGGTGTGCCGGATCCCAGCGGGTCAATCCAATCCCGCACCAGGCTTTGGGCACAGGGTCTGGACATGGTCGGTGATTATGGGTTTACGGGCAGCGGCTTGATGACGTTCTGGATGGTGCACAGCGCTTACAACCTGCAGGTTTACGTCCCATATATCGCTCATGTGCACAATACTTTTCTCGAGATTTGGATCGAACAGGGCATCGTCGGATTTCTGGCTTTCCTGGCGTTCATCCTGACCACTGCAATCTGGACCTGGAATGCTCTCAAGAGATATGATGTGCCCATCCTGGCATGGGCAGGTCTGGGCGCCTGGGTTGTGATCCTTCTGCATGGAATCGTGGATGTGGTTTTTTCAGTGACGCGCATGTTCCCGGTAATTGGGTTGGTGCTGGCATACGCCTGGATGCTGAATGTTAGAACTGTGCCAGAACCTGACACCACCGCAAAGGTCAAGGACTCATCATCCAATTTAGTTGTTTATGTCACAGGCACGATCATCGCCCTGCTGGTGGGCGTAATCTTGTTGAATGCCAGATCGCTGGTCAGTTCATTTTATGCGAATTTGGGCGCTGTCGCGCAAACAAGACTGGAGCTCTCGCAGTACGATCCTGCTGAATTCGAAAACCTTTCCATCCATGACATCCGCCAGTCAGCCAGCCCTGAAAGACTGGATCCGATCATGGATTATTTTTACCAATCTATAAACATCAATCCTAACAACCGGACAGCTCTGCAGCGCCTTGCACAAATCACTCACAGCCGGAACGAATACGGGGTATCATACAAACACGCACAAAGACTTTGGGATGCCGGATACCGTGATGACACCTCTCGATTACTTTTTGGAGACGCCCTGCTGGCGAACGGAGAGATCCAAACCGCGGCAGACACGATCAAAGGATTGACCTGGGCAGAAGACCGCTTGATGGGTGCAGCATGGTACAGGTATTGGGTCAAAGGAGATGTCCAGCGTGCGGCAGACGCATGGCGGCTCGTTCTATTATTAAATCCAGATAATCCAGATGCAGGCTACTGGTTGAAAGAAGCTGAAGCAAAAAATGACACGAAAGAAGAAACCGCGCCATGAAAAAAACTAAAAACAAATTAGCGTACCTGCTGATGGTTTTTGTAATGTTGTTGATGGTCCTGTTGGCAGTGCGCACGGTCTCCTCAGTCTTCGCCCAGGAGTCGGGCTGGAGCGACCCTTTCAACCTCTCTAATTCCGGCGGGACCACCAACCCTTTTATTATTTCCGACGCGTTCAACCGGATTCATGTTTTCTGGCGCGACGATTTCGCGGGACTGGTCTATACCCAGGGAAGTGAAGTGGGTTGGACCTCCCCAGCAGCAAGCCCACTACCCTTTATTACACCAGATGGCGTACCACTGACCGATCAACTGCAGCTGGTGGCGGATTCGCAGGGTCAAATCCACGCTGGCTGGTTGGACTCCGATGGAATATTATTTTACAGCCGGGTGAATGGCAAAGATTTCGGCGTCCCCGGAGCCTGGCGGACACCAGCCGTCATAGCTCTTTCCAGCGCAGATTTCGGCATAACAGTTGCCCCTGATGGAAAAGTCCACATCGCTTTCATTCGAAATATCGATGAGCCCGACTTCCCGGCGGGTGTGTATGCACGCGCAAACATCGTAAACAGTGATGTCTGGAGCACACCCAGGCTGGTTTATCGCTCGCAGTACTTTCGGGGAATCGGACCCGGGAACGCGCAGCTCAGCATGGCTGCTGACAACAGCGGTCACGTTTACCTTGCCTGGGATGAAACTTCGCAGGAACGCATCTCGATGGCAATCTCCCAGGACAGCGGGAATATTTGGGCTGACCCGCAGGTGGTCGACAGCCGCCAGCCATCGGACGGCGGTGCGTCCGGTCCATCACAGCCAGTGCTCCTGCTGCAAAATGGGGTTGATGATGGCAGCTCGACCTTGTTGATCACATGGCAAGCCGGGCACCAGGGCACCAACTGCGCGCAACACTACCGCACATCTCAGGACAACGGCGCCACGTGGAGCGAGCTGTCGCGCATCCCGGAACCCTTCAACCAAAGCTGCCCACTGCGCCTTCAATCCATGCAAGCTGCTCAAGGCACCTGGCTGGCGCTCACGAATCAAAATGGTCTCTACCTGACTGCCTGGGATCCGCAGGCGCATCCCGATGACCAGTGGAGCTTGCCTGTGCTGCAAACAACTCTGAACGGTTTTAACCATCCGGAAACATTCCGACCCGTGAGCCTGGCTTGCAGGGCGATCACATACTCTCAGGAAATGTTCCATACCGTCGCGTGCGAAAACGATAAAAATGGCGACATCTGGTATTTTTCCAGGTTTGCCGGTGATACCGAAACCTGGTTCCCGCAGCCAACGGCAACCCCAATATGGAGCACACCTGCTCCAATATCTGCCGCAACACAAACCATCAGCGTGCCAGCTTTGGTCCATGATCCTTTAGGACGCCTGCATGTATTTTGGACACAGGAAAGCAGCGGATCCATTTATTACGCGCTTTGGGATGGGACCATCTGGTCCTCGCCTGTCTCAATCATAAATTCACCGGGCGGGAACCCCGGAAATCCTTCCGTAATCATCCATCCAACCGGCGCTCTCATGCTCATCTGGGCGGATGCAGCGGTAGAATCTGTGTACTTCAGCCAGGCACCATATTCTCAGGCATACACAGCAAGTTCCTGGGACACACCTCAATCGGTCCCCTTCCTGGGTCTGATCGCTATGGAACCGCAGCTGACATTGGGGGTGGATGGTAATGTTATCCTGGCAGCTGCCGTACCATTGAACGAAGGCAGGGGACTGTACATCCTTTCAGGCACAAACCAGAATCAGGCAGGGCAGCCGCTTACATGGTCCGATCCTGTGCTCGTGTTTGACGCTATCCAGGCTGGATGGGACAGCTTGAGCGATCCCCGAATCGCCATTACTCCCCAGGGACAAATTCACCTGATGTGGACACGCCGGTCTTTGCCCCCCGCGTTCGAACCGACAGGATTATATGCCACCCATTCATCAGGGATTCCAGGTGACTCCAGCAGTGAGCAAGTATCAATCATTGACACTGATTGGTCACCCGTTGAAGAAGTGATGCGAGGGACCTTGAAATGGAGCAGCCTTTCATCCGTCTCCTCACCCGACACTTTGCACCGGATCTGGCAGCAAACCACGGCGGGGCAACCCGTGTTATTGCATTCTGTGTCCAGCGACCAGGGGAACTCCTGGTCGGATGCAAACCAAATCACCGGGTTGGAAAACACATCTGGTCCAGCGGGATTGTCGCCCAATCCTGCTGGGGGTTTAGACCTGGTGCAGGTTACTGAACGGAATACGCCAGGGAGTCTGCCCGGTTGGGAACTGGTTCGCTGGCAATGGTCACAGGAAAGTGCATGGGTTAAAACCAATTCCCAGGACATACCCAACCTGATCAGCCCGACGGCAGTCGCCATAAGCAGCGACCCACAGTCTGGGATTGCGGCTTTATTTTCAGGGACTGGTTTATTGGATGATGCCTCAGAAAATGAAGATGGTTCCGGCATACAGGTCACGCCTGAACCATCTTACGCGCTCCTTTACATGGGCAGGCAGGATGGGACTTTGGAAATTGGCAGCGAGGAGCAGCTGCCCGAAGCCAGTGAGGCAACCGAAGTGCAGCCAGAGGAAACGAATGGCACGGATGCTGAAACAGGTGTGGTGGAAATAACGCCGGAAACTTTAATTCCAACCCCCACCCCGCAACCATCCTTTACCCAACAATCGCCTGGTTTCCTGCAAAGCCTTTTATCGAATTCTTTTTCCGGAATTGCACTTGGCATATTCCCTGCGGTCATTATCCTTGCCGTCATTTTCATCGTGGCAGCCCGAAGGATAATTATTAAGAAATAAACTTAAATCAACGATTACGAGACCAAGAATTATGATGCAGAAAAGCAAGAGTGCTGTTTCAGGCAGCGGAGAGGTAGTTTTAGTCACCGGAGGAGCCGGTTTTATCGGCTCGCACCTGGTTGATGGTTTAATTGAAAATGGTCACCGGGTGCGGGTGCTGGATAACCTCGACCCCCAGGTGCATGGCAGCCTTTCTGAAACCGGTAATCCACCCGCTTATCTAAACAAGGAAGCAGAATTCATCCATGGTGATGTCCGCGATCCAGAAATGGTAGCCAAGGCTTTACACGGAGTTGATGTCGTTTTTCACCAGGCTGCGAAGGTGGGCGTCGGGCAGAGCATGTATGCCATCAGTGAATATACCAGCGTGAATGCCATCGGGGCAGCAACACTGCTGCAGGCGATTGTCAACATGAATGAGCGACCCAGGAAAATGGTCGTCGCCTCTTCCATGTCTATCTATGGAGAAGGCGCTTATCGCTGTCCCGACCATGGTCTGGTTTACCCGCCTTTGAGACCGATCGAACAATTAGAACAAAAAGAATGGGAATTGGTCTGCCCGGTCGAGGGCTGCCGCCTGGTCACGCAGCCAGCGCCAACCGCAGAAGACAAACCTCTCCACCCGACATCGATCTACGCCATTAACAAGCGTGATCACGAAGAAATGTTCCTGGTGACGGGCAGAGCATACGACATCCCCACTGTGGCATTACGATATTTCAATACCTATGGTACCCGGCAGGCACTCAGCAATCCTTATACTGGTGTGGCAGCGATATTCTCGAATCGGATCCTCAACCACACCTCTCCGGTGCTATACGAAGATGGATTGCAGCGCCGAGATTTTACCCATGTATCCGACATCGTACAGGCTAATCTACTGGTGATGGAACATCGCGAAGCTGTTGATACAGTTTATAACGTCGGCACCGGGAGAGCGACCACAATTCTGGATGTGGCTGAAACTCTGATTGAGCATTTTGACATGCCGGATCCGGAAATTAAACCAGTGATGACCGGGCAGTTCCGAGCGGGGGATATCCGCCACTGTTCAGCGGATATCAGCCGGATTAAGGCTCTGGGTTATTCGCCCAAGGTGGATTTCGAAGCCGGTATTGCTGTGCTGGTGGAATGGGTGCGAAAACAAGCAAATATGGGAACCAGGAATTTATTCGATCAGGCTCAGGATGAATTGTCGAATAAGGGGATTAACCACATAAATGGAATTCACCACGATCTTTGAGGCAATCCATCATTTCGCCAGTATCCAGCCCGAAAAAATTGCCATCCTCGCACCAGGTCGTACACCTTTAACTTATGAAGGCTTATTCGACCAGGTTGTGTCAACCAGGAATCAACTTATTGCTTTTGGTGTTTCAGAGACGGATCCAATTGCCATCGTACTTCCAAATGGTCCATCAATGGCTGTTGCGTTTATCGCAGTGGCTAATACGGCATTGAGCGCTCCTTTAATCCTTCTTACAGGAAAGACGAATTCAATTTCTACCTAAACGACCTCGGTGCAAAAGCGATTATTTACCAGGGTCCTCATGACGCCCCCATCGTACAGGCTTCAACCGAAAATAAAATCCCCATCCTCCACCTTGAGGAGGATCCTCTCAGTCCTGCTGGTACTTTCCAATTAAGATCAATCAAGAGAAATTATTCTCGACGAAAAAATATAACCACGAAATTACAGATGATCATGTTTGCCTGGTTTTGCACACTTCCGGGACAACCTCGCGACCTAAAATCGTTCCCCTGACCCAGATCAATTTGTCAACATCCGCAACAAACATTCGTGACTGGTTGCAACTCAATCACAATGATCGCTGCCTGAACATCATGCCCCTATTCCATATCCATGGGCTGGTAGCTGCAGTTCTGGCGTCCACTATTCGCTGGGGGCAGCATCGTTTGCACTGAAGGACATAACAGCGTTAAATTCTTCGAATGGATGGATGAATTCTCCCCGACCTGGTATACGGCTGTACCCACCATGCATCAGGCGATTCTGCAACGCGCCTCAGAGTATGGCAGTGTTATATCCAACAACCCTTTACGATTCGTTCGGTCTTCATCATCTTCTCTACCCCCTCAGGTGATGAATGAATTGATGGAAACCTTCAGTGCTCCAGTTGTCGAAGCTTATGGAATGACGGAAGCCAGCCACCAGATGACCTGCAATCCTTTACCTCCTGGCAGGCAAAAACCCGGTTCCGTTGGTCTTTCCACAGGACTGGAAGTAGCAATCTTGTCAGAGTCATCCTCTGACTTGTTGTCCCAGGGAACAATCGGTGAAATCGTAATTCGAGGGAGAAATGTTACCCAGGGTTACTTAAATAATCCATCGGCAAATCAAAAATCATTTACAGAAGGTTGGTTCCGGACTGGAGATCAGGGGTATTTCGACCAGGATGGTTACCTGTTTATCACTGGAAGGTTGAAAGAGATCATTAACCGGGGAGGCGAGAAAATATCTCCCGCGAGATTGATGAAGTATTGATGGATCATCCTGATGTGACTCAAGCTATCACCTTCTCTGTCCCAGATTCCGAATTAGGTGAAGAAATTGCTGCTGCTGTGGTTTCAAAGGATCCGGAATTGACGGAAATTCACCTTCGTCGCTTTGTAGCAGAACGATTAGTTGAGTTTAAAATTCCCCGACGTATCCTCATTTTGGATGAGATCCCGAAAGGACCAACCGGAAAATTACAAAGGATAGGGTTGGCAGAGAAATTTGGTCTGCACGATCTTAACAAATATTCCCTCAATTTGGAAGAAGAACTAATCCTTCCCGGAAACAAATTGGAAAAAGATCTGGCTGATATCTGGAGAAAAGTGCTGGGATTGGAAACTATATATATTAACCAAAGATTCACAGATCTTGGAGGCAATTCAGCACTCGCGCTTATCCTGGCAAGGTATATTCAAGAGGTATTTTCCATCGAAGTTGTTTTATTTGAACTGTATGAAGCCGAGACAATCTCTCAGCAGGTGCAGTTGCTGTCTCCAAAAATTTTACAACATTAGCCTTGCATCAAGCAATGAATAATCTAAATGGGAAAAAATAAACTACTAATTTTGGGTGCTGGTTCTTATGCTGAAGAGATAGCAGAAATGGCATCTAGCAACCTGGATTGGCAGGTTGAAGGATTTGTTGAAGGAATTGATCACGATCGTTGCAACCTGACCCTTCAAGGGAAGAGAATTTTCTGGATTGATGAAATTAGACCCTTCAGTACCAGCTGTAAAGTAATCTGCGCAGTAGGTTCTACCGAAAGGTGTCATTTTATCAATCAAGCGAAAGTTCTAGGCTTTCATTTTGCTAACCTGATTTCACCAGCTGCACACATCCCACCATCTGTATCAATAGGTGAAGGAGTAATTGTCGGTCCAGGAGTCATGATCGGTTCTTATAGCATACTCGGAAATCACACCATATTAACGAGGGGGTGCTTGATTGGACACCACGTCAAAATTGGTGACTTCTGTACACTGGCAACTGGCGTAAACATTGGTGGGAAAACTACCATAGCTGAACGTTGTTTTATAGGATTAGGTGCGAATATCTTCGATAATATCTCAATCGGTGCTGGATCGATGGTTGGCGCAGGATCCCTGGTTACACATCAAGTACCCGCTGGTGTGGTCGTTATCGGAGTTCCAGCACAAGTTGTCAAATCTAACTCAGTTAGTAAACAATTTTGAAAAATACAGCCACAAAACCCGATAATCGATTAATAATCGAACCCAGTCGAGGGTGGTTCACCTTCCGATTAAAGTTAATTTGGAAATATCGCGAACTCCTCTATTTCCTTGTTTGGAGAGACATAAAAGTACGCTACAAGCAGACCTTTCTGGGTATTGCCTGGGTAATACTCCAACCTTTAATCAGCACATTAATTTTTAGTGGGTTATTCGGTTTACTTCTCGAAACTCCATCGGGTGGAATACCATACCCATTATTTGTTCTCAGTGGTCTTATTGTCTGGCAGTATTTTTCAGGTTCGATTACTAGAACAACAAATAGTGTTGTTGAAAATTCTAGTTTAGTCACAAAAATTTACTTTCCCAGGTTATTAATTCCTATCTCAGCGGTCCTGGCAGGTCTGGTCGATTTTTTTATCGCCAGTGCTATTTTAATTATCCTAATGCTTGTTTACAAAGCTCCATTTTCATCAACCATACTCATGCTTCCATTATTTCTACTTATAACAATGCTGACAGCATTAGGATTTGGTTTGTGGCTAGCTGCATTAAATGTACGTTTCAGAGACGTCAAACATCTGATGCCATTCATTGTGCAGATTTGGATGTTCCTTACTCCTGTGATCTACAGTGCAACTTTGATTCCTCCATCCTTCCGATGGATTCTTAGTCTAAACCCGATGACAGCAGTTGTGATTGGATTTCGCTGGATGTTATTTGGTCCTCTATCCCAGGATGTGAGTGTATCTACTCCTTTAATAACCATATCATTTTTAATCACGATCATCGTTTTCACGAGCGGATTAATTCACTTTAACCGCACAGAGCGGTTTTTTGCAGATATTATATAAACCAGTGAGTTCCCACGCAATTTCTATCGAAAGTATTTCAAAAAGTTATCTTATTGGATTGCGAAAGCAAAGACAAGATACTCTCCGGGATTCATTGGTTGAGGCAATTCGAAAACCATTCCGACCCGGTAAATCTCATTCAGATAATATGATTTGGGCACTAAGGGATGTTTCATTTGATATCAACCGAGGAGAAGCAATAGGCATTATCGGGCGTAACGGTGCCGGGAAAAGTACTTTATTAAAAATACTCTCTCAGATAACGGAACCAACCGAAGGTAGGGTCATTATCAATGGACGGATCGGTTCGCTTTTGGAGGTTGGTACAGGTTTCCATTGGGAATTAACTGGAAGGGAAAATATTTACTTGAATGGTGCTGTTCTAGGAATGACCAGAAAAGAAATTCAAAGCAAATTTGATGAGATCGTCGAGTTTTCCGGCGTTGAGAAATTCCTTGATACACCTGTTAAAAGGTATTCGAGTGGGATGTTTGTCCGTTTAGGTTTTTCTGTGGCAGCTCATCTAGATCCCGAAATACTAATTGTTGATGAAGTATTATCAGTAGGGGACACAGAATTTCAGAAAAAGTGTCTGGGGGTAATGGATGATGTCGCATCTCATGGTCGCACCGTTCTTTTCGTCAGCCATAACATGAACGTAATCCAAAGATTGTGCACTCGAGCTGTTTTATTGGATAATGGGGAAGTGAAAAAAGTGGGGAAAACTTCAGATGTCATAAAAACATATATGGGGGACAGTTTAGATGTCAATCACCCCGAACAATGGATAAGTCTTATGAATTCCTCTTTCGAAGGTAGGGGGGAAACTGGGGCATTTTTTAAAGAAATTTGGTTTAGCAGTCGAAATACTGATTTCAACAACAAACTCTATCCTGATGGTCCTTTAGAAATGCGCCTAAGGATTCAATCAGACTCAAGTAGAAAGATAAACAGCATGGCAGTGATATTTTATGATCAATTTGGTATAAAACTATTAAATGCTGATATTGTTTCGTCTGGTCAAATTATTGACCTTTCCCCAGGGATAAATGAAATTCATCTGAATATTCCAAAAATTCATCTAAAATCAGGAATTTACCAGGTTGGTGTATGGCTCTCCAATACACCAATTCAAGTTTTTGATCACAAAGAACAAGCATTAAAAGTGGAAATTGTTGATATTGACACGGAGACATTTGGGAGAAGACCACCTAATGATGGTGTCGTGACCTGTGATTTTACATATAAAAGGTTCCTGGAATATCCCAATTAATTACAGGTGAACATCAACAAGGAGTTACTTTAGTGATAATCCAATATTGGTTCATCATATGAAAAGACTTACTTTACTCTTACTTCTTTCATCCGTCATGTACCTGATCGGTTTAAACAACCTGAATATGCAAGGCGGTGAAGGTTGGGAGGAATCATCTCATTTATACAGTGAACTTCCTACCAGATGGACACACATAGTCCTTGGAAACAAATTACATTCCTTATGGGCACAAGCGGATGATGTTCTAGTTCAGGATCCTTATGAATCGAGATATTTTTCGATCTACCACTCTGCTTCAGTAGATGGAAAATTGTGGGAAAATCCAAATGATGTTATTTATGATGATTTTGGTATTACTGGCTTTCAAGTCCTCGCAAGCGAAGACAGGGTTCATCTTTTTTGGTTGAGCGATTGCATCCACCAGGCATTTATTTTTAAGGACTTCGGAATTTTCTGATCCAACAAATTGGATAAAGGCACATACTTGCGTAGCTCCAAAGGCAATTTCCGAATTGCTTACATCCGTGAATAAGGGGAATAATGTTTTCTTGATTTTTGGAACAGAAACTGGTCTCTGGATTCAATCATCTGAGGACAATGGGGAAAATTGGCTGGATGCCATAATGATTGCCCCATCGAATTTCATAACAGGTGTAAATTCTTACATCCTTGCTTTCCCAGAAGCAGTAGTATCCGAGAACGAACAATCCATCCATGTAGTATGGTCTCTCCTTTCTGATGAAGAAGGCGCTTTTCGTCCTCTGGGTATCTATTACTCAAAGGCTGATGGTGGAGGTAAAAATTGGACACCACCTCTACAGTTAGCTGGCGAAGGAAACACACAACCAAATATCGCAATCGATCAATCGGAAAACCTGCACGTAATCTGGAATACCGAAGTAGGGAAATCAAAACGGATCTATGTTAACTCTCCAGACCAGGGAGTGAATTGGAGTAATCCTGTTGATATTTACTCGTATGATATGGAAGAAACTACCGCCGGCATCCAGGGAGCGCCGGATTTGATAATTTCAGACGACGGTTCGGTGAAATTCCTGATCGGAACCAATGCAGGAGTTCGATTCCGGGAAATGGTGAATGGCGAGTTGTCTATTCTAGATACCCTTGAATCTCTTAATGATGGTGAAACCTGGCTCACAAGGATTGTAAAAATTGATGGTCAAAATTATTGTGTATATTGGTCTGCTATGGAAGCAATTTCACCCGGTTTTACAATTAAGTGCCAACAACCATTTGAAATAAAACCAGTTTCCGACCTAGATCCGGTATCTGTTTACCCCAACCCTTCTAAGAACACCAATCAGGCAGGATATGTAATAGAAGAAAACCCTGTTGTAATTGATCAATCAACCAGATCGGAAACTCTTAATTTCTCCAGAGAAAGAGAAACGCAAATATTTTCTTCGTTCACCGTAATTTTAGGGATCAGTGTCGCTTTATCATTGGTGCTTATTCTCATCGTTGTAGTATTCAATCTACGTAAACAGAAATAATGCTCAATGTTTTACTTTATATTCCCTCCTTAACCCCTATGGTGGTGTTGAAAAATATCTGGTTTCACTGGTACCATTCCTGAGGGATTTCGGAATTAATGTATACATTTTCTCACCTGCTAGACCAGATCCTGCAAACCAGTATTTTCAAATATTACTAGAAAAAAATATTCCGGTTCGTTCACTTTACCGATCAAAATACTTTGATCATTGGAACTGGTACATAACTCCCATCGTTATTCTTCTCGCTCCAATCGCATTTCCTGTCGTAATCTTCAATGCAATTCTACAAAAAAGGTCATTCTCGAATCTTTATTCAGTTTGATAGGTTATTCAAAGAAGATTCTTGAACCAATAATTCCAGCCTGGTTTTCCCATTTGCCCATATGGATTTATCTAAGTTTTATCTTTCTGAGGTATCAGATTGATATTCTTCATGTACTCCGGGTAGAGGGCATTCCCGCATTAAATTGGCATTGGTTAAAAAACCGGTGATATATACCGAAGCACTTGAACCTGGGGGTGATCAACATTACCCATATCTGATTCCTTTCTATAAAGAATTAACAACTCTTCTTCCTAAGGTCAATGGTGTAATCACCCAATCAATTCGCGTTAAGACAAAGATTATTGACACCTGGGGAGTAGATGAAGAAAAAATTTTCCTGGTTCCATGGGTTGTTGATGTTCCACAAAGCAATTTGAAAAAGGAAAAAACCAATTTAGATCGGATAACATTTGGCTCTGCCGGTAGAATTGCACCTGAAAAGGATGTTTATACGTTTTTGGATGCTGCTAAGTTATTGGTTGATAAATATCCCGATCAAGTAAAAATATTGGTTGCAGGCGGTGGACCTCTCCTGGATGACGTAAGGTTTTCACGCATCTGAGCTGGGTTTGGATGAATTTTCGATCACTTTCACCGGGCAATACAACCATCAATCTTTATCAAAAATATTCGGTTTACTAGATGTTTTCGTCATCAGTTCCCTAACCGAAGGAGCACCTCTGGCTGTTATAGAAGCCATGTCGTACGGTAAACCGGTCATCGCTGACCGACGTTGCTGGCACGGGTGAATTGATCATCAATGGTGTTAATGGCTTATTGGTGCCACCAGGTGATCATTATTCACTTTTTTTAGCATGTGAGAATTTCATTCAGGAACCAGATTTGATCAAACAAATGGGGGAAAATTCTCGTGACCATGTTCATGCAAATTTCAACCCCAAAAATGTCACTGACCAATTGATCAATGTCTATAAGAAAGTGATTTTGGCTGAAAAATCCCAGGAACAATAAATTCTGATTATCTTTATATGATCAGAGTCCTTTCATCAACCACGGTTCCATTATTGGAGGTGCAGAAACCAACCTGATCAACATCCTCAAATTTTCCCAATCAGGAAATTTTCAACCAACAGCTGTCCTTCTCCCAAGAATCGGACCGTTGGTTAGGGAGATCGAAGGATTAGGTTTACCTGTAGGTTTAATTAATTATTACTCTTTGAGCTATCCTAATCCATTCAAGTACTTTTTAACATTTCGGCAACTTAACAGTTGGGTTAGGAAAACCAGGGCTGACATTATTCACCTGAACCACCAATGGTTGGTGGAACCGGTCGTAAGGTTCAGTAAAATCAAGAGCATTCCCATCGTATGTCACACCAGAAACTATCCAGATATTCGATTTGTTTCCCAAAATGTAAAATGGTTTAATTCAGCTGACCGTATTATTTATGAAAGTAATGTCACTCAGAAAGCCTATAACCTATTAAATGTAGATTCCAGGAAAGGGAAAGTAATTTTTAATGGGGTAAGTATCGACCAGCACTCTGATATTACTAGCGAGTCAAACATTAATAATAATAACCAATCCAAAGAGAATAATCTTAATGTTGGTTTTATCGGTCGAATAGTTCCCGAAAAAGGACCTGAGGTGTTGATCGATGCGATTCTCCTGAAATTTTAAATCGATTCCCAGATACTGAATTTCACTTTTATGGAAATGATGGAAATTCTGGTCAATATATTGAATTATTGAAACAGCGTGCTGCAAAACTGGGTGTGGTCAATCATATACATTTTCTAGGCTTTGTCGATAATGCACAAATTAAAGATGTTTATAAAAACCTGAATATCTTGGTTTTACCATCACTCCCGGAAATGCTCGAAGGTTTACCTCTCAGTATTCTGGAGGGGTTAGCGAATGGGTGCCTTGTGGTTGCTACTCCGAACAGTGGAGTTGTTGATGTTGTGAAAAATAATCAGACAGGTTTTCTTGTTCGACCCAATGACCCTGAGGACCTGGCAAACGGAATAATGAAAGCTTTTTCTTTATCAAAAAATGAGAGGGAAATTATTGTACAAAATGGCTTGAATCTAATCCTGAACAATTACACGATAGAAAAGCAGGTAACAATGTTAGGAAAATTATTTCGTGAGATTCACCATGAAATTATATCCAGATAACCTGGTAAAGTGACGAGAATCAATTTTCTTTTTTTATCGATATGACTGAAAGAAAAGACCTTAATGTTTTGTTGGTCAGTCCCAGGTTACCAACAGATCACCTAAAATATAATGGTGATAATGCTTACACAGATTCTTTGCTTAATTACCCTCCGGACCAAGTCAACTATATTCATTACCAGGACCTGATCAAGCAGGGTTTAGCAAGGCAAATACCTTTTCATCATAAACTCGCACCTCGTCTGACAAAATCAGGAATACTGCCCCCGGATCTTTGGTCAGAGTATATCGAAGTGAAGTCGGAATTCGATCTCATCCATGTGTACGCTTTCTCAACAATCCTGAAATTCTCTTACGGTAATAAGAAAATACCAGTAATTTTAAGCATAAGCACTGGGAGCATCAGTGATTTACTGTATTATCACAATTGGTCTAAAAAAAGAATATCATTATCCAGGAAGCTGAAAAGATACTACCTCAAGATCATCAAGGCTTACGACACAAGCCTCAATCCAAGGGATGCTGCATTGATCCTTGTATGGTCCGAATTCTCGAAGAAACTACATTTATCAGAAGGATATGTAAAACCAGATCAAATCCAGGTTCTCTATCCCGGCTTGCTGAAACAAAAATTTAGCTCGAAAGATAATGACTCAGGACCTGTTTTTTTATTCATCGGAAATGATTTTGAGCGTAAGAATGGACCTCTCGTTGTTGAAGTTTTTAAAGAAATTCATCGAGTGAAACCATCTGCCCAATTAATCCTTATTGGTCGACCTAAAGACAGTCAATTAATAAACTTTCCCGGAATAACTCACTTATTACATGTTTCAAGGGAGGAAATTTTTAAGTCAATATACCCTCAATCCGATGTTTTATTGCTGCCCAGTAAAGGTGAGGGATTTGGTCTTGTCATGCTGGAAGCGATGTCTTTTGGAATACCAACAATCGCTATAAAGAAATGGGCGATGCCTGAAATCATACATCATGGATCCAATGGTTTTTTAATTGAAGGAGATATATCTGAGGGTCTAACAAAATATATGATGTACCTAATGAACAACCCAGGACTGTTGAAAGAGATGTCCAGAAGTAGCCTTGATATCTTCGAGCAGAATTACCAGATTGATATCCATAACAAGCGTTTAAGGGAATTATACGATCAGGTAGTTTTTAATAATCACTGAATATGAAAGATCTAAGGTTATCGATTATCATCCTGAATACCAACCGCAAGCATGATACATTAGCATGCCTCGAATCATTAAGAAACTCAGATTACCAACCAGGTGAAATCATCATCCTGGACAACTCATCGATTGATGGAACCGTCGAAGCCGTGCAAGATAATTTCCCGGAAGTAACAGTCGTGTCATTACTGGAAAATAAAGGATATGCAGGAAATAATAATGTCGGCATAAAACTTGCGCTGAAAAATGGAGCAGATTGGGTCTTCATCTTGAATGAAGATACTGTGGTATCCCCTGATTGCTTAGAGTTTCTGATGACTACCGGTGAATCCGATGAAAGAATAGGACTCGTCGGTCCAATGGTTTTTCACTTCAATGAAAATAAGATCATTCAATCAGCCGGAGGTTCAATCAACCAAAATTGGAAGTTTGAGCATATTGGAAGCAATCAGGAAGATCATGCTCAATTCATTGATACACAGGATGTGGACTGGATTTCCGGTTGCGCTATGTTGATCCGGGGTGAAACCCTCAGGGAAATTGGTCTTTTCGATGAGCGTTTTTTCTATTATTGGGAAGAGGTTGATTTATGCCTGCGAGCCAAACAACATGGGTGGACAATTCATCATGTGCCCTATGCAAAGATTTGGCATAAAGGAGTTTCATTAAATTATTCACCATCACCAATAACTACATATTACTCAACAAGAAACAAATTACTTCTATTAAATAAGCACAGCACACCTATCCGTGTGAGGTTGTTAGCCTTCGCCGATCTAGCCCGGACGATTGTTAGCTGGTCGATAAAACCGAAATGGAAAAACCGTCGTGCTCACCGAAATGCAATGATCAATGGTTTCACAGATTACTTGCTAAAAAATTGGGGGGAAATGAAAGCTCCGGACATAATTTAGAAACCTCCTGCTGTATTTTGAACATCCTTTTTCTCTCATCATGGTTTCCATTTCCCCTCGATACAGGTTCTAGAATCCGGGTTTTTCATCTTTTAAAGGGGATATCCCAAAATCATAAGGTTACATTATTATCTTTTCACACACCTGGTTTTGAGTTGCTACCGGATGGGGTAAATAATTTAGAAATAGAAAAAATTGTGCTCATCCATGATGATCCTTTCTTACGCGATCCGAAGAAGGAGTTAATTGCGCACTTTTCACTGCTACCCAGGGATGTAATTTTGTTACGGAACGCTGAAATGGAATACCGGCTTACAAACCTGCTTGATCAACATGATTTTAATTTAATCATCGCTTCAACGTTCAATTCAATCCCCTATGTGCAAAAAATTAAACATATACCCTTGATGCTCGAGGAACACAACTTTACGACTAAATGGTTAAAAGAACGATACATGAATTCCGAAACCACCATCCGGAAGCTAACGAAGTGGATAAGTTGGAAAAAGTGTAAGAATTATGAAAATAAAGTGTATCCGCATTTCAAACTGGTGACCATGGTTTCCGAAACAGATAAACAGGCTGTCAGGGATGAACTTCCTCGATACAAAGGTCGCCTGGAAGTGGTGCCTAATGGGGTCGATCTTAGGTCACGGAAATTTCGATCAATAACACCCGAAATTAATACACTTATTTTCAATGGCTCTTTGACTTATGCAGCAAATCTGGATGCGATGAAATTCTTCAAGAAGGAAATATGGCATTTGATTCAATTGAAGATTCCTGAAGCAAAATTGACTATCACAGGTAACATCCAGGGGGTGGATCTTAGCTGGCTTGATGGAGATTCAAAAATCCACCTGACTGGATATCTGGATGACGTAGTGAAGGTAATCAATAGAAACTGGATCTGTGTAGTACCGATCAGAGATGGTAGCGGAACCAGGCTAAAGATCCTTGAAGCCATGGCACTTGGAGTTCCTGTCGTGACAACATCAAAAGGTGTTGAAGGCATTAATGCTGTAAATGGAATCCACGTCCTGGTAGCCGATGACCCTGCCAGGTTCGCCGATGCATGCATCCAATTATTGACAAATCCCTCATTACATGGATCACTGGCCATCCAGGCACGTCATTTGGTTGAAAATGAATATGGGTGGGAAGAAATCGCTGGAAATTTCGTCAAGCTTGTGGAATCATGTACAGAATAACTATATAACACTGAAAAAAAGTATGGTTTCAATCCCTGACATCACTATTTCCATCATCAACACAAACAATCTCGAGATCACCTTGCAATGCCTTGAATCGGTGTATACAACAGCGGGGGATCTTAATCTCGAAATTTATGTGGTAAATAACGCCTGTCTCGACGGTTCGAACGAAATCATAATTGGACGATTTCCTGAAACGATATTAATCGACCAAATTGAGATGCTCGGTTTTTCCACCAACAACAATAAAGTTTTATCCAAGGCAACGGGTCGTTATTGGATGTTATTAAATGATGATACCATCATGCTGCCAGGATCTTTAAAGGCTATGGTTGATTTTATGGATAAGAATCCCTTTGCAGGCGTTGTTGGTGCCTCATTGATCAATCAGGATGAGACACTGCAATATTGTTATGATTTTTTACCAAATCCATTCTATGAAGGTTTACGACCGCTGTCCGAATTACTTTTGCCTCATCCTAATAGTGATGGACCATTTGAAACTGGTTATGTATGCGGTGCCTGCCTGATGGTTCGAGCGGAAGCTGCCAGAGAAATTGGATTACTTGATACCAGATTCGACCCACTCTACTCAGAAGAAGTGGACTGGTGTTACCGTTTCCATCAACATGGTTGGAAGGTATTCAGTTTACCCGAAGCTAAAGTGATCCATCTTGGGGAGGTATCTCGCAGGAGTTCTGATATCAACCGCTATACGAGGATTTATTCGAAAAAAGCTGTATACTTCAGGAAGCATTTTGGAGAGAGTACCGCCACACTATACAAAATCACTTTTGCACTCAACAGCTTTGTAAAATCAATGACCTGGATAATTCTTTGGTTGTTCAGACACCCACACGCAAAAAAGGAATTCAACCTCCATTGGAAAATTTTCTTGAAATCCTTTTCTTTCTAACCCGAAACAACAAAAAATGAACACAAAGTTATTATTTAGAAACAGGAACACCTGATGCAGATACCTTGGTTATCTCAGGAGAGTAAGTTACGCCATTTTCCGTGGTTGAGGGCAGGAATTATAATTTCCATTCTTCTGGTCAGCACCCAGGTTTATCGCATCGAAGCGTATATTCCGATCAAATACTGGATATTCCTGGTAGGTGTTGTTTTTTTGGGCGTCATAGCACTGCGAAATATGACCACCGCGCTGACGATTGTCCTATTGACATCTGCCACAACCGGTATCGTCATAGGGACTGGTCGATCGACACCACTTCCTGCAGGTTTGCTTATCGTTGTTTTCCTATGTGTGATTTGGTTTTTGAAGATGCTGATCCTTGATCGGCGGATTTACCTTAAACCATCACCTTTGAACATCCCTATCATCGGCTTCCTGATCGTTGCTATTATTTCATGGGTTGTTGGTTATGCTATCTGGGATTGGCGGGTTCCGGAACCAGGTGATAAACTCTTGGTTCAACTGGGTCAATTCACCATTTACCTTTTCTCATTCCTGGTCATGTTTTTAACGGCGCACCAGTCTAATTCGCGAACGGGATTTAAAATTATGGACTGTGATAATAATATTTATTGGTTTCGCAAATATCTTAGTTGAATTTCTTTTGAAGAACAGCATTGGTAGCGCTCTGGGGATTACAGGAGTGCTTCTCTCGTTACCGGTAGTATTAGCTGCTGCTCAACTGCTCTTCAACCAAAACTTGAGAACATGGCAAAAGATCATGCTGATATGCTTACTCTTGATCTGGTTTGGTTGGGTATATCAGGTAAGAAGTTTTAAAGGTGGATGGATGCCGGCAATGATCGGGCTGATCATTTTAACCCCTTTCAGGTCGTGGAAGCTTTTTATTGCAGGAATGATCATTGCCAGTGTGGTCATTTTTTTCAATTGGAATACCTTGATCGATATTTTTTACCGACCGGAAGTTGAGAGTACATCAACTCTCCGACCACTTGTGTGGTGGGATGTAATCAGAATGACATTACCAAGGTCTCCTATCTTTGGTTTAGGGTTGGCAAATTATATGTATTATTGGAGCGATCCCACTTTTGTACCAATTTCTCGTATTGCGTCTGGTTGGAGTATTTGGAATGCATGGGGTTATGCCATCCCTTCACACAATATGTTTGTAGATGTTTTCGCTCAAACCGGTATTCTCGGCACAGGTTTCTTTCTTGTGGGCGATGGGTGCTGCCATTTGGGTGATTTATCGAGTTCTGCGTTTCATAACGGATTCCGGTTTCATGAAAGCCTATGTTATCGGGATTTTTGCATCCTTTATCGCCATGTTGATCAGTTCCTTCTTGTTCGCCGACTGGTTGATCCCCTTCGTTTATAACATCACCATCACCGGATTCCGCCAGAGCCTGTATATGTGGGTCTTATTGGGCAGCGTACTGGGGATATATTACGGTCTGAATGAGCAAAAGAAACAGAATCAATCGGTATAGAAGACCAAATTGACTTCGATCCTCATCGATCATGGCTGTTACGACAACCTGGGCGATCTTGCCATGCTGGCGGGGGTCACAAACCACCTAAGAAACTCATTCCCCCATCTGGTCCCGCACATCATCCAGAAACCATTTCTTAGCGATTGGGCAGCCGGATTACATGTAACACTCGCCGATGATTACGATGTTCAATCGGATTTAGAGTTCCAACTGGGGAAATTCCTGGGTCGCCGTCCCCCCGCAGCGATCCAGCGGTTCAGCTCGCGAATCACCAAACTCACCGGAAAAGCTGGTTTCAGGCTGCTTTCGAATGAAACGGAGCTTGATCAATTTGATCTACTGCTCATCTCTGGTGGAGGATACATTACCGATGTCTTTCCATATGAAATCATTCGAAAAATGACACTGATACGGACATTTCACCGGAAAGGAACACCGGTTATCTTAACCGGACAGCAGATTGGTCCATTTCGCAATCCTTCCTATCGTTCGATCGCATTCCAGGGATTGAAGGAAGCTAATTTTCTGGGGATCAGAGATCCTGGCGATTCTTTGACCCTGTGTAATAAATACCTTCCAGGATACACAACCTTTGATGTGATGGGGGGTGATTCGTTTGGGTTACAACCTGCGGAGGATGAAGTAGTTGAGAAATTTCTAGAGCGGATTAACCTGAATCCAGGGAAATTTATCGCTGCTAATGTCAGATTACAGAGGCTGAATAATGATCAAGCTGCAGACAGGTATCTGAAGAAATTCTCCCTTCTCATCGATGCCATTGCTGAGGAGCTGAGGTTACCTGTTCTCTTTATACCTATCCGAGTTGGTTCTCCAGAAGGCGATGAACAATCGGCTCGATTAATCTCACATCAGATGAATTACAAGAATACCCGTATCGTCCACGGAGAAGGTGCGACCCCGGAATTGATCTTTGGCTTGATCAGCAAAGCTTTTGCATCCATCGGCACATCATATCATTTCAACACCTTCTCCCTGCGAAGTGGAGTGCCATCGATATGCTTCTATGATGGGCGTTACTACTCTCAGAAAGCAAAGGCTTTGACCACTTTTTGGGGTGACGAAAGATTATCATTGCCATTCGACTTTTTGAAGCTGAAAGAAGATGTTCCACGGATATTGAATATATTTCACGATCGTGAGTTGAGATCGAAACTAGAAGCAAATGGCAAACGAGCCGTTTCGAATTGGGAGACGAAATATAACCAGATCGTTTCATCTGTGCTATGAAAAATAGGATGAACAATTCGCAATCACTTCATATTTATCCATCCATAAACTATTTAGAGAATAACCTCGTTCGTAGAGAATGCATCCTGGAACGCAAAACCAGTGACCGCATTGAGAACCAGGAAATATTATGGTTTGAATTCCCGGTGATCGAAAACATCGAAAAACTGCAGGATGATGCCGAAGCCTTCACGATCGCATGTATCCTTATTGCCATGGCTGAAAAACGCGATCTGGTTGTTCATGGTACGGTTTCGTGGTTATTGTTATCAAACCTCGAGCAGTTCTGCTCAGTCTGGATATCCTGGATGCCCTGGCGTTATCACCCGATCCAAATCGTGTGTGACAGGATAATTAATAGCCTTGACTTTGAGGAAAAAACACACACACCTCCAAAAGAAGACACTGCCATCCTGGCTTTTTCGGGAGGATTAGACTCAACATTCAGCCTTTGGCGACACACACTAGCGCCAGCCAGTTATTCAACCCGGAAGATCATTGCCTGTATGTTCGTACACGGATTTGATATTCCACTTTGTGATACTACTATTTACGATTCTGCTTTTCAAAAAGCTCAATCGACTGTATCATCCCTTGGAATTCCCCTTATCCCGGTGCGAACAAACTTGAAAGAGGCATCCAACCTGGAGTGGGACGATTTCCATATGACAGCAGTCGTCGCCTGTTTACAAAATCTAAAAACTCTCAGCCACGCTGCGCTGGTTGCCAGTACAAAACCCTATGTTGCGCTTAGACTTCCTTACGGTACAAATCCACTCACCGATCCACTGCTTTCAAGCCAGTCAATGAGAATAATTCACGATGGTTGTTCGCATACACGTGATCAAAAATCTCTTGCCATTTCTTCCTGGGAACTGGGCTTGAGAAACCTGCGGGTTTGTTGGGAAGGTCAACAGAAGGATCGAAATTGTTGTGTTTGTGACAAGTGCCTGATATCGATGTGTAGTTTCCTGGCTAACGGTATTCCAATCCCGGAATCGTTTTCTAAGCCTATGGATCGATCAGGGCTTCAACTAATCCGCGCCCATATGAGCATCACACCCTCGAGTGTCTGGCCACAAATCCTGGCTGATGCCAGGCGGAATCATGTTCAAGACCGCTGGGTCAGTATCCTGGCTTTGAAGATCCGATTTAACCGCCTTGAATACAGATTCCGCAAGATTTATACACCTGCGCGAATCTGGTTCCAAAGAATACTCAAAAGGCAGCACAACTTACCAGAATCTCCTTTAGTTAATATATGAAGCCGGGAAAAACTATCCACATCATCCCCAGCAAACAATACGATACTGAAGGTAAGATACGGTCACAGTGTGAAATTGAAAGACGCGATGATGACCAGACCGTATCCTCTGATGTCCTCTGGTACGAATATCAACTGCCAGAGGGAACAAAACCCGTGGAGGATGCTGAAGCTTTCCTCATCGCTTGCATCATGCTGGCAATGCAGGAAGAGCGTTCTCTCCATGTTTATGGTTCCATATCACAAGAATTGCTTTCCAACCTGGAGGAGTTCTGTTCAGCCTGGCATGCATGGATGCCCTGGCGGTATAAAAAAATTACCTTCACCTGCGATACCATCCTTGAAAACACTCTGGATCCTTCAGGTGATCGGGCAATTCTCGCATTCTCTGGCGGGCTTGATTCAACATTCAGCCTTTGGCAGCACGCTTTCGAAAAAGCTGGATATGCTAACAAGAAAATAGAATATGGGGTCTTTGTCCATGGTTTTGATGTTCCTATAAATGATGATGAAGGGATTTGAGCTCCGCCTCACCGGAAAGTCGAAGTAACCTGTTCCTCACTGGGAATCCCACTGATTTCGGTACGAACAAATTTCCAGAAGGTGATCGATCCAAGAATGGGAAGAGGCACATATGGTTGCAGTTGTTTCCTGTCTTCAGCACCTGAAAAGCCTCTCCAGCACAGCACTGGTTGCGAGTACTAAACCTTATTATGCTCTCCATTTGCCCTACGGTTCGAATCCGGTAACAGATCCTCTTGCTTTCCAGCAACACATTACGAATCATACATGATGGCGCTACTCACGGACGAACCCAAAAAGCGAAAGCAATCTCATCCTGGAAGTTGGGTTGCGAAAATCTGCGTGTGTGTTACGAGGGGAAGAAGAGGGATCAGAATTGTGGAAAATGCGCGAAATGCATCACAACAATGTGCAATTTCAGGGCGAACAACCTGCCCGTCCCTCCTGCATTCGCTGTTCCCTTCGATCCCAGCGGAAAACAACTGATACGGGTGCGGATGAAAACACTTCCATCGAGTATATGGTCGCGCATTTTAAAAGACGCACGAAATAATAATGTCCGGGAAACCTGGGTCTGGGTACTGGCTCTAAAAGTCCGTTTTAACCACCAGGAGATTGCATTAAGGAAAATCTATTCGCCCATCAGAATCTGGCTTCAAAACCATTTTAAATTTCTGCCTCAAAGAGAACTCGGTTAAATGTTCCTCTCTGTCATCATCCCAAGCATTGGTCGTGAAAGTCTGAAACGATCTGTCGAGAGTGTAATCTATCAGGATTTTGAGTCAGACAATTTCGAAGTGATCGTTGTTCAACAAGGCAACTTCTCCAGAAGTTCTTGGTTCCGAACCAACCTCTGAGATCAATATCCAGATAGTACCCACGCGGAAACTACCTCTCTCAATCGCCCGAAACACAGGCGCTGCGTTAGCCCGAGGAGAATACTTATATTTTCTGGACGATGATGATTGGATGCTGCCAGGAGCCATCAAAGCCTTTTACCAGGCAGCAGAAAAACACCCGGACGCTGCTGTAATTTACGGCGGATGTGAATTCCGTGATGAGGATGGGCAATTATTAGGATTGCTAAATCTGGGGAAAAGTGGGAATTGCCTGCCTTATTTGCTGACAGGTGCCTGGATACCTGCCCAGAGTGAAATCATTAAGACCAGGATCTTCTTTGAAATTGCTGGATTTGATCCTTTTGTCAGGGTAGGTGAGGAGGATGATTTAAACTGCCGGCTCAGTTTACAGCATGATCTGGTGAATATCGAACAAAATGTTGTCGGAATATTGCGCGGTAAAGGCTGGAAATCATGCATTGATTATTCGATTTGCTGTCGATAACCTGAGGAAAATTCCGAGATCGCACCTTAAACCAGAACGAAGCTTTTCCCGTCTGCGAAATGAAATAGAATGATCCGTACTGGATGGGACGGGTTTTTCGCATATCCCTGGCATCTGTTCGGTGGAACCTGAGAGAACAAGCGTTATCTTAAGGCATTCTCGCGCAGCTGGTTCTCCTTCAGATGGTTATTCGCATTAAGGTTCCCAATCATTGAAAATGATTTCTGGAAAGGGGTCAAGGACCACCATCCTCCCCAATCTGCAGCCTTATCTTTATCAAACCAACATATGAATGAGTAAAAGTCCGAAAAACAATCCTCCTATCAGCGTCATTATCCCAACCTTTAATCGTGCAGATATGGTTGAAATAACCTTACCTTCCTATCTACAGTCCAAATTAGTGAAGGAAGTGTTGCTGATTGATGACGGCAGTAACTCAACGAACCAGGAAAAATTATTGAGAATCGCTAATCTGGATGACCGGGTCGGAATAATTCATAATGTGACCAATATCGGAGCGCCTGCATCAAGAAACCGTGGGATTGATCGTGCGAAAGGTGATTACATCCTTTTCTCTGAGGACGACCTGGAATTAGGACCCGATCATCTTGAGATTTTAATTGAACATATGCAATCATCCGGAGCAGATATTATTGCCGGACGACGAATCTGGATGAGAATCGGTGAAACCAGGGAAAATGCATTCAAACGCTCTTACCATACCAAAAAACCTGTCGTTGATACGCGCTGGCTGGATCATTACAGCACCGCAATCACCCCTGAGGATGTCCAGGTCCCGCTGGTTGATGCAACGATGCTGGTAAAGAGACTAGTAACCCAGAAGGTACGCTATTATGAACCATATGGAGGATCAAGTACCTGGCGAGAAGATACGGATTTCCAGATCCAGGCATTAAAACTTGGATTTGTGATTGTCTTCTGCCCCCATGTTTGCTCATACCACTACCCAAGAGCCTCCGTAAGTTACGGCACGAACCGGTTGAAAGGAAATATAAACTATCTCACACGGGTTTACCGAAACAATAAGCTGTTCCTTGAGCGACACCAAGATTACCTGGAAAAGGAATTTCCGGATTCGCTCATCAACCACAATCTACGATTAACTTCCTGGCTTTACGTGCTGCGGCGTTTTTTTTGGTTAATCAAATCAGAAGGATTGCGCTGGTATCTGAGCAGAAAGCAAAAGACTTTTACCTGGAAGTAATAACTAATTTTTATGCTTGTATCAACCATCATAGCCACGATTTGTAGAGAAAGTCTTGATCGATCAGTTGAAAGCGTTTTGTCCCAACCTTTAGATGTTGAACAATTCGAAGTAATCGTAGTTAACGACTCAGGTGGAGAATTGACACACAAGAGCTGGCAGGATGCACCCAATGTGAAAATCATCAACACATATCATCGAGAACGCAGTGTAGCCCGAAATGCTGGTGCAGCAATTGCCAGAGGAAAATACCTGCACATCCTTGATGATGATGACTGGCTTCTACCCGATGGATTCCTAACATTGGTCAAATTGACAGAAGAGTTTACCGCGGAGGTTCTTGTTGGTGGATCTGTGCTGGTAGATCGGGAAGGTCGGTTTATCCGCAACTTTTATCCTGATTTCAACCAAAACGCTATCATCTATACCATGGCTGGGGAATGGATCCCTTTACAAGCATGTTTCATAAAATCCGATACATTCTTATCTATAGGCGGTTTCAATCAACAAATTTGCGCCACCGAAGATTTGGACTTAATCAGACGTCTGGCTTTTAATAGTTCTTTCCAGGGAAGTCCTGAACTGGTTGTTAATTTGTCTATGGGTGTAGATGGATCTACTACCCGTTGGGATTCTCACGCAGAGGAAAGAATGAAAACACGCGAGTTCATCCTGGATCAGGACGAAGTCTGGAAGAAAATTCATCAATCCGTCTACCTCACCCCAGAACATCGAGGCTACTGGTACGGAAAACTGACACGAATTTTCTTCACTTCAGTTCTATGGAATATCCAACAAAGACGCATCTTAGATGCGATATCGAGGTTTGTTTTTGGTGTTGCTGGTCTTCTCTCTGCCGGAGCTAATATCCTTTCTGGTCAATTCTGGCATGGATTATTGAGGCCTCATATCAGTTTCTCGTTCAAGGTTGAAGGTCAAAAAAGAACTGAATTCCGCAATTAAGGAACTTACCTGAGCAACTTGCGTATCCTTTTTCTCTGTCAGCTGGTTCCCTACCCTCCTGATTCTGGACCAAAAATCCGTGCCTATTATGTTTTACGCTATCTGGCGAGGAAACACCGGGTTACCTTGCTGGCATTTCGGCGTTCTGATGATGATCCAACCGCTATCCAACATCTGTCATCAATTTGCGAAGCTGTCCATACAGTGACGCTCCAACGCAGCCGATGGAGGGACCTGGTTGCTTTGATTACCAGCATCTTCCTACATACTCCTTTGGTGATCCAGCGTGACGCGTACCCCGAGATGCATAAAAAAATCAATGAATTGGTTAGGATTGACAAATTTGATTACATCCATTCAGACCAATTATGGATGGCTCAATATGCAATGCTGCCTGAAATTACACATCCGAATCAAATGAAAAAAACACTTGATGAGCACAATGCCTGCTTTCAAATATTCCAAAGATTGGCCGGTGGTGAGTCTAATCTGTTAAAAAAATGGATTCTCGAACGAGAATGGAGAATTTTACAAGATTATGAAGCACAAGTCTCTGCCAAATTTGACCAAATCGTCACGGTTACAGACCAGGACCGCACTGTCCTGGAGTCACTGCACAAGCAGGGAGAAGAGCCTAATCGAATTTTAAATTTTGCGACGATCCCTATCAGTATCGATTTGGATGCACCTCCCGTTGTTGATATTAGTGAAAATAGTTCTCCTTCTGGAGAGAATATTCTTCATCTCGGAACCATGTTCTGGCTGCCCAACATCGAAGGTGTTCTGTGGTTTTCCAGGGAAGTTCTTCCCAAGATATTGGAACAAGTTCCTAACGCAACCTTGACCATCGTCGGGAAAAATCCTCCTTCTGAAATTGTTGCTCTGGCAAACCAAGATTTTTGGAGATTATATACGAAGTCGAATTCGCCTGATGCAGAAATTCCTCCTTCCCCTGTAAATGTGACCGGTTATCTTGCTGATCCGTTAGCGGTAATTAAGGCAGCATCGGTATTCATTGTTCCTTTATTTTCTGGCAGCGGGATGAGGGTGAAAATACTGGATGCATGGCGCTGGGGGTTGCCTGTGGTCTCCACTACTATAGGGGCTGAAGGCATTCATTATCGGGATGGAGATAACATTCTAATTGCAGATGACAAAGAAAATTTTGCAGCTGCAGTCTGTCGCATCTTAACTGATACTACGTTGAACCGAAAACTCCGCTTGAAAGGGAGGAAGTGGGTCGAGAGATATTACGATTGGGAGAAAACTTATATCGCCTGGGACGAGATTTATCCTCCAGGATAACATTTTCCATATGAATATTGGCATTGTCCAGTGGGAAGAATTCGATGGGATTAGTGATGCTTTTGCATTTGAATTAATGCATTTGGGACACCTTCCAGTGAAATTCCTTCATACAGATGATTTCCCAGTGGGATTGGATTTTATTTTGACGTATGGACCCTATAACCGATTCTATCCAATCGCCAAAAAAATGGGTAATTTACCGAAGATAAAACGCCCAATTTTTATTCATTGGTCGATTGAAAACATACCTGATCCACGTCTGCCAAACTTCTTCGTAAATATCTTTTCACATTTTCGCACAACCATAGACAGGATGCAGGATTCTGATCATTCATTGGCAAATAGTTTTGTAAAGAGATTCCCTCTATCCTTTGTAAATAACAGATTTCATCGCTTGCGTCATATCAAGGATTATCTGGATGCATATGAAAATGGGTGGCTCAATATCCTCGCAGATATTTCAGCTATTTATGTAAATTATTACCAACGATTTGGCATTCATGCAAAGTATGTCCCCTGGGGTACCTCATCACTGTGGTATGAAGATTTGAATTTGGAAAGAGATATCGGTGTGATGTGGATGGGAAAAAGACGAACCCGCCACCGGAGTGATTTGATCGACCACATTGAGAAAGTTATGCAGGAAAACGATATTCAAATGTTCATCGCAGACGGAGCCCGTCACCCATTCATATACAACGAGAAACGCACAGAGATCTTGAATCGAACCAGGATAACGTTAAACCTGCAGTATATCCCGTATATCGCCACTCTCCCGGTGCGCTTCGGATTTACGGCTGGGAACAAATCCTTGGTGATTTCAGAGAAAGCCCCAAACCATTCACCCGGAATTAATTCCCGGTGAACACTTTGTGGAAGCTCCTGCGGACCAGCTGGTGGAGAAAATTTTGTTTTATCTGGAAAACCAGGAAGAATGGTACCGTATCACTGAAACCGCTTATCAATTAGCAACTACCCAATTGACAATGCAAAACAGTCTGAAGAAGCTGATTTCAGCAGCTGAGTCCCTATGATCTGCCTTTCCGAATAACATTGAATTCGAAAATCAGCTGGTCCGAAAAAAAAATCCTGACCATCATCATCTTGTTCGCTGTACTCTTCAGGATGGCAATGGCTTTCTATCTCGGTGATACTTTAACTTCTTCGCAGCAGGTGCGCGCATTCGACCAGATAACCTATGACAGGTTAGCCCAATCACTTTTAGCAGGTCGTGGGTTCTCGTTCACCACAGATTATTACCCTGGTTTTACCCCGGCAGGCACACCGACCGCTCACTGGTCCTTTCTTTACCCGATTTACCTTGCCGGTGTTTATACCCTCACAGGCGACCACCCATTGGCTGTGCGCATGTTCCAGGCGGTTGTCGTCGGTATCCTCGAAACCTGGCTGGTCTTCCAGTTGGGGAAGGCGCTCTTCAACTCCAAAACTGGGTTGGTGGCAGCAGGATTAAGTGCTGGATACGCATACTTTATTTATTATGACGCCGCGCTGATGACAGAACCATTTTTCATCAGCTCAATCCTGGCGGTTATCTTGTTGGGACTACATATAACCGGATTAGCAAAAGTTCAGACCAGCAGCGAGAGCCGACCCGGCAAAGAGGACCAAGCCGGTACAACAAACCGGTTGGGTATGTGGGCGGTGTTGGGAGTCATATTCGGTATCTCTGCGCTGCTGCGCCAGACGATCCTTCTGTGGATGCCTTTCCAAATTGCCTGGATGCTGTGGGCGCCCCCCGGAAAGGGCGCACTGGAAAAGCCAGCATGGAAACAACGTCTTCCAGGCGCGCTGCTGTCGATTGTGTTGGCAGCTTTCTTTGTCTTGCCATGGACGATGAGGAATTATGTTGTATACGGACATTTCCTGCCTTTAAATTCGAATGCCGGGTATGCTATCTATTCAGCCAACCACCCTGATCATGGGATTCATTTCGACCAGGATTACGCTGCCCCTTTGCCTGACGATCTGCTATTAAAGGATTTGAATGAAGCGGAATGGAACCAGGCACTCACCAGCCTGGGAATAGGTTTCATTTTACAGGATCCGACTCGCTACCTGATGCTCACCGCCAGTAAATTTGCAGTCCATTTTAATTTCTGGTTTTCGCGTGAATCCAGCCTCTTCAGCAACCTGATGCGGGTCTTCTCATTCGGTCTGTACCTGCCATTGTTTATCATGGGTCTGGCGATTTCATGGAAGGAGCGACAGCGCTGCAGCCTGGTGTATCTGTTTTTAATCATTTTCAACCTTTTGCACATCCTCACATGGTCCGGAACACGTTACCGCTTGCCAGTGGATGCGGTGTTGATGCCGTTTGCTGGGTTGGCGGTCTATACGGTTGCCAACGAAATAATGAAGCGACGGAAGACCGAAGACAGGATACGGGGAAAAGAAGACGGAGGACCGGTGAATGAGGACGGGGGGAAAGAAGACGGAGGACCGGTGACCGAGGACGGGAGAATAGAGGTGGGATGAATTGGCAAGATCAGAACAAATTCTGGCGGTCTGAGTTATAGGAGGAGTTATTGAAAGCACTTGTGACTGGAGGAGCCGGGCTGATAGGCTCCCATATCGTGGATTTATTGGTGGAAGAGGGGCACCAGGTGCGCATCCTGGATAACCTGGCGACACCCACCCATCTGAAAGGGCGACCTGATTGGATCAATCCGGATGCAGAATTTATCCGGGGAGATGTGCGCAGCAGAGATGATTTGGACAACGCTTTGGAGGAAGTTGATTGGGTTTTCCACCAGGCTGCAGACGGTGGCTTCACCAGCGCCATCAGCCACTATTTCCTTAATAACTCCAACCCGACAGCCGTAATGTACGAGCTGATCCGGGATAAACATCCTGTAAAGAAAGTCGTCACCGCCTCCTCCCAGGCTGTGTACGGTGAAGGAAGATATGAATGCGGTGAGCATGGAGAGTTTTTCCCTGAACCAAGGGGAATTGCCCCATTAAAACTGGGGCAGTGGGAGATGGTATGTCCAGTATGCGGTGCACCTTCGAGGGGAGTCCCCATCGCGGAAGGTAAAGTAAACCCATTGACCCCTTATGCACTATCCAAATATATGAACGAGATTTTATCGCTCAACCTGGGTAAGCTGTACCAGATACCGACAACAGCACTGCGGTACTCGTTAACTTACGGTCCCAGGCAGTCGCTTTACAATGCATATACAGGGATTACGTCTATCTTTTCAACGCGCATTCTCACAAACACCCCACCAGTGATTTATGAAGACGGGTACCAAACCCGGGATTTCATTTATGTCGAAGATGTCGCTCGAGCCAACCTGGTCGCTGCTGAAAACCCTGAAGCAGATTACCGAGTTTTTAATGTTGGTACAGGCGCAGCGACACGTGTTCTTGAATTTGTACAGCTGCTCAATCTGACCTATAAGAAAAATGTTCAACCGGTTCTTCGGGGAGAATTCCGCCCCGGTGACTTCCGCCATCTTGTTGCAGATGCCTCTCTGCTTCGCTCCTTGGGATGGAAACCAGTGGTCACCCTCCAGGAAGGGCTTAATCGCTACGCCGCGTGGATCGAAAGCTTCGGTAGTGTGGACGAGTATTTCAGCGAAGCAGAAAAGTTATTAAAAGAAACAAGGGTGATCATGGAAAAGCAGGCGCAAGATTGATCCCAGTGACCCAGATTTCCGCCCGTTTTTACTCTCAACACGGATAACTATGCGCATTGTGATAGCGACCACCGGATCGGCTGGTGATGTTCAGCCATTTATCTCCCTGGGCATCCGGCTTCTTCAGGAAGGTCATCGGGTGCGGGTTGCCGCGCCTGAAAATGCGCGTTTGCTGTGCAAGCAGTGCGGCTTAGAATTCACAGCAATTGACAGCGATACGCAATCGCGCCTGCGCACTGAGACCCACCATGTACGCATGGACACAGGAAACAGCCTGCGCTTTGCCTTTCACAGGATAAAATCGAGGCGAAGCATTGCCATAAACGTCAACCGTTCCGTGTGGTTAGCCTGCCAGGACGCTGACCTGATCCTATACCGCATTGGCGGTTTTATCTACGCTGACAGCATCGCTGAAAAACTAAGGATTCCCAGCATTAAAATAGGTCTGGTGCCTTATTCACCCACGAAAAAATTTCCTAGCCTTTATGTTTCACCTCTCATGGAATTAGGCAGCATTGGAAACCTGGGAAGTTATCGTATAGCGACAATCGTCATCTGGATATTCATGCACCAGGTTGTCAATGATTTCCGCCAAAAGGTTCTCGGGTTACAACCTTTTCCCTCCTGGAAGGGTCCACCAAGAAGTTTCCTGAACCAACCCGGGGGAAATGAAACTCCACTGCTGTATGCCTTCAGCGAAGAACTCCTTCCCAAGCCAGCAGACTGGGGCGCAAACATCCACGTGACCGGGCATTGGACACATCCCATCGATGGTGAGTGGATTCCATCTGCGGAACTGCTCAATTTCCTTGACCGTGGGGATCCACCCGTTTATCTGGGATTCGGCAGCATGATTAACCAGGATGCACAGGAAACTTACCAAATGATTCATCAGGCATTAAAAATCTGTGGCAAGCGAGGCATCATTTCTGCTGGATGGAGTGAGATGGAGAAGGTTTCAGAATCGGATGATCTATTTCTACTTAAAACGAATACTCCTCACGAATGGTTGTTCCCACAAACCTGTGCTACAGTTCACCATGGAGGCATAGGGACCACGCTGAACAGCTTGAAAGCAGGTGTCCCCTCAATCATTGTCCCCTTCAATTATGATCAGCCATTTTGGGGGCGGCAAGTATATCGGATCGGAGCCGGTCCTAAGCCGATCCCGAAGCAGAAGCTCAGCGCAGAAAATCTCGCGCTGGCAATCCAATCCAGTGTGGAAGACAAAAAGATGATGAAAACAGTTATAACCATCCGCAATAAGATGGATTTGGAGGATGGAACCGGATACAGCATACGAGTGATAAAGGAATTCATGTCCGCAATATGACCATGCTGTGGGAATGAATATTCTAATATCCTATAAGAACTGACAACTATCGTTTCATGTTAGAATTTCAACGGGATTTGCTGTTAACATTATTCTAAAGAAATTTTTATGTGGTGGATTCTGTTACTTATATTCACCCAATAAATTTCTGGAGGTTATATGCAAGGGGTGCAAACCGAAGAAGCAAATAGAGCTTTTGACGTTCAGCGGCTTATTAAAAGATTGATCGACATTGGGATTTCGGCACTCGGCTTAATTCTCTTATCACCACTTTACCTGGTGATCGCACTTGCGGTAAAGTTGGATTCTAAAGGTCCTGTCATTTACCGGCACAAGCGGGTCGGAAAAAATGTTGTCCCATTTAATTTACTCAAATTCCGAACCATGGTTACGGGTGGTGATGACCGGCAGTATCTGGATTATCTAAAAAACCTGATCGAAAGTGAAAGGCAAAACCACGGTCCTGTAGATGGAAAACAAGACCTTAAAAAGCAAGCTACCAGTGGTAATGGGAGACATGGGAATGAATTTTCAACCCTCATCTCCACACTTCCGTCAACTCATGAACATTTGAACAGCCTGGCATATACCAAAATGGCTGATGATCCTCGTATTACGCGTGTCGGCGGTTTCCTTCGGAAATTCTACCTGGATGAACTCCCACAGCTGTGGAACATTTTAATAGGCGAGATGAGCATCGTAGGACCACGCCCCCATGTCCAATTGGAGGTCGATTATTATACATCTGAGCAGTGCAGACGCTTGAGTGTCACTCCAGGCGCAACGGGTCTCTGGCAAGTAGCAGGGAAAGCGGACTGCACATTTAATGAGCTCATCGCTTTAGATCTGGAATACATCGATAATTGGAGCCTGAATCTTGATTTTGAAATAATCGCCCGGACGATCTTGTTGATGGTGCAAGGCGGTGAACAATTCTGGGCACGATTGGACAAGGTGTTACCCAGGACATCAAAAACCCGATGGGTACAACCAAAAGTGGAATCAAAAGCGCAAACCAATGAACAAGCAATTGAATTAGATAGTCTCGAAGAATCCATTGGTTTCAGGGAGAGGCAATAAACGTCATTGTTGCCTGGATTCCTTCTTTCAAAAAATAAATACATAGGGCAGAATTGAAAATCTCAAGTATTGGCGTAATCGGAGCCGGGTATTGGGGACCTAATCTCATACGGAATTTCTTTCAGATCCCAGCTGCTGACATGAGAATAGTTTGTGATACAAGCCAGGAGCGACTGGAGCACATTAAACGCCTGTACCCTGGCATCCAAACCACCCGGAATGCTGCTGAACTAATCCAATCGGACATTGACGCAGTCGTTATCGCCACCCCGGTTTCTACTCATTACGAACTTGCCAGAGCTTGTTTGAAGGCTGGCAAACACATCCTGGTTGAAAAGCCTATTGCAAGCACCAGCGTACAAGCCAAAGAACTCATAAATTTAGGGAAGTCACACGATCTGGTAGTCATGTCCGGACATACTTTCCTGTTCAATCCAGCCGTTGAGGCTTTGAAAACGATCATAACCAGCGGTGAGATAGGCAAAATTTTCTATATCAACTGTACCCGGGTCAATCTCGGTCTTTACCAGCCTGATGTGAATGTAGTCTGGGACCTGGCACCGCACGATTTATCCATTTTGATCTATATCCTGGGAACCAAGCCCGGAAGCGACCAGCGCTCGCGGGGGAATGTATGTGAAGCCAGGGATTCATGATGTCGCTTATCTTTCGATGTTTTTCCCGGATAGTGTCATGGCAGATATTCGGGTGAGTTGGCTGGATCCCAACAAAATTCGATCCATCACCATTGTTGGGAGCAAGAAGATGCTGGTCTATGATGACATCGAACCCGTAGAAAAGGTGAGGATTTACGACAAGGGAGTGGATGTCCAACCCTACACGGATACCTACGAGGAATTTCACCTGGCTTATCGTTATGGGGATGTTGTCACATACCCATTGGAATGGCAGGAACCCTTGAGGAATGAATGTCTTCACTTCATCGAGTGTATCCAGGAAGGAAAATCCCCTCGAAGTGACGGTAACCTGGGATTAGAAGTTGTTCAGGTGTTGGAATCAGCTCAAAGGTCATTAGAAAATGGGGGAACAAAGGAAACCGTTCGTTATTAGATGGAAATTTCTGAGCGAAAAATGACAGAGAATTTCTGCCGGATCAGTTCCGATGTAAAAATGGGAAATTCCGTCCAGGTTTACGCGTATGTTAACCTGTATGGATGTGAAATAGGTGATCATTGTAAAATTGGCACCTTTGTCGAAATCCAGCGCGGGGCAAAAATCGGCAACAAAGTGAAAATATCCAGCCATACTTTCATTTGTGAGGGCGTTACGATCGAAGATGACGTATTTATTGGTCATGGTGTCATGTTTATCAATGACCGTTACCCGCGCGCCACAAACCAGGAAGGTGAACTGCAATCGGGGGAAGATTGGAAATTGGAACCAACTCTGGTTAAAAAAGGCGCTTCGATTGGCAGCAACGCCACCATTCTATGTGGTGTGACGATTGGAGAGTCGGCTGTTGTAGGCGCTGGAAGTGTCGTCACAAAAAACGTTCCCTCAAAGGCAATCGTGGCTGGCAATCCTGCCCGGTTAATCCGGTATCAAGAATGAGAGAAAAAATGCAAAATCAAGTTCCACTGGTTGACTTACGCGCACAATATGAACCGCTAAAAGACGAAATCCATAACGCCTGGGATGAGATATTATCGGGGATGCGTCTGTTTCTCGGACCGAATGTCCAGGCATTCGAGCAAGAATTTGCAGCTTTTAGCGGAGTCCAGTACGCTGTCGGAGTAAACGATGGTACCAATGCGCTTCACCTGGCACTCCGCGCCCTTGAGATTGGCAAAGGAGATGAAGTCATCACCGTTTCCCACACATTCATTGCCACAGCAGAAGCAATCCTTCTGGCAGGGGCAGCGCCTGTGTTTGTTGACATAAACCCAACAACCTATACTAATGGACCCAGCCAAAGTTGAAGCAGCAATCACACCCAGGACAAAAGCGATTTTGCCCGTTCACCTGTATGGTCAGGTTGCTGATATGGACCCATTAATTGAGATCGCCAAACAGCGTAACCTGTTCATCATCGAAGATGCATGCCAGGCTCATGGAGCCACTTATCACGGGAAAAAAGCCGGGAGCATTGGTGATATCGGCTGCTTCAGTTTCTATTTCTCCAAGAACCTGGGAGCATATGGTGAAGGCGGTATGGTGACCACCAACAACCCGGACCTTGCAAAGCGAATGCGGATGATGCGTGACCATGGCTCTGAAACGCGTTATTACCATGAGGTATTAGGTTGGAATGCCCGCCTGGATGAGCTTCAAGCCGCCGTCCTGCGGATTAAGTTGCGCCACCTGGATGAATGGAACCAGCTCAGGCGTCTAAAGGCGGATCTTTACGCGCAGCTATTATCCGCGTCAGGATTAGTCCTCCCCCACACTCACCATGAAAACGAACATGTATTTCATTTATTTGTTGTCAGGATGAAGCACAGGGACAGGATGCGTGAACTGCTGGCAGAGAAAGGTATTGGGACCGGGATTCATTACCCGGTGCCAATCCATATGCAAACCCCATTCAGAAAATATCGTCCAAAAGCCGGAAGTCTTAACGTTACCGAATCCATCGTCCCTGAAATCCTCTCAATTCCGATCTATCCGGAGATAACAGACACTCAAGTGAGAATAGTGTGTGATTCACTGATAGATTTGATGAATGAGATACAATTAGGCAAAATAGGATATTAGTTTGATTTTCAAGAGAAGCTGATGGAATTACGCGACATTTTTACGCCTCTCATCCGGTGGTGGTGGCTGCTTATACTGGCAACAGTAATCGCAGCTGGTTTTAGCTTTTTTGCTATTTCACAACAGCCTCCTCAATACTACTCATCAGCTACACTGCTGGTAGGCAGCGCATTAACAGACCCCAACCCACAATACGACAAAATCTTTTACACAAACGAGTTAATCGCCACCTACGTGGATATTGCATACCGGGATCCTGTGCGGGAAGCGGTTATGGAATCCTTAGGACTGCCCTGGCTGCCAGGATACACAGTTACTGAAGTCCCCAACACCCAACTTATCGAGGTCAACGTTCGTGATACTGATCCCGCCAGAGCGCAGGCTGTCGCTAATGCCGTGGCTGAACAGTTGATTCTGCAAAGCCCCGGAAAAAGCAGCGATGATAAAAATCGCCAATTATTTATCGAAGATGAGCTCGATCAAATGCAAACCGCTATCCGTGATACACAGGCGGAAATAGACAGCAGGCAAAAAGAACTCACAACCCAAACCAGTGCCCGGCAGATTAACGAACTGCAGAACCAGATCGATGCTTTCCAAAACAAGCTGGATACCCTGAGATGGAATTACACCAACCTGCTTTCCAACAGCCAGAGCGGAGCAGTGAACACCCTGACATTGATCGAGCCTGCAAAATTACCCACATCGCCAGTGGGACCTAACGATGTGATCCCCGTTGCAACTGCCGGGTTACTCGCCTTTATCCTTGCAGCAGGAGCAGCTTACCTGTTGGCTTTTATGGACAAGACGGTTAAATCTCCCGAGGAGATCAAACGCCTCACTGGTTTGCCGGTTCTGGCAGGTATTCCACCAATACAGGGAGATGAATATCCGGACAAGCTGATCTCCGTCAACCAACCCCGGTCACCGATTGCCGAGGCGTACCGCTCATTGAGGACAGGTGTTCAGTTTTCGGTGATTGACAGTACTGAAAACACCGCCATAATCGTCACCAGCCCCAGCCCA
The DNA here is from genome assembly GCA_963695415.1 of uncultured Chloroflexia bacterium. Lineage (GTDB taxonomy): Bacteria > Chloroflexota > Anaerolineae > Anaerolineales > UBA4823 > CAVXWV01. The sequence continues at coordinate 173,068 of CAVOGL010000004.1, read as the reverse complement.
AGTGAGGGTAAATCGATCACATCTGCGAATTTAGCGGTAGTACTCGCACAGGCAGGTCACAAGGTACTTCTGATTGACGCCGACCTACGCCGACCTGTGCTTCATAAAGTGTTTGGCGTGGACAACCGGCTTGGATTAACTGAACTGCTCAGGTTTCTACACCCGAATGATCTCGAAGATACAGTTGTCGCATTATTGCAGCAGCTTGCCAGACCAACTGCTGTTGAGGGATTGTCACTATTAACCAGTGGTCCGATCCCACCCAACCCTTCTGAATTGCTGGGATCCCAAACCCACCGAAGACTTATTAAACAGCTGAAAGAGTATTACGAATTTATCGTGCTGGACAGCCCACCTACTCTTATCGTGACCGATGCAGTAGTGCTCAGCACACAGGTGGATGGCGTGATATTGGTGATCGATTCTGAAAAGACAGAGCGTAACCCGTTGAGACTGGCTGTTGAAAGACTGCAAGAGGTTAACGCACATGTGCTTGGTGTGGTCGCAAATAAAATGTCGCCCAGGGCTGAGGGATATGCGTCGTATTACCAATACCAATACAGCCACAAACGCGGTGGGAGTGCATACGGTTTTGCAGGAGATGTACCCACTGCCAAGCCTAAACCTTCATCCCACAGCATTGAAGGAGACTAGACCGCTCGAGGTTATTCATGTGGCTGGCTTTCTGAAGACAAAACACCCATTCCCGACAGATGACTGAGGCAAATTCATACGCCACCAAAATCCTATATCGAGATTTCGGACGTATACCATCATCTTTCATCCAGGATGACCCATCTTGATATTGAACTGACCGAGAGATGTAACAATGCATGCCAACATTGTTACATCAACCTGCCCCTGGATGATGAAAGAGCGAAGGGATCTGAACTGACCACGGATGAATGGAAAAATATTCTCAAACAGGCAGCAGAACTTGGAGCAATGAGTGTTCGCTTCACAGGCGGTGAACCACTAATCAGGGATGATTTCGAAGAGCTTTACGTTTTTACCCGCAGATTGGGCATCCAGGTGATGCTCTTTACGAATGCGCGCAGGATAACCCGCCATCTTGCTGGCGTATTCAAAAAACTCCCACCTGGGAAGTTGATTGAAATCAGTGTGTACGGTATGAAACCTGAAACTTACGACAAGGTCGCATGCGCACAGGGGGCATTTACTGAATTCTGGCAGGGGGTTAATGCTTTACGAGAAGCGAACGTTCCCTTTTATGTAAAAGGAGCCTTTTTACCGGATAATATATCAGATATAAATACGTTCGAGGCATGGGCAAAGTCACTTCCATGGATGGAACGTGCGCCAAATTACGCGGTTTATTTTGACCTGCGCGCACGTAGAGATTCACCTGCCCGGAACCGGCTCATCCAGGAACTGCGACCTGAACCAAAAAGTGTGCTCAACTGGTTAGAACAGAGGGGGGAAGAAATTGTGAGTGATTACAAAGACGATCTTCGCCAGTTTTGCAGTAAGTTTACCAGTCCACAAGGAAACCAGCTATTCACTTGTAGTGCCGGTTCAGCTGGCAGCGTGGATGCATATGGAAAGTACCAGCCTTGTTTACCACTACGTTCACCTGAGCTATGTTATGACCTGCGCCAGGGGACGATACGTGATGCTCTGGAGAATTTTTTCCCCCCAATTTCTGATCTGACTGCATCTAACCCGGAATACCTGGAACGGTGTGCACGGTGTTTCTTGAAGGGATTATGCGAACAGTGCCCAGCAAAATCCTGGGCTGAGCACGGAACTCTGGACACGCCGGTTGAATACTTTTGCCAGGTAGCGCACACCCAGGCAAGATATTTGGGTTTATTGAACGATGATGAAAAAGCATGGCAGATCACTGATTGGGAAGACCGGATAAATAAAATAAAAAATGAAATCGGAGAATAAACTTTGAACCTGGAATTGTCTGCAGTATTTGCTCCATCTGAAGATGTCGTCGCAAGAGAGATTGAAGGCGAATTCATTATTGTTCCGTTAACGGACGGAATCGGTGATATGGAAGATGAACTTTACAGTATGAACGAGACTGGTCTGGCAATATGGAAGTGCCTGGACGGGATTACCACGCTTGGTTCAATCGTCCAAAAGCTTTCAGATCAATATGATGCACCTGAGGGAGAGATCGAAAGAGATGTCATCGGATTGATGGCAGAATTGGTCAAGAGGAAAATCGTTATTGAAGTTCCATAACGGCGGCGAGTTGGTTCTCTCCAGGCAGGCATTGACAGAATTGATGTCTGCAGTACTGGAGACTGGGAAACCTTTCCGCTTTCAGGCAAGGGGATGGAGCATGTCTCCATTCATAAAAGACAGTGACGTGATCAGTATTACCTCCATCGGAGAGAATGAACCCAGGATGGGAGAAATCGTCGCTTTCAAACGCCCCGGATCTGGCGAAGTAGTCGTTCACAGGTTGATTGGAACATCTGGCAGCGACTGGATCATCCAAGGTGACAACACACCTGACCAGGAATTCGAGAAGATTCCACCAGAAAACATCCTGGGGCTGGTTACCAGGGTACAAAGAAATGGCAAGGACACCTGGTTTGGTGCTGGACCAGAGCGATACCCGATCGCATGGTTATCTCGCTCACGTTTACTTGGACCATTCCTTAAACGTGCACGAAGTATAAAAGCTCACCGGTTCACGGGAAAAAACAGATGACCTCCTATGCTTCAGTAAACAACCTGCCTTCGTTCGACCTTTGGGAAAAACTGAATAAAAAACGACTGCCTCTTGGTTTTGATCTGGAAATCACTGCACGCTGCAATAATGATTGCAGGCACTGTTACATAAACCTGCATGCGGGTGACAATGAAGCGAAATCAAAGGAACTTGGGCTCGATGAAATAAACGAAATAGCCAAACAAGCGAGCGCACTGGGTGCTATCTGGGTGCTGATCACCGGTGGAGAACCTCTCCTGCGGAAAGATTTTACTGACATCTACTTACTTTTGAAGAAAAAAGGTTTCCTTGTTTCAGTTTTTACGAATGCCTGCCCGGTTACATCCGAACATATCCAGCTCTTTAAAAAATATCCACCGAGAGACATCGAAATAACAGTCTATGGGGTTACTAAAGAAACCTACGAGAAGGTCTCGCGAATTCCTGGCTCTTACAAAGCCTTCCGGAAAGGCTTGGACCTGTTCCTGGAGAATGGGATACCTGTTTCTTTGAAAGCAATGGCGATGAGATCAAATGTAGAAGAACTGAAAGATATCGCAGAATTTTGCAGGAAGTATAGTAAAGATGCTTTCCGGTTCGATCCCCAGCTACATTTACGATATGATGGGGATAGAGATCGGAACCTGGAGATAATGGCGGAACGTTTATCTCCCCACGAAATCGCATCACTGGATCGCATGGATCCTCTCAGGTTGGCTGCAGTGCAGAAGGAATGTCAACAAGCTGTTTCAACAGACAGCGAACATGAACATACATGCAACCATGTTTTCCATTGTGGGGCAGGTAAAACCTCTTTCAGTATTAATTATCAGGGTCAATTTCTTTTGTGTGCATCTCTCCAACATCCGTCAACAGTCTATGATCTCAGACAGGGTGGCAAAATCTTGGAAGGATCTCTTGTTGATGCCTGGAATAACTTTGTTCCCCGGGTATTGGGGATTGAGACCACGAACAAAGATTTCATCAATAACTGCTTGCACTGCAAATATGCAAACCTCTGTTTTAATTGTCCTGCCAACGCGTACCTGGAAAACGGTGAAATGGACGGGAGGGTGCCATACTTTTGTAGAATTGCCCATACAAGGTCTGAAGAGATCGAAAACGCTTGAGATACTCTCAAATAAAGCCCCAGATCTGGGTTTTTTCTGCCTGTCTTCTAACTTGAATTCTTCCCGGTCACTGTTACAATAAAATAGGAATAAGGTTCTTATGGAAATTAACCAATTTTTGGCTCCCTTGGCTCGGTGGTGGAAACTGATCCTGGCAGCGACATTAATCGCAGCAATTTTCAGCTTCTTTGCGGCGCTGCAGCAACCCCCGGTTTACCGGTCGCAGGCAATTATGATGATAGGTCGTGCCTTCCAAGATCCGAACCCCAATTACTACCAGTTCTTCTCCAGTCAACAACTTGCATCAACCTATTCTGACATCGCTTACAGGAAAACAGTACAGGATGGTGTAAAGAATGCTCTAGGCATAAATTGGCTTCCGGTCTACACGGTACAACCTATCCCCAATACTGATTTATTGGAAATATCAGTAAACGATTCCGATCCGGTCAGAGCCCAGGCTGTTGCCAATGAATTAGCGAACCAGCTCATTCAACAAAGTCCCACCAATCAATCCGCAAACCAGGAGAGAGAAGATTTTATCCAGGCGAGATTGGATATCCTCGAGGTCAAAATCAGTGAGACGCAGGCAGATATCGATGCAAAACAGGAGCAGCTGCCGAACCTGACCAGTGCGCGACAAATTTCCGATCTGCAGAACCAGATTGCTGGGCTGCAGGCAAAACTGGATGGGCTTCAGTTAAATTATGCAAGTTTATTGGCAAACACTGAAAAGGGCGCTTTAAATTCATTGACCGTCATCGAACCCGCTTACGCTCCCGTGCGCCCTATTGGACCGAATAAAATCCTCATGATCATCACAGCATCCGGCATCGCCTTTATGCTTGCTGTTGGAGCCGCTTATCTGCTTTCCTTCATGGACAACACGCTAAAATCACCGGATGAGATCAAACGCCTTACAGGATTGTCGACACTTGGTGCTATTCCCGTGATCCCGGGTGAAGATACAACCGGAAAACTTATCACCGTTCGTGAACCACGCTCTCCAATTTCAGAAGCGTTCCGGGCACTGAGGACAGGTGTGCAGTTCTCCACCATCGATCGTCTGGAAAGTACATCTATTCAAGTGACGAGTTCCAATCCAGGTGAAGGCAAGAGTGTGACAGCAGCAAACCTTGCTGCCGTTATCGCACAAGCCGGTTTTCGCGTAATGTTAGTGGATGCAGATTTACGCCGCCCCATGGTGCATAAAATATTCGAATTGGACAACCGCCTGGGATTGACTGATTTCTTCCGCAACTTGAGAAGTCCAGATTCTGGTTATGAGGAAACTTTCGAATCCCTGCTGAAGCAGCTTGTGCGACCAACAAACCTGGATGGTTTACACGTTTTAACCAGCGGATCGATTCCACCCAACCCTTCCGAGCTGCTGGGTTCGAATGCTAACCGGCATTTGATTAAAGCGCTCAAACGTCATTATGATTTTCTGATCATTGACAGCCCTCCTGTGTTGATCGTTACCGATGCAGTAGTACTCAGCACTGAAGTCGACGGCACTATACTCATAGTCGATTCGCTAAACACTCACCGCAACCAGCTCAAACAAGCGGCTGAGAGACTCGCGGAAGTCAATGCAACCATGCTGGGAGTAGTGGTGAACCGGTTATCTCCAAAAGCCGACGGTTTCTACGGGTACATCAGTTTTGCTCAATACCGAAAATATGAAGATGGGACTTATGGTTACGCGGATGGGAAATCGAAGTCGTCCCATAAAGAACGGAGGTTGGGTGGCTTTCTGAGAAACCGGCAGTGAGCATCACCTGCTGAAAAATATCTTCACGTTAATCAATTTCCTGACTTGCGAATTTAATTCCAAATATCTTTCATGACAGATTTGCATACGCACCAAATAGTGCAATCAACACAATTAATGTTGAACTGCCTGAGTAACCGCGATGGCAATCCTGATCAGATTTCTATACCAGAAACATCGCCGGAAGAGTGGTCCAATGTCGGCACATTCGCTAAGGATCACCAGGTTGCGCCTTTGCTGTACCATCGTCTTAAGAATTTAGTGGGTGTAATTCAACCACCTGAATCCACACTGACTTTTCTTCGTGATGAATATCTAGGCACAATCTTCAGAAACACGCACACATACAAAGAACTTGGTCAGGTTCTAAAAGCCCTGGAGAAGGAAAATATTCCAGTAATCGTGCTTAAAGGGGCATACCTGGCAGAGAAAGTATACAGCAGCCTTGCTCTCCGGGTAATCGGAGACTTAGACCTCCTGGTTAAACTTGAAGATCTGGAGCAGGCAAATCGGTGCCTCGTTGAAATCGGGTACCATTCTGCCCACAATTTCGACTTAGAAGATGAGATTGCCAGTAAACACAGCCTGCCTCCTTTATTGGCACCGGGAAGAAACGAAATCGATTTACATTGGACACTCTTTCCACCAGAACTCCCATTCAATTTCGATCCTCGGAACCTCTGGTTGTCTGCTGATACCGAAATGCTGGCAGGAGTGAAAATTTTCAGCCTGTCACCAGAACATCAACTTATCCACCTCTGCGTTCACTTTGCTTATATGCACCGCTTTGCTGGTAAATTATTCCACGTTTGTGATATCAACGAGGCACTGTGGTTTTTCGAATCTAAATTGGATTGGAAAAAGCTTCTTGAAATGGCAATTGAATACCGCATGGCAAAACCAACTTACCTGGCATTATTGGTCGCACAAACACTACTGGATGCTCCTGTGCCTAATGAATACCTGGATCAACTAAAGCCTGTGGACTACACCCCTGAATACCTGGAATGGTTTCTTCAGCAACTGCTCTATGGAACAGAATTTTCGATAAATCTGGCTGAAATTTGGGCACCCCGCTCCTTCAGAGAGAGGACAAGATTTTTCTTTGACAGCGTCTTCTGGAAACCGATCCTGATGCGCGAAAAGTATCCTCGCCTGGCATCTGGGATTGGTCTGCCTCTTGCTTACTTGCTCCGGATCGGTGATGTCATCAAGCGCCAGGTGCCTGCAGCCTGGCGTTTATTGACCCGCGATCCCGATGCCATCTCATCTTCACTCAAGTTGCAACGGATCGAAGAAGTCGAAAAATGGTTTGAAGCGGTCTGATGGAAAAGTTTAATTTCAAGTTATTATTAGGCGTTTTAAAAAAGGCAGATGTGGTCTATCCACACCTACCACAAATACCTGCTGTCAAGCAAGCGAGAGATGAAAAACACTCGGTATGGGATGAAGGAGCGCCAGACACCATCATCCTGAGGGATACCGGTGGTAATGTACGAGCGTACACTTATCAAGGAAACGATTACTTCTGGATGCACTGGCCAAATCAGGTAACTTTTCGCTTCAGCGGTGATGAGATGGATGTTCTCGCGTACGAAGAAACGCCTCAGGATGAAATTTTTTTAACGGATCTTTTCTGGCGAAATGTCGTCCCCTTTGTACTCCAGGCGCAAGGCTGGGAAGCCATACACGCCAGCTCTGTACTTACATCCAAAGGTGTGGTCGCTTTCTGTGCTTCATCTGGCACTGGAAAATCCACGATTGCTTATGGTTTGTCCAGGCGGGGGTATGGTTTATGGGGTGATGATGCTGTTGTTTTCACCACATCCCCAGAAGGGACACTCACTTTTCCACTCCATTTTCAATTACGGTTATTGGGTGATACCCGCGATTATTACGATATAGAACAGTTTTCCCACTCCCACGCCCAAAAAATACCTATCCTGGTAAATCGTGTCAATACAGACAAGCCCGAAGGATTAAGATCCATATTTTTACTGGAAAGGACCGATGGCGAACCTGAACTCCCAGGATTAAGGATTGAGGAAATGCAAGGGAGTTGAAGCCGTGAAATTGCTGTTAAAACACGTGTACGTGTTTTCTCTGTATCAAAAAAACGATCGAAAGCGACTGCTTTTGCATTACCTGGACCTCGTTGAACAGGTTCCGATCTATAAAGGTTTGCTTGCGCCTGGTTTGGCAAATCTTGAACAAAAGTTGGACCTGTTTGAAGAATATTTTTCTTAGACGTATATCGAAATTCACAAATTTTCTAAGAAAGGAACCGAAGAAAAACTCTCAAATATGATATACTAATTTGAATTAAGAAACGAATGTATATCAGTTAGGATTAACGCACTTATTCATCGTTTTCTATTTTTGGTAGCTTACCTAATGGAGGAGAGAAATCATGGTGAAAATTACAATCAGCCAGACAATTATTGAAAAACCTGAGTGGAAAAAACCGGAATTAACATCTCTGGGTCAGGTCTCCAGCATCGTGTTAACCGGCGGTTGGTGGTGGTCGTGTATACATGGTGACAACGATACCAACACAATCAAGCCAGGTTGTTACGATTTTTGATTTTCTAAATCCTGAAACAATTTTTTAACATGGATGAGAGCAGTTCTGAAACCACAGAACTGCTCTTGTTGCTTTTACCTTTAAATCAGGATATATTTAAGGGGAATAATTACTATTAAATTATTTGGTAAATTTTTGATGACAACCATAGATAACCAATACGGAAAGAATTGGCCAGATACTTGGATTTTCTTTACTGGAAATCCGGATTCCTCCGCTCTTTCTGAGAACAACATCCTGGCTCAAAATCCCTTGAATAACACATGTCACCGCCTGGACCCGGGCAGGGCATTTCCAAAACCAGAAATCAATAACAGAGATTCATACGGTATCGTATTTGATGGGCATCTTTACAACCAGAAGGAATTGTCCCGAGCTTTGAAGATTGATGAGGAGATGAATCAGGCTGAATTAATCCTGGAAGCATATCTACTCTGGGGTGAAAGTTTCGTGAGCCACCTGGTGGGGATTTTTTCGTTCATCTTATGGGACGATCGCAACCAATTATTACTGGCTGTCCGAGACCCGGTAGGTATTTATCCACTGTTCTACGCCGAGGCTAATGAGGGTAGATTTTTTTCAATATCCATCCAGGCACTGCTGGCTCAGCAGGGGATATCCAGCACAATCAACAGGATCGTCGTTGCACTTCACCTATCACTTTACTGGGGACGAAATGAAGAAACATTCTATAACCAGATACAACGTGTGCCTCCCGGACACCTGATACAAATTCGGAATTGCATAAAAACACAAATCCATTACTGGTCCCCCATCCGACCAGATGGAAAAGTGGAATGGCTCGAAAATGCAACCAGCGAGCAATTTGAAAACCTCCTTCAGGATGTTTCCAGGGATTTTATCAATTACTCCCCTCTGGGTATATATCTTAGTGGAGGTTTGGATTCTATAGCAGCTGCAGGTTTCTTGAAGGATGCGGCTCAAAGATCCGGTCTGCGATATCCAAGGGCTTATTCTTTGGTTTTTCCGGTGATTGGGGAAGTAGAAGAACCTGTACAGAGAGGCGTATCCTCTTCCCTCGAACTCCCCCTGCACATCACACGATTGACAGACGCATCTGGACAGTCAGGTCTTTTGCAGGCATGTTTTGAGATGAACCAGGTTTGGCCCACGCCCATGGGTAATATCTGGCGCCAAGCGTATAATTACCTGGGGTACCAGGCAATCAAAGATGGTTGTTCCGCCATCATTACAGGCGTTGGTGGTGATGAATGGTTGGGATTGACTCCAACGTATGCTGCTGATCTGATGCGGAAATTCGATTTTCCAGGTTTATACCGTTTAATCCTGGGAATGTGGCACTCCTGGCCGTTCCCATTGAGAACTCATCTTTATAACGGAATATGGAAATATGGATCTCGTTTGCTAATATCAAGATGGATTTCCCGTTTGCTGCTTCAAGTGAATCCCACCTATCTCCGGAAAAGGAGGAAGAATTCCCTGTACCGGACCATACCAGAATGGTTCACACCGGACATGGAGTTGCAAGAGGAGATTTCCCAACGCTACGATGAAAGAGTGGAGCAAAGCCTGGTTGAGGATAAGATAGAGGATTTTTATTTTAAAGGGCTGACCCAGATACTCTTTCATCCGGTCAGCTCCATGGAACTTGAAGAAGAATTCGAAAATGGCCGCCGTCTGGGTATTCCCATTCTCGGATTTTACCAACACCAGGAGCTGATTTCGTACCTGTTTCGCTTTCCTCCCCACCTGCTGAACACAGGTCGACCCCAAAAAGGTTTGGTGAGAGAGATCCTGCAACAACGATTTCCGGACCTCGGTTTACAAAAACAGAAGAAAATAAGCGCCACCAGCAATTTCCATGAAGTTGTTTTACAGGAAACCGGGGCTGTTTGGGATCAATTAGAAGGAATCCAATCTCTCGCACGGATAGGGATCGTAAACCCAAGAAAATCGGATACCTTCATATCAACTACCCTAAACGATCCCGCACCTAAAAGTATGGATATTTGGATGCTCAAGCATCTGATCATCTATGAAACCTGGTTGAGAAACAGGGAAAATTCATGGTATATTTGATAGATCGTTGCAATGAAAAAGTGAGAGGAGCTAATCATGCAATCTACACCTGAAACCCTTGAAGAGAATATCGAGATTTTCGGATTCAGGAAAATCTGGAAGACACCTGAACTTTCTCTTGTCGGCAAGATTTCTAAACTTGTCCTGCTTGGTGGAGGAAAGCTTTCACCACCAGATGAGGATCCCGGCGAGCCTTATAAAGTGCCACCAACTGGTTAATTCTTAACAACAAATTACATTAAACTGTACAAAAAAAACCACCATTAATGGTGGTTTTTTTTGTACTTAATCTTAATTCACGAATATGAATACTATTAACCTGAAGAACTCGAAAATAACTATTGTGAATCGGTAATATGTTCGACAATTATGGTATAATTTATACAATATGTCCGGTAATTGTGGTATAGTTAGAGAAATAAAATAAACCTAGACTTGGAGGTTTTAAGTGTACGGTAGTAGATCTTTAATCGTTCCAAAATCATATTCAACCAAGAAGATGTGGGTTCGTCCTGAGTTATTGGGATATGGCACGATCACCAATTTGGTTTTGCGGGATGGCGGGCTCTCCTGTACTGAAAACGACTTTAATTCCCTGCGGGACCCTAATGTCCCCGGTCCCCTTACAATTGGATGTGAGGATTAGATAGGCTATGGCTAATTAATAGTCTACAAAAATTAAAGGTCATAATAATACCAAATTATGACTTTTGTACGCCACTGAACTATTCACATTGGTAATCTGTAAAAAAATCCCTAACCTTGTTAGGGCTTTTTTGTTGTTGATTTTCTCTACCATTAAATTTATGATATTTGTGAGTTAGAATTCAGAGGCTCATGTTTTCCAAAGTCCCATTAAAAAAATCATTAAAAGAAATACTGCGATTGGACCGGGCCATGAGTCTGGTGTGGAAAAGCGCGCCGGGATGGATGGTGCTGAACGGCTTGCTGGTCATCGTACAGGGTTTGCTGCCCCTGGCAGGGTTATACTTGATGCGCCAGATCGTCGACACGGTAACTGCCGGGATCAACAGCGCTGATCCCCAAAACACGTTCAGACAGGTCCTTTTCTGGCTGATTATGGCTGCTGCTGTCGGCATCCTGACCGCTCTGGCGCGATCATTGGGCGAGATTTCCTCCCAGGCGCAGGCTCAATACCTGACCGATTATGTCTCCGATGTTCTGCATGACAAATCGATCGCCGTGGACCTGGCATATTACGAAGATACCTCCTATTACGATACGTTACACCGTGCTCAAGCGGAGGCGCCTTACCGACCAGCTTCGGTTCTAAACGGTTTGATGACTTTAATCCAGAACACAATCTCACTTGCCGGGGTGGTTGGTCTTTTCCTTCTATTAACTCCGCTGGTCGGGATCGTAATGGTTGTCGTCGCCCTACCAGGCGCATTGGTGCGATTATATTATTCACGCATCCGCTACCGGTTCGAGGAAAAGCATGCTCCCATTGAACGACGCTCGCGGTATTACAACTGGCTGATGGTCAGTGACCACCATGCCAAAGAGCTGAGGCTGTTCAACCTGGGAAATCTATTCAAGATGCGCTTCCAGGATCTGCGCCAGGATTTACGTAAAGGCAGGCTGGCGATCACTCGCAACCGGGCGACTGCGGACTGGATTTTCCAGACCCTGGGCGTCCTGGCGATTTTCTTCACCCTGGGCTTCGCAGCTTACCAGGCGATTCTGGGCAGCATCAGCGTAGGTGACCTCTTCGCCATTTACATGGGTTTTCAAATAGGGTTGAACTCCTTACAATCTATCTTGAGCAGCCTTGCCGGATTGTACGAAGACCAGCTGTTTCTGACCCATTTCTACCAGTTTATGGAACTGGAACCCACAATCATCACCCCTGATCATCCAGTCGCACTTAAGCCAAATCTGGTTCAAGGGATCCATGTGGAAAATGTCAATTTTTCTTATCCTAACTCGGCTAGAAAGGTGCTGAATAACATCCAATTCACCCTCGAACCAGGCAAGGTCGTCGCACTGGTCGGTGCGAATGGCTCCGGAAAGACGACCCTGATCAAGCTGCTCTGCCGGTTATACGATCCAGAGACCGGCAGTATCACAATTGACGGCATCGACTTGCGCCAGGTGGATCCAATCCAATGGAGGAAAAAGATCAGCGTTGTGTTCCAAGATTATGTGCATTACCAACTCACTGCATTGGAAAATATCTGGATTGGGAATACAGAAAGCGTGGTCAATAATGATGCCATCCAAGCTGCTGCTGTGAAATCAGGTGCAGATTCGTTTATCCAACAATTACCCCAGGGATACACCACCCACCTGGGTACGTGGTTCGAAGATGGGAAGGAATTGAGCGGTGGAGAATGGCAGAAAATTGCCCTGGCGCGAGCTTTCTACCGCGATTCGGACATCATCGTCCTTGATGAACCCACCAGCTCGCTGGATCCTTTAGCGGAGGCAGAACTATTCCAACATTTTCGCTACCTGATCGAAGGAAAGAGTGCCATCTTGATCAGCCACCGCTTTTCCACAGTCCAGATGGCAGATTATATTTACGTGATGGATAAAGGAAAGATCATCGAACAAGGAACTCACCACGAACTTCTGGATATACATGGCGCATATGAGAAATTCTTCAGTGCCCAGGCACAATTTTATCGATCAGGATAACAGTCCTGATTATTTCAGGCAGGTTTTTGTGCCAGTATCGCCCCTTTCAATATTCCAGGATACACAGAAACATAAACCAAAATAAACCCGGCCTGCTCTATCTCCGCCTTGACCTCCTGGTCATCCGCAAAATTATGGCTGAATTCGATCTGGTGTTTTAAGATATCGCCTGTTTCTAGCTGGGTGTACCCACGTGTGATACAAGCGACGAACCGTCGAAAACTATCTGTCCCATGACTATAAGGAACTGGCTCCCTAAAACCAAATTGAACGACGAGGTGCCCACCCGGCAGAGTGCAGCGGTATATTCTCTCCAGCATGGCAACACGTCTGGACCGCATGGGTACACCGGAATACATTGAATTAGAAAACCAGACAACGTCGAACGATTCCTCTGAAACCTCAAGGTTGGCGATATCCTGGACTACGCCATGAATTTCCACACCTGCCTCTCTGGCATTATCGATAGAGCAGGCAACCATTTCGGGCACGTAATCCACTCCAGTTACCTGGAATCCTTTTCTGGCGAACGGGATTGCCTCTCTTCCTCCGCCGATGCCCAGCAGAAGCAATTTGCCTGTATGGGAGGGTAGCCGATCCAGAAATTCTTGCTCTTCTGGGAAGAGTCCTGTCTTAACAAACTCTTCATCGCACCAATTATCCACTTCATGGGAACGGGCATAATTCTGACGAGTAAATTCAACCAGATCATCTGGTTTCATTACCATCATTGCGGAGGACTGCAGCAAGGAGCCTGTTCTGAGGATTAATCGCGCTAACTTAATTCGTAAATTCATATTTTCCAGGAGAAACCCGGGATTGTGAAAGGATTCTCTTTAAGCCAGCAAAGCAGCCAACTCAGCAATGATCCCACCAGACTTATCAAAATGCATCCAATAACAAGGTATTTCTTTGGTGAAATGCCCGAGGATGTCAAGTTCCTTCTGCCACCATTCTTTCGTATCAACAGACTTGATCAAGGTCGACAGCATTTGAGACCAGACTTCTCTTCGTTCATTAACTAAGGTTAACTGGTTGTGGTCATCCTGGACGAGAAAAAAAACTGCTCTAAGAGGAGCGCTCGATGCAGATACTGTCGAAACGTCTCCATGGCTCCAGGTTCCATGCACAAGCCAACCAGAACTCCCACCTGCGGATGATATTGCGGTCATCACACAAGATTTCGACTGGATATGGTAGAGCTCCGCTCCGGGATGCCTCCTGCAGCATGGTTACCGTGGTAGATTTTCCTGCATCTGAATGACCTACAAAAGACTACACCCTGCCCGTTGATTATCGCCGCTGAGGAATGGACCAACACCGCATTCCGATCTGCCAGTAAAGGCAGAATCCAGATCTGGTCCGTTGAGAAGAGTGATAACGAACTCCAGCCCTTTTCCTTAACAACCTCAGCATAGCTGTTTGGATGAGAGATATTTGCCCTGGTATGGTTTTCATTGAATATTGCCAGGCGGTGGTAAGTACTTTCATCATCACCTTCATCCATGATCCCCCTGTAGTACCATTTTCCATCTTTTCGAGAAATCCGCCAGGGTGGTCGGTTATACATGATGCTGCCAAAATCCACTCCATCTGCTGGAGGTAATTCAAAATGATGGCTTAGTATCACCATATCCTCACCTGGATGATCAACCTGGAACTGGAGCAGTTCATCTTTGAATTTAATCGGAGTCAGATCCAGGTCCGACTCAAGGCAAACGGTGATACCGGCAACCTGGAAATAACGCCGGTGGTTCTCCTGCCAGTCAGATTTGTATTCTTTTGCAGCGTGAGCAATTTCGCATAAGTAAGGGATGCTGGCAGTGTACCGCCCTGTTTCAAGGTAACTATAAGCGGCACACCAGCGGCAGTCTGCACGCTGCTCGCAGCTGCCACATCCTTCCAGGTATTCCTGGTTTGCGTGCACAAATGAACCAGAGGCAGGGATCAGCTCATCCCAGACTTCCGCGAACGTATGCTCTCGAAGGCTGAAACGCATTTTGGGATCCTTGACCATGGCACAAAACGTCATACCACCGTAAGGATCGATATGGAACTCGTTCCTGTTATCCGCGCAGGAGGCTAACAAATGTTCACTTTGATAGTTTTCCAGTTCATCAGTTCCAGAGCCTTTGTCCGTTAGAATCCGATCTTGAGCTCCCGGATCATTCCAAGGATGATCAACCGTCGGAAAGTCCAGATCGATCACAGTCGACGGCGGGAGACGCTGGTCTTGGATCTGGCGATTTTTGTGCTCTGAACCATCCGCAGCGTAATGCAACCAGGCAGCACCCACCCGGTATTCGGAAGAAAGCGAGCAGCGCCAGGGAAACCATCTCCTGCCATTGGTGCCAGTTATCACGCATGGGAATCAGCTGGACAACAAATTTGGCTCCTGCTTCTTTGAGGTAAGTGATCCCGCGCATCAAAGCCTCAAACCCGCCTGGATGCCGCGTGACTCTGTCATACACTTCTGCTGTTGCCCCGTAAACAGCTATCATTTTTACACCCTTACGCTTCATTAACCGGGCGATCCGTGGGGTGATTAACGTTCCATTGGTATTCAGCGAGTAACCGGCGCTGATCCTTGTCAGGTAATCGAAGATTTCGTAGAAGTCATCTCTCAGCATGGGCTCACCGCCGGAGATTGTCCACCCACGAGTGCCCAAGGCGCGTGCCTGGTCGGCGATCCGTGTGATTTCATCGAAGGAAAGCTCATTTTCCCGCTCTCCTGAATGTGGATTCAACCATAACCAGCAATGACGGCAAATATTGTTACAGCGGTAAGTTAAATCAATCGCCCCCTCCAGGGGGATACGAGGCAGCCTGGTTCGATGTGAACGAAGCACGTAACTCGTACTCATCTGCTTACAATCCCAATGCCGTAGTTAAGAGATCTAATTTGATATTAGCGCACAGAAGTACAGATATCGAATTTATCGATAATAATTTACCAAAGACATTTTTGGGGATAAAGTTTTTACTAGCTCCCAGTGAGTAGCTGGCAAATCTGACCACAATTTGTATAACGCTTACAGTTGTTATGCATATTATTAAAGCCGCTCGCATTACTTTCTGCTTTACAGGCTGATAAGACAGCTTCTTCAGGCTTGCTCCTGGCGAGTACAACCACTTCAGGTCGCTTCCACTTCTTTTTTTCTTCCATGTCGCCTCCAGGCACGTTTGATGCAAGTGGTTCACTACCGTTAAATTAAAATAATTCTTATTGTGGATTTGTACAACTGATAAGTTTTTGCCAGTTACGAAACGATCACGACCAAAAAATTCACCCTTGGCTTTTCTAGATTCAGGTGGCGATTGTGAATACCTGAATCAAAAACTAACTACCTGAGCGTGATTGGCAGGCGCCGCAATTTTGGGCTGTATCGTTTCCACAACCTGTTTGGTTTTGGTTTTCTCCACTAACATCTGGGGCAATCCTCTTGCAGTGTGTCAGGACAGCTTCCTCAGGCTTGCTTCGTGCCAGGATCACGAGCTCCGGTCTCATCCATCTATTATTTTTACTCACAGCCATCTCCCTTGTTTTTTCTGCAACTAACCTTGCTTAATGGCATTATATCATGGTTGCTCCAAGTCATCTTTAAATATAGAACCCCCCTAACAAATCCGTTAAATTTCGAACCGGTGAGAAATATTTACTTGAGAATCTTTATTCTTGGAAAAGTAATCAACAAGCTTTCCAAAAACTTTCGAAGGAAATTATCCTTTCATGGATGTACCATATATCAGAATCGGCTGAGTTTCTTTACTGCTTAACCTGTTGGATGGCATCGGTGGATGAAAAACCACAGGCGACCAGGATGCAAAAAGCCATGGCGACACTGCGGTGCCTGTCCTCGCGGCAGTAAGTCAGCACCGCTCCTCCGGGGCTATCACCGGCAGTGCTGCTTTCACCTCGAACTCGAGCAGGCTGATGGGTATTTTGAGCAAAGGATTGTCATTATCCAGCTGTGTTTTCCATTGCCGTTTTTGTTATGCCCCACGGCTGTTCTTCGGACTAGCGTGACATCTGCGGAACGCTTTCCCGCTCCCACAAGGGCAAGGGTCTGCAGGCTTGGCGCTGGCGAAAGCAGACTGCAGCCTGCGCATCTCTTCCATCGCCAGAATGTTCATGATATCTCCAGCAGGACGCCTCTGGCGCAGCAGTTGTGCCATCATGCGCATGGGTTGGTCGATGTGCTTGAAGAAAGACATGTAGCCTGCACACAGGTAATTCAACCCTTCTTCACCGTCAGGCGATTGTATAAAGCGATTGCGCGGGCACTCTCCCTGGCAGGCAAAGCGAACCTCGCATTCCCGGCAGTAACGCGGCAGTGTGTCGCGCTTATCGGTTCCAAATTTGCGCTGCTGTTCAGAACTGACCAACGTCAACATGTGCTCCTCCTGGATGTTGCCGAGGAAGTAAGCGGGTTCCACAAAATGGTCGCAGGCGTACAGGTCGCCGTTGTGTTCCAGGGCAAGCGCATTCCCGCAGGTCTCAGCAAAGATACACAATGCAGCCGGCGCGCCCACCCACGAAGCCAGGGCAGCATCGAACATCTGCACGAAGACTTTGCCAACATCCCTGCGTACCCATTCATCGAAAATCGTGGATAGAAAGCGTCCCCATTGTTCTGCGGTGACCGAACGATCGGTGACCAGGCTGCCCTGTTGGGTATACAGAGGTCGACCTATGTTGGTGGATTGATCCGGAACCTGAGCGCCCCACCCAAGGTTGGCGATCGCGATCGTCTCCTCGGAAGCCCTCTCCACAATGGGGATGAACTGGATGAACTCTGCTTTGACCTCATCCCGGAAGAAGTGGTAAAGCTCCAAAGGGTGATCCGCATTGGCGGCATGGACCGTACAGAGGATATTGAAATCCACTTCATGTTTTTGCAATAATCTGGCAGCCGTCATGACGCGTTCGAACGTACCTGCACCGCCTTTATCCACCCGGTATGCATCGTGCATGGATTGTGTGCCATCCAGGCTGAGCCCGATGAGGAACCGGTTCTCTTTCAAGAACACTGCCCAATCATCATCCAACCGGGTGCCGTTGGTCTGCATGGTATGCTCGATCTCCATCCCTGCAGGCGCATATTTCTTGACCAATTCGACGGAACGTTTGAAGAAATCCAATCCCATTAACGTGGGTTCACCGCCCTGCCAGGCGATCGACACCTGCGGCGCTGACTGCAATTCGATCATCTGGCGGATATAACTCTCAAGCGTATCATCGGTCATGCGAAAACGGCTGCCAGGATAAAGCTCTTCTTTGGAAAGGAAGAAGCAGTATTTACAATCCAGGTTGCAAACCGCTCCGGTTGGCTTTGCCAGAATATGGAAAACCGGCGGAGCCCCTGCTGGACGCGAGTCTGGTAATTGGGGACCTGTCAGAACTCTCTCGGCTTGCGGATAAATATTCGTCAGGTATTGATAAAGGCTGGTTGGAAGTCATAAATTTTCTTCTTTTTGGGTGATTAAGGGCTGCCCTCATCGGGCAGCCCCTTGGTCAGTTTTAATTGTTTTTACCTGAACGATAAACCTGCGTAACGCCTTTAATTTTCAATATCGGATGACGCGCTGCAGTTCCTTCGCCTGCTTCACCCAATCTTCAACCTGGGAAAGAGAAGGCACTTGCCGGACAAGTTTCTTCTCCTCATTGGTGGTGACCATCGCTTTGTGCAGATTCTCTGGCTTCCGGGTGGCTAATTCAACCACAGTGTCAACACCAGATACTTCTAGCAGCTCTCCGTATTCCGAGCCAATGCCTGAAACTCTGTGAAGGTCTGCCTGGTTGACCCATTTCAGAACCAACTTCTGGCTGATCCCTGTCTTTTCAGCAATCTCAACCCTGCCTTTACGGACGGAGCCGCGGTTTAGCAAATCATAGGCTGATACAATACCAATTTCCCCTAATTTCTGTGCATAAACGGGACCAATACCCTCCATTTGCTGCACTTTGTGAGTTACCAGCCGTTTCTCTGCTTCACCTAAATCCAGTGAAGGGATTTCCGGCGCAGGCTGCGGTTCACCTTCTTCCAGCGATTCTAGCGCCTGGTCTGGGCTGGTTTCATCTTCCTGCTCTGCTACTTCTCCGGTCGAGGTGCTCTCAGTATCCTGGACCTGATCCGTCTCGACGATATCACCACTCTCTTTTTGATCGCCTGGTTCCGTATCAATGGTTTCAACCGTTTCCGTATCGGTCTCATCGGCAGGTTCTTCGCCTGCAGCTCCACCCGTCAGTTCAGGCTCATCAGATCCGTCACCCGACTCTTCAACCGTTTCTGCCGCTACAACCACGGTTTCAGCTTGAGAGGATTCACCCTCTTCAGGTGATCCTTGCTCTCCTGCTTCTGGCTCGGTCACTTCCGCTGCAGCCGCAGAATCAGCCTCATCGCCATCTTCTTCTGGGACACTTTCGCCTGCGTCGACTTCTTCCCCCTCACCATCGTACGCCCAGCTTATTTCTTCCGGTACCATCGTAGGTCGGGTGTCGCCATCCTCACCCTCCTGGCTGCTGTACGTGGTCTCGGCGAGCAGGATAACCGGAAGTTCTTCTTCTCCTCTTGCTCCACGTCCTTCTCTACCTCCCCGGATACCTCTGTTGGTTCTGCAACGTCAATGATTGAAGCCTTTGTCTCGACCATTTCACCTTGCGTTATTCCCGTCCTGGTGCCCCGGTTCAAGAACATGGATAGAGACCCGGCTAAAGCGATGATGCCTCCCAGCACCAACAATAAACCTACCGCATAGGTAAGTGCCAGGAAACTGATGGCTGGCTGCCATATGATGAGCACTCCCAGAAAAATAGCGATGATGCCCATGATGGCAGCAATCCATCCCGCTCCTGTTACCGCCTGGACAAGGATTATAAATCCAATCATTATGGAAAGTCCTGCGATCAGGTAAATCCACAACATCTGGGTTGCCAGAGTAGAAGTGAAAGGATGGTCAAGGATCAGATAACCGGCTGCGATGCCCAGAAGTCCGATAATCAATTTCAAACCCCATTTTGCAGGGTTGGTAAAAATGGTTACCAGGGCAAGTATCCCTTTGATGAACAGGTATATGCCCAAGAACTGAACCAGGACAATAATGGTTACCTCTGGGACAACCAGCAATAAGGTGCCCAATGCGACAGCCAGGATGCCGTCGATTAAATACACCCACCAGGGATATTGACGCTTAGTTTCCAATTGAGTTTGCTCAGCGGTAGCCATTTATCCTCCTCCGTTCAATTCGGTTCAACACTCTCGTTAATTTGGGTGATGACAGTTAACTCCGGTAAGATTTT
The DNA here is from genome assembly GCA_963695415.1 of uncultured Chloroflexia bacterium. GTDB lineage: Bacteria > Chloroflexota > Anaerolineae > Anaerolineales > UBA4823 > CAVXWV01. The sequence goes on along the minus strand of CAVOGL010000004.1, from coordinate 152,866 downwards.
AACCCAAAATCGAGAATAGTGAAACTTTACTCTAATCAATACAAGCCTGTCTGTTGCACATCCCATCAATTTTCTGAACAAATAAAAAAACAGGTGGCTGTTGAGTCAATGACCAACAGCCACCTGTTTGATGATATTTAACACACAAACTTGTTATTTGACTGCGAATGCCTGTTTAACACCCGGCAGCATGATGTAAATTAAAACAATTGCGTTCAATATGAAACCGAGGCTGACATCAGACCAGCTCGCTGCGCCGATCATCGTCATCACATCCAGGATCAGGTTGAAGACGGTAATCACTGCCAGGAACAACCAGGCTGACGGATCAACATCCCAGAGCATCTTAACCAACCAGAAATATACCCAGGCTAGCAGACCATACATAAAGGCAGCCCAAATATTTACTGATCTCACTGCCAGTTCATATGGACCAAGGTAAAGATTGAAGGGTAAAATACCCAGGAATTGAATAGTCCGGATTACAGCAATCACACCGATGATTGCAGCCAGGACAGCCAGGATGGTTACGCCAATTGGTCTTTTCATTGTGTTTATCTCCTTAAGAAAAAGAAATTATTTTGCCAGGCAAATGCCTTAAAACTCTAAAAAAACTAACCCTGAACCATGGATTTGGTTACGAAGATTTTGAGTGCTTCTTCGGTTTAGAAGCGGTTTTGGTCAATTCTTCCTCAGCCTTGAATTCTCCTTCAGGAAGAGCATCTTCTTCGCTTTTTTGAGGTGGATCATCGGTTGAGATTAGTTCAGGTTCTAAAGGGTTCGACATCTCTTCACCAACAACTGTGTTTACTTCATAACCAGCAGCTTCTGGCTCGAACTCTGACTCCGCAACCTCCATACTATCTAAAGCCAATTCCACCTCTTCAACTCGACTTGCATCCAGGGGTGATGCTGCGCTGGCTTCCAGGCGTCTGCGTTCCCGGCGTTCGACCCACACATACCAGGCTGCACCAATCCCTAAGATGGCAAGCCATACGCCCAGGATAAAGCCCAGGTAGGGTATGGCGCCTAGCAGCACCAGGATCAACCCACCCAGCAACAGGCTCAAGATGCGAAAATGGACAACGGAAGGGATGAACCTTTTTAAAATTACTTTTCCTGCCAGGTAACCGGCTATGACTTTGGTGATGTAGAAGACGTAAATCACAAAAACGGTCATCGCCAGGATCAGGCTGGAATAGCCCAAGGTTCCGGTAATCGCTGCCAGCCAATTGAGGTTTAGAAGAGTCAGGAACAACATCGATGGTATCAACAAGGCAAAAATGAGCACGGCTGAAGCAAGGATGAAAACAAACACCACGATCCCCATACCTGTGCTCTGCAGTGGTTTGCGCTTGATCACCTCTACGCTTTCCTCAAGAAATCTTGGGAACAGAACCATAAAAATCGCACCTATGACGATGAAAGTTACCAGGGCACGCAAACGTCCCAATGCCCAATCACCTAAAGCACGCCAATCGATTGGATTTACCTGTTGTCGTTCAACATCCAGGCGGTTCATAGTTCTGGAGGATATTGAATTTATACCAAAACCTGGTCCAGCAAACAGGATTTGTCCTGGTTCTGTGGGTCCATTGAAAGGGAATTCTAATTCGGGCAGTTCAATCTTCTTTATTTGCTCCCAAAGGATCGAAGCCAGAGGACCTAAACCAATAAAACCCTGTGTGTTACGCTCCACGTCACCCTGCAGCTGGGCGCCTAAAGTGTAGGCGATCAGATCACGCCCTATCGTTGAACCAGGATCAGTACGGATATCCCCACTCAGCAGGTAAAGATCCCAGCCAATATCTGCGTCCTCACCAAGAACGACCGAGATGGCTGCGGTCAATAAATTTTTACCAACCGTGCCATTGATCTCAGATTCTGTTGCTAAAACAACCAGGCTGCCATCTACATTCCCATTGAGGGTGAAATTGTTACCGATCGCCACCACGTCGCCAACAACGTCCCCATCCAAAACAATGTCATCACCGGTCAGGATGATATTATTCTCAACTTTTTCACCCTTTCTCACACCGTCATCGATGATGATGCCTTGAGCCTGAACCGGTGTCACCATGGCGAATAAGGAAATGACGATGCACAAAACCAGGGAAACAGATAGAAATTTTATTTTATTCATCTGAAGAATCCTATCAGTGCGCTTACTCCACCAACTGCTGCAATTCCACCTAAGACGTAAGGTAGACCGATTAAAACAAACACTGGATTCGCCAGCAGGATGATACCAAATACAATGCTGAGGATTCCCAGAAGACCCGTTCCCCACCCATTGCCAGTGAAAGCCATGATTAAGGCAACCATACCGATGATGATTCCCATAATCCCCATAATGTAAATGATGAGAGTGGGAACCAGGAATGTGGCGAATAACGGATGATCAAGGATGATCAACCCAGCCAGGATCCCCAGGATGCCCATCAGAAGCTTCCAACCCCACTGCGCACGGTCAAAGGCAATCCATACAAGACTGGCGACACCGCTGACCATCCACCAAACCCCAAGAAGTTTGACCAGGAAATTGATCGATTGCACGGGTGTGGTGAACAATAAGAAACTCAGGATAATCAAGGCTATCCCTTCCACCATCAGCAGCCAGTTATGTGATTTTTTGGTTTCTACGACTTCTTCGCTCATTTTTCCTCCATATTCTGATTAAATAAAAACCGAGACTTCCGCTTGGAAAATACAGTTCAATCCGTTGGAAATAGATATGAAAAGTGTTCGTTTATATTATAAACGGATATTTATGAATATGATCAGCGTGCACCCGCAGCCTGGAGGCATGCCTGCATGTGTCCACGCGATTCAGCCGCGATCACACAACATTGTTCTAGACTGTATTCTTTCGCCCCAATCACCTCAAGATCGACCGGTCCCGTGTAGCCACCCTCAAAGAGCACTCGAATATAACCTACCAGGTCAATATCTCCGCGCCCATTTGCCTGGTTTTCGGGGGTGCCGGGGTTTTGCTGCCTTCCTTTACAGTCCCGGATATGAACGTGCCTGACTCTCGGGAGCACAGCAGCGATCGCTTCGACAGGATTCTCACCGGCACGGTAGATGTGCGAAGGATCCATATCGATGCCAAAAGCAGGTGAGGTGATGGACTCCATGGCACGCAGGGTGGTAGGAGTATTGTAGATGCTGGCACCTACATGTGCTTTGACACATAAAATCACCCCATACTTTTCTGCCATCAGGCTGAGATTACCCAGCGATTCAATCGACTGCTGCAAACTGGACTCGTCATCAGATTTACCACCCGGACCACAATTGATCACTGGCACTCCCAACTCCACCGCAGCCTGAAAAGCTGCTTCCATCGTATGGACATCCTGCGAAGGCTGTTCCATCGCCAACAACTCCAGGTTATAGGTCTGGGAAAGCTTCTTGATATCCGGCACCAATTGACGCCATTGCGAAAGAACGAGGTGCTGGCTCATGCCATCAATGGCAGACAATTCGATACCATCGTATCCCGCCATGGACAGGTATTTGAACGCAGTCTCGATCACGTAACCCCCAAAGAGGACAGAATTTGCTCCTAATTTCATTATCTTCTCCTTTCTTAATCCAGCAATTGGAATCGTATTATTGAAAATCTCTAAAGTGGAAATGCCACCCGTCTGCCTTCACGCGCCGAAAGGTAAGCTCCCAGAACCATTTCAACCGAAGCGCGCCCATCATGGGCAGAAACCGGAGGAGGTGTATCGTTAATCAGGTAATCGACAAACGAACGCGGCACATCAGCAATGCGTTCACCATGGTGGGCTGGGATTGGGATTCCTAAATCCCTCCAATTGGGCTCATCAAGCGTGTAAATTTTTAGCGCAGGTGCCCCTGGAGGAGCAAGGTGTGTTGAAACAAGGTCATCATAATTCTGGATCAGGACACCCTTGTCACCGTAAACTTCGGTGGTATTCTCGCCTGCCAGGGTCACTGACGAGTTGACCAGTACCGCCATGGCGTTGTTCGGGAATTTGTAGATCGCCACTCCCGTATCATCAGGGGCAACGTTTGTAACCGTGTTTTCGATCTCTGCCATAACACTTACCGGCATACCCATCACCCAGTGGATGAAATCGGTTGCATGAGATGCATCATCCATAAACATACCCATATTTTTTTCTGGATCAATGTGCCAGCGGGTGGGTCCTGTCACAAATTCCTGGTTAAATAAAACCGGGATGCAGTGCCTGCGGCGCAAAAGGCTGATCCTTCCCAGCACACCGCCATTCACAAGCTCTTGGATCTTGATGTTTGATATGTCATGGCGCATCTGGTATGCCATGGAAAATTTTACACCGGTCGATTCCACAGCAGCAATCATACGGTCGCAATCTTCGAGGCTAAGAGCCATGGGCTTCTGGCAGAGGATATGTTTTCCTGCTTCAGCAGCAGCAACTACCATTTCTGCATGACGGTTGGTTTCAGTGGCAACGATAACAGCGTGGATATTTTTATCATCCAGCAAGTCTTCTAAATTAGGCACGAACCGCATGCCATATTTGTCTGCCGCAGCCTTACCGCGCTCCAAATCATCATCCCAACAAGCCACCAGGTGCACATTTGCATATTCATCATGGCTGCGGGACAAAATACGCTGGCAATATGCCTGGGAATGTCCATGGGCGAAACTGATGACGCCGATGCCAATTGGTGATTTCATGAAGGTCTCCAAAAAGATTCAGTCGAGATGCACGACAGTTTCGGTTAATAAAGAATCGATTGCTGCCTGAAGCACCTTTTGCGCAGCCAAGCCATCAGCGCCCGAGCCGTCTATTTGATCAGGCTGAACACCCTGGCTGACCTCTTCCAGGAAAGTGTGGATACGGTTCGCAAATGTATCTTCGAAGCTGGTCAAACCCCCGAATATCGGGTTAGTATACACGATTTTCTCCAGGTCTCCAGCCGGATACAGTGTGGCTTCGCGATACATATCATCAATGACAAACCTGCCATTAAGTCCCGCCACTTCGCAGCGTTCCATCGGGTGGCCGCGCTCGATATCATAACTTCCCGTTAATGAACCCACCGCCCCATTTTTGAAGCGCAGGTTGAACTGTGCCGTTGTCCAAATCGTACGTCCGGGAGCGATCGTGGCGAAACACTGCACCGCATCCACATCACCACAAAAATGCCTGAGGATGTCGACAGAATGGGGATGAAGGGCTTTGAGATGGAAATAAGGTGAACTTTCGGCTGGATTCTTGATCCATATCGCCATGTTGGCAAAGAGCAGGTGACCAAGCCTGCCCTCGTTCTGCCATTTTTTCGCCAGTCTAGCAGCTGGCGTGAAGCGGTGGTTGAAATCGATCCCAAAACAACGCTTTAATTCTTTCGCCTTGAGTACCATCTCCTCTGCTTTAGAAATTTCATTGCTTATGGGTTTTTCGCAAAGGACGTGACATCCTGCTTCTAAAGCCTGAAGGGTCGGTTCGTAATGATCACTGCCATATTCATACCCGCCTGTGGTGACTGACACCAGATCAGGTTTTAGGGCTTCCAACATTTTTTGGGCATCATAAAAGGCAGGGACTCCCAGATTCTCCGCAGCCTGGTTGGCTCGCTCCTTAATAATGTCACAAACCCCTACTAACTCAGCCAGGGGATTAGCATTATAGATCCTGGCATGTCTGTTTCCAATGGGACCCATCCCGATAACACAAACTCGAAGCATAATTTCTCCTTCCTTACGCAGGTAAAGGAATCTCGTATCCGTATTCTCTCATTGCCGGCTCAAAAAAACTGAAATAGTTCACTTCACGATCGGTTTTCCACCTGCCCACGGTCTCCGGCTTAACCGGGATAGTGGTTAGCTTGATTTTGAGAAATTCCTCAAGTCTTCCCAAAGTTTCTGCCTGGTTCAACACAAAATCCTCGAAGCGTACTTCGATCCAATTCAAAGGTTTGGGGGTTGCACGGACCAGGTCATATTGGTATTTCCAGGATATTGCCCTTTTCAAACGAATGTCCTCCGTCTGAGGGTATTGGATGCCCCATTCCAATAAATCATCGGTGATGTGCCCTCCGATAACACAATCCCTCGGATTGCGGATCCAAAATATATATTTTATTTCCGGAAAAAGGCGAACAATCCACGGAAAAACGAGGGTTGTTTCCGGTATTTTCCACCCTTTCCATCTGGAATGGTCATTGCGCAGTGATAGCAAATAGACCTTTATCAGCCTGTCAAATTCAGGATCGATCGCAGCCTTGAAGACTTCTGTCCAATCCCACTCTAATCCCCCCAACCATTTCACTTTCTGCGCAAAAATCCTGACAGCCTGGTACATTGGTTCAGGTGGCAGCAAATCCCCAGATTCGTTCTGAGGCTCGCCCATGAATACACCAGAAGCCGTGAGTGTATGTGAGATCGCCCTGGTGCCGGAATGTCCTCTGCCAATGATCGTAACGAAGGTCATATCTGCCTGGAAAGAGTTAAAAGATGTTGAGCAAGAAGTTACAAATCGATAATTTTGCCAGTTTCCCAGGATTCGATGATCGCCTCAATGATCGTTTGAACTTTGAGGGCGTCTTTTCCACTGGCATCGACCTGTTCTGGCGAAACTGCCTCCAGGTTCTGGTCGACCCATTTAGCGATCCTGCTTCCAAATGTCTCACCAAATCCCATCATCCCGCCCAGGTAAGAATAGGTCTCTACTTCGCGCGAATACCTGGGATAGAATTCCAAATGCTCACAGGCATCCCGAAGCACAAAACGCCCTTGTGAACCGATCACCTCCAGGGTTTCAAGACCATAACTACCACCAGCATCGTAGCTACCCGTCAGGTGACCAATCACCCCATTCTCAAAAAGCAAGTTAGCCTGTACATTCGACCAGCAATTCCGACGTTCTCCTGATCCGTCCGGCTTTGGACCTCTCTTGAAAAATGCCTGGACTCTGGCAACATCACCGCAAAAATATCGCATCACATCGAGGGAATGTGGGTGAAGAGCACGGATATGAAACCATGGTGAGGATTCGTTGGGATTGTTGATCCACATGGTCATGTTGATCATGTTAACCTCACCCAGCTTGCCGGCATCTACCCATTGCCTGGCGCGTAAAGCTGCCGGCGTGAAACGATGGTTGAGGTTAATGCCATATCGCAGATTCCTGGAATGCGCCAACTCCACCATTTTTCTGGCAAGATTTACATCATTGGAGATTGGTTTTTCTCCCAGAACGGGGATTCCAGCTTCGAGCAATTCCATCGTAGGTGTGTAATGGTCACCACCATTTTCAACACCTGCCGTGCACATGCTGGCAGCGTCAATATCCAAACCTCGCTTGAGCATTTCTTTTACAGAATAAAAACCCTCACAGCGGCACTTCTCAGCGGCGCGGTCTGCTTTCTCCGGGATAATGTCGCAAACTGCCACAATTTCCACGTCTTCACGTTTCAAATACACATCGGCATGCACATTACCGATGTTACCTACTCCAACAATAGCTACTTTTAGTTTCTTCATTCTTATTTCCTTTCACCCGCTTGCAGTCTGGCAGCCTGGGTGGGATCACCAATATGTAATGTGTCGTAAGCTTGCTGAGATGATTCAAAGTATTCGATTTCATCATATCCGTGCCAATGTGGCTGGTTGTATATCGGGTTCACTAACCCGGTCTCAGACTCTCTTTTCGCAATCCAGGCATTCATCCTCTTCTGCAACAAGGCAACCACATCCGGCTCTGATTCAGCCAGGTTATTGTTTTCTTCGGGATCTTCGATAAGATTATAGAGTTCAACTTCAGGCTTGAAGTGCATGTCTGGTTCGAGTGCCTGGATGAGTTTCCACTGCGGGGTACGCCAGCCATGTTTGCGCATCCAGGTACACTCAGTGATATAAAATTCACTCGAATGAGAGTGAACCTCTCCATCCATCATCGGCAAGAGGCTGTTACCATCGAAAGCAATATCGGTTTCAAGCCCTGCCAGGTCCAGGATAGTGGGTAAAAGATCCTGGTGCAGGTTGTAGCCTTTTATTCTCTTCCCAGCAGCCACCCTTTTCGGATAGCGAATGATCAAGGGTACATGCAGAACGGTATCATAGATGCCATGGTGATCGAAATAACAATCATGGTCGTAAAGGGTTTCGCCATGGTCAGAATTTATCACCACGATGGTGTTATCCAGAATGCCATGGGATTCTAGCGCGGTGAAAATCGTCTGGATTGCAGCGTCCATGTAAGCTACTTCGCCATCGTATTGAGCGATGACATATTCCTTGTCAGAAATCCCTGGCGGCATCCAGGATGCGAAGAAATCACGGAATGGTTTAAATGACATCACCGGATCCATGGATTTGTTGCGCTTATCGGTCTCATTCCCATGATAAAACATTCGCTCGAAGGGTTGTGGAGGCAGGTAAGGCGCGTGAGGGTCCATGTGCCTTAGGAACAGGAAGAAGGGCTGACGGGTTTTTACCAGGCGGTTTAATTCTGGGATGGTGACATCGTTCAGGTTTTGAGCTTTGGGACTGCGACCTTCATTCCAACTCCCCCATCCTGAAAATTCAAGGTAATTGTCAAAGCCGCGCGAAGCCGGATTCCCCTTGAACCCAACGCAAGTAGTTGCATAATCCTGTTCGCGCAGGATTTCCGCCATGGTTTTAACCTCTGGGCGCAGAGGTCCTCGATGCCTCAATGCTACCACCTGGGTGGAAAAGACATCCATACCTGTGAACATCGATGAGTAAGCGCTGGTGGTGGGGATATAGGCGCTGAAAGTGTTCTCAAACAGGGTGCCACCCTGGGCAAAACGATCCATATGAGGTGTAGTCAAGCGGTGATATCCGTACGAACTCATCCGGTCCGCGCGCAGCGAATCAATTCCTAACAGAACAATATTTGGTGGTCTTTTCTTGGGTGACATACTGGTTCTCTCCTATATTATCTTTGTAGGCTGGTGATCATTACGAAGGCATCTCAACGATGCCAATTCTCTTCAAGGTATTGCATGTAAAACAAAGCGTTCTCAACCGGAATATTTGCCGGGATGTGGTTCCCAACCGCCATCATAAACCCAGGGCTTGTTTTTGCCAGGGATAATGTACTATCGATTTCACTCCGAATCTGATCCTTATTCCCGTATGTCATCGTTCTACAATCTACGTCTGAGCCAACGATCACGTGGGACTGACCAAATTTAGCTATTACTTTGCTCAATGGAACCATCGGTTCAAAAATAAACCCTTCTGCTCCGGCAGATGCGAGGTCGTCCAGGAACATCGAGAAATCTCCGTCTGAACAGAAAAGCAATTTTTTCCCGGCTCCTTTGATGACAGACCAGAGTTCTTTGTATCGCGGGAAAATCACCTTGCGGTAAAAATCTGGTTTGATGAAAGGACCGCTCGACCAGACCATGTCATCGTGACAGATGAATACTTCAATCGAAGTTTCAGCCCAGGCTCGGTAATGGTGCAGCGACAACCTGAAGATGGAATCAAGGACCGATTCGAATTCGTCTGGGACGGATGCTCCTAACAATAGCGCATCCCAGCCAAAAGTCTCGATAGCGCCTGAAACGATGGTCTTGTAATACCCACCCGGATTGACCTGGTCCGGATTCTCCTGGCGATGTTTGTGGTGCACTTGTTCGTAATAATCGACCAGATCATTGAAATCAGGCAAGCCGTATTCTCGGACCGCATTAAAACTGAGTACATCCTCGATGGTTGTAAAAGGACTGGGCTTCGGATCACGGCGGTCGATGCCTCCTTCGACAAATTCAGCATGACCCATGTCCGTAACCCGTCCTCGCTGCCCCCATGGCACAGGACCATCGTCCGTGATCCAGATTAAATCAAGCTTCCAGGCATCATTGAATCTGACGCCTGTGTTAGCCTGGACGATTTCTGCCAAAACGCTGTGGTCGTTGTATTCAGTATGCGCAACCCTTGGAGTTTTGCGCAGATGGATGGTATCGATCCCTATCTGGTAACTCAATAGGATCTCTGTTCGTCAGCGGGAAACCCGACCTGACGCCTCCCCGCCCATTAATTTTTCAACCTCAGCCCGCGTGACCATGTTGAAATCACCGATGATGGAATGTTTCAAGCAAGCCGCGGCAATGGCGAAATTCAATGCCTTCTGTTCGTTGTCCGGATAGGTGAGTAATCCGTAAATCAAACCACCACAAAAGGAATCGCCTCCACCAACACGATCGACCAGATGGGTCATATCATACTGGTCACCTGTGTAGAAATTCCCTTTTTTCCATAATACCCCCGACCATGTATTATGGCTGGCGGATAATGAACCTCTTAAAGTCACCGCAACGGTTGATAGATTGGGGAACTTCTCCACAAGCTTCTCGCAGACGTATTTGTATGCATCCGCTTCAACCTTCCCAGAATCCACATCCACATCGGGAGCCTGTATCCCGAAAACTTTGTCCGCATCTTCCTCGTTGCCGATGGCAACATCGCTGAGCTGGACCAACTCAGGCATTACGTCTGCAGCTTTCTTCCCCCATTTCCACAGATTCTTACGATAATTCAGATCGCAAGAAATGGTCAAACCCAATTCTCTTGCCTTCTTCACCGCTTCCAGGCAGACATCCGCAGCTCCCCTGGATACTGCTGGAGTGATGCCGGTCCAGTGGAACCAAGACACACCTTCAAAAACATCTTCCCAATCAATCATGCCAGGTTCGATCGCAGCTAAAGCAGAACCAGCCCGGTCGTACACCACTTTGCTGCCACGCTGCATTGCACCAAATTCCATGAAGTAAATTCCGAGACGATCCCCGCCTCTGACGATTTTTTCTGTGCCGACTCCATACTGGCGCAGAAACATCAAACACGCCTCCCCAAGGTCATTCTGAGGCAAACGGGTGACATAATCAACATCCAAACCGAAATTAGCCAGGGATACTGCAACATTGGCTTCACCGCCGCCATAGATAAGGTCGAAAGAACGCGCCTGCCCAAAACGCAAAAAACCAGGAGGGGTCAAGCGCATCATTATCTCCCCAAATGTAACTACTTTAGGTTTCATCGATTACCTCCTTACTGATGAAAAAAAAGATTGAGAGATTAAAATTGAATTGTTTCATATGAATAATGGTGGTATGCGAATTTTATTAATTGACACAAGATTAGTGCACCGGGTACAATTTGTCAATATTAAACTTTATCAATTCCTGGTATACCATTTATCCTCACACCACGAAAATTCATGGTATCCTCAGATGAGCACCGAATAGAATTTTCCCTTCGGTACACCTCAAAAATATATTGATAAGGAGTGAAAATGGCAGTATTCGATCGTCTCACAGTATTCCATACCATCCTCGAGACAGGGCTCGTACCCCTTTTCTTTAATTCCGACTGGCAAACCGCTTACGAGATGGTAAATGCGTGCGCAGAAGGCGGGGCGGCTACGGTTGAATTCACGAACAGAGGCGAGGGCGCTCTACCTATTTTCGCCAGGCTGGTGGAAACTTTCAAAAAAGAACGCCCCGAACTGATTTTGGGCGTTGGTTCGGTACAGGATGCGATCACAGCAGTTCTGTACATCTCGCATGGGGCAAATTATATTGTCGCCCCCAATTTCAACCTGGATGTGGCAAAAGCCTGTAACCGCAAAAAAATCCCCTACATCCCAGGATGCGCCACACCGACAGAGATTGGTATGGCAGAAGAAGCGGGTGCAGAGATCGTAAAAGTTTTCCCATCGAGCCCGGAATTCATCAAATCAGTGATGGGACCCATGCCCTGGTCCAGGTTGATGCCTGCAGGAGGAGTGCAGGTAACCAAAGAGAGTGTTGAAAAATGGCTCAAAGCAGGCGCCGTCGCCCTGGGAGTTGGAAGCTCTCTGGTAACGAAAGCAGCGATGGCAAACCACGATACCGGTACGGTCAGCGCTAATGTCGCCAGCATGCTTGGCTGGGTGAAGGAAGTCAGGGCAGGGAGATAAAAGGCATCTCAAACGTAACCTTACAGCACCGGAAAGACCTGGGTTGGTGCATTCGACCAGTCCTTCCGGTGTTTTTTCATTAATAATTTGTGACGCATACCTGAAGAATTGCTTAAAATGTGCTGCTCAAGTCAAAAATATTAACGATCGTTTAAGCGAAGAGGGTTATAACTAAAGCAGGATGCGCAGGTTTACTCCGATTGTAAGACCAACCAGCACGCGCAAAACCATCGCTCTGTTCAGCAGTTCTCCTGGCGGTCTGTTGAGTTATGAGAAGTGGTTGTTGTGGCGCGGGGTTGCAGATGCTGCTAAAGAGTACGGATACAACTTAATCTACATTGCAGGGGAGGAATTCGAAGCCAGCCCTCAGGCTTTATTATATGAATTAATCGGGACGAATAATGTACATGGGATCATCACCTGGCACTCATTCGTCAGCCCACGATCGGGTTTCCAGGATTATCAGGAGTTTATCGACCAATATCTCCCATTGCCCATCGTCAGCATCGAAGCCGAGATGACACAAACCTCGAACTTGCTGATCGACAACAAAAAAGGGATGATTGACCTTTTGGATCACCTGATCGAAACCCATCATTACCAAAAGATCGCCTACATCGGTCAAAACAGTAATTCCACCTCCCTGGAGCGCCAGCATGCTTTTATGGAATACCTTCAGGAAAAAAAGCTATACGACCCAAGCCTTGTTGGGGAATTGAACGAACTCGATTCCCGGGATGTCAAGGCAGGTATCGATTACCAGGCAGTCATCGTGCAGTCTGACCTGGAGGCGATCGAGGTTGTTGATATTTTAAAGTCACGTGGGATAAGAATGCCTCAAGATGTAGCCGTCGCTGGCTTCAACGACGGCAGGGAAGCTCGCAGCTGCCAACCAGCATTGACCACCATCCGGATTCCATTCCGAGATATGGGCAGGCAGGCTGTTGAAATGCTGGTCAATAAACTCAATGGGGATAAAAGCCTGCAGTCCGTTCGAGTACCTTTACACCTTGTTCTGCGAAGATCGTGTGGCTGTCTGGAGCCGATGGCAGAACGCGCAGGTGTTGGTAAAAGGCAAATTACGACCGAAAAACAGAATGATTTCACCCCGGCTCAGCGACAAACTATACTCAACACGATCACAAGAGAAATGGGAACATCGATAGAACCTTTAGCCAGGAGTTGGGCAGAACAACTGATCGATATATTTCTCTCAGAAGTGAAACGGCACCAGGCAGAACCTGCAAACACTGTACCTTCCATCACTTACCTGGAAGATTTCAGTATGCTTCTACAGCAGTCTGTGGATGAAGGCAGCAATGTGAGCCGCTGGCATAATGCGGTAACGACGATCCGCTCAGAACTTATGCAGCACATCGAGGATAGTTTCCGAGAATTCGCCGAAGATATGTTTCAACAGGCGCGGGTGTTAGTGGGTCAGGCTGCAGTAAGAGCTGAAGTTTATCGATGGTGGCAGACAACCCGGCGAGCGGAATTTTTCCTTGAGTTTGAAGCTGCCCTGTTCAACATTTCCAGCCTCACACAATTACTGGATGTGTTAGCCGAAGGCATCATACGCATCGGATTTAAAGACTTCTACCTGGTAAATTTTGAATCCCAGTTCAACCCGACAGGTAAAGTCAAACTTGCCATGGCAATCCAAAATGGTGAGAGGTTGGAGTTGAATGAAGACAACTATTCTTTCACCCTCAGCCAATTGCTGCCAGAAAAAATGCTGCTGAGTAGTGAACCTCATTGCCTGGTTATCGAATCTCTCCATCAGGGGAATGACCATCTTGGTCTCGCAGTCTTTAAATCACCTCCCCCACTGGATGCAACCTTTTGTGACATGTACGAGGTTCTTCGTTTGCAGCTAAGCCATGCGCTAATTGGCGTAAAACTTCGCCAGGAAGTTAATGATGCCCTCAAAAAAGCCGAGGAATCAAACCAACTCAAAAGCCAATTCCTCTCGATGGTCAGCCATGAGCTGCGCACACCGCTGAACCTGATTGTTGGGTTGAGCGAGATGGCTATTCGCCAGCAAAATAAAGGAGAGGCTTCCGACAACAGCACAGTATCGGATTACCTGGAACAAATTTTTATCAGCGGTCGCCACCTCGACAGGCTCATCAGGGATGTTTTGGACCTTGCCAGCAGCCAGGTGGGTAAGATGCAGCTTACTTACGAGTCCTTCGATCCTCTGCCCGTAATCGACGATGCAGCCTGTATGGCAGACCAATTGGCAAGACAAAAGAACCTTGAATTCAAAGCCGAATTACCGGAAAACTTGCCCAATATCCTCGGCGATAAAACCCGCCTGCGCCAGATCTTACTGAACTTACTCAGCAACGCGGTCAAGTTTACGGCTAAAGGCGAAGTTGTTCTCACCGTGTTCGTCCAGAATGATCTGATTCACTTTTCGGTTTGCGACACCGGTTTGGGCATCCCAATTGAAGAACAAGAGAACATATTTGACGAATTCTACCAATCCAATCGTTCATCCACACGCGGCTACGGCGGGATAGGTCTGGGACTGGCAATCACACGGCTCCTGGTTGAGCACCATGGAGGAAAAATCGGGGTTACTTCGAACGGTGAAGAAGGTGGGGGGAGTAATTTTTCTTTCACAATCCCGGTATTCTCAAACTCCAAATTCCACTCACCACACAGCGATGATAATGGATCGACATCCGTGCGCATACTGACAAAAACAAGCTCTCAGGCGTCAGCCGTCAGGCAGCACTTAGAAGATCTCGCCTTCAGTGTTGAGATCATTGAAATAGACGATGATGGAAAATACCTGGACGGTTTACTCTCACACCCACCCGGTGCTGTGGTTTTAGACCTTGAACCAGACTCAAAAACCGGGTGGCAGATCGTAAAACAAATTAAAGAATTTCCCGTCACCAATGAAATTCCGGTCATTTTTTATTCGCTCCTCGATGATTTCGACCGAGGCAATGCGGTTGAAATGGATTATTTGAATAAACCGGTGGGTATGGATCAGATGGAGTCAGCCCTCCATAGACATGGTCTCAAGGACGAAGGCAACGGTAAAGAACCATTGATCCTGATCGTCGATGATGACCCATCAGTTATCGACCTCCACACCAGGATGGTGAAATCGCAGTTACCGCGCAGCCAAATCATCCCTGCATCGAATGGGAAGCTGGGCATAGACAAAATGCGCGAGCACAAACCTGATCTGGTCTTATTGGATTTAATGATGCCAGAACTGGATGGATTCGAAGTTCTCAATATTATGCAAGAAGAACTGGTGCTACGGAATATCCCGGTTATCGTGCTCAGCGGGCAATCACTTTCAGACAAGGAAATGATCAAGTTAAACCGCAGCGTCGCGTCAGTAATGGGGAAAGGCTTGTTCAAAAAAGATGAAGTGCTCAACCGGATCAGTTATGTGCTATCAAACAATAAGAGATTGGGAACCGAGTCGCAGCGCCTGGTACAACGAGCCATGGCGTTCATTCACGAGAATTATAAATCTCCGATTTCGAGGTCGGATATGGCCGATCACCTTTGTATTAATGAACAGTATCTCTCGAGGTGTTTCAAAAATGAGGTTGGCGTCGGACCCATCACTTACCTCAGCCGTTTCCGTATTGAGAAAGCCAAGACTTTATTAGATGAAGGAACATTGTCCATCACCCAGGTGGCAATGGAGATAGGTCTGTCAAGCCAATCTTATTTCAGCCGTTTATTCCAACAGGAAACAGGATTAACACCATCCGCTTATCGCCGGGGAGAACGGATCGACAGCTGATAAATGCCTTGAAATCCTGTTTTTCTTTTTTAAACTCAAAAACCTGTCACAAAATTACACAACTTAGCTTCGGATGTAAATGATTGTTACCTCATTGCCGGGTATATTAAGATGTGGAATATTCGCGTCGAATCCCCTGCGAATTTTCCACTAATAGAAAACACCGCCATGACCCTCACCTGCCTGATTGCCGCTCACGACCCCTGGTTTATCCAATTACTTCGTGCATATGCTCACGAATCAGGCTTTCGAGTCGTGCAAGCTTTCGAAGGTCAGGATGTTCTCCCTATGGTGCACCTTGAACACCCAGCCGCCGTGTTTTTGCAAGCTGAATTACCTGGGAAGATCGTTGGCAAAGATATCATCAAAAAGATCCGGGCGGATTCTGAAATCAAAGACACATTGGTGTTGGTTTTCTATTCCCAATTATCCACTTTCGAGGACGAAATGGATGATTGTGAGGCAATCCATCTACAAGAACCTGTCAATTACGAAACCTTCGAGAATATCCTGCAAGACACTGGTTTAATGAAACTGATTAGCAACAGCAGCGGTTCTTGATCCGCCTCACACACCATCAGGAAGGTTAAGTTTGGTGATAAAATGACCCGGCACTCTGATTGCCGGGTTGACACGGATTCATCACAGCAGGTTGTTTAGCCGAAAACCTGGCTGCCTGATGATCGTGGGCTTTCAGGCTGAAAATTTTGGAGTAGGAGCAAAACACTTTTATGAAGAAAAAATATTTGGATTATCCATTAAAAGATGGATACATCATCAATTGGCTGGTGGTTGGACCTGAAATTGTCGAAATAAATGGTGAAGCAGATTATAGGAACGATTATGCGGCAATAATAAATGAAAAATTTGGACAGGAAAAACCGCAGGCTGTCATGGAAATAGCAACCTGTCGAACGAGAAGCGATGACTTTAGGCAAAGATGAAGCCCGTTGGCAGTATTTCCGCTGCAAGGAAGATTTCTTAGTTCATTTCCCACACGTTGTAAAGTCCCCCAGCTTGATCAAGGATTGGGCGTACTGTAGTATTAAATTGCCTGAACCAACGCAAGTCACGTTTGAAATCACTTCCCGGTCCCCAGTATATGTCTGGCACAATGGAAACCTTGTTGTCACCCAGGCGGATTTCAGGCAGGCAGATGAAAGTTACACTTTTAATTTATCGCTTGAGAAGGAAAATGACATCCTCGTCAGGATCGATAATCTTGCTGCAGCTGAAACCAACGCGGTATTTCAGTTTAAGAGCAGTCCACGGTCTTCAGGTAGAGATGACCGATAATTCAGACCTGGTTCGATTACCCACCCCCGCATATTACCCCCACCGCTATAAAATTTTTGAGGAAATGTTCGAGCACGCGTTATTAAATGATGTTGTAAATCACTGGGGAACAACGCTGCAACTCCGATGGGCTGATGGGTATTCGGATGAAAACCATTATCGATTCCAGGTGCAGGATGAAAGCGGTGGCTTTGTGGTCGAGGGGAATGCAAAACCAGATCATGAAAATCCACTAGTTGTTGGACACCCATACCGTTTATTTGAAAAAAAATACTGGGTTACTCTGACACCAACCATCCGAGAGTACGGCAACCAATGGATTCGATACACCAAACGCTTCCCGGTGAACGTACTTGATACTGCTTATTCTACCAATATCTACGGATCTCCAGCTTCCAGGAGAGATGAAGCTCTCAAAGATGCCAGTAAACACGAGAAAGACATCTTTGCTATGGTCGCAAGGTTGGAACTTGGGCAGTGGGATGGTCTTCTCAAAGAAACAGTAACCGCCTCAGTGGATATGGTCAACAGAAGGCTCGTTGGAAGTGAGGAAACCCTTTGCGGATTGTTGATGATGGTGAACCGGTTTACCAACCCCACATCTCCAGATGGCAGTCAACCAGAATCCCTGGCAGCCCTCCGCGACGATTTCAATGGTTCAATCCGATCTGCAGCAATCAACTATCGATACTGGCAGGACGATGCCGGAAAAGATGCTTTGACGTTCGAAAACGAGAGCAGCCAAATACTTTTCCACGCCTGTGAAATCCTTGCAGGGCAGATGTATGGGGATGTGAAATTTGGACACACCGGGAAGAAAGGCAGCTGGCATAAGACAGCGCGGCGAGCAATTGGCTGTGGAGTGGATGAAACAGCGCTTAACTTCCGGTTTCAAGGACTGGAATTCCAACAGTGAGTGGCATCGAGTTATCCTGGCATTGGCGCAAATTTTTACCCACGCAGAGAATGAGTCCGTGCAAGAACTCAGCGCCGTCCTCCTGGATAAAATGGTATTCCTAATGGCGGTTAACTCCTATAAAGGTGTGTTTGGTTGCTCACATGGGAAAACCCAAGCTGATATGTTGAAAAGCGCCCAGCTTGAAGCAACTTCCGGGATTATGCGCCAACTGTGGGGATGTGGTGTTTTCAACCATTACATCAGCGGGACGGTGGGACTGGCATGTTCTGATTATGAATTTCCATCTTTCTTTAAAGATATCGCCACAGATATTCCTGAAGAATCCCTCAGCCTCGAAAAACAGGTCAGTCCTGATGGCAGGAGCGTCAACACGGTTACATTCAAAACTCCAGACTATATGCTCAGTGCTGCCCAGGATTTCATGGCTGGTGAACATGGAAAACATGAACACATCTGGCAAGCGACCTTCGGACCTGAAGCAATCGTTTACACCACACACCCGTCGAACTCTTCTGAAGAACCTGGCAGTGAACCGGGTTATTGGTTAGGGAATGGGAGGCTTCCCAGGGTGGTCCAAAGAAATGACCTGGTTATAGCCTTATATAACCTCGATTCTGACGATATTCTCGGTTTCACCCATGCGTATTTTCCCACGCCGGCATTCGATGAATATAAAATTGATTCGCAGTGGAAGTTCCTGCGTAAAGGTGACGGATATCTGGCAATTTGCGCCGCCAAAGGCTGCGAGCTTTCCAAAAAGGGTCAGGCAGTATTAAGGGAATTACGCTCATACGGTCTCCAGAACACCTGGGTGTGCCAGCTTGGACGCAAAGACCAGGACGGGAATTTTGAAGAATTCATGCGCAAGGTCAATGACTTAAAAATGAACTGGCACTCCAACGGTGTAGATTTCAAATCTTTGCGCGGCGAAACCATCTCCATTAACTGGGATACTCCCTTCATATTAAATGGGAATGAAATGGAAACAACTCACCAGAACCATATCGAAAACCCTTACACAACAGCCGGGTACCCCGCCAAATCAATGGACATTCAATACACCGATTATCTTCTGAGATTAGACTTTTCCTGAGGGGCTCGAACAATGACCACGAACGATACACAAACATTATTCAACTCCATCACCCCTCGTTATCCGGAACTGGTCGGAAAAGTGGCGATCGTAACCGGTTCTGGGAAGGGGATTGGCAGGGGGATTGCTATAAGACTCGCGAAAGAGGGCATGAAGGTAGTCATCAACGCACGTAATGTAGCAAATGTCGAGACGGTCACTCAAGAGCTGCACTCCCTCGGAGTGGAGGCATTAGCCTCACCGGGTGATATCGGTGTCGATGATGATATCGAACGGATGATAGACGATACTTTGAACGCCTTTGGACGCATCGATGTCCTGGTCAATAATGCCGCCAACCTTCGCAGGGTGCCGTTCTTCGACGTCAAACCTGATTCTTTCGAAGATGAATTCAATGTAAATGTTAAAGCGCCTTTTGTGCTGTCCCAGAAGTCTGCCTTTGAAATGAAAAAACAGGGTGGCGGCAGCATCATCCACATCAGCTCGGTTGGCGGGCTGCGCGCTCATTATCCAGGTTTACCTTACGATGCCACAAAAGGAGCGTTGGATGCGATGACGCGTGTGATGGGTATTGAGCTTGCCCGTCATGGTGTCAGGGTGAACTGTATCGCTCCTGGGGCGACATACACCGAATTCCGCCTGCCCATTGACGACCCTAGAATGCAGCAGATTGCCGAACGCATACCAGCCCAAAGATTTGGAATGCCTCTGGAAATCGGGGCAGCTGTTGCATTCCTGGCTTCCGATGAAGCCGGTTACATCATTGGGCAAGTCATTTACGTGGATGGCGGGATAACCGCGCAGCTCAGCCCTCCAGGTCAACCGATTTAATCCATACAGAAAGCAGTAACATTAAAACGTATTATTGAGGACAAAAGGGCTACAAAAGTACACGCAAGTGGATATAAAGGCTACAAAAGTACACAATTTAGCTTCTCATGTATATGGGCTAATTTCAATGTTATGATATAAAGGAGCTTGGAAGTTTGCCTCCATTGGCAATTTCCTACTTATCCAGTATGAAGAAGACTCTTTTTAATGGAAAACTTCCAACCGGAGAACATGGTATCTAAACCCGTAAGGGGGATCAAATATCAGCAAGGCGGGTTGCAGATGAATCCGTCAATTTCACAATGCCCCACCAGTGGCGAAAAGGAGAAAAACCAAATCCATACAAACTTATCCTCACAATCCTGTTTTACAAAGCATCCTACAAAACCAATTAAATTTAGGAGAGAAGAATAATGTCTAAGATCACTCGTAGAGAATTTTTACGGTTGGGTTTGGCAGCCGGAGCGGCAGCAGCACTGACCGCATGCGGCGCCCAGGCAACAACGGCTCCAGAAGAAGAGAAGCCCATGCCGGAAGAGGGCGGCGAAGAAACCGCTCCTGAAATGCCCAAGGAAGAACGCCCAACCGATTGGCCCCTGGGCGATGTTCCCCGCCACCGCACATTGATCTACTACAATAACACCCCCAATGCTGGGAACGTCAACCCATTTGCCAGCGGTTACACACACCAGAACGGTAATGCCATCCTGCTGGAACCGGCAGCATATTACAATGCTGTTGGTGACACCACATACAACTGGTTGGCAGAAAGTGCAACCATGAATGAGGATGCCACTGAGTGGACGGTTGTCTTCCGAAAAGGCATCAAGTGGAGTGACGGCACTGCCTTCACAGCCGCTGACGTCGCCGGATCGATGGAAACCCTTAAGCGAGTTCCCGGACTTAATCGTGGTGGTGTTTATGTAGCAGAGCTGGAGAAAGCTGAAGCCGTTGACGACACGACCCTCAAAGTTACCCTAAACCAGTCTGACTATCGCTTTTTCTTCAAGAGCCTGACCTTCCGCTACGACCTGGGTGATTACACCGCTTTCATGCCGCAGCACATCTGGAAGGATGTACCCGACGAGGAAATGGCGAGCTTCATGTGGTGGGACGTGGAAAAAGGTTATCCTGTCACCACCAGCGCCTACGGACAAGGTGTTGCCAATGAGCAGTACACCAACTACGATCTACGCCCCACCTGGTGGGCGGTCGAAACCGGTCTGGTTGCAGATTATCCTGCACCCTGGCGTATCCAGCAGCAGGCGTTCACCAACGATACCAATGCAGCCCAGCTGTTGATCAACAAAGAAATCGATCACCCGCTGGACCTGCGACCGTTGGTTGTCGCCAGCACCGTCGTCCAGGCTGATCACCTGACCACCTGGACTGGTCGCAAGCCTCCGTTTGGGTATGTTGACTGGTGGCCCATTTCGGTGCAGTTCTGCACCCAGAAAGAACCATTCGACAACCCCAAGGTCCGCTGGGCAGTAGCCTACGCCCTCGACCAGGCGAAAGTCGTTGAGGTTGGCTGGGGTGGAGCCGGTACGGTCACCAATGGACCATACCCACACTATCCCAAGCTGGTCGAGTATATGGATAGCATTAAAGATATCACCGACCAATACAATGTGCTTGAATACAATCTGGAAAAGAGCACTGCGCTAATGGAAGAAGCCGGCTTCAGCAAGAACGCAGACGGCTGGTGGGCGTTCGAGGACGGCACACCGATCGATGGTGACCTGTATGCCGGTGTACCGCTCTTCGGTGACATCGCCCCCATCGTCGCCGAGCAGCTCCGCTCCGCAGGATTCAAGTGCGAACACAAAGCTCCCCCGGATGTCTGGGCTGCTAAGGTAGATGGTCGTGCATCCATGTTCTTATTTGGGCACGGTGGCGCCACGATCGATCCCTATGACACTTTCCAGCTCTATGTTGAAGCAAATGCTGCCCCCATGGGCGAACAGTCCTGGGGTAACATCACCCGCTGGGATCACCCAGATTTCGCCGCTGTCCGAGCTGAAATGAACAACACCGCCATGGATGACCCGAAGATGAAGGACCTCTTCCAGCGAGGGTATGCAGGTCTGGTACGAGGAACTTCCTGACTGCCCGTTGGTCCAATGGTATCACCGCATCCCGGTGTCCAACTGGTTCTTCAACAACTGGCCCGATGAGACCAACCCATACATGAACTCGGCTCTCTGGCACACGACCATGCTGCAGGTTGTCCTCGGTTTGAAAGCAACCGGCAACACCTAAACGTTGATTTGGATTTGTGCTTTTCTGTTAGAAAATTTTTCGTTTGAGCACAATCCGATGACACGACACCATTAACTAACTTCCAGGGGGCCTAGGTTTTAGGCCCCCTGGTCGTAAGCACTCCATCTCAAATCATTCTTATGTATACAGACACTTATTGGTATAAAATCCCATCTTTTATGGAGGTAAAGCTATGCGCCTGAATTATTTCATCCGGCGAGTTTTCTTCCTCTTCCTGGTGATTTGGACCGCAGCAAGCATCAATTTTATCCTGCCGCGACTCTCTGGTCGTGATCCGATAAAAGAACAAATGCTGATGCAAATCGCCAGCCAGGGGCGCAAACAGGCAGACGCTGATGCAATGATTGCCAAGTATACCCAGTTGTTCGGACTGGATAAACCACTCTGGCAGCAGTACATGACTTACATGGGCAACATCTTGCGTCTCGATTTTGGTTATTCCATTAACAATTACCCTCGTACAGTAAATGAAATCATCGTGAACAGGGGCAGAATGACCTTGCCTTTTATCGCCGTTGCGATCGCGATCTCATTCTTTATTGGGATTTTCCTGGGCGCTTTTTTGGGTTGGAATAAAACACCAAAATGGGTAAGTAATGTACTGGTGCCTCCCATGCTGGTATTCTCATCCGTTCCTCAATTCCTTGTCGCCCTGGTATTGATCTACTTTATCGCATTCCGTGCCAGGTTGCTACCCCAGGGACAGGCTTATTCAACGACGATGGTTGAAGACTGGACCAACCCGGCATTCATTGCAGACTATGCCAAGCACGCCATATTACCGATCCTGGCAATTGTCATCGTCGAAGCATCAGGGTGGGCATTGGGAATGCGCGCGATGATGGTCACTGTGGAAGGGGAAGATTATGCCACCTTCGCAGAAGCTAAGGGATTGAAGACCAAACGCATCTTCACCCGCTACCTGATGCGCAATGCGATGCTGCCTCCGTTAACAAGCCTGGGTATTCGAATGGGGTTCATCATCACTGGGGCGGCGGTGGCTGAGACGTATTTCAATTACAACGGACTGGGAAATACACTCGGAGCTGCAATCACGCAGTTCGATTATTTCCTGTTATACGGGATTGTAATTATCATGGTGATGAGTATCGCCTTGGTGACGTTCATCATGGACATGATCTACCCTTTACTCGATCCCCGGATTTCCTACTCAGGGCAGAGAGGTTGACGAGATGAAAGGAATATTGGATTACCTCAAACGAAATCCAGCTTTAGGGATCGGGGTGAGCCTTTTTGTCATCCTGTTGTTATTTGCCACCGTAGGGCGCCTTTTTATCGATCCCAACGATGCTTATGCACAAACCACATCCATCAATCAGCCTCCCAGCCGAGAGCACCTGTTTGGCACGGAAGCTCAGGGTCGTGATTTATTTACCATGATGGTCGTGGGTACCGGTAAAACCTTGATCATCGGCGCGATCGCCGGTGCGATCGGTCTTGGCTTTGGTGTCGTCCTTGGATTTGTTGCCGGTTATGTAGGCGGCACTCTGGATACGGTCATCACCTCGATCATCGATATCTATATGACCATCCCAGGCTTCCTGATTCTAATCCTTGTGGCAACAACCTTAAAAGGGGTCACTCTTGGAGTGACATCGATGGGTTTGATCGTCGCATTAGTTTCCTGGCCCGGACCGGCACGGGCTATCCGCGCGCAGGTACTCTCAATGCGTGAGCGACCATTCGTGATGATGGCGAAACTTTCCGGGATGAAAACCTTCGAAATCATCATGAAGGAGCTGGTTCCTAACCTGCTGCCTTTCCTGGTGATGAGCTTATCCCAGGCAGTTTACGGCGGGATAATGGCTTCCTTGGGTTTGGAAGCATTGGGAATCGGCAGCCGGAGAGAGCCCACCATGGGGATGACCCTTTTCTATGTCCAATATTATTCGGGTTTCCTTTTAGGTTTGTGGTGGTGGATCATTGCACCTATCGTAGTAATCGTCATGACACTGACCTCACTCGTATTAACATCTATTGGGCTGGATGAGATCGCCAACCCACGCTCACGGACGAAGGTGTAATGATGGTAGATCTCATTTCAACCGACAAAAAACCAATCCTCGAAATCAAGGATCTGCGTACCTATTTCTACGTTAGCGCTGGAACAGTTAAAGCTGTTGACGGGCTTACATTCTCGATCGATCCCGGTGTTAAGATGGGGCTGGTGGGGGAATCTGGTTCTGGCAAGTCGACCGTTGCCCTCTCCATCATGCGTATGATCCGACCGCCAGGAACGATCAATGGTGAAATAGTTCTGGATGGTACTGACCTGTTGAAATTGACCGCCTGAAGAGATGCGGCAGTCGAGATTAACTCGCGTTTCTATGATCCCACAAGGTGCAATGAACATCCTGAACCCGGTGATGCGTATCGAGAATCAAATCCTTGATGCCATGGCGGACCATGGACTTGACCTATCCAGAGATGAAAAGCAGAAACGGGTGGCTGAACTTCTCGATCTCGTAGAACTCAATATAAAAGTTGGGAAAATGTATCCCCATGAATTGAGTGGCGGTATGAAACAGCGTGTTTGTGTGGCTGTTGCCATCTCAATGGGTCCCAAATTCTTGATTGCCGACGAACCCACCAGCGCCCTCGATGTGGTCATTCAACGCCAGGTTATGGAAACCATCACCGGTCTGGTAAACGACCTGGATCTTTCGATGATCCTGATCGGTCATGACATGGGTCTCATGGCACAGGCTGTGGACCGCTTAGCCGTTATGTATGCCGGCAAACTGGCAGAAATTGGCGATGTGCGCGGTATGTTCGAAGAACCACTCCATCCCTACACACAGGCGTTGATTGATTCACTTCCTGTCCTGGGGCAGCGGGGTGTATTCCAGGGAATCCCAGGAATCCCACCCTCGGTCATTAACCCACCTCCTGGTTGTTTATTCAGTGCAAGGTGCCCGAAAGTGATGGAAGATATTTGCCCGGTTGAAGCGCCACCCCTCCGGGAGCTGAAACCCGGCAGGTTTGTTGCCTGCCACCTCTACAATGGAGCAGGATAACCATGGCAGACCTGATAAAACTCAACGCCGTCTCTAAAATTTTCGGAAAGAAGTCCAATCCAACGGTAGCTCTTGACAGCCTTACCATGACACTTGAGCAGCATTTTCCGCACACCATCACGGTTGCGGGTGAAAGTGGTAGCGGGAAAACCACTTTGATGATGTTAATCCTGGGATTCTACGAACCCACCATCGGTGAAATTCTGTTCGAGGGTAAGAATATTTGGAAACAGAGCAAGGAGGAGATGAATTTTTTTCGTCGAAATGTTCAGGCAATCTTTCAAGATCCTTTTGCCGTCTACAATCCTTTCTATAAGGTAGATAACTTACTCTCTATACCCATCAAGAATTTTAAGTTAGCCAAGAATAAGAATGAAGCGTATGAATTAATGGATGCCGCGCTGCGAAGAGTTGGTTTGCGACCGGAAGAGACGTTGGGACGATACCCGCACCAGTTAAGTGGTGGACAACGCCAGCGTATCGCCGTTGCCAGGGCTCTGGTACTGCAGCCCAAGCTGCTCATTGCTGATGAACCCGTTTCAATGGTCGATGCTTCCCTCCGCGCTACGATCCTGAAAGAGATCCACGAGCTAAATATTGATCTGGGTATCCCGATCTTATATATTACTCACGACCTCACGACTGCATACCATGTCAGTGACTTCATCATGGTTATGTACCATGGATCGGTCATGGAGGCAGGTCATGTCGAATATATTATTCGTGAACCCAAACATCCTTATACCCAGCTCTTGGTTAATTCGATCCCCTGGCCCGATCCGGATACTCGCTGGGGCGAGGCAGCAGAAGGTGCGCAGAAAGGTCGTACCGTTGAACGGCATACTGGCTGCAAGTTCGCCAATCGCTGTCCCAAAGTTTTCGAACCCTGCACACAAAGCCGACCACCATTGTTCCGAACAAATGGAGGGGATGTGGCAGCATGCTTTTTATACCAGGATCATCCCGTTCTCGAAAACAATGACATTGGGGATTTGTTCCAGGAAACCAGGGACACAATCACTGTTTCCTCGTAAAGCCGCAGCATTTTATTTAAACCTAAAGGTGGCGGAGTATAATTATACTCCGCCACCTTTATTGATCTTCGGCGTATCACGGCTCGTTATTTAGAGGTAGAAATGTCACCGTCAAGGAAGAAGACCAAAAAGAAAATATCAACATCTACGCGTCCAATCCATTTTACGAAATCTTATTCTAAGAACCCAGACGTCATCTATATTCACCCGACAAAACAAGGCATTGGCTTTCATCCGGATACGAACCTTGGGCGAGATTACGGGCTAATACCCGTGGGTTTACCGGCAGTGGTAAACGTATTACGCAAAAACAAAATCTCTGTAAGAGGAATTGACCACAGTCTTGAAGTGGAACTAAACCCAGCTTTTGATCTGAAGGAATGGCTTAGTAAACTGACAGGTGCCAGGATATTCTTACTCGACTTACATTGGTATGAGCATTGTTTTGGTGCAATCGATACAGCTCGAATGATCAAACAAATTCATTCTGATTCCTGGGTCATCCTGGGAGGGTTGAGTGCGTCAGGATTTTCGAGAGAAATCCTGGAATTTTCTCCAGCTGTGGACGTAATCGTCCGTGGGGATGCGGAAAAACCTCTTCTTCAATTGGTCCAAACCATTCTTTCATCCGAAGTAAACGAGAATTTATCCACCAAACTCGCTCAAATCGCTAATTTAAGCTTCCGAATGGATGGGGTAATTGTAGAAAATCCTATCGGATATACTGCCACAACCCAGGATCTTGATGAATTGGATTACCTTGATTTGAGCTTCCTGGATCATCACATTGAATATGGTATCCATGAATTCCTGGTTACCGATCTCCCAAAAGCGAGGGCAGCTTTACATTCCAATCCATTCAGAGGGCGTTGGCTAACCACTGCTCGTGGCTGCCGGTATGAGTGCGCCTATTGTGGAGGCGCTAAGAGTTCACATAAATTACTGGCAAACAGGATGGGCATTGTGCCTCGGTCTCCTGAAGTTGTGGTGGATGAGCTCCAAAAAATGGTCGCTCAAGGCTACCACCAGGCTGCCCTGGCATATGACATCGCCGAATTAGGAGAGGATTATTGGGGACGATTTTTTTCGGAACTACAACGGCGAAAAGTCAGGATCGGTTTGTACAATGAGTGTTTTCAGATGCCAACAAGGGAATTCATCGATACGTTCATGGCAAATTGTATAAAGGAATTTTCTTGTCTCACACTCAGCCCCCTTTCCGGGAATGAACGTGTCCGACGGTTGAATGGAAAGCATTTTTCGAATGAACAATTCTTCGAGATGATCGACCTGCTGCGTCAGCATGATTCATACTTGATCGTGTACTTTTCTTTAAACTTGCCGGGAGAGACAAACAGCACCTTCGCTGAGACGATAGAACTCGCCAAAGAAGTATTTTATATTTATCCGAATAGATTGCTTAAAATATTAAATTCCGTCCATACCATCGATCCACTTTCACCGATGAATGTGCGTGCAGAAAGGTACGGAGTTGAATCCAGCATGAAATCTTTCAAGGATTATTACGAATACTGTCAAAATACCGGCGAGAAATCACCGGCATCCCGAAATGGGACACACCGAGGGTTTGAACTGGTAGATGCAAGCATGCGTGATCTGGAAAAGATGGCAGACTACTGGGATATGGAGCGAACTGGCAAAGAAGAGAGTTGGTGGCCTATCCCACCGAGCTGGTAGGATAACACAGATGACAGGAGAAAATACAAAAGTTTTACTCAAATCGACAACCATTTACATCCTCATGAAGGTGTTATTACCTGCATTTGTCACCTCCGTGATAGTGGGATTGTCTTTCATTTTTTGGGGACCTTTTTCTTCCCTGGCATACAGCGACCGGTTGTTTCTAACTGGGATTGGTTTCATGGCAATGGGTACAATTGTCATTTTCGCCCAGATGATCACCACTCGTGGCATGGAAATATTCTTTGGAGGAAACCGAAATCCAGATTTGGTGAAGAAAAGCTTGAACCTGCTTCCCGGTTCGAAAGAAGAGGTTGAAAGCCGGTACAACATAGGCGCTCAAATCTGGTTTATTGGTCTGGCGTGTATGGTATTTGGTGCCCTGGTCACATTCATATTCCGCTGACCATGGTTTAATCGTCCACTCTATTAAGGATTTCGTTAAGTAAATTAACTATGTATTTATATTTCCACCTCCTCCTGATGGTAGAATCTTCCAAATACTTGATTAAAATTTTCAATAATCCAACGTAATAAAAGAAAAGTTTATAAAAAAAGGATCATAAATTAATGCTTTTCAGGAAAATAGTCATCTTATTATTATTGATATTGGGTGCTTCTTTTCTGGCATCATGTGATTCGGAAGACACCAGTGCCCAAACCCCTACCCCAATTCCCCCGCTGGTAAATTACGACAGTGCAATATTCACAGTAGAACGGGGTCCGATCATCGAAGAACAACGTCTGATTGGACAGATTGTTCCATCCAAACAGGATGATCTTTTCTTCCGAACATCAGGATTCATAACCCGAGTTCTGGTGAGGGAAGGTGAATCCTTTAAAGAAGGTGATTTGTTAGCAGAATTGCAGGTGGATGATTTACTTAATCAGCTTGAGCAAGCCCGCATAGATTTAGAAGTATCACAGGCAAACCTGGCAAATTACCAGTCTCAACGCGATTACGACTTGCAAAAAGCTGATGCTGATGTAAATATATGGGAAAAACGTGTCGAGTTAGCGAAATTAGACCTAGAATCAGCCTTTGGGAAAGACCTCGAACGCGCTCAAATCAACCTCGAAATCACAGAAGAGAACCTGAAACTTGCTCAAGAAGCTTCAGCTCTATTAAACGATGATGTCAATCCCTATATCACTCAGGCGGTTAAACGCAGTGAATTAGCCGTTGAACGACTGGAAGCATTAATCGATGAAAGGCAGATTTACGCACCCTATGATGGTCTCTTGCTGAAAAGCTGGATCCGCGCCGGACAACAAGTGGATGCATATGACACTGCGTTCCGCATAGGCGATCCAAACAATCTCGTGATCAGTACAGCATATGATTACGAACTGGCTGCAACGTTGAATGAAAACTCCAAAGTCTCTCTTTTCACCGATACCGATAGCGAGGAAGGATACGCAGTCAAATATTTACCCAATTTCCAACCTGAAAGAGGCCAGCAAAGCGTTAATGAATCTACCAGCGCGGAATATCTATATTTCGAAATTCCCAAGGAATTACCGCAAAATGAAGTTCCAACAAACCGAAATTTTGTAATGAATGTTATTCTGGGTGAAAAAGAAGATGCACTCCTCCTTCCACCAGCCGCTATCCGGGAATACCGCGGGCTCAATTTCGTCATCGTACTGGATGGAGATCGCAGAAGGAGAGTGGAAATCAACGAAGTGGGGCTAAGAACACCGAACTTCTGGGAAATCGTCGCTGACTTAGAAGAAGGCGATCAGATTCTTGGACCCTAATCAGAATACAGGTATTCATGCTTTCATATATTGCGATTTTTTCATCCCTCTTCAGGATCGTATTTAAACGAATCCGTCACAATTTAGGTCTGAGCATCAGTGCCCTGGTGGGTATCATTGCTATCATAAGCATTATCGTGGCTGTTCCTGTTTTCTCACATGGGGTTTCCAGTGAAGTGCTTCGCCGGCAATTGGAAGAGAAAGCACTTATTTCACAAAGAAGGTTGTTTAGCATCCATTATTACAACATCGATGATTCATCTTCTATGACAATGGACATTGTGAGTAAGGTGAATGAATTTACTAACCAACGGTTCACCGAATTACTCACTTTACCGATTGAGAATATCATCGAGGAAGTGCAATCAACCTCATTACATTGGGATAGGGTAGTGCCTCCAGGTGAAGGTGAAAATTCAGGTTCCTGGATGGAAATGGCTTTCTTCCACCTGGACAATTTTAAGAACCAGGCCAGGATTGTAGAAGGAGAATGGCCTCAAGAGGTCTCGAATCCTGACCAACCCATCCAGACAGCAGTTTTTGCTTCAACTGCAGATGATCTCTTCCTCAACATCGGTGATCGTTTCAAATCCGGTGATATTGAAATTATCATCACTGGATTTTGGGAACCGATAAATCCACTGGGTACTGAATGGTTCGATGATCCACAAACAGCTTTTGCCAACAGGTTGTATGTTCCTAAGAGCACCTATTCAGACCAACTGGAGACTCACCTGGCAAAACCTGTCTTCTATTCTTCCTGGTATATCGTCACAGACGAGGACCTGCTCGACTATACGAAATCAGAAACCTATGCTCGTGGGATGGTCAGGCTGGATTCAGAATTACGCCGATTGTTACCGGGAATTACGGCTGATTACACCCCATTGGTACCTTTAGAAGAATACCTGGTCCGTTCCGATGCATTAACAACCTTGATCTTTGCAGTTAGCGGTCCAATGGTCATCATGGTATTGCTTTTTATTGGTCTTACTGCCTCGATCTCAATCCAGCAGTATGAACAAGAAATTGCTACGATGCGGGGTAGAGGAACCAGCTGGAAACAAATTACCGCATTAAATCTGATCGAGAGTGTTTTATTAATCCTGATCTCCATACCACTTTCACTTATCATGGGATGGGTGGCTGCCCAACTGATCGGACATACCGTTTCATTTTTACAATTTAAGGGCGAATCTTCTTTGGTTTTATCGACCGGGGCGATTTCTTATGCATGGTTAGTTTTGGGAGCCCTACTGGTGATTGGCGCTCGATTCATACCTATGCTAAGCCTTTCTCGTTCAACAATCATTCAGGTAAAGCAAGAACAATCAAGGAGTTCACGGAAACCTTTCTGGCAGCGTTTTTACATTGACTTTATCCTGCTCATACCCGGGATATATGCTTTCATTTCGCTAAGAGGTTTGGTGGCATCGACCAGTTTCTTGCCTCAAGTGAACGTGGGTGCTGGAGAACCATACCGGAATCCACTTTTATTCGTCGCACCTTCCTTGTTCGCCATCGGTTTATGCATGATCAGCTTGAGGATTATTCCCTTCTTAATCCGATTATTATCTTCTCTGGTGGATCGAATCTCTGGGATCTGGGCATATTTATCCATACAGCAAATATCCCGCCGTCCTCAAGATTACTCCAATGCTCTGCTCTTGATCATGATTTCCCTGGGATTATCGATCTTTTCTGCCTCAACCGCGAAAACTTTGGACCAATGGTTGTACGACTCCACCTTTTACCGTTCGGGTGCTGACCTTGCTGTTCACGAGTATGTTGTTATTGGAGACAATAATCCAGGCATTGGGAGTAACGCCGGA
Organism: uncultured Chloroflexia bacterium; assembly: GCA_963695415.1. Taxonomy (GTDB): domain Bacteria; phylum Chloroflexota; class Anaerolineae; order Anaerolineales; family UBA4823; genus CAVXWV01. The sequence continues at coordinate 121,349 of CAVOGL010000004.1, read as the reverse complement.
TCATCCAGCGCTACCATATCGGAACTTGACCTGAATGTGGAAGGATATGTAAGTGTAGAAGATCATTTAACGCTACCCAGTATAGAAGCAGCTACCAGGATAGGAAAATATCCAGGCACATTCTCGTATGGCGTAGGTGAACAAAATGCATTATTTATGGGTATAGATCGTTTGGATTTCCCAAACGTAGCTTTTTTTAGAGATGATTTTACCGACCAATCCCTTGGTTCATTGCTCAATTCTTTAGCACAATCGCCGCACAGTGTGCTCATTCCACGTAACCTTGCTGAGGAAAGAGGTCTACAGATCGGTGACCAGATCAATACATCCATTGTCATCCTCAATGAGAGTATCGATAACGAAATGGTCATCACTGGTTTCTACGATTTTTTTCCAACGGTTTATCCGGACCAAAGACCAACTTTGATCACCAATCTGGATTCTATTTTTGAAAATCCAGATGCGGTCATCGGATACGATCACTGGTTGAAGCTTAAAGAAGGCACAGACATCCCGCTGCTTTTACATCAGATCCGTTTGCTGATGGGAGTGCCCAGAGCGGGGGTTGTGATCACAGGTGATGGGTATCCTGCATTCACCGAGTCGTTAAATCAGCCCGAACGAGTGGGTGTCTTTGGGGTGTTAAATGTGGGCTTCATCGTGACGGGATTAATGCCTGGAATAGGTTTTGTGCTCTACTCCTATGCATCTTTGCGCCGGCGGTTTATCCAACTCGGTATCCTCCAGGCGATTGGCATGTCGGTGAGGCAGTTGATCGGTTATTTGACTCTCGAACAATTCTTACTGATGGGACTGGCGATCATATCCGGTGCAGGGGTTGGCATCCTTACCAGTTACATCTTTGTCCCCCTGCTCCAATATGGGGCTACCAGTGGAATTCCGGTCCCGCCCTTTGAAGTAGCTATTGGTTGGGGAGAAGCCATCGGGCTAACCCTGGCATTCGGTGTCGTACTGCTGTTGACCATCCTTGGGACGATCTATTATCTCGCCAGGATTAAAGTCTTCCAGGCAGTCAAAATGGGAGAATCACTATGACGAGTATGAAGGCAAACGATCTCGAGAACATCATCATCTGCGAGAACCTGGTCAAGATCTACAAGGTCGCAGATCTCGAAGTAGTCGCGCTGCAAGGATTGGATTTGATCGTGCCCAAAGGTGAAATGTTGGGTATTGTAGGTACATCAGGTTCGGGAAAATCAACATTGATGAATATCCTCGGGGGATTGGATCGCCCTTCAGCAGGTCGAGTGCTGGTTGACGACATCGACCTGCTCAGCCTGACGGAACCGGAATTGAACCAGTACCAGCGCAAAAAAGTTGGTTTCGTCTGGCAGCAGACCGGACGTAATTTGATCCCTTACTTAACGGCACTCGAGAACATTGAATTCCCAATGACCATGGCTCTTATCACCGAGAAGAAGAAACGACGTGATTGGGCTCTGGAGCTGCTGCGATCCGTGGGTTTATACGAACGACGCGACCATTACCTGACGCAGCTCTCCGGAGGTGAACAACAGCGTATTGCTATCGCCGTTGCACTTGCCAACCAGCCAGTTTTGTTATTGGGTGATGAACCGACCGGTGAGGTCGATTCGAAGACTGCTCAGACCATCATGGACACTTTCCGAAATCTCAATCATGATTTCAACCTGACCACGATCATCGTTACCCATGATCCACGCATAGCAGAACAGGTGGACCGGGTAGTGGCTATCCGTGACGGGAAAATATCCACCGAGACCATCCGTCAGGTAAGTCAGCTTGAAAAAGTGATGACCGGAGATCAGAAGAGCGGTGAGGACAGTTCTTCCTTTCAGATCGAGACCACTTACCACGAGTTTGTTGTGCTTGATTCCGCCGGGAGGCTGCAAATCCCCAAGGAAGTGCGAGAGGAATATGGTATCTCCAAACGTGCACACATGGAAACAACCGAAGAAGGGATCCTGATACGTCCAGTTGAAGGGGAGAGCGATACTTCATTGCAACAATTAACCATCGAAGAGCAAATTGCGTTATTATTTGAATCTCAAACACCACAGACTAAATCAGACAACAAGAAGAAACTCAACAGGTGAACCAGTTGGAGCAATTCTGACCAAAGAAAGATTATCTTCCGATCTGCATACAAATATTCCGGAGAAAAGGTCCCATACAAATTCCGGCAGGAGAATGAAACATTCATGAATCAAGCCACCATACAAGCAGAGGCACAAGCTGAAAGCATTAAAAGTGTTGAGTCGATCATTAAAGTTGAAAATGTCAGCAGGACGTATTCGTTAGGAAGCAGCCAGGTGCATGCTTTGAAAGAGCTCAATCTGGAAGTTCCCAAAGGTGTCCTGGCAGCTCTTAAAGGTCGCTCCGGATCTGGTAAAACCACACTTTTAAACATCATTGGCGGTTTGGATCGTCCCACGGACGGAAAGGTATTCCTGTTCGACCTGGACCTATCTACGCAATCAGCCGATGAATTAACGGACTTGCGCCGTCACAGGATCGGATTCGTCTTCCAATCCTTCGCCATAATGCCCAATTTCTCAGCTGTCGAAAATGTCGAGTTGATGCTGCGAATCGCCGGCTACAACACCGACCGGCGTAAACTGGCAATGCGCAGTCTTGATATTGTTGGACTGGGTCCATGGGCACACCACAGACCGTGGGAATTGTCCGGAGGCCAGCAGCAGCGTGTGGCGATCGCCCGAGCATTATCCACCCATCCAGACCTGATCCTGGCAGATGAACCCACCGGTGAATTGGACAGTGGGACCGGCAGGCAAATACTTGCCCTTTTCCGTTACATTGTTGATAAGGAAGGCATCTCGATTGTGATGGCAACTCACGACCCGATGGTCGAAGAATACGCACATTTTGTGTACGACCTTGTGGATGGTCAGGTCCAGGAAACTCGTGAGCCAGATAATCCATTCAAGAAAACTTAATCAGGCAGGTTTCACCAGATTTTTTTCGTTAATTTCCTTCCCACCAAGTATGTTCAAGTCTCGATGAGATTTAGCTCCTCGTTTGATTCCCAAGAAATATTGACAATTTGCCTCTTGTTTTATTTTGAAGTCAGAGTATAATGCGCGTTGTATACATGCCTACCGCCGAATCATTCGAGCGGGGGATCATTAGCAGGGGCGAATTGGCTGGCTTCATCCGCCAGTTCCGTAGAGCTAGACTTCAGTTCGAGCCCGTCAACTAACCTCGCAGGCGTAGAAAGTCAAGAACCAATGGCTGAACCATTGGTTTTGAGGTTAAAGAGACGTGGTCTCGATTCTTGTTTAGTAATACGAGGTGCTAAGATGAATGAAACCGAATCACTACTGGCGAACATACCCACCGATGTGTTGGGGACGTTCAACAGTCACAATGGATGGGCACAAAAAATTCAACTGGCAGTAGCAACCGATCTGACTCCGGATGGTTCATTCGGCGAGCAATGGCTTTTAATTGACGACGCTAACCTGCATGTAATCTCACGTAAACAAAGCCAAAGCGAAGAACGTTTCAACTTTCCGTTGGAAAAAATTGAGGACGCCCAGATTGAGCCGTGCGTAGGGAACGCACTCTTGAGGGTCACAATTCAAGGAAAACAAGAAAATATCCTGCATTTTTCCAACGAACTGACTGAACAATTCGCCCTTGTGGCACATTACCTGCGCCAGAGAGCAGAAAACGGTCCTGATGTTCCCATTCCGGACCTTGGCGCAGAAGAGCATAAATGTCTCTCTTGCGGAAAACGATTACTCGATCCTTCCATGAAAGTTTGTCCAAGCTGCATTAAGCGAGGTCAGGTCATGCGAAGATTGGTACACCTCGCAAAACCATACTGGAAAGATACCGTGATCCACTTTGCCCTGATGTTTATGCTCGTTTTTGTAGACCTGCTGCCTCCCTATCTGACACGCATTTTGATCGACCAGGTTCTAACCACCGAAGCACACACAGAATGGCTGGTCTGGTTGGTTGGTGGTCTGTTCCTTGTGCAAATTATCCGGGTAACTCTAACAATCAATGATGCACTGCTGACAAACCGCATCAGCACTTCATTCGCCGCCAATGTTCGAGAAAAAATGTTTGCCCATCTGAAAGTTTTATCCCAGGAGTTCTTTGACCGCAATGAGACCGGCAGGTTGATGACGCGCATCAACCAGGATACTGAGGAATTACAGGGATTAATTAACCAGATGGCAGGCTTCATCCTCAACGCATTTCTGGTGATTGGTATCGGAGTGGTCCTGTTCTCGATGGCGCCTTCACTCGGTCTTTTTGTTTTGATCCCAGCGCCATTTGTCCTGGTTGCCACGCTATATTATCATCGCAGGATGAACCCGCATTTCCGGCGCTACTGGATCTCTCGATGGCGGTTGAATTCGATGTTGAACACTTTTTTAGCTGGCATTCAGGTGGTCAAAGCTTTTGGACAGGATGATCAGGAAGAAACCAGATACAAGAATTTAAACACACACGCCTTGAATGCACGCCTGCGAGTTGACCAGGCATGGGCTGGATTCTTCCCCCTGATTTCGTTCGCTTTTGGTGCGGGGGGATTAATTATCTGGTTTGTAGGTGGAAAAGCAGTGCTTGGAGGCATCATTTCACTCGGTACATTGATGGCATTCCTGGCGTACCTGGGAATGTTTTATGGACCATTATCGAATATGGCGTCTGTCAGCCAGGCGCTCAACCGGTTTACAACCATCTCCCAACGCACTTTTGAATTTCTGGATGAAGTGCCCAAGGTCCAACAAAGGAATTTCAAAATTTCGGGAAAACCGGTGAGCGGTAAAATCCAATTTTCCGATGTTTCATTTGGTTACAACCCCTTCTTCCCTGTTTTAAAAAGCTTAAGCTTCGATATTGAGCCTGGTGAATTGATTGGTATCGTCGGTCCGAGCGGTGCTGGAAAAACCACATTGGTAAACCTGATTTGCAGGTTCTACGATCCAACTTCAGGGATGGTGCGCATTGATGGTGAGGATGTGCGTGATATTGCCAGGGAAGAACTTCGCAAGAATATTGGGATTGTTTTACAAACCCCCTTCTTGTTCAGCGGATCTATCGCAGAGAATATTGCCTACGCGCAGCCGGAGGCGACACAAGCGGATATCATCCGGGCTGCCAAAGCTGCCAATGCCCATGATTTCGTCACCAACCTGCCGGAAGGTTACGACACTATTGTTGGTGAGGGTGGAACGGGTTTATCTGGTGGGGAACGCCAGCGCATTTCGATTGCTCGAGCGATTTTGTTGAACCCAAAAATCCTGATTCTGGATGAAGCCACATCCTCTGTGGATACAGAGACCGAAAGGCAAATTCAGAAAGCCCTCGAAACACTCATCCAGGGAAGGACAACCATTGCCATCGCCCACAGGTTATCGACCCTGTATAACGCCAACCGGATCATCGCGCTTGACCACGGGAAAATCGCTGAAATGGGTTCACCCAATAAATTGATGGAGCAGCGGGGTTTATTTTACAATCTCGTTCAAATCCAATCCAAATTTGCCACCCTTAATGGGGTTCCCTCTGTTTAGGTTATGGAGAAAAACATAATGGATGATCCTTCTGAAAGCATTACTTTTATCACCAATTATTTAGAGACAAGGAATATCGGTTTCTCATTAGAAGGAGAAAACCTCACATTTACCGACGCGGATGGCACTTTTTACCCACGCGTAACGCTACGTCGTTGTTTCCCTCTTTCATCAGAGAACGCCAACATCGCAGTCCGAGCTACCGAGATGAACAGTGAGAACTCGTATGAAATTGGGATGATGGAAGATGTCTTTGAGTTAGATGAAACCTCGCTTGAGGCGGTATTGTTTGAGCTGCAACGGCATTATGTAGTGCCTGAAATTTTACGCGTCAACAACATACGCGAAGAGTTTGGATTCTTATACTGGGATGTCGAAACCGATCGGGGCAACAAGGAATTCACTATACGAGACAGCATCGTAAATTCAACCCGGCGAATTTCCAACAAGCGCTGGTTGTTAATCGATATCAATCAAACCCGGTACGAAATTCGGGATAAAGATTGTCTTTCTCCTCGCTGTCAAAAACTCATCGATCGATACTTGTTGTTATAATATCCGGGTGGTGAGCCTGGAACCAAGAAATCAAAAAATTGATCTTGATTCGGACGGTTGGATTCGTCCGAAATCTTTGAATCCATCAGAATACAAAATCTCTCAGCGCACGGAAACATATATAAGAGTTGGACTCCCCTCAAGAAAAAAGGATCAAAAAAACAAGGAAAACATGCAAAAAGAATGGATCGTCCCCTACAGCGCAGTTTCCAACCGGCTTGGTTTGGAAGAAGTTGAAGCCGTCGCCCGTGTGCTCCGCCAGGATATCTTGAGTAAAGGACCCACAGCTGGGGAGTTCGAAGCAGAATTTTCAAGAAAAGTAGGCGCAAAATATGCCCTGGCAACAAACTCCTGCACGACTGCCCTTTACCTTTCTGCCCAAATCATAGGCTTGAAAGAAGGCGATGAGGTTATCACCACCCCGCAGACATTTTGGGTGACAACATGGCCAATGCTGGTGCGTAAATGCAAAATCCGGTTTGCCGATATTGATCCCAACAGCCTGAACATCGATCCAGGGACAATCGAGCCTCTGGTCAACGAGAAAACCAGGGCTATTTACGTTGTTCATCACGGTGGTCAGGCAGTTGATATGGATCCCGTCATGGAGATTGCTCGAAAGCACAACCTGCGTGTGGTAGAAGACTGCGCTCATGCTCCGGGGGCAAAATACAAAGATCGTTTCGCCGGCGCGATCGGGGATGTGGGCTGTTTTAGCTTTCATTCGTTGAAAAACATGACCACCGGCGAGGGCGGCATGTTAACCACTAATAATGCTGAATTGAATGAATACGCTCATAACCTGGGAACTATCCATATGTACGGGAAAATGAAAGACCGGACGGATAAGCGCATCGGTCCATATGAAGAACCAGCTTATTACCGGGATTGGCATGTCAAACATTCTTTCAATATGGATTATGTTGACGATTTCTTCGAGGTGGGCAGTAATTACCGCATGAGCGATATCCAGGCGGCGATTGGGCTGGTTCAACTGACCAAATTAGACGCGCTGAACCAGAGACGGCGTGAAATTGCCCGGCAGTTGGATGCAGGTCTTGCCGGTATTCCAGGCATAAGTCTGCAGATAGAACAACCTTACGCTTACCATATTTATCACTTATATACTTTCTTCTACGACCCAAAACATGTCGGCGTCAGCAAAGATGATTTCATCCGCTATCTCGAGCAGGAAGAAGGAGTGCAGATTCAACTTCGATATTTCCCTGTCCACTTGCTTTCCGAATTCCGCGCTCTCGGCTACAGGTATGGTGAGTGTCCGGTTGCAGAACAGCAATATTTCGAGCACCAGATCCAGCTGCCCATTTACGATCACCTGAACGAAGACCAGGTCGAGCACATGGTACAAGCTGTTCGCAGAGGGGTGGAAAAATTAAGCAAGCATTGATATTTAGCACAGCACCCAAAACCAAAGGCGCGATTTATCTGATATTAGCGCTGTTCCTGTTGACCAGCCTGACAGGCTGTATAATTGACCAGGCGCCTGTAACTACCCCTGTACCATCCTTTGAAAAAGAGGTTCCAACCGACGACTTGACTCCCAAACCAACTCCAACTACAACCCCACAACCCACCAGTGAAGCAGATGTATTTGCGTTCGAGCAAAACCGCAGGTTGGGTCGGGGCGTAAACCTTGGAAATGCATTGGAAGCTCCCCAAGAAGGTGAGTGGGGCTTAACCCTGGAAGAGGAATATTTCGAACTGATCTCAGATGCGGGTTTCGATTCCGTCCGTGTACCCATTCGATGGTCTGCACATACACAGGAGAATCCGCCGTACACTATCGACCCACTTTTTTTCGAACGTGTCGACTGGGTGATCGAACAGGCTCTTAAAAATGAACTGGCTGTTGTGGTCAACATGCATCACTATGAGGAGATCAACGAAACCCCGCGCCCTCATAAGGATCGGTTCTTGAGTATCTGGAGGCAGATTGCGGAGAGATATCAGGACAAACCGGAAAGCCTTTATTTTGAACTGCTCAATGAGCCAACAGGTACTCTAGGAGCAACTGTCTGGAATGAATTTGCCGCTGAAGCGGTCAGCATAATACGCGAGTCGAATCCGCAACGGACGTTGATCATAGGTCCGGGAAACTGGAACTCGATGGATGCCCTTTATGGATTATTCCTGCCTGAAGAGGATCGTAACCTGATCGTAACAGTGCATTATTATTCTCCATTTCAATTTACGCACCAGGGAGCCGAATGGGCAGAAGGTTCGGATGCCTGGCTGGGAACAACCTGGGAAGGTAATGAAGAGCAAAAACAACTGGTGATAACTAATTTCAATGCAGCTGCCAGGTGGGCCAGTCAAAACAGTCGTCCCCTTTACCTGGGCGAATTTGGGGCATATTCTAAAGCGGATATGGATTCAAGGGTTATCTGGACGGATTTTATTGCCCGAACAGCTGAGGAACGAGATATGAGCTGGGCATACTGGGAATTTGGCGCAGGTTTTGGGATTTACGATCCGGAAAATGGTCTTTGGCGCCAGCCTTTACTAGATGTTATGATTCCAGAGAAATAATAAAACCAATGGTCAAGAAAATACTTGCTTACACCAAAGAAATCATGATCTTGATTGTCAAGAAGGTGCTCATCTTTGATCTCCTCATCATCATCCTGGTAGGACTATCGTTTTTATTTTTGGGTGAATTCAGCCTGTCTGCCTTCAGTGACCGGCTTTTTTGGGTTGGGTTGCTGATCATGATGGCAGGCGGTGTGATGGCCCTGGGCCAGACCTCCGGGGGAAGAGATTTTGGACCAATGCTGATAACATCAGCCCAAGCCAGTTTATTGACAGATTTTAATATAGAAGTTAGACAGGATGTTGAAAAGAAATTCACCCCAATAATCAGAGTCTTCGTCATCGGGTTGGTCTGTTTTTTGGTGGGCATTCTGGTCAGTGTAATTTCTGGAGCATTATCTTGAATAAGTATTTTCTATCACTGATGGTAGTATTTTTCGCCCTGATATTGATAGCATGCAATCCATCACCTGAAATTGAACCCCTTATTCCTGAATCTGCTGGTGTTGACACCTTCGAGGAGACGGCTGGAACCAGCACCCCGGTTGTAGCCATTTTACCTACTGCAACTGAAGCAGGTCGAGCCAGAACTGAAAAAGATGAATTCGTTTTTGAACAAAGCCAAAGGTTGGCAAAAGGGATTACCGTTTTACCACTTGCTGCTCCCGAAGAGTCCCCTGATGAAGAATTGGAAGGCGAACCCGTAGATTTCGATCCCAGGTTATATCCAATTTCCATTGATGAGAAGCACATCCTGGCGATTAAAGAAGCTGGTTTCGATTCTGTGCTCCTGCCAGTGTCCTGGTCATTTTTTGCACAAGAGCAATCTCCTTATGAATTGGATGTGTTGTTCCTTGATGATATTACCCAACTTGTAGATGGGTTCCTTGCTGCTGACCTTGCAGTAGCACTGTATTTTGACGATTACCCGGAATTAAACGAAGAACCGCGTTTGCATACAGAACGCTTCCTCGATATTTGGGAACAATTGTCAGACCATTTCAAAGATTATCCAGAAGAACTTCTTTTCGGAATTTACCTTAACCCCCAGGGAACATTTGCCACCACATCCTGGAATGATACAGCCAATGACACCATTAAATTAATCAGGAAATCGAATCCGGACCGAACCCTGATGCTCGGTGCAGATTTTTTCAACCCCAATTTCTTGCCAGGTTTCAATCTCCCGGAAGAAGACCGAAACCTGATAGTCACTTTCTCGTTCTTCCAACCTTTCCGCTTTACCGTTCAAGGTATTAATCAATACCTGGAGCAGTTTATTGGGACAACCTGGGATGGGACAGAGGAAGAAAAAGATGAACTCAATCGGACGATGGACTCGGTTGCTGAATACAGCAGAAAAAACGCTCGTCCTGTTGTGATGTCATCATTTGGAGTCACCCAGGTAGCCGATAGCGCTTCGAGAGGACGCTGGTTGAACGCTGTTACAAGAGCTGCAGAAGAAAGGGAAATCAGCTGGTTTATTTTAGGATTTGGAAACGCATCCCCCGATATGTTCCCTTTTGGAATCTATGACTTTGAGACAGAAACCTGGGATAATAATACTCTTCTAGCCATTTTCCCCGAAGAATAACCACAAAGGAATAAATCATGACACAACCAGTAACAATAACAGATGTTCAAACCTTTCTAGTTCAAACACATGGACCTGGTACACGTTTCATCATCGTCAAAGTTCACACATCGCAGGATGGACTTTACGGTTTAGGCTGTGCAACCTTTACGCAGCGTTACCGGGCTACTTATGCGGCACTGATGCACCATGTTATCCCTTTCGTCCTCGGCAAAGATGTGTCGCGCATCGAGGAATTGTTCCAGATGAACCTGGTGCAAGGTTATTGGCGTAACGGTCCTGTTTTAAATAATGCCATCTCAGGCATCGACCAGGCACTTTGGGACATTAAAGGAAAAATGGCAGGAATGCCAGTTTACGACTTATTAGGCGGAAAATGCCGGGAAGCGGCTGCATGTTATGCACATGCAGATGGTCGCGATCCACAGGAAGTGCTCGATAATGTGAGAAAATTCCAGGAACAAGGCTACCACTATATCCGCGTACAAATGGGGGGTTACGGGGGCAAGACACAGGCAATGCCAAAACCAGAAGGAGCTCCTGAAGGTGCATATTATGATCCTCGCGCTTATACCCGCAATATGCTGAAGATGATCGAATATGTTCGTAGTCATGCAGGCGACGAAATTGAGCTTCTCCATGATGTTCATGAACGCCTTGCACCTATCGATACGGTCAAATTTGCTAAAGATGTGGAACCGTTTAACCTGTTCTTCCTTGAGGACTCTCTGGCGCCCGAAGATATCGAATACTTCCGCCATATCCGACAGGTCTGCGCCACACCGATCGCCATGGGTGAATTATTCAACAACCCGCGCGAGTGGCGACTTATGATCGAAGAACGCCTCATCGACTTTTTGAGGATGCACGTAAGCCAGATCGGTGGGATCACACCTGCCCGTAACGCTGCCATCCATGCCCAAATTTACGGCATTCGAACTGCCTGGCACGGACCTGGAGACACTTCACCTGTGGGTCATGCAGCAAATCTACATCTTGACCTTTGGGCACCAAACTTTGGGATCCAGGAGTGGTGCCGGTTTGATAACCTGGTCTATGACATGTTCCCAGGACTCCCTGTAGTTCGTGGTGGGTACATGTACCCCAACGACAAACCTGGTCTGGGCATAGAATTCGATGAAAAACTCGCCGCAAAGTATCCGCCCGAAGACTCGGTAGACGCGTGGACGCAGACGCGACTTCCGGATGGCAGCCCGGCAAGACCTTAAACCGGATTGATTCCTGAGGTTCTCCGGGTTTCAGAATACGGGAAAGTCATGGAATAAAATAAAGGAAAATTATGACAGTCACACTTTTTGTAGGCAGCTACACATATACCACCCCCAATAACGCCCACCGAGAAGAGGGGATTTCTATCTTCGAGTTCGAGCCGGAAAGTGGTGAACTGAAGTTGATCTCCAAACAACCAGCAGGCAAAAACCCATCATTCCTGAGCATACATCCTAATGGACAGTACCTGTATGCCGTCAATGAGTTGGGCGAGGGCACTGTCAGTGCTTTCCAGATAGATCATGTCTCGAAAACACTCACCTTCCTGAACCGGCAGGTGACTTCAGGCTCTGCTCCCTGCTACGTCAGCTGCGACCGTGATGGTAAATGGTTGATGGTCTCTAACTATGGCAACGGCAGCCTGGCGATTTACCCAATTAATAAAGACGGAACCCTTGAACCTCACAGCGACAGTGTCCAACACCAGGGTTCAGGACCGGATGCAGTCCGGCAAGAAGGTGCTCACGCCCACTCGATCATCAGCGACTTACAGGGAGAATATATACTTGCGGCTGACCTCGGACTTGATAAGGTCCTTTTGTACACAATAGATGAAAACAGTGGAAAATTGCGCCCCCACTCCTTCCCCAGCCTTTCCGTCCCCCCAGGATCAGGACCCAGGCACATGGTATTCCATCCAAACAACAAGTATTTTTATGTTGCCAATGAAATGGGTAACACGGTTACAGCCTGCACTTGGAGCCAGGAAAATGGAGTTCTTGACGCATTCCAAACCCTGCCTACTTTACCATCAGATTTTTCGGACAATAGCTCAGTGGCAGATATCCATATATCTCCAGGTGGAAAATTCTTGTATGTCTCAAACCGCGGGCACAATAGCCTGGCAGTGTTCATGGTGCAAGAGGACGGTTCCCTGGTACCTTCAGGACATGTTTCAAGCGCAGGTCGCTGGCCAAGGAATTTTGCTCTCACCCCCTCAGGCAGCCACCTGATCGCAGCCAATGAACACACGGACAATCTGGTCGTATTCAGTCTGGATGATCGCACGGGTATTCCTGAACCAACCGGAATTAATTTCGAGGTGCCAAAACCTGTGTGCATTTTGCCTGTGCTTTCGTAATTGACCGGACCAGGCAGTAGAAGTGATCATACACAAACGACTGCAGGCAGGTTTCTGTCTCATGCTGTCTGTCTTTCAACAGTAGGTAATAGATAATGTTCTGATAAATAACCACTCAATTGGTTAAAATTTATTTATCAATAAGGAGAACACAATGGAAGAATGGAATTTCCCCGATGAACCCAGGAAACTGGACATCACTGATACAGAAAGAATCGCTCGTTTCCGAAAAGCAGGTTACGGTGGGTCGGTTTCCGATTCATTGTCTATGCTCGGGATCACCAATACGGTCTTTTCTTCCCAATTCAAGCCTCTTAGACAGGGCATGCAGCTGGTTGGGCGCGCACTGCCCGTGAAGCTGCATTCACAGGTGAATCTGGACGACTATCCTGAGCTCAAAGAACAGCAAGAAGCAGAATGGGAACGCCAGGGTGGGCACCCACAGAAACGGATGATGCGGGAAGTCGCCACGCAAGAACCTGGATCGATACTGTGTTTCGATTGCGGCGGTGATATGCAGCCTGCCCAGTTTGGCGAAATGAGCTGCCAGCTTGCGTCAGCCCACGGCTGCCGGGGAATGCTCCTGGCGGGTAACTGCCGCGATACGCAGTACGTGCTCAAGATGGATGACTTCCCCATGTTCTCTTTTGGCACGCGACCTAATGCCTTTGGTGGATGGGTGGTAACCGAAGTCAATGTGCCGATCTTCCTCCCGGGTCATATCACTCACTACGTCCGGGTTGCGCCTGGAGATTTCATCTTCGGTGATAATGATGGCGTGCAGTTGATCCCCAAGGATGTGGTCGATGAAGTACTGCTGCGCGTTGAGGCCATTTGGGCAAAGGAAAACGAAGAGCGTGAACAACTCGCTGCCGGGATGCCGATTGACGAGGTTTACCGGGTTTTCGGAGTGTTATAAGGACCAGCTATGCAGCTAGAGAACCGTGTCGCATTTATAACCGGAGCGGGCAGCGGGATCGGTGAAGCAACGGCACACTTGCTGGCGAAAGAAGGAGCGTGTGTTGGCTTAATGGGGCGTCGTGAATCAGTCCTGGTTGACGTCGCCCACCAAATCACCACCGCTGGTGGGAAGGCGCTGCCCCTTCCGGGTGATGTGGCAGAACCCGATGATGTCCGCCAGGCTGTCGAAAGCCTGTTCAGCCATTGGGGGAGATTGGATGTAGTCTTTGCCAATGCCGGAGTGAATGGGATTTGGGCTCCGGTCGAAGAAATCGAACCTGATGAATGGGACCAAACGATCCAGATCAACTTACGGGGAACATTCCTCACGGTAAAATATGCTGTGCCCTATTTAAAGAAACAAGGGGGTTCGATCATCATCGACTCTTCGGTTAACGGCACGCGCATGTTCAGCAATATGGGTTTTTCAGCTTATGCAACCACAAAAGGAGCCCAGGTTTCCTTTGGGAAAATGGTCGCAGCGGAATTAGCAAGATACAAAATCCGCGTCAACATCATCTGCCCGGGAGCCGTTTACTCTGACATAGGCAGAAACACTTTTACTAAAAACTTCAGCAAAGTCAAGAAACGCATCCATTACATGGATGGTGCCATCCCACTTACCGGTGGTCGTCCGGGTAAACCGGAACAAGTCGCCCAGCTGGTTCTGTTTCTGGCATCCGATGCATCTGATCACATCACCGGGACAGAAATCTGGATTGATGGCGGGGAATCTTTGATCGAGGGTTGAACCAAAATACTGATTAATCTGCATCCCTTTTTTAATTACGTTATCTGAAAGGAAAAGATGAAAGTAGATCAATTATCCGGATTGCGAAATGCAGCTGAGCTGGAGGTGCGCAGTAATATCCTTCCATTCTGGATTGAGAAAGCAACCGATCAAAAGTTTGGCGGTTATTTCGGAAGCCTGGACCACGATGCATTGCCCGATTCCGAAGCACCAAAAGGCGGAATACTGCTGGCGCGCATCTTATGGACATTCTCCCACGCATATATTGTCTTCCAGGAACAGCAATACATGGATGCCGCTCAGCATGCTTACGATTTCCTGGTCAGGTATCTGTGGGATGAGCAATATGGAGGCACCTACTGGTTGGTAGACCGAGCAGGCAGGAGCCTTGATGCAAGAAAACACGCCTATGCGCAGTCTTTTTCTCTGTACGGTCTTTCGGAATTTTTCCGTGCCAGCCAAAAACAGGAAGCGTTGGATCTCTCGATTGCATTGTTTACTCTGCTCGAAAAACATGCGCACGATCCGGTCAACGGTGGTTACATGGAAGCTTTCGACCGCCAATGGGCTACCATCAACGATTCCACTTTAGCGGATGGGAAGATGAATGTGGTCAAGACAATGAACGCCCACCTTCACCTGATGGAAGCGTTCACGAATTTAATGCGCGTTTGGGACGACCCATTGTTAATTAAGCGGAACAAGGAGATGGTCAAACTTTTTCTGGACAAGATCATCGACCCGCAGAACCAACATTTCATCCTGTTTTTCGATGCTGCATGGAATCCAGAGTCAGACCTCATCTCTTATGGGCACGACATCGAAGGCAGCTGGCTGCTTTACGAGGCTGCGGAATTGATTGGCGATGAAAGGTTAACAGAGTCTATCAAGGAGAGATCTTTATTGATGGCTGAAGCCGTCCTTCAAGAAGGTATCGATGAGGATGGCGCACTTCTGTATGAAGCTTCACCTGCAGGCATACATACCGACACAAAAGATTGGTGGGCTCAGGCAGAATCCGTTGTTGGTTTTCTGAACGCTTACCAGCTATCTTCTGAGATTAAATTTCTCCATGCAGCTCAAAATAACTGGGCATGGATCCAGAAATTCATGATCAACCATGATCAAGGTGAGTGGTACGCGCGATTATCGCGAGACAGAAACAGGTTCATGCTCCCAATGGCTGATTTTTGGAAGTGCCCCTACCACAACAGCCGCTGTTGTTTCGAAGTGATGGACCGAGTGGAAAAATTAACCAAATAAATAAAGAGGCGACAAATGAACGACGAATTAATGATTGAAAATCAAGATGCAGTCAAAGCGTGGGCAGAGGAGATCGTAATCCCAACGTATGAGGTCAAGGAAGCAGACCCCAACCCGATGTTCTTTGAACATCGCAACATTCAAGGTGCAAAGGGCAACATCTATCCCGTTCCTTTCACCGATTCTCTATCGAGTGAGAAAATCGACAAAAAATACCTGGCGGTCTTCTTAGAAAATGAGTACCTCGAATTGATATTGATTCCTGAACTTGGAGGGCGGATATTCGCGGCGAGGGACAAGACCAATGGTTATGATTTCTTTTACCGCCATACGGTTATTAAACCGGCACTGATTGGTGTCTGTGGACCCTGGATTTCAGGTGGGGTTGAATTTAACTGGCCCCAACACCACCGACCTTCCACATTTTCTCCCGTAGATTACACCCTGGAGTCAAAATCCGATGGAAGCAAAATTGTATGGATGGGGGAGCATGATCCATTCAACCGGACAAAAGGGATGGTGGGAATTTGCCTGCATCCGGGAAAGGCGATTATCGAGACGAAAGTGCGCCTCTATAACCGCACCTCCATACCTCAGACATTCCTATGGTGGCAGAATGCGGGTGTTCACATCAACGAAAAATATCAGGTAATTTTCCCTCCAGATGTGAATTATTCCGTTTTTCATGCAAAAGCTGCCGTCACGCGTTATCCTGTCGCCAGGGGAAGATTCTACAACAATGATTATGGCGATGGGTTGGACTTGAGCTGGTACATCAATTCACCCAACGCAACGTCGTTCTTCGCGGGTGATTCAAAATACGAGTTCTTTGGTGGATATGATCACGCCGTCGACAGCGGTCTCGTCCATGTAGCCAGCCGTCACATTTCCCCAGGGAAAAAGTTCTTCACCTGGGGAAGTGGTTCGTTTGGGCGTAAATGGCAGGACAATTTAATGGATGATGAAGGTGACTATCTGGAATTGATGGCCGGCGTTTACACGGACAACCAGCCCGATTTCACCTGGATCAAACCTTTTGAAACCAAGGTTTTCAGCCAGTATTGGTACCCGGTGCAAAAGATTGGGGCGATGAAAAATGCCAACATTCGCTGTGCCGTAAACCTGGAGGTGACGGATGGAAATGCCCGTATCGGTGTTTATACAACAGAAGTGATGCATGCAGCCAGGATTGTTTTAAGTGATGGAAAATCCTCGATCCTGAACAATATTGTCGACCTGGGACCGGGAGAAGCCTTCAACAAAATCGTTGACCTCCCCACCGGCACTATAACCACCGAACTGTTGTTGCAGGTACTCGACCATCAAGGTTCCGAGGTCATCCGATACCGACCGGAAGCGGAATGGGATGAGGTTTCTGGCGATCCGATTCCTGCGCCCTATACACCTCCGGGTTTGCCATCAGAGATCTCTTCCAATGATGAACTGTACCTGATCGGTCTGCACCTGGAGCAGTACCGCCATCCATTCGTTTCAGCACACATCTACTGGGAAGAGGCAATCCACCGTGACCCGGGTGACTCACGCACTCATATCGCCCTGGGTCGTGACGCATACAGTAAAGGCGATCTGGAAAAAGCTGAACATCATCTGCGTGCTGCCCTCGATCGCCTGACTTCCAGGAATCTGAATCCTTTTTCCGGTGAAGCCCATTACTACTTAGGCTTAACGCTTCTCGCCAGCGGCAAACCAGAAGAAGCCTATGATGCTCTTTATAAAGCGACCTGGGATTACGCCTGGAAATCTGCCTCATTTTATCAACTGGCGTTGGTGGACACACGACAGAAGCATTATCATAAGGCTTTACAGCACCTGGACGATGCCCTTAAGACAAATTCTGAGCACTCCAAGGCACGCTGCCTGAAGGCTGCCATATACAGGAATTTGGGCTTGCTCGATGAGGCGGATGAAATTATAAATGCAACCATTCTGATGGATCCCCTGGATATCTGGGCTCGCCATGAGTTCATGCTCATAGCCCGCCAGTCGGGGATACCGCGTATTGCCCAACAGCGCCTCGATGACTTGCACGCCATGACCCGCAGCGATGTGCAAACTTACCTGGACGTGATCCTGGACTATACCAGCGCAGGATTATACGAGGACACTTTCCCCCTGGTCGGGTACCTCACCGCTCAGAAAGGCATCCACCCCATGGTGGCATACATCATGGCTTGCATCTCCAAACAATTAGGAAACGAAGAAGCAAGCAAAGATTGGCTGCGAAAAGGGGCTGCTGCATCGCCCGATTACTGTTTCCCCTGGCGGTTAGAAGAGATGCAGGTGCTTGAAAAGGTAATCAAAATCGCACCCGACGATTCCCGCGCCCACTACTACCTGGGCAATCTACTGTATGATAAGAAACAGGTATCGAAAGCGATCGAGCATTGGAAACGGTCCGTGGAAATCAATCCCGAATTTTCGATACCTTGGAGGAACCTGGCGCTCGCCGCATATAATCAGGAAAACAATATTGACGCAGCACTCAGTTATATCCAGAAAGCAAATCAAGCCAATCCTGGCGATCCTCGCATCCTGTTGGAATATGACCAATTGTTATATCGCAAAGCCAGACCTGCAGCAGAACGCCTGGAATTGTACAAACGCAATCCGGATGTGGTTAACCAGCGCGATGACCTGGTTTCTCAATGCGCCATGTTGTACAACTGTGTTGGGATGCCCGAAAAAGCCATAGAACTCACCCAGCAGCGCACGTTCCACCCCTGGGAAGGCGGGGAAGGTTCGGTCGTCGAACATTATGCCAATGCGCATTGGCTTTTGGGACGAGCAGCACTGGATGAGGGGAATGCAGCAGATGCCCTATCCCACTTCGAGGCAGGATTGGATACACCCGCTAACCTGGGAGAGGTTCCCAATGAGGCGGAGACGATTCACCTTGTTTATTATAGTGGTCTGGCTCATGCCAAACTTGGGGAGGCAGAAAAAGCCAGAGATAAATTCGAAAACGTGCTTGCCTGCAAATGGGATGAGTTCTCCATCGTCACTTATTTCCAGGGGCTGGCATTAAAGCAGCTAGGAAGGGCTGAAGAAGGGGATGACAAACTGCGCAACTTGTTGAAAAAATCTGAAGAAATGGCAAACAACCCGCCAGGATCCGGTTATTTCTATTACGGGAATCCCAGCCCTGTCTTTGAAGATGATCCTAAAAAGCTCCAGCGAATTTATTTCAATATGCTGGCTGGATTAGCACGGTCAGGTCTTGGTGACAAAACAGGCGCGGCAAGCGTCCTGGGGCAGGTTGTGGCGGTTGATCCAACCCGCCTGATCGCTCATGAAGAATACAAACGGCTTTAGTATACCGTTTTAAAGGATACCGATAGATGAATACCTGGGATTTGCGATGGAACGTGGTTGCACTGGTTTTCCTTCTCCTGGTAATTACAGGATGCTCCACAAAACCTCAGCTTACGCAGGAAATAGCCCAGACCGAGTCGGGAATTTTCCCGACAAAGACCGCCACCATCGAACCGGAAGAAGAAGTTGCCCCGACCCCATATATCGCACGGTTAGAGGTATTTCCGGACCAACATCTTCAAATCATCAAGGATGTTGGCGGGGGAAATTTCATCCACCGCTACGGTGGAGCCGACACACCATTTGAACCGGTCAGCGAGATGAATATCGCAATGTTAACACCCTTTATGGCACGGGTCTCTTTGGACCTGGACGTCTGGGAACCGGTCAATGACAATGATGATCCATTCTCCTTCGATAAGAGCAAGTTCATCGATGAACCTGGGAGCATCGTGCACAATACGCTCGAATTCATTCAACAGTTTCAGAGAGATTTCAACAGGCAGGCTGGTGAAGAACAGGTCTTGATCGCGAGTATCTGGTATGTGCCAGATTGGATGGTATCCAACCCCGAATTTGACCGGGCGAGGTCAATCTCCGACGAGATGATCCCGGAGGTAATTGAATCCATAGCTGCCTGGCTGTTGTATGCGCGGGAAGAGTATGGTGTGGAAGTTGAATACGTCTCCTTTAACGAAGCTAACTTGGGGGTCAATGTGCTGCTGAGTGGGGACGCGTATGCTCAACTGATCATCCAGGCTGGTGAACGGTTTGCAGAATTGGGTCTGGAGACGCGCTGGCTGCTTGCAGACACATCCAGCATGTCCGAGGCACCCTCCTATGCCCAGCGCATTTACTCGAACCAGGAAACTCATCCTTACCTTGGTCCGCTGTCTTTCCACAGTTGGGATATGACCTCCTCCGACAGCGCGTTGATTAAAATTGCCGATTTTGCTGATGAGAACAATCTCGAGACCTGGTGCACCGAAGGTGGATGGAACTCCAATATGTGGCAGACGCGGGATGATTTCCCAACATTCAGAAACGCATTAAACCAGGCGGTAATCTATTCCCGGGTATTAAAACTAACCAGAGCAACATCTTTGATGTATTGGGAAATGATGGGGGCAGATTATTCGATGAATGATGGTCAAAAACCATATCCCATCCTTGAATTCATGGCAGAATTAAAAAAACAATTCCCCCCAGGCTCCCAAATCGTTGAAACTGCGGCAGATACTCAGAGCGTCAAATACGTCGCCGCCCTGGTGGACGGCGAAATTGTCCTCCTGATCACCAACCGCAACCCCATCGCGGAAAATGCCGTGCTGACCGGTCTTCCGGAAGGCACGTACAGCCTGGTTCGTTCGGATAAGACAGGGATGAATCGGTCAATCGCCACTTATGAGATGCAAGGTGAACCGCTTGAGTTCGAAATAGCGCCGTCGAGTATCAATTTTCTGACCACACGACCTTGACTCGCGGGCATGATGGGTCTGCCAAAAAAATTGCCATTGAAAAGAAAACAGGTTGCGTAATACTATCGCAACCTGTTTTCTTTGCCTTAAAAGCTTAATAACTGGGCGTAAACTGCATGGTAACGTTCTCGAGCTTTTCGCCTATTACATCGATCTCAGCCAGGTTATTCGTGCCCATACCCAGGCTGGCAGCGATATTGAGGTGGTTATCACCGTTCACGAAGGGTTCGTTGGGGAATTCCGCCATGGGATCAAATCCCATTGCCGCGGTAGCAACCGCATCGGTGGCAACCACGTCTTTCCCGGCGAAAAGCAAGCCAGGTTGGATGGGGGTCATCGCCGGGATCCAGGGACCCTCGCCAGCCTCAGCGGTCATAATACCATCGATGATGCCAAGGTGAATCGGTCGGGCGTTGTTCAAATCGACGATGACCCTGGGAAGCCGTTTGCGTGTCTCGCTGGAAGGTCCATGCATACCTGAACGATAACCATCCCCGGCTCGCTGAGTGTAAAAACGGTAAGGAACCAAGCCCACCAAATTTTTCATGGTGTGGGTAACGCCGGCTGTATTATGGCATTTCATCTTCGATACCGAAATAAATGCATCGATTTCTTCCAGGATGGGGTTGAAGATCAACTCTTCGTAAATAAATGGGTTCAGTCCCGTGGATGCATTGACATAATCCGGATACGGATCAGTCGCATTCAGGTCAACCAGCTGAGCACCAACCTCCTTCGCCATCTCCTGGTAGCCGTAAACGGGCCACGAAGCCGCCTCGTAAACAGACTCAACGATAAATATGTCTTTGGCACCAGCATCACGCAGGAGTTCCACCAGGGAGCGGACAATTTCCGGATGTGTGAGATAGCTCTCGATCTCAGATACCCCGGGTAAAGGAGCCACACTGGTGCCTCCAGTGAGGTTCGTTTTGATCGCAACACGGTTTCCATGGGCTAAGACATCACCCAAACCACCGATCGAGTCCAACAAAGCCTCCATCTGAGCGCGGATCTGGCTGCGACCATAATTATCGGCACGCGAGATCCCGACTTTGGATTTTATCCCACCGGAGGTGACGACCTGTTCAGCAGGTTCGAGTCCACTCAGGTCCCCACCCGTTGAAACTGACTCGGGTTTAGATGTCTGGCAGCTGGCTAAAGCGAGACCCGCCGTACCCACACCGATCATCTTTAAGAAATCTCGACGGGTGAGGGAGTTTCTAGAATTGTTTCGATGATCAGGTACTGCATTGTATAATTGTCTGCGAGGACAAGTTTTCATTTTATCTCCTTTAATATATACCAATATGTGGAATAAATAACTTAATTGGATAAGTGAATAATATTATTATCAGGTTGTTTTTGGTTCAGGTTTTTTGAATTGTAACATAATTATGTGCGGAGGATTTTGGTGTCCAGGTTAACACATGCTGAATTACTTCAATTAAAAAGGTTCAATACACCGGCAGTTTACAATGGCTGGGAACAAATCACCAGCCGCGATCCGTCGAAGGATGGATTCAATTTAGAGGAATGCACAGATTTCATGCCACAAATGGGTCCCATGGTTGGGTATGCAGTAACCGTGGTTATCGAACCCAGCAACCCACAACACAAACAAAACAACTCTGAATCCAGAGATGTGTATTACCGCTATCTGTCATCGATTTAGGGTCCAAAAATTGTGGTAATCCAGGACCTGGATAAACCCCAGGTGATCGGTTCGTTCTGGGGCGAGGTCAACAGCAATATCCACAGCGCCCTTGGTTGTGTGGGCACGATTACCGACGGCGCTATACGGGACCTGGACGAGATGACCAATGCAGGATTCAAAGCATTAGCAAGGCGTTTGTGCGTAGGACACGCGCATGTGATTCCGGTGCGTTGGGGAGTCGAAGTGCAGGCTTTTGGCAGGGTGGTCCAATCTGGTCAACTGATACACGCGGACAAGCACGGTTTTCTGGTCTTCCAGGAAGATGAAGAATCCAAACTTCTGGATGCGGTCAGATACATGGACACGAACGAATGTAACACCGTGATAGCTGCGGCGCGCAGTTCCGGCGGTATGAGCAACAAGGAAATCATCAAAACCCTGCTCCAAGCAAAGAATGAGTTCCAACAGAATGTAGTCGATCGTTTTGGACACCAAGGTGAGTTATAATTAATTCAAAGAACAAACAGTATTTATGAGGTTCTAAGATGGAATTCTGGTACAACTTTACCCGGACACTGGCTGTCACCTACCGCACTCTTTTTATCCCCGGATTACATGTGGATGGCACGGAGAATATCATCCCAGGTCCAAAAATCATCGTCGCCAACCACAGTTTCGCCAGTGATGTTTTTATCATCCCTTCGATTATCAAAGACCGGCTGCATTTTCTGGTTGAGGAAGACCTGCTCACCCTCCCGTTTTTCGGCAAGCTGCTTGCCTGGTCAGACCAGATCCCAGTAGCAGCGGGACGAGGCAAGAGGCTCTCGAAACAGCTTATGAACGCTTAAAACTCGGAAATACCATCGTCATATTCCCTGAAGGTCAGCTAAACCACGGCAAAGAGGTGCGCAGGGCAAGGTCAGGGGCGGTACACCTGGCATTGGAAAGTGGTTACCCCATGCTTCCATTGGGCATCTACACACCACCACACTTTACCCGCATAATCACCAAGGAAAACTTTGGCAGAGAAACAGTGGGGGGTTGGCAGTTCGGTGGTTCCAGCTTTGTTTCGATAGGCAATGCCTGGAATCTTTCCAGTGATATTCGCACCTTGAAAGAGACCAGCAGTTACCGAATGCTAAAACAAGCCGCTGATGATTTAAAATTGAGGCTTGATCTCATGGTGCAGCGAGCAACAGATTTAGCTTCGCGTCGGGGACTGCAATCTTCTCCTTCTCAGGACGAATCGCCAGACTGAATCAAGCTTCAATCCAAAATCAATTGAGCGTAATACGCCTCTACAGCAGTGTAATCAACAGTCTCGTCCGGCGGTATTGATAGCTTCTTGTACAAGGCGCTGCGTGCGCGCATATCTGCCAGCAGCACCTCTCGGGCATGAACCGCCACCTGCACGGCGATTTCGATGGGAACCACTACAATCCCATCATCATCAGCGCCGATGATATCACCTGCCCTGACCTGAACCCCACCACAGCCAATGGGGACCTGGGTATCCACTACCTGGATTCTTCCCGGGATAATCGTCCGTCCCCGCTTCCTGGCACAAATTGGTGTTCGCTGCAGGCTTAATTCCGCCGTATCACGGCAGTATCCATCCGTAATAATCCCAACTGCTCCCTGGGCTACCAGGCTGAGGCTGTTGGCTGATCCCCAAAAACCCACCTCTCCCGCTCCTCCCGTGTCCGTAACGATGACATGACCCGCTGAGACGAGGGCGTCCAGGTCAGGGTGGGGGACTTCATCGAACCAGATTCCGTGCGCGTTCACGATGTCCTTCGTATCCTCCAAAATCCACATTGGTCGGTTTGCGGGCACACAGCGAATAGTCAACGCAGGACCCCAGAAGCGCATCCCCTGCCAGATCGGACGAATATCAGCGTCCATCAAGCAAAGGTCGAAATAACCCATTCCGTCCAGGCTGTCACTGACATCAACCACGCGCAAATAACGATATAACCTGGCAATATCGAACGGATCGCTTTCGTCCACACTCATTTCTGCCTCCAATTTACACAGTCAATGAATAATCTTCCACCGGGATCAACTGCCGCTGTATCGAATACAAGCGGTAGTACAAGCCTTTACGGCTCAGCAGCTCTTCATGACCACCTTGCTCGACGATGTGTTTGCCTTCAAGTACAACGATCATATCCGCGTTACGAACAGTGGAAAGTCGATGGGCGATTATGATCGTTGTCCTTCCCACCATCAGACGTTCCAATGCCTGCTGGATCAACAACTCAGTTTCCGTGTCCACGGACGATGTCGCCTCGTCAAGGATCAAGATCGGTGCATCTTTCAATACTGCGCGTGCAATCGACAAACGTTGTTTTTGCCCGCCTGAGAGCTTTACCCCGCGTTCACCGATCAAAGTATCGTATCCCTCTGGCAGCTGCATGATGAACTCGTGTGCATTGGCGGTCCTGGCTGCCTCGATCATTTCTTGTTCACTCGCGCCTGGGCGACCGAAAAGAATATTCTCGCGTGCGGTCCCATGGAATAAAAACACATCCTGCAAGACAATGCTGATTTGGCGACGCAGGCTGTCCAGAGTCAGGTGGCAAATATCCTTGCCATCCAGTTTTATCGATCCGGCGCATACGTCATAAAAACGAGGGATCAAACTGACAAGTGTGGATTTCCCCACTCCAGTGGGACCCACCAGGGCAACCACCGATTGTGCCGGTATATCCAGGTTTATTTCTTCCAACACCTGAACTCCAGGCGTATATTCAAACATCACATCCTGGAATGAAATCGAGCCTTCTGCGCGACCCTGCAATTCAACAGCACCGGCATAGGCGCTTATTCGGGCTCCTCCGCCAGGAGATCATTGACCCTGTCCGCACCGGCAAGCGCGTTTTGGGTATTCTCCCATGCGCTGCTCAGGCTGCGCACCGGCTGGTAAAAAAGCTCGAGGTAAAGGAAAATGGCAACCAAATCAGCCACTGGCAAAGTACCGCCTAATGCAAGCCTGCCCCCAAAGTAGATGACGATCAACATTCCGAGGGAGGATGTGAAGTCAACGAAGGGATGGAATGTCGCCATCAAGCGCAGGGCACTGAGCAGGGATAATTTGTAACGATCGATGCGGTAACCAATCCGGTAACTCTCTGTTTCTTCCCGGGTAAACGCTTTAATCTCGCGGATACCGGAGATGTTATCGTTCAGGATTGCATTCAATTCGCCCAACTCCTTCTGCCGCTCACGAAATGCAGGGCGGACGCGTTTGGCAAACACTTTCAGGGAGAATACCACCAGTGGGATTGGAACCAGGGTGAGTAATGCCAGCTTCCAATTCAATGTCACCATCACAATCGACACCCCAATCAATGTCAATATACTGACAAAGATTTCCGGGATCGAGTGAGCGATCAACATTTCAAACAGGTCAGAATCGTTGACCACCCTTGACATTAATTGACCCGTTTGCTTATCTTCATAAAAGCGTAATGAAAGCCGCTGGAGATGCTCGTAAATATGCTTCCTGACATCAGCAACCACTCCCCAGCCAGCAACATGAGCCATGTAACTGCGTAAAAATTGCAAACCAGCCCGGGCTATGAATACACCTAATGCAATTAATGTTAATGTGGTGATCTGGGAAATAGAATCTGCGGCAACGGTTTCATCCGTGACCAGACCGATGAGCAGCTTGATAATCCAAGGCACCAGCAGCTGAACCCCTACGAGAAGTATCATGCTAACAATTGTGATAAATAGATATAGCCAATATTTCCTGGCATAATTGAGTACAATGTTGATAGCTGTCAAAATAATTCCTTTTTTTAAAATTACCAGTATATTTGGGAAATTGCTGTGATGATAATTGTATCATCCTGTAACTTCTGTTATCATCAATCCCATGACCAAATTTAAAACCTTGATAAACAAATACCAGAATGCTTTTGAATTCTCACAAAAACAAGTCTGGGACCTAACAGAAAAACATCCTGATTTTTTCCCCATGTATTCAGAAAATGGAAAATGGGCACATTCCGGAGAGAGCTGGACACACTGGTGCGATGGCTTCCTGGGGGGAATGATGTGGCTTTTTTATGCCCGTACCCATCAAGAACGCTGGTTGGAAAAAAGCCAGCATTATTCAAAACTGATCGAACACCGCAATGTTGACCGCAATGTGCATGACCTCGGTTTTTTGTTCTGGTCAACTTACCAGAGATGGTATGAATTAACTGGCGATCCGGATCTCCAACAGGTGGTGGTAACCGCGGGTGAAACGATGGGCGACAGATTCCAGGAAAAAGGCGGGTATCTTTGTTCGTTCATAGGTAAAGAATCATTATTCATCGACATTATGATGAACATCGGCATTGTCTTCTATTCAGCCCTGCAAACCGGGAACCTGGAATTGCTGGAGAAAGCACACACTCATTGCATGACAACCCAACGCTACCTGGTGCGGGGAGACGGCAGCACAGCGCACGAAGGTATTTTCGACACCCAAACGGGTGAATTCCTGCGCCAATCAACTCACCAGGGATGGCGCGGAGATTCATGCTGGGCTCGCGGACTTGCCTGGGCACTGTATGGCTTTGGGACAGCATTTTCTCTGACCGGCGAGAGGTCTTATCTGGTGACTGCTCAACAATGTGCGGATTTTTATCTTTCTAAAACAAGCTTTGATGAGGATGCGGTTTTTGGACCGGGAATTCCACCTAACGATTACGACGACCCGCGCCAACCCAGGCTGGCAGAAAGCTCAGCTGCCGCAATTGCTGCGAGCGGATTGTTTAACCTCGCCAACCTGGTTCAGGACGCCCACCATGCCAACATATACCAGAAAGCAGCTTTCAAGATCACCGAGACCCTATGCGGTGAGAATTACCTGGCAAAAAACAAGCCTGGATGGGAAGGCATCTTACTGCACGGGATTTACCACCAGGAAAAGGGATTGGGGATTGATGAAAGCGTGATGTGGGGAGAGCACTTCTTCGTTGAAGCAGTCGACAAAGCTATCAGGCTCTTGGAGCAGCATCCCTGATGAGTTTAAAAACCGCTCTGGTCACCGGGAGCAGCCGCGGGATAGGCAAAGCGATCGTCCTCGAACTGGCACAAAAAGGCTGGGATGTGGTTGTTAATTACCGGGGCGACCGACAGGCAGCACAAGAAACTACACAGCTGGCTCAAGAAAATGGCGCTAATGCACTTACGATACAGGCAGACATCAGCAGTCGAGATGATCGCGAGAGGATGTTGTCCGAAGTTAGAAACAAATATGGAAAGATCGATCTACTGGTCAACAACGCGGGGATGGCACCGCGTAAACGCGTCAACCTGCTTGAGGTCAGTGAAGAGAGTTATGACGAAGTCATGAGCGCTAACCTGAAGGGTCCGTTTTTCCTATCACAAGCGGTGGCTGGATGGATGGTTGAATTAATAACTGATGGAAAGGTAAAAAACCCGGCGATTATCAACATCGGATCGATCAGTGCCTACACTGCCAGTCCTGAGCGTTCAGAATACTGTTTATCCAAAGCCGGTATGGCGATGATGACCGCGCTTTTCGCAACCACTCTGGCAGATGCAGGAATCAATGTATACGAAATCCGACCTGGTATCATCCAAACGGACATGACGAGTGTGGCAAAAGAAAAATACGACCGGTTAATTGAGCAAGGTTTAACACCAATCCGTCGTTGGGGACAACCTGAGGACGTAGCGCGGGTGGTTTCGGCAATTGCAGATGGTGACCTGGCATTTTCTACCGGTGAGATCATCAATGTGGATGGAGGCTTTCACTTACGACGCCTATGACACCTGATAAAGAATTCCGACGATGAAATTCAGCGCTGTTGCCCAAATCAGGAACGCTGAAATGTTTACTGCCCAGGTGCAAGATACTGGCTTCGAGCTGCCATTCGATGAATCTGTCCTCAGCGGTCCATCTTCGCCATTGGCACAACCCTATACATTATCCGATGGATTTGTAATCGGTAACCGGTTTTGTGCACAACCCATGGAAGGCTGGGATGGCACATTGGATGGACGCCCTACTGAGTTGACCAATCGAAGGTGGAGAAATTTTGGTGCAAGCGGAGCGAAATTAATTTGGGGTGGGGAAGCTGTCGCCGTTCGGCATGCAGGCAGGGCAAACCCCAACCAGCTTTTGATTAACGAAGACAACCTGCCTTCGCTCCTCCAGTTGCGTCAGTCGTTGGTTGATTCCCATCTTGAGAATTTTGGGACCACTAGTGATCTACTGGTAGGTCTGCAGCTTACCCATTCCGGTCGTTTCTGCCGTCCGAATCCAGGCAGCGGTTTAGAACCGGTTATCGCTTACCATCACCCATACCTGGATAAAAAATTTGGCATCTCAGAGCTAACCCCGATTATTTCGGATGAGGAACTGCTCTCTCTGGTTGATGATTTCATTCTGGCAGGAGAAATGGCTCAGGATGCCGGTTTCCAATTTGTGGATATCAAACACTGCCATGGGTATCTGGGACACGAGCTGCTCAGCGGTTTCAACCGTCCGGGAGATTTCGGCGGCAGCTTCGAGAACCGTACGCGCTTTTTACGCATGATCGTATCAGGACTGAATGCACGCGTGCCAGGATTGCGCATCGGGGTTCGTTTGAGTGCTTTCGATTTGGTGCCCTTCGAGCCTGACTCAACCACCCACATCGGTCAACCGGCAGCGCCCAGGCAGTACCCATTTGCATTTGGGTGTAACCACCAGGATGCCGTGCAACTACGACTTATCAGAAACAAAACGCTTTCTTAACCTTCTCTCGGAAATCGGTGTCGAGCTGGTCAACATTACCGGTGGGAGCCCATATTACAACCCACACATCCAGCGACCGGCTCTGTTCCCGCCATCCGACGGTTACCTGCCGCCAGAAGACCCATTAACCGGCGTGGCAAGACAGGTCAAAGTGACTGCAGAATTGAAAGCTGCCTTTCCACGATTGCTCATGGTTGGTTCGGCTTACTCTTATCTGCAGGAATGGCTACCAAATGTTGCCCAACATAACGTGCGCACAGGCAAGGTTGATTTTATCGGACTGGGCAGGATGCTGCTCTCATATCCGGATTTACCTGCGCATGTACTCCAGGGAAATCCAGTGCAGCGAAAGCGCCTTTGCCGTACCTTTAGTGACTGTACAACCGCCCCCCGCCAGGGAATGGTTTCAGGCTGTTACCCGCTAGACCCATATTATAAGGCGATGCCCCAGCCTAAAAAGAAGTAAAACGGTTAATTCAAGTAACTAAGCCAGAGGTTTTTGGCATCCTTCGCCTGTTGAGCCGGGTTAACGCTGCTTGTAACAGGATCAACCAGCAAAGCCTCTGCTATCGGATTGATTTAACCGCCGGTAAGCCTCGATGTGGAAGGCGCCAATACGAGCAAAGTCAATGACTGATTGAATCGCACCAATACTGGGAGCCAGGTCATTTTCTATCCCCCAGTCTTTGAAGTAGAAATATCTTGATGGCAAACGCACTGGTTCCAGATCGATAAAGGCGTCTTCCAAACAATCTGCAAGGTTGAGAGCATCTTCTATTATGATGAGAGTTAATTTCGACTCTTGAGCCTCATCATAAACTAACAAAGGTCGTCCATTGATGGTTCCAGCTACCGGCAGCAGTGCTTCCCAGTGGTCAGACTGCCCGCGTACGACAGGAGACCAACCAAATTTTTCTGCCAGATCGAGAATCTTGTGCCAGGTATTAGCGGTCAAACTGAGAGTCTTGTCAGGATACTTCTGATTCTGTAAGCGGTATATCATATAACCTCCGGATCACGAGATTATAACAAGGTATGTCAAACACACCAGCCTAGAACCTTATTCATCAGCGTCATATCCGATGCAACCAGCTGTACCTTGACGAGTAACCTCCAGATTGGTAGTATCAGACCAGGAGAAAAGGATGAAACTCGCAGATTACAAACCCAGGCACAATCTTATTATCCGGCATACCGATGTGGCTGCCCCCAGGTTTCCCGTGTTCGATGTGCACAATCACCTGGAAGGATTTGTCGGCGATAAATTCGAACGGGACCTGGTCCCGGAGATCATCGAAAGTCTTGACCAGGTGAATGTACACACCTACGTTGACCTGGACGGTGGTTGGGGTGAAGATATCCTGACCTCACACCTGGATATCTTGAATTCGGCAGCACCTGGACGATTCCTATCCTTTGGCGGAGTTGATTGGGATGCCTGGGAAAAGAAAGGCAACAAGTTCCCGGATTGGGCAGCCAGCCGTCTACGTGTCCAATCCGGTTGGGGAGCAGCGGGTTTAAAAATCTGGAAAGGTTTCGGATTGAGCGTCAAAGATGATCAAGGAAAATTGGTTGGTGTCGATGATAAACGACTGGACCCCATATGGCAGACGGCGGGAGAGCTGAACATGCCCGTTTTAGTGCACGTCGCTGACCCTGTCGCCTTTTTTGACCCGTTGGATGCCTATAATGAACGCTGGGATGAATTATGTAACCATCCGGATTGGCACTTTCCAAGCCCACCTTACCCACCCTTCCAGGAAATTGTCAACGCCATGGCTAGAGTCGTTGAACGCCACCCCCAGACGACTTTCATCGGCGCGCATGTGGGCTGGTATTCTGAGAACCTGGGCTGGGTCGGGGCGCTGCTCGAACGGTGTCCAAATTTTTTTGTCGATATCGGTGCCAGGATCAGTGAGTTGGGGCGCCAACCATACAGCGCCCAAAAATTCTTCCTCCAGTATCAAGACCGCATCTTATTCGGTACAGACGCAGGACCCGACCCGGTTACATACCGCATCTATTACCGTTTCCTTGAAACACAGGACGAATACTTTAATTACAATGCTGGTGAGGTTCCATACCAGGGTCGCTGGCAAATTTACGGCTTGAATTTGCCGGATGAAGTTTTAGAAAAAGTATATTATCAGAACGCACAAAGGATTTTTGCCAACCGATGAAAACCACCAAACCAGGGACGTTTACCTACCAGGAGATCAACTCCCAACCTGCTGCATGGCGTGAGGCATTGAAGTTGATTGACAAACAATCCAACGAGATCGGATCATTCATCAAAACCAGGTCTTACAATCATGTGTTATTTACTGGCTGCGGCTCCACATATTACCTTTCACTGGCAGCGGCTTCTTTCCTGCAGTCAATCAGTGGTTTACACAGTCTGGGTATTCCAGGCTCAGAACTGTGGCTGAACCCCGGCAGTATAGCTATGCGCAAGCCAGATGGTGACGAGAGGACTTTACTTGTAGCGGTCAGCAGGTCAGGGGCAACGACTGAGACGATCAATGCGAGTGAGGCATTCCTCAAGAGAAAAATGGGGGATCTGGTGACAATTTCCTGTTACGCTGACCAGCCCCTGGCAAGCCTGGGCGGATTGAACCTTGTTTACGAATTGGGGCAGGAGCAAAGTGTCGCCCAAACTCGTGCGTTCAGTACCATTTACCTGGCAGCTTGTTTCCTTGGATTGATCATTGCGGGAAAGGAAGGACGTCAAGACAGCCTGAAAAGATTGCCTGGAGACTGCGAACAATTGCTCAAGGACAGTATTGACCTCGCCGCCAGGATCGGCAATGATCAACACAATAACAGGTTTTACTTCCTGGGTTCTGGGACGCGCTGATGGTCTGGCATGTGAATTGAGTTTAAAAATGAAGGAGATGTCTTTAAGCCACAGTGAACCTTTCCATTTCCTGGAATTTCGACATGGTCCCATGTCGATGGTCAATGATCAAACCATCATCGTCGCCCTGCTTTCGGAAGAAAATCGAACCTATGAAGCAACTGTCTTGCTAGAAATGCGCAAATTGGGAGCCAGGTGCATCACGATCGGAAAAGGTGACTGCGATGTACCCATCAAAACCACATTACCCGAACCATTCTATAACGCTCTTTACCTACCCTTCGGTCAACTGCTGGCATACCAAAGATCTCTCGCCTCGGGACTCGACCCTGACTTGCCCAAAAACCTGACTTCCGTTGTTCAACTGACCTGAAGGAAGCTGAAGATATTCCAGCCTGTGAATTTATTGAAACGTATTCTAGCCAATAACCGGGAACCATGGAACGGATCCGATGATGCGCCTCTACAAAGAGTGCTGGGTCACCAACCACACGGGATATTATCGATTTGTTCGGCTAATGAAGAGGTAATAAAAGCCGCAATCTTTTTTTCGAATCAAAGAAACCTGCCCATCCTGATTGAATCAACATGCAACCAGGTCAACCAGGAAGGAGGATACACAGGGCTGACACCCTTCGAATTCCGTGAAAAAATTAAATCACTGGAAGCAGATCAAGACCTGAACCACGAACTGGTTGTTCTGGGTGGGGATCATCTCGGTCCTTTCCCCTGGCGGGATCGTCCAGCAAAGGAAGCGATGATGAAAGCGTGCGAACTGGTGGCAGAATGTGTACGTGCAGGTTACTCGAAGCTGCACCTGGATGCGAGCATGCCCTGTGGAGATGACGAAGAGGAAAGTTTAAACCGTCAATTGATCGCAGAGCGCACCGCCATGCTGGCAGCTGCCGCTGAAGATGCCTTTACCAATTTGCCGCCTCCAGGCGCAGTATCCAGGGATGAACCGTTGTATGTGATCGGTACCGACGTACCTCCACCGGGCGGTCAAACCAATTCATACGAGAACGTGTGGGTGACCTCAACCGAGAACGCCAGAGAGACCTACGATTTCAGCAAACAGGCTTTTTGGCAGCATGGATTAGCGGATGCATGGAAACGGGTGATCGCCCAGGTGGTACAGCCTGGAGTAGATTTCGGTAACCACTACGTCTCGGTCTATGACAGGGCAGCTGCCAGTCATCTCAAGGAATGGATAGAAACCATACCATCCGTGGTTTTTGAGGTGCATTCCACGGACTACCAACCTGGAGAAGCTTTGGCCAGCCTTGTTGCAGATCATTTCGCAATTCTGAAAGTTGGTCCGGCACTGACATTTGCCTATCGCGAAGCCATTTTCAGCCTGGCAGCCATCGAGGAGGAATTGATCACCGGCACAATCCGGAAACCATCAGGGATTCGCCAGGTTTTGGAGGAAGTGATGCTGCAGAATCCAGAGCACTGGAAAGATTATTACACGGGTACAGATATCGAGACCCGTTTGATGCGGAAGTACAGCCTCAGCGACCGCAGCAGATACTATTGGAACCATCCTGATCTTCGTGCAGCATTGGTAATCCTTTTCGAAAATTTATCTGACCTGGTCATCCCCACCGGTATGGTCAGCCAATACTTCCCTCGACAATTCTACAGGACCAGAAACCAGTCAATCCCAGCAGATCCACACGTTCTGGTAACGGATGCAATTCAATGCGTATTGGAAGATTACGCCTGGGCTTGCTCAAATAGGCGAGAAGTGATCTGAAAAATTCCTGAGATTGAGCAATCTTTTCGAAAGTTCGCTATAATACTCCATTGAAAATGACATAATCACAACCAAATCCATATCTAGTTAGGAATTTCATGCCCTGGACAATTACCTCCCCCGTATATATTTACCTGATCATCACCATCCCGTTGTTTATCCTGGTTTGGACCAAAATCCCCGCTGACAAATTAACCAAATTACTGGTTTTCCTATCGTTCCTTTTATATAACGTTATCTGTTACTTCATAATAAATTGGGCTGTCGTTTATTATTATTCCAGTTTTCTCCCGGCGATCTTGAGTTTCGCGATTTTTCTACGATTCCTGTTGAACCTGCAAAAGACCCCCAACCTTCCGAAGGAAAACAAATTCGGCTTGATAAAAATAATTTCCCTGGTCATCCTTTTAGTTATTCTGGCATTGGTTAATTATCGGGTCGTCTATCTTTCCTACCGGCATACGGGTGATCACGCCTTACTTCTCTTTCCATTAAGATCAGGCATGTATACAGCTGTCAACGCAGGTAATGGAGTGGACGGGATTGGGATGAACAACCACATCACCAGCTGGTTTACTGAGACACCTCACTCGGGTGAAGATATGGGATATGGGGTCGATGTAATGAAACTGGGCATTGCCGGGATGATCTCAGAAAACTTCAGGATAATGCCGGATGAATACATTAAATACAATGTGTATAACGATCCGGTTTACAGCCCCTGTTTCGGTCCTGTTATACATGTTGAGGATGGTAAACCTAATCTTGAGCTATTTGGTGAAGGTGACAAACTGGGTAATTTTGTTGTCCTTCAGTGTGTGGATTATTTTATAACACTGGGTAACTTGAAAGCAGGGACCATCGTCGTCCAACCTGGAGACCGTCTTACCCCCAACCGGCTGGTTGGTCAGGTCGGTAATAGTTCTTCACCAGGTGTGCCTCACTTCCATATTCACGCTACCAAAGGTGGTTGGAAAGAAGGTGAAGGCACTGCAATCCCGATGTTGTTCGATTCTGCCTTTGCAGTGAACGACTTTTGGGTGCGCAATGAGTTGTTTATCGGCAGCAAGTAATTGTTCAAAGAGGAGGCAGAATGAACGGCATTCTCGAAAAAGGCACTGATTTCGTAATGCGCCATGCTCGATTACTAGACCGGGCGATTTTCGAATACAAAATCTATTCCATCTCACCCTCCCGTGTTATCAATTCTTTACACGCATATCAAAATCCGGATGGTGGATTTGGTCATGCATTGGAGCCCGACCTGAGATGTCCAAATTCACAGCCTTTGTACCTGGAATTTGCCTTACGGACTCTGTACGAATGTGACTTGCATGACGCAGCATTGATCTCACGATCATTGGAATTTACCAAACGACATGCCGACCTCACCACCGGTATTCCGACAATCTTTTCAACTTCGCGTTGTTTCCCTCGCGCCCCACACTGGGAAAATCCAACCTCAGAACAACCTGGCATGGAACGCCTGGTGAGTATTGTAGGGCTGCTCAGCTGGTTGGGGGTGCAGGATGATTGGCTGGGGCAGGCTGAGGAGTCCTCCCTTAACTACATATCAACGAATAAGATTGAAGATGCTCACATCCTCCAAAATGCATTTTGCCTGATTGAAAGTGTTGGCAAGAATCGCGATGTGAATCACCTGTATAAAAAACTACAGTTAGAGTTGTTGAAGGCAAACTTCTTCATTTTGGAAACACCAGTGGATGGCTATGGAATGACACCGCTAAACTTTGCCTTTTCACCCGATTCTTTCTGCAGGAAATTATTCACCGAAGAGCAGATCAATGCTCATCTGAACAACCTTATGGCGAAACAACAGGCAGATGGCGGTTGGGAGATCGAATGGAACCCACCCGGTCAAAGCGCTTACTGGGAGTGGCGTGGATACCGCACAGTGCAGGCACTCTCCGTTCTAAAAGCTTATGATAGACTTTAATAATTAATCTAGATCCCTTCAAGGAATTTTTCGTAAAATCCTAAAAACTTTATTCTCAAGGAGAAAAAATGGCACAGGCTCAAGCAATCCAACCAGCACAGCAAGTACGCTTCAACCGTTTCCTTGCATCTGTTTACTTCATGATGGCGATAGGCATGGTGGTAACCGCCGTAGTAGCGACTCTGGTTAGCAGCAATAAAGAGTTTATGACACGCTTGGTGACCAGCCCCTGGATGGCATTCGGGCTCTTCATCATACAAATTGTCGTTGTGACCGCTTTAAGCGCCAGTGTAATGCGCTTAAAACCGGCAGTAGCTTTTTTAATATTCTTATTTTACGCTGCTCTCACCGGATTATCTATCTCCTCCATCTTCCTATTCTACAGCCAGACGACCATCGCCTCCGCTTTCTGGATGGCAGCGGGTATGTTCCTGCTTGCCAGCCTGGTGGGATTCTTCATTAAAAGCGATCTGAGCGCAATGGGTTCTTTTTTGTTGCTGGCGCTGCTGGGTTATTTGTTTGGCTGGTTTATTATCTGGCTTATCCCCGCATTAAGTTATGCCTGGAATTTCATGGGGATTTTACTCTTCTCAGGTTTGACCGTTTGGGACACACAGCGATTACGCCAGATGTCATCCGAATTGGAAGGTCGCCAGGGGGCTGGAGGGATGGCGGTTCTCGGGGCGCTGATGCTTTACCTGGACTTCATAAACCTGTTCCTTTTAATATTACGCACTTCCAGGCGCTGACCACTATCCGTGGAAACATCAATCTCGGATTTGTTTAACCTGCAGGGTAAGAATGCCCTGATCACCGGTTCAAGCCGGGGGATTGGATTATGCCTGGCGGAAGGACTTGGCAGGGCAGGTGCAAAAATAATCCTGAACAGCCGCGACCAGGAACGCCTGAACAAGGCTGTTGGAGCATTGGAAGATAAGGGAATCCATTCCTTTGGATATCGGTTTGATGTGTCCTGCTCAGAAGAGGTAAAAACGCAAATCAATTTAATCGAAAGAGAAGTTGGACCCATCCACATTCTTGTAAACAACGCCGGAATACAGATCCGTGGAGCGCTTGAAAAGTACGAGACTGCGGACTGGGAAAAGATTTTGTCCGTGAATTTGACAGGCGTTTTCGAAACATCTAAAGCTGTAGTTCAGGGGATGATCGACCGCCAATCCGGGAAAATCATCAACATTTGTTCGATGACCAGTGAGTTGGGGCGGCAAACAACCGCCCCATACTCGACCACCAAAGGTGGTCTGAAAATGCTTACAAAATCAATGGCGACAGAATGGGGAAAACACAACATCCAGGTAAATGGTCTTGGTCCTGGCTACTTTACAACCGAAATGACACGCCCTTTGTATGAAGACTCGGAATTCAACCGCTGGTTATTCGATAGGGTGCCTGCTAACCGCTGGGGGGATCCAAAAGAGCTGGTTGGCGCAGTGGTTTTCCTGGCATCAACTGCCTCTGATTATGTAAACGGTCATATCCTCTATGTGGATGGCGGGATGCTGGCAAGCATGTGACCCACACACACATCTCCGACAACAACTCAATTATCCTAAATTAGATCATATTAGAATAAAATATACACCACTGGTACCTTTAACCAGATTCGTCTTAATTTTAAAGGAGGATAACCCAGTGTCCGAGAATAATGCTTCAATTGAAGCAGGATCATTTTTATCTGATGGCGACAATTTGGACAAAGTTCTACCGTTCACGAAATGGCTGGCAATCATTATTGTACCGATTTTATCCATTGCCTTCGTGATGCTTTACCTTTTCCCTAATCCCAGCGAGCTGCTCTCTGCCTGGGGGATAAAACCTCGGATGAGTGCGATGATGCTGGGAGCCACTTACCTGGGTGGTGCATAACTGGTCTAATAAAAATCCTGGCAATCCGGATAATTTGACATGAGATTAGATAACACATAAAATCTTATAATCAAGGTACCCAATATCCATTTTTATCCAACAACCCGAGGAGGAAAGATGAACCCAGCATCAACCAAACAGACGCCATTAGAAGGTGAGGTCTATTATCCACCAGAGGATATCGTATCAGCCGCCCACATCCAGGAATATGACGCAATGTACCGGTACTCCATTTCGCATCCGGAGGCCTTTTGGGCTGAACGAGCTGATGAGTTAGGATGGTACAAGAAATGGGATCAAGTTCTTGATAGTTCGGAAGTCCCCTTTTACAAGTGGTTTGTTGGCGGTAAAACCAACATCATTCACAATGCCATTGACCGTCACCTGAAAACCTACAGAAAGAACAAACTGGCGTTAATCTGGGAGGGGGAACCTGGAGATAAACGCACTTATTCATATTTCGCCCTGAACCGTGAGGTGTGCAAATTCTCAAATGTCCTGCGCAGCATGGGTGTAAGCAAAGGCGATATTGTTACCATTTATATGCCCCGCATCCCTGAGCAAGTTTTCGCCATGCTGGCATGCGCTAAGATTGGCGCGGCGCACAGTGTCGTTTATGGTGGATTCAGCGTTGAGGCTCTGGCAGAGCGTATCCAGGATGCTCAAAGCAAAGTGCTGATCACAGCTGATGGCGGCTGGATGCGCGGGAAAATCGTCAACTTAAAGGAGATCGCTGATGAGGCAATCGCCAGGCAGGCGACTATCGAGCATGTGATTGTCGTCAAGCGTACCGGTCAAGATGTCTTCATGGAATCTGGCAGAGATTACTGGTACCACGATCTGGTGAATTTGCCCATTGCTAACAGTCCATTCTGCAGAACGGAAGAAATGGATGCAGAGGATCCCCTTTTTATTTTATATACATCGGGAACAACCGGTAGACCTAAAGGCGTGGTCCACACCCATGGCGGTTACATGGTCTATACATACACCACTCTAAAGTATGTTTTCGACATCAAAGATGAAGACAGATGGTGGTGTGCGGCAGATCCAGGATGGATAACGGGGCATTCTTACATCGTTTATGCACCCTTGCTGAACGGTGCCACCAGTTTCATGTATGAAGGCGCTCCCAATCACCCGTACCCAAACCGCTGGTGGCGCATGGTTGAAGATTACGGGATCACGATCCTTTACACGGCTCCCACCGC
Source organism: uncultured Chloroflexia bacterium (assembly GCA_963695415.1). Classification (GTDB taxonomy): domain Bacteria; phylum Chloroflexota; class Anaerolineae; order Anaerolineales; family UBA4823; genus CAVXWV01. The sequence goes on along the minus strand of CAVOGL010000004.1, from coordinate 82,845 downwards.
CATCCGAGGCTTAATGCGCTTTGGCGATGCCTGGGCAAAAAGGCACAATTTAAGCAGCCTGCGATTATTGGGCAGCGTGGGCGAGCCGATCAATCCGGAAGCCTGGAAATGGTACTACACCGTGATCGGGGGAGAACGATGCCCCATCATGGATACCTGGTGGCAGACTGAAACTGGTGGTTTCATGATCTCGCCTCTACCTATCACGCCCTTGAAACCAGGCACGGCAACCCTGCCTTTGTTTGGGATCGATGTAGATATTGTTGACGATGCCGGAAATCCGGTCAACACCGGTGAGGAGGGCTACCTGGTGATCAAGAAACCCTGGCCAGGGATGCTCCGGACCGTGTTGAATGATCCGGACCGTTATGTCAACCAGTACTGGAGCAAATTCAAGGATGTTTACCTGGCTGGGGATTCAGCCAGGAGAGACCAGGATGGTTACATCTGGGTGATCGGAAGGATCGATGATGTTATTAAAGTCAGTGGCTACCGCCTGGGGACCGCAGAAGTCGAAAGCGCCCTTGTCAGCCATCCTGCTGTTGCGGAAGCTGCCGCTATCGGGCTGCCTCATGAACTCAAGGGGAACGCCATTTATGCCTATGTAATCCTCGTCGCAGGTCATACGAATAGCGAAGGTCTGGTAGATGAATTAAGAACTCATGTTGCCCACGAGATGGGTCCAATCGCTCGTCCAGAATCAATCACAATTGTTGAGAGTCTGCCAAAAACGCGCAGCGGGAAGATCATGCGCCGGCTGCTGAAAGCCCGTGCCCTGGGATTACCTGAAGGAGATATCAGCACGCTGGAAGAGTAAACCAGCGCATCAATTATTGGGTCAGGCAGATAAACATACTCCTTTCAGTGATTACCCGGTAAAGTAATTGGCTCCCCCACTGGGATCGGATTATTATCATCGCCTATGATCTGTGAACCCCTATCGAAGCCATGCAGTTTTAGGGTTAGAGTTAGATATGGGAATCGATAATCGCCGGTGTGCTTCCAGGAGAATTGATAGCGGTTGTTCTCTCTCACTTCCAACCTGAAGATATCCAACCGGTGTAACCCAAAACCATCGCCTTGATCACTGTAGAGGACACCTTCATGAGCAGTTTCATACCTTGTTCTGTAAATGTGCAGTTCAAGATGATCGTCCAATGCTAAAGGCAGGATTGTACCGGCACGCACGAATACAGGTGTCCTTTCAAGCACTGCGCCTGCTACGATTTCTTGAGCGCCATGGAAGAGTGCATCCTGATAATAATCGTACCAATCACCTTCAGGTAACAGGACTGAACGGCTTAATGCACCTTCTTCAAGAATAGGCGCAACCAGCAGGTGTTCACCCACAAGGAAGGAGTCATCAATATCCCAAAGCTGTTCCGAATCAGTTCCCGCCCAAAACAAAGGTCTGATCAGCGGGTAACCGGTCTGGTTTGCCTGCCATGCAAGCGTGTACCAATATGGCAGGAAGCGGTAACGCATCAACAACTGGTTCCTCAGGATTCCCATAATCTCTTCGCCCCATTCCCACGGTTCACGCCGCGGGCAGGAAAAAGGCGGAATGAGTACGGAAAAATGGCATCCAGGAACAAAGTTGGAACCATCTGACAAATAACTCCGCCGATGGCGCTCCCGAGAACCCGCCGATATCAGATCCAGAATATGGCATGCCACATAATCCCAGACCCAATACGGTCCCTATTGTCTGGCGCATGATACCCCAGGAAGTCTCGACATCACCTGTCCAGGACCAACTGTACCGCTGCATACCCACCCAACCAGAGCGAGAGATGATGAATGGTCTTTTGTCATGTCTTAACTTACGCAGTCCTTCGTAAGCAGCCCTGTTATGCAGCATCCCATAAACATTGTGGACCTCACGGTGATCACCGTGCCTGCCTTCAATGTAATGTTGGGTTGCCAATGGTATCGTTGGATCACCAATTCCGACAAAGTTTTCCGGTTCATTCATATCATGCCAGAACCCATCGATGCCATGACGGAGGTGACGCTGGTAGTTCTCGCCCCACCAGCTGCGCACTTCCGGTTTGGTGAAATCGGGAAAAACCGACCATCCGGGCCAGACCACACCCTTGAGCAACTTACCATCCGGCAACCGGCAAAAAGCTCCGCGTTGCAACCCGGCATCATACAGGTCGAAACCAGGTTCCATTTTCACGCTTGGATTTGTGTTGGTCACCAGATGGACGTCATCCTTGCTTAATTCCTCGGAAAATTCGCGCAGGCTTGGAAACCGGTCCTCCGCCAGTGTCAGGGTTCGGTACCCTTTGAGGTGATCGATATCCATGACCAGGACGCTTATCGGCAGGTTGTTGCGTGTAAATCCAGCATAAATCCGGCGCAGCTCAGTCTCGTTCTGGTAACCCCATTGGGATTGGTGGTAGCCCAATGCCCAGAGCGAAGGCAAAGGTGGTCGTCCAGTTAAGGCTGTGAGATTTTCTATCAACCTGGGCAGCGATCCAAAAGAAAGGTAAACTCGAGCCGGACCCGCAGTGAAAGAAATGTCGAGATACCTGTCGATTTCCACCTGCCCATCGAAGGTGTTATCGTAAAAAGCAAGGCAAGCGCCAGAATTTTGGATGCAAACATATACTGGCATGGTGATATATATCGGATCCTGACCAGGAGCATATGTCCCACCCGCATTCATATTCCATAAACGATAACTTCCAGGTCTTAGATTTAATCCTGAGGTCCGTTCCCCCAAACCATAAATACTGCTGTCGGCATCTAGATGAACCCTTTGAGACCAGCCTGTGGAATCGGGTTGAGGGAATTCCTCACGGCGCAGCAACTGCATAGAGGCATTCCTGAATTCAATCGAGGAAGTCATCCATGATTTCAACCCGAACCTTTTCGCTTGCGATTATCGCTTGCGATCTGCAGCCTGTTATCAACTCTTCGATGTTAATGGACTTGTCAGCACAGTCTTCTGACCATTCAAACCTCTCTACAGCATAAGATGGCTGCATTTCAGCACCATGCCAACCCAAAAAGAGAAAATCATCCATCAGGAATATTACACGTAGACTTGATCGCTCGAATTCGATAAAGGCTCCAGCGGATGTTTTTTTGATGCTGGTAATTTTTCCGGGCGAATGCGGTGACTGCTTAAAAGAAGGAGGTAATGGTTTTAAAAATTTGCGGTCCACATGTTGGCGGTAGAATTTATTGCGCAAAGCGCGGGTTGTATTTAAAAATCCTGCCAGTCGTATCCCATGAATATACTTTTTCAGACCTACCATCATTTCTCCGCTCCCCATTATAGGATATCCCTTCTCTGAAACCACGGAAAATCAAGCAGTGATTGCCTCGAACGACTGGAGTTTCCTGGTTTACAGGGAAATCAATAATACGGGTCGATTAATCCCACTATACCCTAATTTATGGTTAAGTCAATTATAAGAGTCAGGCGAGGAAATTTTTATTAAATTTCGTCGAATACCCTCTGAGCCGCAAAGCGACCAGAAATCAATGCAGTGGGTACCCCTGTACCTGGATGTGTGCTTGCCCCGGTGAAATACAGGTTCCGGTAGCGTGGGTGCCGGTTTGAGGGTCGCATGTAGCCCAATTGCATTAATGAATGGCTTAACCCATGGGTGGCGCCCTTCACCAAGTTGTAACGTTTCCTCCACGATAGAGGGGTGAAGCAAACTTCAAATTTAATATTCTCTTCCAGGTCAGTTATCCCGATCAGTGAAAGACGATCCATCACTTTCGACTTCGCCCGTTGGATCATCTCCTTCCAATCGTTTTGATCATCTTCTCGCATATGTCCCACAGGCACTATTGCGATGATCGTATCCTCACCAGGAGGCGCCATCTTCGTATCCAGGCGCGCCGGTGCGTGGAGATACAGGCTGGGGTTTTCGGGCATATCCAGGTCGCGTTCTATGCTGGTGAAGTTCTCCCGGTAATCATCTGCCAGGAATAAGGTATGCGGCGGTAACTGAGCATACAACTTACTAAGTCCCCAGAAAAAGCTGATCACCGAACAGGAAAATTGTTTTTTTAACATGGATTGTGCCAGGTCTTCATCGGGCAGCAATTTTTCGTACACGTAAGGAAGATCAGCATTGGCGATCACTGCGTCTGCAGTTACATGATCCCCGTTTTCCAGCCTGACGCCGGTTGCTGCCCCGTTGGAAGTGGTGATGCTGCTAACTTCGCAATCGTAAGCAAATTCCACGCCCGCGTTACGGGCAAGGGTTTCTAGGGCTTCAACCAGTGAATACATACCGCCCCTGGGATACCACACACCGTGAGCCAGTTCCGAATAAGGCATTAATGAAAAGGTTGCCATGGCTGAAAAGGGGCTCAAACCCATGTAGACATCCTGGAAGGTAAATGCTGCTTTCAATCTTGGGGAATCAAAAAACCTGTTCATGTGTGCGTAATGTTTGACCAGCGGTTTTACCTGGTAAATCAATGGCAGGTTGTTAAGGTTAAAAAATTCAGTCGCTTTGCGGAAGTCTCGGTTCACCAACCTTTTAATCCCTAATCGGTAATGACGACCACCTTCAGCGTAATACTGTAAAAAATTCACAAAACTTCCAGGCTCGATTGCCTCGAGCTGGTCATGCATATGGTTCATGTCAGAGGTCAGATTCATCCTGCTGCCGTCATCGAAAACAAGGTGGTAAGTTGGATCAACACGCACTAAATCTACTAAATCGTTGATATCCTGACCCAAAGCTGAAAACTCAGCCTGATAGAGCAGCGGCATCACCATCAAGGTTGGACCAGTATCGAAATGGTGCCCATCCCTGGACAGACGGTCAAACCTCCCACCTGCATGGGAGTTCTTATCGAACACAGTGATTTCATAACCTTGACGAGCCAGGTGAGCGGCTGCAGTAATACCACCAACACCTGCACCAATAACTACAACTGATTTTTTCTTCAATGAAACTCTATCCCTGGTTAATTTGTAAATTTGTAAAAGGCGGATGCTTGGTTTGGAACAAGACCGCCCTGGAAACTGCGTTCAATCCCATTTTCAAGAAATTAATTATCCCCTTGTTTTGTCGATAGTTCTCTCTCAAGAAGAAATTGTCTAATTCGATTTTTTCCAAAACATGTTCGAACCTGCTCACATATGCAAAACCTGCCACACGACAGCGGAAATTCTTGACCTGGGCAATATAATATTTCCCTATTTCCAACAAAAATCTCGCCTCAGCAACACGAGATTTGGTCCATTCTCTGGTTGCCCGCGCATCAATATCCCACGGTTTCAAGCCATATTGATCCAAGTATTCGATCGGAATGTTGTAATACCCATTACTCACATCTTCTCTGGTATCGCGAAGCATGTGAGTGATGTGCGCAGCGGTGACCGCATAATAACGTTCTTCACATAGTGGTGTGATGCACCCATTACCGATGAAGTGGTGGAGCGCTTCAGTGACAGCCTGCGCAAGGTTGTAGGTGTATTGGGACAATTCCGACTGAGAGATACCCTTTCCTTTACGGTCAGCATCGAATGCCATTACAGCCATCATGCTGCGGATGTAAGATTGTAATCCGCTTGATGCCTCAGAATCATTGCGCACCATATCTACCAGCATCTCCTCCTCTGGAACACAAACATCAGGAAAATCACGCTGATAACAACATTCGACAAGATCCATTTGACGAAGTAGAAATGCAGCCTTATCTTGAGGCATCAGCCCTTCATCAATCTGATCATCCACCCAGCGGAAATATGCGTAAGCGCGAAACGCATCCTGTTGCAATTTGCGGTCAACCAAAAATCGAATTGTGTAATAGGTCTGTTTACTGGCGCTTTTGGTAATCGCTTCAGCTATTCTTCCACTATATTGTTTCATGTTATCTTTTTTATCTTAAACGGTTTCAAACCGAGGCATAAATGCAGAGATTATTATTATAGCTTGCTTCATGAGGATATACGTGAATCAACCGCTTTAGTTGCACGGAACAGACGTTCTGTACGGAAAGGGTATCACCCAACTATGTATTCCACTTAAACAGCTGAGTGATTCTGTTTTTTTAAACGAATTTCCTGCAAGGTTTGTATAACGCGTTCTTTATCGATGAGCTTGATAAGTACGTCAGCATCTTTAATTGCTAAATTCGAAGGTTCAACACTCGCCAATACCCCTTTGATACTGGAACCACGAGCCAAAATTTCCATGATCCGTTTTGATTCACCCGCATGTTCCAGGTAACCGCAAATTTGATCGTAGTGATCAGGCTTCAGTCCGACTAGTTTCAATTCAACCAGATACAAAACCTTATCTATGGGATCATGAAATACAAGGTCGATGAAATTACGCCCCACAGAATCCGAGAAGATGTAATGCTGCCTGCCAACCAGCTCAACATCTCCTGAGAACAGCAGTTGAGGTGATGCCACGACAGCGTCCTCCAGATGGCGTTCTGCTTCGACTGCCAGGTATTCGCTTTGCATTACTTTTCTGATTTCATCCGCTTTGACAGCACCAATCCCACGGACCTGGTTTAATTCGTTCGTGCCTGCTCCGGCAATTCCTGCGATGCTGCCAAAATGCTGCAGTAAATCCTTGGCAGCAGCGACGCCACAACCTGGCAGCATCTCGACCACGCGGCGCTGCATATCTGTCAGATCTGCGGCTTTCCGTTTTGGAACCAGGGAAATTTCAGGCACACCAACCTGCTCCTGGCGGGCTATCATGGCAATCATCGCTGAGGTTTCATCCGCATCAGGAACGGATATAACCGTAATCCCATAGACCAAGGGGAGAGCTGTTATGGCACCGCGAACTGCCTGGGGATTGAAGCCTGAAAAGGCATAATTTACTTCCCCCTCCAGGATGAAAATTGGTACTTCGTATTGCTCCCGCAGCTCAATTGCGCTTGTGAATAGCGTTTTGTCCTTGATCCCGCTCAGCAGTGAATTTGCGGTAAACCTTTCAACGACAACTCGATCGCTGATAATATAACGATCCACGGAGGCATAATCTTCATCTTGATGCACATAGACCTTTACATCATAAGATTTCAATAACTCGGTAATTTTTTCCCCGGGTTTGGTTGCGATGACAGATAATTGGGTCATATCAAGATGGATCCCTTTCACCGAGCTTCTGAGAATATTAGTTTTTCAGGAGCTCAAGAACATCGTCAATTAACGCACATAATTCCAGATATTGAATCTCATAATCACCACTCGATGGGTAAAGAATTCTTTTAACTTTGTGTTCAAATTTCTCAGGCTTGATAGTGAACTTTGAAATATACCGCAGGTTCCAACCGTCTCCCACATAATAGACTTCATTGAGTGCGAAGAGAATCTGGATGATGTCATGAACCAGTTTAGAACTAAGTCCAGCCAAAAAAACGATATCTTCACGGTTTACTTTATTGCGATAATGGTAATCATTTCGCCAGTAGCGCAGCAACTCGCTGTGTTTTACCAGGATAGCTTTTTTTAATTTTGGCGGGTAAATGGAAAGCAGTTTCTTCCAATGTGCGATGATCCCATCAGGATCCTCGATGATGTGCTGGTTATTAATATCTGTAGGCAGATGATAACCCCAAATCGTCCAAACCAGTTCGTCCGGCAAGACGTTTCCTTGGATCCAGCTATTCAAGGCGATGTTAACATCTTCGATCCTCCTCACCCAGCATCCATCGATTTCCACGCCTTTCTGACGCCAGTGGGAAACACGATCCAGGAATTTTCCCAATACTTCCTGACCGTCCTCGTCTTGAAGAACTGTCTCTTCACAGAAAAGCCGGAAATCCACATCGGATATCTGGTCAAATGTACCCTTTCCAATGGACCCGCCAATCGAGATGGCATACTGCCCGCGCGCCATCGGACGGATCAATGGTAAACAATCTTTGATGACATCATCCAGAGGAAGGTCTGAAGGTTGCTGGTTTTGAGATTTCATATTGCATTCCCTTTGAACTGGCTCATGTAAAGCTGGTGGAAGAAACCTTTCTTCTCGAGCAATTCCTGGTGGGTGCCCTGCTCAACAATCTCGCCATTGTCTATCACCACCACCTGATCCGCCTCTCTGATCGTGCTTAATCGGTGAGCGATGACAAAGCTGGTTCTTCCCTTCATTAAACGCAGTAATGCTGCTTGAATTCGGGCTTCGGTTCGAGTATCAACACTGCTGGTCGCCTCATCAAGTATGAGGATCCCTGGGTCAGCCAAAACAGCCCTTGAAATTGCTAACATCTGGCGCTGCCCCTGGCTCAGGTTACCCGCCCTTTCGGTAAGTTCGGTCTGGTAACCATCCGGAAATTGGCGGATAAAATGGTCTGCATCTGCCATTTTTGCCGCTTCGATACATTCTTCATCGGTCGCCTCCAGGCGACCATAACGAATGTTGTCCATAACTGTGCCTGAAAACATAAAAGTGTCTTGCAGCACCAGCCCCAGCTGGCGGCGCAGGTCTTTCTGGCAAATCATCCGGATGTCATTCCCATCAATGGTAATTGAACCATCATCGACATCGTAAAATCGGGTCAATAAATTGGTAATCGTTGTCTTCCCAGCACCGGTTGGTCCCACCAACGCAATCGTCTCCCCAGCCTTAGCATGCAGGGTCATATCCTTGAGTACGAGTGTGTCCGGATTGTAGCTGAACTTCACGTGGTCAAAACTGACTTCACCAGTAACTTTTTCCAAACTCAGTGCATCCGGATCATCCTTCAGCTCCGGCTCGGTATCGAGAACATCAAATATCCGCTCTGCCCCTGCCAGAGCAGCCTGAATGTTGTTATAGATATTGGCAATCTGTCGCACCGGATTGAGAAAACTCTGACCGTAAGCGATGAATGTAGCCAGCATCCCAACGGTAGCCAAACCGCGTAATCCAAGCCAGCCCCCTAATCCTGCCAGCACGATGACAAAGAAATTACCGAGTACATTGGTCAACGGCATCAACATAAATGCATAAGTGTTGGCATACACACCTGCACGGAACACATCCTGGTTTGCCTGGCGGAAATTTTCACTCACCAATTCACTGCGACCAAACGCCTTGACCACCCTTTGCCCGCTGATCAACTCTTCCATCACGCCGTTTAAGTTCCCAAGCCTATTTTGCAGCTCACGAAAGCCTTTGCGTGTATAACGGGCTATGAATTCTGTAAACCAGATGATGATGGGTACCACCACTACGGCTGCCAGAGCAAGCCAGGCGTTCAAGACAAACATAGCGACCAGGATGCCCACCATCGATAACAGGCTGGCGACGAGTGAGACCACATTCTGAGATACCGCCTGGTTGATGGCGTCGATATCATTGGTCAGCCGGCTCATCAGTTCTCCTGCCGGGTTGCGATCGAAATACCTGATCGATAGCATCTGCAAATGGGAAAACAGCTCTGACCTCAACACTTTCAACGCTCCCTGGGAAACTCGCGCCATCATCCAACTCGCTGCCCCCTGGAACAGGTTATTGGTCAAATACACGACCAACATCAACAACGATATTTTTGCCAATCCAACTGGATCTTTTCCACCAATGAAATCATCGATCGCTAATCCTAATAAGAATGGGCTGAGCAGACCCAGTAATGTATAAATTAAAACGCTGATGCTGACAAATATCAACAAAAACCTGAAACGTGTCAGATATGGTAAAAGTCGCAGCAATGTCTTCTTCGGATCTTTCGGTTTCTCAATTCTGCGATTTCCCCAGGGTCCTCCCCGCGGTCCCCTTGGTGTCGAGTTAGTGCGGCTTGAAGAAGTTTTATTCGACATTTTCAGTAACTCCTGCAACATTTTTCTCTACGAATGCGAGATCGTTCAATTCAGTCAAGGGAATTTCCCCTAATTGCGATTGGTAAATTTCCTGGTAGATTGGACTGGATTGCATCAGTTCATTATGGCTGCCTTGAGCCACAATTTCCCCCCTGTCAAGCACAACGATCTTGTCGCAGTTCAACACCGTACTGATCCGTTGAGCGATTATGATGCGCGTGCGACCTTTTAATATTTCATCCAACGCGTTCTCGATCTTGGTTTCTGTTTCAACGTCCACCGAACTGGTCGAATCATCCATAATTAACAACTTCGGTTGAGTCAATATCGCCCTGGCAATGGCGATGCGTTGTTTTTGCCCGCCAGAAAGATTGACGCCTCGTTGTTCAACATGTGTGTCATAACTTTCCGGCAATTCCTGGATGAAGTCATGCGCCTGAGCTGCTTTCGCTGCTGTGACCACCATCTCATCGCTGGCATCCGGGCATCCGTAGCGGATATTATCCCTGACAGTACCTGCAAAAAGAATGGTCTCTTGCATCACAATACCGATATTCGACATCAACGAATCGTGATCAACTTTACGCACATCGATTCCATCAACAAGCACTTTGCCTGATGCAACATCGTAAAAACGGGGGATCAGATTCACCAGGCTGGTCTTTCCTGCTCCGGTTGCCCCAAGAATAGCGACCGTCTGTCCTGGCATAGCCAGCAAGTTTACCCCATGGAGCACAGGTTCATCACAACTCCCGTTGTAATGGAAAGAAACATCCTCAAAGGTAACCTGACCTTTGAAATCTGATGGGAGTGGCTTGGCGCCAGGTTCATCCTGAATCTCGAGGACCGTATCAAGTACTTCGGATATCCTCTCAGATGAAACAAACGCCTGGGCGAAGACAGTTGAAATCATCGCCATGATCATCAATGGCCACATGGTGGTCAGAAGGTAATTGGTGAAAGCAACGATCTCCCCTACCGACATGTTTCCTTCAATCGACATCAGCCCACCCATCCAAATCACCAGAACGATACCAATGTTGACAAAACTTACCAGTAAAGGAAAAAGAAGAGCCATGATCTGCATCACCCGAATGGATTGTGCGGTGTAATATTCATTCGTATTATCAAACCGATCAATCTCAAACTGTTCTCGCACAAACGCTTTCACCACCCGGACACCGGAAATATTCTCTTGAAGGACATTATTCAAGTCATCCAGTTTCTCCTGGACTTTGCGGAACATGGGACCTATTCTTGTCACAAAAATAGCTATCAACACGCTGATAATCAGTAATATTGGCAGGATGGAATAAGCCAGCCTGGTGTTGGTACTAAACATGAGGATCAGGCTACCAATCATCAACAACGGTGCTCGGGTGCCGATCCGTAAAGTGATCATTACAACCCTTTGCATCACACCAACATCACTGGTCAACCGCACGATTAACTGACCGGTTTTTAATTCATCCAGGTTACCAAATGATAAAGATTGGATCTTCAGAAACATGGCTTCACGTAAATCACGCGCCACACTTTCACCCACCACAACGGAAAGATAATTATTACCGATGGCAAACGCAGCACTCAACAGCGAGATTGTCAGCATGATAATCGTAGTTTGAACAACCACCTGCATATTTTCAGCCACAATACCATCATCAATGATCCTCTGAACCAACCGTGGGATTGCCAGGTCCATAAACACAACCGCGATTAACATGACCAGCGCAAGGATGCTGAATAACCAGTAAGGTTTTATAAAATGTTTTAATTTTAATAAGTTTTTCAAGATTTGTCCCCCAGGAGCTTTCTTAATGTGCTGAAACTAATTTTTAATCTATCCATTTCTTCAGGTGTGGCGTCAGAAAATTGATCTGCCATCCATTCACGAGTCTGGTCAAAAACTGCTTTTAACAACGATTTCCCTTTTTCTGACAATTCCAGGTGCACAAACCTTCGATCTAATTCAGACTGCCGTCGGGTGATCAACTCTTGCTGAACCAATACTTCGACTGCCTGGCTGATGGCAGGACGGCTAATATTTTTTACCTCAGCCAGTTCACTGATCGAGTCAATTCCTCCTCGGATGTGCCTTAAGATATGGAATTGCTCAACACTGATCCCATAATTTTCGGATGCAGTTTCACGGATATACGCCCGAACATGGGTCCAAACTGGCGGTATTGATTCCCAAAATCCATCGATCGTTTCTTCGATTTGTTTTCTATTCGTCTCAGCCTGAGATTTCATTTGACCTCCAAATGCAGTTAATAATATTAACAGTTAACTGTTCGAACCATTTTAGATAATTCGACCAAATCAGTCAATGGATGAGAGAATAATTTTTTACCTGAATTAATTGGAAATCTAAAATTAATTACATACCAATCACTCAAAACGGAGAATGTTCTAATCAACCCATTGAATATTTTCTATCGTGCCTTTTTCCATCGATCTGTCTGCACTAAAGGCTATCAAATGGCTGCTGATCGAGTTCATCCAGATCAGTAGTCGAAATAGACGGTTTCTCACCTCGCAAGATGCGGATGAAATCCTCCATCAACCGCAGATCTCCTCCGCCATGCCCTCCCCGTGAACCGCTGGAATCGCCAGCAGTTTCCAGGTCCCACAATTCCTCAGAATATTCGTGCCCCGGGCGTGTGTCAATGTGCCGTATCACAAAACGGTTATCTTCAAACGCTCCCTGTATCTCACCTCGCGTGCCAACCAGGTGCAATATCCTGGATGGTTTTGCACTGCCACCAATCATGTTCAACGTGCCTGTACAGCCATCGGCGAACTCGATTACAACAGACTGGTGGTCGACCACATCCATGTCTGTTTTCCAGGCGCACAAACCATATGGGCTGGTTCTCAAGGATTCGATCCTGTCGACTTCACTAATGTCATCCAATTGCTCCAAAGAATCCCATACATAAAAGGACCAGCGTTCAGGATGGTCAAGATAATGTTTCCGGGCTGAATACAAGCAATCTGCTTCGATTTCGCAGTCAACGATGCATCGATTGCCAGCATTGTGGGGAGCTTTATCCTGCCTGAATTGGAAATTCGACCCAAAACTGGCAACGCTCAAAGGTTTGATCCCGCTCTTCATCCAGGAGATGATGTCGAGGTCGTGGCAGGATTTCGCCAGTAACATACTCGAACCGGTTGTGCTCTTTTTACGCCACTTGCCGCGAATATATCCCACAGCCATATGGTGGTAGGAAACGTGCTCGACAGCCTGGACATTGATGATATCTCCTATCTCATCATTTAATACTTTTTCACGGATGGAGGCGTAAAAGGGAGTGTGTCGAAGCACATGGCAAATGACAACTTTGCGATCTTTATCCCTGGCTAAATCGACCAGCTGCCACAGTTCCTGTTCATTAATAGCAAAAGGCTTTTCTAAGAGCAAATGATACCCACTGTTCAGCAGCGGTAGTGATGTCAACACGTGCTGGTGATCCATGGTCCCATTGATGGCAAAATCAGCGAACTTCGGAACATCTGCCAGAGCTTCAGCAAACTCATAGCAACAATCATGAGGAATCGAGAAAACCTTTTGAGCCTGCTGTAAACGTTGAGGGTTGGGATCTGCGGCTCCAACAATTTCCAGCTGGTCGGGATGGGATTGAGCATACGAGGCATAATACATCGAACGATGACCAACACCGATGATAACTGCCTTTAATTTTCCTGGGGTAACCGACAACCTGCACCTCCAATCTCTTTTTGCGCTCGAAGTGTTTTAGACATTAAAGCGGAAGAAAATGATGTCACCGTCCTGGACAACATAATCCCTGCCTTCGAGACGAAGTTTTCCTGCAGCCCTTATTTTGGTATCCGAACCGAGTTCCGCAAAAGTGTCGAAGGGTACCACTTCTGCCCGGATGAAACCTCGCTCAAAATCCGTATGGATCACACCAGCTGCTCTCGAGGCTTTTGTCCCCTGTGGGATTTCCCAGGCTCTAACTTCATTTTCATTCTTGGTGAAAAAACTGATCAGACCCAGCACATCAAAACTTTTGCGAATCACACGCGCAAGCCCGTTTTCTGAAATTCCAGCGATTTCCATCATTTCCAAACGCTCTTCGCCCTCAAATTCCAGGATTTCAGCTTCCAATTTTGCACAAAAAGGGATGGTCTCTGCAGACGACTTCGCTGCTGCCTGCATGGTCTCATCCACAAAACGATTTTGGTTCACCATTCCGCATTCATCCACATTCGCGACGAAAATGACAGGTTTTGCGGTCAGGAAGCGCAGTTCTTTAACCAACGCGGAAAAGTCATCATGGTCTTTTCCTGGATAGGCGCTTACCGGCTTGCCTGATGAAAGGTGTGAACGAATAGATGTGCATAATTCCAACACATCAACCAGCTTCTTATCCCCTTTGACCTGGCTGGACAGCCTTTCAATCTTTCTATCTAACTGTTCGAGGTCTGCCATGGCGAGTTCGAGGTTAATGATTTCGATATCATCTTGAGGATTCAGTTGAGCACTGACATGAACCACATTGGGGTCCTCAAAACAACGCACGACATGCAGGATGGCGTCGGTATCGCGGATATGCCCAAGAAACTGGTTCCCCAGCCCTTCTCCCTTGTGGGCGTCCCTGACCAGTCCGGCGATGTCAACAAACTCGATAGCTGCATGAATAATGTGGGGAACTTTAACCAGGTCAGCCAATTGATCCAGGCGCCAATCCGGCAAAGGGACTATGGCTTTATTGGGCTGCACAGTACAAAAGGGGTAGTTTGCCACTTCCGCGTTCTGAGACTGGGTCAGCGCGTTGAACAGAGTGCTTTTTCCCACGTTTGGTAAACCGATGATGCCTATGCTCAATGCCATGGACAACCTCGAAGCGCAACAGATACTATGAGGATACTGGTTTAAGGCGCCGGCGTCAATGGGCATCAATATGCAGCTGGTGCGATGCAAGGGATTAGTTTAATTTGAGCTGGCAACTGGAGCATTTTGTAAATCAATACTGTGCAATACCTTGACAACATATAGACATTAAGATATCATTTCATAAGAACGTAAAACTTGAGGAGGTAATATGGCTTTTTATCTGGCATTCAAAGAAATCTGGCGCAATAAAGGAAGGTTTATGCTATTCAGCATGGTAATTGCGCTGATAACCACCCTGGTACTTTTTATTGCAGGTCTGGCAGAAGGACTTGCCACCGCAAACAGGGAATACATCTCGAAACTGGATGGTGAGCTGGTTGTCTTCCAAGAGAATGTAAAGCTTTCAACACTTACCAGCCGTTTGGACCGATCCACTCTTCGTAAAGTTGAACGATTACCAGGAATCTATGATGTAGGTCCGGTTGGGCTGAGCAACGCTACCCTGGTGTTCCCGGACTCGAGAGAAGATGTGGATGTATCCTTGATCGGTGTGGAACCAGGAAAACCCGGTGGTGCAGCAGCTTTACAGGGTAGAAGCTTTCGCAGCTCACGATCGAGTGAGGCGATAATTGATGGCAAAATGGCGAAACAAGCCGGAATCCAGCTTGGTGATAAGATCACGATTAAATCGAACCAGGGTTCCGAAGAAGAGTACTTCGACATCCAGGTTGTCGGTATAACAGACGGCAGGCAGTACTTTTTCCAACCCGCCGTTTTCCTACCGATGGAAATATGGAATAAGGTCAAACCAGGTCAAGTCGCCGGAAGCAATAATCCCCTTGCTTACAATATTTTTGTCGTACAACTGGATGATCCAACAAACATAGAATCTATGCAGAATTTCCTGGTCGACCAGGTTGCAAACATCGAAGTGGCAGACCGGGTAACCGCTTACGAAGCAACTCCGGGGTATGCCGCCCAACAGAGTACTTTGAACACACAGCGTGGTTTTACTCTGCTCATCGGAATCCTTGTGATTGGTGGTTTCTTTCAAATACAAACCCTGCAGAAGATCCCGAATATAGGCATGCTGAAAGCAATTGGTACGAGCAACCGGACTGTCAGCTCCAGTGTAATCACCCAAATTCTGCTGGTCACCATCACGGGGGTTTTTATTGGAGCCCTGGTTACTTTTGGACTCTCTCTGGGATTACCTGACCAGGTGCCTGTGCTTTTCACCCGCCAATCTGCAACAGCAGCTATTGCTTCATTACTTGTCATTGGACCAATTGGGGGATTGGTATCTGTCTGGATGGCAACAAAGGCGGAACCTCTGACGGCGGTAGGATTAAGTTCATAAGAATTGGAGAAGTAAAATTAATCATGGAAACGAAAGAAACCATTGTTCGGACAGAATCTGTAAATAAGATATATCGCACCGGAGATTTAATAGTAAATGCAGTAGATGATGCGAATATAGAAATAAAGGCGGGAGAATTTGCCGCCCTGGTAGGACCCAGCGGATCGGGAAAAACCACCATGCTTGCAATGCTGGCAGCATTGCTGGCGCCAACCAGTGGAAAGGTTATGATCGATGGGCAGGACCTCGCAAGCATGAGTGACAATGAGCGCGTTCGCTTCCGCCGGCAAAGAATAGGCTTTACATTCCAATCAAACAACCTGGTACCCTTCCTGACGGTACAGGAGAATATCGCCATGATGCTGCGCTTAAATGGGATGTATAACAAGGAAGGCAAGAAAAAAGTCCTGGATCTGGTTGATAGGCTAGGTATTTCTGACCGCATGAATAACCTTCCCAATCAACTATCAG
Source organism: uncultured Chloroflexia bacterium (assembly GCA_963695415.1). GTDB lineage: Bacteria > Chloroflexota > Anaerolineae > Anaerolineales > UBA4823 > CAVXWV01. The sequence continues at coordinate 66,402 of CAVOGL010000004.1, read as the reverse complement.
GAGGGCAGAGGCAGCGCGTCGCCATTGCCAGATCCTTGATCCACAATCCAAGCCTTGTCCTTGCCGACGAGCCAACCGCCAGCCTCGACACGGAACGCGCTTACCAGGTTGTGGAGATTTTTTCTAATCTGATTCACGAACAGAATAAAGCGGGTATCATAGTGACCCATGATTTACGCATGGTGCGCTTCGTGGATAAAGTGATCCAGATGATGGATGGCAAGGTTGTTGAAGTGATCGAGGATCCAGTAAGGATTTGCGCGTTGGCTCAAGGAGGTTTTGGAACCCAACCCGGAATTCCTGTAGAAGAGCTGGACGTGTTCGCAGAAACCAGAAAGGACTATCAACTTCTCGACTAATATTTTGGCTGATCATATATGAGACTCACAGCAAAAAGGACCTGAAATCAGGTCCTTTTTGTTGTCAGCTGGCATAAAAGATGCACCTAGATATGGTAGATTTAGAACAATGAATATATAATAAAAACGAGTAAAACTTTAGACAAAGTTTGTACGGAGGTGGAAAACATGAACGTAGCCATTGCATTAATCGTTGGGGTGATCTTGGGATTTGGAATTGAGTGGGCATTTGATTTCTTTTTTCTTAGAAACAAGTCTCGAAAATTAGAATCTGAATTAAAACAGGTTCGCAGTGAAAATGATGAGCTGCAAGCTCAGGTGACATTCCTGGAAACTGGAGAATTGCCGATCGCTGATACTGTGGTGGATGAAACATTGGAAGAACCCACAGGTGAGAGTGGGTTCATCTATGAAGAGGAACAAAGCCTGGTTGAAGATAATGAGCCTGCCGATAAGGATCTGCCGACCGTGGTTCTTGATACTGAAATAGTAGATGAAGTTTCCGAAGAGAGTGAGTGGACCCCCCTGGATAACAGGTCATCAGAAATCTCGATATCCGAGGTCGCCGCTGCAGGCATAACCGCAGCTGTACTTCTTGGGGATGAAGAGGAACTCGAAGAAGGCGTCATGGATATGGATGGAAATATCATCGATGATGCGGAAATTCAAGAAGCAGATCTCACAAGAGACACAAAAACCTGATTCTTTGGATGATGATCCGGAATGGGTTCTGGAGGATATAGAAGGGGATGGGTCAAGTGAACAAGAAGCACCAATGATGGCAGGTGCAAAAGCCAGACAGGATATTGAATTTATCGAGGGAATTGGTACGACATATGGTTCTCGCCTGAGGGAAATCGGGATTGTAAACCCGCAGGCTCTCCTGGAAAGGGGAGCGACGCGAAAAGGCAGATCGGAAATCGCTGAACAAACTGCTATCCCAGAATCATTGATCCTCAAATGGGTAAATCAGGTTGATTTGTTCCGGGTCAAAGGTATTGGGTCTGAATATGCTGAGATTCTTGAGGTAGCCGGTGTAGATACGGTACTTGAACTGGCACAACGGAATCCGGAAAATCTATACAATAAACTTAATCAGATCAACTCCGAACACCAGCGTGTGCGCCAACTGCCAGGAATCAACCAGGTTGAGGATTGGATCAAACAAGCTAAAGAATTACCCAGAATTCTCAGTTATTGATCTATGAATTTGCATTGACGGAAAAAGGGAAATCAGGTGGAACCTATGAATGAGAAAAAGAAATTTGAAACTACCGATCTGGTCAAGCTGGGTATTCTACTGGTATTGTTGCTCTTCGCAGTGATTATATTTTGGCAATCCGGAAAACAATCCGAACTGGTCCAGGAAATTACTCCCACTGAGATGGAAATCACAGAAATAGAAGCCAAGGCAGCAACCCAGGTTGCCGGCGAGTCCGCAGACCTGGAGCCTGGAAGTGGGGAAAGCGATGGATCTGAGACCGGTGACCCGGTGGTTGGTGCTGAAACCGGAAATTACCCGGAAATCCCAGATAGCGAGCAGGTACTGCTGCTGGTGATGGACGAGGGAGTTCTGATTAACGAACAAGGCATCATTGTATATGTTCTTAGCGAGGATCAAAGCACCTGGATGCCCGCAGTACCAGCAGACATCATCGGGAACACGAATGGTGAACCGCCTCAGCAAACAGCAGATGGAAATTGGGTGCTCATCAATGTTGAGAACACCATCACCTATCAGTGGGACCCTCAAAACCTGTCTTGGAATATGGTTGAACAAGGGGAGACTATCGTTTCCGGTGATGGCGATTCACAGGCAGAAACTGGGTCTACAGAACCCGGTGAAACTGATTCGGTGGATGCTTCTCAACCCGAAGAGATAACTGGAGAGCCTGAAGAGTCAGGCGAGACCTCGACCGGATCTGAGAGTAAATCAACACCTGATGATGCCTCAACATCCGATTCTGATGCAAATACTGCAGATACAACTGGTGGAGCAGATACTCAAGAGAGCGGAACTGGAAATGGCTCAAACCAGGCAGCGGTTGTTGAAATCCCAGAATCCTTATTACAGGTCCCCAAGACATACGCCATCCAGCGCGGTGAATTTGTTTACTGCATTTCACGCAGGTTCGACCTCAATCCAACCGATGTGCTTATCCTGAACAACCTGAAATACTACTCTGTTTTACAACCCGGAATGGTTTTGAAAATTCCTGTCAGTGGGAATCCCTTCCCGGCAAAGCGCCAGCTGCTCAGCCATCCAGCGGTGTACACGGTCGAAAAAGGGGATTCTGTGCACACAATCGCCTGTAAATTTGGCGACGTCTTCCCGGAAGCGATCATTTTCACCAATAACCTCACGGCACCATATGTCTTGACCCCCGGGCAGACAATACAAATCCCATAGTTCCTTTGGAGGTCTGAAAAGGGGCTGTCAATATCAACCAGACAGCCCCTTTTCTTTTGCTCAATATGGCTACACTGAAACGATTCAAGCACTTAAGGCTGATCCTCTCCATCTTGATCCTGGTGATCTTTGCGGTATATTTTTGGAATGTTGGATTGGGAGTATATGATCTAAAAGAACCCATCACCGCGAAACCATCCGATTGTCCTGATGATTTACGTTTCGCAGTAATTGGCGATTTCGGCGATGCTGGCGAACCCGAACGAGATGTGGCGAACATGATCCATAGTTGGAATGTTGCCCTGATCGTCACCACAGGCGATAACAATTATCCTGACGGAGAAACCAGCACAATCGACACGAACATTGGTCAGTATTACTCCGATTACATCTTCCCCTATTACGGTGGTTATCAAAACACATCCACAGAAAACCGTTTCTTTCCGACTTTAGGCAACCACGATTGGAATGACCCAGACCTCCAGGGGCACATTGATTATTTCACACTACCAGGGAACGAAAGATATTACGATTTTCAACAAGGACCAATACACTTTTTCATTGTGGATAGCGACCCCAGGGAGCCTGATGGACGCAGCTCTGGTTCAATCCAGGCAAAATGGCTGGAAACCGCTTTGTCTCAATCCTCCTCCCCGTGGAAGCTGGTTTTTCTTCATCACCCGCCCTACTCTTCTTCTTTAAAAAGAGGCGGGGATGATGAAATGCGCTTGTCTTTTGCCGAATGGGGCGCAGACGCCGTTTTTGCCGGTCACGACCACCTGTATGAAAGAATCAACAAGGAAGGGATCATCTATTTTGTCAATGGACTTGGAGGCAGGTGGCGTTCCATCAGTCCAATCAGTCGATTCCTGTTCATCGAGCAAGGCAGCGCAGCCAGATACAACGAGGATTATGGAGCCCAGCTGGTAACAGCCAGCAACAACTGCATTAATTTCAGCTTTTATGCCAGAGATGGCAAACTGGTGGATGGCATAACACTTAGACAATGAATTTTCGAGATGAGGAAATGAAAATCCCAAAACAGCTCGTCGCCATTTTTGCTTGCTTCGGTTCATTCTTTTGGGATGACGATGCAAACTTCGGGAGAAAAATGGATGAACAATTTTGCGTGATTCTCAATATTATACCGAGGATTGAAATAAGCTCGAATTATTTTACCTCCTACCTCCAACAGGCAGTCCACATGTTCACCCAGAAATACTTGTTCGACAATTCTGGCAACAAATACATTTTCTTGTTTTTCAATCCTATCCCTGGAAATGGATACATCTTGAGGCCGGACTAAAACAATCACCTCTGAGCCAGAAGCTATATCTTCTGGAACGGGACAGATAATTGCCCCAATTGGGGAAGAGACCAACCGATAACCTTCACTCGTAGTAGATACGGATAACACTCCAGCAATTTGATTGGTTGAACCGACGAAATTGGCTGTGAATTCAGTGGCAGGCTGGTCGTAAATCATTCTTGGAGTTCCGAGTTCAATTATTTTCCCCTCAGACATCACCGCGATAAGGTTGGACATTGCCAGGGCTTCGGTCTGGTCGTGGGTTACATATATTGTTGTTATCCCCAGCTCGCGATGGATCTGGCGCAGTTCAACTCTTAATTGTTCCCGAAGATTAGAATCCAGGTTGGAAAGCGGCTCATCCAGCAATAAAACTTTAGGCTCTCGCACCAGGGCTCTAGCTAATGCCAATCTTTGCTGCTGCCCTCCACTGAGGTTCGGAGCTGGTCGATCCATCAAGCCCTCCAGCCTGACCAAAACAAGTACTTTCTCCACTCTTTCAAGAATCTGCTGCCTGGAAAAACGTTTTTTGCCCACCTGTAATGGAAACGCAACATTTTCATAAACAGTCATATGAGGCCAGATGGCATAAGACTGAAACACCATGCCAATATCTCGTTCGTTCACTGGCACAAATTTCTTCAATCGGATCGAGTAAACGACCTTGTCGTCTATTGTTATTTCACCAGTGTCCGGACGCTCAAGTCCAGCTATCAAGCGTAATAATGTTGTCTTTCCACACCCACTTGGTCCTAATAAGGTAAAAAATACACCTTCATCGACCTTGAAATCGATCCCATTAACAGCCAGCAAATCCTCACCATGAGCTCCTCTAAATTTCTTTCTCAAATCACATACGGAGATCATTCACTCACCTGGTCCAATCCTGATCCCAAACCGAGATCCTAAACGATTCGCGACGAGAACAACCAGAACCAGGAAGCTGATCATCATGACACTCAAGGCGGCAACAACCGTAAACTGACCGCCATCCCATAGGTCAAATATAAGAATCGACACTACCATACTCTTACTGCTGTATAGCAAAATAGAGCTGGATAATTCTCGAAAGGAAACGATTACGACATATAAAAAACCGGCAAGTAATCCAGGCTTCATCAGGGGGAGTGTTATTCGCCTGAAAGTTTGCAGCCAGTTTCCCCCAGAAACCGAGGCTGCTTCCTCTAATTCATGGTGGATCTGAACCAACGCGGATGTATTTGTGCGGATACCATATGGCATGTATTGCGTGACATATGCGAGCAGTAAAATCCAGAGTGTCCCGTAAATGGGAACATCCAAAAAAAGATAGACAAGGATAAGACTCAAACCAAGGACAATTCCAGGTATGGTGATGGGTAGGAATGAGATTGCATCAAATATTTTCCGCCCCCACCAACGACCTTTCACTGAAGTCCAGGCAATAATCGCCGTTATCATCATGACAATCACCCCACTGCCCAGGCTTAATAAAATGCTATTGGTGAAAGCGGTTTGCGTGCGGTTCATTTTGAAGACAAATGCGTAATTATCGAGGGTCAATCGACTTAACTTATCCAGGGATGGACTGGTATATATCGGGTTTAAAGAAGTCCACAATAAAATAAGAAAGGGTAACCCGACCAGGATAAAAAAGTAGAAGAACAAGAGAACGCTGGTCAGATATTGCCACTTACCTAATTCCAGAACATGTGGTCTAAAATTTTTTCCCGTAATCGTGGCATACTTCTGCCATTTTGAAACCATTTTGTAATAAAAATATATCCCAGCCAGGCTGATTACAATCAAGATCACACTGAAAGCAGAAGCCATGCCATAATTTGGTGGGAATTCAAGCAAAGCAAGCCATATCCTGGAGGTAAAAACCCGCACTCCACCACGCAATCCAATCAATGCTGGTACCTCAAATGATTCCAATCCACGGATGAAAATGATCAAACCGGCAGAAAGTATTGCCGGAAGGATCAGTTTTAAAGTGATACGACCTATTAATTGGTAATATTTAGCCCCCGAGGCCAATGCTGCTTCCTCCAATGTGGGATCCATCGAACGAAAAGCTGCCACCATGATGATAAAAACAAAGGGTGACAAGTGCAATCCTTCAACCCAGATCATACCCCCCATCGAATAGAGGTTGAAGGGTGGATTTTGAAGACCCAGAAGATTGACAATACTTGTATTCAGGATCCCAATCCTGGGACTGAGTAATAACATCCATGAAATGGTATGCAAAATCCCCGGCATGATCAATGGCACCAGGGCGAATGCCCGAAAAAATCCCTTGAAAGGTGTATCTGTTCTCTCAACAATAAAAGCCAGGCTTGTTCCCAGGAACAAGGACAGGAAGCAGGTACCGGTTGCGTAAACAAAAGAGGACCACAAAAGTGAGTAGGCTTCAGAATCTGCGAAAGCCTGCTGGAAATTTTCCATGCTTAAACGGCCCAACTCAAAAATATTCCCGGTTGTCAGGCTGGTCCACAGGATCATTAATACGGGTATTCCAGCCAGCCAGATGACAACGCCAACTGCCGCAAGGGTTATCCAGAACCTGGGTTCTTTTATCATGTTATTCATAATATGATGAGACGAGGGATGCGGTCTAATCAAGGTTAAGAATTGTCTTCCACCTGTCCGCATAATAATCGTAATTTTCAGCCATCGAAGGAACCGTATAGATAAGTTCCAATCCTTCTATTAATATCTTTGGATCCGGTTCGATTCCAGGTCGAGCAGGAATCCGTCCCAGATCCCTGATGACCATCTGACCTTCTTCGGACAGCATCCAGTTGATAAACAATTTTGCTGCTGCCGGATGGGGTGCATCTGCTGCCATTGAAATCATCTCAGAATACGCAACGATCTGGTCTGTTTTTACCCAATCTATCGGGGCGCCATCGCTTTTCATCCTTTCAATCCTGTAGCCATAAAGCGTAGGTGAGATTGCGAATTCGCCAGCAGAAACCAATTCAGCCAGTTCGGTGTGACCAGAAACGAGCCCCGGTTCTAATGCCGCGATACCTTCCCAAAATGCGAAAGTTTTTTCATCACCCCACTCACTCGCCATCCCCACCATCAATTCGATGTCGTCGACCTCAACCCCGACCAATCCTCTCCATTTTGGGTCGAGTAAATCTTCCCAGTCTTCTGGGGACTTCATCCGGACTCACAAGTTCGGTGTTGTAACCGATGACGAGAGTATTTATCCTGTCTGCTGTCCACAGACCCTCAGCATCTTTCGCATCGCTTGGATAGTTTAAACTTTCAGGCGCTACGTATGATTGGATTGATCCTGCTTCGATCAAACGGAAAATTTCAAATGCTTCGATTTCAATCACGTCCGCAAAATGTTGACCTGCCTGGGCTTCAGTTATCAATTTTTGGGCAACAATATTACCAGAAGCTCGATAGTAATCCGTTTTCATAAAAGGATATGTTTCAACGAATTTATCGAGGATATATTCCAGATCTTGAATGTTCGTTGACATGTAGACCATGAGTTCCCCACCTTCTGCTTTGGCTGCTTCTTCCAGGGTCATTTCCTTAACTTGTTCTGATGAATCAGGTGCCACACTAGAGGTGGATGTGGTACCACATGCAGCGAGGAAAAGGAATAAAAAGAGAGCCAAGCTAAGGGGAAAAATCTTCCATGTTGACAAGCAATGTCCTAGGATTGCAATAATATTGAAACAACGGTTATTATTCATGTTTTATCCATTTGTATAATCTTAACCGAGAGGCAATTCACTGCTTGAAATTGGCAGTAATTGGGCAGGTTGACCCAGGAAAACTTCCCCAGGGTTCGTGTCTTGTAAAATAACGGCTCCAGCCCCTATAACGCATTCTCTTGCGATCCGGACTCTATCCCGGATGGTGGCGCCAGCGCCGACCAGACAATATGGTTCGAGCACTACATTCCCCGCGATGGTTACATTGGATGCCAGTGAACAATGGTCCATGATGATAGTGTGGTGCCCGACAATACTTCCGCTGCCAATCCTTACATTATTCCCGAGTTTGGAGAAGGGATTAATCACCGCATTCGCCCCGATTTTACAGTTATCTCCATACTCCAATCCTGGCCAGGTAACCGCCTTCGAACTGATGTAGTTGATGAATTGGTAACCCAGTTCCTTTGCCCGTTGATATCGTTCAGCCCTGATACGGTTAATACGCACATGTCCTACTGCTATATGCATATCAAATTCTGCTGGAGGATATATGGATTGGATATCTTCGAAGGGAACCACTGGTAAATCAAATAGCCTTTCCTCTTGGATAAAGTTCCGATCCACGGTGAATGCAGCCACCTGATGAACTGAGTCGTGTGTCAGGAAGAAGTATGTGGTCTGTGCTACAGATCCATTCCCATATAAAATCACTTTTTTATTCTGCAGAGTAACCTCCTCAAAAATTAACTTACACATGTTGAAAGATTTATTTAATCAAAACCGAGTAACTTGATTGAATTCTTCAGATCCAGCGTTGATTGTGATTTGTCGTTTCTGGTTGCTTCTTCAACCACTCTCGCAAAAGCAGAAACTGTCGGGCTTTCGAAAACAGCCTTGAGAGGGATTTCCACCTGAAAAGTTGATTTGATCCGAGAAATCATCCGGATCGCAGAGAGAGATTCACCTCCCAGCCCAAAGAAATTATCCTCAACACCAATCGGTGAAAATTTTAATACTTCTGACCAGATTTGGGCAACGGTTTCCTCTGTGAAAGTGGATGGTGCACGATAAGTTTCAACCAGATCGGACCGGGTTTTATTCGGGACTGGCAACGCCTTCAGGTCAATTTTGTTCCGCTCATTCAAAGGTATTTTTTCCAGGAAAATGAAAACATCCGGAAGCATGTAATCGGGTAATTTTTGGTTTACGAAACTCCTTAATTCACTCGCACGAATTTCATAATGGTCTTCAGTGACAAGGTATGCTATTAAACGATTATTCCCATCTCCCAAATCTTCTGGAATAACCACCACCTCTTTAACATTATCATAATCGAGTAACACCGCCTCAATTTCTCCCGTTTCAACCCGGAACCCACGGATTTTGATCCGTGAATCCTTTCGTCCAAGCAGTTCCAAACACCCATCGGGTTTCAACCTGCCGATGTCGCCCATGTGAAAAGTTTTGACAGATTTTTCCGTTGGATCAGAAATAAATAGTTTTTCTGTAAGCTCTGGTTCTCCCCAGTAACCAGATACCAGGTATCTGCTTCTGACGGCAATCTCGCCCACTTGATCTACATCCAGTCGATTGCCTTCATCATCGATAATGAAAACCTCCTTATCCGGGATCGGGAAACCGACAGGCAACACGTTGGTCTTGATTTCTTCTGCGGGATCAATTACATACCGGGTAACCATCCCTGTTTCTGATGAAGACAACCGCTGGATGATCCTGCACGCGGCGGGCACGTGTTTCGAGATCATTTCAACATCCTTGCGAAACAATCTCCCTGAAGGGGTCACCTGGCGTAACGCAGGAAAAGAGTCTATGCTCTGATAATAAATCGAGGAATATCCGGAAAAGGTCAGACGGCGCATGAAAAAAGGTTATCTTTTCGTCTTTGAGCCACGTGATCAACGGATGGAGACCATATTTTTTCAGGTCAAACATGTGCAGGGCAGCACCATTTAACAATGCCCCAAAAATATCCGGTTCAGATGCGCCAAAACCGACATCATGAATCAGTGAGATCCGATCCTGAGGTCCGATCTGATATTCATTGGTTTCGTACCAGATTCGATGAAGTATGAATTGGTGATTACGATAAACCCCTTTTGGTTTCCCGGTGCTTCCGGAAGTAAAATGGATCGCAGCAATCGTCTCAGGTCCCGTCACAATGCCTGGTTTTTCATCTTCCTTAAAGAAATCACCTGCCTCAATCCTGATGATCTGGCAACTACCATTTGCGAGATCATTTGCAAATCCATAATTTTTATCATCTGCCAGGATCAAACCGGTTTTTAGATCATCCAGGATACTTTTGTTTCTTTCAATGGGGTGGTTGCGCTCCAATGAGACAAACATCCTGCCGCTCTTCAACACTCCCAATATGGCAGCAATAACGAGTGCATCGTGGTCAAAGATTAATGCAACTGGTTCCGCGGTTTCCAGTAGCTTCTGGCTCTGATTCGCGTGGTTAAGGATGCTGCAGGCGATCCTGTCGGAGAGATTGTTGAGTTCCCGATAGGTAAATGAAAAATTTTCACCTTTCACTGCCAGACGCTCGGAATGAAGCTGGACCATTTTTTCGAACCGCACTGGTATCGAAAACTCAATCTCTGATTTTTCAAATTTTGAACGATCCATCATCTACCCTTATCCCGTCCCATTTTCATCCTTCCCAGATGCACTTCAGTCGCCACAGGAATCGTCAGGCATCTATCCTGGCTGAATTGATTAAATACTCTTTCAGCTTCATGCAAAAATTTTTCAAAATTTTCATCCGACTTGTCCGGTGAGGAGGAGATCGAAAGCAGCCTGCCAGTAAACTGATCAAGTGTTTCTCTAACACTGTAGGCGAATTGCCGGGTTTTGATTTCTCCCTCGAGGAAAAAGCTGTAGGGTACTTTGATCAGACTGCTTTTATCTTCCCTGACTCGCCAACCATTTTCTTCTTTTTGAATGGACTTTACAGCGTCCAATAATTCCTGGTTTAGACAAGGCACCTGGAAAATCGCCAGCCATCCCCCTGGCTTCAGGATCCTAATGAATTCATCTCGGGCGGCTTCTGGCAAAAACCAGTGTATGGCTCGACCCACGATTGATCAGATCAACACAATTATCAGGTAAAGTTGTTGCCTCAGCGCAGCCTGAAACACTCTTAAAAGATGGATACTTTCCCAATAAGTCTTCACCTACCTGTCTCATTTCGGCATTCGGTTCAACAGCATAAACGGTATCCACCCGTTGAAGAAAATGCTGCGCCAGCATCCCGGTGCCTGAACCAATATCGGCGACACAGGAATCGGATGACAATTGAGCAATTTCAGAAGCCCAATTTACCGCGGATGGTGAGTAATTCCAACGGTATGGTTGGTAATAACTCACTTTTTCAGTAAAGCGCACGACAGGATCTATCATTTTCAGTTGGTTTCTCTCCCAATCCTTTGCCAATGCTCGAATATTATCATACAATAAATTCAAAGAACCCGGGACAAAAGGTATCACTCAACTGACCATGGAGAAAATATGACTGATTATGTAATCGAAACAAAAGCTCTATCCGTCTATTACGGTAAACATCGCGGCATCCTGAACGTTGATTTAAAAGTCGAGAGAGGGGAAGTCTTCGGCTTCCTGGGACCCAATGGCGCTGGAAAAACCACAACCCAGAGGGTGTTGATGGATGTCCTCCGCCCAACATCAGGGGAAGCCACGATTTTTGGCAAGGATTGCCAGAAACATGGGGTAGAAATCCGAGAGCGAGTTGGCTATCTGCCAGGTGAATTAAGTATGTATGATAATATGCGCGCGCGAGATTTCTTCAGCATGTATTTTTCTTTACAAAAAAGCAATCATGATCCCATCTACTGGCTGCAGTTGGCAGACCGCTTACAGTTAGATACCAGCCGGAAAATAAGAGAGTTTTCAAGGGGCAATAAACAGAAAGTCGGCGTGGTAGCCGCTTTCATGAACAAGCCAGACTTGCTTATCCTGGACGAACCCACCATTGGGCTTGACCCTTTGGTGCAGCAAACAGTGATGGAACTGGTTCGTGAAGCAAACCAGGCAGGGACGACCGTGTTTTTCTCATCCCACATATTACCCGAAGTTCAGTCTGTGTGTGATAGGGTTGGAATCATTCGAGAAGGAATGCTTGTGACCACGGAGAAGGTCGAAGATTTGATGACCCAGCATTTCAAACGCATCCGTTTCAGATTCGCACAACAGCTGCCTGAAAATACTTTTAACATGGAAGGCGTCACTATCCTCTCACAAGACGAGTTCACATCCAGCCTGGAAATTCAGGATCATCTCGATCGAGTCATGCAGGTGGCAGCAGAGTACTGCATCCTGGATATTGAAACCATCCCCGTCACCCTGGAGGAAATCTTCCTGGCATATTATGGCAAGGAAAATGGAGGCATCCATGTTTAGGCTTCTTTATCAAGAATTACGTTTTCGGCGCAATGCAATGATTGGGTGGGGATTAGCCTTATGCTTCTTCCCGGTTGTTTATGTAGGTCTCTTCCCATCTTTTGCTGACCAGATGGAAGCCTTTAATGACCTCATGGACCTGGCAATTTACCAGGCGATGGGAATCACAATGGGGTCTTTTGAAGGCTTCATGGCATCCACGGTCACCAACCTGGTGCCATTAATCTTGTGCATTTACGCAGTGATCAATGGGACCGGCACACTGGCAGGGGAAGAAGATGATGGGCGTCTTGAAATGATCATCACGCTGCCAATCCCACGCTGGCAAATTGTCCTGGTTAAATCAATCGCCCTCGGTATGGCTCTGTTTGTGATCCTTTTGATCGTTTCGACGGGTACCGCATTAATGTTTATTTCCGTAAAATCTCAAGTAGAAACGGTAGTGACAACTTTCGATGTGTTCTCAAGCCTGATGGCGTCCTGGCCTTTATGCCTTGCGGTTGGGATGATCAGCCTTTTCCTGGGGACGATCACACCAGGTCGCAGGATTGCAGCGTCTATTGCCACAATCGTGGTGTTGGCAAGTTACCTGGGCAGCAACCTGGCGGGTATGGTGTCATCTATCGAATCGATCGAGAACCTGTTCCTCTTCCATTATTACGAAGCTACGGCGGAATCCCTGGAAGTTGGTCAGCAAACTGGCAATATCATTGTTTTATTCGCCATCGCAATCGTCGCACTAGGCTTGGGTTTATATTTCTTCCAAAGACGAAACATAACCGTGGGCGCCTGGGTGTGGCAGCGGGGGAAAATCCCGGTTTCTTGATCGTTAATCCTATTCAGCAGGTTTGACTTCCCCGGATTGATTGTCAACATAAGGTTCCACCAGGTGAACAGGCGCTGCTGGCTTCGGTGTACGCAAGCGCAGATTGAGCATTTCCACGAATACGGAAAAGCCCATCGCAAAATAGATATAACCTTTGGGAATGTGCTGGTGTAAACCTTCAACCACCAATGTGAAACCAATCAAGAGCAAGAAACTGAGTGCCAGGATTTTTACAGTTGGGTGCCGGTTGACAAAGTTACTGATTGGAGCAGAGGAAATGATCATGATGATCACTGCTATGATCACCGCAGCAATCATCACCCACAATTGCTGTACCATGCCTACAGCCGTGATCACCGAATCGAGCGAGAAAACGATGTCAAGCACGAGAATCTGGATAATCACACTGGCGAATGCTGCATGGACCTTCGCACTGGCATGACCTTCTTCACCTTCTAGTTTATCGTGTATCTCAAAGGTCGCTTTGCCAATTAAGAAAATCCCACCCACGATCAATATGAGGTCCCGACCTGTAATATCAAATGACCAAACCGAGAATAAGGATTCAGTCAGGCTGGCAATCCACGCCAGTGAAGCAAGCAATAAAATGCGCGTGATCATTGCCAGCCCCAGACCAACAGTCCGTGCCCTTGCCTGCTGGTTTTCAGGCAATTTACCCGCAAGGATGGAGATAAAAATGACATTATCGATCCCTAAAACGACTTCAAGGACAGTCAGGGTCAACAATCCTATCCAAATTTCGGGGTTGGTAATCCAATTCATTGCGATAATTTCCTCTTAAAGCTTATTTTATGGTTGGTTAAATGGAAGTATAGTTGATTACACACTTATTTTCAATCGTTCAGAAAGCAGACATTTTTATACTAATACCAGCACCGGTAAACAAGGTGTTTACTGAAATTCCAGGTTTATCCCCTCAGCAAATCAATCGCCTCCCCGACCGCTTTCGGGCTTCCGATTAGACCCAAACGATCCTGTAACCGCAGATGGGTATCACCATGTGGCACCATGATAGTATTCTCTCGTTGGAGACTGAGGATCAGTGCATCCCCAGGCAAGCGGATTTCCCCCAGCCTTTTCCCAGTTATGTGTTGATTGGTGACTGTTGCTTCAGAAACTTCAAGATCATCTGATTTGTGAACCAACACATCAAAGACCGTTGGGTAGCGGATCGCACCTTCTAAGGCCATCGCGGTAGCTAACTCTTGTTGAACAACCCGGATGCCCATTTCCTGCAACTGAGGAATCACCTCAACATCAGATATCCTCGAAATTATCAGGGGAATACCATATTTTTGTCTCCCCAATTCACAAACTTCCAGAGTTTCAACTGAGTTGGCTGTCAGATCCAACAGAATCCTTGCTTTTTCCGCACCAGCTGCTTCCAGAGATGTATCAATTCCATCGCACCCATCAATGATATTCACACCCAATGCTTTGAAAGGAGCAATCCTGCTCTCATCCGGGCAGATGGCATGGATAGTTTCCCCGCTGGATTTCAATCTCTCGATGATATATTCAGCCAGCTGGTCCTGACCGACTACGATGATGCCACTACGAACCTGCTCTGCATCTGGAGGATAAATCCGGTTGAAGAGAAAAGGCGCGATCGTACATGTGAGGATTGCCAATAAAATGATGTCGGAGTTGACCGTGTCACTAATTAATCCCATGCTCAAAGCGATGGCAGAAGCAGCTATGATCAATGAGAGACGAGAGGATAACAACATCCCCCCACCGAGAAGTCTGTCGCCAGTTGAACAAAAATTTTAGAATTAAGGCGGGCACCAGCTTTACCATAAAAGCAACCACAACGAGCCAGACTAACAAAATCAATCCCACCGACGATCCAAGGATCGCCTGAATGTTGAACTGCACTCCCACCATGATGAAAAAGATTGGGATGAAGAATCCGTAACCGATCGCATCCAGCTTATCCCTGGTAGTCTCGTCATCATGTCCTGCTATCAAACCAGCAATGGCTCCAGCCAGAAAAGCGCCGAGGATGACCTCCACTCCAAAAGCTTCAGCCAGGACCACCCATGCTACCATTAGGGCAAAAGCCCCACGAACCCGGATTTGAATCGTAGCGGTGGATAAATTGGACAAAAAACTTTGGAGACGGCTGCCGTTCGATGCCCTTAAAGAAAGAATTGCCATAAAAAGGAATATCAAGAGCAGAGAAGGGATCAGCAACAGCTCAAAGCTCCATCCAGTTCTGAGCACCGAAACGACGATTGTTAATAAGATCAACGTGGCAAAATCGGCGATGGAAGCAGCCACAAGGATATATTGACCAAAACGAGATCTGGTCAACGCTCTCTCTTTGAGAACCGGCACCACCACACCGAGTGAAGTCGTGCTGAGGATCAATCCTAATAATAACGGATTGCTATCAATGCCTGACGGAGCCAGGAATAACGCCGCAGTGAAAGCTATTACAAGGGTACCCAGAAAAATAAAAATCCCCATTGGCAGCGCCTGGGTCCACCTGCTTTCAGAAGACTTTTTTCTCAATGATGGCAGCAACAGCTTGAAATCCAGTTCAAGCCCGGACAGGAACATGAGGAACGCGAATCCAAATTCAGCCAGGAACGTCAGGATATGGGAAGGTTCGATCAGGTCAAATCCACTCCTCCCTACAACCATCCCAGCAAGGATTTCAAAAACGACTACCGGTACGCCAAATCTGTCCAACCGTTTAGTGAAAATCGGGATTATGGCAGCCAGTCCCGTGATTAGTAATAAGGCAACAAGAACCTGTGTTTCCATAAACTATCTAAAAAAGTATAACAGGTTCTCAATCTGTAAATGAAACGAATGGAAAAATCAGTCTATGTCGTTCGTTTGATCGTCTACGCGTAAGATAAACTTTCCCGTACACTCACCTTTGTGGCATTCCTTGATGGCAAAATGGAGGATAAGATCGCAATCAGCAAAATTGATACCAGCCAGATACCAATCGACAGGTAATTAAAAGCGTAATCCAGGCTGATCCCCAGCATCGTTTGCCCCAGGGCATCTGCCATCGGTTTCGCCAGAACATATGCAAGCGGTACAGCAAGAATGAAGCTGAGTATCCCTTGTAACACCCCTTCCATTAACAGGATTCTGCGGATCTGACGAGAACCCCCACCAATCGCCCGCATCACTCCAATCTCACGCCTGCGCTCGACCACACTGATCCCCAACGCGCCCATCAAACCAATCCCACCCACCATCGAGACCAGGAAGGAGAGATTAATTAACATCGTGATGACGGTATTAAACTGGTTATCTGCATAGTCGCGCGCTTCCAACCTCGCTGTTGTCGTGTAGAAATCTACCGGGATCCCTTCTTCATCGAACAAAGTTACCAGATTATCCAGCAACAGGGCTTCGTCTTCGAGATTATTGATATCCGCTGTAACCAACAACTGGTTCGCCTGGTCACTAAGCCCGGGTAAAGACTGCACACTCTCCAATGGCGCATAGATCGGTTCAACATCAAAACCGGTTCCATATACATTTTGATAGGTTCCGATAACTTCCCAGGTTTTCTCTCCCAGGTCTCCCAGATCTAATGTGATTTCATCCCCGATCTCGATTCCGTTCTTGTCAGCAGTTTCCTGGTTGATCACCACAACATCCTGGTCGCCTGCTACCAGCCAGCGCCCGGTTGTGATGAGCGGTTCGATCATGGCTTCCCCAGCAGGGATTCCGATCAGTTGAGCACCCAAACCCGCTGAATCTTGTAATCTTTCACCATCTCGAAGGATAATTGCGTTCCGGCTTAGCCATACCTGAGATTCGTTGATATCATCGACATCTTCGATCACCTCCTGAAGCATCGAAGAAGGGTAATTGGCGAAAATACCAATTCGGACATCGTATTTTTGCCTGGCAGTTTCATTATCCAATGTATATTCTATAGAAGACACCAGGCTCATGGTAACCATGAACATAACTCCGGCAGTCACCAAAACAAAAAGGGTAAGGATAAGTCGCCCTTTACGCCGGAACACGTTGCCCAGCGAAGCAGCATAAAGAGTTGGCAAGAAAATTGAGCCTATTTTCTCGATGAATCGATCCAAGAAAGATCTCCCGAAGTCAGCACCAATCCCATAGGATGATATCGCTTCTCTTACCGAGAACTCGGACCCCATTCCATACGGGTATCAGCGCAGCTAGGATTGGGATTACCAGACCGGTCCCAAGTTGAATGAGCAGGGCATTCCTTGAATATTGGAAGGTCTCGTAATCGATGTTGAATAAATTCAGAAAGTTTTGGCTCATGAAGAACGCAAAAGCCAGGCTGATTGGGACGGCAAATGCCAATGCTATCAGGCTGAATGTAATTACCTCAGCAAAATATATTGACCCAATCGTGATCCGCCCCCCCCCAATTGCCTTGATAACCCCGATCTGGTCGGTTTGCTGGGTGATCAGCGCTGTCATCGTATTAAAAACGATAACCACGCTTAAAAATAATGAGACAATTGCCATCACCTGAAGAACCAGGGTAACCCCTTCGACAAACATGCGCCCCCAGTGCCTTTCTGGATCCTGGTACAAATTCACCACGACCCCTATTCCTTGATCGGCAAGGTAAGAACGAATGTCACCGGCAATTTTCTGCGCATTTTCTGGGCTGTAATCTTCTACTCTCACCAGGAGCTGACCAAAATAACCGTCAGGTATTCCAAATTCGGATAAGCCCTCTTCATCAATGAAGAAATGAGCCTGACCACCAAAAGAAGGCGGTTCTACAAACGGATGGCGTAAAAGTCCATTGACTTCGAACAGGACTGGTTCGCCTTCTTTCTCTATGATCACCGAATCGCCGGTGCCAATCCCATAAAATTGTGAGGACATCCTCTCGATCCCCAATCGCCCATCACCTGGCCACTCACCTGCTTTCAACGTTACCACATCGAATCTTTGGGAATCATAATCCGGTCTCTCTACCAATGTTCCCAATTCCCAATCATCATCCTCATTGAGCTTGTAGCGGATGGTGATTTGGTTTACCGGATCGATGTCTTCCACACCTTGGATCGATTTCAACTCCGCCACCAGATCCTGGGACACATAATTTCGCAGGATCACATTCACATGTGCCGGATCAATTTCCTGGTGAGCGAGATCCATACCTGCCAGCAACTGGTCAACCATCCCAAAAATTGCACCTACCGCGAAAATACCCGCCATAATGCTGAATACCACCAGCAATGACCGTCCTTTATTCCCCCACACATCAAACCAGACTTTATGCCAGATAACACTCATCCAGGAACCTCATCTACGAGAGAAACCTGATTACTCCCGGTCATGTAATTCCTGGGATTGCAATTCCTTCTCTTCAAGAATCTTAACTCTGGGTGTGTAATCTTCACAAGGTCCATCAAAAATAACCTGACCATTCCCAATCTCAATTCTTCGAGGAATTTGGCATGCTAACTCCTCATCATGAGTAACCATTACCAGAGTTTTACCTTCATCGACCAGGCATGAAAATAAGTCAAAAACATCATCGGAGGTTCTGGCATCCAAATTGCCAGTTGGTTCATCCGCGACGAGGATTGGAGGATCATTGGCTAAGGCTCTTGCGATGGCTGCGCGCTGCTGTTGTCCTCCGGATACCTGCCCTGGTAATTTATGGATCTGATCACCTAAACCAACCAAATTCAGAAGGTCTTCTGCACGGGCAATCCGTTCCTTTTTTGATCCGAGCCGTGCAAAATCCATGGGAAGGATAACATTCTGGAGTAGATTCAAGGATGGAATTAATTGGAAGAATTGGAAGACAATTCCAAGGTTCCGACCTCGCCAATGTGTGAGTTGTTCTTCACTCATCTGGCTGACCAGCGATCCATTCACAATTACATCACCTGTCGTTGGGTGATCGATACCCGTGATCATATTCAGCAAAGTTGATTTTCCATTGCCTGAAGCTCCAACAATGGCAACAAATTCACCCCGGTGGATTGTCAATGAGATATTATCCAAAACGGTAATATCTCCACCACCTGTAGGATATTTCTTCACCACATCCTCGACACGGATCATGCGGAAAAATTTATTGTGCGCTAAATTCACCATGATGATGAGTACTTTCTATATTTCTCAATTCCAATCAGTATAAGCATCTAAACTCACTCATTGGCATAAAAGTTACCATGGTAACCAAAAAGGACAGCATGGGGTATTTCAGCTCGAGCAATTTCATTCATGCTGTGAGCATCGAGGACAAGCAGGAATGAATCCCCTTTCTGAGCATTGAGTACCACGGATAGCAGCAAACCATCATCTTCCCCTTCCGAATCAGGTCGTTTCACAAATACTGGCTCACCCGGGTAACAATCCTCCGCAAACCATCTGCTAT
Source organism: uncultured Chloroflexia bacterium (assembly GCA_963695415.1). Lineage (GTDB taxonomy): Bacteria > Chloroflexota > Anaerolineae > Anaerolineales > UBA4823 > CAVXWV01. The sequence continues at coordinate 47,005 of CAVOGL010000004.1, read as the reverse complement.
CTTTTCCGGTTTCGATATCAACTTTCACAATCTGGTTATAAAATCCTTTACGCTTTTCTGGTCTAAGACTGACCGCATAAACATAACGGTAATCCGGATTCAAAACATAATTTTCATAATCAAACACTGGTAATTCCATGCAAGCATTTGAAATCACCTCGTATTCTGCTTTTTTCCCCTTTAATGGAAGATGATAGCGCCTGAGTTTTCCAAACGGTAGTTCCAGATCCTTCTTCTTTAAGTTCTCCAGGTAATACGCCTTCAAAATACTGTCATCTTCATATGCAACGATGTCGAAGATTATTTCATTATTCTTCTCGAAAGCATTAACATGATGAAAAGCAAAAAATGGATCGCTTTGATATTTTCCTACCACTTCGCCTGTGAAACGGTTGATGACCCAAATCGGTGTTCCCCGGTTCGATTTCCATTGAAAATTTTCAATATATGGCTTCATCCACAATAATAAGGAAATAGGATTAACAACCAGTGGGAATTCGGTCAGAAATATATAATTTTCGCTCATTCCAAAACTGTGCAGATAAGAAGGCTGGCGTACCGGTATCGATGCCACTCGTTCTACTTTTCCCTTGATAAGCTGGTAGATGTTATAGTGGCTGACCGCATGGTAACGCACCACATTGTTATACGTGATCCCTCTCTGCAAATCAAAGTGTGGGTGAACTGTGGTCATTTGCCCGGTAAGGCGATCTTCGAAATTAAAAACGCCAACTGTTTTTAGAGTATCAGGATCAAAATGAACCTGGACCGGAGTTTCCGCAAGGGCATAAAATTTGTTGTCGATCCGGGCTATGTTTACTTTGGCATCATCAGTGACTTGTGGAGAGAAAATCGCCCTTGCTTTTCCAAATAACCCCCAACATGGATCCGTGGCGAATTCCGTATAAACGATACGCCCGGCTTCCCTGGCTGCCTGGTGAGCCTTCGTCTCGAGGAACTTATTCATATAGGCTACCTTACCGTTTTGGAAGGTAAATTTATGCAGCATGGAATGACCATCAAACCAGTGCCGGTAATACTCCTCGCCAATCGAGAATGTACCCGGTCCATTGCGGATCAAGATACCCTTTAACCACTCCGGGAGATCACCAGTTACAGGTAATTCGTCAACAACGATTTCGTTTTCTGTTTTTCCAAAACCAAGTTCGTAAACATCCATAACCGACACCTTCTAATGACCGTTAGACCGCAATGCGGGTTGGCGCTTCTTCCATATTAATATTTCCCTGGGAGGTTAATTCGAGATCGATCAGGTTAGCGGCAATTTTACCTGAGGCGAGTACAGATGGAACCCCGGCACCAGGATGAGTCCCAGCACCAACAAAATACAGGTTATCAAATTCCTCAGAACGGTTGTGAGGTCGGAGCCAGGCGACCTGGAACAAGTTAGGACGAATGGAAAAAGCTGCCCCCCGGTAACTGTTTAACGTGTTCTGAAAATGTAATGGATCTATCATATGTTCAGCGATGATGTTTTCTTGCAGGTCCGGTAAATAGTTGTCTTCCAGATATTGCATGACCGCGTCCCGGTACGGTTTGGCAACTTTTTCCCAATCCGTACCATTCCTCAACGTCGGCACAGGGGAAAGAACGTAGAAAGATTCGCAACCTTCCGGGGCAATCGATGTGTCTGTGTAGGTAGGCATGTGCAGGTATAGAGAAAAATCTTTCGGTAATGGTGCATCATTGAAAACATCCTTCAACAACCCGGTGTAGCGGTCATTGATGATGATATTGTGGTGAGCAAATTTACTGTCAAGGTAACGGCGTTTGGTTCCAAAATAGATTACCACCAGAGACATGCTGTATTTCATGCGATCGATCTTTCTGTCTGAATATTTTCTCCGGTACTGTGATGGGATCATATGTTTATAGGTGAAAGCTACATCCGCATTACTGACCACAACATCGGCTTTATGGACAGTACCATCTTTCAGCCTGACTCCGGTGACATTACGTCCTGCAACCATGATCTCATCAACTTCCGTATTGAGATGGACATGACCTCCTTGTTCTTCGAATAGGCGACCCAGACCGGCAACAACTGAACCTGTTCCTCCTATCGCATAATGCACCCCCCATTGCTTTTCGAATTGAGCGATCAAAGTAAATATCGAGGGGGTATCGAGGGGATTTCCACCAATCAGGAGAGGATGAAACGAAAACACCTTTCGCAGGAAAGGATCCTTGATATAACGGGATACCATGCGATACGTGTCCCAATAACCACCCAACCGGATCGCATCCGGCATAATTCTGAGCATATCCATGAAATTGAGAAATGGCTTGTCCGTAAACTGGTTGAAGCTATTGAACACTTTAAGCGTATGATCGATGAAACGCTGATAACCCTCTTTATCGGCAGGATTCCAGTGGTCAATCTCAGCCAGGGTTTGGTCCATACCGCGATAATAATTGAAGTATTCCGTTTTTTCGTTAAACACCCGGTAAAAGGGATCGACAGGAACTAGTTTGAAGTAATCCTCACGCCTCCGTCCTGCAAGCTCGAAAAGTTCGTCAAACATATAGGGAACGGTCATGACCGTCGGACCTCCATCGAACTTGAAACCATTCACTTCATACTGGTAACCGCGCCCGCCTAACTTGTCCCGTTTGTCAAATAAAGTGACATTGTGTCCATGCGAAACCAGACGGTTGGCTGCACCCAGACCCCCAAAACCACCCCCAATCACGATAATATCCAGTTTTTTCATCAATTGTCTCCTCAGGTTTTTTTTCTTGCTAACCACCGTTCATAGGTATGATATCTTCATGGTAACCATTGCGTGTTCGCCACCATATCCCCGGCAGACGACGCATCTTGCCAAGTTTCCCAACAGACGCCCTTTTGTTGAAAACATCATAATCGTTCATCTCGATTTTTTCCAGGATTGCCTGGTATAACTCCCCGGCTGCGCCTATAGCAAAACGACCATCCGGGTCCAGCAGCTGCACCCCGGGCAATGCGCTCTTGTAAGTGGACCTGACCCTTTCGATCTGGTATCGCATGAATTGTCGCCATTTAGCTGTCACGACCCCGGCCTGGATATCTTCTTCTGTCAATCCGAATTCTACAAGCTCATCCTGAGGCAGGTAAAGCCTTCCCATTCGCCAATCTTCTCCCACATCGCGAAGAATGTTGGTCAACTGCAAGGCAACACCCAAACGAATCGCATACGGGATTGCGTCTTCACTTTCAAATCCGATGATATGCATCGACATCAAGCCTACGGTACACGCCACTCCATAACAATAGGAAGCAAGTTCTTCGAATGTCTGGTAGCGGTTTTTTTTCAAGTCCTTTGCCACACCATCGATCAGATGTTCTGCATACAACCAGGGAATACAGAACTTTCTGCTGGTATGGTCCCAGGCAATCGCCACGAAATTATCGGCGGAGGGCTCTGAATCAATGGTTTTATCACGCCATTCAGAAAGTAGCTGGATGGAATTGGACCTGGGACGGTCAACCAGGTCGTCACTGACGCGGCAAAAGCCGTATAACGCTCGCACACCCCGGCGCTTCTCTAAAGGTAACAATCCTGAAGCCATGTAGAAAGTGCGGCTGTGATATTGCGTTAATTCATCACAATGACTATATGCTGCCTCAAGCAGGCTTTCATCCTGAATAGTTGTGAAATCCTCACAGTTATAACTGTTCTCTGCTCTATTCGCTTTGGAAATCAATTCATTTTCCCATTGCGCAGGATATGTCGACATCTCAGAAAACCTCCTCAAGTGTTTCGAATATTATCTTTGCCTGCCAGGTCATATCCAGGATTGTTATCGGTTTCGATCTTGATCGATCTTAATCAAAACCGTTTGCATCTTTTGCTTTGCTTGCTTATCTGCCCAAAGCACAACACTTGTTACTATTGCTATACCTAAAAGTACACTCCCCAGGATTGTTAAAATACCTTCCATCATCATTTTTCTCCAATTGTAATGTAATTCTCTGTTGAAATTTTATGAGCCTGTAAATATTCTCTCAAGAAATTTTTAAAATCATCATGATTCGTTTCCGAATAATTTCCTTGGGCTCGCCAAAAGATATTTCCCTCTCGGTCAACCAGCAGAATTGTGATGGTTGCTTCCGAACCGATCATCAACTGATTGCGAAACCTTGTTTTATCAACGTAGAGCGTCACGGTCCTCTCCCGCGCCAGCGGGTTCGGGATACCTGCCCGCATCCCTTCATTAATCATGAATTGAGCAACCGGGTTCAGTTTGCTGATCGTGGGCAGCTCGTAATAACGGATCCAGGGGAATTCCTGTTCAATCTTGTGTGCAAAAGGAATCCATGAATCGACTGTGGATTGCTGCCATTGCTCGAATGGGATGAACAACAGGTTCAATTCTCCCATCAAATGAGTTGGTAGTTTTATGCTTTCGCGTAACAGATTTTTTCCTGTAACTTCAGGAAACTGAATTGATTTGAGTGAACATATATAGATTATACTCGATATCTATATTTTGTCAATGTTTTGTAACGATTAATTTTACATTAATTAAACAGTAAAACCATTCAGGAAATTTTCAAATAATACTGATTTCTATTAGCATATTAAGAATATTTCACTAAATTGACAAATATTTTCCCTCTTGAGCCTATATAATACATTTACAGTAAAAATTAGCAAGGAGAAATAAATGCCCAACCCAATTATTCGTCCTGTTGGACCCAAAGGCGGGATCTATGGTCTCGGGAACTTGATAAATTTCCAACGAGATACACTCGGTTTCCTCAGCGATAATGCGATCCAGTATGGCGACATAGCCTACTACCAGATGGCAGCATTCCATTTTTACCAGCTCAATCACCCTGACCTGGTGTATGAAGTTATCGTCAAGCAGAGCAAGAAGGTGGAGAAATGGGGACGCCAGACGGACACCTGGGCGAATGCGGTTGGACACTCCACCCTTACCCTGGAGGGTCCGGTCTGGAAGAAACATCGCAACATTCTCAATCCGGCATTCAACCCGAAAACAGTTATTCGCTACCACGACATCATCGTCCGCCACACAGACCGGCTCTTGAACCGATGGAAGGACGGTGGCACTTACGAGATGATGTTCGAGATGATGCGCACCACCATGGGCATTATCGCCGATATCATCTTCAGCCTGGATGACATGGAGCGTGATGCTGCTGACCTGAACCAGGCACTGACTGCAGTTTTCGAAGTACTCACCGCACGCACCACTGCTTTCCAACAGATGCCTGCCTGGCTGCCTACCCGTGACAACCTGCGCATCCGAAATGCGACGAAAGTGATCGAGCGCTTCATTATGGACCTGATCCGCAAACGTCGTGCTGACGGGAAAGATTACAGCGACATATTATCGGACCTGATGACGGCTGAGGACGAGGAAACAGGTGAGCAATTGACCGACCAGGAGATTCTCTACGAATTGAAGACCCTGTTTGGCGCCGGGCATGAAACAACTGCTTTGATGTTGATGTGGACACTTTACCTCCTCTCACAAAATCCTGATGTTGATCAAAAGCTGCACAATGAGGCAGTTGATGTACTCGGCAATCGATCTCCTTCGTTGGACGATATCCCTCAATTGGAATACACCGATAAAGTGATCCACGAGTCGATGCGTGTGTTCCCGCCTGCATGGTCTTTAATGGTGAGGAAAGCCCTGGACGACATCGATTTGGGCAATAACACTATCCCTAAAGGAAGTGTCATGATGATCCCCATGTGGGTCGTCCACCGCAACGAAAAAATCTATGATGATCCCCTGCGATTTGATCCTGACCGGTTCGAGGGTGACTGGAAGAAACGCTATCCCAAGTATGCCTTTTTCCCGTTCGGAGGTGGTCCGCATGTCTGCGTGGGCGCACACCTGGCAATGTTCGAGGGGCATATCATGCTCCCGATGATGGTACAGCGTTTTCATTATGAATATATCCCCAGGCATGATATAGACCTGCAGGCTTTATTGACGTTAAGACCAAAAAACGGTCTGTACTTACAGGTCCACAACCGTTGAATGGAAGCGATCCAATCCTTTAAACAAATCATGCGCTGCACTATAAACAATAATTCAACAAGGTTCGAATACACATGAATTACCTTGAACGAAGCATCTTCATCGAATCAACACCTGACATAATCAACTCCACCGCCAGTGATGCACGCCGGTGGCCTGAATGGTACGCCAATATCGAGAAAATTGCGGTCGATTCCATCTTCCCGCAAGTAGGTGGTCGTGTCGATATCACCTTTAGCATGATGGGAATGAATCTTGATGTCCGTTTTATCCAACAGCAATTCATCCCTGCTCAAAAAAGCATCTGCCGCATTGAAGGTCGGATTCAAGGTTTCAGCCGCTTCGAATTGTTGCAGGAAGATTCTGGATGCCGCGCTGTCCTTGCATTGAAATATAAAAACCCCGGTGGTCTGGTCATTGGATTTGCCAGTAAATTCCTGGTTAAGGAATTACTCTCATCAAATCTTGAAACCAGCCTGGAGAATTTGAAAAAACTTGTGGAAAAAGAAATATCCGATGAACGGACCTCGTCCTGAAACAACGAGATTGATCAACGATCAAAGACCGGACTATCTCGATCTGCAATGACACTACGTCCTGACAAAATTTCCACAAGTTATTTTTAATTATCGATTAAAACAGATAGCAAAAACCGCTCTACATCTTCCGTAGAACGGCTTACAATAATTGTGCCCCCACGGGGATTCGAACCCCGGTTTTAGCCTTGAGAGGGCTACGTCCTGGACCCCTAGACGATGGGGGCTTGCTCACATCACCAAATCCGATTAAGGATCTAGTAGATAAAATTACCTTCACCAATTTTAATGGCGTCGGGATTCTACCACGCCCCGAATCGGTCGTCAACGAATTCTTAGCGAGCTAAATCCCAATAACTGATTATAATTTTGATGTTTACCATTCTAATCACGGAGAATCAGGATGAAAAAATCTTTTCACTCTCCAAAAAGCAAATATCATAATCTCACATTTTTTTTAATAATCATATTCACATTTCTGCTGCTGACATTAACCCGGTCCGCTTTAGCTTCTGGGAATATCCAGGATGATTCTTTTGATCCTACCCCAACGCCTACCGAAATCATCGCTCCAACTCCCCTTCCTGGCGTCCCTGTAGAATTCAATGGTGAAGTGTTATTTTTCGTCCGGGTAGGACGAAACGGTTTGACCCCGGTTGAACGCGCACTGTTGATAAGCAAGAGGATCAATGACCTGGCAACCAATCCATTTATCCAGGATGTGGAAATTCTGCTGGCAGAATCGAACGAGGGAACTGAATTAATCGCCGGGGATCTGCAGTCTCTTAACCGTGACGGATGCGGATGTCGAGCCATTGGGAATGGATCGGCAGGAAGCCGCTCAAGAAGCAGCCACGCTGATCCAATCCGCGATTTCTCGCTCTCGCCATCAAGATGCAGTTGTTTCGAGAGTTTCGAGAATTGTCCAACTCCTGATCATTTTCCTGGGATTGGCATTCGCATATTTTATCCTTCATCGCATCAATATCCGCACTAACTACTATATAGATGCCATTCAGACAGAAACCACCAGGAAAGAAACTGTCTACAGAACCCGGTTTTACCGTTCGGGCTTCTGGAAGCAATGGCTGAAGATAGGCGCGAAAATCATCAAGTGGATCTTGTTTACCATCCTGATTTTGGTGGGATTACCGTTCATCTTAGAGCTTTTCCCAGCAACAGCTCCTTTGGCTGAAAGGGTATTAAATATCCTGCTCACCCCACTCCAGGAAATTTGGACCTGGTTGAGCGATAACCTGGATAATTTTGTTTCCATCTTTTCGATAATACTAATATTTTACGTGCTTAATCGCCTGAACATCTTTTTTTTCAACGAACTTGGAGAAGGAAACATCCAATTATCAGGCTTTGAAGCTGAATGGGCTCCTTTTACCCGCCGGATCATCAGTGTTCTCTTATTAGTCCTCGCAGCGATCATAGCTTTTCCTTTTATACCGGGTTCTGATTCTCCGGCATTTAAAGGTGTTTCACTATTTCTCGGCGCCCTATTCACCCTCTCTTCCACTGCTGCAGTAACCAATATTGTCGCTGGTATCATCCAGACTTACACCGGTGCATTTCGTAATGGCGATATCATTAAAATCGGTGATGTCACTGGCAAAGTCATTGAAAAACGTCTCCTGACCACGCGTGTTATTACCTTTAAGAATGAAGAGGTTTCTATCCCCAATGGCAGTGTGTTGAGCAGCAACGTGACCAACTATTCATCGCTTGCCAGGGAAGGAAAACTGGTGTTATATACAACCATCACGATTGGTTATGATGCTGACTGGAGAAAGGTGCATGAATTACTGATCTCTGCCGCGAATCAAACTCCAGATGTGCTGGAAGAACCTGCTCCCTTTGTCTTGCAAACATCGTTGAATGATTACCACATCTCATACCAGTTGGATTGTTACACCAACCATCCAGAACGAATGCCCAGGATTTATTCAGACCTACATGCCAATATCCAGGATCTGTTCAATAATGCCGGGGTGGAAATCATGTCGCCTGGATTCACCGCGTTCCGAGATGGTGACGATTTGACGATTCCGGCTTCGTACCGCCAAAAACCGGAGAAGAACCAGTAATCTTAAATCAAACATGCTGGTCAACCAGGATCGGATTGCCATCAGGGTCCGTTATGATAAAACTTGATGGACCGCTGGTCGTTTCATCGGCTTCACTCATGAACTCCACGCCCTTTTCCTTTAATTGTCTTTGCAAATCGCGTACGTCTGTAAAGGAATCCAGCTCTTCAGCATCCTGATTCCACCCGGGATTGAAGGTCAGGATGTTTTTCTCGAACATCCCCTGGAACAACCCAATGACTGTAAAGCCATTTTTCATGATTAACCAATTCTGAGTCTCATCTCCGCCAAACACTGTAAAACCCAGCTTCTGGTAAAAACTTTTCGAAGCGCTGATATCTTTCACTGCCAGGCTGACTGAAAATGCTCCAAGTTCCATAATGTCTCCTTTATATTAGTAAGTGATGGTATTCGATCTGGTTTGTATCGAAGCCCGTTTCATCATAACTGGTTCTTTACCAGATAATAGTACTTTCGATATTCAAAGGTTCATCCAACCGACACAGGGTGGCGCAGAACGGTCTTCAATTTCTCCGGAGCTGCCCTGCGTGGGTCACCCATGTAAATTTCATGGTGCTTACCGCCCTCTCCCACCAGATCACGATAACCATTCTCCTGCATAAATGCTTGCATCTTTTCGAGGGTCTCCGGTTCTGTGGCGTAAGGACCGATGTGCATCGTCTGCACGCACAGTCCTTCCTCGAAGGATACCCAGGCGTAACCGCTCGAACGCAGGGAGATCGCCTCGCTTCTTTCGCAGCTGCGCGAGTGCCTCGTTGAACAAGTCCTGGTTGATCAGGTCTGGCACCAGGATCATCAGCGTATATACCCAATTATCCTTGATGTTGATGTCAAACTTGCCATCGATCACATCCCACAAACCTTCCAGCGCCATCACCGGATAATCGACCGGGTCGGTTTTGCGCTGCTTCATCATGAACTTGAGCGTATAAGCTGCGCCGTACATCGCTTCGGTATTCTCCTGGAAACCGGGTGAGGTTCCCGGAGCCATACCAGGTTCGATGGCACCATCGATCATCAGGTAATGGAACCGCGGCACGTCAATGACCTCGACTATTTTCGTTGAAGGTATGTAATAACGCTTCAATTCCTTCTTTAGATCCAATATTTTCACGATCTTTCTCCAATGAGCCTGTTCATGTTGAATCACCTAGCCAATCTCGAATGCATGATTCGATATGATCTTCAGCATCCTTGTCAGCTTCAAACCAGTGGATGGCTGGATCATCCGCCTTAAACCAGTTTGCCTGCCTGCGTACGAATATTCTCGTCTTCCTTCTAATCTCTTGGATCGCTTCCTCCAGGGTCATCCCACCCGTAAGGTACACCGCAACCTGCCGGTAACCGATAGCCGACATCGAAGGCAACGATGGAGAATATCCAGCATCGAGGAGAGCTGCACCTCTTTCACCAACCCGTCCGAGATCATCCTGTCGATGCGCTCATCAATACTCGTACAATTCCTGGCGTTCGCGCTTCGTAAGCCGATTGTAAGCTGTTTATACACCGATGGTTGGTGCCTTCGCTGTTCCGAAAACAACCGTCCGTCGTAAAAATCACCTCGAGAGCGCGGACGGTCCTGCGCACGTTGCGGTAATCGATCCCTTGTGCTGGCAACAGGATCAAGAATTTCTAACCGTTGATGCAATCCCTCTGTTCCGATTTGTCCAGCCCAATCCTCGATCGCCAACCGCAACGCGGGATCCGGTTCCACTTCTGGAGGCTGCCAGCCCTGGGTGACCGCGCGGATATACTGTCCAGTTCCTCCAACCAGCAAGGGCAGTCTCTGTCGCGCCTGGATTTGTGCGATCACCCGCCTTGCTTCTGCCTGGAACTTTCCAAGGCTCCAAACCTGGTCTGGTTCAGCCACATCGATCAGGTGATGTGGCACCAAACTTTGCTCATCAAGGTCAGGTTTTGCCGTGCCGATATCCATCCCTCGATAAAAAAGTCGCGAATCCGCAGAAATTATCTCACCATCCAGCTTTTGAGCAAGTTTGAGTGCAATCTCTGTTTTACCAACAGCAGTTGGTCCGACTATAACCACTAACTTTCCAAGCCTGTTTACAAGTACAGAGCGGTCCATTTAGTCAGCTGCCGGTTAGTGCATTCTCATAGTGCACGATCTCGGGAGGCGGTCCTGACGGATCTCCCTGGATGGCAATCACATCAATACGCCAATCATTTTCAAATTGAGGATGATTGGCGATAAAATACTGCGCGGCGCTCAACATGTGTTCTCGCTTTGTTGGTGTAATCGACACTTCGGGAAAACCAAAGGTTCTTGTAGTACGCGCTTTGACCTCAACGAACACGGTAACTCCACAATCCAGAGCTACCAGGTCAATCTCACCATACGGGGTGCGAAAATTACGCCGATAAATTTCGTATCCTTTGGTTTCCAGGTATGTTGCTGCCAGGCTCTCACCCCATTTCCCCACTGACTGGCGTCTGGCAGTCATAACAGATACACCCAGGTAAGAGAATGCCCAAGAATTATGAACTTCATCTGTCCAGGTAATCGCTCATTAGTAATTTGGGGGTAGGATTTGCAGCATTTTTACGATGGAGTATAGCTTTCTTGTATATATCAACCAGCCTGTCGATGGCAATTTCAATAGAAAAATGTTTAGACTCCTGTCTGGCATTGATCGCCATTGTCATCCGCAGTTCAGGATCAACAATTAATCGGCGCATGTAGCTCGCAAAATCAACAATGGTGTTTTCAGCAATAAAACCTGTGACTCCTGGCTGAATATTATCCGAGATGCCAGGAGAATCAATCCCGATCACTGGTAATCCAGAAGCCATAGCTTCTACAACAGTCAACCCAAATGTCTCACTGGTTGAAGGTGTGACGAAAACATCGCCTATGGAATAATAAGGAGGCAGTTCCACGAATGGAATTTGTCCGGTGAAATGGACGACACCAGTAAGCCCCATCAGTTGTGTGCGGTCTTCGAGATTATCGCGTTCTGGTCCGTCTCCAACGATCAACAACCTCGCATGATGAAATTCCTGACTCACTTTGTGAAAACTGCGTAAAAGCAAAGGCAGGTTTTTTTCCGGTCCGAGTCGACCAGTGTAAACGAAAACAACATCATCATTTTTGTAGCTGATCCCTGAAAGAGAACGTAAATTTCCACCACCTGCTGGCTGAGGTACAGTTTTCAAGAATGGAGTCAAATCCATCCCATGTGGTTCGTAATAGATCGGGCAAACATCTCCATACTGTTCAACAACCTCTTTCAACCCGATCGAAGGAACAATCATCGCGTCAATTTTTTTTAAGAAATCCGGCATATAGTAATTGACCACCGACTCACCTAACGTTCCGACATAGTTTGGCAGGTATGTGCGTGCATACAAATCATAGCGAGTGTGATGAGTAAAAACGATCGGGATGCCGCGTGGATGGCAAAAACGCACAGTGAATGAACCGCTAAAGAATGGGTGATGGACATGGGCGATATCGAGCGTTCGTATCAATCTCCTGGCTTGTTTGTTATGGTAGAGATTAAAATGAACCTCCTTCTTGCGAACCGGGAGCCCAGGAGAACGGATCACATTATCTTCACCATCATCAAAATTATGATCACCAAAGGTAATGATAAATACCTCATGCCCCAACTTCTCCAGGTGTTGTTTAACCAGGGCGAGATATGTCGTCACTCCACTGACATATGGTTTGTACATATCGGTCATCATCCCGATCCTCATATTCGCCTCCTTTTGTATCCTACGATGAAGGTAAGGTTTCGTCAAGGAAGTGGTCTCATCCAAATTTGATGAAATGGTAAAATGCGCCTATGCAAAAGCCACGGTCACTGCCTCAACCAGAAAGGTTGAGCATATTGGCTGCCACGATATTGTTGGCATATGCCCTGGCGAGATATATCAACCTGCCGGTAAGGGATTTCGAGCTTCAACTGCCCGGACTGTTTCTATCATTCCCTTTGAACCTGCAGATGATGATTCCAATCGTCGTCGCGGGGATGACCGCAGCCGGAGCAGACTGGCTGCTGCGTGATCACCCGGCTCTTGCCGGAAAAAAAGTAACCCTGGTACATTGGCTCTTGCCGGGTCTTACTGCGCTGGTGATAGGCTTACCTCTGGTGCAGATGGAGCCAGGGTATGGCTGGTGGATTGGGCTCATCCTGGGCGGGGTTCTACTGACACTCGTCCTGGTGACCGAGTATATCGTGGTCGATCCAAAAGACATCCGCCAGCCTCCAGCCGCTGCCTTTTTGACTGCGGTATCTTACGCGCTGGTACTCATCCTCGCTGTGACTCTGAAGAGCACCGATCAACGCCTGATCTTCATTCTACCCTTGATTTTCCTGGCAGTATTTCTTGTAAGCCTGCGCACCCTTCACCTGCGCTTAGAGCAGTATTGGGCTTTCATTGAGTCCGGGGTCATCTCATTAATTGTGGTGCAATGGTCGGCGGCTTTACACTACATACCACTCACACCCATCGCCTATGGGTTGATCCTTTTGGCTCCCGCATACGCATTAACCAGTTTGGTGGCAAACCTCTCAGAGGAGCAGCCCTTGAGACGGGCTGCTGTTGAACCACTGGTCATTTCAAGCATCGTTTGGGGTGTGGCATTTTTCCTGCGTTGAAAACACTGCAACTTACCCAGGCTCATGTAGATTTGATGCTGTGCGAAGTATCCAGGATTTCCCCGCTTGAAGCCTGCGGTCTATTGGCTGGAAAAATGAAGGGGGACAAAGCGTATTCGATGGAGGTCATCCCCGTGGAAAATATGCTTGCCAGCGAGAACCGCTTCAAAATGGATCCTCAAGAACAGTTTGCTGCATTTCAACGGATCGAGGCAAATGACTGGGAATTGATTGCCATTTACCATTCACACCCGGAAGGTCCCCCATCCCCATCGATCACCGATATAAAAGAACATGCTTATCCTGGCGTACTCTCAGTAATTTTTTCCATCGAGAATGGTTCCTGGATTTACAACGCATATGAGATTCATCAAGCTGGACAAAATAACCTGGAGGGAAATTTCTATTTGACTGGCGAATTTCCAGAACAAGCAGAAAAAATATTTACCGAAGTAGATCTCATAGTTAAGTCTGATGCGTAACCATCAGCATTGATATGTGTTTCCGAAATGAGAGAGTAATAAGAAGCTGCCCACAAGGAGAGTAATAAAGATATGCATATTTTTACAGGTATTCTGGTCGTACTCTTATCTTATTTGCTGGGAGCCATCCCAATGGGAGTGATCGTGGTCAAGCTCAAAACAGGGAAAGACGTGCGCCAGATCGAAAGCGGCAGAACAGGCGGTTCGAACGTCATGCGAGCTGCCGGGCTTTGGGCGGGTATTTTTACAGGTGCATTTGATATCATCAAGGCAGGTCTTGCCGCATTGATCACCAGGCTCCTGTTCCCGGAATTGGTCTGGCTGCATGTGCTGGCGCCAGTGGCTGCGGTGATTGGTCACAACTACTCCATTTTCCTGATCAACCGGTCAGAACAGGGCAAGATCCGCCTGGGAGGCGGTGCGGGTGGTGCTTCATCGCTGGGTGGTACGATTGGTTTGTGGTTCCCCAGCCTGATCATCTTACTCCCCATCATCGTTATCATTGGTTGGGTCATCGGTTACGCTTCCGTGGCTTCCCTCAGCGTCGGAGCAACCACCATCATCCTTTTTTCGATCACTACCTATTACAAAATAACCCCCTGGCAGTATATCTTTTACGGTATTCTGGTCCAGGTGATATTGATCTGGGCATTACGCCCGAACATCAAACGATTGATGAACGGGACCGAAAGGATCAGCGGTCTGCGCGCCAGGAAAAAGGCACAGGCTGCTGCTGTGACAGATCCCGCGCAAACACAGGATCAATCATCATAATATTCGTCGTCATAAGAAGACGCAGGCAAGACACCATACATCTGTTTGTAAAGCATCCGCAGATTTCTTTGGTGAAGCTCACTGGCTAATCCACCAATCAGGACACGGCTTTTTCCAGACATCTCAACCGTGTTCTCGTCAAGGACATCCTGGGGATATTTCCTGCGAGAAGCTTTGCGCACAATCTTGCGTATGCTGGAAAGATACGCCAGGTTATTTTTAATGAAGGTCTCAATTTCGCCTCGCAAAACGACATCACCATGACCCTGGACAATATTTTCCAGCCCCAGCCTGCTGATCTTTTTAAGGGATGCGGTTAATACGTCAATATCCCCATCGACGATGTAGGGTAAAGACATCGCCGCATCCCCGGCAAATAAAATACGGTCTTCCTCGACCATAATGGCGATGTTATCCGCACTGTGACCCGGTAATGGGAAAAGCGTTAAGGTTTTCTTCCCCACCCTGAGCACCATCTCTCCATCGCTGAAAGTCATCTGTGGCAGTGTCAGGCGGACACTGCGAAATGCCTGGTTAGTGCGCCTCGCCTCTTCAAAAGCATCTCTTCCGGTTGTATCCAGGAATTCACGGCATAGAGTGTGGGCGATAATCGTTGCACCGGGGAAGATGCTGTTCCCCCAGCAATGATCTGCGTGACTGTGGGTGTTGATCACATAGCGGACCGGTACTCCCAGTTCCCTTTCAAAAAAGTCACGGATCTCCATGGTCTCTTCAGGGATTGCCAGTGTATCGATGACCACTGCCCAATTGGGACCCACCACTGCCCCTGCCGTCACCTGAGCATACAGCTCGCTTTGGAAGAAATAAACGTTTTCGGCGATTCTTTCTCTTTGCATCATATAATTATTTAATTCCTGTTGTCATTTATTGGTTAGTTAAAATGATCAAAATAACAAATTTGTCACCCACCGCACAAATTCCAGTGAAGGATAGCACAAACAAAACCCAAAATCAAGCCAATTTAATCTCTTTTTAATAATAAACCATCGCCCTACTCCATCCTTCACAAAAATCTATAAATGAGTATAATAATGACACAATCGAATACCTTTGAACCGGGAGGAGTAAGCAGGCAATTCTATCCAGAGATGGAAGCGCCTCAGGCTGAAAGCGACCATAGATACAACCTGCTGAACGTCGTCCGGAGATTATGCTGAAGAAATCCACATATGAGGAGAGTAGAACAGCACGGGTAAGCCCGTTACAGCGCAATCCCGATCGGTCTGCTGAGATGTGTGTTCAGGACCCGTCTGGGAAATAAGAGCCAGGTTTACCTGGAAGTTGAGGTGGTACCACGCAAGGAATCCCTTTCGTCCTCGAAGACGGAAGGTTTTTTTATTTCAGGAGAAGAACAGATGACCGAAGAACTACCCAAAGCCTACGATTTCAATGAAACGGAAAAGCGCGTTTATACCTTTTGGGAAGAGAATGGCTTTTTTCAACCCGGCAATGACCCTCAAAAACCTGGATTCGATCCCGGTATCGAGCCGTTCGTGATTTCTATCCCACCGCCCAACGTTACCGGCGAGCTGCACCTGGGTCATGCCTTGTTTGTTGCCATGGAAGATCTGATGATCCGTTATCACCGCATGAAAGGCATCCCCACTCTGTGGGTACCCGGCTCTGACCATGCCGGGATCGCCACCCAGCTGCAAATCGAAAAATTGCTGCGCAGCGAAGGGCTTACGCGTGAGCAGATCGGCAGGGATGAATTCGTCCGCCGCACGTGGGAGTGGAAAACAAAATACGGAGGCATCATCACCCAGCAGATCCGCAGGCTTGGCGCATCCTGTGATTGGTCTCGGGAGCGTTTTACGTTGGACGAAGGTCTCTCCGTCGCCGTGCGGGAAGCCTTTGTGCGTCTTTATGAAAAGGGGCTTGTCTACCGCGGACCGCGGCTGATTAATTGGTCACCGGGTCTAAGAACCGCGGTCTCAGACCTGGAAGTGGAGTATTCTGAAGAACCTGGAACCCTTTATTATTTCAAGTATATGCTCTCAGACTCACGCGATGAATATATCCCCGTGGCGACAACTCGCCCCGAGACCATCCTGGGCGACACTGCTGTTGCCGTTCACCCAGAGGATGAGCGCTACCGTGTTTTCATCGGTCGAAGCGTCATTGTACCCATACTGGGTCGAGAAATCCCAGTTATCGCTGACACGTATGTTGACCAGGAGTTTGGCACAGGCGCGTTGAAAATCACCCCGGGGCACGATCCCAACGATTACATCATCGGTCAGCGTCACAACCTGGAAATCATCTCCGTTCTCGATGAGACCGCTCGGGTTAACCAGAACGGCGGTCCTTATGCGGGACAGGACCGCTTCGATGCCAGGAAGAATTTGTGGGAAGATATGCGCAGCCAGGACCTGGTGATCAAGGAAGAACCCTACACCCTGAACGTGCCCCGCTCGCAGCGCGGGGGAGAAATCATTGAGCCGATGATTTCAACCCAATGGTTCGTAAAGATGGATTCACTCGCTGAAGCCGCAATCCAGGTGGTGCGTGAAGGGCAGATCCAGATCATCCCTGAACGCTTTACTAAAGTGTATTACAACTGGCTTGAAAATATCCAGGATTGGTGTATCTCGCGCCAGTTGTGGTGGGGGCATCGCATCCCGGTGTGGTATTGTGCCGATTGTTCCGGGATGACCGTATCGCGCCTGGAACCAACCAGCTGCGCACACTGCGGCAGCGAGCGCATCGAGCAGGATCCTGATGTGCTCGATACCTGGTTCTCATCGGGTCTCTGGCCATTCTCGACGCTCGGGTGGCCCGAACAAACGCCAGACCTTGACTATTTCTACCCAACCTCCGTGTTGGAAACAGGTTACGACATCCTGTTCTTCTGGGTAGTACGCATGATTGTTTCCGGGCTGGAGTACACACAGCAGGTGCCCTTCCATACTGTTTACCTGCATGGTCTGATCCGCGATGGCAACGGGAAGAAAATGAGCAAGTCTTCCGGCAATTCGATCGACCCGCTGGAAGTCATGGATCAGTTTGGCACGGATGCCCTGCGCTTTACCCTACTTGTTGGCTCGACACCCGGCAATGATATCAATGTCAGCCTGCAGAAAGTGGAAGCTAACCGCAACTTCGCCAACAAACTGTGGAACGCCGGGAGGCTGATCATGGGTCTGCTAGGTTCAGCACCCGCCAGCCCAGAACACCAGCCGGAATGGACTCTGGCAGACGGGTACATTTGGGCACGCACCGGGGAACTGGTGCGGGAAGTCGAATCCTTATTCAATTCTTACCAGTATGGCGAAGCCGGCAGGCAGATATATGAATTTTTCTGGTCCGAGTTCGCTGATTGGTACCTGGAGATCGCCAAGCTGCAGATCGCCAAAGGCGGCGACCTGGCATACTACACCGCCGACCTGATGCTGCGTGTGTTCGATATTGTCCTGCGCATGCTGCACCCTTTCACCCCATTTGTCACCGAGGAGATCTGGGGACATCTGAAACGTACTGCAATCGCCCACTCCGATTCAATGACCCCGGAAGTTGGCGGTTGGGCTGAAGCCCTTATCGTGGCGCAGTGGCCCGAACCATGGTCGCAAGAGGGATGGGAAAAAAGCACAATCGCATCTTTCCGCCAGGTCCAGGAAATCATCCGCGCGATCCGAAACGTACGCGCAGAGAAAAACGTAAAACCTTCCACGCGTATCCCCGCCATTCTGTCAACATCCATGCAGATGGCACACTTCCTGCTGCACGAGATTGAAATGATCGCCGCACTTTCCGGTGTGGACCAGGATGCTGTCACCCTGGTAGCCACAACTAAAGGCACCCACCCTCGCCCGGAAGGTCATATTGGCATGGTAGCCGGCGAAGTGGAAATATATCTCCCCCTGGCAGAGATGATAGACAAGAACGAAGAAAAAGCCAGGTTGGGCAGCCTGCTGGCGGAAACACAATCACAAATCGAGCGTTTGCAGAATTTGCTCAATGGACCCTTCGCTGACAAAGCTCCTGCCAACGTGGTAGAAAAGGAAAGGGAGAAATTGTCAGCTTACCAATCGACCGCAGAGAAACTCAACGCACAGTTGGACGCCCTGGAATAGGTTGTTGAACTTAAATTTCGTAAATGACGAACACTTTGGAGGAGGATTAAATTGGAAAGCAAATACCAGGAATTAAGAAATCGCCTTGTTGAGATCAATGATCTCAACTCTGCTCTGTACTTGTTGTCATGGGACCAGGCAACATACATGCCCCCAGCCAGCGCCCCGTCGCGAGGCAGGCAAATGGCAACCCTCGAGCGGTTGGCACACGAAAAATTTATCGATCCCCAGGTTGGTAAATTGCTGGACGATCTGGCGCCCTACGAGAAAAGCCTGCCCTATGAATCTGATGAAGCCAGCCTGATCCGGGTAGCGAGGCGTGAATATCTCAAAGCCATCAAGGTGCCACCAGAGTACCTGGAAAGGCTGACCGTGCTGACCACCGAATCCTACCAGGTTTGGACAGAAGCGCGTCCGCAAAACGATTTCAAGCGTATGCTGCCTTACCTGGAAAAGATTCTCGATCTGAGCCGTGAGCTGGCTGATTTTTTCCCGGGATACGAGCATATCGCCGACCCGCTCATCGATATGAGCGATTATGGCATGAGTGCATCCAGCATCAGGCAGCTGTTCAGCGAACTTCGCGAGCAGCAGGTGCCGATCGTCCAGGCGATCATCTCGAAACCTGCCCTCAGCGACGAATGCCTGCGCCGCACCTATCCTGAAGATGCGCAGATGGCTTACAGCAAATATCTCATCGAGCAGATCGGGTATGACTTCCAACGCGGCAGGATCGATAAGACCCACCACCCCTTCATGACCAAATTTTCCTGGGGCGATATCCGCATTACCACCCGTTTCCAGGAAAACTTCCTGGGTGAGGCATTGTTCAGCGCCTTGCACGAAACCGGGCATGCCCTGTATGAGCTGGGGATCAGCAAAGACCTGGATGGCACCCCGCTCTTTGACGGCACATCTGCCGGGGTCCATGAAAGCCAATCGCGGCTGTGGGAAAATTATGTCGGTCGCAGCCGCCCATTTTGGGAGCATCACTACCCGGAACTGCAGAGGTGGTTCCCAGAACAGCTTGGGCAAACCTCCCTGGATGAGTTTTATGGCGCCATCAACAAGGTTGTTCCTTCATTAATCCGCACAGATGCGGACGAGGTCACCTACAACCTTCACGTGATGCTGCGTTTCGATTTCGAGCTTGCTCTCCTCGAGGGAAGTCTTTCACTAAAAGACCTGCCAGAAGCCTGGAACAAGCGCTTCGAAGACGACTTCGGCATCCGACCTGAGGACGATCGCGACGGCGTACTGCAGGATGTGCACTGGTACGCCGGGTTAATCGGCGGTTCATTCCAGGGATATACTCTCGGGAACCTGTTCGCCGCCCAATTTTTCGAGACGGCTATTGCCCGATTCCCCGAAATACCGGAAGAGATAAGCCGCGGTAATCTGGATCACGTACACAAATGGTTCAACGAAAACATCTGCCAACCCGGCTCAAAGTTTACGGCGCCTGAGCTGGTTGAACGGGCAACCGGGGCAGAGTTGAGTATCGAACCATATATCCGCTACTTGAAATCGAAATATGGGGAGTTGTATCATTTATAATTATGCCGGAGGTGAGGTATGTTCGAGAATCTGAAAATCGGCGTTGTTTACCCCCAGACCGAATACGGGAACGATCCACAGGCGATCCGCGATTACGCCCAGACAGCCGAAGCTCTGGGCTATACGCACATCCTCGCCTATGACCACGTTGTCGGCGCTAATCCCGACCGTCCGGGAGGTTGGATGGGTCCCTACACTTCCCAAACGCCTTTCCAGGAACCTTTCGTGCTCTTCGCATTTATGGCTGGGGTCACCCACACCATCGGATTGACCACCGGCATCATCATTTTACCCCAGCGCCAGGCGACACTGGTCGCCAAACAGACTGCAACACTGGACGTGCTCAGCGGTGGTCGCCTGCGGTTGGGAGTTGGCATCGGCTGGAATTGGGTCGAGTACCAGGCATTGGACCAGGATTTCAATAACCGCGGGCGCAGGATGGAGGAACAAATCGACCTCCTGCGCAGGTATTGGATCGAAAACACCTTCACTTTTGAAGGGAACTGGCACACCGTCCCGGATGCCGGAATCAACCCTCGTCCGATCCAGCAGCCCATCCCCATTTGGTTTGGCGGTCATGCCGAAGCAGCTCTAAAACGTGCAGCTCGTCTGGGTGATGGCTGGATGCCGAATTATTACACACCCGAGGAAGCGGTTGAGGCTTTGGATTTGATCAAGAGGATTCTGGATGAACAAGGTCGAGATCCAGCTGGCTTTGGTTTGGAATCCCGCCTGAAGTACAGTAAGGGTGACGCAAATGCATGGGAACCATGGATCCGCAGCTGGCAGGCGGCTGGCGCCACCCATGTTTGCCTCAATACCATGGGGGAAGGGTTCTCCTCACCTCAGGAACACCTGAAAGCGATAACGAAATTTGCCCAATGGGCAGGACTAAACTAATCTAATAAGGAGAAAAAGATGCCAACATTAACCATTGATGGAAAAAGTGTGGAGGTCGAGAAAGGAAAGCGATTGGTCCTTGCGATCGAAGAATCAGGGACCAAAATCGGTCACCGGTGTGGAGGCAATGCAAAGTGCACCACCTGCCGTGTGGAATTTATCTCCGGAGAGCCGGATACGATGACTGAAGCCGAATACTCCCGGTTGAAAGCCGGTGACTTGCTTGGCAAAGCGCGCCTTTCCTGCCAGATCGTGGTCGACCACGACATGAGCGTGCACCCGCTGCAAACCGTTGAAAATAATCCGGCATGGGATGGCGACAATGGACCCTCGCCGGAGGCTCAGGTCATGCCGCAGGCTGTATTCGTCCCGAAATCCCAATTGGAAGCAAAGGGATGACAATTAGTGATCATCCACGGAAAAGACGATGTTTTAATCCCGCCTTCTGAGGCAGAACTGCTGGCAGCATCCATCCCCGGAGCCAGGCTCGAGCTGATACCAAATGCTGCCCATTTGCCCAATCTGGAGCAGCCGGAGTCAGTCAACGCCATCATCCGGGATTTCGCACAGGGCTGATCGCCTGGTTGAATGCTCCCCTGCAGGGATTGCTCAATCTGATCCGGAGACCATGTTGCCGGTACCGGCATGAGTGAGGAAGCCCTCCGGTTAGGGTTTGCCACGGGTGTAGTCTGCCAGGTGCTGGTCGTGATTGCTCTGCTGGTCCAGGCTTGGGGTTGGCGGAAGGGGCTGCTCACAGCCGCAGGCATTATCCTCCTCTGCTGGATGATCGAATGGATGGGCAGTGCGGCAAGCTTGCCTTTCGGTAATTACTCCTATACACCAGTACTGCAGCCTCAGATCCTTGGAGTGCCTGTGTTAATCCCCCTGGCATGGCTGATGATGTTTCCGCCTTCCTGGGCGGTGGCAGCAGTCTTGCTTGGTTCTCCCCACAAGCAGAAAAGCCCTCGAGCGCGCCTCGCTTTCATTCTGCTCAGCGCCATCGTTTTTACAGCATGGGATTTTTTCCTCGAGCACCAAATGGTTGCCCTTGATATCTGGTTTTGGGAGCAGCCAACCGGGTATTTCGGGATCCCATGGTCCAATTTCCTGGGCTGGCTGTTTGTATCAGCCGCGATAACTGCTTTGTTTGGCGGCGCCAATTTACCTTATTTGCCCCTGGTGTTAGTGTATGCAATCACCTGGGCGCTCCAGGCAATCGCCCAGTTCTTGTTTTGGGGATTTTCCGGACCCGATATCTTCGGATTCCTGGCGATGGGCGCAGTCACCGCCATCGCCGTATATAAAGCCCTCCAACTTTCAAAAAAAACACCCCGGGATAGAATCCCGGGGTGTTTCGAAATGCTGGTCCTGATTAGTTTTTGGTCTTGATGTCAGCGACTTTGGCGTCAATCATTTTCTCACCGCCGTGCACGGTGATGCGTTTGGGCTTCGCCTCTTCCGATTTAGGCAGGTGCAGGGTCAGTACGCCGTCCTGATAATCCGCCTGGATCTGGTCAGCATTGATGTTGCTGGGCAGAGTCAGGCTTCTAGAGAAACTCCCAAAGCGGCGTTCTCGCATATGATAACGACCTTCTTCAGTCTCATACTCTTCCTTGACCTCACCTTTGATCATCAGGGTGTTGTTGTTGTAGGTGATATCAAGGTCTGCGGGTTTGATCCCGGGCACCGATGCCTTGACCTGGAATTCATTCTCGTCCTCAATGACGTCTAATGCCAGGTTCCAGGCATTTTGCTGCCATTCACCGGATGGGGTAGTTAAGGCATCGTCGAAAAGACGGTCCATCGCCCGGCGCATGCTCAGCATTTCACGAAATGGATCCCAACGAGTTAAGTTAGACATGATAAACCTCCGATCTTTTAATAAAAATGTTTCGTTTCCTCAGGACACAGGCAATTTTATTTTCCTGTATTCCTTCACGCATATCTTAGCAAATTCATGTATGAGGAACGTTAGAGCAGTGTACGAAGAATGTTAGAAAGCGCTGGCTTTGATGGTTGTTCCCGATTTAGCGCCACACAGCACTAGCCGGGTCAATCCTGGGACATTGCCCGAGAAAATGACAACCTCCAGACCGGGAACCAGACCTACGAGTTCCAGGTTCTGCAGGACTTTACTCGCCATACCGCCGGTGACATCGACCGCGGAAGAACCGCCCAGGGCAGGCATCAGGTCGGGGATATTTTCAGGCGTAATCTCCGCTACGGTTTGCGAACACTCCGGGTAATCCAACCATACTCCAGGCTCAATTCCTGCCAGGAGGATACGCTCCGGTTTCAGTTCGCCTGCCAGGTGATCGAAAAGGTCTTCGGTAGAGAGAATGGTGCCTCCGATGACTTCGTCAAAAACAACGTCACCAAATACGACCGGCACAAGGTCTGCCAGAAGCGCCCTTTTTATTGGAGTAAGGTTCCAATCGACCACCTCACCATTCCGGGCTGAAACTGCGGCATGAGCAGGGATGGCAACCGCCGGGACTCCCGCTGCCGCCATGCTGTCCATCACCAGCTGGTTCAATAACCGGGCATCCCGGTACACCTCCAGGAATCCCAACCATTCTTGAGCATTGCGCACCCCCTGGCGCGTGCCCCATTTTTTCGCCGGGATATGCCCAAACGATCCCGAACCATGACCCAGGACCAGTTTCAACCCGGGTCTCGATTGCATGGACGTGGATATCTCACCCGCAAGCCTTTCGATGACTTCCAACCTGGGCGTGCGCGCAGTGGATTTATCCGTGATCAAAGAACCACCTAACTTGAGGAAAACCAGCTGACTCTGTGTCATTTGATCCTTATTAATCAAACCTCACCCAGAAGCGACTTGAGTGTGGATCACATTGCGCGCCCCAGCCTGCAAAAGAGCCTCAGAAACCTGCTCACGAGTATCTGCTCGTACCAGGGCGATCATGTTCCCTCCGCGCCCCTCCCCCGCAGAGCTTGGCGCCAGATGCGCCTGCCTGACGGGCAGTTTCTACAAAAAGATCTAATTCAGGCGAAGACACCCGCATCTCCTGCAGTAAGAAATGGTTCTCATCCATCAGGTCGCCCAGGAGAAGCAGGTTCCCCTGCGCCAAAGCCTCGTGCGCGCCTTCAACAACCTCCCCAACCTGGTCAAACAGCTTTTCATATTCAAGCGGAGATTTTTCCCAGGCTTTGCGCACATCTGCCACGGTTTGCGCTGTCGGGCTGCGTATCCCGGTATCGGCGATCACCAGCGAAAATGGCTCCACTACATCGAGGAATTCGACGATGTTTTCAGGCTCAGCTTTGCGGAAAAAGATCGGCTGGCGGTATGTAATCACCGTGTTGTCGATCCCCGAAGGGGTGCCGTGATGGATGCGTTCGACCTGAAAAGCCAGCGCGGCGACGCGTTCGTCCGGCAACTCTGCCCCGAGGAAATGCAGCCACGGCGCGGATGGCGGCGACGGCGACCGCAGCGCCGGAACCCATCCCCGACGCAATCGGGATGGTGGACGTAACTCGCAGGGTGAACGCCGGTGGGCGGGTGACGCCCAGCTCATCCAGTACCACCTGGACAGCGACGCGTAAGGGATGCGCCTCCGGGAGATCAGAAAGATCCGCCTCGAGACCGATATCCGGCGTGTGCAGGTGGACCCTGCCCGATGGAGCGCGCACATCTGCAGTGACCAATGCCCGGGCACATACTGACGCTACCGGCACGGCGATCGCCGGTCTGCCGTACACGACGGCATGCTCTCCAAAAAGGATCACCTTTCCGGGGGCAGTGGCGGTTACCGCCGGCACAGACCACCTCGCAGCAACACCCAACCGTCAATACGAACGCAGTGAAGTAATTCCTCTTCAACCTGCCACCCTTAAAAAATATAGAAGATCGCCAACACTGCCAGCCCCCACAGGATGATCGTCACCTGCAGGGGGCGGTCGGAAAGCAGCACCTCTTCCGGGGCGCCGCCCACGTTCTTCACCTGGAGCAGGTACAGGTAGCGCAGCACCCCGTAAATTACGAACGGGATGGTCAGCATCATCACATAATTCTCAGGGAGATTGTCCGCCGAGAAGGTATACAGGCTGTATGCCACCACGGTCGTGCTCGAAACCAGCAGGATGTACTGGTCAAGCAGGGGCAGGGTGTAACCCTGGAGCGAGCGGCGGTGGTTGTTCGCCACGCCTGCCAGGAGCACCAGCTCCGCGCGCCTTTTGCCAAAACCGATGAAGAGGGCGCCCAGTGTGGTGACGATATAGAGCCAGGGGCTGAAACGGGAGACCTCGATCAGCACCACGCCCGCCTCCACACGCAGCACAAACCCGAGGGCGATGGTCATCACGTCGATCAAGACGATATGCTTGAGCCATTTCGAATAAGCCAGGTTGAGCAGGAAATAGGCGATGGCGACCAGCCCGAACCCGATCGAAAGCCAGAATGAGAAGGGGATCAGGAACACCAGCAGGACGACGACCGCTCCCAGGGCAACCCGCACCGGAAGGACCCCTGCGGCAATGGGGCGCTTGCTCTTTTCGGGGTGGTGCCGGTCGGCGTCCCTATCGACCAGGTCATTGATGATGTAAACCACTCCGGAAAGCAGGCAGAAAATGACAAAACCGGCAAAGGTATGCAGGGTGGCTTCGAGGTGGGAAAAACCAAGCTGGCGGTCGAACACCAGCGCGGCAAAGATGACCAGGTTTTTGGTCCACTGCCGCGGGCGCATGGTGCGGATCAAAGCCTTAATCATAGCCCCAACCATGCGGGATATGATAGCATAGAATTCCCGCCAAATGTTGCTCCAGGCACACTCGCACATGTCACTACGAAGCAGTCTCCTCCCCAATCCGCGAGGAGATTGCTTCGTTCCACTCGCAATGACATGCAGCTCCTGTCACTGCGAAGCAAGGTGGACGGCGTGGGAATGGAGAGGGGGCATCCGTTCACTTCCGTCCAACTTGCTGAAGCAGCTCCTTCCCGTTCGCGAGGAGATTGCTTCGTTCCACTCGCAATGACATGCAGCTCCTGTCACTGCGAAGCAGTCTCCTTCCCGTTCGCGAGGAGATTGCTTCGTTCCACTCGCAATGACATCCGGCGCTTGTCGTCTCCCTCTGCCTCCCTGCCAGCTTTATGTTAATATATGCACATATGCCCAAACAACGCCTGGATTTGCTCCTCGTCGAACGCCGCCTGGCGGAGAGCCGCTCGCTCGCCCAGCGCCTGATCATGGCGGGGCAGGTGCGCGTCGATGGGCAGGTGGTGATCAAGCCATCCAGCAGCGTCGATCCCCGCGCGGGCATCGAGGTAGACCAGGGTCCACCTTTCGTCTCCCGCGGTGGTGAAAAACTCTCCGCAGCGCTGGACGCTTTCAATGTCAGCCCCAACGGCAAGGTTTGCGCGGACGTCGGAGCCTCCACGGGCGGCTTTACTGACTGCCTGCTGCAGCACGGCGCGGCGAAAGTATACGCCATCGACGTCGGAGAAGGCATCCTGCACTGGAAGCTGCGCAACGACCCGCGGGTGGTGGTGATGGAAAAGACCAACGCCCGTTACCTCGCCAGCCTCCCCGAAGCAATCGAGCTGGTGAGCGTGGATGTGTCCTTCATCTCATTAAAAGTCATCCTGCCGGTGGTCAGAGCCTGGCTGGCGAGGCCGGCAGACGTCATCGCCCTGATCAAGCCCCAGTTCGAGGCGGGAAGGCGCGAGGTGGCGCGCGGGGATGGCGTCATCCGCGACGTGCAAGTGCACAGACGGGTGCTGGAGGAGACGCTGTCCTTCGCCCACGAGCAGGGCTACAGCGTCCTGGGGCTGCTCGCTTCGCCCATCACCGGACCCAAGGGAAACATCGAGTTCCTCGCCTGGCTGGGTTGGACGGACGGCGGACCTGCCGGTGTGGATAGCGGTTTGATCGACAACGTGCTGCCGGACAGAGAAAGTCCCACCGAGACTAATTAGCCCTCACACCACCCAACCTGTTGATTTTCATAGATGTGATCCTGGGGATCACCGGTCTTCAGTTATCGATATCACATACTTTGTTATAGCTGCTGTTATTGTCGTGCAGATGCTCAAATTACTGTTTGCATCGTAAGAGTAGCTGCGCCACGCTCTTGCTCAATGCTGGCGCGCCGGTGCTGACGGTGCAGACCCTGCTGGGGCACAAGTGGGTGGATACCACCCTTGGATACGCCCGTTTGTACGATGGTGTCCAAACAATATTAGGCACAAGTGGGCGGACACCACTCTGGGTTACGCACGCTTGTATGACGGAACCGTCGCAGCCGACTACTACCTGGCCATGGGCGTGATCGAGAAACGATTAGCCTTGCCCGAAGACCGGCTATCGCAGCCAGTTAGCATTGGGCAGCTGCTGGCGGTGGTGGATGCCATCCGCCAGGGTACGCTCAATGAAGCGCAGGTCAGCCTGGTGCAGCAGTTGCGAGCCGGATTGATCACACTGGCTGAACACGATAATCATATGGAGGATGTTAAGGTTCTGACCCAGATCGAGTAGACCTGGGATTGTTCCAAGATCAGGTTACGGGTAGAATCAAGGCACCCCAAAACGAAGGCGGACGGGCTGGGTTTCAGTCCGTTCGTCTTTCATTTACCACCTTTTCCTTCCCGTTTCTTTATGATAATTATAAAAGCCAATATCGGGGCTATTAAAAAGATTCCGAATAAGACTTCTCCGAAAATTACCTTGAACCACGCATCTCCTATCCAATTGATAACCAAACCAAGCAGGATCCAGTAGATGCTGATTGCCTGGAACACCGAAGGAATAACCTTAAATCCAGCAGAACGTCGTAAATCTATTCTGATCGCAAGATGTATCCTCTTCAGGAATGACTCACCAGGATCAGTAGCAAAGATGTAAGACATAAGTGTTGCCATACACCAAAAGAATATTGATATTGCAATAAACCCATCCATCTGGATTACTCAGCTTTTACTTGTTGGCTTAAAAACCAGGATGTTAGACTAGATCCAATACCAGATACTATACCTGTTCCTACATTGATACTAGATGTGCCACTTCGATATCTTGCGGCTACTTTTAAGATATCTTGGTTTCCCTTAGGAGGCAGGTATCCTTGCGGACCATTCGTCGGATAAACACCACTTAGAATTTGCGTTCCAATAGTTTGAACAGCGAGCGTTCCGACAACATCAAATGCAGCCCCAATAGCGCCAGAGATTGCAGCCTGCTGAGCCCCCTCGACGGTCCAGTTGTCGGTTTGAAGAGCGTAGAGGCTCTCGGAACCAGCAATGTATGTTGCTGCCTTAAGGGCAACCCCCAGACCATTCACTGGTGTAACCGCACTTATTCCTCCGACAGCTCCTCCTATAGCAGTTGTCTCCATAAATGAGGTTGTGTCGAAAGTATCCTGGTTTGTAACAGTGTAACCAACCGCTGAACCAGCCGCGCCTGTTCCAGCACCGGTGATCGCTGTAGCAGCCATTGCGAGTGCGGCAGAAGTAGCCGGTGCGGCTAATAATCCAACCCCTGATCCGATCAACCCACCTGCAATCGCCCCTGCTCCTGCGGCTACTCCGAATTCGCCCCTGTCGAAACTTGTTCGATTTTTAGCATAATATAGAGCACCCCCAATAATTCCGCCAATGGCTGCCCCAATCGCACCAGTAACAAACCAAGCTACATGGCCGCTGGGATCCGTGTAGGCGAGAGGGTTATTGTTGGCGTAAGCAAAACGATTCCAAGCTTGGATTCCTTGGACATACTCTGGTACAATGCTGTCGGGTTGGATCCATCTGCCTAACTCCGGATCAAACCACCTTGAGCCATACCAGAGCAAGTTAATGTAAGTCTCCGAATACTGCCCGGTAAACTGGTATTTCGTCGGCAGGCTTCCAGATGAGTACCTCACTTCTCCCCAGGCTTTGTAGAGCTGCCTGATTGAATTGGTTCCATAGATATCCGCAGTGATGCTGGTGGAACCGAGGTGGTCACCGAAGATGTACCTCACCCCGCTCGAGGTGCGCATGGCGACACGCGAGGTGTCTGTATAATAATATTTCGTAATCGCACTGCCAGTGACTTCATAGTAGGTACCCACGAAGGTGGTCGTGGTACTTGTGTTGAGAACGCTCTTGACACGATTACCATCCCCATCATAGGTGAATTCCATCTTGTTCGATACTGACCAGGTCACTTTCACCAGCCGGTTATCAGCATCATAGCTCAGGGCGTAGGCAGTCCCGCTGATTGCGCGCGAGGTCTGGTTTCCGTTGGAATCATATCCATACGTGTTCCCGTTGCTCAATGAAGTCACCGCATGGGCGTGATCGGAGTCGCCATAGGTGTAGGTGACGCCTGCTTTCGAATACAAATTACCCGTTGTGGCAGTGTAGGTGTAGGTTTCGGTGGCATAGATGCCATTGGTCCCGCCAGAAGCTTGCGCGGACGTCAACCTGTCCAGGTTGTCGTACGTGAAGGTTTGCGTCTGCGGCGATCCCATCTTGCATAGTCGTAGATTTTCTTGATATTGCCGACCGCGATCATACTCAGGGGTGTTGGTGCCTGTGTAGTAGCGCAGGTCCAGCAGTGAAGTCGGGCTGGCGACTGTGCCTGCCTTGATCTGCTTCAGGCGCCCATTGCCATTCGCCGTGTCCCAGGCGAAGTAGCTGAGCTGCATCAGCAGGCTGTACATCCTTCTCAAAATCAATCTAATCGCCTGGAGCAAACCACCCAGGATTTTCTGCTACCCAACCCTCCAGACCATCTCCCTCCACACGAACTCTCCACCAAAGATACTGATCTGCTTGGATGGGTCCTTCAATCACATCGATGACTTCTCCCACCTTCAACCGGTCAAGAATTTCCGCCTGAAGCGACGGTCTCTGGCGAAGTTTTAAGTCCGATCCACTTTCTGTGATGGTGTAGCTTTTGTTCAATTGGATGGCGGGGAGAGGAGCCCAGGCTGGCCAGATGGGATTTTCTTCATCGATATGAGTCAGCCTTTTCAATCCTTTCCCATCTTCCCGCACAATGTATATTTCCCATCCTGTTAATCCTGGATTTCCGCAGGTATCCATCCCCATAAAAGCAAGCCATCTCCCATCCGGTGACCAGGAGGGATGGGTTTCGCTCCCAGGTAGATCTGTCAATCGTATTATTTTGTTCGTGGATAATTCGATTGTGTAGATATCCTCACATTTATCAGAAGAAGAATATGCAATTTTCTTCCCATCTGGTGAAATCACTCCATTAAAAATTGGCATTTCTGAGACTTGCCTGACATCACTTCCATCTCTATTCATGATAAAAAGGTGGAATTTTTGACCAGGTCCTTCTTTTACTGACGAATAAACTATTTCATCACCACCAAGAGAATAAATCGGGGAATGTTCATAAATTCCTTCCGTATGAGTTATTTGACGGACAATTTTTGTTTTAACTTCAATTTCATACAAATCAACTTCTGCCTGTTTCGGTTCACCAACTGTTTGTGAATATATAATCCATTTCCCATCGGGTGACCAGGAATTAGCCCTTTTATATCCTTCAATATACGTCAATCTGTTTATTTCACTACCGTCTGGCCGAATAATGTAAATGTCATCCCCATCTTCATTCGATGGACCGCCCACAAATCCAATCCATTGACCATCGGGTCGCCAAAAAGGCGCTTGTGGAAAATCAGGATAATCGCCTGAATAAATTTTTTTCCAACCTATTCCGCTTGTGTGGACAATATCCAAACTTTCTTGGTAAAAACTATCATAATTCGTAAATAAAATCCAACCTGGTGTATCAGGTTCTATTGGTGTACTTGTCTCGGTTGGAACCGGTGTATCCGTTGATCGGGTCGGAATAACCTGTTTCGTGCTTGTGGTATTGGACTGGTTTTCAATCTCTTCATTGCTCGATGGTGTAGGTGATATGAGAGGAGAGGGTGTAATTGATGGAGATGGGCTGATCTCTTCAGTCAACGTCATAGGTTTTTCAATCGTTCCGGTTGGTTCGATCGAATCCAATGGATTGCATCCTTGTACCAATAATATCAAGGATAAAAGAATGGCAGTAAATGGTGGGAGATTCACAAGACAAAAAAGTTTATTAATGAGCTTGGTTGTAGTATTGCACATCATTTTCGCCTTCATTCGAGAACAAGCTCATCCGTTACCTTTGGGAACACTGGCTTACGATAATTAACCAGGATTGCCACCCCAAATCCACCTTTCATTTCCTTCCAGGTATAAACCTGGTAAGAATTGGTATAGGGATTGTAAATGGTGACACCATAGTCACTGGATGCCACTAATACTGACCAATGTCCGACATAACGATCTTGTCCGTCGGTATTTAAACTATTCGATACCAGTAATCCTGTCTTTTTATCCAGAGTACAACCTAAAATAATATATGAACCATTCGAGAGTGTTTGAAAGACCTCCTCTTGCAAATTGCGCCAACCAAACCATTTTGAAGTTGCTGACCAGCCAGGTAGTCCATTTATTACTCGTATCCACCCACCAAAGGTACTCCCCTTTTTAGGATGAGTTGGATAAATATCCCAAATCATGTCAAGAGATTTATTTTGATATGTTTTGGTTTCATAAATAGCGGCGAAGGCTAGATGCCCACATAAATTTTCATGTATTCTCGCCCCATGTTCTGATTTGTAGTTATAAGAACCTATGGGTATGTATTGTGAACCTACACCATATCTTTTACCATCATCAAGTTCAGCAACGTGATCGACCCATAGAACTGCCTCATTCATCTCCATCCATAGATCAACACCCTCGGCAACAGGTTGTTGGATTGATTTATTTCCGGAAGGGTCAATATATCTTAAGGGATTTCCAAAAACGTATAAATATCGATCCCATGCGAGAGGATTTCCAGGTTCAGGGATCATGCTGTCAGCAGAAACAAATCTCCCCAGCGAGCTGTCGAACCAGCTCGCCTGGTAGTAGTAAAGCCCAATCTCCACCTGTTCTCTCTGCCCGGTAAATTTGAATGTGGTCGGCGTGCTGCCGTACGAGTATCTCGTTTCTCCAAACGGTTTGTAACGCAGTTCTCCTGTCTTCACCGCGGTCACGCTCACCGTCAGGCTGGTGCTGCCCAGATGGTCGCCCAAAAGCCAGGACAGACCCGTGGTCCCGGTACCGCTGCCCACGCGCACAGCGATGCGCACCGTACCCGCATAGTAGTATCTCTTCATCGTGCTGGTCGAGCCGGTCCATTCGAAAGCTGCTCCGATGTAGACGGTGGTGGTTCCGCCTGCAGTGCCTTTGACGCGGTTACCATCTCCGTCGTACACGAACTCTGCATCAGCAGACCCACTGACGTCTACCAGTCTATTCTCGGCATCATACACCAGATCATAGTCGCTGGTGCCGATTGTCCGGTCGGTCATATTGCCGTTATCGTCATATCCATAGCTGTTGCCGTTCGAGAGGGAGGTCACGGCATGCGGGTGGTCGCTGTCTCCGTAAGTGTAGGTGACGCCTGCTTTGGTGGCGAGGTTGCCCGTGGTGGTGTTATAGGTGTAATATTCCTTAGCGTAGGTACCCCCAACACCTCCACTGGCAACAGCGTCCTTCAGCCTGTCCAAGGTATCGTAATTAAAGGTCTGAGTTTGTGTTCCACCAGCTTTGTAGTCCTTGATCCAGTCGATGTTGCCCACCGGGTCGTAGTCATACTCGAAGCTCTGTAAGGAGGTGATGCTTGACGGGATGCCTGACTGCAGGTACTTCAGCCTGCCTCCCTGCTGGTTCCAGGGGTAATAATCAAGATTCGTCTTGAGTACGGGGGTGCCTGCCAGGCTGGTGGCTCCCAGGGAGCGCACATCCAGCCTCCCCGCCGCGTCATAGGTAGCGCTCTGCAAGTAATAGTAGCTGTTGGTGTCGCTGTATACCGTTGCCAGTGCTTTCTGCGGCAGATATTCCAGGGTGATCTTCTCCCCAACCTCGCTATTGTTCCCTCCGGGGTAGGTCATCCACCTCATCGATCCATCCGGGTGATGTCCCCAACGAAGTTGGGGCGCCCATTTCGACACAAAGGTGCCGCTGCCGGTGACAACTTTGCTCTCCTTCTCCACTTCTCCCCGGGGGGTGTACTCCCAGGCGGTGTTTCCTGACCCGTCGCTCATCTCCGTCCTCTGCCCGATGGCGCCGTCGTCATACTCGTTGCTCATACTCGACGTCCAGTATCCCGGGGTCTCGACCTGCACGCTAACTTTCCAGTCGCTGTAGCTCCACTCGGCTGGCAAACGACTGCAGGCTCTGCGCCCAATTGTCCGGGGTGCTTTCCTCCCACACCACCAACCGCATGCGCGGCGCATGGCTCGAAGATGCTGTGCTCGGGTCGCTGCCGTCGATCCCCAACACCCCTACGTACCACGTATTCGCTTTGAGCGCCATCAGGTTCACCTTGTTCGAGGTGCCTCCCTGGTTGTATTCCCGCTTCAGGTAGCCAGTCCTCCATGACGATCCGCCAGCTACGGTATTCCGTCCCCGATCCCCGCTCCACCATCAGCAGCCCGACCGCATTGGCGTCGTCCACCTTGAAGCGCAAGCAGACCGAAGACGGATGACCGGTGACGGATGAAGGACGACAGCCCAATGGATTTCCCTCCAGATTCACTGATTCGTTACTACCGATACGTTCCCCCCTGCCGATTTCAGTATATGCCGTTTTGGCTACGTGTCAATATCTTTTGGCGCGATTTTTCTATACCGTTTTTTATTTTTAAAACCATTTCGATCGAAACCGCCTCAATATACCACCAGCACCCAAATTATCATCCTCTATCGAGCCGTCCAGTTGTTTAATCGGTTATACTTTCCGGTTGCCAATGGACACAGATCACATCCGCAATTTTTGCATTATCGCCCACATCGACCACGGCAAGTCGACCCTCGCCGACCGCCTCTTGCAGCTGACCGGCACGATCTCGGACCGCGACATGACCTCCCAGGTGCTCGACAGCATGGACCTGGAGCGCGAGAAGGGCGTGACGATCAAGGCTTCTGCGGTGCGCATGAATTACCGCGCACCGGATGGCACATCCTACGAGCTGAACCTGATCGATACCCCCGGGCACGTTGACTTCGGCTACGAGGTCAGCCGCGCCCTGAACGCCTGTGAAGGCGCTGTCCTGGTGGTAGACGCCAGCCAGGGGATCGAAGCCCAGACCCTGGCGAATCTCTACTCGGCGTTGGAAGCCAACCTGGAGATCATCCCGGTGATCAACAAGATCGACCTGCCGGCAGCGCGACCCGATGAGGTTGCCAGGGAAATCAGCAGCCTGATCGGTACCCCCGAGGAGCAGATCCTGCGTATTTCGGCAAAAGAAGGTATGAACATCGACTGCATCCTGGAGGCGGTCATCGATCAGGTTCCCCCACCCAAAGGTGATAACCGTAAACCTCTGCGTGCCCTGATCTTTGATTTACACTATGACTCCTACAAAGGGGTTGTCGCCTATATCCGGGTTGTGGAAGGTCAAATCGATCGCAACGACACGCTCTACTTGATGGCGAGTAAAGCTGCAGTCAAGCCTGTGGAAATCGGTATCTTCAGTCCAGGACTGGTGCCGGTAACGGCGCTGTCCACCGGAGAAGTCGGGTACGTGGCAACCGGTTTGAAGACGGTGCGCGAGTGCCGGGTTGGCGACACGATCACCCTGGAAGGCAACCGGGCTGAAGAGGCGTTGCCAGGCTATCTTCAGGTTAAACCAATGGTCTTTGCCGGTATTTTCCCCACAGAAGGTGAAGATTACGCGGAATTGAAGGATGCGCTGGAAAAATTACAGCTCAACGATGCATCCCTGGTTTACCAGCCCGAAACCTCTCAAGCGCTCAATTTTGGTTTTCGCTGCGGGTTTTTGGGCATGTTCCACATGGACATCATCCAGGAGCGGCTCGAGCGTGAATACGACCTGGATATCATCATGACCGCTCCATCGGTGGAATATGAAGTGATGCGCCATAACGGCAGTGTCATGCGCATCGATTCGCCAGCCGACCTGCCCGAAGAAAGTGAAATCCTGGAGGTGCGTGAGCCCTGGATGAAGGTCGAAATCTTTACGCCAACTGCGTTTTATGGGACGGTGATGGAACTGGCGACCAAGCGCCGGGGCATCTTCCTGAGCCAGGAATTTCCAGCCTCTGACCGCGTGCAGTTAGTTTTCGAAATACCGCTTTCTGAGCTGATCGTCGATTTCTTCGACCAGCTGAAATCCCGCACGCGCGGTTATGCCTCGATGGATTACCAGTTCATCGAATATCGCCCGGAACAGCTGGTCAAGCTGGATATCCTGGTAAACGGCGATGTTGTCGATGCACTCTCGACGATCGTACACAAAGACGCAGCCTATTCCCGGGGGCAGGCGGTCATTACCAAGTTAAAAGACATCATCCCCCGGCAGATGTTCGTGGTCCCCATCCAGGCATTTGCGGCTGGGAGGGTCATCTCTCGAGCCAACATCAAAGCTATACGCAAGGATGTCCTGGCGAAATGTTACGGTGGTGATATCACCCGCAAACGCAAGCTGTTGGAAAAACAGAAAAAAGGCAAGCGTCGCATGAAGATGGTGGGCAGTGTAGAAATTCCCCAGGAGGCTTTCCTCACAGTTCTGCGGGTCACGGAGGAGTAAGATCGAACCGGACAAGAAACCTCCTGAGCGGATTGGCAATCCGCTCTACCAACCTGATCCATCAAACGCTGAACAGGATGACAATCACCTCCTTTTGAACGAGGCAAAGCAGCACACTACCTGGCGCCAACTCTTCCCCGGACTCATCATCAGCCTGGCTTGCCTGGTGGCAGTATTTTGGCTGGCGAAACCACAACTCGTGCTGCAGGCGATCCAACAAGCCGATTTGCGCTACATCCTGATCGGGTTGTTTGCTTCCATTACCTGGCTGTTCATCCGCGCCCAGGTCTGGCGCACATTACTGCGTAATCGTCCATCCTACACTCAAGCCTTTTTCACCACCGCAGAGGGATACCTGCTCAACAACTTGCTTCCATTCCGCCTCGGCGAGTTTGCCCGCTCACTTCTGATGGCACAGAAAATCCATATTTCCTTCTGGGAGGTTTTCTCAACGGTTATTCTTGAACGCCTGCTGGATATCATATTTTCTGTGAGTGTGCTGGTGATGGCTTTGTTTTTTCTGCTGCAGAACGATCTGGCATGGCTGGCTGCAGCTGGAGTGGTGGCGGCTGTAATGCTGGTATTAATTGCATTTTTCTTCTTAGCCCAAAACCGCGCAAAGGTCACCGCCTGGACAGCCAGCCTGACTCGAAAATTTCCCCGTTTCCAAAAACTACTCACCAGCCTGGTTGAATCCTTTATCATGGGTCTTTCCGTGATCAATGAGCCCAAACTGTTCCTTAAAGTGCTTTTCTGGATGCTCTTAAATATGATCACAGCCTTGCTGCAGTACTACTTTTTCTTAAAGCCTTCTTCCCCCAGGCAACGATCGTGTATGCAGCCATCACCCTGGGTGTGGGCGCCCTGGCTGGCGCAGTGCCGTCGCTCCCAGGGGCTATCGGTGTGTTAGAGCTGGTCATGGTTACCGCACTAAGCGCAATTCAACTTCCTCAAAGCGCTGCGCTCTCCTTGAGCCTCACCATGCGCTCCGTGGGCTACCTGATTTCCGGCATCCTCGGGACGGTTGGATTGGCGCGAGATGGCGAAACACTCACCGGCATCTATTTGCGCGCCCGCGTTGCAGCGAGCTCGCTTCGCTCATCTTCGCCGCAATAAAATGATTTTTCCCTGATTAATGAAGATTCTGATCGCCCTGACCTATTACCGACCGCATTACTCCGGTTTGACCATCCACGCTGAACGCGAAGCACGCTCCCTGGTAGAACGCGGGCATCACGTTACTGTTTTAACATCCCGGTTCGACAGGGATCTGCCAGCTCGTGAAGTGAAGGACGGTGTCGAGATCATCCGCCCCAATGTCCTGCTGCACATCAGCAAGGGTGTGATCATGCCAGCCATGCCGTATTGGGCATGGAAGCTCATACAGAACGCAGACGTCGTACACCTGCATGCACCCCAATTGGACGCTGCCCCCATCGCCGTGATCAGCAAGCTTTTGCGGAAGCCGGTTGTGTTGACTTACCACTGTGACCTGCAGCTGCCTGCGGGATTTACCCACCGGATGGCAAACGCAGTATCCAACCTGGCAAACTCGGTCTCCGCCCGGCTGGCGGATGTGATCGTCCACAATACCCGTGATTATGCCGAAAATTCAACTTTTATGAGAAAGTATATCGACAAGCTCGAACCCATATTCCCGCCCGTGGAGATAAGCCCGATCACGCAGGATGACCGCCAGCGGTTCAGGGAAAAATTTTCCCTGGAAGATGGACAGCCTTTAATTGGAATGGCAGCCCGTTTAGCCACTGAAAAGGGGGTTGAATACCTTGCAGAAGCGCTGCCGCTGGTGCTGCAGCGTTTCCCGGAGGCGGCGTGCTGTCCGTTCGTCGGTCCTTACCGGAATGTGGTTGGGGAAGAGAGCTATGCCTCCAGGCTGGCACCGCTGCTTGACTCTCTACAACACCACTGGACTTTCCTGGGGCTGCTTTCCCCGGTCGAGATGTCAGCTTTCTTCCATGAATGCGACCTCACCGTTCTACCCAGCATCAACAGTACCGAATCCTACGGTCTGGTGCAGGTGGAATTGATGACCTGCGGCACACCCGTCATCGCCAGCGACCTGCCTGGCGTGCGTGTGCCGATTGACGTACCGGGACGGGGCTGGTCGAACCGGCAGAGATTTCAAAACTCTCTCCGGAAGCAATTATGGCAATTCTGAGTGAACCAGACCGGTACCGTCCGGGTTCCGGACATCATAGAGCAGTCACCCCCTCGTCTGTGGCGGCAGCGTATGAAAAAGCATTCTTACTGGCTCAGTCGCGCGTTCGGTCAGTAAAAACGAACAACAGGAATGAGCAGATAAACAACCACGACAAAGAGGCAGGTGCTGTTCAAAAATATCCCATGGGACAAGATATAACGCCTCCTGTAGGGCAGGTTTCCAAACCTGCCGGCATAATCAGCAAGCAAAGAAACCCAACTTACGAATTTATCGACAGCCCCCGCCTCAAGGAAACTGCCATCATTCTGGCAGGCGGTATGGGCACCCGTCTGCGCCCCATCCTGGCTGACGTACCGAAAGCACTCGCCCCGGCGGCTGGAAAACCATTCCTTTATTATGTGCTTTCTTACCTGGAAGGGCAGGGAATTAAGAAAGTCGTCCTGGCGCTGGGCTACCGGGCGGAGCAGGTGCTCGTATATATCCGGCAGCACCAGGAAGGTGGCTCCCCCGGGACATGGAAATCACCAGTTCTATCGAGAAGCAGCCTCTGGGCACGGCTGGGGCAGTCAAACTGGCACTCGAATCAGCTCCTCTGGATGCCGGGGAGTCATTTTTCGTGGTTAACGGTGATACACTTTTCACGGTAGATTTACGAAACATGATGGAGACTCATCACCAACGCAAAGGCACCGCCACGATCGCCTTACTGGAAACTGTCGATAACAAGTCACGCGGCAATGTGCAGCTGGATGAAGGCGGTTGGGTGCGATCCGTTCATCGAGAAACCTGACGAAGGTAGGCTGCGCCCTGGTGAATGGCGGGGTGTATCGATCGAAACCCGCAGCCCTGGAATTATTCCGATCCCGGTCAGCCAGCATCTTTGGAGTGTAAATTTTCCCTACCCTCGCTGAACAAGGCACGCTTGTGGGCTGCATCCAGGACGCTTACTTTATTGACATCGGCACCCCGGCGAGTTTGAAGTCATTCGAAGATGATATTCAGGCAGGACGGGTAAAGGCGCAATCTGCATCTGTGCCCGGTGCATCTCTGCCCCGCTTTGGGAGGTCAGGTTAGTTTCCGGCGGCAAAAGCCCCGCTGCAGCGCAGCGGGAGGTTGAGGCTGGAACAGACAGGGCAAAAGCCCCGCTGCAGCGCAGCGGGAGGTCGAGGTGGCAAATTTACCGGAAGCTCCGCTGCGCATTAGCTTTGCCGGCGGGGGAACGGATGTCTCACCCAGCAATACGGTGCTCAACCAAAGTACACGCAAAAAAAAAACAAAATAAAACAAAAACCCCTAAAAATTACCGATTGCTGGCCGCGTTCCGGCGGCCGACGGCGGGGGCGCTGGCGGTGGTCAGTTCCCTGGAACTGCTGGCGCTGGCGGCTCCCTTCGCGCTGGGCGACCGGTTGGCGACGATCGCGCTCCTGATGCGCCCGGGACTGCCTCGGGTTCGCCTGGAAGGTGGGCGGCTGGGCGGCGCTGGCCGGGGTCACGGTCTTCCCGGCCTCGCTGCTGGCCGGGTTCCAGTTTCCGCTATTGATCGGGCTTTTGGGGCGGGGCACGGAGCGGCTCGGCTTGCAGATCGGGGTCGGGCAGGCGGCCAACACCTTTGGGGCGATCGTCGGTTCGCTGGCGGGGGGTTTCCTGGTTCTGCCATTCTTCTCGCTCCTCGGGGCCTGGAAGATCGCCGGGCTTGGCCTGGTGGCGCTTTCCCTCGCGGCCACGGTCGTCGCGTGGCGCGGGGATTGTTTGTTGCCTTTATTATCGATACTAAACACTTCATAAGAAACCTTAAACAGGCTTTCCATTTTATAGTTCAAAAAAATCAGCTTATCTCCTTCTGCAAAAACCCGTAATGGCGTAACTACATTTTTATACTTTTTCTCATCGCCATGATTAAAAGTAGCTTTCCATAATACTTTTCCCTTAATATCGGTATAGACAACATCAAAAACGGTTACATCTTCTCCTTCTAACTCTTTAGGGGCATCGCCATCGTGCCCAAAGACCGACACCAAACCGATTGCCTCCAACTTATTGGTATATACCGGGAAATTTAATACGATTGGCCTTTTAGATGTTTCATTAACATGATCGGATGAGGCAATCACCTTCCCTGCAGCATTAAAAGTAACCAGCTTGTACTTTCTCCGATCTTTTTTCTCCTGTGCATCATAAACAAACCAAGCATGTAAGAAATTTTTATCGGTATAGTTGAAAGATTCATCCACATAAACTGCATTTTTTAGCGCCTCGATAGTTTTAAAGTCTGCAATAAAATCTTTAGTATTTTCGGTAAGCAGTCCTTTAGCATGATCATATTTATATATTGCCGCTGTTGAAGTTAACCAGGGACTGATATTTTTCAGGCCCAGGCTGCCTTCGCCCTTTTGATTCACCTCCCGGTAAATGGCAAGGGTATCGCCTATATCGGGCACATTTGAAAACAGCTTATTAAATTCAGTAAGGCTAAAATTTGTGGTTTCTTCTCTTCCTTCAAGTTTTCCATCGCTGCCCCGGGAGTCAAGCGAAACGATGTTGCCAAATTTGGCAAAATGCAAAACGGTATC
The DNA here is from genome assembly GCA_963695415.1 of uncultured Chloroflexia bacterium. GTDB lineage: Bacteria > Chloroflexota > Anaerolineae > Anaerolineales > UBA4823 > CAVXWV01. The sequence continues at coordinate 6,531 of CAVOGL010000004.1, read as the reverse complement.
CGAAGTAATTCCTGAGCGTCTGAACGTATATTGTTTCTCTCCCTTTGTTTGCAAATCCTTGCCCAGTTTTAGTTCCCACACGTTTAAAAATATATGCGATTCATAAGCATTAGATACTAAAAAGTTATCCAGTAGCTTTCCGCCTCTTTTTTTTGCTTCATGGTTTTCTTTAAAGTTTTTGTACTGATTTTTGCCTACAGACCAAAGCTCGCCATTTTGGTGCCCGCTTACATAAAAACTAATACCCGATTGCGCTTCATCCCAATACCAGCCCAAAGCATGCTGGCCTCCGTTATTGCCGATAGCCGGAACATTAAAAAATTGCTGTTTTACAATCTGTGCATTTACAGTAGTGCTACCCAGCAAAATTGCTAATAGGTAGAAATTGCGTAGTAATTTAGGGTGCATGGTCTTAATTTAAGTTTAAAATGAGAGGTACAAAGTTATAAGAATTAACTAAATTGAAAATTTTATTTCTCGTGGTGTCAGGAGTTAACTCCTGACACCACGAGAAAACATTTGTTTTGCTCTTTCATTACCTAATTGTTCTAATCTCTTTTTCGTAGCGGAGTAATTTCTTTCATTAAATAATTCCGCAATATTTGTAAGCTCCTTTTGTAAAAAAAACCAGTATTCTTCAATAGTTGTCACATGATTGAAGTTCGATTCATTATATAACAAGGCTTTTAGTAATGTTAAATCATACCAATTTTCATTTAACTGATTATGGCGTATATCGACTGTTTCAAAAGATTTAGAACTGCTAAATCTTAATTGAAAAAAGTTATTGGCAAATATATCGTAATAGTCCCCAAAAAATGCAGATGTATCTTTTTGGATTAGCTCAAATCCGTTCGACTTTAGAAAGCTATATATCTTTTCGTTGTTCTTCATAGAGCTTCCTATTTAACTAACCAAAGTCCGTCAGAACTTAGCCTGTAGCCTTTACCAAATAAATAATTCAATTCCTTTTGATAAAACTTCCGATTTAACCTGATTTAATGGCGTAGCAAGGGGAACTTAATATTATCGGCTTCATCTATACTCCATTCAATAACTCAGTTGTTGCTTTTTATAAAATTATATCTATTCTATCACAACAAAAAGATATAAAATCATTTAATTCGACATCAGTTGGAACGGGAGCATCCAACTCAATAAAAATATCCCAAAGTCTTATTATCCCTTTCTGATTGTCATCTAACTTTCCTGTTATGCAATATGAATAGTTATTTTTATGTTTTTCAACTCGATAACTATGTTTTAAACTTCTTTGTATATGATTAGTGCAAAATGCATATAAAGGAACATCTATTACATCTCCTACCGATAAATTAAATGGATGAGCAAAACAAACTATCTGATAGTTTTCACCACAAACGGTTACCTCCGCTTCAGAACCTTCCTTAGACAACCATTCTATTTTTTCTATTTTCATATTCAGAATAATTTAGTATGTTATACCTAAACTTGGCGCTAAGTTTGATAATTCTTTAGCCGTCTTTATGTGGAATGTAGTTATATTTCCAGTAGTTCGATTGAGACCAACAAATCCATATTTAGCACTTCCTTGACCTCCGATTAATTTAACATACCCATTTAACTCAGGTACAAACGTTCCATTTTTAATTATATGATTTGCATCATCTAAATAATTTTTGAGGTCATAAGATGATTTTCCTAAAGCATCCATTACGCTTTTTCCATGCTTTTCAAAATGAATTACAGCTTCGTCTCCGCCAAACTTTAAGAGTTTTTTTCCTAAACCATTCAGCCCTTGCTTAGTCGCTTTCGGGAGATTTTTCAACGCCTCTAAACCACCTTCATACAGTAGCAAAACATCCACCGCCATGTTGGTAGCCTCCACGGCGGCATTCAGCTTATTCTGGTAGGCCATCATGGGGCCTATGTCTGTTGCGGCCAGTTCGGCATGTAGCCAGGCTCGTTTACCACTTCCCCATATAGGTATGAAATCCTCTATGATATTGGTCCGCTCAGCTATCCAGAGTTCTTGAAGGTATATTACGGTGGCCGCATAGGAGTATTCTGCTACTTTCTGCTTTTGCTCTTCGGTAACCATTAAAGCGCCACCCAGGTATTCTGCGGCTGACTCTAGTTGCTTTATCCGTAAATAAATGAGGTTCTGGCGAGTATTCTCGAAGTCTTTGTCTTTGGCAAAAGGTGGCCGTTCGGCATTGCTCATGCGTGCCAGGCGAAAATAGCCGTAAGGATCGCCATAGTTATCGCCTTGGTTACTTAGTAAAAAGGAAGTAGCTGCTACAGTTTTCTTTAGCAGGGTTTGGCGTTGTATATCGTTAGCACTGTTGGCATCCGATAAGGCGGTTTTGATATTGTGATCTTTAAAGTAAGAAAGGTAAGTATTGAACTGCAGCTTACTCCGCATCAGCTGATCGCTGAGGTTGTTCCGGGCGAATAAATGATAATGCTTTGTTTCTTTAATCTCTTTAAACTCGCTGTTTTCGGGTTCGGCCAGTACCGTTTCGATATAAAACAGTACAATGGTATTGTTTTGAGCACCTTGTACTGCACGGTCAAACTGTTCTTGTATTACCTGCTGCACCCGTTGGGTTAATATGGTGTTTGTTTCAACGGCTTTGCCGCCGTTTTTCTTTTCTAAGGCTTTTTGCAGGGTTTCTTTTGCTTTTTCGGGATCGGGCAAACCTACATCTTCATAGGTTAGCATGTACCGGCCTACAAACAGGTATAGTTTAATGCCTTGGCTGCTGTATTGCTGGTTAAACTGGTTTAATGCTGTTTTTAGTTCGGTTTTGGTCTGTTCGCTTAAAAAGTCTACGCCCAGGTTTTTCCAGCTTTCGGTCAGGCTGGCGGGTTCTGCTCCGGTTATCAGGTAATCGGTTTGTTCGTTGCTGATCGTATGGCTCAGGGTGCTTGCATCGTGCTGTATACGATGAACAAAGGTGCTATCGGTTGCTGCTGCTTGTAATTTACCTGTTGTAAATGCCGCAATCAGCAGGGTAATTAGTAGCCAAGGGGTTTTCTTAGTGCTCATATCCTACTGTCTTAATGTATTCGGCTAGTTTGCCTTTGATATAGTTTACTATTTCGTTCTCTTTTGTATTGGTTTTTTGCTGTTCGGCTATTTGTTGGAATAACGTTTTGCTGTTGCTGCTCACTGCTGTACCGAGTAATTGTATCCGTTCTTTGGTGGTGTATTCTGCTAAGGCTTCTTATCAACAGGATATAATCGTATGCTGTTTTATTCGTGTAATAGGTTTTCAATGTTTGTTTTTTGCTGTTGTCTAATATGGGTTGTGTATTTTCTGCTACTTTTTGCGACAAGATGCTGATAAAGGTATTGCCATTTGGCATTTCGCTATCGGCAGAAATTGCAGTCATATCCTGTTGTACCACTTTTTGCTGATCTTTATATTGTTTAGCTGCTTTTTCTTCATTCTCCTCTGCTTCCTTCACCAGCCTCTTTAATGGCTTTTACTATCAGGTCGGCGGTGGCTTCGGCGTATTTTCCCGGGCCTTGTCGGCGGCTTTCAGGTCTTTTTGGGCGGTTTGGTAGTTCTCTTGGCTTGCTCTATGTCTTTTTTGGCTTGGGCTTTTTGCTCGGGTGTGGCGGCCGGGCTTTCCGGCGGCGGCTTTGGCGGTGTCGTAGGCTTTCTTGGCTGTGTCCATGGCTTCGGTGGCTTGCAGAATAGGCTGGCTGATGCTTCGGGCAGTTCTTCTTGTTTAATCTTTTCTACCAACTGCTCTTTGATGGCTTTATACTCCAGGTAGTTCTTGTCGATGGCCAGGTTGGCCAGGTCGCTGATTAATTCGGCAGCGGTTTCCAACTGCTTCCACACGCTGTCGGCGTGTGCTACTTGTCCTTCCTTTTCGTCATAATCGGTTATGATTTCTCCCCTTATCAGCTGGTGGTCGGTGTTAACTTGGATGTTGTCAAAGTGTACCCCTACTTTCAGGTGGTTTAGGTAGGGGATGATGACGTAGCCCGTGCCGCTAAGGCTGCCCTGTCCGCGTACTTCCATCAGGTGGATGGGAAAATCACCCGCCTGGATCACATCGCCCCGCTCCAGGGCGGCAATGGGTGTTTGGTTACTGAGGCTGATCTGGGGCAGCGCCTTCCCGCAGTCTTCGGGTTTCCTGGCCGGCGCTGCCGGCAGGCTGAAACTTTGGATGTCGCCGTATACGTATTTGCCGGGTGTGCAGGCCCCGCCTACCGCCGTATTCGTAGCTGGTAGCGGGTTTCAGGTCGTACAGCGTGATTTGGGCTTCTGTGCTTTGCTGGCTGAACCATTGGGCGCCGGCTTTGTCTTTTTGCCGGTATTCGATCTGGTAGCGGCTGGTCCTGGGTTCGGCATCCCAGCGGATGGTGGCTTTGCTGCCGGTAGCGCTGGCTTGTATGTTTGGGTGGTTGGCAGTTCTTCGCCCAGGGTAAACCAGCTGATTTCGCTGTGGCCGTTGTTTCTAAACAGGTCGTAGTCTTCGGCGCCGCTTTTGGCTTGGGCTGTTACTCGCCAGGCGTAGCGCCGGCCGGGCCGCAGGGCCGACTCGCTGGGGCCGTATAGCAGGGTGGTGGTGGGGCTGGTGGTTTGGTATATCGGGCGTGAGTTTTCGAAGGCGGCTTCGGGGGCGATGTGGTCGTCCCAGATTTCGACCAGGGTGAATTGGTATTCGGTATTGAAGGCGGAGTTGGGCGATGACTCGTGCCTCGGTGTCCACTGGAAGATGATGTTTTGTGGTTCTTTAAAGGGGATGGTTTCTCCTTTTTTGGGCAGGTTTTGTAATGGTGGGTCGCTCAGGCTGATCCAGGCGATGGCGGTATTTTTTTGCGACAGGGTTTTGCCGGTGAGGTGGTCGATGGCTTCGATGCTGAATTTGTACATGCCTTCGGGTAGTTGGCGGCCTTGCTGGTATTGGCTTCGGCTAATGCCCTGAAAGTCGAGGTTGTCGGCGCTGAAATAGGGGGCCAGGTCGTTCAGGCTGATGCGAAGGGGTATCCGGGCTTCGAGGGTGATGGGGGGTAAGGGTTGTTGCGGCTGCGTAGTTGTATGCCTGGTCCTTCGATGCTCATGCGTAGCCGTACTTGCAGGCTGGGCTTTTGCAGGTCGCGGTTGGTCAGGGTGACGATCAGCTTCTCCCGGGTGCCGCTGTAATAGTCGCTCAGGTGTAAGCTGTAGGGCGGCAGCAGTTGGGGGATGACTTGTACGGGGTAGGCCTGCCCTTTGGCTGTCTCGGCAACTGAAAGTTAAAAGGGCGGAAAACAGGAGGATAGGGAAAAGCCGGGGGCTGAACGCTGAAAGTGCTCCTTTTTCTCTTTTACTGTTAACTTTTTACTTTGTAAACGAGCGTTATTTTTCATTCTTAATATTTTGTACAGCAAACCGAAGTCTGCTTCATGTCTCTTACTTCTTGTCTCTTACCTCCTGCTTCTCGCCGACAACCTTCCACCCGAACCCATCCTTCTTGTTGCGATCCTGACCGCAAGGGAGGAACTCTGGCCGTGCTGTGGATTTCTCCCGCTGGTCGAAATGACAAAGGCCGGCAAGAGCAAAGGACGGCTTTTAACATGATGTCATGCTGAACTGGGTTCAGCATCTCTTTAAACAGGCGCACGAGATTCTGAACTAAATTCGGAATGACAAAGCCCCCCACAACCGACTTCTTGTCTCTTGCCTCCTGCTTCTTGCTTCCTGTCTCTATCGTCTATTATCCATCAACTATTCACAACTCACAACCTTCAACTCACAACCCGCAACCTACTGCCCTATCACTTTGAATATCCGCATTCCTCCCAGGCGTTTCCAGTAGCATGGTATAGCTGTGTGCGGTAAGGCTCAAACTATACGGAATCGTGTATTCGCTGCTTCCATAAAACTTCTGGTCGCTAATTACCAGGCCGGTGGTTACATCCACCATCCGCAGGCGGATGTCCGCTTTTTCCTGCAATACCACCTTGGCGCTAAACTGTCCGCTGGTGGGGTTCGGGAAAATTGTAAACGTTTTGATAAATGGATCTTTGGCCTTGCCGATATCCGGGAAGCCCTGTTTCTCCAGTACCGTCACCTTGCGGGTAAAGCTCTTCTGGCATTCGCCCTGTTTGCTCAGCATCGTCAGCGTGTAATCGCCCGGCTTACTGAAGTTCAGCTTCAGGTCATTGTTCTCCTTGCTAATCAGTTTGGCCCCTTCGGGTATGAGCCACTCCACCTTTTCCGGCATCGGGTTGCTCACATTGATAAACAGCACATCTTCTTCGGCAAATACCTGTGTTGCCACCAGGAATTCGGCGCCGATATCCCTATTATCTTTCCTGATAGTGATAGCGCCTTCGCCGGTACATCCCTTAGAGGTGGTTACGCTTACCCGGTATATGCCGCTCTCGGTTAAACGTACTTTGGCCGTGCCGGCTTTAAACCCATTGTCCGAAGTCCAGCTATACACTGCCCCCGCGTCGGCTATCGTCGCATCCGCCTCATAGCTTTGCCCGTTGCACAGCGTTTTATCGGGCCCCAGGTCAACAATCAGTTTGGGCGGGTTCTT
>CAVOGL010000003.1:0-340403 GCA_963695415.1 uncultured Chloroflexia bacterium | reverse complement strand
CAATCAGGATGTAATCATAACGGTCGATGACCGGTTCGATGGCGGTCTTCAGACGGGTCTCTCGTGCCATTTCGGAGACCAGCTCCACCTCACCTCCAGCCAGGGCTGGTGATGATGGCAGGATCGACATTTTCAAGCGCGGGTTGTGCAAGATGTATTGAGACGCCTGTGCACTCCCAATCAGAACCTCGTAAGTGCTGCCTCGCAGGCTCTGCTGTTCGATTTTCAGGCAGGAGGTGGCGTTCGCCTGCGGGTCAAGGTCGATGAGTAGTACGCGCTGTCCGTAGTAGGCAAGGTAAGCGCCCAGGTTGATGGCGGTTGTTGTTTTCCCAACCCCACCCTTCTGGTTTGCCAGGGTATAGATGCGTCCCATCAAAACACTTCTACGCGAACTGTCTGGATTTCTTCATGCGTTGGGATACTTTCAAAATATGCCCTGGTGACCGAGAAAGCTGCAAGTTGAGTGGCAAAGCGACCTGCCTCCCAGGGATCTCGGGTTTGGAACAGGCGCACAAAAAAAGCACTGGCATAGATATCACCTGCACCGGTAGCATCCACCAACTCAACCGGGGGGACATGAAAACGGCGTACATCCCCATTCCAAAAAACCCTCGAGCCCTGATTACTTTCGGTTACTGCCAGGACGCGTGAGGACGCTGCCATTTCATCTATCAAGCTTTCGTCTGCGCCCACATCCTCGACGCTGATTACTGCTGCGCCGGCGCGTTCGAGCACAAAGCGGGCTTCGGGCCACTCAGATACCAACACCTTCCCGTCTTCATCCCAGGCTCTCATCCAACCCTGGGGAGTGATGCCCACCAGGGAAGAACCAAACTGGCGCAGGATGGATGGCTCAATCTCCTGGGCAACCGGTCCCAGGTGGACAATATCTGCGCTGCGCCACGGTTCAGGGATGTGATAAAAATCAAGTGAGGGCGCTACCCTTTGAATGTACTGAACGCGGCCTTGAGGGGTGTACAGGTTCTCGAATGTGGTGCTTTCATCAGCCAGGTAATTGGCAATGGGAATCGATCGCAGCTGCCCAAGCGGTAAATCTGCCGACCATGATGTGACGATGCCAACCCGCAATCCCAAAGCTTCCGCCATCAGCGCAGCATAACTGGCAGTCCCACCCAGGCGCGGTCCTTCAGGTGACATGTCCTGGGTCAGGTGTCCAACAACCAGGTAATCCACAGGTTCAAGCCGGTTAAGGGGGAGCATAGCTAAAATTATACCCCGAGAATCTGGCTTTCCAAATCCGAAACCACGTGATATAATCCCTTCCCGCGCCTCCCTGAGCCCGTACACTGAAAAGCTGCAACGGAAGTGGTCTCGAAGTCAGGAAAGTGTGAAAAATATCGATGATCCAGTTCGTCCTGTTTCTGGTCAGAAGTCTTAATGAAATCTCGATTTGACCAGGCAGGGCGAAATTGTGAAGAAGGATGAAAGAAAATGAGCAATCTTATGCAAGCCGTCGAGGCACCCGTCAACCCCAATGTTCCCGAACTCAGACCCGGAGACATCGTCAGAGTGTTTTTACGCATTAAAGAAGGGGCGAATGAGCGAACCCAGGAAATCCGCGGGACGATCATCCGTCTGCGCGGCGGTGGGAACAACGCCAATTTCACCGTACGCCGGGTCGCCAGTAATGGCATCGGCGTGGAACGAACTTTCTTGATGCGCTCACCGCGCCTTGAGAAAGTTGTCGTCGAACGGCATTCAAAGGTCAGGCGTGCGCAGTTGTATTACCTGCGCGACCTCACCGGAAAACGTGCCCGGTTGAAGCAGAAATTTTCCTGAAACAATTTCGGGCTAAGGCTGCAGGTGCCAAAATAAAATCATGCGAAACTGCAGAGTGCCTGCCCCAAAATTAGATTTCTTGACAGACCTGCCTGGTCGAAATTCACAGGCAGGTTTTGGCTTGCCTGGCATCGAGCGTAATTAATCAACCATGCGTAAACCGGTCATCGGATTGTCTGCCAGCCGGACACAAAGGAAGTACGTCAATTATCAGATTGGTGTTGCTGAAGCGTACATCCAGGCTGTTATCAAGGCTGATGCAATTCCGGTCATCATTCCCCTGGGATTGGTTGAAGATGACGCTGCAGCGTTGTTATCCCGAGTGGATGGAGTGATATTTACCGGAGGTGGGGACATCCTGCCGCAACGATACAACAGCGAACCCCATCCACTGGTCACTTATGTTGACGAAGACCGCGACCGTGTCGAGATCGGTTTATTTCATGAAATTATGGAGTATAAACTGCCATTCCTGGGAATCTGCCGGGGGCTGCAGGTAGCCAATGTGGCGCTGGGAGGAACCCTTTATGAAGATATTCTCGACCAGCACCCAGGCGCAATCCAGCACCAATATTATGACGACTACCCGCGCAGCTACCGCGCCCACCCCATCCAGATTGATCCCCACAGCAGGCTGTCAGAAGATTGTCGGCGCGAATTCGATCAGCGTCAACAGCCTGCACCACCAGGGGATCCGCTCGCTGGCGCCCGGACTGAAGGCAACTGCCACAGCAGGTGACGGGATTATCGAGGGGGTTGAACTTGAAAACCACCCGTTTGCCCTGGCAGTGCAGTGGCACCCTGAATGGATGAACGACGACCCGGCGATGCGGCGTCTCTTTGCCGCCCTGGTTCAGGCTGCCGGCAAGGAAAAATAAATGCCATGTCCGTAGAAGATGCCATCCAGGGACCTGATTCACCCATTGGCATCTTCGATTCAGGCATTGGCGGGTTATCCGTGCTCAAGGCTGTCCATAATGAACTGCCTGGTGAAGACATAATCTTTTTTGCCGACCAGGCAAATGTGCCTTATGGATCCAGATCGCTCGAGGAAGTGCAGCAGTTCAGCATCCAGATCACCCGGTTCCTGCTCAAAATACCTGTGAAATTAATTGTGATCGCCTGTAATACCGCCTCGGCGGCGGCACTGCATTGGCTGAGAACCATGTATCCCAATATTCCTTTCGTCGGGATGGAACCAGCCGTAAAGCCCGCAGCTGAAGAGACCAAAACCGGGCGAGTGGGTGTTTTGGCTACCCCGGCAACTTTCCAGGGGAAACTTTACGCTTCCGTACTCGAAAGGTTTGCTCAGGGCGTAAAGATTTTCCAGGACACCTGCCCCGGTTTGGTGCAGCAAATCGAAGCAGGAGAATTTTCAAGTTATGAAACACGGCGCATATTGGAAAAAGCGCTGAACCCCATGCTGCTGGAGAATATCGACATAATCGTGCTGGGTTGTACGCACTATCCATTCGTGATCCCCCTGATTGAAGACATCTGCGGGGACAGTGTAAGAGTGATCGACCCTTCCCCGGCGATCGCCCGTCAGGTAAGAAGGGTGCTGGAAAGGGAAGGACTTCTGAAGGGCGGGCTTCACAAGGATGGGCTTCTCGAGGAAGGGCTTCACAAGAAAGGGATTCTAAGGCTAGAGCCTCGAGACTCAAGCGGAACCACCGGGAAAGACAAGGTCTCGGTGCGGACATTCACCAGTGGTGATGCGCAGAAATTAGAGAAAATGTTCGCGGCTTATGCCGGATTCTCAAGCCATGTTGAAGCGGTGTCCACCGGGCAATTGTCCGCATTTGGATGAGGCGGATAACAGGCAAAAGCAGCCTGGGTTTTGCTCATATAGATGCAAGGATTTGCCCATTTTCCCCATAAAGCTTATAACCTACCTGCGGATGACCGTCCTGACCGTATTTCACCTGAACCACTCCGAAATTATTCTTATCCAGGATAAACTCGCAGACCTGCTCAGTCACCAACGGGTGTCTTAATTTCTTATAAACCGTTTTTGCCAACCAGTTCGTTTTCTGATCCAGGGGGGACGAACAAAATTCCCACACGCGAACAGGCTGCTGCCCGGGGGACGTTAAATCTATGCGCAGTGCATGTGATGAGTGCAGATCACCCGAAAGAATGTGCACGCCTTCGATCCTCTCAGCTGCCAAAAACCTGAGCAGGCGGTCACGATCCATACGATAACCGGACCAGCGATCGCGGGTAATATCCAACCACATGTCAAAAAGGACGGACGAAGAACTCACCAGGAACTTGACAGGATGTGTGTCCTTGACGGATATCAACCAGGATTCGAGGGCGTGCCATTGACCCTCGCCCAGGATAGTGGCAGATTTTTGCTTCCAGGGCCACAATGCGCGCGAGCGCATGGTGCGGGTGTCCATAACGAAGAAAGCAGCCGCGCCGGCTGTAAAGGAAAATGCCAGGGATCCATCATCACCTGGTGACAGCGAGTATTGTCCCTGGGAGGTTAATTCCAGGGGATATTCTTGCGCAGGGGCATGCATCGCCTGGTGTTCCCAGTATGCCTGCAGGGCGTTACGCACCTTTTGGGTGTTCATCGATACTTCATCTGGCTCACAGCCGCGGGCTGTGCGTGAGATGCGATCCCACCATGGGATGTACATCCTGGTCCTTGATGGATCGAGCCAGCGCCAATCATCATCCACTTCATGGTCGTCCATGATCATGAACACCGGGAGAGTAGAAAAAGTCCGGCGAAAAAGTGGGTGTGACCAGGTATGGGCGTAAACGGAACGGTATTCATCCACACTGAATGCCGCCTTACCCAGGGAATTAAAACGATGATCATCTGCATACACCTGGTCGCCAACCAGCAGGACAAAGCTCAGAGGCAAAGATTGGCTGGCGGATTCAAGTACCTCGAATATACCGCCGCCATCAACGCGAGGATTAAAACAGCTGCCAATGGCAAAATTAAACGGTATCCTGTCTCCGGGCTCTGGTAAAGTTCTGAAATGAGGGTATGTGCCCGGATCCGGCAGGCGGTCTGAGAAACTGAGCGTAAAGTAATAATCCGTCAGCGGTTGAAGCCGTTTTACAGGCACAACCCCAGCGAATCCATTCTCTTGGACAAGAGGTAATGAGGTACCGGCTAAAATGGCATCTGAAAGGTCCGGTTTCAGCGCAATCCAGGCATGCAGAATCGAATCTCCATCCGCACGCCCCCAGAGGTTAACAGAGTTGTGCTTTAAACCACCAACCAGGGGACCGAGTATTAAATTGGCGTCATCTGGTTTTGTCAACTGGAATCATCTTTCGCCTGGAGCTGATCATCCGATTGGTCAGGATCCACCATTTCAGCCTGTCTTACCCTCAGCATATCTGCCGTGATTTGCAGGTCCTTGAAATTTTCGAAGGTCAGGTCTCTGAAACTGAATCCATGTTCCGCTTTCAACGAATCAAATAATACCGCATAACTGGCGGGGACCTGCGCCTGCCAATCCAACTGCAGTTTGTGATTGACCAGGCGTAAACTCGCCGGGTCCGGTCCTTCCAGTTCGACAAAGTCCCCGTAGGGTAATTCATCGAGCATGATCTGCACACCTGCCAGTTCGAAAATCGCACGGTACTTTTCGTAAGCCATACTGACGCGGTAGCCCAGGGCTTCCAGAAACAATTTAGCCGTGTCAAAATCACTGACGATGAATTCGATCTCCTCCCGCAGTCTGGCGCCTCCATAACTGGAAGCGGGTCCCTTATACGTCAAGCGAGAGGCTGTGTCTTTTCGCAGGCGCAGCACACGATAACCGCTGGAGAGAGAACCTTCTGGGGTATCAAACCGTAGATTGACCTCAAAGGTGCGCGGCTGGATGATTTGTGCGCCTGACTCTCTAAGCTTAGCCTCGATCGCAGACAATTCCCCGATATAAAATTTGACTTCGAGTTCCTGGTTGTTCATGTGTGATAAATCGCTTAAACTACACTCATGATCACCTGGTTCAATTCGAGGCTGTCACCTGGCTTTATCCGCAGGCGGGTCACTGTCCCATCCCTCGGGGTCCTGAGTTCGTTCTGCATCTTCATCGATTCCAACACGACCAACACCTCCCCTTTGACCACATTCTGACCTTCTTCTACATGAACCGAAACGATCAAGCCAGGCATGGGAGATTTCAACACAAATTCCGCCTTTTCTATCACAGTACTGTTGTTTTGCAACCGGAGCCTTCTCTCTCTTTCGTCCTCAACATTTGCCGTAAACAAATGCCCCAACAAAAGCACCTGCCAGCTCGATTCCACCTGGGAAATATGTGCTTCGAATGATTTGCCATTAACGAGCATTGAGTAAACAGGTTGATCGCTGACGGAATGGAAATCGATCTCGAAAACCTGCCCATCGACAGAAACATGGTGCTCATCCAGGATCTGAACCAGGTATTCTTTTTCACCAATCATTGTGTTATAGATCATCGCCTCAATCGCTCCCATCGACTCGCATATTTCCAATTACTGCAGTCCCTCTCACCCTGACGGACGATATTTGCCGCCTGCCTGGTCTGGCGGTCGGCAACCAGCGTCGCCAGGATGACGGCAATTTCTGGCGGTGCCTTGCGCAGGGCCTCGATGTCGTCCATCGAGAATTTCTCTTCGATAAAGCGGATATCGAACTGACCTCCCATGAAGCGCACGGAATCCATGAGACGCTGGTGGAAGGGGATATTGCTTTTGAGCCCTGTCAGCTTGTACTCCTCCAGCGCCCGGCGCATCCTCAAAATCGCATCTGCTCTGGTCTCTCCCCAGACTATTAATTTAGATATCAGCGAGTCGTAATAAGGTGATACTTCAAAGCCAGGATAAACGCCTGTGTCCACGCGCACACCAGGACCTGTAGGCAGCCAGCTGAGAGTGATTTTGCCTGTGGAAGGCAAAAAATTATTATAGGGGTCCTCAGCATTGATACGGCACTCCAACGCCCATCCTTTCCAGACGATGTCTTCCTGTGTGTAACGCAAAGCCCTGCCTCGTGCTATGCGTATCTGTTCCTTGACAATGTCCACACCGGTCACCATTTCAGTGATCGGGTGTTCAACCTGAAGTCGGGTGTTCATTTCCAGGAAATAAAAATTCTTGTCTTTGTCGACCAGAAATTCAACTGTCCCGGCATTGATATAACCGACGGATTTTGCAGCTTTTACAGCCACGGCACCCATCCGATGACGAAGCTCATCATCCGTGTCGATGAATGGTGAAGGACATTCTTCCAACAATTTTTGATGGCGCCTTTGCAGGGAGCACTCGCGCTCGCCCAGGTGGATTGTGTTCCCGTCCTGGTCAGCCAGCACCTGGATTTCGATATGCCGTGCATCCATCAACTGCCGTTCGAGGTAGACGCTGTCATCCCCAAAAGATGATTCGGCTTCTCTCCTGGCAGCTGCGAGTAATTCAGGCAGCTCATCCAAAGACTGCACCTCGCGCATCCCTTTCCCCCCTCCACCCGCCGTCGCTTTTACGAGCAGCGGAAATCCGATGGAAGGCGCAATGGACAGCAAGTCATCATTCCTGAGGTTACTCACACTTTCAGTGCCGGGAACTACTGCGATCCCGGCTGCTGAGACAGTAGCGCGCGCCTGGTTTTTATTACCCATCGCCGCAATAGAAGCAGGTTTCGGTCCGATAAACACGACGCCCTCATCTTCACATGCCTGGGCAAAATCCGGTCTTTCAGCCAGAAAACCATAACCCGGATGGATAGCTTTTGCTCCGCTCTTATGTGCAATTTCGATGATCTTATCGCCGCGTAAATACGAATCTCTTGCCGGAGCTGGACCTATGTAATAAGCTTCATCAGCATAACGCACGTGTAAAGCCTGGCGGTCAGCATCGGAATATACCGCCACCGTTTCCATTCCCAACTCTCGGCAGGCGCGCAATATACGCACTGCTATCTCGCCTCGATTAGCTACCAATACTTTTGTAAACATCTGCTGTCCTTTTGAACATGAAGCTAAAGCGGTACACAACCGTGCTTCTTCGGTGGGTTCGAATCGCGTTTATTGGCGAGCATCTCGAGAGCATTGATCAGCCGCGGTCTGGTCTCGCGCGGTTCGATGACATCGTCGACGTACCCGCGTGATGCTGCGATGTAGGGATTGGCAAATTTCGTCCTGTATTCCTCCACCAATTCAGCCTTACGCGCCAGCGGATCCTCCGCCTTAGCCAATTCCCTGCGGAATATGATACTTACAGCCCCGTCAGGTCCCATAACCGCGATCTCAGCAGTGGGCCAGGCGAGATTCAAATCCCCGCGGATGTGTTTGCTGCTCATCACGCAGTACGCTCCGCCATAAGATTTACGCGTGGTCACGGTCAATTTTGGCACGGTTGCCTCGCAGTACGCATAGAGCAGTTTAGCGCCTGCTCGAATAATGCCTCCATGTTCTTGGGCTGTACCCGGCATAAACCCCGGCACATCAACAAATGTTACCAGCGGGATATTAAAAGCATCACAGAAGCGTACGAACCGGGCAGCCTTTTCGGATGCTTTGATGTCGAGTACACCCGCCAGAACTGCAGGTTGGTTGGCAATGATGCCCACGCTGTACCCACCCAGTCGCGCAAACCCAATCACAATGTTGGTGGCGAAGTACTCGTGGATCTCGTAAAATTGACCGTCATCGACGATGTAGCGAATAACCTCTTTTATGTCATAAGGCTTGTTGGCATCTTTCGGGATGATTCCGTCCAATTCTTCTGCCATGCGCAGGGGGTCATCGGTTGTGGCAGCAACAGGAGCATCTTCCATGTTGTTTTGGGGCAGATAACCGAGAAGTTTTCGGATCAGAAACAATGTGTCCGCTTCAGTTTCCGCGGCAATATGGCAGACCCCGGACAATTCAGAATGCACTCCGGCGCCACCAAGATCATCAAACGAGACTTCTTCATGCGTAACTGTTTTGACCACGTCCGGACCCGTCACAAACATATACGACGAATTTCTCACCATGAAGATAAAATCGGTCAGGGCAGGTGAGTAGACTGCACCGCCGGCACAGGGTCCCATAATCGCACTGATCTGAGGGATCACCCCGGACGCAAGGGTGTTCTGCAAGAATATATCCGCATATCCACCCAGGGAAACCACGCCCTCCTGAATTCGCGCGCCTCCGGAATCGTTCAGACCAATAATAGGCGCACCATTTTTCATTGCCAGTTCCATGATCTTGAGGATTTTCTCCGCATGGACTTCCCCCAGGCTGCCACCGAACACGGTGAAGTCCTGAGAATAAACGTAAACAAGACGACCATCGACTGTACCCCACCCCGTAACGACACTGTCACTTAAATATTTTTGTTGGTCCAGGTCAAAATCCGTTGTGCGGTGGACGACAAAGGCATCGATCTCACGAAACGTGCCATGATCCAGAAGCATATCGATGCGCTCACGGGCTGTCATCCTGCTGCGTTTATGCTGGGACTCAATCCTTTCCAATCCCCCACCCAATCTGCTTTGAGCCCGTAATTCTCTCAAATGTGCTAATTTGTGCTCATCTTTCATGCTTCTCTCCGAAAATAATGCCGGCTGCCAGGATAAATGAACAATGTCAACCAGGTAATAAGGACTGCAAATACCGTCAGGCAGGTTGAAAATGCAAGGTTTTCACTCCGAATGTCGGTGCTGACCAAAAAGAACCATTCCAGCCAATATGTAGCGATATAAACCACCACAACTGCCAACGTCCACCCAGGCGCCCAATGCTTGCCAGAAAGAAGCCCCCAAACCAGGAATAAACCGCCAATGCCAAACAAAAAATTACGAATGATTACATAAACCAGCGGATAGACCGGCAATGTCTGGTCGGGATAGCGCCAAAGCTGCAGGGTTTTAATTCCACCTGCGAGCAGAACCATCGAAAAGATTAACACCCCAACCATAAAGAGGGTTACGATGATTGGTCTCTGGTTCCTCACTGCTAAGGTGCTCATTTTTGGGAAATAATCCACTCGTCTGAGTTTCGATTAAATTGTATCTTGTATCTTATGTTGTATTTTTGGAATTTCATTGATTTTATTCATAATTCCTACCAAAACCGATCAAACTGGCAGAATACACCGGTTTGCGCTCGCTTGATTTAAGTAAACTTTTTCCGATTCTGAGTGATATGATAAAGCAGGCTAAGGAAGCGTCTGACGCAGTGTATCAGATCTCAACAATGTAATTTCCCGGAGGAGACGGGTTTGCTTAAAGAAACCGTAGAGATTATCGATCAATTGCGATCTCTGGCAAATGCGGATAACGTTGCCGGCATGGTGAGATACGGCATCAGCTCTGAGGGTACCCTGGGGATATCCATCTACACGCTACGTCCGATGGCAAAGGAGATATGCAAAAAACATGAAGACCTGCGCCACAACATCGCTCTGGAATTGTGGGAATCAGGCATCCATGAAGGCAAGATACTGGCAAGCTTCATCGAAGTTCCGTCGCTGGTAACAGAACAGCAAATGGATGATTGGGTAAAAGATTTCAACTCCTGGGACGTCTGTGACCAGGTATGCACCAGTTTATTTGATCAGACCCCTTTCGCCTACCCTAAAGCATATGAATGGAGTGAGTGCGAAGAGGAATTCGTCAAACGTGCTGGATTCGTGCTGATGGCTGGACTGGCTGTGCATGATAAAGACGCCAGCAATGAGAAACTGGCGGGCTTTTTCGCAGTCATCGAACGGGAAGCATGGGATGGTCGTAATTTTGTCAAAAAAGCTGTAAATTGGGCTCTGCGCAATATCGGCAAACGCAACAAACATCTGAATTTATTAGCGGTAGAGACAGCCAGGTGTCTTTGCGAGAGAGATAATCCCTCAGCACGTTGGATTGGCAGAGATGCCGTGCGCGAATTGACCTCCGAAAAAGTGCAGAAAAGATTAGACAAAATGCCACCTGCTAAATGAGCCCAGCCAATATCGTCCTGGAAAAAGCCACGGTAGAAGATTTTCAAGATATCCGCAGATTGATCCACGAGGTTGGGATCAATCCCACCGGTTTGGATTGGCGCCGGTTCATCCTGGCAAAAGATGAGAATGGGCACATGGTGGGATGCGGACAGTTGAAGGTGCACCGAAACGGTGTATATGAACTGGCATCGCTGGCAGTAGCTGCACGATGGAGAAAGCGCGGAGTAGCCAGCAAAATTATCACTTATCTGATTTCCGCTGCTCCCAACGGCTGGCTTTATCTGACCTGCAGACAAAATCTTGGGAAGTTTTATCGAAAATTTGGATTTGAGGTCATCGCCCCTGAAGAACTTCCGGGTTATTACAAATTCCTTTCCCTGATCGCCCGGGCAGCGAAAAGGCTGGGAATCATCAATGAATCCATGCTGGTGATGAGAAGATGGGTGGGATAGTGTCCAGATTTACTTTGGAGCAACATCGTTCATGGCGTATTCCAGGCTTCACTCACCCGCCGGTACGTGTCCTCGAGTGATTCGGGAAGCACCCGCGTCTGCGCCAGGGTGGACATAAAATTGGTGTCCCCTTCCCAGCGTGGAACGACATGCATGTGAAGGTGATCGACTATGCCAGCGCCGGCTGGTTTACCAAGGTTGAGACCCAAATTAAAGCCTTCGGGATGGTAAACATCTTCCAGCACCCTGGTTGCCTGCACGGATAACTCCATCATTTCAGCTCTGGCAGCAGGATTTAGATTTTCCAACTTATCGGTATGTGTGAATGGGACAATCATTAGATGTCCGCTTGTATAGGGGAAAAGGTTAAGAATAGCGAATACTTCTTTGCCTCGCGCCACAACCAGGTTTTCAACACCATCCTCCTGACCGACCGCTTCACAGAAAAAACAACCTTCTCTTTCTCCACCCTGAATGTAATTCATCCGCCATGGGGACCAGATATGTTTCAATTTTTTCTCCCAATCGTATATAAGGCTGGACCAGGTACTGGGACCGGTACGATTTTCAGGAATACGACAATTCCTGGATAAGCCTGTTGTAAACACCCTCATTTTTTTACGGTCCCGGATCATCACAATGATCAGGTCGTAGTATTTTAGCAAAGAACCATTTTTACGGGAATGGTCTATATTTCGGACAAGCTAAAAGCTTGCCCTACAAACCGTTTATGCAGGGCGAACTGCTGGTCAGCCCGGTGCTATGTGCCCAAAGATTGACAGCCGCGAAAAAGGGCGGTATCCTCGACCCTATGACCCAGATGGGTTTATTTTCACCCCAAATATACTCAGTCAGTGAACTCACACGTTATCTTCGAGGCTTATTCGCCGAGGATAATTTGCTCCAGGACCTCTGGGTGCAAGGAGAGATTTCCAACCTATCACGCCCTTCCTCAGGGCATATCTATTTCACGGTAAAAGATTCGACAAGCTCCATCCGCTGCGTGATGTGGAAGAACTCAGCCCTACGTCTAGCCGTCCAGCCCAGGGAAGGTGACCAGGTTGAGGTGCATGGAAACATCGATATTTACGAAGCAGCCGGTCAATACCAATTGTATGCCGACTTGCTGCGCCCCGTGGGTGAGGGTGCACTTTTTCAAGAATTCCTGCGGTTAAAAGCCAGATTGGAGATAGAAGGTCTGTTCGCCCCGGAACGCAAGCGACCCATTCCCTTGCTACCCGGCGCCATTGGGATTGTTACTTCACCCACCGGAGCAGCCCTGAGAGACATCCTGAACACCCTGCGCAGACGATTCCCTTTAGCCAGGGTCATCGTCGCCCCTACCCTGGTACAGGGCAGCGAAGCGCCAGGAGGGATCATCGCAGCTATTGAAGCTCTCAACGAATTACCAGAGGTGGAAGTGATCCTGTTGGCGAGGGGCGGTGGTTCAATTGAAGATCTTTGGGCATTTAATGACGAGAATGTCGCCAGAACGATCGCAGCTTCGCGCACGCCTGTGATTACCGGAATCGGACATGAGACGGACTTCACCATCGCCGATTTCGTCAGCGATCTGCGAGCGCCCACACCCACAGCGGCAGCCGAATTGGCAGCCCCTGACAGAGGTGATCTGTTAGCCACCATAAGCGAATATTCCAGCATCGTTGCAGGTTACCTGTACCAATTCCTGGAGGAGAATAAATTCCGGTTGGACAGCGCAATGAACCGTCTGTTGTTTGTGTCCCCCAAAAACCGGCTGTTATCTGACCGTCAAAAGTTGGATGAACTCACTTACCGGATCAATATGCTGCTCGACCACCAGTTCAAACTCAGGCGCAGTCACCTTTCAGGTTTTACGAGCCAGCTTGAATCATTAAATCCCGAAGCAATCCTGAGGCGCGGCTACGCAATCGTCACCAGGTCCATGGGTGAAATCGTCAGCAGCGTTGCACAGGTTACACCCGGTGACAGACTCAGCGTGCGGGTGACTGATGGTACATTCAACGCCGAGGCATCGCTAGATGATGAGGGAAAAGGCTGAATCGTTCAAACATAATAAAAATGGATACTTTATCTGAAGACCGCACTGAAGACATAAAACAAATCGCTGCCACGATGAATGAACGCCTGGATTCTTACAGCCTGGGCAATGCCACTAAAGCGCTCAACCTGAGCTGTTCAATCGCCGTAATCCCAGGAACCATCATAATAGTTCTGGTGTTTGTGTTTTCTAAATTTAATTGGATTATTGCCGCCATCAGCACCTTGCTCATTGGGGTAACAGCATTCCTGCTGGCGAACCTGGCTTCATCATTATCGAGGAGCAGGTCGATGGAACGACTGTATGCTGATGAGATTCAGCCTGAAATCAACAATGTGCTGGATGAGTACCAAATGTCCAGGGAGCAGTTCACCCAGATTGCCCAAGAAACTCTCCAGCCTGATGCGCCATTACTGAGGCAAATTATGGCGGAATCTTCCTGAAATCAAGGAGCTTTACTTTATGAAAGAGACAACTGATTTGACCCCTAACATTACCGATTACCCCCCTGTTGAGACCCTCTCATATGAGCAGGCATTTCAAGAATTAGAAGAGATCGTCAGCGTATTGGAAAACAACAGCCAGACATTGGATAAAGCGATGGAATTATTCGAGAGGGGGCAGGAAATCGCCCGCTACTGCACTTCTCTGCTGGACAAGGCAGAACTAAAAGTACAGGTGATCACATCGGAGGGTTTAGTTGATTTTCCTGAAGTCTGAAAGCTTATCCGGGTAGTTTTGATTGGATCCAGCGAAAACCATGGGACAACAATGTGCGCATTTCGGAAGACCCGATCGCCAACAAGGTTATAAAATAGACAAGACCACCCATCACCACTCCGGCAGTAAGCCTGACTGCCGCAAGGGATTCGGACGATAATTTCATCCACCACATTAAAACCAAAACCATCACAAATGTGCCCAACGCTGCCTGGACCAGACCAACGGACAGGCTTTTTAATTTAATCCCATCCAGGCGCCTGCGCATGAGAACAACCAGGACAACTGCCTCAATGGCGGTTGCCAGGGAATTTGCCAGTGCCAGACCGCCAAACGCCATCCAACCAATCCTGAAAAACAAAGCGCTGAAAATGAGACTGAAGATGAGATTCAGGCTCATCGCCCCAATACCGACCAGCACCGGGGTTTTCGTATCATGCAGCGCGTAAAATGCTCGCGCCAGGATTTCGACCAGTGAATGCCCGACCAACCCCACGGCATACCACACCAACGCCCATGCAACCATGAGGGTGTCCTGGCTGGTAAAATTCCCTCTCTGGTAGAGGGTCGTCACCAGAGGCACACTGAGAACCACCAAACCCGCTGAAGCAGGGATAGAAACCAATAACAGCCAGCGCAGGATACTGCTCAATATCGAACGCAGCTGGTCAAACTGCCCCAGGGCTACTTGCGAAGAGAATGATGGCAGGGCTGCTGTGGCAATCGATTGGGCAATGGCGATCTGGACCATTAACATGACCGCGAAGCCAAAACTCAATGCAGTGACACTCCCCTCCCCCATGCGAGAAGCCAGGTTGATGTTAACCCAGAAATTCAACTGCACTACTGCTACTCCCAACAACCTCGGCAGCATCAATACAACCACCTCACGCACGGCAGGTAGATTCAATCCCAGAGTGCGGAAATATTCACCCTTGAGCTTAATCAGGCTGGGCAGCTGCAGAACCAGGTGCCCAGCAGCGCCTAATAAGACACCCCATGCCAATCCTAAAATCCCCCAGGGGCGCAGCAGAGTTACCCCAAGGATGATGCCTAGCTGGTACATTGCCGGGGCGAGAGCTGGGATTAGGAATACCTGGTGCGCGTTGAGAATGCTCATCACCAGACCGCTGATGGCAAACAACATCGCTGATGGCAGCATCCAGCGCAGCAGTTTCACGGTCAAATCAAAAACTTGTGGGTCGTCCGCAAATCCCGGTGCCAGGATAAAGCGCACGATTCCGGGAGCAAATATGGCTGCGACCAGACCCAAAACTGCTAGAAGAAGAATGATCAGATTCCCCATCGCAGAGGCAAGAATCCATGCTTTTTTTGTCTCATTACGTGTCAGAAGTGTGGTGAATACCGGGATGAAAGCGGAGGACAAAGCCCCTCCGGCGATCAGGTTGAACAGCGTCTCAGACACCCTGTTGGCACTGTTGAAGGCATCCAATTCATTCCCCGCGCCAAACGCGTTCGCCACCATGACCTGGCGGATGAGACCCACCAGGCTGCTGAAAATAAAAGCAACCATAATCGTGCCTGCTGCACGAATTATCTGTGCACGAGTATTGGTTTCAGTTCTGGTTTCTTCCACTGAGTGTAGATTATAAACCTACCGAAAGCTCATAAACGGCTAAAAAATCCTTGACCTAGAACAATTGTTCTGTTATTATTAAAGCAGCAATGAAAACCCATTTTACTTCCCCTCCCGATCCCAGGACATTCAATGCCAAAGTGTGGGAGATTGTGCGCCTGGTGCCATCAGGAATGGTGACCACCTATGGTCAAATTGGCTCCCTGGTTCCAGTTCCGGAAGGGGTGAACCCGAAGGATTTCTCATCCTTCGCGCCGCGATGGGTGGGCGGAGCAATGGCAAATTGCCCGGAAGGCGTGCCCTGGCACAGGGTAATCAACAGCCAGGGCAAGATCAGCTTACGCCCGGAAAAAGGTGGAAACATTCAAAAGGAACTTCTGCTGGCTGAAGGGATCATTTTTAATGATAAAGGGGTAATCGATCTTAAGATTTTTGGATGGAATGGTCCTGAAAGGTAGATTTTTTGTGGAGGACCAGATATTCATTCGCAGAGGAGCATGACATGAACCTGAAAAAACTCAACATCGGATTGAACTTACCTAAGTTTTACCAGCAAAAACCTACCCGCCAATTCCGACAAGCCGGGAAAGCGCCTCCCAACAGCCAGCACATCAATCCGCGCTTTCGAGCCTATGGTAAAGCACGCCTTGATATTGCCAATCGTGTGCAGACTCAAGAGGATTGGGACACATTATGGAAAGAACCGGTCAATCCATTCATATTAAATTTTCCCTGGGGCAGTGTATGGAAGCAGTGCGTCGAATATTATGTCACTGACTTTGCCGCAGAAATCGGATTTTGGATCGACATTATTGGTTTACACGTTGTCGCACTAGGACCCGATTATGCGCAATTTATCAGCCCTGGAGGTGAGATATCTTTCGCCATTTCACCAGCATCCCAAGAACAGTCCGAAACCCCTAAAAATGCACTAAGACTGCAGTTTATGATCGACGAGATAACTGAGACGGTAAAAGTACTCGAAGGTAGATCTGTTGCCTTTGAACAACCTCCTCAAGCTCTGGCGGCAGATATGGACATATTTACAGCGACATTTCGCACACCTCATGGGATAAGTGTTGAATTGTGGGGGCAGTATCCCGACCCTGCCAAACAGAAGTACCAATCACCGGTTGAACCGGTGATGAATTTCAACGAAGAAGTGGATGAAGATCAAGATGATGACGATTATGCATCCGCGTTCTCGGTTGAAACATGGAACAAAACAGACCAGGCAGGTAACCACGACGTTCTTCTCAGTAATTTGAGCTTTTTATCAAAACCCGGGAACAAGCAGTGGGAAGACCTGAACGATGATCAAGACGATGATTTGAGCGCTGAGGATGATGGAGAACCGATGACGTTAGAAGATTTGGGACTCGCTCCTACCCGCTTCAATAACTATTCAGCGACACGTGATATTCCATCCGGACAATCCCTGATCCAGGATCAACCCCCGGCGACAGCAGGTTACTTCAACGATAATACTGAGGTGACCGATGAGGACGATGATTTGGATGAGGATGAAGATGATCCGGATGATGAATTCGAAGAGGAAGGCGAAGACGAATTTAGCGATGATGATGAAGAAAACGATGAATTTGATGAGATCAATGGATACAAATTAAGATATGAGACAATCGATAACGATGATGAAGACGATTTCCTGGAAACCAAGCCTCGTCCAAAGTACCTGAATTGATCTAACCGGCAATGAAAAAGGTTGGACTTTTAAGTCCAACCTTTTTGCTTTAAATTGGTGAGAGCCGGGTACGCCGCCCCCGGCTCTCTCTAAGGAGGAGAAGAAGAGAAATCGCCCTTCGCAATCATAATATCAGAACCAGCCAAGTCGTGCTTGACGCTAAACCTACGATTACCCTACGATCTGCCTACAATCAACAACCAGCTTATCGAATTTTGAAATATATATTAGAATCATTGCGATGGTTCCAGGTGAGCTTGCCTCCGGTCAAAAATCAGGCTGGAGTTTTCTCCAGAAATTAGGTGAAGGGGATGCAGGAGAAGTATTTCTGGTACAGTCGCTGGTCGATCAGTCTACAGCCATTCTGAAAAGACCTTTGCGCAGTGTTTTCACCACCGAAGTCCTCCGCCAGGCAAATCAGATTGCCCAGGAAGGAAATTTTCTACGCGCTCTGAGACATCTGAGGATTGATTATGGTGATGTCCAAATAAGTTTCCCCAACGTGGTTGACACCAGCAAACCCGGAACTGAGTTCAGCGACAGGTGGTTTATCGTTATATCAACAGCACCCGGTCAGGACCTTGAGTCCCTGGCAAAGTCTTCACACCACAAGGCGAACCTGGAGGACTCGGGGGCTGACGGTATTCAAAAAACCTTATCTGCCAGAGCAGTTGGAGATGGAGCGGATCCAGGATGCGCGATCCCAACCTTATTAATGCTGAGAGTCCTCGGAGCAATACTCAAACTTTTTGAGAATATCCATACGCTTCCTTTAACAGCTGTATCCGCAGACTGGAGAGGTTTCATCTGGAATGATGTAAAACCTGAGCATATTTTTTGGAATCCTGAAGGAAGGCAATTAACTTTTATCGATTGGGGAAATGCCCAACCTTTATCCCTGGACGGGACCAGTATTGACAGGCACTATTCGGTCATCAACGATTACCAACAATTCTTCGACGTTTTTGGAAGGTTTACGCTCGAGAACTGCCCTGGGCAATTTCACCTGTTAGAATGGCCCGATTCCAGTGTCTCGTCATTACAAATCAACCAGGTCACCAGCAAATTAAAAATGCAGGTCGATGCACAATTAGAAGTGGAATCTAGCAAAATAAGATCTCTGAAGCACAAGGAGGGAGAGTACCTCCTGAGCCGCAGCGCAACAATGCAAACATGGGAGCAGCTTTCTCAAGTGCAAATCGAAATCGAAAAATTGGGCGAACTACCCGATTGGACGGGCACGGAGAGGCTGGGAACTCAACTCGCCACCGATCTGGTAAACCAGGGCTCCCGGCTGCCCTTTTTTTCTATATGTGAACAAATCAGAAATTTACCAAAAGTGGATCAACAAAAATGGGGGCTGGTTCTGAAAATTGCCTCATTAACCCCATGGCCCGGTTTATTCGAGACACCGACCCAGAAGGCATTGCTTGCAGCCATGGAAAGTGACTGGGCTAGTGTGATGTGGTTCCTGAGAAAACCTATCAGTCACGAAACACCCCCTGCATGGTGGCATGAACTTTGCGGGATGATTCGGATGGCGCAACCTGAAATCGGGGTAGATTTAATCACACCCATAACGGCGCTAAACCGCCTGGTATTAACTCTTCGAGCTGACGCGCAGAAAGAACCCCATCCAGAAGCCGTATTCGCAGGCGCATCCCCGATGATGCCCATGATGTATACCCAAACGGAAAATGTTGTTGCTGGCAGCACAGAATCATCCGAATCTCTGGCAAAGTACATAAGAGATGTGATCATCAAGAGGTGGACTGAGGTTGAACCGGACCCTCCCAACTCTGGTCTTGAATATAACGAATTCGATGAGAAGTGGGAAATCATCAGCCAATTACAACCAGCTGCCGCTAAAAGTGTGACCGCAGCGCTTGAACAACCCAAAGCTCTTGTCAGGATTATCATGGATTCGTGGGAGCGGAAAGAGTTCGAAACCGCACGGCGAGGTCTTCGCAGGCTATTGCTTTGGGATCCGGACCGGCTGAGGGTATTCCAGGCAGACCAGGCGATAGGGAGAGCAGGTCACTGGTTGGAAGCCATACGACAGGGACCTCAAGCGGAAGTATCCTTACAAGAATTCACCACCCGTCTTGAGTTGAGGGGTAGAGAAATGCGAAACCAGGTTGGCGCTTCTCGATGGTTGGACCAATTCCTGGAGGCATTTTCACGTTTACGCAAGGGAGCGACCCCGGCAGACGTATTGTTGGATTTTCCAGACCTGCGAGCGGAATTTCCCTGGCTGCTGGAGTATCACCCACCCTTAATTGGAACCATCTCTGGACCCGTTCTTTTGATGCGCAATCCAACCGCCCCCCCTGCACCCTGGCTTATCCAAAGCAACCGTACTGGAGAATTAGGGGAAATGGGTGAAATGAGCCTGGGCGAGCCCCTGGATAATTGGGCACCAGAAGCGCTTGGGTCTTCGGCAAGAGTAGTCCGAGGGCGTTTGATTGGGAATGAAGGAAAGTACCACGAGGCTGCAATCAAATTCATGCGCCCCGGTCTGGCTGATTATGCAGTCCCCTTATTCCAGGAAGAAGCCCATATCCTGGCACTGATGAAGGAGGTGCCCGGAGTCGCCAGTGCATACGAAATGGGCTTCATAAGGTTTAGAGATAACGGTCATATCAAAGAAGACCACGACCGAGGTTCGATCTCAGGGGCAGGTGGGAGTATCATTCGTCTCTGCAATCAAAACGTGCACCAATTCATAGCAGATATGCGCATGCGTGCATCTGAGGATTGGCTGCCTTATCTGGCACTGCCGGTGATGGACCGCAGTGAGAACCTGATGAACCTGTGTGATGCCGGTTACACCAGAGGGCGATTCTTGCCAATGAAACAAAGCCTTCGATTGGTGATCCAGATTCTGGGCATTTTAGCAATCGCACATTCACGCAACATCGTCTACCGCGATCATAAAATTTTGCATTTCTATTGGGTGGAAGACGAGAATGGGATTAAGATGATTGATTGGAACGTCGCCCGTCATCACTCCTCCGGACTATCACCAGCAGATAAGAGTGACGATTTGGTACAATTCGGAGCACGCGCCATGCACCATATCCTTACCGGTAGACCCGCACCTGGCGCGCTCCCGGTGGGACCAAATAAACCTGAAGAGGTTGAGCAGGCAGCAAAGGCTTATACACCTCAATGGACATATGATGACCAGCGAATACCAACACGATTGAAAGAGATCACTGAGCGCACCCTGGTCGGTCATTATGATTCCGTGTCATCGCTGCATAGCGAGTTAGAAATCCTATTCCAAGAATTGCCAGACGAAAGCTAATCAAAAAAATATGAATTCACAAGAACCGCTTGCAAATAGGGCAAGGTTTTTTCTGCACCAGTATCAAGCTGAAGATGAAAGCCAGCAGCCGGGTGTAAACGAGGTCAGCTCACTGCTTTTAGAGATTGAGGAATATATCAGCTCGCCCGATTTCCTGGAACTGGAGGTTGAAGAACGCGATGTATACCAGGGGATTCGCAAAGACCTGCGAGAATTGCTGCGCCAGGTCGAGAAATCCGATCAGGGACAAACCGAAATTGAAGCACCAGTAAACATGGTCACACCTGACGATGTTCCGGGACTGTCGCAGCCGCATGATACCCAGGCTGAAATCCAGATGGAAGAAGCAGAACGCCTATTTTACAGCGGTCGCTATGCTGATGCCATGAGATTGTACGACCGCGTACTCCAGGTGGAGCCGGGTTGGGAAAGAGCGCGCCAACATCGGATTGAATCAGAAAATTACCTGCGAACTGGTTATATCCCTTCGATCGCGCTTCCTTCTGAGGCTGCGTCGGCATTTGGGAAAGCCCAGTCTGCTGCCAGGGTTGGTCGATTTGCTGACGCCATGGCGATGTTGGGCAAAGCCCAGGCAGTATTGCGCGATTTAGGCATTCAGCGCTGGCAAGAAGGACTGGAGTTCGAACAAAAACTACAAGAGAATATCGACGCAGAAAATGCCTACGAAGAAGGCTTGCGCCAATTAGATTCAGGTCGGTTCGATGAGGCGATCGAGCGGATTGAAGCTGCTGCCTTCGCCACCGGTCTGCCCAAATACAATGACAAAGCCAACGAACTGCGTAAAGCAAGAGAAACCTTGCGCAACGTTGCCAGCACGATCAATTCCACCGAGGTGGATCCAAAGGCACTGTCCCAAGCCAAAGCCGACCTGGATTTCCTGGCTGGTCAGTACGGTGAAAACCTTGCCATCGATAGAGTTCGCAGCCAGCTTCATGCCATTATCCCGCGCATCGTATCGCCACTTAAAGAAAATACCCGCGGATTGGTATCCCAGGCATCCAGCGCGGCAACAATCGAAAGCAGTCTTTCGATAGGCAAACAGGCAAAACAGCAGCTGGATCAAATCCGCAACCTGGAAGGGCTCGATGACAGCCTGGACAGGCTGCAGGACGAAGTTGAGAGTTTACTGAGGGCAGCCCAAACTGCGGACCATGATCTGAAACTGGCAGTAGCTTCATACGAAGCTAAGAAAAGCTGGCCTGCTGAAGCATGGAGGTTAAGCGCAGAAGTAAGGACGCGGTACCCAAACGATCCCACAGTCGCAAGACTGAGCAGGAACCTGCGCACTTACCGGATTTCATCCTTGCTGCTGCGCGGTATAGTGATCCTGGGTATCATCGGCATTTTGTTCCTGGCTGGAACCTGGGGGATGGGACGGTTCCGCGCCTACCAGCTATCACTCACTCCCACAGTCACACCGACTTTTACAGCCACAACCACAGCGACAGCGACTGCCACGGTCACGCCAACCCCAACTGCAACCTCGACCTCAACCCCAACACTTACCCCCACACCAACACCCAGCATTGGAATGACTTTACGCACAGTCTGGGCGCGCAGCGGCTGTTATGAGAGCTTTACCGCAACGGGGCGGATTTCTGAAAGCAGTCTCGTGCGATTTTTACCCGATGAGCGCAGGTTTGATGATTTTAACCGTGAGTGTGTGCTGGTGGAATTTGCCGGGGAAGATAAATCTGTTATCGGCTGGGTGTTGATTGCAGATCTTGGGGCGCCTTAATTATTTTCAGGGAGGATTCGTGGAAGATGTTGTAATCGTTGACGCTGTCAGGACACCCATTGGAGCGCTGGGAGGATCGCTTTCCAGCGTGAGACCTGATGACCTGGCAGCCATTGTCTTGAAGTCCCTTATTGACAGAAACCAACTCGATCCGGGCATTGTGGATGAAATCTATATGGGCTGCGCAAACCAGGCAGGAGAGGACAACCGCAACGTGGCACGCATGGCAGGACTTCTGGCAGGGTTTCCTGACAGCATTCCTGCAGTGACATTTAACAGATTGTGTGCCAGCAGCCTGACAGCGGTAAACCTTGCTTTCCGCTCGATCCGCTCAGGGGAAGGAGAAATTTATATCGCCGGCGGTGTCGAGAGTATGAGCCGGGCGCCCTATTCTGTGCCCAAGGCGGATAAAGGATTCCCCTTCGGAAACATAACCGCCTGGGATACAGCCCTGGGATGGCGCTATCCAAACCCAAGGCTGGTTGAGCTTGTCGGCGCTGAATCCATGGGCGAAACGGCAGAGAATATTTATGAGATTTTCAAACCCACCCGAGAAGAGCAAGACCGTTTCAGCATGGAAAGCCACAGGAGAGCCATTGCTGCCATGGACCAGGGAAGATTTTCCGATGAAATCATCCCGATCACAATCCCACAACGAAAAGGCGAACCTATTGTAATCAATGAAGATGAACGCCCTCGCCGGGACACTTCAATGGAAGCCCTATCGCGCTTAAAACCTGCATTTCGAAAAGACGGGAGTGTGACAGCCGGAAACTCATCAGGATTGAATGATGGTGCAGCAGCACTATTGATCATGAGTAAATCAAAAGCAGCCAGTTTGAATTTAAAACCCTTTGTCAGGATAAGGTCAAGCGCTTCAGCAGGGGTTCCGCCCCGTACGATGGGACTGGGTCCAATCCCTGCAACCATGAAGGCGTTGGAAAGGGCAGGCTTAGAGATCAGTGAAATTGGTTTGGTGGAGTTAAATGAAGCCTTCGCCGTCCAGGCGATCGCGGTGATGAAAGAACTGGGGTTAAGGCATGAAATCACCAATGTCAATGGCGGAGCGATCGCTCTCGGTCACCCCCTGGGCTGCACAGGTGCGCGCATTATGACCACGCTGGTTCACGAGATGCACCGGCGAGCGCCGACCGAGAAACACCCTTATTATGGTCTCGCAACACTTTGTGTTGGAGTGGGTCAGGGCGAGGCAACTCTGGTGGAATGGCTGGTTGATTAAAAGAACTCAATATGACATTCACAGCACCACGAATGCGCTTCCTGGTAATTCTGATCTTGTCCACCGTCCTCCTGGTGCTGATCACCGGGGGCATTTTTCTGGTAAACGCCATCTCGGCTCAACTTCGCCAACCAGAAACGAATGTAACATCTTCCCCAACCCCTTCAGATGGTGCTATGAGCCTGAGAGACACCGCTTCTGCAGCAACCGCCCTCATCGCGACCGAACAGGCAGTTGCAGTGTACACACCAACCCGCACCCGCCCCCCCAGGACGTTTTTCGTCCGCCCAACATTAGCGGAATCCACCCCAAGCCCTGAATTGCTCCCATCATCAACACCCACACTAACACCCGGAACTACTCAACAGCAGCCAACCCAACCAACAGAACCCGCCACTCAAACCGAGCCAGCTGCAACATTCACCCCAACCAGCACTTACATTGCACCAACCCCGAGTGGACAGATTTCCACAGAACCGTCCCTCAGATATATAAAAATGACGGATCGAGCAAGCGGATGGGGGTTCACCTATAACGCCGTCCTGCGAACAACAAATGGAGGTGTCACCTGGGTCGATACAACTCCCATCGGTCTGGACATAGGAAACGACACCATGTACGGAGTTTTCCTGAACACGAACGAGGGGTGGATATTCTTATTTGATGACGATGACGAGACTGGTTTGTTTTACCGCACCAAGGACGGAGGGAACTCCTGGCACGCAGGACCTACCCCATTCGCAGAAGCAAACGTATTCTTTCTCGATGCGCAAAGAGGATGGGCGCTTGCATATCGCTCGACGATATCCGATTCACAAGCCATAGATATCTTCACGACTTCAGACGGAGGCAGCTCCTGGGATAAAATTCATGAAGTCACCGCTCTCGACACTGCATCCATTGACCAGATCCCCTACAAAGGGATCAAGACTGGGATTTCCTTCAAAGACAGCCAGAGAGGCTGGGTGACTGGCATTGATCTAAATTCCAACCAGGCATGGTTGTACACAAGTGATGATGGTGGTTTGACATGGGTACCACAGCCTCTTGCTTTACCGACAGGGCCTCAAACCAAAACCGTCATCACAGAAACCCTGGAGTTCTTCAGTCCAAGAGATGGGCTGCTGATCCTGCGATTGACTCAGATATCCGATTTCTCCGTCATCTATACAACTTCCGATGGGGGCAAATCATGGACATTCACCACTCCGGTACCCATTACGGGTCCTGTTTCCTGCCCGACATTTGACTCCTGTCGTATCTGGGATGGGATCATATTAGCGAGTACGGACAACAGTGGAAGCACCTGGAATCAATTGGTGCCGAACACCGACCTTTCCAGGACTCTCCTCCAGATGGATTTCCCAGACCTTTCCTACGGATACGCACTGAGCCTGGTAGGGAGCGGTCCCAACGCCATAAGCACTTTATTCTTTTCAGGGGATGGCGGAAAAACCTGGACTCCATTATGGTAATGGTGAGATTATGGAAATTCTAGTAACGGGAGCTTCCGGATTTATCGGTTCAAATCTATGCAAAGCATTGTGCGAAGAGGGGCATGGCGTGCATGCATTCTACCGACCCAGACCTGATAATGAAGTACCTGCATTGATCAAAGACCTGGAAGTGGTACACCACCAGGGTGATATTACGGATTTCGAATTCGGTTTGTGAAGCCACAAAAGATGTTGACGTGATCTTTCACACCGCAGCCAAATTAGGCTCTTCCGGTCCGCCTGAAGAGTTGTATGCGACAACCGTGGGAGGCACGATGCATGTCTTGAAAGCAGCGAAGATGAACGGCGTGCAAAGATTAATCCACACAAGTTCAGTGGCTGCTTTGGGGGTACCAGGATGGAACCTGCCCCAACCCAACCAACCTCAACCCATAGATGAATTCCATTCCTGGAATTACAAACCTGGATGGTGGCGTTATGGGTACGCCAAACACCTGGCTGAAAGGGAGGTCCAGAAGGCTGTGGCTTCGGGTCAGGATGTGGTAATCGTCAACCCGTCCGTTGTCATGGGACCAGGTGACATCAACCGCATAGGTGGTGAGGTGCTCTTCCAGGTATCAAAAGGGCTCTTTCCAGTGAGTCTCCCAGGAGGATTGAACATCGTTCATATACAGGATGTAGTCCGCGGGCAAATCGCAGCTATGTCTCACGGAAAACCTGGCGAGAGGTATATCCTGGCGGGAGAAAATATCACCCACCTGGAATTTCACCAGATGACCGCTCGCATGCTGGGCGTTAAGATTTCCTCCCGGGTTATCCCAGCAGGTCCTGTAAGAGGTTTGGCTGGGATCATGTCTTTGTTTGAAGGGATGCTGCCGATTTCCTCCAGTTTCTTAAGACGAATCGGTTATTTCTTCTATTACAAAAACAAGAAAGCGTGCGTCGAACTGCAAATGGGCACATTCTTAAAGGCTGAACAATCGGTAAGTGATGCTTACGATTGGTATCGAATGATGAAATTACTGCCTTGATTTAAGTTTGGTCGTACTCTAAATCCGGGCATGACACCGGATATTTCAATCAAGCAACCATCCTGCGGTTCGACGAAGCAAAGAATGCGGCTATTGCGATCAGCATCAGGATTGCCAGCAGTAACATCAAAACACCCGCCAGCCATGCACCTAACAGGCTAAATATGTTTCCAACCACAATAACTATCGACATGGCTGACAAGGCAACAGCAACATCCCGGGGTTGCGAAGTTAAGGGTTTGTGACTGCGTAACCACAACCAGATCCCCGTTCCCATCCCCGCCACGCTGATGAATATCAGCAACCAAACCAGCACATTACCTGAGATTCCTGCGACATTGGCAACTAATACGCCGCAAGCCGAGGATTTGGCAGGAACCGGGTAGCTGCTGAACTGGTAAACCCTGAAAAGGATGAAATTTCCCCACACTGCGTCGTCCGGAGCCACCGTCCACTCCATTTCTTTAATTTCCCCGATCCCGAGGGTAAATTTATCGTGGGTCTCATTTAACAAAGTGACCGCACCATCAGTAGAATGTGACCGGATGGTCAGGGTCATTTTCCTGTCCAGAGGATTCACCGCATCGCCCGAGATCACGCCAATTTCATCCTTGCTGATCATAATTGGACAGCGAAAATTAGGAAAGTTTTCCCCAGACGATAAGGAAGCGTCGAATATCGATGCTTCGAAATCCGCCCATACGGAGAGGATGTTAAATAGTAGACCAATGGTCAACCCCAGTGAATAGATCAAAATACTGATTACTGGAAGCTTCTTATTTTTCACAGCCCTTGTCCTACCCAGTTTACATCTATTCCGGATGCCTCGCCCAAGCGCTCACACAATTCCCCAACATGTTGTTGCGTATGGCGGATATTATAAAATTGGAGCTCCAATTTCCCAAATGGCAGCCAGGAGAAACCGGAGGGCGCGTCAAAATCCAATTCCGGAATGATTCTGCGCACTTCAGCTTCACAGAATTGGAGATATTCCAATACGGTAGCTTTGTCATACACTCCTTCGATCACAGGTTTTTCATGAGGAGGCCAGGGCGTGGCGCCCATAAACTCGGAATTTTTCTTGTGTTTTTCCCATTCCTGGAACTCCCCCTCAGATGGCTGCAGGTACAGGTGTGTGTAAAAAAGGGCATGGTATGCGATATGCCAGAATTTATTTTTTGTGACTGGCGAATCCCACTCAGATTCAGGACAGGCAGTAACAGCCTTTTTGAGCATCTCCAAAGTTGCCAGATATTGTGATTGAATGGTTTTCTGAAGTTCCATGTTTTTTTCTCCAGGACACAGGATGACCTTATTTTACCCGCATCCTCGACGAAATCAGCAAATCTGAACCACGCAAAATTCACAACTGTATTCGTATATAATGGTATCCGATACCGCGAATTTACTAAAGGAGCAAACCGTGCAAAAAGATTGGCCGCGGTTGTTGAACCTGCTCAACGATGAGCTGGGTTACACAGTCCGCGAAGGCAAATCCTCGCTTGGTCATCGTTTATACAATATCGATCTTTCTTCCTGGAAGCTGAGATTATCGAATCGCACACCAGTCATCTCAGTCAACGCCAATGATTTAGACCGCATTACGGCACAACATGTCATGCAAAGTCTTGGAGACGTAATCCGGGAGCGAAACCTGGGACGCCAGATCGTACTCGTGTTGATCGATGGAAACAGTGCGCCTTTATTCCGTTATAAAACCAGCATGAACTACAACGTAGTGTTGATCGGTGGAGAAGAGCAGAAAAAAGTCATTGTATCCAGGCGTCCGAGTGGCGAGCTGCTTGACCTGATTTCAGCACAGGTGCCCATCTCTTTCCTGTCGCCTTACGAAACACGCGCACCTGTTACAGGCAGCAGGTTCTTTGGGCGGGAGCATGAGATTTCTCGGATTTTGGCAAATCCAGACACCAACCAGATCATTCTGGGAATCCGCCGCATCGGGAAGACATCCCTGTTACGAGAAATCGAGCGTATTTTTCACGAACGGGAGGAAAATGCGCATGTGTTTTACCTGGAATGCAGCGATCTCTTATCAGCGGACGATTATATCCGCGAGGTGGTGCGCAAATTGAATCCGCGTGAGCTGCCCAGGCTCGAGATGCAAAAATATATATTCTTCTTCCCGAATTTCCTCGAGAGGATGAGTAAACAATACAAATCGAAAATCATTTTCCTCCTCGATGAAATCGATAACCTGGTGATCATGCAGCGCGGGGATTGGGATCTCTTCTCCATGCTGCGAGCAAGCTCGAACAAGGGCGCATGCCAGTACATCATTGCCGGTTTCCGCGAGGCGATGCGTGAACAATATCTACTCGACTCACCTTTCTATAACTTCGCCCAGGAGATCCGTCTTAACGAATTTTCCAGGCAGCAGGCGCGCGATCTGATCGTTACCCCCATGGAAAACCTGCGCGTGCGTTTTCATCACCAGGAGGAAGTGGTCAACCGAATTTACACGGAGACTTCCGGTCAGCCCAACCTGATCCAATATTACTGCCTGATCTTGCTCCGGCGCCTCGACCAGACCGGACTACGCGAGATCAGCCCGGACAGCCTGCTGGATGTGTACTCAGATGAAGGCTTTACCAGCCACCTGTTGACCTCATTCATGCAAAATACCGAAAACAGGGAAAAGGCTTTGATTTATGCCATCCTACTTTCTGCTGAAGACGCTGGCTCAAAGGGATTCAGCCATGAGGATATTGACTCCCTCTTACAAAAAAAGGGCATCATTCTGCGACAGACTGTTATCGATGACGCCTGTAATTTATTAAACCTCTCCGGAGTCTTGCAGCGCAGGGGGAAAGAGTTTTTCTTCACATCGCCGGTTTTCACCCGTGTATTAAACCAGTCCTACGACCTGGACTACCTCTTTCGCAAGGTTAAAGAGGAGGGATATGTTCAGGACTGACGTGAGTGATGAGAATGGATTCTTGATCGGGGAGAAGGATTTGAGGGAGGTCCCAAGTACCGTCCGCTACCACCAGGAGACTATCAATCAGATTATCCAATCTGTTGAAGAAGGCACTTATTGTGCCGTATTGGGACCACGCCTGTGCGGAAAAACTTTACTGCTGCGGTATCTCGAGCAAAATATCGCCGTTCTTCACGGTTGGACATGTGCATTCATAGACCTGGAAGGCTTTCGAGCGACGACTCAACAGGCATTTTTTGCCGACCTGATCAACTTAACGGCTGAAAGCCTGACGGATTTGACTGGTAAATCCTTCTCGATACCGGACGAAAGCGATGCCAGCAGTGTAGTATTCCGCGCTTTCCTGACCGAATGTCTGGATGTTGTCGGTCATGATCTGGTTCTGATTTTCGATCCATTGGAAGCATTACCCACTGACCTGGTTCAAGGCTTGTTAACTTCTCTGAGAGCAGCCTATATGGACCAGCAAAATATGGACATTCAGTTAACCGTGATCGTATCCGGGGCGTTAAGCCTTGCTACTCTGACGGTCGGAAAATCGTCACCGTTAGGAGGAATCGCTCGAAGAGTTTTCGTCGATGACCTAACACGCGATAATAGCGAGACCTTAATCCAGGAAAACTTGTCGCAGAACAATATACCTGCCACCAGACCAGCCATTGGTAGATTACTACAGGCAACGAGTGGCGACATTTTCTTAATCCGCAAATTGACCCAATGCTGCATCGACCTGGTTCAAAGCAGGCAGAACCGGCAGCTGAGAACCCGAGATGTCAATTACATCACCAACCGCTTCCTCAAGGCTGAAGTGCTCCGCTACGCCCCACTCATTGAGGCTGTACTCTTGATCGAGGAGGATCCTGACCTGCTGCAGTGTATCTTATTGCTGTTGGAACAAAAGCGCGTCCACAGGGCTTCGCTGCCGCTCCCGCTCTCACCTGACCTCGATCCACTGTACCTGACGGGCGTCATCGAACGGGACGGTGAGGACAATTATCAGATTCAAAACGATGTTTATCACCGCTATCTTTCGTCACATTTTTCACCGGGTCGTGTTGGTCATGTCCTGGCACTGACAGGACGGTGGGATTTCGCCATGGAATACCTGCATGCCAGCATCGAACAGGGTAATGACCAATCTCGGCTGGACCTGTTGTCGGCAGCAATCAACTCCATGTATGCCTCCGAAAACCTGGACCAGGCTGTTTTATACCTGCGCAGAGGCCTGGTCGCCGCATTTGGAGTAGAAGATGCATATACCTGGGTATGTCTACCCCAGGAGCAACACCTCCAGCTGGTCGGCGAAGCCAATTCTGCCATTCCAACATTCAGCGGTGTGGGGCAGAATCCTGCTGTAAACATCCCCATCCATGCTGACCGCCTGGAAGCCAGGTCATACCGCCAGCAGGTCCTTTTACGCGGGCAGGAAGGCGAAAATAAAGTAATTCGTGCCATCCCATTAAAAATACCTGGGCAAAAACCGATCGGCGTGGTTACAATTTTAGATTCTCTCGAGAATCTGCGCGATATCGACCCACGTGATCGTGATACACAGCTGGTAGGCTTCATCAACCAGGCTGCCAGGGCATTGCAGACAGTCAATATCCGCCGTCAAGAGCTCGTTCTGGCGGGGAAAATGCAAGCCAGCCTGCTGCCTGTTTCTTTCCCAAATTACCCGGGATGGGAGATTACAGCAAGCTGGCGTCCAGCCAGGGAAACCTCAGGTGATTTTTATGACTTGATCCCTCTAGATGAAAACAGAATTGGAATTGTTATCGCGGATGTTGTGGATAAGGGCCTGGGTCCGGCTCTACTGATGACACTCAGCAGAACACTAATTCGCACGTTTGCTGCTGAAACAGCATCGGCACCAGAAATTTTATTGAAGTTGACCAATCTAAGGCTGCTGTCGGATATCAACCTGGGAATTTTTGTCACCCTTTTCTATGGGGTTCTTGATCTCAACAGCGGAGAGCTCAATTTCAGCAATGCGGGTCAACCACCGCCTCTGCTTTTTCCCGGCGACCAGAGACAGGAATTCACACGACTGGAGAAAACGGGGATGGCATTAGGCGTATCCGAGGACGAAAGCTGGTCCGCTTCATCGATCAATATCCCGCCCGGAAGCCTCATTCTGCTATATACGGATGGCGTCCTCGATGCACGAAATGCGAATGGGGATTATTTTGGCGACCTGGAAATGGCAAACATCGCCCTCAACACGGCAAACTTATCAGCCGAAGAGGTACGCCAGGTGTTCCTTTCCGGGATATACAATTACAGCAGGGGCGGGGCTCAGGCAGATGATATTACGTTGATGGTTCTAAAACGGAATATTGCTTAATAAAAATTTTCGCCACACCGATTCATCAGGTTTTCAACAGAACTGCATCCTGCCATCCGCGCACAGAGTTAATCACAAACAGGCGTTCGCACGATGCAAGATCCAATACAGACAGGGTTTTTTCGCGTATTCTCCCCTCGTCGAGCAATATGGATCGGAATGTTCCTGGGAGTAAGCCGGAAGAGACCGGTGGCGTAAACAGTTCACCCATTTGCTGGTAAACAAGGTTGGCGATCCGGGTCTCAGTCACTTCGCCGCGTTCATTCCACAAGATGACATCATCCACATCCGGCTGTTCTGGCACAGCATCTTCATACATTTGCCGGTAAGTGGTTTTATGATAAAGGAATGGATTTGACGAATCAACGTGGCTTACAGCCAGGCTCAGTCGAACGGGCTGAACCTGTTCAGGTATTTCCAGGATGGCGGATTCTATTTTTGATTGACCAGACCGGTGGACAAGCAGGCGCACCTTATGATCTTGGTGACTCAGGCGGCGTCCGAAAGAATTGAGTTCTTCACGGATTTGCCCCAGATTAACCGGGAAAATAAAGTATTCGGCTGATTGCTCCAGGCGTTGGAGATGCTTCTCCAGCAGTACAAAGCCCTCCTCGGGTTTCCATAACATCGTCTCCAATAAGGAGAATTCTTTAGCTGGTGCGCTCAACACCAGAGCTTTGACCAGGCACTCCTGGTATTCCTCCTCGTTGTCCGAATCCCAGACAATTCCCCCACCCACGCCATATTCTGCCTGAGACAAAGGCACATCCACCAGTACTGTACGAATGGCGACATTGAATTGAGCCTTCCGCTGTGGAGCAATATAACCGATCGCTCCCGTATAAGTTTTACGCGGTTCGGTTTCAAGCCCGGCAATGATCTTCATCGTGGATGGTTTAGG
The DNA here is from genome assembly GCA_963695415.1 of uncultured Chloroflexia bacterium. Classification (GTDB taxonomy): domain Bacteria; phylum Chloroflexota; class Anaerolineae; order Anaerolineales; family UBA4823; genus CAVXWV01. Next base: position 308,153 of record CAVOGL010000003.1, on the reverse strand, counting down.
TGCGCCGGTGATCGATGCACACGGGAACATCGCCTTCAGGATATCCACACATGAAGCCTGGGTTCGCGACCTGACCGTCGATATCATTTGCCATACCGTGGGGAACCTCACAACCTTGAACAGCTCAGGCACATGGACACTACCAATATCCGCTACTTTTCCCATGTCGTTGCGGATCATGTCCACGATCATTACATTTTCAGCTCGATTCTTCTCAGAACCATGCAGCCAGGCTTGGTTAACCTTGTCTTCTTGTAAAGTCTTACCGCGCGGCGCAGTGCCTTTCATCGGTTGTGAGATCAGATCCATGCCTTCCAGTGAAAAGAATAATTCCGGGGAAGCTGATACCAACACCTTGTGACCGGTATCCACATAAGCTGCATAATCTCCCCTTTGGGCGTTGGCAAGCTGTAGGAACAATTCCCAGGGATCGCCCCGGAATTCTGTCTTCAGGCGAATCGTGTAATTAACCTGGTATGTGTATCCCCGGGCGATATTATCCTTTATCAATTCAATTGCATCGTAATATTCATCCAATGTGATCGACGGCTGCCAATCCAGATGCTGGTGGGTGATCGCTGGCGGCAGGTCAGCAACCTGAACCGAAGGATACAATCCAAACCAGACCAGCGGAAAATGATCGAGCTGCCTGACATGGAGTGATGGATTGAATGCAGGTCCCGCTTCATAACTGATAAAACCGGCAGCATAAAGCCCCAGATGGTTGACTTTTTCTTCAACCTGCTCCATTACATGGATGACGTCATCCATGTAATCGGTCTGTAGGATTTCAACCGGTCGAGAAAATGAAAGCCACTTTTGTCGGTCACTGCCAGGCGGGGAATCTTTTAACAATATCTGGTATGATCCCATCTCTTTCCCACTTAATTGCCCTGGTTGAAAATGGTTGGGAAATCCACCTTCAACAAAATCTGCTGATTTATCCTTTTTCACATGGCATATTTTAACAAATAAGACCGGCACTTTCACAGGCTTTTTGACCTAAACCTGTAATATGTGCCGGTCTTCTACTTACTGCTTTACTACAATTTACCAGGCATACGCCTCAGGCGCTTCTCCACCTGGACCCGGGAAAATCTCATCCAGCCTCTTAATAGATTCTTCGGAAAGCTGAATTTCGAGGGCTCTCAAGCTGCCCGTCAACTGCTCCAACGTACGTGGACCTATGATGGGCGCTGAAACAACCGGATTGTGCAACAGCCACGCCAAAGCTACATCCGCGGGATTTTCGCTTAACTCTTTACAAAACGCTTCGTAAGCTTCGATCTTTGGGCGGTGCTTTTCAAATCCTTCCTGCATCCGCTCTCCTGACCTTCTACCGCTTTGCAGTTTTGCCAGCATCCCCCCAAGCATTCCACCTGCCAACGGACTCCAGGGAATAAGACCCAACCCATAGTGCTTGCAAGCAGGGATGACTTCTAATTCCACGGTCCTTGCGTTCAAGTTATACAGACTTTGTTCGCTAACCAGCCCCAGGAAATGTCGTGCTTTAGCAGCTTCCTGTGCCTGGGCGATGTGCCAACCCGCGAAATTGCTGCTGCCCACATAAATAACTTTCCCTTGCTGCACCAGCAATTCCATCGCTTGCCAGATTTCTTCCCAAGGCGCTGTGCGGTCTACGTGGTGCATTTGATAAATATCGATGTAATCAGTTTTCAACCGGCGCAGCGAGTCCTCACAGGCTTTGCGGATGTGTAAAGCAGACAGGCGATTCTGGTTAGGCCAATCACCCATCTTGTTATAAGCCTTCGTTGCAAGGACAACCTTATCACGGCGCCCACCACCCTGGTCAAACCAGCGACCGATGATCTGTTCTGTGACGCCTTCCCCCAGTTTCCATCCGTAAACATTGGCTGTATCAAAGAAATTAATATCCAATTCCAGAGCCTTATCCATGATGGCGTAGCTATCCTGTTCGGATGTATGCGGACCAAAATTCATGGTGCCCAAACACAATCGACTGACACTTAATGCAGTTCTGCCTAGCGTTGTAAATTCCACAATCAGCTCCTCATTTATTAGTTATTTGCCCGTAAAAAATAGCATAAATCACTAACACCGTCAAGTATGTTGATGTTAATATATATTATTCGGATAATAAAACTCAAAATTGGCTCTTGAATAACCAGGATTTTCTTATACAATGTAATCAGGAAGGAGTTACTAATGGCTACGAAAAAAGGGATACCTCTTGAGTTTATTGATGCATTTCCACAGGAAGCCCTGCAATTGCTTGCGGGACTATGGATCACAACTGTTGAAGAGCTTGTCGGTGCTGCTTCGTTAGAAGGAGGAGTGGCGGGATTAGCAGCGGCAACCGGTCAAACCGAAGGAGAAGTGAATAATTGGGTGGGACTGGCATCCGTTGAACTTCCGCCGGAATCAAACATCACCCGCGGCTTTACTCAACCCCACGGTATGGGTGCTTTGGATGAATATGAACCCGGCGATGAAACAGACACTCTCGACCGGGATGTGACAGGCCCTTTACCCCCAAGCGTTGACCTCCATTCTCGCTTCCCAATAGTCCGCGACCAGGGTCAACGCGGGACCTGTGTTTCCTTTGCCTGTACTGCGGTTCGAGAGTACCTGTTGGGAACTACCAGCACGCAGGGAGATTTTTCGGAACAATTTTTGTATTGGGCGTGTAAACAACACGATAATTATGCTGGTTCAGGGACCTGGATCCATATTGGCATGGGAAGGCTGAAGGCAGATGGAATCCCCGGGGAGAGTATCTGGCCTTACAACCGTTTCCCTATAGCTGGAAACGAAGGGCAAGATCCACCTCCTCAGGGTGCGGTTGAGGCCGCGGCAGATAACAAAGTTTTTAGTTTTACCAAACTTACGCCTACAAATGTGGATTCCCTGCGCAGATCACTGGCAGACGATAAACCCATCGCTTTTGCTGTACCGGTTTACACCCATTGGTTTTCAGAACCCACCCACTCCACAGGCGACATCCGCATGCCTCTCCCCAACGAAAAGCGCGAGGGCGGTCACGCCATGTGTATGGTGGGTTACCAAGAGGATGAGAATGTGCCAGGCGGAGGTTATTTCCTTGTACGAAACAGTTGGGGAACAGGATGGGCAAGACAGAACGAGACAGCACCAGGTTACGCTAGGATTCCGTTTGCTTATTTGAGTGAATATGGAAACTCTGCATATACTGCTGAAGTAATCCCGATTGAACCAGAGGTTAAAAAAAGCTGGATCGAAATTATCCTGGACTGGATCAGGAGTTTGTTCAGATAAACATTGATAAATGCACCAGGCAAGAAATAAAGTGAAATTTCTACGACACTTTTCCTGATTGCCTGGCGATTTTTTAGCCCTGACCAGGATCATACCGAGAAATTCCCAAGCCATACCAGGCTACCTTTTGCCAACAGGTAGCTGAGGTCAGGTATGTGTCCTGGTGGGTAATCGATGGAACAGACTCGGATCTGAATACCTGCCTGATTTATTCTAATAATAAAGAAATTTCATGGCAGGTATAATTAACCAAAATCCTGGGAAACCGCTGGTAAAACTTACCACCCCAAATCGGTTTTTAATAATTGTGGATGGTTTACCCAAATCCTGAAAGTGAAATAATTCCCTCAATTTTGAAACCATCCAAAGGAGCATCATGAGGACAATAGGTCATTACATTCGCGTGATCATCAGATTCATCGTGGTCTGGTTTGTTGATGCAATTTCAATATTAATTACCGCATGGATTATCCCTGGTTTTTCTATCGAGCAGGTAGGGGATACGCCTGTATTGGTGGTAGCAACAGCAGCGGCATTCGTCCTGGGGATTGTCAATTTATTGATCCGTCCATTATTGTTGTTACTCACCCTGCCATTCGGCTGGATGGTGATTTTCGCTGCTGGTTTCTTCATCAACGCGATCACCCTGATGCTGACTGCATATTTACTACCAGGTCTTGACATCAGCAGTTGGTGGGTTGCATTCTTTGGCGGTCTGTTCCTGTCATTTGTCAATACAGTTATATCAACCTTATTAGCCATCGATGATGATGAATCCTTTTACCAGAATCTGGTAGAGCGGTCAGCAGTCCGTCAGGCAGGGGATATTGAACAGAATGATATACGCGGCCTGGTGATAATTGAGACCGATGGATTGAGTTACCAGAGGATTCATAAAGCAATCGCCGACGGTTACATGCCAACCATAAAAAAGATGATCGAAGAAGACGGATACCAGATTAGCCGGATTGATTGCGGGATGCCTCCAACAACACCAGCATGCCAGGCGGGGATTTTGCATGGAAACAACAATAACATCCCGGCATTCCGATGGCTGGATAAAAACACCGGCGAAATATTAGAAGGTGGAAAGGCAGCGCCGGCAATCGAAACAGAGATATCCGACGGAAATGGGATATTGCGGGGTGGCACTAGCATTGGTAATTTCTTCAGTGGTGATGCTGAAAAGTCTCTCCTGGTTTTCTCAAAACTAAAAACCGGGTCAGAAAAGGATCAAAAACAGCGCGCCCGTGATATGTTCCTGCTCATGCGGAACCCCTATTTCTTTGTGCGCGTACTGATACTGGTTTTTGCTGATGTGACACAGGAAATATGGCAGGGATGGCAGCAGCGCCGCAAGGATGTCCAACCGCGATTGAACCGGTTACACAACGGTTATCCCTTACTGCGCGCAGCTGTGAATGTTTTTCTGCGCGAAATTGGCACTTATTTCACCATCCTGGACATTGTGCGCGGCGTTCCAGCGATGTATACACTCTATGCCGGTTATGATGAAATCGCCCACCATTCCGGACCTTATACACACGATTGCGATCTCTCATTACAACAGTTCGATAAGCAATTAGCCAGAATCAAGAGAACAATTGACGAAAAAGCAAAAAGACCTTTCGAGATCATCTTACTCTCCGATCATGGTCAATCATTTGGTCCAACGTTTAAACAACGCTATGGGTTTAGTATTCTCGAGTTTATAGAACAGCAAATGCCGCATGGAACCAGTGTGTCCGGATCAGGTGGTGGGGACGATGGCACCATCGGCGTATCAGCCATGATGCATGAATTGAATAACATGCAAGAACAGGAACAGGGAGGTACGGTAGGTAAAGCCGCCATCAACCAGGCTCACAAACTCATCGAAAATAATCTTGCACAACAGGACTCTTTTCAAGAAGCTGCCCCAGCACAGGTAACTCTGGCATACGGCGGTAATGGTGCCCATGTTTATTTCGATCTTTTCCCACGAAAAATTACCTTAAACGAGCTCAATTCTGCCTACCCGGGTATGGTCGATAATGTTGTTCAACATGAAGGTATCGGCTTTGTAATCGCATTTGAGGATGACCTGACCCCTGTTGCATTTGGGAAAAATGGCGCTCGTAATCTTGTCAATGGTATTGTTGTTGGAGAAGACCCCCTGTTACCCTTCGGCGATGTCGAATTGCGATCATGGCAATTAAGGCGGATGGCTGATTTCGAAAATTCTGGTGATCTGATATTAAACAGCACACTCTACCCCGATGGTACTGTTGCGTCGTTGGAAGAGTTGATCGGCAGCCATGGTGGGCTGGGTGGGGAACAAACAGATGCCTACATGTTCCACCCAGGTGACATGGTGGTGCCCGAGACACGCAATTCTTACGAATTTAAATACATCCTGGATACCCGTCGTGATCTGGAAGGACCCACCCCTAAACCTGAAAAACCTGAAGAAGAACATGTGGACGGATGGGCACTTTCTACGATGGCGAGAGGCATCAGCCAGGTTGGTAAGTGGATCAGCTATGTCGCACAAGCGATCACTCTAAACCGGGAAGGTTTCCGTTCGATTGGACAAGATGTATACATGAACGCGCCTGCTTTATTAATCGCTCTTCTATCAACCATCCTGCAATCCATCAACACAGAAAACGGAATGAATATAATTTCGATATCACTCCGTTATACCGTTTGGTTGCTATCCGTTTTATTCATGTATATCGCTGCGAGGATTTTGAGGGGAGAGGCAGATTTCAGCACCACATTACGAGCGATGGGTTTTGCTCAGAGTGGTCACTTTCTAGAATTGTTAGGCTTTATTCCTGTGGTCGGTGTGTTAGCCCGTTTTGCGGCTCTGGTTATCAGCCTGTTTGGAACCTGGATGGGGACTGCTGGCGTCCACAATATCAAGGGATGGCGTACTTTGATTTTGCCGGTTATTTACCTGGCAGTGACCATTATTAGCTTTGTATTCTTGATTTCCGTTATTGAAGGTACTATTTTTTCGGTTGACTCACTGATACAGGATTTTGGTCTGAATTCAGGTAACTGAACAGGAGCCTGCTTTACAAAAAACAAGCTGATTGAAGCGCTCAATCAGCTTGTTTTAAGTCCTCGGTGATTGTCATGGTCACATATTAACCGATTCCACTTTTAAATCGACTTCAAGGCTGTTTGCCTCATCTTCCAGTTCATCAATCCAATCCTTATCCAGCAATTCGGGGGGAACATAAACAAGCGAGGTCATTATAAAAATCGGAGTACCGCTCATTGGTGCGGGAACCACTCGGGTGTCCATACTCTCAATGTTGATCCCACATTTGGACAGGTAATGTGCAACCTGGTGAATGATGCCTTCATGATCAGCCCCTTTGACTTCAATCTGGAAAGGTAACCATCCTGGATATCGTTTCCCATAAGCACGCTCCGTCAGACTTGACGTGATCTGAAAGCCATGCTCAACCAGTTTTTCGTTGATGAATGGTAAATCGGAAGATCTGTCGATGGGCAACGAAACCATCAAGAGCATAGCAAAAACACCACCCAGCCTCGCCATCCGGCTGGCTTCGACATTACCGCCGTGTGCGAGCAGAATTTCTGTAACGGTATCCACCACACCCGGTCTGTCGGAACCGGTAATCGTAAAGACGATTGAATTTTGCATAAGAACCTATCCCCCAACAACTTCCATCGCAATACGCCCCCATTCTGCAAGGCGCATTGGTTCATAACGGACTGTGCTGATATCCTTCAGAATAAATTCAGCAGGACAGCCATACCGCTCACAAATATCTCGGGTTTTTGAAAGGTCATCTCGCACCATCTGTTCATCGAAGGTATCATATGAGACCAGAGCAGGACTGGGTTTTCGCGAATACACAAAATCGCCTCCAATCTCGGCTGCTCCACGTTCCTCATTCACCCACGGACTCATGGACACCTTGCGTACGTTGGGGATCATGCGCACCTGGTCCATCTTACCGTCCAGTGGATCGCAGCAGCCGTAATAGACCAGACCAAATCGCTCACAGATTTTAGACGCATAATCGACCTCATAATCTTTGAACACCTTTGGGGAGACCATGGCGAACATTTGCGCCAGACCAAACATCCACAAGTCTTTTGTACGCGGCTTTTCAGGATCGTAACCTGGTGCTGGCAGCTCATCCGTATAGGCACCGGTGCAGTGGATCAGGCTCTGCGGTTCGCACAGCAGTCCTTGTTCCTCGAGCTGGTCCAACATGGTGAGGTACCCCTGGGTCGTGCGCTCAACCAGCGAATGCATAAACTCCGGTCTGTCAACAAGGTCGAATAAGGCACCTTCAACGCCCATCCAGGTGCTGATGGGATCCCACAACGACAGATATGGATCAGCGCCCCAGGATTTTACCGGGATAATACCATCGAATAGTTCGTGTGCCACATCCATGCGCCGGGCAGTCTCCGGTGCATCATGGCTGACGACTGGCATACGGATTTTCTCCAGATCTTCATCCTGTTGAAACTGGTTCAGAAACAGGTGCCCAACCACCGAGTTAGTCGGGTCCAAAACGGAGACATTCTCTTCCACCATGATACCGAAACCAGTGTTGGTGATCGCTTTGGGAACACGGATGAAGTCATCCACAACCATGTCTACGGGAAAATACTTCCACTGGAAGAGAGTTTTGCGAAGGAAATCTTCATAATCCCGGCAATCAGGGTCAGAACACTGAAGCGCTAACTGATTTTCGATGTCCATCTCGTTCCAGCACACCTGGTCGATCATCACCATCGGACGGACAGGATCGAGACCATTCAACCTGCGCCAGAGCTCTTTCTTTTCTTCCTGGACGGGTAATGCGGCTATTTCCGCGTACCGTTTGGCTAGTTCTTGTATGATGGTTTTATCGGTTGGATTGATCACAGCGGTACTCAGCTCCTTAGTTTCCCGCGGCTCATGCGCCACATCATGCCAGCAACGAATCCAACGGCAGTGAACATTCCCAGGGCAATTTTTGTTACGTCAACTACCGGCTCTACCCGTACTGCGCCATTTTCGATGATCACCACTGCAGCAGGTCGAGACAAGACCCTACCGCCTCCACCTCCCCCTCCACCACCACCACTGGATTTGCTATTTTCATCAATGCCTGATCCCGATCCAATACCAAATCCCATGACGCTCAACACCTCTGCTGCTGGGATGACTATGATATCGCCTTGTTTTACGGGCTTTCCAAAGACTGCATCAACGCTGGCAGCTTTGGTAAACTGGTTCATCACAGTTTCCATGGTTTCAACACTGTCAACTATGAGTTCTTCTGGTTTTAGTTCATCCGTCATTTTCTCTTCTCCTATTTCTTGCTTTTTCCTATGGATCGAATCAGTAAAGAACTGAACAACACAGCCAAAATCAGGCTTGTGATTGCAATACGTGTCACATCCAGGATTCGTTGTTCATAAATTTCACCATTCGAACCTTCCACTAAAACTACCAGGGGTCGGTTCCAGGTTAGAACTGTATTTATGAACGGAATGGAAAATGTGAACGCTTGTGATTGGATGCGAACACCTTTCACTGGCGAAGTTTCCTGGATTTCGGTTTTCCAGAGTTGTGTGGACATAGCAGAAGCTCCTTTACCTGACCCCATTATTATACCGCCTTGGGTTTAAATTGCTCCAATATCTATATCCCCTCGAAAAAATCAACAACGCCTGTTGCCAATGAATATTCAGCGCCAACAACCAGCAAACCCTGGGTTTGTATCAATTGCTCTAGAATTTCTGATCCATGCTTTAAATGGTTAACAGAAGTTCGAATATTTGCCTTGATTGCATGTGAAAGCAAACCATCGAAATCATCTCTTAAGAGGTATCCAAAAAACCTTCAACAGCAGGACGAATTCTTTCTACAATTGAGTGCAGATTTGGCGAGCGCAGATTAGATGGCGTCTCGAGTTCTTTGATCGTCGCGGTGACAGCACCGCACTGAGAATGACCCAGGACGACAACCAGTTTAGTTCCAAACATACTGGCAGCATATTCAATACTTCCTACCAATGAGGGGGCAACAATATTACCTGCAACACGGATGACAAATAGATCGCCGATACCCTGATCAAAAACCAGTTCTGCAGGTACGCGCGAATCCGAACAACCTAGAATAATCGCAAACGGATTCTGACCAGCAATCAGCTCAATACGCCGTTTCTGTTCCATCATGGGGAGCCTGCTTCTTTCTCCTCTGACAAAGCGAAGGTTTCCCTCGCGCAACCTTTCCAGGGCTTGTTTTGATGCTTCCATACAATTTCGTTTCAACGACAGGTATTTATCAAATCCACTGCCGTCTTAACTATCAATTCACCTGCCTCGGGTGCCAGCTGAGAACCGGGACCAAATGTAGTCTCATACCCTCCCCGGGTAAACGCTTCCTCAGTGGGAATATAACCAAGTCTGCCATTTGCACATGACACGACAATCGCTTGCAGGGGGTACGCATGCTGCTTGATCTGTAAGCCAAACTCCACGAATAATTCACCGGGAACGCCGATGAAGATGACCTCACCCAAAGAAAGTGCCTGGATTTCGACAGGGAGAATTCCGTTTCGCCGCGTAATTTTAGCGGTCAATTCGGACATAGCCCGGTCGTAGATCGCCGGATCAATAAAACGCTGCGCGCCGTGAACCTTTCCTTGAATTTCAGCGTCAGTCACCTGGCGGTAGGGTAATTCTATGATCTTCGAGCATGCCCGAAGATCTACAGCGTCAGAATAATTGAGTCCCTCCAGAACACCGGAAACATCTCTAGCCAGAATTTCACCCACTTCCTCAGCAGATTGGTCTCGACCGCCAAATTTGGGGTCAGCTGTATGAAGGTTGCCAGAGGAACCATTCAAGAAAAGGGTTAACGGACAACCAGCCTGACGCAATTTCTCAGCAAGTACCCCGGGATAACCAGCATCAATCATCGTGTCTCCACCATGATGGGTGGGATGGCAGGCGAAGTTAACCAGTATCCCTAAAATCTCACCTCGCTTACTGCGTGCAGCCAGCACCGCTACCTGCGGATCGACCGGACCCTCCAGGTATAAGGACAGAGGATCGTCAAAGGTGCCATGCGTACGCACTGTTCCATCGCGCAGGACTACCCGGCGATTATGGGCGACGTTCCATTCACAGGTATGCCCATAACCAACCTCTACCTCTACCAGATTCGCTAAAGCCTCACCGAAGGCGATGATCACTTGCGAGACGAGAAATTGAGCATAAGCATCGTTTTTCTGCACATCACCTGCCTGTGCGACAGCTGGACCGGCGTGGTTGTGGGTAGCGGAAATCATTACTTGACCGCCGGGGAAATCGTATTCACTCTCTACCCCGCTGCGGATGGTTACCACCTCGTCCCAGGCAATGAAAAGCGTGTCCAGCTGTACGAAAGCGATTTGCGTTTGCGCTGAACGAAAAATTGCAACCCGTGCAAATAATGGTGATAACACCTCATCGCTGACAATGACTTTCAGCCAACCGATCTTCTCGACGCCGATCGGAGGCGTTATATCAATCTCTGAAAAACCTGCCTGTAATGCCATGCTTACTCCAATTGATCCGTATTTTCCATCACCTTGCGAATACCTTCCGCCATCAAATCAACAGCGTCGAATCCATTCGGCGATCTCAATGCCATGACGATACAGGTGTGCGTATCGCAGTGCAGTTGTGACACCGGGTATTGTTCAAGCGAGTAATCAACCGGCTGCGAGTTTTGGCACTCCCAGGGACAGCCATTGCCGTACCCATTTTTCGCCTGGAAAACCGTCATCGCCGGGAGGATAAAGTGCTGCCAGACCAGGTTGGGCACACCTTCAGCGTTCAGCGCTTTCACCAGCTGGTCCCTGAATTGCCTGGAGCGATGGGGTTGTCCAAAAGCTTCCATATCAAAGCGCAGGACATAGTTATACCAGTTGTGGCTGAATCCTTCCGGCTCAATGGGTAAGATCAAGCCAGGTGTACCTGCCAAATTTTCAGCCAACCTTTGTGCATTCGCTCGCTGCTGTGCCAGATACCCGTCCAGCTTCGTAAGCTGGGAACGTCCAAATGCAGCCGTAAGGTCGTTATTGCGGTACATCCATCCCATGGCATAGACATGGTAGTCGCGAGACTCGGAAGGAGCAGACGTCTCCCCGAATGACCACAATCTTTGAGCCCTCTTCAGTAACTCTTCGTCATCCGTGACGAACATGCCTCCCTCCCCTGAACACAGGTTCTTATTCTGGTTGAAGCTGAATGCTGCGCAGTCCCCCCATTGACCCGCTTTCCTGTCCAGATACCCGGCTCCATGCGCCTGGCAGGCATCCTCGATCACCCGGAGACCGTGCCTGCGTGCCACATCCAAAACCGGTTCCATCTCGACCATCAGACCATGTAAATGGACGACAATGATTGCTCTGGTCTTAGAAGTGATCGCCGCTTCGATTTTTTTAACATCGATATTCATTGTATCGAAATCAATGTCGACAAACACCGGGATGGCGTTGTGCTGCAATACGCAAGTTGCTGAAGAGGACCAGGTGTAAGCCGGGACGAGAACTTCATCTCCTGCACCACAGCCACAGGCAGCAACCCCCATATGCAATGCAGCCGTGCCGGAGTTTGTGGTCAATGCATAGCGGTTTCCATTCCAGGCAGCGAATTCCTTCTGGAATGCCTCACAGTTGGGACCGAAGGCATGGTTTTCGCCGGCAAGCGATGCCAGCACCAGTTTACGATCGATGTCATCAATCGGGGGCCATTTCTTGATGGTGCCAGGAGGGACGGCTGGATTTCCGCCAAACAATGCAAGTTTTTCACTCATTTTTACCTCTCATTAACAAGTTTTCTTTATTTTCAGGGGAGTTTCTTGATTCTATACTTCAATTCCTGGGGTTACCAGATATCAATTTCTCAATCCAATTGATAATCGTGGTTAACTGGGTATCGATCAAATCCTTTTTCGATCGCTCATTTGATATGATGATATCTGCAAATTTTCGCGTTGGCTGAATATATTGGTAATATCCAGGCAATACACACTCCTGATTATAAAACCTGATTTCCTCTTTACTGCCACCGTATCCAACTGACAGGTTACGCCTTGTTCTTCTCTCAAGCATCTCCTCGATAGAAGTATCGACATAACATTTAATATCCATCAACGCACGCATATCAGAAAAATATAGAGCGAAGTGTCCGTCATAGATAATCACATCTTTATTAAATTGCTGCCGGCAGAATACGATCATTTCATCAACAAACAATGACTCAGGCGTATTAAAATCTGGTCTGTAATCCTGATGAAGGCTGGAGTAATATTTTGGCATCTGCTCCACAGGTTTAAAGAACCTGTCGAGGGAGATAATTTTAAAGCTGAGCAAGGGCAATCGATCCCTTAGCATTTCGCAAATGGTGGATTTGCCGGATCCGCTCCCACCACCAATGCCTAACCTTATGCCCAAGGAATGATCCACTTCTTAATTATATCCAAGCTGACGTAATGCTCTCATAACACCGTGACTAAATTGTTGCGATGATGAATAATCGCCGGAATGGGTAAAGCGTGTAACCGTCAGCCCTGGTATTATAAGCTATGCGCAAGCGATTTTTGTATTCTTTGAGAAATACAGAGCGCTCATCATCGTCCAGACCATTCAGGATCGGGCGCAGTCCAGTTGCTTTCACCCACTCGAACACAGGATCGTCCCCCTCAAGCACCTGTAAATATTCCGTCTCCCAAATATCCAGTTTTCGGGCATGTCCCGCCAGCAAATCGTAATACTCGTGCGCTTCCCCCACCCACTTCCGGCTTACAAACTCCATCAGCTCCGGCGAACCCAGAGACTTGCCTCCTGGAGCTCCGTTCGCCAGAGTCTCTCTCATCAGCCGGTGAGAGGGTAAATCCCAGCTGAGCGGCATCTGCACCGCCAGGCACCCCCCTGAGGATAGATAACCAAGCAAGTCAGGAAAGAGAGTCTCGTGGTGGTCAATCCAGTGTAAGCTGGCATTTGAGAATATCAGGTCAGGCGGATTTTCTGGCACCCAGTGCTCAATATCCTGTTCAATCCAGGTGATGTCAGATGGCTCTTCAGCTGCTTTCGCCAGCATCTCAGTGGAATGATCCAGCCCAAAAACTTCAGCGGAATGGAAGCGATCAGCCAGGAACCTGGTTATGTTGCCCGTGCCGCAACCCAGGTCATAGATCACCCTCGGGGATTCCAGCGGAATCCGTTCCATCAGCTCGAGCGCCGGTCTGAGGCGGTGCCCGGCGAATTTTAAATACTGCCCCGGATTCCAGTGCGTGCTGGATGAGGGTTTCTCAGGTTGTTCAGGCATTCCGATCATATTTCATCCACGAGGGTCATTCTGCCGAATTCCTTTCACCGACAGTGAAGGGTTAAAGGTTTTCTGGACTAACCTTCTTTCGCTGATTTTGGGTGACACGCAAGAAGAGCCCGGTCATCCCATAGATAAGCATGGAATTTGCCGCACCAACCATAGACAAAACCAAAAACCAGATGAGGTAATCCAACCAGGTCGCATGTGGGATACCGGGTTCCATGGGTGAAGAGAGTAGAATAAGCAATAACCCAACCACCACACCTGCTGAAATCCCATCCAGCAGAACCTTTAGAAGCCTGTGCTCTGTACGGTGATTGACCCAATTGAAGTAAGAATTCATTCTTAAGTAAATGACCAGCGAGCTGGCGAGATCAAAAACGATAACCAGGATAAAACCTGGAGGTGGAGGGAAATCCGCTCCAGCCAGGAGAATGATCAACCAGGTGAAAAAGAATCCTGTGGAGACAAGTAACCTGTATGCTTTTGGATTGTTGATTTCAGACCCTATGAGTAAATAAAAGTGTTTTTCAACACCCAGGTAGCTCTGAGCGTAACCCAGGGGTTCGGTTGTTTCTTTTCACCAAACCCAATCCACGTTTTCCCGGCATAATCGTATTCGAGCGACCAGCGTCCGTCACTATCCTGTTTCTCCTGGATCAAATGGATTGCGTTAGCTAACCGTGGATCCTGACCATACCCCAAGCGCACCAGCGCCTCGACAACCTGCAGGATATCGGTGACATAAAAGACCGGGAAGCCAAACTTCCACCAGTTCCCGCTGGGCTTCTCTGCCCAACCGCTGGGATAATTGGCTTGGGCTGGATCGGTACCCAGCAGGAATTCCACACCCGTCTCAATTGCGCTCTGGATCGGTGGTGTGCGATGCTCAAGAGGTAATTTACCGAAAGCCAGCATCACCTTGGCTGCTCCCCAGGCACAGGGCAGTTTATTATTTGATCCGCAGGCAAAGACCGGACCGCAATTCCCTGCGTAATATCGGATGGGATTATTTTTGTCTTCCTGTGGTGCCACGCCTTCACCAGTCACGCTGCGCGCCATCCAATCGAAAGCAGTCTCCAGACGTGGATCCCAGTATCCTAACTCCAACATGGTTGTGCACAAATTGCCCTGCAAACAGTCTGCTGTCGTAGAAGGGGTACCTGAAACAGTAAATTGTCCGTAATCGGTGAGGGAATGGTCGAGGGCATAACGGCATGCCTTTGCGACACGTTTATCATCTTCGGCTCTGGCGCCTAACTGCCCCAACAAAATCAATGCCCAGACAGTACTGCGATATTTAGGATTGTAGCCCGGACCTTCCTTCACCCAGAATCCCTCCTCATCCATCTCAGCGAGAATCCTGGAGATTGGTCCGTCCCGGTGAGCAAGCTCCCTGGCAGCGGTTAATTCGGGTTGGTCAGCGGGTAAATCCAACAGATCGCGCTTCGCAAGATAGCGCAAACCAGGATCTTCAAAGGTTAACAGCCATTCCAGGGTATTTCCTTTTAATTGTTCTTGCCAATCCATTTCAAACCTCTGCCTCAAAAGGGAACCTGGTAACCAGTGCCCGGAACCTTTTATTTCTTCTTCTTTTTCGCCTCAGCCTTCTCGATGTTTTCCTCCACCCGAAACCTGACGATCCTGTCGATTAATTCATAAGGAATGGGTTGATCCAGAGGAAACTGGACAGAACCTTTGGCTTGCTGATAACCTGCTAATTCGGTTTGAAATTTCGATATCCCGGATGGCGCGGGATAAAAACCGATGTGTTTTTTAAATGCAGCAAAATGCACCAGGTTGCCTTTGTACACGAAAGTGGGGATGGCGTAATTAATGGTTTCCTCAGCATCAGGGGCAGCGTTGTGAATGGTTGCCCTGATCTTTTGCAGGATTTCCTGTACCTCACCAGGAAATCCTGCGATATATTCGTCAATATTACTGGCAATGGGTGTGTTGGTTGTCATCACGTTTCCTCAAGATTATGCTGGGTTATTTTCGATATCGATTGTAATCCTTCGTGAGAGCACATACCACGTGAGCTCTCTTTGTCTCCTTTAGATTTTAACACGATTTCGCTTAATCCATATCCCGGTCCATTCCGGGATGACCGGATAATTCCTGGTGAAAATTGCGCTTTTCATTTCGTCACCAAAAAAGAAACCCATTACTTGCGCAGCCTGCACAACCGCAGTAAACCTGTAATCGGTCCGGATACAGTGCCTGGAAAATCCATGACCGAATGTCCAAAGCTCCAACCCTCGATAAACACATCGATAAGTCGACTTGTTACCGGCAAATTCATATTATCCGTCTTTATAAAATCAAGTTTTTCTTTGTATGCTGAGAGAGACTTTTGAGCATAATCCAACATATGCTCAGACCGGTCGCAACAGACGGCAAAAGCAACCTGCTCGATATACAGTTTCGTAATCCGACCAGTTCCAACACCAGCTTCCATCACCCAGGCATCTTTCCAATCCACCGCACTTTCCAAAAATACGCCGAGGTTATTCTCATAGTCTTCAGCACGGACCAGTTCATCATAGCGATCAGCATGTTTCTGGTAAATCTCATACATTTCAGGCATAACAACGATTACCATTCATGCATCGGATTCACCCAATCATCCCAACCTGTCGGTGATGAAGTAAATTATTTCCCAACATCCACAACGAGAGATCTGCCTGACAATCCTGGTGAAGAAACATCTACCTGTATCTCACCAGGTTGAGCCGAGGATTGGATCACCGCCAGGCACATCCCATGGAACGCTTTCCTGTCGCTGGCTTGAAATGGTTCCATATCTGCAGGATCTCCATTATCGACACCCAGGATCTGCCCAGATCCATTTACCTCAAACGTGATCCTGTTATCTGCATCCGGGACCAGGCTGCCGTGCTGGTCCAGCACACGCACGGTGATATGGACAACATCCCGACCATCACTGCGCATCCCTTCCCTGTCGGCAGTCACCTGCAATTGTGCGGGATCGCCAGCCGTGGTGATCTCCTGCTCACAGGCAATCTCGCCGTCTTTCATTCCCACCACGCGCAATGTCCCCGGCTGATAAGGCACGTCCCAGGCCAGGTGCAAATCACCCGTTGTGGGGTGCCTCATCCGTCGGAAATCCTGCTCTCCCCAGCCTTTGGAAACATCCAGGCCGCGCATTGGAAATATATAGCTCTTCGCACCATAACTCTTCCCATTGACAAACAGCTCCACGCTGTCGCAGTTGGTATAACACAGCAACCGGGATCACCTCGCCTTCCCTGCCTTCCCAGTTCCAGTGCGGGAAGAGGTGCAGCATGGGTTGATTGCTCCACTGGCTCTGGTAGAAGTAATAGCCATCTTTGGGAAAACCGCAGAGATCGATCACGCCGAAGCTGGCGCTGCGATGCGGCCAGCGGGTCTCACCCAGGTAATCGATGCCGGTCCACATGAAATCGCCAGCTACATAATCATAGGTGCGGGTGAAGCGCCAGAGCTGCTCAGCCGTGATCGATTGGGTTGGGTAGGGTCCCCACCAGCCCTGCCCTTCCAGGCTGTATTCACCGCGGATTCCCGGGATAGAGATGTTTTCCGTCCCGATCATTTTCCAATGTGGGTAGCGGTGATGGTCCAGGCTGTAATATTTTTCACGCCGGTCTTCCCACCTTCCGGCATAGTTATAGCCGACCACATCCAGGTTTTCGAGGAATTCGATCGTCGCCGGGATGTGAGCGGCGATGTTATCGCAGCCCGAAGTAGCAGGGCGGGTTGGGTCTTCTCTGTGAACCACACCCACCAGCATCTTCAGGATTTCCACACCCTCCGGCACCACCTGCTCCGGGATTTCGTTGCCCACGCTCCAGATGACGATGCTGGGATGGTTGCGGTCGCGGTGGATCATGCTGACCATGTCCCTGATCGCCCACTCGTCGAAATCATCATGGTACCCGTACATGAATTTCCCTTGCTTCCACTCGTCGAAGGACTCATCCATCACCAGGAAGCCCATACGGTCACACAGATCCAGGAACTCAGGCGCTGGCGGGTAATGGCTGCTGCGGATGCCGTTACAGCCCATTTCTTTCAGGATTTCCAGCCTTCTCTCCCACACCCTTTCCGGTACAGCAGCCCCCACACAGCCGCCGTCATGGTGCAGGCAGACGCCGTTGATTTTTACATGCTCCCCGTTGAGCAGGAAGCCACGATCCGCATCAAACTGAATCTCTCGGATGCCAAAAGGTGTAAAGTACTCATCCACAACCTCCTCACCCAGACAGACCTCGCTGCGAAGCTGGTACAGGTAAGGGTCATCGATCCCCCAACGGTGCGGCTGGTCGACCTGGATAAACTGCACGGCTTCGTGCTCCTGCCCTGCAAGAACAGGTTGATCGTCTGAGATAGATGCCACTGCATTTCCATGCGCATCGACGATGGTCGTTCGCAAGGTGCATTTTTGTTCCACCTGGTATTCGTTGTGAACGCGTGTGCGCACACATACACGGGCGACATCATCGGAGATCATCGGTGTGGTCACATAAGTTCCCCAATGGGCAACATGTAACCGCTCCGTGGTGACCAGCCAGGTATGGCGGTAGATGCCCGAACCGCTGTACCAGCGCGCATCCGGCTGTTGTGAATTATCCACTTTTACAGCAACCAGGTTCTTGCCCGGTTGCAGGTATTGGGTGATGTCATAAGCAAAGCTGGTGTATCCATAGGGATGGTAACCCACTTTTTGTTCGTTCACCCAGACCGTGCAGTTCTTATAAACACCATCGAATTCGATGGAGACAACCTTATCGACACCTTCCTCATCGAGCTGGAAGGTTTTGCGGTACCAGCCGACACCCCCCGGCAGGTAACCTCCACCGCCGCCGCTGGGATGGTCTTCACTGAATGGTCCATAAATACTCCAGTCATGCGGTAAATTCACCTGCTGCCAGCCGCTCACATCGCAGTGCACCTTCTCCGCACCTTCCAGGTCCCCACAAGAAAAAACCCAGTTGGCGTCAAATGAAAGTCGTTTTCGCATCATAACTCCTGTATCATTTTTATAGTTTTTTCTGTAACCCTACCCTGGGATGTCCACTTTGATACCAGTTTTTCAATTCAACAAACATCACCCACCCTTGTTTTCGGTAAAAATCCGGTGCCTCGTATCCTGCAGTCCAGGTGTAGACATATTTTACCCCCTTGCCGCATAAAAGCTCCTCAAGGTGTTGAAGAAGCGCTGCACCTATCCCCTGCCCCCGGTAACAGGAATCGACGAACAGATCGCTGAGAAATGCCCAATTGCTGTAACCACTCGCGTGCTTGTATGCTTTTTAAAGCCTTCCATTTCGTCCTGGTACTCCGCATCCGTCAAGTCTCTTTCAACGAATTTAATCTCGCTCATTCATTTCGTTCCCATGACGGGTTTTCTCAATCGCTTCCAGGTAAGCGGCTTCCGAGTTGCGGACATGTTCCAGAATCTGTCTGACGGTCCACCCCCCACCGGGTGGAACCTCATCGAGGTCTTCATCATTCAACCCAACCATCGCTGCCAGCAGGTTACCCCAGGCGATCTCCGCCTCTGCGAGGATGCGCTGCGCCTGTGTTGGGGGGCGATCGAGGGCGGCGCGAGTCCCCTCGATGTGAGTAGCATGTTCGCGCATATGGTTGCCGAACTGAAGAAGCACCCTCCGGATCGAATCCCACCTTGTGAATTTCTCCGTCATGATGGGTTGCTCGAAATCCGCCTCATGCAGATCATTCTGCTCTAAAAGGACCCTCATGCGGATATTTCGGATCTCCTCCATGTATCCCATAATGTGTATCGTTCGCCATTTCTTAGACTACCTCCTTAATATGTGACCGATCGCCAGAACAACGGGAGAACCTTCAATCTCCCCACCAAAGAAAGAAATCAATGATAGGGAACCGGACTAAGATCAACCGAAAACAATATTGATTTCGGGTGGTCTAATCGAATTTACTGGTTGATAAAACCGATTATATCCAGATTTCCTGCAGGCATGGATGGTAAACAGTTACCCTGGTGATGGATTGATTTCATCTTTCTTTGGTTTCTTATATGGGAGAAGCGCTCCAACCCAGACCCCCAACACAACCAGCGTACCGCCAATGATAAACGGCAAGGTGATCTTTTCATTTGCCAGCCAGCTTGCCAGGACAATTGTCACCAGCGGGATAAGAACGAATGAATATGAAGTGCCTGACGCAGTCCACCTTCCCAGGATATACAGGTAGAGCAGAAAGGCGATGATGGTCACAAATATAACGATATAGCCAAATGCGATCCAGGTAGTGGTTTGAGTCGGGATGACAGGTTTCTCTCCTGCAAGGAAAGACATTGTCAGCAGGATCAATGCACCATGGGATGCGCTTGACCAATGCCCAGACCCAGAAGAATACCGCGCCACAAATGAAACGGAAGGATTCCGCCAAAAGTTTCCATGTTATAATCGGACATAGTTTATCGGTTTATTGTGACCGGTCTCGGGAGGCAGGTTGAGGCGTTTTTACTGGTATTTTTGCTTCGTGGTTCTCATTTATGTGTTTACTGCCTGTAGTGCCGTCCCACGCTTATCTTCCACGCTTCCAACCGACAACGAGAATGGTATCGATAAAGGTGCTGTTTCACCGGCAATTTCTCAGGAAATACCTGAGATTGAACCTGCAGAGTCTCGAGCGAGAAAGTTTGGATGCTGGTCTGGGCGGTGGTCCAATACAAACCGCTTCCTGCAAATCACCTGAAAGCGAGACAGCTTCAGTAAAAGCAATCATCCCTGCGATCTCACTCATCAAATCTGGTCCCGAAATAACTCTGGCGAACGAATTGCGTTACCTGTTCGAGATGCAGCAAATGAACGAAAAGCGCAAGCAATATCTCTTTACAGAACCAGGTTGGATCCGCCGCCTTATCCGCCTGACGATACTTAAAGATGGTCAGGAATACGCACATGAGTCCGAGATATTGATCCAGGTAAATGATGCAAACATCGTCACCCAGGTGATCCAAACGGAAGAAAACCCGACCTGTAACTGCCCGGGAAATCCGGTCGCAATCCTGGCACAAGGAGGCAAATCTCGACCAGTCTACGAGATGCTGCCGGAAGAGTTATTAGCGACGCAGCTCGTTCCTTCCGATACAAAAGAGGAGCGCACCTACATCGAGGGCTTGTCACCGGGTCAAATATTAAATCCTGATTTCGATTTTATCGCCTTCGCACAATCAAAATTGGAAGAAGGCGCCACCCTGCAGCACCAGATGATTTACCTGGACTGCTGGTACCAGGGAGAGCAGTATTCGCTGCTGGACGGCAACCGCCGCATAGAGGCATTATTCAAGCCGGAAACCGGCAGGCTGCGCCGGCTTCAAATCTACGACATTGTGGACGGCGAAATCAAATTGGTGTGGCGCATCGAGCTGGCTAAGGAAGAAAAAGTCGAAGGATAACCAGGTCGTGGATCACCTTGCGGAGGCTCTCAAACTGAATACGCAGGGGTATCGTTCAACCCTTTCATCTTCAACATCATAAGGTGTATACCCGCTGTAATAGTACTGCGGGAATTCGTGCAGGAATTCGATCCTCATCCCCGCATCACAAAACGCGGTGACAATCTCACCCAGCGTCCAGTCCCATTCAAAGGATGGGACCTGTATTTTTAAATCGGGATCCGTGTAGTCTCCCATATTTTCATATCGCCAGACCTCTTTGCGGAAATAATCTCCCTGGATGATGTTTTCGCCATAATTTCCATTTTCATCCAGGAGCAGATTCCTGAATGGATGTCCATCGAGGATATAAAAGAAGCCAGAATCCTTCAGGAAATGCCGCACAGTCTGGGCATAGATATGAATATCGGGGATCCAGCACAGCACACCTGTGGAAGAGAACACGATATCGAACTTCCTATCCAGCTTATCTCTGGCTTCGAGGATATCGGCTTCGATGAATTCCGCCTCAATATCTAACTGTTTGGCAAGTAGACGAGCGTACTTCAACAATTCAGTTGAGATATCCAACCCGGTCACATCTGCACCCAGCAATGCCCAGGAAAGCGTGTCCGTGCCAATATGGCATAACAAATGGAGCAACGATTTCCCCTCACTTCTCCCACTTCTTCCCTGATCACCTCATTCAACAGGGGTTCACCTTGGAATAGTCTTTTCACATGGTAATTCTTATAATGAGTCTCCGCTAAACCATCCCACCCCGTCCTATTCGAATCCGTCATATTTTTGATCTTCATCAGGAACCTCAATTAACCGTTGTTACAGAAAAATACTGGGAGATTATCCAGGCACAGGATCTACCATGCCACACCAGACCATACTGGATTGCCAAAGGCGGACTGCTTTCCCTTCATCATAAGATTCGTCGCTGGAGGGAATAGCTTCACCATCAACAATGAATTTCCCCCCAACGCCATCGAATTGCGGATCAGTCGCCACGGCAACATATAAATCAGATGCCTGGTCCAGGGACCGGGCAAAAGGCATCTTTGTCATAATCCTCTTGTAAAAGAATCGTTGTATGACCGATGTTCTCTTCTCACCAATCGCCTCAGGTACAAAACCCGGGCAAACAGCGTTTGATGTCACCCCTGTGTTGACCAATCTTCGTTGAAGTTCATAGGCGAACCACACATTTGCCAGTTTTGAATTCTTGTAGAATATCCTGGCATCATAATATTTCTCGCCCTTCAGGTTCTCATAATCAAATTCAGGCGGCGGACCATTCCCATAGCCTGGAATATGCAATTGGGAAGAGACCGTGATGACGCGCGCCGGTGACGACTGTAGCAGGTTATCTAACAACAAATGGGTAAAGAGGAAATGCCCAAGATGGTTTGTCCCGAACGTCATCTCAAAACCATCCTCGGTAAATTTTGCTTTTTCCCCGGGGATTGACCCTCCCGCATTATTGACCAGGACATGAAGAGGCAGATTCTTGTCTTGAAAAACCTTCACGCATTCCCTGATCGAAGCAAACGATGCCAGATCCAGCGGGATCAACTAGAGACTCACCGTCGGATTCTCCGCCTTGATTTTCGAGATAGCTGCCTGGCTGGCTTGCTGGTTCCTTGATGCCAGGATGACATGATATCCCCTCAAGGATAATTTTCTGACGGTGGCGAATCCAATTCCGCTGTTTCCTCCTGTAATCATAACTATCCTTGCATGCTTTTCAACCATATTTACCTCAAGAACTGTGTTTCACCCATGCTGGTTGTTGGGCGATTACAATTTTATAAATCGGACAATTCGGATTATGCGCTCCCGGAAGGTAACCAGTGCTCACCAGGAACTCATTGGTGATTTCCCCGCCCGTGAACCGGAACGTCTTCTTGAAAAGCCTGACCCATTCGCTGCGGGTCAACACTCCTTGCTGGTCAAGCCAGTTCCTGAAAGAACCAAGTTCAGATTGCAATCTCAAGATTTCTTGCGCATTATATATCACAGCGTCGATCTTGAGCCGGTTACGAATGATACCGGCATCATTGAGCAGCCTGTTTCGATCCTCCTCACCAAAACTAGCGATTTTGGCTATATCAAACTGCGCATATGCCTGGCGGAAATTCTGCTGCTTCTTCAGGATCGTTGTCCAGGATAATCCTGCCTGGTTGATTTCCAGGATCAGCCTGCCGAACAACTCGTTATCATCCTGAATCGGAAACCCATATTCCGTGTCGTGATACACCCGGTGCACATCATCGAGCGGCAAGTGGCTAACCACCTCGCAATAGGATTGTAAAATGTTCCATTAATAATATCCTTTATCTTGATTTCATCCATAGATCAGACGTTGGTAGACGGATGCTGCATCTTGATTTCTTTTACCATCAGTCTCATGCCAATTTCCAGAAACGAATCAACGTATGGATCCTCTAGATCCGTGTCTGGAACCACATTCCAGGGCTGGTTCCAATTACTATTCACTTCAAGGTATCCAAATGCATCCTCGAAGGATAAATAGTCCGGATCGTCCGCATAAATCTCAGGCTGCCGGAAGATCTTCCTCCATTCCATGAACACCGCGATCCGGGTGGGTAATGGTGCGAGTTCGATAACCCG
This sequence comes from uncultured Chloroflexia bacterium, assembly GCA_963695415.1. Classification (GTDB taxonomy): domain Bacteria; phylum Chloroflexota; class Anaerolineae; order Anaerolineales; family UBA4823; genus CAVXWV01. The sequence goes on along the minus strand of CAVOGL010000003.1, from coordinate 284,458 downwards.
ATATTTCCTGTAATTCAGACGAAAATCGGCGATCCCATGAAACTTGACCACTCCCCATGCCTCCGTAACGCCCGGTGGTGCCAGGTGTCTGATTTTGTAAACCAGGTTTATATAAAGATCATGATATGGGTAATGTCCGATTGATGTCATATCTACCAACTTTTCAGACTTAAGCCAGGATGATGTTGAGTTAATGGCGTCCCATCCCTCACAAACCCAGGTATTTTTTAATGATGAAAATGAATCCAAAAACAATCATCCAGACAATATAACTGATCACCAGCATTGGGATCAACTTCAATTCCGCTCGTGCGCAGATCCAGACTGCAATGGTAAAACCAACCGTTGGGACGATGCCCAGGATCAACCCCCGGGTCAGGTCCTGCATAACCACAGGGTCCCCATTATTGGCTGAGTAGACGATCCACAGAGCGAGAGGAATACCCAGAGGCATCGTCGCCGTGATCGCTGCGGCAAATTTGCTCTGGCGTTCCAGGATGGCGACGGCGATGATTACAATGATGGAAATGATGACGGGTAAAATTGATTGCAGCTTCATTTGCATTTCCTCTTATCAGATTGCCTGACTGCGGCATTGCTTTTAAAAATTCACAGACCAGGTCTTATTGTACTGATTTTTTCTTTTCTTCGAATTGTTCAATCTCCAACGCTACCAGGTCCGCAGGTTCACCGGTCAGTTGGGAAATTTCTTCAATTGGTTTATTTTCCTGATAGAGCCGGTATGAAACCGCACTCATTTTCTCCGCAATTTCGAGGATGTGGTTGTCAACGTCATAAAACCGGAAAGTCCGCTGTTTCCAGGGTTGTTCCCTTATTTTGTGGAGAAACTCAAAACCATGCGATTCGACCTCGTCTTCCAATCCTTCCAGATCATCCACTTCAAAATAAAGCACGAAATTATTCGACCTGTCCACGATGTTGATGTCACCAACCAGCTCCTGGAACAAGGATTTATTGTAGAGTGCCAAACCACCCTCAAAACCCACATTGTTGATCCCGAAATCGGCAATCACTTTTAGATTCAAGATCCTTTCATACAAATCCCTGGAACGCATCACGTCGTCAACCACGATGATAGATGAAACAAAACCCATTCTTCCCTCCAAACATGATTTGCATACAATCGATGACCACTAATGATTTTGAAGATAAGGTGGTCTATATCAATCCCAGCTCGCGCGCCCGGAGGGCTGCCTGGGTGCGGTCATCGACCCCCAGTTTATCCAGGATTGTGGAAACATAATTCTTGACCGTTCCCTCTGCCAGGAATAGCTGGGCAGCAATCTGGCGGTTTGTTGCCCCTTGCGCCAGAAGGTTGAGCACCTCGATCTCGCGTTCACTCAAAGGGTCGGGCAGCCGCTCTATGGAAGATGATCCTGCCGGAGCAAGGCGGGTAAATTCGGCCAGCACTTTCCGTGTCACCGAAGGCTCGATCAGCGCGCCTCCACCAGCAACGGTGCGAATTGCCTCCGCCAATTCACTTCCCGAAACATCCTTCAATAAGTAACCCAGGGCACCTGCGCGTAGACCTTCGAAAACACTCTGGTCATCGTCGAAGGTGGTCAGGATGATCACACGTGCAGCCGGCCACTGGCTGACCAGCCGGTGCGTTGATTCAACGCCGTCCAGGCGAGGCATACGGATGTCCATTAAGACCACATCCGGTTGTCCCAGTTCATATTGCTCCAGCGCTGCCAATCCATCCTCAGCTTCCCCAACGATGTCTATGTCCGGTTCCAACTCGAGCAGTGTTCTCAATCCCTGGCGCATCAAACGCTGGTCATCAACGATTAAAACACGAATCATGCGTCACTCCTTGGCAAGCATACCGATAACACCGCCCCACCATCAGGGGAGTTTTCAAGCCGCGCTTCACCTCCCAGGGCATCGGCGCGTTCAGTAAGCCCGCGTATTCCATAACCTGAAGTTAAAGACAACCCGCCTGCGGGTAAACCCTGCCCGTTATCGTGGAGCACCATACAGATCTCATCAGACGTACAGAGCAACCGCAGGCAGGCTTCCGTAGCCTGGGAATGGCGCTGGATGTTAGTCAAACCCTCCTGTGCAGCCCGGAATAACGCCAGCCTTTGAGACGGGGTTAATGGACATAACATATCAGGCAGCTCCAGGCGTACATCCAGACCACTGGCGGATTTGAATTTATCCACCATTCTGACCAGTGCCTGTGCAAGATCCATCTCGGTTTCCACGGGTTCCCGAAGCCTGCCCACGACCTGCCTCAACTCTGCCAATGCCTGACGCACTTCCTGGCGCACATCAGCAATGATGTTGGACGCACGCTCGCTCTGTCCTGGCAGAAGACGCTGAGCTGCCTCCAGCTGCACAGCAGAGCTGGTCAACCGGTGACCGAGAGTATCATGCATTTCACGGCTCAAACGGTTGCGCTCCTCCACAACCGCCAGGGTTTCCGCCTGCTGGGCGTATTCTTGCAGTTTTTTGTTCTTTTGTTTTAATTCATCCAGGAGCACAGCCTGTTGTTCCAGGAGATCTTTTTGCTGATCGACCAGGTAAGTTTGCTGTTGGTACAGGCGCTCATTTTCAGACTGAGCCAGCTGAGCAGTTCGCAGCGCGTTGGTGATAACCCCAAAGAACAGGTACCCTGTTGCATAAACGGCTGTTTCCAGTAACAATTGTTCCCAACCGCCTCCAATAACACTGAGAACAGCGGTCAAAAGGATGAAACCTGCAATCCAGCCGAGAACCCAACGCAGTGGAAAGTACAGGGCAACATTCATGCTGAGGATAAAAAATAGAATCAGGAACGGAAATCCGATCCCGGTGCGCAGAGCCAGGTATGATATCACCAGAGCCTGTAGACCGACCATCAAGCCGGATTTTCGACGGCTTGCCAGGCGATCATCCACCTCCGGCAGGCTGGCTTGCAATCCCAGGAAGATTGCGAGCAATATGACAACCTGCCAGCGCAGCAGTATGCTGTCGATCTGCAGAATTGCACTGAAAGCTGATCCCAAAACAACCAGCAGGGCGATCAGATTGTAGGTTCTGAAGCGTCCTTGAGTAGGGGTCTGCATGTGTACATTATCCCACGTTGTTGGTACCAAACAAAGCCGGGCAACCGGTTCTGAAAACCCCGGTTGCCCAGACTTTTAATGGATTTCGAACTAACCTGCGACTGCATCAGGGGGAGTGGCGGGTTCTGACATCCTGGTTGCAGGAGTTCTCTTGATTCGCTCCCAAACCAGCAGAATGATTGCACCCAGACCGAAGAGGACAATCACGAACTCAAGGATCCAGCCGAGTACAGGCACCGCTACCAGCAGTCCCACGACCAGAGCGCCGAGTAAGGCAGGCCAGATCACTTTCTCAGCAGTTTCCGGGTGCACCTTGCGGAAGAACCAGCGACCACCCAGGTAGGCGACCATCGCTTGCGGCAGGTAGCCGAGCATCAGGAAGAATGCACCAGCCGCCAGAGACAATGCGGGCAAACCGATCCCCAAGACTGTGCCCAGCAGCTCACCCAGGGTGAGTGCGCCAAATAAGAGGGCTACCAGAGCGATCACACCCAGGGCAAAGAACAGGACAAAGGGAACTGCGATGATACCCAGTAAACCCGTGCCTAACGAAGCCCACGGTCTGGACCGCAGCTTTGCGGAGGGGATTGTGATCACGGATGGTACGAGCCAGGCTAACAAAGCAGTGACCAGCAGCAGGGCGATCAGGCGGCGAAAGCCGTTGAAGACGGTGGAAAACACACCGTTCACCAGCAGGCGTCCGGTGGTATTGATCTCCTCTTTTACCTGCTGGTCAGCAGGCGGTAGCAGGTGTTGTATGTCCGTGGTGACCGACGATGGGACGGAAACCTGCTCCGTGCTGGTGTACTCCAGTTGACCACCAATTTCTGCTTCGCTTCCGAAAGTCAGACCAGCCGGTACAACGGGTATATGCGGGATATCCAGGCTGTCCCTGAATGAGCGATAGTTTCTTGCCTCGCCACTTGTATAAACAGCGATCCTGGCATCCCCGCCTATTGTTGATTCGAGGCGTAAACGGTTCGTCCCTGCCAGCAAGTCCTCAAATACATCTCCCGACACCAACGCCTGGAACGCACCAATCAGCAGGCTGCCACCCAGCTGGCTGCCTTGCTCACTTTCCACGCTGAAGCCGGCGCTGAACACATCATCGATGATGTTCGACTCGCTGCCCAACGTGACGACCGCCGCAGCAACGTACAGGTCATCGCCAACTTCACCGTTGACAAGCACCTGACGACCGGCAGCCCACACGTCACCGGTGACCTCGCCCGTGATGGTGACTTTCTCGCCAATCGCCATCAAATCACCATTGATCGTACCTGCGACCAGGATCTCATCTCCGGCAAGGTAAAGATCATCGTTGATGGTTTCACCTTCACCAATCTCCACCAGGTCGCCAGTACGCCCATCAAAGGCATAAGCAGCCGGGGCAAAAGCCAGTGCAGTGAAGAGGGCTGCGATCACTGCCAGGCTGAGGATAGAGTAGACTTTTAATTTTGTATTCATTGACATTCTCCTTTTATAAATTGAATTTCCATGGTCTTATGGTCCGTATCTTACATTGGAGAAGTCACATAAATAAGTGCCAGTAGTCACAGGAGAGGTCACATGACCGGCGAAGTTTCCATTGCGAAGGTGATGACAACTTGCCCTTTCTTGTCCCCTGACTCAACATAGCGGTGCGCCTCGGAAGCCTCTTCCATCGGAAAACTCCGGTCGATGATGGTTTTGAAGTACCCCGCTTCACAAAGATCTCTGACCATTGCCAGGTCGTCTCGGTTTTCACTCGCCATCGCACAGATCACCCGTTTACCACTCTGCCTTCCCCTCTGTCCGAGTCTGAAGTTCGTGCGCAGCATCTGCAAAACTGCTTTCATCTTGAAGCTTGCCAGCAGGTAAGTTCCGTCTGGCTTCAAAGAAACCTTACAGTGTGAATATGAGCTCTTGCCCAGCACGTCAAAAATGAGATCGTACTTCTCACCATTCTGGGTGAAATCCTCTTTGGTGTAATCAATGACACGATCCGCTCCCAGTCCTTTGACATATTCCACCCTTGGGCTACCACACACCCCGGTAACATGCGCACCATCATGTTTCGCCAACTGGACAGCAGCCGAACCAATCCCGCCTGAAGCGCCATTCACCAGAACTCTGTCACCCGGTTCGATTATCACTTTGCGGAGGATACTCGCCGCCATGATTGCCCCGTAGGGAAGAGTCGCGGCTTCTGCAAAAGACATACCGGCGGGCATCGTCTCAACCATGCCATCTTCCGGCACAATCACATATTCTGCATATGCGCCCATCCGCTGCCCGAGGTAGGCAAACACGTGGTCGCCTGGCTTGAATCGCTTAACCTCCCTGCCGATTTCCGCAACTTCACCCGCACATTCACTCCCCAGGATATTGACCCTGGGTTTGGTCAAACCGAAATATACCTTTGAGGGCAGCAGTAAAGGGAGAGGCATGTGGAATTCACTTGCCGGGATATTCTTGAAATTCCTGGCGACAAGGTCGCCGTAGCTGACCGTAGCTGCGTGAACCCTGATCAAAATTTCGTTATCTCCGGGAGCAGGTTTTTCTACTTCATTCACTTTGAGTACGTCCGGTGGACCAAATTCTGTATATACAATCGCTTTCATAGTTTGTTTCATCCTCAATAATTTGTTAGTTCTGGACATGCATTATCCGTACATATGCCCAGATGCAATGATGGATTCATTCGGACTCCCCTTCAGAAGTGTAAATAAACACCTCTTCCAGAGGAACCCCGAAAACATGCGCGATACGAAATGCCAGCTCCAGGGAAGGGGAATATTTGGCTCCCTCGATGGCGATGATCGTCTGCCTGGTCACGCCCACTTTTTCAGCCAGCTGCTCCTGGGTCATTTCATCGTGAAGGAAACGTAATGTGCGGATATTATTGCGGATCTGGCTTTTACCCATCTCAGAACCCCCTTCGATAGCAATACAATTTGTAAACACTCCCGCTGATCCCACCCAGGATTCCAGCCAGGATTAACAGGCTGAACATCACCAGGGGCGGTTGGTGAAAAACGAAGGTTAACATGGAGAGAAAAACGATGATTCCGTACGCAATATATGAAACTCGGTCGCCTTTCAAATCGATCAATTTATCACGCTCATCCACGATGAAGCGTTCTTCCTCCACCTTCCCCGTTTTAACTGCGCGGACGATGCTGATAATAATGGTGGTCAGGACAATGCTGACGACCGTAATGACGATGGTCGCAACGATGACGACAGCCCATAAGATGAAAACCTGCGACTCTACCATGTCTCCTGACTGGATCATGCGGAACATATTGACCAGGTAGTACACCAGGACCAGAAGCTGGCTGGCAAAAGTGACAATGGTGGTGATTTGTTGGTATTCCATGTGATCTCCTCGTGATGTATAGTCTGCTTTACTCAATGTATATCTTACTATACATATAGTAAATTATTTTTTACATCATGTCAAGTGTTTTTTACACGAGTTTCGGAAATTCCCCCACCAAACCGGACGCCAAATGAAAGTTACTCGGACGGCAAAGTCACCTCGAGTCTTTGGAGCAAAGCCTACCTTACCCCTCCGTTATGAGCGCTCCAGTCCCAGGTGCAGCTCTCAAAAGCCGGGGTCAGCCTTTAGGTTGAGGATTATTCGAAGAGAACAATGGAAGAGTATTGCCAGTGTCAGATGTTTCGAAGGCAATATCTGCTGGCAGGTTTTTCTTTTGGGCAGCCCTCGTTGCCAGGAGATCACAGCGCTCGTTCTCGGCATTGGCAGAATGCCCTCTCACCCAGCGAAATTCGACATGGTGCCGGTCGCACAAATCAAGCAGCTGCTCCCATAAGTCAGCATTCTCCGCCCTGTGCCTCTTCGATCTCATCCAGCCATTTGCCTTCCAGCGCCTGACAAACCCATTCGAGATGTTGTCAACCACATATTTCGAATCGCTGTAGATGACCACGTCACTTTTCTTCTTCAATTCATCGTAATCCAGCGATACATGCCATAATCTCCATGCGATTATTCGTGGTTTTTCGAAATCCGCCCGCATAATTCGCTCCGCTTTTTCTTGTATTTCAACACAACGCCGTACCCGCCCGGTCCGGGGTTACCTAGAGCCCCGCCATCCGTGTACATGATCACTTTCCCGTCAGCAAGGTCACGAGTTTCAATGTCCGATATTGATTCAACGGTACTTTCAGCCACCAGTTTATACAAAGATGGTGCAGTCCGCTGCAAGATTTCAGGGTCAAATCCCCGCAGCCACTGGATCATTTCATCCTGTGAATGAAAACCTTTATAGATTGCGTCAGTAAAATTTTCGACCTGCTCCTGGGCGCCACCATGACCATACCATGCAGGATACATTCCGGGTTTATGACCACGTACTACTGCGTAAATATTCTTCTTACTCATCGTTTCATAATTTTAATCACATTGCCATCCGGATCGATGACATCCACAAAGGTGCTGCCGTCATTACCGGTATGGATCATGTTTTCGGAGAGATGACCACCCTTCAGGAGACGCTGCGCTAACTCGTCAAACTGGCTACCAGGCAGGGAGAGGTGGAAATCCAGGCTCCCGCCAGTTTTTCCATCTCCGCCTCCCATTCCAGGCACATAAAGAGCCAGGGTTACGTCTCCGGCAGACATGTGTGCCCAGCCATATTCCGCGGCTGCGAACTGTAACTCGCATCCCAATTCACTCACATAGAATTGGCTTGATGCCTCCACATCTGTGACAGGAACTTTCAACAGCTGTAATTGATAACCTGATTCGGACATTGCTATCCTCCATGTACATTACGATTTGACCGTATCCCCATCCGTGTTTATCCTTTACGTCTCACATCCAATTCCAGGATATCACATGAACCCCTGGAGCGGATTCTGCTTCGTTCGCCCGCCCAACTGGATGATGTCCTGGTCCTGTATGCCCACCCGTCTCAGCGGCTCAAGGATGTCATTCCTGATATCAGGTACATAGGCATTAAGTAGCTGCACTTCTCCAATTGGTTTCAAAATGACCGTTCTTAATGATGCAGGCAGCAGGCAGGTGACCCCGGGTTTCAACAGCAGGTGGTATTCACCAGATATCACCATCGTTTGACCAGAAATCTGGCTGAGGACATAGAAACGTTCCCCACTCAATTCCATGCTGTATTCACCTTCCAGATCAAGCCGTTCCAATGCGAAGTGAGTGCAACAGAAAATGTAGCTGGTGGTGCCTGCCGGGTTACTCACGCAGATGGGGTTAACTTTAGCCGACATATCCTCTTCCAGGAATACATACTCGAGTTTTTCCCGGCAAATCTGTTCGACCTGGTCCGGCGGGAGATCGTCCTTCGGTGGTCTCAACCCAATCGTCAGGTCGGAATTCTGCATGATCTCGTAGAAAATCACCCCGCCTTTGCTGTAATGGATGGTACCCGCATGCAAAAGGAAAGCGTCTCCAGGCTTGACCGTGAATTCTTGCATTAATTCGATGGTGGTGCCGTTTAGAAGCGCCTGGTAGAACTCTTCCTCGCTGATGCCCGTTTTGTTCCCGCAGTGCACCGTCGCGCCAGGATCTGTCTTGACCATATACCAGGCTTCTGTCTTCCCTGGGTCTCCTTTCCCCTTCCGGGCACCCATCCTAGCAGCCTGCTCATCGTTCGGATGGCTTTGTTCGCCCAGGGGATGTGCCACATCCAGGAACTTGATCAGCAGGGGGAAGAACAAACCATACCGGTTAACGATTTCGGTTCCCAACAGGTCAGCGCCATAATCGTGGATGAGCTCATTAAGCGTCATCCCTGCCAATCCTCCATTGATAACAATACTCGACAGACCCGGACGGTCACATACTTCCCAGGTCTCAGCGATGGAACCGTCTTCAGGGAGACCGTCTTTATCAAAAAACGTCACCAGATTCCGGTCACCAAAACCGTAATTACGGATGATTTCCTTGAATCTCAGCGGATAAAGAGGTGAGTTAGCCAATGAAAGGTCCTCTCAGCATTAATCTATCACTTCTCTCAGGATCTTGAGAACCCGTCCTGACCCATTTCCACCCCAGCCATTTCAGGATGCAGATGGTTGGCAACGAATCTGATGAAAGAACGTTTCTCAGTTTTTGTTAGAAAGTCATCCATTGAACGACTCCCACAGCCTAGAAAGAAGCCAATCCGGTACCTTATGGACACGAGCGGTGCTCTTTTGTGTTTCCGTGATGTAGAGCTGACCGTCATCTTCTATAAAATCCGGGTAGCTGATGCGTGTTTCGCGATCGTGCGCATAGAGGACAACTTCCGGCTGTCCCCAGTGGATCACTTTTCCATCCAGGGAGTCGCGCTCGACACCTCCCAGCAGCCACGCAGGATTGCGACCCTCGTATCCTTTACCATCATGATTGTGAAACCAGTAAATAAAGCGACCTGCATACGCACCGCATCGTCGAGTCTGCGCACGAAATTTGCGGCTCGAGGATTGTGGACAAGCGGTCCTCCGGGATAGTGCCTCATATATTCAGGCGGTGTCCAGGTGTGTCCGCGGTCGCGTGAATAGGCGTGGCAGGGATGTCCGGCGACGGTACGGTAGGTGCAGTAGAGTGTGCCGTCACTGAGTGCCGTTAGATTCGCTTCTTCTGCGATGGGTCCCTCAGGTGAGATCAGCCCTTGGTCACCATCTGGAAGAGTAACCCACTCGATCTCTGCCGGGTCGGATTCCGTCAACAAGTTATCACTTCGCATGAAACAGGATTCACTGGATGTGAAGAAGCCTTTCCCGAATCCACCCACTTTAGAAAACCCGAAGAACACACTCCCATCATGGATGATGGGTTTTCCCACTCCCCAGAAAAACCTGACGCCCCCGCCATAGGCATTGCTGCGGTCAATTGCCATTTCTCGAACAGGGATGAAGTGCCGGTCGCCTGACCAGGACTTCCCGCCGTCATCGGAATATTTAAAGGCATACTCGCCCAGCGAATCAACACGGTTGCAGACTCCGCCTTTGTAAGGAGGATCATCCGCCATGACTTCACGGCGGTTCAGGGCGTTGTAGGTGTAGAAGACATAAACCCGCCCCGCTGGTGTAACCAGCGGCATCGCCCAGGATGCCTCCGGTCCACTTGCAGGTTCAATATCCACCGGCGCCGACCACGTCCGCCCATGGTCCATACTGCGGATGGAGATGATGTGCTGTCCGGGTTCTCCTTCAATTCCACTGCCCGTGGTCATCACACACAGCCAGGCGCCATCTTGTGTTTTTACTACATACGGTTGGTCGCAATATCCTTCGGACGGAATCTCCAGACCGGTTGTTATGTCTCTTGGGTCGTTCATCATCATTTTCCTGCCAAAGATTCATTATACGGCATTATGTTGGTTTGATCCGCTACCTGCCAGCTTGCTCGAAGGAAACACGACCCATGAGATGCACGTCGGCTGTACGCAGCAGTTCGGCATTATAGGAGTCAAACACTTTACCCATCATCGGGAACATGACCGAAACATCATTTCCTGGACCGGTATGGTACCCATCCAGTGAGATGACGTTGTAGACAATGATTTTGCGCATCAGGTTAAATTAGCATCCACCGGTACGCTCTGATACCAGTACGATACGATTCCAAACCTTACGTTTCCGTTACCCTCTTCTTTTGCCTTCTTCAATGGATGGTTTTTCACCTCGTTCCTGTAATTGATCTGCACTTTCAGGCTTTTAGCGAAACGAACAGGATCATTAAGCAGAAATCTGTAACAAGCAAGTCTGGTAATACCATCTTGATCACTCAAATAAGTTGTCCCAGAGTAATTGTCGTACCAAAGTTTTCTCCAGTTCCAACTGAATCCAAAAAAGTCCTCGGTTCCGAGATAGTCATATGGTTTTTCTGAACCATCGATGAAAAATTCATCATTACCTTCACAGATGCCCTGGTTTTCCCCAAAGTGCACACAACTACTTACCGCGGTAAGATGACAACCAAAGAAATGCCCTGTGCCCTTGGTGGAAATTATTGGAACGATGTCCTCTGGAAGTTTGACGGTCTTATCTTTCCAGTTTGCATGGAAATACCCGAGGTCTGGTTCCCAGTCAGGAATGCTTTCTGCGGTAACATAACCATATCCTGTTACCTTTTTGTCAGTTTTGTTTACCAGAGATATTTCAATTTCTTTTTCGAAAGGCATTGGCGCATAACAAAACAGGGAATTGGTTGGACGTTTAGCCATTACCAGGCTTGAAAAATTTATAGATTCACCGTCAAATGAATCACAGAAGAAATCACCTACCGGTGCATCGACTGAGGAATATTCACACCCGTTATACTTCACTTGAAGAAAAACACCTCGAAGGAGCTCTCCCCTGTTATCGCCGTCGATATTTAACGTGAGATGAATGGTTTTTATGACACCTGGATTTGTTAAATGTGTCAGCTTTATCTCGCTGTAGGGTTCAAGTTCGGGAAAGTCGGGATATGCATCATGATTCCAAAGGCTATTTTGCATAAGTGATTTGCTTTGTCTGATCTTGCAGAAATCCATTTCATTCATCTTATTGACTCCTTCTGTTAAAACCATAACGGCTTGGGTTTCCTGCGATGGAGCGGGGACAGCGAAACCGTCCATCCAGGAAAAGGACTAGACAGGGAAATTGCTTGGGATGACTGCAGAATCCCCGGCGTCCAGTGTCGGCTTTGTTGGATATTCTACTCAATTACCGAAACGCAACCTAAAAAAAGATACCACTACTAACACGCAATTATTGCAAGCAACTTTGATTTTGGCAAAGGTTAAGAACAGGATTTGCTGAAACTATTAGTTGTGGGTCAACGCCGGGGTGACAAGGGAAGCGACCTGATCTTTGTCTGTTTTCATTTATCCCCAAAATAGGCTTTCATTGGTTCGAAATATGCATCAATCCAGCCTTGTTGATACTGCATTCCATGTTCGGGAAGATTGGAGTGCCTGATGGTTACTCTTGTTCCCACGCTTGCTGAGTCAAACAAGATTTCCAATCGTGAATCTGTTTCGGTTTCTTTAAATTCAGTTGTTCGCCACTCTTGAAGAATCCTTCCAGGAAACTCTAATTCGAGATTCTTCCCTTGGATGTACCCATCCCACGCCTCGAAAGTATCACCCACATTGGAGCTAACCTTTGCTTGACCTCCTGTCATTCTTGAATGCTCTTCAGAATCAAGCCAGGCTTCATAGATTTCTTCTGGTGTCGCTGGGATCACGTCTGAAACTTCAAAATCGATACTCATACTTCACCTCACAATTTGCATTCGATTAGTCATTTCACCGCCCAATGAATAAAGCTCCGATGTGGCGACCAGTGCCAAAAAAGTTGACGCCCAGGTCAACGCTCCGCCTGGTTGTATCCAACCACCATCAACTCTGAGTTGAATGGACGATCTTTGCCCATCTAAGCCGTTCCAGGAAACGTATTAATATGGATAAATTGTACAACATAATAGTCTGCTGACACAAATCCTGGCGGACCTGGGTAAACATATGAACGAGTTCGCCAGAAGCCGGTGACCTGCTCAAAGCGATCGATTTACAGCGAGATCACAGGCTTTCTTTCTGGGATGCGATGATCGTCCTGAGCCCGCAAAAACTGGGCTGCCAGGTTCTGGTTTCCGATGTTTTGAACCACAGCCAAGTACATGGCAACTGTACAGGTGACCAATCTATTCATTTAAGTTGGATAACGAATTGGCTCAACAGCAGCGGCGGGACTTTCGAGACAATATATCATCTATTGCACATTCTGTTTAAATCGCGCCTGCATGGAGCGGTGCAGCCGCTGTCCGACTGGAGCCGGTGTTGGGCAGAGCATCCATCACAGTGAGTCGATTGATTAGACAGGTTGAGAAACTACATTTCTCGCTTTTCAACACAACGCCCTTCCAAATAGCGGGTGATATGACTCTGCAAATCTAAGGGCGGTAAATCCGCATTGGGGATCACGCTTTTCATCACAGCTGTATAAATCAAGGGACCCAATAATGCTGACACAGCATGGAGTGGATGCTCCTGAACTAAAATCCCCTCGTTTTGGTATTTCGCAAGTAAATTTCCAATATGAGTGTAGATCTCGAAAGGAATATCCAGCAATGAAGCCAGTTCGGAAACTCTCGACATTTCCGAGAGCAAGTTAAAAATTAGTTGACCATGTTTGACAGCCGATTCTTGATAGGCAACCACCACATTCAATAAATCAACCGCGACATCGCCGCTGTATTGTGTCGCGGCATCATAATCCGTTTGTGCTATGGTTGCCGCAACAGCCTGTTTGAATAATTCTAATTTGCTTCCGTATTTTCGAAACAGCGTCACTTCACTAACCTTGCCAGCGTCTGCTATTTGTTTTGTCGTCGCTCCCGAATATCCGCGTTCCGATACGATCTGCATGACAGCTTGATAGACTTCTTCATCCTTGACGATCTTCGGCATCTGATTCTCCAGAAAATAATAGTAAACTGAATCATTTTATCATATGCAAGTGTTGACTTACAATAACATTCTACATATAATAAAAGAAAGTATTTACTTACATTTAAAGAATATGCTGAAGTCTAGAATTGCACATTTGAAATAATCAGGAGACAAATTGAGCGCCTTTACCAGGAAATTATCGAAAACCAAACTATTCACTGCTACTGATCGGATGGAAGATGAACTGTTCGCCCGACCAGATGTGATCCACCCAACCGACGAATCACCGACACGCTTTGAAATCATGAAGGAAAGCGTGAAACGAGGCAAAGGTGGACCTCCCGCACAGATGCTCCCTATCATGCTCCCGACTTTGTTCGGCATCCACAAATCGCTAAAAAGTATCAAGGATAATCCATCGGCGCCCAAAACACTGGCGAATGCCAGTTTATTCCGAGAGATCGAATCCTATGCGCTGAAATTGGGAGCCAGCAGCATTGGATACACCAAAGTCCCACCACGCTGGGTTTTCCAAAACAAGGCCATCGCCTTTGAAAATGCGATTGTCTTATCTATGGAAATGGACAAAGATGGCATTGACACGGCGCCATCCATCGCCTGCGAGAAAACGGTGATGAGAATTTACCGTGATCTGGGTCGGGTAGCGAATCAGATCGCCATCTTTTTACGCCAGCGCGGCTTTGGATCACACGCCGGTCACCCATTGATGGGCATGGCGCTCTATCCACCTTTGGCGCAATTAGCCGGGTTAGGCTGGATCGGACTGAACGGGATCATCATCACCCCCGAACATGGTCCGCGTGTCCGATTGGCAGCGGTTTTCACCAGTATCGAGAATTTGCCATTAAGCGAGAGCAATCCTCATGGCTGGGTGGCTGATTTCTGCCAGAGCTGCAAAGTCTGCATCAAGAAATGCCCTCCAAAAGCGTTGTATGACACGCCAATTGACCATGGGAACGGTCAAATCACATATGTGAGCAACGATTTATGCTTCCCCTATTTTAGTGATTATTATGGCTGCTCTGTATGCATTGCAGTCTGCCCGTTCAACCAGGTGCCGTATGGCAAGCTCAAAGATAAATATGAAGGTAGGACCATTAAAAGAGCGTAATCACAAAACTTTACGATGATGCCAAATGCGTCGCTAAGTACCACATTAAAATCATGAGACGGCAATCAGGGTTAATCAACAGGCACCCAAAGCGGGTTATATCGCCGCAGCTCTTTTATGCCCTTCGATAATTGAAACCTGGCGAAACCGCCCAGAAATACCAGACTGGCTCAAGCCAATATCCATAAGATAAACGTGGGGAGCTGCATTTAGGGGTAACCTCTCAATACTCGCGCACGAACGTTACCTTGCCCGTGTTGCCCTCGTCAAAGGAGGCATATGCCTCCTCTGCATCCTTTAGACCATATCTGTGGGTGATCAGTCGACTTGGGTCCAGTCCCTTCTCAATGGCGCGCAGGATGTCCTCATAGTCGCTCATCGGGAAACACGTCGATCCGCAAAGGGTTATCTCCTTGCGGTTGAAGTGAGCTGAAGGACTGATGAGTGCCTCCGGGTTTTCACCAATAATCGAAACTGCGCCTTTGGGACGTACGGCATCGAGCGCCTGGCGCAGAGCCTCGGCGTTCCCGGAACACTCCAGCGCCATGTCCAAACCGCGTCCGCCAGTCAACTCATCCAGCGCGTCCGCCACGTCACACGAAGCTGGATCCACAATGCATGCGGCGCCAATCTTCTTTGCATGCTCCCGGCGGTAGGCAACCGGATCGATGCCAATCACCTCTGCACCCAGGAAAGACGCCACCAGAACCCCGCCAAGTCCCATTGGTCCCAACCCAAAAACCCCGATCCGATGCGCGGCATTTGTCCTCATTCTCTTCAGTGCGTGAAACGATGTGCCGACAGGATCGAGAATGCATGCGGCTGCTTCGTCGGACACGTATTCAGGCAATGGAAGCAATGCTATCTCAGGGACCAGTGCAAATTCAGCGTGGACGCCATTCCGGTTGAAGCCCATAACCCCACGCTGATCCTCACATAGGGAGAAATCTCCTTCACGACACCACTGGCAGCGCCCGCAGCCAATGATCGCCAGGACCAGAACCCGGTCTCCCACTCGAACATGGTGTGGGGAATCTACGGCAACGACTTCTCCCATTCCCTCGTGACCGGGGATGACGGCATGGGGACTCTCTTTCCGGTAAATACCGTGCAGATCTGACCCGCATATCGATGCCGCGTTGATTTTCACCACGACTTCGTCGCCCTGTGGTTCCGGGTATGGCCAGTCGCATAATTTAAGGGTTCGTTTTCCGAGAATTTTCACTCCAAGCATACCATCCTCCTTCCACATTGGTAGTAATTGGGTAGACAAATGCAGGGTGGCAAGCACAAACAACCTGGATAGATGGCGCTGTTTTCTTCTGATAAGTGCTTTGACCTCTGCCATTTGACCAGGCATTTTCACGCCATTTCTTGCGCCATTCCTCACGCGTACGCTCGATCTCGGGTGGGGCATCCTCGCCATAACTGAGGCGGTCAAGGAAAGCCATAATGTCTTTCATCCTGCCCTGGATCAAACTCGTCGCGCCCGGTCTCCCATCCGTCACCCCATCGCTCTCCCAGTGAAACCGGTGAATAAGGGTGTCAATCAACACCATGCGCTCACGATGTGAGCGGGTCGCAGGGAACTTGTCCACAAATTCCTGGATAAACGGCATCAGACCGCCGGCAAAAAGCCCTTTGTGTTGGTAGGTCTTCTGGTACAAAGACCAGGGGCAAAACCATCCGCAGTTGGCGCACCTTACAAACGGTGTAGGTTCTGTATCCAATTGCGCCGCGGCATCACAAACTGGACAAGGAGGGTTTCCAAGCATCGCTTCTCTGACCTGGAGCATACTCAGGCAGCGTGAATAAAGGGAGAAACCCACGTCGTCAATGAGTTCTTCATCCAGGATGCCTCGCCCACAACTCTGGTAAAGCCGTTCGATCTGCGCTTTCCTCAGGCGGGGAGCCCAGACGGGCAGTTGATAGTCATTGTTGTCAGTCATGCAGATGCCACCGTAAAGAAACAAATATCCGGGATTGAACCGATGGGCTGATTCATATTCGATATATCCCAGGTGAAGGGCTTATTCTTCTCAAATGCTACGCCCAAGGGGATTCGTACAAATATTCTTTCCGTTCCGTTTTTCCACAAATTTTACAGGTTCGTTGTTGGTATATCCACTGTTCCGTGCCATCACTTCGGGTAGTAGTAGATTCAATCGTAATCCATTCACCTGAATGTTCGACTTTTTCTTCTGAAAATCCACACCTTGAGCAAGTGCGTATACCCTTGCAAGCATTTTCTTCCAAAAACCAATCACCAAATGAGTGTTCCATCCCTGTTTGGTCATCTTTGGATCCACAATTTTCACAAACCCTTACGTATTCACATGATCCTTCACTTTTTACTCGATTGAAATTTTTGTGTTGCTTTGATTTCTGAACGAATCCGCAGGTTTTACATGAACGAATTAAGGTGCATGCTTCGTTTGATGGCTCGAAATCGCCATAATCGTGTCTCGGTGTTCTTATTAAGATCTCCGACAATCTGCCACAACGTGTACATTTCTCATGATAACAACACATATCCTCGGTGCAGTGTTGTGCATTTCCTACTGTCTCTCCTCGAAAATTAACCCACTGGTTATAAGAATGACCCCTAAAAATACACGTAAGTTTATCGAAAAATGTTGGCATTCAGCACCTTTTAAAAATATGGTAAAAAACTTAGTCTTGCACACCCCCCAACGAATTAATTATCTGGTTTGTAGAGCAAATACTGGAGCCCAGTCTATTTTACCTTCACATCGATCCGGGTTGAACGGGCAATTTCTGCCCATCTATGCCTTTTACGTCCATTCACCTGGTAATTTGGAATTTATGGCACACATTTCTCCATAGTTTTACCGCTCATATTGGAAGCAGATGACGACATCAGTACCATGCAGAAAATGCCCTGACATACAGACATGGTGCGTAAGTTTTCGCCAATCACGATGATTTATTCCCATGTCTCAATCACGGTTCAATAGCGTGTGCAGTACGTTGGATGAGTAAGTCTCTTTCCCGCGGGTTATAATCAGGTTATGGACCTCTTCACCCACTCCATGAACGAGCGCATGAAGTCCGAAGCCCCTCTGGCGGCGCGCATGCGCCCGCGCACGCTGGACGAGTTCATCGGGCAGGAGCACATCGTCGGTCCGGGCAAGCTGCTGCGCCGGGCCATCGAAGCCGACCGCCTGTTCTCCTCCATCATCCTGTGGGGTCCCCCGGGCACCGGCAAGACCACCCTGGCGATGGTGATCGCCAACGTGACCCACAGCCATTTCGAGACGCTCTCGGCGGTGATGGCAGGAAAAACAGATCTTCGCAAGGTGATCAGCGAGGCCATGGAGCGCCGCAAGCTGTACCAGAAGCGCACCATCCTCTTCGTCGATGAAGTGCACCGCTGGAACAAGGCACAGCAGGACGCCCTGCTGCCCCACGTCGAAAACGGCACCTTCACCCTGATCGGGGCCACCACCGAAAACCCCTATTTCGAGGTGATTGGCGCCCTGGTCTCGCGCTCGCGCATCTTCCAGCTGCGCCCTCTGCAAGACGAGGATGTGCGCAAAATCCTGGAATCCGCGATCTAGCGACGAGGAACGCGGTTTCGGTGAAAGGAAATTGCGCATTGACGAGGATGCCATTGAACACCTGATCCGCATCGCCGGCGGCGATGCGCGCAACGCGCTCAACGCCCTCGAGCTGGCGGTCGAAAGCACCCCGGCAGGCGGCGACGATACTGTGCACATCACCCTGGATGTCGCCCAGGAATCGATCCAGCGGCGTGCCGTGCTCTACGACAAGGACGGCGACGCCCACTACGACACCATCTCGGCCTTCATCAAGTCGGTGCGCGGCTCCGACCCCGATGCCGCCCTGTACTGGCTGGCGAAGATGCTCTATGCCGGTGAAGACCCGCGCTTCATCCTGCGCCGCCTGATCATCCTGGCGGGGGAGGACATCGGGCTGGGAGACCCGCTCGGGCTGGTGGTCGTCTCCGCCGCCGCCCAGGCTTTCGACTATATCGGTCTGCCGGAGGGCATCTACCCGATCGTCGAAGCAACCCTGTATTTGTCCACGGCTGCCAAGTCGAACTCCGCCGGGGCATATTTCAAAGCCTTCCAATTGATCGAGGAAGAGGGCATCACCCAGGTGCCCCAGCACCTCCAGGACGCCAACCGCGATGCACGCGCCCTCGGGCACGGCAAAGGCTACCAGTACCCGCACGAAGATCCGGATCACTTCCTGCCCCAACAGTACCTGCCGCGCCCCCTGCTGGGCACCTACTTCTACGCCCCCTCCACCCAGGGGTACGAAGCAGAGGTCAAAGACCGCCTGGAAAGGTGGCGCCGGGCACAGCGTGAAGCCCTGGATATCGACAAGGTAGTCGACCTGCCCGCTCTCTCCCAGGATGAGATCGACGCCATCAAGAGCAAGCACAAAGCCGGGTAAATAAAAAAACCACAGATTACACGGATTTCACGGAAAAATATATATGAAACTTCAACATCACCCCTTCGAGCTGCGCGTGGGATTCCTGGGGAATCCGAATTCAAACGACCCTTTCCGCTTCTGGAAACCGGTCCCATGGACCTTGGAAAACCTGCAGCGGCTTAAAGACCTGGGTTTCAACGCCATCCAGGTCAACGTCGCCTGGGGACCGCGCCCGGGGGATGAGCCGCTCAACCTGGAGGATGTGGTGGAGTTATCACCGCACCTGGCTGAGCAATACCCCCAGCCCGTCCCGTTGAACAGCGATTCTGCCCCGGAGGCGTTGTCTCGCCGGCGCGCCATGGTGCGCGAACGCTCCGCAGACTGCAAGCGGTTAGGCTTGCACACGATCTTCCATTTCGGAGCGCCTTACAATGCCCACATGCGCTACGGGGATGGTCCGCCGAACTGTATCTCCGATGAGAAAACGATCCAGCGTTACGAGCTGCTCCTGGACCGCTTCGCCCGCGAATTTCCGGACGTGGACGACATCCTGGTGTACACCTACGATCAGGACGCCTGGCTGTGCAGCGAGTTCGGTCCCTGCCCGCGCTGCCTGGGCATCCCCTTGCATGAACGGGTGACCAGGTTCCTCGGCAGGCTGGCGGATGCGTGGCTGCGCAGCCGCCCTGAAGGCAGGCTGTGGTGGGAGCCATGGGAGCTCTCAGCAGGTCAGGTTTACGAGAGTGTGCAGCGGCTGCAACCCAAAGGCATCGGACTATCACTGCATGCCAACGTTGCAGAAGTGATGGCGACCCATCCCGCAGACCGCTGGCTGAAGAACACGGCTGCGCTGGCGGGTGAGCGCGGCATCCCGGTGCTGGTCGAATACTGGCTGGGAGGACCTTGCGAAGAGCAGGAACCATTGCTGAACCTCGCCCACCCCCTGGTCACCCTTCGCGCCTCTGCGCAGCATTGCAGCTGTCCCCGGCGTGACGGGCATCAAAGAATATTATGGGTTGGACCCCGACCGGGAAGACGCCAACCTGCGCATGACTGCCCAGTTCCTGGCAGATCCCGGACTGGAAGAGACTGAAGCGCTGGAAAGGCTGGCGCTACCTTACCAGGACAGCGCCGAGGGTGTCATCCAGTTCTGGAAGCTCGCCAGCCGCGGCATGGAGCTTTTCCCCTGGGAGACATCCTGGTACATCCGCCAGGTGGGTCGCAGCCGCGTGGACCATGCCCTGTCTGCGGCGCGCATCCGCGGCATGGCTTGCCGCACGCCCAGCTGGTGTTCGACAAGGTCGGCGATCTTCATGCAGGCGTATGAATATCACGTGGAAAACGACCCCTGGCTGCTGGAGGACATTGAGCTGCGCTGCAGGATGGCGGCTGAGGCGTGGCAGGAGGCTTTACTGGTAGGCGAATCGATCCGGCATAACCTGCCTGGAGATCTGCAGGTATCCTTTGCTCGCACCCTGCTGGACCTGGGCAGGCTGCGGCGCAGGGCTCTGGCTTATGCCAATCATCTGCGCGAAACGAACCTGGCTAACATCCTGAGGGCTTACCCATCTGCGCCAGAAACGGTTATTAAAGAATTGCGCCAGTGCCTGATGGCAGACCTGGAAAATTATAACGAAGAACGGGTGGCTGAAGTATCTGCAGCTGAACTGGGGATGATCCCGCTGGCAGCCCAGCCTCCCATGCCCGATTGGACGGAAGCGCTGGAAGCATTGGATTTGCTGGAAAGCGATCTCGCCAAATTCCTGGAAACCTTTTTCCTGGAAACTGAAGACAAGGTTTCGAAAGGTTTATTCAGCGTCACCTCCAGGTAAAGTCTGGATCTCTCCAGACCCTGGTCACATTGCTCCGCGGTGTGACCCGCGGTTCTGGATGACAATAAGCCTGTCATTCCGTTCGGGATTTGTCATTCCGAGTGGAACGAGGAATCCCTATAACCTTTACCTCTCCATACCTGCATGGGAAGCTCCATGATCAACGCCTCAGGGATCCCTCACTCCGTTCGGGATGACAAGCCGTTTTACCAGGCCTGTTAAACAAGCCTGTCAACCAGACCTGTCAACCAGACCTGTCAACCAGACCTGTCAACCAGACCTTGACGATACCGGATACCTTTGATATAGTTGCGCCCAATATGTACGCTCCTGAACACGCTTCCCGCACCATGACTACAACTATGATTATGATTACCACCCACCAGGTTGGGGTAGCGGCGCGCAGGTAGTTACAAACACAGATCAAACAGGCAAAACGCACAGCACCCCGCAAAGGGGTGCTTTTTTTTATTACTGGATGCATGGAGGTATCGAGATGACCGCAAAAACCAATTCGCCCCAAAATGGCAGATCCCCAGATTCGACCCACGGCAAGACCCTGGTGATGAAGTTCGGAGGCACTTCCGTCGGCTCGCCGGATGCCATGCTGCGCACTGTGGGCATCATCCAGGATTCCCAAAAGGAGTGGCCCAGGATTGTGGTCGTCACCTCTGCGCTCTCCGGCGTGACCAACCTGCTGCTGGAAAGCGCCCACCAGGCGACCAACGGCAACCGCCACCACTGCTTCACCGCCGAACACGAGCTGCTGGGCAAACACGCCGACATCGCCGAATCGCTGCTCAGCGATCCCGCCAGGCGCTCCCAGGCGGTCCAGGAGATCGAGCACCTGGTGCGCGATTTCACCAACCTGTGCCAGGCGATCGGTGTGCTGGGAGAAGCCACGCCCCGCGCCCTGGATGCCGTCGCCGGTCTGGGCGAGCGCATGAGCGCCCGCCTGCTGGCAGCCGCCCTCGAAAGCGCCGGGGTCCAGGCGCAGCTGGTAGAGTCCACCCAGCTGGTCATCACCGACGATGACTTCCAGGCGGCACATCCGGATTTTGACAAGACCAGGGAGCACACCCGGCGCATCCTGGGACCGCTCCTCGACCAGGGCAAGATACCCGTGGTCACCGGTTTCATCGGCGCCACGGAGAAAGGCATCCCCACCACTCTCGGCAGGGGCGGCAGCGACTACTCAGCCGCCATCCTCGGCGCCGTGCTGCCTGCAGACGACGTCTGGATCTGGACGGATGTAGACGGGGTGATGAGCGCTGACCCGCGCATGGTGCCGGAAGCGCGCACCATCCCCGAGCTTTCTTACCGCGAGATCGCCGAGCTGGCATATTTTGGCGCCAAGGTCGTCCACCCCAAGACGATCCTCCCCGTGGTCGACGCCGGGGTTGGGCTGCGTATCTGCAACACCTTCAATCCGCATCACCCCGGCACGCGCCTGGTGCCGAAAGATAACGGCGACAACCGCCGCGGCGCGTTGATCGCCGTGACAGCCATCAAGGGTCAGCGCATGGTGACCATCGAGGGGCGCGGCATGCTGGGTGTCCCCGGCGTTGCCGCCAGGGCATTCGGCTCCGTTGCCTCGACCGGCACCAGCGTCCCGCTCATCACCCAATCCTCCTCCGAGCAGTCGATCTGCTTTGCCGTGCCGTCCGAGGCCGCAGCCCAAATCCAGACCGTTCTGGAAAAAACATTTTCTGATGAAATCACCCACCGCGATATCGACAGGATCTGGGCGACGGGTGAGGTGGTCATCATCACGGTCGTTGGAGCCGGTCTGCTGCACACGCCCGGCGTCGCCGGCAAGGTCTTCAGCACGCTGGGCCGGGACCAGGTCAACGTCGTCGCCATCGCCCAGGGATCTTCGGAGGTCTCGATGAGCCTGGTGGTCAGGGCGGAGGACGCCACTGCCGCTGTCCGTTCCCTGCACGAGATGATCCTCGCTGAACCGCTCAGCGCGGCAAACAGCCCGGTTCCCCAGGAGGCTGTCCATGCCTGAGCGCATCCCCGTAGCTGTGTTGGGCGCCACGGGCAGCGTGGGACAGCGTTTTATCCAGCTGCTGGACCAACACCCCTGGTTCGATGTCGTCGCCATCACCGGCTCCGACCGTTCTGTCGGGCAGCCTTTTGGTCAGGTGTGCCGCTGGGTTTTGAACGAGCCTATGCCCTCCTGGGCGGAGGGCATGCTGGTCAGGGCAACCACCACCGACCTGAACGGCGTACGCATCGCTTTCTCCGCTCTCCCCTCCGACCTGGCGAAGCAGGTCGAACCGGCTTTTGCCCGCGCCGGGATCAACGTATGTTCCAACGCATCCGCCTACCGCCGCGATCCTGACGTACCCCTGCTCCTGCCCGAGGTCAACCCGGACCACGTCCACCTCATCGCATCCCAGCGCCAGAACCGGCACTGGACCGGCAGCATCCTCACCAATCCCAACTGCACCAGCACCGGAATCACCGTGGCGCTCAAAGCGTTGGATGCAGCCTTCGGGGTCGAGAAGGTTTTCCTGGTGAGTATGCAGGCTCTATCAGGCGCCGGCTACCCCGGGGTGCCGTCCCTGGACATTACCGATAACGTGATCCCCTTCATCGGCGGAGAAGAGGAAAAGGTGGAATGGGAACCGCGCAAGATGCTGGGCAGCATGCTCAACTCCCACGTCGAGTTAGCCGGCATGGCAATCTCCGCTCACACCAACCGTGTGGCGGTGAGTGACGGGCACACGGTCTGCGCCAGCGTGGGCTTGCGCAATCCCCTCGGGATCGACGAGGTGAAAGCCGCCCTTGCCGGTTACCAGGCGCCGCAGGCAAGCCGCGACCTGCCCTCCTCCCCCATCCCGCCATCCTGGTGCGTGAGGAAGATAACCGCCCGCAGCCCAGGCTGGACCGCCTGTCAGGCAAAGGCATGACCACCGTGGTCGGGCGCGTGCGTCCCGATCCCATACTCGACATCAAGTTCACCGTGCTTTCGCACAACACCATCCGCGGCGCCGCTGGGGGATCGATCCTCAACGCCGAGTTGCTCGTCAGCCAGGGGTATCTCTAAGATGCTGTCCTACGGCACTGGCTCCATCGCCGATTTTTTAGGCGACTTCATCGTCTTCCGCAACCTGGATCCCGCCGACCGCCGCGTGCCGGGTCTAACAGCCGTCCAGGCAGCCGCCGGTTGGGAACTCTCGCCGCCGCCGCGCAAGATCGACGCTGAATACGCCCAGGTAGTGGCCCGCCAGCTGTCAGTGGCGCGACAACTGTCGGGCCCCGAGCCGTCCGGATGCGCCCGGCACCGGCATCGAGCAGGTCGTCTTCCTGGGTGATTCGCGCCTGACCGATGTGACCGCCTTCGAAAACCTTTGCCAGGTAGGGGCGTGGCGCGGGTTGGCGGTGATCTGTGCCGAGAACGACCAGCCTTTCGCCCACGCCTTCACCCAGCTTGCAGACGACCGCTGGCTGCTCACATCCAACCGCTGGTCGATCCTGCTGGAAGCCGCTGCCGCCAACCCCGCAGGTGAACCATTCAGTTCCCTCTGCCAGAGATACGGCTTCACACCAGGCGAATCCACTGCTCTGCTGGTGGACATCGACAAGACCGCCATCGGCGCGCGCGGCCGCAACGCCCATGTCATCGACCGCGCCAGGCAGGTCGCCGCGCTGGAGACAGCCAGGCAGTCGTTGGGCAACGGCTTCGATCCCCAGGCTTTCACGAGCGCTTACCGCACCCTCAGCCAGCCCGATTTCCACCCCCTCACCGAGGACAACCAGGATTACCTGGCGTACATCTGCCTGGTGCTCACCGCGGGTTTCACCAGCCTGGACGAGCTGGCGCTCCGCTCGCGCCAGGACGGCGCAGGACCGCTTCGCTGACCTCATCCGCCAGCTCGACTCCGCTTCAAACCGCATGCCGTCAGGACTATCCATCATTCACAGTGAAGTCTATGCCAACGTATGCAGCGGCGATCCCACCCCCTTCAAGCCCTTCCGCCGCCTGGAATATGCCAACACCATCCAGTCGATGGGCTGCCTCGCTGACACAACCGACATCACGACCATGCTCCAGGACGAGATCGTCATCACCCGCGAAGTGCAGCAGGCAGCTCTGCTGTGGAAATCTCAGGGGACGCTCGTCTTTGGTCTCTCCGACAAACCCGACGAAGCCTCCCTGCCCACCCCCGAGCTTGCAGCCCAGGGCTGGCTGCCCCTGCACCACCAGCCCACCCACATCGTCGGCGTTTGATGTTGAAAAAAGCTTGAAACGCGAAGGACACTAAAGTTTAAAAACAATTTAACACGAAGGACGCAAAGAAAAGAGAAGGGACACAAAGTTTTTTACTTTAACACAAAGCGCTCGAAGAAGAGAGAAGAATCACAAAGGAAAAAAAGGGGGAAAAGGAAAAATTAAATTCGCCTTATTCGCCCATTCGTTTCATTCGTATTAAAAATATCCGCGTAATCCACCCATCTGCGCCATCCGCGTTAAGAAAACTTAGCAAACCTTCGCCTTTCTTTGTGTTCTTCGTGTCAAAATTAAAATATCCGCGTAATCCCCCCATCCGCGCCATCCGCGTTAAAAAATCTTAGCGAACCTTATCCTTTCTTTGTGTTCTTCGTGTCAAAAGAAAAAAATCACCCCAACCCAATCCCCCTCGCAAACACCTCCAGGGCGCGGATATGTTCCCCAGCCCCGCGCAGCCCGGCATCCGTGGCGACCAGCGAGGCATGGGTCGCCCCAGCCCCCTCCCATCCAGCCAGCAGCTCGCGCCAGCGGCCCGCATCACCCGTGCCGTAAGGGATGCGCGCCTCCAACCCGATATCCGCGCGGCTGCGACCCGCTTGCTGCCAGGCATTCATCCAGCAGCGCCAGTCCTTCAGCCGCCTGCTCCGCGCTGCCGTAAAGCGGCATCCAGCCATCGCCCATGCGCGCCAGGCGCCGGATAACGGGCTGCGACTCGCCGCCAAACCAGATCGGGATCAGACCCTCTCACCGGTCTGGGATTCACCCCCGCATCAGGGACAGTATGGTAACTGCCCTTGAAATCGACCAGCTCATCGCGCCACAAGCGCCGCAGCAGGTCTACCTGCTCCTCGATGCGCCGCCCGCGGTTGTGGAAGTCCATCCCCAATGATTCGTACTCGATATTAGCCCAGCCGTTGCCGATGCCCAGGCGCAGCCGCCCGCCGCAGAGCACGTCCAGGGTGGCTGCCTGCTTCGCCACCAGCACCGTCTGGCGCTGGGGCAGGATCAGCACGCAGGTGGCAAACTCGATGCGCCTGGTGACCGCTGCCATGTAGCTGAAAAGGGAGAACGGCTCCAGGAAGGCGGTCTCGTAAGTCGTCCAGCCGGTATAGCCGCCCGGGCGGACCGGATTGGGACCCACGACGTGGTCGTCCGCCCCGATGTGCGCCATGCCCAAATCCTCTGCAGCCTGTGCATACGCCCTCACGTCTTCAGGATTATGTCCAAATTCAAAATGCGGGAAAATCGCTCCAATGCGCATACGTCCTCTCCTTTTTCAATCGTCCCCCATCCCACCTCGACTACGTCTAGGTGTCTTCAGTCCCCGGTCCCAACCTCGACTTCGTCGAGGCGTCTTCAGTCTCCGGTCTCAACCTCGACTTCGTCGAGGCGTCCCCAGGCCCTGGTCCCAGGCCCTGGTCTCCAGGCGCTACCCCAAAATCGCTTCCTCCAGCGCCGCCTCATCCGTGGGGATCAGTTTCGGCGCCACAAAGCTGCTGGTGATGATATCCGGGTCCTTCATCCCGTGCCCGGTGCACACCACCACCACCTGCTTCCCCGCTAACTTCACCCAACCGGCGCGCACTTCCGCAGCCAGACCCGCCAATCCGGTGGCAGATGCGGGCTCTACCCACACCCCCTCCGCAGCCAGCCTGCGCTGCATGGCGAGGATGTCCTCATCGCTGACCGCCACGATCTTCCCGCCCGATTCCTCCGTTACCTGCAGCGCCTGTTCGCCGCGCGCCGGGCGCCCGATGCGGATGGCGGTGGCGACCGTCTCCGGTTTCTCCACCGGGTGACCGACCACCAGCGGCGCCGATCCTGCCGCCTGCGCGCCCAGCACCTGCGGCAGCCCCGTGCCCCAGGCGGCATGGTATCCGCTGAAGCCCATCCAGTAAGCCGTGATGTTGCCGGCGTTGCCCACCGGCAGGCAGAGCAGGTCCGGCGCCCTGCCCAGCGTGTCGCAGATCTCGAACGCAGCCGTCTTCTGCCCCTGCAGGCGGTACGGGTTGAGCGAGTTGACCAGGATGATGGGGTGCTTCTGCGAGATGGCGACCACCAGGCTGAAGGCGTCGTCGAACGACCCGGCGATCTGCAGCACCTCCGCCCCGTAAGCCACTGCTCCCGCCAGCTTGCCCAGCGCCACCTTGCCCTCCGGGATCAACACCACGGCGCGCAGCCCCGCCCGGGCAGCGTAAGCCGCCGCCGAAGCCGCCGTGTTGCCCGTCGAGGCGCAGATCACCGTCTTCGCCCCCCTGCCCTTCGCCTCGCTGATCGCCGCCGCCATGCCCCGGTCCTTGAACGAGCCGGTCGGGTTCAGCCCTTCATACTTGACATACAGCTCAAATCCGCCCCCCAGCTCCTGCGCCAGGCGCGGCATGGGGATCAGGGGAGTGTCGCCCTCATACAGCGTCACCGGCTGCGTGTGCCGGGCAGGTCAAGCAAATGCCCGTAGCGTTCGAAAATCCCGCCTCTGATCGAATTCTTTCCCTGTTTCATCCGGCTGAGTTTATCATAAAAACTTAACCACAGATTTCAAGGATGGTTAAAAAAGAAAACCACGGATTGCACGAATTTCACGGATGGCTAAAAAAGAAAACCACGGATTGCACGAATTTCACGGAAAAAACTTTAATAAAACTTGGCGAACTTAAGATATTGGTTTGCCTGACCGGTTTATATCCCTTATCGAATGGATATCCATTCATTCTTTTAAGTAAACTCTGTGTAATCTGTGCAATCCGTGGTTAAATGCTTTTCATAGCAGCAAATTCGAAACTTCGCAAAAGTGAAATTCTCCCAGTTATCTCTTTCTTTTTCTGTGTAATCTGTGAAATCCGTGGTTAAATGCTTTTCCCAGCTTCAAAGTCGAAACTTCGCAAAAGTGAAATTCTCCTTGTTATCTCTTTCTTTTTCTGTGTAATCTGTGAAATCTGTGGTTAAATGCTTTTCCCAGCTTCAAATTCGAAACTTCTCAAAAGTGAAATTCTCCCAGTTATCTCTTTCTTTTTCTGTGAAATCTGTGTTCAGTTTTTCCTGCCGGATATCGAGTAAAATCTGGCTGGGAAGATGAAAATATCCATCCAGGTAACTTTTTTGGGATGAATTGGGTGGTCAGGTCAGGTTGAGAAAGATAGTAGGATAGGGAGCCATGAATAACTTTATATCCAAGATTTGGGATCCAATCTCGCGCATCGGCATTGAGCCTGGAGACGATGACGAAACGCGCATCCGCAAAAACATCTTCAGCGCTGCAGCCATCATCGGGACGGTTTCGATCATTTTCTGGTCCCTGCCCATGTTCACCCTGGGTGAACCGCTGGCAGGCGGCTTGTGGCTGCTGTTTGGCTTGATCATCCTGTTCGTTTTTCTTTTCTGGGCGCTGACCAAAAAGGGCTACCCAACCATCGTCTTTATCACCATCACCTGTTTGCTCGTCTTCCCTTTCTTGCTCTCGCTGATCATCGGCAGTTACTCCCGTTTTGGCGGCACCTGGTACGCCTTGTTGGTGGTGCTGGGGGCGCTGGTTTTTTACCCAAAGCGTTTCTTTGCCTGGTGCCTGGCAACGCTGGCAGTGGTGGTTTTGGGTCTCTCCGTCGAGGCGGTATCCACCCCTTCCCCCAACATCCCGTCACTCTTCTTCACCATTCGTTATGGAGCCAGCTTCATCACCCTGGGCAGCATCACCGTCTTGATGTTGTATTCCATCATCCGCCAGCGCAATGAAGCCTACCAGCTCCTGGAGATCGAACAGGAAAAGTCGGAGAAACTACTGCTCAGCATCCTCCCGGAAGTGATCGCCAACCGCTTGAAGAAGGATTCTGCCATCATCGCCGATAACCTGACCGACGTGAGCGTGCTCTTTGCCGACATCGTCGATTTCACCCCGCTGTCTTCCCAAATGACCCCGGTGGAGCTGATCGGATTTCTGGATGAAGTATTCACCTATTTCGATGATCTTGCCGAAAAATACAACGTCGAGAAAATTAAAACCATCGGCGATTGTTACATGGTTGCAGCCGGGGTGCCGCTTCCCTGTCCTGAACATGCCCTGGTGTTGACCTCCATGGCGCTCGAAGTCCGTGATTATGTGGATAAACACGAATTCAGCGGCAGGAAAATTGACTTCCGCATTGGCATCAATTCAGGCTCCCTGGTGGCGGGCGTGATTGGGCGCAAGAAATTCAGCTACGATTTGTGGGGCGCTACGGTGAACATGGCGAGCCGCATGGAGTCGCACGGCAGCAAGGGATGTATCCAGGTCACCCAGCCGACCTACGAGCTGATCAAGGATAAGTTCGTGTGCGAGTCATTGGGGATGGTGAATATCAAGGGGATGGGGATGACGGAAGTGTGGAATGTTGTCGATCCGATCCCACAGAGCATCTTACCCAACATTACTGCGCTCCCTGGCTCGCACTGATTTGCTCATCCTGGTTGATTGGATGCGTGACCCGCTTACTTCTGCCAACGCCCAAGATAATCTGGAAATCCGTGGTTAAATGCTTTTCCCGGTCTCGAAATTCGAAACTTCGCAAGGGTGAAATTCTCCTTGCTTATCTCTTGCTCTTTTCTGTGTAATCTGTGAAATCCGTGGTTAAATGCTTTTCACGTCCTCGAAATAAGCCATGATCGCCCTCGCCAGGTCTCGCCCAAACAGCCGCGCACTCTCGGCATTCACCTCCGCCCCGCCCGCGTTCGCATACGGGATCTCGATGCTGCTGGCGAAGCGGATGCCTGGCAGCGTGCGCGCCCAGCCCGCCGAGGTCTGCAGGCCACTGCCGACGCCCGTGTTCCAGGCTTTACCCACCGGCAGGTTGTTGGCGCGCCGGTACGGCAGCGGTCCTGTATGGGTTTCCTCCAGGATCCGGCTGAAGCGCTCCACCTCCTCGGTGAACTCGGTGGCGGAGGAGTGCACGAAGTAGATATCCTCGTTGTACTGCCCGCGGATCCACGGGCAGTGCAGGTCGAGGAAGAAGTCGGCACGCCCCCTGCTCCAGGCAGGCGCCAGCTCGCGCAGGGCGCGCGCCTCCGGGTAGATCGAGTGGGAGGGGTCCTCCCCGCCGTAATCGCGGTTGTGGTCGTGCGGTATGCGGCTCTTGCCCTGGTCGCCGTCCTCCACGCCGTCCTTGTCCATGAAGGGTACTGCCAGGATAGCGACATTCGCTCGCAGCCACTCCCCCAGCGGGTCGTCTCGCCAGGTATGCGGAGAGGATGCCTTCCAGCGTGTAAGACGCCATCATCTCGCAGGCGTGGTGCCGGCAGGTGAGGATCAGGCGGTGTTTGGCGGAAGCCGGATCACCCAGGTACAAAGCCTCGACACTCCTCCCCTTTCGCGAGCGGCACAACTCTTCTTTCCTCATCGCAAAGCACTGATGGCGGTTTCTACTGCTCCAGGAACCGGTCGAGATGCGCCTGCACGTACGGCATCCCCATCGAGAAGCGCACCTCATCCACGCCCAGACGGCATCTGGTAGCTGAACGACTTCCCCTCCACGCACTCCCTGCCCATCCATCTCCAGGTCATCCCCTGGTCCAGGCTCACCGCCGGTCCGCGCACGCCGATGACATTATGCCCGGTGAAGTGTACGGTGAAGGCAGTCCCGGGTTCAGCCCGAACCCGGAAGCACCAGTAGAACCACTCCTCCCCCGTATCGCGCAGATCGGGGCGGAGATCGATGAGATTGCCGTAGATGGAATCGACAAGGATATTCCCGCCCGGAATTTCGTTATCTACCTGTACTTTAAACATGAGGGTATTTTATCTGCAAATTACATAACTTGAAGTGAGTTGAATGAAGAATGCTACCCGAGATCTGAATTATCAAGTGGAGAAGGTTAATACTTCCTAAACATAAAACTTACCTAGCCACCAAACGGTTTGATGATTCATCATAGCCTCTTTCTTCTTCTTTTCCTTCGCGTTCTTCTTTTTAAATCGCCACTTCCACCGAAGCAATCCCCTTTCAATCTGTCATTGCGTTAAGCCGAGTCTGATACCGGCAGTACGCATCTGGGCTGCATACCGCCCTTGGTTTGTCCATCAGGAATTTCCAACCATAAACCCACAGACGATTCGAAGTCAAAATCCATTGCTTTCCATTAAATCACCTGTTATCATGCAGCATTAGCCTGACCGGTGAGCCTGGTAACCTGGTGCTATACCAACCAAGCAGCCGATATGCATTTCTGCAGCACAATCCATCTTAATCATTGGGTTCGAACCCGTATGGTTACATTAAAGGACATAAATGATGATGATTAACACTCTCCAAATAGGCAGCACCATGATCGAATTAATTGAAACGACAGACCTCAGCCTGCCCAGCGCGGCGGACTGCAACAGCCCCTGCTGGTGGTCGCAGAATGGGTTGAACATCCTGACCTCCACCGGTCATCCAGTCCTTTCCTCCGGACCGGATGTGGAACACCTGGTGCGTCATGGTGATATCACCTTCACTGCCTGGAGAGACGGTGGTCGCTGGATCGAATCAGTGCACCAGGAGCCAAATGGCTGGCTGCTCGGCTGGTATCACAACGAACCGGCACACTACATTCCGGATGAATACCAGGTGGGCCGCCAGTTCCGACTGACGGCGCCCTTCATCGGGGCGGTTGTCTCGTATGACAATGGCTTGAGCTGGGATGACCTGGGGCTGGTGTTAACGGGTGGAGCGGAGACCCTCAACCTGGCTGAGCACAACTACTGGTTTGCGGGCGGGAATGGCGATTTTTCGGTGATCCTGGACCGCGCTGGCGAGTATTTCTACTTCCTCTTCGGAACGTATTACCGGGATATCGACCAGCAGGGCATCTCGCTGGCACGGATGCGTTACGAAGACCGCTTCGGGCCGGTGGGCAAGGTGGAAAAGTGGTTCGAGGGCGGCTGGCAGGAGAAAGGGCTGAATGGGAAAGTCACCCCGGTGGTGCCGGTGCGCTCCGGATGGTACAGCCCGCAGCCCGACACTTTCTGGGGACCGTCGGTGCACTGGAACGATCCCCTGCAACAATATGTCATCCTGATGAACCACGCGATTGACCCCGCCTGGAAACAGGAGGCGATCTACATCAGCCTGTGCGAGGATATCGCTGACCCGCATAGCTGGAGCGCCCCGGAACGCCTGCTGGAGACCGGCGGCTGGTATCCGCAGGTGATCGGCAGCGATCCGAACTGGCGGGAGACCGACCGCGAAGCGGGAGCCAGAGCGCGCCTGTTTATCCACGGCGTCTCGCAGTATGAGCTGCGCTTTTCGCGCCTGGACTGAGGGCGAGGCTTTACTCTTTTACCGCGCCGAGGGTGATGCCTTTGATGAAGTAGCGCTGCAGCAAGGGATAGACCAGCAGGATGGGCACCATGGCAACGAACAACTTGGCTGCATTGAGTGTGTTGTTGGAAAGCTTGGAAAGTAGCTGAGCCTGGGTGCTGGTCGAAATAGACCTTTCGGCGATCACAAGTTGCTGGATATAAGTCTGCAGCGGGTAGTTGTTCGGATCGTTCATCAGGATCAGACCATCAAAGAACGAGTTCCAATGACCAACAACGCTGAAAAGGGTGATGGTGGCGATGGCAGGCAGCGAAACGGGCACATAGATGCGCCACAGGATTTGCCAGGGATTGGCGCCATCAATACGCGCCGCCTCATCCAGCTCCTTCGGGATCCCCCGAAAGTAATTCATCAGGATGATGACATTCCAGATGGGCAGGGCAGTTGGCAACACCAGGGCCCAGATCGTGTTGATCAGGTTGTATTGGTTGATCGTCAGGAACCAGGGCACAAGACCGACGTTTAAAACCATGCCAAAGACAAACAACCACATCAGCCCATTGCGGATCGGGAATTCCTTGACTTCTCGGGAGAGTGGATAGGCGGTGAGGACAGCCAGGAAGAAGTTTAACACTCCGCCCAGGACGACACGCTCGATGGAAACGAGAAAGGCGCGCCAGAAGCTGGCATCCTGGGTGATGTAGCTGTAAGCATTCAGGTTGAAACCGACAGGCAGGAGGTTGACCAGACCACCGCTGACTGCCGCTTTATTGCTCAATGAGATCGCCAGCGTGTTTATTAGCGGAAGCAAAGTGCTGAAGCCGAGGAGTAACAGGATTACTAAAATGATCCCATCGATGATCTTATCAGGCAGGCTTTTGGACGCGTACATGCAACCCTCCTAGAAGATGCGGTAATTAGCGAATTTCCTGGCCGCCAGGTAAGAAATTCCTATCAGTATTAACGACACCACGGTCTTGAGCAGTCCAACGGCAGTACCCAGGCTGTATTGTCCCTGGATCAAGCCCACCCGGTACACATAGGTATCGATCACATCACCCGTTGTATACACGATTGGACTGTATAGGTTAAAGATCTGATCAAAACCCGCGCTTAAAACGCTGCCGATACTAAGCGAAGCCAGCAAGATAATGGTGGGTAAAATCCCCGGAATTGAAATATGGCGCATCTTCTGAAAACGGTTGGCACCATCCATTTCCGCTGCTTCATATAGACTGGGATTGATGGCGGTCAGCGCTGCCAGGTAAATGATAGCTTCGAAGCCAAATTCCTTCCAGACCTCACTGCCGATCAACACCCAGGGAAAAACGTTGGGATTACCAAGGAAATAAACCGGCGCCATACCGAATAAACCCAGGAAATCGTTGAGCAATCCATCGCGCGCCAGGATCGTGCGCAGAATTCCGGCCAGGATGACCCATGAGAGGAAGTGCGGCAGATATACCATGGTTTGGATTGCCTTCTTCGTGCGATTAAAACGTATCTCATTCAAAAGCAAGGCAAAAATAATCGCCATAACTTCCAGCATGATGATTTTCATCGTGGCAATAAACAGCGTATTGGTGAATACGATACGGGCATCTGGGATGCGGAACAACAATGTGAAGTTGTTCAATCCCACCCATGGAGAATTTTGTATGCCTAAGGCTGGGTTAAATTTCTGAAAGGCGATGACCGAATAGATCAGGGGAACAAAAGTAAACGCAAGGAGAAAAATTACCCCAGGCAAGACCATCAGGCTGTACCAAATCGAATCTGATTTTTTAAACATATCTGATTACTGCAGTGAAATGTCTGTTAACAATGTGTGCGGCGGTTGACCGCCGCACACATTTGATTATCCTGATCAGGTAATTATTGATTCATTTTATCAAGCAGTATAGTGCCGCCGCTATCGTACCACTGCTGGACAAACTCCTCGAAGTAATCGAGTGGTTTCGCGCCAGTAATGATCTGCAGGATGGCTTCATCCTCCATCTTCTTCAGAGAAGGCCAGTTCTCATCCAAGGGGAATATGCGTTCAGCCACCGGATCGGTGCGGACCTCATCATACCCTTGAGCCAGGAGCAACGCTGCATCCAGGCGAGCCATTCTCACAGACCAGCTGGGAACATCCTGACGAGGTGCAGCAATGTCCGTATTAATCTGTTCATATTCGATCTTCATCGCCTCGTTGAAAGTCGCAGGATCCAGCGTGCCATCCAGCGCTTGCTGATATTCACTCGCCATACGCTCAACTACGTAGGGCTGTTCGATCAGGAATGGGATCGGGAACAGTGTTGTCCAGATGGAATTGAAGTCCTCATAATATTGTGGAGCATCATTCAGACCATAACTCAAGTCATTTTGAACATTCAAGACTTTCAGGGCTGCTTCAGGATGTGGGTAGCCTTTCTTGACCACCACATATGTATAAGTGTAACCGCCCATCGAGAAGGTGTACTTGCCGTTCTTATCCTGGATCAGATAAGGCTGCCAGTCGGCATTAGGATCATTGGTGACTGAGTCGTTCAAAGGCCACCACGGGATCCACCACGGACCAAACATGATCCCGCCTTTGCCACCAGCGATGATTTCGTTCGATTTTCCAGCATCTTTTGTAGCAAATTCAGGATCTATGATCCCATCCGCGTACATCTGCGTCAGTCGCGCCAGGGCGTCTTTGGTTTCTGGCTGCACGGTGCCATAAATAATCTTGCCATCGGCATCACGGTAAAACAAGCCAGGGAAAGCACCATAAGAGTTGAAGATGGCATCAAATCCGTGCAGGTTGCTGGGAACCTGGACAGGAGTGTATGTCCCGGTAATTCCGAAGGTGTCTTTCTCACCATTGCCATCCGGGTCCTGTTCGATGAAAGCTTTGGCAATCGCTTCGACGTCATCAACGGTTTTGGGTCCCTCCAGACCAAGTTTTTCCAGCCAGTCCTGGCGAACAAACACCATGATTGGGGCATCCGCCTGTGGTTGGACATTGGGTATACCCATGATCTTGCCGTTCAAAGTTGCTGCTGCCAGGGCAGCACCATCAGTTTGCGCGTAGTTCTCCAGGATATCCTGGTTGGCATATTTTTCAATGTAAGGGGTCAAATCCTCAATCGCGTCAGCAGCCGTCAATTGTTCGAGCTGCAGCGGGTCCACGATCATCACATCAGGGATGTCACCAGAGGTAATTGCCAGGTTCAACTTGTCGATGTAGCTATCACTCGGGACAATCCATGAAAAAGTGATGTCAATGTTGAGTGTGTCCTCGATATATTGCAGAGCCCGGTTATCTTCGATGGTTTCTCCTTCAGGCAGCGAGGAGGCGCTTTCCTGGCCACCCTTCACCAGCACCATGCTGATCCTTTCGGGGTACGGCTTATAGGGATCGGTGTCCCGCCAGGTAGCAGGTTCTGAAGCTTCTTCTGTGGCTTCAGGTTCGCCTTCTTCCATAACTTCTTCAGTCGCTTCCGGCATGGCTTCTTCAGTGGGAACGGGCGTGGAAGCAGGTGCACAGGCGGCAAAGATAAAAGCTGCCATCAACATAAGGGTCAAGAAAATAAAGAACGATCTTTTCAACATAGAATTCTCCTTATCAATGATGTACGATTGGTTTTACACTCGGCATTAAAAATATCCCCATAATGTATGCCGGTGATCAGTGGTTGGTCATACCGTGGATTGTTCTTAGGTAAAGAACAAATGCTAGCATAAATACAATTATATTATTTGCATATCAGTTGTCAATATGATCTTTTGTACCGTCATCTTAATGAACTAGATTGATGTGAAGTACTTAATTTTTCCCTTTTCTCCCCAGGATTCAGTCGTAATCTGAAATCTCAGAAATTTTTCGCTTTCCCGGATAGCATCGGCTCTCAAAATGACCAGCTTCTTTTTCCTGTTATTTTCCTTTTTTTTAAACTTCGCGACTCTTTCTTCTTCTTTTCCTTTGCGAACTTTGTGTTAAATTTTTTCCCCTCAGCTCGAGCATAAATCTATTAACGCAGATTGCGCAGATTACCGGATTTCGCGGATTTTTTTATTTAATACCAATGACACGAATGGACGAATAAACCGAATAACTTTTTGGTTTTTCTATTTTCCCCAGTTTTTCCTTCTTTCTTTTGTTTTTCTTTCTTTCTTTTGTTTTCCTTCTCTTTTCTTCGCGCACTTCGTGTCAAATTTTTTTCCTCGAGTTGACCAATCCACCCTCCTATGAGATAATCACCCACAATTAATCACCACACAAGGCGTTGATGGAAACGAGTAAGCCTGTATCGTGCTGGCAGCGAACCCGGGATTGGTGCGAGCCGGGACAGCAGGGCAGGCAGAAAATCCTTCCGGAGCCGCAAGCGGAACGGTCGGAGACAAACACTCCGAATCAAGTAAGTGCGCCGGGGTCGTCGCCCGTTATCCAGGACGAGGGTTTCTGTTAAAGTGATTTTATTTACCCATGGATGGGTAAATAAAATCAGTCAGGCGCTCGATTAAGCGCCCGTCGTTGAGGCGGGAAGCGGGGTGGTACCGCGGGAGGCAACTCTCGTCCCTGGTTTGGGATGAGGGTTTTTTGTTTAAGGTTGGAGTTGTGTGGATTTGGAGGAGAAGTAATGCTTTGTAGTAACCACTTTAGTGGTTATCAACATCGAGAACGACTGAAGCCGTTACTACAAATCGTAATCATTGAGCATCAAAGGAGCAGCCATTGTTTCGACCTGTATCGCCAAAACTGAACGTTTCATTGATGGAAGAGGACGTGCTCCGCTATTGGAAGAGCCATCACGTCTTCGAAAAGACCGGCGACCTGCGCAAGGGCGGCAAGGAGTGGGTGTTTTACGAGGGTCCCCCCACCGCCAACGGTCTTCCCGGGGTGCACCATGCCCTGGCGCGCGCCTTCAAGGACATCTTCCCGCGCTACCGCGTCATGCGCGGCTACCACGTCATCCGCCGCGGCGGCTGGGACACCCACGGTCTGCCGGTGGAGATCGGCGTGGAGAAAAAACTCGGCTTCAACAACAAGAGCCAGATCGAAGCCTACGGCATCGCCAAATTCAACGAGCTCTGCCGCCAGTCCGCCTTCGAGTTCATCCGCGAGTGGGAGCGCTTCACCGACCGCCTGGGCTTCTGGGTCAGCTTTCACGACGCATATGTCACCTACAAAAACGAGTACATCGAATCGATCTGGTGGATCCTCAAGAGCCTGTGGGACCGCGGCCTGCTCTACCAGGGCTACAAGGTGGTACCCTACTGCCCGCGCTGCGGCACCCCGCTCTCCGACCACGAGGTCGCCCAGGGGTACGCCGACGCCGAGGACCCCTCCATCTACGTGCGCCTGCCCCTGGTCGATGAACCCAACACCTCGCTGCTGGTGTGGACCACCACCCCCTGGACGCTGCCCGGCAACGTGGCTGTCGCCGCCCACCCGGACGTGGATTACGTCACCGTCGAGCGCGATACCGGCGAGAACGGGGTGGAACGCCTCATCCTGGCGAAGGCTCTCGTCTCGCAGGTGTTCGCGGACGAAGATGTGAAGGTGGTCTCAACCTACAAGGGCAAGAAGCTGCGCGGCAAGCGCTACAAACCGCTGTTCACCTTCCTGCCTCCGGACAAACCCGCCTACTACGTCGTCCTGGAAAACTACGTCACCACCACCGACGGCACCGGGCTGGTGCACACCGCCCCCGCCTTCGGCGCCGAGGATATGCAGGCTGCCAACCAGTACGACCTGCCCGTCCTGATGACCGTGCGCGACGACGGCAGCTTCATCAGCGAGGTCACCCCCTGGAGCGGTCAGTTCGTCAAGGACGCCGACCCATTCATCACCGCCGACCTGGAAGCGAGAGGCCTGCTCTTCAAACAGGGCACGATCACCCACACCTATCCCTTCTGCTGGCGCTGCGACACCCCGCTGCTGTATTATGCCCGCGGCACCTGGTACATCGCCACCAGCAAGTTCAAGCAGCGCCTGGTGGATCTGAACGACACCATCAACTGGGTGCCCGAGCACATCAAGAAGGGGCGCTTCGGCAACTGGCTGGATAACAACATCGACTGGGCGCTGGGCAGGGAGCGCTACTGGGGCACCCCGCTGCCGGTCTGGGAGTGCGACACCTGCCGCCACCAACTGGCGGTCGGCTCCATCCAGGAGCTGTCTGATCTGGTGGGTGAGGACCTCTCCGCCCTCGACCTGCACCGCCCCCACGTGGACAACGTGCGCTTCACCTGCCCCAGCTGCGACACCGGCGAGATGAACCGCGTCCCGGAAGTGATCGACGTGTGGTTCGACTCGGGCGCCATGCCCGTCGCACAGTGGCATTACCCCTACGAAAACCAGGAGGAGTTCCAGTCGCAGTTCCCCGCAGATTTCATCTGCGAGGCCGTCGACCAGACCCGCGGCTGGTTCTACTCCCTGCACGCCATCAGCACCATGCTCTTCGACGACGTCAGCTTCAAAAACGTGATCTGCCTGGGTCTCATCCTGGACGCCAAAGGCAGGAAGATGTCCAAGTCCCTGGGCAACATCATCGACCCCTGGGACGTGCTCAACGAGCACGGCGCCGATGCCTTCCGCTGGTACCTCTACACCGCCAGCCCCCCCGGGCAGGAAAGGCGTTTCTCCATCGACCTGGTCGGCGAGGTGATCCGCAATTTCACCCTGACCTTGTGGAACGTGTATTCGTTTTTCGTCACTTACGCCAACCTGGACAACTGGAAACCGGCTGAAGCTGGCAGCGAACAGCCCCTGGCTTACAACGACCTGGACCGCTGGGTGCTGTCCGAGCTGCACACCCTGGTGCGCGATGTGACCATGGCGCTGGACAATTACGATGTCCCCGGAGCGACGCGCCCGATCCAGGCGTTCGTCGATGGGCTGTCGAAGTGGTACCTGCGCCGCTCGCGCCGACGTTTCTGGAAGTCAGGCTCGGACGCCGACAAGCGCGCCGCTTACGCCACACTCTACGAGACCCTGGTGACGCTCTCCAAGCTGCTTGCCCCCACGATGCCCTTCCTGGCGGACGAGCTTTACCGCAACCTGGCAGGCTCCGTGGACTACGACGCCCCCCGTTCCGTACACCTCGCCGACTGGCCGCTGTACAAGCCGGAGATGATCGACGAGGAACTCAACCGCGACATGCATCTGGTGATGCAGCTGGCGTCCCTCGGGCTGGCAGCCCGCGCCCAGGCGAACGTCAAAGTCCGCCAGCCGCTGGCAGAGATGGCATATGCCGTCAGCAGCCAGGCGGAATCCCTGGCAGTCGAGAAATATGCCGAAATGCTGCTGGATGAATTAAACGTCAAAGCCATCCGCCCTCTGGGTTCTGCCGGTGAGGCGGTGAGTTATTCGCTCAAACCGCTCTCCCGCCAGCTGGGGCAGAAGTATAAAGCTCTGTTCCCCAAGGTGGCACAGGCGATCAACCGGCTGGATCCCATGACTGCCGGACCGCGGCTGCTCCACGGCGATAGTGTGGAGGTCACCGTTGACGATCCCGAGTTCGCTGGAGCCCCCATCCAGGTGCTCCCGGACGAGGTGGAGGTGCGCGCCGAAGCCAAATCCGGTCTTGTCGTCGCCTCCGAGGGACCCTACCTGGCTGCCCTGAAGACCGAATTGACCCGCGAGCTGTTCCTGGAAGGTCTGGCGCGGGAATTCATCCGCCGCGTCCAGGACCTGCGTAAGACCGCCGGTTTCGAGATCTCTGACCGCATCCAGGTCTGGATGCAGGCAACCCCCATGCTGGCGGAAAGTGTGCGCACCCACCAGGACTACATCATGGGCGAGACCCTTGCCATCGAGATCCTGTCAGGCGCTTCACCGCAAGGCGCCGCCGCAACCACAGCCGAGTTCGATGGCGAAGAGATGACTGTGGGAATCTTGAAGGCGGCTGTTGGATAAATACGAGTTTTCCGGTCAGCCGTCCCTGGAGCGCCCGGACCTGAGGCCGCCAACAGGCTGGGATCTGAGCGTGATCGCCAGCCTGGATACGGTGCGCAACCATGCGCTGTCTCCGGACGGCAGCCGCATCGCTTTCATCTGGGACCGCGATGACCTGTCCGAGCTTTACGTGATGCCCTCGACGGGCGGCTGGCCCCAGCGCCTGACCACCGGCCGTGGTCCCGTGATCTCATGGGACGACGAGCTGCCTGCCTGGTCGCCGGACAGCCGCCAGATCGCCTTCACCCAGGACGGGTGCGTGCATATCGTTAGCGTGGACGGCGGTCTGCCGCGCAAAGTGAATGAATTCATCCCCGGCACCTCATCCCCGGTCTGGATGCCGGATGGCGAAGGTATGCTGCTCAGCATCAGCCGCAGCCTCGACAGCTCAGCAGACGATTCCCTGCAGCTGCTGCTCAGCCGGCAGGATGGTACGGAGATTTCCCTGCTGACCAATGATCCGGGCGGGAACAGCTTCGATGCGCGTATTCTCCCCGGACGGCGCATACGCTGCCTTTATTTTTCGCCCCTTCGCCGACCTGAAACGCTTCGACCTGCGCCTGGTGGAGGTCTCTAGCAAGGCGGTCACCACCCTGTGCGCCGCCCCATCCCTGAGCAACCACACCCCGCGCTGGCGTCCGGATGGGCACGAGATTGCCTTTCTCTCGCAGGAAAGCGGATTTTACGAGATCTGGCTGATGGAGCCATCTGGCTTGAAGCCAGATGGCTCTGAGCCCTCAGGCTCCGGTTTGCGCCAGCTGACCAACCTGGGCTGTGACCTGGCGGAGATCGCCTGGTCGCCGGATGGTCGTCAGATCGCCTGCACTGCCAACCGCCGCGGCGCCGTCGAGCTGCTGCTGGTCGATGCATCCAGCGGTGAGAGCGAAGTCTTGCGCAGCGGCACAGGTGTGCACACCCGCCCGAACTGGTCGCCCGATGGCAGCTTCCTGACCTTCGAGTACCAGGATGCGCAGCACAACAACGATATCTACCGCCTTGACCTGGCTGACGGCAACTCGATTCAGCTGACCGGCACCACCATCCCGGCGCTGGCATCCCTCGCGCTGGTGACCCCGCAGCAGGTCTCGTACAAATCTTTCGATGGTCTCGACATCCCCGCCTTCCTGTACTCCCCCGCCAACCCTAACGGCGCCGGGCTGCTCTATCTGCACGGCGGTCCCTCGGCGCAGTACATGTACGAGTGGGACATCTTCAACCAGTACCTGGTCGCCAGCGGTTACACCCTGCTCTGCCCCAACTACCGCGGCAGCACCGGCTACGGCAGGGATTTCGAGCGCCTGAACGATTTCGACTGGGGCGGCGGTGACGTGCAGGACTGCCTTGCAGCGGCAGACTTCCTGGCAGGTCTGCCGGGTGTTGGACCCTACCCGGCATCGCGCCCATCGGTCCCAGCTACGGCGCTTACCTGACCAACTGCCTGCTGTCGCGCGATCCCGAGAGGCGTTTCGCCTGCGGGGTGAGCCTTTACGGCGACTCCAACCTGCTCACCTCCTGGGCGCTGTGCAGCCTGCGCCTGCGCCAATACACCGAAGCCTACCTGGGCAACCCAGCCTTCAACCGGGACCTCTACCGCAAAGGTTCACCCGTTTTCCAGGCAGCCGATGTACACGCGCCGCTGCTGCTCCTGCACGGATTGCTGGATGACATCGTCCCACCCCAGGGCTCCGAGGAGTGGGCGCAGGCGCTGCGAGCGGCGGGTAAGACCTACGAATACAAAACCTACGCCGATGAGCCGCACGGTTTCCTGCATGCCATCAACCGCCTCGACGCCTGGCAGCGTATTGAACGTTTTTTGAACTGGTACCTTTTGCCTTTGAAGACCGAGAATCGCGGATCAAAGACCGGGGACCGAAGAGCAGAGACGGGTTAGCGCCATGCCAGTCATTTACTGCTGCGGATGCATCCGTAGTGAATGCAGTCGTAGGGCGGTTTTCTTAACCGCCGTTCACCGCGCCGGTGGTCGACCACTCCCGCCGCATGCACTTTACACTCCCATATTGGAGGTCGCGTGACCGAATTCTTTGCGTTTGAGACTTTGACCTGGCCCGAAGTCGCCAGCCTGCCGCGCAACACCCCCCTGGTGCTGCCTTGCAAGGGTCTTCTGG
The DNA here is from genome assembly GCA_963695415.1 of uncultured Chloroflexia bacterium. Classification (GTDB taxonomy): domain Bacteria; phylum Chloroflexota; class Anaerolineae; order Anaerolineales; family UBA4823; genus CAVXWV01. The sequence continues at coordinate 242,034 of CAVOGL010000003.1, read as the reverse complement.
GCGAGCTGCCAACCGACCCATCCCCGGGCGCCAGCAGTAAAGCGTTTACTCTGCTGGCAGAGGCATTGGGGCAGCCAGACCGGGTGGGCATACTGCCTGAACTGCCCTACGGCTGGCGTGACAGCGGGCTTGTGGTTCCTGATGCTGTCTTTTACGCGTTCTGCGCCAACCTGTTGAACAGCATGATCGACGATGGTTTCAACCAGGTGTATCTGCTCGCCACCCGGCAGGTCCGGCAGGATCTGGACGGCAGGCTGAGGTCGGCTGGGGTCATCGCCCTTCCCGAAGACACTCCCTTCAAATCCAAACCCTTCGCCCCTGAAGCTGACAGCCGGAAAGTGGTCCTGGTTCCTGCCGGTCACACGGAACAGCACGCCTTCCACCTGCCGCTCAACACGGACACGCTGATCATCGACGCGCTGTGTGATGGGGTGGTGGCGCAGATCCCCGAGCGTGCGACCCGCCTGCCGGTGATGCCCTACGGCGTGAGCACCCACCGCAGCTCTTATGCCGGAACGTTCAACGCCGGAGGCAGGGCGTTCGAGGATTTCTTCCTGGCGGTGGTCAACGTGCTGGCGGAGCGCGGTTACCGCAAAATGTACCTGCTCAGCGGGCACGGCGGCAACTGTTCCTTTTTCACCAGCGTGGTCAAATACGCCGGCGAGTGGTACCCGAGATCGTTCATCGCCACCACCTGGTTGTACCTGTCAGGACCTTCTGGTGTCGCCAGCCTGGAGGCGAGGCGCGATTCGGCGTGCGGCGGGATGGGACACGCCGGCGAATTGGAGACATCCCTGATCTTGCACCTGCGCCCCGACCTGGTGCACATGCAGCGGGTGGTGGACGAGGTGGATTTCATCACCACACCTTCGTATTACATGGACTGGGTGGAGGGCGGCAGCCTGGTGGCGAACCCGCCCTGGGAGGACGACACAAGCACCGGCGCTTACGGCGCGGGCAGCCTGGGAACGGCCGAGAAAGGAGCATTCTGGCTGCAGGCAGCGGTTGAGGAGAAGGTGGCGCACGTGGGGGAGATCGAGGAGCAGTGGGCACGCCGGAACGCGAAAAAATAAGGGCTGTTTGATTCCAACGCGGATTACGCGGATGGTAGGATTGCGCGGATTATTAATACGATTGTTACAAATGGACGAATGATGCGAATGGATCTCATGCAATCATTTGTATGAAAATATTGAAAAATACAGGGCGCACACACAGGTGCGCCACTACAACGCCCATGTAGCGGCAGACCTGCGTGTCTGCCCGATGATCTACTCGACTTAACTTAGTAGGAGCGCCACTACAGCCCATGTAGCGGCAGACCTGCGTGTCTGCCCGAGCCTACTCGCCTAATATCGGCGCCCTCACCATGTAGCGGCAGACTGCGTTCTGCCCGATGACCTACTCCACCTTAATAAATTTTGGTAGTGGCGACCCACCGGAATCGTACAGAACGACCGCATGCGAGGTGCCGGTGTCAGTTACAGCATCTTCACACGAATGACGGGTCGCCCTTTGTTGGGCGCGGAGGTTGGGTTGATCGCCAAGGGCGAGACGATCGGGAATTGACATGGTAATTTCCGGACACGTTGCCGTGCCAGAAATGGTCAGGATGGTTGCGGGTGGCTCGCCCCTACAAGAATTCCATTTTTTACCATTGCCCTCGGTTCGATGTAAGTATAGAAAAAAATTCGTTACATTCGATTATTCGATTGCATACGTGTTTAAAAAAATCCGCATCATCCTGACCATCCGCGTAATCTGCGTTCCGTTCTTTTTAATATGACTATAACCACTCAAGTGGTTACTACGAATTACCATCCAGGGCGGAGGAAAGGATCTCATCGAGTGCAGCTTCCTGCTGCGGATCGAGGGGCACTGGAGTGTGGGTGGCAAGAATATGCTCTGCGCGGGACTGCGCCCGATGGGCGATGTCATGCGCAGCCGGGTCTCCATCCGCCCAGCTGCCGCGCTCCGCCAGACGGGTGACCAGGATCTCACCGGAGCGCAGGTAGCGCAGGGTGTGGTCCTCCACCAGGTAGTTGCGGCTGCCGTCCATCACCGAGGCGACCACCTCGACACCCAGGGCATCATCATCCGCGCTGAACCCGCGCCGCAGGCGCCTGACGCTGGCTGCGATCTCGTCGTCGATGACCATCTGGGCGAACGATGACGCAACCCCGGCAGCCATCTCGCCGATGCCCGAAAGCTCATCTGCCCCTGCGAGCGCCGGAACAACCGCGTTCAGGGCGCGCTCGTACCCGCTCTGCAGGTCCAGCGTGTGTGCGTTGGTCGAGAAGCCATAAACGTTTACCGGCAGGTTGTAATGGTGGGCGATCTGCACCGTGCCGGCAGATGCCAGCCCAAGTTCAACCCCGCCCCACACCGAGATGGCGGTGCGCGGTTCCATCATCGCCAGCCTGCCGCAGTACATCACCGGCAGCCCAGGATTCGCCAGCTGGGCGAGCACGATTGAAGCGACCACCTCGGCGTTTTGCTGGGCAAGCGCCCCGGCAATAGAGAGCGGAGCGGTCGTGCCGGCTGTCGGGCACGGCAGCGGACCGAAGGGGATGCCCAGCCGGGCGGTCTCCAGCATCGCTCCCACCAGGTGATCCGGGAAGGTCAACGGGCTGATGGGCGAGATAGCAATCATCGTGGACACGGCAGGGTCGCCAACCACCTCTGCCATCCGGGCTGCCAGGCGCACCTCGCGCGGCAGTCTGGACACCGGGTGCGTAGACCGGCTTGCTCGTGTGGGGAAGCGTGTGGCGGTACATCGCCAGCGACATCACCGCCCCGGGCACGTCCTGCGGGGTAAAAAAGGGCGTGATGCAGGTGCAGGCGTCCAGCGCATCGAGCAGCCGCGCTGCCCGGACCACGTCCTCCACACCCGCTGGGCGCATCGTCCCGCTTTGCGGCTCGAAGACATCCCTGGCGCCGCCCAGGTTGTGCCAGTGCAGCGATCCATCGCCCAGCGTGACCTGCTTCCCGTCCCGCCCGGTAACAGTGAACTGCGCCGGACACTGCGCCAGCGCCCACTCCACCAGGTCTACGGGCAGCAGGATTCGACCTCTGTGCTGTTGAGCTCCCCTGCCTGCCAGCATCTCGATGGCGCCAGGATGGGAGAGCACGATACCGGTCTGTGAAAGTATGCGCAGGGTGGCTGTGTGGATGGACTCGATTTCTTGCTGGTCCAGTACAGTGATCCGAGGAGCAGACATAAACAGCCTCCAATTACCTTGTTAACTGTAGGGCAAACTGTTAGTTTGCCAGGAAGTAGTTACTTTTTCAATTCCAACTGAGGCAGGTTGTCCATCCCTGCATCTCTGGCAATACCGCTGACCAGCTGGATGAGTTCCTGCTCGCGCAGCGGGTCAACACATGGGCGCTGGTAGCTGGACAAAATCTTCCCAGTCTCGCTTTTGGCGCGTGCCCAGCTGTCCGGCATCCCCCCATCCTGCCAGGCTCTTAAGGATGCACGGTCGATGACCGCGCCCGGCAGGTGCTGCTCCTGGCGGAAGAGCTGGCGGGTCTCGCGCTTCTTGAGGAAATCGGGCTTGAAGTCAATCCCTGCGAACATGGCGGTAGCGAATGGATCGGAGAGCGCCTGCACCCCGCGGGCGAGTCGCTTCGCCATCTGGATCGCTTCTGCATCCAGCACCAGCTTCTCGGGGCTGACGCAGGCGAGAAAGTCGAGCATCCCCGCACCGGAGATCATGTTGATGCCTGCGAGAGCGGCGATCAGCGCGCTGTTTCCGCTCTCCAATCCTGCCTGGTAATCGACAATCTTGGCGTCGGAGGCGCCGAGATAGGCATGGGTGGGCAGGTCGAGGCTCTTTCCAACCTGGGCATAAGCCGCATCGATCATCGCCGTCTCGATCGCGCCCATGGGCGTCGTGCCCTGGCGCATGTCGAATATCGCCGGCGCACCGCCCCAGACTACCGGCGCGCCTGGCTGGGCGAGCTGGTGGATCACGATCCCGGAAAGGGTCTCGGCGGCGTGCTGCACCACGGAACCGAGGATGGTGACCGGCGAACCCGCTCCGGCAAGCGGCATGGAGACCAGCTCCGCGGGTACGCCGGCGCGGGCGAGGTCGAGCAGATTCTGGCAGGCGAAATCACTCCACACCAGGGGCGGCGTGGGACAGACGTCGAAGACCGCCAGGGGTTTCTGGCGCAAAGCGTCCCTCCCGCCGGCATAAAGCGCCAGCATATCGATCATCACCTGGGTGGTGCTGGCGCTGAAGGACCCGGTAACGACCGGCTTGTCCGAATAAAGCAGCGCAAGGTAAAGACGGTAAAGGTCGCCCATTGCCTTGGGCACGTCGCTGCACACCACCGCCGTGGAGACGGCGTCATAAGCCGGCAGGTGGTGCGAAATTTTCAATATGCGCACCAGGTCAGCGGTCATTGAAAGGCGGTGTTCGCCCGTATCTGCGTCGAGCACATGAACTCCGCTCGAGCCCGGGTCGAACTGCACCGCGTCGCCTCCGTATTGGACGCAGGCTGCGCCGGCATGGTTGTAGAGCGAAAAAGCGTCTGGCACGGTCGCCAAACAGCTGCGCACCAGCGCTTCCGGGATGCGCACCACATCGCTGCCCGTTGAGAGAGGCTGCGCCCCGGCAGCAGCCAGCAGATCCCGCGCTTCGGCATGCTGTACCTTAACGCCAGGTTCGTCCAACAACTGGAAGGCTTCATCCAGCACCTTTACAAGGTTGGAAGGTTCGAGGAGCTTCAGCAGCGGCTGCATCATTATTCTGCCCCCACCAATTTTCGCGCCAGCCGCACCGCGCCTACCGCGTCCTGGCTGTAACCATCCGCACCGATCTCTTCCGCCCAGGACTGGGTGACCGGCGCACCACCGACGATCACCTTCACCTCCTGGCGCAGACCACCTGTCTCAAGAGCCTGGACAACGTCACGCTGGCGTACCATGGTGGTGGTCAGCAGGGATGAGACCCCGATAATGTTGGCGCCAACCTCACGCGCCTTGTCCACAAAGGCGCTGGCAGGCACATCCACACCCAGGTCGAAGACCCGGAAACCGCCGGCAGAGAGCATGGTAGCCACGAGAGTCTTGCCGATCTCGTGGATGTCACCGCTGATCGTTCCGATGACTACTGTGCCCAGGTACTGCCGTGTTTGTCCTCTCTGGGCAAGCGCTTCCTCCAGCACTTTCACGGCGGCTTTCATCGCCTCACCCGCCATCACCAGCTCCGGCAGGAACATCTCACCGCTGGCAAACTTCTCACCGACCTCGTCCACGCCGGGCACAAAACCGCGGTTGATCGCCTCGAGGGGATCCACGTCCTGGGCAAGGGCTCGCTGAGCCAGCTCTGCCGCAAGGTCCGTGTCCCCATCGAGGATACTCTGGCGCATCTCTTGAAAGAGCTCTTCCGTCATCTCACCTCCCGTTCCAGTGACCAAGATTTTCTATCTTATACAGCCTGTCCAGGATTTTAGCTGAACGCACATCACCCGTCAACAAACTCAGGGGAACTGGAAGGGTTTAATTGATTCACGGATTTTAATTTTTATTATTTGCATATCTGCTCATCCTTGCTATAATTGAAAGCGTAAATGAGGAGCCGGGTGGACCGGATACTCCTCACTGTCGTGATTGCCAGAGTCTCGCCGTTCCGACACCGCCTCGGCAGAAAAACCGGAAACTCTCGCAAACCCAACCAAATTTCCAGACAGAACCAAACAAATCAATACCCAACAAGGAGGACACAATGCGTAAGTTACTGACTATTCTAACCATCATCCTGATGCTTGCACTGGTGATGAGCGCCTGCGCCCCAGGCGGTACAACAGAGCCTGATGTGAGTGAGCCATCGGAGCCTGAACAACAGGCTGAAGCTGGAGAGCCGGCTGAAGAACCGGCTGAACCGGAGGAATCAGCACAGCCAAAAATCGCAACGCTGATCTTCACCCAGGAACCGGACACTCTGAACCCGTTGTACACCAACATGTTCTTCTCCGGTATCACACAGCAGTTCTGGGACGTGTGGACCTGGCAGTATGACGATGCGAACGAGCCCTACCCGGTCCTGGTGACCGAGATGCCCAGCGAGGAAAACGGCGGTATTTCGGCTGATGGCAAAACGCTGACCCTGAAACTGCGCGATGACCTGCTCTGGTCAGATGGCGAAAAGGTGACCTCGGCGGACTACAAGTTCACTTACGAGATGACCATGGACCCGAGCAACACGGTCTCGTCCGTATATCCCTACGACCAGCTCGCCAGCTTCGAGACGCCCGACGACACGACAGTCGTGGTGACCTTTGAAGAGCCTTTCGCTCCCTGGCTTGGGCTTTTCCATGGGCTGCTGCCTGAACACGTGCTTCGCCCGGTTTTTGATGCGGAGGGCACGATCGACAATGCCGATTGGAACTTTGCCCCAACCGTTGGCATCGGACCGTTCGTCTTCGCCGAGTGGGAGTCTGGTTCATACCTGCGCTTTGTGCGCAACGAAAACTACTTCGGAGAGAAACCCCTCCTGGATGAGATCTTCATCCGCATCGTGCCGGATGATGCCTCGCAGGTAGCCGCGCTGAAGACCGGAGACGGCGACATCGGCATCTTCATCGCTTACCCGGACATCCCCCCACTTGAAGGAACGGGATTAACCATGGTCTCGGTGAAATCAGGCTACAACGAAGGCTGGTATATGAGCTTGAATGAAGCATCACATCCTGCCCTGAAGGATGTCAAAGTACGCCAGGCTCTTGCCTACGCCATCGACCGGGCACAAATCAGCAAGGACCTGCTGCTGGGCAAGACCGAACCGGGTGCTACTTTCTGGGATGACACCCCCTATGCGGACCCATCCCTGAAACCTTACCCATTCGACCCTGAAAAAGCGAAAACGCTCCTGGATGAAGCAGGATGGGTAGATTCCAACGAAGACGGCACCCGCGATAAAGACGGCGAGGAGCTGGTGCTGGTTTACGGGACGACGACCCGTGAAGTGCGCCAGAGCACCCAGGCTGTGTTCCAGCAGATGCTGGCGGATGTTGGCGTCAAGGTGGAGCTCTTCAACGTGGATGGCGACATCTTCTTTGAGACCTATGGCAACCAGGGACCCACCTACACGGGCGAACTGGACATCATGGAATGGTCGGACACAACTGCCTTCCCGGATCCTGACGTGGTCTACTGGCTTGTGCTCTGAAATCCCCACCGATGATTACCCGGTGGGCGTTAACGCCCAGTTCATCTGCGACGAGGAACTGGACGCTCTCTTCCAGCTCCAGGCGACCCAGGTGGACACGGATGAGCGCATCGCCACCTTCCACCAGATCAGTAAGATCTTATATGACCAGGTTTACTGGCTCAGCATCTGGAAGGACCCGGATATCTGGGCAGTGGGTGCACGCCTGATGAACGTGAAACTCTCAGGCGCAACCCCGTTCTACAACGTCTCCGAGTGGGACAGCAAGTAAACGACGAGATTTCTTCACACAAACCAACCGCAAGGGCTGTCCACAAAAGGACCACTTTTAGGGCAGCCCTTGCATATCGACCGGAGACCTGTGACTGAAAAAAGCACACACGTAAAGCAATGACCCGATACGTCACCCGGCGTTTACTGCAGGCGATCCCGCTGCTCTTCCTGGTGAGTATGCTGCTCTTCGTCCTGATCCAGAACATGGGCGACCCCATTGCCACCATGGGAGGCAGGTCGGTGACCCGCTCCTCGGATCGCGAACGGCTGACCCGGCAGCTGGGGCTGGACAAGCCTGTTTACATACAGTACCTGTACTGGCTGGTGGGCAACGATTGGACGATGATAGACCTGGACGGCGATGGCGTCCCCGAGTCGCCAGGATTACGAAAGGGCGTGCTGCGCGGGGATTTCGGCAACAGCCTCGTCTCACGCAAACCGGCGATGGAAGTGATCCTGGACCGGGTTCCGAACACCCTGTTATTAATGCTCGCCGCCGAGGTGGTGATCATTGTCGGGGCGCTGCTGATCGGGGTCTATTCGGCGCTGCACCAGTATTCGTTCTCAGACAACCTGATCACGACCCTGTCCTTCATCGGTTATTCGATGCCCATCTTCTTCGTGGCGCTGGCGGCGATGTACATCTTCGCGGTCAACTTCCGGCGCTGGGGATTGCCCTATTTGCCTACAGTGGGCATGTTTGACCCACGCGTCGGGCAAACACCGATGGAAGTGCTGCGCCACATGATTCTGCCGGTTACAGTGATCGCACTGACCAGCTTCAGCGCTTACAGCCGCTACGTGCGCAGCACGATGCTCGAGTCGATGAACCAGGACTACGTGCGCACGGCGAAGGCGAAGGGTCTGCCCCGCGGGCAGGTGGTGTATGTCCACGCCCTTAAAAACGCCGCCCTGCCCCTGGTGACGATCATCGGGCTGGACCTGCCCTTCCTGTTAGGCGGCGCCCTGGTGACAGAGCGCATCTTCGCCTGGCCCGGGATGGGACGGCTGTTCATCGACCACGTCTCGCGCGGCGATGCACCGGTGGTGATGGGCATCATGATGATGATCGCCGTGGCGGTGATCGTCTTCCAGCTGCTGACCGACATCGTTTACGCCCTGCTGGATCCCCGCATCCGCTACGATTAATGTCAGTTATACTGAGCAATGGTTGAAACCGAAGTAAAAACCCCCACTCCCCTCGGACCAGCGAACCTGGACGCGCTGGAGGCGCCACCGCTCTCGCTCTCAAGGATGGCATGGCTGCGCTTCAAACGGCACAAAATGGCGCTGGTTGGAACGGGCATCCTCTTTGCCCTGGTGATGTACTGCGTAGGAGGGGCGCTGTTCGTACCAGAATCTTACGCCAACTTTAACGACACCAGCATTGCCCTTCAATCGCCATCCTGGGAACACCCCTTCGGCACCGACACCATCGGCAGGGACATCCTGGCAAGGACGATTTATGGAGGGCAGATCTCGATCATGATCGGTCTAACCGCGGTTCTGCTGGAGGTGACCGTGGGCATTCTGATCGGCGCCATGGCGGGATATTTTGGCGGGTGGATTGACAACGTGCTGATGCGCTTCACCGAGGTAATCCTGATCATCCCGCAGATTTTCCTGCTGCTGGTAATGGCACGCTTTTTCTCGGGCGACATTAACACTGTCAAAATCCTGGGCAGGGAATTCAGCGGCAGCGTCATCGTCATCGTGGTAATCATCGGATTGACCTCCTGGCCTTACCTGGCGCGCATAGTTCGTGCCGAGTTCCTGACACTGAAGGAACATGAGTTCCTGCTGGCAGCGCGGGCGATCGGCACGCCAACCCGCGGCATGATCTTCCGCCATATCCTGCCAAACAGCATGGCGCCGATTATCGTCTCGGCGACGCTGGGTGTGGCTTCGGCGATCACGTCTGGAGGCGTACATCAGCTTCCTGGGTTTGGGCGTGCAGCCCCCCACGGCGACCTGGGGCAACATGCTCGACGGCGCTTATCGCTATATCGAGACAGCATGGTGGTTGTGGTTTTTCCCAGGCATGTTCATCCTGCTGACTGTACTTGCCATTAATTTCGTCGGTGATGGGCTGAGAGACGCTCTGGACCCCCGCAGCAGGTCGGTTTGAAGCATCATGGCTGAGAACATCCTCGAAGTCCACGACCTGAAGACCTGTTTCCACACCCCGGAAGGGACCGTGCATGCGGTCAACGGTGTATCGTTCAACCTGGAAGAGGGCGGCACCCTGGCGGTGGTCGGTGAGAGCGGCTGCGGGAAGAGCGTGACCATGCTCTCGCTGCTGCGCCTGATCGCCATCCCGCCGGGCGAAATCCTCAGCGGGAAAGCCTTTTACAAAGGCAGGGACCTGTTTGGAATGAGTGAGAAAGACCTGGAAGCGAACATCCGCGGTAAAGCCATCGCCATGATCTTCCAGGACCCGATGACATCGCTGAACCCGGTGTTGACCATCGGCAGGCAGCTGACCGAGGCGCTGCGCACCCACATGGACATGAACGCGCAGCAGGCACAGCACCGGGCGGTTGAGCTGCTCGAGTTGGTGGGAATCTCGGACCCGGTACAGCGCCTGAAGAGCTACCCGCACCAGTTCTCCGGCGGGATGCGCCAGAGGGCGATGATCGCCATGGCGCTTTCATGCATCCCGAGCATCCTGATCGCCGATGAGCCGACAACGGCTCTGGACGTGACCATCCAGGCGCAGATCGTGGAGCTGGTGCAGCAGCTGCGTGTAAACGTGAACCTGTCAATCATCTGGATCACGCATGACCTGGGCGTGGTGGCGGGCATGGCGGAGCGCGTGATCGTGATGTATGCCGGCTACATTGTCGAGGAAGCGCGCGTGGAAGACCTGTATGACCACCCGGCGCACCCCTACACGATCGCCCTGCTGGGCGCACTGCCGCGGGTTGACCGGCGCAGGGAACGAAGACTGCACTCGATCCCCGGAGCGCCGCCCAACCTGCTGGTCAAACCTAAAGGCTGCCCGTTCGCGCCGCGTTGTAATTACGTGCGCGATATTTGCATGGATCAGAACCCCAACCTGGAAGCGGTCGATGCGGGTCACAGGGTGGCTTGCTGGGTGAACACGCGCAGCGGAGGGCTGCGATGACAACGGGAGAGGCACTCGTCCAGGTCAAGGACCTGAAGAAACACTTCCCGGTCAACAGCGGGGTGGTGATTCAACGCACCGAAGCCTGGGTTAAAGCTGTAGACGGGATTTCGTTCGATATCCAGGCAGGCGAAACCCTGGGACTGGTGGGCGAGAGCGGCTGCGGCAAAACCACGGTGGGCAGGACCATCCTGGGGCTGTACCCCGCCACGAGTGGTGAGATCAACATCGCGGGGCATGACATGCGCCAGGCTCGCGGCGAGGAACTGAACAAGCTGCGCCAGAAAGCGCAGATCATCTTCCAGGATCCCTATGCCTCGCTCAACCCGCGCTGGACGGTGAACTCGATCATTGCTGAACCTCTGCGGGTTCACCACATGCTTGCCAATGAAAAGGAGCGCATCGAGCGGGTGAAGGAGCTGCTGCGCCTGGTTGGGCTCAGCCCGTCCCACGTCAACCGATTCCCCCATGAGTTCTCCGGTGGGCAGAGGCAGCGCATTGGCATCGCCCGTGCGCTGGCATCAGATCCCGAGTTCATCGTCTGCGACGAACCAATCTCCGCCCTGGACGTGTCCATCCAGGCACAGGTGGTTAACCTGCTGGAGGATTTGCAAGACCAGCTGAACCTGACCTACCTTTTCATCGCCCACGACCTGAGCATGGTGCGCCACATCTGTGACCGCGTGGCGGTGATGTACCTGGGAGTTTTCGTGGAACTGGCACACCGGGATGACCTGTATGAAAACGCCCTGCACCCCTACACCCAGGCGCTGCTCTCTGCAGTGCCGATCCCGGACCCGAAGCTGGACCGCCTGAGGGAGCGCACAGTGCTGAAAGGCGAGATCCCCAGCCCGACAAACCCGCCATCAGGCTGCCGCTTCCACCCGCGCTGTCCGATCGCTGAAGATGTGTGCAAAGAGTCTGTACCCGAGTGGAGGCAGGCAAAACCGGGACACTGGGTCGCCTGTCACCTGGTAGAGTGACCTGACTTGACAGGGCGCTATCTCATCGAAGCGGCTCTGAGCCGGGAGGGGGCGCGGGATTTCCCGGTCGTGATCTGTTATGAAGGCATCTATTTCCGCGATCACTGGGACCGGTTGTGTGATCTGCCATGGTGGTACGCCCAATCTCCTGACGTTGAACACCAGAAAGCCTGGATGAACCAGGTGATCCCTGCCAGCGGTCAGGACTGGATGTACCTCGAATCATGCTGGCCGCGAGATTACCGCTTAAGGCAGCGCGTCAGCGTCGAAGGTGACAGTGTCATGATCGAAACCCTGCCGGAAGGGGAACAGGGACAAATTGATCGCAGGGAATTATCCGAACCCATGATTGGTGGATGGGAGATGATGTCTTCCCTCCAGGGAGGTCACACCAGCACACAGTGGCGGGTTGAGCCTTTTGCCGACACCCCTGAACTCGTAGAAATGGCGCTGCCAGATTTACCTCCCTTTGACACAGGCACATTCGTTTCGAATGGATCTACAGACCTGGCACAGTGGCAGGTGGGGCAGTTCAGCGAGCTTTATCCCATCCGGCACATCAGCACACCGCTGACGGACTGTTATTACCTGTGGGGATTCGAAGGGATGATGGAGATGATCGCCGAGAACCCCGGACTGGTATCCTTTGCCTGCGAACGCATCCTTGAAAGGGCAGTGCGGCAGGCGGAAATCGCACAGGCGCTGGGGGCTGCCGGGATCTGGGTGGAGGATTGTTTTACCGACATGATCAGCCCGTTGGCATTCGAAGAGCTGAACCTGAAGTTCAGCCGAGTCCTGGTGGATACGATCCATTCACTGGGGATGGAGTGTATATATTATTTTTGCGGCGATCCAAAGGGAAAGTTGGAGCTGATCCTGGCAGCTGGGGCGGAAGCTGTCTCGCTGGAGGAAAGCAAGAAGGGCTTCAACATCGACATCGAGGAAGTGGCGGATGCGGTTGACGGACGCTGTGCGGTGGTGGGCAACCTGGATGCGATCCACCTGCTGCCACAGGCAAGCGAGGAGGCGCTGCGCGCCGAGGTGCGCAGGCAGGTGAAGGCTGGTCGCAGGAACAAGGACCGCTTCATCATGGGAATCGGCAGCCCGGTGACGCCAGGAACCAGTGTGGAGCAGGTGAGGTTATTTTGCGAAATCGCCAGGGAAGAGGGGAGAAGAGGAGCCTAACGCGGATTGCGCGGATAAACAGATTACGCGGATCATAGTTGGTTAGAATTTGCGCGACCACTCCTCGTGCCAGCGTTCGACAACGACCTTGGTCTGGGTAAAAAACTCGACTGCGTGTTTGCCCTGGGCATGCAGGGTGCCAAAGAAACTTTCCTTCCAACCACTGAACGGGAAAAACGCCATCGGAGCGGCGACGCCGATGTTGATGCCGATGTTGCCTGCATCCACCTCGTGGCGGAACTTCCTGGCTGCAGCGCCTGAGCCGGTGAAGAGACATGCCATGTTGCCATACTGACCGGCGTTGATCAAGGCGATGGCATCATCCAGGCTGTCCGCCTGGATGTGAGCCAGGACGGGACCAAAGACCTCGGTCTTCGCCAGCACGCTGCCCGGCGATACATCCGCCAGCAGCGTCGGACGCACGAAATAACCCTGCGGAAAACCATCGACGTGGGGGCTGCGCCCATCCACCAGCAGCTGCGCCCCATCTGAATGCCCGGCATCAACCAGCTCTTCAATGCGCTGTTTGCTTGCCGCGGTGATCACCGGACCCATCTGCACTGCATCAGACAGACCGCTGCCAACGACACGCTGACGGGCGGCGTCCTCGATCCTGGGCAAGAAACGGTCACGGGCTTCGGCGACCGTGATCACCAGCGAAGCCGCCAGGCAGCGCTGCCCGGCGTTTCCGAAAGCGCTGTCGGCGACGATGCTGGTGGTGAGATCGGGATCAGCGTCTGGCAGGATGACGACCGGGTTCTTGGCGCCGCCCTGAGCCTGGACGCGCTTTCCGTTGGCAGAGGCGCGGCTGTAGATGTGGCGCGCCGTGCGCGTCGAGCCGACGAAGGTGACCGCCCTGACATCCGGATGGTCGAGGAGCGCATCAACGGTCTCCGGACCGCCGTTGACCATGTTGACCACGCCTGGGGGGAACCCCGCCGCCTCGATCAGGTGGAAAACCTTCCACATGGTGATGGGGCAGCGTTCGGATGGCTTGACGATCACCGGGTTGCCGCATGCCAGCGCGTAGGGCAGGTACCAGAATGGGATCATCCCGGGGAAGTTGAAAGGGCAGATGATGGCTGCGACGCCGACGGGCTGGCGGATCATATATTCATCGACCCCTCGTGCGATGTCCTCGGCAAAATCGCCCAAAGCCATGGTGGGGATGCCGCAGGCGACCTCGACGTTTTCGATCGCCCGGCGCATCTCACCGCGGGACTCGGCGAGAGTCTTGCCATTTTCAATGGTGATGGTGCGCGATAGATCCTCCAGGTGCTCATCCAGGAGAGCTTTGAGGCGGAAAAGTGGCTGGATGCGGTTGGGCGCGGGTGTGCTGCGCCAGGCTGGGAACGCGGCGGCAGCTGCCTGGACGGCGTGATCCACCCCGGAAGCGGGAGTAAGGGGGACCAGGGCGATCGTTTGCGCGCTGGCGGGGTTGATGACGGGCAGGTGTTCAGAGGCTAATGGGAGAGTCCATTCACCGTTGATGTAGTTGGTGAGCAGGTTGGAGTAGGAGTTCATGAGGGGTGGTCCTTTCTGGACGGAGGTGTCAGGTAGGGATACCTGACCTACTGGTTGCCGGGAATGTCAGGTTAGAATCCTGATACACTTGTTTCGTCAGGCAAGAAACTGAGGAATAGATGCTATTGGGTTGCAGTTATACCGCCGTCGATAAAAATATTTTGACCGGTGATAAAGCTGGAGGCACCTGAGGCGAGGAAGACCGCCAGGTTTGCGATGTCGCTGGTCTCGCACACCCTGCCCAACGGGATCCTGTCCACCAGACCCTGGTAAAAGACCGGGTCGTTGAGATAATCTGCAACAAGCGGCGTGCGCGTGAAGGTCGGGGCGATGCCGTTGACGCGGATACCAAAAGGCGCCCACTCGGTCGCCAGCTGCTTGATGAGCACTGCCAGCCCACCCTTGCTGGCAACATAGGCAGCGTAACCGCGGCGGATGCCGAGAGCGCTGCGCACGGAGGTGATGTGGATGTGGCTGCCGCTTTTGGATTGAGCGATCATCTGGGCTGCAGCAGCCTTGGAGAGCAGGAAAGCGCCGCGAAGGTTAATGTCAACGACCCTGTCCCATGAAGCGGTGTCGAACTCATGGGCAGGTTTTTCGATGTGGGTGCCGGCAGCGTTGACCAGGACATCGACAGCGCCCAGGAGGCGCAGGGCAGCATCCAGGGCAGCGTCGATCGAACCTTCATCGAGGATGTCCAGTACAACGCCGGCTGCCCTACCGCCGCGTTCATCCAGCTCTACGGCGATTTTGTCACAGCTCTCCTGCTGCATATCGGCGATGACAACACTGGCGCCGTAGTCCACCGCGGCGCGGGCGATCTCGGAACCGATGGCTCCCGCACCCCCAGCCACGAAAACGACCTTATCTTTTAAGCTAAAGACCTGCTGATAATAATTCATATTCACCTCCTCCTGGCGCGCTACGGCGACCAGGCAGCCAGTTTACCCCACCCGGCTTCGTGGAATTGGGTCAGAGTGCGCTGGGTCAGGGCGAATGAGATAAATTCACCGGGCGCCATCCCGTCCGGTTCGTATGAACGCACGAATTCAGGCATCGCCTGCAGGCGGGAAATCACCTCTTGCGGCACGGGTGTATCGATGCCCGTCTCGAAGGGAGGCTGCATCTCGAGCAGCGGCTTCTGGATCGAAGGGTGGATCGACATGATGATACCCGCTCCAGCCAGACCGGTCATGTGGTAAGTGCCGCGCAGGGCAGCTACGAGGAGCACCGCCTCGTAAGCCTCCCGCTGGTAGATCGCGACAGCCCGTTTGGTGACCGCCAGACCTGCCAGGCGGATGTCGGCTTCACTCACATTTGCCTGGTTGTCCTGGGCAACGTCGCGCAGGTAATCATCCAACCTGCCGATCATGATCACGGCAAAACAACGCCCGGGCTGCACACCTGCTTTTTGAGCACGGGCGATGCCCAGACGGTGGCGTTCAGCGATGGCAACGACCTGAGGCACAGTGAAGCTGACCGTGGCGGTGACCGTGATGCCTTCAGCGGTGCAGTCCTCGAGCACGTCCAGACCTGCGGCGGTGACCGGGAGCTTGACGGCGATATTGGGCGCCCAGGTGTGGAAGCGGCGCGCCATCTCCAGCATCGCCACACGGTCAGACGCCTTTTGAGGGCTGACCTGGGCGCAGACGTAACCCTGCGAACCCTGGCTGGAGTTGTAGTGAGCTTCCAAACGGGAAGCGGTTTCGCGTGCGACGGCGTACATCAAGGCTTCAACCTTCGCATCACCGGTGAGATGCGGGTCTATCGACGTGGTAGCAGCGCACCAATGATCGGGCTGGGCTGCCAGCGCCTGGCTGGTGAGTACCGGGTTGGTGGTCACACCGCAGGCGCCGTGTTCAAGCCCAAGGGTAAGTTCCGTTGGATCACCGGAATCGTGCCACCAGCGTGTGGGGGTCTGCTCCACCAACCAGTGCAGGTAGCTGCTTGCTGCTGTCATGGCGTCAACCCTCCAGTGGGACGCCTGCTTCGTTGAAGGCATGGCGCAGGGCATAATAACCGAGGGCAGCATCGACAAACGGATCGTAACCGGGCTTGCGCTGCACCATCACGCTGACCTCCATGCCAATAAAACCGGTGTAACCTGCCGTGTGCATTTCTGTAAGATATTCGACGAAATCGAAAGGACCAGACCCGGGTGTCATGAACTCGTGGTCGGGGTAACGGCCGCGCTGGTCCTTGACGTGGGTGTGCACGCTCCAGGGCACAATGCGCGGGGCACATTCAGCGATGGTGATGCCGCGGATGTCGAAGTGGCTGATGTCGAAATTCAAGCGCACAGCCGGGTGGTCCACCTGCTTCATCAACCAGGTGGCTTTCTCGGGCATGTCGAACGAAGTGCCGCAGTGCGGTTCCACAGCCAGGATGACGCCCTGGCTGGCGGCATAATCACCCAGGTGGCTGACACGCCCGGCAATCAATTGCCTTTTATCTTCCCATTCATCCTCCCTCCCGCCGATCAGGCTGGCGACGATGGGCGTCTCTCCTGGCTGGGCAAGTTCGGCAGCAAGGTCAATGGTGCGGCGCAAGCGCTGCAAGTTGGCCATGTTCTTCTCACCATCTTCTTCTGCCATGGATGTGTGACCGGCAACGGCGGTGAGGACGAGGTTGTAATCTGCCAGCAAACTCATGATCTGCTTGCGTTTCGGGGCGTCGAGAGTGTCCAGGTCTGTGGGCCAGCCCGGTGTGACCGCCAGCTCGATGCCGCTGTATCCGATCATGGCGACAGCAGGGATCACCTCTTCGATGGGTACCTTCATCATTCCCCAGGTACAGTAACCTATGCGCATATATTGCTCCTTTTGATTTTGTTTAAGCAGCCAGATTGAAAATTTCAGCTGCGTTCGTATACAGGATGTGCTCCAGGCTGTCGTCCGGGATACCGCGAGCTTGAAGTTCTGCCACCAGACCGGCATACGAGCGCGGCGGGCGCAGCCTGGGGACCGGGTGACCAACGTCGAAACCTTCGGCTGCGTCCGATCCGAAAAGGATCTTGCCCGCGCCTAAAGCCAGCCAGCCGACCTCCACCGTGACGGCGTCCATGTAGGTGGTATCGACGAAAACGTTCTCGTAGCGCTTCGCCAATGGGATGGCGCCGGGGCGCAGGTGGGCAAGGATCAGCACCACGTCCGGAAACGACTTAATCAGTGGTTCATAGTGAGCTGCGCCCATCGTGGTGCCATCAGCGTCCGTGTGGGTGAGTATAGGCCAAGAATTATCTCTGGCACAGGCGAAGACCGGCTCAAGGGCCTCCAGGCTGACGGCGTAGTGGTCCAAAACCGGGTGAATCTTGATGCCTTTGAAACCGTGCTGACGGGCGAGGGGCACATCGTCCTGCCAGACAGGATCGTGGGGATTGATCCACAACATACCGCACAGCCTGCCTCCATTTTGGACGCCATGACGGCGCACCATGTCCACAGTCTCAAGCGTGCCGGCGTGCTGACTCACCGTGGTGGCAGTGGCGGAAGAGACTAACATGCGGCTCACCCCTTCGTGATCGCAGATATGGAGCAGGTCTTCGGATGTAAACGCCTCACCCACTACGCCCGGGAGGCGCCCGATGTGAGTGTGGCAGTCGATGAGATCAAAGCCTTGTACCATGTTACACCCTCTTTTTCCCGCCGCTGATCCAGGATTTCAAAACCTTGTTGGGCAGGGGCGTGTCCGAACCCTGGTACTCCTCGTCCCAACTCACCTCCTTCAATTCGGCAAGCAAGCTGGTCTGCTGTTCCTTGATCTTATCGAGCAGACCGGTGACTGGGAGGTGGTGGGGGCAGACCTCGACGCATTTACCGCAATGGTTGCATAACTGGATCTGGGCGAGAGTGTTCGAGAAGGTGAATTCGGACTGCTCCTTGACCCAATCGGCGAAGGGGTACTCCAGAAAGCCGGATACATCCAGGCGGCGCAGCTCATTCTGGAAGACATTGTGGTATATCAACCAGTCAATGTTCAAACCCGGCTCACAAACCGGCTGGCAGACAGCGTCGCAGATACGGCAGGTCTCGAGGTCCATCTTCACGCGCCATTTCTCCACCTCTCGCTCCTCCTGGGAGGAAAGCACCATTGGATCCCGGTCCAGGATAGCAGCGTCCTGTTCAAGCTGCTCCAGCGTGCTGATGCCGGGAGCCATCACGTGTACAGGCTGGTTGGCCAGCCAGGGCAGGCTGACCTCTGCCGGCACCAAACCCACGTTCATCGGCTTCATGATCACCCTGCCGACATCGTGTTGGATGCAAACGGGGAGAAGGTCGTCCCAGGCGTCACGGCGGACGACGTTGAGCGGGAATTGGACAACATCGACCAGACCTGTCTCCACGCCGCGGGCTAAAGCTCCCAGGTCGCTGTGCCCGGCGAGACCGATGGCGTGAACCCTGCCATCCGCCTTTGCCTGCAGGACGCCTTCCATCGAACCACCTGGAGCCAGGTGAGCGTCCAGCATTGCCTTGTTGTAGGTACGCAGGTAGAAAATGTCCAGGTAATCAGTGCCTAACTCTTCCAGGTCCTCGTCGATGCGGCGCAGGACGCCGTCGCGCGAATCATTGGCGGTCTTGGTGCCGATGATGAAAAACTCGCGGTTTTGGGCGATGACCGGTCTCTGCATTGTACCGGTTGGTCCATAGCGACCATCGAAATAATTCACTCCGAGCTCAGCGGCGCGTTCGTAAATGCGCACGCCATCCTCAATGCTGCGCAGCATCACATAACCGCCTCCAATCCCTAAAATCGAAACTTGTTTCCCGGTCCTGCCCAAGCGGCGATATTCCATCAAAGCACTCTCCTGAAGATAACGATAAAATCCACCATTAAAGGGTCTCTTCTGCTCACAAAAGCTCCAGCTGGAGGTTGATCTCGTGCTCGAACTGGTCCTTTTCTTCCGCTTCGATCTCATCCAGGGAGACGGGTCGGTTCAACAAGCCCGATTCGAAAGCTGCGTAACACATTGCCACGGCGCGGCGCCCGACCAGCCCGTCCACCTCAGGCGTCCTGGCATGGATGACACAATCGGCAAGCTCGTGGATCTCGATCGCCAGCAGCTTGCGGTCGGCTGCCTGGAAGGGCACGGAGTATGAGGTGGGGCGTTCCGAAGCGAACAGGGCGGAGGTTATGGGGTCGAGGCTGTAATCGGGTACCAGCTCGAGCAGCGCATCACCAGTGATGGGCTCCTGCCGGGAATCTCCCACGTTGTCGAGGTGCAGCACGGGGGAAACACCATTGCGGGTGCCGCCGGGGATCATGGAACCTTTTTGACCATAAATCGCCTTGTGACCAAAACCCCTCCCGTGGGCGGCGTAACTCTGGGTCCACTGCCCCATGGTCCCGTTCTTGAACTTTAACAGCGCCAGCATGGTGTCCTCGGCGGTTGCCTGGATGGAATCGGGCATCTCGGCATACCAGTGGTTGTAATAATCCGAAAGGGCGCCGGCGTCTTTGGGCTTGTAACGAGTCTTCTCTAAAAGAGCTACCTGGGCATAAACTTCCTCGACATCCCCCATGTAGTAGAGCATCATGTCAGCATTGTGCACGCCTCCGTCCAGCAACATGCCGCCGGACTCTTTCTTATGACGCCAGGGCGTGATGATGATCTGGCTGCCAGAGCTGGCGCTGATGTCGAGAAACATCTGCGGTGCGCCGATGGCTCCAGCATCGAGCAAGGCGCGGGTCAGGCGGCTCATGGGATCGCGGCGGTAGTTTTCAGCCACGCTGAGGGTCTTGCCGCTGGCAGCCTGGGCAGCGAGGATGGAATTGCATGCGCGCAGGGTTAGACCGAGAGGTTTTTCACAGAGCACGTGCCAGCCCAGCTCGAAGGCAGCGCTGACGACTTTGTGGTGCGAGCCGGCGTCGGTGGTAACGATGACCGCCTGCAGCTGCGGGAACTCCTGTCGCATGCGCTCCATGGTGGAGAAAACGGCGGGACGATAGCCCAGCAGGGACTCGGCTTCATCCCCCAGGTGTTCGGCGTTGTCGGCGCGCAGGTCGCAGACGGCGACGAGTTCGACGTTGCACAATGAGGTCTGCATCAGCTCCTGGATGCCGAACAGGTGGCGTTTGCCCATCCCCCCACAGCCGATGATTGCGATTGGGATTTTCATAGGATTCTCGGTGAAATGAAATTGACCCGAATTGGTCCCGGACATTTTACCTCAAAAGGAGATTTGTTGAACGTTCAAACTTTGTGTGGAACACAGATTGCGCAGATTTGGGGGCATGGTGTATGAGGTGCTGGAAGCAGGCGGTGACCATAAAGTGACGATTGAAACAATCTTCCAGACGGTATTGATCAGCAGCCGTATAAGCGGATTTGGTTAAGGTTAGATGCCGCCAGCAGGTTGTTTCCCAACAGGGGCGCGGGTGGAAAAACCTCCTGCCGGGCATGCATTCCTCGTTCCACTCGGCATGACAAGCTTGTTGTCATCCCGACAAGGCTTATTGTCATCCCGAACGGAGTGAGGGATCCCTGAGGCGTTCATCATGGAGCTACCCATGCAGGTATGGAGAGGTAAAGGTTATAGGGATTCCTCGTTCCACTCGGAATGACAAACAGGTGTTTGGAATGACAATAAAAAATAGAACTCACAATTCACAAGCGACTATATGATGGTTTGCTTAGGGGCAATTCCGGGCAATATCAGTATGGGTTACAATACAAAGTCACTATCACTTTGCGGAGGAAAAAACACCATGCCCACCATCTTACTGGTCCGCCACGGCGAGACCGATTATGTCAAGAAACACCGCCTCGCTGGTCGGAAGCCGGGGATTCCTCTGAACGAGCGCGGACAACAACAAGCAGACGGTCTGGCAAAGATGCTGAGCGGAGCACCAATAAAAGCCGTATACAGCAGCCCGATCAAGCGCGCCCGGGAGACCGCCAGACCGATCGCAAAGGCGTTGAACCAGGATGTCATCATCCGTGATGGACTGCTGGAGACCGAGATCGGAAAATGGGAAGATAAGCCATTAAAAACCGTGAGCAAGAAAAAATCCTGGCGCGTGGTCCAGCAAAATCCTTCTGTATTCCGTTTCCCAGGCGGTGAGGCTTTCGCAGATACCCAGATTCGCATCAGCACCGAGCTTCTGGCTCTGGCAGCAAAACACGACCCCAAGGACCTGATTGTTTGTGTGTCCCATTCCGATCCGATCAAGCTGGCGATCGCATATTTCCTCGGCTTACCGCTGGATAATTTCCAACGCCTGGTGATCTCGACCGCTTCTATCAGCATCCTGCACATGGGTGAGTTCGGCGCTCACCTGGCAGCAATGAATCTGAATGCTGATATAACTCTAAACCTGTTAAAATCCTGATCTGGTATACTCGGTAAATCGCTGGAACAGATGGTATCGCTCCATGCGTTACTTAATGAAGCTGCCAAGTCACTTATTGTGCTATTGAATATGGAGAACTTATGCCCGCGACCGAAATCGACCTGCGACCGGTCACCCACATAACCACAGACGCCATCGGTCCACCCGGGAAAAGGGTCTTTTACATCCAGGGTTGGCAGGATGAACGCACTGTCACATTAATTGTGGAAAAAATACAAATCCAATCTCTGGCGATCGGGCTGGAACAATTCCTTAGCGAGATCTACGAGAAGTATCCCGAATTGCTCGATGCATCGGGCGATTACACTGAAGAAAAAATGCACATCCACCCTCCCGTGGATCCGCTTTTCCGGGTGGGTGAATTGGGTCTGGGTTATGAGGCTGAAGAGGACCTGGTTGTATTGATCACCCGAGAAGTTGTCAGCGAAGGAAACAGTCCTGAAGACTCACGCGTTGTGCGCTTTTGGTGCACCCGCTCCCAGATCCGGGCGATGTGCCTTTGGGGGATGGAGGTCGCATCTCGCGGCAGACCCACCTGCCCGCAGTGTGGAGAGCCTATGGAACCGGAGGGTCACTTCTGTCCCAAGAAGAATGGTCACAAACACTGACGCACTCGATATCCTGCAGCAAGGTGAGATCACAATCAAGGGCGAATTTCTTTGGGGTTCCAACTATACCTTCCTCGTAGAAGTCACGCAGAACGAGAAAACCCTCCAGGCAGTTTATAAACCATCAAAAGGGGAACGCCCATTATGGGATTTTCCCACAGCATCCCTGGCAAAAAGAGAGGCAGCGGCATTTTGGACCAGCCAGGCGCTGGGTTGGGACCTGGTGCCACCCACGGTTTACCGGCGGAAGGCCCCCATCGGACCCGGATCAATCCAGTTATATATAGAACACGACCCTGAGTACCATTATTTCAACCTGTCAGCCGAAGACCTGCAGCGCTTACGCCCTACAGTGCTGTTTGACCTGCTGATCAACAACGCCGACCGCAAAGGCAGCCACATCTTGTTCGATGAGAACAATCATATCTGGCTCATCGACCACGGAGTATGTTTCCATTCGGACGACAAGCTGCGTACGGTGATCTGGGATTTTGCCGGAGAAGATTTCCCGGTACAGCTTGTGGCAGACCTGCAGCGGCTTCAAGCTGAGCTGGCAATGCCAGAGACTGGCGATATCCTATCAAATAAAGGCAATAACATGCGCGCAATGCTATCACGCTACCTGTCCAATGTGGAATTGAGGGCAATGGAGAAGCGCGCCCTGGAACTATGCACATCGAACACATTTCCACATCCACAATTCGACCGGAGACCCTATCCCTGGCCAGCAATTTAACACAACAAGGAAACTCAACATGACACATTTCAACCTGGCACTCATCGGCTTTGGGAATGTGGGCAAAGCCCTCGCGCAGCTGCTGCTTGATCAGCGTCAAGAAATCCTGGATCGCTACGCGATCACTTACGCTGTCACCGGAATCTACACGCATCGCCACGGCGCCGCTATCGACCCAAATGGGCTGGATCTTAAACGAGCAATCAACAGCTCAAACCTGAGCGAGTTAACCACCGTTGCAGAATGCAAGGACAGTTTCGATTTCATCCAACGCTGCCACGCAGATGTGCTTTTCGAGAATTCACCGGTAAATTATGAAACCGGGCAGCCCGCCATCGACCACCTGCGTACGGCAATCGGTTTTGGTATGCACGCCATCACCGCCAACAAAGGTCCAGTCGTGCATGCTTACAGACAGCTCAGTGAGCTGGCAAAAGCACACGGAAGGCGGTTTTTATTCGAATCGACGGTCATGGATGGCTGTCCAATCTTCTCGCTGTTCCGCGACACTCTGCCCGCAGCCCGTTTGGAGCGTTTCGATGGCATCCTCAATTCAACGACCAACATGATTCTCTCCAGGATGGAGGGGGGCGATGGCTTCGAACAGGCTGTCTCTCACTGCCAGGATATCGGCATCGCCGAAACCGACCCGAGCGGTGATATCGACGGTTGGGACGCAAGCGTCAAAGTGGCAGCGCTGGTAACCGTGCTGATGGATATCCCACTGAAACCCCAGGAAGTGCATCGACAGGGTATCCGGGATATTGGACCTGTAGAGATTGAACAGGCGCGCCAGTCTGGCAAACGCTGGAAGTTAATCTGTACGGCACAACGGGTGAGCAGCAGCGAGGTGAAGGCTATGGTCTCACCCCAGCTTGTGGAGCCTGACTCACCACTCTATTGGACAGAAGGAACAACAAGCATCGTTCAATTCACCACGGACGTTCTCGGCAGGTTGACGGTGCTGGAAGAAAACCCCGGACCACATACCACGGCTTATGGATGCCTTGCAGACTTTCTCAACGCTGTTAAGGGATAGGGAAAATTCCCACTATTCTTATCCTGTTTTCAGATGCCTCTTAACATTCGACGATATACTTTTTTATCGTGAAAATAAGGGACATGGGATTGAATCGAATGGATCATCATAAAGCAAACCGTCGGAATAAAAAGCTGCCAGTTATACTGGCTATCACAGCGCTTTTGGCTGCCAGCCTGGCATGCCAGACGATCTTACCAAACGTACCAGCGGGCAATGAAGAAACTAATTTAATCGAAATCGCACCGATCGAAGCGACCGTGGAAACTGCTGTCCAGGATGAAGCCTTTCAGGTTGATGATTCCGCGGTAATGGTACCAGAACAGGACGCAATAGATATCCCGGTTCAAATCCTGGATGAACAATCCCTACTTATCGAGCTTTACCGGCGTGCCAATCCAGCCGTAGTTAATATCACCGCATTCGTAGAACAGGCAAACTCATTGATCGGATTTTCTCAGGGCTCGGGTTTCGTCATCGATATGGATGGCAATATCGTCACCAATGCACACGTTGTGCATGGCTCTGATGCCCTGGAAGTTACCTTTTCAGATGCTTCTACCCGACCAGCAGAATTGGTCGGCACTGATTTCAACAGCGACCTGGCAGTTATCCACGTCGATAACCTTCCTCCGGGCATCACCCCGCTAACCCTTGGGGACGATTCCATAGTACAGGCGGGGCAGACCGTGGTCGCGATCGGGAACCCGTTCGGGTTTGACGGCACCATGACGCGCGGCATAGTCAGTGCTATTGGGCGAACAATCCCTGCCTTGAACACCTTTAGCATTCCAATGGCAATCCAAACAGATGCACCCATCAACCCCGGCAATTCCGGTGGACCACTGCTCAACCTCCAGGGAGAAGTAATCGGCGTTAACGCCCAAATCCGCACTGAGAATGATGTACGCGCTAACAGTGGTGTAGGTTTCGCCATCCCGTCAAGCATTCTTAAGAGAGTCGTCCCTTCCCTGGTGAAAGACGGGATTTACACCTGGTCCTGGTTGGGCGTGTCTGGAAGAGACCTGGATTGGGCAACAGCTGCGGCGATGGATCTTCCTGTTGACCGTGGAGCGTATCTTTCATTTATTTTTAGTGATGGTCCATCATCGAAAGCCGGTCTGAGGGGCACACAAAGACAGTCGACCTACGAGGGAAGAACTGTAGAAATTGGTGGGGATATCATTATCGCTATCAATGATACACCCATCTATTCATTCGACGATCTGCTCGTATATATCGCCCTGAAAGCAAATCCCGGTGATGAAGTAAAACTGACGGTGCTGCGTGATGGGAAAGAGCAGGTAATTCCCCTTAAACTCGAGCCACGCCCGAACGAAATGACAGAACCGTTTACACCTGAGATTTCCCCGGAAGAATAAGGTTACCTTAAAGCGGGTGTGCTGACTATATCAGCCCAGATCCGTTCTACTTGCCAAGTCCTTTGAGAAGCCCAGGAAGATCCTTCAGACCATTTACCACTGCGCGTGGCAGGATTTTGCCTGCGTTTGCACGGTTGCCGGGTTTATCAGCATAAGCAGTGACCCAAATGCTGAACATACCCACATTCTCCGCGCCGAGGATGTCCGCGCCGAGAGTGTCTCCGACCATGGCGATCCTCTCGGGCAGAATTTGCCACAAATCCAGCAGTGGCTTGAAGATCATGGGGGCAGGCTTGCGTAATCCCAATCCCGCAGAGGTGATGATCTTGTCGAAAAAAGGGCGGATCCTGGCTTTGTCGATCAAAACCTGGACATTGGCATCATCGGCAGCGTTCGAAACCAACCCCAGGCGGTAACCGCGTGACTTCAATATTTGTAAGGTTTCAATCGCGTCCGGATCTGGTATCCATAGAGCCTGGAAAACCGCATACATTTCCGCAAGGCAGCGCCTTAGCACTGTTTCCGGCTGTGACCCAGCGCTAAATCCATCAAGTACATCCTGCAGGACTTTGAAATTGGTGCTTTCAACCAGGTCAATTTCCCGGTTCCGATAATATTCGACCATCTTCCGGCGGTATTCGTTAAGAAATAAAGCCCTATCCAGATTGACCCCGTTGGCGACCAACGAACTGTACAGCTGCTCATCAGCAAGGTCAAAAGCTGGCTCCACCTCTCCAGAGAAATACATCAGGGTGTCTCCCAGGTCAAAAATGACAGCATCGATCTGTTCACCTTTCCTAACCATCAGAGGTCGTTTGTCACCTCTCGGTAGTGTATCCTGCTCAACTCTCGCAATCGCTGAGCTGAAGCCTCCGGGGAGAGGTCACGCTGCGGCATGGCAAGCATCTCATAGCCCACCATAAACTTGCGTACTGTGGCTGAGCGCAGCAGAGGCGGATAGTAGTGCGCGTGAAGATGGCACTCTTCATGGGAAAGATCGTCCGCTGGCGCCTGGTGGAAACCCATCGAATAAGGAAAGGGTACCTGGAATAGATTATCGTATCGTGTGGTGATTTCTCGCAGGATTTGAGCAAGTCCCGTCACCTCGCCAGCCGACAAATCCGTCATCGATGATACATGACGGCTGGATACCAGGAGCACCTCGAAGGGCCAAACCGCCCAAAAAGGCACCACGGCGGTGAACAATTCGTTTGCTGCCACCACTCGTTCGCCGAGTTTATTCTCCTGTTCCAGCACCCGGCAAAGCAGGCAGGTCCCATTGCGCTGCAGATACTCGCTCTGTGCCGCAATCTCCCTGGCAGGCTCATTGGGGATGCTGCTGGCTGCCCAAATCTGGCTGTGGGGGTGCGGATTGGAGGCGCCCATCATAGCGCCGTTGTTTTCAAACACCTGCACATACTGGATAAAATCCATCTCCCCCAATAACCTGGTCTGTTCCATCCAGGTTCGCACGACATTCTCCACATCAAGCTGCGACATCCTCGGGATGGAAAGATCATGGCGTGGGGAAAAACACACCACACGGCTCAACCCAAATTCTGCTTGAGCAACGAATAAATCGTCATCCAGATGAGTTCTATGGTCCTGACCCGGTTCAAGCAACGCTGGATATGCCGTTCGAGTCCAATTCCTGTGCTGCCCTCTGCGGGGTGAGCAGCGCCTGGAAGTCATTGTCAAAAACGAATGTTGAAATGTATTCTGGATTCTTCTCCCCGCCAACCCGGGTATTGCCCGGACACAAATAACAATCAGGATCATACGTTGGGATGGTAATGGATTGGGTTTTTTCCACCTGTCCCAACCAGGGACGCCGGGCGCGGTGAGGGGACACCAGCACCCATTCTCGTATCAAGGGGTTGTAACGGCGGTGAGGTAGATTAAGTTTTATGTCAGCATTCATTCCTTTTTCCATTCACCAGGGTTGATCCAGACTCCCGATTTAAGCAGATCGTATTATACAAAAAGATTTGCATGAACGCCTGCAACACATTGACGAATTTGGATAATTATTGTATCTTGTTGTGACCGCATTTACGCTATTGAATCAGGAGCAAACTTATGAACCTGGCACTAATCGGCGACCGGGGTCACCAGGAATATGTATTCGAGGGTCTTCAAAAGTTATCTTCAGAAGGCGTCCCTGGCAATACCCCCGGGCGACTGCCCGAAGTAAGCATCACAGCAATCACCATGGGCTGTGAAGAAGATGATGCCCGGGATCTACTTGCGAAGTGCGAATCGATCGGATGCAAACCACGCTTATATGCCGATTACCGCGAACTCCTCGATCTTCCAGACATTGATGCTGTCAGCATCTGCGGACCGTTCCAACTTCACGCGTCCATGAGCATCGAAGCATTGGAGCGTGGCCTGCACGTGTTCTGCGAAAAACCGGTCGCTACCACGATCGAATCTCTGGCACAATTAACAGATGCCTGTTCAAAATCTGACGGATGTCATTTTGGAGCAATGATGGGTTTGCGCTATGACCCAGCTTTTTATACTGCCTGGCAGGCTGTAAAAAATGGAGCCATTGGGGAAGTGCGCTTAATGCAAGCGCAAAAATCTTATAAACTTGGGAAGCGACCCGAATATTACACCCGAAGAGAGACCTATGGCGGTACAATCCCCTGGGTTGGAAGCCACGCCATCGACTGGATATACTGGTTCAGCGGCGCCAGATTCCGGTCCGTCTCGGCAGTCCAATCCCGCCGCTTCAATAACGGGAATGGGGATTTAGAAATCAGCGCACAGTGCCAGTTCGAGCTCGAGGGAGAAATCAGCGCTTCTGTCAGCCTGGATTACCTGCGTCCGGGTACCGCCAGCTCCCACGGGGATGATCGTATCCGTGCAGCTGGCACGCAGGGAGTCATCGAGGTCCGCCAGGGAAAGGTGTTCCTGACCAATCAGGAGACTGATGGGGAGCAGCAGGTTCCCACCAAGTGCGACCGGCAGGTCTTCAGTGATTTCGTAAACCATATCCTGACAGGAACCGAATCACTATTACCCACAGACGATATCTTCACCGTCACCGAAGCCAGCCTCCTGGCACAGAAATCAGCGGATGAAGGCAGGCGCATCGAATTCAGGAGCAATCAATGAAAGAAACAAGCATAGCTTTGGTCGGAATCGGCGGATATGGCAACATTTACCTGGACCATCTACTCGGGGATGGGGGCAAGAAGAGCCGGGAGAATGGCGCGCAGCTGGTCGCGGGGATTGACCCCTACGCTGAGAATAGTGGGAATGTGCCCAGGCTGAAAGAGGCAGGTGTCCCCATTTATCCCGACCTTGAAACGTTCCTCAAAACAGAAACTGCTGACCTGGTAATCATTTCCGCTGCGATACACCTTCACCTGCCACTCACCAGGCTGGCACTTGATCATGGCGCGCACGTGCTCTGTGAAAAACCACTGACCGCCACAGTGCTTGAAGCCCAGGAAATGCTGGCTGCGGCAGACGCCGCGGGCAAAATTGTAGCCATAGGTTACCAATGGTCCTTCTCAAGCGCGGTGCAGTCATTGAAAGCTGACATCCTTGCCGGCAGGTTTGGTGATCCAATCCGGTTGAAAACCAAGGTTTTCTGGCCCAGGACCGCTTCCTACTATGGGCGCAATGATTGGGCAGGTGCAGTAAAAAGCTCCACTGGAGAATGGGTGCTGGACAGCCCCATGCATAACGCCACCGCCCATTACCTGCACAACATGCTTTACCTGCTGGGGGCAGAAACCGAGGAAAGCGGGTTCCCGGTGGAGTTCCAGGCTGAGTGTTTCCGGGCAAATAACATTGAAAACTTCGATGCCGCAGCCCTTCGCTGCTACCTGGAGGGAGGAGCAGAAATACTCTTCTATACCGCACACTGCGTCCCCGATTTGATCGGTCCAATTTTCCATTATGAGTTTGAAGATGGCGTGGTTGAATACCTGCCTGACCCAATGAAACCCGATGATATATGGCACCGAACCTTTGTTGCCAGGTTTAAGGATGGTTCCAGCAAAGATTACGGTGATCCAAATGAGGATGACGGTCAGAAATTATGGCAAACCGTAAGGGCGATCCAATCACAAGACAGGGAAGGCTCCCGGTCCCCGGGCTCCCGGCCTCCGGGCTCCCGGCCTCCGGGCATCGTATGTGGGATTCGCGCAGCCATCCCGCAGGTAATGTGCGTGAATGCTGCCTGGTTATCCGCTGAAATCGTCCAGTTTCCCCAAGAGCTGGTCAATGTCCAGCCCACAGGGAACGGGGATACTCTGACCTGGGTAAATGGCGTTCAGGAGAACTTCGAGCTTTGTTACGAGGAGAACAAACTTCCGGGAGAAACCAGCAGAATAGCGTGGTCTGCAACCAGCCGTAAAGTAACCGCGGATGAGATTACCCAGACGACCGCAATAAGATGAAATTCCTTCCTGACCGGACGGTTTGCCATGACTGAGAAAAAGCTGGACAGTGTAGACATCACCTGGTTGCGCCTGGATCGTCCTGAAAACCCAATGATGATCACCGGTCTGATCGTTTTCGAGAAACCATTGGAATATACCTGGCTGAAGAAGAATATCGAGGCGACTATTGCCCCATTCCCCCGTTTCCACCAGCGGTTGGTGCAGCCTAAGAAAATTTTCCGTAGGGCATTCTGGCAGGACGATCCAGGTTTCGACATCGACCAGCATATCAACTGTATCAATCTCCTCGACCCCATGGATGAAAGCCTATTGATCAGGTTTATCAATGACCAGTTGGATGTTCCACTGGATGAATTGAAAGCTCTCTGGCATTTCGACTTCATCGAAAATTATCAGGATGGCTGTGCTTTGGTGGCGCGCATCCACCATACAATTGCTGATGGGATTTCGCTTATGCAAGTACTGCTGATGGCATTTTCAAAAACTGAAAGTGCTGAAGGCGAGCTCGCTGCCGGACAGGCAAGTCTGTTGGAACGCAACCGACGCCGGCGAATGAACAAACCGGGAAAGTGGCAGCAGGTAAAGGCGTTTATTCTCCATCCTGGCGAGTGGGTGCGGCACGCCCGTTATGGGGCCGCGTTGGTCATCGCCCTGCTGAGGCTGGCGTTCCGTCGACCTGACCCGCGCTCTTTCCTGAAAAGTGTACCTGGGACTGAGAAACGCGCCACCTGGAGCCATCCAATCAAGACGGAAGAAATCCGCGGGCTGAGCAAATGCTTTAACTGCACGGTTAATGATGTGCTTGCATCCCTGATCGCAGGGGCGATAGGACGATATTTTGAGTTGCGTGGCGAACCCGTGGATAATGTTGTCATTCGATCCTTCATCCTGGTCAATATGCGCCCCTTGGAGTTAGATGAAGAATTGGGAAACAAGTTTGGGATCGTTTATCTTACCATGCCTCTTGGGATACGCGATCCCCAACAACGATTGGCCGAGATGAAACGTAATATGGATGAACTAAAAGGCAGCAGCGAAGCTGCCGCCACTTACTTCATCCTACGGCTGCTGGGTCACCTGCCAGCGAGCATTCAGGCTTTGGCGACACGTTTCTTCGACAGCAAAGGCTCATTGATCATGACCAACGTTCCGGGTCCCAAACACCC
Source organism: uncultured Chloroflexia bacterium (assembly GCA_963695415.1). GTDB lineage: Bacteria > Chloroflexota > Anaerolineae > Anaerolineales > UBA4823 > CAVXWV01. The sequence continues at coordinate 211,062 of CAVOGL010000003.1, read as the reverse complement.
TCTATACCTTGCACACTCGCGCGTAAAAACCATTATGGCCTGGGTACCACAATCCGGCAGGCTGGGGTTAGGTTTCAGCGTGGTCAGCTACGATGGTGAAGCGATTATCGGCATCAGCGCCGATTCCGGAATGGTGCCTGATCCAGGTGAGGTACTGAACTGCTTTTATGAAGAGTTGGACTCACTAAGAGCCTTGCAGCCTGAGTAATCCTATTGCCTGTACTCAGGAAACCAGGAAGGATTGACCTTCACTATTCCTCCGGCGTTAATCCTCCAGGTCGTCTTCCACTTCGCACAAGTAACCCATCTCAGCCAGCACTGCCATTACTTTAGACCAGGCATTCTCCTGGACACTGATCGAGGCAGGACCCAGGGGATCGCCCAGGAAACGTGACGCGCGTGATTTCCGTAGTGATTGTAGCAGTTCCGGACTGCTCAAACGCAGCACCAGCATCTTTTGGAGATGGACTTCAGCTCCGCGCTCATCCCACCTTTCAAGTGCCTGGGCAAATGCAGGATGAACTGATTTGGCGGATCGCCTCAATAAAGACAATAAATGTCCCACCCGCAACCCGTTTTTCCGCGCCTGATCGAGAGAAAAAGGCGTAACCTGGTATGAGTAACCATCCTGATCCTCCCCCAACCACTTGCAGAACCTGGCGATATTGTAGCGAATGTCCCTGGGCACATTCCACGGGATAAAAATCCTGGCATCCGAACGCACTATCGCGATACCGTCCTCCGGCACTTCCCATCCGGGGGGTTCGCCCTTGAGCAAGGACTGAGCCCTACGGGTAAACCGGAAAGCGGTCGGTTCCATATTTTCAGCGGGTGCTGCCAGATCGACGATCCCGCACCAATGCAGTGGTCCCGTGATAATGAAATGGATCAAAGCGCCGTCCACCTTGTCCCAATTCTCGAAGCCGCTGACGTATTCCCCGCTTTCAATTTCACGCAGGTACCAGGAGTCGTAATCTCCGGAGATGCGCTGGTAATCCGGTTCAGCTATGCGCACATCCGTAATCAGCGCTCCGATGCTCCAAAACACCCCCCCTTGTGAGTAATCGTCATTGGTGAGTTTTCCATCAACAATTCCAGGTAAGAAGCTCAGGATGGACTGCCGCGCCCGTAAAGGGTCGTTGTGCCAATCACCTTCAACGCTGATCCCGGGCAGCATATGCAGGTCGTTGATCTCGCGGCTGTGAAGCCAGGTCTTCACCAAACTCGCCAAGGCTTGTGCACGTGTGCCTTCAAGAAATTCACGCGTCTGTTCGGGTTGTGGAATTCCAATTTCATCCACAATGCCCGCGGCTTGAAGCCATTTATGCAATATTACGGGTTGTGGATATCCTTGCCACATTGTGCTCAATTCCTGGATAGGCACACCCATGCGCCGTGCCGCCAAAAACGTGCAGGCGTGATCAACCAGATGGTCGCTGGCGAGTATCACATGTGCCTTTTCCATTGGTGAAGCCACTCTGCCAAATAAACCTAAACTGCCAGGATCGATCTCAGGCAGCAGAGGAATTATGTCTTCTGGAATATAGGCGAATTCTTCCAGCCCATTCTCTGTCTCGAAAAATCCGCGCCCCATTAACCCGCGGTACCACAGGCATTCGGCGGGAGAGGGCGCCGCCAGGTACGGTCGTTCGCGGTCGCGTTTCCCGGCTCCCATTTCGCGGATACCACCATGCCGCCTGGTAAAGAAAACCCACGGGAGGGAACCTTCATTGCTGAGTAGATCCTCTATAGCAGAGCGCGCCTCTGCAGGCAGACTCTCTACCAGATCCTTCAACCGTTCCCGGTCAAGCAATAAGGGAATCAGGCGCTGTACACCAATTTTTACATCTGGCGCGCTGAATTCCAGACCCCACATATCAGCAATGATTTTCAGGTGACCAAGGTCTCTGCCCTGGAGACTTTCAGATATATCGGGCATACTCCAGATTCTACACGGAATTCTATATTCAAGAAAATTACCTGGTTAGATCATGACCAGGTAATCAGGCAACGACCGTGATCGCACCGGGCAGCAGCTCAACGCTGAGTTGGCGCACATCCACACCAAATCCAGCGTAAATTTCACCATCCGTATGGATGATCAAAGGACGGTCCGAGGTCAACTCGATCTTCTTAAATTGCCTGTTTTCAACTTCAGGAAATCTCAGGTGGGTGCCCTTCATTACTTCCGGCACCAGTCGGAACATTTTTAATCGTGATACCTGCTCAATGGATATACAATCCAACATGCCGTCATCCGGTTTCGAATCGGGCGAAACCAGGAAACCACCACCTTCGCGAGGTCCGTTGCACATCACCAACATCAAACTTTTTTCATGGATCTTTTTTCCATCTATAATTAAAGTCAAATTAGGGGCGTCGTGGTCCATCATGATGGTCTGGATGACAGCCACAAAATAGACCGGGAACCCCGAAAGTATGGGAATTTGCCTGGATCGGATCGTAGCAGCAGCATCGAAACCGATGCCCAGTGTGTTGTTCCAGTATTCAATCCTGCCACTGCTATCCGTCAATGAACATACGTCAACGCGCTTCGGATTTCCGCACATGATTTGTTTCAATGCCCCAACCGCTACAGGATTCATGCCCAGGCTGTGTGCGAAGTCGTTGCCTCTGCCCAACGGCACCACGCCAAACCTGGGACGTCTTGTTTCCTCGATGCGCATGAGCCCGTTGATCACCTCGTGCACTGTGCCGTCACCCCCAACCGCGACCACCAATTCATAACCATCTTCTCCTGCCTGCTGAGCCAGGTCGCTCGCATGAGTGGGATATACCGTACCGGTCCAATCAGCTCCACCCAATGAATCCACAACAGGACGCAGGTCTGAGGCTGTGCGCCAGGCTCTTCCCAGGTCAGCGTTCGGATTGACAATTAATAATATTGGATTCTTAGGCATATTTTAATGTCCTTGGGACACCTTGTCCCTGGGACCCCTGTTTTGGTATTACGAAAGTTTAATTGATGGGGCATTATACCGATAACACCGATGCCCATCCCTGGTTGCTCAGCGGTAACGTGCTTTCAATTCGTTTACAGGCAGCACAACAACCCCCTCTTCCTGGTGCCCCAGCATAAGCGTTTTCTCCGGCTGGGTAGCTGCGAGCCAGGCGGTATAGGCACCGCACATTGCATCTAATTCGACAGTTGAATAGAGCAGGTCGGTTGGCAGCACGCCCTTGAGCAGCCGCATACGCGTGATCTCCTCAAAATACCTCATCGGGTCCGGAACGCCTACTCCCGCATCGAAGAGAATGAGCTGGCGCTGTAAGCGCCCCTCAAGCGTTGACTTGTGAAAAGGCAGCCTTCCTAACAGAGCCGAGTAGCTGGCGTGTGGATAAACTTCCAATGTTTGGCGTTCTACTTCGGCAGGATAAGCAATATATCCCAATTCGGACAACCTGCGGTAAAGACGGAAACCTTGCTGCATCCAATTGGGAGCGTTCGACCAACCCACAGGGGTCTGTGGGATGTGGATGTTATGCTGCCTTAGCAAGTATTCACACATGCGAAAATTCATCCAGCGCCCAGGCGTGGGTTGAGGGTTGAGATCCTGACGGACCTTCTCAATCGCCATCACACCGCTGTTAGGGCGGCGCGGGGAGCAAACCGACACAAATGCCGACTGCTGACCGGCTGAGAATGCCACCACATCATCCAGGCTGCCTTCCCCCAAAGCTAACAGCTGCATCTTGTCATCCAAAGCAGCATACGTCATCGGGCGTTTTCCTGCCGTGGGATCAATGCCTATGAAAGTCATGCGGTTAAATAACATAAACTCACTCCCCCGCTCAGTCGAGACCAGATATGCTTTGACATCTACGCATCTCCGCCTGGTTCAACCAGCATAAATAATGAACCATTCACCATTTTTCCACACTCAGTTTAGCGTAAATATCGCTACTGTGCAACCTTCAATTGGGATCTCACCCTTCGGGAGGCTAAGTCGTTTGAGACATTTACCACCTGCGTTGCTTTTGACACCACTGCTCCAGTCGACTATACTATGCATTAACAAATCAAAAAACGTTCACATAAACACTAGGAGCGACCTACATGTCAGGAAAATTTAAACTAACATACGCGACCATGTTTAACCCACCGGAAGAGCTCCACACCAGCTATGACGCTGCGCTGGCTCAGGTCAAGGCAAACCTGGGCAAGGAGCATGCAATGATCATCGCAGGGAAGGATCATTACGCTGAAGAAAAATTCGAAGACCGTTCCCCAATCAACACAGAATGGGTGCTGGGGTCCTTCCAAAAAGGCACCGCAAAGGATGCCAATGCTGCTCTGGCAGCGGCGCGAAAAGCCTTCCCCGCCTGGAGCCGGATGAGATGGCAGGATCGCGTCGCTCTTATGCGTAAGGTAGCCGACCTGATCGATGAACGCCAGTTCATGATTTCCGCAGCTCTTTCTCTCGAGGTCGGGAAAAACCGCATGGAAGCACTCGCCGATGTTGCCGAGACACCTGAACTGATCCGCTATGCTTGTGACCAGATGGAACTGAATAACGGTTACATCGTTGAGATGGGAAGAGACCCCCTGGTCGGTTATACCGCGAGGAATGTTTCCGTCCTACGCCCTTACGGGGTCTGGCTGGTGATCAGCCCGTTCAACTTCCCGTTTGCCCTCACCGGTGGACCAGCTGGAGCGGCTCTTGTTGCAGGAAACACAATCGTGATCAAACCAGCCACCGACACGCCCTGGGTGGTCCGATTTATGGCTGAATGTATGCGTGACGCCGGGCTTCCAGATGGTGTATTCAATTATGTCACCGGTCCAGGACGCACCCTGGGGCAGGCTTTGATCGACAGCCCGGAAGTGGATGGAATTACTTTTACTGGCTCGCTGGATGTTGGCATGGGCATCTTCCGGCAGTATGCTCAAAGCGCCTGGGTGAGACCCATTATCCTTGAATTGGGAGGCAAAAATCCTGCCATTGTATCCAGGAACGCAGACCTGGAGAGAGCCGCCATCGGCATCATGCGCTCAGCGTTTGGTTTGCAGGGGCAGAAATGCTCCGCCTGTTCTCGAGTCTTCATTGAAGCACCGGTTTACGATGACCTGGTACAACGACTGGTCGATATGACCTCCAAACTCACCATCGGCGATCCCACACAAAGACCCGTGTTCTTAGGACCAGTGATCAACCAATCCTCCTATAACGACTACAAGGAATTCAGCGAAGAACTATCACAAGCAGGCACGATTTTGACTGGCGGGAAAACGCTGGCGGATGGGGACTTTGCAAAGGGATATTTCTGCTCTCCAACCCTGGCCAGCGACGTACCTCTAACTCACCGGTTGTGGAAACAGGAGATGTTCCTGCCAATCACGACCATAGCCAGGGTCAACAATATCGAGGAAGCCATGGGACATGCCAACGATGTCCCTTACGGTCTGACTGCCGGATTTTACGGCTCCCGCGAGGAAACGAAGTGGTTTTTCGAGAACATCCAGGCAGGTGTGACCTACGCCAACCGCCCACAGGGTGCAACCACTGGAGCATGGCCCGGATTCCAACCGTTTGGAGGTTGGAAAGGGTCTGGGTCGTCCGGAAAAAATGCAGGCGGACACTATTACCTGGGACTGTATCTGCACGAACAAATCCAGACCCTGATCGATTAAACCGTGCCTCATCCTGCGTTCACTGAAGCCGTTATTCCTGAAGTGACAAAAGATGTGGGTTTAAGGAAACATTTTGGGTAGGCAGATCGGTTTTTTTCTCCTTTATATAGGTCTGGTGGTATCAATGATCGCCGTCGCTGCCTATTTCGAGAAAACCCCTTCTTTTACCCTTTGTGTGATCGGGGTCTTGCTGGTGGTTCTTTCGATCACCATGATCATCCGATTCCGCCCCGATCCCGAAACCGCTGACAGGTTCAGATCTGTAAAAAAGATCACATCTAGAAGGAGGGGACCTGATGGATAAACTGGTAAGCCTGACTGAAGCAATACGTCAGAACGTTCAAGCTGGTGACTGTGTTTATGCCGCCGGATTCACCCACCTGATCCCGTTTGCAGCAGGTCATGAAATTATCCGCCAGAAGATAAGGAACCTGGTTCTGGCAAGAGCCACCCCAGACCTGATTTATGATCAGATGGTAGCCGCGGGCTGCGCACGAAAAGTGATTTTCTCTTACATGGGCAATCCGGGGGTCGGGTCGCTGCGCATTGTCAGGGCTGAGATCGAGGCTGGGAATATCGAATGGGAGGAATATTCGCATTTTGGCATGATATCCCGTCTGCAGGCAGGTGCAGCCGGGCTGCCATTCATGCCTATAAATCCAACTGCAGCCGGCGACCTTGAAAGAGTTAACCCCAGCCACCGCACCGTGACAGATCCTTATTCATCCAAAGATGTGGTTGTTGTACCGGCATTAAAGCCGGACGTTGCCATCGTGCATGTTCAACGGTGTGATGCCAGAGGCAACGCCCAAATTTGGGGCATCATCGGGGAACAAAAAGAGGCAGCCTTTGCAGCTGAGCGTGTCATCCTGACCGCTGAGGAAATTGTTCCTGAAGAAGTGATCCGGTCTGACCCGAACCGTACCCTGATCCCCGAATTCATCGTGGACTCAGTCTGCCATGTTCCATATGCCTGCCATCCGTCTTATGCACAAGGCTACTATGACAGGGATAACCAGTTTTACCTTGACTGGGATGCAATCAGCAAGGATAAAAAATCTGTCGTCTCTTACCTGGACGAATGGGTGTTCGGCACCAGGGATCGTGCTGATTACTGGCAAAAATTGGGCACACCCACCCACCAGCGTCTGAAAATTAACCCCAGACACAGTGTCCCGGTTGATTATGGAGTCTACTAACCTCAAGTTGGGGAATTCATCCATGGAGTATACTTCCTCTGAACTGCTGACCATCAATGCCGCCAGATTATTAAAAAATGGAGATGTGGTTTTCGTGGGGGTTGGCTTACCAAACCTCGCCTGCAACCTGGCAAAGCGGACTCATGCACCTGACCTGGTGATGATTTATGAGGCGGGGGTGATTGGAGCCCAACCTGAGCGCCTGCCCCTATCCATTGGCGACCCAACGCTGGTCAGCGGTGCTTTGTCTGTGTGCAGTATGTATGACATTTTTTCTTTTTACCTTCAGCGCGGGAATATCGATGTCGGATTCCTCGGGGGTGCGCAAATAGATAAGTTTGGTAATATCAATGCGACCGTAATTGGCGATTATGCCCAACCTAAGGTTCGCCTGCCGGGTTCTGGGGGAGCGATGGAAATCGCTGCCTGGGCAAACCGCTGTTATATCATTACGCCCCATCAAAAACGGCGCTTTCCTGAAAAGGTGGATTTCCGCACATCTGCCGGCTTCCTTAGCGGTGGTGCAGAACGGGACGCCGCCAACTTGAGAGGCGCAGGACCCTTGGCTGTGGTCACGGATATCGGCATCATGGAACCAGACTCTTCAGGCGAGTTGGTGCTGACAGCGCTGCATCCAGGGAAAACAGTGGATGAAGCCAGGATAAACACAGGCTGGCAGTTACGTGCAGCGGAACAACTTCGTATTACTCTCCCTCCCGATCCCACAGATCTAAATATTTTAAGACAGGAACTTGATCCTGAAGGCATATACTTGAAATCAAGTACCTGAAAATTCAGTGCACCTGAAGATTCAGGACAGAATCCAACAAGGGACAACCAAATACACATTGACATCCAGCATAAAGAATATATTTTTCTCACCAGGTGAAAGAAGACTGAGAGCAGGATGGCGAATCCTGGTCTTAGGATTGCTGACCTCCTTAGGCATCCTGCTGATCTCTCCCTTCTACCTGGTAACAGCAGTAGTAGAAATTAATCCTGCCTGGAATTTGTTGTTCTTGACCCTGCTCACCGGTCTTCCGATCATAGTTTCGGTATTGATCACCAGGAAATGGATCGACAAAAGGTCTGTCAGAAGTTTAGGGTTGAAACCTCCCGTATGGCGTGATCTGTTCAATGGGCTGTGGATCGCAGCTTTGATGATTTCGCTCATTTTCCTGGTTGAGTGGGCACTGGGTTGGATTCAAGTGAACGGCATCTCAAAGATCACTCCCACACCAAGTTTGGGGGACAGCCTGCTCTTTTACCTTCTCATCGCGTTCCTGTCCTTCGTCATGGTCGGGTTTTATGAAGAATTACTGGTTCGTGGCTATCTGTTGGTGAACCTGCAGGATGGTCTTAACCAGGCTATGGCTGTACTGCTGTCATCAATCGCATTCGCGGTGATGCATTCCTTCAACCCCGAGGTGAACTGGAAGGGGATTGTGGGGCTGGCGGTTTCCGGTGTTTTCCTGGCTTACTGCGCCATATGGAGCAAGAAGTTGTGGCTGCCAGTGGGCATACATATTGGCTGGAATTTCTTCCTGGGAGCAGTTTATGGTCTGCCTGTCAGTGGCATCGAGACTGGCAGCCTGGTTAGTGTATCTGAAACCGGACCAGACATCTTCACCGGCGGATCATTTGGTCCCGAGGCAGGATTGCTGCTCCTGCCAGGTCTGGCAATGGGTTTCTTGCTGGTATATTCCATTTATAAACCGAAAAGGCAAGTCCCACAATGATTAAACACGCTTATCGTTATTATGACCTATACCCGCGAATAGTACGATCAGGGAAAACGTCCACAATCACATTAAAACCTTTGCACGATCACGTGCAATTCAAAGAGGGTCAGACTTACCAGGTTTCGTGGCAGCCTCTGGATGGTCCAACCAGCCTGGCGAAAGTCATCAATATCGAGCCTAACTTTGGCGTGCTGCGCTTCAGCGTGGATTTCTTGACTGAAGGTGAGTATGTGGTCATGATCAACGCCAACCAGGGAGAGCGCTCGCGCAATTTTTTTGAGTTCAGGCTGTATGCCCTGGACGAAGATTTGTTCGAACGCCGCCCATTTAAAGGCGATCTTCACATGCACAGCCATCATTCCGATGGGCGCGAATCACCTGCCTACGTCGCAGCCTCCTGCCGGCGCATTGGGATGGATTTTATGGCTGTCACCGACCACGCCCGATACGCACCATCCCTGGAAGCCATTGAGGCATTTCAACAGACCAAAATCGACCTGAAGATATTTCCAGGTGAAGAAGTACACTCCCCCGACAATCCTGTCCACATCGTTAATTTCGGGGGAAGCTTCAGCATTAATGAATGGTTCGATAAACCCGAATACCGCATAGAGATGCAGCAAATTGCCGGGCAGCTTCCCATTCTGCCTCCTGGCATCAACCGGCAGGAATATGCCTCGTGCCTGTGGACTTTTAATAAAATCAGGCAAGCCGGCGGGTTGGGCATTTTCTGCCACCCGTATTGGGTCAGCCTGCACCGCTTTGATGTTCCCTCATCGATCACCGAACTGCTGCTTGCCCACACACCTTTCGATGCCCTCGAATTGATCAGCGGATATTTCCCCCACGAAAGCGACTCCAATGTTCTGCAGGTGGCTCGATACCACGAAGCTAGAGCCAGAGGAAAGAAAGTGCCTGTTGTGGGTGTGTCCGACGCGCATGGATGCGAGCGCGGCTTCTTATTTGGCTGGTATTACACCATCGTTTTCGCACCATCACCCGAACTTCCTGATTTGGTCGGTTCGATCAAAGACCTGTATTCCGTCGCGGTGGAAGATTTACCGGAACAATCTCCACGTTCGCACGGTCCTTTCCGCCTGGTACGTTATGCACAGTTTTTGCTTGCTCATATTTTTCCCCAACACGACGAGTTTTGCAGCCTGGAAGGTCAGTTGATGCTGTCATACCTTGCAGGTGATAGTGACGCTGCTGAACAATTATCTCGCCTTTCCGGGCGTGTTGAAAAACTGATGGACCATCTCTTTCAGGTACACCCCTGAACCTGATCGTGGAATCCACCGTGGAATCTACCGTAGAATCTACGCAATGACCTTTGTACTGGCATTAACACCCATCATCTTGATATTGACCTTGATGGTAGGTTTCCGCTGGAGCGCTGCCCGGGCAGGAAGTATCGGATACTTGAGCGCCCTTGTTATAGCAATGACCGCTTTTGGCGCCGGGATCGATCTTATCGGGTATGCGCACACTCGTGCCATCTTCCTCGCCCTGGATGTGCTCTTGATTATATGGGCAGCCTTCCTTTTGTACCGTGTTGCAGACGAAGCCGGGGCGATCAAAACCATCGCACGGTCACTGCCTTATTTAACAGCTGATAAGGGGATGCAGGCGTTGTTGATTGGCTGGGTTTTTGCCTCCTTCCTGCAAGGCGTTGGTGGCTTTGGTGTTCCAGTTGCAGTGGTTGCGCCCATCCTGGTTGGATTGGGTTTTGCACCGCTTGCGGCGGTTGTCATCCCATCGATCGGGCATGGTTGGGCGGTAACTTTCGGTTCCATGGGATCCTCTTTCCAATCTTTAATGGCATCCACGGGACTGGTTGAGAGTGTACTCGCACCTGCTGCAGCCATCTTCCTGGGCATCGCCTGCCCGGTTGTCGGTTTTATGGTGGCGCATGCCGCCGGTGGATGGGCGGCTGTCAAAAGGCTGGCGTTTCCGGTGCTGATCCTGGGAGTCGTGATGGGAACAGTGCAGTTCCTGGTCGCCACTGCTGGATTCTGGTACATCGCTGCTTTCATTGCCGGTCTGGCAGGTTTAGTCTTAGGCATTCTCCTGGCGGCGAGATCTAAATCAAAGCACCTGGTTCCCGATCAACAAACCCAGGCAGGTCCTGACAGTTCCTCACCTGGTTTGGATATGCGCGTCCTCATGATTGCCTTATCAGGTTATGTGATTTTGATCGCGGTTATCCTACTCGTACAGCTGGTGCCGGTAGTGAAGCAAACTCTGGGTTCAGTGACATTCCAGATGGCGTTTCCTGAGGTAAAGACATCATTAGGTTTCACTGTCCCGCCTGGTTATGGGCGCAAGATCGTCCTCTTTCGCCACACTGGCATGATCCTCATCTATGCATCCATACTGGCGTACCTTGTTTACAAAAAGGCGGGTTTATATCAAAAAGGTTCTGTATCCAAGATTCTCAGCGGAACAGTGCGCAGGGTGATGTCGTCCAGTGTCAGCATCATCTCTATGGTTGCTATGGCGGTCATCATGGAAAATTCCGGGATGACGGATGCGTTGGCGCGAGGATTAGCACTAGGTACCGGCAGGTTTTTTCCCTTTATGTCACCCTGGATAGGCGCGCTTGGCGCTTTCATGACGGGCAGCAATACCAATTCGAACGTTGTTTTTGGGGCACTGCAATTGAAAACTGCGTTGTTACTGGGTTACAGCCCGGTGTTCATCCTTGCCGCCCAGACCGCCGGCGCTGCGCTGGCATCTATTATGGCACCCACTAAAGTTGTTGTCGGTGCAAGCACAGCATCCATGGCTGGAAAAGAAGGTATTATAATGCGCAAGCTCCTGGTGTATACCGTGCCATTAATCGTGCTGGTTGGCGCCTGTGCAATGGCAGCAACCTGGTTGTACACACCTTGAATAATGTAAGCGCTCTTCCATACATGAAGCCTCGAAATTAAAAACGAGAATAACACAATGAGCAGCATCACCAAATGGTTCAAGGCACATACAAATGAGGAAACCAAACATCGACTCCATGTCACTGCTTTTCTCAGCATGCTGATTACATCCTTCCTTATGTATTACAGCGTCGAGAACTCCCTGGATATCCTGACCTGGATTCTGCTCATCTTTTTTATCATCGGAAACATCCTGGTATTGATCGCCCGTTGAATCAATCTGACTATTTATTTGGAGATGTTCACAATGGATCTCAAAAATGCTTTTATCCAAAAATTTTCAAGCTCGAATTCAGACGTGGAAACCACGCCCGTGGGGACCACGCTGCTCCCCAGCTGGAGCGCTCAAGCTCCTGGTAGGGTGAATTTACTCGGAGAGCACATTGATTACAACGACGGAATTGTGTTGCCTGTCGCCATCGACCGTTCTGTACGCATCGCAGCCGCGCCCAGTGAAGACCAGTACCTTTATTTACACGCCCTGGACCTGGACAAAAATGTGACCATAGCGCTGGATAACCTTGAAGCGAAGGTGGATGTCAATGGCGAACCTTTGCCTGCATGGTCGCTCTATCCTGCCGGGGTGGCATGGGCTTTGCAGGAGTCAGGCAGACAAACGCCTGGGTTCCGGGCTGTTTTTACATCCGACGTGCCAATTGGCGCGGGGCTGAGCTCATCCGCGGCAGTAGAGGTCAGCTTTGGCGTCTTGTGGCAGGCGCTGGGTGGTTGGGAAATGGACAGGATGACACTGTCGCAAATCTGCCAGCGCGCTGAGAATGCGTATGTTGGAGTATCGTGCGGATTAATGGATCAGTTTGCCAGCGCTCATGGCGTCAAAGACCACGCGCTCAAGTTTGACACCCGCAGCCTGGAATGGGAAGCGGTCCCTCTCCCCGAAGGATTGGTGGTCGTGATCGCAGATTCAGGGGTGAGGCGGACCCTGGCAACTTCAGCCTATAACGAAAGAAGGGCATCGTGCGAACAGGCGGTCGAAATCCTGCGCCAGAAATTGCCCGAAATAACCTCGCTGCGCGACGTTCATCCCACCATCCTGGCAGCATACAGTGAATTGCTCCCACCCAATGTTAGAAAACGGGCTGAACATGTGGTCAAAGAAATCGCCAGAGTCGAGACTGCCGTTACGGCGCTGAACCGGCAGGATGCGCGCACGTTCGGCGCCCTGATGTACGCCGGTCACGCCAGTTTGAAGGATTTATATGAAGTAAGTACACCAGAATTAGACTTGCTGGTGGATTTAGCCCGAGAATTGCCAGGGTGTTCGGGCGCCAGGTTGACAGGTGCTGGTTTTGGCGGATGCACAGTAAACCTGGTTGACGAATCTCAGGCAGATGAATTTATCCGCTTGTTGAAGGAAGGCTATCTGGCGAAAACAGGCAGAACGGCACAAGTTTACCTGTGCCAGGCGAGTGACGGCGCCAGCGCCAGCCGGATATCAGCCTGAACCCGGCTGTTAGCCGTCAGCTAAACGCCATATCCTTACGGCTGCATCCAAACCACCAGCAGCCAACCACAATCCATCCGGCGAAAAAGCCAGGGCAGTCATGGCGCCTGAATCCCCGGTGAACTGTTGCAAAAGACCGCCAGAGGCAACATCCCACAACGATACCGTCCCATCACCGCTTGCTGAGGCGATCCATTCCCCGGATGGATTAAAAGCTACTGCCCACACCAATGCACCAGGCTTCCCAGGTTCTCCATGATGGTCCATTTCCAGGATTGGTGCTGGATAAGTAGTCACTTCCAGTGCGAAAAACCATGGATGGATCCCAAAGCTGCACCTTGTTTTCGATACTTCCAGTTGCCAGCATGGAAGCCTCAGTGCTGAAAGCCAGGCTGTAAAAGGGCTGGTCTGCCCTGATGGTCCCGGTAAAACGCCCTGAATCGGGCTCGCGCAGGCGCAGCACTCCCCCGTTTATCACAGCCAACTCTACTTCAGACTCCAGGTCATTGCCTGTGATGAACAGAACTGCCGGGACAGCGAATGTCCCACCGATGATTTCGTTGACCAATTCCCCCGTATCCATGTCCCACAAACGGGCAATGGCGTCATTGCCACCAGAGGCTAATAATTTGCCTGTCGAGTTGAAACTGACCGAATTCACCCCTTTGGGATGCGCAAGGTATTTATGGAGGGATATGATCCTGCTGCCTGAGTTTACAGGCAGGACTCGCCAGACCCTCACAAATCCGTCCCTACTTCCCGCAGCAGCTAAATCTCCCCCTGCATTAAAATCCAGGCTGTGACTGAAAGAACCAATATATTCACGATAAATTTCCTCAAGCTCGGGAAAAGTGTAGAAATATACCCATGCCCCTGCTGAGACGGATATGAGGTCTCCCTTAGGCGACCAGGCGACTGCCATTACCAGGTCCCAGGGCGAAAACTCGACCATCATCTCCGCTTCCGACTCCAATTCATCAGGCTGCAATGCTGCCACCGTCGAAAACATGAATACCCATGAAGTGAGTAGGGATAAGGTCAGAATCTTAGGGAAGTTGGACATGGTATCTTTCAGGGAGCTGAATTAAGGCACAATTCCCCAGATTCGGATGGAGCCTTCATGAGATCCTGAAATCAGCATGCTGCCATCAGGTGAAAACAGAAGGTGATCCACTGCATGTTCGTGCCCGGGCAGCCCGCGCAGTAGTGTACCCGTATTCACAGACCACAACCTGACTTGATAATCCTGGTCACCATCACCAGACGCCAGAACCATCCCGTCCGGGCTGAATGCCAGGCTGGCAACGATACCCCCTGCAGGTATAGTCATAAACTCTTCTCCCGTTAGTGTGTTCCATAAGCGGATCGTGCCATCATAATGTCCTGTCGCCAAAACCAGGGAATCGGGAGAAAACACAAGGCTACTCACCGCTCCTGTGAACGAGGTGTGCAGCCGGTAACGCAGCTCATTTTCAACCAGATCCCGAATATCGATCTGGTAACGGTTAGGGGACATTGCCAACAACGTTGATTCACCAGACACGGCAACCCCCAATATTGTGCCTGTTTCAAGTACCTCGATAATACCCCAGCTTGACACCTGCCACACGTACACCGCCCCTTCCTGGTTGGGTTCAGTGCCCGTGTATGTGGTGAATAACCGGCTTCCATCCGGAGAAAAAGCCAGGGCTGTGAAACCGGGTCCGCTCAGACGGTTGATGACGCCAACATGTTGCCACTCCCCAGCCGAGTTTGGGTCAGCTGAAGGTCTGCGCCATCCTTCCAGGCTGGAAATAAACTCTGCATCATTTTTCGGCAGCAAACTGCCTGATATTAACCACGATCCAGCTGGATTGATTGCAATACCAACAATTTCTACTGCTTCCGGTTCCAGAATCTCAAGCGGCTGACTGTTTTCTGGTTGGTGAATGCCTATCCAATCGGGATGGGCGATGGCAATCCTGTTCTCAACCAGAGACTGCGCTGCAGCATCACCAGGCAGCCATTCGATATCAACAACCGGTTCACCCTGCCACGCGGACAATGCCGACACAGAATAAGCATTACTCTCAGAAATGGGATACAAATCCCCTGGCAGCGCTGTCCCTTCAAGGTACCACAACGTCGGAGTTGGGCTTGGAGTCGGCGTGTGAGTGGAGGTGTGCGTGGGCATTGGCGTGTGCGTTGATGTAGTTGTCGGTGACGGTGTAGGCGTTGAGGTGGGTGTAATGGTGGCTGTGCTGGTAGCTGTCGGGGTTGATGTATGGGTGGCGAAGATACCGGGTGCCAGGTTTGACATGCTCGAAGTCAGTTTTGAGCAACCCGGGATTAAAATCATGATTACTAGAGACACAAGCAGCACAATTTGCTTGTCTCGAAGGCGGTACCTCAGGGAGCAGTATAATATTCGCATCACAGACATGATAGTGTACCTGATCAAGTTCAATTATAAGGTCAATAAACTGGTAGCGAAATATTCATAATTCACTACGTCGATTTTAAATTTTTATTAATCATTTGTGGCTATAATCACAACCATGGAAGAACAACCGAAAACTCACTGGGCAGAAAAACCTGCGATTCGGTGGATCGCAAACATCGCAGTAGTTCTCGCCCTGCTCGCACTGGCTTTTGTCACCTGGCAAAGGGTTGTAGCCAAGCCAGGGACGAATGGAACCACAATCGAGACCACCCAGGAAGTGCCTACCCCCACAATCGCTCCCATTGAACAGAGTGATGTAAACGTAGAACTCACTGCCATTGACCCGGAATCCCTGGAAACAACATCCCTCGAAGAAGGAATATTCCGTCCAATTGAATTGAAAACCATCATCCCCAGCAGACCCAGGGTTGATGTGATCACCTATACCGTAGCCCCGGGCGATACTCTATTTGGTATTGCAGACAGCTATGGGATTAAGCCTGAAACCGTGCTCTGGGGGAACTTCGAGACGCTCAAAGATAACCCGCACCTGCTCTCACCAAACCAGGTTCTAAACATCCTGCCAGTTGATGGCATTTATTATCAATGGCAGGAAGGAGACTCCTTTGAGAGGATTGCTGCAGAATTCAAGACTGACGAGAAAGAGATTAGCGACTATCCTGGCAACCGTTTGGATCTCGTCCAGGTCACGGAAGGGACACAGAATATCTCCAGTGGAACCTGGTTGATTGTCCCAGGCGGGAAACGTCCGATAAAGGATTGGGGACCGCCAGCGATTTCGCGCTCAAATCCTGCGGCTGCACGCTATTATGGTGAGGGATCCTGCGGAAGCGTTTACGAAGGCGCCATCGGAACGGGCACATTCGTCTGGCCCACCGCATACCACGGCATCTCGGGTTATGGTTACTCGGGCATCCATCCCGCCATCGATATCGGTGGGAACACCGGTGACGCGATCTTTTCCTCCGATAGCGGTGTGGTTGTGTTTTCAGGTTGGTCCAATTTCGGGTATGGGTATCTGATCGTCATCGATCACGGTAATGGCTTCCAAACCGCCTATGCCCACTTGAGCGCAGCTGCAGTATCCTGCGGTCAAAGTGTCTTCCAGGGCGGTTACATTGGAGCCATGGGCAGCACCGGCAATTCCACCGGTCCACACCTGCATTATGAAATTTCTTACAATGGCGCTAAGCCTAATCCGTTAGATTTTCTTCCCTGAGTCAGGGGAAGAAAATCTCAGTTACAGTTCACTGGCAAGGTCGCGCCATCCAGGATTGTTGGCACTGATAAAATCAGCAATTTCGCCGTCCGTGAAGGTATCGAATAAGGCGCTGATCGCAAGCGCATCTTCAAGACACTCATATGCCTGGTAATGCACCAGATGGTTATAAGGAACACGGTCTGGGAAGCCGGGTAGTATACCGTGCTTGTGTTCTTCCACGCGTACCTTGATGTCACTGGTAACGCCGGAAAATATGTTTTTCTTGCTGCGGTTGGTGATGAAATAAATATAAAACTTTAGCACGGGTACTGCTGGAGACTCGGCGGTAACCATGCTGGTGGGCACACTTGGGAATGCCCCAGCCAATAGAGTGATGGAAGATGTCGCGGGCTGCGCCGGCGGTGCTGGCTCAGGCGCCAACAAGTCTCTGGTGGTGATTTCGCCAGGCACTGGCTGAATGGAAGGCGGCTGAACTGGTCTGTGTAAAATTTTGTCGTTGTCCAGCATCCTGGGCAAGTTTTCGGGTTCTTTTTCCGCCTTTGGCAGGTAACCCACGAAAACCTGGTCGTAAGCGTTATTGACAAGGGAGCCAATGTGGTGCCAATTCAATCCAATTTTGCCTGTTTCAAAAGTGAGTACGTGTGGTCCGTCGATGAGTTCTACCACTTCCACAGCGATGGCCTCATGTTTCCAGCGCAGGTATTCTTTATCAAGCGTGTTTTGCTTGCGTAATTCTGCACGATATGCATCGATTTCTCTGTCAGTCATACCGCGTTTGCGCAAATCCCTCACACTGGGTATTTGTATAGTGATTTTTTGGGTTCGGATGAAGGCAGCCCCTGATTTAGAATAACTCCATCCAGATCCGGCGGCAGCGGATGGTTTACTCCCGGCTAATTTAACCCCGGGCCAAAGATCAACACCCGGTAATTCACCCGCAACCTGCCAGGCATTTGGCTCGCGGTCCACCCAGCCCAGCCAAAAGACACTGGCACCGTTGTTAAAATCATCTGGTTTTTGTGCATGGCGGAAATAACATTTCTGCCGGTTATCCTCAGGCAGGTTTTGGGTCTGTTTCTGTAATGACAGGTACCATTTTGGTTTCGAAGTCAAACCACCCGGGGGCAGGTTGCCCCGTAAGTGCTGGATATGTTCAGCGATTTCATTACACACCGCCCTGGTGACGATCAGGTCGAGGGTTTGCCGGTGGGCACTTCTCCACCCGGTGATATCAGCCCGTTGCCAGTTTGACATGATTTCCCGCCAGCGGCGGTTCTCAAACTTCCACCTTTCCGGTGAGGACGATTCCCAATTTTCTTCCGTTACCCCCAGGCGTAGCTGGGTATATTTCTGGATTTCGTCCCATACCCAATCCGGGATCGGTTCCCCCTGGCGTTCTTTCTGCTGTTTGAAGTACACCAGGGCACGCAGGTTGGCATCCAAATGACGGGTCGCTGCGTCTGCTGGAAGTTTCAGGAGACGTTGAATCTCGGCTTCAACCCTGTCATCAATATCCTCACCAGGTTGGATTTTACCTTTCTGATCCTCACGCACAAGCAGCTCTAGCAAGTCGTCGGGGTCTGCCCATGAACCGTGGGCGCTCTTATAGCGCATCCCAGAAAAATGGATGATCATGTAAGCAAACCATTTCTCAAAGCGGGGGTTACCGGAGGGCAGCTTCTCATTCAAACGCTGCCAGGCAGCTTCAACCAGCTGGTCATGATGCATCTGGTCTAATTCGCGCTGGTAATCGGACAGTTCCGCCCTGGCAAAGTCAGCCAATGTGAGTGGTTTTGTCCGGTCAGCTTTAGGCAACCTTGCTTCCCTGTCAAACAATTCTCGCAGTTGGGTCAGGCTATCAAGTTCCTGTTTAACCGCCTCGATGGGCGCATCTAACTCCTTTGCCCTGCCCTCCCAAGTCTGCCGGCGGGAATCGCCTTCAGGATACCAATCCACGCGGCGAATCAGGGAGGCTTTTCGTGAGTCAAGGTCAGCAAAGCGGCGGGAATATTCAGTGATCATCCTGTCGAGGTAGTAAAGCCGCTTGAAACGCAGGTTCTTCTCTTTTGCTTCCCCGGTGCCAGTGCCCAAGATTCTGGAAAACCACTGGTCAGACTGCAGCCGGGCATCAATCCCAGCCTGAAGCGCTCGGGTTACCCGTTCCCTCTCCTGGCGTCCTTTGGCTTCAAGCTCCGCAAGACGGGCTTTCACCACAGGATCAGTCTGGGGATCAGTGATATCTTTGCTCCGTAATTGTGCCCATAAATCCGCTTCCTTGTAAACCAGTAGAAAATCTCGCAGCTTGGCATCACGGTGCGGGTAGATGGAATTCCTCAGGGTTGGATTTTGCCAGGGGAAATAATAGACTTCTTGAGGCATTTTAATCTCTTGTTTTACCAATCAACCAATAAAGTTTAAGATACGTGTTCCAGTTAAATCAGTTACCAATCAGCTTTGCCACGGTTACACCTTCCCCACCTTCTTTTTCACCGCCAAGCTCGAAGGACTTCACGTAAGAGTGAGTTCTTAATGTATCATGAACCACAGCCCTCAATTTACCCGTCCCTTTACCATGAATGATACGCACGTATGGAAGCCCAGCCATAAAAGCAGAATCCAGGTACCGGTCCAGATCATCCAAAGCCTCGTCCGTCCTCTTTCCACGTAAATTCAGCTCCAGACCTGGAGAAGGTGTGTAAGTGTTCACATTAATCGTAGTCGATTCCTCTTTCTTCGCACTGCCAGGATGCAAGTCCCCGCGGGGCTGCTTCCCTGCTGTACTCACTGGCTCCACACCTGTCTCGCCTGATTTTGCAGCGAGGGCTAGATCGGAGAGACGTGTCCTGACGCGCAGCATGCCTACGGACACCTCAGCCTCATTTTCGCCCATGGAGGTGATAATGCCCTGGGTGCCCAATGTGCGCAGGTGAACTTTATCACCCAGTCGCAGAGCCCTGCGCTGTGGGAAATCGACCTCCTGCTGAATCCTTTCGACAGGTTTTTCGTTCCGGTGTGTCGCCGCCGTCACCTCGATCTCATCGAGCTGCTCTTCAATCACTTCAAGTGCTTCCGCTGGCTGCTTAGCGCGTGCCAGAGCCATCCTGACGTCCTTCAGCTGTTCTCGTAGAGCACTCAACTCCTTTTCGGATTCCAAACGCGCCTCGTCAAGGATCTTTGATCGCTCATCCTCAATTTCGTCCAGCCTCTTGACCAGCTCATTGCGCAGGTTTTCCGCCAGGCTGCGTGTCCGATCGGCATCCGATCTTGCTTTCCGCGCCTGTTCTCTTTGGTGGTGGATTTCATTCAGCAAATCTTCTGCACGCGCTTCGTCTGGATCCAGTTCCATACGGGCATCGTTGATGATGGCTTTTGGGATCCCAAGACGTTGGGCAATGGCGAGGGCGTTAGATCGACCGGGGAGCCCAATGGTCAGGTGGAACGTGGGCTGTAAAGTCTTGATGTCGAACTCAACACTGGCATTAACCACCCCAGGTGTGCCATGTGCAAAAGCCTTTAACTCCGGGTGATGCGTGGTTACCAGTGTGGTAATGCCGCGTTGGAGCAGGTGAGAAAGCAGCGCCCTTGCTAATGCAGCGCCTTCGGATGGGTCTGTGCCGGCTCCCAATTCATCGAGAATCACCAGCGACCTGCGGTTTGCTTTCTCAAGGATACGCTTGATATTGGTGATATGACTGGAAAAGGTCGATAATGACTGCTCGATCGACTGTTCATCCCCAATATCAGCATAAATTGTCTCAAACAAGCTAATTTCAGAACCTGCCAAGGCAGGTATATGTAAACCACTTTGTGCCATCAGCGCGAGCAGCCCCACTGTTTTCAGGGTCACCGTTTTTCCACCGGTGTTCGGACCGGTGATGACCAATGCATATGTGTACTCGTCCAGTTCCACGTCAACCGGCACCACTGCGTTAGCTGGAACCCCAGCTAACGCTGGGGCCACACCTTCAGGATTAAGCAGCGGGTGGCGTGCCTGGAAAAGTCGAATGACGCTGCCAGGATGAGCCCGACCTTCCACCACTTCCGCCCAGGGTTTCGTCCGAATTGGCTTAACAACCGGTTCAATCGCGTTAATCTTCTCCGCATACTTCCCACGTGCCAAAGCCAGGTCCAGGTCTGCAATTACATAAACACAATTAAGTATCGCTTCCACGCTTGAACCAACCATGTCCGACAACTCTGTCAGGATGCGCCTTTCCTCGTCTCTCTCAGCCAGTTGCAGCTCGCGGTACTGGTTGTTGAGATCGACAACCCCAATAGGTTCAATAAAAAGGGTCGCACCGGAAGCCGACTGGTCGTGGACAATCGACTTGATGCGTCCTTTGAATTCTGATCTTAATGGGATGACGAAACGTCCATCCCGTTGGGTGATGATCGCTTCTTGCAGGTAAGTGGAATTACGCGTATCGCTGACCATGCGCTGGAGTTTCGTCATCAGACGCTCATAAACTATGCGCTGATCACGGCGGATGGTCGCCAGTTTCACCGATGCAGAATCCAGTATTTCACCCCTTTCAGACAGGGTGCGTGTTATTGCTTCGATAATTCCTCCCGGGATGGTCATCCGGGAGACAATTGCAACGAGATAAGGGAATTGACCTTCCTGTGAAAATTCATCGCCGGATCTGGAACCGCCGTCGCGGTCAAATCGCCGTGCTTTAGAATCAGGATTCTTCGACATTTGATCAAACTTACGCGAAAGTGTGCGCGCAGAGACTAATGTTGACTTTACATCCAGGAGATCACCTGGATCGAGAACGCCACCACGCACGGCAAGTTCCACCGGTTGGCGCACATCCCTGGCTCCCCCAATCGTCAGGTCGCTGTTTGTCACCTGGAGCAGGAGAGCTTCACGGGTCTCTGCTTGCAGGCGTTGGATTTCTTCTAAATCAGTTAATGGTTTTAAGCTGCGAGCAAGCTCTGCTGATGCCGAGAATGCGGTGAATTCAGCGAGCCTATCAAGGATTTTAAAGTATTCAAGTATGTGAAGAGTTTTCTCGTCCATCGTGTTTCCTCTACCGCAAGGAGGCATCCACAGCGTGGAGCCCTCCACGAGTAGAGGACATCACGCTTCAGTAAGTCCAGGTCATCAGCGCGGCGCCTCTATATTCCATCGCCGACCACCGATTTTCCCCTATTCTAGCCCATTTATCCATTCCTATCCAGCGAACTTCAACAACTTCAACCACGGTTCCCTTTGTCAACCTGCCAACCCAGGTACCCGCACCTACCTTGGGTTGCTTACGAACATTCAGGTTCGCCAGGGTACGGGCTCGACGCGGCAGCTCGGGGTCTTTTTCCTGTTCCGGCGCATCACCTGTCTCCAGAAAATCTTTGAGATCATTCTTATCCCCGTTAAAGAAATTCAGATCGATCAGTGAACCTCCTGTACCGTCCAAACGGAATTTATCCCCGCTAAACTGCCAGAACAACCACTGATCACAATTTGGGGGACGCATTGGATTTTTTAGGACGGGCAGATGGTTCTGCCTGAGGTCATCCCAGGTAGTCGTGATGCGAGTGCGCGTATAAGGATAATGTGCCATCCACAGATGGAATTTAGGCATCCAATGAACTGCATCAGGCGCATACGCCATCACGAAAGATGCCCGAGTATAGACAATCACCGGCAGTTTTGAGTTTAACCTCAGGTATGAGGCGACTCGGTACGCATTCTGGCTGATTCGAGAACCAGGGAGGATACTGGTAACTTTTCGCTCATAAAATTCAGACCAATACTTCCAGCTCTGCTCCATATCGACCGCCAGAAAACTGACCGGCTTCCCTTTTACGGTGTCGAGGAAGTTTTTAGCCTGAGCGATATCATCATTGGTAGGGTCACACCAATGATAAGCGCCCACCACCAGACCCGCTTTTTTCGCCGCATCAACATGAGAATTGAACAACGGATCTTTACGGTAACTGCCCGAGGAAGCTTTGGCTATCACACCCGATACATCGTTTTCCGCCAGAACCTGCCAATCCATTCTGGGTTGGTACAACGACACGTCCACAAACAAAGCTCTATCCTTCATTGGATTAGCCTGTTCGTAACTACCTTCCATCATTTGCGCTCCAATTATTGTCATCTTTTTCTTCCAAATCTTGTCAAAAATTTCTTAGTATTCACTCACATCTCTCACCCACATCGCAGAACAAGAATTATCCGATTTGTGGTATAGTTTGATTTCGGCCTCGCCCAAAATATCGTTTTAACGCGTAAGGCAGGCAAAAAAAGATTGTTCAAACAGGAGATCTCGAATGAATCGTAGTTTTGCATCCAATCGGGGGACGCCCGTACGACACTGGGTGGTTTTGACTTTGACCTTTGTATTGGCATTCATCATGATCGCTCAACCGCAGACATCATCAGTTCAGGCTGCCACCTGCGCTGTAAACCACACCGTGAAATCCGGAGAAACCCTCTCATCCCTGGCACTCCAATATGCTACAACCGTTGAAGCAATCGCCGAGGCAAATGATCTCACACCTCCATACACAATTCTAATTGACCAGGTGCTGTGTATTCCTGCCAGCAGCGGAACTTCTACCGGTACAACCGATACCGGGACAACAAGCAGTACGGATAACACTGCCTCCACATCCGGTCCATACTTTACGGTCACATTTGATGGTAATCTCGTTTCCGTCAAAACGGTGGGTTATCCCAAGAATAACACATACTATGTCAATCTTTTTAATGGGACCATGACCTCCTTTTACAGGTTGGGATTATTATCGACTCGCCCAAACACTACGTTGCAACAAACGTACCAGCTCCCCAAGGAGTTTCGTGGCGCGAGATCATTAATCTTTTGCTTGAAAAATGTTAGCCTGGATAATATCCAATGTAAGACTTACAATTCCCAACCCGACGGATACGCGCCAGGATTTACCTGGACCATCCGTTATACGTCGGCGAAGTAAAAACTTGACCCATCACCTGCCGCCGGCACGCTGCCGCTTCACGCGTAATGCCATGACTTCATGGAAAGAAATTCCATTTGTTCAGCGTGGTGCGTAATTCATGCTTGCTGTGAAAGCCAAGTTTTCCTAAACTCTGGCGCACATACACCTTTATCGTGGATCGCGAGAGCCCCAGGCGAACCGCGATCTGCTGGTTCGTAAACCCTCGACAGACCAGCACCGCGACCTGTTCCTCGCGTGGTGTCAGAGTCTCCCAGCGGTGCAGCAAATCCTTGCCCGTCTCAATCTCAACCGTCCGATGTGAGAGCGCTTTATAGATCAAATCAGAGACTAATTCTTCTTCTGTACGCTGTTGGTTTTCAGCCAGGCTGTGCAGCGAATCTTGGAATCTGTCACCTACTTCCAACAAAGTTTCATCTTCTGCCATTAACCCGGTAAAATATCCGAAACGCCGTTCCGGCCCCGAGTCTTGCTCAGGGCGCCGCAGCCTGCATAAAAGGAAGTGTTTGAGCCTGTTTAAAAACGTCATTTTCGAGAAACCTTGTAATCGTATTATCATTATAACAGAACGAATGTTCTAAAAGGAGAGCGCTGTGAAATTTGGGCATTTCGATGATATAAACCGTGAGTACGTGATCAACCAACCGGACACCCCCTTGCCCTGGATCAATTACCTGGGAAGTCAGAATTATTTTGGGTTGATTTCGAACACTGCGGGGGGTTATTCGTTTTACCAGGATGCACGCCTGCGCCGCCTGACCCGGTACCGCTACAATAACGTGCCGTTTGACATGGGAGGCCGTTATATCTACTTGAGGGACAACGCCTCCGGAAATTTCTGGTCCCCCACATGGATGCCAGTGCGCAGCCAATTGGAAGATTACGAATGCCGGCACGGGATGGGATATTCCGTGATCAAATCCAGGTCTGAGGGGATCCTGGCGCAGATGCGTTATTTTATCCCGTTGGATGAAACGCTTGAAATATGGGAACTGGATCTGACCAACCAGCGCACTGGCGCCGCCAAAATTGGCGCCGACACAGCTGGCGCCGCCACAGCTGGCGCTGCCAGCCTGTCGATCTTTTCCAGCGTCGAATTTGCACTGTGGGATGCCCTGGACGATGCATCAAACTTCCAGCGAAACTTCAACATTGGAGAGGTGGAAGTCGAGCAGGATACAGCAGGAATACCTGGAGTGATATATCACAAAACCGAATACCGTGAACGGCGCGATCATTTTGCCTACTTCGCTTGCTCGGAATCCATGGCAGGATTTGATACTCAAAGAGAAACCTTCTTGGGACCATACAGGGGTTGGGAAAACCCTCAGGTAGTGGCTGAAGGCAAATCGAAGAATTCAGTTGCACACGGCTGGGCGCCAACAGGTTCGCACCACATCCGCCTGGAACTGAAACCGGGAGAACAAAGGAAGCTCATTTTTGTGCTGGGTTACCACGAAAATCAAAAGGACAAAAAATTCGATCCTCCAGGCTCACAAATTATCAACAAAAAAAGTGTACAGCCAATCATCCGCAAGTATTTGCAACCTGGTGAGGTGCAGGCAGCTTTCAACACCCTTCAGGAATATTGGCAGGAAATGCTCGAAATCTACCAGGTGGAAACACCTGATGAACACACCAACCGCATGGTCAACATCTGGAACCCTTATCAATGCATGATGACGTTCAACTTGTCTCGATCCGCCTCCTTTTACGAATCCGGGATTGGTCGCGGGCTGGGTTTCCGTGACTCTAACCAGGATCTGCTTGGTTTTGTCCACATGGCGCCAGAACGATCCCGACAGCGCCTTCTCGACCTGGCTTCTACCCAGCTGGAGACAGGTGGAGCTTACCACCAATACCAGCCTCTCACCAAGCGCGGCAATGATAACGTGGGCGGTAATTTCAATGATGACCCGCTGTGGCTGATCCTGGGCACCAGTGCCTATATCAAAGAAACCGGTGATTTTTCCATACTGGACGAGCCCACAACCTATGACAACCAACCAGGCAGTGAAAAACCTTTCTTTGACCACCTGGTGCGCAGCCTGAACTACACCCTGGACCGCCTGGGTCCTCATGCCCTGCCGCTGATTGGTCGGGCGGATTGGAATGACTGCCTGAACCTGAACACTTTTTCAGAAGAACCCGGCAAATCCTTCCAGACCACCACCAACATGGATGGCAAAGTTGCCGAATCGGTGTTTATTGCGGGGCTATTCATCATCGCCGCTAAAGAATTTGCTGACCTGTGTGAGTTCAAAGGCAAATCGACCTTAGGTCAAGAGTACATCTCTCGTGCTGCAGAATTCGAGAAGAAGATTATGGATCAAGGCTGGGACGGGAACTGGTTCCTGCGCGCGTACGATCACTTCGGTCAGAAGATCGGGTCTGCTGAGTGCACGGAAGGGCAGATATTTATCGAGCCGCAGGGAATCTGTATAATGGCGGGTGTTGGTGTAGAAAATGGGTTGGCGAACAGCGCTCTGAATGCGGTCCGTCAAAGATTGGCGACTCCTCACGGCATCATCCTCCAGCAGCCCGCATACTCCAGATATCGTGTGGAACTGGGCGAAATTTCTTCCTATCCGCCTGGGTATAAAGAGAATGCGGGGATTTTCTGCCACACGAATCCGTGGTTGATGATAGCCGAAACGATCCTGGGAAATGGAGATCAAGCATTCCACTATTACCAAATAATTAACCCATCCTTCCGCGAAGAAATAAGCGAAATCCACCGGTGTGAACCTTACGTCTATGCCCAGATGATTGCCGGGCGCGATGCAGCCACGTTCGGCGAAGCCAAGAATTCCTGGTTGACCGGGACGGCTGCATGGAACTACGTCGCCATAACCCAATGGATCCTGGGTATCCAGCCGACCCTGAACGGGTTACGTATCCAACCCGTCATCCCCGTTTCATGGGATGGTTTCCGAGTCACCCGCCGCTTCAGAGGCACACTTTATATCATCGAAGTGAAAAGGACCGGGAAAGGCAATGAAACCGTCATTTCTATCGATGGAAAACAAATCGATGACCTGGTGCTCCCTCTGCCAGAACCCGGACAGGACGTAGTTCAAGTGGAAGTTATAATCCGCTGAACCTGATAATGCAGGTTTGAAGCTACAAAGATAAATTAACGGAGACATTATGAGCCAGGCAAACCCGATCCATCCTGAAGGTTTCAATACAGGCGTAAACCTTGGGGGGTGGCTGTCCCAATACAGCCAGTACTCGCATGAACACTTCAAATCTTTTGTGCAAGAAAAAGACATCCAAAAAATCGCTGGATGGGGGATGGACCATGTGCGCCTCCCGGTTGACTACCAGGTACTGGAAGATGACGAAAATCCACTTCAATACAAAGCATCGGGTTTCGACTATATTGAGCAATGTATCGAGTGGTGCAGGAAGGCAGGTCTCAACTTGATCCTGGACCTGCACCACGCCCCCGGATTCAGTTTTACTTCGCTTGACCGGAACACTTTATTCAGTGATGGTACTATGCAGGACCGGTTTATTTCTCTTTGGCGTGCCATCACCAGGCAGCTTTCCGGTTACAGGGACAACATTATCCTAGAGCTGCTTAACGAAATTGTGCTGCCCAACAGCGCCCCCTGGAACGATCTATCCGCCCGGACCGTAACAGCTATTCGGGAACTCGACCCACAACGGGTGATCATGATCGGCGGCAACCACTACAATTCGGCTTCACACATGGAACACATTGAAGTTCTAGATGATGTGAACATCGTTTACACATTCCACTCGTATGAGCCTATGTTGTTCACCCACCAGAAAGCCCAATGGGTGCCATATCTGAAAGAATACGATACAGCGGTTGAGTACCCCGGAAAAGGTGAAGATTTTGACGAGTTTATTGACAAAAACCCGCAGTACAAGGCAGAAAACGGTTGGATGGTTGGAAAGTATTTTGACCAGGATCATCTGCGCGCTGCCATCCAACCTGCTGTCGAGTTCAAACGACGCACAGGACGATGGGTTTATTGTGGTGAATATGGCGCAATCGACGAATCCCCTCTACAAAGCCGCGTCCGCTGGCATACGGATATGGTCGGAATCCTGAAGGAACACGGTTTTGGCAGAGGTGTTTGGTCTTACAAACAAATGAATTTTGGATTGGTGGATGAGCAATCCAAGGTCATCAGTGATGAACTGGTAAAGGTTGTCAGCAGTTGAGGTCGAGGAACCCAACTATGAGCTTGAAAGCAATCTATTCGTAATCGCTCATCGTGCATGCCAGGCAGGATGATGCCGGGTCACGGTCAAAATCTGCCTTGCAAGCTGACATGCAAAAATAAACCACTTTACCCTTGTAAACCGCCCACGGCAGAGTGTGGGTATAAGTTGCCACACCTCCACAGGCAGTTTTCACCTCAGTCCCTACGGGAGGATGAACGATCTCTCCAGCAGGTTCCGAACCTGAAGGTTGTGCCTGGTGTGAACTCAAGCTTCGCCTTCAAACGTTTGATTTTCTTTGCCGATCTCTTCCAAAAGCTGCAGCTCCTGCTGTAAGTTCCCACGTTCTAAGATCAAGCTTGCTAAATAAACAGCCATGACCCCGAAAATGACAGCAAATCCAGCAACCATATACTGGGTTGTTTCAGCCGCACCCTGAGCCAGGGCTGCCTGAACCAGGGCACCTTGCTGGGCAAAAATAGTTATATAGTTCATGCGTTTACCTCCAACTTTTTCTGCTCTACACGATCACTCAATTGACCCAGGCGAATGCGGTGCCAGAGCAGGTCCACATAAATCACCGTAAATACGATCAAGCTAAAAAGGAAAGCCTGGAGCATCAGAGGAGACATATCGAATGATCCTGTTGCTCCGGGCTGGTTTGTGCCAATTACAACCGGGTGGATCGTTCTGAACAGACGCGCTGAGAAAAATGTCAAGCGGTACGCTCAGAAAGC
Source organism: uncultured Chloroflexia bacterium (assembly GCA_963695415.1). Classification (GTDB taxonomy): domain Bacteria; phylum Chloroflexota; class Anaerolineae; order Anaerolineales; family UBA4823; genus CAVXWV01. Next base: position 182,523 of record CAVOGL010000003.1, on the reverse strand, counting down.
CAATGATAGCATAAACTGCCCCAAAGCGACCCCGCCGGTTCGGATCCTCGATCCCGGAGCGGAGCATCAGGTAAGCCGAATAAATCAAGAGCATAATGGTGGCAGTGGTGAGGCGCGGATCCCAGGTCCACCAGGTGTTCCAGATCGGTCTCGCCCATATCGATCCAGTCACGACGTTGATCAAAGCAAAGACAATCCCGATCTCAACACTGGCAAATCCAACAATGTCCCAAATACGGCGCGAAGATCGCAAGTAGATCACCCCGGCGATGGCTGCAACGAGAAAGCTGACCATTCCCACCCAGCCAGCGGCAACGTGGAAATAAAACACCCGCTGCACATTTCCCATTACAGCTTCCATCGGCGCATAGATCAACACCATCCATGTAGCGATGGCAAGCATTATGATCGAGATTATGTCGAGAATTGTAAGAAAGCGCGGTTTTGCACCCATAAAACATCTCCTAACAAAAGAAAATTATTCCTCCACCACATAGTCAAACACCATATAGGCTACAGCCGTAAAGATAACATCGAAAGCCAATAACAAATTGATATATGGCAAAATCTCAGATAATGGCAATCCCTGCAAAAACGCGCTGCTTCCCTTAACCGCTCCAATGATCACCGGTAGGATCACAGGGAAAAGCAAAATCGGGAGAAGGATATCGCGAGTGCGTGTCTGAACCGCCATCGCAGACAATATCGTCCCTACAGCGACATATCCAAACGAGCCCAGGATTACCACCAGGATCAAACCCACATTAAAAAGGTTCACATTGTAAAGAACGCTGTAAACTGGAAGGATGATGGCTTCGACAAGCAGCATGAAAATCAGATTACTGATCAATTTTCCAAAATAGATAGCACTGCGGTCAACCGGCGCCAGGAGCAACCCATCCAGGCAGCCGCGGTCTTTCTCCATGGACAGCGAGCGGTTCAAACCCAAGGTGCCCGCAAACACAAACGTGACCCATAGTACGCCAGAAGTAATCGTGGGTAAGGAACGAGTACCCGGGTCGAGATCGAGAGCAAAATTAAAAATGAAAAGCACCAGGATCGCGAAAATAAACATCGCAGAGATGAGCTCTCGGCTGCGGATCTCGGCTGCAAGGTCCTTCCAAACCACCGCCCACACCGCGCTCAAGAAGCGCGGTTTTAATGCCTTTACACCAGGCTTTACGATCTCATTTGCGACCGGACCAGCGACCACATCAGCGACCACATCAGCGGCAGCCTCTGAAGCCAAATCTGTACGTGGGAGCGTTTTTTTCTTCACTTCATTCATAACCGTTGGTCAACCAGGAAGCCCATAAATGGTGCTCCAGTCATTCTCCCAACGCCTCACGGTAGAACGACAATAATCGATCCGGCTCGACATCTTCCTTACCCGCCGATGCGACGATGCCACCTCGGGAAAGCACATCGAACCGTGAAGCGAGGTCTGCTGTCCTCGCCAGGTCATGGGAAGTCATAACAACTGTACGCCCGCGGGCAGCAACCTCACGAAGCGCGTTATCCAGCATCGTGCAGGCATCTTGGTCCAGACCTGTGTGCGGTTCGTCAAAGAGCATGACATCAGGATCATGAAGCACTGCCCTGCCAATCGCCAGGCGCTGCTGCATTCCCCGGGAAAAGTTGCGGACAAGATCCATTCTTCGTGCTGCAAGCCCAACCATCTCTAAGACTTCGAAAACACGTTCTTTCAAGTTCTGTATGCCGTACATCCTACCGTAGAAAACCAGGTTTTCTTCCGCATTGAGGTCACCATATAAAAGCGGCAGGTGTGAAACAACCCCCAAGCGGCTGCGGACAGCTGCTGCCTGACCAGGTAATTGATAACCCGCTATGCGCACTTCTCCAAGCGTGGGCTTGGAAAGTGACGCCAGAATTCTTAAAAATGTGGTTTTCCCAGCGCCGTTGGGTCCCAATAATGCAACGAACTCGCCTTGATCTACCTGAAAATCGAGGCCTCGCAGGATGGTTTTGAGCCCAAACCGTTTGTATAGTTTTCTGACCTCAATCATCGGCTGGCTTGTCTGGATCCAGAAACAATCTAGGCATCTTGTCCCCTGAGCTGGCGCAAACGATCTTTCAATTCCTCCCGGCGTTTCAGATAAGCTTCTTCAGGCAGCTGCCCGGATTTATACAAATCATCCAGGACCAAAATAGCATCTATGACAGCTTCCTGTGAGGCAGGTTCTGGCTGCGTAACAGGTTTTTCTTCTTCGAACAGTTCCTCATCCACCGGCTGGTTTTTTCGATAAAGATAAATTCCTGCCGCCAAAAGAGCGATACCAAGTGCGCTTATCCCGACCAGTAAGCCAGTCGTGGAACCTGCGGATAGTTGAGCCAGGGAAAATGTGGATGCCCTTTGAATTGAAATTTCGATCGCTTCACCAGCTCCAACACCCGATCCATTGTAGGTGTGGTAACTGAAACCCTCCATTTCACGGAACCCTGCGTCTTGCAGGCTGTCACCACGGATTGTCAAACCATCCTCCGGTACAAGTACAATGACTGCCTTCACCGGGATATCAACATATTGTCGTAAATTAAGCTTTTTATCCAGGTCCAGATCATAGGCAAGCAGGATCTGGTGACTACCGCTGCCAGGACGGATTGGGGCTAAGTCGCCGAATCCATCCTTCGTCTGCACAAAACGCCCGCCGAGTTCACCTTCACGGAATTCCAGGTTATACGCCCCATCTGGCAGGTGGAACGACATCACCGGCTCTTCTTCTCCAACAGGAACGACAACCTGGTTCCCCTGGTTGGATATTATGTAAAGAGCAATCACACGGACGGTGCGGTCATCTACCGGTTCAATAAATAAATGCAGGCGATCGATGTTTAGTCCAGAAATTTCTGTGGTTGACTCATAAACCTCAATCGACAGATCGATCTCGGTACGCCCACCTTCAAAAAGCCCAATATCGGAACCGTAGGTCACGCCATCCACCTCGGTCAACGCCAGGTAGGCACGACCTGGGATCATCGCTATCCCATCAAACAAAAACCTATCACTTCCGTCTAATGGAACGGTTGAAGTATAGGCTATTTGCATGTTATCAAATCCATGCAGTAATATTTCCAAACCATCCGGAACATTTCCCCCACTCAAATTCATTACAGAGCCCGTGATAGTGCCAAGTTGATCGGCTTCACCACTTTCAAGATCAGCCAGTTCAGTTGAGGTACCTGGAGCCGGTTGTCCCAGATCCCCATCATTTGTTTCGATATCAGCTACATCTGATCCCTGAGGAATGAGAGATAACGAACGCAGATATTCCGTAATGGTCCAGCGTTGTTCCTCGCTAAGGGTTTCTTCATAACCCGGCATGACTTCACCCACACCTGATGCGATTACCTGGTACAGATCGGTTCCCGAGCGGTTGGCAATCCACTCAAGATCTGTCAATTCAACAGATCCCTGCGTGGATCCTTTGGCTCCTTCACCATTTCCATCCCCTGATTCGCCATGACATTCGGAACAATATTCCTGATAAAGAGCCTGCCCTTGTTCTATTCTTTCGCCGGATGTGGAAAGTGTGTACAGGTACGCGACAACGTCCCAACGCTGCTGGTCTGTCAGACTGGCAAATGGGGGCATTTGTTTATCCATTCTACCTTCGGTGACAATCCGGTACCATTGTGAGGGCATTGACTGGCGTGCAACCAACGGGTCATTCAACTCTGGCGGTGGTCCTGGAAGTCTATCAGCCAGCGAACCATCTCCGCCGCCTTCGGTCCCGTGGCAAGGAGCACATTTCTCCAGATATATCTTTTCCCCTTCCTGTGGGTTTGGTGTGAACAAAGGGAATATGGAACCCGTTTCAGCAACGCTCTCTTCTTCAATAACGGTTGTTGGGTTTATGCCAGGAGGCGGTGTTATATCTGCCGCCAGAGAACAAGATGCTAATAGTAACGCCATCAGCGCAAGCATCCCTGATGGTAAAGCCAAAAGGGCTGCACGCAGTATATTTCGATTGCGGTCCAAATTCTTCATGCGGTCCTCGTGCCGCACTTGGGACAAAACAAGTCTTTCTTTTGGAGAGCACCACCGCAATTCGGACAAAAACCAATCGATTTCCCCTGCCTCTCACGTTTTCGATTGGCAATCAGTGTTTCCAGGTCATCATCAACCTGAAGTGCGTGTGATCCGTTTCCTCCGGCTGATGAGCCGTCGGCTGAATAGCCGCGAGAACCCGCAGCACTTTGTGCTGGTGCGTTAGTTCCTCCGGCTGCCACTTCCATTTCAATCCGCTCCACTTCGCTTACTGCCTTTCTTCGTGAGGATGTGGAGGCGGCGTAAGCGGGATGGGTGTCAAGTTGGCGCAATACATCTGCACCATCGTTGAGCAGCTTTGCGCGTTGTTGAGGGTAATCTTCCTGAGGAATTTTCCCCAACGTAGCATCGAAGTCCAATTCCTGGAGTGCGGTCAAAATCCGGTCCCTTTCCGCCAACAAGGCAGAAACCTCATGTTCTTCCTTGTCCTCAGAAAGCTGTAAATTCTTGTTTTGCGGCTCAAAAAACGGCCGGCTGACAAACAAACCCACCAGTACTAATAATGCGAGAATGATAAAAAGAGATCCAAGTTCCATAAAAGACTTTTCTTATTCTGAAGATTCACTCCCTGTTGAGGCCCCTGCAGCCAGCAGGTCATCCAACACGCTCTGGATCTCCTGCACAGAGATGAAAGGGCTGAATTTAAAATATGCCAGGTTACCATCCTGATCGACAACAAATGTTTCCGGTACGCCAGTGATGCGATATTTCTGAGATATGCGGGTTCCCAGATCAGGACCGTTCGGGTAGGAGATTGAAAATTTTTGGATGTATTCCATAGCGTTCTTGTCAGAATCCGTCCAGGCGATCCCCAGAAAAACAACATCACCACTGTCTTTATTCTGCAGCCAGGCTGTTTCCAAATCGGCTGCTTCCTGTTCACAGGGTTTACACCAGGATGCCCAAAAATTGATCAACACAACCTTACCGGTCAGAGAACTCAAGGTGATCTCCTCACCATCGAATGTTGACAATGTAAAATCTGGTACTGGTTTCCCAACTTGCAGGGGTCCTTGCTGTCTTTTCAACAACATAAGACCTACCAGGACCAACAAAGCGATGACTGCCAACCAAATCAACAGCTGCCACCACCGGTTTCGAGAATTTTTTGGAGGTGCTTCTGTTGAGTAGTTTACGTCAAACGATGGATCGGAATGGATTTCGTTCATATGGTTAAGGAGTCAGGGATAATATCTGGGGACATTCTGCCAATTATCGCTTTTTCAATTCCTCCTCAAGCATATTGATATAAACATCATCTTTCGATGATTCTTGGCTATCCCCTTCAGGGTCAGACACTTGAGGTGCAGCCCCTTGAGATACAGCATCCTGGTTTGTGCGATTTGCTTTAGCAGATTTCTGCCGCCATTGAACCATCGCATAAAACAAGAAACCCGCGCCTGCCAGGATTGCTATAGGTGGAGTCAGGTAAATAATCCAATTAAATCCCCTAGCAGGGGGCACTGCCAGCACCCGGTCGCCATACCGGTTGACAAAATACTCTTTGATCTGAGTTTCTGACCACCCTTCTTCAAGTTTGTCGCGAATATCCTGGCGCCAGTCCTCACATGCCGAGGTAGGGCACACATCAAGCGGTGTACTTTCACAAACCGGACAATACATTTCCTTTGCGATTGAATTAACCTCATCATCCGTGACCGCACCAGGAAACTCGTCCTGTGCCAAAACCTGGCTAACCGAGAAAAAACTCACCGTGACCAGCACCAGGCTCACAAACCGGATCATTAACAGCAAAGGCGATTTCTTCATCGGAAAGGTTAACCTTACGGCTATTTGCTCGAATCTGGTGTTCATTTTGATTTTAATTCGCTTTGGCCCCGACATAGCGTGAAGGACTCACAACAGTTGCCTTCCCTTCGCGCTCCGGTTCAGGCCATGCTGCCACCAGTGTTCCCAGGATGAAAACCAACCCACCCAACCACAACCAGTTCACCAGGGGATTGTGATAAACCTTGAAAGTAGCGCCCTGGGATGAAATAGGCTGCCAATCGACCAGGAGCACATAAAAATCATCTTCCCAGGTGCTGCGTACGCCAGGGATCGTCATGGGCTGCTGCGATTCAAAAAAGAAATCCTTGCGAGGGTACAGCTCTCCAACAACCACTCCATCTTTACTTACCTCGACCACTGCCCGGGCAACGTTTCTCCCATCTTGCGTGTCGAAAACCGCAAGATCTTTGTAAGTCATGGTGTATTCGCGCAAATTGATGCTTTCGTTCAGGGCAATTGTTGCCTGGGTTTCAGCCTGGAACAATTCGATACCGATAATGCCAATTGCCATTAACACTACGCCGATATGGATGGTGTATCCACCATAACGGCGCCTGTTCCTGCCTGCCAGTCGCCAAAGAGCCAGGAAGAAATTTTCCCCGGATCGTTTGCGGCGAGCCATCGCACCACGCCAAAATTCATAAACTGTAACACCTGCGGCAAACGCACACAACCAGAATCCTGCCAGCGCCACCGGGCTGCGCATCCCATCCAGAATGAGGAAGATCACAACCGCTAAAGAGAATATAAACGGTTTCCAAATCGCTTTCCCCAACGTCTTTGCAGTGGAATGTCGCCAGGCAGCCAGGGGAGCGACTCCCATCAACAGGAGTAATCCTCCGAATAAGGGACCGGTTGCGCGTTCGTAGAACGGCGGACCCACGGTGATCTTCTCACCCGTGATCAGTTCAGAAATTAAGGGGAAAATCACACCCCAAAAACATACCACCAGGATGCCCATGAACAACAGGTTGTTGAGCAGGAACAGGGCCTCCCTCGAAAGCAGCGATGTCATCTGTGTTTCTGATTTCAGACTATCCCAACGATACAGCAGCAGCGCAAGTGAGGTGATGAACGTGAAGCCGATGAAAAAGAAAAACAGAGGCCCAATTGCACTTTGGGCAAACGAATGCACCGATGAAAGCACTCCGGAGCGGGTCAGGAATGTCCCAAAAATCACCAGGCAGTAAGTCAAGATGATGAGTATCATATTCCAGTGCTTCAACAAACCACGTTTCTCCTGGATCATCACCGAGTGCAGGAATGCCGTGCCCGTCAACCAGGGCATGAAAGCTGCGATCTCTACCGGATCCCAACCCCAATAGCCGCCCCATCCCAGGACATCATACGCCCATCGACCTCCAAGGATCAATCCGAGAGAAAGGAACAACCAGGCAACAAGTGACCAGCGCCGGGTAATGCGGATCCATCGATCGTCTGTCCTACCCGTCACCAGGGCTGCGATGGCAAAAGCAAAAGGAATCACGAAGGCAACAAATCCCAGGTATAACATCGGAGGGTGAATGATCATTCCGGGGTGACGAAGCAGCGGGTTTAATCCTCGCCCATCTGGTTGGGTTAAAAGGATCGATCCAGCAGGTTGGAACATGGCGGTTTTGATGCCCCCAGCCGTTTGCCAGATTCGCACAAAGGGATTTTCAAAAAATACAGATAAGACCAGGAAAAACGCCAGGGTAATTAAAGAAACGACAATCACCCAGGGCAGAAATTCACCGTCACGATGCCACTTCCGCAATGTTACAGCTGATGCGAATGCAGCCATGAGCCATGACCAGAATATCAACGATCCAGGCTGCCCTCCCCACAAGGCGGTAATTCTCAGGTAAGTTGGCATCGAATTACTGGTAACCTCAGCCACGTACGCCACTTCATAATTCCCATTAACCAATAAAAGAATGATGCTGACTGCGGTAACGGTTAATAATGGGAATGTCAACAACATTGCCAGCCTGGCACTTTCTACCCAGGCTGGCTTTTTCTTCAAACCGCCATAAATTGCTGCTCCTGTGCCATACATCGAAACCAATAAAGTCAGCACAAGAGCGCCATAACCAATATTAGCGATCATGTTTGGTTCTCTGCCTGCTCCGGTACAGCTTCTTCATACTTGGTTGGGCATTTCAACAATAATTCTTCCGCATAGAAAATGCCGTCTTCGCCTATGCGTCCTGTCATAATCGCCTGAGCTTCGTGACGGAGCAAATCTGGTTTGATGTCGTTGTACACCACCTGTAAACGCGGCAGATCAGGATCATTAACAGCCTGGTGCAGCACTTCACCCAGGCCTCCCAGGGCTTCTATGTCTTTGTTATCACCGGGAATATGTACAACAGTAAATTCCAGGGTCAGTGTTTCCGGATCATAGACAATCGAGTCACCGAGAACTGCACCTGAGATTCGCAGTTCTCGTCCCTGTGCTGAGGATCCTTTTTGATTAAGTTCATCAATCGTGAGAAAGTATTGAGCACTTGCCTGGGTTGAAGTGACGATAAGGTAAATCACCGCGGCAATGATCAATAAACCGCCAATGATAAATTTCATCCGGTTAGCGTTGCTCCCAGATTTTTCCATTTCTCCTCCTGCTAGATTGTCCTGGTTTCGAATCACCCGGCAATTTCTTAAGTCGTTCTTCCTGTGAAACCATTAAAAACTTACCACCGGGGCAGAAACCCTCAAGCCAAATTCTGTCACACCTTGATTAAGCCTAAATTAGTAGGTGAACAAGGGAAAATTAGAGATGGAGGAAAGCGGCTGGTGAGGCTTCAGCGGATCTTTATTAATTCGGTACGGATGGCAAATTTCACCAATTCCGTGGTCGAATGGATTTGCAGCCTTTTCATGATCCTCTCCCGATGACGCGCCACGGTCCTAGGGCTGATTCCTAAAGCCTCTCCTATCTGGATGTTTGATTTTCCTTCAGCCACACCTTTTAAAACCTCACACTCTCGCTTGCTGAGCACATCCAGATCTGAAACAAACGGAGCATTAGTTTCAACCTGATGATTTTCGGGAACGTATTGTTTAACCAGCCTGCGATAATCATCTAACAACCATCGAGCCAGAACAGGCTGCAAGTAAACTTCACCTTTAGCGACTGACCTGATCGCCTCTACAAGATCATCTGCAGCTGACTTCTTCGTCACATACCCGTACGCACCCGCTCCCATGACCTCAAAGAAATACTGCTGGTCAGTGTGAACCGTCAACACCAAAATGCGGCAGTCTGGATACAGTTTCACCATCCTCCGGGTAGCCTCCAGTCCGCCAATCCCGGGCATGGTCAGATCCATCACAATCACATCCGGACATCTTTCCGGATAAAGCTTCATGGCGTCCTCACCCGTGCCCGCCTCACCAACAACACAAAAACCCTCTTGTGATTCGAGGAAAGATCTCAAACCTGTCCTGACTACCTCATGGTCATCCACTAGCATAATACTTATATCGGGCATTCATACAACTCCATAGAAAACAACGGGAACATGTTTCTATCATCCAGTAGAAGAGACAATTCAGAAATAATTTTCTTGATTTTACATTGAATTTGATACTATACCCTATTACCCAACAATAGATTGGGTAATTCGTCCCAATCGCACCTGACATTTATCTATAATATTGTGATAAATGCCACAATTAACATTTGAAAATCATTTAATCGGGTAAAATTACCCGATGTCAATAAACGGAAAACATCCAGTCAATATTGATGCAACTTGATGAATAGGAGTGTTAAGTGAACCGATATCGATTAATACGTCTATCGATGCCGGGCATAATGGTCTGTGTCATTGGATTGGTTCTTTTTCTGGGATACCAACAGGTTTTTGCTGGTACCAGTAAACCGTCGCAATTGTATGATCCCGAAACTCAGGGGATTTCAAACGACACCTGTTTAGCCTGCCATAATCAGCCCAGCCAGCGCATGACGCTACCATCCGGTGAAGAAATTTCAATCAGCATTGATGAGGATGAATTCAACCATTCCGTCCATGGAAGCCAGGGGTACGCCTGCGTTCAATGCCATACGAACATCGTCACATACCCACATCCAGGTTCTAGCGCTCAAACAGCGCGAGAGAAGACCCTGGAATTGAACGGCACTTGTGCTAATTGCCATGCCTGGGCTTTCGATCCATCTAAAGTTGGCGTCCACCAGATGGCGATGGCGAACGGGAATCTTGAGGCTGCTGTTTGCACCGATTGCCATTCTGCTCACAACACGCAACCCCTCGGCGATCCGCGCACGACAATTCCTGAGACCTGCGAACGCTGCCATTCGCTCATATATGAAGAATATGCAAGCAGCGTGCATGGCTCAGCACTGATTAATGAAGGAAACAGCGATGTTCCCGACTGCGTTGACTGCCACGGCAGTCATTTCATCCAGGGTCCTCCCACTGGTGATTTCCACCTTTATTCCCCGGAGATTTGCGCAACCTGCCATGCCGATAAAGAATTAATGGAAAAATATGGGCTGAGTACAGAAGTATTCGAGACTTACGTCTCCGATTTCCACGGGAAATCCATCATCTTATACGAGCCCGAATACCCCGGGCAAGAAACCAATAAACCTGTGTGCATCGATTGTCATGGGGTTCATAACATCAAGGCTAAAGATGACCCAGAAAGCTCCGTGATGCAAGACAATCTTCTGATAACCTGCCAGAAGTGCCATCCCGATGCAACTGGTAATTTCCCAACTGCATGGATGGGTCACTATCCGCCCAGCCGGACAAATTTCCCACTGGTTTATTTCGTCGATTTATTTTACAAAATCTTCATACCAGTGGTACTGGGTGGGATGGTCGTGTTCGTCTTGGCAGACCTCATCCGCAGGGCGATAAACCGCCGGAAAGAGGGTCAGCATGCCTGAGAACAATCATTTACAAGATCAAGTACAGGAGCAGCAACCAGCAGAAATGGAAACTTCCATTTTACGCTTCAGGATTTCGGACCGCATTGAACACTGGGTGTTCATAACAAGCTTTCTTACACTTGGGCTGACCGGTCTCGTCCAGCGATACCCGACAAATTCTATTTCGGAATTTACCGTCTCACTCCTGGGCGGCATCGAATCTACCCGCCAGATCCACCATATCGCCGCTATCGTTATGATGTTCTCGGTGATTTACCACATCGGCGCCATCGGATACAAGTTGTATGTTCGCCGGGTACGCATGAGTATGCTCCCCAGTGGTTATGATTTTATTTCCGCCTGGGACACCATCAAATACTTTTTGGGGCTGAAAAAGCATCCCGCCCAACAGGGACGTTATACATTCGAAGAAAAAGTTGAGTATTGGGCAGTTGTCTGGGGCACCATCGTTATGGGTGTGACAGGTTTCATAATGTGGAACCCAATCCTGGTAACAAAAATCCTGCCTGGCGAATTCATCCCTGCAGCCAAATTTGCTCATTCTATGGAAGCTGTACTGGCAGTGCTTTCCATTTTTATCTGGCATTTCTATCACATATTTATCAAGACCTTCAACAAAAGTATGTTCACCGGCAAGCTAGACAATCATCAAATGCTGGAAGAGCATCCACTGGAACTCGCTGATATAAAAGCAGGTACAGCCACCCGCGTCGTAAATCCGGCAGAGAAGAACAAACGCAGGAAAATCTTCATCCCAACCTACAGTGTATTGGCATTGTTGATGATTGTAGGGGTGTATTTCTTTGTAAATTATGAAGAAACAGCGATCACGACAGTTCCCCCAGCATCCAGTAACATTGAGGTATTTGTTCCTCAAACGCCCACACCTCTTCCCACGCTGGTTCCGACCAACACACCAGAACCAGTCGCAGAGGATCCTACCTGGGAAAATAGTGTTGGGCTGCTTCTCAGTGACCGCTGCTCTTCCTGCCATGGAACATTAGCAAAATTGTCAGGTCTGGATCTGAGTTCATATGAAGAAGCCATGAAAGGCGGGGATTCCGGGGTGGTGATCGTGCCTGGGGATCCAGAAAACAGCCTGCTGATCGCGGTTCAGGAAGCGGGAGGACACCCAGGGCAGTTAGCGCCTCAAGAGATTGATGTTTTGTCTCAATGGATTAAGGCAGGAGCACTGGAAAAATAAACTCATCCTCATAGTTCGGAGTATAAAACAGCGTTGGTAATCACCGACGCTGTTTTTGTAACCCTATCTTGCACGCCAAGCATTCTTTGCCAGAAACTGATTATCCTGCTCCTGACTGGATTGCCATAGGCGAATTCTTGGTCTTAACCAGCAACCAAGAATTGGAAACCATGGTGAAATCCCGGAACAGGTGCTGCGTCCTGGTTGGCGGATTTTCACGGTTGCGCGCCATGTGTATTTTCCGGTGCAGTTGCATGTCACTGACCTCAATCTGCAAGGACATCATTGTTTCTTCAAATCTGCCTGCGGTGAAGATTAATTCCTGAGCCATGGGCTTCAGGGTTTGACCTGCTTCCGACAGGCGCACAGATCTACCACTACGTTCAAACAACTTAACGCTAAACTGCTTTTCCAGACTGCTGATCATCTGGCTGATCGCAGATTGTGATAGATGCAATTTACGTCCTGCCTCGCTCAAAGAAAAAGGGGCTGGTGTGAAACCAGCCCCGGAGATAGTTGTTCCCAAACTCAAACTTTAGCCGTGCGATTCCTCATGGCGGTGGTCGACTATATTGAGGTAGCGGATTCCCAGAGTCACCGATAATACGCCTATTGCAACCACACCTGCACCACTGATGAACTCGATCAGTGAGGGAGAGTATGTTGTATACCTGGCTGTAATTTCAGTGGGAAGGTAGCTGATCATCGTCAACAAACCTGCAAGGTTGATGTCCCAACGGTAAGCAATCACACCTCCTACTACCATCGCCAGAGCAACCATTCGCAGTATCTCGTTTTTGCGGAATCTTGGCAGAAGCAAGAGCAAGATGGGGATCACGATTCCTACAAGGATCTCTCCCACCCAGAAATTGAACGAAAGCGTGCCGCGGGTAAGGACCCATAGCCCCTCCGTCTTACCCGGTTGATAGGTATAGGTCATCGAGAATGCATACCAGAAACGGAAGTACAGATAAAAGACAAGAGCCCATCCAGTAAAGGTCGCCAGGCTTTCCGAGAGACTGGTTTCGATATGAATTTTCTTGCTTAATCTTCCCGCGAGCATGGTGACCAGGTTAGTCAACGCCAGCCCTCCAACAATCGCTGAAACAATAAACAAAACAGAGAGGCTCGGGCTGTACCAGAGAGGCCGCGACTTAATGATCCCGTACGCCGCACCCAGCGATGATTGGTGCAGCATGGATAAACATAAACCGGCAACCGCCAATACGGGCGCTAATTTGTGAAACTGGGTCATCAGCCCCGAGATTTTTGGTAATCGCATCTGCATCCAGGTGGTCTGCCCTATGATGGGCGCGACTTCCATCGCCAATACGGTCAGATAAAGCATCAGGCACATGCTGATTTCCCACAACAGGGAGTGTGTGTTCCAGTACACCACGGCATGCCAGAACCGGTCGGGGCGACCGATGTCAAGCAGCAAGGTGCACACTGCCATGGTATATCCGGTCAGACCTATGTATGTGGCGGTGCGCGCCATCGGCTGGTAGCGTTTCAGTCCCAGCAGGTAGACGGCAGCACACAATGTAAATGCACCCGCGCTCAAAGCGATGGACGAGAGATCGATGGTGATCCACAATCCCCAGGGAACCAGGTCTGTAAGATTGGTTACCACCAGCCCCTGCGTGAATACAATCGACGCAGCGATCAAGCCGGCAATTATCAATCCAATCAGGAACAATACCCAACCATGGAACGGGGTGAATTCGAATTTCCTTGCGTTAGCAATCATGACGCCTCCTTCCGTACTGGCAGATAATACACACGCGGTCCTGTACCTAAATCTTCTCTCAGGCGGAATGCTTGGTTCTCAGCCAGAAGCCGGCTTACCGCTGATTCAGGATCGTTGAGATCTCCAAATGTTCTGGCGCCAGTCGGGCAGCAAACGACGCATGCAGGTGTGGCTTCTTCATCGACACCTGGGGTCAAACCCATCGACAAACCCCGGTCGATCCGCTGGTAGCAGAAGGAACATTTCTCAACGACACCTCTCGGACGCCGTTCCACCTCCGGCTCTCCCCAAAGGGGTACAGCAGGATTATCACCATCGAATTCTTCCCAGTTAAACGCCCTTGCACCGTATGGACAGGCTACTTCACAATACCTGCAGCCGATGCAGCGGTCGTAGTCCATCATGACGATTTCATCTGATCGGTAGTAGCTGGCTTTTACCATGCACACATCCACACACGGGGCATTTTCACACTGCATGCACGGACGGGGCAGGAATATTTTTTTCCCATTGATTTCACCCGCCTCGAGTGCCCTCGTCCAGGAAATGGAGGGAGCAATATCGTTAGAAGCGCGGCAAGCCAGTGTGCAGTGCCCGCAGCCTATGCATTTTTCCTGGTCGATTACCATTGCCCAACTGTGAGGGCTGCTGCCCTTTGGTTCGGAGGCAGAGACATTGCGAACGAGCTGCTGCCCAACAAGTGCTGTCGCCCCCAATGCGGCAACTTTCAGAAAATTACGGCGTGTTAGAGTGGATTCTTCCATTATTTCTGCTCCTTCTTCCGTCCGCGTTTCTCAAACCAGGGGGCAATTGCAATACCGATCCCAATACCAACCAGACCAGCCAGGATTGAGAAAGCAGTCGGATTCATAGGCTGGGGGATTCCACTTACCTGGACATCTTCTACAGAAGCCATCGCGTCCATCGCATTCAAGTTTGATGCTTGTGGCTGGAATAGCCCGGGATTGTGCATCTGGCTCGTATGACAACTGGTGCATGTACCTATCCCGACATAAAAGCTGTGATCCTTGTGAGGATGGTTCGGATCACCTTCCATGACTGCCATATGGCAATCGACGCAGGTTAATCCTTGGAGGTTGTGTTGGGAATGCGTGTACTCCTCAGTTAAAGTACGGTGGCACGCAGAGCATAATTTTTCTTTGGATTCAACTTTCAACATATTGCCATGTGGATCATGACAATTTGCACAGCCTATACCTTTCTTTCCATGGGTACTTGCCTGCCACTCAAAATACATGTCGGTATGGCAGTCACCGCATAATTTAGGTGAATGGTCGATGGTTGCTGGCTCTATCGGATGTCCTTCTCCAATACTGGGATGGCAGGCGGCACACCCAACCCCATCCGATGTCCATAAACCTGTGGAAGGTTCATATCCAGTTACATGACAGCCTAAACATTCTCGAGGATTGCCCTGCTGATCCCAGGCTTCAGCAAAGATTGGGTCTGATAATGCCTGGCTGTGAATCCCGTTACTCCATGCATCCACAATTTCCCCATGGCAAGTGGCGCACTCTGGTTGATCACTCGCCAGTTGGCCTCCAGTTTCGAGCATAATTACTGCAGCCTCTGGCTCATCTGCAACTCCATCTGCTGCATATGCCAGGGCATATGTGATCAGCATCAGCGGGATGGCAAAAAAGAAACCGTATCCAATCCTTCTTAATAAATTATTCATTTTTTTCTCCTCAATTCTGCCAACGCCAGCATCTTTTATACACGAACAGGCAAGGCGTTTTTAAATACCTGGCAATCCAGGCAGTTTTCTTCAAGCTGCCCTTTGGAGTTGCGCTTGCACTGCCAGCAAGGTGTTTCAGGCTGTGCAAATGCTTTACAAGCAGCCCGTGCCTCCTGGCTGCAGTTCATCACATTCCAGCAACCCGGATTACCTGGTGAAATATTCGCAACCGACAGATCACCCTTTGCTTCAGCCTGCCAGTGTTGATCCAGACGCTTTAATATCCATATACCTATTCCTGTTAGCGCAAGTGGTAAGAACAGTCTAATACCAAGTCCAGAAAAGAAACTGATTACCGAATCGACCAAGTTCATCTTCTTTTCTCCTGCTAACTGTTAAACATCTGCCGTCGCTCAACCATGAGTCCGATAAGAACTAAAACGGTGAACGGTATCAGCAATCGCACGAAAATCATCGTTAATATAACCATTGTGCCAAACATAGCAACCTCCTCATGTGAAAGTGGACCATTGCTACTAGTATATTAATTTTAGATAAGCGTGTAAATCGGTGAGGTACCCTATTTTTCCCCCATTATGGGTAACCAGAAACAATTATTTTATACTTCGATTACCCCATAAAAGAATGGGGAGAACTTCCCATTTGAAGTTCCGCGCCTGGTCAAATTCTCAGATTTAGATGCACCTTCTCAATATTACGGTCAGGGCTGGATGATGCCCTTACGGATGGCGTACTTGACCAATTCTGTTCTGGAATGCAGGTTTAATTTCCCCATGATATTTTCCCGATGTCTGGAAACAGTTTTTGGGCTGATGCTTAATGCCTCTGCGATTTCCTGATTACTGGATCCCTCAGCAAGAAGTGTCAACACCTCCCGCTCCCTGGGGGTCAAATCATCCAGTGAAGAAGCCTCATTCATAATCTCATTTTGTTGGTTGAGGTAATCCCTTACCAACAACTTGGCAAGTGAGGGATAAATATAAACTTCCCCTGAAGCAGCGATGCGGATTGCATCCAGTAGCTCATCAGGAGCAGCTCGCTTCGGTACATAACCTGAAGCACCTGCATCTAACATACGGAAGAAATATTCCTCATCCTCATGTATCGTCAAAGCAACAATTGCTGTATTTGGACTGATGCGCTTGATCTCACGGGTTGCATCGATCCCTGAAAGGTCCGGAAGTCCTACATCCATTAAGACCACATCCGGCATCAAGCGAGCGCCTGTTTCAATCGCTTCCGACGCTGAACTCGCCTCACCAACGATTTCCAGGTTATCTTCCCCTTCCAGGAGCATCCGCAACCCCATTCTCACAACCGCATGATCATCCACTAACAGGATTCTCGTCACCATCTGCCACCTCCTTAACCTTCCGGCTGCATGGGATGTGAACTTCAATCCGCGTGCCCCACTCTGGTTGCGAATACAGGAAGAATTCCCCACCTAATAAAGTAGTCCTTTCTCTCATGCCCATGATGCCCCAGGACTGCCGGTTGTGGATATCAATACTCATAGGATCAAAGCCGCAACCATCATCTTCAACTACTAATTTAACATCACCAGTATTTAATTCCAGGAAAACCTTTGCATGGCTAGCCTGGGAGTGTTTGACAACGTTTGTAAGCGCCTCCTGAACGATACGAAAGACTGCAATGTTCACCTCAGGCTGTAAATTCTCACAATCGCCAACCGTTGAAACCCTTACCCGGACTGGAGCTCGTTTCTGGATTTCACTGGCGTACCATCTTAATGCCGATGGGAGACCCAGATCATCAAGATGAGAAGGGCGTAAATCAGCGATCAGGCTTTGAAGCTCTTCCAATGTCGCTCCAACCATAGTTTCCAGGTGCCGCAGGTTGGTCTCAGCTTTGATTAAATCATGGTGAATGTTCGTTGAGACACTGCGCAGACCTAAACCCAATGCAGTCAGGCTTTGACCGGTTGCATCGTGGAGTTCTCGGGCAATGCGCTGCCGTTCTGCTTCTTGAGCGGCAACGATCCTGCCTAACATTTCACCACGGATAGTCTCTCGATGCCTGGCTTCTTGCAACCTCTCCTCCTGCAAATGCAAAATCCGGTTTTGATTTTCAACTTCGAAAAGGCGCAGGAAACGGATGATAAAAACTGCAGCCAGGATCGCGACAACTGCCCTTAGAAGCTGTACGGGAAACGCAAAAAGGTCGAGGAATAGTTCGTTGTTCCAAAAGGTCGAGGGAGGTAGAGCGCTTGCACGTGTGAAGGACTGCCCGATTAAACCGTACCAAAAGAACGCGATTGAAGCCCATAAACAGTCACGCCCAAAAGACAACATCCCCTGACGGCGCATCTCCCTCTGTTGGAATACGAGACCAAAACTGGCAAGTAATGCAGATGGGATCCCAAAGGTATACCGTGTCCATACATCAATAATATCGATCATCTCAGGTGCCGGGTAACGCGAACTTAACGCAAACAAACCTATTCCCCAGACAGCAATCATCAAGAATGGCACCAACAATACTGTCCGTCGCACAAGCCGGTCTTTTGCGAACATCCAAACTCCAAAGATCGCCAGAGATAGGAACGATAAAACCAATATCGCCATACGCAAAGCTTCCCAAACGAAGTATGCCTGCTCCTGACGTGGGAGAAGATTGAGGAGTTGGAACATTTCGTACCATTCATGGGCACCGTGCAGCAGTCCAAAGATAGCAAGCGCAGGGAGAGCGAATCTCAGACGCTCCTCCGTCGACCTGCCAAGTTCAATCAGGATTGCAAGACCCATACAGAAGAAAGCAAGACCGTAAAAAAAGAAAATATAAATGAACAGTGCGTTCGACATGAAATTATTCCAGACGATACACCTAATAAACCAAAGTCATCCGGGTGGATCTACGAGGATTATAACTGATCCATTTGTGTAATGCGCCCAACTTGAGACTGCGTAATATAGGGATTTGATTGTATAAGGTATAATATCCAGGCAACTTGCCAATGTTGATGCTTGTTGTCATATTTTCAATAAAATCGGGAATAAATGATGAAAAAATTTTTGGAAAAAGTTAAAAACTTCTTTCTCCCGCCTGTTGGGACACCCATCTGGCTGCGCATATTACCTTACGCCGTTTTGGGAGTCTTAACCCTTATGCTGATTTCTGCAGGTGTTTATGGCTGGGAATACACCAACTCACCTCCATTCTGCGGTGAATCCTGCCACACGATGCCGCCGGAATACACTTCCTACCAGGTATCACCCCATGCCCGGATCGCGTGTGTGGACTGTCATATCGGTAAGGGATTTATCACAACCCGTATCACACGGAAAGCAGGGGATTTGAGACATGTTTTTGCTACCTTGTTTAATACGTATGAATTCCCGATTCGAGCACACACACTCAGACCCGCCAGGGAAACCTGTGAGAAATGCCATTTCCCCGAGAAATTTTCGGATGATAGCCTGCGCGTGCTGCGACAATATAATAGCGACGTCAATAACACACCGGAAGACATCTACCTGACCCTGAAAACTGGAGGAGGGAGCAAACGATTTGGTCTGGGAAAAGGCATCCACTGGCACATTGAAAATCCTGTTTATTATTACGCTGAAGATCCTGAAGAACAATCCATTCCTTACGTCCTAGTAACCAATGAAGATGGGACAACGCAGGAGTATATCGACATCGAATCAGATTTCAATCCAGACACACTCGATGTTTCTGAATTAAAAGAAATGGACTGTATCACATGCCACAACCGCATCACTCACTTGGTCCCACCACCGGAGGAATTGGTTGATCAGATGATTGCCCGAGGTCAAATACCCGAAGATCTCCCAGAGATCCGGCGGATTGCCGTTGATGCATACAGTAAGGTTTACGATACGACCAGCAAAGGATTGGCAGGCATTGAAGGGATTAAGAGCTTTTACCAGACTTATTATCCCGACGTTTACCAGGAAAACTCTGAGCAGATTGAAAGCATCGTGCAATTGTTACAGGAAAATTACGCCAACAATGTATATCCTGAACAAAAGTCCGATTGGACCACCCATCCAAACAATATTGGACACCAGTATTCTCCAGGCTGCTTCCGCTGCCATGATGGAAAACATATAGATACCGAAGGGGAAGCGATCCGGCTGGAGTGCAACCTGTGCCATTCAATCCCCATCGTTGCCGGTGCAAATGACTTAGTCACAAATATCGAAATTAACCGAGGCAACGAGCCTCAATCACATCTAAACACGAATTGGATCAGTATGCATAACCAGGTCTTTGACAATACCTGTTCCAATTGCCACACGACCGATGATCCTGGCGGAACTTCCAACACTTCTTTTTGTTCTAACAGCGCCTGCCACGGGAGTGTTTATGAATTTGCAGGTTTCGATGCGCCTGCTCTAAGAGAGATACTGATCGATCAATTCCCGCCCACGCCTACACCCTCGCCTGAACCGGAGTCTGGTGAGTTGACCTATAACGCGACTATAGGACCGATGTTGATCGATCGCTGCGGTAGCTGCCATGGTGAGAATGGGTCGAACGGGCTGAATGTAACGTCGTACCAATCGCTTCTTTCAGGTGGTATTAGTGGTCCAAGCCTAGTTTCAGGACAACCAGATAGCAGCATTCTTATCCAAAAACAATCCGGAGAGAAACCTCACTTCGGGCAACTAAGCGAGCAAGAATTAACACTCCTCAAACAGTGGATCCTGGAAGGAGCAGTCGAAAAATAGGTCAGAACAAGATGCGACCTTATAGACGGATTAAGTTCGTAATTGCGACCCGCAAATCCGGCAGAAGCGGTCTCCTGTCATCGCTCGTTTCCCGCACTGGTGGCAGTAAACAGCTGATTCGTCAACTTCAGTCGCGCTGACCTGACTGGAGGACAACTTTTCCTGCCCTGCCTGCTTATTTTTAGATGCTTTACGGGAACCTCTTTGGGGCCTTCTCACCGGCGTGCTGCTTTTTCTTCCCATGTGCCAGAACCAATACCCCACTCCAGCCAGCAGCAATAATCCACCAATGAATAACAACCAGGGTAGAAGTGACGAAAAAGCACCAGAACTGTTCAGACCTGAATCGAATGATCCCACAGGCTCAATGGTCAACATCTCGGTACTCAGCGTTTCTGTCGCCTTGCTGTAATCAATATCTTGTTGGAAGCTTTGACCCTTTTGAAGAGAACCCACCTCTGTGCCAAAATATAATAAGCCATCTCCCCCCAAAACACCGCTGCCCATACCCGGTGAGAGAATCATGTTAGTAGCATCGACAGGCTGCTGCACTTCGATCTCAAGCGACTTCACATTAAAATCACCAGGCCAGCGGTACTCGTAATGGCGGGAGGTGCCATCCTTTACCAGTGCTGGGTCGTAGAATTCTAAACGCGAATCTAATGTCGTTGCAGTAAATTCGATGATAATCCAATCACCCGAAACAACCTTCGACCCGACCGTTAGGTTAAACAAGGAACCATCAGGTTCAATTGAGGCGAGTGCATGAAAATCTCCAGCTGTTCTGGGTATCCGAATAGAAAGGACAGCCGGAAGTGGAGTGCCAGCAGGTAATGTTATGTCGTATATAACCAGCATCGTAGGTTCATCGTATTCCGGCCAAAGCCGAACACGGACACTGGATAGTTCGTCTGTTGTCTGGGCACCAACACTCCCCGTGACTGAAATTAATGTCACCACCGTTACTAAGAAGAGCCAAAGGCGGGTTACAGTTTTCATAATTTCGTAATTTTCCTTATCAATTGTTTTCTATCCCTCGATGGCTGCCCTTAATGTGCGTGCCATTTCCCCAAAATTTGGAGTATAACGCATCTCTTCTTGACGAGGTCTCGGTAATTTCACTTCGATATCCAGGATCAATTTCCCGGGTCTCTGGCTTAACACGAGGATTCTGTCCGCCATGAACAGTGCTTCAGAAATCGAATGGGTGACCATCAATACTGTTTTGCGTTTCAATTGCCAGATGCGGATTATTTCCGTTGCCATTCTTTCTCGGGTCATCGCATCGAGTGCGCCCAATGGTTCATCCAGGAGAAGGACTGCAGGATCATGGATCAACGCTCGTGAGATAGCCACACGCTGTGCCATCCCACCAGACAGATCTCGCGGTAAAACATCTTCAAAGCCTTGCAAGCCGACCAATTCTACCATTTCCTGCGCCTGGCTGATGGCTTTGTGCTCAGGCATGTGGGTCAATTCGAGCGGTAGAATGATATTGTGAAGCACGTCCCGCCATGGCATCAAGTTTGCCTTCTGGAATACAAATCCAATATCACGTCGTGGACCCGTCAATAATTCACCCCCATAAAAAATTTTCCCATCCGAGGGTGGGAGTAAACCCGCCAGGATGCGCAGCAGCGTGCTTTTACCACTACCGGATGGACCCAGGATACAAACAAATTCCTGATCCCTGATATCGAACGTTATCTGGTTAAGAGCATGCAGCCCGCCGTTATCGTTGCGGAATACTGCATGCACATTTTGAACGGACAAGACATTGAGAATATCAGCCATAATCTAACACATCAGGGTACAAACTGGTTCGTGAACGCCTTATCAAGATCCAACTCACCGGGTATCAAACCCATGTCCAACAACACATCCTGCATGTTTTCCCAGGAAGAAGGATGGGAGAAACCCAACTGGTCGGCTTTCCAGAATTCAATGGTTGAAAGCAAAACACTTCGCTGGATATCCTGATCTTCAAGGCTCAATCCAGCTAAACCATCTACATGCTTCAAGCAAACCTGGAACGCTTCATCAGGATCAGAGATCACGTCACGGATACCCTTTTGAAGCGCAGTCACCATGCGCTCAATCATTTCTGGATTTTCATCGATCACTGTCTCGTTGGTGAGTAATCCATTGGATGCCAGCTGCACATAATCCGCCACCGGGATTACATCCACCTCATAACCACGCGCTTGCAGTTGAATCGGTTCGTTGTTGACGTAAATTACCACAGCTTCTTCTCCACCCGCCAGAAGTGCTTCGATCTGGTTGAAACCGATCGAATCAAGGATGATGTCCGCCTCCTCCAACTCTGCAACATCCAACAATGCCCGTAATCCCACATAACTCGCGCCAAACAAGCCGGGAATCCCAATTTTCTTCCCGGCTAAATCCTGCGGGGTGCGAATCCCAGTCTCTTTCAGAGCGACAATGCCAACCGGATATTCCTGCCACCAAGCCATCACATAAACCACTGGCAGCTCTTGTGCGCGCGCCAGAAGCACCTGTTCACCGGAGACAACTGCAAATGGCAGCTCATTGATCCCAACCAACGCTATCCCATTAGTTTCTACGCTGTAATCGAATTCGATTTCAAATCCAGCCTCAGCAAAATATCCTTTTTCTACCGCCATGTAGAACGGCGCGTACTGCACGTTGGGAATATATCCCATCGGCAAGCGGAGTTTCTCAGCTTCCTTTGGCATACAGCCAATGAGCATAATGCCTGCCAACAACAACCCCAAAATTTTTGGTATTCGCATCATAAATCCTCCAGCAGTCACTCTTTTTCGACCGTCCCTTTCGACGGCTCATGCCATGACAGTAATTTAGCTTCTAACAATGCGATGGATCCATAAAGGATCAACGCCGTTATTACGAGTGTCAACACCGCAACGAACACGAGTGAAGTGTCGTACTGCCCGCGGGCACGGTTGATCAGATATCCCAGCCCACGGTCTGCTCCCACGAACTCACCAACCACTGCCCCGATCACTGCCAGGGTAGCGCCAACACGCAAACCACCCAGGAATACTGGCAGTGAGGCTGGGACTTCCAGGATGACGAATGTCTGCCATTTGGTCGCTCGCAGTGAACGCATAAGGTCACGCAGGTCCTCAGGCACAGAGCGCACACCGACCATAGTATTAATCAAAACTGGAAAGAACACGATCAAGGCACAGATGAGCACTTTCGATGATAGTCCAGAACCGAACCAGATCACCAATAAGGGAGCGATCGCCACCACAGGCACAGATTGGCTGGCGACAATGTAGGGCGCTAACAACCGTTCGACAGTTTGGGATTTCGCCAGGAAATATCCCAATAATGCTGCTGCAGAAACACCGATCATCATCCCTGCAATCACTTCGACCAGGGTAAAGAAGGTGTGGTACAGCAGGCTGCGGTCGGAGAGTACCTGGAATAAGCGGTTGACCACCAACCCGGGAGATGGGAGCAAAAATGCGGGCAGATCCCAAATTCGTACGATCAACTCCCAAACCGCACCGGCGATGAGCAGTGACAACGGCACCATCCAAACTTCTTCAGGCAGCCGGCGTTTCTTTTTGAGTGGGTTGTTCACATTCACAGGTTTGTGTCCTGACTCCCGTTTAAACAAAAACCGAAAACAACGAAGTTTTCGGAGCAGTGTAATGGAAGTTAGCAAAATTAATCCCGCAACCCACCGATAAAATTGGACCACGGAATCTTTAAGCGGTTTCTACCGCTGCCTCCTCTCATCCGGACTATACCGTCGGCTCCGGAATCTCACCGGATCATGCGCATCATTACGCGCTCGCGGGCTTTACCGCCGGTCGGGAATTGTCTTTCTCAAGAATTTTATTGATTTTCTCGATAAAATTCTTGAGACCGCACCCTGCCCCGAAGGCGCCTGAGGTTGAGCCTCAGGCTGATGATTTGTGCAAATTATAACTTATCCATTTATGAGGGTCAATCTCAACGCAGGCAATTGCCCTAAGAAAATAGCCTGAGAACTTTGGTCTATGTTTCCAGCTTCTGTCGAAGTGCTGTAATATTCTCACGCACACTTCGTTCCTGGTTGAATATTGCTGAACCAATCACCAGCACACTGGCGCCGGCGGAGACGACCTCAACTATATTCGACTGTTTTATACCCCCATCGACCTGCAGGTCAACATGCTCCAACCCCTGAGCATCCAACATCTCACGTAATTTGCGGATACGCTGAGTGCTGGCTGGGATGTAGCTCTGTCCACCAAATCCGGGGTTTACAGACATCACCAAAACCAGGTCAACATCTTGCAGCACCTGTTCTACCGCAGACAGCGGTGTCGCCGGATTAAGCGTAACCCCGGCGCGTGATCCAAGCTCCTTGATTTGCTGGATGGTGCGGTGTAAGTGAGGGCAGGTTTCCACATGCACAGTAATACAACCTGCACCAGCCCTGACAAAATCGGGAATGATGGCTTCGGGCTTCTCGATCATCAAATGTACATCCAGCAGGACACCCGCTTCACGCGTTATCGGAGCGATTGCCTCCACCACCAGGGGACCAACCGTCATATTCGGGACAAAATGCCCGTCCATAACGTCAACATGAATCCAATCGGCACCAGCCCTGACCGCCTCCTCCACCTGCACACCTAACCTGGAAAAATCAGCAGACAGTATGGAAGGTGCAAATTTCACCCGGGTGGACTTACCCATTCTGCTGCACCCTTTCTTCTGTTCCAGTAAGAATGCGGGTACCGTCTGAACCGGCAACGATAATCTCATCTGCCATACCCAGAAAAAGACCGTGACCAACTACGCCCGGACGATTGTTTAAGTGCCGTTCCAACGTCACAGCATCTCCAATCCCATCCTGAAACCAGCACCTGACCAGCCAGTTGCCATTATCCGTTACGAATGGCTTTCCCTTCTCATCACACCAGATGTCTGCCCTGCAGCCCAGACTCATCAGCCATTTCACGGTCACTACCGCCTCAAACTGCACGATCTCTACCGGCAGTGGTCCGCGCCCAAGCCGGTTTACCAGCTTTGACTCATCTACAATCACCAGGAACCTGTCCGCATGCATTTCCACCATTTTTTCTCTTAATGCCGCCATGCCCAGACCCTTAATCAGGTTGAGGTTTGGATCCACCTCATCAGCGCCATCCACAGCCAGGTCCAGACATGGCACCTGGTCCTGTCCTATGAAATCCGAGAGTGATGTGACAGGTAGCCCCAAAGCAGATGCCTGTGCGGCTGTTGCCTCAGACGTTGCGACACATTTCAGATCCTGCAGTTCACCAGCCTGCCAGTGTTCGCCCAGAGCCTGGATAAAGAAACGAACTGTCGATCCGCTGCCAAGTCCCAGGCGCATCCCTGGGCGGATTTCTTCTAGGGCTCTTAAAGCCGCCATTTGTTTTGGATTCATGCGCATATTCTAACTTAACAAAGATCGTTTCAGGATTGCGATTCAGGCAAGCCTCAGGTATAATCATGGCGCTCGGGCGCGTAGCTCAGTTGGTTAGAGTGCATGTATCACACACATGAGGTCGTGGGTTCGAGTCCCTCCGCGCCCACCACGCCGGCCAAGGTCTCTGTTCATCGAACAGAGATTTTGGATTTAAAAGGACTGGGGGTGTTCATTGGGGTTCGCGTCCGCCGCTCCGCTCAGGCGCCCACCACGCCGGCCAAGGTCTCTGTTCATCGAACAGAGATTTTGGATTTAAAAGGACAGGGGTTTTCATTGGGGTCCGCGTCCGCCGCTCCGCTCAGGCGCCCTCCTCAGTGACCCGGGGATAGTGATTAAATAAGAACAGGGCTATCAAATTTTGACAGCCCTGTTCACATAAAGATTTATTTAATTGTGATCAGACTACTCACCCATAGCAGCGAGTGACCACTCAAGCAATGCCTTGGTATAGGCTGGGTTATGCACGCCCATGCTCGAGTCTTCCAGTGTGATCAGGATCCAGTTCCATGCAGCCTGTGCCTGTGCCGCGGGATAAACACCAGGATTCGGTTCACCTTCCACGAGTAAGCCTGCTGCCTCAAGTTTTTCACCCAATTCAGCTGCCAATGCTTCAACTTCGGTCTGCAGACCGTTTACATCGAAATCTTCGATATCAGCATGGCAGCCCTGGCATGCGGCTACGTTTGGTTCAAAGCTGTGATCGTCATTCTCGCCAACATGGCAAGTGACACATGTGCCCTCAACCATCGAGTAGTGTGCTGCGGCTGAACCTTCAACCTCGCCAGCGCCACCGATGCCCAACAGCATGGCAGTTTGTGGTCCATGGTGCGGACCCCAGTGGGTGCTGTCAATCTCAATATTGCCGTCCGCATCCGCTTCCGCAATCTGGCGGCGCGGCTGGTGGCAGTTGCCACACAGGTTCCCGGCTCCACCGTCAAAGGTTACACCTTCAAATGCATACAGGGCAACCGGATCAGTGGTAGTCAAGCCCCAGTCTGCTCCAGTGTAGGTCATATGAATCTGGTGGCAGGTACGGCAATCCTGGTGGGTCGGGTTCGGGTCACCGGATTCGACCTGGTCAGGGGTCAGACCAGCGGCAATCATTTCCTTGAAAGCGCCACCCGAGTGACATCCCGCACAGCTTGCGCTCGATCCACGCACAAATGCCTCACCCGAACCATGGATCGAATCATTCCAGGCTGCTCTCTTCCCAGTGATGATGGTGGTTTCGTTATGGCATTCTACGCAGGTGAGATCACCTGAAGCCGCTTCACCAGCCATACCAGCAGGACCTTCCGCACCGGCGGGACCAGCAGGACCGACCTTCAGGACCGGCAGGACCTTCGGGACCTGGAGGACCGGCAGGACCTTCAGGTCCAGCAGGACCTTCGGGACCTGCACATGCAGCCACGATAAGTGCCAGGGTCACGAAGAGTATTGCTAAAAGTAGTTTTTTGTTTTTCATATTATTCTCCTCAACGAATAAGTATTTCCTTGCGTGTGTAATGCAAAAATTTTTTGTAGAATCAAATAAGCGAAATTACACCTCCATTTCAGGGGAAAAAGTTATTACTCCCCCGCTGACAATGATTCCAAATTAAGAGATGAGTATAAAGCACCAAAAAATATAAATACCTTATAAAATAAATATCTTGTTAAGTATAATTTAGACATGGATTAAAATCAAGTGACATTTGTCTTAAAATAATGGGGCATGATTTGTTAATTTATAAGCATACGCTAACCCCATCAAGGGTGCAATGTAAGGCTTTTTTCCGAGTACAATAGCTACATCCGTATCCAAACGACCGAATCCTGGTCTACAAAAACACTCAGACATTTCTAATTCTTGTGAAATGTTGTTATACATGAACTTCATGAAAGGAACCGATTCGTTCTATGACTATCAATAATCCACCAGAAGATGGCGAAGAGAGAGTAAAAGACCACCAGCAAACCCCGCAGCAATCCAGCGAGTATATGATCGATTTACCCAGCCGATTCGACCGCTGGGAGCCTCTGGTTGAAATCATTGCTACGCTCATACTGGCATTAGCTACCCTTTCAATAGCCTGGAGCGGTTACCAGGCAGCTCGTTGGGGCGGAGTCCAATCCGCTTCTTACAGCCAGGCAGGCGCCAGAAGGACAGAATCAACGCGTGCTTCCACAACGGCTGGTCAATTAACGCAGATTGATGTCGGGATTTTCACCAATTGGATCAACGCTTATGCAGATGATAATGATAGGCTCAGGATATTTTACGAAGAAAGATTCCGGGATGAATTCATCCCGGCATTCGATGCCTGGGTAGCCACTGACCCTTTGAATAATCCAGACTCGCCTAAATCTCCCTTTGCCATGCCAGAATATCGCCTCGAGTCTGCTGAAGAAGCTGACAGGCTTGAGATGGAAGCTGAAGAACTGTATGCTCTGGGGAGCGAAGCCAACCAGACTGCCGATGAATATATTCTTAATACGGTGTTTCTCGCCTCGGTGCTATTCCTGGTTGGATTGGCTTCACGGGTTAAATCGTTACCCATGAGAGCAATCGTTATTTTCATTGCCATTGTGATCATGGTATATTGTTTTTACAGTCTCATCCTTCTGCCCATTACGTAAAGGGATTTGGAGTTAAAATATATAACTGGCTTATCAGATGACATCGATAAGCCAGTTTGTACTTCCCAAATTAGTTTCAGAGTCCGAGTAGCTGCTTTTTCTTCGCCTCGAATTCTTCGTTAGTGATAATCCCCTGATCTCGTAGACCTGCAAGTTTTTCCAATTGTGCAATGTAGTCCGCTTCTGAACCTGTAGAAGGCGTTGCTGCGGTTGGGGTTGGTTCAGCGCCTTGTTGTGATAATGCAGCCTGGTCTTCAGCAGATAATGGCTGCGGTTGGATGTTGAGCTCCTGAATAGCCTGGTTCAAATCTTCATCTTCCAGCTGCTCCGGCGGTAATCCGGTATGTTCCTCGATGCGTTGGGCATCGCTTTTGCTCAACTTGATCGCTGCCGCAGTCCCTGCAGCGGCGATTACAACCATACCACCAATCATCACTGTTCTGCGGATAATCCTGCGGCGGGTGCGCCAAATCACCCTGCGGGTGGTTCTCCTTGAGGTTGCGCGTACAGCCGCCCTTCTTCTTGGGCCTCTCATATTAACTTTTCTCCTTTCCTGATGATTTTGCCTTTAATTGATCAGCCATTTCTGCCGTTGCCTCTGCAGCTCCCAGTTCAGCTGCCCCTGCAGCCACATCAGCAACCCCTGCCGCTGCCGTCTCGCGTGCAGCTTGGGCAGCCGCATCTGCTACGGCAGACACCGCCATTCCCCGTGCCGCAAGCTCGATACTGGCGTCCGCCAGGTCCTCGCTGCGTCGAGACATTCCTTCTGATACAACAAGGCGAGTCATGCCTTCTGCCATCTCATCCTCGCCCATGCCGGCAATCTTGTCGCCAGTGGTAGCCATAATCTCAGCCAGCCCACGAGTGCTTGCTGAGCGAAGAATCTGTTCCACAGCCATCTCCTGTAATTGAAGCCCGCGCTGCTCCAGGAAGGCAGAGAGAACTGGCATTTGCAGGATCTCGACCACATCACCCACAGCCCACAACTCACCAGCGACGCGCGCCAGTTCCAAACCGTGCTCCATATCCTCGACGCCCATCAAGCCGACCATCGCGCTGAGCACACCAACATCCTCAGATGTCTCTAGAAGCTCTACACCCTGTTCGACGTCAACAACGCCAGCAGCACCGACTGCCTCACTCAAAGTGTTCAAGCGGTCGGCAACCACTGCGGCATCCACCACGCGAGTGAGGTCACTGGCTGCTGCCGATTGCATTTCTGCAGCCGCGCTGACCATGCTCGCAGCTTCGTCAATCTCCGTCAATCCTTCCGCTGTCTCCAGCATTCCTTCGACAGTTTCAAGTTCAGCCAACGTTTCTAAGTCAGATGCGGTCTTTTCTACTTTCTTCTTTGAAATTGATACCCGTTCTTCTTTCACTTTCTTCTTTTCTGCCATGATTTTCCTCCAATTCGTAAATCACTTAAGTTCAGGTCCCGCCTGGTATTATTCAGGCTGGCTAATGCCAAATAAAATCCGGATATCCTTGGATAAGATGTAAAACAAGACAATGAGTGGGATGATGAGCCCGATACTGCCACAAATGAAACCGAACAGACCGCCAGAAAACATCCCGATCACGCCGGTGATCACGCTCAAGCTTACTCCTACCAAGGTAAGGTACCATGCCCACTTCTTCATCCCCGAGAGTCCGAAAGATACCGCAATTTGTACAACCCCGGTGATCAAACCAATATAACCTGACCAGGCACGTTCACCGCCAAATGCCGTCAGGTTTTCAGCGCCAAACAGGTTGCCAAATAAAGCACTGAATCCGCCAACACCCAAGATAAACAGGCTCCAGATAAAGGTCAAGATCCCCAGGATGAGAAAGAATATTGAAATAACACTGATTCCGGTTGGTCTTTTAATGGAAGTACCTCCTTTTGGTTTTTGATTAAATATAATGGTTCGTCATTGCCCTGTTATCACAAAAGTTGACACAAACATTCTCGTTCATCAGATCAGGTATGTGTTCATAATTATACTCGACCAGCCTTATCAAATTTTCACTTTGGGATTCAAAATAACCAATCTACATTTTTTCCCAACCACTTCTTCACAATTTCTGAACATATTCTTGCTATCATAATGTCATATCCACCTGCAAGATATAAATATTTTGCACGGTGAACATTCAATATAGGAGAAAACTATGAAGAAAAGCACTATATTTTGGATTGCAGGATTACTCATACTTGGAGCTCTGGCCGTTGGACTTACCAGCACAGCTTTTGCCCAAGACACCCAACCACCAGATGAGGTTACCTCTCCTTGGGAAAGGATGAAAAGGGGTGGAGGTTTTGGAATGCGTGGCGGGAGGTTTGATTATGAGACTGCTGCAGATCTTCTCGGAATGAGCGAAGAAGAACTCATTTCCCAGCTGAAGGCTGGAGAAACACTGGCGGACCTGGCGGAAAAAGCCGGTATCGACCTGCAAACTCTACGTGATGCAGTCACACAATCAAAAATCGATGATGTCCGATCAAAGATCGAACAGGCAGTAAATGACGGCGAAATGACACAGGCTGAAGCCGACTGGCTTCTGAGCGGGATCGAAAATGGTTACCGCCCGGGGTTAGGCGTTGAAAATCGGCAAACCGCAGGTCTTGAAGCTGCAGCGACCGCCCTGGGATTGGATGTGGATGAGCTTTCCAATCAATTGTGGGCAGGAAGAACACTGGCTGACCTCGCAGACCAGGAAGGTGTGGATTTACAAACCGTCCTGGACGCGATGGAAGCTACTCACTCCGAAGCTGCCCGAGCACGCATCGAAGCCGCCCTGGCGGATGGCACAATCACCCAGGAACAGGCAGATTGGATGCTGGAAGGTATCGAGAATGGGTATGGAAAAGGACCTGGTTTTGGAATGCGTGGACTTGATGGTCTCAATGAGTACAGACGAGGTGGTTTCGGAGGACGTGGAAGGGGTGGTCACGACCCTCAGGATTGCCCAATGACCGCTCCTACGGGTGATGCCGGATAAATTCTTTATCCAAATTCACATTCTTTTCACGAGCGCAGTACGATACTGCGCTCGTGACACCTTTTCCGGATGATTTATAATCAAAATGTGGTATGGAAATAAACCAGTATTTCGGCGTGGTAGCTAACCTCCCTGCGGAGACTTGATGGGCAAAAAAATCCTGGTGGTGGATGACAAAAAAGAGATCAGGACTCTCTTGAAACAGTACCTAACTCAAGAGGGCTTCGAAGTCCTCACTGCCGCTGACGGGCAGCAAGCCCTGTTCGTCTCCCGCGAGCAAACTCCTGACCTGGTCCTGCTGGACTTGATGATGCCCGAAATGAATGGGTATGAATTCATGAGAGTGTTCTCGCGCGAGTCCAATACCCCGGTGATCATAATTACTGCCAAAATCGAAGAAAACGACAAGGTCATCGGTTTGGAGTTAGGTGCAGACGACTACATCACAAAACCATTCAGCATGCGTGAGCTGACGGCTCGGGTTCGCACGGTCCTCCGTCGAGTCGATAATCAAGAATCCAGGCAAACCGAATTCGAGCCAACCAGTGTTCTGAGAATCCTGGATATCGAATTAGACCATGCCGGTCGCTGGGTCACCGTTGGTGGGCTTGGGATCAACCTCACCCCTTCCGAATTCGACATATTAGCGACCTTAATGGCAGCACCTGGGCGCGCTTTCACCCGATTTGAATTGCTGGAACGCATTCAGGGGGCTGCATACGAAGGGTATGAGCGCACGATCGATGTGCATGTACGCAATCTCCGCGCAAAGTTAAAGTCTGCAAGCGATCGAACACAATACATTGAAACGGTCTACGGAACCGGTTATCGTTTTGTCTCCCCCCGGCGCGAGGTGTGATATCCCGGATGAAATCTCTGGCTCTTAAACTTACCCTCGCTTTCCTTTTCGTCGGGTTGATCGGGGCAATTCTGATTGCTTTAATCGTACGCCAGACTACACGAAATGAATTTGACCGTTTTATGCAGAACCGCGATCTGTCTGCATTGGCGAATACACTTGGCGCTTACCACCAGTTTTATGGCAGCTGGGAAGGCATCGATAAGGTGCTGCGCAGCAGGATGGCAGAGACTATGAGGGGTTCCGGTCAGGGAATGAGGCGCAACCAACTCGACCCCAGCGTAAACTTTATCCTGACATCCGGCAATGGGACGGTTTTATTCAGCCCGAATCCCACAATGATTGGAGAAGTAATTCCTGAGGGAGACCTGGAATCTGCCACAGCAGTGGTGAATGACGATGAAGTGGTTGGCTGGGTATTACCAGCAGGAATGGCAGCGATGTGGGGCAAAGCAACTGCCGAAGGGGTTTTCCTGGCGAATATCAACAAAGCGATACTTTTCAGCGCCATTGCTGCTGCAGTTGCTGCACTGATGCTGGGAGGATTCCTGGCTTATTCGCTGACACACGATCTACGTAAACTGACACTGGCAACCAAACAAGTAGCGAAGGGTGATTTGGGTTACCAGGTCGAAATCAATTCACAAGACGAACTTGGTGAATTGGGTACTTCGTTCAACCAGATGAGCACTGATCTGGAAAAATCCACCAGGCTGCGCAAACAAATGACAGCCAACATTGCTCACGACTTGCGTTCCCCATTAGCTGTGATATCCGGATATACCGAGGCTCTGTGTGATGGCAAACTTACCCCCACTGAGGAAATTTTCACCACCATGCATATGGAAGCCAGCCACCTGAATCGCCTGATTGATGATCTGAAGTTCCTTTCCCTGGTTGATGCAGGTGAATTGCCGTTATATCGCCAGCCTGTTTTAGCTTCCAGCCTGCTGCAGCGCGTTGCTAAAGCATACGGGATCCAGGCTGGAAAAAAGAATATCTCACTTCAGGTCAATGCTGCTCCCGATTTGCCTGAAATCATGATTGACGTCGAGAGAATGGTCCAGGTGCTGGGAAATCTTATGAACAATGCCATCCGCCACACAACTCCGGGCGGGGAAATCCAACTCACTGCCGACCGCTCAGGAGATTGGATGGTGCTTAGGGTCATTGACAATGGGGAGGGTATTCCTGAAAGTGACCTTCCGCTAATTTTCGAGCGCACCTACCGCGGAGATCAATCCCGCCAGCAGCAAGAGGCAGCCACCGGGCTGGGGTTATCCATCGCCAGATCACTGGTTGAAGCTCAAGGCGGTACTTTAACCGCAGCCAGCAAGATTGGTGCTGGAAGCACGTTCTCGATCCGGATTCCGATAGCTTAGAAACAAAGCAACCAACGTTCAAGCCTTCGAATCATTAAACATATATCCCACCAGCACATCAAGATAAGCTCACTGCCACAGCTAATTTATTTGAAAATAAATCCGTCCAGATGGATGTCACATACCACATACCCATATGGACGGATATTTACATTTCCATAGATGTGTCTACTGGGCAAGTCCTTCCAAATATTGGATAACAGCTTCGAGCAGAAGCGGGTTGACCCCCATATTGGCACGCCTGAACCCACCCGATTCTTCCATGGCGGCACGCATCTCCTCAGGGCTCATGTCCTGGAACTGCCCTTCCCCGCCTCCAGGTCCTTGACCCATTCCCATCCCCCGCCCTTGACCGAAGCCGCCTGGAGCTTCACCGCTCTCCCGGGCAGCCTGAGCCGTAGCGCGCATCTCATCGGTAACTTCCCCAGAAACCCCCCCGAAATTACCAACACCTTCAGCGAT
This sequence comes from uncultured Chloroflexia bacterium, assembly GCA_963695415.1. Taxonomy (GTDB): domain Bacteria; phylum Chloroflexota; class Anaerolineae; order Anaerolineales; family UBA4823; genus CAVXWV01. Next base: position 148,609 of record CAVOGL010000003.1, on the reverse strand, counting down.
CTCCAAACCCAATTCATCCACAATGCTGATCAAATCACGACCATTTAAGTCCATATCTGTAATCGCTTCTAGCTGTGCCGTTGACATTTCACCTTGTATCTGGTTTGTGAGCGCGTTCATCTCTTCTACCGCAGTTGTTTCACTATCACTCAGGCTGCGCACCGCTTTCCATAACACCAACAACCTGCCCGCTTGAGCAGCATCCACCGAGTTATCGGTTCCATCCAACTTCAGAATTCCCATTCCAAGCTGGAAAGATAAGGGAATATCGCTGAGGTTGTCTGGTACCTGATCCTCAAGCGGTTCCCCTTCCTGTGCTTCAGCAGCGGTTTTTTGTTCACCAACAACTTCCTGTGATAAAGCATCAACCTGGGCATTGCTGCAGGATGCCAGAAGTAAAAGTGACAACAGTAAAACGCCAACTAACAATCCTATTTTCTTCATTTCCAATTCCTTCCTCAACCAATTTTTATTTATATTTCCGAACCATCAGGGTGGGGTGATCACATCACCCTCTCCCGGTGTCAGGTATCCACGCTTTATTCATTCAGGTCTGCATTTAATTGGCTTCACTCGTGCCGCAGAGCCACGATTGGGTCCAGCTGGGCGGCTTTATTTGCAGGATAGAAACCAAAGAACACGCCCACCCCGGCAGCAGAACTGAATGCCAGAATAATCGAAGTAGGCATAATCACGGTGCGCATTCCTGCAAATTCACCGAACAAGAGCGAGCCGGTGATACCCATCGCCACGCCGATCAAGCCGCCCACCAGGCTGAGGAGCAGCGCTTCGGTCAAGAACTGCCAGCGGATATCGTTCGGGCTGGCTCCAACCGCCTGACGTACGCCGATTTCACGCGTTCTTTCTGTCACGCTGACCAGCATGATGTTCATAATTCCAATTCCGCCAACCAGCAGAGAGACAGCTGCCACCCAGGCAAGTAAATTTCTGAAGGCTTCTGTTGTCGCCTCACGCGTGTCGATAATATCTTGCTGGGTGGTGACCACAAAATCAGGTTCCTCCAGGCTGACATCATGTCGTCGAGTGAGAAGCAGGTTGATCTGCAGGATGACATTATCAAGGTCCGCGCCTTCTTCAACTTCAACATAAATCAGGCGCACAGAGTCTCCCATGAACCTGGCGAACTGTGACGGCGTGAATTTTTGAAACACCACTGTGATGGGCAAGTAGATCCTGCTGTCATAATCCACATCTCCAACAAGACCTTTTTCCTCAAGTACACCAATGACGGTCAACTTTTGGTTTTCGACCATTACCACCTGTCCCACCGCAGTCTGCTCACCGAACAATTCCTCAGCCAGACTGGAACCCAGCACGGCTACCTTCTGGTTTCGGTCCACATCCGTCAGGTTGAAATACCTGCCACTGGCAACTTCCATATCGCGCACCGAGGGAAAGTCTGGCGTAGTCCCGAGGATAGCAACACCATCGATGGCGACATTCCCAGCCTTGACCGTGCCTGAACTGGGTTGTTCCACTACAACCGCAGCGACACCCTTCACCTCATCGGCAACAGCAAAGGCATCATCATACACCAGCCCCCCTGATGCACCGCCTCCACCGCCAGGACCAACGCCTCCCCGGCTGAAATTTGACTGGACAAACACCAGGTTCGAACCTAATCCCGTGATCTGTTCTTCGATCGTTTTTTCAGTACCTGCACTGATCGAAATCATAATAATGACAGCTGCAACGCCAATAATCACTCCCAACATGGTGAGTAGTGAACGCAGCTTGTTACGCGCTAAACCCTTCCATGCAATGGAGGCCACTTTAGATGGTCGCATGTTTTTCCTTCGACAATTCTTTTTTCTTGTTTATGCCATTCTTCTCGTCCACCGCGATACGACCATCCAGGAATCGGATGACCCTCTGCGCATGAGCAGCGATTACTTCCTCGTGGGTGACCATGACAATCGTGCGACCCTGCTCATGGAGCTGATCCATTAAAATCATAATCTCTTCACCCGAACGGCTGTCAAGGTTGCCTGTCGGCTCATCAGCCAGGATGATGACTGGATCATTGATCAAAGCCCTGGCAATCGCCACTCGCTGCATCTGACCTCCTGACAATTCCTGGGGCATGTGATGCACACGGTCTGCGAGACCCACAGCGGCGAGGGCTTCCAGCGCCATGCTGCGATATTTAGTGTCATCCGCATGCCCATTGCGTTTGTACAACAGCGGCAGCATCACATTTTCCAGCGCAGTAGTACGCGGGAGCAGGTTATAAGACTGGAAAACAAAGCCGATATTTTTGTTGCGGATCACCGCTAATTCAACCTTGGTGAGGTTGCTGACGTCCTCACCCGCTAAAAGATACTGCCCTGAAGTAGGACGGTCCAGGCATCCCAGGATGTTCATCAATGTGCTTTTTCCTGAGCCTGAAGGTCCCATGATGGCGACGAACTCATTCTCACTGATCGTGAGAGTGATTCCATCCAATGCTTTCACCTTTGCGTCACCCATCCCGTACACCTTGGCAATATCAATGGTTTGGATGATTGCGTTCTTCCTGGATTCCGGATACTTTTGCATATCCTCTTTACTCCGCATCGACAATTCCCGTGGTGACAATTTCACCCGCCTCCAAACCAGACAGGATCTCAGCTGAAGTGAAATCCTTCAAGCCAACCTCAACAATCCGCAATTGGGGTTCTCCATCAACCATCACGAAAACAGCATATTCGTCCTGCCCCAACTCTCTAAGTGCCTCCACGGGGATCAAGACTGCATTCTCAGCGCGACCACCGATGACATCCACAGAAGCATTGAGACCAACGGGGAGTGATATCACCTTGGCGTATGATTCAGCATCCAATGCAGCTACTGCTCGGACGACAGTGACATTATTTACTTTCGAAAGGCTTGGATCAACTTGTACGATCTTTCCTGTGAATACCGAATCCGGAAATGCATCGAAAACAACCTCAACCTCATAACCGGAAGCGACCTTATCTAAATCAGTTTCATCCAGGTACACCTCCAATAAGGGCTGCTCCAGATCAGCCAGATTGATGATTGCCCCTGCGCTAACCTGTTCACCAACGTTGGCATCGATACTCATCACAGTTGCACCAACCGGGGAGGTGAGATCGACATACACTTTCTCATCTTCAGCGAGGGTCAATTGAGCAGCAGCATTCGCCAGCTGAGCTTCAGCAATAGCAATCTCTTCAGGATCTGGACCCTCCTTGATCTTCTCATAGGCAGCTTTCGCTGCTGAAAGGACAGCCTCTGCCATAGCCATTTCCCCGGGTGTAGACCCTCCCTGGATGACTTCGTATTCCCTTTGAGCCTCGATTAATGTCGCTTGAGCTGCGGACAGATCTGCTTCTGCAATTGCTTTTTCCGTGTCACCAGCCGTGCTGATCATGGCGTTGTAATTGGCAGCCGCTGTGTCAAACGCTTGCTGAGCAGCGGAAAGCGAGCTCTGCGCCTGGGCTCTCTGCACATCATCAAGTGAGCGGCTGGCATATTTCTCAAAATTGTCCTCAGCCCTCTCCAATTTACTGCGAGCGATGATCAAATCTGCATAGGCATCATCGATGTTCGCCTGGCTGGCAGTTAAATTGGTGCGGTTGTAAGCAACCTGGGCATCCTCCAACGCCTGCTGTGCCTCGGCGACAGCCTGGTACGCCTGAGCCTGGCGCAAAGCAGGATCCTGGATGAGCAGCAGGTTTGTTTCCGCTTCTTCGATGTCCAGGAGAGATTGGGCAACGTCCAATTCCCAGGAATCGCGAATATCCTGCAGGTTTTTCTTTGCATTCAAGTAAGATAATTGGGCTGAAGCCAGCGAGGCGGCGATCGATTCTTCAGTGTTATTCGTTTTCAGGCGCGCCAGCACCTGACCTTCATCCACCTGATCACCCACGCCCACCAGGAGTTCGTCCAGAATTCCACTCTCTTGAAAACCCACCCCAATTTCGGTTGAGGCAACTACTGTACCGGCGCCAGTGGCGAACAGGATGATTTCGCCATTACGGGCAACAGCAGTCTGTACCTGTGGTTCATTGGAAACGGTTTGCCCTGACTTCCCCAACACTGAATAGGCATAAGCGCTAACCAATGCAAGAATAATCACCGATACCAGGATTAACCAAACCTTTTTATCCCGCATAAAATGGATCATGAGTTCTTACTCCTTTTTTTTGCTTTGTGATGAGTATAAAGAAGGATTGTTTAGAAAGTATGAAGATCCTGTATGCTAATTGTTTAGCTCTAACGCGCATACAAATTCATTAAAAGCGAGGTGAACCTGTGGTACATTAAGACATTCTTTTCCGAGGTATTTATTCGATGAAACATTCACTGTTAGCAATTTTCGCCCATCCTGATGATGAAGCCTTTGGCACCGGGGGGAGCCTGTCCTGTTATGCCTGCGAAGATGTGCGCGTTGACCTGGTTTGCGCTACCCGCGGGGAAGTCGGTGAAATTTCAGACCCGTCTTTAGCAACGCCTGAAACTCTCGGTGAAGTCCGCGAGGAAGAGCTTCGCTGCGCTGCCGAGACGATGGGGGTAAATGAATTGATCTTTCTTGGCTACCGCGAACTCTGGCATGGCTGGCACCCCTGAAAACGATGATCCCCGCGCTTTCATCAATGCCCCCGCAGATGAGGTCATAGAACGATTGGTTCGCATCATTCGCTGGCTAAAACCCGATGTTGTCGTCACGTTTGAGCCCAACGGTGGTTATGGACACCCAGACCACATCGCTATCCACAAACATACTGTCCAGGCATTCCATGCAGCCGCTGACGCAGATGCCTTCCCGGATGCCGGAGAAATCTGGCAAGCCAGCCTGTTGTTTTATACTGCCATACCCCGGTCGTTTTTCACCGAAATGCGCACCAGGATGATTGCGAATAAGCTTGAGACGCGTGATATAGATGAGTTTTTCGAAGATGGAGAACTGGGCTGGCCTGACGAATTGGTCAACGTGATCCTGGATGTGTCTGCAACGGTCGACTCGAAAATGGAGGCGCTTAAATGCCACCGAACCCAATTTGGTCCCGGTAATCTCTTCAACAGGCTTCCCGAGTCTGACTTGAAGGAATTAATGAGCCGCGAATATTTCTCCATGGCTTGGCCTGAGCCTATACCAAATCAGCGGTGGTCCAGCCTCTTCGAGGCGATAGATAAAGGAAAACCGGATTGATGGAGAAGCAGGATTCCCGCAAATGGTTCATCCTGCTGGCAGTCGGCATGGGAGTGTTCCTCGCCACGATCGATGGCAGCATCGTGAACATTGCCCTGCCTACATTGGTTGGAAACCTGCAAACCACCTTCCCAACCATCCAGTGGGTGGTGCTTGCCTACCTGCTGACGGTGACAACCTTGATGTTAAGCATTGGACGCCTGGGAGATATGATTGGAAGAAAACGGATTTATTCTACAGGTTTCATCGTTTTCACAATAGGATCTGTCCTGTGCGGGATCGCCCCAACAGTTTATTGGTTAATCGCCTTTCGCATTCTACAGGCGGTTGGCGCGGCGATGATCATGGCGCTTGGCACTGCTATCATCACCGCTGCATTTCCTGCCTCGCAGCGCGGCATGGCTCTCGGAATCAGCGGTTCCATCGTTTCGATCGGCATAATCCTGGGACCTACCTTAGGTGGTCTGATTCTAAGCGTGGCACCCTGGCGTTGGATTTTCCTGGTGAACCTCCCGGTCGGAATCCTGGGAATACTTCTGGTCCTTCGTTTTGTGCCAACATCTCGCCCTCCTGGAGGTCAGAAGTTCGATTATTGGGGAGCCGCTACTCTATTCTTCAGCCTGCTATGCCTGCTCCTGGCGCTGACAGTTGGTCAGCAGCGCGGTTTTTCAGATCCCATCATCATGTTGACATTCCTGACAGGTTTCCTGCTGCTGGGATTGTTCTTGTGGATTGAATTGAACGCAGAACAACCGATGATCGACCTGCGCCTGTTCAAGAACCGGCTTTTTTCGATCAACCTTGCCACCGGATTTCTCACTTTTGTTGCCATCGCGGGCACGATGTTATTGATGCCTTTTTACCTGGAAAATATCCTCGGTTACCCCCCGCGAACCATAGGATTCCTGCTTGCTGTCGTTCCCTCCGCTATGCTGTTTGTCTCACCGGTATCAGGTTGGCTCTCGGACCGCTTCGGAACGCGCTTGATCGCGCTCATTGGACTAAGCATCATGGTGGTTGGATATTTTTTGCTCAACAGGTTGAACATCCAAACATCTGCGGCGATGTATATCATCAGTTTCTTACCGATCGGCATCGGATTTGGCGTCTTTTCATCCCCTAATAACAGCGCCATCATGGGGTCCGCCCCCCCTCACAGGCTGGGGATTGCATCAGGGATGCTGGCAGTCAACCGAACTCTCGGACAGACCACCGGCATTGCTCTCCTCGGGGCAATCTGGTCCTGGCGCGTCTTCAGCGCCATTGGCACTTCTCTGCCCGAAGGTGCAACTTCAGCCCCAGCTGCTGCCCAGGTTGCCGGTCTCCAGGAAACGATGCTGGTAACGATTGGGTTGGTGCTGCTGGCTATCTTCCTGGCAGCCTGGGCTTTCATCAGTGAACGGCAGCAGGTCCGGACGGAGTCTGGACTGATTAAGAACGAGCTATAATCTCGGTGTAATGAGCTTTATTCCGGAAGCTGTTCGAATTCTGTTATAACCGTCATCCCCCAGCGCAGCCGTGGATCGATTTCCTCCATAAGGATGCGCACGGTGTAGGTCACTTCCCCGCGTTTCTCTTCAAAAGTATCGCTGATGGAAACCACTTCCCCGAGAAGTTCAAGGTCTGGAAGCGCATCCGGGATGATAACTACTTTCATCCCCGGCACAACCTCCACCACCTCGATCTCTGTCAGGTTATCCGTTTCTACATACCAGTCAGAAAAATCTGCCAGCTGCACCAACAGCTGCCCCGGGGTGACTGCCAGCCCTTCTTGAAGGTCCGATTTCACCATTTCGCCATCAATGGTCGCGTAAATGTTCAACCGGTTCAGGTCTGCCTGTGCTGCTGCCAGACTCGCCTCGGCTGCGCGTATCCGCGCATCTGCTGAGGCAACAGCATCCGGGTCCGGTCCTTCCTGTAGCCTGGCAAATTCGTTCTGAGCGATCTCCAAACGCCCTAGTGCAATCTCGTATTTTGTATTCGCCTGCTGCTGGTCGAAGTCGTTCACGGTACCGGTCAGGTTGTTATATTTTTGAACCGCTGAATCGTAAGCTTTTTGAGCTTCCGACAGTTTCACCTGCTGGTTAGCACGACGCAGGTTATCCTCAGCCAGGTTTTTGACTTTATCCCAGGCATCTTCCTGGCGTTCCAACTCATTCTTGGCAAAAATCACCTGGGAATTGGCGATATCGATATCCGTCTGGCTCGCAGTCCCTTCCAGGAATTTAGCCCTGCGCTCCGTATCATTGACCTCCTGGCGCGCATCGTTCAACGATTGAAGCACCTGATTTTTTTGGGTTGGAAGGTTGTCATCCAACGCATTGCGCGCCTGCTGTGCAGACGCCAGCTCAAATTCCGCAGACGCAACGGCTGATTCGAGCTGTTCCTTTCCTACAAGCCTTGCCAGGACATCCCCCTTTTTGACACTGTCACCTTCTCTGGCAAAAACCTCTTCAATCTTACCCGCAGAGGAGAACGATAACCAGACTGACTCTTTGGGAACCAAACTCCCTTCTACCGAGATCCCTGTATCTATTATCTCGACAGTTTGTTCACTCAAAGGAGTCGGAGTTGGCTCAGTGGTCATACCTGGCACATCGAACGGCATTTCGTCCGGAATTCTGTCACACCCAAATGCCAGGAAAATTAGGCTCAGAAAAATGCTCACAAAAAATACGGTCTTCTTTTTCATTTTAGCTACCCTTTTATCACCATCCATAAAATGTTTTCGTATTGTGTATCACTCATAATGTATCGCTTCTAGGACATGAATGCGCGCTGCCCTCAACGCCGGCAGGAAAGCTGCCAGCTGTGAGATCACAAATGCAATCACCAACGCGATCAGGATTCTGCTGGTCGGAAGGATATAAGTTAAATTATATCCGGACATCGCCGTCATGGCTTGCATGAATATCTTCGATAAAACGATCCCAAAACCAACACCCAGGATACCGCCAATCATTCCCATTATGGCTGCCTCAGAAAGAATCATGCGCACAACCTGACCCCGCGTCATCCCGACTGCTCTGAGCATCCCAATTTCCTGGGTGCGTTCCATCACATTCATCGTCAGCGTATTGGCAATCCCCAGGAATCCAACCACCATAGAGATGATCGCCAGGATGTCGAACATGCTGAAAGCCTGGTCTAATAAACCGGACACCTGCCCGAGCAGCTGTTGGTTGGAGATAATCACCAGCCTGTCGCGCTTGCCATATAAGGCATCGATCTGGTCAGCAACCTGGTTCGGTGTATATCCTTCTTCAACCTTAACCATGTAGGTATTGGCGTCTTGCTGGCGGAAATAACGCCACATATCGCTCCAATTTCCATTAATCACCAGCCCCTGGTTATAATAATCGACCACTACCCCGGCAACGTCAAAGGCTTTCTTACCCAGGTGCGTGACCAGGACAACTTTATCTCCAGGTCCCAGGTCATATTTTTCAGCTATCACGCTGGAGATGAAAACCGCATCACCTTCCGCGAGAGACTGCATGGCTGTCTGCTCGTCCGGTTCAGCCGCGCTGAAGACGAACGAGGTCACCCGGTTGTACGAAGCAGGATCCACTGCCCGGTACATAATTTTTTCATCACCTAATCCAGGTGGCTGCCATTCGACTTCAAAATAGCGCGATGGTGTTGCCGCTGCCACGCCATTCACGGACTCGAGCCTGCGCCAGACATCCGTGCCCATGGCGATGTTGGAAGTGACGTATAAATCTCCGCCAATATACCCTTCCAACCATTCATCCAGGTCCCCCTTGAATGATAAAGTCATCGCCCACACAACAATGATCATGGCAATACCGATCATCAACGCCGCGACGGTCAGCGTCGTGCGCTGCCTAGACCTGCGGATATTACTTGACCCGATTTGACCTGTTCTGCCAAACAATAACCTGGCAAACGGGCGCAGCACAAACTCCCACAAACCAACACTGACCGGGATCAGCAATGTGCCGCCTAAAAACAGCAGTACAACCGCCATGCTGCCCATGCTGAACTGGGTATCGTAAGAGAACGGGTTCACAACCAGGAAAAACACCGAAACTCCGATCAGCAGCGAACCCGGCACCCAACCAAAACGCGTCAGGCAGCCTTCCTTCACCTGGCTGCGCACCCGCAGCGCCTCCAAAGGTGAGATGCGCCCAGCCTGAACCGCAGGAAAGAGCGCGGCAAAGATGGCAACGATGATCCCGACAGAGACACCCGTGATCACCGTGTTCTGGGGGATATCCACACTCGCCATATCCTGAGCGAGTAAGGTTTCCATCAGGCTGGTCAAACCCCTGGAAAGCAGGATGCCCAAACCGACACCGAGAAGTGAACCTGTGATCCCCAGGAAAGTGGCTTCGAACAACACCTGCCGGGTAACCTGTGCCCGGGTCATCCCCACCGTTCGCAGCATGCCGAACTCACGTGTCCTTTCAACCACAGTCATCTGAAAAGAGTTGAAGATCAGGAACGCCCCAACAAACAGCGCCATCCCGCTGAGGAAGTTCAAACCAATCTGGTAATTGCTTAACATGTCTGTCATACGCCTGCCCTGCGAGGCAGGATAAACAACAGAATATTTCCTCCCCAAGGATGCCTGCAGACTGAGCCGCAAAGCATCCAGCTCAACAGCGCCTGCATTCGCGGGAGCGGCAATCAGGTCGATTTGATCCAATTCACCATCTCTGTAGAACAGTCTCTGGGCGGTTTTGATGGGGATAATCGCAAAAGAACCATTATTCAGCTGTCCGGCGCCTTCTTTGGCAATCAACCCCACCACTCGCAGCTTCTCAATCCCGGTTTCAGCCACAATCTCAACAAATTTGCCTACTTCCAATTCATTTTCTTTGGCGAAATCTTCTACCATCACGATCTCTTCGCCATTTAAATCCGGAGACAGGAACTTGCCCTCCGTGAGCGAGTATTCCCTCACCTCACCGTCAATCGTGGGATCGATCCCATAGATCGACAAACCTCCGGTATCCGTGCCAAAGAACGATAAATCTAACTGCGAGGGTGTTTCACCGGTGACAAGCAGGGTGGTCAGGTGGATACTGGGGACAGCTGATTGAATCCCCTGGTAGGATTTTATTTTCTGGTAGGCATTTTCGGAAAACCCTTTGCCATCCGCCTCGTTGCTGGTGATGATCAGGTTTGATTTCCCGGCAGTCTCCTGGAATAAATTTGTCACAGCATCCAGGGCAGTCTGGTTGGTAATACCAATCGCCAGGATCGCGGCAACACCAAGTATGATGCCGAACATGCTCAGGATCAGGCGAAGAGGTCTGGCGCGCAGCGAACGCCAAGTCAGCAATCGGGTTAACAATTCAGCACCTAAGTCTCGATTTCTTCCATCGTTTCGATCACCAGGCGCAGCCTGGTCTGCGGGTCGTCGCCGGAATCGAAGATCAGGTTAGTGACTATTTCGCCATCACGCAGGAATACCACCCTGTCGGCATAGGACGCAGCACGCATATCGTGGGTGACAATCACGATTGTCTGTCCTAACTCGTCACAGGACTTTCGGAGTAAATCCATAATGATCGTCCCCGTCTTCGAATCTAGGTTTCCTGTGGGCTCATCGGCGAGCACGATGGTTGGTTCTGTGATCAACGCCCTGGCAATAGCGACACGCTGTTGTTCCCCGCCGGAAAGCTGTTCGGGTTTATGGCGGCGGCGTTCTTCGAGTCCGATCAAATTCAGCAGGTTTTCTAGCTGGTCTCTGTATTTCCGAACGTTTTTACCATCGATCAGGATGGGCAGGATGATGTTCTCTTCGGCGGATAAAGTAGGGAGCAGGTTGAAGAATTGAAACACGAAGCCCACATTACGCCTGCGCAGAAGCGTAATTTGTTTGTCTTTCATCACCGAAATGGGTTTCTCCGCCAGGGTTACCTCGCCATTCGACGGCTTGTCCAATCCGCCAATCAGGTGCAGCAACGTTGATTTTCCGCTGCCCGATGGTCCCATGATCGCCACAAACTCTCCTTCGACAACCGAAAAATTCACCCCAGCCAGGGCGTCCACTTTGTGTTTGCCGAGTATATATTGTTTGCGCAGATCCCTGGCAACTAACACAGAATCGCCATCACGCGAGGACCGTGCATCGATTGCCCGATTATCCTTGTCTATTAGGTCATCTACTTCTTCAGGCAGCGCCGCGAAGGGCAGAGTTTCAGAATCGTAATCATGCAGATCGTCTGGATGACGATCAACAGTATTAGGATCATCATGCTTTTCTTCGACGAATGTTATGCTGCTTGTTTCAGTTTCTAAATTCCCATCATTGTTTACCGGATCGGCTTCTTCAGATTCAAGCTCGAGGCTGTCGAATACACTTAATATCCTTTCTTCAATTTTCTGAGATTCATTAATCGAAGTCCGGTTTTTTTTCTGAGGCATATGGTAAGTTCCTGAGTTAGCGCTTGAAAAATGACTGCGCTGCGTGTTTTATGATAATTTGTAGAATTTGGTGAGCAGTCAGAGATTTCAGATATCGATTTTGAAGGGTCGACCCAAAATTGAGTAAAATAGGCTGCCATAAAATTTCAATCTTGACTGACATTGAAAGTTTCGTCAAGAACGGGATCCTTGTTCAAAACTGTTTCCAAAACATCCAGTTCGTCATGGATCAAAACCTCTCCTCTAAATCCATCAACCGTAACTATTGTATCATCTTCAAGGCTTAAAGCCCCAGACACCGAGACCACCGCAGGGATGTTGTATTCGCGGGCGATAATCGAACTGTGGGACAGGATTCCGCCTGATTCAGCAATGACTGCCCCTGCCTTCGCAAACAATGGGGTCCAGGATACATCCGAGTAGGGGATAACCAACACATCCCCCTCCCTGGGCTTATAGAACTCTTCAACGCTCCGCACCACTCTTACTGGACCGGTGAAATAACCTTTAGATGTTGGTGTTCCCGACAGCCTGGTCGAGACCGCAGTCAGCAATAAAGGCACATCCTCCCCAAATATTACATCTGGCATGACTGCGTCCTTGCTCTTATCCATGGCGGATTTATGTTCTTCTACCTTCGCTGTGAACAGTGCCCCATCGACATCGCCGGAGATATACCCTCGCACCTCATCATCAAACAGGTACAAAATATCTTCTGCATCCCGGAGTATACCCTTCTTCACCCACAAACCTCCAATCGCCAGGTAGTATGCCCGGAACAGCATCAAGGAATATGAATACAGGGAACTGAATTTTTCGCGAAAAAGCCTGAACTGCCTGGCTCTCCTGTAAAAAGTTTTCAGCATCCAACTTTTCCGGGGAAGATCATCGTAGGCTATTTTCTTACTGCGGTCCTCATGAGGCGCCTGGTATACCGATATCATTTTTAAAATCATGCCAGGATTTTCCCTCCATGCCGGGAATCCGAAATGACCGGTCGCATCGCTGAGGTGACCGAATTTCTCTAAACAACCATCAAACTGTTTTTTGAACAAACCGAAATCTTCTGATTGGACAAATGCCCCATAATCACCATCGCGGATGATTTGCTGATGTGCCGCATCTAGCCGGGTATATTCATCGTGTAGTTTCTCGAGGCTGATGCCCGGATCGTAATCCCGGATTTCATCCAAACCTTTGGTCAGGTCAAAATTCAGGAATTCAACATCGATTTTCTTTAACTGACGGCGCAGAATGCCTGTGTACACCTGCATCAGCAGAATGGACACAATCGTATCGTAAACAAGCTCGCGGTTAATTAACTGGATTTTATCGATTTCAGAGATCAACCGTTTTTCATCCATCCCCAAACCGCCTGGATTGATCGAATATTTCCTGGTTTCAGCATACAACCTGGGATAATCAGATTCCAACTTTCGAGCCATTTTCCACTTCCCCGCCAGAAAGCTGATCAACTGAGGGATCGAGGCAATGGTCTTCATCCCCGGCTTCATCGGGGGTTTCCCGGCACCTGGGGGCAGGATTCCCATCATCATTTCCAATGACTCCCTGGGCAGACCCAGGCTTTCAAAAACCTTCCCGAATTCCGCCATGTTATGGTATGCCCGGTAGTGGAACTGGCGGATCAAATTACTCGGGTCCAGGTTATTCTCACCGATCGCTTCCGTTAACAAATCCACCCAGGCAGCGCTGGGATTGGGAATGGTAACGGACCAAACCAGGGGTTTGACCTGACCTGGGGTCATTTCTTTCGCCATACGGTTGGAGTAAAAGACGATATCCCTGATTGAAGTGATGTCGCGTAGCTGCACCCAATAGAGGTCTTTACCATCATACACCCACTCCAGGTCAACCTCTTTCTTGAAAACCTTTGCGATTTTCCTGGTCTGGTTTACCACATCTTGAACCAGGGTCAGATCGATCTCATCCGTATCGGGTAAAGACACCCACCCGCCCCATTTATTTACCCACCTGGAAGGTGTCTGACCACCCTGGACCAGCGCAACCCCGTATCCAGGCACAGCCTCAATAATGACTTCATCCAGAGTCGTAATCGGGTTCTTACTGAAGGCGACGCCGGAAACCTTTGGAGTGACCATCTCCTGGACAATGACCGCCATTTTCATCTGCTTTTTACTGCCATTGGCTTTGTTGATATAGGTCTGGACAGCTTCCTTGTGCGCGTCTTCCCAAACTTCCTGGATCGCTTCAATAATCTGATCGACCCCGCTGACATCCAGGATGGTATTGAACTGTCCTGCGAAAGAATGTTCCAGGCTATCTTCTACGTTTGCGGAAGATCGCACAGCATAATAGTGTCCTGGTTTGATCAACGCATCCAGTTCATTCTTTAGACGTCCAAGGACAGCATCCTTGTTATCGAGAAAATCAACGTAGGCATCCCAGGTGCAGGCGTATGTCACCGGAATCTTGAATCCCTTGTCCATTAATTGGTGCAAGTTGGCAGCCTTGCTGCCAACCTCAGGAGGAATTTTGCCGTTTTTTAAAGGGTAAATATACCTGGGTGAGGTCATGAGCACACCTTTATGATCCTGTTAGCCTTCAAGGTTTAACCTTTGAAAGGCTTTCTTCTTTAGCCTCTGGCACTTCAGTAATTTTGATATCCATAAGCGGTGTTGGTTTTCTGATAATACGTCGCCAGCCTTCCCGGAGAGCACCTCCGAGCATGACCTTAGGACTCAGCAGGTTGACCATCAACCCGGATTTCCCATCCGTCTCAGCTGAAGCCAACCAGACTGCTTTTTCTGCTGAAACATCAGGCTCTAATGAGAACATAGGCGCGATCACCTGGAACACCTTCATGTTTTGAGTAACGTGACCCTCCACAAACGATAGATGCCCCATCATGTCCGACTTCACCAATCCAGGATGGAATAGAAAGATTTCGAACCCGCAGTCCTTATACTCCTTGACCAGGCCTTTCGTGAAGGCATAGACCCAGGATTTCGCCGCACCATAAGGGTTGAAATTCGGTGTTGAGGATTTATATCCTCGTCCCAGTAAATTGATTAATTTTCCGCTACCGCTGGCAAGGAAATGGTGGATGGCAACGTAAGAACCGTAATAAACTCCGCGTATATTCGTATCGATCAACGGATCCACATATTCCGGTGGTATCTGGGCGGTCGGACCAATTGGACAGGACAGTCCAGCGTTGTTCACCCAAATATCCAGGCTGCCAAACTTAGCAACACTCAACTTTGCCAATTCTCGGATTTGATCCAGATCACTGACATCACATGCCTGACCTTCTGCGCGACCACCTTGGGATCGGATCAATTCTACAGATTTTTCTACAGATCCCGCTGATCGAGATCCAATCACCACTGCAGCGCCTTCCTGCGCGTATGCCAGGGCAACGGAGAGCCCCAACCCCCTTGACCCACCTGTGATAACTGCGGTCTTACCCTCAAGTTTTTTCATTTGATTTATTCCGTTATACTTGGTTCTTCAGGAACATCCCGTTTGATACGCAGTATCTTCATCAGCTTCAGCATCTGCTGACCCATGGGGAATGCTTCCATAGCTTTCATCATATCGATATTTCCATATTTCTTACGCATCTCCCTGCTTTCTTTGACTTCCGGCAGCATCGCCACAATAAACAGGACATTCATCAGGACCACGTAAACCATGTAATAAACGAAAAGATCATTGTTGAATTTAGTGATCAAAAACCAGGGGATCAAGAGGACCACACCACCAGCATAGGCAATGAGCATCTGTTTCAATAATGCAAGCCCAATTAAAAGGGATGAAAATGCAACCACCACAGCCCCGATCGGATCGATAGCAAATAATCCGCCGTAAAATGGGGAGATGCCGCGCCCGCCTTTAAAGCGGTGGTAAATGGGCCAGTTGTGACCGCAGAAAGCACCGAGCGCAGCAACGAACATGTACGCTTCACCGGGATAAAGCAGGCGAACCACCAGGGTAGGAACGAATGCTTTTAAAATATCCAGCAATCCAACAGCACACCCGCCTTTAGCGCCCAGCTTCATTGAAACAGTGTTCCCACCCACTGAAGACAGTTTTCTGGGCTCATCCCACCCTTCTACGTTGATACTGACATCTTCAAGATCGTCATCGGGCTTTAGGATCCGTAATAAGATCCTGCCGAAAGATATTGATCCCAGCAGGTAGCTAACCAATAATATGATAACCGCAGTCAAGATATCCATTCTTTTCTCCTTTTACATGATTTCCCACACCAGTAAAGGTCGAAATCATTTATATATTTCGGTAAAACTCAAGGGGCAATGGGTTTTTTTTTACATTCGTTCCCAACCTAATTCTACCCAGTGAAACTGCAAAAAAATGTGAAAATTCCTTTTCCCTGCCTTACAATTTCGTTAGAATTTGTTAGAATTCATCCACCGACAACTTGTACCAATGCTTCATGCCACGGATTGGTGTAAAGAAATCCCAAAAGAGGCCATCCAATGACAAAAATTGCTTTCCTGGGCGCAGGCAGCACCGTGTTTGCCAAAAACCTTTTAGGCGATATCCTTCATTTCCCCGAATTCGCCAATGTTGAGATCTCACTGCACGATATCGATGAGCAGAGGCTAAAGACTACGGAAATATTAGCCCACAGGCTGGCAGGTGCGCTGAATGTGCAGCCAAAAATTTCCGCATCAACAGACAGGCGTGCTTCCATCGAGGGTGCAGATTACGCCATCAGTATGTTCCAGATCGCTGGCTATCAACCCGGAACGGTCATCGACTTCGAAATACCCAAAAAATATGGGTTGCGACAGACCATCGCCGACACGCTGGGTATCGGCGGGATAATGCGCGCCCTGCGCACCATACCAGTTCTGCTGGACATGTGCCAGGACATGGAAGAAGTATGCCCGGAGGTTACCTTCCTGAACTACGTGAATCCCATGGCGATGCTTTGCTGGGCGGTAAACAAATCCAGCAAGATCAAAACCGTGGGTTTATGTCACAGTGTACAGGGAACCGCAGAGCAGCTGGCACGCGACATCAACGTCCCCATTGAAGAGATCAATTATCTCTGCGCCGGGATCAATCACATGGCGTTCTATTTGAGTTTCGAACGAAAAAATGCAGATGGGACTTCTGAAAACCTCTCAAACCGAATCCAGCAGGTGGTCGATGAGGGTCGTGTGCCGGACTGGAACCGGGTGCGCTACGAAATGTTCAACCGTCTCGGTTATTTCGTCACCGAGTCCAGCGAACATTTTGCCGAATACACCCCCTATTTCATCAAGCGCGACAGACCAGACTTGATCGAGAAATTCAATGTACCCCTGGATGAATACATCCGGAGATGCGAGCAGCAGATCGCAGGCTGGGAACTCTTGCAGGTGGAGCTGGATAATCCTGGCACATATACACCCGAATCTCTCAGAGAAGCCGTGATCGAGCAGGGTTATGCCTCCAGTTTTGCCGATGCTCTTGTTCACGAATATCAACGACTGGTAACTCCCACCCGCAGTCACGAATACGGCTCGTTGATCATCCACAGCCTCGAGACCGGGCAGCCGCGTGTCGTCTACGGCAACGTCGCTAACACAGGCATCATCAGCAACCTGCCTGAGGGCTGCACCGTGGAGGTACCCTGCCTGGTGGATAAAAACGGCATTCAGCCCACCCATATCGGCAGCCTGCCCCCGCAGCTTGCAGCGCTTATGCAAACCAACATCAACGTCCAGGCGTTGACCGTCGAGGCGGCGCTCACCAAAAAGCGCGAACACATCTACCACGCCGCCATGCTGGACCCTCACACTGCTGCAGAACTGGACCTGGACCAGATCTGGTCGCTGGTAGATGACTTAATCACCGCTCATGGGGATTGGCTGCCCGATTACATGTAAACCAACTCCCTGATTGGATAATTTATACTATTTCAAATAGAAAGGAGGGATGCCTTGAAAGAATTTGAATATGCTGCACCGCAATCGCTGGACGAAGCTTTCGACTACCTGGCAAACACGCAAAAAACGACCAGCATTCTCTGCGGCGGCACCGATTTACTGGTGCAAATGCGCGACCATTTACGCCAGCCAGATTTCATCCTCGACATCAAGCAAATCCCCGAAACCACAGGCTTACATTTCGATCCAAACACTGGTTTGACCATCGGAGCGTCTGTCTCATGCCTCACAATCTCAAGAAACCTGGAAGTCCAAAAATATTATCCTGGTATCGTGGATGCCGCTTCCCTGATTGGTGGTGTTCAGATACAGGGTCGGGCCAGTCTCGGCGGTAACCTGTGCAACGCCTCACCGGCAGCCGATTCGATCCCCGCATTAATCGTCCATTCCGCCACATGCCTGATCGCCGGGAACCGCGGTCAGCGCGAGGTCGCCGTGGAAGATTTTTGCACCGCTCCCGGGAAAAATGTATTGCAGCCGGATGAATTGCTCATTTCGATCCACCTGCCTCCTCCCCGAGCTTAGTGGCGATCAAATTTCAGCACCCGCCGTTTCGGCGCTCGCCGCGTCGGCGCCCGCCGTTTCGGCGCCCATTACTTGCGCTTTACCCCTCGCAACGAGATGGATATTGCCGTGGTAGGCGCTGGCGTCTCGGTTACTCTGGATGAAACCGGTAAAAGGTTCATGGATGCACGGATCGCATTGGCAGCCGTAGCGCCGGTACCCTTGTACTTACCTGAAGTGGGTGAATGGCTGGCAGGGAGAGATACCTCTGAATCCACAATCCGGACTGCGGCTGAAATGGTGCGGTCACTCGTCAGCCCGATCTCTGATTTACGCGGCACGGCTGACCAGCGCCGCCATCTTGCGGTTGTGCTCGTGAGCAGGGCTCTGGCGAAATCGATCCAACGCGCCCAAGATGAAGGAGAATTAAATGGCTGATAAAGTACTTGTTCATGCAGTGATCAACGGTGAGGAGACCGATTTTTTGTGTGAGCCGCGCCAGACCCTGCTCGAAGTCCTGCGTGACACGCTGGGTTTGACGGGAACCAAGGAGGGCTGCAGCAACGGAAACTGCGGTGCATGCAGCGTCATCCTGGATGGCGTGCTGGTGAATTCTTGCCTGGTCCTGGCTGTGGAAATCAAAAGCAAGTCTCTGCTCACCATCGAAGGCGTCGCCGGACCGGATGGTCTGCATCCTCTCCAGCAAAAGTTCCTCGAGCATGCCGCCGTGCAGTGCGGTTTCTGCACGCCTGGTGTCATCATCGCTGCCAAAGCGCTCCTGGACGTAAATCCTGATCCAGGCGAAGCCGAGATCCGGCACTGGCTGGCGGGCAATTTGTGCCGCTGCACCGGATATGACAAGATCGTGCGTGCTGTCAGTGAAGCGGCAGCGGTCCTCGCCGGTAATGGTTCGTCCGAAGGAGGGATTAATGCCTGAGAAAACCAGACAAGAGATGGCTGGAACGGCATCACCGAGTAAGCCAGATGCGCCCTCCCTGCGCTCAGTCGGCACCAATCCGCTGCGCGCCGATGGGATCGATAAAGTCACCGGCATGGCAAAATTTGGCGCCGATGTGCACATGGCAGGCATGCTGCATGGCGCAGTCCTGCGCAGCCCTCACGCCCACGCCAGGATCCTGTCGATCGATACCAGCGAGGCAGTAAAAATGCCCGGGGTCAAGGCAGTGGTCACATGTGCAGATATCCCTGGCACTGCAAACCATGAGGACCGTTACACCTATTCCCAGAACCGCAACATCCTGGCTCACGAAAAAGCGCTCTATCACGGTCATGCCATCGCTGCGGTAGCTGCCATCAACGCGCATGTCGCCGAGGAAGCCATCCGAAAAATCGTGGTCAGCTACGAAGTCCTGCCAGCCGTGATCGACCTGCAGGCTGCCATGCAGCCCGATTCGATCCTGGTTATCGAGGATCTGTATACGGATGAGCTGGGTTCACGAAGTGAACGACCCAGCAACATCGCCGCCCACATACGCATGGAGTCAGGCGATATCCAGGCTGGTTTTGCTGAGGCGGACGTAATCGTCGAACGCGAATTCAGCGGGGTCATGGTCCACCAGGGTTACATCGAGCCACATTCATCTACCGCCGTATATCACCAGAACGGTCAGGTTACCATTTGGACCACCACCCAGGGCGCCTTTGACACGCGCAATAGCGTGGCGGAAATCCTGGACATCCCCATCAAAGACATTCACGTCATCCCCATGGAGATCGGCGGCGGGTTTGGAGGCAAGAACCGGGTTTACCTGGAACCTCTTGCCGTCATGCTGTCCAGGAAAAGCGGGAGCAAACCTGTCAAACTGACCATGAGCCGGACTGAAGTTTTGACTTCCACGGGACCCAATTCCGGATCGATCATCCAGGTAAAAATGGGTGCCAGGAAAGATGGCAAGATCACCGCGGCTCAAGCCAGCCTGGTTTATGAATCCGGCGCCTTCCCCGGTTCGCCGGTTGGGTCGGGTGTTGATTGCATCTTCACACCTTATCACATCGAGAATGTGCTTGTGGACGGTTACGATGTGGTGGTCAATAAACCATGGGTAGCTTCATACCGTGCTCCCGGCGGCACCAACGCGGTCTTCGCCGGTGAGGTCGTTGTGGACGAGATCAGCCAGGCGCTGGGCATTGACCCGATCGAACTGCGCAAACGCAACGCGGTTAAGGAAGGGGACCGTCATGCGTACGGATACCGCTTCGGAAAGGTGGGGTTCCTGGAAACACTCGAGGCAGCCTCCAGCCACGCGCACACCGCAGCGCCGAAACCTGTGCTCCCCGGCAAACTTGTCGGGCGCGGCATCGCCTGCGGTTTCTGGGGCAATTACGGCGGCAGGTCCAGCGCCGTCGCCAGCCTGAATACGGACGGGACGCTCAACTTATCCACAGGCTCCGTAGATCTCAGCGGGACGCGCACTTCACTGGCTCTGCAGCTGGCTGAATGCCTGCAGATCCCGGTCGAATTAATCCACTCGCAAGTTGCCAGTACGAACTCGATCA
Source organism: uncultured Chloroflexia bacterium (assembly GCA_963695415.1). Classification (GTDB taxonomy): domain Bacteria; phylum Chloroflexota; class Anaerolineae; order Anaerolineales; family UBA4823; genus CAVXWV01. The sequence continues at coordinate 128,065 of CAVOGL010000003.1, read as the reverse complement.
GCTACACCGAAGGTAGTTACGGCAGCCGGACCACTTATGCCACCGGTTTGGCAGTTTATGAAGTGGGTCAGAAAATCGTTCGGGAATTAAAACAGCGCGCGGCGCAGCTGCTGGAGGTAGAAAACGAGGACGAGGTCGATTACCACCAGGGAGTCTTCAGTACTGCTGGCAACGGGGGTGGATCAAAACGAAAAGAGATCACCTTCAAAGATCTCGCAGGAAGGCTGGATGAAACCGGAGGCCCACTGATCGCCAGTGCGGCTGTATTAGCTGACACCTCCGCTCCTGCCTTCGCCACCCAAATTGTAGACATCGCCCTCGATCCCGAAACCGGCAAGGTTGACCTGCTGCGCTACACCGCCATCCAGGATGTCGGCAAAGCAGTATACCCGATCTACGTGGAGGGTCAAATCCAGGGAGGGGTGACCCAGGGTATCGGCTGGGGATTGAATGAAGGTTTTCTTCATGATGCCGAAGGGCACCTGATCAACCGGAGCCTGCTCGATTACCGCCTGCCCACCAGCCTGGACCTGCCAATGATCGACACCGTCCTGATCGAAGTACCCAATCCGGGACATCCTTACGGGGTGCGGGGAGTGGGTGAAGCCCCCATCCTGGCACCGCCTGCTGCCATAGCGAATGCGCTCGCCGACGCAGCGGGCATCCGGCTGACTCGCCTGCCCATGTCACCTGACCGCATTCTGGAGGCTCTATTAGCGTTGAACTGATTATTCATAAATATTCTTTTTTACGCAGGATGCTGGGGGAAATCAGCGTCCAAACCGCAAAACCCTACCGCCAGCAGGTTTGGGTAACGATGGTGGCTTAAGCCTTCGTCTCAGAGTGTTTACGGCAGAGACGTCAGCCCGAGGAGGACTTAGTTGATGGCTGTCCAATGGGAAAAAGTCTACGTCTTCATCAGCAGCACCTTCAACGACATGCACGCCGAGCGGGACTACCTGGTCAAGCAGGTCTTTCCCCGGCTGCAGGAGTGGTGCGAGCGGCGCAAGCTGCGCCTGGTGGACATCGACCTGCGCTGGGGCGTGACCGAGGCGGATGCCAGCCAGAATAAGCGCGTCGTGCACGTCTGCCTGGAGCGGATCGACGCCTGCCGGCCGTTCTTCGTCTGCCTGCCTGGGCCAGCGGCGCGGCTGGGTGCCGGACCGGGGCGACATCTCGAGGTCCACCTTCTTCGCCTATCCCGAGCTGGAGCGTTACGCAGGCGATACATCTGTCACCGAGTTGGAGATCCTGCACGCCTTTGTCAACCCGCTGCACCGTGGGATGGCTGGCGGAGAGTATGCGAGAGCGGATCACTCATTCTTCTACCTGCGGCAACCGGAATACCTGGCATCACTCCCTGCCAGACACGCCCAAACTGCGCGCAGTGTACACCAACGAGACCAGCACCGATCCCGCCAAGGACGACGCCGCGCTCGAGCATTGGCGCGACGAGGAGATCCCCCGCACAGGTCGCCCGATGCGCGCCTACAATGCCCGCTGGGACGCCGGAGCGAGCACACCCGGAGATCCGCCTGACGCTGCAGTGTCCCTCCACCGCCAAGCGAGGCTCCGATGCATGGAAAGCAGCGTTGAGTCAGTTGGTCCGATCAGTGGGCTGCGATTGGCGTTCGCGTCGACGCAGACGGCGAGATCGACGACCCGATGGAGAGGGAAAAGGCTGAGAAATTCAATACCCAATTGACGCGGGGACGGCTGACCGACTTCACATGCGATGGCCAATCCTCTGGCTGACGATGATCCTGTCCGATCTGCAAGCCGCCGATCGAGGCGCGCTACCCCGAGCATGTCGAGGGAGCCGTCCTTACCGCTCTTCAACGCGAGCTGGATCAGCAGGCAGCAGTTCCTGCAGACCGCTGGCGAGGGCTTTATCGAACGCCAGGGCGATTTTGACACCTGGACCGCTATGCCAAGGACACTACTCAAGGGACGTTCTTCCTCACCGCTCCGGGCGGTCTGGGCAAGACCAGCCTACTGGCGCGCTGGATCGACCGCACCCAGATCGACCTCCAGGCAGGCGAGAGCCTGCACTTCCGCTTCATCGGCGCGTCCGACAGGTCGACCACAGTGGATGCCCTGCTGCGCTCGCTCCTGGACGAGATCAAGGAGACTACGGGCAAGATCGAGGAGGAGATCCCTTCCGAGCCGGACAAGCTGCGCGCAGCGCTTCCCAAGCTGCTGGAGGCAGCGGGAAAGCGGGGCAAAACGATACTGCTACTTGACGGACTGAACCAGCTCGAGAGCGGATTGAACGACCTGAGCCTGGCTGCCGCTGGCTCTGCCAGCAGGTGTCAAGCTGGTCGCCAGTTTCAAGCGAGGCGAGGAGCAGGCCGAGGCCTACTACAAGAGGCTACGGGCGAGGCGCGCAGGCGGTGATGGTCGAGGTACGACCTTTCGAAAGCCTGGAGGACCGACGCCGACTGGTGCAGACCTACCTGTCACAGTTTCTCAAGGAGCTGGACGAGAGCCACTTGGAGACGTTGATCCGCGCTCCGACGGTGCAGACAACCCGCTCTACCTGAAGGTCGTGCTAACTGAGCTTCGTGTGTTTGGCGTCTTTGGTGATCTGGGCGCCAAGATCCGGGCCGATCTTTGGAAAAACGCCGGTGGAAGCCTTCTCGGGGCTGCTGCGGCGACTGGAGAGCGACCCGGCTTATTCGCCTATCCGACCGGAGTTCCTGGTCCCACGCCTGTTCAGCTGGCTGGCGCACGCGCGCACCGGGCTGACAGTTGAGGAGTTGAGTGCACTTTTCTTGCGGGAAGGACTGCTGCCTGAAGATGAGACTGGACAGCAGAAGGCGTCCGATGCGGTCCACGGACTGCTTCGCCAGGTGCAGACCATACCTGTCGCGGCGCGAGGGAAGAAACTGATTTCTTCTACGAGTCATTCGATGTAGCGGTGAAGGAGCGATACGCAAGGGGCAAAGCACACCTCGGTGCGCACCCCGAAAGCCGGAGCGCGCGCAGGAATGGCATTCATCGTTGGCAGAATACTTTGAGGCTCTGCCACTGCGTACGGGCTTGGAGCAGATGCCTAACCGCCGCAAGCTGGCGGAGATGGCGTACCAGGAGGCGTATGCCGGAATGGCGGAGCACCTTCAGCGGACGCTTTGGGATTATCCGTACATGTCCGCGCTCGGAAGGCAGCGGCATCGAGCCGCTCATCGCCGATTATGACCTGGTCAACCTGGACGAGGCAGGACTATCTTCTGACGCAGTTCAGTCGCTACTGCTGCTCCAAGGGGCTTTGCGCCTGTCGGCTCACGCATTGAGCCAAGACTTGCGACAGCTCCCGAGCCAGCTCACGGGGAGATTGACTGGTTTCGACATAACCAGAATCCAAGGTTTGCTGGAGTTAACCCACGATCAAAGGACTGGAGCATGGCTGCGACCTTTGACCGGAGACCTGGATGCGCCGGGGGATGCTGTCTTGCGCACCCTGGTTGGTCACACTGCTCCGGTCGCTGCCGTGGCAGTGACACCAGATGGGCGTCTGGCAGTCTCTGGCTCGGAAGACAAGACTCTCCACGTGTGGGATATTGAAAACGGCAAGGAGCTGAGGGTGCTGAAGGGCCATTCTGAAGAAGTCAAAGGCGTAGCACTTACGGCGGATGGGTGCCTGGCAGTTTCAGCGTCGACTGACAGAACTATAAAGGTCTGGGACGTAGCCAGTGGTAGAGTGCTGCGAAGCCTTTCTGACCACAACCTCGGGATCAACGCCGTGGCGATGACACCGGATGGCCGGTTAGCAGTCTCAGCGTCAAATGACCAAACCATCAAGGTGTGGGATGTCGCGAACGGCACTCAGTTGCGTACGCTTATCGGCCACAAAGCCCCGGTGAAGGCTGTAGCGCTTTCAGAAAGTGGACAGATAGCGGTTAGTGCATCCGATGATCGTAGGCTCCGCGTGTGGGATGTCACGAGCGGGGCGGAGTTGTCATCACTTGTCGCTATGAACAACGGTTTCTCAGAAGCAGTGGCGCTTACGTCGAATGGCAAGTTGGCTTTCTCCGGATCGGTACTCACCGAAAGAGGATTCACCTACCTGCTCGATGTGTGGGACGTGGACAAAGCACGGAACACACACCGCTGGAGTGCGCACACCAGCTATATCCTCGCTGTGGCGCTTGAAGCGGACGGGCGACTAGCTATTTCGGGATCCAACGACGGGACGATAATGCTGTGGAATATCTCCTCGTTAAAGCCAACCCACCTGGAGCGTCCAAAGGCGCTGCGCACACTGCGTGTTCACTCGGATGCGGTGTCTGCGTTGGCTCTGACGCCGGACGGCAGGCTAGCAATTTCCGGATCACATGATCACACGCTAAGGATCCTGGATATCGCAAAGATGCTGAACTCACCTTCGTGGCACGCCGAAGCAACCCGGTCTGCCACATTGACAGGATCAATGCCCTGGCCCTCACACCGGATGGAACAAAGGCTGTTTCTGGCTCGCGCGACAGGACACTCAAGGTTTGGGACGTTGCGACCGGCGCGGAAAGGAACACCCTGCGGGGTCATAAGGGCTCAGTTACGGCGGTTGCGTTGTCACCGAATGGGACGATGGCTGTCTCCGCGTCAGCTGATACCATGTTGAAAACGTGGAAAGTCGCCAGCGGTAAGGAGTGGAACACCCTCACCGGTCACACGAAGGAGGTCACAGCTGTGGCGATGGCGCCAGATGGGTCTTGGGCTGTCTCAGCATCTAGCGACGAGACGCTCAAGCGCTGGTTTTACAACTCCCGATTCGAAGCTCCTTCAGCCCCATCCACAGGTGCACCGGCTGCAGCCACGTTCGGACCCACCGGAGGCCGTGTGGCGCGACTCGTGCTTTCAGACGATGGTCAGCTAACCCTGTGGACCTCGGGGAGGGTACTTACAGTGCGGGAAGGCAAACAGGAGTACGACTTCCTGGGCGAACATGACCTTTGGGACTGCGGGGTAGCGCAAGCCGCGGATGGAAGGTATGCCGTTTCGGCAGTCGGCGCGAAGGATCCTCGTGTCTGGGATATGACTGAAACGGAGCTTCGTGTCTGGGATCTGGACAAGAAGGAGCTTCTGATGAGCCTTCCAGGGCCTCTACAACGTGACATTTGTGGCGCGGCATTGTCACCTGATGGACGATTCGCCTTCTCAATGTCCGAAAATTCAAGAGGTTCTGCGTGTGGACATCCCGGGGATGTTGACCATGGCCCGCAGAGACTTACACCCCCTGTACGTTATGCACTGCCGCAGCGATTCCCCTCAGCTGTGCGGTTGTGACGCCGGATGAGCGCCTGGTGGTCCTGGCATCTGGTGACGGACTCCTTGCGAGGTATTGGACCTGCAGAACGAGACCAGCGTGGCAAGCTACACCCTGGATAGAAGCATCACCGTCCTGCGCATCCACCCAGATAGCCGGTTGCTTGTGGCAGGCGACGAACGGGGCGGCATTCACTTCTCTTTTGAGGCTGGTGACATCGCTGGCCCGGCTGTGGTGACGGCATGGCAGGCGTCGCGCAGCCTGTTCCAGAAAATCGTGGGCGGTGGTCTGGCTTTCGGCTGTCCACACTGCCGCACCTGGTCCGAGATCCAGAAGTCCGCTCTGGGCACGGAGCTATCCTGCCCCCCTGCGCCATGGTGGTCAGGCTCAACCCATTCGTCATCAAGGCTGACTGGCGACCGGTGGCAGCCGCCTGGAAGGGCTAGGGACATGCTAAGACCGATCTGGATTTTGCTGATCAGGTGTTATCGAATATTATGCCCGTCCTGCAGCAGAAAGATAAGAATTGACAGAATTTAAACTCAGGAGAAAAAAGTTGACCGAAGCCTACGATTGGACCCAATTCTACCAGGCATTATGCCACCATGGACCCCACCTGCTCATCGGGATCGATGATGAAGCGCGTGAGCTGGTAGAGATAGAATCGTCGAGTACGGACATGTTCTGGTCAGACGGGCTGGAAGATTGTCTGGCAGAAGGCTCCGCCAACGGAGATGTACGCGCCGGTGTCCTTTCCGCCCTTGAACTCTGGCGTGAAAATGTGCTCGACGCTCTCGAAGCGAATTTTGGTTTCGAACTCGACTGGCAGGCAGTGAGTATTGATGCTGACAGCCCACTCATTGACAAGCTTGTCGAGGCCGCATCCCCCGGCTGATCCAGCCTGTCAGAAGCAACCCTGGTATTGAGTTGATATTTACGATATGCCCATTATTTTTATCCCCTCTCTTCTCAGAACGTTTACCCAAAACGAATCCCGGGTCGTTGTTCAGGCAGAAACGGTTGGGAAAGCCATCGATGAGTTGGATCAGCTTTTCCCCGGCATACGGGAACAGCTTCTTCAGGATGACAGGATACGCCCGACACTCTCCCTGGTCATCGATGGAAAAACCAGCCAGAAAGGGCTTCGCCAGAAACTAAGCCAAGAGAGTGAAGTCCATTTTCTCCCCCAAATCAGCGGGGGATAGACACCTCACGGGTTGAACAATTTGCGGTGTTCGCTATCTGGCGCGATGTACGCCACCATAGCGCACCGCTTCATCCAGAAATGCTTCGATATTCTCGAACGGAGTCCCGCTGACGATCCCATTCCCGGCGGCGATGCACATCCCGCCGTCCGGTCGGTCGAAAGTGTCCACCAGCCAGCGCACCTCTGCCCGTACTTCTTCCGGGCTGGCTTCCTGCAGGATATGCTGGACATCGAAACCCGCCAGGAACGTCATCTGATCGCCAAACTCCTGCGCAACCGCGGTCTCGTCCATGGTGCCCTTCTGGACGGGGTGAAAGACATCCACACCCGCCTCTATTAGATCCGGGAGGATATCAGTGTTGTTACCGCACGAGTGCAGCCACCAGTGCATCCCATGCGTCCGCACACATTCCCCAACCTTCAGGTAATAGGGCTTCAGGAATTCCCGGAATGTGGACGGTCGCATGAAGAGCTGAGTCTGGTGCCCCAGGTCATCGCTGGTCCAGAAGCCATCCGGGCGCAGGACCCGGGCTGCCTCATCCAGGTAAGCTGTGTACAAATTGCACAGGGCATCATAAAGGCGGTGAATGTTCTCCGGTTCTAGATGATAATCCAGCAGCAGGTTTGTCATGCCGCGTATTCCCCACGGGCGTTCGAAAAACAGGCGCCACCAGGCGATCATCACGTAACGGTCCCTGCTGCGCGCTTCTTCCGCCAGGGGGATTAGAGCCTGGATGCGCGGATCCATGGCGGGATCGGGCATCTTTTCGATAAACTCATCCAGCCTGGACCAGTCATCAAGGATCACGCGCGAATCATGGGCGCCCTGCAGGTCGATGTCCCAGGAGAGTCCCATATCTTCGTAAACTAAGGGATCGATCCACAGCAATTCCGCGTCCTGCGGGTATCGGTCCAGGGCTTCCAGCCGGCTGCCGTACTGCTCTACCAGACCCTCCCCCCACCATTTCGCCTGGATCATGGGTATGCGCGAAGGATGTCTGCGCTCGATCGCCTTGACCACCTCATCACGGCCTAACGGTTCCCAGGTTTTGGCTGCTGGCTGTATGCCGTTTTTCGTTGTCAAGGTAACGTCAACTCTCGAACTTCACCGGAGACCAACCCCAGCCATACCTTGCTCCCAGGCTCAAGACCTTCCGGCGCCAGGACCGCTGCAGCAGGATCACTGGCGGTTAAATCACCCCACACCTCATCCCAGCCGCCATTAGTGGCGCCGCCATCAGTGGCGCCGCCATGTGTGGCGCTGACATCCGCAGTCACCAAAACGCTGCCATCGCTGACGACCAGCATCCTGTTGTTGTGCTCATAAGCAGGATCGACCAGCACAGCCTGAACACCGCCCGGGATAACTGCCTCAGCGATGCGCTTCCAGGACTTCCCCCGGTCATCCGAGCGGAATAAACCGGCAGACTCTGTCCCGGCGAACACCGAGCCTTTGCCATCTTCTTCACCATCAAAATCCGCCGTCAGCGCCAGGCACATCACCGGCTCGTATCCACCATCACCCACTGGTAGTTCCAGCTCTTTCCAGGCTCGCCCCCCGTTCGTACTGCGGAACAACCCGCTTTCGGTCCCGGCAAACACAGTCTCGTCCCTGGCAAATGCGGGTGAGATTCCCAGGCACATCACCGCCAGGTCCAGCAAGCCAAAATTCCACTGCACCCAGCGGCTGCCGCGGTCCGCTGATCGCAGCACACCATCTTCCAGGCTGCCTGCCAGCAGCACACCATCCCGGGCATAATCCGGCGAGGCGGCAAAGCAAGAGATCACAGGCGGGGGATTGGGCAGGCTGCCTGCCTGCCAGGTACTGCCTGCGTCTCGGGAAACCAACAACCCTCCAGCAAGCCCCAATATCACCTCAGCGGATGAAAACTGCGCTGGAGTGACGGCGACGGCTGTAGCCGAATAAGCCTGGTCGAATCCCAGTGACTGCGTGGCTATCTGCCAGGTCTTCCCGTCCTCGCAGTGATAAAGACCGGTCGCCCGTGCGGCAAAAATTTTAGAACCTTTTTCAGAACCGCCTTTTGTGCCTGTTTTCTGCGGTGCTAACAAAGCCAGACCGTATAAAAAATCACCCGCTAAGGGTGCATCCTGTCCACTCATATTTCATCCTGATACATCACCTGAAACCTCATCCTGGTACCATCGCCTCGATGCAATCGCCCCGATGCCATCGTCCCAATGCCATTGTCCCAATGCCATCGTCCTGATGCCTTATCCTGTTTTCGCAATACTCTCGGGACGCACCCGTCTGTGAACGAGAACATCGGTCGTCAGGCATAATGCAGCGCCGTGGATGGCGCTGAATAGCGCCTGTCTCACCACCGAGGCTGAGTTGCATATCCCGGCATCGACCATATCAACGATCTGGTTTGTGTTGATGTCATATCCCCAACCCTTCCCAGCCATGCGGATTTGAGCCAGCACCTCGCGGTCATCCACCCCCGCATTTTCCAGCAGCGCACGCGCCGGTTGTTCAAGGGCGCGGATCAGTATCTTATAGGCAACCTGCTGCACTTCGCCTTCGATACCTGCAAGCTGTTCTTTCAAATCCTGCTGACATTCGAGGAGAGCGATCCCCCCACCCGCCACCACGCCATCTCGCATCGCTCCGCGCATGGCATCTGCCGCGCGTTCTGCCAGTTCCTTGCGGGTCTCGATGGCTAACGGGGTGGTCGCACCGATCCACAAAGTGGCTGACCCGCCCATCAATTTCCCTATTCTTTCCTGCAGGCGTTTACGCGCCTTTTTGTCATCATTGTTGTCATGGGCTGCGCGCAGGCTGGCAATGTGCTGGCGAAGCTGGCGCGCATCCCCTTTTCCGCCCACAATCACCAGGTTGCGCAGGTTCGCCCAAATCCTTCTGGCGCCGCCAAAATTTTCGGCACGCACATTCTCGATGCGGTCCCCCGCTGCCTTATAAAGCGGGATGGCTCCGGTGAGGATTGCCAGGTCTTCCAGGGCATCTTTGCGCGCATCCGCGGCTATACTCGGCGCCTTAACAACCGCGATCGGCACCTTCTCACGGTTCGAGAGCAAGATCGAAAGAGCCCGGTCACTCACCTCAGCCGCTACCAGGACCAGGGAGGGCAATTTCTTTTCAACCGCCAGCTCCAGCAAGGGTACCAGCTCCTGTGCTTCCTTGATGTCCAGGTCACACAACATAATCGAGCTGTCTTCATAGACTGTGCGGAATCGAACCATATCGTTGATCATCTCGCGGGACACCAACCCGCCGTCCCAATACATCCCCTCGACATATTCACGTTCAAGGATGGTGGTTTTACTGGACCGTATCTCCAGTCGCCCGTATTCCCCAATGATGTCGAACACCTCCCCCAGCAGTTTGGACATCTCCTCATCATGGCAGATTGTGAACGCCAGGCGCTGCAAGGCACGTTTCCCCTCGATCTGCTGCGTTTTACCTGCCAGGATCAGGTCCAGCTGCCTGAATCCAGCCTCCAGGTGCTTTCGCAGGAGCATGGCGTTACCCCCTGCAGTGATATAACGCATGCCCTGTTCGAAAATCGATTGGAAAAGGACGGCGGCTGTCGCGGTCCCATCCCCTACCCTTTCATACATCTCCCAAAGGACGTGGCGCAGGTACATGGCGCCCATATCCTCGTCGCGATCCTTGAGCTGGATGATGCGCCTGGCAATCAACCCTCCGTTGTCGAGCACCTCGGGTGTCGTGTTCCTGCGCAGGACCTGTTCGATGGCGACGGAACGAGACAGCGGACCCAGTGTCGGGCGGATCGCACCAACCAGGGCGTTGATGCCCCGCTTCATTTTTATATGGGTGCCTGGTTGGAAGACAACCCCAGGTTTTTGCACTTCGGGTTTCTGGTCAGTCATAGATAAATCATCTCGTCTGGCTGCCCGGCTCAAGAGGCAGCGCTACCGGTATGCCGCCATCCGCTGCCGACGCCCTGAGCGCCAGGATGATCTCCTGGTCCAATCGAGCCTGGTGTGGTCCATAAGTTGGTTCAGTTTCATTTCTTACAGCATCAACCAGGCTCATCAGGCAGCCTGCCACCCCAATTTCATCATCGTGCAATTGACCAACAGGTGCAAAAGGATTTTCCCACGTCACGATGGGCAGTTCCGGGTCACCAGTGTGGGCGACCATCGCCACCAATGCTCCGCCATCCACCCGCTCCCAACGGCGCTCGAGGGTGATGAAGCGCGGTGCTTCACCCCCAGGTGCCAGGAGCGAAAGCCATTCTTTCACTTCCAAACCGACACCAACGCTAATGCCCATGCCCTTCTCCGCCAGGAAGCGGCTGCTGCGCCACCAGCGCAGCGCAGAGTCGTAACCCACATCCGTCCAGTGAAACACCCCCAGCTCTCCCCCTTCGAATTCGATTAAGCCGTGTTCCTGCGTCTCTTGACGGCTTGAATAGGAATTTCCAATTCTCGACCAGTGCTCCGTCAGAGGATAGGATCCCACGAAACCGGTCACCCGGACCGGTTTGGAATCGAAGCCCAGGTAACTGCGCATTACGCTGACCCCGTGATAGCCGTGACCGGCAAAATCGCTGAAAGAGCTGTGCACTTTCCCGAACAATCCGCTTGCGATCAATTTGAGCTTGATCTGTTCAAACGGTCTGCGGTGGAACTGCTCAGCAACCTCGATTTTCAGATTGTTTTTTTTCGCCTCGGCGATGATTCCGTCCGCTTCAGAAAGATTGTGGGCGATGGGAGTTTCCAGCAGTACATGTAAACCCGCCTGCACCGCCATTAAGCCTACTTCACCATTGGCGCTGTAGGCAACCGACACGATACCAATCTGCGGTGCGGTTTCTCGCACCAGGCGCTCCATGTCTGTGTAATAAGGTACCCCCAGGTTAGTGCCCAAAATTTGCGCTGATTCCTTACTCCGTCCCCATACCGACACCAGCTGGACTTCATTCATGAGTCCTTCCAGCAATGGGGCATAGAGATAGCTGGACCGTTTCGCAGTGCCGATAATCGCCACGCGCAGGGGTTCGTTAGTCGACATCATATACTCCCTGGATTCTGAAACTCACCCGATATCATGGAGAGAGGACGACCTCGCCCTCTTCCAATCCTTCGATGATCTCCACCCGGTCTTCACCTTGAAGTCCGGTGCGCACATCCACACGCCGCTGTCCGTCGCCGTCCTTGACAACCACGAATTTTCGTCCCTCGAAGGTGCGGATCGCCTGCGGCGGCAGCCAGAGAGCGTCGATGGATTGTTCCAGCACCGCCAGTATCTCCACCAGGTCACCCGGCTCATATCCAGCCTCGATCAGGTCGGAGAATGAGCTGATGCGCACGCTTTGGTCGGTCGCATTCTTCGACCCGCTGCCGTATGGATACGGCAGTGTGATAACGGTCCCATCAAGCACGTCCCCTTCGAGCACAACCGGGTGGATGGTCACGTCCATTCCCTCTGCCAGCCTGGTGAGTGTATCACCGCCCACATCCGCGCTGATTTCCAGGTTAGAAAGGTCAGAGACGATCACCATCGGTTTAAATGCCTCCACGACAGCGCCTTCAGTGATGCGCAGAGCGCGGACCCTGCCATCCATGGGTGCCACGATGCGCGCATCAGCCACTGCTTTGTTTAATTCATCCAGGTTGAGCTGCGCCAGGTCCACTTCTTTTTGCTTGAGCGCCATGGTGATCGAATAGGTATTCGAATATTTCGGCGTTTGAATCTCCGTTGCCTGGTAAGCTAATTGAGCCATTTCAAGGTGAATCTGGGCTCGCTGCAGGTCAAATTCCCGGTTCCCGGTCTCCAGCACAGCGATGAGATCCCCTGCTTTGACATCCTCTCCCTGCTCGACAAAGACCTCATCCACACGGCCCACCAACCCCGAAAAAGAGCTCCTGCTCGACCACCGGTACAATCCGACCGGTAAATTTCACCTTCTGATCAACGGTGCCGAGTTGTACTTTATAGGTTGGTTTGGTGGGAATCACCGGTGTGGGGATCGGCGTCGGGGTGGCTTGCTGCTCCGTTGACTTGGCAGAACATGCAGAGGACAAAACCATTAATAAAACAAGAATAAACGTAATTTTTTTCATCAACATGACCTCATTCGACGATCTCCAGGATAACCGGTCTATTGATTTCCTTGCCCGCCGCCTGAATAGCATAGTTTGGCCAACCGTCAATAACCGTCAGCACTTCATTTCCATCCTCCCCCACCAATATCGTGTCCTCCGATTTAGTGCCGGTGATCGAAGGGTTCCAGGCGTAAGCCTGGTTGGTTATTACAAGATCCGTGGATGCAAGCGTGGCGATCCACTCGCGCGGCTCATAAGCAGCGGGTCCACCCTGGTGGTGCAGACGCCACTCATCCCCAAACCCGAATTTTTCGTACGTCGCCACGGCTTTAGAAAAGACATCGCCCAATTTTGCCCCCGGACGGGTGCTATTGATAAAGACCGCGTCCACTGAGGCAACGGCTTCCTGCTTGCGCAACAGCTCATCTTCGATCCGTCCGAAATGGACCAGGCGGGTGATCGAACAGACCAACCCCCAGCGCCTGCCGCACAGCACGATCATGGCGTAACGGTCCATGGTCTTTTCTGTGGGCAGCGGGTGGCGGTACTGGTAAATGCGTTCATCCGTAGCGACCAGGTTGACGATCGCCTGCACGCCCCGGCTTTCAGCCGCACCTGCCAGCAGACCGGCGATTTCAAATTCACTCATGCCCGGTCGCACTTTGCGGATCGCTTCATCCATAGCAGCCGCGCACAGCTTGCCCAGGATGCGAAAACGCGCAACTTCCTCCGCACCCAGGCTGGTACGCAGAGCAGACACCTGGGCGCTTAGATCGACTGCACCAGGGTGCGGTCCATCAACCGCCAGTTTTCCACCCTTCACCAACTTCCCCACGGTGTCAACAGTTTCGTACCAGGGCGCTGCTTGAAGCTCCCAGCCCTGCTGCACCAGTCCCTCTTCTTTATCTAACCGGGTTGCCTCGATGTTGGTGGTAATCAGGTACCTGTCGTCCGCAGTGATCAGTAAAGACGCCAGACCCTCCGTCGAAGCCGTATTAATATAGGAAGATGCTCCGCACGTTGCCCAGGCAAAGCTGCTGGCGCGCTGCAGCAGCAATGCGTCAGCTTTATGCTCCACCAGAAGATCCTGGATTTGTTTTTGTTTTCTATCAAATTCTTCCATTTGAACACCTTTCTTTTTGAGGGAGAAATATTTTCGGTCTATTCTACTCCATAGTTTGGTCTGGAGGCTTTGCAAGAATTCGGCTCACAAATAACTTCTTCGGACCACCCCGCAAACCCTGAGACAGGATGCAGCCTAGAACCTGCCATAATGATAGGCTTCATCGTACATGGCAATGATATTGTCAAGCGGTGAGACTACCTGCAGATTATGGCATGGCGCCAGGATGTAACCCGTGCCGTCACTGGCAAGCGCATCGATGCAGTGACGTACCTCGGTCCGAACATCCTCAGGCGTGCCGAACGGCAGCACCTGCTGGTTGTCCACCGCCCCATGGAATGCCAGAGCGTCCCCGAAATCACGTTTCAGCGCCACCATGTCCATACCAGGGCAGGTCCACTGCACCGGGTTGAGAATGTCGATACCAATCTCAATAAGGTCGGGCAGGAAAGCGCGCATTGAACCGTCGTCATGGTGGAACACCTTAATGCCAAACTGGTGGCACAGGTCTATAAAACGTTTGTGCTGAGGCTTGTAAAACTCACGGTAGGTCTTCAGGCTGATCATCGGTCCTGCCTGGCTCCCCAGATCGTCGGTCACCTGGGCAATATCGACCAGACCTTCGGTGGCTTCGAACATACGCAGGTGGTACTCGTATTCGAAATCACAGATTTTGCTGATCAGCATGTGTGTGAATGCCGCATCATCATGCGGGTCCATCAATGAGGTTTCCAGCCCGCGCAGCAGGTTGTGCAGGTAAAACGGCGCCATGTAACCGCAGCTCACTGCCTTGTTGCGGTGCAGCTTTTCAGCCTCCTGCCTCATACCAGAATAATCGAACCAGTCAGCTGAAGGCCATGGGAACGCTTCCAGGTCGTCCAGTGTTTTACAGTCAGCCAGTGGAAAATTCGCCTGTTCCAGATACACGCCGCGGCTCTGTTCCGGGGCGCTGTCCAAGGCATCCTGGGCTACGTCCCGGGTTTCCTGGGCTACGTCCCAGGCTTCCTGGTCCATGTCCGAGACATACTCCTGCCGCCGCAAGCGCATCCCCCAGATGCCGTAAAAAACAGCGCTGGACTCATCCGTCCCGGGAGGGAACGCCCCAAGCGATGGACCCGCGTACCGGGCAGAGACACCGTGGATACCGTCAATGTGCAGGAAATCCATGGCTGCATCAAGGCTACCAAAATGTGCCTTCAACCTGTCCATCACTTCCCCGGTCGCCCAGATATCGGTCGGTACCCGGTCAACAGGCTGGTGGTTAATGGCGGCGAGGACGCGTTCGCGAGAATTCATAGATGCCTTATTCCTCATAGAAACAATAATGGGAGGTATTGCGGCTCGTCGTCATATGGGTCCACATCGCCAGAAGCAACCGCATACATGCGCTCGTGACTGGCGATAGCTGCCTCAACCAGGGGCTGGTAAGGTCGGTGGCAGACGTCAAGGAATCCAATGTTGTAGTTCTCGCCGTCGAACCTGCCCAGCGCTGACTGGTCATAAAGGATGAAGTAATGCACACCCACACACCAGGGTTTTGCCGCGGCATCCTCCAAATACACCCGATATGCCTTCCCGCGCCCTTCCTGATCTGGCACATGCCCGATACCGCTGGCTGGCAGTCCCACATCCAGTGCCCCAAAATGCCATTCTCCGATCATGATCGGTTGAGACATTAACTGGCTGATCTGTGCCATCTCATCGGCGGGCAGGCGCGTCTTGTAGCAGTTCATGCTGAAAACATCGAAATAGCGCATACCTTTTAACGCCCACTTCGGTGGAATAGTGTAATAACGGATGCCCAGGTTGAGGTGATTAGGGTCGACCTCACGGCATGTTCTGCTCAGCGTGCCGAAAAAGCGTTCGACCATGATCTCGCTGAAATCATCCAGATCGGCTATAGCTCTGGGGGACAAGGTCAGCGCCCATTCCCCGGACGCAACCTCGGCAAATGCCAGCTGTCTGTCCCCACCTTCCAGCGCCCAACTCTCGCTGAGAGCCTGTTCGCTGCCATATCTTTCTCGAAGGAAGGCAGCCAATTCACTGCGCGAATAACATTCCGCTGTGTTAAAAAGCATACCAACCGCGGGCGATTCCCCTGCGAAACCCCAGGTGGGCTCGTTCATCAAGAAATACCCGATGAAAGCCGGGTCCTGGGCGGTTTTTTTGAGTGGCTGTGCAAATTCCACCGCAGCAGTTGCAAAATCCGGGTGGAACACGTCCGGAAAGTCACGATACACCGTTGGAAAATCGATCGTTGATCCTCCAAGAGGTCGCACATAGGGCATCCCCGCCTGTCTGGCAATTTCCCAATCCGACCAGTTCGCCACCGTGTTGAAACGCATGCGGCGCAGTTCGGCGATGACAATCTCAGCCCATTTACGGTACCAGTCACTGGCTCCAAAAGTCCGCACCAGGTTGGCTGCCAGGTAGTTGAACATTTTCCCTTGGCGAACACTGCCTTCCGGACCGAAAGCAGGGGCGAACTCACCATCAGCCTCCGGCAGCCACGCCAGGGCGCTTTCCAGCCCCTGGATGTTGGCATCGGTGTCCACACGCACACAATCCACCCCGGCTGACCAGAAAGCGTATCCATCCGGGTCGACCAGCCACCAGCGCTCACCATCATGGTGCGTGCGGAAATAACCGCTGGCACCAAAATTCTTTCCCAGCCAGCCCCCCCACTTCGAAAATTCAGGGTATGTGGTTTGAAAACCGGTATCGTGGTGCTGTTGGTGCAGGCGTTCCTTGACTTCCGCCAGGCTGCCGCTTTTGCCTTCCCAATCATGCAGTGTGCTCTGACCCAAATCGTCCAATAAGACACCCTGGGGCAGGTAAGGTTCTGCCAGCAGGGGCGGTTCCGCCTGAGAAGCGACCACAGGCGTCATGTGAAAACGGGCAGCAACATCAGCCTTGCGTTCGATTTTCAAACTGACCCGGTCGACCTTTTCCAGATCGACGCGATCCCCCTGGCACCTGGGCTTGAGCAGCGCGCCCTCCCGCGGATACATCCAGCGGTTCTGGCTGACTGCTTCCAAGGGCAGGCGCAGCCGGGCGGAGCAGGCGTTCAATAAGCCGAAGCTGTAGCCAAAGGTCCTGCCTGACACGGACTCCCCCAATTCCAGCACAAAAACAGCCAGCTGGCTGCCCTCGAGCAGGAAGTCGGCGCTGATAACCGAAAAATCCGCCAGCGCTCCCGGTGACAGCGAAAACGATATGCCGTCTCCGATCACGTGAGCTTCATAAACCTGGCTGTGCAATCTGGTCTTAGTCTCTGGCGCGGGATGCCAGCCTTCCAGCACAGGCTCGCAGGGTATGCGCCTTATCGTTCCCAGCAGCGATTCAACTTCGAGGATCAGGAAATTCTCTGCAACCATCTCAAATTTCGCCGCTTACTTTGAGCTCAACCATCAATTTTGCAGACTGCTTGATCAGCTCCAGCTTGACCGGGCGGTTCCAGCGGTTGACCGGGATAAAATCGAATTTCCGCAGGCGGACGTGTTCGATCCAGCGTTCCATACTCGCCAGGCAGGTGATCATCCCGTTACCGCTCCCCCCTGCAGCAGCAATTGCGACCACGGGTTTGCCCTTCAACTGGCTCTCCTCACGCCGCGTGGCTTCACAACGCCGCAGGCGGTCTGTGAATGCTTTGCTGGCTTCCGACATCTCCCCCCAATAGACTGGCGTCACCAACACCAGGGCATCCGCATCCAGGCACTGCTGGTGCAAGCCCTGGAAATCGTCCTCTACCTGGCAGCGGTGTTCGTCCAGGCAGGTGCCCCAGCCGTTGCCGCAGGCTTCACAGCTTGCGATTTTCAGGTCGTTCAAACGCGCCTCTGAGACTCCGGCACCTGCAGCGCTGATCCCTGTGGAAGCAGCGGACATGCAGGCAGCCGTCAAACCGTCCGTATTGGGGCTGGAACCGATAACCAGCACTTTCATACTACCCCTCCTCTTCCAGAAATTCTTCGATCAATTCTTCCTCAATTTTGGTAATAACCCCGACACCATATGGTCCCAGGTTCAAACCTTCTTCGATCACTTCGCCGGTCAGGTGCTCTAACGCCAGCCACGGCAGCCAGACTGTCTTATCCTGGCGGGAATGGTTGATCACAATATAAATTTCTAACTCAATCGACTCGCCCGTTTCGACCCCATTCTCATCGACGAACTCGACCGTCTTCACCCGTGTGCGTACTTCAACATCGTCCGGGGTATTGATCGGCTTGATCTGGGCATTGAACAAAAAACGGTCCACCATGATTTGTTGGGAGACATCATCCAAATATGCGCCAATATAATAAACCAACCCGGGACCTCCCAGCACGCCGGTCACACTGATCCCCGGTGCGTCATCCAACCAGCCGTTGGACCGCTTGTATTTCCCCATGGGCAGGACAAACTTACCGGTCAGTTTCAATCGTTCAGCCCAAATGCGCGCGTGCCCATCGATCAGGCTGCCCTTCATCGGGACCGGCTCATCCAGTGCGAAATATTCCTCAACTTCCATACCAGAGAATTCGGTCATGTAGCCCGGCTGGCGTATGGGTATCAATGCATTGTGCTCATCTTTCATCCCGGTACGCAGTGTCAGGACAAGATGACCGCCTCGACGGGTGAAATCTCCCAGCACTTTTGCCTGGATTTCGGTGGAGATGTTCAAAGCAGGAGCAACAACAATCTTGTAAGGTTTTAATTGAGAAACATCATGCAGGGATTTCGCCGAAAGGATATCCACAGCCACGTTGCGCAGCGCGAACGAACGGTAGTAATGGCGGAAATGCTCAACATAATCGAAGTCCTGATGGTGCTTCTGCCACCCAATCGCCCAGCGGCTTTCGTAATCAAAAATCATCGCCACGCGCGCCTTCGGCGCCGAATCTTCCAATAGGTCTGAGACTTTTGCAAATTCTTCGCCAATCTGGGCTGCCTCCTCGTAGAAAAGCCGCGGCTGCCCGGATTGGTCGACCAGGCTGCCGTGGTACTGCTCCTGCCCGCCCAGCGCTGAACGCCACTGCCAGTAAAGGATCGCATCGGCGCCGTGCGCCACCCCCTGCCACGCCATCGCCCGTGCCTCACCCCGATCCAGCATGTTGTTGACCGTGGACCAGTTGACGTTTCCTGGCTGCGTCTCCATCACCCAGAAATTTTTCTGTTTAAACCCGCGCGTCAGTGCATGCACTGCACTGTGGTTTAGATAATCATAATGACCCGTGCCCACGTAATCGTCCCACGAGGCGATGTCCAGATCTTCCGCCAGCTGGTAATGATCAAAACCGTCGAACCAGCCCATGAAGTTGTGCGTGATCCAGGCACCCTCGTGCAGGTGAGGGCGCAGCGCATCGATCTGCAGTTTTTGAAAACTGCGGTAGCTGTGGGTAACAAAACGCTTAAAGTCCAGCATCAATCCCGGGTTGTGATTTCCAATTGGGATCGGAATCTGCTCCCAGGCGGAATACGTCTGGCTCCAGTACGCCGTTGACCAGCGCTGGTTCAAAACGTCCAGGCTGCCGTGACGCTCTTTGAGGAATTCCTGGAATTTCCCCCGGCAAATATCGCAGTAACACACACGACTGAACTCGTTGTCGATTTGCCAGCCGATCACGTTGTGGTCCGAGCCGAACTGCTTCGCCATCCTGCTGACGATCCGCCGGGTGGCTTCATGGTATGCAGCAGAATTGACGCAGTAGTGGCAGCGGTTGCCGTGCTGTGCCCGCCGCCCAAATTCATCGACTGCCACAGTCTCTGGAGAGGCTGCTGTCAGCCAGGCTGGCGGCGCGGCAGTGGGTGTCCCCAGCACGGTGAGGATATCATTTTCAGACAGCAGCTCGATCACACGCGCCAGCCAGTCCATTTTGTACTTCCCTTTGGACGGCTGCAGGCTCGACCAGGCGAATTCTGCCAGGCGGATGACCGACATGTTCGCAGCCTTCATCAGGTCGATCTCTTCCTCCCATCGCTCTTCGGGCCAATGTTCGGGGTAATAAGCCGCGCCTAAATGCAGGCGGAAAGTCGGGGGATGGTCTCTGCCCAGCATGTCTGCCTCAGGCATATCTGTGCTAGCCTGGTGCTCGGTCTGTTCAGTATTGGAATTTTCAGGTGTGGTTGTTTCGGATTGGTTCGTTTCTGTCATATTTGTATCATAATGTGGATTTGGATCAGAAGCGTAAGTCGCGCTTTTATTTTACCCCCTCGCCTGAGCGCCTGCCATATGCTATTCGTCTTAATCGAGATCTAGCCAGATTTTGACGCACAGCAGGTGTGGGGTGACACACAGGTCGCCCACTACATTTTTGAGTGGTATCAATTTTTTTGTAAAGGCGGACCTGTGTGTCCGCCATGTTACTTCCTAACCCTTCAAACCGCTGGTAACCACACCCTTGAGGATGTTGCGCTGCAGGATGAAAAATACGATCACCATCGGGATGATATAAACCACGTTTGCCGCCATGCTGACCGTGGTCAGGGTGACGCCTTGCGGGTTCTTGAACCCGGTCGCCATCTTGACGCCCAAAAGGGTGTTGTTATCGTTCAGGTAAATCAACGGCGTCAGGTAATCGCCCCACACCTCCAGGAAGGCGAAGAACATCACCGTCGCCAATGCCGGCTTGGCATTGGGCAGGAAGATCTGCGAGAATATACGGAACGGTCCTGCGCCATCCACCTCCGCCGCCTCCTCCAATTCGTGGGGAAAACCCAGGAAAAACTGGCGGAAAAGGAAGATATAAAACGGGCTGCCGACCAGGGAACCGATCAGCCAGGGCCAGTAGGTGCCGGTCAATTTTAAACGCGCATAGATCAAAAACTGCGGGATCAGGGTTACAATACCCGGGATGATCAGCATGGCAATCACGATGGAGAACAGGATTGTGCTGCCAAAAACCCGGTATCGCGCGAAGCCGTAACCGACCATACTGCTGATAAATGTCTTGATCGTGGCAGTTGTGAATGCCAGTACGAAGGTTCGAAATGCGACCTGCAGGAACGGGGTCATCGTGAATACTCTGAGGTAATTGCCCCACTGCGGCACCTCGGGCAGGATACGGATCGGGTAAACCAGCAACTCATTGTCCTGTTTGAGAGATCCCAATACCAGGGCGATGATGGGGAGTGAAATGATCAGGGTAACGATAATCAGAACCGAGTATCCCATTAACCGGTTGAACCTTTTTTGAAACCAGCCTCTACGTCTAACATTAACCATTTGCTGCCTCCTTAATCCTGCCGGTCCGAATAGACCCAGTATTTTTCGGACCAGAAAACAAACGCGGTCAACAAAACGATGCCAATAAACAACATCCACAACAGCGCTGTCCCGTACCCATAACGGCGGAAAGTGAAAATTTGCGAGTAGGTGTGGATCATGTACAGGTAGATGGCACGTGAGGGCACGGCGCCTGAACCTGTCAAACCGACGTTGTTCAATAACAGAGGCAGGTTCAGCTGCTGGAACGCGCCGATCAATCCCAGCACCAATTGGAAGAAGATCACCGGGGTCATCAGCGGCAGGATCACGTATCGGAACACCATCAGGTTGCCGGCGCCGTCGATCTTGGCAGCCTCCACCAGCTCATCCGGGATGCCCTGCAAACCCGCCAGGAAAATGACCATCCCTGCTCCCAACCCCGTCCAAACCGCGATCATGGTCATCCCCTCCAATGCATAATTGGACAGGAACCCGATCGCCGTCCCAGGGCGGAAGATGCTGATCACCCCGTTCAGCAAACCGTTATTTTTATCAAGGATGATTTTCCATGCCAGGATGGCAGCCGCTCCAGGCACAA
Source organism: uncultured Chloroflexia bacterium (assembly GCA_963695415.1). Taxonomy (GTDB): domain Bacteria; phylum Chloroflexota; class Anaerolineae; order Anaerolineales; family UBA4823; genus CAVXWV01. The sequence continues at coordinate 106,634 of CAVOGL010000003.1, read as the reverse complement.
TGCTGGGCAGGTAATACAGGGTGCGGAACATCCCCTGACCCTTGATCCCCTGGTTGAGGATCAACGCCAGGCTGAATGAGAGTATCAGCCACAGCGGCAGGTTAGCAAACAACCAGAAAATGGTCTGCTTGATCGAATGACCAACATCCGGATCATCAAAAGCGCGTGTGTAATTGCCGATCCCGGTAAATTTCAGATTATTAAAATTCAAGCCATCGTAATTCGTCAGTGAGGTCAAGAAGCCAACCACCAGCGGGATGACACTCAACAGGATGAAACCAATTAACCAGGGTGAGATAAACGCGTAAAATGAAACGGTCCGGCGCTGGTTGCGGGAAAGGGTCCGCCTTTTCTTCGGTTTCGAGACGCTGCCACCTGCCGAATTAGTTAATGTCGCCATATGCTCCTCCAAGATTCATGGAGTGGGAATTGGGGGGAGACCTGCTTTCGAGCGCAAGTCTCCCCCAATTTTTTTATCAGCCTGGGATTCGCATTTCGAAGCGTACTACCTGCCAACCCAGGTTGTGGTCCATCTTGACTGGTTTTGATCCCAGTCAAGATGGAGACCAGTTTATGTTCAAGCGCTATCCAATGATAGCGGTGATGCCGTCCTGGATGGCAGAGTTGACTTCGCTCTCGATGCCGCTTAATGCCGTCGGCAGGTCGATCTCGCCGCGCAGCACCTGGTCCAGATACTTGCTCCAGGAGCTGGAAACGACGGTCTCGCCGATGAACGGGTTGAACTGCAGTGGAGGCGTTTCCAGAGCCAGCTCGCCCTGCAGGACCTTGTTCGCCTGCTTCTGGAAGTCTGTCTCCTGTGGAATCAATCCGAGTTGTGACTTCAGACCGGGAACACCCCAACCACTTCCGGCGCGGTCAACCGAAGGTTGTCCACCGTTATACCATTGGAAGACTTCCCATGTCGCGTCAGGAACCAGGGTGGTTTTCGAAGCGACCATACCGGTTGCGGTTATGGTGGGATTCATTCGCACACCAGCATAAGTGGGTCCCGGCAGCATCATGATTTGACCTGCCGTGACATCGCTCTCTGCCATCGCGCTGAACCAGAACCCGTACTGCGCCATCCCCAGGATGCCGGCAGTAAAGTCAGTGCCAAACCAGCCGTTCGGGCTGGGATTGAGTGAGCTGCTGGCAACATTTTCGGCTCCCAGGTCGTGGAAATACTGCGCCATTGCAACAGCATCCTCGTCTGTAAGCATAATCTTATCGTAAGATTCTGTGTACAGGCTTTTCCCAACCTCACCCAGGTGGTTCATCCAGATGCGGTCGATCCAGCCTTGTTCATAGTTGTAACCTATGGTCAACTGGCGGTCACCTTCAAAGGAGATCAACTGCTTGCCGAGTTCCATGATTTGGGTCAGGGTGAGGGCTTCCTCATCGGATGGCACAGGCAATCCATTTTGCTCAAACAATGGTTTGTAAGCAAAAATGGTCATGTCTGGGGAGAAATCTTTGACCATGCCATACATCGCACCCGTGCCAATCTCCAGGGGGGAGTTCGCCTTGTAGTAATCGTTGGCAGGCATCAGGTCATCCGGCTTAAGCAGTTCACTGACCTGGAAGTACGGGGTCAGATCGAGCAGCAAATCGCGCGCCAGCATGCTGGGAACGGACGGCGCCTGGATACGCACCAGGTCCGGTGGTGTCCCGGCTGCGTACATGGCAAAGTAGCGGGTCAGATCGGTGCCATCGACGAATTCAATCTGGATTTCCGGATGGTCCGCTTCAAACGCCGCTTCCTGGTCTTCCGTCAGCTCGTGGCGGAAGTGCATTACGGTCACAGTGCCGCTGGCGGTGGAAGGCGCAGGTTCTTCAACGGGTGCCTCCTCCATCGGTTCCTCGGTGGGTTCTTCGACAACTTCTTCTTCCGGGACTTCGGTTGGTTCCTCTTCTACCACCGCAGGTTCGGTGGCTTCCTCAACAGGAGCCTGGGTGGCTGCCGGTGAACAGGCTGCCAGTGTCGCCCCTGCGAGGGTGAGCGCCGAGAGTTTCAAAACATCGCGGCGTGAAATTGCTTTTTTACTTTCTTCAGATTTCATCTTTATCTCCAAGTTGGACTTCTTAGGATTATTTTTCTACGAAGATAAGAGGGCTCGCGCCTTCAGACCTTCTCCAATAAGGTCCCCTGAAAGGGGCTCACCAAAAGCGCTCCTCTTTTGGGGCTCCCAGGCTGGTCAGAACCCAGGCACGGTTGACGAAATATCTTGACCGATTTCCACCTCCTCTCGCTGAATTCTCAAGACGGATTCTCTCTGGATGAGTTTCGGTTGCAGCAATGTCACCTGAGGCTCGCTCAGATCCCTGGTCTTAATACGTTCCATCACCAGGTTCACGGCAGCAGCCCCCAACTCGCGTTTTGGCTGCCAGACCGTGGTGAGCGGGGGGGTTAAATGCTCCGCAATCGAGATATCGTCGTAACCCACCAGGGAAACATCTTCTGGTATTTTCAGACCTGCTTCATGGAACACGCGCATGGCGCCGATCGCCATGTGGTCATTCTGGCAAAAAACCGCCGTAAAGGATCTGCCTTTCTCCAGCAGCTCCCTTGCTGCTGAGTAACCGCCCTCGATGAACCAGTTACCTTCCACAACGAGCCCGGAATCTGGCTGCAGACCCGCTTCATCATGTGCGCGCATGAATCCTGTTAAACGGTCCCGGGTTACCTGGTAACCGGTCGGCGGGGTAACCGTGGCAATCTGGCGGTGCCCGGCATCGATCAGGTGGCGTGTCGCCAGGTAAGCGCCGTGGATGTTATCGATGTCCAGGCAGGGGAAATTACCGGTGAGATAACTCTGGCAGACCACGACCAGGGGGACATCCACATTCGCCAGGGGATCGATAAACTCGCTGGAAGGCTTGAGGAAGGAATCACGGATCACAACCAGACCTTCCACCTGGCGTTCGCACAGCTGGCGCACGTATTCTTGCTCCAGACCTCGGTTGCGCGCATTGCTGGTGATCACCAGCATCCAGCCGTGTTTTTGCACCTCATCCTGCACCCCGCTGGCGACGCCGGCGTAGAAATGATCCTCATAATCGATCGTCACCAACCCGACCATGTGGGTACGTTGGGTAGCCAGGCTGCGCGCCACCGCGCTGGGTTGGTAACCAAGATCGTCGATCGCCTGGAGCACACGCTGGCGCGTCGAGTTCGGCGACATCCGGGCGGTTGTTGAGCACCCTGGAAACTGTCTGGTAGGAAACGCCGGCTTCTTTAGCGACGTCTAGAATGGTGATGCGTCTGGTAGCCACTGTTGATAAGGATTTCGTTTGATGGGTATTTGGGAAGTTGTGAACGTTCCCGTGAACGCTCCCGTGAACGTTCACAATTAGTTTAGCAAATTTTTTAAGGCTTGTCAACTATTAAGCGCTAATCTGATAATTTGGGTGAAATATTGTGGTTTTTACGGTGCAGGGTGAATTTAAAAAATCGGTTGCATGGAGCGCCCGGTCTATTAGGGAGGCGCATCCCATGATAATATTTGCCCCGGAGCGATAAGAATCTTAACTTCTCAAGGAAACCAACAAAAGGAAATAAGCGTGAGCGTCAAACGGAATGAGATCACAAGCATGCACAACCCCCGTGTGAAACAGTGGGCGTCCCTGCGCGTGCATAAGTACCGCCAGAAGACGGGTTTGTTCCTGGTCGAGGGCGCACGCTTTGTTGCCGAAGCATTATTGACTCAGCAGCCAATCGAGGCGCTGATTTACTGCGAACAGCTCCTGCGCACAGACCGGGCGCGGCACATCATCCAGACGGCGCCCGAAAACCTGGTCTGGCAGGTAAACGAAGAAATCGCACGTCGTCTCTCGAACCGCGAAGATCCCGGTGAAATTTTTTGCGTGTGCCGTCACGTGGATGTGCCATTGCAAGAACTGCCCCTAAAAGATGCGCCGCTTTTCATCGTGCTGGAAGAGCCGCGCGGACCCGGCAACCTGGGCGTAACCATCAGGACCGCAGAAGGCGTTGGCGCAGACGCGCTCATCATTATCGAGCCAGCCGTCGACCTCTACCACCCGGCAGTGGTGCAAACCACGGTGGGATCCCTGTTCGGGTTCCCCATCGCTCGGGCAGCGAGCCTGGGTGCCTTTCTCGATTGGTACGACAATGCCTGGATGGCGCTGACTGGGGCAAAGTGCATCGCGGCTGTGCCCGAAGCCGAATTGGACTACGCCGCCCTTCAGGACCTGGACAGACCCGTTCTCGTCCTCTTTGGGAACGAAGAGCGCGGACTGGCGCCTGAACTGCGCCAAAGAGCGCATGTCGAGACCAGCATCAAAATGCTCGGCAGGGCTAACTCGCTGAACACTGCCAGTGCAGCCGCCGTGATCATCTGCGACATTGTGCGCAAACGCGGGCGCGGCAGGTTCTCAACCCCGCAGCACCTGCGCGTCCAGGATGGCTTCGAACAACCCGGTAAAGAGGGTTGAAACGAAAAAATTGGTGAAGCTGCCTGGAGGCGCGATGCGGATGCCAGGTGTGCGCTCTACCATCGCGCCTTTATAGAACAGGAAACCTGCCGCCGACTCAGCTGAGCTGGAAGAGCTCCTGCCCCGGCTGGCGTATCCGGTATCCGCGCACCACCAAACCGGGTCGGTTCACGCTCTGACCGCCGGTCTGTCGGTTGGCAGGGTCACGATAGCCAACCCGCACAAGGCGGCGCGGCTCGCGGGTTGTGTTGATGTGAGAGCCGTGAATCGTGTAAATATTGAAGACCACCACATCGCCGCGTTTAGCCGGGACGGGAACCGTGTCTTCCAGGCGGTATTGATCCACAGGCAGGTGCGGGGTGCAGGGCGTGCCATCCGGCATCTGGGTGATGTGGGGCAAGGGACCCAGTTTATGGGAGCCATCCAGGAAGCGGATTTCGCCGTTGGCATGCGAAGTGTCGTCCAGATGGACGAGGACATCGACGTAATCCCCATTTTCGTGCTCGTAAAACGGGTTGTCCTGGTGCATTGGGAAAGGGTGCCCCGTTTGCGGAGGCTTGATGTGCATCGTGGAGTGGTGGAGTTCGACGTTCGGACCGAGCAGGTCGGTCATGGCTTCTGCCAGGCGGGGGTGAGTGACCGCGCGGCACCAGGCAGCCGAGTAGAAATGCAGGTCGTGCATGGCGGTCAGCTTCGATTTCTTCTCGGTCTCGGGGTCCATGTAAGCCTGCCGCCAGGGACCCGTCCAACCCTCGTCGGTGAGAGCCCAGTCCTGGACCAGCCTGTCCAGTTCGGCAGAAATCTCTTCGGTCTCCGCCGGGCTGAACACGGCGGGAATGTGCAAATAACCATGTTCACGGTAAAAATTCTTCTGTTCCTCGCTAAGCACCTGTCGTTTCTCCTGTTCCGGTCACCTGACCACTCTATTTATTAGACAAACTCGATCGTTATTAGAGCATTATTTTAATGCACTCGACGCCGGATGTCAATTTGAAATTAGCGGTGTGGAATTAGTGGTGTGTTATCGTAGTAACCACTTGAGTGGTTATCACTATCAAGTTCATCGTATGTCGTTGAAAATTCCGCTAATACGAACAGTTGAGAGGCGTCCAATCAAGCAGTCCCTCTCATAATTTTCGTGATCGTTTGTAAAAAGACCTCTCCATCCAGTTTTGGATATAATATTTTCCGTGACCCTCTTTCTCCCCTCGCAGGCGCTCGAAGTTTACCGCCAGCGCACCTTCCACACCCTCCCCGGACAGCGCTTACAAACCAAGCGCCAGGCGGTCGAGTTTGCCAACCAGCGCGGTTTCATCTATTTCTGGCCCATCAAGGGCATCCTTTTTCCCAGCTTGTGGAGCGCAGTAGCCGGAGATCGACCCGTCGCCGACGCCCACGATGATCCCGGTCATATGACCTGGGGTTGGAAAGATTCGCTCCTCGATAAGCGTGTCTGGTATTACGCTAAAGTGCTGCGCAAGAAGGCGACGATCATCTCACTGGGTATGGCGCCTTTCTTTTATGCCCTCTCCGAGAATTATGGAGCCCCGGAAGAGGACTATCTCACCCAGTATGAACAGGGCAGGATGACCCAGGAAGCCAAAATCGTTTATGAAACCATTCTCTCCGAAGGTCCTATTGATACGGTAGCGCTGAGAAAGGCGGCGCGCCTGACCAGCCGGGAGAGCAATTCCCCTTTCGAGCGCGCCATCTCCTTCCTGCAGGCGGACTTCAAGATTCTGCCGGTGGCGGTGGCAAAAGCCGGCGCCTGGAATTATGCCTTCGTTTACGACCTCGTCTCCCGCTATTACCCGGAGATCGCCGAACAAGCACGAACGATCACCGAGCAGCGCGCACGCAGGGAGCTGGCGGCGTGCTATTTCCGATCCATTGGAGCAGCAACGGCGAAGGATGTCATTCGTCTTTTTGGCTGGAGCGCTCGCGGAGACGGAGAAGGCATTAACGGAATTGGCGTGGTCTGAAGGCGGACACGCAGGTCCGCCGATACAGGATAAGAAACACGAGGGCGCGGACATCCCGTTGCTGGTCCAGGGGGTCGAGGTGGAAAAACTGGGGGGCGGTTGGTTTGCCCTGGCTGAATTTTTCTCTTGAGCTGATGTCGAAACAAATGAACCCGGATTACTCGGTTTGAGTAATATGCCTGGAGTGTGCACGGGGTTGATATAATTGCCTGATATTCTGCTGCTTTTATGCCGGATTTAGTTTTGGCGGAACCAGGGACTGCCAGCGGCAGTGACCCAGGCTCCAAATCACCTTCTATGAAAAGCTCTTTTCGACTCATCCTTTTTTTTATCGTCACCATCGCTGTCGTGGTGCTGCTGGCTGCCAGCCTGAGCGGTACAACTTTTGCCCCGGGTAAACCTTTCCCTATCACCTTTGACGATGTAGAAATACCCCAGAGCGGTGCGCCTGCCGCCGGTGGGGAGGCGGCGTTCAACCTGTTTCGCCTCGTCTACTTCGCCATCTGGCTGCTCATCCCCATCCTGCTGGTTTATCTGATCATTTCACCTCAGGCAAGAAAAGCTTTGTTAAGGCAGGTGCTGCGCGCGCTGCCTTTCATCCTGCTGCTCCTGGCGGCAGGCAGGTACCTGCAGAACATGGCGGCTAACCAGGGAGAGCAGGAAATCGAGGGCAGTGCGCTGCTCCCGCCTGATTTTGGCGAAGCCTATCCCATTCCGCGGGAGAATTTTGTGGCAGCCGCACCGGAGTGGGCGGTCTGGAGCGCCAGCCTGGCGCTGGCGGTGCTGATCGTGGTTGTCTTCTTATTTGTAATGTGGCTGTTCTGGCGTAAAAGGCAAAAGGATCCCGGGATCGAGCGTATTGCCGAGGAAGCCCAGACCGCTCTCGAGGCGATCGAAAGCGGTTCCAGCCTGCGCAACGTGGTCATGCGCTGTTATTTCGAGATGAGCGAGGTGCTCAGCGAGACGCGCGGCATCAAACGGGACACTGACCTGACCCCCCAGGAATTCCAGGCACGCCTGGTGGAAAAAGGTCTCCCCAGGGAACCCGTTTATTCCCTGACAGCGCTTTTCGAGGAAGTGCGTTATGGCACAAAATCGGCAGGTAAAGCCGAGGAACAGCGCGCAGTGGACAGCCTGACCGCCATCGTGAATTTCTGCCGGGGTTATGCGTGATGGAGCGTAAAAATCCCGCTGAACGTAAAAACAACGCTGAGCGTAAAAACAACGCTGAGCGTAAAGTAACGCTGAACGAAAAAACATTGCCGGATGGATTGCGTTAGGCGTGATGGTGTTGGTCTCCATCCTGGCGCTGACCTGGCTGCTTCAAGACACAGCCCGGAGGCTGGTCGTCGTTCCGGGTTCATATTTGCTCTGGCTCATGGGATTGTTCATCGAAAGCACCCCTCAAGTAATTTTTTGGATCGCCCTGCTGGTCATCGCCGGCGTGTTGGTCACCAGAAGCCTCACCGGGCGCCCGCGCGAGCTGAATGAACAACCCCTGGTCGTAAAAGAGGGGACCCGGCGCAGCCGCCTGGCTTTTTGGATGACGCAGCTTAACCAACAGCATGAATTCTCACGCAGCGAATTTTCACGCGGACGTCTGGCAGATTTCATCGACAGGCTGGCGGTGGATGTGCTTTCGTACAATTACCGCATCCCGGCTTTCCGCGTGCATCAAATGCTGGAGAACGGTGAGATCGAAGCCCCTGCTGAGATGCTTGAACTGATCGAGATCCACAATCTGGCGCCCCAACACCAGGAACCAGCACCATTATTGCAGCTGCGCAGCCTGTTAAATCGCATCAGCGACTTTGTACGTCAATATACCTCCAGCCCAGCGGCTGTCTTGCGAGAGAACGCTGATGTGGACCCAGAGACAAGAATTCCGGGGTCAGATACAGGGTCTTTGGACCTCGAGCTGGAGGTCACACTATCATTTTTAGAAAAACAACTGGAGATTCACAATGACAATGAGAGTATCTGAGGTCGCCGACCTGTCCGAACGCATCCTCGACGAAGTAGAGAAAGCCATAGTTGGCAAGCGTGACGTGCTCAAGCAAATCCTGGCAGCCTGCTTTACCAGCGGGGGGCATGTGCTGCTGGAGGATTATCCGGGGTTGGCGAAGACCCTCATCGCCAACAGTTTCGCCACGGTATTGGGGCTGCGTTTTAAGCGCATCCAGTTCACCCCGGACTTGCTGCCCGGCGATATAACCGGCGGTTACGTGTTTGACCGGCAGCAGAACCAGTTTGTGCTGCGCAAGGGTCCCCTGTTCGCCAACATCATCCTGGCAGATGAGATCAACCGCGCCTCCCCGCGCACACAGTCTGCCCTGCTGGAAGCGATGCAGGAATTCCAGGTTACCCTGGAAGGTGAGACCATGCCGCTGCCCAAGCCATTTTTTGTCATCGCCACCCAGAACCCGATCGAGTACGAAGGCACTTTCCCCCTTCCCGAAGCCCAGCTGGACCGCTTCACCATGAAACTTTCAATCGGTTATCCGGGGGTCGAAGATGAGCACGAGATTATCAGGCGGAGACGGCGGCGTAAGCATGATGAATTCGACCTGCAGGCGGTGACCGATGCCGAGGGACTGCTGGCAGTGCGCCAGGCGATCGAGGACATCCACCTCGATTCAGACATCGAACGCTACATTGTAAATTTGACCAGCGCGACGCGCAAACACCGCCAGATTGTGGTCGGTGCAAGCCCGCGCGCCACCCTTGCTTTGCTCAAACTCACCCGCGCCTGGGCTGCGATGAACAACCGCGAATATGTGCTCCCCGATGATGTCAAGCTGTTCGCCCATCCGGTGATAATCCACCGCATGATTCTCGAGCCCGACCTGTGGACAGAGCGCCGGGCAGCCGATGAGATCATCAACGATATCATGCGCCAGGTTCCTGTCCCGGTGTTTAAAGGCTGATTTTGGAACCCATCCCGAACAGGGAAGCAGGGGAACTCGACCCAACCCAGGCAGGTGAAGGGCAGGAATTAAACAGGCGCAGGTCTAATTCAAGCGTTATCCTGTTGAGCCTGGTGGTTTATGGTCTGTTATTCATGGCGCTCCTGACGCGTAATGGCAGCATCCTGGCATTGACGCTGCCCTTCATCTTTTTCCTGGCAGCCGCATACCTGTATGCGCCGAAATCACCGCGGTTGAAGATTAATCGCCAGCTGAGTGACGAGACGGTGTCGGCAGGTCGTCCGGTCACGATGACTGTTACGGTCACCAACCTGGGCGAGGATCTTGATGAGATCCTGGTGATCGACCAGCCACCCAAAGATCTCAAGATCATCGAAGGCGCCACAGCCAACTTCGCCCGTCTGCCCCAGGGTGAATCCCTCGTAGTCCAATACACGCTGCAGGGTGACCGGGGCAGTTACCCAATCGATCGAACATACATCAACGTCAACGATCATTTATCCCTGGTATCCTGGCGGATTACCTTGAGACAAAGAGCCCGGTTCAGCATCAAGCCGGCGGTCTGGCGGCTGCGTTCTATCCCTATCCGCCCGTTGAACACGCACCTGTACACGGGTCCCATCCCTGCCCGCCGAGGCGGAGATGGCATGAACTTCTTCGAGGTGCGCTCCTACCAGATCGGAGACCCGCTGCGCCAGATCAACTGGAAAGCTACCGCATCCGCACAATTCCGCAGCGATGGGGGTGAATTATTCACCAACAAGTTCGAGGTGGAACGCGTCAGCGATGTCGGCATCATCCTCGACGCACGCCTGCAGACGAACGTCACCATTCCCAACGCCGGCGAGAGAGTTGTTGATGACCCCAATGCCCATACCCCAATGTTTTCCTCCTTGTTTGAATACAACGTCACTGCCGCCGCAGCAATGGCAGACCTTTTCTTGAGGGATGGGCACCGCGTCGGTCTGCTGATATACGGGCGCGGACAGCAGGCAACCTTCCCGGGATACGGTAAAAGCCAGCGGGAGCGCATCCTGCGCGCCCTCGCTCAGGCGCGCACGGGCGAAAACATGGCGTTGGAAAACTTGAGCTACCTGCCTGTCCGCTTTTTCCCACCGCGCTCGCAGATCGTGCTGGTCAGTTCGCTCTCCCCTGCTGACCCGCCCATCCTCACCCGCCTGCTGGCTCATGGTTACAAGCTGCTGGTCATCAGCCCGGACCCTGTCACATACGAAGCATCCGCTTACAATCCGGGATTCGACACACCCCGCAACATGCGCCGCAACCAGCGCCGCAACCAGCGCCGCACCCAGCGCCTTGCCCGGCGTTTCGCCAGGATCGAGCGCGTCCTGCTTCTGCGCCGTCTGCAGAGTTACGGCATTACGATCATCGATTGGGACGTCTCCATCCCCCTGGAACAGGTCCTGGGCAAAGTCATGCTGCGTGCTCCGAGGGAATACCGGCGGCTGGGGATCGGACTATGAAGATACCACTGATAGGCGCCCACATCAGCGCGGCGGCTGCCACAGTGCTGCTGGTGCTGCTTTACTGGACGAGCATACACAGCCCATGGAGCCTGGTTATTTTGCTTCCAGGCATTCTCTGGTTCCTGGCGCAGCGCTGGAAAATCACCTTCGTTGATCCCATCATGCTGGTGCTGTACACCTTCGCATCCGCCGCAGCCATCCTGCCTGGCGGTGAGCCGTTGCTTGCGCTTCCGGTGATCCTGGCTTCGTTGGCTGCCTGGCAGCTGGTCAGCATATCCCGGCGGTTGGTTTTCGCTCAGGATGCCTCCATGCAGCACGATCTCCTGGTCAGACACCTGCGCAGACTGGGCTTCGTGATTGGAACTCAGCCTGCTGGCAGCCGTCATCGCCCTGATCATGCGCATTGAGCTGCAGTTCGGTTATGTTCTCGGTTTGGGATTGCTGCTGGTGGTGGCGCTTAGCCAGGTCATCGGGAAGCTTTACCGCGGGGATTCAGAATAGCCACCCGTTAGCAGCTTTCAAACTAACTGTTGAGCGCTCGTGAAAACGCGCGGTATGGGTTGCTGCAGGTGAGCGTGCGCAGGGTGGCTTCATCCACACCTTCTGCCGCCAGCCTGGGCAGAAAAACCTCGTTGAGGTACGTGTACGGTTTGGGTCCACCTTCCAGTTTTCCTGCGGGTTGAGCGGGGTCATACCAGCCCCGGTCGTGGCTGAGCAGCACCTGGTCCCCTAAACCTGCATCCAGCATGCGCAGGATGCGGTCGGCGATGATGTCCGTGTAGTGCTCATCACCGATCGAGTCGTATTCGATCCATGCGCCCTGCCATGCCAGCTCCAGGTTGGCATCGAAATCTGGTTCGATTTGAGCATGGATCCAGATAAACCGTTCCGGACTGTATCCCGCCTCTTCGATTATGGCTATCTGATCCTCAACCACCCGCCCGCGGATGGTGTGGCTGCCGATCACCGCACCGCTTGGCTGTGCCGCCCGCGCAGCAGCCCTCAGCACTTTCGTCTCAACCCCGGTCAGACCATCGTCCCCCGCAGACAGCTTTATCCAACCCGCCTTTACGCCTGTGCCTTCCACCTGGTCTTCCAGTTCTGCCTGCATCCACTCCACCAGCTCGTCTTCGTCTTTCTCATGCACCCACCTGGGCACCCAGGGCTCGCGGTATACACCGGTCGGCACAACCAGAGGGAAACCGGTCCATTCGGAAACAGCCTTAAGGATATCCACGCGCCTGCCCACTCCCACGGGTGTACATTCCACCATGAGTTCAACGCCGGCAATCCTCGCCTTATCCAGTTGGGGCGCCATCAGTGCGATCACGTCCTCAACGTCTGCCTGTGCGTATCCCGGCTGGTCCGGTGTGCGCAGGTCCACAAACACATGCTCATGTGGAAGGATAAGTCCTTGGGGAGGCGCCTCGATGACACCCAGGGTGGTTGTCAGTGCCATAATATAGTCATCGATAAGTCCGGTAAGCTGGTTGGCAGTGCCATTTTTTAGTCATCGATAAACCCGGCAGGCTGGTTGGCAGTGCCATAATTTAGTCATCGATAAGTCCGGCAAGCTGGTTGGCTGTGTCATAATTTAGTCATAGATAAGTCCGGCAGACTGGTTGGCAGTGCCATTTTTTAGCCATCGATAACCCCGGCAGGCTGGTTGGCAGTGCCATATTTTAGTCATCGATAACCCCGGCAGGCTGGTTGGCTGGAACATTACTAACGTCCGGAACCACCTGGGCAGCGAACTGCTCCGTGATATCCTGGTGCAGTAAAACCTGGTTTAAGAACGTGTCCCGATAGTGGCTGTAAGCAGGGATCAGCTCCCACTTACGCAGCATCTCCTGGTTGGCTGTACCCAGCGCCTTGGCGGCCTCTTCCTGGTTACCATTCGCCTGCTGCGCCAGGAAATAGCGGTAAAAAATTTCTTCACTGGAGCATTCGATAACCTGCACGAAACCAAATTCGGCATAAATCGAAACTGCCAGCCGGGAGGCTTCGAGAGCTTTTTCGAGATACTCTTTCTTCTTCTGCTCATCCAGCGAGATGTTTGCCAGTTTCAAAAAGGCATTGGCAGCCACGCTTTCCGCTGCCATCAGGTACTGCCGAGAAACCAGCTTTTCCGATACCAGGGCTTCGATGCTGGCACGGAACGCCAATGCCTGGTTGAGCTGTTCCTCCTGGGTGAACTGAACCATTAACAACGCTGACACCAGCCAGAATCCAGCCCGACCCAGGTCGAAAACATGTTTTTCCACAAATGGGTGAGCGCGCTCAAGGGTCTGCTTTGCCTCCTCCGTCATGCCAAGAACGGTCAGCACCTGGGCAATACGCAGTAAGGGGAACAAACTTGCTGATGTGCCTTCAGAAAACCGCAGCGATTCCCGTAATAATTTCAATCCGGGTTTATGATCTCCGAGGTAAATCGACTGCACCTGACCGCAGTGCATCAAGGCATCCCCTTCTACGGTGCGGTTGCCCGTTTCGCGGCTGATCTGCAGGCGCTTCTGTTCGAAATCGGTGAGTTGGCGGTAGTAATCACCACTGCGTTCATACTGTCCGGCGAACGCACGCAGGATCTTCATCTCCACTGTTTTGTCCCCCAGTTCCTGGCTTAGCGGGATCGCTTTCTGAAGGTATTCTTTGCTCATCTCGAGCTCATCGATGCCATATGAAGAGCCGATTGTCAGCAGGATATTGACCTGTGCCAGCACGTTACCCAGGTCCTTCGCCAGCGCCAGGGCAGTTTCTGCGTTCTCTTTCCAGGCATGATCATGTTTCATGAACTGCAGGTCGAGAACATGGGTGAGGCTGATCAATTCCCTGTCCCGGTCACCCAGGTCTCTGGAAATCTGCAAAGCTTCCAGTGCTATTAACAGCCCACTTTCCAATTCCTGGCGGTTTTCGGGGAACTTCACTTCCGCCTGTTTGAGCAGAGCATCTACGCGCCAGTGTGGTTCGTCGGACAACTCGTCCGCCAGGTCCAGGAGCGCCTTGGCGTCCGAGACACTTTCCGTGAAGAAACCAAGCAGGTTGTTCACCGCGCTGCGGTCATTCAAGATATCAAAACGATATGCCAGGATGACGTCGTCCTGGATGATGTGATCGCTTTCCCTTTCGATCTCGCTCAGTAATTCCAATGCGTGAGACAGGTGCTCGAGCGCTTCGTTCATTGCGTACAGTTCCTGTGCCTGCTGGGATGCTTTAATGGTGTAGAACAGCTCCTGGTGCTTGTTACCTGCCATCTTGTAATGGTAGGCGATCAAGCTGCTGTGCTGCAGCCATTCTTCCAGGCATGCGCAGTCTTCCAGAAAAACCGCAACCTTATTGTGGTAGGCGAACTTCTGGTTTACCAACAGGGAATCGTACACCACGTCCCAAACTAATGCGGAATTGAAGCTGTATTCTTTCCCCAATCCGGGAACATGGCTCAGTTCCTGGATAAGACCTTTTTTCTGTAAGGAGGTCAGGTTTTGTTCCAGGCTCCCAGCCCCATTCAACAGTTCTTCGAGCACATTGCTCCAAAACGAGTGTCCCATCACCGAGGCAGCCTGGAGCAGCTTGCGCTCCTCCAGCGAAAGTCTATCTATGCGTTCGAGCATCAGGCTCTGCAGACTGTCGGGCAGATCCAGCGTGGTTACCGCTTTTGTCTCTCGCCACTCTTTCCCATCAGTTTCTTTTTCCAGCACGCCGTTATTGATCAATGATGAGATGATCTCACGGACGAAATAAGGGTTGCCCTCCGCCTTCGCGATGATCAAGGCTTCAGTTTTCTGCGACAACGCCTGCGCTCCAACCATTTCGTGGATTAAGGCGTGACTTTCTTCATCCGTCAGCGGCTGCAAGTCCACGGCGGACAATCGGTGAGGGTATTCGGTCTCTACATAATGGCGGAATTCCCATGCCAGCGATTGGCGCTCCGGGCGCATGATCAGCAGCCAGACCAGGCTCAACCTCTCGCTGGCTGGCAGGCAGAATTTCAAAAGCTCCAGGGAAGCCAAGTCCGCCCACTGCAGGTCAACGAAGGAGATGATCAAAGGACCCATCCTTGCCATGGTTTCAACCCAACTGCGGATGGTAATGAAAATCTGTTTATTCAAACCCTGCGCGTCGAGGTAACGAAGCTTCTCTTCGTGTTCCGTCTGTGTGGTGGGGATTGACAGGAACTTTGCCAGGTACGGGAAATAACGCTCGTAGGCATCGCCCCACAACCGCTGCGCCCCCCGCAGAAGCCGCGCACTGCGCTCATCGGGGGGTTCATCTGGGCGCATCCCCAACCATTCATAAAAAATGTTCATCCACATGGAAAAAGGCCACGACTGGTCATAAGAACGGCAAACGCTGCGCAGCCAGGTGGCGGTCTGTTTTCCAGGTCTCCCATTGCCGGCAGCTTCACCACCGCCAGGCGACCGCCTTTGTTCAGCCTGCATCGCTTCATAACGGTTGAAATGGTGGCGCACCTGGGTGATCAGCAAAGTCTTGCCCAGCCCCTTCTCACCGGCGACGAGTACAATCCCGCCCCTTCCCTGGTACAGGCTTTTGATCGCTTCTTTGACGCGCTCGAATTCCATTTCCCTGCCGGTCAAGGCAACCGGCATGCCGTATGCCAGCAAATCCGGCACCGCCTCAAAATCGAATCTCGGGCTCAACGGGCGGAAAACATTTACGGGCTCGCTGATGCCCTTGACCTGGAGTTCACCCAGTGGCTGCCAGTGGAAGCGATTACTCACCAATCGGAATGTGTTTTCGCTGACCAGCACCGTTCCAGGCTGTGCCTCGGTTTCCATGCGCGCTGCCAGAGTGATCCCCTCGCCCATGGCTGTGTCTTCCTGGTGGCTGGAGGAAATCACCGATGCTTGCTACGATCACTTCGCCTGTATTAACCCCCACACGCAGCTTGATCTCAACCCCGCGTTCAGCCACCAGGCTGGAGGCATAATGGGAGACCGACTGCTGCATTGCCAGGGAGGCCAGCACGGCTCGTTCCGGGTCGTCCTCATGCGCCACCACGGTGCCAAAAAAAGCGACCAGACCATCTCCTCTGAACTGGTCCACCACACCGCCAAAACGGTAGATTTCAGCGTTCAACAGCTGGAAGACCCTGTTCATGATCCCCACCCAGGTTTCTGTGCCAATTTTTTCGAGCAGGTCTGTGGAGCGGTGGACATCCGCCAGGATGACCGTCGCCACCCGCTTCTCGCCTTCAATCACCCCGCTTGAGTCTGGGGGCGTGAGACCCGTCAGTGAAGACGAGTTAGTCCGCGGAAGCGGTTCCAACGGGGCAGCAGCCCGAGTCCCGGCGAGAGTGCCTGATTCGACATCCTGCTCATCCACCGGCAGCGGATTGCCGCACATCCCGCAGAATATAAAATCTGCAGGATTGGTGAAACCACAGGTCAGGCAGCTTATACCCAAACCTGTGCCGCACCTGCCGCAAAACTTCATGCCTGCCTGGCTTTCGAAACCGCAATTTTTACAGATCATCACCATGATTCTAACAAAAAAACCGGTCAAGGACAGTATTCCTTGACCGGAGATGGTATTTAAAGAAACACTGGCATTACATCGTATCCAGTGTCACCCGGAAGCGTCTTGCCATCTCAATCAGGATCTCAACCGCCATTTCGGCATCATCCTTTAATAGCGCCAGAAAATCCCAGCGCACCAGGACGAGGCACTTGGTTGGTTCTGTGGCAACCAGCGTGGCAGTACGCGGTCCATCATCGAGCAGAGCCAGCTCGCCAAAGAAGTCCATCGGTCCGAATTCGTTTACCACCACGCTTTCACCGTCAACCTTCCGGCGCAGCACTTCAGCCTTACCTGCGGTGATGATGAAAAAGCCTTCCCCACCCTGACCCTGTTTAACGATCACATCCCCTGCCTTATAGGATCGCTCGACCATTCTTTTAGCAATGCTCTCCAGCTGGCGGTTCTTTAAGCCGTGAAACAGGGGCACTGCCTTGATGAATCCTGAAATTTCTTTTACCGATGCCATATTCACCTCCTGGGATTGATTGGGATGATGCCATTCACAGTTAATTGCGAACTAGTGCAATTGTGATCTCAAAACTCACTTTAACTAACACAATTATACAAGAAAGGATGTGCTTGTAAAGAAGTGATTAAATTAATCAATGTTATTATTGGATCGTAAATTTCGGTTTTAGATCAGCAGAAGGAGGTATCTATGGATTATCGCAGGTTAGGAAACAGTGGTTTGAAGGTCGCCAGGATCTGCCTGGGCACCATGCAGTTCGGGTGGACGGCAGATGAAAGGGCTTCTTTTGATGTGATGGACGCCTATTACGATGCTGGCGGCAATTTCATCGACACAGCCGATATCTATTCAGCATGGGTAGATGGCAGCAAGGGAGGGGAAAGCGAAGTCATCATCGGTAAGTGGCTCAAAAAGCGCAAAAACCGCCATCTGACCGTAGTCGCCACCAAATTCAACGGGCGCATGTGGGAAGGTCCTAATGGGGACGGGCTCAGCCGCGGGCACGTGATGAAAGCCGTGGAAGACAGCCTGCGCCGCCTGGACACGGACTACATTGACCTTTACCAGACCCACTGGGCACACCCTGACACCCCACAGGAAGAGACCATGCCGCGCCCTGGATGACCTGGTACGCGCTGGCAAAGTACGCTATATTGGATTCTCCAACGAACCAGCCTGGCGGGTGGTGAACTCGCTGTGGGTCAGCGACAGGCACAACCTGAACCGCTTCATCAGCTCCCAACCCGCCTACAGCCTGGTCAAGCGTGACGAGTTCGAGCGCGAGCAGGAAGCTGTGTGCCTGCAGTTCGGCATTGGCGTCATCCCTTACAGTCCCTTGCAGGGCGGTTTTCTGACCGGTAAATACCGCCGCAATCAGGTGCCGGACAGCGTCCGCGCAAGCGGTCTGAAGCGTTTCTTCACCGAGAAAAACTTCAACCTGATCGACCTGCTCGAGGAACGCGGCAGGGCGCACGGCGCCAGCGTCACCCAGATGAGCCTCGCCTGGATGCTGCAGCGCCCCGCCATCACCGCTCCCATCATCGGGGCGAACACCGTGGACCAGCTGAATGACATCCTGGGCAGCCTGGAAGTGAGTCTCAGTACTGAGGATGTGCAGGCGATCGACGAAGCCAGTGCCTGGAAAGATTGAGAAACATCGGCTTATTAACCAAAATCCGGCGCCGTCTTTGAGCCTTCAGACGGCGCCGGTCGTTTTTACGCTTTTACTGGCGTCAATTGGGGTTAGAAATCACCTTTGATACTCGTGAGCGGTGTCGATTGCCAGGCGCAGGTTGTCCCACGAGATGCTGGATGGCACCGTGCAGTCGGCTGCCAGGAGAAAAGCCTGCGGCGCATCATAGATCACGCTTTCGACCTCCTGCCTTATCCCTGAGGGAGACCCATTTACCAGGATGCCATGACGATCCATCCCACCCATGTAGGGCCGCGAGAACATCCTGGCGACATCCTTTGCACTCATTCTACCCCCGTCCAGCTGCAGGTTGCAGTTAACAATATCACCCGGATACTCCACGAACGCGCTTATATCCCTGTAGGGCAGGTGATAGTCGCAAATGTGCAGGATATTGAAATCACACAAACTGTTGATCTCCTCCATCACTGCCAGGTCGTAGGGTCTGACACACTCGTCAAAGACAGCGGAGTCTGCAAACCTGCCGCTCTCACCTCCCTGGGTGGAAGCATAGAACCCATCCACCCCCAGGCGCGCGCATTCCCTGGCGAAGGTCAGGACGCTTTCCGTCACCGCCTGCATGCCATTTTTCACCGCCGCCGGGTTCTCCTGCATGTGCCGGTCACGCACGTCTGCGTCAACAACATGCCCGGCGCACATGAAGGGCGAGTATAGGGTGACAACCACCATCGCCTCATCTTTCGCCGCCTTCACAAGCCCTTCGACAACCTTTAAAGGATGCTCGAAGAAATCCTTATCATATCTCGGTATCCTGTCCCAATCTTCCGGTTTGCTGATGCCTTCCATTGTTGGGTACTTGTGTTCGTACTGGATTTTTACCAGGTCCATACCGGTTTGGTGAAAAAAGTCCAGGTGCTTTTGCACAGCAGCCTCACCGCGGTGGAATGCGGGATCGAAGTGCAGGAAAAACGCAGCGGGTGTATATCCCGACGTTGGTTTCCCTGCTAATAGACCTTCTATGACCATTCTTTTATTCATGCTTCCTGCTCCTTTTTAATTTCCCAGCCATCTTGATGAATGCGAGCCCGGTCAAACCGCTCCACACCACTGCCCTTCCTGTCAGGGTATCCGATCGGAACCAGTGCCAGAGGCATCACCTCCTGCGGCAGGTTAAGCAGATTACGGAAACCTTTCACGCGGTCCTGCCGCGGGTAAATCCCGGTCCAGACTGCCCCCAGCCCCAACCCGTGTGCTGCCAGGAGCAGGTTCTGCGTTGCCGCGCTGCAGTCCTGCACCCAATATCCCTTGTGGTTTTCCAGGCGCAAGTCGCCGCACACCAGAATGGCAACCGATACCTGGAGCACCATCTCGGCGTGCGGGTGAAAATCCGGGATGGCATCCAGCAGCTCGCGCTTGCGTATGACGATGAACTGCCATGGCTGCTGGTTCCCAGCAGAAGGCGCCATCATGGCTGCTGAAAGGATCCGTTCAATAGAATCATTGCTTACCGGCTCAGGTCGGTAATGGCGTATACTCCGTCTTGTTTCTATCGCTTCGAAGATATCCAAATCTACCTCCAATTTTACATCGTGATTGTGAGATATTATTTTACCCTGACCTGCTTTACCTTCCTGCATAGAACTGAAAACACGGAACAAAAAATGAAACACCAGCGTCATTTGATATAAATAAACAGGAGAAAAATCAATGTATTCGAAAACAAACCAATTTAAAGTGCTATTGATCGCGGCAGTTATCTTAACAACTATTTTAAGCGCATGTTCAAATACTGGAAACGGACCACTCTCGGATCCAGTTTCCGAACCTTTCACAGACACTGAACCGGTAAATGAGGTCGAATTGGCGAATCCCGCAACCGTCTACTGCAAGGAACAGGGCTATGAATGGGAGCTGCGCACCGGCACAGACGGCGGTCAGCAGGGAGTTTGCCTATTTCCTGACGGGAGCGAATGTGACGAATGGGCGTATTTTCGCGGGGAATGCGGTCCAGGAGATCTGGATGAGGCAGCTTCGGCAGAGGCAGCCTCGGACAGCCAGCAAAAAGTTCCTGGGAAACCGGTCATCGCCTGGACCGGTCACGTAACCAGCACACCTTCAGGATCCCAATTTGATGACTATCTGGTGCTGATGCCCGAAGGCAGCGGAGAAATTGGAGTGACCGGTTTGAATGAGGAGATCGAAGCGGAAATCGTGAGCCTTCGAGATGGCAGCGGTGCCGATATGTATGCCATCTTCTGGGGCGAGCTTTTCTGTGATGTCCCAGATTATGGCGGCTGCCAGCTGGTGGTGGAGAGAATTTTGAGCGGTGCTGCACAGTCAGACCCGGAATTCGTAGAAAACCTGGCAGGCATGATTGTTTGCAGCCATTTCAACAGCTCTCCCGAAGATGTTTGCGGGAATGCGTTTGTTCTCTTGGGTGAATTCCCGGTATGGTACGGCATCTGGAGCAAGGAACCCGGTATCATGACGCAGATCAACGCACTGCGAGACACAGGTCAGATCGTTGTCATTTCCGGCAACCTCCTGGCAGGTGTCCCCGATGTCAATGGCACCCAGATCCAGGTTGGGCGGATCGATATTTACGATCGTTGATCCGTCTCTTAAACCGGCTCGGGAGGTTTCTTGCCTTGGCAGGAACCTCCCACCTCCCGGCAGTACTCGCGCGTAAGCGTCACCATAGCGCAATAACAGGTCCTGTTCTTCAGCCCAGCACATCAACCAGAAAATCGGAAAGTAGACCAGCGAAAACAGCACCAGAAACGGTGAATGCGCCAGGAACGCCATCACCAGGAACAGGAATACTTCACCCAATGCCTGGGGATGGCGTATACGGGTGTAGATCCCGCCATACAGCTTATGCTCTTTTTTTGGACGAATAGCTTCTTCTCCGGCATCGCGCATCCCAGCAACCATTAACATGCTTGAAGGCAGCGCGATCAACAGGGCAATCATCCCCGATACCCACCACGACCAGGGAAAGGTGCGCGGTAACGGCGTTTCCAATGGGTAAAAATAATAAACCATGTAGTTGATGGCGATTATGAATTCGATTCCTACTGCAATCAAACGATCTCGACCGCAGCGTGCGTATGCCTTCGGTCCAATGATCATTTCCAATCCAGCCGGGCTTACACTTCTCACATAAAAGACCAGGAACAACAGCGTCGCAACGAGCAGGATAGCAAAATTGATCCAGGCAAACATAAATTATGCTTCTTTTTCCTCGAGGATGGATTGGAGCTGCCCGGCATGGGAGTTGAAATGAACTTTTATATAATGAAACAGGCGTTCAAGGGACACTTCACCTGAGAGCAATGGATCCCAATCTGGATAAGTCCGTATCTGCTGCAGATTCTCCTCTCTGACCATCTCCAATGATTTCAAAGTACTTTTATGAGCGCGGTCGTATTCATCTGCCAGGAATTGGCGGTCAAGCCTCCCGGCTCCGTAGCGCGTCAGCACCTTGTTCAGCCAGTTGAATAAACGACCAGGCATCAATACCGGCAGCAGTTTATAAATCCACTGCTGACTGGTGAACATGCGCACATCAGAGATCAGGAAGCGCGGTGCCAGGCTCATATGGTAAAGCACTTCCCCAACCGTCCATGCGCTGTTTTGGCTGGGAAGTGAATACGCGGTTTCTGGGATACGATCAAGCAGGTCATGAAAATTTACTTGCGTGTCTTCAATTTCAAGGCGCAACAATTCCTTCTTGTCCATCTGATTTCTCCATTCCTTTTACTTATTATATAACCGTCCTTGAAATTTACCCACACCACCCTCACTGTGAGACGGTTTGAACAACGATCGTTTTCATGCTGGGAGCAGCTTTCACTGGGGCGATCCAACGAAGCAGTCCCCTCCCCTATCGCAAGGGAGCTTGCTTCATTCTGTTCGCACTGACCAGCCAACTGTCTCCGTTGTTTGTTATCATTGTTCCGAAAACGTCTTGAAAGGAAAGTTCATGAACGTAAACGAAGCCATTCGCATGAAGCGCGCTGTGCGCCAGTTCCAATCGAAAAGGCTGGCTCAGGAAGAGATCCAGGCTATCCTCAATGCCGGCAGAAGATCGCAATCCAGCAAGAACACGCAGCCCTGGCATTTCATCGTCATCCAATCCAGAGAACAATTGCAGGCGCTGTCCGAATGCGGCACCTGGGCAGGTCACCTGGCAGGCGCTGCTCTGGGGATCGCTATCCTGCACGAAGACCCCTCAATCCGCTTCCAGATCCTTTTTGACATCGGTCAGTGCGCCGCGTACATGCAGCTGGCTGCCTGGGAATTGGGCATCGGTTCCTGCATCGCCTCCATCTACGAGCCCGAAAAAGCCCGTCAAGCCCTCGCCTTCCCAGAGTACCTGACCTTGCGGTTTGCCCTCTCATTCGGCTACCCGCTCGAAGCTGAAGCACTTTCCGCCCCACCAAAGAAAGGGGGCAGAAGAGAACTCGATGACATGGTGCATTGGGAATCCTGGTAAAGCGTGAAAGTTTTCTACGCTGACACCGTTCCCTTAAACCTGCCCCCAGGACATCGCTTCCCGGCTGCAAAATATCCAATGCTACGGCAGCGAGTCTTTGACTCTGGCTTGTTTTCGGCAAACGATCTCGTTGCAGCACAACCTGCCAGCCAAGCGCAGCTGCTGCGCGTGCACACACCAGAATATGTGCACAAGGTCCTTCAGGGCTCTCTTTCCGAACAGGAGCAGCGCCGCATCGGCTTGCCCTGGTCACCAGAGCTGGTGGACCGCTCCCGCCGTTCTGTTGGAGGCGCCATCGCTGCCTGCGAAAGCGCCTTGCAAGAAGGTATCAGCCTTTACCTGGGTGGGGGCACGCACCACGCCTTCCCGGACCATGGCGAGGGCTTCTGCGTATTCAACGATACCGCTGTTGCAGTGCGCGCCGTCCAGGACGAGGGTACGGTTGAGCGCGTGGTGATCCTCGACCTGGACGTACACCAGGGCAACGGCAGCGCGGCGATTTTCCGGAAGGATCCCAGCGTTTTCACCCTGAGCATCCACGGAGAGAAGAACTTCCCCTACCGCAAGGAGCCGGGTGACCTGGATATCGCCCTGGCGGATGGCTGCGAGGACGAGGAATTCCTGCAGACGGTTGAATGGGGCGTTAACTGATGCATTGCTGCGCGCTGGAGGCACAGCCGGCTGTCTACATTGCCGGAGCTGACCCGTTCAGCAGTGACCGCCTGGGACGGCTGAACGTGACCAAGGCAGGTCTGGCGTCACGTGATCAGCTCGTCTTCAGCCTTTGCCTGAACAACCGCCTGCCAATAGCAGTGGTGATGGGCGGGGGTTATGCCGACAGGATCGAGGACATCGTCGACATCCACATGCAAACCGTGAGACTGGCGCACGAATTCTCAAAGCACTGGTCGTAATCCGCCTTATAACCCCATCATAAACTGGAAGATGCTGTCGTTGACCCCGGGCAGCCCCTCGTGCCCAAAATCCGGGTAAACCAGCTGGGACTTCGCAGAAGTGATCTTGTTGTAGGCTGCGAACTGGCTCGAAGGAGGGCAGATCGTGTCCATCAACCCGATCGCCCAAAGAACCTCAGCGCGGATGCGCGGCGCCAGGAACTGGATATCGACATAACCCAGCATTTCGAAGACCTTATCTTCCTGCTCGTGGCGCGGGTCGAAACGGCGGAAATACCCATTTAACTCAGCATAGGCATCCTTCGCCTGGTCCATCTCCCACACCCGCTTGTAGTCGCTCAGGAAGGGGAAGACCGGCGCAGCCCGTTTCACCCTGGGCTCGAGACCCACACAGGCAACCGTCAGCGCGCCACCCTGGCTGCCGCCAGTCGCGCCTACCCGGTCCCCATCGACATCGGGCATGTCCATCACAATACGCGTCAGCTGTGCTGTGTCCAGGAAGATCTGGCGGTAAAGCATCTTTTCCGGGCTGCCGGCGAGCGCGTCTGCCAGCCCGCGGATGATGTGACCGTTGTGGGTGTTGCCTGTCACGCTGCCGCTGTCCTGTGAAAGCCCTCCCTGCCCGCGGCAGTCCAGCGCGGCGACGGTATATCCGGCAGCGACGTAATTAAGCTTGTCCGCCCAATCACCCGAATCCCCGGTATAACCGTGGAACATGACCACAGCCGGGTGAGGAGTATTAGATCCCTTCGGTTTCAGCAGCTTGGCGTGCACACGCGCCCCGCCAACACCGGTGAAATACAGATGGTAACACTCGGCAAACGGAACCTGGAACCTGGCAGGCACCAACTCTACCTGCGGATCGAGGCTGTGCATTTCTTCCAGCGCCCTGTCCCAGTATTCATCAAAATCAGCCGGACGGGGATTAATCCCCTGGTAAGACTGAAGTTCATCAAAACCAAAATCAAAAGTTAATGGCATCCGGTTCTCCTTGTTTTAGGGTTTAAATTGGTAAATTCTCTCAGGATGGAATAACAGCTTCCGGAACACGATTCTACACTGAAAAGCAGATCAAAGCAGCGGTTTCGGCTGCCAGCTGGCAGTAGTGGGTCTCTCCAAACAGCCAGACATGCAGCAGGTAAGTGTGCAGCCAGTAGAACAACCGGCGGATTTCATAACCAGGGCGTAAAGGATGCTGCTCTGCATACACCTCGAAAAATTCCGGACAGCGGATTGTTGAATGATTCAAGGTAAGCCAGCTCCATTTCCGCATCGGCATACTGCAAACCCGGGTCTACAATGCCCAAAATTTGCCAGCCTTCCCTGCCGGGCTTGATAATGATGTTCCCCGCCCATACATCCCCATGAACTAACCGGGGAATATCCTCATCCTGGAGAATAACCTGCGCAGCTTCAATGGCTCGATCCACATCCCGCAATACCTTTGGCGAGAGGCGCTCACCAATTTCCGGCTGCCTGCGTACAGCCTCAAAACGCGGTATGAACACGTCCACCCAACTTTCCGATCCTTCACCATATACTTCACCATAAGTTTCACGAGTGTGGGAGTGAAGATCGCCCAGTATTTTCGCCAATTCCCTATCCAGGCGCGCCATTTCCGGACGGGTCAGACCCGCTTCCGTTAATGAGACACCGGGCAGGTCTTCCAGCAGCAGGTAAGCGTAAGGGAGTACTCGAGCAGAATGGTCCTCCAGGTAAACGTCCGGGCAGGGAAATCCTGTCATCGTTTGCAGGAAGGTTAAAGCCTTCGCTTCTTCAGCAAAATCTGCCTCTTGCAGGTTCAATTTAACCACTGCGCTGGATGGCGGAGCATCAAAACTGAGGCGCAGTACGGAGTTGATCATCCCTCCTTTCAAAGGCTGGATTCGATTGCACTTCACGCGCTTACCCAACCAGGCTGAGAGCATATTCTCAGCCTGGCTGATATTTAGCTGTATATCGGTGTGGAGGTGGAAATTACCGCTCAGTGACAATTCACAATAGCAATGCGACCTCAACGGTCACTTTCACCAGGCTAAACCAGTTGGTTCAGTACCTTGTTCAACGCCTCAGACATTTCCTCAACGTTCGAATTGGTCAGGTCGGGGCTGACATCGATGTGCACCGCCCGGCTGAGCAGATCCAGGGAGCGCGGGCACATATCCACCCGGTATTCAACCTTTCGGGGATGGTTCTCCCAGGGACCTCCACCCGGAGACCAGGTACGCTGGTTCATAATCGGTGACCAGTGGGCATACACATGGTAATCAACCACATCCGGGGCATACATCAACATCGCTGGCAGCGCCTCGGCGTTCAACGCGGCAACCACCGGCTCTGGTTTGTTCAGCATCGGGGAGGAAGAATATCAGGGCAACCCCGGCATCTCCTTCGGCATCGTGACTGGTGCGAAACTGGATCCCTTTCCTCCCTGCCACTCCTGCCATGCTTTCCATCAGCATTTTCTGCCGCAGGCGCATATCAGCCAGCAGCTTATCCAGCTTGCGCAGCTGCGCCAACGAGACTGCCGCCAAAAGCTCTGGCATGCGGAAGTTGATGCCCGGCAGGATCTGGTCTTCGGGGATGTTGTTCCGGTTGCCTCCAACAACATCATGATACATCACCGCCCGTTTATAAATCTCATAATCATCCGTAATCACTGCACCGCCTTCTCCGCTGGTGATAATCTTGTTGAACTGCAGGCTGAAGGCTCCTGCGTCACCGAAGGTTCCCAGGTGTTTGCCACGGTAGCTGGCGCCGTCTGCCTGTGCAGTATCTTCCAGAACAAGCAGGTTATGCTTGCGCGCCACATCCATCACTCTTTCCATCTGGCAAGGATTACCGCGCATGTGCACCGGGATAATGGCTCGCGTGTACGGTGTAATTTTGTTCTCAATGTCTCCCGCATCAAGGGTCAACGTATCATCAACCTCCGCCATGATGGGCACTGCGCCTACCGCAAACACCGCTGAGGCAGTTGCGATCCAGGTGTATGCGGGGACGATCACTTCCATTCCGGGTCCGATCCCCAATCCAGCCAGACCACAGATCAATGCCGCCGTGCCGGATGTTACCCCCAGGGCATGTGCAGACCCCATGTAAGCGGCAAACTCCTGTTCAAATTGTGCCGTCTTGGAGGGTCCTTCATTGGGTCCATAATAGCGGAACAAGCGCTTGGTGCGCAGCACCTCGAGCACTTGAGCCTCTTCATCGGCATCAATGCGCATCCCCCCCGGGTACATCGGTGGAATGGGTGAGGTTATGGCGGGAGAACCGCCCTCTTGTGCCAGTTTTGTTTGGGCATCCGAGTCCATTTTTATTCTCCTTATTATTTTTTTGGGACGTTCATATTTTAACGTATAACCCAACCCGTGGATCATCCAGTCACGTCCATTCTCTCGCAAGGATACAGCCGGCAGTGGGAATTGCCGCATCACCTCTTCATTCAAAGACTCCTGTAGGGACATGACGGCGCAGTCTCGAGGCATATATCAACCCGAATCCAGTCATGTCCGTTTTTTCGCACCAGAACACGGCTGTTTATAGATTTACCGCATCACTTATTCACTTCAAAGACCCTGTAGGGACATGACGGCGCAGTCCGAGGCATATATCAACCCGAATCCAGTCATGTCCGTTTTTCGCCCAGGACACGGCTCGTCATGGGTATGCCGTGTCACAACTTACTTATCACTACAAAGATTCAGGAGGCACTTCCCGTGTTAGCCTTCTCTTCTTCCTGCGTCGATAAAACGCATACCAAATCAAAGCGCCAACCAACAGGAACGGCAGCAGGCAGGGGACTGCAACAACGACAAAATTGATCAGGAAATCGACAACTCCCTGCCATAAATCGACAAAAGTACCTGAAGCGTCGCGCAGTGTCTCACCTGGTGTCCAGGGTGTGGGTGTTGGGGTAGGAGTGGGGGTCGGAGTGGGTGTGGGGGTCAAATTCGGCAGCTCAGGTTTCAACTAAATCGTGATGGTGGAATACGAAGCGCGGTCAAAGAGGTAATTCAAACGCCCCTTCACCTGCTCAATCTCAGCCTCCACTTCTGCTAGCTGATCGTTGACCTTCAGCGCTTCTTCAACTGTCTGGGCTTCGTCCATGAATTGTAAGATTCGAGCACGCGTGGCTTCCAGGCTTTCCAACCTGGATTTCTGGTCGACATACTCGTCGGTCACATCCTGACCGGTAGATTCTTCATTAACAACCTCAACAGCAATCTGGCGCAGCCGGAGCAGGGTCTTCTCAAAATTATCGACCGGAATACCGACCGTCAGCGTGGCGAGTTTCTGGTTCACACCCAGATTTTCTTCGAAAAACGTGCGTGAGCTGATGAAGTAACCGCCCATATCCGCAACGATTTGGGTCACACGGTCAATCGCCACATCGGTGTTGTCCACCACCAGGATCATCTGCCCGTCTTTGATGATCAGCCGGTTTGGGCGGTTAACGAACTCATTTGGACTGGATGCTACCTGCTCGTTATCTTGAGCCTGCGGTTCAGATTCCGCTTGGGACGGGGGCGCAGAGGCGGGTTCTTCTGCAGACATTTCTTCTCGAGGTTCTTCCATCGCTTCACTGAATACATCAGCCTGCGGCGCCAGCTGTGTGGCAGCAGCGCTACATCCGGAAAGGAAAGACAGTAACATGATTGAAGACAACAAAATCATTACGAATGCGGCGGTCTTTTTCATCATCCCGAGTCCTTATTTAATTGCATGGCGGTTGGTCTTTTAAGCTTTGACTTTATTATATAGACATTTCTTAATAATTCAATCATATATTTGTTGTATTTCTTGTCAGCCGGGAGTGGGATTTATCCAGGCTGCCTCTATCCGGTGTCTTGAAAACCTTGTAGCGGCAACCCACCTGCGCCAAACCGTCACATACCCAGCACAGCAATCTCGCGGACCATGACCGTTTCAGGCTCAACGCGGGTTGCCCTTGTTTTGCCATTACGCCTCCCCCTCCACACAAGGCGACCCGTTTCTCGCCTACCATCTCATTGAGCGATCAGAAGGATTTCGCCTGACAACGGATTTCCCGACCCGAGTGGGTCGCCACTACATCTGACACATGTATATCGGTTATACTAACTATTAACATCATATTTATCCGTATAAAAGGACCATACCACCATGACCGTATACAACGACCAGGCAAGCGAATACATCTCGAACCTCTTTGCCGGTGAAGACGCTGCACTGCAGCACACACGCGAAAACACCCCCCTTCAAGGGCTGCCTGCCATCGGTATCCGTCCGGAAGAGGGTCAATTCCTGCATTTCCTCGTGAGCGCCAGCAAAGCGCGCCGCGCGGTCGAGATTGGCACCCTGGGCGGATACAGCGGCACATGGATAGCGCGTGCCCTTCCAGCAGGAGGCAGGCTGATCACGGTTGAACAAGACCCGCACCATGCTGCCGTTGCGAGCCGGCATTTTGCTGCTGCAGGTCTGGACGGCAAGGTGGAGATGCGCATCGGGAATGCCCATGAAGTAATCAAATCGCTCTCAAAGGAGGGACCGTTCGATTTCATCTTCATCGACGCTGAAAAGGACGGTTACCCGGATTATTACGAATGGGCGGTTGACAACCTCGCCAGCGGCGGCGTTCTGGCTGCCCACAATGCCTTGATGCACGGCAGTGTGTCTGATCCAGGCAACCATGAATTATCAACAAACATGATGCGCGGTTTCAACCAGCGCGCTGCTGACGATCCGCGCGTCACCAGCACCATTTATCCAGGCGGGGACGGGATGCTGGTAGCGGTAAAAAACTCTTAAACCGGAACTGTGCAACGTTCAAGCAGTATAAACGTATATCCTTGTAGAAATGACAAATTCAAGGAGACAAACACGATGACACAGCGCCAACCCCTTCGCCGGTCTCACCAAAACCGGGTGATCGCCGGGGTGTGCGGTGGATTGGGAGAATTTTTCGGGATCAGCCCGTTCTGGTTCAGGTTAGCGTTCCTGATCGCCCTGTTACCGGGCGGTATCCCCGGTATCCTGATTTACCTGCTCTTCTGGTTGATCGTCCCCAACGCCTAAGTGGGCTGAGGCTCGAAAGACTGCACCCGCGCCACACGCTCCTTTACCGGTGGGTGGGAATAGAACAACACCACCACCCATCGCTCAGGATCCGCTACCAGCAGGTTCTGGTCAGCAAGGCGGGTTAAAGCCGCTGCAAATGCACCAGCTTTCCCCGTGCTTCGCACTGCATATTCGTCTGCACGAAACTCACGCCAGCGTGAAAACGCGTTGGTCAGCGGCATGGTGACCAGCCCAAACATCCCGACCACGATCACGAGCACAGGCAATGCAGCAACATCGCCAATCCCGCCGTATCCCAACCTCGCTGCGCCCCATTCCAGGACGATGGCGCTCAGCCATAATCCGATGAACGTGACCGCACTGTCAAACAGGATACCCAGGGGCAGGTCTTTGTGCACATGGTGACCGAGTTCGTGCGCCAGGATGGTCTCGATCTCGTCGGCGCTGTAATCCGCAAGCAGAGTGTCGCTGAGCAGGATGCGGCGCGTGTTACCCAAGCCGGTCAGGGCTGCGTTGGCAGTGCTGGTACGCCTGCTCATATCGAAGCGGAACACACCGCGCACCTGCGTCCCGGCAGCCCGAGCCATTTTCTGCAAACTCTGCACCAGCTCCGCATGTGCATCTTCCAGAGGTTCAAATTTATAGAACAGGGGGAAAATCACCACAGGCGCGATGTTCGCCAAAAGGATGTTGAAAACTAGCAGGCAAAGTCCCACCCACAACCACCATTGCTGTGGTGCCTGCCGTAAGAGGAAATAGACCAGTTCGAGCAGCAGCAGTCCGAACAACACCGCAACCGCCCCGCCTTTTATTCGGTCCAGCACCCAGCTGCCCAAGCTCTGGTGTGAGAGTCCGTAGCGATGAGGCAGGACAAACCCGGAATAATAATTCAGGGGCATCGACAGCAGGCTCAATACCCCGAAGAAAATAAATGCGAAGATCGCTGTTTGCAGCCAGACATTCTCTGTCCAACCCAATACGGCATTACGTAATTCAGAAGACCAACCGAATACCAGCCATGACAATGTGTACACGCTGGCAATGACAAGGTCTACCAGCATCAAACGCCGGTTGAGGCGCGCGTACTCACGCGCCCGGGCTTGCCTTGCTGGATCTGTGCTGTTGTCTGGTAGAGAAATCGTCACTCGTGAACCCTCACTCGTGGAACCTCACTCGTGAGGCCTCACGCCTATGCGCCAGGCTGCCAGTTCAAGACCATGGCAGTCTGCTCTTCCGTCTCAGGCGACTGTTTCCAACCATCCGGGGTGCCCCGGCGCCAATGGGCAATCCGCTCAAGTGCTTCCTCACCCGTGAATCCATGCCTCACCAGGAAACAGCCCACCACGGTGCCCGTGCGCCCAATCCCACCGTAGCAGTGCAAATAAACCGCCTGACCGGCTTTGAGAGCAGCTTCGAGCACATCCAGGATTCTGGACATATTGGCTGCCTCGGGGACGCTCATGTCCTGCACCGGGATACGCACGTGTGCCGCCTGCCTGCCCAGGAATTTCGCCTCATCCAGCAGTAGTTCGCCGTAAGGCTGCAATCCGTATTCGCCGTCCTCGGTCAGGTCCACCCAGAATGAGATGCCCTGGTCGAGCAGCCAGCGAGCTTTGGCGCGCGCGTCTGCCTCTGTGCGGTCACCGGGATATTCTCCTGCCAAAAACTTACCCGGGATGACCCAATACGAATCGGCAATGGGTATCAAATCATCTGTGGTATTGTCCATATTTTTCCTCGCCCCTATTCTAACGGCTTTAGGAGCAGCATCGGGTCGAAATGGATGAATTCAGCGCCAATCCGCCAGCGCAGATAAGCCGCTTTTTGAGCCTCATCAACATCCGCCTTATAAAAGCCCATCGCAGGGAAGGAAACACCCAGGGGACCACGCCGCGTCTCCAGGTGCAGGTGCGCCTCAACTGTGTTCCCTGTCTTCCCGACCCTGCCAAGCTCATCGCAGGCATTCACGCTTTCGCCCAGCTGAACCTGAGGAGCATCCGCCAGGTGGGCGTATAAAATATACACTGATCCCGTTTCATCCAACTCCAGCCTTTGCCGCCATTCATCCGGGATAAAATCAACCGGTGTTTCGATGATGATAAAGTTTCCGTAAGGGAATGAATCCGGCTGTACCGCCGCCACACGCCCGTGCAGCACCGCCTGCACAGTCACACCCTCGATCGAGAGCAGGTCGCCCCTGCGGTAATGCGAAAGGTCGATCCCATGGTGGCGCTCCTCTTTACCAGGCGGTGGCGGACGGTAAGGGTCTGAGACGATCTCGCGCAGTTCAGCCAGGCTGTAGGGGCTCAGTGGTGAGCAAATCTCGAATACAGGCTCCGGGGTGGGTGAGGGCGGCGGCTGAGTGGGAGTTTTCTCCGCTGGTATGAAATGGCTTTTGACCCTGGGAGTGTCGAGAGCATTTTCCTGTGAAACAGGGGTGGCTGTATTTTCAAGCGCATCAGCCTCTTCCCCGGAGACGGGTTCAAGGGCAGCTGGAGAATCGACCGTTTCCAAAACGTTGATTGCCTCGCTGCCGCTGCAAGCTGACAGTAATAATAGAAAGACGATGCTCAAAAAAACGTAAAGCTTCATACCTCACCAACCGGGAGCAATTATAACCGGGACAATATCTCAAACTGTTCCCGGGCGAAAACCCAAAACCTAAAAAATGAAACCTGAATAAAGTTGACAGTTATTGTGCCATGCGATAAAATCACCACGTTAAGGTGTAATTCGGGGCGTAGCGCAGTCCGGCTAGCGCGCTTGCATGGGGTGCAAGAAGTCGGAGGTTCAAATCCTCTCGCCCCGACTGGAAGGACTTGCCATTACTGGCTTTTTTCTGTACAATATAGCTGGCGCTTCTGGCCTGCCCCCCTCAGGTCAGCGGCGCCACTTTATTTTAAGCAATCATCTGATTTGAGTTGAGGTGGAAAGGCTCAATGGACTATCATACCTGGCGCCGGTTCCGTTTTTGTTCCATATCACCGGTCTGAATGAATCAAATCCCCAAGCTTTGCCTTGTTGAAGTAGATGGCATATTTCTTCTGGCTTTTATACTGACCAAACGTCGCCCAGATCTGTGCGCGTAAACGGTCAAGTTCACAATCATCCTGTGTGCGGTTCATCGATCCGCCTAACTGGATAAACAAGGTGCCATCATCCTGAAGCCTGACCTGGACGGAGGTGACGTTCATGCGGTGTGCCGGGTTGTAAAGATTGCCGACATACTT
Source organism: uncultured Chloroflexia bacterium (assembly GCA_963695415.1). GTDB lineage: Bacteria > Chloroflexota > Anaerolineae > Anaerolineales > UBA4823 > CAVXWV01. Next base: position 73,927 of record CAVOGL010000003.1, on the reverse strand, counting down.
TGTACGGTAAGAAAACAATTTCTTCAGGGCATTAGCAACATCCTTGGCTTTATTGCCTGAAGCAGGTATGTCCGTCCCAGCAACAGCCAGTGAATCGCCACAAAGATTCCCGCCAGTCTTTTCCTGAATAAAGAAAATCTTGACCGAATCTCCCACCACCTTCGCGGGCAGAGCCTCCACGAACTCTCCCGGTGTCGATGTGGCTGTCGGTGTATTTGTTGGGGTATCAGTGGGTATGGCTGTGTCTGTGGGTACTGCTGTTTCCGTGGGAACGGTGGTATCTGTCGGTATGGACGTGGCAGTTGGAGCCGGCGTGTTCGTCGGGTTGGGTGTTTCTGTTGGTATTGGCGTTCGCGTTGATGCGACCGTATCTGTGGGTACAGGTGGGTCAGTTGGCAAACTTTCCGCTGCGTTTATGGCAGCCGGGGCCTCAACGCATCCGCTCAACAGGAAACTGATTAACAGCACAATGAAAAGGATAACTATCTTTTTGGGCAAAGTTTCACCTGATTTTGGGGATTAACCGATTTTTTCGGTCTCAAATTCAGCCCCCTGATACAGCGCTTTGATGTTCATTTGCATGAAGCGCCGGTGGCGTTCCGGCAAATGGTTTTCAAGTGCTTTCTCCAGTGCGGAAAGAGGCAGTACCGGAAGCTGCGAGAGCATTGCCCCAACCAGCACCATGTTGGTCATGCGCGGATTGCCGATCTCCTCAGCGATCTGGTTGGCTGGAACCATCAGTGTGGTCAGATCCTCACGATCAGGTTTCTTCTGGATCAGCGAGGCATTAACCACCAGCAGACCGCCTGAAACCACCTGGTGCTGGTACTTCTCCAATGAAGGCGGGTTGAAGGCGATTAATGCACGCGGGTGGCGCACATTGGGTGATCCAATTTCTGTGTCCGAGACGATCACGGTACAGTTTGCTGTACCGCCGCGCATTTCCGGTCCATAAGACGGAATCCAGGTCACGTGCATACCCGAATCCATCGCCGCATAAGCGATCAACTGCCCGGCAAACAACACCCCCTGCCCACCAAAACCCGCCAAAATTATCTCAGTCTGCATAATCAGTATTTTAATTCAGCCACTGCAGGTAAGATTTTATAATCTCCTGGTGGGAATGCAGGAATCATGTGCTGCTCGATGAATTTCAATGCTTCCAAAGGCGTAACCTTCCAGTTGGTCGGACATGAGGATAATAACTCAACAAACGATAAACCAAGCCCGGCTCTCTGCGTCTCAAACGCCATCCTGATCGCTTTTTTTGCCAGGCGGATGTTCTTTGGATCGTGCAGACTGCGCCTCACCGCATAGCCCGTGCCGTCCAGGTTCGATATCAACTCAGCCATGCGGATCGGGTAACCCGCATGTTCGATGTCTCTTCCGGATGGGGATGATGTCGTCTTCTGCCCTGGCAGGCTGGTAGGAGCCATTTGCCCGCCGGTCATGCCGTAAATGGCGTTGTTGATAAAGAAGACGGAGATGTTTTCTCCGCGCGCAGCCGCATGCATGATCTCCGCCATGCCGATAGAAGCCAGGTCACCATCTCCCTGGTAGCTAAAAACCAGCTTATCCGGAAGTACACGTTTGATGCCTGTCGCCATCGCCGGCGCGCGGCCGTGCGCTGCCTCAACGAAATCACAATCGAAATACCAGTAGGCAAATACCGAACATCCAACCGGCGCCACGCCTATTGTCTCTCCCAGCATGTCCATCTCATCGAGCACTTCGGCAATCAACTGGTGCGCGACACCATGGGTACACCCCGGGCAGTAGTGGGTGGGCATATCCGTCATCCCTTTGGAACGTGTACGCACCATTTGGGCAGGGAGCGTGGTTACCATGTGTTTCTCCTTCCAACCGGAATCCAGCTTACACACCGGCTGCAAAAAGCAGAATCAGGATTAAGTGCCATTTTCCTGCACCCTCCTCATCCAGCTCATGCGCGGATTATCATCAATCGGCAGCCGCCCACCAGCACCCGCATCACGTACCTGTGCCGCAATCCTGGTGATCTCCGCCATTATTTCCTCCGGGTAGGGCACAACACCCCCGGGTCTGCCGTAAAACATAACCGGAGCTGTGCCTGCAGCTGCCAGGTGGACATCGCCAAGCATTTGCCCCGTATTCATCTCCACTACCAGGATTGCCTTGACGCTTTCAGACAGTTTCTTGATGCGATCATATGGGAACGGGCTGACGGTTACCGGTCTCAGCAACCCCACGCGCAATCCTTGTTCCCGGGCGGTACGGATGGCAGATAATGAGATGCGTCCCGCCGTTCCAAAACCCACCACTGCAATCTCGGCATCTTCGAGAAAATATTCTTCCCAGCGCGCTTCATTGCGTTCGATCTCGTCCCAACGCTGCAGGAGGCGCATGTTGATTGCTTCTTCTTCTTCCGGGTTCATATAGATCGAAGTTAATATCCTGCGATCTCTCCCCGAAGAACCACTGACCGCCCAGTCCGGTTCAGGATGATCTAACGGGCGCATCGGTGGGAGTTCAGCGGGTTCCATCATCTGCCCGACATTGCCGTCCGCCAGGATGATCACGACTGAACGGTATTTCTCTGCCAGGTCAAACGCAAGCATAGTCAGGTCAATCGCCTCCTGGACACTGGCAGGAGCCAGGACGATGTTGTGATAATCGCCGTGACCACCCCCATGCACCAGCTGGTTGTAGTCTCCCTGGGATGGGGCAATGTTGCCCAGACCTGGACCCCCGCGCATCACGTCGATAATAACCACAGGGAGTTCAGTCCCAGCGATATAGGAAATCCCTTCCATCATCAAGCTGATTCCGGGGCTGGAAGAGGATGTCATAACCCGTGCCCCTGTACATGCAGCCCCATAAACCATATTAATCGCTGCCAGCTCGCTCTCTGCTTGCAGAAACACACGTCCAAGTTCAGGCATGCGCTGTGCCATCCACTCCAGCAGTTCAGTTTGCGGCGTGATCGGGTAACCAAAATACGCTTCAACACCAGCGCGGATGGCAGCCTCTGCCATCGCCACATTGCCTTTCAGCAGTTCAAGCGCCAACGTTCCTCCTACTGTTTCGCCCGGTCTGTGCGCACAGGCACCTCCCGGTAAACTGTCAAAGCGCCGTCAGGACACACCACCGCACAGATCGCACACCCAGTACAGCCATCCTTTACTAAATGGACAGGATGGTAACCTTTGGGGGTCATGGTATCCATATCTATCGCCAGAACATCCTGTGGGCATGAAGGAATGCAGATCTCGCAGCCTTTACAATAAAGCTGATTAACTTCAACCCATCCCTTTACAGGCATTGTCTGCCTCCTTTAGCGAAAGCAATATCGTTCCTTTACCAGTAAAATCACCAATGTGCCTGGAAGCTGAACACCCGTTGTTCAACCAATTATCTTTTTTGTTCTTCGAAGGGTTTTTCATACCAATCGCAGCCAGGAATTCCCTTCGAACCTTGTGCCTGTGTACTTGCACACAACACCGCTATGTTTCATCACCATTAGCGTAGTGTATTTTATTATTCTCGCCAAGTGTATAAGATCACTTGCTTGACCGGAAAAAATTCATGAATGACTGAGAACCCGTCTCAGCTGCCCAGTTCCGAAGTGCAGAAAGGACAACGCACTGCCTTGATGGAAATTTCGCTGTTGCAGAAGGGGCATTCTTTTGTGGTAGGTGCCTCAGGCACAGCGGGTTCCTTGCCAATATCGGACAAACGGTTGATCGCTTTTACCAGCAGGAAGACGACCCAGACAACAATTAAAAAGGTGATGATTACGCTGATGAACTGACCGTAATTCATCGTGACTGCACCCGCCGCAGCGGCATCTGCCGGGGTCATGTAAGGGGGCGCCGGATCCCCGGCTTTCATCACCCACATCAGGTTCTCGAAGTTCACCCCGCCAAGCAGCAAGCCCACCGGGGGCATAATTATGTCGTTGACCAGTGAGTTTACGATGGCGCCAAAAGCTCCACCGATGACCACACCCACTGCCAGATCAACCACGTTCCCCCTCAACGCAAACTTTTTAAATTCAGCTAACATAAGCACCTCCAGAAATTCAAACAGGATCTTTTACTGGATAACCCCATTGAATGGACTATCGCCGGGTCAAATATATTGTACTCCAAGGGGCGAGGTCTAAAGAGACGACCTGATCATGAACCCCCCAACCAGCGTCTGAAAGCAGGTCTGTGACTCCAAACCCTTCATCCCACCCTAATAATTCCGAATTCAAGCGGACCGATACAGGTTTCGCGCTGGGGTTTATCACCACGGCAATCGTTTCATCTCCTTCTCCGCGATCGCCGCAGACGCTGCGCGCAAAGGCGTAACAGCGACACTCATCGTCAACCACCAACCGGCGAAAGTCGCCCTGGCGCAAAGCGGTATGACGGCTCCTCAACCCGGCAAGATGTTTCACCCACGCGCGCAGCTCCGTCAACCAGCCTTTGCCATCCCAGGGAAAAGCCGCGCGGCATTCAGGGTCCTTCCCGCCAGGGGTGCCGATCTCGTCCCCATAATAAACCGCTGGGGCTCCGGGAAAGGCAAAATAAAACGCATAAGCCAGCTTAACTTTGTGTACATCTCCTCCCAGGAGCGTATATATCCGTTCTGTGTCGTGCGAGCCTAATGGCAGGAACATGGAGTAAGTGTTCTCACGTGGGTAAAAACTCAAGAGATCATCGATGCGCTCGGTGAAGTCTGAGGCTTTTGATGCTTCACCGTTGAGCAGGTCAAGTACAGCCTCGCGAAGGGGGTAATTCATCAAGCCGTCAAAATGTCCATCACCCACCCAGCGCCGGTCCTGAGTCCAGATCTCGCCCAGTAAGTATGCCTGAGGGTTCACAGATTTCACCCGCTGGCGGAATTCCGCCCAAAAGCTGTCATCATCGATCTCGTTGGGCACATCGAGCCGCCACCCATCAGCTCCCTGGTGGATCCAGTGTTCTGCCACGCGGAAAAGGTACTCGCGCACGTACTGGTTGGAAGTGTTGAATTTTGGGAGGCTTTTATGATCCCACCACCCCAAATAATTTTCCGCTTTGCCCGGTGAGTAGGCATCCAGCGGGAAACGTTTGATGTGAAACCAGTCTAGATATTCTGAATGGTCACCATTTTCTAAAAGATCGGTGAATCCAAAGAAACCGCGCCCGCAGTGATTAAAAACTCCATCCAGGATAACGCGCACCCCGCGCGGATGGGCAGAATTAACCAGGTGATCGAAATCTTGCAGGCTGCCCAAACGTGGGTCAATCTGGTAATAATCGACCGTGTCATAACGGTGGTTCGAGTGTGCCTTGAAGATTGGGTTGAGGTAGATGGCATTGATCCCAAGGTCAATCAAGGTAATCCAATTTTCCGGCAATGCCTCGCAAGTCACCGCCCTGGAAACCATGCCTGGATGGCGCCGCACCCCAGGGGTGCACATTAACAGGGTCGTTGCCCGTATCTCCGTTGGCAAAACGATCCGGAAAGATCTGGTAAAAGATGGCATCTTTTACCCAATCAGGCACACTCATAACACCTCCATGAGATAAGGCTTACGGATATGGATTTTCCTGCTCCCCGTTTTGATTACCAGGTGGGACTCCATCTGGGGCTGCGGCTTGAGCTTCCATGATGACGGTTTCCGCAGAGCTGAGTCCCTCTTGAGGGGTAAGGTCGCCACGGAAAATTGCCTGCAAAGCCTCATTTAACGCAGTTGAGTAAAGTTCCACCAGGTCATCAGGAGGATATGGGCTGCCGTCCAAAAGCGCTGCCCAAGCTTTCTGGGTCAATGGATCCATTGTGCTGGCTGCACCTTCGGGCAAATCAACCACCGGAATCCGTCCAATTGAAGCAAAGTGCAGCTGTGCCTCAGGTGAGAGCATGAATTCGAGGAAAAGCCCGGCAAGATTCGCATCCATGCCGCTGACCTGGTTGTTCAGGTAAACCATTTCCGGGATGACGAATCCCGAAAGTCCAGCAGGCCAGCGGTCGATCTTCAGATTGGTCGACCCCACCGCCTCAGCCAGCTGCTCACGGGCGGTTGTTGTACCAACCACAAAACCAACCAGGCTCTGCTTGAAGCGCTCGATGTCATTGTCTGTGAGGAAATCGACCGGACCGGCAGTCTCAAATGATTGCAGCAGGCTGATCCATTCCAGCCCTTCAGGTGAATTGAAAGCAGGCGACCCGTCTGGATTGAAGAGTGCGCCCCCGTTCGCATAAAGGTGACCGGCTGAATAATAAAAACCGCGGTCGAGGTAGGCGCCGATGACCTCCCCCTGGGTCACATTTAGAGACAGTTCAACCAGTTCGTCCCAGGTCGCTGGCGTTTCAAGTACCAGGTTGCCGTTGCGGTACAAAACGACGCCCTCCATGGTGTAAGGTAAAGCGGTAAGGCGCCCAGCGGAGTAGGCGGTTTGCAGCGCCGCCGGGTTGATCTGCTCTTTGAGATCAGGTGAAAGTATGGGCTCCAGATCCTGCACCCAATCACCGCTGGCTAATTCTGGCACCCAGTTCAGCGGACCGATTAATAGAGCCGGCGCCCTGCCTTCCTGGTGTGCCATTTGGTAGCGGTTTAGCAGGATCTCTTCCGGCAGGTAGAGGACGTCAAACTGTGAATCCGGGTAGATGTTCTGGAAATCCGCAATCACCCGGACCAGTGTCTGGATCTCTGTATCTCCCAGGCTGTGCCAGATGGTCACCGTACCTGCCATAATTTCCGGTGTCGCCGTTGCAGGTTCCAGCGTAGACGTCGGCTCAGGTTCGGGGGAAGCAGTGGCTGTCGTGGTGGTCGTCGCTGTCTCCATAGACTGCGGGGATGAACAGGCAGACATCACCAACATAACCACCAAACCCATTACCAGTGAAAATTGAGTAAATGGTTTAAGCATACCTGGGATAAATTTCAAGTTCAGTCCTGTTTAAGGGTTGGTGGGGCGAACCCCCATGCCTTCTACGCTACATGAAGCAAGATTAAGTTTACCAAGTGGTCAATGTTTAATCCAGTATAATCACCTCCTGCTCAGAAAGGCAGGTGCAGCCAGCCGGAATACCTGCCAGAGAAAGGATGCGACGCGCATAACCTGCGGACGATGGACTCAGAACCGCCAACCCCACCTCCTTCAGAGACATCTCCTCCAGAGGCACCTCCTTCAGAGGCACTTCCTCCAGAGGCACTCCTCCAGAGGCACCTCCTCCAGAGGCACCTCCTCCAGAGGCACCTCCTGCAGAGGCACCTCCTGCAGAGGCACCTCCTTCAGAGGCACTTCCCCCAGAGGTCAAAAAAACCCAGTTCTATCTGACCCAGCTGGTTGTTTTAACTCTTCTGATCATCGCCTTGATCCTGATCGTTGCCGCCTACCCGCGCATCCGCCCGCGATTCGATGCGCTGCTGCGCGCCACGGTGCCCACGCTGCATCCCTCCGCCACCGCCAGCCCAACAACATCTCCCTCGATTACCCCATCACCGACCTCGACTCTCAGGCACACCCTCACACCCACCATCACGCTGACGCCCAGTCCAACAGGAACCTTGCCCGCGACCCTCACCCCGCCGGGTCCACCAACGCTGACACCCGCCTTACCGATCAATGACAACAGTGTTTACAGCTTGAGCGATTGGACGCCCGAGAATGCCGACTTGATGGCGCGCTTCATGGAAGATTATCCCAACACGCTTACTCAAAAGGCGCGCGGAGACGACAATGCCGGTTATTGGTCAGCCTTCACTTACGCCGTCAGCGCGCTGAAGGAAGCGATACTGCGCTTCCCGGATGATCTCCACACTGAGGGCTGGCAGTGGCGCCTGGCTCAGAGCATGGCGCGATCCGGAGATGAAGCCGGCAGCGAAATATATGCGAACCTGATTGCATCTGCGCTTAACCGCAATGACACATCCATTGAATACTTGCCCGATTGGTTCCGGTCGAAAGAACCGGGTTCAAACCTTTACATTATAGAGACACCGCCGCCGGCGGGAAGCCACGCCAGCTACCTGCTTCAGCTTGAAAGTGCAGGCAGCGCCTTTATCTGGCTTCTGGAAGGACCCTCGGGATTCAGCGCCTACTCGCTGGCAGATGAATTTGACTTCAACGGAAACATCCCTTCCCGCGTTATCCTTTCCGACCTGACCGGAGATGGGTTTGAAGAAGCTGTGGTGTTCAAGTCGAATGAGCGCATCACATCCCCAGGGTCTTCGACGGCAGAGCAAATCACCACTCCTGTCCAGGATTTCACCTTACCCCGCGTCTTTGACCTCTCAAAAACGCCAGGAAAGGAGCTGTTTTTCGCCGAAGGTGAAGACCAGACCAAACTGAACATCGACTTTCTCAACCGTTGGGGAATGATCAAGAATCCTGACGGGCAAAACAACCTGGTGTTCGATGGATTGACCTTTCCTGCCTGCCCTGTAACCATCCACTTTGAATACGCATGGGATGGCACATTCCTGCGTCGCGTGGGCAGTGATTACAGCGTCGATCCACAGAACAGCCAGCTGCCCCTGTGCCACGTGATTGTTGACCACGCAGAGCAGCATTGGGATACACAGGCGAGTATAAAATTGATGGAAGCACTGCTGCCTGTATTCCAACCAGAGGCACCCGCTCCAGGAAAAATCCTGGATCCGACAGATGAAGCCAATGCAAAAGATGAATGGATTTATCGCCTTGGTATTTCACATGCTCTCATTGGAAACTTTGAAACTGCCCTGGACTACTTCAAGACGATCACCCAGCGGGATCCGGCAGCGCTGCCTCCCTTCGCCGAACGACAGTGGCACACCCCAGCGAATGATTTCCTAAACCGCTACCAGGAAGCCGAAGACGTTTACGCTGCATGCCTGGATGCACCATTGTGTGATCCGTCCAGAGCACTTTCCTACCTCGGCAGAAACCTGCCAGAAAGCAGCCTGGTAGATCCAAACACCTGGCTTTTTCAGCATGGCGTGAACCTGATCTCGTCCGGTTACCAGGATTTCGATGGGGATGCCACCCCGGAACGCTGGTTTGTCACCCGCCACCGCCCCCTGGAAAAACCGGAGTTGTGGATCATCGCTGAAACGCTGGCAAATCCGCTGGCAGTCCTTGTTGATAACGTCGATGCGGCGAAACCTGTATGGCAGATCCTTGAAGGAGAAAATGGCGAAACTGTGGTGAAGATGGGCAGTGGCAGGCATTTCATGCTGGCGCGCCACCCGGAAACGAAAATGCCCCTGGTCAACTGGCTTGAGCCGCCATTCCGCCTGCCGCCGGCTGCTACCATGCCTAACCGATTTAACCGAGAGGTGATGCTGGCGGAGCAGGCATTATTTGCCGGAGAAGATCCGGTTACGGTGATGACAAACCTGTCAAACCTGAAAGATTTCCCTGGTCTGGTGTGTGAAACAACCTGGACCTGCGACCGTTATTATTACCTGCTGGGATTGGCTGCAGAGCTGGCTGGAAATGAAAAACTGGCAGTGGAAGCTTACCTGGAGCTGTGGCGCAATTATGCCCGCAGTCCATTCACCACCATGGCAAGGTTGAAACTGCTGGGCGCTGCGCTCAGTCTAACAACGCCAACGCCCATCCAGGCGCCATCTACGACCATTACCGCAACACCCGGAGCATACCCGCTGCCGACATCCACACCAGTGGGCGGTTATCCACTGCCAACCCAACCCGTTTGGACACCGTACCCATCAAACCCATAACCATAAATCATGAATGATTTCACACTCACATCCTGGAGAATAATCCGTGACACTCCCAGCCGGGGTTCTTGGAACATGGCTGTTGATGAAGCCATTCTGGACGCGGTTCGTAAATCAGAATCACCAGCCACCCTGCGCCTGTATGCCTGGGAGCCCGCCTGCCTTTCGTTGGGCTACGCGCAATCCGTCAGCGATGTAGATCTGGATGCATTAAAGCAGCACGGCTGGGACCTGGTGCGCAGACCTACAGGAGGACGTGCCATCCTGCACACCGATGAACTCACCTATTCCGTGATCGCCCCTCCCACTGATCCCAGGCTGGAGGGCAGTGTGGTCGAAAGTTACATGCGCCTTTCGCGTGCCATACTCAATGCCCTGCACCTTTTGGGCATCCCGGCGGAGGCGCTGGAAAAGCCAGCTCCCACCGCTCCCGCAAACAACCCCTCATCTCTTGAGCAGAATCCTGTTTGTTTCGAGGTGCCTTCGAATTACGAAATTACTGTGGCTGGGAAAAAGCTGGTGGGCAGCGCTCAGGCGCGCCGCCGCGATGGTGTCCTGCAGCACGGTACCTTCCCTCTGTATGGCGACCTGAGGCGTATCACCCGGGTTTTAAATTTCTCCAGCGAAGACGAGCGCACCGAGGCTGGCAGCCGGCTGCTGGCACGCGCCATTACCGCGGAAAACATCCTGGAAAAACCGCTGGCATGGCAAGAAGCTGCAGATGCCTTTGAACGTGCCTTCAGCGAGATGCTCGATCTCCAGCTCATCCTCGGAGAGCTCAGCCCATCCGAGGAATTGCGCGCCAGAGAGCTCGAACATGAAAAATATGCCAACATGCGCTGGACCGGGCGCAGCTGACACAAGCATCCCCGTTCGCGTTATACTCGTCAGTCAGGATGGCTGTCGGACTGTTGACCCTGCACCTACAAATCCCGGGCTGCACTTCCTTGAAAGAGAAACGCAGCCGGCTGCTGCCCTTGCTTTCCCGGCTGCATCGTGAATTCAATGTCTCCGCAGCCGAGGTGGAGAGCCTGGATGCATGGGGAGAAGCCATCGTAGCCTGTGTAATGGTGAGTAACAGCCCCAGGCACACTCAGCGCGCCTTGCAGAAAGTGGCGAATTGGGTCGAGGCGAACTGGTTTGACCTCGATGTGGTGCAAGAAAACATCGAGATTTTATGATGGCGATGCACCACCTCACGTAGATGGACAAACATTATATACAAAGTTCCGATCTCGGGCATTTCCCGAACAGGCACTAAAATAAAATTAGAAAGGAATAAAGTATGGATCTACATCTTCAAGGTAAACGAGCCCTTGTTACGGGTGCAAGCCGAGGTCTGGGATATGCAACAGCCCTTGGATTGGCAAAAGAAGGCGTGTCTGTGGCGGTCAACAGCCGTGATACCGGCAGGATCGCTCAAGCGGCAGAAAATATCCAATCGGAAGCAGGTACAAAGGGAATATTTGCCATCGCGGGCGATATTAGCGCGGATGGTACACCATCCAATGTCGTCACAAAGGCAGTAAAGGCACTGGGTGGATTGGATATCCTGGTCACCAACGCAGGAGGCCCGCCGGCAGGGAAATTCGAAGGGATTGATGAAGAAACCTGGGCAAAAGCGATCGATCTTTCACTGATGAGTCACGTGCGCTTGATCCGCGCTGCTCTGCCGCACCTGTACGAATCCGAGGCTGCGAGCGTGTTGACGATCACATCTTACTCGGTGAAACAGCCGGTCCCCAACCTGGTGCTCTCCAACAGCATCCGCGTGCTGCAACAGTGGGGTTGACCAAGACCCTGGCGCTCGAGCTGGGAGGCAAGGGTGTACGCTTCAACTCGATCCTGCCTGCCTGGACGGAGACAGAGCGCATCTACGAGCTGCTTGATTATCGCGCCAGGCAAAATGGCACAACAGTGGAAGAAGAGATCGCCAAACAAGCCGGGGACAGCGCCCTGGGACGGATGGGCACGCCGGAAGAATTTGCCAACGCCGCTGTCTTCCTGGTTTCGCCTGCTGCATCCTATATCACCGGTGTGATGCTGACCGTTGACGGCGGGATGTACAAAGGCACCCTTTAGTGAAAAAAATCGTTGTTGCCTCAAACAACCCGGTCAAGGTTCAGGCTGTACACGAAGGATACGCTCGAATGTTTCCTGGGGAGGCAATCGAGGTACTGACAGCCTCAGTACCTTCTGGGGTAAGTGACCAGCCATGCACCGATTCTGAGACACTACAAGGTGCGGTCAATCGAGCTTTGAATGCCCGGCAGGCTGTGCCCGATGCAGATTTCTGGGTTGGGATTGAAGGAGGGATCAGCGAACTCCACAGCGCTTTGAACCGGACCACAGGAACTGAAACCACAAAGCAAGATGAGGCTGAACTCTGCGCTTTCGCCTGGGTGGTGGTCTACTCAAGTCAGGTTTGCGGCAAGAGCCGGACAGGCACTTTTATCCTGCCGCATGCGCTGGCAAACCTGGTACGCCAGGGGCTTGAGCTGGGTGATGCCGACGACATCGTATTCGGGGGTGAAAACACCAAGCAGAAAAACGGGGCGGTTGGTCTGCTGACCGGTGACGCAGTCGACCGAACCAGTTTTTACGCTGAGGCGGTCGTCCTGGCACTTATTCCTTTCAAGAACCCGGAATTCTATCCTTGAACGGAGTTTGTCTAGATTAAATGCAGAAGGACTTTGCCGTCAGACCAGAGTTCTTCCAGACGGTAGTACTGCCGGCGATCCGGTGAGAAGATGTGCACGACGATATCGCCATAATCCAGCAGTAACCAGCCTTCCTGGGCTTCGCCCTCAAGGCTGGCTTTTAGTTTATATTCTTCGCGCAATTTATCCGCAACTGCATCCGCCAATGCGCGGATCATGCGGTCTGTGGTTCCTGAACAAATGATGAAGTAATCTGTGAAATCGGAGGTCTCGTGAATATCCAGAAGCAGGATATCTTCTGCTTTTCTTTCCTCCAGGGTATCTACAATAGTTCTCGCGATGGTTGTTGGCTCCAGGTTTCACCTCTTTGTATCTTGGTTTTTGTAATCCAAACAGCTATGTTCTTATATTTTAATACGGATTCCCGTTAATACCCGCATGAGAATCAATCATTCACCAGAATCACAACGCCGTTGTCTCGTCATGTAGGCAGCGCTGCAGTAAGAAGCCTGGTATATTCCGCCCCGCTGGGGCGTAGATCAGATTTGATCAGGTGTACTTCCTTGACGATTAATGGGATTGGTTTTGGCAGACTGATAGATTGCACATTTTTCAGCAGGATACTGAGCCTGTTCACGTCCTCGACAGAAGCCCCCCGGTTCACCCGTCCAATGGTCAGGTGAGGGGAAAATTTCTTGGTTCCTTTAGTATTCGACTGCCCGTCATCGACTGCAAGGATGCCTGAGATCGCAACCTTTTCCTCGATGTCCTTCTGCAGATCATACAATTGGCGGGGCGCCTGCACACCCGCCCAGATCACCCGCGGGCGTTGAACGGACGGGAAGGCACCGGTCCCACTGATTTTGATCTCAAAAGCAGCGGCACTCTCCGCAGCTGACTGGAGCATCTCCTGGATAGTGGGGATTTGACTGGTCTGGATGTCTCCCAAAAACTGCAGGGTCAGGTGGATATTATTCACCGGCACCCAGCGCACAGACCGGTATGGTGCCTGCCGGGAAAGATCTTCTGCCTGCACCGCAAGGTGTTTGCGCACAGCATCGGATAGGTCAATGGCGATGAATGTACGGATAACGGTCAAAGAACCTCCTGTTCCAGGCTGGATGGAATATGCTCCTACGGGTGTTCGCGGCGTAGTCCTCGGGTGTATCCAGGTCTTTTAACACCGATGGGGCATCGACTACCAGATAATGGATATCACTGTCGTGCACATCGAGGAATTGGCGCATGGAGGCACGAGCAGGCAAAGCCATGATCTCATCCCAAAATCCACGCGCAACCAACCAGGGATGCCCACGGCGCATCTTATAACTGGGCACAATCAAGCGTTCCCAGGTGGCGGAGTATGCATCCAAAATGTCTCTCACCACGCTGGCTTCAATCTGCGGTTGGTCACCCAGCACCACCAGCACAGCGCTGGCATCCGCGGAAATGGTAGCCAATCCCACCTGGAGTGAGACAAGCATTTCGTCCTCATCGAAGCGCGGGTTGTGAACGGTTCGGGCGGTTGTCAGGTGTAACGCATTTTCGACTTCCTTTTGCACCGCTCCGGTGACGACGATAATCTCAGCACATCCAGCATGCGTGAGGGTATCAACCACGTGGTTAATAACGGTGGTGTCGGTCCATGGCAGCAGCATCTTCGGAGTCCCCATTCTTTGGGACTTGCCTGCGGCGAGGACAACGGCAGCCACAGACGTCTCACCCATCCGCAGCAGGCGCTGGTAATCGGCGGGCGTGTCAACATCGAAGAGTAAATTCTCATCAAGCCAGGGCAGCCATGTCACCGTGTACCTGGAGAACAATGCCCTGCCGCCCGTGTCTCCTTCCAGCCCGTGCAACTCCTCGAATGTATCCGCATCGAAGAGTACAGGATTAGCTCTCATGCCTCCCACCTGGGGTGCAATGATCGGCGCAAGACTACGTGTATGTTCTTCATCGAGGGCACGCAGAACATCAGACGTAACTTGCGGCTGGTCGGCAAGCAGGAACACAGCAGCCCCACTGCTTTCGGGCAGTGCATTCACCCCTGCAGCTACGCTGGATGATTGCCCTGTGGACCACCCACGATTCTCCACCACGCTCACATCCAGACCCTCCAGCGCAGCGCCTACCTGTTCAGAACCATATCCTGTGACAACCACCACCGGTTTAAGACCTGCGGCAAGTGCTGTCTCACTGACATGGCGGACAAAAGGTTTCCCTCCCCACATGAGCAGCTGTTTTGCATCAACACCGCCATATTTGGCACCACCATATATGGCGCCGAAGCGTTCCGAAGACCCTGCTGCCAGGATGATCCCCGAAACAGGCTCGAATACCGCAAAAACGCTGGCAGCCTTTCTTTTGTTTGAAAGGATCAGTTCATCTTCGCTCCCTGCCATCAGGTTTACGTTGGGAAGGCTTGCCGATATGACGGCATGGAAGTCTCCTAACAGGGAATCCTTCATTTTTCTGGCGACAGCTGCGCTGGAAGCATCCTCCCCAGCATTCAACACAACAATACGCCTTGCAGAGGGCGGGATCCCTTTCAGCCCACCTTCAGGATTTAGCAGCACATTGACCAGCGCCTGTGATGTGATGGTGTCGCCAATCTTGATTCCGCCCAATTCACTGAAACGTTCCGGTCGGTGTACGTATTCTTCACTCAAGGGTTTACCCACGC
Source organism: uncultured Chloroflexia bacterium (assembly GCA_963695415.1). Taxonomy (GTDB): domain Bacteria; phylum Chloroflexota; class Anaerolineae; order Anaerolineales; family UBA4823; genus CAVXWV01. The sequence goes on along the minus strand of CAVOGL010000003.1, from coordinate 58,902 downwards.
CCTGCGTACCTGCGACGACAACAACTGTGTCCACCCAGGCAGGGATGGCAGGCTCATGCTCAGCAGGTGCCTTCAACAGCCGCATCCGGGCTCCATCCGCTTCCACTAGCAAAGGCACTGCCTGCCAGGTGAGTAAGATCGGCAACATGATCCAGCATGGCTGGATCCAGACTACCAAATCGGTCCGGTTTGCTGGCAGCCCCGGTCAGCAGGACAACGCCTTGAGGTAGATTCTCGAACACCTGATCAACCTGACCAGAATTCACGGATGATGAAATGTGCATCCGCCAGCTCTGCCTGGTGCCGGGAGAGGTGTGTTGAAGTGGATAAGACCACGCTCCCGGTCATTCGGGCGAGTTCCCATGCCAGGTGAAAGATCAGGCTGGATTTCCCTCCCGCACCTACAATTGCCAGGCGCAATGTATGGTCCCGGTGTGGTAATTTCAAGCGAAGGGCTCGAACCAGGTCAAGAGCTCGAACGGGTTCGAGCGTCACTTCTCTGTATATATCAGCCATCCTTGCCTGGATCTGAGAATATTGGATTCATTTTGCCTTAAAATACATCAGGATTGCTTCGAGAACACCGCCTGCAACTGCCAGTGCTTTGTCTGAAACCATGCTGCAGTAGCGAGGGTCACCGCGAGGATCCAGATCTCCGATCTTCATCCCCCTGGTTACAGACAACCCCGGGTGGAGAATCCCGCGCAGCACACCATCAAAGGGGGCTGTCACCTTACAGCAGGCAACTGCCGCGATCGGCTGTCCGGCAGCGAGGAGGTCCCCAATCTCAGCCATGTTCGTTAAAATTCCGTCTGCAGGCGCGCGCAGCACCCTGGACTCACTGTAATCTCCGACAGAATCCGGTATCCCGGTATCTGCCTCCGTCTCCCCTACCCAGATCACCCTGCCTAAGAAATGCCCGCGCCGGGTTTCCACAGCGGCATGACAGTTCCATCCAGCGCTAAATCCCGGACCAAGCCCGATCAGCATGGGCGTAACACCAGACGCGATGTGATGGTCGTTAATCGGTTGATTGCCCTCTGTTCGGTTGAGTTCAACGGCGTTTTTTAACATACGCCCATCCACGATCACATCCGGGTTGTAGTTGGAACGAATCGCTGCTTCAGGATCCACTATCACTGGTATATTGCCATTTCTTAACACGCTTACACCATCGTTTAAGTCCCCGACCAGCTGCGCAGTAACGCCTTCGACATTCACAGAACCGCTGTATACCGCTTCTCCAAATGAAACCTTACGGCGAACCATCAAAGGCTGGCTGACCTCGGTGATCAGCACATGAAATCCGCTGCGGTGCAGGCGCAAGGCTGTACCGCTTGCCAGGTCACCTCCCCCACGGATGATGACACTTAATCCGGTTGAGTTCAACATCCCAGGCATGCCTTAGCCCGTGTTGCGCAGTCCTGCAGCAATACCGTTGATGGTGATGACAACGACCTCTCGCAGGGCAGCCGCTTCTTCGCACTCCTGGTCATGAAGTGATCGCAGCCGGTTGAGTGCTTCAACCTGTATAAAATTCAACGGATCAACATAAGGATTACGCAGATGAACAGAACGAGCAATCGTCGGTTCCGAGTGCATCAATTCGCTATCCTGGGTGATATTCAGGATCATTTCGCGGGTAAGGTCATATTCTCTGCGGATACTCTCAAAGATGGGCACTGCCAATGCCTGGTTCTCAGCCATAGCGGAGTATATTGCTGCAATATCCATGTCTGCTTTAAGCAGCGACATCTCGGCATTATCGAGTAACGCCCTGAAAAACTCCCAGCAGTCGTACATCTCGCGCAGCACCGCAACATCGCCGGCAGCCACCAGGCCGGTACCTAGACCAAACCAACCTGGGAGGTTGAACCGGCTTTGCATCCAGGCAAACACCCATGGTATCGCGCGGATGGACTCCACAGATACCATACCCGATGTTTGCGTGGTATCCTGTAATATTTGGGCATCTAGTCCCACGCTGCGTGCAGCAGGCCGCGAGCCAATATGCAGTCTCTTGATCTCATCCAGAGGCGTGACTGCCTGCCAATATTCCATAAATCCCGGCGTTCCATATACAAGCTTGCGGTAATGATGGCGAGATTCGTCCGCCATGGTGTCCATCACGGAACGCCACTCCGGAACCATACAGTCATACTCATCATTTGAAAGGGGTTTTGATGCCAAAAGTACCGCGCTTACGATCTGTTCCAAATGACGGTGCCCCAGGGCGCCAACAGCATACCTTGCGGCAATCACCTCCCCCTGCTCCGTCAGGCGGAAACGCCCATTGATCGTGCCGGGAGGCTGAGCCCTGATTGCCCTGTTGGCTGGTCCACCGCCCCTTGCGATGGTCCCACCGCGGCCATGGAAAAGGGTTAGCGCGATCCCATGAGATTTACACACCCTGGAAATTTCTTCCTGGCAGCGGTAGAGCGCCCAATTCGCCGCCAGGTAACCGCCATCTTTGTTGCTATCCGAGTACCCAATCATCACCATCTGTTCATCATTGCAGGTACTCAGGTGCTGGCGGTAAACCGGGAGGCTGAAAAGCTGTTCGAGTACCTCTGCAGCCGCATCCAGGTCATCAACGGTCTCAAATAGGGGGACAAACTGCATACTATCATCACATCCCGTCCAGCGCGTGATGAGCAGCAAGGCGAGTACATCCGCTGCGCTGCGGGTCATTGAAATAATAAAAGGTCCCAGCAGGTGAAGCCCATACACCTGACGAACTCTGTTCACCAGTTGGAATAATGCCCAGGTTTCCGCAAATTCCGCGGTAACACCCGGATGCGGCGCCAGTATTGGTGCCGGTGATTCCAGCAGGCGAACTAATAACGCCAGGCGGGCAGCATCGGGCATCCGGGTAAAAGCCGGTTCAATCTGGATAGCCCGTAAAATCTCATCGAGAGTGGCATTAATCCGGCTGGAATCTTCTCTCAAGTCGAGGCGGGCAGAATGCAGCCCAAAGGTGTGCAGCTGGTCCAGGATTGTAGCCAATCGATCCCGGGCTAGCGCCTTTGGTACACAACGTTGGATAGCTTCCAGCACACCCGTCAGGTCATCGATATTCACAATCGCCTGGTGAGGGTCGCTGGTCAACAGTCGGTTGACCATGTCATCTTTAGATGCCAATGCCAGGTCACCAGCGAGCATAGAAAGCACCAGACGGAATGGTTCTCCAGAGTAGCGGTTTTCCAAATAAGCGATGTGAGCAGGCAGGGGACGCCTGGTCTCCAACCAGGCATCCAGGAATCTGGCACACTGAACCCCTTCCTGGGGCAGAGTCTGCACCCAACGCATCCCCCGGTTCAGGCTTAATCGACGGGCAAGTTCCTGGAAGGATTGGCGGTGTTTTTCAACAGCAAGTCCCCGGTGCAGGCGCAACGTCTCTGCGGTAACTCCCACAGTGACATTTGGGTTTCCATCCCGGTCACCCCCCATCCAGGACGCCAGGGTCAGCCAGCCTGGATTCACCTTTAAACCCGGGAAACATGTTTCCACGGCTCGATTTAAGTCCTCTTGAATTTCAGGGATCAGATCCCAGAAAATCTGGTCGACAAAATAGAGACCCGTGCGTACCTCATCCGTGACTGTGGGCTTGTCTGTGCGCTGTCTGCGGGTTAACCAGATCGAGGTAATCTCGGCATGCAAGGATTCCTTTAGCTTATTCTCTTCGAAAGGCAGCAGGTTGCAGTCTTCGAGCTGCTGGAGCAAATCATGGATACGCACCAGTTTGGAAAGGATGGTGCGGCGTTTCGCTTCCGTGGGATGGGCGGTCAGGACCAGTTCAATATGGAGCTGGTCAAGCATCGTCTGCATCTGTTCCCTGGTTAAACCAAATTCCTTTAACTGGCTCACTGCTTCAGCGATGGAATCGCGTACCGGTTCCGGGTAACGGTCGAGAGCCTGGGTACGCAGTGCATTGACGCGGTAATGCTCTTCCGCCAGGTTGACCAGGTCAAAATACAGACTGAAGGCTGCCGCAACTGCCCAGGCTTCTTCTGTGGTCATGGAACCAACTTCAACGGATAGGCGTTCAGCAGCTTCTTCGTCTCCCATGCGCCTGCCTTTTGCCGCATCCCTGATACGTTCTTCCAGTTCGAAAATTTGGGAAGACTCGATTTCAATTAAAACCTTACCCAACAGGTCGCCGAGGATGTGGATTGTCTGAGACAGGTCCATCAGTATGTTTATATTTTTCCCAGCCCACGCAGAACGCGCTCTGGGGTCAAGGGAAACTGATCAAACCACACGCCGGTTGCATTGTGGACGGCTGCAACAATAGCGGGTGCCAGGGGCAGGAACGGCATCTCCGCCATCCCGCGTGCTCCCCATGGACCCAGCGGATCTGGGTATTCAAGGATCAACGACTGCACACGCTCGGGGATATCCAGCACCGTAGGGATCAGATATGTAGAAAGGTGCGGGGTACGCACAAAGCCATCTTGCTGTACAAAATTTTCGAGGATGGTATATCCAGCAGCCTGGACAACCGCGCCCTCGATTTGACCTTGAACAAGCTGTGGGTTGATCGCTTTACCAACATCATCCGCTGAGATGACGTCCAGAAGACGTACTTCACCAGTATCTGTGTCCACTTCAACTGTAACTGCCTGAGCCACGTAACCGTAAGCAAAATTTGGATCTGCCTTCCCGGTCTGAGGGTCATAGGGTGTCGTGGCAGGAGGGCGATATTGGTGATGGGCAACAGCGGGTCGTTCCTCAGCATACCATTTCTGCAAAGCCGTTTCACATGCGCCTCGGATGGCATTACCAGCCATGAAGGTCATCCGAGAAGCAGAAGCGCTGCCCGAATCCGAAGTCACAGCAGTATCCGATACCACCAACTCGACCTTATCCATTGGAACCGAGAGTGCAGATGCCGCCATCTGTGCAAACACGGTATGAGCACCTTGTCCAACATCCGCGCCGGCATGATAAACCACCGCTCTATCAATTTCAGATCCACCGTGAAGTTCCACCGAAGCCCAGCATTGTTCAGGGAACCCAAAAGAGAAACCTACATTTTTGAAAGCGCAAGCGAATCCGATGCCTCGTTTTAAGTGTGGCTCATTCCCCAATGGCTTGATCGAATTGAGCCTGGACCTGTCTGGATTAAACACCGCGTTTTCGGTCAATGTTTCAGGTTGATCCTGGATGCCTGGATCGTCACCTGCATCTATCCCTATCTGATCCGCTGCCCCTCCCACATCCCAACCAGCCTTCCGGGCACACTCGCTGACAACCTCGCCGATACTCACGCCCTTGGGCAGTGGAGTTCCAACAGAAAGAAATGACCCTTCTTTGAGCAGGTTGCGCAGCCGCACCTGCACCGGATCCATTCCCAGGGCTTCAGCCAGAGCTTCGATCTGCAGTTCTGCCGAGAATGCGCCCTGGGGACCGCCAAAACCCCGGAAAGCCCCCCCGGGGATGTTGTTCGTGTAAACTGCGTACGAATCTACCTTCACGTTTGGAATCTCATACGGTCCGGTACACATCAGCGTGGCATTTCCCAAAACCTTTGTTGATGTGTAAGCATAAGCTCCGCCATCAGCAACCAGCCTGACTTCAGCTGCCACTACTTTGCCCTTACGATCGGCGCCCCATTTTGCGCTCAATGATGTAGGGATGGCGCTTATGGTGTCCGATGATCGATTCTTCACGACTCCAGACAACCTTCACAGGTCTGTTTATACCGCATCGGTTTCAAACGCCAGGCAGCCAGTGCGAGGACGATCTGAACCGACATGTCCTCCCGTCCCCCAAAAGCACCGCCGATAGCAGGATATACAACACGCACCTGTTCAAGAGGCAGGTTAAGCGCATGGGCAATCTGCGCCTGGTCTTCATGCGTCCACTGACCGGCGACCATCACAGTGACTCTTCCGGACTCATCAATAAAACCAAGACCAGCCTCAGGCTGCAGATATGCATGTTCCTGAGCCGGAGTCCTGTAGGTCTTCTGCACCACGACTGCAGACCGTTCGAATCCACCAGCCACATCACCTTTACGGATGCGGTAGTGGCAAAACACATTACTGTCCCGCTCAGGGTGCAACAGCTCAGAGCCAACCTGCATGGCGCTCAATGGATCGACAACCACAGGCAGGAGCTCGTAGTTGACTTTAACCAGGTCGCGTGCCTTAGAGGCAATCGCTTCCGTCTCAGCCACGATGACAGCCACCTGGTCACCAATGAAACGGACACGGTCAGCGAATGGTTTGCCGGAACCAGGACCGCAAAGCACAGGCTGGTCATTCATGATCAAACCGTACTCGTTCACCGGTACATCTGCAGCCGTGAAAACCGCGAGCACTCCGGGGAGTGCTTCTGCACGATGTGCATCAATCGACCGGATAATCGCATGAGGCTGCCCGGAAAAGAGTATCTTCATGTGAACCTGATCCGGTAAGTTGATGTCACCTGGATACAGTGTTTCACCGGTAACCTTTCCAACGGCATCGATGCGAGTTATGGGTTTTCCGATCCAATCAAACTGTTGCTTGGCGACCATACCACCAGATTATACCTTGCCAGAATTCGTTAAATATTGCCACCTTAAGGAAGGATCATTCACACCTTATCCTTTATAATTGCGTCTGGTTTTGATGAACTTCCCCTACCTGTTTGACATCCTGCTGCTTTCTTTAAGAGTCTCTTTCACCGCACTGCTGATCAGCACTTTGATTGGCATCCCGCTGGGTATATTCCTGGGCTTGAGACGCTTTTTTGGAAGGAAGATGATCGTTGCCCTGATGTATACCGGCATGGGATTTCCCCCGGTGGTGATCGGTCTGTTTGTTTACCTCTTACTCTCCCGCAGCGGTCCGTTAGGTCAGTATTCAATTCCTCTTGTGCCTGAACTGTTCACACCTGGAGCCATGATCTTCGCCCAGGTGATCATCGCGTTACCGCTGGTAGCCGGCTTTACGATGGCGGCGGTGATGGGGGTGGACCCTGGGTTGGAACAGCAGGTGCGTTCACTCGGCGCGACGACGCGCCAGTCTGCACTGGCTGTGCTTTCGGAGGCCCGTCTTCGGAGTGATCGTGGCAGTCGTTGCCGGGCTGGGCAGCATCATCTCCGAAGTTGGCGCAGTGATGCTGGTGGGAGGCAACATCGAAGGCAGCACTCGCGTGCTGACGACGGCGATCGTGCTGGAGACGCGCAAAGGCAATTTCTCCCAGGCACTGGCACTGGGCTTCATCCTGCTTGGGATGGCTTTCATCATCAATTCAGTGGTGCTGCTCATTCAGGGTCGTTCATCAGATCCGCAGTGAGGCAAAGATGGCTCCCATCTATAAAATCGATCATGTGACCAAAACATATCAAACCCGAGAGGTACTCTCGATCGACCATCTCGAGATCGATCATGGTGAATTCCTCGCCATAATCGGTCCCAGTGGTGCCGGGAAGAGCACATTCTTACGCCTGTTGAATTTCCTGGAATCGCCAACAAGCGGGATCGTCGCATTCAACGATCACGCATATCACCATGTGAACGAAGGGGACGAAATCCCACTCCATGTTCGCCGGCAGATCACGATGGTGTTCCAGAGACCTTACCTGTTGAACCGCTCAGTTTTCGAGAACATCACCTATGGTTTGAAGTTGCGCAGACGATCCATCGATCACAAATTTATCTCTGCGCCAGATGAGATAAAAGCCCTGGTGGAAAGGCTTGGTCTCAGCAATCTGGTCGACCAACCGGTCCGCACCCTTTCGGGAGGCGAAATGCAGCGAGTGGCACTGGCGCGCGCCCTGGTGATCGAGCCTCAGGTGTTGCTCCTTGACGAAGCCACTGCGAACCTGGATCCATACAATGTAAAATTAATCGAGGAAATCGTCCTCGAAAACAATGAAAAGCATGATATGACCGTCGTCATGGTCACGCATAACATCTTTCAAGCCCGCAGGCTTGCCCACAGGACAGCATTCCTACTCGACGGGAAACTGGTCGAGGTCAATGAAACCGAGGCAATATTCACCCGTCCGAATGACCCGCGCACAGCAGCATTCATCCACGGTGAAATGATTTACTAAATCTATCTTATCGAAGGAACAATAAAAGACCAAGTTGATAAAAACCCGTTATTCTTCACTGATCTCAACACAAAATCTGACCCGTACCATTTCGATCCACTATCTTCATCTGTTTAGCCTGGTGTTTCGCTCATCCTGGTTGGTTGTACTCCTGCTGAGCCCGAAAAGCTGGTCCTGGCGACGACAACCAGCACCGACGACTCAGGATTGTTGACTTATATCCTTCCGGATTTCGAGGAAGAATATAACGCTGATGTCGAGGTCATCGCCGTAGGTACCGGACAGGCTTTGCAGCTGGGCAAAGACGGCAACGCCGATGTACTCCTGGTGCATGCCCGGGCGAGGGAAGACGAATTCATGCAGGCGGGAGATGGCGTTCGCCGCGAGGATGTGATGTACAACGATTTCGTCATCATTGGTCCATCCGGCGATCCGGCTGGGATTTCCGGCGTGGACTCCGCAGCGGATGCACTCGCAAAAATCGCCGCCAGCAGCAGCGTGTTCCTGTCAAGAGGTGATGATTCAGGCACGCATACCAAAGAGAAGGCGATCTGGCAGGCAGCAGGGATCGAACCCGAAGGAGAATGGTACCTCTCTACGGGCATGGGCATGGGGGAGCTGCTCACCATGGCAGGGGAAACGCAGGGCTACACACTTTCAGACCGTGCCACCTACCTGGCACAATCCAAAACCGGATTGGACCTGGTGGTGCTGGTCGAGGGAGATCCTATCCTCTTAACCCGTACGGCGTGATTGCCGTCAACCCGGACAAAAACACGGAAATCAACGCCGATCTTTCTGATGATTTCATTGACTGGCTGATTTCGAAGGAGATCCAGGAAAAGATCAGCACCTTTGGTGTGGAAGAATTCGGACAGCCTCTCTTCGTACCAGATTCAATCAACTGGGATAATTAGTCCTCACTTGATTAATCATGCCCCCTGTGCTAGAATGCGGCACATGTTTGGACACTCACAGATAATCTCCCCAGGGGGTAAATACCCCCATCATCATCATTCCTGGCAAACCGGATCCTTGACCGGCTTGTTTGGCGATCCTGTGGGTGGCTAATCACCTTTTATCCTAACTGATCACAGAGCGCTCCCGGTCACGGGAGCGTTTTTTTTTGGAGGAACCTATGTCAAACCAAAGAACCGAAATCCGCATCGCGTTGCCCAGCAAGGGCGTGCTGGAAGGCGAGTCACTTGAACTGCTGGCAAACGCCGGACTGCGCGTGCACAAGCCCAATCCGCGCCAGTACAGGGCAACCATCCCCAATCTTCCCGGTCTCAGTGTATTGTTTCAGCGCCCGGGTGACATCGTCGTCAGTGTGCGTGATGGCAGCGTTGATTTTGGTATTACAGGCTGGGACATCTTTTCCGAACGACGCAACGGCAATGAAAACCTGATCGTTCTACTGCAGGATCTTGGCATCGGAGCGTGTACGCTCAACGTGATTGTCCCGGAATCTCAAGAACAGGTAAAAACCATGAAAGATTTACAGTTATGGAAAAAAGAACTGGGAAGACCACTGCGTGCTGCCAGCAAATTCCCCGTTTTAAGCAAGGGGTTTTTCGACCGCCATGATTTGTCGGATACACAGACGATACCGGCTGAAGGGACACTTGAAATTGCCCCCACGATTGGCTATGCCGATCTGATCGTTGACCTGGTTGCCACAGGCACCACTCTGCGCGATAACCGTTTGAAAACAATCGAGGATGGATTGGTACTTGCGATCCCAGGGTTGTTTGATCGCCAACCGTCCCGCCCTAAAGACACGACCCGAAGTCCTCACCGTTGCACAACAATTGCTTGAGTTGATCACCGCTTACCTGCCGCGGTTCGGAAAACCTTTCCATCTTTGCCAATGTGCGCGGTGATTCCGCAGAGAGTGTCGCCAACCTGATGTTCCAGCAATCGATCATCGGCGGCTTGCAGGGTCCGACAATTTCACGGGTGATCACGCGCGACGCCGATCAGGGCTGGTTCGCCGCACACATCATCGTGCGCAAGGATCAGCTTGCCTCTGCCATCGCAGAGCTGCGCGCTGTAGGCGGCAGCGGGGTAGTGGTCAGCCCGGTAGCCTATATTTTCGAAGAAGAACCACAGGCTCTGCGCGACCTGCGTAGTAATCTATTGGAATTCCAGGAAGATAAATAATGATGAAAATTTACACCCTTGAAGAAGCCCAGAAATCGATCCTGCTACCCGCCAGGAAGCGCGACACCACAGGATCTAACCTCTCCGCTTCCATACTCGCCAGGACCGAAACCTTGTTTGGCAAAGGCACCACACCGGAAGATGCGGTGAAGAAAATCATCCATTCAGTTCGCATGGGCGGTGACGCTGCCCTGCATGAATGGTCGATCCTGCTGGACAACCAGGCGCCCCAGACCTTCCTGATCCCACAAATAATGCTGGAAGAGGCTTACAACGCTCTGCCTGCGGAGCTGTCCAGCGCGCTCAACCGCGCAGCCGAACGCATCCGCCAGTTTCACGAATTCCAACCGCTGCCAAATTGGGAGACCAGCGTAATGGGTGGGCGATTAGGGCAGCGTGCCCGCCCGGTTGACAGAGTTGGTGTGTATGTGCCCGGAGGCACTGCTCCCCTGCCGTCCTCGCTGCTCATGTCCGTCATTCCCGCACAGGTAGCGGGTGTGCCAGAAATCATCGTCTGTACACCACCAAATCCCAGCCCGGTCATCCTGGCAGCCGCACACCTGTGTGCAGTGAGTTCCGTTTTTCAGGTGGGCGGAGCACAGGCAATCGCTGCGATGACATTTGGGACCGAGACCATCCCCCAGGTGGATAAAATCGTTGGGGCAGGCAACCTGTTCGTTACCCTCGCCAAGCAGCAGGTCTTCGGTCTTGTGGGGCTGGACGGGCTCGCCGGTCCTACAGAAACCATGGTCATCGCCGACCACACCGCCAGCCCAGCCTGGATCGCTGCTGACTTGCTCGCTCAAGCTGAGCACGATGTACTTGCCTCAGCCATTTTGCTAACTCCGGACAAGGAACTCGCCGATGCCGTGCAGGCAGAGATTGCGCAGCGGATCGAGTTCCTCTCCCGAGCCGATATCATCGCCCAATCTCTGGATAAACGCAGTGGGATTGTCGTCACACCAGACCTATCATCCGCGGCGAGGCTTGCGTCGGATTATGCCCCTGAGCATTTGTGCCTTTCAGTGGAGAATCCGCTGGTTCTTTCGGAGCAAATCGATCATGCCGGAGGGCTTTTCCTGGGCGAGGGGTCTTTCGAAGTGTTAGGCGATTACATAGCCGGACCCAGCCACGTCATGCCGACCGGGGGTACCGCTCGATTTGCCTCACCGCTCAATGTTTATGATTTCATCAAAATCACCAGCATTATCGCCCTAGACACGGAGACCAGCCAGGAGTTGAGCGCGCTGGCTCAAGTGATCGCCGAAGCCGAGTCATTGACAGCCCATGCTGCTGCCGCCCAAGAACGTGTGCCAGATCGGAAGACACTATGAAGATCCGCAGCCACATCCTTGACATGCCGGCATATGAACCGGTGCTGCCTTACGATATCCTTTCCGAAAATCTCGGGATTCCAGTTGACAAACTGGTCAAATTGGACGCGAACGAGAATCCCTACGGTCCCCTGCCGGAGGTTCTCAAGGCTTTGGGCGAGCTTCCATACGCACATGTTTACCCGGACCCGCAGAGCCGGAAACTTCGCCAGTCTCTGGCAGATCACCTGGGAGTTCCTGCTGAGTTACTGCTGGCAGGTGCCGGTGCAGACGAATTGATCGACCTGGTGATGCGCGCCTGCCTGGAACCGGGCGAATTCATTTTGAACTGCCCGCCAACTTTCGGGATGTACGCATTCGACAGCGATGTTAACGGTGTGGGGATCATCAATGTCCACAGGAAGCCGGATTTCAGCATCGATGTGCCTGCAATCGAGTTCTCATTTCAGCAATAAACCTGTTGAGGAGCACCCAAGGATGCTCTTCCTGGCTTCACCCAACAACCCGGATGGTGGTCTGGTAGCAAGGAACGACATCAAACGCTTGTTGGACCTGCCGTTGTTGCTGGTTCTGGATGAAGCCTACATCGAGTTTTCACCCCCTGGATCAAGCTGGATAAATGAGGTAAGCAGGCGAGAAAACCTGGTAGTCCTGCGCACATTCAGCAAATGGGGCGGGCTGGCAGGGCTGCGCGTGGGTTATGGCGTCTTCCCAGAGTGGCTGATCGAGCAGCTCTGGAAGGTAAAACAACCGTATAATGTGTCTGTTGCCGCGGCAACAGCCGCCATCGTATCGCTGGAGAATAAAGAAAAGATCGATCAACGCTGCGCCTGGATCGTGGCTGAACGAGAACGGTTGTATTCCAGCTTAATGGATTTCACCTGGCTCCATCCTTACCCGTCCAGTGCGAATTTCATCTTATGCAAGGTGTCTCCGGACCAAAGCCACCCTGAAATAACAGCCTTGAGACTTAAACAGGAGCTCGCCAAAACCGGCATCCTGGTGCGATATTTCCAAAAACCAGGTCTTGAGGACCACATCCGCTTCAGCATTGGCAAACCAGAGCACACATCCGCTCTGTTGGCTGCTTTAAAAGGAACAGGAATTTGATGAGTACTAACACTTTAGTGAGAGCGATTACACTGGAAAGAAAGACCAACGAAACCAACGTCCGGCTGACGTCTGGACCTGGATGGGACTGGAAAATTCAACATCCACACCGGAGTAGGTTTTTTCGACCACATGCTCAGCCATGTTGCCGTCCACGGGATGATCGACCTGGACCTGCACGCGGAAGGGGATTTGGAAGTCGACGCGCACCACACCATCGAAGATTGTGCCCTGGTGATGGGAAGCGCAATCGACCAGGCATTGGGTGACCGCCGCAGCATCAACCGCATGGGATCAGCCTATGTGCCCATGGACGAATCCCTGGCATTCGTCGCCATCGATCTCTCCGGCAGACCCTACACCGTGATGCAGGCAGAGTGGCACAGCAGCCAGGTCGGTAGTATGCTTTCAGGCACGCCCACCAGCCTGGTAAACCATTTTTTCGAATCCCTGGCGGTGTCCGCGCGCATGAACCTGCACGCACGTGTGCTCTATGGTCGTGACGATCATCACCAGGCAGAGGCGCTCTTTAAAGCGCTAGGGCGAGCATTGGATTCAGCCGTGCGTATCGATCCAAGGCGTGAGGTGGCTGGATCCATTCCCAGCACGAAGGGAACGTTATGAAGAGCCACGAGCCTGTTCACGAAGCCCGCATCGCCCTGGTCGATTACGGCATCGGTAACCTGCGTTCCGTGCAAAAAGCGCTTGAAGCAGCTGGAGGACGCGTGATCCTCACCGCAGATCCCGCCGAAATCCTCGCTGCCGACAAGGTTGTCCTCCCCGGTGTCGGCGCCTTTGGCGACGGGATGCTGGGATTGCGCTCGCGGAACCTGGAGACAACCATCCGGACAGTTTTCGAGAACGGGACGGCCATGCTGGGTATTTGCCTGGGAATGCAGCTCCTCTTCGAAACCAGTGAGGAGCAGGGAAACCACAACGGACTTGGCATTATCCCTGGCAGAGTGCTTTGTTTCAATACCGATGGATATAAGGTCCCGCAGACGGGATGGAACCAGGTTTTGAACAGAGGACAGGTCCCGTTGCTTGAAGGGCTTGACGAAGGCAGCTACGCTTATTTCAACCACGCCTATTACTGCGAGCCCGAAAGCCAGGCAAACGTTGCTGCGATAACCGAATACGGCATCCGCTATGCTTCCGTGGTTGTCAGGGAGCGTCTCTACGGCGTCCAGTTCCACCCGGAGAAAAGCCAGGATGTAGGTTTGAAAATTTTACGGAATTTTGTGGAGAAGTGTTGATGGTTGACCAATCTCCACTACAAATGGGCGGTGAAACCGTGTTCGACATTTACCCGGCAATTGACCTGAGAAAGGGAAAAGTGGTCAGGTTGCGCCAGGGAGATCCTGGGCAGCAAACGAATTATGGCAATGATCCTGCAAAAGTGGCAGAACGCTGGTTGTCTGCCGGGGCACGCTGGTTGCATGTTGTCAATTTGGATGGCGCTTTTGATGAAACTCACCAGGAAAATCTGGCAGCCTTGCGGTCGATTCTTGAGATATCTGCCTTATATAGCGCAAAAGTACAATATGGCGGTGGGCTTCGCCGGATGATTGACATCGAGGACGTGATTCAGGCTGGCGTATCACGGGTGTTGTTGGGAACAGCAGCTGTTGAATCCCCCAAAATCGTGGGTGCAGCCCTTCAGAAATATGGCTCAGACCAGATTGCGGCTGCCCTGGATGCCAGGGAGGGAAAAGTACGCGTTCGCGGCTGGAAAGAAGATTCCGGTATGGCGGTTGAAAAACTGGGTATAGACATGTATACAGCTGGAATCCGGACCGTCATCTATACTAACATAGCCCGGGATGGGGTTGGCAGCGGTGCAGACATCGTCGCTTCTGTGGAACTGGCTGACAAAACGAACCTGAACGTGATCGTTTCTGGGGGCGTGAAATCGATTGAAGATGTTATTAAGGCAAAAAAGGCTTCAGTTGCGAGGCACACAGTTTCTGAGCGGAAACCTGGTCGGTCCTCTGGGCGGATCTCCGGCATCATCATCGGTCGTGCATTGTATGATGGGGCGGTTAACCTGGAGGAGGCGCTGAAGTGTTAATTATTTCTCCTTCACCCAGACCAGCCTTTAAACTTAGAAACGTAGAGCGGATTGGTAATCCGCTTAATATCGTTCGAACGGAGGCATAAATATGCTGGCAAGACACTCGCCTGCGGTTCATTCAATTTCTATGAAGGTCTCACCATGTTAGCCAGGCGCATTATCCCCTGCCTGGACATCAAGGACGGTCGTGTCGTCAAAGGCGTCAACTTTGTCAACCTGCGAGATGCCGGTGATCCAGTCGAGAACGCGCGCATTTATGACCGCATGGGCGCCGATGAGCTGGTCTTCCTCGACATCACAGCAAGCCCGGAGAGAAGGAAAACCACAGCGGAAACCGTCCGGCGGGTTGCAGACGAGATCTTCCTGCCCTTGACGGTCGGCGGTGGTGTAACAAGCGTCGAGGACATGCGCACCATCCTTCTGGCAGGGGCAGATAAGATCAGCATCAACACCGCCGCGGTCAACAACCCTCAACTCCTCAGCCAGGGAGCGGAACGCTTTGGAAGCCAGTGCGTGGTCCTGGCAGTGGATGCCAAACGAAAAGCACCTGGCGAGTGGGAAGTTTATATCCATGGTGGCAGGACGCCAACCGGCATCGATGCCCTGGAATGGGTGAGTCGAGGTGTGGAACTGGGCGCCGGTGAAATCCTGCTGACCAGCATGGATGCTGACGGGACACTCGCCGGTTATGACATCGAGTTAACCCGCAAGGTGGCTGAAACGGTGAATGTCCCGGTGATCGCCAGCGGTGGTGCCGGAAAACTGGAACATTTCGCTGAGGTACTCACCAACGGGAAGGCGGATGCTGCCCTGGCAGCTTCCCTGTTCCACGACAAGAAGCTGACGGTTGGCGAAATCAAGCAGTACCTGATCGTAAAGCACATTCCAATCAGACCGGTTGGGATCGACCAGTCATTTTAGACTCAGCCGTTCACAGTGGCTGGAATTGAGGTGGAAACATGGAATTAAACTATGACGCCAACGGTCTGATCCCTGCAGTCGTTCAGGATGCTGATACAGGGCAGGTCTTGATGGTAGCCTGGATGAATGCTGAAGCGTTTGAAAAAACCATGCTGATCCGGCAGGCACATTTCTGGAGCCGCAGCCGGGGCGAACTCTGGCACAAGGGGGCGACCTCCGGTAATTATCTCGATGTCATCGAGGTCCGAGTGGACTGCGACGCCGACACCATATTATTAAAGGTGCATCCTCACGGTCCAGCCTGCCATACAGGTGAGACCAGTTGCTTTTTTAGCCCGGTGTACCCGGAGGTCGAGTGAATGTTAAACAAGCTATTTGAAATCATCGAAGACCGCAAAGCCAATCCTAAACCCGGATCCTATACCAATGAGCTCTTCGACATGGGTGATGACAGGATTCTGCAGAAAATCGGGGAGGAATCCATCGAGGTGATTCTGGCGGCGAAAGGGCAAGGGAACCAACGGCTGGTAGAGGAAATTTCCGATTTACTCTACCACACTCTCGTCCTGTTGTCCGCCCATGGACTCAGCTTGAGGGATGTCGAGGCAGAACTGGCTCGCAGGCACCGAATACCTGAAAGATGACCCAAACTCATTTCAGGTGCCGGTAAGAAACTCAACCTACGAAACCCGGGTATAACAGTGCACAAATGGTGCCTATCGACAACTGGCACCTTAACAAGACTCAAAAAGTTCTCAGTGCAGTACTGTTGGGGAAGAATTTGACCGGGAAGCCGGGAAAGCGTTCTTGCAGCCAGGGAACCATGCGCTCCATGCCTGGTTCTTCGCTTGGGGCGTGACCGGAAACGATCAATCCCTTGTTTATGCCAAGGGTATTTGCGTCGCGCACGTACTCAGGCGTCTCCCACTCGCTGATCTCACCGGTGATCATCACATCCACGTCTGGATCCTCTAACACGCCGATCTGCCAGCGATAACCAGGCGCTCCAGGGATCAGGGCGATCCCCTGGCACTTCACACTCATTTCTCCTACTATCCGCAATGTTTCGATACCCAGTTTTGTTTTCACGTGCTGGATGAGGTCCGCAAAGGAAATCTCAGGAATCCGGCAGACGTAGAACTTATCTGGAAGAGCGTACTCTTCCCACCCCAGCGCCTCCAGCAAACCCATTACGGTGCTGTCCGGGGGGATCGAATGTAAATAATCGTGGAAACGCCAGATGACCAGGTCGCTGGATTGGATAAGCTCCTGTTTCGCCAGGAGTACAGGGTCCTGGTTCAGCCAACCCGTTTCATCCAGATGGTTGTAGAAAACCGGTTCATGGGTAATGATGAAATTAAGACCTGAGCCAGCAGCATCCTTGAGGACCTCAGCATTTGCCAGGAATGTGACCGCGATTCCGCTCAATGCCTGTTCCGGATCACCGATCTTGACAACATCGACAGTCTCATCGAAAGGAGCCCCTGGTACATCCTTTATTATCGTATTGATTGCCTGGTTAATTGTGATTGTCATGAATTATCCTTGATTTTGATTATGAATGATCTGCGGTAAATTAGAATGGAGTAAGCCCAAGCCAGAAGTCTATCGACAACTACCTTCGCGTCAAGGTTGCCGGCTCAAAAGCCAGCGGATGCGGTCGACGGATAATGCGTAGTGCAATAAAACCGCTCCTGCAAAGATAAGGCTCCAAATCTGCGCACCCGCATCCCACAGGCACCATGCAGACAGCGAAAAATAGACCAGTTCTATCAGCAGACGCACCCATCCTGGCACAGGGACCGGAGCTTTTCCAGAACGGCTGGGATCGCCGGGCACATTAAACATCCCCCAAACAACGGCTGCCAGGAACGGCAGACCGATCGCCAGTACATAGCGTATCAATCCATCAACTTGTGCCCAACCCCAATAGATCAGGCTGAACAGACCAACGAGCTCCAAGATGAACCGAAATGCTAAATTCAACGGGCGCGATCCCATCTTAATCCTTCCTCGCCCGAACACACAGAAATCCTGGAGAACGCATCAGCTGCTCGTATTCCTCAGGGTCAGCCTGCTGGAATTCCTCGGTAGGTAAAGGCTCCAGCACCCTTTCCAGGCTGAATCCCGCATCCAGGAGTGGATTGATCAGTGCGCTCAAAGAATGACGGTAAGCCGGCACATACACTGGCTTGCCAAACCCTCGCCACACAGTACCCACCTTCTCAGTAGCGAAGTAATTCTCCGACTTGTAATACACAAAATCGAAAAAAGGATGCCCAACCGAGAACACAAGGAGACCTCCCCTTTTCAACAGCCGGTAGAACCGTTCGAAGATTGGGTAGAGATCATCGATGTAGTTGAGCACCAATGGGCTGATAATCAGGTCGAAGGTTTCTGCCTCCAAACCGGGGATATCCTGTTCCAGATCAGCCTGGAATATCCGGGCTCGTTCACCCAAACGCTTCTTTGCAGCCGCCACCATCTTCGGGCTGACATCCACCGCCACCACCTCAGCGCCCATCTCGACCAGTATCTCAGAATAGACGCCAGGACCGCAGCCGGCATCCAGCACTTTCATGCCTCGCACTTCCGGCAGCAGGCTTAAGACTGCAGGTCGGTCGTAATAGGCATTATGCGGCTTGGTGGCGACGCGTGCATCGTAAGCCTCTGCCAGCTGCTCATATGCTTCCAGAGCGATCGGGGTATGCTTCTCGTTGCCAATCATCGCTTTGCACCAATGCAATTGCTCAACGTAAATCCTCGCGCACCGGGTAAAAGACATCCACCAGATGGCAATCCGTGAGAGCCTTCCCGGAATGCACGACGTTGCCGGGGATAACCGCCGCTTTCCCCGGTTCCAGCACCTGCTTTTCTCCACCCAGTACAAACTCGAATTTACCCTCCAGCAAGTAGGTTATCTGTTCGTGCGGGTGAGAATGTTCGGGAGCCTGCGAGCCTTCCAGGATGATCCAATCTGCAAAAGTGACGTTCTCCATGTGGATGAATCGCCCATGGAAACCGGACATCCTTTCAATCCTTTCGATTTCCTCAAGGTTTATATATGGCATATTGTCTCCTGACAGAAATTAGATTCAGGTATAAGGGCTCAATTAAACGTCAACCTCGGGATGGTGCCCACGCCCATTCCTTCCACATCGACCTGAACTCGCTCACGTGAAAGCCTGCTGCCTGCCACCTCACCTAAAAACACCTCGCAGAGCACGTAGGCAATACACTCATTTTCCAGATGCCCACCGTATGCTCCCTCCGGTGTCGACAGGGTGACATGAATGTGCGCCTGACCATCCACGACCAGCCCATTCATGGACAGGATCTCGATCCCGCCTTCCTCCCTGCCGAATACTTCCCTGGCAGGGATCTTGTTGTCCTTCACCCAGTGCAGGTGCGAGGCTGCCAGGGTACCGTAACCTCCCAGCACGACTGCCTGGCGAATACCTTCTTCCGCCAGGAATAACTGCACAGATTGGAGTACATCTTCACCAGGATCGATGCGCAAAATATGTACCTTGGTTAAATCCAGTGATGCTGCTTTCATGTTATCACCTCCGATGAATCAAACAACGAATCACCAGTTTACCTTAATTTAATGACCTGGCTGGATAGAACCCACAAACCAGGATAAACCTTTCAAACCTGTATCCCTTTCATGGACCCAGTTCTTCACGCAAAATCTGCAGGTATTTTTCACCATATCCTTCATAAGGCAGCCCGCCAGTGAAAGCTTCTTCCCGGGTTGTGGCATCCGCCTTGCGGACCGGCTCAATCTGGGTGTCTTCATGCCACTCATTGAAGGATGTCACCATCAACATACACCCAACCCGTTCATCCACCTGTTCCCGTGCCTTCGCCAGCAGTGCCCGGAACAGGGAGCCAAATGAGGCGTCTTCAGTCAATTTTCGCGAGAGAGGCAGGTGACCGCTGCGAACCCCGGTGTCATTGAATCCTGGTGTCACGGAGGGTACAAACCCGATCCCCGCAACGACTGCCTGCTCTTTCCAGCCTTGTTGAGCCGTGGCATACGCTTCTACTGCCGGTTGACCGGCGTAACCTGATGCTCCCATTGCCCCATAAACATCATAATTAGTCACCGCGTCCATCAACGAGAGATTGCCCGGAAGCCCGGGCGGAGGACCAAAGGCATGGTCGCCGATGATGAACAATTCCACACCCTTTTCTCGCGCTGCAGACCTCATCATCTCCAGGCTACTCACCAGACTTCCGCGGCTTTCCAGAACGCGTGTGAGGTAAACAAACAACACCGCTTTGCCCTCGATCTTGAGGTAGTTTGGATGTTCGAAATAATTGTCCACCAGATAATCAATATCTGCCGCCAGGTTGGAATAATCCGTGAAATTTTCCGTCCTGCCGGAGGTTTCATAAATCAACGAGATTTGAAAATCACCCAGGTCCGGATGAACCAGGACATGCTCCAGCAGTGTTATATCCTCACGCCCTCCTGGTCCCCACCAGCTCGCTGCCCAAAATCCGATTCCCGCCTGCCGGCTCCACGTCAGATGCTGCTTGATCACCTCAGGGTCGCGGTCATCGTATTCACCCAGTTCCGGCAGTTGTACAGGGACCAGGTGCTCTCGCAGGTAAGCGCCCCCATGGAAATCATCCCCATACCATGGATAATAATACGCACCGACCCGGTAGGCGGGAAAACCCATTTCTGAACAGGCGCTTATATATGATTTAGCTTCCATGTTCCTGGCACAGCCTGAGCACATGAGTGCAGTGATGAACAACACCGTCCACAATCTAGCAAACAATTTGAGCGACGGTAAATGGGATTTTATTTTCCCAACTCTCCAAACCTCGCCAGGATCGCCAGAGCAGGATCTACCGGAACTTCCGCCGGGACAACGTCTTTATGAACAACCACTGCAGGCGTCGGGCGGATGGCTTTGCCGGCAAACTGTGGCAACCACTGCGCCTCTGCTTCGAGCATCTCCGTTGCCATATCGCGTATTTCCTTCAGAGTGAGGACGGCACCTGATAACGGATCCAACGCGCAGGCGTGGACGATATGTTCCGGGTCACCGCTCAGAGCGGCTTCGACCGCCAGCCTTTGCACATTGATGTTGGTCAGGTTCAGCGCAGCGCATTGGGGAGGCAGGTCGCCAACGATCGTCTTATGCAGTCCAGTGCGATCCACATACATGGGACCCTCTGCACAGCAATCCTCCGGCAGGTTGGTAATCATCCCACCATTGATCACGTTGCCATTTAATTTGAATGTGCGCCCGGTTTCCAAGGCCTCGATCACGTAGGAGCCATATTCGATGCTGCGCGAGGGCAGTTTTACTGATTCATCCGCCAGGATTTCTTCGTCACTGTATTTGCCGGTGACATATTTACTGAAATTGTAATATGCACCACTCTCGCCACCGAATCCTGGTTCATCGCAGTACAGATCCAGCGCCATCTGGTTTTTACGGAACCAGGGCACATATTCTGCCAGGTGTCCCGTCGATTCGGTCATCATGTAACCAAAGTGCCGGAACACTTCCCCGCGCACCTTCTCGTTGACATAATATTCAGGCAGCTCGAAGCGCTCCCGGAGAAGCGGGTAAAGGTCTTTTCCCTCATGCTCGAGTTTGAGAAACCATCCCATGTGGTTGATCCCGGCGCACAGGAAGTCAATCTCGTTTTTGGGCAGGTCCACATAGCCCGAGATCAGGTCCATCGTCGTCTGCACACCGTGGCATAGTCCCACGAAAGGTACACTGGTTTTTCCCAGCGCCCAGCACACCATCGCCATCGGGTTGACGTAGTTGAGCAGGACAGCGTCCGGGCACAACGACTGCATATCGGCTGCCAGTTCCATCATCACCGGGATGCTGCGCAAGGCGCGGAAGACACCGCCTGGTCCCAGGGTGTCACCGATACACTGGTCAACCCCATACTTCAGCGGGATGCTGTAATCCATTTCGAAACCCTGCAGCCCGCCAACCTGGAATGTGGCGATGACGTAGTCCGCTCCAACAAGCGCCTCTCGCCGGTCCGTGGTAATCCACACACTCGCCGGCAGGTCGTTGGCAGCAATGACGCGCTTGACGAATGCCTCCACGTGTGGTGTCCGCCGTGTGCTGGGCGCCATCAGTGCAAATTCCGTGTCTTCCAGACCTGGCGTCGCCAGGATATCCTGGATCAGCGTTTTGCAGAAAACGATACTGCCCGCCCCGATAATTGCTACTTTAGCCATTTTTATTCTCCTTTTGTTTACAGAGGAGCTTGCAATGCTACTGCAAGCTCCGCTCCAAGTGCCTATGAACCGAGGTTTTCATATAAATACAAACCGTCTTTACCTGGAGCGACGATGTCCAGGCGACCATTCCCGTTCAAGTCAGCGATGGCAAAATGGATCCCGCAGCCTTTTCCAACGCCTGGAGGACCATAATCGATCACCTGTTTACTGAACGATTCTCCATTCCATTTGAAATAATAGATACCGACATCATCATGTCCCCCTGGATCATGACCGCAGTGAGCCCGGTAACGCTTCCCGGTCACCAGTTCGGGCTGACCATCCCCATCCAGGTCCACCCAGTGCAGATCATGGTACTGCGAATTGAACGGGTCGATCGGGTGTTTGATCCAGGTCCGTTTACCTGCGGGGCTCACTTTCTGTTCCCACCAATCCAGCCCATATGGGT
Source organism: uncultured Chloroflexia bacterium (assembly GCA_963695415.1). Lineage (GTDB taxonomy): Bacteria > Chloroflexota > Anaerolineae > Anaerolineales > UBA4823 > CAVXWV01. Next base: position 36,567 of record CAVOGL010000003.1, on the reverse strand, counting down.
GTGCCTGCCCAACAATCAAGTCATTCAGCCCATCCCCATTCACATCCACAACCAGAATTGGAATACTGCCAGTTCCCAGATCGAATTCCTGGTGCAGAACCCATTCTTCATGATACGGATCCCTGGGAGCCTCGAGCCACCCGTTCACAAGGATAAAATCTCCTCTGCCGTTTCCATTTACATCACCAAAACCAAGTCCATGTCCCTGGTTAGATGTGTATATCATATGCGTATCAAATTCAGCGGTCCCGTGCCCATCCTGCATTCGTAATTTATACACCACCAGCGGTCCGCCAGGGGTGTTGGGTACAATCTCCAGCTGTCCATCCCCGTCCACATCCCATGCTCGTGTTGTCTCGATATTGCCAGTTTGGGCAATGATGTGCTCTGTCCACTCTTTTTCCGGATCGCCCGGATTCTGCCTCCAGCGCAGCGTGTCTCCCCACCATCCACCGGTGATGAAATCCAATCGCCCATCCCCGTCCACATCCATGGGAATCGTTGAAAAGTCATCATAATACTCGCCGAAGGCTTTCACCTCACCAACCGGATGCTGTGTACTGATGTCAGCAGTTTCATACCAGTATGCACCAGAAACGATGTTTGGCTTTCCATCGCCATTCACATCAAAAACACCAGCGGACTCAAAACGGTCCAATGTGATCAGTTTCTTTCTCCATTTTATGGGCATGAAAATCCTCCTGAATTTCGGTTTTTGAATTCTTAAAATCCTGGTTGAGAGTAATATAGCTGGAAATTCAGCTTCAAGCTCAGCTTCCATGCTCACTTACCCAACCATAAACGGATGTATTCCCTGGCAACTCTTCAAATCTTCCAGAGCCTCAGCTGTCTCACACAACGGCTGGATGTCGCCGCTTACTGCTGCGCAGAAATTCATCGCCTGCTGGCGCATCGCATGCACCCAGGGAAGCTGAGGCTGCACTCGTTCCGGCGTTTGTCCATGCCCACGATCGCGGAAAATGGTCAGCTGTCCTGGTCGGTTCACTGCCATGGGAGCGGGCAGGTCCAGCTGGAGGGTACCGTGTTCGAAACAGATCAAAGCCGACTCCTGCCAATCGATGCTGGTAGTGTAAGGTGACATCTCGATCGTACAGGCAATCCCGCTGGCGCTCAATCCTGCCAGGAGAACCCCTGAAGGATCTGCATAGGTAACTTGATAAGGTTCACCCAGCAGGTGGCGCATCAAGTTCACCTGGTGAATGTAATAATTGACAAAGGTGACATATTTTTGATAGGTTTCATCATCCATGTCATCTGCAGGTGGATCGCGATCGAGTTGAGGATAAGGATCAGCCGTTGTGATCAGATCGCTGAATCCATTGGCAACCCAATCTCCAGCCGGCATCAGGATGCGCACATAGGTCATTCTGCCCATATCCCCTGATTGCTTCCATTGCTCGATGGTTCGCTTAGCCTGCATGGTTGCCGGGTCGCTGCGTTTGTGATAACCCAACATCTGCCAGGTACCGCTCTGCTCAACCGCAGCCGCGATCGATTCTCCCACCTGCACCGAAGCAGCCAGCGGTTTCTCAGTGAACACGGGTACCCCCGAATTGATTAATTCCGGAACAAGCACACCATGCCGGTCGAAAGGTTGCGAAGCGATAATGGCGTCCAGTTCTTCATTTTCCAGCATCTCAACGTGAGAACGGTAAACATTGGGAACATTGTAATGAGAAGCAACTTTTTCCCCAAGCGACTGGCGGATTTCAGCGATTGCCACGACCTCGCAATCCGGAAGAATGGCATAATTCCTCAGATGAGCGCACTGTCCCATCCCGCCAACTCCTACAAAACCTAATTTAATTTTCTTTTCTGACATTTTTCTCCATAATTTGGATGCGGTCACATCCAGATCTAAAAATATGAAGCTGAATATTGAGACTCATATCCCCCTTACACACGTTAATCTTACCTAATATAGAGATAAATCTCAAGATGATTAAAATCATATATGGGCAGAAAAACGTGCGGTTATAATAGTGATGAAACCGAAATTTATGTATTCAGGAGGATTGACTCATGGGATATGGTGTAAATGTGATTGTGGCGTCTTTTGAGGATGAAAAAACCGCCAAAAGCGCTTACCAGAAATTACGCAAGCGTCTGCTCGATGAAAAAGAAAAGCAAACATTCTCTGGTAGTTTATCTTACGAACCAGATATGCTGCTTCAGAATGTAGCAGTCGTCAGCCGCACCAGTCGCGGCAGGTTGAAGGTAAAAGAATCTGACGATATGGGCGGCGGCAAAGGAGCGCTGATCGGCGGCGTACTGGGAGGCATCTTTGGATTGATGACCGGACCCGTTGGTTGGGTAGCTGTTGGTGGCGCCTTGATCGGTGGACTGCTTGCCAAGAAATCTGACCCGGGCATCCCCAACCCAAGCTTACAGAAATTGGGGGATGGGCTGGAAAAGGGTCAGGCTGCGGTTGTAGCCGTAGTGGATGAGCGGTATGGCGAACGCATGACCGACATATTCAAGGACCTGGGAGCGGTAGTCACCACCGAAGGACTCGATGAGAGTATCGTCGAGCGACTGCAGGAAAGCGAATAGAAATTCGCTTCTTGTTACAGGTTGACGACTCCGAAAACCGAATCCTTTACTGCCAATCGAAGATAACGCCCAGCAGACTGATCGCTGTTGGTTGCCAGGGTATCATAGATCTCTGGTGCGTTTTCGATTGGAACCTTGTGAGAAACCACAGGTTCCATGTTTATCAAGCCCTGTTCAACCAGGAATAGAAGGACCCTGAGATCGTCCCTGTCAAAGTGGCAGGAGGTTTCCAAACGCGCTTCAGTGATGTGCAGCAGGCTCCAGGGATATTCCACCCGGTCGCGGACTGCCATCATGCCGACAGTGCCGCCATGAGCCAGCAATCGGTTGGCATGGATGTCGAACAGCAGATTCCTGGCACTGCAGCAATCATAAATAAAATCGAACGGTCCGATTTCTTTCAAGCTCTGATAGAGATCCGGAACGCCGGCATCCAGCACCTGATGTGCGCCTGCTTTTCTGGCTGCTGACAGGCGCATCTCCAGCAAATCTGTCACAGTCACCTGTGCCCCCGCCGACCGGGCAGCCTGGGCGGTGAAGTGCCCGATCGGACCCTGTCCCGCCACCCAAACCTTATCCCCAGGGCGAACTCCCATGCGCCGTACGCTGCGCAGCGCAACCCCGGCAACACCGCATAGTCCATAATAAGCCAGACCATCCGTCAACGGCAGCCTGACCAGTAAATCATCCTCCCTTACCAGGTTCCAGCCGCGGTGCCCAACATAGCCGCCATAAAATACCAGGTCCCCATGTGAGAACTGGCTGACTTCCTTTCCGATGGAAACCACCCTGGCGACGTGCTGGTACCCATGCCGGGAGGGATATTGTCCACCCCCGTAACCATGTTCGTGAAGAAATGCATGCCTTTCTGTGCCATTTGTGATGCCAGTGAACAGGGTTTCCAACAGAAGCTCATTCGTTCCGGGTTCAGGTGGATTACCAAGGTCAACTAACCCGAGTTTCCCACGATCGACAAATTCCAGGGCATCCGTGCGCGGGAGTATTCTTCCAGCACTCATGTTATTTCTCCCTCGAGGGGAGCGGGTCTTTCCTCAATACAAGTGTCGGCAGGTAATCTTCTTTCTCAAAGTAGTAATGCCCCGGTGCATGAGAGCCTTCAGGCAGGGTTCCCATGAATGGGAATATCAACACCTCATCCGTGATCGGGTCGCAGCCATGCTCGATCCCGGCTTCAACCATCCAGATATCCCCTTCTTCCAGCTCGAAGTCATGGTGGATACCCTTGCGGTCGACCATGTGGGCGATCGCTTTGCCTCCCATCATGATCCAGGTCTCATCACTGTCATGGAAGTGCATTTCAACCGGATTCTCGGGGCTGAAGCTGATTGGTTTAGGTTGTTTAAATACTGGCATCTTTATCTCCTTTAAGGTTTTTGCTGATTAAAAATTGGCGGGAAAGATATCTTTATCGATGAGAGTCCACGCCAATCCTGTTCCGATAACCATACGGTTAATCACCCCCCTTCCAGTCCAGGCAGTAATCTTCCATCCCATCACAGATTGCAGCGATGTTCGCAAGAGGGACATCGTTGTCGTAAATAGCTGCCAGCAGCATCAATCCCCCTTCCGGCGCGCCCATTACCTCCACCACCTGGCGGATCTGATCACGGATTTGACCAGGCGTCATAAAAGGGAAACCCTGCCGGTCCAGGTCAACATCCGCACACAACCGTCCTTTATACTCGCGCATAATCCCTTCGAGAGTATTCGCCCTGAGCTGGGGATCGTGCACCGAAACACCGCACTCGATCAGGTCATCCACCACCTCCAGCACCCGCCCATCCGAGGACAGCATCACATGCACCCCTGCAGCACGGATATGCTGGAACAGGCGCATGAACATCGGCTTGATGTACTTCCGGAATTTCGCCGGGCTGATCATCGTGCCCATCTGGGTAGCAAAATCGGTGTGGAAGCTGATCACATCCACGCCGATCTCCAACCAGCGGTTAACCACTTTGAACTCGTAAACTTCCAGCATATCGATTAACCGCGACAACTGAGGCGGTTCTTCAGCAAAGTCCATCATCAGGTTCGTATAGCCGCGCAGGAAATAGAGACGGTCAAACAGCCGCTCGGCATTTCCCCAGGTCAAATCACCTCGATACTTTTGAACCTGGATATCTTTCTCGATCTTTTCCCAATCCCTGTCCCCTCTTTCGTCGTGGGTATAGGGATCTGGCGTCTGGTACGTTTCTAATGCATCCCAATTCTCCAGGGGATGCCCGACCACCTGACCTTCAAATCCTTCCTGGATGTTGTACCAGGTGCATCCCCAGTTATCCGTGTAATACTCGCCCTGCCGATAAACGACAGGCATCCTGTCGAACTCAATTCTGCCGCGTTCGAAATCCGGGAAAAGTCTGGGATGATCGAGGAGCAGGTCTTCGAGGTTCTCTCTCAGCACTTTCCAGGTCAGTGGAGAGAAGACCACCCGGCAAGGGATCCACTCAGGATGACGGAACTCAACTGCACGCAGCCAGTTTTCTCTCGCATTCATGCTGATCTCCAGGAAATATGATATTAATGGGACCGGTAAAGAACAATCCTGCACAGAAATCTCCGTGCAGGATTAATTATACTTTCGAACATGCTGCAGGTTGCTGAAACTCGATCAGTTCATGAAAGAATATCGTTTTTTCAGCTCGATTGCATCACCGATTGATTTCACACGTAACATAAAATCCGAAGTGCTGCCCCGAAGATACAACTCGACCTGGTTTGTCACATTCACTAATGTCATAAGCTCAACCAATCGTGCCTCCGGGATCAGGTTACCCGATCCTTTGACCGCAGACCGTAACCCTTTTCATAATTTCAATATCAAATCCTCCTATAAAACGAACACAATCACCATTAGGGATGCCGCTAAAAGAACTATGCTGATCATTAGAGCTGCCCAGCTTTCGCGGATACCGGGAAACCCTGTGCTGGTATCCATCGTATGTGGTTCCACCGCAGCCAGTGCTGACCAATCGTAAAAATTTCCGAGATCGCAACCAGAATGCATATGGATAGTAAAGCAACAACCCCATAAATCCTGAAATTGAAGCACGCATCCAGAAAACAGGATGTGTCGCATCAGCATAAAGAACAGGTAAAACTCTTTCCAGAACGAGGTTGGTAAGAAGTGTCCCCACAAACACCAGGTTCAAAGCAGTGTACTCCGTTACGAAGGATGACCGCATGCTTATCCAGAAACTCGTACCTGTTCTTGACTTAAAAGTGATCGATGAAATCAACCAGAAAATCAGGAAAGCCAGAAAATACAGCATCACCAGCGTGACCAAAGGGGAGCCAGTCTGCGATATCACAAAAATGATAAAAAGCAAGGAATAGAAAAACCAGAGCATATAAACAGACGCCCGGGCTGCGGATGCCGCCAGCGCAGCCCGCCAGGTGGTTAAAGACATTTCACCATGTGTGCCCTCAGGCATCCTGCGAATATCCTTGAAAGCGATCCAGTAGAAAACCAGCCCAACTGGACCTGTACCCAGCAGGAACAAAGACCAGACAAACCAGGCACCCAATCCAAGATGGAGCCGGCCGCGCGCATCCCAGGCAAGGTAGATCAGGCTGGCAGCCGTGGCGAACAGCCAGATCGTGTAAAAAATCTCGATACGGGTCAACAGAATTAATGGTATCCATTGGTGATCTAGAAATACCTCCAGGCAGAATTCAACGGACGGCTGCGGCGAAATTCCCCATACCACTTACAGAAAGGATACAGCAGCAACAACCCTAAAAGCCAGAAAATCAGCATCATAGCGATACTCGTTCCGGATGGTACGAGCAAGTATCCCAAAGCCGCATACAGGAACAGGTGGAGCACGTAGAAGAACAAAGGTGCCTGACCAAAAATCACCAAAGGTTGCAGCAATTTTTGTACCCATTTGAATCGCTCTGCCAGCCAGCCAAACAAACCAAGCATAAGCAGGTTGAATCCCATCGTCAGGCTGGTGAACGCCAGGCTGGGAGGATATTTCACCGGGTTGAGGAAATCAATCCAGGTGTTGCCTTCCCGGGGACGGATGTTGCCAAAGCCATCGAAATAGCGGATAACCACAAAAACAACAAGGAATACTGACCCGAAGATAAGCGACCTGCGCATCGCACGGCGTGGATCATCGGCAAACCAGCTTCCAAAAACCAGTCCAAGGACTACCAGTTCCAGCCACTGCAGAACGGGATAATTGACCCAGTAAGGTGCTACCCCACCCGGAACCAGGAGCACATTCTTCGGGAAGGAGAAAACGACTCCCCATTTTTCCGGTCCAGGGCTGACCAGCTCCATCCCCATCAACAACACAAAAGCAAGCACAAGCAGGTATTGTGTCTTCAACCACACCAACCCGCTTCCGATCATCATCCCAACCCCCAACGCGACCAGCACGCCAAAATAGAACTGCACTCCCCAGCCTGTGGGGTTAACCTCCCAGGCTCGATTGACAACCAGGAACTGCAGAATGATGAGGATCAAGCCGCGGACCAAAAATGATCGAGTGATCTGCCACCTGGTCCAACCTCGTTGAAGCAATGACTTAGCAGACAGCCCCATACCAACGCCCAACAAGAAGGAGAATCCTGGCGCAGCAGGATGGGTGAATAAGCGTGCCAGGAAAGATGCGCTATCTGGATAGTGTGGAAACGCGCCACCCCAATATTCACCGGAGGAATGGCTTTGAGCGACAAACAGGTTGGCGTGGTCCAGCGCCATTAACAGCATGATCAACCCACGCAGGGCATCCGGAGCAAACAACCTGCTCGTCGGCCTGGGAGCACTTCTGATTTCGACCATCGGTTACAGTCGCTGTCATCGATTTCTCCTGTGTTTCTCTTGAAGAGGAAAACTACCACCTTGACCGTAACAGACATTACCTTGAACCACATCCACCAGGAAGTTCCCTGTAAGTATCCCAAAAGGATAATTTCTTTAACCCACTTTACCCTCTAAAACCGATGCCCTGATGAATCAGGCAACCCGTCCTGCATCATTCCTCGAAAATTTTCACCATATCGACTGCCCATTCTTCCCCTCGGTGAGTGACCCCATCCGAATCGATAAACTCCCAGTAATCCTTGTAGGCTTCCGATTGGATCGCCGTGTATCCCAGGCGCTTATATAAACGCATGGCTGCAGCGTTCTCCACGGGATTGACGGACAAATACAGGCACGAGAACCCCTCTTCCCTCACGATGCCTTCCATCGCCTGGATCAGCGCCGTTCCCGCACCTTTCCCACGCGCCTCCTCACGCACCATCAGGTCCACCATGACAGGCAGTTTCTCCCGGTGAGGCAGATCGGGCCAGGTCGAAGGCCATCGAAGAACCAGCACACCAAAACCGGCTACACCGTCCGAGTCCTCCACCACAAGATAATGCAAACCGCCCTTGCTCATATCCCGGATACGGTCACGGTGGATTGCCTCTGCCAGCTTGATCCGGTTGAGAACGGGCAGGTCTGCGTCTATGACCTTTCGAACCGCGTAATTCATTTGCCAGCACCCATCCAAAGCCAAACCTTCCCTGACAGGCTGCCTGCCAGGCTCAAACTGGTTCATCCACTGCCAGTGTCCGTACCATCACATAATCTTGCTGCAAGTCTCTCCCGAGCAGGAAAGCCTGTGAGCCCGCGATCGTAAACCCCCATTTCTGGTAAAAGCTGATCGCGCGGGCGTTTTTCTGCCACACCCCCAACCAGACCAGGTCACACCCCAAATCCCTGGCGGTGCTCAGGCATTCCTGCATCAAAGCCGCGCCCACGCCATGCCCAATCCACTCCTTCTCGGAATAAATGCGCACCAGCTCAATGGGTTTTAACCCACCTACCTCCAGTTCCGGTTCCCCCAATTGCAGCCTGGCATATCCAACCGCTATACCTTCCTCACCTCCAGGCACTTCGGCTTCAGCAATCAAGAATATTGATCCGGGCTGTGCCAGCTCTTCCATCTGCTTTTCCGGGCTGAAGGATTTCGCCAGGTATTCTGCCATGTCCTCCGGGGTATTGTCCTGACCAAATGTGTCCTTAAATGTGCGCGCACCCATCTCGGACAGGAGCACATGATCTTCGAGGCTGGCTTCTCGCACCTTTATCCTTACTTCGCTCATCTCTCTGCTGCTACCTTACCCGCAATCAGGATTCTGGAATCTCACGGGCAGCCTTTTCGAGCAGGCTGTACCCATGATCCATCAGTAATTTTAACCGGGCAGTGTCCTGGTCTCCCAATTCTGCCGCGTCACCCGCCGTTTCCAGGAATTTAAGCAGCGCCCCCCGGCAGCCGCTCGCCCTGCGACGCCCATAACGAGTCAGCAGACAGCCGTTCAAGCCTGGACACCAGCAGCCACGCCCTGGTAAGTCTATCGTCTGCATTTTCAGGCATTCTCGAAGCTCTCCAACGCCGCTCTCCCCTTTGCCTGCACCAACCAGACGACCGCGATGATCAACATGCCTCCAAGAATTGAGATTAAAAGCAGCGATTCAGCCAACACGAACGCAGCCACATAACGGTAATCGGATGGACTTCCCCCAGGGCAACCCTGGTTGCTACATTAACGTCAAAATCGCAGCAGCGGTCGCCACCAGGGGATGCCGACAAGCAGCACCACCAGCGAAATCGTGTAAAAGATCGCTGCCCGGCGGTATTTTCCCGCTGAATCGGGCGCTTTTTTCGACAGAATGCTTCCGAGATGTGCCAGCACAACCGCTATGAGCATGAAGACTAAATGCTCCATGGCGAACACTCTGAAATCACGGTTGCCCATCACAAATTCCATGCCCTGGTTCATGATCGCGCTCAAAGCAAACGGGCTCAGGAAAAAATACAAAATCACGCCCAACAATAACTGCACATCCATGGCGATGGTATAGAAGGTCCCGACCTTGCGGTCGCGTTCCTGCCATTCACGTTTCCCCAACCAACCAATCCACGCCAGCACAACCACAACCACCGCCAGGACCAGCACCACCCAGCGCAGCAAATTATGAATGACCAGTATCAAATCGTACATCTCTTTTTCTCCTTCCTTATATCTGTGAAATTTTTTCCATCAGTAAAATCTGTGTTCTAACTACCAGGGCCATTCATTGCCCTCATAATCGCGCATCACCAACCGGTCCTCTTCACCTTCGGGAAGATCTGGCAGGAAATATGCCAGCGCATAATCCGCGGCGATTTCAGGCTCCAGTTCCGCTTCCAGATTTTTCGTCCCGCCCATATAGGATCGCACCCAGCCAGGATGGTACACCCGGAAGGTGAAGCCGTCCTTACGCAGGTGATTGAACATGATCGATATCGCCATGTTCAACGCGGATTTCGACATGCAGTAACCGTACCAGGCATCCCGGTGGCTGCGAGTGATGCTGCCTGCTTCAGAAGACACAAAACACAGCCGCCTCATCGGGCTCTCCTCCATCAAGGGCAGGAACGCCTCCACCACCCGGATCGGTCCCAGGGCATTGACCTCCAGCATGCGCTGAATTTCAGCATAATCCTGACCGGCACGGATATCCAGGTACATTTTTGGCGAGGTGACCCCCGCGTTGTTGACCAGCATATCGATCCTGGGACTGATCCCTGCGACCCTGCGCGCGGCTTCATGCGCAGACTCAGTCGATTTCACGTCAAGAGGCACAATGTGCAGCGCGTGCGGGTACTGACCCTTGAGCTCATCCAGTTCGTGCCATTCGGGCATGTACTGCCCGGCAAAAACCTTCCATCCGCGCTTGAGAAGTTCAGCGCTCAAACCGAATCCTAATCCGCGGTCTGCGCCAGTGATCAAAGCAATATTTTCCATGGAATTTCTCCTGAATATTTTTCGAACAGAGTTTATCACGAACAGCACCTGTGATATAGTAAAGTCGATGGATGATTTCCCCGATAGTGAGATCCTGCCGCTCAGTCTAAAGCACAATTTCTGGACCTGGTCAGCCCAGGGGAAAGTACAGCCAATCCCTGTCTCCAACGCCAGTGGGGTCTATTTTTGGGACACCGGTGGGAAACGCTACCTCGATTTCAACTCGATGACCATGTGCGCCAACATCGGTCACGGAGATTTGCGGGTCGTCGACGCCATCATCCAGCAGGCGCAAACGCTGCCCTACGCCGCGCCCGGGATGGCAACCCGCCCAAGAGCTGCCCTCGGGAAAAAACTCGCTGAGATCACACCCGGCGACCTGGACACCTTCCTGTTCACGCTGGGAGGCGCCGACGCCAACGAAAACGCCATCAAGCTCGCCCGCGCCCACACCGGCAGGCACAAGATCCTGGCGCGCTACCGCTCCTACCACGGCGCCACGGCCGGCGCCATGGCAGCCACCGGCGACCCGCGCCGCACAGCCTGGGAGCCCAACCTGATGCCGGGCGTGGTGCATTTCCTCGATCCCTACCGCTACCGCTCCACCTTTCACCGCCTCAACCGCGACATCCCCGATGCCGAATTCACCCGCGATTACCTCAACCACCTCGAAGAAATCATCCAGTACGAAGGACCTGAAACGATCGCCGCAGTCCTGCTCGAGACCGTCACCGGCACCAACGGGGTGATCATTCCCCCCGCCGGATACCTGCAGGGGGTCAGGGAGATATGCGACCGCCACGGCATCCTGCTCATCGCCGACGAGGTGATGAGCGGGTTCGGGCGCACCGGCAGGTGGTTCGCCGTCGATCACTGGGGCGTGGTCCCCGACCTGATGACCATGGCGAAAGGTCTCACCTCCGGCTACGCACCGCTCGGAGCCGTGGCGATGAAAGCGGAGATCGCCGGTACCTTCCGGGACAGGGTCTACCAGGGCGGTTTGACCTACAACGCCCACCCCATCTCGCTGGCAGCCGCGGTCGCCAATATACAGGTGATGCAGGACGACAGGCTGGTGGAAAACGCTGCTGAGATGGGCAAAGTGCTGCACAAACACCTCGCAGACCTGGGCGAGCAGCACCCCTCGGTGGGCGAAGTGCGTTCGATTGGCTTATTCGGCGCGGTGGAGCTGGTGCGTGACCGCGCCACCCGCCAGCCTATGGCAGCCTTCAACCAGTCCAGCCCCGAGATGTCAGCATTGAGCAAGTACTGCCTGGAGAACGGGCTTTACCTGGTGGTGCACTGGCACACCCTGCTGATCATCCCACCGTTGATAATCAATGAGCAGCAGCTGGCTGAAGGTTTCGAAATCCTCAACCGGGCACTGTCAATCACCGATAAAGCCGCAGCCGGTTGAAGCCCTCTTACGACCCGTCATTGCGAACGCAGTGAAGCAATCTCCCCCCAGCTCCCATCCTTTGTCATTGCGAACGCAGTGAAGCAATCTCCCGCCAGCTCTCACCCGTTGTCATTGCGAACGCAGTGAAGCGATCTCCCCCCAGCTCTCACCGCTGTCATTGCGAACGCAGTGAAGCAATCTCCCCCAGCTCTCACCGTTGTCATTGCGAACGCAGTGAAGCAATCTCCCGCCAGCTCTCACCGTTGTCATTGCGAACGCAGTGAAGCAATCTCACTCCAGCTCTAACCCGCTGTCATTGCGAACGCAGTGAAGCAATCTCCCCCTCCATCCACTCGCAGTGACCGCTCTCCGCTAACGACGCTGAGCCGCCCTCTCCACCGCTTCAATAATCGAATAATACCCCGTGCAGCGGCACAGGTTGCCGGTCAGCGCGGTGAGGATGTCCTCCCTCTCCGGGTTAGCCTTCTCCTCCAGCAGCATCGCCGCCGACATGATGAACCCCGGCGTGCAGTAACCGCACTGCACCGCCCCGGTCTCGATGAACGCCTGCTGCACCGGGTGGAGCACATCGCCGTGCGCCAGACCTTCGATCGTGACGATCTCAGCCCCGTGCGCCCGTTCCGCCGGCACCAGGCAGCTCATCACTGCCATACCGTCCAGGAACACCGTGCACACGCCGCACTCCCCCTCGGCGCAGCCCTCCTTCGTCCCGACCAACCCGCCGTCTTCGCGCAAAAACCGCAGCAAGGTTTTGCCATGCCCACTCTCGAACGAATAATCCACACCATTAATCCGCGTCCTGATCGGACCGCCCGAGGCCGGATTAAGTCTTATATCGCCCGTATGAGCTTCAAAACCCGGTCCTCCGTCTTCCCCCTGGTCCATCCGGGGCGTTCTCGGTCTCCTGTCTTCGGTCTCCGGTCGTTTCCTCAACATCACCGGCTCCCTCGGATACCCCTCCCGCTCGCGCCCGTCCCGGATGGCGGTCAACAACCGTTTCACACTGACAACAACCATCTCACGCCGGTAATCGGCTGAGGCAGCGCACATCATCGATGGGCTGCGCGGCACCGCTGCCAGCTCTGCTGCCTGCCGGATGGCAGCATCCTCCAGCCGCTTGCCCTGCAGGAAATTGCTCCGCAGCGCTTGCGCGGATGATGGTCGGGGCAACCGCGCCTAAAGCGATGCGCACATCGCTGGCGCCGCCGTCCTTCAGGTCCATCACCACCGCGGCATTGACCAGTGCGATCGCCTGCGCCGCGCCGTAAAGCGACCTTCAAGAACCCGCCGCGCTGGCTGTCTGCCAGCGCCGGGAAGGTGATCTCGACCAGCATCTCGTCTGCTGCCATCACCGTCTTGCGCACGCCGGTATAAAACGCTGCCAGGGGCACAATCCTCTCGCCGCGCACGGAAACCAGACGTACACTGGCTCCCAGGGCGATCAGAGGCGTGATGGTGTCATTCGCCGGTGAGGCGGTGATCAGGTTCCCGGCGATGGTGCCGCGGTTGCGGATTTGCGGGGCGCCCACTTCCCAGGCTGCCTTCGCCAATGGGAAAGCGTGTTCGCTAATAATGTGCGAGGCGGCGCAGTCATTGTGGGTGACCAGCGCCCCGAGGTGTACGGCTCCAGCCGAATCCAGCCAGATGCGGTCCATCGCCGGTATGCGGGAAATATCCAGCAGGATGTCCACATCCTGGCGCACACCGCGTTCGAGCTCGAGGATCAGGTCGGTGCCTCCCGCGATCAGCCTTGCCCGCGGGGCAAAGCGAGCCAGCAGCTCAACCGTGTGCTGGACGCTTTCGCAGTGATAATATGATTCCCACATCGCCCAATTCAACCTGCCTGGCTGGTCTCTGCCGCAGGATGGCTCGACATGGGTCTTCCGTGCCCTCCGCGGATGTGCTGGATGATCTCCGCCATGATACTCACCGCAATCTCCTCCGGCGTCTCTGCATTCAGCTCCAGCCCAATCGGCGAACGCACCTGCGCCAACTCTTCCGGCGTAAACCCATTTTCCAGGAGCGAGCGCCGCGTGGTCTCCCACCGCCGCCGCGAGCCGATCACCCCGATATAACCAGGACCCGCTTTCAATAATGCCGGCATGCCCTCCATGTCAACGTCTGCGCCGCGCGTGGTCAGCACCAGGCAGGTCCAGCGGCTGATGGGTAAATGATCGGGCAGCTGCGCCATCGGCACGGGATAAAATTCGTCCGCGTCCGGCACCGCCTCCGGGGTGCAGAACTCCGGACGGTCATCGCTGACTGCCGTGCGGAATCCCAAGCCAGTGCGCCAGCGATGCCACCGCTTTGCCCACGTGCCCGCTGCCGACAATCACAATCTTCGCTTCCGGCAAAATCGGTTCCACAAACACCTCCAGGCTGCCTCCGCACACTCCAGGATCGCCCCTGCCTGGGTCCGACATCGCGTATTCCAACCGGCGCGTTTCGCCATCCCGGATCGATTCGAGCGCAGCAGCGATCACCCTGTTTTCCAGTTCGCCCCCGCCCACCGTACCGGTGAAACTGCCATCCGCATAGACCAGCATCTTGCTGCCGGCATGGCGCGGCGTGGAGCCCTGGCTGTGGATGATCGTGCACAGCGCACCGGGCTTTTGCTCAATTTCTAATCGAGCGATTGACTGGTAAATGCTATCCATCATCTGTAGGGCAGGTATCCATACCTGCCGGCATCTGTGGCGGGTACGGATACCCGCCCTACGCATCTTTTGACCATCACCATCCCCACACCACTAATCGACAAGCTAACAGCTTGTCCTACATCACTCATCTCATTACCCTTCCAGCAGCCCCAGCACCACCGGCAGCAGCTGCTTCTTGCGCGAGACCACACCGGTTGCCAGTCTCGTCCCATCATGCTGGCGCGGGTACGGCAGCCCGCCCAGGATCGGCGGCTCGTTGACCAGGATCAAGCGGCTGGAACCCAATACCACATCGGTGACCATCAGCATGCCGAAATCCAGCCCGCGCTTACCCATCAGGTTGTTCAGAGCCTGGGTCAATGCCGCCAGGTGGTCGTCCAGCTGGATCAGGTCTGTCACCTCCACCTGGGCGATGGCGAAGCGGAATTCTCCTGATTCATATACCTTCAGGTCCGTCCCGACCACTTCATCAGCATTACGCGCATCCAGACCGGAACCCGCCTGGAGCACCTGCCGACCATACGCATCGATTGTTTCACCCGCCAGCGGACCATTGCGCGCAAACGCCCAGCGCGCCAGCCGCTCGGACGCCGTCCGGTCGCGGTCGGTGGTCGTCGGCGAAGTCAGGATCAGGGTGTCGGATAGCAATCCGGCGAGCATCAGACCCGCAAGTTCGGGCGGCGGGCTCATCCCCGACTCCTCGATGCGCTCCGAGACCAGCGTGCTGGTGCTGCCGACGATATCGACCGAGAAGCGGATGGGGATGTGCGTGCTCATGTGCCCCAGGCGGTGGTGGTCCAGGATTTCAAGCACCTCCGCCTCTTCCAATGCCCCCAGCGCCTGGCGCGGCTCGTTGTGGTCCACCAGGATCAGCTGGAAGCGCGGCGGGTTCAGCACGTCCCGCTGCCGGCACACGCCAATGTACATCCCGGCTTCATTCACCACCAGGAAATCATCGCTGTCCTCGCGCAGGATGCGGTTGAGTGAATCGCGGATGCGGCTGGTGGATTGGAAATAGGGGATGTCGGTCTTGCAGGCTTCGGAGGCAGGCATATCCAGGATATCGGCGATCTTCATCTCGTGACGCCGCGGGTGCGGTCCGACAACCTGGGCGAGGAACTTGAAAATGCTGGGACCATTCACCAGCCCGTACGGGCTGCCATCCTCATTCACCACCGGCGCCACCCCCCAGGTGCGGTTGGCGATCGACCAGGCATCGCGCAAGGGAGCATCGGGCGAGGTGGTATCCAGGCGGATGCATACCGACTCAAAGCGCGGCGAGGCATCGTTCAACAGCAGCGGCGGCTCCATCCCCAGGCGCTTCAAAACCCAGGCTGTCTGCGGGTTGATGGCTCCGGCGCGCGCAGCCATGGTGTCTGACCCGTCGCGCTCGCGCAGCAGCCAGGCGTACCCCATCGCTGAAGCGACCGAGTCCGTATCCGGGTTGACGTGCCCGATCACATAAACCTGGCTCATACGCGGCTGTCCTCTTTCTTGAGTGGTTTTAACGCAGCCCAGACCCTTTCCGGTGTCGCCGGGATCTCCCCCAGGTCTGCCCCGCAGGCGTCCAGGATGGCGTTGCCCACCGCGGGCGCCACGCCGTCCATGGGTATCTCAGCCACCGCTTTCACACCGTAGGGGTGCGAAGGTTCGAATGTCTCCACAAATATCGTCTCCAGCTCGGGCATCTCATCCGCCCTGAATATATGGTAATCGCTCAAGTCGCGCTCGCGCGCCTTACCGGCATGATCATACCGCATTTCCTCACAAACGGCGTACCCCAGAGCCTGGGTCATGCCCCCCTCCACCTGCCCGGATGCCGTCAGCGGGTTCACCACCACGCCGGAGTCGACCGCCATCACCAGCCTGTCCACGGTCACCTGCCCCGTCTCGGTATCAACGGTCACCTCGGCAAACTGCGCCGCAAACGGGGGCGGCGACACCGGCGACATGTACGATGCCACCGCCATGATCTGCTCCTGGTCGGTCTGGTGCAGTGCGTCCAGCGCCACCTGTGCCAGGCTCACGCTGCCGCTCGCAGCCAAGCGCCTTGCCGTCTCTCAATACGATTTGCTGCGGGTCTTCCGTGCTCCCGGCTGCTTCGGCGATCATGCGCGCGGCGCGCTGCCGGATCATGGCGGCGACCTGCCGGGCAGCCTTGACCACAGCCGCGCCGGAAATATAGGTGGTGCTCGAAGCGTAGGCGCCTTTGTCAAAGGGGGTGAAATCGGTATCGGAGGAATAAACGATCACGTCCTCCAGCCTGACGCCCAGCTCTTCCGCCGCCATCTGTGCCAGCACGGTATCCGAACCCGTGCCCAGGTCGGTGGCGCCGACCAGCAGGTTGAACGAGCCATCATCGTTCATCTTGATGCTGGCGGCGCCCATGTCCAGGTAGGGGATGGCAGTGCCCTGCATCACCAGCGCCGCGCCGATCCCCTTGCGCAGGTGCGGTTTGCTGGCGGCGGCGTGCCAGCTGGCATTGCCGAACTTATCATCCCAGCCGATGGCGGCTGCGCCCTGCCGGGTGCACTCTTCCAAGCCGCAGGTCTCCACAATCTCGGGTCTCGGCTCGCGCCCCTCGCTCCAGGCGGTGCTGAACGGGTGCAGCTCACCCGCCCGCAGGGCATTTTTCAGGCGGAACTCCAGCGGGTCCAGCCCCAGCTGCCGGGCAACCTTTTCCATGTGCCGCTCCACCGCCCAGTACCCCTGCGGCACGCCGTAACCGCGGTAAGCGCCTGCAGGCGGCGTGTTGGTGTAAACGATGTCGGCGCAGAAGCGGATGTTGGGTGACAGGCGGTAAGCCCCATCGCCCACATACAGCGCCATCGACTTGTGCCCGGTGTTGCCGGTCACGGTCAGGGCGTGGCAGCCGTACGCGCCGGTGTCGGTGAGCACCTCCATCTGGTTGGCGGTAATCGTCATCGAGGCTGAGCCGCTGCCGCCGGAAGGGTCGCGCTTCACGCCGGTCTTCATGCGGATGCGCATCGGGTGCCGGCTGCGCGCGGCGATGAACTCCTCCTCGCGGCTGTACTCGTAGATCACCGGTCTGCCGGTCGCCAGGGTCAGGTGGGCGGCGACATCCTCGATCAGCATCTCCTGCTTCCCGCCAAAACCGCCGCCGATGCGCGGCTTGACCACGCGGAGGCGCTTGACGGGCAAATCCAGCAGCGGCGCCAGCATGCGCCGGACGTGGAACGGCACCTGCGTGCTGGTGCGCACCACCAGGCGGTCGTCCTCGTCCCAATAGGTGACCACGACGTGCGGCTCGATGTGCGCCTGCTGCACTTTCGGCACGCTGTATTCGCCTTCGATGATCACGTCCGCTTCGGCGAAACCCTTCTCGACGTCGCCGATGTCGATGTGGATGTGGGCTGCCAGGTTGCGGCTCGGGTCGGACTCGGCGAAATTGACGTACTCGGGTTCATCATGCAGCACCGGCGCGCCGCCGGCGGTGTTCATCGAATCTGCCGGGTCGAACAGCGCCGGCAGCAGCTCGTAATCCACCTCGATCAAGCCGAGCGCGGCCTCGGCGATCTCGGCGCTCTCCGCGGCCACGAAAGCCACCCGGTCGCCCACGAAGCGCACCTTGTGATCCAGGCTGAAGCTGTCCAGCGGACCCGGGATCGGGTCGGACTGCCCGGCGGTCGAATAGACCACGCGGGGGATGTCGGTGTGGGTCAGCACCGCAGCGACGCCCGGCAGCGCCCGCGCCTTGCTGGCATCGATGCTGCGGATGCGCGCATGGGCGTGCGGGCTGTGCAGCACCTTCGCCACCAGCATCCCGCGCATCTCGATGTCGGCGGTAAAGGCAGGTTTGCCCTGCACCAGCTTGACCGCATCCACCTTGGGCTCAGGCTTGCCCACCCGCTGCCACTGCTTCGGACTCCGTTTCAACCGGCGCAGTCAGCTGGATGCGCGGCATTACGCTCACGTCCAATGCGCCGCCACCACTAACCGGCGTTCCCGTTTCGGGCAGTTCCAGTGGGACAGATGCGCTGAAATCAACCTCATCCAAACGATGCGCCGTCCCTTCGCGCATATATTTCGCCGCCTGCAGCACCGCCTGGACCGGCTTGATGTAGCCCGTACAGCGGCACAGCACCCCGGATAACGCCTGGCGCACTTCGTCCTCGCTCGGGTCGGGGTTGCGCACCAACAGCTCATACGCCGCCAGGATCTGCGCCGGCGTGCAGTAGCCGCACTGGATGGCGCCGTTCTCCACGAAGGCAGCCTGCAGCGGGTGCAGCCCGGGCGATGGCTTCCAGCCCTGCTCCGGGTGCTCGCCCAGCAATTCGACGGTCTGGACAGCATGACCCGCAGCCTGTTCGCTCAGGATCAGGCAGGCGTTCACAGTCTTTCCGTCCAGCAGCACCGCGCAAGCGCCGCACTCGCCGGTCTCGCAGCCGTGCTTGACGCTGAAATAACCCAGCCCGCGCAGGGTGTGCAGCAGCTTTTCCCCGCGCCCACCTGCACGCTGTGGTCTGTGCCGTTTACGTTGATGCCAATCTCCATCTCAACCCTCCAGACGGTGCCTGGATCCGCTCAGAGCACCTTGTTCACGTCCAGCCAGCCGCCGCGCTCCTCGTCCGCCTGCCGGATCGCCTCGGCTGAGCCCAGCACCACCACCTCGCCCGACTCCTTGACCCGTTCCAGGTACGGTGCTAAAGCCCGGAAATCTTCCTGGGTGGTGCTCAGGATTTGCTCGCGCAGCTGCTGGCGCTGCTCGTCCGTCTCCTGCGCCAGGTAGCGCGACAGCGAGGCGAAACCCTTGGCATCCGGCAGCAGGTAAGCGTCCATCTCGCCGATCGCCCCGATGATCGTCTTCACCAGCTCCTCCTGGCTCAGGTCCAGGTCGCGCAGGAACTGCGCCGTGCGGTCATAAATATCCAGCGTCGCCAGCAGGTTGGGATCCCGGTAGGAAATGTAGGAAAAAACGCCTGTCCTGGGATCGAAGACGCAGAACCCGCCGTACGCGCCTCCCTGGACGCGCACGCGCTCCCACAGCCAGGTGGTGCGCAGGTAATTGCGGATGACCATCATCGAGCCGTCCAGCCGGTAGCCCAGGTCGTACAGGCTGCCGCCCTTGCCCACGTAATTCACCTGCGCGGGGATGGTCAGCCCCTCATTCGCCGGCGGTTTGGGCAGCTCCCATGCCAGCCTGGCAGCCTTCTGATCCGGGAATTGCTCCAGGAAGCGCTCGAACGCAGGCTTGCACGCGCCCCAATTTTCGCTGTCGAGGGTCACGTTCGCCAGCATGCCCGGGCGCCGCACCAGCATGGTGCGCACCATCTCGAGCTTCTCGAGCACATCCTGCCAGTTCTCCTCCACCCGCTGCGCCAATTCTCGCAGGAAGAACAGGTAGCTGACCCCGCTCATCTGCTCCGAGACCCGGTCGGCAGTGTTGAAGTGGGCGCGCAGGCGCCCATTCACGATCGCATGACCCGAAGGCACCAGGGCTGCTTCCAGGTTGGCTTTCTCTTCCAGCACCATCTGGCGGAAACGCTCGCGGTTGTCCAGCCGCACGCTGAGCAGGATTTCGCCCAGGATAGCCGCCAGCTCATCGAAACTCGGCACGGTGGACTTGCCGCGCACGAACAGCCACGTCTCGGCATCGCCCGTCTGGCGCACAGAGGTGGTGAACTCGGTGGCGTGGATGCCGCCGGTGTGCTTGCCGATGCGCTGCGATAATTTGACAAAGTCCTCTTTTGCGGTGCCCATCTCCACCAGCGAACGACCGAACAGGGGCACGTAAGGCAGCAGCGTTTCCGGCAGCTGTTTCAAATCCATCCCCAGGTCGAGGTAGACGATGCCGTTGGTAAACAGGTCATGGTAAAGCGTTGCCACGCCGGCAATGTGCTCTTCCTCAATGGGAATGGTCTTCACTTCCGGTTCAAGGTCCGCCAGCGTGAGCACCGGGATGGTCGCCAGGGCTTCGGCTGAATCGGGCGTCTCCTGGATGCGCTTGAGCGCCTGGGTGTTCTCGACCAGTTTCTCCAGGTCCGCAGCCGACATGCCCCCTCTGGCAGCCTCCAGCCGCTCACGCTCCTGCGCCTCCAGGCGCTCGTTCAAGGCTGCATCCGGCTCCAGGACCAGGGTCAATGTGTGCGCGTTGTCCAGCAGGTGCTGCCGGATCAAGTTCTCGAACACACGCTCGCCGTCTGCCATGCGCTGGCGGATCGACCCCAGGGGGTTTTCAAAAGCCAGCGGCTCCACCGGATCGCCATCGTAGAGCCAGGTGTTCAACGCGCGGATCATCAAGACGATGCCGCGCGGGAAACCGCCGGTGTTGTTCTCTCTCAGGCGGAACTCGACCGTGTTCAACGAAGCCGCCAGCGTGTCGGCATCGATGCCGTTCTGCGCCAGGTCAGTGAGCGTCGAGACGATCAGGGCTTCGACTTTATCCAGGTTTTCCGGGTTGATGCCCTTCAAACCCGTGGAAAAATACGGCTGGCGCAGGTCGCGTTCCAGACCCACACCTGCCAGGTCCTCGCCCAGCCCGGAATCGATCAGCGCCTTGCGCAGGGGCGAGGCGGGGGTGCCGATTAAAATGTGCGCAAGGATGCCCAGCGCCAGTCCATACTGGCGGTCGGTGACCTCGTCCAGCAGCCAGTTCATCGTCAGCATGTGCTGGTTCTTGTCCTGCTCCTGCTCGCCGGCATCGAACGGCTTCGTCACGCGGGCGGGCGCCTTGAAGCGCTCGACCGTGCCGATGGCTGAGTCCACCTGGCGCCTGCTGAAATCGCGCAGGTAAGCGTCCATGCGCTCCAGGCGCTGTGCGGGGTCATCGTCGCCGTAGAAGAAGATGTAGGCGTTGGAGGGATGGTAATAGGTCTCGTGGAAATGCTTGAACTGGCTGTAGGTCAGGTTCGGGATCACCTGCGGGTCGCCGCCCGAATCGAGACCGTAAACGTGCCCCGGGAAGAGCAGCTCCTGCGAGAACTTCGCCATGAGCGAATCCGGGGACGAATAGGCGCCCTTCATCTCGTTGAAGACCACGCCCTTGTAGTTCAGCTCGCCCTCCGCGCTGTCCAGCTCGTAATGCCAGCCTTCCTGCTCGAGCACGTGCGGCGGGATCAGCGGGTAAAGCACCGCGTCCATGTACACGTCGATCAGGTTGTAGAAATCCTGCACGTTCTGGCTCGCCACCGGGTAGCAGGTCTTGTCCGGGAAGGTGAAGGCGTTGACGAACGTCTTCAACGACCCCTTGAGCAGCTCGACGAACGGCTCGCGCACCGGGAAGCGCTGCGATCCGCACAGCACGGCATGTTCCATGATGTGCGGCAGCCCGGTCGAATCGGGCGGCGGGGTGCGGAAATTGATGCTGAAGACCTTGTTCTCGTCGTCGTTCTCCAGCGAGAGCAGCCTGGCGCCGCTCTTCACGTGCGTGTACAGCCTCGCCTTTGTGCTCAGCTCGGGGATCTCGGTCTCCTGGACCAGTTCAAAACCGTGGTATTGCGTCATCTTAATTCCTCAACATTCTCGTGATTTTTTTATTCCAAATTGCAGGTCGGCTCCCTTACCCTGATTTTCTATGGTAAGGGCACTTACCCGACATCCTCAATCCATTTACCCGTAGGTCGGGTCCCTTACCCGATTTTAGGTAAGGGCACTTACCCGACCCCTCAATCCAGCCTCTGCATACACCGCCTCATCAACACCGCCGCCATCTCGCCCCGGTACTGCGCCGATGCCCACTCGTCGCCGGCAGCAGCATACGCGCTGCCCGCCGCCAGCTCTGCGCCAGGTCCGCTGACCTCGGCGCCGTCAAACACCAGCATTGGAGCCTCGCCGTGCCCGCCCAGCGCGCCGCGCCGGCGCCCGCCGCTCCGGCGCCCGCCGCTCCCGCCCCAACCCGCCACCGCCGCGCACACCAGCGGGACATCATCCGGCGTGCGGCTGACCACTTCATATGCCAGCCTTGCGTTTATTGGCAGGCTCACCCAGCGGATCAATTTCCCGCGCAGGGTCTGCCCGCGCAAAGCCAGCGCCTCCCCCAGGCTCACTGTCTGCTCCCCCGGCAGCAGCACCAGCTCCGCATCCAGCGCCAGCAGCGCAGCCGCCAGCGCCGACCTGCCGTCCGCCGACGCCAGCGTGCCCGCCACCGTCGCCATGCGGCGCAGGTTGGCGTTCAGCTCGCTGCGCAGCACACCGCCCAGGGCGCCCAGGTCATCCTTGATCGAGACGGGCAGGCTGAAAGCGCCCGGATCAGCCGCCAGGGCAGCCAGCCGCTCCAGCGTCAGCGCCGCCCCCAGCATCAGGCGGCTTGCCTGCACCTCGACCGTATCCATGCCCAGGTCCTGCACGTCCACCACCGCAAAACGCTGCGGGTTCGGACGGTTCAATTTCGTCCCCCGCCCAGCGGCAGCGTCAGGGGCTCGGGTCTCGCCAGCAGCGCCAGCGCCTGCTCCAAATTTTCAGGACGGTGATATTCGCTGATCATGCGCACCTCGCTTTCTTTCCTGCCGTATTCTATGGCAGCCGCCATTGTATGGCAGCCGCCATTCTATGGCGCCGCCATACCCGGCCGCCGTCAATCGGCATACACCTTCCAGCCCAGCGCCTCCAGGTCAACGCCCTTCAGCATGTCGTCGGGCACGTCCACCAGCAGCACATCCGCCTCGGCGAGCACATTTCCCTGTGTATCCAGGATCTGGCTGACCGCGGCAGCCGTGCGCTGCTTGCTCTTCGTTGCCCTGCCCACCAGCCTCAGCGGCTGCCCCACCGGCACGTTCTTGCGGTAGCGGATATCCAGCCGGGCGGTGTACATGAAGCGGGGACCGGTCCCGTCCGGAGCTCCTGCATTATCCGGTGTACTACCGGACCCCATCAGCGAACGCCCGGCAGCCTCGTCCAGCATCGCCGCGGCGATCCCGCCGTGCACCACGCCCGGGTAGCCCTGGAAATGCTCGGGGACGGTGTAGTCGGCGGTCACCTCGCCCTCGCCGGTGGTGTAGAAGCGCAGCTGCAGCCCGTAAGGGTTCGACAGCCCGCAGACGAAACAGGAATGTGAGTTGGCTTGAAGGGTTCGCATGGGGTAAATTATATCCCACCCGTCAAGGGCTGGTCCGTCATCCCGAGGCGATCTTTGCCGAAGTGATCTCCCACCCCAGGCTTTACCGGGCAGACACGCAGGTCTGCCACTACATGCCTCCCGCTTGTGTAGCGGTGCACCTGCGTGTGCACCCCTCGGCTCTATCCGGCAGACACGCAGGTCTGCCGCTACATTCCCTCCGCTTGTGTAGCGGTGCACCTGCGTGTGCACCCCTCGGCTCTATCCGGCAGACACGCAGGTCTGCCGCTACATTCCCTCCGCTTGTGTAGCGGTGCACCTGCGTGTGCACCCTCGGCTCTATCCGGCAGACACACAGGTCTGCCACTACATGCCTCCCGCTTGTGTAGCGGTGCACCTGCGTGTGCACCCCTCGGCTCTATCCGGCAGACACACAGGTCTGCCGCTACATTCCCTCCGCTTGTGTAGCGGTGCACCTGCGTGTGCACCGTGCCTTCATCCGGCAGACACACAGGTCTGCCGCTACATTCCCTCCGCTTGTGTAGCGGTGCACCTGCGTGTGCACCGTTCGGCTCTATCCGGCAGACACACAGGTCTGCCGCTACATTCCCTCCGCTTGTGTAGCGGTGCACCTGCGTGTGCACCGTGCCTTCATCCGGCAGACACGCAGGTCTGCCACTACAGTCCTCCTCCCCTGTTGATGCAGCTCGGGTGCGCTGAAACAGTCAGCACGCAATCCGAGCTACGATGTGTTTGTTAATAAACTCAGGTATAATCGTCTCTATATTATAGACATAATTCATAGACATAAGGAACCTACACTTATGGACATCTCCATCGCCGAGGCGCACAACCGCCTCTCCACCCTGCTCAAACAGGTCGACGCCGGACCCATCATGATCCAGCGCCATGGAAAAACCGTGGGCGTACTCATCTCCCCGCAAGAGTATGAAAGCCTGCGCCAGGCACGGGTGACCCTGCAGATGACCCGGTTGTCACGCGACCTGAAAGACAGCGGATTGACAGCGGAAGAACTGTACACTGCCTCCCGCCAGGAGCTGGAGGACTCGCGGTGATCATCGATGCCAGCGTCGTCCTGCGCGCCTTCTTCCCGGATGAAGCCCAGGCGCAGGCACAGATCATCCTGCGCAGCCACATCAACGGAGACCTGAAGCTTCAAGCCCCCGCCCTGCTCCCGTATGAGCTGAGCAATGCCGTCTGGCAGGCAGAGAGACGCCAGCGCATCACGCGTGACCAGGCAGAAGAGATCCTGCAGGTGATGGGCGAGCTGGACATCGAAGTCATCCAGCAGGAACCTGGCGAGATGCTGCCCATGGCACGCCAGTTCGACCGCTCTGCCTATGACGCCGCATACCTGTCCCTGGCGCACAAGACCGGTCAAAAACTGCTCACCGGTGACCTGCGCCTGTACAATGCCGTCCACCCGCAGCTGGATTGGGTGTTGTGGATTGAGGATTACCAGGTTGAAATTTAATCCAAAATAGGGCAGACACGCAGGTCTGCCGCTACATGCCCTCCGTTTGTGTAGCGGTGCACCTGCGTGTGCACCATGCCTTCATCCGGCAGACACACAGGTCTGCCGCTACATTCCCTCCGCTTGTGTAGCGGTGCACCTGCGTGTGCACCGTGCCTTCATCCGGCAGACACGCAGGTCTGCCGCTACATCCCTCCGCTTGTGTAGCGGTGCACCTGCGTGTGCACCCTTGCCTTCATCCGGCAGACACGCAGGTCTGCCGCTACATTCCTCCCGTTTGTGTAGCGGTGCACCTGCGTGTGCACCGTGCCTTCATCCGGCAGACACATAGGTCTGCCGCTGCATTCCTCCGCTTGTGTAGCGGTGCACCTGCGTGTGCACCGTGCCTTCATCCGGCAGACACGCAGGTCTGCCGCTACATTCCCACTGCGCCATCTCCATCCTCAGGTACAATAATCCTGCATCCCCACAACCGCCAAACCCAATGACCCGCCTCCTCCTGCCTCTCCTAGTGATCACCTTTTTCAGCCTCAGCGCCTGCAGCCCCGGGCAGGGGCAATTCCCCGGTACCGCCGCAGCCCCAACGGCGACCTCAGCGCTGTCTGAAACAACTCCCCCCACCATCGAGACGGTCCGCTCCCCCGGGCGCCCCCTGTTCCTGGCGCATTACATGTCGTGGTACCAAACCCCCGGCACCTCCGGCTACTGGGGCTGGCACTGGACCATGGACCACTTCGACCCCGACCAGGTGGACGAGGACGGCAGAGCCTCCATCGCCTCGCACTACTACCCCCTCACCGGACCCTACGACTCCGCCGACGACGACCTGCTCGAATACCAGGTGATGCTGATGAAGCTCAGCGGGATCGACGGCGTGATCGTCGACTGGTACGGCATCGAGGACTTCTGGGACTACGGCACGATCAACGCCGCCACGCACCGGCTCTTCGAGCACGTCCAGCGCGCCGGGCTGGCATTCGCCATCTGCTACGAGGACGTCACGATCAAGAACATGGTCGAGAACGGTCACCTGCCCGCCGGGTCCGAAGCCAGCCACGCCCAGGAAGTGATGCGCGTACCTGGAAGAGAACTGGTTCGGCAAGCCGGAGTACCTGCGCCTCTCCGGGCAGCCCGTGCTCTTCGTCTTCGGCAACCCGCCCTACTTCAAGACCAGCGCCGAATGGGAAACGATCTTCTCCGATCTTGAGCAAGCGCCCATGCTGATCACCGAGGATACCCCCATCCCACCCGCCGCCCTGACCAGCTACCCCTGGCCGCCGATGTCAAAGTCCGTGGGCGGGGCGCTCTCCGCGGAGGCGCTGAACTCCTACCTGAACGCCTTCTACGCCAGGGCGGCGGATTGGGAGCACCTCGTCGCCAGCGCCTTCCCTGGCTTTAACGACATCTACGCCGAGGCCGGCGTGGGCGCAGGATACGGATTCCTCGACGCCAGGGACGGCGAGACCTTCGCCCACACCCTGCAAATCGCCCTGGACAATAACCCCGACGTCGTCCAGCTGGTCACCTGGAACGACTACGGCGAGGGCACCAACATCGAGCCAACGCAGGAGTACGGCTACGCCTACCTGGAGCAGCTCCAGGCGCTGAACCGGGACCTCGACCCGGGCTTCGCCTTCACCGCCGCCGACCTCGAGCTGCCCCTGCAGATCTTCAACCTGCGCAAGCAGCACGCCGGGGATGAGGCCGTGCAGGCTGCGCTGGACGAAGCCGTCGCCGCCGTGCTGGCGGGTGACCTGGAGACGGCGAGAAATCTATTAGATGAGATGCCTCAAGATTGAGAGTCTGGCAGTCTGGGTAGACACGCCCACCTGGCACCGGTCTGGTTAAAATATCAACACCAACCTGGTTGAACAATTCGACCAACTGGCAGCGGGTTACTTTCCCCCTGGACCGGGACTGCTGCCAGCCCCGGTCCGACATTATATCGAAGTGTCCCTTATTCTCCCCCCAGGTAACTGCAAACCGCCAGCAGGTCCTCCTCTTCAAAATAGAAGTTATGGGCTGAGGTCTTGAACAATTCGATCGGGTCCCAGGTTGCCGGATCAACGGTGTATTCGGTCATACCCGTATCACCCCAGGCGGGTCCATATCCGGGGATCACCAGGAAACCAACCGGTCCCGAGTCCTTGACCAGCCACACGTCCGGCGCCAGCACCTCGATGTGCAGCTGATCGCCGTTACCCGGGAATTCAACACTCGCCCGGTTACCGGGTTGGAAAAAGTATCCTTGCACTGGCCCCAGGTCTGAAAATTCCTGGCAAGGTTGCCATCCTCGTCAAGCCAGCTGATGTACTTGACCTCGCAATCGCTGTCATAATAAATGGGAAAATCACATACGCCGATTAACTCTTCGTGATATTCCCAGCTGTCGGTAGAACGTACCGGTGCGTCCGCCTGGACGGGCAGCGCCAGCACGGCTGCCAGGACCAGCACCAGCAAAACCGCACCAAATAACAAACCTTTCTTCATTTCCATTTCTCCTTTCGTGAATTACTTTTCAGGCAGACCTGCGTGCCTGCCTGGACCATCTACACTCCATCATACAGACGAAGCGTATGGAAAGCGTATGGAAAACCACCTCAAAAGGAGAAAATAAGATTAGAAAATCCCCCAGCCCGTATCTCTATTGATCCATACTGGAGAAACATAGCCGTGCGGCACTGCTGCCTTTGCAGATCATCAAACTGTGGTAGGTGTATAGATAGAATGATGATCTCAAAGCAAAGTTGAACCAGGCCGTTCTCTCGGTGCAGGTAATGAGCCTGGAGGTGGCGCCAGGTTTATAGAAAGAGAAAACTGGAGAGAGAGTCTGGCAGTCTGCGCTGACTGTGCAGGTGTTTCAGGGGGTAGTCTGACTTAATAAATGAGATGCAGAGTGGCAGAATTGCCAGAGTGAGGCAGGTCCATTCCTGCTAGCGAACGGACACCCAACAACTCGACACACCTCACGGCTATGGAAAACGGATCAATCGCTTTCCGGTTTTTTCGACCAGCGATTTTCACGCTCCGCGTAAATTTCTTCCCGGTTCCACTGGTAAGGTTCCCTGTTCTGTGCGCCAGACCGGCGCGATTCCAGCAAAGCCTTGAAATCTGCCATGGCTGAAGGATCTCTTGCCAGAGGTTGTGCAGGCGTGCCGGTTAATGCGCGTTCGATCGCCTGGCGGATAAACTCAGACTGGCTGATGCCTTTTACTCGAGCAAGCTGCCTGACCAGGTCGTCCTGCCGCTTCGTTATGCGAATTTGTTTACGAACCATTTGTGTGGTCATGGTTAAATTTCCAAAAAATCTTTAGTCCTTTCAACCCAAACGCGCCAGCAAATCACGCACCCGCAGCAAGAAATCCCCGGGATCGTGTTTTAAAATCGAAAAACCAACCATCTTGCAAAAAAAATAATATTGAAAAGTCGACCACCGACGAATAACTCCGGTACCATAGCGGTACTGGAGGACAGGAGATGAAAACGGTGGAAGAATACGAACAAATACGAAGGGCATATTTTGTAGAAGGGCTGAGCATCCGGGCAATTCACCGGAAGCTGCAGGTGGATCGGCAAACGATCCGCAAGGCGATCGTGGAACCGGTGCCGAAGCGTTACCAATTAAACCAACCTCGTGGAGCCCCGGTACTGGGAGCATACAAGGGGCGGATCATCGAGTTGCTGGAAGAAAGTGAGGAATTGCCTCGCAAGCAGCGCTATACAGCTCGAACGATCTTCAAGATCCTGCGGGAAGAAGGATACCAGGGCTGTGAAGGCGGGGTACACAACTATGTCTGCGAGGTGCGCAAGGAACGCAAACGGAAAGAAGCGTATCTTCCGTTGGAATTCGATGCGGGTCAGGATGCCCAGGTGGATTGGGGAGAAGCCACGGTGCGTATGGCAGGCGAAACGATCAAGGTACAGTTTTTCAGCATGCGGCTGAACCATTCCAAAGCACGGTTTGTAATGGCTTTTCCCTTCCAGAAACAGGAAGCCTGGTTTGAAGGACATATCCAAGGGTTCCACTTTTTCGGTGGCGTTCCCCGGCGGGTCACGTATGACAATTTGAAGACCGCAGTGTACCGGGTTCTGGAAGGCAAGAAACGCCAGGAGCAGCAGGCTTTCAAAGAATTTCGCAGTTACTACCTGTTCGAGAGCCGATACTGCACGCCTGCCCAGGCACACGAGAAAGGGGGTGTAGAAAATGACATTGGTTACGCCCAGCGCAACTTCTTCTCACCTATCCCGGAAGTGTCCAGCTTTGCAGAATTGAACGCCAGCCTGCACCAGGCCTGTCTCCAGGATGCCCAACGCCGCACACGAGGCCAGAAGGAATTGGTTGCACAGTTGTGGGAAGCGGAGAAGATCGATCTGCTGCCCCTGCCTTCCCGAGACTATCCTGCCTGCTCCACCCGAGTGGTCAAAGCCAATGGCTATTTGCAAGTCGATTTTGACACCAATCGATACTCGGTACCCTACGAATATCGCGACCGGCAGTTGGTACTGCGAGCCTTCCCGTTCAAGATCGAGCTGCTCTATCTCGATGAGGTCATCGCCTGCCACGTGCGTTGTTTCCAGAAAGAACAGGATGTGCTGGATGCCTGGCACTACCTGCCATTGCTGCAGCAGCGTCCCGGTGCTTTCGAGCACGCAAAACCGTTACGCCGCTGGCGCAAGCAGTGGCCCAAGAGCTACGAACAGCTGCTGACCTGCCTGCGGGAGAGCAAACCGGAGGGGCGCGGGGTACGCGAATTCCTGGAAATCCTCAAACTGCATCAGGAGTATCCTCAAAAACAGATTGAGCAGGCCGTTGAGATGGCGCTGGCTTTAGGTGCAGCGCACCTGGACGGTGTCCAACTCTGCTTGAGGCAGTTGCGGGAACCTAAAACGCAACCCAGACCTCTAGACCTGAGTTTGCATCCGGAACTGGTGGGGGTGGGCAACCAACCGGTACAGTTGGGTCAGTATGACCAGCTTCTGGGTGTGAGGTGAGGCATGGAACCGTATGGATTACTCGACAGCTATCTGCGCCAATTGCGCCTGCCCACCTTTCTCAAGAACTACCAGCAGTTCGCCACCGATGCAGCAGGACAAAACCTGGATCACACTCGTTATCTGCTGGCCCTGGCTGAATTGGAAGTCCACCAACGCGAGCACAACATGATCCAACGACGGGTCAAAGCCGCACGTTTCCCGGTACTCAAGGAACTGGCTGATTTCGACTTCTCCCAGGTACCCTCACTCAACAAAGCTGAAATCCTGGACCTGACCCGGGGTGAGTATCTGCATAAACATCAGTCGATCATTTTCGTCGGCAATCCGGGCTTGGGCAAGACCCATTTGGCGATCGGCATTGCCCTGGCAGCCTGTCGCCAAAAACGCAAGGTGCGCTTCTGGACCGCTGCCAGCCTGGTCAACGAGCTCTTGCAGGCTCAAGATGAACATCGCCTGCACCGCTTCATCTCTCAAGCTCTCAAACTGGATCTGGTCGTGTTGGATGAGTTGGGCTTCATCCCATTTTCCGCCAACGGTGCACAAGCCCTGTTCACCTTCTGCTCCGAGCTCTATGAACGCCTATCGTTCATCCTTACCACCAACCTGAAATTTGCAGATTGGGCGCAAGTCTTTGGTGACGAACGCTTGACTGCTGCGCTTTTGGATCGCCTGACCCATCATGCCCACATCCTCGAATTGTTGGGTGAGTCGTTCCGCTTTCGCCAACGGATGCAGCAGGAGGTATTGGAATGACCACCTGTGATGACATGGTGGTTGATTTTTCGTTATTAAAATGGGCGATTTTTCAATGTTAAAATTAATCTGTTTGGAACCAATGTGGTCGGTTTTCTAATATTAAAGTGGGTGGTTTTTCTTGATTAATTAACACGAAAAAGTATTTATCCTTTTCCCCCTTTATACTAATTGATAAATTATTAATATTTGCCATACTTTTTTATCGAGAAATATTCTGCGGGCTAAAAGAGATTAATTTCAAAATTCCAATCCAATTTTCAAGGACAGGTTTCATTATATGGTTTATCACCTAAATAATTTCTCCACTCCTGGAAGCTCAAGTTACGATATACTCTTTTACATGCCTCCGCAATCAGGTCTTTTGGATGCCATAAATTAATTTCTACCTTTTTCTACCACCAACTAAGTAACGCCCATCGGTACTTAGAGATTCTATATACGATGGGAATTCTCATGAGTTCTGTTTGATTAAATGTGTCAAATACTAAATATTCTCCTGTAATTGCCAATGATCCATCAGGGCTATATACAAAGTCACCATATCCCAATGGAGTTGCTATAATGAAACTTGGTTCAGGGGAATAATTCCATCCCAAAATAACATTTGTGAGTCTGTGAATGCAGCTACATATTTTTCTGTTTTATCAAAAGCAATCAGGTTAACAGATCCATCAAGAATTTGTTCTGTTGCAATTTTTCCTGATAACAAATCCCAAAAAATTACCTTTCCATTTGTATCACCCCAAATAAGAAATGAGGGCAGACTAAGTCGTAATGCAATGTAATTAATTGGGGCATCAGCGTTCATTTCCAATATCTGTTCCCATTTGCCTGTTTCGTACAAAATGATTTTTCCTTCTACATTGGCAATAGCAAAAATATCTCCTTTACTATTGAAAGCTGTGGCTGTGACTTTACTGCTAAATCTAATGCTGGATTTTTTTTCTAAGGGATCTAATAACCAAACACTAATTTCATCAATATTGAGCCAATCATCGTGCCAATCAATTATTAGTTGTTTGTTGTTAGGATTGAAAATAAACTGAGGAGGTTCCTGAAACATAAGGATGATGATCAATCCTATTGAGTTTCTCTTGTCTTAAATTAAATATTCTGACATCATTCAGACATTCTTGTTGGCAGAAAACTCCGGCAAACGCAATCCATTCACCATCGTAACTAAAATGGATTTCGTCTGATCGCTCATATTTGTTGTGCTCGTAATCTAGTCTGGAGATTGTTTTGGTGTTCATATTCCAAATATCAACGTTTCCTTCTCCACCCCCGATTGCGACAATGTTATCAATTGGACTAAATACCGAACTTGTTATGTTGAATCCATCCGAAATTGTTCCTGGAATTGCAAATATATCAACGTGAGTATGCGAACCAATAAGAGTAGGGACCAGTTCTTAGATATATCCCAAACTCGAAACATATTATTTCGGTCTATGGTTAATAATTTTCTAGAATCTTTTGTAAAAACAAACGAATATGGTTGGTTATCCACACCAGGATCACCAGGAGCTCCCATTTGGTACTCTCCACTAACAATTTTATTTTCGAGTTCACCTGTTTCAACAGACCATAAAGAAGATTCAGATGTGAAAGGCAAATCAAGCCCGACTGGACCAATATCAAGTTTAGTCGCGAACAATAATTTATTATCCGGACTAAATTCAATAGTATCTAAGTAGTGATTTGTCTCTATGAATTTCAATAAATTTCCAGATCTTAATATCCCATAAAAATACTTTACCAGCCAAACAGGAAACTGCTGCGATGTTTCCGTCAGATGAAAATGCGATAGCGGAAAAAGAAATATCACATTGAGGCTGAGGTGAAAAATTCGATAAAACCTCATTTTTTTCTAAATCCCAAATTAATATAGATGTTAGTTCATCATCTATTATTTTTACCGCGATGTAATTAGACGATGGGACATTGGCAATATAGGCAAGATTAGATGGTAAGCTTTTTCTTTCGTTTTCTGATATATCAAGGTAGCTTATTTGTGTTTCGCGTCTGCCTTCTGTAAATCCAGATAGTAAATATTGGGCTGTATCATTGATTGCATAATAATTATTCACATTGGAAATAAATCTCATTTGTTGCTGAACATCATATATTGAGAAATTACTTAATCCTCCCAATTCATTTTGAACTACCAGATACTTTCCTTTCCCACTGATATCTAAAGATTTAATTTTGATTCCACTTGTTATTAGATTTTCAATATTTCCTGACAGTGAATTAAATTCCGTAAATATTCTTATAAGCAGATAATAATAAATATTTCGAATCATCTGTAAATATAATATCTGTTACGCCAACCATCTCAACCTTATTTGTTATTATTTCATTAAAAATATCCCATATAGTTGCTTGGGTGCCATCATAATATGCATAGAAACGACCATCAGATGATAGGTCATCAGCTTTCAGAAATATTCCATTAGTTTTTAATTGTTGATGAGATAATATTTTCCCATGTATCAATTTCCCACAAGTAAATATGAATTACAAAATCAGCGCTAGATGTAGTGCCAGATGGTGTTTTTATTATTTTTACAACCTTAGTTCCATCTTGGGTGATTGTCAATTTTTCCGATTTCTTTGAAAAAGAATTCTTTCGTGTTGAGTAAATCCTGATTTTAGAACGAAACCGAGATTCCTGTCCCACACATTCATATTTATTCTCAAGAATTGGAACAAATTTTAGTTTTTCTTCTAATGTGGAATATCCCTCTGAGGTTAGTGCCATTTTGACGCTTTCTATACTCAATAGTAAAGACAGTTGAGGACTTGAATCTCTAAAGCTCTGTCAGCTAAAGTTTTAGCCTCTGCAATTAATTTATTTTGCATAGCAGTATTTTTTGCTATTTCTTCGTTAACTTGGGCTTCAATTCTTAATGAATTTTCGGCTTGTGCAGTTTGTTGGGCAAATGATTTCGTACGGTTAGATTGAAATAAAAGTAATAAAGCGATAATCGCTATTGGCACTACTATCCCTAAACCGATTACCGGCCAGTTTCTTGCTTTTTGAAACAAAGCACCATCAGCAGCTTGCAGATACAATACAGGTGCAATCACATCTCGATTGACTTGGCCCTCAACCATTATCGACTTACGTGCTTCTGCCAAGGCCACATCCACAGGATGGAATGCTGCAATCGCTTCGAAGAAACGTGCAGCTAATTGGTTTGCCTGTTTATCGCCTACAGGATATTGCATGCCTACAACCGCAGGGATACCTGAATTTTTGACAAGTTCTTCTGCAATGTTGACGGAAATTGGTCTCGATTGCAGTCGTTATCTCCTCCTCCGCAAGACCCCAGGAATACCAGTCGTGTATCCTTACCTTCCAGTGCCCGAGTTAATTCTCCAACTGAGAATGGATAGGATTCACCAGGTGGTCGTTTTCCACAGTCTGGATCGATCTTACCTTGTCCATCGTCCAAAATGATGCCATTGTCATCCCCATGTCCTGCGAAGTACAGGATGTTGTATCTCTTGTCCAGCTCTCTCCGAAGATCATCCGGAGTGGCATGTAGTAATACATCAAAAATGATCATCTTCTTTTGAATAGCTTCACCTAGAAGGCTTCGGAGATCATTTGCGTAATCACCAATATTCAGAGCAGGTTGATCCTGAGGCGATGCACCTACGAATAGAATGCGTAACGGTCCTTTGATTGGGAGCTTTTTGGGCGATGATGGGAGTTGCTCTTTTGGAAAGCTGCGAACCAGGGGAAAGCTACTTCTTGTGACCAAGAACTCATTTCCATCGAACATTGCTTCCCATGGCAGGCATGCCAGTTCAGGGGGTTCTACCTCTAATCGGATGCGAAGCCCGTCACTTTTCTTGGCTTTTTCTTGTGCACGACTAAACGTTGTTGCAATGGTAGGTGTGAAAATAGCATCGTGAAGAGCTCTACCAGTCCGTTTGATAGCATCTGGTGAAACACTCTTTCCGTATGCTACATATCGAGTTATGGCTTGTAAATCCTCAAGTCGGTGACCACAAAAATGGCAGAGCCTCAACCTTTATGTTTCCGGGTCCTGTCGCTTGTATAACGAAATCATGATCTTTATAAATTATGGAAAGTAAATATTCCTGGATCATTAAGTATTCAATCTCTCACCAGTGGACTCTAATAATCGCGAACGTTGTACTCTATGGAGATTAATCGTTTTTTAATTTTAGTCACAAAAATTTTTATTATGTGTTTTACGAACCAAAATCACTCTCATCTAATGGGGTGATCTAAGGATCAACATAATAAAGATCCATTATGGTCTTGGAGTCGAAAGGAAAACTCTTTTGATTTTGTAATTGTAAAATCCAATCTCTCCATAAAGTTAATTCATTATTTGTGGCATTTTCACTTACAAGTAAGTAATCATTATAATAAATTCATAAATCTCTTATTGCACCATCATAATCATTATCAACAGCTCGAGCTATTCCTCTGATTTTATACGCCCAAGTATTATTGGTTTGCCTATCCACCATCTGATCACATAATGTCAGAAATCTTTGTTTTTCCACCCCCAATAATTCCGGCCCAACAAAGAGACTTTAGTTCTTTATATGAAAGAGAATATGATTTTGCGGTAAAAGTTTCCCTTCGCTTTAAGGCATCGAAACCCAAGGAAATATCTCCTTGTTTAAGAATTCCTCGGAAACCTTGATTAACAACTTTGAGATATTTGTGTGAGATGATATGTCAGTTTCTAAATTGGTTTCACCTAATGTCTTAAAAAATATTTGGTAAATGGTTTTTGCATCATCAATTCTATTATTTTGTAAATGGCTGATAATGGCTGTTAGCTGATTGTTTATAAAAGCAATTTGTAATTCCTCTTTTCGTGTCATTTAGGATTTACAAAAAGGTCAGGAGCGATCAATTCTCCGAACATCTCTTCAGCATTTTCAAAATATTTATCTAGTGTTGTTGATTGAAAAATTGAGGGTGTATAGGAAGATTTCGGCAGGTCTTATTATATTTAATACCAGGAAAATATTCTTGCCATTCGCTCAAAGACAGATTACTAATAATTTCGAACACACTAACTCATGAATATAATCTGGAGAAATATGCCATAATAAGATATTTCCATCGGGGCTTGCCACTGCTAACAATTTGCCATCATGACTAACACTTATACTTTTGTGAGTTGGATTATCATATGTAAAATGTAATATTTCATTACCCGTTTTTGTATCCCATATTCGTGAACAAGATGGCAAGGGACGACACACCACAACCTCGCGTTCACTTCACCTATTGCCGGGCGGAGGAGTTCTGATCGACAACCCTGGAGTGCGAGAGCTTCAGCTGCCAGACTGCGAAGACGGCCTCACAGACTTATTCGAGGATGTACTCCATATTGCAGCAGACTGCCGATTCAGCAACTGCAACCACGAGGGGGACGCTGGTTGCGCACTCAGGGCCGCCCTAGAATCGGGCGAAACTCGATGAACGGCGTTTTGTCAGTTTCCAGAAACTCACTGCGGAACAGGCACATAACTCCAGATCGCTGGCCGAACGTCGCGAGCGCGATCGCATGACGGGCCGAATGTACAAGTCGGTCATCGCCGACAAACGTCGTCGGCGCGACGAGCAGTAGGGACTGTCCAAAATAGTCGATCGGGATGGGAAACGGCAGCTCACCGATAGACTGGCCGAGAAGGTGACCGCCCTCGAAAAAGAACCATACCTTCAATGCCTCGGTCCCGGCCCGAGCATCCAATTCACGTTGCTGTCACTCGTCGTGCAAAGGGTCAATGACCTGCCACCCGATCAAGCAACAGAACGCCTTGAGCAGCTTCGCGA
>CAVOGL010000002.1:0-18075 GCA_963695415.1 uncultured Chloroflexia bacterium | reverse complement strand
GCCAGGGAGTCCCTGTCGCTGACGTCAACCTGCCTGCCTTGTGCAGTATTCAGGTTAGTAAGTGAATTCACTTTATGTGCCGAATTCAAAGCCTGTTCCAGGTCTTTGTCCGCCAGGGTCACTGAGGAAGCTTCACCGTTTTTAACCAGATCAAAAGCAGCACAGGTGCCCTGCCTTCCAGCACCCAGGATCAAGTAGTTGTATTTCATATTTTTTTCTTTCAAGGAGGGGATGGGTGAAATATATCCACCTCCGTTCCTTTCATAATGATTTTGGTCGAGAAGAAATTATAATTTTGATGCTGTGAATTGTGAACCGTAAAGAGAATGGGATTTCCAAGAGATGTGGAATTTCCCGTCATTAATAGCGGAATTAACCTTAAAAATTTGAACAATCTGTCGATTCTCGTTGTTTTGGTCTTGACAATAAGCCGGTATTCTGTATAATTCTGAATTCGCCGCACATGATAATATATGTGGCGGTTATGAAGGATCGTCTTAATTTAGGAACCTTAACAACTGAAAAGTGATAGGAAGCGGGAAAGACTGGAGAGGAAAAAAGGTAAAGAAAAAGCGAAAGCTAATTTTTTGCGGAGAGTTTGATCCTGGCTCAGGATGAACGCTGGCGGCGTGCTTAATACATGCAAGTCGAACGGTGGGAATTATTTCGGTAATGACCATAGTGGCGAACGGGTGAGTAACACGTTGGTGACCTGCCCCGAAGCGGGGGATAACAGTTCGAAAGGGCTGCTAATACCGCATAATCTTGTTAGAGATAGGGTAAAACAAGGAAAGGGGCCGTAGAGATACGGTCTCACTTTGGGAGGGGCCTGCGGCCCATCAGCTAGTTGGTAAGGTAAAGGCTTACCAAGGCGAAGACGGGTAGGGGACCTGAGAGGGTGACCCCCCACACTGGCACTGAAAACGGGCCAGACACCTACGGGTGGCAGCAGTAGGGAATATTGCACAATGGGCGAAAGCCTGATGCAGCAACGCCGCGTGCACGAAGAAGGCCTTCGGGTTGTAAAGTGCTTTTCTGTAGGAAGAGGAAGGACGGTACTGCAGGAATAAGGATCGGCTAACTACGTGCCAGCAGCCGCGGTAACACGTAGGATCCGAGCGTTATCCGAATTCACTGGGCGTAAAGCGCTTGCAGGCGGCGAGGTAAGTTGGATGTGAAAGCTCCCGGCTCAACTGGGAGAGTGCGTTCAAGACTGCCTGGCTAGAGTACGAAAGAGGGAGGTGGAATTCCAGGTGTAGTGGTGAAATGCGTAGATATCTGGAGGAACACCAGAGGCGAAGGCGGCCTCCTGGTTCGAAACTGACGCTAAGAAGCGAAAGCTAGGGGAGCGAACGGGATTAGAAACCCCGGTAGTCCTAGCTGTAAACGATGTAGACTGGGTGTTGGTGGTGTAAGAGCCATCAGTACCGAAGCAAACGCGGTAAGTCTACCGCCTGGGGACTACGGCCGCAAGGTTAAAACTCAAAGGAATTGACGAGGGCCCGCACAAGCAGCGGAGCGTGTGGTTTAATTCGATGATACGCGAAGAACCTTACCCGGGATTGACATGCAGGTAGTAGGGAAACGAAAGTGGACCGACCCTTCGGGGAGCCTGGACAGGTGCTGCATGGCTGTCGTCAGCTCGTGTCGTGAGATGTCCGGTTAAGTCCGGTAACGAGCGCAACCCTTACTCGATGTTACAAGTGTCATCGAGGACTGCCGGTATCAAACCGGAGGAAGGTGGGGATGACGTCAAGTCAGCATGGCCTTTATACCCGGGGCTACACACACGCTACAATGGCCAGTACAATGGGTAGCGAATCTGCGAAGAAGAGCCAATCGAGAAAGCTGGTCTCAGTTCAGATTGCAGGCTGCAACTCGCCTGCATGAAGATGGAGTTGCTAGTAACCACGCGTCAGCAATAGTGCGGTGAATACGTTCCCGGGCCTTGTACACACCGCCCGTCACGTCATGGGAGCTGGCAACACCTGAAGCCGGTAGCCTAACCGAAAGGAAGGCGCTGTCGAAGGTGGGGCTGGTGACTGGGACGAAGTCGTAACAAGGTAGGTGTACCGGAAGGTGCGCCTGGATCACCTCCTTTCTAGGGAGAGAAAGGGGAGAGCCTGAGGGCTTGAACCTGAAGCTTCCAGTGGGACCACGGAAGTGGAACCACACAGGGCATGAGGCTGAAGAAGTCCGTGCCGAAAGAGGAAGGTCTTCCGCGGTGCAAGACACCAAACCACGAAGTCCTAGACTTCCTATCACTTCTCAGTTGCTGAGGTAACTTTGTTGGCTAAGTTAAACTTAGCTCAATCACCTTCATATAAGCACCTTGAAATTTTTTTACCCGTGGGCCTGTAGCTCAGCTGGTTAGAGCACAGTCCTGATAAGACTGGGGTCAATGGTTCGAGTCCATTCAGGCCCATTAGGCAGGCTTGTTTGTGGCAAGTTTGCCGATTGTAACGGGGATGTAGCTCAGCTGGGAGAGCGCCGCCTTTGCAAGGCGGAAGTCGTGGGTTCGAGTCCCATCATCTCCACCTGGCTAACATTATCCTTGGTTAATCACGTAGTGAGGTTAGAAACATAAGCACGGTAAAGAAAGTAGTTTCATAAGTTAAGTTTGCATCGAAGGGTCTCAGCCCGGCGATGTTCCGGGCTGGTCTTTTTTAACAACTGGATTGATTTTCAACGAACAATATGCACATTTGTGAATGTTGTTCGTAGGCGATCAATCGGCTTCGAAAGATCGACTAACAGGCAAGACAGTACCTTTAACAACCGAACAGGCAAATAGAAAAGAAAGAAAGAAAAGCGAGAAGACGAGAGATCTCAAGAGAAAGAGGGTCGAGATCTCCGCATCACGAAAGAAGCTACAAAGAGCTTACGGAGGATGCCTAGGCGCCAGGTGCCGAAGAAGGACGTGGGACACTGCGAAAAGCCTCGGGGAGCCGTGTACAGGCGACGATCCGGGGATATCCGAATGGGGAAACCCGCTGTTATGCAGCATCCCTATACTGAACACATAGGAATAGGGAAGGGAACCTGGGGAACTGAAACATCTAAGTACCCAGAGGAAAAGAGAATATTCCCTGAGTAGTGGCGAGCGAAAAGGGAGCAGCCCAAACCGTGAGAGAAATCGAGCGGGGTTGTAGGGCCTAGCAGAAAAAGAGTAAGAAACCGTTGAGTTAGTGGAAAGGTGTGGGAAAGCCTACCGAAGAGGGTAAGAGTCCCGTAGACGAAAACGAGACGGCTCAAGCTAGGAACCTGAGTACTACCGGGCACGCTAATCCGGTAGGAAGCTGGGGAGACCACTCTCCAAGGCTAAATACATCTGGCGACCGATAGAGAACAAGTACCGTGAGGGAAAGGTGAAAAGTACCCCGGTGAGGGGAGTGAAATAGAACCTGAAACCGTAAGCTTACAAGCAGTCGAAGGGCTAATGGTGGGACTGTGCAGCCGTGAGAACGGAGTGCGCGCCACTAAGCCTGACGGCGTGCCTTTTGGAGAATGAGCCTGCGAGTTAATCATCGTAGCGAGGTTAAGGGAGAGACACCCGGAGCCGAAGCGAAAGCAAGTCTGAATAGGGCGGAGCCAGGGAGACCTGGCAGAGTTGCGGTGATTAGACACGAAACCGGGTGAGCTACCCATGTCCAGGGTGAAGCGAGAGTAATGTCTCGTGGAGGCCCGAACCCACTAACGTTGCAAAGTTAGGGGATGAGGTGTGGGTAGGGGTGATATGCCAAACGAACCCGGAGATAGCTTGTTCTCCCCGAAATAGCTTTAGGGCTAGCGTCAAGTGTTGAGTGCCGGAGGTAGAGCACTGAATGAGCTAGGGGGCTTATAGCTTACCGAACTCAATCAAACTCCGAATGCCGGTACTCGGAGCTTGGCAGTCGGACTACGGGAGATGAGTTTCGTAGTCGAGAGGGAAAGAGCCCAGACCATCGGCTAAGGTCCTCAAATACAGGCTAAGTGGGAAACGATGTATGATTACAAGGACAACCAGGAGGTTGGCTTAGAAGCAGCCACCCTTTAAAGAGTGCGTAACAGCTCACTGGTCAAGTGATCGTCCGCGGAAAATATAACGGGGCTAAGTCTGATACCGAAGCCATGGATAGTTGCCGGAAGGCAGCTATGGTAGGGGAGCGTTGTGTCATCGGGGAAGGCATACCGAAAGGAGTGCTGGAGGTGACAGAAGTGAGAATGCAGGCATGAGTAGCGAGAAACACGTGAGAACCGTGTTCGCCGAAAATCTAAGGTTTCCGACGGCAGGTCAATCCGCGTCGGGTTAGTCGGGCCTAAGGCGAGGCCGAAAGGCGTAGTCGATGGACATCCGGTCAACAATCCGGAACCGCGCTGGAAGAGTGAAGGAGGAACGCAGGGAGGGAAGCCAGCCCACGAATGGAAGAGTGGGTGGAAGTGTGTAGGCGAAGAAGCGAGGAGGTAAATCCCCTTGCAGAGCTGAGGCACGAGAGCGAGCCGTAAAGGCGGAAGTGGTAGTACCTTGCTGCCGAGAAAAGCTTCTAAACGATGAAACCAGAGCGACCGTACCGCAAACCGACACAGGTAGATGAGTAGAGAATACTAAGGCGAACGGGAGAACCTTCGTTAAGGAACTAGGCAAATTAGCCCCGTAACTTCGGGAGAAGGGGTGCCTGGAAGCGTGAATTATGAACATGAGGAGCGCGTCCGGGTCGCAGTGAAATGGCTCTAGTGACTGGTTAACAAAACCACAGGTCTCTGCGAAGCCGAAAGGCGACGTATAGGGGCTGACACCTGCCCAGTGCCGGAAGGTTAAGGAGAGGAGTGAAAGCTCTGAACCGAAGCCCCGGTGAACGGCGGCCGTAACTATAACGGTCCTAAGGTAGCGAAATTCCTTGTCGGGTAAGTTCCGACCCGCACGAACGGTGTAACAACTGGAGCACTGTCTCAACGAAGGACCCGGTGAAATTGAAATAGGCGTGAAGATGCGTCTTACCCGCAGCAGGACAAAAAGACCCCGTGGAGCTTTACTGCAGCTTGGCATTGAGTTTGGGCATGGACTGTGTAGGATAGGTGGGAGGCTGGGAAGCTGGGGCGCAAGCCTCGGTGGAGCCGCTGGTGAAATACCACCCTGAACATGTTTAGGCTCTAACCCCACACCGTAAACCGGGTGGGGGACCGTGCCAGGTGGGCAGTTTGACTGGGGCGGTCGCCTCCTAAAAGGTAACGGAGGCGCCCAAAGGTTCCCTCAGGCAGAATGGAAACCTGCCAAAGAGTGTAAAGGCAAAAGGGAGCTTGACTGCAAGACCAACGCGTCGAGCAGAGACGAAAGTCGGGCTTAGTGATCCCACGGAACTGAGTGGAAGGGCCGTGGCTTACCGGATAAAAGCTACCCCGGGGATAACAGGCTGGTGAAGTCCAAGAGTTCACATCGACGACTTCGCTCGGCACCTCGATGTCGGCTCATCGCATCCTGGGGCTGGACAAAGTCCCAAGGGTCGGGCTGTTCGCCCGTTAAAGCGGTACGCGAGCTGGGTTCAGACCGTCGTGAGACAGGTCGGTCTCTATCCGCTGTGGGCGAAAGGGATTTGAGAGGAGCTGCCCCTAGTACGAGAGGACCGGGGTGGACAGACCGCTAGTGTGCCAGTTGTCGTGCCAACGGCATAGCTGGGTAGCTAAGTCTGGCAGAGATAACCGCTGAAAGCATCTAAGTGGGAAACTCGCCTCAAGATGAGATCCCTCATCCTGATAAGGGAGTAAGGTCGCAGGAAGACTACCTGCTCGATAGGCAGGAAGTGGAAGCACAGTAATGTGTGGAGCTAACCTGTACTAATGACCGAGGGCTTCAAAAAGTGATGCGGAGAACTCGAACTTCTTTCTGGAGAACGGAAAAGCCTGTTCGGAACAATATGTGAAACAGTCTCTTGGTGATTGGAGCGACGGAAGTCTACCCGGTCCCATCCCGAACCCGGTCGTAAAGGCCGTCAGCGCCGATGGTACTTGGGGGGCGACCCCCTGGGAGAGTAGGTCATCGCCAAGAGACTTTTCTTTTTAAGAACCCAGTCCAGACTGGTGTTTGGAGATTGTTTTAGAATCTTCATGAAAATTATCCATAAATTCAAATCCTCTGTCTCTTGACGGATCTATACCCCTACGGTATCCTTGATCATAGAGATCGGAGCCTAATATGATATCTCCAACTAATTCCTACTATTATTATTTGTTTACCAGCTATTATTTCACCCAGGTTGGGTGAACCGTTGGTACCTGTGCGCTAGTAGGAAGGAAAAACCATAACGCGAGACCAACGGTCTCGCGTTTTTTGTTATTTTTTAGGAGCAATGTATGGCAATACGTGGAATACGAGGAGCGGTCACTGTAAATGAAGATAAGCCGGATGAGATTGAAGCTGCTGTTCTGGAGCTGGTCAAGAAATTACACGAAGTAAACCCGACCCTGTTGCCTGCAGATATCGCCAGCGTGATCTTTACTGTTTCACCAGACA
Organism: uncultured Chloroflexia bacterium; assembly: GCA_963695415.1. Taxonomy (GTDB): domain Bacteria; phylum Chloroflexota; class Anaerolineae; order Anaerolineales; family UBA4823; genus CAVXWV01. The sequence goes on along the minus strand of CAVOGL010000002.1, from coordinate 11,588 downwards.
TCCATTCGGACTATCCTGCCCACGGTGTTCGTAAAAACGGTTGGAGCCAGGTACCGTTGCTCTGCTCTCAGGAGATTCCGGTTCCAGGTGGGCTGCCTCGATGTATCCGATTGCTCTTGCATTGGAATACGGATTTACCCCAATCCGAAATTCGTCATGTTTATCTGGGTGAAGCTGCAGTGCTCCGTCCGGATTTATGACATTGGTCACTCTTTGTGGGTACCAGTAATTGTACAATTTTATCAACCGTAAAATTTGGAGGACAACATCATGATGATCATAATGCGTACTGACGCATCTCAAGAACAAATATCTATCGTCATCAAACGTGTCGAATCGTATGGTATGGGCGCTCATCTGGTAGTGGGTGAAGAGAGATCCATCATCGGGGCAATTGGCGATGGTCGCCCCGTTCAGCTGGATAATTTTATGTATTTGCCCGGGGTGGACCACGTTGTGCCAATTTCCCGCCCGTATAAACTTTCTTCACGGGAATTTAAATCGGAAGATTCTGTTTTTCCACTGGATGGAGTGCGTATTGGGGGAGATGAAATTGTGATCATCGCCGGTCCGTGTTCTGTCGAGGACCGCAACCAGTTGCTGGAATCAGCAATCGCAGTGCAGGAAGCTGGCGCACATGCACTGCGAGGCGGTATTTATAAGCCCAGGACCTCTCCCTATTCGTTCCAGGGTTTAGGGCAGGCTGGAGTCGAGTTGCTTCAAGAAGCCCGCGCTCTGACTGGGCTGCCTGTCGTGACCGAAGTGATGGCGGAAGACCAGATCCCGATATTAAAAGAATGTGCCGATGTATTCCAGATAGGCGCAAGGAACATGCAGAATTATTCATTGCTCCACGCAGTTGGCAAAAGCCATCACCCCGTTTTGTTGAAACGAGGTTTGATGGCAACCGTGGAAGAATTACTAATGGCGGCTGAATATATCCTTTCTCATGGGAACCGGCGCGTGGTTTTATGTGAGCGCGGTATCAGGACTTATGAGACTGCCACCCGGAACACAACGGATATCAATGCCATACCGGTGTTGAAATCACTCACTCATTTACCAGTAATCCTCGATCCAAGCCATTCCACCGGTCAGTGGTCATTCGTCACCGCCATAGCCCGTGCTGGAATTGCGGCTGGCGCCGATGGTTTGATCATCGAGGTTCATCCCAACCCATCCATGGCGATGTCTGATGGCGGTCAATCTCTGAAACCAGAGCGATTTGCAGATCTGGTTGTCCAGGTACGCAAGGTTGCTGAGGCTGTAGGTCGAAAGGTGGCCCCAGCGCGCAATGCCGTGGCTGTCGAACCAATGCCAGCTACAGTCTCCGCACATTAATTTTGACATGGGATTTGGTGGAGGGATTGCACAGCGACGCATAGCAATTCTGGGTCTGGGTTTGATGGGGGGTTCTCTTGCCCTTTCATTAAAGGGGCAATGCGAGCAGGTATGGGGTTATGATCCCGACCGCAGTGTCCTCGAACTGGCAGACCGTATGGCGTTGGCTGACCGGCTGGCTGATGAGCTTGGGTCGGTAATTTCCGAGGCGGATATCATCATTCTGGCAGCTCCGGTTTGTTCGATATTGGAATTATTAGACCGCCTGCCGGAACGTCCGTCGAGGGAACAGGTAGTGCTTGATATTGGCTCCACGAAAATGCAGATCATGGAGAAGATGAAGACAATTCCAGCAGGATATGATCCCATCGGTGGTCATCCCATCTGCGGTAAGGAGAAGTCCTCTCTTGAAAACGCGGATCCGGTTTTATTCCAGGAAGCAGTTTTCGTCCTGGTGCCAAATTCTCGTACGAGCCCTCGAGCGAAGCAGGCAGCTTTGGACCTGCTCGAAACGATCGGTTCAATACCCTTGTGGATGGATCCTGAGGCACATGATGCTATCTTCGCAGCCACGAGTCATTTTCCCTATCTGTTATCGAACACAATGGCTGCCGTCACGCCCATAAAAAGCAAAGAATTGGTTGGTCCCGGCTTCCGCAGCACGGCGCGCCTCGCCGGCTCATCACCCGGGATGATGGCGGATATCATCTTAAGCAATCGGGCGAATATTTTAAAACAAACGGCTTTATTTCAAGAGCATCTGCGTAAACTACAGATATCAATTGAGACGGGTAATCGAGACAACTTGATCGAGCTGTTGAATCATGGCGCTGATGCTTACCGCGATTTAGTAGATCCTAATACCTGAAAACATCATGACGCTTACTATGGAAAAATTTTTTAAGAAATTTCAAAGGGGTGGTCCTTGTTAATAGCCTCCTCTGGGAACCCGTTAATTGGAGATGTTTATTTAGAGGGGGAGGATGGTCTTCCAGGTGACAAGTCGATTTCACATCGCTCGGCTTTGTTTGCTGCACTGGCATTCGGCGACAGCATCATTGATAATTTCCAGGTCTCTGGCGTCACCCAGCCGATGCTGCTTGCTTTGAGAACCCTTGGTATTGACTGGGAACTGGCTGGTCAACGATTATCAATCCAGGGGAAAGGAATTCAAGGTTTCCACAGATCGATCGATAGGATCGATTGCGCTAATTCAGGAACAACCCTGCGTCTTCTAACGGGGGCATTATGTGCCAGCGGGTCCACAGGCATCCTGGATGGCTCTGAAGGCTTGCGCCGGCGACCTATGAAGAGGATAGTTGACCCGCTGCGCAAGATGGGAGTGACGATCAAAGATACGGGTGGATGTGCTCCGCTCCAAATCCGTGAGATTGAACACCCTCTCCGGGCGTTGGATATTTCCCTCCCGGTTGCCAGTGCTCAAGTGAAATCATGCCTGCTCCTGGCTGCGTTGAAGGGAAATGGATGTAGCATCATCTCAGAACCCGGACCTTCGCGTGATCATTCAGAGCGTATGTTGAAAAGCATGGGTGTTGATATCCATTCCAGTGTCCAGAAAACGGGCGATCTAAAGCAGTATGTGACCGAGATTCAGCCATTGGATCGGAAAGAACTTCTTCCATTAACGATGAAACTTCCTGGTGATTTCTCATCTGCGGCATTCATCATCGTAGCTGCAAGTATAACTCCTGGATCTGAGGTTACCATCCACGATGTTGGTCTCAATCCCACACGCACGGGATTATTAGATGCGTTAATGCATATGGGAGCTGATATCAGCATCACCTGTTCTCCTGACCAGGGTGGGGAAGCCATGGGTAATATCACCATTCGTTCAGGCGATTTAACCGGGATTGAGGTGGATGGTGAACGAGTGGTGAGGATGATCGACGAGTTCCCAGTATTTGCGATCGCGGCAGCTGCTGCTGGTGGCGAGACAACCGTTTCGCAAGCAAAAGAGCTGCGGTTTAAGGAGTCAGATCGGATATCAGATCTGTGCAGGGAATTATCCAGGATTGGGGTTGATGTCCGTGAAAAAGAGGACGGATTTGTGATTCGTGGCGGGAAAAAGCTTAGTGGTGGTGTGGTGGATTCTCATGGTGATCACCGCCTGGCGATGTCACTCGCCGTTGCTGGTCTGGTGACCGGAAATGATATCGTGGTGAATGATGCTGCTATCATTGCAGAGTCTTTCCCTTCTTTCGTCCATCTGTTCCGGAAACTAGGCGCAAAATTTAGAACAAATTAATGGTCAATAAGGCGGGAAAATTCTGGCAACTGGGTTTAATTGGTTACCCGTTGGGGCACAGTTTATCACCTCAGTTGCACCAGGCTGCACTGGTGGCAAATGGTTTGGAAGGGACCTACCAATTGTTTCCTATTCCTCCAGACGATGAATGGGAACAGAACCTTCTTAAACTGTTCTCACGTATCCGTTCAGGGGAAATCACTGGCATCAACGTAACGATACCTCACAAACAATCCGTCATCTCGTATCTTGATACGCTCTCAACAACAGCAGAGGCAGTTCATGCAGTGAATACAATTTATATGGAGCAGGGGAAACTGAAGGGCACCAACACAGACGTTGATGGGTTCATCCGCGACCTATACCAGCAATTCCCCCCCGATTATCAAACTGCACTCATGGGTAGGCGCAGTGCGATGGTATTAGGCGCTGGTGGTTCAGCGCGAGCCGTGGTTTATGGATTGGTGAGGGCTGGATGGGAAGTTGCCATTGCCAGCAGGCGTCCTGAACAGGCGCGCGAGTTAGCCCATTCACTTCACCTCCAATCTCAGGTTGATGTGCTTCCCATGACGGAAAATGATCTGGAGGGATACTTGAGCGTTATGGGAGATAACATCAGGCTTGTTATTAATACGACTCCGATAGGGATGTATCCCAAGGTAGATCAATCACCCCTGCCTGGGACTGTCTCCATACCGCAGGATTGTTTCGTATACGATTTGGTGTACAATCCTCGGAGGACTAAATTAATCGAAGAAACTGCGCAGAAAGGTAACCCTGTCAGTAATGGATTGGGGATGTTAATAGAACAGGCAGCGCTTTCCTTTGAGATGTGGACTGCCACGAGTGCGAACAGGCAAATGATGAGTGAAGCAGTGCAATTACCCGGAGGTTGAGATTTACGAATGACGAAGGCTGAGTTTCCCATCCCATCCAATCAGATGGATAATTTTCAAGCCCACTTTTTCGCTGGCGTCGCAGGTACTATCAAGCAGATGCGCCAGGAAGGTCATGATGTGATTTGCCTGGATGAGGGATCTCCTGATTTACCTCCCCCACCTGGAGTAGTGGATGCCTTAACCAGGTCTGCTTCTGATCCCGGCAGACATCGCTACCAACCGCATCGCGGCAGTGAATCCTTGCGCCAGGCATGGGCGTCGATGTATCAGCGCCTTTATGGAATTAACCTTGATCCAGGAAAAGAGATCTTACCGCTGCTCGGTTCCAAAGAGGGAATATTTCACTTCCCGATTGCGTTCATCAATCCGGGTGATGTAGTACTGGTGCCAGACCCGGGGTATATCACCTATACACGCGGTACAGCCGCTGCAGGTGGAAATATCTTTAAATTAAATTTATACGCTCGAAACCAATATTTGCCGGATCTGGATTCAATCCCTGCTTATGTCCTAAAACGAGCCAAAATTTTATGGTTGAATTATCCCAACAATCCCACTGCGGCATTTGCGCCTGCGGAATTTTTCGAGGATGCCATACAGTTTTGCACCCGCTACCGCATTCTGCTTTGCCATGATGCCGCTTACTGCCAGGTTACCTTCAATGGCAAGCCGGCGTCAAGCGTACTTCAATTTGACGGTGCAAGGGATATCGCCGTGGAATTCAACTCTCTTTCGAAGTCGCACAACATGGCAGGCTGGCGAGTTGGAGCGGTTTGCGGAAATTCAGCGGCAATCAACCTGTTCTACTCATTGAAAACCAACATCGACAGTGGTCAATTTTTGGCAATCATGGATGCTGCGGCAAACGCCATGTCAACGGATGAAGATTGGCTGCTCAAGAGGAATGAAATATACCGGCAGAGAAGAGATGTGGTCATCCAAAGTCTGCACAGACTTGGGTTGATGGCTGAAATTCCTCAAGGGTCGTTATACGTCTGGAGCCCTGTCTTGCCGGGTATGAAAGCGGTCGAATTTTGTAAAAAACTTTTAGATAGATGTAAAGTCAGTCTAACACCAGGAACCGTTTTCGGTGAATCTGGAGAAGGGTTTATGCGCATATCTTTATCCGAACCCATAGAGCGTATCTCTGAAGCAATGTCACGCATCGAAAATGAAGTCGGGTCTTGGTGATAGTGAAAAGGTAAAATCAATATGAAATTACAACTGATAACAGCCGGAGAATCCCACGGACCAGCCCTGGTTGCTGTGCTTGAAGGGATTCCGGCGGGTTTACCCATCGATCCAGAAATTATCAACGCCGAATTGTCACGCCGTCAAAAAGGGACGGGGGCAGGTCCACGAATGAAGATCGAAAGGGACCATGCCCAGATACTATCAGGAATCATGGAAAACTTAACGATTGGAGCACCGTTGGCGTTATTGATCGAAAACCGGGATCACGTTAAGTGGAAAGGGAAACCGATCAAAGCTTTTACCACGCCCAGACCCGGTCATGCAGACCTGGCTGGAGCGTTAAAGTATGGGTTTAATGATTTACGTCCCTCTTTGGAAAGGGCTTCTGCCCGTGAGACAGCCGCAAGGGTAGCTGCTGGTGCAGTTTGTAAACAACTGCTGGCGCGGTTTGGGATTGTTGTTGGTGGTTATGTTGCATCGATAGGCGGGATTACTGGGCGGTTTGATGAAATACCTCTTCAACAACGGATTGACATTGCCGAATCGAGCAGTGTGCGTTGCCCGGATCGAGAAGCATCACGAGAGATGGAGACTTCGCATTCAACAGGTGATGCAGGAGAGAAATACCCTCGGAGGGATTGTTGAAGTCGTGGCATTGAATCTTCCCCCAGGTCTGGGCTCATTTGTTCATTGGGATAGGCGCCTGGAAGCCCGGTTGGGAGCGGCAGTGTTGAGCATCCAGGCAATGAAAGGTGTCGAGATCGGCAGTGCCTTCGAGAATTCTCGAAGGTTGGGAACTGAGGTTCAGGACTCGATCTTTCTCCACGAAGATGGGGATCATTTGATCCGGCACACAAACCGCAGCGGTGGGATGGAGGGAGGGGTAACCACTGGAGAACCTCTCCTCATCAGGGCAGCAATGAAACCAATTGCCACAACCTTAAAATCGCAAGATTCGGTAGATCTGGCAGCAGGCAAGAACACGAAAACCGTTTATGAACGTTCCGATTTCTGTCCGGTGCCGCGTGCGGTCCCTGTTGTCGAAGCGATGGTTGCTTTTGTTCTCGCCGATGCCTTGATAGAGAAATTAGGTGGGGATTCGATTGAGGAAATGCTGCCACGATTTCACTCACTTAAGAAACCCAGGCTTTCAGACCTGGACATCAAAGGCAGCGACCATGTTTTTTGGGCGCCTGATGATATACAGGAGTGACGGCTGTGACTCAAGATTTTATATTTATTTACGGTCCTCCAGGTTCTGGAAAGAGTACCCTGGCGCCGAGGTTGGCAAAGGTCTTATCCTATCCTTTCATCGATCTGGATGAACTGATTGTTGAGCAAAGTGGTTGGTCGATCCCTGAAATTTTTGCCAGAGAAGGTGAAGCAGGGTTTCGACATCGTGAACTCGAGACTCTGGAAAGCGTTCTGAAGGGGAAACCAATGGTGGTCGCCCTGGGTGGGGGAGCATTATTGAACCCTGAAGCCAGGGAGTTAGCGGAGCGGAAAGGGAAAGTAATATGTTTGAATGCAGATTATGAGGTGTTACTCCAGCGAGTTCAATCATCAGATATGCAGCGCCCCCTTTTAAATGGTCAAGAATCTTCCCCTGATCAACTTTTAAGGAATCTACTTGATATACGCCAGGGACATTACCGGTCTTTTCCCTACAAGATGAATACAACCAACATTAACCTGGAGGCAATGGCAGGTGAAGCTCAGGTGATTTTGGGGATGTTCCGAATCCCATCTATGGGGAATGAGTATGATGTCAGGGTTGGGAGCGGTAGGTTGGGGAGCATTGGTGCCCAACTCCGCAAGCGCCAAATTGATGGTGCCATGGCGGTGGTCACCGACGACAATGTGGCACCTTTATACCTGGAAACCATCCAGCAGTCTCTGGCTTCTTCCGGTATAACTTCTGAGGCAGTTATCATCCCCAGTGGGGAGTCGAACAAGACGGTTGAGACCATCTTTCATTTATGGGAGCAGTTCGCCAGGATGAAGCTTGACCGTGGCAGCGTGGTGCTCGCCTTGGGAGGGGGCGTGGTTGGCGATTTAGCCGGTTTTGCTGCGGCGACTTTCTTGCGAGGGATTCGCTGGGTGAATGTCCCCACAACTTTACTGGCTATGGTCAATTCCAGCCTGGGGGGAAAGACGGGTGCCGATCTGCATTCCGGCAAAAATCTGGTGGGTGCTTTCCATGCTCCCGCTTTCGTGCTTGCTGATACACATACGTTGCGGACATTACCGCAAGACGAAATGCGCAGTGGGATGGCAGAGGTTATAAAACATGGCATCATCGCAGACCCGGGATTGTTCTATAAGTGTGCTGAAGGGTGGGAGGCTCTTTTAGATGATATCGACATGATCGTAAAACGAGCGATGCGTGTTAAAATCGATGTCATTGTGGAAGACCCCTATGAGAAGGGTAAACGGGCAGTACTCAATTTAGGACACACCCTTGGGCATGCCCTCGAGGCCGAATTCGGGATACCGCCTGAAACATGGTGAAGCGGTTTCAATAGGGATTGCTGCGGCAGCCAAACTCTCAATGAGAATGGGCCTGGCGGGAGATGACCTGGTCCAATCTATCCGCGAAACGCTGGGGTGTGTGGGGCTCCCGGTCGCCATCCCGGCGGATGTGGATTGGGAGAAAGTAATCGGCTTGTTATCCATGGATAAGAAACGGGTGAGTGGGAAGCCAAAATTCGTGCTTCCGTTGCGCATAGGTGAAGTTGGTTGGGGGTATGAAATTGAGGATTTAACTTGGTTAAGATAATAAGGTGGCATCGATGAAACGGGTTCTTTTACTGCATGGTCCAAATTTGAATTTGCTTGGTGAAAGAGAGCCTGGGGTTTATGGGACGATTTCCCTGGATGAGATCAACCAGCGCGTGATTGGACATGGGGTCAAACTAGGATTTGAGGTAAGAGCAAATCAATCGAACAGTGAAGGAGCGTTGATCGATCATTTGCAGCAAGCCGCGCCAATGGGCTGATGGAGTGGTTTTTAATCCTGGTGGCTACACCCACACGTCAATTGCTCTGCGTGATGCAGTCAGTGCGGTCAAGATACCGGTTGTGGAAGTACACCTGTCAAACGTGCATGCCAGGGAAGACTTTCGCAGGATTTCGATGATCTCTCCAGTGTGTGTGGGCAGTGTCGCAGGTTTCGGTTGGCGCTCTTACATCTTAGGGCTCGAGGCATTGGTGGGCGTCTTCGATGAGACTCAAGATCCTTAATAATAAATTGTAAACAAGGTTTTCCTATGAAAGTTCAGCTATTCATAACTTGCCTGACAGAGCAGTTTTTTCCAACCACCCTCGAAAATATGGTTCACATATTGAAGAAACAAAAGGTGATGGTAGATTTTCCGGATGATCAGACCTGCTGTGGTCAGCCATTATTCAACAGTGGTTTCCAATCAGAAGCGCGTAAGCTGGCGAAGAATTGGGTCGAGGTATTCAGCGCTCAGGAAGGTTATATCGTTTCGCCCTCAGGCTCATGTGTGGACATGATCAGGCACCATTACCCTACTCTTTTCCCGAAAGGAACTGATGAGCACGAGATTGTTTCGGATCTGGCGTCACGCACTTTTGAATTCTGTGAATTCCTGGTGAAAGTACTGAACCTGACCCAGTTGGGCTCTCATTTTCCGCATGCGGTAACGTACCACGCCTCCTGCCATTTATCGCGAGGTTTGGGGCTGTAAAGATGAGGCAAAAATTTTGCTCAATGAGGTTCAAGACATCGATATTCGCCAGCTGCCAGAAGAGGATGTTTGCTGTGGATTTGGCGGAGTCTCCAGTGTTGTGTATCCTGATGTCAGCAAGGTGATGATCGAACGAAAGATCGCCAACATCGAGGGCACCGGTGCTGAATACGTTACTGCTTGTGATGCAGGATGCCTGATGAACATCGGAGGGGGATTGAAGAAGATCAATTCTCGCATTAAACCCAGGCACATTATTGATATTCTCGCTTCGACCGGATAGACGATTGAATACAGACAAGCCCGTTTTCATAGATTTCAAGACCTACAGCGAAAATGTTCCGCTCAATATCCCGTCAGCAGTTCAATTAGCTACTGATCGTTTTATCAAGAAATCGTGCTCAGCGAGTCGAGGAATTACCGCAATGGGAACAGCTTCGACAGACAGCCTCAGACATCCGTTCGCAAACATTAACCAATTTGGACGAGTGGCTGGAAATTTTCGAGCGAAACTTTACTGCACAGGGTGGGCAGGTACATTGGGCGGAAAACGCACAGCAGGCACAGGAGATTGTGCTCGAAATTGCCAGTCAGAACAATGCGAAGCTTGCCGTAAAAGTCAAATCGATGGCAACCGAAGAAATAGCTCTCAATCACTGCCTGGAGATGAACGGGATTGATGTTTTCGAGACTGATCTTGGCGAGTTCATCATCCAGCTGGCAGGAGTGGGTCCTTCCCACATCATCACTCCTGCAGTCCACATGAAAAAAGAAGAGATTGCCGCGCTTTTCTGGCAGAAATTGGGTGTTGATGCGCCTGAAGATCCCATAAAACTGACACAAATAGCTCGAGATGTACTCAGAGAAAAATTCTTGAAGGCAGATCTCGGTATATCGGAGCCAATTTTATGGTAGCTGAAACAGGAACCCTGGTGTTGGTAACCAATGAGGGGAACGGCAGGATGTGCACAACGCTGCCGGATGTGCACATCGCAATTGCTGGCATTGATAAGATCATCCCAGATTGGGATGCCCTGGGGGTGATGCTCAAGCTGCTAGCCAGAAGCGCTACAGGTCAAAAACTTTCACTTACACCTCTTCATCACTGGTCCGAAGAAATCGGATGCTGAACACGGACCGAAGGAACTTCACCTGGTGATCCTGGACAATGGACGCAGCAACACATTGAAGGACGAAGTTGGACGAGACGTTTTCGAATCATCCGCTGCGGTTGCTGTCTGAATGTTTGTCCTGTGTATCAAAGTGTGGGTGGTTATGCTTACGGTTGGTTCATCTCCGGTTCCTATAAGGGCGATTTTTACGCCTCAAATCCTGGGAACAAGGCTGCTGGACAGCTGCCATTTGCCTGAACCCTGTGTGGGGCGTGTGTGGACGTGTGCCCGGTCAAGTAGGACCATTCACTGAAATCTTGCTCCACTTAGAAAAGCAGGTAGTCGAAGGGGAAGGAGTGATGTTACGAGTAAAAACTCGATTCAGCTTAAGAATGGGTGCAAAAATTGGTAGTGCGTGGCTCCTGGTTCACCCTGGTTGTATAAATTCGGAAGCCGGCGACGAGGGTTAACGTCACGAAACCAAGATGGTTGGGTGAGTCTCACTGTCACTGCCGCCTATCGATGGACGAAAATTAAATCTTTCCCGAGATTCCAGGCGCGGTTCCGGGAAAAATGGAAAAAAATGAATGATGAAAGTGAATGTCCGAGAAAGAATTCCGTGAACTGCATTCTTAGACAATATCGGACCGCCTTAGCTGATGGGAATTACCATTTTGAAATTCAGTTGTGTAACAAACCAATCCATCCAGGGATATCCAGCCAATAACCATTCAAGTACGACACCAAACCTCGACCGCTGATCGGACGAGATCAGGCTGCTTTCAGGGTAGGCAAGAAAGGTTACTCCCGCCGATATTGCCTGAATTTAACCGGAAATCATCGGTTTTATTTCGAGCGTGAAGAAAGCGGTCATGCCGGAAATACCGACCTGGTTCACAAGCTCGATATTGCACAACGTCCGGCGGTGAACGGGCGGAAAATATCCCACCTGTTAGTGAACCGGAGGAACTGGCTCGACGTGATTTGGGTATCACTGGAGTTCATTATGCCATCCAAAATAGCGGTACCCTTGTACTGACCTCGTCGCCAAAGAAGCCAC
>CAVOGL010000001.1:0-406195 GCA_963695415.1 uncultured Chloroflexia bacterium | reverse complement strand
CTAATGAGCATCCTGCTCTTTATAAAACTAAAGGGGATCAGTATGGCTCTGTTTGCTAAACTGGCTGCGGCTTCATTATCCCTGGAATGGGCGTTCCTGGGGGCGTTAGGTGCGGTGCTTGGTTGGGTATACCAGGCATACTGGGTTGTTCCTATCGGGGTGGTTGGCGCAGGGATCATGTTCTATTATGGCTGGCGAAATACTCGGAGTCACAATGGATTTGAAAAAGCCTTTGGCGCGGGATGGTCAGACCTGATCTCCCCACAGCAAGCCAAACTGATGGTGAAAAGGCGCTGGCAAATATTTGTAAACATGAAAGCATCCCCTAAACCGATTGTGGAGAAAGACCTCGCATTCTGGAAAGTCGAAGGCACAGACCGGGAAATCCTGTGTGACCTGTGGCATCCAGCAGATGGCAATGTTTCCGGCCTGGCATTTATCTTCCTCCACGGCAGCGGTTGGGCTGCTGGGGATAAGGATTTTGGCACCCGGCCTTTCTTTAATCACCTGGTGGCACAGGGACATACGGTGATGGATGTCGCCTACCGTCTTTGCCCTGAGGTGCAGCTCAATGAGATGGTCGGTGATGCCAAACGTGCGGTTGCCTGGATGAAAGACAATGCAGAAAAATACGGCGTAGACCCGAGGAAGGTCGTTTTGGCGGGAGGGTCTGCGGGTGCTCATGTTGCCATGTTAGGGGCATACACGCCCAACCATTCTGGTTTCACACCGAAGGAACTGGAAAAGATTGATCTATCGGTGTGCGGGATGGTTGCTTACTATGCACCTGTGGACTTAGAAGCCGGGTATATTCCCTGGCGTGAAGTAAACCCGAATTCAGACCTGCCTTCACCCCCAATAGGCACAAAAATTGAAAGCAGGGAGGCTTTAAGTACGCTGGTCGGATGGATATCTTGTTAGGCGGCTCTCCTGAGGAAGTACCGGATATGTATAAAATGGCCGCACCCATTACCCATGTAAATTCTGAAACCCCACCCACATTGTTGTTTCAGGGGACTACCGATATCCTTGTCCCCGTCGAGCCTACCAAATTACTCTATAAAAAACTGGTTGAAGCAGGTGTGCCGGCGGTCATGGTGATCTTCCCAACCACAGAGCATATGTTTGACTTTATGTTCCCACAATTCTCCCCACCAGCTCAGTCGGCGCTGTATGATGTGGATCGATTTCTGGCACTCCTATTAAATATCGATTGATGAAACCACCTGGAAAATAAAAGAAATGAAGGCTTCTAAGTATTTTTCGTAACCTTGCGAAGCAGGTGGATGTCTTCGGAAGCCATTTCTACACTGACAATATCTTCAGGGAGGGTATCTCCTGATAGGATCGCTGCCGCAAAACGATCGAAGACTGTACCACCCAGGTCAGCGGCTGGCCAGGTTCTTCTGCAACCGTCCGCGGCTGGCGGCAATCTGGGCACCGCCTTCCCCCCATTCTTTGGTAATACGCCAGCCCTGGTCGGTGACCAGGTAAAAGATGTCGATGTGCTCGCGGTCGTTGCCGTCGGTGGAAAAGACCGCCAGGTCAGCCGCCCAGGTGATGAAGAGCAGCGCAGAGCCGTTGCCGGCGAACTGCAGTTTCAAAGCTTCTGTGTCGGCACAGGTCAGGTTGGGATGAGCGAGCTTTTCGGAGAAGAAAGTGGCGCCGGTCACCGGTCGCCCCATCAGGTAGCGCGACAGGTTGAGGTTGTGGATCATGGCGTCCATAAAGGACTGCCGTTCTTAATCGGGTCGAGTGCCCAGGTGTTCCACTGCGGGTAATGGTGCAGCCAGTCCTGGCGGTAAAGCGCCAGCCTGCCAATCTCACCTGAATCGAGCAGGCGTTTGAGGGCTACCGACCAGCCGTCACCGCTGCGGCCATAGAGCACCCCGGAGCGGACTACGTCCTTGAGGGCGAGGATCCGGTCACAATCCGGGATATCTGCGGCAAGCGGCTTGGTCGCCAGGACGTGCTTGCCTGCCGCGGCAGCCTGGACCCACAAACCGGTGCGCACCCACGGTGGGACGAACAGGCAGACGGTGTCGATCTCCGCATCTGAGAAAATCACTTCAGGGGATTCAGCCACCTGACCACCGAGCTCCTGCGCATAGTGGGCAGCCCGTTCCATTGCCGGGTCGTAAAGCCATTTGACAACCACCTTTCGACTGTCCTTGATGGCTGGTGCCATCCAGCGTAAAAAATCACCGCAGCCGAGGATGCCGATGTGGGAGATCTGGTTTGGTTTCATGGTGGTGTCCTTGTATTTTTATGGAAATAAACTTTATTTAAATCGTATGCTGGTGATGCTTCGAGGCGGCAGGATGATCACCCCGCTGGCATCCGCTTCGACCTGTTGCTCGTAGGCGTCTTCACTGGATGTGATGATTGACTCCAGATCCGCATCCAACCCGTTGAGAGTCATCATTCGCTCAACCTGGTTGCTGTTCAGCACGATCAGGTTGTGTCCCCCACCATCAGCTCGATGCCGCGCTCCGTCAGGAATTGAGCGAAGGGCACATCGTGGTTGTTGATGATGTCATGCACCGTGCCGAAACCGTCCCAGTTGATCGTGTAGGGATCGTCGTTATCGTTGAAAGTCTCCCACCAGCCCAGCCACGGCACCAGGCGGACGTAGGCGATGTCCAATTCATCGAAGACGAATTTGACCGAGTCCCAATCCCAGCCGATATCATTGGCGTAGGGGAACGTCCAGCAGTTGGCGCCGAACCCATCGAGGGTCTGGTAAGTGACCGCCGGGTTGATCTGCACTATTGCCAATGCTGGCGTAGGGGAAGGAGAAGAGGTAGGGGTAGGGGTTGATGCAGGTGGTAGTTCCAGGGTGGATGTTGGTGGAGAACTGCTGCATCCTGCCAGGCAGCCTGAGAAGAGCAGGAGACTAACTATTATGATGAATAAGCTCATGTTGGTTTTATTGGTTATGATTAACGAACGTATTCGAGTTTACCACATGGGTGAAAGGCAAAGAGGAAATATGGAGATTATCGTCAAAGCGATCTGCCGTAAAGAAGGGATTACCTGCCAAACGGTCCAGGCACTCACCGGCGGTCAGGTTAACGCTGTCTTCCTGGTCGACGGAAAATATATCCTCCGCATCGGCGCTAGAGAAGATGCCGGGCAGCGACTGGAGCGCGAAACCATCATCTTACAAAACCTGGTTGGTCAACTCCCGGTCGCGAAAGTTCTGGCATTTGACCAGGAACAGGGCTATTTTTACCAGATCCAGCAATACATGCCGGGCGAAAAGCTTTATGTGATCTGGAAGACTTTAACGGCAGATGTCCAGGAGGAGATCGCTGCGGAATTGGCGGTACACTTGAAAGTTCTGCATAGCGCCAATTACCTTGATTTTAGCGAGGGACGGCAGGACAGCAATCGTTATGCGACCTGGGGCGATTATCTCACCGATAAATTTCATAGCACAATTGGCGAGATCCACGATTTAAAAATTCGGATGGTTCCTGGTTATATCGAAATGGCAGTGAATTATTTTGAAGAAAATCAGAAAGTACTCCAGGAGGGGGTTCCAACCCTGGTCCACAGCGATATGACCCTGGTAAATATCCTGGCAGAGGATGGGAAAGTATCGGCGATACTCGATTTCGAATTTGCCATGCAAGCACCTGCAGATTACGAACTCCTGGCAATGGAGGCATTTTGCCTTTACCCGAATGATTGGGCAGAAGAGGAAAATGAGGTCTTTTGTACGGCTGATTTCGCCAACCTCATCCCCCTGATCCGGAAACATTATCCAGAGCTATTTGAGATCGGAAACCTGCGCGAGCGGTTGAATATATATCACCTATACTCCGCCCTCAGCAGCTACCTGGAGTGGAGAAAGGCAAACCTGAGCACGATCCCACCTGAGCGTATGGCAGCCAAAGAATTCTATATGGGCAGGATCTCGAATTTCTTGTGGGACAATGGAGCCAGGATGTTCTATGCTTAGAAAACGTTCGTTCCTCTTTTGACCGGTATTACAACAGGAGAAGCGACCTTTTTCCCAGTTCTTCCCAGGATAATATGTACCTTGAGTTCTTGCGAACCGTCAGCTGGCGGACAATTTTTCCCACAAGAAATCATACGCCCGGCGACCGCTGATCTGGTGCCTGCCGGAGAAGTAGTCCGTCTCGAACTGGTCCTGGGCTGCGAAAACGGCGTAGACTTTTTCCCGGGCGATCTCCACGCTCTTCTTGACTGCCTGGAGGGGGAAGATTTCATCATGGTCCCCGGCTTCGACCAGGACCGGGCGCGGGGCGACCAGTCCGATCAGGTCGTACATCTCGCCGAATTTCGCCATACCCGGGACGTAATTGCACGGGCAGTGGTGCATGCCAAAGATGCTGTCCTGGAACGTGCAAAAGTAACCGCTGATCACGCAGGCGCGGATGCGCTCGTCCAGGCAGGTGGTGTAAAGGGTGTGCATCCCGCCGCCGGAGATGCCCATCGCGCCGAGGCGTGTTGTGTCGGCATCTGTCCGCGATTCCAGGTAATCGACCAGTTTACGGGCATCGTGCACGCGCAGCCCGATTGGCGCTCCCGCCCAGTGAGGAAGCCAGAAAGGCAGTGTGCGCGCAGGTGCTGGGGACTTCCTGACCGATGCTCGTGTTGACATTGGAGAAATCACTCTGCCGCTCGCCAAAACAAGAGATCTCCGGGGCGGCAACCAGGAACCCGCGCCGCACGAGAGCGACGGCGAAATCCTTGTGGTATCCGTCAGGTATATCGCGCTCTTCCCCGGTTTCCCACAGACCAACGATGTCCTTCACCCCGTAACCGTGCCCATGCAGCGCCAGGACAGTGGGAAAGAGCGCCTGCCCGGATTTGGGGATGAGGATGTACACGGGCATGACGGCATCCCGCCAGGTGCGAATCTGCCATTTCTCGCGTATATAGTCGCCCTTGTCGACGCTCTCCAGCAGGACTGCATCCAGGGGAGCTTCGGGAAGGTCGCTGAAATCCCAGGGTCTGCTTCAGGGCAGCCCTGGTCTCGACCTGCCACTGGCGCGCCTGCTGCTCATCCTCTGCTTGAAAACGATATGGGGCAGCCTCGGGATGGTACAGGTTCCACAATCCGTGGGCAGGCTGGTATTCTCTGGGGGTTGTTGGTTTTTGGTTCAGGTTGGTCATGGATATCCTCGGGGAAATTGGGTTTGGCGGTCGTTCAACGTTGCTTCTTGAGGTATTATACAACCACAATTTCACCTGCAGGAGATCCTTCATGAGAGAAAATTTCACCCCATTCCTTTTGGAAAGAGAGATGGGAATCTGGGAACACAGGGTACGTTACAACCTGTCGGAAAGCGGCGTCCAACCCCTCACACCCCGCGAGTTGTTTGCTGGGGACCAGCAGTCGATCGACAAATTCCTGGATACCCGCCTTGGTTATATCCATACCAATGGATCGGAAGTATTGCGGGAACGGATTTCGGCTTTGTATCCTGGCTCCAGACCTGAAGAAATTATTGTAACCACCGGCGCGGTCACAGGCAAATTTCACCTCCATTCTTACGACCATGGATGCGGGGGATGAGATCGTGGTGATGGTGCCGAATTATTTGCAGATCTGGGGGGCGGCACAGAACCTGGGGCTCAGGGTGAAAACGTTTCCGCTCAGATATGATCTCAATTGGGGTTTCGACCCGGATGAGCTCGAAAGGACCGTAACCGGCAATACCCGTTTGATCGCGATCTGTAATCCGAACAACCCCACCGGGCACATTATGTCGGCAGAGGAAAGACAGGCAGTTATCCGCGCAGCTGAAAAGTGCGGTGCATGGATCCTGGCGGATGAGGTGTATGCTGGTACTGAGCACCAGCAAGGTACAGAGCACATAACAGGTGCAACGCACCTTCAAGGTGCATTGCACCTGAAAGACGATACGACTCCTTCATTCTGGGGTGAATACGAGAAAGTACTCGCAACGGGCAGCATGTCGAAAGCCTATGCACTGCCCGGTTTACGCCTTGGCTGGGTAGTGTCGAACGCGGAGATGGCTGACGCGATCTGGAGACGCCAGGATTACATTACAATCTGCTCAACCATGTTGGGAGATCACCTGGCGGCTTATACACTGCAGCCCGAAGTCAGGAATCGCATCATTGAACGCACTCGTGCTTACGTCCGCCGCGGTTACACCTATCTGTCCGAGTGGTGTGATCAAAACAGCCAGCTTTTCAACGTCACGCCTCCTGGTGCAGCTGCAGTAGCATTCGTAAAATATGCCCCAGAAGTAAACTCCTCGCGCTTTGTGCACCACCTGGCGACAGAATATCACACATATGTTGTGCCGGGTGACCATTTCGGCATGGATGGCTTTCTGCGCATCAGTTATGGGTTGGATGAAGATTATGTGAAGGAAGGTTTGCGCCGCATCCGCGCTGCATTCGATACGATCCCAAAACCAAACAATTAGTAGCGGCAGACCTGTGTGTCTGCCAGTTACTGGAAGTCGAGGATCTGTAGCGGCAGACCTGTGTGTCTGCCAGTTACTGGAAGTCGAGGATCTGTAGCGGTAGACCTGTGTGTCTCCCAGTTACTGGAAGTCGAGGATCTGTAGCGGTAGACCTGTGTGTCTGCCTGCTGCCGGCAGGGTCACACCCCTACCATCCGGGCGCACACGCAGGTGCGCCTCTACACATGATTTTCGACAAACGTTTTCATTTCACGGATGGGATCGTAGTCCTGGTCGCTCACCGCTGCCATTCTTTCAATCAGCCCCTCGTTCAAAATCATCTGCCCATACTGATCCTGGTGCATTTCCAGGAAAACTGTGCGGATATCATTCCGCAGTGTCACAGGGAGATGGGATGCAATCACCCAGGGCGGTATGGGGCTGGGACCTAGGGTTTCCAGGACTTCTGAAGCGATCTCCCAGGTCAGGTCTGGAGACGAGTTCCAACTCCAATACGGTAGAGTCGATAGCGGATGCATCCACATCTCCCTTCAGAACCATCTCCAGCGCGTTCAGGTGGGATCCGGCTTCCACTACGCGGCCAAAATATCGCCATCCCTCGCCCATACGGGCGAGATGGTAGCGGGTGAGGTTATATCCCGACTGAGAGCCGGGTTCGTTGTATGCCCAGGAGGCACCACGCAGGTCAGCGAAATTCTCGAACCGGCTGTCAGGCTGTACGATGACATCCGAGTAATAGATTGGTCTGCCTGCATAACGTCCATGCTTCATGATTGGCGCAGCGAAGGGCTCGATCTCCAAGCCTCCCAGGTCCACTTTCTGGACGTAAGGAAGCCCGCAGATCCAGGCGATGTCGATCATACCGGCATTGATCTGGCGGTCACGTTCCTGCCAGTCCACGTCTGAGACGAACTCGACGTCCAGGCTGGTTTTCTGGCTCAGATATTGGCTGATGGCGATGCAGGTGTAAAGGGCGTTGTCAGATTGGATGGAGGTGATGCGAAGTGGCTTCACTTCAGGATGAACTGTTCGAATCTGTCCCAGAAGGCTTTCTCGAACCGTTCGGGCATCAGGGCTCCGGTATAAATCCCACCGATGAAAACAAATAACCAGACAGGCTTGCCTAAAAGACCAAAAAACAAGGCAGGATAAAATTTCGTGATCACCGGTGTGTTTATGATTTTTTTGCCAGATTGGGTTTCGTATTTAAATTGGACTGATTGAACTCTGCTGCCGGTTAACAGGTAGCGCAAAACCCCACCTAAATAATTCCCGGCGAAGGCAGCCATGCTTGTGGTAATAATGATTGCGATCCCTCGCAAGATACGCTTCAGGATTCCATTCACTCATTCACCTCGTTTCCATACGGTTCCAACCCAGGCGAGCGCTTTCGCCATGTACACTGCACCCTGGTAGGTTGACGCAAGCAGCACCATTACAACCGTGGTGCCCAGGGCGAATAACCCGACTATCAGGGAAGACTGGATGGTAAAAAAAGTGAACACCAGGAACATCAATCCGCCGATCAGCAGCAAGGGACGGTAGCCCATCAGCAGGTTGAGCAGATGTACTTCCAGGCTTTCGCGGTCCAGGTTTTCTCTTTTTGGCATCTGTCTGAATTAATCCTTATTCCAATATCTTCAATTTAAACACTCATCATATTTTACACAGCCAATTATATACTGGTTTACAGTCAATTCATGCGGGCAGGATACTGCTTCACCCATGCGCATACCTGGCTGATGGTATCCGGTTTACAGAAGGGAGGCATCACGCCGGCGGAGGTGACGACGATCCCCCGGTGATGGGAGAGCTGGTCGAGGTCGTGTTCGATAGCGGCGATGATGTCACCGGCTGGCTGCAGCCAAAGGGTGGCATTGGTGCCTCCGATCAGGCAGGTGGAGGGGCAGGCGCGGCGCCCGTCCAGCAGGGTTGTGTTCCCCACGGTAGGTGAGGTGAAGGCTTCGAAGGCTCGTGCCGGCAACTCGGCGAGGTCCGGCAGCAGTGCCTTGAGATGACCGCACATGTGTAATATGAGCGGTCTATCAGCTTCCAGGCAGATCTGGGCGTATCCCCCAACATGTTCCTTGCAGTACTTGTGGTATTGATCGGGTGAAATCAACGTTGTGGAGGTGTTCTCGCGCATGTAGAGCACGTCCGCCACGCTGTAAGCGCAAAGCAGCTCTGCTTTCTGGATGAGGACACGGTGCATCGCTTCGAAAAGCTCCTCGACTTCGGGTTGGTGATCAGATAGCAGGAAGTGGGCGTTCTCCATCCCGGCGAGATATTCAACCCAGAACATAAGCGGCGATTCGCCGATCTCGTTGGTGGTGAGGGCGGTTTGACCGATCGCGCTCACCTGCTCTTTCGCCGTCTCTAGCCTGTCCTGGTCCAGTACAAATTCCGTGTCCTCGAAAATTTCGATCATTGAACAGACATCTTCTACAGAATGAATGGGGTACTCGATGGGGTACCAGGCTTGGGAGGGAACATCAAATTTCTGCACCAGCCTCATATCCTTGCGTTTCGTGCGGTAGGTGGTCGTCATGGTGCCGTTTGTGTGCGTGGTTTCTACCGAGGTGTTACTGAAAACCTCTCGAGTGCAGTCTGCAACCCCGATGTGGTTGTCAGATCCCATCCAGGCATGGATTTCGTCCAGCTGCATGCTGCGAAACGGAGCAGACTGCATCGGTGGATAGGCGGCATCCAGCTTGGGCCAGAAGGGCAGCCGGTCAACAGGCTGCATCTGGATGGCTGCCAGCCAGCGCTCCTTTGTGGTCATCGTCTCTTTCATTTTCAAGTTCCTTTTCCTTAAGGGATCACATATCCTGCCAGTCCCGAATAATTTCCAAGAACCATCCGGGTCAATTTTTTTTATTATAAGTAATTCTTGTTTTCAGATCTCCTGATCCACTCCGGGTTGATCTTGCCATCCGCGTTGACCGCGTTACGGTAATGCAACTCAGATTGTGGCGTTACTTTGTTGACCTGCGGGTGGATTGTGGTTGGGCGCGTCGTGGTCACAAGCCAATCAACCAGCTCAAGCTGCATTTCCCTCACCACGGGATCGTATTGTGGGTCGAAGAACAGGTTATTCATCTCCCACGGGTCTGCTTCCAGATCATACAGCTCCCCGAAGCCATGTGGATAATCGTCTGCGAACATCTCCCTGGGGTAACTCACCAGGCGATACCTGCCTTTACGAACGCTCTTGCTCCAGGCGAATTCCGTAACACCCACCCGGTGCACCGCACCAGCCTCCCCGCGGAGCAAATGCGAGATGTCCATGCCGTCTGCGGTTTCCAGGGCATCCAACCCCGCCAGGGAGCAGATGGTGTTGGTAAAATCCACCGCCTCGACGATCTCGTCCACGGGGTGTCCGGCGGGGAACTTTCCGTTCCAGCGCCAGATCATCGGGATGCGGGTGATGGCATCCGAACAGATCCCGGGAGCCTTTTCCAAGATCCCGTGCTCGCAGGCGTAATCACCGTGGTCGGACGAATAGATCACAATCGTATCCTCGCCTAAACCATTCATGTCCAGGTAATCCAGCAGCTCGCCGACGGCGTGGTCGACGTGGCTCACATTACCCAGGTATCCATGCAGCTTGCGCAGTCGTCCCGCTTCGAAGGTCTTCGGCTCGAAAAGCTGCCAATTTGCAGTTCTCCAGGTCTGCGCCATGGCACGCAGGTGCGGAGCTTTCAAGCGCATATCGTAATCCGCATTGGGAGGCAGGGTGAGTGCTTCTGCTCGTCATAGAGATCCCAGAACTGCTGCGCCGGTGTGTAGCACTGGTGAGGTTTGGGCAGGCTGACGTGGCACGAAAAAAGGAGCATCTTCCTGCCGGCATGTTTCGATGAACTCGACCGCCTTGCGCACACTCCAGCCTTCCTGCCCGTCCTCGTATGAGACTCTCGAAGGGCGTCCTTCAACAGTCTGGCGTCCCCTGTCCCCAAACTCCTGCATGGCAACGTGGTCTTCGAGGTGCGACAGCATTCTTTCCTCCAGGTAGAGGGCATAATCACGTGATTGACCGCCAATACTTCCGGCGACCGTGTCGTGGAAACAATCACTGTCCTTCTCGACCCAGTTTTCCGGGCAGTGGATCTTGCCAATGGCGGCTGTACGGTAACCTGCCTTGCGCAGGTGAGTAAAGATACTGGGCAGTCCACTCGGCTCTGGTCCTGAAAGCCCATAATAACCGTGATTGTGGCAGTACTGCCCGGACAACCAGGAGACGCGGCTGGGTGTGCAGATCGGGTTCTGGGTGATGGCGTTGTTGAAGCGCACACCTTCATCTGCCATGCGGTCGAGGTTGGGGGTGGACACATCAGGATGTCCCCTGTGCCCCAGGACTTTGGCATTGTGCTGGTCGGACAGGATGAAAAGAATATTTGGTTTCAATTGGACCTCCGTTATGAACCGGCGAGTGAGGTGGGTTATTTGATCCCGGCGCTGGCGCGCAGTTTTGCATAGACATTGCCTTCCCAGTAATTACTTACATGTGAACCCTGGGGTGCGACGGCGTTGATGCTGGCGTAATCTTCATCCGAAAAATCGACATCCAGCGACTTCAAGGATGATTCAAGCTGTTCGACCGTACGCGGCCCGATGATGGGGGAGGTGATGCCGGTCTGGCGCAGCACCCATGCCAGGCTGAACTCCGCCAGGGTGATGCCTTTCTCTGCGGCGAGTGGTTTCAGCGCTTCCGCCCTGGCGATTGCGGCTGTGTCACAGCGACCGCCGACCTCGCTGAAACGGGAATTTTCCGGGAATGGTGATGTCAGCGAGTATTTCCCGCTGAGCACACCCGCGCCGATCGGTGCCCAGGGGATGATCGCCATGCCGTAGTGCTGGCAGGTCCAGATGAGCTCATCTTCTATACGCCGGTCGAGCAGGTTATAAGGGGGCTGCTCGGAGAGCAGCTTCGCCCAGCCGTGGCGCTCGCAGAGAGCCTGCGACTCGGCGATTAATACGGGCGCCCATTTCGAGCAGCCGATGTAGCGAACCTTGCCCTGGCGGACCAGGCTGTCCAGTGTGCTGAAGAGCTCATACAGGTCCGTCTCCGGGTAGAGGAAGTGGATCTGGTAAAGGTCGATGTGGTCGGTCTGCAGGCGTTTGAGGCTGTCCTCACATTCGCGGATGATATGGTAGCTGGAGCACATACTGCGGTTGATCTTTCCCGGCTCCATCGGTCCGGAAAACTTGGTCGCCAGGACGATCTGGTCGCGCTTTCCATTCGCCCTAAGCGCCCTGCCGACGATTTCTTCTGAGAGTCCCTGTTTATAAATGTTGGCGGTGTCGATCAGGTTGATCCCGGAATCGATCGCTCTGTTGATGATACGCGTTGATTCGGCTTCGTCTGCCTGGTTGCCAAAAGCCATGCAGCCCAGGGTGAGGGCAGAGACCTGCAGGTCGCTGCGCCCAAACCGTCTGTATTCCATGAGTGTGCTCCTTGTGTTGGTTCTAAGACTTGCCTTGAGTTGCTACAGGGATCTGCTGGCGATCCATTTTGAAAAGATACATATATTATAGCCTGAGCTGGTTTGTAACCGAGAGCGAAGGAGGAGATTGCTTCAGGATGGGAAGAGCGCCCATCCTTCGCAATGACAGGTTGGGTGTCATGGAGAGCGCAGTGCGGCTGTCTGCCACCAATACGGTCTGTCGCAGTGAGTGTAGCGTGGCTGCCTGCCACCAACACGGTCTGTCACAGCGAGCGTAGCGTGGCTGTCTCCCACTCAGCCGAAGGAGGAGATTGCTTCAGGATGGGAAGAGCGCCCATCCCTCGCAATGACAGGTTGGGTGTCACAGCGAGCGAATTGTGGCTGACTTCCTTCGTTGGAGTCAATGTTATACTTCTGCCTGAAATGGCGGTAAGAAATATCTTCAAACGAGTCTTCCATCAAAAACAGGTCTCCCAGCCAATCATTGTCGTCTCCGGGCTGCCTCGCTCAGGAACTTCGTTGATGATGCAGATGCTCGCAGCCGGCGGGATGGAGGTTCTCAGCGACCACGAACGCTCCGCAGACGCCGATAACCCGCTGGGATATTACGAGCTGGAGCGTGTCAAACAGCTGCGCGAGGGGGACTCAGAATGGCTTGAAGAGGCTCAGGGCAAGTGCGTGAAAGTGATTTCCGCACTGCTGGACAAGCTGCCTCCAGATTTCGATTACAAGGTCATCTTCCTGCAGCGAGAACTGGCTGAAGTGCTGGCGTCCCAGAAGCAGATGCTCATCCGGCGAGGAGAGCCGACGGATAAGGTATCGGATGAAGAGATGCACCGGTTGTATAAAGGGCATCTTGACAGGATTCGACAGTGGCTATATGAGCAGAAAAATTTTCAGGTCATGTTTGTCCGTTACTCAGACCTGCTCGATGATCCTGTTAGTACCAGCCAGAAATTAGCTGATTTTCTTGATACAAACCTGGATCCTATGAAAATGTCCAGGATCCCCGATCCAAAGTACTACCGGCAAAAAGGATCCTCCCCTTCGGGAGCCTTCTGAAAGGAAGGTTGATCCGAAACCTTTGAGCATCTCACCAATTATCAATCGTGTCGGTCAGTTGATATACAACCGACTAATTTCACAGGTGGCTCGGAAGTTTATTTTGAGCATGATACTGCTTGCACTGGCATTAAGCATATCACCTGGGACTCACGTTATCGCGGATGCTGCAGCATCTTCAGAGGAAGGTCTCGAGGTTATCTTTATAAACGTTGGTCAGGGCGATGCTATCCTGGTCAAAGATCCGGGTGGTTTTAATATTCTGATTGATGGCGGTCTTCCGTCTGCCGGTCCTTTATTGATCGATTTCCTGAGGGAACAAGAGATTGATAAACTGGATGTGATCGTTGCCACCCATCCTCACAATGATCATTTTGGTGGCTTGACGGCTTTACTGAGGCTGGACGATATCCCTGTCAGAGCTGTTTACCACAACGGTTACCCAAGCAGCACACGTACCTGGCGTGATTTTGTCGATGCAGTCCACGAGGAAGGATTAGCACTTGAAGAACTCCACTATCCCCAAGAAATTTCCTGGGGAGAGATCGAGGTGGAGGTGCTCAATCCACTCAGTAATTTGGAAGAGATGGAGCCAAATGACGTGTCGATTGTCCTGTTGTTCACTTATGGCAAAATGCGCTTCTTATTAACAGCCGACATCGATCGCAAGGTGGAAGGACAGGTTCTGGAGCGGTACCAACAGCTCGAAGCAGATTTCCTTAAGGTCGCTCATCATGGGGATGCAACCAGCACCGGATCAGACTTCATTTCGGCAGTCAAACCAAGAGAAGCGGTCATCCAGGTGGGTGAGAACAGAAGTGGGCAGCCGTCCCTCGATGTGGTCCAACGCCTGGAAAAATCAGGTGCGCGTGTCTGGCGTACGGACCGGCATGGTCATATCAGCCTGGTGACGGACGGGCAGACTTATGCAATTTCTTCCGAGGTGATTTATACTTTCATACCCGTATTACTCGGTGGTGGTTTGCCCTGAGGGATATCATAGGTCTCTATGAGATGGTCAGGGGAGCCAAACATCGATTTATTAGAAATTTTCGGTTATCTCATCAAATCCCCAGGAGACGATATGCCCCCGAAGAAAACCCTTCACCTCATCGGTAACGCCCACATCGACCCGGTCTGGTTATGGACCTGGCAGGAGGGCTACCACGAAGCTCACGCCACCTTCCGCTCCGCCCTAGATCGCATGGACGAATATCCGGATTTCACCTTCACCGCCAGCTCTGCCTGCCTGTATGCCTGGATCGAGGAGGTGGATCCGGTGATGTTCGCCGAAATCCAGAAACGCGTCGATGAGGGTCGCTGGAATATCGCCGGCGGGTGGTGGATCGAGCCGGATGCCAACATCCCCTGGGGCGAATCGTTTGTTCGCCAGGGATTGTATGGACAGCGGTTTTTTCAGGAGAAATTCGGCAAAATTTCCAATGTTGGCTACCTGATCGATACCTTCGGTCATAACGCCGCCCTGCCGCAGATATTTCATAAAAGCGGGATGGACTCCTTCGTCTTCATGCGTCCGAGTGCACACGAGATGGAACTGCCCGGACAGGTTTTCTGGTGGCAGGGGCTGGATGGAACCCGCGTGATGGCAGGCAGGATTCCCTTCACCTACTGTACCCAACCGGGAGACCAGACGGAACATGCACTGCGCTGCGGCGGTGAAATCAATCAGCCTCTGCGAGATGGATTGTGTTTCTACGGAGTGGGCAACCATGGCGGTGGACCGACGAAAAGGGCAATCGAGAGTCTGTGGGCACTTAAGGACCAGGTGGATGGTCTTGAACTGAAATTCAGCAGCCTGGAGGATTTCTTCAAATCTGTGAGGAACCAATCCAATGAACTGCCAGTGGTGTCGGGAGAGCTCCAGCACCATGCCAGCGGATGTTATGCTGCCCATTCCGGCATCAAGCGCTGGAACCGGCTTGCTGAGAACCGCCTGCTGGCAGCTGAAAAGTGGTCGTCCTTGGCTGCATGGCAGTTGAATGTGCCTTATCCTGATGATTTCGAGCGTGCCTGGAGAGCGGTTCTGTTCAACCAGTTTCACGACATCCTCGCCGGGACAAGCCTGGAAACGTCTTATGAAGATGCCCGCGAAGGATATGGGGAGGCGCTTTCCATTGCCGGTCGCAACCTCAACCGGGGGTTACAGGCAATCTCCTGGCAAATAAAAATCGACCCTCAGGAAAGTGCTTATCCCTTCGTCGCTTTCAACTCCCTGGCGTTCCCCGTGAAAGTGCCGGTCGAAATGGAATTCAACCGCTTCAATCCCAATTCTGTGGTTTTGGATGATGCCGGGAACCGGGTGCCTTTCCAGGCGGTCGATTCACCCACCACGCCCTGGCGCCAGCGCCTCAACTTCGTGGCAGAACTGCCTTCTCTTGGGTACCGGGCATACCGGTTGGTCGAGCCTGGAAATGGGCGTGTATTTGGGGAAAGCCTGGAGACAGACAATCTGCCTGCCGGGTCTCAAGCCTCCCTGCGCCTGCCACAACCTGCCGGTGAACAGGCGTTTACATTTGGGAAAGGGCGATTTCGCCTGCAGTTCAACCCGCGGAATGGCGCTGTCCGCAGTATTTATGACCTGGGAACCGGTATCGAGGTGCTGGAGGGTGATGCTCCCCGTGCCGGTCGTGGTGGACGACCCGTCGGATACATGGAGTCACGGAGTTTTCGAATTCCACAATCAAGCTGGCGAATTCGAGCTGGAAAAACTGCAGCTGGTGGAACAGGGAGCGGTGTTGTCCTTGGTGCGCGCCACCAGCCGATATAAATCTTCGACCCTGGCGCTGGATTACAGGCTCTACAACGAGCTGAATTGGATCGGACTTGGCGTTCGCGTCAACTGGCAGGAGCACAACCAGCTGCTCAAGCTGCGCTTCCCTGTGAACCTGGTCGATCCTGTCCTCACCTATGAAATCCCTTACGGGACGGTGGAAAGACCTGCCGATGGGCAGGAAGAACCTTTGCAGCGCTGGCTTGATCTTTCCGGCAAAGCGCCAGGAAGAAAGAAGGAATATGGATTCAGCCTGATCAACGACGGCAAGTATTCGGCAGATGTCTTGGGTAATGAGATTGGTCTTACGGCATTACGCAGTCCTGCCTATGCCCACCATGCCCCGGCGAAGCTGTCGCCTGACGGGCATTACGCCTATATCGACCAGGGCATCCAGCAGTTCGAGCTGATCCTCTACCCGCATTCTGGCGGTTGGCGGGAAGCGGGTGTAGTCCAACTCGCCGCAGCCCTGAAATCAATCTCCGCTAGCCTTGCTAGCCACCTTCCACCCGAGAGGAACTTTACCGCAATCAGCTACCTTGATTCAAGTTTCTCCAGACCATGTGGTAGTCGAGGTGTTGAAGAAAGCTGAAGGAGGGGATGGGTTTGTCCTGAGGGCGTATGAGTGTACGGGTAGAGCAACTCTCGCTGAGATCCAGCTGCCATTCTGCGATCGGTTGATCCAGGCAGAATTTGATCCCTACGAGATTAAAACCTTTTTGATCCCCAGGGAGTCTGGAAAACCTGTGATTGAGACAAACCTGTTAGAGCTGCCGGTATTCCGAACTTGAAATTCCTAAAAGGTTTGCCGTTCTTCTTCACGGTTCCGGCTGCAATATTGCTTTATGTACCGGTGCTTCTCGGGTATCTGGGCTATACCACAGGGCAGCCGGTAATCCCTCTCAAAATCCTGGGAGCATTATGCTGGCTGCTGGGTGGGGCGGTCTGTGCCTGGACCGTTTTTGCCTTCTGGCAGTACGGAAAGGGAACGCCGACACCCAGCGAGCCGACCAGCCTCCTGGTGGACAAGGGACTTTACCGCTACTCGCGTAATCCGATGTACCTGGGCTGCATGGTGATCGTAATTGGGTACTTCTTTTACTTCCAAACATGGGTGCAGCTAATTTACATTTTCATCGCCGGGCTGTTTTTCCACGCTGTTGTCGTTCTTGGTGAAGAGCGTATCACCCGGCGCAGGTTTGGGGATCAATACGACGCTTACTGCCAGCGTGTACCTCGCTGGATTGGTTTACCGTCGGAAGGCGATAAGAAAGGGGATTGACTTCAGGGGGAAATTGCATCTGCCAGTCGGTTATGCCGTTCCAGGGCAGAAACCAACCGGTCGTGGGGCAGGGCGTGCACGGTGTAGTGGTTTATCCCTACCATCGTCTCTGCTGCCACCATAGCATTGACGATCGCCTCTTCGGTTGCCTGGATGGTGGCTTCGAAATACGGGTTCAGGAGCCAATCATCGTAAGTCCGGACGCAGCGGAACCCGTCATTGTCCTCTTTTTCGATGTCAGCGGTCGAGAATGCCAGGAATATGTCCCCCGATGTGTACTCGCTGATCGCACCGGTGCGCGCCATACCCATCGGCACCCTTCGTGAAAGCCGCTTGAGCTGGTGGGGCAGCAAGGGCAGGTCGGTTGCTACGAGGACAATAATTGAGCTGGTCTTGAAATTGCCTTGCTGCTCCACGATCCCGGGCATCAGGTCGCTGATTTCCTCACCGACAGGCATCCCGGCGATGGTCAGGTTCTGCCTGGAACCATGATTTGCCTGGACCAGGACTCCAACGTGAAAGTCATGGCTTCCGTTCCGGATCACGCGTGAAGAAGTGCCAATCCCACCCTTGAAATCATAACAGCACATCCCTGTACCCCCTCCGACATTGCCCTCTTCCAGGTATGCGCCATGGGCAGAATCGAGCGCTTCGATGACATGCTCCGGCTTCACATGAAATCCGCGGATGTCGTTCAGATACCCGTCGTATGTTTCTGTCACCACGGGTAAGCCGAAGGTGGTTTTTGTCTCCTGGATCATCCAATCTATGGTGGTGCGGTAGACGGAACCAATGCTCAATGTGTTCGTCAGCATGACCGGTCCGTGCAGCATCCCCAATTCTTCCACCCAGGTGGTACCGGTCATTTCCCCACATCCATTGATCGAGTACCAGGCTGCGAAAACCGGATCATGGTTGTCTCCGCGAGGGTGCACCGCAGTAACTCCCGTGCGTACCGGACCTTCTCCGACAATCAATTCTCCCTCACCGGAGATGATGGAACTATGTCCTACCGTGATTCCAGGTACATCGGTGATTGCATTATATTTTCCGGGTTTACCGCTGAAAGGGACCCCCAGGTCTCTTGCTCTTGGTTTCATTTCGATGCGGATTTTACCAGAAGAAACATCATTTTCATAATAGGGGAGTCAAGCGTATACTTCACAATCAAAGTTTGACCGTTATCGTTATGGCTTATTTTTCGGTTCTACCAGGTGGAGCAGCTCGGGTTTTGTCCTGTGCACTCGTTCGATGATGCCTCTGGCTTCCAGGTCGAGTTTCACAGTAACCACATACCAGGGAACCGATCCTTTGAACTGATCCTTCAGAGCGCTTTCAGCATGTTTTGATAATTCGGTAAAGGTTAATGGCTGGTGCTGTCTCATTATCTGCAGGATCAATTCCCGAAATTGTTCATACCTGTCTTTATCGATCCTCACTCCCTGCTTGTCTGGATTCGGATGTAAAGTCTGAAATTTTTCTTCCACTAATGAATTTTACCAAATTCTAATCTTTCCGGGGAACCGTACAATTTATCTGGCGTTATAGTATTATTGGCCGTCCCGGTAACCGTCAGCCGGGAAATTATTTTTGAAAATGGAGAATGAAAGATGAAACGAATGATGCAAGTTGTCGTGGTGGGTATGCTGCTCGCCATCGCCCTGGCAGCCTGTGCCACACCTCAAACGCCAGCACCTGAACCAACCCAGGAGCAACCTTCAGCGGGTGAGGCAGTAACAGAGGAACCTCCGATGGAAGCGATCGTCAAAACGATCTATGTAGGTCCAGAGCTGGTGGAATGTGAAGGTGTGGGTCCTCAAACATGTATGCAGATAAAAGATGATCCGCAGGGAGAATACCGGCTCTTCTACGACCAGATCGAGGGATTCGAGTATGAAGAGGGCTATACGTATGTCCTGGAAATCTCTGAAGAGGAAGTTGAGAACCCGCCGGCGGATGCTTCCAGTATTCGCTGGACGCTGGTCAGCGTAATTGAGAAGAACACCGGTTGAGCCTGAGGTGATAGAACCTGCAGATGGCGAAATAACTGGAACTACCTGGCAGCTGCTCTGGCTGGTCAATGATGCCGGTGAAATTGTTGATGCCATAACCGGTGTTCCCGCACTGATCTCGTTCGAGAATGGCGAGGTCAGCGGTACAACGGGTTGTAATTCCTTCAGCGGTAGTGCAGAAATTACCGGTAACGCAATCACATTTGGTCCTTTGGTCACGACCTTGATGGCATGCCCGGACGCGGTGATGGTACAGGAAACCGCCTTCTTAAGTGCCCTCTCAAGAGTAGCGACCTTTACGATCGAAGAAGGTGTCCTGACTTTGCTGGATGCGGATGGTGAGGCTGTGATGGCGTTCTCCTCGCTCGAGCCACTTTCGCTTGAGGGGACACTCTGGGAAGCGATTTCCTACAACAATGGAAAGGAAGCGGTTGTTTCTTTGGTCTCTGGCTCTAAGATCACCGCCACGTTCGGTGAAGATGGGCAGGTGACCGGCTCAGCCAGCTGCAACAATTATTTTGGCAGCTATACCGTGGATGGTGAGAATATCACCATCGGTCCACTTGCCAATACCGAGATGGCGTGCATGGAACCGGAAGGCATCATGGAGCAGGAAACTGCTTTCCTGCAGGCTTTGCCCACTGCAGCAACTTATTCCATACAGGTCGACACACTCGAGCTGCGTACTGCCGATGGGGCTCTGGTAGCCCTCTTCCAGGCTGTCCATCCCAAACCACTCGTGGGCACTTACTGGCTTGCAACAGGCTACCTGAACAGCACCGGAGGGTTTGAATCACTCCTGGTTGGTACGGAGCTGAATGCCAGGTTTGCGGAGGATGGGAGCCTTTCCGGCAGTGCAGGATGCAACAATTACACCACGTCCTATACACTCAACCAGATGGCGATGGAGATCGGTCCGGTGGCTACCACGCGGAAACTGTGCCCGGAGCCAGAAAGGATCATGGACCAGGAGGCTGCGTTCACGGCTGCATTAGAGCAAACCGCAACGTTATGAGATCGTGGGGGACGTCCTCACCTTGAGAGACGAAGCCGGTGGGCGAGTTGCAGAATTCCAGGCTCACCCGATCGTGGGAATGTGGGCGCTGTTAGAAATTCAGTACATGGATGATACGGTTTCGACCCCTGCAGATCCCCTGGCGTATACCGTTGAATTCCTGTCAGATGGCATGATGGCAATCCTGGCAGACTGCAACCAGGTCGGGGCAAGCTACACGACCATGGCAAGCATTCTGGGCATTGAATTGGGACCTTCTACTCTGGCTTTCTGTGGTGAGGATTCGCTGGACAGCGAATTTCTGGAGAACCTGAGCAACACCGCCAGCTGGTTGATCCAGGATGGAGATCTATACCTCGCCACCAAGGTGGATACCTCCATCATGCATTTCACCAGTCTGCCATGAGGTTTTTCACGGAAAGGAACTAAATTAATTTAGGGGCAGGGATGACGACAAACATCCTCCCCTACAAAATAAGACACACATTTCAGCTACAATACGAAGTGGTCGACCTGATATCGACCACTTCGTTATTTAATATGTAATCCCATATGGATCACTTCCTGGTCAGTTATTTTTTCGCGATTAAAAAGACAAAATTCTCACTACCAGGATAATCAATTTCATGAAGGGACAGGTAATCTGCCTGTTTGAACCCGCATTCCTCAATCAAGTCTAAAAATTCATTGTCCTGATACGCCTGCTGGCTGGAGCTGACCTGGCTGAGGGCGGAAGTTTCCAGATCGATGATGTAATAGCGTTCCGTTGCCACACTTTTCGCGCTATCCCAGAAACATTCCTGAAAAACGATGTGCGGGTCTGGAGAAAATAAGCCGGAGCTGGCTGTGTACCAGCTGGAGAGCTGGCTGCCGATCTCTTTCACGCTTTCGTAAGTAGATATTTCGAGAAGCAATCTGCCTCCGATTTTTAAAGCCTGCCAGCTTTTCTGCAAAATTTCCTTGCCTTCGGATGGGGTGAAAACATTAAATTCTCCGAAAAGCATCATTACAAGGTCACATTCTGAGCCGAAATGTGTATGCCTCAAGTCTGATTGGATATAGTGACACTCCAGTCCTGTTTGTTTCGCCGACTGTTTTGCATATCGGATAGACGCTGGTGAAATATCGATGCCTGTACAATGGTGCCCTCTAACCGCCAGCCTGCTGGTGTAAAAACCGGGACCACAGCCTAAGTCGAGTATTTTCCCGGGTTGGCGATCCATTAACTGCTCATGGATCCATTCAACATGCTGGTCGATAATCTCTGATCTCCTGCTGGCATGGTCATGTTCCTGAGAAAGGTGTTCGTTGAGCATACGCTCGCTGAAATCCGGATCATCCCAAGGTATGGTCCTGCCTTCTTCCCAGGGCTGCGGTGGTGAACGACGATTTGATAATGCGGATAACCCAGAGAGATGTTTCTTCATTTCACCTTCCCAGGTCCAGGTCATGATATGCTACCTGGTGAGGCAGCTTTGCGGATAATGCACTCACAGCTGCTGCTCTCCCGGCAGCTTCACCCATTGCTACCGCATTGCCTGTCACCCGGTAACTGGCGTGTGCCCAAAAATCACCGCTGATACAGCGCCCTGCCATCAATAAACCATCCACATCCTCGGCGATTAAGGCGCGTAATGGAATGTCGTATGGTTTTGATTTCACGCCCTGGCTGCTGAAACCTTTTCCTTCATTCGATGGATGTTGCGTGGACATCCACCGGGAAGTTCACGCGGCAAACAGCATCCGGTTGGCTGCGACCTTCGATCAGGTCCTGTACACTTACCGTGTAGCGACCATGGATACGTCTCGCTTCGCGCACTCCGATCTGGCTGGCTGTGGCGACCAGGTTTATATTATTCCATGCACCGCCGAGGCTTTTCAAGGCTCTAACTTGCTGATGAACTTCCTGGCGGGTGAGCAGGGTGGCAGCGGTGAGGTCGTCAGCATCTGTGCCATTAAACCCATATGCGTGGTTTGCCATCAATGCGTATAGATTATCGCGAATCCAGACGAGGACCGGTTTTGAATAAGATGGCGGTGCACCAGCCTCAGCTAACACCCGCTGTAGCGAATCCCAGGCTTCCTCTGTGTGCCCATCGATGGCATAAACACACGGCTCGAGCACCTGCGGGGGTGGTCCAGTTAACAGGGCAAGCAGTGACATCGGTTGGGTAGATCCATCATCCGGGTGTCCCATGTCATATTTGCATCCGGAAAGAGCTGCCAGGTCTCCGTCCCCGGTGGCATCGATGAACACCCTGGCGCTCCATGCCTCTCTACCGGATTTGGACTCGGTGATAACGTGCGTCAGGCGCTTATCATTTACCACCGCGCCGACTACCCGGGTATGCAGGCGAATTTGCACCCCGACTTCGATGCAGACCTCTTCCAACACCACTTTCATTACCTCAGCGTCATAAAAGAAACTCTTATGTGTCCAGGGTTCCTTATTCGATGTGTCGTAATGCAGTGGTTGATTTGTTTCCAATTTGTTGACCAGGTTGGACATCAGACCAGCCTTATTTCCGGCATCCAACACATAGCTGAGGTAACCCGATGTCCATATGCCACCCAGCTGACCATGTAACTCGATGAGACGCACACCAGCACCTGCCCGGGCTGCTGAGACTGCTGCAGCCCAGCCTGCAGGTCCACCACCACAGACGATTACGTCGCAATCCTGTTTGAGGGTTGTGGTTCGAACGGGTTCAAGGATGTAATCATTTACATTTTTTGTCAAGGTATTCGTCTATACGTTCTAAGTCGTTTTTTCCCGCGATTGCTGGATGAGATTTTCTATTAAATCGATTTTTTCTTCCAGCTCATCCAGGATGGCTTGCTGACGGGAATGCAGAGATCTCAAATCCTTCAATTGGTTTTCCAGATTATTTACCGTAGCAGTTTCCTGATTGGGTTGCTTCCCATCCCCGGGCTCATTTTTATCGCGTGGTCTTAAAAAAATGTTCGATAAGTACCCGGTCAACGTACCAAATAAACCGACTCCGGCAATCATAATCAGCATTCCCATAATCCTTCCTGAAAGGGATACTGGATACTGATCCCCATACCCCACAGTTGTTATAGTCACGAATGTGTACCAGATGGCATCCTCTGCGGTAAGAATATTGCCTCCAGGTGTATCAATTTCGAAATAAAAAACTGCAATCGAGCCAAACTCCAACAACAAGATGATCAGTAAAGTCAGGCTGATGAAGGCGCTTTGAGGTAAATTGCGCCGTACACTGTGCGAGATAAATCTGGATCCTTCCTTTCTGGCAGTTCGTCCCACCAGGTACAGGCGAAAAATTCTAAATAACTTGAATTCTGGCAAAGGCACACAGGAAAGCAAATCCGCCCAGCCGAATTCTCTGATGATATAGCCTGATTTTGAAGGAGCTGAGAATAAGCGGTAGAAAAAATCTCCAAGGAAAACCAGGCTCAAAAGTCCGTTCATAAAAAGGACCACCGTTGTGGTTTCGCCTGGAAATAGATAATAAATCAGAAGGTTTATGAGGGTGAGAATGCTCAATACCGCGATGAATAATTCATAGCTTGCATTCTTAAACGAAACTGGTGTTTTATTCATCTTATCCACCTCCAGGTAATTTAATCGCGTTGGAGCAAGGGTAGAAAGTTATAGTTTACAGGATAAAATTTTGCTGTAACTTGATGAGCCTGATCCATCGTAATCTGACAGCTGTCAGCAAACCCTTCACAAACTCCTTCCCATCCGAAGAAAATGGACCCAACAGCCGGTGTTGCCTGCAAGGTCACCGAAATACCCTTCTCAAAAACAAATTCACAGGTATTCCCACAATCGATGCCTCCGGGCGAGCTGGCGACTGTCCCCAGTCCATGCCCATCAAGAAGAACGGATACGAGATAACTCTTCGAAATATCAGCCACCAAACCATCCATCACATTGCTGTCAATTTTTAAAGTAGTCGCTCCCCAGGTCTCGTTGTGACCTCCTGCATACTGGCGAATGCGCTGGTGGTCGTCCCACAGGCTGTTGGGAAGACCGGATACGTTCCAAACGTGAGCATCTTCCCGGTACTCATATACGCTGCAGTCCGGATAAGTGGGGCAGTACCAGTTGGCAGGCCAGATGACTTCAGGTGGGTGGGAGATGCCTGCCAACGTATTTATTTCGTATCCCCGGCTGTATACCCCGGGCACATTGTTCCAGGATTTTAGTTGAGAATCCCAGCCATTAAAAAAGGACTTGACTGCATTCAAACAGGCGGCATTTTCTGTGTCAAATGGCTCCATATCATAATAAATCACAGTTCCCCCCTTATCCGGTTTTGTTAATCCCAGGTTGAAAGCTGCTTCCACCGCGGCATCCGCTTCATCTTTCCCTTGCTGCAGAGCCTGGCTGGTGTTGCTGGGAATCTTGTAATTGTAGGAGGAGCAAGGTGCCTGTGGACCAACCCAGGTAGGGATGAAGGTCCATCCTGTTTCGCTGAGTGTACGCAAGTTTTCTTTTGTCATCGCAGCCTGAGTTTTGCACGCTCTGGCAATCCCACCGATATAAAGATTCGAGGAAATGTATGGACCGTTCAGTTTCCAAT
The DNA here is from genome assembly GCA_963695415.1 of uncultured Chloroflexia bacterium. Classification (GTDB taxonomy): domain Bacteria; phylum Chloroflexota; class Anaerolineae; order Anaerolineales; family UBA4823; genus CAVXWV01. The sequence continues at coordinate 381,581 of CAVOGL010000001.1, read as the reverse complement.
CTTCATGCTGCTCCACAGTTGCCATATCGCATTTGTCAAAAGCCTGCCCTTCCGTATGGATTTTGGTCAGGTTCAAAGCCTGCATAGATTCCAGTTTGGATGGTTCATCAGGGGAGGACGAATTGTGCTTAACAGGTGGTTGCATAGGGATCGCATTCATGTACAGATGCTGCACATCCCCAGATTGACTTTCAAAATTAATCAGACCATTCTGCTTGAGACAGCCTTCGGCGTTGCACTGCCCTTTCCAATAAGTCGCCCAGACTGGACCAGGGTTGGCAGTCATGATTTTTTGAACACCTTTCAGGGAAGATGACTGAGATTCGTAGTACAAACTGAGATGATCGCCATCAACTACCCAGAAGGAACCATTCGAAGGATTGACTAACATCCACCTATTCACACCAATATTAGCCATGGGTAAAGATCCTGCGCCGGATAGATCGGATCCTGTGTCGATCTGCTGGACCCGTTCCCAACTCGTGCCCTGGTTTTGGCTTTCAAAAAGGAGTATTTGCGATCGACCTTGGTAGGTTACTATGACTGGCAAAAGGGCATTGGGAGTCCCATTTTCACCGTCTGAAGGAGAAAAAACAGGGACCTGGTATCGGACGGAATCTGGTTCAAGTGTTTCGATTTCTCCTAATTCGAGAAAAGTCCAACTCCCACCCCCGTTGTCGGTGGAATAAATCTCGTCTCCAGCGGGTCCTCCCGCCACCCAGCCATCCTGGTCAGAGATAAAGAATGGGCGATCGCCTATAGGGATTGTGCGTTCTACCCAGGTTGTACCACCATCTTCTGTCCAGAAAAGGCTGCCCTTGCTGAAGTTACTGCTGCTCATGCTCTTTGTTGATAACCAACCCGTGTGTTTATCCAGGAATTGAAGGTGCACTGCGCTGGGAGAACCAGCGGTATCACCGGGAGTGAATAAATCAAGCTGCGTTGATTGCCAGGATAAACCACCGTCATCGGTTTGTGCCAGGTTATAGATGGCATCGCCGTTTGCATCTGGTTCAATGAGCACTGACCATCCCTGTTGATGGTCTACGAAATCGACTGCAGAAATTTTTTGACCTTTGTTTATTTGCGGAGTGACCTGCAACCAGCTATGACCCCCATCCTCAGATACATAAAGCCCATGGCTTGCCAACAACCATGCATACTCTTGATTTAGCAGCTCAAAATCCTCGATGATTGTATTCTCAGGCAGGGCTTGAGCTGCCTGCGGTATCGACGTTATGAAGGGGAATTGCCAGCTCAGCAGGATCGCTGCAATGATGAATAACAATTTTTTCACGAATTTACCTCGTTCTGGGAAATTTCAACCAATAATAACGTATTAGCGTAATTTCAAGATTAAAACCAGGACTCGAAATGGGATATTTTCTATTGCCAGTGTCGGTTCCTTCCTGGGTGACAGGATTAAAACGGGCCAATGGAATAATCATCAGATCCTTTTATATAAATATGTGCAATTTTGAGAAATTTTTTTGAAATTTCATTCTTCAGAAACACCGATTTAGAGAAAAGGTATAATATTTAACTTAAGTGGATACGATGAATTTTCAAGGTGACACAGTCCCACAAAACAGCCAGGGGCAGGATATCAGAAAATTTTTTATTGACCTCATCGAGACGATATTGCTTGCTATGGTTATATTTCTGGGGATCAATTTCATGTCTTCGCGCATCCGCGTGACTTCCTACAGCATGGAGCCAACTCTTTACGATGGCGATTTTGTCCTGGTGGACAAGATGACCTATAAATTCAACCAACCGCAGCGCGGGGACATCATTATTTTTGATACGCCCAAAAATATCGATGACAAACCATACATTAAGCGCGTGATTGGCTTGCCCGGTGAAATTGTCACCATAGAAGATGGAAGGGTGAGCATCGGTGGTCATCAGCTCCTCGAAAAATATATCGTCAAACATCCCGGATATAATGGCAGCTGGAAGGTTCCAGAAGGTTCGATATTTGTTCTCGGCGATAATCGTAATAACTCTTCAGACTCTCACATTTGGGGTTCTGTCCCGATCAGCAATGTCATCGGCAAAGCCCAGGTCGTCTACTGGCCCCCGGAGGGTTGGCAAATCCTGAAACCTTCCTCCGTATCTGCAGCTGGCTTAGAACCATAGCGCAAAACACCTGAATCGGAACTTATTGGTGTAAGTCCAGAGGAATGGGGGGATAATAGATCATCACCACACGGCAAATTAACGTGTTGTGGTGGGCGTCTTTCAAGCACACCTGGCTGAGGGTCGTGTTGTTCCAGGGTTTCATCAGATAGTATTTTCGGGTCACACTGCCGCCTTTTCCGCTCTTGAATAAACCAATCTTGGCTGAAGTTGGTGTGCTCAATCCTCCGACGCGCACATAATAGGTACCCTTGGAAGGAAAATTAACCGCCTTGATGACCAGCGTGCTGCCGGTGTATTGGAATGTAAAATCAGCAGCAGGAAGTTTTGCCTCGTACGGTATATTGGCTTTGTATTTCTGAGGTGTGTCGGGGATGCACAGCACTTGGTAAACGTAGATACTGAACGGTCGGCTGATGTTATTCGCCTGGATCAACTTCTTGAAAAGCACATCATATTTCTGAGCGATAGTGTTCAGCGATTCTCCGCTGCGGATGGTGTGGTATGTTTTGCAGCCAGGTGTGGTTGAGTTGAGCGATAAAGGTGAGTACTTGTAGAATGTAGACCCTGATGTTGGGCTGCTTTTGGCATATATGTTGCCCTGGGCAGCCAGGAAGGCTGAGACGAGACATACAGTGAAGAAGATGCGGATTGTTTTCGAATCCCTGGTTGAAAATTCCATTCGTTCTCCTTAACAAAGTTGGGTGGCTATAAGTGTAAGTTCACCGCCACCCAACAAACCAGAAGTATTTTACAGTTGTGAACTGATCCCTGTTATTACCTCATCAAGGTAAATGAATTAAGGAAGCGCTGCGAGTCCGCAGACCCAGCTTCTTCTTTCGGTGTAGCGACGAAAACCTGGTATAAGCGATTACCCACCAGGTATAGCCTGGCTTCTGCGATCCCGTTTCCATCCGGCGATTTGACGTTGAGGTACCTGCCCGGATAGCCATTCAGTTCTATATTTTGTTCGGTGATTAATTTTCCGCTGGTGTTGTTGAGGGCGTTGTCACGGACATCGTTCATAAAATCCTGCACGCTTTTTGCGGCGATCAATTCCGCAGGATAATCCGAGAAAGCCACGATGTATTCATCATTGCCAACGCGAACGGTAAACATGTTCATGGACACCTGTCCTACATCGGTGTCAGAGGTGCTGGTTGATGACTGTGGATCTCCGGGCATATCAATGGCGAAATCGCCGTCGGGTCCTGTGAAAGTGCGCCAGTCAGGGGTGGCTTGTGCACATCCGGCGAGTATAAGCACACTCACCATTAAAAAAGTGAATAAAATGAGTTGTTTTTTCATGCAGAAATCTCCTTGTTTGCAAAATGACGTAAGAAGTATTTTACCAGAGAGTTTGTGAAAATTTGCGCCTGGTTTGCTATAATCGTGAATGGATACACGTGGTCTGAAATTAATCTGCCTACCCTTTCGTAGATTGATTCCGGAAATATTTTCCTTGAAAACAGGAGGTTTTAATGGAGCTTATCAGCATTGTGGTTGAGAAACCTGAACCCGTTAATGTCATCATTGGTCAAAGTCACTTCATCAAAACCATCGAAGATATCCATGAGATCCTGGTAAGCAGCGTCCCGGGGATCCAGTTCGGGCTGGCTTTTTGTGAAGCATCGGGTGAATGCCTGGTAAGGTGGTCGGGCACCAATCCTGAAATGGTTGAGCTGGCTCAAAAGAATGCACTGGCGATTGGCGCTGGACACAGCTTTTGTCTATTCCTGGGAGAAGGGTATTATCCGATTAATGTGCTCAATGCGGTTAAGAATGTGCCTGAAGTGTGCCGTATTTATTGTGCCACTGCGAACCCGCTGGAGGTGATCGTCATTGAGACAGCACAGGGCAGAGGTATCCTGGGTGTCGTGGACGGTTCCAGTCCCAATGGAATAGAAGATGAGCAGGGTCAGGCGTGGCGGAAAGGCTTTCTGCGCATGATCGGTTATAAGACTGCATAAGCCAATCACCCCTTTTTCATAATTAATTAACCCCCAAATAAACTGCCAACCTGAGTATAATTTAGGCGGGATTGTTGATTACTCTTATCAGGATAGTCCAATTACGGGCGGTGGGAGAACGATCCGAATACACATGATAATTGGAGGGCAGGGATGGCTGAGCGTCCATCATGGATAGGAAAAACTTTGGGGGATCGCTACCGGATCGATGAGATTCTTGGTCAGGGCGGTATGTCGGCGGTTTACAAGGCTAACGACCCAAACCTGCGCCGGGTGGTGGCGATCAAATTAATCCATTCATACCTGGCGGATGACCCGCGCTTTGTCGCCAGATTCGAAGAGGAAGCCGCCGCCGTCGCCCAGCTGCGTCATCCAAATATCGTGCAGGTCTACGACTTCAACCATGATGGTGATGTGTATTACATGGTGCAGGAATTTATCCCGGGTGAAACACTCCAGGAACGCCTGCGCAGGTTAATTAAATCCGGCAGGCAGATGGCAATCGATGAGGGCTGCAAAATTATCGTCGAAATCTGCCAGGCGACAGGCTATGCACACAACCGCGGCATGGTACACCGCGACATCAAACCCGCCAACATCATGATCAATGTCCAGTCCGAAGCCATCCTGATGGATTTTGGTATCGTCAAGATCATGGGAGGTGACCGTCATACCGCCACGGGCGCAGTCGTTGGCACTGCCCTTTACCTGGCGCCGGAGGTGATCCGCGGTGAAACGGCGGATGCAAGATCCGACATATATTCCCTCGGCGTAACCTTGTTTGAAGTTCTCAGTGGGAAACCACCGTTCCAGTCCGATTCGGCGATGACGTTGATGATGATGCACCTCAATGATCCTGTGCCAAATTTGCAGGAGCTGCGCCAGGATATCCCCATAGGGTTGGTGAGAGTGATCGAGACTGCCCTGGCGAAGGATCGCTCAGCCAGGTACCAATCCATGGCTGATATGGCAGCCGACATCAACGCGGCTTTGGCGGGAAAACAGGTCTCAGGTACTGCCATGCGAACAGTAGCCGATAACCTTCCTGTACCGCCTGCGCCTCAACCCGCACCAGGGAGCACGGTTGTGGATAGTGGCGGCAATATACATACCTCCTCACCACAAAATACCGGCTGACCAGCCGCCCGCACCAACTCCTGCTTCCGTCTCAGGAGCCATGGGAACAGTGATCGAGGATCGCGAAGGGCGCACTTTTGTGGAAATGAGACCTGCGTTAGATCAATCAAAACCAGGAGGATCCGTTGGGACCTCAGACACACCAGCGAGCGTTTCTGGTATTGGGGCTGCAGACAGTGTGTCTCCAGCAGCTCCAAGGTCAAACAACCGTATCTACATGGTCGCGGGTGCGGTAGCTGTGGCATTAATCGTCATATTTGCCGTGATCTATTTTACCTTCCTGCGCGGTGACGGCAACGGGGTTCCACTGGATGCTGCCCTGCCCACGGATACAACCGAGGTCACACTTAATGAGGCTGCGGACACGCCCCAGCCGGAAGCTGCCTTATTGGCAGAGGATACTCCCACACCCACGATCACAACCACACCGACACTCACCCCGACAACGGTCCCAACCGCGACGCCTACTCTGGGTCTTCCCCCAACCGCCACATTCCCAGCCGGAATTCCCTTTGTTTATATAAAAACAATCACCACCAACGATAGTGGACGTTATGTGGTTGAGTATGACACCCTGGAATATGTCGAAGAGCTGCCTGGAGTGCACATCCATTTCTTCTTTAACACAGTATCGCAGGAGGAAGCTGGCTCCCCGGGGAAAGGTCCCTGGATACTTTATGGTGGACCAAGACCTTTCACAGGATACCGCCAGGATGCGCGTCCTAAAACAGCTGCACAGATGTGTGCGCTGGTTGCCAACGCAAATCACAGTATCCAGTTTGACAGCGGAAACTGCATGATCCTGCCGGATATCAATGCAGTGACCATCCTTGCCGACACACTCTGCCTGGCGGGCGCTGAGAACCGCTCTCAAGCTGTATCCAGCCTGCTTACTGGAGACGTCCTCCTGGTGAACGGCATTTCACCCGATGAATCATGGTGGAACGTCTATTTACCAGACTCTGACAACCAGAACTGCTGGGTGCCAGTGGACCGCTCCTATTTCCATGGAGACCTTTCAACCGTACAACTTGTGCAGCCACCTCCATCAAGCCAGATGTCAGTGGAGATCACCGGAATCGCTTTGAACGACCAGAACCAGTATGTTGTGGATTACAAAGTGTCCGGTTTTGAGCAAAGTTTGCCGGGTACACACATTCACTTTTTCTTCGATACCGTGCAGCCTGAAGATGTCGGCATGAGCGGAGGCGGCAACCGCCTGATGTTTGGTGGACCTTCTCCTTTTACCGGTTATTCAGCCAGTGACAGACCGGATGGTGCAGGAAAAATGTGTGCGTTGGTCGCCCAACCCGATCATTCTGTGCTGCTGGACAGCGGTAACTGCTATAATTTGCCTTGACCCAATAATCTACCTGGAGGTGGGGTGATGGATTCTTCTTATGGAAAACTGGTACTGGTGCAGGCAGATGCTCCGGAACAGGAGTATGAGCTCTCGAAAAGTTCAATAACGATTGGTCGTGCGATGACGAATGACATCATTGTGAACGACAGCCGGGTTTCACGCGGTCACGCACGCCTGGAATGTGGACCGGATGGGTGCAGCGTCCGCGACCTGGGGTCTTCTAACGGTACGCGCGTTAACGGCAACAGGATTGAATCGATCAACCTGATCCCCGGTGACATCATCAACCTTGGCAGCACGCAGCTTCGTTTCGAGTTTGCCGGATTAACCGATGATCCCGGTCTGACGCGCATCGATTCCGATGCCGATATGTATAAAACGCTGGACATGGAAGTCTTGCCCATGGCGATCAATGACACGGGCACCCCGCGCCTGGTCGTTTATACAGGTAAACTGACGTACGAGGTCTCTCTGGAAGGTATCGAAAAAGCCGGGATTGGCAGAGACGATACATCGGAAGTATTTGTCGACCATTCCCGTGTCTCGCGCCATCATGCTGAGGTTGTACGCAAAGGCGGTATCTTCGTACTCCAGGATTTGGGAAGCACCAATGGCACCTGGGTGCACGAGGAGCGTGTTGAGCAGCTGATCCTGCAGGATGGAGATTCGTTCCGTGTGGGTCCTGCACAGATCGTATTCAAAAGTGGTTTCGAAGAGTCAGCGATGACGATGGCAGAGGCACCGGCGGTGACTGGCACGAAGCGCAGCATCGTTGTTTTCGTCCCCGGCTTGATGGGCTCGGAACTCTGGCTTGGTAATGAACGTGTTTGGCCTAATGTCAAAATGATTATCTCCAACCCCGAAATCCTCAAATACCCATCTGAAGTGCCACTCGAACCTCGCGGCATTGTCGATGAGGTGGTGATTGTACCCAACTTGATCAAACAGGACCAGTACAACAGAATGGGCGATTACCTTGTCGAGGACCTGCATTACCGCCGCGGTGAGGACTTCTTCGAGTTCGCATACGATTGGCGCCAGGATGTGCGCATCTCGGCAAGACAGTTAGGAGCATTGATCGAAACCATCCCCTCCGACCGTCCCGTTATCCTGATTGGGCACAGCCTGGGCACGATGGTCAGTCGTTATTATGTGGAATGCCTGGGTGGAAAAAAACGCGTCTCGCGCATGGTGCTGATGGGGGGACCACACCAGGGAGCAGTGAAGGGATTGACCAGCATGTTGGTGGCGCCCCAGGTTCTGCCATTTGGTATTATGGGTGAGCGGCTGCGCCAAATTGTGCTTTCTTTCCCCACCAGTTACCAGATCTTGCCCACATATTCGGTTGGGGTGGACCAGGATGGGAAGAAAATCAACTTCTTAAATGAAGAGGAGTGGCTTGACAAGAGCTACCTGCCCATGCTGCGCGCGGGTCGGGAATTCCGTAAAGAGATCGGTTACCGCGCCAGCATACCCGCTGTCTCGATCTTCGGATACGGCATAAAGACCATCACCAGTGTTAGTGTTGTCAGGGACAGCAAGGGGAAACTTCAGAAAGTCGATTACACCACGGATGCCAGCGGGGACGCTTCGGTTTTGGAGAAGAGCGCTTTCCTGGAAGGCACCGAAATCCACCCGGTGCGCCAGTACCATGGATCCCTTTTTGTGGATAATGATGTAAAGATGCGCTTGAAATTGGAACTGACACGACCCTATAATTAAAAATTAAAGAAAACCCGAAGAGTTTTCAAAACTCTTCGGGTTTGTTTTATCAAGACTCTACTCGCTTTCCAGCCGCTTCCTGCCCTCAGCCAGCACAGCCATCTGCTCTTCCCCAACCTGAGGGTAGCTCACACCCAGAGATCGGATTTCGTTCGCCAGGATATCGGCTACCAGCGTTTGTGCCACCCATTCCAGGTCGGCGGGGATGACATACCACGGCGCCCAGCGAGTGTGTGTGGCGTTGATAACAGCCTGGTAGGATTCCAGATATTCGTCCCAACGTTTGTGTTGGTCTCGCTCTTCACCGTTGAATTTCCACCTTACTGTGGGATCATCTATCCATTTCAAGAACCGTTGAGCTTGCTGCTCACGAGAGATGTGAAGAAAGATTTTTATGATCAGCGTGGTTGGACTGAGGTGGTGCTCTAGCGCGTTGATACTGCGAGTGACGTCCCTCCAGAAGCTCCCACTGCTGACATTGGACGGAAGGCTTATACGCTGCCGGATTTCCGGACGCGGCCTGGAGTATGCCAGCTCGCTGTAATAGGATTTCTTATATATTCCGATATGCCCTTTTCCGGGCATGGCTTTGAAGTAGCGCCACAGGAAGTCATGCTCTTGTTCTTCGTCAGACGGTTTGCGGAAGACATTCACGCTGCAGCCCTGTGGGTTTATGCCCGAAAACACACGGCGGATTACGCCATCCAGATCAGCCCCGATCATCCCTTCCAGGATTAACAGCACCCCGTATTGGCTGCTGGCGTATAACCTGTCTTGAAGGCTTGCCAGCTCAGATTGGTCTTCCTCCAGCATCTGCCGCGCCAGTGATTTCTGCACACTCTCATCAAATGATTTGAATTCCGCGTCGCCTTCCCAACGGGAGGCATGTTCGGCGAGTGAAACTGTTTCCCCCGGCGGTATGCGGAACCTGCTGCTGTAAGTTGATTCAGACATGGTTAATCCTCCTCCCCGGCTTCACTGGAAACCTCTTCGTCCTCCGTGACCATGCTTTCAGTCAACAACTCGTGTTGGAACACAGCCTGTTCTTTTTCCTTTACCGGAGAAGGGCTGGGGTAGCTCAAGTTCAAACCTCGGATCGTATTTTCCAACACCTTAGCGACCAACGTGCGCGCGATCCATTTCCGGTCTGCCGGAATGATGTACCATGGCGCCCATTTGGTGCTGGTTGCTGACAATGCCTGCTCGAAGGCGCGCATGTATTCGTCCCAGTACTGGCGTTCGTCTACATCGCCGATAGCAAACTTCCAGTGTTTGTCAGGATTGTTCAACCGCTCCATGAAGCGTTCTTTCTGTTCCTGTTTGGAAGTGTGCAAGAAGAATTTGACCACGAGCGTCCCATTTCTCACAAGATGTTTTTCAAGCGCGTTGATGTCCTCATACCGCTGCTCCCAAAATTTCTTCCCCTTCTTGGATTGAGGCAGGCGCTGGTATTGCAGGATCTCAGGATGTACCCGCACGATCAACACTTCTTCATAATGCGAACGATTGAAAATCCCGATTTTGCCTCTCTCCGGGAGAGCTTTATTGATCCTCCACAGGAAATCATGATCCAGTTCTTCAGCCGATGGTTTCTTGAAGCTGACCACCTTGCAGCCTTCGGGGTTAATGCCTGAGAAAACGTGTTTGATCGTGCCGTCTTTACCTCCAGCATCCATTGCCTGGAGTACTACCAGCAAGCTGTAAACGTCCTGCGCGAACAACCTCGCCTGTGCATCTGCCAGGCTGCGGCGCGATTCTTCAAGGATCTCAGCTGCACGTGACTTGACTTCCTCCTTGCCCAGTTCCTGCCACTCCTTCGGACCGTCCCAGGCAGGATCGTGGTCGACAAGCTGCACCTGTGTCCCAGGTTTCACCCTGAACCGTCGAGTGATATCTTTATTTCGCTTCAAATCGCCCTCCTTGTCAATCCGCTAATTTAATCGCCGCGAGCTTATTTGTTTGTCACCACCCACAGATCTGTCCTCCCCGGGAAAGATTTCAGGGAGAAATTGTCAAAATTATCGCGTACAGCCGCGGTTGTGATCGAAAAATAGGGGATGATCAATGGACCTTCCTCATTCAACATCTTCTGGATGTTGATGTAAGCCTCTTTCCGCACGGTCTCATCCAGGGTTGTGCCTGCGATCTCGACAAGGGCATCAAATTCTTTGCTGCACCAATGGGCTTCGTTCCAGATTGCATCGCAGGTCAACATTACGTCCAAATAGAACTGCGGGTAAGGACGCGAACCCCACCCGGTGATACCCAGGTCCACTTCAAGCCAACCGTTGTCGCCGTAGTAGATGCTCTCAGGCTCGACGATCACCTCAACCTCCACGCCGGCTTTTGCCCACATATCCTTCAGAGCAACCGCCAGGTCGGGGCGGTTCTCTGTATCGGGAGTATGCAGCTCCATTTTCAGATTATCTTCATACCCGGCTTCTTTCAACAATTCACGGGCAGCATCATACTGAGCGACCGGGGATACGGTTGTGGGAAGGTGGTATTGGGTATACATTGGACCGATTGGATTGTCACCTGCAGTCCGTCCCATAGCCTGCAATACCAGGTCGAAGATTACCTGTTTGTCCGTTGCCAGGCGCAGCGCCTGGATCACGCGTGGGTCATCACCGGGAGGTCGGTCAGCGCGCAGTCGCACCACATCGAACTTATTCGATGGCACGGAAATCCTCACGATTCCGTCCGCACCTTCCAGACTTTGGTAAAGCGGAGTTGGCAGGCGCATCACCAGGTCCACCTGACCGCCGCGCAGAGCGTCAACCATGGCAGCATCATCATTGAAAAAGATCACCTGCAGCTCTGCCAGACCAGGCTTCCCTTCCAGCCAATAATCCGGGTTAGCTTGCAGGATGATGCGGTCTTCAGGCAGGTATTCGGATACCTTGTAGGGACCGCTTCCGTTGAAGTCAGAAGCTTCTGTCGTGCCGTCTTTGATGATCAAAGCATGATTGTCGCTGAGGTCATAAGGGAAAAATGGATTGGTATTCTTAAGTTTGAATTCAACCTGCAGGTCCGAAACAGACGTGATGGATACGATGTTTTCATAAAGGGTCGCGGTCGGGAAGCCAGAATCCGGGTTGCGCAGCCGGTCGAACGTCCAGACCACATCCTTTGCCGTTAATGGACTGCCATCATGAAAAACTACGCCTTCTTCCAGGTTGAACGTGTAGGTCAACCCATCCGGGCTTACATTCCAATCCTTTGCCAGGCGAGGGACGATGGTATTTTCTGCGCTGACATCTACCAGGTAGTCATAAACATGGTTGGCGACGAGTACTTCAGTATCGGATGAGATCAACGCCGGATCGGTCTGGACCATCGGCTGCATGGCGACGTTCATAGTACCGGAGCTGCCGGTTCCTTCATCCGCTTGTTCAGTTTCACCATCCTGCGGTGGGCTGGTGTCAGGAGCTGTTGTCGCAGGCGCACAGGCTGCCAGGAACAAACCTAACATCAAGACAACCACCATCAAAAGCTTCCCCCTGCTAATGTGAACTTTCGTTTCCATCTTTCTCCTCATTCTCCTTAGTGTCCCGACCCGAAAATATCGTTTAATGCGATTGATTTTATCATAATTGGGGAGTTGAAGAGGAAAGGGGGTTGTAGCGAGTTTGTCCGCCCAATTCTAAATCGTCATTACCCTTAAAAACTTTTTTGTTCTGTGCGATTGATGATCTCTTCTTGCAGCGCTTCATTAAGGTCGCAGAAGTAGTCGCTGTAACCTGCCACGCGTACGATCAAACTGCGGTATGAAATTGGATCTTTTTGGGCGGCGCGGCAGGGTAGCGCCATCCACCACGTTGAACTGGATGTGGTGTCCCATCATGCTGAAATATCCGCGCACCAGGCTGGTGAAGCGTGCGTAGTCCTGGTCGGATGCCAACAACGATGGGGAGAGTTTTTGGTTCAACAGCGTGCCCCCGGTGCGTAAGTGGTCCATCTTTGCCGCCGATTTAACCACCGCTGTCGGACCTTTCCTGTCTGCTCCCTGAACGGGGGAGATACCTTCCGAGAGCGGTTGCCCCGCCTTCCTGCCGTCTGGCGTAGCCCCAACGACTGAACCGAAATAAACATGCACGGTGGTCGGCAGCATGTTTACATGGTGTTTCCCGCCGCGAGTGTTAGGATGACCATCTACGGCTTTGAAATAGGCTTCGAAAATTCGCTGCATGGTGTCATCAGCGCGGTCATCATCGTTGCCGTATTTAGGTGGTTGGTTCAAAAGCATCAAGCGGACATTTTCATGTCCTTTGTAGTCATCGTCCAGGATTTTAACCAGGTGTTCAAGGCTTAAATCTTCCAGCTCAAAGACGTGGTATTTGATCGCACTCATAATATCCGTGAGGGTGCCTGTACCAACACCCTGTATGTAAGAAGTGTTATATCTGGCACCACCCGCATGATAATCCATCCCTTTTTCGATACAATCATCGATTAATATCGACAGGAACGGAGCAGGCATGTAGGTAGCGTACAACCTTTCGATCACATTATTGCCGCGCACTTTGATCTTGATGAAATAATTCAACTGTTTTTCAAAAGCAGTAAACAGTTCATCGAATGAACCGAAACTGCCAGCATCACCTGTTTCCAATCCAACCTTTATGCCTGTTAAAGGATCGGTGCCATTGTGCAGCGTGATCTCGAAGATTTTCACCAGGTTGAAGTATCCTGTCAGGATGTATGCTTCCTTGCCGAAAGCACCGGCTTCCACGCACCCGCTGGCGCCTCCGTTGCGAGCATCCTCCAGGCTTTTTCCCTGCCGGACCAGCTCCTGGACGATCGCGTCTGTGTTGAAGATCGAAGGCTGACCGAAACCGGTACGGATGATCGCCTGCTGCTCTTTTTAGATATTCATCCGGGTTTTTCTCACTCAACTGCAGGCATGAACTCGGCTGCAGCAGGCGCATCTGTTCGATCACGTCAAGAATTAAATATGTTACCGGATTTACCGCGTCCTCACCATCTGGTGTCAAACCGCCCGTATTAATCAAGGCGAAGTCTGTGTATGTACCGCTTTCCTGGGCGGTCACCCCAACTTTTGGCGGGGCGGGTTGGTTGTTGAATTTGATCCAAAAACAGCACAACAGCTCTTCCGCCAGATTATGAGTGAGGCTGCCATCTGCCAAACCCTGGTTATAAAATGGCAGCAGGTGTTGGTCAAGACGACCGGGATTGAAAGCATCCCAGGTGTTCAATTCACTGGTTACTCCAAGATGCACAAACCAGTAATACTGCAGTGCTTCCCAGAAACTGCGAGGTGCATGTGCGGGGACATGCCGGCAGACCGCTGCGATCGTTTCAAGTTCAACTTTTCGGTTTGCATCTTTTTCAACCTGTGCCAGCTTCTCAGCCTGTTCAGCATACCGCTCAGCGAAGCGAATCAAAGCGAGAGCACAGATGCGCATCGCGCGGAGTTCCTGGTGACGGTCGTATGCGAGTGGATCAGCGATAAAATCGAGTTTGCTTATTGCGGTGTCTATCTCAGCGATGAAGTCAAGAAACCCCTTCTTGTAGATCTTGTCATCCAGCACAGTGTGCCCAGGGGCGCGCTGTTCCATGAATTCGGTAAAAACTCCAGCCTGGTAGGCAGTTAACCATTCCGGTTCCATCGAAGCAAAAATACGTTCGCGCATGGTTTTTCCCTGCCAGAAAGGAATAACCTGTTTCGAATACAACTGACGATCTGCACTTTTTACATGGAAGGAAATTTTTTCGCGGGAATTCAAGACATCCAGGTCATCCAGGCTGTGACAGCATAACTCCGGGTAGGTGGGGGCTGCTTTAGGTCTGGGACCTTTCTCCCCAACGATCAACTCGCCGGACAGAATAGTGATGGTTTTATTTTCCAGCAAGTGATGAAATCCCAGGGCGCGCTGGACGGGGATCGAGACCGGTTCCTGAAAAGTTGCAAAAAAATCCGTGAGCAATTGTGCTCGCTCGGAGGAAAGGCTGGGAGTGGTATCAAGGCTCTGTTGGCGCAGTTTTATGACTCGAGGGGTCAAGGGCATCGATGTATTCTTCTCGTTTTGTTTAAATTTTTTAAGGGGTGGCTGAACCCCTGCTGGTAAAAATTCTAACAGAAATTGACTCTGTCGATCTCAGTCCTGACTTAATTGTTAGCTGACCAGCACTGCATACGGCACAGTCACCGAAGCCATATACACAGGGTTCTGCCGGTGGTTGTTCTGTGGGTGCTGGCACTCCCAGGGAGATCCATTCTCCCCACCTTTGCGGTAGTCGCCCTCGATTAACTCGCCAATGAATTCTGACACCAGCTTAACTGCAGCTTCACGGTCGACCTGCGCCAGGGAATGGGCAACCCAGCCGGTCGGCATGCTCCAGTAAGCACCGTTCTGGTAGGTATTCAGCCTGAACCCTCCCACCACCCGCTCCCAGCAGGTGGTTTCATCGAAATCCATCCCCAGCGGAACATGGCGAATGGCGCCTTTCCAGGCGATCCTGCCTTCCAGGTAAAGTTCCAGCAAGGTTGACCCAACCCTTGCCTGCAGCTCTCCCGGCAGCGCTTGCGAGTAGATCGCGAAGGCAGATCCCCATACGTCTGCCTGAGCGCTGCTTCCGGTCGAGGCTGTCAGCAGACCGCTTTCATGGGCAAAGGTACCCCAGAGATGAGATGAGATCCGGTCGGCAAGCTGCGCATAGGTTTGGGCTTGATCGTCATCACCGATCCGTGTGTGGATATCGGCAAGGTGATTGGCTGCCCTGTATCTCAGGAGCGAGGCAAACAACAGGTGCCCCGTATGGAAAACGGTGTCGGTGAAGCCAAAGGACACACCGCGGTTTTGATCCGTGCAGGTGACCAGTCCGGTTTCTGGATCTACGGGAACCGATGCGAATGCCAGGTTCAGACGCCTGATGAGCGTGATTCCACCAATCTGTTCTTCAAGGATATGAAGCTGGTTGTGAAACACAGCCAGCCTCCACGCCATCTCGATGAAGAAAAAGGCGTTGTCAAATGGGGGTAGAGGTCCCCATTCTCCATCCCTGATTCACGACGTCATCCAGGGTGCCTGGATAAAAAATTGGCTCTCCTGCCAGGGTGACGTGGTCAGGGATGCTGCCAGCCGGGATGGTGCCCCCTCCCCCCGGAGCCAGCTCCTTAAGCGGCTGGCAGGCTGCGGTCAAGCGCAGGGCATGCAGCTGTTCTGCAGCCGTGATAAATCCAGAAGGCAGTGATAGGGCAAAATCACGAACCCAAAAAGCCGGGTAGCAATCCCAGCCACCCGGTCGGACCAGGATCCCATTGGTCTGATTGCTCCCAAAATCCCCAATCGACTGCCCAGGTGCGATGCGCGATGCCTGGACAACATCCCGGACAAGGGTTTCCAGGAAATCGGCCTGTTCCAAAGTCAGCATAGTTGAATTCTACCACCTGGGATGAAAGATCTTTTCCTCCATCCTCCGTCATCCGTCCGATCTTCTATGGTATCCTTTGCGCAGGAGGTGAATGATGCAATACCGCACACTCGGAAAAACAGGAATCAAACCATCAGCCCTGGGTTTCGGCTGCATGCGCTTCCCTCGCACGGAAGATGGTCAAATTGATAAATCCCAGGCTTCAGAGATGCTGATCTACGCACTGGAATGTGGGGTGAATTATTTCGACACTGCTTATCCTTACCATAATGGTCAGAGCGAGCCTTTTTTAGGAAGGGTTTTGAGCCAGGGCTGGCGGGAGAAGGTAACACTCGTCACCAAAATGCCGTCCTGGAAAATCGAATCCACAGCAGATTTTGACCTTGTTTTCGAAGAACAACTCGACAGGCTGCAGACCGAATACCTGGACGTTTATCTATTGCACGGGATGCGTAAAGAACGCTGGGAACACCTGCGAGACCTGGGGGTGCGTGAATGGATGGATGAAACGAAAGCGTCCGGTCGTGTCCATTGCCTCGGATTTTCTTTTCATGATACATTCGAGGCTTTCCAATCGATCATCCAGGAGTTTCCCAGGTTGGGATGTGTGTCAGATCCAGTATAACTATATGGATATTGACAACCAGGCAGGGATGAAGGGTCTGCATTATGCTGCTAAACAAGGACTGGGGGTCATCATCATGGAACCGCTTCTGGGCGGCAGGCTGGCAGTCCCACCAGAACCGGTCCAGGAAGATCTCGAATCGTTCGGGGGTGAAACGTTCGGCAGTCGATTGGGCGCTGCAGTGGCTATGGAGCCAGCCTGAAGTCTCGGTGGTATTGAGCGGGATGAGCCATATTGATCATGTGCGCGAGAATATTAGAGCGCAGGAAATTCTCGTCCCGGGCTGCTGAACCGGGAGGAGAATGAGCTGGTGAATCGAGTCCGCCAGGTTTACAATGACCTGGCACCGGTTCCATGCACCGACTGCGAGTATTGCTTGCCCTGCCCGAATGGTGTGCCAATCCCGCGCATCTTCTCTGCTTTCAATTCCGGGATCATGTATGGGAATTTGGAAGATGCCCGGCGCAGGTATACCTGGCGCCCGGCGAATGCACCAGCCCCGATCCTGGCGAATGCCTGCGAAGGCTGCCTGGAATGTGAAACGAAATGCCCTCAGGAGATCCCGATCAGCCAGTGGATGCCATATTTACACGAAATACTTGGGGAAGGGACGGCTTACGATCCTGTAGCTGCCCCCGGGTAAATTACAGTACGTGTGCAACATGCGATTTCAACCTACCAAAGGATATTTTCCGGTAAATAAAGTTTTGAAAAACAACTTTCGTAAGGTTTTTGGTGAGGATATGAATGGACACAAAATTTTAAGGCTGCCATAGTTGGCTGCGGACCGCGTGGGCGCATGCATGCTCTGGCGTATCCTCATGTCACTGGCGGCAAGCTGGTTTGCTGTTGTGATGTTGATGTCGATCGAAGCGAATCTTTTGCCAGTGAGTTCAACCTGAACCCTTACTCAAGCATCCGGGAAATGGTGTCTGCAGAGAAACCCGACCTGGTCCATCTGGTTACAGCACCTTCCTCGCGGGTTGAGTTAATGACACTTATAGACTCCCTGGGAGTCCCGGCATGTCTTGTGGAGAAACCGGTCGCTCTGGAAGCCAAAGACTGGCGTCAGTTAACGTCCCTCTCCAGGCGAACCCGGACAAAATTTGGGGTTGGAGCGCAGTTTCGTTACCATCCGGATCTGGTCCGCTGCCGGGATGCACTCACCTCCGGAATGCTTGGACCAGTTCGCCGTTTGGAATTTTCCGCAGTCGGCACGATCTGTGACCAGGGCGTGCACGGTCTGGATTGGGCGATGTCCTTAAATGAAGACAATCCGCCTGCAAGAGTGTTTGGTACGGTGAGTGGGAGCCAAAACCTTTCTCACCCGATGCACCCAAGCCCGGATGCTTCCACCGCCCAGGTCCTTTTTACCAATGGGGTGGTCGGTTACTGGACGAACGGAACAGCAGCACAGCCTGTAATGGATGATCCAGCATATTATAAGCATGGACAGGTAGCCGCTTACACTACACGAGGACACGTGCTTTATGAAGAATTCGGACGCTGGGAAATCGTATCACCTGAGGAGATTCAAACCGGTAACGCCGACGACCGTGGCTGGATAACGGGTAACCATCTCGCCCAGGCTGCCCTGACCGACGCCATGTTCTACTGGCTTGAAGGCGGAGATCCAGTCGGGACAAACCTGGACTTAGCGCTGGTGCAGTGGAATGCTGTTCTGGGGCTTTATCTGAGCGCTTTAGAACGGCGTCCGGTAAACCTGCCCTGCGAACCGCCTGATGATTTATGGGATCAGCTGGTCAGGCACCTTTCCTGATCTCTGGTCTAAACATTCAGCTGAATACTTGCAGAGAGAATATTATGAAAAAAGTGATCCTTTCAGGTGTGCGACAATCAGACATTATCGATGTGGAGGTGCCCAAACCGGTTGCTGATTGGGCTTTGGTGCGTGTGACTATCACCCCGATGTGCACCGAATACAAGATGTTCACCGCCGGAGTTCCCTCCCAGAACCTGGGTCATGAGGCTGTGGGCGAAGTGGTTGAGATTGCCCAACCGGGTCGGGTGAAAGTGGGCGACCGTGTGGTGGTTATGCCGCAGTACCCATGTGGAGTCTGCGGTTTGTGCGTGCGGGGTGATTATATTTATTGTGAGAACTGTATCGATTTTCAAAAGTTCTCGGGTTCAGCCCACGGGTCAGCCACATACGCGCAGTACCTTTTGAAGCCGGATTGGCTCCTGACGAAGATCCCTGATGATGTTAGTGATGAAATGGCTTCGCTAGCCCTTTGTGCCCTGGGTCCATCTTTTGGCGCTTACGATGCCATGGGTGTGGATAGTTTTGACACTGTGCTCATCACGGGAGCTGGTCCAGTCGGGCTTGGGGCAGTGGTTAATGCTCGATTCCGTTCAGCCAGGATAATTGTCCTGGAAGGGAATTCATTCAGGCGTGAAAGAGCCTACCAATTGGGTGCTCACCTGGTGTTGGATCCGGAACATCCCGATTCTTTAAAGAAAGCGCGTGAATTTACTGATGGTTTTGGTGTGGATAAAGCCATTGACTGCAGCGGGGTAGTGCAGGCACAACGTTTTTGCATCGATGCCGTCAAACGCCGCGGTCAGGTCGCCCTGATCGGTGAAAGCCAGGCGGATCTGCCCATCCAGGCGAGCCGGGATATGATCCGTAAGGGTATCAGCTTGCATGGAGCCTGGCACTATAACCTGTCACTCTACCCTCAAATCATTCAGGTGATCCGCAATTCCCCTGTCGCAGCTGATCTGGTGAGTCATGTGTTCCCCATGTCTGAAGTCCAATCGGCGCTGGAACTCTCTGCCTCGCAGCAGAACGCCAAAATCCTGCTGAAGCCGTGGGAGTAATCATGTGGCGAAATAATTTTCGATGTCAGCTACCATTCCCCATCCTGTGCGCAGCGGAAGCCGTAATCATGCTGAGAGTTCCCGGGAGCATTGTGACGTCTATTGGCGGCACGAGCATGCACCCGGTCTTGAGCGAATGAACCACCGCGCAGAACACGGTATTCACCCTCCACAGGTCCCACCGGGTTGAGCGTAGAAGCCGCGGCATAATAGTCAACCCCGTACCAATCTGCCACCCATTCCCACATGTTCCCTGCCATCTCCAAGACGCCATAAGGGCTGGCTCCCCCGGGTAAAGATCCCACCGGAACAGCCAGGTTCCGTTTGCATTCGATCGTGTTGGCAGAGGTGCAGTCGATGCGCTCTCCAGGCGGATATCGCCGGGTGTCATCGCCTCGGGCTGCGCGCTCCCATTCTGCCTCGCTTGGCAGCCTGCGCCCTGCCCACCGGCAGTAGGCGTTGGCGCCAAACCAGGTTACTTCGACCACGGGGTTAGTCTCGAAACCTTCTTTTACCCACCATTCACCTTCCCAATAAAAAACCTGCGCATCTTCATCAGCCGCATCCAGCCAATACGCGCGCTCCTCGATTTGGTTGCCAAGATCGTTTAGAAATAGTATGTACATGGTGTTGGTCACTTCATTGAGGTCCATCCAAAACCCATCGAGATTGACTACATGTAAGGGAAATTCGTCTGTATCCGCATGCGAGTCTTCAAACGTGCTGCCCATATAGAAGCTTCCCCCAGGGATGAATACCTGCTCCATCCCGTCAATAGGTGATGCACGCCGTTCACCGGGCATAGGTGCAGGAATCTGTGTCGCTGTTGGCGCAGGTGATGTGTTGGTCGGGATGGTATAGGCAGTTGTCGCAGTTACGTCCGCCGGCTCGATTGTTGTCTTTGTCTCGTTGAGTTCCTGGGCAGGTTTATCGGTGGCAGTCCCTGGGAATTCAGACTCACCAACTGGATCAGTCGCGGTGGCTGATTTGCGTTGTTGTGTTGGTAGGGGCAGCCGGAGATAGATTGTTTATCGTCATTGGCGACTGCCGGCAGCCTTGAACAGCCAGGATATAGCCCAGGATCAAGGTAAGTTGCAAGAGTTTGCCTATGGTTGCGTTCAGGGAAGATTTCAAACGAAGGGGTTATTCCAGGTGTTTATTCGATATTTGGTAATCATCCGGGTTGTCACCCAGTATGGCGGACCGCCACCACTGCGAAATCATCATGCAGTGCGTCCTGAGGGGAGAAATCTTTCACCTGCTGCCACAGGAAGTCGCACACCTCCTGGGCATTTCTACCTGAGCAACCTGCGATCGCTTTAGTGATGTTCGCTGCTCCGAAAATAGCCTGTAGGGAGTTCGTGGCTTCGCTCAGCCCATCGCTGTAAAGGAGCATTAAACCGCCAGTTGGGATCTCGAATTGGTTTGTGTCGATGGCAGGATTATCAATTAAACCAAGCGGTTGACCCAATTTCATCTCCAATTCGGAAGGTGTGCAGTCTTCATCGATCAACAATGGCGCCGGATGTCCGGCGCGTGCGTAATCGAAGACACCAGCTTTGTCATCATAGATACCGTAGACGAGTGTTACGAACATTTCCGAGGCGTTGATCTCCAGCAAGTGCTTGTTCACCATTTGCAAAACTTCCTCCGGTGAGTCGCTGCGCTGGCTCTCGGCGCGCACCAGCGAATAAGACAGCGCCATAAATAAGGAAGCCGGGACACCTTTATCGGAGACATCGCCTAACACAATCCCGTAGCGGTGATTGGGGAGTGGGATCACATCGTAAAAATCACCGCCCACGGCTCGAGCGGGTACCATCTTTGCCCCGAAATTTGAGTTAGTGGGTTTCGGGAGGACTTCAGGCAGTATGCTGAGCTGCATCTGCCTTGATATTTCCAGCTCATGTTCCAGCTTCTCTTTCTCAATGATTTGCACCTGGGCATTGCTCAGCTCTTCATACGCCTGGGTGAGTAACCGGTTCTTTTCTTCGAGATCGAGAATGGTCAGGTTCTCTGAACTCATTCAACCGCTGGCTGAGAATGCGCACCATTTCATACGCAAGGCGCGGTCGCCGGTTCAACAAGGCATCGAACTCCTGGCGTGTCATCGAGAGTAATTTTATAGGTGTCATGGCGACCACGCTTGCAGTGTGAGCGCCGTCACGGGTGAAGAGACTCATCTCTCCCAGCAGGGTGCCTCCCTGGCGCCAACCTACAACACGTTGGGACGGAGTGCCCAAAGACTTGACGATCTCAACCCATCCATCTACCAGGATATAAAACCGGTCGTCCGAATGATTTTCTACCAGCAAGACAGTTTGTTCAGGGACTGACATCGGCTGCAAGATTGCTGCGAGGGTATCGATCTCCTCGTCTGGTAGAAGTGCGAATAAGGGGATGCGGCTGAGCAGTTCTTCAATCATGGCGCTTTTTCCTTTCTGTCGGCAGCTTCAACACCAGGTCGATTAACTCGGGCACTGGCTCGAAACCATCGACCTGATAGTCAGCTTCGCTGAAATCCTGGTCAATGTTCATGCTGTGCAGAACTGCAATCACTTTGGAGCCTGCCCGTAACCCGGACTCTACACCGCTGGGGCTGTCCTCGAAAATAACCGCCTGATTGGGTGATGCGGACAGGAGAGAAATAGCTTTCAGGTAAGGTTCAGGATCGGGTTTCTTATGGATAACGTCATCAGCTGATACGACTACATTGATAAGATTTCTAAGGTTGGCGATCTCCAACACCTGGTGCACCATTTTACGAGTACTCGAGCTGACCACAGCCATCGGGATATCCAGCGTATGTAATTGCGAAACCAGGTCAAAAGCACCAGGGCGGATGACCAGCTCTGCCTCCACCAGGGAATGGTAAATCTGGCGAAATTTCCGGGTGTAGATTTTCTCATCGATGTTAATTCCGGATACAGCCATCATTCCACTACGCACGGTCTCGTGACTGCTGCCCATTAATTGCAGGTATTGTTCATAGGTAGCGGAACCGCCGAAATATCCCACGGTCGCTGTGTGCGCTTTTGCCTTAAGCGGTTCTGTTAGAGCGAGGACTCCGTCCAGGTCGAAACAAACGACGGTCTCCGGGATGATTCGGGTTGAACCGGTCTGTACCAGTGACCCGTTTTCAGCCATCCTGGACCAGCCTGCTGCGGGCATCGGCGATCACTTCGAGCAAGTCAATTTCGAATGTCTGGTTGATATGGATTTTGTCTGCTTTTGCTGAAGCAGCTATCCCAGCAGCTTTATCAGCGTCGAGCTTTTCCCCATTAGCTAGCCAAACGTTTAACATTTCCCTCGACCATATACCAGGCTGCCACAATTCTTTACGGAAATTCCGCACGGTATGTTCGTGACCAGCATAAATTCCTGCGATCCCTGTCTCTAAGATTGTGTCGACTGCGATGCTTTCTTCATCGATGGTGAATTCCTGGCAAAGGTGTTTTACTGCTCCCAGGAACTCATTATCCAGGACGAGTTGGATGGGAGAACACACCTCATCAATTGCCAGCAGACCAGCATCCATCCAGAGACTGCCTCCAGACATCAGCAAGGGCAGGGCTGAGAACGCTTTCTGGTACCCGGCTTCAGCGGAAGGAAGTTTGGCATCACTCAATGCCGCGTGCCCAGAAAAACTGGCGCCGTAAAACCGCGCAAGTTGCGCCATCATCAGGTTGGCAAAAGTACTTTCAGGTCTACCGAATGGGCGGATCAGCGTGCGCATGTCCAAAGGTGCGATGCTGGAAGCGAGGTGCAGGTTATTCTCCCCAAACAGTGCCCAATCGAGGATGCCCAGGGCAAATTGTTCAGCCAGGTTGAGGGTGACTGCGCCAACAGTTGTCACCGGTGCATTTGCTCCCATACTCATCATCGAACCGCCAATACGGACCCGGAACCCGCGTTCCAGGAAGTAAGCCACCTGGTAGGCTTCGTGAGCGCCCAATTTTAGCGCCGGAACAAGGTAAACGTTCGCATTGAAGAGTTCATCACTATTTTGGTTTCGGTGGTCTGCGGCAATCTCATACATTTCCGTGAGGTATGGACAAAGCTCATCATGCAGGATAGACCCGCCTTCGACTGCTCCCCATTTCCAGGCGTAATAACGCTCGTAAAGTGGTTCCAGTATGGGTTCTCCATCAAGACGATTACCCAGCAGTAATGCATGGTTTATGTTCGGAAGGCTGCGTGCAAGAGAAAAATAGGAGCTGAGTCGTCCTTCATCCCAGGATAGCAGCTGCCTGCTTTTTGGATCATGGAAGCGGCTGTGGTACACCCCCGCTGAAGCCGAAACCTGGGGGGTTGCATTTTCCCAATCGAATTTGTCGCTGTCTGCGATCCAGTTTTCTACCCACGCAGCCGGGAAGCGGACGCGAAATATTTCCCGATCCACAGGTAAACCTGCTTCTGCGAGGATGGACAAAAGATCAGCGTTGTGAATTTCCATGCCCATCTCGTCCAGAATCCGTAAAGCAGACTGGTGGATTTTTGAAATCTCTGCAGGATCGAGCAACAGGTATGGATGACCGAAGACCCTCATTGGCATCAACTTCCTTTTGGAGTAAGTTTTGTAATCATACCAAAGATATTATAATAACCAGATATCAACATTTTCCAATTTATTCCTAAGGAGGAACCAATGAACAAGGATCTTGTCCGTCAGACGAGTACCGCAGTTGCTGTTGCTCTCACCATTATCGTCAATATTGCCGCTAATGCGCTCCCATTAAATAACATTCCAACCAATGAAATTTCAGACGCATACCCGCTCCTGGTTACGCCCGCGGGATATGTGTTTTCCATCTGGGGTGTTATCTACATCGGTCTGGTTGCCTATGCGGTTTACCAGTTCCTGCCTGCTCAGCGCGAGAACCCGCGACTGCGTAAAGTTGGATATGCTCTGGTCTGGAGCTGCCTGGCCAACATGTTGTGGTTGTTCGCCTGGCATTATGGTTTCCAGACAGGCTGGTTCTGGCTGACCGAAGTTTTCATGGTTTTGATCCTCCTGTCGCTCATTGTCATCTACCTGCGGCTGGAGACCGGTGTTACCAGGGTGTCAACGGCAGAAAGTTGGTGTCTGAGAGTTCCCATCAGTATTTACCTCGGCTGGATCAGTATAGCCACGATAGCGAATACCACGATAACCTTATATGATTGGGGTTGGACTGGCGGGCAGTATGCACCATGGCTGAGTATCCTGCTGCTTGTGGTGGGAGCAATCCTGGCTGTTTTGATGGCGATACGTCACAGCGATGTTGCTTATGTCCTGGTCATCGTTTGGGCTTTCATCGGTGTAGGAGTGCCTAATAACATCGCTGATAACCAGACGGTCAGCATGGTAGCCTACATCCTGGCAGCCATCCTGGCGATTCTGGCAGTCGTTACTCTGGTTAGAAAGAAGGAGTTGCAGCCAGCAGCCAGTTGAAAAACATCTGGACAAAAGTACTGGCGAGAAATAATTGACATCCCTCTAGATTACCTGTACACTTAATAAGACTGGTTCCGTCAAGTTTATCAAACCGGAGGGAGGTTGTCTTGACTAAGGTGAAGCCGACCGTTTTTGCTCTGTTAGTTGGTATCAACCAATATCTTGGAGATGTGCCGGCTTTGAACGGCTGTGTCAATGATGTCAAGGCAATGCTTCAATACCTTGAGGGGCGCAGTGGTGATGGTTATTTCGATTTAAAACTTGAAGTTCTCACCTCTGGCGATGATGACAATCCAGGTGAACGAAAACCCACCAGGCAGGCGGTGATTGAAGCTTTCCGCGCCACACTCATCCAGGCTGGATCGGGCGACACGGCTTTATTCTATTTCAGTGGTCATGGATCACAGGAAAAAGCGCCTCCTGCATTTTGGAATATCGAGCCAGACCATCTGGATGAAACACTGGTATGTTATGACAGCCGCACTCCTGGTAGTTGGGACCTCGCAGACAAGGAATTAGCAGTTTTAATCGCTGAGATCACCAACAAGGGTCCAGGTGTTGAACCTCCTAACGTACTTGTTGTGCTCGATTCTTGCCATTCGGGCTCTGGAACCCGTGATCCCCAGGGGAGCAGGGCAAGGCTGGCGCCGCAGGATGCCCGCGACCGACCGGTTGAGAGCTTCTTGCCGGGTCTGGCAGACCAGCTCTCCACCGCACCTATCGAGAGCAACTGGTTCGCGCTGCCTTCCGGAAGACACGTAGTCCTCTCAGCATGCCGGGCTGAGGAATCAGCCCGTGAGAAAGGCATGCGAGATGGTCTCACACATGGTGTTTTCTCTTATTTCATCCTCGACAGCCTGCAGCAGTCAGGTCCGGCTTTAACTTACCGTGATATATTCAACCGCACTTCGGCGCTGGTGCGTGGGCAGGTAAAAGACCAGACGCCAGTTCTCGAAAGCGTAAAACCGGGCGATATCCAGATGCCTTTCCTGGGTGGCGAGCAGCGAATTTCGGAAAGAGGCGGTATCCCTTATTTCAACATATTTTTTGAATCGGGACAGGGGTGGTTCATCGATGGGGGTGCGGTACACGGCATCCAGGCTCCAACAGGATCGGAAATCACGCAGCTCAAGGTTTTCCCGCTAAACCACTCTCTGGAGGCAGGCAGCCGTCTCGATGATGCCATTGGGGATGCACAGGTGATCCAGGTATTCGGCACGCGCTCGCGTATCCTGGTGCAGATGAAGGATGGCGCTCAGCCAAGCCTGGTGGAAGCATACAAAGCGGTGGTGGTATCCACGCCTTTACCACCCTGCCCTGTCCACATCGGCGGTTCTGACCAGGCTGCAGTGCAGGAATTGATACAGCTTGTAGATGCATCTCAAGCGCTCAGCGTTGTCGACGACATGTCCCTGGCAACTTTAAGAGTGACTGCAAATCTGGATACGAATGCCTTCTTGCTCCAGCGCGGCGGGGATTTGCAGCCTCTTCAGGTTCGAGTTAGCAGAGAACAAGGCAGCCAGGCTGCCGGCGAAGTGGTTGCTAAGCTGGAGCATATGTCAACCTGGTTATCGTTATTGGAATTAGAGAACAAACAATCGGGCATACCTGCAGATGCTGTCCATATCGACGTGTTCCGCTATGATCCTGCCAGCGACAGGCGCTTGGAATCTTCGGCACCGGGTCAGTTGCTGATAGGTTACGACCCGGATGTAGATGAATGGGGTGTACCGGTTCAGGTGCGCATCAGACACAGCGGTGATCACTCGAAGCCGCTGTACGTGATGTTGGTTGATATGACCGAAGATTACGCTGTGCTCACGGGAGATTTCTTATTCGGAGGAGGTACCTGGCTGCATCCAGGGGAAGAAATTTGGGCGACGGATCCGGATTCTGGTGATAGTTTTATCTTTGCCAGTGTGCGTCCCGAGTTGGTTGAACGCGGTGTCACCCGGTTTACGGATGTACTCAAGCTGGTGGTTTCGACGGATGCCTCAAACGCACACTTGCTGGCTCAAGACCGGCTACAGGTTGTGACCCAACGCGAGACCATGCGCGGCGGATTTGATGATCCAACCATCCCTGCCAGCAGCCTGCACCGATTGATGCAGCGTGTGCGCACACGCGACCTGGGCAGTGGACCGCCGCGAGGAAAGTTGAGCGACTGGCGCACACAAATGGTTACTCTGACAACAGTGTGCCAGGGAGGCGCCGTCCCACTTGTAGAGACTGCTGGTGCAAGAACCGAAATCGTACAGGGTGTAACCGTTGAAAACCATGCCGGTTTGGCTGCAAAAATGCAGCTTGTGGCTTTCGAGGAGGGAAAAAGAGATTTAGGCAACCTCGCCATACCATCCGTTTTCCGCAGTAACCCACAGCATTTCCAACCCTTTGTTATTTCGAGAGATGTTGCATCTTCGCGTGGGGTTGGTGATCCCTCTTCCCAACCGCTTGGTGGAGGAGATGCGGGTTCCAGTGTTGTGGTGTTGAGCGAAGTCTCAGGCAGGGAATTGGTCACATCGAAATCGCCGCTTGTTTTTGAAATCGAGGCTCAATTATCGCCAGGTGAGAGTCTGCTGTCCGTTGGGTACGATCCGGAAACAGGTCTATACCTGCCGGTTGGCGCCGGTTGGCAAGAAGGGAACAAGGTAAAAGTGTGTGTAAACACACTGCCGGCTCCGACAAGCGACAGCCGCAGTGTGGGCGGATCGATTAAATTATTCATCCAAAAAGTGGTTGCCGAGAAGACAGGTACTGCAGGACCTGGCAGGTAAAATACACCGCCTGGCATGGGTATACAAGGATGAACAGGATGTGCTGGTTTACCAGGATGATCCCGGGGAAATTCGAAGAAAGGTTAACCAGGCAGAGCGTATATTATTGCTTCTGCATGGTCTGTTCGGGGACACGGTTGGGATGGCGGAGAATTTCTTCTCGCCGCTGCCGGCAGGTTCTGAAAATGAGGAGAGCCTTGCTGATCGTTACGACATTGTCCTGGCGTTCGATTATGAGAACATCAATACCTCCATCGAAGAGACTGCTTCAGCCCTGAAGGTAAAACTCTTCGATGATGCCGGTCTTGTCCCTGGGGGAGGGAAAACAGTACACATCGTAGCCCATTCTCTGGGCACCCAGGTTGTGCGATATTTCATCGAACGAGACGAAGGCAGCCAAATCGTGGATCGTGCTGTGCTTGTTGGAGCGCCTAACAAGGGCACTCCCTGGGCTGTATATGAGGACTACGCCGTAATTGGTATCGCGGCTGCGTTGAACGGGCTGGTTGCGCTCGTTTCCGGTCCAGCCGCCATCGCTACGCTTGTGGGTTCACTGGTGACGGTCATCAAAGGTGTCGAGGCTGTCGATACCACATTGGACCAATTGAAGCCGGGGTCACAATTCTATAAGATATTAAATGCCAGTGGTGACCCGCATGTCGCCTACAAAGTCATCGCCGGAAACACCTCACTCATCCAAAATGCCAGTTCCGACCGGGTTGAGGCTGAAACCAATGCTTTGAAAAAGCTGGCGGGTAAATTGACTTCTCCTGCAACGCGTAATGCATTGTTGTCCCTGGGTTTTTATAACAAGCCGAATGATATCGCCGTCTCGCTTGAAAGCCAGTTTGGGATCCCCCCAAACCGCAGCCCGCTGCCTGAAATGATCGAAGCAGCCTGCGACCATCTTTCGTATTTCAATACAGAGACAGGCTTGAAAGCGGTAATGAGCGCTTTAGAAGGATGATGCTTATGCGGGAGTTAGCTCAATGAACGACCAACTAAACCGTGACCTGGGTGGGAGACCGGCTTCTTCGACATCACCCTCGAGCAGCCAGCAGAGCGCTGGCAGGAACCTGATCTCTGTGATTGGCATAGACAAGTATGAAAACCTGCAGATCCTGCACAATGCTGTCAGTGACGCTCAGGGCATTCGCAGTCTGTTTGTTGACCAGTTGGGATTCGATGAAATCACCGATCCTTTGTATGACAGGGCAGCAACCTATGACGCATTGATGAGCCTGGTGCGGGATGAACTTAGTAGCAAACTCGAACCAGACGACAACCTGGTGATTTTCTTTGCCGGTCATGGCTACACTGAGACTCACACAGCAGGAAACCGCGCGGTCCAGACCGGATACCTGATCCCTGTCGAAGGGTGCAGACCCGAGGACAAGAAATTCAGCACCTATGTTAAATTGGAGTCTTTTCTGGAGGACGTAGCCAGGCTGCCTGCCCGTCACATACTTGTCATCCTCGATTCGTGTTACAGCGGGTTCGCCCTGGGTGATTCAGTTCACACTTTACGAAGCCCGGGAGATTATTCTCGCGAGATGAACCGGCGCATGAGCAGAACGCGTGATCACTTCAGCCATGGCAGATCAACCTGCTCTGGACAGCGGACCGGTCAAAGGGCATTCCTTGTTCACCGGCACTTTGATTGAGGCATTGGTTCTTGGTAAAGCGGACAACGATCATAAAGGGTTTGTCACCGGTTCAGAACTGGGCTTACATGTACAGAAGAATGTCGCCGACTGGTCTAAGGCGAAGCAGACCCCGGATTTTGGGGCTTTCGAGCTTGATGACCGCGGTGAATTAATTATTGGTTTAACCGGCGAACTGCCAACAGAAACTGGTTTTTTGACTGCGATTACCCAAAGCCCGGATGAAGGCTCGATCCATTTGAGACTGAATCCGCCACAGTTCACATTGCTTCCGGGATCCACCTTGCGAGTCTCAGTGGAGGTTTACAACCTGGGTGATCGACCTGGCTCGATCCAAATGACCTTACGAGGTCTTCCGGAGGATTGGGCGAAATTATCCATGAATATCGTCCAACTCGATCCTGGAAGGCAGAAGAAAGTCACACTCACCCTAAACCCGCCCCGCCTTCCCCAGGCAAAAGCAGGGGAGCGCATATTCACCATCCACGCCGTGAGTCTTCAGGACAGCCAGCAAAGTACGGAGATCGAAGGGCGCATGGAGCTGGCGTCTTATACCCAATTCGTCTCAAGCCTGGAGCCAAATCCTCTTGCAGCGGGACAAGAATGCGAAATTACGATCGAAAACAGCGGTAACCAGCCGGAGACGTTTCAAGTTGAATTCATTGATCCTTCAGAGGCGCTGGTCTTCGAGCCAGCGAACGCTGATGTCCAGGTGAGAGAAGGGCAAACCAGGGTGATTGCCTTCAATGCTGCGCCAAAATCGAAACGCCTTTTCGGCGGGATTGAAGAGTATGATTTCAGTGTCCAGATAAGCCATCCTAAAACTACTCCACACCTGCATAAGGTTGAGCTGTTGTGTGGACCGCTGATTTCTAACCGTCTCGTAATAATCCTGGCTTTAATTGTTTTCGTCGCCGTGGTCGGTGGATTGCTGGCGAAATTCTTGCCCCGGAATCCACCGTCGTCCGGGCAAAATCCACCGAATGCGACTCAAACTTTTCTGTACAGTGATCCGGATGGGGATGGGTTGAGCAACTTCGATGAACAGCGTTTGCGCACAGACCCAAATGATCCAGACACAGATGGGGACGGGATCAGTGATTTCGATGATCCTCAGCCGTTGATTGCAGCGGTAGTACCTGAAACACCTACACACACATCCACAATATCACCTACACCTTCTCCATCGCCAACCTCCGGCAGTCCAACACTTACATCACCGACTCCAACCTCAGGCACACCCACCGCCACTTTTACACACACACCTACTCCAACCCTAACGCCCGATATCCCTGAAACGCCTTTAGGGGGTTCGGGTTTTCTGGGAATTGAATTCAACGAACTTCCTTATACAGTTACCCTGGATGAGCCGGTAGAAACCAGCAAACACAAAATGGCGACAACCCTTTCGAGCTGGACATCTCAGTCGAAATATTCTGAATTTCGGATTTCTCCTGATGGTCAAAAGATAGCCTTTTGGCTGCGCGCTGGTCCAGGTATAGGCACGTTGTTCGTACTCGAGAGCAATGGGAGAGCACGCCAGGTTGGAGAAGCGATCAGCGGCAGCATGGCTTGGGATATTTCCAGCAAGACGCTTGCCTACGTCTGCCGAGGCACCAAAGGTGATCCGGGATTTGCACTGGCAAATCCTGCCATTTGCATTGTGACTACGGCTGGTGGACAGCCTTCTTTTATTCTCGATTCCTCGGACTTCAATGAGACTCACACGATCACGACCCTGGCGTGGTCACCCGACAGCCGCCAGGTGGCGTTTGCCTCGGATTTCCAGGGAGAAAATCTGAACATTTACACGGTGAGTGTCTCAGTTCTGTCACGTCTGCTGCCCGCAACACGATCAATAAAACCTGTTCAAATCACGCATGATCAAGAGGACGCCGCTTTCCCGTCTTTTTCTCCGGATGGTGAATGGATCGTTTATTCCCTTCGAGACGATGGCGGAGATTTCGAAATCTACTTGATCTCCACGTTGGGGACGAATAAGTCTGCTGCCCTGACTAACAATGCTGTTGATGATTGCTGGTCTGAATGGTCGCCGGATGGGAAATGGCTGGCGTATACATCCCGATCTTGTGGTATCGATTCCGCCGTCGACCCCAGTGGGATCGTCATGCTCATTCCGTCAAATGGGGGGACAGCCCCTAAAGAAATCACACCGGGTGCAAAACCGGTGTGGCTGCCAGCGGGTGAGTGATCGATTTGAGGTGAATGAAGGATGAAAGCTGGTCACCAAACAATTGGGGAGTTGATATGAGCGAAGAAACGCTGCGCGATCTTGGCGGAAGACCATCCCAGCCGGTTTCTGCGAAGAAAGGCAGAAACGTAGTGGCAGTAATCGGGATCGACAGTTACCAGCATAACCAGATCCTGACAAACGCTGTCAGCGACGCACGTGGGATCAGGGACCTTTTCACCAAGCAGCTTGATTTCATCGAGATCACCCCTCCTTTGTTCAATGAACAGGCAACACTACCAGCGATTATGTCCATGGTTCAGGATGTGCTCAGTTATGGTCTGGAGGATAATGACAGCCTGGTCCTGTTTTTTGCCGGACACGGATATACTGAATCGCGCCGGGTAGGCAACCAGAAGGTCAAGACCGGGTACCTGATCCCGGTCGAAGGTCGAAACCCAGCCGAAAAAAAATTCTCTTCCTATATGAAAATTGATTCTTTCCTGCAAGATGTATCCAAGCTTCCAGCCCGGCATGTCCTCGTCATCCTGGATGCCTGCGACAGCGGTTTCGCCCTGGGAGATGCAACAAAATACCGAGGTGTTGATCGCTATGTAGAAGAGATGGGCAACCGGATGAGCCGCAGGGTGATCACCTCCGCTCTTGATGGGCAGCCTGCCCTGGATGGCGGTCCCATCCCGGAACACTCGCTTTTTACCGGCACGCTGATCGAAGCACTTGCCATGGCGAAAGCCGATGAGGAGAAAAAAGGTTTTGTTACGGGCAGTGAGCTGGGGATGCACCTCCAGCAAACTGTCGCCATGCACACCAGCTCGAAGCAGACGCCGGATTTTGGAGCTTTCGAGCTCGATGACCGCGGTGACCTGGTGATCTCGCTGGTCGGCGAGGCGTACAACCGCCGGTTAGCCCAGGAATCCCTTCAAGCTGGGATGCACGGGATGGTGCTGGGTGCGTTCACCCATGAGCCCGCAACGTTACCGGTTCGCTGCCAGCCAGTTTCGCACAGCCATCCGTTACGCCCATCTTGCCAGGATGGACCTGCCGGATGCTGAAACAGGTCTGGCGAGTGCGTTTTGGATGGCGGGAGAGACGCATGAAGCGGAGAAGGCTCTCCGTGAAGTTCTGCAGCGAGGAGCAACAACGTTCCCGGTGGAGGGATGGTTCTGGCTGGGAATGTGCCATGCGCGGATGCAGGATTACTCCCAGGCAGCAGACTTTTTCCGCAGGTATCTGGGCAGTGTCCCTGAGCCTCAATATGCCGGATGGGTGCGCCAGTATCTTGAATGGATCGAACGGATCTCGGAGAGAGACTCCCGAAACCTGCACGCTCTGCTGGTCGGTATAAACGAATATCAGGCAGACAGCCTGGTCACCCTGCAAGGGTGTGTCAATGATATCGAAAGGTTGGTCAAACCTGTCCTTGAAGAAAAATTTCACCTGCGCAAAGAAAACTGCAGGGTCTTACTCAACCAGTTTGGGACGCAGCGACGAATTAAGAATGCTTTCGAAAAACTGAAGAACAACTCCACAGCCTCGGATACGGTCGTAGTTTATTTCAGCGGTCACAGCATTCCTACTGATGACCGTCTGTTTAGGGGGTGGAACGATAATGATATCTATCTCCTCTTCCATGATACGGAAGAGAAGCAGGGTCGGTATCTCCGAGGATTATCACCCGGTGAGCTTCACAGGATGATGAAAGACATTCCAGCAGTGAACAAAACCTTAATCCTCGACACCCACGCCAGCCGGGTGATGGTGGACCTGGCGGAACAGGAGGGGGATTACAACCTCATCCTGGCGTCAGACACTGCCGAGGTCGCTAACGAGTGGAAGGTAAAGGTTGGGGACGAGGAGATACCGTGTGGTATGTTGAGTGGTGCCCTGTACCTGACCCTTTGGCAGGTCGAAAATTTGCGCTCCTTTACCTACCAGGAATGGGTGAACAACGCGGTCCAGATCACACAGAAGGCTTCGACGGAAGGAAGTTACCACCGCGTTCAGAACTCCCCTCTTCATTGGTGAGGGAAACCAGATCGTCTTCGCAGGATCGGATCCTTTCCTGGACGCCTTTGAGTTCTCCCGGCGGAAAACCTGGCATGAACTGACAAGCCAGCAGTTAAAACGCTGGTACCACCGCTTTTCTGACCAATTCCAGATCCACAACCCCGATGTATACATCGCGTTTGGAAAAGCTTTCCGCACCAAAGGTTCCTTTCGACTGGCTCTGGAGGCTCTCAATAAAGGAATTCAACTGGATCCGGATGGAGTTCCTCAATTTTACCGGGAATTGTCATACACCGAAACCTTGATGGGTGATGCTGACAATGCCCGGCAGCACTGGTCTGCTTTCTCTTTGAGCACTGGGGTGGATCAAAAGGAATTAATTGAGCACTTGACGGTTGCTATGGAGAAATTCCAGGGAGTCCGCCCTCTGGTAAAGATATTCCTTCTGAATATTCCTCGCACGGCACTCGAAGCCAAGGTTTCGTATGATATCGACCCCCAGCTCGAGGAAATTAAGAAAGGCAAATTCTCCTGGGAGATCGACCGTTTGAAGAAAATCATGGACGCTAAATTCGGGCAAGATGGTTTCGATCTGCAGGTTTTCCCCCTCGAAGACTTCATGCCCAACCAGACCAGGGATTTTCGTGAAACACTGAGGCTGATCGATGTTCCTGCCAACCAGCCTGCGATCATCTGTTTTCTGGGAACGTTGGCATTTCCAGCTGATTTGGTAAATATCTCTCAGCAATTCATAGAGAAATTGAGCGAGGGACTGAAAACCTGGGTGGAAGGCAAACCCATAGTTGTCTGGTTTCAAAGCGATCCAGCGAGATCAAACACGGAATTGAGGTAAAGATGGGTGTTCTAGGTGGAAAAACGGAACCGAAAGCGGATGTGTATATCCACATCCTGGCTGACTCAATCGACCGGGTAGTTTATGGCAGGTCGACGGTTGCTGATTGGGAGGAGATAGTCCGGCAGGATCTCCGCCATGCCTTCCCGGAAGGTGGGGTACCGGAGCCTCAGCTGATCACGCCGTCAGACCAACAGCGTTTTTTGACCGACCAGGATCTGAATCAAATGGTCGAAGAATTCGAGATCTTGGATCGCCAACCCCTGCTCGAGGCAATCCAGTTTTTCGAAGAGATACTCCGGCAGCGAGAAGCGCGAGGTGAGATCTGGCTGGAAGGGATGCTGGAGCTGGGGGTTGCACTGTTGGAAGCGGGGGAATACGACCGGGCGCAGGATATTCTCGAAAACCTGGTACGCTATTGTGAAAGCGGTGGCATGCTTTCTGAAGAAATGATGATGGCGGCATAATGAGGGCAGGATGATCCAGGAACAATACACCAGTGAAGAGGTACAGATAATCCTTAAGGAGGCATACTACCAGCTGGGGAAATGTTATTTTGAGTCTGGTGATGATATGGATAGTGCCGTCAGCGTGTTGGGCAAGGCGCTGCACCTGGACCCTGACAACATCCCTGCCAGGTATTACCTGGGGCAGGCTATCCGCATCCAGGTTGAGCGCGATTACCTGCGCCGCGCCGCGGATTACCTGCGTGAATACCTGGCGAAAGGCGCTCCCCTGGGTAAGGAGGACGAGGTTCGCCAGTTCCTGCGTACGAGGAGGTAACACGAATAGTCTGCGTTTACCTCAGCCGCATGTTTGATAATTCTATGGAGCTTGATTAATCATCACCATCTTCCCGGCTGCCCGTGAATTTCTTTGCGGTGTCTTCGATGAAATTCCAAAGAGGCCAGGGGCTGGTACCGATGATGAAAGCAAAAGCAACCATAAGGCGCGGGTCCGACAGATCTATGGTTACCTCGTTGTTCCCTGCCAGGGTGAACTTCAACGTAACCAAGGAGAGCAGCAGAACGGCAACCAGCACGAGCAGCGGTGTGGTCACCAGGTGAGAGAGGTGCATCCAAAATCCCCGGCTCTGGTAAGTTTGCTTGCGCAGGTACCATCCTACCTGGATGATTTTGGTCACCAGGATCCCGGCCAGACCCCACAGCAGGATTTCGAGCATGCGCAGAGGATCTTCCGTCCAGATGGAAAATCGGGATTGGGGCGGTGTCTGTATGAATTCTTTCAGATCGCCAAAACGCGCCACCACCAGGCTTTTGTCACCGCTCTCCACCGCCGCGTTGAGCCCGTCAGCCAGCTGGATCGCCAGGGCTTTATCTTCATTGCGGATACGCGGGTTGACGTCAACGCTGTCGATCA
Source organism: uncultured Chloroflexia bacterium (assembly GCA_963695415.1). Classification (GTDB taxonomy): domain Bacteria; phylum Chloroflexota; class Anaerolineae; order Anaerolineales; family UBA4823; genus CAVXWV01. Next base: position 346,056 of record CAVOGL010000001.1, on the reverse strand, counting down.
CGCCTTTGCTTAAGTCCGCTAACCGTTCGACCAGGGCGGCATCTTCGCTGAACGAAGCGCTGCTGTTTAGCGGTTCTTCGATGCGTACTGCCAACAGGTTCAAAACCTGGCTGATGGGCTGATCTTGGGGCCAGATGATGAGATGCAGCACAAAATAGGCAACCACCAGCAGTCCCAGGGCGGATATCATCGCCCAGAAGAAGCGTTTCCCGCTCAGGTCTTCCTTGGACGAGGGTAGGAAAATGTCTTTATCCGTTTGAGGTTCGATTATTTCAATGCTCGTATTAATCGAGAGACTGTAAGCCTCAATCACCGAAAGCTTCCATTTCCCTTCTTCCAATTCACTCATCAGATAGGCTCCAGACTCATCGGTGAAACCTGAATGGGACTCTTTGCCTTTGGTCAGTTTTACCAACGCGCCCGGCAGGGGTTCTCGCGTTCCTGATCTGTAAACCATTCCTTTTATTTGTGCCATAGTGCCTCCGGTGATCGACTACGAATACAGGTGCTTACCAGTTCTTAGATGCGCATAATCTACCATAAAGGGTAAGGAATATCAAACTCTCATCAAGGTTTGGAAGTTGATGAAAACATTCACAAAGGCTTACGGAAATCTATTATAAAATATCTTTATGGATATCAGAGCTTACAACCGGGATGCCTGGGACAGGGCTGTAGAGGAGGGCAATGTTTGGACGCTGCCGGTGGATGCTGAAACGATCGAAGCTGCCCGGCAGGGGAACTGGCAGGTTGTTGTGACGCCCAATATTCCCGTTCCGCGCAGCTGGTTCCCTGAAGATATGGCAAACCTGGATGTGCTTTGTCTTGCGAGTGGGGGAGGGCAGCAGGGACCGGTTCTGGCAGCCGCTGGCGCGCGGGTGACTGTTTTTGACAACTCCCCCAGGCAGCTTTACCAGGACCGCATGGTCGCCCGGCGTGAAGGATTAGAAATGAGGACCGTCGAAGGCGATATGCGCGACCTTTCCAGATTTCCAGACTGCAGTTTTGACCTGGTGCTGAACCCGGTATCCAACATTTTCGTGCCCGAAATCCAGCCTTTATGGGCTGAGGCATACCGTGTATTGAAGACCGGGGGGAGCTTAATTGCCGGAATCCTGAACCCGGTGCTTTATATTTTTGATCGTTTCAAGATGGATGACGAGGGTGAGTTAATCGTCCGTTATTCACTGCCTTATTCAGACACCACCAGCCCTTCTCTCGCCGATCGTGAGAGGACATTAAAAGAGGGCTGGCCTCTGGAATTCAGCCACAGCCTGGAAGAGCAGATCGGCGGACAAACCCAGGCAGGATTCATGATCACTGGTTTTTATGAAGACCGTGACCACCGCAACCCATTGGACGATTACATGCCTCTCTACATCGCCACCAGGGCTGAGAAGAGAGTTTGAGACATTCTCAAATTAATATTGGGGGAGGTAGAATTCGACCTGCTCAACAGGCACAACACATATTCATCGAGTTCTTCTCGCCTAAGATCAGCAGTGCAGTCTACCCAGCGTCCACGATCTCGCGCGTGATGCGCGACCATTCGTCGAACCTCTCAGGATGGTTTTCACAGGTGTGGGTGTCCTTAAGGATGATCTCCAGGCAGCAATCGCGTGCCGCATCCACGGCTTCCTTGATGTAATTGTGGATTTGGTCCTGATCAAATTGACCAACCAGGTGTTGGGGCTGTGGTTTCCAGGAAAATATAGCCTTCTTACTGAGGATTTCAGCACATTTGGGCACGTTGGCGAAGGGGGAGATCGATATCCTGCGTATGTTCGGAATCGTTAATACGTCTTCGAGTTTGTCGGTCAGGTCCTCACAGCATCCATAACCATTAAGCCCGAAACGCGAAAGCAGGCGTTTTTCGAAGTCGAGAGCAAACTTACGGTGCATTGCGGGTGACACTACGGCATATTCCTGCGATTCTGCCGATGACCACATGTCAATCGTACGAACTCGTTGAGGGTCGAAGCCTGCAGCAGGGAGTTCATCGGTATAGCCCACACCGCCTGACGAATGGTAGGTGCCGTCATTGTTCAGGCTGAATAAATTGAGTGTTTCGTATTGATCTACCAGGTGTTCAAATCCCCGGACCAGAAAATCAAGCAAGTTTAATCATTTCGTCCGGGTATTCGACCATGTCGGTATAAGTATTCTCCAAACCTCGCAGGTCGGAATACATTTGTGCCAGGTGGAAAGAAATATGGGGGACACCTTTCAGACGGACATCCAGAATATCTCCAAACACCTCCTGGGCTAGCTCAAGGTCCTTCTGGGTGCCTTCGTGGTCCACGGAAACCTGGGGGAAATGCAGGTGCTGCATATCTCCGAAATTTTTCAAGGCAGGGATAAAGTGCCACGAGCCGGTTTCCTGGGTCTTGGTGCTGCGCTCGATTTTGATTCCCCAATCGCTAATGTGGATGCGCTGGGGTACTATCCAGGTTTTTTCCAGGACGGTGTCATCGCTGAAATGCGTATAGGTGTACAACCTGGAACGTAAATTCCATTCCCATTGTCGTGCGATTTCATCTTCACAAGTCATTGTCGAATCCGGCAGCAGTTCGCGCCAGGAGCCTTCCGGAAAGATGAGGATCATTGGGCGTGCGGGATTGAGCTTATTGTGCTGCACCCAGAGCTTGCGGCGTTCATCCATGATTGGATGGGATGCAATTTCAGCTACCTGAAATGCCAGTTCACGGAGGATTTTTTGATCAATTTGATTCATGCCCAAATTATACGAGGTTCGGGCATAAATACAGGTTAAATGTATCGGTTGATTAGGATAGGTTTGTTGGAAGTTAATGGAAGCAAGAGAGCCTGTTTTCGCGCAGCTGCTGTTGGAGAAGTTGGATTTCTAATTGTCTCCCAATGAAGCTTGTGATGGGATTGGGAGGGTTGGGATGCAGGGGTAGGGTTCTTTGTTCCTCCGGCATTATTGCTTCTATTTGTTTCTCATTGAACGGATGGTATTGTTCTAGAAGTGGTGGCGATGGGCTGGTATGAGGTCTGGATTTTAACAATTGATAAAGCGCAAGCGTCTGGTCGGAAGGTTCAACATTCAAATCTTTCATCAAACCGTTCGCCAATTGTTCAAAGGTAGAAATTGACTTCGATAATTCACCTGAATAGGCATATGCTTGCATTAATGAACGGTATGCGAATTCTGACCATCCTGCATTGGCGATCCAAAGTAACGCCCATTGGATCACATCTGACCAACGCTCCTTGCTGTTCAACAGGGTGATTAGTTGGCTTAGCTTGTTTTCATAAAGGTTGAAGAGCCGAGTCCGCTCTAAAATGACCCAATCCGCATAAAACCCTGGCAAGAAATCTCCAGCGTAAACTGAAAGCGAGTCGGTGATTTCTTCGACCGTGCTGATCGGTATTCTTGATCATAATGATTTTGAACATGAAATTTGTTCGTACTGACAACCGGTAAGAGATCGATGGTTGAGAGGTGAATTCTTCGAACAAGGGTGTTAGAGGGGTTTGAAAATTCAGAATTGAGTTTATGATCTGCTTAAGGAGAAAATATCATGAAGAACAACAAGGTTAAAAGTGTGGGAACCTGGACGACGGTGATTTTCCTTCTCGTCCTGACTTTGGCTGTAGCCAGTCCAGTGTTTGCTTTGCATACGACGGGATCTATGGGTATGGGAGATTTAAAATTATATGAACAAAACCAGATAGTGATGGCTGGTAATTCTCATTTCATCGGTCTGGGAGATCTCCGCTTGTTGGAGTATAAAAACCTGAATATCAACCGATCATATGTCGGTATGGGTGATTTGCAGCTATTTGTTTCAACGCAAAAATAAAGCGATTACTTCCTGGAACCTCAGCCTGGCTGTACGACTTCGGTCGAATTTTTCAACCAGGCTATTTTTATTCTATGTACGTGAAATAAGTCACATGTTTAAGCCTGAGACCATTGCTCAATAATCGCCTGGTAGAAGGCGATCGCCTGGGTGAAATTTTGGATGGTCATGCGCTCATTGGTGCCATGCACCCGGTTGAGGTCATCCGGTGTGACCCATAATGGTGAAAAACGGAAGCAGTTTTCACTCAACGGCTGGTAATGGCGTGAATCTGTAGCGCCCAGTACTAATCCCGGTGATACCACGACGTTATTAAACGATCCCCGGATCACTTTCTCCAGGCGCTTAAACATGCTCGATGCCGCATTCGAGACGGGGGATGGGTTCATCGAAAAATCGAGCTTGGGTGTGATGTCAATTCTAGGGTCGTCTATGATTTTCCTGGCGAAATTAATCACTCCATCCACTGTGTCTCCGGGCAGGATGCGGAAGTTTACCGCAGCTTTTGCCTGGTGCGGCAGGACGTTGTCCTTGCTGCCTGCCTGGAAAATGGTCACTGCTGTAGTTGTGCGGATCAGTGCGTTGGTTGCCGGGTTGTTCGCCAGGGCACGCAGGATGACGGGTTTGAATACAACCTGGAAGCGGAACAGGAACCGCATTACAGCAGGCATCCCGGGCGCGATGTTATTGAACATCATTTTGGGGATCTCACCCAGCCTCGCAGGGAGAGGATTTTGTTCCAGCTTTATCACAGCTTTCGCCAGGATACCCGTCGCTGTTTCCTTAGGGGGAGTGGAAGAATGACCACTGCTGCTCGAGGCGCATAGCTCCAGGGTCAGGTAACCCTTCTCGGCGATACCTACCAGGGCGATGGGTCTATCCGATAATTTGATCACCCCGTCCAGGACAGCCAGACCTTCATCCAGGACTGCTTCCAGCTGTATTGACCTCTCTTGCAGAAGGCGGGCTATGATTGCAGCACCATTGTTCCCGCCAATCTCCTCATCATGACCAAACGCAAGGTAAACTGTTCGAGCAGGTTGGAACCCTTTGGCGAGAAGGGATTCGACGGCTTCAAGGATGCCAACCACACTGCCTTTGCAATCCATGGTCCCACGTCCCCAAATCGCTCCATTTTCTACCATCCCGCCGAATGGAGGGAATTCCCAATGGTCTTCAGTCCCTTCCTCGACGGGCACTACATCAATATGACCCATCAACAAGACAGGATTCAAAGCTGGGTCGCTGCCTTTCCAGGTGTACAAAAGGCTCAAATCGTTGATTTTCTCACGACTGAGTTGTTCATGGACGAGAGGATAGGTTGAAGCCAGGTAATCATGAAGATCGAGGAATTCACCCGGTTGGATGAGTTCCTTATCGAGGAATGAAATGGTTTTAAATTCCAACGCTTTCGACAGATTGTGTGCATACCGCAGTTTGGTTTCATCCTGTATTTCCAGGTTGAGGGTGTTGGCGCTCATTTTTATATCACCTTTTTTCTTTAGATGTTTTTCTTGAAAAACCAGAATAATATGAGTGGATTGAACTGGAAAGAGTTTCCCTTTCAAAGATCTCACTGATTTCCGCCAGGGTGTGGAGGAAACCTTGAGTTTTGATCTTTTCTTGAAGCTCCATGGCGATAGGATCTTCAACCGGATCGAAGCAGTATCCTGCCGCAATAGCCCTGGAAATCGCCTCTGGTTCTATCCCTGCCTCTTCAACCAACCGCGCAGCCCCGACCAGTCGGTCACTTGGAGACAACTTGCGGATCGGATCCCGTCCCAGGCGGAATATTGTGTCACCAAGGGCGCGGTTTGTAAAGCGGTGAAGCAGGTCTTCGATGTGGGATTCAAGCCATTCCGGTTCCACACTGTGTTTGATCGCAATACCTTGTTTTGATTCTTGCATAGCCTGTCTTGTATGTGCGCGCACCCCATCATCCGCCAAAGCTTGCCAGCCATATTCATAGTTTTTTAAATATCCCAGGTAAGCCAGTGTGGCGTGCCCGCAGTTGTGGATGTAAAGTTTCCGGGCTGTGTACGCCGGGAAATTATCACAGGGTTCCATGTTGGTTATTTCCGGTATGTTCCCTATAAAACCTCGACGATCAACGGGCAGCTCCTGGTAAGGTTCCACTATGATCAAGCCCGGATCCTGCCTGCGCATTTCATCCGTCGGAGGAGGCACCATACGACCGATGACAGTATCGACCAATCCAAGGTACTCGAGAGCATAAGCCTGGTCACCGGCGGAGAGATGCCCGGCGACCATATCGCGGAATTTTTGGGCTGCGCCTTTTAGATTTTCGCACAGGATCAGGTTGACCGGTTGTTGCATGCTGCGGCGCCTTCTTTCAGCCATACCTTCCGCCACCAGAGGCGCAATATGGGGCAGCACACGCGCTCCTACCGCGGTGGCACCCAGGCTGGCATTACAAAATGCTTCGATTACGGAAGCCCTGTCGTTAGAGTGTATTGCAGTCACCGGTTTGATATTTACAGACTGTTCACCATCATTATCCACGAGCCTGATCGTGTAACTGCCTTGTGCATTGATCGCATCCAGAAGCAGCTGGTCAATATCCACCATGGTTATTGAATAACCGGACTGGTGAAACAACTGCCCTATAAAACCTCTGCCGATGTTGCCTGCGCCAAAAATGATCCCAGATTGCATAACAATTTAAATCCTCAATTCGACAATATCGCCATCGTTTAGTTCAAAATCTTTATTAACCATTTGCCCGTCAAACTCAGAGCTGCCCCAGACGCGCACAAATTTCAACTGTTCGTAAAAATCACGGTGTACTTTGCGAGCCAGGTCTGTAACCGTGTCCCCATGCTTCAAAACAAACGGTCGCTCCATGTCCGCTTCCTTCCCAGGCGGTTTGGCATAAACCCGGATAATTTCGAGTTTCTCGAAAACAGTCTTCTTCAGAAGATCGAAATTCCTTTCAGTCAACGCTGAAATCGGGATGCGTGGGAGGGTCACCAGGTGCTTTGTATCCGTTTGCAGCGCCATTAATTCACAACATATACGGTAATCTTCATCATAACTTTCATCATCGAATTTGTTTACCAGCAGGACAAGCTGCTTCGACGCCATACGTTCCTGAGTGGTGTATTGGGCAGAGAATTCTTTTGGGCACAACCTGCGTTCCGCCAGCATTTCGAGGCTTTCAACTGCTTCCGATACCGGGTCGGACTGCAAATCCACGACAAGCAGCACAATGTCTGATTGCCTGACCAGGGCATAAAACCCTCCTTCCGTCAGGTTGCGATCCATGGAAGGTGTGTCTACCAGTTGTACCTGCACATCCCAGATTGGCATCATCCCCGGAAGCGGCTTGCGCGTGGTGTAATACGCGGCTGATACTTCTGGTGTGGCGTTGGTGAGAGCATCCACGAGCATCGACTTGCCGGTGTTGGGAGGACCAATTACCACAACCTGCCCTGCACCTTCTTTTTCGATGTGATATTCAGACGTAAACCCTTGCTTCTTCCTGGTTTGTTGTTCTTTTTTCAACCGCGAGAGCTGCCTGCGCATATCGGCGCGCAGATGGTCGGTGCCTTTATGTTTTGGCACCAGGCTGTACATTTCTTCGAGCAGGGCAATCTTTTCGAAGGTGTCGGTTGCTTCGCGGAAGCGTTTCTCTACGTCGAAATAATCCGGAGGCAGGTTTGTGGGCATAAGTAGATTATAGCAAACCTGCCAACCAGAGAGGAGCGATTATTTTACCGGTTCCTTGAGCAAAAATTCATAAGCGCTTAGGGCTGCCTTGGCGCCCTCACCCACAGCGATCAGCACCTGTTCAGCAAAACCAGCCGTGCAATCGCCTGCTGCGAAGATTCCGGGTACATTCGTGCTGCAAGACTGGTCGACCAGGATTCTTCCGTTCTCGTCGCTTTCAACCAGTCCGGCTACCATCTTTGTATTGGCATGCAAGGCTTTTTCGATGAAAATCCCATCAGCCTCTACATCCATGTTGTTTCCGGAAAAGTTATGCAGCCTGAGCCCACGGGCGTAGTTTCCTCCACCGTTGCCTTGACCATAAACTTCAACAACCTCATACCCCTGTAAAACCTGCACGTTTGTTGCAGCCTGTAATTTCCGTCCCAGGGGAGTCTGCATACAGGCAGGATCCTTACATTCACACACCAGCACCACATTCCGTGCAATGGTAGCTAATTCTGCAGTCGATCGTAATGCCAGTTCCCCGTCTCCGACCACAATCGCGGTGCGGTCTATGAACACCGGCGCGTACGAAAGCGCCGAATAACACAATCCGCTCATCATGAATTCTTTTTCACCTGGAACTTCAAGGAATGTCTGCCTGGTGCCGGAGGCGATAATCAAAGACCGCGCCATGAGTTCACCCCCGCCTCGGGTCAGCACCATGAATCCATCATCTACCTGCTTTACCTGGTCAACGCCTTCCATGTGCCTGGCAAAGTCGAGGTATTCTAATTCGTTGCGGAATTTGGTGACCACCTCAAGCCCGCGGATCACGTGGGTCTCTTGCCCGCCATATTCGTCGAGCCACGGCAGCGACAAACGATAATTGGTCTTCCCACCCAAATCTTTCGAGACCAGCAGGACGTTCAACCTCTTGCGAATTGCGTAGATGGTTGCGGTTAAACCCGCTGGACCACCGCCGATTACGATGAGATCATACATTCTTCACCTCATTATGAAAAGTCTAAGTTAGGCCTGGCTCAACTTCACGGATGAATCCTTCTTCCATCATCCGCCTGGTCATATTGCGAGATCGACCGATGATCGTCTTTGCGCCTTCTAATAGCTCCTGATAGGATAGCTGGATCTTTGCCAGACCCTGTTCCTGAGCTTTTATTCCCACTGCCGCCGCCTCGCGCGGGAATACTTCCCAGTCATCCATATCAGGGAGGATGTGTTCGGGATCGATGTTGCCTTGGATATGGTCTGCCAGCGCTTGAGCCGCTGCATAACACATCTCATCGGTGATTGTTGAGGCGCGCACGTCCAGTGTGCCGCGGAAGATGCCAGGAAATCCGAGTGAGTTGTTGACCTGGTTCGGGAAATCTGAACGACCTGTTGCCACAACTGCCGCTCCGGACTCGATCGCTTCCCAGGGCCAGATCTCAGGTACAGGATTTGCGCACGCAAAAACGATCGCATCCTTCGCCATCGTCTTCACCCATTCAGGTAGGATGGTGCCCGGTCCGGGTTTGGACAACCCGATGACAACATCCACACCCAGCATCGCTTCTGCAATTCCACCCTCGCGCTTTTCTTCATTCGTGACCTTGCACAACCGCCATTTATCGACAAACTCATGCCGGCGGAGTTCAAGGTCTTTTCGATGTGCACCCAGGATCCCTTTTGAATCGACCATGTAGCAATTTTTGGGGTTCACACCCCAGCCAAATATCAACCGGCTGCAGGCTACGTTTGAGGCTCCAGAGCCAACAAAAGTGATCGAAATATCCTCTTTACGCTTGCCCACAATTTTCAGTGCATTCATCAGTCCTGCAAGCGTAACGGTGGCGGTTCCCTGCTGATCGTCGTGCCAGATTGGGATCTCTGCTTTTTCACGCAATGTGTCGAGAATGCGGAAGCATTTGGGTTGCGAGATATCCTCCAGGTTCACACCTCCAAAACCAGGCTGCAGCATCAAGACGGTATTGATGATCGCGTCCGGGTCTTTGGTATCCAGCATCAGCGGGAAACCATCCACCCCGCCAAGGTATTTGTACAGCAAGGCTTTGCCTTCCATGACCGGAAGCCCGGCTTTTGGACCGATGTCACCTAATCCTAAGACCCGGGTGCCGTCGCTGACAACAGCAACGGTGTTCCATTTGTTAGTATGTTCATATACCAATGAGGGATCTGCCTGGATCGCTTTGCATGGTGCTGCGACTCCAGGCGTGTACCAGATGGCGAAGTCATCCAGGTCTCTTACACAGCATTTGAGAGTTGTCTCAATCTTGCCGCGATAAAAAGGATGCAGAGCCATCGCATCTGCTGATGGTTTGGTCGCTTTCGCCAGTAGTTCAGCAATCCGGTCCTTCTGTTCGTCTTGAAGCATGGATTTGACCTCCAGTACGTCGATAAAATGATGCGACAACCTGGAGCCCTTTCGATCCAAATGAATCGAAGATCCGCCTCACTTGAAGAGGATGTGGTTACTGCCCCAGGATTTTTAATATGTAAAACACTATATTTAAATTACAAAATAAAAGTGACAAAGTCAAGTTATTTATGTCACCTCAAAACCTGCAGAATGTTGGTGCTTGGGATGAAAAAGGGGCAGAAGGATAAAATTACCCGGTTAGGTGAGTATTCACCTCCTTGATTTCCAGGCGGTTATTCTCGGCGTCCAGGAAATACACCCAACGCTGGCTGCGGAATTCACTGATTTCACCGCTGAAGCGTACACCATTTCTTTCCATCAGCGACATCACCTCATCCAGGTTGTCGACCAGGAAACCCACTGAGAGGGACTGCTGGTCTGCACCTTTTTCACTGGCGCTCGCTTTGCCTCCGGCGCTTAATTCGAACAGACCTCCACTGCCGGCAGAAAAATGTGCCCATCTGGCAGCACCCTCGCCTCCCTGCCGTAACAATTTAAGACCCACGGCATCGCGGTAGAAGGCGATCTGCCTGTCCATGTCCTCAACGCTCAACCCTGCCCATACCAAACCTTGAAATTCCATGATTTTTTATCACTCCTCTCCTGGAGTTCCACACAATATTGTTCTAAGGCTTAAATGCAACCCGACCGGTTACCGGTTAAGAGACACAAGGTGGCTCAACTGGTAGAACCGGTCGGGTTATTTATTCGCTATGAAAGGTCAGTTCTTAAACCCAGCCCTGTCCTTTGATGAAGGATGTGACCACCGGTATATCCGTGTATTTCCCTTGGAAAGCGCCAATCGCGGGCCAGAGCATCACAAGCCATAAAAATGGCGAGATGCAGCCGATGATTGGGATCAAAGCCAGGATAAATGTCAGCACAGCCAGTACAACAGCTAACGCAAGTGCCTGGACTGCGTGATACTTGATGAATGCGCGGGATTTTTTATCATCGATGAGCAACATGATGATGGCGATGATGGGGAAGTAGCTCAGCGCTCCCCACAGCTTGTCATCACTGGTTATCCCCGTAGGTGCTTCCATGGTCACCAATTCTTCGAATTGCGATTCTTCGAATTGCGGTTCTTCAACTTCCGGTTCTTCTGCGGGGGGAGTTTCCATATTATCGTCCATAATTAGTTTCTCCTGTGGTGATTAAGGATTTGGATAAAGATAACTGATTATATCCTGTTATTCTCGTCTGTGAGTAACAATCCAATAAGGAGATTCTATGCAATTACTTTTTACTCCAGGAAAACTGGTAACGAAAGATTTCAAACCGTGTTGTAATACTAAATCCACTTTCGTGTCTAACCATTTAAAGGAGGTGTTCCAGGTGTCCATGAAACGCCCTGGCATTACAAATAAGCCCGATGTTGATGTGAATTCGGGAGAGTATGTTATTGGTGAAGGATCGAAGATAGCCGTGATCGGTGGAGGACCAGCCGGTTCTTTTTTCAGCCATTTTATACTTGAGATGGCTGATATGATGGAGCTCTGAAATCCAACTGGATATTTACGAACCCAGGGACTTCACCAAACTCGCGCCCATCGGCTGCAATATGTGTGGAGGGATTATTTCAGAGACCCTGGTGCAGTATCTGGCAGCCGATGGTATCAACCTGACTGAAGAAGTTGTCCAACGGGGATTGGACTCTTATGTTCTCCATTCGGACGTGGGCAGTGTGCGTATCGAGGCTCCGCTTGAGGAAAAACGTATTGCGGCTGTGCACCGAGGTATGGGTCCCCGAGATTTAAAAGAAATGAAATGGGTGGGATTCGATGGTTACTTGCAAAAGGAAGCCGTTCAAAAGGGAGCGAATATTATTCATGAACGTATTTTGTCCATTGCTTATGTCGAAGGAAAACCGGTCTTAAGACCCGTAATGGTGAAACGGACCCATACGATCTGGTCACAGTTGCCACGGGCGTGAATTCTCCCCTGGTTAAAGCAATAGAAAACCTGAATTTTGGTTATCAGGCACCGAAGGCAGTGAAGACCTCGATCTGTGAATATTATTTTGGCGGTGAAGTGATCCGCAGTCAACTGGGAAATTCAATGCACGTATTTCTATTGAACATCCCCCACCTGGAATTTGCCGCCATCATTCCTAAAGGCGATTACGCCACGGTTTGTTTATTGGGTGATGACATTAATGATGAGTTGATTATGGATTTCTTGAATACCGCTGAATTCAAGAAATGTATGCCAGTTGGCTGGGTGCCAGAGAAAAGATCGTGCAACTGCCAGCCCAGGATCAATGTAGGCGCAGCCGTACGTCCTTATCACGATCGTCTGGTAGTTATTGGCGACAGCGGGGTTGCACGCCTGTATAAAGATGGGATTGGCGCCGCTTACCGCACAGCTAAAGCCGCCGCCTCCACAGCTATATTCCAGGGGGTGTCCGCTCGAGATTTTGAACGTTTCTATTTACCGGCTTGCAAGCGGATCGCCAGGGATAATCTTATTGGCAAAGTCACCTTTTTTATCACAACCATCCTGCAGAAATTTCGATTTACGCGTCACGCAATGTTGAAGATGACCCTGCACGAACAACTTGGCTCGCGCAGCTCAAAACCGATGAGTACGGTCATGTGGGATATGTTCACCGGCAGCGCATCCTACCGCGAAATCTTCCTGCGAGCCATTAATCCACTCTTTTTATTCTCGTTAGCCTGGCATATTTTGGTATCTATTTTATCCCAACCGCCCATCGAGCATAAATCAAAACCAGCATCAGAACTGATCATCGATACAATGGAGGCGAAATGAACGAAGGAGAATTGGGCAGAGTCTACGAGGCGGGTGAGATTATCATCAACAAGGGAGACGTTGGAAAGCACATGTATGTGATACAGAATGGATCCGTTGAAGTGTTTATACCGAATGAAGGTAGGGAGATCATTCTGGCTGAACTGGGCAGGGGAGAGATATTCGGTGAAATGGCAATCTTCGAGAATGAAGTCCGGTCCGCCTCGGTTCGTGCCAAATCCAAAGCAAGACTTCTGACGGTAGATAAGAAAAATTTCTTGCGCAGAGTTCACGCTGACCCAACGCTGGCATATAAATTGGTTCAAAAACTCTCTCACCGCATCCGCGAGATGAACAAAGAAGTCAGCGAGTTACGCGGGAAGAATTCGGGAAACGGATAACATCCCCCCCTGGTTTTATTCGCAGCCTAAGGTAATTGCCTGGTAAATTGCTCTCAACAGGGCAGATTCTTCACCAGCAGAACCTGGCTGGATATCCTGACCAATCTCCCAAATCATGATTCCCCCAAGACCAGTATCCTGGGCATAACACGTTTTCTTCATTATCGTGTCCCAACCATTAAAGAATATACTTCCGGCTTCATCGATGCTGCTGGCAGGTGAATACTCCTTATAAATGTCGGCGTAGGTGTAAGGTGTAAATGGTGGATCGACCAGCCTGCCGTAAAATGGCAATCCCAGGATAAGTTTATCGGCAGGCACTCCTTTATCAAGGAACAAAGCCACATCACTGACAGCCTGTTCGTAGGTTGCGTGTCGCGTGTCTCGATCGTAAGACATGATGTGGATGCGGTCGGCGTTCAGGTAGGGAGTCACGTCAAGTTCGGGATGCGGGTAGAAGGCAACACTCACAATACCTCCATTGGGGGCAATTGCCGATTTCGTTTCTTCGATCAGCGCGGCATAACCGCGGATTTCCTCTGCGCTTTCAGGGAACTCCCAATCGAAATCAACTCCATCAAATCTGTTTGCCTGAATGAAAGTAACCAGCTCCGTCACAAACCTGCTGCGTTTTTGCTCATCAAGCACTGTGGGACTGAACCCGCCGTTGCGTCCCCAGCCTCCAAGCGAAAGGTGTAAACGCAGGTTGTAAAGGCGTTTAGCTTCCTGAAGTTCTGCGATACGTTCCTGTGTGATCCGGCTGGTATCCAGGGCACCTTCTGCCGTTGGCTCGAGAGAAAAGAATATCAGGTCGCTGAGACAATTGGCTGATGAAATATCGAATTGCCTGTATTCGGGCAGATATCCGATCGCAAGAAAAGGGGAGTTGTTAATACCACCCGGTTCACAGAAACCCGGATCCTGGTTCACAGAAGGTATCAGCTCCAACGCTTCGCCTGCCTCTGCCAGTTGACCGATCTCAGTGGCTGCAATACCGACAGCCATATCGCCCAATTCTGAAACATCCACGGTGGCGATCATGTCATCTACAAGAGAGCTGCAAGCTGCCAGTAGAAGCCCAATGGAAACTATGATGATAACCGCGGATTTTTTCATTTTCTTATACTTATGTACTGGACCAGGTTTGCCATCTCGCTCGATGATACACAACGAGGTAGACCGCGTTGCCTTGGTCTACCTCGAAAAAACTCTTGCAGTTCTGGTGTGGGTGTAAAGTGTGTCTGCTACTTCCAGGGTGGGTCGCGGAAGAATGCAACGATCGCCAGGAGGAGTATCGCACCGATGAGCGCAGTTACCAGGCTCAGGATACTGAATCCACCCACTAAGGGGACGTCGAACGGGAGATTGAGCAAGCCCAAGACCCATCCCCCAAAGAAAGCGCCCACGATACCAACAACTACGCTCCATTGGAAATTCAAGCCGGATTTGGTGATCTTATTCGCCAGCCACCCCACGAGCGCGCCCATGGCGAACCATAATATGATGTTAACAATCCAGATCATAAACGATAAACCTCCACAAGGGATTTATGCTGCTGCTTTTATTCCATGCCGTCGCCGGCTGCTTCGGAATACTCAGGATATGTCGCCAGGTTAACCTTCGGGAGGATATACTTGAACCGCCAGTTGGCTGCCCCCGGGGATCGGAACCAGTTGGGTTTCTCAAGCGTTGGTTCACCCAGGTAGCGCGGGTTATCATAACGAACCATGTCTTCACAAGGCGTGATGTTGAGCTGCACGTTGCTGCTCATGTCCAACTTACCCTCCATCATCACCCCACAACCCATCAGCCATACGGTATAAACCTGGCGGTCGACGGTAAAGACGGTTGTGTTCTCTTTGCGAAAAGCAGAAAAATTGAAATGGTCCGGGATGGGTCTTGGCAGGGTAGTTCCCTCGATCCCCATGTAATATTTCAACATTTCTTTTTCGGGATCTTCGAACATCCAGATGTACAGGTTATCACCGGTCTGGTTGATAATCGTCAACCTTGCGGGCCATGGGTTGGCAGCAATCAGTATGGTCGAAAGAATCATGATCACTGAAAGCAAAACCAGGTTAGCTGTCCTTCTTTGAACTTTCATCTTGTTCCTCCACCTAACACACTAAATGAATGAAAATGGATTTCGACGGTCTTATTATACATTGATTCTGGTAGAATTTTGAAAAATTTACTGGAGGAAAAAATGCTGGATTTCACATTCCACAACCCGACAAAAATCATTTTTGGAAAAAACTCGATGAACCAGATTGGGACTGAAGCCGGAAGATATGGCAGCAAGGTTGTATTGACAGCCGGAGGAGGCAGTATCCGCCGCAACGGTATTTACGACAAGGTCAAATCACAGCTATCTGGTTTCATTGTCGAAGAGTTCTGGGGCATCGAGCCGAATCCTCGAGTAGAGACGCTGCGAGATGCGGTCCATCTTTGCAAACAATTTAAACCGGATTTGATCCTGGCAGTGGGTGGCGGCAGTGTGATCGATGCTTCAAAACTGGTTGCAGCCGGGGCAGTCTATGGCGGTGATCCATGGGACCTGGTCAAGGACCAGATCTTCCCGCCAGGACCCGTTCCCTTGGGCAGTGTACTCACACTGGCAGCAACCGGGTCGGAGATGAATAAAGGCGGGGTGATTACCAATTGGGCAACCAATGAAAAAATTCCCTACTTAAATCCGGATTGTTTCCCCCGCTTTTCGATACTCGATCCTCAGAACACGTATACAGTTCCCAGGGACCAGACCGCTTATGGTATTGTGGATATCTTCTCTCATGTTCTGGAACAATACCTGAACCAGAATGTGAACTCTCCGCTACAGGACCGTTTCTGTGAAAGTATCCTTCTCACAGTAATGGAAAATGGTCCAGTGGCGCTGCGTGAACCTGAGAATTATGATGCCCGGGCTAATTTGATGTGGGCTTCGACCCTGGCGCTCAATGGTTTGTTGTCTGCCGGCGTGCCGTCGGATTGGGCCACTCACCGCATCGAACACGAAATCAGTGCCTTCTACGATATCCCTCACGCCGCCGGGTTAGCTATTCTGACCTCGCGCTGGATGGACGTGGTGTATCTGCAGAAATTGGATAAATTTGTAAAGTACGGGCAGAGGGTTTTCGGCATCCAGGAATTGGGGGAGGCTTGCGCGTGCGATGCAATCAGAGCCACTCACGATTTCTTTTCTTCATTGGGAATCAAGATGAACCTGAAGGATTGGGGTATATCCGATGAGTATTTTGAAACTATTATTGACCGGAAAGCTGGCACAATAGGTGAAATCCCATTGACCGGCGAGCAGATCGGCACAATCCTGAATAACAGCCTTTAACTCTTCGGTAACAAATAGAGTGAATGATTAATTGAAAATATCGATCGACGAAAGTATGGTTCTCTTCATCCAGAACTTTTGGTATGATCCGATCTGGTAGTTTGGCAACCCAAAAACCAGTTTATGAAGGTAATAGCCGGAGACTCGGTACGAGAATTCTGGTCGTTGACCCTGATATCTCCGAATTCAAACAGGGTGTTAATCCCAGGATCAGGTGTCTCGTTGACCTGCCTGGATCACCACACCCAGGACCAGCAGGATCAAACCAACTATGCTCTTGACTCCCTGGTTAAGTGAGAATATGTCAGCGATATTTTGAGAGACGATGCTGGCTCCCATCAGGGCGGACAGGATGATTAATCCCCACGAAAAAGCAACGCTGATAAATAATAATCCCGCAAGCGCCCCGATGAGCACCATCACGAACCAGTTAAACGGAATTCCAAGAAAGCCCAGCAGAAGCGGCAGCAGGACGGCTCCAGCTAACGCGCCGACAAAATACGAGACGAGCTTGATAAACTTTGTTGCCAGCCAGGCAAGCATCCCCCCCAGGATGAGCCCCACGATCAGGTTAAGCCACCAGATGCCAACAAAATGCTGCAGGATGTTGTAACCGAACAGGAAACCAACCAGCCCGGCTGCCATCCAGAAGAACCGCCGCCCAAGGAAGAGCAGCACCAATCCGATCAGGATTGCGCCTACATCGCCTATCAAACCCATGATTACCTCCTTACTTCTGGAAAAATGAAGACATCGATTTTTTTCTGTTCTTAATCTTACTATAACTTTTCCCGATCGTGGGAAAAAGGATTGAGCATTCAGGATATTATTGCAACCGGTTTTTTCGTTTAGAATATGGCTAAACTATTGGTTGAGGTGGAAGATGGATTTTAATCAGGTTTTCGATGATTTAAGGGAAGTATTAGTTCCATACTCATCGTCGTTAATCGTTAAAACCGATGAGCCGGGAATGATATTTCTTGATACCCATTACCAGATGAAGAACAAAAAACCACTTTTCTTTGGGTCTGTTGAGATAAAGAAAAATTATGTCAGTTTTCATTTGATGCCGGTTTATGTGAGTCCTGCACTGCTGGATGATATCTCCCCTGATCTGCGCAAACGTATGCAGGGGAAATCCTGTTTCAATTTCAACAAAGTAGATCAGAGTTTATTTTCTGAGCTGGCTACTCTCACCCGGAAGGGATTTGACTACTACCAGGAACAGGGTTACATCTCCAAATAATCATTGGAAATAAGACCTAAGGATAATGAGTTCAACCTCTGATTTAACCAGATCACCAGACAAATCTCCAGCCCTTCTGCGGGTGACCCAGGTCCTGTTCTTCTTGAATTCAGCTATCTGGCTCTCGATTAGCGCCTGGTCAGTATTCCGCATCGCGTCGAACGGCGAAGCCAATCTGATCAGCTCAGTTGTGGTTGCTGTCTTGATGGTGGGAAATGCAGCTGCATTTTTGGCGATTGGAGTTGGTTTGAAATCAGGTCTGCTTGGCTTCGGAGCGCGCCCTTTCTTTTTCCTGGGGTTCATTGTACTGTCTGTGAATATCTTGCTTACCTTCACAGACCAGTTCGGGATTTTAGACCTGGCGACACTGGTCGTTGATATTATTGCTGTTTTCATGCTCGTGATCGTATATCGCCAATGGTTTTTGCATTCAAAAAACATTAAGAAAACGGAGAGTTTATGATGCTCACAACGAAGATTCCCGGGACAGACCTTGAAGCCTCCCAATTATGTCTTGGAACTGGCGATTTTGGCGCCGGGGTTGACCACGATACTGCTCTGCAGATGCTTGATTTGTTTATCGAGAGAGGAGGGGATTTCATCGATACAGCGAAGATTTATAATGACTGGATACCAGGGGAAAAAAGCCGCAGTGAGAAACTGATCGGCGTGTGGATGAAATCAAGAAACAACCGCCAGAACGTTATCCTGGCGACCAAAGGCGCTCACCCGGACATGGACAGTATGCACATCCCCAGACTGTCTCCTGAAGAGATCGTCTCTGATCTCGATTCCAGTTTACAACACCTGCAAACGGATGTGATCGACCTGTACTGGCTGCACCGAGATGATGTAACCCGACCTGTCGCTGAGATCATGGAAACGCTTCAGGAGCAAGTGCAGGCAGGAAAAATCCGTTATTTTGGTTTTTCCAATTGGGGCATCCGGCGATTACAGCAGGCGGGTGAATATGCCCGAAGGGTGCAAGTCCAATCATTTTGTGCAGTCCAGAATTTGTGGAGCCTGGCGCAGGTGAATAAAGATGGATTTGGTGACAAAACAATTGCGTTTATGACCGATGAATTATGGCAATTCCACAATGAGAGTCAAATTGCTGCTATACCCTATTCCAGCCAGGCGAATGGTGTGTTCCACAAGTTGGCGACAGGAGGCGTTGAAAAACTGCCGTCCAATCTTGTATCCTGGTATTGGAATGAAGTCACAGAGGAAAGACAGCTCAAGCTGGAGGCTTTACGCAAAGAAAGCGGGATGACGATCACCCAGCTTGTCCTGGGCTACCTGACATCTCAACCATTCCCCACGTTCCCCATCATTGGTCCAAAGTCCATCGATCAATTGAAGGATTGCTTAACCGCAAGCAACATTATTTTAACGAGAGAACAAGTCAACTACCTGCGGTAAGGATCCTGGTGGGATTCCCTCAGATTATGTTCCAGGGTAGGTTTTGGCAGCCAGTTCTTTTCCTTGTGAAGGATTCCAGACCAGCATCAACAAGGAAGCGATAAGCGCCATCGCGCTGCCAAAGTAGAATGGGGCAGAGGGGGAAATGTATTGCCAGAGTAAACCAGCTATGAGTGACGCCGGGAACGCCAGGATGCCGATGACTGCATGATATGTGCCATATGCGGTCCCGCGCAGGTGCTCAGGAACCAGGTCTGCAACGAGAGCATTTGCAGTCCCATACGCCATCCCGTAATATATCCCGTAGATGACAAAAAGCAGCCATACTTGCCAGGATAGCTGCGACAATCCAAATCCGAAATAGATCAAAGCATATACCAGCCATCCGCCAATGATCAGTTTCCTGCGACCTATGCGGTCAGAAAGTGACCCTGCTGGTGTGGAAACTATCGAATACACCAGGTTGAAAGACACCAGCATCAAGAGGATACCTGTGACTGGTACGCCAAGGTTCTGAGCCCGCAGGACCAGGAATGCGTCGGAAGAGTTTCCCAGATAGAAGAATGAGACGATCACAAGAAAAATCGAAAATGGTCGACCGAGACCCTTCAATGTAAAGTGCGGAGGTTTTCGGGCGCCTTCTACCTGGACATCTTTAGCCCCGATTGCCAGGGTAAGCACAGCGAGTATGGCTGGGATAATGCTGATGATCACGATATATTGAAACGTTATCCTTGAAAGGGTTAATGATGATTGTTGAGTTAGCCATACGACAAACAGGGCGATCAATAAACCGAGCATTGCCCCGGCTGTGTCCATTGCCCGGTGAAATCCAAACGCCAGACCGCGGTTTTTCTCGGAAACAGAATCAGCAACAAGGGCATCGCGAGGAGCCGTGCGTATACCTTTACCGATCCGGTCAATCCAGCGAACCGCGGCGACAATGACCCATGTGCTGGCGAACAAGAAAAATGGCTTGGTCAAAGCAGAGAAGGCATATCCTGTTACTGCGATCCACTTTCTCCCGCCTGATTTGTCAGAAAGCCAGCCCGAGATTAATTTAACCAGGCTCGCGGTGGCTTCAGCAATCCCCTCGATCAAACCGATGATGCTGGTTTGCACACCGAGGACGTTTGCCAGGAATAAAGGCAAGATATAGATGACCATCTCGCTGGAGACGTCCATCAGGAAACTGGTGACTCCCACTGCCCAAACATTGCGCGGCAAGCTCTTGATGGAAGTGGATTTAGGAAGTTGATTGTTATTAAGTTCCAATAACCGCACCTTGAGTCATCAATTTGGTTGCTAGTTCGTATCGATTACGTCTCGGTTAATTCAATAACGCTTGGCTCTAAGTTTTACAGCACGCCTAATAACCTTAATACCGCTATCAAAATGAATAACCCGATTAATATCAGCCAAAGGTTCCCGGCAAGGTAAGCGAGTGGGGTCAACCTGTAACCGGCGGAGACCAGTTTTTCCCTCAATGCCCCAGCGGAGGGCTCCGTCAGGCTGCTCCCGTCTTGGAACACAAGAGTAGGGACACTCTCAAATCCATGGTTGATCGACCTCACCCTTTCAGCCGCGGCAGAATCCTGGTGAATGTTGATATAATCATAAGGAATTTTTGAAAGGCGTAGCGCCATAAGAACAGGGGGCAGCTGCGGACAGGCAGGATGACCATATACAATAATTTTTTCGTTCACCGGGTGATTTTAACATACTTCTAAAAGGCTTTTTCATCCCTGGTATTATGCTGAAATCCAATAAAAAAGAGGCAAAAAATGACTGAATATGACCTTAGTTCCTTGAAACTACCCGTATTAAAAGGAACCATGCTGGCGATATTCGCTGCATTGCTGGATCGCAAACTCACACGCAATCTTATACTTCCGAATTTGCTCAAGCAAGGGGGGATTGTAAAGTTAAAAAACCTGAAAATATCGGTTGATCCAACCCTGTATCCTCTTGAAGATCCTGCGGGATCAGAACCTCAATTGTTATCAATTGCTGAAGTGGAACAATTCCTGGGAGAGTATGAGTTTGGAATCATTTACCATACAGTCCGCGATTTCGCCGTCGCCTACCGCAGCGGTGAAACAACCCCGCTGGAAGTTGCCGAAAAGGCTTTGGGCATGATCGAAGCGAGTGATAGGCTCAATCCCCCACTGCGCGCATTCATCAAGGTCGATAGAGAAGCTGTACTGGCTCAAGCCCGAGAATCGACAGAACGCTTCCAAACTGGGAGACCTCTCAGTCTTTTCGACGGCGTCCCGGTGATCGTCAAGGATGAATTAAACCTTGCTCCCTACAACACCCACGTCGGGACCACTTTCCTGGCAGTAGGACCAGAGGAAGACAATTTCCCCATCGCCAGAATGCGCGTCTGCCGGTGCCTTGTTTCTCGGAAAGGGGAACATGAACGAGATTGGACTGGATCCCAGTGGTTTCAACGCCCACTTTGGGACGGTTAGGAACCCGTTCAACCTGGCACATGACTCTGGGGGCAGTTCCAGTGGACCGGGCGCTGCGGTCAGTTCAGGCTTGTGCCCGGTTGGGTTTGGCTGTGATGGTGGGGGATCAATCCGCATCCCTTCCGCATTTTGTGGTGTGGTTGGTTTGAAGCCTACCTTTGGCAGGGTGAGTGAGTTCGTGTGTGATCCCGTTGTGCCCCAGCGTGGATGTAATTGGACCCATAGGCGCGACTGTGGAGGATGTTGCTTATGCTTTTGCCATGATGGCAGGTCCTGATCCGACGGATCCGCGCTCACTAAACCAGCCGACTCTCGATTTGCACGGGTGGAATAACTCCGATCTTTCTGACCTCGTCCTGGGCATTTACAAACCCTGGTTCGAGCATGCCGATGCGCCGGTAGTTGATGCGTGTAATCAGATGGTTGAACGGCTGAAAGAAGCCGGTGCAAGGATAGTCGATGTGGAGATCGGCAGCCTGGATGCCATGCGCATCGCCCATGCAGTGACAATCGTCAGTGAGCAGGCGTCTCACATCAACAATTATCCCGAAAAAGTCGAAGAATTGAGTGCCCCAACGCGCGTGACACTGGCATTATCCCAGGCTTTTTCTTCAAGTGATTACATCACAGCCCAAAGGGTGCGCACGGTTGCCATGAAGATTTTTGGGGAGGCGTTCAAAAAGGTGGATGCAATCCTGACGCCGACAACGGCCATAACAGCCCCGCTGGTTCCTCCAGGCAGTGAAGCGGTTGGCTGGTCGGACCTTTCAACCACAACCGAAAAAATGCGCTATGCTTTCCCTGCGAACCTGGCTGGTTATCCTGCGATCAGTTTCCCGGCTGGATATGATCCTGCCGGGATGCCAGTCGGCATGCAGGCAATGGGAAGATTTTGGGATGAAAAGACGCTATTGCGCATAGCTTATACGGCAGAAAAGGCGCTCGATCGAAAACGCCCTGGGGTATTCTTCGACCTGCTGAGAAATTAAATAAATAGACTCGAAGGATTATTAAAATCCTTCGAGTCTAAGGTATATATCTGAGCGGTTATCCCTTGCGGAATAATCCCATCCCCACTCCGACGAGACCCTGGACGACCAGCAAAGCAGCGGTTAACCAGACGATGACTTCGGCGCCAATCACGGAGTTGAAAATCAAGAGGAGTCCGATGATCAGGCTGATTGCGCCAAATAATCCTGATCCCCAGCCACCGCCCTGGAAAGCAGCGATCAATGCGACAGCCCCGATCAATACACCAAAGATACCGAGGATGATCGCAAAGAGAACCACGGCGATGCCAGCACCTGCAACGGGGTTCGTCAAAACAAACCAACCAGCAACGATCCCTAACACACCGCCAGCCAGGCTCCATCCCCAGTTCGTTTTATCCACAAAAATGGATAGAACCGAGAATATGCCCTGGATTAGCCAGCCTAACCCAACCAGCAGCATCACCAGCGCCAGCGCTTCTTTGGTGTAGACAAAAAGCAGGATACCAAAGATCAGGGAGACGATGCCTCCGAACAAAAGTACCAGGCGTTCACCTTTCACGTCGTCTAACATTTTTTACTCCTTCCTTTCATAAAAAAATAAGATTGAATATAATTTGGATGGCGGTAAAAGACGCCTGTCCAATGATTAACAACCCCTAATTTCATCTGTGGTTACGGAATTCTTCCACATTTTTCACAATTTGGTGATTATTATCTCCTATGCTTCCTTTCCTTATGCACGAATGCCTTTTTATCGATTATTATCATTCCCATAAATGACACAACCGCTCTATATCCAAACTCCACTCTGGTTTTCGACCCCGCTGAGCCACCATCTGGGTTCTTCCGTATACCTGAAGATGGAAGCTTTCCAACCGGTTGGTTCATTCAAAGCCCGAGGCATGGGTTTGATCTGTAAATCATTTTATGATGCCGGCACCCGGTCAGTAGTATGTTCATCGGGAGGAAATGCCGGTTACGCCGTGGCGTATGCCAGCAGGTTATTAGGCATGAGTGCAACCGTGGTTGCGCCTTTAAGTACATCTTCACGGTCTCGTGAATTGATCCTCGCAGAAGGTGCTGAATTGATCATCTACGGTGATGCGTGGGACGATGCACACAGGCATGCACTCCAGCTTGCATCGCAGGAGGGTGCGGCATATGTTCACCCCTTTGACGATCCCTTGATTTGGGAAGGTCATTCCAGCATCGTTACAGAGCTGGCAGATCAAGGCACAAAGCCAGGTATGCTGGTGGTTTCTGTTGGTGGTGGCGGGCTGCTGGCAGGACTGCTCATCGGTCTGCACAGGATTGGCTGGGAAGACGTGCCGGTACTCGCGGTTGAGACTGAAGGCACGGCGTCGTTTGCCGGTTCAATTAAGGCTGGGCGTCTGATTACCCTCCCGGCAATCACCTCAATCGCAACAACCTTGGGAGCGCGAACGGTTACACCTGTGCTCATGGATTGGATCACCCGACACGAAATTATCCCCTGGGTCGTATCAGACCGCCAGGCTGTTGATGCGTGCCTCAATTTTGCCAGCGACCATCGCATCCTGGTAGAACCAGCCTGTGGGGCAGCTCTGGCAGCAATTTATGACAAGGCAGTGCCTGTACAATCGCGTGATCCAGTTGTCGTCATCGTTTGTGGTGGCGCTGGAGTGACGCCTGCTCTGCTCCACAAATGGGACCTGGAAGTAGAATAAAGTCCGAACAATCTGTCCAGGGAATTTGCCTGACAGGGAATTTGCCTGACAACTCGAGTTGTTATTTTGATTTCCAGTTGATTGGCACCAGGAATACCATCAGGTCCGTGTTCTGGATAACGCGCTGGGCGACACTGCCCATCATGACCAGCCCAATCCGCCCTCTACCCGCGATGTCAGCATGACCATATCAGCTTTTTCTTGCTCCGCTACCGAAACGATCGTGCTGGTCGGTATCGATCCGGTAACAATCGGTCTGACATCGATGCCTTCACTTCCCAGGTCTCTGGCAACTGCGCTGAGGAAGTTGCACATATTATCCTCTGCTTTCAGGCGGATAAACTCGATGACATCCGGAGCGGCTCGGTAATCCTCAACTTCCGGAACCTGAGGCACCGTCAGCAGAATAAGTTCCGATCCAAAAGCCTTTGCCAGGGCGCGGGCATATGGGAGCACACTTTCTGAAAAAATGGATCCATCCAGAGATACCAGGATGCGCTCGATACCTGTCGGTGGAGTATCAAGGTTGCCATTACACTGCACCAACAGGACAGGTATCTCGATTCTCTGGATCAGTTTTTGAGAGAGACCACCGGTAATCCAGTGGTGTTCCCCCGATTTTCCGCGAGTCGAAGTGATCACAAGGTCGATTGAGTTCTGGTGCAGGAATTCCTCTGTCACATGGGATGCTGAACCAGTGCGGATCGCATAATTGACTTTGATGTGATCACGCGCCAGCTGATCAGAGAGGTCGTGCAGGTATTTTTCTAAGTCGGTGTATCCGATTTCAATGTCATGGTCTCCAGAACCAGCTTCAATGGAGGTTGTTGCCTCAATGTCAGTAGAAATTTCACCAGTCGAAAGTTTGGGGACGCGTTCTGCACTCAGCAAGGTTAACTGTGCGCCCGTCGTAAGGCAGATTGAACGCGCAATTGGCACTGCGTATTCAGCATAATTTGAACCATC
Source organism: uncultured Chloroflexia bacterium (assembly GCA_963695415.1). Classification (GTDB taxonomy): domain Bacteria; phylum Chloroflexota; class Anaerolineae; order Anaerolineales; family UBA4823; genus CAVXWV01. The sequence continues at coordinate 320,810 of CAVOGL010000001.1, read as the reverse complement.
AAGTAGAACAACGAGGTGCTTGATATGCACTTTAAGGTTACGCCAGCGGCTTTTTTCTATGGGCGCCGGGTGCCAGGAGTATTCGGTAGGGCTCGGGATAATACGCGAGACGAGGTTTATTACTAGAGATCGGTACCTGTCCAAAGCCGAAACCAGCAAGCTGGGCAGCATCGAGTTGACCCAGGTAATCCTCTTCTGGTGTGGGATCACCCAGCTGGTTACGCGTAAGCGTAAATATTGCAAACAATAATGGAATGAAGATGAAGTATGTCCAGGCGCCTTCAAAAAAACGCTCGTAAAAAATCAAACCCGCTGCCCCGGTTGTGAGGATTGCGGCAATGATCGTCCCAACCGTCATTGCGCCTTTTCCGGGGCTGAATTTTTCGCGGATCTCACGCACAAGCCGTCTGGTTACTGCCCAGCCTGTCATACTCAACAGGATAAAAACTCCCGCTGCATAGATCGCCAGGTAAGTCTCTTCGTGTGTACCCAAAAACATAAAACACAGGCTGACGATACCCACTTCAATCCATACTGGCTTATCTGCCACACCAAAGGCATTTCGCTTACCCAGGTTCGGGGGGATGTAGTGCCTTCTGCGCAGCCCCAAAGCAAGGTTCTGCAGCCCCTGGGCGCTTGCAGCGGATGCGGACATTAGAACCGCAATTCCCACCAGGGTGCCAGCGTATGCAACCGGTGCAGGCAGTAACTTGTCCATTGTCTGGGTGAAGACAGAAACTTCCGAATTGGTCGGGTCTGATAGCGAGAAAATGGCAGGTCCAACGATGAGCATGGTCACGGCTGTTGTGCCCATGATGATCAACAGGCTGTTGAAAGCCTTCCGGCTTTTCACCTCCGGTTTCCCCTGGTACGCTGCTACGAGGTTTGCGAAAACTTCGATCCCGGTCATCACAGCCAGTATGCGTACATACCCGCCAATGGTGAAATGCAGCTCCTCCGTAAAAGCGCGGATGTCAAGGGCAGGCAGTCGGATACCGCCGAAATACAAGATGCTCGAAAAGATCATTGCCCAGAGCAGCAGGAGCACCCCGGCTGTCGCCGGTCCAAATGCTCTGGCTGCCATTTTGGGACCCCGGTTTACCAGCCAGCCAGTCAGTATGCTCAGCAGGATTGCCACCAGCTTTCGGTAGTTGAACAACGGTATGCCAAAGATGGTTTGGTTTAAAACTGGAAGCCGGTCTGCAATGAATGTGACCATGGCAGCCATACTTACCAGGAAAGTCAGGGTGTATTCGATGAAAGTGATCGCAGCGTTGACTTTAACTGCCCAACCGCCGAATTCTTCCTCGCTGAGACCGCTGCCGCCGCTGCCATCCGTCACCCAGAGCATCACCAGGCGGTACATCGCTGACACCACAGCAATGGTCAGCACGGCAAGCCAGATGGAAGCGCCAAAAGTGATCGATGCCACTCCAGCTACGACGATCAACTTGAGAAATGGTCCAAAAACATACAGCGGCGAGGTTGCGGGATCACCACCGCCAGCCAGTGCGCCTTCGAAAGAGTTCTTTAATTTCTGTGAAACGTGAGCCATCTAATAATTCCTGTAAAGATCAAAAATATCATAACATCTTTTATATCAAGATTTGTATGACCCTTCTGGGTCAATTCTGTAGACCGATGGTTAATCCAGGCAAGGATCAAGTAACGAATAAAAGAAAATTGCGCCCATTTCATGATCTGAAAAATCTGAATAATCCGTGTGATTTTTTCCCAATAATCGCAAAATAAAGTAAAATGAGTGTTCAACTGAATACGGTTTGAGGTGCCCAATTCCCCCGGATGGGAGGGCATAAGCGCGAAGCCGGTGGCTGATCACCGATCAGGAGTCCGGCGCTGTCCCGCAACTGTAACATAAGGAAGGTTTTTTTCTTATGCAGCCAGGTCGACCACCTCAACCCGATTATCACGGACCTCGTGGAAAAGGAGTGTGATCATGACGATACTACCAGCGACATAATTTCACCTGACCTCTGCCACACGGGCAGAGGTTTTTTCATCATACACGACTATTTCTCAGGAGATTTATTATATGAACACTCGAATTTTTAACAGAACAACCCTGATGCTCATTACAATGGTTATCTTGCTCGTTTTCAGTGCGTGTGCGCCAGCGGCAACCGAAACTCCGCAGCTCGCAGCACCCGTCGAAGAAACGGTCGAAGTTGAGCCAACGGTTGAAGCACTCATATTCACCGATGATCTGGGTGCCACCATCGAACTCGCCCAATTCCCTCAGAGGATTGTTTCCATCTCACCTTCCATGACAGAGATCCTTTTCGCCATCGGCGCTGGTGGTCAAATGGTAGGCAGGGACGATTTCAGCGTCTATCCTGAAGCTGCCGCAGAGATCCCAAGTATTGGCTCTTTATGGGAAGGACTTCCTACTGAAGCGATCCTTGCCCTGGAGCCGGACTTGATCGTGGCTGCCCAAATTATCTCAGAAGAACACGTCCAGACCTTCCGCGACCTGGGTTTGAATGTTTACTGGCAGTCAAACCCGCAGGATTTCGAAGGTTTATTTGCCAATTTGCGAGAGCTGGCAGCGATCACAGGTCATACGGACGAAACCGAAACCGTGATTGCCGATTTGGCTGCTCGGGTCAGCGCAGTTCAGGAGGCGCTGGCAGTTACTTCAGAAACACCTGCGGTGTTTTATGAAGTGGATGCCACTGATCCTTCCAATCCTTTCTCAGCGGGAGCAGGCACCTTCATCGATTACATCATCAACCAGGCTGGAGGAACGAATGTTGCCGCATCTGTTGAGGGTGATTACCCGCAGTTAGGTGTGGAATCACTGATTGACCTGAACCCCGCCTTCATCCTGCTCTCAGATGCGGTTTATGGGATTTCGCCTGAGAGCGTTGCCGCCCGTCCGGGCTGGGAAGCCATCTCTGCTGTGCAGAACAACAATATTTACCCGATCGACCCGAATATTATGAGCCTGCCCGGGCCTCGTTTGGTGGAAGCTCTCGAGCAGGTTGCGAAGATTCTGCATCCGGAGCTTTTTGAGTGATATTTATCCCGGCAGGTAAGGATACCTGCCCTACAGGTAACCTGAATGTAGTGATATTTATCCCGGCAGGTAAGGATACCTGCCCTACAAGTAACCTGAATGTAGTGATATTTATCCCGGCAGGTAAGGATACCTGCCCTACAGGTAACCTGAATGTAGGGCGGGTTTCTTACCCGCCGGCTTTTCTCGAAGTAAAATCATTCCGATGATCCGCCGGCACCCATACTTAATAAATTCTTTGATACTCGCTATCGCGCTGGTTCTTTCCATCGCGCTTGGAGCCGTTTTTATCCCCCCTTTGACCATCATCAGGATCATTATCGGTTCTCTCCCTGGAGTCCAACTGCAATCCGACTGGTCTTTAGCGTTCACCACGATCGTAACAGCCGTGCGCGTACCGCACACCATCCTGGTTGCTCTCACCGGAGCTGCCCTCGCCAGCAGCGGGGCAGCCTACCAGGGTCTTTTCCGTAACCCCCTGGCAGATCCGTATCTGATCGGTGTAGCGTCCGGAGCCGGCTTGGGTGCGGTGATCGCCATGTCACTGCGCTGGCCCGAGAACACGCTGGGGTTTTACTTGATACCAGTGGCTGCCTTCATCGGTGCTTTGCTTACGGTCCTCATTGTGTATAACCTCGCCCGGGTAAACAGCATCGTCCCGCTGACCACACTGATCCTTGCCGGTGTGGCCGTCGGTTCTTTTGCCGCAGCTCTTACCTCCTTCCTCATGCTGCGCTCGGACCGCCAGATCTACCGTGCGATCGCGTTTTTGAACGGCGGATCTCCTATGGCAGGGTGGGATCCGGTGTTGGCTGCACTGCCGTATATGCTGATCGGGATGGGTTTGTTATCGCTGACCGGTCATGCACTAAATGTTCTCCAGTTTGGTGAAGATGAAGCCCGGCAGATGGGACTGAACGTCGATCGCGCCAAGGTTTTTATCATCGTTACAGCCTCTCTCACTACAGCGGTCGCAGTGGCATTTTCTGGCATTATTGGTTTCATCGGTCTCGTGGTACCTCACATCGTGCGCATTGTTTGGACTGCGGATTACAAACGCCTGATCCCGATCTCGATCCTGATGGGCGCCTCTGCCCTTCTGCTCGCTGACATACTGGCTCGTATTCTGCTGGCGCCCTCCACCCTGCCAGTGGGTATCGTCACGGCTCTGGCAGGAGCGCCATTCTTCTTATGGATCTTACGCCGGGCAAAGCGCGAAGTTTTCTGGTGAGGCTGTTGAGATGAGTGCTTTAACTATCCATTCCTTGACTGTTACATATGGCAAGACCATTGCCGTAGACGATGTGTCTCTCCAGGTAAAACCGGGTGAAATACTGGCATTGATTGGACCCAATGGTGCAGGGAAAACCACATTGATCCGCGCGGTCAGTGGTCTGCTGTCTGCCAATTCGGGAAATATACACATCAATGGTCACGAATTATCAACATTATCACCCAGCCAACGCGCACGGTTGCTGGCAGTTGTGCCTCAGGCACGCCAGCTGGGGGGGGCATATACGGTAGAGCAGGCAGTCATGATGGGGCGTACCGCTTATATGGGCTGGCTGGGCAGGGATAGCGCAGCAGATCGACAAGCTGTCCAGCAAGCGTTGGTGCAGACTGGGCTTGAATCATTCGCAGAACGGCACATTGCCAGTCTTTCCGGCGGGGAACAGCAGCGCGTTCTGCTGGCACGTGCGTTGGCACAATCCACGCCTGTGCTCTTGCTTGACGAGCCTACCAACCACCTGGATCTACAGCACCAGGCGAACCTTCTTCTGCTGGTGCGGCAGCTTGCCCGCGAACAGGAACTGGCGGTGATGATGGCGATGCATGATTTGAACCTGGTTTCTAGCTTCTCTGACCGGGTAGCCCTGCTGGAAAAGGGCAGGTTGACCTGCATCGGATCTCCTGAGGATGTTTTGGTGCCTGAAGTGCTCAGCCGCGCTTACCAGACACCGGTTGAAGTCATCTCCCATCCAGAAACCGGTGTTCCTATCATCCTCCCTGGTGAAGTTGGTTAGGGTCTTCTGAATATCAGCGACAAGATTTCGAAGGTGCACCAGGTATACATTTAGATCCTTCGTGCACCTTCATTCTGACTTTGTGTCCTTTGTGTAAATAAACTACTTGTTGGTAAACGGCATTTGTGCAAACATTTCTATTTGCGTGTTTACCAGGCGTAATTCCAGGCTGGTGGTGCTGCTGAATTGAGCAGGGATGGCAAAATCCACACTCACATTCTTTCCCTGTGGGCTTTTTAACCAATCTACCTGGAACATTTGGTTTAAACTTGTCCCGGGTTTGCCGACATAGACTTTGAAGAAGACATTGGCTGGGATGTTGCTGACACTCACCCTGACAGATTTACCTTGTTTTACACTCAAGAAACCCAGGGTTAATGGCGGAGCATGGAAACCACCTGTGTTGCCAGACACATTAGCGTTAATGAACCAGTTCTCGGCGATGTCCTTCTTGCCGTTATCCAACCGCACCCGGATCTTGGCAACATCGATAAGTTTTCGCTGGTAAATTGAAGCTTTTGCTGAAGGTTCCGTTCTTATCGGTAGTGATACTGCCAACTTTGAGGATAGGAGGGTTGTATCCTTTGAAATTGCTCAGATATACGCTGTAGGCGCTGTTTGCAACCAGACCCTTGCCCTGCAGGTTCACCTGCTTATCCTCCCAGACCTGGGTGGCATAGACACGTACCGTGGGGTTGGCAGGTGGGGGAGTTGGTTTTGGGGGATTGGTCGTCCCACTCACCGACACGCACAATTGTTGTCCCGGATGGATCAGATACGGGCTGACCAGGTTGTTTAATTTGGCGATATCGCGCCACTCTACGCTATACTGCTTAGCAATCGAGTACAGGTAATCGCCCGATTTCACCGTGTGCCATTGGGTACAGTTAGTGACTGTCATTGATGAAGCATCCACGGATTTCCAGCCCAACAATGCAGTGTTGCAAACCAGGACGACAACGACCAGAACCTGAATGATTAATTTACTTTTGCCTTTCATGTTTTACCTTTTGGCTTTTTACTGGAGCCAATACCAGGGCTAAATTACAGACGATCGACATAAAATCCCAACGATTTACCGGGTCTGGTTATCAAATTGAGCTGCAGCTCCCATATCCAGGGGTTTGTTGTACAGGCGCATCTCGAGTCTTGCCAGCTGGTTAAATTTTGATGGGATGCTAAATCCGGCGGTAAAGGTCCCGGCTTTGCTGCTCCTGAATTGACCAACTCGTACCATCTGGTCGATTCTTGAGCCTGGTCTACCAATGTACACCTGGTAAGTAACATTTGCTGGTACATTGCGGAACTTGACCTCCAGGCTGGTATCTTTGACGACCGATATAACAGAAATCCTGAGCCCGGGAGCGCCATATCCTCCGGTGTTTCCCTGGCTGGTCGCATTGATGAACCAGTTCTCTGTGCGGTCATTCCAGCCGTTATCCAGTTGAATGCGGATCTTTGCGACATCCCTTAACTTAAAGGGGATCTGGAAGGTCTGGTTGAATTCTCCCCGCGAGTCCGTCTTGATAACGCCCAACCGGATTAAGACCGGGATCGGGCTGTTATATTTGCTCATATAGACGACGTAAGGAGTGCCGGGGCGCAGACGCACCCCCTGAAGCTGGACATTCTTGTCTTCGATAACCTTTACCGCGAATACACGCACACTGGCTGCCGGATTGGATCCCGTGACAGGTGCCGGGATGAGTTTCCCAACCAGGCATAATTTTTGTCCGGTATAAAGAGTGTAGGGTTCACCCAGGTTGTTGAGTGTCGCTATCGTGCGCCAGCTGGTGTCATACTTTTTACCAACTGCTTTGAGCGTATCACCATATTTTACGGTGTACCATTGCTTGCAGTCCAGCCTGTCCCCTGTCGCTGCGGATACTGAGGTGAGGGGTATCCCAATCAAAGTAATAGTGACCAGAATGATCAGAATTTTATGCAAAAAGCTTTTATTTTGGAGCATTTTTTCCTCCATTAGAATATGGATCAAAGTACTGTGTAGAATGGGCAGCAAATCTATTTTCGGGATCGGTCATCTCACCTCGCATCTTCCAGGTAACACTGTATTTCTATTTCTTCTTTTTTATATCGTACCCATGGTTCCAGATTATGGCTAAGATGTCACGGTTACAGCAATCTGAGTTACCATTTCGTAACCACAAGACGAAGCAGCAAGATTAATTGTTCCACGGAATCAGAATCAGATGAAAACTCTAATCCTGCAACACTGCGATTTTCTCGAAGCGTCCTGTGATTCGGGTCCATCATAGGAAATTGTTTACGGATTTGGATTACAATAACCAAACCACCATTCGATAGAAGGAGGTATCTCCATGGGCGTATTTCTCGGAATTTTTATCGCCCTGGTTGTTTCAACAGTCGTCATATTGATTGTCAGCAAGCTCAATCTAGGCTTGTCCATAACAGGTTTTGGCAGCGCCATAATGGCTTCGCTGATAATTGCTATTGTTGGTTATTTTGTTTTACTGCTCTTAACCTGGTTTGGTATTACATTGGTAGGGGGTCTTCTGGGAATGGTCGTATTCTTGATCGTACCGGTTGTAGTCCTGTTGGTCAGCCCCCGCCTTTTCATAGGCGTCTCAGTCAGAGGCTATACAGGAATTGTTGTAGCCAGTATTGCGATTGCCGTCATCACCTGGCTGATGGTCTGGCTGCTTAACATTTTTGGGGTTCCCTTGTAGAGAAGTGCCTGGCACTTCCAAAGTGCCAGGCACTTTTATATTCATGCAGCTTCCTGAAAAACCGGCTTCCAGAACCTTGGAACTACCAGCAAAATGATGAGTACCAACGACATTATGGGCGCAACGGCAAACAGGCTGAATCTCCCAAGCTGCTGAGCAGTCACCCAGGCTAAAGGGATCCCTACGGTTAGCTCGATGACACCGGCAGTAATCCCCGTAACGCGCATCCATTCACTCGGCTTCATCAGGATACCGACCGTGACAGCAGCCCAACCGACCATCGCAACGAAGTGAAGCCGCTGAACCAGGACGAAGATAGGCGCTCCGTGGGTGATAATGCGGCTGGTGCTCGATACACCATTCATCCAGCAGAAAATGTACGCCATTCCTGTGAGTAGAGCAAGCAGTGTTAGTTTCCAGGACACTTCTCCCACCAGTTTCAGCATCAGGAAATAGAGCAGCAGGTAAGGGAAAAAGAGCGCGAAATACACCGGAGGCAGGTCTGCAGCCATGTAGGGCACGTTGATAAACCAGCCTGCCAGCAGTGCCAGTACCAGCGCCAATACGGACAGGAAGAACGCCCAGTTCCGCCGGGTGAAGAAGCCATAAGCACTCACCGCGAAGAGCACACCTGCCAGAATGCCTGCATCGCTGAGCAGCGGGTGGATGTACTTGAGCAGAATTTCGCACCCCGGCTCAGCCAATTCTGCTCCCATCCCGATCTGGTACCATGCCTGGAACAGGATGAAGTGCCCTATGATTCCGAGTAAAGCGCCAATGATCGCCAGGATTCCGCCGAGATTTTCTTTATTTTTCATTTTTTTCTCCATATGATAATTATTAACCTTGCGAAGGTTTCTGCTGAACCCCAGGTTCAGCCACCTTCGCAAGGTTGCAAGGTTAGGGTTCCTGTCCCGTGTGGCATGAACAGCCCTTGTAATATGCCGTATCGTTGTGCGCCGCTACATAAACCACGCTCCCATCTTCGACCTCAAATTCACAATCCTTCAAAAATAACGGATTTTCTTCCCACTTCACGATGCTGAGATCGCAGGCAACATACACCTTACCCTTCAAAACGGCATCACAAAATGCACCCCGGATCACCTGGTCAACCTGGGTGCTTTTCCCGGCAATCAGGATTTCTTGTGCGCCCACGACAGCGTCAACCACAGTGCGCATGCTCCTGACCTCTTCCGCACTGTCCAGGTAAGTAACTGTGTCTGGCGGGCAGATTTTGCTTTCCTGACCACACCCGGCAAGCACGATTGTGGTGATCACTAAAATCAGGGCTGTGACGACGAGCGTCGTTAGCCTGCTCAAAATTCGAGGTGATCTGTGTGAAATTGCTGGCACCTTCTGCTCCATCTTTATGTGAAATATCGCGCAAAACTTCTCCCCTGTCTTTGCCTTAACGCAAATTAAGGGTAGAATTTTAGCGATGCCCCTCGTAGAAAATCAATCGAATTTCCGCAAAGACACCCTGGCGCAAAAACTGGCAGACGTGCCGCTCTTCGCACACATGGATGTTACGCAACTGAACAGGTTGTTGGAGAACTCGACGCGAGTTCGTTACCAGGCAGGGGATTGGATTGTCCACCATGGGGACGTTTGGGACTGCCTGTTCCTGGTTTTGAAGGGTGACGTGACCGTGGTGAAGGAGTCGGCTGAAGGGCGCAGCCTGGTTCTGGAGACTATCCACCAGGGAGAAGTATTTTGGGGATTGGGGTTCTTCCTGGACGAGGTACCCATGCCGGCTGCTTTGACCGCAAAGGTCGATTGTGAACTGCTGTTATGGTGCCGTGATGATCTGCTGCCTTTCCTATTAATAGACGGGACATTGTCCTGGGGATTATCGCGTTATGTGCTCAAGCGCGCCTTACGCGCCAGTGATATTGTCGAGGAACTGGCTTTCCAACCTGTTGCTGGCAGGCTGGCAAACCTGATCCTGCGCAGTTACCCCACGGCGGTCGGGGCGCCCGTCTCACGTGACCTGACCCTGGAGGAGATGGCAGCGCGGGTCGGCACCACGCGTGAAGTCGTCTGCCGCCTGCTCTACCGTTTTGCCGAATCCGGCGCAGTGCACATCAACCGCACTGAATTTGAGATCACGGACTCCAATTTGCTTGAAGAGTGGTCACGTAAAGGCAGAGGATAAAGCCGTTAGTACCTAACCTTGCGAAGGTTTTAGCTGAAGTTCAGCCACCTTCGCAAGGTTGAAAGGTCATTAAGTTTCGCTTCCAGGTTCGCTGTGGTGCTGGTGACCCTCACCCAGCACTTCCTCCAGGAACCATCGAATTTGCCTGTCCCAGAAATACCAGTCGTGTTCGGCATCTTCTTCATGATATATGGCTTGCAAACCCAACGAATTGCAGGCTGTGAAAAACATCCCGCTAAGCGGGTAGACATCTTCCTGGCGCCCGCAGGATATAAACAGCTTGGGGACAGCGTCCTGCCCATCCCGGTCTGCCAGCGAGGCAGCCGCTTGCAGCCAGACAGCCGGGTCATATTGGCTTCCCGCCAGCTTCTTCATATCACCGAAAATCAGGCTGAATTCATGTATGCGCGGGTCATCCGGGAAATGGTTCACGAATTCCAATGAGAGAATACCTGAAAAACTTGCTGCCGCCGAATAAAGATCTGGTCTCAACAGGGCAGCTTTCACAGCGCCATACCCACCCATTGAATTACCGGCGATGAAGGTGTTCTCCCGCTCTGGCTTCAGATTGAATACATCTTCCAGGTAGAGCGGCAGCTCCTCGGTCAAATAGCTGAAGTATTTCTGACCGGAGGGCAGGTCAGTGTAAAAACTGCGTCCCGCGGATGGCATCACCACCACGAGCCCGTGAGTGGAGGCGTAGTTCTCAATAGAAGAATAGCGCTGCCAGGTGCTGGCGTCCCCGGTCAAGCCGTGCAGCAAGTAAAGCACTTTTCTTTCCGCTACTGGAATGCCATCCATCTTGCCCGGATCGGGCACGATGATGTCCACAGGCAGATTCATGCCGATTGTCACCGGATTATGATCCATGCGGATATGTGCCATATTCAACTCCTCCTTCTGATTAACCTGGATTTACGAATGATTTGCTCGCAATTAAATGGATGACTCAACCTGAACCTGGTCACTGTTTGAGGGCGGTGTTTCCCCGGGTCCGAAATGGATGAAGAACGAAAATATAAAGCTGATCACCATCAACACGGGTGGGACAATTGTTAAAAGGAAACGTGCCGCATTACCTGGCTGTGATCCAGGATTAAGTCCGCTCTCGAAGCCATACAGGACAAACACCAGGTAAAAAGCAGCGCTGGTGAACAGCCCGTTCAGCCGGTTCATGAACCCCAGTGCGTTGGAAATGATCCCCTCCCGCCTGACCTGGTGCCTGGCAGTATCTTCATCGATGATCTTCGCCCCGATCAGGTCCATGGTGGTGATCACACCGGCAAAACCAAAACCGACCAGCGCCGCGAAGGCGACGCCTGTGATTAAAGAATTGGCAAAATAGAGCGGGATGAAGGTGACCGCCAGCACGAGCAGAGCTGCGCGCCAGGTGGGCATCAAGCCAAACCTGCGCACAAGCCTCGCCCACACCGCCACGCAGGCGATGGCGATGATCAATACCGCTGCAAAAAGGAAAGTAGTCTGACCATCGGAAATACCCAGGGTGTACTTGGCAAAGAAGGGCATGGATGCCAGCACCAGCGCCATCGCCGCGCTGTAAAAGGCGTTGGCGAAACCGGCGATCCAGAATTTGCGGTTGGTGAAAAGGTCTTTGATGCTCTCCCAGAGTTGAGGTTTTTGCTCATCCTCATCCACCTGCCTCTCCTGGCATGTGAACGTCATGTACAGGATTACAACTCCACCCAATATGCCGTAGATGATCGCTGTCAGGCTGAAGCCGATCGCCGAGGTGATCATTGGCGTCAGAGCGATGCTGATGATCATGGCGACCAGCTGGAATGCCTGGCGCAGGGCATTGGCGGTCGCGCGGCTGGCATCGTTGGTGAATAATTCCGGGAAAAGGGCGGCATAGTTAGCATTAATCACCGAGTCCAGCGTTCCGGTAAAGATGTAGAACAGCAAGAAGTAGCCAAAGAGAGAGCTGCCTGCCAGGAATTCGGGGGTGCTGTAAAAAGCAATTAATCCCAGCACCAGAAGCGGTGTGCCGATCACCAGCCATGGTCTGCGCCTGCCCCAGCGCGATCGCGTGCGGTCCGACAGGAAGCCGTAGATCGGGTTGTCCAGCGCATCGATGAAGGTGTAAATCAGCAGCGCCAGTGAAAACTGCACCGTGGTCATCCCCAGCCTGTCCACGTAAAAAATGGCTGCGTAGGTTTTGAGCATGTTGATCGGGATCGAGGTGCCAAACATGCCGATGGCATAATTAAATGGCCTGGTGCGGGTACTTTGCATGGTTGCTGCCCTCCTGGTGACCTTGTCGTTAAAAGTTGATTATATCCCTGAATCCTCCCGGATTAATTCCGGGTTGGGGAATGAGGTTTGCCACAAAAACAGCCTGGATCCTGGCTTTATTCTGATTTTGGTAAACCGCCTCTCCACTACTCGCCGGAAAGTAATCAGCTGCAGTTTCTTAATTTTTGCTTACGGTATGATTCTGCTATAATCCAAATCTAGCGAGTCTGGGTTCCGTCTTCATATAAATCAAAAAGGAGATTAATTAATGAGTATTCTCATTGGTTTTCTGATTGCGCTCGTTGTATCTGCTGTCGCCCTCATGGTTGTCAGCCGCCTTAACCTGGGGCTTACAGTTGCTGGCTTCACCAGTGCCATCATCGCCGCACTCGTCATCGGTGTCCTCGGGCAACTGGTTTTGTTAATACTTGGCGGGTTAGGGATTTCGCTTCCTGCTGGCTTATTGGGATTTCTGGTCTTCCTGGTCATTTCTGTCGTAGTATTGTTGTTAGCTGGAAGAATGCTGCCAGGAATGAAGGTAAACGGGTTTGTCGGTGCGATCGTAGCCAGCCTCGGTATCGCCGTGGTGACCTGGCTCATCGTCTGGCTGCTCAACCTGGTTGGAATAACGCTTTAATAAATATCCTCTAATTCAATAATCCCAGACTCACTGACAGAGGTGACGTGCCAGGCATAAGCGCTTCAACGCTTGGAGTGCCTGGCACTTCCGTTAATCCTCCATCCTCAGCCAGGTGATCATTTAAAAGACTCCACACCGTTTCCCAATTCTAGTCACCTACATGAACAGTATCCACGATCGCAATATTCCCTGGTTTTTTCGACAAATCGTTTTTTACTGTGCCGGGATCATGTTGCTCGTAAATTCGACTGGCTGCAGCCAGGCTGAAGCGAGGGTGCAGGAGAAGGATTCTCGATTGTCTCCAACGAAAATTGCACCCACTCAAACAGGGATAATTCTGGAAGAGATCGTTATCACTCCGACAACCACTCCCTCGCCAACTCCCATCCTGCGAAGGCTGCCCTCGCACACGCCTGAAACACCTCCAGCTGCCCTCACCCCCACTCCATTGCCGGCCTCAACCACACGAGTTGATGTCATCGCGGTTATGTGGAATCGCTTTGCCCAATACGACGAGAATATCCCCCGCGAGATCTGGTACGGCAACGTCAGCATGGAGCCATATTACCCGTCAGACTCTCCCATCCGCCAGCTTCAGCTGCAGCTCAGCCAGGTGCCTGTGGGACAGAAAGGTGAGATCGTCGCCAGCATCATCGGTTTCCTGGGCGTGCAGACCAAAGAAGAGCGACAGGCTCAGCGCAGCAACCTCGGTCGCGTGCCTCGCTGGAATGTGTTCGATGAAAACAGGCGCCGCATTCTCACCTGCAACACCTACGCCACCACCCTGATGCGCGCCCTGGGCATCAAGGACATCAGCCACTGGTACGGTCCCGGGGGCGTTCCCTGGACCAACGAGGGCACGGAATACCAGGCGAGGGATATGCGTGAATGGCTGGTCGAATACGGGGCGGATTACGGCTGGACGGACATCTCACGCCTCAGCCTGGAAAGGAAATTGGAATACCTGGCAGACGGTTATATCCTCTACGGCGCCCGCGGTACACACAACTGGGTGATCTTTGGCTACCTGCACGAAGGTGAGGTTTTCCCGGTGATGACCCAATCGACTCCCAACACGCTCTTCGCCAGACCGGCTGCCGGCATGTTTGACCTCACAGGTCCTGGCACCCTCTTCGCCCACCGCCTGCCCTGAAATTGTCTGCTCAATGAATAAAAAAGAAACCCCAAGGGTTTCGAAAACCCTTGGGGTTTGTCTCAATTGTTTTTTGCTTACACCGGATTACTGGTTCGCAATCCAGTCATCCAGCTGCTGCTGCAGCTTCTCGCGGTAAGCCTGCCGTCCGGCGTCATCCAGGACTTTGCTGAAGTTCGCCAGAGCTTCTTCCGTCGGCACCTGACCGGACATGAGCCCGTGCGAAGCTTCCTCCCAAACTCCGGTGAGTGTGGCGAGTTCAACTTCGAGCGCCTTGGTGTCTGGTTCGAACTGCTCGTATGGGTTGAAGTCCCAGTTGGATTTGTGCTGAAGTACTTGATCGATTCTTCGACGTCAGCGGGCATATCCTTCGGGTAGCGGAAGAAGCGCCCGGGAACGCCGGCAACGTACCACTGCTTGCGGTAGTTGCGCGTGTATCGATTCCCTCGATTTCCGAATAGCGCAGGTTCTCCTCGCTCTTCCAGTTTGTGCCTTCGATGCCGAACAGCCACATGTCCCCCGCCTTCGATGCCGAACAGCCACATGTCCATGTTGTCCTGGCTTCCGTACATCCAGTTGTAGAACTGCATGGCGCCATCGGTTTGCTCAGCGGGTGCGGAAGAGTTGAAGACCACAAAGTTCCACTGTTTCAACAGACCAACACCGCGGACTTTACCCGCCCTCATCCCGCTCATATCCTCCCCCTGGCAGGTGGCGCCAGGGATGGCGTCTGCCAGCTGCGAGCTGAAGATTTCAAAGGCTTTCTGGTTGGGCTCGTTCTCCATGAACGACACGCACTTTCCAGGCAGGAAGTAATCGAAGGGCACTGTCTGCGACGAGCCGGAAACGATCAGGTCGGTCTTGTTGATCCAACCCTTTTCCCACCACTCTCGAATTATCGTGTTGGCTTCGACCCATTCAGCCAGATCTTCCAGGTTCTGGTAGGTCCATTCGGTGGTGCAGTCCGGGATCAACAAACCGGTGTACTGCGCACCTGGACCCCAGCTGCGGCGAAGTGTGACGTTCGGATCCGCGGGTCCATAGTTCGGGATGTGTCCAAAGGGCATAAAATCGGGATCATTGGCTGCGACTGCCTCGAGATAAGGCTCAAGGCTGCGGAAACCCTCTGCTGAGGTTGGCGCAGCGACGCCGTACTTTTCTCGCAGGTCCTCGCGCCAGATCACGCCCGTGTCACCGGCATAGAAGAAGCCGATGGGCAGACCGTACATGTGCCCCAGCATGTAGTTGGCATCGATCACCTTCTGGGTGATGCCTTCGATGATGTTGGGGTACTGCTTGATCATCTCTTCGATTTCCACCAGGGAGCCCTGATCGCGCAGGCTGTTCATTTTGTACCATGGCGCGTCGAATGCAATAAAAAAGTGCGTTTCTAATCTTATGAATAAGCCTGGAACACGGCGCGTATGTTTTCGAGCGGGTTGTCGCTGTTCCACACGCAGTGGGCGATGACCCCCCCTGTGTTTCCTCCAAACTGCTGGCGCAAGTTGCTGACAAAACGCTCCACATCCCCTGGAGTGCCAAACGGCAGTGTGTGCTGCCGGTCCACCTCCCCCCACAGCGTCACCCGCCCGCGGTACTTCTCTGCGATCTTGCTCATATCCATCAGGTTGAGCTGCATGTTGAGCGCATCCACACCGATATCGAACACCAGGTCGTCCAGGATCGGTTCGATGAAGCCATCGATATGGAAGAAGAGGAACTTACCTGCCTGGTGGATCAACCGTGCATAATCCATGTAGAGGGGCTTGAACAGCCTGCGCCAGGCAGCGGGTGAGATCAACAGGCGGTCGTTCGAGCCCCAATCGTCCGACAGCACGATCCCGTCCACGTCCGTGCGGCACCACTGGCGGACGTCCTCGAGGTAGAATTCGTGCACCATTTCCAGCAGCCGTTGAAAACCGGGTTCCTGGCTTGCCAGGTCGAAATAAAGCGCCTGCGAGCCGCGGAGGAACTGCATGCGCTCGAAGGGGCGCGCCGTCCATTCCGAGAGCACGAACGTCTCCTGCCCGCGGCAGAATTCATCCACGCCGTCCAGGCTGCGCCGCTCCAGGTACTCCCACGGAGGGGTGAAGCCTGCCATGCCGTCCCAATCCGCCAGTCGCGGGACGAGCACTTCCCCGGTCACGCCTGGTTCACTCACCCGCCAGGTGGAGCCCCACTCATCCACGTACTGCCCGGGCTGGGTGTAAGCAGGTCTGCGCACCTGGTCTGCGGGGTATGCCGCCTCGGCGGTGCTGAAATCCATGGGGAACTCATCGAGCAGAGCCTGGACTTCATCAGCAAGCTCGTGAGCCACCCACGGCATCACCCAGATATCGCGGTGGATGCGGTCAGGATTCTCGAAGCGCAGGGTTTTGATGACACGCTGGCGGCTGTTCATTGGAATGATTCTATCTCATGAATGGGAATATTATTGGGAGGAATCTCTCACTTCGTAGTGGCAGACCTATGTGTCTGCCCGGGAGATTGTCCAAGCCATCCCGCCAGGTGGACACGCAGGTCCACCCCTACATCATTTTCACTGGTAGAGGCAGACCTATGTGTCTGCCCGGGAGATTGCCCAAGCCATCCCGCCAGGTGGACACGCAGGTCCGCCCCTACATCATTTTCACTCGGTAGAGGCAGACCTATGTGTCTGCCGTGAGATTGTCCATAGCCATCCCGCCAGGTGGACACGCAGGTCCACCTCTACATCATTTTCACTCGGTAGAGGCAGACCTATGTGTCTGCCCGGGAAGATTTTCCCCATCCAGCCATGCCCATCCCGCCAGGTGGACACGCAGGTCCACCCCTACATCATTTTCACTCGGTAGAGGCAGACCTATGTGTCTGCCCGTGAGATTGCCCAAGCCATCCCGCCAGGTGGACACGCAGGTCCACCCCTACATCATTTTCACTCGGTAGAGGCAGACCTATGTGTCTGCCCGGGAGATTGTCCAAGCCATCCCGCCAGGTGGACACGCAGGTCCACCCCTACATCATTTTCACTCGGTAGAGGCAGACCTATGTGTCTGCCCGGGAGATTGTCCAAGCCATCCCGCCAGGTGGACACGCAGGTCCACCCCTACATCATTTTCACTCGGTAGAGGCAGACCTATGTGTCTGCCCGGGAGATTGTCCAAGCCATCCCGCCAGGTGGACACGCAGGTCCACCCCTACATCATTTTCACTCGTAGAGGCAGACCTATGTGTCTGCCTTGTGATTGGTGGAGATAGCCATCCCAGCAGGTGTTATTTCAATCTATCACCGTGTGCCTAATCCCCAGACAGGTATGCGCAGATCGCCGCTTTGTCGGCCTCGCTGAAGCCAAAATTGGCGGTGTCCATTCTCATCCCGAGGAAATTCCATTCATTGTCAAACTGGAGGATAAGGTTTCCCGTGTCGCCTCCAGCCATGCCGTAGCCTGGGACGATGACCACCCAGTTGTTCCCGGCATATTTTATTTCAACCATATTTTCATTCACCCTCTTGCCAACGATGGGACCCTGGGCTTGCACTTTGAGCGTTGGTCCACCATCTTTTGTAAACCAGTTCACGCGTACCGTCCCGTAAGACTTGGTGTCCGCCCTGGAATAGCCCATCTTGCCACCATTCCAGAAACTTGATTTCCCCTGATGCTTTATAATAGATTCGGGTCGGCACAATCGAAACCGTCGTAGATGCCAGTTCCGTTCACCTGTATGATAAATTTATCCGGTGGGGCGGCTACAGCAGGGATGGTGAAGACCGCTGTCAACAGCGCAACGCCAATGATTAATATAACAAGCCTGTTTTTCATTTCAACTCCTTTTTTTTAATATGATCAGCCAGGGAAAAGTAAGTGATTGGTTTTTCCTTGCATATTCACCTCCAGAATACCGTTTATGAACTTATCATAGCAACCGAACGTATAGAAATCGTATATTGCTGGCAAAATAATGCGGGAAAAGATCACTGTTTACCGGCAGATTTCGGGAAACTGGCTGCAGTATTAAGGCTATAACGAAGTCCCATCGTTTTGCTATTTGGGTGATATGGGTATAGTCTTAAGAATCATAAAATTGTGGTTAAATATACCTGGTGTAAAAACTGGTCGAACGTTGTGGGTCACGCAAGATAACCAACACATAGCACAAAAATACAGAGGTCGAGATGAATTCGAAAAATCCTACCGCATTGGGTCGCTGGCGGGCAGTGCTAGAAAAAATCCTGCCAGTTCCCGCATCGCTGCCATTTAATAATGTGCACCTTCTCGCACCCTTCGAGAACGCCGGCTACCAGGGTTTGCTGACCAGCTATCCACCCGAGGAAGGGGTCGATTTAACCAGCACATACCCGGGCAAGACCGGTGAGGTCAGCTGGCTTCATACCCCGGGTCTCGACGGTATCTGGGAGCAGCCCATCGATTTTGCCGAATGGATTCCCTTGCCGCCGTGGAGCGTGCTCTTTGCTTATGCTGAAATCACGGCGGAAAAACCGCGCCTCGCTGAGTTGCGTCTCGGTTCCCCGGGAATGGTTCATGCCTGGGTCAATGGGCAGCGGGTCCTCTCCCCGACGATCCCGCGCCCTGCCAACCTGATTGACGACCGCCTTTTTATCACATTGTTACCGGGGGTGAACACGCTACTTGTCAAGCTGCACTTCGGCTTCGAGCCGTGGCTCTTGGAGCTGAGTTGCCTGGATTATGGCGCACCTGAGCCTGTGGAGCAGGCGATTCAAGAATGGATCAACAATCCTGAAGATGATTTGATGCGCCTGGCGGCGCGTTATGCCCTGCTGGAAATTCACGCCGCACAAGGTCAGGCACTGGCTGCTCGCCACGATTTAGATGCACTGCGCGGCGATCCCTTTGCCACCCGCTGGGATCTCGCCTGGGCGGATGCCTTGGAGTATCAATACCAGGTCACCGGCAGTTTTTTGCCTTTGCACGATGTCCCCATGGCTTACTCTCCGCTTGAAGAGAGCGAGCCGTTGGCCACCTTCTGGCCGCAATCCCCGCCGCCTGCCCGGGAAATCCTGGTGGTGGATGCCAGCGCAGCCTCACCCCAGCAGGAATTTGCTCTGGGTGTGCTGCAGGGGCTCGTCAACCGAGACCAGCCCTGCCTCTATCTGCTCCACACGCGCTACTCCAGCCAGGACCGCCAGTGGCTGGAAGAGCTGCATTTTGAGGGTTACAGCTCGCGCCAGGTGGCGATCTCTGAAGCCTGGGATCTCTTCCAGGATAAGGTCAAGGGCGTGATCATTTACGATGGCAGCATCATGGAAGAGATCGGCGACTACCACTCCGACCGCCTCAACCAGACATTGATCCTGATGATGATCGGCGCCCTGGAAGATGCCGTCCCGCTGACCCCCGAGATGAACGCCGCCCTCCAATTGCCGGTTGTCTTCGATTCCCGCGGCAAATGGTCCTCGCAGTACGAGATGACCCGCTGGGCTTACCAGGAGCTCTTTCCGCGCATGAACCAGCACATCCTGGCGACCAATTATCCAGGCATCTTCCTGCTCACCGATTACCTGGTGGCATTCAAAATCTTCACCTTCTGGTTCCCTGAGCACCGCCTTCTGCCTGAGGAGAATCTACTGAACGGCATCCTGGCATCCACACCGCCCAATACCCCCATCGTCGGCTGGTGGTTCGATTGGATGCCCAACCCTAAGGACCCCGATCTGCGCCACGCCGATGCCGTGATGGAAGAGCCGGGACTGCTGCGCGGCTCCGCCTTTGGCAAGGTGCTGACGCCTTCCCACGAGGCGACCAATCTCTCCCTCCACTCCGGCGTGGCTGTACAGCCCAACCGCCATAAGCGCGCCAGCCGTCCCCGAGTTCGACCCGGAAAGGTTTATTACGCTCACATCCTCTCCGATGGTGATAACCTGGGCGAGGCGCTGATGATGCGCACGCGTGACCTGCAGTGGGATAAGCCGGAGCGCGGCAGCCTCCCGGTTGGCTGGTCCTTTGCGCCGGCAGCCGCACGTATGGCGCCGCCCGTGCTCAATTACTATCTGCGTACCGCCAGCGCCAATGATCTGCTGGTGGGCGGGTTGGGCGTCGGCTACACCGAGCCTATGATGTACCTGCGCGCTTTTCCCGAGCAGCGCGAAGCCCTTTATGCGGCGTACACACACATGACAGACGAAGCCCTGGGATGGATCGACACGTCCTGTCTCTGGCTGATCAACGGCAGTGATGAAGAAGAAGACCGCTATGCCAGGGGCTCCAGCGGTCAACTGCAAGGCATCTTCACCGGTTACGGCGGCGGGCCTGAGATGGCCCAGCCGACCGCGTCACCGCGAACCATGTCGTCGCTTTTCGTTCAGCGACCCGCCTGCTCGAGGGTCAATCCGAAGAAGAAAACCTGATAGGGCCATGGTGGACGACATTCGCGCAGGCAGCCGGTCAGACTCCGTCCGGCGTTTATCGAAGCCTGGGTGTTGAATTGGGATTGGCGCCTGGATATGCTCCAGGAAGTTGCAGCGCCGCCTGGGCGCCGATTTTGTGTGCGTGCGCCCCGACGTGCTGGTGCGGCTTCGCCAGCAATGGGAGAAAGCGAAAAACAGGTAATCCATCCGCTTTCAAGAGATTGAGCAAGGCAGGTGATCATCATGACTGAACAACACGACTACTACACTTTGAAAAGAAGATCCTCATGAACCTGGTGGCCGGCGGATGCCACCTTGATCACCGTGATTGTCTTCAGCTCATTCATGAAGTTCTATACCGATATGGTAGGTTTGAGCCCGGCAATTTACGGCGTGGTCTTTTTTGATCTTCAGCATCTGGAACGGCATCAATGATCCGATGATTGGTTATTGGGCAGATAAGAGACCTTTCCTGGCGGGGCGCGGCAAATATCTTCCCCTCATCCGTTGGGCAATCCCAGTCGTCGGATTTTCGGTCATCGCCATCTTGTTTGCCTCCCCAGGATGGAACGAGATCGTCACGGCAGTCTATCTTTTGACTCCTCTTGATGATCTACGAGGGTGCCCAAACCCTCCTGGGGGTCAGTTTCATGGCATTTACGGTCAATACCTTCATTTCCATGGAAGAACGCACGCAGGTGCAGGTCATCGCCACCTACATCAACATGGTACCGACATTCCTGGGAGGCATGATCCCCATCTGGTTTCTCACCGGTGAATACAGCCGCATGGACCTGATCGTCGTTTTCTCAGGAGCGATCCTCCTGGGGATGGCATTGGTCTGGATTGGCTCGCGCTTTATCCGTGAAAATGGGGAATTTTATAAGAATATCCAGGCAACCCGCAATCTCAAAGAGTTGTTTGTCCTCTCGAAGGATCTTTTCAAAGATAAAACATTTACCATTTTTATGGCTTCTTTCTTCTTAATCAGCTGCTGCCACGGGGAATTATTTCTCCGGTTATATCTACTACATGGACAACGTGCTGGAAGTCTCTGGATTGAAGGCCACGCTTCCGGATTTGATCAATGGATTGGCGCAGATGGCGATTTTCCCGTTCATTGTGATCATGGTCAGGAAATTCGGCTCCAGAGATACTCTCTGGCGGGGGCTTCTGCTTGCGGTGGTGGGGCATGCCGTCCTGACCCTGCCGATCAATTATTGGGTTACCACCGTGACCTATGTTGTTATCATGCTGGGCTATGGTTTTGCCTCGGCGATTAATAATCCAATGGGCGGGCTGGTTGTGGATCACATCGAGCTAAAAACCGGAAAACGGCAGCCCGGCGTGGTCAGGGGCGTCATGGCTGTCTTGATGGCGCCAGCGGGCAGCCTTCAGCCCTTGATTTTGAGCACGCTGCTCAGCGCGGCGGGATACATCGGCACAGAGCAAAAGCCAGACTGCCGAAGTGGTGCAGGCAATCCGCATTGGCACCGGAATCATCCCGGCGATCATCCTGCTGGTTGGAATAGTGTTGCTCATTCTCCTGCCGATCAATCACCGCCGGGAGCTCGAAATCCAGGCTGCCATTGAGAATAAACACGCACAGCCTCCCGAGTTTGTGGATCTAGAAGCAACCCAGGGGCTGGATTTTGCGGATTGAAATCACTGTTAACCAAGGAATTATCAAACGCACCAGGAGGAAATCGATACTTTGCTTCGCAGCAATCTCTTGATTGCTGCGAAGCATGTCAAAGGCTAAGCACCACCCAATCCGAAGACTGGACAGGTCAGGTACGCTGGCTTATCGATTTGGAGATAAGTTAATAAATTCTCTCGTGCGCCCAACCCACCAGGGCGCTCTCGCTCGCTGCGCGCTGGGCTTCCTTCACCGCGGCGCGGTAAGCCCTCTCCGCCCGCATCGCATTCGTGTCCAGCACGCTCATCGCCGGCGTTGCCGGGTCCGGGTCGCGCGCTTCCTCCGCTGCCAGTTCCTGAAGCGACGCCCAGCGCACGAACAGCACCAGCAGCTCCAGGTGCCGGTCGGGCACGGTGCAGGCGTCGCCGTCATCGTCCAGGCTGGCATGGTCCGCCAGGTACTCCAGCTGGATGGTCTCGCCCTCCAGCGGATCGTCCGAGATCCACAGCTCGTCCACGCTGCTGCCGTCCCGGCGGCGCACGATGTCGTAGCGCCCGCCCAGCTGCCAGAATTCAAAAGCGCTGTATGCCAGCCGCTGCAGGTAGACTGGCGGTTCTTCGCCCTGCGGGTATTCCACCGATACGGCGGACTGGAAACCGGCAGGCAGCTCGTACTGGCGCTGGTCGGCGGCGGTGGTGATCGCCGCGCTGATCTGGCGCGGGAAGTGCTGCCCAAAATCGGCGATGGCATCGTTGATCCACTGGTTGATCTGCAGGTCCGACCAGTGGTAGGGCGCCGTCAGGTCGCCCAGGCGCCTGCGGCAAAGGTTCCTCAAATCCATCCTCGTCGTCATACTCCTCCAAAGATTGAACCACGGATTGCACGGATGACACGGAAAAAACAAGTAAAACTGGTAGTCTTGGGTTTAAAAAATATTTGTAGAACCAGATTGCTCGGGATATAAATAAATATCTGTGAAATCTGTGTAATCCGTGGTTATGTTTCTAGTTGTACCAGAGGTCGAGGTCGATGGAAGCGGATTCGACCCCGTACCACTTACCCATTGTGTTGCGCACGTTGTACTGCCAGCCCACCTGGAAACCCGGCGCCCAGGGCAGCGGCACGCGCGGCGCGATCTCGCTGTAATTGGCAATCCACAGCCCGTAGCTGGAAAATTCCGGCAGCTTGAGGTTGCTCTTGATGAAGGATGGGTTGGAGTAGATGATCGGGCGCCGGTTGAACAATTCGCCGATCATCTCCAGGCAGCGCATCACGCGGCAGGGCGTAATCGCGGAAGCGCCCGGGGTTGTTCGCCGCGCCGTCGATCGAGTTGTACTCCAGGTCCAGCGCCACCGGCTGGTCTGGCATCTCGCCTCCCGCCGCAGACACGATCTCATACAGGTTCTGCGCCTGCTTTTCGGCATCGATGCTCGCCAGGTAGTACATATACACCCCGCGCTCGGCGATGACACCCTGGCTTTTACCCCAGTTCTCCTCGAAGCGGATGTCCTTGCGCGTGCCGTATGCCGCGCGGATATACACCCGTTCCACGCCCCGGCTCGCCATCACCTCGAAGTTGACGTTTTTCTGGTAGAAGCTGATGTCCACACCCTTCTTGATATTCTGGTTCTGCATGTTCTCTCCTGTTTGCATGGATTGATGTATTTTAACCTTTGTTATTTAATAACCACGGATTTCACGGATGACACGGATGGGTCCACTGAAAAAGGTCGGTATAGTTTATTTTTGTTTCTGTGAAATCTGTGTAATCCGTGGTTGTTTCTTATGCGATGGTGGCGGCGTGCAGGTCGCAGGCGCCCGGGTCGATGGTCAGCCCGCCGGTGAATTTCAAGCCGTGTCCCGAGCCGAGGTCCAGCACGAACGGCGCGCAGCCTGCCGGCACTGCCAGGCGCAGCAGCACCGGCGCGGCTGCGGTTAACCCATCGTACACCGTCACTGCCTGGGCGCTGCCTGAAGGGTTGCTGACCACCAGCGACACCAAACTCCCGCTGCCTGTGTGCAGCTGCCTTATCCCTCCGCCGATGAAATTCTCTTTGCCATGATTCACTTTCGCCATCGATCGTCCTCCATCCCCGGTCTAAATTCCCGCATCCACCGTATTGCCCAGCGCCGTCCCCACATTGGGGTCCACCGCCGCGTTCAGACAGCAGCCGTACACCGCCGCGCTGGGCGCGCTCACTGCAGCCTGCACGGCGTAGCTGCCGCTGGCTTTGCGGACCGTGCAGTGCAGCAGCTTCGCGCTGGTCGGGTCCGCTGAAAAGTAGACCCCGGCGCCGGCGGGGGAGAGGTTTTCCAGCACGCAGTGCTGCATTACCAGCGAACCCCCGTCGATGCGCACGGCATATTCGGTCCCCGCCCCGCTGTCATTGTGCGCGTGGCAGAAGCGCGAGTGGTAGGCGTCCACGCTGCCGCCGCCAACCCGCAGGGCTTCGCCGCCTGCCTGGATATCGCAGTGGCGCATCACCAGGCTGCAGGCAGCGCTGACCTTGATGCCGTCCACGCCCACATCGCTCTCGTCGATCACCAGCGTGTCCAGGTGCAGCTCGATCCCGGCGCTGTTCAGCAGCAGCACCGGGTCGCTGGCACCTGACAGGCGCAGGTTGCTCAGCCACGCCGATGCCGGGGTGCTGATGGCGCTGTACCCTTCGGGCGCGGTTATCACCGCTGCCGGACCCGGCGCCATGCCGGACAGGTCGACATGGTCGTACAGCACCAGGCTTTCGCTGTAGCTGCCCGGTCCGACCAGCACCAGCCAGCGGTTGGATGCGCTGGGGGACTGGGCATGGGCGGCGTTGAGCGCAGCCTGGATGGATTGGTAATCGCCGTTCCCCCCGCCGTCCACCAGGTACACCCGGCTGGAGCTCGCTCCGCCGGGCAGAACTCGATAAGGCATTTGTTCCTCCTTAGAATGGTATAGATGATGGTTTGATCCCTTAGCCCAGGCAATCATGCCATCCCGAACGATAAAAACATCATGATCCTGAGCCAGAGGCAATCGCGCCATCCCAGAACGAAAAATAACAATCACCCGTCATCCCGAACAAAAATAACAACCCCGTCATCCCGAACGCTATAAACAAACCTGTCATCCCGAGCAATAAAAATAGATTTGTCATCCCGAACGGCAGTGAGGGATCCCTGAGGTATCGATCCCTTGCAGCCGATGCAGGCACCAACGGATGACCGTTCCAGGGATCCTTCGGTAAGTGCACCTCAGGATGACATAAAGAAATGAACCATCGCAAGAAACCCGTCATCCCGAACAAAAATAACAAACCCGTCATCCCTAACGATATAAACAAATCTGTCATCCCGAGCGATAAAAATAGATTTGTCATCCCGAACGATAGTGAGGGATCCCTGAGGTATCGATCCCTTGCAGCCGATGCAGGCACCAACGCATCTACGCACCAGGGATCCTTCGGTAAGTACACCTCAGGATGACATAGTGGTTTGTTTCTTCGCGGCTCTAGAGCGCTTCGCCGGGGCGGGTTCTCCGTCCCCGGCAGCAGGCGCTGGAACCGGCATATCCCACTCCACCACCTTACCCCCGTAAAGGACCAGGCGCACCCGCCCATCCTCCACCTCCCAACCCATCACCGGCACATCCACCCCCAGCTGACGCACCGCTTCCTTTAATAACGCATCCACTCGAACCTCCTCGAATTCATATAAAATGCCCTTGCCGCCATCGGGAATGGGCTCCCGGCGGGAGGGACACGACTGTGCCATTTTCGATGGGAAACCGTCCCTCGCCGTCGTGTCCCCACAGGATGTGTTGATATTTATTCTTCCGTTATCGCCGCGTCCCCCGTGGGCTCTGCGGGAAACCCAAACACCGCAAAGCCCGCGGGAGCGCACACCAACCGCTACCCTTCGGCGAAGGTCAGCACCAGGGTCACGTTCTGGGCTGCCGTGCCTGCCGACCCATCGAAGTCAATCGTCACCACCACCACCTCACCATAGCCGATGCGCGGGTACTGCTCGCCGACGAAATCCTGGCGGCTGTACACCATCGGCACGCCCGAGTCACCGACCACCGTGGCTGCCAGGTAGGCGTCATCGTCGCTGCTGCTGCCGATCTTGATCGTGGCGTCCGAATCATTGCTCGCCACCACGCTGGCGTGTAAAAGCGTGCAGTTCGCCGGGGAGGTGAAGCGCGGCGTGATGTTCGCCGTCAGCGTCCCCGGGATGTGGTACGACTGCTGAAAAATCCTCTGCATTTGTTGTTCTCCTTTTGCGAATGTTGCACACGGCTGCAGTTCTGCAATAACTTGCTGCCTGCGCTCTCGTCGACTGCCTGTCCAGTTCTTAATAATCTGTGAAATCTGTGAAATCCGTGGTTATTAAGATCGTAGGTCAGTAACCTTACTGGACAGCGTTCAGTAAATCTGTGCCATAGTTGGTTTCCAATCTGTGAAATCTGTGAAATCCGTGGTTATTAAGATCGTAGGTCAGTAACCTTACTGGACAGCGTTCAGTAAATCTGTGCCATAGTTGGTTTCCAATCAGTGTACATCTGTGAAATCTGTGGTTATTAAGATCGTAGGTCAGTAACCTTACTGGACAGCGTTCAGTAAATCTGTGCCATAGTTGGTTTCCAATCTGTGAAATCCGTGAAATCCGTGGTTAACCCTAAGCCACATTCGCCTTGTACAGCCCGCGGTAGTCCATCGGACCGGCGGCGAAGAAGAAGCGCACCTTGACCGGCATGGTGTCGTTGGTGAACATCAGCCCGGCGGTCGGCGAGGCCACCGAGAAGATCTCCGGCGTCCGGCCGTAGCGGTAGCCGATGCCGATGGTCGGGTAGAGGCTGCGGGTCGGCGACGGCCGCCCAGTTGTTGGTGTCGGTCCACAGGTCGACCACGATGACGCGCTGAGCGGGCCGAGCTCATGCGGGCCATGTGCCCGTCGCCCTCGGCGAAGACGTTCGACCTGCCCGAGACCCCGTTCGACAGGGCGTAGGTGTAGTCCTCCGGGCTGGCGAGCACCTGCAGGGCGGTGATCTCCAGGTCGGGCGGCACGAGCAGGTACTTGGGCGCGGTCAGGGCGCCCAGCCGCTCGCCGCTGTTCAGCTTCGGTCTGCTTGCGCATCGCCAGGCGCGCCGCCGTCCAGCTGAGCTCAGCGATCAAGGCGCCGTCGTGCCCAGGTTGGCGTGGGTGGCGTGGAAGAGCGCCAGCCCGTCGCTCAGCGTTGGACCGACCCCGCTGTTGGCGGTGAAGATGGCGCTGACCGTCTTGGCCAGGGTCAGCCAGGCGGCCTGCGCCAGGGCGCGTGGGCGGCGCGCAGCCGGCCGGTGTCGTCCTTGTCGATGGCCTCCAGGGTGATGCCCCAGGTAGCCGCCCTTCTTGACGAAGGCTGGCCGTCTCGGTCTGGTCGTCCCAGGTCAGCTCGGTGTAGGCGGCGCCTTCGGCCACGGTGGGCAGCTCGCCGACGCCGCCCAGGGTGATCCACTTCACCTCCTGCAGGGTGCTGAAGTCCTCCTCGCTGGACGACAGGCGTCCACCACTGCGGGTACTGCTGGAACTCGTTGACCACGCGCTTGTTCAGGGCGTTGGCGACCAGGCCGGCCATGGTGGTGCTGTTCACGTTGGCCAGGCTGACGCGCTCGGCGTGGAACAGGCCGGTCATCTCGTAGTCGCCGGAGAGCAGGTGGTAGAGCTCGCGGATGCCGCTCAACGGCTGCGCATCCGCCGGGCGCCTGCCCGCCAGCAGGGCGTCCAGGGCGGAGGAAAGCTGGTCCAGGCTGGAGCGCATCCCGCTCACCCGGGCATTGCAGGAAGCGCCGCGCGGCGCGCCGCCCTCCAGGCTGACCACCCGGTCTTCCTGCAGGGCTGCCAGGTAGGCGCGCTCCGCTTCGACCGCCTGTTCCACCTCCTGCGGCGTGCGGAAGCTGCGTGCCGCTAACCGCTCGCAGCTGGCGCGTGGCAGTCCGCTGGCAGCGATCATCGCCGCGCCGGCGCTCCTGCCCAGGGCGTCCAGCCACCCCTGAGCCTGCGTCTCAGCGGCGCCGCTTTCGGGCTGAGCTGCCCCCATCCGCTCTGTTTCTGCCGGTCTTTCCTCGATTTTTTCGGTCATATGCTCATCTCCTTTTCGCATAGATTTATTTTGGACTGCACCACTGCCTTTCACCCGTCCTCGGTCTTCCGTCCTGCGTCCTTCTTCTTTCCCCCGTCCTCCGTCCTCGGTCTCCGGTCCTTCCCCCGGTCTCCCGTCCTCGGTCCTCAGTCTGCTCAACACCCTCCCGTCCGCGGCCGGCTCGAAGACCAGGTCCACGCTCTCCACGTGGCGGATGCCCTGGACGACCAGGGTGCTGTTTTCAACTTCTTGCGCATAAACGGGCCAGAACACCATGCTCAGACCCACGTCCGGAGAGGGGGCGCCGTCCTCGAGCAGGGCGTCGAGCAGCGCGCCGGTGTTTGCCGCCAGCGGGGTGTCGTACAGGCGGATGCTGCCCTCCACGCAGCCTTCAGCCCGGTTGAAATGCGCCGACCCGGTGACGCCAGCCAGGTCCTTCAGGGATGGGTAGCTGCCCGGACCGGCGTGGTCGACAAACACCGCCCTGCCCTCGAACAGCCCCTCCCGGCAGGCGGCTTCCAGCGCCCCTGCTTCGATCTCCAGCCTGCCGGGCTGGTTGCCGGCTGCCCGCGCCGTGCCGCTGCGCACAAAGCGGCAGCGGTAGCGCCGCTGGCGGCGTTCCTCCGGCGGGGTCTCTTCCACCTTCCCGCACACCAATGTTATTTTGTCGTCTGTTTCGTTCATGAACCTCCTTGTTGGTGATTGTTGTTATTGCCAGGGACACGACCTGGAAGAGCCTGTCCTGCCGCTCGGGTTGCCAACCCGAGCTACGGATGGTGCAGTATTCACTGCGCCGCGGACCGGACCATATCGTAGGTCAGGTATCCTTACCTGACGCCTGCTGCCATTGACCAGCAAATACATATCAATCCGTTTTTTGACATCCGTGAAATCTGTGAAATCTCGTGGTTACATTCTTCCTTAGCGACCGGCGGGGAGATCGCCTCGTCGCCAAAATCGCTCCTCGCGATGACAATTATTGTCATTGCGAACGGAGTGAAGCAATCTCCCTCTTGTTCGGACGTGAGATCGCTTCGTCGCAAACAGCGCTCCTCGCGATGACAATCGTCCTTGCGAACGGAGGGGAGATCGCTTCGTCGCCAACAGCGCTCCTCGCGATGACAATTATCGCTTTCCACTTTGACGAAATCGGAGTGAAACAATCTCCTTCGGTCCGGACATGGTAATCGCTTCGTCGCCAACGTAGCGCTCCTCGCATGTTCTTTACAAATCCTGTGACAATCTGTGTAATCTGAGTGCAAGCAATCTCCCTTAACGTCCGGCGGACGGAGATCGCTTCGTCGCAAACAGCGCTCCTCGCGATGACACACTGGTTTTTCCATTAAGTAATCCTCTTCCATCCTTTTTAAAAATCCGTGAAATCCGTGAAATCCGTGGTTAACAGTTTTCAACCCTCCTCCAGCTCCTCCTCCACCTGCCGCAGCACCTCCTCCCCCACCGGCTCCCCCGCAAACTTGAACACCAGCTGGCGCGCCAGCCTGTCCAGCGTGGGCGAACCCGAAGGCGTCCTGCCCAGTGACTCGAAGGCGGCTGCCAGCTCCCTGGCGGCGCGGGCAAGCGCCTCGTTATCGCTGCGCGAGACATCCGGCACACTGGCGGCGAACAGCTGGCTGAGGCGGTGCTCCGCCAGCGGGCGCGCCTTGCCGGCTTCCACGGCGCGCAGGTATGCCTGGTAAACGATGTCCTGCAGGCAGTGGCTGAAATAACGCTGCCGGCGCAGCAGGTGGCGCTCGGTGGGCGCCTGCATCGCCGTGGCGGTTGCCAGGTTCGCCTGCCCGGCCTCGCCGCGCCAGTGCGGCGGGTAACCCGATCCGGCGTCGATCATGCCGCGCACCGCCTCCAGGTCGTGGGAGGCGTCCGAGCCGTGCAGCAGCGGCGCCTGTGCCAGCCACTGCTCGCTCTCGTCCTTGACGATGATGCTGCCGGCTTCCGGCGCGTGCCGGTACTGCTCCTGCTTCTCGCGCACCTTGTTCGCCGGCACCGTCACCGTCCACAGGAACAGGCGCATCGCCCAGTGCAGGCGCACGCGGTCCTCGAGCATGCGCGAGTAGCGCTGCAGCCAGGGGATCATCGTGGTCAGGTCGCTCTCCCCCAGCAGCGCGCCCAGGGGGCGGTTGACGGCGTAGTGCAGCATCACCGCCTGCGCTTCCGCCGCCTGGGGGTGGGCGGGTGAGAGCCAGCGGCGCGCCTCGCCGCTCTCCTGCTGCTCGTAGTAGGCGGTCTCCACCTCCCAGTCGTTGTCTGCCGTCTCGATGCGCAGGATGCGGTCCTTGGTGACGAAGCGCAGGTAGCTCATCCCGTCGGCGGGATTGCGGAAGAGCAGGGCGAACAGGTCGCCGGCGCGCGCCAGCTCCTCGCACATCGCCTCCAGGCGCAGGTCGAGGTGGTTCTTGGGATGGTGCCAGAAAGCCTGCAGGAAGCGGTCCAGCGAGCGGTTGGGTGACGAGAGCAGGATGCGGTCGCCGACCACGTAATCGGTGGTGATGGCGATGATGCGGAAGGCGATCGGGTTGCGGCGCCAGGCGGTCAGCGCGTCGGCATACAGCTCCTGCACGCGGGCGGGGTCGTAGTCGTGGCTTCTGCCTGAGAGTCCCGCCCAGCCCTCGTCATCCGCCACCCGGCTGTGGACGGCGGCTGCCTGGATGCGGGCAGGATGGTTGTCCTGGTTCCTGAGCAGGAAGCGGGTCAATTTCTGGCGGAATGAGTTTGGCATATGTGGCTCTCCTTATGAATAGGAAAAGATATTTGACACGAAGGACACAAAGAAAAGAGAAGGAAAAGAAAAAGAAAAAAATTTGACACAAAGGACGCAAAGGACGCAAAGGGGCACAAAGTAAAGGAAGGAAAAAAAGATTTGATTAGCATAAAAAAATCGGTGAAATCCGCTCATCTGCGCAATCCGTGTTGAAAAAAGGAAAAAATTTAACACGAAGAACACAAAGAACGCCAAGGGGCACAAAGTAAAGGAAGGAAAAAAAGATTTGATTAGCATAAAAAAATCGGTGAAATCCGCTCATCTGCGTAATCCGTGTTGAAAAAAGGAAAAAATTTGACACGAAGGACACAAAGGACGCCAAGGGGCACAAAGTAAAGAAAGGAAAAAAAGATTTGATTAGCATAAAAAAATCGGTGAAATCCGCTCATCTGCGTAATCCGTGTTGAAAAAAGAAAAAATTTGACACGAAGGACACAAAGGACGCCAAGGGACACAAAGTAAAGAAAGGAAAAACAAGGAAAAAATGTTTTTATTCGCATCATTCGTCCATTCGCTGCATTCGTGTTAAAAATTTTCATACCACCGGATCCATTCCAGCCAATGGGTCCATGGGCGGGAGCACGCCTGATTTTGCCCTGCCCCAGGACTGGTCGTCCAGCAGCACGCACAGGGCTGCCGAGATGACCAGGTCGTCGTGCACCAGCGCGCCGGTGAGCGCGTGGCGTGTCCCCTCGGGCACGCCCCAGCGCATGCGCTGCTCCGGTCCCGGGCAGGATGTTCATCTGGCAGTGCCTGAGCTGCTGGTAGAACAGCTCCTGCTCGTCAGGATGGTAAATAGGGTTCGATGATCCCTCCGGCGCGGAGAAGGCGGTTTCTTCACCTTCCCCCAACCTGTAGAGGGCATGTTTTTTGCCCTCTACAGGCAACCACTCCTTCCACCTGCCCGTCTCCACGACCGCCAGGAAGCCCCAGCCCAGGCGGCTTTTCAGCACGCTGCTGAAGCGCACAGGCAGCACTCTCCCCGGCAGGGCTTCCTCCAGGAAGCTGGCGACCCCCGCGCCCACGCCGGTAGCGTCCACCACCACCCAGCGCGGCTGCCACAGGTCCGCCAGCGCCTTCAGCTGGGCGAGCAGCGAAGCATGCCGCACCCCGGTCCACAGGCGGCGGTCGACGGCTTTATAAACCGGACCAGAGCCTGTCACTGCGAACGGAGTGAAGCAGTCTCCCTCGTGGACCGGAGGGAGATCGCTTCGTCGCCAACGGCGCTCCTCGCGATGACAGCGTTTGTCATTGCGAACGGAGTGAAGCAATCTCCCTTTTGGTCCGGACGGGAGATCGCTTCGTCGCCAAAAGCGCTCCTGGCGATGACAGCGTTTGTCATTGCGAACGGAGTGAAGCAATCTCCCTTTTGGTCCGGACGGGAGATCGCTTCGTCGCCAACAGCGCTCCTGGCGATGACAGTGTTTGTCATTGCGAACGGAGTGAAGCAATCTCCCTTTTGGTCCGGAGGGGAGATCGCTTCGTCGCCAACGGCGCTCCTGGCGATGACAGTGTTTGTCATTGCGAACGGAGTGAAGCAATCTCCCTTTTGGTCCGGACGGGAGATCGCTTCGTCGCAAACAGCGCTCCTCGCGATGACAGCGGACCCCAGCTCCACCTCCACCACCGTCAGCGCAGTGCTGTCGCGGCCGGGGTTCGCCAGCTCGCCTTCCCCGCAGAACAGGGCTTCGTCCTCCCCGGCGATGTCCACCAGGAAGGCGTACGTCCTGCCGGGGGTGGGGATGCGCTGGCGCGGGTGGCTGCCGCTGAGCAGCGCCAGGCGTTCCGGGGTGAACATCCCGCCCTGCTGCTCCAGCTCCTCGGAGTAATACTGCGTGCGCACCAGCGGGTGGTTCCTGCCCAGCCTGTCCACCTCGCCCTGCACGTAGCTGCCGTAGGCGGGCACCTCCTTCATCACCTCGCCGGCATCGATCAGGAACAGGCGCCGCTTGCCGTCGCTCGCCTGCAGCGCCTCGGCATGGCGCTTCTCGCGGCTGAGCAGCGTATCCGCCGTCCAGGCGGTGCCCCAGAAAACGAGCGTGGCGTTG
This sequence comes from uncultured Chloroflexia bacterium, assembly GCA_963695415.1. Taxonomy (GTDB): domain Bacteria; phylum Chloroflexota; class Anaerolineae; order Anaerolineales; family UBA4823; genus CAVXWV01. Next base: position 287,910 of record CAVOGL010000001.1, on the reverse strand, counting down.
GTGGAGGCTGCCATCGGCGCAAACTCGCGGTCCCATTTCTCGATCTCCACGCTCTGCGCCTCGTCGCAGGAGAGCAGCAGCGAAGCCGTCGCCCCGACCACGTTGGCGCTGGGTTCGCCGGAGAGGAAGTAGATGCGCGCCGAGCCGATGCGGTAGATGTAGCCCTGCTCCTTGTGCCAGACGCGGCGCGTCAGCCAGTTGCGGCTGAGCACGCGCTCCAGGCGGCGCATGGCGTTCAGGCTCTGCGGTTTCCAGGTGGGCGAGACCTTGACCATCTCGGCGTCCGTGCCGGAATAGAAGTAGAGCAGGTAGGCCTCGATCTGCGCCTGCAGCTCGTTCTTGCCGCTCTGGCGCGGGAACACCACCACCAGCCTGCGCCCGCGGCGGTGCAGCACCGAATTGACCACCGCCTTCGCCGCCGCCAGCTGGTAGCCGCGCAGCTTGAGCGAGGAACCGAACTTGCAGAACAGGTCGATGCGCGTGACCATGCCGCGCAGGGCGCGCTGCTGCATGATCTCCTCGTCCAGCCGGCGGCTGCCCTTCCTGGCGCTCAAGCCGACCCCCGGGCGCTCTTGCTTCCGGTCTGCCTCAAGCCAGCCATTCCTGGTAGAGGTCCTGCACCAGGGTCTCGAGCTGGTTGACCAGGTGCTCGATCACCGGGCACTCATTCTCCTTCGGGCAGGACTGGCAGCGGTTCAGCTCCTGGTGCAGCAGGCGCAGCTCCTGGACGAATTCCCTGCCGGTCTCCTTCGCCTGGTGCGCCAGCCGGATCAGCCGGCAGCGCCGGTAGTGCAGCAGGCGCAGGCGCTGGCGGCTGGCGGCGTTCGCAGGCGGTCGCACCGCGCCGGTTTTTCCAGGGTTGAATTCCATCGCCACCCTCTCCGGGCTCGACGGCGGGGCGTCGTAGAGTTCAAAGGGCACGTCAGCCTGAATCTCATCCAGGTCCCCGGGTGAGAAGGCATCCTCATCGCCGGACGGGTAAAAGACCTCGTCAGGGAAAAAGTGGCAGTTGTTGATTAAGCTCATGGTCAAGTTCCTCGTTTACTTTCTTCAATATCTCCGGCAGCTGCGCCTGGATGCTGTCCGCACCGGCGCCGCGGTCCTGTTCCGTCTCCAGCAGGCGCGAGATGCGCAGCAGCGCCAGCCCGTAGGAATTGGTGAACTGCACCATCTCGTCCAGGGACGAGATCTCCGCCGCCAGGCGCAGCATCTTCTTCAGCTGGACGCGGAAGATGTTGATCTCCACCGTGATGGGCAGCTCCTGCGTGCGCCGGGCGTCGTCGCGTTCCTCGGGGGTGAGGAAGTGGCGGTAGCCGTTGTAGCCGTTTTGCTGCCGCGTTTCCCCGTCCTCGAGGGCGGCTTCACCCGGCGCAGCGCCGGCAGGGGGGCGGGGCGATCGTCTCAGGGGAGCGCGCCCTCGGCTGGCTGCGCGGCGCTCGAAGAATGCCCGGGCGGGGATGGGTTCGCCTGCGGCGGGGCTTTCGGCTTGCGTTTTGGCGCCCCCGCTGCGCTTCTTCCCGGAACCCGGACGGGGACCCGCCGCGCTCAGGCTCAGCCTGCCTGGTTCAGCCGCCGGCGCCCCGCCGCTGGCAGCGATCCCGGCGAGCAGGTGCGCCGGCGGCACCAGGCGGATGCGCCTGCCGTCGTCGATGAGCGGGTCGTATTGCTTGCCGCGCAGCCAGTAAAACAGCCGTTTAGAGAAGCGGTTCACTCAGCCTCCTGCGCTCGAGCGACCTGGGGCGAGAGCAGGAAGGTGCTCTGGTTGGCGACCAGCGCCAGCAGGAAAGCGCGCAGCATCTCCGCCGCCCCGGCGCTGCCGCAGTCCAGGCTCAGCCCCAGCGCCTGCGCCCAGGGCGAGCAGCCCAGCCCGAAGACCGCCAGGCTGGTGAGAGCCAGCAGGCCCAGCATCACCAGGCGCTTGCGCGTGCCGTCCAGGCGCTCGTAAGCCTGCGCCGCGCCGGGCAGGTAAGAGAAGACCAGCGAGAGGGCGCTGCCGGCGATGGCTGCCAGCGTATCGGCGGAGAACGCCGGCGCGTCCACAGGGGCACTCACCAGGGCGGTGGCTGCGTTCTCTCCCAGGACAACAATTGGTATGCACACACTCATATGAACCTCCAGTAAATTGGGCAGATGGCTGGGAGCTGCTGCTCTCAGGCAGGAGAGCCGCTCCCAGGCAGGAGAGCCAGCGCTCCCCGGCAGGCACGAATCTAGAACATTTGTTCTGAATCGTCAAGAGAAAAATGAGCGCGGAGGGGAAAAATCAGCTTAAGGTCTAACCCCGGGTTAGACCCTTTTTCTCATAAATAATACTTTTGGGTTAAGAATATTTTGTCGGGTTGCAGGATTTGGACGGAGTATGAATATATAAAACTGAATGGAAAAATAAAAACGTGATGATCGAAAATAAAAATGGGTGATCAGGAAAATATTATTACATTAGGTGGTTAAGCATTTCGATACGATCTCAGCGAGTTCATCGGGCAAACCGGCCAAGTCAGGTTTTCGGTTCCCGCTGATATAACTCCTCAACACTTTACCTAATTCTTGAATTTCCTGGGGTAATTCGGATCGACCGACATTTTTGAGACCGTGTCGAATAACTCATCTACATTAGCATGGTTCTCGTTGACGGCTGTAATTATTGATTGAACAAAATCTTCCACCTGCTTCATTCCATTTACTTGATTAAGACCGACATCAGTCTTATCTTCCTGCATTCGTTGGGCAAGCATTTCCCAGCCTTCGAGTCCTTCAGGCAATCCGATTTGCGGAGCGAGGTCTGAAAGGGCTTTCAAAACCTGGTAGAGATTCATCTTTTTGGCATAAATATACGCGGCGATCCATGCATTGAAGGCATCTCTAATCTCATTATTTTGCGCATGTATGTGACCGATATTAAACAAGGTCACACAAGTACCCGCTTTGTCGCCGATTTGCTGCCTGATGGCGAGGGATTGTTTCAGGTAGGAGAGCGCCGTCTCGTAATCGCCCTGCGCCTTGAATATTTGCGAAATATTGTTGAGCGTGGTGCCTTCGCCCGCTTTGTCGCCGATTTGCTGCCTGATGGCGAGGATTGTTTCAGGTAGGAGAGCGCCGTCTCGTAATCGCCCTGCGCCTTGAATATTTGCGAAATATTGTTGAGCGTGGTGCCTTCGCCCGCTTTGTCGCCGATTTGCTGCCTGATGGCGAGGATTGTTTCAGGTAGGAGAGCGCCGTCTCGTAATCGCCCTGCGCCTCGAAGATTTGGGAAATATTGTTGAGCGTGGTCCCTTCGCCCGCTTTGTCGCCGATTTGCTGCATGATGGCGAGGGATTGTTTCAGGTAGGTGAGGGCCGTCTCGTAATCGCCCTGCGCCTTGAATATTTGCGAAATATTGTTGAGCGTGGTGCCTTCGCCCGCTTTGTCGCCGATTTGCTGACTGATGGCGAGGGATTGTTTCAGGTAGGTCAGCGCCGTCTCATATTGACCTATGTGAAGGAAAAGTTTTCCGGTTTGACCCAGGGCTTCGCCTTTTGTGGATGGGTCTTCAGACATGAGAATAACGGGAAGCCATTTTTCCAATAACGTCACGAAGGAACCAGAGAGAGTTAACGAACCCACCATTAAATTAAGGGTTATCCGATCTGCCAGTTCGGTTTGACCTGCTCTGCGCAGGGCGTCGTGAGTGATGACCGCTTGTGAAAGTGTCGGGCGTTCGTTCGCCAGTAAATATAACTGGTAGTCAGCAGCTAGTTGCAGCCAATCAGGACGGTCATCAACTAGATCTCCTTCCTCCAACCACTCTCTCATTAGCGGTGTGATCTGGAATTGAACGGCGTCCCAAAGTGGTTCAAACATAACCTCGAGGATGGATACGGCTGCCAGATCTTTCTCACCATTTCTACAGGATCATTTAAATCCAAGCCAAGTTTAACAAGCCCTTCTATTGGAACCGGTTGTGATATGCAGGGATACGATTTAAAAGACTCCTGGCTTCATCCGGAAGGTGAAGGTATATCTCCTCCAGTGCCATGTATTGTTGGAGATAAAGTTTCGCCCCAGTAAGTTTCTCCAAGAATGCCTGTTCTTCAGAAGGTTCATCCATCAACAATAAAGCAGCCGATAATAATTCCAATCCTGTAAAATTCCCGCCCAGGATTTTATAAACCGTCCTTAACTTCTGACGATCCTGCAGGATTGTTCCCGGCAATTGTCCACGTAATGCGAGTGTTTGAGCAAATTGAAGAAAATCCCCATACTTTGAAAAGTCAAGCGCCAGGTGTTGATCTTTCCATCCGTTGAGTTTCCATCTTGAAGTCAGAAGGACTATCGCTTCATCTGCCGAGATCAAAACTTCTAACCAGGCTCTGAATCCTGGTTCAGTTATTTCTAGAGAGTCCAGGATCCTGTATGGTCTCCAGGTTATCGAAAAAGAAAACAATCCTATCACTGAACTGGTCTCTGAGGTAACGAAGCAGCCATTTGCTCGATCTTCGACTTCGGTTTTATGGATCTTCACCCGGTCATATTGTTTTGTCCTTTGATCATCCAGAGCGATTTCCAGTTGAAATTCAAATTCTGAAAATGGATTTTCAGGACGGGCGCACCAGGCGAACACCTGAAGGCCGTTCTGCTGTAAATCCAGGGCTAGTTTTCCGGCAAGGGAAGTCTTTCCCGGCCTCCAGGTCCGGTAATGAGCAGGCGTCGAATTCGTTTTCGGAGGAGGTCATGTTTATACTGTCTTAATTCTGAACGCCTGCCAACGAAACGTTCAGGAAGGGTGATATTTTCTATATGCTTACTGATGATAAGCTTGTCGGAAGAAAAAGGTTCGAAATTCCAGTCAATTATTTGTGCATCAGAATTACCAGATAAAAGCATCGGAAGGCACCATTGCCCATAAGTTAATTCATCCAGAGAGATAATATCTGAATCTCGGCGAGAGATATCGGCATACGGCTTTTGTATAGCGATGCGCGCTGCCTGTATTGCCGTATCGGTTCTGCCGTGCAATGTTATCGAAAAGGATACGCTAACTTGATCCCGGCACGATCACTGATCGACTTTCTCATCCCGATCACGTGGGAAATTCCCGTGTATCGATCCGTTGAGCCAATCCATTCGCAAGGTCAACGGAAGCATTTTTTGAAGATTTACACGCGGAAATGACAACCAGTTGAACTCCCATACCAACCAGGGCATGTGCAATGCTATCCTCCCTGATAGGATCGCTTTCTCCATTTTCCTTCTCAAAAAAGAATACCCCAAAAGGCGGTTCTTCGGAATAGATTGAGTGCTGGTATCGTCCATGACCGCTCAGGTAGAGGATGTGGGGGTGATATTCATATAAAAGAGTTTGTAGTGTGGCAAACCTGCCATCCTCAGGAATCTCCAGGTAACGAGACCTTTAGCAATCCAAGGCAAAAGTGCTTCTTGAACCTGGACCTGCTCCTCTTCTACATTCAACCTTCCTTTTAGGCATCCAAACATCATCTGGAAGTGATGTGAATAAGAGAACACGCAAGGGTCCCGGATGCAATTCAACCGGTTCAGGATTTAGAGGTTGGTTGTCCGGGTTATAGTGAAAGCAAGATTTTTTCCCAGAAAACCATGAACAGGATGGTATACAATTTCCCATGGCAAAGATTGAATGCTGGCAGAATCACTTTCGATAATGATGGGCAATATTGATGCCCCAGCTTTTTCATAAACACCATCAAATGTCTCCTGGACACCCAGCACATTCCACAACCCGCTCCCAAAAACCTGTAAGTCCTCGTCCGTGATTGCCTCGTGAAAAAGGAATTTATTGCTCAGGTTCAGGTTCAATCTGCGCAGTGCAGGATTTTGATCGAAAATATCTTCAGCAGGACGAATAATAAAAGGGGAAGGGGAAACTTGGCTTGGCATTTGATTGCTTCAATCTTCTAGATCATCCACTGGTTCTGTTGGGATCTTGTCAGGGAAGATATACTCATACATTTCATCCGAGTCTGCCACCTCATCTCCTCTGATAATTGTTTTTACTTTTTGGCGATAAGTTGGTAAGTTGACGAGACATTTTTTTTCGCAAAATGGGCAGGGAACAACCAATTTTTGTTGAGAAGTAATATCCTTGAATATAGAGAAATATCTTTTACAGTTCCAGCAGATAAAATACAATCTTTTCGCCATTTTATTATCCTATTGTGAAAACCGAACTGATGATCCCTATAAAAAAGATCAGACAGGATGGGATGATCAGTCTTCTTTTGTACAATGCTGATTGATTGAAGAAATCTTCTATACCCAGTCCTTCAGTCATTTTATTAGGGTCCTGCTGGATAATTGTGGGATCCACTTTCCATTTTTTTGGGATCAGAGCAATCAAGGTCAGAACCAGGGATGTAAACCAGCAGATGAATGTCAGGTATAAGGCTGGTTTGATCAGCAAAGTTGCATCTTCACCGCGCACCAATTTCAATGCTGTAGCATATATACCCGGAATTGCCAGGTCGTATATGGTTAATATCTGCACACCTAATTTATCCATCAAATCACTCTGCTTGGTGATGCTCTCGATGAATTTCTTGATTAGGATTTCCTCTTCATCACTCAAAGGTGAGGTGGGGATGATCTGTTTGGTCATGACTTCTCCAGGAGAATAAGTCCAAAGTAACCGGTGCCAGTTGATTTGGCATTAAGTTTTTTATATTTTCGAAGCTGAGCTTTAGTCAATCTCATTATAATCTCACTTTTCCATGTTATCTGAAGAATCTGATGCTATGTTGTCGAGGGCTTAGAATTATCAAGACTAAACCGTTTACGAGTTTTTCAGAGCATCTCCCATTATTGTGTTGTAATGAAGTTCCTAAATGGTCTTCTCGTGAAATAAGTTAAAATTGTTCTCTTGAGAAAAGGAGAACACAATGCCAAAACGGATCAGATTGCGCACATTCACAACAGAAGAAGAACAGGAAATCAGTCGATTGGCCAAACCGCACAAAGAACCGATGAGACTGGTGTGCAACGAGCTCGGGTGATTGAGCGTATGCACGATAATCCCAACTTGGCTGCTTCGCGTGCAGGGGAACGAGCGGGTTTCAAACAGGCGCCCATGGGCATTGAATGGGAGAAATGTTTCAACGAATGTGGGATTGCCGGATTAGTGGATGGAGATAGAATAGGTCGACCGCCAACCCATAACCAGGAGGTCGGCAGTGCCTTGTTGCCTTAGCTCTACAGAAACCCAGAAGCCAGTGACACACGATTGAATTATTGACCTTTGAGCGTCTGAAAAGTCCCTTCTAAGAACGCCATGGGGTGCATTTATCCGCCTCAACCATCTGGACCTGGGTCGAAAGTGAAGGATTTCATTGGCGCAAACAAGAGGGCTGCTTCCACGAACCGGAGAAGCATGATCCTGAGTTTGCGGAAAAAAGGGTCTGATGTTGCGGCGTATATATCGCATCTTGAACAACAGACACCTGATCACCTTTTGGTGCGAACCGTGAATCGGTTCATATGTTTTTGCACACAAATATTCGCGATCACTGGCTCAACTATCCCGCACTGGAAAGTAGGGGAAGATGAACCGTGGTGCTTGGCGACCAACCTTCCTGACCGGCATATGACCTTGCAGGCATACGTCCAGAGAATGTGGATCGAAGAAACCTTCGGTGATTTGAAAAGCCACGGCTTTGACCTTGAATGCACCATGCTCCATCATGCTGACAAACTCTCTCGACTGACCCTGGCTGTGGTTTTGTAATAAGTCTGGTCAATTTCCATCGGCACAAGAACGATCCGCAATAGCCAAAGAGAACAAGTTGATCGAAAAGATAGGCGTGATTTGAGCATTTTCCAAATCGGCTTGCGTTTCATAGAACGACTCTTGATCAATTCACTACCTTGTCCTATTTACCTCTGTGTTTACCGATAAATCATCAAACTGTATGGTGGCTAGATATTCAAATAGACGGTACAATAAACCTAACGAGACTGTCGAAAAACCCCTGTTTTGAAAAATGTTCACAAAAATCTCCCACAACTGGCTCAAAAATCGCCAAAAATGTTGTTCGGAACATCAAAAACTAAGCGGTTTTCGGTGCTTCTCTCCCACTTTTCAAGAATAATTTTTGAAAAGTGACTTTTTCGACAGTTTCAACGACCGGGATCAGGTGGCGGGGACGGGATGACCCACCCATTGGCAACCAACCTTACCCCCACTCGCTTGCATCCCCTGATCAGACGCTTAGAGCGATTGGCACCTACCCTAAGCCCGATCATGGCCTTGTTCCTCGGCGATAGGTTTTAGTCGTTCGATCAGCTTCTGTTTAAGCCCTTTTGGTCGATCGGAATTCCAGAAGGTCACGGGAATATCCTTTACATCGAAGGGCAGTTCTGTTCCCTCCTTTGCAGTCGCGATCACTCGTTTCCCCATCCCTCTGGAAAACCCCAATTCGAAGAACACATTCTGCTTCAGCTCGGTTAGATCGGCAATGATGAATGCAGATTCGTTTATCCGTCGTAAAATCTCAGCGACGATACTTGTGTCTTTTGTATTCGTCTCATCAACTCGCTCACATGTATACCGATAAGCCTCGCACGCAGCTTTGAAACTGTCGAAGGTGTTCGCAAGCTCCGTAGCGGCAGGCTCGGTCTGTGTATAAGACATAATCACCAGGGCTCTGTTTGGAGTGGCCAGATCTTCGGCTAAAGTCACCACACTGGTTGCGAGCTTATCCCAGTCTGTCGTGCCTGAGTTGAGCCCCTGGTAATCAATTATATCGACGGTCGCAGCATACTTGTCCTCGAAATCATCCATCTCTTGCTCAAACACCTCACTAGCCGCGCCTCCGAAGGAGGCGACCGGGAGCATAGGCTTTCTTGCATACCGCGCCCACCAGGCAGCTCGCTTGGTGCCGTCGTAGCCCCGGACCATGATGACGGCGTCAGCCATCTTCACAGGTTCCGGGATGAAGGTCGCGTCTTTTGTGTCCCAACTCACCAGCCGGGATCGGAGTACACGACCGAAGTCGTGAGCCGGTTTAAGACCAGAGAGAATAAAGCTGACTATTCGCCGCTCGATCTCGTGAGGTGGCTGACCATAAAGCGCCTCATGCGCTGCCTTCGCGATATCGGCGTCGAAATCTGTCTGGCAAGCGTTGACAATCGCGTGCCCCTGTTTAATGATCTGTGTACCAAGGGCGCTACAAAACGCGCGCACATCATCGATATCCTCGTCCGTTGGATCGTAGCCGCCAACTACCAAAATCTTGATCACGCTAGCCTCTCATTCCCGAATTAGGGATTGTCCAATTTTCATTGGTGCTGCCGTCTTACTAGTGCATACCACGCCACCTTGAGGTATTCAAAGCTATTTATAGTCCCTAAAGAACATTATATATGATTATGCTGGATTTGTTAATCGGGAGGTGATCCATGCTTCCACCGAAAAAAAGACTCCTTGACCAGGTCCGCGATCGGCTGCGTTTGAAGAATTACGCCTACCGGACTGAGAAATCGTATCTCTATTGGATTAAACAATACATCCTTTTTCACAACAAGTTACCCGCCATCCGAACGAAAGGGGAAGCTCAGAGATCGAACAATTTCTCACCTATTTGGCTGCCACCAGAAAAATGTCGCTGCATCAACTCAAAACCAGGCCCTGAGCGCACTGCTTTTTCTGTACCGTGAAGTGCTTGACTTACCGCTCGATTTGACATTTCAGTCAGTCCAGGCGAGAAGGCTGAAACATCTACCGACGGTACTTTCGAAGACTGAGGTCGAACGAGTACTGCGCCAGATGAGCGGAGAAACCTTGCTGATGACCCAGTTATTGTATGGCAGCGGCTTGCGTTTGATGGAGTGCTTACGTTTGCGGGTGAAACCATACCTACCCCCCTCAATCCCCCCTGAAGGGGGGAGGAGGGCTGGAGCCGCAAATGCTTTTTTTCCCGTTCGTGAATTTCGTGTATTTCGTGGTGCCCGTTTTAACAGGTAACCTGATGATCATGTTCCGATCGTTCCGGTTAAGCCAGCGGGAAGCAATTAGCGGTTGGTGTTGTTTTTTCGCTGGAACGGCACCAGCCACAGGGTGACCTGCTCCGGCTGCAGGGTCTCCTGGACCGCGGCGGTGAGGCGCTCAGCCAGCTGCTCGGGATCGGTTTCGCTGCATTCGGTGCTTTCGCATTAAAAAAATCCGGCGCAATCCGCCCATCTGCGCAATCTGTGTTAAAAAAAAGATTCTGACACGAGGACCAAGAAAAGAGAAGGAAAAGAACAAGAAGAAAACCAGAAACAAAATAAGAAAATCGAAAATTCGTCCATTCGATCATCGTGTTAAAAAATCCAGCGCAATCCGCCCATCTGCGCAATCTGTGTTTAAAAAGAAGATCACCAGAACCGTCGCAGGTTGGCAGTGATTCTGCAATATAATCAGATCCACTGGTGAACAAATTCCCCCCCTTCCATTTCACCGAAATCCTGCCGGACCTGTTCGTCTACCGCGGCGCGGTCAACTGCGGCATCCTGCGCCAGGGCGACTGTGCGGTCCTGATCGACTGCGACGACACGCTGACGCCCGCGCGCCTGGCAGAGATCGGCGTCAGCCGGGTTGAACGCATCTACTGCACGCAGCACCGCCGCCCGAACACGGCTGGAATCTACCCCTTCCAGGATGCCGCCGCTAAGCCGCCGGTAAAGGTGTTCGCCCCGCAGGGAGAGCGGCGCCATTTCGAAGAAGCCTCAGCACACTGGCAGAGCTGGCACAACCGCTGGCACCTGTACCACTTCCGCCCGGGTCCCCTGGCGCCGCTGCACGACATCGCCCTCAGCGGCACGGTGGCAGAGGGCGACCGGTTCGAGTGGGGCGGGTTCTCCATCAGCGTGCTGGACACGCCCGGGATGACGGATGGCGCCGTGTCGTATGTCGTCGAGCTGCCGCATGCAGGCGCGGCCACGCGCCGTGCCATTTTCTGCGGCGACGCGGTCTACGCCCCCGGGCAGCTCTGGGACGTGCATTCCCTGCAGAAGAAGATCATGGGCGCCTGGTCGGACTACCACGGCTTCCTCGGCGCGGCGAAGGAACTGACCGCCAGCCTGGAGAAGCTCGCTGATATCCCGGCGGAGTTCCTGGTGCCTTCGCACGGAGGGTTGGTTCGTGAGCCTGCTGCCGCGGCGCGCCTGACCATCCAGCGCCTGGAGCGGCTTTACCGCAATTATGCCGCCGTCTCCTCGCTCAACTTCTACTTTCCGGAGATCTTCGCCGAGCAGGCGGACGACCCCTGGCGCATGGCGCCGGCAGACACTTTTCCATTCCCGGAGTTCATCAAGCCAGTCGCCGCCGGCAAAAGCGCCGGTACCAGTTTCGCCCTGCTCTCCGAGAGCGGGGCGCTGCTGCTGGTCGACTGCGGTCTCGACGGCGTCCTGGAGACGCTGGCAGCCTGGAAGGAGCAGGGGCTGTACACCGAGTTGGAGGGCTGCTGGGTCACGCATTACCACGACGACCACGTCGACGCTCTCCACCACCTGGCGGCTGCGTCCTCAGCTGCCATCATCGCCGATGAGCACATGGCGGAGATCCTCACCCACCCAATGCGCTTCTGCCTGCCGTGCATCTCACCCGCCATCGCGCCGGTGGCACGCACCACCACGCACGGCGAGACCTGGCGCTGGCACGAGTTCGAGCTGACCGCGCTGCACTTCCCCGGGCAGAGTTTCTACCACGGCGGCTTGCTTGCCCGCGGGCACGGCATGGCGGTCCTTTTCGGCGGGGATTCCTTCTCCCCATCCGGCATGGACGACTACACCGCCGGCAACCGCAATTTTCTCGGCGCAGGGCTGGGCTTCCGCAGGTGCATCGACCTGCTGCGCCAGCACCAGCCCGACCTGATCCTCAACCAGCACCAGGGGCAGGCGTTCCATTTTTCCGAGGAACAGCTGGACTGCATGGAGAAGAACCTCATCGAGCGCGAGGCGATGCTGGCGGAGCTGCTTCCGTGGGATCACCCGAACTACGGCACGGACGAGGGCTGGATACGGGCGTACCCCTACCAGGTCGAGGCGCTTCCCGGCGGGGGCTTCACCGTCGAGGTGCGCGCCAGCAACCATTCATGCGCGTGCCTGCTCGCTGGTGGCGGAGGCTGTGCTGCCCCCGGGCTGGGCATCGCAAACGCTGCCTTCTTTCGCCAGCCGGTGCGGGGTGGAGTGGATCGTCCATGCCCCGCTGGCGGTCAGCCTCCCGCCCGGTACCCCTGCCGGCAGCTACCCGGTGGCGTTCCGCATCACCTGGGACGGTCGCTACCTGGGTCAGGTGTGCCACTGCCTGGTGGAGGTGGGTTGAAAAAAAAAGCTTAAACCGCGAAGGGCGCCAAGGACGCGAAGATTAACGAAGTTGGCTTTTTATGGTTCATCAGGTTGGGAGACATCAGAATCTAAAAAGCCTGACTTAAAAACCTTCGTGTAATTCGTGTTCTAACCCGCCAGCCGGATGAAAGCTTTCTATGAGCAGGAAAAGAGATCAGGCGCCGCGCAGCTCAATACTCCGCGGCGCCTGGATCAGGTATAGCTCAGGCAGGTGCGGCAGCCGTGCTGGCTGGCTGCGGGTCCGATTGCAGCAGGTAACCCAGACCTGCCAGACCCACCAGGGTGAGCAGCCACACGATCGGGAAAACCGCGCCAGGCGTTTCGACCCACCGCCCGTTAACCTGTTCGACGATCAGACTCACCAGGACGAACAGGGGCACCCATGCCCCCGCCAGTAGCGGCAGCCCATTCCAGCGCGGCAGTGTGCGCTGTCGCAGATTGGTGATCCCGAACAATGCAAGCCCCAGGAACTGGAAGGTAAGTCCGAAGAAGAACAGCGACCAAAAAGCCTCGTTGAAGTTCATCCCCGCGGCTCCAATCGCGCTGACCACACCACTGGCTGCGCCAAACCCAAGGCAGAACCTGCCAAAGCCGTTACTCACCCGCCCGTAGCGCAGGTACAGACCGCTGAAACCCACACTGAGCAAAATCAGACCGGTGACGATCAAGGGAATTTCTACCGCATTGGCGTAGAAGTCGATCGGATTTCTGAGGAAGTTGTAAGGCTCGTACTCCGGTCGAGTGCTCGCCAGCCAGCCCAGCATCGTCACCAGACCGCCAATGATCATTGCCCAGCCGCTTAATTTGATAAATTTATCTTTCGACATATCGATCCCTCGTTGTGTATGTTCCTCGAGAGCCGTTTGCACGGTGTCGAGCATCGTCCGCATCCACAGGCTCAACAGCCCTGCCGCTCCACTTTCGCGCAGTGCTTGCCGGCAGCAATCGCGGAAAAGTTGTTGCATCGGGTTGCCATATGCCTGGCGGAATTCGGACGGGTAGATTGCGAGCAGCGCCTGGTAGAAGCGGGTGGATAGTGCCAACCAGCGTAAATTGTTGGTGTTAGTTTCCATCCGGGTCTCCTTCAGGCTGTTCCATCCAGAACCTGTTTTAATCGGGCTACCCTCACCTGGCGCTCCAGGCGCTCAGATTCGATCCGCAGGGCTCGTTCTCCCAGGCCGCTCAGCCTGTAATAGCGCCGCCGCTCATCATCCAGCTGCGGGTCGGGTCGTTCGTCGCATTCCTCGATCAAACCACTTGCCAGCAAACGCTTGATCGAGCCGTAGAGCGTCCCCGGTCCCATTTTGACGGTTCCCTGGGTGTTCTCTTCCACTTCCAGCATGATGGCATACCCGTGCTTTTCGCCATCCGCCAACGCGAGCAGGATGTTATAAACAGCAGGGGTCATGGGCGAGTATTGTACAGGTGTAGGTGAGGTTTCTGTCATGGCTGCATCTCCATTATGTTCTATATATCCGTGCACGATATATCTGTTGTGGATATTCTATATCTAAATTGTCGGGTTGTCAAGGGCTTCTAATAATTCCCCAAAATAAAAGAAGGCGAAGATGGCAGTGTGATCTTCGCGCGCCTTCGCGTCACCTTTGTGTCCTGCGTGTTGAAAAAAGCTGGTGTATAAAAAAAGCTGTTTTACATCCAGCCGCGCCGGCGCAGCCAGACGATCATCACCGCCGGCAGCGCCGCCATCAGAAGCATGGCGACGAGAAAGAACAGCATCCCGGTCCAGGGCAGGCTGCCCGGCTCGGGTTGGAAGAAATTCATCCCGAAAAAGCCGGTGATGAAGGTCAGCGGCATGAAGATGGTGGTGATGATCGTCAGCGTCTTGACGATATCGTTCATGCGGTTGTTGACCACCGAGAGGTAGGTGTCCAGGGCGCCGCTGACCAGGTCGCGCAGGGTTTCGCTGATGTCATACAGGCGCACCAGGTGGTCGTAAATGTCGCGGAAATAGACGCGCGATTGGGCATCGATCACCCTGTATTCGTCGCGTGCCAGCCGGTTGAGCACCTCGCGCTGGGGTCCTACCATGCGGCGCAGATGCAGCACCGAACGTTTCAGCGTGAAGAGCTGCTGCAGCGCCTGCTGGGTCGGTGAGTTGAAGAGCTGGTCCTCGATGTGGTCGATCTCCAGGTCGAGCGACTCGACCACGGGCATGTAGCTGGCGATGACTTCGTCCACCAGGCGGTAGAGCAGGTAATCGGCGCCGCGGCGCGGGATGCGCTCGTCAAGACCGGCGATCTCCCACAACCGGTCCAATGGGGCAATTTCCCGGTCATGGTGGGTGACCATGAAGTTGCCCCCGAGGAAGATGTCCAGCTCGAGCGTGTCCACCAGCTCGCCGTTCTCGCGGTTGAAGACCACGCTCTGCAGCACGATGTACAGGTAATCGTCCCAGTCGTCCAGCTTGGGCAGGTGGATTTCCTGCAGTGCGTCGTCGATCGCCAGCGGGTGAAAATGGAAAACATCGCGCAGCAGCGCTTCATCTTCCTCAGGCGCTGTCGCCTGGAAATCGACCCACAGTAAACCATCCGGCTGACGGATAACTTCCGCCCAGGATGGGGAGGGCACATCGTGCAAAACTTGTTGCTCAGGAGAGATATAGAGCGATCGAATCATCGAACCACCTCATCAGGCTTGGGGATCAATACCGCTTACTGCGCTCTATTGTAATCCCGACTGGCGGAGGCTGCCCTCACTCTCCCTCATCCGCAACCAGCCCGAAGGCAACCTGCGCCACCTGGTCGCTGCTCAGGGGGACCTCGATCGTCATGCGGGTTGTGATCAGCCGGTCTCCCATGTACATGACGCAGTAGACGCCCGGTTTGAGACCTGTGAAAACAGCCACCCCATCTGCGCTGGTTTCTACTTCCTCCGGTTTCTGCTGGATGGGACAGGAGACGTCCTGCCCGATGGCGACGCTGTCGATCAGACCCGCTTCACCTTGATCCTGAACCCGGTTGCCGTCCTGGTCGTGGTACACGGTCACCTCGATGGTTCCTGGGCTGCCGTTGTCGACGATCTCAGGCTTAGTTTGGCAGGCGGTAAGGAGCAAGATCAACAGGAATAAAAGAGTGCCGATGGATTTTTTCATCAAGGATTTTCCCGGGTGAATTGTATCAAATTAGTCCATTTATATCATGCCTGGAAATCGAAGGGAAGGTGTGGTTTTATAGTAAAACACAGCTGGCTGCGGTTCTGGTTCTGAGATGGGTGCGGCAGGATAGAGAGTGATCCAATATCCATCAACCTTGCAAATGTGTCAGAACCTTGGGTTCAGGCGAACCTTCGCAAGATCTGAATTCATCCATCGAAAAGAATTTATACTCTCGCAGGATCGAGTTCAGTCCTCCAACTCGTCCAGAAGCCGGTCGTAAAAATCCACCGCTTCCTGGCTCCCGGTCCGGATGAAGTATTCCCGGTTCTCCAAGTAATACTGGCGCGCGGTGAGGCGGTCGCCGCATTCAGCAGCGACTGTGCCGGATAAGTGGCGCACCCCAAGCAGTCGTTCGTGGTTGTTATACTGGTTGTAGATTGTGATGGCTTTCTGGTTGATCTCCAGGGATTGCGAGAGTTCTCCCTGTCTGCGCAGGGCGATCGCCATGCCGTGGTAGCAGAGCGCCTGCCCCCAGGGATTGCCCAGCTGGCTGAAACGGTGAAGGCTTTCCTCGTAGACCGCCAGCGCTCCCTGGGTATCCTGCTGCTGGAAGTTCATCAGGTCCCCGCGCACCATCAGGGTCAGGGCAATCCCCCAGGCATCGCCGGCTTCGATAAAGAATTGTTCGGTTTGCTGGTTGAGCTGGATGAGTTTTTCGTAATCGCTCTGATGCGGACTGTCGAAATATTCCAGGTAAGGACCCGGTCGGTTCATCAAGAGCAGGTTTGTGAAAGCCTTCAGCAGGTTGGGGCGCAGTCCGCGGGAAAGCAGGAAACCCTGCGTGCAAAAAGTATCGGTTTCTGCCCAGTCTCGAGGATGAAAATAGGCGAAGCTGACAAAACATAATGCCAGCAGATCCGCATGATCGAAAGCTGGGTCTTGCTGGCTCTTGCGGCGCAGCAGTTCTAACAGGGGATCGAGGAATTCGATGCCGCTGCGATGCGGACCGTAGATGTCCACGAGCAGGATGACATTGCCGATGATGCGGCGAAAAGTCTCCAGGTCCTCCTGCTCGATGAGCCACTGCCATGCCAGGCGCAGGTTGCGCAGCTCGTCGCGCAGCCCTGACTGAACGGTCAACTGCTCCACCCCGCGCAGTTTCACGCCCATCTGCTGGATCCAGCTGGAGTAATAACCGGCATGCCGGGCGCGCGTTTCCGCCAGAGCTGGCGGGTCCTGCTCGAGTTTCTCGCGCGCATACTGTCGCAGGATGCTGTGGAAGGTAAACCTGCCGCTGGCATCGCGGCGCAGCAGTGATTTATCCATCAGCGAGCTGATCACCAGGTTGTTGGTTCCTGAAACCAGAATTCCCACAGGCAGGTTGAAGCCTCCCTCAAAGATCGACAGGCGTTTGAGCGCGCCAGATTCTTCATGTGAGAGCAGCGCCCAGGAGTATTCGAACGTTGCCCGGATGGTCTGCTGTCTTTCAGGCATTCCGAGCTGGTTTTGACGCAGGAAGTCCACGCTCTGTTGGATTTCGGCGGCGATCTCGTCCAGGTTGTACATGCGCATCCAGGACGCTGCCAGCTGGATCGCCAGGGGCAGACCTTCGACTATCTGGCAGATACGGGCGACCAGGCGCAGGTCCTTCTCCTGCAGGCTGCCCACACCCGCCATCCTGGCGCAGTCCAGAAAGAGCTGGATACTGGGGAAGGCGCGTGAACTCACCCTCAACGGAAGGATCGGGGAAAGGTAAGCCCTCCAGGGGATAGACCCACTCACCCGCCAGGTTCAGGCGCACCCGCGAGGTCACCAGCAGTTTGAGATTTGGGCACGCTTGCACAAGCTCTGCCAGAAAGGCGGAAAAGGCTTGCAGCTGTTCGAAGTTGTCCATCAACAGGAGAAGCTCTTTCCCGGCGAGATAATTTACCAGTTGTTCCCTGGCTCCGCCTTTGGAGAAAGGCGTGCTGGTCGAATTGCTGAGTTGGAGTCCCAGTGACTGGGCGGTCGCCTCGAGCATCCCGGGTAAGGATGTCACCGGAGCCAGGTCAACGAAATAAACGCCCTCGCTGAAATCCTGGACTGCTTCCAGGGCGGTTTGCATGGCAAGCCGTGTTTTACCCACTCCGCCGGTCCCGGTGAGGGTGATTATGCGGATATCCTTGTTCTGCGGGGAGACCAGGTTCACCAGATCGGCGAGTTCTTTTTGCCTGCCGGAAAAGGGGATGTGCTGCTGGCGCAGGTTGTGCACCCGCGGGCTGATGGAACGGAGCGAGGGGAAATCGGTTGGAAGGTCTGCAGTGACCGCCTGGAAGACGTGCTCCGCTTCGATGATGTCTTTCAACTGGTGCCTGCCGAGGTCGCGGAGTGTGATCCCTTCCGGCAGGTGATGACCTGCGGTATCGAAGACCACGCCGCTCGCCAGCACCTGACCGCCGTGACCGCAGGATAGCAATCGCGCCACGCGGTTCAATTCGGGTCCAACGTAGTCGTCGCCGCGCTCTTCTGTCGTGCAGGTGTGCAGCGCCATGCGGATGCGCACAGGCGCTTCCCCCCAGCTCTGGGCAGCGAGTTGTTTTTGCGCTTCGATGGCTGCCGAGAGCGCCTGGTTGGCGCTGGAAAAAGCCACCTGGAAGGCGTCACCCACCATCTTGTAGGCATACCCGCCGTGGCGTTCGAAGGCTGCACGCAGGATGGTTTCCTGTTTTTTGAAAGATTGCGCCATGGCCGCCAGGCACCGTTTCCCACAGGCGGGTGCTCCCTTCGATGTCCGTGAACAGGAAAGTGACCATGCCCGTGGGTCTGGCAGGCTTAGCCTGCATAGCCAGCCAGCCGAGCTGTTTGCCGCGGGCGAGGGCGCTGCGCCGTGAATTGACGCCCAGCTTGCGGTACACCTGCTGGATGTACCATTTAACGGAAGCAGGCGCAAGCGTCAGGCGGTCGGCGATCTCGCGGTGGGTCAGGTCGCTGTTGAGCAGCGAAAGGATCTCACGCTCGCGGCGGGTGAGGGGTTCTACATAGGGTTCGTAACCTTCATCCAGGTGGGTCCAGGCGTCGACCATCGTTCGTTCCTGGGATTGATTATAGCTGGTTTGGGGGTGGGTCATAGTGGGTTGCTGCATACCTAGGCGCACGTCTTAAGGATATTATTTCCAAAGTAAAATCAGATGGAGGAAACCTCGTACAGGTCTTAGAATAGACTGAAATAAACCTGTAATGATGAAAAGATGAATATGAGATATCCAAGGAGAGTAATGAAAAAGATAGTAATCCCTGAGCCAGCGGGTGCAAAATTTCCGGTAGAAGCGCATATTCGTTTCCTGATGTTTGATCTGACCTTCCACCTTTAAAAGTATGCGACCATGAGAGAGGCTTCGGGGAGTATATTGAGAATGGTGCTGGTGTGCGATCCCCAGCTGGGTTTTAGCGCTCGCATGGAAAGCGAAGATGCGCCCATGACGCCAAGCCTTTTGGATATGGGTCGATCGATTCCAGGCGCTGACGTGGATCGGCTTTATTTTCAACAGGCGGTGACCTGCATCAGGCAGCTGGAGAGAATGCCGGATGCCGTTTTAATCGCCGGAGATATGGTGGATGACGCAAGCAGCCTGGAACAATGGCAGGATTATTCTCGCATCACAGCCTCCCTGGACATGCCCGTTTATGAAGCGATGGGCAACCACGATGGGTTTTCCAGTCAGGGGTTGGATTTCTACCGCAGCTACATCTCGCAATACCGGCAGTGCGCTTTGATCACCTCAGGACCCACCAGCAAGCCGCTGGGATTGGACTGGGATGGGAAACCTTCCGAACGAGGTTTCCGGGTTCTGGATATTGAGCTGGATTCCGGTCTGCTCTCTCATGAATATGTCCGGTTGATTCTTTCCGGATAATCATGGGATGAGTTGCCGCTGGCATCGAGTATTTCCTGATCGAACCGGATTCGCAATGTGATAACGACTGAAGTCGTTACTACGGAGATATTGTTTGTAGTAGCGACTTCAGTCGCTGTGTAGAGCCCAATAACGACTGAAGTCGTTACTACGGAGATATTGTATGTAGTAGCGACTTTAGTCGCCTTGAGAGCCCAATAACGACTGAAGTCGTTACTACGAATTTTTTTTCCAATCTTGATTATGGATCATATAGGGCAGGATGCTTTGATCTTGATCTGAGCAGTTATAATCAAATAACCACACCGATCCACAACCGTTCATCCTTGCGAAGGTTCGGCGTGAACGCAGTTCACATACCAACGCAAGGATGGGAGGCTCTCATAACTATGAAACCTTACGAAGAATTGACCTACATTGGAAGAAGCAAACGGCTGAGTGAGCTTGCGCGCATTGCTCTTTCAGCCTTCGGTTTTCCAGAAGTTGATTTTAAGCTGGTGCTGCATGCCGGCAATTCGGTCTACCGGGTGTATGGCTGCGAGGATGATATTGCCCGCGTTGATCAGGACCTGTACGTGCCCGGGCAGTTCCTCCTGCGCATCCACCAGCCCGGCTACCAGTCTGCCGAGGGCATCGAGCTGGAGCTGGAATGGCTGCTTGCCATGCGGCGGGAAGCGCGGCTGCCGGTGCCCGAGCCACAAAAAGCACGCGACGGCAGGCTGCTGTTAGACATTGCCACACCCGGGATACCGGATGGACGCAATGTCTCCATGCTGCGATGGGTCAGAGGACGGAGCGTGAAGAACCGGGCAACACCCGAGATGCTGGTCAAGCAGGGGCGCCTGATGGCGCAGTTCCACAACTTCAGCCAGGGCTGGCAGCACAAAGACTGCCCAACCAAGCGGCGCTATGACTGGCAGGGATTTTTCGTCAACGATGTTGGCAGCGGGATGCCCAACGGGGAAGCCTGGGAGCTGCTTCCAGGCAACTGGCGCGCCGCCTTCCGCTCTGTCGCCACCAGGCTGGACACGCACATCGCAGAGAAAGGTGAGGGCAAGGATGTGTGGGGACTCATCCACGCTGACCTGGGGCTCGACGCTAACCTGTTCTTCTGGAAAGGGGAACCGCGCCCCATCGACTTTGACGAGTCTGGCTTCGGATACTGGGATTACGACCTGGCAATCGCCGTTGAGCACGTTTGGGGAAAGCCGGAGTATGCGCGCAGCCGGGATGCCCTGCTGCAGGGATATGCGTCACTGCGCAAGCTGCCAGAGGATATTGAAGACTCCATGGAGCTTTTCCTGGCAGCTTATGAGGTTTATTGGAACCTTTGGGCGACCGGGGGCACACACCTGTATCCTGACCTGCGACCTGAGTATGAGGCGCGCATCCAGCGGTCCGCTGAGCTGGTGATGCGGTATGCTGCCAGGATGTGACAGCCTGCTGATCGTTACACCGCTGCTGATCGTCACCTTCTTCCTGCCCCTTCAACGTTGCACGAGGCGATGGTGGCGCGCAAGCACGCCGAAGAGGACGCCTTCGCGGCGAGGGTGAGTGAGCTGGAAGGGAAGATCCCCGAGCTTGCCAGCCGGGTCGCCAGCTTGGAGGCTGCCCGGTGGGAGCTCCACCAGCTCGAGATCCTGCGCCGCGGCATTCCCCCCGCGAGGTTATCCTTCCTGGCCCTTCCGACCCACCCTGACCCTCGCCTTGTTCTCACCCCAGATCCTGGGTGTGGTCGGATTGCTGCTGACGTTCTGGCAGATCTTGAAGGGATGAACCAGATTTTATCTCTCCAAACCATCCCTTTACCATTTCTTCATAGTTTCTGAACAAGTGGGTGATATGATGGTGTGCAGGTAATAGGATTGCCTGGAGGTACCCTATGAAAACAAGCACAAAATGGTTCATCGGAATCCTGTTGGTGTAGTGGTCGTCGCTGCCGTCGCCTGCCTGGGTGTTGTGGCATGGAATTTGATGTCTCCAGGGGTGGCTGGGAATATGGATTTCGCAGCGGCAGGTTATGGAGTGATGAGCTGCCACCCCGGGAATTCCGCTAAACCCAGACGTGATGCCCATGCACCCCTTCGCCACGAGAACGGGCAGCTGGTATGGGTTCTTTGGTCTGGTGGCGTCCGCTCATTGGGGCGTTGTTCTGCCTGGGTTTGCCCCTGCTTCTGGTAATCGCAGGCGTTCTCCTCGTGCGCTCGGCCCGCAGTACGTTGTCCTCCCGAAGTTCAACACAGGCTCCGGTACCCGTCCCAGCCGCTGCCGGTGAAAAACCACTGCCTCAACTGAGCAAAGTCAACTTTCCTGCAGTCACTGCGGTAAACCGGTCCAGGATGGCTGGAGCCACTGTCCGCATTGTGGAACCCGCGGTAATTAGTGATATTTATCACTTCCCATTGTCATCCCACTCTCTATAATATAGGAAGAAGGTGTCCTTCACGCTGGTTCCTTTCAGGAAACGTGTCCTTCCACAAGGGTGCCTGTTTTGAACAGAAACTTAGGAGGTGATGGATGGAAAAGTAAACCCCTCGAGAGGTGATCGCAAGAACACATTCAAGACAACACCTCTCCGAACGTTGGTAGGAAGAATGTTTCCTCCAAGGAAATTCGCAAGCACTGACCCGCCGCGAATTGCAGATCCGCCGCTGTTCCTCAAGGCTGCCGTGCTGAGCGCGCGCTGGCTGCCTGCAGCCGTGATGTAGGGCTTGAGCCAACCAGGGCTGAACACCCGACCCCGCACCGCCACAGCCCCCAGCAAGGCACCTGACGATCTTGTGGATTATTTCATCCCGCTGGATGCTGCCAACAATCCGGTGGGGACCGCCCGCGGCATTTTCCCGGGCAGGGTTGCCTGGGCACACGATCCTGCAGTGGCGAAGTGGGATGGGATCAAGGGACAGTGGTGGCAGCCGCAGAATCTGGATGCCGTCCTGGTCGCCCAAATGTTAGCAAGTTCGCTCCAGGCGCTAACCGGGCAGGAAGGTGCTGAAGCTGCCTGGGAAGCATTGTTCTCCTATTTCAAGCAATCACGCGGTGAATCTGGTGGTTACCAGCCGGGGGAGAAGATCGCCATCAAACTGAACCAGAACGCCTGCACGCGATATGAGTACAGCGGAAACCATAACTTTTCCTCCCCGCAGCTGGCGCTGGCGCTGGTTTCCAGCCTGGTGGAAGCAGGTGTGCAGCCGGGTGACATCACCCTGTATGATTCCACACGCGTCATCCCGGACCTGACCACAACTTATTTTCACCAGGAAGGGATGACGGCTGTAGTCTTTGAGGATTTCGGCGAGGTCGAGGGCGGCGCCGGCATCTGCAACCCGATACGGCGGGATGCGCGCAACAAAATTCAGTGGTCACAGGATGTGCAGGGCTCGACAACTTACCTGCCAACGGCGGTCACGCAAGCCAGTTATTTGATCAACCTGGCATCGCTGAAAGGGCACAGCCTCGCCGGTGTGACGTTGTGCGGGAAGAATCATTTCGGCACAATCAGCGCCGACCTGGATGGGAAACCCAGTTTTAACGCCCCGCAGGGTGCCAACATCCACGGCACCATCGCCGCCCATGACTTCAACGTGGGACCGGGCTGGGAATGGCAGCAGTGTGCCATGGGCACCTATAATGCGATCAGCGATCTGATGGCGCACCCTCATCTTGGTGAGAAAACGCTGTTGTTCCTGATCGAAGGTTTTTATGCCGTACACGAGCAGAACACCGAGATGACCGCACGCAACCGCTGGAAATCCGAGCCGTTCGATGGTCACTGGCCTTCAAGCCTGTTTGTTTCGCAAGATGGCGTGGCAATCGACTCGGTTGGTCTCGATTTCCTGCGCTCGGAGCCTACGGTGCAGCTGCCCGGTATCCTTCCGGCTGGCTCCACATGTGACAACTACCTTCATGAAGCTGCGCAGATCGGCGCACCTCCTTCGTCAACAGTCTATGACCCCACAGGCGCAGGATCCATGCCGCAGACCAGCCTGGGCGTCCACGAGCACTGGAACAATGCTGGGGAAAAAATGTATGCCCGAAATATGGGCTCTCAGGAAGGCATCGAGCTGGTAAAGGTGTGACCCAGTTATCACGCCGTCAGTTCCTGAAATGGATCGCAGCGGTTTCGGCTGCAGCGTCAACCGGCTTGCTGGTCCAGGGATGCGGGTCAGAGCAGGGAGCCCTGTCAGATCCTGTTCAAAGTCCCCAACCCGTTCTTTCTGATACTTCGACTCCGCTTTCCAGCCCAACGGTGATGCCCGTTTCCGAAGGTATCGATGCCACCAGCACGGCTTCGCCTCCATGGCTGCCTTCCCAACAGGTCGCCAGCGGGAAGGTCCAGGATTATGACCTGGCACAGATCAGGGGGACTCTGGCGTTGATGCTGGATTCCCTGGGTGGAGGGGAAACCATCATTCCATACGGCGGTGTGGTGGTGATCAAAGTAAACCTCACGGGCGGGGTGGATCAATTCGACATGGGTGGACTTGCCGCAGAAGAAACCGTCGCCACTCACCCGCTGGTGGTGCAGGCTCTGGGAGAGCTGCTCCTTGATGCGGGTGCGGGTGAGTTGGTGATCGCTGAAGCTGTATATGATGACCGCTCCTTTGCAGCCTGGGGATATGAACAGGCTGCCAGCGCATTGAACGCACGCCTGGTGAATTTGAATTTACCCGATCCATACCCGGATTTTGTCGAGGTCCCTGTTCCGGATGGGCTTGTGTATCCATCCTTCATGCTCAACCGCAGCCTGGTTGAATGCGACACCTTCATCTCAGTTTCCAAGATGAAATGCCACGTGGATTGCGGGGTGACGCACACGATGAAAAACCTGGTTGGGATCGTGCCTGCACATTTATACACGCGCCAACCGGGTGACTGGTGGCGCAGCGCCTTCCATGGCGAACCCGGCGAAACCCTGACCCGCCTGCCGCGGGTGGTGATCGACCTGAACAGGTCAAGACCCATACACCTGGGGATTGTGGATGGGATCAAGACAATCGAAGCGGGTGAAAATTCGAATGCCCGGGGAGCTCGCCAGGTTGCGCCGGGAGTGCTTCTGGCAGGGAAGAATGCCGTAAGTGTGGATTCCATTGCCACCGCGGCGATGGGTTTCGATCCTGCGGCAGATAACCCGCAGGTTCCATTCCTGCGCACGGTCAATCACCTCAACCTGGCGAATTCTATCGGACTGGGCTCAAACCGCCTGGATCAGATCGAGGTCCTGGGACCGGCTTTGAGTGACCTGATGGTGCCTTTCGCACCCGCAGTCGGTTACGTGTGGGAGGAAAGTTAGCGGTTCAATTATTTTTCAACGCGGATGACGCGGATGGTTGGATTTCGCGGATTTTTTTTATGCGAAAGCACCGAATGCAGCGAATGGACGAATGAATCGAATGTTTTTCTTTTTTCCTCTGTTTTCTTCGTTTTCCTTCGCGTCCTTTGTGTCCATTGCGGTTTAAATGTTTTTCATCGCGGATGACGCGGATGGTTGGATTTCGCAGATTTTTTAACACGAATGAAGCGAATGGACGAATGAATCGAATGTTTTTCTTTTTTCCTCTGTTTTCTTCGTTTTCCTTCGTGTCCTTTGTGTCCTTAGCGGTTTAATTGTTTTTCATCGCGGATAACGCGGATGGTTGGATTTCGCGGATTTTTATAACCTTTTTTCGCTTTCCTTCGCGTCCGTTGCGCCCTTTGCGGTTCTTTTATTTCTCCAAAATAATGGAAAATCAACCCCCCGGTCTTCCGTCACCGGTCCCCGGTCCCATAAACCAGGATTCCAACCATCTCCTTATTTGCTTCCAGCCAGGTCAATCCTTTCTCACCACCCAGGATGAAGATGGCTTTTGCAGCGATCTCCGCCTGCAGGGCTGTGGGTCCCAGCACAGTCACCTGCAGCAGGTCTGAGACGGCTGGCTGCCCGGTGCGCGGATCGATCAGGTGGTGGTTCCACCCTGAACCCACATGCCAGCGGCGAATCAAGGGGCTGGAGGTCGCAATTGCGCGAATCGAGGCGGTCTGTGCCACACCCAACTCCAGCACACACAGGTTCTCACCGGGGTGAAGCGGGTGGGCGATAGCAACCCGCCAGGGCTTACCGCTCGTACGCGGTCCGCTGATACGGATGTCACCGCCCGTATCCACCAGGCAGGGGGAGTATTCGCCCAGCAGCCGGGCTGCGGTGTCTGCAGGCCCATCCCTTTGCGTAACCGCCCAGGTCGAGGTGAAAACCCGGCGGGGTGAACACCTTGTGCATTTCCGCATCCAGCTGAACCTGCTGCCAGGCTTCGACATCCGGCAGGGTTGATCGTATTTCTACATCTTCCAGTCTTTTGTCCTGCATGCATCCCTTGGGAAGCTGTTCGAAAGACCGGTCGTAACCTGCGGACACCAGCTGGGGGAGCACCACAGGGGTGACCACGCCTCCGGTCTCCCGTGCGCCTTTGAGAGCTGTTGAAAGCACTTCCCACATGGGACGACTTACCTCGGTCCACGAACCCGCTTGCTGGTTGAGCCGGGTTAATTCACTCTCCGGTAAAAATCGACTGAAAATCCGCTCCCATTCCAGGAACCAGACTCTAGCCAGGTGGTGAATGCGCTCGATTTCCAGCCAATTGATCTCTCTTTGTGGAATCCCGGATGTATCACTGACCAGGGTAACGCGCGTACCCATGGCTTTGAATTCACTGCGCATTGCTCAGAGGGTTGCTGGAACCAGGTATTTGGGGGCACCTGCCATCATGCAGTCCCGGTATTCCCCCCGGTATTCTGCAGGCAGCAGTAATGCCAGCTGGCACATGATCTCATCGGCAATTACCCGGCGCAGCGCCTGGTTGACACTCTCACCGCCAGTGTTGATCGAAAATGGGGTGCCAACACGGATGGTAAAATCGGTCCGTTTAAGGTGCCGGATGTTGTCCCGGTAGGTGTCCATTCCGAACACGGCGATGGGGAGCAGGGGAGCTCCGGAGTGCAGCGCCAGGGTAACCATGCCGGGGTGCCCGCGGCGCAGCCTGCCGTCCCCCGAGCGTGTGCCTTCTGGGGTAATGGTGACAATCTTACCAATTTCGAGCGCCCGAAGTCCCTTCTGAATGGCGTTTATGTCCGCTGATCCGCGCTTTAATGGAATGGCGCCTCCCAGTGTAAACAGAGCGCCGATGATGGGGTTATCCCAGGTTTCAACCTTTGCAAAACCAGTCACCGGGCGCGGTATGAGCTGGGTGTATAGAACTGGCGCATCAAGGAAGTTTACGTGGTTTGCTACCAGGATTAACGGTCCACTGCGGGGTACTTTGTGCAATTCGCTGGCTTCGATACGGCAGATCAACCTGGTGATCCCCCTCACTGCCGAAACCACTACTTTTGTCCTTAGTGGCAGCTGGCTTGTTATTACAGGGATGGGTTCATTCATCTGAGACGATTACATCGAAAAGCCTGGGCACTATGCTCAATTCTAAAACCTGACCGTTGGTGCACAGAGTCTCACCGTCGGCATGAGCAGGCAGGAAACCGTTGATCGCACGGACGGTGATGCTTCCCGTCTGGTAGGTGTGGATGGCACGGTGGTCTGCCTGTGTACCCTGCATAAATTTTAACAACAAGCCAAAGATTTCCAGTCGGCTGACCTGGTCGGCGATGGTCACATCGAAAACGCTGTCGTCCATCTCTCCTTCAGGCGCCATCATGAACCCACCGCCGAGTTCCTGCCGTTCATCACCGAAACCATCAGGGCAGGTTGTTCCATTTCATGCTTGTTGTCTGGATTATTAAACTCGATCTGTACGGTGGGTGCCTGGAAATAAAGGAAAATGGTCTTCAAGGCAGCGACAATGTAGGAGGGAAAACCGTGCAGCCTTTTCAGTTTCAAAGCTTCAAATCCAACCACTGCATCGAAACCGATGCCAACCCCATTACCAAAATACCTTCCGTCCGGAAAATCTCCACCTCTGGCAAAACCCACATCGATGCGTTTACGCCTGTCGCGTAACAGGTGATCCACGGATGTTTTCAGGTCATGGTGCATGCCAATACCGTAAGCAAAATCGTTGCCCCTGCCCACCGGTATGATACCCATCGCCGTATGGCAGTCATTCTCGAGATGAACCTTAGCCAGCCCATTGAGCACTTCGTTGGCGGTTCCGTCTCCGCCGACTGAAACGACCACCTCGCTGCCTTCCCGCGCTGCTTGTTCTGCCAATTCAGCAGCGTGCCAGGGAGCCTGGGTCCGTTCGATGCTGAAATCCAGTCCTTTCTCTTGCAGGATTTTCAACAGGTCAGGAAAAACCTTCTCGCCGGTGCCCCTTCCTGAAGTTGGGTTGAGGATGATTTGATAATGAGTTATAATGGTTCCGGATCCCCTTCAGCGAATTGATAGATTTGTTTTTATACCTTGTTGTAACACACAATTTGTTGTTTCGCTACGCCAGGAGTTTAGGGCAGCGGCGGGCAGTCCATGCGGTCGATTTCGAAGTTGATTACAGGCAGGATTTCCAAATTTCCACCGGGTTCGCCGTTCGCCACCCAGCAGCATTTCGTGCGTGTGCGTGGATCATCGATGGCGACCAGCCACCATCCATCGTTTTGGAAGCCGATGATGGGCACAATATCGCCTGCGGTCAGGTTCCAGTGTGCCTCTGAATTGGTGTTGGTGCTCTGATAGCATAAAACGTTGCGGGTCAGGGTCAGGTATGGTGCTTCCAGGGTCGCTGTTGGAAAAGGTGTATCGGTTGGGGGAGCAAGCGTGTTCGTAGGCGGGGCTGCTGTAGGTGGTTTTTCTTCTTCAGGGGTTGCGCTGGGTTGTTGAACACCCGATGATTCCGCTTCAGTAGCGCTGGGCACAAGAACCGGGTCTGACCCAGCCTGCGGTTCGTCGCTTGGGGTGGAAGTCACCACGATCACCTGCGGAGTGTCCTCCACAACGGGCACCATAAAACCGGATAAAAAGGGCAGGCTTATCCATCCCGTCATGGTTGCCAATATCATCCCCACGATCAGGAGCAGGATAACCGCGCAACCACTCAAAGGCAGCCATGCCAGTGAACGTTTCTTTTTTTGTTCCTGGGGGTAAACCGGTGTTTGTATTACAGGCGCAGGTTTTCGGCTCCAGCCTGGGCTCCAGCCTGGGTTCGACGATGGTCGCCTGTGTCGGGATGGGCAAAGGCTCCACCACCGTAGCTCCGCTTTCTCCTGACTTCGATGCCTGTTGTACGGCGGCGAGGAATTCATCCACGCTCTGGTAGCGCATGGAAGCATCCTTAGCGAGCGCTTTCGCCAGCACCTGTTCGAGAGATCCGGGCACATCCACATGTACACTGCGCAGGGTAGGCGCAGGTTGGGATATGTGCAGCTGGATGGTTGAGATGGGCGTGTTCGCCTGGAAGGGTACCTTGTTTGAAAGGATTTCAAAGAGGGTGATGGCGAGAGAATAGATGTCGCTGGCAGCAGAAAGCGGGTTGCCCAGCGCCTGTTCCGGCGACATGTACTCCGGGGTGCCGATCAGCGCGCCGGTCATGGTGATCGATTTTTCACTGACAATGCGCGCGATGCCAAAATCTGCCAGGTAAGCTCTGCCCTGCTGGTCCAGCAGGATGTTGGATGGTTTCATATCGCGATGCAGCATCCCGGCTTTATGTGCGAAGGAAAGGGCTGAGGCAATTTGGGTGAAGATGTCGATGGCGGTACCAGCATCCAACCTGCTGCCCGATTTTCCAAGGCGCACCAGCCTGTCTTTAAGCGATTCGCCTTCGATGTATTCCATCACCATATAATAGGTGCCGTCCTGGACGTCGAAATCGAAGACCTGGACAATGTTCTCATGGCGCAAGGCGGCGGCTGCACGCGCTTCACGTTGGAACCGCTCCAGGAAGGACGATCCTTCCATCAGGTGCCTGTAAAGCACCTTGATGGCTACGAAGCGATCCAGGCTGGGCTGGTACGCTTTATACACCACAGCCATACCGCCTTTGCCAAGTTCTTCGATGATCTGGTATTTACCGAGAGTGGTCCCCACCAGGGAGTCTTGCATGGTGGCTTCATTTTAATCGAAAATTGGTTCCGATGATCGCAGAATATTGTCAATTCGTCTTCAAGACCATCGCTTACAGGCTTAAATCTGTGATTTAAGGTACAATTTAGCCTCGATCGGTCAGCCATTTTAAAAACCCAACGACAGGCAAGACCCATCGAGATTGCGATTAGCAAAACCATTATATGGAGGCCAATAATGCAACTTTTTATTTTGCTGCTCATCGCTCTGGTAGTCGGTTACCTGATCGCCAGAAGCCGCTGGAGCAAAAACATTGACGAAGCCGCCAGTAAGGCGGCTGATTCAACAATTTCATTAACCCAAAAAGCCAGTGATTGGGTGAGTGGGAATAAAGCAGATAAACCAGAAGGGGAAGTGGTTGATGCAGAATCTGAGGATGTCAAGGAATCAGAATAATTGCTGACCCTAAAAATAAGACAAATGTCGCTGTTCGAGCGACTATGGTTTGGGTAAAATAATTATCGCTCCAGTTATATCGGAGAGAACAAGACTTATGGAGGTTACTATGCAAGAAACGAATCGAATAACCCTTGAACAGGCTGTTCCGCAGTTAAGAATGCGCACCAGCCTGAGGAGTGGTGCCACCACCGGTGGTGGATGGGTAAACGGTGTTTTTTATGCCGATATGAGCGGTTATTGCTCAGGTCAAACACCCCCACCAACAAATCCACCGACAACTCCTCCTCCGACTCAAGGCGGTGGATGGGTGAATGGTGTATTTTATCCGGACATGAGCGGTTATTGTTCGGTCTAGCTCGAATTCGGTACCGTATTGAACGGGAACAGACTAAGATTGAAATTTGTAAAACCTATCAGAAGGAGAACTCAATGAAAATTCAGACCAATTTGAAAGCCGGCGCAGCCTGTTACACAGTCCAGAGTGGTGATAACCTTTCGTTAATTTCCCAGAAGTATTTCGGCAACATGAACGCAGACAACGTTGCCAGGATCTACTTCTCCAACCAGGCGACCATCGGTCCCGACCCGAACTTGATTAGACCGGGTCAGGAACTCTTCATCCCCGACTAAGAAATTACATACGTAAATTCCTCCCGGGCGTTCTTGCTTACATGCTGGTTCGCCCGGGAATGCCGGTACATCGATAGGAGTACAGCATGAGAGACGACTTGAAAATCAATCGTAATCATATCCCGCAACTCCGTGTGAAGTCTGGACTATCTGGTGGTCAATCCATCGAGGCATGCACCAAGAACGTGGAATATTGGCAGAAAGAGTATCAGAAATGGTACCAACAGGCTTTGGGTAAAGGTTACCTGCCTGAAGTGGCAGTTCCCTATAATTCTTGAACCAGATCACCTGGCGAGTTTGCCGGAGGATATGGGTAGGTAATTGTGAATTCGAGGAGTGAATTCAATGAACATAAGAACTGACCTGCGAGCGGGGTTCAACAGTTATGCGGAATGTGATGCAGTGCGCAATGCCTGGAAATCAGCATCCCAAAAAATGGAAGTTTGTGCCAATGGTGGTGTCTGTCCTTCTTCCTACCCGACTGCCTCGGGCGGGTATGTGAGCGGTGAATATTATCCTGATTACAGCGGTTACTGTTCCACCGGAACCGTTCCACCCACCCAGCCGCCTACCACTGGCGGAGGTTGGATCGGTGGTGTCTATTACCCGGATAAAAGCGGTACTTGCTGAATCCAAGGAGGTTTATTAATGAAAATACGAAGCGATATTAAGTCCGGGAACTTCATTTCAGATGTGAATGATTTTGTTTTAACTGGAATAAAGCCTGTGACGGATTTTGTGGTGGAAGCCAATAACGAAGCGAAAATGGTCACCCAGTCCGTTTCCGACGCGGCTGTTTCCACCTGGGATTATCTGACCAGGTTGGTCTAGAGCCAGTTTCCTGTCATCATTCCTGACAACTCATGTTCACCAATGGTTGTCACGAGAGTAAATTCCAGGTCATTGCATATCCCGAGGAGAATTATATGAAGGTTCAAAGCCAACTTAAAGCTGGGGCTTCCTGCTACACGGTTCAGAGTGGGGACAGTCTGTCCACAATCGCTCAGAAATATTATGGAAATATGAATCTGAATAGTGTTGGGAAAATTTATTTTTCTAATCAGACGACGATTGGTCCAAATCCGAACATTGATTTTTCCAGGGCAGAAGTTGTACATACCAGACTAAGAGTTTCCAATGCAATTTTTTACGGGCTGGTGGATTGTGTTTGATGGTCCAGCAGCCCGTTTTAACGGATAATAAACGATGCTACTTGACCAATCCCTGAATTTTGTCGCATATGCTGCGTGGGCGCTTTTCCTGCTCATGCTGGCGCTTATATTCCTGCGCGGGTACCAATCAGGTGGTGTCAGGGAAGCGCTGAAATCAATTACTTCCTGGCGCGTGATCGTTTCATTCCTCATCGTCCTTTCCCTGTCCTTATTAAGCTGGTCATTGGTGTTCCTGGAACCTCAGGAAGTTGGGGTGGTGATCTCCCTGACAAACCGCAATGGTTACCGCGAGGAACCCATGCGTTCCGGGCTGCACATGATCACACCTCTGGCTGAACGTGTGGTACGCTACCCCATCTCATGGCAGACTTACACGATGTCTTCCGAGCAGATGGAAGGGGCAAAAACTGGAGATGATTCCATCTCAGCCAGGTCTGCTGACGGTCAGGCTGTTGACCTCGACAGCTCTGTCATCTTCCGCATCGATCCGAATGAAATTATCCAGCTGCACATTGATTTTCAGGAGCGTTATATTGATGATTTTATCCGCCCGGTGCTGCGAGGCCTGGTAAGAACGGAAGTTTCTCAATTTACTGCTGACGAGATTAACAGCTCCAAACGTAAAGATCTCGAAGCCAATCTGGATGAACAGCTTCGCACGATATTGGGAGACAAGGGGTTGGTTCTGGATAGGTTTTTGCTGCGCAAGATCACCTTTTCTCCGCTGTATTCCCAGGCAATTGAGCAGAAACAGGCAGCAGAACAGGCGCGTGTTCAGCGTGAATATGAGGCTGAGCAGATTCGCACACTTGCAGCAGGTGAGCGTGACCGCTTGAAGATTGAAGCAGAAGGACGAGCCGAGGCATTGGTACTTGAAGGCAGTGCCGCTGCGGAAGTGATCCGTCTGAAAGCGCAAGCTGAAGCCGAGGCCTTCCAATTGATCTCTGACTGGTTAAATTCCAATCCGAAACTTCTCACGTATCGCTACATCGAAAAGTTAGGTCCAGCTATCCGGGCTATGCTTTTACCCAGCAACAACCCTTTGCTGCTCCCTGTACCTGATTTCGAATTCAGTGAAGAAGAACTCGCGCCGTTGCTGACACCCAGTCCTAACACCACGCCGGATGGACAAATAGAAATTGATGGTTCCGGAGTTATACAGACTCCAACCGTTACCCCGACGCCAACCCCGGCAGCTCCCGCGCCTTGAGCGAAATCCAGGGATTTGGAGATTACACGTTACTCAGAATGAGAAAAGAATGAGGCAGAATCAATGCATTTGATCATTTTATTAATCCTGTTCGTTATTCTTGGTTATCTATTGGCAGGAAGCCGACCGGTTAAGACAGTTGAGCAAACATCCTCAGGATTTGGTCATCAGGTTAAAGGATGGTTTGCAGGTCTATTCGGTAAGCAGCCGCTTTCTTTTCGCCAATGGGCATTAGATCCTGCATCCAATTATTTCACCAAAGATTTCCGCCATTGGCTTTCAGGGTTGACCCCCAAAGAAGCGGATGCCTTTGAGATATCTCTCACCAGGCACCTGCAGCAGGCAGAAGGTGAATTGGCTGGGGTCAGACTGGAGCAGGTAAAGGCGGGTGAATTCGCTGATAATCCAGCCTTTATGAGTATCTTTGTCGAAGCGGTTACGGTTTACAGCCGTGAGTACCGCAAAGCTAACCAGGCGCAATCCGAGTCCAGTAAACCTGAGCAGCAACCGCAGAAACAGGCTGCGCCTGTCATCGAAGAGAAAGCTGTGGCTGAAAAACAACCCAGCCGCCGGCGAAGTTCACAGGCAGCCGCGGGCGATTAAATGATATTTATTTTTCGATTGACCTGATCGAATCGACAAACATCTGGTATTCGACAGCTGCCCGGCTGTTGGGGCTGAGCTCAAAGATCGTCTTTCCCTCTACTGCACATTCCCGCAGGATCGTCGCTCGATGAATGGGGCTGTGAACAAGTTCCCCAAACTGGTCACGCAAATCAGCAAGCGTTGCCTTACTTTCCCGGGTGACATCGTCATAGAATGTCGGCAGGATGCTGATGATCCTGCCCTGCCATTGGAAATCGGATGCCAGTTTCTCCAGGGTCTGTTGAATGGTGATAACACCGTCAGAAGCCAGATAATCGACTGAGCAGGGGATTAGCACACAATCTGCGGCGAATAGTGCCTGTTCCTGCAATTCACCCAGGCTGGGTGAGGTGTCTAGCACAACGTAATCAAATTGTTCGGTTTCTGCCGGTGGACGCAGTTTGTTGGCTGTAAAAGTAATCGGTGAACGCTGAATGCTCAGAACTGTCTGTGCAACGGCAGTTTTCTTGTCTCCCAGGATGACGAATAAGCCCATGCGGTCGGTAGCACGAATCACCTGACCTGCCGGGAGTTCAGATACCAGCAGGTTGAAGGCATCTGGCTCCTGTTTTAATCCAAGCAGGGTTGCACACTGACCCTGGGGGTCCAGGTCTACCAGGAGAATTTTCTTGCCTGTTTGGGATAAGCCATAAGCCAGGTTGACGGCGGTCGTTGTTTTTCCTACACCGCCTTTCTGGTTGGCAATCGTCAGGATAATAGTCATGGGTAGATTGGATTGTGTATATTAATTGGGTGGTGGAACAAAGCCTGGGGGCCAGATTGTATCCTCATTGTACTTTATTCCTGTCAATGTAGCGCTTAAAGTATACTGCCAATCGATACCCTCGATCGTTTCTTCAAAACTGGCGTTTGTCAGGTTGCTGGATGACAGGTTGGCATTGCTCATATCAATTCCGGCAAAATTAAGTTCATATGGCTGCAGGAAGCGAAGCCTGGTTCCGGTCATTTTGGCGATGCAGTAATATCCCAGTGCATCGACGTAGTAATTTCTCCGGAAAACATCAAGCCCATTTGTTCGCCAAAAATCGACAGATCGTAGAGTTACCCCACCTCCAACAGCTTTCAAGAAATATCCATCCGGGCAGTCAGTCTCCACTAACAGGTCACGGAAGCGAGGAAAGGTGAGGTCCTGCACAAGGAAAATCGAAGTAGGCAGCTGTTTGATAAAACGGGTGCCTTCCAGGTTAGCCTGGTCAAGCACCGCTTCACTGAGATCTGCACCGGATAAATCGGCTCCGCTCAAATCAGCGCCTCTGAGGTCTGCTCCAATCAGGCTGGCACCGGTCAGGTCTGCGTTGGAAAGGTTTGCACCGCTCAGCATGGCGTCTTGAAGGTTTGCGCCAGTGAGGTCCGCGTGAGAAAGGTTGCTGTTCTCCAGGTTGGTGCTGTCCAGGGAAGCGTTAGACAGGTTGGCGTTCTCCAGGTTGGCGTCTTCCAGGTTGGCTGTGTCCAATAAAGCAAGTTCTAAGTTGGCAAATTTCAGATTGCCCCTGCTCAGCTCAGCCCCCCGCAGTGAGGACTTGCTCAAGTCTATCCCCACCATATCAGCTCCAGTTAAATCGATATTGGTCAGATCCAATTCGCTGAGCACAGATACTGCCATAGTGGCGCCGGTGAGTTGTGCATTGAAGGTGGTCGTCCCGCCGTTAATTTCTGCAGAAGTCATAAAAAATCACAGGCTGGCTTCCTTGATCGCTGAAGTTAGCCAGGGTGAAATCCGCCCCCAGGAAGTAGCCGCCAGCCAGGTAACTGCCTCCAAGACTGCTTTCCCTGATTTCAGACCCCAATAGAATTGCGGGGATAAATCCGACCAGGTTTTGGAATTCTGTACCCAGTTCATAATTTTCGAAACGCGCATCGACCAGGGATGCATCACTCAGATTGGATCCAGACATCACTGCTCCCACAAGGTTGGCGCGGTCAAGATTACTCATAGAAAGGTTCACACCGAGCAACGCGCTGAATGTGATCGTCGTCCCGGTGAGTTTCGCCCTGCTCATCAACGCGCCGGAAAGGTCAGTCAGGTAGAGGTTGGCGCCTGAAAGATCTGCACCAGATAGGTTGGCACCAGCAAGGGATGCCTCGGTGAGATTAGTCCCAACCATGCTGGTATCCTGTAAATCTGCGCCCATCAATTGAGCTCCGCTCAAATCCGCGCCATCCAGAACTGCCCCGGTCAGGATCGCCCCGCGTAAATCCGCACCTGAGAGGCGTGCTCCACGCAGGTCCGTCCCGCTGAGGTCAGCGTGGATCAAGACGGCGTCTTGAAGGGTGACTGCCGTCAAGTCGGTGTTGCGCGTCAGGTCCACACCGATCAAGATTGCACGTGTCAGGTCAGCGCTGTTGAGGTTGGTGATCTCGAAATTTGCCCCTGTCAGGTCGGCTTCAACCATGTTTGTACCCACCAGGGTCGCGCCGTAGAAATTAGCGTCGATCATTGAAGCTTTATACATGATTGCATTGCTCAGCAATGACGAGGCAAAATTGGCATGATTGAGGTTAGCGCCGGTAAAATTTACCCCTTCCAGTGTAGAGTAAGAAAAATCTACATTTTCCAGGTCATCGTTGCGGAAATCTTTCAAGGAAAGGTTCCTGTCCGAACATCCAGGAGGGCAGCGGAACTGACGATTAAGGTACACACCAACCGCTACCAGCGCGATGACCACAATTAAGAAGATTGCGAGGTAACCTTCTCTTGAGAATTTGTCTGGATTTGACGGTTTTTCTGTGGTCATAACTGCTTTTACTGTTCCAAAATGGCGGATGCGGGAACATCGAAACCCAGGGGCCAGATCGTATTTTCATCGTATCGTACACCTTGTAAATTGGTGTCGATCAGGATCGGGCGGAAACGAGATTCTGGCAGTTTGTCTATATTCGTATCCAGGAACATGGTTTTCAATAAAGTGCCGTTGATGGCTACAATCAAGTCGTTTCCACTCAAGTTATCGTATGTAAAATCTTCTGAAGCATCTGCAGGAACTGGTAAAACGAGGAGTGCTCCGGAGAGGTCCGCGCCGCGCAGGTCCACTCCGCTCAGGTTGGCACCGATGAGGATCGCTCCATTGAGTTTCACCCCGTTGAGGTTTGCGCCGGAAAGATCAGCACCGTAAACCAACGAACCGCTCAAATCCGCGTTGGACAGGTTAGCGCTGGTCAGCGATGCCAGGTTCAGCCAGGCTCCTTTTAATGTGCTTCCACTCAAGTTTACGCCTCCCAGGTTCGCCAGGCTTAATAAAGCCCCGTTCAAATCGCTGTTGGATATGTCTGCACCGCTCAGATCACTGCCGGTGGCTCTCAGTCCACGCAGGTCAGAATCAGATAGATTACTCCCCGTCATGATGGCGCCTTCTAATTGGGAACCGGAGATGCTGGTTTTTGTCAGGTCCACTTCTGAAAGTCGGGCTTTGGAAAGGTTTGCCCCATTAAAATTCGATCCTTCCAATTTTGCATTACTCAAGATCGCTTTGCTCAGGTCAGCACCGACCAGGCTGGCATCGGTCAGGTCGGCAGATTCTAAATCGGTCTCGACCAGTTTTGAACCGTCAAGATTTGCATTATGCAGATTCCCGCCGGTCAAATCTGATTGTGATAGATCAGCACCCATCATTGCCGCAGAGCTGAAATTTTCGCGGTTCAGCAGCCGGCTGCGCAGATTGACACCCACGCAATCGGGTGGGCAGCCGTTGGGCAGCGTGTTGCAGGCTGCAGCAAAGAGCAGGCAGGCGATGACTGCCCCGGTGTAGATCAGGCGTTGAACCACGTTGATGGTTTAGAGATATCCAACGGGAGTAATTGATTCAGGCGCTCCTGCCGCTGCTTGCAGCCGCAGTCTTTGCCGGTGATTTCTTCGTAATATTGTGCCAGCCGGTCAATCCCGCTGAGTTGGGTCAGATCGGCAACAGCATCTCCTAATCCCTGTCCCGCTTTAATTTTTGTCTTCACTTTCACGTTTCTTCCTCCAATATTTTGATTATACCTGAGTCGAAAAGGTTGGTTTTCTTCCCGAGAAGGAAGTAATCAAGCACCAGTTCTTTTCATGGGTGAGCAATAACCACTAATGTCTCTGCTCTTTCCAGGGTCGTCTGAAGCGATAATCGCAGGTTATACGCATCAAGCGCACCGAAACTTTCATCCAGGATGATCAGGTCAGAATTTTGCAGCAGAGAGCGAGCTATGAAAAGCCTGCTGCGTTCGCCGTGCGATAACTGCCAGCCGCTTTCGCCCAGCATCTGTTGGAAACCAGACGGCATGCGCTCAAATACATCACCTAAACCCAGCTGGTAAATGAGTGCTTCCGCTTCAGCAAGGTCTTCTGTGGTTGGCGGCCATCTGCGTCCCATGAGTAAATTAAAACCAAACGTTTCCGAAAATACGTGGTTTTCCTGGAATTGTGGAGCCATTGCTACTCGCCTGCGCCATTCCTGAGAACCTACAATGGTGCGGTCCATTCCCCAGAGCAGCAGACTGCCGTTTTCTGGCAGTCTCAAGCCTGTCAAGACCGCAGCCAGTGTGGTTTTTCCACCGCCAGAAGGACCTTCCAGCAGGATCTTCTCACCTTCATGGATTTGAATGGTGATGTGATCGATCACCGCCTTTGCCTGTGGACGGTATCGGAAAACCAGGTCTCGAGCAATGATGACAGGTTGCTGGGTCTCGTTTCTGTGTACCGGCAGTATGCTGCCCGACAAATTTTCATCTGGTGACCCATCAATTGTGCCCTGTTGATTCATCGGTGAGACGGGAGTTTGAAAGGAGATGAAATCCAGAGATGCGCTTTCAGAGGGTCTTTCGGCAGCTTTGAACAACGGACCCACCTGCTCCCAGGCGATTCTCAAGCTGATCAGGCTCTGTGATCCACTGGTCAAATGACCCAGGGATTGGGATGCAAAAATAACCCCTCCCAGCGCGATAGCCAGCGTCTGTGTGGAGGTACCAGGAGAGAGGAAAGCGAGACCGACGACCGTTAATCCCAGGATAAGCCAACCGCGCCCGACAAAACTTTGCAGCTGTACTCCCGCTGCATCCACACGTTCTGATAATTTGAGATAGCGATTGAGCAGCTGGTCTTCTCGTTCGTGCCAGCTAAGTGGATCTTCCTGTACCAGGCGTGTACGGTGCCCAACCATATTCTCAACGAGCTCATTGGTCATTTCTCGATAAACCTGTGCCCATTCTCTGTTGATTTGAAACCCTCGCCACAGCAAACCTAATGTAACCAGCACCCAAAGCGTTAGTAATGCGATCAGGAAACTTCCCATTGCCGCGTGACTGAGAACATAGAATGCCAATCCGATCTCGATCACTGCCAGCAGGGCGCTGAAACCACCGCCAAAAGCAAGCATCTCGACAGCTTCAGACTCCATAATCCTGCCGAGGAATTGACCCATTCCAAGATGGCGGATTTCATCAGGGTTCAGCTGGGTGATGCCGTATAAAAGGCGTTCTTTAAAAACTGAACCGGCTCCCAAAGAAAATTCGCCCTGCATATCGCTGACGATTAAACGTAAGGGAATGGAGGAGAGCAAAAGAATAACCCAGGCAACCATCCACCCCAGGTCGAACTGGTTCTGGAAAATACCTCTGCCGATTACCACCCATGCCAGCAATCCCAATAACTGTTGGATGAAATGGAAGCTGAACATCACGGCGACAGGCAGCAACAGTTTTCGATTTTGCAAATGCTTGAATATGCTGGCTCCTGGTGATAACCTCATCTGCCAACCCGCCTGGATGGGTACGGATCCGAGGTGGTTTGCCAGGATCGCTTTACGCGCGACAGACAATCTGTTTGCCGGGACCTTGGCGGAAGCGAGCATCCGATCGATCTGCCCCTCGAGTGCCGATTCAATATGTGCCGTCATCCAGCTTCGCACCTGTTCAAGCCGTAAGCTGCGCTTCTTCAATTCCGGAGTGAGTAAGGTGACCCGATTCTTGCCTGCCCGGAGCAAGCCCAGGAATCCAGACTGCTCGCCGGTATCTGGCGTTGGCAGGCGTAAGATCAGAGGCGCGCCAGATTGGAGCAGTTTTTCGAAGTCTGCATAGGATGCATCTATGGGCTCGGATTCGAGACCCAATTGGGCACAGGCGGAACCGATCCAGCGGTTGAAAGCTTCTCCATCTGAGCCGTATTTCCTGTCCGAAAGACCTGCCGGTGGTTTGGGTAAACTGGATGGATGTGAGACCAGACCGCTTCGATCTGCCAGATTTTCAATTAAGTCCCCCAGTCGGTCAACCGACCAGGTGATTTCCGCGGTTGCCGGTGAAGAAAATGACATGACGATTTACTGAACCTGGTTTTAATTCCAGGTCAGGCAGTTTTTGTCGGATTTTGGCGGATTACCATCCAGTTTGAGTATCCATCACCTTTCAGACCGACAATGGACCACAAACGCAAATTCTTAGTTCCATCCTGGGCAGCGTTGACCAGTTCATCTACAACCGTTCTTGCATATTCAACAGGCGCTTCCGTGATGGATTGCTGTCCGGCTCTGATGGTTGTTTTAATTTTCACGCACATATCCTCCGTTCTATGATCTCCGAGTTAAGTTTAACATGGATTGTGTCAGGAAATAAGCGACATATGACGTAGTTTCAGCCGGTGTCATAGCCGTTATAATACTCTCATGTCTTTACCTTTTTCGCGTTCCTTGCGCTCCCTGAACACCGACAGCTTCCTTGTAGCTCGCATTGGATTGATACTATCAGGGGCAGCGCTGGCAGCTCTGTTGTTCTGGTTTTTTCTGGGAAAAGTCAGCCTTTTCGAGACCAGCGACCAGTTAGAAGTGAATGAGCAAGGAAATCTCATGGCACAATTTAATCAAGGGACAGCGTCTCATATCC
Organism: uncultured Chloroflexia bacterium; assembly: GCA_963695415.1. Taxonomy (GTDB): domain Bacteria; phylum Chloroflexota; class Anaerolineae; order Anaerolineales; family UBA4823; genus CAVXWV01. Next base: position 247,607 of record CAVOGL010000001.1, on the reverse strand, counting down.
AGCCGGGAACCGAAGGTAAATTGAGCCTAATGACTGGGCAGGGTGAACAACCCGTCACAATCCCCGTGTATGTTTTTCGTATAGACCGCGAAACGGATCGTGTGGAGCTGTTGATTGGAGGGTCGATTGAGAATAGCCCTGCTTCAACTGGAACTATCGATGGCATGGTGAGTATTGAAATCGCACGGGTTGCTCCAGTAGAAATCGTCCTTCGCTCAGGACTGGGGGGGGCAGGTATTGCAGCTCCTGATGAAAATGAATAACGCTTCGAAGATACAGTTCGCTTGATGTTTTTTGATCCTCCTTTACCCGGAATGCGCTTTCTAGCACACGAGGTTGTACAGACCTCCGCGATGGATTGCGGTCCGGCTTCCTTAAAATGTATTCTTGAGGGTTTCGGAATTCCTGTTAGTTATGGACGTCTGCGCGAAGCGTGCCAGACGGATGTGGATGGCACCTCGATTGATACCATCGAGGATCTGGCTGTACAACTCGGTCTGGAAGCGGAACAAATCATGATCCCTGCCGACCATATCATGTTAGATGAAGCGCAAGTTTTGCCATCTATTGCGGTCATACAGCTTCCCAACGGATCGACCCATTTCCTGGTTATTTGGGGGCGATTTGGCAATCGGCTGCAGTTGATGGATCCGGCATCAGGTCGTCGTTGGACGACATGGAAGCGTTTTCGCCATGAAATATATATCCACACGATGCCCGTCGAAGCCCAGGCATGGAGAGATTGGGCTGGATCACCAGGTTTACTCGTTCCACTTCGCCGCAGGATGCTCAACCTGGAAATTGGAAACCATCGTATCAGTGAATTGATCGATGAGGCTCTCGAGGATCCTGGCTGGTATTCACTGGCAGCACTGGACGCAGCCGTCCGTATGTTGGACTCACTGGTCGAAGCCAAAGGTGTGACCAAAGGCGAAACCGCTGGCAACCTGCTGGTTGAATTCCTTGGCAGCACAAAATCGAGAGAAAAGATTGCCACTACCAGCGGCGATACTTCCATTCCTGACCCGATCCTGACAGTCCCTGCCATGTACTGGTCAGTTTCTCCACTGCCTGTTCAGGAAGATGGGGATGGACCGGACATGCTGCTCCTTCGTGGTGCAGTTCTTGTTCGCATATCTGGCACTCGTGGAGAGCGATTACCAGGAGTTGATGGCATGTTTGCGGGTGAAGATGAACTTCACGCCAAACCGCTTTCACCTGACCTGGAAGCTGCACTAAAGGAACCTGCAGCGCGTCCTGAGAGGGAGATCTGGCGTGCGCTCAAGGAAGATGGACTTCTCACTCCTGCTATTCTGGTTTTCTCGTTAATGATTGCGACGCTAACGGTTCTGGTGGAAGCATTATTGATGCAGGGGGTACTGAGGGTTGGTGAAAGTTTGGGATCGGGATCGCAAAGGTTGTGGGCATTTCTTGTGTTGGTCGCCTTTGTCGCTTTACCACTGCTTCTGGAAATTCCTATTGCTTCCACTGTCCAGCGAATGGGCAGGCGCCTTGAAACACGACTGCGGATCGCATTTTTAGAGAAGATTCCTCGGTTGGGAGACCGTTATTTTCGCAGTCGTCTGACCTCAGATATGACTCAGCGAGCGTATGACTTACGCCTCCTCCGCTCACTGCCTGACCTTGGTGTACAGCTGCTGCGTTTATTTTTCCAACTGGTTCTGACAACGATAGGCATCATCTGGTTGGATACATCGAGTGCATTAATCGCCATCCTGGGTACAGTGATTTTCATAATTTTTACCTTGTTGACCACCCCAATCTTGCAAGAGAATGTAATGCGTTTCCGAACAAATACGGGTGCATTAAGCAGGTTTTATCTCGATGCCCTCCTTGGTTTGGTACCGGTGAAATCTCATGGGGCTGAACGGTCGCTGCGCCGCCAGCACGAAATGCAGCTTTATGAGTGGATGCGCACAGGTCGTCAGACAAACAACCTGACTTCTTTCCTGCAGGGAGCCGGGGCGCTTGTATATACGGTGTTTTCGATTCTCATCGTTTTTTCTTACCTGGCTCGGGGCGGGAATCCCGCTGAGATGTTGTTATTGTTCTACTGGACACTGAGTTTACCCACAATCGGCGCTTCTCTGGCGTCGGCTGTACAACAGTATCCCATGATGCGCAGTCGTTACCTGCGTTTATTAGAGCCGCTTGGAGCGCCGGATGAAGAATCAGCCTGGATATCTCCAGGGGACGGCAAACAAGGCGATGTCTCAAGTTTTCCGGTTCATCCAACCGTCTACGAGCGTCCTGTTGGGATTGGTATTCAGGACGTTGACCTCGTGGCTGGCGGAAATCCGATCCTGAAAAACATTTCCCTGAAGATCAATCCTGGGGAGCATATCGCTATTGTTGGTCCATCTGGGGCGGGTAAATCCAGTCTTGTTGGTTTATTATTGGGTTGGCATCGACCTGCTCGAGGGCAAATCCTGGTGGATGGTGTACCGCTGGACGGGAGTTCTGATGAGGGTATTGCGCCGGCAAACCGCCTGGGTTGATCCTGCTGTGCAGCTTTGGAACTGGTCATTTTATGAAAACCTTCGCTTTGGCAACCAGGAAGGATCTTCATCTCCGATCGGTCAGGTGATTTCAGACGCTGACCTGTTTTCTGTACTGGAACGTATGCCTGACGGGTTAAAGACTTCACTGGGCGAGGGAGGGGGATTGGTCTCAGGCGGTGAGGGTCAGCGCGTTCGCCTGGGAAGGGCGTTGATGAAGCAGTCTGTCCGCCTGGTTATCCTGGATGAACCGTTCCGTGGGTTGGACCGGCAGGCGAGGCGCAGCCTGCTGAAACGCTCCCGCGAACACTGGCAGGGGGCAACGCTGCTGACCATCACCCATGATGTGGTAGAAACTCGTTCTTTCAATCGGGTTCTGGTGATTGAGAATGGCAGTGTTGTTGAGGATGGTGAACCTGAGATCCTGGCAGCCAACACGGGATCGCGTTACTATGCCATGCTCGCTGAAGATGAGCTGGTACACAAGAATTTCTGGGCTGATCCTGGCTGGCGCAGGATGGTCATCGCAGATGGTCGCCTGGAAGAAGACGCAGTGGCTGGAGACCAGCTGGCTGGAGACCAGCTGGCAGACCGCACGATATCCCAGGTTAGGTTCGCTTTACACGGCATTGTGAATAAACCATGAACACTCTTACTAATGCCGTACGACAATTGTCGGTAAGAATGGACGCTTAAGCCTGCGTCATTGAGTGGTATTTTTACGGATCGTAGGTAAATATGATGGAAAACACCAGCCTGCGTTTATAATGTGACCACAAATTTACTAAATGGAGTTTATTGGTGCAATTACAATTTGTGAAAATGATAAAAATCAAATCGAGCGCTGGGGTAATGGTGGCAGTGAGTTCTCATTGCTTTAATTTTCCTGTCAGCCTGCGGGGCAGCAGCGCTGGAACTCAGCGGCGCTGGACGCAGCGGCGCAGGACGCCCTGGCTCAAAACATTGAACCTCAAGCTGCTGCGCAGGTAAACGAGGTGGTCGCCGAAGAACAAATGACTGCACAGGATCAGGCAGGTGAGGAGCAGGTGATCATTGTTGAAGAGGCTTATAACGATAGCCTCTCCGACGAAACCGCAGCTTATGTCGAGGCCTCAAACGGATCTGAGGCCTAAGACCAATCTGAGGCACCAGCCTTCGCCAGCAAACTGCAGGATGAAACGGTTGAGCTTCTGGAAAATACTGTTGATCCAGCTCCTGCTGCTGAAGAACCAGCCGGATCAACCAGCCTGATGATCGAGCTCCCGCCCATCAAACCCGAGGTCGGGTTTTCTGCCCCCGAATTTACTTTGTATACCCTCGATGGTGTGGAAGTCAGCAAGCAGTCACTTTTGGGTCGTCCCGTTCTGATCAATTACTGGGCTTCCTGGTGTATCCCTTGTATGGAGGAACTGCCTATGCTCGAGCAGATCAGCAAAGATTATCCCGAAGTGACGATCGTCTCGATCAACGGCATCGAACAGGACAACCTGGAAGATGTGCGTGCGAAAGTCTCCGAACTCGGTTTGACGCACACAATTTTGTTGGACAAAGGTGAAGCGTTCTGGAAAAATTACCTGGTTCTTTTCCTGCCCACTTCCTTTTTTCTCGACAGCAGCGGTGTCATCCATTCTGTCCAGTTTGGCAGTTTGACCAGGGAAATGATTGAACAGCGGCTGGACCAGATGATCGCTAACCAATAAACATCCGTAGATGAATCCGGACAGCAATTGACCGAATCCGAAGTGTAAATGGTGCAGACGAGTCCATCGAGAACGCAGCTTCAAGCAGAAATCGAGATCCTTCAGCAAAAACTGCGCAGCCAGCAAGGGGATCTTCAGGAAACCCTCGACCTTTACCAGGCTGGTGCCAGTACAGTCCGGCAGTTGGTCACCGCACTGGCTAAATCCACCAGCCTCGACCAGGCCATCAGCATCATCCTGGTGAATTTACGCGCCCTGGTACCCTATGACCTGGCGGGTTTGTTTTTATTGTCCAAAGGTAACCAGATATTTGAACGCAATTTCACTGGAGCCGACCCGCGTATCCGTTCATTCCCAGACGACCATCCACTTGTGGCTGAGCTGGAATCAAGCCCAGGGCATCTCATCTATGCAAATATCCAATCCGATACCCGCTTCCAGGATTGGGCTGGAATGCAGCCGATCCGCTCCTGGATGGGCGTACCTATACACGTGGGAAAAGAGATGGTCGCTTTCCTTTCTCTGGGTTCTTTGAAAGAGGCGTTTTACCGAGAATCCGATGCCCAGAAGGCAGGTGAATTTATATCTCCTCTGGAGGAACTGTTTGTGATTAATTCTGCTCCTGATTTATTCCAACGACCTGGGGGCAGCCTGGATATTATTTCCCACCTCTCACTCGCTTTGGGTCAGGCGGAGTCAAGGGAAGACACATTCCGCACGATATTAACCCAGATTTCGCGCCTTTTCGACCAGGCACATGGAGTATTTCTCTTTCCCACTCCCAGGTCGGACCGTCTTGATGTCGTTTTCGCTTTCGATCAACGACTTCATGGACTTCAACACACCCGTCTCATTAACCATCAAATGGATCAAAATGGCGATAACCCGGATCTGCTCTGGCATACTTTTGATACGGGTGAGATTGGCATCATCCAGGATTTCGAGACTATGTCGGTGGAGGATCCGACACACTTTTACGCTGCTCTTCTACAAGGAAGCTCATGCGTCATTTTTGTGCCCTTGACCTGGGAAGAAAAAAGCTTTGCCGTACTTGCGATCATCTTCTCGCAGCCGATAGAATTTACCAATGAATTGAAACACATGGTGGAATCGATCGCACAACTGACGTCGGTTACTTTCCAGCGTCTATTCAACCTGGAAGCTTTGGAGAAGGAACTATCGGAAGAGAGAAACCGTTTGATCGAACAGACGGAGCAATCGGCTGTAATCGAAGAGCGCCAAAGGCTGGCTCGAGAGCTGCACGATTCTGTGACCCAATTAATATACAGCCAGGTTTTGTTCGCAGGAGCAGGTTTGAAGGTTTTACGAAGCGGCGATTTATCACTCAGCGAAGAATATTTGCAGCGCATCCACATGGTCGCACAACAAGCGCTCAAGGAAATGCGCCTGCTGGTTTTCGAGCTGCGTCCCCAGGATGGTTTGGAAGATGGATTGATCCCGGCGCTGCAGCGCCGGTTGGATACCGTCGAACGACGCTCTAACTTGCAGGTCAATTTTTCATGGTCGGGGAGTCCAGAATTGGAAAAGTCCACGGAGATCGCCCTTTATTATATTTCCATGGAAGCTTTGAACAATGTGCTCAAGCACTCTCAGGCGACAGAGCTGAACATCAGCCTGGAGATTAAGGGATCCAGTCTGCTTTATGAATTGAGCGACAATGGTGTCGGATTCGACCCTCAGACTGTTGAAAATGGTGGCGGGTTGGGGTTGGTCAGTATGAAAGAACGGGCAGTCACCGCTGGTGGTAAACTGGATGTGTTTACCCAGCCTGGACTTGGCACAAGATTGCTGGTGACGATCGAACAAGATTGATGAAAGGATCGCAAAATATGGAAAACCAGATCCGAATACTGATTGTCGATGACCACACTGTGGTCAGGGATGGCTTGCGTGCATTAATATCCGCCGAACCCGGGATGGAGGTTATTGGCGATGCTTCGGATGGCGCAGAGGCGGTCGATTTAGCCGCAGAGCTGAAGCCGGATGTTATCTTGCTGGATCTGGTTATGCCGCGTATGGACGGTGTGGAGGCGACACGATTAATTCGCCAGGCGAATCCTGGCGCCCGCATCCTGGTCCTGACCAGTTTCGCTGAAGATCACCAGGTTTTCTCTGCAGTCAAAGCCGGTGCCATTGGGTATTTGATGAAAGATACGTCTTCCGAGGAGCTGCTACAGGCGATACGTAACACATATACCAACCAACCAGTCATGCAGCCCAAGATCGCTCTAAAATTAATGGGTGAGATTCAATCTTCCGGTGGGGGTGACGGAGAGAATGACCTCACCGTTCGGGAAGTAGAGATCCTTCAGAACGTAGCTTTGGGAAAGACGAATCAGGAAATTGCTGACGAACTTTTCCTGAGTGAGAGGACCGTGCGCACTCACATCACCAACATTCTTGCCAAGTTGGGTTTGACCAACCGCACCCAGGCAGCCTTGTTCGCGCTGAGATCGGGGATTGCTCACATGGATTATTCGCTGCCGGAAGATGAGGCTTGATCAGCCTTCATTTTCGAATATAATAGAGCTCGATAATTCGGAGTAAAATTGGAGAGAATGAATGATTACTAACCCTTTGCGTCAGGTCAATGCACGCGATCGTCTGTACGGTTTGATGGCGTCCGGGCAGATCGATCCCACCATATGCAGCCACATTCACCTGGCGAACAATGTTAAATGCAATTCGATTGGTTGTGAAGATTGTCTGCGCGACAACATCGACTACCTCAATATCCGCATTTGCCTGATTTGTGGTCACGTGGGCTGCTGCGACGACTCACCCGCCAGACATGCCACCAAACACTTTGAAGAGACCGGGCATCCTCTGGTGCAGTCCTTCAACCCTGGCGAAACCTGGGTTTATTGTTACCTGGATGATGCAATCGTCACCAATTAACCCCCGGGTAAAATTTCAGCCGTTATGTTATTTTTTAACAGCATTTTAACCGTGAGTGATTGACTTTTAACAATATTTTCTATACAATTAATTTGAAAATTATGAAAAAATCACTCGTACTTCTCTTATTGGTATTGGTACTGCTGCTTTCCGGTTGCGTCTCCTACAGCCGCACAAATCCTGTTGCCTTCCAGGCAACATTGGACAGCATAGTAAACGCCACCATGGTCGCGGCCCCGCAAGAGGACACCCCAACCCCAACTTCAATTCCAACCCAGACACCTCTCCCAACGTCTACGCCAGTTCCACCAACAGCCACCCCGACAAGTAGTCCACCAACCAGGGAGGAAGCGACTGTCTCAACACCTGTCCCTGAGACGGACACAGTCATAACCCCGCCTGCCACTGAGCAGCTGGTAATGGCTTGTTTGACAAAGATGAATGCCTTGAATGTGCGAGAGCTCCCGGAGTTTGATGCTTTGCGCGTCGACATCCTTGAAAAAATGGAATGCGCCGAGTTGGTTGCCATGAGCGAAGACCAGTTATGGGGAAAGGTTAAGGAGAGTGGAGGAGTGAAAGAAGGTTGGGTGCCGTTAGAGTTCCTGGACCTGCTTTCGAAACTGGATAAACTCCCAGGCTTCAAGAAATAATCATTATGGAAAAAATCGATGAGGTTGCAGTCCGCTGCCCGTATTGTGGTTCCCTGGCAGCGGGGAGAGTGCCGCGCCAGGAAAGAGTAGATGGTCGCGGTGAAGTACGCTGCATTGTGTGTAAACGAATGGTGCAGGTGCCTGTTCCGGAATCATTCTTAAAGAGCCTGGGGAAAGATTTCGCAATTTATGCGGCAGCTGTAAAAGCGATGGGTTGGTGGCAGGTGGTGGTTCTGCTGATAGTCTGGGGCGGTGGCTTTTACCTGCTCAATATCCGCCTGGGATTGCCTTCCTGGCTGGCTTTCCTTTTGCCAGCGGTTCCTTTCCTGTATTTCTTTACACGTGCCTTCACCCCGCTCATGCGCGCCCAGGTGAGGGGTGAATTGGGTGTGCTGCGCGTGCCTAACAACATGCGCGGGATGAGTATGAAAGCGCCGATCGCGGTGCGCAAGCCCGGTGAAGCTCTCAAGGTGGCAGCCTCGCGCCCCTGCCCTAAGTGTGGCGGGAAATTACTCACAGGTGAGGACCGCCTTTCTTTGCCCAATAACAGCAGCGCGCGCCTTCGCTTTCGCCTGTTCAAACGCACATCGTACATGTTCGAGCAGGTTGAGGTGACCTGCAAGGATTGCGGTGACCACGGCTATCTGTATTTCGATATCTCAGCCCTCGATGTTGTCCGTCGCCTGGGGTATACCCCAGATCTGCTGGCAGCCTATCCGAAGAAGCGATCCCGCAGCAAGTAACCTGTCGTTTTGAAGTAGCGGCGCACACGCTTGTGCACCCGGCTGGCGAAGGGCTGACACGCAGGTCAGCCCCTACAAAATGGTCGATAACAATGTAGCGGCGCACACGCTTGTGCACCCGGCTGGCGAAGGGCTGACACGCAGGTCAGCCCCTACAAAATGGTCGATAACAATGTAGCGGCGCACCTGTGTGTGCGCCCGCACCTGCGTGTGCGCCGCTGATTATTATCTTCCCAAACCCCAACCGGTCAACGCGCCAAGCGCGATCCCACCTCCTGCCCCGATTGCCAGCCACATCGCCAGCTCACCGACCATCACCCCGGTGGCGACCCCGACCAACGCTCCGACCGCAAACCCGATCGCGGTCCCCAGCATCAGCCTGCGTTCTTTCATTGGACTGACGTTTTTCATCCCGGTTCTCCCAATCTCTTTTACAGGGTCAGGTAATTCACGTTGCCGATCACGTGCTCATCTTTGGGCGCTTCTTCCACATGGGGTTTCTGGCTGTCTTCGAACATTCCCTCGCGCACCCTCATCCTGGTTTCCAGGACATCTTGTTGCTCCCTGGTGCACTGGATCATGCCGGTATTATCGATCCTGGCGATTTTCTCCGCCAACAGGTCCGCAGGAACCTCGGGATCGAATTTTAAAACGCCCTCAACCAGGATCGTGATCTTCCCGGCGACAGCTTCGAGCTGGGAGGCGGACACTACCCGGCTGCCTTCCACGATCCACAACTCGCCTTCATAGAACTCGATTTCCGTTTCCAGGGGATCACATTTTGCCACCAGCGACTTGCTCAGGCTGGCGGGGCAAAAAACCTTGCCGAGGCAGACCAGTTTATCCAGGGCAGCGTCCAGCTGGCTCGCCTGGACGTCTTTCTGCACCATCACCGTCCCGGTGCAGAACAGGTTTTTCGAGGGCAGGATGTCCAGCATCATGCTGTCCAGCACCAGCTCCTTCTCCACCAATGCGTATCCCGCCGGGACCACGGTCAGACGGGAAGGTTCCTTCACCAGGCTTGACTGCAGCGCTGGCATGTTTTCCTCGTGCACCATCACCCTGCCCGAGACGAACAACCGCTTGATTTTGCGTTCGACCAGCTCGCTTGGGAGCACTTTTGGAGCCGTCAGGCTGCCAACGATGGCGATTTCGCTGCCGTCCTTCAAACCCTGCAGGAAGCTCTGGTCCAGCGTAACCGAGTTCATCACCACCTTCTCCATCACCGGGTAAGAAACGGTCTCTCCAATTACCTGCTGAGTCTTGGACTGCACCAACCCGGCGAGGCTTTCCGGACAGATCAGCTGACCGATCACCACCATTCCGGTGATCTTGCTCTCGAAATCGGCGGGTGGCAGGTCCGGCTCAATGATGACCTGACCGATCTGGATGGAGAAGAATGGGGTTTCCACGCCCTTGAGGAAATCCTTGTTCCACACCTGCTTTCCCACGGAGTTGTTCACCCTGTCTCCAGTGGGTACCTCCACCACGGCATTGATGTTGCCGACGTTCAATCGGGACGCCAGGTTGGATGTCTCGGTGGAGACGATCATCACATTCACATTGCCGATCTCACTGATCTCGGCAACTGCCTGCTCCGTTGCCTTTCGGGCATCGAGCAGATTTACATTTCCAATTCTTTTTCGTTGATCCATTGTTGATCTCCTTTTGAGTTATTTGAACCAGGATTGGTGGGTACGCAGCCATTTCATCGCCAGGTGCAGCCTGGAACGCACGGTCGCTGACGGGATGCCCAGTTTCATACCGATCTGTTCACTGCTCATGTCCAGGGCGTAGCGCATGTGCAGCACTTCCCGGTAAATTTCCGGTACCCGCTCCATCGCTCCCTGGACAGTCAGGTTGGTCGCCAGGTCGTATGGCTCCTCGGTCAGGTCTGCCAGCCGCTGCATCAGCGCCTGTTCCCGCTGCCTGCTGCGGTACTGGTCCAGGAAACGGTTTTTTAACACCTTGTACATCCAGGCTTGGCGCTGGTGCGGGTTCATCGATTGTAGCTGGTTCATGTTCGACATAGCCCTGACAAAAGTCTCCTGTACAAGGTCACTGGCAGCGGCATCATCCCTGGTAAGCCGGTGTGCGTATCGGTGAAGCCTGGATTCGTACTCGTCAAACAATCGGGCGATGTCCAGACCCTGGTTAGTGTTCGGGCTGCCACCTGGGGTGAATGGCAATGTGTGCCTCCAATCTTGTTTCGATTAACTACAACGAGTGAGATCGTTTGAGTGTTTACTGGATTTTTAAATATTAACACATTCTAATCTATTTGATGCAAATGATCCCAATCCGTAGGGACACGACGGCGTAAGAATGTGATCCAATCAGTCATTGTCCAGTCGTGTCCGTTCGCCAATACGAAAAGGACATGACTGGATTCGGGTCGATTCAAACCTCAGCCTGCGCCGTCATGTCCTTTGGAACGAATGATATTTTAGGTCATTTCCTCACGGGCAGACATCCAGCCTGACATCATCCACGTACAATGACGTCACCCCGCCGTATCCATCGTTGAAGCTGCCAAAGTTGATCTGGATCGTATTACCTGAATAGTTGAGCAGGTTATACTCGCGATATATCCAGCCCTGGTCATTTAACTGCCAGAACAGGGTGTCGATCCAGTTGCCATATTGGTCCAGCAGCAGGACGTATTGCCTGTCATTACCGCTGGCATTGGTGTTTGGCAGCAGGTAAAAACTCAGCACGGCAGAGCTCAGATTTTCAGGCAGATGGACTGCCTGGCGTGCGTCGGAATATGAATAACGGTTGTGCGCCTGGTAAAAAATCCCTGTGCGCATGGAACGCGCTCCCGATCGGAAAAAGGTAGTCGAGTAACCCGCCGAGAATTCTGTGGTGGGGATGTACCAGGATTGGTTCGCTTCGAATCCGCCGTTCTTGACCAGGTTGGTGCATTCGATGGGATCCGGACCGCCATCGCCTGTGCACCAATCGACATACATCTCGTCAACATACATCGCCGTCACCCCTGCTGAACCATCATTCCCGGTGCCAAATTGCAGCCGGATGGTCTTACCGCGGTATTTCATCAGGTCGATCTCAACATATTTCCACGCTTGTGCGTTGCTCTTGATCCAGAACAATGTCTGCAGGATCTCGCCGTTGTTGTCCAGCAGGAGCAGATACTGCACGTCCTCATCCAGGTCGGCGGCATGCAGCTGGTCGATGTTTTGTACCTCAGGCATTGCGGGTGGTTGAGCATCCAATACGCCTTCCCCCAGGGCAGCGACTTCACCCGAGATCGGGAAGTATCGCAGTTTCACTTTTGCCGAAATGACATTGGACGGTATGCTGGCGTACTGCCAGGCATCGGAATAAGAATAGGTATTTTGTGACGAATTGATAATTCCGGTGCGCATCGAGCGCGAGCCGCTGTAGGCGCGCGCTGTAGAATAACCTGCGGTGTACGCAGTTGCGGGGATATTCCAGGCGGTGTTGCTTTCGAAACCGCTGTTGCTCAAGGCATTGGCGCATTCGGATGGCGGCGGGGGGGCGTCCGCGACCACTTGAAGTGAGACGTCATCGACGTACATCGCCGTAATACCGTCATATTTATCGTTGTATGTGCCGAAATGCAGGATGATCGTCTTACCTGCCCATTTGGTAAGGTTGAATTGGTGCTGTGTCCAGAAGCGGTTATTGCTGCGCATCCAGATCAGGGTTTCAAGCACTTTGCCCCCGCTGTCCAGCACCATCACGTACTGCGCATCCGCTGATTCGGTTGCATCACCGAAATAAGGTCGTTCTCCGAACTGCGGGGCAGGTGCGAGCGCCGTTGAAGTCTCCGTGGTCTGCGTGTACAGCCACACGTATAGTTTGGCGCTGGTCGCCCCGGCTGGGATGGTGACAGTCTGTTGGAAATCAGAATAAGAATATTTGGCGTTCCCGCTGACGATGCCCGTGCGCATCGAACGAGAACCGCTGTGCGCCTGTGTTGTCGAGTATCCGGCGGTGTATTCTGTCACCGGGATATTCCATGCCTGGTTATTTTCAAAACCGCCGTTGACGACCAGTTCCTGGATGGCGATTGCCGTGAAATTAATCCCACTTGTATCCCCACTCACCACCAGTTCCTGCATCGATGGAGAGAATGCCAGGTTGTCATCATCTGGAGAGATGGCATGGCTGCCTTTCACCAAACCGTGGATGGCATAATTCCCGGTCGAGTCGGTTAAATCAGAGAGACCGCTGCTGCTGTTCACGCTTATCCCCTGCACTGGCTTGCCATTCTCGTCCGTCACTTTTCCTGATACTGTATATATGTTTGGATTTCTGACGATGGCGATATACACCTTGGGATCATTGTTGATGTCTTCAGTGGATGGGGTTGGGGGTGCCTCATCCTGCGCGGATCCGGTCTGGAAGACAGCCGAACCGCTTAGCAGCAAAATGAATACCAACAGCAGACTAAATTTAATGGATCTCATCACAGACTCCCTTCCCAATTTATCAGGTTGTGAGGTATAGACGAATATTCATGCATCACAAGTTCCATCCTGCAGCAGACATCAGCGAGGAGGTAGAAAAATGGGTTAAAAGAAATACTGGAGTCTGACGCTCAAGGTCAAACTCCAGTACCGGTCAAATCCAGGGATCAATATTCGATCTGGCGGGGCAGCTTCTTAGCCTGGTCTACCCAGCCTTTTACCATGGAAAGAACAGGCAAGCGGCGAACCAGCTTTTTTTGTTCGTTCACATCGGTCATTTTTTCTAACAGGTTCTCGGGATTGCGCTGCGCCAGCTCAGCTACCGTATCCACCCCGGCTTCTTCGAGCAGGTCGGAATATTCTGAGCCGACACCTTTGATGCGGTAAAGGTCTGCGTGGTTGACCCACTCCAGGATCAAGTCACCGCTTATGCCGGTTTTCTCCGCCAGTTCTTTGCGTCCTTTCGGCGTGCGCCCGGCAGCAAGCAGTGCTTCGGTGGTTGTGAGCCCTGCTCCAGCCAGTTTACCTGCGTAAACATCACCGATTCCTTCGATATCCAATAACTTAGCCATTTAGACCTCCTGAATAGATTAACGTTGATTGGTTCTTCTCAGGTATTATAACTCGGAATTGAACCGGAAGAATGCTGATGCTGAGAACTAAAACCCCCATCAACCCGGATGATGTGAATTTTTTCAGCCTACAGCCCCATCCATATTGTCAACCCGCGTTTAATGAAGGCTATATTCTACACACCTGGTGATAAATCCAGGATATTTGTTCTACTTATTCTTCGATGTTGCTAATTTAAGGCAGGTTCTCTTTACTTACGAGAGAGGCGAGACCTATGATCAGGAATACAAGAACGATAGGCGAAAGTATTAATGCGAGGGTCATGGCGATTTCCCTTTCCAGCCATTTCTACCGGTAATATCCTGTCAAGCAGAGGCTGGTTCGATTGGCGTGCAGATGACGGACTGCACAGGGCGGATAAATTGGATTGCGATAAGTTCCGGGGGCGTCCGGTTCTATGGCAGTATCCGGGTTACTTCTATTATATTAACGTTTTAGTCGCTGTTTCGGTTCTGGTAATTATGGATTTATAAGAAATCCTAAATAATGCGAAGGATTGGTAAAAAAAAATTTAACACAAAGAACACGAAGAAAAAGAAGAAAGAGGAAGAAAAAAAAGAAAATTTGTTGCATTCGTCCATTCGCTGCATTCGTGTTAAAAAAATCCGCGAAATCCAACCATCCGAAACATCCGCGTTGAAACCATATCCGACTGAAATAGATTAGAATTATTCTGAAAAAGTTAAATTCTCACAGGAAAATACATGACCTCAACTACCCCCGAGAACACATTCCAATGGAAACACATCGCGGCTTTTCTCGCCCTGACCTTCGGTCTCACCTGGCTGCTCGATCTGCTCATCTGGCTCACGGTCGGCTACGCCAATGCTTTGAGCATCACCATGATCCAGCTGCAGATGCTCATCCCCGCTTTCAGCGCTCTCGTGCTGATGATGTTCGCCTGGAAATCGAGTCCCATCCATGTCAGCCACCATCGTGAGAAACCGCGCTTCTTTCTTTATGTCTACCTGGGTTTGGTGGTTGTTTTTGGCGGGTTGAGTTTGTGGGGGCTGCTCGATCCCGGAGCAGTGACCCTGGTCGCCGCTTTGAGCGGGGGCGCCAACATGCTCGCGCTCATGGCGTTAGTCACTGTCAGGATGATCAGTGACCACGAAGAATTCGAGACCGCCAGGATGGTGGGAGGCAAAATCCGCGATTGGCTGCTGTGGGGGTTGGGTTTCATCCTCTTCTATTCAGCCGGCACCGCCTTGAACGCCCTGTTTAACCTGGGTCAGAAACCCGAAATCGCCGAGATTATGACGCAGCTGCAGGTTCCCGTGGAAATATCGCCCACGGCATTCTTTATCTTGATGCTCGTACAGACCGTCTTTCTCGGATCCCTGCTCAGCGTCATTTTTGGTTTTGGTGAAGAGTTCGGCTGGCGCGGTTTCCTCCAGAATGAGCTATTCAAGGCAGGCAAGGTCCGCGGGGTGATCGTTCTGGGCTTGATCTGGGGCGTCTGGCACTACCCCTTGATCTGGATGGGTCACACCTACCCGGGTCAACCAGTTTTGGGGTCTTTATTGATGACTGTGTACACGATGATCCTTGGAGCGGTTTTAAGTTTTGTTATGCTCAAAACAAGAGCCATCTGGTTGGTGGCTTTCCTGCATGCCCTCAACAACCAGGTGATCGCCTTTTTGAACTCGTTCGTTTACCAGGTGAATGACCCGGTGAATTCATTTACCTACGGCGTCTGGTTTATCCTGCTCGCCGTACCTGTGCTCTTCTTTGTTTTCCGAGACCCGGTTTGGAAAGAGTCCGAGGTCAATAAAGCTGTATGAGGTGAGTAATGTCAAATTCATCAGGTGGCAAACCAACCATCCGTGCCGGTCGCCGGCGCACATCTTCGCAGCAGTCGGGTAGCGACCGCCGCAGGGCGCAGGCGCCTGACAGGCAGACCTCGGCATCCTCCGGCGGCAGCCGTCCAGGCTCCAGCCTGCCTGCTTTGGGCGGCGGTCGCGGACGTCCGACCCTCCTGGGAATCGTCCTGATGGTACTCATCCTGTGTGTGTTCTTCGGTTACCAGCTTTTGAGCGGTGGCGGTGATGAAGGATTCTCGCCGTCCGACCAGGATGACTCTCAGGCTGAATCCCTATCCATACCCACCAACCCGCCGCTTCTCGCAACTTCCACACCACGACCTGCAGAACCAGCCCCTGGTGGCAGCACTGGCAGCGCAGGTACCTGGACGGTGATGTTGTACCAGGATGCGGATGACAAGGTGCTCGAGCAGGACATTTATGTCGACCTGAACGAAGCAGAGAGGACGGGTTCGACCGGCACCGTAAAGATCTTATCTCAGGTGGACCGCTTTCGCGGCGCATACCAGGGTGACGGGGACTGGTCCTCCACGCGCAGGTACCTTGTCACCCGCGACCAGGATTTGAACCGGGTGGCATCCGAGCTGCTGGCTGACCTGGGTGAGACCAACATGTCCGATCCGCAAACCTTGATCGACTTCGTCACCTGGGCTGTAGACACTTACCCGGCAGACCGTTACGCGCTGATCCTATCCGACCATGGTATGGGCTGGCCCGGTGGGTGGAGTGATCCGGATCCTCAAGTCCGTGGGGATTCGTCGATCCCACTGGCTTCCAGGCTGGGAAACCAGCTCTACCTGCACCAGTTAGATGAAGCCCTCAGCGACATCCGCACGCAGACAGGGATCGAGAAATTCGACCTGATCGGTATGGACGCCTGCCTGATGGGTCAGGTGGAAGTGTTCTCCATGCTCGCTCCCCACGCTTATTATGCCGTTGCCTCCCAGGAAGTCGAGCCTGCTCTTGGTTGGGCATACACCGGGTTCCTCGACCAGTTGGTCGCCGACCCGGGCATGGACGGGGAACAGCTCAGCCGTTACATCGTCGAGAGTTACATCCAGGATGATCAGCGCATTCTCGATGACCAGGCGCGCTCGGAGATGCTGCGCCAGGGGTCGATCGGAGGCATGTTCGGTTTGCTTGGGCAGCCGACCGCGAATCAAATTGCCCGGCAGATGGGAGCGACCTCCACCCTCACCGCGGTCAACCTGGAACAGATGCCCACCCTCATCAACAGCTTGAATGATCTGGCTTTTCTATTACAGCAGGAAAACCAGGCTGTCGTTGCCCGGGCGCGCAATTACGCCCAATCTTTTACCAACATTTTTGGCTCACAGGTGCCACCCTCCTACATTGACCTGGGTAATTTCCTCTCGATCCTCGACCGTGAATCAGGCGATCCCGAGGTTGGGCAAGCAGTCGATAGGCTCGGTGATGCAGCATCTAACGCCATCCTCGTCGAAAAACACGGCAGTAAGATACCCGGCGCCACCGGTTTGAGCATCTATTTTCCCAACTCCACCCTGTACCGGAACGCATTCACCGGACCCCAATCTTATACGGCAATCGCCAGCCGGTTTGCGGGAGATTCATTGTGGGACGATTTCTTGAGTTTCCATTACACAAACCAGTCATTCGCCGCACAGCCTCAGCCCCCGCTGGCGCAGCCTGTTGCTGGCGTACGCGCACCCGGTGCGGGTGACCTGCGCATATCGCCCCTGGAGCTGTCTGCCAGTGATGTAGCGCCAGGACAATCTGTGCTGATGAGCGCAGACGTTGGCGGGGACAACATCGGGCACATTTACCTGTATGTCGGTTTTTATGACCAGGACGCCAACTCCATCTTCGTGGCGGACATGGATTTCCTGGAGACGGAGCCCACGCGTGAGGTGGGAGGCGTTTATTACCCCACCTGGAGCGAGGCGGATGAGTTCCGCCTGGAGTTTGAATGGGAGCCGGTCGTGTTCAATATCACCGATGGGAACAGCTCCTTCACAGCATTGTTCAAGCCGCAAAGTTACGGTGCGACATCTGACCAGGCGATTTACACCGTCGACGGTGTCTATGAGTACGCGGACGGCAGCGGCAGCATCAACGCCCGGTTGGTTTTCAGTGATGGCATCCTCAACCAGGTTCTGGGGATCAGCGGTGATGGAGATTTCGGCGCCCCAAGAGAGATCATCCCCAGCCTGGGCGACCAATTTACCATCATGGAGACCTGGTTGGACCTGGATGAGGGTGGGAACATCAAGGAACAAGTGCAGCAGCCCGGCGGCAGGCTTACGTTCGGGAGCCAAACATTCTCCTGGGAAGAATTAGACGCCGCAGCAGGCGCGTATGTGATCGGATTTATTGTTGAGGACATGGATGGAGGAAAGGTGCAGACCTTCAGCCAGGTCACAGTCCGGTGATGATTGTGACCTGCTACCTGCGTCAAAGACTGAAGACATTGCCAATTACCGCAAAATAATTCGCAAAAAATGAAAATACCGGAGGAACACGGATGACACAACCTGTAGTAAAAATGTACACGATGCGATACAACGAAGCCTGGTACCAGCTTTCGAGGGAAGAACAAGAAGAACTGATGGTTAAAGTGCGCGATGCGTTGAAAAAAGTGGGCGGAAAACAGGTGATCAGCTGCCTGTCCTTATGGTCGTCCGAAAAATGGATGGCATTTGGCATGGAAAAATTTCCCAGCTTCGAGGCAGAGCTCTTACATACCCAGATGTTGTTCGACCTGGGATGGTACCGCTATGTGGATTCTGAAAGCCAGCTGGGGATAGAGACGAGTTAGATCAAGGTCTCCAGGGAAGGTCAATTTTGCGTTGACAACCACTGACCGGGAATTCGCCTGTCCCTTTGGCACATCCCGGTCATTTCGGAGGGAAACATGAACATCCAAGATCTCATGTTATGCTCCCAGTTTATGCCATACCGTTGTTGGCGGCATCCTACACCTGGATAAAATTTTCTCTTTCCAGGTGGGTTAATTTTATAGATACAGGATGGGGATGGGTGTGTTACTGCACTAATTTATGCTGTAAAGCGACGGAGATTGCCTCGCCTCTGTTGGAAACACCCAGCTTGGAGAGGATGCTGCTGACCTGTACTTTCACTGTGGAACGGCTGACAAACAACCGCTCTGCGATCTCCGGGTTGCTCATCCCTTTTACCAGCAGAGCCAGCACCTCGCGCTCGCGCCGGGTCAGGTCCTTGCCCAGGTCAGCGCCTTCCGGGTCCGGGGCAACCAGAGCTTGAAGCGCTTCTGGCGCCAGGGTTGGCTTTCCCTGATTTGCTGAGCGGATGGCGTTGGCGAGTTCACTGCCACTTACATTTTTCAATAAATAACCGATCGCGCCAGCCTGGAGAGCGTCCTGTACAAGCTCTTTGTCATGAAAACTTGTCAATGCGAGGATCTGGATCTGCGGAAAGCGCTGGTGGATGGTACGAGTGGCAGCTATTCCACCCAGCTCCGGCATCATCAAGTCCATCAGTGCCACGTCGGGCTGCAGCCGTGCGCACAGGTCGATGGCATCTTTCCCGTCCCTTCCCTCACCTGCAATCTCGATGTCGTCCTCGTTTATCAGGTAAGAAGCCAAACCTTTGCGCACCATGCCGTGATCGTCTACGATGACCACCTTAATTTTATTCTCGGTTTCCATAAACTCTTCCTTTGTTGACTTTCGCTCTCTTTTTATATTGTAACTTTATTTTTGCCTGCCGGCTCAACCCTCTCCAGGGTAACTTTCAAGCGCCGTTTTGCTGTTCCATTCCAACAGTATCCGGGTGCCGGTACCCGGTTCGGATTCGACCAACAGGTCGGCATGGATCGCTAGAGAACGTTCACTCATGATTCTTAATCCCATGTTTTTTGGAACGGCATTGCCGGGCAAGAATCCGCGCCCATCGTCCACGATCTCCAGCGAGACTGTTAAGTCCCGGGCATCTTGTTTATTGCTTTCTTCGGCATCTCCAGCCTGTGAATAACGTAATTTCATTTCAACCCGGTTCGCTCTGGCATGCTTCACAATGTTGTTGAGCGCTTCCTGGGCGATGCGGTAGCAGGCGATGTGCACTTCTTCCGGCAGGCTTCCGCTGCCCTCGATCAACAGGTTCACCGGGATACCCTCCCTGCCGCTGGCAGCCTCACACAGCTGGGTCAGCAGGTCCCTCAGGCTGGTCTGAGCCAGCGCGGAAGGGCGCAGCTCAAGCAGCAAAGTACGCATTTCCGCAAGAGCGCCGCGGCTCATAGACCTCAGGTCCTGCAGCAGTTTTTTTCCATTGTTAGGATTCTTTTCATAGGCGACTGGCAGAGCTTCGGCGAGCAGGCTTGCGCTGAACAAGGTCTGAGTGACAGCATCATGCAGCTCGCGCGCCAATCGACCGCGTTCCTCGATGACTGCCAGCATTTGAGATTGTGCATACAGTCTCGCTGTCTCGATCGCTGCGCCGGTGATGTTTGCCAGCGACTGCAGGACAACCAGATCGGTATCGTCGAAAGCGTTTAACTTATCGCTCTGTGCATCCAGAACCCCCATCACCTGGTTTTTAGAGAATACCGGCACGATCAATTCTGACCGAGTGGCGCTTCCTTCCATCCACACGTAGCGTGATTCGACGGATACGTCCGGAACCAGAATAGGCTGACCTACAGCAGCAACCCATCCTCCCAATCCTTCTTTACCCACGATCAACCTGCTGGGGCGCAGCTCGAAATCCGGATCATCCCACAACTCTCCGGCGCCGAACTTGTAAACCAGCTCATCTTCCTCAACCAGTCCCACTGCCACATGGTAATAGCCAAATGATTTCTGGATGAGTGCCACCACCTGGCGTAGAATCTCCTCTTCATCCAGCATCACCGTAAGGCGCCTGCCGACTTCGACAATCACCTGGAACTGCTCCGCTCGGAAGTGTTCCGAGGCATAGTGTCGCGCATTCTCGATCCCGATGGCGATCTGGTTGCTGATCGCATCCAGCAGGCGCAGCTCGTCGTCGGCAAAGTGGTCGGGGTCCTGCGTGGCGACAAAGAATGAACCCAGGACAACGCCTCTGCTGACCAGTGGAGTGACTGCCAGGGAGTGGTACTTGTGGCTGAGCAGATCTTCGCGCGTCTCTCGCCCATCGGCGATGAGATCGGGCACGATCAACGCTTCCTTGCGTGAGTACACTTCACCGCAGTAGCCTTCACCGGGGGCTAACCCACTCATCTTCTCGATCATTTCTGTGCTCAGACCCATGGCTGCTGCCAGGTCGAGTAACCCCGAACCCTTGTTAAACAGGTAAATGCCTCCTGTGCTGATGCCCAGGATTTCCAAAGTCTTTTCAAGCGCGCCGCAAAGAATCTCACCTTCATCTAACGTGCTCGAGATCACTCCGGCGATGGTGTTAAGCACCACCAGCTCGTTGGTCCGGTTCTGCACCTCAAGTTCGAGCTTGTGCTGGTAATTTGCCAGGCTGCGCGTTCTCATCAGAAAGGCGCTGATGATAAGCGCGACGACGATGCCACCAGCAAGCGTCTGGAACCAGAGCGTCTGCCAGAAAGGCGGGATGATAGTCACCGGGATACTGAGACCTTCCTCGTTCCAGACGCCCTCATTATTCGAGCCGGTTAGTCTCAACAGGTAACTGCCTCCTGGCAGGTTGGTGTAACGACCGTACCGTCTGTTACCAGCCGTGTTCCAGCCTTCGTCATATCCTTCTAACATATAGGCGTACTGGTTCTTCACCGGATGGGTGTAATTCAGGGCGACAAATTCGAAGTCGAAATTGTTCTCGGGCCAGCTCAACGTGATTTCCGGCAGAACCTCCGGAGCAAGCACCACCTCGCCGTCTCCGCTTCCTGCCCTCAGTGACACCAGGGCAAGCTTAGGAGCGTTGGGGTTTTTGCGGATTTCACCGGGATTGAACGAAATCAGCCCGCGTTCTGCTGCCAGGAGTACCTCGTCCTTTCCGCGGACAACTCCCATAAATACCCTCGGGTCCTTGCCAGACTGGGTTGTCAGGTCGAAATTGGTGAAGGAGACCACTGGACTGCTCGCGTCCAGTCTCGAGATGCCCTGGTCGTTAATCACCCATATCGTGCCGAAACCATCCTCGAAAATATTTACCACGAAATCACTTGCCAATCCGTCTCCACGAGTAAAAGTTTGGAAGGATCCATCCAGCGGGTCGATCATGGTCACGCCGTGCCCTTCCGTGCCTGCCCAGAGCTTTCCCCGACTGTCGATGAAGGTGGTTACACTACCGGCGAGCAGGTAATCGGGGAAACCAGTATCAGCAGGGATATTTAAGAAGGCGCCTGTCTGCCGGTCGAATTGAAGTATTCCGTGCTGTTCAGTTCCGACCCAAAATACCCCCTGTAAGTCTTCACTGATCGAGTTCACCTGGTCTTTCGAACGCTGGTCAAGTTCTTCCGTAGAGATGAAGTAATGCACAAACTCGTTTTTGTCGCGGTCAAATTGTCGCATCCCCGCTGCAGTGGCGAACCACAGGTCGCCATCCGCGCTTTCGACGATCGACTGGATCGTGTTCACCCGCCAGTTTGTGGTCTTTTCGCTCGAGATGCGGTAATGGGTAAAGGAGTTGTCGCTGATGTTCAGACGGTCGATGCCGGCGGATGTGCCAATCCATAAAACGCCCTGACTGTCATTCAGGATGGCGAAAACCCAATCACTGCTGAGGCTGCTCGTGTTTTCAGCGTCATGCGAGAAATGAGCAATCTCACCTCTGCCAGGGGACGTTTTCCATAAGCCATATTCGCTGCCAATCCACAGGTTGCGGTGGGCGTCCAGAGCGAGTGAGAAATAAAAGCCGGTTCCGCTGAGCGCTGGTTCATCGAAATTGTAGGGATTGGACTGGAATTTACTGCGTTCCTGGTCGAATTTGCTGGCGTGGTTGAGCGTTGCCAGCCAGATGGTCCCAGCCGGGTCTTCAAAGATCTCATTGACATAATCGCTTTGCAGGCTGGATGCGTTTCCCTGTTCTGTGGTGAATCGGTGGAACCCATCCAGCCTTGGGTCGTAAAGGTTCAGACCGCCGCCGTTCGTCCCTGCCCAAAGCCTGCCTCTTTGATCGAGCGCCAGGCTGATGACCACGGGGTGGCTGATGGAATGAGGATTTTCGGGATCATGAGGGTAATGTAGAAAAGTGCTTGAGGCAGGATCGAAATGTTCCACGCCGGACGCAGTTCCCAGCCACAATCCGCCGTCCCCATCACCTGTTATGCTCGAAACGGTGTTGGACCCCAGGCTTGTGGGATCATCCGCGTCGTGCTGGTAAGCATGGAACTGCTGGCGTTGCGGGTCGAGTACGTTCAGCCCCCCCTCAGTAGCGATCCACAAATTTTGCTGCGCATCCTCGTAAAGGGCATAAACCATGTTGTTCGAGAGGCTACTTGGGTTGTCTTCATCGTGCAAGTAATTGGTGAAGGATTCTGTCTTTGGGTCATACCGTGAGATACCACCGCCGTAAGTGCCTGCCCACAATACCCCAGCCTGGTCTTCCAGTATGTCATACACCAGGTCGCTGCCCAGGCTGCGAGCATTGCCTGCTTCGTGCCGGTAGTGGATAAAGCTTTCGTTGCTGCGATCCAGCCTGTCCAATCCTCCCCCGTATGTGCCCACCCATAAATTGCCCTGGCTGTCTTCGAAGATCTCGTAGACCAATCCACTGGTGAGGCTGGTTTCGTCGAGAGGGTCGTTTCGGAACACGCGCACACTGTAGCCATCAAAACGGTTCAACCCATTGTAGCTGCCGATCCACACAAAACCCAGGCTGTCCTGGTAGACACTGTAAATTGTGTCGCTGGACAGCCCATCGTCCATACTGATGTGCTCCAGCGGCAGGTGAGTGCGCAGAACTTCATCGATAGCGGAGTTCGTGTCCGATGCGACCGGATTGCTCGCGGTCTGTTTGGTGGTGTCAGAAAATCCTGCACCTTGGATGGCGCCAGGAAGGTTCGGGCGTGGACGACAGGCAGCAAGGGATACCAACAGCGCTGCCAGTAAGAATGGCAGCACTGGAAGGGTTTTCCAGTGAGTTTGTCTGTGAATTCCTACCATCGGGATCAGTTTGTTTTCGTTTTTAAGGGTGCTGATGAACTATTTTACTGGATTCTACCCCCAAATTTTATGGAAAACTCAATCTTCCAGGATGCCGTCATCACACACCGGGTCGAAGACGCACAATAATTCGACAATTTTTTCGGGCTGGTTTGTTTTGCTGATATATCCATCCGAACCCAGCTCCGCCGACATGCGGCTCAGGTCCAGGTTGCTGCCCATGGCGATGACACGCAAAGAAGGGTGTTCTGCCTTGATTTGAGCGATCAGGATGACGGCAGGAGTTCCAGGCAGGTGCATGTCCAAAAGCAGCACATCCGCTTCCAATATTTTTAGTAGTTCAATCAGTTCCACGGTGTCTGTGGCTTCCCCTGTAATACTCCAGCCCTGTTGTTCAAGCAGCACCCGTAAGGCATAGCGTACTCTGGGTTGTTGTTCAGCAATTAGGATTTTCATCATCCGTGTCCCTATGAACGAATTTTACCAAACCGGACTCTCGCTGCATCACCTTGTAGGATAAGCCTGGCATTGCCAACTGGATGAAAAACTTCATCCATGTGGTATCATTTTTTATGTGAGAAGCACCTATCGAGCTGTGTGGAGTAATTCACTGCGTTGGAGTACTGTGATATTCCTGGGCATCATCATCTTGGCAATGGCTTTTACAGGATTTTATGGGGCATTGGTAGGGACGATCATTATCTTGCTCAGTCTGCTGCTGATGGTGCGCGGTTACAGCGTCGGTAACGGCATCTTTACGGTACATGGTCTGGTCTGGGCGAAGTCTTATCCTTTGCACACCTTGTGTGATATCGAACACAGTCCTGGTATTACCGCCGGGTCGATACGCACATTCGCAATCGGCGGGTTGTTCAGCTACCTGGGGTATTTCCAGAACGAAAGACTGGGCTCTTACCTTTCATTCGTCACCGACCGCGCGCAGGAAGTTGTGCTTTACTTCAATGAAACTGTCGTAATAGTTGTCTCGCCTGAGGACCCGATTGCCTTCATCGAGGCAGTGCGTCACGAGTACCGCCGCATCCGCCTAAATTAAGTTAAATCAACCACTCACGTGGTTTTCACGGACCAGAAAATTTGTAGTGGCGACCCACCCGAATCCATCCGAGATATGACCGGCACGGTTATCCCGCCTGGGCGAATCCAGCCAGCCTAAGCACGGGGCGCTCAGGTGGATTTCACGAACCAGAAAATTTGTAGTGGCGACCCACCCGCATCCATCCGAGACATGACCGGCACGGTTATCCCGCCTGGGTGAATCCAGCCAGCCTAAACACGGGTCGCCTTTGGTTGGTCTAATTCGTGTTAAAATCCGCTGAAACATCCCCTCCACCACCATCACGAGGTGTCATGACCACAATATCCCTGCGCCTTCAAGCGCCTCCGCCTCAACCATCGGATTCAACCTCGAAGGACTGCTCCACCAACGCCTCAAGGCAGTCACCCAAAACTGGCTGCTGTCCCTGCCAACCGCCAACCCCGCCATCCTCGAGATCTTCTCCGACCGCGACACACTGCCGTACCGCGACCAGATGCCCTGGGCAGGCGAGTTTGCCGGCAAATACCTTACCGGCGCCGTGCAGGTGCTGCGGCTGACGGGCGACGCGCAGCTGCGCGCCTGCCTGGAAGATTTCGTCCAGCGCCTGCTTGCCCGTCAGGACCCGGACGGTTACCTGGGTCCATGGCCTCGTGATTCGCGCCTGGCAAACCACTCCTACCACCACACCCACCCGGAGACCCCGCCAGAGGCAGGACTGGCGACCTGGGACACATGGGGGCACTACCATATCATGCTGGGACTGCTGCTCTGGTCCGAGACAGTAAACGATCCCGCAGCGCTGCAGGCTGTCATCCGCATGGCGGACCTGATCTGCGAGAAGTACCTCGGCGAGAAGAGCCCGCGCCTGGTGGAGACAGGATTCACGGAGATGAACCTGGCGCCCGCCCACAGCCTGGCGATGCTCTACCGGCGATCTGGTGACCCGCGTCATCTTGCCATGGCAAGCAGATCGTGTCGGAATTCGGCGCGCTCAAAGACGGGGAGAACCTCTCAGGCGATTATCTCGAGCTGGCGCTGCAAGGCAAAGAGTTCTACGAGATGCCAAAACCGCGCTGGGAGAGCCTGCACCCGATCATGGCGCTGGCTGAATTGTTCGCCATCACCGGAGAACAGCGCTACCGCACGGCTTTCGAGCGCATCTGGTGGAGCATCCGGGATAATGACCGTCACAACAACGGCGGCTTCTCCTCCGGCGAGCAGGCAACCGGCAACCCCTTCGACCCGCGCCCCATCGAGACCTGCTGCACCATCGCCTGGACGGCTTTGAGCGTGGAGATGCTGCGCATGACCAGGCACCCACTCGTCGCCGATGAGCTCGAGCTGACGCTGTTAAACTCCATCCTGGGCATGCACCATCCTTCCGGGCGTTGGGCGACCTACAACACCCCTTCAGACGGCATTCGCATGGCGAGCGCCCACCAGATCGTTTTCCAGGCGCGCGCCGGCAGCCCCGAGCTGAACTGCTGTTCGGTCAACAGCGCACGCGGGTTTGGAATGCTCTCGGATTGGGCCGTAATCTCTGACGAAAACACAGTGTGGCTCAATTATTACGGTCCGGGGAGTATCTCGATCCCTCTCCCTGGCGGGGAGACGGTCACTATACACCAGGAAACCAGCTACCCACTCGACGGAAGCGTGAGAATCTCCATCAACCCTTCCAGTCCGCTGGGGATGAACCTCAACCTGCGCATCCCCGGGTGGTCTCGGAAGACAAAAGTGAGTATCAATGCTGAACCTCAGCCTGCTCCTCAACCAGGCGCTTACCTGCCCATTCAGCGCCTGTGGCAGTCCGGAGATACCATCAAGCTGGAGTTCGATTTCAGCCCGCGAGTCTGGCACGGCGAGCGGGAATGTGCCGGCAAGGCTTCCATCTACCGCGGTCCCCTGCTGCTGGCTTACGACCTGCGCTACAACCGGCATCTGGCTGAAACCAGCCGCGCTGAACACCAGACCTACGGGCAGGATCCCTGGAAAGACCCTGGACTTGACCTGCACCCTCCTGCCTTCGATCTCGACAGCCTGGACTTCACCCCTGCCCAATGGCATGACTGGCTCCCGCCGCAGCTGCTGCTCGAAGTGCGCCTCCCGGACGGTCGCAGTGCCTGCCTGTGCGATTTTGCCTCCGCCGGTCTGACCGGCACCCCTTACCATTCCTGGCTTCCCATCAAGAAATAGGAGAACAAACATGATCCAGCTGACCGAGAAAGGTCTCACCATCGAAACCGCCACCACAATCATCGAGTTCGAAGGCATCTGCATCGTATCTTTGCGCGATGCCCGAACTGGAGAAGAATTCCTCGATCGGGAAAAGGGCTTGGATGTTCCCGGTCTCGAGCTGCACCACCAGAACGGCAAGGTCTCGCCCCTGGGCGTGCACCCCCTCGCCAGCCAGGTGCACACCAGCCTGCTGGCCGACCACATCGCCGAGATCGAACTCAACGACTGGGAGTGTGATCTCTCCATGCGCATCAGCATCGATGCCTCCACAGGTGATATTCTCATCGAGCCTTCCGCCTGGTCGATGCAGGGCGGGATCGCTGCCATCAGCCTGAACCTGGCAGGCGTTCGCAAGGACCTGGACGTGGTCGCGCCCTTCCAGCAGGGCACACGCCTGCCCCTGCTTCACCCGCAGCTGCAGGGCAAGCGTTCAGCCTGGCCCAGCGATTGGGAGGCCGGTTTCCTGGTCTTCAGC
Organism: uncultured Chloroflexia bacterium; assembly: GCA_963695415.1. Classification (GTDB taxonomy): domain Bacteria; phylum Chloroflexota; class Anaerolineae; order Anaerolineales; family UBA4823; genus CAVXWV01. The sequence goes on along the minus strand of CAVOGL010000001.1, from coordinate 220,327 downwards.
ACACCGGAGTCCGGCTTCAGCGTGCAGGCATGGGACGAGCACTACATCTTCAAGAGCGTGCACATCGGGCACGAGAAAAGCCCCCAGGCGGTCTCCTTCCTCACCAACGCCTACGGTCCGCTGGAGAACAACCGCGCCGTGGGCAACCTCGCCTGGCGCATCTCCTGCTACCAGGGCGGCTGGCAGGAGCCCGTCTCGCGCTACCGCGATTGGTACTGGCAGCGCTTACAGCCTCGACGCCGCCGCAGCCTTGCGCCCGCAGTGGGTGGACGACATCAAACTCGCCATCTCCTGGTGCCCGACACAGCCTGCCCTCCTCGACGCCCTGGCGGAGAAGATCGAGCCGGGCAAGGTCTTCATCCACCTGCCCAACTGGCGCCCGTTCAAATACGACCAGGATTACCCCACCTTCACTGCCTCGCCGCAAGGCAAAGCCTTCATCCAGAAAGCCCTGGGGATGGGCTACCACGTCGCCCCGCACGCCAACAACTGCCAGATGAACCCCGACCACCCCTTCTTCTTCCAGGCGCGCGACTTCTCCACGCGCAGCCCCGGCGACCTGCGCTGGGGAGGCTGGAGCTGGCTGCCGGTGGAGGGCTGGGGCAGCTTCGGTCCCCCGCAGTCCTACTCGCTCATGCCCAGCCACAAGGACTGGAACATCCTCATCAACGTGCACCTCGCCTGGTCGCCCTGGCGCCGGCAGCTCACCCGCCAGGTGGCTGACCTGATCCGCGACCTGGGATTGGACAGCATCTTCGTCGACGTCTCGCAGCTCATCCACAACAGCGACAACGCCGTGCTCGAGAACCTGACCTACGCCGAGGGCTCGATCAAGCTCATCCGCGAGCTGGCGGAGCTGGCGCCCGGCTTCTGCGTCGCCGGGGAGGGCAGCAACGAGATCTCCACCCAGTGGCTTTCGGTGACACAGTACCACCTGTACAACTTCGCCCACGTGCACGCCATCGACGGCGAGGACGTCGGCTGGGTGCTCGAGGCGACCACGCCCGTCAACGAGCTGCTCTTCAAGGGTCTGGCGGCAGGCATCGGCTACAACTACGGGCGCGGCGTCAACCGCCGGGCGATGGTCGACGCCACCCTCAAGCAGGGCGCCATCCCCACCCTGATCTTCGAGACGAAGGATCCCGTGGCGGAGCTGGAGGGCGAGGAGTGCACGTATTTGCTGGAGGCTTCGAGGTCATAACATAAAGACAACCACGGCATTTATTGCTCAACATACTCTACTATATCCAGGTTTTGCTTATCCGATAACGATGCGCAGCCAACAATTTTACTGTTGCTGGGACTAAAGGATTCCCCGTGGTGACAGGAAGATTTTGGGGTATTTTTCGTGTTTCACCTGAAAAATACCCCAAGAAAACGTTTTACGATTTTAAGATTAATAACCCTGATAACCAGGAATACGTTTACGGGCGGCACCACTCTTGATTCTTACCTTCCATCCTAACTATTCTAATCTTTCGTTTGGCTGCCATCCAAATAAGGGCTGATACAGCCGAGTTACGCACGGCTTCTGCGCAGGAAGAACTTGATCACCTCATCCACCAACAACAGGGCGATGGCGAAGCCGATACAGATCAACCATTGATCTCCGTTCAAGGAAGTCAGACCCAGAAAATCCTGGAGGAATTCCAGCCGGGTTGGCAGGAAGGTCAAGAGAATGGCTGCCCCATAGAGTGCCATCTGTTGTGGATTTCCCATCCTATCTCGGGTGAATGCACTGCCAGTCTCACTGCGGGTGCCCAACCCCATGACAATACTCAGCAGTGCAAAGGCAACAAACCCCATCGAAGCAGCAACAGCAGTTCCATCCGCCTCGTAAACCGACTCCAGGTAGACCGTTGTGAGTGCGGTCAGCAGACCGATGAAGGCAATCCGAATCCATTGGTTGGTTGAGAGGATCGGTTGTTTCAAAGGACGGGGCTTATTCTCCATCAAGCCTGGTGGCGGTTCACCGAAACCTAGTGCCAGGGCGACCGGGACCGTAACCAGGAAGTTCACCCACAGTACCACGAAAGCCGAAAATGGTGTACCACCAAGGACCAGGAATAGCGCAGCCAGCAGGTAAGAAGAGATGTAGGCGATCAGCTGCGTCATCTGGAAGCGCACGAAATTGAACAGGTTCTGATAGATCCCTCTTCCGAACTCCACCGCCTTGACGATCGTGGCGAAGTTATCGTCAGTCAGGATCATCACCGCCGCGCCCTTGGAGACTTCAGTGCCGGTGATGCCCATCGCCACGCCGATGTCGGATTTCTTCAAGGCTGGTGCATCGTTTACGCCGTCGCCGGTCATGGCTACAATGTGTTCCTCTTCCTGGAGCATCGTGACCAGGCGGATCTTATCCTGGGGAGTCACACGCGCTACGACGCCGATTTCTCCTAGTTTGCCCTTCAGCTCATCATCGCTCATGGCGGCGAACTCGGCGCCGGTCAGGGCTATTCCCTCGATGCCCAGTTTGCGACCGATGGCTGCTGCCGTGACAGCGTGGTCGCCGGTGATCATTCGCACCTGGATGCCAGCGTTGTGACATTTGGCTATGGCGTCCTTGGCCTCAGCGCGCGGCGGGTCAACGATCCCGACCATGGCCAAGATAGTCAGGTCGTTGACCTGATCGATCAAATTAGCTTTCGGATCGAAGGTGCCAGGGTCAAAATCACGCCGTGCCACGACCAACACTCGCTCACCTGCCTTGGCGATGCGCTCATTCTCGCCGAGGGCTAATTGACGGTTTTCTTCGGTAATCGGTACGGCCTCATCACTAGGATTCCAGTAGTAACCTCCCCGGGCGATCAACACATCCGGCGCGCCTTTTACAAAGCAGCGCACTACCGGCTGGCCTTGATCGTTTTCCATGTTGTGGAAAGTAGCCATAAACTTATAGTCCGAGTCGAAGGGTACCTCTGCTACCCGGGGAAACATTTCCCGGGCACTATCTACGCTGATTCCGCCCTTTTCAGCCAGCACGATCAATGCGCCTTCTGTGGGGTCGCCAATCAGAGCCCCGTTGTCATCAAGACGGGCGTCAGCGCACAGCGCCATTGGCAGCATTATCTGGTCGAGATCGATCCTGGTACCGCCGGCGCTCAGCAGCATGCCCTCAGTGCTGTAAGCCAGGGTGCCTTTCTGCCAGGGTTTTCCTTCTGCATCACTGGTGGTCAGCTCATACGTCCCTTGTGTACCGTAACCTTCCCCGGTCACCTTGAAGCGGTTATGCCCGGGAACGGTGAACTCAACAGCCGTCATCTTGTTAAGCGTCAGCGTGCCAGTCTTATCCGAACAGATCGCCGATACGGAACCCAGGGTCTCCACCGAGGGCAGTCGCTTGACGATCGTGTTCTGATTGGCCAGCGCTCGCGTACCCATAGAATACATGGTCGTGACCACGGCTGGCAGCCCGGTAGGGATAGCAGCCACAGCCAGCGCCACACCGGCAATGAAGATCGTGTCCAAGGACTGCCCGTTATTTATGCCCAGGATCACCATCAAAACGAACGCCAGAGCTGCTAAACCCGCAATAATCATGGTCAGGCGGTCAAGCTGCTTTTGCAGCGGTGTCTTGTCTGCCTCGGTTTTGTTGAGCAGGTCGGCGATACTGCCCATCTGCGTACCCATGCCGGTGGTGGTGACGATCATTTCTGCGCGTCCACGTGTCACCGAAGTGTTCATATACGCCATGCAGTGGCGGTCGCCGAGAGGCGCGTCGGATTTGGCGATGGTTTCTGTGTCTTTGGGCGAAGCGACGCTCTCACCTGTCAGGGCAGCTTCCTCAATCTCGAGGGTGGCAGTGACAAAAAGACGTCCATCCGCCGGGACCAGGTCACCTGCCTCCATTAAGACGATATCTCCCGGTACTAATTCCTGCGCCTCGACCTCCTTCGTCTCGCCATCCCGGCGCACTCGTGTAATATCCTTCATCGTAGTGGCAAGCGCTGCCAGGCTGGCTTCGGCTTTGGCCTCCCCACGCAGAGCCAGGACTGCGTTGAAAATGGTCAGGACAACCAGCAGCAGCGTGGTCCCCCATTCTCCGGTGAAGACCTGGTTGATGATCGCCGCGCCCAGCAAGACAATTTGCATCAGGTCCTGGTACTGGCGAAGAAATGCCTGCCAGCCGGGCTCTTTCTTCTTCTCTTTCAGTTGATTGGAGCCGTATTTACCCAACCGCTGCTGCGCTTCAGTTGTGCTCAATCCCTTTGCCGGGTCAACTTCAAGCGTTTTGCTGACCGCCTCTGGGGTCATGGTATACCATTTCGGTTGATTTCCAATTGGTTCTGTCATTCTCTTACTCCTTTCTCTCAAAACTTATCTGGGACATAGCGATAGGGATAGTCCGGTTCTTGATAATCGCCCTTTGCCTGGCGCTTTGGAAACTTGATCTCTTCGCGCGGCACCTCTTCATACGGTACTTGGTTGAGCAGGTGAGAGATTAGATTCAGTCGCGCTCGGCGCTTCTCATTCGCATTTACCACAAACCAGGGGGTTTCAGGCAGATCTGTCGCTGCAAACATCGCATCGCGGGCACGAGAGTAATCGTACCAACGGCTGTAGCTCTTTAGGTCCATGGACGTAAGTTTCCAGATCTTACGCGGGTCTTCGTCACGTGCCTTGAGCCGTTCGCTCTGGACATCCATGTCCACTTCCAGCCAGTACTTGATCAGGATGACCCCAGAATGGATGATGGTTTTCTCAACCAGGGGTGCATACTTCAAGAAGTATTCCACCTGTTCCATGGTGCAAAAACCCATCACCCTTTCGACGCCTGCCCGGTTGTACCAACTGCGATCAAAGAGAATCACCTCTCCTGCTGCGGGCAGATAGGGCATATAGCGTTGGAAGTACATCTGTGATTTTTCCTTATCTGTTGGCGCGGCTAAGGCGATATGGCGAAAGACGCGCGGGCTTGTGCGTTCAGTGATACGCTTGATCACTCCTCCTTTTCCAGCCGAATCGCGACCTTCGAATACAACAGCGATCTTCGCCCCAGTTGCCACTACCCATTGCTGCATCTTAACCAGTTCTCCCTGAAGTTTTTCCAGTTCCTTCTCAAACTCCTTGCTTTTCATCTTAGGCTTGGGTTCTTCGGGAACTTCGGGTCCTAAGGTCTCAGTTTCGATAGAAACCTCAGCCTGGACTTCTTCGAGTTCTTGCTGCTTTTTGTTCTTCTTCTTTTTCTTAGCCATGATTATCTCCTGTACCGTAACATGCGTTCTAAAAGCGGAAAAATTTTAACCAAACATACCCGGCGTCAATACATATAATACCTCCTGACTCATTTTATGAATTCGTCGCCTTACGGGCATAAAGTCACTCCGCAAGATGCGAACGTGACAGCATACCGCCTGAAATATTACGGGCATTGAACCCGTTCTGCAAGAGGATGCGCGTGGCGTAGTAAGCGCGCTGACCAGAACGACAAAGGACGAGGATCTCGCGATCGCGGGGGAGTTCGCCCAGGCGTGTACGAAGTTCCGGCAGTGGGATGTTGACCGCGCCCGGCACGTGCTCCACCGCAAGTTCAGCCGGCTGGCGCACATCCAGGATGAATCCGCTGTTTACAGCGTTCCAGTGGCAGAGCGGCATATCGTCACGCAGAACATCCGCTGCAACCATCCCGGCGAAGTTGACGGGATCCTTCGCACTGCCGAACGGAGGCGCGTAGCACAGTTCAGATTCTTCCAGGTCGTAGATAGTAAAGCCCGCCTGGATCGCCATCGCAAAGGAATCGATCCGTTTGGGAACACCATCCTCGCCAAGTATCTGTGCCCCGAGCAGGAGTCCGTCGGATTTCCGGAAGAGGGCTTTTATGGCGATATATTTAGCGCCTGGATAATATCCAGCGTGCGAATTCGGATAAAGGTAGATTTTCTCGAAATCCGTCTCTCCAAGCTGCGTCAAGACTTTCTCGTTTACTCCGGTTGAGGCGATCACGCCCTCAAAAATCTGACAGATCGAGGTCCCCTGTGTACCGCGGAAACGGGAGTCGCGCCCGGTGATCACATCGGCAGCAATGCGCCCCTGGCGGTTTGCCGGTCCGGCAAGCGCAACCAGTGACCATTTTCCGGTGACGAAATCCTTGACCTCGACCGCATCACCGACCGCGAAGATATCGGGGTCGCTTGTGTGCATCTGCTCATCGACGCGGATACCACCGAGCTGACCGATCTCGATTCCAGCCATCTTCGCCAGTGCCGTCTCTGGACGTACGCCAATCGCCAGGATCACAATGTCCGCTGGCAGACGCTCGCCTGAAGCCGTGAGGACTTCCAGCGCGCCATCCGCAGACTGCTCAAATCCAGCAACGCCGTCATTGAGTACGAGCTGAACGCCGTGCCTGACCATGTAGCGTTCGACCAGGCGCGCCATCTCGGGATCGAGCGGGGGCATTACTTGATTGAGCCTCTCGACCAAAGTCACTTCGAGACCGCGATGGACCAGGTTTTCCACCATCTCCAGACCGATGAAGCCGCCGCCGACCACGACCGCACGCTTTGGAGGCAACACCGTCTGGTAGCCCGTGTAGGAGTTCATGCCATCTTCTACCGTTCCTCTCGCCAACCATTCACGTATAGTTCTGGCGTCGGGCACGGTTCTCACCGAGAAGATTCCCGGCAGATCGATACCGGGCAGCGGTGGACGGATCGGCGCTGCGCCGGGCGACAGCACAAGTTTGTCGTATGCCTCAGTGGTTACCTCGCCGGTAACATGGTTCCTGAGTTCCACGGTTTTCTGGGTCAGACGAGATCCCAACCACCTCGCAGCGCGTCCGGCAGTCGATTGCGAACGTTTCGCGGAATGTCTGTTCCGTCGCCACCAGCAGGCTCGATTCTTGTTCGATCGAACCACCGACATGGTAGGGCAGACCGCAGTTCGCATATGATACGTATGGTCCACGCTCGACCATCAGGATTTCGGCTTTTTCATCCAACCGGCGCAGCCGTGCCGCACACGATGCGCCGCCAGCTACGCCACCCACGATGATAATTTTCATTGCTATTGATCTCCTTTTAAACTTCACTAAACTGGATGATGACTTTGACGTCGTCAGGTTGTCTTTCCAACGCCTTCTTGAAATTCTCCGGTTTCTCACGCCGGGTGATCAGGCGGCTCAGCCACTCCCGGTCTGAGCTAGCCAGGTTTTGCCCCGCTCTGTACCAATGACGCTTGTTGGCATTGACGCTGCCGACGATCACATTGTTCTTCAACACAGCAGCCGCGGCGATTTCGCCGACAGCCCGGCTGGCGACGCCTCCAACACCGACACCTGTGAGACAGACGATCCCGCCCGATTTCACTTTCTGGATCGAGTCTCCGATCACCGATCCAACCCCTGTGCACTCAACAATGATGTCGGGAGCAAAATCAAGATCCAGAACGCTCCCGGTGTGATACGTCGCGCCCAGGCTGCGTACAAGCTCCGGCTTAGGACCGGTTACGGCGCGATCCAGAACATGAACTTGAAGGTTGCGCACGCTCAAGCGCAGTGCGGCTAAAAGACCAATCGGTCCTGCGCCGGTTACCAGCACAGTCCTGGGTTCCCAGAAGGCGCGTTGACCCACCATGACAACCTGTTCCAAAGCTTTGGTAATCACGGTCATCGGTTCAAGCAGCACGCCGAGGATGCCCAGCGACGGGTCGATCTTGATGGCGTATTCGGGTTCGGTGCGCCAGCGTTCCGACATAAAGCCGTGGATTTCCTTGATACCGCGCTCGGTGTACTGACCGTTGCTGCACATGTCCCACTCGCCCACCGCACAACTGGGGCAGGGAACCGGGTCCGGGCGGCGGACAATGCCGACCACCAGGTCGCCCTCTTTGAGTGTACTGCGCGGTCCTGGATCCAGGACGCGGCCGAGGGATTCATGACCGAGGACCAAGCGCTTTGCGCCCGGCGGCGCCCAGCCGTATTTTCCCTCGACAATCTCGACGTCCGTCCCGCAGACGCCGACAGCCACGGCTTCAACCAGGACTGAGCCTTCTTGCTCATCAGGCTCGGACATCTCTTCATACCGGGCAGACCCGGGTGTTTTCGGTTCTACAGTAATCGCTTTCATCATGTTACCTCCATGGTAAAGATATGATAGGACCAGGGGTCCACGTCGAGATAGAGACCCCCCGTAAGTAAGTCATCGCCTGCGCGCGTGTAGCAGGCGGAACTGAGCAAGTCCGTAAGCAGGACCGATCGGTTCTCGATTTCAGGAAAAGGCAGGGGGATATAACACTGGCTGGCATGGGGTGCATAATTCACCGCTACCAGTATCGTGTTCACCGTCGGAGCCTCGCCAAGAATGGGCGACGAAAGCATCCCAGGATCCGTTGCCGTCCCAAGCCGGCAGGCAAGCGAGCGACTGCCATGCCCCGTTTTGCACGATAGGATTCCGGAGAACGGCGAGCAAATCTTCATAGAATGCCTCAAGCTCCTTGTCCACAGGTTCAAGCGGCGCTCGAATGAGATGCGGCGAAATACGTTTCGTGCGACCTTCTAACTGCCCCTGATGGAAAAAACGCAGTCCAGGGATGGAAAAAGTAATCACCGCTGCAGCCCGATAAACGTCTGGATCAAAACAAGCTGCAGCACGTGGTTCGTCGTGATTCTCCAGAAATCGCGCTAGCTTCGCCTGATATTCGAGCGCTGCGTGGAGATGCTCTCGCACCGGTCGCGCCTTTCCGTCGCGCAGTCGATCATAGAGACGCTTGTCATAGGTATAGTCAAAGCCCTGCTGCTGGAGGGTCCATTCCAAATCCCAGTAGACCTCAGCCATAAAACAGAAATCCGGAACCTGCTCGCGCACTCGCCGGATCGCTACCGGCCAGAAGGGCGTTGGCTGCCTGCCCCAGGTCCGTTCGAACACCTCAGGCAGAAGCAGCATCGCCATATCGCAGCGCACACCGTCGCACTGGCTGGCGATTTTCTCGAGTTCCCGGATCATCGCTTCCTGGGCGGCGGGATGGCTGTAATCGATCTGCAGCGTATCCGGCCATCCAGGAAAGTACGGATCCCGCCCGTGGGCAAAAATCAGGTCACCCTTTTTTCGTTTGACCCGGACATAGTTTTGCGGCTCCCGCGCCAGCAGTTCCTCTGTGCCCGCAACAAAATAGTCCGGGTGCTCTTCGACCCAGGGGTGATCCGGCGCCATGTGGTTCGGGACAAAATCGAGCATCAACTTCAGCCCGCGTTTTTGTAGCCGCTGCCGCAAGCGTGCCAGCGCCGCATCACCGCCCAGATCGCGATGAACAGCGTAGTTTTGAATTGCGAACCCAGAGCCGGCGATGTCTTCTTCCTTGAGGTCCGGCAGCGTTTCATCGAACTCACGACGCCATCCGGGATTCGCTCGCGAGATCGCCTGTGCTGCAGGACCTGTCTGCCACACGCTTAAAAACCAGACCCAGTCGAAGCCCATCTCGACCAGTCGGTCCAGTTCCGCGTCCGGGATATCATCAAGCTGTGCAGGTCTGCCCAGCGTCTCCGACAGCGAGGTCAACCAGACACGCGTGTTGATTTGATAGAGCGATGGATAAAGCGTTTTTGTCATTGCTTTCCTCCCGCTTGAGACTTCCCAATAGTCGATTCTCCCTTGCTCTGGTCGAGAATCGTTTGCGCTTCAGAAGTCGCAGAAGAGCTGCATGATCCGCGCGATCGCCCCAGTCCAACCCGTTTGGTGGCTGGCGCCGACGCCCGCACCCGTGTCGCCGTGGAAGTACTCATAGAACAAGGGATAGTCTGCGCCAATGGGGATCATCCTGGAATTTCTGTGCGTCCCATGTACGGGTCGTTTTCCTTCCTCGTCCTGGAGAAAGATACTGGACAGCCGGCGACCGATCTCATCCGCCACCTGGTACAGATTCATCTGCTGCCCTGAACCGGTCGGACATTCGATGGTAAATGAATCCCCGTAGTAAAGATAGTACTGCAGCAGCGCACGCAGAATGAGCATATTGACCGGCATCCAGACCGGGCCGCGCCAGTTCGAATTGCCGCCGAACATGCCGTCAATCGAGTCGCCGGGGATATACGATACACGATACTCCTGATCGCCGATCCGATAGATGTAGGGCTGATCCTGGTGAAAGCGCGAGACACCGCGAATGCCGAAGGGGCTAAGGAATTCCTGTTCATCGAGCATGATCGTCAGCACCCGGCGAAGATTGACTTCATTCAAGGTCGATCCCAGGAGGCGATTTTTGTAGCCGGGCTGCAGTGGGTCATGAATGAAAGCCGTCAGTTCTGGTCGCGTCTTGAGATAGTTGCTCACAGTCTGACCGACTTCGGGGTATTTCTTTGCCAATTCCTGCTCAAAGACGGTCACCGCACAAAAAGGCAGCAGCCCGACCATCGAGCGCACCTTCAAGCGCTCGCTCTGTCCGTCGGGCAAGCGCAGTACGTCGTAGAAGAAACCATCTTCCTCATCCCACATCCCGGCTTGCTCCCCTGACCGGATCATCCCCGCCGAGATCATCAGGAAATGCCCGAGAAATTTTGTGGTCATCTCGATATAAGCCGGATTAACCAGCGCCAGTTCCGCGCTGATCTCGACCATGTTCTGACAGAAAAGGATCATCCAGGCGGTGCCATCGGCCTGCTCCAGGTAGCCGCCGGTCGGCAACGGGGAAGAGCGATCGAAGACGCCGATATTGTCCAACCCCAGAAAACCGCCTTCGAAAGCATTGTTGCCGGCGCGATCTTTGCGGTTTACCCACCAGGTGAAGTTGAGCAGTAGCTTGTGAAAAGAGCGTTCGAGCCAGGCAAGATCACCCTCGCCACGCTGCGCTTTCTCACTCAAGTAGGTGTAGATCGTCGACCAGGCATGAACGGGCGGATTGACATCACTGAAGTTCCACTCATACGCCGGAATCTGACCGTTGGGGTGAATATAACGCGACTTGAGAAAGAGTTCCAACTGTTCTTTGCCAAAGTCCGCATCGACCAACGCCAATGCTGTTACATGGAAGGCCAGATCCCAGGCGGCATACCAGGGATATTCCCATTTGTCCGGCATCGAGATCACATCGGCGTTGACCATGTGCCCCCAATGGTCGTTGCGCATGGAACGCTGATTCGCTTTGAGCGGTTGAATGCCATGCTCTTTGAGCCAAGTACCGACGTCATAAAAATAGAGCTGCTTGGACCAGAGCATCCCCGCCAGCGCCTGCCGCATGACGCTGGTCGCGTCCGGGTCAAATGCGGAGGGAATGATGTTCGCATAGAACGCATCGGCTTCCTGGATCCGCGTCTTAATGATCGATTCGAACGCTTTGCCGCAAAGGGTGTCGATCGCTTTTTGGGGATCCTCCAGCGGTTGATCGCTCAGGCGCAGGCGGATCGTGCGGGATTTTCCGGCTCCCAGGGTGAGCTGGTAGTGGGCGGCGACTTTTGTACCCATTTTCTCGGGATTGACCGCGTCTGCTTGACCGTGAACGATGTAGTTGCCGATGCCATCCTTCACGTATGGAGTGGTATTCGGTACGCCCCACAGCCGTTGATTATTCGATTTCGTTTTCCGTGAAGAGCAGTTCAGTCGCTTCGGCTGCATAAAAGAAACGCTCGCCGAGATCTCGATGCGAGAGCGCCACGATCCCACCGGCTTTTTTCTGAGCCACCTGGCGCAGGGCAGGGCGAGTGACATCGTCTCCCCATGCCCAGTCATTGCGAAACCAGAGGGTGGGCAGGAGCTGGAGCGTTGTCTCTTCGGGGCCGCGGTTATGAACGGTGATCTGGATTAGCATATCCTCAGGCGACGCTTTGGCGTATTCCACGAAGACGTCAAAATAGCGGTCCTGGTCGAATATACCGGTGTCGAGAAGCTCATATTCCGGCTGACCGCGGCCACGCTCGCGGTTCGTGGTAATCAGATCAAGATAAGGGTAGGACTCCTGCGGATATTTATAGAGATACTTCATGTAAGAGTGGGTTGGTGTGGAATCAATGTAGAAATAATATTCCTTTACATCTTCACCGTGATTCCCTTCGCTGTTGCTCAGCCCGAACAGTCGTTCCTTAAGAATCGGATCTTTTCCGTTCCACAACGAGAGCGCGAAGCACAGGCTCTGATGGTCATCGGAAATACCGGCCAGACCATCTTCGCCCCAGCGGTATGCACGCGAACGGGCCTGGTCATGTGGGAAGTAATTCCAGGCGTCTCCGCCTTCGCTGTAGTCTTCACGCACTGTGCCCCACTGCCGTTCGCTCAGGTAAGGTCCCCATTTTTTCCAAGGCGCTTTCTGCTCTCGAGCCTCTTCGAGTCTGGTTTGTTCATTATTTTTCATGATGGAACTCCTTCTTTCGTAAAACGATAGATCTAGTAAGAACGCTTCAGCTGTCAGCGGTGCAACGGCATTATGCGTCGTATTAATTTCAGGTTGGATACCTATTGTTTCAACATCAGTTTTAGTTTTGCAATGACTTGCCGGGTTTCCTCCAGTTCCTGGCGCCGTTCATCGCTAGATTGGGCGAGCAGCAGGTTGAGAATTTCAAGGAGCAAGCTCAATTCTTCATCCACATTTGGTATAGCATTCAGGCTCTCCGGTGAAATTCGTAAAAAATAATCCATGATGCTGCCAAGTATCCGGGGGCGCACATTTTCTGGACCGATCTCTTGAATTACACCGCTCTGTTCGAGCGCTTCATTTACCGGCTTTTGCAGGCGCGTCAACCACAATTCTGCTCCTCGCAGCTCTGTCTCCTCTTTAAGCTCAACCAGCATATCCATAGAGGGCACATCGATCTGGTTGCTCATTTCAAGGTTGAGCAAAGTGACTCTTGGGGATGGTTTGGTTTCGTCTATTACGTTCATAATCTTCTTGCGTAAATCATCGACATTAGCAAAGAATAATCCCTGGTCTGGACGAATGATCAGCAGCCCCTGGACGGTTCGATTTTCCGGGTGATTGCGGACATCACTGAAGGCAAGCGAACCTGGCTCACGTCCCAACACGCTTAGCCTCGATTGGCTGGTGCGCCAGATTAGGGCTAATAGGGATGCGATCACGGCAATCAGCAGTCCCTGCAGCGCTTCGAAGGTGAGTACTCCAAGCAAGGCGATAATCGCCAGGATAAAATCTACCCGGTTCAAAGAGTAGAGCCGGCGGATTTCCTTAGCTTTAATCATGCCGCTTATCGCCACAACCACCACGGCTGCCAGCACCGCTTCGGGCAGTGGTGCAAAGAGCGGGGTGAAAAACAGCGCCACCAACACTGTCAGGACTGCGCACACGATCAGGGACACCGGTGTTTTCGCCCCGGCGCGGTCATTGGCGGCTGATTTCGACAGGCTGGAGCCGATCGGAAAACCCTGGAATAATCCCGCTCCCAGGTTAGCTGCCCCCAGTCCAACCAGTTCTTGGTTGGCGTCTATTTCATATTCATGCTTAGAAGCAAAGTCGCGCGAGGGACCATTTCCCTCGGCGAAGTTGACCAATGCCAGACCAAGCGCACCTGGTATGAGCAGCAGCCATTGGTTCATGGAGAGCTCCGGTATCTTTGGTGGAGCTATTCCGGCTGGGATCTCGCCCACCACGTGGACGCCAAGCTGCTCTAAAACGAATATGCTTGAGATTATTATCCCAAGGACCATAATGATGAGAGCGGCAGGAAGCTTGTGGAAGCGGTGTTCCAGAAACAAGAGCACCGCAATCGAGACAAGACCCACCACAAGCGTGAGTAAATGTGTCTCGTCCAGATGAATGATGATATCGTACAACCGCTGCCAAAAATTACCCTCTCCACCTTCAAATCCGAACAGCTTGGGTACCTGTTTGATGGAGATGGTCAATGCCAGACCGGTAATAAAGCCGGTCAAAACGGATTCGGAGAAAAAGGAGGCAATTCGTCCCAGCTTGAAAAGCCCAGCCAGGATAGAGATCAAACCCGCCATAACGGCGAGTCCTGCAGAAAGTGCTGCATATTCCAATGAACCAGCCGAAGCCAAGGGTGCTACCGCCGCGGCTGACATCGTGGCGATCGCCGCAGAAACCACCACCACCAGCTGCCTCGATGAACCGAAGATGGCGTACAACAACAAGCCTATTGGTGCAGCGTAAAAAGCAGTCTGCGGCGGCAGTCCTGCGATCTCAGCGTAAGCCATGCCCTCCGGGATAAGTAGAGCCAGCACGGTCACCCCAGCTATAATGTCGCCTCGCAGCCACACTCGTTCGTATTTGGGCAGCCAACTTAGGATGGGCAGGTAGCGAGCCAAGAGGTTTGTTTGCGTTTTTGTGCGATTCCCCATCGTTATTTTCAACTCCTTGTTATCCATTGCGCTCAAGGGTGCAATCGTATAAGATATTATCCGTATATTTGCGAAAGATGTTCATTTATTCAGATATAGTTATCTCTTCCCATAATAAAACTTATTTTACAAACTCATATATTTTCTTGTTACTCACTCTCTTCGATTTTCTTCTCCCATTCCTCGTAAAAAGCAGTCACAGCCGTTTCCAATGTGGGGTAAAAGTGGCGGGAATCGATCGTCCCCAGCAGGCCATAGCGGATAATTTTTTCTTTGACCGGGTTCTTCAACTCTGCAAATGCAAGATGAATACCACCAGCGTTCAGTTCTTCATCCAGGTCTTCCAGCATATCCGCAGCTGTCGTATCCACATCCGTGACTGGCTCCGCAGCCACCAGTACCCAATACGGTTTCGTGTCCATTTGAGCCAACTCATCGCGTACCATTTTGCGGAAGATATTGGCATTGGCGAAGAACAAGGGCGCATCCCAACGAATCATCAGCAATCCGGGTATCTGGGTGGCTTCGGGATAATCGCTTGACATTGTGGTAGCCATCGACTGCTTCCGGTTTACCGAGCACCGCCATATGGGGTCGCCAGAAACGTTCGAAGAATTGAAAAATGCCGACGATGACGGCAATCACAATCCCTTCCAACACGCCCACAAAAATCACGCCTGATGCACAGATCAACCGCCAGGATAAATTCGCTTTTGCGTATGGTGTACAGGCGCTGCAGCGCCTTCAAGTCGAACAGGCTGAAAGCAGCGGTGATGACGATGGCCGCCAGTGCAGGTTGGGGCAGGTTTTGCACCAATCCGGGGACGAATAAGAGCATCGCCAGCACCAACAAGCCAGCAACCACACCGGTCAATTGAGTTTTTGCACCGGATTGTTCGGCAACAGCTGTGCGTGAGCCGCTGGTGCTGACCGGAAAACCAGAAAACAGCCCGGCAAACAAATTGGCTGCGCCAATACCCACCATCTCCTGATCGCTGTCGATCTCATAGCCGCGCCGTGATGGCAAACCCGGCGGAGGTCGAGATGGTATCTCCGATGGCTACCAGGGAAATGCCGAGGGCTGTTGCTGCCAGGATCGGAATATCTGCCAGGTCAACGCGCGGGAAGGATGGAGCTGGGAACCCCTTTGGCAGCACGCCAACTGTATCGACACCTCTGGCCGCCAGATCGAAAATTGTGGTAATAACGATGGCGGCCAGAACCGCGATTAAAATCCCGGGCCAGGTTGGTTTCCAACGTTTCAGACCGAGAATAATGACGAGGCAAAGCAGCCCGACAACCAGGGCATAGATATTGGTTTGATCCAGATTTTGGGTGAAGGCGCTGATTTCACCGATGAAGGATTCGGCATCGGTCGAAAAACCGAAGAGTTTTGGCAGCTGGCCGATAAATATAGTGACGGCCAATCCGGTCAGGTAACCCACCCGCACAGGCGCAGACAGCAAATCGGCGATAAACCCCAGGCGAGCGATTCCAGCGCCGGCGCATACCAGACCAACAAAAAGTGCCAACATCCCCGCCAGAGCGACAGTATAGCGCTTCATCGCCCATCGCCAGAGGTAAAATGGCTGCGGCGATCATCGGGCCGAGAGAGGAGTCTGGACCGAGTACCAGGTAGGGGGAGGGACCGATTGCGGCGTAGGCAAACAGGCAGATAATGGTGGTGTACAGACCGGTAATCGCCGGCAGACCGGCTAATTCAGCATAGGCCATGCCTTGTGGTACTAAAAGAGCACACAAGATGATGCCGGCGATCAGATCTTTGGCCAACCAGGCGCGGTTGTAGGTGCGGACCGCCTGAATACCGGGCACCCATTTTTCCAAACGAACCACCAATGAGGGGCTTTGCGAGGTAATGGAAATGTTATTCATCGGGTTCTCTCCTCATCCAAGCTAACCTGTGCCTGTGTGCCTTATGCAACTTCTTTACCGCCTGATCGAGGAATACTGGTGCGGTCAACTCATGCACATCAAACCGGTTATTAATCTAGTCGTTGGATGAGCATGTAGTCCTTGCCGATCTCGCCTGTATTTAGTCTGCAATCCAGGCTAAAGCCGCTTCAAGTTCTTTTCCTTTGAAGGTTTTGATTTCTCCAGGGAACAGGAACCCGAAGGCCTTAACGGATCGGCGCACCCATTTCTTATCGGCAACCATGGCAATTTTTTCGAAGGCGTTGAAATACTTCACCCCTATTTTTGTATCATCCCATGCGGCCCCACCTTTAAATCCTGTAAACTCCGGGCTTAGGTGATATAGGAAGCGGATCTTGTCGTGATCCTTCAACTTTTCTTCCAGGGCAGGGGTAATCACCGTATCATAGTCTTCTTCAGTAATTTCTCCCTTAGCCGTTACAGCTAAAACATTTCCTGGAACATCAGGTATTAATTCGATCAAATAATTGCTCCTTTAGGTTGTTTTTGGATCTTGCCGTATACAACATTGAGATTACAGGTCGAGGGTGTTAGCCAGGATTTCAAGTTCTCCTTCAGAAGGAAGCCAGACCAGCTCGGGGTCCAGCTTATAAGTCCATGGAACCGAATTCTTCCAGCCGTTCCGCTCTCGTTTGCCGTGATGGACACTTTCAGGGTCGTCCACTTTATCGCCTTCAAAACCATCGATGATATTGTAGACTTTGGTAAAACCAGCCTTGACCAGCGCATTGGCTGCCATGGCACTGCGCCCGCCAGAGCGGCACATAGCCAGGATGGTATCGTCCGGTTTGTAGCGTGCTGTAGCCTGTGCGATGAAATCGGTATTAATCACCACCGAATAATTTCCCTTATTGGCATCCCATTTGTAGGTGGGGAAGGCAAGGGGAACGTTGGCTGCCATTTCGGCATGACCGATTAATACGTACTCTTCGAAAGTGCGCACATCGAGAATTCTGATCTGCTCGGGATCGGACAGCCACATTTCGTAAGCTTCCCGGGCGGTGACATACAGCCCCAGGTTGGTCAGTTTGTCTTCGGGCACCTGGTGGGTGGAATAAGGGGTGGAAATTTCAACAGTAGCCATTTTCTAATCACCTTTTTGAGCAGCATTTTCAAACAGGCGCCAAACGCCAACACTTGGCGTTTGGCGCTCATGTTCAAATTAACTTTCGCTTATTGCTTTGCCTTGGCCAGCAGTTCATCCACAGCATCCACCTGTTCCCAGGTGAACTCCTTGCGTCCAAAGTGTCCGTACGCGGCTGTCTTGAGGTAAACCGGCTGCCTTAACTTCAGGTGATCGATGATCCCATGCGGCGACAGCGGGAAGACCTGGCGCACAAGCTTTGACAAGGCCTCGTCAGAGAGTTTCCCTGTACCATAGCTGTTCACCAACACGGACACCGGATCCACCAGCCCGATGCAATAACTGAGCTGCACCAGGCACTCCTCCGCCAGTCCGGCTGCTACCAGGTTCTTAGCCACGTACCGCGCCATGTAACCGGCCGAGCGATCCACTTTGGTCGGGTCCTTGCCGCTGAATGCCCCACCTCCGTGCACAGCCCAGCCGCCGTAGGTGTCCACGATGATCTTGCGGCCCGTCAGTCCCGTGTCGCATTGCGGGCCGCTGACCAGGAACTTGCCTGTCCCGTTCACCGTGATGGTCGTTTTCTCGTCCAGCAGGTCCCCGACCACCGGGCGCACCACCTTGTCGACAATCTCCTGCTTGGCTTTGTCGGTCGTGAACTTGCCGTCGGGCGTCACAACTTCATCTGTGTGCGAGGCAGCGATCACCACGTAATCGACGCGCAGGGGCACCCCGTCGCGATATTCCACGGTCACCTGCGTCTTCCCATCCGGGCCCAGGTACGGCAACCCCTTTTGCTTGCGTACATCTGAAAGCTTCTTAGCCAGCTGGTGTGCTAACATGATCGGCAGCGGCATCAGCTCTTTGGTTTGATTGCACGCATAGCCGAACATCAGTCCCTGGTCCCCAGCTCCGATCTGCCCGCCTTCTCTGGTCACGCCCTGGCTGATGTCGGGCGACTGGGCGTGAATGGTCCTGACGATTGCAGCGGTGTTGACGTCAAAGCCATACTTCGGCGATGTGTAGCCGATCTCGTTACCGACATCCCGTGCAACCCTGGCAACGTCAAACATGGCACTCGTCGTGATCTCGCCGCCTACGTTGAGCAAACCCATCGTCACATAGCACTCGCAGGCGACACGCGCCAGTGGATCCTGCCTCAGGCATTCGTCCAGTACGGCGTCGGATATCTGGTCGCAAAACTTGTCCGGATGCCCTTCAGTCACTGATTCCGACGTGAAAAACATATTCTTTGGATACATTGACATAGTTATTCCTCTTTATTTCATATCTGTATTCTTGCCGCTCACAATAGCCAATCGAAAGCATTACTCATGAGCTACGAGCACCATTTCAATGGCATGTGAAGGGCAAACGGGAACGCAGTCCCCACACCCGGTACATTTATCTGGGTCCACCTCCGACTTGCCCGGCAGCAATTCTGTGGTGGCACAACTAATCGTCGTCGGCATCCGCCCGGGGCCTTCGTAGATGGCATTTACCTCGCAAACCTTGATGCATTCACCGCTGACAGAACATTTATTCGTATCGATTACCGCCCGGTAGTTCAATCCTTTAGGCGTTTCAGCAAGAGCAGGGTTCTTCTCTGACAATGTAATTTCTTCGCTCATCAGTTAACTCCTTCCAATGTCAACTTTCCTTTTTATCGCGGCCAAAGGCCTCATCGATGATGGCCTGTAACCTCTGCATCACTTCGTCGGACGGCGTTTTGTAATCGTCCAGCTCATACACCTCGCCCAGCAGCAAGTACTTGCCCAGACCAAAGCGGTGATAGGGCAGCAGCTCATAGTCGATCACGTTCTTATAGGGCTTGATGAATGCCAGTACGGCCCTGACGTGCTCCTCATCGGCATTTACGCCAGGAATCAGTGGTGTACGCGTAATGAAGTCGATATCGGGAAACGTTTCGTAGGCTCTTTTAAAGTTGGCCAGGATGCGCTCGTTGCCGACACCGGTCCATTTTTTGTGCCGCTCTGAATTCATCAGTTTGTTATCGTGCAGCATCGTATCCACATGGGGCAATACTTTCTCCAGAAAAGACCAGGGCGCATTGCAGGCGGTTTCGATGGCCGTATTGAAGCCATTACTGTGGGCTTCCTGCAGCAAAGCGGCCGCAAAGTCGGGCTGCAGCATCACCTCACCGCCGCTGATGGTCATGCCACCGCCGGTATTGCGGTAGATGGAACTATCCTTCTCCACTTCGGCGATCACCTCGCCGACCGTCATGGTTTTGCCGAACATTTCGAGCGCGCCGGTCGGGCAGAGCGAGGCCATTTCCTGATCGCAGTCATTGGCCAGGTGCCAGTTGACCTGCACTTTTTCATCGTCGCCATCCACAAAATAGAAGGCGCCTTCGGGGAAGGGTGGCTTCAGGCAGACACTGCATTCCTTACCCGTGCACTTTTTGGGGTCGTATGAAATTTCAGGCTTGGGGGCGATGCTTTCGGGATTGCCGCACCATTTGCAGCGCAGTGAGCAGCCCTTCAGGAAAACGGTGGTGCGGATGCCCGGACCGTCATGGCTGCAATAACGCTGGATATTGAGTACTCTTCCTGTTATTTCTGATAAGTTAGCCATTAGATTTCCCTTCCTAGACAGATACCCAGGGAGAGGGCGATCTGTATGAATTCACTGTCCGATGGGACAGTTCTGACTTTGTTAATCGCTTCTGACAGAGGCACGAACTTGATTTCTGGCGGTTGAAAAGCGACCATGACGCCCTTTTTTCCGGCTTTCAAGGCCTGCAAAGCCCCGGCTCCGTAAGCCATCCCCAGTTGACGGTCGACAGCAGTTGGGCGACCACCCCTGACCCAGGGACCTATTACCAGCGGATAGGTTTCTTCGGCGATCAGCAGTTGCAGCTCGGTTGCTACGGTCTCGGCGGCCTGACCAGAAGTGAGAATAACGTGTTCACTGCTGGAAGTGCCGGTTGCCAGTGGTGAAAGGGTTGCTTTTAGGGAGGAGACAACCTCTTCTTTTTCAGCCTGGTTGATAATTTTCGCGCCCTGGGCAACGACCACCAACCCATAGGGCTTGCGGGTGGATATTTTTTCCTTTAAACTGCCAGCCACAAATTTCAGATCAGCTGGAATCTCGGGGATCAGCACTGCATCTGCACGCGCGGCAATGCCGCCTTGCAGGGCAATCCAGCCGGCTTGCTCTCCCTGCACCTCGACCACTGCAATTTTACGGGCAGCCTGGGCCGCCTGACGGGCACGGTCGAGCATTTCGATCGTCATTGAGAGCGCGCTGTTGAAACCGAACGAAACCGAAGTAGCCGCGATATCGTTATCAATCGAGCGGGGAATGCAGACTGTATTGAGACCTTTGCGATGCAGCTTGTAAAGGATGGTTAATCCGTGTCCACCCACAACCGAAATCAAACCATCGATATTTTCTGATCTGAGTCTTATTCAGAAGCTCATCCGACATATCCACTTCCTCCACCATCTCCAACTCGTTGATCTGGCGGACGTGGAAGGGATCGACCCGGGCTGATTGACCCAGGACGCCACCGGCGGAAGGATCCAGGTTTTCAATCAGCCCTGGGCTGAGCGCTACCAGGCCTCCATCGGGGTAATTTTCGGGGTGTAACAAACCTTCAAAGCCATCGCGGATGCCCACTATCTCCCAACCCATTTTGCCGGCCGCGATGGCGGCACCGGTAATGACGGCATTGATACCGGGAACAAAACCTGCTCCCACATTGATGGCAATGCGCCTGAGAAAACTGCCAATTCCAATTTCTGTACTCATTATAAAACTCCTCTATGGATTGTTTTTATAGTGGATTAGGCAGGTAAGGCATAGCGGGTTGCCACGCCTTACCTGTACGATCGTTTATCTCAGCCCTATTCGAAACTCTGCAGGGTACGAGCAATGACCTCATCCTGCACACCCGGGGCCAGCTTGGTGAAGAAGGCGCTGAACCCGGCCACCCGCACCACCAGGTCGCGGTAGTTTTCAGGGTGCTTCTGTGCGTCCCTGAGGATCTCGGTGTCCAGAACATTGAACTGAACGTGATAGCCGTCATTGTCAAAAAGGGTCTTGACAAGACTCAGGATGTTATCCCGGCCCTTGCGTGTTTTCAGTTGATCGGGCGGGAATTTCATGTTCATGTGCGTGGCCGTGTACTTGATGGCATCCTGACCTTTCGCTGCAGACATCACCAGGGCGGTGGGTCCGTTGACGTCGGTGCCCGGCATGGCCGACATACTGCCATCGGTCAGTGCTTGCCCGGCATACTTGCCGCTCGGCAGCGCGCCCGTCACCAGCCCCATCAGGTTGTGGACGCTCTTGGTATAGGCATCCGGCGCTGACTTGATGTCCTGGCTGATGTAGTTGCCGCCGCCGTCTACCTTCTGGAAGGCATCATAGATACTATTGGTCACCCTGCGAACCAGCTTGTTCACTTCAGGAATGTCGTTGCCATGTTTGGGCGCTTCATAGCACAGCTTGCGGACATGCTCGTATCCCTCCCAGTTGGCGGCCAGCGCCTTTTTCAGCTCGGCCATGCTGATCTTTTTATCGTCATAGACCAGCTTTTTCACCGCCATCAGCGAGTTGGCGGCATCCACACTGCCGACCACGATTTGCGCCGTGGTGTAGTAATTGGCCCCGCCGTTCCAGACCTCGGTGCCGGTTTCGATGCAGCCCCCGGTCAACAGCGAGCGCCAGGTCGTCGGGAGGAATTCAGCGCACAGCATGCTGGCGATCCAGGCGCCCCGGCGGAGGACCTCTTCATTGAAATCTATCTGCGCCTGGAATGCCGCGTAGAGTTCTTCGAAGGTCTCGAAAGTTTCGGGATCCCCGCTCTTGGGTCCGACCTGCTGCTTAATGCGTGGATCGAAACCGTTGTTCATCGCCAGCTCGAGCACCTTTCCGAGGTTGGGCTGCCCTTCCACCGGGTGACCGGTTTCGTAGGGAATGTAGGAACCCACGCAGGCGCCAATGCAGGTGCGCCTGGCTTTTTCGAGGGTGAGGCCCTTCTTGGAGTCAGCAAAGAGATTCAAGGCGCGCTTCACCATCACATCGCCATTGACGAATTGGGGCATGCCGATACCGGTGCCGATCACATCCAGGACCTTTTCCAGGAATTTACCGCTCATTTGCTCCGTGTAGACGCACGTCAGCGGAGGCTGAGGCAGGTGAAGGTAGTTGCATGCATCCAGGACCACATAATCCATTTCTGCGGTGGCGTCATCTCCATCTTCGGTATAACCGCCAAGCGAGATACTCTGGCCCAGGTCGGCAGAGTTTTGCAGGGCAACCTTCTCACCATAGTAATAGCCGATCTCGTTCAGCTTGATGACGAGGTTCTCGAACATGAAGACCGCCTCGTCATAGTCCGATCAGACCGGCAGCCTTGTCAGCCTGGTAGAACGGCTCGAAGTTCTGGCCCAGGTAAGCCTCCGAATAGCCGCAGCCCACCTGTTCGATCTCCGCGATGACGTGGCAGAAGAAGTGGCTCTGGATGGCCTCTCTCAGGTTGCGGGCTGGATGCTCGGGCACCCATTCGCAGGTCTCGGCAATGGCAATTAGCTCCGCTTTGCGGGTCTCGTCCTTTTCTTCTGCAGCCATCTCGCGAGCCAGCTCGGCATAGCGGTGTGCCAGCCGAATAATGCTTTTCATGACAATGCGGCTGGCTTCATAGAAGGCGAACTTGTCGGCATTCGGCAGCCGCATCTCGAGCGCCGCCTCTCGCTCGTCGACCTCTTTGATTATGCTGGCAAGCCCATTCCGGTAAACCCGGGGATAGTCCAGGTTGCCGCCGCCGCCGGGCCAGTCAAAGAAGCTAATGACGAAGCCGGAATCGTACGAAGGGCGCGGATCAAAACCATACTTCCTTTCGAAGATCTCAAGCGTGCGCGGCTTCAGGGCGCGCTTGTCCCAGTATTTGAGCGCCCATTCGTTCGCCTTGCGGTCTTCCGGGTCCTTGCACTTCTCAACGGTGTTCTCCTCGATCATCCAATCCACCTGCCATTCCGGATAGGTGTAGATGCCATTGACGGTGCTGGCCATGCTGCCCACGAAGAGGTTGTCGTCGATGTATATCTTTTTCCTCTCAAGCAGGGTTGCCATGAATTTTGCTCTGCGGATGATCTGCTGGTAGCCGGCGGTATCCTCGTACACCTCATGCATGATCCTGACCCGCTCGAAATCCACCTCCGCAGGGGTGCTCCTGAGTTGTTCTTTCAGCCGATCGATGCGTGCGGTATCGACCTTGACTTTGGCTGTGTTTGCTACAACTGTGTTACTCATCTTTATTGCTCCTTTTTTGTTTTCGTTCTGATCGTTTGGTAGTTGGTGGTTACTGCACTTACACGAATTACTCTTTTCATCAATATCCGAGCAGCCTGGCTTTTTGGGCGGCGAACTCTTCTTCGGTGAGAATGCCCTGGTCTTTGAGGGCACCCAGGCGTTCAAGCTGCGTGATGACATCTTCTTCGGGGGCCGCCGGGGGCGGGGGCGCATACTGCGGCTCCTGCGCGTCGGCTGCACCCTGCTCATAAGCCTGATCGTACTGTTGCTGCTGTTGCGCATCTTGCTGGGCATATTTCTGGTTCTGGTGGTGGTGAACCGCGCCAGCGGTACCTGCGACGACTGCTGTTCCTACAGCAGCGGTCGCTACCCTTCTTCTTCTAACTTGTCTCATTGCTCTAGGCATGTCAACCTCCTGATCTCATGATTTGGTTTTTCGCTCTATCCTTCAGCCTGAGCGATCATTTCCAATGTTTCATTCACCACCTCGAATGGGATGCGGTCATACATCACCATACGACCGCTGGAACGGGTTACAGCTTCCCCGAACTTGATCGCCCACAGGTTTTCAATCAGCAGCAAGGCGGCGGTGGTGTTGGCTTCCATCTGCTCCGCGATCAACTCGATATCTTCGACCTGGATGATGCCGCTGATTTCGACCTCCAGTGGATCAAAGACAGCCAAAACATCAGGAGCCAGCTCTTCAATTTCGAGTACCATGTAAGCGCCATCCTGATCCTTCAGGATGATGACCAGATCGATCACCCTCACAATCTTTTGTTGGACCAGCTCGAGAAGTGCAGGCAAACTCTCCCCCGTAAGCTGATCGGTTTGAAACTCAAGGGCGATAAAGTCGATGGGACCGTATGTCATAAGGTTTCTCCTTTCATCTATTGAAATAGTTCAAATGCAGTTGGTGGATAGGTGATGGTGTTTGGGTGATTGTTCTGCCCAAACACCATCACCATCACTATTATGGCAAAGTCTCCGGGTAATAAGGTACCTGCTTGCGGTTTTGGTAGCCGCCGATGTAGCTGGCGACGTCTGCCATGATCCCGAAACCCAGCCAGATCCAATCAAAGCCGCCCAACGGGAAGATCATCACATACATCAATGATGTCCACGGAGCAAAGATCAAACCGGCGATGCCAACCAGCCAGGGAAGGTTGAATGCTGCGAAGGCGGCACTCACCCGAAGCGGGACGATCAGCCAATAAATCAAAAAGGCTAATCTTGGACCAAAGAATACTAATGAAGCAAAGAAACAACACATTTTTTAACTCCTCCTGAAATAAATTATTTCCGCACCCAGGTTACCTGGGGGCTGTTGATTATTGATGTCCTATTTTCCTTCGTGAGCCATCTCGGCGATCAGATTGCTGCAGTCAGGAATATCACGCCATTCTGTGCAGGTATATTGAGCTGATCCACATTCTATTCACCTTGTTTACGGGTACCGAATGGATTCAAGCATCGGTAAAAGTTTATCTGGTGGAGCATTCTTTGATATGACAAAATCTCCTCCGGCTGAGGTGATCGCTTCCTCCTCTTGTGGTTTGTCGGAAAAAACAATGATCTTCGGTGGAAACTCGAAGTTGTTGATATCGGTTAACAGGGTTACGCCTTGTTCAATAGTCATATCCCAATCCAACAACAGCACATCCGGCATAGAACCTTTCAGTTGGGTGATTAAACCTGGCAAACGATCAGACATCCCCACCACGGTCATGCCAGGTTCAAGATCCAAATATAAAAGCAACGCAATTCTGAGCCTTTCATCCGCACATGCAATAAATATTCGCATCTTTCCCATCCCGTGATTGTTTTGCTCCAAAAAAACTTTGATATTTGAGGAGAGATTAGGCTGTTGTGACATTTGGTGATTTTTCTCTAGAAATGGTGTCTGACAGATTTGGTTTGTTTCTCTAGTTGCGGATAGAATGTCAACAATACCCAGTTAATCTCTGATCGACGAAACTAGTATGTCATACAACGCTCAATGGCGCATCTGCCCCTCAATCCATCTTCCGATGGGCGGAGTGGCCTATTTTTGGGTAATATTTTGGTTGGTTATAGGTGGATTATCAGGATCAGGGGACTAAATCGTGTTCTATCGCCAATGCGGCAGCCTGAGTACGGTTGGCAGCACCCAGTTTCTTGATACAGGCGCTGACATGGTGCCTGGCAGTGTCAGGGCTGATCACCAGCCGTTCAGCGATCTCATCATTGTACAATCCCTGGACGATGAGCGCCAATACCTCCAGTTCCCGTTTGCTCAAATCATGACCTGGTTTGAGCCGGTTGGTCTTCCCTCGAATCAGGACTTCTGCTGCCTCGGGAGCCAGGGTTGACTGTCCGGCGTAAGCTGAGCGAATGGCATTCGCCAAGGTGTCGATCGTTGCAGTCTTGATGAGGTACCCCAATGCGCCTGCTTCCAGCGATTTCTGGATCAGATCGTCCTTGGGAAAACTGGTCAGCATGATAATTTTCACCTGGGGATACTGTTCAAGTATGGCGCGGGCAGCCTGGATGCCATCCATAACCGGCATGAGGATATCCATCAGGATCACATCAGGCATATTTTGATGGCAGAAAGCCAACGCTGCGTTTCCATTTGCTGCCTCACCGATCAACTGCAGGTCATCAAAAACGAGCAGCATATTCCCCAACCCATCACGCACAACGGGATGATCATCCACAATCAGCACTTTGATCGCTGTTGGATCAGTCAAGTTCATCTGAACCACTTTCCTTGCCGGACCAGGCGATGATGATGTCTGTCCCATGACCTGGTTCGCTTTGAATGCGGAGATCGCCTCCGATAATTGCGGCACGTTCAAGCATAATGTTGATTCCCAGGTGACCCGCCTGGACCTCCTGTGGGTCGAATCCACGTCCATCATCCTGGATATGAAGCGTGATCCTGTCGGGCTCTTTCGTCAAAGAAATATTGATATGATTTGCCTCGGCGTGAATAATCGCATTGTTTAGGGCTTCTCGAGCAATTCGATAAAATACCAGGATCACATTTACCGGCAGTTGAGGATCATCCACCATCGTTAGGGAAATCGCCACACTTGTCCGCGCACGCGCGGCCTCCACCAATGTTGTCAGCAGTTGATCCATTGTTTGTTGTTGCAGCTCGTCCGCGCGCAATTCAAGCAGCAGTGAGCGCATCTCCGCTAATGCGCCGCGGATAAGCACATTAAGTTTATCTAAATTCTGGCGAGCGATCCTCAGGTCTTTATCCCACAGGCGTGGGATCGTCTCGGCGAGTATGCTGGCAGTAAACAAGGTTTGGGTAACCGAGTCGTGTAGCTCGCGAGCAAGGCGGGTCCGTTCGTCGGCTGCGGCTACCAACTTGGCTTGTTCATAATGGCGAATATTATCAATGCTAATCGCAAACTGATTGGCAAAGGTGCGCGCTAGTTCGAGATCATTCTCAGCATATCGATTTACCTTTCCGTGCAGGAGATTGAGCAGTCCAATCTTACGCTCCCCCACCTGTAAGGGTAAGCTGAGCCAGCTCCTGGATGTTTTTAGTGCTACAGCCAAACGCTCAATCTCGATGCTATCAAGATCGGCTTGGATGGTCTCAACGGCAAGCAAGTCTGGCACATAGGTTGTCCCCCTTTTTTCCAGGGCTGCCTGGATGGTAACCTGGCTGCTGATCGGGACATGATTTAAAGTGAGTCCAGGAGGCTGCATCGGGGAAAGGTAGGCATAAATTGTCAGTGATTTTTCGTCCTCTTCCACCAGCATAAGGATTGCTCTTTCGAAATCAACAATCTCGTGGAAATGTCCCAAGGCATGGTCGAGAAGGGCATCTAAATCATCAATACTAGACAAGTCGTTCGAGATATCATGCAGAGCAGTCAATGAATTTTTCATTTCCACTTGCTTGGAAACATCGTCAATAACTATCAGCAGCAACTCCCTACCGGTAATTTTAATGTTGCTCAAGTTCAGGCTGGCAAAGTAGATACTGCCATCGCGTTTGCGGTTCTCAATGCCATAGTTATGCAAGTTACCAGATGCCTTAAACTGTTCGAGCACCTGATCGCGCTGCTTTGGATGAGCAAAAAGCGCCTCAACATTCAGATTCAGCAGTTCTTCTTCCGAATACCCGGTAATATGCTGCAGCGCCCGGTTCACACCCACAATGGTTCCTTCAATCGTTGCCATACCAATACCCAATGGCGAGTTGTCGAATAGTGTCGCAATCTGGGTCTGGGCATCTAACAGCTCCATAGTACGCTGCTCAATCAACACCTCGAGATTATTGCGGTATTCGACCAACTCGGCTTCCACCCGTTTGCGTCGCGTGATATCCTGAAAGGCAACCACGGCAGATTCAACATTGCCTGCTTCATCCCGGATCGGACTTGCCCAGATTTCAAGCGGCACACGCTTGTCCACCAAATCTGCCTCGATATCATCAATGTAGGCTAACTCACCACGCAAAGCATTGTAAACTGGCATGCGCTCCAGGGGGTAGTCTTGATCCCCGCCGGTTTCCTTCATAGAGAAATAACTCATCGCTTGTTCTAATGTGCGCCCAACCGAGATATCTACCTGGATTTTCCTGTCTGGGTTGCTCAGGATTTCGATCGTGCGTTGGTTGACATACTTCGGGGTCTGATCTTTGTCATAAAGTACAACACCGAGCGGCAGACCTTCCAGGATTTGCGACAGCTGGTATTTGCTGTTCTGTAAATTGCGGTTGGCCGTGCCTGTTGCGATTTTTAGCAGGTTGATACGGTCAGCCAGCGCGATCGACCAACACACCGCCATCCACACCCAACCCAGACGATATGCATTTTCAGTGAATGCGGTGCTTGGGGCAATTCCTAGCCGCACCAGCAGTACAAGCGAAAAAGTAATAAGCAGACCAAACCAGGCAATCATGAAGAAACGGGCGGCATGGTAACCTCGCAGCCAGGTAACGCTCCCGGCAATCAGGGCCATCGCCAAGGAAATCAATCCCCACGGCATCACTAAAAGGGCAATGGTGCGATAGCTGATGAATGGACCCAAGAGTATTAACACACCCCAGACTCCTAATATGCCCAGATTCACCCAGTAGAGTTTTGTAAGCTGCGTTTTCAATTCCAAAAAAGTATTCGTAAATAAAATTATCGAGCCAAAGATGAGTGGAAAAGAGAGGGTTACATAATAATGTCTCAAGGAGTAGATATTGGGAAGGATGTAAACCTCCAAATAACCCAAATACGCCAGATCGAAGACGATGATACTTGCCAGAGAAATCACTAAATAAAAGATGGCTGGCTTCCCGTAATGATACGTGTAGTAACAAGTTATAAATCAGCAGGCTGAGCAAGGCGCCGAATATTAACACTTGCAGAAACTGGTGCGATTGAGACTGATGTAAGAAAGTGGTCGGATTCCACAGGATGAGCGGTATTGGAATCGAAGCCTCGCTTTGGATTCGCAAGTAGTAGGTTTGCTGGCTTTGGGCTGGAATGCTCAGGTTGAAAACGAAATGTGGGTGCTGAATGTCGCGTGTCTCGGGCGGTCGCATGATGCCAGTTTGCCTGACAACAAATCCATTTCCATCCAGGGCGGGGGTATACAGATCAATGAAATGGATATTGGCAAAAGCCAGCTCTAACAGCCACTGGTCGGTCTGTTGGGTTTCGTTTTGGGCTTGAAATCGTACCCAGATGGCACTGTCCGTGTATCCAAAATTTGGCACATCCACCTGGCTGGGGATAAATTGCGAAGCGAATTCCGGGGAAGAGACCTCGTCAAAACTCAGCTCCTTGCTGGGATCCTCCAGGATTTCCAGGTGTAAACCTAACGGGTATTCATCTTGCTCATCCGTCAGGCTGACCGGTTCTGGCGTGGGAAGATCCCCGCTCTGTGCCAGCGCTGTACCGTAAAAGCATATAGTTACGATCAAGGTGATGATGGAAACAGTTATTTTCAGAACTCTCACTCTCATTCGATCCAACATTTTTAATCCAATTTCTTAGATCATTGTACTTGTAGATAAGTATGTTTGAGCGCTATGATAAATCTCGCTATTGTGGAAGTCGTTGAACCTGATTATATTCGAGTTTTAAAAAAACCTGATGTTTACATCCAGCTCAATGTCAAAGTCGAGCCAGCCTTCGTTCACATCATCCAAAATACTGGTCTTCCTTGAAGTTTTCTTGTATTTGGGATGGAGGAGAAATGATCAGCGGTTGTGGATCTGGTGCTTCCAATAGTTTGTGCGAAATTTTGGATATGAACCTTGCGAAGGTTCCAAACCTTCGCAAGGTTTTATGGCTTAAAATTCATGGTAGCATAACGCTTCAGGAGAGTAAGGTCATCAACCGAATCAGTAAAAATCTGCTGGTCATTTTCATCTTAGTCCTGGTTTCAGGCGCTGTCCTGTTAGTCGCCAGGAATGTGGATTTCAAGGCGCTCACCAGGGACATTTTCCAGGCGCGCATCGTCAGCGCGTTGCGCACGCTCAACAGGGACCGGCAGGAGGTACTGGTCCAGTTCCTGCACAACTCAACCACCCTGGAATTCGTCTTGAAAGGTGCGGACCTCTCCGGGCTCGACCTGCACACGATGGGGCTGTTCAAGGCGGACCTGCGCGGCGCCAACCTGGAGGGCGCTGACCTGAGTTTTGCGTACTTGACCGGCGGAAACCTGAGTGAAGCCAACCTGCGCAGGGCAATCCTGACCGGCGCTTTCATGGGTGGCATCGACCTGGTCGGGGCAGACCTGCGCGAAGCAAACCTCAACCAGGCGTACCTGTACGGTTCTGACCTCAGCGGGGCGAATATTAGCGGTGCGCACCTTAGCGGCGCCAACCTGAGGGAAGCGGTCCTGGCGGGTGCTGACTTGAATGGATCGAATCTGAGCAGGGCTTACCTTTTTGGTGCAAACCTGATGGCTGCAACCCTGGTCCAGGCGGACCTGAGCAAAACGGACCTGAGCGAGGCGAACCTGGAAGGCGCCGATTTAACGGAAGCAAACCTGGAAGACGCAAACCTTTCTGAAGCCGATTTCAGCAAAGCCAACCTGCAGGGCGCCAACCTGAGAAATGTTTTCCTGCCCAATGCCAACCTGGACGAAGTGAATTTAACAGGGGCAGACCTTGGCGGGGCTTACCTGAAAGGGGCGAAGAACCTCACCAATACGCAGTTAGCGGATGCAATCACCCTGGCTGGCGTTACCCTGCCCGATGGCGAAAAATATGATCCTGCGGTGCATACCGATCTGGCGGAGATGCGCAGAATGGCAGGAAGAGAACCGTGAACTGTCCAATGGATAATCCTCCCGTCCACCGTCGCAGGATGGGATCAGGTTGTAAAGGCTGAACTTTCAGCAAACGCAGGTCAATTTTCAGATTAGAGAGGTCTGACATCGATGAGCATCAAATTTTCTTCTCCCCGGCACCATCTGGAAGCCATCTTCAATGAATCAGATCTTTCCTTCGAAATTCTTCACCAGGGCAAAACCTGGCACAGCTTGCAGCGCGTTCCAACCGGCGTTCGAATACCTGCCGCCGCACCAGCGCCGGCTCGAGCTGCTCGAAAACAGGGCGCACCAATCCAACCTGGTCCTGGAAGGGGAGCGGGTAAGCTTCACCAGCGCCCGGGAGATCTCGCACGCATCCTTCCAGACCGGGGTTGGCGCTGGCGTCCGCTCCACGTTCCGCGGGTTCACCGTCCACCAGTCCAAACTCCATCCGGCGCAGATCCCGCTCGCCTTCGAAACCCGCATGTGGATCGAGCATTCTAACGGCGTCGTCCACTTCGAGCTGGTCCCCCTGGTGGATGACCCTGGCTTATTGAGAGTGGTTTATCCCGCCCCGTTCGAGCTCAGCGCCATCGATGCGCAATGCTACACCGTCCTGCCCATGATGCAGGGCAGCCTGATCCCCAACAACTGGGGCGAGGCAGTGCACACGCACAGCCAGGGTCTGCTCTACAGCCGTGCCGCCTACATGCCCTGGTGGGGGCAGGTCGACCACCGCGCCGGCGCCCTCACCATCGTCGACACGCCCTGGGACGCCGGATACCGCCTGGACCACCCTGTTGGCGGACCGACCCGCCTGGTGCCGGTCTGGCACGCCTCCCTGGGCTCCCTGCGCTACAACCGCAAGATGCAGGTGCATTTCATCGAAGATGGCGATTACAACGACCTCGCCAAAGTCTACCGCGCCTGCGCCCGCGAGCACGGTCTGCTGCGCACACTGGCAGAGAAGGTGCACGCAAAACCCGTCCTGGAGAAGCTGGTGGGCACCCCGGTGGTGCACACCGGCATCTGCATCAACATCCAGCCCGAGTCGGTTTATTACAATGCCAATGATTTGACCGCCAATACCTCGCTCACCACCTTCGCGGAGACTGCTGACCTGCTGCAGAAGCTGCGCCAGAACGGCGTCGAGCGCGCCTACGTGCACCTCGACGGCTGGGGGCAGCGCGGCTACGACAACCTGCACCCGGACGTCCTGCCGCCCTGCCAGGCAGCCGGCGGGTGGGACGGCTTCCGCCAGCTGGTGGATACCTGCCACGAGCTGGGTTACCTGATCATCACCCACGACCAGTACCGCGATTATTTCCTGGATGCCGCCACCTACGACCCGCAACAAGCCATGCACAACGAGTCCGGCGAGCCTCCAGAGGTGGCGGTCTGGTACGGCGGGGCGCAGTCCTTCCTGTGCGCCAGCCTGGCGCCCTACTACGTCCGCCGCAATTACACCCGCTTCGACCAGGAGAACATCGCCCTGGACGGCGCCTACCTGGATGTGTTTGCCGTGGTCGAGCTGGACGAGTGCTTCCACCCCGACCACACGATGAGCCGCAAGGAATGCATGGAGTACCGCTTGCTATGCTTTGATTATTTGGGCACCCAGGGCAGGATCGTCAGCTCGGAAGAATCGATCGATTTCGCCGTCCCTCACCTCGACCTGGTGCACCACGGTCCGTACGCCCTCGACCCGGACTATGACAACTGCCCCGCAAGAGGCATCCCGGTTCCGCTCTTCAACCTGGTCTACCACGACTGCCTCATCCTGCCCTGGACGCTGACCAAAGGAGGCTGGGGCATCCCCGAAGGGGAGAGCGGCTTGCTGCACGCCTACCTCAACGGCGGGACCGGCTACCTTTCGCTGGATGCGGACGCCGAGGAGATCGAGCGCGTCCAGGCGTTGTGCGATTTCCACAAACGCGTCTGCGTATGCGGAAATGGTGCGGCACGAGTTCATCGAAGGCAATCTGCGCCGGCAGCGCGTCACCTTCGCCAACGGGATCAGCGTCGAGGTGGATTTCGACCGGGACAGCGTCAAGATCGACGGTTAATTCAGTCCCTTACTCGCGCCCCTTCACGGTAGCGATGTCGGCTTCGTTCCCCGCCGGGTCGGCGAGCGTCCACCAGGAGGGGGCGAACTCGTCGCGCACCATCCTGCCGCCCGCGGCCAGCGCCGCGGCGATGCGTGCCTGCGCCTGTTCGTACGGCACCCAGATGGCGATGTGGATCGCCCCGCCGCCATCGCCACGCGGCCCGTCCATCCGCTCGAACCAGAACGCCGGACCGCGGTCGTGCGGGTCGACCAGGTCCTCGTCCGGGCTGTCGCGGCGCGCTCGTACCCCAGCACCGCCTGCCAGAAGGGTTTCACCGTTTCGATATCGGTGGCGCCGGGGATGATCAGCACGCTCTGCACCTGGGAAGGGTCGGCGCTCAGCCCCAGCTTCGAGGCCGCCGCCGAGACCTGCCTCGCCAGCTCCACGTCCCGCAGACCGGGTCCGAAGTAGTCGTTGGTGTATGTGATCGTGTGGACGGTGACGCCATCCTGGCGCACGTCGACGCCGGGGCGGTGCTCCTCCACCCCCGGCAGCGCGCTGATCGCCTGCACGAAGCGCGCGCTCTCGGCGAACGAGGATGTGCGGAAGAAAGCGGTGGCGCCTTCGCTGGTCAGGCGCCAATCCTCGACGCCTTCGGATTCGTAGAACTGCTGTGGGCTGATGTAGCTGGTCATAGGTTCCTCCATGTCAATTTCATCTCTCATGTAATTGTGTCAGTAACTCACTCCACAGGCTGGTTAACCCTTTTTGGTCCGCCCAATAATTGGATTTGGGTCATAGATCATCCCATATCCAGCGCATAACCCCGCTCAAGGACCATGCGCTGCGCTTCCGCAGGCATAAGCCGGGAGGTCTTGTTGCCGCAAGCGGTAAGCCGCAACCTGCAGCCCAAGGTTACTGGCAGAACAGCCCAGTTGAAAGCGCTGCATGGGGCTGAGTCGTTTGAAAACGGCAGCCTGGCGCCGGTCCACTTCTGCAACGCTGCCGGCGAGCGTTTTGGAAAGGTCTTCGCTTACCATCGCCTGCCCGCGCAGGTAATAGCCCTTTCTTTCGAGACTCCGGCTGTAAGCCAGTGAATAACCGGCAGCCCTCAGCGCCTGCCTGACGGCTTTCATGTCCCTGAAAAACGTGTCGACCCAGGCAGAATTGCCAAAGCAGCCCTTCCCGATTTTCGCCTCCACCCGCACGACCAGCTGTTCCCGGGTGAGGCAGCGTTCCTGCAGAAGCAGATGGAATAACGCCACCCGCCGGGCGGTCGTCCGGTCGCGTCCAGCTCCATCTTCGAGCAGGCTGGCAAGTGCTTTTTCCTTGTTAACCATGCCGTTATTATCAACCTAAACTGATTTTTAAATCAGTTTAGGTTGAATTCTGAGCTTTCATCACACGTATGGGGTAAACCTGTGGACATGGGCAGACACGCAGGGCTGCCACTACGCAGGATGGCTGATGGTCATGTAGTGGCGCACCTGCGTGTGCGCCTTACTCCACGGTTGGGCAGACACGCAGGTCTGCCACTACGCAGGATGGCTGGTGGTCATGTAGCGGCGCACCTGTGTGTGCGCCTTACTCCGCGGTTGGGCAGACATGCAGGTTGAACCGTATTAACCCATCTCTTTGGCTCATCATCAACTTTCGTGTGTCTTCGTGTCGTTTGTGGTGATCTATTCCGCTCAAGCGTAGGAGTGATACTGGGAAATGCGAACGACTGAAGTCGTTACTACGCCAATTTGCCGCACGCGAGGGGGTGAACCGAGATTGGCCTAGTTCGATTTCTGAGATTTTCAAGATTTCCCCACACGCGTGGGGGTGAACCGAAATATCCGCCAACGGTCTTTCACCCCAGTATGGGGCCCATACTGGGCTAATTTTGATCTATACTATGTCAAATCAGGCATGCTGTCCTGAACTACAGTTTCACGGTCCTTGCCTTGAACCAGATGCCGGTGTACGTGTCTGATTGGGCAAAATCGATTTTCCCAGGGACAATGTCAAAGGAGACAGGCGCTTCTTCATCTTTGCCGATGACACAATCCTTGGAATGTCGCGTTAGGGTCACACCCGCCCCGGCAAGTGCGCAAAACGTCACGCGGATAGGAAAGGAAATCGCAAAATGCAAAAAAAGGAACGCATCGTTCAAATACTTAGAATAATCATGCCTGTCGTGGCGATAATCTGTATCGTGATATTCTCGCCCTGGGACGGAATATGGGCCTGGATATCGCCATTACCTGATACTGTCCAGGAACAGGTCGATGACGCAATTGGTCTTGGATTGGATGGGATTATTGTGTATGTGGATGAAGCAGGCAAACCACCAGCTTTTTATACAGCCGGCTGGAAAGACCGCGATCATCAAATACCAGCAGACCCGCAAGCTTTGTTCAAGATTGGCAGTATCAGCAAGTTATATGATGCTGTTGCTGTCACCAAATTGGTCAATGACAACCGCTTGTCTTTGGATGATACGCTCGCTGATTTCTTTCCAGAACTTGTGGGAAGGATTGAATATGCCGATCAGATTACCCTGAGAATGATGGTCCAACATCGCAGTGGCATTCCC
This sequence comes from uncultured Chloroflexia bacterium, assembly GCA_963695415.1. GTDB lineage: Bacteria > Chloroflexota > Anaerolineae > Anaerolineales > UBA4823 > CAVXWV01. The sequence continues at coordinate 184,879 of CAVOGL010000001.1, read as the reverse complement.
AATTTAACCGACCAGCCTGGTTACAACTGGGAAAACCCACCGGAAAACAGTGAAGAATCGCTTGCGTTGGTCCTGGATGTGCCTGCTGACTTTGAACCGGATGAAAAATATAGTTATTCAAATACGAATTATTTATTGATATCTGAAATCATTAAAAAGGTGGTGGGTTACAGCAATTTCCAATACATCAAGGAGCAAATTTTGCTTCCACTCGGACTGAACAATACTTTCGGTTCGATTAATGAAGTGGATAGTGACGATGTAATGAGTGGCTATTACGTAGGCGTTGAGTCCGATTTCAAGAATATTGATGCTGGAATGATAGCTACAGCGGAGGATGTGGGTATATTCGTGAGAGCTTTAAACGATGGCTCTTTGTTAAATGATAATGAACAGGCTATTTACTCCTCTATTTATGAATATGGACATACCGGCTGGGTCCTGGGATACCAGAGCGTCGCTCGTTACCATGAGGACATTGATACGGTTGTGGTTGAATTTGTGAATACAACTGGTGGAGCACCGATATTGCCGGTTTTCGACACACAGGGTGGAACCAAGGTGATGGTAGTGAATATCGTTTATGACCGTATTGTCCGGATTCTGCGCGGGGAAATAAATAGTGATGAGTAAACATCCGGATTCTTCGGACATTTAGAGACTCGTCACAGCGCCGCCTCAACGAGCTTGCACCTGACCTGTCGGCAGGTGAAACGGGCGTTGGGGGAGGTTTGGTCAATCCCCTATGAGCGGCTGTCATAGAATTCTCCACGCGCATGGGGTGATCAGGATGGGAACGACTTGCGTCGTCACTACAAGCGTTTTTCACCTGCGCCTGGGGGTGAACCACCGGTCTTCTGTCTTCGGTCCTCCGTCTTTACTGTCCCATCTTCTGGTCAAGGGTGGTGGTAGCAAGAAATATGCACCCATAATCCATTGCATTAATTTAGCATCAATGCTAAGATTCAACTATGGATTTCGAACAATTGTTGCAGATGGTCGGCGAAGAGCCAGTCTTTGAAACCGCCCTGTTGTTGGCAGGCAAGGTCAACCCCGATACTGTGCGCCTGCAGCTCACCCGTTGGAAGAACAACGGGCGGGTGTACCAGCTTCGACGCGGCCTGTACGCCATTGCCCCACCCTATCAAAAAGTCAAGCCTCATCCTTTCGTGATCGCCAACCACCTGCAGCGGGCTTCGTATGTCAGTGGGCAGTCTGCCCTGGCTTTTTATGGCTTGATCCCCGATACCGTGCAAATCACTCTCAGCGTGACCGCCGGTCGCCCGGAGCGTGTAGAAACGCCGTTGGGTGTTTTTGATTTCCGGCACATCAAACCTGAGTTGCTGAGTGGTTACCGCATGATGGTGCTGCACAGCCCGAGATCGCCCGAACAACAAGCCCTGGTAGCCACGCCAGAAAAAGCCCTTCTGGACCTGGTGTATTTACAGCCAGGAGGAGATCGACCCGCATATTTAGGTGAGCTGCGCCTGCAAAACCTGGAGCGGCTGGATATCGACGAGCTGCACCGCCAGGTCGAAACCTTTGAAACCCCCAAGCTGCGCCGGGCAGCCCACACCATCATCGACCTGGCGCGAAACGATGCCCAGGAGTACGAAACTTTATGAGAGAATACCTGGTTGAGTTGGTGCGGCAAGCGCCGACACCTGCGCAAGGTCGCAACCTGGCGCGCGAGTATCTGCAAGCCCGTATCCTGGCAGTCCTGCAGCGTGCCGGGGCGATGATTCCTCTGGCTTTTCATGGCGGCACCGCCTTGCGATTTTTGTTTGCCCATGGGCGTTACTCTGAGGATTTGGATTTCGCCCTGGAAGGCGAACATGGCAGTTACGATTTCCGCGGTTACCTGCAAGCGATCCGCTCTGAGCTGGCGCCGCAGGGCTATTCGATTGAGCTCAAGCTGAGCGATCAAAAGCCGGTTCACAGCGCCTTCGTGCGTTTCCCAGGCTTGTTGTACGACCTTGGGTTGTCTGGGCAGCGTAACGAGGTGCTGGCGGTCAAACTCGAAGTGGACACCAACCCACCCGCAGGCGCCGGGTTGGCGACCACAGTGGTGCGCCGCTATGTGGTTCTCCAGCTCCAACACCATGATAAAGCCTCGTTGCTGGCTGGTAAGATGCATGCCATCCTGCAGCGTTCCTACACCAAAGGTCGTGATATTTACGACTTGCTCTGGTATCTGAGCGACCCGACATGGCCGCCGCCGAACCTGACCCTGCTCAACAATGCCCTGGCACAGACCAATTGGAAGGATGGGGTGTTGACTGTCGCCAACTGGCGGGATCTGTTTCGCCAGCGTTTGCGCCAATTGGACTGGAAAGATATCCGGTCAGATGTGCGCCCATTCGTCGAGCCGGGGTTTGACTTGAATATTCTGAACCCGGATAACCTGGAACAGGTGTTGGGAAAAGAATAAAATCCCTGTCCTATTTCACACTTAAGATGGGTGTTTGACCAGTTCCCACCGCTGGGGTGACCGCGGTCTCTGTTCTCCCCACACGTGTAGAGGTGATCCAACCATGCCATTTACGCCGGTCTCGATGGGGTGAGGGTTCTCTGCGCGGGCGAATTATCAGTTAAAAAATACGGATGTTCATGACCTGGTTTTTATTTCTCAGCCTTATCCAGGTCCGTTTTCATGTCCCGGTCCAGTTTTTGGGTGAGGTATGCCAGGCTTTTTGGCAGCGAGAGTTCCATGGAATAAATCATCTGGACCTGCGCAGAAATTTTCTTGGGTCGACATTCGAGAAGGTGTCCGCCCTGATCCCTATCCTGGGACAAAAAATGCAGGTGGATACCGGGAACGTTCAATGAGGTCATGAAAGAAGGCGTAAAGAATCCTGCCAGTGTTCCGCGAAGGTTATGAAATTCAAAGACCGGCTGGTCCCGGGTGACCTCCACCAGGGGTCTGTAACACTCCTGCCTGGGGACAGACCGGGTTCTGATGTAATCAAATTCGCCTTCGATACGGAACGCGTAGAAAATGTTCGCAGAAGGCATCAACATGTCAAGCCAATCGAGGAAACCCGCGTAATCCATGCTTCGATCGGACCGGTCACGGCTGAGCGGTTTGAAGAAAGTGACCGCTGCAAACGGGGTCATCATCGCATCGTCGCTTATCTCTTCCACCTTTCCAGATGCAGCAAGCCGGTAAATGCGGTTATCGAGCATCACCATCTCGCCGTCCAGATCGTTAAAGGTTCCCAGCCCAAAATCGCCGTGCCGTTTAATCTCAGAAAAGGGGATATTCTCTTCATAGATCCCCTCGACCAGTGCATTGATCGGTGCGCACAGGTAGAGCCTGGGGTTTTCTGTTTGCGTGCGTGTTGTTTCGCTCATTTTTCCAGCCTTTACGTGAAATGATCTCACCGGGTGTTGGTGAATGGTTATTGTAACAGTACTGCTATCAAAAATATTTCGACCAAACAGGTCGATCCACCTTTTGTCCTTTTCGTGTCGTTCGTTGTGCAGATCCCCTGAATGCTTGTGGGTGACCGATAAAATTCTAAGGTCACCAGGGTTTGGTATACTATATTAATAAATATATTCTCAATACTCAGGAGCACACCATGACCGAAGAAATCACCCCCGCAGAGTCCAGCGAACCAGAAACCACCGCTGTATCAGAATGCGCCAGTATCAGACACCGCCGTATCTGATGCGGTTGCATCAGATACTTACCACAAACCCGAGGCCCTTTTCCGCATCGCCATCTGGTCCGGCTGGGTGGGCTGGGCGTTCCTGCTCGTTGCCCTGGTTAATTTTGGCTTGCGCGTCTATAACAATTATTACCCCCTCTTCGCCGCAGGTCAGGCGGGCGCTCAACAGGTGATGTACATGGTGATCAACGAAGCCTACACGATCCTCTTCATGGTGTTTGTATTCCTGGTTCTCCAGGGAGTGTCTCAGGGCAGCTACATGCTCATGGACCTCTTCGAGAAATCAGAACAATCCTCTAAATGATCGTTGAAGCGCTTTCCAGGGAAGCCAGCAACATATTCCCTCAGTTAATTGCCCTGCGTCGTGACCTGCACAAGCACCCGGAGCTTTCGGGTGAGGAAGCGCGCACGGCAGGGATCGTTGCCGGCTACCTGGAAAGATTGGGCCTGGAGGTCAAGACCGGGGTAGGCGGGTATGGCGTTGTCGGTCTGCTGCACGGCAGCAAGCACGAGCCTGTGGTCGCCTACCGTGCCGACATGGACGCCATCAACGAGGAGATCTTCGAAGATCATGCATACAGTTCCATAAACCCCGGTGTCAGCCATGCCTGCGGGCACGATGTGCATACTGCCATTGCCCTGGGCACCGCCCAGGTGCTCTCGACCTTCCGCGATGAGCTTCCCGGCACGATCAAGTTCATTTTCCAGCCTGCCGAAGAGAGCCTGGAAGGTGCGGAGAAGATGCTGGCAGATGGTGTGCTCGACGATGAGGCGCCGCTGGCGATCTTCGCCATCCACACCGGACCCTTCGAGACCGGTCAGATCGTTGTGCATCCCGGTTTGGGTTTGCCCGGTATGGTCGAATATACGCTCAGCTTCGAAGGCGAATCTGCTTTGGAATCCGCACGCAAGGTGGAAAAGGGGATAAGTCAGGTGGGCACAGTGCATTATCCGAAGAATGCGCGTGAGACGGAAAAGTTTTTCGAAAACCTTGCCGCCAACATCGAAGAACCGGAATCTTTTATACTCACCATGGGTTTCCTGGATGACGACGTCACGCAGGAATCTGCCCGTATCAAGGGTTTCATCAAGGCTTCCGGCAGCGAGGAATACAACCTCGCCCAGGCAAGCATCCTGCAGGTTACTTCTGATAATGGCAAGCCTGGCTTGAAAATCAGGTGCAGGTTCGACGAGGTGCTGCCCGACATGGTCTGTGACGAGGTGCTCGCTTTATGGTCCGTGGGGCCTCTCCAGGAAGTTCTGGGCGAGGAAAACGTGATCATCGGCAGGCGCACTACCCCGTTTTCGGGGGAGGATTTTGCCTGTTTCCTCAAGCGTATCCCCGGCGTGATGTTCTTCCTGGGCGGCTCGAATGCCGAGTGGGGCATCAACGCCATCCCGCATTCCCGGCATTTTGCTGTGGATGAGCAGATCCTGCTCACCGGCACCCGCTGCATGTCGAACCTGCTCTACCGTTACCTGGTTGGTTATTGAGCGCCAACATCACACTCGATAAAAATGATCTGATCGACGGTTTTCGCCGGATAGGGCTTGCATCAGGCATGAATGTGGTCGTCCATTCATCCTTGCGCAGCTTCGGCTACATCCAGGGCGGGGCAGGGGCTGTCATCGAAGCGTTGATGCAGGTTCTCACCGCCGAGGGCACGCTGCTCATGCCTGCCTTCAACCACGGCAAGATTGTTGAGCCAGGCTGGGATGGATACTATGACCCGCTGGAAACCCCCACGGTCAATGGCATCATCCCTGAGACCTTCCGCACGATCCCGGGCGTCGCACGCAGCCTGAACCCCACCCACCCGCTGGCAGCCTGGGGCAGACGCGCCGTAGAATTTACCCGCCACCACCACCGCACGCTCACCATGGGAGCGCACTCTCCCCTGGGGCTGTTGGGAAAATCCGGCGGTTATGGTCTCCTGCTGGGTGTCGATTTCGGGTCCAACACTTACCACCACATCGTCGAACTTACCAACCATGCCCCCTGCACCGGCAGGCGCACGGAGGCATACCCCATCCAGCTGCCGGATGGCAGGCGGGTGGAGGGTCGTTCCTGGGGATGGCGCGCAGATCCATGCCCGATCACCGACGAGGGGCTGTATCCCGCAGAGATGTTCCGCCGCGGCATGGTGAAACAGGAATTGATCGGCGATTGCCGCGCCCTCTTCTTCAAGCTGTCGGATTGTCTGGATGTAGTCTCGGAGATGCTCACGCTTGGCGCTGGAGGATATCCTCCTTGCAAGCAGTGCTCTATCCGCCCCCGCCAGGTTCCCCAGACGGTTGAATCGGATTGGGATGAAAACAACGACTGCCTGCTCCCGGGCTCTACCGCCTGGGAGTATTGACTCCAGGGGTGGCTGATGACGTCTCGGCTGCAAAAATATCTGGAAACCGGTAAATGGGCGTCTTTGATCGTCCTGTTATTCCTGTCAGCCCTCGTGTTCCTGTTATATTTCCCGGCTCTCAAGGCTTATTTTGTCGCTGAAGACCTCAGGCACATCACCTTCGATTGGTCCGAAGTTGCCGATGAATTCAACGCGATAGGGCAGTCGGTCGGGTACCGTCCAGGCGCCACGCTGTACCTGGTGGTCAACAACACGCTTTGGGGCAGAAACCCGGCAGCCCACCACGCGGTCGTTTTTTGCCTGCATGCCCTGACAGCCTGGATGGTGTATCTGCTGGTGCGGCGCGTCACAACCGAACCCTTCACCGCTCTCCTGGCGGCGGTGATCTTTGCCGTCTCTCCGAGCCACACGGAAGCCGTCATCTGGTTATCGGCAGCAGCCGGCACGGTCTTCAGCGGGTTGGTATGTATGCTGGGGGTCTGGGTGTGGGTGCGGCGGAACGAAATCCCCTCCATATGGACCATCTGCCTGGTGTCTTTGTTGTACTTCTTAGCCCTGACCATCAAAGAGGTTGCGGTTGTCCTGCCGGTGTTCCTGCTTCTGGTGGATTGGCAGGTCGGGCGCTTCTCGCAAAAACCCTGGCATATCCTCCGCTACCTGCCGCTGCTTCTTCCGCTGGGACTTTACCTCTTCTTCCACGTGCGCTCGGGTTCGCTGCAGTCCTCCCTGGGGTACGGGCTGCATCTGGAGGCGGGTTATGACCGGAACATCGTGGTCTGGGCAACTTACGCACGGGACTTTTTCCGCCCGTTCAGCCCATTTCTTGAACGCCTGGTCGGGGCAGGCGCCTGGTTGTGGCTGGCGCTCTTCCTGGTCCTGCTGCATGTGGTGCGCAGAGGCCGCTGGGGCGGCTACTGGGCGATAGCGGCACTGGCGCCTGCTGCCACTGCCTACGGGCTGCGCCTGACGTACCTGGCAGTGGCTGGCTTTGCTGTTCTGGCAGCCATCGCCCTGGTGGATGGAACCCGGGCTGTGGAAAGCTGGCTGGATGCTAAAACATCTTCACAAAAGACCCGCCGTCTGGTCCACATCCTGGCGTTGGCGGGTTTGGGGACAGTTGTCTTGGGTTGGCTGCTGGTGAGTGCTCGCTCGGTCCGCCTGGTGAGCGCGCATTGGGTCGAGGCGGGAGAGCTGGCGTGGTCGCTGCCCCGCCAGGCGAAGCAGCTCCTGCCTGTACCGCCAGAAGGTTCGCAGTTGTATTTTAGCGACCTTCCGGAATATGAGAATGGGGCGTACGTGCTGGGCTGGGGCATCAACCAGGAGGTCCAGCATGTCTATGGCATCCCCGACCTGCAGGTGTTCCACGTTATCACCGGAGCCCCGCGCTGGGGCAAACTGACCCTGGATTCGATCCCCTGTGAGGCCGAAGTCCCACGGTATTTCTTCCGTTATTACGCTCATTTAAAGGAATTGAAACAGGTCAGCCAGGAGAAGTTTGGTGTGCTGTGTCCATAGACTCCAACCCTTACTTTCAGCCCTGATGCTTTACGATGATATACTTTAATCCTAAAAAAAATCAAAAAAGGTCTCCCCATGTTCACCACACCCATAAAACCTGATTACGAAGCACTCATCAACTGCATACTGCGCAAAGGCACACCCCAACGCGTGCACCACATCGAGCTTTTCCTGGACGGAGAAGTCCAGGAGGCAGTCGCTCAGCGATTCGACCTGCTCGACGGGCTTGACCCTGCCGACCCCTACTTCGCAGAGCAGCGCCAGGTGCGCATCCAGCGCTTCCTCGGTTACGATTATGTCCGCGCAGGCGTCGAGGGGCTGGAATGGCCCCTGGCGCGCAAGGAGACAACCGACACGGCTGCCCTCGAGCGCAGCGGCGGCAGGGCGTACATCGACGAGACCACCGGTCCGATCACCAACTGGGAGGAGTTCGAAGCCTATCCCTGGCCCAACCCGCACAAAGCCTCGACCCGCTCCATGGAATGGTATAACCGCAACCTGCCGGACGATATGTGCATCGTCGCCAGCGGTGGTTTTGCCCATTTCGCCGAGTACATCACCTGGCTGATGGGCTACGAGACCCTGTGCTACGCACTTTACGACCAGCGCGACCTGGTGGAGGCCATCGCCGACCGCCTGCTGGAGTTTTACATTCCTATCCTGGAGATGATGCTGCAGTTCGAGCGCGTGCAGATCGTCTGGGGCAGCGACGACATGGGCTTCCGCTCCGGCACCCTGATCGGTCCGGACGACCTGCGCGAGTTCGTCCTGCCCGGGCACAAGCAGATGGCGCAGATGTCGCACGCCGCCGGGAAACCGTATCTGCTGCACTCCTGCGGCAACCTGGCGACGATCATGGACGACCTGATCGACGATGTGCAGCATCGATGCCAAGCACTCCTTCGAGGACACCATCGAGGACGTGCGCCAGGTGAAGTTTTCCTACGGGGAGCGTATCGCCCTCCTCGGCGGCATCGACGTGGACTTCCTCTGCCGCGCGACCGAAGCAGGAAGTCCGCGCCCGCGTGCGTGACACGCTCGACACCTGCCTGCCGGGCGGCGGCTACTGCCTGGGGACGGGCAACAGCGTCGCCAACTACATCCCGCTCGACAACTACCTGGCGATGGTGGACGAAGGGCGCAAATTCGTTTGATATAAGATTTAACACGATTTGCCGCGTTTTTTAATGAGTTTACGGATGTAACAACGGGATCGTAGTACCGGCATCGTAGTAACGACTTCAGTCGTTATTTGAGTCCTACATGTCCTTTGTGTTAAATTTTCCCCCTTAACTCGAGCCAAAAACCTTTAACGCAGATTGCGCGGATTAGCGGATATCGCCGATTTTTTCATTTAATCCGAATGACACGAATGGGCGAATAAACCGAATATTTTTGTTTTTCTTCTTCCCCTGTTTTTCTTTCTTTTTCTTCTTTCTTTTCTTCTTTCCTTCTCTTTTCTTTGCGTCCTTTGTGTTAAAAATCTTTTGTTTTCTTCTGATTTTCCTTCTCTTTTCTTCGTGTCCTTCGTGTTAAAAATCTTTTCTTTTCTTTTCCTTCTTTTTTCTTTGTGTCCTTTGTGTTAAAAATCTTTTACTTGCTCTTTAAAACAGGAAGACCCTCCATCTCCATAATCTTCAACGCGTTCGTCGTCTGGCTGGGACCGGGGCGGATCTGGTAATCGAACGACAATCGCCCTTCCTCCACAGAGTCGCTGAAATGGTAATTCAGAACGCGCGCATCCTCCTCTGACAGCTTCGCCAGCTCCAGGTCATGCGTGGCGATCAACCCCGTCCCGGCTGCCCCGGCGAGGGATTGGATGTATGCCAGGCTGCCCTCGTATCGCTCGCGGTTGTTGGTCCCGCGGAAAATTTCATCGATCATGTACATCAATGGGCGCTGGTCCTCTGTTTCCAGGGAATCGAGCAGCTGCTTCAAGCAGCGCACTTCGGCGTAGAAATAAGAAAAACCATCCGCGATCAGAATCGCTGATGCGGATGCAGGTGTGCAGCCGGAAGAAGCGGCTTCGCAGACTGCTGGCTGCCACCGGCGCGCCGGCGTAAGCAAGGCACAGGTTGATGCCCACCGTCTTGATGAACGTGCTCTTGCCTGCCATATTGGAGCCGGTGACCAGGATGACGTCTCCGCTGTCCCCGATCTCGAAGCTGTTGCAGACCCTAACTTCTGGCGGGATGAGCGGGTGCCCGAGGTCTTGCGCGGCAAACACGGGCTGGCAGTCCGCGGTGATCGAGGGGAACGTGTATTCCGGGTTCAGGTATGCAAAATCCGCCAGTGAACACAATGCTTCCAGCTGGGTCCAGGACTCTAACCACTGCGGGATGGTGTCACGGGCATCCTTGCGCAGCTTATTCGCCAGGTATGCAGTGGCATAATCCCACGGCGTGAACTGGTTCAGCAGCAGGGCGGCGATGGGATTCATGCGTACGCCGGCGGCTGCCGTTACTGCACGGATGCGGCGCAGCTGCCTGGATGGGCTGCGATCGCCGGAAATAAAAATCGAGCACAACCTGGCTGTCTCAGGTGCATGCTGGTAGGGGAAGGTCTCCAGGAATTGGAGCAGGCTGCGGAATTTAACCAACTCGCCGTCCAGCTCGATGACCGCGTTTATGAAAGGGGTCAGGCTGCCGATGGTGCTGAAGTAAAAAGCCAGGTAGAGCAGAAAAGTCACAGGCCAAACCGCAGGGACTGCGCCGGTGATATTAAGTACGAAAAGGCAGATATTCGTTGTGCAAAAAATCGTGCTCAGGATCAGCAGGTTCTTCAGCCTGCCCTCGGGAGCATCCACCGACAGCCAGCGCAGCATCCTGCCACCGCGCAGCGGTTCGTTAGAAACCAATTTCAGGTTGGCATACAGGCGGTCTCGGAAGCGCGACATATGCTTCAATTCTGCAACGGCTCTTTGGCGCTGGTACAACGTATCGAAATCAATGTCCGATGCCAGCAGCCACTCTGCCAGCCTCTTGGTGCCTTCGTCCGAGATTCCCCTGTCGAGCAGCGTGTGCAGTGAATGGTCACCCAATAGATCCAGGTCCAGCGCCAGGGCGCTTGCACAGCTCGAGTCTTGTTCGAGAATTGGCGCAGGTTTTGCTGGGATCAATTTCCAGTCCAGGTTCATCCGGGCGATCTGGGTCTTGCGCAGGTCACGCCAGATCTGGAACAGCTCGATCCGGGCGTTCAGGCGCTGGTACCTGGAGACCGCGAAGGCAAAAGTTGCGATTCCCGCAGCCAGGCAGGCTGTTCCCACCCACCCGCCGCCAAAAAAATATCCCAGGTAAGTGATCAGCACTCCGCCGCTAAACGCCAGCAGCCTCCACCAGGAAAGACTTTTCCTGGTTTTGTCCATTTCTACCAGGTTTTGATCCAGCCGCCGGATCTGGTTCCGGATTACAGACTGCCTGGAACTACGGTTTGCGCTAAGCGCAAGGATTGGTTTTAATGTCGGGGTAGTTGTCATATTCCCCGATTATAGTATCAAAGGGTAAAATTAGCAGACTGGATGGAACACCACATTGTTTTTTACGACCCAGCCCTTTTTTCAGGATGGCCTGCCAACAACGGCGCCTGGTCCTGGATGGATGGGGCATCATTTGAGATGCTGGTGGGATTTACCAGCGGGAATTACCTGTTCCAGCCCGGTCACCACATATCAAAACCCTACCAGAACCGCCTGGCGCGCAGCCTGGATGGCGGTCACAGCTGGCGGGTTGAGGTCCCGGTTCCATATATCCATGAGGAACTGCCTCCCGCTGCCGTACCTCTTCCCGAGCCACTGGATTTCCATCATGCGCACCTGTGCCTCAGGCTGATCGGGGAAGGATATCACGGCAGCGCTCAACCCGCAGGAGGATTTTTCTTCAGCCTGGACCGGGGAAAGCATTGGCAGGGTCCGTTTTCTTTGACCGGTTTGCCGGGGAGTGCAGAACTGGCTGGTATGGAGATCACCGCCCGGACGGATGTGATTTTTCAGTCAGCGGACTCTGCCCTGTTTTTCCTCTCCGCTCGCCCCAAAGACTGTTGGGGAGCAGACCGCGTGTTCGCCGCAAAGACCATAGATGGTGGATGTTCATTTTCCTTCCTGTCCTGGATCGTGCCTCCACAGGATGCGTACCGCGCGGTGATGCCATCCACCGTGTGCGCACAGGATCACAGCCTGGTCTCTGCGATCAGGCGCAGGGACATGGCGCATGATTTTGGCTGGATCGACGTGTACCGCAGCCTGGATGGGGGGGCGAGCTGGCAATTCGGCAGCAAGCTGGCTGATACCGGGGCAAGAAACGGAAACCCGCCGGCATTATTGAGCCTCTTCGATGGTCGCCTTTGCTGTGTTTATGGAAACCGTTCTACCCGGCAGCTGCTTGCTTCCTTCAGCACAGACTGCGGGATCACCTGGGGGCATGAACTCGTCCTGCGCCAGGGGGAACCTTCCTCAGCCGAACACCATGCGGATTTCGGCTACCCGCGCCTGTTCCAGCGACCGGATGGCTGCCTCGTCTGCTGCTACTATTGGGCAGACAGGATCCACCCCCGGCAGCACATCGCCGCGACAATTTGGGATCCAAAACCGATATAATACTCCCATGCGAAAACCCACCGATAAACCCAACATCATCCTGATCAACTGTGACGACCTCGGCTACGGCGACCTGGCATGTTTTGGTTCGAAGCTGAACCACACCCCGAACCTGGACCGCATGGCAGCCGAGGGCGTGCGCTGCACAAGTTTCTACATGGCTTCACCGGTGTGTTCGCCCTCCCGCGGGGCGATGATGACTGGCTGCTACCCGCCGCGGATCGGTTTTGCCACCTTTGACGACGGTCACTGGGTGCTTTTCCCGGGGCACGCTACCGGCTTGAACCCCGAGGAGATCACCGTGGCGCGCCTGCTCAAGGACCAGGGCTATGCCACCATGCACGTGGGCAAATGGCACTGCGGTGACCAGCCCGAGTTCCTGCCCACACGCCACGGTTTCGACCACTATTACGGTCTTCCGTACAGCAACGACATGGGGCGCCAGCTGGGCAACGAGCACATGCCGCCGCTGCCTTTACTGAAGGATGAAGCTGTCATCCAGGAACAGCCTGACCAGGCAGCTCTCACCGAGAGGTATGTTGAGCAATGCGTCCGTTTCATCCGGGAAAACCAGGACCAGCCTTTCTTGCTCTATTTTGCGCACATGTACGTTCACCTGCCCATCTATCCGCCGGCGAGTTTCCTGGCGCAGTCTCACAATGGTCCCTACGGAGGGGCGGTTGCCTGTGTGGATTGGAGCGTGGGCGTGATCCTGGATGAATTGGACCGCCTGGGTTTGGATGAGAATACCCTGATCATCTTCACCTCGGATAACGGCGCACGCGGTGATTATGGAGGCAGCAATGCACCGCTGCGCGGCAGGAAAGGCACCTGCTGGGAAGGCGGGATGCGCGTTCCCATGATCGCGCGTTGGAAAGGCACCCTTCCTGCGGGCATCGTGGTGGATGAAGTCACCAGCTCCATCGATTTCCTGCCAACCTTTGCCCGGCTGGCAGGTGGGCAGCCGCCTCAGGACCGCATCATCGACGGGCTGGATATCTTTCCCGTGCTGGCGGATGGCGCCGCATCCCCGCGGCAGGCATATTTCTATTACTTGAAGAATGACCTGTGTGCAGTGCGCTCGGGGCAGTGGAAGCTCCACCTCGCCCGCGATGGCTCTGACGTGCAGGAATTGTATAACCTGGATGAGGATATCGCTGAATCCGTCGATGTCGCTGAACATCACCCCGGCGTGGTAGCGGAATTGTCTGCCCTGGCAGACAACTGCCGGAAGGACCTGGGTGACTCTGTTCGTAAAGTTGATGGGCAGAACTGCCGTTTGCCCGGCAAAGTGCACAACCCGCAGCCACTCACGCAGTACGATCCCAACCACCCATATATCATCGCCCTCTACGACCTGGCGGATAAAGGATAGCAATGATCAATTTTTTACCTCCCTCGCCGTTAAATCACCGGCGGTTTCTGGGCGCCCGCCCAGGTAGATAAAGGATAGCAATGATCAATTTCATACCTCCCTCAGCCGTAAAAATTACCGGCGGTTTCTGGGCGCCGATCACAGACACCAACCGGCAGGTTACCATCCCGATCGAGTACCAGCAGTGCCAGCAGACCGGCAGGATCGACGCATTTCGCCTGGAATGGAAACCCGGTCAGCCTCAGCCGCCGCACATATTCTGGGATTCAGACGTGGCGAAGTGGATCGAAGCCGCCAGCTATTCCTTGAGCAGCCATCCCGATGATCAGCTGGACCAGCTCCTCGATGAGACCATCGCCCTGGTTGCCTCTGCTCAGCAGCCGGATGGCTACCTGAACGTGCATTTCACCGTGGTGGAACCGGAGAAGCGCTGGTCGAACCTGCGCGACCTGCACGAGCTATACTGTGCCGGGCACCTGATCGAAGCCGGGGTGGCGCATTTCCAGTCGACGGGCAAGCGCAGTTTGCTGGACGTGATCGTGCGCTACGCAGATTACATCGCTTCAGTTTTCGGCACCCAGCCGGGACAGCTGCGCGGCTATCCTGGTCACGAAGAGATCGAGCTGGCATTGGTGAAGCTTTACAAAGCCACAGGCGAAGACCGTTTCCTCGACCTGGCGCGTTACTTTGTTGACGAGCGCGGCAGGGATCCGCATTACTTCGATATCGAAGCCGAGGCCCGCGGGGAAGATCCAGCCGAATGGTGGGGAGCCCGCGGGGTGAGTTCCGACCTGCGTTATGCCTATGCTCAGGCACATCTTCCTGTTCGCCAGCAGCGCCAGGTCATGGGGCACGCAGTCAGGGCGATGTATTTGTATTCTGCCATGGCAGACCTCGCTGTTGAAACGCAGGATGAAGTCCTGCGCCAGGCTTGCGAGGCGCTGTGGGAGGACGTTTGTTTGAAGAAGATGTATATCACCGGTGGCATTGGTCCTTCGCGCCACAATGAAGGCTTCACCTTACCTTACGACTTACCCAACGCCAGCGCTTATGCCGAGACCTGCGCCGCCATCGGTCTGGTCTTCTGGAACCAGCGCATGCTGCGCCTGGATGGCGACAGCCGCTACGCCGATGTACTCGAGAGGGCGCTCTACAATGGGGTGTTGAGCGGGGTTTCCCTGGATGGGGAGCGCTTCTTCTATGTCAACCCGCTCGAAAGCGACGGAACCCAACACCGCCAACCCTGGTTTGACTGTGCCTGCTGCCCGCCCAACGTCGCCCGTTTGCTGGCATCCCTGGGCGGAACCATTTATTCACAGGACAAAAGCAGCCCGGGCATCAGCGTGCATTTGTTCATCCACAGCCGGGTGCAGTTCGATGTCGATGGAGTGTCCATCACCCTGAACCAGGACACGCGCTACCCCTGGGACGGGAAAGTGCGCTTCACGTTGGATATGCAGCAGCCTGCCAGCTTCAACCTCAGGCTGCGACTGCCAGGCTGGTGCCGCAGCGCCGCGCTCGAACTCAACGGGGAAAACGTGGAATGCCTGAATTTCAACAATGGCTACATCGAGATGGATTGCGACTGGAACCCGGGGGATGAATTGGTTTACCAGATGGAGATGCCGGTCGAGCGGGTGTACGCTCACCCGCAGGTGAGTGAGGATGTCCACCGTATCGCCATCCAAAGAGGTCCCCTGGTGTACTGCGTGGAGCAGGCTGACCACGACACCCCTTTGAATTTGCTCAGGCTGGACGCCGCATCGTTATTGGATGCGGCATGGGATGATGAATTGCTGGGAGGCATGGTCGTGGTCCAGGGTGATGTCTTCGCCGAACAAGCTTTGGATTGGCAGGACACCCTCTACCGTCATGACCCGCCTGCGCGAGTGCCCGTGAAGCTGCGCGCAATCCCATATTTCGCCTGGGACAACCGGGAGCCAGGCGCTATGCGAGTCTGGTTGTGAATAAAAAAACTGAAAAACTTTGACACGAAGGACACGAAAGGAAAAGAAAGAAAAACAGAAGGGAAGGAAAGGCAAAAACAAGTAAAAATATTCGCCTCATTCGCCCATTCGTTCCATTCGTATTAAAACCATCCGCGTCATCCCACAATCCGCGCAATCTGCGTTGAGATCTTGCGATTTCAGCCGAAACGCGCATCACCTTGTATAATCCATCCGAGTTTCACCCATGTAAATGTTACCCAGCGACAAAGACATCTCCCTCACCCACATATTTCTGGGTGAGGGAGGCAATTTATCCCGTACCGGTACTCGTTATCAATCCAGCGTATATGTCACGCCGTTGAAATCCTTATATCGTTGATCACAAGCTAAATCATCGGCAGGATCGCCCACATAATTGAAGGTCAGGTGTTTGCCATCGAATGCGTAAGTGAAGCTGACATTGGTCTCACAGCCGCCGTTGTTGGAGGTCTCTGTGAAGGTGTCTTCTTCCACTTTATACGTGGCGTTGATGTAGATAATGTCGCCCTCGAACAGGTGGAATGTCCCATCCTCGTTGAACGTAAAACCGTAATTCGTCCTGCCCTCTTTAACGAACCTGCCGACGGGGAAGGTACCACTCGCCGTGTCGCCGACTGTGAATTTTTTGATCATCCCGAGGGTGAAGTGCTGGTTTCCTTCAGCCTTTGGGCTGTGGATGTTACAGATGGCTACATAAGTACCCTCTGTCAGGTCGAGTTCAGCGTATTCGGTGAGTCCTACGTCGATCCCGTTTGCACCGCCAACAGGAGCGAAGGGTGGCGGACCATCCGTCATGCCGCTGAGGAACGCCATCACGTCCTCGGTAGTCTTTCCATCCTCAAGTTTCAGGATATTGAGCTCATGCGGCTCGGGTCCTTCATTGGTGACCTTGATGGTGGTTTTACCGACCGGCAGTGAATCTGGCATGTCGAATGAGAAATCCTTCAAGTTGACGGTCAAATCGGCTTGCGGTTCGCTTGCGGTTTCAGTACCCGCTTCCACGGTCATGGGCTTGATCATCCCCTTGGCGTGATGCGCAGCGCCGTCACTCGGTGAGGGGATCAGGCAAAGGATGACATATTCACCCTCGGGCAGTTTGATGATTGCGCTGGCTGTTCCACCGGGGTGAACCGCGCCTACACCGCCGACCTCGGTCGTTAATCCCAGCGCGGGACCATCGCCCTGCTTCAGCGTCTCCTCGAACTGCTCGACGGTCACACCGTCGTTCAGCAGCAGGAACTGGACATGGTGCGGTTCATTCCCGCTGTTAGTCAGGATGACGCGTACCCATCCCGCCGTCACGGTTTCTGGCGCGGTAAATGAATAATCTGCCGCGTCTACAGTTATCTCCTGAAGAGTAACCTCAACAGAAGCATCGGTCGGTGTCACTTCTACCGCAGGTACATCGGTAGGTTGGGACGCCGGGGCGCTGGTTGGATCGGCAGTTGGGACACAGGCTGCCATCACAAACGCCAGTATAAGTACAATCGACAAAACTTTGATTCTCATGGTTTCCTCTTCTTCTAAAGTTGGATGGGAGTGCCGTTCTTCTACAGCATTCTCCGCTTGATGACCAGACTATAATCGGCAGGAGCACTATGGGGGTATCGCCGGTAGATACAAAACGCGATACAATTTTTGAGATGGACAACCTGAACGATATTTCCTTCGGCGAGTGGCTGAAACGCCAGCGCAAAGCCGCAGGATGGACGCAGGAAAGCTTGGCACAGCGCGTCAGTTGTTCGGCTATAGCTCTTCGGAAAATTGAAGCGGGTGAACGACGACCATCCGAGCAGATAGCCGCGCGTCTGGCGGAAATTTTCAATATTCCCCTCCAAGAACATGCTGCTTTTCTGCGTTTCGCCCGTACCGGATGGGGGATTGCCAAAGCAGTGGGAATTGAAAAAGCCCCCTGGCGCGCTTCTCCCGCGCCGCGATCCAATTTACCCGCCGCTTTCACTTCCCTGGTTGGTCGCCAGGAAGAAATATCCGAACTCGCCGGTTATCTACGTAACCCGGAGATTCGTCTGGTCACACTGGTTGGTTCTCCCGGGATTGGCAAAACCCGGCTTGCCCTGGAGACAGCGCGTCGAATGTTGACAGAATTTCCACACGGCGTATACTTTGTCCCTCTCGCTCCGCTATCTGATCCTTCCCTGATCGCAGCGGCGGTCATCCAGGCGCTGGGATATGTGGAAGATCGGCATCGCGCCGCCGAACAGCAGCTCAAGGACAGTATCGGGGAAAAAGAAATCCTGCTCGTTATCGACAATTGTGAACATCTCGTCGATGGTGCAGCATTGTTTGTCACCGATTTGCTGTCGAGCTGTCCTGGTTTGAAGATGCTGACCACCAGCCGCGAGGCGTTTCGCGTGCAGGGTGAATGGCTCTTCCCCGTCACTCCTCTCACTCAGCCGGCGCAACATTCACTCGCAAATCTGGAGGAAGCTGCAGCATCCACAGCGCTGATCCTGTTCGTCGAGCGCGCACGTCCTGTCCGCCCCGATTTTCGCTTGACATCAGAAAACATCCAGACCGTTGCTGCCATATGCGAACAACTGGATGGCTTGCCACTCGCCATCGAACTGTTAGCGGTGCGCATGCGTGGGATGTCACCTCAGGCTTTGCTGGAGCGCATGAATCCAGGATTCGTTCTCTCTGCGGATGGAATGCGCGCTGTCCCTGCTCGTCAAAAGACCCTGCACAAAGCCATAGATTCCAGTTACCACCTGCTTCCACCTGAAGAACAATCCCTGTTCGCTGCTCTGTCAGTCTTTAATGGCGGTTTTACCGCTCTGATGGCTGAAGACGCCTTTGCAGATTTTTTCCCCGGAACATCCATTTCTGCGTTGATCGATTCGTTATCCGATAAGAGCCTGCTGCGGCGTTCATTCGATTCTCGCGGCAAGCCGCGTTTTCATATGCTGGTTACCATTCGCCAATTTGCACAGGAAGTGTTATCCGGCAGCGGACACGATGCGCACATCCGCGACCTTCACCTGTCCTATTTTGTGGAGTTTGCCGAAAAAGGAGAGCGCGAAATCCGCGGACCCAACCAGGCAGAATGGGCGGACCTCATCCAGAGTGAACAGAACAACCTGCGCGCTGCGCTCGATTGGGCGGTGTCCAGTCAAAAGACGGAGCAGGCGCTGCGTCTGCTGACCGCTCTGGGATGGCCCTGGGAAATCCGTGCGCATTACAGCGAAGCTGCCATCTGGCTTGAGCGTATTCGTTCCTTGCCGGACTTGATGGATTATCCTCTTCTGTATTCCAGTTTTCTCAACCACATCGGGCGTTACTACTGGACCCAGGATAATTACCAAAAAGCGCGCGACCTCCTGGAAGAAAGCCGGGGTATCTGCCTGAGCCTGGGAGAGGAAAGTATAACTGTACTCTCTGAGGCATTGAATTGGCTGGGTTTACTTGATATCAGTCAGAAAAATAAGTCTGCCAGACCTATATTGGAACAGAGCCTTGAACTCAACCGTGATTGTAAGAATGAATGGGGAATCGCCGTAAGTACTTTCCACCTGGGCATATTGGAAAGCCAGGAGAACCATCCTGGATTGGCGCGTACATTGTTGGAGAGCAGCCTGGAAAAGTTCAGAGAATTAGGTGACCTCTTCTTTATTTCCAGGGTCTCCACCTTTTTGGGATACTTTTTCCTTGACCAGGAGGAGTTTGAAACAGCGCGCCAATATTTTGAGCAGCACCAATCTCTTGACATCCAGCTTCAATTTTGGGAAGGAATTGCCGAGTCCTGGCGTAACCTGGGTAATTTATTCCATGCCCTGGGCGACCTGGAGCTTTCCGAGGAATACTACGAACGCGGTCGTATGGTATGCCGTGAACATGGTCTGGTCAAAACGATCCCGTGATGTCTCAGGCAGGTTAAGCAATCCTGCCAGTAGGTAAATAAAACCAAACACCCGCGTCATCCCACAATCCGCGCAATCTGCGTTGGAAAACCTAATCCTCCGGCTCTTCCCCCGCGTAACTCAAGCGCCTTTTGGCTTCTTGGTAAACGTCTTCCGGCAGGGGTCCCTTCTGTGCGATGGCTACGTTTTCATTCAAATGCTCTGGATTCATCGTACCCACGATCGTCGTGTGACAGAACGGGTGGCTGAGGGTGTAGCGCAGCAAGAAAGCGGTTCTGCTCTCCCCTTCTTCGCACAATTCATCCAGGCGGGCTTTCTCGTAAATATCCCAGCGGTCAGATGATCCCAAACCAGAACCGGGTTCACCCCGAGCCACACCGCCGCGGATGATAATGCCTGCGCCAGCCTCGCCAGCCTTGGTGATCCATTCCTCGTGTCGTCTCTCCAGGGCCGAATAGGGGATCTGGTATGCGTCAAAGACATCCCATTTCAGGTAGGTTTTGAGGTGCGGCAGCGTCGTTGAGCATCCCAGGTAGCGCACAACCCCCGCCTTTTTCAGCTCCAATAACACGTCCAACACCTTCATGCGCTCCACGGTCTCCGCATCCGGGTTGTGCAGCTGCAGCAGATCCACCTGTTCCGTCTCCATTTTCATCAGCGAGTTAGCGATATTGCGCAGAAGATTTTCCCGCGTCCAGATGTGGGTGGTGTCGTCGTGGTCGCCAGCAAACTGCATGTGGCATCCGCACTTGGTCGCCAGCAAATATTCCTTCCGGCGGTGCGCCAGGTGCCTTCCGATGTAGAGTTCGCTCTTCCCATAATCATTGGCTGTATCAATGAAGTTGATGCCTGCATCTAAAACCGCATTGAGAATTGTTTTTGCCTGGTCATCATCACAAGGTCTCCCGCCCCAGATACGCTTGCCGCGGATTTCCATGGCGCCAAAGCCAAGCTGGGTAACCTCGAGCCCGGTCCTGCCAAATGTTTTCGTCGGTAATGTCATCAGCTCCTCCTAATTGTTTGATATTCTCTTCTTAAAATTATACCGGTTAATCCAGTGGTGATTGCATCACCAGGGTTGGGTTTTCGAACAAATCATCGATCTTGCCCTCTGCGTAGGCGGCATCGATGGCAGGTAACCCGCGCGTATAACGGTTCTGGCGCGCTCCGAACAAAAACTCCAGGATCGTTGCGAGCAATGTGAAGTGCTCCTCGATCCTGGCTTGAGGATAGTAGCGTTCCTTGATGCGCTGCTGGATGAAGGCAGCATGGCTTTCAAACAGGGTCATGACTGGTTCAACCTGGGTAAGGTGCAAATTGACCGCATTCATATCGGGTACTGCATTATGGTCAGGTTCCAGAAGTGGTTTGAGCATATCGACGAGTTGCGCATCCATCCTTGCGATCAGCTGAGGGAAGCGCAGGTGCTGTGCCCTGTGGACGAGTTCGTGGGCAATCACCAGGCGCAGACCGTCCATGTTGCTGTCATCCACATTCTCGCGCACGATGCAGATACTACCGGATCCTGGAAGGTATCCAGCCAGGTAGCTGTTCTCAATTAAATATTCGATGATGCGCGTGAACAAATCCTTGGGCAGGTCGACTGGAAGCTGAATGCCGACTTCGGTGATGCGCCTGATGACCAGTTCTTCGAATCCTCTTTCTTTGGGCACGACCTGGATTTTCAGGTTGGGAATGTCCAGGCGCCATCCCGTTTCTCTTTCGACGATGACGCCCATTTCCTGCACCAGGGTATCGATGGTAGCTTTATCCAGATCGAGTTTTGTCATGGGTCTATTTTATCCATAAAAAACCGATGATTCTGATAAATCATCGGTTTTCTGTCGAAATTCACGCTAATACTGCGCTATCTTTACATTTGTTAAGGTTTAATTGTCTTCAGCGCCAGCCGCTACCCAATCACTGATTAGCTGCACCTGTTCCGGACTCAGTTTAGCGCCTCTTTTTGGCATCTTACCTTCCACAAGCATGGTTACCAGCAGGCTGTTATCCGGGTCGCCGGGAATGACGACGGGTCCATTATCCGAACCAGCCATGATTTGCTCATAGGTCGTGAGCAGTAATCCTTCATCCGCACGTGTAGCACCGTGGCAGCGCTGGCAGGTTGTGGTCAATAATGGCTGTATGCTGCCTGAGAAGGTGATTTCGCCCTCACTCGCTGCTACATTTTCGGCTGGAGATTCCATAACCGCTTCTTCGACAGCGGCAGCTTCTTCACCGGAAGATTCTGCTAAATTTGACTCGGCAGCAACAGCTTCCTCGCTGACGGGTTCTGAGACAGCTTGCTCCACTGCCGCGGCAGGAGCCGAAGCCTCTTCCGGCGCTGGCAGACCCGCCGCATGCAGCCAGCAGGATTATGAGCACAAGGCTCATCGCCAGGATAATGGTTCTGGTTCCATGCGATTTTTTCGATCGTTCGATTTTTCTATTCATGTTGTTTTCTCCTTTGTCGCTATGACCACGTCATTATAATTAATCAAATATCAATGGAAACTTCTTTTAGATTACATTAATCCCGGCTGGTAAAATGAACCTGTGCACAGGGTAAAAAATTGGGAGGAGTGGTGCCGGGTGTTTGACCGCAGGGATTTCTGGCTCCCGGAGGTTGAGGCAGTGTGCTTGTCTCATGGCATTGAAGCCCTGACGGTCGAATCTACTTTTCCAGGCACTCATGCTGTATTTTGTGTCAACGGGGTCATTTTCTTGAAGCTTTTCTGCCCTGTGCGCTATAACTCATGCCAGGTGGAGCTGGAGACTCACCGCATCCTGGCGGCAAATGCGCTGGTTCCTTCGGTGCAGTTTTCAGGGCAATCACCGCATGGCTACGATTACATCGCCTTCAGCCTCGCTCCAGGCAGACCGCTGCGAGAGCTGGGCACCTCGTCATTGACCACCCGCGCAGTCAGGCAGCTTGCCGATTGGGTTGCCGGCATCCAGGCTGCAACCCTGAACCGGGATGAAGACACTCCCACCTGCCTGGTGCATTACGACCTGACCCGTGACCACATTTTCCTTAATGAAAATGGGGATGTGAGCGCCATCATCGATTTTGGTGACGCCGTCCGCGCCCATCCTGCCGCAGAGTTCCCGGTGCTGTTCATCGATGCTTTTGACTGTGAGGATGGATTAATCCGGATTTTCTCGCAAAGGTATAATGCTTTATCAGACCATTACCGGATTGCGTTTGCTGACATTGCCCTGGAGCTTCGCAAACATCCTTTTGCCGGTGACATCCTCAGGATCATGTCGAATTACCGTTCTAATTTTGTTGATCAAATGACACATTACCTGGAAACCTGATATGAAAAATTCAACCCTCTATTCACGATGGATAGCTGCAAATGCTGTCGGCGAACTGTTTGGGCTGGGGCTGACCTTTGCCATCGGATATGCCATCATTGCACTCTTCGGCGAGCTTCCGGGAGTGACCGGCAGCCTGGTGTCTATGCTGCTCATGGTGGCAACCGGGGCGGTAGAAGGTGCTATCGTTGGCTGGACACAGTGGTGGGCGATGGCACCGGTATATACAGCCATCACCCGCCGTGCCTGGGTGCTGGCGACGATCGCAGGCGCACTCGTCGCCTGGTTGTTCGGCTCCCTGCCTTTTACCATCATCAACAGCGCGGTTACGACGGTTGAGGGGCAGCCCGGGGCAGCCGCTGCAGAACCGGAGCAGTGGATGGTGCTGCTCATGGCTGCGGGAGTTGGACTTGATTGCCGGCGCGGTTCTGGCTGCCTTCCAGGCGCTTGTGCTGCGCCGTGCGGTGGGTGGTGCGGGTTGGTGGCTGCTTGCTAACGCCCTGGCATGGGCGGCAGGGATGCCGGTGATCTTTGCAGCCATGGACGTCGTCTTCAGCGGTATCCCGGTTTACCTGGCGGTGGTTGTTTTTGCCCTGACGCTGCTGGTCACCGGAGGGGTGGTTGGGGCGGTGCATGGACTGTTTTTCGTTTGGCTGCGTTCGCGCCTGGTAAATGTGTAGGGCTGGATATTCCTGGATTGCAGGTCACGATCATGAAACCACCGGGTTTGAAATTCTTCAAAACATTGTACCGCATCGGATTGGGTCCAATTGTCGGACGGCTGATCCTGATCCTGACCACCACCGGGCGGAAGACGGGCTTGCCACGCGAGACGGCGCTGCAGTATGAGCAAGTGGGTGGGGATATTTATTTGGGTTCATCCCTGGGGACAAAAGCCGATTGGTACCGCAACATCCTCGCCAATCCGCAGGTCACTGTCAGGTATAAGCGCGGAGAATTCAAGGCTTTGGCTGAAACCGTGACCGATCCGCTTCGCATAGCCGATTTTATCGAGCTTCGGCTGCGGCGGCATCCCAGGATGGTGGGCGCGATACTCAAGTCCGAAGGTCTCAGCTCTTCCCCAACCAGGGCGGAGTTGGAAGCCTACGCAAACGATCTGGCTGTCGTCATACTGCACCCGCTTCCAGAAGTCGGAGTAAGATGACCTGGATCTGCGGTGTCGACGGCAGCCCGGCTGGGTGGGTGGTAGTAGCCAAGGAGGTCGAAACTAGCCGCATCTCCTGGTCTAGCGCTGTCAGCCTCAATGACATCCGTTTGGAAGGAGCTGCACCTGAAGTGATTGCCATCGACATTCCTATCGGATTGACAGAAGAAGGACCTCGACAGTGCGACCTTGAGGCGCGGCAGACTTCTCGGCAGACCGCGCGCTTCCAGTGTTTTTCCTGCTCCCATCCGACCGGTACTGAAAGCTGTCGATTATCGAGATGCTTGCCGAATCCGTTATGTCGTTGAGGGCAGGCGGATGTCCATGCAGGCTTTCAACATCATGTCAAAAATTGAAGCTGTGGACCAGGAACTGCGCTCGAATCCTTCCTTGCTCGACATCACTTTCGAGGTTCACCCGGAAGTAAGTTTTTATCATCTCGCCGGAGGCAGGGCGATGAAGCAGAATAAAAAGCGACGACCAGGTTTTGAGGAAAGGATTCGTTTACTGGAACCCCTATATCATGATGCTGTGACACTGGCTTTAGGAGATAGAAAGAAGTTGGGGAGTGGTGTTGACGACATTCTGGACGCTTTCGCTGCTCTCTGGACGGCAGAAAGGATCAACCGGGGAGAAGCATGTTCGTTGCCCGCGAACCCTCCAGTGGATTCAAACCAATTACCAATGCGGATTGTTTATTGAATTCCGGACAACCACCGTCAGGTGAATGTGATTTACAATATTTGAGGATGGAGCATGCAATACATGATTGAAATTTCGGATGAATGGAAGCGGGTTTATCCAGGTGCGTGTGCTGGTTTCCTGGTGATGACTGGTGCGCCGAACATGGAACGCCATCCCGGGCTGGGGCAGGCGAAATCCACTCTAGAAGAAGAGCTGCGCATGCGTTACAGGGATGCCGACCGGAAAAGCCTGGATTCATTACCGCAAATCCAGCCTTATGTTGACTTCTACAAACGATTCGATAAGACATACCACGTACGCTTACAGCTTGAGTCCATTGTTTTCAAAGCAAAGCCGATCCCGTCCGTCTCAACTCTGGTGGAAGCCATGTTCATGGCAGAGTTGAAGAATGGACTGCTGACAGCAGGTCACGACATGGATGTTGTTAATGTCCCCATCCGAGTCGGTGTTGCCAGGGGTGGTGAGACTATGGTCCAGTTTAATGGCAAGGAACAGGTTTTGAAACAGGGCGACATGTTCATGTCAGACGGCAAGGGGATTCTCTCCAGCGTGATCTACGGACCCGACAGCCGCGCCCAGATCCAGCCGGATAGCACCAACGTTATTTACACTGTATATGCTCCAGACGGAATATCACCCGAAGCCCTGCATACCCACCTGGAAGACATCCGCGCTTACGTGTTGATTGCGCACCCGCATGCGGTAACCGGATACCTCGAAATTCACCCGTAACACATCGCAAAGAAAATTCGTGTTCAGTTTTTCCAACGATTGAGAATAACGACTGAAGTCGTTACTACAAATCAAACGCTCATTCGAAATATTCGCCCATTCGTTTCATTCGTATTAAAAAAGAAGAAAAATCCGTGAAATCCACAAATCCGCGTAATCTGCGTTCTGTTTTCCCAACGATTGAGAATAACGACTGAAGTCGTTACTACGAATCAAACGCTCATTCGAAATATTCGTCCATTCGTTTCATCCGTATTAAAAAGAAAAAAATCCGTGAAATCCCCAAATCCGTGTAATCCGCGTTCAATTTTTAATAGAATTCATGTAGATATGGCAGCTGCTTTGGAAACATTCTACGCATCACCTCCTGGACCTCTACTGGCACCTCACCCCAGCCGCGCAAGGCAAAGTCAGCAGGATCATTCGTGCCGTAAACCAGGGCAGACAGTGCATTGATGCTGATGCGCGCATCAGCCCTTTTCCCGCGGCTGACTTTCAAATACCCATCCTCGCTCCGGAGCTCCCAAATCCCCTCATTCCATGGGCAGTCGGGGTCAACCACCTCGATGCACAAAGCGCCTTCCCCTACCTGAAGTCCATCCAGGTTACTCACATCCATCACACGTCCCATGGGGGAAACAAAAATCGTGTCCAGCTTAACATCCATATCCGCCAGCCAGGTGTTGGGTTGCTCGTAGGGCGGAAGCCAGAGCTCGACCCGATTTGCCTGGTCAATGTGCCGGGCAATCCAGTTCAATAAAAGGTATTTCGCTTCCGCGTTACGGTAATAAAAGCGTACGGCGCGGAAAGTGAACTCCATCATCTGCTCGCCTGCCAGGCTGTAACTCATCACGCCCTCCACGCTGCCGTTGATTTTTGCCAACGCCAACCAGGAGCGGTTACTCTGTGCCGACTCTTTCTGCGGGTCGGCGAACATCGCCATGCCGTGCACACCCAGGAGTTGTTCTTTCACAAAAGCATGGTAGGTTTCGTAACCTTCACCAATCAGCACCTGCTCGATTTCGCCTGGGAGTTCCATCTCCAGGAGTGGTCGAAGCACCCTGGGGTGGAATAGCGCCTTCCTGGCTTGTGGGAAGGTAACATATCCCAACCGCTGGTAGAACGATTCACGGAACGGGTAAAGACTGGAGAGCCCATATCCTGCATCTTTCATCCAGGCAAAGGCATGCCGCATTAAAAGGAAGATGTAACCTTTGCGCCGTATCCTGGGGTGCGAGCTCACATCGGCGAATCCGCACATGGGCATGACCTTCCCGCGCACATTCTGCACCAGTGTGGGGCAGGCGCACACGGTCACCGGTTCGCCATCCTCGAAGCCGGCGAAGTAAACAGGACCTTTGCGGCTCGTGATGCGTTCGTCCCAGCTTGCCCGGTCCGGGAAAGGCGGGTTTTGGTGGAAGGCGTAGTTGTCCAGCCAGTAGAGGATGTCGAGCATCTCCTGCCCTTCGACCTGGCGCATGGTGTATTCTGTCATGGGTTCTCCTCTGCCTGCAGTCTTTGCGAAAGTTTGCAGCCCTGCGAAGGTTCGCAGCCCTGCGAAGGTTCTAAACCTTCGCAGGGCACTATAATACTCCAAAAAAGGAGTTGAGATGATCCACAATCCTGTCATAGACACCATGCTGCAGCGCAAATCCATCCGTCAATATAAGCCCGAGATGCCATCGGAAGAGGTCATCGAGACCATCGTGCGCGCCGGTCAGCAGGCGCCGTTTGCCTACCAGCTCTGCAGCCTTCTATTATCGAGGGATAGAGAAACCAACGACTTCAACGCCCCGCTGCTTTTCACGGTCTGCGTTGACTCACACCGCTTCGAGCTCATTATGCAAAAGCGCGGTTGGGAGATCGTGTCGAACGATCTCAGCCTGATGGTGCTTGGCATCCAGGACGCGGCCTTGATGGCAGAGAACATGGTCATCGCTGCCGAGAGCCTGGGATTGGGCAGCTGCTTCCTGGGCGCATGGCCTTATTATGCAAAAGACCTCATCGAACGCTATAAGCTCCCGCCGCGGGTGTTCCCTCTGGTGGGACTGGCGATGGGCTATCCCGCATCGAACCCGCCTGTTCGTCCGCGCTACCCGCTTGATTTCTGTCTTTTCGAAGGCGAATACCCGCAGTTCTCGGACGAGCAGATCGAAGCCGCCATGCAGACCATGGATGAAGGTTACCTGGCGCAGGATTATTACCGCAAGGCGAACTACATGGTAGACCTGGAAGGGAAACGGGAGGAGACCTTCACTTTCGACAATTACAGCTGGACGGAGCACATCTCGCGCAAGCTGGGTGTGTGGGCGAAATCGCCGCGCAGTATCCTGAGTGCCTTCCGCAGGAGCGGATTTAAGATTCCAGGGCATTAGCATTGAGTAGAGCGGATGTGCTGACACAGTCAGCCGCAATCCGCTCTACTTTTTTAAATTCCTCGACCAGCCACCAGCCCAATTCGACCCCGCGGTGCCAATCCTCACTCAAGCCTTCATCTTCAAAATCCCAGCAGTGGCTGAGGACGCAATCCACCAGGGCGCCGTTCAGCACATGTCGTCTGGAGAGATTTAAGACTTCTTCGAAAATGACCACCCTCTCCCGGATAAGGTCCTCCCAGCCGTCGCCCGGGAGCTGGTTCTGGATGTAACGACCCACTTCAAGAGCTCCTGCGCCGCAAACGCCTTTCGGATCGATCACAGTCCAACCCGCCTGCGCATCCAGGAGAATATTCTCGTGGTGCAGGTCACCGTGCAGCAGTACGTCTTCGTTTTTCTCGCTATCGATTTCTCTAAAGGCTGCTTCGACTTGTTTGAGCAGCTCCCTGGGCATCAATTCATGCGCATCCCCTTGTGTGCGGGTAAATGCAAAAGAACGTTCCAGCCATTCAGAAAATGCTGGAAATCCATGATTTGCCGGCAGGGGGCGGTGTAACTGCAGCATCAGACTGGCAGCGATGCGGGTTTGTTCATGGTTGCCGCCGGTTTCCCAGAGCATTGTTCCCGGGTGGATACGCTGCATGATAAAGGCGCTCAGCTCAAGATCCGAATCCAGAATACGAACTGCTCCCCGTCCATCGAAGTGCCTCAAGGCAGCCATTTCTGATAAAAGCTCATCATTAGGTACCCCGACTTTCAGGGCAACGGGTAATCCATCCTTTGTACGGGTGAATTCAATATAATTAATGCTCAGGTTTGGGCAGGCAGTGCCTTCATCCAATCCCCATTTCTGCCGGCAGCGCTCCAGGATGTCGGGCAGGTGGTCTAGCCATTCCCTGCCCTCCTCCCCGAAAATTCTGCCAACAGTTTGCCAGAAATGATCAGGGAATTGGGCGATGGTTTCCATTAAGAGTACCGATCTAATTCTTTCCTGGATTGTATTAATTTTGTAAGCTCAAATCCCCAGGAATTCCTTCGGCAGGTGCAGGCAGGCAGGAACAGGCAGTCCACCCTCCCAATCGTTCTCTCGGACCGCCAACCAGATGGGTCCCACGCGGATGTCCCCAACATGGCTGACCAATTGGTAACAATCCAGGAGTTCTTTCCCTGTCAATCGAGAGACGTGGTCCGTCATCGAGTGGATTGCACTGCGGATCGAGTCTGCGAAAGTGCTTTCCACGCCAACAGTGATGAGTTCCCGTTCATTCTCGATCAGGATCGTCATCAGGTCCTGGTAAGGTGACCTGTCAATGCTCAACACGCCATCCAGGGATACCTCCAGGCTGTAACCGTTAATCTCGCCGTCACCCTGCACAGCATGACCGTCACCGCAGGCAAAGTAGGCACCATCACGCTCGCAGCGCACATGCACCGTGGCGCCGGCGCAGATATCCGGCAGGTCCAGGTTTCCGCCGTGGTGCCATGGTTCTGGCGATGGCTTCGCCGGTACCACGCCAAAGCAGCCGAACATGGGTTTGACCGGTACCTGGAATCCTCCCTGAAAGTGTGCCAGGTTGTTTTCTATACGGATAAAATCTCGACGCTTGTCCACCAAATCTGCCGGGAGGAGTGTCTCGTCACCGATCCCGATCATACAGTGCCCGACGATTTCAATCGAACTCAATCCTGACGGCGACCACTTCCCCGGCTTTGATCCCATTGACGAACACGGGTCCGGTGGATGGGTTTCCTGCCATTGGTCCAGGCTGCTTGTCCATTTCAGCTTCGGAGGTCATGAAAAAGTGCCCGGTGTCGACAGTCTCGATGGTGAACCATTCCCCGGGTTCCACGAATAAGGCGGGTTGATCGGGGAGAGTGGACAGATCGCCGTGGTTTTTGAAGAGGTAGTTGCGGGTCAGTCTTTGCATGGTTTTGCTCCCTTGTTGGATGGGGATAAGTCTACCATGGTGGATGTGATGCGAGACGAATTCCGTTGAGGCAGTCTCCGGCGAATCCTGAAGGCGTCGTGAACACCAGGGAGATTGCTTCGCTCCGCTCGCAATGACAAGAAGATGTCACTGCGAGGTGGTTTTCCGAAGCAGTCTCCTGGCGGATCCTGAAGACGTCGTGAACACCAGGGAGATTGCTTCGCTCCGCTCGCAATGACAGGAAGATGTCACTGCGAGGTGGTTTTCCGAAGCAGTCTCCTGGCGAATCCTGAAGGCGTCGTGAACACCAGGGAGATTGCTTCGCTCCGCTCGCAATGACAGGAAGATGTCACTGCGAGGTGGTTTTCCGAAGCAGTCTCCTGGCGTATCCTGAAGGCGTCGTGAACACCAGGGAGATTGCTTCGCTCCACTCGCAATGACAAGAAGATGTCACTGCGAGGTGGTTTTCCGAAGCAGTCTCCTGGCGAATCCTGAAGACGTCGTGAACACCAGGGAGATTGCTTCGCTCCGCTCGCAATGACAGGAAGATGTCACTGCGAGGTGGTTTTCCGAAGCAGTCTCCTGGCGGATCCTGAAGGCGTCGTGAACACCAGGGAGATTGCTTCGCTCCGCTCGCAATGACAAGTGTAATTATTTGTTGTGATCTGCTTTCCGCAGAGAGCCGCGGATGAACTCGAACGACTCAGCCACCCGCTCAAGCGTGTGTTGGTATTCTTCTTTCGACTGGTTAAGGTCTTCCATCTGGAATTCCATCCCCGCCAGATCATCCAGAAATGCGAGTACATCCTCCAGGTCTCCCTGGATCAGCAGCTTCGCCGCGGGCGCATGGAAGCGCTGGTGGCGCGTGCTCCAGTGAAAGGCGTGCAAGAGCTGGTCGATCATCAGCATTTTCTGTTCCACTGTATGAGCCTGGGGATATGAATCCAGAAATGACTGAAGAATTCGAACTGCGTTGCCTCCAACCAGGTCGCGGTGGCGCCAGCTGTCCCTCCATTCCCCGTAAGTGGCTGACCAGCCGCACTCCGGGCAAACGACCGGATTCTGCTTTGACCACCTCCCCTGGGAAGAGACGATCTCGTGACCACACCCGGGACAATCCACCCGTTCCCCAGCGGTGACCATCAGGATACTGCGGCAGCGCTGCTGCAGGCTGTACCCCACCTCCTCAACGAGTTCTTCGTCGAGTCTGCCCCGCGCCTCGCCGGCATACATCCTGCGGATCGCCTCCCGGCGTACTTTAGGCGCCCACTGGAGGCGCGCTTTGTATTCTTTCAGCGGCGGTCTCCGGAGTCAATCCTCCCAGGGGCGGAAGCACACTTTGACAGCCTGCTGCTTCTCCAGCAGCTCGATCCCTTCAGCGTAGCGGCTCAAAGGATAGGTGTGAGTCACCAGCAAGCCCAGGTCGAGTTTCCCCTGGCGGATCAAATCAACAGCATATTCTGCCGATTGGCGGAAATGCCCCTTGTATCCCAGGATGGTCAGCCGGTTGTGTTTTGGCTGGATTGTGTAATCCTCACGCTGCACGCCGAACAAGGCAATCACATCCTGGGTGATATCCATCAGCGCTTCTACGGAAGCTTTGGACCCCACACAATCGATGGACGTTTGCGGCTGCATTTCATCAGAAATGGGTTCACCGGGAGAAATACACAGGTCAGCCCCTGCTTTGAGAGCCAATGCACGTCTTTCCCTGACCGGATCGATCCCCAGAACTGTCGTGGCTCCGGCAGCCTTAGCCATCTGGACAGCCACCAGTCCGGCTGGTCCCAATCCGGAAACCGCAAACACCCGTCCCTGGATTGCGTCCATCTTCTCTAACCCGCGAAACGGGGTGGCGATGCACATCGCCAGCTCAATCGGAGCAAGCGACTCGTCGGGCAATCCTTCTGGCACCCGGATCACATTCTCGGCTTTGTGTACAACAAATTGTGCATAACAGCCGGGGAATTCATGACCTGGATCGCGCCAGGCGCTGACCCTGTCGCCAGCCGACAGCCCTGTAACCCCATCGCCTACCTGTTCGATCACACCGGTGGCTTCGTGTCCGGGTTGTCCGGGTGTGTAGGGGTAATGGAACTGGTGACCGATGAACATTGGTTCGTTGTGGCGCAGGTGCAGGTCCCACTGCGGGCAGGTGGTTACCGCATTCACGCGCATGAGAACTTCTCCACGTCCGGGTTGGGGGATAGGTGTTTCCAGAATTTTGAATTCTTTCGGGGCGGTTACCTGCAGGGATTTCATATTTTTGACTCCAGTGTTAATTCATCAAGATTTAAAAAACATAACACAGATTGCACGATGCTGCAGATTTCACGGATTTTTATCAGAAGTAGGTCAGGTATCCTTACCTGACGTTCTTGATTTTATCGGATTTGGACTTGAATCTGCCCGAATAACTCCTCCAATCTCTCCATCCTCGCCTCATCCAGATACGGCTGTGTCAGGGCGCGCAGGTTCTGCTCCAATCGCTCCCGGCTGCGCATGCCCACGCAGCAGGTACTCACCGCATGAGCCAGCACATAGCGTAATGCTGCCTCGGGGATGCTGTACGGAAGGAGAAAATCGAAAAGGTGTGGATCGGTATAGGGCGTCCTGTCCGGCAGGTTACCGGCGGCGATGTGCCTGCGCACGCACTCACGTGCCGCCTCCACCGACACCAGCCCCGATTCCTTCGATGCCTGGTTCAAGGGCATCATCACCACCGTGCCCACATCCTGTTCGTCACATAAAGGTAGGATCACATCAACAGCAGTTTGCAGCAGGAAATTTACCGTCAGCATGACCACATCAAAAGCGCCTGAAGGAACAGCCTCTTTCAATATCTCGTGAGTTCCATCTCCTTCCGATAATTCGCTGATGCCGATGAAGCGCACTTTTCCTTCCTGCTTCATGTCGACCATCGCCTGGTAGCTGCCGTCGTTCATGAAGCGGTCCAGGGTCTCCAGGCTGCGGATACCGTGTCCGAGGAACACATCGATATGCTCGCGGCGCAGCCGGCGCAAACTTTCTTCGGCTGAAGCCGCGGAGCGCCTGCGGACTGCCGTTATAAGCAGCCTCCGGCAGGTAGCTGTCATATGGGCAGTACTTGGTCTCGACCAGCACATCGCCCTTGCCAGCGAGAGCCTGCCCCAATACTCTTTCGCTGTCCCCATCGTCGTAACCCCCGGCAGTGTCGATGAAATTGATCCCGGCGTCGATGCAGGCATGTACTGTGTTGATGAACAGTTTGGCATCCTGTGCTGCCCCGCGGGCAGCCCCGTAACTGAGTTCAGATACCTGCAGGTTTGTCCTGCCCAATCGTCTTGTCAGCATGTTGTTCTCCATGTCAGGTCTGAGGTGCCAGGACGATCATTTCCCAGCCCAGGTATTCACGCCCGTACTGGAAGTATTCGTCCTGGGATTTGCGCAGGTGTGCAGCCACCTGGTCACGTTCCGGGTGGTCAGTGTTCTCTTCCAGCCAGCGCACCAAACCATGCCAGTTGTCCGCCTCGTAGCGGTCCCAATCGTCCTGGGAGGAACGCACCAGGTATTCGAAGTCGAAACCTTCCTGGCGCGCTATCTGAACGAGTTCGTGTTCTGTATGAAAATCGCCGATCAAACGGACATATTCTGGCGGGATAGTGCTTTTCAGCCAGTATGGTTCGCCGATCGCCAGCCTGCCTTCAGGACGAATTGCCTTTCTCATCGCCTGGATGGTCTGGCGGAAACCACCGAAGATGAAGGAAGCGCCAATGCATACGGCAGCATCGAAGCTGGCGGGGATAAATTGATAATCCGCACCGCTCATGCAGACGATCTCGATCCGGGTTTCCAGTTTCTTTTCCTTGATCTTTGCTGTTGCCCGTATACAGGCGTTCGGACGGATATCGATCCCCACACCATCGATCCCATACGCCTCTGCCCACAACACCAGCGGTTCGGCGAAACCGCAGCCGAAATCGATCACCTTCTTCCCGGGCTCAAGGCGCAGGAATTTCCCGATCTTCAATATTTTCTCTGGAGAAGAAGGATTGATGATCTCCATATATTTTTCCGAAATGTCGACCAGGTCGAAAAATTCCATGTTACTCCTTTTCACTGCCTAATCCGTGTAGACCAGGACATGTTTCCTTCCGCATTCCACACATTTACTCACCACAATCCTTCATCGAAGAAACCTTCCAACCCATTATCAACCTCAAACCGCTCACATTCACCGAGGAGAAAGATACCAGCACCGCATCTACAGGTTACCGCTTCCTGATGATGAAAAGTTCGGTGGGAACCTGTAAAGCGCAGGAATTCTCCTTCGTGTCCACAGGTTGCACAATGATAATGGATCACTCCTTTGAAATCATTCATCTTTGATCCGGTATGGTGTTCGATGGTGACTTCCAGGCTTACTTCTCCACAATTACCACACTGTCCCTCGCTGAAAGTGTATCGATATGGCGCGCCAGATTGGCTGGATAATTTTTCCTTAGCGAATGCCTGAAGTTCAGACCATAATTGATGATTGTACATTTTGGGTATTGAGGTGAACTGAACAATGTTTCTGAACGAATTATATGTCAAAAATGGCAATCACATCGATTGAAAAATTACCATATCGTATCCCTGCATCCCTTTCAGTGTGCTTTACGTTAGGGGAGAAGGTGTCAATCAAATAGCTGGAACCATTTGCTTATCATCAACATCCTGTAGTTGAACCAGGTAATATTTCGATTTAATGTGGTCTGCCACTCTCAATGCTTGAGCTGCAATCGTGAGTACAGGATTTACGGCGCCTGAAGACGGAAAAAGGATGCATCCACCACATAGAGATTTCTTATGTCGTGAGTGCGGCAGTTCTTGTTCAACACTGAATTCTCAGGATCATTCCCTGAACACATTGTGCTCATGTAATGGGAGCTCCGAGCTGCACCTAGTCGATAGATAAAAACGGTCTTGAGTCCAATTTTCGAAAGAATCCCCCTGGTTTTAGAAAGTAGCCGCTGGTGGGCTACCAGGTTGTTGGGTCTCCTGGTTATTTGAATTTCCTCACCTCGTGTTATGGTCACCTTGTTTCCTGGGTCCGGCAGGTCCTCGGAAATAAGCGACCAGACAAGGACTCTTTCCGTCACCCGTTCAAAAAGGTTTCCCGGCAACCGGACGAGCGGCATGTTCGCATACTTCGCTACCAGATTGACATCAATTTTTCCCGCAAGCTGGATGTGACCCATCGGGTAGTCAAACCCCTCATCACCGAAATAAAAATCATTTATGGCAAGGGTTTTTTCGAAGGATGTGTTCAGCTCATTCATAGGATTTATGGTCACAAGGAATGAAATATTGTGCTGCATATAATTTCTGCCCACCAGACCGGACGAATTAGCCAGCCCATTCGGAAATCGGTTATTCCCGGAAGAAAGCATCAACCTGGGCGTGTTGACTGCACCACATGCGACAATAAACACTTTCGCTCGGAGACGAAACTGGCGTCCCTCCCTTTCCACAATCAAATAATCGATGGAATTTCCCGAAGAATCAGGAATTAATTTCTTCGCTCTGGTTTCTGACCACAACTCAACATTGCCTGCTTCCAGCGCCGGTTTGATGCAGCAGATTTCAGTGTCACTCTTTGCATGGATTTTGCAGGGGAATAAAACACAGGTTCTGCACAGGATACATTCCTGGTCTTCTCCGTACTTTACTCCAACTGGCTGGCAGAATGGATGAAGATACATTTCCTTCAACCGGCATGCGATCGATTCAATGGCAGGTTCATGAGGAACGGGAGGATAAGGAAATGGTTTGGATCGGTATGGTTCTGTGGGATCTTCACCACAGTGACCATGGACGAAATAAATTTCTTCTGCCCTGCAATAGAACGGCTCAAGCTCTTCGTAGGTGAGTGGCCATTCAGGTGAAATTCCTTCCCTGTGTTTCAGCCGTTCGAAGTCCCGCTCTCTCAGCCTTATCAGCGTGGAGCCGTAAACCTTAGACTGACCACCAACATAGTGATAGGAACTTGGTGAGAATTTCCTGCCTGTGTGGTCTACCCATTTTTGTTTGGACTGGTAACACCGCTTATAGATGACTTCATTGGCATCCCAGTTTCTTTCCTCCTGAGGCAGATACTTCCCCTGTTCAATGATCAATATTCTCGCGTTGGTATCTTTCAAACCGTAAGCCAGGGTGCCACCACCAGGACCTGAGCCAATGATGATGATATCGAATTCGTCCGTATATTCATTTGTCATCATCTCACCTCCCCACCTTGAGTCGATTTACCTGCCTTTGATCTCCTGTTTACTCCGTTATCTGAATGGGTATGTTTTGTGATTGGTATGCACGGAAAATGATCTTTAAATTCCTGGCTGCCTTCTCAGGAGTTGATCTTGGTTTATTCCTGGTACCTGATAAACAAGCCAGAAAGTCCTCCATCATCGCTTTACGACCCGTCAAATCGGCGATCCCAGGGAAAGTGATTAGTTTTCTCCCTCCAAGATCAGTCAGGATAAATAATCCGTTGCTTTCAAAATAAATTTTTCCATTTTCACAGTCGATCCTTGATACATGCAACAAGCCTTTTGGCAGACTGAATTTCTCCCAGGAGAAATTCAGTTCACCAGTCTGACCTCCAGGGTAAATCATTCTGACGGTGGAAGTACGTTCAGCTTTGCCTTCGGTCCAATTGGGAAATTCCGCCAGAATCTCGTCCGGTTCGGTATCCCCAATAATTTCTGTTATCAGTGAAATAAAATGGATCCCACACTCCAACAGGGCTCCATAATTTTTCCGCCAACCATTGGTAGTTTCCCGGTAACCAATCTTGACGTGAATTTTCCTTAAGCTTCCAAATCCTTCCCCATCGATCAGTTCTTTAATCCTGTCAAGAGAAGGTTTATACAGGTAATTTTCCGCTACCATCACGAATTGATCGCCAGTTTGTTGTTCAGCCTCGAGGAAATTGGCGGTTTCTTCCATGGAAATACACATTGGCTTTTCGACCAGCACAGATTTGCGATGCGTTAACGCAGCAATGGTTTGCTCACAGTGTAATTCGGGCGGGGTACACAAGATCACCGCATCAATCTGTTGGTTATCCAGAACATCCTGGAAATCATTAAAAACTCCCGATCCATGGAATTTCCGGTTCATAGAAATTGCATTTTCTTTGGTCCGGTTATAAAACCATAAACCGGTTTTTCCACGCAAGTACCTTGCATGGTAAGTGGCAATATCTCCACATCCAACAATGCAGAGGTTCAGATGTTTGTGACGGTCCAATTGTTCTCCATCAATGGTTGATTACCCAAATCTCTAACAAAAATGAAGAAAACCGCAATGAGCAGTTCGTCAGCGGTTGTGATGAAATAACGAAGAATCGTGTTGTTTGATTTTGATGCTGCGAGATATGAGGTTCGTGACAAGTTTCACGAACCTATTAAAATTGTAAATAGAAAAACAACTTTTGTCAATCACGAATTGGTCCCCCTTCATCATGTTTTTTCAACCACAAACTCACACTTTCCGGCTCCAGGTTTTCGGCAACGACCGCCAGCAGCTCATTCGATAACTGGTCCAGGTCGGTCAGTTCACGGGTTGCGGCGGCAAAACGCTCGATTGCCTGTTCGGCATCATATTTCCTGCGGAAGAAACGCCGGTCGATGTCGCGCTGGATACGGTTACGCAGCGGGTTGAACAGACCTGCAATCACCAGGGTAGATAAGACTGTGGCGATGGGTGAATCCTGACCGGTAATGGCGGAGAACAATAACTGCAGCAAAGTGACGCTGGCGAAGAAGATCACCGCCAGGGTCAGGGTCAATGCACCATAGACCAGTGTACGGTTGAGGATCAGGTTTATATCGAAGAGCTGGTGGCGCCAGATGGCGATGGCGATTGAGATGGGGAAGGGCAGCAGGATGATTCCAATTACGTTCACGCCCAGGCTGGGCAGTCCCAGGAATTCCGGCAGCAGGTAGAACAGGACGGTCAAACCGCCTGAGAATAGACCGCTGTAAACCACCCACTGCATTTTGGGGCGTTCAGGTCCTTTGCGATGAAGCATGAACTGCCGGATGAGAAAAATGACAGCTGTGAGGAAGAAAAGTAATGCCACAATTGAATCTGCCCGGTTCCACTGACCGATCCACTCGACCTTGTTGGGGATAAATAACCGGCTTGCGGCTAAGTAGAACAGATAAAGTGCATAAGCGACCAGATATGGCATCCACACAATCCAGGGGCGTTTCCTGATAGCCGGCAGAGGGGTAGGAAAAGTAAATGCCAGGTGCACTCCTGCAGACCAGTTGGACACCCACAGGAATGAGTTGATCAGGTTGAACAACCAGAAACCGTAACCGTTGATGAAATCGTAGATCTGGAAAAAAGATGACCACGTGTAAAAATGGCTGGTGGTCATCCCCCAGATGAACAACGCCTGGGCGGCAGGCTCTTTCGGTTTAGTGATGATGACGAAAATGACAATCGCCTGAAATAAGATTGTATATACCCACAGGCTCCAGTTCTGCGCCAGGATGGCTGAAACTGGCTGACTGCTCAGTTTGACCAGTACTTCGATAGTCTCACCATTGCGGACAACCTGGTATGGAACCGATTGCGACAAGGACCAGCGCGTCCCCCAGTTTTGCGGTTTGAATAAATTTTCTATCCAAACCGCCATCGAAATCTGGTCAACCCCGGTGACCAGATCGCCTTGTTCCAGTCCGTTGCCTGTAGAAAAATCGTCGATGTAGTAACCCTGATTAGTTGCAGGACCTGGATCCTTGGATATGCGTGCCCCATCGGATGGCGTCGATAAAATATATATCCACACCAGAGCGGGCAGGAGAAGGCACAGGAATCCGATACTGATCAGAACCCAGCGCGGAGCAATGATTGCGTCATTGGTTGGGCTTTCGGGTTTCATCGTTCCAACCATTATACCCAGAGAGGGTTTTGGAATTTTTTTATTTTTATCTATGATTGAGATAAGCATCCGGTAAAAATTAAATTCTTCCGGATGCTCTAAATGATCAGATATGCTTTTCCTGTTTTTTCTCATCCGCTTTCACACGTGGAGTCATCTCAGACGCGAAAGACGAAAACCGCCAGGATTCTAGATAGCTGCGGGGTGTTGATCATGCCGGTCTCTGACAGACCGGCATGATCTTTCACTCATCAGTCCGTTTTTTTCGTGACCAAACCTTTCCCAAAACGGGTGGAAGTGCCAAAACCAGGACGAGTAACAACCAGGAGACCGGGAATACCGGCGCACTGTCCGTCGATGCCAGTCCCGAGATGCTGATCGGCACAGGCGTGGAAGTGGACTCCGGCGTTGGCGACTTAATCGACGGTAACGTCGGAGTAGGCGTCGGGGTGTTCGTATCCGTTGGCTGTATTGTCTGGGTAGGAGCGACCGTCATAGTTGGCGTTTCCGATTGTGTAGATGTGGATGTCACCGTCGGCGCTGCTGTTATCGTTGGCGTTCCCGTAACAGCTGGTGTTGCTGTCTGGGTGGCTGTGCTGGTTGGTGTTGGGGTTTCGGAATTGGCTAAAGCAGCCGGTGAAATATGCATCCCCACCAGCGGTATGAAGACCTTTTGCTCTTCGAGCTCTGCTGGAATTTCAGCAACATTTACTGCGAAAGGTCCGGCTGTTGTCTGGTTGCCTGCCTCATCCTCAGCCGCAATCCACACCCGGTAAGTTCCCACCTTCATCGGCTGCAATTGCACCTGCCAGCTCAGGTCATCGTTGACCATTGGTCGCAGAGATGAGCCGATCCCTTCCGGATCGCGGACAACAGCGTGCATACGCACGACATTACCCCCATCCGAGACGCTCCCCAGCAGCACGGTCTGCGCAGCCAGGTCAGGCGTCATGGTCAGGTCGTGTTCACCTGCTGGACCGTCAGCTCCGGTGTCACGTTGTCCACCCGTAAGGTCAAAGTCTGCGGTTCGGCAGAACGATTGCCGGCTTCATCAATCCCGTAAACCAGCCAGGTCTGCTCCTCGTCGTCCATCGCTGGCAGCTTGATGAACGATTGCCAGCTGCCGGACAGCGGTGAGGTGTTGGGCGGCTCTACCCATAACTGGGCTCCGTGGTAGAGCGCCTGCGTCCCCTTGCTCTCCTGCCGGCAGACACTCAGCTTCCACGTTCCCGCAGCCCGTTGTCCCCTGAATTCCGCCAGAGGCTGGTATGGGCGTACGAACGTCCCGAATCCGCCCGAGACCAGTGCCTGGTTAGCGCGCAGGGCAGCGAGTCCGGCTCCCGCCCGATCACTCAGGATCACGCTCAGATTGGCATAAGTTCGTGCTCAAGTCATAGTCATCACCGGTCAGCTGCCAGCTCAGGCCCGAAGGCGAAGTCAGCTTCAAAACCAGCCCATCGCGGTTGGCGATCTCTGCCTGGAATCCCAGGCGGATATCTCCCACCGTGTACTCCTCCGGCACGCTGAAGCTCCGCTCCAGAGTGCCACTGCCGCAAACACCGATCGCCAATGGGCTCGAAACTGTGTCAGCGTAGCCCCAATCCCTGGCAGCCAGCTGGGTCACCACCCGTTGGCACTGCGATCCCTGGCAGACTTCCACGCCATTCACACCCACATTGTCATGCACCAGCCCTTTCAGGTTGAGCAAGCCCAGGCTGATTGGCGGGCCCACAGGTATTTGGGTCGGAAGGTCACCCACCTCAACCTGCGGTCCAGTGTGGTCCACAATAAAAGTTTGCCACGGGGTCCACTCCCCTTCCTGACCAATCGTATCCCGTGCCTTGAGACGGATGCGATATTCCTCCCCATCCTGAGCAGCCTGACCCAGGTTCAGGCTGCATTGCCACTGCCCATCCAAAGGCGTAGGGTCCTGGCAATCCTGCTGTGTGGTTGTTCCATCCGGCGCGGCGATCTCCAGCTTGATGTTCGCCACCCCGCTTTCATCAAAGGCATAACCTTGCAGGATGTTGTTTCTCAATCCCGAAATCCCATAGGCGGTGTTGGCGATCCCGGCGAACAGCGGGGCGGTCGAATTGACCCGGTGGTCCATCCACATCAGCTCGCGCGGTCCACTCGCCGGGGTGTGTGCCTGGTCGAACACCTGCACGCTGAGCAGCGCCCAGCGCTTGTTAAACGCACACGCCAGCGGATGGTCAGGGTGCTGCACCAGGCAGTCCTGGTAAGCCTGTTCTCCCCAATCCAAGTCGACCTTGCCGCGCACGGTCACCGTACCTGTCTGTCCGGGTGCGATGTCTCCCAGGTATATTTCCTGCAGGTAGACATGCTCTCCTGAGGTCTGTGGCTCGCCATCTGGCGCACCATCTGGCAATGTCAGCGCCAGACGACTGCGCACCTGCAGCAGCACATCCTGAGCAGCCTGGCTTCCTTTGTTCGTGTAATGGATCGTGTAGCTGATCTCCTGGCTATCCTGCACCCGCCTTTGCTCATTGGATATCCTCGCCAGGATGGAGCTGAATTCGGCTGGCTTGTCACCCAGGAGGCTCAGCCACCAGCCGAAGAGGTGGTCCCCCAGGTAGCGGTACGACGCCCCGGCTGGATCCGCCGTCAGGCTGAGCTGCAGGTTATCGTCGGTGTACTGGCGCTGGTTGG
This sequence comes from uncultured Chloroflexia bacterium, assembly GCA_963695415.1. Classification (GTDB taxonomy): domain Bacteria; phylum Chloroflexota; class Anaerolineae; order Anaerolineales; family UBA4823; genus CAVXWV01. The sequence continues at coordinate 143,682 of CAVOGL010000001.1, read as the reverse complement.
GCATCAGCGCCTGGCTGCCGTTGGGGCAGACCCCGCTCCCCAGCCCATCCCAGCTGAACGGGTGGTTCAGGGCAAAGCGCACGTAGCCCTCCTCAACCATGGTCCGACCGACGACAAATTCGCTGGTCACCGGGTTGCTCTGCGGCAGTACAGCCCAAATCTGCAGGCTTGCTTCATCCGTGGCAAAAGCCACCAGCTTCAGCGCAGTGCTTTCTGGATCAATGATCCCCAGGAGTTCGAATGGCAGGTACAGATCGGTCGTACCGCCATTCAACCCCGGATCAAGCCGGAACTGGCTCGCGTCCAGCTGCGAAGCTGCCACCCAGGCTGCACCATCCCAGCGGTACAGCCAGGCAGTCTGGTAATCCTGTACCCAGACGACATAATCGGCATACATTGCATCAGGGCGTGGACCGTCAGGCAGTACACCCGGCAAATGGAGTGTTTTCGTGGTCGTCGTGTACGGATCCATCACGTCCAGGGTTCCCCCGGTTGTGGTATCCAGGTAGACGAACAGATCACCGTCCCCCGACCAATTCGCCCCGGTCCAGGCGATGCGCAGTGCCCTGGAATCCCAGGTGGCATAGAGTGCCTGGTTCTTGCCGCGCGTCGCCGTGTCGGGCTGTACCTCGTTAACTCTGCGGTCCTGACCCAGCAGGCTGCACCCGCTGTCCATCCACCCATGATAAACACCGCCCAGGTTGTCCAACCTGACATAATCAGGCGTCAACGGGCTGTCGACATAGACCGGTCCGAAGTACTGGGAATGCTGGTTCCCATGCTGGTCCGTGGTGGCAACACCAGCGATCAGCTCTTGTGCCTCGCCAGCCTGGTAGGAAGCCAGCCGGTCGTCACCCGGTTTGAATTTCTGAGTCGTGTCCACCACACCGTTTGTATCGCGGATAACCCATCCAGCCCGGTACTCAGCCAGGCCTGCCGCATCACTGCTTTCCGACCAGCGCAGATGCAGGATCGGCGCAGAGCTTGTGATCGTCGTTCCCGTTCGTGTGAGTGGATAGGTATCGCTGAAGTCTTCATAGGTGATCGCCAGGTCACTCGCAAGCGGTGCTTGAAGGTCGGCGGTCACATCCTTGCTGATCAGGCGTCTGATCCCCGACCGGTCCGTTGCCCTGACCTGGACCGCAAGCAGATCGTTGTCAGGATGGAAATCATGCCCGGGATAAACCAGCGCCTGCCAGGCATCCCCTTCCAGTGCGGCGGGCATCCAGTCTGAGGAATAGCCCTCAGATTGGACCTTCACCTCCACCATGGCGATCCCGTTCTCGTCCGTCGCCGTCCCCCGGATGGGAAGCTGGTTGACCACCACATCCGCAGTGCTCAGAACGCTGGTGCTAATCACCAGGTCTGGCGCCTGGACGTCCAGGATAAAACGGGCAGTGTGCGTGGTGACCGCATTCGCCCAATCCAGCAAAGTGGCTGTCACCAGGTGGTTGCCAGGTGTGGTAGGCGTCCATTCGGCAGACCAATCATAGGTCTGCATGGTGGGCTGGTCCCATTTCAGGCTTCGCACGATCGTATCGTCCACCGTGATGACGAGCCGCTTCAGGGATGCCTCCGCTCGGGCACTCCCGGTGATGACCAGGGGCTGCAGGTTATTCACGATCGCTCCCGGCGCTGGATTAAGGATCAGAACATGGTCAGTTGAAGAAGCGAGTGTTTTTGCAGCAGCCTGAGCCGTTGCCGTGGCTGCTGATGCATTGACCGTCGTGCAGTTGCCGAACAGGTCGCAGGCGGTCAGGCTCGCTTGCTCCGGATCGCTGAGGGTCACCTCGCAGCTGCCATCCAGGCTGAACAGCCGGGTGCTGTTCAGCGTTGTCACACCGGTCAGCGCCCGGTACCATGGCGGGTTGAAGAAGGTTTTATTGAAGGGTGTCGAAGCCGGGCAGTCGGTTAGCAATGTTTTCTCATCCAGGTTCCAATCCTGGACTTCGAAGCGCAAAGTGTAAGTGGTCGGACCGCCTTCATAGGTCAGTACCGCCCGCGGGTCAGTGGTGTCTAGGACGCCGTCCCAGGTACTGAGCCGTTCAAGATGGTTATTGTGAAGGTCGGCACTCTTGAATTCGACCTGGTAATGACCCTCGAGCCCAGGTGGGAGCATGGTGCTCCAGGTGGTGCTCATCACCTGGTTACCGCTGGAAGATAAAGTTACATTCTGCCAGCGATTGTCGTATAAAGCCTGCGCCTCTTCCGGGGCAATCCCCCTGCGATAAATCTGCAGGTCGTCCAGTTTTCCCTTCCACAAGTACTGTCCGGTCTGGTTCTTTCCAAGCAGGATGGGGGCATTGTTCGCCACTGGGATGACAGCCGATACGCTGCTGACCTTCTCCTTTCCATCCAGGTAACCTTTGATCGTACTCCCGCTGCGCGTGAAAACATAATGATACCAGCGTCCGATTTGCCATCCACCTGAGGGTGCTGGGATGGTTGATGCAATGGCACCGTTCAGATAGAGGTTTATACTATGATTATCCGGAATGCCAGCAATGTTATTGACCAAAACTGCCCAGCCATAACTTCCATTCCAGGCGCCTTTCCCCAACGGGGCAGACCAGCCAACCCCGCTTGGGCTGAATGCGTCCAGATAGAACCATTGTGACAGGGCGAAGTCACCCAGTCCATCCGCTTCATTGACGTCACCCAGGGTGATATAGTCATCGATGCCATCCAGATGGACTGCGCCAATCCCCACCACGCCTTCGACTGCCTTGTTCGCAGTATCAGCGGTCCCGGTGCTCAACGCACCCTCACGCCACCATCCCGATGTGTCTGCTATCGCAGATCCGGAGACTGCCCAGGTCTCATCCAGGGGCAGGTGGACGACCGCCTCGCTTCCCAGGTAGAGTGCCTCGACTTGTGCATCAGTCAGCGCATCCGTGAGGACCTGCACTTCATCCAGACCGCCGCCAAAGTATTCACCGGCGGCTGGCCAACCACCCAGGTATAGCCAATCGGCGTTGTTGATGCTGCCGCTTGTGGTGATTGTATTCCCCACATGCTTCCCGTTGGCGTAGGTCTTCAGAACCCCTGCATCATAGACCACGACCAGGTGCGTCCACTCGTTCAATGGAGCCTGGTAGCCCGGATAGACGTATCCATTCCCCAGGGCGGTGTCGTTGAACCACATGCGGATGGTCCCATCCTGCAGGCAGTTGATCGACCAGTGATTGCGCCTGGCGATAAAGGTCCCACGATAGGCTTCAGAACCGACCGGGTAGATCCAGGCGGAGACGGTCATGAAATCAGTTGATCCTGATCCGGCTTGTATGGTTACCGAATTGTTGCCATCAAACATGGCTGCGCTTCCGGCGTGACCCATCTGCCCGACCGCAGGGCAGCCCGGTTGGGCGCAGGTGCCCGAGAATCCCTGTCCCGAGATATCCAGGAAAGTCAGGTTCCCCGCCGCGTCTTCCGTGTCATCGAAGGGCAGGTAGAGCTGCGTGTTGGGCAGGATCTGCGTATTGTTTTGGGTGGAACCAGGCAAGTCGGAGATGTAGGCAACTTCCAGCGATTGGATGCCCGCATTCTGCTTTTGCGCCAGCGCCAGGATTTCAGCGGAGGTGAGGGCTCGGTTAAAGACCTGCACTTCGTCGATCGATCCCTGGAACCATTGCCCGGGGGAGCCAGTCGCTGCAATCGAACGACCAATTTGAATATCGCCCAGGCATACTTTCCCAGGTGTGACGCCAGCGATGGTCTGCTGCTCGATGCCGTTGACGTAAAAGGTAACGCTGTTGTCAGCGCCCATCACCGCGGCGATATGCTGCCACTGGTTGGCAGACAGGCTGACGCCGCTGGAATAATAGTCTTTCACGGTGTATGTGGTGAAGATCAAGCCGCTGCCACTGAGACCGAAGCCCAGTCCACCGCCTGCGCTGCACTGAGCTATCCCCAGCACCCGCTGCACGCCGCTTGATCTTCTCCGGTTTGACCCAGGCCATCACGGTCAGGTTATGGGTCAGGTAATTCAGCGAAGAAGATGGTATCGCAAGTCCATCGTCAACGCCGTCGAAGCGGCGTGAGGTGCCGTACGAACCGCTGCTGTCCACTGTTGGACATTCGGAGCCTGTGCAGGCTGCGTCGTTGTCGTAATCCGAGCTGTCCACAAAGGGGCTGCTCGTTTCATCGAGGTGCAGCGTCAGCAAACTGCCGGGTACCGTTTTGAGCTCGTTGATCACACCGTGCAAGGTTACCTGGCTCTGCTTTTTCGTTGGGTCGCTGAATGCCAGGCTGCGCACTTCCGAGGGCGTCAGGTGCACGCCCTGGACGGCTACTTCGTCCACCTTGCCGCTAAAGGCATCCACCCCGCCATCGTGTCCGAGGTGACATGGACAGATGCGGGCAGCGAACCCGCCACCTGCTCGATGGTACGCACGAGCTGACCATCGATGAAGAGCTGCATCTGTCCTGGCTGCCACTCGGCTGACAGGTGATGCCAGGCATCGTTGTTGTATGCCTTCTTCGTCGTAATGACCGAAGGATTTCCGTCGGAAGGCATGAAGCTATATACCAGCTTACCGCCTGTATCCAGCTTGACCGATGATCACTTCGGCATCGGATGCGTCCGTCACAGCAAACAGGGTCTGCTGGGTTGCTGGCTCCGGTCTGGAACCATGCCGACAGGGCAAAGCCGCTTTCCCCGACTGCCAACGCCTGGTTCGTTTTCAACGACTGCCCGCCGGAAAGCTGGATGGCGCTGCCGTATTTGCCCGTCGTCCCCGCCTGCGGGCAGGAAAGGTCACAGACGGCATGGTTGCCCAGACCAGAACTATCCGTGAAGGTTGTTGCACCTTCCAGATCATTCAAGCGCCACATCGCCAGCGCCCCACCGGGAAGCGGTCCATCGAAGGCCGGCTCAGGAGCGGTGCGGTCGAGTAGAATACTGTGGCTGCGATCCGCAAGGTGGTTGCCGACCTTGTCCTCGGTCTCCAGCTGGACGGTGTATTCGACCTGAGATCAGCGGCTCAGGGAGAAGGTAATCGATGCTCCAGCTCCCGCTGCTGATCGTAGCCGCCTGGCCGTCGACTGTTACCGGCACCCCATGAGGATCGATCAACGCCACCCGGAGGGTGGCAACCCCGCTGGCTGGTGCGGCATCGCTGACGGTGCCAGACAGGGAAGCTACCCAGCTGTACGGCTGGTCCGGTGCAGATTTCAGCTGCACCAGCGTCCCTTCCTGCGCCAACGTTGCAGTAGGCGCGTGGTTATCCACCTGCAGTGTGGCTGAGGCGATGGTGGATTTGTTGCCTGCACGGTCGGTGGCTTGCGCCTCGATCGTGTAGGAGCCGGGACCACCCGGTGTGAATGTCGGGCACCAGGCTGCGGCAAGATCAGCCCCCTGGCAAGCCGGAGCGGTAAACCATGTTCCCCCATTGTATCGCCATTGCACTGACGTGACAGAAGTGGTGGCGTCAGCCGTCTCGATGCGCAGCTGGATGGGCTGGGCTGAGATGATTGTGCCCGGGAGGTTTACGTGTACAGTTGGCGGGTCATTGTCCACGGTCAGACCGGTGCGCTGTACCTGCTGCACCCAGCCAGCCTGGTAATCAAAAATTGCCTTGATCTCAGCCGGGGATAACGCCCTGCTGTATGCACTCACTTCATCTATTCGACCATCAAAATGCTGGTCGCCATTGTTGGGGTCGTAACCGATGCTGGCATGTCTCAGTGCATAATTATAGTCAGGGGATACATCGGACACCGGTGCGCCATTCAGGTATAATTGACCCGTGGTGCCTGCGCCAGACGGAGAAATCACGATTGCCAGGTGCTGCCATTCACCGGACCGCACCATGGCTTCTACCGGAGCCAAGATCATATCAGAACTCATCCACAGTTTCCAGGTTCCGTTTTCGCGATACAGCTTAATATCATTCCCATAAGATGCAATCACCGCCTGGGACAGATTCGTGGAGCTGTTGGGGCGGACCCATACCATAATCGTCCCTTCATGGTTAACCAGGTCGTAATTCATTCTCAGACCGTCATCGATCCCATCGAATTCAGCCGCCAGACCCACCTGTCCGTTCACGCCTGCCTTCGGGCAGGCGCTGCCTGAGCAGGTAGCGTTGTAGCCCACCTCCGTATCGTCCGCAAAGCTGGTCGCACCGGCTGTCTCTTCCAGGTGGAGCTGAAACCGCGGCGTCGAGGCCCAGGAGGGTCTCGACTTCAGCAGCCGACATCGCATAGCGCCAGACTTGTAATTCGTCGATGTCTCCGTCGAAGTATTGGGCGTGGTCGCGCATATCCGCACCGATGTATACATTCGTAGGTACAATTGGAGCGATCTTGGTTACGTCTGTATTAGGCAGGCTGGCATCTAAGAGACCATCGATATAAATGAAGGCTGAGCCACTCACGTCACGGACCGCCATTACGTGGTGCCACTTGCCGTCATTCACAATCTTAACCGATTGCAGGCTGAAACCGGCTGCGCCGGAATTACCATAGGTGTACCAGTTTACCTTTCCCTGGGTGGTTAGTCCTAAAATGTACTGTCCATTGAAGACTGCCGCGCTGCGCTGGTTGACGATCACCTGGCTTTTTGCCGCGGTCGTGCGCACCCAGGCTGCCAGAGAAAACGAACTCGTGCCGATAACCGCCGGGTTTACGCCGGCATCGAGCGAATCGTCGACGCCGTCGAACTCAACGGACAGGTTCCACCGACCGGGCAGACCGCTGGTAGGGCAGCCAACCAGGCTGGATGGGCAGCTCGCCGGTGGCTGCCCGTTCATGTCCTGGAACTGGTAGGTGCCGGGTGGATCGTCGAAATGGAGGTTCAATGGCACAAGGTCACTCAGCATTAATTCTTGGATTTCTTCCTGAGAAAAGGCACGGCGGTAGACCCGTACCCCATCGATACGACCACCGAAATAATTCTCTGAATAACCTGCCTTGCCGATGTACAAAGGGTTACTATCGATCTTTAGATCAATTGCCGTGTCCACTGTGGATCCCTGTTCCACCCCATCGATATAGAGCGAAAGGGTCTCTCCCTGCTTGATGTATGCCACATGGTGGAACTGTCCGTCGTTTATCGCCACGTTGGCGGTGATGGTCGGGGCATGGTGTAATCTATCCAGACGCTTCGCCTGGATCGAATGGGTACTCCCATTGTAGGAGATTTGGAAGGGCACATTGGAGGGTTGTAAGGAGGTTGAAGCGTATTCTTCACCTGTTTTTATCAGCGTCGTATTCACCTGCGTCCCTGGCTTCACCCACAGCACGACGCAAAGTCCTGTTCGTACGGGAAATTCAGGCTTGAGGTGTGGGGGAACTGGATGTAATCATCGACCCCATCAAATTCGGCTGCCGTGCGGTTCATGCCGGGAACCCCCATCTTCGGGCAGTGACCGCTGGTGCAGGAGCCTATGTTCTGCCCGCTCGCATCCACGAATGCCATGGCATTGGCAGGCTCGTCCAGATGTGCATCCAGACCGGCTCTGGAAGTCAGCACTGCCGTCTGGACTTCCACTGCGGTCAGTGCCCTGTTATAGACGGCAATTTCATCCAGGTCACCCAGATAGTTACCAATGGTCACCCCAGCTTCACCGGAAGCCCGCATGCCATTTGCAGAACTCACCAGGCTGCCATCAACATAGAGCGAAAGAGTGCCTGTCGCTGTCGAATCATCGTACGTTAGCGCCAGGTGATGCCACTGGTCATCGTTGACCGCTGTGGTCGATGAAGCTGAAAATTCAAAATTTTGGCTCTTGATCGTGGCTACAACCTGTCCAGAGGGATTTATCCATAGCTCAACGTTATTATTGCCTATATGTAACAGGATAACACTCGAGTGGTTGGTCTTCATCCAGAGCATTGCCGTTAATGGACCCTGAGAAATATCCGCTGTGCTACATTCAATTCCTCCAGGTTCAGAAAACCGGACTGCCTGACCGACGATACCCGCAACGCGCTGATCCGGACAGGAACCTTCCGTGCAGGTGCAGTTATTTGGACTCACCCCACCCGATTCATCCAGGAAAACCGTGGCTCCAACCGGTTCTTCCAGGTGCAGCAGCATGGCGAGGTAGTTGGAAGAATCGTTAGCCTGGTACAATTCAGCCCCAGCGATCTGGATCAGATCGAATGCACCTGAAGAAGAGGATGTTACCGTCAGGTCACCTGAGATGGATGCCGGCTCGCGCGGCCCCAGCACGAAGGTCTTAGGATCGACATTTCCACTCAGTGAACCGGCTGGATATTGGGCGCTGAGCAGCCCGCGCGATATAGCGCAGGTCCAGCGCGTTCTTGACCTCGGCTTCGTAGCGAAGCTGGTCGCCGTATCTGACCACATTATCACTGGCGAAATACTGACCGCTGGCATCTCTTTCGGTCAGGTCCGAGGAGAAAGTCAACACGTCGCCTTCAGATACAGCACGCGGATTCCATCCGTATAACCATTCCTTTTGATCATTCACCCCATCAAAATCGCTGTCGTACATGGCTGGATCGGATGTTACGTGGATTATTTTGGGCGTGTGCTCATCCACCCAACCGTAGACAAAATCCCATCCGTTAATCTCGAGGTTATCTGACAGTCCATCATTATCACTGTCAGGATTGGCTGGATCGGACCCATGTAATATTTCGTATCGGTCGAGTAAAGTGTCGTTATCGCTGTCCTGGCTGTGTGGGTTTGTGCCGATTTGCAGCTCAAAAACATCCGATAACCCATCTTTATCGGTGTCCCAGGTACTGTCGTTTGGATCGGAGCCGAAAGCAAGACCATCGCCATCGGCATCCTTCTGCACCGGGAAAAACATTGATGAGCTGACGGCAGAATCATCGCCATCGGCATCTTTCAGCATGGGCGAAGCCATCGAGGAGCTACCCCACGCCAGGCGGTATCCACCGCTGACGGCTTGCAGGGCATGGAAGCCGTCCAGGTCAGATGGAAAGACATCATACAGAAAGTACTGACCGATCTCGGAATGACCGGTATCGGCTATCCCCTTGATACTGCACCATGAAACCGGAGGCCAGGGCCAGCCCCAGCACTCCTGAGTCGGGATATCATAACCCATGTTGTAGTAGGTGGCGACTGACTGGTTGATGCCAGTGGTGCTTAAAGTGGAATGCTGTTGAGAGGCGATTGGGCGCTTAATCTGGACGTAAGGTACGTCTGCCTGCACATCGAGTGACTTCCAGTCCGTGACCTTGCCCAGGTACAGGTCGTCGTGCGCGTTGGCTTCCTGCTCGGTCAATAAAAATTCGTAGGCTGACTTTTTCAGGTTTGTTTCGTTGAATTGTTCCTTCCACTGCTTGGTCTTCCAGTTATCCAGCTTGGTCGTCGTGGTCATGCGGATGGTATTGGTCACCTGGATGGTATAAGCCAGGGAATTGCCTACCTGGAATCCCAGGTTCGGGATCTTCCAGGGTCATATCTGGCGGCGATTGCACAAGCCCGTCGTCATAGGATGTGTCACTGATCGGTTTATCACTATAAATCAACCGGAAAAAAACCTCACCCAGAATACCCTTGATCACCTCCACAGATAACACCCGCCTTACTCTCTTCGAAGTCTTCCCCGAGTGCCGTGCATACGATCTCCAAAATTACATTAATCAGAGAGACGAGGGCGTAGATAATCTCACCGAATACCGGTATCAAGTATATTAAGAAAAAGATAACTGTCATAGTGATGTTTACCATCATCCGGCAAACATCGCTCCCCACTCAACGCTGCCAAACTTAACATCACCAGAAACCCACTCATAGATGAAGAGACCAACCTGGGCAAGGATGTCCACAACAAGAGCTACCACAGCCAGTACGAAGCCCTTGCTTCTGATATTAAACTCATGAAAGGCAGTCGAAAACTGCTTCCGTAAGCCGGTACCCCCAATCATTTTTAGAATTACCTCACCACTTGATAATCCTAGAAGCACCGTACTGCCTAAAGCCATTAACCCGCCCTGCATATAGGTCAAGTAATCCTGGTCTTCATCTGGAATGAACCAGAGCAGCCACTGCACAGGTTACGGCTATCATTGTCATGGCTAACAGTGCGCCCATTTTCACTTTAGCAAAGCCACGTTCCCAGGCTTCAGACCGGTATTCACCTAGTCTATGTTTTTCGGGAAAACTCTCTTCGTAAAAATCGTGAGTTTCAAAATATTCATAAACATCTTTGAAGTATTGATCGTCTACCGACTGTTTCGCAGTAGTATCGTTGAAATTTCACACCTCGGAAAACCTCGAAGATGGAGGTTATTTCCTCAATCGTGCGGTAAAGAGCTTCAACTGAGTTCTTAATTGTGATTTCGGAGTCTTGGTCTGAATTTTCGGATGAATTTACCAAGGTCCCGGACTGCACGATCGTTGAGGCTCCCTGGGCAAGCCCCAGGTAATAACTGAAAGCCATCAACTTCTGACCAGGCACCTGTTCAACGCTTTCCGGATCCTGTGGATCATGTGGCAAGATATTATCAAGTCGTCCATCGAGCAAATCCAGGTACTGACCGAGAGGGTAGACCTCCCAGCCCTCGGCTCCATAACGGTACGGCACCCAGCTCACCGTGGCAATCGTGTCGAGTGAGATACTGGTCATGTCGACCGTAAGTTGAGCATTTAGCCAGGATATCGTGTCACCAAAATCCAGGTTGGCAGTGCGTGAGTGCGCTTCGGTGGCGGTTAGCAGCGTTGGCGCATCTGCTTTCGCAGGTGCAGCCCGCCTGGCAGCCGGCTGGCAGGAGGAACTCCTCATCGAGGATCTGCATGGTGGTGGTTGTCACCAGGGTGATGGCGTAATCCACGTGAGGCAAGTCCTGGTTCCAGACCTGGAGCGCGTCCTTGGGGATCTTCCACAGCCTGTCATCACCCTCGGGGATCCCGTTGCCTGCGTTGGTCCGGTTGTCAAAACGGCGTTCAATCTCGTCCACGGTGACATCCCGGACGCCATCTTGCGGCTCCTCGTCGTGTGCCGACAGGAAGGCTACATCCAGACCGTTCGCCAGATTCCACAGTCGACCGTCGTCGTTCACATTGTCATCTTCATCCGGATCTTCGAAGGCGATCGCTGCTTCCAGACCATAGTCCTCCCGGATCGACAGCCCGGTCAGGCTCCACTCCTCCGGGTAGGTGTAGCACGATCTGCGAGGACTCGATGCGGTTCTCCGGTCTGGCACACCATGCCTCGAATTCCCCATCCGTGTTCTCATCATAAGCGCCGCTGTCACACTGGTCGGTCAGCATTTGCACCCACCAGATGATCGCGCACCTGGTGGGCAGCTCCCCAGTTCCCGTCAGCCTGCGGTTCGTAGTAATAGTGGGCCTGGAAAGCCACATCACTGCCGCCTAACCTGTCTTCTACCAGGTTCAAAGGCGCATAAATGGCCAGTGTTCCATCTGTCTTAAGTAATGAACAAACATACCGTACATGTCCAGCTTGTCCGTGTCGAGCCAATCCTCCAGCGGGGTTGTCGCTTCCAGTGTTCCGCTAAATCCCGGCTTGACCGGCAGGTTGCGGGTATGCCCCTCCAGGTATGGCACGGTGATCTCCAGCATGGGGATCAGGCGCATGTCACCGAATTGGACGCGCGGATCAGAGGCGATCTCTTCTGGGGTCATGGGATCGTCCACAGCGGTGGCGAAGGTATTGTTCAACACACGCTGCACCTGACCCTGGGTATCGCCCGTCGGCCAGTCCAGCACGCTCATCGTGTAAGCCAGGTGCTCCGGGTTGGTGGGGCGAAGCTGCAGGTCCACCAGCACTGGCTTTGGATCGAGATTGTTGATGACCAACTGGAATGGATTGGTTTCTGAAAATCCATTCATACTGGAAAACGGCGAAAGGTCCACCGCATCTTCCACCCCATCGTCATCATTGTCCGCCTCAACAATATCCAGCCAGCCGTCATTATCGCTGTCCAGGTTGCAGCCGATGTCGTTGTTTGGGAGCGTGTCAGGCGGATTTGTCCAGCACTCCAGCAAGTCAACCAGACCATCATTGGTCGTGTCGGAGGAAAGCGGATCGGTATAGTATTGGTGATTATTGTAGGAAAATCCTCTTACCTCCAACCCGTCGCCCAGCATGTCCAGGTCGCTGTTCATCAAAGTTGGGTCGGTGCCCAGCTTGATTTCCTCCTGGTTTAGTAAAAGATCACCATCGTCGTCGCTGGTGGGATCCAGTTCGTTCTCATCACCTACAACTGCGACCTGTTCCCCTCCTGCGGTCGATATTGGCTGGTCTGATGTATCTGTTTCAGGTTGTTCCGTGAAGGGAGTGTTGTTTGCCAACGGGTCCTGAAAGGGATCCCAGGTTGATCTCTGCTGTTCTACTTTCTGTTCGTGCAGGCTCCTGGCTGTCTGTGCCTGCTCAAGCCCCTTCGCTCGTTCTGCCTGGACTTTCTCGGTAAATGCCAGGGTTCGCTGGCTTTCCCTGATCGGCGACACCAGCATCGAAAGAATGATAACAATGCCGCAGATGGTTAAAATTCACGCGCGAGCGAGAGCGGGTCATCAGAACCAGCACGACGCCAATACAGAGCACGAACAGCCCCGCCTGAATACCAAAATAGTTCCAGCCGGCGTTCGTGGTCGGCAGTCCCAGCGTTCGTTGGAACCATATAAGAGATCGGGATATAAACGAAGAGGCGGCTTCGCTGGCGTCGGGGAAACCCGAGAAATCGGTCCTGACGGTGGCGTGGCTCTGCTCCCCATATTGTTCCGGGTAGATCAGGTCCACTGTCAGCCGCAGAGGCAGTCCGAATTCATCGATCCACACCTCACCCGTTCCGGAGAAACCGCGGTAGGCTTCGGCGATGTCCAGGGTCACACCAGGCGGCAGGTCGCCAGCTCTGATCATCTGCTGTTCCAGTTGAGGGCGCAGTTTACGGGCGAACTCCATGCCATCGATGGTGAAACCGTAGCGGTTGTACTGTAGCGAGGCAGTCCCCTCCGGCGTCGGAAGGTCGACCGCCCCACTGCCTGCCAGGTAGAAGTCCTTCGCCCCAGCCAGGAAAGCCATCGGGTCCTGCCCGGGCGCAAAGCCATCGGTGGAAACTTCCATTTCCTGCCACTCACCGCTGGCAAACCGCCCGAACGCTTTCCCCTCTTCGATCCGCACCTGGATTCCCTGGCGCGTATTGAACATGATCCCGCCCTTTTCCCACATGGTCAGCTCCATTTTTTGAGCCGGGAGGTCCACACTGCCTTCCAGATACAGCCGCTCATAACGGGCGCTGTTTTGCGGTACAGGCTTGCCTACGGGTGAGGTGGCTGCTTCCAGGTCGGAGGTGAAGCGGTAGCTGCCCAGATCCCTGGCGCGCTGCCATGCCTGCTCTACAACCTGCCTTGGGGTCGTATCAGCGGTATGATGGTATTTGGTGATCCAATGGAACCCCGAGATACCGCAGATGAGGAAAAGAAAAGCGGCTGCCAGAATAGCCGCAGCCACAAAGTGTTGCTTTCCGGACCGGTGAAAGATTTTCATGATGCCACTCCTAGAATGGTTAACACAAATCACCCAAGCGAAAACGATTAGAACGAAGAGATTTCTACCGATCAGATTTTACAAACAGTTAATTCTTATTTCTTAATTCCCAGTAATTTTTATACCTATACCAACCCCGTTTACGCAAAAACCAATATTTTTTGTTTTTTAACTTACTATTAATTATAACACAATGAACATTATCGAAACGGATGCAATAATCCACCCGGTTGTTGCCATCTTAATATTGGTGGGTGAAATTGCCAGACGAATATGTTATTCGCTCCAGTACTTCGCCCCCGGCAGGCTGCCATCCATCACGTAGCCTCCATCCAACGTTAGCACCTGACCGGTCATGTAACGGGCATCGTCCGAAGCAAGAAAGACCACACCGGCAGCAATCCACTCCGGTTGGGCAATCTCCTGCAGCGGCACGCGCTGGAAGAGCGCTTCCTTGACGGGCTCGGTGTACATCGGAATGGTCAGCTCGCTGAACGTGGCTCCGGGTGCGACGCAATTGACCAGGATTTTAAAGGGCGCCAGCTCGGTAGCCATCGTGCGCGATAACGCTTCGATCCCGCCTTTCGCCGCGGTGTAGGGTCCGGCATTCGGCTCGGAGAGGGTGGCGTGGATCGAGGACATGTTGATGATGCGACCACCCTGTTTCTGCGCGATCATCAAGCGGGCTGCCGCTCTTGAACAATAAAAGACGCTGGAAAGGTTATTGCGGATGATCCTGTCCCATACTTCATCGCTGACCTCCCAGAACGCTCCCTGCGAGATCACGGCGGCGTTGTTAACCAGGATGTGCAGCCCTCCCAGGAACTCGTATGCCTGCTTCATCATACGGTCCACCTGGGATGAATCCCCGACGTCACAGGTGATTGCCAGGCTGCGCCGGTCCTTCGCCTGAATTTCACGGGCTACTTGCTCGCCTTTTTCGGTCTGCAGATCGGCTATGACGACGTCGGCGCCTTCATCTGCGAGTGCCAGGGCAATGCTTTTTCCAATTCCGGCTGCCGCGCCGGTGACGATGGCTTTTTTCCCTGCGAGTCTCATTTTGTTCTCCTTGTTCATAATTTCATCACAAAATACACCGAATCATCCTCCAGGCTGGGCTGGATGCCGAACCCGAGCGAGATCTTCAGGTGATGGTTGGCTTCACTGGAGTAACGGCTGCGCGAGCGCACCTGGTAACATCCAGAACTCCTTCGCCCTGCGGAGCAGCTCCAGCTGCAATCTCCTGCCGATCCCCTGGCTGCGGTAATCCGGCAGGACGTAAAAGGCGATCACCTTCGCCTCGACCAGCACCCGGTCCTTGAACTTCACCAGGGGGCGGTCCTCGTCCTCCCCCAGATTGCTGGTGGACGTAACGCAGATAACCAACAGCCTGATCCGCTTTCCAGGCGACCAGGATGTGGCTCTCCAGGAAGTGATCTTCGTCCAGCAGGATGCGCATCCGTCTCGACCTCGCCCTGGGCTTTAACATATTCAAGGAAACGATCCCAGGTCTCCTCTTTTGGGGCGATCTCCTGGATAATGATGTCCATCTTATGCGCTCAGAGGACGACGTACCCGCCGTCAACGGGCATCGATGTCCCCACCATAAAAGATGCCGCATCGGAGCACAGCCAGACGACCGCCTCAGCCACCTCTTCCGGCGTGCCCAGGCGACCGATGGGCTGGTGCATCAGCATGCGTCCTTCTGCCTGCGGGTCAGTGTCGATCATCGATTGTACCGGCGGTGTGCGGATCCAACCCGGGCAGACGGCGTTGATGCGTATGCCCTTCTCGATGTACTGGATGGCTGCGGACTTGGTCAGACCCAGCACGCCGTGCTTGGCAGCCGAATAGGCAGGGTCCCAGGGAAATGCGCGCAGCCCATCCACGGAAGAATTGTTGACGATCGCGCCTCCCTTGCCCAGCATGGCGCCAATCTCATACTTCATGCACAACCAGGCGCTTTTCAGGTAACCGTTTATGGTGGCATCCCAATCTGCTTCATTGATCTCAGACGCCCAACCGCCTCTGCCCTCCGGAACCGCCGTTATTAAAGGCGTAATCAAGCTGCCCATAAGCATCGATCACGCTGGTGACCATCGCTTCTACTTGAGAAGCATCAGAAACATCTGCCTGGATCCAAAGGCACTCCACTCCACTATCTCGAAGCTCATTCTCGGCAAGTTTCCCGTTCTCAGCGTTCCTGCTGGCGATGGCTACCCTTGCGCCGCGTCTGCCAAAGGCAAAAGCGCTCGCTTTACCAATTCCCGAGCTTCCCCCAGTCACCAGAGCGACCTTGCCCTGCATGTTTTCAGACATTATTATTCTCCGGTTGGGTTGTATCCTTTAGGTGCCTCGAGCATCAAAGCATGCGTGTTCCCGGCGGGATCCTTGAAAAACGCCATCCACAGGTCATGGTCTTCCATAGGCGCTACCCGATTGGGTGGCTCAGAAAACTCAACTCCACGCGATTTTAATTGCTGATACACCAGGGCGATATCGGGCACTTTGAAGTAAATGATCGAGCTTTTCGGTTCGAATGGGGCAGCGCCTTTTTCGACCAGCAGGCGGACACCAGCACAGTCGTAGAAGAGCAGCTCTCCGAAGCGGTAAAGTTTCCTCAATCCGAGTGTTTCGCTATAGAATTTTTCAGCAGTGTCGACATCGTCCACGGTGACGACGACCTGTCCGATCTGGTTGAGAGAGATGGTCATGGTGGGATCCTCCGGCATGCGGTATGGAGGATATTATACTGGATGAAAATCCTCCAAAAATGTCATCATGAGACTTAGTCGAAGGATCCCTGACAAATCCTCACCCTCCTGTCATCCTGAGCGGCAGTACAAATCACCTCCTCCTGTCATCCTGAACGGCAGTGAAGGATCCCTGAAGCCATAACCTCTTCGCGCCTGCGCTGGTAAGAGAAGGACCATGACCTCAGGGATCCTTCGGAAGTACACCTCAGGATGACAAATCCTCACCCTCCTGTCATCCTGAACGGCAGTACAAATTACCTCCTCCTGTCATCCTGAACGGTAGTGAAGGATCCCTGAAGCCATAACCTCTTCGCGCCTGCGCTGGTGAAAGAAGGACCATGACCTCAGGGATCCTTCGGAAGTACACCTCAGGATGACAAATCCTCACCATCCTGTCATCCTGAACGACAGTGAAGGATCCCTGAAGCCATAACCTCTTCGCGCCTGCGCTGGTAAGAGAAGGACCATGACCTCAGGGATCCTTCGGAAGTACACCTCAGGATGACAAATCCTCACCATCCTGTCATCCTGAACGGTAGTGAAGGATCCCTGAAGCCATAACCTCTTCGTGCCTGCGCTGGTAAGAGAAGGACCATGACCTCAGGGATCCTTCGGAAGTACACCTCAGGATGACAATTGCCCCCTCCTGTCATCCTGAACGACAGTGAGGATCCCTGAGGCCATAACCTCTTCGTGCCTGCGCTGGTGAGAGAAGGACCATGACCTCAGGGATCCTTCGGAAGTACACCTCAGGATGACAAATCCTCACCCTCCTGTCATCCTGAACGGTAGTGAAGGATCCCTGAAGCCATAACCTCTTCGCGCCTGCGCTGGTGAAAGAAGGACCATGACCCCAGGATCTTTCGGAAGAGCGCCTCAGGATGACAAATCCTCACCATCCTGTCATCCTGAACGACAGTGAAGGATCCCTGAAACTATCATCTTACTCTGATTGCGTGGGTAAGGATGGATTACGGTCTCAGGGGTCCTTCGGCATACACCGGCTCGGGGCTCTTTCGGAAAATGCCTCAGGATGACATGCGCTGTAAGACAAGCTGTTAGCTTGTCCAATTTGGCGGGGGCAAACTAACAGTTTGCCCTACATAAAACTACTCAGGCAGCTCCTCAACGATCAGAAGGAAATCCACCTTAGGCGCCCAGAAAATGTGCAGGGTCACGTTTGGCACAATCGAAATGACTTTTCCCTTCAGGCTGTTAAGAAACTGTTCTAGCTTCACCTGGTCTTCCGTCATCTTGATGGGGAAGCGGTGTACTCTGTATTGCATCTTTGCCTTCCTTTTCCTTGCTATCCGCAAGGGAATGAACCTGTATGCTCAAAGCGTCACGTTAATGACGCTTCCTGGTAGAAATTTGTTCCCTTAACTATATATTGTACACTATCAGTTCCAATCTGGTTCACTGGAAAGAGGAAAGAATTGAGGTCAACGCCATTCCATCAGCACATTGTTATACGCCATCTGCACCAGGCGGTGCGCATTACCAATCTTCACCGGTCCATGCCCGGGAAAAATGTGATCACGACGCGGCAGGTCAAGCAAACGCTTGAGCGATTCGATATGCAGTCCGCGGTCAAAATCAGGCGCGCCGGTATAAGGAAACCCCACATCCCGGTGGGCGTGTTGGGCTTCGAACAGGTCACCGCTGAACCACAAGCGCTCACCATCCAGGACGATCTCGAACACCAGCACGCCAGCCGTGTGACCGGGCGCTGCCCAGGAACGCACTTGCAGCCCATTCACGTCGATTTCCTCACCATCCGCCAGGACGATATCCACCTGGCAGGGCTCGAATTCTTTCTGCACCGCAAAACCGATGCAGCGCTCGTCTCCAGCCGCCACAGCCGCGGCGGTCTCTGCGGAGGCTGCCAGCCTGACCCCGCGCCGCTGGAGCTCTGCCGCGTGGCTGGCGTGGTCGAAATGAGCGTGGGTGATGAACAGGTGCGAGGCATCCTCCAGCCTGAACCCCCACCTGGCAGCATTGCGCTCGATCTCGGGGAGGGTGAAGGCATCTTCCAGGTCGCCTGAAATCGATCAGGATCGTCGCACCATCGCGGTGGACCAGGTAGCTGTTTTGGTGGCGCCCATAAGGGGAGCCGTTGATCTGGTATACGCCATTACATACCTGCATGTTACACCTCGTAACGCCACCAGAGCAGGCTGGAGCTGAATTTGCCGGGTCTGATCGCTGACCGGCTGAACAGGTTGCGGGCTTCCTTAAGCGTCAACGCAGCGCGTATCCCGCGTTCGATCATCCCCAGCCAGGACCTTCTCAGGTCGGCGATGAAAAGGCACCCACCAGGCTTCAACACGCGCTCGATCTCGTCGAGCATGCGCACCGGATCCTCCACCAGGTGCGCCATGTTGGCATTGAGTACCACGTCAAAGCTGTCCGTCTCGAAGGGGATCGCCTGGACATCCCCCTTTTCGAAACGTACTCGAGGGTGTCTCGGAGCTGCCATATCCTGCTTCCTCAGCCAGGGAACGGGCGATCTCCAACAACGGCTCGGACAGGTCGATGCCCACAACCTCGGCGGCGGGGAATTTACCCGCCAGTACCAGGTTGGTGACGCCAAATCCACAGCCTGCGTCCAGCACCTTGCCCTCCTGAAACCCGCGCCGGGCAAGTTTTCCGGCGTATTCGTTTCCGAATTTTTCAGACATCTGGCGGTGTCCCTGGAAGTACCTTTCGGCAAAAAGCGGGTCGCTGAACACGCTCTCGTGGGTAGGGTTTTCTCTTTTCATGAGACCTCCTATGCGAACATCCTATCCAGGATAAATCAATGGTCCTGGAAGACAAACCAGGTCTCATTAAAATTCCCAGCCAGTAGATCATCTTTGTGGATGACGAAATAAATCGTTGCCCCGTCGTACCCCCAATCGGTCCCGAATTTCCCATCCCATGATGGTGATTGAAACAGCAGCACCCATTCTTTTGCCCCACTGACCGCCATATCTTTGATCTCATCCCAGGATTTCTGGGGATGAAGCCTTTTTAGCCTTTCCCAATCACAGCTTCCTTCGAAGTGACCCTGGACGTAATCCGGGTACCCCAGCACCTGGTGACCGGTGGTAGAGTTTTCTCTCACAATGTCCAGGATCTCCATGTCGTTGGACAAGGAATTGAGGAAATCATCGAGTGAACCCGAGAACGGGTCGGCAATCCCGGCGAAGGTCTCGGTGACTGTAAAACTGATACAAGAGGGTTCAAGCCGGTAGCGAGCAGCAAGCTCAGGCGGAAATTCAAGCCTCTTCAAGGGCAAAGGCGAGTCAGGATTGTAAATCACTTTGTAGATCGGGCTTTCTGGCGGGAGCACCGCCGTGTCGAAGTTCTGGGTGGGCTCATAGAAAAAATATAAGATCCCTTTGGCGGGTAAAAGCTGTCTCTCCTGGATATCCGGAAGTTCCTCCAGGTTGATCTGTGCGATGAAAGCCAGGGGAAGGTTACCTGAATATGGCCATCTTGTGCCTTCAGGCAGTTCTGGAGTACCCCCGATCCTGGATCTCCCCGGGATGCCTTCGTTATCTTCAGTCTCGGATGGCAGCAGCAGGATCCCGGGCTTGATAAGCGTGATGAGCTCAGACTTGTTCGGAAGATCCGATTGAAGGAAAGCCTGTTTCAAGCTCATGGTTATCCTCCTGATGTGTACCTAAGGTAAACGCAGCAGATCGGAGTTCTTCCAGGTTAAGGGTATCCGTAATCCTGCACAATTCCGGCAGCCTGCGCTGTTCCTCCGGGCAGTGGGCGTCCGTGCCCAGGGTAAACTTGCAGCCAGCCTCTTTGGCGATGGACAGGTAGCGCAAAGGGGTCTCGATGGAGAATGACGCCTGATCACCCAGAAGGAAGGCGGTGGTGATCTCCAGGGCAACGTTGCATTCGCGAGCCATGGAGAAGACATCAAAGAATTCCGCATCCGGGATCGAGTCGATCGCAGCATCGTACATTTCCAGGTATCCGATCGGGAATAATGGATGGGGGATAGCCGTCGCCAAACCACTCTGTACGGCGGAGTTGAAAAACTTGAGCATGTGCCGGGCAAGGTCTCGCGGAGAATTGCTGACAGGCTGTTCGACGAAATCCGTCATGTGGAAGTGGCTGCATGCCAGCAGGACATGATCTAACTTTTCTGCGAACTCCGGCGTAATGCTGAACTTCCCCGGCGCGATCGTGTCGGCTTCGCACCCGACCAGCACGCGCACATTCGAGTTAAGTCCTTCCAGATCCTGCCGCAGCCGGTCGATATGAAATTCATCCTGGGGACGGTACCAATCACTGGGCTGCACGTGCGGGTTCATCCAGATATGGTCGCTGAAGCCGATCGTTTCGACGCCCATCACTTCGGCAAGGGAAAGGATGGCGGCGGGTTTGTGCCGGTCTTTGGCGGAACAGCAGGCGGACAGGTAGGTGTGGATATGGAGATCGTGGTTGAGTTTCATGGTTTGATTATATTGTAATTTTCTTTTTCTGAAGCCAACCAGAATTCGTGCCTGGTTGATCAATCTAACCAGGATAGCGCTGCCCACGCCCTGCCTGCGCTGCTGCCGGTCAACCGACATGCGCACGATCCGGCAGGTGTCCCCATCCTCAGGCAGCAGTCCTCCCGTCCCGATCATCCTGCCCTCCAGCAGGGCGACCAGGAAAACCCCATCCCGGAAGGTTTCCCCGATCCGGTCGAGATCCGGATTAAGTGTGGGATCGACAAAAGACTTTAATCACGACCGAATCTTGATTCCCCCCCTTCAGGGGGGGATTAAAGGGGGGGTGCTTTTTTAAGCTAAAACCATCCCCGCCTGCACCTCCCGGCTGCTGACGCCATAGCCCAGGGATTGGTAGAGCTTCACAGCAGGCTCGTTACTCGCTAAAACCTCCAGCACTGCCCAGTATCTCTCGTTCTCATTCAAGTAGAGCATCCCCCGGGTGATGAGATACCGGGCGATGCCTTCTCCTCCGCCAGGAAGGATGCACGAAGACTTCTTCCGTCAACCCGAAACCTTCGGCGATCCAATACGCCATCACGCCGCCAATGATCTCACCATCCGGACCGAAAGCACCGACCAGCGTCCCTCCCTGCCACGAATCCAGCATGCCTGCCAGATTATTCTCGGTTGTCTGGGCATGAGGGAAGCAAAGGTTGATCGCATCCAGGTACTTATGTCTGTCCTCCTCGGTTTGAATCCACCAGTTCTTTACCTGGACGCCTTCCGGTATTGGAAACTTCATCGATCGGCTGGGTTAAATCCCTGCCCATTTGGAGGATGTAACCGGATTCCGTGAACCCCTTCGCCAGGAAATAATCGATCTCATCCCTTCTGGCTTCAGGATAGCTGATGGCGATGCGGATGTCGCGGTCCGTCCATGTTGCCTGGTAGAACCTGGCGCGTTCGATGATTGCATCAAACAGCCTGTCCTGGACCTCGCTGTGGTGCCCGATTTCCGGCCGGCAGCGGATCCCGATCCACAGGGTGTGCGGTACTTCGCCTGCCGCGCTCTGGTCCGCCGGATGGGGATGCACCACGCCGTATCCAAGAAGTTGTCCACCCTCATCCCAGGCGCAGAAAACGTTCTCCACATCGCTGGCATAATATTCTCCCGGCGTAAATTTCGTCCCCTGGGGATTAGCTTCGATATATTTATGCTGCAAATCGGCAACCGCGTCCCAATAAGACGGGTCGTATGTTTTTATTGAAATTTTCATGCAAGTGAGTATCCTTCTACGACTGCACCTTCATAGTTTGTCACTTCCAGGATCCTGCCCAGCGTAATTCTGTATTGATATTTGCCCTGGAACATGCCCTTCTCGATCGCCCGGATTTCAACCAGCATCGTGGGAGCATCTGCATGGTACCCATTTTTGAACAACACCCGGTCGAACTGCTTCCCTTCCAGGCGTGTGCTCCAATAGGGTTTTACCTCCCGGTATTCAAACGGTTTTTCTCCCGCGGCGATTTCACTGAAGAATATGGCTTTGAGAGTCAGATGTAATGTGTTCATACAAGCCTCGTTTATTCCCCAGTTTGATTTAATAAGTGAAACAACCGTCGGTGGGCTGTGGTCAAAGCGTCATCAACACCGGCTTCCAACGGCGCGTGGTGACCGTACCAGGCAAAGGAGACATCCGCCCTCATAATTTTGCTCGCAGAATGGGAAATGGTCACAGGATTCAGGCGTGGACAGCACCCGGTCAGAAGTCAGGTAGCAGAGCACGCTGCTGCTGTACCCCAAGAGAGTGGCGATGTGCGCTTCGAACTGGCTGCGGGTTGGTTCTGCCAGGTCGCTGGAAACTTCGTGGGAGCAGGCTGCCAGGTACCATGCTGAGCTGCCCTTTCCGATTCGGAAACCCACCAGCTCCACTCCGAGCTTGCTCGCGTGAGTGCCTCGCGCTGCCTGCATTGCCCCAGCCCAGCGAGCGAACATACCGCCAGCGGACCTGGCCCTGGAAAGCACTTCATCTCCGGGGAAGGGCTGGAAGGGTTGGAAAAAGGTCAACCCGGCGGAGACCAATCCCCCACTCACCTCCATCAAGGGCTGGTCGAGGATGGTGATCACCTCCCCGGCAAGCTGCTGTCCTGCCAGGTTTGCATCCAGCACCTTCGGGTTAGTCGTCCCGGCATATGCCTGGAAGAAAATTGCCGTCCCGCCGACCTCTGCCTCGATCTGCTCACGCGCAACCCCGGGGAAATCGGCGTTCACAAAATTATAATCACCCATACAAACCGGGTGGCAGCTGGCGAAGAATGCCGTGCAGCACGTTCGACCGTTGACATCCGTCACCTTGATCACATCCAGGGTCCGGTCCGCAGCCGATGGCTGTTTAAAGTGACGGTCGAATCCGATTGCCGTCTGCCCCTTCCCGAACCACACACTCGCGGGTTGGAGGTCACTGACAGCTGTCCCAACCGCATCCACAATCTGCTCGATCAGGAAACTGCGGTAGGCTGGAAATGGCTGGTCAAATCCTTCCTGCCACGTAGGCACGCTCATGGTCACAGGCGCGCCGTGGGTGTGGCTGGCATTGATGCACACGCTCTCAGACGGGATGCTGAAGGACTGGTTAATGCGTTTGCGCACCTCAGCGGTCAGTTCAGGGTCGAGAGAGGCGATGTCCACAGACACCAGCAGCATGGTTTCTTCTTCAGGATCCTGGATCAGCAGAGCGCGTGTATAGATGGGTGAGTGGATCCCCTGGCAGCTGTGGGTGCGGCTGGCAAAGCCCCAAAGGTAAATTTGCCCTGCATCGATCCACTCTTTTTCCGGTGTGATCGACCTCACCCCCACACCTGCGTTGAAATTCATCTCACCCGAAGTCCGCTTCATTGCTGTCCTTTTTTCTAAATAATTTACCTGTTTAAATTATACTTTGGTGGATGGTTATCGCGGTTTCTATAAGAACTGAAAACCATTACCAGATATAATTTACCTTTAGTATCCCATGGACAGCGAAAACGCGTCACTAAAACGACCCCCACGCGGCATCTGGAAGTGGGTGCCCGGTTTCAACGCCATGCGTAATTACCAGCGGCGCTGGCTGCCACGCGACCTGCTTGCCGGGCTTGTACTATGTGCCCTGCTGGTGCCACAGGGCATGGCATATGCAGAGCTGGCGGGTTTGCCAACCATCACAGGTTTATATACCACGGTTGTCTGCCTGGCTGCGTATGCCGTGTTCGGACCCTCTCCATTCCTGGTGCTGGGACCAGATTCCTGCGCTGGGACCCATGATTGCAGCCGTCGTACTGCCCCTGGCTGCTGGGGATGCACAGGCAGCCATTGCCCTCGCCGGTATGCTGGCATTAATGGTTGGGGGAAAT
Organism: uncultured Chloroflexia bacterium; assembly: GCA_963695415.1. GTDB lineage: Bacteria > Chloroflexota > Anaerolineae > Anaerolineales > UBA4823 > CAVXWV01. The sequence goes on along the minus strand of CAVOGL010000001.1, from coordinate 119,646 downwards.
CAGCGTTTTTGCCGGGGTTGCCAGGTTAGGTTTTATTTCTGACCTGCTCTCCAAGCCCATCCGTGCCGGTTACCTGGCTGGGCTTTCGATCACTATCCTGTTAGGGCAGCTGCCCAAATTATTCGGATTCTCGGTCGAAGGGGGGAATGCCGTTCAGGATGCCGTTGATTTCTTCGGTGCATTAGACCAGACCAATATTTACTCGATGCTCTTGGGTCTTTCTTGCATCATTCTGGTTTTAGGTCTGAAAATTTGGAAACCATCTATCCCGGGAATATTGATAGCTGTTCTTCTCACCATAGCCCTTACCAGTTTTTTTAACCTGGCTGCAGAAGGGGTGGAGGTCATTGGGGTGCTGCCTCAAGGTTTCCCAAGACCATCCATCCCGATTGTTGAACCTGGTCATCTCATGCAGCTGGCGGTGGCTGCTCTGGGTATCACCCTGGTGGCGATCGGTGACACGATCTCCACCTCCTCGGGTTTTGCTGCCAGGAAAGGATACGAGGTGGATGCCGATCAGGAGATGGTCGGTATTGGTTCTGCCAATATTCTGGCGGGTTTCTTTTCAGGTTTTCCGGTCAGCACCAGCAGCTCCGCGGACTGCCGTGGCGGATCAATCCGGTGCGAAGACACAGCTGACAGGCGTGTTCGCTGCTGTACTGGTTCTGCTGCTGATCGTTTTCGCTCCAGGTTTGTTCCGCAACCTCCCGCAAACCACTCTCGCGGCTATCGTCATTGTTGCTTCTATCAGCCTGTTCAACCTGCGTGAATTCTTGCATCTCTGGCGAGTGCGCAAGAGTGAATTCGCGATTGCCGTCATCAGCCTGTTGGTGGTCGTCCTGTTTGGTGTGTTGGAAGGGATCGTCATTGCAGTGGTGATCTCCATCCTAAAATTTTTCCAAAGAGCCTGGCGTCCGTATTCTGCAATATTGGGGAAACCGGACAGGGTGCCTGGTTATCACGATATCAAACATTATCCGCACGCATACCGCAATCCAGGATTGGTGATCGTTCGCTGGGATGCACCGCTTTTCTTCGCCAACGCAAACTTGTTCAGGAAATGGATCCGGGAGCTGGTTTCCAGCGCCCAGCCTAAACCAGTCTGGATCCTGGTTGCAGCGGAACCGATAACGGATGTGGACACAACTGCCGCAGATGTACTCGTTGACCTCGACATGGAGTTGAATTCCCAGGGAATCCACCTTGCATTGGCAGAGCTGAAAGACCCGGTCAGGGAAAAGATTGAGCGCTATGGTTTATACGAGACCATAAACCGCCGTCATTTTTACCCTACCATTGACCGGGCGGTGCAGGCGTTCAACGAGGAACTGCGCCAGGGGATCATCTCGCTGGATTAATAGCTGCCCCGAAAAAGACGAACAAGATAAATAAGGTTATAATAGTCGGTGAACTACGATGGTTTCGGCACGTTGCGTGAAAAAGGTAGGAATCCATGTACACTGTTATGTTTACCGACATCGCCGGTAGCACCCGGCTCTGGCAGCAGCATCCCCAGCAGATGAGCAAATCGCTGGCAGTCCACGACAAAGTTATACACCAGTCTATCAACCAGCATGAGGGCAGGATTATAAGTACCCCGGGGATGGCGTCATGGCGGTTTTCAATTCTGTGGGTGACTCAGTCTGTTCCGCCGTGGCGATCCAGAAAAATCTGAAAAGCCAGGACTGGAACGAGACTGGCGCTTTGCACGTTCGCATTGGTCTGCACACAGGCGAGGTCGAGGAGCGGGATGGCGATATCTTCGGTACAACGATCAATAAAGCCTCCAGGATCATGTCGATGGCATCCGCAGGGCAGATACTGATCTCGGACCTGACCACAGCCTTATTAAATGAACATCCCCAGGAAGAAATCAGCTTCATAGAACTGGGCAATTATCACCTCCGCGGTCTGCCCGGTCAGACAAAGCTCTTCCAGTTGAACCACCCCGAACTGGCGCATGATTTCCATCCGTTGAGCGGGAGCAATGAAGTGCCCAATAACCTGCCCGCCAACCTTGCCAGTTTCATCGGCAGGCAGAAGGAGCTGGCTCAAATCACCAACCTGCTGGTAGACACCGCTGAGCATACTCAGCGCATCCGCCTGGTCACCCTGGCTGGTCCTGGGGGAACCGGTAAAACGCGCCTGTCTGTCGAAGCCGGGAAGATGATGCGGCAGGCATTCCCGGATGGGGTCTGGATCGTTGAGCTTGCACCGTTATCCGAACCGGAGAAGATCCTTATGCTCTCGCAGAAGTTTTCCACCTTCAAGAGACCGCCGGGACTCCGCTGCGAGAAATGTTGACGCAGTATTTGATCGGCAGGCAGCTCTTGTTGATCTTCGATAACTGCCAAGCACCTCGTCGAGTATTCGAGTGCGGAATGGATCGAGCATTTCCTGCAGCATTGTCCCATGGTGCAGGTGCTGGCGAGCAGCCGCGAATCGCTGGGTGTTTACGGCGAACAGGTGGTGCGCATTCCCTCGCTGCCCCTTCCACCGGAAAACACGAGTGATTGGGAGTTGATCAGCCAGAGCGAGTCCGTGCAGTTGATGATGGAAAGGGCGCGCTCCGTCAATGCCCAGGTGATCCTGACGGAGGAAAACCGCCTGGCAGTCGCTCAAATCTGCCGCCGACTGGACGGCATTCCCCTGGCAATCGAGCTCGCAGCTGCACGCCTGGCGATCTTTACCCCGGTCCAGATCCTGCAGAGGCTTGATGACCGCTTCCGCCTGCTGACCGGCGGCAGCCGCACAGCCCTGCCTCGCCAGCAGACGCTCAAGGCATTGATCGATTGGAGCTACGGGATCCTGTCCGAGGAAGAAAAAAACCTTCTCCAGGATCTCAGCGTGTTCCGCGGCGGCTGGACAATCAACTCTGCCATGGATATCTCACCTGAAGTGGACATCTTCACCTCCTTCCCCAGCTGGTTAACAAATCTATGGTGGTGGTGGAACCGGAAGGCGATGAAATGCGCTACCATTTTCTAGAAACGATCCGACAGTATGCCCGCGACCGCCTGATGGAATCCGGAAGGGTTCACCAGGTTCGCACCCGCCACCTGACATACTTCCTCAATTTTTCAAACCCACCCACCGATGGTGGACTAGAAAACCAGAGTGAATTCAACAAGCGCTGCAGTGCTAACATCGATAACATCCGCGGCGCCCTGGCATGGGCAAAGGAACATGATCCTGTATCAGCGGGTGAACTGGCTGGAAAATTGTTCATGTTCTGGACTTATTCAGGTTTGTGGAATGAAGCCAGAGAATTGCTGTTGGCGATCAGGGCAGAATTGGATGACATCCCGGTGAACGTTCACGACACCCGGTATAAAACAGCTTATGCGCACGTTCTGCTTGCCTTGACCTCAATTTACGGCATGATGGGGGAGTCATCCAGGGCTATCGATGAAGGAGAGAAGGCAATCAGCCTGTATCACGAGGTGGGTGATAAAGATTTTCTTCCCTGGACCCTCTTGACTAATGCCGTTAATGCTTTCCACCAACAAAAAATCGAGCTTATGCTCTCTGCCCTGGATGAGGCAGATGAACTCGGCAAACAGACCGGTCAGGATGTCATCACCTCCGGAGTCCTGATCGGTAGGAGCCTGTTCGCCATGGCGGTCGAACGCGACCTGGATAAAGCCCGTTCGTTGGCGAACCAGGCGTTTTCGATCTCACCCGGCTGGGGAACCTTTTCCGCTGGAATTCAATTCATGATCCAGATGGAGATAATATCCGGAAACTGGGATGAAGCCAGGTGCTGGGTGGACCGCGGCATTGAGCTTACCGTCCAGGCAGGACATCCTCCCAACCACCACTTCTTCAGCATGTTCGAAAACCACAGGGGGCACATTGAGCGGAAATCCGGGAACCTGGAAGCGGCGGAACACATCTACAAGCGCACCATCCAGGTGTTTTTCGACCGGCATAACCAGGCTGCTGCCTGCAATATTCTGGAATGTTTTGCCTTCATCGCCGTGCAGAAAGGACGTGAGCAAAGAGCAGCCAGGTTATTCGGTGCGGCGGAGAGCATCCGCGCCCGGATCGAGGAAACGATGACCCCCGTGGAACAGATCGAGTACGCCGGCTTTGTCGAGCAACTGCGCGGCGACATGCCGGTCGAGGAATTGGAAAAAGAGTGGGCGGAGGGGAAGAAATTGAGCCTAACCGAAGCTGTCCGCTACGCCCAGGACTACGCCGAAATCTGAAACATCATCGCCCCGCTGGCGATGTACCTCACCGGGACGGGCAACCGTTCCGCCAGCATCTGAGCCTGGCGCTTCACCGCCGGGATCTCGCTGGCGCTGTGCAGGCTCTCGATCACCGGCATACCCATCTCCAGGCAGGCGATGACGATGAACTCGCTCATCTCGCCGATGATGATTGCCTCTGCGCCCATCTCGCCGGCAGCCTGGGGCATGTGCAGCTGGTTCTCGCCGAATCCACCGATCAGGAAGGCAAACCGGCGCACCTTTTTCGCCGGATCCCCAAATACCCGGTAATCTGGGAACTGCAGCCCGGTTGAAACCTTTTGGCTGAGTTCCTGGATGGTGATCGGACGTGGCAATTCCATTACGGAGAAGAATTTCTGCCTGGCGGTCACTCTTAACCCCGGCAGATGCAATGCAGCAACAGCCTGGTCGGGGACGCCATCCTCGATGAGCGCATCCCAGTTCGAGTGGCTGCGGTAGACGACCAGGTTGTTTTCCTCCAGCAGCCTGCGGCGCAGGTTGTTGGAGAAGATCTCGTGTTCTGCCGGACCCTGATACCACGGGCTGGTCTGCGGCTGCATCCAGACGCTCTCGTGGCAGATGATCATGTTCAATTCCTGGTCCAGGCAGGTTTGAATACTGCCTGCGTGCACATTCCACATGCAGGCGACCCCGTGGATCTCCTGGTCGGCATCACCAAACACGAATCCCAATTCATCCCCGTGTATACCAGAATCCAAAGGGGCAATGGTTTCGAAAACAGCGGCAATATCACGAGCTACTGGCATATACTACCTCTCAGACGCAAAGTATAAGGTTGACGGCGATCCTGACAGGTTTACCGAGAAATTGATATATTGGCACTTTTAGCTACCGCGCTGGTTACTGGTGTAGGGCTTTTTTACTGTCAATCACCAAGCGTGGCAACCATGATCGCCTTGATGGTGTGCATACGGTTCTCCGCCTGGGCGAAAACGATCGACATCTCCGACTCGAATACTTCCTCGGTCACTTCGAGGCTCTCCAGACCGGTCTTCTCGTAGATGTCCTCCCCGACCCTGGTCTCACGGTTGTGGAAGGCGGGCAGGCAGTGCATGAACTTGACTTTCGGGTTACCGGTTTTCTTGACCACGTCCATGTTGATCTGGTAGGGCTTGAGCAGCTTGATGCGTTCATCCCAGACTTCCTTTGCCTCGCCCATCGAGACCCAAACGTCAGTGTAAAGGTAGTCCACGCCTTTGACGCCTTCCTCGACGTTCTCGGTGATGGTCAGGCGCGCGCCGGTCTCAGCCGCAATCTGCTTGCAGGTGTTCACCAGGCTCTCTTCAGGCCAGAGTGCCTTGGGGGCACACAGGCGCACGTCCATCCCCAGCTTGCAGCCGGTGACCATCAGTGAGTTGCCCATGTTGTTGCGCGCATCCCCCAGGTAGCAGTATGCAATCTCGTGCAGGTTCTTGTCGCTGTGCTCCTGCATGGTCAGGATGTCGCAGATCATCTGGGTGGGATGGAACTGGTCGGTCAACCCATTCCACACAGGCACCCCCGCATACTCTCCCAAGATTTCGACCAGCTCCTGCCCGAAGCCGCGGTATTCGATGCCATCGTACATGCGCCCCAGCACCCGGGCGGTGTCTTTCATCGACTCTTTGTGCCCAATCTGCGAACCGGATGGTCCCAGATAAGTCACATGAGCGCCCTGATCGTAAGCCGCCACCTCGAAGGCGCAGCGTGTGCGCGTGGATGCTTTCTCGAAGATCAGGGCGATGTTCTTGCCTTTCAAGCGTGGCTGCTCGTAGCCGCCGTACTTGGCTGCTTTGAGATCCGCGGAAAGCTTGAGTAGAAACTTGAGCTCATCAGGGGTGAAATCGAGCTCCTTGAGGAAGTTCCTGTTGCGTAAGTTGAAAGCCATTTTGCATCTCCTTTGAGAATTTTGCTGGTTATTCTAGGTTGTCTTTACATGGATAATTTTCAATTCTACCGCATGTATGATCGTACAAGCCCATTCATGCAGGTGAGATACCATGAGGTCTGGAAATCAGCTAAACCATTCCATTCCTACTGGCTGATGTTCGATTAAAATTACGATACCATCTGTCAAAAAATCAGCCTGAAAGGAAATAAATCCGTGCCAGACATAAAATTCGACCGTTATTACCGCTTCGAAGCACTCACCCAGCTGCTGCACGCCTACGCCGAGGAATATCCCCACCTGGTCAAAATTGGCTCGATCGGCAAGAGCTACGAAGGCAGGGACATCTGGGTCCTCACCGTGACTAACTTCGCCACCGGACCCGATGACGAGAAACCCGCCTTCTACGTCGACGGCAACATCCACGCCGTGGAGGTATCCGCCTCCACCGCCTGCCTGCACCACCTGCACTCTCTCATCAGTGGTTTTAAAACTGATGAGACCATCACCCGCTGCCTGGACACGCGCGCTTTCTACCTGATCCCGCGCCTCAACCCCGACGGGGCTGAATGGGCTCTGGCGGACCGTCCCAAAATGGTGCGCTCGAGCACGCGTGCTTATCCGTACGACGAGGAACCGGTCGAGGGCTTGATGGCATACGAAGACATCGATGGCGATGGGCGCATCCTGCAGATCCGCCTGCCGGATCCCAATGGCGCCTGGAAGCAGCACCCGGACGACCCGCGCCTGATGGTGCGCCGCGATCCGGCGGAGACTGGCGGGAAGTACTACCGCCTGCTGCCGGAAGGGCGCGTGGTCAATTACGACGGCGTGACCATCAAGGTGCTGCCGCCCAAACAGGGACTGGACCTGAACCGCAACTTCCCCATGGAATGGCGACAGGATAATGAGCAGCGCGGCGCCGGTCCCTACCCCACCTCCGAGCCTGAGGTGCGCGCCCTGGTCGATTTCTTCATCCGGCACAACAACATCTGCGGCGTCCTCACCTTCCACACCTTCAGCGGCGTCATCCTGCGACCCTACGCATCCAAACCAGACGACGACCTGCCGGTCAACGACCTGTGGACTTACCAGAAGCTGGGGCAAAAAGGCACCGACCTGACCGGCTATCCGGCGATTTCCATCTTCCACGAGTTTAAATACCATCCCAAGCAGGTCATCTCAGGCGGATTAGACTGGACCTACGAGCACCTGGGGATGTTCTTCTTCGTGGTCGAATTGTGGTCGCCCATGCGCCAGGCGGGGATCAAGGATTACAAGTTCATCGACTGGTTCCGCGAGCATCCAGTTGAAGATGACCTCGCACTGATGAAGTGGAATGATGAGCATCTGGACGGAAAGGGCTTCGTCGAATGGTATCCCTACGAGCACCCCGAGCTCGGGCAGGTGGAGCTGGGCGGTTGGGATATGATGGCATGGGGGAACCCGCCGGCATCGCACCTGGAGAAAGAGATCAAACACTTCACGGATTGGATCACCTGGCAGGCGATGGTCTCACCGCGCCTGGTGCTGCGCGAAGCCAGCGCTTCACGCATCGGTACGGACACCTACCGCCTGCGCCTGGTGGTCGATAACGAGGGCTGGCTGCCGACCAACGTGACCGAGAAGGCGGTGGAGAAGAAGCGCGTGCGCGGGGTGATCTGCGAGATCGAGCTGCCGGAAGGAGCTGCCCTCGAGTCGGGCAAGACCCGCGAGGAATTCAGCCAGCTGGCTGGGCGCGCATACAAGACTGCCCAGCCCGAAGAGATGGACGAATCGACCAAAGACCGCATGAAGGTCGAGTGGGTGGTACATGCGCCGGCTGCAGGGACCGTGAAGCTGACCGCCCGGCACGACCGCGCCGGGGTTATCCGCGCTGAGGTGACTTTAGAGGCATAATCAGAAGAATGAGTTAAAAAATCATCGAGTGGAAATCCATATCCGCCAACTATCACATTGTAGGTCGGGTTTCTTACCCGGCATTGGTGTCGATCTATCCAACAAATCGGCAGGTGTTTTTGACATATCAGGCAAACACCTGCTGTTCATCTTATTTCGGTATAATAAAGCGAAGATACCAATTTATTCCTATTGAATCTGTCACAGGCACATACAACCATCACCAGGGGAGGTGATAAGATGAAGGCTTTGCGCATCGCCTCATATTTGACCGGTCTGGCAGCCGTAGGGCTGACCATCTACCAGGTCATCCAGATCATTAGTGCGGTTCCTAATTGGAGCCTGACCTTTGTCCGCTTCTTGTTCTGGGATTTGCTTTATCTCTGGCCAGACTGGCTCTTCACCCGCATGCGCTTCATGATCCGCAGTCCAGACGCCATCGACCTGGTGATGATCGCCGTTTACCTGCTGGCGGTCGTGATCTCGATCGCCCTGGCGATCACCTGCAACCGCTCTCCCTGGGACTGGGGCATACTGGCTTTGCTCTTCCCCTACCTTGCCACGGTCTTGCTGCCGTTCCAATCGAAAAAGCTGGTCAGGACAACCAGCGCAGTAGGGCAGGTTATACTCTGGGCATTCACGGGTAATTCCAGGAATGACAGCGAGCGGATAAAATTTCTCAAGCGCATCACCCTGGCAGTCGGGATCGCCGGGCTGATCGCCACCGCTTATGACGTTATTATGCGCATCATGATCACGGGGGATTTCGACATCGTCAGGATCCTGCTTTACTGGCCCGAGAGATTGGCGGCGACCCTCAGGATGGTGCAGTTTAACCAACCGTGGATGGTTTTGACCAGTCCGGCTTTCTATGAAGTCCTGACCGTTTATTTTGGCGGCGTGTTTTTCTCTCTGGCATTGGCGAAAGCGCTCAACCGCCCGCGGGCTGATTGGGGGGTTGTGGCGGTATTCCTGCCATATTTTTCATGCTCATACCTGGGGATGTCCAAACGGAACTGGGAGTCCTCGAAAGGCATCATTGGTACGATCCTGGGTTCCTTCTCATCAGCCTCACCAGGCGGAGGGGGTTTTTCGGTGGCTAAGACCTGCTCTCGGTGTGGTAAATCGGTCTCAGCCGCAGCCAGAGCCGGGCAGCGATGCCCCCATTGCGGCGCGTATTGGAGCAGCGAAAAACAGCGATAAACCGGTAACTCGGTTTTCTGTTCAATGTCCAGGGAGGGTTAAGGTAAAATTAACACATGCCTGATCTGATCACTTTACAGTGTCCAAACTGCGGTGGCAGCCTGCAGGTCAGTGAGAATGTCACTTCTTTGCGCTGTGACCACTGCGGTGTCGAACACCTGGTGCGCTACGAGCAGGAAGATATCATCCTCGAATCTTACGCTCGCTGCCCGATCTGCAACCGCAACGATCGATCCGAGAAAGTTTCAGCGATCTTGAGAACTCAAAAACACAACATAGAAGGGATCTCATACCAGACACAGACCACCTTCGTCAAGGTGGGTGACAATTACCGCCCGCGCACCGAGAAAGTTGCTGTGCCCACAAGCTCAACCCAGGTGTCTGAGCTTGCCCGGCACCTCGTTCCCCCGCAAAAACCTGCCCCGCCCACACTCACCCAGCCGTCCTCCACAAATTTAACCTTGGTCACCATTGCGGTGATCATCTTCCTGGGCATTGCGGCATGCCTGCTGATGGCAGCTGCCGTCCCGTTCCTGGGATTGATCGAAGGTGAGATGGAATCCCTCACCCCGGTCATCTTCACATCAGCCTGTTTTGCACTTCCAGCATTCGTCATGGTCGCTATTGGCATCTGGTTATGGCGCGTGCAGATCCCCAGGCTGCGCCAGGAAAGCGAGTATTTAAACACGCAGTACGTTGAGAATGCCCGCGATGCCCAGGAAAAGTTTGCTGAAGAAACCAGGAAATGGGAATCTGCCACCCAGCGGTGGGGAGAGCTCTACTACTGCGGCAGAGACGACTGTGTGTTTATCCCTGGCGAAAAGACCAGCGCGCCGCTGGCTGAATTGCGCTCGTATTTGTATTCCTGAAAGGAGGAACCATGCTGCGAACAGCCAAAATTCTTTTATTGTTCTACGGGATCATTACACTGATATTTGGGTTGCTGATGTTCCTGATCCCCGGGTAAATTCCTGGGTTGGTTTGGCTGGGAACCGGTCGATCCATTGATCAGCCGGCTTCTGGGTGCATCGCTGCTCGCCATGTCCTACTGCTCGCTGCGCGGTTACCTGGCGGCAGGTGTCAATGTGGTAAGGATGCTGGTATCAGGCTACCTCATCTTTACGGCATTGGGGGCTGTGGGATTGCTCAGACATCTGGTATCAGCCTGGTATCCTTTGATGGTCTGGTTTGTATTCATCCTGCTGGTTGTTTGGGCTGCAGTCTGGGGTGTGGTCTACGTCCTGCTGGGACGCGAAAACCAATAACCGTCAATCCACGGACACAACTTCATACCCAATTTCTGCCAACATTCTCGGGATGATCGCCACGACTCCCCTGTCCCAATCCCTGGCATCTTCTGGGAGTGAAAGCCAAGGGACCAGGTAAGGGCTGGTGCGCTTTTCAACATCACGCACCTCGCCGTGCTGCCACCCATCCAATAACCGTTTCACCATCCAATGAGTGTGCTCCATCTCCGCCAGGATCTCAATTTGTTCCTCGCTAAACTGGTGGATGACTGGCGTTTTTCCTTCGGCTGGCTGCATGCGCAGGTTGATGGCGCGTAATTTTGCCGGGATGTTATCAGCCTGTTCGAAGTTGTACTGCCGGTAATGCTCATCCAGCTCATCCCACAGGCGCATTGCCGGATCTTCCAGTTTCAGAGTGTCCACCCGCCGGGTCAGGTACTCAGCGTGTATGCCCTGAGCGATTTTCAATCGCAGCGCTTCTCCGACATCCAGTTTGCCTGCGCCAATAAAAGCGTGATGGCAAGCACAATCATCCGTCAGCCGGATCAGATTGGGCAGCCTGCCCCAGAACGGATCGAGCAGTAGTTCGTCCGCTGCCCTGCCGCTTCCGGCGATCACACCTACCGTTGCACCCAAAGCCAGAGCAAGGCGGAATTCTGCAGACGCAATCGTCCCACCATTGATGCCCAGCAATTTCACTTCTTCCGGCTTGATCCCGGAAGACACCAGGTCGATCCAGTATTGAACGGTCTCCAATGCGCTGAAATCATCGCCTGTTGTGATGCGAAATTCAGAATAACGGCTGTCTTTTTCCACCTCGCTGGGGATGAGCCTGGGCAGGTAGCCGATCGTTTTGACCTTGTTGGAATACTTTTGCTGGATATCGCCACCGAATCCTACGATCCCTGCGCGCGTTCCTCCAGAAATGACTGTCCCTCAAAATCTTCAAAGGCATCGACCACCTGCTGGCGATATTCGCTGATTTTACTTTCAACGAGCACATCAGTTCCTCCTGCCAGGATGATGACCGGTGTTTGAATGGGTTTATATTTTACCGGCGCCAGAGTTTTAAGCGCTGTAAACGTCCTGTCATTCCGGAAACGGGCTGCCCTGCTCATCACCAGTGATTTTTGGATCCATTCGTATCCGGAAATGGAGCTGCGCACATCCGCTAATCGCACAATGGTATTCAAGGCAACATCCACCATCCAGCTGTTCGTGCTTTTTTGGACAGCATTCGCATAGCTGATAAGGCTTTCGTATGGTTGGTATAGAAGCAGGTGGAAAAGCCCCAGGCTGTAATACGCCCAGGGGATGTTCATGCCCACTTCGATCTGGTTCCGGCAGCGCTGCATGGCGTCCTGAATCGCAGGCATCATCAATTGTACGGGAGACAGGTCCTTGCGGTAAAGGATCTCTGAAGTCAGGCAGCCTTCGACCGCATAGGGATCGCTGGGGTCACACTGGAACGCCTTGCGGTAATATATCCTTTCGTTCTCCGCATCATTGACGGCTTTGTAGGTGCCTGCCAGCGAGGCATACACGTCCGGGTCGGGCGGCATGATCTCACTCGCTCGCATCAGGTAGGACTGGCCGCGGGCATAATCAGGATCTTTGGCATTCTTGGGCGATGCCTTGCACAGCGCCATGCCGAGGTCTCTGAGCAGGGGTTGGAATTTTGCGCTTAACGACCCTTTCGGAGATAAGTCAAGCTTATCCACCAGAGGCTGGAGCGCTGCAACTGCCTGTTTCCAATCACCGACCGATATTGCCAGCCTGGCGATATCATGAGCCAGTGCCGGATCATCAGGTTCGCATTCCTGGATGATGCGTTTCAACGCGATTTCTTGACGGATTTCTTCAGGAGAAAGGTAATCCTCATAACTTGCCCCGAACCGCTGCAGCCCATCCTGGATGCGGATGAAGGATTTATCCGCCTCTTCCAGCATGGCGCTGATCCCCGCCAGCTCACGTTCCCAGCTTTCCGGTACGCTAAATGATCCCTTGTACACTCGCTCATGGCTGAACACAGCCCAGGCGTGTTCCAGTAGCGTACGCACCTGGATTTCCGCTTTCATGGGCACGTCGTCTTTGTCTTGCTGGAATAATTCGCCAGGGATCTGCACCTGGACTTCGCCGGTTGGGAACTTGCCCGGCTTGAACTGCACAACGTAGTGCACAGAACGGTAGCCAAATTCGGTCGGTTTCAGGCGCTGGCTGATTTGCACACTGTTTTCCGCATCGACGATAAAGTTATTTTCAATGAAGCGGCAGACCGCCTCGACCTCGGAATAGGTGTGGGTAATTACCCTTGCGCCGCACAGATCCGTGAATTCAAACACAGGGTTGCGGTATCTGCCTTTCTTGCGCTGGATTTTTTCCGCAAAACTGGCAACCTTCTTTGCCCTGGATTGGACGATACCCAACGGTGCATACTCTTTGCTTGCCTGGTAGAGTACATCGTGCAGCACCTCAGCGAATAATTCAAAGCGCGGCTGCACGAGTTTATAACGCTCGATCTGCTCGATGATCGCCTGGCGGTCAATGCCTGATATATCAGGGCCTGATATATCAGGGCTTGATATATCAGAGTCGGTCTTTTCAGGGTTCATTTCTGTTGTTTCGGTCATTTGCTCATCCTTCCTCGTTTGCGCGCATGTTTTCCCGCCGGTACACTTCCATTCCAGCCTCCGCCAGCACATAAGGGACCTGGTCGAATGCTACCTCTATACCGGTATTGCCCTGCTCACCCAGGAGCCGGTTGACTTCCTGCCCATTGAGCGGCTGGATTTCCGCATCCCAATCCACCAGTTGGCGGATGCCGTATCCGGATTTCCTCAGCAGGCTGATGATCACGTCTGCCTGCCTGCGTCGTTCATCGCGTACGCGGTCGTCCAGGCGGTCCCAGGTTTGGGAGGAGCCAGACTCATCCCCCTCGAGGGACGATACCCGCCGGATGCGTTCATGCAGAGCCCGGGCGATGGTTTCGTGTGTACCTCCCAGCAGCCTATCCGGCTGGCAGGTTCTTTCCAGCAGACCAAAGGCATGCAGGTTCTTATATTCCTCGCTCCCAGACATCTGCCGTGCTTCGAGGATTGCATCTCCATCCCACAGGCTGCTGATCCCCAGCTCGTTGGAGGTGCGGATGACGATGGGCACATCCGCATCTCGCAGGTTCTGGTTCAGCGTCAACCCGGCGTTGAGCCCGAGAGAATCATTATCCAGGCAGACATACACAACGCTGATGATAATTTCATCCTGCTCCCCGCGCAGGAAGTCACCGCGCTGGAATTCCTGCCGGCGGATATCCATCTGCAGTGCCTGGATGGAGCACGCCGATACCAGCTTGGGGAAGCGGTATTTCAGAGTCTCCACCTTGTTGGCGGCATCCCGGTCGATCACGGTGATATCCAGCGGTGGTACACCGCCACCTGCCTTGCGCTGCAGCTCGCGCCATGCACGTGCAGCCCGCACCAGCAGGCTGCGCCCCATGCTGCCCAGTCCTACGACGAGGATGTGAGTTGTCTTGCCGCCCTCCAGGACGGCTTCCGTCGTGAACGGCGGGTACTGTGCCAGCACCGCCTGCGCGCCAAGGTCGAATACATTGAAAAATTCCATACGGAACTTGTGTGAAGTGGAGGTGCTGAACTCGTAATCGTGAAGCAGGTCGCATAACTTGGGGTCATCGATATGCACCAGGCATTTTAATGGGGCATTACGGCTGCCCGCAGCCTCCACCAACCGGCGAGCCTGGACAGCGATCTCTGCGTTGGTGCTGTCTTCGCCGTTCACCGCCACCAGGTACCGCGCACGGGCAGCGCCTGCCAGCGCCAGCATCGCCGGGTTTGCCGCGTCCCCCAGCAGCGCTTTCCCCCCCAGGTCGCGCAGCGGTTCCAGGTAATCGTTCTCGGCGTCCTTCTCAATGACCACCACATTCTCTCCCTGGTGCAAGAAACCTTCGGCAATCAGGTAGCCGCGCCTGCCCAAGCCGCAAATGATCACGTGGTCGCGCATCGTACGCAGGCGGATACGGTCGAATTGTTCGGCGAAAACGATAGCCGCCGCCTGGATGGCGGTGTAGGCAGCCAAAGCGGGTGCCAGCCAGCGAGCCAGCTGCAGGTTCAGGGGCAGAGTCTGGGAGAAACCGCTGGACTCCAACACGATCAGCTGGATCGCCTGGTAGAGGTTGTTCAAGAAGGGCTGCGGCAATCCCAGTTCAAGATGGTACTGCTGGTATCCGGTTGTACCCAGGAGAATGACCACCACCCAACCCGCGCCCAGGAAATACCATTGCCATGCCTGCCAGTACTGGCTCAACTGCCGAATTAATGGATTCCGTTTATGACTTGCTCCCTTTTGGGGACCTACGTGCTGCATGGGGTGACCTGCTTGGGTTCGTATTTTTAGTTATTTGAACCTTATTATATTATGAAGTTAGGAAAGAACGGGGAGGAGTGGAGATGACCAGTTAGCTATTACCTTCATTCTTGAAGGCTGGTTGCGGTCGAAGAATGAACTAACTGGCACAGTTTTATAAACACACTTTGATTGCTTTAACAGGTGAAATGGATTGGAATGTCCGAATTCGGTAATTCGCACTGCCGGTCATTGTTCTAAAGTTTTATATCTTTACACATATCAATAAGATTCTTCCGGGAAAGCGAGGAACTTGACCATATATGGTAATATTAAGTTGAAAGGAGTAGTTTATGATCAAGAAATCTTATTTAAACGATGGCAAAACCTGCCGGGTGACCTTCAGGGTCCCGCAGGAAGCAAATGCAGCAACCGTTGTCCTGACCGGAGATTTCACCGGATGGGATGAGGCTCCGATAGAAATGCCGCAGCGCAAAGACGGCAGTTTTTCTACTACCGTCAACCTGAAACCGGGGCAGTCGTACCGGTTCAGGTACATCCTGGACGGTGAGCGATGGGCCAATGACGACGGCGCCGATAGCTATGTGGAAAATCCTTTTGGCAGTGACGACTCGATCGTGACGGTCTAAGCGCAAATCTCTTCAGATGAGCAAGGCGCAGGTGACATCAACCTGCGCCTTGCTCTTTTAATGAACTACCGCGGTTGCGGCGCACCGATCTCTACCAGCGCCATAACCCCTTCTGTTGAGTTCAGCTCCAGTCTGATACCATCGAATTCTTGCCGTCTGCACACCTGCCAGCACGTTGAGGAAAGTGCTTTCCTGTTCCATGATCTCCGTAGCGCATGCTTTCTTTGTGCTATTCAGGTTCTCGACAACCACTGAGTAGGTTCCGTCTTCGTTCAGTGCGGCTGTGTAGGCGCCTGAATATTCATTGCATCCTGCAAATCCTGCGATTTGCCCATTGAGGAACTGCAGGGTAATCACAGTGCCTTTCAACAACGGTTTCTGGTTGATCGCTTCCAGTTCCCACACCGCGGTGTCAAGTCTGGGTTTGATCAGTACCTGGGTCGAGGCGCTGCTGCTCAATCCAACATCATCCGTCACAACAACAGTCACTGTGTAATTTCCGCCGTGGATATACAGGGTGCTGATCACGGGCTGGTCAACAGGTGCGGTCTGAGATCCATCACCGAAATTCCACTGGTAGCTGACGATCGGGCTGCTGCCGGCAGTAGAATCGGCTGCACTGAAGGTGACCGGCTCGGCTGGAAAACCCTGTGCGGGACCCGCGATCGCTGCGGTTGGAGGCAGCTGCTCCACAGGCTGCGTGGCAGTTGGCTCAGGTTCGACCGGCGTTTCAGTGGGTATTGGCTCCACCGGTGGTTCTGTTGCTTCAACTGTGGGTGTAGGTGTGGGCTGCTCGGGTGTATTGGTTGGCACGGGGGTTTCTGTGGGTACGGGCGTATCCGTGGGTACGGGCGTATCCGTGGGTACGGGCGTATCCGTTGGTACGGGCGTATCGGTTGGCTCAGGTGCAGATTCGTCGTAGATCTCGATGTACATGTCATCCGAGTCCCGGTATCCCCGTTGGTCCGTGATCGTCATCTGCACATGGTATCTGCCAGCCCTGGTGAACCGGTTTTCTACCGTCTTCCCATTGCCTCGCCCTCCATCTCCAAAGTCCCATTTAAAGGAAGTGATGGGAACCTCCGAGGTCGAGTTGGAAGCATCGAAGGTCACCCGCTCGCCCACTTTCGCTTGTGCCGGGGCGGAGATCCTTGCCGTTGGGATCACCGGCTCACCCGGTGTGTGTACGGGCTGATTGTAAAAATTAAGCACACCAGAGGGCGCAACGATCTGCAGGGCGTCTTCCACAACCTGGTAAGTCTGGCTGTTTTTTAAGATGTCCAGCATCACCTGCTCCTGGTTCGCATACACATTGTTGGCGCATCCTGCCAGGGTGGTTACCAGCTCATTTACTTTCAACTGGTTCAGATCTGTGGCATATTTTCCCTGGAACTCGTTACAGCCGGTGTAACCGGAGATGGTCCCATCCGGATTGAAGGACACCGTTGGATCTCCCTTCTCGCCAGGAGTGCTAAGAAACTCGTTGTATGAGACCAGGTACCAGGTGTGTTTCTGCAGTAAGTGAGACTGGTCTGAGCTGGGTGGAGCGGGTGACTGCCGGTAGGTGAGAGTCCCTAACCCGGAGTTGATGATGACCTGGTCACCGGTCAGCCAAAAGCCGTAGGCGCGCGAGAGAGAACCTGCATATAAGCCTGTTCTTGTTCCATCACTCCCTTCGGTTCAGCACAAACCTGGCGTGAATTCAGGGTGGTCTCAACGCTCAGACCGCTCCCGAAGACGGCCTCGTAGATGTTACATCCACTGCTGCCGTCCATTGTGCCCCCGTTCCCGTCCTCGAATATCTTGAACAGTGCAGTGATGGAAGTCCCATTGGCTATGGGGCGGTCATTGATCGTCCACAGGTACCACAGGCTGTTATCCAGGCTTGCCAGGGGTATGTTCGTCGCCAAACCGATTTGGGTGGCTTCGAATACCAAAACCTGCTTACCGCTGTCATAGGGGATCAACAGCTCATTGCCCAGAATGCGGTATTCCTGGGCATCGTTTAGTGCCAGGAAAAATACCTGTTCCTGGGCGATCAGTCCGGGGACGCAGGTAGTGTTTTCGGTGCTGACGGGAGAATTGATTTTGATCTCGGTCAGGTTGGATGAATAGAATGCTGCATATTCATTACAGCCGGTTGTCCCGGATGCCACCCCTGTGGGAGATGTTGGTGCCCGGAAAAATTGGATGGTGAATTTGCTGCCTTTCACAGGTTCATCGGGCTGTTCGAGGCTTCCCAAACCCTTGAGCACCCACAAAGCTCCTGTGAGTGGCGTGCGAGATGCGCTGAAAGTCAGGCTTCCTTCAGCAGTTGTCAGCTCAAGCGTGTCACCGGTAATCTGGTAAGTGCTCGGGGTTTCCAATGCCATCAGGAAGGCTGTCTCGATTTCCATGACCGTTTGTTCGCATGCCATCTGTGTTTGCAGAACAGCGGAGACGGACAGGTTCGCTTCATTTAAAGTGTAACCAGCGGAATATTGGTTGCAGCCTGAAGACCCGCTGATGACTCCCTGGTTGCCAGAAGTTCCATCCGCAGTGTCATCAGGGAGAAGGATGGCAGTGATATCCACGCCGGTGGGTAAGGGCTGCGCGTTGGCTGAGATCAGGGTCCATAAAGTCCCCTCAAGCGGAAGCGCCAGAGAGGTGTAGTTCAACACCAGGTTATCGAAGGTGGTGATGGTCAGGTTGGGTCCCCTGATCGTGTAACTCACAGCCGCATTGAGTGCATCGAGGTACATGGTTTCAAGGTCCATCGTGTCTGGACACATCATCATTGTGCTTGCGGTTGGTCCGATGGTGATGTTGTTCGCCTGGACGGTATATCCGGCGGAGTAGTCGTTACAGCCTGCGTTCCCGCTCAATTTTCCGCCCGAGTTGAATATAGCTGTAATGCTGGTTCCGGGCGGTACGCGCTGCGGGATTTCCTGGTTTCCGAAGGAGACCAGCACCCAGGTCGTGTTGCTTAATGGCACCTCGCCCACGGCGAAAACCATCTCGCCGGATTCACCCGTGTCCGTGGTGTAAGTTAAAATCATCCTGCCTTCGGGGGCGAATTTGTAGCCGTTGACGTACGGCAGCGTGGTTTGAAACGCCGTCTCGATATCCATTTGGGTGGTTGGGCAAATCATGCGTGTCGAGACCAGGTCGGGTTGGATCGTCATCCCGCCATCAGGCAGGATTTCATAAGTTGTCTGGTATTCATTGCAGCCAGAATTACCTGTTAGGGTGCCATCCTGGTTAATATGGACAGAAACCACCGTATTCTTGGGGATAATCGTAGGGTTCTGCGGGTCACCGTATGCCACCAGTACCCACGGACTTTCGAAAAGCTGGTCCGGAGGGGAGGTGGAACACTGGGCGGAGTTGCGGTTTCATTATTGCATGCAGCCAGGATAAAGGAGAGAAATAAAATTAGAACAACAATGGAAAATTTTGTTGTTATTCCCTTTAAGTTCGTTGTTTTGTTTTTCATGCGCATCTCCTATCCAATCTCTGTCACGTACCGGGAAAATCTATGTTTTTACCTGCTGATGATGTTAAATGAAGTTGCCAGATTTGTGCCAGGGCACGGTATTAAGACATATAAACATCCACTTCATCAATGTATCCAATCATTATTATAATGAAAAAGCTCTAACATGATAAATTTGTTCTTTACCTGTGTTAATAGATATAATGAGGCTGGCTGGTCATGAGTGTTAGCATGACTTTTTATTATTAATGGAAGCAAACATCACCTTCGAATTCGAGTGTTTCAACTTACCGGGATCTGTAAACCCAGAATACCGGCACATGCGCCTGGGGATACAACAGGGCAGCCGTGTGGTCATGGACGTGCCAGCCGATAACCTGGTAGCATATTTCCCGTTCAGCCTGAAAGTGGTCCCACACTCAACCACAGGCGCACCTCGTTTCAAAGGCGTCTTCGCCCAGGGACCAGCAGGCGGACAGTTCGTATACCTTTGTTGGGGCACGCGCAATGACGAAAAAGAGTGGATAACGGTCAGACGAGCTAAGATTCCCCTTTATAACCTCACCTGGGATGTGCTTTTATCTGCCGCTGAGCAGTCAGCACCTTTGCGCACCAGGATCCGTATGACCGACAGGAAAGGTGAGCCGGTTACTGCCACAGTCAACCCGGAGGATATCGAATGGCTCTAGGTGCATCCAGGAAGGAACCTGCGTATCTGGCGGTGCTTCTGTCCTTGCTCATGCTGCTTTCCGCTTGCACTGATTTCTCCGCACCCATTAATTTGGATGAGGAGCCAGTTGCTACCAGCGCACTGCCCGAAACGACAAGCACACCTGTTCCCACATATACACCCGTCATCCCCACCGATACCCCAACGCCGACATTCACACTCACCGTTACACCCACAAGCACAGCCACAGCTACATCCACTGCCACACATACACCTACGATTACACAAACTCCAACACCAGATACACCTTATCTGACCGTTGCCATGCAGGCTCACTGCCGCTACGGTCCCGGGAAAGCGTATTTACACGCTGCGGACCTTTATCCTGGTGATTTCGCTTTGATCGACGGCAAAAGCGGCAGCGGTTCCTGGCTGTGGATCCAGCCGGAAGGCATCAGCTACCACTGCTGGGTGGCAAAATCAGTGGTTGATGTGCAGGGAGACCTGTCAACGGTACCCTTTGTACCCACGCGCCTGCCGATGAGCGTGGCGGGACTTTACCTGCCTCCGGAGAAAGTCTGGGCTGATCGTGATGCAGATTCAGTCACCATCCACTGGAGCGATGTCTGGATGACAGTGGATGACGACCGCGGTTACCTCATCGAAGCATCGGTTTGCCAGAACGGCTCGCGCTTCACCGTTGCATTATGGACTGACAGGACTTCTTATGAGATTCAAGACGACCGCAAAGGTTGTGCCGGTCAGTCGTCTGGGAAATTATACGCAGTCGAAAAGCACGGCTACCTCCAGCCTTTAGAGATCCCCTGGCCCTGATCCCAGGCGTCATAGCGTTAGTCTGGATTTTTAACAGGATAAAAAAGGAATCTCCAGAAGGCAGTCACAAATCTGGTCCTTGTGAAACACCTGCTTTCACCTCAACCTGTCCAACCCGCCTCATTGTAAAAACCTCATTTGGCGTCTATTTTTTATTATCCAAAAGTCATTAACTTGACGCTATAGAACCCTTATACTACAATTAAGTAGAAACATTAATTGACGTTTTTGTTTATATGTCCATTATTAGGGTAATAATTATCGGGTTTGGGGGAGCAACAATATACGCGTAATTTGGAAAAGCTTTGTATCGATAAATGAATTTGCTTTTGGTTTTTTCTGGAGGGAAGTGAAGTGCGTAAAATTTTTATCTCATATGTCAGTGAAGATGAAAACGTCGCGTTCGCTATAGAAGAGGGATTGCAACATGCAGGACACGAAACGTGGGTTTACAAACATAACAGCCCGGCAGGCAATTACCTGGAGAACATCGCCCGAGCTTTGAACGACAGCCAGATGATGGTGCTGGTCATCTCCCAAAATGCGCTGGCTAACCCCAACCAGGTCAACATCGAGATTGTGCGCGCCCACGAGAAGCGCATCACGCTCCAACCCGTGCTCCTCGATGTCACCTGGGATGAGCTTGAGGAAAAGCAGCCTGCCTGGCGGTTGGTCCTTGGCGCTGCTATTGGCATCACATGGAAAGATGAGAAAGCGCCTGAGGTGATCCGCGAAATTGTGGACCTGTTGCCCAAGCCAGATACAGTGCCTGTGCCTCCCGCCCCTCCGCTTCCCCCGCAGCCGATCTTCCTCGATGATGGTCGACTCAATATGGCTCGATTCGACCCCATGATGACCCAGGCGATCCCATTGCTGCCGCAAGAGGCCCAGCTCTTAGGGCACGATGTCATCGGCACTCCTCACATCTACAGCGTGCTGGTGGGCATACCGACCAGCCTCGCCAGTGCAACGTTAGTATCCTTAGGCATCGATCCACAATCCATCCGCACGTTGATCCGTGAAAGCGTCCGGCGAAAGGACAGACAGGTAGGACATCGCTTGCCAGGATTGGTCAAAGATTCATTCTCCACCAATGGGATCGCCAGCCTGGAAACCGCCAGTGAAATATGTGCTCAAGCCGGCAGGAAGGTGATCGAAGAAGCTGATATTCTGTCTGCCATATTGAACAATCCTGAAGGTTTTACAGCGAAAGTACTGGACCAGGTCGATCACCTGCGCGATAAACTTATTTCGCAGATACAGCCTGGTGTTCAGATCACCCCGCTCAAGGCGGAAACTCAGATGGACCATCCTCTCAGGCTGGCTGAAGAGACAAGGCTGATTCTCAATACGGCTATGACCGATGCTTTCACTTCTGGTTTTGATACCATAGAAACCCCGCATTTCATCACCGCCATCACGCGCATGCCCGACTGTAAATTAGCCCGCGCTTTGATCAAGCAGGGACTCAGCCTGGAGGAACTGCGCCTGCACATGTCAAACCTGATGCCTCCGGTGGGGTCGATGGATAACCTGCCCAAACAGCTGAGCTGGGAGCTGTATTCCTCGCGTATGAAGGAAGTGCTCCAGGCAGCTTCACTGGATTCTTTAAAGAATGGTGATGACAGCATCCAGGAGGTTCACCTTGCAGCAGGAATGGCTGCGGCACAGAGCAGCATGACCATGGAATACCTGCGCCTCCTGGGGGTGGATTTCGACAGGTTGGTTGAAGACGTCAAAGAGATGCCTTCATCTGCATCACCGAAGGGTTCAGAGAGTGCCCCCTCGCAGGTTGTAACCGCTAAGCAAGAGCCCTTTGGCAGCAGCGCTGTGGTCACGATGCTCAAGGTGGCACAGGCTTCCGCATTCCAATACGGTTACCGGCAGGTCGAAACGCCTTTCGTATTTATGGCGCTTTGCTCGCAGCCCGACTCCAGCCTGATGAGGGGGTTGAGAGAACAGGGCGTTGATCCATCGGTGATGGAGAACGCGCTGCGTACTGCGATGGCGCCAGCCGGCAAGGCTGTGGACACAGAGCCGGTCGAAATAGATTCGCCCAACCATGAAATCCTCTCCCCGCGTGTGCAGAACATCTTGAAAATAGCTATAGACTGTGCCGGGGGAAAAATGCTGGAAGACACTCACCTGTGTGTGGGTTTCTTGAAATCTCAGGGCGGACAGACTCATGAATTCTTGAAAAGCCAGGGAGTGAACCTGAGCCAATTGCTTTCATTTGTAGAGAAGGAGATGTCATGATCAGGTTCAGGGAAGAAATCCTGGCGAAGGTTGTTTCCAAAACATCTTTCTTTGGGAGAAAACCTTCGCAAGGTTCATTTCCGGAAATTTGCACCAATTACTGATTGGGAGATGTCATTATAAGGTTACTTTCTTAGACACAAAAACATATCCAAAAGAAATCAAAAACTGTCAACCAAATTTAGTTATCTTAAAGAGGTTTGCGGGGATGCCGCACAAACAAACAATTGAAAATCTCCACAGCTTGCTATGTGGCGAACCAGGCTCTCAGCCGGAAGATGCAGACGAGCGCCTGCGCGCCATCCTGGAGGCATGGAACCTCGCACCTGTGGAATTAGGCTTCCCCATGATGGATCAACAGGTTTTAAAAGATAAGCACCAACACCTGCGTGGGTTTTGGCAAAGCGGTCAGGATGAGCCAGTCAACACCGTGATAGGCATCCTTATGGTTTGGCTGGAACTTATGTTTTTCAAGTATTGACCACCTGGTAGATCATCGCCAGGAGCTGCTCGTACGCATACGCAATGGCGGCAGATTTCCTGAGTGGGAGCCTGCCCAGACGTGGCTCTTCCGGGCAATGGCAGCTCTGGGTGACCGAAATGGCATCGCTGAACTCCTGCCTGAGGTGCCTCCATTTTCTCTCCCCCAGGCAGAAGCCAGTCTGGAGGCCAACCTTCCGGTTGACCGCAGAATAGCACTCACAGCCTTGTTACAGGCAGCCAGAAGCCATCGTAACCCGTTATCCGCAAGAGCTGGTTACGCGCTGGAAGCAGCTCTTATTCACCGAGCTGGACCTGTTTGAAACCCCGGACAGCGCCGGAATCGAAATAAGCCTTTTACACTTGCTTGAATACCCGGATGTGGATGAACAATTGCCATGGCTGGCTGCAGAACACAGGCGTATTTCTGCTCGGGCAGCTTCTGCCCTCGTCCGCCTTCGCCTTCAGCAGGGATCTCCAATCATTATCCTGGATAATCCTGTCTTTCAGGCGCTGCCCAAATGGGAACAGGAAACGCTCGCAGGGCTTCTTTCATTCCAGAGTGGTAACCTTTTAGCGGCGCTCCAGCACCTGGAAACTGCTAACAAGCTCTCTCCATGGCAGACCATCATACATCAGGCGCTTGCAAGCGCCAGTGACTGCACTGATACGGGGAAGGCGCTGCAGTATTTGCCTGCAACATCCCCCACGCATCATATCGCCGTATCGCAGGCTGCCCTGCTGGCCCGGGCTGGGCGTTATGACGAAAGCGCAGCTGTGCTCGAAACCTGTGCAGGAATGCCCCGTGATGCCATTCGCTGGTCCAGCCTATCGGTGGAAAAACTGGTCGACCTGCAGGAGCAGCAGCTTGCCATTGCCCACCTCACGCGCAGCGGCAGGTTGAGTGAGGCTGATAACGTCATCAACTCTGCCTTCCCGGGCGTTGAGTGCAGGCAGCTGCGTCTGATCAGGTCTGCATTTTCTGCATGGTATGCCTCAAACCAAAACCTACATGAAAATTCCTGGCAGGCAGATAGCTCTCTCAGGAAAGTACAGCGCGCTCAGAACTTGTTGTCCAGGGAAGCCATAATGGTTGACGATGACCTCAAGTTCTTCCAGGCGGTCCTGCTGCTCGAGAAGGATCAGGACAAAGCCGCTGCCCTGATTGAGTCATTGATACAGTCGGGAGGATGGGTCGAACGCCAGTGTAGGGCTGGAGGGAACCGCCTGCTCTACCTGGTGGACGAATCCATTGAAGCCGGTCGACCTGACCTGGCGATTAAAATCTACGATTCGGTGTCGCAGCAAGGTGCCGCGCAGCATTTCATCTCCAGGATCAAGACGCGTCTTGACATAGCAAACCTTCTCCAACTCGCTCTAGTGCAGACTGCTGATGATTCAAGTGTCGATCAAGCGGTTGAAATACGGACCTTTCTCGATACATTTGCTGAAACAGGAACTAATCCAGAGCTGGCTTTGCTGCTTGCGGTGTCTGCGATCTTGTTTAACCATGCATTCGATAAAACTCTCATAGATTACAAGGATGCAAGAAGAGATGAGGTTAGCATGGCACAAAGATTCATTCAAGCAGCCTGCCAGCGTGGCGTTGACGAGAAGCTGTGCAAAGCGCTCGAGCAGCTATCTTTTATCAACAGCCATGCAGATACCGCTCTTGACATGACCAAAGATGAATTAATGCAACTGCCTGATCCTCTTCGATTGACTTATCAACTTGCGGCGGCAGTCAGAGATATCGACAAGCACCCACCTGATCTGGTTGAACTCGATCTTATCCTGCGCCAATTCATGCTCAATTACGCAGCCAGCTGGGCTGATGTTTCTCCTCTGGACGCAGAGCAGGTGTTGTCTGCAGTCATTTCCGCCGCGGTTTCCCGGGGGAATTGGGATTTGGCGATGCACTGGGCGTTAGTTTTGGATCAAATCCACCGCCGGGATGGGGACGGCACGAATAAGGCAGCGCCAGACGCAGTCCTGCGCCTGCGAATTTTGCAGGCGGTAGAAGCTGCGATGAAGGGTGATTGCGACAGGGCATTGTCTGAGCTTACCAGGTTGGAGCAGCCTGGATCGAGACAGGTAATCCTTCCCAGGGAAGTGGCTTTTTAAGGAGGCAGCAGTGGAATTCTTCAGCAATGGTGTTTTGAACATGGAAGCCTTTGACAGGGAGCTGCGCCTGGGAACGCGCCAGTTCACGGAGGTCCTCGCCTCGGTGGCGAAGACACAGGCTGCTGCGATCGAGAGCACACATTTCCTGGTTGCCCTTGGCAGTAATCCTAATGGTAACGCCCTCGCTTTCCTCGGAAAAATGATCAGCGCGGAACAATGGGAGAGCGGTCTGTCCGCCTGCGTCGAGACAGGCATGGGACTGCCCCCCGAATCCCTCAAACGCGAAAACTTCCATCCATCAGCACTGGCGATGTTAGCAACAGCAGAACAGAACTGCATGAAACATGGACTGGAACGGGTATCCGAGACAAATTTGCTGCTCAGCGCGCTGAGCAACCTCACCACACCTGTTTCCGAATTGATCAATGACAGCGGTATAGAGCTGCAGAAATGGGTCGAACAGCTTGAAAGGGAAGTAAGTCCACCTCTTGATCTGCATGTATTCACCGACGCTGGTGAGATCGACCTGTCCTTATTTGATCCCTCCGGGATAAAAATCCTCAAATTGATGCTCCAGGAAGCCAGCGCCATGGGCTTCAGCAAGGCTGATCCGCGGCACCTGCTCCTGGCGCTTTTAGTCATGGAGGGCGGCTCAATGCAGTACGGACTTTTCCTGCAGGGAATGCAGCCGCGGAAGATACAGGAAACCGTTACCCTCAACCTTCAGGCGGGCGCTAAACGAACCCCAACCCAGTTAAAACTGGACCGCGACCACCTCCAGACGGTTCTCCAGCTGATCCTGGAGGCTGCAGCAAAAATTTGCAGCGTTGATCGAGACGAGGCGATTAGCGAAACTCACCTGGTGCGCGCCTTCGTCCAGGAGCATTCCATCGCCAGGCGCATCCTCGAAGATGAGCAGGTCAACCTCTTGCGCCTGCGCGAGACTGCCGTGGGATATGAAATCCCTGAAGAAGATCTCGAAGCCGACACCCTGGCGGATATCGAGACCGTGCGCAGCCGGCTGTATGCACGCCTGGTGGGGCAGGACGACGCCATCGAACGCATCCTGCCTTATGTCCAGCGCATGCGCTTCGGTTTTACCCTCCCCGGGAAGCCTGTGGGTGTTTTCCTTTTCTGTGGTCAATCCGGCAGCGGGAAGACTGAGATGGCGAAGGAGCTTGCCCGGTCGGTGTATGGCTCAGAAGAAAGCTTGATTTTCCTGGAGATGGGTCAGTTTAACGCACCGGAAAGCATGAACATCTTCGTAGGCGCCCCTCCCGGCTACATCGGTTATGGCGAGGGTAAACTCACCAATGGACTGCGCGACAAGCCTCGCAGTGTTGTGCTTTTCGACGAGGTCGAAAAAGCCCATGTGCGCGTGCTGGATGCCCTGCTTCGTTTCCTGGATGAAGGCGTGATCGACGATCCTGCCGGACCAGTGCGTGATGGTTCCCAGTGCATCATCATCCTCACCTCCAACGTCGGCGCGGAAGAATTGAGCCGATTAAGTGTAGAGCTGGAGGGCAATCCTGACTGGCGCAAAGAAGTACGAGCCCGTTTACGAGACGAGTTCAAGAAGCACAATTTTCGAGTCGAATTCCTCAACCGGGTCGACGAGCCGATCCTGTTCAAGACCCTCGATGGTGATGATTACACCGAGATCGCCCGCCGCCAGCTGAAGCGCATCCTGAGGCGTCTCGAAGAGGAGAAGAACGTGTTTGTAGATGTAGACGATCTTGTCGTGACCGGTATCGGCAGTCACTGCGGCAGGATAAACGAAGGCGCCCGAGCCGTGATGCGCCTGATCCAATCGTTGATCGTCACCCCGGTGATTGCCTTCATCCTGGAAAATAACCTCGAACCGCCGGTCAAGGTAAAAGTAAGCGCCATGCTGGGTGGTGACGAATCGGAACCTGTGACAAAGGTGGGTACATTATGAATTCCCAAACAGGGCAGGCTGGCAAATGTAGCGGCGCACCTGTGTGTGCGCCCGCGCACCTGTGTGTGCGCCCCGCGCACCTGTGTGTGCGCCAGTCAGCGGTAAGGCAGACACGCAGGTCTGCCCCAACAGGCGTGTGGGTTTATTAATTCCATGACTGACGCCAGGATCAACATGCGCGAATTCACCGGCAGCGTCATCGCTGAGCGCTACCAACTCGACCGCTACCTGGCGGAGGGAAACTTTGGCGCCGTTTACCGGGCGACGCAGATGGCTTACGGCATCCCGCTGCGTGACGTGGCGATGAAGATCTCCAAGCGTGCCATGAGTGATAAAGAAGCAACTACAGCCTTCAGCGACGCTCTGTTGATGGCGAAAGTGGTCGATAATACCCCGGACATGGCTGCGCGCCAGCATTTTGTCAGCATCTACGACGCTGGTCGCTGTCCCGAAGATGGTCCCCTGGGCGGTCACCCATACCTGGTGATGGAATACATCCACGGCGGCAGCCTGAAGGATTTCATCGACAAAACACCTTTCCCGCTCAAGCGCGCCTTTGGCTATTTCCACCAGATGCTGGATGCAATGGCGTTCATGCACGGCGGGATGGAGCGTCCCATTGCCCACCGTGACATCAAGTCTGACAACGTGCTCGTCTCGCGGGAAAAGTCAGGCGAAGACCGGGTTGTTATCACCGATTTTGGTCTGGCGGTAGAAGTGGACACCCTTTTAGGATGGGCGCAGAGCGGTGGTGACATGGCGTACCTGGCGCCGGAATCGTTCTCCCACCACATTGCCTCCCCGCAGAGCGACGTCTACATGCTCGCCCTGGTTTTCTACGAGATGATCAGCGGCAGGAATCCCTTCTCACAGGTTGGGCGGCATCTCAGCGGAGAGGATGAAGAAAAAAGAAAGGAGATCAGCCGCCTTCATCTGCAAGCACGCCAGATTGAACGCTTTCCTGCTCTCGATGAGCAGGTCGAGCTGAAGACGATGCCGGCTGTGTTGGCGGTCATCCGCAACGCCCTGGTCGCCGATATGAACCTGCGACCTTACAGAAATGCCGTCGAATTCCAGGCTGACTTCAAGAAAGCCATCGCTGGCGCCGCACCTGTCCAACTGCGCCAGGAGCAGGCGTGGGACATCGTCCAGCGGCTTACCACAGAAGCAGAATCCAGTTTCCAGGCAGGCGATGTCGCCCTCGGCGACCAGCGCCTCGAAGAAGCGATGGAAATCAACAAGGATACGCACAGGATGCCTGACTCGATGATGGTAGGCAGGACCTACCTGCTGCGTGTGCGCCGGCTACTCCAGGCAGGAGACCAGGAAGGCGCCGGTAAGCTGGCTTTCGAGGGATACCGCAGGCGCAAGTGCCGTTCCACCTGCCAATCACTGGTCGATTATTACCAGGCTCGCCAGCTTCCCCAGGCGGCAGCCTTTTTGCAGGAATTACAGTCATGCAGGGACCAGTCATGAAAATGGAGCAGGCTGGATGAACGCAGCATCGATACGCGACACCCGGCAAGTTCTGCGCGAAAGCCTCGACGCGGTGCAGGGGGCTGCCATCCGCAGCCTTTCCTGGCGCGGCTGGGACCAGCTTCAGGAACGCAACGCAGAGGGCAACGTAACCGGGGTGCGACCCTACACGCAGGAAGCCATAGACACCTTCCGGACAGCTTATCAATCCGATTTCACCAACATCCAGCTTGTCCACCACCTTGCCATCGCCGTTCATGCCCAGGCATGGGATCTCGAGCTTGAGCAGGACCCGCGTGCGGCGGACTTGTGGAAGGAAGCGCTGGGATACTGGCGTGAGCTGGTCGCTGCACCGAGATTCTGGGATGGCTTGAAGGCAAAGTACCGCGAGCTTGACCCCAATGGCGATAAAGATGGCAGCGGTGCTGCCTGGATCGACCAGGTGCGCCGGAGCTTGCTCGAAGATCTGCTTGATATCCATGTCGAGTTCGTGCGTTATTGGACTGAAAAAGGAGAACATGACCAGTGCCAGGCACACCTGGACATCATCCGTTCAGCCGCTCTGCCTCCCGCGGTGAAACGCCAGTTCGCTCACAAGGTTTACGGTATCCTAACAGCAGGGGTCCCAGATGCCTGCGCGATACAGGAGTATTCATCCGCGATGACCAGCCTGGAACGATACCTGGTGCTTTTCCCCGATCACCTGCCCGCTCTGCGGCAGACCGCCGAAGTGTGCAAGGATTGGCTTGAGTACCAGCTCACTTACCATGAACATTGGGATGATATCTACGCTCTTAGCGGGCGTATAAAAGCCTGGATGACCGCTTTCACTCAGCATCCTGATCTCGACCTAGACCCGCTTTCAAAACCGAAGATCGAAGCGCTGGCATTGCAATTCACCTGGCATGGTTTCAACCGGGGCAGGCGCTTCGGGAGCAAGGATAAAGAAACGAACCAGCTGGAATCTGCAGAGAAAGGCAAGGCATCTTACCAGTTTGCCCTGGAATGGGCGCGCATGGGGCTGCCTTATTGTCCCAGCGGATCTACTTTGCAGAGTTTGATCTGCTCCAGCCTTAATAACATGGCAGTTTTGCTTTCTGATGAGGTCCCCGAGATCAGGCGCTCTTCCGCACCTGCCAAAACCAGGTACCGCGCCATCCGCAGGATCTATATCCAGACCATCGAGTACATCGACGAAGCCATCGAAATTGGTGGAGAGACGGATCTCTATGTGAGCAACAGGGAAATTTTCCAAAACGGTCTGGTGGATGCAGAGATGGAATTGAGCAGGTTAGGCGCATGAACAATGACCACAGCTACATTTATTTAGAAAAGGATGAAATTTGAGATGCCGCCTGTAATGATCCCCTGGAAAAGGAAGCGGGTCACACAAAACCCCTACCACCGCACGGCGTTCCGCGTGGCACGTGTGCCGCGTGAGATCGTACGCTACAAGGTTGTCAGCATGATGATCTCCCAGACAAACCAGGTGGTCAATACGGATGCCAGTGTGCATGCCATCAACGGGGCAGGTGTGGATCCGGCAGAGTTGAACTGGGCATCATCCATCCTCCTCGATCCGCAGGCGCGTATCCTGGAAGAGCTGATCCACCATTCCGCAGAAAAACCGGAAACCAGCCACTTGAAATCATTGTCCGAAGAGCTGCGTGCATCGTGGCAGACCGAAAACCAGGATGGCGCTCAGCGGGTGAACCTTGGCGCTTTACGCCAGTGGCTGCCGGAACTCGCCGTGCAGGCGCTGGAAAAGACCGGCAGGGCGGACCCCCTTTTTGGCGCCGGTGAATTGAACCTGGTACCGCCATTTGGGACACGAAAAAAAATATTCACGGAAAAGGCAGGTGAAGATGAGTGAACAATTGGAATTGAAATTCGAGCCGAGAAGCGGACTGCCTGAAAGCATTGCGGAAACGACGCCCTATTCTCTTGCCTGGCGCTTTTTCAAGTCACATTATTCCCAGCTGAACCTTGAGAAGAAACAGGCAGCGTCTGCTGCACAGGCGAGGAGGAAATCTCTGGCAGAACTTGCCCGGCAGGTTTATGCCATTGAGCCGGCAGGACAACCTGCCGGTTCAGCTGTCGGAGGCTTGCCAGGGCTTTTTGCCGCTCCTCGAGCAGCTGGACACTCACATCCTTGCCCCGCTTGGATCGGCTTATGATGATGATCTGATGCAGTTTCTCGACAACACAGCGGTTTTCCCAAGCGAGCAGTACAGTTATCCTATTGTGAAAGAAGTCATTGTGCCGGCGATATTCTGCGAAGGTGAGTGTGTCCAGCGAGGTAAAGCCGTCATCGGTGTCCCGCTGCCCAGGCTGGATCAACTCCCAGGAGATTTTAAGTGATGGACCCAATTGTTGTCCGGAATGGTATTCCGCTCGAAATCACTGTGGGTTGGTACACCAACCAAACCAGCAGGCAAATCAAAAAAATATCGGATATTCGATCCATTATTAACCAATCATCAGGAGGTGTTGAATGGGACGTATAGTTGGCATAGATCTGGGCACAACTTATAGTGCTATCGCCATCCCGGAAGAACGGGATGAAGAAGGATTTTTCACGGTGCGCACCTGTCCGGGAGTATCGATCATCCAGGACCGCTTCAAGAACCGCATCACGCCATCGGTGGTCGCCGAGGACAGCCGCGGTGAGATCGTCGTCGGCAGGACAGCCAAGGGGCGCGCCGGTTTTTCACCCCCGCCGATCGCCTTCGCCAAGCGAAAGATGGGAGAGGACTACACATGGAAGCTGGACAGGCAGGGCAGCCTGACCCCAGTACAGGTCTCAGCCCACATCCTGCGCTATCTAAAGGAAATGGCAGAAGAACGCCTTGGGGAACCGGTGGATGAAGCTGTCATCACCGTACCTGCCTATTTTCACATGCGCGCCAAACAGGAGACGGAGAAGGCTGGAGAACTGGCGGGACTGCGCGTGGCGCAGGTTGCGCCTGAGCCGGTAGCCGCCGCCTTGATGTACTGCGCAGGCGATGACCGTGACCCTCTGCGCGTGATGACCTATGACCTGGGCGGGGGCACTTTCGATGTCGCCGTGCTGGAGAAGCGTGACCAGACCATTACCGAGAAATCGATGCTGACCGTGGATGGCGACCGCTTCCTGGGCGGCTATAATTTCGACCAGCTACTCACTGATTGGCTGCTCAAGGAAATCCGCGCCAAGGGATACCGGCTGGAAATGGACGAGTTTGATCCCCAGACTGGCGTGATCCGCTCCAAGCTAATGGTCATCGCTGAGCGGGAGAAGATCAAGCTTTCGAATGTCGATTACAGCATCATGCAGGAAGAAAACCTGGGCTTATCCGATGATGACGGCAACCCGGTATCCCTGGAAGGCATCGAACTGCACCGAAGTACCTTCGAAGAGATGATCTCTTCCCTGGTTGAGGGCTCCATCGACATCTGCCGGCGGGCTCTCGAGAAGGCAACGCCTCCAATCTCAGCCGACTCGCTGGACGAAATTCTCATGGTTGGCGGTTCATCCCGCATTCCCATGATCGGAGCCAGACTGGAAGCAGAATTTGGGATTAAGCCCAAGCTGGTCGAGCCAGACCTGTGCGTCTGCCTGGGAGCTGCCATCATTGCCGGCACCAAGGCGAAATCGATTGGTCGCTTTAAGCTCAACCGAATCCCGGAAGAGACCTTCATGCCCTACCTGGCGATCACCGGTCACGTCCTGCCTGCCCTCTGCGGGCGAAAACCTTTCTGGACTGAGTGTGCGCCTGGTCTCAGCAGATGGTTCTTACAATTCCACACGCAAAATCGACCAGGATGGTAGTTTTGTCTTCGACCAGGTCAACCTGGTGATGGATGAGGACAACCAATTCATCCTAAGCCTGGTGGATGCATCAGCCTTTGAGCTGGATACGTACACTTTCCATGTCCGGCACTCGTCCGAAGGGGATGGAGGCATGCAGACCCAGGAGATTCCCAACGTGCTGTCCAAAAAAATCCAGATTGAGCTTCGAGAAGGGATGTTTGTGATCGCTCCGGAACGTACCGCACTTCCGTATACCAAAAACATGACCGCCTACACTGCTGATAACAGCGGGAGCATTCGCATCGAGATCTTCGAGGAGAATAACCGCCTGGGTGAGATCCTGCTGACTGATATCGACAAGGGACTGCCCATCGGCAGCACAGTTGATATCCAGGTGACCATCCAGCAGAATTACACCATTATCGGCACTGCCCAGGTTAAATCGCTTGCCCAGGAAGCCAGTGTGAGGATCGATATCCCCGTACCTGAAAAGAAAAGCCTGGATGAATTGACCCAGTTGCATCGAATTCTGGAGGCACGCGCTGAGGAAGCTATCGCCGCTGCTCCTCCAGGCGTTGTCTTCGGCAGCCCCGATGTGCGTAGATTGAAAGAACGCTTGAAAGAAGTGACCGAGCTGCTGTCCCGCTCGCCAGTGGAAGAGGCCATGGTGCAGGACCGCCAGGACGAGATCGAAAGCCTGATCCGAAAAATTTCAGAAGGTTGGAAGCCGGACCCGCCCAAGATCGTCTTCGACGAGAGCGTTGCTGAGGCGCGTGAGGCGCTGAAGAGGGCTATCCGCAAAGATGATGCTGTCATAAAAGACGGTTACGACCAGCAGATCGATGCTATCGAAAAGGAAGCCTCGAGCGCTCTCCAGGCGCAGAATACTGCCCGGTGGAAGGATTCCTTCAACAACATCGACCAGCTTTGCAGGCGCCTGGACAAACTGGGGAAGGGGGATGGGAATGGCGATGGGCCGGTTGCTGATCCGGAGTTTATCTGCTCACCTTCGCCCAATATCTTAACTCACTGGAAAGCTCAGCCAGGCATTCGGATAAGTACGAGCAAAACAAGGCTGAATTCGAGCGGCTTGCCAACCAGTTGAAAGCAATCAACCCCCAGGCGCCCGACGCGATGGCGCTTTTAACATCCTGGTATATGCAAGGATACCAACCGCTCAAAGCGAAGATCGAGTCCTCGATCGTGGATGATGGCAAACTCAGAAGGGAAAGGTAACTCATCATGATTATCTGCCCAGCATGCTCAAGGCAGCACACGAATGTGCAGGATTTTTGCCGCTGCGGTGCCGACCTGCGCCTGCTGCACCAGCTCAACTCGCTCGCTGACGCCTGGTTCAACAAGGGGCTCGATCTGGCAGCTGCGGGCAAACCCGGCGAGGCGCTGATGTGGTTCAGCGCCTGCTGCACCGCCAGACCGTCGGACGCTGCCGCATGGCTCGCCCTGGCTCAGCTCTGGGGGCAGCTGGGGCATTGGCGGGAAGGGTTCCTGGCACTCGACCGCGCCCGGGAGATCGATCCTGAACTGGATGGGATTTCCAGGACGGAAGCAGGCTTGGAGAAACTCAAAAAGGAATGATGTGCAAACCGGAGAATTAATTGAAGGAGATGCTTGAATGGCAGTTCGCTGCGGTATAGACCTGGGGGCAACCTTTTCATCGATATCCTACTACGTCGAAGGATACGACCGGGTGGATAGCATTGACCTGGCTGAAACCGCTGACGGTCAGAAGGCGATGCGCTCAGCCGTCTATTATCCCGCCGGTGGCGCGCCTCCGGTTGTGGGAGCGGGTGCCTGGAAAGCTCATCACCAGCATCCAGAGCTGGTTCTGGTGGATACCAAACGCCTGATGGGTACGAATGAAGCGCTTGTTGTTAATGACGTTCTTGTCTCACCTCAGCAGGTGTCTGCGGAAATCCTTAAGGCTTTGGTCAGGGATGCGCAATCTTTCCTCGGGGATCAGGTTGGGGAAGTGGTCATCACGGTCCCCCCCCACTTCGCAGACGCGGAATGTGCTGCCACCGAAGAAGCCGCCCGGTTGGCGGGTTTGAGCGTCCTTGAACTCCTGCCGGACCCACATGCTGCTGCCCTTGCTTACGCGCTGGACAATCCGGACGGAGTCCTTGACCGTCATGTGCTGGTCTTTGATCTGGGTGGTGTCTCCTTCGATGTCTCCCTCTTACACGTCACAACGGTCAGTGGCGGTAACCGAAAAACCAGGATCAAAATCCAGACCCTGTGCAATGACGGGGACAGTTACCTGGGAGGAGTGGATTGGCATGCGGCATTGGTAGAGCTGGTCCGCCAAAAGGCTTTCAATGAATATAAACAGGATATCTATTTCGATCCGGCAGATGAACCGGTTCTGATGGAAAATTGTGAACGTGCCAAACGGGATCTCAGCATTACAAGCCAGGCGGTTATCAACGTAGGCGCTGATAATCGTACAGTGAAAGTCACCCGGGTTGAATTTGAGGATGCAACCAGTGACCTGTTGATGACAACTCAATCGATTTTGGAGCAGGTGCTTCAAGATGCTGAAACCCGGCATGGAATTAACCGGGATAACATCAATGTCTTGCTGACCGGCGGCGCCAGCCAGATGCCGATGGTCACTGCCATGATAGAGAATGTGATCGGTAAACCACCCCTTTCCCACCGCACCCCAGAAATGCTCCACTCGGTTGGAGCGGCTTTGCACGCACATTTACTCCTGCCTGAGGGTGACTTTAAAGTCCCAACAAAGCCAGTCGATCTGGAACCTCATCCCATGGTGAAGAATTTTCACGCCAGCCCACTACCGGAGGGCATTGAATTGAAGTGGGTGCTTCCGGGGAAAAGGAGCGAATTCATCCGTATCACGCGCAGCGAAGAAGGCGGAAGAAAAAGTAAACCCGCTGTCATCTATGAAGGGCAGGAGATATTATTCCGCGATGGGGCGGTTAAGCCTGGCACCTGGTACCTTTATCAGGCAGTTGCAGTATATGAAGATGGGGAGAGTTCACCTCAAGAAATTAGAACGGTAGCTCTTGGAGAGGTTAAGGGATTGGCAGCCGTCTGGAAGACAAACCAGGTTCGTCTTTCCTGGGAAAAAACCGGGGCTGACACAACATTCACCGTGCTAAAAAATGCTGGAGAAAGACCCCAGTTCCGGGTTGCGGATGGTGAAATCGTTGCGCTCAATAACGGGACGCGCGTGCTTTACACGGTGCCGAACAAATCATACATCAATTCGTCTGATCTGGTCGAAGGTGTTGTTTATTTCTATACCATAATAACCAGTTACACCAGGGAGATTCACAGCCAGGGGGTCAGCGTCCAGGCTGCAGTACCAAAACCACCCCCAGCACCGCAGGCTGTGACCGCTGATTTCATTCAGGATAAGGAAAACTGCACCGTACTGGTCAACTGGCAGCCTTTGCCGGGTGAGCAGAACGTGGAGTACATCCTGGTGCGTACGTCAGGCAGCGTCCGCCCGGGGACACCCGCCGATGGTAATGTGCTGAAACAGCAGCAAGAGACCACTTTTATCGACCGCTCCCTCCATCCTGGAGAATCGTTCACCTATTCTGTCTTCTCACGGCAGGGTGAACTGACCAGCCGCACGGCTGCCAGCACAGGACAGGTGTACATCCTGGCAGAAGTGACCGGATTATCATCACAAACCGGCGCAAAAACCGTGGAGATCAACTGGCAGCTGCCTGTTGGAGTTAAAGAGGTGAGTATCACCCGCACCTCGCCCCAGGAATCCAACGCAGAAAGTCTCCAGCTGCGCCAGACCAGTCCCGGTTACCTGCGTGATGAGGGTGTTAGCAATGCTGTGGCTTACATTTACAGTGTCCGTTGTTGTTACAACATCGCCGGGCAAGAAACGCTTTCACCGGGCG
Organism: uncultured Chloroflexia bacterium; assembly: GCA_963695415.1. Taxonomy (GTDB): domain Bacteria; phylum Chloroflexota; class Anaerolineae; order Anaerolineales; family UBA4823; genus CAVXWV01. Next base: position 83,216 of record CAVOGL010000001.1, on the reverse strand, counting down.
CGAGTATCACGGTTATCCCTGAAGAACTGCCGACGCCTGCAAACGATCTTGATATCAAGGTAGAAGGTCTGACGATCATCGTCAGCTGGACACCGCCTGAGACCGGCAGCGTGGTTGTCGTACGCAGCGCGCATCCCCCGGAGTACGTGCTCCACCAGAAACTGAAGGCATCCGAAGTTGACCGCCTGGCTGGCAGCAAGGTGCATGTTGAGGGTGACCGCGCCATTGACCAGCAGCCGGATGTGGACCTGCCAGTTTACAGTATTTTTTCTGTCGCCGGACAGCATGCTGTTTTCTGCGGGACTCGGTCCGGGGTGCTGATCAGTGATCCCTCCGACCTGCGCCTGAGCGTGTCTTCGAATGGCATTTACTTGCGCTGGAGCTGGGCGCCGGGATGTACCAGCGTGAAAATCTTGCGTAAAGAGGCAGGGTACGCTCAAGGTGTCGATGATCCCGCAGCTGTGGCTGTCCCGTTCTCGCGCTGGGAATACGGTGCCGCGGGTGATAAATATTTTGACAAAATCGAGAACCAGTCCGGTCGTTTCTACTACACCGTCTTCAGCCAGGCAGCTTCAAGCGCCGGGCAGTTTTACTCACCAGGCAATAACCCAGGCTGCCAGGCACAGATAGAGTGGCGTCCGACGATGACACTCAGCTACCGGATTGTCCCTGTTGCCAATTCTGCGAAGGGTGGGGAATTTTTGCTGCGTTGGAGTGTGATCGATCCATCTCCAGGTTTTGCCGGTTTCTGCCTGGTCGCCAGCCAGGACAGGGTACCCGCTTCCATCGATGATGGAGTAGTGCTCCATCGCTGGACTCCCGGTGTCAGTTTCCTGGAAGGGGATTTCGAAGAGACGGTCAACCTTGCCCCTGTGCGTAACCGCCGCTGGTCGCGTTTCTTTCTCAAGCTCTTCTGCACTGATCCTGCCCAAAGTCACTTCACTCTGATCATTCATCCCAACACCATCCATCCCTACCTGGAGGATGGGAAGTCTTTCCGTCGGTCGTGACGAACGTGCTAAAGGCAGGCAGGAAAGCTTCCGTGTTTACGAGTCAGGGGTGCCGGAGGAGGTGGTCTGCCCGTACTGTTTTAAATCCTTCCCACCTGAGGAGATGTACTTCAGCTCATATGCAGGTGACCAGCCTGTAAAGGCTAAATATTCGCCATTCGACCGCATGCGGCGCCGTCCCATACAACCGCCAAAGGACTCGCGCGGCAGGTTGATGACAGTCCGCTTGTGCCCGCACGACTTTTCACATATCTTGCCTTTCTCTGCCGGGATGCAGACCAGCCTGGTGATTGGCTTGATCGGTGCACGACGGCAGCGGTAAGAGCCACTACATCGCCACCCTGATCGACCGCCTGCAGAAACAGGTGGGTGGGGATATGCAGGCTTCCCTGCTGGAAGTTACCGAGGAGACCGCTTCCCGCTATCGCAGGGAATTTTACGACCCGCTCTTCCGCAGCCAGATTGTGCTGCCTTTCACCGTGGGTTCCCCACCACCCTTAATCTACGATCTGACCCTGGATGGCAGCCTGTGGGGCGAGAAAGAAAACCGCGCCGTTACGCTGGCATTTTACGACACCGCAGGTGAAAACCTGGAAGAGCCAGCCACTGCGCGGCGCATGGTGCAGTACCTGCGTAAAGCCAGCGGCATCATTTTCCTGGTAGACCCGCTGCAGTCAACCGCCATCCGCCAGGCGCTGCCCAAAGGCATTGTCCCGCCTGAGCTGGACTCGCGCGCCTCGCCCAACAGCATCACCTCCATCGTACTGCAGCTTCTGGAGGACAATAAGGTTCTCGCCGCCGGGGCGCAGGTCAGTATCCCGGTGGCAATGGTGATGAACAAGGTCGACGTGCTGGTCGATGCTGGCATGATCCAGACCAACCGTTTGTGGAGCACAGAACAGCGTCACATTGGCAGTTACGACACCCTCGCTCACGATGACATGGATGGGATGATGGCGGAGTATTTCCAGCGCTGGAACCCGGATGCTTACAACAACATCCGCTTGCATTTCAACAGGCATGCCTTCTTTGGCGCATCCGCTATTGGCTGTGGTCCTGACCCGGTGACCAATCGCTACCCATTTATCTCACCATGGAGGGTAGAGGATCCCCTTTTGTGGTTGTTGTCCGAGTTGAAAGTGATCCCAAAAAGGAGTTGAGCATGATGGAGCAAGCCAGGTCCGCACCATCCCCCCTTCCTATTGCCCGGTTAGTTTACACAGCAGTTCCCTATGGTCAGGGCTATAACCCTTCGCTCTCCGGTTACCAGGTGAAAGCCTGCTCATCTACACTATCATCAGACCAGATCGAGAAGATAGGCGGAATTTGCATGCATTACGGGGACGTCGTTTACCGCGGCGCTCCGCAGGACGCCGTAGACCACGAACTTACCTGGCGTACCCAGACCGAGGATGCCCACAATTATCCCGAGGAAGTCCTGCAACGTTTCCCACAAATAATCGCCTATACAAAGTTGGATGAAGAGACGTATTCCCTGGTCAGGGTCACCTACACCGGTCTGACCTACGATAATCGCCCGGGTAATTTCCTGGCGCTGGCTTTGGTGGTGACTCCATCTGATCTCAGGGCTTACCACGGTAATCCGCTGGCGGCAGTCCGTGCCGGCATTTTTGAGGCTCTGTTCTCTCCTGCTGACCTGGCGGCAGAGCGCGTGGACCTGCCTCCTTTACCCATCCCGGAATACACACATCCAATCCCCGGCTTTGACCAACTTATTGCGCCACCGTACAGTGATCGCCTGGCAGAGTTGCTGGCAGCCGCACACAATGCCAGTGAATCGACACGCCCGGTCATGCTCAATCTGCAGGACTGGCGTCTTGGCGCTGCGCTTTTAGAGCAGCTGCTTTATCTCTTACCTCCCGAGGTGCGCAGCCGAACCTCGCTGTGCACCTACGAGACGGACCGCACCTGGCAGCCAGCACTTCACGGGCAGCGTCCCGCAGGTTGGGTGGCTGGTCACCGCCTGGTGGTGCTAGGTTCCCCAGGAACAGGAGGGGTGAACTTCCGAGCTGATGAATTGGCTTCGCGTTTTGCAGTCTTCGACTTTGCATCTGCACAGTTCAGCCCTGTGGAAGCCGGTCGCTATTCACAATGGGCAGCCGGATGCAGCAGGGAAGGCAAGTACGCTGACATGGAGTCCTTTTTATAACATGTTGGCGCGGCTTGGTTTCAGCGGTGATGCCTCCACCTGCGATCTTCTGGTTGGAATTAACAACGGTGGGAACAACGATAGTGCCCAGGCAGCCCGGTCGGCGGAGGCGCTGGCGGGACTGGCAGTACAAAACGGTCAAACCCAGGCAGCACTTGTGTGGTTAGGAGAACGAGTGGATGCGCTGGCAGGTCTCAACGACCATGAAAAGCTGCACGATTTGCGCTCCGCCGTGATCATCCTGATGGGTTCTCTCTCTGCAGACGCTCCGGTCTCAAAAGCATTCCTGGAGCAGCTGGAGGCACATGCGCAGCAGGCGCTGAAACAGGGTCACGTGCGCACAGCAGTACAGCTGCTCCACATGGCAAGGGATACTCAGCATGATATTCTCTCTGCCGTTTTATCGAATCAAAATTTTCACGTGCCTTCTGGCATGGATACACTTGAAAGGACTGCCTGGCTTGACCTGCTCCTCGAGGGCGTTGTCTTCCCTGGATGCTGATTTAGTCCAGGTCAGTTTTCCAGCGCTGGCGCATGCTATTTTCAAGTCAGCGGACGAGTTGGATCGAAGCCAGGAAATTTGGGGCAGGATCGGTGAAGCGGAAGTGTTTCCCTATCTTGAAAAGGGCTGGGACGAAGACCGTAAACGACTGGCGGAAGATTTGCTTAAACTTTTCGATCCAGCCGTCAGTCCTGCCCCAGCCGCGCGGATCGCACTCTTGCTGGCAGCTCATGCCGCACAGCCGGATAAGTCCTGGCGCAGTTACCTGCTCATCGCAGCACAGGCAGTGGAGGCATATCAATCCCCGGATGATCTGGTCTCACAGATCGATCAGGTCATTGCCTCTCGCCAACTCAGTGGTGAGGAAAGCCTGGTGATCAATGGTCTACTGGTCGGATATGCGCCCAGGGGCAGTATACGCGACCGGTATTTAAATGAATATAAGTCGGGTATGGCGCAGCTGAAACCCGCCCAACGCAATTCCGTGCACCGTGAGCTGGCTGCTGCCGGTGCTTCTGAGCTGCTCGTGGATGAATTCCTGGCGGAAATTTCTCAAGCTGATGAAGGCGTCCGTAAGAACACGCTCCAACACTGGCGCGATGTGGTCATCAATCCGCACCCTAAGGTTTACGAATGCCTGTGCAGCAGGATTGCCAGTATGCTCCGGTCAAATGCGGACGATGCTGAAATTTTGTGGCTGGCTCAAGCCATGATCCCCTCGAAACCTCCTCAGGTTGTTCCGGATGCGATGAAGGAATTATACGAAAGCCTGATCATGGCATTCCCTTTACTACCAGCGGAGGAGGGCAAAGGTATTAATTTCCAGCTGCCCGGTGGTTTGCCCGAAGGCGCTTACCTGCGCGCCAGGTTGCTGGCTTTCCTGCAGGATGTGTATGCCAAATCTCAGCAGCCTGGATGGTCACTGGAGCACTTCCCCGCACGCGAAGACGAATGGCGCAAGGCTGTGAAGTCACTGCCCCCGGTGCAAAAAGGCGAATTGGTTAACTGGGCATTGGGCAGCTTCGATGATACCGGCGTCACCACTTCCGAGCATGCCGCCGGACTGACAGATTTAATGAACAACTGCGGCGAGATGGATCAGCTTGGCACAGCCCTGGGCGCTATGCTGCAAGGGCGGGATCCCGTGACTTGGGTGATCGCCGCGACCGCTTTCCTCGATTTCGCACAAAAACTGAAAGATGGAAAGCAGGCACAAATGCTGGTACGGCTGGCGCTTCAGGATTTTGACCGTAACCATCGTCGTCTGCTCGAAGAACATGCCTGGAACCGTTTTGGCGCTCCGCAAGGCAAGGCGCAGGACAGGTTGGTTGAGATCTTCCAGGGTGCAGGTTTGTCTTTGCCCAGGAACCTCCAACCCGCTGTGAAAGAATCTTCCGAAAAAGCTGTGCAGAAAAAAGAGACTGCTCCCACACCAATCACCTCCGAAATCCAGGCAAAGGAAAAATCAACCGGCATCTTCTCCAGGTTTGGACCCAAACTGGGCGGGTTGATCCGGTCGTCTGAAAGCAAAACATCAAAAGATAAACAGGAGAAGCAATGACAGCCATCACCTCTAAACGGCAACGTATGTACCTGTTCGAACGGGCGTATGTGGATTATGCCGCACGCATCCGCCGTTTCTGGCAGCGTCTGACGTCCTCAGTGCGCGGTACCTGGGATTTTTTCTGGGAAGGTCTCGGCTCGCGCATCATTGAGATCATCATCAGCATCATCCTTTTTGGTGCAGCTGTTTACGCCAGCTACTGGTACGTGCAGTATGAGCGCAGCCACGGCAGAGGATTCTCATTGACCATGGCAGGCGCTATTGTGCTCCTATTTGCGGTAACCCTGGTTGTGTTGTTCGCCTGGAAAGCGCCGCTGCACTTCATCAGCAGGTTGGTATCCGGCATCCTGGCTTCAGGCGTGATACTGGTTTTTATGCTGGCAGCTTTTGTAGCTTTCATCGTCTTTTTCAGCCTGTACCTGGTCATCCTGTTCATCCTCACCGGACTCTCCTTCATCATTTTCCTGCCGTTACGAGCCGGTCAGGAGCTCTGGCTCCTTTACCGCAAGGTCACATATCGCTGCCCATACGACGACTGTGCCGGGAGCGGGCTTCCCATCCATATCTGCCCCAGCGGCACGCAGTACCGCGACCTGCTGCCCAGCTTTTACGGGATCTTCTACCACACCTGCCAGCACAACGGGGTGGTGCACAAGCTGCCGACCATGGATTTCCTCGGGCGTAATAAACTCGACCGCTTATGCAGCACCTGTGAACGCCCCTTGATTTTTTCTTCTGGAGGTGAACTGGCTGAACTGCCTGTTGCCGTTATCGGTGGGACCGATACGGGAAAGACCATCCTGATCCGGCAGGCAATCCGCAGTCTTCAACAGGAGATATCCGCCTGGAAAGGAGCCAGAATCAACATCGATTCAACCTCACAGGTAAACATGGTAAACAGCGACCTCGCCTCAATGGATCGTGGACAGGTAATCGCCAAATCTGGTGGTGATGTCCAGCAGGCGATCGGTCTGGCGGTGCGCATCCCCAAACCCGCCAATATTCGCTCGCTTGTATATCTTATTCGATGCTCCTGGCGAGCAGTTCGAATTGATGTCGCGCTTCGGACAAAAACAAGTCATCCAGCACCTCAAAGGCATCGTCCTGGTCGTGGATCCTTTTTCACTGCCGGGTTTGGCGGACTTCAAGCAGTTTGTGCCGCCTGGTGCCGTGCCCTCTGGAATCCCACTGTGGAACATCGTCTCCACGCTCATCGCTGGGGTTAACCAGATGCTCGTACGCACCCCTACAGAGCCGTGCAGTGTGCCTCTGGCGGTTGTACTTTCAAAAGCGGACGCTTTCCCTGTGGATGATTTCCCTTTCCTGAGAGACCTCGTCAGTACATCGAAAAACCCGCATACCGAGGAGCTCAGCCACCGTTGCCGTCAGGCGATCGAGAAATTGGGAGAAGGGCGCGCCATTCGTGCCTTGGAGCAAAAGTTCACCAATATCCAGTATTATGCCGCAAGCGCCCTGGGGCGCAGCCCGGAACCGGGGAACAATCGCGCATTCCGACCGGAAGGTGTACTGGAGCCGTTCCTGTGGATATTGGACCTTGAAACTCCCCAGGCTGGGCAGCAAACCAGGCGCGTGATGGTGCCTGCAGGCTTGAGAGAGTGAATTAATTCTGTCGAAAACGTTAGCGCTGTCTATCTTGCTTTTATGAAAGGAACTTTACATGGATAATGATACGAAACAAGTTCTCGGTTGTGTCACTATAGTCCTTATTGGTTTGTTAATCTGGATCGGGTTCCGGTCCGATGGAATTGTGCAGTTCCTGGCTATTGCCGGAACGTTGATTGGTAGTGTGGTTTTGATCTTCCTGGGATTGAATCTGGTATTAATGGGCGAAGGGGCAGGTCTGACAATCACGGGAATCGTTCTGATGGCGGTAGCGATCCTCGGTTTTGTCTCGACGGGTATGTTCCTTTTCACAGGCAACTACGCCCGCGCCATTCGTGTCCAGCGTCCCTGGGATTGGGGTAAACCGTATGCTACCGAAGTGGCGGTAGCTAACTCCGAAGAGCCGGCGGTTGAGCAAGCTCAGCCAACCAAAGTCCCAACAGCCACGTCAATCCCCAGACCAACGCAAACGCCATTGCCAACCTTCACACCGGTCGCTGCTTCTGTACAGACAGGTGAAGTGGTCGTACCGCAGGGCGATGAGCGCTCCTTCGGGCAGGTGACCCAAAATCTAAATGATATCTGGAAGCTCTCGCCTGCGGAGGCATCTGCGACCGCCACCCAGCTGCGTGCAGAGTCAAGCCAGGCATCCGGCGATGCGCTTTTGGCTGCAGGATTACTCACTGCCGCTGCACACCAGCGAGCCGGTGAAAATGGGGCCGCGCAAGATGCTTATAATGCGCTGCTCAGCGGTTCCCCGGGCACACCCTATGCTGCCAGTGCACAATACGCCCTCACGATGTTAGGCATTGAACCGGAAGATGTGAAGGACAGGATCAAAAAGTTGCCGCGCTATCTTCAACAAACCAGCCGAAGACGGGTGGTTTCTCTCGGGCGATACCTGGGCGTACACCGATTCCCGGCGCGCCGCTGCTCTTGACCTGGTCGCCCTGCAAGCCGATTACCTTTCCTTCCGCTTCTTCAATATGATTTATGAGCGTTCCACTTTCCCGCAAGAATATTCTTTTCTCTTCATCTTTATTGTTGTGATCCTTGTCGTACGCCTGGTCACACTGCCGCTCTCGTACAGAGGGCAGCAGATGGCTGTGCAGCTTCGCAAGCTGCAACCAAGGATCGACCGTATCAACAGCCTGTGGGCAGATGACCAGGTTGAAAAAAACAAGCGCTTGATGGAGCTCTATCAGGATTTAGGAGTGAACGTATGGAATGGCTGCCTGATTGCCATGGTTGACCTGGTCATTGTCGTTTGGGTCTTCCTGTCGGTACGCAGCTTTGCCCCTCAGTTTTACCTGGATGGGGCACGTTTTTGGATGGCAGATGACATTACTGTCTTCAACTTGCAGCTCATCCTGGTTTGGGTGGGGGTAATGTTACTCCAGGCTTTCATCACCTACCTTTCTCAACCGAAGACTTCAACCGTGCTCCAGGTTGGCTGTGGCACAGTGCTCATCTTTGGTATTGTCGCCGGGGTTGCGTATTATTTCAAAACCCCGGTGTATGGCTTCATCCTGTATGCTTTAATGGCGATCGGCACTTTGCTGGTGTCTTTGATCTTGCTGCCCATAGCTTTGTTAGCTTCACGCCGGTAAGGTAAAGCTGTCTTTTCTCGTCCTTTAAGAAGTGTGTGATTTTTGTCACACACTTCTTATGACATTAATCACGTCAAGCAAGAAAAAAAGACACTTGCAGTTTCATAAAAAATGTTCCATAATGGATATATCCATGCAATTGAATATGTACCGAGTTGTTGAAGTACATCATCTCCAGGCACCATCTCTGCATGTGGTCACCGATAGTACGGCTGAAAAGTTCTTCCATCGCTGAAATCCAGCCCGCATCCAACCAATCCCACAACGTTATAGCCAGGCTAATCATCAGGCACAGCTCGCAAACCTGATCTTTTAGATTCTTGATGCACCGGTTTTTCTGAACGAAGAATCGGTTTTGTCGAGAAAATCAGATCGAGACCTGCCGGGTTTCTTTGCACTATCAAGAACTACCAGCTTTCGATGCAGCTACCTGATGCCCTCAATGACCAACCGCAGACCAGTGCAATAAGATTTGTTAATAAACCCTTACAGGTCTTTTTTTGAGGAGGAACTCATGCTAACCACGGATGTTTTTTTCGCCAGCCTGCTCCAGGTTGATGAAGGGGAGCGGATCAAAACCTGTCTGCAATGCGGTACATGCAGCGGTGTTTGCCCATTTGGCTACCTGATGGATTACCCACCCAGCCGGATGATCTCTGCGCTGCGTGCCAGTGTATTCGACCGCGTGTTGAATTCGGATCTGGTTTGGATGTGCGTTTCCTGTTACGCCTGCACCCAGGTGTGCCCCTCGAAGATCCCGCTGACTGCCGGGCTGATGAGCCGGGCAAAAGAGGAGCTTCTCCAGGCAGGTCTGGTGCCCATCGAGCTGCAGGATGCGCTGGAGAAGTCCTTCCGCTATGGCAACCCGATGGGTGAATCGCCGCGCAAGCGAGCCATGTGGTCGCGCGGCATCGATCCCCCGGTAAAGGTCATGAGCCAGGTGGAAGGCAGAGTGGATGTGCTCTGGTTTGTCGGCGATTACGCCTCGTACCATCCCCGTGTCATAAACACCAGCCAGGCTCTCGCACGTCTGTTGAACGTCCTCGGTGTGAATTACGCCATCCTGGGTCACGAAGAATGGAGTGATGGCGACTCTCAGCGTCTTTCTGGTGAGACGGGTTTGTTCGAATTCCTGGCGGAAAAGAACCTGCAGGCTCTTTCCAAATACGAGTTTGGAGAGATTATCACCACTGACCCGCACGCGCTGAATGCCCTCAAGAATGAATACACCCGCAACGGGCGGTCGGGTTCGGGAAAATACGCGGTGCGCCATTACACACAATTTCTGGCTGACCGTCTGGATGAGCTGAAACCACTCCTGGTGCACAACCTGGAAGCCAGGGTTACCTACCACGATCCATGTTACCTGGGCAGGGTGAACGGAATTTACGAAGCTCCCCGCGCCCTTCTCGCCGCCATCCCGGGGGTTGAGATTGTGGAGATGGAGCATACCTGTGAAAACAGCCTGTGCTGCGGTGGTGGTGGTGGTGGCATGTGGCTGGACGGTTTCCAATGGGAAAAAGCGCACACCCGCCTGTCTGAGTGGCGTGTGCGTGAAGCAGTCCTGGCTGAAGCCGATATCCTTGCGGTAGCCTGTCCGTACGAAACGCCGCGTTTCGAGGATGCCGCCAAAATGGTGGAGCGAGCCAACAGGCTGCGCGTCGCCGACATAGCAGAATTACTGGCTGAGTCGATGGGCGAGATTAATTGATTTGAGGAGGATGGGAATGAATATTCTAGTACCTGTAAAAATGGTTCCCGACCTGGTTGAGGAGCTGCTGCTCGATCCTTCAGGCAGGAGCCTGGACATGATGTACCTGCGCATGGTTTTGAACGAGTTCGATGACCACGCCATCGAACAGGCTGTTATTTTAAAGGAAGCTCTCGGCGGGCAGGTTATTGTGCTGGCTGCCGGTCTTGACGGTGTGGACGATGCCTTGTTCGGTGCCTCAGCCAGGGGCGCTGACCGCCTGGTGCGCCTTGAGGGAGATTTCGAAGGTGAACACAACAACCATGCCCTGGCTAAACAGCTCGCACCCATGATGTGGGATATGAAACCTGATATTGTGCTGACCGGTGTTCAGGCAAACAATGACCTGGATGGCAGCCTGGGTCCTTTACTCGCCAGTGAGATGGGGCTTCCGTATCTTGGATATGTGGCGGGTGTGGAACTGGACTCAGCGGATAGCCGGCTTGCGCACGTGCGCAAGGAATACCCAGGTGGTCTTGTTGCTGAAATGGAAGTAGAGCTGCCCGCAGTTCTCGGCATCCAGGCATCCAGCGCTCCTCCCCGATACGTGGCATTCAATAAAATCCGCAATGCGATGAAGACGGCGCAGATCAACTCGATGGAACTGGACGCATTCGATCTTGCGGGTGGGATTGCCGTGAGCGAGCTCTCTCATCCACAGGCTGGCGAGGGTGCGGAAATGCTGCAGGGTGATGCGGATGAAATTGCCGTACAAATATCACGCATCTTGCAGAGATCGGGTTTACTTTGATGGATTTCGCATAGATGGAGGATGGGATGAAGAATATTTACGTTTTGATAGAACACTTGCGTGGGGGCATCAGCGAGATCTCTTACATGATGCTTGCGGCTGCGAATGATCTGGCAGACAAGACCGGTGCATCAGTAAGCGCAGTAATCTTGGGGCAGAATCCTGAAACGTTGGCAGGTGACCTGGCTGCCGGTAGGGTGCTCATGGCAAGACATGATCAGCTGGCGGAATACAATCCGGAGGCTTACCTTAAAGTCCTGGTGTCTGTGTTGGAAGACAGACCTGATTTATTCCTTTTTGGAGACACATCCATCGGCGCGGAGCTGGCTGGAGCTTTGTCCGCCGCTTCGGGCTGCGCCCAGGTAAGTGCCTGCCGGGAATTCAGCCTTGAGGGTGAGGAGATTATTTTCACCAGCCAGATTTGCGGCGGAAAGCTGCTTGCACGAGGAACTTTACCTGCCGGTCAATGTGTGCTCGTCACGATGGTGCCCGGCGCATTCAAAGCCGACCAGGGCAGGATCTCAAACCATCCTGGCAAGTATGTGGACCGCGAGCTAATAGAACTGCCAATTCCCGATTTATCGAGCCTGCGCATCCGCCTTAGGGAGTACATCGAGCCTGAAACCGCTGATGTTGACATCACCCGCCAGGATGTACTCGTCGCAGTGGGACGGGGCATCAAGGCTGAGGGCGATATCGAGCTGGCACAGGAATTAGCCGAGGTTTTGGGCGGCAGCGTCAGCGCCTCCAGGCCTGTGGTTGATCAGGGTTGGCTTCCAATTTCCCGACTGGTAGGTAAATCCGGACTCAGCGTGAGTCCCAAGCTGTACCTGGCTTTGGGCATCAGCGGAGCGCCGGAACATGTGGAAGCCATCACCGGCAGCGAGATCATCATTGCGGTTAACACAGACGAGACCGCGCCGATCTTCAACCTGGCACATTATGGCGCTGTGGTCGACCTCTTCGACCTGGTCCCGGCATTGGTGGACCAGGTTCGCTTGCTCAAAGACCAGGAGCAAATGTCTTTAGCATGATATCAGTGTGACTTGAGAGAAATCTGGCAGAAATGACAAGGAGTTGATTTATGCCGATTCGGGAAACTTTCTGGAACATCGCACATTGGGCTGAAATCAGCCAGTATATCCTCGGCATGTTAGCCGTCCTGGTCTTCATCCTCGGTGTCACCTTCCGTATCTTGCGCTGGCGTAAAGGTCAAAAATCTGAACCAACCCAGGGTGCAGCCAAAACCACCTTTTGGCTGCGTGTCAAGCAGGTGCTGCTCCAGGCGGTCCTCCAGGCGCGCACCGTCAGGGACCCTTACCCGGGAATCATGCACCTGGCGATATTTTGGGGATTGGTTGCTCTGGTCTTCGGTACAGCCCTGGCAACGATCGATTGGGACGTTGCCCACCTCATTTTCAATACGCAGTTCCTTAAAGGCGGTGTTTACATTATTTTCGAACTGGTCCTGGATGTCCTCGGTCTGGCGCTCCTCGTGGGATTGTCCATGGCGATCTACCGCCGCTACATCATCCGTCCCGAAAAACTGGCGAACGGCGTTTACCGGCAGTTGGCCTGGGATGATGCATATGTGCTCATCATATTAGCGTTCATCACCATCAGCGGTTACATGGTTGAGGGGCTGCGCATCGCTGTCGCTCAGCCTGATTGGGCAGCCTGGTCACCGGTGGGCAGCGCCATCGCCGCCGTATTCAATCAACTGGGAGATCCAACCAACCGCAGCCTGCATGAAGGTATCTGGATTTCGCATGCTTTGATCTCATTCGCCTGCATCGCCAGCATTCCCTTCACCAAGCTTTTCCACGTTGTCGCCGTCCCTGTGAATATCTTTTTCCATGATGAATTACCCGCCGGACAGCTGCAGCCCGCTCGTTCCCACAGTGGACCGGGGGTTGAAGAATGGCGTCACCTCACCTGGAAGCAGATCCTCAACGTGGAGGCATGCACGTGCTGCGGTCGCTGCCTGGAACAATGCCCGGCACACGCCAGTGGTCTGGCAACATCCCCGTGTGACCTGATTGTAAAACTGGAGCACACGATCTGGCAGCGCTCCAACGGCAGCCATTTACATGGGGATGTGATCAGCCAGGCTGAATTGTGGGGCTGCGGCACCTGCAGGGCATGTGTGCAGGTTTGCCCTGCATTCGTCGATCATGTTGGCATGATCGTGGATTTGCGCCGCCACCTGGTTGACCAGGGCGAGATGGACAACCTGCTCCAGGGCACCCTGGCAAGCCTGGGACGCTACGGAAATTCGTTCAACCAATCCGACCGAGCCCGGGCGCGCTGGGTGCGCGATGCTCGCCTGGCGGTCAAAGACGCCCGCCGCGAGCCTGTGGAATACTTGTGGTTCGTGGGTGATTACGCCTCCTACCATGCCAGCCAAGTGGAGGTGACCCGCAAGACTGCCCTTTTATTTGAAAAGGCGGGATTGGATTTTGGGATCATGTACGATGGGGAACGCAACGCGGGTAACGATGTGCGCCGGGTTGGCGAAGAGGGGTTGTTCGAGATGCTGGTGGAGAAGAACATGCTCCAGCTCGAGCGCAGCCAGTTCGATGTACTCGTTACCACAGACCCCCATTCCTACAACACGCTCAAGAACGAGTACCCACAAAATGGGGATTATTCGCTGCACCTTGGCGATAAAGTACTGCATTCCACGGAGCTGCTGCTCAATCTCGTGCAGGAAGGGAAGCTGGTATTAACCAGGTCCCTGGATCACACCGTCACCTACCACGACCCGTGTTACCTGGGTCGCTATAACCAGGTTTACGATGCTCCGAGGCAGTTGATCGCCGAAACTGGATGCCGCCTGGTCGAAATGCCGCACACCCGTGACCGTTCCTTCTGCTGCGGGGCGGGAGGGGGGCGCATCTGGATGGATGAAGCTTTGGCTGGGAGACCTGGTAACGGGAACCAGCCTGTAGAGCGCGCTTCTGAGCAGCGTGTGCGCGAGGCTGCCAGCCTCGAAGGTGTGCACATCCTCGTAACCGCCTGCCCGAAGGACATGGTCATGTTTTCAGATGCAGTCAAGACAACTGGTCTTGAAGACCAAATCAGAGTGATGGATATTGCCGAATTGATATTTTCATGTATAGAAGAGTTTGACCCTGTAATTGAGCAAATTACCCAACCAGAATTGCAAGTGTAGGGAGTGACAGACAAGTCACTCCGCGGCGTCATCGATAGGATGGAGGTAACCTGATATGAAAAAAAATGGAAATGGCGATGGAGCTTCAAACAATGGGGAACAAAGGGTGGGCGTGTATGTCTGCCACTGCGGTACAAACATCGCCGGGACGGTGGATGTCGCAGCTGTATCCAGCTGGGCAGGGCAGCAGCCTGACGTAGTCGTCGCCCGTGATTATGAATTCATGTGTTCCAGCCTTGGACAGGCGCTGGTGGAGCAAGATATCGCTGAGCAGGGGTTGACTCGGGTGGTCGTCGCTGCATGCTCACCGCACATGCATGAGAAGACCTTCAGGAACGCCTGCAGCCGCGCTGGCTTAAACCCGTACCTGTTCGAGATGGCCAATATCCGCGAGTTGAATTCCTGGGCAACGGACGACAAATCTGCAGCCACGCAAAAATCTAAAGCTCTGGTATACGGGGCAGTGCGGCGTGTGCTCCACCACTTACCCCTGGAACCGGTGCCTGTCGAAATAAACCCGAACACGCTGGTCCTGGGTGGAGGTATCGCCGGGATCACCGCAGCTCTCGAGCTGGCTAACGCCGGGCATCACGTTTACATCATCGAACGCCAGCCTTCCATCGGCGGGCACATGGCGCAATGGGACAAAACTTTCCCAACCCTCGACTGTGCCGCCTGCATCCTGACACCCAGGATGGTGGAAGCAGGACAACACCCGAACATCACCCTGTACACCTACAGTGAAGTGGAGGAAGTGGAAGGTTACCTGGGGAATTTCACAGTGACCGTGCGCAAGAAAGCTCGTGGAGTGATCGAAGAGCTCTGTACCGGTTGCGGCATCTGCGAGACGAAATGTCCCAAGAAAGTCCAATACGAGCGCGGTTCGAATGAAGAAGATTTCAACGTCGGTCTGAAGGAGCGCAAAGCCATTTACCGACCATTCCCTCAGGCAGTTCCCTATTACCCGGTCATTGACATCGAGAACTGCATTTATTATGAGAAAGGAAAATGTAAAGCCTGCCAGATCCTTTGTCCCACCGGGGCAGTGGACTTTGATCAGGAAGACGAGATGATCAAGCTGGACGCGGGCAGCGTGATCCTGGCGACGGGCTTCAGGACATTCGATCCTAAACGCATCCCGCAATACGGGTATGGGCGTTATGAAAACGTATACACCAGCGTCGAGTTTGAGCGTATGGTCAATGCTTCGGGTCCGACAGCCGGTCAGATCACCCTGCGCGATGGAGAGAGTACTCCTCAGAGCGTCGCCATCGTACACTGCGTCGGCTCACGCGATGAGAACCACAACGAATACTGCTCGCGGGTGTGCTGCATGTATTCATTGAAATTTGCCCATCTTGTGCACGAACGGCTGCCAGGCGCGGAGGTGTATAACTTCTATATCGACATCCGCGCTGCCGGGAAACGCTACGAGGAGTTCTACCACCGTGTGATGGATGAAGGCACCAATTTCATCCGTGGGCGTGTGGCTGAGATCACGAACGTGGCGCGCACCCCGGAGGAAGAAGGCAAGCTTATCGTGCAGGCATACGATACCTTAGCCGCCATGCAGCGGCGTATCCCGGTGGACATGGTCATCCTGGCGGTCGGGATGGAATCCGCTTCGGATGCGCGCGATGTTGCCAATCTGTTCGGTCTGGGATGCGATTTCAGTGGTTTCTTCATCGAGCGCCATCCCAAGCTTGACCCGGTCTTGACCATGTCTGAGGGTATCTACATCGCCGGTGCATGCCAGGGACCCATGGCGATCCCGGAAACAGTGGCTCAGGCAGCTGCCACTGCTTCCCGGTCCGCCGGATTGATCAGCCAGGGCACCGTTTACATGGAGCCCGTGCGCGCATATATCAACGCTGATCAATGTTCCGGCTGCAAGATCTGCAACAAACTGTGTCCGTATAACGCAATCGAATATCTCAGCCAGGAGAAGGTGTCCACGGTAATCACAGCCATGTGCCAGGGCTGCGGTACATGCGTGGCTGCCTGCCCTAGCAGCGCTATCAGCGGGGCGCATTTCACCCGCGAACAGTTAATGGCGCAAATCGAAGGCTTGCTCTGGGATATTTATGAGCCTGTTTCCCAACCAGCGTAGGAGGTGGTTTCAATGTCTGAAAAATATGAACCTGTAATCGTCGGTTTCTTATGCAACTGGTGTTCCTACCGCGCCGCAGACCTCGCCGGTACCGCAAGGTTGCATTATGCGCCTAACATGCGCGCCATCCGTGTGATGTGCAGTGGTCGGGTTGAGCCGGATATGGTGCTGAAAGCCTTCCGCTGGGGGGCGGATGGGGTTCTCATCGCAGGCTGCCACCCGGGCGAGTGCCATTACCTGGAGGGCAATGGCAAAGCATTGCGCCGGTACAAGCTGCTGGAGCGAATGCTGCACCAGTTTGGCATTGAAAAACCACGCCTGCGTTTGCTTTGGGCGTCTGCCTCGGAAGGTCCGCTTTTGGCGAAGACAGTTGATGAAATGACCGCTGAGCTGCGCGCCCTGGGTCCTTTACGCTGGGCAAACAATGGATTCGAGCTTGACGCTGATATGGTTCACGAAACTGACCTTTCAGAAGTCGAAGCAGTGGCGGTCTCGTAAGGAGGATTATGATGCCAGAGAATGGAAAACCGAAATTCGGTATGTATTGGGCGGCATCCTGTGGAGGATGTGAGATCTCTGTTCTGAACATTGGTGCACACATCCTTGAAGTCGATGCGGTTTTCGATGTTGCATTTTGGCCCGTGGCAGCTGACTTCAAGTACCACCACGTACGTGATTATCCGGATGGTTACATCGACGTTTGCCTCTTCAACGGCGCCATTCGCAACTCCGAGAACGAGGAGATGGCGCATCTGCTGCGCCGTAAGTCCAAAATCCTGGTTGCGTTCGGTTCGTGTGCCTATGAGGGCTGCATCCCCGCCCTTGCTAATTTAACGGATAAGCAGTCCATTTTCAAAACGGTTTTTCTGAACAGCGTCTCCCTGGACAATCCCGATGGCATCACCCCGCAGCCAGTCACCAAAGTGCCGGAAGGTGAATTATCCATCCCGGTATTTTATAAAACGGTGAAAGCTTTGCACCAGGTGGTGGATGTGGATTACACCATCCCTGGCTGCCCGCCGGAAGCGCACCAGATTTGGGCTGTGCTCGAGGTGGTTGTGGCGGCTTTGAAGGGTGAGGTTGAGCTTCCCCCCAAAGGAGCCATCATCGGGGCAGGCAGTGTTGCCGTCTGCGAGGAGTGCCCGCATGAAAAACACGAAAAACAGATCGAACGGTTTTACCGTCCATTCGAGATTGTGCCTGAACCCGGTCTGTGCCTGCTCGAGCAGGGATTGATATGTGCTGGTCCGGCAACGCGTTCCGGATGCGGTGCTCTCTGTCCGCAGGTAGGCATCGGCTGCAGGGGCTGTTATGGTCCCATGGACGGCGTGGAGGATCAAGGCGCACGCCTGCTTTCTGCCATCGCCTCCGTGATCAAGACCAATTCGGCAGCTCATGATGAGGCTGGTCTGGAAGCAGAGATCGACGCTATCCTGGACACGCTGGTGGATCCGGCAGGCACTTTCTACCGCTTCAGCATGGCAACCTCTATGCTGGGGCGAGCGAGAACCAGCGGCAATGGATATAAATCGAATGGTGGCGGTGGTCCAGATAATGTGGAAGCAACTAAAGAAGTTCTGCAAACAGCAAGCGGAGGTGACAAATGAACCGCATCAGCATTGATCCGGTCACTCGTTTGGAAGGACACGGTAAAATCGATATCTTCCTGGATGAGCAGGGGGAAGTGGCTAACGCCTATTTCATCATCCCCGAGCTGCGCGGTTTCGAGCAGTTCTGTGTTGGCAGACCGGCAGAGGAGATGCCGCGCATCACCAACCGTATCTGCGGTGTGTGCCCGGAAGCACACCACATTGCTGCCACGAAGACGCTTGATGCACTCTTCCACATTGAACCTGCGCCGGTGGTGAAGAAACTGCGCGAGCTTTTCTATATGTCGTTCTTTGTCACTGACCACACCACCCATTTCTACGCACTCGGTGGACCGGATTTCGTCATGGGTCCGGACTGTGATCCGGCAGAGCGCAACATCCTCGGCGTGGTGCACAAAGTGGGTCTGGAGATTGGCAAACAGGTCATCGACTGCCGCCAGCGCAACCATCACGTGATCCAGATGATGGGCGGCAGGCGCGTCCATCCTGTCGCCGGACTGCCTGGGGGCTGGAGCAAGGCGATGAGCCATGAGGAGAGGGAAGAGATCGAAACCGTTGCCCGACAGAATGTCGATTTTGCACTTTTCAGCCTGAAGATTTTCGCCGATGTTGTCCTGGGTAACCCGGATTATGTCGAATTGGTGCTGGCGGATATGTACACCCACCAGACATATTCGATGGGCATGGTGGATGAAAACAACCAGGTGAATTTCTACGATGGTGATATCCGTATAGTGGATCCGCTTGGCAGCGAATTTGTAAAGTACCCGCCCCGAGCATACACCCGGCATGTGGCTGAGCACGTTGAGCCCTGGACATACCTGAAATTCCCTTACCTCAAAGGAGTTGGCTGGAAGGGGTTCAATGATGGCATCGACAGCGGTGTTTACACAGCCACCCCGCTTTCCCGCCTGAACGTTTCAGATGGCATGGCAACGCCCCTGGCAAACGAGGCTTACGAGAAAATGTACGAGACATTGGGGCGTGAGCGCATCAATGGTCATTACCAGCCAGTACACCAGCGCCTTGCCACCCACTGGGCGCGCCTGATCGAGCTGCTCTATGCAGCCGAACGCATGCTCGAGCTGGTTCAGGACGAAGAGATTACCAACCCAAATGTGCGCCCAGTGGTAACTGAGATTCCCGATGAGGGCGTGGGCAGCGTGGAAGCCCCGCGCGGCACTCTCACACATCACTACTGGACGGACGAGAACGGCATTCTCACCCGGGTCAACTTGATTGTTGGCACGACCAATAATTACGCCCCTATTGCCATGTCGGTAAAAAAGGCAGCGCAGACCCTGATCCACAACGGCACAGTGGTGACCGAAGGTCTGCTCAACCGTATCGAGATGGCGTTTCGCGCTTACGATCCTTGTTTTGGTTGCGCTACACATTCCTTGCCGGGTCAAATGCCGCTTGAGGTGACTATTCGCGATCCTGAGGGACAGACAATACAAACGATCAGGTCTAACTATTGAATTCGCAGCTTAGAGGAGAACCGTTTATAATGAGTCATAGGAGGAAACAGCATGGTTAAAACAGAGTTATTGAGCATCCACCCGGCGTTCAGTTCGCTTACCCAACCGCAGTTAAAAGGCAGTGGCTAATATTTCCAACGAGGTGGTCTATAATCCTGGTGAGCTGGTCTTCAGCGAAGGATCGCCTGCCGATTTGCTCTGCATTTTGCTGACCGGCAGCATCGACATGTTTTTCACGATCGATATTGAACAGCAGCCTAAATTCCACAAGGAATTCACGTTCGGAACAATCAGTCCGGCGGATCTGTTCGAAATCTCAGCCCTTATCCCCCCACACATCCTCACATCTTCAGGGCGCTGTTCCAAGTCCGCCCGGGTGATCTGCATCGATGGGAAGAGGTTGCGGGAGTTGTGTGAGCAGGATCAGAAGCTTGCGTCAAGGCTTGTTTACCAGGTCGCCAGGCTGGCAGTCCAACGGTTGAATAACACGCGCATGCATCTCGCCGCAGCCACGATTCCAGCCTGATCCGGCGAAGGGATGTATAATTAGGTTCGAGCTGGTACGTCATGATGGCTCGCGTCTGAAATAAAATCCCAAATAAAATACTGTCATAGGAGTAACAATGATCTCACCCGAGCTTTTACGTCACTACCCATTCTTTGGCTCCCTGAACGATGCCCAGCTGCGTGAACTGTCGATGATTGCAGAAGTTAGTACTTACGATGCCGGGACGATTTTGTTCCAAGAGGGACAACCTGCAAGTTATTTATATTTCCTGGTGGAGGGATCTGTTGACTTGTATTATGCCAGCAAAACATTCCGTACTGGCGGAAAGCCTGACGGTATCCCTGTAGGTGAAATCAATCCTGGAGAACCCTTCAGCATTTCTGCATTGATCGAACCGCATGTATTGACGTCCACGGGTTATGTCAGCCGGGAAAGCCGTATCATCAATATCAGCGCAGATGAACTGCGAAAACTGTTCAAAGAAGATAAAAACCTCGATTACGAGCTGACCCTTCAAGCGGCAAAGATCGTCATATCACGCCTGCACAGCACGCGCATCCAGCTTGCCGCCGCCTGGGCATAACCAAACCGTAACCTGATCGTAGAAACACGGCGGCGAAAGAAATCGAACTAATGTAGGGACACGGCGGTGCTGGAATTCGATTGAATCGATTCATGACCAGCCGTGTCCGTTCGCGCAATTGAACAGGGCATGACGGGTAACTGCAAGATTTGGTTCAATTTGTAGCGGCAGACCCGTGTGTCTGCCCACCCCGCCGGCGCACACGCAGGTGCGCCACTACATGACCCTGGAAATCTTGTAGCGGCAGACCTGCGTGTCTGCCCATCCCGCCGGCGCACACGCAGGTGCGCCACTACATGACCCTGGCAATCTTGTAGCGGCAGACCTGCGTGTCTGCCCATCCCGCCGGCGCACACGCAGGTGCGCCACTACATGACCCGCCCCAACCTGTAGCGGCAGACCCGTGTGTCTGCCCACCCCGCCGGCGCACACGCAGGTGCGCCACTACATGACCCTGGAAATCTTGTAGCGGCAGACCTGCGTGTCTGCCCATCCCGCCGGCGCACACGCAGGTGCGCCACTACATGACCCGCCTCCAACCCGTAGCGGCAGACCTGCGTGTCTGCCCACCCGCCGGCGCACACGCAGGTGCGCCACTACATGACCCGACCCCAACCTGTAGCTGCAGACCCGTGTGTCTGCCCACCCCGCCGGCGCACACGCAGGTGCGCCACTACATGACCCTGCCCCCAACCTGTAGCTGCAGACCTGCGTGTCTGCCCCACCCCGCCGGCGCACACGCAGGTGCGCCACTACATGACCCGCCCCCAACCCTAGTGGCAGACCTGCAGAGTCCGCTGGTGTCTGCCGTCCCGCCGGCGCACACGCAGGTGCGCCACTACATGACCCGCCCCCAACCCGTAGTGGCAGACCTGCGTGTCTGCCCACCCCGCCGGCGCACACGCAGGTGCGCCACTACATGACCCGCCCCAACCTGTAGCGGCAGACCTGCGTGTCTGCCTGCAGGCTAATCATTAGGTCCTAAAAAACACACTTCATTCAAAATTCAGTGATAGAATCTACGTATTCACCATTCCAACCATACTTAAATAACTGCTAATAGAAGTGGGAAAATGAATCACAAACTCGCTGCAATCTTCCTGGTCATCCTTAGTTTTGCCCTGGCTGGATGTGGAACTGCTCCCTTACCCACAATTACACCAACAGCCACAAGCCTGCCCACCTCCACTGCGACCCCGCTCCCTACGGCGACGGCTACACCAAACCCCACCTCCACAGCCACTCCGGAACCCACTGGCACAGCCACCCCTGAGCCGACTGCGACGGCAACACCCACTCCGGAACCGGATTTTGGTAACCCGTTTGTGATTTTCGTCGCCCCAGGGGAGTTCGATTTCCAGCTTTACGGCACCATCCTCGACCGTGAATCGGTAGAGGTTTATCCCGTAACCGAAGGAGAAAATGCTGCTTTCATCCCAGCCTGGGCGCCCGACAGCATGTCCATCGCTTACCTCTCCTTCAATCGCAAGAACCAGACTGCGACGCTAGCAATTTACGATATGCTTGAAAAGCAGTCCAGACAGCTCAGCAACCAGGTGGTCAATGTGTCCAGCGGTTTATGCTGGACGTTTGACCAGAAATACCTGGTCTGGTCAGGTCCTCAGCAGAATGGTGCCGAGATGGACATCTACCGAATGGAAGTCGCCACCGGGAAAGTGACCAACCTGACAGGCAACTCCCCCGTATGGGATGCACATCCAGCCTGTTCGCCAGTGAATGGTGAGATTGCCTTTGTCTCCGACCGGGCTTCTGGGGAGAGCAAAGACACGGACCAGATCTGGGTGATGGACATCGATGGCAAGAATCTGCGCCAACTTACCGATGTCTCAGGATGGGAAAATACGTACCCAGCCTGGTCTCCGGATGGGTCAGAGATCGCCTTTTACCGCGGTGGATTATCCTTTGGTGAAGGAGAAGGTTCCAGTGGGCTTTGGGCGGTCAAGACAGAAAGCAGCGAAGAGCGCCTGGTGGCAGGATATGAGATTGTTTTTTCTGCTGGTTACTCGCCTCCAGCATGGTCGCCGGATGGGGTGTGGATTGCCTATAACACCGGTTTTACAGAGAAAATCGATATAGCAATGGTGCCATCACAGGGTGGCGAGCCGGTGGTCATCAGCAGTATGAATGGGTTGGATTACGATTACTCATGGTCTTCCAGTTCAAGTTACCTGCTGTTCACCAACATCCTGGGAGAAGAATCTGTAGTTTTCTTGGTAGATATAAACGATCCGGCGCCTTCACCGATGATCTCCACGATGATCTCTACACCGGTGAGTTTCATGGCGCGGTTCGGTCCCGCAGATTAACTCGCCATAATTTACCTGCATGAAAGAAGATAATCAGGCTCTTCCTGTAGCGGCAGACCTGCGTGTCTGCCCGCCCCGCCGGCGCACACACAGGTGCGCCGCTACATAGGAATGACGCTATAATTGATTCATGCCCTCCCCCTCCAAAATCCCCATAACATCCCCCTACAACTGGCGCGCCACCCGTGCTCCAGAACGCCCTTACGTGCATGCCTACCATACCTCCCTCGTGGACAAAATCTTCCTTTGCCGAAAACCGAACCCGCAAACCGGCGCGCCTCTCCAGGTGTACCTGACCTTCGAGCAGGCTCTCGAACGCATCCAGGCAATCGACGCAATCACCAGGGGCATTCCCAAAATCATCTACCTGGTCGGCTGGCAGTTTGAAGGTCACGACTTGAAATACCCGGACTGGTCACAGGTTAACGAACATCTCAAACGCTCTCAGGACCCAACCGCAGCCCATTCCCTGCGCTGGTTGATGAAGGCAGCCCGGGAATACAACACGACGGTGAGTTTGCACATCAACATGATGGACGCATATGAGAACAGTCCTTTATGGGACAGCTACAAGCGCAGCAAACTGATCTGCGGCAAGGGCGGCGTCTGGGACGGCGAGCAGGCTTATTTGATCGATTACACCCGCGAATGGGATCTGGGCTTTGCCCAGGAGCGCATCGACAATCTCTGCCGCATGCTGCCCCTCGTGGACGCTGGCACCGTGCACATCGATGCCTTTTGGCCCACAGGAGATAATTTCGACGAATTTGTGGGCACCATGCGCCGGATTGTGCGCTACTGGCGCAACAAGGGCATTGACGTCACCACAGAAGGCATCCCGGTTCGCAATCTCGACAAGGGTTTGATCGGGCTTGTTCCCATGGTCTGGCACTTGAATTATGGGCTGTGGAGCAAAGCAGATGAATTCTCCGAGGATGACTACCTCGATATACCCGCCTCTCTGTTCTGCGCTGCCCGCGATCACAGCTACCGAGGTATGCTTTTTGGCGCGAGTATGCAGGGAGAATCGTTGGGCGAACACCAGATGGAAGAATACCTGGCACAGTTCTGTCTGAACACGCTTCCCTGGCAGTTCCTCAACCATTATGAGCGGATCGGGCTGGTGCGCGAAGGCGATGTTGTCCTGGTCGAATTCGATGATGGCGTCATTGTGCGCGTGAATCTTGCACGTGGGCACAGGTATATCCGCCAGGATGATGTCACCATCCAGGATGGGGAGGACGTGTTTGTACCTGCGTTGTGGCTGCCAGACCTGGAGATTATTGCTTATTCCCGCGAGGGGTACGCCGATCGTAAATGGCGCCTGCCTTACGGCTGGGATAATGTCAGCCATGTGAACCTTCGTTACATCACCTCAACAGGATTTACGCCACTCGCAGCTCTGCCTGTCACCGATGAACACATCACGTTAAGCCTCGAACCTGGGCATGCAGTATCTATCACTCGTCCCTGAGTGAACCCCACACAATATTGTCCTGAACTCCCGGCAGTTGCTATTCCAGGGGTGAAAGACCCCTGAGGCTGATATCCAACGCTGCCGGTACAGGTACAGAATGATCACTGCTGAAGGGGCTTTTCTGCAATCTTCGTCTCAGGACGATATGCAATAACCAATAACATGGGTAAATTATGTCTTATATATCGAAATTACGATTATAATTAACCATACAAACCAGAACAACAGCAGCTAACAGGGAGAAAACCAATGCAAACCACCAACAAAGGACCTGACACGGGCAACATCCAGGCACAATTCGACCAACTGCAAAATCGACTCGTGCACATGTGGAAGATGATCGGCAGGACTGATCTGGGTGGTCCATTGGAAGAAGCCAACACCGTGGTGGTGCTGCCGTCTATCACCATCGACGAGCAGGTCGACATTGGTTTTCACCAGGCGTATGAAGAACGCTTCCTCTTCATGCTGCTTCTGCTGCGCCAGCCGAACCTGCGCATCATCTATATCACTTCGCTGCCCGTGAACCAGGCGATCATCGATTATTATCTGGGTGTCCTGCCCAGCGTGACCTTCGACAACGCTCGCCGGCGCCTATCCATGGTTTCGATCGGCGATGCCTCAAACATTGCCCTGGTATATAAACTGCTGAAACGCCCGCGCCTGATCGCTGACATCCGCAGCCTGATCCCCGACATGGAGCGTGCTCATCTGGTCCCATATATCACCACCGACAACGAGCGCGAGGTGGCATTGCGCCTGGACATCCCCATGTACGCCGCTGACCCGCGCTTCTTTGCATTTGGCACCAAGAGCGGCTGCAGACGCATCTTTGCACAGGAAAATGTGCCCCATCCTCTGGGTTATGAGAACCTTGCCTCCGAAAATGACCTCAAAGAAGCCATCATGGCGATGCGGCGCGAAAAAGCTGACATCCGCAAGGTGATTGTTAAATTAAATGAAGGAGTTTCTGGTTGGGGCAACGCCTCGCTTGACCTGGACGGTCTGCCCGAACCAGGTTCCGCGGGCGAAGTATCTGCCCTGGTCAGCCGTATGAAGGATATGAAATTCGAAGCGTCCGACCTTGTTTATGATGTGTATATGCAACGGTTATCGGACCAGGGCGGGATTGTCGAAGAGCTGATTACAGGTACAGAAATCCGCAGTCCCAGTGCACAGATGCGCAACACCCCTACTGGTGAGGTTGAATTGCTCTCAACTCATGACCAGATTCTGGGTGGTCCCAGTGGTCAGGTGTACCTTGGCGCCAGTTTCCCTGCAGACATTTCGTACGGACCGATGATTATGCGGGAAGCCAGGAAGATCGGCGAAAGGCTGGCTCGTGAGGGCATCGTCGGTCGCTTCGCCCTGGATTTCATCGTCGTCCGCGAAAAAGGCGGTGAATGGCAGCCCTTTGCCATCGAAGTCAACCTGCGTAAGGGCGGTACAACGCATCCCTTCCTCACCCTGCAGTACCTCACCGATGGCATGTATGACGCCGAGAAAGGCGAGTTCAGGACTGCCCTCGGTCATCCAAAGTATTATGTCGCCAGTGACCACATCGAGAATTCTGATTACACGCTGCTGTCCGTATCGGATTTGCTCGACATCGTCAGCCAGCACCGCCTGCATTACGATCACACCTCTCAGCGCGGCATCGTGCTGCACATGCTCACCGCAGTGACCACCTACGGGTTCTTCGGGATGACTGCCATCGGTGACAGTCCCCATGACGCCAGGGAGCTGTATCAAAATTTGGTTGACCTGCTCAACTCACTGGTCGAAAAGATCAAGACGCAGCACCCATGAAAAAAGTCTCATTACCGGTATATCCCGGCTTGGAATGGTGTAAAATTCAGAAATTAATCAACTTCAACGGAGCAATACATGGCTAAAGCAGAAATTTTTGCGGGGATTTGCGGGTTCAATACCCAGGTGGAGACCAGCATGCAGGATGATGTATGCAAGATCTCACTTTCGAGCGAGTGTGCGGCGATCAACCGCCTGGGTGAAAACCTGACCGAAGTGGATCCTTTCCAGGAGATTTCCACCCGGCGCGGAATGCCTGCCACCCTGGAAGCCGGGGTGAAATTCTGCACTCATGCCTGCTGCCCTGTACCCGTAGGGATTATCAAGGCTGTCGAAATAGAGGCGGGACTTGCTCTACCGATGGATGTTTCGATTAAGCTGTCGAAATAATTGTTGTTTATGGCAGTGCCACTCGCCATGCATGTTAAGTGGCTGTAGACATTCGAAAATCTATATGGGCTGGAGGAGGATATTGGCGTTGAATGGCGGTCTTTTCCAAAACCGTCAGGTCTGACCACTTCTTTCCGAATTCCCGCAGTGACCACAAATCGAACCACAGGTCGGTGAGTTCAGTCTCGCCTTCCTGGATCACCGCCTTCTCCCGCTTAAAGACGACCTCGGCTTTATCCAATTTGCCCGTTTCCAACAGCGCTCTGGCGAACAAAATCTGCACGCGGTCGAGTTCAAGCAGCTCCACCGTTACCATGCGGCACACCTCCACCATCTCAGCCCACTTACCAGCCTGCAGCAGTGCTTCAAGGTATTCAACCAGCAGCCAGGACCATTTCAGTGGGTCTTTGCTGTCCTGTGCACTCGATAGAGTCATTGCCCAAGCTTTTCGGTAAAAATCAATAGCGCCGGTCAGATCCTTTTCAATCCTGGAAGCCACAGCCAGGTTGCGGTAAACCCAGGCAGAAGGTTCCAGCGACAGCGAGTGTTCCCACGCCCGTCGCGCGCCAGAATAGTCTCCGTTCTCCATGCGCATCACACCCGTGTGCAGCCAGGCATACCAATGATCGTTTTCGCCAGCTTCCAGGCTGTCTTGAAGTAATTGCTGCCATTCTGCCTGGACCAACCATTCTCCGGGCAGCTCCTCAGGATTTTGTTCTGGCAATCTGCCCTCTTTGAGCAATGCCAGCCACTTTGTCTGTTCAGCCGTCATTGTCAGGTCAGGGAAATCAAAAGCTGCAGTGAGTGACGGCTGACCGGTTTTTCTCCTGCGCTGCAGTTCCAGCGCTCCCCAACCTGACCCATGTTCTAAAATGGCGACCGGTTTTTGATCACCCAGGTTGCGGCAGCGCCTTTCATATTCTTCAATATCACCCCGGTTTATCTTTTGTTCCAGAGCTGATCCTACTTCGCTGACTGCACGCTCCCAATTTGCCTGGTGGGCGAGTTCGGGCTGTACCTGCAGGCTGCCAAACGCCTGTACCCAATCCCAGCTGGTTTGTGCCGGCATCACCAACCCATGCAGCTGGGTGGGAGCCAACCCGCCCTGGATCTCCAGGTAAGCCAGCCCGGGTTCGGAGAGGAACTCCTGCCAGCGCCTGCCACCCGCGTGATTACCCCAGCAGAACATCTTGCGGTAGCGCAGTTTTGGTGAAGAGGCCTCCACCAGCCCGTGTCCTTTCCTGTCAAGCGCCGTCTCCCAGGGCATCACCGCCTGGTCACATTGGAAGAAGAACTCGTTGGCGAAGGGGTAGTTCAGCGGATAAGTGCTGTCGACACCTTCCAGGGAAGGTAAACAGGGGAGAGGCGCATAGCCGAATCCACCGCCCGATCCTGGTTTTTGCATGAAAATCGCCTGGTCTGCCGGCGCAAGCACGCGCTGTCCATCGCTCTCAGGGACGGCGATGTTCGTCCACCAGTACATTGCCGTGTCACCTGGGTTGGGGTTGATCACACGTGTGTAGGCGACCAGGAACTGAGAGCCTTGTGGAAGGTAGAAATCAATGTTCCAGAATAAACCTTTGCAGCGTTCGTAATCATACAGGCGCAGACCCGCATCCCCATTCCAATCCACGATCTGGGCAGCAAATATTGGTGAGCAGGTGTGGAAGGCGTGCCCGTACTGCCCGATGTTCCACTCGATCCCTCCGGCGAACCAGGCGTTGCGGATCGCCAGGTTGGCGGGTTGGAAAACCGGGTTGAAGAAGAGCAGCTCGCGATCTTCATCCAGGTCCACCAACGAGACCAGCCTGCCGCCCATTTCCGGAAGAAAAGTGGCTCTGAGGTGTTCATTCTCGAGGACCACTGCATTAAACTCAACCGGTTCCCGCTGCCGGGTGTATGAATCCTGCATGCGGTAGGGTAGTACGCGGAAGCCTGTTTGCCAGCCCAATTTCTCCAGCTTCTCGGGCGGCAGGCTGCCGTCGGTCGATACCTGACGGTCTGGTTCCCGGCTGCGGAAGATGGGAAGCGGGTTTTCAGGACCGATCCTGGCGCCGGGGAGGACAATACGGGTCTGCGAGAGTTTTGTCAAACTCTGACCTTTTTTGCTTCATCGAACATCGCCAGGATGTTCTCCACCGGGATATCATCCTCGAGTGCCTGGGATCCCGCCACGATATACCCACCGTTTTCTCCCAGGATGCCAATTATCCTCCTCACTTCTCTTCTTACCTCATCCGCACTCCAGAATGGGAGAACTTCCTGTGTGTCGATTCCACCGCAGAAGGTCAGTTGATCCCCAAAGGAGTTTTTCAGAATTTCTGGGTCCATGCCTCTAGCGCTCACCTGGACGGGGTTGAGGATATCTGCACCGATCTCGATGA
The DNA here is from genome assembly GCA_963695415.1 of uncultured Chloroflexia bacterium. GTDB lineage: Bacteria > Chloroflexota > Anaerolineae > Anaerolineales > UBA4823 > CAVXWV01. The sequence continues at coordinate 54,382 of CAVOGL010000001.1, read as the reverse complement.
AATCAGGGATGATCGGCGCGATTGCTCCGCAGGAATGCTGGAAAACTTTCACGTCGAACTCTTTGATTACGTCATAAAGCCTCTTCAAGGCAGGTTTCATGTATCTGCGGAAAGACTCATCGCTCATAATTAAACCGGTTTGTCCACCAAAGCAGTTGCAGTTCTCCACGATGTCGATCTTGCCCCTGGCAATCTGCAGGGTCTTACGGGTGTATTCCACCCAGAAATCGGTCACGTGACGGATTAATGCCTCGGTCACCTCAGGCTGGGCGATGAGGTTGACAAAGGTATCTTCCAGACCGCACAACCAGGCTACCTGGTGGAAAATCGGTGCCCAAACCCCACCGATGATAGCAAAGTCGCTGTGCTCATCCAGCTGCCGTTCCAGGTCGCTCCCATCGAAATCGTCGATCGAAGGCCACGGATACGCTTCCACTTCATCCACGGAGGAACTCCCTTCAAAGGACCCTGGCTGTTTGAATCGCCTGTCGTTCCGGCGTAAATCGAGGCTGTGATGCCCAGGTAATCAGCCTCCTCACCATTGAAATACCTTTTTTCACCCGCATACACGAGTGGTCTTTCGATCCACCACAGGTCAAGTCCGATCGTGCGGAACAATTCTTCATTACTTTTCAGCCCGAGATAAGCATTGATGCGGTCAAAGTTTCCCTGGTGAGTGTAAGTGATATCGATCGGGATGCGGTCGACTTCCTGGTGGTTGATGGTTCGCATAACTCGCTCTTTAGAATTCATCATGGTTTATCTCCTTTTCATTCCAGGTTTCGTAGCAGTTCGATGTAATGTTTGAAATTCTCGAATGGGACGTCCGGGGGAACGCTGTGATCGATCGATGCGATATATCTTCCTGTCTGGTAAAGTATCGGAACTTTACTCATTACCTCCGTCTCGATCGCTTGTTTTCCTGCCGACAAAACTTTTTTATCGATGCCGCCGAGAATACCCAGATCCGGATACTGCTGACGAACCACCGTGATGTCCATTCCGGACTGTACCTCGAACGGGAGTAATACATTTACACCGCATTCGATGTACCAGGGGATTAATTGGGTCATGTTCCCATCCGAATCGAGGACAATGATGTTAATTCCGAGATCTTTGATGTGATCGATTAATTCTTTAAGATATGGACAAACGAACTCCTCGTACTTTCTGGGAGAAAGCAGGGGTCCGCCTTTATAGCACATATCCTCCCAGATATAGATGAAATCCAGTTTGGCATTTAGGATGATATCTGAAGTCAGGTCCTTATAGAGCACGAGCCAGTCTTGCATCATCTCATGGATCAGGTCTGGCTGGTCGAATAACGAGGTCAGGTAATTTTCCAGTCCCATCATCTCCCTGGGATGGGCAAAACCACCACACACATACATACCCAGCGGAAAATCCCGCCGGGAATACCTTGCATTCAAATCTTCCAGGGACATACCGATCCTGCTTTCCGTGTCCGGTTGCAATCGTTTGCGAACCTCTACATAATCATCCCAATCTTTCACCGGAAATTGCAGGAATTGCGGCATCGAAAGGTAAATATCCCTTTTGATCTGCTTCTTCTTGATCCCGTCTTTATCGATGATTATGCTGGTTTCATCATCTTCGCTCAGGAAGACAATGTCAAACACCGGGCAATAGGGGGTGGTGAAATCGGAAATAAGAGGAACGTATTCAATTTTGTCCTGTTGGAACAATTCATCTGGATTACGCCCCGAAAGCGGTTCTTGCCAGTGCAGTAATGTTTCTGGCCAATAGCCTAACTGGTACCGGAAAGGTCGATCGACTTCTTCTCGATTAAATATTCGGGTGAATCTTTCTCTGGCGGTGAGGCGATGTTTTCCCATGCTGCAGGTTTTGCGAAACCCAGTTTAAACCGGTTAAGTATACGGGTCAAAAGTTATGATTAGAATGAAATGATAAAGTATTCGAGAAATTGTAACATATAGTCATTGTCGGTGAGACTGTCAACTATAATTAAAGGATTGGATGCCTATGTCTGGAAATCAACTTTCACTCTTCCATCGTTTTTTTGATCGACTATACCCACTCATCCGTTTTTACCATGAGCGCGTGCGAGGCAACGCCTGGTTCAGCCAGGTGACTCCTACTGAGGGCATCCCAGAAACATTGTGGTTGGGTGGCGCGCCGGATACCCCTGCCGATTATGCTTTCATTGTTGAGAATAATATCAACGCGGTGATGGATATCCGAGCAGAACGCAGCGATCATGTCGTGTTTTTCAGGAAGAATGGGATTACATACCATAAAGTATCTACTCCGGATATTGGTGTCCCGGATGCGGCTCAGATTAATGAAGCAGTTCATTGGATCAAGAATCAGGTTCTGGATAACCGAACCATTCTGGTACACTGTGCCAAAGGGCGCGGACGATCCGCTACCATCCTTGCGGCATATCTAATGCAGGAGCACAACATGAGTTTCGAGGAATCTCGATCCTTTCTCACCTCCAGACGCCGCCTGACTAAGCTTGAAACCCGCCATCAGAATGCGCTGGAAACATGGCTAAAAGGTCCGTAACTAACAAAGAAAGGGGGCAACGTCGCAGGCCGAGTCGGAACCAACCAACCATTCACGTAAAGCGGGTTGCCAACCCGCTCAACCTGATCTTGCCCTTATTCGAATGCGGACACGGCTCGAAATGGACTGTTTGAACCGCAGACCTGCGCCATTGTGTCCCAATAATTCAATCCGTATAACCTTTACATCCAATATAGTTTATGCTATAAATTGAAAGTACATTAGCGGTTGCTTAACTGCACTCTCGTTATTCTTTTTATCGTTGCCAACTTTATTAGTAACAATTGAATAGTAACTTTCCTCAACTCACCGGAGGTCTACAAAAGCCCTTCATTACTCAACAGATACCGGAGAACCCCTTTTTCATACTCAACCATTCCCATAGGAGGTGAAATATCCCAGATACAAACATTTTTTTCCCCATATTGTGTAAATGGTCATGTCAAAAATACCTGAAAATGCCTTAAAAGGAGGCGAAATGAAACGCACGTTATCAATTCTCTCATTGCTCATCGTAGTCGCGATGGTAGCAGGTGCTTGTTCCACACCCACTCCTGAGACCATCATCCAGACGGTTGAGGTGGAGAGAACGGTTGAAGTTGTTGAGACCGTCGAGGTCGAGAAGATCGTCGAAGTCGAGACAACTGTCGAAGTCGAGACCATCGTCGAGAAAGAAATGATGCCCCTCTTCTGGGACGAGGCTGCCGATGCCTGCGCCAAGACAGTCAAGCTGACCGTAGCCACCCACGGTGACCACCAGTCCCGCAACCAGGATGCCCTCTTCGGTGTCGGTGTTCTGCAGAACGAGTGGGAAGCCCTGCAGCCCTGCGTCGAGGTCGAGACTCAAAGAGTGCCGCAAGGCACCTCGCCCAACATCGCCGTAGAGCGCTGGACCGCCGGCACCCACGCCGATGTGGTCTTCACCTGGGTCAACGCACAAACAGCCGGTACCGAGAATGGCTGGGTGTTACCACTCGAAGAATACTTCGATGATAAGAACCCTTACTCACCTAACGATACCTGGTATGAGGATTTCCTCTTCCCTGAGGTATTCTACACCCCGCATACCGATGGACACAACTACTGGGTGCGCCCCGGTGTACGACCTGGATCAAATGGTCTCACCTCCATGTTCTATAATCGCGACCTGCTCCTCGAGGCAGGCGTCCCTGAAGACCGTATCATTCCAGACACCTGGACAGAGTGGTTCCAGAACCTGCAGGCATGCAAGGATTTGGGCAAGACCGGTATCTTCATCCCGCTGGCTGGAAACACCCTCTGGGAGTGGTCGGTCTGGCTGAACTGGTGGCTGGGTGACTACTTCAGCGCTGACCTGGCTGAAGATATGTACGCAGTCATGGAAGACGGCACCGAGAATGCCCAGGGCACCATCTCCCAGCAGAAGCAGGTACGTTCGGTCATCGATGGTTTGTGGACGCTGGACGATGAGCGTGCCTGGGGCTGGTTCGACATGAGCGAGAGGCTCTTCGATTACCTGCAGCCAGGATACGCCGCTGAGCCCGAAATGGTGGCTGAAACCCCAACCGATTTCTTGAACGGTAATGTCTGCTACGCCATGGCGGGTGTCTGGCGTGTGAGCACCGTTTCGCGCTACCCGAACCTGCCCTTTAACTGGGGCACTGTCTGGTTCCCGAAACCGGATAAGGAATTCAGCGCTACGGCGTCCGACCACTACAACCCGGATACCGGCGCCAGCCCTGCTACGGCAGAAATGGTGCACATGGCGCTTTCCTCGACCGCTGCTAAGGATCCCGACGTGGTAGCGGCCGCTGTTGACTTCATGATGTACGCCACCTCACCAAAATCCAACCAGACCTGGTGCCAGTACCAATCCGTACCCTGCACCGAGCCTGGCACCAGCTTCGATGAGATCGTTGGTGACGACGAGCAGCTCCGCCTGCAGCTCTACGGCTTCTTCAACCCGCCGCGCGATGGCACATTCGTCAACCGCGGTACGATGAATCCTGCACAGTGGCTGCCCGGCGGCGCGGCTGAGCTCAACCGCCGCTTCACCGAGTATTACGAAGGCAAGATGAGCAAGGAAGAGTTCATCCAGTCGATGATGGCTGATATCCTGCTGAACGCTCAAGACCAGTGCAAGCACAATCTGGAAGTAGGCGTGCCTGGATGGGAATTCTGCAGCGAGCTTGACCTGGATTAAACAACCAGTCTCAGAAACGACAGCCGGGATGACCCTTTCCCGCTGCTCTGAAGACTGAACATAACGTAAACCTGGTAGGGTGGTTTCATCCGCCCTACCAGGGTGGTATCAGAGGTAGTCGAGACCCATCGAACAAATTCCCCTTGTTTCTTCTGAGGAGGTATCACGCAAAGTGCGCAACCTCAAACTAGCTAAAATCTATTTACTGATATTTTCCCTTATTTTCATCTTCTCGATCTTTTTAAACACTTTTTTCCTGTCCATCGAGAATTCTTTCGCCCAGATACCCCAGGACCGCCAGTGGTTCAAATTGGGGGTTAATCGCATTTCCGATTGGAGTTTCTCACCGGATTATGTAACAGATCGGACCGTCTTTATCATCACGGACCCAACCGAAAAACAATCAGTCCGGGAAGTCTACAAATCTACGGATGGAGGAAGGACCTGGGCTGACTCGTCCGAAGGTTTGATTCCCAAGAAACGACACTACTACACCGCCCTGTTGATTTCACCTCAATTCACAGAAGATGGCAGCATGTGGTTGTTTGGACACAAAACAGGTTTGACCATGGATGAAGCCTACGGCGGGTTCTGGGAGTCCGTTGATCATGGTTCATCCTGGACGGAGATCGCCTATGAGGGCTTCCCGTACCGGGAGATGACCCGCCGTGTGTCGCAGGACATCATCGGCGCGGTGGCGTCTAAATATATCGATCAGGATGGGTGGATAGTGGCTGCAGCTGCTGGGGAGGGTGTTTTCCAGAGCAAGGATTTTGGGCGCACATGGGAACTGCTCAGCCCGGTAAAAGATGTCACGGATATCTTCGCTCCCGTCAATTTCCCCGATGATAATTTCCTGGCGCTTTCGACCACAGGGAGCCAGGTGATGGTCTCTACGGATGGCGGAGTGACTTTTGAGACTCGTGGAAACGGGCTTCCTGAAAACATGAAGAGTGTGCGCGGGGTGGCTTTCTCTGAAAATTTCGGTCAGGATCAAAAAATGTTTGTTTTTGGCGCAGCTGGTGTATTCGTTTCCAACGACGCCGGGATGAACTGGGAGATCCTTGCTGAGCCTGAGGTCAACGTCAGCATTGATGCGATGACGGTGATCGGCGATTTTGTTGAACAGGCTGCGATTGTATATGGTACAGATGCAGAAACGATTTACCTGAGTGACGATATGGGTGCTACTTTTACATCCCTTGGTTCTGAGGCAGTGATGAATTATGCAGTTGACACTCTAGCCTTTGCCCCTGATTACTTCACCAGTGGAGACCTTTTCGCCTCAAGCCAGGACGGTATCTTCCGTTTTGGAGTACCCATAGATGAAGCTGCTGGTGCGGCTGCCCTTGAACATGAAGCAGCTATTGAAAGCACCCGCGCTGCCAGAGCCACGGCTCTGGCAGGGATGGAATTTGTCCCTGAGCAAAGTGACCGCGTTGAGACCGGGTGCATCGCCTACGCTCCGGTCCTTGGTTTGGGAATTTTCGGATTGGTTATGGTTGTAAGGCGTTCATCCCGGAAAGGAGATCGTTGATGCAGATATCCACACAGCAGAATGTGCCGAAAGGAACTATTCGAACAAAATCAAAAGGTAAATTAATTTGGGATGCCAAAGCCCTCTACCTGTTGATCTTACCGACCATAGGCTTGTTGCTGACTTTCAATTATGCCCCGATTTTGATGGGTTTTTATTACTCTTTCACCCGCTTCGACGGCATGCACGCATTCTGGATTGGTTTGGAAAATTACCGGCGTATTTTTCTCGACCCGGCGTTGGTGCAATCTTACAAGAACATCGCAATTATCCTGCCTTTCTCCTTGATTGTTGGCATTTGCATGCCATTGTTTGTCGCATATCTGATCTACCACTTGCGCAGCTCAAACCTTCGCTACTGGTTCAGGGTTTTATTTACTGTCCCAATGGTCGTTCCAACAATCGTGACGCTATTAATCTGGATTTTCATGTATACCCCCAACGGCGGGGTGAATGCTATCCTTAGAGCTATCGGTATCGATTCTCTGGCAGTGACTCCGGATGGTCTGCCGCGATCCTGGCTGGGCGAGCAGAGTACTGCCCTCGGCGCTGTCTTGTTTGTCGGTTTCCCGTGGGTTGCACCGGTCAATATGCTCATATTCCTGGCGGGGCTTGAATCGATCCAACCAGAATTACTTGATGCCGCCAGAGTGGATGGAGCTCGAAGTTGGAAGATGTTCTGGTATGTGGAGCTTCCCCTGGTGATGGGTCAAATCAGGTTGATCGCGGTAATAACAACAATCGGAGTGATGCAGGGATTCCAGAATATCCTGGTGATGACCAACGGCGGTCCGGGGTATGCAACCATGGTGCCCGCCATGCGCATGTACGATACCGTTTTCCCCTCCGGAAGTGGTGGAGTGGGCTCCGCTCCCCAGATGGGTTTTGGGGCGGCAATCGGCGTCTTTCTGTTCGGGGTCATCATGTTGATTACCATTTTCAACTTGCGAATTATCAGAACCGTAGAGCCTGAGGTGGACCGATGAAGCGAAAACGAAATTTTCAGGAAGGCATCATCATCACCGTGCTTTTAACATTGTTCGGTTTGGCAATGATCCCTGTTGCAGTCATGTTCATCCGCTCCTGGAAGACACTGCCCCAGGTGGGCAGGTCTCAGATTTTCCCAACCCTGCCGCTGCATTATGGCAACTACATCGAAGCCTGGGAGCTGGTCAGTCGTTACCTGGTGAATACGGTCTTTATTGTTGTCGCTACGCTGATAGGTGTTCTCTTATTCTCGACGGTTACCGCATATGTATTTGCCCGTTACAAATTCCCTGGTAAAGAAGCCCTGTTTTATATCATTCTTGCGCTCTTAATGATCCCTGGCGTGATCGGTTTCGTGCCCTCCATCATCCTGGTGCTGAAGATATTCGGTCTGAGCAATAACTATCTGGGAGTGCTGCTGCCGTATTGGGCAGGTGGACAGGTTTTTGCTATCTACGTTCTGCGTACTTTTTTTGAGAGCCTGCCAGAGGAGATGTTCGAGGCGGCGCGCATCGACGGCGCCGGGCATTTCGATCTGTACTGGCGTATCACCATTCCGCTTTCCGGACCGATCCTCAGTGTGATTGCCATCCTCAACATCATTGGCACCTGGAACGACTATGTCTGGCCCTTGATCGTCCTGGCATCTGAGAGCAAGCGCACTATAGCCGTTGGGCTGACGTTCCTGCGGGACACCAAGACACCAGAACCCGGGGTCGAAATGGCAAGTTATGTGATTGCCTCGATCCCCATGTTGATACTCTTCTTGCTGACCATGCGCACTTTCGTACGCGGTCTGGCATCCGGAGCGATCAAAGCCTAAACCAGAATGGCGCTTGACGGCGGATATAATAATAGAAATCCTGTAGGGGCATGACGGCGCAGGCTGAGAATTAATTCGGTTCAGTTACAGTCATGCCCTTTTTCGAATGAGGACACGGCTGGAAATGGGTCGATCGAACAGCATCTCTGCGCCGCCGTGTCCCTACATCGTTTTCGTTGGATGGCGGCGCTGTGAGATAGATTTAGAGAAATTGCTCGGAGAAATGACAGGCTGCCTTGTGATTGGAATGTAGAACTCTGAGCTCAGGTTCTGCTTCCGAGCATATTTCCCTGGCGATGGGACAGCGCGGGTGAAACCGGCATCCTGAAGGTGGATCAATGGGATTGGGGATTTCTCCTTCGGGCATCACTTTAGTACGGCGTTCTTTAGGGTTCGGTACCGGAACCGCAGCAAGAAGCGCTTGCGTATATGGATGCAGTGGATGGGAATAAACATCTTCCAATTTACCTTCCTCAACCAGTTTACCCAGGTAAAGGATCCCGATTTTGTCGCAAATGTACTTTGCAGTCGCCAGGTCATGGGTGATGAAGAGGTAAGTCAGGTTGAATTCCTCTTTCAATTGAATCATCAGATCAAGAAGCAGTGCCCGAACACTCACATCTGCCATCGCAATAGGTTCGTCTGCCAGGATCAGGTCCGGTTTCGTGATCAGCGCTCTGGCGATCACAACCCTCTGCCTTTGACCACCCGATATCTGGTGAGGGTATTTATTCAAGAAATATCGTGCAGGCGAAAGTCCGACCTTTTCCAGGATATCGATCGTGATATCACGATGTTCATTGTACTGGTAAGGAAAATGTATTTTCAATCCATGCGCGATCGCCTCACCCAGGGACATTCTGGGATTTAACGACGCCAGTGGATCCTGGTAAATTACCTGCATCCTTTTCCTCAGCCGTCGTAGTTCCTCATCATTGAGTGTCGATAATTCGATACCATCAAAATTAACACTCCCGCCTGTTACCTTTTCCAGACCGATAACAAGTCTGCCGATGGTTGTTTTTCCGCTTCCGCTTTCACCAGCTAATCCATAAACTTCACCTGGCTCTATTTTAAAGGTGATGCCATCAACTGCCCGGACGTATTGCAGATTTTTTCCAGCCAGCATCTGGTCGATAAAATTTTTCTGAACTGGAAACCATTTGACCAGGTTTCGAACGCTGACGAGGGGAGTATTTGTATTTGGTGGATTAGACATTGGAATATTCATGAGTGCATCTGGGCAACTGTTTCTGGTTTTTCTGGATGATCCTGGTAAATCCAGCAATGGACCAGCTGGTTTTCTGAGGCTTCCAATAAATCTGGTTCATATTTTTTACACATAGGCATCTGGTATGGACACCTCGGGTGGAAGCGGCAGCCCGATGGTGGGTGGGTCAGGTTAGGTGGTTCACCGGGCATTTTATAAAGCTGGTCGTGATCGTAAAGAGAAATCGAGGGCACCGAATTCGAGCAGACCATGGGTATAAGGATGCAATGGTTTTTCAAACACCTGTTCGATTGGACCTATTTCAGCCATCCTTCCTGCATACATAACCGCAAGACGATCGGCTACCTCAGCCACGAGGGCGATGTTGTGGGTGATCAGCAAAATGGTTATCCCGAATTGATCGTGTATCTCGTGCAGCTGGTCTACGAATTTTGCCTCGACGATCACATCCAGGGATGTTGTCGCCTCATCAGCAATAATCAAACCAGCATTCAACACCAAACCAAGTCCAATCATCACCCTCTGGCGCATTCCACCGGATAATTGGTGCGGGTAGCTGGTAAGCCTGTTCTTGCCGATCCCCAACCTCTCGATTAAGGTATATATGCGTTCGTAGATGGAAGACTTATCCGTTTTCGGTTCATGAACCTGGACTGCTTCTATCAGGTGTTCATCGATGCGTTGTACCGGATTCAATGAGGTCATAGGATCCTGGAAAATCATGCTTACCTGCCTGCCCCGGAAATCACGCATGCGGTTCTGGTCGAACTGCATGATATCTTCGCCTTGATAAATAATTTCACCAAAGATTTTCCCGGGTGGTGCAATCATCCTCATCAAGGCTTTCCCAAGGGTGCTTTTCCCGCAGCCGCTTTCCCCTACCAATCCCAGGATTTCACCCTTGTAAATATCGAAGCTGACACTATCGACCGCACTGACCGTGCCCAGACGGGTTTCATAATTCACACAAAGATTGCGAATGGAGACCAGGACTTCTTTTGAGTTATTTTCCATTACAACTCCGAAAGACGTGGGTTCATGATTTCAGACAGGCTTTCACCCAGCATACTGAAGGAAAGAGTGACCAGTGTGACCATTAAACCTGGGAAAGTGATCAGCCACCAGGCCCGGCGTAAATAATCCTGTCCACGAGCCAGGTCGATTCCCCAATCCGGTGTATCCGGTGGGAGCCCTAATCCCAGGAAGCTCAAACCAGCTTCGGTGAGGATGGCATCAGCCACATTTACAGAGAAAATGATCACAATAGATGGGATGACATTGGGGAATATATACCGAAACAGGATCGTTCTGGATTTCGCACCCAGACTTTTGGCTGCATCAACATACATTTCCTGTCTGATCGCAAGAACCTGGCCGCGCACGATTCTGAAATAAGTGGGGATGTACAGAACCGCAATGGCGATGATGATATTCCCTATACCGGGTCCAAGAACTGCGGCAATGGCGATTGCCAGGATCAACCCGGGGAAAGAATACAGGGCATCCATGATCAGCGTCAGGACCCTATCAAGCCTGCCTCCGGTAAATGCACTGATCAAACCCAGGGGAACACCCAACACCACCGAAATTGCAGCGGAACTCAGTCCCACGATCAATGCGATCCGGGTACCCCAGATCAACCTGCTGAAAATATCCTGCCCGATCTGGTTCGTGCCCAAAACAAAACCGGAGACAGCAGCATCCCGGATAACATTGGCTATTTTCAAGGTGGCATAAAAATCGATATTCGCCTCAGCTACATCCTTGGCCTCGATAAACAGGTCAATTTGACCGGCCTCAAGCGCTTGAAGCCCTTCTTCCAGGGTGTCGAACCTGGTTGGCCGCGTCTGGAAGCTGATCCCCGTACCTTCTTCTTTGGCTTCCTGGTTCAGTAAATCGACAGCCTCCCTTAATGCCTGGCTTGCCGGAGAACCGACAACGTATCCTATCTTTGTGGTTGCATTGGCGACTTCCTTCAATTCGGTGACCGGCGAGTTTGCAGGCAGGATCAAAACAAAGGCTGCGGGTGGTTCATTCGGACCCAGCAGGGATGGTCCAACTTCTACTCTTGGATCGTGGGGCGCAAACCATTGAGGGAAAATACCTACGATAATGATAAATATCAGGATGATTGCGCTGATCACCACAAACCACCAATCACCGCCATACCACTTCCTGGCGAGTAATGCCCTCCGAAGCCAACCAGCTCGGTCCAGATCAAGCTGCCATTGTGGAACAGCGCCAGTTTCGGGGATTTGTATTTCTGGATGACCTTGTGGTTCTAACATAATGATTCCTTCAATATAAGATGGGGATCGGCTCAGTAACGGATGCGAGGATCGACGAAAGCATAAATCACATCCATGAGTAAACTGATCCCGGCAACAAACACGGCGAAGACTGCGATGGTACTCTGGACGGCGGTGTAGTCTCTTAACTCAATCCTCTCTACCAGGTATCTACCGACCCCTGGCCACGAAAAGGTCGTTTCTGTAAGGACAGCGCCCGCCATCAGAATCGCGAATTGCAAACCCAACAGTGTCAGAATAGGAATAAAAGTATTCCGCAAGGCGTGCCGATAAACCAGTTTGTTCTCAGGAATCCCTCTTGCGCGTCCCGAGGTAATAAAATCGGATTGCAGCATCTCGATCATATTGACCCGTGTCAGGCGGATGAAAACACCGCACAAAGCCAATCCGAGGGTGAGAGAAGGCAAAACCAGGTGACTGAGCGCGGAACGCAATGCATCCCAATCCCGGGTTAGGATTGAATCGATCACATAAAAATTAGTGATAGGCTGGAAAGTTAACAGGCTGATGGGATCCATCCTGCCTGCCAGAGGCAGTAGATCCAACCTGACTGAAAAGACGATTTGAAATATCAAGCCCATAAAAAAAATAGGGATGGAGTAAATTACGATGCTGAATAACCGGATGCCAAAGTCAATTGGTTTCTTCCGGTTCTTTGCGGCATAAGCGCCAGAGAAAATACCGATGATTGCAGTAATAATGATTGCCGGAACGGTTAACTCTATCGTGGCTGGCATACGTTCTTTCAACTCATCCTTAATGGGTCGTTCTCCCTGGGTTAAAGCCGTTCCAAAGTCCAGAGTGAACATATCGCCAAGAAAAGTAAAGTATTGGATATAAATGGGTCGGTTTAGTCCCAGCCTTTCCCGCAGCACATTTGCCTGTTCTTCACTCACTTTCGGACCTAACTGGGAACGGATAGGATCTCCAGGCAGTACGCGCATGATGAAAAACACCAGGCTGACGAGTATGATGACCATGGGTATGGTCAATAACAGGCGGGTTATCAGAAAATTCCGTAAATTTGAAGACATATCGACCTTGTTTTAAGAAAAGGGGGGTGAGGGGATCCCTCACCCCCATTCATGGATGGTTTTCTCAGGTAGTAAATACCGTGAGAAACCTTCCGGGTCATCAACTGATGATTGTGGCAATGACCCGGAAGGGGTTGATTATCGTGAAATTTACTTCATGAAGGTGTGGTTGAACACCAGGTAGCGGAGTGCTGGGGCTGCGATTTTTACCACAGTCAACCCTTCGAGCTCCTGCAACCGGGCGGCTTCCACAGGACCAACTGTCCGCCAGGCGATGTCGATTTCGCCTTTTTCAACTGCCTGTGACATCGTGGTCGGGTCAGCGAAGTAGCGGATGATCACATTCGGGATCAAGGGCTTGTCATCGCCAACGTAGGCTGCATTCGCCTCGAGAACCATCTGCTCTCCGGGAACATGGGAAACCATCTTGTATGGTCCGATGCCATCGAGCTTGTCAGGGAATTGAACAATCTCATCCGCCGGGAAAGTTGCCGGGTTTGCAGGAATGAATGGTGCCGTTGCTGCCAGAGCCGGGAAGAATCCGAAGGAATCTTTCAAGGTGATGGCGATGGTGTAGTCATCAACCTTCTCCAGGTTTTCCATATAGACCTGCATCAAGCCGGAAACCTGACCTTCCAGGGTATTCAGGCGGGTCCAAAGGTTGACATAAGTGTCTGCGTTGACGGGAGTTCCATCGGCAAACGTGATGTCTTGTCTAATCTTGAAGGTGTAGACTTTGCCGTCTTCACTGATTTGGGGCAGCTCAGCAGCTGTGCCCAGGACCAGTTCAGCTGTTCCAGGAACATAGGTCATTAATGGCAAACCGGTATTTTTCAAGATTTCCCAATCGTGAGTTGCGTATGCGTCCTGAGGATCCAGGCTGTTGACTTCATCCGTTGTACCGATGATAATCGTGTCGGTTGTTCCCGCAGCTGGTGTATATCCTTCAGCAAAACTGAGAACATTGTACGAGAATTCAAACGGTGCACCGATGGTAACGCCCTCGACGCCATTACGGTAGATGATGAACTCCGGTTCCCACCATAAGGGAATGGTCGGGACATCTTCTGCATACAAGGTGCCAAGTTCTGCGTATGTCGCTTCGCGAACGGCAGAATCGGCAGAGGAAGCGGCTTTCAAAAGCAGAGCGTCCATTTCCTCATTGCAGTAGTTAACCCCATTGTCCGGTGATTGCAAGCAAGAAGCAAATGGGGTCAGGAATGTATCGGGATCAACAAAATCGGGGAACCAGCCTAAAAGGAAGGCGGGAAGTTCGCCGGCAACAAAGCTGTCGACATACTCTGCCCAGTTCTGGCTCTGTGCATTCACCTGGATTAATCCGGTTTCCTCAAGTTGTTCTTTCAGAACCTGGAAGACATCTGCGGTGGTTGTTCCGTAGTGCTCGGGCGGGTACCAGAGGTCCATGACCAGAGGATTCTCGGGAGTGTAGCCAAGATCGGTGAGGATTTGTATTGAAAGCTCCAGGTTCCTTACGCCATATTTCTCCAGGAATGGTTCAGTGGCATAGGGGTAATCGGATGGAACCATGTGATATGCAGGCGTGTTTCGACCTTCAAACACACGGTCGACAATAACTTCACGATCGATAGCTGCGGCGACAGCCTGGCGAAGTTCTCGCGACCAGAAAGGCTGCGGTTCCATTTCCGCTTCTTCAGTCGGTGCCATTTCTTCTGTCTCTTCCATTTCCTCGGTCGGTTCCGCTTCTTCCATGGGTTCCGTTGCTTCAACGACCGGTTCTTCGGTTTCAACCATTTCTTCAGTGGGGGCTGCCGTTGTGGCGGCGGGTCCACATGCTGCTATGACCAGGCTGAATGCCATGAGTAACATAGCCAATATTACAAATGTGTTGCGTTTCATTCTTTCTTCTCCTAATATAATGTGTGAACTTGGTTGGTGGATTGTAGTTACGTCAATTTGCTAATGGGTGCATTCCTCCTTTCGTTTTTAACAATAGCTGATTATACCGTAGACAATATCCTTGTCAATTTGCCGATCGGCTTATTTTTTTAATACCAGGCTGGTATCACCCCTGCTTTCACCTGGAGAAAATTTCCAGGTGATATAATCTAATTGAAGACAATAACTATCGGTATAGGAGAAATTAATCAAATGTCAACAAAGAGATTTCTGGAAAATATACAAATTCTGGCGGTGTTCCTCATGTTCGCAGTCTTGCTGCCTGCCTGTTCAACGAAATCGGAAGGTCTCGCCATCGGAGACGATGCCCCAGGATTTAACATGCCAACGGCACAAGGCGGGGAGGTTCGCCTGCAGGATTTTTCCGGCAGCCAGCCCGTACTTCTATTTTTCCACATGGCGGTTGGCTGACCGCCCTGCCTGCAGCAGGTCGTTGACCTGCAAAATGACCCCGGTTTCCAGAACCTCAATGTTGGTCTGGTGAGTGTCGCATTTGACTTTCCTGAAGAACAGGCGGGTATTCTGGCTGAATATGGCATCTCGGATGTGCCGATGGCGAGTGACGGAGATAAAAGCGTCTCCGAGGCTTATGATGTCCTCCAGTGGGCGGTCGCGACCGGTGAACCTGGACACACTTTCATCCTGGTTGATGAGCAGGGAAAGATCGCCTGGATCCGAGACTACGGCGCTCCTGAAAACGGGGGAACCATGTATGTTCCAGTAAACGAGTTGGTTGCTCAAATAGCTGATGCTTTAGATCAATAACAAAGTTCGGTAGTTTGGGAATGTCCTGACCGTTGTGCACCTCCTGGGAGTATAATTATCCCAGGAGGTGTAATATGGTTATGACTTCCAAAAAACGCTTTTTAACGGCACTCCAGGGTGGGGTACCAGACCGTCTTCCATTCACCACACACCATGTAACTCCGTATTTCCGCGATCACTACATGGGGGGAATTTCTGACCAGGAATTCTTCGATCGGTACCAGATGGATCCGATCACCTGGTTGATCGTCCAGAAACCCAACACCCTGCGAGGTGAATACCCGGATCCTACTCAGGGGACACCAGGCTTTCTGGAACCCAACCGGGTGATCTCGGACCAATGGAGAATCGAAACCGAGGAGATCCCCGGAGGTGTATACCAGAAGGTTCGCTACACGTTTGTAACCCCGGAAAGGAACCTCAGCATGGTGCTGGAGTCAAACGAATACACTTCGTGGGTCGTTGAACGCCTGATCAAGGATAAGAAAGACATCGAGATCATCCAGAAATATATCACCCATCCTCTGGCTGATGTCGAGGCTGTCAACCGGATCGCAGACAGGTATGGCGAGCGCGGTCTCGTCCGCAGCCACATCCCTTGTTTCGATATCTTCGGTCAACCGGGTATCTGGCAGGATGCCTGCTGCCTGTTTGGGACAGAAGATTTAATCCTCGAGGCTCACGATGATCCTGCTTGGGTTCATGAATTCCTGTATACCCTTCAGGCGCGCAAGATCACCTACATCCAATCGTTGCGAGGAGCAAAATACGACGTGCTCGAACTGGGCGGCGGATCTGCGTCCACAACGGTGATTTCTCCGAAGCTGTTTGCTGAGTTTGTCGCCCCTTATGATAGTAAATTGATCGCCATGGCGCATGACGCCGGTCAGCGTATCGTCTACCACACCTGCGGCGGGATGATGCCGATCCTGGAGATGGTGGCGGATATGAAACCGGACGCCATGGAAACTTTCACCCCACGAGATATGGGTGCTGACGTGGACCTGGCGGAAGCCAAGCGCCGTATTGGCGACCGGGTGTGTATGATTGGCGGTTTCGACCAGTTCCATTACTTCATCGACTGCACACCGGAAGAAACGCGCGCCGAAGTACGCCGGTGTTTTGAGACTGCGGGTGAAGGGGGCGGATATATCCTCTGCCCGTCCGACCATTTCTTCGACGCGGATCCGGAGCTTGTTCACGCCTACGCTGAAGAAGCTCGACTGTGCATGTATCAATAGGAAGGATTAGTGCGTAAGTTGGTCGGATGGGACTGAACTTCGGCTGCGTTCACACGCACTCGCCGCTTTTCTTTGACGCCTATCGTCACAGTTCGCATCATTCAGCTTTGACAAGGTCGCTCCTCGTTGGAAATGCACTCGAGCCGCCTAGCCTGTCATCTGCCTGCCGGCTTGCAAATGCCTGCAAAATTACCACTCACAGCTGGCAAGGTGCATTTCATCCGGGCAGTCAGCAAAGACCGCCAAATCATGGTTTTGAATCAGCATTGGGAGGTCCCTACTGCAGAGCCTGACCAAGGTGTGTGGGCTAACACTGCAATTCTCTGTTCGGGGAGCCAGGACTGCGCATCTATGATGCTGCTCCAAGATGACCAACGCAGATCTTGCGTGGCTGAATATCCTTTTCCACTCAAGTAACCGGTTCTTCCGCTCCGGCAGGAGTTCCAGCGCCAAACGCCACGTACTCGAAGCGCTACTAGATCTGTGACAAGCTTAAGCTGGATCGGCAAAGCGGTCAGCCATTGGGTTTCTACGATATTGTGAAGGTTCATCGTAGATCAATGGCTCTGGCTATCCGATGCACAACGATCCATCTACTGCGCAGTGGAAATTCTCCTGCGAAAGTGGTCCAGCAAGTGGGGTGATCTCTGGCATGGGTGTATAAATGGCGAAAGCATTATTTCGATACAGGTCTGGCGTGAATTGGGTTTGCCGGACTACACCCAGGTCGATAACGAGAGCTGTTTCAGCGGCGGTTTCTCCCATCCGGGCGTGCTCGATAAGGTACTGCGCCTGGGGCTTATGATCGGGACCAAACTGATCTTTTACGCCGATCCGTCACCCGGAAAGTAACGGCAGTGTGGAACGTTTCCATCAGGACTACACCAAGATTGTCTGGGACAAAATTGAACTGCCTGACCTAGCTGCGGTTCACACGCACTCGCCGCTTTTCTTTGACGCCTATCGTCACAGTTCGCTTCATTCAGCTTTACAGGGTCGCTCCTCGTTGGAAATACACTCGAGCCGCCCAGTCTGTTATCTGCCTGTCGGCTTGAAAATGCTGGCGAAATTACCACTAACAGCTGGCAAGGTGCATTTCATCCGGGCAGTCAGCAAAGACCGTCAAATCATGGTTTTGAATCAGCATTGGGAGGTCCCTACTGCAGAGCCTGACCAGGGGTGTGTGGGTAACACTGCAATTCTCTGTTCGGGGAGCCGGACTGCGCATCTATGATACTGCCCCAAATGTCCAACGTAAAACTTGCCTGGTTGATTATCTTTTTCCACTCAAGGAACCGGTTCTTACGCACAACATTACCCAAACAATCACGCCGACATTGACGCAAACTTCCACGAGCACATTCACACCTGTCCCCTCTCTCGCCCCAACCTTTACGCCCTCACCGAAAATCACAGCAACATCCTCTGCAACGATTATGCTAATCCCTGAACTGACCCATTGTCCAGGAGCTCCGGATATTTTGTTATCAATCATGACCTGGCATTCGTCAGCATGGATCCTCCATTACCTAAGCAGGTGCGCAGCCAACCTGGGAGCGATAGCAACACTATCGGTATGATCCAGCCATACAAAAACCTTCCGAAGTCTCCCGGACTTCGGAAGGATCCTCTGTAACAGCTTTCCGTCCGAAAATTAAATTGCCCTCATGCGGTTGTTCTTCGGATTGTGCTCCAGCTCGCACAGACCGAGTTCCTCCATCAAAGGTGGGACATAAACCCCAAACCGCCCCCTCAATCCTTTCTTCAACCCATACCACCCGCCTATCGGGTTGTCTGTTGAACGCCCCCAGGCTTCCACGGTCCCTTCTTTGGCAGGTTTCTGTTCGTCTGCCCCGCCCAGCTCGACCCAATCGCCTGCAGCCTTCAGCATTGCATGCAGATCATCGATGCAGCGGGCATCGTAGAACAACACGGTTTTACCCACCGTGCACACCAGCACCTTTTTCCCATCTTTTTCATCGATATGCATGCTGTATTCGGAAGTTCCGGGAGGGGTTTTCAACACCCAGGGATTGTCTTTCGTGCGGTCAAGCGGTACCATCGTTTATTGCCTCCTGATTATTGTCATCGAACGCGCAGGCGAGTCGCATTTTATTTCCAGGTTCAAGACCGGTCTTTGTGTATTCGGTCTATAGTTACCTGAATTGTCATGAATGGTAACATATCTTCTCCGGAACTGTGAGTGTATTCTTCGAAACTTTACGAATCCTTCGTGGTTCAAAATAGAAACTGCCCGCGTGCGGTGAGGTCAGCCGAATGCATTGATGTTATCATATGGTCCGTAACAACCTTCCAGCTTGGATATAAGGAAAAATAAAATGAATAAAACTGTGAATCAAACGCATTCGTTCAATATCCTCGATTATGGCGCGGTGCCTGATGAGCCCACGCTCAACACCACCTCCATACAGGCTGCCATCGACGCCTGTCACATGGCGGGAGGGGGGACGGTTGTGGTGTCCAACGGTATCTTCCTCACCGGCACACTTTGGCTGAGATCCAATGTCAACCTGCACCTCGAACCGCAGGCAGTGCTTCTCGGCAGCGATAAGATCGAGGATTACCCGCTCACAGGCGAAGAGATCACCTACGGGATGCGCCAGGCACTCATCGTTGTTAAGGATGCCAGCCAGGTCAGCCTCACCGGCAGAGGCGCGATCGATGGGCAGGGCGCCAGCTTCCCTTGCGGGACTGAAGGCTTCAACTGGGAGGACGAGGAGAAAGCGCCTGAAGGAGAAGCCATGCCGCGACCGAACCTGGTGCACATCGAAAACTGCGCGGATGTGCAATTCCGCGACCTGACTCTGCGCAACAGCGCCTGCTACAACGCCCTGATTGTCGATGTTACTGGTTTGAGGATTGAAAATGTGCGCATCCGCAGCCGCAGCAACCAGAACACGGACGGTTTCCACATTGCCGGCTGCGAGAATGTCTTCATCACCGGCTGCGATATCGACTGCGGAGACGATGCCTTCCCATTCAGTAAGAGCGCCCGCAATGTGGTTGTCAGCGACTGCATCATCACCACTCGCTGGGCAGCCTTCCGCTTCGGTCCCTGGTCCACGGGCGTATTCGAGAATATCGCCATTTCCAACTGCGTGATCCACAATACTTATGGATGTGCGGTAAAAATGCAAGCAGTCGAAGGCGGGGTGATGCGCAATATCTCGTTCAACAACCTGGTCATCGAGAACACCACCGGTCCGATCTCGATCCGCCTGGGCGGTTACCTGGGCTGGAAAGGCGAGCGCGAGGAGTCGCTCCCAATCGGGAAGTTTGAAAATGTGCGCTTCAGCAACATCCGCGCCACGGTTGCGGATAATTCCTACCCGCTTGAGCACGAGGTGGTGCGCATGCCGGGCGAGGTGCGCTCGTGCATCAACATCACATCCGTGCCTGGCTATTATGTGGAAGGCGATCACATTCAGCAGCTGCCACTTCACCTTTCCGGGGGGCGGGACGGCAGATGAAGCATCCCGAAGGGATGTGCCTGAGCTGCGCGACCATTACCCCGAGTACCACATGTTTGGCACTCTGCCAGCCTATGCCCTCTACGCCCGTCACGTGCGCGCATTGACCCTTGACGCCGTTACCTTCGACATTGAATCGAACGACCTGCGTCCAGCCATCGTATGTGATGATGTCGCAGGTCTGGAGCTCTCACATGTCCGAATGGATGGCAGCGAGGGTCAGGAGAGCTTACTGCGCTTTACCCACGTCCAGGATGCTTTTATCCACGACTGCCGTGCCCTATCCCCGGCGCGCGCTTTCATCCGCCTGGAAGGATTGTTCAACGACCAGGTGCTGGTGAAGGACAACGATTTACGCAAGGTTGAGCAGCTGTTTGAGAGTGAATCGCCGCTCGCACCGGGGATGATTGTGATCCAGTAAAAGAAAAAGCAGATCCTAGACCTCCGCAGGCCACCAGAACGATTCGCGCGCCCCAGCAGGCTGGAAATCCAACCTTTCTAATCCCAGGTAGTGCAGCGTGGCGCGCTCCAGCAGCGAGAAATCCTCCGCATCAGCGCGGTTCAGGTTCATCGGTTCTTTCAATACGATCGGCGGGTTGGTCATGAAGCGCGGTTTGCGGATGGTGTTCTGCGACGAGGCGTGCAGGATGAACGGGTGCAGGATGACGAAGTCCCCTGCATTTCCGGTGATCTCCTCGAAATCATGGCACTGTTGGATCAGTGTTTTGGTATCAAGATCCCTTGGGAGCAAGCCTTCTGGGTGTTCTAAGAGATGACGCGCCATTACGCGTACCGAATCCGGAGAGACGAAGGTCCCGCCTCCCTGGTGGAGCATATCGGACCAGAGCACGATCGTGAGCAGCGCCTGCTCCCTGCTGTCGAGGAAGTGGCGGAAATAACTGCCGTCCTTATGCCAGCCGCCCACGTTCGCGGAAGGGGGCTGCCAGGGCTGGTCGGCGCCGCGGTGAAAATTTGCGATGAAGGCATCCGACCACTCGTAAGAGTTGATCGTGGTGAAATGTTTCGACTCGATCTCCATCACTTGCTGTTCGAGCCGTTCCTCGCCGCCCACAACGTCCAGGATGGCATCCCAGGCTTTAGGCGCCAGTTTTCGAACAGGCATCTGGTTCTGGTGGTCCATCCAGATGATGTCGATCTCCCAGCTGGAGGGATCATTCGGGTCATAACCCAGGCGCTGGTAGGCTTCATCGATCCAGCGGTTGGCGATGTTTTTATCCAGACAGTCCGGCACCACCAGGTACCCCTTGTCGAGGAAGGACTGTACTTGCATTTCGGTCAAAACTCGGTAGTGGCTCATTGTGCTCCTATACATTGGTTGGGGATATGAGATCAGGCATCTCTTAACGCCGCAATTATAATCGGATTATTCAGGCATAAAAAGGAGAAAAATGACGATTCCGGGGGCTGAAGCCTGTTCTTTTTATGACACCTGTGGTATAATAGAACATTAGTTCTATTATAGTTCCGTCAAATCCATCCATAACAGGCAAATCACAACATTCAATTCAGGAGGAATATGGAAAGTCCATATCTGGTGATTTCCGCTTTGCGCGGCGCAGGTATTACCTGCTTGCTGACGATGCTCATTGCAGGCAGACCGGTCACTGCCAGGTGGCTGAGCGCCAAGACATGTTACAGCGAGAATACTGTAGCCAAAACGCTGGTCAACCTTGCCTCGGAAGGAATGATCCGGCGTGTGCAAAACCCATCCGGTTGGATGCTGGTACCTCACCGTATATTGAAGATGTTATTCCTTGCGATAATAAAAAACCTCAAAAATTACGTTTTTTTCCCTCTTAAGTTAAGTGAGTCAGATATAGATATAGATAACACTTCTGACTTACTTAACTTAACCGAAGAATCCGCAATTATTGAGGATGGGCTTGAAAAGGAACCTGACCTGGATAGCAGTCAGGCGCCTGATCAGAAAGGGGATCAGGGATCAGATCAATGTACAGATCAGGAGCCTGATCAGAAAACAGATCAGGAGCCTGATCAGAAAACAGATCAGGGGAACGGATTTAGCTGGGAGGATTTCCAGGCGGCGACGGAGGATTTGTTCGGCGAGCCTGTGATGATCTCCAAAGGGGGCGAAGAAGACAAGAGCCTGGCGCTTGCCCTCGTCGCCGAAGCTCACGTCAATCGCTGTAAACTGGGAAAACCCGCCAGGGTAGTATATGCAAACCTGAAGAAAAAACGCCGTCCATTGAGTCGATTTCTCAAGGATCCCTGCAGCCTGCTCCCGCTTTCTTTCCTGAACCAGCTGGGCTTGACCATTTCCAGATCGAATTTGGATCAAGAATATATCGAGAACCCATCTACGCAGGATGGTTGCGAATGTGACTTTGACGAAGAACCGCTAGAAGAGCCGGAGCAGGAGCGGATTTCACCTCTCGATGGCAGCCTGGAAGAACCGATCGAAGAGGGTTCACCCCTGACCCGGCGGCAGGTATGGGAAAGGAGCGTTGAAAGTATGGTCGACGAGGTTCCGATGTTGGTAAGGGATAGATACCTCAAACAGATCGTGCCTGTGGCTTTCAGACCTGAAGTGAGCGAATTCCTGGTAACAGCCAGGGACGATGATGTGGTTTACTGGTCCGCAGACCGCCTGTCGAGCGTGCTTAAGCGTAAGCTGGTTTCGTTTGGTAAAAGGGAGGTAAGACTTAGGTTTGAACCCCTGTCCAGGCTCCCGGTGAGCGCGCCTCTTCCGCCTCCAGCCGGTCCAGGGGTGGTCTCCAACCCTGGCGCGCTGGGGGTATCCGTTTGAACGAGGGTATAATTTCTTGAAAACTATCCAGGTTCATCCAGGATGATCACCATGAAACTAAAAATATTTTTGGTCCTGTCCATACTGGCGGTTACTTCTCTCACAGGAGCCTGCCAGACAGATTCCCCTGAGAGTGATGCGCCAGAGTTTACCCGTTCATGGGGAGAAAAATTTACCATCTCCCCTTGCCGTGTCAGCGCTCCATTCGGGATCAAGCTGACCTGCGGGACGGTCGTAGTTCCCCTGGACTATGCCAATCCGGGTGGAGAGACGACGACGATCGCCGTAGCGGTTGCGCATAGTAAAAGCGACAGCCCCAGACCCGACCCGGTGATCTTTCTGCCAATCAGCCCGGGCGTTTCCGGTTTGCAGCTGATGGGTTGGTTGACCCAGAGCATCGGTTCGATCCTGCGTGAACATGATGTCATTTTTTACGATCCCAGGGGAGTGGGGCAGTCTGAACCCGTCCTGACAGAATGTGAGGGCATGATGGGATTCATGTTCCAGGGGATGGGGAGGGGTTTGTTCGATGACCAAATCCTCGAGCAGGCAGTGGGTTTGTACCACGCCTGCCGTGATGCATCACTGGTCAACGGGCATCGACCTGTCCAATTACACCACCGAACAGCATGTCGCCGACCTGAACTCGATCAGAACCGGGTTGGGCTACCGGGACGTGAACCTGCTGGGCTCGGGGTACGGGTACGAGCTGGCTCTGCGCCTGCTGCGGGAATCGTCTGAAGGCATCCGATCGCTGGTGATCGTATCTCCCGAGGACACGCAGCACACATACCAGTCCATGTCGGGTGATCTGCAGTCAACCCTTGACCGTGTTTTCCAGGCTTGTCAAAAAGATGCGGACTGCGCGGCTGCTTATCCGGACGTGGAAGGGGAGTTTTACCAGGCGATCGACCTGTTTAACCGGCAGCCCGTCCAGGTCAACATCCGCCGGCGGGGTGAGCAGCAGGGTTTTGAGCTCGACCTGTCAGGCTTCCTGCTGGTGGAGATAACCCGCATGATGCTGCTCAGCGAAGAAGGGCTCGCCAGCCTGCCGGGTTTCATCCATGATATCGCCAGCGAGCGCACGGCTGTCCTGGATGATGCCATCTGGAGAGCCGCTTTCCGCAGGGGATCTGCCCAGACGGCTGCCGTGATGTCTGCGCACTGCCCGGTGATCGCTTCGATAATCCCAGATGAGGTGTTTTATAACTCGGCGAACGCACTGCTTCAGGAGCAGCACCAGGCGACACTGCGGCTCGAGCAGGCAGCCTGCAAGGAATGGTACGGCAAGCCCATCCAGCCTGCCAGACCGGTAACCGCCTTTGCTGATACACCTGTGCTGGTGCTGCAGGGGCAGTACACCCCCAACCTGCCTGCCAGCGCGCTGAATGAGCAGCTGGGAGAGATGCGCAACGCCCGGGTGGTCGAATTCCCTCACACCGGAGGCGATATCGCCTGGTCGCAGCCCTGCACCGCCAGCCTGGTCACCGCCTTCCTGGACCAGCCGGTGAGTGACCTGGCAGCCACCTGCGTGGAGCGCCTCGCCCCGGTCCGTTTCGTGCTGCCGAACCAGGAAGCTCTGCCTTTGGAGGAACCACAGCCGCTGGAGGAACCGTATTAGTTCTGTGACAGTTATTTCCCAGGAAATGTGCCGATCATCAGCAAGAACGACCTGTGTAAACACAGGCAAGGAATAGGAAAAAAATGAAAATCACCGATATCAAAGTTCACCTGGTGCGCACCCGGCGCAACACCACCATCCCCTCCCCCTGGATCCTGGTGCAGGTCTTCACCGACGAAGGTCTGGTCGGGCTGGGAGACGCCACCAACTGGCCCGGGGGCAGCATCATCAAGAAAGCTATCGAGGAAGCTCAGCCGGCTGGTGGTGGGCGAGAGCCCATTCCAGGTGGAGGTGCTTTACCACCGCATGTACCAGCACCTCAACCAGATCGGTCAGACCGGGGCGGTGATCGCCGCCATCAGCGGGATCGAGATCGCCCTGTGGGACATCATCGGCAAGGCAGCCGGTCTGCCGATCTACAACCTGCTGGGCGGGGTCTGCCGCGAGAAAGTGCGTCTATACAGCCACGCCTCGACGCCCGAAGCCTGCGCGCATCTGGCGGAGAAGGGGCTGACCGCCATCAAGGCATATTTCCCGGTCAGACCGCTGCCGCCCGGAGAGCTGGTCGGCACGCCGCGCGGCATCACCCTGGCGGAGGAGCTGGACGCCCTGGCGCACATGCGCCGCTGCCGCGAAGCGGTGGGAGACCAGGTCGACATCTGCACCGACATCCAGGCGCGCTACACCTCCACAGCCGCCATCCGCCTGGCGCACCGCCTGGAGGAGATCGGGCTGCTGTTCTACGAGGAGCCGGTCGGTCCTGAGAACATCGACGAGCTGGTCAAGATCCGCAACGCCGTCAACGTGCCCATCTGCGTCGGCGAGCGGCGCTACACCCGCTTCGGCTTCCGCGACCTGATCAGCCACCAGGCGGTCGACATCATCATGCCGGACGTGGTGCGCTGCGGCGGCATCCTGGAGACGAAGAAGATCGCCGCCATGGCAGAAAGCTCTTACATGCAGGTCATGCCGCACAACCCCAACAGCCCGGTATCCACCCTGGCGAGCCTGCACGTCACCGCCAACATCCCCAACGGACCCCTGCTGGAGTATGTCGATGATGAACAGGACCCGCCCTGGCGGGATGACTTACTCACCGACCCGCCAGTGTTCGAGAAGGGCTACCTTAAGCTCCCCACCAAACCGGGGCTGGGGACGGACCTGGTGATGAAGGAAGTGGAGAAGTACCGCTTCGAGGGATAGTGTCCGGAAGGCGAGGTATTTATTTGCTGGATTATTTCCGGTCGTATTCCTGTTATCCTTTAACTGCTCCGGCGACCACACCCTCGATAATATATTTCTGGCTGGACAGGTAGAAGATAATGATGGGGATGATTGCCAGGACGAGCATTGCCATCATGGCGCCCATGTCTTTGCTCCCATAACCGCCCTGCAGGTACTGTACTGCGATTGGGATGGTTCGGTAATTGCTGCCAATCACGAGGTAGGGCAGAAGGTAATCATTCCAGATCCACATCGTATTCAAAATTGCGACCGTGATGGTGATCGGTCGAAGGATTGGAAAAACAATCCAGAAGTAGGTCTGGATAGGATTACAACCATCGATCGTCGCGGCTTCTTCGATTTCGATGGGAATGCTCTTGACGAAACCGCTGTAAATAAAGACGGATAAGCCTGCACCAAAACCCAGGTAGATCACGATAATGCCGATCGGATTATCCAGGCGCAGGAGGTTTGCCATCTTCGACATGGTGAACATAACCATCTGGAATGGGACTATCATCGAAAACACCAGCAAATAGTATATCGAAGTGCTTAACCTCGATTTTACGCGGGTGATACACCATGCGGTCATCGAGGTAAACAGGATGATCGTGATGACGGAGAAAACGGTGATGAAAAGGGAATAGCCGAACGCCTGTATGAATCCGGTCTTTTCTAAACCAGAGGTATAGTTTTTCAAACCAACGAAGGTCTGGCTGTTGGGGAGAGCGAATGGCGCATCAGATATGAAGAATCGACCTTTGAAGGAATTCATCAATACGATAAAGATCGGAGCCAGGAACAGGATTGCCAGAACCAGCAAAAAAATAAAAGTAGCGTTATCTTTAAAGAATTTTTTGATATTCATCAGTTTTCAAGCTCCCTGCTTCTGGAAAAGTAAAGCTGCAGTAATACGACCAGCGCCACGATCAGGAAGAACATGACCGCTTTTGCCTGACCGACACCTTCGTATCCCATGCTGCCGTAAAAAGTGTTAAAAATATCAAGAGCTAGCATCGCGGTTTGCCTGGCTGGGGCGCCAGCGGTAAGGGCAAGGTTCTGGTCGAACAATTTAAATGAATTTGCCACGGTTAAGAACGTACAGATGGTGAAGGCTGGTGTGACCAGAGGGATGGTTATGTTGCTTAAGATTTGCCTGTAATTTGCACCGTCAATTTTAGCCGCCTCAATCAACTCGGGAGAAATGTTCAGGATCGCAGCAATATAGATGACCATCATGTACCCTACCATCTGCCAGTTGAGCACAACAATTAATCCCCAGAAACCATAAGACGCACTGAATGTGATATCCACACCGAAATTAATCAGAATGCCATTGATAATCAGCAGCCAGATATACCCAAGGATAATCCCGCCGATCAGGTTCGGCATAAAGAATACCGTGCGAAAAGCATTTGTCCCCCTGATTTTCCGGGTCAGCAGAAGGGCAAAAGAAAACGCGAAAACATTGATCAACACCACAGAAACGATGGCGAACTTTACCGTAAAAAACAATGCATTCATGAAATTGTTGTTATCGGTGAAAGCTCGAATGTAATTTTCCACCCCTACCCATTGGGCATTGGTTACGGTTGTGAATTCGGTAAAGGACAGGTAAATCCCCAGCAGAAAAGGGATCAGGAATGCAATCAGGAATGCGATCAGGGTTGGCAGGATGAAAAACGCATAATACTTTATCGGCATTTTTTGCATGGATGTTCTCCTGCAGTGATGTTAGATTTAATTGGATTGAGTTTTGAGTCACCCCGCACCTCAATGGGTGCGGGGTGATCGGGTCAACATGAAAGTGAATTATTTATTGGCTTCCACCTGCCATTGGTCGATGAAGGTTTGTTTCACTTCATCCCATGGCATATTTCCCTGGGCATACTGCAGCAATGCAGCGCCAAAATTGTCCTTGAAAGTCTGGCTGGGGAAGACAACGAAAACCCAGGCTACATTTTCTAGATCGGTATTGCTTGTGTAGCTGAGCAGGCTTTTTGCCAATGGATCGGTAGGTCTTTCATCTTCGGCAAAGGTGTCGAAAGGAGCGATGAATTTCAGATCATTGGTCACGAACGATTTCCCGGTGGGGCTGCTGAACAGCCAGTAGATGAAGTCGGCAGCGAGCTGCTGTTTTTCGGCAGAAGCCTGGGAATTGATCGAGAAGAAATTCTCCGTACCCACGTTAATGGACTGGTTCTCCTCACCGGGCATGCCTGTATAAATCGGCAGGAATTTTACATCGTCTGCATTGACCACATTACCATCCACACCGGAGATCTGACCCCATGCCCAGTTGCCATTCTGTACCATGGCACATTGACCCAGGGCAAATTCAGCCATTGAATCATCAACACTTTTACTGCCCAGTAACGTTGCTGGTGTTACTGAATTATTGATGTAGAGGTCAAAAATGTTCTTGTAGTTCTCGGAATATTGGAACTGGGTCTCCTTGAAATCGTCAGGATTCTTGATGTCGAGGTTGTTATCCCTGATCTCATAATAAAGCGGGACATCTGCCAGGTGGGTCTGCCAGCGCCAGTCTTCACCGGGTTTAAGCGAGGTGGAACAGAATACGCCCTGGATCCCGATTTCCTCTGCCCTGGCGGTCATGTCTTCAACAACTTCCTTCAGTTTGGCAAAGTTATTGATCTCATCCATGGAAGTGGCTTTGGCGCCATCCAGCGCAAAATACGCTTCCATGATGGCATTGTTGTAGATAATCCCATAACCCTCAACAACATACGGGATTCCATAAACCCCATCTCCATCCGTCACTGCCAGTGATTTATCCGAAAGTTGTTGGTAAAGCTCGGTGTCCTTCAGGTCAGCGGTGTAATCTTTCCAATTGGCGTATCCGCGTGGTCCATTGATCTGGAAAAGCACAGGTGCATCTGACTTGGCGATTTCTGATTTTAACGTCTGTTCGTAAGTCCCGGCTGCGGCGGTGACTACCTTGAGGGTAACACCGGTTTCTTCCTTGTACGCGTCAGCAATTGCCTGGTAAATTTCGGCAACTTCTGGTTTGAAGTTCAGGTAATAGACTTCTCCGCCTTCCTGCACCGGGGCTGCTTCTTCCGTAGTGGTCTCACCTTCAGTCTCCGCGGGTGCGGCGGTTGGTGTTGCCTGTGCACAGGCTGCCAGAATCAGCGCACCAATCAACAAAAGACTGACCAGAAACCATTTATTCTTCTTCATTCTTATCTCCTTAAATAGTTAACATTATCCCGTTCTACCTGAACAGGAATGGATATTGATTCTCAAATACACACAGAGTCAATCGAAGGAACAGTACTGGACTTTATAACCCCAAATAATCACCTCCTTTTTATTCGAAAATTTCAACCTGTATCATCTCTAGTTGATGGATCAATCCTGTGTTGAAACATCGATGGAGGGGATTGCATCATTGTTCCATTGTGGCACCATACAACATCCAGAACCACAATGTGTATATATTTTATCTTGATTCGCTAACTTTGGAAATATGGAATCCAAAACCCTGGTTTATTAGGATATTCACTTTTTTCAATCCGGACATACATCCTGCGCAGCTCGATGAAATCGCCGTAATCCTGCGCCCCGACATGCCCCACCGGTTGGTCATCGATCCAGGTGATCCAGAAGTTGCCCTTGTATTTTTATGTGCCTCATCGATGCGCTCCATGTCCGTTTCTGGGTAGTTCGGTTGGACTTATTGTGGTCAGGGTGAAATCCGGCGGTCCTTGATCGGTCTCGATGATCATAGATTTGATGTTAAAATGAACAAGAAATCATCCAAATGTCCAAAATGTGGAGAGAATAGCCAGCCCACCACTTCATTAACAGGTGATCTTATGTCTGGACTTTCGTCTGCTTACGAAACAGAAATATTAAAATTACAAAGCCAGCTCGCTCAACGTAAAAATGAATTGCAGATCATCAATAGCGTGCAGCTGGGCTTGCTGGCGCGACTCGACGGTCAATCCATCTACAACCTGGTGGGGGATAAGATTTCGCGATATTTTCGAGGGCGCAGGTCGTCATGATTTCGACCTACGACCAGGCGACCGAGACCATCGAGCATCGTTACGCCTTCGAAAGTGGTGAAAGGATCATCGCCCCGGGACGATTTCCCATCCGCGGCTTTCGCATCTGGGTGGTCGAAACACGACAGCCGGTGCTGGTCAGCACCAACGTGGCGGAGCTCGCCGCCCAGCTCGGGCAGCCCACCCTGCCGGGGACGATCACCCCGAAGACCTGGCTGGGTGTTCCGATGATCGTGGGCGATCAGGTCACCGGGATCTTGAGCCTGCAGGACGTCGACAAAGAATATGCTTTCGACGAACCGGTCGTGCGCCTGCTGCAAACCCTGGCGGCTTCGATGAGCGTCGCCCTAGAAAACGCCCGCTTGTGGGAGCAGGAGAACCTTTACCGCCGGTCGCTCGAACGCGAGTTTGAGACCGGCAGGAGTATCCAGGCGGGCTTTTTGCCCGAGACGATCCCCCAGCCCCAGGGCTGGGAGATCTGTGCTGCGCTCAAACCAGCGCGGGAAGTTGCCGGTGATTTTTATGATGTCTTTGAGCTTTCTGAAAACAGGGTGGGCTTGATCATCGCCGACGTGTGTGACAAGGGTCTGGGTGCAGCCCTTTTCATGACCTTGTTCCGCAGCCTGCTGCGCGCTGTCTCAAACATCGATTTCTATGCGCGGGTCGAAGCCAGCCCGGCAAATTCCACTCCCGCGCGGCTGAGGAACGCCATTTCATTGACGAACAACTACATTGTCGAAACTCACGGCAGCAAGGGAATGTTCGCCACGGTTTTCTTCGCCATCCTGGACATCCCCACCGGCTTGCTGACCTATATCAACTGCGGACATGTCAGCCCACTGGTCCTGAACATGGATGGAATCAAACGGGTGCTCAAAAAATCCGGTCCGGCACTGGGGATATTTCCGGACGCAAAATATGACCTCCATGAAGTTGAGCTGGAGCGCGGCGACCTGTTGTTCGCCTACACGGATGGCTTGACGGATACAGAAATTCCCGAAGCAGAGATGTATACAATCCAGGATATGGTCCCCATGCTTACCCGGGCAGGTCCCCTGGCAGGTCTTTTGGAGCAGGTCCTGCAGTGGGTGGGAGGTCACACCGAAGGGATGAAGCAATATGACGATATCGCCGTGCTGGCTGTAAGCCGGCGAAAGTGACAGCCGGAACCGTTAACTCGAGCGTGCTATCTAGACGCTTGCCGGTGGTACAATTCTTGAACAAAAAAAACAATGGCTGCCAACGTCTCGCTCAAGCCACCCCGCTTACTGACTCCTTTGCTGCTGCGCTTCATGTTGGCAATGATCCTCGCAAACCTGGGTGGGAGTATGTACAGCCCTTTAGAAGCCCTGTACCTGAAGGATCTTGGGGCGAGCATCGGGCAGATTGGGTTATTTTACACCCTGTCACAGATCATCCCGCTTGCCCTGCAAATCCTGGGCGGCTGGGTTTCTGATTCACTGGGTCGCCTGCGTGCCATCGCTATTGGCAGCCTGGTGGGCATTTTGGTGTATATCCCCCTGATACTGGCAGACACCTGGGAGTGGGTGCTGCTCGCTTCTGCGCTGGGCGCGGTGACGCGGTCACTGATCGGTCCCAGCTTTGACGCCTTCATCGCCGACCAATCCGCGCCACAAAACCGCGCCCGGCTTTTCGGCATTACCCAGACGCTGTTTGGCGTGGTCTCGGTGGTGGGTCCTGTATTGGGTGGAATCCTGGTGCAGGCATACGGTTTTAAAGTCATGCTGACCGTGGCAGCTGTTTTTTACCTGATCGCCACCATCCTGCGGGTCAGCATGGCGCGCCAGGCGGCTAAAGGTCAGGAAGCTAACCCCACCAGACTTACCGCCAGCAGCCTGAAAGTGAACCTGAAGGCAATCCTTGTCCTGATCCTGGCTGGAGGCTTGCTGACCTGGATTATGATTACCGATGGGGTGCGCGATATCTTCTTCAACATGTCCTTCAGCTTCCTGTCCGTTTATATGCAGGATATTGCCGGTCTGACCATCAGCCAGATTGGCATTATGAGCAGTATCTTTGGCATCGCCATGATGGCGGTAATGATCCCATCCGGTTGGCTGGCAGACAGGCTGGGCGAGAGGGTTAACATTGCCATTTCTTTCCTGCTGCT
Source organism: uncultured Chloroflexia bacterium (assembly GCA_963695415.1). Classification (GTDB taxonomy): domain Bacteria; phylum Chloroflexota; class Anaerolineae; order Anaerolineales; family UBA4823; genus CAVXWV01. The sequence continues at coordinate 22,499 of CAVOGL010000001.1, read as the reverse complement.
GGCTGTTTCGATCGGCTTGATCGCCCTGCTACCGCCGATGAGCGCGGCGTGGATGTACGGCGCAGGCTGGGTGATCGCTGGCGTTGGCGTTGGCTTATCCACCCCTGCCTACCAGTCTCTGATCAGCAAAGCGGTTCCGCGGCGGCTGCGCGGCGTCGCTTTCGGCATGTTTAGCACCAGCCTGGGGGTAGTCTCGTTGCCCGCCCCGGTGATCGGCGGGTACTTATGGGAGAATGTAAGCCCCCGTTTCCCCTTCATGTTGACTGCGCTGGCTTCTTTGCTTTCGATCATTCCGGTGTGGTTTAAATTCAAGGTCAGCGGAGATGTGGAGAACGGTGATGAGCCAGCAGAACCCCCTCCCGCCTGAGCGTAGTTCAGGCGCTCTCTTCCAGGGTCAATTCAAGGGCAGGGCGGTTGAACATTACAACCATTTATTGAATTTATTTATATCCACGCCAATCCAGTCAGGGATCAACTGGTCTGTTTGCCTGAAGAATGGAAATTCTCCAATTACCTGGACTGGCTGGGTCTACGGAACGGGACGCTGGTCGATCGTCAATTTATAATGGAGCAATTCGACTCCCCAGTAAATTATCGATCTATGGTGAGGGAATATCTCGAGAAAAGGAGTTCTGCTAGGGGACGTGAGGAGGTACCTGCAGGAATATGAAGTCTTTATAGCTCCAGACACATACGCATCTCACCTTCCAGGCATCGGAAGAAGGTGCGTTCCTCTCCCTCCGGTTCAACGCGTTGGAAACCCAGTTTCGCATAGAGAAATTTCCCCGGTCCATCCGGGTCCGTCCATAAGCGGATTCTTGTCGCTCCCTGTTGTCTGCAGTGGTCGATCAGTGCCTGGACGAGGGCGGAGCCGATCCCGAGCTGGCGGTATTCAGCCCGGACATACATCCTGCGCAGCTCGATGAAATCGCCGCAATCCTGCGCCCCGACATGCCCCACCGGCTGGTCATCGATCCAGGCGATCCAGAAGTTGCCCTTGCCTGTCAGATATGCCTCATCGATGCGCTCCATGTCCATTTCTGGGTAGTTTGGATTGGATTCATCGTAGGGCAGGTTGAAATCCGGCGGGGGTTGATCTGCTGTATCAACAATGATCCCGCCCTCAGCTAAATGGTATGCAACCAATCTCCACATGGCATACCAGTCTTCCCAGGTGAAGGGTTTTACGAAGACAATTGATGAATTTTCTGATAGGTTGGGTGATTTATCCATATTATCCACGTGGGGATGCAACAGCAAAGCGGAATACTCCGGTGATTTTACCCCTCGCAACTCCTTCCGCGTGGGCTAAATAATTTTTCTCGATCTCGTCGTTGTTCAGGTGGTCCACCAGATCAAGCCCTTTCTCTTCCAAGATTGACCTGATTTCCCCTTCTTCCAGAAGGAATTTCAGGGCTTCATTATTATGGTAACCATTCATGGCGAGGTCAAACTCTCGCAGACCATATACCTGTTCCTGTTTTTCAGAGGGAATTTTCACCATGTAATCGAATGCAATCCTGCTCTCCGGATTTGATCGGCTGACGAAATCGAGTGTCTCCTCCACCGATTTGGGGTCGAGATAATAGCTGACACCTTCCCAGATGAACAAGGTTTTTTCTTCCACCTCGAATCCAGCTTTGTCCAAAGCATCACCCAGCCCTCCCTGGTTGAAATTCACGGGCACGAACCTCACCTGAGCCGGGATCTCGATGCGTGCTTTCCTCAGGCATTCTTTCTTCCTCACCTGGGTGGGCGCAATATCCAGCTCATATACAAGAGAATTATGGTTTATACCGGCAAACCGATAAGGTCTCGAATCGTATCCGGCGCCCATTAGCACGACCTGGGAGATCTCGTTTTGGAGTGCTTCGATAAACAGGTTATCCATAAAGGTTGTCCTGGCGTAGACGTAAGCGTTCATGCCGGGGAGGGCAGTATCCAGTTTCCCCATGGTATTTGCTCGGACTGTTTTGAATTTCAGCAGGAAGCGGTAAAGTGGCGGTAGAAAATGGATTGCCAGGTTATCTTTCCCGGCTCCATGCCCCCCATCTTCCATGCAGATCAATGCCCTTCGCAGGGCAGTAAAAAATGCGGTTGTGGATGGCTGTTCTTCAACGCTCTTTCGGGGCATGGTCACTCCCTCATTCCCAAAACAAACCAGACAGGCATTTTCCCCTTACCCTTGACCTCGATCGTGCCGCGTGGTTCGCATACAAACGCTTCTTTGATCAGATGGTAAGTCGCTTCCGTGACCTGTATCGAACCGCTCTCGCTGTGAGACTCCATACGGCTGGCTGTGTTCACCGTATCCCCCCACAGATCGTAGGAGAATTTTTTGCTCCCGATCACGCCTGCCACAACCGGACCGGAATTTATCCCGATCCGGAATGTCAGGTGATGACCGCCATAGTCATGCTGCCGAACGTGGTCGCGGATATCCAGCGCCAGCCTGGTGAGGACAAGTGCATGGTCAGGACGCGGGCGCGGCACACCGGCTGCCACCATGTAGCAGTCGCCGATGGTTTTGATTTTCTCGAGATCGTATTTATCTACCAGTGTATCAAAATGGGAGAAAACATCATTGAGCAATGAGACCAGCTCAATGGGTGACATGGTCGCCGACATGGGAGTGAAGTTCACCACGTCAGCAAAAAGGATACTGGCATGCTCGATGTGGTCTGCAATCAGGCGGTTCTCATTTTTGAGAACCCGGGCGATCTCTGCTGGCAGGATGTTGAGCAGCAGGCTTTCCGATTTGCGTTGTTCTGTCTGCAGGTCCTGAAGGGCTTGATCGCGCTGGCGAAAGATTGACCTTAAGGTCCAATATAAGAATCCGCAGAGGTTGATGAAATTGAGCCCCCAAAAGATCGTACTGGCGCCGAGAGGCACCAGGTTACTGGTGCGCAGCCAGGGCTGAAGGATAACCTCGAGAACGACCAGACCGATTGTGACGCCCAACCAGCTCAGGAATTGCCGGGTGGGCTGGGTGATGATGGCGAAAGGTGCGAGCAAACTGAAGAAGATGATCCCGGTCGAATTTGCGATCCCGCCCAGTGACAGGATGATCAGGAAATTAATCGCTAAATGGGCGCCGAGGTAAATGTTAATCACCAGGCTGCGCCTTACGCGTCTCAGTTTGATGGTGATAAGCAGCGCTAACAAGATCAAGGCATAGGCGCTGAACAATATAAATGCACCCATTTCACCAAAGTACAGGTAGATGAAACCCCACACCAGCAGGATAGGTGCACCAACCAGCATCGTGGCGATCATCTGGTTATTGATGGTTTTGCATCTCCTCCAGGTCCACCTGATCTGATGGGAGATCGTAAAGCGACTCGCTCAAGTGTTGGATGAGGGAAGGTATCATGAGTGTGACCAGATTTATAAAAATAGGATTGGTATCATCTTATGAGATCTGAACAATCAGGGAATGTTGTCAGCTCTCTGATGATTATATCTGGCATTTGAGCATAATAATTGAACACATTCAACCTGTGTCCAATGGCTAAACAGTATTCACCCTTGGCAAACAGCCTGGCTCTTTCGACATCATCCGTGCTTCAGCCGTAATAACGGATCTGTCTGCCATCCCAACCCGGCTATACGGGCTGTGCCCAGCCCCAATGGTCTGATAAATATCCCGCTTCTTCCCAGTTTTCTATTTCCCAACGAAAAGCCGCTGGTTGACAGGCAGTAATATTAGCCTATGAACACCTCGATCCTACCACCTGAAATTCCAGTCATTCGATGTATTATGGTCGATTCCCCGCAATCGTGTTTAATTCCCAAAGTTCTGGGGATGCTTCGATGGTTAAACAGCTTGCTCCTGAAGAACAGACTACCCTGTTCCCCAAAATCAAGTTACCAGTCACATCCGATTCCAGGGTGATCCCGGAATGACTGACACCCATGATCGTGTTCGTCTGGATCGTACTCCATTTTTCATTTACCAGCAGGATGCCTTTGGTAGCGGCCTGGATGAGGTTATACCTCACCTGGAATTCGGAGCTATCGCGGATGGTGATGCCGATCGTGCCTGAAATGTAGTTATTGGTGATGTAGAACCTTTTAGCACCAATGATTACGATTCCATCTCCCTTGGCTTTGATTACGTTGTTGATCATTTTCCAATCGCTGGAAGCGCCTTCCATGATGATCCCGTTTTTCTCCGCCAGAAAAAAATTATTGCGTAAGGTCACATTTTTGAAGGAACCGCTGCCGGAAACGGCATCTCCTTCGCAAATGAATGTTATCCCTTCGACGGTGATATTTTTGAGCGGGAAATCATCAAAGCTCAACCCTCCGTCACAATCCTGCATGATCGGCAGGTTCACTCCCCGGAGCGAAAGATTGGAGACAAATATATTCAAAGAGCGGTCATCACCTTTATAAAACGAACGGACCTTTCGAGCCATCCAGGATGACCGTCCCGAAACGATTCCCCCCCGCAGTGGCGTTGATGATGGCGGCTTCTATATCTACTGCACTGGTTACCTGATCTGCTGTCAGGATGACTATGTTTTCTTGCGTATTTGAAGCCGAGAATACTGAATGTAGCGGGATCAGGAGAGAAAAAATTGTAAGAAAAATCAGGATTTTCTTCATCATTTCCTTCCTTCCAAACTGAAACCACCCAACTGCCATAACATCAATGCATATTCCGTTGTCAATTATTAGTATACAGGAATTTGTAGAAATAACATTAATATGGGTCATCTGGTTTGCAGGTGGGCCGGGGCTGTCACACCTTGGTAAACAGCTTCCTGTCCTGTCGCACAATATTCCACTTTACCAGCTACCATGGTCATCGCCTCAATCCTCACTTATCACACGAAACCAATAACACTTTGGATAGACTACCAGCTTATTTCGAGACGGACCGTCACACTGTCGCCTTCATCCAGATCTTCCGCTTTGCGCACGTCCGCTTTAACAGGCACGAGGTAAGCGCCATCTTTGGGGAACAGGGAGGTCTTCCACCGGGTTTCACCGATGATTGCCTGCACCGGGATTACGCCCCAACCATAGGTTACGAAGCTTGAGATTGCCTGGATGTCCAGGCTTTGCTCCGGCGGAACGGCAACAAAATACCAGGGGGCGGGTCCTCGCCAAAAGATGATTTTGCCGTTGAATTCCAGGTTCATTTGTTGAGTATATCAATGTTTTAGGATGTGAACATGCTATAAAAACAGACTTCCGAAGTCTTCAAGACTTCGGAAGTCTCAGTTCATTTGAGCCTTTAATTCGCGGTCTGGCGTCCCTCCATGCGCTTGCGCATTTCCTCCTCTTCACCGGTCCAATCCAGGTGGCTGTACTCCAGCGGGGTGTTCTCTTTGCGCCAGGCGTGAAAATCGGTCCAGATCTCGTCCGTCCACAGCGTGTCGATCTGGGCGGTGGTGTAGACGCCCTCGGTCAAGCGCAGCAAACCGAAGCGGTCGCGCAGGCTGGTCTTCTCCGCTTTGGTGCAGCATTCTTCTGCCAGGTGCGGCGGGACGAACAGGACACCGGCAGGTGTCCCAAGGACCACATCACCCGGCATGGCAATCGCATTGCCGATCCGGCAGGGAACGTTTATACCGGTCAGGGTGACGTCGCGGATACCGGTCGGGTCGTAGCCGCGGTAATAGGTCTGGATATCAGTGATTTCCATGATCTGCTGCTTATCGCGGATACCGCACCACAAAACCTGCCCTCCCCGTTTGGTTCGGCTGGCAACCGCAGTGGAAAGGTTCCCTCCGACGAAGGTGCCTTCATAAATTTTATCGAACATATCCACAACGAGGATGTCATCCTCCTGCAGGATCTCGATCACCCAGGAATTGAAAAAGCCTTTGCGTCCTTCTTCCTTCTGCCCATATTCCAGAAGGGTGGTGTCCAGGTCCGGACGCTTTGGCACCATCACGGCTGTGACCGCTCGTCCGACCATGATCTTTCCGGGATGGATGATTTTCCAATCTGCCTCAAACTGGTACTTGTAATCGTTGTGCCACAAAACGCTCCAGGCTTCTTCATTGGTGATTGCCGCCATACGCCTCAAGACGTCGTCCGGGACACGGGGACGACCGTTGGGAAAACGTTCGCCTTTCCAGAGCGGGGTCAATTGGATGATGTCATCAGGGTTGTCAAATCGCATGAATGCCTCCAGGATGGTAAATAGGGTTATATTTCAATTCGTGCTATTATCCCACAATCGTGGGGGAGCATTGAAAATCGCAGGGGCACGTTGCGGGGTAGCACGTTGCAAGTCGTCGGCGCGTTGCAATTCGTAGGGGCACGTTGCAATTCGTCGGGGCACGTTGCAATTCGTAGGGGCACGTTGCAAATCGTCGGGGCGCGTTGCAAATCGTCGGGGCGCGTTGTAATTCGTCGGGGCGCGTTGCAATTCGTCGGGGCGCGTTGTAATTCGTCGGGGCGCGTTGCAATTCGTCGGGGCGCGTTGCAAATTCGTCGGGGCGCGTTGCAAATCGTCGGGGCGCGTTGCAATTCGTCGGGCGCGTTGCAATTCGTCGGGGCGCGTTGCAATTCGTAGGGGCACGTTGCAATTCGTCGGGGCGCGTTGTAATTCGTCGGGGCACGTTGCAATTCGTCGGGGCACGTTGTAATTCGTCGGGGCGCGTTGCAATTCGTAGGGGCACGTTGCAACGTGCCCCTACGGGATGTGTGGATTTTCCTCGTCGTCTGCCCAACGAATCGGATTCGAATCGATATAATCCAGTATGCGTGCCCATTCCGCCTCGTTGCGGATGATGTGCTCGTAATAATTTCGTTGCCAGACAGGTGCGCCGGGTGTATTGCGTACCTGGTTGATCCGTTTGGTGGTCACCGATTTAAACAACCGCACAATGGTAGGGATCGAATCAGATGTCGGTTTCCCAAATTGTTCAACCGTAGGGGCACGGTTCGCTGTAGGGGCACGTTGTGGGGTTGTAGGGGCACGTTGTGGGGTTGTAGGGGCACGGTTGTGGGGTTGTAGGGGCAGGTTTGCTGTAGGGGCACGTGTGGGGTTGTAGGGCACGTTGCAACGTGCCCCTACCATCATCGATGATTAAAATCCCATGGAAATGGTTTGGCATCACGACGAATGCGTCGATTTGGATGCGCGGGCGCATTTCTTGTGTTTTTTTCCATTCCTCGATGACAATTTCAGCCAAATCGTTCAAACACATTTTATCTTCCACCACCTCGCCGAACAGGCACACGCGGTCCTGAACGCAAATTGTGATGAAATAGGCGCCGGGTTGGGAATAATCATACCCGGGCAGGCGAATGGAACGCCGGTGGTGGGGGTTGGAAGGCTGTGTTTTCATTTTAGAAAATCCGTAAAATCATCGTTGGTGAGTTTGGGTCACGTTGCGGGTTTGGGTCAGGTTGCGGATATTGGGTCATGTTATGGGTTTGGGTCACGATATGGGTTTGGGTCATGTTGTGGGTTTGGGTCATTTTACGGGTTTGGGTCATGTTGTGGGTTTGGGTCATGTTGTGGGTTTGGGTCACGTTGCGGGTTTGGGTCATTTTATGGGTTTGGATCACGTTGCGGATTTGGGTCACGTTGCGGGTTTGGGTCATGATGTGGGTTTGGGTCACGTTATGGGTATGGGTTTGGGTCATGTTGAGGTTTGGTAGGGGCACGTTGCAACGTGCCCCTACTCAATTGTGATTACCACCTTGCCCAGGGCATGACCCTCCCCAAGGTGACGCAGGGCGGCGGATGTTTCCTGTAAAGGATAGCAGCGGTCGATCACGGGCAGGATATCACCTTTTTCGCACAGCCGGGTGATCGCCAGCAAAATCTTGCGGTTCTGAGGCACTGTAAGCATGCTGACAGTCTTGCCCGTTTTCCGCTTGATCCTTGGTCCTGCCAGTAAGATCTGCAAGAGCACGCGAACCCAGCCTCCCACGACGAAATAAGTACCGCCCTCTTTCAGCGAACGCGCACAGGCGGAGGGTGGTCGCCGGGCAATTACATCGAGCACCAGGTCATACTGTCCCCCGTTTTTGGTGAAATCTTCACGGGCATAATCGATGACATGGTCAGCGCCCAGGGAGCGCATGAAATCCAGCTTGCCGGCGTTATCCACACCGGTCACCTCCGCCCCATAGAATTTTGCCAGCTGCACGGCAAATACACCGGCGCTGCCGCCTGCCCCATTCACCAGCACCTGCTGGCCGGGCTGCACCTGACCTTTGACCACGATGCCTTGGTAGGAGATTGCCCCTCCCTGAGGGATGGCTGCCGCCTGCTCGAAGGTCAGGCTCTCCGGTTTAGGCGCCAGGTTGCGCTCCGGGGCGCAGGCGTATTCGGCAAAACCGCCGTGGTAAGTGGGCAGCTCGCCGAAGACCTCGTCGCCGGGCTTGAAATCCTGGACGTTCGCGCCCACTCGTTCGACAACCCCGGCGATGTCGGAGCCGAGAATCTTCTGGACAGGTCTCAAGATTCCTGGCAAACGGGCGTAGAACGGGCTGCCGGTCAGGCTTTCCCAATCGGAGCCGTTGACCGAGGCAGCCTTCACCCGCACCAGGACTTCCCCTTCATTCGGGGTAGGCGCGGGCACTTCTTGCACGCGGAGATTTTCTGGTCCTCCGAACCGGTCGTAAACGATGGCTTTCATGAATGTATCGATCCTTTCTGATGTGCTGGGCAAATTGTAACGTGGCTGAATAGTTCCAAAAGGAAAAGTTCAAGAATTGTCTTGAGTGGTCCAGTTTCGGTGAATAAAATCAAGTGGTGGTTTTTAAGCTGGGGAGAACCAATGACCTGGCTAAAAGGGAGTATTACTGATCCGGAACATTAAAATGATGAACAGGTATAGCTGGATGATAAAGGCACCCAACCCGAAGGACGCACCAACCACAATCCGGGCGACAGAATTCAGGTTGAGGTGAAGCAATCCTGCCAGGTAATTTCCTACGACCCCTGAGATGCCTCCCAGGAAGATGCTGACCAGGTACCAGACAGCCAACCAGAATGGTTCGAGCAGACCGGCTCGGAAGTGGAAAGAGACATAAATTGACAATGCCAGAGCTGTGACCGCTCCGGCGATCAACCCGTTTTTGTTCAGCGAAGTTGTCAACAATTTCTGTCTCATTGATTCATACCTCCTTGGCGTTACCAAGGTTGATTTTGGCTACCGTTGATGATGATGAATTTCAAGTCAGGTTGATTTTATCACTACCGATAACAATTGGTGCTGGATCTGGTCGTTTTTTTCTGCTGCTAATGCCTGGTTGACGATCAGCCAGTCATCGATTTTCTTCCCAAGGGCATATTTCAAGTAAAGATTATAAATGGCGTAATATGCAAAGGTGATATGGTCCGGAAATTCAAGATCTCCATCCTGCATCGCGGAGATCGGTTCCTGGTACCGCCGGGCAATCTCATCGGTTTCAACTCCCTTCCTGGCGGCTTCGTAAGCGTCGAACGGAAGCTGTTGATCGACTACCTGGTGAGTGCCGGTGATGGATTCGACATAATCGATCTGAGAATGAGAAGAAATATAAACACGCCAGATCTCCAGTGCATGTTCGCATAGAGAAAATTGCCCATTGCGCCGTTGCAAAGGTGAGAGAGCAAGGAAATATTGGACAAGCGGTAGATCGGGTTCGATAAAATTCATTCCTGCCGTGGAATTATCCGCGTAGGGGCGATCCATCAGAATCGACCATGATCCTCGCAGGTAAATCCATTCTGGGGTGAATACGCCATTTCAGCCGGTGACTGTATCACCCAGGTCTTTATATCAGGTTCCTCACCACACTGATGACCCTCAATTCTCGACATAACCCTGGTCCCAATTCCGGTTGGTGTCGTGGGTGCGCAGGTCCACGCCAAAATCGACGGCGGCTTTCAGGCTCATCAACACGGACACCCAACCGGCAATCACCTCCGTGCGGTATTGTTCTGGAATGCCTGCATCCGTGAGGGTCAGGTCGGTGCCGCCCTTGCCGTCCTCTTCGAGCTCGAATGTGGCGACCGAGCCGCCATAATAATGAACCGAGAAAAGAGACGGCGGTGCAGCCTGCAGGATATTACCTTCCCATTCTGCTCCGTTGGGGAAAACGAAATGGATCACACCGTCCCTCTCGATGGCAAACTCAGCCCAGAAGCTGGCGCGGCCTTCATCGGTGGATAACGCCTGGTAAACCTGGTGAATGGGTGAGTCCAGGTGCAGGTGCCAGCGGATCGCCTGGGGGTCTTTTTGAAAACCTGTTTGCTGGCTGCTGTTCGACACCGGATAATCCTCACCTGCCTGGGCAGGATCTAAACCCTCAACGCGCCGCGGAATCCCCTGGAGGAATAAAAAGAAGGCGCGCTGTTGTGATAGATGAAGATCTGCTCGTAGCGTCGATCGGCGAAGATGGCACCGCCCAGTTTTCGAATCTCCTCTGGTGTTTGTATCCAGCTCGAAGTACTGGTATCGAATTCACCCAGTTCCTGCAGCGCTCGATACTGGTCTTCATCCAAAAGCTCGATCCCCATGGCGGCTGCGAGATCAACCGCGTTACCGCCTGGATGGACACCCTTCTTCTCTCGTTCTGCCTGACCAGCCCCATCGTAGCAGATACTTCTGCGACCTTCAGGGCTTTCGGCTGAACAATCATAGAAAATATATTCACCCGTCTCTTGATCGTAACCAACCACGTCCGGTTCACCGCCGGTGGTTTCCATCGCATTCAATGACGATAGTTTTTCGGGTTGTGCTTGCAGTTTTGTTTGGATTTTAGACCATTCGAGACCTTCATGGCGGTGCAAGTTTTTCTCGAAGCGAGCTTTCAGTGTTTTGAGCAGGTCTTCACCCTGTTTGGGTGTTACCTTCAGATTCACCTCAACTTTAGGAATAGGTTTTCCACTCCCTTTGGCTGGTTTTGGCATGAATTCACTCCTTTCATTTGGCATTGATGCTGTAGATTATATCTGTTCTCTAATGGAACCAAATTCATCCCATACCCAGCACCTCTCCACCACACTTCGTCAGCTAGGTTGATCCGCCAGCAACAGGTCATTGAGCCTCCCGGCTGGCAGCACGGTTTTCCACTCTCGAGGGGCAAGCTTACCATAAATCGGGTAAATGTGTACCTTAATTGTCTGATTTATCCTGGATATTTCAGGTCTGTGGTTGTCTGGTCGTGTTTTTCGATCCCATACTTGCTTTTCAATCGTTCCACTCGGGATGACAGACGGAGGGTGGCTGCCATGATGGTATGTTACTCCGAGGCGAATGCCGAGGAATCCCTGGAGGGATAATCCCTTAATGCCTGCGCAGGAAACTTATAGATGAGTACCGCAGGGATCCCTCGTTGCGCTCGGGATGACAAACGGAGGGTGGGCTAACGGGATGACAATCGGAGGGAGGACTACGGGATGACAGCGGAGGGTTGGCTGCCATGATGTTATGTTACTCCGAGGCGGATGCCGAGGAATCCCTGGAGGGAAAATCATTCGATACCTGCATCGACTTGCATTCCTCTCACTCGTGCAAGTCTTACACCTAAAACGATCCTGTTTCAACCTCTCCATCACGTTTGAAGTTGGCGACAATAACCCCGGTAGGCAGCACCTGTGAATCGAACAATAGGTAGGACCAGGGCATGGTGCCGGTACCGAAAAGACGCTTTCCCCCTCCGAGAGTCACCGGGAATATCTTCAGCCAGAATTCATCCACCAGGTCGTGCTCCAGCAAGGTTTGAATGAGCACGCTGCTGCCATGCACCTGCAGCTCAGGACCATCCTGCTGCTTCAACTCCTTGATTTTCCCGGGTACATCCCCATTCAGGAAGACCGTCTGGCGCCACGTGTGGGTGGTGAGGGTGTTCGAAGCCACGTACTTGGTGGCTCTATTGATACCGGCTCCTTCATCTTCATGCTGCGGCCAGTAGGCGGCGAAGACCTCGAAGGTTTTCCTGCCCAGTAATAGGTCAAAAGGGCGGTCCATCTGATCCGTCATCACGATTCCCAGGGCTTCGTCGAAGAAGGGCACCGTCCAGCCGCCGAATTTGAAATTTCCGCTGTCGTCCTCCCCCGGTCCACCAGGCGCCTGCATGACGCCGTCCATTGAGATAAAAGTTAAAACGATAATTTTTCGCATGCACTCCTCCTGCTAACATAGTAACCTAAAACCTTGCGAAGGTTTTATCAACCTTCGCAAGGTTCGATATCCTACTTTACCTTCCCGGCGGCAACCCCAAAAATGACAGCACTGATGACGAATAAGGCTGCACCTGCAATCCAATTCCTCATGGCGATCATGGCGATCCCAATGATCGCGGCAATGATGCCCATCGCCCAATCGACTCTTCGAGTGATGATCTCGGCTTCTCGTTCAGTTTTCCCCCGCTCAACCAGCGTCCACTTGAAAATTGTGCCCCCATCCACAATAGGCAGTGGCAGCAGGCTGCCGAAAAAAATGAAGGCATGACCGGCTGTCGACCAGGCTGCCAGCTCTCTCAAGACAGAACCCTCCGGCGTAATGGCATATACCGACACGCTGAGAAGCAAAAAACAAGCGCTGAAGATCGGTCCACCCAGGGCACGAGTACGGTGCACTATGGGGGCGACATCGTTGTCGAAATAAATGGTGCGCGGCATATCCCCGGCAATCAGGATCTCGTCCATGGGCGCTTTTGCATAGCGAGCGCTGAAGATGTGGGCGAGGGCGTGCCCAAAATCGGCAAACAGGAGCAGAACCATCGCGAAGAACCCGATGAGCAATCCCTGCCATATGCTGCGTCCTGGATGCTGGTCAAGGCTCAGCCAGGTGACGCCTGCCCAACCCAACAGCAGGAACGGCAGGACGGTGAGTTTAATCTTGACGGGAGTATCGAAAATCCGGATAGATATCACTTGTGATTATAATTTTACTGGATTATTGCATTGCCTGGAGCTAGACAATTCGTTGAAAATTTCTTTACTGATTTCCGTGCGCTCTTACAAGGGAGGTGGTGGGGCATGGTACCGGGCTGCACTGGCGAACCCGGAAGGTACGATCCAGGCAGGTGGTGTGGGCAAGGAGGTTGCTTTCGTGGAGGAATCCTCTCAGGAGATCAACGATCGCATCGATACCGTCTACCAGACCAAGTACAGCCGCTACCCCCAGTACGTTGCCCCCATGGTGACCGGGGAGGCGAGAGCCACAACACTCAGGCTGGTGCCTTGAGAACCTTGCGAAGGTTTTCTTCCATAGGATAAAGTTTTGATAACAACCTTCGCAAGGTTTTAATCACCCGAAAAGCCAAAGAGCGCCCCCTGGACGATGCGGGTCACATAAGCGCTCTGGGGCAGGGTCATGTACAATCCCCTTTCCCCTCCCTCCGTCCGCCGGTATTCCTTTGCATGATCTTCTGACCAGAAGAATTGCGACTTCCTTCAAAAACCATCGATAATGCTGGGTTCTTGCAGCTGGTGCAGGTCGACCAGTGGAACTTGCTTCCGCGGTTGGCAATGCGATTCTCTACCTTTCCTGGTGGAGTTCGAAAATATGGACTTAAGCGGTCATGGTAGGGAGAACATGTCTGAGAAGATCGACGAAATCGATATAATCGATGACCGCAATTAGATGTGGGGCTGGGATGTGATCCGTTGGTTTGCCCACCACCCGAAGCAGAGCGCAATGCCTGGCTGTGGTACGCCTGGGAGTGGGTCAAGCAGCATGACCCGAACGGCTTTGTGGAGTTGCCTGGCTTCGCGGCCTGCGCTGACCTGGTGATTGATCCGGTTGGTAATCGCCAGTTTCTCCATGCCAATACCCCCAGCCCGGCCTTCCCTCAGGGTTTTGGCCAGGAGGAGACGATCAAATCGATCTGGGCTATTTGAGCTATTTGAGGTTATTCAAATCCCAAACATAAAATTGTATCGAAAGCAACTTCGCATGAGATCGCTAACAACCCAACTCGCCTCACCGCTTTTGAAGGCTGTCTGTCAGCTTGTCATACAGGATCGGCTTGGTCGTTAATGTAGAGTGCAGTTTCGTGCCCTTTGACGATGATTTGTAACTCGATAGGGATCAACCAGGGAAACACCGACATTACCGTACTCGGCAGCTCCTCGCGGATCACTTTCTAAAAATGCAATCTGGTCCGGATGAAATCTATAGCCAGGTCCCCGGTGGCGAAAATGAAAATCCATGGCCATTCTCGATTTAGTCAGATGGCGAACGGTCCATTTCGATCACGAAATCGGGGTACCACATGTCCACGTCATCTCGCAGTCATTTTCCAAACAAGCCATCCATCGATCACTTCTGGCTTCATGTAATCAGGACATCTACCTAAGTCTCAGCCAGGTAGGCAGAGGGCTTTTATACTCAAGATCAAAAAAATCCGCATACTGATTAGGAGGATGACCCTCGAGCAATGATCTGATCGGGTCGGCAAATTCAGTCACCCAGGCAGGCACCTCGGTTGGCGTGGCGGTTGCGACTGGGGGTGCGGCGTGGCTGTTGGTCGGGGGGTGCTGAGTGGCAGTTGCCGACGGTCGGGGTGTGGAGGTAGAAGTTTGGGTGGGGGATTGGACGGCATCCGTAGTATAACTGGATAAAGCGATGGCGGTTAGCTGGGAGGCTTCATTTTTGGGGCGGATTACCAGCCACCAAAAACCAGAAACGCTCAGCAATCCGGCCAGTAATACAACCAGCCCAATCCACAACCAGGATACTTTTACCCTTTTTTTCTCTGGCTCGCTGGCAGCCGGCACGGCGGGTGCTTCGAGCGTTGACGGGCGGAGGTTTCCTGCAGCCCAAGTTCTGCGGAGACACTCTCAATCAAGCGTTCGAGATGCGCATGCCATGAAGGCTGGTAAGCATCCAGCCAGTGAAGCATGGAGAGGTGCAGGCGCATTGCGCCGGTGGGGTCGAGATTTTCGATACGGAAGGGGATGACGGTTTTCCCTTCTGTGACGGCAAAAAACACTTCTTCCAGCACCCGTTTGGACTGGTTGGAGCTCTTGGAGAAAACCATGACGAAGATCTTACACTCGTCAATCGCATCCGTAATCGCTTCCCCCAGCCCGCGCCAGGTTTAATACTCGCGCGGCGCATACCAGCAGCGATATCCGTGCTGTTCCAATGCGGCAACGATAGTATCTGCGACTACCTTATCTTTCGTTGAGTAACTATAAACACGTCAAGTGTCATTTGAGCCCCTTTTTCTCATTTAAGGGAAGTTCGAGGAAGAGTTGTGATTTGCTGATCAGATGATTCGGATGTCCATGGTACCAGTACAATTTGCTACAGGTAAAGAGTTTTTATAGGAATTGGTTGATGGTGCTTGTCAAAACAAAAATGCAGTCAATTACCGTAGCATGTACTAATAATAATTACACAGGAATTTACTGGTCGTTTACGCCATCAGGAATGCGAGTTGTGTTCATAGGCTTTTCAATTCTTATGGTATACGGATGATTATAATCGTTGACCACTGGGAAAGCGCTAGCGGCTCGCGATGATGGGAATCTCGTGTCATCGCGAGGAGCGCTTTTGGAGCCGAAGCGATCTCCTCGCTGATCTGGAAGTAGATGCCTTCACTCCTTCTCGCCGACACAAGAAACCAGATGTTCGAACCTTATTGTGAAGACCGACACTTCATCATGGTCCGCAATGAGTTTCTTAATAACCGCCATTAAAAAAAAGAAGCGGTTCCTGACGCTGGAAACCGCTTCTTCCTGTCTGCCGGGGGTTGAACTCAATTGGATCAGGAATCCTCACCCATCCAGCAGCTCATTTCATTCGAGAGCCAGAAATGACTTTACTCACATGCCAGTGTGAATTTATGCTTTGAATTTCCCCCTCTGCTGCCCCAGGAATAAATGCAGCTGGGCGGCGTGCTCCTGCACGTGGCGCATGGTGTACAGCAGCAGCTCCCCGAAAGGCACCTCCCCAGGGGAACGTGCAGATGTGTTGGGATTGTTCTGTGGTGAGTGAGTCGATCGTCTCCTGGCACCTTCGCTGGCAGAGATCCAGGTAACCGAGTAATTCTGCTCGGGTGTAGGTGCGCGGCAGGACCTCATCATCCACCATCTCGACCAGGTCGAAAGGCTCAGGCGGGAGGAATCTCCGCCCCGGTCAGGTAGAGGTCCAGCCAGAAGAGCGTGTGGTAGCACAGGTACCAGAACGCCGAGAAACCCGCTGCCACCCACTGGTCGGGCTGGTCTTCCCATAATTGTGTCTCCCACAGCTCATCCGGGCAGTCTCGCAGGGCGTCGCCGAAGCTGTCGATAGTGATCCCAAATTGGTTCCATAACATCTCATTGTCGATGATGGTCATCTCAATCATCCTCTACCTGTTCCACGCCTGGTTTAGCAATCCAAAAGAGGACACC
The DNA here is from genome assembly GCA_963695415.1 of uncultured Chloroflexia bacterium. GTDB lineage: Bacteria > Chloroflexota > Anaerolineae > Anaerolineales > UBA4823 > CAVXWV01. The sequence goes on along the minus strand of CAVOGL010000001.1, from coordinate 6,184 downwards.
CTGCCAGACACTGATCACAATCCCCAGCATAAGGACGAATCCCTCCAGTTCCGGGCGCAGATAGACAAACAGACTGGCTAACCCAGCCGCCAGGTACAAACACACACAAAACTCACGGAAAATAACGGCTGGTCCAGCCGGCGGAACCGACCAGGACCAGTGTCCATCCAGGAAGTGATACCCCGCCGCCATCACACCTGCCACCAGGTTAGTCCATACCACCAAAACCGTCGTCGAGTTTTCCAGACCCAGCTCGGGGTGGGCGATATGGTAATGGCGGTTGGCGCGCAGATACAGGCGACACAGACGATAAACCCGGCTGAAATAAACGCCGAGATGAGCGCCAGGGACATGCGGCTCGGGGCGCGCCCTGCGAAACTCTCGCGCAGGACGAAGACCATGCTGACCAGGCAGGCAGCCCACACCGGTCCGTAGAGGAAATCGGCGAGGTCATAGCCAAATGGACCGAGAGGGTCGCGTAAGTTTCCCACCAGGTAGATCAAGTTTGGAACGATAAAAACCAGAGCCAGCACGAAGGAGGCTAACCCGCCCCATTTTTGTGTGGTCATGGATGGCACCTGCGCTTTTGCTTGAAAATGGTCGCTGACCTATATGATCTCCAGCTCATCGCGCCCCGGCAGAGCCGGGAAAGGTGCGTGCGGTTCAGCCTGGTACCAGAAGGCCGTCGAGGCGATGTCGTCCTGGTTGGGCAGGTAGCGCCCACCGGAGCGCCACCCGAGCGCCTGCATGGTCACTGCCAGGTCTTGCTTGAAACGCACCGGGTCCATGATGTGCCAGCGATACAGGCTGAAGCGGGTGTTCGACTCGTAGACGCCGTCCGGGCGGACCACGTGCGGCATCCCGGCGTAGGCGGTGGTGAACTCCTGGTACTGTTTCGTGGCCTTGTTCTCGAAGTTATACGAGCCCAGAAATAGTCCTCCGTGCCGGTGCCGCAAATCGTCGGATAGCACTCACCGCCGTGTCCTTGACGTTGCGGCCCACCACACCACCGGGCAGGTCGCCGTCGAGATAGAACTTGATCTCGCCCTCGCCCCCCCAGCCGTTGTTGTTCACCTGCCACGCCATGGAAGTGCCGACGTATTGACCCCATCCCCGCACGCCGTCGAGGACGATGTAAACATCCTTATACGGCAGCGGGTTGGTGCGCCGGAACTGCGCATGGAAGTAGGCAGCGTCGGGCGGCACGTCCGTCAGGGTATAGTTGACCTGGTAGAAGATCGTCATCCCTTCGAAGCCGATATTTTCCATGGTGATCTTGCAGTGACTACGGAACGGCATCTCCCAGAGCAGTTGAACGCGTTGCCGGGGTTCACGCAGACAGGCAGTGAGGCGATCGGGCGGAAGGTGTTGTAATTGGTGAAAGCGCTGGCGAAGAAATCACCGATGGGCACTTCGACCAAGGGCGTGTCTTCGCCGTCCCAGTAGAAGCGCAGGATGGTGTAGCGGTAATTGCCGGTCGGGGTCATCGCAGATTTGCTGGGATCGCCCCGGGTCCGTCGATATCCGCCAGCACCAGCGTCTCGCCCTGGGCCGGGACGCCCACGGGACGGGCGCACCTTCCAGCCGGTGCCCAGGTCGCGCTGATACGGACCGTGGGTCGGGGTCGACGCTGCCATCCCGCCCTGACCCTTGGCGCCGGTCGGGTACTCGCACGCAGCAACAGCGGCGCCCTCGGCGTTCGAGAGCAGCGAGAGGTAGCAGCCAGGCTCAACCCGAGCCCGTCTGTATGCTCTGCGGCATGAATGTCCCTCCAGGTGGGGTTCCTTTTATGTTATGTTTCATGGGTATTATCTCACGCAAAGGCGCGGTGGGCGCGAAGTTTTCTGGGGGCTGCTATCGTGTTCCAGCTCTTCGATCCTTTCATTGGCATCATCGCCGCGTGTTACAGAATACTTGCCTCATTCCAAATACCGAAGCCAATGACACGCCTTAGCTGCAAGAAAGTGGCACTGATTACGTTGACTTCTCAGCAGGCGGGCTCGATATCCTTAACTCGATGGTAGCTGGAGTGGGCGTCAAGATCAAAGGGCCATTCCTGCCGGCGCTCCCTCCGCTGAACCATTCTTCAGGTGCGGCTTGAAGAGCAGCCAGGACTTACCTCCTGAACCTGCCTGTGCCAGGATAAAACCTTCCTGCGGGGAACGGTCTCTCCAACGCTCGTAGATGAGGCGGTTTGGTCCGTCCAGATCAGTCCCTTCTCTTCTGGCGGTATAGGTTGATGCCTGATTTTTCTGAGCGTGTCGGCTTTCCAATGGGTAATGTGCGCCAGTGCATCTTTCACGGTCCACAGGATACTTCGCCCTGGGTCTGGGAAGCAGCCTATTCCAATCCTGATCTGATAAGTTGGCAACGAGACGATCCCAGGTGTTCGAACTCCTAAATCGTGCGTTGGATGACTTCCTGGCGAGTGTGACGCATTACAGCTTGACCGCCCTGGTTACGAAGCTGCTATCAATAAACTCATCCAGAGGACCACCGTTTTTATTGTTACCATAAAACCCAACAATCGATGATCCTTCTATCTGCCCCTGAATGAATCGCGCAATGAATGACCCACACAGCGGCTCATCCTTTGCAACGATTAATCGTTCTTATTCAGTCAGAATCGACTAAGTCTGAATAGGGTATGTCACCTAACCACTAATTGCCCTAAAATCCAGGCTTTCAGATCAAAATGTATTCGATAGGATTTCCGCAGCCAGCTATCAGAATGCCAGACCGTTTCAAAATCCGAGATTTCCTTCCAAACCACCGTAATATCGTCAACAAAACATGTCCAGTGATGATGACCAGGTCAAATTGTTCATCGGAGCACCTCAGATCGCGTGCTGCGCCCAATTCAGTCCCTAGGCTGAGGTTGTTCTCTTTGGGCAACCATCCGGTCTCTCTCCAGCTGCTTGGGAGAATTATCCAGTACTGTCACTTCGGCTCCTGCTGCAGCTAATACCGGACCTTGTTGTCCGCCTCCACAAGCCAAACGAAGCACCTTCTTACCTTTCAAAGGCGGGAACCGATCCTCCGGCACAGGCCTGGTCGGTGTCAGCACGATGTGCCAGTCTATCTCCTCGAAGCACAGGCGATCACAGATGGGTCAACGGGCAATGTCCAAACACTCCCTTTACAACCTCCTATCCCATGCGTGCCTGTTGTAACTCCTATCGATCACTTTGTAGCTCTCCCAGTTCATTCGCCAATCGTTTGTCAGGTCGGCTCTGGCAGGTGAAAGACGCTGAAAGATACCCAAAGGCTAAGTACCATGAATAACGGAAAGCATTTCATCGACAACTTCTTCCGGCTGCTTATTGGCAGTATCAATTTTGATGGTATTGGTGAGCGCTCTCGTCTGTTCCGAGCAACATGAAGTAAGGATCAGCCTGATCGTCTCTTGTTCTGGCTCTTTGGTCAGAGGTTCCTCATCACACATCAAGGTAAAAAACAGCAGATAGTATTCAACATGGTAAATTATCCAGATACGGGAAGTGATGTATGGATCACTTAAAACAATGGAGCGAAAGAATAACATAATCGAACCTGGATTGAAGATACGTTTGCAGCACAAACGCCATGTTTATGTCGCTGGTGCGCAGTCTGGGGTCATCAAGCGACCAGGAATTAGCTGGCCAACGTCGTCACCGTCAAGCCAGGCGGAATACAGCATGCGCTTGAACAATATCTCGGCACAGGTGCTTTTCCTGTCCAGGCTTCACCTGGATAAAGATCAACTTTGGCTTCAATTCATCTTCCTCATCTATTCGTCAGGCGCACGATTTGTTGGGCGCATTTTTCACAGAGGTTTCCTAAAAAGAAAAACTAGGGAGTATTATTTAGACAAATGGACGGTCATTAAAGGTTGTACGGGACGGTTATTGCCCTCGAAGAGGCTCTTCAGTTTGCTCAATTGGTTTGACGACAATTCAACAGGTGCAGTCATAACCAGCCAATTTACACCTTCCGAACATGGGGGTGTGGTCGAGTGAACCGCTGTATCGGAAAGTGGTCTGCACGCTGGGCAATAATCCGGCAGCGTTGATTTTCACGCCAGCGTCTTTTACATCCGATTTTTCAGCAGGCAAGTTATTGATAAAGGGATCGAACACCAGATTTGTCCGCCTCTTTGTACCAATAAGCCAACAACGGCGAATACCTCCATCTGCGTTTTTGTGGACGATGTGCAGTTCAGCGGCAAACAATTCTCCATTGACTTCGTGTTCATCGGCACGTGATAATGGAATTGTGCCAGATCATAACGGACGCCGTCGAGTTCAATATAACTGCAGGCGTCATAATTTACTTCGGGCGGTGTGCCCATTCAAATACTCACTTCACTTGGCTGGTAGTGAAAGGCAATATACTATATCTTGTTCGTCGGGCGCAGAAATATCAACAGGTGATTGGCTTTTTGCCTTCCGCACGCTTCATATGCGGGTGCTAAATAGCCAAAAGGTTGGTCCTTCTTCGCCTTCATATGTCCAATGTGCAGGCTCCGCCGAAGGTGCAGGAGTGTTTTGAGGGGCACAAGCACTCATTCCAAAAAGCGCTGCCAAAAGCACAGGGAAAAAACGTAATTGAATGTCCTTTTCATTTGGATCTCCTTATTCGGCAGCAGTTTGAGAACAGCCACTCAGCACACAGACGGATGGGAAATTTGTTCAGCATTCCAAGGATGGGCTTGGAAATTAGTTTATTTAAAACCCGACAAATAATTATACTGCGTATATACCTTATTATTTACCCCCGTTGGATTGTTTACCTGGGTCACCTCTGAAAGGGTAGTGATCCACAGCAAAGGCATAAAGCACCTTCACCAAAAATAGCAGTGAGACCATCAGGAAATCGGCAGGCATTTGAAGCCTGTAACGATGATGGCAATGCCAAGGACAGAGCAGTAATCCCACGGTGAATTTTTGATGGGTATTCCCGGTCAGGGCGTTCACCACCAGTGCGCCGGCGATGGTGTACCCCCAACTACGATAGCGCCAAGCCATCCAGATCCCAGCAGCCAGGCAAGCAGTAAAGATGTGCACATGGATAAGGATGAAGACCACCCGGCTTCGATTGTTCTTACCGGCAATAATAATTGCTGGTGGAGCGGGTGAAATTGGCGACGCTGCCGGCAGTAATATCAGGATGAGCAGAAAGGCGATCAGGATTTCCAGAATGGCAGGCTCACGGTCATCTGAGGATATGCCAGGAACAAGAACGTGGTCGATCCAGTGCAAAAAGAATGATTGCCAGGAGCTGAGAAAGGGTCTGGGATTCACCGAACACATCGTGCAAAAAAGGTGGCATGCGAATGGTCATTACGTTGTTCCTTTCATTGCAATCATTTCTCTTTGGTGGTTTATAGTTCTGCCATCCAATCATCCTTGAGATTTGTGCCAACCGTTATGTGGTCCAAATCCTATTATAATTCTGCTGTAATTACATGGAGACCATTGGATGAGTCCGGGTTCAGATACGATTTCCCAGGCGTTAGATGATTTTCACCAGGCACGCAGGCGTGCCGTCCTAGGAGGAATTTTTCAGCCGTTTTCGCCGGTGCAGATATCCGTCTGTTATCCTTCGATGAAGTTCGCCAACAGCTCAAGATCCAGGGCACTCTCAGCCAGTGGCATACACAATATCCCTTTGAACGCAATTATTGGGAGTGTCAACCGTTACGAGATTTACCCGCAGCTTCCTGCCCTCGTCGGAATGTTGACCCAAAGTCGTTGGGCGAAGATCGTTGTCGCCGCGAACGGGACGGCTGGCTTACCTCCATGTGATCTACAAGATCGGTGAGGTTTATTTCGTGATCGATGGCAATCACCGCGTCTCGGTGGCGAAACAAATAGGGGCTGCATCGATCCAGGCATATGTCTCGCGGAGTATGCCCAAGTCCCCCTGTGACCATCGAAGCCGGTGATCAATTGGATGAAGTTCTGTTGAAGGCAGAGTATTCCCAGTTGCCGTCGGGAAACCCAGCTGGATAGTCTGAGACCTAAATGGCGTCCGTTTCACTTACTCCTGGACAATACCCCAGGTTGCTGGAGAATATCAAGGGCTACCATCAATTGTTGGAAATCGATCACGAAAAATACCTTTCATGAGGCTGTTGGGGATTGGTATGATCATGTTTATCTGCCTGTTATCGAATTGATCCAGAAGCACCATCCCAGCATAA